>NZ_CP183986.1:0-4800000 GCF_049913235.1 Pseudoduganella sp. R-31
ATGGAAAATTTCTGGCAGTCCTGTTCCCAGCAACTGGAACTTGAGCTGACGCCGCAACAATTCAGTGCCTGGATTAAGCCGCTTGTGCCTCTCGATTTCGAGAACAACAAGCTGCGTGTTGCTGCGCCAAACCGGTTCAAGCTGGATTGGGTAAAGACCCAATTCGCGAGCCGCATCACGGCCCTGGCCTGCCAGTACTGGGAAACCGTCATCGAGGTGCAGTTCGTCCTCGACCCGCGCACCCACGCCCTCAAAAAGCCTGCCGCACCCACCGTGATCTCCGGCCCGCTGAGTGACATGCGCCCGGAAAGCCCGGCCGCCGCCGCCGCCCCGACCGCCGCAGCCGAATACCAGAATCCGAAAACCCGCGAAAACAGCCGCATCAACCCGGACCTGACCTTCGACTCCTTCGTGACCGGCAAGGCCAACCAGCTGGCGCGCGCCGCCGCGATCCAGGTAGCGAACAATCCCGGCGTGTCGTACAACCCGCTGTTCTTCTACGGCGGCGTGGGCCTGGGCAAGACCCACTTGATCCACGCGATCGGCAACCAGGTGATGGCCGACCAGCCAGGCGCCCGCATCCGCTACATCCACGCAGAACAGTACGTTCGCGACGTAGTGACCGCTTACCAACGCAAGGGTTTCGACGACTTCAAGCACTACTACCACTCGCTGGACATGCTGCTGATCGACGATATTCAATTCTTCGGCGGAAAGTCCCGCACGCAGGAAGAATTCTTCTATGCGTTTGAAGCGCTGATCGCGGCCAAGAAGCAGATCATCATCACCTCGGACACGTATCCGAAAGAGATCACCGGCATGGACGACCGCCTGATCTCGCGCTTCGACTCCGGCCTGACGGTGGCGATCGAGCCGCCGGAACTGGAAATGCGCGTCGCGATTCTGCTGAAGAAAGCCAAGTCCGAAGGTGTGACCCTGAACGACGACGTCGCCTTCTTCGTCGCCAAGCACCTGCGCTCCAACGTGCGCGAGCTGGAAGGCGCGCTGCGCAAGATCCTGGCTTACTCCCGCTTCCACGGCAAGGATATTTCGATCGACATCGTGAAAGAGGCGCTGAAGGACCTGCTGTCTGTGCAAAACCGCCAGATTTCTGTGGAAAACATCCAGAAAACGGTGGCGGACTTCTTCAACATCAAGGTGGCGGACATGTATTCCAAGCGCCGCCCAGCCAACATCGCCCGCCCGCGCCAGATCGCCATGTACCTGGCCAAGGAGCTGACCCAGAAATCGCTGCCGGAAATCGGCGAACTGTTTGGAGGACGCGACCACACCACCGTGCTGCATGCCGTGCGCAAGATTGCGATGGACAGGACCAAGAACCCGGAGTGCAATCACGAGTTGCATGTGCTGGAGCAGACGCTGAAAGGCTAAAACCGGTAAAGCGGCGGGAACTGGCCCTAGGTCCAGCTCCCGTCCCTCACTGCAAATCACGCGACCGTCGCGTATCAGTGTCTGACCCTGCGGGTCAGACACTGGGTTACCGGTTTCAGACTGCTATACTGTCGAGTTAACAAAAGAACCAACGTACCAACCCATTAACTGAGGATATTTATGCAACTGGTCAAAACCACCCGAGACACGCTTCTCCGGCCACTGCAGATTGTGAGCGGTATTGTCGAGCGTCGGCACACTATGCCGATTCTGGCCAATATCCTCATCCGCAAGGAAGGCGAAAGCGTCTCGTTCCTTTCCACCGACACCGAAGTCCAGATCACGACCCACGCAGACATCGGCTCGGGTGCCGACGTCACCGGCACCACGGTCGCCGCGCGTAAGCTGCTGGACATCCTGCGCGCCCTGCCGGAAGCCGGCGACGTGACCATGACCCTGCTGAACAAGCGCCTGACCGTCCAAAGCGGCAAATCGCGCTTCGCCCTGCAGACCCTGGCCGCCGAAGAATTCCCGACCGTGCAGCAAGCCGAAAGCTTCACCGCCAGCTTCCAGCTGCCGCAAAAAACCCTGAAGCACCTGTTCAACATGGTGCACTTCTCGATGGCGCAGCAGGACATCCGCTACTACCTGAACGGCCTGCTGCTGGTATTGGACGGCAACAAGGTGATCGCCGTAGCGACGGACGGCCACCGCCTGGCCTTCTGCCAGGTAGAGACCGACCAGAACTTCGCCCGCGAAGAAGTGATCATCCCGCGCAAGACCATCATCGAACTGCAACGCCTGCTGGAAGAAACCGACGAACCAGTCTCGCTGGACATCGCCGCGAGCCAGGTCAAGCTGACCTTCGCCGACATCGAACTGATCTCCAAGCTGGTGGAAGGCAAGTTCCCTGACTACACCCGCGTGATCCCGAAGGGCTACACCAACAACTTCACCATCGGCCGCGAAGAGCTGCTGCGCTCCCTGCAGCGCGCCGCGATCATGACCAGCGATAAGTTCAAGGGCGTGCGCTGCATCATCACCCCAGGCTCACTGAAGATCTCGTCCACCAACGCGGACCAGGAAGAAGCGGTTGAAGAACTGGAAATCGACTACGGCGGCGACAGCGTGGACATCGGCTTCAACGTGACCTACCTGCTGGACGTGCTGAATAACCTGAAGTGCGACCAGGTGAATGTGGCGCTGGGCGATAGCAACAGCTCGGCGCTGATCTCGATTCCTGAGAACGCAGACTTCAAATACGTTGTAATGCCGATGCGCATTTAAAACCGGTAAAGCGGTGTCTGACCCGCAGGGTCAGACACCGGTCTGCCGGAGCCGCTGGCCGTAGAACAGATGGTGTCAGACCCTATGGGTCTGACACCGGTTTACCGGTTTAAAAAAGAGCAGAAAAGAAATTCGTTAAGAGAGAAAGCAGTCCATGTCCGAAAGCCACAACGAACAACCAAAGGCCAAAGCAGAAGAATACGGCGCCTCCTCGATCCAGATCCTGGAAGGCCTGGAAGCAGTCCGCAAGCGTCCCGGCATGTACATCGGCGACACGTCGGATGGCACCGGCCTGCACCACCTGGTATTCGAGGTGCTGGACAACTCGATTGACGAAGCCCTGGCCGGCCACTGCTCCGAGATCCACGTCACCATCCACAGCGACAACTCGATCTCGATCACCGACAACGGCCGAGGCATTCCCGTCGGCCTGAAGATGGACGACAAGCACGAGCCAAAACGCTCCGCAGCCGAAATCGTGCTGACCGAGCTGCACGCCGGCGGCAAGTTCGACCAGAACGCCTACAAAGTCTCCGGCGGCCTGCACGGCGTGGGCGTCAGCTGCGTGAACGCACTGTCCAAGCTGCTGCGCGTGACCATCCGCCGCGACGGCAAAGTCCACCAGATGGAATTCGTCAAAGGCGTCGCCCAGAACCGCGAAATCGAAATGATCGACGGCGTGGCGACCTCCCCGATCAAAGTGATCGGCGAAACCGACAAGCGCGGCACCGACGTGCACTTCTGGGCCGACGAAGAGATCTTCACCCACGTGGAATTCCACTACGAGATCCTGGCCAAGCGCATCCGCGAGCTGTCCTTCCTGAACAACGGCGTCAACATCAAGCTGACCGACCAGCGCACCGGCAAGGAAGAAATCTTCGCCTTCGAAGGCGGCACCCGCGGCTTCGTTGAATACATCAACAAAGCCAAGACCGTACTGCACCCGACCGTGTTCCAGGCCACCGGCGAACGCCAGTCCGACCAGGGCACCACGATCTCGGTCGACGTCTCCATGCAATGGAACGACGCCTTCAACGAACAGGTACTCTGCTTCACCAACAACATTCCGCAGCGCGACGGCGGCACCCACCTGACCGGCCTGCGCGCGGCAATGACCCGCGTGATCAACAAGTACATCGACGAAAACGACTTCGCCAAGAAAGCCAAGGTCGAAATCAGCGGCGACGACATGCGCGAAGGCCTGACCTGCGTGCTGTCCGTGAAAGTACCGGAGCCAAAGTTCTCCAGCCAGACCAAGGACAAGCTGGTCTCCTCCGAAGTGCGCGGCCCAGTGGAAGAAATCGTCGCCAAGACGCTGACCGACTTCCTGATGGAAAAGCCGAACGACGCCAAGATCATCTGCGGCAAGATCGTGGAAGCAGCGCGCGCCCGTGAAGCTGCGCGTAAAGCCCGCGACCTGACCCGCCGCAAAGGCATCATGGACGGCCTGGGCCTGAGCGCCAAGCTGGCCGACTGCCAGGAAAAAGACCCAGCCCTGTCCGAACTGTACATCGTCGAGGGTGACTCCGCAGGCGGCTCCGCCAAGCAGGGCCGCGACCGTAAGTTCCAGGCCATTTTGCCGCTACGAGGCAAGGTGCTGAACGTGGAGAAGGCACGCTTCGAAAAGATGCTGTCGTCCGAGCAGATCACCACCCTGATCGCCACCCTGGGCACCAGCATCGGCGCCGACGAATTCAATATCGAAAAGCTGCGCTACCACCGCATCATCATCATGACCGACGCGGACGTCGACGGTGCCCACATCCGCACCCTGCTGCTGACGCTGTTCTACCGCCAGATGCCGCAGCTGGTGGAACGTGGCCACATCTACATCGCCCAGCCGCCGCTATACAAAGTGAAGGCCGGCCGCGATGAGCGCTACCTGAAGGACGACCTGGAAGAAGCCGGCTACATGATGAACGTAGCGCTGAACACTGCCGCCCTGACCCCGCGCGAAGGCGCAGACCTGATCCAGGGCGAAGCGCTGGGCGAACTGGCCCGCACCTACAACATGGCCAACGCCATCATGACCCGCCTGACCCGCGTGATCGACCGCGCCGCGCTGACCGCCATCATGACCGGCGTAACGCTGGACCTGGACACCATCGAGTCCGCACAGAAGTCCGCCGAAGCGCTGGCCGCCAACATCAACGACAGCGCAGTAAAAGTCGTGGTGACCACCGACGAAATGACCGACAAGCACACCCTGCGCATCGAACGCCTGCACCACGGTAACGTGAAGGTCTCCTCGATCGACGCCGACTTCGTGCAAGGCGCCGACTACAAAGTGCTGGCCGACGCCGCCGCCACCTTCACCGGCCTGATCGGCGAAGGCGCCGTGATCCGCCGCGGCGAAGGCGAGCGCACCAAGGAAAGCGCCGTGGTCGACTTCCACCACGCCATGCAGTGGCTGCGCGACGAAGCGGAACGCACCGTGAGCAAGCAGCGCTACAAAGGTCTGGGCGAGATGAATCCAGAGCAGCTGTGGGAAACCACCATGGACCCAACCGTCCGCCGCCTGCTGAAGGTGCAGATCGAAGACGCGATTGCCGCGGACCAGATCTTCACCACGCTGATGGGCGACGACGTTGAGCCGCGCAGGAACTTCATTGAGACTAATGCGCTGCGCGCAGGAAATATCGACGTGTAACAACCAACTCCTGTGTCGCAAAAACTGATGGTTTGAGGACCATCGCAATGCAAAAATGAAAGAGGCTCATGCGACGTTGCATGAGCCTCTTTTATTTTTGGAGTACATCGTTTGAAGTCACTGCTATGCGAGCAGTGCTGTTCTATTGTTGACGTCCATTCAAACGATTTCCTTAGCAGAATTCAGCAATTCACTTTCCTCTGCCTGCGAGGCCATCGAAGGGACGATCCACATCTGGTCAACAACGAAGTTTCTTGGTGAAAAGTAGTGTCGAGTGATTTCTCTAATCACAGTGGGGGATTTATGAAATCTAGATGGGAAGGCATAGTTTCCGCCCGGCGAAAACCAAGGCTTAACCAAATCGCCCTCATGACCAAGTACCGTTCGCTCTCAAATATGTTCCACAAGCAAGTTCAAGGCTATTGTTATCGTTGTCAATCCAATTGGGAACAGCTTGACGTGACAACATGCGTTTTGTGAGATCGCGGTTAACCGTGATATATCGCCCATAAATTGACAGCCACATTTCCAGATGATAACATTTGGAGAACGTCTGAAATGGAGCATGAGATAAATGAGTAATGTGGTTGTTGTGCCGGATGACAAGATTGTAGACTACATTGATGGTAGGTTTCGTGCGGATAAGCCCGAGGAACGTGTCCGTCAAAATATCTTAAAACGTCTCGTAGATTCACTCAAGTATCCGAAAACACGCATTAAAGTTGAGCATGGGATCCGGCTCGGCTCAGCAAAGCCTCGCATCGATATCGCAATTTTTAAAGACGGCCACTCCGGGACCCAGGAATCCATTGAGGTAGTCGTCGAATGCAAACAAGAATCTGTTAGCCCCGCCGACCGAACCGACGGCGTCGAACAGATGAAAAGTTACATGGCCGCATGCCTCAATTGCCAATGGGGATTATGGACCAACGGCCGACACCGAGAAGTTTGGAGAAAAGTCACAGGAGTTGACGGCAAACTTGCATTCATTGAAGAGATTGATATTCCGCCAGCAAGCGGCCCCGCTACCAAAGGCAGGAAGCGAAGCGAGCTAGACAAGGGTATTGGCGACGTTTTGCTATACGCATTTAAGAGCTGCCATAACTACATTCATGTAACTGACGGTTTTCAGCGCGAGACGGCCTTTTTTGAATTGCTGAAAATCATCTTCTGCAAGATCTCAGATGAGAAGAACGTTCCGTATGATTTAGAGTTCTACGTATTGGCGTCTGAGTTAAATACGCCTGACGGCCAGCTTGCTTGTAAAAACAGGATTGAAAAAATCTTCAATCAGGTAAAGTTAAAATTTCCTCAATTCTTCAAAAAGAATGATTCAATCAATCTAAATCAACGAAGTCTTGTCCGCGTCGTAAGTGAGTTACAGAATTTTAGCCTCCTTTCAACTGATATCGACATTAAAGGCAAGGCTTATGAGGAAATTGTCGGAAGCAACCTAAAAGGCGACAGAGGTCAGTTCTTCACACCGAGGAATATGATGCATATGGCGGTTTCGATGATTAATCCTGCTCCAAACGAACGCGTGCTGGATCCGGCTTGCGGTACAGGCGGGTTTATCGTAACTGCAATGAACCAGGTAATTAAGCGTCTTGAGCAAGAATTTGAAAGTATGCAAGGTCGCCCTTTTGCAGAATGGTCGGTAGTTGAATTACATCAGTATCATGAAAAAGTCTCGGAACTCGTGGGAATGTATTTCTACGGCTTCGACATTACACCTGAACTCGTTAAAGCCGCCAAAATGAATATGGTGATGAATAACGATGGAAGTGGCAATATGCTTCATGCCGACTCATTGTTACCGCCGTACATGTGGTCTGCGGAATTTCGGTCCCAATTAATAGGTGCAATCAATAGCAGCGAGGTCGACCCGAGCCAGCACGTTAACGATTTAGTTTCTTGGCAGGATTTGGCACATTTTGACATAATCGTCACAAATCCACCTTTTGGCAGCAAAATTGTCATCAAAGATACAAGCATCCTTGAACAATTTGAGCTTGGTCACATTTGGGAGAAGCCAAAGAGCAAAGGTGATTCGTGGATCAAAACCACGAGACTTCAAGGTGGCGTCCCACCTGAGCAGCTTTTCGTCGAGCGTTGCATTCAGCTACTGAAACCTGGTGGCAGAATGGCAATCGTTTTGCCGGATAGTATTTTAGGCTCTCCAGGTCTCGGTTACATACGTCAGTGGCTTCTGCAACAGACGCGAGTTATTGCAAGCATTGATTTGCATCAAGATGCTTTCCAACCTCACACGGGGGTTCAAACGTCAATTCTTTTGCTCCAAAAGAAGACAAACGAAGAAAAGCAGAAAGAGTCTAACTCTGGCCTACTCGCCCCCTATAATGTGTTTATGGCCATAATTGATAAAGTTGGTCATGATAAACGCGGAAACACTATCTATCGACGTGATGAGCACGGTAATGAAATTCTTGTCGAAGTAGAGGCGCTAGTTCCTCAGGAAGACGGGACCATAAAAGTCGAGCGTAGAAAAGAGAAAGTGATTGATGACCAATCAATCTTTGTCCCTGAAGAATTCGCACGTTGGAAACGCACTGAGGGCTATCAATGGTAAACTCAGACAAGGTTAACTTTCGGCATGCGTCAATTTCATTAGCCGAAGTTATCACTGCCGGCGTTCGTTTAGATGCTGCAGTATACAATCTCGAAGCAAAACATGCTCGCGAGATAATAAAAGGTTCTGGGTTACCCGTCCGACCATTGGCTGGCCAGAATGGCCTGGTGAATGCATTTCATCGCCCGCGTTTTAAGCGCCCTTATGTTGACAAAGGGGGGATTCCATTTTTCCAGCCAGCTCAGGTCTTGGAATTACAGCCTTTACCTGCAAGATACCTCTCCAGTAGTTATGCGCATGATTACGAAGCATTGAAAGTAACGAAAGAACAGATACTGCTCACATGCTCGGGGACTGTTGGACAATGCACAATTGTTGGTGAGCACTTTGCGAACGCTGTGTTTAGCCATGATCTATTAAGGTTAGATGTTCTTGCAGACGTGCCTTACGGATACGTCTATGCCTTTCTGCGAACACGAATCGGCCAACTTCTATTGAAAACTAGTAATTATGGTTCGGTTATTCAACATATAGAACCCTCGCACTTAGCTTCGATTGGAGTTCCACTTGCACACACCTCAATCATAGAGAAAATTCATGGGATGATTGCGCGATCGTTTGCATTTCGAGATGAAGCAAACGCTAAAATCGTTGAGGCATGGGAACAATTGAAGCAGGAATCCGGCCTTCCTGATCTAAATTCGATTACGGAAAGAGTCAATACCTCCGCTTTCTCTGTCCCCCTATCTGGAATATCTGGTCGTCTTGAATCGAAATTTCATGATCCCAAGATTTCGGCTATATTGGGATATATGAAGGAGAAGAAACTTCATCTTGCACAGATCGGCGACAAACAGATCGCCAACGAATTGCGTCTACCTGGTCAATTTAAACGAGTCTATGTGCAAGAAGGGTATGGCATACCATTTTTCTCTGGCAAAGATATTGGCGAATTGGATCCCTATGACAAAAAGTACCTAGCATATTCACAGCATAATGAACGAATAGAAAGCCTAAAGGTATGCCAAAATATGATCCTCGTCACTTGCAGTGGAACAGTCGGGAATGTTGCACTGGTGCCTCGCCACTGGGATGGATGGGCAATGACTCACGATATTATTAGATTAATTCCGCGCTCGGAGAAAATGGCAGGATATGCCTACACTTGGCTTTCTTCAGAATATGGAAGAGCGTTAGTGCAAAGGTTCTCTTACGGTGCGGTAGTCCAACATATTGAGGAGCATCATTTGGCAGAGGTTCCAATACCGATTTTGGATCAAACCATTATGGATTCAATTGGCGATAAAGTTTTGCAAGCAAATGAGTTGCGAGCAAGGGCCTACGAAGAAGAGCGAGACGCTTTAAATTTCTTTGATGACAAGGTTTTCGGAATAATTAGTCCGGTCTGAATAAATCAAAATTCAGAGCGACGTCAGTTGCCATCGGGGCTGCCGGCGTATCGCCAAGTTCAGTGACGATACTAGGTCGGAGGAAATCTGGACAAAAAGAAGCCGTAGCTTCCTGAGGATCATGCGCAGGTTGTGCCCGCATCCGCACAACAGCGCATGGAACGCATCGCCGTCGGAACCTTTCAGCCAATTACGCCGCAGGCGCCCGTCATTTTTCATGTGCCCGATTGCTGGCTCGATGGCGCTGCGGCGGCGGATGTCACGCCGCAAGCGCTGGGTGATGTTGCGCTTGAGCTTGGGGTGATAGACCTTGGTGCCAGGCTGCACATCCACGCCGCGATAGCCCAGGTCCACAAAGACTTCCTTGGGTTGGCAGTCGGTCAGGATCGACACCTGCTCCAGCGCTTCAAACAGCATGTGTCCGTCGTACGGATTGCCAGGCATGCTGCGCATGCCGACCACCAGACCTTCCTTGTGCGTGGTGGCAATCGAAACCTTCACGCCGAACTCGTAGGGCTGGCGCGATTTGCCTTTGGCGATGCACTCCGCCTCGGGCGAGTGCAGGCTGTACAGCTTATTCTTGTCCTTCTGCTTTTGAGTCAACAAACGCTTGGACTTGGCCAGCAAATCACCGGCCTTCCCCTGCATGGCTTCGGGCAGCTTTTCCACTTGGCGCTGCACGTCGCGCCACACCCGGCCTACCACTGTCTTCAGCTTTTTCAGGCTGCCGCGCATACGTTGTATTGCTTGGCATGAGCGTAGCGGCCAGTCTGTGCCGCCAGTTTCGGCGCTTCCCGGTTGTAGTTCTGGCGCAGAACCAAACCGCCTTCAGTGGCTAGCTTGACCAGGTGCTGCCTGGCCCGCTCCAGCAGTTTACTGTCGGTGGGATCGGCGATGGCTTTCTCCTGCACCGTGCTGTCAACGATGATTTTCTGGTAGCTCTGTGGCTTGACGACCTTGGTCGATTCGGCGGCCTTGATCGTTTGCGTCAGCATCCATTCCAAGCCTTCCTCGCCGATACGATTGCGCCAGCGCGTCAATGAACTTGGATCGACGATGAGGCTGAATCCAATGGAGAATTAATCGTGGACCGCGCAACCGACTCTACCGATGTCCCAGAATGTAACGCAACCCCTGCCCCTAACGAAAATGGATGCACTTGAGCATTGCGAGTTGGACTCGACAGCTGTGTGGTTGCGCTACTTGAGTCCATATTCCTTGAAGACGGCACGTGCAACGGCCAAGTACGGCTGATGAGGTTCAAGCAGCTTACGGGCATCGCTCAACAGGTCCCTGGCAAGTTGTTCCTGTTCCGCGCGCCGCCTGGCACTGCGTTCCCCGACTGCGATTTCCGCTGCTTTTAGCGCGCGTTCGATTGCCGTGCGCACGAGTCGTTCCTTTTCGGACCGCTGCTCCACCAGATCAGTACGCTGTAATCCGAAGACCTCAATCGACTCCGCTCCGCGCAGGCTTTCCGCGCCACCCCGCTTCTTTGCCCTGATCAGGCCACCGCGCAGGAATTCCAAATGAGACTCCGGCCGATCGTCACAAGGATTCAATAGAAGATGGGCTTCCTTGCACGCGGCGCGGTGGCTGTGCCAACGCTTTTTCTCATCCTCCACCGGGAAGATGTTAGCCTTGCCGGAAACATCGACGCCGTGTGCAAACTCCTTTCGGCGCTTGCGATTGCAGTCGGGGCATGCCGGCAGCAAGTTCGTCCACTCGGCTCCTAACCAGTAGTACCCTGGCGTCTTCAGTTTCCCGCCAATCACTACACCGCCTTTCGGTCGGAAGTGTTCGATGTCCTCCGGCCCGCCCGCGGCATACGGGAATTCACAATAGGCACATTTCTTGTTAAACATCGTGCGCAGTTCCGCGACCACGTCGTCCGCCTTGTAAGCCTTGTACTCGAACGAGTCGCCTCGCTTGACGGCGTGAATTGCCTTTTTCGTTTCGATTCCGCCAGGCGAGGCCGGTCCATCCAGGCTCACAGGCACACGGCCGCGCTTTACACGGATCATGCTGCTCCCTTCCGCTGCCGTTTCTCTGTTGGGGATATTAGACCGCCTTTCCCAGTATTCAGGTCAGCCCAGAGCGTTTTCAACGTCTTAAGCGCCGCATTGCGTTTCTCACGTGGCTGCGTCGCCTTTTCGGCTTCGCGTTTGGCGAGAAACTCGTCCGCGGCTTGGAGCACGATGCGCTCGCGCTGCGTACTGCCCATTTGGCGTTTGTTCGCGAGGTCGCCCCTTAGGCTTGCCAACTTCTTTCGCTCCTCCGGTCCCAGTGAGTGCTTTGCCAACAAGTTGTAATACTCTTCAAACATCGACTCGACGATAGGATCTTCGGTCGAATGAAGACCGAACAGTTCCGACTTCAGCAATTGTTCGATTCGCATGAATCTTGGTGAGGGAATCTCAGCGTCGGCGGCGGTCGTGGCAGTTACCTCTCCGTCGGACGAGCGCCTGAGTACGGCAACCTCTGCCGAGTTTAGACTGCGCAGTGTCAGCGGCTCGTGGCTCGTGGCGATGAACTGGACACGCGGGAATAGCCGGCGCAACAGCGGGACGATCTTCATTTTCCAACGTGGGTGTAAATGTGCGTCGACTTCGTCGATCAGTACGACCCCTTCGGCGCCGTCCATGTCATCCCAGCCGCGCCGCATCACACTCATGATATCCAATGCAAGCGCAAGAATCGCCTGGTAACCGCTGCTTAGGTCTTCCAGCGAATTCCGGGCCCCCGGCGTTTCCACATAAACCACACCGCCGCGCCGTGAGAACGTCGCAGTATCCTGGCGCGGCAATAACGTGGACAGCGAGCGGACGTGGCGGTTGAACGTCGCCCTGGGTGCATCGTGAAGCCACGGCCTGCCATCGCTCAGCGGTGCGTGCGGATCGAAAAGGTTGCGGACCTTGAAATGGGTTTTGCCATCGTCGGGTTGCACCGCGCCGGCCAGCAAGCGTGTCGCGCCGTAACCGAGGATCATTAGCTTTGGGTCAGGCGGATCCACGGTAATCCGATCGCTGCCGCGCTCCAGCGATAACGTAATAGGCGCACTCAGTCCTGACACCTGTATCCGCACCTCACCACGCGCACACCCGCGGCGCAAAAACGAAGCGGCCTTCAATTCCAGGCTGTCTACGCCTTTCTGGCCTATCAGCGCGCACGCGATCGCCTGGAGTACCGTACTCTTTCCTGCGCCGTTCTCGCCCAGCAGCATCAACCAGCTTCCTGGCCCCTGTTCCGAAAACGCCGGCTGCAGGGTCAGCCGTTTGATCGCGCGGATATTCCTCAGCTCGATCTTCTCAATGAAGCGCGCGTTGCGGTAGAAGTCCTGCGAAATCGTGTCGGCGTCGAGCGTATAGGTTTCATGCTGCTTGATATGTTCATCAAGGTGCATCGCCGCAACAATCAGCTTGTCCGCATCGACATTTGCCGATGATTCGACGGCGTCGAGCGCTGATCGATGCTCCAAGAAGGAAGCGAGGGCCGCTTCCTGCCAGGCATCGCGGCGTGGTAGCGCTGATGCCCATGCCTTGGCAAATTGCCGCTTCATTGCGGTGAACTGCTCGACGCCAGAGATCATGCTACGCAATTCATCAAGAGCCTGCGCGCTGAACTTTTCGTGCTCGACAAGACGCAATTGAAGATGTAGCTTCCTGAGCTCCTTGCTGCGCGCCTCGACCAGCGCGCCACGGTTCAGGCTTAAAACATCTATTGTGACCTTTCCGCGTTCGCTCTCGCTGGTCACACGTCCGTCATCCAGGAACAGGAGAATTTCCTCTGGATAGTCATCACAGGGATCGAGCAAAAGCCGGCCCTCGCGCTCCAATGCTGGCCTGACCGTTCGAGGTTTGGCACGCACACCACGGATCGGGAAGCGCGTGCCTTTCATGAGGTTGCATTGGCGACAGGCAGGCAAATAGTTCGACCAGTCAAACACGAGCCACCAATAGCAATCCTCGTCGACATGGCCGTCAAGGTTCGACGCGCCAATCTTGGGGCGAAAGTTTTCAATGTCGGGCTGCTCGACGAAGGATTCACAATATGCGCACTTCGATGCGAATCGTTCTTGGAGGTGGCGACGCAATTCGGGGTAGAACCTGCCGGTGACGCGCCCGAAATCGTAGCGCCTCTGCGCCCGTTGCGACATGGGCTGGGCAAAATATGCGTTCGCGTCCTCGGCAAGTTTCTTGAATGGCTTAGAGTGGAATAGGTCTGGCGCCGGGCCGCGTTCAATTCTGATCAAGATAAATTCCGTGATATGTATAGGGGCCGAGAACGCACCGATGAATAACGGATCATAGTATAGTCCGGTGGGCTGGCAAGTAAACTCACAAAAACTCATCGCGCCCAAGTCGGTTCTATGCCATGCCACCACAGGGTGTCGCTGGAAATAAAAATACTAGGTGCAGCGCCACCGATGATGGACTGTTCCATTCATCACCTGAAAAGATTTGGTCGCCCATGTACTAGAAGATGATGAGTGGCATTCCCCCGATTCGACGGACACTTCACTTAGGCGCATTTAAGTGTGTGGGCTTCGAATTGTACCGGGCTGACGTAGCCCAGTGTTGAGTGTCTGCGTTTCTGGTTGTAGAACCTTTCAATATAATCGAATACGTCGGCGCGCAAGGCGTCGCGAGTCCGGTAGTGCTTCCTGTTTAGCCGTTCTGTTTTCAGTGTCGAGAAAAAGCTCTCCATCGCGGCGTTGTCCCAGCAATTTCCCCGCCGGCTCATGCTGCATATGATGCCGTGGGCTTCAAGCAGGTTCTGAAAGTCTTCGCTCGTGTACTGGGAGCCCTGGTCGCTGTGATGCAGCACTTCCTTCGGGCGGCCACGGCGGAATACCGCCATTAAGAGCGCATCCATGACTAACTGCGACGTCATTGTTGGCTGCATCGACCAGCCGACAACGCGACGCGAATACAGGTCGAGGACAACCGCAACAAAGAGCCAGCCCTCCCCAGTCCACACGTAGGTAAAGTCAGCTGCCCATTTCTGGTCCGGTGCGCTAGCTTCAAACTGGCGATCCAGCAGGTTCGGTGCGATCGCGTGAACTTCTCCAACAACTTGACCAGGATGCCGGCGGCGTCGATGGCGTGCTTTCATGCCGGCCTTCTGCATTAGCCTGGCCACGCGATTCTCGCTACACGTCTCGCCTTGGTCCCAAAGGTCTCGCACAACACGCGGCGATCCATAGGTGCTATCGCTTGCCTCATGGCTGACACGGATTGCATGCAGAAGCCTCTGATTCTCCATTTCACGTTTGCTCGGCGCCCGCTCCAGCCAATCGTAGAAGCCACTAGCTGAAACGCCAAGTAGGCGGCACATGGTCCGGGTTGGCCACACCGCCCGATGGCGGGCAATAAAGGCATACTTCACTTGGGCTCGGCAGCGAAGTACCCGAGCGCTTTTTTAATATGTCTCGCTCCGTCTTCACCTTGGCCAGTTCACGGCGCATGCGCTCGTATTCGTCCAGCGATACCTTCTCAGTGCCTGCAGGTCTCGACTTACTGATGCCTGCAGCGTCACGGCACCAACGGCCAAGCAGGTTTGGCCCAATCCCTAGGTCTCGAGCTATACCGGCCCTGCTGGCTCCAGGCTGGCCGACCAACTTGACCGCTTCTCGCTTAAACTCTTCTGTGAAATTCCTGCGTTCCCGCTTCATACAAAACCTCCGTAGGTGACATCATACCTTTCGGAAGTGTCCGTCTAAACGGGGGAATGCCAGAGTTGCCTTCGCCAGTCGCCAACTCTACTGAGAATTGACGACGCATTTCTGCTTCGGATACCAATTTTCCTCAATGAAAAGCACTACTGATTATAGTGGTCCCCGAGTTTGAGACGGTGGTTTAAGCTGTCGTCCGTGAAAGGATGATAGCAAATGAGTGAAGGTAAAAAACGAAGGGTGCACACCGCAGAATTCAAGGCTAAGGTTGGCCTGGAAGCTGTGCGCGGCGTGAAGACGGTGACGGAGATCGCGCAGGAGTATGGCGTACACCCTGTGCTGGTAGGTCAGTGGAAAAAGGAAATTCTGGAAAACGCTGGCGCCTTGTTTGACGTTAAACGCGGCCCCAAGCCGGTCGACGAGAGCAGCCCGGAAGATAAGCTCTACAGCGAGATCGGCAAGTTGAAGATGCAGGTGGATTGGCTTAAAAAAAAGCTAGGGGAATGAGCCCGTCGGAGCGGTCGCAGTGGATCGAGCAAGGCGATGACATGCCGTTGGCAATGCAATGCGAACTGGCAAGCGTGCCACGCTCCTCGGTCTACCGGCGACTGGAAGCAGCGGCCCGACAACAGTGCTTGGACGAAGAAGAGCTGGAACTACGAGCCTTGATCGACCGGGAATATACCAACCGGCCGTTTTATGGCAGCCGACGCAGGGTGGTGTTTTTACGAGCCCAAGGTCACTGCGTGAACCGCAAGCGCGTGCAACGACTGATGCGCGACATGGGACTGGCGGGAATGGCGCCGGGCCCGGCGACGAGCAAACCGAATCCAGGGCAGAAAGTCTATCCGTATCTGCTGCGGGGCGTTCCGGTGATACGGCCAAATCAAGTGTGGTCGACAGACATCACGTACATTCGGCTGGCGCGAGGCTTTGCATATCTGGTGGCGATCATCGACTGGTATAGCCGCAAGGTGCTGTCCTGGCGCATCAGCAACAGCATGGACGCCTCGTTCTGCGTGGACTGCCTGGAGGACGCATTGCGGCACCACGGAAGGCCTGAAGTGTTTAACAGCGACCAGGGCTCGCAGTTCACCAGCAGCGCCTTCACAGACGTGCTCAAACGCGAAGGTGTGGCGATCAGCATGGATGGGCGCGGACGGGCATTGGACAACATCTTCGTGGAACGCTTGTGGCGCAACGTGAAATATGAGGATGTGTACTTGAAGGGCTACGCCAATATGGCCGAGCTTACGGTGGGACTGGCGCAATACTTCGCTTTCTACAACACCGAGCGACCGCATCAGGCATTGGAATACGAGACGCCAAACCGCGTCTACAGCGCGGGAAATGGCGGCGGTGCGCTAATCGTCGACAAGTTCGGCGACACGGATCTAGAGCAGGAAAAAGTGCGTAGGACGGGGCAGCGCCGACCAGCTGCAGAAGTTGAAATGGGCACAGCTTAAATTAACCGGCTGAGTGTCTTGACTGACGGGGCCACTGTAGATCAACAAGTCCGACGCGAGCCCAGGCAACAACGGTCAAGGCAAACCGTGAATACAATGCTCGATGCCGTCACAGTTGTGCTCAAGCGCCACGGCCCGGATGGCGTCACGACCAATCGCATCAGCGAGGTTGCGGGTTTTAGCATTGGCTCGCTTTATCAGTATTTCCCAGACAAGCAGGCAATCTACAGGGCGCTTCACGAACGCCATGTGAATGAAGTACGCGCAGCCATCACGCACGCGCTAGCGGAAAACGCGTCCGGGGCGCTTGAAGGTTTCACTCGCGCTCTTGTAGAGGCGCTGGTCAATGTCCATGCCGCCGACCCGCAGCTGCATCAACTCATTACTGCCTTGGTGCCGGAAGGCCCGGCGGAGTTTCGCTCTGCACTGAGGGAGATTTTTGAACAAGTCGTCGAGCCCGTCGACGATGAAACGAGGCGGATGCTCTTTGTGCTTTCTGGTCTCATTGAGTCGCTGGTGCATGGTTTGGCCGAGTGGCCTTCTCATATCCCGCTCGAAGAGACGAAAGCGGAGACTGTCAAGACTGCGCTCTCCTACCTCGAGACTTGCCGGGCGCAGCGAACTCAGTGACGTTCTCGGCTACCCATTGATCGAAAGAACGCGGCGCTCGCCCGAGGATGCGTTGAACCACGTCCGTCGTCGTGGTCACGCGCCCTTCCCCGATCGCCCGCCAGATATCGGTCACCGCTTCCGCATAGGCATCACTACCGAAGCTCGCTTCGTCGTCGCTGATGGGAACGTATCGAATGCGCTTTCCAATTGCGGCGCCGATCACGTCCGCCATCTCGGCATAGCTCAATGCTTTCGGCCCGGTAATCACCACGGCCTCGCGGCGAAGATCGCGCGTCGTCATGGAATGGACGGCGATTTCAGCGATGTCGGCCGGGTAGATGAAGGCGATTTTGCCCTCGCCGGTCGATGACCGCAGTATGCGCTCGGTCTTGATCGCTTCCGCCCAATACAGCGCATTGCTCATGAAACCTGCGGACCTGATGAAGGTGTAATCGAGTCCGCTCTCCTGCACCGCAGCTTCACCCTGGGCATGCCAAGGCCCCGTGCCAACGCTCGTCAAGATGTCCAGTGTGGAGAGTTTGACCAGGTGACTGACGCCGGCTTTTTTGGCGGCAAGCGCTGTCGCGCGGTCGCGGGCAGCAAGGCCGGGGCCGCTGTTGAGAAGAAAGAGCGTGTCCATCCCCGCAAAGGCGGCGGCTAAGGACCGCTGACTTGCACCCAGGTCTCCAACGCGTATATCGACAGCGTCGCCAAACAGTGCGCGCGCCCTCGCTTCATCGCGGACAAAGATACAAGGCCGAAAGCCGCGTTCAATCAGGCGGTGGGTGACCAGTGAGCCGATGTTTCCAGTTGCGCCTGTCACGAGATGCTTCATGGTCATAGCGCGCTCCAGCCGAGCACCACTTCACGGGCGATGCGCTTTTGCCCCTCAAGTGAAAGGTGGAGGCCATCATCCATCAACAGTTCCTGAGCAGGTGGAGCGCCCAGGCCTGAGAAGAGGCCGATCACTGGATCGCCAAGGCCGCGCACATGTTTCGCAACCTGCGCTACGTCCGCATTGCGGAAGCGGACGCCGAAGCGTGCAAGACCCCAGTGCGCAGCCACTTGTTCTTCGTTGACCGCAGGCGGCGTGAGCCATAGACGCTGCGCCTTGCATTCGCCTACGGCGCGGCTGCGCATTTCGGCGAGGTTGCGGGCGGTTTCTTCGTGGCTGACGATCGTTTTGGTCGGCTTAGGTCCCTGCGTTCGGGCGTCGTTGGTGCCCATGAAGAAAATCAGCCAATCGGGTTGACGCGCGAGTGATTCGCCAAGCCGCACCAGCCCATGCGCTGTAGTTTCGCCCGGAACCGCGTTGATCATCACTGTCAAGGCGTCATTGGGCCGGCACGCAGCGAGCATCTCCGCCAGGATCACCGCCCAGGCCTGGGGATCGGCGGTCAGGCTGTCGCCAAAGACAACGATTTGGGCGCCCTGGTGCAGCGGGAGTTGGTCGACCAGCTTGGCCATGCCTGGTTCATCAAGCAGCGCGGCGGCAGCGTCCTTCGCGTTTTGGCGCATCGTTTTGAGCTCTAATCGGTAAAGCTCCGGATCAATGCCGGTGAGTGCGGCGAGACTGTCTTCGGTGAGCGCAGCAATCCCAGGCAATGCGGCCAGCGTCTTCTCTGGTTGCAGCACTTTCAAGAGCCATTGAATTCGTTCGTTTGACATGAATACTCCTTTGTAGTGCAAGGAGCTTAGAGCTCGAAGAGGTGTTCCGTCAGCTCGCTTTACGAGTTCAGTAAGCCATTGAATCTGTTGCCGAATTTTGAACGTTCGGGGCAATTACTCAAATTTAGAACGCTCAACTCATGCTTCCAAAACAGTGACGCAAATCTAAAACTCATTGAACGTCGCGACGTTCGCAAGGTCATGATTGCCACCGTTATACGGCTTCGGCTGTAATTTCTGCTTGCGGCACCACCGTCTTCGCCGCTTATAAATAGCAGGCTCAACTAACCAACTTACGGTATTTGCCGTGCTAAACTTGGTTGCATCTAATCAATAGGCATGCAACCAACTTTATGGCGACAGGTCCGAGCGAGGTAAAGACTGATGATTGGTCTTCGTTCGAGCTGGAAGCTGCCGTGGTCGCCTATCTGGAAATGCTCCGGCAAGAACTTAACGGGGCTATGTATGTGAAGGCGCATTTCAACAAGGCGCTTCGCGAAAACGAACTGTCCTCTCGCTCGTCTGGCTCCGTCGAGATGCGCATGCAAAATATTTCGGCAGTCATGATGAAGCTAAGGCTGCCGTTCATTCCTGGCTATTTGCCCAAAGGGCAGGTAGGCAGTCGCGTGAAGCCAGTCTTGATTGCCGCAATTGAGAGACATAGCGGGAACATGCCGTGGGCTGCAACCTCCGATCCGAGAACGTTGGATGAACGCGTTGCCGTCATGCTTTCGCAGCCGCTGGTGGATGCGCCGCCGGGGAATTCGACGCCCAAGCAGTCTATATCTCAAGTTACTGTGTTTGAACGTAGTCCAGCCGTTAAGGCCTGGGTACTAAAGCATGCCGGACCATATTGCGAAGGCTGTCACTCAGTCGCGCCATTCGAAGTTCAGCCTGGGGTTCCATACCTGGAAGTGCATCACGTTGTGCCACTGGCTGCTGGAGGCGAAGATACGGTGGAAAATTCCGTAGCATTGTGCCCAAACTGCCACCGTCGCTGCCACTATTCACACGCACGGTCGGAGTTCATTCGCGAACTCTATTACAAGATTCCGCGACTATTGCCGCGGCCGGCCGAGGATGATCAGTTCAATGCCTTCATCTGACCGAACAGAATGACGGGCTCTGGACAAATATTTCGCTTATTGATGAACTAGCTCGTTGGCCTGGGTCTAATGGAGCTCAACACCTTCTCCCATAGGTAAAGGGCCTCGCGATCAGAGATGCTGGCTCTAACGCCGCCAATCACGTTGTCTTTAACTCCGGTCTGCATCTGAATATCCAACACTGGCAGCAGAGGGTTCTTTGGTTCCCCTTGGCTCACGTATCCAAATTCGTGATGTTCGTCTCCGGTCTTTTGTGCGGGCATCCGGGCTCCGACTTCGAAGCCATCCCAGTTATCCACCTTCCTCGGCCCTCTGCTCAAAAACTTGATGCGGCTATGCCACTCCCCATTCCCATTTGCGACTGCATCCCTTTCTGCAGCCTTCAATCGCGGTTCGAGTGCATCCGAATCGATGTATATGTCCTTTTTGGTCATCTCAATAGAGATATGGACATCTGCGAACTCCTTCAGGCGTATCCCGATTGAGACCGCTTCCACCATGTATTTGTGAGGCGGATCAGCAAGGAAAGCGCCATCAATACACACGCCGGGTTCGCTCGGTATTTCGTCTTCCGCACGCGGGCGAAGGCGCTTGGCGACTTGCCTGGCGTCGTCGACATCGTCCAGGAACTCGTCTCCTTCGCCAAAGGCTTCGTACTCTTGCACGTAAAGATCCGAGCCTAGCTTTATCAACGACTGCACATTGTAAAAAGCACCGTCGCCCCGGCCTACACCAAAGACTATTTTCTGGTTTGGAGAGAAGCCTTCTCTTATCGTCCCAACCAGCGAACCTTTTTCCTTTAACGGCCCGTAAGCAAGCCATCTTCTCGACTCGCTCTCAGCCACCGCGCTCTTGATCGAAGCGTCGAAATTATTGCCTTCACCCGCCTTCCTCCAAATCTCAACAGGCAAGCGAGCTGGCCCGAAGACTATCTCCGCATTCTTCGGAACATCGACAATGAAACGTCCAATGCAAGTTGGCCTGACGTCTTCCGTTGTTGAAATGAGCCGATTCGAATCATTGTTCATTCTTCGCTCCGTTAACTTTCCGCAGCCAATACCAGCCACCATTGCGGTAGCGCACGCAAGAAGTTGGGTCCGCAAACCGATTCTGCTCACGTGCCCTCCCATCGCATTTGAGCAGCAATCTTGGCGATGCTGAACAACGTCGAGTGTAGGGCCCGGACATCCTTGTAGCTATTCTGATGTTCGTAGCCTGTCTGGAGATATTGCACCCTATTTGGCTTAAGCTCGGTCCACACGGTGAGCTCCTTGAACGTGAGCTCGTCACCTGCGAGCTGGTTGGACCGTTATGACGGAAAGCTGAGCGCGCACACAAGCGCAGCACGTTTATATCGGGCATTTAGCCGCGCCTTGCGGGCGAGCCGGATGTGCACACCAAGTTCATCGAAGCGCATCGCGGGGCTTAGCGATCTGCTCGACATGGCGTTACCGCCGAAGTCGGTCAATCGGCAATTCACCGGCGTGGAGTGCTTTGCCCGGCGCTACGTCTTCGACCCGGTGATCACCACGGCCTCGCAACGAAGATCGCGCAGGATTACCAGCCATGCGGAGCAAGTACACTGGAAGCGGAGACCGTGGGGCTCACTGGCGGCGGTGGCGCCTATTTTCGCGGCTTACCGATGGCCCATGGCCTTATGGAGGACGTAATCCTGTCCCAGAGGTAAAGTGCCTCTTGGTCAGATATGCTCGATCTCATACCGCTCGCCTTATTGCCCTTTACCCCCGTATCAAGCTCAATCTCGACTGACGGGACCATATGATTGCCGGGCTCTCCATGCGAAAAGAATGCGAATTCATGCGACTCCATCACCTGATTAATTCTTGGCTTTCTAGCCAGATACTCCGATCCAATCCAATTGCCGATCTTTCGTTCTCCTCGACGAATTACCCGAACCCGGTCGTACCAGCCTCCAGCACCGGACTGCCTTGCATCTTCTTCCGCAGCTGCGGAACGCGCTTCTAGCGAATCGCCTTCGACTTTCCTATCTTTGGTGATCAACTCTATCGAGAAATGGACGTCAGGAAATTGGTGCAAGCGAACACCCAACGTTACCGCCTCATAAATGGGTGATGAGGGTTCTACGATGAAGGCTCCATCAAGGCAGATTCCCGGTTCCGCTGGCACAGCGTCTGATGACCTAGCACGCAAAAGTGGCGCTATGTTTTTGAGCTGCACGACCGCATCGCGATACGCATCTCCGTATGACGTAGTCCTTTGGATGAAAAGGTCTTCTCCGACCCTTTGAATCGATTCAATTTCGTAAAACGAGCCAATTGACTTTGCGGCGCCGAAAATGATCTGTTGGTCTGCGACGGAACCGCTAATTACTTTACCAAACATTGAGTCACTCTTCAGCAATGGGCCTCTCGCACGAGCACGATCTTCTTCAATCTCTGAGAGCCGACTGTTGATCATTTCATCCAACTTCTCGCCGTACCCAGGCCATCTTTCGATTATGTATGGCAGTCTCGCAGGGCCGTATATCACTTCAGACTCCATTGGAATCTCCAAAACGAACCTGCCGACACAAACGATTCGCGTAGTCTTGAAGAGAGTAACAAGTCGATTGTTCGAATCCTGGTCCATGGCACGTCCTTTGTTTGCTATGATATGAAGCCCAAGTGCAGCCGCAGTAAAAAGTACTGCTAGCAGGGCCCTCTTACCTGGCCTCATTTGGACCACCACATTCTTGCGGCGATCCGCACCACGCAATACAAGGTGCTATCTAAAGCGCGCTCGTTCTTGTAGCTCTCTTGATGTTCGTAGCCTGTCTGACGAAAGACTCCTTTTACGTTCGCGCTCAACAGCTGGTGCTCTGCCGAGCGAAGCGGCACTGTTTGATCTCCTGCGCCAGATGAAGGTCCTAGACGTATTTTTGTATGGAGTTTGCGGCCGCCTTCCAGTTGTTCTACAGCCTCTAGCTCACCCTTCTTGTCATCCTTCACGATTTTCAAGTCGTGCCAATGGCGGCCGGTGTAATCACGGTGAATCTCCCAGACAACCGATTCCCAGGACGGTTGCGAGTTGTCGGCTCCGTAATGAACGTAGGTTCGCGGATGGTAATACTGTCCCAGCTTGTCGTGGAAGTCGCGCGCATCATCGACGAAGCCGCAAAAACGCAAAAATGTCGCATCAGGCGACCTCGCGGGATTTAACCATTCTTCACGAATTAACCCGTACCAGCGATCTCGCAATTTGTAGATTTCTTCATATGGATCGCCGTGCTTTGGAAAACTATCGTACTGGATACCATTGTGACGCACTATCAACCATCCGTTTCCATAGGCCTTGCTGGGCAACAGTTGCAAACCGCCAGGCGAATTACCTAGTACGGCAGTTACCTCACTTCCCTTATTGCCTATGATTTTTGGGACCGGGTCGAGGCCGGCCTTCTTCTCTTCAAATCCACATCTCATTCTCTTGTAGGCTGCCGGCGCACCGATGGCGGGAAGTACTCCGTGGACAACCCCTAGAATTTTGTCACTCATGTTCGCCATTTCAGGATGAGCCAACGCACGTGCTACAAGACCTCCCATTGAATGAGTGATGATGATGACTTTTTCGCATTCGAAACCGTAATCTTTATAATTTTCGATGAGCTTCTCTATGCGCTTGCGTATCGACAGCGCCGATTCATAATTCGATTGAAGCCAGTTGTAGCCCATCGCATGCACGGGAAAGAAATTCCCAAGCATTGCCCTCATGAGTTCGTCTTTTGACAGTGGTTTCAATGCCGGCGCATGGTGGGCTTGCCATGCACCCGGGTCAACTCCTATCATTCTCGATAGGGGCCCATTCTCGATTGGTGTATTCAGCGCCTCCTCAAGGCGCTCGAGTAAAATCCTATAACTGCCAAAGAACACTTCTCCCCACCCACGGCTCCTTGCCTTTTTTTCGATAGAAAGGCTGTTGCAGCCGAACCGAGGCTCGCCAACGAGTAGTGGAGAACCAGCCGAATATGCCAAGTCAACATTGATGTCATCAACTTTGCTATTTCTTTCGTCGGCTGTTTCATCAGGATCGCCGGTAGGGTTCGAATAAGGATCGTATGTATCGACCTCCGTGGCCTCCTGGTCCAGCAACCGTTGCCGTCGCCAAGGCCCTGTGTAAAGTAGACTTCCGACTTCACCTACCTTATCGGGAAGCCATACTGAATTGTTGGAATTTCCAAGTTCCTTTTGACGTTGGTCGCTAACTCGAAGATTTGAACCCATAATGCCGGGCAAGAAAACGATTGGTATCACGCGCCTAGGAGGCACGATCATTTTTTGTGGCGCACGGTCTTCTGTTGGGGTCGCAAACCCGTTCGCCTTCATACCACCGGACTTGAGATCAACTGCAAGTTGCGTTGCCATAAGGGCTCCTCGAATTCCGTTACTCCTTGGGCGATGAAGTCGTCAAAGGAGGCATGCAGGATGTGGTAACCAGGGTTGCGGCGGATTGACTCGCTGCCTTGCGTTGCTGCACAGGCACGTCTTCCAGCATTTGCGTCCAATGCGTCTGACACAGTTGCAATGGACGGCGGTAATCAGATCCTTGTATTGCTGCAAGAAACTCAGCAGGACGTTGCCCCCAGCGGGCTCCCGTCGTCTGTTTGACGCGAGAGTCTATGTTGGCATCCGTAATGGCCGCCGACATTGATCTACTGCAAAAGGCCTTGAGGTGGAAGTCTTTTTGGAGAGTGGTAATCGAGTCCGCTCCGGCTCTTCTGTTTCGCGAACTTGATCCTGAACAAAAGTGTGAATAGTTGCCAGTGGCAATATCGAACGGCAACCAAGTTCACATCATGCCAACAGATGCAACAGAAGTGTTGTATTATCAGGCTTAGGGCCATGAAATACAGCGAGTTCCGACGTTGGCTGGAGCGGCAAGGCGCCGTCTTCTCACCCGGCCGTGGCAGCCATCCCAAAGTGGATCTGAATGGTCGAACAAGTGTATTTCCCGACCACGGACCGAAGGAAATCGGTACCGGATTGGTCAAGAAGATCAAGAATGACCTCGGACTGAAATGAACGCATTGGCTCGACTTGAGGGACCAAATCCAAGTTGAACTACCCCGTCACTTTGACCCCCGACAGCAACGGCTCCTTTCTGGTTGGGTTTCCGGATTTTCCTGAAGCTAATTCAGTAGGAGACACTGTCGAGGAAGCATTGCATGAAGCGGTCGACGCCTTGATTACTGCGTTGGAAATTTACTTCGATGCGTGCCGTCCGGTACCGCAGCCTTCTGCGCTGGCCAAGGGCCAACATACGGTCGCTCTTCCCGCGCTGGAAACTGCCAAGGTACTCCTTTGGAATGAAATGCAGCGACAGCAGTTGCGCAAAGCGGACCTGGCGCGAATGCTGAATGTGCACCAGCCACAAGTGGATCGCCTGTTTGACTTGCGTCATTCTTCCAAGCTGGACTTCGTTGAGCAGACTGCCAGGGCACTCGGGCGACGTTTGACTATTGGCTTGCAGTGAGTCCTAGTGCTTGCACGGCATGGTGTCAGTCATCGTGAGCAATGACCTTAACCGCTTACAATAGCGACCGAATCGCAATCTCCCCAGTTCGGCTGCAATCCAGACAGCATTTGCCATGTCCATTCAGTTCCAAATATTCCCAGACCGTTCCGGTGCCTTCGACTATTCCAGCAACGCCACGAGAGTCGCCGGTGAAAAGGTCGACGAGCTTGCCGACCTGTGGCAACAAGGCCGTTTGAGCGAGAAGCGCTTTCAGGCCGCGCTTGAACAGCAGCTGCAGCAAACTCCATGGCTGCTGGATGCACACGTCTTCCTCGCATCGAACTATTTCGACCTCGGCAAGCCGGTCAAAGCGCTCGAAGCGGCGCAGCGAGGGTTGGACACTGCCCATGACATGATGCCGGAAGGGTTTTCCGGCAGGGTCGAATGGGGCCATCTGGAAAACCGCGCGTACCTGCGGATGCTGCATATCGCGCTGCTCTGCCTCTCACGTCGCCGCAAGCACACGGAGGCGGCGGAGATCGCCGTCCTGATGCTGGCTCGTAACCCAAACGACAACCAGGGTGCGCGTTTCGTGGTTGGCTCAGAACTGCTGCGTGCCGGCATGCGTAAAGAAGCTGCGGTGGCGCTGCAAGAGCACGCCGCTGACTATCCGCCTTACTGGTATGAACTGGGCCTGTGCCACGCTATCGACGATAACTGGGTGGCTGCCGCGACCGCATTCCGCCGCGGCTTCGCTGCTAATCACTACATTGCCGAGCTGCTGTTGAATGAAAGCCAGCCTCTGCCACTCCTGATTCATCACGGCAGCAACTTCGATGAGCCATCGACTGCTGCCGAGTACGTCAGCATGTATGGCGATCTATGGCTGGCACCGAATGGCGCGGTGCGCTTCCTGCGATGGCTGTACAACCAATCACAAGTGATAATTGAGCGTGCCGGAGTCCTGGCCTGCAAGGAGGAACTGCTGTGGGCGGCAAACAGCGCTGACGCGGGCAAGATCGTTCAGCGGCTCGATACGCTGACAGGCATGATTGACGACAAACTCTCCAAAGCGATTGTGCAGCAGCGCACCACCAGGCGCGGGCAAACTGGCTGGCCCTGGAACCTGGCGCTCGGCATGCTCTGAGACCGGATTACATCAATCCCACGCGCTGCAAGCGCTCAATCCAGGCGCGCCGACGTCTATGAGTGGACAACAGTTTCACCAAACCGCGCTGGAACTCGGGCGCCCGTCCGCCAGCCTTGAGTGCCTCGTGTAGTTCCAGTATGGCGCGTTGTGCCCGTTCATAGGCGGCGCCGGAGCCGGCGCGCAAGCAAGCGTCGATCTCCTGCCAGATTTGCTTCGCACGGTCCGCTACGCCAGCCAATTCCAGCGCCCGCTCGGCCTGTTGCGGCGCGCCGGTCATGATGAGTCGAACGACACTGCGCATCTGGTCAGGGGGCAGGTCGCGCATCCACTCTTCCAGCATCGCTGCGTGTATGTCGGCGCCGGCATCTTCTTCACTTGCGGACTGGGCAACAGCAAGTAAATCCTGATCAAGCTGCAGGAATTCGACAAGCGCCTGCTGCGCCGCGGTCAAGGTTTGCAAGCCCGGCGGAACCGGCGGCTCCAGGTCGTCGTCGTCAAGCTCTTCGCTGCACAGGGCGCCGAGCCAGCCCAGGTACAGCGGCCGCCGGTCCCCACGCAGCAATTCGTCGCGCAGCGGCGCCAGGCGCGCCATCCAGCCCGGTCCATCTTCGTCCGATTGAAAGCGTTCGTCGTATCCTTCTTCATCGGTGTAGGACCAGTCCAACAGCCAGTAGTGGCCACTGTCATGAATGGAAAATGCGCTGCAGCCATAAGAGCCCCGGTCTCGCCCGAACCCGGTTGCCTGGATAGCTTCGTTCGGCGAAAACAGCGGCTTGGGAACGCGCAAGATGAATTGGCATTGCCCAAAGTCCGATGAATAGACATGGGCATCGAAATAGCGCTCCATCCATTCGTACGGGTCGCCTTTCAGGTCGCCCCAATGGTAGGTATTGCTGAAGCTGCTGGCGGTGATGGTGGCCCGGGTTGAATAAGACCGCAGCTCGGCTTGCTCAGCCTTGCTGAGTGGCCGATCCAGTACTGCAAATTCATAGTATTGGTCCTCGCTCATCTTGATCCTCGATTATTGGGGACGTCGAGCCGGTACTCTGCCAGGCGCGATGCTGCACATGAATCATGCTCACGGCTGCGGACCTTCATCGCCTGGGAGAGCGATTTGGACTGGTACTTGCAAACGATCGGCTTCATCAGCGACATGGAAGCAACCAGCCAAGGCATGGATATCACGCGGCGCCACACCAGCTTCCCGGAACTCGTCGCGCCACGTCGATGCAATTGCTTTCACCTCGTCGATGATCGTGTGCGCTTCCTCTTTGGTCAGCAGGAACCGGCCACATTGGGAAAGTGCATTCGCAATGGTGCTCGCCGGCCCGAGCTCACCGACGCCGATACTTTGCGGCCGGCCTGGCGCTTCGAGATGCGGGACGATGTCAAATGCTGGAGAGAGCCGGTACTGACCTGGTTGAAGCATAAGGAAAGCATGATTGCGCAGGTGGTCGTCAACGTTACCCACCATGATATTGAGGATCATGCGCCTGTATAGCTCGTGTGCGTCTGCACGAGCGTCCAAGCCGTAGGGGCGCAAAATTTCGGCAATGCCTGCGTATGAGAAGTTTGTCACATATTCTCGACCGTCGTGACTAAGGGGGCGAGGGTCGAGGAAGCTATGCGCGCTTGCGTAGTGAATACGTCTGTCGCCGACGCGATCAAATCGCTCGACGAGCAAGACCGATCGATCCCTGATTTTGATCAGCTCGAACGAGGGAATATTGATACCTGCCCTGGTGCCGAGTCTCAGTGCCGCATATTCAGCTGCGGGAACGTCGAACAGGTCGTCGGGTCGACTGAATTTAGCGATATGTTCCGTTCCGTCGTGGATGACCACTGTTTTTGGGCGCACTCCGCCCAGGCCACTTCCGGGAAATAGCAAGTGAGCCGTCTCTGAATCAAATTTCGCCTCCGGGTCGATGGCGTAGGCCTCCATTTCCCGCAACGCCCTCGCTGTCAGCGCACGCGAACTTTGGATATCGGCTTTAAGCTGAGGTGGCGTATGGTGGTCGGTTGAAAATCCAAGGCAACCGGACCCATGGTGTAGTGAGCTGAGGAACCACTCCACAGCATTCTGGGGCGCTAATTTATTAGATTCACGAAGGAGTTTGAGCGTGAGTTGGGCGCCCCATGCGTTAGGGCCAGCATCGGAGAAAACACCATATGAGGAGTCTCCCCTCCGTGGAATTGCCATCTCAGGTTGTTGTAACGGCACATGGATTGGATCAAGCGCGAACGCGTGGGCCGTCTGCAAATACTTTAATCCATACCCGAACCGTCCGTTCCCATGCCCATCGAGTGCAAAGCGGCCAACTGGAATTGGGTTGGCAGGATTCGCACAGTCAAAAACGACACAAGATTGAATCGGCATTAGAAGTCCCGCTCAAGAGGAACATCATCGCTCGATCGCAAGTGTGCCGGCACACTTGGTTGGTTTACGAGCAGTTCAACGCTCGAAAGCTCTCTCAACGCTTCAAGGACGCTAAGCAATACGCCAATCGACACTCCAGGATCGCCCTGCTCGAGGCGTGCCAGCGTTTGTCGATGAACGCGGCAAGTCCTTTCGAGATCGGCCAATGATCGCTTTTGCGCCTTTCTCGCCTTACGGATGCGGTCGCCCAACCGTTGAGCGGCATCTTGAACTGCAGTGGAATTGAAGCTCTGGTCGCGTCGCATGATCGGGAAAGCTAACTGTATGGGCCTAACGCATACTACATCAATTTGATGCATAGATTCACCTTTTTACGAACAAAAGATGGATGTATGCACCCTAATGGAGGCCTGTGTATCGCACACCCGGCCATGCCTTACAATATTGCTTTTCCCCCAACTCTACCGCCCAACGGTGAAACTCGATCACGCAACCCTTGAGGGCCTGCGCGCCAACCACCCCGCCTGGCGCTTGCTGGCTGCGCGCAATGCGCCGCTGATCGTGAGCTTCCTGCAGCGGGTCTTCATCGCGCCCAATATCCGTACCATGGGCGCCGCCGACCTGGCTGAAGCGCTGGAGGACGAACTCTATGGCCTGCGCGAGCGCATCGGGCAGGACGCCTACGCTGGCGCGGCGATAGATTTCCTCAACGCCTGGGCCAAGCCGGAAAACGGATGGCTACGCAAATTCTATCGACAGGGCTCGGACGAGCCCCAGTTCGACCTGATGCCGGCGACGGAGAAGGCGATCGCGTGGCTCGGCACGCTGGCCGAGCGCAGCTTTGTCGGCACAGAATCGCGCTTGCTGACCCTGTTTGACCTGTTGCGCCAAATGAGCGAGGGCAGCGAAGTCAATCCAGAGCGCCGCCTGGCCGAACTGCAAAAGCGGCGCGACGAGCTGGACGCGGAAATGGCGCTGGTACGCGCTGGCCACGTCGAGGTGCTGAACGACACGGAACTGAAGGACCGCTTCCAGCAATTCCAGCAACTGGCGCGCGAGCTGCTGACCGACTTCCGCGAAGTGGAGCATAACTTCCGCCAGCTTGACCGCAGCGTACGTGAGCGCATCGCCTTGTGGGACGGCGCGAAGGGTGCGCTGCTGCGCGAGATCATGGGCGAACGCGACGCCATCGCCGATTCGGACCAGGGCCGCAGCTTCCGCGCCTTCTGGGACTTCCTGATGTCCAGCACGCGCCAGCAAGAGCTGACGGACCTGTTGGTGCGCGTCCTGGCGCTGGAACCGGTGGCGCAATTGAAACCGGATGTACGCACACGCCGCGTGCACTACGACTGGTTGGAGGCGGGCGAGCATACCCAGCGCACTGTGGCGCAGCTGTCGCAGCAATTGCGCCGCTTCCTGGACGACCAGGCCTGGCTGGAGAACCGGCGCATCATGGATATCCTGCATGGCATCGAGGCCAAGGCGCTGGCCTTGCGCGCCACGCCGCCGCCGGGCGAATGCACGTGGCTCGACGACAGCGCTGCCGATATCGAACTGCCCATGGAACGCCCGCTGCATACGCCTTCCATCAAGCCGCAGTTCGACACTGCGGCCCTGCTGGCGGGCGATGGCGCTCTCGATGCCTCGGCCCTGTACGACCAGGTGGTGATCGACAAACAGCAACTGGCACGCAACGTGCGCCAGGCTTTGCAGCAGCAATCGCAAGTGAGCCTGCGCGAGCTGTGCGAACGCCAGCCGCTGCAGCACGGCCTGGCGGAGCTGATCGCTTACCTGCAACTGGATGGCGGGGCCTTCCACACTGTGGTGGACGAAGACGAGAGCGACCTCATTTCCTGGCGTAGTGTGGACCATGACGGCAGCATTGCGCTGCGCCGCGCGCACCTGCCGCGCGTGATTTTTGTGAGAACCAGCAATGGATAATTTGCAGCAAGCCGCGCCGGACCAGTTGTCCGTGCTGTCGATCACCCTGCTCAAGGGCGTCCTGTACCGCGAAGCGGACGAGCGCTTGTGGAGCGACCTGCTCAACTTGCAGTCGCAGGTGCGCGACTATATGGCGGTCCTGCGCCTGGAACTGGCCCTGGACGAAGCGGAAGGCTATGCCTTCCTGCGCCCCAGGGCCGCAAGCGAAGATGAAGGCGAGTCGAAGATGCCGCGGCTGATGGCGCGGCGCCCGCTTTCGTTCCCGGTCAGCCTGTTGCTGGCATTGTTGCGCAAGAAGCTGGCGGAGTTCGACGCCAGCGGCGGCACACGGCTGGTGCTGACGCGCGACGACATCGTGCAGATGGTGGCGCTGTTCATGCCATCCGGCAGCAACGAAAGCCGCATCGTGGACCAGATCGAAACCCACATCAACAAGGTGGTGGACCTTGGCTTCCTGCGCGTGCTAAAACAAAGCACCGGGCCGGCCAGCTATGAGGTCAAGCGCATCCTGAAGGCCTTTGTCGATGCGCAGTGGCTGGCGGAATTCGACAGCCGCCTGGATGCGTACCGCAAGCAACTGGCGCCGGACCCCGCAGGTGAAGCCAATGCTTGATACGGCCAGCATGGACCTGGAATTCCAGGACGACGATACGCAATCGGGTTTCCGTCTGGCGCGCCTGGAAGTCTATAACTGGGGCACCTTCGACAAGCATGTCTGGTCGCTGGACCTGGATGGGCGCAATGGCCTGCTGACCGGCGACATTGGCTCCGGCAAATCCACGCTGGTGGATGCGGTGACCACCCTGCTGGTGCCCGCCAACCGCATCGCTTACAACAAGGCGGCCGGCGCCGACAATAAAGAGCGTTCGCTGCGCTCCTATGTGCTGGGGCATTACAAGTCCGAGCGCAACGAGGCCACCGGAGCATCCAAGCCAGTCAGCCTGCGCGACCACAATAGCTATTCGGTCGTCCTGGGTGTGTTCCGCAACACAGGATATGGCCAGACTGTGACTCTGGCCCAGGTGTTCTGGATGAAGGATGCGCAGAGCACGCCGGCACGCTTCTTCGTCTGCGCCGAGCAGGCGTTGTCGATCAAGGAACATTTTTCGCAATTCGGCAGCGACATGGCGCAACTGCGCAAGAAGCTGCGCAACCTCGGCGCCGAGATAGAGGACAGCTTCCCCAAGTACGGGGCATGGTTCCGCCGCCGCTTCGGCATCGACAACGACCAGGCGATGGAGCTGTTTCACCAAACGGTGTCGATGAAATCGGTCGGCAACCTGACCGACTTTGTGCGCAGCCATATGCTGGAGCCGTTCGAAGTGGCGCCGCGCATCGATGCGCTGATTTCCCACTTCGATGACCTGAACCGCGCGCACGAGGCGGTGCTCAAGGCGAAGAAGCAGGTTGCCATGCTGCAGCCGCTGGTGCAGGACTGTGACCGCCACCTGGACGTGGTGCGGAAGGTGGAGGAGATGCGCCAGTGCCGTGAGCTGCTGCGCCCTTTCTTCGCGGAGCTGAAAACCGGTTTGCTGGACAAGCGGCTGGACAACCTGGAAGAGGAACGCCTGCGGCTGGAAGCCCAGGTGCGGCGGGCAGAGGAAGGCCGCGCCGCCCAGCAGATCCAGGCGGACGAACTGAAACGTGCCGTGGCGGAGAACGGCGGCGACCGCTTGGAGCGCCTGCGCGCGGAGATTGTCCAGAAGGAGGGTGAGCGCGCCAGCCGGCACGCCAAGGCACAGCGCTACGGCGAACTGTCGCAACTGGCGGGCGAGCCGGCCGCACAGGACGAGGATGGCTTTATCCAGCAACGGCAGCGCTTTGCGGCGCTGGCGACGGATGCGCGCGCCCAGGAAGCGAACCTGGACAACGTGCGCCAGGAACACGAATACCAGTTCCGCCAAGGGCGCGAGGAGCATGCCGCACTGGCCGGCGAGATCGCCAGCCTGCAAGCCCGGCGCAGCAATATCGACGACCAGCAGGTGCGCATCCGCAGCGCACTGTGCGAGGCATTGGGGCTGGACGAAGACGAGATGCCTTTCGCCGGTGAGCTGATCCAGGTGCGCGACGATGAGCGCGACTGGGAAGGCGCGGCGGAACGCCTGCTGCGTGGGTTCGGCCTGTCGCTGCTGGTGCCGGACAAGTATTACAAGCGGGTGGCGGAATGGGTGGACAGCACGCACTTGCGCGGGCGCTTCATCTACTTCCACGTCAATGCGCCGCGCGCCGGCAACTTGCCTGAACTGCATCCGGATTCGCTGGTGCGCAAGCTGGCCATCAAGCCAGACTCGCCGTATTACGCGTGGCTGGAGAACGAGCTGTCGCACCGTTTCAATGTGGCTTGCTGCGAAACACAGGAGCAGTTCCGCCGCGAACCGCGCGCCATCACGGCGGCGGGCCAGGTCAAGGACCCTACCGGCCGCCATGAAAAGGACGACCGGCGCCGCATCGACGACCGCTCCCAGTACGTGCTGGGCTGGTCGAATGCCGGCAAGATCGCGGCCCTGCAGGGCAAGCTGCGGCAGCTGGAGCAACGCCTGCAGGCCACGGCGGATGCGCTGGCCGGCCTGGCCCGCGAGCGTGAGCAACTGCGCGAGCGGCTGCAGGCGCTGGGCAAGCTGGAGGAGTTCAAGGATTTTCGCGAACTGGCCTGGACCGACCTGGTGTCCGAGATCGCACGCCTGCAGGACGAGTATGCAAAGCTGGAAGCGGCATCGGACATTCTCAAGCAATTGAATTCGCAACTGCAGGCCGTGCTGGCCGAACTGGCGGCGCTGGAGGCGGATCTTGGCCAGCGCGGCAAGGCGCTGGGCGCGGTCGCCTCCAAACAGGAGGCAGCCCAGGTGCTGCGCCAGCAAGCGCAGGAAATCCTGGCGGCGGCACCGGCGGAACTGCTTGACGCCCAGCGCGCAACCCTGGCAGCCTATCGCGACCAGGCTTTGGGCGAGCATCAGTTGACGGTCGAATCCTGCGACAACCGCGAGCAGGACGTGCGCGGCTGGCTGCAAGCTGCCATCGACGCCGAGGACAAAACCGTCAAGCGTCTGCGCGACGGTATTACGCGCGCCATGATGGCCTTCAAAGACGAGTTCAAGCTGGAGACCAGCGAGTTCGACGCCAATATCGATGCGGACTTCGAATACCGCAACCTGCTGGCACAGCTGATGCGCGACGACCTGCCGCAGTTCGAAGCGCGCTTCAAGGAACTGTTGAACGTCAACACGATCAACGAGATCGCCAACTTCAACGCGCAGTTGTCGCGTGAGCGCGAAACGATCAAGGAAAAGATCGAGCACATCAACCATTCGCTGACGCAGATTGACTACAACCCGGGCCGCTACATCGAACTGGAATGCCAGCTCAGTCCCGACGTGGAAATCCGCGATTTCCAGCGCGACTTGCGCGCCTGCACCGAGGGTGCCCTGACCGGCTCTGAGGATGCCTTGTATTCGGAAGCCAAGTTCCTGCAGGTGAAAGCGATCATCGACCGCTTCCGCGGACGCACCGGCCAGACAGACCTGGACCGTCGCTGGACCAGCAAGGTAAGCGATGTGCGCAACTGGTTCACGTTCGGCGCGGCCGAACGCTGGCGCAGCGATCACTCCGAGCATGAGCACTATTCCGACTCCGGCGGCAAGTCCGGCGGGCAGAAGGAAAAGCTGGCCTACACCATCCTGGCGGCCAGCCTGGCCTACCAGTTCGGGCTGGAATGGGGGGCGGTCCGATCGCGTTCCTTCCGCTTTGTCGTCATCGATGAAGCGTTCGGGCGCGGCTCGGACGAATCGGCGCAATATGGCCTGCAGCTGTTTGCCCAGCTCAACCTGCAACTGCTGATCGTGACGCCGCTGCAGAAGATCCATATCATTGAACCGTTCGTTTCCAGCGTCGGCTTCGTGCAAAACGAACATGGCCGGGACTCGCGCCTGCGCAACCTGACCATCGAAGCCTATCGCGAGGAGAAGGAGGCGGCAGGCAAATGAGCTGGACCACCGCCGCCGACCTTCGCGCGCAGGTGCTGCGGCTATGGGAGCGCGGGCTGCTGTTGTCCGCTGCAGCCGGGCAGGGGGAGTCCTTCCCTTGGCGGTTGCAGCTCAAGTGCCCCAGCTCGGGTGAGATCGCCGCCAGCTTTGAGCAAGTGCGCGCGTGGGCCGGCGCGCTGCATGGGGCAGCACATGTGCGCATTGAGATGCGCAGCTTCAATCACCGCATTTTCGGCCAGAATAGCTTGCCGTGCGAAGCGTGGCTGGATAGCCTGGACGATGCCCTAGCCCTGATCGGAAAACGCGAGGCCACAGCGCGCTTCCGCCAGATGCTGGAGCTATGCACCGTCAGGCTTCCCATCCTGCAGCCATGGCTTCTGCGCAAGCCGCTGCGCAGCCTTGAGTTGGCGGATGCCTGGCCCCAATTGCTGGCAGTGGTCGAATGGCGCAGCCAGCATCCTCAACCCGGCATCTACCTGCGCCAGGCGGAGGTGCCGGGGGTGCACACCAAGTTCATCGAGGCGCACCGCGGCGTGCTTGGCGAGCTGCTCGACCTGGCACTGCCGCCGGAGTCGGTCAATCGGCAATTCCCCGGCGTGGCGGGCTTTGCCCGGCGCTATGGCTTCTTGGACAAACCTCCACGGGTGCGATTCCGGATGCTCGATTCCGAACTATCCGTCATTCCCAACCAGAGCGGGGCGGATATCAGCGTGGATGCGGCGACATTTGCCCGCCTGTCGCTTCCAGTCCGGCGCGTTTTTGTGACGGAGAATGAGATCAATTATCTTGCCTTTCCTGCCACTCCCGGCAGCATGGTACTGTTCGGCGCCGGCTACGGGTGGGATATGTTGGCGGACACCGTATGGTTACACGAAGTGCCGGTGTGGTACTGGGGAGATATTGATACTCACGGCTTCGCGATCCTGCATCAACTGAGAGAACGCTTGCCGCATGCAAGGTCGTTCCTCATGGACCGCGACACCCTGGTAGCGCATTCATACGCATGGACAACCGAGGACAGTCCTGTCTCTCATGAGATGCCGTTGCTGACCGAGCAGGAGCGCGAGGTGTACGACCTTCTACGTCGGAACGCACTGGCAAAAAACTTGCGCCTCGAACAAGAGCTGGTCGCATTTACATGGCTCGCCAACGCCATCAATACGAAGGACTAAGTTCTCCTGCCTGAACAGTGCAGCATTAGTTCGTTAGCCTAAGCCTGATGGAGCTCAACACCTTCTCCCATAGGTAAAGGGCCTCGCGATCAGAGATCGCTGGCTCTAACACCGCCAATCACGTTGTCTTTAACTCCGGTCTGCATCTGAATATCCAACACTGGCAGCAGAGGATTTTTTGGTTCCCCCTGGCTCACGTATTCGAATTCGTGATGTTCGTCTCCAGTCTTTTGTTCGGGCATCCGGGCTCCGACTTCGAAGCCATCCCAATTACCAACCTTCCTCGGCCTTTTTTGTCATCTCAATAGAATTATGGACATCCGCGAACTCCTTCAGGCGTATCCCGATTGAGACCGCTTCCACCATGTATTTGTGAGGCGGATCAGCTATAAAAGCGCCATCAATACACACGCCAGGATCGCTCGGTATTTCGTCTTCCGCGCGCGGGCGAAGGCGCTTGGCAACTTGTCTGGCGTCGTCGACGTCGTCCAGGAACTGGTCTCCTTCGCCAAAGGCTTCATACTCCTGAATGTAGACATCCGAGCCTAGCTTTATCAACGACTGCACACTGTAAAAAGCACCGTCGCCCCGGCCCACACCAAAGAAGGGGCGACACAATTTCATCCGCATGTTTCTCTCGCCCCGAGAAAGATTTCATGACGTATCTTACCGATGGGATGCTGATGGCATGGAACATTGCAACGCTCAAAGCTTTCGGCCCTGTGATCACCACTGCCGATCGTTGAAACCTTCGTGACCAATATCCTTATCCGCTTACAATAGCGACCGAATCTCAATTTTTCCAGTTCAGCTGCAATCCAGACAGTAATTTCCATGACCATTCAGTTCCAGATTTTCCCAGACCATTCGGGCGCCTTCGACTATTCCAGCAACGCCGCACGAGCGGCCGGTGAAAAATTCGACGAGCTTGCCGACCAATGGCAACAAGGCCGCCTGAGCGATAAGCGCTTACAGGCCGCGCTTGAACAGCAGCTGCAGCAAACTCCATGGCTACTGGATGCCCATTGCTTCCTCGCGTCGAACTATTTCGACATGGACAAGCCGGTCAAAGCGCTTGAAGCGGCACAGCGAGGACTGGACGCCGCACATGACCTGATGCCGGAAGGGTTTTCTGGCAAGATCGAATGGGGCCACCTGGAAAACCGCCCGTACCTGCGCTTGCTGCAGATAGCACTGCTCGGCCTCGCTCGTCGCCGCAAGCACAAGGAGGCGGCGGAGATCGCCGTCCTGATGATGGCTCGTAATCCAAACGACAACCAGGGCGCGCGTTTCCTGGTTGGCTCAGAACTGCTGCGTGCCGGCATGCGTAGTGAGGCCGCCCTTGTTCTGCAAGAGCAGGGCGCGGACTATCCTCCCTACTGGTATGAGCTGGGCCTGTGCCACGCTATCGACAATAACTGGGTGGCTGCCGCGACCGCATTCCGCCGCGGCTTCGCCGCCAATCATTACATTGCCGAGCTGCTGCTGAATGAAAGCCAGCCTCTGCCACTCCTGATTCATCACGGCAGCAACCTGGAAGAGCCATCGACCGCCGCCGAGTACGTCAGCATGTATGGCGATTTATGGCTGGCGCCAAATGGCGCGCAGCGCTTCCTGCGATGGCTGTACAACCAGTCGCAAGTGATGATCGAGCGTGCAGGAATCCTGGCCTGCAAGGAAGAACTGCTGTGGGCGACAAACAGTGCTGACGCGGGCAAGATTGTTCAACGGCGCGATACGCTGGCAAGCAAGATTGACGACCAACTGTCCAAGGCGATTGTGCAGCAGCGCACCACCAGGCGCGGGCAAACTGGCTGGCCCTGGAATCTGGCGCTCGGGATGCTCTGAGACAGGATCACATCAATCCCACATGCCGCAAGCGGTCTACCCAGGCGCGCCGATGTCCATGAGTGGACAACAATTTCACCAAGCCGCGCTGGAACTCAGGCGCTTTCCCGCCAGCCTTGAGTGCCTCGTGTAGTTCCAGTATGGCGCGTTGCGCCCGTTCATAGGCGGCGCCGAAGCCGGCGCGCAAGCAGACGACCAACGAACCTCAAATTGACGAAATAAGCTTTGCGCCACAACCCGTTCGGTGCCCATCATAGGCAACCTCTTTGCCATTATGGGTTCGTTCACTATGGGAGGTCTTAATGGGAAAGGTGCCTCGGCATTGGGGACAAAACGTCATGTCACCATCAACAGCAACTGGCTTACCTAACACTTTGAAATCGCTTGTCGCGCTTATGACTTTTCCGCCGTGCGAAGTTATCGCCTAAGCGAATGGTGCCGCGGCCTTTGCTGTCTTTCATGATGCTCTCGCAGGATAGGGCGCCACATCGTTTAACGGTGATACTTCTTCCGCCCAGAGTTCTGCATTTTTCGATTCGCTTTGCCCAGACCAACCGATGACTTCCTTCCTCGGAAAGTGAGGATATTCGTTACGGTGTTTGGCCAGTACCGTCGCAGCCCAACCAATTGGGGTTTTTCCAGAAGGTTGTGCGTGAACGTCGCTAGCATCTAAAGCACAAAGCCGATCTACATCATCCGGCCAGATCGGCGCACGGCATGTTGATAATGATAGGACACGCAAGCATGTCAATCCCAGGATGGCAGGCATAAAAAGGATTCGGAAGACGATGCCCGCTGAATGGTCGATCTCGTACATGCAATGCAAGAAGGATTCGCGAACGTCTTCTTTCTCGGACAAATAAAGCATTGGCGAAGGCAAGGTCTCGGGACCATCATTCATGAACGCGCAGTAGTAGTTCCACTGTGCCAGCAGGTACTCCAATCCGGGAAGCTCAGGCCAGTCCTTGCCGATTGCGAATGCGCGCTCAACTAATCCTGATTCGTCGAGTACATATCCCATTATCTGGTAGTTGGTGAATGTAGTTTTCGTTCCTTTGTGAACACAAAAGATGGTCCTGTCAGACCAAGGAACTTCCCAACAAATATCGCCTTCGCCGGGTTTGGCGAAGAAGCGGCGGCGTCGGATCTGGAATATCTTCTTCTCTCTTCTATGGAAGCGAATTGTTCGGCGCGTGAGTGAGAAAAATTCGTCCCGACCTGTACGGAATGCCATGTATCCAAATCCCAGCATCATCGGTACGGACCATATAAGAAGCGCAAACGTGCCAGCGGCGTGCTCCGAACCAAGACGGTTGTACAAATACGGAAGCATCGAGAAAAACAGTCCAACAATGGTGGCTACTAAAGCAACCAAAGTAGCTGCAGCTATCCACTGCCTCGAACAAAATGGCTCGTCACTGACGTCCATATAACACGAATTCACACGGAATATGGTCCCATCGTCCGCAATAACTGGGCCAACCTTTCTATCGATAGGCAGTCGATGTTTGCGATCCCACTCCGATATCGGCTGTCCACATTTATTGGGTACGATCCGCTCATCCATGTTATCCTCCGACCGCTTCATTGAGCGGCTGGCTTGCCGATCAAGCTAAGTACCGGAATTTTCGGGTCGCTTCGTGGAAGGCCACGCTGATCACCCGGCCTGGACCGTCGCGGAAAAGCCAGGCCGTTCAGCCTTACTTAGACGGACATAAAGTTCTCCACTGTCGAAATCAGGGTCGCGCCGCAGCTCGTTTTATCGCCGTGATATGCAACCGCCTTTCCGTTGATAGTCTGGCTGTCACTTCCGCTAACGATGACGCAGTTCTGGTGACCAGTCATTGGGCACATGCAGCGATCACCGACCAGGACAACTGGTTTTCCGCCAACCAGAAAATGCGGAGCAGTGCTCGCCAAGACCTTTCCACCATGGGATGTCGGGTCACCAACACGAATCACGTTCTTCATTTTGAGCCTCTCTCCTCGCCTTTATTGCTCGGGTATGCTATCGCTGATGGGTTCTCGGCCCGATCACGAATCGAGGAAGAAATTTGGTTCCACAAGGCGAGCGCTTCGCGTTTCGAAAGTGACGAATTGACGGGTCTACCTGGCCGGCCGTTTCCCGTGTCCATTTCCAGCAATATGCGTGGCCGAAACAGGTTCGTCTTTTCCATCGCAGATTCCCATTGGAAGCTATAGGCAACTGTGCCATTCGGCTCAGAGACCTCGTCTGCAACTTGCCCACCTTTGATCCCGTTGATGGTCCGCTCGCCCGTTCCAAGATCCTTGAAGTGATTGGCATACTCCTGCCTTATCGAATTATTCTTGTCTCTTTCCAGCAGGGGCGCTTCCAAGTCAATGCCGGCCCAAGTGCTAATTGCTATCGCCAAATCAGGACGCTCTTTGATGCCAAGAAACATCATCACAAACTCGTGATCTTGAATCGACAACGGCTCATGAACAAAGCCCTCACCGAAACAAAACCCTGGTTGACCTGCCAGCTTCCCAAATTCCGAGCTATCGACTTGCCCAGCAAGTCTCAAATAATGCTCTAAATGATCGTCTGATCGCAACGCCGCAGAAAGCGCGTAAGTTTTCCCCATTGAATAGACAATTGCTTCAAATGAAATCGCTTGCGACTCCACTCGTTTTCCCCATTCCAAGTGATATTGCCACTTCCTGTCATACACAAAGAGCTTTCCTTTGACGTTTGGATTGCGAATTTCAATTGTTCGTTCAAGGGACTGCCACTGCTTTTCATTTTTTAGGGACGTCAACTCAGCTTCACGAGTTTGGACGCGCTGGTTAAATTCATCCTCGCCTTCTCTTCCAATAGGCACAATGTCCCAGCCACCGACCGTGGTGGACCCAAGTGAAACCTCTACGTTCATAGGAACATCTATCAAGAATCGTCCAACACAAATTGTCTTTGTTGGAGAGTTGCCGTTATTGCTCTTCATCTTCGCTTCTCCAAATGCGTAGGAGCATCCAGATAAGACTTGAATCGCGAACACCCACCTGACAAAGCCGTCCAATTTGCGAACGATATCCAGGTCACGGTTCATTTGCTATCCTAACGACTAGATGCAAAGTTAGCTTGAGCATTGCCTCTGTAGCATAACTTCCTTGGTGGTCGAAACCCGTGACACGGAAGAGACTCTTAACCTTGTTCTGGGGCCCAGCGCCGGAGACCGCGGGCACAGTACCATCGCCCGAAGCGTCTTGCGCCCCAATTTGAAATACAATATTTGTTCCATTGGGAAGCTCGACGTTTCGACTATCCTCCCACCCGCGAGATAAGAGCTTCCCTTGCATTACTGTCTCTCTCGATATCTCACCGCGTTTAGATGAAGTAATCCATCGACAGCTTCCAAAGGTAAGATGAGAAGCATCGTCGCAATAGTATGCGTATGTAATCGGGTGGTAATAGTCACCCAAGGACGAATGAAATCGTTCCGCATCATTGAGTGCCGCCTTAACATATTTCTCCGCCAAGCCCCGGTACCGATTTGTCGGGTCAACAAGCGACATGTCGAACAGGCGATACCATGCATTTGCTTCGCGATAGAGATCATAGGGACTTCCTTCTGGAAGCTGCAGAATATTCCGCATTTCTTTATTTCCGACCTCTGCAACAGCAAAGAGCCACGGTTTGGGAAACATCTGATTCGGCAATAGCTCAAGCGGGCCTGGTGCAATCGCCAAGACAGGGGTCGTCTCTTGGGATGTTTCTCCCGCAATCTTCGAAAACGTTGCCATCGCCGCATTCGCAATTCCACCATTGCTAGGACTGGACTTTTCAGTTCCACAGGCAATCCTTCGATAACATGCCGGAGCGCCAAGAGCCGGCATCACTCCATGAATGACGCCTTTGATTTTCTCGGGGATTCTCCGAGCACACGCACGCGCTACCAAACCGCCCATTGAATGCGTAACCAGCACAACTTGTTCGCATCTGCTTCCGCTCTTCTTCCAAAAACCAATGATCTTATGAATTCTTGCTTCCAAGCGCTGCGAAGAAAGTTCGTTGGACTCCAGCCAGTTATAGCCACAGGCATAGACTGGATAATGGAACTCAGCAAATTTCGCAATTTCTTCATCAGTTAGCGAAGCCGTTACGCCAGCTCGAGTTGCTCCCCACAGTGCCCTATCGAATAGGTTGATATGCAACCAGTGGTCTTCAACTTCGCAATGTTCATATACGGCGCGGAATGCTGAGTTAAGGTAGACATGCAAGGTCGAAAGCAGTAGGCCATAGCTGTCCGCATGTATCTCCCCCCATCCTCGCTCACGTGCTATGTCAACACTAATCGCTCGACCATTACCGTCAGGGGCAATATTGATTTCCCCTGTATCGTCAACGTCCAGGGTCTGCCCATGAAGTATTCGCTGCCTTGCAGCGCCGTCTCTTGCTTTCCATTTCTTGGCCTCTTTCAAACCATTCGCTGGCCCATTTGGTGGACGCCAAGCGACCTCCCCAGGCCTTAAAGCTTCGTTCTTTGACTGTCCATCCTGTCGCGCGCGCAGATTGCTTCCCATGATTCCCGGAATAACGATAACCGGTATCACCTTTGACGGAGGGACCGCAATACGTACACGCGTGGTACATGCCTTGGGCGTCAGATGGGTTTTGGCATGGATTGTTCCATCTTCTGCCGTTCGAGAAGCAATCTGCCGTGTGGGTTCAGCATGAGGGTTGTTAGCCATGATCGTCGAACGGTTCAGGACTCTTCGGGAAAGATGCTTATCTGGACTTCGCCTATTACATCGGCTGTCGCCAGTGCAGTTCGCCCCAAGTCGTCAGTAGTACCAGTGATAGTTCGCCCGTTTGGCAGATCTAACTGGTACTTTCTTCCGACGACTGGACGGCCATTCTGCGCGTGATAGAGGATCACCCTTTCGTCAGTTTCCACTTCCGTGCTCGGCAACTTGATCTTGTCGATCGCTCCTCCGCCACCTGTCGTGTGCGAGAATTGGGCAGACTTGATTACGTGATTCCCCTTGCATTGCTCGACGATCGTTCCATCGCCAATTTTTGCTTGCGCGCCGTCAGCAGCGATTTGCACTGAGGGAGCCATAAGCTCGATACTCTTCCCGGCTAAGATCTTGATACTTCCGGGTGAAGTGAGCTCGATGTCACCGTTATGGCTCTGAACAATTACATTTCCGTTCGCTGCAACGAGCTTCATCCCTTGCTTATGCGCGAACACGCTGACGCCTTGCGCAGAGCGCAAATACATTGAAGTTCCCGAAGATATCTTCGTATCTTCGCAGCTCATCAAATTGATCCCGGCTTGCGCACCAATCGCCACCGATTTTCCACTTCCGAGAATCACTCCATCATCGCCGCTTAAAGCGACAATCGCTTTCGACTCCGACTGCTCGTCGCCCCAATGAAGCAAATCGGCTTGGAGCTTTCGAAGCCTCTGATCTTCATCGGTATCACGGCTATGCGTCGCTGCCAAAGAGGTCAGCAACTCTGCAATACCGCAGAGCGTATCGACGAGGCTGTTCATCGCCGGCCGATCAAGTGTCTTACGTTCGCTATCGGCCTCAGTCGTCAACAGGACTCCTTTTCGCCCCCTGATGACGACGCTTTCGGAGCTCCGCAACTCCGCGCCATGTCCTCTCAACGTTCCGTCGCCATCGCCCCTGTCTTCGGTAACAAAGCCAAGGTTCAACTGAGAAGAAGCATGGTCCGACGCCAACTGCGCGTTAATCTGGCCTTTGGTATCGTCGAAGCGGAGCCGGTTCGAACCATCACCACCGACTTCCCGACTCTTTAACCCAGAGAGAGCCCGGTTACCAGGTAGCGCTCCGCCGCAGCTTAAAGCAGGCGGTCTAGCCCGCTGGTTATAGACTTGTCCGACAATCGCTGGCTTGTCTGGATCTCCACCAATAAACGCAACTAATACCTCACTCCCAACTCGTGGCAATCCTAGAAAGCCACACTGATGGTGCTCTCCTGGACCGTCCCCCGCCCAGCTCGTGGACACACGAACCCAGGCAGAATCAAAGTGTTCATCGGCTGCTCCAGCACCTTGCGCATGTTCATGATCTTCCGGTCGTGTAGTGCGGAAGCGGATCTTTACCCGGCCCAGTTCGTCACAGTAGACCTCCTCGCCTTCCGGGCCGACGACAATGGCGCTTTGCATCGGCACGTTCGGAAGATCCGAACGCGCGTCATATGCCGGCACGATGGAGATTCCGCGCCGTACAGCAGTGATATTTACTTTGACACGCGTGGCAGATGATCCACATTCATGCGTCGACATCCATCGACTACCGGAAAACAGTCGTTCAACTCGCGCAGTCAGTTCTTTCGATAGGTTGTTCGTGACCGCCATCTGCAGTGACGTGATGACAAATTCACGTTCACTACTGCCGTGGGCGTCGATCTCTGGGTGACCTTCGAGTTCGAAGTGTTCTCCAACGCAGAAGTCACGCACACTGCCTTCTCCATAAAAGCACTTGGTGTCAAAGTCATGACGGTTCATCGTCAGCTGACCAAGTCGGCAAAGGTCGTCGTAGTCATCGCCTGCATGGGGCGACAAGGTCAGGTAATCATCCAAAGAAGCCGACATTTCGTTGCCGTTCTCCCCTTGATCGGAGCGGCCCTCGACCTGGGTGCTCATAAAATCCGTACCTTTGGGATTCCTGTAATTCCAACTGAAGCGCGACACCCGGCCAGGCTGCAGGGCGCGAACAGCGCGCCATGAAGTGATGGTGTCGCGTTCTTCGGTCGCGGCATCGCGGTGGTAGCGCACAACGCCGGCTGCATTCGGCGGCAGCGTGTCAGCGCTGTCGAACAAGACCATCGTATGTGAAGGCCAGTTGGACTTAGCTGCGCGGAAGTACCAGGCAATGCCTCGGCGTTTGAGCAGGCGGCGGATAAAGGCTGCATCAGACTCGTTGTACTGCATGGTGAATTTGCGCTGTGGGTATGCATCGACCTTGAACGAATCATCCATCTCGTAGCGGAAGCAGGTGCCGATGATAGGGTTGGTATGTATCCATTCATCCAGAATAATCTGCACGATCTCCACTTCATTCTTGCAGCGGAACACACGGGTGTTGTTGCGCTTTTCCATGATGGAGAGCGCATCGCGCAGCACAAGCTGGTAGCTGGCCAGGCCACCGTCGCTGTCGCCGGCATGCGCTTCGGTGACAATGCCGCATACGCTGCGCAGATCGCCGCGGTCAGTCACAATATCGACCGCCGCGGGGAGTGCGATGAGCTCCTTGAGCGGGATGAAGGCATCGAGAGAGAGGCAGAGGATGCGGTATTCAACGCTGCCGCAGATGGATTCGCTGCCTTGCACATGCTGGGGTAGCAGCACGTCTTCCAGCATCTGCGTCGGATGCGCCAGGCGCAGTCGCAATGGACGGCTGTCGGTGATCAGGTCCTTGTCTTGCCGGAAGAAGCTGAGCAGGGCGTTGTCCACGTTTGGCTCCGTTCGTCTGGTTGACGCGAGCGCCTATAGTGGCACGCGTGATTTGTACCGGCCTTGATGTTTGGCAAATATGCTCGTCGCACCAGCATTGCCAAATTAGCCACATTGGTAACCGGACTGGTTATAATTTGCAGCCGTATTCCTGCGGCCGCATAAAAGCAAACTTATAAATCCTCGTCCAACACCCATGCACTTCCTCGCCCGCACCCTGCTGGCGGCCCTGCCGCTTGTCGCCATGCCCGCCTTCGCAACAACGACCTACCCTCCTTCAGCCTACCGCGATGGCGCGGTCAAATGCCAGCAGCTGCGCCAGCTCGATTGCGCGGAAAAGAACTGGGTGCAGTACATCAAGATGAACCCTACCGACGTGCATGCCATTGCGAGCCTGGCGGTGATCTATAGCTGGGACGAAAAGCACGCACTCGCCATCGTCCAGGCAGAAAAAGCCATCGAAATGGGCCAGGGAACTTACGACCTGTTCGCAGCCTATGCACGAAGCCTGGAGAAGGTGGGCCGCATCGACGAGTCGATCGACTGGAACTACAAGACGCTGGCGATCATGCCCAAGCTGGTGAATGTGCGCGGCGACCTGGCCAGGCAGCTGGTGGCGAAGAAGCGGGAATACGAAGCCTTGGCGCTTCTGGCCTCGTTCGACGCCACGCTGGAAGAGAAAGGCCATGGGCACTACTTTGACGGCCAGCGCATCGCCATCGAAACGACGATCGAACGCCAAGGCCAGGCACTGGCTGGTGCACAAAAGAACCTGCGCCTGTCGAAGACCGGCGACCATTTCTATGCACCGGTACGCATCGGCGATGCACGGCCGACGGCGTTCGTTGTCGATACCGGGGCCGCGAAGACCATGCTCAGCGAAGACATGCTCGCCAGCTCCAGGGCAAGCTACAAGGTGCTGCAGCCCAAGGTCGTGATCGGCCTTGCCGACGGCCGTCGTTCTACCGCACGACTGGTTGTGCTGGATACGCTCAATGTCGGGCCTTTTGAGCTCCGCAAGGTCACCGCCATTGTCTGCTCTACCTGTGTACCGCTTTTGGGCCAGGCATCGCTTTCCCAGTTCAATATGGCTTCGGCCAAAAAGCAGGGCGTGGAGTTCATGACGCTGGAACCACGGGCGGTACGGTAACGGGCGCTGAAATCCGCGAACTATGAAAGCAGCTATGACAGATCCTGAAACCAAACAGATGGCCGAATTCCTCGTGAAGATTGAATTGACCCTTGCCCAGGTGTTGGATGCCCAGCGTGAGCACAACAAGTCCGAGCGCGATTGGTTTGCTGCGGATATTCGACTTCGAGAAGAGCAACTCACTCTCCAGCAAGCTCTGCTTCAAAATAATAGGGCCGCCCAACGGAAAAGCACGCGCAATGTGCTGGTGATGGGAATGTTGGCCGGGGCCATGCTCTTGCTGGGGCTTGGGCTTCTAACGGAGCCTTGGTGGATGCCAGTGGTCTCGGGCGGCCGATAAAGTGCTACGAGTCACTGAAAGGCATGGTTCTTTCAGAAACCGACTAACCGCCCCCTTCATGACAGGCAAAACCATCGCAATCACCCAGTTTGACGGCGCCGTCACGCTGATGAAGATCGACCTGGCCACCTGTGCCAGGGAATTTGTTCCGTCCACGGAAGTAGACGAAGGGAAGGTCGCGTTCGGGCTATACGAGATTGAAGAGAGCGGCCATCACGCGGAATCGATTGTCTTGCTGGCGACTCCTGATGGGCCCCTTCTGATTTTCAATGACACCCTGTACCACCCTGATGCCGATGAAACCAAAGTGGAGATCGCGGATCAGGAGACGGTCTCGCACTTCCGCGTTCTTCATCGCGGCACACCAGTTTTCGAGTTGGCTTACGAGAAAAAATCTGCAATAGGCCTACATCCCTATGCTCGACATCGCGAAGACGTGGACTTCTACTTCTGGCTCAAAAGCAAAGTCAACGAGCCGGATTTTTATCGCGCCTACACCAGGGAAATTGTCTTCGTGACGTAGTTCAGTGTTGCGTATTTCACCCTATCAGTTGCCAGTTGATTAATAGCCGCCTGCCTTTGTGATAGTCTGTGCTGATGTCCTCAGCAATCACACTCGGCCGACTCAATGGCTTTCAGCGCGAACCGTGGCGACTGAGCTCTGCGCTCGTGATCTCCACATTCGTGCACGCGCTTCTATTGAGCATCAGCTTGGGTGGCCAGACATTCGGGCTTCCCGCACTCAAGTTCCCGTGGCAGGAACGCCGACTGGGGGCCAACGATTTGCAGGTCTTGCTGTTGCCGGCCCAGCAGCCTGCAGCGCCCACATCGGGGCCGCTACAACTACCAGCGGAACCGACGCGGCCAACAGTCCCCGCGCCGGCGCCGCCTGCGTCCGAAAAGACCGCGCTTGCGAGCACCGTGACAACCATGCCCATGTCACCTCCCGCCGTGCCTCCAACGCCGACACTTGCACCAACGCCCGTTCCCGCGCCGGCACCAGAGCCCACAGTGGCGTCGAAGCGCCCCGATGTTCCGTTGCCGACAGCGCCCGCCGCGCCGCCAATCGTTACGCCCAAGGCGAACGACATCCCGCTGAAGCAGCCCGAGCAGGAAACCCGGGAGCGCTCGCATGAACAGGCCAAGCTGGAGCAAGAGCAGCAAGCCGCAGAAAAGCTGCGTCAATCTGAGCTGATCGCCGAGGCCGAGCGCGAGGCCACGCGCCAGGAGCAGCTCCGCCAGGAAACCGCCCGCGCCGAACAGGCAGCGCGTATCGAGGCTGCCCGCCTGCAGGCCGAACGCCAGGAGGTTTCTCGACAAGAGCTGGCACGCGCCGAAGCCGAGCGCGTGGAGGCTGCCCGCAAGGAGGCCGTGCGCCAGGAACAAATCAAGCAAGCGCAGCTCGAAGCAGCCCGGCAAGAGCAATTGCGGCTGGATGCCGCGCGCGCGGAGCAGGCAGCCAAGGCGGAGGCTGCACGTAAGGACGCCGAACGCCAGGAACTCGCCCGCCAGGAGGACGTCCGCCGGGAGCGCGCGAAACAAGAAGAAACGGCACGGCAAGAATTGGCCCGCCAGGAGCTGCAACGCGCTGAAGCCGCACGCCTCGAAGCAGCGCGCAAGGAAGCCGCCCGACAAGAACAGGCGAAGCAGGCGCAGATCGAAGCAGCACGCCAGGCGCAGCAACTGGAATCTGCCCGCCAGGACGCAATCAGGCAAGAGGCGGCCAGGCAGGAAGCAGCCAAGCAGGAAGCTGCGCGCCAGGAACAGGCAAAGCGCGAGCTGGCGCAACGTGAGAAGGCCAAGCAAGAGGAAGAACGTGAAGAACGCCTGCGCGCCATCGGCCGGCAACTCAACGAAGAGGCGGCCCAACGCGATGCGGCGGCGAAGAACCCATCACGCTCGCTGCTTCCCACCGTTAGCGGCCTTCGTCGCGGCTGGCTTTTCGGGCGTGCCGATCCAAACATCGACCTCGTTCAGTACGCGGAGGCGATGAGCAAGAAATTTGAGCTGAACATGGCGTTCGACATGCTGCGCGACGTGGTCAAACAGCGCCACGTGTCACCGATGGTGACCGTCGCCATCCGGGCCGACGGCTCCGTGGAAAAGGTGACTTTTGTCGTCTCCAGCGGCGTGGCCGCAATCGACGAGGCAATCCGAAAAGTCATCTCCAGCCAGGCGCCTTATGGTGCCTTTCCACCTGCGCTCGCGCGCCAATATGACGTCATCGAAATCCGTCGGACATGGGTGTTCGACACTGCCATTCGCTTGCAATAGGCTGGTTGCCCAACAAAAGGCCGCATGCTAGTCTCGGTCGCGTAGAGCGAACTTGAGAAAACCGAATGAACAAGTCCAACAGCGTAGAGCTTCGAAAGCTGCGTGAATCCGAGCAGCGCCGCAAAGACATTATCAAGGCCGTGCGTGCCTTGATCAAGGCGGGCGGTGCGCGCGAGATTACGCTCCGCAAGGTAGCGGAGAAGGCCGGCTTTTCGACGACCGTGGTCTACAACCTGTTCCAGAACAAGGCTACGCTGATCACCCAGGCGATGGACAGCGACCTGCTCGACCTGGTCAAGGCCATGCGCAACGCCGTGGATGCAAAGCTGCCGCACCTCGAAAACATCCGCCGCGTAGGCCGGGCCTACGTGACCTTTGGCATGCGCCACCCAGACCAGTACGCGCTGGTCTTCATGGAGCGCAGGCCGCACGCGCCGATTGAGAGCTCCCGTGTCGAACACGGCAACCAGGCGCAGGACCCGTATGCCTTCGCTTGTCAGCTCTTTGTCGACCTGGCTGGCACTGGGCAGATTCCACTGGACCAGGCGGAAGCGATCGCCCAGATCTTCTGGGAAGGCCTGCACGGCATGGTGTCATTGCGCCTGGTATTCGGGGAGAACGAACCGTGGTTCGAGCATGACGAATTCAATCGGCACCTGGATGCATTGATCGACGTGCTGCTGGCCGGTATCCTGCATCGCTTCCGCCCTGGCGCCTAGATCTACTCCGGGTTAGTCTTGACCAATCGCTGCAGCCGCTGTGATCCTGCTTTCGCTTCGCTCACCAGTTGAGTCGTTACTTTCATACGCTCGTTTCGTCGACTCATCATTCACCCACGCCAGCACAATTACCTTGCTGGACGCGTGAAACCGAAAGAAGATCCGATATTGCTGGAAAAACTTGGCGCGGAACCAGTGCTTGTGTTCGCCGCCCAGCGTCGCTCCCTGTCGATATTCCGCTCGGGCAGGATCTTGGGGAATCTGGTCGAAAGCTAACTTTGTTATTGCCGCAAGGCGTTTGGCTGCATTTTTCTTAACGTACCCTTGTGGGTCCTTCTGCTTCTGAGCCTCTACCTGGCCCCTTAATGCTTCAAGTTGCGAGAGAAACAGTGGGTGTGCGAAAACCGTCCAACCATGAATAACCAACGGCGTTGGTTTGGGCGTGATCATTCATCGGCTTCCGATAACGGAGCATTCAGGTCAACTTCAACATCGGCTGTCAATTCACGAAGCCGCTCAACCAGTCCAACGTCAACTGCTTGAATGTGCTCAGGGTGCTTCGCAATGTCGTTGGCCAGGAAGCCAAGGAATTGAGCGAGCAAAGGATCTTCTGTGTCGGGTTCTTCCGCACGGCGCAAAACCACTTCGCCATTGCTGCGAATTAGATACTGAATCTTTCCACGCTTGCTGAGGCGTAGTGCCTTTCGGACCGGCTCCGGTACCGTCGTCTGGTAACGATCGGTTAACGTGGATTCTGCTTCAAAAGTAGGTTCCATGAACTCATGGTAATGCAATTGCATTACCACATCAAAGTGTTGCTAATTGATATAGCCCGATATTAATAACGTTGTTGCGGAACGAAAACAACGTTATTCTCGCTTGACGTTGTCCCACTTGAAGAAGGGGAGTCGATGCGAGCGTTGTTGCGATTGGCAATGCTGGCAGGCCTGTGCGCCTGTTCCGCTGCCAAACAGGAGCCGGCTGCGGCCGACCTGCAATGGGCTGCTACGGCGCGGCCGGGAGAGTTGCGGCTGGCCGAGCGCTACGAGCGTTCGTGCATGATGTGCCATGCGCGAAACGGCAGCGGGGCGCCGCTGGCCGGCTTCGCGCCGCACTGGAAGCCGCGTCTCGACAAGGGCATCGACCAACTGGTGCGGCATGCTAGCGATGGCTTCAACGCCATGCCGGCCATGGGCCAATGCAACGACTGCAGCGCCGATGACCTGCGGGCTCTCACCCTCTTCATGGCAAGGAGCGGATCATGAGGCAGCGTCGCCTGTTCCTGAAGGCCGGCGCCATGGCGGCGGCGGCGGGTTTGCTAACGGGTCGTGCGCACGCAGCGCCGATGCAACCCCGTCCCTTCCGTTGGAAGAACTGGTCGGAAGTGCAGCAATGCCAGGCGCAATCGCTTGCCACGCCGGCCGACGAGCAGGCACTCGCAGACCTATTGCGCAATGCTGGCGGCACGGTGCGCTGTGTAGGCGCGGGCCACTCCTTCACTCCCCTGGTGCCTACCAACGGCACGATTATTTCGCTGGAGCGCATGTCCGGCGTGCTGTCGCACGACAAGGCGGCCATGACTGCCACGCTGCGCGCAGGCACCCGCCTGGCTGCGATCTCGCGCGAGCTCGATGGCGTTGGGATGGCCTTGCGCAACCTGCCGGATATCGACATGCAGTCGCTGGCAGGCGCCATCAGCACCGGCACGCACGGCACGGGGGCGAACCTGCAAGCCATGCATGCGGACGTGATGGCGCTGCGCCTGGTCACGCCGCAAGGCGAGATCGTGGAGTGGGACCAGGAGCGCCATCCCGAGCAAATGGCGGCGGCGCGCGTTTCCCTCGGCAGCTTGGGTGTCATCACGCAGGCGACCGTGCGGGTTGTGCCATCCTTCAGCCTGCACCGCAAGGTGTGGCTGCGACCTGTGGGTGACATGCTGGAGCAGGCCGGCGAGCTGGCGCGCAAGCATCGGCATTTCGAGTTCTACTACCTTCCCTTCACCGGCTATGCAGCGGGCATTGCGCATGACGAGTACCAGGGCGGCGATGTGCTGGTGCCGCATTCGCAGGATGAGGAGATGTTGAGCGACCTGCGCAAGCTGCGCGACTGGCTGGGCAGGTTCCCCGACCTGCGGCGCTGGGCGGCAGGCAAATTGATCGATCCGGACCTGACCGAGGAGGCGAAGAACCGCTCGTGGAAGCTTCTCTCCACGGTACGGCCAACGCGTTTCAACGAAACGGAATACCACGTGCCGCGCGAGGCGGGCATCGCCTGCGTGCGCGAAATCATCGCTGCGCTGGAAAAGCGCAATGAAGTGTTCTTCCCGATGGAGTTCCGCTTCATCAAAGGTGACGATGCTTGGCTCAGTCCCTTCCACAAGCGTGACAGCTGCTCCATTGCCGTGCATGCGGCGCATGGGGAGGCTTACGATTACCTGGTGACCGAGCTGGGCCCGATCTTCCGCAAGCATGGCGGCAGGCCGCACTGGGGCAAGCTGCACAACCTCACGGCAAAGGAGCTGGCGGCGCTTTATCCGCGCTGGAACGACTTCCTGGCGCTACGGCAGAAGATGGACCCGCAGGGCCGCATGCTCAATCCGCATTTGCGTTCGATGTTTGGGGTGGCGTGATGATGGCGTTGAAACGACGTGCTGTGATGACGGCCATCGGCGCAGGACTGGTGGGCGCTGCTGCGCTGGCGGTCCGCCCGCGTGACAAGGGTGCGCCGCATGCGGAATACTTTGCGCGCGCTTCCAGGGCCTTACGTGCGGCAGGTATTGCCACGCCTACCATGGTGATCGACCGCGACCGCCTTCTGGCTAATGCGCGCCAGGTAATGCGCAATGTGGATGGGCGCCTGCCGTTGCGCTTGGTGGCCAAGTCCCTTCCCTGCCTGCCCTTGCTGGATCTACTGATGCAAACCATGCAGACGCGCCGGCTGATGGTGTTCAACCTGCCTTACCTGCAGCAGCTTGCGGCGCAGCGCGGGGATGTGGACCTGTTGCTTGGCAAGCCTCTCCCTGTTGCTGCGGCAGCGGAGTTCTATCGGAGCTTCCAGGGTGGGCAATTCAGTCCGGAGCGGCAGTTGCAGTGGCTGGTGGATACGCCGCAACGCCTGGCACAGTATCGCGACCTGGCAAAGGCGCAGCAGCTGGATATGCGCGTCAGCCTGGAGATCGACGTGGGCTTGCATCGTGGCGGCGTGGATAGCACGCAGATGCTGCAGCAGATGCTGGCGATCCTGCGTGAGGAGCCTCGCCTTAAATGGGCGGGGATGATGGGATATGACGCGCACGTTGCCAAGCTTCCATTGGCGAGCTTGCGCGAGAAGGCGCTGACAGAAGCCAAAGCCATTTACCGTGAGTTTGCGGGTATTGCCACGCAGGGCATGCGCACCCAGGGTGCGGCAGATGCGCTGGTGTTCAACGCGGGCGGTTCACCGACCTACCGGCTGCATGACGGCAGCGGGGCTGCAAATGAAATTGCGCTGGGCTCCGCGCTCGTCAAGCCGAGCGACTTCGATACCGACTTGCTGCGGGATTTGTCTCCAGCAGCTTTCATCGCTACGCCGGTGCTGAAGGCGGATCGACGCTTCCAGATGCCGATTGGCGTTGAGGTGCTGGGCGATGCGGCGCGCGCATGGGATGTGAACCAGGAGCACGTCTACTTCGTCTATGGGGGCAACTGGATGGCGGAACCGGTGTCGCCAGCGGGGCTGGCGGCTAGCGGCCTGTATGGAAATTCGTCCAATCAGCAGGCCTTGCTGGGATCGGGGGCGCAGCAATTGCAGGTCGACGACTATGTGCTTTTCCGGCCGCGGCAGAGCGAGGCAGTGCTGCAGCAGTTTGGCGATATCGCTGTTATGGACGATGGGAAGATTGCGGAACGCTGGCCGGTTATGGAAGCCATGCCATAGAAAAAACGTTGCAGCAATCTTCTTTCGATGCCCGGAAATTGCTAACCTGAGGAAAACGTGGCGATTGTTGAAATCAGGGTTGCACCGCAGCTTGTCTTGTCGCCTTCATACGCGACGGATTTACCGTTGACTGTGTGTCGGCTGTTTCCACTGACAACGACGCAATTCTGGTGACCGGTCATGGGGCACATGCATTGATCGCCAACCAGAACAACGGGCTTACCGCTAACTCGCACATGTGGCGCGCTGGTCTTTGCCACCTTCCCTCCATGTGAAGTTGGATCGCCCACCCTGATGACCTTTGCCATACTCGCCTCCTGCTAAAATTTATCAGTGGTCTATGTTGTTCGGACGAATTGAGCCAGTAAGCCTGTCCCATAACTCGATGGCCTCATCATCTGTAAGGCTAGGCTGGCCGCCGAGAGCATTGCCTGCTACACCTGTATACAAATCAAGAGTTAAAACAGGAAGTGCCAGATTGTTCGGCTCCCCCTGGCTAACGAATGCGAACTCGTGAAATGAACCGTACTTTCCCTGAGGAGGCCTCCGCAACAGGGCCTCAAAGCCCGTCCAATTGGCGATTCGCCGCTCGCCACGACGGAGAGACTTTATTCGCGCATACCATTCTCCATTTCCATTTGCCTTCGCTTGCTCCTCTGCGGACCGCAGCCGCGGCTCAAGTGCATCGGAATCGATGAGACGGGTCTTGAATATCATCTCCAACGAAAAATGAACGTCAGCAAAATCGCGCAGGCGGATTCCCAACGTGGTCATTTCGTGATGACTATGGCCGCCGTCAAGCACGAACGCGCCGTCAATGCATACACCATTCTTCTCCATCGGAAGTTCGACATCTCGCGGGATTATCCGTGACGCTATTGATCGTAGTTCTTCCTCTATCTTGCTTAGTTCAGAGACGTCGCAAAAAAAAGAATACTTCTGCACATACACGTCATTCCCAATGGTTACCACCGAATGGAACTGATAGAACGCGCCAGTACCAAAGTCAACGCCATAAACAATCTTTTGCCTATCGCTGAAACCATTAACAACTGTTCCGACCTTCGATCCTGGAGCGGATGCGGGCCCAATGGGGAAAGGGGATTTCCTTGACTGGGCTTCGTGAACAATCTCTTGGATGATATGGAGAAAGCGCCCAGCCTCGCCTGGTCGTCGCTCAATCGCGTAAGGTGCATTTGCGGGCCCATACGCGATTTCTGCAGTCGAGGGAATGTCGATGACATACCGACCGATACAAACTGGCCGAGTATTCAGATAGATCTGTTGAACCCTGCTCGGCTTTTCTGCCACTTTCCGTTCCTGCGGAATGGCATGCGCTGAAGGTGGAACCACAAGGCTTAAGGAAATGAGATGGAGAGCCACCTGTGCTGATCCAATTCCCTTCATATCAGCTCCATTTCATGGTCTCAACGTGGACTTCAGAATTGTTGGAATTGACTCATTCCTTAACGGGGAAGGCGATAGGCCTAATAGAGTTCGTCAACTTGCCCCATAGTTCAATCATCTCGTCATCATTCAGGCTGGGTGCCCCCTCGCCAAAAATGTTCCCCTTGACTCCAGAGTAAAGCTCAAGAGTTAACACTGGCAACAGTGGATTGCCGGGCTCTCCTTGACTAACAAACGAGAACTCATGAAGTGACGAGATATCTCCTTGCGCAGGCCTTTTCGCCAATGCTTCAAAGCCCTGCCAATTTGAAATCCTCCGCGTCCCTCGTCGAAAGAACTTGATCCTCGAATACCATTCCGCATTCCCTTGGATCTTGGCATTCTCTTCCGCTTCCTTCAGACGCGGTTCAAGCGCGTCTGAGTCAATCAACCTGTCTTTCAAGATCATTTCGAGTGCAAAGTGAACGTCCTCGTACTCTTTCAAACGGATGCCTAAGGTCGCTCGTTCATAACGGATGGCCCCGGTATCGACTACTAAAGCCCCATCGATACAAACACCTGGCTTTTCTACGGTCGCATCGAGTAAGCGCGGAATGATCCGCGCTGCAGATGCTTTGAGCTCGCCTTCGATTCTTTCAAGGTCTTGGGAGTCGCCATAATGGCTGTGCTCTTGAACGTACAAGTCCGGACCAAGGACAAAAATCGAATACATCGTATAAAAGGCACCAGTCCCTTTGTCTACTCCGTACACAATCTTGTGTTGGCTAGTATTTCCTTGCCTAATCGTGCCGACTAAAGAGCCTGAACTCGAAGCAGGCCCAATAGGGAACTTTGACTTTCTTGCCAATGCATCTGTTGCGAACTCCTGTGCGACCTCATCAAGCCGCGACGCCTGCTCTGGATAGCGTTCGATCGGGAACGGTGCACTCGCAGGTCCATATACAACGGTCGCTGACTTGGGGACCTCGAGTGCATAACGGCCAACACACACCGTCTTGATTTTGGCGAAAATCTCGCCGACTCTACTTCGCGTAGGATGCATTGTGTTTTCCATATGTGCAGGTTCCTCAGGCACCATTATTGCTGCGGATACAAGAAGTAACGAATTGAGCGCTTTGATGATGCACATGTCACGTCCATTGCATATTCTGAACAATCTTGACTAAACAGTAGATCGTTGAGCTCAGCACTTTCTCGTCGCTGTAGCTGTCTTGATGCACGTATCCATGCTGTCTGAATATTCCTTTGAATCGTCCACTCGCCTGTTGGGTATCGGCGGAGCGTGCTGGAACAGTCTGATCCCCTGGTCCGGTTGAAGGCCCCAGCTTCACTTTGATCATTGAAGAATTTCCATGCTTAGTGTCGCCGGCGAGAACCTGCAGGGACCCATTACCGGAGTCCGAACATACCTTCCATTGATCGGGCATCATGGAAAGCGAGCCGGGACCTACCTCCCACGTTATGGTCTCCCACGATGGCCGATTGCTGTCAACACCATAGTGCGCATAGCTATTTGCGTGGTATGTGTCGGCAATCAGCTCGTGAAAGTACTTTGCATTTGCGAGATATCCTCGGGTCCTTTCCGCGCCGCCTTCAGTATCACGCGCAGGGTTCACCCATTCATCAACTAAGAGGCCGTACCAGGTATTCCTGGCTTGATAGATTTCGGCGTATGGATCCCCAGATGCTGGCAGCTTCTTGATGACTTGCTCACCTTGCACTATTTTGAGCCATCCATTGCCGTACTTTGCGGAAGGAAGTAATTCCAATGCGCCGGGTGAGTTTGCCATCACTGCCGACACCTTCGCCCCGGTGGGACCCAGGATTTCAGCCGTGATGCCAGCCCCCTCAACACCGCATCGGACACGCTTATACGCAGCTGGCGCCCCAGCAGCGGGCATTACGCCATGGATCACGCCAAGTATTTTTTCCGACATACCTCCGATAGAGGGATGAACAATTGCGCGAGTAACCAGGCCTCCCATCGAGTGCGTTACCAGGATGACCTTTCGACAGTCATATCCATTCGATTGATATTTTGCGATCAGCTCTTCAATACGACGCGAGATGATCAAAGCAGATTGCATGTTTCCCTGGAGCCAGTTATATCCGATCGCATGAACTGGGAACACGCACCCTCTCAGTGCATCGTTCCGTTCTTTCAAAGAAAGCGGGGCAAGGGAAGACTCTTTAATCGCCCCCCAAGTACTCGGACTAACGTCGAGTATCCCGTCCCAATATTTGGTACTCGAAAGGTCATTTAACGAAAGCTCACAGCCTTGCAACAAGTCCTTGTAGCTGCCGAAATAGACTTCACCCCAGCCGCGTCGGCGAGCCTTTTTTTCAATAGCATCTTTTTTCTTATCGGTAGACGATTCTGAATCCATCAGCACATACTTGCTCTTTGACTTCTTCAGCTCAGAACTTGGCACAACTGCATCATGGCGCTCGTCGGCCGTTTCTTTAGGGTTTCCGGTAGGATTGCGGACAGGATCATAGATTTCCACTTCCGTGCCAGCTTGATCGAGTCGCAGTTGTCGCGCGCTCGGCTGAAATGTCCTCATCTCCAACATTGACCCGACCTTATCCGCGTTCCAGGCAATGTTGTCCTTCTTCCCTAACCTTGCTTGCCGACTTTGCGTCATGCGCAAGTTAGAGCCCATGATTCCGGGGATAAAAACAATGGGAATGACGCGGTTCGCAGGAACTGAAAACCTCTGCGGGCGTTTATCTTCCTTCGGAGTACAAATTCCTGTGGCGCGCCTTCCGGCGGAACCTTCCGCAATATTCAGGTTGACACTCATATTCTCTCCTAAACGCGTACTCCACTGCTAATTTCGTTCTCTCATTCCACCAGCTCGATCTCATATTTAGCGAAAGCTGTCTTTGTTTTGAATCGCTCAGTAAGGCCATCCTTGTCGGTTTCTCCCTCAATTACCTGTCCGTCCTCAACGTTGATGCGGTACTTTCGATTGGACAGGGGCTCGTTGCTTTGAAGGTCTGTAACTAGAACCTGTTGGTCATGTTCGACGTCAGTGCTCGGGACCACAAGCTTTTCATTTGTGCCCTCCCCTCCGTTCAGGTGGTCGAACCTTGATGACTTGATTGTGTGAGGCCCACTGCTTTGCTGAGTTATCTTTCCATCGCCACAATCGATCTGAACGCCTTGGGCCACAAACCTGATCGCAGGCGAGTGCAATTCAATCTTCTCGTTTGCGATCAGCTTGATTTTTTTTGCGGTTGAGATTTCAATGCTTCCGTTTTGAGATTGGATCTTGATGTCGCCACCCGCGGCAATTAGCTTCATCCCCAGTTTGCAGGCCAACACGCTCACCCCTTTTACAGCCCTTGCGAGAATGCTCCCGCCAGCGCCGATATTTGCATCGCGACCACATGCGGCATGAAGATCGCACTGCGATGCAATAACGATTGATTCCGGTGAACCGGCGACGATTCCTCCACGCGCGGAAATCGCGGCCAATGGATCGCCACCGCCTTCAGTCCACTTCTCCAGCTTCGCCACAACGGCGCCAAGCGAGTCTTCTGCCACGCCATCTTCCGACGCTTTGGATGCAACCTCGGCCAAGTGTTTATAGACGCCATGCGCCAGGGTCGCGGCGCTCAGGCATGGCTCTCGGTCCAGCATGTCTCGCTTTGACTTAGTAAATGGAGATGCGGATATCAGAACACCTTTCTCACCGCGAACTGACGCGGCTAAGGTTGTTGCGAGTTCTGCGCCCTCGCCGCGTTTCTCCCCTACCCCATTGGCCTTATCGCCCGTGAGAAAGCCAAGGTTTAACTGTGCGTCTGCATGATCACTGGCCAGTTGCGCACTAATCTCCCTCGTCGTATCGTCAAAGCGCAATCGATTGGCTCCGCTGCCGCGAATCTCACGGCTTCTGATCCCAGAAATGTACCGATTACCCGGCAACTCACCTGCCTGGCTCAACGCTGGTGGTTTTGCGATCTCGTTGTAGGCCTGGCCGACGACTACCGGCCTGTCTGGGTCGCCGCCGAGAAATGCCACAAGCACCTCACTGCCTACACGCGGCAAGTGCAGGCTTCCGCATTGATTCAGGCTTCCTGGTCCATTTCCAGCCCAGGTACTGGCAACGCGTACCCAGGCCGAGTCGACATCGTTGTCGGCGGCACCTGCACCCTGCGCGTGTTCATGATCGGCGGGCCGCGTGCTGCGAAATCGGATCTTCACGCGGCCCAGTTCATCGCAGTAGACTTCCTCGTTCTCCGGGCCTACAACGATGGCGCTCTGCATCGGGACATTTGGAACCTCGGCTCGCGGGTCGTATGCCGGCACGATTGGAATACCCCGGCGTACTGCGGTGAAGGCGACCTTCATGCGTGTGCTGGACTGGGTCGGATCAAAATGCGCCAGCGCATCGCCCGCGATCCAACGGTTGCGCGAGAAAACGCGCTGGACCCTTTCCGCGATGCCTTTGGAAAGGTTGCTTGAAATCGCAAGCTGCACCGAGGTGAGAACAAAGTCGCGTTCACCGCCAGGGTGGCCGTCGACCTCCGGGTGGCCCTCAACCGTGAAGTATTCGCCCGCACACATGTCGCGCACACTGCCTTCGCCATGAAAACACTTTGAATCCAGGTCATGACGGCTCATTGCCAACTCGCCTAGCCGGCACAAGTCATCGTAATCGTCGCCTGCGTGGGGCGATAGCACTTGGTAATCATCCAGGCTCGCTGCCATTTCGTTGCCTGACTCGCCCTGGTCGGCGCCGCTTCGGGCAGTGGCAAGCATGAGGTCCGAAGTACGAGGATTCTTGTAGTTCCAGCTGAAACGGGTCACGCTGGCAGGTTGAAGCGTGCGGACTGCACACCAGGAATTGATGGTGTCCCGTTCTTCGGTGGCGGCATCGCGGTGATAGCGCACGACGCCTGCGGCGTTCGGCAATAAGCTATCCGGGTGATTGAACAGCACCATCGTATGCGATGGCCAGTTGCCTTGATCTGCACGGAAGTACCACGCAATGCCGCGGCGCTTGAGCAGCCGCCGGATGAATGCAGCGTCTGATTCGTTGTATTGCATGGTGAATTCGCGCTGCGGATAGACCTGGTGCGCGAACAAGTCGTCCATCTCGTAGTGGAAGCAGGTCGCGATGACGGGATTCGTCTGTATCCATTCATCCAGGATCAGCGTGACGATCTCCACCTCGTTCTTGTTGCGGAACACGCGGGTGTTGGTGCGCTTCTCCATGATGGAGAGCGCATCGCGCAGCACCAGTTGATAGCTGGCCAGTCCACCGTCGCTGTCTCCGGCGCGCGCCTCGGTGACAATGCCGCAGATGGTGCGCAAATCTCCGCAGTCAGTGACGATGTCGATCGCTACCGGCAGTGCGATCAGTTCTTTCAGCGGGATGAAGGCGTCAAGCGAGACGCACAGGATGCGGTATTCAACGCTGCCGCAGATTGCTTCGGCGCCCTGCACCATCTGCGGCAGCAGCACATCTTCCAGCATCTGGGTCGGATGGGCCAGTCGCAGGCGCAGCGGTCGATTGTCCGTGATCAGGTCCTTGTCTTGCTGGAAGAAGCTGAGCAGGGCATTGTCCACGGCAGGCTCCAATCGTCTGGTTGACGCGAGAGCCCAGTTTGCGCGTGTAAATTTTGTCGACGTTGATCTTCAGCAAATCGTGCGCGAGTTACCAGCGACACGATACGCACTTGGAACAGTCCTGGGCGGAAGACTTGTCGCTCTTGCAGCCGGCGGAACGCATTGTGTACCAGGGTTTGCGCGCGCACCGCTGGGGACACTGCGTTAGGCTGGAGCAGGAACGCATCTCATGGGAGGTGGTCCTGCATGCATTGAGCGCCAGTCGCTGATCACAACTTTGTATCAGAGCAGGTTTGGCGGGATGCGGCTTGCCTCTCTGGAGATTGCTTCCAGCCGGTGAGCCTGTGATAGGGCAAACTCCACAATCTTGTTCACCAGTTCTCGTTCCTCCGGCAAGTATGGCTGGCTATTTGCCACGTCTGCGGCATGCTGCCACACTCCATCCCGCAGGCGGCGACACTCACGCACCAGCAATTGCCGATCGATTCCGCAGCGCTGGGCAAAGTCGGCCAGCGAGAACGCCTTGATCTGATCAAGGTTGAATTCATCGCCAAATGCCATGGCTAGGTCGTGAGAAAACTGAGGATATTGCACGACACTTACCAAGTCATACCAGGGCGCAGCTTGCAGGCCTGACCTGTTCACGAAGAAGGAGAAGTTCTTGCCGTGAGCGTCGCTATTCCCGATCATGAGCTGGAACAGCGCCCAGCGCAGCATCGCCAGCCGGTCGGCAGCCTTGCGGGTTGCGTGCGCAAGCAGGCCGAATAGCCTGGGCAAGCTGACACCGTCACGGTACAGCGCCGCCTCGCCTACGCTGCCGATATTGCGTTCGTATTTGTATGCGGCCGGCAAGTCGCTGGCCTGGCAGGCATCGATGATGTGCTTGCGCTCCACCCATGCGCCACTTGTATCGTTATGCGTTGTGCGGTCAAAGCGTGCGATCGCAAGAACGGGCCGCGGCGTGCGGAGGATGCTTACTATGGCCGCCGGCAGACCAAGGCGCTTTGCCAACGTCATGCAAAAATGTTCGTTGGCGACCATATGGGGCAGGCGAGCGTCGACCGGCTCCGGTTTAAGAATGTGGGTAGAGGCCAATGGGAAGTCGGGCAGGAACATTGGCGCTTCGCTTGGCTCGCCGTTTGCATAGACCAGCAATTTGTCCTGGTAGCCAGCTACAGACATGCGGACCTTGCCATCCCATTCAGCGAGGGGACGTGATTCGCGTTCACCAATACGCTCGTCCAGTTCCGCAAGGGTGATCTCGCGCGGACGGATTCTCGCGGGCTCTGTACTACCATCCTCGCCGTGTGGCAAGAATCGGAATGCGCCCGTGGTTTCAGTGCCCAGTGCGCGAATCAGGCCATAGACGTTACTCTTTGCGACGCCTTGTGCCGATGCCACGATGTCCAGCGCCCGCCCCTCAGGCAGCAGGTTTTCGATGAAGCGGCGTATCGGGGCTGAACTGCATTCTGTGTTAAGCGGAATGGCCGGCGAGAGTGCAAACGCCTGGAGGTCTTCCCTCCATTCATCCGTATAACGCAAAGACCAGGCTTCGTTCAGCGGCTCGTAGCCAATATCCGCCACATGACGCTTGTGCAGCCATAGGCTTAGCTGGTGAGTTGGCTGTTTCATGCCGCTTCGTTACCGGCAAGCCTGTCTTGGGGCAGGCGTTGAAGTAGTTCGTGATCCTTCGGCGCGATAACCAAGGCAAGGCCAAGACCGTCCAGCACCGCCAGGAGCTTGTCGGTGCGAATACCCCCGGCGCCGTTTTCTAGGCGCGACAGCAGATCCACAGAGACGCCGTTCAGCGCGGCGGCATCGTCAATGCGTAATCCTTGCTGTTTGCGGTGGGCTCGTACCTGGCGGCCAACGTCGGCCAATTCTCGTATGACCTGTACGGCCGGCAGCGCTGGAAAGGTGGCTTGATTCATATTTCGGAATTTCAGAAAGTCGGACGACGATAACCAGTATATTCCAGCTATTTCTGATTTGCCGAAATTTCTTTAACATACACCCTTCCCCAGCACTAGTTTCTGTTATTCCGAAACTCTAAGCTTCGTACTTGCTACTGTCGCGTTTTGACCAAGATCATCGGCAAAAAGAAAAACGCTGTTATTCTCCAAGTTCATCGTTTTTCAAACAGCAGCGGCAAAGGGGACGGTCATGACGAAATATTTTCGGTTCGTGCGCCTGGTTTCTCTGTTGGGCGCAAGCGTGGTTTGCAGCACGGCATTTGCAGATCCTTACCTGGTCGGGCGCGGCATGTCCGACATCACGGGCGAGGCGGCGGAAGTGGGCATGATGGGGTATGGCTCGACCTCGCAGGTGACGGCCGGCATCCACATGCGGCAGCGGGCGCGAGCTTTCATCGTGGTGGACCAGGCCAGCGGCAAGCGCATGGTCTTCGTCAACAATGACTTGGGCATGGTGTTCCAGGGCGTGCAGCAGGCGGTCTTGCGGCAGTTGCAGGCGAAGCATGGCAGCCTGTATTCGGCGGAGAACGTGATCCTGTCGGCGACGCATACGCACGGAGGGCCTGGCGGCTTTTCGCACTACGCGCTGTACAACTTCACTACCTACGGTTTCAACCAGCGTACCTTCGATGCGATTGTCGGCGGCATTGTAGCGGCCATCGACAAGGCGCATCGCGACCTGAAGCCGGGCAGCATCGCGATCGGCAAGGGCGAGTTGACGGATGCGAGCAATAACCGTTCGAACCCGGCCTACCTGCGCAATCCGCAGGCGGAGCGCGAGCGCTGGGGGCGCAATATCGATCCGGAGATGACGGTGCTGCGCTTCAGGCAGGGCGGCAACGATGTGGGCGTGATCAGCTGGTTCGCCACGCATGGCGTGTCGATGACGCCGCAGAACCGCTTGATCACGCCGGATAACAAGGGTTATGCGGAATGGCGCTGGGAGCACGACATGAAGGGCGTGCGCTATAACTCGGATGGCGATTTCGTGGCGGCCTTTGCGCAGTCGAATGCGGGCGACATGACGCCGAACCTGAACCTGGACGGCACAGGGCCTACGGCGAATGAGCTGGATAACACGCGCATCATCGGCGAGCGGCAGTTGCAGAAGGCGCTGGCCATCTATAACGGCGCGCTGGAGCCGCTGGCGGGGCCGGTGGATTACCGGCAGCGCTATATCGACTTATCCCGCGTCACCGTACAGGCGCGCTTCGCGGATGGCGTGGTGCGCAGCACCTGTCCGGCAGCCATTGGCAGCGCTTTCGCGGCGGGTACCGAAGACGGGCGCGGGCTGGATGGCTTCAATGAGGGCGATCTGACGGGCAACCCGTTCTTCCAGGCGCTGGGCGGCATCATCGCGCCGGCGCCGCAGTGGGTGCGCGATTGCCAGGGCGTGAAGCCGGTGCTGCTGTCGACGGGCACGCAGGCGCCCTTCCCCTGGTCGCCGGAGGTGCTGCCGATTTCCATCGTGCGGATCGGGCAGTTGGCGATTGTTGCGGCGCCGGGGGAGTTCACCATCATGTCCGGGCGGCGCGTGCGCGAGACCGTCAAGGCGGCGTTGGGCGATAGCGTGAAGCACGTGGTCTTTGCCGGGTATGCGAATGCCTATTCCGGCTATGTGACCACGCCGGAGGAGTACGACGCACAGCATTACGAGGGCGCCTCGACGCACTTCGGCAAGTGGACGCTGGGGGCTTACCAGCAAAGCTTCCATGAGCTGGCGACGGCGATGCGGCAAGGGACTGCGGCTGGCGCCAGCGCGGCGGTGCGGGATTTGAGCGGCAACCAGATGTCGTTCCAGAATGGTGTGGTGCTGGATAACACGCCGATCTTCAAGAGCTTTGGCGATGTGGTGCAGCAGGCCAATGCGAGCTATTCACGCGGCCAGCGTGTGGAGGTTTCGTTCTGGACGGGGCATCCAAAGAATAACCTACGCCTGAACGGCAGCTTCCTGGAAGTACAGCGCTGGGACGGCTCGGCGTGGCGTACCGTGGCGGTGGATGGCGACTGGAACACCAGCTATCGCTGGGTGCGGATCGATCCGGTGTGGGGTACTTCGCAGGCGGTCATTGGCTGGACGATTCCGGCCGATGCGGAGAGCGGGCAATACCGCATACGGCACAATGGGGACTACAAGAATGGCTGGAACGGCGCCGTGTACGGGCTGAGCGGGACCAGCAGGACTTTCGTGGTGAACTGAGGTTCCGCCGGCCGGGCCGCCGCTCTAGGCGAAAGAGTGGGTCGTTGCGGCGGCATACAGCAAGCCATACACGGCGAACAGCGCCGGCGCCAGCCAGAACTGGTGGGCGAGCGACCTGCTCCTGAAGAACAGCGCGCCGCCAACGGCGCCAAACAGGAGCAGGTACGGCGCCAACGCCATCGTCCCAAAGATCACTTCATACCCGACCGCGTCCCTCGCGAGAAGGAACAGGATGAAGATGATTGCCGAGTACACGACCGTGATGAGTCCAATGATGCCGGCAGTGATAGGGTGGCGGCGGATTACTGCTTCTTCCTGCATTGAGTCCATGCTTCGGTCGTCGTGTAATTATCAAAACGGAAACGATAGCAGAGTTGATTTTTTCCGGCCACACGTTTGGCTTGATCGTCGTTCTCACAGTTCGCACCTGCCAGCGCTGCCTACAATCAGGTTCACGTGCGATTTGAGGAGCTTACGATGGAATTCCGGGTCTTTGATGACAATTCAGGAGCATTCGTCTTTACCGCGCCGGGTTCGCATGAAACGTCCGACAAGTTCGACCGGCTGGTGGAGGCTTTCGAAGATGGGCAAATACAACAAAAGCGCGTGACAACGATCTGCGAGAGCATTCGTTATCCGGTCATGCATTTCTGGGCAAATGAGCAGCCGCCGCTGGCCAAGCTGTACCTCGGCTCGCGCCAGGATGATGGCATGCCGGGAGCAGCGATCCATTGACGTGAGCCTGCCCGATGCGCAGGTTGCGCATTATCGAGAACTTGTGGCCGCGATTGACGACGCGCTTTCCGGCGACATTGTGCAGCGCAGGCCTAATGGCGAGGGCTACATGGAGTGGCCGTGGCAAGTCTATAGCTGATTCACACGAGCTGCCGCGTGCCGGCGCGGGGCGTGGAAAGGTAGAGGATTCGGCCCTGCCGGTTGGCGATGCGAAGTGAGGCGAAGCGATTTTCGCGCAGCTTGTCGGCAAGCGCGGCGGCCAGGATCTCGCCGAGCACGTGGATGCTGTGGCCACGCAGCCCATTCTCATCGGCCAGCAGGGTGAACTCTGTGCCGTGCATGTGAAGCCGGCCCATTGGATGCACAAGCCAGGCAGTGGATGGCTTGGCGAACAGGCTTCCCAGGCTTTCGCTGAAGGGGCAGCCGTGGAGTTGCAGCAGCTTGTGCAGGGCTTGCAGGCTGGTGTCCTGCGTGTAGAGGCTGTCGCATAGTTCGCCAGGACTGGCAAGGCGCTGGCCACGTGCCGGGCCATGGACGAAGCTGATCGGAAAGCCGCCGGCGCTTGCTTCTGTCGTCAGCCTGGCGCCACGCTGCGGCAATTCATTGTTGGTGCACGTGAGCTGCACCGCGATCGTTCCTGTCTCGAGCCTGGCGGGGCGCTGCTCGCGGTCGATGAGGGCAAGGGCGAAACCTTCCTGTTCGTCCAGTTGCCAGTAAGGGCCTGCCGCCGTGTGTGCAGCGCCGTGGAAAGGCGGCAGGGCGCGCTCGCCGTTGCGGCTCATGAGCGAGACCTTGTCGACGCTGTAGATCCCGCATCCAGGCTGGTCCGGCGCAAGCGGGTAGGACTCTTTTCTGCCGTCCAGGCGAATCGGGTCTGCGGCCTGCGGGAAAAGATTGACGACCGGCGTGCATGAGAGCTGGAAGTTTGCGGCGCCGGCATGGCGCAGTTCCGGCTCGCAGCCGGGAAGGACGACGTGCAGCGTGAGGCGCTTGCAGCCGGGCGGACAGCGCGCGGCGATGGCCTGCAGGTCAAGGTCGATGAAGTCGAACTTTTGCGGCATGTGGAAGAACTCCGTCAGCAGCCGCTGGCTTTGCTGGCCGGCGCGCGGCGGCAAGACAGCTTCCTCGGCGCCGGTTCCGACCGGTGTGAATGGTGATGCAGGCAACAGGCGCCAGCTGCCTTCGGCTTCCAGGCATACGCACAGGCGGTGCATCAGGATGGCGTCAAGGAGCGCTGCGCGCAACGGCGCGTCGCCATCCAGCCACAGTCGCAGCGTGGCGATGGGCGGCTGGTCGAATGCGGCGCTGCCGGCGGTGGCCTCGAGGCTGAGGCAGAGCGCCGACCTGGCTTCGCTTGGGAGGCGCAGCGTTGCCGGCAGGTCGATCGTCGGCTGGAACCTGGCGCCGGCGACAGCAATGGGGGCAATGCGGACATCATAGGCGGTCGCGAACTTGCTGCCGCCGCAGCGCAGGATTGCGCCGCGCGGCAGGCGGCTGGCGGTACTGATTTCGTTGGAGCGCGCAGCCGAGGTGTCGACCTGGATAATGCCGCAGGCGGGGACCAGGCGCAGGTAGTGCGGCTGCAGTGTTTGCAGGAGAGCCTTGTGGAAGTCGTTGCGGCCATCCTCGATGGAATGCTGCATGCTGGCGTTGAGCAGCGCGATTGATTGCAGCAGGCGCTCCACTTCGGGATCGGTGCTGGCGCCGGCTTCCAGTTCAAGCGCGGCGGCGGTTTGCGGGTGGGCATCGGCATATTTACGGATGGTCCGGCGCAGGCGTGTGAGCTCTTGTTCGTAGTGATGCAGGAGCTTGTCCACGCTCAGCTCCCGCTGCGCAGGTTGACGACAACCTTTACCCCCGAATCGCGTTCGAAGCGGCGCAGGCGAAAGATCCACAGGTAGGCATGCACCACCATGCGGGAAAAAGCGTGCATCGCCATGGGCGTGGTGAAGAGGGCGCAGATTGCAAGGCTCGCTCCGGCGCGGTCGTAATCGATGCTGGCCGCGAGAATGGGCGCGCCGGCGGCGGCGGCGGCGATCATGGACCAGCCGTCGATGCGGCTTGGCTCGGTGGCGTGGCGGCCAACGTGGTTGAGCAATCCACTCAGCGAACTGGCGGTGATGGCATCGCCTTTCAGCTGCTCCGCCAGCCATGTTTCGAAGCAGTGGCCGGTGTTCTTGCCGGTGGCCGTGCTCCACAGGCGCACCAGTGCCAGGGCCGCGCCGCATGCGGCCATGATGGCGATGACCGCCAGCCAGGAGCCTGCCGGCATCGCGTATGCCGCCAGCACGATCACGGGCGCGGCGAGCATGCATAGGGGGACGATGTAGATGAAGGCCAGCGTAATGATGGCGATGTCCAGCAGGCGCTCCGGATTGCCGCGCCTTGCAAGGCGCCACATGTAGAACACGCCCCCGAGGTGCACCGCCGTCAGGCAGAGCTGCAGGCGCATGCCAAGCGGGTTGACGCTGATGGGCATGGCAAACAGCGACAGCAACAGGAGCGAGGTGCCCCATACCAGGGCGGAAAAATGCCAGAGATTGGGACTGCGCTGTGCGGCGGATTGTGGCTTGGACATGAGGTCACCATTAGTCAGGGGATAGCCCTGCCAATGGTGGCACCCGGGAGCAGGTCAGCGTTTGAGGTGAAGCAAAGGTGCAGCGCGCGGCGGTCAGGAAAGCATGTCGCTCCAGATGTTTTGCGCCCAGCTGTCGGCGTAATGCCCTTCGAGCTCCGACGGGCCGGGGCTGACGCCGCCGCTGCCGGGTACCACAAGCAGCGTTTTCTTTTCGGCGTTGTAGGCGTGCACGCTGGCGACGTGGATCACGTCCTTGTCGCTTACATAGCTGTAGCAGGTGTTGGTCAGCAATGGCGTCTGCTCGGGCACGCGCCCGCTTAGCAGGTCGACCACGGCGGCGGCGCAGACCTTGGCGTGCTGGTTGGCCATGTGGCCGGACTTGGGCATCAGCGGGGAAACCTGGATGGCGTCGCCGATCACGTGGATGTTCCTTGCCTGCGTGGATTCGAAGGTGATGAAGTCGACTTCGCACCAGCGCTTGTTCATGTTGGCCAGGCCGGTCTGCGCGGCGATCGCGCCGGCCCGGTGGGGCGGCACGATGTTCAGCACGTCGGCCTTTACCTTGTCGCCCAGCTCGGAGATGGCGGTGCGGGCGGCCACGTCCACGTCTACCGTCTTGAAGCTCGGGCGGTACTCGATGATGCCGGCGTAGCGTTCTTTCCAGACCTTCTTGAACAGCGGGCCTTTGCTGACCACGTCCTCGTTGGCGTCGAGCAGGAGGACCCTGGATTTCGGCTTGTGCTGGCTGAAGTAGTGGGCTACCTGGCAAACGCGTTCATAGGGGCCGGGCGGGCAGCGGTAGGGTGCGGGGGGCACGGTCATGACGAATACGCCGCCGTCGTGCATGGCTTCGAGCTGGGCGCGCAGGGCGGTGGTTTGCGGGCCCGCTTTCCAGGCGTGCAGGATCTTGTCCTGCGCGCCTTCCACGCTCATGCCTGGCAGCTCGCCCCACAGGAATTCAATGCCGGGGCTGAGGATCAAGCGGTCGTAGCTCAGGACCTCGCCGCTTAGCAGCTTGATGGTGCGCTTTTCCGGGTCGATGCTGGAGGCGCTGTCGTGCAGGATCTTCACGCCGTGCCTGCGCTGCAGCTCGTCGTAGCTGCGGGTCAGGTCTTGCAGCTTGCGCGAGCCGCCCAGCACCAGGTTTGAAAGCGGACAGCTGACGAAGCTGGCATTCGGTTCGATCAGCGTGACGTCGATGCCGCCCTGGCTCCACAGGCGCACATGCTTGGCGGCTGTGGCGCCGCCGTAGCCGCCTCCGACGACCACTACGTGCGGCCTGGCCTGGCCGCCCATGCTGGCGCAGCCGGTCGTGGCGGTGAGGATCGCTGCTTGCACAAATGTTCGACGGTCCATGGGGCTCCTCAATCAGGTTTGCATTGCATCTTCCACATAACTGATACGGTCGCGTCCTTCGCGTTTCGAGCGGTACAGGGCTTCGTCCGCCAGGTGCAGCAACTCGGTAGCTGCTACCTGCCGTTGCGGTGTGAACGCCACCACGCCGAAGCTGGCGGTCACCGGCAAGCCTGTCCCGCCGCCGATGTCGACCGGCTCGCTGCGGATAGCCTGGTGCAGGGTTTCGATGCGGGCAGCGCCGGCTGGCAGGGTCAGGCCTGGCAGCAGTACGATGAATTCTTCCCCACCGTAGCGGCCTACGGCGTCGTAGGAGCGCGTTGCAGCGATCAGGCGCCGGGAAGTTTCCACCAGCACGGCGTCGCCGGCCAGGTGGCCGTGCGTGTCGTTGACGCGCTTGAAGAAGTCCAGGTCGAGCAGGACCAGCACGAAGCTTTCGCCCGTGCGCTGGCATTTTCCGATTTCGCGCTCAAGGATTTCCATCATCGCGCCTCGGTTCCAGGTGCGTGTCAGGGCATCTTTCAGCGCCCTGACACGCAGCGCTTCCTGGGCCTCTTCCAATTCTCGCGTGCGTTCCTGCACCATGGCTTCCAGCTCTGCTTCGTGGCGCTTGTGAACCAGCAGCCGCATGCGGTGGAACAGCAGGAAGCCGAAAATCACGGCTGCAGCGCACAGGGCATAGAAGGGATAGCTGCGCCACCACGGCGGAGCGATGGAGAATGCGAGTTCGGTGGGCTTCGGCTGCACGGCGCCTTCCACATCCACGGCCATGGCCTGGAAGCGGTAGTCGCCAGCAGGCAGTGCGGCGTATCGCATTTCAGGCAGCACCGATTCGTTCCACTGGTCTTCCATGCCGGCCAGGCGGTAGCGGTAGCGCAGGCCTTGCCGCCCTTCGAACTGGAGGCTGGCGAGGCGGAATACCACCGGGTCCTGCGACCATGGCAGGCGCCCGGCATTTGCTGCCAGCGGGCGGCCGCCGCGCAGGGCTTCTTCAATCACGGCTTCCGGCGTGCTTACCTCGAACAGGGTTTCCGGGCGCAGCACGTGGGACAGGCCGTTGCTGGTGACGATCCACATCGAGCCGTCCTTGTCCTCGTAGAAGCCCACGCCATTCAGGTCATTCCACACCAGGCCGTGGGTCTCGTTCAGCATGCGCCAGCGGCTTCCATTCCAGACGGCGAAGCCGGCGTCGGTGGCGATCCACAGCCAGCCGCGGCTGCCTTCGAACATGGCGTACATCGTGCGGTCGCGCAGCACAGGGGCTTCGATGCGTGTCGCCTTTGCTTCGCCCTGCACTTTCAGGCTCCACAGCGTGCCGCCGGTGCTGGCCCACAGGGTGCCGTTGCGCGAACAGGCGATGCCGTCGAAGGTGCCGTCGCCTAATGCGGCGCCGAACTCCAGCACTTTCCACGCAGTGCCGTCGTAATGCAGGATGTCGGACTGGCTGGGCAGCCAGATGCCGCCTTGCGCGTCCATGCAGCCCGGGCCGACCGGGTTTTCGGGGTGGCGGTTTGCGGTGGACGGCATCTTTACCACTTGCGGCTGCGTGCCGGCTGGCGCGTTGTCGGGCAGGGTGTAGACGCCTTTCCAGGTGGTGAGCCACAGCTGGCCTTTGCGGTCGGCCAGCACCTGCGAAATGAAGGGCAGCCTGGCGACCAGTTCGGTCTTCCGGGTGTCCGGCAGGGAGCGCATCAGCATGCCGGAATAGCTTCCGGCCCATAGCCTGCCGTTGCGGTCCGTTTCCATCGTGGACCATTGCTGGTCGGCCAGGGCTGGCGGGGTTGGCGGCGTTGTGAACCCGTTGGCGCCGGGCTCCATCACGGCGTGGCCGGAACGGGTGCCTACGTGCAGCCGGCCTTCGCGGTCGCGCTTGACGGAGATGATCACGTCATCCGGCAGGCCTTGCTGCATGGTCCAGCTTTCCCAGTTGCCGTAGCCGCGCCAGTGCAGCAGGCCGCGGCCGCGCGTTGCCAGCCAGGTGCCGCGTCCGCGATCGCGAAGGATGTCGGTGACGCCGCCGCCCGCATCGAGGCCGTTTTCCTTGCCGTAGGACTCCCAGCGGCCCTGGCGCCAGCGCAGCAGGCCGTTATCGGCGTTGGTAAGCACGTTGCCGCTGTCGTCGATGTGCAGCTCGCTGCGCAGCATGTGCTTGCGCATTACGTCTTGCGACGGCGTGCGGTCTTCGAAGCGCGTTGCGCCCCGGGGCAGCGTGAAGATGCGCTTTTCGCTGCGAATCCAGAGGTTGCCGGCCTTGTCGCTTGCAATGCTGGTCCATTGGTCGTGCGGCAGGCCATCCTGCTCGCTGAATACGCGGATGTCCTTCCCGCTGGCCTGGCAGAGCGATTCCTTGCATGCCATCCACAGCGTGCCTTTTTCGTCGACGTGGACGCTGCGGACCGATTTCAGTTCGGCGTGCGCCTGCAGCGCGGCAGCGTCGAAATACAGGCGGATGCTGGTGCGGTCGCCCTTCGCGGCCAGGACGAACAGATCGCCCTCGCTTGCCAGCAGCGTTTCGCCGGCGGGGCTTTCGGCCATGGGTTGGAGCGGCCATACGGGAAGCTTCTTGCCTTCCCATAGCACGGGAACCAGGCGGCCCTGCTGCAGCCGGTACAGGCTTGCGTGATTGCCGACCCATAGCGCGCCGGACGAGCTGCTGTGCAGGGCGGTGACGAAGGTGTCGTCCATTCCCTGCGTGCTGCCGTAACGGCGGAATTCCGCGCCGTTGTAGCGGAACAGGCCATTCTCGGTGCCTACCCACAGGTAGCCGCTGGCATCCTGGGCCAGTGCCGTGAGCGAAAGGTTGCCGAGGCCTTCGCTTTGTCCGAAGTGTTGCAAGGAGATGTGCTGGGCGCCGGCGCCACATGTGGTCAGCGCCAGCGCCGCAGCCAGCAGGCTATGGGCCAGTTTGAATCGCATTTTTATTTTTTCTGGGCGGCGAAGTACGCTGCCAATATTTCCAATTGTTCGTCAGTGTACCCTTTGGCGAGCTGGGTCATGATGGTGGCGGGGCGTTTGCCGGATTTGAAGTCCCTCAGCGCGGCCTGCAGCTGGTCCTTGGGCTGGCCGGCCAGCGGCGGCAGCGCACTGCCTTGCGTGGCGTCGTTGGTGCCGTGGCAGCCGGTGCAGCTGGCTGCGAGGCGTGCGCCGTTCGGGATCGCTTCTACGGCGGCGGCGGGGAGCGTGGCGGACAGCGCGAGCATCAGTGCGGCGATTGTCTTCATGGGCGGACTCCTGGGGTTTCTAGTGGCATGCCCTGGGCGCGCAGGGCAAGGTAGGCTTCAAGGTCTACCAGGTCGGGAGCGCCGTAAGGAGGGACTTCGGCTCGCACGCCGCTCATGCAGTTGCGCAGGCGGCGTTGCAGGCTTCCTGCGCCTTGCCATTCCAGCCGGTAGATGGGATAGGCGTTGGCGTGGCCTTGGGGGATGGGTGCGCCGGCCAGGCGTTTGCCGGCGTTGTTGTCGTGGCATTGGGCGCAGCTCAGGTTCAGCTGGCCGATGCGGGTGGTGAAGAGTTTTTGGCCGCGATCGGCGGCTTGCCTGGTTTCCTTGTCGGCTGCCGGCGTCACAGGCATGCCGCGGCTTTGCAGGGCGATGTAGGTTTCCAGGCCCAGCAGGTCGGGTGATTCTGGCTTCAGCGGGGCGGCCTTCAGGGCGCCGGTGCGGCATTGGTTGACCTGGCCGGATAGCGTGATCACCTTGCCGGCTGATTGGCTGAAGCGGGGGAATTTTGCGGCTGCGCCGCGCATGCTGGACTTGGCGTCGGTGTGGCAGGTGGCGCAGGATTTGCCGTTGCCGCCGATGGGGGCTGTGCGCCAGAGCGCTTCGCCGTTGGCGACCCAGAGCATGGCAGGGTTTTGGGTGTCGTCGGCTTGCATCGCTTGCGTGGCGGGGGACATGTAGTCGCGGCCGGATTTGCGCTCCAGAACCGGTAAACCTGGGTCAGACCCGGAGGGTCTGACCCAGTCTGCGCTGGCGGCTGTGGTGACGGCTAGCGCTAGTAGCGGTGCGATGAGCCTCATGGTTGCACCTGCAGCTGCTTGGTTTCTGTTTGTGCGAAGCTGTTGTCGCCGCTCCAGGTGAATTCGAGCGGGCCGCTGGTGGTTGCCTTGATGAAGAAGGCTATATACGGGTTGGCGCTCATGGCGGGATGCAGCTCGGCGCTGATGACCTGCTTGCCGTTGTAGCGGCATTCGAATTTGCGGATGATGTCGCGCGGGAGGGGCTTGCCGTCGGGGCCGGGGCGGAAGCCGGTCTCCATCATGTGGGCGATCAGGGCACGTACTTCGATTATCTCGCCGGGCCTGGCGCTGGCGGGCATGTGGATCAGGGCGCTGGCCATGTCAGATGGGCTCCCCTTCTACGCAGGCCGCCAGGGCGACGATCACGTCGACCGTCTGCTGCCACCATTGGCCGTCGCTGGTGCGGGCCAGGGCGGTGAGCGTCTGGCTGGTGGCGAGGCGGATGCGGGTGCTGATTTCCGGCTTGCCGGCCAGGGGCGTCAGCTTGAATCTCACGACGTCGGGAAGCGGGTTCTTTTCGTTGAAGATGGCGATGTCGGTGACGTGGGCTTGCTCGGTCATCGGGCTGTCGACCCGTACCGTGATGGGAACTGCGTTGCCGTTGTCGATCAGTTGGGCGATGTCGATCTGCACGCGGCCGCGCTGGATGCTGGCGTTGCTGGTGTAGGCGGCGACGGCGGCTGTCATCTCGGCGGGCGTCGCTCGGGCGGGGCGGACTAGCGCCAGTAGCGGCAACGCGGCGAGGAGTTGGCGGCGGGTGGTCATTTCTTTTCTGCAGCCTTGAGCGTGACGAGGTAGGCGACCACGTCTTCGATTTGCTGCGCGGTGAAGATTGGTTTGTCGCGGTAGGCGGGGGCTACGCGTGTGAGGCCTTCCGTTTTGGCGTATGAGGGCATGATGGTGCTGGGGTTGATGGCGCTGCTGTCTGCGATTCGCTGGCGGAGCTCGGACCTGGTGTAGCGGTCGCCGACGCCGGCGAGGTCGGGGGCCAGGTTGCCCTGGAAGCGTTCCTCGGGGATGGGGGCGCTGTGGCAGAGGAGGCAGAGGCCTTGCTGCCGGCTGGCGACGATGGCGCGGCCGGTTTCGGCGTTGCCTTCCTGGGCTTGGGCGGTGTTGAGCGTCAACAGGACTGCAAGCAAAAACCGGTAAACCTGGGTCAGACCCAAGGGTCTGACCCAGTCTGCTCGCGGGCCGCGGACTGGCGGCATTTCTTTATGCCTTTTTCAGGCTGTGGTTCTTCAGTGGGAGGTCGCGGATGCGCTTGCCTGTGGCGGCGAAGATGGCGTTCAACACTGCGGGGGCGGCGACGGCGATCGTCGGCTCGCCTACGCCTCCCCAGAAGCCGCCGCTTGGCATCACGACCGTTTCGACTTTCGGCATTTCGTCCATCTTCAGCACGTTGTAGGTGTCGAAGTTGGTTTGCTCTGCTGCGCCGTCCTTGATCGTGATCTCGCCGTAGAGCGCTGCGCTCAGGCCGTAGACGAAGCTGCCTTCCACTTGCGCTTCGATCTGCTGCGGGTTCACGGCGTGGCCCGGGTCGGTGGCGGCGACGATGCGGTGGATCTTCAGCTTGCCGTCCTTGCTGACCGAGACTTCCGCCACGGCGGCGACGTAGCTGCCGAAGCCCATGGTTTGCGCGATGCCGCGGTAGATGCCTTTCTTCGGCGGCTTGGACCAGCCGGCTTTTTCGGCCACCGCGTTCAGGACTGCCAGGTGCTTCGGGCTGTCCTTCATCAGCTTGCGGCGCAGGGCCAGCGGGTCCTGCTTCGTGGCGTGCGCGATTTCGTCGAGGAAGCATTCGACGTAGATCGTGTTCTGATTCAGGTTCACGCCGCGCCAGAAGCCTGGCGGCACGGCGGGGTTGCGCATGGCGTGGTCGATCAGCAGGTTCGGGATGGTGTAGCCGAACGAGGCTTCCGGGCCGGGCGGGTTCAGGCCCTGGAAGACTGCAGGGTCCTTGCCGTCCTTGACGTTCTGCGGGAACAGCGCGGCGAGGATCGATTGGCCGGCGATGCGCATGTGCAGCGACGTTACCTCGCCTTTGGCGTCCAGGCCTGCGGTCAGCTTGCACTGCGTGACCGGGTGGTAGCGGCCGTGCTGCATGTCTTCTTCGCGGGTCCAGATCAATTTGATCGGCGTGCCCGGCATTTCCCTGGCGATCTTCACGACCTGGGTTACCCAGTCGTGCGTGGCGCCGCGCCGTCCGAAACCGCCGCCGAGATGCAGCTTGGTCACGTCGCATTTGGACTGCGGCAGGCCAGCTGCCTCGCTGGTCGCGGCCAAGGCGGCTTCGCCGTTCTGCGTCGGGGTCCAGACGTCGCAACGCTCCGGCGTCCACACGGCGGTGGCGTTCATCACCTCCATGGTGGCGTGGTTCTGGTGGGGGTAGCTGTAGACGGCTTCGATCTTGCGGTGGGCGCGGGCCAGGGCGGCCTTGGCGTCGCCGTTGCTGTTGCCGACTGCCGCTTCCGGTGCATCCAGGCCGGCCTTGATCCAGGCGGCGGTGTCCTTGCTGTTCATGCCGGCGTTGGGGCCTTTGTCCCATTCGATCGGCAGGGCGTCCAGGGCGCTGCGGGCGCGCCACCAGGTGTCGGCCACCACGGCCACGGCGCTGTCGCCGACCTGCAGCACTTTCTTCACGCCGGGCTTGCCGGCAATGGCGGCGGCGTCGAAGCTTTTTACCTTGCCGCCGAAGACCGGGCAGTCCTTGATCGCTGCGTTCAGCATGCCGGGCAGCTTGAAGTCCATGCCGTAGACCTGCTTGCCGGTGGTCTTGTCGACCGTGTCCAGGCGCGCCAGGCGCTTGCCTGCCAGCTTCCAGTCTTTCGGATCTTTCAGCTTGATGTCGGCAGCGGCGGGCGCCTGCAGCTTGCCTGCTGCGTCGGCGACCTTGCCGTAGGTGAGCGTGCGGCCGGACGGCGTGTGGGTGATCACGCTTTTCGCGGCCGCGCATTCGGCGGCCGGCACGCCCCACTGGGCGGCGGCGGCCTGCACCAGCATCATGCGGGCTGCGGCGCCGCCCTTGCGGACGTATTCATGCGATTCGCGCACGCCGCGGCTGCCGCCGGTGGAGAAGCTGCCCCAGACGCGATTGCGCGCCAGCTGGCGGCCGGGCGACGGGTATTCGGTGGTGACCTTGCTCCAGTCGCCATCCAGTTCTTCCACCACCAGTTGCGCCAGGCCGGTCAGCGTGCCCTGGCCCATCTCGGAACGGGCGATGCGGACCACGATGGTGTCGTCCGGCTTGACCACGACCCAGGCGTTGATCTCGGGCGCATCCGGTGCCGCGGCGGCCTGCGCCTGCTGCGCTTCTGCGAACGGGATATGGAAGCCGAACATCAGGCCTGCGGTGGCGCCCAGCGAGCGGCCGAGGAAGCTGCGACGGGAATGAGAAACTGCGGCGCTCATGCTTTGCTCCCTTCCACGATGTCCAGGCCTGCGGTCTTCACGTCGCCGCCCCTGGCGATCACGTGGATGGCCTTGCGCACGCGGTTATAGGTGCCGCAGCGGCAGATATTGGTCATCGCTGCGTCGATATCGGCGTCGGTCGGGTTCTTCTTCTGCTTCAGCAGCGCGGCGGCGGCCATGATCATGCCGGACTGGCAGAAGCCGCATTGCGGCACGTCCAGCGCGGCCCAGGCCTTTTGCACGGGATGGCTGCCGTCCAGGCTCAGGCCTTCGATGGTGACGATCTTCTGGTCGGCCGTCACGGTGGAGACAGGGCGCACGCAGCTGCGCGTCGGTTCGCCGTCAATGTGCACGGTGCAGGCGCCGCATTGCGCCACGCCGCAGCCGTATTTGGTACCGGTGAGTCCCAGCTGTTCGCGGATCACCCACAACAGGGGCGTATCTTCTTCGGCCTCGAACTCGCGTACCTGGCCATTGACGTGCAATTTCATTTCCTGCCTCCGGGGATAGGGTGGGATGTGAATTCGCGAATCTTACTCTCGTTTTAGCTAACTTGTGTTCGTTCGGGCAATTTTGACTTAGGTCAAAGATTTTGCTGCGTCGCATCAATAGACTTTTACTTACCGAATATCAATGACCACATGAAAGAGGTAGTGAAATGAAGAAAGCGATTTTGGCAGTTGTCCTGGGTAGCGTGGCGTTTGGTGCAATGGCACAGGAAACGCCTTGGCAAGTGCGCGCACGTGCCGTGCACATCAACCCCGCAGACAAGTCCGACCCGATTGCCGGCGTGGGCCCATCCGACCTGATCACCGTCAGCAGCAAGACCATTCCGGAAGTGGATATTTCCTACTTCTTCACCCCGAATATCTCCGCCGAGCTGGTGCTGACCTATCCGCAGAAGCACACCGTGTATGTGGCTGGCGAATCCGCCGGCACGTTCAAGCACCTGCCGCCGACCCTGCTGGCGCAGTACCACTTCACCCCATCCTCGCAGCTCAGCCCTTACCTGGGCGTGGGCGTGAACTGGACCACCTTCTCCAAGAACAAGATCCTGGACGGCCAGGGCAGCCTGGAACACGACAGCTTCGGCCTGGCCCTGCAGGCTGGCGTGGACTGCAAGCTGGACAAGAACTGGTCGCTCAACCTGGACATCAAGAAAGTGCAGATCCGCAGCGACGTGCTGCTTGCCGGCACCAAGGTCAGCAAGGTCAAGGTTGACCCGGTCATGTTCGGCGTGGGCGTAGGCTACCGCTTCTGACGGCTGGCACCTAGTTGCTGAACAAGCCGCCCTGCACTTCCGCGCGCAGCTCCTGGGCCAGCGCGCGGCGGCGCGGGTCGGTGGCGAAGTAGCCGATATCGACTGCGACGCCATTCGATTCAAGGTGAATCAGGTCGCCGTAGCGGGCGGGCATCTGCAGCCGGAGGAAGTAGAGTTCGAGCTGCGTCACGCTCATTTTGCCGGCGGAGACCTGCTCCACCAGCAGCTTGCCGTTGGCGAGCACGATGTGTTCATAGTCCGTGGCATGGCGGGCGAAGTAAAGGAAGGCGGCCGCCACGGCCGTCATCTCCAGCACGGTGAACAACAGCACCTGCCACATGCCCATGATCACAAAGCCGGTGGCAACCGCAAACGAGAGCAGGCACATCAGGGCATAAGCCATCCCCATCTGCTGGGGCGACAATGAGCAATTGCGCCGCAGTAGCCATTCCCTGCGTTCCCTGAGCAAGTCCCGGTTCATGGGGACATTCTAGGCACAACTCGCTGGCAAAGGCAAAATGTCCTTGGTGCTTCCCGTGCCCGGCGTGGGCTTTTCGTCGGCGCGCGGCAACGTGAAGATGAAGGTGGCGCCTTCGTTCGGCTTGCTGCGGGCCGAGAGCGTGCCGCCGTGGGCTTCGGCCAGCTGGCGCGAGATGTAGAGGCCCAGGCCCAGGCCGGCCGGCATGCCTTCCATCTTTCCGCGTTCGAAGGGTTCGAAGATTTTCGGCAGCACTTCCTCGGGGATGCCGACGCCCTGGTCGATCACCTCGATACGGGCGTTCTGGCTGTCGGCATGCAGGCGCACGTCGACCGGCTTTCCGCCGCCGTAGCGCAGGGCGTTGTTAATCAGGTTGACGATGACCTGCTCCACGCGGAACTCGTCCCAGCACCCGGCCACGGGCTGCACGATCGACAGGCGCAGTTCGCTGTGCATGTCGGCGGCTTGGTGCGACAGGTCGCCGACGATGCGCTGCAGCAGCGCCTCCAGGTCGACGCGGGCCGGGCGGATCGACAGCTTGCCGGCGCGGATGCGCGATACGTCGAGCATATCGTCGATCAGGCGCACCATGGCGTGGATCTGGCGCATGTCGCGCGCCACCATGCGTTCCAGCTGCTCCGGCGCGAAGTGGTCCATGTTGCCGCGTTCGAGCTGCAGCTTGCGCATCTGCGCTTCCAGGTACAGGGTGTTGAGCGGCGTGCGCAGCTCGTGCGCCACCATGGACATGAACTGGTCGCGCATTTCCAGCGCGCGTTGCAGTTCCTGCTGCACGGCGTTCAGCTCGCGCACCGTGGCCTCGCGCTGTTCGACGATCTGCCGCACTTCCTGCTTTTGGCGGAACAGGTCGACAAAGACATTGACCTTGCTTTTCACCGCCTCCGGATCGAGCGGCTTGTAGAGGAAGTCCACCGCGCCCGCTTCGTAGCCCTTGAAGGCGTAATTCAGCTCCTTGCCGGCGGCGCTCACGAAGACGATCGGGATATGGCGCGTCTTGCCGGTGCCGCGCATCAGTTCAGCCAGTTCAAAGCCGTCCATGCCCGGCATCTGCACGTCGACGATGGCCAGCGCGAATTCATGTTCGAGCAACAGGGCGAGCGCCTCTTCGCCGGTACGGGCCTGGTAGATCACGCGGTCGTCGGCGCGCACCAGGGCATTCAGCGCGCGCAGGTTTTCCGGCAAGTCGTCCACCAGCAGGACATTGGTCGGTTCCATCAGTGCTTCTCCAGCATCAGCAATAGTTGCTTGATTTGTTCCAGCGGCAACACCAGGTCCGGCTGGCGCACGCGGATGGCCTCCAGCGGCATCACGCCGACATTGGCTTCTTCCGGGTCCTGCACCACCGTCAGGCCGCCCGCCTTGCCAATGGCGGCCATGCCTTGCGCGCCGTCGTCATTGGCGCCGGTCAGCAGCATGCCCGCCAGGCGTGATCCATACACGTCTGCCGCTGATTCCATAGTAATGTCGATTGCGGGACGTGCAAAGTGCAACGGTGCGTCGCAGCTCAGCGAAAAGCTGCGTTCATTTTCAAGCAACAGGTGGTAACCGGCTGGCGCAAAATACAGGGTACCCGGAATGATGTCTTCCTTGTCGCCCGCTTCGCGCACCGGTACCTGCACCCGTTGTTGGAAGACGTCCACCAGCTGGTTTTGGCGACCGCTCCTCACATGCAGCACCACCACGATCGGCAGGCGGTAACCGCGCGGCAGTGCCGGCAGCACCTGGATCAAGGCGTTCACGCCGCCGGCCGACGCGCCAATGACGATCGCCTCCGTGGTTCGGCCTCGCACAGCCATGTCCAGCGCAGGGTCGGTTTGCATTATTTTTTCCTGAACAGGCGGTCGCGCTTGGCGAGCACTTCAAACCGGGAAGCGTAAGTGGAGAAGTCGATGCTCTCCTTGCTGCCCAGCCCCAGGAAGCCGCGATGGCAAAGCGACTCGTGGAACAGCCCGAGGGCCCGTTCCTGCAGCTTCTTGTTGAAGTAGATCATCACGTTGCGACAGCTGATGAATTGGGTTTCGGCGAACACCGAGTCGGTAGCCAGGCTATGGTCGGCGAAGGTGACGTTTTCGCACAGCGAGCGGTCGAACAGGGCGGCGTTGTAGGCGGCCGTGTAGTAGTCGGAGAAAGCGCGCTTGCCGCCGGCCGCCTGGTAATTGGCGGTGTAGGTGCGCATGTTCTCGAGCGGGAAAACGCCTTTCCTGGCTTTTTCCAGCGATTGCGGGTTGATGTCGGTCGCGTAAATGAGGCTGCGCTCCAGCAGGCCTTCTTCCTTCAGCAGGATGGCGAGCGAATACACTTCCTCGCCGGTGCTGCAGCCCGCGACCCAGATCTTCAGCGAGGGGTAGGTTCCGAGCACCGGGGTCACATGCTCGCGCAGGCCGATGTAGTACGTGGGGTCGCGGAACATTTCCGTGACGGGGATGGTCAGGTATTGCAGCAGCTGGCTGAAGGCGTTGGGCTCGTGCAGCACGCGCGATTGCAGCTGCGAGACGGTGGCGCAGCCCATTTCACCCATGGCGTGCAACACGCGGCGTTTCTGCGAAGCGCCGGTGTAGTCGCGGAAGTCGTAGCTGTACCTGAGGAAGATCGCCTCCATCAGCATGCGCAGCTCGATGTCGACGCTGCCGATTTGTGCGCCGTCGCTCATCACACCGTGTCCAGGGCAGGCATCCACACGCGGAGCAATGAATACAGGCGCGACAGGTCGATCGGCTTGGCCAGGTAGTCGTTGGCGCCGGCGGCCAGGCATTGCTCCTGGTCGTCCTTCATGGCCTTGGCGGTGATGGCGATCACCGGCAGGCGGGCGAAGCGCGGGTCGGCGCGCAGGCGGCGCGTGGCTTCCAGGCCGTCCATGCCGGGCATCATGATGTCCATCAGCACCAGGTCGATGTCGGGCACGGCATCGAGCTTGTCGAGGGCTTCTTGGCCATTGCGGGCGATTTCCACCAGGGCTCCCTGTTGTTCGATGGCGCTGGTCAGGGCGAAGATGTTGCGCACGTCGTCGTCCACCAGCAGGATGCGGCGGCCTTCGAAGACGCGGTCGCGGCTGCGCACTGCCTTCAGCATGGTTTGCCGTTCGCTGGAGAGCTGGGACTCGACCTTGTGCAGGAACAGGGTGACTTCGTCCAGCAGGCGCTCCGGCGAGCGGGCGCCCTTGATGATGATGGAGCGCGAGTATTTCGACAGCTCCGCTTCTTCGGCGCGCGTCATGCTACGTCCAGTATAGACAATCACCGGCGGAAAGCTGGCGATCTCCTGCTGCGACATGTGCTGCAGCAGTTCGCTGCCTTGCATGTCGGGAAGTTTCAGGTCCATGATCATGCAGTCGAAGATGGTGGCGCGGAGCTGCTCCAGCGCTTCGGCGCCGCTGGCGACGGCTGCGATGGCGATGTCCTCGTCTTCGATCAGCTTGACCATGCTGTCGCGCTGGCGGGCGTCGTCTTCCACCAGCAGGATGTGCTTGATCTTTTGCGTGAAGCGGCGCTCCAGGCGCTCGAACACGGCCAGCAGCTGGCTGCGCCCGGCGGGCTTGTGCACAAAGCCGATGGCGCCCAGGTGCAGGGCTGCTTCGCCGCTGTCGGCGCCGCTGATCACATGCACGGGAATGTGGCGGGTTTGCGGGTTGTCTTTCAGCATTTGCAGCACCGACAGGCCAGAACGGTCGGGCAGGCGGATGTCGAGCATGACGGCTTGCGGCTGGTGTTCTTCGGCCAGCTTCAGGCCTTCCTCGGCGGTGAAGGCGACCAGGGCGCGATAATTCGATTCGTGCGCCAGGTCGTACAGGATGCGGGCGAAGTCGGGGTCGTCTTCGATGATCAGCACTTTGCGCTCCGGCGGCGGGGCGGCGGCGCGGTCGTCGTCGAAGGGGCGCAGCGGGGCGCCGGCCTCGCCCGGACCGGCGGCGGCGATCGGCAGGTCGCCCGGCATCGATAGCGGCGCGGTTGCGGCGACAGGCGGTGCGGCGGCGGGCCCGCTAGGCGGTGCGTCCGCACGGCCTGCCGGCTGCAGCGCCGCGTCGCCGGGCGGCGCAGCTACCGCCCACTGCGTCGGCAACAGCAAAGTGAAGGTGCTGCCCTGCCCTTCCACGCTGGACAACTCGACTTCCCCGCCCAGCAAGCGCGCCAGGTCGCGCGAAATCGACAAGCCCAGGCCGGTCCCGCCAAAGCGCCGGCTTGGCGTGCCGTCGCCCTGCTGGAAGGCATCGAAGATCGCGCCCTGCTGCTCGGCCGGAACGCCGACGCCGGTATCGATGACGGCAAAGCGCAGCAAGCCCGCCTCGCCCGGCGACACGCGCAGGATCACCTTGCCGCGATCGGTGAACTTGACCGCGTTGCACAACAGGTTCTTGAGGATCTGCTCCAGCCGCTGCCGGTCGGTATAGACCTTTTCCGGCAGGCCGGGCAAAAGGTCGACCACGAACTCGAGCTGCTTTTCCCGCGCCAGCGGGACAAAGGCCGCCTGCAGGGAATCGATCATCGCCTGCAAGGCCACTTCTTCCGGCGCCAGTTCCAGCTTGCCCGCCTCCACCTTGGAGATATCGAGGATATCGTTGATCAGCGCCAGCAGGTCGTTGCCGGCGTTGTAGATGGTCTGCGCAAACCGCACCTGCTCCTCATCCAGGTTGCCCTGCGCGTTGTCGGCCAGCAGCTTGGCCAGGATCATGGAACTGTTCAACGGCGTGCGCAGTTCGTGCGACATGTTCGCCAGGAACTGCGACTTGTATTCGCTGGCCCGCTCCAGGTCGCGCGCCCGCGCCTCCACGTCGACGCGCGCCGCGGCCAGGGCGGCATTGCGCTGGTCCAGCATTTCCGCTTGCAGCTCCAGCTTCTGGTTGCTCTGCTCCAGTTCCAGCTTCTGCGTTTCCAGGCTGACCTGCGAGCGCTCCAGCACGCGCGACTGCTCCTCCAGTTCCTCGTTGGCGGTACGCAGCTCCTCCTGCTGCACCTGCAATTCCTCGTTCAGCGACTGCGTTTCGGCCAGCACCTCGGCCAGGCGCTGGCGGGCAACGGTCGCCTCGATCGCCATGCCGACATTGCCCGCGACCAGTTCGAGGAAGTCCAGCTCGCGCCGCCCCACTTCGCGCAGGAAGCCCAGCTCCACCACGCCGTTCACCCGGCCATCGCTATGCACCGGCAGCAGCACAAGCTGTTGCGGCATGCCGTCGCCCAGCGACGAAGACACCTTGATATAGCCGGCCGGCAGCTGCGCCATGTGCACGGCGCGCCGCGTGCGCGCAGCCTGGCCCACCAGGCCTTCACCCGGCAGCAAATGCTGCCCCTTCGCCTCATCCTCCTGGCGGAAGCCATGGGCCGCCGTGCGCTCCAGCGATCCATCCGGCTTGACCACGTAGAACGAGGCCACCGCCACGTCCAGGTAGCGCGCCATGAAGTCCAGCAGCGTCGACGACAGCAGCGGCAAGGCCATCTGGCCTATGCCCTGCTCGGCCAGCTGGCTCTGGCCCTCGCGCAGCCAGGCCTGGTGCTGCAACTGGTAAGCATGCGTGTGCTGCTCCTGCAGCGCATCGCGATAGACGTCCGACAGCCGCATCAGGTCGCGCCGCCCGAGCCACGCCAGCAGGCTGCTCACCGCCAGGCTGACGGCAAGGAAGATCGCCACTGTCCAGAAGCCCACCACGCGCACCGCCTCGCCGCGATTGGCGCGCTCCCGCTCTTCATGCGCGATGAACGCGCGGAACTGTTCGCGCAGGTCTTCCAGGGCCGCCTTGGCGGCGCCGGCGCGCAACATGCCGAGGTAGTCGCCCTGCTGGCGGCGGGTTGCGATCATCTGGTCCGCCGCACGCATCCACGCCTGGTGCTGGGCGCGGATCTGGCGCAGGCGCTCGACCTGGGTGGAGTCGTCCTCCACCAGTTCGCGCAGCGACTCGGAAGAGGCCTCGAAACGCGGGCGCGCGGCAATGTAGGGAGCAAGATAGGCATCATCACCTGTCAGCAGGAAGCCGCGCATGCCGCTTTCCATGTCGACCGCCAGCTTGCGCAATTCCTGCGCATTGCCGATCGCGCGCTCGGTGGATTCCACCGCGCTCCATGTACTCATCAGGTAGGCGAACAGCACAACGAAAATGCCGGCAGCAACGATCCCGCCGAGCAGCGGGACCTTCACATTCCGGTTGAGGATTCGGCGAAAGCCCTGGTCATCGATGGTCGAACTTCTTTGCATTGAAATGGTCAGACAGTCATCGGAAGCTCCCAGTGTACGCCTACGGCGGAGCTTGCGCGGCAATCGTGCGCGGGGGCTATAATTGCTTTCAAACCAATCACTTCCTTTCGCCCATGCGCAAAATCCTGACTGTCGTGCCGCTGTTATTGCTGGCTGGCTGCGTTAATGATTCCGCAACCTTCTATGCGGACGGCACGCGCGAACATACGCTGACCGTGCGGCGGCAGCAGGAATTTTTCTGGAAGGAAGATGCGCAGTACACGCTGATGGCCGCGCGACTGCCGGAATGCCAGCGGGCGATTTCCTTGGGCGAGATGCCGCTGGAAGGACTGGAGTTCGAGTTGTTCGCCAGCGGCGACAATGTCTGGAGCCTGCGCGCCGGAAAGTATGTCTGGCAGGTGGAAACCCAGGGCTGCACCCTGGTCGCCGAGGGCGGCAATACCACCGCCAGCGGAACCAAGCTGGGGACTTACGTGGCGGAGAGCAAGAAGTCGAAGATGCGTTTCGACGCGGAGGCTGCGCCGGCTGGCGCCTCAGCCGATGCTCCGCCCGCGCCGCAATAGCCGCCCTGCTCAGGCAATATCCACCACTACTTTACCTCCCCCGGCTGCTGCATGCGCGTGGTTCGCTTGCGCGAGCGTGAAGCGCTCGGCATTCAACTGCACCGACAGCTTGCCGGCATCGACCAGCCGCGCGGCCTCGCGCAGGATGGCGCCATGCGCCGCGCGCCCCTTGCCCGACAACAGGGGCAGCAGGGTGAATACGCCGGAATAGCTGGCTGCCCGGAACGACAGCGGCGCCAGGGCATGGGTACCCCAGCCAAGGGCACTGACCACGTGCCCGCCGTACTCGCGAACCACGCGAAACGATGCATCCAGCACTTCGCCGCCGACCGTGTCGTACACGATGTCGAATTCCTCGCCTTCGGCCTGCTCGATGAAGCGCGCCCCAAGGGCTTCGATCGCTTCGCGCTGGCCGGCACGGCCGGTTGCCGCAACCTGGGCGCCAAAGGCCAGCGCGAGCTGCACGACCATGCGGCCAACACCGCCTGCGCCGCCCTGCACCAGCACCGACTGGCCGGCCTGTACGCGCGCCCGGTCCACCAGCCCTTCCCATGCGGTGATGAAGGCCAGCGGCAGGGCTGCCGCTTCGCGCAGGCCGATGGTGCGTGGCGCATGTGCCAGCAGGTCGGCGTCGACAGCAGCATATTCGGCCAGAGAGCCCTGCACGCCACCCACGCCTCCCGTCATGCCGAATACGGCGTCGCCCGGGGCGAATGCGGTAACGCCAGGGCCGGCCGCCTCCACCACGCCCGCCATGTCGATGCCCAGCACCGCCGGCAACGGCATGCGCGCATGGGCAGCCTTTCCGGCGGCGATCTTGAGGTCGAGCGGATTGACGGCGCTGGCATGGATGCGTACCAGCACCTGACCTGCCGCCGCTACCGGCTTGGCGATTTCGGCTTGGACCAGCGGCTGGCCGGCCGCTTTGAGAATCATGGCTTTCATGGCGAGGGCTCCTGTGGGTTTCGATGACTGGCAGTGTAGGCATTGGCAGGCGCCGGAAAAACAGGGGCTGGCTGCAAACAGAATCCACGAATTGTGGATAATGGCGTGATGGACAAACTTGATGCCTTGCGCGTCTTTTGCGCGGTAGTGGAAACCGGTGGCTTCTCGCGCGCAGCGGAAAGGCTGGGCATTTCGACATCGTCCGTCACCGCGCAAGTCAATGCGCTGGAGGCCCACTTCGAGGTCAAGCTGTTGAACCGCACGACGCGCAGCATGTCGCTCACTGGCGAAGGGCGCGAGTGCTACGAGCAGGCGCAGCGCCTGCTGTCCGGAATGGAAGAGCTGGAGGCGAACCTGCAGCATGCGGCCCGCGAGCCGCGCGGCACCTTGCGCGTCAACATGCCCGGCCTGGTGTCACGGATCTACGTGGCGCCGGCATTGCCGCGCTTCCTCGCTCGCCATCCCGGCATTGTGCTCCAGGCCAGCGCCAGCGACCGCCTGGTCGATATGGTGGAGGAAGGATACGACGTGCTCTTGCGGCTGGGCGAAATCGGCGATGAGCGCCTGATCGCGCGGCAATTGCTGCAAACACGCTTCATTTGCTGCGCATCCCCGGCCTTCATCGCGCAACATGGCACCCCTTCGACACCGGGCGAACTGGCAGGATTCGCGTGCCTGCAATTCATCCTGCCGCGCGCCGGCCGCCTGCGCGCGTGGCGGTTCTCGGATGGCCTGGCGTTCACGCCGCCGGCGCGCGCCGCGTTCGACCATGTGGATTCCCTGGTCGAAGCATGCAAGGCCGGCGCCGGCATTGGCCAGTTCCTGTCGCTTTCGGTGGAAGGGGAGCTGCGCAGCGGCGCCCTGGTTCCGCTGCTCGCCGACTACCAGGCGCCCGGCCCCGCATTGACCGCGCTGTACCAGCAGCGGCACCAGCGAGCGGCCAAGGTGCTGGCGTTCGTCGACTTCCTTGGCGAGGTTTTCGCCTAGGCGGCCTTTTCACTGTCGAGGTGGGAAAGCTGGTAGTCGTTGTAGCGGCCACCGGCTGCGGCGCCTTGCGGCACGATCAGTTCCAGCGCTGCCAGGTCGGATTGCAGCAGCACCGCGTCGAGCGCGCCCAGCGCTTCCTGCAGGCGGGTACGGGTGCGGGCGCCGACCAGGGGCACGATATCGGTGCCCTGCGCCATCACCCAGGCAATCGCCAGCTGCGCCACGCTGATTCCTTTGGCCTGCGCCACCGCCCGCATGCGTTCCACCAGTTCCAGGTTGTGCTTCAGGTTATCGCCCCGGAAGCGTGGGCTGTGCAGGCCGCGGTAATCCTGCTCGCCTTCGCGCTGCGCGCTCCAGTGGCCGCTGATCAGGCCACGCGACAGCACGCCGTATGCGGTGATGCCGACGCCCAGTTCCCGCGCCGTTTGCAGCAAGCCGTTTTCGATGCCGCGCGAGATCATCGAGTATTCGATCTGCACGTCGGCGATCGGGTGCACGGCATGGGCGCGGCGCAGCGTGTCGGCATTCACCTCGGACAGGCCGATGTGACGTACATGGCCCTTGCGCACCTGCTCCGCGATGGCGCCGACGGTGTCCTCGATCGGCGTGGCGGGGTCCAGGCGGGACGGGCGGTAGATGTCGATGTAGTCGGTGCCCAGGCGGCGCAGCGAATAGGCCAGGAAATTGGCCACGGCCTGCGGGCGCGAGTCGTAGCCGATAAAGCCGCCGTCCGGATCGCGCAGGGCGCCGAACTTCACGCTGACCTGCACCTGCTGGCGGTTGCGGCCCTGCAGCGCCTCGCCCAGCAGCATTTCATTGTGGCCCATGCCGTAAAAGTCGCCGGTGTCGAGCAAGGTGACGCCGGCGTCCAGCGCGGCGTGGATGGTGGCCAGGCTTTCGGCGCGGTCGGCCGGGCCGTACAGGTCGGACATGCCCATCAGGCCAAGGCCGAGTTGGGAAGTTTGCGGGCCGGTGCTGCCAAGTTTGCGGGTTTCCATATGTGCTCTCCAGGTGGGGTTTCGATGGGAACCATTGTGCTATTATCGAATCCAACAATAAATGCTTCGTTTATTACATCTTTATTCGGAAATGGATAACAATGGACCAGTTCAAGGCCATGCAGGTCTTCCTGGCGGTGGCCGACAGCAAGAGCTTCACCCAGGCCGCCGAACAGCTCGACCTGCCGCGCCCCACCGTGACCAATGCCGTGCAGGCCATCGAGCAGCAGCTTGGCGTGCGGCTGCTCCAGCGCACCACGCGCAAGGTCAGCCTGACGGTGGAGGGGCAGCTGTATGTGGAGCGCTGCCGTGCGCTGCTCAATGAACTGGAGGACATAAATGCCCTGTTCCTGTCCGATGGCCGCAAGCCTTCCGGCACGATCCGGGTCGACCTGCCGGAGCGAATCTCGCGCTTGAGCGTGATTCCTGCGCTGCCGGACTTCTTCTCGCGCTACCCGGAGATCAAGATCCGGGTCGGGGCCAATGACCGCATGGTCGACCTGGTGGGGGAAGGCATCGATTGCGCGGTACGGGCGGGGGTGTTGCGGGACTCCACCCTGGTGGCCAGGCCGCTGGGGGCGATGGTGCAGGTGAACGTGGCGTCGCCTTCTTACCTGGCGGCGCATGGGACGCCGCGGACGCTGGAGGATTTGCGCGAGCATTGGGCGGTCAATTACTTTTCCAGCCAGACCGGGCGCGACCTGCCCTGGGAGTACGTGGTGGATGGGGAGGTCAGGACGCTGTCGGTGCGCAGCAGGGTGTCGGTGGGGAGTTCGGAGGCTTACCTGGGGGCTTGCCGGGCGGGGATCGGGCTGGCGCAGATTCCGTTGCCGGGGATTGAGCACTTGCTCGCCAGCGGGGAGCTGGTGGAGGTGCTGCCGGCGTGGCGGCCGGCGCCGTTGCCGGTGTCGATCATTTACTCGCACAACCGGCATCTGTCGCCGCGGGTGCGGGTGTTTGTGGATTGGCTGGCGGAGGTTTTGCGGCTGGGGTGAAAAAAAACCGGTAAACCTGGGTCAGACCCGCAGGGTCTGACCCCTGGTAGGCGACGGCCGCGTATCGGTGTCTGACCCTGTGGGTCAGACACCGGTTTACCGGTTTTAGATACCCGCCCGCAAAGTATCGGCTAACGCAAGCCCCGCCGGCAGCTTCGCCACCAGCTTCTGCGCCTGCGTCAGGTTACGCTGCTTGAACCCATCCGGCGCATTGGCAAAATCCTGCCCCAGCGCCGCGGCCGCAGCTTCGATACGCGCGGTATCGCCCGGCGTGGTATCGATCAGCGCCAAGAGGTAGGTCGCCCCCCACTGGATACGCGTCGCCGGCCCGACCGCCGAACGCCACGCCTTCTCATACCAATCCAGCATGCCCGGCAGGTCGCCGCGCCGCTTGGCCGCCGATGCAAGGCTCAACTTGAAGTAATACGGCGCATGCGATTCCACCAGCACCGACTGCAGCAAAGCTTCCGCCTCCGCATGCAGCCCCGCATCATTCAGCGCGCTGACCGCCGTGTTGACCAGCGTATGCCGCCCATACTTGTCATCCACCAGCGCCAGCGCCTGCTGCACACGGGTACGCACAAGCTGCGGCAAGCCTTCCGCCACATGGCCCATGCGCGACATGCGCACCTGCAAGCGCACCGCAGTCAGGCGGTCCGGCGCCGACAACCACATGTCCTCGGCCCATACCTGAGCGGCACCGGCCATGGCAGCCGCCAGTTCAGCGTGGCGCGCCGGCGCAGCGCGCACCAGCTGGTGGCCGCTGTTGCCGAAGATGTCCATATTGGCGCGCGCAACGCGCTCGTCGCCCAGCACCTTCAACAGGAATTCAGGCGACGAGGCATCGACCACGCGGCCGGCCTGCGCCACCATCGCATGCAGGCGCAGGCGCACGGCGGCATCTTCCACCTGGCGCGCCGCAGCCGGCGCCTCGCCGGTCACGGCGGCGGCAGCCAGTTGCGACAGGGTGGTCAGCGTCACGCCCAGGTCGCGCCCTTGCAGCAGCACGCCTTCATCGGTATCCCACGAGTAGTTCGACAGCAGCGTCCATTCGGACGGCGACAGGGCACGCTTGCCATCCAGCGCAGCAGCCATCGACTCGCCCGCCGTATGGCCGGCAAAACGCGCCGCCATCAGGGCCTCGCCAAACAGTTCGCCATCGAGTTCGCACGGCAGACGGGTGATCTCGCTGCCATCCGGACGGTACATCACCATGGTCGGATAGCTGCGCAGCTTCAGGCGCGCCGCCAGTGCCTGCGCGTTCGGGCTGTCGCCATCGAGCTGCATCGCCACCATGCTTTGCAGCCTGGCCTGGAAATCTTCGCGGCCGAAGATTTCGTACTTGACCCGGTTGCACGGCGGGCACCACACGGCGCCCCAGTACAGGAACAGCGGACGGCCGGCAGCGCGGGCTGCCTCCAGTGCGGCGTCGAAATCGCCTTCGAACCATTCGATAGCGTTAGCCATGGATCAGGACTCGCGAGCCAGTGCCAGGAATTCGGTGCGCATCGCCAGGTTCGGCTGCAGCTCGCCCAGCATGGCGGAGGTCACGGTCTCTTCGCCGGCGGTGCGGATGCCGCGCGACTCCATGCACAGGTGGCGGCACTTGACCACCACGCCCACGGCCTTCGGTTCCAGCACTTGCATCAGCGCTTCGGCGATCTGCATGGTCATGCGTTCCTGCACCTGCAGGCGCTTGGAGAACACGTCCACCAGGCGGGTCAGCTTGGACAAACCGACAATCTTGCCATTCGGGACATACCCCACGGTGGCCTTGCCGAAGAATGGCGCCAGGTGGTGCTCGCAATGGCTGTACACCGGGATGTTCTTCACGACGATCAGCTCGTTGTACTGCTCGGCGCCATCCTCGAAAGCCTTCAGCACTTCCGCCGGGTCCTGGCCGTAGCCCGACACCCAGTGCTTCCACGCCTTGTGGACGCGGTGCGGGGTTTCGATCAGGCCTGGACGGTCCGGGTCTTCGCCCAGGTGCTCCAGCAGGCGGCGCCAGTCGGCTTCGGTGAATACTTCTTTAGTCATGATTGCAAGAACCGTGAAATGTGGAATCTAATCCACCAGTATACAGCGTTCAGGGTCGGTTCGCTGCCAGCAGCTCGCTGGCGATGGAAACCGTATGCGTCAGTGCCGGCCACTCATCTTCGGGGCCAAACCAGCGCGCATCGCTGATTTCGCTGGGGTCGGTGACGATCTCGCCGTCCAGGTATTCGGCGGTGAAGGCGATCATCAGCGAATGCGGGAAAGGCCAGGACTGGCTGCCGAAGTATTTGAGATTGTGCACGCGCAGGCCGACTTCCTCGAACACTTCGCGGTGCACTGCTTCTTCCACCGATTCGCCGGCTTCCAGGAAGCCCGCCAGCGCCGTGTAGCGCTTGTACGGCGAATTGGCGTGCGCCGCCAGCAGGCGCTGCCTGCCCTTCCTGATCAGCACCATCATGGCAGGCGAAATGCGCGGGTACGCAAGGTGGCTGCAGGCGGTGCAGCGCATGGCGCGCTCGCCGGGCGCCAGCAGCATCGGCGAGCCGCAGGCGCCGCAAAAGCGGTGCGTGCGCGCCCATTCGGCGATCTGGTAGCCGCGCCCGGCCACGCCGAGCAAGCCATCGTCGACGGCGCCGAACAGTGCGCGCAGGCCGACGTAGGCGTGGCCCTCCAGCGGCGGGGTGTCGTGCGGCGCCTGCGCGACCTGCCAGTAGCGCCCTTCCCAGGTGCCGAGCGGCATCGCGCCGGCCAGTTCCAGGCCGGCGGCAAGCAGTTCCGCGTGCGGCGGCAGGGCCAGGCTCTCCTCCCGCAACAGCAGCCGGTCTTTGTGGAAGACCAGCGTCTGGATGTTTTCAGCAGGAGCTGGCTGGATCAGGGGCAGGAAACCGGCGGGGGTCTGTAGCATGGCGTTCAATATAGTCCTGGCAACAGGGCGATCATACTTGAACTTCTAGCGCCGCGAGCGAATGGCCTCGAGCACCTGGGCTGCCGTCAGCTTCTTGCCGATCTTGTGGCCGGCCTGCTTGTATTCACGCAAGGCGCGCTCGAGCTCGGCTTCGCTCGGCTTCACCGGCGCCAGGGATTTCGCCAGCAGCGGCAGGATTTCCTTGCGCATGAAGCGCGGCCCCGAGGCGATGAGCTGCCAGATCAGCAGGCCAAAGCCGGCCACCAGGCCCAGCAGGAAGCCCGGCGGACCATAGCTTGACGATATGGCCGAGCCAATGACAGGCAAGACAAAGCACAGGCCGATGCCGCCGGCGATTGCCAGCGCCACCCCGCCATCCATATGCGTGGTGGCGAAGTGCCGTTCCACCTTGGGCGACAACAGGTTGATCGGGGAGTAGATCAGCCCCAGGCGCTCTTCTTCCGACAGCAGGTGCGGTGCGGTCTTGACGCGCACTTCGAGGGCCAGGCGCTGTTCCAGGGCCTCATCCAGGCCGGGGTGGGTCTCGCGCTTCAGGGTTTCCATGGGACCGGAGCTCTTCGAGACGCGGGCATAGGCATTCACGTCGGCATCGCTGAACGCGCCGCAACTGGTGCAGGTGCGCTGGTGCCCGACCAGCTTGCCCTCGCCGAAGCTGATGTAATACACGTGGCCGGCCGAGCCGAGGCGCGTCATGCGGAAGGCGCGCGGCACCCTGCAAACGCCGCAGAAGTCCGCGACATATCCCACTGTGCGGCGCGTAATCTTGCGCCCCCAGACAATGAACACGATCTTTTCCTTTGGGAAATAAATATCAAATCATGAATGACCGTGTATTTTCTGTCAATTACAAATATTACATAACTACTTTTTTTGTCGCATCAGCGCCAACGGCAGGCCCACCAGCATAGCCAGCCAGGGGAAGCGGACGATGATGTGCGATACGGCGACCACCAGCACACTGAGTACCGCAATCGCGGCGGCGAGGCCGATGCGGCGCGTCCACTTGCCTTCCGCCGGTGGCTGCGCTGCGCCGACGGGCGCCAGGTTCAGGGGCGCGGCCCGAGCCGAAGGCGCGACCGGCGCTTGCTCGAGCGCCGGCGGCGGCTGGAGCAGGCGTGCGCCGGCATGCTGCGTGGCCGTTGCGCTGCCGATATTGGCGGCGCGCAGCAGGACTTCAGCGACCCAGCTATCGAGACGCTCGCCCCAGTGCCGCATGGCTGCCGCGCCCGCCTCGTCCATGTAGTGGTAGCTGCTGTTTTCGTTCTTGGAATTGGTGTCGTTTGCGAATTTTCCCTGCTTGTGGACCAGCGTCGCCAGCACCCGGTGCGCCAGCGAGTCGGCGCCGTGGGCGACGAACAGCGGCATCCTGGCCCACTCAGCGCTCGCCCTGGTTTCGGCACAAAAAGGCGCGGCCGGCACCGCGTCGGAAGGCACCGGGGCCGCGAGATCGGCGGCGATCTCGGCGGCCAGCTTCTTCCAGTCCGTATGCGGCACCTCGAGCACGCCCGGCCGCTCCTCCAGGTACAGGTAGCAATCGACGTCGCCGGCATGGCTGGCGGCGCTGGGAACACGCTGGCTGCCGTCATTCCACGCGGCCCGTTCCTTGCCAACGGCCCAGAGCTGGTAGCGGTCGGGAAAATGGACCGCCACCACATGCCGGCTCCAGTCCATGGCCGGCAAGGCGGCGATGCCAAGCCCCGTTGCCGGATGCAGTGACAGCCGCGTGGCCCCGGCTTGGGCCAGCGTGGCCAGCCACAGGGGGAAGTCGTCGGCCAGCAAGGCGTTCCCGCTGCGGTCGCGGAACTGCAACCGCGCGCCAAAGAAAATCCCATGCTGGTACCAGTCCTCGAGCGCAAGCTTCTTGCGCAGGAAGGCGCTGCCATGACTGACCAGGGCCACCTGGCGCTGGATAGACTCCCGTTCGCAGCTCATTGAGTCCAGTTCATCTGGTGCAGGTCGCGCTGGATCTCGCTCACCAGCAGCGGCGACAGGGAACGCCAGGACGCTCCGCCCAGCCCGCAACGCGTGATCGTATGGATCGCCGCCGGATCGGCAGGTCCACCGACGAACCACTCCCCTTCCAGGGCGAGGCAGACCGTCTGCCCGCCGTCGAGCGTCTTGGTGAACGAGCCGATGCAGCCGCCATCGCCGACTTCGCGCTCCCAGCCGCGGTTTTCCAGTCCCAGCAGGGCGCCCGTGCTGACTTTGCGGTCCCGCCATTCGGGCAGGATGCTGCCGTCGAGCGTCGCCTCGTCCAGGCGGTAAGTGGCGCGGCCCAGTTGTTCGAAGGGCTGCAGGATGTCGTAATCGGCGAACAACTGCGCAAACGCCTGCGCGTCGGCATCCGCCAGTTCGAGGCGGTGCGGGATGCCTATCCTGGCGTCCTGCGGCAGTTGCACGGCGCTGTCGTCGACGCCGGCATAACTCAGGTCTTCGGCAACCCGGAACAGGATAAGCAAGCTGCCGCCCGCATCGTAGGCGCCCCACGCCAGCCGCGAGACCAGGTGGCGCAGCAAGGGATGGCGCACCAGCAGGGTTTCGAACTCTTCCACCGTCCAGCGCCGCTGCTTGCACATGGCGCTTTCCAGGCGAGCGACCTGGGTGCTGGCGACGTTCTTCGCCTGCTTCTTGAGGTCCTTGTAGCGCTGGGAGGCGGCCTTGGCGATCGCTTCATCGTCCTTGCTGTTCGGCTTGGGCAAGTCCTTGATGCGCTTGCCGTCGCTGTCGCACACATAGGGCAGCAGGTGTTCGTCGAAGCGCACGATGAAGGAACGCGGGCCGAAATCGAGCGCCAGTCGGCCGGTTTCGTCCAGGCCCAGGTCCGGCACTGTGCGGTCGGCCAACTGCTCCATGCTGAGGCCACGCTGCTGCGCGAGGTCTTGCATCATTTCTTCGGCACGCTCCTGCAGATCGTTGTAGCGGGTCTGTTCGCTCAACTGGTGCAGGTACATCAAGGCGACGTCGGAACCGATCTGCACCAGCATTTCCATCGCATCGTAGGCGCGCACGCGGATCAGCGCGGCGCGCCACTGCTTCAGCGCCACGTTCAGCTGGCGGGCGGTTTCGTCATTGCCGATCACGCCCTGCATCCAGAAGATCCAGCGCTCCTTGGGCGGCGTATCGCTGTCGCGCCACCATTCGAACAAGGCTTGCCCGAACCTGGCGAGCGAGCCTGGCGTCAGCGCCTCACGCAACGCGAGCAGCCCGCTGGACGGGGCGTCCTGCTTGGACAGCGCCATCATGGTCAGCACGTGCGGTACCGCGTCGAGCGGCAGCGCCTTGCCGTTCGACGTGAGGTACAGGCGCGGCAGGCCGGGCACGTGCAGGCTCTTTGGCGGCGTCGGCAGCTTGTCCGGCAGCCATTCGCGCTGCGGCTCGGACAGCATGATGCGCAGCGCCTCCGCCGCAGCGTCGCCGTAGCGTGCTGCCTGTGCCGCCAGCACCGCCTCGTGGCCGTTGCCGGCAAGGTAGCGCAAGGCGTTCTGTGCGATGAAGCGCTCGCCGGGATCTTGCCCGACTGCCGCAGGCAGCAGTCCGCGTGCGGCGGCGGCCGGGTAGGCAAGCAGCCAGTCGCCGGCGGCATCCTTGACCCAACGGTTTGCGTAGAAGGCCCGTGCGACGTACAGCGCGATCTGGTCCCACTCCAGGCACGCGGCCAGCGTCATCGAACTTAGCGATGCGGTCGGAAAGACGCGCGTGAAAGCCGGCAGGCCGTCCTGGCCCATCCACGCAAACACCGCGGCCATCTGGCTGGAGTAGCGCAAGCGTGAAGCGGGAATATTGCAAAAGACCGAGCTGGCCAGTTTCGGCGGCAAGGCCTTCAGATAATTTGCCGTGTACCAGCCATAGACGGACGACTCCGCGAAATCGCCTTCGCTCACGGTTTCAGTCGCGATGGCACGCTCGATTGCGCCAGGCTCGATGCCGATAATCCAAAGCACCTTGCGCGGAAGATCCCATGCTGCGGTTTCCGGCGGCAAGTAGGTATTCAGGTACTTGAGCGCGTACTCGTCGGGATCGTTCAGTTCCAGGCCGTCGCTGCCGGACCATTTCGACCAATGGAAGCACGGCGCGTCATGCATTGCCTGCAATGCCAGCACCGGCACGCGGGAAGGCTCGCGGTTCGACCAGGGCAGCTCGCGCAGCACCAGTGGAAGGTCCGCCGGCGCCGCTTCTTCCGCCGCATCGGCAACTTCGAGCAAACGCTCCAGCGCATTCGCCTGCGCTTCGTCGGCCTGCTTCCGCAACAGCGGCAGGCAGGCCGGGTCCTGGCCAAGGATTTCCTGGATCAGCAAGGCAGCCGGCTGCTTTTTCGACGGATTCACATCGAGCAGCTTGCGTAGAACCACGATCGGCCATTTCTTCGCCTGTTTCAGGACCAGCGGCCGAAACTCTGCGCTGCGATGCCGTTCGACCACGGCGTCGACAGCCTGCTCGCTGTGGATGTTCAGCAGCGCCGTCTGCACCGCCGGCGGGCTGTAGCGCTTTGATTCGATCCAGTCCACGAACAGCGGCAAGGCATCCACGCCATGCAATTGCAGCAGGCGGAAAGCAGACGGCACCCAGTTTTCCTTGCCCAGCAGCGCCTTGTGCTGGGCAAGGTTGTCCTCGAAGCTGGCGCCAGGCGGGAACAGGCCCGCTTCGTCGACGAAGAGATCAAGGCATTCCTGCATGCCCTTGGTCCAGTGGACTTTGCCGTCAGGCGCCGCCAGCAAGGGATCGGTCGTTGTTTTTCGTGCCACGATAACTCCCGGGTTTCAAGCCGAACGTGCAATTTCGGCGAGTAAAAGATAAAGCGTTGCCAGCTTGCCGGGCAAAGGCTGCTTGTCCGGCGCCTGCATCAGGCTCACGGCCTCGCGCAGCAGGGCGGCGGAAGCGGCAAGGCCGTTGCGCTCCATGGTTGCCGCAAGGTCCTCGGCTTCCTTCAAGGCGCCCGCAGCCTGGTGCCGCAAGCCTTGCCGCATCCATCGGCCAAGCAGGGCGTGCACCTGGCCGGCCAGGTGCACCAGCGGCGGCGCCTCATACAGCAGCGCGGCCGGCGCAAGTTCGCGCGCCGCCGTGCTCTCCACGTCGGGCACCACGGCGCGCTGTTCGGTCAGGACGGCAAACGGATCGATGGCCACCAGTCCCGCTTCCAGCGTGACCGTTCCGGAGACCGCTAGCGGTGCGCCGAATTCCCCGGACAGCGCGCTTGCCAGCGCATCGACGGCATGCGGCGCGGCCGGGTTGTGGCGCTTGCGAAGGAGCAGGCGCTGCCCGGGCTCGTGCAGCCCCTGGCCCACTTCGATCCAGGCCGACAGCGTCTGGCGCGCCGCATTCCACTCCCATTCGCCTACCTGCGCCACGGGAACGACGTGCATGTGTTCAATCGCCTGCAGCGGCCTCGCGAAATCCGGCACGGCATCCAGCAGGTAGTCGCGCAAGCCCTCGGCGGACGACTGGCGCAGCGGCGCCATCAGGTCGTCCCAAGCCCTGGACGACAAAGGCAGCACGTTGGTCTGGCGCGCACCGGCGGCAATCTCCAGCGCACCGTTGGCGCGGCGCCGTGCGCCGCTGGTGACGACCTGGCTGGCGGCCAGCCTTTCTACCGACTGGCCCGCGATCCTGCGCGACTTGATGGCGATGCCCGGCTCGCCCGCCTTCGGCTTGGGCCAGCGGCGCTCAATCACGGTCACCGCAAGGGTGTCCGGGTCGGCAAATACCAGCAGCGCGCCCTCGGCTTCGTCATCGGCCCAGAGCTGGGTGCCGAGGGAGACCAGCCGCAAGTGATCCAGCGCCACTTCGCCCTTGACGCCGATGCCGAGCAACTGGCTGGCCGGCACTTCCGGCAGCCGGCCGGCGGCAGCCTGGCCATCCGCCAGCACTGCCGCCGCAAGGCGCGCATGCAGGTCGGCGAGCGCCGACAGCAGCAGCTTCGGATCGAAGCGGCTGGACCGCGCATGCTGCGCCAGCATCAGGTCCTTCATGCCGTGCAGGGACTCGCCGATCCAGCACCATTCGAGTTGTTTGGCCAGGCCAAAGACTTCTTCGAAGCGCGCCTCCAGTGCCAGCATCGGCTGGCTGGAACCGTCCAGCCAGACTTGCAGCGCCAGGGCCTGCGTGCGTTCCAGCAGCGTTGCAGCCGCCTGCGTGCCGAACACGCGCGCCACGGGCGCCGGGCCGCCTTCCTGCGGACTGGCCAGGGTCACGCTGGCTTCGGCAAAACCCGGCGACTTCAATTCCGCCTGTGCGAACGCCCACACGGCCAGGACGATGTGGGCGCAACCGCTGCCCTCCTTGCAATCGCATCGGGCGTGCGTCAGGCTGCTGCGCGAGAAGAAGCGCACATTGCACATCGGCAGGCGGGCGCTCGGCACCGCAGCCGCCTCCTGCCACGCGATAAGCTTGACCACCGGTTGCGCCGCCGCCAGCCTGGCCGCCTGTGCCAGCGTCGAGGCAGGAACCGTATCAGCCATCGTCGCTGCGAAATGCGCCGGCGACCAGGGGCCGGCATCGTCGGCAGCCTGGTTCTCCGGCTGCGCCGGCGACAGCGCCCTGGCCTGCGCCTGGTACGCCAGCACCAGCGTGACCCGGTGCCGGCACAAGCCGCTGGCCGGACAGGTGCAGCTGGCGTCGCGCAGCGTGCTGTTGGGACCAAGCACGGCGCAATGGCCATCGGCGTAGGTGGCGCGGATCGTGGCGTCCGCGAGTTCCTCGAGCGCCGGCAGGTTGCCTTCGGCCAGGTCCTTCTGCGCGCGCTTGACGAAGCCCGCATTGGCCAGGGCGATCAGGGCCTCGGGCGTCAGTTCCAGCAGGTCGGTTCGCCGGGCGTTCATCCGCGCACCTTTTCAGCCAGCCAGGCTGCCAGTTGTCCGGGCGTCATGGCGCCCACGTGCGCGCCCTCGCGCACCAGGCGCGCCGCCATGTCGCGGTCGTAGCAGGGATCGGCGCGCGCATCCAGTGCTGCCAGTCCCAGCATCGTGACGCCGGACTGCACCAGCGCCTTGACCCGGCGCACCAGTTCATTTTGCGAGCCGCCCTCGCAGAAGTCGCTGACCAGCACCACCACCGTGCGCTGCGGATTCTCGACCAGGGACTGCGCATAGCCGACAGCCTTGGCGATATCGGTGCCGCCGCCCAGCTGCACCTTCATCAGCAGTTCGACCGGGTCGGACACGTCCGAGGTCAGGTCGACCACTTCCGTGTCGAAGGCGACCAGGCGAGTCCGCATGCCCGGCAGATTCCACAGGCAGGAGGCCATGACCGCGGAATGGATCACCGATTCGACCATCGAGCCGCTCTGGTCGATCAGCAGGCAGATGTCCCAGCGCTCAGTGTGGCGCCGCACGCGGCTCATGAAGACCGGAGTCTCCAGGAACAGCTTTCCGCGCTGCGGGTCCCAGCGGTGCAGGTTGCCTTGCACCGTACGCTTGAAATCGAAATTGCGCGCCACCTTCAGCATGGAGCGGCGGCGCCTGTCGCGCGCGCCGGCGAACGCCTGCCGCACCTCGGTCGCCATCTTCTCGATGATCTGCCGCACGACTTCAGCCACCAGCCGCCGCGCAGCGGCCAGCACTTCGGGATTCATCAGGTGCTTGGTGTGCAGCACCGCGCGCAGCAGTGCCTCCGACGGCTCGATCCGCTCCAGCACCTCGAGGTTGGTGACCACTTCGTCGATGCCGTACAGCTCCACCGCGTCGCCCTCGAGGCGCTCGATCACTTCCTTCGGGAACAGTTCATGGATCGTATTGATCCAGTCGGGCGTGGAAAGCTGGGAAGGCCCCAGGCCAGCACCGCGCTCACCGCGCGCGGCGACCTCGCTATCGCGCCCGTACAGCCAGTCCAGCGCCATGTCCGCCGATCGGGCCGCGCCGGACAGGCCGCCCAGCGCAGGCGTCGCCGCTTCGCCGAGCAGCAGGCGCCAGCGCGCCAGCGAATCAGGAAGTTTCAAGTTCATGCTGCCAATCCCCAGGAGGCAAGTTTGCGCAGCGCGGCCTGCTCCAGCAGCGCCGCCCTGGCCACGTCTTCCGCATCCGCGCCGGCGAAGTGCGCGGTCAGCGCGCGCCGCGGCAGATGCGCCGCGTTGTGCTGGGCCAGCACGGCGTCGGCCAGCATGCCGCGCTCCTGCGGCGGCAGCCAGCTGAAGGCATTGCGCATGGCCGGCAGGGCGAGCACGAAGTCGATGTCGTCCAACGCCTTCACCATGGCATCCAGCCCGGCAACGAAGTGCGCCTCCTGCACCAGCTCATCGCGCGCCAGCGCCAGCATGCCCGCCAGCGCATCGCCCACCTGCGCCGGCGCGATTTCGCCCAGCAAGGCCAAGGCCTGCGTGATGGCTTCGCCGCTGGCGGCGCTACGTCCGGCGTTCAGGCTGACCAATCCTCCCAGCGCGGCGCCGCGGCTGAGCGGCGCGGCACGCTGGTCGGCAAGCTTGCGCTGCCATACAGCGAGGGCGCGCCCGGCCTCCACCTGCAAAGGCAGCGCAGCATCGCCTGCCAGCGCATCGCGCGCCACCTGGCGCAGGGCGAGGAAGCCATGGATATGCGCCGCGAATTCTCCCGCCGGTACCGGCCCCGTGGCCTCCAGCAGCCATAGCGCGCGGTCGAAGGCCGCCGCGACTACCGTGCGCAGGACCGGCGCGCCCGCCATGCCGAGCGACTGCCCGTGGCGCAGCAGGGAATGCAGCACCGGCAGCGCAGTGCCGAAAGCTTCGAAACGCGGTTCGCCGCCGACCGCTATTTCCAGCTCGGACAGGATGCCGTCGCTCATGCCGGCCAGGCCGGCAAAGGCAGCCTGGTTCAGTGCATCGGCGAGTTGCGCGAAACGGCTCTCGCCGTTGGCGCGCCCCGCAGCGCGCAGGCGTTCTTCCAGCTTCATGCGCGCGGCGTCTTCCAGCGAGGCGCCATAGGCCGCCGCCTCGATCAGCGCGGCGCGCTGCTCCAGCGGCGCCCGCAGCGACCATTCCTCGCGGCGCTCGCCGGACAGCGCCAGGCCGGGGCCGGCGCGCCGGTCGATGCCGGGAATCTCCAGCAGCAGCAGGCGATGCAGCACGCGGCTCTTGTCGCGGTCCGCGGGCTTGAGCAGGTCGAGGGAGAGGTCGGCGGGCAGCTTGATGCCGCGGGCTTCGAGTTCGGCCTCGACCGCGAGCACCAGCGGCGGTTGCGGCGTGCCGGGCGCCAGGCGGCCCGCAACATCGCCCGCCAGCACGTCCATGATTTCGACCAGGATCGGGTCGGTGCCGAAGCGCAGCGGCCCGCGGTAAGTCCACGGCAGCGGCGCATCCAGCGCATCCTTGACCAGCGAGCCGGCCAGCGCGTCGAGCCAGTCGCAGCGTGCCGGCAGCGCATGGCCGCGCAGGCGGGCCAGGGCCTCGGCCCGCGCGTGCACGGCGATCAGGTCGGCGGTCGATGCCGCCAGCTTTTTGTTGCGCAGGCGCTGCGTGACCCGCTGCAGCAGCGCCGGCCCGGCGCCCTGCATGCCCTCCTCCCATGCCAGCTGGTAGAAGAACGGCGAAGGCATGCCCGATGCGTAGCCGGTGAAGGAATCGAGCCGCTTGAAGGTGTACGGCACCAGGTAGGAGCCGAAGCGCACGGTCCCGCCGGCGTCGTCCGGCAGCGGCAGCGCCGGCGGGCTGGCGCCGTCCTCGCTGCGCCAGGCACGCTGCAACGCCGGCGCATGGTAGCCGCCGCAGACCACCAGCACCGGGCCTTCGCCGCGCGCCATCGCCCAGGCGATCCAGCGCGCCATCATGCGTTCGCGCGCCTGGTTGCCGATCGAGCCCGCATCGCCCGCGCGCAGATGCTCGAAATGGGTGGCAAGACCCTGCTCCAGCAGCTCCAGCGAATCCTGCTGCTCGAACAGCGTGTCCCACAGCGCATCCCTGCTGTCGACCGCCATCTTGCGGCGCAGCGCATCTTCGTATGCGGCGGCGCGTTCGGCCTGCGTCTCGTCGCTCACGTCGGCATAGCGATTGAGCACGTCGGCAAAGGCATCGTCCCACGCCGGCAGGTCGATGAAGCGCAGCTGCGCGCCTGTTTCACGCCCGACCGCCAGCGCCTGCCACTCCGGCGAATGCTCGGCAAACGGCGACCAGGACGCGCGGTGCCCGCCTTCCGAGGAAAGGAAGCTGTAGACCGCCAGCGGCAGCTGGTGCGGCAGCGAGAGCTGCTCCAGCTTGTCGTTGAAGTCGGCTGGGCCTTCGATCAGGACGTAGGCCGGCCGCAGGCTGCGGATCTTGTGCGCCACCAGGCGCGCGCAGGCCGGGCTGTGATGCCGCACGCCGAGAATGACCGGCTCGTTCGACACGTTCGGCTCGTTCGATACGGGCGTCACGGCAAACGCTGCCTCGCTTCGAAGTAGGCCTGCCAATGGGCGCCGTTCTTCCTGGCCACCTTCTGTTCGAAGTAGCGGCGCAGCTTGGCACGGTCGTCGGCGTTGTCCTTGACCACCGTGCCGGCAATGCAGTCGACCAGGTCGGCCGGGCTGCCGTCGCGCTGCTCGAGGAACCAGGCGCGCACGCCGACCGCATGGGCGACATTGACCGCCTCGGCGGTCGACATGACAGCTGTCAGCCGGTCCATGGCCGCGTCGCCGCCGTGCGCCTGGACGGCGCCGCGCAGGTCGCGGAAGGTGGTCACCAGCAATTCCAGCACCGGCACCGGCAGGCTGCGCGGAATGGCGCTCTTCTCCAGCAGGCGGGCGGAAGCTTCCTTCACCAGCGCCAGCTCATGGTCGAAGTCGAGGATGGGGAACACGGTTTCGAAGTCGAAACGGCGCTTGAGCGCTGCGCTCATTTCGTTCACGCCGCGGTCGCGCGTGTTGGCCGTGGCGATGATGTTGAAGCCGTCGCGCGCATACAGCATGCCGTCATCGCCCGCCAGTTCAGGCACGCTCATGACGCGGTCGGACAGCATGCCCAGCAGGCAGTCCTGGACTTCCAGCGGCGCGCGCGTGATTTCTTCGAAGCGCACCACCTGGCCGTCGCGCATGCCCTGGTACAGCGGTGCAGGCACCAGCGCGCGCGGGCTCGGGCCCTCGTTGATCAGCAGGGCGTAGTTCCAGGAATACTTGATCTGGTCTTCGGTGATCGAGGCGCCGCCCTGGATGGTCAGGGTCGACTTGCCGCAGATGGCGGTGGCCAGCAGTTCGGACAGCAGCGACTTCGCCGTGCCCGGCTCGCCCACCAGCATCAGGCCGCGGCCTGTTGCCAGGGTCACCAGCATGCGCTCGATCGATGCGGCAGGCGCCACGATCTTGCGCGTGACATCCAGCGTGTCGTCGCCCAGGATGAACTTGCGCGCTGCGGTCAGGCTGAGCGCCCAGCCCGGCGGGCGCGGGCCGTTGTCGCTCTCGCGCAGGCGCTGCAGCTCCTGCGCATGGAGGATTTCCGCCGGCGGGCGCTGCAAGGCCGGCGATTCTTTGATGGGTGTTTTCTTCATGGTGTCATGCCCGCAAGGATTCGAGGTCGCGTATCAGTTCACTGGTGGCGATCGGGTCGAGGATCGCCAGGCTTTCGGCCGCCCTGATCTCGCCCCAGCTCGATGGCGAACCCACCGAGACGGTCTGCAGCGTCTGTTCCGGATACTCGTCCACCATGCCCACGATGATGCCGGGGTCGAGGGTCAGTTCGATCACCCTGGAGCGGCTGAGCGGCTTGTGGAAGAACCAGATGCCGCCGGCGTCCTGCGCCTGCCCGCGCCGCCAGCCTTTGTTGACCAGGCCAAGCACGCGGCCGGTGGGAACGACGGCGCCTTTCCAGCGCTCCAGGACCGTCGCGGACTGCTCTTCGGCGTCCAGCGCATAGGTATCGCGCCCCAGCTGGGAAAACGGCTGCAGCAGCTCATAATCGGCGAACAGCTGGCCGAACTGCGCGGCAGTTTCGGCCGCCAGCTCAAGCGGATGCGGCAGGCCGACGCAAAGATTGGCGCCTTCCGGCATCGTGAAACTGTCGTCCTCGCCGGTGGTCCAGCTGCCGTCTTCGGCCACGCGGAAGCATGCCAGCAGCTTGCCGCCGGCGTCGCCGCTGCCGGCCATCTCGTAGACGCCCCACACCAGGCGCTGCACCAGGTGGCGCACCAGCGGATGTTGGGCCAGGAACTGGCGGAAGTGCTCCGGCAGCCAGCGGCGCCGGCTGCACATGGCCCATTCCAGGCGCAGCACCTGCTGGCCGGCGATGGTGCGGGCGTCCTTCTTGAGCAGTTTGTAGCGTTCGACGGCGGCGCCGGCCAATGCCGCGTCGTCGCTTTGCTTCGGCTTGGGCAGGTCGGCCAGTCGCTTGCCATCGCTGTCGCGCACATACGGCTTCAGCGCCTCGTCGAAACCGACGCGGAACTGGCGCGGGCCGAAGTCCAGCAGCACGCTGCCGTTGTCGTCCAGGCCCAGGTCGGGCGCCAGGCGGTCTTCCAGCTCCTCGGTGGTCAGCTCCCGCTCCTCGGCAATCTTGTCGATCTTTTCGCGCGCCTTGTCCTGCAGGCCCTTGAACTTGACCTTTTGCGCGATGCCGTTCAACAGCATCAGCGCGGTGTCGGTGCCGATGTCGGCCAGCACGTCCAACGCCGACACGGCACGCGCATGCGCCGACTCGCCCGGCCAGGCGCGGATGTACGGCGTGAGCTTGCGCGCCGTGTCGTCCGTTCCCAGCCAGCCCAATGCGGTCATGGCCCAGCCTTCCTTGGAATTGCCGCCGGCATTCAGCCAGGACGAGAAACAGTCCCAGGCAAAATCCGCCAGCGATTCCGCAGTGAACGCGTCCTTGATTTGCGCAATGCCCGGGTACAGTCCTTCCGCGGTTGGCAACATCAGCATGGTGCCGATGTGGTCCAGCGCCTGGTCCGGCACCGCCTTGCCCGCGCCGGCGCCGCAGCTGTCATTCAGCACCGGGCGGCGCCATCCCAGCGGCGCCCAGAAATCAGGCAGCTTGGGCAGCTTGGCCGGCAAGCGTTCGAGCGGATCTTCATCGAGCAGGGCGCGCAATGCCGCGTCAACTGCAGCGTCCTCGTAACGTGCCGCGATGTCGAAGATCAATGCCTCGTGGCCGTTCATGCGCAGGTAGCGCAGTGCCGACGCCGCGCAATCACGGTCCTCGCCCGCCTTGCCGAGCGCCGGCGCAATCAGGCCGCAAATCGCATGTGCGGGGAAGCGCAGCAGCCACTGGCGGGCTTCCTCCTGCACCTTTTTGAGCTTGGTCGCGGCGCGCGCCATGGGCGATGCCATGCCAACGGCGCCGAAGCATTTGGCCAATGGCGCCATATCTGCCGGACGGCGCGCCAGCATCGCCTCGAAGCCGGGCAGCGCGGGCAGCCCAAGCCTGGCGAGCAGGAAGGCAATCTGCGGCGGGTAAGGATCCACGTCGCTGGCCAGCATATTCCAGGCATCGGCGCCCATCGCGCCGGGCAACAGCGGAATAGCCATCGCGCAGATCACTCGACCAGCGTCCCTCTGCCGGTACATGCGCCAGGCTGCGGCCAGTGCGTTGGCATCGGCATTTGCAATGGCCTTGCTGGCCTGGGTGCACGCTTCCACATCGGGTTCGTGCCAGTGGAAACGCATCGCCCATGCCATCTGGTCGGGAGTTTCAGGCTCGCCCTCGATACGCCCCCAGTAATGGCTGCGTGCAGCGGACAGCCATTCCTCGCGGTCGATGTCGTCCCAGCGCTCGACCGGCGCCAGGGGCAAGGGCTGCACCACCAGTGCGGGAGCAGGCTTCTTGCGCGGCCGCAGCCATGGCGGATCGGCCAGCACGCCCGGCAGGTCTTCCTGTGCGGCCAGCGCAACCGTGGCGCTGGTTTTCTCGAGCTGGCGATGCAGCAAGGCCTGCGCGGCAGGAGACAGCCATGGCATCAGCTGCGGAACCTGACCGGAATGGATGCGCAGCAGCATCGCCAGCGTCAGCTGCAGGACTTCGCCTTCCTTGCCGCGCCGTTCGCCCAGTTCCGCCAGGGCAGCAATACCCGCCAGGGGCGCGTGCATGACCGCGGCCGAGAAACTGGCGCGCGCCAGTTTCAGCGACACGGGAGTCCAGGTACTGGTATCGGACACCTCGGCCAGGACCTCGACCAGCAGCTTGACGGCTTCCGGCGTGCCGACGAAAGCCAGGGCTTCGTTGGCCGGTTCGCAGTACGGCATCAGTTTCAGCACTGCGAAGGCATGCGGGCCGCGCTCCTGCACCATCGTCGCCGCCAGCATCGGATTCCTCGACCAGCGCTCATGGCTGGAAATCTTGATACCGGACTTTTCCAGCAGGCCGGTATCGCTGGCCGCCAGCTGCAGCAGGGGCAGGGTCTCCAACGCCGGGCCTTTGGACAGCTCGGGCACCAGCCGGTCGGCAACCTCCGGCCGCTCGGGCAACTGTGCCGCCAGTCCGGCCCTGCGCAGCGCGTGAACGGAGGGGATGGCATTCTCGATCTTGTCGGCGCACGCCTGCCAAACTGCTTCCGGTGCCGACGACAACTGGATCCGCATGGCGACTTCGACCGGCGTCATCAGGCTCGAGGTGCCCAGTTCACTGGTGATGATGGACGTGATGCTGACTTTGCGAGGCAGGTTTCCGGCACTCTGCCACTTTACCTGCATGCGCTGCATTTCGATAAAGGCATCGACGCAGTGCTCCAGGCCCTTGTGCTTGACGAGGGCATGCAGCATCTTTAGCGCCAGCAGCTCATTCTTGCCTTCCCAGTCATAGGGAAGCTTGGCCGACAGCGCGAGCAAGACGGCGTCCGATTGCAATGAGCCGTCCAGGACCTGGTTCCGCAGCCGCTCCCATGCTTCTTCGAATGCGGGCCGCAGTTCGGCGTCTGTCGCGTCGGCATCCGGCTGCTGGCACTCGAAGAAGCGGCGGAACACGTCCTGCGCATCGACCGCCGGCACCGGTTTCGGGAAGCGGCGCGATGCCAGCGCTGCTGCCGCCAGCTTCCTGGGCAGCGACACGGGCGGCATGTGCACCAGCCAGGGCGGCGTGGTCGCCGGATCGGCGGCGGCAACGGGCGCCGGCGCAGGGGCCGCCGCCGGTGCCGGTGCCGGCGCTGGTGCCTCCGCAGCGGCCACGGGCTCCGGCGCCGCCACCGGCTTGGCCGCAGTCTTGCCGATCGCGGCAGCCGGCGCCGTGTCCACTTCAGAATAGCCCTTGCCGGTCTTTTCGGCGATGAGCTTGGCCATGGCGGCGCTGCACTTGGCATTGTCGGCAAAGGACTTGGTCTGGCTCTGGCCCTGGGTACCGATCCTGCCCCAGCGCAGGTTCAGGTCCAATCCATCCTGTTCAATTTCCCAAAATTTGTTCGAGCTGTCGTCGACGAATTCAAAACGGCGCATAGGAGTTCACATTCAAGTAGTGTTTGCGGGCGCTCATGCCCGCAGGGATTCGATGTCGCGTATCAGTTCACTGGCGGCGATCGGGTCGAGGGCAGCCAGGCTTTCGGCCGTCTTGATTCCGCCCCAACTTGCAAGCATGCCCACGGAGATGCTTTCCAGCGACTGCTCCGGATTCTCGTTGACCATGCCCGCGTAGATGCCAGGTTCGAACGTCAGCTCGATGATCCTGGAACCATTGGCCGGCTTCTGGAAGGAGCAGATCAAGCCGCCGTTGATGGCCTGCCCGCGCCTCCAGCCCCTGCTGGCCAGGCCAAGCACGCGGTTTGTGGCGATCACCACGCCCTTCCAGCGGGCGAGCTGCGCTTGCGCCTGTTCGCCGGCTTCCAGCGCATGGGTATCGCGCCCCAGCTGGACGAAAGGCTGCAACAGCTTGTAGTCGGCGAACACCTGGCCAAACTTCTCGGCGGCTTGCGGCGGCAATTCGAGCGCATGCGGCAGTCCCACCCGGATATGCTCGCCCTCCGGCAAAGTGAAGGCATCGTCGTCGCCGGTGGCGTAGCTGCCGTCTTCCGCGACGCGGAAGCAATCCAGCAATTGCGCGCCATCGCCGCCCACCGCATACACGCCCCAAACCAGGCGTTGCACGAGGTGGCGCAGCAGCGGGTGCTCGACCAGGAACTGGCGGAAGTGCTGGTGGCTCCAGCGGCGCCGGCTGCACATGGCCCATTCCAGGCGCGCTACCTGCTGGCTGGCGATGGCGCGGGCGTCCTTTTTCAGGGCATTGAAGCGCTCGACCGCGGCTGTGGAGAGCGCCTCGTCATCGCTCTGCCTCGGCTTCGGCAGGTCGGGCAGCCGGTAGCCGTCTTCGTCGCGCACAAAAGGCTTCAGCGCCTCGTCGAAGCCGGCCCGGAAGCGGCGCGCACCGAAGTCCAGCACGAGGGTGCCGTCCTGCCCGAGGCCCAGGTCTGGCGCCATGCGGTCTTCCAGCTCCTCGGTCGTCAGGCCGCGCGCCTCGGCGATCCTGGCGATTTTTTCGCGCGCCTTGTCCTGCAGCGGCTTTTGCCTGGCCTTCTGCGCGACGCTGTTCATCAGCATCAGCGCAAGTTCGCTGCCGATGTCGGTCAGCACGTCCAGCGCCGCTACCGCCCGTGCATGCGCCCCTTCCGGCGGCCACGCCTTAATGAACGGCATCAGCTTGCGGGCGGTATCGTCCGTGCCCAGCCAGCCCAGGGCCGACATCGCCCAGCCGTCCTTGACGACGCCACCGGCATTCAACCATGCCATGAAACAGTCCCAGCTAAAGTCCGCCAGCGATTCGGGGGTGCAGGCATCCCGGAGCTGGGCGATGCCGGGATACACGCCATCGACCGTCGGCAGCATCAGCATGGTCCCCACATGCACCAGCACGTCGTTCGGCACCGCCTTGCCGGCACTGGCGCCGCCGGACTCATTCAACACCAGGCGGCGCCACCCGCGCGGCGCCCAGAAGTCAGGGAGCTTGGGAAGCTTGGCCGGCAGGCGTTCAAGCGGATCTTCATCGAGCAGGGCACGCAGCGTGGCAGAGACTGCGGCGTTCTCGTATCGGGCCGCAACCTTCAGGATCAGCGCTTCATGCCCGTTCGCGCGCAAGTAGCGCAACGCAGACATGGCGCAGGACTTCTCTTCGCCCGCCTTGCCGAGCGCCGGTGCAATCAGCCCGCAAATCGCATGTTCGGGGAAGCGCAGCAGCCATCGCCGCCCCTGCGCCTGCAGTTTCTTGAGCTTGACCGCAGCGCGCGCCATCGGCGCCGCCATGCCGACGGAGCCAAAGCACGGGGCATACTCGACCACTTCGTCGAAGCGGTGGCGCAGCAAAGCCTCAAAGCCGGGCAGCGCGCGCAAGCCGAATCGCGCCAGCAGGAATTCCAGGCACCTGCCACTGACGTCGACTGAATTGGAAAGCAGGCTCCAGGTCTCGACGCCCATTTCTCCCGGCAGCCGCGTAATCAACGGCGCATAGAGGCGCGCCCACGGATCGCCCAATACGTACAGCCGCCAGGCGGCCACCATCGCCTTGCTGTCGGCTTCTGCGATGGCCTGGATCGCCTGCCTGCGGGCTTCATCGCCGGACGTCCCCGGATTGCGGCTGAACCCCAGCTCCGCCACCCACGCTGCCGGATCCTTGCGTGCGCGCTCGAAGGTGTCTTCCCACCATGGGCCCGCGTTCGCCCATTCTTCGCGGTCGACGTCGTCCCATCGCTCCACGGGAGCCAGCGGCAACGGCTGCAAATCGATCGATGCAAGGGCCTTCTTGCGCGGCCGCAGCCACGGCGGGTTCGCCAGCACGCCCGGCAGATCCTCGCGCGCCGCCTCTTCCAGCGAAGTATCGCGTTGTCCGAGCAGGCGTTGCAGCAATGCCTGCGCAGCCGGGCTGACCCAGCGCAGGAGCTGGGGAACCACTTCGGCATGCTCGCTGACCAGCGCCGCCAGGCTGGACGACGCCACCATGCCAACCTTGCCCGGCCTTTCGCCAATCTCCGCCAGCGCAGCGATGCCGGCAACGGGCCATTGCTGGAGCGCCGCAGCCAGGCGCACCAGCGCGGTCCGGCGTTCGACCGCGGTATCCCATCCCTCGTATTCCGGATCGGTAGTCTGCGCGACCGATTCGACCAGCAGCCGGATGGCTTCCGGGGTGCCGATCTGGGTCAGGGCCTCGCTGACCACATCGCGCGTGACGGCAACGCTGAAGGGCGAGCATGCCTGCACGCCCTTCCCGGCCAGGATGGTCGCCGCCAGCATCGGGCTGGTGAAGTAGCGTCCGCGCTCAGGCATTTTTTCGCCCAGAACCCGCAGCAGTTCCGGCTCGTCGGCCGACACCAGCAGCAGCGGCAAGCTTGCATGCGCCGGGCTGCCTGCAAGTTCATGCACCAGGCGGTTGGACAGCTCCGGACGTTCCGGCAACTGCGCGGCGAGTGAAGCCCTGCGCGCGAGCGGGATGGCGGGCAGCGCTTGCTCGATCTTGTCGGCACAAGCCCGCCAAGTCGCCTCCGGTGCATTGGACAGCTGGCGGCGCAGGGCAATTTCGGCCCCGCAGAACGGCTCATACTTGGCCAGCGGAAGCAGCTCGCGGCACTCGATGACCGCCTTCCGCTTTTTCTCCCGCGACGGCAGGAAGCCCACTTGCAGCTTGAGCATTTCGATGAAGACGTCGACGCAGTACTCCAAGCCTTTGTGCGCGGCGATGGCATCGAGCATCGGCTCGCCAAACGGATGCACATCCTCCGCGCCGCTGCGGAACACTGGATTGTTCGACATGGCAAGCAGGATTGCATCGGACAGCAGCGAACCGTCGAGGGTTTGCTCCTGCAGCCGCTGCGACGCTTCCGCGCATGCCTCGCGAAACTCGGCATCGCTGCGCGCCGGGTCAATCTCGAAGGTCTCCCACATGCTGCGCAAAACCTGCTTCGGGTCGACTTGCGGAACCGGTTTCGGCGCGCGGCGCGAAGCGAGTGCCGCTTCCGCCATCCTTTTGGAAATCGCCAGCGGCTCACCCTGCGCCAGCCAGGGTGGGGTCGTCATATCGGGGAGCTCATTACCGTGCATGAAAGTTCAATTACCTAAAGGAAACTTGTAATTTTGACTTTACCACGCGGCCGCTCAGGTTAACAAGGACTCCATGTCCCGCACCAGCTCACTGGCGCTGACGGGATCGAGGCTGGCCATGCTGCCATTCCGCATCGTGACGGCGCCAAGCGTCTGCTCCGGATATTCGTCGGCCAGGCCGACGATGATGCCCGGATCGAGCATCAGTTCGACCACCCTGGCGCCGGCAACCGGCTTGCTGAAGTACGAAACGCCGCCGCCGTCCATGGACGATCCGCGGCGCCAGCCCCTGCTTGCCAGGCCGAGCACGCGGCCGGTGGCGACCACCTTGCCTTTCCAGCGTTCCAGCGCGGTGGCGGAATGCTCCCCGGCTTCGAGCCGGTAGGTATCGCGCCCAAGCTGGGCGAAAGGTTGCAGCAGCTCGTAATCGGCAAACAACTGTCCGAATTGCACAACATCCTGCTGCGGCATGTCGAGCGGGTGCGGCAAGCCGACGTAAATAAGCTCGCCTTCCGGCAGCGCGATCGGGTTATCGTCCGCGTCCGTATAGCTGCCTTCTGCAGACACACGGAAGCAATGCAGCAGCTTCCCGCCGCCGGCCTTTCCTTCTTCCTGGACGTAGACGCCCCAGGCCAGGCGCTGCACCAGGTGCCGCACCAGCGGATGGCCGGCAAGGAACTGGCCGAAGTGCTCGGGGCGCCAGCGGCGGCCGCTGCACATGGCTTGCTCCAGGCGCAGCAACTGCTGGCTGGCGACGGTGCGGACGTCCTTCTTCAGTGCCTTGAAGCGCTCGACCGCGTCGGCGGCCTGCGCTTCGTCGTCGGTCTTTTTCGGCTTGGGCAGGTCCTTCAGGCGCGTGCCGTCGCTGTCGCGAACATAAGGTTTCAGCATTTCGTCGAAGCCGACGCGGAACTGGCGCGGGCCGAAGTCCAGCAGCATGCTGCCATTGTCGTCCAGGCCCAGGACGGGCGCCAACCGGTCTTGCAGCTCCTCCCTCGACAGGCCGCGGTTCTCCGCGATCTGGTCGATCTTTTCGCGTGCCTTGACCAGCAGTCCCGTGAACTTCAACTTTTGTGCAATGTCGTTCAGCAGCAGCAGTGCGACGTCGGTGCCGATATCGGCCAGCACGTCCAGTGCGGCCACCGCGCGCGCATGCGCCGCTTCTCCCGGCCAGGCGCGGATGTAAGGGGTGAGCCGGCGCGCCGTGTCGTCGTTGCCCAGCCATCCCAGGGCCGACAGGGCCCAGCTTTCCTTGGCAGGCCCGCCTGCGCTCAGCCAGGCGGTAAAACAATCCCAGCTGAAGTTCGCCAGGGACTCGGGCGTGCAAGCCTCCTTGAGCTGCGCAATGCCGGCGTACACGCCGTCCACGGTCGGCAAGGCCAGCATGGTGCCGATGTGATCGAGCACTGCGTCCGGCACGGCACCGGCGGTGCCGTTCAGCAGCGGACGGCGCCAGCCCAGCGGCGTCCAGAAATCGGGCAGCTTGGGCAATTTGGCCGGAAGGCACTCGAGCGGGTCTTCGTCCAGCATGGCGCGCACTGCCTCGGCAACCGCAGGATCTTCGTAGCGCCAACTCATGCCGACAATCAGCGACTCATAACCGTGGCCGCGCAGGAAGCGCAGCGCCGACAATGCACTACTGCGCGCCGCGCCCGCCTTGCCGATCGCAGGGGCGATCAGGCCGGCGATGGCATGTTCAGGAAAACGCAACAGCCAGCGGCGCGCCTCGTCCTGCAGCTTCTTGAGCTTGGCCGCGGCGCGCGCAACCGGCGCCGCGAGTTCCACCGCACCGAGGCATGGCGCCAGCGGCAGCATCTTGTCAACGCTGTCGCGCATCATTGCCGCAAAGCCGGGCGCCGCCGCCAGGCCGAACTGGCTAAGCAGGTAGTCCACGCCATAAGGCTCCGCCTCGCCGGCCAGCCTGTTCCAGGTTTCGACGCCCATGTCCCCCGGCAGCAAGGTCAGGAAGCGCGTCGAGAGCGTTGCCCGCTGGTCGCCTTGCCGATAGAGCTGCCAGGCCTCGGCCAGCTCCTCGCTGTCCGCGTTGGCAATGGCCTGTGCAGCCATGCGGCGCGCCTCGTCGCCGGCATGTCCCGGATTGCGGCAGAAGCCCAGGGCATCCACCAGCACGGCGGTGTCCTTGCGCGCCTTGTCGAAGTCCTTCTGCTGCCAGCGGTCCAGCGATGCCCATTGTTCGCGGTCGATGCCATCCCATCGCTCGATTGGCGCCACGGGCAAAGGCAGCACGGCCAGCGCAGCGGCGGCCTTCTTTCGTGGCCGCAGCCAGGGCGGATCAGCCAATACGCCCGGCAGGTCGGCCTGCGCCGCCACCGGCACCGCCGATCCGGATTGCTCGCCAAGGCGTTGCAACACCGCCTGCGCGGCGGGGCTGACCCAGGGCAGCAGTTGCGACACGTGTCCCGCATTCGCCCGCACCAGCTTTGCCAGTTCCGCCTGCAGCATGTCGCCATCCTTGCCGCGCAAGCCGCCCAGCTCGGCCAGGGCCGCAATGCTCGCAAGCGGCCATTGCTTGAGCGCTGCGGTCAGATGCCGAAGCGCCGTCTTGCGATCAGCGAGCCACCACATCATGTCGTCGGAAATGCCGGACCGCGCCGGCGTGGCGCAATACACTTCCGCCAGCAGTTTGATTGCCTCCGGCGTGCCGATCTGGCTCAGGGCGATGGTGGCTGCGGCGCTGCTCGCGACCAGTTCCAGGACAGGAAGCGCGTCCACACCCTGTTCCTGCACGACGCTGGCCACCAGCATCAAGCCTGAAGCCCAGCGGTCTTCTTCGATCAGTTCACTGCCCAGCATGCCGTGCAGCGCAGGATCGGTGGCCGTCAGCAGCAGCACGGGCAGGGAGGCGGAGGCCTTGCCCTTGGCGAGCGTGTGCGTCAGCCGGTTCGACACCTCGGGGCGCTCCGGCAGTTGCGCGGCAAGGCCGGCCCTGCGCATGGCTGGAACGTTCGGGATCGCGCTTTCGATCTTGTCCGCACAGGCTTGCCATACCGGCTCCGGCGCCGACGACAACTGCCGCCGCATGGCAACTTCGACGGGCGACAGGGGATAGCGGTCGCCGAGTTCCCGGGTTACCTTGCGCGTGACGCCGGCCTGCCAGTTCTTGTACTCCTTGTGCGACAGCTTCACCTGCAAGCCTTGCATCTCGATGAAGGCATCGACACAGTATTCCAGGCCCTTGTGGCTGGCCAGGGCGTCCAGCATGCGCTCGCCCAGCGGCGCTTCGCCCTTGTTCTGTGCGCCGTAGGCGGGATCGTTGGCCAGCGCCAGCAAGATCGCATGCGACAGCAGCGAGCCATCCAGCGAACCGGTGAGCGTGCACATCCACGCGTCCGAAAAGTCCAAACGCAGATCGGCATCCGTGGCAGCCAGATCCGGTTTTTCGATTTCACCCAAGCGCAGCAAGGCCGCTTGCGCATCCGCCTCCGGCACCGCTTTCGGGAAACGGCGCGAAGGCAAGGCCGCAGCGGCCATTTCAGGAGAAAGCGAGACCGGCACACCCTGTGCAAACCAGGGCGGTAAGGAGCTGTTATCGGCGAAGTCGAGGCGGCGCATGAGTCTATTACCAAAAAGAAATGTTATCTTTTCGACTATAGCATGCGGGCGCGGGCCGGGCCCGCACCGTTGCCGCCGTGACTTGGAAGGTGATCAGGCCCGCAAGAGTCCACGGGCCTGAAGAGCGGCCTGGCCATCGCTGCCAAGAGCGCAAGCACCAGTTACCGCGAGGTTCTCACGGCCAGCGAATTGGCTGCGGTCCTGCGGACAGGTGAGGTTCCCCCTAAGTTTCGGCCGCACATCATGGCGCTCCTTGAAGAGGCGCCGTTGCCGGTGATGGTCAAGGCCGTCACCGAAGCTGCAAGCGCTGATGCACCTTCGAGCAAGATCTTGACGTCCTCCCCGCCCTAAAGGACGGGGATTCCTGCTTCCAGCGTCGCACGTCCGCGACGGAGAATGTTTAACGCAGCATTACGATCACGATCATGTACCACACCGCATTCGCTGCATTCCCACTCTCTTATTCCAAGGCCTGCGATACCCTTCGGCCTCGAATCGGGCAGTGCACCACAATTCGAGCAGGTCTGGGTGGTAAAGCGTTCGTCCACTTCCACGTACCGCGCGCCATGCCTCATGGCCTTGTACGCCAGCATCTTACGGAAGGACGACCAGCCTGCATCAAGCACGGACTTCGCCAGGCTGGTTTGGGCGAGTCCACTGGCATTGACATTGCCAACAGCAATATGGTCGAAGGCGCGGGCAAGTTCCACCGACCTGTTATGCAAGAAGTCCAGTCGACGCCGCGCCGTGCGCGCCTGGATGGCTTTGATGCGGCGCCGCTTGTGGGCTCGCTGCGCTATTGCCAGCGCCGCTTCCGCCTCACGATAAAAGCCCGGCGCCGGAATTTTTTCTCCCTCGGACGGGGTAGCGAGATCCTTCAAGCCAAGATCGATACCGACACCGTGGTCGAGTGGCCGGACCGGCGGCTCGGCTACCTCGATCGCAATATTGAGGAACCAGTTCCCGCGACTGTCTTGCGCAAAGCAACTGCCATCCTTGATTTTCCCTTCAGGAAGAGGGCGAGAGTAAAACACCCGGAACGTATTGCCTGCAAAGCGAAACGCGTTGCCTTCCCTGTGCAGGTCACGTCCTTTGAGCGGAACCCGGCCCAAGGACCTTCGGCCGCGGTAACGCAAATACGGCCGGCGGTGTTGGGCACGCGATTTGGCAAATTGTTCGCATACGGCATTGATCACACCAGAGTGCAGCTCCAATTCTTTGCTGCTGCCGGTAGTCAGCTTGTTCAAGTCGAAGCCGGTCAGCCAAGGGCGCTCAAATCGCAAGGCATCTTTCTGCCGATCATTGCAGTAGTTCCAGACGAAATTCACCTTACGGGCTTGCAGATCAAGCAGCCCGTTTTTCGATTTCACACGGAAACGGTAGACGAGAATCATACTGTAATTTTATACAGTATCTCACTAATCTCAAGGCGAGCGCCCGCGTTGCGGCCGGCTCCTTTCACTCCCGCCCTCAGACGGGGTTTCTCGGAGCAAATCTGATGAAAAAACTGCAGCGCCTTGCGAAGGAATGGCATGTATGTCGGGAAGTTTGGCAGCGTTGAACCAGGGTGGACTTCCAGACACTTGGGAGTCTCTTTTCAAGAAGGCGCTGATCGCGATCGACGAGATTGCAGCGCATGGCTACGCGAACCCGTTTTGGACTTTCGGCGGCGGGACCGTCCTCATGCTCCGGTATGGTCACCTGTTCAGCAAAGACGTCGATATCTTCGTTCCCGATCTCCAGTCCTACAGAACTGCACCTTGGTTATCAGATGTCTTCGAGAACGCCCAAGTCGCGGCCCGCCAGAATACTCATTCCTGAAGGTCGGCGTTGAAAACGCATGCATATGAGACTGCGGCAAGAACTGGCTTCTCTCCGCTCGATGAGGCTTATCACTCAGCTCGCTGAACTAGCGGATGCCGTTGGGCGCAGCCAGCCCAGTTGCCGCTACGGGTTGCGCGGGCTCAGGCTACCGGCAATGGAGTGCCATTGCTGCCGGTGCTCCATGTATCTGGCGAGGCCTTGTGCGAAGAAGGTCTTCTCCTCGATATCCATGTCCCCCGGCAGGTCATCGCACAAGGGGTCTTGATAGTCTTCCGGCCATTGCGACGCCTCCAGGACAGCATAGACTGACTTTTCGTCGAGCCATCTCGTTGCAGTCATCGCGTGGCCCGGTTCGTCTGCGTTCGGCTGAGAAGCCAGCGCTGCCACGCGGTCCAACCCCAGCTCGTAATAGTGGGGGGCGACGCCGTAAAAGAACTCTGCAGGCTTATGCTCAAGAATGTCACGGAATTCCGACCGATAGTCCAGCAAACGCAACTCGAGCGCCCGCTTATGCGCATCCACTGTGACAGCAGCCGCCAGGACCTTTCCGTGCTTGAGAATCCTGGCTGCACGGATCCAGGTTGCGCGGTGGTTGTTGCCATCACGCAGAAGGCCGAGGGCCTGGCTATACGCCTGGATGCTGGCCTCCAGATTGAACAGGGAGCGACGCTCTGCCACTTCTTCGTCGTCTTTCGTCGCCTGGATCGCCATGTCTTTTTTCTGCAGATATAGCGTGAGCAGGATGCCGGCAAAACCAAGGCTTGAGAACAATGCATTCAGGGCGCCAAAGGTATCGCCGATCTGCCCACGCTCACCTACGCCGAGCTTGCTGATGCCATCGGCTGGAAGCACCCACAGCGCGAAGCCGGCATACACCACGACGACGATTAAAAACAGGGGAATTGCAATTTTTCTCATCAAAGCTGTTCCGTTACAGGATAAAGAGGTCTTCAGAACGGCAAGCCGTCCTTGGTATGGTTTTGCTCAGCGATTGTCGCCATTGGACGCATGCTTCGACTCAGGTCTCGCTCAGCTTCACGCTCTGTTCCGTCATTCCAATGAGAATGCTGTCTACCAGGTCAAGTGGAAACGCTGGCGGTATTTTCTGTCGGACTGAATCGACAGCTTTGGGAACTGCCTCAAGGACTTCTTCAATTATCGCTTCAGCAGCTTTCGCACCCAAGCCAAGCTGTTGCGCCATCGCAGACCAATGACGCCTTTGGATTCGATTGACGTGGTAGTAGTTGGTGCTCCCGCGAACGGCCATGGCCAGCCTTACATCCTGGGCTGGGATTTTACTCGCACCACGCCCGACGATAGGGTGCACCGAAAGCACGTCATACAATGGGGTCGCCTGGTATTTCCCCCTCGGTCCGAGCGCGATGCTGAAGTTCTTGGCATGTCCATCCGTAGCGAGCAAAAGCCAGAATATAAGTTGTGTCTTGAAGAAGTTTCGCCGATCTTTTTCCGCGACCTCCGATCCTAAAAGGAGGTTCATGATGCGCTCGATCCCGGGTCCACCGTCTTGCTGGTACTTGGCCAGGGGTGAATACCCCATGGCTTGACACATGTCTTCTTGCGGCAGACGGACAATCCAGGTCTCGTCGTCCGAGTATTTGCGGTCAAACCGCTCCACTCCCAAAACTTTCTGATCCTCGAACTGGAGGATTGCGGTCCTTGCTATGGGAAGTCCAAATCCTTCCATAATTTGCGCGCACAACCATTCGTTCTCCACCGAGGTTCGCATATCGGCACGCATATTCCCCACAAGTCCTAGCGGCAGCTTCAGAATGTGCGTCGTGGGTGTGCTTCCAGTCGGAAGCTTCCATCTTCCCTCGTGCCACAAGAGCGCATTTTTCTCTTGTGCGCCGGCGATAGACAACCTGAGATCAGGGACATGATCTTCGTGGCCCAATCCACCAGGTGAAGTTGTAGCGCGAAGCAACTCAGCAATAGCATGCTCATTGAGTTCTTCGCCTTGAATAGTAAAGATGTCGTTCGGAGCCTCGTCCGGCTCCAGCAATTGAACGGCTCCTACGCAGTCTCTTCCTATCGCTTCAAGCAGGTCGAATGGGGAAGTACTTCCTGTGCGATACCGTTGTGCCAGGCGCCTGCGAATAGGCTCGCTGTCCGGGAGGAGATTATCAAAGTAGTTTGTGGCCACATCGTCTACGTATGGCCGATTGTCGGCCGTCAACGGCATCGATAACGATAGAGGGCGACGGTTCTCGTCATTTAACCAATCGTCGAAATATGTGAAGGTTGAGCTGTTCCGGTGAATAGTCCATTGACCCACTGGGGTGCCGTTCAACCATACATTCAAACTGCTTCGCGTTCCTCTTCGTGCCATGTATCACCACTTCGTCGTGTCGTTACGCTTGATCACCTTTGCCGGTGCTTTTTTAGACTGGGTAAGGCTCAGTGCTTGGTCTCGAGTAACAGAGGCTGGTTGAGAAGAAATCTCATCGCTCTCTTCTGATGTACTCTCACGTTCATCGAAGACTAGCTGCACGTTGAGCAACCGGAGAACTTTGTATAAGCGCTCAACACTTGCACTACCGAGGTTTGACTCCAGTTGAGCATAATTTTGTTGGGTCACCCCTAACTTTTCGGCCATTGCCGTCTGAGTAAGACCCGCTTTCCGCCGAAATCCCTGGAGCAGTGGCTTTAATTGATCGATAGTCTGGATTGTGTACTGCATAGTCATCCTGTGGAGGCGTAGTGTGGAAGTTTAAGAATGCGCTAGCTAGCTCACAAGCTGCAGATTGTATTCTGAATTTACAATTTGTAGTTTGTAAATTCATTTTACAAGCTATTGCTAGTAATTGATATTAACAATCTATGGATTGTGGCTGCGTCTACTGATGTCCGCAAAAGGGGCTACCTTGGGTCAAATGAGCTGTAGAAGTTCAACGTTGACCCAACGAAGGTGACAGACTTTCGGCGACTTGCGCTCCCGTTGAAATCGCGTGGCCAAGCTAATGCAGAAGGCCGGCATGAAAGCACGTCATCGACCCCGCCGGCATCATGGTCAAGTTGCTGGAGAGGTTCACGCAATCGCACCGGACCTGCTGGACCGCCAGTTAGAAGCTAGCGAACCAGACCAGCAATGGGCAGCGGAATTTACATACGTATGGACTGGAGAGGGCTTGCCCTTTGTCGCCATGGTTTTCGACCTCTACTCGCGCCGTGCGGTCAGGTGGTCGATGCAAACGAGCATGACCTCGCAGCTAGTTATGGACGCGCTATTGATGGTAGTTTCGGCGTGGCCGGCCAAAGGAAATGCTACGTCACTCCGATCAAGGTCTCATGCCAGTGAGCTCTATCAGGGACCTGCTAACGCGCCACGACCTCGTTTGCAGCATGAGCCGGAAAGGCAACTGTTGGAACAATTCAGTCGCTGAGCGCTTCTTCCTGAACCTCAATGGAGCGTGTCTGGCAGCGGCAATACGCCTTCACGCTTCGTCGTCTGGCCATGAACCCATAAATAAGCGCGTCGTTCCGCCGCAGGTGCAGGTGCGTGTCTCGCTAAAGAACGCGCTGCGTGGGCGAGCGTATCCGTCCCGTGAGCAAAAATAGATGTGGCATGTGGTGCATTGATGCCATTTTGTACTTCTCGTCGCCAGGCCCCGTTTCAGCGTCCCGCAAACTGAGCACCTCGGCGTGAAGGTGTAGGTCACGCGCGCATTGTTGCCGGCATTGGTGTAGTGATTACCGTATTGCATTGCGACGAATTGATCTTGTCTATGCATGAATTTGGTGCCCTCCTTGTGCCTGTTCCGCTCGTCCAGTTGCGTTTGAGTTGGTGGAAGCTGGGAATATTTTGCCCGTGCTTGCGCGATCAGATTACGCGCCGTATGCGCGCTCAGCGGTGGCAGGTAGCCCGCCGCTTTACCGGGTTTGCAATAGATCGTGTTACCCTGATAGCGCGCGGCCTTGTGGTGACTGTCTGTCCACAGCACGGCGTCGGCGTTGAGGTACCAAGAATCGACGATTATGAGCCGTTGTGGAGCAACCTGGCGCTGGTCATGATCGCCGATCGTGCAGAAATAATGGACGATGTCGGTCTCGAATACATAACTGACCATTCGGTCGGACGGAAGATACCTGCGCAGCAGCGCGTAGGTCAGCGCAGCGTAGTCCTGGCACATGCCCACATACCGGTCGCCGAGGGCGGCCAACGTTACCTTAGGGCGGTGATGCGCCGCCGTGTGGCCATAGGATGCGCGGATCTGGTTGGTATTCTGCCGGGTCACGTGGTTGACAGCACCGATACCTGCCACGCGCATCTGGTTGCTGACTCCGAGGAACATCTCGCGGTCGGCCCAGACATCCTGAAACCTGTTGATATCTCCGGTGTGATTGATGGCAAGCGCTTCACGGCCGCGCACATTAAGAGGGACGGTTCCCAGGACCTCCTTCACCACCGCGATGATGCGCTGCGATTGTAAAATTTCCGAATACAACCGAGCATCATCAGTTTCGGGCATGACTGGCTCCTTCGCATTACAGACTGGGTATTGAGTTCTTCGACGGCGTATTCAATCTGAATTAAACCCGTTGCAACCACGATAGTCGTAACTTTCGGCAGCCGACAGTATCAACAGGTAACAGGCCTGTCGATGTGGACAGGGCGTTCCTCGCGCATTACCCGGCCCAATGCTTGTGACACCCAGGAACGGGACGCGTGAGCTATCGCGATAGTGCGAATGCGAAGTGAACCAGGACCCCGGGCAACCTTCCTGCGGGATCGAACCGCTGCCTCGGTGTCACAACGGTATCCTTTGGTTGCGTTAATACACCAATCTCAGCCTCGAACGTTGTCCAGCCTTAATGACCAAAAGGGATTTTTGTCGGCAGTCTAACTATCGTTATTTCATGATTTCACGACGGCGAGAAAGTGCCTTGCTACAGCTGGAGCGACAAAATTTGTTTACGTTGGGTTGACGTACGCAGATGCGGTGGAAGATTGATTACGCTCTAGAAGGGTTATGCGCAGTAATCTGTGTAAACGACGAAAGAAAGCCTGAAAATACAATGGTTCCACAGTGTGGCTACGCTTAGCTGCTCGAAATATCTCTCCCGCATCTTTCGGCCATGGCGCAGGCGTGATTCCAATCTTTACCTTATCTACTGGTGCCGGAGATGAAATTGCAGCGCCGACGAAGGTGTGGGGCGTCGTGGTTATCCAAACTTCCTTCTTACACGAGCGAAAAATGGCTGCCTCGAATAGCGTTCTGCGACAGGCGACCGCCATGTTCCTGGCAGAGATCGGCCAGCCGCATGCGCACCGCCTCCGGTACCTCGACCCGGCCGTGCCATTCGAAGTGGTGGTGAGAGACCTCCAGGCTGGCGTTGGCGTCCTGCTCGATCTTGCAGTGCAAGACCGGGTAGCCTGACTGGGACAGGTCGTGGGACAGCGCCCGTACAACAAGTTAGTTGCGAACTTACTTATGCGATATGATTCTTGCTCAATCGAAAAGAACTCACACAACTATTAATTGCGCACGACCTTTAACTTCATGAAACTCAAGAAAATATTCATTAAGGCTTTGTTGCTGGCTATCCCATGCACATCATTTGCCGCTTCATCCGATGCCCTGCAAATCGAAAGGATTGCAACTCAAGAAGACGGTACGGTGATTTTGTACGCGAAGAACGGTTGGGGCGCCTCAGCCACTAATGCCTGCTCAACCACCGGTGTGCTTGCCTTCAAGGCCACTACTGTTGGCGGTAAAGCCATGCTCAGCACTGCCTTGGCAGCGCAAATGGCGCAGAAGTTAGTGGTTGTCGCAACGAGCGATACCCTCTGCACAGCGGTGGGGGGCTGGGCCCCCACTGTGACGAGGGTTGACGTACTTTATTGAGCTAATGAGCGATGGAAAACGTTCTGTAAGCCAACGACTTACAGGGCGTTGTTTTACCTAGCAACGATTACTGTATCTCAAAACGGAATGTCGTCATCCATATCCGAGAAGTTCGGCGCTGGGCGTGGTGCCGGACGTGGTGCCGGTGCCGGAGCTGCCTGTGGACGTGGTGCCTGGCGTGGAGCAGGAGCGTCATAGCCCATGTCGTCGCCACCGCCCATGCCGCCACCCATGCCGCCGCCGGTATCGCCGCGGCCGCCCAGCATCTGCATGTTTTCAGCAATGATGTCGGTGGCGTATTTTTCGATGCCGTCCTTGTCGGTGTATTTACGGGTCTGCAGGCGGCCTTCCACATAGACGGAAGAACCCTTTTTCAGGTACTGGCCGACGATTTCAGCCAAGCGGCCGAAGAAGGAGATGCGGTGCCACTCGGTCAGCTCTTTCTGTTCGCCGGTGTTGCGGTCTTTCGAACGATACGAGGTAGCCACGGCGATGTTGGCAATCGCGTCACCGCTAGGCATGTAGCGGATTTCCGGATCGCGACCCAGATTGCCGACGATGATCACTTTGTTGACTGATGCCATTTATGAAACTCCTGAAGGAATGTGGGGGCCGTTTCGGACAGCCCCAAAACAACGGAGTTTACCCTAAATTAATAGTCCCTCAAATATCGCAAGGACTGACGCAGCTCAATTTGTTGTCGGGTTAGCGCGTGAGGGCTTCAGCAGGCGCAGGGCGATCACCAGGGCGCAGGAAACGGCGCCGCAGCCGGCCAGGTACACGGCGCTGACGCCGTGCTGGCCAGCCAGGGCGCCGGCCAGCGGACCGGTCAGGCCTAGCGAAATATCGAGGAAAGCGACATAGGCGCCCATCGCCGCGCCGCGGCTTTGCGGCGGGGTGCGCTTGACCGCTTCCACGCCGAAACCGGGGAAGGCCAGCGAGTAGCCAAAGCCGGTCAGCGCGGCTCCCGCATACACCAGCAGGGGTGCCGCCGCTTGCCAGATACACAATTGACCGGCCGCTTCGATCAGCACACACACCAAGGCCACGCGCGCACCGCCGATCCTGTCCGGCAGATGGCCAAACAGCAGGCGGGCGCCGATGAAGGCAATGCCGAAGGCGGTGAAGGCTAGCGATGGGCTGCCCCACTCCTTGGCCGTGAACAGCAGCGAGATAAAGGCGGTGATGACACCGAAGCCGACGCTGGAAAACGCCAGCCCCATGCCCGGCCACCACACGGCGCCCAGCACCTTGTAGAACGGGATACGGCGCGCGCTGGCTGGCGGCAGGCCCTTGATGCCGGCCAACACCAGCAGCGCCAACACCGGGGCCAGCATGCCGGCAAGCGCGATACCGTGGAAGCCGGCCTGCTGGTACAGCGCCATCCCAGCCGGCGCGCCAGCGGCGTAGGCGCCGTACATTGCAATGCCGACCCAGGCCATGACCTTGCCCGCGTTTTGCGGGCCGGCCAGGCCGACGCCCCAGCTCAAGGCGCCCGTGACGACCAGGCTTTCGGCGCCGCCCAGCAGGATGCGGCCGGCGATCAGCACGGCGACCGATGCTTCCGGCTGGTCGACCATGGAGAGCGACGCCAGGTAAGCCAGCGCGGAGGCAACGGCCAGGGCGAAGCCTGTCATCACGGCGCGCTTGGAGCCGCGAGTGTCGCACAGGCCACCGGCCCAAGCGCGGGTCAGCAGGGCCGCGACGAACTGGGCGCCGGCCACCACACCGACCATCAACGTACTAAGGCCGAGCCGGTCATGCACGTGCAGCGGGAGCGCCGGAAGGGCGATGCCGATGGCGAGGAAGCTGGCGAAAACCGCCAGCACGATAGGGAAAATCCTGGGTACTACATTGACGGCCTGCGTAGCAGCGGTCGGGGCGGGAGAAGCGAAATCTTTAGGCGGGCTCATATAAAAGCTTTCATAGTTGACAATGAATTCCGAGAATGCGAGCATTTGCTCACATACAGCCAAAATTTTAAAATCAACAACATCCCGCGAAAACTCGCATTCGAAAACGCCCATGGTCGACATCCCGCAACCCCGCAAAGCCCCGCGCCAGGCGCGTTCCCGAGCCACCGTGGAGGTGATCCTGGAGGCGACGGCTCGCATTTTTTCCGAGCATGGCTACGCCGGAACCAACACCAACCTGATCGCAGAGAAGGCCGGCATCAGCATCGGCTCGCTCTACCAGTACTTCAAGAACAAGGATGCGTTGATCGCGGCCTTGCACCAGCGCCACGCGGAGCAGGTGCAGCAGACCGTGGAAGAAGTATTGGCAAAGCCTTACGAGCCGACGCTGGCAGGGCACATCGGCGCCTTGGTGCGGGCGCTGCTGGCTGCCCACCTGCTGGAGCCCGACCTGCACAAGATGCTGGAGCTGCAATTTCCCTACTTCGACGCGCCGCAGTCGGAAAACGAGGCCGACCAGGGCATCTTCAAGCGCGTGCGCGCCCTGCTGGAGGACTGGCGGGCCGACATCGTGCCCCCCAACCTCGACATGGCCACCTGGGTTGTCTTGCAGATCATGGAATCGATGGTGCACGCGGCCGTCATCGAGGCGCCGGGCTTCGACATGGCCGACATCGAAGCGTCGATCAGCAACGCCGTCATGGGCTACCTGACGTACCGCCCAAATACTGGTAATATGTACAGTATTTGACGCTGGGCTTGGTGTATCCGGGGCGCGGCGCAAGAATTCATTCGACGCTATAGTATCGGGCTGACCCCGAAAGGTATCCACGCATGGAAGAAATCCGCATCCGCGGTGCGCGCACGCACAACCTGAAAAACATCAACCTCGACCTGCCACGCAACAAGCTGATCGTGATCACCGGCCTGTCCGGCTCCGGCAAGTCGTCGCTGGCGTTCGACACCCTGTACGCTGAAGGCCAGCGCCGCTACGTCGAGTCGCTGTCGGCCTACGCGCGCCAGTTCCTGCAGTTGATGGAAAAGCCTGACGTGGACATGATCGAAGGCTTGTCGCCCGCAATCTCGATCGAGCAGAAGGCCACCTCGCACAACCCGCGTTCGACCGTGGGCACCGTGACGGAGATCCACGACTACCTGCGCTTGCTGTACGCGCGCGTCGGCACGCCTTACTGCATCAACCACCCGGACCACGCGCTGGCCGCGCAATCGGTATCGCAGATGGTGGATGCCGTGCTGGCCATGCCCGAGGGCACCAAGCTGATGATCATGGCGCCGGTGGTTGCCAACCGCAAGGGCGAGCACGTCGACCTGTTCGAGGCCATGCAGGCCCAGGGCTTCGTGCGCTTCCGCGTGCAGAGCGGCACCCACGAGGCCAAGATCTATGAAGTGGACGACCTGCCAAAGCTGAAGAAGACCGAGAAGCACACCATCGACGTGGTGATCGACCGCGTCAAGGTGAATGCGGAGATCAAGCAGCGCCTGGCCGAATCGTTCGAAACCGCGCTGCGCCTGGCCGACGGCCGCGCCATAGCTTACGAAATGGATTCCGGCGCCGAGCATATTTACTCGAACAAGTTCGCCTGCACCACCTGCGGCTATTCGCTGCAGGAGCTGGAGCCGCGCCTGTTCTCCTTCAACAACCCGATGGGCGCCTGCCCCGAGTGCGATGGCCTGGGCCATATCGAGTTCTTCGACCCGCGCCGTATCGTCGCCTTCCCCAACCTGTCGCTGGCTTCCGGCGCGGTGAAGGGCTGGGACCGCCGCAACCAGTTCTACTACTCGATGCTGGCTGCGCTGGCGGCGTACTACGATTTCGACCTCGACACCCCGTTCGAGCAGTTGCCGGCGAAAGCGCAGGACGTGGTCCTGCACGGCTCCGGCAAGACCGCCATCCCGTTCACCTACATGAATGAACGCGGCAAGGCCGTGGTCAAGGAACATACCTTCGAAGGCATCGTCAACAACCTGCAGCGCCGCTACCGCGAAACCGATTCGATGGCGGTGAAGGAAGAACTGGCGAAGTTCATCAACGAGAAGAAGTGCCCGAGCTGCGAAGGCGCCCGCCTGCGCGTGGAAGCACGCCACGTGAAGATCGGCACCGGCAAGCAGGAGCGCGCGATCTACCAGATCGCCGACAAGCCGCTGCGCGATACCCTGTCCTACTTCGAGCAGTTGAAGCTGAAGGGCGCGAAGAAGGACATCGCCGACCGCGTGATCAAGGAAATCGTGTCGCGCCTGACCTTCCTGAACAACGTGGGCCTGGATTACCTGTCGCTGGAACGCAGCGCCGATACCTTGTCGGGCGGCGAAGCACAGCGTATCCGCCTCGCGTCGCAGATCGGCTCCGGCCTGACCGGCGTGATGTACGTGCTGGACGAGCCGTCCATCGGCCTGCACCAGCGCGACAACGACCGCCTGATCGACACCCTGAAACACCTGCGCGACATCGGCAACTCGGTGCTGGTGGTGGAGCACGATGAAGACGCGATCCGCACCGCCGACTACGTGGTCGACATGGGCAAGGGCGCCGGCGTGCATGGCGGCGACGTGATCGCCGCCGGCCCGCTGAAGGACATCCTGAAATCGAAGGAATCGCTGACCGCGCAATACCTGAGCGGCAAGCTGCAGATCGCCGTGCCGAAGAAGCGCCACGTGGCCGATCCGCAGCGCCAGCTGACCATCACCGGAGCTACCGGCAACAACCTGAAGAAGGTCAACCTGTCGCTCCCCGTCGGCCTGATGACTTGCGTGACCGGCGTGTCCGGTTCCGGCAAATCGACCCTGGTCAACGACACCCTGTACCCGGCCCTGTCGCGCCACCTGTTCGGCTCCCAGACCGAACCGGCACCGCACGACTCCATCAGCGGCCTGGAACATTTCGACAAAGTGATCTCGGTCGACCAGGCGCCGATCGGCCGCACCCCGCGTTCGAACCCGGCCACTTACACCGGCTTGTTCACGCCGATCCGCGACCTGTTCGCCACCGTGCCTGTCGCGAAAGAGCGCGGCTACTCGGCCGGCCGTTTCTCCTTCAACGTCAAGGGCGGCCGCTGCGAAGCCTGCCAGGGCGACGGCGTGATCAAGGTCGAAATGCACTTCCTGCCGGACGTGTACGTGCCCTGCGACGTCTGCCACGGCAAGCGCTATAACCGCGAGACGCTGGAAGTCCACTACAAGGGCAAGAGCATCACCGAAGTGCTGGACATGACGGTGGAAGATGCACACGAATTCTTCAAGGCCGTGCCGGTCATCGCGCGCAAGCTGCAAACCCTGCTCGACGTAGGCCTGGGCTACATCAAGCTGGGGCAGAGCGCCACCACGCTGTCCGGCGGCGAGGCGCAGCGCGTCAAGCTGTCGCTGGAACTGTCCAAGCGCGATACGGGCCGCACGCTGTACATCCTGGACGAGCCGACCACCGGCCTGCACTTCCACGATATCGACCTGCTGCTGAAGGTGATCCACCGCCTGCGCGACCACGGCAACACCCTGGTCATCATCGAGCACAACCTCGACGTGATCAAGACTGCCGACTGGATCGTCGACCTCGGTCCAGAGGGCGGCGCCGGCGGCGGCCAGATCATCGCCAGCGGCACGCCGGAGGAAGTGGCGGCCAACCCGGCCAGCGTGACCGGCAAATATCTCGGTCCCCTGCTGAAGAAGAAATAATGAGCCTGCATTCCGTCAAACACTTCCTGGCGCAGCACGCGCCGGACCTGGAAGTCATCGAACTGGCGGAAAGCACCGCGACCGTGGCCTTGGCCGCGGCCGCGCACGGCGTCGAGCCGGGCCAGATCGCCAAGACCCTTTCGCTGCGCATGAAGGACGGCGTCGTCCTGGTGGTGACACGCGGCGATGCGCGGCTGGATAACAAGAAGTTCAAGGCCCATTTCGGCGCCACCGCACGCATGCTGGGTGCGGAAGAAGTGGAAGCGCTGACCGGGCACCCGGTCGGCGGCGTCTGTCCTTTCGGCCTGCCGGGTCCGATTCCGGTCTATTGCGATGTGTCGCTGCGCAGCTACAAGGAAGTACTCCCTGCCGGCGGCGCAATCAATGCCGCAGTGCGCATCTGCCCCGAGCGCATGGCCGCCCTGACCGGTGCGCAATGGGTTGACGTGGCGCAGTAGGCTACTCCTGCGGCGTCGGGTACTGCCTGCCGTCGTAGTGCAGCAACTGCGTCGTGGGTTTCGCGCCAGGCTGGTCGGACTTGCGCGTGACCAGCAGGTCTGCATAGCCCTTGCTGCGCGTGGAAGCGATGGCTATGGTGGAGTTGAACCTTTCGATTTCGGGTGCAGGGCCATCTTCTTCCGCGCCCTTCTCCCATGGGTCGTTCAGCAAGCGCCAGCTCGCAATCGCCATGCCTGAAAGGACAGGACGGATCGCCTCCCCCTCGCGCACATACAGCGTGCGCATCGGACCATAGCCGCCATACTGGTAGCGCGGCTCAGTCGTGTTGAAATCGACGCCGAACGCGCGCAGGCCCGGCTGCAGCTGATAGCGGGCGGTATCGATCCTGATCCCTTCGCGATAGGTCTCAATGGCATCGCTCGGCACGGCAGCCCAATAACTGGCGACTACCGTGCTGCGCGGCTGGTCGAGCAGGGCAACAAGAATACGCCTCGTATCTTGCGCAATGCCGTCGTACACGAACACACCCAGCGTGTAGGATTCTTTTCCGGGCCATGGCTTGCAGGCGCTGGAAATGGCCGGCCTGTCGTCTTCGCTCTCCTGGCGTCTTCCGTTCGCCTGGAGGAAGCTGCCGGCAAGTTCTTGCAGCTGCTCGCTGCAGGCCGGGTCGCGTTCTGCGGCGATCGATGGCAGCGCCAGCATGGCAAGGGTTGCCGTACACACGGTGCGTTTGAAATCCATGGTCATCCCTTTGCTAGTCCATCTGCTGTGGCGCCGGATAGTGCTTGCCGTCGTAGCGCAACAACTGCGTTGTGGCCTTGACCTTTGGCTGGTCGGAACTGCGCGTGATGAGCAAGTCCGCGTAGCCGTTGCTGCGCGTGCCGGCAATGCCGATGGCGTAGCTGAAGGTCTCGGTTGCAGGCTCACGGTCCGGGTTCTCGCTATTGCCGGTTTCCCACGGCGCCCTGCCCGGCAGGTAGCGCCAGGACGAAACCGCCATGTCGGACAGGATCGGCCGGATGGCAGCCCCCTCGCGCACGTACAGCGTGCGCATCGGCCCGTAGCCGCCTTCCGCAGAGCGCGGGCTGTACGTGGCGACGTCGATGCCGAATGCGCGCAACCCTGGCTGCACAAAATAGCGTGCCGTGTCGAACTTGATTCCATCGACATAACGCGTGACCGCGTCTACCTCCACCAACGTCCAGTAGCTGGCGATTACCTTGCCTTGCGCCGGGTCGATCAAGGTGACGAGCATCTGCTTTTGTTCTTCTTTCTGCCCCTCGTAAATGAAGACGCCCAGCGTATAAGGTTCCTTGCCTGGCCAGGCCTTGCATGCACTGGCGACGCCTTCGGTGAGCTGGCGTTTCCGTCTCTTGCGCAGGAAGTCGCCAGCCAATTCGATCATCTGTTCGCTGCATACCTGGCGCTCGACCAGGTCCTGCTTTTCGCGCGCCAGCCTGCTCTTCTCTTCCGCTGCTTCGATTTCCTGCTGCTTGCGTTCCGCTGCCAGGAAGGCTGCTTTTTCCTCGGCCAGTTGACGGCACACATTCCACAAATCGTTGGCAGGGCTGTCGCCGCACTTCGCGCCCAGCGCTTGCCTCACTTCGTCGCGTGCGGGACCCGGTGTAGCAATGAACGCCAGCAAGCTTTCCAACGGCGCCAGCGCTTGCTGCGTAGCGGCCTGCACATAGCTTTCCGACAGGCCTTTCACATTCTCGAGGGCACGACAGCTGGTCTGCTCCCGTTCAAGCTTGCCCAGTGCATAACCCAGTAGCAGAGGAGCGGGCAGTTCCAGCATTTGTTCCGTAGACAGGAGGCAACCCTTGCTCGAGGCGCTTTCCCGGCCCAGTTGTTGCAACGCCGCCGGTTGCGCCTGAGGCGATGGCTGCATCGCGGCCAGTGCCATCCAGGGCGACACGATCCGTTTGCCCGCCGGGCTGAACGGGTTGTAGCCCTGGGGATTCGCCAGCAGCAGATCCAGCGCCACCGTCTTCGCCAGCAAGCGTTCCATTTCTCCGGCAGGCCACGCCTGAGGATGATCCAGCAGCGCCGGCACTTTCGCAGTCAGGTAAACCAGCTGCAGGAATGCGGCCTCGCGTTCGTCAAGCGACGTATCCTGCACTCGCGGGAAAAAGTAAGGCTCAAGCTTTTGCAGGATGCGTGGCAACTGGGCATGATGCGGATTCAGCTCGACCAGTGCCGGCAGAAGATGCACGCAGCTATCGGGCCCTTTGCGCTGGCAGCCGTTCGACAGCAGGAATTTGCTCAACCTGTCTTCGATAATGGCGGCCGATGCCAGGCCGCGTGCGGTTTCCGGCGAAGTTTCACTGATCCCGCCTACTTCTTCACGCTGTTTGCGCACGCACTGCCGAAAATCCAGGCCCGCGCCGGCCCGCCAATCCGCATTCTTCATCCCCCAGACCAACGGTTCCATGTGCTTGACACGCCAGGCCGCGGCAGGAAGGCATCGCAGGAAAGCGATTTGTGCGCCCGCTTCCTTGCCCCATTTTTCGTCCGCATAATAGACATGCAGGCTTTCGGCCGAACGCTGTCCTTCCCGCACAGGATCGTTGATCCGCTCTTCCGGCAGGATGCGTGCCCATACGGCCTGGGCCCTGGAAGGCGACTCGAGCCGGAAGTAGTCCCAAGCGCCGGCCTGGTCAATCAGCGGCTGCTTCAAGGTCCAGAATGTGGCCGCGAATTCCGGCATGTCCAGCAATCGGGGCAGTTTTTCCCGGTCAAGGAACTCCCATGGCTGGCCGGCCGGATCTTCGCGGCGGTAACGGCGACGCGCTTCCGCCATGACGGCAGAGAATTCTTCTGTGCTCAGCGGCTGCAGGCGCGGTGCACCGTCATCGCCGGACGCCGCTGAACCACCGGCAGCGCAGGCGAGCACCAGGCCCAGGCCAGTCAAAATGGATTTGCTCATAAACGATCAGGGGGATGACTTGATGGGCGGCAGGCGCAACACCTTGCCGTTCTCCCGCAGGAAGACCACGATCCCGCCGTCGCTCAATGGCGCCAGGATGGGAATATAGGTATGGGGCAGGCGCCTGATCGAAACAAGGCGCTGCGCCGCCGGGTCGAACCATTGGACGGAACTGTCGTTGGCGGTCACCAGCGGATCATGATCGCCAAAGTTGGCATAGCTGCCGCCGATACCCATCCGGGCGCCGGCGTCCGCGATCGAAATCCATGCCGCCTTGCGCGCATCCCAGCGCAGCGGCCAGTCGCTGTGATCGGGCACAGCGACCAGCGTCCCGCCCGGCAGGAGTCGGCGCTGGAATCCTCGCGATGCGTCCTTGGCATATTCCTTCGGCGGCGACACCATCGTCCAGTTGCAGCTGGCAGTGTCGAAGCTGAGCGGGATGGCCGGCGCCGGCCCGAGCTCCACATCATCGACCTTGCCCCGGACGCCGGCTGCCAGCAATGCTGCGCGTGTGGCCGGCGACACCGGCTCCTGCTTCAGCGCTCCTGCGCTGACGCGCAGCAGCATGGCGCGGCTTGGTGCAGGCTGCCCCTGCTCCTCCTTACCGGTTCGCATGCACGCCAGCGCCAGTTGCGGGTCGATGGAAATGAGCCGCCGCATGACCGTGCCAAGGGGCAGCACCAGCGGTGGCGCAAAGCTGCGCGATTCCGGGTTCCACCAGGCCAGCGAGGCGAAGGGCTGGTCGGTATTGTCGGTGTGCGAACCGCCGGCGACCACCGTGCCATTCCCAAGCCTGCTCCAGCTTCCTTCAATCGAGGTATGGCGAGGCCAACCCCTTGCCGCCGCCATTTGCCGCGTGAGCGCATTCCACACCACGAAAGCCTTATCCGTCAGCAGCAGGAAGTCGTCATTGCCAAGCGTGACGACGTCCGGGTTCAATTTGTTGGGCCAGTCGATCACTGCGTACGGCGGCTCGTCGGCCTGCGGCGCCGCCGTGGCCGGAAGCGCCATCGCGGCAAGCGCCATCGCATAGGCGAGATGTTTGAGGTTCATGCGGGCAAGCATAGACAAACTGCCCGCTAAAGTCACGCTTCCGTCACGCCCCCCTCACGCTGCGCGGCGCGATGCTGCCAGCCAGCGCTCCAGGTGCGGGAAGCGGTCGTAACCCCAGAACGGCTCGCCGTCCGCCAGCACGAAGGGCACGCCGAACACGCCCTTGACCAGCGCATCCTCATTGCCCTGCTTGAACTGGGCCTTGATCGCCGGGTCTTCCATGCCCGCCAGGAAGGCCGAGCCGTCGATGCCCTGGCTCTCCGCTATCCCCAGCAGCACCGCCTTGTCGGCGATGTCCACGCCGTCGGCGTAATAGGCCTGGAAGCAGGTGCGGGCAAACGAGACCGCCGCATCGTCGCCATGGTTGGCGCGCACCCACAGCATGGCACGGCCCGGCGCCATCAGCATTTGCGGGAAGGCGCTGGAGGGATTGAAAGGAATTGCCTCATCCTGCGCCGTGCGCTGCATGTCGCGCGTGACGTACTTCCATTTGACCGGCACCACCGGCGACGGCAGCACGCCGGTCACCTGGGTCAGCGCCGGCAGCAGCACCGGATGCCAGCGCACGGTGGCGCCGTTGGCCGCCGCCAGCCATTCGATGCGGCGGGCGGCAAAGTAGGAATAGCCCGAGGCAAAATCAAAGTAGAAGTCGAGGACCATGGCCGCTCCTTAGTAATTTTCGCCAAAATCGTTATTGCTCTTCGGCAGTCCGCGCAGGATGCCCCACAGGCTGCTGTGGCTCATGAAGTAGATGCCGACCGGCACCAGCAAAAGCAGGAATCGCATGTTCTTTCTCCAATTTCGCACACCCGTGCGAAGTCCGGTTAAAAAAAGGCCGCAGGCGAACCTGCGGCAACCCAAAATCACAAATCGTTGAAACTCTTGTACGTCGAAATCAGGCGGTTGAAAGCACGCTGCGCATGGCGCGGCGACTGCTCGTCACGCAGGAAGCGGGCATCGTGCAGCAGGCCCACTACCAGGCTGTAAATCTCGAACACCAGTTGCTCAGGTTCGGTGTCCGGCCGCAGCTGGCCGGCTGCCATCGCCTGCAGGATGGTCTTGCGCAGCGAGGCGCGCCAGGCCAGCGCACCTTGCGCCAGGCGGTCGCGCACTGCGCTGCCTTCGTAATCGTCGAACTCGAAAGCGCCCGCCGTGTACAGGCAGGAGGTGCGCAGCGCCTCGTCGGCCGCGCGCTGGAACCAGGCCGCGACCTGGGCCTGCAAGCGCGGCAGGCCGCGCGGCAGGGACAGCGACGGCATGAAGACTTCGGCCGCAAAGCGGCGGTCATACTCGTCCAGCACCGCGCATTGCAGCTGCTCCAGCGAGCCGACGCGCGAAAACACCCCGCTCTTGCTGATGCCGGTGCGCTTGGCGATCTCGCCCAGCGACAGCTTGCCGATGCCTTCCGCCGCGGCCATTTCCATGGCGGCGTCGAGGATGGTGGCGAAGGTCGCTTCGCTTTTTGCGGTCAAGGTGTCCATGCACCGAACTTTAGCACACATGTGCGAAACATCAAACCTGAATATTTCCTTGTTTTTTTTGATTGACTATTTCGCAAATATGAATAGAGTTGTGCCCGGGAAATATCTGAGGAGAAAAGCTTTGTACCCAACCCCACTGCGCCAACTCGCAGCAGCCGCCCTGCTGGCCTGCGCTACCCTGTCCGCCCAAGCCCAGGTTTCGACCGGCAGCATGACCGTGCCGCGCATGCTGCACCAGGCAAGCGCCCTGCCCGACGGCCGCATCCTGCTGACTGGCGGCGTGTCCACGCCCGGCGCCCCGATTTACGCCAGCACCGAAATCTATGATCCTGTCACCGGCCAGTTCACGCCTGCCGCGCCAATGCTGACTGCCCGCCGCGAGCATGCCTCAGTCACGCTGCAGGATGGCCGCATCCTGGTTGCCGGCGGCATGACGCCGGCGGGCGCCTACATAAACACCGCCGAAATCTACGACCCTGCGACCGGCCAATGGACCGCCGCCGGCAACATGAACTCCATGCGCTTTCGCACCATCGCGCGCCTGCTGCCTGATGGCCGGGTGATGGTGATGGGCAAGGACGGCTATTCCACCGGCGGGTATGCCGATATCTTCAATCCCGCTACCGGTACTTTCAGCAAAACCGGCAACTTTGTCGAGAACTCAGGCTGGCACGGCCTGGTAGTGCTGGCCGACGGCCGCGTGATGAAGGTTGGGGGCGAGGCCAGTACGGCACCTGCTCCTTATGCTCCGTACAGCACCCGGGCTGAGATATGGGACCCTGCCAGCAATCAATGGAGCGCCACGGGCCCGATGTCCATCGGGCGCTCAACCATCGAACCGGTGCTGCTGGCGGACGGCAAGGTCCTGGTGGCCGGCGGCCGCAATACGATGTCCCAGCGCAGCACTGAAATCTACGATCCGGCCACCGGCGCCTTCACTCCGGGCCCCGAGATGCCGGCCGATCTCGAGCCGCAGACTGCCACCGTGCTGCCGAACGCGGATATCGTCTACACCGCAGGCTATAACCGTCAACTCATGCGCTACAACGCCGCCAGCGGTACCTGGAACCTGAGCGGCCCGCAACGCATCCGCAAGCGCGACCTGAGCGTATCGCGCCTGCCCGACGGCAACGTGCTGCTTGCCGGCGGAGCCGAACAAAACGACTCCACGGCGTATGCCGCAATCTGGGACCAGGCCTGCTCCAGCCAGTTGACGACCGTGCCGGTGCGCACGCAGAACGTCGGCGGCGATGCAGGAACGGTCAGCTTTACCGTCAATGCAGCACCCGGCTGCCGTTTCGAGGCGGCGAACCTGCCAGACTGGCTGTCCGTTGACGGCGCCAATCCACAGCAAATGCCGTCCGGCGGCTCATTCGCAATGACGTTCAAGACCACCGCCAACTTGAGCGGCGCATCGCGCACCGCATCGTTCTTGCTGGCGAATGAGACCGTCTCCGTCACGCAGGTGGCGTCGGCCAGTTGCCCATCGGCGCCCGTCGTATCGCCGGCCACGACGACTGTCAGCGGCTCCGGCGGCACCGGATCGCTCAGCGTCTTTGCAGCCGCCAATTGCCCGTGGAACGTGGTCTCCATGCCCAGCTTTGTCACCGCCACCGGAGCGACCAGTGGCAGCGGCAACGGCAGCATCGCCTACTCGGTTGCCCCTAATCCGGATACCACGGCCTCGCGCAGCGGCTCCGGCCAGGTGGCGTCGATGGGGTATGCCACGACGTTCACCTTCACCCAGGACGCGCGCAAGCTCTGCCCGACGCCGCCGGTCATCAGCTTGAGCAACGCATCGTTTACTACCGCCGGCGGCAGCACGACGGGCACCATCACCGCCGCGCCGACTTGCAAATGGGCCCTGGCCGTGCCGGTCACCTGGGTCAGCGTAACATCCGGTTCTTCGGGTACCGGCAACGGCAGCTTCAGTCTCAATATCGCGCCCAACACCGGCGCCGCGCGCAGCGACTACATGTCCGCCACCACGCCCGATGGCGTTGGCATCGCCAAACTGAGCCAGGCCGGTTCTGCATGCGCCACCTGGAGCGTCACGCCGGCCAGCAGCAGCTTCCCGGCAAAAGGCAGCAGTGGCAACTTCACGATAGCGGCGCCAGCCAGCTGCAACTGGAGCTTGTCCGGCGTGCCAAGCTGGATGAGCATCACCAGCGCCATCAGCGGCACCGGGAACGGCAGCATCACCTACTCGGTCAGCGCCAATCCCGGCGAGGCGCGCAGTGCCACCGCAACCCTCAGCGGCAGCGGCCTGACGCTGCCGCTGAGCCTGAACCAGCAGGGCTCGACCCAGTCCACCGCCTGCAGCAAATGGATCGTCAGCGGCGAGCCGGCAAATGGCAACCTGCAGTCATCGACCTGCCCGGCCGGCGCACGCGGCACCGGTTACTACACTGACCGCTACACCTTCGGCGTCTTGCCAGGCCGGGTAGTGACGATCACCCTGAGCTCGTCGAGCTTCGATACCTACCTCTACCTGCGTGACGGCGCCGGCAATATCATCAGCTCCGACGACGATAGCGGTGGCGGCACCAATTCGCGCATCAGCTACACGCTGCCGGCGGGTGCATGGGGCAACTACACCATCGAGGCGACCAGCTACTACTCCGGCCGGTCCGGCGCCTACACCCTGAACTTCACTCAGTAAGGATCGGGACTCCAGACGGCGTACATCTCGCCGTCTTCCTCTACGCCCGCCTCGATGAAGCTGCAGGCGGCGTAGAGATCCTTCGCCACGGCGTTGTCCGGACGGTAGCTGGTCCAGATGCGCTGCACGTCGCCGTGCTTCTGGATCTCGGCCAGCGCCAGTTCGACCGCGCGGCGGCCGTGGCCCCTGCCCTGGAAGCGGCGGTCCACCATCAGGTGGTAGATCGCGTAATCGCCCGCTTCATCCTCGGCGCCGGGCGCGGCGTACATCAGGAAGCCCACCACGCCGTCCTTGTCGGCGATGGCGCGGCAGTGATAGTTCGGGTGGAAGCTGGCTTCCGCAATCGCATACATGGTGGCTGCCGCGTGGTCCTGCTGGTATTCATGCAGTTCCAGCTCGGCGATGTCGGCGAAATTTTCCTTGGTGACCACGTGCAGGTTGGTCGTAATCCATTTCCTCAGGAAGCGTTGATATGGTCTCATTCATGACTCCTTCTTCTTCGTTACAGCTCTAATACTGCGTTCATTTCGCCGTCCTCGTCGAAGTCGGTTTCGACGAAGCCCATGCTGGCGTAAAGATCCTTGGCCCTGGTGTTGTCGGGCTGGTAGCTGATCCAGACCTTGCGCACGCCGCCGCGCGCCCGGATCTCGGCCAGCGCCGCCTGCAGCGCCTTGCGGCCGTAACCCTTGCCTTGGTGGAGGATGTCCACCATCAGGCGCCACACGCCGAATTCGCCGGGCTGGCCTTCCAGTTCCAGGTCCACATACATCAGGAAGCCAAGCAATTCCTCGCCCGCATAGATGGCGCGCGCCTGCATCTGCGGGTAGAAGCTGGCCTGCGCAATCGAGTAGGCATTGCTGGCAATGTAGTCGCGCTGATGGTCCAGCAGCCGCAAGTCGGTGATGTCGTCGAAGTTCTGTCGGGTGACAGCTTTGAGTTGGATCTCCATGATTCCTTTCCTCCTTGCGCCGGGGACCAAAAAACAAAAACCCCGGCAAGTTTCCTCGCCGGGGTTTGTCGTCGGACGTCCGGCTCGGGGTGGCAATTTGCCAGTGCCCCGAGCGCACGCGCATCAGGGCTATCTGGTGTGCTTAATGCAGGTGATAGCGAAATTGCGCATGGCCGTCCTTTCTTGATCTGGGTTATACAACTAACGAGCGCTGATTCTGCGCTCTGCGCGAATGTGGTGTCAAGAAAAACTTTGTATAAATACTCACCTTGTGTTCTTGTACAGGACAGCAATGCGCTTGATGCTCAGCCTGGTACGCCAGGCCGCCACGCGTGCTCCATTGTTCGCACAGGTTTGCTACCGTAGGTACATGATGAGCATCTACAAGCTTGCGCTACCGTTGCTGCTGGCCTGCCAAGGGCTTGCCAATGCCGCCGAGCCAAGCCGCATCAGCGTGCAGACGCTGGCGGCGGGCAAGGAGGTCGCACGCATCATGCTGCCCATCGGCCAGCAGCATACGGTGCAGCTGGAGGCCAACCAGGTCGAGCAGGACAGCCGCGGTTCCACGCATGCGCGCGGCAATGTGCGCGTGACCATCCGTACCGGCGGCGCTGCCACGACCATCCTCGGCGAAGAAATCATCATCAAGCGCAAGGTGCTCGATGCCCGCGAGCTGGCCGCCATCCGGGCACTGGAAAGCATGGGTGCACCCGGCAAGCGCGATGCGGCGCGCGACCGCAAGGAACTGGCGCGCCTGAAGACCATCGTCGCCTCCCACGGCTGGCCGGGCACGCGCTTCGCCGGGCCCGAACTGTCCCAGAATGCATTCACCGTCCTGATGCGCGTGCCCGAGAAGGAACTGGAAGCCCTGCTACCGGCCTTGCGCGAGGCCCAGGCGGAGAATGACGTGCCGGGCTCGCAACTGGCGCAAGCCGAGGACAGGCTGCGTGTCGCCAAGGGATTGCCGCAACGCTACGGCACCCAGCTCGCCAGCGGCAAGCCGGTCGTGATCGAAGACGAAAGCGGACTCGACATCCGCCGCAAGATGATGGGGCTGCCGCCAATGCCCGCCTCTTCCGGCCAGTAGCTATTCCGTCACGTAGAAGACTTCCCCGCGCGGGATAAACGGCAAGCGGCGCCCGTCGGCCAGCAGGTAGGCGTGGTCCATGCGCGTCTCGAGCTTGTCCTCGCACCAGCCGTCCGTCACTACCAGCACCGGGCCATGCGCCGGCAGCTCGCCTCGGTGCGCCAGGTCGCGCAGGTGATCGAAGCCCGGCTGCAGCACCGTTCCGCCGCGTCCGCGCAAGGTGAAGCGGTCCAACAGGTTTTCCGGTTCGACCCAGCCGCAGTCGTAGGCCGCGGCGTCGCAGCACACCAGGCGCACGGCAATGACGTCGCGCGCCATCGCATAGCTGGCGATGGCGCCAAGCGCCTTGCCCAGCATGGTAGGCTCCATCGAACCCGAAGTATCGAGCAGCACGCCGAAGACGCGGCTCTTGCGTTCTTCCTCGGGCGGCTTGCACAGCGAAGGCCGCGGAATATCCGGCGTCGCTCCCTGCCGGCGCGAAGGCCGCGCATAGCTGCGCCGCAGCTCCAGCGGAGGGAACCTTTCGTCGAACCAGTGCGCGAGCCGGGCGTCCCACGGAATCGGCGGCTGCGCCAGGCTGCGGATCTCCTCCAGCAGGCCAGCCGGAACGGTGCCGCGCGCGCCCTCATATTCCCAGCGGTCCATGCCTTGCGCGAGTGCGCGGCGGCAGTATTCCTCCGCGTCCGTAAACTGGGCGCCGCTGTCCTCGCCCAGCAAATCCGGCTGCCCAACGCCGCGCATCGTAGCCAGCTTGCGTGCACGGCGAATATCGCGCGCCAGGCCGTCATAGATTTCATCTGCGGATTGTCCTGCCAGTGCAGCGTCGTACAGCATGCCGATGGCGGGCGCCGCACCAACCTGCATCTCGACCAGCCAGCCATTGATCGCGAAATCGCAGGCGACATTCCACAACACCGGATCACGCCCGCGGCGACGCGACGCGTGGTTGAGGCCAGCGTGCAGCAACTCATGGGCCAGCACGAACAACGTTTCGTCGTCATTCAGGCCGGCCGCCGGATTGATCCAGATGCGGCGGGCGCCGACATCGATGGCGGCAACGCGAATATCGTACTGCTGGCAAATCCGGATATCGTTCTCCAGGTCGAAGCTCGCTGCCAGGGCGCCTAGCAAAGGATAGCAATCCATCATGCGGCGCCGTGCGCGGTGCTCGCGGCTGTGCGGCCTGGCCGCCTGTTCGACAGTTGCGCCGCCCGCGATGGCAAGCGCCCTGCCGACGCCGCGCGCAATCCCATCTGCCAGCAATTCATGCCACGGCTTGTGGCGCTTCCAGGGCATCGCCTTCTCGTCGAGCGAGGTGAACACCGACCCAGTGCCGGCAATGTCCGCGTGCCAGGCCAGCAGCGGCGCGGGACAGCCGCCGCTGCAAAAGCGCTGCAGCAAGGTTTCCACGCCGGCGTCCTCGCATTCGGGCAAACGCCATTCTTCCGGCAATTCGCCCAGCTTGAGTTCAGCGCAAAAACGCGATGCCGACACCAGCGCTGCCAGCTCCCACAGCAGCGCCGGTTCACGGCGCCGCACCAGGCCCAGTCCAAGGCAGGACAGCGCGATGCCGATCACGCGCGCCCATTCGTCCGGCTGCGCGCGCCGCTTCGGATGCAGCCAAAGTGTGCCGCCGGGCGACACGGCAAGCCATCCGCCGGACGGCACGAACTGGTGCGTCGCATCGGTGTGAAATTCCGCCTGGGCCGCGATAGCGCCCAGCACCGGATGCGCCCGCACATGGGCAATCCCGGCCTGGCGCGCGGACGCGGCCGGATCGGGCTTCCTGTCCCTGCTCATGCAGTCTCCTTCTGGCTGCGGCCGGCCAGTCGTGGCAGGTCGCGTGCCACTTCGACCAGGAACCACGCAGGCAAGCGGCGGCCCTGGGCATCTTCGCCGAGCAGCGACTGCGCGATCTCGACGCTGATACGCGCCAGGTCGCGCAACATATCCTTGGCGCGGATCGACAAGGCATGGTGCGCGCTGCGCACTGCCGATTCCTCTTCCGGCAGCTCCTTCACCAAATGGGCGCGGAAGGATTGCGCGAGGAAGTACAGCACGTCCCGATCCGCCGGTGCATCCGGCCAGTGCTGGTCGCCCTTGATAATCGCATGCAGGCCATGCTTGTGCCGCAGCTGCTTGAGAAAGCCCTTGAAGTTGCCAGCGTGATTGGGCGACAACAAGCCATAGGCCAGCGCATCCACCAACTCCTCGCCGGAACCTTCGCCGAAGGAATGCAGCGCGTCCGACAGCATGTGCCAGCTGCGCGGCGTCGAGAACGGCTCTTCGTGTTTCGGCGGCTCGCTCCACAGATGATCGGGACGCAGCTGGATGTACTCCAGCACCCAGGGATGGATGCCGCCCTCGCCGCTTGCCCATTCCAGCCACTGGCGGTGGTCGGAGCGCAAGTGGATATGGACCATGCGGTTCACCAGTGCCGACGGCATCGGCTTGACGATGGCCGCATCCTTGGCGCGGTTGCCGGCGCCGATCACGATGGTTCCTTTCGGCAGGCTGTATTCGCCGATGCGCTGGTCCAGGATCAGCGAATAGAATGCCTTCTGGATCTCGTGCGACGAAGCATTCAGTTCGTCCAGGAACAGGACGAAGGGCTCATCACGCACGATGTTTGCAGGAGGGAAGAAGCGCGAGCACTTGCCGTCGATCTGCGGAATGCCCAGCAAATCTTCCGGCGCAAGCTGGCTGCCGAGCAGGGAGACGCACTCCATGCCGACGGCTTCCGCAAAGCGGCGCACCAGGGCGCTCTTGCCGATGCCCGGCGGGCCCCACATGAATACCGGGCGGGTGATCGCAACGTGCAGCAGGAAGTCAATCGCCTGCTGTTGGTTCAACATGATTGCCGATTGCATGCGCTCACTCCTCCCGTTCCAACTGGCGGCGCAGTTGCTGCTTCAGCGCGCGCCGCGATTGTTCGACGCGCTGGTGGCCGCCGGCCTTGCGCTGGCGCGCCAGCACGGCCAGCGGGTTGCGCGGCTTGGGTAGTTTGATGGTTACCTTCATGATTTATCCTTTCACGCACACGACTTGCTTCAGCGTGTGCACGATTTCGACGAGGTCGGACTGGTGCGCCATGACCTGGTCAATGTCTTTGTAGGCGGCGGGGATTTCATCCACCACGCCGCCATCCTTGCGGCATTCGATGCCCTGCGTCTGTTCGGCCAGGTCGAAGCGGTTGAATTTGCGTTTCGCCTCGCTGCGGCTCATGCGTCGTCCGGCGCCGTGCGAGCAGGAGCAGAACGATTCCTCGTTGCCCTTGCCGCGCACGATGTAGCTGCGGGCACCCATGCTGCCTGGGATGATCCCCAGCTCGCCTTCGTGCGCCGAGATGGCTCCCTTGCGGGTGACGTACAGCTTGTGGCCGAAGTGCGATTCCTGCGCCACGTAGTTGTGGTGGCAGTTGATCGCCTCGCCGTCGAGCTTGAACGGCGGGACGTGCGGCTCCAGCGCCGCCACCACACGGCGCATCATTTCGCGCCGGTTCAGCATGGCGTAGTCCTGGGCCCAGTCCACTGCTTCCACATAATCGTCGAACAGTTCCGAACCTTCGCTGAAGTAGGACAGGTCGCGGTCCGGCAGGTTCGCCTTGTGCCGCATCATTTCCTTGCGTGCAGCGGAAATGAAGTAGCGCCCGATGACATTGCCGATGCCGCGCGAGCCCGAATGCAGCATGATCCAGACGCGCTGCTCTTCATCGATGCACAGCTCGATGAAGTGATTGCCGCCGCCCAGGGTGCCAAGCTGGCAGATCCAGGTCTGCGCGAACTTGTGCTGCATCTTCATGATGCCCTTGTGGCGCGCCACGATGCGGTCCAGGCGGTCGTTCAGCGGACGTCCGACGCGGGCGTGGGCGGAGCCGCGCACCTTGTCGAAAGCGTGCTGCTCGAAGCCGACCGGCACCAGCGTTTCGATCGCGCTGCGCACGCGCGCCAGGTTGTCGGGCAGCTGGCTCGCGGTCAGCGTCGTGCGCACGGCATTCATGCCGCAGCCGATGTCGACCCCGACAGCGGCGGGAATGATGGCGCCGCGCGTCGGGATCACGCTGCCGACGGTTGCGCCGATGCCGGCGTGTACGTCGGGCATGGCCGCCACGTGCGGATGCACGATCGGCAGGTTCGCAATATTCAGCAGTTGCTGGATGGCCGAATGATCAATGTCATCCGTATAGATGTGCACAGGCACCAGGCCTTTGTGCAGGCTTTGCTTAATTGGCATAACGTCTTTCGTTATGCCGGGGCTGTAGAAACAAAAACCCCGGCGAGTTTCCTGGCCGGGGTTCGTGTTGGAAGAACGACCGGCTCGGGTGGCTTGATTGCCTGCCCCGAGCGCTCGCGCTGCGGGGCTATCTCATTTGCAGATTGTGGATAGCCGTACGTGGCATGGTCGTCCTTTCGAAAATGGGGTTGGTAAAAAATCAGTGGACGCGATTCTGCGCCCATTACAAATCACATGTCAAGAAAAACTTTCAGAGCTTCAATCGAGGCTGATGTTTTTCTCGGCTGCCACCTTGGCAAGCTTGGCGATCAGCAGCTCCCATGCGGCACTCGCGGCCCCATCCAGTTTTTGCAGCTTGTCGATAGCATCGTATCCCATAAGGCACGCAGCCCTATCCCTTGCAACCTTATCATTCCCTGCCACGATGTCGACTCCCTCCAGCGCATACAGCTGCACCTTCAAATCGGTGGCCGCCTTCTTCCGCACAGCCTCCGCCTCTTTGGCCTCCTGGTCCAGGATCGCGAAATTCATTACCTGCAGGGAGGCTTCTTGCGGAGTCCAGGCACCTGCATTGATTAACCTGGCTTTGATAGCGTCAATTCTCTTCGTATATTGCTTCTCACGGTCGGTCATGGCAGTACCTGCAGCCATGAACTCTTTCTGGAATCCTGACACGTATGCCTTGGCGTGAGCAGCATTCTCGCAATCCTGCTTGGCGGCAAACGCCTGCATGTTCAGCGCCGCGATTGCCGCAGCAACAAATGCCTTCTTCATCGTTTTTTCTTCTTCATATTTACATTGCAGTTTCAACAAATTTCACGGAAGCTTATTGGGAATCAGGTACCTGGTCAACTATCGGGATGTTGAATGAAGATTCGCAGTATTGTGTCTACTGGCGCGCTTTTCATCGCGTGTTCAACTGCCAGCGCGGGAAGCCTGGTCAAGGCTTATGCCGACAAGGCGAGGAATGTGCACGTCGTGACTGCGTCGGGCAAAGACATCAAGCTGACGACGGACCGAAGGGCAGATGATGTCCGGCTCGCTCCCGACGGCGAGTCTGCAGCCTGGCTCGTGCTTGCGTATTTCGCCGCGGATGGCAGGCGATGGCCCACCGAGCTGCATGTCTATCACGGCGGCCGCACGCGCTCCTCCAAGTGCGGAATGATCATTCGCGAATACTGGTTCTGGAAGAACGGCACGCACGTTGCCACCGATTGCGGAGGCCTGCATTTCTCCGGGATCGAAACGCTGTACGATGTGCGCACCATGAAAGAGGTCGACAGCTTCGACCAGGCCGAGGTTCCGGTTGAGCAGCGACCTGAATGGTCGAACGCGAGCAGGGAATAAAAAAACGCGCCCCGTGAGGCGCGTTTTTTTTGGAAGCGGTAAAGCTTAGCCGTTCAGGCGCTGCTCCAGCTTGGCCATATTGTCCTTCAGCTCTTGCGGCAGGTGGTATGCCAGCTTCTCGAACAATTCAGCGTGCAGCTTCAGCTCCGCGCGCCATGCATCCTTGTCGATCGAGGTGATGGTCTCGAACTCCTCGGCGGTGAATGGCAGGCCGTCCCACGAGATGTCGCCGTAGCGTGGGGTGGTGCCGAAGATGTTCTCGACGCCGCCGCCGGTGCCTTCAACGCGCTCCAGCATCCACTTCAGCACGCGCATATTGTCGCCGAAGCCAGGCCATACGAAATGGCCGTTTTCGTCGGTGCGGAACCAGTTGACGCAGAAGATCTTAGGCAGGGTGGCGCCCTTGCCTTCCAGGCGCTTGCCCATGTCCAGCCAGTGCTGGAAGTAGTCGCTCATGTTGTAGCCCATGAACGGCAGCATGGCGAACGGGTCGCGGCGCACCACGCCCTGCTGGCCGGCGGCTGCAGCGGTGGTTTCGGAGCCCATGGTCGCAGCCATGTACACGCCTTCGATCCAGTCGCGCGCTTCGGTCACCAGAGGCACGGTGGTGGAACGGCGGCCGCCGAAGATGAAGGCGGAGATCGGCACGCCGGCTGGATCGTCCCAGGCCGGGTCGATCACCGGGTTCTGGGTTGCGGCCACGGTGAAGCGCGCGTTCGGGTGCGATGCCTTGGTGCCGGACGCCGGGGTCCAGTCCTTGCCTTGCCAGTCGACCAGGTGCGCAGGCGCCTCCTTGGTCAGGCCTTCCCACCAGATATCGCCGTCGTCGGTCAGCGCGACGTTGGTGAAGATGGTGTTCTCGTTCAGGCAGGACATGCAGTTCGAGTTGGTCTTGGTGTTGGTGCCAGGAGCCACGCCGAAGTAACCCGCTTCAGGGTTGATCGCGTACAGGCGGCCATCCTTGCCCGGCTTGATCCAGGCGATGTCGTCGCCGATGGTGGTGACTTTCCAGCCGTCGAAGGTCTTCGGCGGGATCAGCATGGCGAAGTTGGTCTTGCCGCAAGCCGAAGGGAAGGCAGCGGCAACGTAATGCTTCTTGCCTTCCGGGGATTCAACGCCCAGGATCAGCATGTGTTCTGCCAGCCAGCCCTCGCCGCCGTTCTTGGCGTCGTTGTAGCCCATGGTGGAAGCGATGCGCAGCGCGAAGCACTTCTTGCCCAGCAGCGCATTGCCGCCGTAGCCGGAACCGTAGGACCAGATCTCGCGGGTCTCAGGGAAGTGCACGATGTACTTGGTGGCGTTGCATGGCCAAGGCACATCTTTTTCGCCGGCAGCCAGCGGCTTGCCGACAGTGTGGATCGCAGGCACGAACTCGCCATCGGTACCCAGCACGTCGTACACGGCCTTGCCCATGCGGGTCATGGTGCGCATGTTGACGGCGACGTATGGGGAATCGGACAGTTCCACGCCGATGTGGGCGATCGGCGAGCCCAGCGGGCCCATCGAGAACGGCACCACGTACATGGTGCGGCCGGCCATGCAGCCATCGAACAGGCCGTTCAGGGTGCCGCGCATTTCCTGCGGGTCCATCCAGTTGTTGGTCGGGCCGGCCGCTTCCTTGGTCTGCGAGCAGATGAAGGTGCGGTCTTCAACGCGGGCGACGTCGGTTGGGTCGGAGCAAGCCAGGTAGGAGTTTGGACGCTTTGCTTCGTTCAGCTTTTTCATGGTGCCGGCGGCAACCATTTCAGCGCACAGGCGGTCGTACTCTTCCTGCGAGCCGTCGCACCAGTAGATGCGAGCCGGCTTGGTCAATGCGGCGACTTCCGCCACCCAATTGATCAGCTTTTGCTGTTTGATGTAAGCTGGTGCGTTCATGGTTACAACGCCTCCCATAACGGGCTGATTCATAGTACCTCCAATGCCAATAAAGAATTCTGTCTTGTCCCGGCACGGCAGGAATCGTCGTCAGCTGATAGCTTGCGCGGAAGAATTGATACTTCGGCGAAATACGGCGGTTCTGTCGATGCGCCCGATAACTCGAGGGCGCGAGCGCCAGGCGGGGGTGTGCCCGGTCGCTGGAACATATGCTGCTGGAGCCAGCCTGGCTTACCCGGCCGGGCTCCTTGAATTTGGCCGATTGTACACCTGCGATCCCGCGCTTCCGACAAAAATGTAGGAATATTGCCCGACTAATGTAGTAGGCTATTCCAGATATTCACAAACCTGTTATTTCCCTACCATTTTCATCACAAAATCTGCTAACTGACATGAAAATTGCGATTCTCGATGATTACCAGGATGCAACTCGTGGCCTGGAATGCTTCAAGCTCCTGGATGGCCACGAGGTCAAGGTTTTCAACAATTCCGTGAAGGGCATGGGCCAGCTGGTGGCCCGCCTGGCGCCGTACGAGGCGCTGGTGTTGATCCGCGAGCGCACTGCGTTCAACCGCGCTTTACTGTCCAGGCTTCCTAACCTGAAAGTGATTTCGCAGACCGGCAAGGTCAGTGGACATGTCGACATGGAAGCTTGCCGCGAACTTGGCATCACGGTCCTGGAAGGCGTAGGTTCGCCGACTGCGCCCGCGGAATTGACGTGGGCGCTGGTGATGGCAGCGCGGCGCAAATTGTTCCAATACGCCGGCAAGCTGCGCGACGGACAATGGCAGCAGGTATCGATCAGCCATGAGCACAACACGCTGGGCCTGGTGCTGGCGGGCAGCACGATGGCGATCTGGGGTTACGGCAAGATTGGCAAGCTGGTAGCGGGTTATGCCAAGGCGTTTGGCATGCGCGTGATTGTCTGGGGCAGCGAGGCTAGCCGCGCAGCAGCCAAGGCCGACGGCTACGAAGCCGCCGCATCGCGTGAAGCCTTCTTTGGCGAAGCGGATGTCTTGTCGCTGCACCTGCGCCTGGCCGAAGGCACACGCGGCATCGTCACGGCCGAAGACCTGGCGCACATGAAGCGCGACGCGCTGTTCGTCAACGTGAGCCGCGCCGAGCTGGTTGCGGCTGGCGCGCTGGAAGAAGCACTCAAGGCCGGCCATCCCGGCTATGCCGCACTGGACGTGTTCGAAACCGAACCGCTGCCGGAAAATTCACCGCTGCTGCGCATGCCGAACGTGCTGTGCACACCGCACCTCGGCTACGTCGAGCAAGCCAGCTACGAGCTCTACTTCCGCAACGCCTTCCAGAACCTGGTCAACCACCTCAACGGCTGAGCCCGTGTCACACCATGGGGTCACACCCCAGAAGTGACACGAGCTGAAGCATTACACGGCTGTGTCCGTGTCACAGTTGGGGTGTGACCCCAAGGTGTGACACGGGCTCGGCAGTGGCATGGTGTGGACCTTGGTCCAGAGGCCGGCCCAGCCGGGGGGCCAGGTGATCGGTTCGCCGCTGTAGGGCGGGAGGTTGGCGCGGACGGGCACCACCGGGACTGCGGGCATGTCACTTAACGGGCCGCCGTTCGGGCGCTGCATGTCGAGGCTGTACATGTAGCCGGGGAGCAGGGCGTCGCACACGCGCGCGAACCATTCGGTGTGGTCTTCGTCGCGGCCAAGCGCTTGCGCCAGTCCTTGCGGGTCGAATCTGGCCAGGGCGTGCACCAGTTCTTCCGTCGTGGCGCCGGGCTGGTCGCCCCAGCCCATCACGGGGTTGAAGATGTAGTCGGCGCCGGAGCCGTACCAGCCTTCGCGCCAGGAACGCTGCATCCAGTCGCGCGGACCGGTAAACAAGTGCCAGCGCCAGTGCAGGCCGGATGGCTTGGGCCAGGAGTACAGGTATAACTTCTGGTAGCCGGCCTTGTGCAACTCGCGCACTACCGCCATCAGCCGCGCGTGCGGCATGCGGTCGGGCGGGGCGCGGCGGAACAGGATTGCTTCGCCGTCGGCAAACTGCACTTCGTCGGTGGAGAGGTTCAGGTCGAGCGTGCGCGATTCATTGCCAAACCGGGCGGAAATCCAGCCGGTCAGCAAATTGACAGCCGTGATGACGCCATAGCCGCGGTAGCGGTGGAAAATCACGGTTCCTGGTGCGAGCGCTTTCATGTTCTGGCCGGGCAAAAAACCCAGTGTAGTCAACTGTTCGGCGGAATGCCAGCCGGAAGTGGCAAACTTTTTCGGCTATCATGCACGCCATTCATCGATTTCATTTTAATTCATCATGACCCTGCGCATCATTGCTACCGGCGGCACTTTCGACAAGCACTACAACGAACTGAATGGCACCCTGGCTTTCACCGAAAGTCACCTGCCTGCCGCGATCAAGCGCGCCCGCATCACCACCCCTTGCGAGCTGGAAGTCGTGTCGCTGCTCGATTCGCTGGACATGGTCGATGCCGACCGCCAGCGCGTTCTGGCCGCCTGCCAAGCCGCTTCGGAAAAAGCCATCGTGATTGTGCACGGCACCGATACCATGCCGCAGACCGCCGCCGTCCTGGGCCCGGCGATCAAGGACAAGACCATTGTCTTCACCGGCGCCATGATCCCTTACGAGATCGATAATTCCGACGCCTTCTTCAACATGGGCTTTGCCTGCGGCGTGGCGCAGGTGCTGCCGCCCGGCGTGTACGTGGCAATGAACGGCCAGATTTTCGCCTGGGATAACGTGCAGAAAAACAAAGCGGCCGGTGTATTCCAGCCGCTCTGATTCATTTGAGTTTCGCCAGCGTTTGCTGGAAGCGCGCGGCGTCCTGGTAGCCGATTACGCGCGCTAGTTCCTTGCCCTCGCCATCGAACAGGATGATGGCGGGCGGCCCAAACAGGCCATAGCGTTTCAACAGGGCCTTGTCTTCATTGCTGTTGGAGGTTACGTCGGCCTGCAGCAGCACCGCCCCTTCCAGCGCGGCCTTCACCGGCGCCGCGCTGAAAGTGAACTTTTCCATTTCCTTGCATGAGACGCACCAGTCGGCATAGAAGTCGAGCATGACAGGGCGGCCTTTCGCCAGTTCCGCTTCGAGTTGCTGCACGTTGGCGACCTGCTTGAACGGCAGCGCCGAGACGTGGCGGTTCGGCAGCAGCGGCAACGCCATCCACGCGGCCAGCGCCAGCAGCATGACGCCGAAGCCACGCTTGACCCACACCATCCACGAACCTGCACGCGGCAGCAGGCTGCCTGCTGACACTCCGACCAGCACCAGCGGCACGCTCATGCCTGCCGCCATTGCGAACAGCGCACTGCCGCCGACCAGCACGTCGCGCGTCTGGCTGATGTAGACCAGCGCTCCCGCCAGCGGCGCGGCCACGCAAGGGCCGACCATCAGCGCGGAGACGGCGCCCATGCCGAACACGCCGGCCAGCTTGCCGGCCGTGCGGCGGTTGGCGCTGTCGGCCAGGCGCGATTGCAGGACTGCCGGCAACTGCAGCTCGTAAACACCGAACATCGACAGCGCCAGCGCGGACAGCAGCAAGGCGAACCCACCGATCACCCATGGCCTCTGCAAAGAAGCCGCGAGCCCTTCGCCCGCCAGCCCGGCCGCAATGCCAAAGCCGGTGTACACCAGCGCCATGCCCAGCGAGTAGGCACCCGACAGCAATAGCCCGCGCTTGCGGCTTGGCCTGGCGCTGTCGCCCACGATGATAGAGGACAGGATGGGAACCATCGGCAGCACGCAGGGCGTAAATGCCAGGCCAAGGCCGAGCAGCAGGAACAGCGGCACGATTTTCAGCAATTGGCCGCCTTGCAGCGTTTGCGCCAGCGGCGCAGCCGCTTCCAGCGTAACCCCGGAATCCATCGGCGAATAGCACAGGCCGGCGTCGGCGCAGCCCTGGCTCGTCACGCGCAGCACGAAAGGGCCTTCGCCCTGAACCGGCACGCGCACGGTGACGCGGTGGCGGTAAGTCTCCACTTCCTTGCCGAAGGTCTGGTCGAACTTCACTTTACCTGGCGGCAGTTGGGGGGCGTCCACCTTGGCGCCGTCCGCGCTGAAACGGAAACGGTCGCGGTACATGTAGTAGCCGTCTGCGATGTCGAAACTGACTTCGGCAGTGCCGCCATCGGCCATGCGCGCCGAGAAGCGGAAGGCGGCCTCCGGCTCGAGAAAATCCTGCGCCACCGCCCGTGCCAGCCCGAGTACGGCGAGCAGCAGCGCCAACAAAATGCGCCGCATCATTGCACCTGCAAGGCTTGCACTGCCTGCGCCAGGCCGCGGTCATCAGGCCCCATCACGCGTGCTACGCGGCCCTGGCGGTCCAGCAGGACAATGCTGGGAATCTGGCGCACGCTGAAGGCGTTGAACAGCGTCCCATCCTTGTCCAGACGCATCGCCATGCGCGACTTTTTGCTGCGTGCGAACTCGGCGACTTCCTTGTCCGACGACCAGACCGGCGATGCGACGGCAAGCCATTCGACGCCGGGTGTCGCAGCCAGCGCTTCTGCCTCTTCGCGCACCCGCTGGCACGCTTGTGCTGTCGCAGGGCGGCTTTCGCGCAGGTAGGACTCGCACCATGGCGAGAAGAACATCAGCGCGCGTGGTTTGCCCTGTGCGGCCGGCAGCGGCAGTCCTTGCGCGACATCGCCGACTTTGAACGCGGCGCGCGCCGGGGCGGCTTGCGGCGCCAGGGCCACCGGACTGGCTGCCGCACTTTCGCTCACTGCGCGCTGCAGCGCTTTCTCGAGATCCTTGTCATGCAAATGGCCGATATGCTGGATGCGGCCATCGCGGCCAATCACGATGTGCTGCGGCGTGACGCGCAGGTTGAGGCTGGCCGCCAGCGAACCGTCATCGATAACGATTGGCATGTGCAAGCCATGTTGGGCGCGGTAGCTCTTCACTTCCGTTTCGGTGTCGCTATACCCCGCGTTGACCGCGACCACGGCGAGCTTGTCTCCGTACTGCTGGAAGGACTTCTCGAATGCGGGCATCTGCTCGCGGCAAGGCACGCACCAGGTGGCCCAGAATTTGAGGTAGACCGGCTTCTTGCCGTAGTAAGAGGCGAGGTCGATGCGCTGGCCGTCGATGGTTTGCAGCACGGCGGCGGGACCCGGCTGCCCGATCAGGGCCTTGCCGGCCAGTTTGGCCCGGCTGGCGCCGCTGCCGGCTTCGTCGGCATGGGCGGGGACGGTGGAAAGGCACACTAGAAGTGCTGCGATCAATGGCTTGAACATGATGGCTTTCGTGGATTGGATGAATCCATGGTACCTTTGGCTTGGGCCACCAAAAAGACGCAAGAATGCACTGAATTTATGTACCATTCCCTGAACCTCGCCATCGACCGCCAAGCCGCTGCCACGCTGGCGGACCAGATCTTCCTCGGCCTGCGCGGCGCGATCGGCGACGGGCGCCTGGCGCCGCAAGCCCGCCTGCCGTCCTGGCATGACCTGGCCGCACAATTGGGGGTGGCGCGCGGCACCGTGCGGCAGGCTTATGAACGGCTGCGCGATGAGCAGCTGGTCTACACCGCCGGCGCGGCCGGCACTTTCGTTTGTGCGGGCGGCACGATGGCAGGCGGAGGAAGGCCAGGCAGCGAAGCGGCACGCGTGGCGCCAGGCGCAGCAGCGCTGGAAGTGGTGCAAGCCTTTCCCGGAAGGGCTGTCAGCACCAACCCCTTCCAGGTTGGGGTGCCGGCGCAGGACGCCTTTCCCTTCAAGACCTGGTCGCGGGTGATGGGGAGGGCGGCACGCACGGCGGCTGCGATGCCGCTCTCCTATCCCGACCCGCGTGGCGAATATGCGCTGCGCGCCGAAATCGCGGCATACCTGTGCATGGCGCGCGGCCTCGATTGCACACCCGGGCAGGTGCTGGTCTGCAACGGCTATGCTGGCGCGCTTGGGCTGGTACTGCGCGCGCTTGAGTTGAAAGGCGAACAGGCGTGGATCGAGCAGCCGGGCTACATGGCCACACGCGACGCACTAGCGGCGGCGGGATTGCAGCTGGTACCCGTCCCCGTCGATCCGGAAGGAATGGATGTCGCGGCTGGCATGCAAAGGGCGCCACGTGCCAGGCTGGCGGTGGTGACGCCGGGCCAGCAAGCGCCCCTCGGCGTGACCTTGTCGCTGCGCCGGCGCCAGGCCTTGCTGGAATGGGCTGCGCAGGCAGGCGCCTGGATCATCGAGGACGATTACCTGGGCGAATTGCAGCCGCAAGGCCGCGCCGCGCCTGCGCTGGCTTCACAGGACCGCAATGGCCGCGTGCTGCACCTTGGCACCTTCAGCAAGACGCTGACGCCATCCCTGCGGGTCGGTTTCCTGGTAGCGCCGCCGGAACTGGCGGACCTGCTGGCGCAAACGGCTTCCACTTGCGGCAGCGCTCCGCCGCCGGTTGTGCAACTGGCAGTGGCGGAATTCCTGCATAGCGGCGCCTACCTGCGCCACCTGCGCCATATGAAGCGTCTGTACCAGGAACGCAGGAGCGCACTGGGCGCGGCGCTGGAAAGACTTGGCGCAATCCATGCGCCGGCAGCACTGGGCGTGCTGCTGCAATTGCCTGCGAATGTCAACGATGTGGAAGTCGCTGCGCGAGCGCGCAGCCTGGGCATGGCGCCATCCGCCTTGTCGGGATGGTATGCCGGGGCACAACCCGTCAGTGGCGGACTGCTACTTGGCGTGACCAACGTGCCCGAGGACAAAGCCCCGGGCTATTGCGAGCGCCTGCTGGCGCTCACGCGGGGATAGCGAAAACTCAGGCCTTCGCTTCGCCGCCTAGGGCGTCGACCACGTCCTGCAGCAGCTTGGACAGTTCGCCGGTCATCAGCATGAAGTCGCCGTCGAAGCGTTCCTCGTCGTTGCGGGTCACGGCGTCGTTTTCCTTCATCACATCCAGCGGCTTGACGCTCTTGATGGCCAGCGCTTCGGTCAGCACGAAGCTGATCTTGCTGTCCCAGGTCATGGCCAGGCGGGTGCACTGCTTGCCGGCCGCGATGTGGCGGCGTACTTCTTCCGGCTCCAGGGTGTGGCGCACGTAGCGCACGGCTGCCTTGCTCTCGCCGGTGGCGCGCAGTTCGGTGTCCATGTCGACGGTGAAGCCGGCTGGCGCTTCGTCATCCTGCAGCCAGGCAGTCATCACGCCCACCGGGGAACGCTGCACGCGCAGGCTTTCGATCGGCATGCGGTCGACAGCTTTCAGCAGGTGCTTGATGACGTCGTCGGCTTTGGCCGGGCTGGCGGCATCGACCACCAGCCAGCCGTTGACCGGGTCGATCCAGCACCATGTGTTGCTGCGGATGGTGAAGGCGCGCGGCAGCAGTTCGTCGTGCACGCGTTCCTTGAGTTCTTTCATGGCTTTTTTGCCAGGAGCGAAGCCTTGCTGCTCTTCCATTTCGGCCGCGCGCGCCTTGGCAACCTGGTTGACCACGGTCGATGGCAGCAGCTTTTTCTCGGTGCCCAGCACCATCAGCATCTGCTTGTTGACAACGTGCACCAGGCCGCCGTTTGGACGCGGCTTGTCCCAGCCCTGGCGCATCAGCTCATTGCTGCTGGCAGGCGAGAAGGACTGCGACTGGAGGGCTTCTTCGAGTTGTTCTGGAGTAAATGCCCAAGGGGCAGGCAGGCGGTAAACCTGGAGATTCTTGAACCACATAAACGTTATCGACCTTGATCAGCTTTTTCCACGGGAACGACATTTTACATGGGTCCTCATGGGCAAGTCATGACCTTTGTCTTGTTCCCGTCACGGCCGGGGTCTTGTCCCCGTGCGCCGACCAGGTTGGTGTACTCGCAATACTGCTGATTCCCCCTGCGGTAGCGCTTCATGGTCACGCCGTCGCCCAGGTCGGAAGTCTGTTCCAGCACCCATTCCCTGGTTTGCGCCTTGGCGATTGCCATCCCAAGCTTGGTGTCCGGCAGGATGATTGTTGCAAATTTATTCAGGCTTTCCTTGCGGAGCTGGCGGTCGACGCCGGCGGCCAGCTTGCGATTTTTCTCGAGCAGCGTCTCCGCCAGTGGCGCCGGCTTGGCAAACGGGTCGTCGTTGACGGTGGCTGGCACGGTAACGGCTTCTGCTACCGGCGCCGCAGTCTCGGAAGCTGCCGGCGCGGTCGCTGTGCTGACCACCGGCGGCGGCGGTGCAGCGCGCCGGACGGTAGCAACCGGCGCCGCCGGTGCGGCCACGGCAGGCGGGCGCCTGGGCAATTCCCTCGGTGCTTGCAGGTAGACCAGTTCCGTTTCGCGCTGGACGCTGGCCTGCCGTACATAGGGCATGCCGCGCCAGCACAGGAAGAGCGCTGCGTGCGCCAGCGCGATGGCGGCCAGCCAGGCCTGGCGCCTGCGGGGCTCGAAGGGCAGGCTCATTTGGGACATTTGACCAGGCGGGCTTTCGAGCCCTTGCGGAAGACATCGTGGCCGCCGGTCCCGATATGGTCGACCTCTTCGCACACCATTTTCCCGCGCAACATATAGCGCTTGTGCACGATGCCGTTCGCGCCGGCGAAACTCTCCGGCGCGAATGGTTTGGGCGGAGGGGCACCGGTGATGGAAAGCGTCGCGGCCTTGTCCTCGTCCACGACGGTGGCATATTTGTTCAGGCTCTCCTTGCGCAACTGGCGGTCGATGCTGGCGGCCGACTTGCGGGTCTTTTCAAGCAAGGATTCGTCGCGCACCGCCGGTTTGGCAAATGGGTCGGCCGGCAAGCTGGCGGGCGCTGGCAGGGTGATCGACTGCGGCATTGCCTCTGCGGAAGCGGGCGGTGCATCCGGACTGACCGCTTCGCTGGCAACCGGAGGCGGTGCAGGGCGGGCCTGGACGGCCGCTGTGTGCTGCGCGGTCGGCTGCACGCGCGGTGGTCGCGGGGGCAATTCGGCCGAACGGTGACGAATGGCTTGCGGCAGCTTCAGCAAGATCAGTTCGCCTTCCGGCTGCCCGGCCAATTCCTGCGCCTGCCGCGCGACAGGGCGCCAGGCCATCAGCACGGCCAGATGGCCGAAGGCGATAAGCACCAGCCAGGCGCGCCGTGCCGGGCGATGAACAGCGTTGGCTTGCATAGGTAATCCGGGTTTGCAGCCGGACTCAGCATGCCAGCTCGCGCGGGAAAGGTATCATAAATTAGCAAAAAGATCACCTTGCGCCGGCTGGGCCCTGGCAGCCTCGTCCAGCGTGCAGAGGGCCGACATGCGCACGCCGAGCAGGCGCAGCCGGTCGTCCAGCGGCACGCGGCGCAGGCATTCGCCGGCAGCGCGGCGGATGGCGGCGGCATCGGCCGTGGGCGAAGGCAGGGTCAGGTCGCGCGTCACCGTGCGGAAGTCGGCATAGCGCAGCTTGATACCCACCGTGCGGCCGGCGTAGCGCTTGCGCGCCAGGTCCTCGGCCACCTTCTGGCACAGGCGGGTGAAGATTTCGGACAGCTCGGCGCGGTCGCGCTTGACGTGCAGGTCGCGCGAGAAGGTGGTTTCGCGGCTGACGCCTTTCGGCTCGCTGCGCGTGGCGACGGCGCGCTCGTCGCGGCCATGAGAAATGCGCTGCAGCCATTCCGCGTAGTTGAGGCCGAAGTGTTCCTGCAACAGGGCTGGGTCGGCCGCAGCCAGCTGGCCGACGGTGTCGATGCCGAGCGCGACCAGCTTTTTCTCCGCCTTGGGGCCGATGCCGTTCACCTTGCGCACCGGCAGCGGCCAGATACGGGCCGGGACGTCGTCGTAGCCGACCACGGTCAGGCCGTTGGGCTTTTCCAGGTCGGAGCAGATCTTGGCCAGCAGCTTGTTGGGCGCCACGCCTATCGAGCACGACAGCCCGGTGGCAGCGCGCACCGCATCCTTGATGCGCTGGGCCAGCTCACGCGTTTCGCCCGCCACCTCGGTCAGGTCGATATAGATTTCATCGATGCCGCGGTCTTCGATCTGTGGCGCGATGCTGGCCACGGCCGCCTTGAACAGGCGCGAATACTTGCGGTAGGAATCGAAATCCACCGGCAGCAGGATGGCGTCCGGCGCCAGGGCAGCCGCCTTCATCGTGCCCATGGCGGAAAAGACGCCCAGCGCCCGCGCTTCATAGGTGGAGGTGGTGATCACGCCGCGGCCCACGTAGTCGCGCAGGCGGGAGAATTCGCGGGTGCCGTCCGGCAGTTCGCGCGGCTGGTGGCGACCGCCGCCGCCAATCACCACCGGCAGGCCGCGCAATTCCGGATAGCGCAGCAGCTCCACGGACGCGTAAAAGGCATCCATGTCGAGGTGGGCAATGCGGCGGGGCCAGTCCATAACAAATAGTCGAGTTCGCTAGTGATACTGTAATTATATACAGCATTTTGAGCAAGGTGCCCGGCGGATATACTGCTGGGCATGTACATCCTGCCCCTGCTGTTCGCCTTTGCCGCCACCCCAGCAATTGCCGCCCCTGCCTGCCCAGCACCACTGCATGCCGGCGCCAGCGACCTTGGCCAGGCCTCCTTTCGCGAGGACGACAGGGTTGGCGGGGCCGCCATCGACGTCGTGCGGGAACTGGCGCGCCGCACCAACTGTCCGCTCGATATCAGCTGGTACCCGCGGGCGCGGCTCTGGGCGGAATATGCCGGCGGCCGCATCAACGTAACCGCCAGCTCGGCCCGCAGCGCAGAGCGCGACCGCCTCGGCCAGTTCGTGCCCTTTGTCACCACGCGCTTCGACCTGGTGTTATCGCACCGCGTGACGGGCAGTTACAAATCGCTGGCCGAATTCGTGGAACATAGCAGCGCGCGCCTGAACCTGGTGCGTGGCATCCTGTACACGCCCGACGCCGAGGCCCAGGTCGCCCGCTTGCGCGAACAGGGCCGGGTCGAAGTGGTCAACGACTTTGATATCGCCTTCCGAAAAATAGCCTCGAAACGCGCCGAGGCGACACTGGCGCCGATGACGATCTATGCGCGCTACCTGCAAAGCGCCGGCCTGCAGGGGCACGTCAGCGTGATGCCGGTCACGGAATCGTTCCCCGTGCTGGCCGGCGCTTATCTCTCTCGCAGCGACCTCTCCCCGGCCGCGCGCAAGGTGTTTGCCGATGCCTTGCTCGGCATGGTGGCCGATGGCACTGTGGCGCGCATCTACGGCAAATATGTCGGCGAAGCGAACGGCCGCGCCCTGGTGCCGGACCATGGGCGTGGCATCATTTCAGCGTACCAGCAACTTCCCTGACTTTGCTGTGGCATTGAGCGCTGCGCCGCGTTACCATGCCTGTGCGATCATCGAAAAAAAACCACTTTCTGGCGAGGCTTGGCATGAGCTTTTCGAACATGAATATCGGTGTGAAGCTGGCGATCGGTTTTGCGCTGGCCATTGCGATCCAGCTGGCAATGTCGCTGACAGGGATCAGCCGCCTGAGCCACAACTCGACCCTGACCGAGCGCCTGATCAGCGATCGCTACCTGAAGGTGCAGCTGACCAACGAGATGCGCAGCTATTCCAACCGCTCGGCGCAAGCCTTGCGCAATGCCATGCTGGCGCCGGACAAGATCAGCAGCGACGCTTTCCTGGCCAGCATGGCGGAAGCTGATACGGCAGGCGCCGCGGCGGCGCAAAAGCTGCAGAAGATCCTGGTACTGGAAGAGGCCAAGAAACTGTTTGCCGAAGAAACGCAGGCGTTCGAAGCTTTCCGAGCCAAGCGCGATGAGGTGGTCAAGCTGTTCAAGGAAGGCGACCAGGACAGCGCGGTGCAAACGCTGTTCAAGCAGGCCATCCCGCTGCAAAACACCTATTTCGGCAAACTCGACGCCATCCTTGCCCTGCAAAACAAGCTGATGGGGCAGGATAGCGCGGAAGCAACCGAGTCCGCATCGAATGCAACCATGCTGATGATCGGCCTGCTGGTGCTGGCAACCGCGCTGTCGGTGGCGGCAGGCTACCTGATCACCCGTTCCGTGACCGGGCCCTTGCTGCAGGCGGTGGAGGTGGCCGAAACCGTGGCCCACGGCGACCTGACTGCCGACATCGACACCAGCCGCAAGGATGAAACCGGGCGCTTGCTGAATGCCCTGCAAGAAATGGTGGCCTCGCTGAAGCGCACCGTCGGCTCGGTACGCACGTCCACCGATACCATCAATACCGCCGCGGCGGAAATCGCGGCCGGCAATCTCGACCTGTCGCGCCGCACCGAGCAGCAGGCGGCCAGCCTGGAGGAAACCGCCTCCTCGATGGAGGAGTTGACCTCGACGGTCCGGCAGAACGCCGACAACGCGCGCCAGGCCAACCAGCTTGTGGTGTCGGCTGCCGGCCATGCCAGCGAAGGCGGGCAAGTGGTGGGCGAGGTGGTCGATACCATGGGCGGGATCAAGGCCAGTTCGGCGCGCATGGCGGACATCATCAGCGTGATTGACGGCATCGCCTTCCAGACCAATATCCTGGCCCTGAATGCCGCGGTGGAGGCGGCGCGCGCCGGCGAGCAGGGCCGCGGTTTCGCCGTCGTGGCGTCGGAGGTGCGCAACCTTGCGCAGCGCAGCGCGGCAGCGGCCAAGGAAATCAAGGAACTGATTGACGATTCGATCGCCAAGGTTGACGCGGGCGGTGCGCTGGTGGATCGCGCCGGTGCGACCATGAAGCAGATCGTGGCGTCGGTGCAGCAGGTGGCGGACATCATGAATGAGATCACCTCGGCCAGCCAGGAGCAGTCTTCCGGAATTGAACAGGTGAACACTGCCATCGCGGAAATGGATAACGCAACGCAGCAGAATGCGGCGCTGGTGGAACAGGCGGCCGCAGCGGCGCGTAGCATGCAGGAGCAATCCGAGCGGCTGGTGGAGGCAGTGGCGGTATTCCGGATGGAAGGCTCGGCAGGGCAATATTCGGCGCCGGTTGCGCGCGCCTCCACTGCGACCAGCGTCCCGGCGCAGGCCATAGTGCCTGCGCTGAGGGCGGCCCGCGCCCCTGCCGGCAGTGGTGCGGCCGGCAATGCGGTGAAAGGCGGGGCGGCAAGGCGCACGGCGCAGGCTGCAAAAGCAAATGGCGTCGGCGCTTCCGTGCCGGCAGTGAATGCTGTGGAGGATGAAGCTCCGGCCGCCCCTGCTGCACCGGCCAAGGCGGCGCGCGCTGGCGCGGCGGGCAAGCAGTCAGCGGCGCCGGCGCGCGCCACGCCGCCCGGCGACGACTGGGAAGAGTTTTAGGCCGGCAGCTTGCGGAACCACTGCGCCGTCGCTTCGTCGGCGGGGAAGAATGCCTCCACGCGCAACTCATGCACCGTGACGTCGTGCGGCGTGCCGAGCGTGGCGATGGTGGTGAACAGGTTGAGCTCCACGCCATCCTTTCGCACCGTGAACGGCAGGAAGGGCAGCGCGCGGCGGTCCAGGTTGGCAGTCTTCGACACCGCACGGATGCCTGGAATCGCCAGCAGCTCCTCCAGCAACATGGTCGCTTCACTGCCCGGCCCGTCGCCCATGGCCTCCCGTTGAATCCATTGCAGCAGGTCGACGCTGACATCCTCCCAATTGACGATGTACTTGCGCAGGCCATTCGGCTCCAGGGTCAGCTTGATCACGTTGGAGGTAGTAGGCGGGCCATCGAGCAGCCACTCGATCATCTTGGCTGCCGGGCCGTTGCTCATGACCAGGTTCCACAAGCGGTCCACCACCAGTGCAGGATAGGGCGCCTGCTGTCGCAGCATGAAGTCCAGCGCCTGCTTCACCGCCTTCATTTCGGGATCGGACAAGTTGCGCTCCTGGTAGGCCGGCGCGTATCCGGCTGCCAGCAGCATCACATTGCGCTCCCGTAGCGGGATGTCGAGGACAATGCCCAGTTTCAGGATCATTTCGCGGCTGGGCTGCGAGCGTCCGCTTTCCAGGAAACTGATATGCCGCTGCGAGATGCCGCTCTCGGTCGACAGCCGCAACTGGCTGAAACCGCGCTTGCCGCGCCAATAGCGCATCGCCGCTGCGTAGTCGCTGAAATACTGCCCTGGTGCCGCCGCTCCCATATCGCTCCCCTCAAGACCGTATGAAGTCCAGCAAGTCGCTGTTCACTCTTGCCATGTGGGTGAGGAACATACCATGCGGCGCGCCTTCGTACACTTGAAGTTTCGCATTGGGTAGCAGTGCGGCGCTCGGCCTGGCGGTCAGCTCGAACGGCGCGCTGGCGTCATTGGTGCCGGCAAACAGCAGAACCGGCAGCGTAACGTTCGGCAGCTCGGCACGGAAATCTTCGCGCTGCAGCGAGCGGTTGCATTCGTACAATGCCTGCAGCGAGGCTTGCAGCGGCATGGCGCGCAGCCAGTCACGCATGCCTGGTGGCGTATGTTCGGCCACGAACGGCGGCAGGTTTTCATCGATCCATTTCGGCAGGTCCTTCATCAGCTGCTCCTTGCGGAAGTATTCCAGCAGCGCCGGATCGATGCCGTCCGGGTTGTCGGCAGACCTGGCGATGCAAGGCGTCATGGTCCCCAGCAAGGCGACGCGCCTGATGCGGCGCTGCCCGTGGCGGGTCAGGTAGCGCACCACTTCATTGCAGCCCATCGAATGGGCCACCAGGGTGACTTCATCCAGGTCAAGCGCTTCCAGCACGGCACCCAGGTCGTCGGCCAGGGTGTTGAAGTCATAGCCGCGGCCAGGATCGCTGGAGCGGCCGTGGCCGCGCCGGTCGAAGGCAATCACGCGCATGCCCTGCTCCGCCAGCGCCAGCATCTGGTAGCACCAGGAATCGGCACCCAGCGACCAGCCACCCACGAACAGAACCGGTTCGCCATCGCCCCAGTCGCGGTAGAACAGGTTGACGCCGTCGGCAGTACGCACGGTGTTCGGTTCGATCACGCGGGCGCCCGAGATCTTGTATGCGGTCATGATTGCCTCCCTTCCTTACTGTGCGAAGTAGTCGATAAAGCCGGTCACGCTGGCCAGGCGCCCGTCCGCCGCGAGAACTGCGAAGTCGGTGCCTTTGGCAACCGGATCGCTGCCAGGCGCGCCCAGCGTCCACGAGAAGCGCAGCACGTCGCCATGGCTGTCCGGGGTGCCGGCCAGTTCAAAACGGTGGCCGGGGAAGTGCCCCTGCGCGCCGGCGATCATGGCGTCGATCGCACCATGGCCGGCGCCCTGCATCAGCGGGTCCTTGTAGTTGGCTTCCGGAGTGAAAGCCGCTGCCACACGGGCACGGCGCTCATCGGCGCTGCGCTCGTTCCAGGCTGCCAGGTATTTGTCGACGATTTGCATGGTGTTTCTCCTTTCGTTGGTTGGTGAAGCCATTGTCAACAAATCCATGCCATGCGACGATTACCTCCCAGGTAATCAAACAGGAATCCATGTGACACTCCATCACCGATTTGCCCTCATTTCCCTGCTGGCTGGCTGCGCCGTTGCGCAAGCAGGCTGCCCAACGACACTGCCGCTGAAAGGCGTGCTCAATATCGATAACTGCTATCCGATGCGCGAGGAATGCGTGCCCGCATCGGATGCCTTGTATCAGTACGCGGAGGCCGTACCGGACGGCGGGGATGAGGGGATGACCATCGCCCTCCATGGCAGCCCCTGGCACTTGTATGGTCCCGACTCCCGCATCATGACGATCGACAAACTGGCGGAGGTCCTCCGGCAGGAAAGCAAAAAGAAGAAGAAGCTCAGCCATGTCGTGCTGATGTCTTCGTGGAGCGGCACAGCGCCCGACAAGCATCATCTTCCGCTGGCGCGGCAACTGTCCAACAAGCTGGGCGACGTCAAGGTAAGCGGTGCCGACGGCTTCCTGTGGTACAGCAAGGACGGCAAGCTCACCACCACGCAGCAAGCTTTTACAGCTTTCGTTACTGGCCCGTATGCCGTCAAAAAAGGGGAGCCGGTCATGGCATCGCTGGTGACAGGCTGGCCAGCACAGTTTGAAGAGACGTTTGCCAGGCAAGGCGACGCCGATGGCTTGCTGCGCGCCGGCGTCGGTCATGAAACGTTCAGCCTTTGCCCCGAGCGCGCATGGAAGGCGTTTGATGCCGCTGCGGCGCTGGGCAATCCAGTCGCCGCCTACAACGCTGCCGTCCTGAGACTGGAGCGGGGCGCTCGTGGCGACCGGGAAGCAGCGCAGGACCTGCTCAGGAAAGCCGTAGCGGCCGGCGACCAGCCAGCCAGCCGCTGCCCTGCTTGAACAAACAACATTGCACCGCAAAGGGAAGCCGTGAGAGGATTAGCCTTCCCCGAAAGCAGAGATGAAAAACAGGAGTTCCAGTTGAAATCGATTTTATTTGTGGCCGGCCTGGCCATCAGCACCACGGCTGCAGTGGCGAATGCCGCACCGGCGGCATCGGCATCGGCGAAGGCGTCCAAGCCTGCGGCTTCTGCTGCGGCCCCGGCGCCAGTGGCTGTGCAGACGCGCGACGTTCCCGTCAATGACTTCATGCAGGGCCGCCTGCCGTACCAGATCGCCCTGAACGTGCCGGTACCGGCGGAATTCCAGCAGTCCAAGGTCAAGAAAATCGGCTATTCGTACTGGATGCGCCCGGAAGATGCCGCGACGGCGACCGCCGCCAGCCTGCCGACCCGCAATGGCTATATGTACGGTTCAACCGCCACCAACGTCACTTACGACGCGGCCCACCATGTGTTCTACGGGATCAGTGATCCCGGTTCGCTGAACAAACTGCGCGGTGCAGCCACCAATATCCAGGTCCAGGAATTCAAAGATGCCAGGCACCCGGCCGTGATGGTTTCCATGATCAGCGGCACCACTGGACAGCCGGCCTACTTCATGTACATGGCAACCGGAAAAAAAAACGAGACGTTCTTCCTGTCCTACCGCGCGCCGGACGGCCGCAAGGACATTGGCGATGCGGTGTGGGCCAAGCTGGCCGCCGCCATCAAATAAGCAGGATCGCCCGGAAGTCGTTCACATTGGTGCGGGTGGGGCCGGTGACCACCAGGTCGCCCAGCGCTGAGAAGAAGCTGTAGCCGTCGTTGTTGTCGAGCAGGGCGCGGGCGTCCAGGCCCTGGGCGGCGGCGCGCTGCAGCGTGTCCGGCCCCAGCACGGCGCCGGCATTGTCCTCGGTGCCGTCGATGCCGTCGGTGTCGCAGGCGATGGCGTGCACGCCGGGCGCTCCCTGCAGCGCGACAGCCAGCGCCAGCAGGTATTCCGCATTGCGCCCGCCGCGGCCCGTGCCGCGCACCGTGACGCTGGTTTCCCCGCCTGACAGGATGACGCAGGGCGGCCGCAATGGGCTGCCATGCTCGATCACGCCTTGCGCCAGGGCGGCATGCGACACGGCCACCGTGCGCGATTCGCCTTCCAGCCTGTCGCTCAATATCAGCGGGCGCAGGCCTTCGGCGCGGGCCATGTCGGCCGCCGCCTGCAAGGCGTGCCTGGCGGAGGCAATCACCGCCACGCTATTGCGCTCCAGGCGTGAATCGCCGGGCTTTGGCGTCTCCTGCGCCGGGTCTTCCAGCACTGCGCGCACGGCGGGCGCCAGCTCGATGCCATATTGCTGCAGGATGCGCAGGGCGTCCTGCGCGGTCGACGGATCGGCCAGGGTCGGGCCGCTGGCCACCACGGCCGGATCGTCGCCCGGCACGTCCGACAGCACTAGCGTGACCACGCGCGCCTGGCCGCAAGCCAGCGCCAGGCGGCCCCCCTTGATCGCCGACAGGTGCTTGCGCACGATATTGATGTCGCCAATCGGCGCGCCGCTGCGCAGCAAAGCCTTGTTGATGTCGCGCTTCTGCTCCAGCGTGATGCCGGGCGCCGGCAGCGACATCAGCGCCGAGCCGCCGCCGGACATCAGGCACAGCACCATATCGTCCGGCCCCAGGCCCCGCACTGCCGCCAGCATGCGGCGCGCTGCGGCCTGGCTGGCGTCGTCCGGCACCGGGTGGCCGGCCTCGATCACTTCCACCTGCTGCGTGGGCGCGCCATGTCCGTAGCGCGTCACCACGACGCCGCTCAGGGGGCCCTGCCAGCGCCGCTCCACGCCCTGCGCCATGCGCGCGGACGCCTTGCCGGCGCCGATGATGACGGTACGGCCTTTCGGCGGCGGCGGCAGGTGGGCCGCAATGGTTTCCAGCGGGTCGGCCGCGCGCAGGGCGGCGTTGAACAGTTCGGACAGCAGTTCGCGGCCAGTCTTCACAGCATTTCTCCTTTGCTGCCGACGCATAGCAGCACCAGGGCGCCGCCCGCCGCCAGGCAGGCCGCCACCAGCAGCATGCCGTTGGCTGTACTGTGCGTGGCGTCCTTGATCGCGCCGACCAGGTAGGGGCTGACAAAACCGGCCAGGTTGCCGAGCGAATTGATCATGGCGATGCCTGCCGCAGCCGCAGAGCCGCCCAGCATGGCGGTCGGAATGCTCCAGAACACCGGGAAGGTGCTGAGGATGCCGGCCGTCGCCACGCTCAAGGCCGCCAGCGCCAGCACCGGGTTGTTTGCATAATGCGTCGACGCCAGCAAGGCTGCTGCGCCAATGAAGGCAGCCAGCGCAACGTGCCAGCGCCGTTCGCCGCTGCGGTCGGAATGGCGCGCAATCAGGATCATCGCCGCTGCTGCGATGCCATACGGGATAGCGGTCAGCAGCCCGATGTCGAGCACGTCCTGCACGCCGCTGTTGCGTATCAGTTGCGGCAGCCAGAAGCCGACGCCGTACAGCCCCATCACCAGCAGGAAGTACACCAGCGCCAGGATCCACACCCGGCTGCTGCCGAACACGTGGCGCAGGCCCCATTGCGCGTGCGGTGCGCCGTCGCGCGCCAGCTCGTGCTTCAACAGCGCCTTTTCCTCGTCGTTAAGCCAGTTGGCATCGTCGATGCCATCGTCCAGCAGCGCCAGCGTCAGCACGCCCAGCGCCACTGCCGGCAAGCCCTCCAGCAGGAACAGCCACTGCCAGCCGGCCAGCCCGCCGCTGCCGCCAAAGTGCGACATGATCCAGCCCGACAGCGGGCCGCCCACCACGCCCGCCACCGCGACGCCGCTCATGAAAACGGCGACGATGCGGGCGCGCCGCTGCGCCGGATACCAGTAGGTGAGGTACAGGATCACGCCGGGGAAGAAGCCCGCCTCCGCCACGCCAAGCAGGAAGCGCATCACATAGAAGCTCACCGGGCTGCTGGTGAACAGCATGGCCGCCGACAGCAGGCCCCAGCTGGCCATGATGCGCGCAATCCAGCGCCGCGCGCCGACGCGCAGCATCAGCAGGTTGGAAGGCACCTCGCACAGGAAGTAGCCTACGAAGAAGATCCCGGCGCCCAGCCCATACACGGTGTCGGAAAACTGCAGGTCCGCCTGCATCTGCAGCTTGGCAAAACCGACGTTCACCCGGTCCAGGTATGCCACCACGTAGCACAGGAAGAGGAAGGGCAGCAGGCGCCAGGTGACGCGCGCATACAGCGTTTCGGTAGTGATCATTCTTGTTGTATTTCTAAGTATCGCACCCTAGAATCATTGCACATTTTCCCCCCTTGGAGCTGAAGAAGTGAGCAAACGACTGATCACCAGCCTGTTGCTGCCCCTGCTGGCTGCACAGGCTCTTGCTGCGGACCTGCCGCAGCCGCCTGTCGCCGAAAAAACGCAGTGGATGGAAACCCGCCATGGCGAGCAGGTCACCGACGATTACCGCTGGCTGCAGGACAAGACCAATCCGGCCGTCATCGAATACCTGAACGCGGAAAACAGCTACACCGCCGCCATGACCGAGAGTATCAAGCCGTTCGCCGACACGCTGTACAAGGAGTTCAAGGACCGCACCCAACCGGTCGACCTGTCGGTGCCGGCGCGCCGCGGCGATTACTACTATTACACCCGCATCGAAGCGGGCAAGCAGTACCAGCTCAATTGCCGCCGCAAGGCTGCGGCAGACGGCAGCTACGACGCCGCTGCGCCGGAAGAAATCATGCTGGACCAGAATGCCATGGCCGAAGGCCTGAAATACTTCGCCCTCGGCATGGTGCTGCCCAGCCCGGACGGCAAGCTGCTGGCCTACACCACCGACAACAACGGCTTCCGTCAGTACGAGCTGCATGTGAAAGACCTTGGCACCGGCAAGGTGCTGTCGACCACCATGCCGCGCACGACAACGATCGCGTGGGCCGCCGACAACAAGACCCTGTTCGTGGTGCAGGAAGACCCGACCACCAAGCGTTCCGACCGCTTGTTCCGCCTTGCGCTGGACGGCCAGCCGGAGCAGGTATTCCACGAGCCGGTCGAGCAATTCGCCCTGCAGGTTTTTGCCGGTTCGGACAACAAGCATGTTTTCCTGCTGTCGGGTGCGACCGATACCACCGAAGTTTTCATGCTGCCGGCCGAGCAGCCAAAGGGCAGTTTCAAGACTGTGCTGGGGCGCAGCAAGGGCCATCGCTATTACGTCATGGGCCATCGCGAAGGCAAGCTATACATCCGCACCAATAGGGCGGCCAAGAATTTCCGCCTGGTGGCGGCGCCCGTATCCGATCCGAAGAAGTGGACCGAGATCGTCCCGCACGACAAGGACACCCTGCTGCAAGGCGTCACCGTGTTCAAGGGCTTCCTGGCCGTGCAGGAAAAGTCGCGGGCATTGGGCCGCACCCGCATCTACGACTTTGCCAGCAAGAAGTGGCTGACTGTGAAGTTTGACGACGAAGTATATGTGTCGATGCCGTCCACCAACCTGGAATACGGCTTGACCAAGTACCGCATCAGCTACCAGTCGCCGCTGTCGCCGCCTTCGACCATCGACGTCGACATGAAGACCGGCGAGCGCACCGTGCTGAAAAAGCAGGAAGTGGCGGGTGGTTTCGATTTCAGCCAATACGAGACCAGGCGCCTGTGGGCGACCGCGCGCGACGGCGTGAAGGTGCCCCTGTGGGTGGCCTACAAGAAGGGCGTGAAGCTGGATGGCTCGGCGCCGCTGGTGCTGTATTCCTATGGCTCCTACGGCGTTCCGCAGGAAGCGACGTTCTCGCTGACCCGCCTGAGCATCCTGGAGCGCGGCGTGATCTACGCGGCGGCGCATATCCGGGGCGGCAACGACATGGGTGAGAAATGGCATGACGACGGCATGCTGATGAAGAAGATGAACACCTTCACCGACTTCATCGACAGCGCGGAATACCTGGTCAAGGAGAAATGGACCTCGCGCGACCGCCTGGCGATCCAGGGAGGCAGCGCCGGCGGCCTGCTGATGGGGGCCGTGGTGAATATGCGTCCGGACCTGTTCAAGGCGGTGCACGCGGCGGTGCCGTTTGTGGACGTCATGAACACCATGATGGACGCCAGCCTGCCGCTGACCACCGGCGAGTACCTGGAGTGGGGCAATCCGAACGAGAAGGCGGCCTACGACTACATGCGCAGCTATTCCCCGTACGACAACATCTTGTTGAAAGATTATCCGGCCATGCTGGTTACCACCAGCCTGAATGACAGCCAGGTGATGTACTGGGAGCCGGCCAAGTACGTGGCCAAGCTGCGCCGCAACAAGACCGACAGCAACCCGCTGCTGTTGAAGGTGAACATGGGCGCCGGCCATGGCGGCTCGTCCGGGCGCTATAACGCGCTGGGCGAGAGGGCATTCGAGATGGCCTGGCTGCTGTCGCAAATCGGGGTTTCCAAATAATTTTGAGGTTTTTTGGAAAAAGGCTTGCGCGGCTTTCAAAATCCATCCTATAATGCGGCCTCTTCTGAACGTTGTGACAAACGTTCGACAGTGAAGGCAGGGGCGTTTAGCTCAGTTGGTAGAGCGGATCCCTTACAAGGATTAGGTCGGGAGTTCGACCCTCTCAACGCCCACCAGTCACACTGATGAAGAATTGGAGCGGTAGTTCAGTTGGTTAGAATACCGGCCTGTCACGCCGGGGGTCGCGGGTTCGAGCCCCGTCCGCTCCGCCAATATTCAGAGAAAAGCCCCGTCAGCCAGAACGCGCTCTAGATCGCGCTCTGTGCAGACGGGGCTTTTTTCATTTCTGAAACCGGTAAACCTGTGTCTGACCCACAGGGTCAGACACAGTCAGATCATCTGACTCGGGTTAGGTTGTGCGATGTTGATCTTCGTCGAAAGTCAAAGGCCTAGAACCAACACCAACAGCTGTTGTGCAGAATGGGTCAGGCACTTGTGCCTGACCCGGATTTACCGGTTTTAGGCTGCAATCGCCGCCGGCTCATCATCCGCCGAAGAGCGGATCAAATAGTCGAAGGACCCCAGCGCCGCCTTTGCGCCTTCGCCCACCGCAATCACGATCTGCTTGTACGGCACAGTGGTCACGTCGCCCGCGGCGAACACGCCGGTCTCCGAAGTCTGCCCCTTGGCATCCACCTCGATCTCGCCATGCTTGGACAGCTCGATGGTGCCCTTCAGCCATTCGGTGTTAGGCACCAGGCCGATCTGGACGAACACGCCTTCCAGGTCGACACGATGCGACTGCCCGGTCTCGCGGTCGGTGTAGCTCAAACCGTTCACTTTCTTGCCATCGCCATGGATCTCGGAAGTCTGGGCCGACTTGATCACCTTCACATTGCGCAGGGTGGCCAGCTTGCGCTGCAACACCGCATCCGCGCGCAGTTCGGCGCCGAATTCGATCAGGGTCACATGCTCCACGATGCCGGCCAGGTCGATCGCCGCTTCCACGCCGGAATTGCCTCCACCGATCACCGCTACGCGCTTGCCCTTGAACAGCGGGCCATCGCAGTGCGGGCAGTAGGCCACGCCGTGGTTACGGTATTCCTTCTCGCCCGGCACGTTGATCTCGCGCCAGCGGGCGCCGGTCGAAATGATCACGGACCTGGCTTTCAGCACAGCGCCGCTCTCGGTATGGACTTCCTTGATCTTGCCCGGCACGATCTTCGATGCGCGCTGGGTGTTCATGATGTCCACGTCGTATTCCTTGACGTGCTGCTCCAGGGCGACCGCGAACTTCTGGCCGTCGGTTTCCTTCACCGAGATGAAGTTCTCGATCGACAGGGTATCCAGCACCTGGCCGCCGAAACGGTCGGCGATCACGCCGGTGCGGATGCCTTTGCGCGCCGTGTAGATGGCCGCAGCAGCGCCTGCAGGGCCGCCGCCGACGATCAGCACGTCGAACACGTCTTTCTTGCTCAGTTCAGCCGCAGCGCGGGCCGAGGCGCCGGTATCCAGCTTGGCGAGGATCTCCTCGACGTTGGTGCGGCCCTGGCCGAAGTGCTGGCCATTCAGGTACATCATCGGCACGGCCATCACCTGGCGTTCCTCGACTTCTTTCGGGAACACGCCGCCGTCCACCGCCACCACCTTGATGCGCGGGTTGATCACGGACATGGCGTTGAGCGCCTGCACCACTTCCGGGCAGTTATGGCAGCTCAGGGAGATGAAGGTTTCGAAGACGTAATCGCCGTCCAGGTTGCGGATCTGCTCGACGACTTTTTCGTCCAGCTTGATCGGGTGGCCGCCCACTTGCAGCAGCGCCAGCACCAGGGAGGTGAATTCGTGGCCCATCGGGATGCCGGCGAAACTCACGCCGATATCGGTGCCTTTGCGGTTGATGTCGAAGGAAGGCTTGCGGGCCTTGTCGTCAGTGCCTGCGACGACGGTGATCTTGCCGTGGCCGGCCGATACGATGTCCTGCAGCAGGGCCGACATTTCCTGCGATTTGGCGGAGGCGTCGGTGTGCGCCACGATTTCGATCGGGTGGACAACGCGCTCCAGGTAGGAGGAGAGTTGGGCTTTCAGGTCTGCGTCCAGCATGGCTATTCCTTTCTGATTAGTCGCTTGCGGTAGGTACCGCTTCAACGCCCCAAGGCGACCCCGTGGGGTCGCCTGTTCAAGCCATTAGCAGACTAGATGCTTAGATCTTGCCGACCAGGTCCAGCGATGGCTTCAGGGTTGCTGCGCCTTCGGTCCACTTGGCTGGGCACACTTCGCCTGGGTGGGAAGCCACGTACTGGGCTGCCTTCACTTTGCGCAGCAGTTCAGCAGCGTCGCGGCCGATGCCGTTGTCGTGCACTTCCATCACTTTGATGAAGCCTTCCGGATTGATCACGAAGGTGCCGCGCAGTGCCAGGCCTTCTTCTTCGATCATCACTTCGAAGTTGCGGGACAGGGTGCCGGTTGGGTCGCCGATCAGCGCGTACTGCACTTTCTTGATGGCGTCGGAAGTGTCGTGCCATGCCTTGTGGGCGAAGTGGGTGTCGGTCGAGATGCCGTACACGTCCACGCCCAGCTTGGCGAATTCTGCGTGGTGGTCTGCCAGGTCTTCCAGCTCGGTTGGGCACACGAAGGTGAAGTCGGCTGGGTAGAACACGAATACGGACCACTTGCCTTTCAGGGATTCTTCGCTCAGGTCAACGAATTTGCCGTTGTGGTATGCGGTGGCCTTGAATGGTTTTACTTGGGTGTTAATCAGGGACATTGTGGTTTCCTCGTGGGTTTGTGAATCAATGAGACGCCAGTTTAAGGCCTTCCCGGAGATTTGGAAATTTGATTGTTCAAATAGACTCAATAGTCTTTGCCTATTAGAACCGCGAAACGCGATCGTTATTATCGCCTTTTGGCGGGAAAACGGTTGTCGCCCCGTCAGGGTTGTGATTTCGACAGGAGACGGGTAACGTGGCCGGACAGATAGCCGACATCGGCAGGATCGAAGTCGGCGTGCATTTTCTTGCGCACGCCTAGTTCGTTGAGGAGGAGGTGGTGGCCGGGAGTAACGCCCTGCTTCGCCAGGCATTCGCGGGCGCAGGCCAAGGGGCAGCCGTCGATGGCGATGATGGTGCGGCCGGACTGGGCCAGCTTGACCAGCGGGGCGACGCCGCCGCCAACCCCGGCGATACAGGACATCTCCGCGGTGCCGTCGCGGTCAAGCTTGAGTGCGACGGCGTTGGCCAGTTGGGCCGCGCTGCTGCAGCCGGAGCATGAATACACCAGCGGCAGCGTCCTGTCAGCCATGGCGGGCGCCGGGCGGCGTCGGGATTTTCGGCAGCAGCTTGCGCCAGTCGAAGGCGCTGGCGTCCAGGCCGTCCAGCGTGTTCTTGAACAGCAGGCCCAGTTCCGTGTCGCCTTCCAGGATCAGGCGGCGGCAGAAGAACAGCGTGTCCGGATCTTCCTGGCGGCGCGCCATCAGCACCAGATCGTGCGCGCAGGCGCCGATGGTGAGGTCGGGCTGCTCGCCATGGCGGGCCATTTCAAAGCCCTTGCCCTGCCAGCTGAAGTCGATCGCGAGGCCGGCGTCTTCCACCCGCAGGCGCAGGCGGCGGGCAAATAGGGCCTGGCGCACGTCTTCAGGCAATTGCGGCGCCAGGATTCGGTTCAGCCCTTGCACGAACAGCCAGGCGGGCGGCTGCGGCGGCAGGCGGCCCAGCAGGCGGCCGATGGCGGGCGGGATGCGGAACGGTGCTGTCGTCATGCCACGCGCTCCATGCCGGGTTGGCCGTACCAGAAACCATCGCAACTGCCACCGGGGGCCAGCGGCTCCAGCACGACGGCGGCATGCGGCGCCTGCCATTCGCCGCGGCGCACCTTGTCGAAGGCTGCCAACACTTCCAGTGTGTCACGCGACTGCGGCGAGATGCGCAGCACATTGATGCCCATGTCGGCCATCTCCGGCATGACGCGCACCAGGTTGCAGCACAATGCGGATTGGGTCTGTATGCCGTTCAGCACCAGGAAGGCTTTCTGCTCGCGTGTGTCCATGATCAGGCCGTCCGGGTAATCGATGCAGCTGAACTGGCAATCGTCCTTCGGCAGGTTGCGGTTGCGGGCGGTCATGCAGCGGGCGGAGAAGGCCAGCGGCATGCGGCCCCACGCGAAGACCTCACTCTCCATGCCGGCCGGTTGCGTCTTCAGCAGGGTGGCGATGGCGGTTCGGTCCATTTCCAGCGGCGCCACCCAGCGGCGCGCGCCCTGGCGAGCCAGCACGGCCAGCGTCGGCTCGCTGTAGATATTCAGGTGCGGGCCGGCGATAAAGCCAGCGCCTTCCAGGTTGCGCACGGCGCCGAAGTCGTTGGCCTCCACCAGGAAGTCGCGGTGTTCGCACAACTTGCGCATGGTGGTCAGTTCAGCGCCCGATTCGATCAGCGCCTGGGTGGACAACACCACTTCCTTGCCCGCATCGCGCAGCAGGGCGGCGATATCAAGCCAGTCCGGCAGGCGCAGTTCATGGCGGCGCGAACATACGACTTCGCCGAGGTAGACGATATCGACCGGACTTTCGGCTACCTGCTGGTAGAACTCGAACATGGTCAGGCGCGGCCAGTAATACAGCACCGGGCCGAGGGCTAGTTTCAACATACTCATTTCCATTTGCGGTGATAGGCGCCCAGGGTGTGCTGCTGGCCTTCCGCCACGCGGTCCAGCGCGGCACTCCAGCTCGGGTGGATGGCGAAGCGCCGCTTGCCGTCGCCGCAGGCATCGATCGCCGAGCGCCAGGCTTGCGTCACTTGCGCCACGTAGGCGGGACTGCGCTGGCGGCCTTCGATCTTGATCGCCTTGACGCCCATCTGCACCAGTTGCGGCAGCAGCTCCATGGTATTCAGGCTGGCCGGTTCCTCGATCGCGTAATAGGTTTCGCCTTCCACTTCGAAGCGTCCCTTGCACAGCGTGGGGTAGCTGGCGTTTTCGTCCGGCTGGTAGCGGTCGATCAGGACGCCGTTCAGGCGCGATTCCAGGCCTTTCGGTGTCTGCTGCCAGCGTACTGCCTTGGCGGGCGAGCAAACGCCGGCCGTATTGGGCGATTCGCCGGTGGCGTAGGACGACAAGGCGCAGCGGCCTTCCACCATCACACACAGGCTGCCGAAACCGAAGACCTCGATCTCGGTTTTCACGTGGCGGATCAGGTGCTCGACCTGCTGCATCGACAGCACGCGCGGCAGCACGGCGCGCGAAATGCCGAACTGCTCGTGGTAGAAGTTGATCGCCTCGTGGTTGGTGGCGGAGCCTTGCACTGACAAGTGCAGGCGCAAGCCAGGATGCTTGTTGCGGGCGTATTCCATCAAGCCCGGGTCGGCCAGGATGATGGCGTCGATCCCGGCGCCGGCGGCGCGGTCGACTGCTTCGCGCCACAGCTGCCAGTTGGCCGCTTGCGGATAAGTGTTCAGCGCCAGCAGTACTTTGCGGCCACGCTGGTGCGCATAACGGATGCCTTCAGCAATCGCGGCTTCATCGAAATTCAAGCCGGCGAAATTGCGGGCATTGGTGGCGTCGCGGAAGCCGAGGTAGACGCTATCGGCGCCGTTATCGACAGCAGCTTTCAATGCCGGCAGGCTGCCGGCGGGACAAACGAGTTCGATCATGCTTTGTTTCCCTGCAGGCGGCGTACGCCGTTGACGAAGCGGGCCAGGGTCTCGGATTGGCCGCCGCGCGGCAGCATGACTTCCACCAGCTGGAAGCGTCCGCGCTGCTGCACGGCGCATTCCAGTGCCGCCGCCAGTTCGGCGCGCGTGGTGACGCGGTAACCGTCGCCGCCCAAGGCTTGCGCCATGTCGGCAAAGCGCCAGTCGCTCAAGTCGCAGAAGCCGGATTGCGGCTGGAAGGCGCGCAGCATCTCCCAGCTGCAGTTGTTGAAGATAACCACGATCGGGTCCAGGCCGTAGCGCTGGCAGTTGCCCAGCTCCCAGCCGGTCATCTGGAAGGCGCCGTCGCCGACCAGCACCAGCGGGCGCTCACCACCGGCTGCCTGCAAGCCAAAGGCGGCCGGCACGCCGTAACCCATGGTGGCGTAGTAGCCGGGCGCTAGCAGGTCGGTGTTCTCGATATCCAGCGCGGTGAACAGGCAATCGCCGATGTCGGAGGCGATTGTCATGCGGCCGTGCTTGCGCATCATGTCGTTGATGGCGCTCGCCACGTCGCGCGGCACCAGCGGGTTGTCGTCCGCAGGCAGGTCGCATGGATAGGCGGTACGCTCACCGCGCAGGGCAGCATCGGCGCGCAAGGGCTTGGCATGGGCCAGCAGGCCGTCCACCAGTGCTTCCAGCGGGATGTCGTGGTAGGTGTGATAGCCGAGGGTGACGTCGCCGTCCAGCGCCAGCATGCACTTGCGCAGGTCGATGCGTTCGCGCTGCACGCCGAAATTGGTGTCGGAGAGGATCACGCCCAGCATCAACAGGGCGTCCGAACCTTCCACGGCTTCGGTGACTTCCGGTGCGCCGGCGACGCCGAGGTAGGTGCCAAGCAGCGGTGCTTCCGGCTCGCTGGCCAGCAGTCCGCGGCCCATGAAGCAGGTCACGACCGGCACCTGCAGCTTGGCGGCCAGCTGCGCGACCTTGCTCTCCAGGCCGAAACGGCGTATTTCGATGTCGACCATCAGCACGGGGTGCGCGGCGCGCTCCAGGCGGGCCAACACTTCTTCCACGCAGGCTGCCAGGGCATCCGCATCATGCACAGGCGCCGGAAGGGCGTGCACCCGCGCGCAAGGCGCATGCACCAGGTCGCGCGGCAGCTCGATGTAGACCGGACGCGAATGCGTGATCGCACTGCGCAGCACCCGGGCGATGTCTTCCGGCGCGCGCTGGGGATCGTCCAGCACGCACTGGTCGCAGGTGATCTCGCGGAAGATCGCCATTTGCGAGTCCAGGTGCTTGACCTGGTGGTGCAGCAGGAACCCATTGCGGCGTTCATTGGTGCCCGGCGCGCCGGAAATCACCACCATCGGCACCTTTTCTGCGTAAGCGCCCGCGACGGCGTTGACCATATTGAGTGCCCCCGCACCATAGGTCACCGCCGCCACGCTTATGCGCCCGTGATAGCGTGCCGCCCCATCGGCTGCAAAGCCCACGCCCGGCTCGTGGCTCAGCGTGTAGAGGGGCAGGACGCCAGATTTCTCAATTTGTTCGAAGAAGGCAAGGACGAAGTCTCCGGGGATACCAAAGACTTCGCGCGCGCCGTGATCAGCCAGCGCGTGCAAGAGTGAGTTTGCGAGATTCATAGCCGGCATCTTGCGCGGGCGCGACTGAAAAATCCTTGAGCCAGGTCAAGGATTCCCCAATCCGCCGCCCGCCTGTCGTTATCAGGCTGCCTTGACCAGCGCGGCCAGCATCACTTCCAGCGTCTTGTCGTGGCGCTTGATCGGCGGGATCTCGCGCTCGATACCAAGCAGCTGGTATACCGCCATTTGTGCTGCGCGCACCGAGTACTCGACCGTGAACACCACGTCGTCCGGTACTTCGACGAACTGGCTGACCAGGGCGAGATTGCGCGAGCCGATTGGCACCGGCAATGGCCGGTCGCTGTAATGGCGCGGCATGAACATGCTGGTGATGTAGGGCATGCGGCAAGGAATGCAATTGGCCTGGGCGAAGACTTCAGGTTCGAAGTTCAGGTGTCCCGCCAGTTCGCGCAAAATCTCTTCGCCGGTGCAGTCAGCCATCGGCTTGGCGACGAAGTTCCCAACGCGGTCCGGATGCAAGGCGTAGCCCCAGAAGACTTTTATGTCGGCCGGTTGATCGGCGAAGTGCGGCTGGTGCGCCAGCACGACGGACATCAACCAGTTGGAATCCTTGAAGGTCACCAGGCCGCCAGTACCGGCGACGTTGCCGCTGAAGGCCTGCATCTGGTCGAAGAAGATGGAATCACGCAGTGTGACCGTGAACGATTCCCACCACGATTGCTGGATATTGCGGTTGAACGCAGCAGGATTGCCAAGCTCCGGCCGGCCTTCCGCCAGGCGTTCCCACAGCTTCCAGCCGCCACTCTGGTACCGGTCAAGACGCGGCGGCGCAGAGTCCATGCTGCCGAAACTGGAGGCGTCCGTCATCGAGCCGTTCTGGAAGAACACCAGGTCGTCAGGGGTAACCGGTAGCAGTTCGCGCTGGCCGTCCCGTTCGAGCTCGATTGCATGCACCACCAATGCGTCCTTGCCGTCTTCCAGCTTGATGTCGGTGACGGTGCAACCGGTTTCAATACGCACGCCCTGCTGCGCCAGCCATGCCTGCAATGGACGGACCAGCGAGTCGTACTGGTTGTACACGGTGCGTTTGACCCCGGCCAGCGTTTCGATGCGTGAGAACTCCTTCATGAAGCGATGCAGGTAGCGCTTGAACTCCACCGCGCTGTGCCACGGCTGGAAGGCGAAGGTGGTGGCCCACATGTACCAGAACGGCGTTTCGAAAAATGCCGGCGACAGGTGATCGGTGATGGGGGAATTGCCCAATGCCGCTTCATCCGCTTCGTGCAGCTTGAGCAGCTCCATCCTGTCGCGCAGGCTGAAGCCCATCGATGTCACATCCACTTTATGGCGGTTGCGGTCAACCAGGCGCGCTTGCGAGTGCGACTGATGCAGTTCGTTGAATGCCAGCGTCTCATCGAGCACCGACTGTCCAGGGTGGACCAGCGACGGGATCGACGCGAACAGGTCCCAGGTGCATTCGTAGTTATCGGTCGTCAGCATGCGGCCGCCGCGCAGGCGGTAACCATCCTTCGCGTTGCCCGCGCCATCCAGGCTGCCGCCTGCCACGCCCAGCGATTCGTAAATATGAATCTGGTCACCGCGCATTTTTCCATCGCGGATCATGAAAGCCGCCGCCGCCAGGTTACCGATGCCGGCGCCGGCCATATACACCTGTTTTTCTTTTCCCATTTCGTTACTCCTTGGTTGGTTCGGAAGTAACTATAGGTTTTCGTGATATGGCTTGGCTTTGACTTGAGTCAAGTGCGGCGCAATCAGGCGGCAGTGGCGTGCGGGGTTGCGGCGGTGGGGATCGATTGCTGGTGCAGCATGGCGTCGAAGTCTGCGGCGGGCAGAGGACGGGCGAACAGATAGCCCTGGCCGTAGTCGCAGCCGGCGCCGGCCAGCAGGTCGCGCTGTTCGGTGGTTTCCACGCCTTCGGCGATCACATTCAGTCCAAGCTTGTGGGCCATCACGATGATCGCGTCGGACAAGGCCATGTCGCTTGAATCGGGCGCCAGGTTGCGGGTAAAGCTGCGGTCGATCTTGAGATAGTCGATGTCAAACTTCTTCAGGTAGGACAGCGAGGAATAGCCGGTACCGAAATCGTCCAGTGCGACCTGGATGCCGGCGTCGCGCAGTTGCAGCAGCTTGTCGGTGACGCTGGTGTTGGCGTCCAGCAGCAGGCCTTCCGTGATTTCCACCACGATGCTTTCACCCGGCACGCCGAGCTGCTGCAGGTAGGCCAGCCAATCGGCGTAGGTGGCCCGTTCGCGCTGGAATTCCATCGGCGACTGGTTCAGGCTGACCTGGAAGCCGGGGTGCACTTCCTCGCGCCAGCGCTTGACCCATTGCGCCGACTCGCGGAACACCCATTCACCGATATCGACGATCAGGCCGCTTGATTCAGCCAGCGGGATGAACTCCAGCGGGCTGACCATGCCACGCTGCGGATGCTCCCAGCGGATCAGCGCTTCGGCCTTGTGGATCTTGCCGGTCTGGAGATGCACGATGGGCTGGAAGTACAGCTTGAGCTGGTTGCCTTTCAGCGCGCCGCGCAAGTCGTTGGTCAGGCGCATGCGGTTCAGCGCGGCCACCTGCAAGGCCGGCGTGAAGTAGCTGAAGCGGTTGCGGCCCGCGCCCTTGGCGGCGTACATGGCCTGGTCGGCATGCTTCAGCAAGTCGTCCATATTGCCGGCATCGTCCGGGTAAATGGTGATGCCGATCGAGGCCGAGACAAAGGCTTGTTCCTGCCCCAGCTGGAACGGCATGCGCAGGCTGTCGATGATGTGCTGGGCAATGTCCTCCACCCGGTCGACTTCCGACAGCTCCGGCAGAATTACGGTGAACTCGTCGCCGCCCAGGCGCGACACGGTATCCGACTGGCGCACGCAGGCGCCGATGCGGCGCGCCGCTTCCACCAGCAGCACGTCGCCCTGGTGGTGGCCCAGGGTGTCGTTGACTTCCTTGAAGTGGTCAAGGTCGATGAACAGGATGGCGATGCGGGTGCCGTCGCGGCGCGATTTCAGAATATCGTGCTGCAGGCGATCCAGGAACATGCGCCGGTTCGGCAACTGCGTCAGCGTGTCGAAGTTGGCCTGCTGCCAGATCAGCGCTTCAGTTTCCTTCTTGTCAGTAATGTCTTCGATCATGCACAGGTGGTGCGGCTGGCTCTCCGTCCCCACCGCGTTGATCGAGGCTTCCACCCACACGATGCGGCCGTCGGGACGCACCAGGCGCGTCTCCATCTTGAAGCCGGCAATCTGCTGCGCGGCCAGCTGCGCCATCTTTTCCTGTTCCGGAGCCACATCGTCCGGATGGCAGATTTCCAGCCAGCGGCTATGGCGCATCTCTTGCGCCGAGCGTCCCGCAATCTCGGCGAAGCGCGGATTGACGTCGCGGAACTGGCCGCCGCTCGAATCGATCAGGGCAATGCCCATCGGAGCCGCCTCGAACATGGTGCGGAAACGCTGCTCGCCCTTGCGGATGGTTTCCTCGGCACGCGTGCGCTCGCGCGCCAGCAGCGAGAAGTGAATCATGGCGCCCAGCACCAGCAAGCCTGCAGCCACACCGAGCACACGGTACAGCCAGGTCAGGTCCGAACCGGGATCGGCGTTGTACATGAAGCCGGCCCAGGTGGCGCCTTTGGGCAGCATGCCCAGTTCCGTGTAGACGTCGGCGATGTGCTGCCAGCGGTCCGGGTTCATGTAGCCGATTTCCACCAGCACCGGCTGCACCAGCGGCACCATCTGGCGCGCCTCGTACAGCAAGTGCATGCGGTCGTGCTGGCGCGAATACTTGTTGAGGATCAGGTCGACGATTTCTTCCTGGTGGCTCATGGCGTACTGCCAGCCGCGCATGCTGGCGGCGCGGAAGGCGCGCACGCGGTCCGGATGGTTCTTGATTTCCTCTTCACTGGTGAACAGGTTGTCGCCGTAAAAATCAATGCCGGCTGCACGCGGGCTATAGATGTCGTATGGGAAGCCAAGTCGGTCAAGATAGTCCGGCTCATTGGTCACATAGATCGACATGGCGTCGACCCTCCCCTTCACCAGGTCGTCCGGATTGAAGCTGTGCTCCACCCGCACCAGCTGGTTGTTGGCGATGCCTTCCTTGCGCAGGTAGGCCATGACTTCGTCGGCCTGGGTCAGTTCATCGGTCAGGGAGCCGATCATCACGCGCTTGCCGATGATGCTGCGGATATCCGGCGCCGGGCCGGTCTGGCGCATCGCCAGCGCATAAGGAGAATGCTGGAAAACGACCGCCAGCACCACCAGCGGCTTGCCGGACAGCCGCGCCAGCAGCAGGCTGCTGCTGGCAACGCCGTACTGGGCACGGCCGTCGAGCACGGCGCGTTCCGGTTCATTGCCGTCGCTGCCTTCCAGCAGTTGCACATCGAGGCTGGCATCACGGTAATAGCCTTTTTCCAGCGCGGCGTAATAGCCGGCAAACTGGAACTGGTGGCTGTGCTTCAGTTGCAGCGTGACGCGCTCCTGCGCCTGCACCCATGGCGCAGGTGTCGACAGCAACAGAAATATGAACAGGCCGGCCAGGAATTGGGGCACGTTATCGTCCGGATACAAAGTTGGCAGAGTCTACCAGCCGATTGTATCCGCTTCGCCGTACACAGCGCGCCGAAGTGTGGCTTTCCTGCTGCAAAGTCCTATGGAATTGCAGCAGGTGATAGCACGTTAGCGTTTTACTTACGACCCGGGCGGCCGCCAGTCTTGGCCGGGGCGGCCTTGGGTTTGACCTTGATAGTGTCGAGGATGGATGGACGGGCCTTGGTTTCCACCGTGGCGCGGGCCGTCATCGAACCGGTCAGGGCATTCGGCTTGCCGCCGCGGCCGATATGGGCCGGAGGAGGCAGGCCGGCGCCGCGCTTCTGCTGGCCAGGAGCCAGCATCGGCATGGCGCGCTTGCCGGACGAGGCCTTGAAGTTCTCTTCGCCGACGCGGTATGGCGGGATCAGGTGGCGTTCGCCATCGCCGATCAGGTCGCCACGTCCCATGCGGCGCAGGGTCTCGCGCAGGATCGGCCAGTTCTTCGGATCGTAGTAGCGCAGGAAGGCCTTGTGCGCCTGGCGCTGCTTCAGCGTGCGCGGGGTTTCCACGTTTTCCGAATTCTCGGTGACCTTGTGCAGCGGGTTCTTGCGCGAGTGGTACATGGCCGATGCCATCGCCATCGGGGTCGGCATGAAGGTCTGCACCTGGTCCAGGCGGAAGTTGTTCTTCTTCAGCCACAGGGCCAGGTTCAGCATGTCCTCGTCCGTCGTGCCCGGGTGGGCGGCGATGAAGTAAGGGATCAGGTACTGCTTCTTGCCCGCTTCCAGCGAGTACTTCTCGAACATCGCCTTGAATTCGTCGTAGGCGCCGATGCCCGGCTTCATCATCTTGCTCAGCACATTGGTTTCCGTGTGCTCAGGCGCGATCTTCAGCAGGCCGCCCACGTGGTGCGTCACCAGTTCCTTCACATATTCCGGTGAGCGCACGGCCAGGTCGTAGCGCAGGCCGGACTGGATCAGGATCTTCTTCACGCCCTTGATCTCGCGCGCCTTGCGGTACAGCTGGATCAGCTTGCTGTGGTCGGTGCCCAGGTTGACGCAGATCGACGGGTAGACGCAGGACAGGCGGCGGCAGGTTTCCTCGATCGACTTGTCCTTGCACGACAGGCGATACATGTTCGCGGTCGGGCCGCCCAGGTCGGAGATGATGCCGGTAAAGCCCTTGGTCTTGTCGCGGATATGCTCGATCTCGCGCAGGATGGACGGCTCGGAGCGGCTCTGGATGATGCGGCCTTCGTGCTCGGTGATCGAGCAGAAGGTGCAGCCGCCGAAGCAGCCGCGCATGATGTTGACCGAGAAGCGGATCATTTCCCAGGCCGGGATATTGGCGTTGCCGTAGCTTGGGTGCGGGGCGCGCGAGTATTCCATGTCGTACACGCCATCCATTTCGTCCATGGCCAGCGGCAGCGGCGGAGGGTTCATCCACACGTCGCGGTCGCCGTGCTGCTGCACCAGCGCGCGCGCATTGCCCGGGTTGGATTCGAGGTGGAACACGCGCGAGGCGTGGGCGTACATGACCGGGTCTTCCTTCACCACCTCGTAGGATGGCAGGCGCACCACGGTCTTGTTGTGCTTTTCCTTGGCTGCTGCCAGGCGTTCTTCGCGGGTCATGATGATGACCGGCTTGACGATAGGTTCGGGCGCGGCGTTCTCGGTGGCGCACTCCTTCTTGTCTTCCTTCGCCATGGCGTAAGGATCGGGATGCGGGTCGACGCGGCCCGGCACGTCGACACGGTTCGAGTTGTGCACCGCCCACTCGTCGGACGGCAGCCAGCCGTGCGGCACCAGGAAGGCGGTTCCGCGCAGGTCCTTGATCTCCTTGATCTTTTCGCCCATGTCGAGGCGACGGGTCAGGTCGACCAGCGCGCGTTCGGCGTTACCGAAGATGAGCAGGTCGGCCTTGGACTCGGTCAGCACCGACTTGCGCACCTTGTCCGACCAGTAGTCGTAATGGGCGATGCGGCGCAGCGAGGCTTCGATGGAGCCGATGACGATCGGCGTGCCGGGGAAGGCTTCGCGGGACTTCTGGGCGTACACGGTCACGGCGCGGTCAGGACGCTTGTTCGGCTCGGCGTTCGGGGTGTAGGCGTCGTCGGAGCGGATCTTGCGGTCGGCCGTATAGCGGTTGACCATGGAGTCCATATTGCCGGCGGTAATGCCGAAGTACAGGCGCGGCTTGCCCAGCACGCGGAACGATTCCACGTTGTGCCAGTCCGGCTGGGCGATGATGCCAACGCGGTAGCCTTGCGATTCCAGCAGGCGGCCGACCAGGGCCATGCCGAAGCTCGGGTGGTCGATATAGGCGTCGCCGGTCACCAGGATGACGTCGCACTGGTCCCAGCCCAGGGCGTCCATTTCGGCGCGGGACATGGGAAGGAAAGGCGCAGCAGAAGCACGCGCAGACCGCTTGGCGACGGCCGCGAAAAGATTGGTTGGGGGATTCATCCCGGCATTGTACCGGAAATCACCGGCCAGCGCCCGCTTCGGCGTGCAAAAATCCTTTAAATTTCAGTAACTTGTGACGTTCCGGCAAGGCGGTTTGGGTAATACACATTGAACATCGTGACATTTTTGCTATAACGGGTATACAACGTCTTCCATGGAGCGACATCATGCGACGCAGACTGTACTACATGCTTCCCAATGTAAAAGCCGCCCGCGCAGAACTGGACGAACTGCTGCTGGCACGCATCGAAGAACGGCATATCCACTTCATGGCAAAAGAGGGCACCCTGCCCGATGACATGCCAGATTGCAATTTCCTGCTCAGAACGGACCTGATCCACGGCGCCAAGCTGGGGATAGGCATCGGCGGGATTGTGGGGCTGTGCGCCGGCATCTTCCTGGTCGTTTTCCCACCCGAAGGGCTGACCCTGCGCACCATGACCATCTTGCTGGTCACGCTGGGCGGTGCACTGTTCGGCGGCTGGGCGAGCGGCATGAATGCAGCGGCCGTCCCCAACAAGAAGCTGGAGCAGTATTCAGAGCGTATTGAACAAGGTCAGGTTTTGATGATGGTAGACGTGCCAGTGCGGCGCATGAAGGAGATCGAGGAAATGATCGCCAAACGTCATCCTGACTTCAACTTTGGCGGTGAAGAACCGCCCATGCTGGCCTTCCCATAAGGCTAGCCTCCCGGGGGCCGGCCGGACAGCCGGTAAAACCCCGGGTTCCATACCAAAGGCGGGCTGCGGCCCGCCTTTCTCTTAGCCAGTGGCGCGTCAGGGCCGCACACGCAACACGCCGTGCGTGTCGCATATCCGGACCTGAGCCCATTGATTTTATATTCCCATATTTCCCAGAATTCGCGTCAGTTCGCGCAAGGTAGGCTCCAATGCCGGGTGTTTGGCAGCAAATTTGGCGGTGATTTCCTGAGTGCGTTCGGCCAGGCCGTAGGTGGAGGTGCCGCCTTCCTGTTCCGGCGGCTGGTCGAGGATCAGCTTGATGTCGCCATCGAGCTGGCGCAACAGGCTTTGCAATTCCTCATCGACCGGGCCGTGGTGGGCCAGCGTGGCGTGCAATTGGCGCAGAGTCTCCTTCAGCTTGGTGTCCATGATCCCTTTCCCCGGTGAAGTGGCTATCCCTCTTTATACACCCATCCGTCGTGACCAGCTACGGATGTGCTCAATTTCGGGCGCACCGAGGCCGAGGGAGGTCCAGGCGGCGGCGTAGCTGCGGATCGTTGCGCAAGTGCGCACGATAGCCTCGTCAAGCGGATGCTGTGCGAGGTAGTGGCACGCCAGCCGCACATGGCCGGCGTGGTTGAAATGCTCCGGAGGGAGGGTGCAGGCTTCGAGGCTGCTTACGAATTCGATATGGTCCATGGCAGTAGCTTAAAGCTGCCTACCATGGATGGATCAAGAGTTTCAGCGGTGTCAGGGTTCGTTAGTTGGCCTTCAAGCCGCGACGTTCCAGCAGCGGATCGATCTTTGCATCGCGGCCGCGGAACTCGCGGTACATCTGCATCGCATCCATCGTGCCGCCCTTGGACAGCAGGGCTTTGCGGAAGTGGTCGCCGTTCTTGCGCTGCATGCCGCCGTTCTCGGTGAACCATTCAACCGTATCGGCGTCCAGCTTCTCCGACCACAGGTAGCCGTAGTAGCCCGCCGAGTAGCCGCCCGCGAACACGTGCGAGAAGTAGGTGGTGCGGTAGCGTGGCGGCACCGGTGCGAAATCAACGCCCGCATCCTTCAGCACCGACGATTCGAAGCCCAGCACGTCGGTCGGGATCTTGTCTGCCGGCAGTTGGTGCCAGCGCTGGTCCAGGATCGAAGCGGCCAGGTATTCGGTGGTGCGGAAGCCTTCGTTGAACTTGGCCGACGCCTGCACCTTGTCCAGCAGTTCCTTCGGCATTGGCGCGCCGGTCTGGTAATGCTTGGCGTAGTTGTTCAGGATTTCCGGCCAGGTCATCCACATCTCGTTGACCTGCGAAGGGAATTCCACGAAGTCGCGCGGCACGCGGGTGCCGGCAAAGCGCGGGTACTTCACGTCGGAGAACATGCCGTGCAGCGCGTGGCCGAACTCGTGGAAAAGGGTGCGCGCTTCGTCATAGGTCAGCAAGGTCGGCTCGCCGGCCGCCGGCTTGGGGATGTTCAGGTGGTTGGCCACCACCGGCTTGGTGCCCAGCAGCTTGGACTGCGACACGTAGGCATTCATCCAGGCGCCGCCGCGCTTGTTGCTGCGTGCGTAGAAGTCGCCCAGGAAGATCGCCAGTTGCTTGCCGTCGGCATCGAACACGTCGAACACGCGCACGTCAGGCTGGTACACCGGCAGGTCCTTGCGCTCCTTGAAGGTGATGCCGTACACCTTGGTCGCTGCGTAAAACACGCCATTCTGCAGCACGTTATCCAGTTCGAAGTAAGGCTTGAGCTGGTTCTGGTCGAACGCGTAGCGCGCCTGGCGCACCTTGTCGGTGTAGAAGGCCCAGTCCTGCGCCGCATTGGCAAAGCCGCCCTTTTCCGCATCGATCACGGCCTGGATGTCGGCCGATTCCTTGCGGGCGTTGTTCACGGCCGGCTTGGACAATTCGCCCAGCAGCTTGTTGACGGCGTCGGTGTCGTGCGCGGTCTGGTCTTCCAGCTGGTAGGCAGCGTGTGAGGAATAGCCCAGCAGCGCAGCGCGTTCGGCGCGCAGCTTGGCGATCTTCAGCACGACTTCGCGGTTGTCGAAATCGCCGCCATGGCTGCCGCGCGCCAGCGAGGTAGCCAGCAGGCGTTCACGGGTGGTGCGATTGGTCAGCACTTCCAGCGGCGCCTGGCCGGTGGTGTTGGCGATGGCGATCAGGAATTTGCCGTCCATGCCTTTAGCCTTGGCGGCTGCAGCAGCGGCGTCGATGGCCTTGTCGGACATGCCAGCCAGTTCTTGGCGGGTGTCGACCACCAGGGCGGAGGCGTTGGCTTCCTTCAGCACGTTCTGGCTGAAAGTGGTGGACAGGGCGGCCAGTTGCGAGTTGTAGGCCTTCAGTTTTTCCTTGTCGGCGGCGGTCAGCTTGGCGCCGGCGCGCACAAAATCGGTGTGATAGCGTTCCAGCAGGCGCTTCGATTCTGGATCGAGCTTCAGCTTGTCGCGCTTGTCGTACAGGGTCTTGATGCGGGCATACAGTTTTTCGTTCAGGCGAATTGCGTCGCTGTGCGCCGACAGCTTCGGCGCCAGATCGCGATTCAGCGCTTCGAAGGCGTCATTGGTGTTGGCGCCGGACAGGTTGCCGAAAACGGAGCTCACGCGGTCCAGCAGGCGGCCGGAACGTTCCATCGCCACGATCGTGTTGTCAAACGTCGGCGCGGCCTTGTTGTTGGCAATCTTGGCAATTTCCGCGGCCTGCTGCTTCATGCCTTCTTCGTAGGCAGGACCGTAGTCTTCGTTCTTGATCTTGTCGAAGGCCGGGTAGTTCAGCGGCAGGGTGGATTCAGCTGCAAAAGGATTCGACGCTGGCAGGGCGGCATTGGCAAGGCCGGCAACAGCCAGGCTGGCAGCGATCACCAGCAGTTTCGGACGGAACATTCTCTCTCCTGTTTTGTAATGTTTCGAAGCGCACGATAATAGCAACCCGGCAGTGCAAAGTCATGCTGCACTGCGTATCGTAAAGTGTCAGGAATCAGTAGTGCGGTGGCGGTTCGTTGATTGGCGTCTGGTTGGATTGCGAGGTCGTGCGCACACGCTCAGCCAAGGCCACCAGCATCGCTTCGAGCTGGTCGATCTGCTTCTGCTGCTCGTAGACGCGCTGGTTCAGCGACTCAACCAGGTCTTCCTGGTGCGCCAGTTTGATTTCAATGTCGATGAATCGGTCTTCGGTGCTCACGGCCTGCTCCTGCCTAAGAAAAAGCAGGTATTTTACTGGAGCGACATCAGGCCAGCCATCGCATCGCCATCACAATGGCCGCCCCTTGCAAGGTACCGACGGAGACGGCAATGCCGAACATCCAGCGTACACACGACCATTTCGATTTCTGGATCTCCGCCATCAGCTCCTTCCTGAGATCGGAGATCAGGCGATCCATCCGGGCTTCAAGTTCAGCTTTGGTGCGATCGATTTTGGTATTCAGCTCGGCCAGCCCGCTATCGATCTTGGTGTTCAACTCGGCCAACCCGTTATCGATCTTGGTGTTCAACTCGGCCAACCCGTTATCGATCTTGTTGTTCAGCTCAGCCAGCCCCTTGTCGACTTTGGACTCCAGGCGGTCTATTGCCATGGAAGCCAAGACTTCCCTAATGATTTCGGCATGAATTTGCGCCTGCTCGGCAGGCACGCCGGCAGCGGTCAGGCGTTGGGCATAGATGAGCGGATCAACGGCATTCATATTGCTATCTCCGGTTGGTCATTATGCAACCAGAATGCCGTAACCGACCACACCGCAGCTTGACGCTGCTCAGCGCTACTTCAGGTAGACCCCGCCGCAGAGAATCAGGTCTTCTTCCGGAACGCAGTACATGGTTTTGGGTTCGATCTTGCCGCTGACAGGATTGTTGAACTTGTAATCCTGCCAGAACGGCACTTTTTTCTTCGCCATTTCGACGCGCTCCTTCACGAACGCCTTGCCGTCGACGTCCTTCAACTCCATCAGGTTCTTGCCGATCATTTTGGCGTTGGCGCCGTGCGCGCGGACCACGCCGTCGGTCCCGTAAACGGTCAGGTACAGGTCGCGGTCCACAAACTGGCCATCCTTCTTGTCGATTTCGGCGAAGGTCTTTTCGCGGCCGTTCGCTTTGAGGTAGGTGATGGCTTTTTTGACCATCGCCTCGGCTTCCGGTTTGGTCACCACATCCGCAGCGCTTGCGAGAGGCGCAGCACCCGTCAGGATGGCGAGCAGGAAAATGCGTGAAAACATGGGAACCTCCTTTCAAAAGGAAGAGTACCCATGCTAGCACTAATCAAGCCGGATTAATGTCGCGCGGAGCCGACAGCAATTCCTTCATGCGCGCCAGGCGTTCGCGCGGCGACAGTACTTCCGATTCCGTCGGCGGGGCGGTGCCGACATCCAGCGCCATCTCCGCGATGAAGCGCGAAATGTCGCATTGCACATGTTCGCCGCCGCGCTTGCGCTTCTTGCACCAGGTGAGCTGCAAGGTGCGCTGCGCGCGCGTGATCCCCACGTACATCAGGCGCCGTTCTTCCTCGATGCGCTGGGCCAGCAATTCCACCGGCGCGTCCGGGTCGCCCTTGTGCGGCAGAATGCCTTCTTCGACGCCGACCAGGAACACGTGCGGATACTCCAGGCCCTTCGACGCGTGCAGCGTCGACATGCGGATCGCGTCGGGCTCTTCGTCCTTGCCATCCAGCATGGACATGAGCGCCACCATCTGGGTCAGCTCCAGGACGTTCTTCTCTTCGCCATCGCGGTCCTTGCCACCGCGGCCGCGATCCTTCAGCCAGTTGACGAAGTCCGTCACGTTGTCCCACTTGCCTTGCGCCGCGCGTTCCTCGAAGGTGTCATACAGGTAGTGCTCGTAGTGCATGCCTTCCATCAGGTCGTCCAGCACTTGCGCCGCGTTGTCGCCGCTGCCCGATGGACCGGGACGCGTGGCGCGCGATTCCAGTTCCAGGATGAAGTTGCAGAAGTCCTGCAGCGGACGCAATTGGCGTTCGTTCAGCACCGCCTCGATGCCGCCCTTGAACACGGCCTCGAACAGCGAGCATTGCCACTTGCCCGAGAAGGAGCCCAGGGCTTCCAGCGTGGACTGGCCGATGCCGCGGCGCGGCGTGGTGGCCGCGCGGATGAAGGCAGGATCGTCGTCCGGATTCGCCATCAGGCGCAGGTAGGCCATGATGTCCTTGATTTCCGCCTTGTCGAAGAAACTCTGGCCGCCGGAAATCGTGTACGGAATACGCTGCGTGCGCAACGCCTGTTCGATCACGCGCGCCTGGTGGTTGCCGCGATACAGGATCGCGTAATCGGCCCACTTGTTCTTGCGCTCGAAGTGGTCGGCCGAAATCATGATCGCCACCTGCTCCGCTTCCTGCTCCTCGTTCGGCATCGAATGCACCTTGATCGGCTCACCGATACCCAGTTCCGACCACAGCGATTTCTCGAACAGCTTGGGATTGTTCTGGATCACCGCATTGGCCGCCTGCAGGATGCGCGTGGTGGAGCGGTAATTCTGTTCCAGCTTGATCAGGCGCAGGTCGGGGAAATCGACCTGCAGCAGCGCCAGGTTTTCCATGGTCGCGCCGCGCCAGCCGTAGATCGCCTGGTCGTCGTCGCCCACGGCGGTGAACATCGGCTTCTTGCCCAGGCCTGTAACCATCAGTTTCACCAGCTCGTACTGGCAGGTATTGGTGTCCTGGTATTCGTCGATCATCAGGTAGCGCAGGCGGCGCTGCCATTTGTCACGCACCGTGTCGTGGTTGCGGAACAGTTCCACCGGCAGGCGGATCAAGTCATCGAAGTCCACTGCCTGGTAGGCAGCCAGCGTGGCGATATAGCTGCCGTAGATGCGCGCCGACTGCGCCTCATCCTCGGTCTGCGCCTGCTTCAGTGCTTCCTCGGGCGTCACCAGGCCGTTCTTCCACAGCGAGATGTCGTTCTGGATGCTGCGGATCAGGTTCTTGTCGGTCGTGATGGCCAAGTCCTGGACCAGCGAGTAGCAATCGTCGCTGTCCATGATTGAAAAACGGTCTTTCAGCCCCAGATGGTTGCATTCCTGGCGCAGGATGCGCACACCGAGGGAATGAAAGGTACAGACGGTCAGCAGCTTGGCCTGGCGCGGCTGCTTGAGCATCTTGCCGACGCGCTCCTGCATTTCCAGCGCCGCCTTGTTGGTAAAGGTAAGCGCGGCGATCGTGCGCGGGTCATAGCCGCGATCCTCGATCATATGGGTAATTTTTTGCGTAATGACGCGCGTCTTGCCCGAGCCGGCCCCCGCCAGTACGAGGGCAGGGCCGTCGAGATAGAGCACGGCTTCGCTCTGTGGGCCGTTAAGGCCGAACTGGGGTGCATTGGACATCCCGGCATTGTACAGAATATAGTGGTACCAATCCCCGAAATAAGCAGGCAGAAGTGTTATGAAATTTGAACATTTGATAGAAGTGAACGACCTCCTCAACCCGCTGATGGACACCATCACCCACCAGCAGTTGTGGCGCGGCCTGGTGCTGCGCGCGGAGTCGCCCAAGCTGTTCGTTCCGCACCTGGACGAAGCGGAAATCTCGGATCGCACCACGGCAGGATTCAGCCGCCGCCTGCGCTATGGCGATGTGGTCATTGAAGACAACGTGGTGCTGCACGAGCCTTATGTGGTGCGCTATGACGTGCCGGCGCAGAAGGACATCAGCGCCTCCAGCCTGACGATGACGATCGAGATGCCGCAACCGGAACGCCTGTACGTGCGCTTCCAGTACGACGACGGCCATGACGCGGCGACCGATGCCGCCAACGCCATGTACGACGACTTCCGCCGCTCCGCTTACCAGGAGTCGGACCTCGACACCATCCGCGTGCTGCGCGAACTGGCCAGCCAGGGCCGCCTGGATTCGAGCCTGAACTGATCTAGCAGCCGGGCGTGCAATCGTTCGGCATCGGCTTGGGCGGGGGCGGCGGTTTTTGCAGCTCTTTCGACAAGTCGCGCAGGGCGGTGCGCAGGCCTTCCTCCACTACCGGATGGTAGAAAGGCATGTCCAGCATACGATCCACGGTCAGCCCGGCCTGGTGTGCCCAGGCCAGCAGGTGGCCGATGTGCTCCGCACGCGGCCCCACCATCTCGGCGCCGAGGAAGCGCCCGCTCCCATACTCCGCATACACCCGCAGCATGCCTTTGTTCTGGCGCATGACGCGGCTGCGTCCCTGGTCGTCGAAGCTGACGGCGCCGATCGCGAAGTGCTCGCGGCCGTTCGACAACTCCTTGTAGCCTTCACCCACGGTGGCGATCTGCGGTTCGCTGAATGTGATGGCAAGCGGCGTGCGGCGCAGTCCCGGCTTCACCTCGGGATAGCTGGCGGCATTGGCGCCGGCTATCTTGCCCTGGTCGGCCGCCTCGGGCAACAACGGGATCTCCGCGCTGGCATCGCCGGCGATGAAGATGCAGCTGTCGCCGCACTGCATGGTGCAACGGTCGAATTTCGGCACGCCGTTCTTGTCCAGCGCCAGCCCGGTGTGGTCGAGGCCAAGGCCGGAAACGTTCGGCGTGCGGCCGGTGGTCACCAGCACGTAGTCGAAACGCTCGATACGCTCTTCGCCTTCGGTATTGCGCGTGCGCAGTTCCAGCCCGTCGCCGGCGCGCGCGATGCCTGCCACTTCGGTGCGGAAGCGAAGGTCCATTTCTTCGCCCAGCGCTTGCGAGGCGGCTGCCAGCACATGCGGGTCCTTCAATTGGGCCACGCTGCTGCCGCGCGCGATGATCGCCACGCGCACGCCGAGCCGGTGCAGGGCCTGGCCCAGCTCCAGGCCAATCACGCCGGCGCCGATCACCGCCACGGAGCGCGGCAAGTCGGTCCATTCGAATACCGCATCGCTGTTGATCACGCGCGGTCCGGCTGCGGCCCATTCCGACGGGATGTCGGGCCGCGAGCCGGTGGCGATGACGACCGCCTGGGCGGCGACCTCCAGGTTGGCGCCGATCTGCAGGCGATTCGGCGCAGTGAATCGCGCACGCCCATGCAGCTTGTCACCGGCCGGCATGGCCGCCACATTCTCCAGCACGAAGCCGACAAAGCGGTCGCGCTCACTGCGTACGCGCTGCATGACGGCCTTGCCGTCGACTTTCAGGCCGCCGGGCTGGACGCCGAAGCCCGGCGCCTCGCGCACCGCATGCGCCGCCTCGGCCGCAGCAATCAGCAGCTTGCTCGGCATGCAGCCGACACGGGCGCAGGTGGTGCCATGCGGGCCGTCCTCGATCAATACCGCATGCTTGCCGGCGTTGCGCGCCGCCCGGTAGGCGCTCAGCCCAGCCGTACCGGCGCCGATCACCGCCACATCGCACTGGATGGTTTCCATCTTGCCTCCGTCATTGGTAATGCATTAGTATGACTTATCTTTTCGCGCTTTGATTAAGCACATCTTATGGAAAATCTGGACTACCGCGCGCTGGCGGTGCTGGATGCCGTTGCCAGCCATGGCAGCTTCGAAAAGGCGGCCAATGCGCTCGGCATCAGCCAGCCGGCCGTATCCCAGCGTATCAAAGCGCTCGAGGATGCGGTAGGCAGGCTGCTGATCGTGCGCGGCTCCCCCGCCGAAGCGACTGGCCTGGGCCAACGCCTCATCTCGCATTACCGCAACGTCAAGCTGATGGAAGCGGCACTCGACATCGACCTTGGCCACGAGACCAGCATGCCTGAAATTGCGATGGCCGTCGATGCCGCCAGCCTGGCGACCTGGCTGCCCCTGGCCCTGCGCCCGCTGCTGTCGCCGCCGCGCTGCCAGCTCGACGTCGAATGTGCCGAGCGCGAGGTAGCGCTGCATTTGCTGCGCGAAGGCGCAGTGTTCGGCTGCGTGGCTGCGCGTGCCGAGGTGCCTGCGCCTGCGGCTGCCGGCTCATCCTCGACGCCCCTGGGCGCCATGCGGCATGTATGCGTAGCCGCGCCTTCTTTTGCGGCGCATTGGTTCGGTGATGGATTCGGCGTTGAGGCCCTGGCGCTGGCGCCGGCCGTGGTGCATGACCGCGACCTGATGGCGCGATTCCTGGCGCGCGAGGCCGGGTATGTGCGGCCGTTCCCGCATCACACCTTGCCGCTGTCGACGGCCTTGAACGATACCATGTTCGGCGGCCTGGCTTACGGCCTGCTGCCGTATCTGCAGGCGGCGCAGGGCTTGTCGCAGGGCGCGCTGGTGGACCTGCTGCCAGGGCGTTTCATCGATGTGGAACTGGACTGGCACTCGTGGGAACTGGACACGCCGTTCACGCATGCACTCACCGAGCAGGTTATTGGCACCGCGCGGCGCTATCTGGTACAGCCTTGAAAACCGGTAAACCTGGGTCAGGCACAAGTGCCTGACCCAATCTGATCATCTGCCGCGGGTTTGTTCGTACGCCGTTGATCTTCTCAAAAAAATCAGGAACGTTTAACCCTGCCTCCAGGCCTTAGCGCTGACAGGGTCAGACCCTTTGGGTCTGACCCTGGTTTACCGGTTTAAATATCGACCGGGTCAACCTCGAGCGACCATTTGACGCGCGTCTTCTGCTCGCGCAGCGCCTGCATCCACTCTTTCAGGAATGCCTGCAGCGCAGGGCGCGACGGCGACTCCACCAGCAACTGCGCGCGCTCCATATTGTGCACGCGCGCCATGCTCATCGGAATCGGGTCGTTGATCGTGATTCCCCCATGCTGCACCAGGTCGCGCGCACCACGCAGGAATTCCAGCGCCAGCTCAAGCTCACGCGCCTCCGCCCGCAGGATGGCCTGGTACAGGTATGGCGGCAAACCGGCCACTTCACGCTCGCCAAGCAGCGAGTTGGCGAAGTAGTCGTAGTCATGCGCCACCAGCGCCGAGAATAGCGGGTGCTCCGGATAGCTGGTCTGCACCAGCACCTCGCTTTCGCTGCCGCCCTGGCGTCCCGCTCGTCCCGCCACCTGCATCAGCTGCGCAAACAGCCGCTCGCTGGCGCGATAGTCCTGCGAAAACAGCGAGCTGTCGGGATTCATGATCCCTACCAGCGTCAGGTTCTTGAAGTCGTGCCCCTTGGCGACCATCTGCGTGCCGACGAGGATATCCACCTCCTGCCGGTGCACGCTGTCGAAAGCTTCCTGCGCACTGCCCTTGCGCCGCGTACTGTCGGCATCGATGCGCAGCACCCGCGCCTGCGGGAACAGCTGCTGCAGGCTCTCCTCGATGCGCTGCGTGCCGCGTCCCAGCGGCTGCAAGTCGATATTGCCGCAGGTCGGACAATGGCGCGGGATGCGCATCTCCAGGCTGCAGTGATGGCAGCGCAGGCGGTAATCCGATTTGTGCAGCACCATCGACGCCGTGCAGCGTTTGCACTCGCTGACCCAGCCGCACGATTCGCAGGTAATCACCGGCGAATATCCGCGCCGGTTCAGGAACAGCAAGGACTGTTCGCCGCGCTCCATGCGCAGCCTGATCGCGTCGACCAGCTGCTCGGTCAACCCTTCCTGCCCGCGCCGGCGCGAGGTATCGATCAGCTTCACGGAAGGCAGCACCGCCTGCTGCACCGCGCGTTCGCGCAATTCCAGCTTGCGGTAGCGGCCCTTCAGGGCATGGTGCCAGCTCTCCAGCGACGGCGTCGCGGAACCCATCACGACGGGAATCTGCAACTGGTGCGCGCGCCATACGGCAAGGTCGCGCGCCGAATAGCGCAAGCCTTCCTGCTGCTTGTACGACGGATCGTGCTCCTCGTCGATCACGATCATCTTCAGGTTCGGCATCGAAGCGAGGATGGACAGGCGCGTGCCCAGCACGATGCGCGCCTTGCCTTCGTGCGCCGCCAGCCAGTGCAGCATGCGCTCGCCCTCCGACAAGCGGCTGTGCAGGGTGGACAGCATCACGCCCGGAAAACGGTTGCGGATATTGGTTTCCAGTTGCGGCGTCAGGTTGATCTCGGGGACCAGCACCAGCACCTGGCCCTGCGGCTCGCGCGCCAGCACCTGTGCACAGGCTTGCAGGTAGACCTCGGTCTTGCCGCTGCCTGTCACGCCATACAGCAGGAAGGGCGCAAAACCCTGGGCGCCGACGATGGCAGCCGCCGCCGCCTGCTGGCCTGCATTCAGCGCGGGCACGTTGGCTGGCGCCGGATCGTGCGGTTCTTCCAGCTTGGCCAGTTTCTTGATGGCGCGGTCCAGCGCGACAGTGCTGCTCACGCGCAGGTTCTTGGGCAGGCCGGGCAAGGCCACTTCGCCGAGCGGGCGCTGGTAATACTCAGCGGCAAAGCCGGCCAGCGCCAGCCATTGCGGCGACAGGGGCGCCAACTGCGTGCGCACGGCCAGCGCAGCTTTCAGCTTTTCCTCGGGGACATCCGTTTCTTCAAGGATATCCACAATGAGGCCGACGACCTCACGCGGGCCGAATGGCACCATTGCCAATTGTCCTACACGCGGCCGCTCTGATATTTCGCAATCCCAGCGGTAATCAAAGACCGCGTTCAGCGGCGTATCCAGGGCAATTCGGAGAATGCAGTGCGCCATCCAGGGCTATCGATCGAGGGTTTTTCAACTATCCACAGAATCTGGGGATAACTTTGTGAACAAAGGGGCGGGAATCCTGAGCAAGCACTAACCTCCAGCTTGCAATCCGGGGAAACCCGGCAAATGACGCCGATTTTTTGCCTTATATTTCAATCACTTACAGCAGACGCCCTAGGAGAGCCAGAAAGCGCATATTTTTCCGCGCTCTGTGTATAAGTGCACCATTTAAGGAGCAGCTTTTCCCCGAAATCAAGCAGTTTTTACAGCTTTTTTAGCGGAAAACGTGCCTGGTGCGCCACAACATCAAGCCAAGCATTGTACACAGGCAGGCACCGCAAGGTTTGTGTTTCCGCAAGCGTTTTCGCCACCGAAAGTCTTGGCGAAATATCATGCAATGCAACATGACGCTAAGACAATTCCTACAAATTCCTACTAAGTGCCGGTTTACAAAGTACTTTTGACTTTTTTCCACAGTTTTTGTGGATAACTTTGTGGAGAATGACCCAACAAGCTCGCTTTCACCTTGGGATAAGGTTTACAAAAGCCGAAACATTGCCTAAAGCAGTAAAAAATAAGCCTTTAAAAATCAATCACTTGCGAATGCGCTGAGAGGAGGGCATTTGCTGCTGCCTCTTATTTCCGCAGTAAAAATTTTTGTGTATAAGTCGCTTCTGCACGAAATAAAAAAGGGCGCCGTAGCGCCCTTTGAACCGGGACTACAGCGATCAGCCGCCACGCAGCTTGCGGCTATGGCTGTGGACAGTATCCACCAGCACCGTCACCGACTCCGGCGGGGTGAACTGGGAAATGCCGTGGCCCAGGTTGAAGACGTGGCCGCTGTCATGCGGTCCATAGGAATCGAGCACGCGGCGCACTTCGGCCGCGATCTGCTCCGGGTTGGCGAACAGGATGGCCGGATCGATATTGCCCTGGAGGGCCATCTTGTGCCCCACCAGCTCGCGAACCTTTCCGATGTTGGCGGTCCAGTCCAGCCCCATGGCGTCGGCGCCGATAGCGGCGATCTCCTCGGCCCAGTGGCCGCCACCCTTGGTGAACACGATGGCGGGGATCTTCACGCCATCTTTTTCGCGCTTCAGCAGGCTCACGACCTGCTGCATGTATTGCAGGGAGAACTGCTGGTAGGCGCCATCGGCCAGCGCACCACCCCACGAGTCGAAGATCATCACGGCCTGGGCGCCGGCGTCGATCTGGGCGTTCAGGTATTCGGCGACTGCGCGGGCGTTGACGTCCAGGATGTGGTGCATCAGGTCCGGGCGCGAGTACATCATCTTCTTGATGGTGTGGAATTCGCGCGAGCCCTGGCCTTCCACCATATAGCAGGCCAGTGTCCATGGGCTGCCCGAGAAGCCGATCAGCGGCACGCGGCCATTCAACTCGGTGCGGATCTGGGTGACTGCCTTGAATACATAGTCCAGCGAGCCCGCTGGCGGCAGTTGCAGCGCCTTGACGTCTTCCTCGGTCTTCAGCGGACGCTCGAACTTCGGGCCCTCGCCTTCCACGAAGTACAGGCCCAGGCCCATGGCGTCCGGCACCGTCAGGATGTCGGAGAACAGGATTGCCGCATCGAGCGGATAGCGGTCGATCGGCTGCAAGGTGACTTCGGTCGCCAGGTCCGGATTGGTCGCCAGTCCCATGAAGGAGCCCGCCTTCTGGCGCGTCGCGCGGTATTCAGGCAGGTAGCGGCCTGCCTGGCGCATCAGCCACACCGGGGTGTACTCGGTCGGCTGGCGCAGCAGCGCACGCAGGAAGGTGTCGTTCTTCAGCGGGGCAAATTGTGGCATGAAAGACAATCTAAAGCGGATAGAAAGGGGGTATTATCGCATCCCTGCCCTGTTTTTACGCGTTTGGAGCGCCCATGACTTCCACTTCCACCGCGCCTTTTGGCACCTGGCCATCGCCGATCAGCGCCGAAATGGTCGCTGCGGGCGCTACGCCGCTGTCTTCGGTCGTCCTGGACGGGGAGGACATCTACTGGCTGGCTGGCCGCGCGTCCGAAGCGGGGCGCACCACCATGATGCGCCGCCAGGGCGCTGCCGGCGCCGCCGAAATCACCCCAATGCCGTTCAACGTGCGCAATCGCGTTCATGAATATGGCGGCGGCGCTTATGCCGTGGCGGGCGGCGTGGTGGTGTTCTCGCACCATGCCGACAACCGGCTGTACCGGCTCGCGCCAGGCGGCGCCGCGGAAGCGTTCACCTCGCCCGGCCGCCAGCGCTTTGCCGATTTCGTGTTTGACCAAGCGCACGCGCGCCTGATCGCAGTGCGCGAGCAGCATCCTGAGGATGATGGCTCGCATGCGCAACCGGTGAATACTATCTGCGCAGTTGGCTTTGATGGCGGCGAGCGCGTACTCGTCATGGGCAATGACTTCTATTCTTCGCCCAGGCTGTCGCCGGATGGCCGTCGCCTGGCGTGGCTGTCGTGGGACCATCCGCGCATGCCGTGGCAGGGCACCGAGCTTTGGGTAGCGGATGTGGAGGCCGATGGTCGTCTCGGCACGCCTTCGCGCGTGGCCGGCGGGCCCCAGGAATCGGTCTGCCAGCCGGAATGGTCGCCTGCCGGCGTGCTGCACTTCGTCTCGGACCGCAGCGGTTGGTGGAACCTGTACTGCCTGCGCGAAGGCGCGGGCGGCACGGCCAGCGCAGTCGAAGCGCTGTGCCCGATGGCGGCGGAGTTTGCGACGCCGCACTGGACCTTCGGCAATTCGCTGTACGGCTTTGGGGCGAACGGCGACATCGTGTGCAGCTATATCGAGCACGGCGTCAGCAAGCTGGCATGCCTGCACGCTGGCAGCACGGTGCTGGCCCCCATCGCCACGCCGTACCAGGAGATCCGCGAACTGCGCGTGGGCGACGGCTATGTGGTCGTGCTGGCAGGCAGCCCGACCATCGCCAGCGAGATCGCCCGCATCGACCTGGCAAGCGGCGCGCGCGAAGTGCTGGAACGCTCGATCGCCGGACTGCCGGCGCTGGGCTACCTGTCCGTCCCCGAAAGCATCAGCTACCCGAGCGCCGGCGCCCGCACCGCTTACGCCTTCTTCTATCCGCCGGCCAACCAGGACGTGCACGCGCCGCAAGGCGAGAAGCCGCCGGTCATCGTCATCAGCCACGGCGGCCCGACCGGCATGGCAGCCAGCACCCTGAGCCTGAAAACGCAATTCTGGACCAGCCGCGGTTTCGGCGTCCTGGACGTGAACTACGGCGGCAGCACGGGCTTTGGCCGCGCCTTCCGCGATGCGCTGAAGGGGCAGTGGGGCATTGTCGACGTCGAGGACTGCATCGCCGGCGCACGCCACCTGGTGGCGCAGGGCTTGGCGGATGGCGAACGCCTGATCATCCGCGGCAGCAGCGCGGGCGGCCTGACGACCTTGTGTGCGCTGACCTTCCACGATGTATTCAAGCTGGGCGCCAGCTACTATGGCGTATCCGACCTGAAAGGGCTGGATGACGATTCGCACAAATTCGAATCGCACTACAACGAATACCTGATCGCGCCGAAGGAACAGGCCAAGGCGGTGTACGCCGAGCGCTCCCCGATCAACCATACCGGTCGCCTGTCGCGCCCGATGATCTTCTTCCAGGGGCTGGACGACAAGGTGGTGCCGCCGCCGCAGTCGGAAGCCATGGTCAACGCGCTGCGCCAGCGCGGCATTCCAGTCGAATATGTGGAACTCGAAGGCGAGGGCCACGGCTTCCGCAAAGCGGACACCATCGTGCGCACGCTGCAGGCGGAGCTGGACTTCTACCAACGCATGTTTGGCTTGACCGGATGAGCGACACCCTGCTGGCGGAATTCGAGGCCCTCGAACAGCCTGAAAAAGCCGTTCTCGCCTTGCTGGCACTGGTGGGCGACCCGATCGGCCGCACCGCCATCCTGGACCTCATGGTGGCGGCCGGCATCCGCGATGTGAACGACCAGCCCTTCACCACCCTGACACTGGACGATCCGCTGCTCAAGCTGGAACGCCTGGCCTTCACCACCGCGGTGATGGGGCGCGGCTATGTCTGCAACGCCCGCCTGCGCTGGCCGGCCATTCGCGCCGCCATCGGCGCCCACCTGCTGGACGATATCTGCAAGGCTTACGAGACGCTCAATCCCATGCGCCAGAACTGGAATGGCGCCTACGAGCCGCGCAGCTACCGCCACGGCGTGGCGCGCCTGCGCATGGCGATGCTGCGCGGGCGCCCGCCGCAGGATGTGCTGCCGCTGCTGTCCGCCTGCATGGTGTGCTACGAAGCGGCGCAACTGCATCCGATTGTCGACATCTTCTCGCGCCCTTTCGAAGCCGGGATGCTGTTGCTGGTGCATCCGGCCTTGCAGGACGATGTGCTGATGCTGCTGGTCCAGCACACCCAGCGCGAACCCGCCCTGGCGCCGCTGGTGCGCGGCTATGCGGAACGCCACCTGCAGCGCCGCCAAGCCGCCGAACAGGAAGCCAGCCCCGCGTTGCGGCTGGCGATGGCGGAACACGCCATCCTGTGCGGCAAGCTGGCCGACGCCATGCGCTTCCTGGAAGGGATGGACGGCGCACTGGCGCAGTGCTTCTCGAGCGCTGTGATGCTGCTGCGCGGCGATGTGGCCGGCGCGATCAACGGCTTTGAAGCCGCGCTGAAATCGATCCGCCGTGAATCCGGCAAGCGCAAACACCTGTTCCAGGGGATCGCCGGCCACCTGTACGTGCTGGCCCTGCTGCGCAGCGGCGACGCCAAACACCTGAAATCGGCGGAGAGCTACCTCGACGTCGCCGTGCACGCCCAGCATAACGCCGACAGCGCCGTCTACCAGCAACTGAGCATGCTGCGCCAGATCCGCGCCGGCACCATGCAGGCCGACCTGGTCACCCAGCGCGCCTGGGAAGCGCCGCTGCAGGCGCAGATGTTCCAATGCATGCTGTATTACTGGCTCGCGCTGCCACAACTGAAGCAGCGCCGCGCCGAGTTGCAGGACCTGTCGCAAGCTGCCGAGGCGGCGGGCTTCATGCTGCTGGCAGCAGGCGCAGAGAGCTTGCTTGGCCACCTGGGCGACGATGCGGCCGCGGGACGCGCAGCGGCCTTGCGCGAGCAGCGTGGCTTTGACGACATGGCCGCCTGGTTCGAACGCCAGGAAGCGTGGCAACGCCAACTGGCAGCCCTGATCAACCTGCAGCAGGGCGGCACCGAGACCGGCGGCGAAATGCGCCTGGTCTGGGCAATCAGTTACGGCGAGCGCCAGGGCATCGCGGAAATTGAACCGCGCGAGCAGAAACGCGACGTGCGCGGCGCCTGGGGCAAGGCGCGCCCGGTCGCGCTCAAGCGCCTGCGCGACGACGCAGCGCAGATGGAATTCCTGACGCCGCAGGACATGCGGGTCGGCAGCGCCATCTTGCCATCGCGCCAGGCCTATTCGTCCGGCCTGCGCTACGACATCGATATCGACCAGGCGGTATTGGCACTGGTCGGCCACCCGCTGGTGTTCTGGATGGACGCGCCGGATACCCGCGTCGAACTGCTGGCCGGCGCACCCGAATTGCTGATCCGTACTCAGAAAGGCCAGCTGCACCTCGCAATGCACCCTGCCATTGAAAACCTGAACGCCAATGTGGTCGTGCTGCGCGAGGCGCCGAATCGCTTGCGCGTGGTCAGCGTGCAGGACGAGCATCGCCGCATCGCGGCCATTGTCGGTGACGGCCTGACAGTGCCGGAGCATGCCAAGGACCAGGTGCTGAAGGCCATCGGCGCCGTGTCGTCGATGGTGACCGTGCAATCCGATATCGGCGGCGGCGCGGCCAGTGTCGAGCAGTGCGATGCCGACTCGCGCCTGCACATCCACCTGCTGCCTTACCAGCAAGGCCTGAAGATGCAGATCCAGGTGCGTCCACTGCGCGATGCGGGGCCGTATTACGCGCCGGGCGCCGGCGCCGAAAACGTGATCGCCGACGTCAATGGCCGCTCGATGCAGGCGCGCCGCAGCCTGGCGGGCGAACGCGATGCGGAGCGCCAGCTGGTGCTCAAGTGCGAAGTGCTGGAACAGGCCACCGAGGAGCATGGCGAATGGCTGCTGGGAGAGCCCGCGCTCTGCCTGCAGCTGCTGGCCGAGTTGCAGGAGCAGGGCGCCGACAAGGTGGTGCTGGCGTGGCCGGAGGGCGAAACCTTCCGCCTTACCAAGCCCGTATACACCAAGCAGCTGCGCCTGAACATCAAGAGCAAGAAGGACTGGTTCGCCGCCAGCGGCCAGTTGGTGGTCGACGAAGACCGCGTGCTGGACCTGCGCTCGCTGCTGGACATGATCCGGGCCAGCAAGAGCCGCTTCATCGCGCTGGGCGACAAGGAGTTCCTCGCTCTTTCGGAAGAACTGCACCGCCGCCTGTCCGAACTGGCCGCCTATGGCGAAGACGACGACGCCGGCATGAAAGTGCACCGCCTGGCCGCCTTCGTGCTGGAAGAACTTGCCAACGATGTCGGCATGGTGGAAGCAGATGCGATGTGGCGCGAACACCTGCAGCGCATCGAGGCCAGTGCCAGCTACACGCCGCAACTGCCAAGCACCCTGCAGGCGGAGTTGCGCGACTACCAGTTGGCTGGCTTCGAATGGCTGGCGCGCCTTGCGCATTGGGGCGTCGGCGCCTGCCTGGCCGACGATATGGGCCTGGGCAAGACCTTGCAGTCGCTGGCCCTGGTGCTGCTGCGCGCGCCGCAGGGACCGACGCTGGTGGTGGCACCGACCTCGGTCTGCCTGAACTGGGCCAGTGAAGCGGCACGCTTTGCGCCGACACTGAATGTGAAGATGTATGCGACCGGCGACCGCGACGATATCGTCACCAATGCCGGGCCGTTCGACCTGGTGATCACCAGCTACGGCCTGCTGCAACTGGAGTCGGAACGGTTCACCAAGCCGAAGTGGCACACCATCGTGCTGGACGAGGCACAGAACATCAAGAATGCCGCCACCAAGCGTTCGCAGGCCGTCATGGCGCTGAAAGGCGACTTCAAGATGGTGGCTACCGGCACCCCGCTGGAAAACCACCTGGGCGAGCTGTGGAACCTGTTCCGCTTCATCAATCCTGGCCTGCTGGGCAGCCACGAACAGTTCAACCTGCGCTTTGCCGGCCCGATCGAGCGCCAGCAGGACCACCGGGCGGAAGTCGGCGCGCGCAATCGCCTGCGCCGCCTGATCGGGCCTTTCGTGCTGCGCCGGACCAAGGCGCAAGTGCTGACCGAACTGCCGGCCCGCACCGAGATCGTGCTGGAAGTCGACCTGTCGCCGGAAGAAACCGCGCTGTACGAGTCGCTGCGCCGCGAGGCGCTGGAAAACCTCGCCTCCATCGAAGGTCCCGCGGACCGGAAGTCGATGCAGATCCTGGCGGAGATCATGAAACTGCGCCGTGCCTGCTGCAACCCGAACCTCGTGGCGCCTTCGCTGCGCCTCGAGTCGAGCAAGCTGGCAGCCTTCGCGCGCCTGCTGGAAGGATTGCTGGAGAACCGCCACAAGGTGCTGGTATTCAGCCAGTTCGTCGATCACCTGTCCCTGATCCGCGCCCATCTCGACCGCAACGGCATTCAGTACCAGTACCTCGACGGCAGCACGCCGATGGCGGCCCGCAAGCAGTCGGTAGACGCCTTCCAGGCCGGCGAAGGCGACGTGTTCCTGATCAGCCTCAAGGCCGGCGGCGTCGGCATCAACCTGACGGCAGCCGACTACGTGATCCACATGGACCCGTGGTGGAATCCCGCCGTGGAAGACCAGGCTTCCGACCGCGCTCACCGCATGGGGCAACCGCGACCGGTCACCATCTACCGCCTGGTGGCACGCAATACAATCGAGGAAGGCATCGTCGAGCTGCACGGCCACAAGCGCGAACTGGCCGACAGCCTGCTCGATGGCAGCGACACCGCCGCTCGCATGACGGCGGAGGACATGCTTGCGATGTTGCACGAGAGCTTGCGCCGCTTCTGACAGGAGATGCTATGCAACTGACATCCATCGCCGCATGCGCCAAGGCGCGCCACCTCGCGACGACCGCTGCGCTGGCCGCAATCTGCCTGGTCGGGGCGCCGGTTTCCGGTTCCGCCGCCACCGCCAACTGTCCGGCCGCCGGGCTGCGCGAAGCGAAAGCCGCAAACTGGCACGTCGCCGACGACGCCCAGCGCCAGGCGCTGGCACTGCAAGCGCTCTCCTGCCTGTCGTCGCCCGATCCCGTCGAGCGCGATGGACTGGCCTTCGAAGCGCTGCAAGCCTGGATGCGCGCCGACAAGCTCGATACCGCCACAGTGCAGGAGCTGCGCACCCGCCTGGCCGCGCAACTGCAGGCGCCGGATCCGCAAGGTTTCGCGCGCCCTTTCGCCGCCCTGGTGCTGGCCGACGTGGCGCGGGTGGACCGCATCAAGCCTTACCTCTCCACCGACCAGCGCGCGCAACTGGTGCGCGCCGCGACGGAATACCTGCGCGGCGTGAACGACTACCGCGGTTTCGACGAAAAGCAAGGCTGGCGCCACGGCGTTGCCCATGCCGCCGACATCATGCTGCAGCTCTCGCTCAATCCAGCTTTGACCCGTGCCGAGCATGAGCAAATGCTGGCAGCCATCGCCAGCCAGGTTGCGCCGCCAGGCGAGCATTTCTATCACTATGGCGAAGGCGAACGCCTGATGGCTCCCATCTTCTACCTGTCGCGCGCCAAATCGCTGCAATGCAGCGACTGGGACGCCTGGTTTGCGCGCCTGGCCGCGGCACCGGCATCCAGCGGCACGCAGCAGGCCAGGCTGGCCCGCAAGCACAACCTGAACGGCTTCCTGCAGCCGCTTTACATCAACATCAGCGAAAGCAAGGACGAAGCGCAGCGCAACTGCCTGAAGCCACTGCTTCTGCGCGCATTGAAGCAGGCCGCCGAATGAACGTGCAACAAGCCCTGGCCTTTGTCGAACACCACGGTGTCGTGCTGGCCTCGGCGCGCGGCAACGTGCCAACGTTGACCGAAGCCATCGCTGGCGCCCCGATCAAGGGGAGCTGGTGGGGCCATCCTGAAGGCAAGCGCATTTTCGCGGTGCTCAGCGAAGTGCAGGAGCACGACGACGTTCTGGTCTGCCGCCTGCTGGCGGGAAAACTGACGCTGGTACACCGCCGCCTGTGGCCCGCCCTGGCGGCGTTGGCGGGCGAACTGCCTGCCGACGCGCTGGCGCGGGTACGGCAGGTGCATACCGCCACCGGCAAGCATGTCAACGAGGAGATCCCTTTTCCACAATGGCTCCCGCCCGATGCAGCCGCGGAAGCCGCAAGCATGGCCCCCGACAAGGCGCGGACGGCACTCAGCTTGTGATAATCTCCCACGCTGCACTAGCAAGAGGTTGAATTATGATGAAGACCAAAATCGCCCTCGCCGCGATGATGTTGAGCCTGGCCCTGTCGCCAGCCGACGCTGCGACGAAGGCCAAGAAATCCAATGCACCGGCGAAAACCGCCGTCAGCAAGAAGTCCGGCAGCAGCAAGGGCAAAACGAGCAAATCGTCGTCCAGGTCAAGCAAGGGCAGCAAGTCCGGCGGCAAGTCCGCCAGCAAATCCAGGGCGGATAAGGCCAAACCGGCCGTCGCCAGCAAGCCGCTGCCGGCTGAACGCCGCCAGGACAAGGCTTTCGACAGCCAGGCCAACCAGTTCCTGGGCGCGCTGTGGCGCATCGATCCGGAGACTGCGATCTCCGTCGGCAAGTACGACACTGCTGCGCAGCTAAGCGTCCCCGACCAGGCTTTCCGCGACCAGCAACTCGCCTTCATTGACGAATGGCTGGATAAATTCGGCAAGATCGACGCCAGGCAGCTCTCGCCGAAACAGCGCAGCGACCTTGGCCTGCTGCAGAACAAGCTGAATTCGGACCGCTGGTACCTGACGACTTTCCGCGAGTGGGAATGGAACCCCGCGCTCTACAACATCGCCAGCCCGATCGACTTCGTGCTGAACACCGAATATGCCGCACGGCCGCAGCGCCTGCGCACCCTGCTGCGCCGCATCGCCAGCGTACCGGCGTATTACGAAGCCGCACGCAACAACATCAAGAACCCAACGCGCGAGCACGTGAAGCTGGCCATCGACCAGGCGCCTGGCGTGCTGGCCGTGCTGGCCGACCTGGACAAGCAGGCACAGGACTCGATCCTCAATGCCAACGAAAAGAACCTGTACGCGCAGCGTATCGCCGCCGCCAAGGTAGCCGTGGAGGCTTATGCAGCCTGGCTCGGTGAGCTGGACAAGTCGCTGGCTGTCAGCGGCGCGCGCTCCTTCCGCATCGGCAAGGAGATGTACGAAGCGAAGTTCGGCTACGACATCCAGTCCGGCAGCAATGCCGAACAGACTTACCAGAAGGCGCTGGCGGCCCGCGAACAACTGCTGTCGAACATGGACCGCATTTCGGACGACCTGTGGCCGAAATACCTGGCGGACAAGGCCAAGCCGTCCGACCGCTTCGCGAAGATCGGCATGATGATCGACACGCTGTCGTCCAGGCACGTGGCGCGCGAAGAATTCTTCCCCGAGATCCGCCGTCAGATTCCTGTGCTGCAGGACTGGGTGGTCAAGAACGACCTGCTGACGCTCGATCCGAACAAGCCGCTGGTGGTGCGCGAGACGCCGGCCTACCAGCGCGGCGTGGCCGGCGCCAGCATCGAAGCTCCAGGCCCTTACCGCCCGCAGGACCGCACCTACTACAACGTGACGCCTCTGGACGACGCCACGCCGGAACAGGCCGAATCCACGCTGCGCGAATACAACCACTGGATCCTGCAGATCCTGAACATGCACGAGGCGATCCCTGGTCACTATGCGCAGCTGGTGTATGCCAACAAATCGCCGTCGATCGTGAAGTCGATCTTCGGCAACGGCGCCATGGTGGAAGGCTGGGCGGTGTACAGCGAACGCATGATGCTGGAATCGGGCTACGGCAACAACGAGCCTGAAATGTGGCTGATGTACTCGAAGTGGAACCTGCGCAGCGTGACCAACACCATCCTCGATTACAGCGTGCACGTGCAGGGCATGACGGAGCCGGAGGCGATCGACCTGCTGACCCGCCAGGCCTTCCAGACTGCCGCCGAAGCGAAAGAGAAATGGCGCCGCGCGCAGCTCACCTCGGTGCAGCTCACTAGCTATTTCTCGGGCTACTCGGAAATCATGGAATTGCGCGAGCAGCGCCGCGCCGCCCTGGGCAGCAAGTTCTCGCTGAAAGACTTCCACGAAGACTTCCTGAGCTACGGCAGCGCACCTGTGCGCGTGATCAAAGAGCTGATGCAGTAATCAGTCTAGGCTGCTCCCATGCCCCGCGCACGCCGCGGGATGATTCTGCTAACATGAATCGAGGGAGTGGCCATGACCATGCCGATCCAGTTTGATACAGCTCAATTCGTTAAAACACTGGTTGATGCTGGCGTGCTGCGTGAGCATGCCGAGGCGCACGCCGACGCTTTGAAACTTGCGCTGAGTCAACCGGTGGCGAATGATGCAGATCTAGCCATATCACGTGCAGAAATGCGTACTTTGCTTGCTGAACTTGAGTTGCGGCTGACGAAGAAGATGCGGCCGCTCTGGGTCTTGAATATCATTACCCTGATACTCGTCAGCGCAAATACGGTAAAGATCTTCTTCTGATCCTTAGTCCGCTTTTTCTTCCGGTGCAGTGGTCGCCTTGACGAACATCGGCGACAGGATCACGCCAATTTCAAACAGCAGCCACATCGGGATAGCCAGCGAGAACTGGCTGACGATATCCGGCGGGGTCACGATCGCTGCGATCACGAAGGCCGCCACGATCACATAGCCGCGCCATTCCCTCAGCTTGGCGACCGACACCAGCCCCATGCGCACCAGCACCACCACCACCACCGGCACTTCGAAAGCGCAGCCGAAAGCCAGGCACATTGACATCACGAAGTCGAGGTAGTTCTCGATATCCGGCATCACCGCAATCGAAGTCGGCGACACCTGGTTGATGAAGGCGAACACCTTGCCGAACACCAGGAAATAACAGAACGCCACACCCGCCATGAACAGGGCGGAGGAGGCAATCACCAGCGGCGCGACCAGCTTCTTTTCATGCGCGTACAGGCCGGGGGCAACGAAAGCCCACATCTGGTACAGCACCCACGGCAGCGACAGGATGAAGCCGAACAGCAGCGTCACCTTCATCGGCACCAGGAAGGGCGAGATCACGCTGGTGGCGATCATTTTCGAGCCCACCGGCATGGCGGCAATCATCGGCGCGGCGATCAAGTCATAGATCTTGGAGGGGCCGATACCGAAGCCGATCAGCGCCGTCATCACCACGATGCCGATGCTGGCCTTGACCAGGCGATCGCGCAGCTCAACCAGATGGCTGATGAAGGTCTCTTCGACGGGTTCTTGTTGACTCATTTAGAAAAACGATGCGTTCTTGCGGCTGCCGGGGCGGTGGCGCTTCATGCGCGCCGCGCCGGAGATGACGTGGGTGCGGACGCCGGCCTGCTGCTTGTACCACAACGGCACGGCAGAACTGCGCACCACGCGCTTGCGGCGGAAATCCTTGGCCTTGCGCGCCATGTCTTCGCTGGTCGGGGTGTACAGGTCCAGCGAAGGCGTCGTGACCGGGTCTTCATTGCGAAACGCCGCCTCCACTTCCCGCATATCCTTGCCGATGGAGTTTTCCATCTCGTCCTTGAAGGTGCTGGCGGCTTCTTCGGCCTGCTTGCGCAGGTTCTTCAGCTCGTCCAGCTCCATTTCACGGGAGACTTCGGATTTGACGTCGTTCAGGTAACGCTGGGCGCGGCCGTACAGCGTCCCGGCCATGCGCGCCACCTTGGGCAGCTTTTCAGGACCGATGACGACCAGGGCCACTACCCCGATGACGGCGATTTTGGTAAGACCGAGGTCGATCATTGCTGGTTACTGCTTATTCTTTTCCTTGGCTTCGACTTCGATGGTGCCCTTGTCGGTCACCTGCGCTGCCGGAGGAGCTGGCTGTGCCGGCTTCTCTTCATCCGCGCCCTTGACGCCATCCTTGAAGCCCTTGACGGCCTTGCCCAGGTCGGAGCCGATATTGCCCAGTTTCTTGGTGCCGAAGACCAGCATGACAATCACCAGAACGATCAGCCAGTGCCAAATGCTAAAAGAACCCATTACAAAACCCCTAAAAAAATCATTCGTTGGGACAGTATACGCGAAGCGCACCCTGTCATGTGCTTGTCATAATCTCAAGTCCGCATGCCGCGCCATGGACGCGGGCCGCCGTACAGGTGCATATGCAGGTGGTACACCTCCTGGCCGCCATCGGGACCGCTGTTGATCAGGGTCTTGTAGCCGCGTGTCGGCGTGCCATCTGCCTCGTAGGCAACGGCAATATCATGCTGCTCAGCCAGTTGCGGCACCAGCGCCAGCATCTTGCCCAGCAGGGGCGCGTGCTCCGGCTTGCAGTCAGACAGGGTCGACAAGTGCTGTTTCGGGATGATCAGCAAGTGTACCGGCGCGGCCGGGTGGATGTCCTTAAACACCATCAAGTCGTCGTCTTCGTGCACCACGGTCGACGGGATCTGTTTCGCTGCAATCTTGCAGAACAAGCAATTTTCCACTTTTATTCCTTACGGGATGCTTTTTCTTCCAGGCCGGACAGGCCTTCGCGGCGCGCCAGCTCATCGAGTACCTGCTGCGGCGACAAATCGAATTGCGCCAGCAGCACCAGCGAATGGAACCACAGGTCGGCGCATTCGTACAGCACTTTCGAAGCATCGCCGCTGACGCGGGCGTCTTTTGCCGCCATCACGGTCTCGGTGGCTTCCTCGCCGATCTTTTTCAGGATCGCATCGTCGCCTTTGGAAAACAGCTTGGCGACGTAGGAGGACGACGGGTCGCCGCCCTTGCGCGATTCGATGGTGGCCGCCACGCGGTCCAGTACATTGCTCATTTCTTAGCTTCCGCGTAAATCTCTTCAGGATCTTTCAAGACCGGCTCGGTGTTCTGCCAGTCGCCATTCTCGAACTTGTTGAAGAAGCAGGAGTGGCGGCCGGTGTGGCAGGCGATATCGCCTTCCTGTTCGATCTTCAGCAGCACCACGTCTTCGTCGCAATCAAGGCGGATTTCCAGCACTTTCTGCACGTGGCCGGACTCTTCGCCCTTGTGCCACAGCTTCTTGCGCGAGCGGCTCCAGTAGACGGCCTCGCCCAGCTCAACAGTCTTGTAGAGCGCATCCCGGTTCATCCACGCGAACATCAGCACATCGTTGCTGCCGGCTTCCTGTGCGATGACAGGCACCAGGCCATGTTCGTCCCACTTCACCTTGTTCAGCCATTTGGCTTTGGCGACATTAGCTGCAATTGCGGTAGCCATTGTGTGTTCCCCGAAGTTTAAGAAAGGCGCATGGGAATCCCCTGCGCCGCCATGAATTGCTTGGCTTCCTGTACGGTGTGCTGGCCGTAGTGGAAGATGCTCGCCGCCAGCACCGCATCGGCGTGGCCCAGCTTGACGCCGTCGGCCAGGTCTTGCAGGCCGCCTACGCCGCCGGAGGCGATCACCGGGATGCTGACCGCATCGCTCACGGCGCGCGTCAGGCCCAGGTCAAAGCCGGACTTGGTGCCGTCGCGATCCATGCTGGTCAGCAGCAGTTCACCGGCGCCCAGCTCGGCCATCTTGCGCGCCCATTCCACGGCATCCAGGCCGGTCGCGTTGCGGCCGCCGTGGGTGAACACTTCCCACTTGCCGGGAGCGACGTTCTTGGCGTCGATCGCCACCACGATACACTGGCTGCCGTGCTTTTGCGAAGCCTCGTACACCAGCTGCGGATTGGTCACGGCGGAGGTGTTCATGCTCACCTTGTCCGCGCCGGCGTTCAGCAGGCGGCGCACATCTTCGACCTTGCGCACGCCGCCACCCACCGTCAGGGGGATGAAGACTTGCGAGGCCACGGCTTCGATGATGTGCAGGATCAAGTCGCGGTTGTCGCTCGAAGCAGTAATGTCGAGGAAGGTCAGTTCGTCCGCACCCTGCTCGTCGTATCGGCGTGCGATTTCCACCGGATCGCCGGCGTCGCGCAGCTCGGTGAAGTTGACCCCTTTCACGACGCGGCCATCGGTCACGTCGAGGCAGGGGATGATGCGTTTAGCCAGCATATTCTTTACTCTGAAAGTTCGTCGGCACGTTCCTGCGCCGAAGCCAGGTCCAGCGTGCCTTCATAGATCGAACGGCCGCAGATCACGCCTTCGACGCCTTCGTCCTGCACAGCGCACAGGGCTTCCACGTCGGCCAGGTTGTGCAGGCCGCCGGAGGCGATGATCGGGATGCGCACCGCCTGCGCCAGGCGCACGGTGGCTTCGATGTTCACGCCGCCCATCATGCCGTCGCGGCCGATGTCGGTGTAGATGATCGATTCAACACCGTAGCCTTCGAATTTCTGCGCCAGGTCGATTACTTCGTGGCCGGACAGCTTGCTCCAGCCATCGGTCGCCACCTTGCCGTCCTTGGCGTCCAGGCCGACGATGATGTGGCCGGGGAAGGCGCCGCAGGCATCCTGCAGGAAGCCCGGGCTCTTCACGGCGGCCGTGCCGATGATGATGTAGCTGATACCGTCGTCGAGGTAGCGCTCGATGGTGTCGAGGTCGCGGATGCCGCCGCCCAGTTGCACCGGGATTTCAGGCAGGTCAAACTCCTCGGCATAGTCTTGCACGGCCTGGATGATCGATTTCACCGCACCTTCGTTCTTTGGCTTGCCGGCAAAGGCGCCGTTCAGGTCCACCAGGTGCAGGCGGCGCGCGCCTTGCTCGAGCCAATGGCGGGCCATCTTGCCCGGGTCGTCGGAAAAGACGGTTGCAAGTTCCATATCGCCCTGTTTCAGGCGAACGCAGTGACCATCCTTGAGGTCGATAGCAGGAATGAGCAGCATGATGTTGTTCTTGAGGTTAAGGATTCCAGTGGATGAAATTTTTGTACAGTTGCAGGCCGGTGGCGGCACTCTTTTCAGGGTGGAACTGTGTGGCAAAAATATTGTCGCGGGCGACGGCGCAGCAGAACGGCTGGCCGTACACGGTTTCCGCCGCGCTGTGCTGCGCCTGGGCGGGTTGCGCGAAGTAGCTGTGCACGAAATAGAACCACGCGTTGTCGGGAATACCGTCCCACATCGCGTGCGGCGCGCGCTGGCGCACCTGGTTCCAGCCCATCTGCGGCACCTTGAAGCGCGAACCGTCTTCCTGCAGCATGCCGTCGAGCTGGAAGCGCACCACCTTGCCGGGCAACAGGCCCAGGCCCGGGGTATTGCCGCCTTCTTCGCTCATGTCAAACAGCATCTGCTCGCCCACGCACACGCCCATCATCGGCTTCGACGCGGCAGCGCGCAGCAGCGCATCTTTCACGCCGGATTCATTCAGGCTGCGCATGCAGTCGCGCATGGCGCCCTGGCCGGGCAGCACGATGCGGTCGGCGGCATCAATGGCGGCGGGCTCGCCGGAAATCAGTACTTCGGCTTCGGGTGCGACGGCGCGCAATGCCTGCGCTACGGAGCGCAGGTTGCCCATGCCGTAATCGACTACTACGATTTTTTTCATGTCAGTCAGCCGTAGTTGTCGTTACAGGCTTCCTTTGGTGGACGGGATGGCGCCGGCAGCGCGCGGATCAAGTTCGCTGGCCATGCGCAGGGCGCGGCCGAAAGCCTTGAACACGGTTTCGCACTGGTGGTGTGCATTGGTGCCGCGCAGGTTGTCGATGTGCAGCGTGACGCCCGCATGGTTGACGAAGCCGCGGAAGAATTCCAGCGTCAGGTCGACATCGAACGCGCCGATCATCGCGCGGGTGAATGGAATGTGATACTCGATGCCCGGGCGGCCGGAAAAATCGATGACCACGCGCGACAGCGCTTCGTCCAGCGGCACATACGCGTGGCCGTAGCGGCGGATGCCCTTCTTGTCGCCAATCGCCTTGGCAACTGCCATGCCGAGCGTGATGCCCACGTCTTCCACTGTGTGGTGGTTGTCGATGTGGGTGTCGCCGGTGGCTTCGATATCGAGGTCGATCAGCCCGTGGCGGGCGATCTGGTCCAGCATATGGTCGAGGAAAGGCACGCCCGTGTTCAGCTTCTGGACGCCGGTGCCATCGAGATTGATGGCAACGCGGACCTGGGTCTCGCTGGTGTTGCGAGTGATTTCTGCGGTGCGGTTCATGAAAAGCTCTTGGGTTTCGCTTCAGGACGCCAGGGCGGCTTTCAGGCCGTCCAGCATGATTGCGTTTTCCTCGGGCGTACTGACCGTGATGCGCAGGCAGTTGGCCAGTACATTATGCATTCTACCCACATTTTTGATCAAAACCTTGCGCTCGAGCAGTTTGGCATGCGCCTGGTCGGCATTCGGTACACGAATGAGGATAAAGTTTGCCGCCGAGGGGAAAACGTTGACACCCGGCAATTTCGCCAGTGCCTCGGACAGCTCGCTGCGCTGTTGGCGCAGCAGGGCGGCCTGTTCGTTCAGCACCTCGAGGTGGTCGAGGCAGAATTCGGCGGCGGCCTGGGTCAGGACGTTGACGTTGTAGGGTGGGCGGATCTTGTCGAATTGTTCCAGCAGGGCTGGCGCGCAGGACATATAGCCGAGGCGGATGCCCGCCAGGCCAAGTTTCGACAGCGTGCGCATGACGATCAGGTTGGGGAATTCAGGCAGGCGGCCCATGAAGCTCTGTTGCGCAAAAGGCTCGTACGCTTCATCGACCACGCACAGGCCCTTGTCGCCCAGCGCCTTGATGACTTGCTCGATAGCGCCGGCGTCGAACAGATTGCCGGTCGGGTTGTTCGGATAGGCCAGGAAGACCAGGGCCGGCTGGTGCTGCGCGATCGCCGCCAGCATGGCCGGCAGGTCGAGCGTCAGGTCGGCCTTCAGCGGCACGCCGATGAAGTCCATGCCGGCCACCATGGCCGAGCGCTGGAACATGACAAAGGACGGCGCAGGCGCCATCATCACGGCGCGCTTGCCCTCGGCAGGCTGCAAGGCGCAGGCCTGGGCCATGATGGCGATCAGCTCGTCCGAGCCATTGCCCAGCATGACGTCATAGCCCGCTGGCACGCCAAGCCTTGCGCGAATACGCTGCTTGATGGTTTCGTAGCTGGCGACCGGGTAGCGGTTCAGCGCGACGCTGGCGATGCGGTTGGCCAGCTCATGATGCAGGTGGCTCGGCAGCACATAAGGATTCTCCATCGCATCCAGCTTGATAAATCCGCTGGCATCCGGCACATGGTAGATGTGATCGGAACGCACATCCTGGCGGATCGTATTGGCGATAAGGCTGTCGAGGGACATTCTGCATTACTCCTGTTCTAAAACCTCGCTAAGCGCCGGCGATTGCTTTGCCTTGCGCCCTCTGCGTGGCGGAGGTGTCTGACCCTGCGGGTCAGACATCGGTTTACCGGTTTCGGCAAGCGCTTCAAGGCGCTTCCGAGCTATGTCGCAATACTCGGGATTCAATTCAAAGCCAACGAAATCACGGCCGCAGCGACGCGCGGCAACAGCGGTGGTCCCGCTGCCCATGAACAAATCCATCACCACGCCATCCGGCGGGCAACTGGCCTTGACCATGCGTTCAATGATCTCCAAAGGCTTTTGCGTCGGGTGGTCGACCCTTTCCGCATGCTCCCGGTGCAAGCGCGATACGCTCCACAGGTCCTTGGGGTTGTAGCCCACTTCCAGCCATTTCGCGCCGACGAAGATCGAACGAGAACGGGCTTTCTTGGTTTCGGCGTCGTACGGGATACGCACGGCGTCGAGGTCAAAGTAATAATCCTTGCGGCGCACAAAGAAACCAATGGTGTCGTGCACCGACGAAAAACTGCGGGTACTGCCGCCCATGGAAGGCACGCGGCGGTCCCAGATAATCTCATTCATCATCGTCATGCGCTTTTTTAGCATGACGAAAATCTCCGGCGAATAACGCCAGGTCAGGAAGATGTACAGGCTTCCGTTCGGCTTCAGCTTGGGCAGGGCGGCGTCGATCCACGCTTCCGTCCAGGCCAGGTAGTCTTCCATCGACTGCTGGTCGGAAGTGTTGCCGTAATCCTTGCCCAGGTTGTAGGGTGGATCGGTCAGGATCAGGTCAACGGAACCATCCGGCACGCGGGCCAATCCGGCCAGCGCGTCCTCACAGTAGACCTGGTTCTTCCAGTCGGTCATTTCAGGCGCAGCTCCGCGCTGCGGGCGTGGGCCTGCAAGCCTTCGCCGTAAGCCAGTTCCGCAGCGATCTTGCCCAGCGTTTGCGCGCCCGCTTCACTGACGTGTATCACCGACGAACGCTTCTGGAAATCGTAGACGCCGAGCGGCGACGAGAAGCGCGCAGTGCGCGAAGTCGGCAGCACGTGGTTCGGGCCGCAGCAATAGTCGCCCAGCGATTCGGACGAGAAGCGGCCGAGGAACATGGCGCCAGCGTGGCGGATCTGGTCGGCCCACTGCTGCGGGTTCTCGGCCGAGATCTCCAGGTGTTCGGCGGCGATGCTGTTGGCGATGGCGCAGGCTTCCGCCATGTCGCGCACTTTCACCAGCGCGCCGCGATCGCGCAGGGAAGTTTCGATGACGGCCTTGCGCGGCATGGCCGGCAGCAGCTTGGCGATGCTGGCCTCGACCTTCGCGATGTATTCCGCGTCAGGGCACAGCAGAATCGCTTGCGCCAGTTCATCGTGTTCTGCCTGCGAGAACAGGTCCATCGCGACCCAGTCAGGATCGGTGGTGCCGTCGCAGATCACCAGGATCTCGGACGGGCCGGCGATCATGTCGATGCCGACGGTACCGAACACGCGGCGCTTGGCCGATGCCACGTAGGCATTGCCCGGGCCGACGATCTTGTCGACCGGCTGGATGGTTTCCGTGCCGTGCGCCAGCGCAGCCACGGCTTGCGCGCCGCCGATGCCGATCACGCGGGTCACGCCGGCGATGGCGGCGGCAGCCAGCACCATCTGGTTCTTCACGCCGTCCGGGGTCGGCACGACCATGATGATCTCTTCGACGCCAGCCACTTTCGCCGGCACGGCGTTCATCAGCACCGACGACGGATAGGCTGCCTTGCCACCGGGGACGTAGATGCCCACGCGGTCCAGCGGCGTAATGCGCTGGCCGAGGATGGTGCCGTCGGCTTCGGTGTAGGTGAAGCCTTGCAGTTCCTGCCTCTGGCGCTCGTGGAAGGCGCGAATGCGGTCGGCGGCGGTTTGCAGGGCAGCGCGCTGCGCGCCAGGCAGCGCGGTCAGCGCGGCATCCAACTCCGGCTGGGTGATGTCGAAGTCGGCCATCGACGCCGCCTTGGTGCGGTCGAAGCGGTTGGTGTATTCCAGCACCGCTTCATCGCCGCGCGCGCGCACGTCGGCGATGATCTTTGCTACCGCGCCTTCGATGGCGTCATCGGTTTCTGCTTCAAAGGCCAGCAACGCGTCGAGCGTTTCCTGGAAGTCGTCTTGGGTGGAGTCGAGTTTGCGGATCATGACCATTACGCCTTCGCCAGCGAGGCGCGTTCAAATGCTTCGATAATCGGTTGCAGGCGGGCGCGCTTCATTTTCAGGGCGGCCTGGTTGACAACGAGGCGCGACGAGATGTCCATGATCTCTTCCACTTCCACCAGGTTGTTGGCGCGCAGCGTGCTGCCGGTGGAGACCACGTCGACGATCGCGTCGGACAGGCCAACCAGCGGCGCCAGCTCCATCGAGCCATACAGCTTGATCAGGTCGACGTGCACGCCCTTCTTGCCGAAGTGCTCGCGCGCGATCGAGGTGAACTTGGTCGCCACGCGCAGGCGCGCGCCCTGGCGCACCGCGGTCTCGTAATCGAAGCCGGCACGCGTCGCCACCGACATGCGGCACTTTGCAATATGCAGGTCGACCGGCTGGTACAGGCCTTCGCCGCCGTGCTCCAGCAACACGTCCTTACCCGCCACGCCGAAGTCCGCCGCGCCATGCTGCACATAAGTCGGCACATCGGATGCGCGCACGATCAGTACGCGAATGCCAGGGTCCGAGGTAGGCAGGATCAGCTTGCGGGAGGTTTCCGGATTTTCGAGGACCTTGATGCCTGCTGCTTCCAGCAGCGGCATCGTGTCTTCAAAGATCCGGCCTTTCGACAGGGCGAGAATAAGGTCCATGATGATTATTTGATGCGGGTGATATTGGCGCCTACGGCGGACAGCTTCACTTCCATGCGGTCATAGCCGCGGTCCAGGTGGTAGATGCGGTCCACCAGGGTTTCGCCCTTGGCGGCCAGGCCGGCGATCACCAGCGAAGCCGATGCGCGCAGGTCGGTCGCCATCACGGGCGCGCCGATCAGCTGCTCGACGCCGTCGATGTAGGCGGTGTTGCCGTCGATGGAAATCTTCGAGCCGAGGCGGTTCATTTCCTGCACGTGCATGAAGCGGTTCTCGAAGATCGTTTCGGTCACCTTGCTGCTGCCGCTGGCGATCAGGTTCACCGCCATGAACTGCGCCTGCATGTCGGTCGGGAAGCCCGGGTATTCGGTGGTGCGGAAGGAAACCGGCTTTGGACGCTGGTCCATTTTCGCGCGGATCCAGTTGTCGCCCACGGTCAGCTCCACGCCCATCTCGCGCAGCTTGTCCAGCGCCACGTCGAAGATGTCGGTGCGCGTATTGCGGATCGTGATGTCGCCCCCTGCAGCCGCCACCGCGCACAGGAAGGTCGCTGCTTCGATACGGTCGGAGATCACGTCATGCTTGGCGCCGTGCAGTTCCTGCACGCCCTGGATCACCAGGCGGTCGGTGCCGATGCCTTCGATCTTGGCGCCCATGGCCACAAGCAGGTGGGCCAGGTCGGTCACCTCAGGCTCGCGCGCGGCGTTCTCCAGCACGGTCTCGCCTTCGGCCAGGGTGGCCGCCATCAGCAGGTTCTCGGTACCGGTCACGGTGATCATGTCGGTCACGATGCGCGCGCCTTTCAGCTTCTTGCACTTGGCGTAGATATAGCCGCCGTCGATCGTGATCTCGGCGCCCATCGCCTGCAAGCCCTTGATGTGCTGGTCGACAGGGCGCGAACCGATCGCGCAGCCGCCCGGCAGCGACACCTTGGCTTCGCCGAAGCGGGCCAGCAGCGGCCCCAGGACCAGGATCGATGCGCGCATGGTCTTCACCAGCTCATACGGCGCTTCGTACTTGCCGATCTTCGAACCGTTCAGCGTGACCTTCTCGCCGTCCTGCTCAACCGACAGGCCGGTCTGGCGCAGCAGCTTGAGCATGGTCGCCACGTCGTGCAGCAGCGGCACATTGGTCAGTTCCAGGTCGCCCGCGGTCAGCAGGCCCGCGCACAGGATAGGCAGGGCAGCGTTCTTGGCGCCGGAAATCTTGATGTCGCCGACCAGGCGCTTGCCGCCGGTGATGAGCAGTTTGTCCATATTGTTCTTATCCTTGGAATTCTTCTGGGGTCAGGGTTTTCATCGACAGTGCGTGGATCTCTTCGCGCATGCGGTCGCCCAGCGCGGCATACACCAGCTGGTGGCGCTGGATCAGGCGCTTGCCGGCGAAGGCAGGCGACACGATCACGGCCTGGAAGTGCTGGCCGTCGCCTTCCACTTGCAGGTGGGTGCATTCGAGGCCGGCAGCGATGTAGCTGTGGATTGCTTCTGGAGTTGTGGTCACTTTGAATTCCTCAATAAATCAGTGGCGCAAGCGGTAGCCGCTGCGCAGGAGTTTGATAGCGAGCAGCGCCAGCACCACCAGGAAGGCGGAGACGATGGCGACGCTGATCCATGGGTTCACGTCGGACTGCCCGAAGAAGCCGTAGCGGAAGCCGTCGATCATGTAGAAGAACGGGTTCGCGTGCGAGACGGCCAGCCAGAATGGCGGCAGCGAATGGATCGAATAGAACACGCCGGCCAGGAAGGTCAGCGGCACGATCAGGAAATTCTGGAAAGCAGCAAGCTGGTCGAACTTCTCGGCCCAGATGCCGGCGATCAGGCCCATGGTGCCGAGGATGGCAGCACCGAGCAGGGCAAACACCAGGATCCACAGCGGCGCGGTGAAGCTCAGGTGCGCGAACCAGGCGGTAATCGCGAACACGCCAAAGCCCACGGTAATGCCGCGCACCATCGAGGCCAGCACGTAGGCGGAAAAGATCTCCCAGTGCGACAAAGGCGTGAGCAGCACGAACACCAGGTTGCCGGTGATCTTGGACTGGATCAGCGAGGACGAGGAGTTGGCGAATGAATTCTGCAGGACGCTCATCATCACCAGGCCCGGGATCAGGAAGGCGGTATAGGTCACGCCCGGATACACCTCGACGCGGCCCGACAGCACGTGCCCGAAGATCAGCAGGTACAGCATGGCGGTCAGGATCGGCGCGGCGATCGTTTGCGTCGCTACCTTGTAGAAGCGCAGCGTCTCTTTGTAGACCAGGGTGCGGAAACCGGTGGTGATCATACGATGTTCTCGTCCATGATTTGCAGGAAGATGTCTTCCAGGTCGGCCTGCTGCAGCTGCATCTCGTCGATGCTGATGCCGCCCTGGCGCAAGCGGGCCAAGATGCCTTCGACCTCCGCGTAATCGTTGATGCGCAGGCTGTATTTGTTGTCTTCCGGCGGATGGTTCAGCAGCGGCTGCAGGTCTTCCGGCAGGGAGTTGTGCGGCAGGTGCAGCACCAGCTGCGAACCGGAGATGCGGCGAATCAATTGCGACATGGTGTCCAGCGCCACCACCTTGCCCAGCTTGAGCATGGCGACGCGCTTGCACATGGCTTGCGCTTCTTCCAGGTAGTGCGTGGTCAGCACGATCGTGTGGCCTTCGCGATTCAGGCGCGTGATGAACTGCCACAGGGTCTGGCGCAATTCCACGTCGACGCCGGCGGTCGGTTCGTCCAGCACGATGACGGGCGGCTTGTGCACCAGGGCCTGGGCCACCAGCACGCGGCGCTTCATGCCGCCGGACAGCGCGCGCATATTGGTGTCGGCCTTGTTGGCCAGGCCCAGCTCCTCCATCACCTCGTCGATCCACTTGTCGTTGTTGCCCAGGCCGAAGTAGCCGGACTGCAGGCGCAGCGTTTCGCGCACCGTGAAGAAGGGATCGAATACCAGTTCCTGCGGCACCACGCCCAGTTTGCGCCGCGCTGCGCGGAAATCGGACACCACGTCATGGCCGTGGATCTTGACGCTGCCGGCATCGGCGCGGATCAGGCCGGCGATGATGGAGATCAGGGTCGTCTTGCCGGCCCCGTTCGGCCCAAGCAAGCCAAAGAACTCGCCTTCCTCGATTTTCAGGGACACGCCGCCAAGCGCCTGCAGCGCCTTGTAGCGCTTCTGGACGTTGCTGATTTCGATTGCTGTCATGCTTACTTGTATAGATAACTGGGACAACGATGACCGTTGTAAAGGCGCGCGCTCATCAGGCGCGGTAGACGGTCAATTATATTGGAATTTTGGTTCGGGCTCGTTGAACCCGTATTTAGTTACCAGGATTTCCGGTGTCAGGTGCTGACAGGCGAAGCCTGTTGGCCCCTGATACCGCTGTTACTACGCAGGGGGTGAGGCGGGGGTCAATGATGATGCAGGTCGGCGGGCGACACGAGCGTGCACACGCCGTAGAGCTTGGTCAAGCTCTGGAGCTGTTCTGGCAGGTTGCGCAGTTCCAGCTTGATGCCGCTTTGGGCGGCAGCGCGCTGCCATGCCAGCATGACTGACACGGCAGCGGAGTCCACGGCTTCCACCTGGCTCAGGTCGAACACGGTCTGGCCGGCGCGCAGCGCAGCCAAACCATGTGCCAGTGCCTCCGTGGCGTTGGCCACGGTCAGCGACTTCAGCGACAGCTGATTGGAAACAGTGGTATCAGGCATTATTTACCTGCGGTCTTCAGCGGCTTGGAAGCCAGCTTCTTGTTCTTTTCGGACAGGGTCTTGATCAGGCCGTCGATGCCGCCCTTCGAGATTTCCGAAGCGAAAGTGCCTTTGTAGGCTTCCACCAGCCAGGCGCCCAGCACGTTGATGTCATAGATCTTCCAGCCGGCGTCGGTCTTGGCAACGCGGTAGTTCAGCTGGATCGGCTCGCCACGCGTCTGGTTCACCTGGGAACGCACTTCCACTTCAGTGTCGCCTGGGGACGAACGCATAGGCTTGAAATCGACGGTCTGGTCTTTCACCTGGGACAGCGCGCCCGAGTAGGTGAAGATCAGCAGGGTACGGAATTCGGCAGCCAGTTGCTTTTGCTGTTCAGGGGTAGCTTCACGCCAGTAGCGGCCGGCCGCGAGCGAGGTCATGCGCTGGAAGTCGACGTAAGGCAAGATCTTGGTTTCCACCAGGTCCATGACTTTCTTCTGGTTGCCGGCCTGGATGTCCTTGTCGGACTTGGCGGTTTCCAGCACTTCGGAGCTGATGCGCTTGACCAGCGCGTCCGGCGCTTCATTGGCAGGAGCAGGAGCGGCAAATGCGCTGGTAGCGAAAGCTACAGTTGCGACCGCGATCAGTTGTTTGATCAATTTCATTGTTCTTTACCTATGTAGGGTTGTGTTCCGGATCACAGGCTGGGTTTGGTTTCAGCCGGTTCCGGCATTATAGCCTGAGGCTGCTTTGGCGCCTCGTCCTCCACTTCAGGCTGCTTCTGCTTGTCCTTCGGACCGTCTTCGCCATCGTAAACCTGGCTGTTACGGCGCTGCATCCAACCGTCACGGATGAACTCGTAACGGTCGAGGGCGGCATCTTCCAGCAGTGTGGAGGCGTCCAGCAGAGCTGCACGCTGATCCACAACACGGGTAACGGTGCCGATGTTGCGCACGTTGACAGGATCTTTGTATTGCCATGGATCGGCGCTGATATCCAGCGGCAGGGCGGCAGTATCGCGCACGGTGGATGGGCCCAGCAGCGGCAGCATCAGGTAGGGGCCGGACGGCACGCCCCAGGAGCCCAGGGTCTGGCCGAAATCCTCTTTATGTTTTTGCAAACCTGCTTCGGAAGCAATATCGAGCACGCCCAGCAGGCCGAAGGTCGAGTTGAAGGCCACGCGCATCAAGTCCGACATGCCATCGCCAACCTTGCCTTGCAGCAGGTTGTTGGCGGCGGTCCAGACGTCAGCCAGGTTGCCGAAGAAGTTGCTCACGCCGGTCTGGAAAAAGCCGGGGGTGACGTTCTTGTAGACGGTGGCGGTCGGCTTCAGCGCGTACTCGTCCACCTTGTCGTTGAAGTTGAACACGGCACGGTTATAGCCTTCGAACGGATCGCGCGGGTTTGGACCGGCGCAGCCGCTCAGCGTGCCAACGACGGCCAGGCTCAGGGCAAGTGTACGGAATTTGCTCATTGGGAGTCCTTTCCTTCGGCTGCCTTGCTATAGATGAACTGGTTGATCAGGTCTTCCAGCACGGTTGCGGACTGGGTGCGGGCGATACGGTCGCCAGCCACCAGGTTCTTCTCGTCGCCGCCGGCTTCGATGCCGATATACTGCTCGCCCAGCAGGCCGGCGGTCAGGATCTTGGCCGAGCTGTCTTTAGGGAACTTGAAGCCCTCTTCCATATCCAGCGTCACCACGGCTTTATACACCTTGTCGTCAAAACCGATCGACGCGACACGGCCAACCACCACGCCGGACGCCTTGACGGCAGCCTGCGGGCGCAGCGAGCCGATGTTGTCGAAACGAGCGGTCACCTGGTAGGTCTTGCCCATGGTCATCGAGCCGAGGTTGCCGGCCTTGAGTGCCAGGAACATGAGGGCGGCAGCGCCCATCACAATGAACAGACCAACCCAAACGTCGAGAGATTTACGTTGCATATCGAATCCTATAATCAGCGGTGTCAGGGCCAAACATACAACACGCTGCGCGTGTCGCATGTCAGGAGCTGACCCCGGTTGTTACTTGCTATTTGCTAAACATCAGCGCCGTCAGCATGAAGTCGAGCCACCAGATCATCAGCGAAGAGATGACCACGGTGCGCGTCGTCGCACCGGAAACGTCTTCCGGGGTAGGCTGGGCTTCATAGCCCTGGTACAGCGCGATATAGGTGATGGCTACACCGAACACCACACTTTTCACGAATCCATTGAATACGTCTTTCCACACGTCCACGCCACCCTGCATCTGCGACCAGAACGCCCCTTCGTCGACACCGATCAGCCCAACGCCGATCAGGTAGCCGCCCAGGATACCGACCGCGCTGAACATGCCGGTCAGCAGCGGAACCGAGATCACGCCAGCCCAGAAACGCGGCGCCAGCACGCGCTGGATCGGGTTCACAGCCATCATCTCCATGGCGGACAGCTGTTCGCCCGCCTTCATCAGGCCGATCTCCGCGGTCAGCGACGTACCGGCGCGGCCGGCGAACAGCAGGGCCGTGATGACCGGTCCCAGTTCGCGGGTCAGGCCCAGCGCGACCAGCAAGCCCAGCGATTCGGAAGCGCCGTATTTGTTGAGGGTGTAATAGCCCTGCAGGCCCAGCACCATGCCGACGAACAGGCCGGACAGGATAATGATCAGCAGCGAATAGTTACCGATCACATGAAGCTGCTCGACCAGCAGGCGCGGACGGCGCAGCAGGCCAGGCGACAGCCCCAGCATCGTGAAGAAGGTACGTGCGGAAAGGCCGATGCTTTCCACATAGTCGCGTGCGCCACCACCCACGCTCAGCAGGAAACGGCGCATCATTTGCGTGCTCCCAGGCCCAGGTCTTCGGCCAGCGATTTGCCCGGATAGTGGAATGGCACCGGGCCATCCGCTTCCGCGTGCACGAATTGCTTCACGTAAGGATCAGTCGAAACCATCATGTCTGCCGGAGTGCCGTGGGCAACGATCTTGCCCTGCGACAGGAAATACACATAGTCGGCAATCTGGAACGACTCTTTGACGTCGTGCGAGACCAGGATCGTGGTCGAACCGAGCGCATCGTTCAAGTTGCGGATCAGGTTGGCGGTCACGCCCATCGAGATCGGGTCGAGGCCGGCGAACGGCTCGTCGTACATGATCAATTGAGGGTCGAGCGCGATCGAGCGCGCCAGCGCCACACGGCGCGCCATGCCGCCGGAAATTTCGCCGGGCTTCAGCTTGGCAGCGTTGCGCAGGCCGACCGAATGCAGCTTCATCAGCACCAGGTCGCGGATCAGTTCTTCCGGCAGGTCGGTATGTTCGCGCAGCGGGAAAGCCACGTTTTCATACACGGTCAGGTCGGTGAACAGCGCGCCATGCTGGAACAGCATGCCCATTTTGCGGCGCAGCACGTAGAGTTCCTTGGTCTTCAGCTGGTGAACGACCTGACCCTCCACGCTGACGGTACCTTTTTGCGGGCGGATCTGGCCGCCGACCAAGCGCAGGACAGTGGTTTTGCCGCTGCCGGAGCCACCCATGACAGCTACCACCTTCCCGCGAGGAAAGTCCATATGGAGGCCGGACAGGATGGCCCGTTTTCCATAGCTGAAGTGTAAGTCCCGGATTTCGACTAAATTTGACACGGATGTCGCTCTTTGTTCTTGAGGCCACATTGTAATTCAGAAACGCTTATCTCTGCTTGGCGCGCCGTAGCGGCCCAGGTGGCACAGCTAAAGAGGCAAATTTTACAACACTAATAACCGCAAAGTCAGCAATTTACAAATTGAAACGCTTGTTGATTGGTGTTCAGTGCTGCAAGGCAGCAAATTCCTGCTATTTTAATAACTTTGGCTCATTCATAGGAAAAAAGGCATGAAAATTCGTCGGACGGTCGTTGCGTGCTCCCTGGCGGCTATCTCGGCCCAGGCCTTGGCGGATAGCGACAAGATCGAAGTGGTCACCGTGACTGCGCAAAAGCGCAAGGAAGACCCGAACAAGGTGGCGATGAGTATTTCCGCCATCAGCGGCTCGTCCCTGCTGTCGCAGCAGGTGGACGATTTCACCGACCTGACGCGGGCCGTGCCGAATATTTCCTTCACCGCCGCCACCGGCAATGGCGGCGCCGGTCCGGGAACTTCCAATATCGAAATTCGCGGCATCAGTTCCGCAGCCGGCCAGGCCACCGTCGGCATCTACCTCGGCGACGTGTCGCTCACCGTCGGCAACCTGTACACCATGGGGACGGTGGAGCCGAAGTTCTTCGACATTGACCGCGTCGAAGTGCTGCGCGGTCCGCAAGCCACGCTGTACGGCGCCAGTTCGATGGGCGGCACCATCAAGTTCGTGCCGAACGAACCGGACCTGAAGGAGCGCGAAGTCACGGCCTACGCCGAAGCCTCGTCCACCAAAGGCGGCAGCCCGGGCTATTCCACCAATGTGGTCGGCAACTTCCCGCTCATCGACAACGAACTGGCGCTGCGCATCGGCGCACAAGCCCAGCGCTCCGGTGGTTTCATCGACCAGGTCGACGGCGATGGCAAAGTACTGGCCAGCGATATCAACAAGATCAACGACCAGGAGCTGCGCGTTGCGCTGAAATGGGCGCCGACGCGCGACCTGACCATCACGCCTTCTATTTACTACCAGCGCGTGGACGCCAAGGATATCGCGGCCTTCAACCTGGATCGCCCGCCCTACCAGGCGCAAAAGCAGGTACGCGAGCCATCCATCGACAAGCTGCTGACGCCTAACCTGGCCGTCAACTGGGACTTGGGCGGAGCCGACCTGACCTCGAGCACCAGCTACTTCCAACGCAAATTCGACCGCACCCAGAACGGTTCGGCCTACAACAGTTACTCGCTGTCGACCTTCCTGACCTCGACCGACGATGGCGGCAAGGCCCCGCCCGAACTGATCGAAGCGATTGCAGGCCTGCCGTCGGCTGTGTACCTGAATAACGCAGTGCGCCAGATCTCGCAGGAGTTCCGCCTGGCGTCCAAGCCTTATGCGGCAGGCGGCTCGCCGGTAACCTGGCTGGCTGGCTATTACTTCTCCAACCAGCATACCAACCTGAATGAGAACGACCCGATCTTCGGCGTCAACGACACCTTCACCAGGTTCGGCTTCTCCAGCGCCGATCCGGACTTGCTGCCGGACTCATATCCCGGCGCCTTCCCGAACGATAACTCATTTGCCGGCGAATTCCACTACCGCGAAAAACAGCACTCAATCTTCGGCGAAGTAAATTACTACTTCTCGCCGGCGCTGCATGCCACCATTGGCGCGCGCTACCTGAAGGGCAAGTCCGCGCTTGCCCAGCGCAACAGCCTCTACCTGGCCGGAGCAGGCAACAACAGCACCACCAATCTGTCGTCGCATGCCTTCACTCCGAAATACGCGGTGACCTGGGAAGCTTCGCCTGACCACACCATCTACGGCTCTGTCGCCAAAGGCTTCCGCCTCGGCGGCTCCAATGTATTCGTGCCGCCAACCACCTGCGGTCCGGACCTGGAAGAAAACGGCCTGACTGCAGGCCCGCCAACCTATGCCTCGGACAGCCTGTGGAGCTATGAGGTCGGCAGCAAATCGCGCTTCATGCAAGGCCGCGTCGCCGTCAACGCCGACGTGTTCTACGTGAAGTGGAAGAACATCCAGCAAGGCGTGTACTTGCCGACCTGCGCCTACTCGTACAATGCCAATGCCGGCAACGCCACCAGCAAGGGCTTCGAATTCGACGTCAAGGCCAAGCCGATGGCCGGGCTGACCCTGAGTGCAGCCGGCGGCTACGTAAAGGCTGAACTGTCGAACGACGACGGCATCGCCAACGGCGTAGTCGGCGCAGTCAAAGGCGCGCAAGTGCAGGGCGTGCCGAAGTACAACGGCACCCTCACCGCGCAGTACAACTTCTCGACCGCCGGCGGCCGTAGCGCATTTGTGATGGGCGGAGTGCAGTGGGTCGGTCCTAGCAAAGGCTCGCTCAACCCCGAGCAGACCGACTACGAGCGTCCTTCTTACCACACGGCTAACTTCAGCGCCGGCATTTCGATTGACCGCTATCAATTGACCGCATTCGTGAAGAACGCCTTTGACGAAGACAAGGCAATCCAGCACCCGCAAGTCGCCTCGATCGTTCAGGGCTACCGCCTGGCGCCGCGCAGCATCGGCATGAGCATCGCTGCGAAGTTCTAAAGGAGAGATGGCGCTATGTACAAACGGATCTTGCTGTTATTTTTTCTAGCGGCCCATGCAGCACTTGCATCTGCTGCTAGCGACCGTGAACTGGAAGAGGGCCTGGCGAACGCGCTTCGCCTTAAACCCGGCACAACCGAACGTACCCGAGACTCTGGCAAAGCCATTCAAGCGTATATGCGTGAAGGAGTCGTGAACAAGCGGCCAAACGATCGCTGGGACTATACAGATTACTATCAGGTGAAGAAACCGGCTTCTTTCATGGGACATGACCTCGTCGTCATCGAAGAGGAGTACATGTCGAAGTTTATTGGTTGCTGTGTCAATCCGGGAGCTGGCGTCACGGTCAGGCTCAATGGGAGCCCACACAACCTGGAAAAATTTGCCGAAGCTAACATGTGCTCATTCGATGACAACGTAAGCGTCAAGGAAGGGTTGCGCGGCGTGCGAAACAAGACGGCGCTGCGCAAAGGGCGATACGCAACGTTGAGCTGTCGCGATAACGACACCCGTCGCTAACCTGATAGGGAACCAAAGGTCCCGACGGCCTTCGGAGTCTTTATGGGCCTATGCGGTTTGGTCGGCTGGCACTTTCATCCTACCGCGCTGGTGGCACTGCTCTCCTAAAGCTAACCCATGTTTGAATAGACGTGAACCCAATGCGCGCTATCACGGTTCCAGGAACCGAAGGCTATGCTGAAGATGCCGCGTGGCTGATCCCGCGCTATGAAAGCGTTTCCTTCGTCGATAAATATCGGGCTGTCTCTCATCTAATTCCTGCGGCACCAAGCACAATCCTGGATATCGGTGCCGGAACGGGTGTGGATTCTTCCTGGCTTGCCGAGCTTGGCCACGATGTCGTGGCCATAGAGCCTGTCACCGCATTCCGGGATGCTGGCATCAAGCTTCATCCCTCGCGCCGGATCGAATGGATTGATGACAGCCTTCCAGGATTGGTAAAGATCGCGCAACGCGAAAAGGAATTCGATGCTGTGTTGATTAGCGCGGTTTGGGGCCACCTTGCGCCAGATGAAAGAAGGCTGGCAATGTCCAACATTGTGCCCTTACTCAAATCTGCCGCGGTCCTCGTCATATCGATCAGGCACGGCCTGGCTCCTGCTAATCGGCGAGTTTTCGAGATTTCTGCCGATGACACTATCGAATTGGCAAAGTCGTTCGGCCTTGAGATGACGCTGATTGCCCGCATGCCGTCAATACAGCCACTTAATTGCCAAGCGGGCGTCACCTGGTCCTGGTTAGCCTTCAAACGAAGTTATGCGCCATAGACCTTAGCCAGGATTGCGACCACCCCCAGCACGACGGTAAATAGCATGCCTGTGAGGATGCGAATTTCGACGCGGACACCGCGAATCTCCGCCCGAACGTCGCGGAAATTCTCCCTGGCCTCCGCCCGAAAGTCGCGAAAGTTCTCTCGTGTATCGTCCCTGAACTGGCTTAACAATTCTGACTGGTTTTCAGTGAAAACTTCGAGCCGCACCACTCGGTTTTCAACGTCACCATTCGGCTTACGCGTGGGGTCGCCATTCATCAGCCGCCTCGCTTTGGTATGCATGCACCGAGTTTACGCTCATGAGGAAGATCGTCAAGCGCACTGGGCTGTGCACTTGACGGGTGTGAAGATCAGTTCACCGTGATCTTGCCGGTGCCTGCGTTACTCAAGACCGATGCCTTAACAGCCGACGCGGCCAATGGTGAAACCGAATACGGCACACTCCAGCCGACCTGGTTGCTGAAGCTGCACTTGGTCGACAGGTTGAGCGCTGCGCCGTTCAACAGCGAACCGGCATCCGTGATCGCGCCGGTCTTGCTGGACGAGCCAGGGTTGGTCACGACCTGCGGGCAGCTCGAGGCGCCAGCGATATCAAATGCGTTGTTTTGCGAGATGATCTTGGCCTTGTAGGCGACGCCAATGCTGTAATGGTTCGGGTAGACAGCGTGCGAACGCGAGCCCTCGAAGTAGTTGTTATACAGGTGCACCTTGCCGAACCGTACGCGCGGGCCGCGTTCCGCCACATTCAGGAAGTGGTTGTTGTGGAAGGTTACGGTCAGGTGGCCGTCGTCAGTGGTCTTGCTGTCAGAAGAACCGATCAGGTTGTTCTTCTGGTGCAGTTCGAAGCGGTTGTTCGACACGGTCACGTAGTCTGAGCCGTTCTTCACATCCAGCGCGCCGTCGTGGCATTGCTTGACCTTGCCATTTTCGACTGGCAGCTTGTCGTCAGTGATCGAGCCGTCAGTGAAGACGTTGTGGTCGACCCAGACATTGCGGGAGTTCGAGATGGTGATGCCATCGTATTCCGAGTTCCAGTTGCCGCTGCTGCCATCGTTCGGATCCCAGACCGGGTAGAGCGAGCATGGGTTCTGGATCGTGAGATTGCGCACGATGACGTTCTGCACGCCGTTCAGCACGATGTTGCCGTTCACCAGGCGGGCGTCGTTGCCGACACCGATCAGGGTGGTGTTGCTGCCTGGTTTGATCTGCAGGCGCAGTCCCTCGTCGGTGGCGCTGGTGAATGGACCACCATTGTCGGCCGCGGCCATGTTAATGGTGCCCTGCAGTTTGATGATCTTCGGATTGTTGCCCTGCGCTTTCAGGGCAGCGACCAGTTGCGACCCAGTGTTGACCAGGTAGATGGCCGATGCCGGTGCTGCTGCGCCGCCGGTGGTGCCGCCACCTTGACCTGCCCAACCAGTGGAAGGTGCGGCTTCCTTGGTGGCGTTAGCTGCCGGCGCTGGTGCAGGGGTAGGGTCCGGGGTTGGCGTCGGGGTCGGCGTTGGCGTGGTGCTGGACAGGGGACCCACGGCGCACTTCTTGGTCACGCCTGGAGAAGGATCGCTGCCAAACGTGCTGGTAGCGCACAGGATGTCGCCAGCGAGCGTCTTGACGACCCATTTGTCCTTGATGCCATAGGAAACCTGTCGACTGCTGGTGCCGACCTTGCAGGTACCGCCCTGGTCAGCGCATTTGGAATAGCCACTGGGCCAATCGGCCGCGAATGAGCCGGCGGAATAGATCAACATCAGGGCGCCGCAAATGAAGCTTTTCTTCATAGCCTAGATATCTCCGAAAAATTGTTGAGGGAATTGACATGTAGGACAACCTTGTTCAAATAATCCATGTTATCAGACATCCTATAACATTACCGGCAGTTACGCAGAAATATTTCTATTGGACAACTACGAAAGTGTGGCTCCAGCTATACTTTGGAAATGGACAGGCTGCCTCTGACTCTCGTCGCGTTGGCTTTCGCGATCCTTTTTCCGCTCCTCGGCTTTGTTGCCGGCGTGAAGCCGCTCTATGAACACGGAGAGAATTGGTGGCGTTCCCGCACTTCCGTGGCAGTACCGGCCCGGGTCGAATCATTGGAACGGGTCGAGCATCTCAGCAGGAAAAGAATCGCGACGTATCGGGCCAAGGCCTCCTTTCGCTACACTTTCGAAGGCCGCCAATTCGTTGGCGGACAGGCCAGCTTCTATGACACTCCGGAACTTCACGGCGGCTTCCAGGACAAGTTGTACGATGAGTTAAAGAATTCTCAGCAGCGACAATCCCTGGTCGACATCTGGGTAGATCCCAGCCACCCCGAGCGCGCCGTTTTCAACCGTACGCTGGATTGGGAAACAACTGTCTGGAGCCTGCCATTTGCGCTGCTGTTCAACGGCTTCGGGCTGGCAGCCTGGGGCTACATATTTAATCTGTGGCGTCCCGGGCGCAACAAGACGATGGCTGACCGGCTCCGGGAAGGGCGGCCAATCCTGCTCGAAGGGACAGACGGCACAGCGCTGCTTTTTGTCTTTGCGCTGGCCTGGAACTCCTTTAGCTGGCCTTTCGCCACAATCGCGCTGGAACACATTCGCGCAAACGGCCTTTCGCTGGCGGCGATAGCGTTTCTGTTCCCAATCGCTGGCCTGGGTCTCATTCTGCTCACCTGGCTGCAGTTTCGGAATCGATGGTTTGCTGGACGGCCCGTTCTCGAAATTACCGGCCTTTCGCCGCTGCGTGGGTCCATCCATTTCAGCCCGGCGATCGGGCAGCGGTCGCCGCCACTTGAGCTGATGCATCGTGTCAGCATCAGCCTTCGATTAGTGAAGAGCGTCAGAAGCAGCCAGAATAAGCCGATCAAGATTTGGGAACATTGCTTGCAGGACGGGCCTGTAGCCCGCGGCACCAAAGTCCTGGATTTCGTGGCCGGTCCACCACGCGAGCGCATGGGGGAACAGCTTGAACTCGTGCTTGAGCTGGCGGGCGCGAACTATTCGTTCCATTTGCCACGCAGCCGCTAGCTCCCGCCAAACACCTTCACAACCAATGCCGCAGTGCCAAGTCCCACGGTGACAATCATGCCAATCGTCGCAATTTGAAGACCAATCACCATCCGGAAATCAGCGCGGAGTTCACGAACATCTGTCAGGAGGTGCTCCGCTGTCGCTTCAAGGCGGGCCAGTCGGCTTTCAGTATCGCCCTTCTGCTTGCGGGAGGGTTCGTTCTGCATGGCAGCATCGCTTTGAATGCGTGCTGCCAGTTTACGCTCATGGAAAACTTCGTCAAGCGCACTGGGCTGTGCGCTTGACGTGAGGCGGGATCAGCGCGGCAGGACCGAGGTGCCCATCAGGTACTCGTCGACAGCGCGGGCGCACTGACGGCCTTCACGGATCGCCCACACTACCAGCGACTGGCCACGGCGCATGTCGCCTGCTGCGAACACGCCAGGCTTGCTGGTCTTGTAGCTGTTGTCGCCTTCAGTCGCGGCGCGGGCATTGCCGCGTGCGTCCTTGTCGACACCAAAGGCGTCCAGCACCTGCTGCACCGGCGAGACGAAGCCCATGGCCAGCAGCACCAGGTCGGCCTTCATTTCGAATTCCGAGTTCGGCACTTCGGTCATCTTGCCGTCTTTCCATTCGACGCGGCAGGCGACCAGCTTTTCAACCTTGCCGTTCTTGCCTTCGAGACGCTTGGTGGCGACGGCCCAGTCACGCTCGCAGCCTTCTTCATGCGAAGACGAGGTGCGCAGCTTGGTCGGCCAGTACGGCCATACCAGCGGCTTGTTTTCCTGCTCCGGCGGCATCGGCATCAGTTCGAACTGGGTGACGCTGGCAGCACCGTGGCGGTTCGAGGTGCCAACGCAGTCGGAACCGGTATCGCCGCCGCCGATCACGATCACGTGCTTGCCGGTGGCCTTGATCTGGTCCTTGATCTTGTCGCCCGCGTTGACCTTGTTCTGCTGCGGCAGGAAGTCCATCGCGAAGTGGACGCCTTTCAGTTCACGGCCCGGCACCGGCAGGTCACGCGGCTGCTCGGCGCCGCCCGCCATCACCACGGCGTCGAAATCTTTTTCCAGGTCTTCCGGGAAGATGGTTTCCTTGGAGCCGTTGGCAACGGTGGCCGGGAAGTCCTTGCCGATCAGGACGGAGGTGCGGAACTTCACGCCTTCTGCTTCCATCTGCTCGACACGGCGGTCGATGTGGTGCTTCTCCATCTTGAAGTCAGGGATGCCGTAGCGCAGCAGGCCGCCGATGCGGTCGGCCTTCTCGAACACGGTCACGTCATGGCCGGCGCGCGCCAGCTGCTGCGCAGCGGCCAGGCCTGCAGGACCGGAACCGACCACGGCAACCTTCTTGCCGGTCTTGACTTCGGCCGGCTGCGGCACGACCCAGCCGTGCTCCCAGCCTTCATCGATGATCTTGTGTTCAATCGACTTGATGCCGACCGGCAGCTCGTGGATGCCCAAGGTACAGGCGCTCTCGCAAGGCGCCGGGCAGATGCGGCCCGTGAACTCGGGGAAGTTGTTGGTCGAGTGCAGCACGTTCAGCGCTTCGCGGTAGTGGCCGCGATAGACCAGGTCATTCCAGTCCGGGATGATGTTGTTGACCGGGCAGCCCGAGTTACAGAACGGGATGCCGCAGTCCATGCAGCGCGCGCCCTGTACCTTGGCCTGGTCGTTGGTCAGGTGAATGACGAATTCTTTGTAGTTCTTGAGGCGAGCCTCGGGTGCCAGGTAGCTTTCTTCCTGGCGCTGGAATTCCATGAAACCGGTGATCTTACCCATTTTTCTGATCCTCTCTTACGCAGCGATTGCTTGAGTTTCCGCTTCGATCGCGGCGTTGTCTGCCATTTCCACCAGGGCGCGTTTGTACTCGCTCGGGAACACCTTGACGAACTTGGAACGGCTCTCGTTCCAGTTGTCGAGCAACAGGCGCGCGCGCGTGCTGCCGGTGTGTTTGAAGTGGCGCTCAATCAAGCGTTTGAGGATGATTTCATCGGCCTCCGGTTCGCCATTGCGATGCTGGCTATGCCAGGTGGCTTTGTCGACCAGCTGGTCGGCGGCCGCCTTCACTTCTTCCAGGCTCACCATGGACATATTGCACTTGCTGTGGAATTCGCCGTCCGGGTCGTACACGTAGGCGATACCGCCCGACATGCCCGCCGCGAAGTTGCGGCCGGTGGCGCCCAGCACGACCACGGTACCGCCGGTCATGTATTCGCAACCGTGGTCGCCCAGGCCTTCCACGATCGCGGTGGCGCCGGAGTTACGCACAGCGAAACGCTCGCCAGCCACGCCGTTGATGAAGGCTTCGCCGGCAACTGCACCGTACATGACGGTGTTGCCAACGATGATGTTGTTCACGGCCCAGCCGCGGAACTCGGTGTTCGGGCGCACGATGATGCGGCCGCCCGACAGGCCCTTGCCCACGTAGTCGTTGCCTTCGCCCACCAGGTCGATGGTGATGCCCGCTGCCAGGAAGGCCGCAGCCGACTGGCCTGCGGTGCCTTGCAGCTGGATGTGGATGGTGTCGTCCGGCAGGCCGGCGTGGCCGTATTTCAGGGCCACTTCGCCCGACAGCATGGTACCGACGGTGCGGTTGACGTTCTTCACCGGCGAGATGAAGGACACGCGCTCGCCCTTTTCCAGCGCAGGCTTGGCTTGTGCGATCAGCTTCAGGTCCAGTGCCTTGTCCAGGCCGTGGTCCTGCTCTTCGGTGTGGTAAATCAGCTTGCCGTCGTCCACTTTCGGCTGGTAGAACACATTGGTGAAGTCCAGGCCCTGTGCCTTCCAGTGGGTGATGGCTTTCGACTTGTCCAGCAGGTCGGCGCGGCCGATCAGTTCGTCGAAGGTGCGGATGCCCAGTTGTGCCATCAGCTGGCGCGCTTCCTCGGCGACGAAGAAGAAGTAGTTCACCACGTGCTCAGGCTTGCCCTGGAACTTCTTGCGCAGCTCAGGATCCTGGGTCGCAACGCCGACCGGGCAGGTGTTCAGGTGGCACTTGCGCATCATGATGCAACCTTCCACCACCAGCGGTGCGGTGGCGAAACCGACTTCGTCGGCGCCCAGCAGGGCAGCGATCACCACGTCGCGGCCGGTACGCATCTGGCCGTCGGCCTGGACGCGCACACGGCTGCGCAGGCCGTTCAGCACCAAGGTCTGCTGGGTTTCGGACAGGCCCAGCTCCCATGGCGTACCGGCATGCTTGACGGAGGACAGCGGCGATGCGCCGGTGCCACCGTCGTGGCCGGCCACCACGATGTGGTCGGCCTTGGCTTTCGATACGCCGGCAGCGACGGTACCGATACCGACTTCCGACACCAGCTTGACCGAGATCGAAGCGCGCGGGTTGGCGTTCTTCAGGTCGTGGATCAGCTGCGCCAGGTCTTCGATCGAGTAGATGTCGTGGTGCGGCGGCGGCGAGATCAGGCCCACGCCCGGTACCGAGAAGCGCAGCTGCGCAATGTACTCGGACACCTTGTGGCCCGGCAGCTGGCCGCCTTCGCCCGGCTTGGCGCCCTGCGCCATCTTGATCTGGATCTGGTCGGCGGAGTTCAGGTACTCCGCGGTCACGCCGAAGCGGCCGGATGCCACCTGCTTGATGCGCGAACGCAGCGAGTCGCCTTCCTGCAGCGGAATATCGGATTCAACCTGGTCCTTGCCCAGCTCGGAAGCCAGCGTCGCACCGACCTTGATCGGGATGCCTCTCAGCTCATTGCTGTAACGGCGTGGATCTTCGCCGCCTTCACCGGTGTTGGATTTGCCGCCGATACGATTCATGGCGATGGCCAGGGTGGCGTGGGCTTCGGTCGAGATCGAGCCCAGCGACATCGCACCGGTAGCGAAACGCTTGACGATTTCCTTGGCCGGTTCCACTTCGTCCAGCGGGATTGCCTTGGTCGGATCGATCTTGAATTCGAACAGGCCGCGCAGGGTCAGGTGGCGCTTGCTCTGGTCGTTGATCAGCTGTGCATACTCTTTATAGGTCGAGTAGTTGTTGGAGCGGGTCGAGTGCTGCAGCTTGGCGATGGCGTCCGGCGTCCACAGGTGGTCTTCGCCGCGCACGCGGTACGCGTATTCGCCGCCTGCATCCAGCGCGTCCGCCAGCACCGGGTCATTGCCGAAGGCCAGCTTGTGCAGGCGCAGGCCTTCCTCGGCCACTTCGAACAGGCCGATGCCTTCCACGTTCGACTGGGTGCCGCGGAAGTACTTGTCGACCAGCTGGCGGTTCAGGCCAACGGCTTCGAAGATCTGGGCGCCGCAGTAGGACATGTAGGTCGAGATGCCCATCTTCGACATCACCTTCATCAGGCCTTTGCCGACTGCCTTGGTGTAGTTGTAGATGGCGGTTTCCGGAGTCAGGTCGCCCGGCAGCGAGTGCGCCAGTTCGGCCAGCGATTCCATCGCCAGGTAAGGGTGGACTGCTTCCGCGCCGTAGCCGGCCAGCAGGGCGAAGTGGTGGGTTTCGCGGGCGGAGCCGGTTTCCACCACCAGGCCGGTGGAGGCGCGCAGGCCCTTGCTCACCAGGTGCAGGTGGATGGTCGACGTTGCCAGCAGGGCCGGGATCGCCACGCGGTCCGGACCGACGGTGCGGTCGGAAATGATCAGGATGTTGTGGCCGGACTTCACCGCGTCCACGGCTTCCGCGCACAGCGATGCCAGCGAAGCTTCCACGCCTTCCTTGCCCCAGGCCAGCGGGTAGCAGATGCTCAGCTCATAGGACTTGAACTTGCCGCCGGTGTGCTGGCTGATGGTCCGCAGGCGCGCGATGTCGTCGAAGCCCAGCACCGGCTGCGACACTTCAAGGCGCATCGGCGGGTTGACGTTGTTGGTATCCAGCAGGTTCGGTTTCGGGCCGATGAAGGACACCAGCGACATCACCATCGCTTCGCGGATCGGGTCGATCGGCGGGTTGGTTACCTGCGCGAACAGTTGCTTGAAGTAGTTGTACAGCGGCTTCAGCTTGTTGGAAGTGACGGCCAGCGGCGAGTCGTTGCCCATCGAGCCGACAGCTTCTTCGCCGTTAATTGCCATTGGCGCCAGGATGAAGCGCATGTCTTCCTGGGTATAGCCGAACACCTGCTGGCGGTCCAGCAGCGATGCGGACTGCTTCTCGCCGGCAGCCGGACCGTACTTGGCCACGTTGGCAGCGGTCTGGCTTTCGCTCATTTTGAGCTCGCCCAGCTTGATACGCACCGCGTTGATCCATGCCTTGTATGGCTTGGCGTTGGCGTAGGTGTCTTTCAGTTCCTTGTCGTCGATGATGCGGCCGGCTTCCAGGTCGATCAGGAACATCTTGCCCGGCTGCAGGCGCCATTTCTGGATGATCTTCGATTCCGGGATCGGCAGCACGCCCGATTCGGACGCCATCACCACCAGGTCGTCGTCGGTCACGATGTAGCGGGCAGGACGCAGGCCATTGCGGTCCAGCGTGCCGCCGATGTAGCGGCCGTCGGTGAAGGCCATGGCGGCCGGGCCGTCCCATGGTTCCATCATCGATGCGTAGTATTCGTAGAAGGCCTTGCGGTTGTCGTCCATCAGCGTGTGGTTTTCCCACGCTTCAGGAATCATCATCATCATCGCCTGCGCCAGCGGATAGCCCGCCATCAGCAGCAGTTCCAGCGCATTGTCGAAGCAGGCGGTGTCAGACTGGCCTTCATAGATCAGCGGGAACAGCTTCTGCAGGTCGTCGCCCAGCACGGCGGACTTCATCACGCCTTCGCGGGCGCGCATCCAGTTGAAGTTGCCCTTCACGGTGTTGATCTCGCCATTGTGCGCGATCAGGCGGTATGGGTGGGCCAGCGGCCACTCAGGGAAGGTGTTGGTCGAGAAACGCTGGTGCACCAGCGCCAGCGCGGAGATGCAGCGCGGATCCTGCAGGTCCTTGTAGTACACGCCCACCTGGTCGGCCAGCAGCAGGCCCTTGTACACGACGGTACGTGCCGACATGGACGGCACGAAGAATTCCTTGCCGTGGATCAGTTTCAGCGCCTGGATCGCGTGGCCCGACGATTTGCGGATGACGTACAGCTTGCGCTCCAGCGCGTCGGTCACCATCACGTCCTGGCCGCGGCCGATGAAGATCTGGCGGATGACCGGCTCTTTTTCGCGGACGCGGGGCGACATCGGCATCTCCGAGTCGATCGGCACGTTACGCCAGCCCAGTACGACCTGGCCTTCGATACGCACAGCGCGTTCAATTTCCTGTTCGCAAGCGATGCGGGAAGCATTTTCCTTCGGCAGAAACACCATGCCGACGCCGTATTCGCCTGGCGGCGGCAGTTCGACACCCTGCTTGGCCATTTCGTCGCGGTAGAACTGGTCCGGAATCTGGATCAGGATGCCGGCGCCGTCGCCCATCAGCTTGTCCGCGCCGACCGCACCCCTGTGGTCCAGGTTCTTCAGGATCAGCAGACCCTGTTCGACGATCGAGTGGCTCTTGTTGCCTTTGATGTGGGCGACGAAACCGACGCCACAGGCGTCATGTTCGTTGGCTGGGTTGTACAAACCTTGCGCTTGCATGCGATTCTCCGCTGAATTTTTGGTCACGAAAATCCAGAGTAATGCAGTGCACAAAAACGCGCAAGAAAAACAAATAGGGTCGGAGTCGAATTAAATCGGCGACAGTCGCGCGGGAATTTAATTGGGGACAGAGTGCCAGCCAAAACCGGGAAACCAGTGTCTGACCCATAGGGCCAGGCACTTTCGGCCCGCGTCCGCCGCGTCTTAAAGGATCTGACCCTGCGGGTCAGACCCTGGTTTACCGGTTTTGGCTGGCCGCCCCCGCTTAGCCGGCAGCACCTGCCGCTTCATGCGCCGCTCCAGTTCAGCCTTCCATTTGTCGCTGCCCAAAGGCCAGCCTTTCAGCGCCGCGCTCTCGATTGCCCGCTGGTCCACTCCAGCCAGCCCCTGCGCCGCCAGTTCTATATAGGCCGCCTCGCGCTGGAACGGCGTATTGCCCAGCGCCCAGTAGATCGGATGATCGTTCACCGCCCCATCCTGGCGAATCCCCGCATGGTGTGGATAGCTCGACCACTGGTAATGCTCCGGCCCTTCGGCCAGTCGCGCTCGGACCGCAGCGAATTCAATGTATTTAGAGCAAGAAATGAAGTAGCGCTCCGCCTCGATGACCGAGGTTTTATAGCGCCCCTGCCACAGAGTGCCGGCCCGGGAGTATTTCTGGTTGAAATAAGGGACATAGTGCCGCCCGATCCATTGCATCATGCCACCCAGGCCTTCCTCGTCGCTGGGAGAGGCTAGCAGGTGCAATTCGCCCGGCAAAAGGGTGTAGGCATGCACCGCCACCTTGTATTGGCGGGCGGCGGCGCGCATCCACGCGATGAAACTGCTGAAATCTTCAGCATCCAGGAACACTTCCTGGCCATTCAGGCCACGCTGGATGATGTAATGCGGCTGGTTGGGAACGACGAGACGAGGCAGACGGGCCATGAAAACAAAAAGGGTAGGATCGGGAAACCCCGATTCTACCCAGTTCGCTTGACTCTGTCCCTATTAAGACAAATTGAAGCTGGCGGACAGGCTGTAACCCTCGCCGTAGGCCGAACGCAGGGGCAAATCCTGGCCCAGGCCGCTACGCGCCTTTTTGCGTAAACGATACACCAGCATGTCGACGCGGCGGCCGGCATCCGGATCGTCGCCGCCAATGCCAGCCACGATCACCTGGCGCGGCACCGGACGGGTGTTAATGGTCAGCAAGTGCAGGAAATTGCACTCTTTCTCGGTCAGGGTGATGGCCTGGCCCTGCAGTTCCAGCTGGCGGGCCGAGACCTTCAGGGTCCACTTGCTTGGAACAGGGATGGCTTCCTGCGGGCCGACGCGGCGGTCCAGCGCCTCGATATGGGCGGCCAGTTCCGGGAACTTGATCGGCTTGGTCAGGTAATGGTCGGCGCCCAGGCGCAGGCCCATGATGCGGGAGTCGAAGGCCACGCGGCCGGTCAGCACGAGCAGGCCGATCTGAGGGTACAGCTGGCGCATGCGCGGGATGACATTGAAGCCATCCTCATCCGGCAAGCCCAGGTCGAGCACGACAACGCCCACGGTGCCCTGGCTGAGGGCGGACCACATTTCCTGGGCGTTATTGGTGGTGTGAACTACATGGCCAAGTTCAGCCAGGAAATCCGCCATCTCTTCGGCGTATTCCAGGTTGTCTTCCACGATGAGTATTTGCGTCATTGATGCGCCATTTTCCATTCAGTCGCGAGCCGGGGTTTAGGGCTTGCGTCGAAGAATTATCACGGTTGGTCACGGGCTGCGCAAGCCTTAAGCAGCGACCGGGAGCCAAATCCGAAATTTCTTGCCGCTTTCAGGCAAATTTTCCACAGACAGTGTGCCGCCGTGGACCTCAACAACATTCCTGGCCATATACAGGCCGAGGCCGGAACCGGCATGCCCTGCGGCAGCCTTGCCTCGGTAACCCTTGTCGAAGAGTTTGCCTAGCTCATCATCCGGAACGGGAGCGCCGTGGTCGATGACGAGGAGTTCAACCCCGCCTTCGCTGGCTTTCCTACCCTGCAATTCTATCGCAACGTTGTCATTAGTGTACTTGAGGGCGTTATCTAAAAGTATGTCGAGACACAAACGCATGCCCTGCGGATCGCAACGCATCCATTGCGGCAAGCCTTCTGCACGCACCGTGATGTCGCCGCGACGCTGGCGCGCGGCTTCGGCCGCCGTTTCCAGCAAGGCTTCCGGCGAGATTTCGTCGGCCTGGCGCTTGCGGCCAATGCTGGCCATGCGCTCAGGGCTCAGGTATTCGTTGATCAACTCCAACAAGCGGTCGACCGACGTCTGTATCTTGCGGTAGCGCTTCTTGGTGTTTTCATCAGCATTGGCCGAAGTCATTTCCAGGCGCTGGATCGCACCGTCGATCGTGGAGAGCGGCGTGCGGAATTCGTGCGACACCATCGACGCGAATTTCTTTTGCTGCTTCTCACGCTCGATGCGATCGCGGATATCGCGCACCGTGCCGACCAGGCGCAGCACGCCGCTATCGACGTCGGGCACCAGGGTCGATTCGATTTCGACCGGGATCATCACACCGTCGCGGCCCGTCATTTCCGCATCGCGCACGGTATGGCGGCGCGTGGTATCGCCGGAGGTGTAGGCTTCCAGCCGTTCCGGCAGTTCGCCCATCAAGTCGGCCGCAACCTGCTGAGCGCGGTCCGGCATGTAGCCAAACAGCTTTTCAGCAGAAGGGCTGACGTACAGCAGCTGGCCACTATCGCAGTCCAGCATCCAGTGTACGTCGCTGCTGTGGTCGAGGATCTGGCGATAGTGTTCAGCACTCAGCATGGGATCAATCCTGTAACGGTGCGAAGATCTGTTGCAGGTCTTCCTGGGTCAAGGCCATCTTCTGCGATTCGCCTTCGGCCAGCACGGATTGCGCCAGGTCCGATTTCTTCTGCTGCAGCAGCTGGATCTTTTCTTCCAGCGTGCCCTTGGCGATCAGCTTGTACACGAACACCGGCTTGTCCTGGCCGATACGCCAGGCGCGGTCGGTGGCCTGGTTTTCGGCGGCAGGATTCCACCACGGATCGTAATGGATCACGGTGTCGGCTGCAGTCAGGTTCAGGCCCACGCCGCCGGCCTTCAGCGAAATCAGGAAAATCGGCACCGCGCCTTGCTGGAAGGCAGCCACCTGGGCGCCGCGGTCGCGGGTTTCTCCGGTCAGGATGGCGTACGGAATGTCGCGTGCTTCCAGTTCTTCCTCGATCAGTTCCAGCATCGAAGTGAATTGCGAGAACACCAGGATCTTGCGCTTCTCTTCCAGCAGGTCTTCCACCATCTGCATCAGGTCGATCAGCTTGGCCGAACCAGCGGAGGCGGCTTTCTTGGTAGTCTTCACCAGGCGCGGATCGCAGCAGACCTGGCGCAGCTTGAGCAGCGCTTCCAGGATCACGATCTGCGAGCGCGCCACGCCCTTGCGATCGATCTCCTCGCGCACTTTCTGGTCCATGGCCAGGCGCACAGTTTCGTACAGGTCGCGCTGCGCGCCGCTGAGCTCCACCTTGCGCACCATCTCGGTCTTCGGCGGCAGTTCCTTGGCCACGCTGTCCTTGGTACGGCGCACCAGGAAAGGCTTGATGCGGCGGTTCAGCAACTGGCGGCGCTGCGGATCATCCTGGCGCTCGATCGGGTGGCGGAAGTTGCTGTTGAAGGTCTTCTCGTCGCCCAGCAAGCCCGGCAACAGGAAGTGGAATTGCGACCACAGCTCGCCGAGGTGGTTTTCCAGCGGCGTGCCGGACAGGCACAGGCGGTGGCGCGCACGCAGCAGGCCCGCGCTCTGGGCGGCCTTCGATCGGGTGTTCTTGATGTAGTGCGATTCGTCCAGGATCACCAGGTGGAAATCATGCTCGCGCAGCTTTTCCTCGTCGCGCGGCAGCAGGGCGTAGGTGGTCAGCACCAGGTCGACTTTCGGGATCTCGTCGAACAGCTCGGCGCGGTCCTTGCCCTGCAACAGCAGCACTTTCAGGCCAGGCGCGAAGCGGGCGGCTTCATCCTGCCAGTTGTTCATCAGGCTGGTGGGCGCGATGACCAGGGCTGGATGATCCAGGCGGCCGGCTTCTTTCTCCACCAGGATGTGGGCGATAGTTTGCACCGTCTTGCCCAGACCCATGTCGTCGGCCAGGATGCCGCCGAAATTGTATTCGCGCAGGAACTGCATCCAGCTCAGGCCGTCGGTCTGGTAATCGCGCAGGGTCGCTTGCAGGCCGGCCGGGGTCGGCACACGCTTGACCGAGGAGAACTGGTTGAGCTTGCGGCCCATTTCACGCAGCTCTTCGCCGCCGGTCCACTGGAAGTCGACATTGCGCGCCAGCTCGTCCAGGCGCGCCGCATCCAGCGAGGACATGCGCACCGAATGGCGGATCTTTTCGCTGAAGTAGAGCTCGCCGATCGTCGCCAGGATAGGGCGCAGGCGGTTCCATGGCAGGGCCACGCGCGTACCGTCCGGCAGCGCGGCCAGCATCTGGTCCGAGTCGCCATGCACAGCCAGCGCTTTCGGGCTGAAGTCGTTCGGGAAATTGCGGATCATCTGCACCAGCACCGGCAGCAGCGGCACGCGCTCGCCATTGACGGTGATGCCGAGTTCCAGGTCGAACCAGGCATTGCCATTCTCGGTGGTTTCTTCCTCGACTTCGGCGTACCAGTCGTCGACCGCCACCATATCGTAGCGGTACTTCGGCGATTTCTCGACGCGCCAGCCGGCAGCCAGCAATTCATCGATGCCGGATTCGGCGAAGCGGATCCAGTCGGCCTGGTTGGCCAGCAACAGGCCGCCGCGCACGCTGGACAGCGGCAGCGCGGTCGGTTTCTTGAAGCCCAGCTGGGTCAGTGTTTCCAGCGCGGCCGCCTCGGCAGCCTCGTCACGCTGGATGATCTCAGTCACTTCGCCGCGCTGGCGCACCACACGCTGCGAAGGATCGAAGGACACGCGCTCGCCGTCGTAGTCATACGACAGCACGGCATAGTCATTCCAGCGCTGCAGGGTGCCGTCGGCCAGTTGCGCCGAATCGAGCACCAGGATAGGCCGCGGCTTGACGTCGGTGCGCACGCGCTGGGGCAGCGGCTGTGGCAACGGCATCAATTGCTGCAGGCCGTGCGCCAGCAGCAGCTGCGATACCCGCATCTTATCGTTCGGCATCAGCAGCGGCGCCTGCGCCACCAAGGCCTGCAGGTCAGCCAGCGGAATGGTGGTGCCACCCTGGTTCAGCTGCAGCACGCCGGTCGACAGGTTGTCGATATACCATGGCGGTTCGGTCGGCAGCATGTAGTCGATCTGGTCGGCGCCATGGTGCCGGGCCCCTTCCTGCACGTCGACCTGCCAGCCAAGGCGCAGGCCCTTGCCTTCCTCGCGCCAGGCCAGGCTGGCATTGCGCTTGTCGCCAGCCTTCATCGGATAGACCAGGCCGTTGCCCACGTCGGACCAGGAGTTCGCCCACAGCAGCTTGTCCTGTTCGGACAACATTTGCAGCAGCGCCGCGCCGATCTTGCCGCGCGGCTCAGTGGCGCTGCCGGTCTGGGAATTGGGCCCGCTGCGCATGGCCACGAAGAAGCGGACCAGGTCTTCATCGCCCGGCGCCAGGAATGCTGGCGGAGCGGAGAGCAGGGAAAACACTTCGCTGACCGGGGTGGCCGCAGCCACGTCCCCGTTCGGTTTCAGGCGCGCCTTGTACAGGCAGAGCGCGACATGGCGCCCGCCGCTGGTCGGCGCCAGCACATAAATCAGTTTGTAGTTGGTCTGTTTCGGGTCGATTTCGACCGGGGCCAGTTTTGGCTTGGGATGCGCGGCTGCATCCACCCTCTGCAACCATGTCGCCACAGCATAGGGAAGCTGGTTGGGCGGAGCAGCTGGTGCGGGAGCCGGTGCGACTGGAGTTTCGCGGGCTTCGTCGCGGGTAATATCCATTGGGCGCATTCTTTTAAATCAGCGGTTCAAAAACAGCAACATGCAATATTATCCGCCTTCCACGTTTTCGTGTTTGTGAAAATCCTAACTTAGTGCAACTACAAGTTAGACGGACAACATTGACTAATTAATAATAATCGATTCCCGGGCCCGTGTTGTATGATTTCGGCCTTCACAGTTTGGAATACCGTCATGCTGCCTTCTATCGAACAACGCCTTGCCCTCGAACTGGCCGCCAAGCCGGCCCAGGTCGCCGCCGCCATCGCCCTGCTGGACGAAGGCGCCACCGTCCCGTTTATCGCCCGCTACCGCAAGGAAGCGACCGGCGGCCTGGACGACACCCAGCTGCGCAATCTCGAAGAGCGCCTGCGCTACCTGCGCGAGCTGGAAGAACGCCGTGAAGCGATCGTCAACTCGATTACCGAGCAAGGCAAGATGACGCCGGAGCTGCTAGATGCGGTCATGCACGCAGAGGACAAGACCCGGCTGGAAGACCTTTACCTCCCTTACAAGCAAAAACGCCGCACCAAGGCCCAGATCGCCATCGAAGCGGGCCTGGCCCCGCTGGCCGACGCCCTGCTGGCCGACCCGACCCTGAATCCCGAGGAACAGGCCGCCGGTTACATGCGCGAAGCCTTCGAGACCGCCGACGGCAAGAATCCTGGCGTGGCCGACGCCAAGGCCGCCCTCGATGGCGCCCGCCAGATCCTGATGGAACGCTTCGCGGAAGACGCCACCCTGCTGCAATCGCTGCGCGAATATGTCCAAGAGCATGGCGTAGTTGAATCGAAAGTTGTTGAGGGAAAGCAAGAAGAGGGCGAAAAGTTCGCCGATTACTTCGATTATTCCGAGCCGCTGGCCGCCGTACCGTCGCATCGCGCCTTGGCACTGTTGCGCGGACGCCGGGAAGGCATGCTGGACGTCACCCTGCGTCTCGATTCGGAAGAGGAAAAGCCGAAGTGGGACGCCCCGCATAACCCCTGCGAAAGCCGCATTTCGGCCCGTTTCGGCATCAAGCAAGCCGGCCGCCCCGCCGACAAATGGCTGGCCGACACCGTGCGCTGGACCTGGCGCGTGAAATCCTTCATGCACCTGGAAACCGAACTGATGGGCGCCCTGCGCGAAAAAGCCGAACTGGACGCCATCAACGTGTTTGCTACCAATTTGAAAGCTTTGTTGCTGGCCGCCCCGGCCGGCCCGCGCGCCACCATGGGCCTGGACCCAGGCCTGCGCACCGGCGTGAAAGTCGCCGTAGTCGACGCCACCGGCAAGGTTGTGGATACCGCCACCATTTATCCACACCAGCCGCGCAACGACTGGCACGGCTCGCTGCACACCTTGTCGCGACTGGCCGCCAAGCACGGCGTGCAGCTGGTCTCGATCGGCAACGGCACCGCCTCGCGCGAAACCGACAAGCTGGCGCAAGACCTGATCAAGCAATGTCCGGAGCTGAAGCTGACCAAGATCGTGGTCTCAGAAGCCGGCGCATCGGTGTACTCGGCCTCCGAATACGCCTCGCGCGAACTGCCGGAGCTGGACGTGTCGCTGCGCGGTGCCGTCTCGATCGCGCGCCGCCTGCAAGACCCGCTGGCCGAGCTGGTGAAGATCGACCCGAAATCGATCGGCGTCGGCCAGTACCAGCACGACGTATCGCAGACCCAATTGGCGCGCTCGCTGGACGCAGTCGTAGAGGACTGCGTGAATGCGGTGGGCGTCGACGTGAATACCGCCTCGGCGCCGCTGCTGGCACGCGTCTCCGGCCTGTCCGCCAGCGTAGCGCAAAGCATCGTCAGCTACCGCGACATGAAGGGCGCATTCGCCTCCCGTGCAGCGCTGAAGAACGTGCCGCGACTGGGCGACAAGACCTTCGAGCAGGCAGCCGGCTTCCTGCGCGTAATGGGCGGAGAGAACCCGCTGGACGCGTCGGCAGTGCACCCTGAGTCATACCCGGTGGTCGAGAAGATCCTGGCCGACATCCAGAAAGACGTGCGCGGCGTGATCGGCGAAAGCAAGTTGCTGAAAGCGCTGTCCCCGGCCAAATATGCCGACGACAAGTTCGGCGTGCCGACCGTGACCGACATCATCAAGGAACTGGAAAAGCCGGGCCGCGACCCGCGCCCTGAATTCACCACCGCCACCTTCAAGGAAGGCGTGGAAGAGATCAGCGACCTGCGTCCGGACATGATCCTGGAAGGCGTAGTGACCAATGTGGCCGCCTTCGGCGCCTTCGTCGATATCGGTGTGCACCAGGACGGCCTGGTTCACATTTCCGCCCTGTCGAACACCTTCGTCAAAGACCCCCACACGGTGGTGAAAGCCGGCCAGGTGGTGAAGGTCAAGGTACTGGAGGTGGACGTGAAGCGCAAGCGTATTGCCCTGACCATGCGCCTGTCCGACAGCGCGCCCGTCGCCGGCTCCCGCCCAGAGCAGCGTAGCGACCGCAACGACCGCCGCGCCATGGGCCAGCAGCAAAAGCAGCAATCGCGCGAGCCAGTCCAGCAAAGCTCGATGGCCGCCGCCTTCGCCAAGCTGCGCAGCTAAACAAAAGTCGGGGTCAGGTCTGTCTTTTGGACAGCTAACGCAATCATTTGATCTTGCTCAATACGCGATTTCGCTACCTTTCGCGTATTGATTTTGATCAAAGGGTAGCGCTGTCTGTCCGAATGACAGACCTGACCCCGAATTACGCCAGGACATGACCTGTGTCATCAAGTAAGGCGCCGTTTCGCGGTAAAATGGCGGGATTCCAATCCTTAGCAGTGAGAATGCAATGAGCGACGTACAAACCTGGATCAAAGAAACCGTGACCAACACCCCCGTCGTGCTGTTCATGAAGGGCACCGCCCAGTTCCCACAGTGCGGCTTCTCCGGCCGTGCCATCCAGATCCTGAAAGCCTGCGGCGTTGAAAACATCGCCACCGTGAACGTACTGGATGATCCGGAAGTGCGCCAGGGCATCAAGGAATACTCGAACTGGCCAACCATCCCGCAGCTGTACGTGCGCGGTGAGTTCATCGGCGGCTCCGACATCATGTCCGAGATGTATGAATCCGGCGAACTGAAGGCCCTGCTGGACAATAATGGCTGATCGCCCGCAGCGGCTGGTCATTGCCATCACCGGCGCTACCGGCGCCGTGTACGGCGTGCGGCTGCTGCAGCATTTGAAGCAAGCGACGGGGCAGGATGGCCGTCCCGTCGAGACCCACCTGGTCATCTCCGACGCCGCGGTCCTCACCCTCCATCAGGAAACAGGCTTGCAGCGCAAGGAAGTCGAAGCGCTGGCCCATGTCGTCCATAAGCAGAACAATATCGGCGCTTCCATCGCCAGCGGCTCTTTCCAGGCCGACGGCATGGTGATCGCTCCCTGTTCAATGAAAACCCTGGCTTCCGTCGCGCATGGCCTGTCGGACAACCTGATCGCCCGTGCTGCCGATGTGATGCTGAAGGAGCGCCGCCGCCTGATACTGATGGTGCGCGAGACGCCTTTCAATCTTGCGCATCTGCGCAATATGACCGCTGTCACCGAAATGGGCGGCGTTATCTTTCCGCCATTGCCAAGTTTTTACCACCAGCCGGAATCCATCGATGAAATGGTGGACCACACCGTGGCCCGTGTGATCGACTTATTCGGCATATGTCACAATCTGGCCCCTCGCTGGAATGGCATGAACCCTTGAAAACATGCGCCTTTGCGGGCCAATGTATCAAGTTTGTTACAAAGTGGTCTGGTCGTTTGTGACATGGCAGGACACCATGTTGGCAGTATCAAAAACATCATTTTGACACTTGGGCGGGGCGCGCCGGGAGCCGGCGCGCTAAGTGAAACTCGGACGTGCTTTTGAAAGCAATTTGCCCCGTTTTGCGCAGGATAAATGGTGTCGTTTTGTTACTTTTGGTAGTTGACCCTCACCAGCATGCGAATAAATTCGCGCGCAATTTGCTTGTGATGGTCGTCCAGCCGTTGCAAATCAGCGATCAATTTGACGTCAGCCGACTCGAACCGGTTCAGGTTGCTACCGTTCGAATCTCCATTATGGTGCTCGATTTCGGCACCGCCAAAGCGCAGCCATTCAGCAGGAACGCCCAGCCACTGCGCAATCATGCGCAGCTTTTCCTGGGTCGGAATTGCCTCTCCAACCAGCCATTTTCGGGCGGCGTGGACCGTAATCGGTCTGCCCTCAAACCTGATGTTGAACTCTCTCGCCAGCCGGGTTGGGCTGTCCGGAGAGTAGTGGGCATTTTTCAAAGCCTGCTGGAGTCGCTGGCTGAAGCTTTCACGTTCGTTCGAAGAATTCATAGTTGCACTATTTCATGTCACAACATGAATGTCAGTCTCTAGAACCATCAGACCAATTGTGACAATTGTAGTTAACAACAATTAACAATTGGCGCTACAGACTGGACGATTTCCCGCTCTGCCAACCCGAATTTCTTTCGGTAAAATCGGTAAAAAGTAGCAGAATCTACTTGTCATGACGACAAATAATCGGTTACAACTTTAGAAATAAAGTTGCTTGGCGACTACAAACCTAGGGGCTGTCTTTGTTGTCGACCGGTCGGCTGGTATTAAAGACCGTCGGTAACTTTATGCGCCTTTATGAATTTCATGATGCCGTGATCTCCGGTATCCCGGCGCACGATACCATCCCGCCATAGTTTGTGAAGGTGGGCCAGCGCTTCGCCCAACGCGAAGCTGAGTTGGTGGGCATCCAGCGGGCGGCGGAACATGATTGGTACTATCTCTGCCGCGGAGCGCGGCTGATCCGTGCAGGCGGCCAGCACCTCGGCCAGGCGCGCCTCGTGGTGATCGCGCAACTGCTTGATGCGGGTGTGCAGGCCTCGGAATGGCCGGCCATGCGAGGGCAGCACCAGCACGTCTTCCGGCAGGGTGGCGAAGCGCTCGAGCGAATCGAGGTATTGCTGCAAGGGGTTGGCTTCGGGTTCAACCGCGAAAACCGACATATTGGTCGAAATGCGCGGCAAGACCATGTCGCCGGAAATCAGCACATTGAGCTGTTCGCAGTAGAGGGCGGCGTGTTCCGGCGAATGGCCGAAACCGGTGATCACGCGCCAGGTGGCGTCGCCGGCCGCGATCACCTGGCCGTCATGCAGGCGCACATAGGAAGCCGGCACAGAAGGCACCAGCGAGGGGTAGTAATTCTTCCGGGAGCGCATTTTCTCCAGCATTTCCGGGTCGACCAGGCCATGCCGTTCAAAATGGGGGACGGCCGAAGGGCCGTCGACGCCGGGCAAGCCGGCCGACATCATGCGTGCGAAGGCATACTCGCCCGCCGTCATCCACAACGAGACGCCAAAGCGCTGGCACAGCCAATCGGCGAGCCCGACGTGGTCCGGGTGACAGTGAGTGGCCACTACGCGCCGCAGCGGCTGGCCAGCCAGCGGCCCGGCCAGCACGGCATTCCAGGCTTCCCTGCTGGCGTCCAGCGCCACGCCGCAGTCCACCGCGCTCCAGCCATCGGCTTCGCGCAACAGCCACAGGTTGATGTGGTCGAGCGCGAACGGCAACGGCAGCCGCATCCACGCCACGCCGGGCGCGACTTCGAGCACCGTGCCGCTGGCCGGCAGGGTGTCGCCAAATGGATAGTCAAGCTGGGATTCGAGCGGGTTCATGGCGTACAATAGATTGACGTTACGTAAACGGAAGATCCATTGTAAGCCATGCCGACCTACACCATCACCGAACTGGCCCGTGAGTTCGATATCACCCCGCGCGCCATCCGCTTCTATGAAGACCAGGGCCTGTTGAGCCCATCGCGCGAAGGTGCCGGCGGCCGCAACCGCGTGTATACCCCACGCGACCGCACCCGCCTCAAACTGACACTGCGCGGCAAGCGCATCGGCCTGTCGCTCAGCGAAATCAAGAGCCTGGTCGACATGTATGAGTCGCCAAAGGACACCGAAGCCCAGATGAACCGCTTCCTGGGCGTGCTGTCGCAGCACCGCGAGACGCTGGAACAACAGCGCGAGGACATCGAAATGTCGCTGCAAGAGATCGCCACCCACGAGGAAGAGTGCAAGCGCCTGCTGGCAGCACTTGCCGAAAAGCAAACTACGGCTACTTGACGTTTACGTTAACGTCACTCAGGCGTATCATTTGCGCTTCAATACCCAACACCAATAGAGGAAGACATGCTCCATCTCCCAGGCCTGACCTTTGATCACGGCGAAGACATCGCCGCCCTGCGCGAAGCGGTACAGCAGTTCGCCGCCGCCGAAATCGCCCCGCGCGCCGCTGAAATCGACCGCACCGACCAGTTCCCGATGGACCTGTGGCGCAAGATGGGTGAATTGGGCCTGCTGGGCATCACCGTCGGCGAAGAATACGGCGGCTCGAACATGGGCTACCTGGCCCACATCATCGCGATGGAAGAAATTTCCCGCGCTTCCGCCTCGGTCGGCCTGTCGTACGGCGCGCACTCCAACCTGTGCGTCAACCAGATCAAGCGCAACGGCACCGAAGAACAGAAGAAGAAATACCTGCCGAAGCTGATCTCCGGCGAGCACGTGGGTGCGCTGGCCATGTCCGAGCCGAACGCCGGTTCCGACGTGGTGTCGATGAAGCTGCGCGCCGACTTCAAGGGCGACCGCTGGGTGCTGAACGGCACCAAGATGTGGATCACCAACGGCCCGGACGCCGACACCCTGGTGGTGTACGCCAAGAACGATCTGGAAGCCGGCCCGCGCGGCATGACCGCCTTCCTGATCGAGAAGGGCTTCAAGGGCTTCTCCATCGCCCAGAAGCTGGACAAGCTGGGCATGCGCGGCTCCCACACCGGCGAGCTGGTGTTTGAAGATTGCGAAGTGCCGGCCGAGAACGTGCTGGGCGGCCTGGGCAAGGGGGTCAACGTGCTGATGTCCGGCCTGGACTTCGAACGCACCGTGCTGTCCGGCGGCCCGCTGGGCATCATGTCGGCCTGTATGGACGCCGTGGTTCCTTACATCCACGACCGCAAGCAGTTCGGCCAGCCGATCGGCGAATTCCAGCTGATGCAGGGCAAGCTGGCGGACATGTACTCCACCATGATGGCTTGCCGCGCCTACGTCTACGCCGTGGGCCAGGCCTGCGACCGCGCCACCTCGCCTGAGCAGGTGCGCGCATTGCGCAAGGATGCCGCCGGCGCCATCCTGTACTCGGCCGAGAAGGCAACCTGGATGGCAGGCGAAGCAATCCAGACCTTGGGCGGCAATGGCTACATCAACGAGTACCCGGTCGGCCGCCTGTGGCGCGACGCCAAGCTGTACGAAATCGGCGCCGGCACCAGCGAAATCCGCCGCATGCTGATCGGCCGCGAACTGTTCGCCGAGACCAAGTAAGCGAAGCCGCCCGCAAGGCCGCCATGATCCACGCCGCCTTCCCCAAGCTGCTGTCGTCGCAAATCGCGTTCGACATCGCGCGCACCATCCGCGAGGGGTTCGACAAGCACTACCGCCTGTTCCGGCAAGCGGCGCAGGCGGCCAAGCGGCATTTCGAGCAAGGCGACTGGGCGGTGGCCCAGGTCGCGGCGCGTGAACGGATCGACTTTTACGACAAGCGCGTGCAGGAGTGCGTGCAGATGCTGGAGGACGAATACGATCCGTCCGAGCTGACCGATGAAGTGTGGCGCGAACTCAAGCTGCACTACATCGGCATGTTGTCCGGCCACAAGCAGCCGGAGCTGGCGGAGACTTTCTTCAACTCGGTGTGCTGCAATATCCTGCACCGCTCCTACTTCCACAACGAATTCATTTTCGTGCGCCCGGTCGTATCGACCGAGTACATCGACACGGAAGAAGTAGCGCCGACCTACCGCGTGTACTACCCGGGCAAGGACGGCCTGACCTTCACGCTCAAGCGCATCGTCACCAACTTCCAGCTGAACACCCCGTTCGCCAACCTGTCGCGCGATGTCGCGCTGGTGGAAGAACGGCTGTCCGACCTGTTCGGCGAACTGGAACCGAATGCGCAAATACAGATTCTTTCGAGCCTGTTCTTCCGCAACAAGGGCGCCTACATCGTCGGCCGCGCCATCAACGGCAGCCGCGAACTGCCTTTCGTGGTGCCTATCCTGCACAACAAGAACAAGCAGCTGGTGCTGGATGCAGTGTTGACGGAGCAGCAGGACATCGTTCTGCTGTTCTCGTTCACGCGCGCCTACTTCCTGGTCGACATGGAAGTGCCGTCGGCCTACGTGCAGTTCCTGCGCAACCTGCTGCCGCTCAAGCCACGCAGCGAGATCTACACCATCCTCGGCCTGCAGAAGCAGGGCAAGAATGCCTTCTACCGCGACTACCTGCAGCACCTGAAGCACTCGTCCGACCTGTTCGCGATTGCGCCCGGCATCCGCGGCCTGGTGATGCTGGTGTTCGCGCTGCCGTCCTTCCCTTATGTGTTCAAGGTGATCAAGGACTTCTATCCGCCGCCGAAGGAAACCACGCGCGAGCAGATCAAGTCCAAATACCTGCTGGTGAAGCACCACGACCGAGTGGGCCGCATGGCTGACACGCTGGAGTACTCCAACGTCGCCTTCCCGCGCAACCGCTTCAGCGAAGAGCTGGTGATGGAGCTGAAGCACTTCGCACCATCGCTGATCGAAGAAGAAGGCGATCAGCTGGTGATCAAGCACCTGTACATTGAACGCCGCATGGTGCCGCTGAACATGTTCCTGTCGCACGCCGATGAAGTGGGCGACGATGCGGCACTGGAGCATGGCATCATCGAATATGGCAACGCCATCAAGGACCTGGTGGCAGCGAATATCTTCCCGGGCGACATGCTGTACAAGAATTTCGGCGTCACCCGTCACAAGCGTGTCGTTTTCTACGACTACGATGAAATTGAATACATCACGGACTGCAACTTCCGTGTGATTCCGGCGCCACGCAACGAGGAGGACGAAATGTCCGCCGAGCCGTGGTACCCCATTGGAAAGCACGACGTGTTTCCCGAGCAGTTCGACAAGTTCTTGCTCGGTAACGCGAAAATCCGAAAATACTTTATGAAGCACCACGCCGAGCTGCTCTCGCCTCACTGGTGGGCCAGGAAAAAAGCGCTGATCGCCAGTGGTGTCATTGAGGACGTGTTCCCGTATCCCCAGCACGTCCGTTTCCGCAACCGAGATTCGCTGCCCGAGGCAGCGAAGCAAGCAACACCTTCCCTTTTGGAGACCTTTGAAAATGAATGACCCAATCGTAATCGTCGGCGCAGCACGTACCCCAATGGGCGCCTTCCAGAGCGACTTCGCAAGCCTGAGCGCCAATGACCTGGGCGCAGTGGCCATCAAGGCCGCCGTCGAACGCGCAGGCATCAAGCCGGAAGCAGTCGAACACGTCTACTTCGGCAACTGCCTGATGGCAGGCCAGGGCCAGGCGCCAGCACGCCAGGCTTCGATCAAGGCTGGCCTGCCGGTATCGGCCGGCGCCGTGACCCTGTCCAAGATGTGCGGCTCCGCCATGCAGGCAGCGATCTTCGCCTACGACGCACTGGCAGCCGGCAGCGCTGAAGTGATCGTGGCAGGCGGCATGGAATCCATGACCAACGCCCCTTACCTGATTCCGAAAGCACGCGGCGGCTACCGCATCGGCCACGGCATGATGTTCGACCACATGATGTACGACGGCCTGGAAGACGCCTACACCCGCGACGCCAAGACCGGCGCCGGCCGCTCCATGGGCACCTTCGCCGAACAGTGCTCGGCTGCCTACAAGTTCACCCGCGAAGCGCAGGACAACTTCGCCATCGAATCCGTCAAGCGTGCGCAAGCGGCACAGGCATCCGGTGCCTTCAACTGGGAAATCGCCCCGGTGACCGTATCCGGCCGCGCCGGTGACGTAGTGATCGACAAGGATGAAGGCCCGCTGAAAGCCAAGATCGAAAAGATCCCAGCCCTGAAGCCAGCCTTCGCCAAGGACGGCACCATCACCGCCGCTTCGTCCTCCTCGATCAACGACGGCGCTGCCGCCCTGGTCATGATGCGCGAATCCACCGCCAAGAAGCTGGGCGCCACCGTGATCGCCAAGGTCACCGGCCACGCCACCAACTCCCTGGTGCCGGAACAGTTCACCACCGCCCCAGTGGGCGCGATCCAGAAGCTGCTGGCCAAGACCGGCTGGAAAGTCGGAGACGTTGACCTGTTCGAGATCAATGAAGCCTTCGCCGCCGTGCCAATGGCAGCGATGCACGACCTGGACATCCCGCACAGCAAGGTGAACGTGCACGGCGGTGCTTGCGCCCTGGGCCACCCGATCGGCGCCACCGGCGCGCGCATCATCACCACCCTGATCGGCGCATTGAAAGCCAAGGGCGGCAAGAAGGGCGTGGCAGCACTGTGTATCGGCGGCGGCGAAGCCACTGCCATGGGCATCGAGCTGGTTTAAGCACGATGGCGCTGGCACTCGTTATCGGCGCCTCGCGCGGCATCGGCCTGGAACTGGTTCGCCAGTACCTGGCCGACGGCTGGCGCGTGATCGCCACGGCCCGCAGGAAAGAAGATGTCGCCATGCTGGCCGAGATGGGTGCCGAAGCCCATAAGCTGGATGTAACGAATGTGGAAGCCGTAGCAGGCCTGGGCTGGAAACTGGATGGCGAACAGCTGGACGTCGCCATCCTGAACGCCGGCGTGTACGGCCCGCGCAGCGACGGCTTCCCGATGCAAACCGATTTCGACGCCGTCATGCACATCAACGTGCTGTCGGCGATGCGGCTGCTGCCGATCATCGCGCCGCTGGTGTGCGCGGGCCGCGGCAAACTGGCCGTGATGTCGTCGCGCATGGGTTCCCTCAGCGAGCGCCAGGGTTCATCCGGCTCGCTGTACCGCGCCAGCAAGGCCGCGCTGAACTCCGTGCTGGTCGACACCGCGCACCAGTTCGGCCCGCAAGGCGCCACCTGCGTGGCGCTGCACCCGGGCTGGGTGCGCACCGACATGGGCGGCGCCGGCGCCGCGCTATCGGTCGAAGAAAGCGTGCGCGGACTGCGCAAGGTGCTGGCCGAACTGCCGGCATCCGAACAAGCCGTCTACCGAGACTATGACGGTTCACCAATAGGCTGGTAAAGCCGAGCCCGTGTCACACCCTGGGGTCACACCCCAAGTGTGACACGGGCCCAGCCGTACAGAAAGATAACAATGATCCTCAACGAACAACACGAAATGATCCGCGACGCGCTGCGTGCGTTTTCGCAGGAGCGCCTGGCGCCCAACGCAGCGCGCTGGGATAAGGAACATCACTTCCCGAAAGAAGAACTGAAGGAACTGGCGGCATTAGGCGCCTTCGGCGTCGCCGTGCCGGAAGAACTGGGCGGCGCGGGCCTCGATTACGTTTCGCTGGCACTGGTGCTGGAAGAAATCGCGGCCGGCGATGGCGGCACCTCCACCGTCATTTCGGTGAACAACTGCCCGGTGTGCAGCATCGGCTTGATGTATGCGAACGAACAGCAGAAGCAGCAATGGCTGCGCCCGCTGGCGCAAGGTGAGATGCTGGGCGCCTTCGCCCTGACCGAACCGCACACCGGCAGCGATGCCGCCGCCCTGCGCACCACCGCCACGCTGGATGGCGGCGACTACGTCATCAACGGCACCAAGCAGTTCATCACTTCCGGCAAGCATGCCGACGTGGCGATCGTGTTTGCCGTGACCGACAAGGCAGCCGGCAAGAAAGGCATCAGCGCCTTCTGGGTGCCGACCAATACGCCCGGCTACATTGTGGCTGGCATCGAGCACAAGATGGGCCAGCATTCTTCCGACACCGCGCAGATCCTGTTCGAGAATTGCCGCGTGCCGGCAGCGAACATGATCGGCGAGCCAGGCCAGGGATACAAGATCGCCCTGTCCGGCCTGGAAGGAGGCCGTATCGGCATCGCTTCGCAATCGGTCGGCATGGCGCGTTCCGCCTTTGAAGCAGCGCTGAAATACGCACGCGAACGTGAATCGTTCGGCAAGCCGATCTTCGAGCACCAGTCGGTGCAGTTCAAGCTGTCGGAAATGGCGATGCAGCTGGAAGCCGCACGCCAGCTGATCTGGCATGCCGCGTCGCTGAAAGACGCCGGCCAGCCGTGCCTGAAAGAGGCGGCGATGGCCAAGCTGTTCGCCTCCGAGATGGCGGAGCGCGTCTGCTCCGACGCGATCCAGATTCACGGCGGCTATGGCTACACTGCCGACTTCCCGGTGGAACGCATCTACCGCGACGTGCGCGTTTGCCAGATCTATGAAGGCACGAGCGATATCCAGAAACTGCTGATCGCCCGCGCGTTGTGATGCAAGCGGGAGCTACGGCTCCCGCGTCGGCGGTTGTTGCGGCGAACCCGGGCAATCGCCGAGGCTGTCCAGGCTCTTTTTCGCCTGCTCCATTCCGTTCTGGCTCGCCATCGTGAACCAGTACTTCGCCTCGGTACACTTATCCGGGCTCGAAGTGCCCAGCACGCGCACGCCCAGGTTATATTGGGATGTCACGTGGCCATTTAATGCCGCCTTCCTGAACCAATAGTAGGCTGCTTCACGATTGCGGGTCGTAAAATCATAAAAGAAGCCCAGGCGGGCGGCCGCCCTGTTGTCGCCGGCATTAGCTTTGCCAACCAGTTCATTCCTTTCGGCTTCAGTCAACAAGAATGCAGAATTCGCATAATGCGGCTCTGCTTTTTTGGGCTGTTTATCATGCGCAATGACTTCAGTTGAAAGCAGGCACGCAGCGGAAAGCACGGCAATAATAGCGGTCGGTTTCGGCACATCGGTTCCCTTTGAGTTCTGGCAAGCATTACATGTTGCATGCCAAATGGCCAGCCCTTCGCGAATTTCGTCTGTTTGTAACACTTTGTCGGATTTCAAGTGCATATATGCTGAGAGGTTGTGGCTCTTATAAAATGTCCGCCATAAGGAGAAAGACATGGTTCATGTGATGTTGGTGGAAGATGATGAGCGCCTGGCCGAATTGGTCACGGAGTACCTCGCCGGTTATGAATTCAAGGTCGAGGTGGTGCCGCGCGGCGACGAGGCCCTGTCGCGCTTCAAGGCGGCCAATCCCGACGTCGTGGTGTTGGACCTGATGTTGCCGGGCATGGATGGCATGAAGGTCAGCCAGCAGATTCGCGACATCAGCGACGTGCCGATCCTGATCATGACCGCCCGAGAGGATTCCTACGATGAGGTATCGCTGCTGGAGCAAGGCGCGGACGATTTCATCAACAAGCCGGTGCAGCCGCGCGTGCTGCTGGCGCGCCTGCGCGCCCTGCTGCGCCGCCGCCAGGGCAAGCCGGAGGTGGACCACCTGAGCTTCGGCCAGCTGAGCATTGCGACCAGCGACCGCTCGGTCACCTGGCGCGGCCAGCCCTGTCCATTGTCGAATACGGAATACAAGCTGCTGCTGGTGCTGGCGGAAGCTGCGGGAACCGTGCTGTCTCGCGATGCGCTGCTGAAGACCATGCGCGGCATTGAATTCGATGGCCTGGACCGTTCGATCGATAACTCGATTTCAAAACTGCGCCGCAAGTTCGACGATACCGATGGCGAGAAGATCAAGACCGTTTGGGGCGAGGGGTACCTGTTCTCGCCGTCGGCCTGGAACTAGAACCGGTCAACCTGGGTCAGGTCCTGGCCCGCTCATTCAAACAGCGGCGCAATGGCGAGCGGGGTATTCTGGCTGACGACCTGGCCCTGCGCAGACCAGTCGGCAAAGCGGTAAGTAGCGGTACGATAAGTGCCGAGCGTTTCGCCGTCGAAGGCTGGACCATCAACTACTGGCAGGGGCGCTTCGCGCGGCCCGTATTTCGCCTGCACCAGCGCATCCGCGCGATTGCCGAACACGAAACGCACACCGCCGCACTTTTTCGAGCCGTAGGAGGAATCAATGTAGCGCTGGTAGGCCAGCGCCTGTTCGCACGCTGCCCGCAAGTCGGTCGACTCGTAAATGCCGTCGTTGCGCGTCAGGATCGTGACGCGCGGCGCAAAGCGGTAGCTGGCCATGCGGCGGTTCAGCGCCAGCACGGCGTTATCATCGTAGGCTGCCTTCAGCAGCGGGAAAACGGCGCGGCCGGTGGCGTCCAGCGGCAGGTTAAGCTGGGTGTTCTTGCCTGTCAGCGTCAGGTGCAAGCCTTCCAGCGTCGCCATCGGATCACGCGGGCTGACTTCGTAATGGATCTGCAGGAAGTTCTTCGGCTTGCCGTATTTGGCAAACACGACCATCTGCTTGTAAGCGTCGCGATAGCTGACCCACTCCTCCTGCGCCTGGACGGCGCAGCTCACCACTGCCAGGCATACAGCCGGCAGCGTGGTGCGGAGCAAGGTCAAAATCTTCATCAGAATCGGTAAGCCAGGGCCGTGGAAACGGAATAGTTGGTAGCCCGTTCGACCAGCGGGCTGTCCTTTGCATCGCCGACAAGGCGGTTGACCGTGGCGCCGGAAGTCAGCATCCAGCTTGGGCTCAACGCCCAGTTCCAGCGCACGCCGGCGCGCACATCCTGAACGCCAGCGCCGGGGCGGTAAGCGCTATTGATGCCGGAGCGGTCGGCTTCGTCCTGGGTCACACCAAACCAGGTTTCGCTATAGGCGCGGTTGACCAGCGAAACGCCGGCCGACAGCACCACGCTGTGGTGCGGCGCCACGTCTGTCATCATGTACTGCATGGCGGCATGCAGGCGCGCACCATTGCGCTCCCTGCCGCTGCCATAAGTCAGCGTGTTCGTCAGGCGCAGCTTGGGCGACAGGTAATAGTTGAAGAAGCCGCCGGCCAGGACGCGGTGTTTGATCACGTCCATATCGCGCAGCCGGTTGGAGTCAATTTCCTCGCGCTCACGGAACTCGTCAGGGCGAAGATTGGTGTGGGCTGTGCGCGCGCCGGATTCTGCGGACACGCCGCTGAAACTGAAGGAGACGCCATCCTGGTCGCGGCGCGGCGACAGTGCCAGCATCGGCCCGAATTCCACCGATGGCGTCTGCGACAGGTGCCAGCCCAGGGCGGTGCCGGAAACAAAAATACCATTGCTCCACTGGACCTGGAGTACCGGCATGGCCAGGGTGCGGTTGTCGCTCGATCCGTCGTAGCGGGGAACCGACTGGGCGCCAATACCAATATACATATCGCGGCTGCCGTCTGGCATCGGGTTGGTGGCCGGCGTCTGCGCAGCTACGGTGCTGCAGGCGCTGGCAATGGCTAGGAACAGGTACTGTCGCATATATACGTCTACTGTTGGGATAGCCGTACATTTTAAATGCAATACCATCCCATCCCTCTAAAACGCTCAGTTCCTGATGAAGTTCACCGTTGTATCGATGCGATCGACAACAATCATCTGCACCGGTGCGGTGACAACTGCAGCGCACATCATGGTGGGCAGCGGCGGGGTCAGGTGATAATTGACTGCCACCATGCCGCCGCTGATAGCCACGCGGTCGATCGCGTACGAGGAGCAGGGATCGACATAGCCCCACGCCACGGCCAATACCATCTTGCGTGTGAAGTCGACGTTAGGCAAATCGGGCACAGGGAAGATGTTCAGGTAGGTGCTGTACCACAGCTTTTGCATGCTTTCGCTGTCGCGAACCACGAAAGTGGTTGGTGTCTGCACACCCGAATAGCTCACATTTGCGAGTTGTTCGAAAGCCAGCGTACCGTCAGCTAGCCGTGGTGCGGCAGCCAAGGTATGCGTGGTCGCACCGCCGCCTCCGCCGCCGCAGGCGACGAGGAACAGGGCTCCCAACACGGGCAGGCAGCGAATGATCTGGTTCATGACGATTTCCTCCCGGCGATGGTGTGATCTTAGGTAAAGCATCGCCTGAAATCCGCCCTGAGCTGTACGCTTTTTGTCGCAAATTTGTACGACAGGTTCACTGCAAGCCATTGTTTCTTATACAATACGCCTTGATGAATCGCCTGTTCTTCCGTTTTTTCATACTGGTGATGCTGTCCATCAGTGCGGCGGCATTCATCGTCTATTTCGCCATCAACCGCCTGTTTGGCGACCCCCTCGATTCGATTGCGCGGCGCCAGGCCGCAGCCCAGATCTTCCTCCTCGAGCAGTACATCGACCAGGCCCCGGCCGACCAGTGGCTGGACCGCCTGAACAAGGTGCGCGAGGTTTCCGGCGTGCGTTTCGAGCTGGTGCCGCTGGGCGATGTGCGGCGGCAGCTGTCCGGCATCGACGCGGCGGGCTTCGAGCGCGGCGACGTGGTGCTCGATATCGGGCGCAAGGCCTTCTACCGGCGTGTGGACCTGGTCGGTGAGCGCTATATCGGCAGCAACGAGGAAGCGCTAGTGGCGCAGGACTTGCCGATCGATATCGGCTTTGCGCTATCGATGGAGGCGGTGCGCTACCTAATCGTGGCCCTGGTGCTGCTGATTCCGATCGCGGCCTGGTCGCGGGCGCACTGGCAGGGGCTGCAGCAGCTATCCGATGTGGCGGACCGCTTCGGCGGCGGCGAACTGGGGGCACGGGCGCATATGGAGCCCAAGGACAGCATCTATCCGCTGGCGGAGCGCATCAACCACATGGCCGACCGCATCGAGCGCTTGCTTGATTCCCAGCGCAACCTGCTGCACTCGGTGGGGCATGAGATTCGCACCCCGATCGCACGGCTTGAATTCGCGCTGGAGTTGCTGCGCGATGCGGCGGAAAACCCGGCGCTGGACAAGCGCATCAACGCCATGGAAGGCGACCTGCGCGAACTGAAGGAGCTGGTCAACGAGCTGCTTGGCATGACCCGCCTGGATGCCGAACAGCACCTGCAGCGCCGTCCGTTCGACCTGAGCTCGGCACTGGCCCATTGCCGCGAGACCCTGCCGCCTTCCGAAGGCATGCTGCTGGAAATGGAATTGGGCGGCACGCTGGGCCAGTTCAGCGGCGACCAGCGCTTGCTGGAACGCGCGGTCGGCAACCTGCTGCGCAATGCGCTCAAATACGGCACGCGTTCGGTGCGCCTGGGCGCGGCGCGGATCGGCAGCGTAGTGCAGGTGGTGGTCGAGGACGATGGTCCCGGCATCCCGCATGCCGAGCGCGAACGCATTTTCGAACCCTTCTACCGGCTGGACCGCAGCCGCGACCGCAATACGGGCGGCTTCGGCCTGGGGCTATCGATCGCGCGCAAGGCGGTGCAACTGCATGGCGGCACCCTGGTGGCCGGCAGTTCCGCGCTGGGCGGGGCGCGCTTCACGATCACGCTGCCGGGCTAGCAGGCGGTCTTGGTCTGCAGGCGGTGCGGGGCCTTGTTCTGCTCCCCGCGACCGACCCGTTCGAATTCCGAAATCACCTGCGCGCCGAACAGCAGCAGGGTGGCGCCAATTTCCAGGCTGAACATGACGACGATGGCCGTCGTCATCGAGCCGTACACCAGGTTCACCTGCGACAGTGTGGTGAAGTACCAGACCAGCACATGGCGTGCTACTTCCCACAGCGCAGTGGCGGTGGCGCCGCCGATCAGGGCGTGCGGCCAGGACAGGCGACCGACCGGCATGACCAGGTAGATTGAGCTCAACATCAGAACCTCCCCCGCCAGTCCCAGCAGGTAGAGCAGCACGCCGGACAGGCCGTGCAGCGACCACTTATAGCCGAACAGGTGCACGCTTTCCTCGCCGATCACCTGCAGGCTGCCCGCCACCAGGGTCATCACCAGCGCCCCAACGCCAAGGAACAGGATGTAGCAGTAGGGCAGGACCGCCGACACCAGGTAATGACGCCGGCGCACCTTGGCGCGGTGCAGGAAGATGAAGCACATGGCGTTTTCCAGCACGGAGAAAGCCAGGGAGCTGAAGAACAGCATCACCAGCACCAGCGCCCAGCCGACCAGTTCACGATGCTCCAGGAAATGGCCGACTTCGGCCACCACGGCCTTTGACTGCCCGGGGATCAGCCACTCGAGATAGCGGCCGATAATCTGCAGCAGCTCCTGCTGTGGAATGATATGGGACAGCGCCACCACCACCAGCATCAGCAGCGGAACGATGGACAGCAGCGAGTAATAGGCCACGGCGCCGGCCAGCAACAGCCCCTGGTTGGCCCGGAAACCCTTCAGGCACTGCAGGGCAAAATCCAGGGGATGCGCCAGCACAAAAGCCACCGCCCTGTGCTTGAGTATTCGCATCGCCCCATTCTACGCCGAAGTCCGCTGACGAGCCCGTGTCACACCGTGGGGTCACACCCCGAGTGTGACACGGGCTCGACTGTGCATTAGTTGAGCTCGTGTCACTGTTAGGGTGTGACCCCATGGTGTGACACGGGCTCTGCTGTGGCGCTAGGAGACGGCGGGTTCGAGCAGGGTGAGGGTCTGACGTTCGGTGTCGAGGCGGGCGCGGATGCCCATCGGGAGGGTGAACTGGTCGCGGATATGGCCGAAGCTGTAGCCGCTGACGGCGGGTACTTTCAGGGGCTTGAGGTGTTGGTCGGTGGTTTCGTCCAGCGTCAGGGAAATGTCGCTGTCTTGCGGGCCGCAGTTTTCGCAAATGCCGAGCATGATGCCGGCGGCCTGATCGAATTTGCGGTTGAGCTGGAGCTGCATCAGCATGCGGTCGATCCGGTACGGCGCTTCGTTTACCTCTTCCAGGAACAGGATGCCGCCCTTGTAATTGCTGGCGTATTCGGTGCCGACCAGGGCACTGACCAAGCATAGGTTGCCGCCAGTCAGCGGACCTTCACACTGACCGGGCACCACCGTGCGCAGTCCGTAGTGCGGTTCTTCCTCTGCCTTACGGCTGTTTTCCAGCGCCATCGGGATGGTGTATTCGTCCTCCGGTTGCATCAGCACATGCATCAGATGGGTCACCGAGTAGTCGGAGAAGGTGGAGGAGGCTACCGGGCCGTGGAATGTGACCAGTCCGACCTTCTTCTGGATCGCCAGGTGCAACGCCGTGATGTCGGAGTAGCCGATCAGGATCTTGGGATTGCGGCGGATCAGCTCGTAGTCGAGGTGCTCGAGCAACTGGATGCAGCCAGAGCCGCCACGAATTGCCCAGATCGCGGTAACTTCGGGGTCGGTAAACATGGCGTGCAAGTCTTCCAGCCGCTGCTCGGGGAAGCCTCCGTAGTTGCCATACACGGCTTCCAGGTTACGGCCCAGCTTGACGTGGAAGCCCAACGATTCAATATTCTTGATGGCCTTGGCAATCGCCGGGGCGTCGGTGTGCCCGCCGGGGGCGATCAGGCCCACCGTATCGCCAGCTTTCAGGCGTGGCGGCTTGACCAGGGCGGTTTTCTTCATGGTTGGCTTTCGGGAAACTGAACGGCCGCCTGCCGCTGCCGATACTCCAGGGAGTGTGGCAGCGGCCAGGGCGGCCGTTACGATTCGGCCAAAACTGCGCCGGGTAATCACATCAGTAGAACTTGTATTTCAGGTTGAGCGCGAAGGAGCGGCCACGGCCGTCTGCCACGCGCGGGTCCCAACCGGCGCCCACCACCTCGTCCACATTATGGGCGGTGAATGGCGGGTCGGTGTCGAACAGGTTCTGGATGCCGGCCGTGATGGTGGTGTTCTTGAAGCCGGTGTACGTGCCCGAAATGCCGAAGATGCTGTAGTGCTTGATCTTCGGGTCAAAGCCGGCGGGCGGCGTGCCTTTGCCGCCATTTGGCAACTGGTCAGCGTAGTGCGAGGCGAATTTGTTGTTGAACAGTACACTCCAGTCGCCGCGCGAGACGGTCAGGCCGGCATTGTGCTTCCAGCGCAGGTAGACGTCGCGGGTGGCGAACTGGCCGACTTGCTCGATGAATGGCTGGCCTTCGAACTCGGCGAACTTGAAGGACTGCATCCAGGTGCCATCCAGCGTGGCGGTGGTCTTGTACTCGCCGAACTTGCCGTCATGGCGCATGCCCAGGTCCAGGCCGCGGGTTTTCAGGCCGGCGGCATTGATCCAGCCTGCCTCCACGTGGTCGATCACACCGGTTTGCGGGTTACGGATGATGTAGTCGTTCAGGTACTGCCAGTTCTTCAGCACTATTTGCGGCGTGCGGTTCAGGATGCGGTTCTGGATGTTGATCGCCCAGTAGTCCAGCGAGGCGGTGAAGCCGGTGAACGGCGCGATCACCATGCCAAGCGTGCCTTGCTTGGAGGTTTCGGGCTTCAGGCCCGGATTGCCGCCCGAGAAGTAGTTCAGGCGTGGAATGGCGCAGAAGGCCGGGTCGCCCGGATGCTGGGCGCAGCCCTCCTGGTCGATGGTGCCGTTGGGCAGTTCGCCCAGCAGGCGGCCCGAATAGAGCTGGGTAAAACTCGGCGCCAGGAAGCCCTTCGAGGCGGAGCCGCGGAACATCAGGTTCTGTGATGGCTGCCAGCGGAACGACACTTTCGGGTTGGTGGTGGCGCCGATCACCGAATAATCGTCGCGGCGCACTGCGAGTTGCACTTCCAGGTCCTTGATCACCGGGACGATCATTTCAGCGTAAACCGCCTTGATATTGCGGCTGACCCGGTCCTGGTTGGCGTTGCCGGGAGCGAGCAGGATCTTGGTCGCGTCGACATCCTGCGCGAACTCGTAAGTTTCCTTGCGCAGGTCGAGGCCGACTGCCATCGATACGGCACCCGCCGGGAGCTGGAATACCTCGCCCGAGATCGAACCATCGAGCTGGGTCATGGTGGTCTTGCCATGCTGCAGGCGCCCGCGGAACTTGGTCGATTCGATCAGGTTCATGGCTTCGTCGGTCTGGCTCTGGCCGGGCAACAGCCACGGATTGATCTTGCCGGTGCCAAGGGCTGAGTAGATCTGGCTGGTCCAGCCATAACCGTCGACCAGGTCGGTCTTGGTGGTGCTCTGGGCGCGCGACAGGCCAAACTTGTAGTCGTATTTACCCGCCAGCACGCCTTCCATGCCGATCAGTCCGCGCAGGTTTTCGGTCACGTTCTCCTGGGTGCGGTTGCCCCAGGGGGTTGAGCGCCATTTGTAGATGATCGGCTTGGTCTTGTCGTAAGCAGGAATGAACTGCGTCATATCCAGGTAATACGGGCCATTGACCGGATAGGCGGCGCCATTGGCCAGGCTGGTCGAAATCTGCACCGGGGTCAGTTCGGCAGTCGCCTTGGTGCGCGAGCCCAGCAGCTCCGCGAACAGCTTGTGCTCAGGGCTCAACTGGAAAGTCGCGCGCGAGATAGCGTTGGTGCGTTCGACCGGGAAGCTGATCACGTAGTCCGCGCCATAGTCATAGGCACAGGAATACCTGGTGCGGGTTGGCGCCGTAACGTCTTTCCACAGGTCGGTCTGGTATTGAGACATGCCGGGAATGCTGCCGCACTTGCCCTGGAAGCTCAGCGGGCTGGCCTGTAGGTAGGTGGTGTTGTCTCCTGGGACCTTGAAGCCCGTTCCCAATGCCGTGCCGGCGCCGGTCAGGATGTTGGCGTAGGGCGTGCCGGTGGTGTCCGGCGACAGGCCGCGCTCCGGCTGGAAGCCATTGGCGAAGTCGCGCTGGCTGGACGACAGCTTGTCGTTGACGTCATGCGTCACGCTGGCCATCACGTTCCAGCCCTGTTCGGCCAGGCTGCCCACGCCGCCCAGCAGGGAGTACCGGCGCTGCATGCCGCCACCGGCTTCAGTTGCGTTGTAGCTGGCTTCCGCTTCCAGGCCGGTGTAGTCCGTCCGCAGGATGAAGTTGACCACGCCGCCGATCGCGTCGGTGCCGTAAATGGCAGAAGCACCGTCTTTCAGGATTTCCACGCGCTGGATGGCTCCGAGCGGAATCGAATTCAGGTCGACCGCCTTGCCGGAGGCGCCGTGGTTGCCCACGCGGCGGCCATTCAGCAGCACCAGGGTGGCGTTCGGGCCCAGGCCGCGCAAGGAGGCGAAGGAGGCGCCGCCGGACACGCGGTCGGCGTCGGCGCCGAACACGTTGTTACCCGAAGTCATATTGTCGGCGCCGGTACCGTTGGCGGAAATGCTGCGCAGCAGGTCCTCAGTGCTGGTGATGCCGGCCTTCTTGATGGCATCGAAGGTGATGACTTGTACCGGGAGGGCGCCTTCGGCCGCTACACGCTTGATGCTGGAACCGGTGATCTCGACGCGCTGCATCGGCTGCGCAGCTTCCTGTGCGATTGCGGGGCTGACCACTCCAATGAGCGCAATCAGTTGCGCCAGCTTTTTAACCTTCACGAGCCTCTCCCAAGATAGGTGTTTTTTGCAGGTTAGCTCCGGAGAAATCTTGTCATCCAATGAAAATTACTCTTACGTCCATAACCTAATGTAATGCCGGCGTCACATTGCTTTTTGCTTCAATGTCGAGGTAGCGCCAGTTGGTGAGTTCGACTGGGTGTCGGTTGTAGTTTTTAAGCCACGGTTGCTGGATATCGGCCGAGATCGGGTGGATCAGCAATACCCAGGGGTTATAGGCGTGGATCAGCTGGTTCAGCTCGCGGTACAGGGCGTTGCGCTCCGCACCGTCGCTGAGCTGGCGGGCTTTCTCGTAACGGGTGTTGTAGTCAGGCAGGTTGAAGCGGGCGTAATTGGCGCGGCCGCTATTTGGGCCCCACAGCAGCTGGAAGAAGTTGTCCCCGTCCGGGAAGTCGGCGATCCAGTTGGTTTCGAACATCTGCACCTTGCCGAGGCGGCTGGCCTTGATGATTTCGGTCTTCTTGTCGGTCTTGAAGCTGACCCGGATGCCCAGGGCATTCAGGTTCTTGCGCCACAGCTCGTCGCGCAGGCGGCCGACCATGGTCGGCTCGCTGTGCATGACCAGCGCCAGCGGTTGCCCGTTAGGCAGGGTGCGGAAGCCGTCCTTGCCCACCTTGTAGCCGAAGCGGTCGAGCAGGGCTTTGGCCAGCTTGGGGTTGTAGCTGATCGGGCTGCGATAGGCCCGGTCGTAGCCCAGCACGTTCGGCGGCAGCGGGCTTTGCGCGGGGATGGCCAGGCCTTTCTTCAGCAGGGCGATGTCCTCGGGGCTGTTATAACCCAATGCTATGGCGCGGCGCAGGGCGACCTTTTCCTTGCTGTAGCCGCCGATCACCGGATCGTCCATGTTCATCCACATGTAATAGGTCTGCAGCACCGGGAATGGGGACAGCACCATGCCACGTGCGGCCAGGTCCTTTTTCAGCACTGGCTTGGCCGACGACGGATCGAGCACCATGTCGCGCATCGACTCGGGCACCTGCTCGATATAGTCGAACTCGCCATTCAGGAAGCCCAGCACGCGCGACTGGTATTCCTCCATGATCTTGACTTCGACCTTGTCGACAAGCGGCAGGTGCTTGCCTTGCCAGACCTGGTGGTAGCCCTTGTTGGCGGCCAGCGTGATCTTGTCGCTGCGCTTCCATTCTTCGATGACGAAGGGACCGCTGCCGACCGGGTGGTTGCCGACCTGGCTGCCGTAGGCATCGGTCACCTCTTTCGCCACCGCGCCGGTAGCCGGCAGGGCAAGATAGAACAGCAGGCTTGGGTCGGGTTCTTTCAGCGTCAGGCGCAAGGTGTACTTATCAAGCACGCGCAAGTCCGCCAGTTTGCCCTCGAACATGAAGGACCAGGGCGACTTTAACGCCGGATCGAGGAGGCGTTCGATGGCGAATTTATAATCCGAGGCCGTAACTTCGCGCTTCTTTCCCTTAAATGCGGGATCATCGCTGAAGAACATGCCGGGCTTGAGGTGGAAGGTCCAGACCTTGCCGCTGGCATCGCTGGTCGGCATTTCGCGCAGGCTGCTGGGGGCCAGTTTGACCGGGCGCGCTTCGTAGTCGTAGCGCAGCATCGGCTCAAACAGGTTTTCAAGCAGGCTCAGGCTGGCCAGATCGGAGGCGACGGCAGGATCGAGGCCGGTTTCGCCCGTCGACAGGAAGGCGTGCAGGACTTTGTCGGCTGCCAGCACTGCCGGAGCTGCGCCAGCCAGGGCAAGGGACAGGGCGGCGGCGAGAACGCGAAAGTTTTTCATGCGGCGGAGCATAAGCCAGTGCGTGGCGATACGCCAGCTTATAACTTTTTTACATGAGCGAAGCGCATACTTTCATCCGCTGGCCCTATACTTTCGCTGCAAAATTGGTCATTCCACTACAAGAAGTACATCCATGTCCCTCAATTACATCTGGTCCGGATTTTTCCTCGTCGGCTTCGCAGCCGCCATCATCCAATGGCTGTTCATGGGCGATACGGAGATCTTCAAGAAGATCATCGACGGGACTTTCGAATCCGCCAAGCTGGGTGTGATGGACATTGCGCTGCCGTTGGCAGGCGTCATGACGCTGTGGCTGGGGATCATGAACGTAGGCGAAAAGGCGGGCGCAATCGGCTGGCTGGCCAAGATCATCTCGCCCTTCTTCTCGCGCATCTTCCCGGAGGTGCCGAAGGACCACCCGGCCACCGGTCATATGGTGATGAACTTCTCGGCCAACCTGCTGGGCCTCGACAACGCCGCCACTCCATTCGGCCTGAAGGCGATGGAAAGCCTGCAGTCGCTTAACCCGAACAAGGACACGGCCAGCAACGCCCAGATCATGTTCCTGGTGTTGCACACTTCCGGTCTGACCCTGATCCCGCTGGCGATCATGGCGCAGCGCGCCATCCTCGGCGCGGCCGATCCCTCCGATATTTTCATTCCGTGCATGATCGCCACCTACGCCGCTACGATCACCGGCATCATCGCGGTCGGCATCCGCCAACGCCTGAACCTGTTCGACCCTGTGCTACTGGCCTGGATCGGCGGCATGACGGCGGCCATCGCGGGACTGATCTGGTATTTCACCGCTTTCCTCACGCGCGAGCAGATCGAGGTGGTGTCCAAGGTGGCGTCCAACCTGATCCTGATTTCGATCATCGCGGCCTTCATCATCGGCGCCTTGCTCAAGAAGGTGAACGTGTACGAGGCGTTCATTGAGGGCGCGAAGGGCGGCATCCAGACTTCGCTGACGGTGATTCCTTATCTGGTCGGCATGCTGGTGGCGATCAGCGTACTGCGCAACGCGGGCGTCTTCGGTTTGGTAATGGATGCTTTCAACTGGGTGTTCAGTGCGCTCGGCCTGCGCACGGATTTCGTGCCTTCGCTGCCGACCGCGCTGATGAAGCCTTTCAGCGGTTCCGGTTCGCGCGCCATGATGATCGATGCGATGAAGACCTACGGACCCGACTCCTTCGTCGGCCGCCTGGCTTGCATCTTCCAGGGTTCGGCCGATACCACCTTCTATATCGTGGCGCTGTACTTCGGCTCGGTCGGCATCCGCAAGACACGCTATGCAATTTCCGCCGGCCTGATTGCGGATCTCGCGGGGGTTTTGACCGCGATTGCGGTAGCCTACGTGTTTTTCGGTTAAGGACCCATTGATGCGCCGCCTGCTTCTTGCCACATTGTTTGCCACATTGTTTGCCACATTGTTTGCCGCAATCAGCGCTTGCGCCCAGGCGGCGCTGCCGGAGCCGATCGCCAGGCTGGCCGCCGAAAAAGGCATTCCGGAAAATGCCATCGGGGCGGTGGTGCTGCGCGGCGATGAGGTGCTGGTGTCGCACGAAGCGACGCGTACCTTTACGCCTGCCTCGATCATGAAGCTGTTCACCACCATGGTGGGCCTGGATGTGCTCGGGCCCCAGTTCCGTGGCCGCACCGAGCTGCGCACAACAGGAGAAGTTGCGGGCGGCGTGCTGCATGGCGACCTGGTGCTGCGCGGCGGCGCCGATGGCGACTTCACTGCCGACGCCTTCACGCATATGCTGGAAAAACTGCGCACCAAAGGCATCCGCAGGATCGAAGGCAACCTGGTGCTGGACCGCCAGCTCTGGCAGCCGGCGCGTGCCGATGCAGGTGCGCCGCCGTTCGATGAATCGCCTGAGGCGTATTACAACCTGATTCCCGATGCGCTGCTGCTGAACATGAACCTGCAGACCCTCGATATCACGTCCGATGCGAAGTCGATCAAGGCCAGCGTGCTGCCGGAACTGGACAATGTGCGCGTGCGTTCCGAGCTGACCTTGGTAGACCGCGATTGCGCAAAGTGGGAGGACGGCTGGAAGATTCCCGAATACGTGCGCAACGGTCCAAACCTGACCGTGGTGCTGAAGGGGACATTCCCGCGCAACTGCAGCCGGACCAATGTGATCAATGTCCTGGACCGCACGGATTACGCCGAGCGCCTGTTCCGCGCGACCTGGGAACGGCTTGGAGGCCAGTTCAGTGGCCAGGCGGTCGAGGCTTCCGAGGCGCAGTCACGCGCCTTCAATAGCGGTTCGTCGACGCTGTTGGCCGAGCATGTGAGCCGATCCCTGCCCGAGATGGTGCGCGATACCAACAAGCTGTCCGACAATGGACTGGCCCGCACCATTTTCCTGAGCCTGGGCAGCCTGCAGGCCGATCCCTTGCTTGGCAGCCGGCCGCTGCCCGACCTCGCGGACGCTCCCGCCGCCCAGCCCCAATGCTGCGCCATGATGGATGCGCCACCTCGCATGCCCACGCAGGTCCGTGCCGAACTTGAGATCCGCACCTGGCTGCGCGGCCAGGGCGTCGACGATACCGGCATGGTGTTCGAAAACGGTTCCGGCCTGTCGCGCATCGAACGATTTACTCCCAATCAGATGGCCGGCCTGCTGAGGGTCGCGCAAACGTCCCTGTGGGCGCCCGAGTTCCTCACTAGCCTGCCGATTGCGGCGATCGATGGCACCATGAGGCGCCGCCTGAAAGAAAGCCCTGCAGCGATGCGCGCCCGCATCAAAACCGGTTCCCTCAAGAACGTGGTCGCGATCGCCGGCTACGTCCCCGACGCCAGTGGCCGCCAGTGTATCGTGGTGGTCATGGTCAACCACGAACGCGCTGGCAACGGCAATGGCCGCGCGCTGGCAGACGGCGTGATCGATTGGGTCGCGCGCAGCGCGGCACCGCAAGCGGCAAACGAGGTGCCGAGCGCACGATAAGGAGCATCCATGAGCGAAACGAAACAGTATTGGTTCCCAGCCAAAAGCCATGGCTGGGGATGGGGCGTGCCTGGCACCTGGCAGGGTTGGCTGGTGCTTGCCGCCTACGTGGTGGCCATGGCGGCCGGCGCAGTGGTGCTGAATCCTGCGCGTTCACCGCTTGGATTCCTGGTCCTGACCACGGCCGCCACGGCGATCTTTATCCTGGTTTGCTACCTCACGGGTGAACCTCCGCGCTGGCGTTGGGGGAACGATGGCAAGACGAAGTAAAGGGATTCCGAGCGCGCTGCTGGCGGTTGTAGTTGCGGTGGCGGCGTATTGGTACTGGTCGCCGCTGCTGGTTGTGCACCAGATGAAGGAAGCGGTGCGGGTGCATGATGTGGAGGCCTTCAATAGCCACGTCGATTTTCCGGCGCTACGCGAGAACATGAAGGACGATATCGCCGGCAAGCCGGGCGACGATGCGCTCAGCGGCTTCGGGCGCCTGCTCGGCGGCGTGGTGGTGGATGCACTGGTGCGGCCGGAGGCGGTGATGTTTGTGCTGGAGCACGGTGATTTTGCGAAGAAGCGCGACCGGCGCCACGAGGATCGCGACGCCCGTGACCGTGAGCGGGAACGGGACGAAGAGCCGGACTCCGGCGCAGCGAAACCGAAATGGGTGACCGAGCGCGATGGCGTCGACCGCTACATCGTCCGCAACGACAAGATCGCGCTGGTCTTCGTCCGCAACGGCTTTGCGGACTGGAAGCTGTCCGAATTTCGCCTATGACGCGCGCAGCACCTTGCGCGTGGCCCACACGATTGGAAGGCTGAACAGGAAGATGTGCGACAGGATGTCCATGCCCCATGAGAAGGCATTGAACGTCACCGGGCGCGGGAACGCCGATAGCGGCAGCACCACCAGTCGCATCGTGAAGAACACCAGCAGGCCGTAGCCGACGGCCGCCAGCAGCGGTTTGCGCGCCAATGCCGGGGCGCGTCGCGCCGCGAAGAAGAAGAGCGCCATCCACACAAAACTCAAGGCGAAGTGGCAGGCCAGGCCGAATGCAGCGGCGGGAGCGCCGCCGGTGAAGGCCGCCTTGCCCAGTGCACCGCTGGCCACCACTTGCAGCAGGCGCTCCGGCGGCATGCCGTTATAGCCGGCGAAGCTGATCGCGAACAGGATGTCCAGCAAGCCGCCCAGCGTGCCGCCGGTCAGGATTGCTCGTGTGGTAGACCAGGGCTGCTGCATAAGGGCTGTCTCCTTATAGGACTTTGGTGTAGTCGCGGCGCACCAGCACGCGGTCGCCGCAGTCGAAATGCCACCATTCGCTGTTGATGCCGGCGAAGCCAGCCTGGAACATGGCATCGCGCAGCAACTGGCGGTTGGCGACTTGTGCGGCAGTCAGTTCCCCGCTGGCGAGGTGCCGTGCCTCAAGCACCGGGTGCGACAATTCCGTCATGTCGTCGAAGCCCGTGCCCATGTCGAGCTCCTGGCCGGATGGGTCGAGGATGGTGATGTCGACCGCCATGCCGAAGGAATGGATCGAGCCGCGTTCCGGCGGCGCCAGGTACATCTGCAGGCTGGTGCCGGCCAGCGCCTGCCACAGCTCTTCCTGCACGCGGTGCGGGCGCAGGGCGTCGAGCAGCAGCGCCTTGTAGCCGGGAGCGCGCCGTGCCAGGTAAGCCACCACCCGTTCGATGGCGGCGGCGGCGTCGCGATGCAGCCAGGCGCAATCGAGCGGCGAATACAGGTCGCGGCCGACGAAGTTGTCCGGCCCCGCATAGCGCAGGTCGACCGCGATACCGGCGATGGTGGCCAGGTGGCGGAAGTCGGGGTTACCGAGAACGTCTTCGCTGCGGGTGGTCTTGCTCATTGCTTTCCTTGTTCCAGGCAGGCGCGCGCCATGCTGGCGATGGAGTCGGCCAACTGGCGGGCGCCGTGCGACAGCGGCGCGTGGCTGTTCGTCAGCAGGAAGAGCTGGATCGGAATGGCCGGCGCCCACTGGCGTTTCTGCACCTTGGCCGGATCGGCCGACGCCGCCGTGAAAGGATCGACCACGGCCAGGCCGGCGCCGGCTTCCACCAGCGAACGGGCAATCTGGTAAGTCTGCACCGTGGTGCGGAAGTTGGGCTGGATGCCCTGTGCTTCGCAGGAAGCCACGATCATCTCGCCCAACGGGTCGTTGTCGGCATGGCCTATCAGTTCACCGCTCAGGCCTTCCGCCGTCAGCGGCATGCCCGCTTCATCGCGGCGCCAGGTACCGGCCGGCGCGATCACCGTCATCACGCCTTGTGCAATCGGTTCGGCGATGATGCCGGGGTGGCGCGGGTCCTGCAGCGAAAGCGCCATGTCGGCTTCACCCAGGCGCAAGGTGTTGACGATTTCGGAGGTGTGGTGGGTGGCCAGTTCGCAGCGCGTGTCGGGAAATTCCTTGCGCCATTCGCTCATGGCTTGCGGCAGGACGCTGATAGCGATGGTCGGCGTCGACACCAGCCCCACGGTTTCGACGGCGCGGCCTTTCAGGCTGGCCGCCAGGCGGCGGATGCCCTGCAGGTCGCGGTGCAGTTTTTCGGTCTCGGCAAAAAGGCGGTGCGCTTCCGGCTTCGGGTACAGCTTGCCGCGCACGCGCTCGAACAGCGGCATGCCCAGTTGCAGCTCGGCGTGCTGCAACACCTTGGTCACGGCTGGCTGGGAAATATGCAGCACCTGGGCGGCGCCGCTGATGGTGCCAACCTGCATGATGGCGTGGAAAACTTCGATGTGGCGCAGCCGCATTGTCCTGGTTCCTCTTCCTCGGCGCCGCCGGTCGTCCCCTGCGGCATGTTGGCAGGATAGGGGAAAGCCGGCGGCCGTGCAAACCGCCTTACTGTATTGGCTTGGGCGCAGTCAGCACGTCGAGGATGGCGGCGGATTCGGCGTCCGGCACGCCGTCCCATTTGCTGTTGCGGTACTTGGCCTGGAAGGTCACCAGCACATTCTGGGTTTCTGGGTCCAGCACGCCGGTCTGCGGGGTGGCGTAGCCGTGCTGGGCCAGCTTTTGCTGGAACCAGGCGATGTCCGGCAGCTGGGCTTCGTATTGCGGACGCACCGCGGCCACGGCGGCCGCGTCCGGCCAGGCGATCAGGCCTTCGTCGGCCAGCCGCTTCCACGGGAACATCGGGCCGGGATCCTGCTTGCGTTGCGGTGCGATATCGGCGTGGCCGAGGAAGTTTTCCGGTGCGATCTGGTGGCGTTCCTTGATCTGCTTGAGCAGGGCGACCAGCTGGTCGATCTGGCGCTCGGAGAAGCCATACCAGTGGCGGCCGTCGGGCATGTCCTTGAAGCCGGGGTTGACGATCTCGATGCCGATCGAGCTGTGGTTCAGCGCCGTGTAGTTCTTCCAGCTGCTCAGCCCGGCGTGCCAGGCGGCGCGGTTTTCGTCGACCAGGGCGTAGACGCGCGGCTCATTCTCGTCGGTGATGAGATAGTGGGCGCTCACATCTTTCTCGGTCAGCAGCTTGATCGACAGCGGCAAGTCGGTCACGGTGTAATGGATCACGACGAAACGCACGCGGCTGCTCTGCCCTTTGGAGGTCAGCGAATGGTCGATGTTCGGCAGCTGGGTGGCACAACCGGTCAGCAGGGCGATCAGGGAAGCGAGCAGCAGTTTTTTCATGGTTTCCTTAGTTGCGTGGCCGGGCGGCCATCCTGGCAGCCGCATGATGCGGCCTGGCGCTGCGTTTTTGCAAATGGAATTCAGGCGGCAAGTCGGTGCGCATGGCTTCGAAAATCAGGGGATGCAGTTCGGCCGCGCGGCCGGACAGGACAATCGGCCGCGCGCCGAAGCGCGTCACCAGCGCCAGCGCCAGGCGCGCCAGTTCGCGGCCAGCCTGCAGCAGGATGTGGCGGGCGGCGGGGTCGGCCCCCGCGCTCATGGCAACGGCCAGCGCCAGCTTGCCGATGTCGCCGCGCTCCTGGGTGTACATGAAGTTGCGCGAGAAAGACCAGTCGCTGCCGCCGACATGGTCGAACACCGCATGCGCCATCGGCGAGTCCTCCCAGGCGCCGGGCTGTTCATCCTCGCCGCGCCAGATACGGCGCATCGCTTCGCGCGCAATCCAGAAGCCGCCGCCGGCATCGTCCAGCATGACGCCGCGGCCGCCGGCGCGGTGGAATTCGCCTTGCTCGTCGATGAAGGCGGCAATTGAACCGGTACCGGCATAGACCAGGTAACCCTGGCCGGGCTCGAAGGCGTCGAGATAGGCAACTTCGATATCGTTGCAGAGCGTGATGGCGTCCAGGCGTACGCCGAGCAGCGTGGAGAGCCAGTCCAGCAGCACGGCGCCATCGCCGCCGAAGCCAGTCAGCCCGGCGCAGATGCGCAGTGGCTTGCCGGCTTCCAGTACGTCTTGCGCCAGCTGGCTGAAGATGGTGTGGATCAGCTCGCGTCCGGCCGGCTTGGCCATCATCAGGGCGGACAGCCCGGCGACCGTTCCTTCGGCCACGATGTCGCCTGCCGGGGTGGCAAGCGCCCAGCGTGTTTCCGTGCCTCCAGCATCGATTCCCAGCCCTAAGGTACGATCGGTGTCAGGTTTGCCCATGATCTGTCGAGTGTACGTTGAAACGCCGACATCTTTGCATGAAAGCGCGTGCGGCACTCATTCCAAAAAGTTATAACGCAGCGGAAACTCTTGGACTTTCATTGCCTAAGCGGTCGATTGCCGATACCACCACGCTGCGGGCCGGCACGCCATTATCGTCGGTCAGCACCACTTCGCTGCGGCCGGCAGGCACCACGTTGAAGCGCCATTCTTCGCCGTAGTGCGCCCAGATCGCAAGCTGGGTGGCACGGCCGGCGTTGCCAAGGGTAAGCGACAGTCCGCTGGCGTGGCGCTTGACTGCCACGGTCGGCGCTGGCGGCGCTTCGCTGCCCAGCCATGGCGAAGCCGGCACCAGCGCCGGTCCCTGGTAGCTGGTGGCCTTCAGGTGGTCGCTCACGCCTTTGCGGTTTTGCATCAGGGCCGCAATGCTGAAATGAATGTGGCCGTTCGCGTTGCCGCGGCTGCGCGTGACGCCGACCTGCTGCACGATTTCATCCGCGCTGAAGGACTTGCTGCTGTCGTCAATGCGGCTGGTGTACAGGCCCGGCCAGATATGGCGGCCGCGCTTGTTCTGTCCCAGCCAGTAATCGAGCAACACGGGGAAAGCTTGCGGCTGCTGCGCGATCGGCCAGTACAGCTGCGGGGCCAGGTAATCGAGCCAGCCGTTCTGCAGCCACAATTCGGCGTCGGCATACAGCTTGTCGTACTGGCTGAAGCCCTGGATGCCGGGCGGGCGGCGGTCCGGGCGGCCAATGCCGAAGGGGCTGATGCCGAAGCGCACCCACGATTTTTCCTTGTGGATACCGGTGTAGAGCGCTTCGATCAGCTGGTTGACGTTCTGGCGGCGCCAGTTGGCGCGGTCCAGGGTGCCGCCGCCTTGCAGGTAGCGCTGGTACGGGGCGCCGTCGGGGAAATCCAGCTCGGGCTTGTTGCCGTTCGACGGCGCGTCCAGGGCCGCCTCGCCGCCATTGGCGCCGGGCGCTTCAATCGGATAAGGGTAGAAGTAGTCGTCGATGTGGACGCCGTCGATGTCGTAACGGCGCACCACGTCCAGGATCACGTCCAGCGTTTGCTGGGCGGCGGCTTCCTCGCCGGGGTCCATCCACTGGAATTTGCCATATTGGCGCACCACTTGCGGCCTGGTGTTGGCTACATGCTCACGCGCGTTCGGCGTGCGGGCGGCTGAATGGCGGGCACGGTAGGGATTGAACCATGCGTGCAGTTCGAGGCCGCGGGCATGAGCCTGCGCGATCCAGAAGGCCAGCGGGTCCCAGGCCGGCTCGGGAGCCTTGCCCTGCTGGCCGGTGAGGAACTCGGACCAGGGCTCGAGCTTGGACGGGTAAATGGCGTCGGCGCTCGGGCGCACCTGCAGCACGATCGCGTTCAGGTGCAGTGCCTTGGCGCGGTCGAGGATGGCGAGGGCTTCGGCCTGCTGGCGCGCCGGCGGCAGGTTGCTGCGGCTGGGCCAGTCGATGTTGGCCACCGTCGACACCCAGGCAGCGCGGAATTCGCGCGGCGCGGCAGGCGGCTGTTCGCCGGTGATGCGTTGCTGCACCGGCGCCGGGCTTGCCGCCGTGACCGGGGCGGGCGTATTGCCGCTCCCGCCACCGGAGGGTGGTGCCGCGGCGTCGCCGGCGGCTGGCACGGTCGGCGTCGACGAACACGCCCCCATTAATGCGGCCACGCCGGCCGCGGCGGCGGCTATGGTCAGCCGCCTTTTCGCATTAAAAGCCAAAACCAAATCCTCACATCAGCAGGAGCCGTATTCTACCTATTCCCGGCCAAAGTCCGGATCTATCTTGATCAGTGCCGTCATGATGAAGGCGGGGATGGTTGCCGTGCAGACATAAATGAAGAAGTGCTGGTAGCCGAGATACTCCTGGATCGCGCCGCTGGCCATTTGCGGAATCATCATCCCCAGCGCCATGAAGCCGGTGCAGATCGAATAATGCGCAGTCTTGTGCTCGCCCTGGCTGACCATGATCATGTACATCATGAACGAGGTGAAGCCGAGCCCATAGCCGAACTGCTCCACTGCCAGGCAAGTCGCGATCCAGGCGAAGTTTTGCGGTTGCGCCTGCGACAGGTAGACGAAAATCAGGTCCGGAATATGGATCGCAATCGCGAAAGGCCACAGGCAGCGCTTGAGGCCAAAGCGCCCGATCAGCCAGCCGCCCACCAGGCCGCCGAGGATCAGGCCGACGATGCCGATCGTGCCGTAGGCAATGCCCACAGCGGCGGTGTCCAGGCCAAGGCCGCCTTTCTCCAGCGGGTCTTTCAGGAACGGCACCACCATTTTCAGCAACTGCGACTCGCCAAGGCGGAACAGCAGCAGGAACAGCAGGATCACGACGATGCCGTCCTTGCGGAAGAAGGCGGAAAATGTCGCGAAAAACTCCTGCATCGGCGCCGACGAGTGCACTGCCGGCTTGTCTTCCGCCGGCCTTGGCAGCACGACGAAGTGATAGAGCGCCAGCGCCAGGAAGACCGCGCCGGTCACACCGAAGGTGATAGCCCAGGCCATATGGGGATTGCCGTGGTACTTGATGATTTCGCCGGCCAGGAATAGCAGGCCGCCGTTGCAGGCCACGTTGGCCGCGCGATAGAAAGTGCTGCGCACGCCGACAAATTCCGCCTGCTGCTTCTGCCGCAGGCCGAGCATGTAGAAGCCGTCCGCCGCGATATCGTGGGTGGCGGAGCTGAAGGCCATCAGCCACATGACGCCAAGGCTAAGCTGGAAAAAGTTCGAGAGCGGCAGCGTGAAGGCAACCGCCGCCAGCGACACGCCCAGCACCATCTGCAGGATGGCGACCCAGGAGCGCTTGGTGCCGAACATTTCGATCAGGGGAGACCACAGCGGCTTGATCACCCATGGCAGGTACAGCCAGCCGGTGTAGAACGCCATCTCCGTGTTGGAGATGCCAAGATCCTTGTACATGGCGGTGGACAGCGCCATCACCACGAAATAGGGAATGCCCTGGTTGAAATACAGTGTCGGAACCCAGCCCCAGGGGCTGCGTTGCTGCGCTCGATCCATTACGTCCTTTCTTGTCGGCCGGACGCGCGCAGGGGCGGATCAGATGGTGAGTGCGCCGCGCACGCTGCCCCCGGCCTGGTCCAGCAAGCCTGCCGCCTGCTGCACCGTGGTTTTCTTTAACAGGGCGACCACCGCCACTTTGACGTGGAAGCCGCACTGTTCCAGCGCTGTGCGGGCTGCCGCTTCATCGGCGCCGGTGGCGTGCATTGTGAGCCGCACCGTACGCGCGTACAGCTTCGCATTGGTCGGCTTCAAGTCTACCATCAAGTTTCCATAAACCTTGTTCAGGCGCACCATGAGCGCGCTGGAAATCGTGTTCAGCACGATCTTCTGCGAGGTGCCGGCTTTCAGGCGCGTGCTGCCGGAGATGATTTCGTGGCCGGTGTCGAGGGTGATGCCGATTTCAGCCTCCTGCGTGACCGGCGCACCAGGGTTGTTGGCGATGCCGACGGTTAGCGCGCCGGCCTTGCGCGCGGCTTCGATGGCGCCCAGCACATAGGGGGTGGTGCCGGATGCGGCCAGCGCCAGCACGACGTCATCCGGGCGCGGGTCCAGGGCCTGAAGGTCGCGTGCGCCCTGTTCGCGGTCATCCTCCGCGCCTTCCACCGCCTTGAACATGGCTTCCGTGCCGCCGGCAAGGATGGCGACGGCACGTTCGTGCGGCCAGGAGAAGGTGGGATAGAGTTCAACGCTGTCGAGCACGCCGAGCCGGCCCGAGGTGCCGGCCCCGACGTAGAGCAGGCGCCCGCCCGCTTCGATGCGGGGCACGATTGCTTCGACTGCCTTGGCAATGGCGGGGATGGCGGTGCGCACGGCTTGCACCGCATTCAGCTGGTCATCGGCAAAGGCGGCGACCAGTTGCTCTATGGGATATTGGTCCAGCTCGCGATGTTGTGCACTGGGTGTTTCGGTCTTCAGCATGGAACGAGTGTAATGCCAAATTGCCGGGCCGGCCCATGACGGGACTTGCGAAGCTTATTCCCCCAGGTTATGCGGCGCGGCCTACGCGGCGCGGCGCATCTCCGCCACGAAGTCGTAATGATCGCTGCGGCAGTAGGAATGCGTCAGCTCGATCGCCTGGCCCGACTCAAGATAGGCGATACGGGTAATAAACAATACAGCCTGCCCTTCCGGCACTTCCAGCTGGCGCGCCAGTTCGGCCGAAGCATTCATGGCGCGGATATGCTGCAGCGCGCGCGCCGGGCCCTTGCCGACAGAATCCAGGTATTGGTAAAGCGAATCGCCGATCAGTTCCGGATTGGGAACGATGGTTTGCGGCAGCACCGACACCTCATACGCCATCACCACGTCATCGGCCAGGCGCAAGCGTTCAAGCCGCGCCACGCGGGTATTCGGCGACAGGCCGAGGCTGAGCTGTTCGTCGGCGCTGGCGGCCACCAGCGCGCGCTTGAGCCAGCGCGAGCCGGGCTTGTAGCCGCGCTGCGAAAGTTGTTCCGAGAAGCTGGTCAGGTTCGACAGCGGTTGTTCGATGCGCGGCGCAATGTAGTTGCCCGAACCGCGGCGGCGTACCACTAGGCCCTGGTCCACCAGCTGGTCGATGGCCTTGCGGGCGGTCACGCGCGAAACGTTCAGCAATTCCGAGAGGGTTCGTTCAGAAGGAAGCGCCTGGTCGACCTGGTAACGTCCGTTTCGAACATCGTCGCTCAACTTGCGGGCAATCTGCATGTACAGCGGCGAATTGTCTTGTTGATCTGGTTTGAATTCAACGCTGGTGAGGCTCATTACATTTCTCCTATAACTGCTAGTGTAATAGCGAAAGAGAAATCACGCTGCTCTTTTCATATTTGCTTTAGCGCCCGATACACCGGGGTTATAGGCAGATAATCAGTTTTCATTAGCAGGCCGAAAGGACGGCACCGTATGCTGCTTGCAAAAGGAGAATGCATGCAAAGAGCTTTGCGCGCCTTGGCCGGCGCAGTACTGCTGGGCAGTATCGGCCACGTTTCCGCCAGCAAGCTGGATGCGGAACTGGCAGCGATCGTCAACGATGCGCAGCGGCCGCTTTCGGGCTTGTCCGTACTGGCTATCCGCGACGGCAAGGTGGCTTACCAACAACAGTTCGGGCTGCGCCGGCTTGATACGACGGGCCGCGGCATCACCGCGCCCGTCACGCCGCAGACCATGTTCCGTATTGCATCCATCTCCAAGATGATGACCACCTTGGGCATGATGAGGCTGGTCGAGGAAGGCAAGCTCAAGCTTGACACCGACGCCGGCGAATATCTGGGCTTCGCGCTGCGCAATCCGCATTACCCGTCGCAAGTGATCACCCTGCGGCATTTGCTGAGCCACACCTCAACGCTGCGCGATGACGCGGGCTATTCCTGGCCCGCTGGCACGGCCTTGCGCGATGTGCTGGCGCCAGATGGGAAGATGTGGGCGCGCGATGGCGAGCCGGGCCAGTACTTCACGTATTCCAACCTGAACTGGGCTGTGATCGGGACCATCATGGAACGCGTGACCGGCGAACGCTTCGACCGACTGATGAGGCGCTTGCTGCTGGCGCCGATGGGCCTGCGCGGCGGCTATAACCCTGCCGAATTCAGCACCCAGGAAGTAGCGGATACCGCAACGCTGTACCGGCGCCGCACGCGCGAAACTGAAATCTGGGACAGCAAGGGGCCGTGGATTGCGCAGGTCGACGACTTCGGCGTGACCGCGCCGCAGGATCCGCCGGGCCTAGACAAGTATGTAATCGGCACTAATGCCACGCCCTTCAGCCCAACCGGCGGCCTTCGCATGTCGGCCAGCGACATGGGCAAGGTCATGCTCATGCTGATCAACAACGGCCGCCATGAGGGCAGGCAGCTTATCAAGCCGGCATCACTGGCCCTGATGTTTGGTGAGCAATGGCGCTTCAATGGCAGCAATGGCGATACCTTGAAAGGGCTTTACCATAGCTGGGGGCTGGGCGCCCAGCGCTTTGCCGACGTGCGGGGCAATATGGGCGGCATGCCGAAGGATGGCCGCTTCCATGCGGTCGGCCACCTGGGCGAAGCCTATGGCCTCGTGTCCACCTTCGCCGTAGACTTAAGGAAGAAGCAGGGCATCGTATCGCTGATCGGCGGCTTTGCCAGCGACCCGGAGGCCGATCCAGGCCTGCAGTCGGCGCACACGCGTGCCGAGGAACGGATCCTTGATGCGATTTACCAACGCGCCATCCTGCGCCGCCGCGACTGAACTACAATAGGCTAATTTTCCACAAGGCAACACAATTCGGGGATCGGATGGCGAGAGCACGGCAAGTGGTGGTGATTGGCGGAGGCGTGGTCGGCCTGGCGTCAGCGTGGTGGCTGCTGGAAGCAGGCTTCCGCGTGACGCTGCTCGAACGCGCCCCGACCGTTGCCAGCGCCGCCAGCTACCGCAATGGCGGCCAGCTCAGCTATCGTTACGTCTCGCCGCTGGCCGACGAAGGCGTGCCGAAAAAGGCCCTGCAATGGCTGTTCGAGCGCGACGGCCCGTTTCGTTTCCGTCCCGAGGCCGATTACCGCCAGTGGCGCTGGATGGCGCAATTCCTGCGCAACTGCAAGGCCGACGCCAATGCCCGCACCACCGCCAAGCTTTTGCAGCTCGGCGAGTTGAGCCGCCTGTCCCTGTCGCTGCTGGAACTGAAATTGCCGCTGAGGGAATTCAACTGGCGCAATGCCGGCAAGCTGGTGGTCTATCGCAGCGAAGAAGCCTTCAAGGCCGCGCTGGACAAGCCCGATAACGACGAAAACCGCGCCGTGCTCTGGGGCCGCGATACGGCCCGCATCGAGCCGGCGCTGGCCGAACTGGCGCCCAGGCTGGCGGGCGGCATCTTCAATCCCGGCGAAGCCGTGGCGGATTGCTATGCCTTCTGCCTGGCGCTGGAAAAACGCATCTATGCCCACCCGCGCTTCGAGCGCTGCATGCACACGGCAGCGCGCACCATTTTCGTTGAAGCCGGCAAGGTGACGGCAATCGAGACCGACGCCGGCTGGCTGACTGCCGACCATTACGTGCTCGCTGCCGGCATCCAGAGCCGCGACCTGGCTGCCACGGCCAACCTCGACCTGCCCATGTATCCGCTGAAAGGCTACAGCCTGACGGCGCCGATCCGCAGCGAACACGTGGCGCCCAATATCAGCGTGACCGATTTCGAGCGCAAGACGCTGTATGCCCGCATCGGCAAGCAATTGCGGATCGCCGCGATGGTCGACATGGTGGGCGAAAGCACGCGCATCGACCGCCGCCGCATCGCCAGCCTGTCCCGCCTGGCGCGCGAATCGATGCCGCATGCCGCCGACTACGACAAGGCGGAGGCCTGGGCCGGCCTGCGTCCCGCCACGCCGAACAGCGCCCCCATCATCGGGCCCACGCCTTATCCCAACCTGTGGCTCAACGTCGGCCATGGCCCGCTGGGCTTCACCTTCGCCTGCGGCAGCGCCAGCCTGCTGGCGACACTGATGCTGGGCAAGGAGCCGCCGTTTGAGCTCGACTGCCTGGCCTACAAGGTCTAGTTCAGGTATTTCGCAGGCACGGCCTCGGTCAGCCAGACGCCGTTTTCCGAGATGTAGAAGAGGTGGCCGTCGCGCGCCATCTGGCCGGATTCCACGGTCAATACGACCGGCTTGCCATGCCGGCTGCCCACTTTTTCGGCAGTTCCCTGGTCGGACGAGAGGTGCACATGCTGGCGCGAGGCCGAATGCAGGCCGCTTTCGCGGATCGAATCAAGGAAACGCGTGGCAGTGCCATGGTACAGGCGCTCCGGCGGCGTCCGGGGCGGCAGTTCGAGCGCGATATCAACGGAATGGCCCTGGTTGGCCCGGATTTTCGTGCCATCCGCGCTGATCGCAAATCGCTTCTTATCGCTGTTTTCAACGATGGATTCGATCTGGGAGCGGCTCAAATTCGTTCCGCAGGCGTTGGCAAGGGCAATCAATTGGTCGATCGATGCCCATCCATTCTGGTCCAGTACGAGCCCGATTTCTTCCGGTTTGTGACGCAAGACCAGGCTCAGGAACTTGCTTTGACTGACTTCGTTCATGACCGGCATCTAGCACCTGCCACTGTCGGCTTTCTTTACTGTGCAGCTGGGCGCCCCTTTCTCTCGCGCAAAATGAGGAGGGCAAAGCCCAGGCCCAGCAAAGCGAAAGTGCTTGGCTCAGGCACAACCGCCACCACTGGCAACTGGACCGGCGGCTCGACAAGCGGCGGTGAGCCGGTGGGTGCAGGAGGAGTCAGCGGCAATGCCACGTCCGGCGCCCGGGCGGGCGGACCTGCTGCAGGCAAGGGCGGCGGCAGGCCATTGAACGCCGGTGTCCGGCCGAATTCCGTCGGTGGCCTGCGATTGAAGTAGGATGCAGGGGGCCTGCTGTAGTTCATGTAGCTGAAGTCGATGCTGTTGACGGTATAGGGGGACTGCGTCGATCCAGTTGGACCCGCTAGGGCCTGGCCGCCTGGCAGGATGGAGCAGGCCAGCAGGCAAGACTTGAACATGGCTTCAGCTTTCATTTTGCGCTCCATGACGAGTTGGCGAAACTTCAAGCTTGAAGAAGCATCAACCGTACCTGCACCTAAGTCGCTGATTATCCGGCTCGTTGCTGGTTGAACCGGGCCATGCGTAAAATTTTGCGACGCGGCGCGCGGCTCATTCCCAGGGATTGGGTTCGTCGATGCGCTTGAAGAAGTCCCGTACGCCGGCTTGCTCGTCTCCCTGTTTCAAAGGCACGGCCAGCAGAATTGCCCCCTGGTTCATCGCGAGGAGGTAAGGCCTGTCGTGCGTAACCCATACTTTGAAATCATCGCAAAAATGATTGAGCATGCCGCCAACCTCATTCTTTTCGAAAAAACCACGCAACAGCTTGATGGGCGCGACTTTGACGGTCACTCGCGTACCGGGTTCAGGGAACTGGCTGCCAGGGATTTCGGCGGTCGTCGCAACCACCAGTGTCGGGGCGCTAGCTATCACCCTTTTTTCCCACTGGGTCTGGGCTCGCTCCCAATAAGCGCGCGCCGCTTCCGGATCACTGGGCATGTCGCGTGGCGGCTGGCATGCCAGGGCCGGCGAAGTCATTGCGACCGCAAAGGTCAGCGCGAATAAGGATGCATGGATTTTCATTCTGGCAATTATAGCTTTCCAGCCCGGATGGTGGTGCCAACCCGCATGACCTCGGGAAGTCACGCGAGCCGCTGTTATGGCGGATAATGGCGGGATGTCCAAATCCAAGACCCCTGTCGGCTGCCCATGCGGCGGTCCTTCTTTTGCGACTTGCTGTGGCCCTTTTATCGAAGGAAAGGCCTTGCCGGAGACGGCTGAGCAACTGATGCGCTCCCGTTATTCCGCCTATGCGCTGCAGAACGAGCCGTATTTGTTGTCGACCTGGCACGAAAGCACCCGTCCGACCGAGCCGATTATTAACAAGGACGAAAAGCTCCAATGGCTGGGACTTGAGGTAAAATCTGCTTTACGTTTACGTCAACGTAAAGCAGAAGCCCAGCCGAACGAGGATTTTGTCGAGTTCGTCGCCCGCCTGCGCGTGAATGGCCGTGGCCAGCGTCTGCATGAGCTGAGCCGCTTCCTGCGCGAACCGCGCGAAGGTGGCTTGCGCTGGTTTTACGTCGACGGCGAATTTCCAGAATAAGAGAAGAGGACGACAATGCCGCATATCGAAAGCAAACTCAATCCGCGCAGCGAGGACTTCAAAGCCAACGCCGACGCCATGCAAGCCCTGGTCGACGACCTGCGCGCCAAGGTCGCGAAAGCGGCGCAAGGCGGCGGAGAAGCGGCCTGCGCCAAGCATGTGGCGCGCGGCAAGCTGCTGCCGCGCGACCGCGTACAGATGCTGCTCGATCCCGGCACGCCTTTCCTCGAATTCTCGCAGCTGGCTGCTTTCGATATGTACGACAACGCCGCTCCGGCAGCGGGCGTGATCACCGGCATCGGCCGCGTAAACGGCCAGGAATGCGTGATCGTCTGTAACGACGCCACTGTGAAGGGCGGTACTTACTACCCGATGACGGTGAAGAAGCACCTGCGCGCGCAGGAGATCGCCGAGCAGAACAACCTGCCGTGCATCTACCTGGTGGATTCGGGCGGCGCCAACCTGCCGAACCAGGACGACGTGTTCCCGGACCGCGACCACTTCGGCCGCATCTTCTTCAACCAGGCCAATATGTCGGCCAAGGGCATCCCGCAGATCGCCGTGGTGATGGGTTCCTGCACCGCCGGCGGCGCCTACGTGCCGGCCATGTCGGACGAATCGATCATCGTGAAGGAACAGGGCACTATCTTCCTCGGCGGCCCTCCGCTGGTGAAGGCGGCGACCGGTGAAGTGGTTTCCGCTGAAGACCTGGGCGGCGGCGACGTGCACACCCGCCTGTCCGGCGTGGCCGATCACCTGGCCAAGGACGATATGCATGCGCTGTCGATGGCGCGCACAATCGTGTCGAACCTGAACCGCCAGAAGCCGCAACAGGGCGTGCTGCGCGAAGCGGTGGAACCGAAATACGCGCCGGAAGAACTGTACGGCGTGATTCCTGTCGACACCCGCAAGCCTTTCGATATCCGAGAAGTGATCGCGCGTATCGTCGACGGCTCCGAATTCGATGAGTTCAAGGCCCGCTACGGCACCACGCTGGTGTGCGGCTTCGCCCACATCTACGGCATGAAGGTCGGCATCATCGCCAATAACGGCATCCTGTTTTCCGAGTCCGCGCTGAAAGGCACGCACTTCATCGAACTGTGCTGCCAGCGCAAGATCCCGCTGGTCTTCCTGCAGAACATCACCGGCTTCATGGTCGGCCGCAAGTACGAAAACGAAGGCATCGCCCGCAACGGCGCCAAGATGGTGACCGCCGTCGCTACCGCTTCCGTGCCGAAGTTCACCGTGATCATCGGCGGCTCCTTCGGCGCCGGCAACTACGGCATGTGCGGCCGCGCCTACTCGCCACGCATGCTGTGGATGTGGCCTAACGCGCGCATCTCCGTGATGGGCGGCGAGCAGGCAGCCGGCGTGCTGGCCACCGTCAAGCGCGACGGCATCGAAGCCAAGGGCGGCCAGTGGAGCGCCGAGGAAGAAGCGGCCTTCAAGCAGCCGATCAAGGAACAGTACGAAGTGCAGGGCCATCCTTACTACGCCTCCGCGCGCCTGTGGGACGACGGGGTGATCGATCCGGCCGACACCCGCATGGTGCTGGGCCTGGGCCTGTCCGCCGCGCTCAACGCGCCAATCCCGGACACCAAGTTCGGCGTGTTCCGCATGTAAGGAGATGGCGATGACTTATGAAACCCTGACCGTCGACATCAACGACAAGATCGCCACCGTCACCCTGAACCGCCCTGACGTGCGCAATGCCTTCAACGAGCATTCGATCAACGACCTGGCGCGCGCCTTCTCGGAGCTGGGCCGCAACGAAAACGTGCGCGCCATTGTGCTGGCGGGTAACGGCCCGGCCTTCTGCGCCGGCGGCGACCTGAACTGGATGAAGAAGATGGCCCATTACACCCACGAGGAGAATGAGGCCGACGCCATGCAGCTGGCGCAAATGCTGCGCACTATCTACCTGTGCCCGAAACCGACCGTCGCGCGCGTGCATGGCGATTGCTATGCGGGCGGCATGGGTCTCGTCTCCGCCTGCGACATCATTGTCGCCGTGCCGGAAGCGAATTTCTGCCTGAGCGAAGTGAAACTGGGTCTGATCCCCGCGACCATTTCGCCGTATGTGATCAAGGCGATGGGTGAGCAGGCTTCGCGCCGCTATTTCCTCACCGCCGAACGTTTCAGCGCCGCCGAAGCCCACCGCATCGGCATGGTGCACGAACTGGTCGCCGCCGACGCACTGGACGCCAAAATGGCGGAAGTGCTGAAGGCGCTGGTGACCAACAGCCCGAATGCAGTGAAGGAAGCCAAAGTGCTGGTGCGCGACATCGCCGGCAAGCCGGTGAACGATGCACTGCTGGCCGATACGGCCCAACGCATCGCCCACATCCGCGCTTCCGAGCAGGGCCGCGAAGGCGTGACTTCCTTCCTGGAGAAGCGCAAGCCGGGCTGGCTGAATTGAACGGAGCAGTTTTTGGAAGCAAACCAACAAAGCGATTGGGTAGCACGTAGCCTGAAGTCAGTCTGGCACCCGTGCACCCAGATGCAGCACCATGAAACGGTCCCGCTGATCCCGGTCAGCCATGGCCGCGGCGTGTGGCTGTATGACCATCAAGGCAACCGCTACCTGGATGCGATCAGCTCCTGGTGGGTGAACCTGTTCGGCCATGCCAACCCGCGCATCAACGCGGCGCTGCGCGAACAGCTCGACATGCTGGAGCATGCGATGCTGGCCGGCTTCACCCACGAGCCGGTGATCCAGCTCAGCGAACGCCTGGCGGCGCTGACCCAGCACCAGCTGGGCCACGCCTTCTACGCGTCGGACGGCGCGTCGGCGGTCGAAATCGCGTTGAAAATGAGCTTCCACGCCTGGCGCAATATGGGCCAGGGCGACAAGCAGGAATTCGTTTGCCTGAAGGGCAGCTACCACGGCGAGACGATCGGCGCGCTGGCCGTGACCGACGTGGCGCTGTTCAAGGATGCTTACGGCCCGCTGCTGCGCGCCACGCAGACCGTGATGTCGCCCGACTCGCGCCAAGCGGCAGAAGGCGAAACGGCGGCCGACGTGGCACGCCGCGCCGCGGCCGATGTCGAACGCATGTTCACCGAACGCGCCGGCAAGATCGCCGCCATCATCATCGAACCGCTGGTGCAGTGCGCCACCGGCATGGCGATGCACGACCCGCTCTACCTGAAACTGGTGCGCGAGCTGTGCGACAAGCACGGCGTGCACCTGATCCTGGACGAAATCGCCGTCGGCTGCGGCCGCACCGGCACCTTCTTCGCCTGCGAACAGGCCGGCATCTGGCCTGACTTCCTGTGCCTGTCGAAGGGCATCAGCGGCGGCTACCTGCCGCTGTCCATCGTGCTGTCGCGCGACGAGATCTACCAAGCGTTCTACGATGCCGACGTCACGCGCGGCTTCCTGCACTCGCACTCGTACACCGGCAACCCGCTGGCCTGCCGCGCGGCCTTGGCCACGCTGGACATCTTTGCTGAAGACCATGTGCTGGAAGCGAACAAGGCGCGCTCGCGCAAGCTGACCGAGGCGCTGGCGCCGCTGGCCAACCACGAGCACACCGGGAACTTCCGCAACCGCGGCATGATCTGGGCCTTTGATGCCGTCGGCGCTACGCCGGGCTTCTCGCGCCGCTTCTTCACCGAGGGCACGAGGCAGGAACTGCTGCTGCGCCCCATCGGCAATACCGTGTACCTGATGCCGCCGTATATCCTCAGCGATGAGGAAATCGATGGACTGGCTGCGCGCACCTTGTCGGTGTTCGAGAAAACGCGGGTGGGCTGATCATGGAACTGCTCGCAAAACTCGACCAGCAATTGCAAGCGCTGGATGACAAAAGCCTGATCCGCAAACGGCGCTCGGTCGAAACGGCCTGCGCGCCGCGCATGATGGTCGACGGCCGTGAACTGCTGGCCTTCTGCAGCAATGACTACCTCGGCCTGGCAGCGCATCCGCGCGTGGCCGAAGCGATGCACCAGGGGATTGAACTGTATGGCGCCGGCAGCGGCGCCGCGCACCTGGTCAGCGGCCATAGCCGCGCGCACACCTTGCTGGAGCAACGCCTCGCAGAATTCCTGTCGCCGCACCTGGTTGAGGCGCAGGCGCTGTATTTCTGCACCGGCTACATGGCCAACCTGGCCGTGGTGACCGGCCTCGCAGCCGGCGACAAGGACACTGAAATCTTCAGTGAAGCACTCAACCACGCATCCCTGATCGACGGCGCCCGCCTGGCACGCACCAAGGTTTCCGTCTACCCGCACGCCGACGTGGCCGCGCTGGGAGAACTCCTGTCCGCCAGCACCGCCAGCAACAAGATCGTGGTGACGGACGCCGTGTTCAGCATGGATGGCGACCTGGCCGACCTGCCGGCGCTGCTGGCCCTGTGTGAACGTCACAAGGCCTGGCTGGTGGTGGACGACGCCCACGGCTTCGGCACGCTGGGCGAGAATGGCCGCGGCGCATTGGAGCACTACGCCATGCGCTCGCCTTACCTGGTCTATGTCGGCACCCTGGGCAAGGCTGCCGGCGTGGGCGGCGCCTTCGTTGCGGCGCACCGTACCGTGGTGGAAACGCTGATCCAGCGTGCCCGTCCTTACATTTTCACCACCGCTGCGCCGCCCGCATTGGCTCACGCGCTGCAAGCCAGCCTGGACATCATCTGCGGTGACGAAGGCCGCGAGCGCCGCGCTCACCTGCAAGCGCTGGTGGCACAATTGCAGGACAGCCTCCACTTGAAGCGCTGGCAACTGCTGCCGTCGAAAACGGCAATCCAGCCAATCATCATTGGCGAGAACGAAGAAACCATGCGCATGTCCGCCGCGCTGTACGAGCAAGGCATCTGGGTGGGCGGCATTCGCCCGCCAACGGTGCCAGCAGGTACTGCGCGCCTGCGTGTCACGCTGTCCGCCGGCCACACCGCCGACGACGTGCGCCGCCTGGCAGACGCAATTAACGAATTAGAAAGGACCTGATATGGCGCTTGAAGACCCTGTCATCGCTCCTGCACCCCAAGCCGCAGCGGCCGCCGATGGCCTGCCGCCGCGCTTCGCCTGCTTCGTGGCAGGCACCGACACCGAAATTGGCAAGACCCTGACGTCTTCCGCCATGCTGTATTCCCTGGTGCGCAATGGAGCGCGCGCCTGCGGCATGAAACCCGTCGCCGCCGGTGCGGTGATGAAGAACGGCCAGTTGCACAACGACGACGCCGACCAGCTGATCGAAGCGAGCAATGTGCACTTGCCGCAGGCGCTGACCACTCCCTTCATGCTGAAAGAGCCGGCTGCACCGCATATCGCCGCCGCCCTGGAAGGTGTTGAAATCGATCCGGTGCCGATCCTGGCCGCCTACGTGGAAGTCGCTGCCGCAACGGACGCCATCGTGGTGGAAGGCGTGGGCGGTTTCCGCGTGCCGCTGACCGACGATTTCGACACCGCCGACCTGGCCCAGCAGCTTGCGCTGCCGGTCGTGCTGGTGGTGGGCCTGCGCCTGGGCTGCATCAACCACGCGCTGCTGACCGTGGAAGCGATCGAGTCACGTGGCCTGAAGCTGGCCGGCTGGGTCGCCAACACCCTGGAATTTGAAATGAATTTCGCGGACGAGAATATCGCCGCACTGGCAGCGCGCATTCCGGCGCCGCTGCTCGGCCGCATCCCGCGACTGGCAAAGCCGACTGCCGCCGCTGCTGCCGAATACCTGAACTTCACGTCCCTGCCAAACTGGCCGGGCCGCCGCACCACGTAAGAGAGGAAGAACATGTCCCTGCAAGAACCTAAAGCCGTCCAACTGCACCGTCCAACCGCCGCCATCAAGCTGCCGGAAGCCGCTACCTGGCCCCTGGAAGACGTGATGGCCCTGTACGAGCTGCCATTCAACGAGTTGATGTTCCGCGCACAGGAAGCCCACCGCGCCCACTGGCCGGACGGCGACGTCGAACTGGCGACCCTGCTCTCGATCAAGACCGGCGGCTGCGAAGAGGATTGCGGCTACTGCCCGCAGGCCGCACGCTACGACACCGGCGTCGAAGCCAAAAAGATCCTGGACCTGGACACCGTGCTGGATGCCGCCAAGCAGGCAAAGGACAACGGCGCGACCCGTTTCTGCATGGGCGCCGCATGGCGCAGCCCGAAAGAGCGCGACATGGAAAAGGTCGAAACCATGGTGCGCGAAGTCAAGGCGATGGGCCTGGAAACCTGCGCCACCCTGGGCATGCTGGAAGCCGAGCAGGCGCAGCGCCTGAAGGACGCCGGCCTGGACTACTACAACCACAACCTGGACACTTCGCCGGACTTCTACGACAACGTGATCTCCACCCGCCAGTACCAGGACCGCCTGGACACCCTGGGCCACGTGCGCAACGCCGGCCTGAAGGTTTGCTGCGGCGGCATCGTGGGCATGGGCGAAACGCGCGAACAGCGCGCCGGCCTGATCGCCCAACTGGCCAACCTGAATCCATACCCTGAATCGGTACCGGTCAACCACCTGGTGCAGGTGGAAGGCACTCCGCTGCACGGCCTGGACAAGCTGGACCCGCTGGAATTCGTACGCACCATCGCCGTCGCCCGCATCACAATGCCGAAAGCGCGCGTGCGCCTGTCCGCCGGCCGCCGCGAGCTGGGCGAAGCCGTGCAGGCCATGTGCTTCATGGCCGGCGCCAACTCGATCTTCTACGGCGACAAGCTGCTGACCACCGACAATCCGGAAGCCAACGACGACCGCGCATTGCTGGCAAAACTGGGCTTGCCGACCCGCGGCGCCGTCCTGGACTCTGTACAAAAAGAAGCCTGCGGCTGCTAAGAAAAAAATTCAAAAAAGAGTAGAGAGAGACATGTTCAAAAAAATCCTGATTGCCAACCGTGGCGAGATCGCTTGCCGCGTCGCTGCAACTGCACGCCGCCTGGGCATCAAGACCGTCGCCGTGTATTCGGACGCGGACGCCAATGCCAAGCACGTCGCCGTCTGCGACGAAGCGGTGAACATCGGCCCCGCCGCCGCCAAGGAATCCTACCTGTGCGGCGACAAGCTGATCGCCGTGGCGTTGGCCACCGGTGCGGAAGCGATCCACCCGGGCTATGGTTTCCTGTCCGAGAACGCCGAGTTTGCGGATGCCTGCGCCGAAATGGGCCTGGCCTTCATCGGCCCGCCGGCTTCCGCCATGCGCGCCATGGGCTCGAAGTCGGCTGCCAAGCAGCTGATGGAAAAAGCCAATGTGCCACTGGTGCCGGGCTACCACGGCGACAATCAGGATGCAGGCTTCCTGCAGGAACAGGCCGACCGCATCGGCTACCCTGTGCTGCTGAAGGCTTCGGCCGGCGGCGGCGGCAAGGGCATGCGCGTGGTCGAATCGTCGGAAGCGTTCAAGGATGCGCTGGCGTCCTGCAAGCGCGAAGCGATCAGCTCCTTCGGCGACGACAAGGTGCTGGCCGAGAAATACCTGCAGCGTCCGCGCCACATCGAAATCCAGGTGTTCGCCGATACCCACGGCAACTGCATCTACCTGTTCGAGCGTGACTGCTCCGTACAGCGCCGCCACCAGAAAGTGCTGGAGGAAGCGCCTGCACCGGGCATGAGCGCCGAGCGCCGCGCAGCAATGGGTGAAGCTGCCGTTGCCGCCGCGCGCGCCGTGGGTTACGTTGGCGCCGGTACGGTGGAATTCATCGCCAACCAGGACGGCAGCTTCTACTTCATGGAGATGAACACCCGCCTGCAAGTTGAGCACCCGGTGACAGAAATGATCACCGGCACCGACCTGGTGGAATGGCAGATCCGCGTCGCCGCCGGCGAAACCCTGCCGAAGAAGCAGGAAGAACTGACCATCAACGGCCACTCGATCGAAGCGCGTATCTATGCCGAGAATCCGGAGAAAGGCTTCCTGCCGTCGATCGGCACGCTGCGCCACCTGGAAACGCCAGCCGCGGCCAACTTCGAGCTGGGGGGCGTGCCCGGCCATCCGGCTGCCGTGCGTATCGATTCCGGCGTGCGCGAGAACGATGCCATTTCGCCTTTCTACGATCCGATGATCGCGAAGCTGATCGTGTGGGGCGCAGACCGCAAGCAGGCGCTGGCCCGCATGGCGCAAGCACTGTCGCAATACCAGATCGTCGGCCTGGCGACCAATATCGCCTTCCTGAAACGCCTGGTGGAAGGCGACGCCTTCGCCAACGCAGACCTGGATACCGGCCTGATCGAACGCAACCACGATGCGCTGTTCCCTCCGGCGCGTTCGATTCCGGTTGCTGCCGTCGCGCTGGCCGCGGTGTCGCTGATCGAAGAAGAGAAGGAAAAGTCGGCCGCGCAATCGGGCGCCAACAAAGGCGATCCGTGGGGCCAGGCGCTGGGCTGGCGCATGAACTTCCATTACGCCCGCAAGCTGGCTTTCAGCGACGAACATGGCAAGCAGTACGCGCCGATGCTGACCTATTTGCCGCACGGCTGGCGCTTCGAGATCAAAGGCCTGGAAGTCGACCTGTCGCTGTTCAGGCAGGACGGCGTGGACCTGAGCATCAAGCTAGGCGAAACCTCGGTGCATGGCACCGTGCGCCGCGATGGCGATGTATTCCACGTGTTCACCGGCGGCGGCCACTATGTGCTGGACTATAACGACCCGATGGCGCACGCCGGCGAGTCCGAAGCCGAAGGCGGCCGCCTGACCGCACCGATGCCGGGCAAGGTGGTTGCCGTGCTGGCTGAAAAAGGCAAGGAAGTGAAAAAGGGCGATGCGCTGGTCATCATGGAAGCGATGAAGATGGAGCACACCATCTCCGCCCCGCATGACGGCGTGGTCGAAGAGGTCCTGTACGCGGTGGGCGACCAGGTGGCAGACGGCGCGCCGCTGCTGGCCTTCAAGACCGCCGCTTAAGGAGAGGCGCATGCGCATCCTGCTTTATCGCGCGGATGGCAATACCGCGCCGTGGATCAAGGATTTCGCCGAATTCATGCCGGAGGCCGAAGTGGTCGTATGGCGCGAAGGCATCGGCGAGCTTCCAGCCTGTGACTACGCAGTGCTGTGGACGCCGCCGCAATCCATGCTGGCCGACCTGGCGCGCGTGAAGGCGATTTTCCTGACTGGCGCAGGTGCTGACGCGATCATGAAGTACTCGCACGCGATTCCGCCGCACATTCCGATCGTGCGCCTGAATGACGCGGGCATGGGCATCCAGATGGCGGAGTACGTCACGCACGCCGTGCTGCGTTATTTCCGCCGGCTCGACGAATACGAGGCACAGGCCCGCGCCGGCGCCTGGCTGCAACTTGAAGCGCGTGACAAGGCCGATTTTTCGGTGGGCGTGATGGGCGTTGGCGCGCTCGGATCGCGCGTGATCGAGGCTTTGCGTCCATTCGAGTTTCCGTTGCGCGCCTGGAGCCGGTCGCCAAAATCGCTGGCTGGCGTTGAATCCTTCCATGGCGATGAGGGGCTGGACGCTTTCCTCGGCTCGTCGCGCGTGGTGGTGTGCATGCTGCCGCTGACGGAAGAGACCACCCACATCCTCAACCGCGCGAACATGATGAAGCTGCCGCAGGGCGCCTACCTCATCAACGTTGGGCGCGGTGCGCATATTTCCGAACCGGACCTGCTATCGCTGATCAAGTCCGGCCATATCGCGGGCGCCATGCTGGACGTGTTCCGCAACGAGCCGCTGCCGGCGCAGCATCCGTTCTGGCAGGAGCCGCGCATTACGATCACGCCGCATATTTCCGCGCTGACGTTGCGCCGCGAAAGCGTGGAGCAGATGGCCGGCAAGATGCGCCAGCACGCACGCGGCGAAGAGGTCGCCGATGTCATCAATCGCACAAAGGGATACTGAAATGAGTTTGCCAAAGAAGGTCAAGATTGTTGAAGTGGGCCCGCGCGACGGGCTGCAGAATGAAAAGGGCGACGTCCCGGCCGAGGTGAAGATCGAGCTGGTGAACCGCCTGACGGAAGCAGGCTTCCCGAATATCGAAGCGGCATCCTTCGTGTCGCCGAAGTGGGTGCCGCAGATGGCGACTTCGAAAGAAGTCATGGCGGGCATCACCCGCAAGCCGGGCGTGATCTACTCCGCGCTGACGCCGAATATGCAGGGCTTTGAAGCCGCGCTGGCGGCGGGCACCAATGAAGTCGTGATTTTCGGCGCAGCGTCTGAAGCATTCTCGCAGAAGAACATCAACTGCTCGATCGCAGAATCGATCGAACGCTTCGTACCGGTCGCCAAAGCGGCCAAGGATGCCGGCCTGCGCCTGCGCGCCTCGGTCAGCACGGCGTTTGGCTGCCCATACCAGGGCGAGGTGCCGCTGGATTCCGTGGCCTATGTTGTGGGCCGCATGCGCGACCTGGGTTGCGACGAGATCGATATTGCCGACACTATCGGCGTGTCGACTCCGCGCAAGACCCTGGCGGTGATGGAGCGCGCGATCAAGGAGTTCCGCGCCGAATCGCTGGCCGGCCACTTCCACGATACCTACGGCCAGGCGCTGGCGAACATCTACGCCTCGATGGAACTGGGGATCGAGATTTTCCACTCCTCCGTATCCGGCCTGGGCGGCTGCCCCTATGCCAAGGGCGCTACCGGCAACGTCGCCACCGAGGACGTGATCTACATGATGAATGGGCTCGGCATCGAGACCGGCGTGGACCTGGACAAGGTGGTCGACGCCGGCCAGTTCATCTCCAGCTTCCTGGGCCGCAAGGCCGCCAGCCGCGCGGGCAATGCCATTGCCGCCAAGCGCGCAGGGTAAGGCGCATGGCCAGGCTCTTGAAGATTTGGGGTCTCTGCATGGCTTTTGGCGCCGGCATCGCACCTGCGCATGCCGCAGTGTCCCCGCAGGAAGCAAATGCCAAGGTTGCCGCCGAGATCAAGCAAAGCCGGAAGGTACTCGAGGCTGCTTGCGAGGCAGCTTATGCGAAATTGCCGGGAAGATAGGTCAGCTTTCATCCGAACGGCCGCGTTGCAGGAACACTTCCCGCAGTGCGGCCGCTGCGCGCTGCAGCGCTTGCCAGTTGGGCGTTGCGAACAAGGCTTCAAGCCGCGGCAGGGGATGCGGCGCTCCAGCCGCGATATCACTCCACGTGCGCGCGAACTGCGCGATGCCGTTGCGCTCCTCCGCCGAGAAGACCGGTTCAGTGAAATGCGTCTTCCAGTCTGGCGTTACCCAATCCTCCCATTGATTCAAGACTTCGTCCGCCGCCGACATGGCCGGCGCGGAAGCTTGCAGTTGGCGTTGTGCGTCGAAAGAGCTGGCCAGTTCCAGGTATTCAATGATGCGGTTGCGCACGCGGCGCAGGCCGACTGGTTGCTCGGGCACGGAAGCGCGCGGGGTGCGCAGCCAGTAGTACAAGTCGTAAGTCGTAGCGCTTTCCGGCGCCGGTCCATCCGGGATATCGGTCTTTTGCTGCCACAACGGGAACCAGTGCGGATCGCGAACATGTTCAGCGCCTGTCGTGGCGCCGCCGAACTGCACGTATCGCACTTGAGCTTCAGCCAGGCTGTACACATTTGCGCCGCTTGCCAGGAAGGGGGAGTAGAGTTGCGGCAGGTCGTCGTGCCAGTCGCAGACAGGGCACGCTGCAAGTGAGCCGGGCGCGCCGGCGAAGGTGGCGTATCCGCAGCAAGGGCAGGTGTACATGGCTCTGATCCTAATGCAGAAAAAAAAAAGACCTGCACGAATGCAGGTCTTTTTTCTGAAACTTGGTCGGAGTACAAGGATTCGAACCTTGGACCCTCTGCTCCCAAAGCAGATGCGCTACCGGGCTGCGCTACACTCCGAAGAAGCAAGATAATACAAGCTGGGCAGGGGGCCGTCAACCCCCAGATTTAAAAGTTGGAGAATTTTGATGCCTTATCGAACGCCGAGATGGCGTATAGTGGCCGGTATCGTTATTTCTTTGCTACTGCACCTGGCAGCGGTGATCTTTGTGCGGCTGCCCGAACCGCGCAATGTGGCTGACTCCCGCACCTGGCTGACGAAGGTGGAAGTAAGGATAGTTGCGCCACCTGAGCCACCGGAACCGAAGCCGGAGGCGCAGAGCAAACCGGAGCGCGTTGCAGCCGCCGAGCCGCGCCGCCAGCCGCGTCGTGCAGAGCCGCGCCGCCAGCCGCGTCGTGCAGAGCCGCGCAAGAACGCTGTCAAGGAAGAATCCGAGCTGGCAATCCAGCCAGCCCGCACATCCACGCTGGTGCTGAGTCCCGCCGAGCCGGGGGCAGCGCCGCACTTCGACCGCGAAACCGCGAAAGCCGCCGCGCGCGACATCGCAGGCGAGCTGGAAAGTGCCCCGCTCAAGATGCGCGAAACCCGGGACGAGAAGCTGGCCCGGCAAATCCAGAACGCCGCCCGGCCCAATTGCAAGGACGGCATCCCCGGCGGCCTGCTCGCCCCGCTCTACCTGATGATGGATAAGAAAGACAGCGGCTGCAAATGGTAAAAATCAATGGGGACGTACCCCATTTATTTTTACTGCTTGAGCTCGAGCGCGCGGTCGTAGAGGGCGTTCTTCTTTTTGCCGGTGATCTGGGCGGCGAGGGCGGCTGCTTGTTTAACCGGCAACTCGGCGAGCAGGATTGCCAGGATGCGGTCGGTTTCGGCGTCGTGGCCTTCTTCGGCTGGCGGGGCGCCTTCGACCAGGACCACGAATTCCCCTTTTTCATGGTTGGCGTCGGTTTTCAGCCAGCTGACCGCTTCGCCCAGCGGGCAGCGGTGGATCTGCTCGAACAGCTTGGTGACTTCGCGGGCGAAGACGACCTGGCGCTCGGCGCCGAAGGCGTCGCACAGCGCCTGGGCACACTCGACAATCCGGTGCGGGGCTTCGTAGAACACCAGCGTCGCCGGCGCGGACACCAGCCCTTGCAGCACGGTCTCGCGCTGCTTGGCCTTCGATGGCAAAAAGCCAACAAAGTGGAATTGGTCGTTGACCAGGCCGCTGGCCGACAACGCAGCCACGGCGGCCGAGGCGCCCGGCAAAGGAATCACGCGCAGGCCGGCGGCGCGCACGGCGTCCACGATGCGGGCGCCGGGGTCGGAAACGGCGGGCGTGCCGGCGTCGGACACCAGGGCAATGCGTTCGCCAGCCTGCAGGCGGCCGATCAGGCCTTCGGCCGCTTGACGCTCGTTGTGCATATGAGCTGCAATCAAGGGCTTGTGCAGGCCGAAGCGATTCATCAGCTGGGCCGTGTTGCGCGTATCTTCACACGCAACAGCGTCGACCAGCGACAGCACATGTAAAGCACGCAGGCTAATGTCAGTCACGTTGCCAATTGGTGTGGCCACCACGTATAAAGTTGCCGTAGGATAATTTTGGTGGGCGGTCTCGCCGAGGATTGGTAAACTGGCGAGAGAGCTGGAATCTTGTGCTGTCATTGGGGGAAGGATGCTGTCTAAAAATATCAAAACGCTGATACTTGGCGTTGCCACGGCCATGCTGGCCAGCGCTTGTAGCACGCCGTGCGACGCGCCCGGGGGATTGTGCGCGCCAATCACTTCGGTGACAAGTGCGCCGCCTGCCGTTGCCAAGGCGCCGCGGCCAAAACCGCCGGCGCCGCCGCCTGAACCGGAGGTCGTGGTCGAAACCTTCGCCGTGCCGTCGCCGGAAGATGCGGCGCGGCCGCCGAGCTTCATGCAGGTCGTCCCTCGGCCGGCAGAAAATGCCGATGGCAAGCGCGCTTACCGCATTGCCCTGCTGCTGCCGCTGCGCTCGGAGTCCCTGGGCCGTGCTGCCGATGCCTTGCGCGCCGGTTTCATGGCGGCGCTGGAGCGCGACAGCCACGGCTTTGAAGTCAATGTTGTGGAAACCGGCGATTCGCCGCAGGAAGTGCTGTCTGCTTACGTCACGGCCCAGGAAAAGAACGATATGGTGGTCGGCCCGCTGGCCCGTTCCGCCGTGACCGCCATTGCTGCCGGCCCGCTGGTGGAAAAGCCGACCATCGCGCTGAACCACCCCGAGTTGCGCGGCGATCCCCAGGTTCCGCCGCAAATGCTGACGATCGGCCTGTCCATCGAGGATGAGGCACGCCAGGTGGCCGAGTGGGGCGCGCGCGAAAATCCTTCCGCCAGGGCGCTGGTCATTTCCGGCAACTCATCCTGGCAGAAGCGCATTGCCGGCGCCATGAGCGCGCAATTGCAGCGCCTGGGCCTGCGCCCGCGCAACGTTGACCTGACTCCACTCAACGGCTACCTGCAAGACTCGGAACTGGTGGCCTTGCGCGGCCGCCTGCAAAGCGAGCCGGCCGGCGTGCTGTTCGCGGCGCTGGACCCGGACCAGCTGCGCCAGCTCAAGATCGCGTTGTCGGCGCCGCCGCTGGGCGAGCTCCCCTTGTATGGCACTTCTTCCCTGAATCCTGGCCGCACCATGTACCGCGCCGGTCCTGAACTGGACGGCGTGCGGCTGCTCGACCTGCCATGGCTGGTGCAGCGCGACCATCCAGCGGTGATGACCTATCCTCAGCCGGTGCCGCGCGACGAGGCGCGCATCAGCGCCGACATGGAGCGCGTGTATGCGCTGGGGATCGATGCCTTCCGCATCGCCCGCGAAATTGCGATCCAGCCGCAGCGCCGCTTCCAGCTTGATGGCGTGACCGGCCAGCTGACCATCGATTTCGGCAACGGGCCGTCCTGGTTCGAGCGGCTCGAGGTGCCGGCCGAGTACCACAACGGCGTGCCGGTACCGGTCGCCCAGTAAGGAAAACGCGTGCCCCGCACCGAACTGCAGGAAATCGGCCGGGGCGGCGAAGAGCGCGCCCTGGCTTTCCTGCAGCAGCAGGGGCTGACGCTGGTGGAGCGCAATTTCCTGTGCAAGACGGGGGAGCTGGACCTGGTCATGCGCGATGGCGAGCACCTGGTGTTTGTCGAAGTCCGGGAGCGCAATAGCCCCCATTTTGGCGGCGCCGCCGCCAGTATTTCTCCCGCAAAGCAGCGCCGCGTGCTGCGTGCCGCCAAGTTTTACCTGCTGCGTTTTGCCAAAATGCCACCATGCCGCATCGACGTGGTGGCCATCGACGGGGAACGCATTAGTTGGCTGCGCAACGCTATCATTGATCAAATGTAAGCATTTTTAACAGCGCTTGTGAGGCCCGCCAAGCCACTGCACTATAATTACGCACACTATGACCAATCAACGCATCCTCTCGCACTTCCACGAAAGTGCCGAACTCAAGATCCAGTCCGCAACCGTCCTGGCGCAGCCTATCGCGCAGGCGGTGGAACTGATGTTCTCTGCCCTCTCGAACGGCAACAAGATCCTGGCCTGCGGCAATGGCGGCTCGGCGGCTGACGCCCAGCACTTCGCCGCGGAACTGGTGGGCCGTTTCGAGCGTGAACGCTTCCCGCTGCCGGCAATTTCGCTGGCAACCGACACCTCGATCCTGACCGCAGTGGCCAACGACTACAGCTACCGCGAGATCTTTTCCAAGCAGGTGCAGGCGTATGGCCAGGCTGGCGACATCCTGCTGGCGATTTCCACATCGGGCAATTCGGCCAACGTGATGGCGGCAATCGAAGCGGCGCTGGAACGCGAGATGCGCGTAGTGGCACTGACCGGCAAGGGCGGCGGCGCGATCGGCAAGATGCTGACCGATGCCGACGTGCATATCTGCGTACCGGCCGATCGCACCGCCCGTATCCAGGAAATCCACCTGTTGACCATTCACTGCATGTGCGACGGCATCGACGTTGCACTGTTCGGAGGAGATGTAAATGAATAAAGCCCGTCCACTTTCGCTGGCCGTGATGGCCGCGGTCCTGGCGAGCACCACCCTGTCCGCTTGCGCCCCGATCCTGGTCGGCGGCGCGGTTGCCGGCACCCTGGCGGCGTCGGATCGCCGCACACTGGGCGCGCAGACCGAGGACAAGTCGATCGTGGTCAAGGCCGAGGTGAAGATGCCTAACATCGCCGGCAAGAGCGCCCACGTCAACGTGAACAGCTTTAACCGCCGCGTGCTGCTGACCGGCGAAGTGCCTGACGACGAGACCAAGGCCAAGGTGGAGCGCGAAGTGCGCGCCATCGACGGCGTGCAGAACGTGACCAATGAACTGGAAGTAGGCTTCTCCTCCAGCTACACCTCGCGTTCCAACGATGCGCTGATCACCTCCAAGGTCAAACTGAGCCTGGCCGATGCCAAGGATATCTCGGCCAATTCCTTCAAGGTCGTCACCGAGAAGGGCGCCGTGTTCCTGATGGGCCGCGTGACCCAGCGTGAAGGCGCGCAGGCGGCCGACATCGCGCGCGGCGTGGCCGGCGTGACCAAGGTCGTTAAAGTGTTCGAGTACATCACCGATGAAGACGTCAAGCAGTACCAGCCGTCCCAGCAGGCTTCCCAAGGCTAAAGACATATCATGAGTACGGGCTCCAGGGCATGGGTTAAACCGGCAATTGCGCTTGCCGTCATTGCCGGCATCGGCTTCACGACATACCAGTCGCTGAACAAGCGCCAATCCGCGCCTGCGGTGACCTTCCTCGGCATCAAAGGGGAAAAGATCACGCCCGAGAGCCTGAAAGGCAAAGTGGTGATGGTGAATTTCTGGGCCACCTCGTGCACCACCTGCGTGGCCGAGATGCCCGAAATGGTCGAAACGTACAACAAGTACAAGGGCCAAGGCCTGGAATTCGTCGCCGTGGCGATGAAGTACGACGCGCCCAACTACGTGGTCAACTTCACCGAAACCCGCCAACTGCCTTTTAAAGTGGCGCTGGACGTGACCGGCGACGCCGCCAAGGCCTATGGCGACGTCTCCATGACGCCGACGACCTTCGTCATCGACAAGGACGGCAACATCATCAAGCGCTATGTGGGCAAGCCGGAATTCCCGGCCCTCCACGCGCTGCTCGAAAAAGCCCTGAAGGGTTGAATTACTCGCCCCAGCCGCTGGGGTCCAGCGAGTTGTAGGCCCGGATCTCCTTCTTCCCGCCTTTCAGCTGGTAATAGTCGCTCTCATACAGGCGGAATGAGCACAGGTCGATCGGCGTCACTTCCGATGCATTGATGGAGGAAATCGCGCCGGCTGCCTCCAGGCTGCCGGTGACCAGCTCGGAGCAGAAGAAGCGCGCGAAGTCTTCCTTGTTATGCGTGAGCTTTTCCGCAACCGGGATGCTGTCGAAGGCATCGAGGGCGGATTTGATCGCCTGCGGCATGTCGTAGGGCTTGTGGTTCTGGTGGATGAGGAAGTCGTAAAAGGCCTTCTTGTTCATCTTGTCCCACAATCCTTTTTCGATGGGAAGCCACCAGATCTCGCCGTCATAGGTTTCGACCCGGTCGCTGAGCCGGCTGATGGAAACGCCGGAAAAGCCATTCAGCGTCGTGGATTCGATCACCTGGTTGAACATCCCGGGTTGTTCATCCTGGTCGATCAGCAGCTTGGTCTGCAGGATGACGCCCACGTGCGAAACGGGCGCCCTCGTCGCCCACTTGATCACTTCCGAAAAATCGCCCTTGCCGGAAAACGCAATGACATCGCCAGCTTTCATTTGCGCCCTGACATCGCTGTATTTGGCCGGAATCCATGCCATGACTGCCTCCCTGGGTTTTGGTCCGTGAGATTTCAGTTTAGGCAGCGCCAGCCGGGCCATTCTCTCGAATTGTCACATCACGCTTTGGGGTAGAGGATCATCTGCGTGCAGCGGAACAGGGCGATGGCTTTGCCGGTCGCCTTGTTGGTCACCGTTGCATCCCACACCTGCGTGGTGCGGCCGCCGTGCACCATGCGGGCGGAGACGGCGATCGTACCTTCGCGCGCGGTGCCGAGGTGGTTCGACTTCAGTTCGATCGTGGTGAAATTCTGGGCGCCTTCCGGCAGGTTGGCGATGCAGCCGAAGCCGCAGGCTGTGTCGGCCAGGGTGACGACCGTGCCGGCATGCAGGTAGCCGTTCGGCGCAAGGTGGTGCTGGACGATGTCGATTTCCGCCTGCAATTCGCCTTCCGCGGCGCCGGTGACGCGCACGCCAAGGTGGCCGGTCAGGTTGTTGTGAGTGAGTTGGTTGAGTTTTTCGAGGTCGAACTTCATCAGGCTTGTCTCCGTTTACAGATAAAGGATCATAGCAGCCGGAAACAGGGTATGCTTACGCATGCGCGACCTGCCCCACAAGGGCCCGGTCTGCAGGCAAGACCAGAAGCTCAAAAGGTGGATTCAACCGATTAACTTACGGAGAATGACCTATGAACGAACGAGAGCAACTGTCTGCCATCGTGCAGCGCATGGAAGTGAAGCTGACGCAGGGCCACCAGGAAGATTGGGCCCGCCTGCTGCACCGCGCCCGCACGCTGAGCGCCTTCGATTGCTCGGCCGCCAAGGGCGAGATCCTGCATTATTTCGGCGGCGCCGGCTCGATCAGCGATCTTCAGCTTGATGAAGAATTCAGCGACCTGCGCACCCAGCTCTACACCCTCTGCTACGGCAAGCACACCACGCATTGAAGCGCAGGACTGTCCGCCTGCTGTTCCTGGCCTGGGCCCTGGTTTCGACGGGCTGGCTGGCCAACTCGTTCCGGACGCGCGGCGTCGATCCGGCGCTGCTGCGCGGCAGCGTCGATGCCGAAGAATCCCTTAGCCTCCCGCCGCGCGCTTCGGGCGCCACGTCTGGATTGCTATTCTTTTGCGGCTCGGGCGTCGCGGCGGAGGCCTATGTCCCGATGCTGCGCCAGGTTGCCGATGCCGGCTATCCCGTTGTGATCATCAAGCTGCCGTTGCGCTTCGCCCCGCTCGACAGCAGCAAGGATGAGGCTTTGGCGAGGGCGCATCGGGCCATGGCGGCCCATGCCGATGTCCGGCGCTGGACTATCTCCGGCCATTCGCTGGGCGCCGCGCTGGCGGCCCGGCTGGCCTACCAGGAGCCGGCGCTCCCGGCCGCGTTGGTCCTGGTTGGCACCACCCATCCCAAGCAGGAGGATCTCTCCAAACTGCCTTTTCCCGTTACGAAGGTCTTTGCGTCCAACGATGGCGTGGCGCGCATCGGCGACGTGATGCATAACAAGCCGCTGCTGCCGGCGCAAACGCGCTGGGTGGAAATCAAGGGCGGCAACCATTCGCAGTTTGGACATTACGGCCACCAGTTGCTCGATGGCGAGGCGGCGATCAGCCGGGAGGCGCAGCAGGCGGTCGTCGTGCAAGCGCTGCTTGCTGCTCTCAAGCCCAGTTGATGGGGTCTTTGCCTTGCTGCGCCAGGTAAGCGTTGGCGCGCGAGAAGGGGCGGCTGCCGAAGAAACCCTTATGCGCTGAGAAGGGCGAAGGGTGGGGCGAGGTGATGACCAGGTGCTTGCGCGGGTCGATCAGGGCGCGCTTGGCGATGGCATAGCTGCCCCACAGGATGAAGACCAGGCCGTCGCGGCCGGCCGACAGGCGCTTGATGGCGCTGTCGGTGAAATTTTCCCAGCCCTTGCCGGCGTGCGAGCCTGCTTCGCGGGCGCGCACTGTCAGCACGCAGTTCAAGAGAAACACGCCTTGGCCAGCCCAGTCGGACAAGTCGGTGCGCTGGCGCGCCACACCCAGGTCGGTTTGCAGTTCCTGGAAGATGTTCTGCAGGCTCGGTTGCGGGCGATTGCCGTCGGGGACGGAGAAGCAGAAGCCCATGGCGGCGCCGGGCGTGTGGTAAGGGTCCTGGCCGAGGATCACCACTTTCACGTCGTCGAACGGCGTCAGGTCGAATGCGCGGAAAATATTGCGGCCGGCGGGGAAGCATTGGCGCTCGGCGTATTCGGTACGTACGAAACTGGTTAGCGATTGCCAGTAAGGCTGCGCGAATTCTTCTTCCAGTTGGGCTTTCCAGCTTGGTTCAATGCGGACGGTCATATCGAAATCTTATCATCCTGCGGCAGGCCTATACTGGCGCAATGGAATCGCATCCGAACCTGTTTGCCCATGCCGTGGCTGCAGCACCGGTCAATATCCGGCGCACTGCGCGGTTTGGCGAGGCGTTCGAGGCAATCACCCGGAATTGCCTGGCGCAGGTCCGTGGCAACTTGCCGGGCGTGCTGGCGGGGGACGTCGAAAGCCTGCACCAGATGCGGGTCGGCGTCCGGCGATTGCGCGCGCTCCTGTCGGCGGCAAAGTCCTGGGATCCTTTGCCGGAGGGGACCGCTGGCAAACTGCGCTGGTTTGGCGTTGAGCTGGGCCGGGCGCGCAACTGGGACGTCTTCCTTGAGTCGACCTTGCCCAGCCTTGGCGGTTCGTCCGAACCGGTGGAGGCGATGGCGCGCGAGCTGGCTGCGAAGCAGCGCGCCCACATCCAGCATTTGCTGCATGGTGCACGCTGCAAGGCGCTCATGGACGAACTGGCACTATGGAGCGGGGAACGCCTGTGGCGTGATCCGGCTCGCATACAGCCTTGGGACAAGGATGCGCGCAAGGTGGCGCGGTCCTTGCTGCGGCAGGCGCGCGAGCGGGTCAGGAAGCGCATCCGCCGGCTTGACGCAGCGCAGCCCAGCTGCTTGCACCGGCTGCGCATCGCAGTGAAGAAGGAGCGCTATATGCGCGAGTTCTTCAACATGAATGCACGCGCGCAGGTACTGTCCGACGCGCAGGAATTGCTGGGCAAGCTGAACGACGGCCGTGTTGCACGCGACCTGCTGCGCACCCTGCAGGATCACTTGCCCAGGCATGCGGCCGAACTGTCGTTCCTGGAGGGCTTGCTGGCGGAGCGGCAGGAGCATGAGATGCCGAAGGCCTTGCGTTTCGCCCGCCGCAAACTCTAGTCGTCCAGGCCTTTGCCGGCCAGGATCTGCGGCATGCATTTCTCGACGCGCGACTGGCGGGTCTTGGATTGCTTGGCGGAGGAGAAGTGCAGCAGGTAGCCGCGCTGGCGGCCCGGCGTCAGGCCGTAGAAGGCTTCCGCCAGTGCTGGATGCTCGTCGAGCTTTTGCAGGAATTCGTCGGCCATCGGGAAGTCTTCGGTCTTGCGGAATTCGACCTTGGCGCCCGACTTTTCCAGCTCGATCGCTTCTTCGACGTAGGCCTTGATGATTTTTGCCTGCCGCTTGATGTCGGCGAGGCCGGTGAAGCGGAGCTGGCGCCCTGCTTGAACGTTGGCAGTCTGCTGCACCAGGATGTTTTCCGGATCCTGCATCAGGGAGCCCTTGAAGAACAGAAGCGCGCAGTATTCCTTGAAACCGTGGATCAGGACCACGTTCTGGTCATTGTAGGTAAAGCACGCGCATCCCCATTTCGTCTCCTCGGCCAAATGCGTGGAGAGAACGATCTTGCGCAGTGCTTCGAATTCCTCGTGCCATTTATGCTCAGCCATTCTTGCCTCCCGTTGTTATTAGGTCGGCAATATACTACTTCAGAATGGCTGATTCGGCTCAGGCCTGTTCCAGGACGTTGTGGGCCTGGACGTCGGCGTGATACGAGGAACGGACCATGGCGCCAACCGCGGCGTGGGCGAAGCCCATTTCGTAGGCTTTTTCTTCGAACATCTTGAATACGTCCGGGTGCACGTAACGGCGAACCGGGAGGTGGCTGTTGGACGGCGCCAGGTACTGGCCGATGGTCAGCATGTCGATGTCGTGCGCGCGCATGTCGCGCATCACTTCCAGGATCTCTTCGTCGGTCTCGCCCAAGCCGACCATCAGGCCGGACTTGGTCTTGACGTGCGGGTAGCGTGCCTTGAAGTCTTTCAGCAGCGTCAGCGAGTGCTGGTAGTCGGCGCCTGGGCGGGCTTCCTTGTACAGGCGAGGCACGGTTTCCAGGTTGTGGTTCATCACGTCCGGCAAGCCGTCGGCGAAGATGTCCAGCGCCTTTTCCAGGCGGCCGCGGAAGTCGGGCACCAGCACTTCAATCTGGGTCTTGGGCGACAGTTCCTTGGTCTTGGTGATGCACTCGACGAAGTGGCCGGCGCCGCCGTCGCGCAGGTCGTCGCGGTCCACCGAGGTGATCACCACGTAGGACAGGCGCAGCTTGGCGATGGTGTTGGCCAGGTTGATCGGCTCCTGGGTGTCCAGCGGGTCAGGGCGGCCGTGGCCCACGTCGCAGAACGGGCAGCGGCGGGTGCACTTGTCACCCATGATCATGAAAGTAGCAGTACCCTTGCCGAAGCATTCGCCGATGTTCGGGCAGCTCGCTTCTTCGCACACGGTCACCAGCTTGTTCTCGCGCAGGATGTCCTTGATCTCGTAGAAGCGGGAAGAATGCGATGCCGCTTTGACGCGGATCCACTCCGGCTTCTTCAGGCGCTCGGCCTGTTCGATCGGGATGATCTTGATCGGGATGCGGGAGGTCTTGTCGGCGCCTTTTTGCTTGTCGCTTGGGTTGTAAGTCATAGCTGCTTGCTTTCAAGTTAATTCAGGTTCGGCCACCTGGAGCTGGTTGACCAGCTCCTTGGCCAGGGCCTGCTGGACATCGGCCAGCGGGACATCCACGCCCATCGATCGCATGTCGATGGTTTCCAGGCCTGCGTAACCGCAGGGATTGATCCAGGTGAAGGGGGCCAAGTCCATGCCCACGTTGAGCGATACGCCGTGGTAGGTGCAGCCATTACCGCGCACCTTCAGGCCGAGGGCGGCGATCTTGGCGCCTTTTTTCGGGCCGTTGGCGATGTAGATGCCGGGCGCGCCTTCAACGCGCTCGCCGGCGAGATTATACGCGGCCAGCACATTGATGATCGCTTCTTCGATCTTGTTGACGAACTGGCGGGCATACAGCTTTCCGCCCTTCTTGTTGCGGCGCAGGTCCATCATCAGGTAGATCACGACCTGGCCGGGGCCGTGGAAGGTCACCTCGCCGCCGCGGTCGGTCTGCACCGTGGGAATCGAGGTGGCGCCGGCCAGCAGGTGGCCGCGGTCGGCACCCAGGCCCAGCGTATAGACGGGCGGGTGCTCGACGATCCACAGTTCGTCGGGCGTGTCTTCCTGGCGCGCGTCGGTGAAGGCGCGCATCGCTGCGAAAGTTGGCTCGTATTCGGCTTGGCCGAGATGGCGGATCACCGCCGGCTGGATAGGCATAGGGCTACAGGTCGGGAAAAGCCCGTCCATTATACCGGTCCAGCCTTGTCGCTGCTTAATGGCTGAGCAGGTTTATGCCGATTTCCTTAGCCTGTCATCAGGTTGATGTTCTTTAGCCAATCTTGCAAGGACGGTCGCTGCGACTGGAAGATAACGTAATCCTTCAGCTTTTGCGGCACCGGGTCGCCATTCATCACCAGGCGGCTCAGCATGATGGCCAGGTCGGTATCGGCAATGCACCAGCTGCCAAACAGGTAATCGCCGTTGACCAGGCGTCCGGCCAGTTGCATTAGCTTGTTCGCTGCCGCCTGGGCGGCCGGGGACAGTGGGGGCTCGGGCTGTTCGGCTCGCTTGTAGAACACGGTATAGGTGCTGCGGTCTTCCCTCAGCGCCTGCAGGTCGCTGCGAATCCAGGCCTGGATTTGGCGCGCGATCGCACGTTTCTCAGGGCGGACCGGGTACAAGCTGGGGTATTGCGGCGCGGGATATATCTCTTCCAGATATTCAGTGATGGCACTCGACTCGGTGAGCATGAAGTCATCATGCACCAGGCATGGCACGCGGCCAGTCAGGGCCTTGTCGGTGAATGATGGTTCCTTGTTCTGGCCGGCGTCCAGGTTCACAGTCTCCAGCTCGAAGTCGAGGCCTTTTTCGCGCAGGGCGACGTAGGCGGAAATGGCGTAAGGACTGACAAATTGACTGTCCACATACAGTTTGAGACTCATGGCGGCGTTCCGGCTTGGTAAAGTTATTTATTTACATAATATTTGCTTGCCTCATGCTAGCCAAAACGATATATTTTCAACCGTCTTGCTAATTTTTTTCACATGCGAATTCCCAATCTTTCTGCCTTGCGCGCTTTTGAGGCGGCAGTGCGCCACGGAAATTTCTCGCGGGCGGCGGCAGAGTTGAGCCTGACGCATGGCGCGATCAGCCATCAGATCCGCGGCTTGGAGCAGGAATTGGGGGTGGCGCTGTTTGTGCGCCATGGGCGGCGCGTGACACCGACAGAGGAGGCACGGCAATACGCAGCCACCGTGGCGCGCTGCCTGGCAGAGCTGGCCAACGGCGCCGCCCAGCTGCGGCCGCAGCAAGGGTTGCAGCGCTTGAGCGTGACCTCCATCCCCTCCTTTGCCGCACGCTGGCTGGCGCCTCGGCTGGGACGGTTTATAGAACAGCACCCGGAAATCGAAGTCGTGCTACAGCTCGGCCAGCAGTTGCAAGACCTGGCGCGCGACGGGATCGATATCGGCATCCGCTTCGGACGCGGCAGGTATCCGGGGCTCGAAACGGTCCACCTGAGCAGCGAAATCCTTTATCCAGTAGTAAGTCCTCGCTATCGCGATGGCGACCTGCCGGCCTGCCCGCAGGATTTGGCGCGCGCCACGCTGCTGCGATCAGAGGACGCCTGGACGCCGTGGTTCCAGGCAGCCGGACTCAGCCTACCGGAGCCCGCCGGCGGTGTCATGTTCGAGGACTTGTCGATGCAGGTCCGTTCCGCCGTCGACGGCGACGGGGTGGCGCTGGTGCGTCATCTGGTGGCAATGGAGGAGATTGCTGCGGGACGCCTGGTGCGGCTGTTCGATATCGCCACGCCTTGCGCGTATGAGTACTACCTGGCGAGTCCGCCGCACGTCCTGCAGAAACCGCAGGTGCGGGCGTTCCGCGAGTGGCTGAAGGCGGAAATCGCCCGCAGCCAGCTTCTTAAAGCACCATCTTGACCATCGGGTGGCCGGACAGCGCGCGGTAAATATTGTCCAGCTGCTCGCGGCTGGTGGCGCGCACGGTGCAGGTCAGGCTGGTGTAATTCCCTTTTGCCGACGGACGCGATTCCAGCTTCCCTTCGTGGAAAGTCGGGTCGTGCTCGACCACTACCTCGATAATCGTGGTGGCGAAGGCGTCGTGGGTGGCGCCCATCACCTTGATCGGGAAGTCGCTCGGGTACTCAATGAGGGACTCTTCAGGCGAGATGGGTTTCATCATGATTTTTCCAATCTTGTAACAACAAAAAAAAGACCCGGCGCGGTGCGAGTGCGCCGGGTTCCATTTTACATCGTTACCTATATGGCCCCTGAGGGCCACTTTTCAAGGTCAGGCGGCTTCTGGCGCCTTGTTCGACAGGCGCTGCAGGCGTTCCAGGGCCGATTCGCTGCCGTTGGCCGGGTTGGTCACCGATTTGCGGATCGCTTCGATTTCTGCGGCCTGGTCGTAAGGGCGCTGGCCGATGTCGGAGACGATCTTCATGCCTTCGGCTTCGTTGGCGATCGACTGGGCGCGCTTGGTCAGCGCGTTCAGCGCGCTGGTATTGCCGCGCATGCCGGACAGGTTGGCCAGCTGGCTCTGGCGCTCGGCGCGCACTTGCTGCAGGTCGCGCTGGGCCTTGGCCTGGGCCAGGGCTTGCATCGCCTTTTTCGCGGCGGCATCGAAGTCGGCCAGCTGCTGCGACAGGGCGTCGACGATCTTCTGCAGTTCTTCCATATAGGCCTGGGCGTCGGCTTCTTCCTGGATTTCCTGCGGCAGGCGGCCCTTGTTGGCTTCCAGCTCGTCGCAGAACAGGTTGATCGTCGCTTCCGAAATCTGGCCGGCGGCCAGGCGTTCGGCAAGGGTACCGGTGGCTTTTTCGTCGGTTTCGATCAGTTTGCGCAGGCGGACCACGTCGTCGCGCTCCTTATTGAAGGCGGCGCGGGCTTGGGCCAGCTTCTGGGCGGCGCTGCGCAGGGTGTCGGCCAGGCGGTCGCGGTCGGCCTCGGTCGCCGTTTCCGGGTCAAAACTGGCGATGGCTTCCGACACGCGGTCGCCCAGGGCGCCAAAGTGCTTGGAAATCAGTCGTGCAGTCAGGGCCCAGCCATTCGAGTTGCTCATTTTTGCTTCCTTTCAGTTAAGTTCAATTCACCAATGCGGCGGTCGTTATTGGATGACCAGCCGTTCCTGCTCCACCGGAATTCCCACTACGAAGTCGACGTGAATTCCGCGTTTCCTTGCATCGCCGTTCACGCTCTGGAGGATCTCCGTCGTGACCAGCAGGTATTCCTTGCTGCCGTCGCCCAGTTGCCGGGCGTAGGGCATGAAGTACAGCTCTTGTTTCAGGCCCTGCATGCCGCTGGCTTCGTCGATGCGGGTTTCGGTGCCCGTGAAGGGCGGGACGAAACCGGCATTCGGGTCGCCAACATCGCGCTCGAAGTCCAGCGCTTCCTGCTCGCCGAAGGCGGTGGCCAGCACTGCGCTGTCCGCGCCGCTTTCCTCCAGCTGGCTGCGCCACAGGCTGAATTGCAGGTCGCCAAGGCCGCAGCCATCTGCGCCAGTGAAGGCGTCCTGGTCTTCCGCCGTGGTGGGGATGAAGCGCACCAGCTGCGTGCAGTACAGGATTTCCTTCACCTCGCCGTGCTCGTCCACATAAAGCTGGAGGAACTTTTCGCGCTCGTCCTCGTCGCCCTTAGCCAGGTAGTAGCGGTACAGGCGGCCGGCCATCGACAGCTTGAACTGCGAAATGGCGAGGATCCGGCTGTCTTCCGCTTCCGGCAACGCGACCAGGGAACCGTTGGCGTTGGCGCGCAGCAGGGGCGACGCTTGCAGGTTCACCACGCTGCCGATCCGGGCTGCCAGCGGCAGGCCGCGGTCTTCCGGCTGCGGCGCGTCGCTGTCGACGCCGCGGCGCTTGGCGCCGCTGCGCAGGTAATCGATGGCGTCTTTCCAGCCCATTCCTTAGTTCCTTTCAAACGAGTAGTTAGCGTTCTTTTTCACTTCCTGCGCCGCGGCCATCATCCTGAAGGCTTTCCAGGCCAGCCACACCAGGCCGCCGATCAGCAAGGCGACTGCCAGTTTGGCCAGGGTGCTCGATTCGTGGGCGGCTGGTTTGGCGGCCGGGGCTTGTACTTGCTGCTGGCGGGCGGTCTCGACAACAGCACCAGCAATGTCGCTCGCGCCGGCGGCATCGGCCATGGCACCGGTATTGCCGCTGACGTCACCCTGGACGGTTGGCGCCGGTGCCGGGGCTGGCTGAGCAGCAGGAGCAGGGGCCGGAGCCGCATGGCCGCTGGCTGCGCGGCCCAGCATGAAGCCGCCGATGCCCCACAGCCAGCCGTTGCTGCTGTCGCGGACGATTACGGGCGCCGGCGCACTGGTCGAACCGCTGTTCGGGGCGCCGTGCTGGGCAAAGGCGCCGTTGCTGTAGCCGCCATTTCCGCCGCTGCGGCCACCAGGAACGACCGGATCAAGCGGAGGCAGCGGAGGCGTGGTCCCGGTGCGGGAGGCCGTGGAGCTGCCGAAGCTGCCGGGCGCCGGCTGGCCAGTAGCGGCCGCACGCCGCGTGTCATAGGTGCGCATCGCCTGGTCCTGGGCGGCGCGGCGGTCGAGGTCACGGGACATCGCCGAATCGCGTTGTTGCGTGCGTGCCGCAGCAGGCGGCTGCGACTGGCGCTGGCCAAAGGTGCCGAAGCTTGGCTTGCTCGGGGTGCTGACGCTGCGCGAAACCGTGCTGCGGCTCGAGGAAAAGCCGCTGCGGTATGAGCCGCTTGGGCGGGCATCGGCCGTGTTGGCGACTACAATTGCCACCACGATTGCCATGATGGCCGCGAAGCGAGTGCGCTTGAACATGAAATTCACCGTTGTCAGGTAGTTAAACTTTCGATGAAAATCAGCATATCTTTCAAACAATCCGACTGCATCGGTAAAAAAAGGCCAGCTTCACCATGACTAAGAAATACCTGGACATGAACCAGCACGACGCGCTTTACAAGGTGGCGCGTACCTATCCCGGCGGCATTGAGGCGCTTGCCCAGCAAATGGGCATTTCGGCCAACGTGCTGCGCAATAAGCTGGCGCCGACCATCGCTTCGCATTACCCCTCGTTCGAGGAGGTTTCAACGATCGTGGACCTGTGCCACAAGGCTGGCGTGCATGAAGCCATGTTGCCGCTGCACGCGCTGCTAACGCGGCATGGCATGGCGGCCTTCATCGTCCCTATCCCCGATGAGGTGAGCAATGACGACCTGTCGCAGACGGTGTGCAAGGTGATGGCCCAGGTGGGCGCGGTGGCGGAGGCGGTGTCCGAGGCGCTGATCGATGGCAAGGTGACGGAGGCGGAGGCCGACCTGATCGAGCGGGAGTTCCACGGCGCGCTGTCGGCGTTGGGCGAGTGGCGCGAGCGCATTCGCCAGCGGGCGAAAATCGGCAAATAAAAAAAAGCCAGCCTGGGCTGTTGGCCGGCTGGCTAAGACTTTTTCTTCCGTTTGGGGCGAAATAGTCGGGACAAGGCGCGCAGCTTATCCCTGTTTCGCTACCCCTTCATGACATCGCTTTAACGGCGCTCTTCTTCCCGGCGATCCTCGCCGCGGCGTTCGCGCACTTCACGGCGCTGCTGCTGCTGCGGCTGTTGTTGATGGTGCTGCTGCGGCTGCATTTGGGGTTGCATTTGCGGCTGCGGTTGTGGCTGGGCCTGCTGCGGCGGTGGCGACATCTGCGGCGGACGGGCCGGGGCCATCTGCATCTGCGGCGGTGCGTCGCGGCGGCCACGGTCTTCCCGGGCGTCGCGGTCCCCTCCGCCGAAGCGCGGCTCATGGCGCGGTTGCTCCACGCGTTGCGGCTGCGGCTGCGGCATTTGCGGCGGCGCTGCTTGCAGTTGCGGCGGCTGCTGGGTCGCCGTAATGATGCCTGGGCGGCGCTGCTCCTCCCGCATATTGCGGCCGCGCCAATTGTCGCGCTCGTCATTATCGGTACGGGTCCAGTTCTGGCGCGGCTGCTGTGGCGGCGTCGTCAGCTGCTGAGGTTGCTGCGGCTGGGTTTGCAGCAACTGCTGGCGTTGCTGTTCCTGGCGCTCAGGGCCACGCAGGTCCGGGCCGCGTTCGGCACGACGCTCCCAGTTACGGTCGCGATTGAAGCGGTCGTCGCGGTCACGGTTGAAGCGGTCTTCACGGCTCGGCGGCGGTTCCTGGCGTTGCGGACGCTGCAAGCTGGAGGCCAATACCGGCGGCGCGGTCATGATCGGCACGTTGCGCACGTCCTGCGGCGTGACGCGCACTCCGTTGTTCACAGGAATATGGCGGCCACGGCCCCACTGGTCGCTCGGCAAGGCAGTCACGCCATCGCGGCGGCCATCGTGGTCGCGGTCGTGGTAGCGCTCGTGCCAGCGCTCGTTGGTGCGGTGATTCCACACGAGGCGGCGCTCGAAATCGGACGATACGCGGTAAGCCGGCACATAGCGGTCGCGCGGGCTCAGCGGGTACCAGCCAACGGCGGGACCGGAACGGCCCGAGCCGAAGCTGACGCTCCAGTTATTGCCGCCGACCCAGCCCACCAACGCGGGCGACCATACTGCGCGGCCAATGACGCGTCCCGGCGTCCAGCACCAGCGACCGCTGACCACGACCCAGCGGCCATAGTGGAACGGTGCATAACCCCAGGGCGAGTTATCGACCCAGGTCCAGCCCCATGGCGAAATCCAGACCCAGCGGCCGTCACGATAGGGCGCCCAGCCGACCGGCACCGCGCGCGGGAACCAGACGGTGCCGTATTCGCGGTCTTCCACCCAGTTGCCGTAATTATCCAGGTCTTCGTAGCCGGTCATGTCAGCCGGCACGTAGCGCGAAGCGACCATGCCTTCGTCGCGGCGGTCGCGGTTGGCGACCCAGTTGTCGAAATCATCACGCCGCGCCAGCGCGGTAAAGATGTCGTCGCCGCGTACTTCCACGCGTTTTCCGGACCGGGCGGTCAGCATGGTGCCGGCGCCTTCAACGCGGGCATTGCCGGCGAAGACGTTGACCACGGTGGTGTCGGGAGCGCGCTCCGTGTCGACCCGGAAGGAGCCGGGTTCGGTGAGCGTAATGCGGGCTTGCGGCGTGAGGAATTCGAATTCATTGAGCATGGCCGGATCGCGCACGCGCACGGCGGCGGTGCCGTAGTTCAGGCGCAGCACCAGGCGCTCGTCATCCAGTTCCTGCACCTCGAGGTCGGTGTCGCCGTCCAGGCGGATGGCGGTGGAGCCGACGCGGAATTCCGCACGGGCGCCAGACGCGGTCGTCAGGTGGTTTTCGCTGGTGACCGGCCAGTTCATCAGGTTGCCGGATTCTTCTTCACCGTTGACGAGCATGGTCACCCTGCCTTCGGTAACCGTCACCCGTCCCACCCGGGCGGGCGGATCGGCCATGGCAACCGAGGTCACTGCGACCAGCGCTGCCAGCATCAGGAACTGCACTATCTTGCGGCTCATTCTATCTCTCCAAGGGAACGTCTGCGGCGTTTTTGTTTTTATATAACGCCTGAGCCCCCTTGGCGAGGACGCAAGTTACAAATAATTTCAAATGGGGGTAAAACGCTGCACCTGCTTGCCATCCACTTCGATGATTTCGAAGAAGACTTCGCGCGGGCGGCACCAGATGGAGCCGTTGGCAGCCTTGTACACGATCATTGTGCTGAGGTCGGATTCCACCGTGGCCTCACACACCAGATCGTAGATGCCGCCCTTGTAATGCCGGAACTGGGTGGTCATGCCTGGGCCGCTCCCCGCTTGACGAAGAACAGGGCACCGCCGATAAACATCAGAAGGCCGCCAAATACGCGATTTTGCACCTTGATGGCTGAAGATTCGCGGAAGAAGCGCTGCATCGACGAGGCCAGGAAGGCATAGCTGTGCATCACCACCAGGTCGATCACGCACATGGTTGCGGCCAGGATGGCCAGTTGCGGCAGCAGCGCCGCATGCTGGTTGATGAACTGCGGCAGCACCGCCACCATGAAGATGATGCCTTTCGGGTTGGTGGCATTGGTCAGGAAGCCGATCATCACGCGCTTGCGGAAGGTCGGCAGCGCCTGGCGGGCGGCATGTACGCCTTCGCCGGCGGCGACTTTGGCGCGCCACTGGCTGATGCCCAGCCAGATCAGGTACAGCGCGCCCACGGTCTTCACCACGCTGAAGGCTACTTCCGAGGCGATCAGCAGGGAGCCGACACCCGCGCCGGCAATCGCCAGCACCAGCAGCAAGCCCAGTTGCAGGCCGAGGATGGTGGCGGAAGTACGCTTCACGCCATAGGACAAACCATGCGACATTGACAACACCGCGCCGGAACCAGGCGACACGGCAATGATGCAGGCAGCGATGACAAAGGTGATCCAGATGGTGAAAGTCATGACCGATTACCGACGAATAAAGAGTTCATTGTAGCGTTGAAGATGCCCGCTGGCTGCGGCGGCGTGTTAGATTGTCGATCCTGTAATTTTTCTTTGGAGTTATACGAAATGGCCGGTTCCAGCCTGCTTGCACTGATCGACGATATTGCCACCATCCTGGACGACGTGGCTGCCATGAGCAAAGTGGCAGCCAAGAAGACCGCGGGTGTGCTGGGCGACGACCTGGCGCTGAATGCGCAGCAGGTCGCAGGCGTGCAAGCCGACCGTGAATTGCCTGTTGTCTGGGCAGTAGCGAAGGGTTCGATGATCAACAAGGCGATCCTGGTGCCTGCTGCGCTGGCGATCAGCTACTTCGCGCCATGGGCGATTACGCCCCTGCTGATGCTGGGCGGCGCCTACTTGTGCTTTGAAGGTTTCGAGAAGATTGCCCACAAGTTCCTGCATTCGCCGGCGGAAGATGAGCAGCACCACAAGGAACTGGTGGATGCGAACCAGAGTGTTGACCTGGTGGCAATGGAAAAGGAAAAGGTCAAGGGCGCCGTGCGTACCGACTTCATCCTGTCGGCCGAGATTATCGTAATCGCCCTGGGCACCGTGGCGGCCGCCAGCTTCTTGCAACAGGTGACGGTGCTGGTTGGCATCGCCATCGTGATGACCGTGGGCGTATATGGCCTGGTGGGCGCCATCGTGAAGATGGACGACGCCGGCCTGTACCTTACCAAGCGTGCCGGTGCCGCCGTGCAGGCGATCGGCCGTTTCCTGCTGACTGCGGCGCCCAAGCTGATGAAATTCCTGTCGGTTGCCGGTACGGTCGCGATGTTCATGGTCGGTGGCGGCATCCTGACCCACGGTATTCCTGGCGCGCATGACGTGATCCATCACGCTGCCGAAGCTGCCGGTTCGGTGGGCGGCGTTGGTCCCCTGCTGGCTGCCATTACCCCGTCCGCGCTGGATACCATTGGTGGCGTGATCGCCGGCGCTATCGTGTTGGCGGTCGTCACCATCGGCAGCAAACTGTTGAGCGTGGTCAAGCGCTAAGCATTGGCCCGGCGGCACACTGTCATTTTTAACAAGGAGAATCCGATGTCGACCCATAACCGACCTTCCGGCGCGTTTGTTGGCGCCTCCTGGACCGCCCTGCTGCTGGGCGCCGGCGCCTTCCTGGCCGGCCTGTGGAATGCCCAGATGGCGCTGAACGAGAAAGGGTACTACCTGACCTTGCTGCTGTACGGCCTGTTCGCCGCCGTATCGCTGCAGAAGTCGGTGCGCGACAAAGTGGAAGGCATTCGCGTGTCGAATATGTACTTCGGCCTGTGCTGGATTTCCACCGCGTCCGCTATCCTGCTGCTGGGGGTCGGTCTGTGGAATGCCAACCTGGCGCTCAGCGAAAAAGGCTTTTACGGCATGGCTTTTGCCCTGAGCCTGTTTGCCGCCGTCGCAGTGCAAAAGAACGTTCGTGACAGTTCGGCAATCCAGGCAGAAGTGGCCTGACCGGCCAACCCTGCCAGATTTGATCTACATCATTAAAAAAGCGCGCTCAAGTCCCTAGACTGTTCCCTGTGATCTTGCGTTATAGCAAGAAAGTCAACAGGGAGCGCGCGATGCGTAAGAATTTACCGGTAACCAATCAGGAAGTAGAACTGGACGAAGACCAGGCGATCGTCTCCAAGACTGACCTGGAAGGCAATATCGTCTACGTAAATCCTTACTTCGAGCACATCAGCGGCTTCTCCGCTGCGGAGCTGATTGGCCAGCCGCAAAACATCATCCGCCACCCGGACATGCCGCCGGAAGCGTTTGCCGACCTGTGGCAAACCATCCGCGCCGGCATTCCCTGGACCGGCCTGGTGAAAAACCGCTGCAAGAACGGCGATTTCTACTGGGTCAAAGCGAATATCACCCCGATCAAGGAAAACGGCCGCACCATCGGCTACATGTCGGTGCGCACCAAGGCCGAACGCGGCCAGATCGCGGCCGCGACCGAGGCCTACCGCAAGATCATTGCCGGTGCCCGCAATATCCGCATCAAGAATGGCCAGATCGTGCGCCTGGGCCTGTCGAACGTGCTGGCACGCCTGAGCCATGTGTCGCTGGCCATGCGCATCTGGCTGGCCACCAGCGTGGTCAACGTGCTGCAGATCGCGGTCTGCATCGCTGCACTGTTCGCCGATGGCACCAGCGACGTGACGCGCTGGGGCATCTTTGGCGCCACGGCCTTTGGCTTCCTGATCAACGTCTTCCTGTGGTACACGCTGCGCACCGGCATGCTGCAGCCGCTGGGCCGCGCGCTCGATGGCGCGCGCCTGATCGCGGCCGGCGACCTGACCGGCTCCTTCGACACCGACAGCACCGACGAAGTGGGCCAGTTGCTGCGCGCCCTGCAGCAGATGAATAACAACCTGATCGCCACCATTCGCGACGTGCGCTTCAATATCGATGCGATGGCCGTGGCGACCAAGCAGATTGCCGCCGGCAATGCCGACCTGGCCGGCCGCACCGAATCGCAGGCAGCGAGCCTGGAAAAGACCGCTTCCAGCATCGAGGAATTCTCTTCGACCGTGAAGGCCAATGCCGAGAACTCGATGGAAGCGAACGCGTTGGCAGTCAGCGCTTCCGGCGTAGCGGTGCAAGGCGGCGAGATCGTGTCCGAAGTGATTGCGACCATGGACGAGATCAACTCCTCGTCCCGGCGCGTGGTCGACATCATTGGCCTGATCGAAGGCATCGCCTTCCAGACCAATATCCTGGCGCTGAACGCCGCGGTCGAAGCGGCACGCGCCGGTGAGCAGGGCCGCGGCTTCGCCGTGGTGGCTGGCGAAGTGCGCAACCTGGCGCAGCGCTCCTCCGCTGCCGCCAAGGACATCAAGCAGCTGATCGAAATCTCGGTGGAGAAGGTCAGCACCGGCATGGAACGTGCGCAACGCGCCGGCGCCACCATGGACCAAGTGGTGAACTCGGTCAAGCAGGTCACCACCATCATGCACGAGATTTCCACCGCCTCCCGCGAGCAGAGCATCGGCGTCGACCAGGTCAACCAGGCCGTCAACCACATGGACCAGGTGACGCAGCAGAACGCCGGCCTGGTCGAAGAGGCCGCCGCAGCGGCGGTCAGCCTGGCCGACGAAGCCGGCCACCTGCGCGACGCCTTCAGCCTGTTCAAATTTGAACGCACCCGTCATGCGCGCCTGACGGCTGTCAATTCGGCACGCGGCGCGCAGCCAACCCGTAAGGCGCCCAAACGCCTCGCAGCCTGATACCGAACGAGAAAATCATGAATACCATTGCAGAACCAACCGTACAGTTTGATGCAGAGCTGATCAGCCGCATGAGCACTTCCGGCCCGCGCTACACTTCGTACCCGACCGCCGACCGCTTCAAGCCGGACTTCAGCTACTCCAGCTTCCTCGAGGCGCAAGCCAACCTGCGCATGCGCGGGGCGCGTGCACCGCTCTCGCTGTACGTCCATATCCCTTTCTGCAACGTGGTCTGCTACTACTGCGCCTGCAACAAGGTGGTGACCAAGGACCGCAGCAAGGCCGTCACCTACCTTGGCTACCTGAAGCAGGAAATCGATATGCAGGGCAAGCTGTTCGCGGGCATGAACCGCGTGGAGCAGCTCCACTTCGGCGGCGGCACCCCGACCTACCTGGATGACGACCAGATGGGCGAGTTGCTGGCGCACATGCGCAAGCACTTCGAATTCGCACCGGATGAAGAGGGCGAGTACTCGATCGAGATCGACCCGCGCACCGTCGACGCTGAACGTATCCACACGCTGCGCAAGCAGGGCTTCAACCGCGTCAGCATGGGCGTGCAGGACTTCGATCCTGACGTGCAGAAGGCCGTCAACCGCATCCAGCCTGCCGAGGAAACCCTGGCCGTGATCCAGGCAGCGCGCGACGCGGGCTTCCGCTCAATCAGCGTGGACCTGATCTACGGCCTGCCAAAGCAAAGCATGACCACCATGCAGGCAACGATGGACAAGGTGATCGAGGCCAATCCCGACCGCATCGCGCTGTACAACTACGCGCACATGCCGCACCTGTTCAAGCCGCAGCGCCGTATTGCGGAAGACGAGCTGCCAACGCCGGCCGTGAAGCTGGATATGCTGGCCCTGTGCATCGATCGCCTGACCAAGGCCGGCTACGTCTACATCGGCATGGACCATTTCGCCAAGCCGGACGACGACCTGGCCGTGGCACAGCGCCAGGGCCGCCTGCATCGCAACTTCCAGGGTTACTCGACCCACGCCGAAACCGACCTGGTGGCGCTGGGCGTGTCTGCCATCAGCTCGGTGAACGGCACCTACAGCCAGAACGAGAAAACGCTGGACGAATACTACGCGCGCCTGGACGAAGGCCGCCTGCCGATCGCACGCGGCTACGCGATGGACAACGACGACCTGCTGCGCCGCATGGTGATCCAGATGCTGATGTGTAACTTCGAGCTGTCGATCTCGGCGCTGGAACTCGGTTATCCGATCCGCTTCAAGCAGTACTTCGCCAAGGAGCTGGAAAAGCTGCGCGAGTTCGAGCGCGACGGCTTGCTGGCGATCGAAGACGACTGGATTTCCGTAACGCCCAAGGGTCGCCTGCTGATCCGCAATATCTGCATGGTGTTCGACCGCCACCTGACTGCCGACCGTGCTGCAGGAACGGCGCCGGGACAAGTGCATCCGCTGCGCTTCTCGCGCACGATTTGAGGAGTTCATGAACCTGCTGCCCATCCTGATTGCCGGCCTCGCCGGCAGTGTGCATTGCGCCGGCATGTGCGGCGGCATCGTCAGCGCGTTCAGCGTTGGCGGTCCGTCCGCCGCGCCGGCGCGTGCTCGCGTGATCCCGATTGCGCGCATGGGCACGGGTGGAACTGCCGCCATGACTTGGGCCGGCGCCAATGCAGGCGCGCTTGGCCACGTGCTGGCCTATAACAGCGGGCGCATTGGCAGCTATATGCTGGCTGGTGCAATTGCAGGCGGCATCGCCGGCAGCATCGCCAGCCTGGCACAAATGGCATCCGCGCAGTTGATCGCCTACTGGATGGCCAACCTGATGCTGGTCGCCATGGGCCTCTACCTGATGGACGCCTGGCGCGGCCTGGCCCGCGTGGAGGCCGTGGGCGGCATCCTGTGGCGCCGCGTGCAACCGATGGTCAAGCCCCTGGTTCCGATGGATACGCCGTTGAAGGCGCTGGCGCTCGGCGGCCTGTGGGGCTGGGTGCCTTGCGGCATGGTGTACAGCATGCTGCTGACAGCCATGCTGACAGGCTCCGCGCTGGATGGCGCCCTGGTGATGGGCGCCTTCGGCCTGGGCACGCTGCCGATGCTGCTGGCGATGGGCATGGCTGGTTCGAAGCTGCGCCAGTACCTGCAAAAACGCTCAGTGCGAGTGGCCTGCGGCCTGCTGGTACTGGGCTTCGGCGTGCTGGGCCTGGCCCGCGCAGCCAGCGGCGGCCAGCACGCATTGTTCGATGTGCTTTGCCTGACGGTGCAGCCATGATGATGAATGAAATTGCGGCCTGCTTCCATTGCGGCCAGCCGGTCGCCGCAAGTGCCAACTGGCATGTGAACATCGAAGGCGTCGAGCGCGCAATGTGTTGCCCTGGCTGCGCGGCTGTTGCGCAGACCATTGTCGATATCGGCCAGGCCAGCTACTACCGCGAACGCAATGGCTTTGCCGCGCCGGGCGAGGCGGGCGTCGCAGCGGCGCTGGTGCCAGCCGCGCTCGCGCTGCCGGAAGACGATCCGAACATCATCGACGATGGCGATGCGCGCGAAACGACCTTGCTGGTGGAAGGCATCCGCTGTGCCGCCTGCGTGTGGCTGATCGAGCATCGGCTGCGCCAGGTCGAAGGCGTGGAAATGGCCAACCTGAACGTCGCCACGGAAAAGCTGTTCCTTCGCTGGCACAAGGATAAAACTACCGCCGCGGCGCTGCTGGAGGCGGTGCGCAGCATTGGCTACAACGCCTGGCCTTACGATACCAGCCGCCACGACGCGCAGCTGCAGAAAGCCAGCCGCACGCTGGGCCGCCAGCTCTTCGTTGCCGGCCTGTCGATGATGCAGGTGATGATGTACGTGGCGCCGGAATACATGGCCGGTGACGACGGCACGCTGGATGCCGGCATGGCTAGCCTGATGCGCTGGGCCAGCCTGCTCCTGACGCTGCCCGCCATTGCCTACTCTGCCCAGCCTTTCCTGAAAGGCGCCTGGGCCAGCCTGAAGGCGCGCGTGCTGGGCATGGACGTGCCGGTGGCATTAGGCATCATGGCCGCCTTCATCGGTAGTGCCGTATCGACTTTCCGCGGCCACGGCGAGGTGTATTACGACTCGGTCACCATGTTCATTTTCCTGCTGCTGGCCAGCCGCTACCTGGAAATGGTGGCGCGCCGCAAGGCAGCCAGCGCCTTGTCGCGCCTGCGCCATGGCGTACCGGAGATGGCGCAGCGCCTGGCTGCCTGGCCGGACCTGCGCGATGCCACCACCGTGCCCGCCAGCGCACTTGCCGCCGGCGACCATATCATTGTCAAAGGCGGCGAATCCGTGGCAGCCGATTGCGTTGTCGTTGAAGGCAGCACGGCCGTCGATCTGTCGCTGCTGACCGGCGAGAGCGCCCCGCAGCGCAAGACTGTCGGCGATACGATTCCCGGCGGCGCGGTCAACGCAGGCAGCCCGGTCGTACTGCGCGTCGAGAAGCCGGCGCGCGAAAGCACCCTGGCCGGCCTGCTCAAGCTGATCGAGCGCGCCGGCAGCGCCAAGCCGCAAATCGCGCAATGGGCGGACCGTACCGCCTCTTGGTCTGTCGCTGCGCTGCTGCTGTTCGCGGCGGCCAGCTTTGGCTTCTGGACCTGGCATGACGCAGTGCGCGCCTGGCCGGTGGCGATTGCCGTACTGGTGGTGTCCTGCCCATGCGCCTTGTCGCTGGCGACTCCCTCGGCGCTGGCAGCAGCGACAGACCGCCTGTTGGGCAAAGGCGCCCTGGTCGTGCAGCCGCATGTCCTCGAGACTTTGCACCGCACCACACATATCGTATTCGACAAGACCGGCACGCTGACGGAAGGCTGCCCAACCGTGCAAAACATCGACGCGATCGATGGCGCGCGGATCATCGGCATCCTGCGCGTGGCAGCGGCACTCGAAACTGGCAGCGCGCACCCGATTGCACGGGCCATCAGCGCCGCCGCTGAAGCGCATGGCGCTGGCGCGGCTGGCGCCACCGGCCTGCACGAACTGGCGGGGCAGGGCATGGAAGGCATGGTCAATGGTGTTCGCTATCGCCTCGGCACTGCGGCATATGTAGCCGGCATCGCTGGCAGCCCGGTACCGCGATCGGGCCTGGCCGGAACGGCTGGCGCTGCGGGCGCCACGGACAGCTCGCCGATGACCACCGTGTGGCTGGGCATGCAGGGCCGTTGGCTGGGACGTTTCCGCATTTCCGACGCACTTCGGGCGGATGCGCGGCGGACGGTTGAATTCTTCCAGCGGCTCGGCAAGGAGGTCGTGCTGCTAAGCGGCGACCAGCAGTCACTGGCGGAGAGCGTGGCAGGACAGTTGGGCATCACGGAGGCGATCGGCGACTGCCTGCCGGACGAAAAGCTGGCATACGTCCAGGCGCTGCAAGCGCGCGGCGGCGTGGTAGCGATGGTTGGCGACGGCATCAACGACGCCGCCGTGCTGAGCGCGGCCGATGTCTCTTTCGCAATGGGCAGCGGGGCAACGTTGGCACAAGTACATGCCGACTGCGTACTGCTCGACGCCCGCCTGCCGCTGCTGACGGAAACCGCCCGCAGCGCGGACAAGACCATGCGCGTGATTCGCCAGAACCTGGCCTGGGCCACGCTATACAACATTGTTGCCATTCCGGCAGCGGCCTTCGGTGTGCTGAACCCCTGGCTGTCCGGCGTTGGCATGGCGGCCAGCTCCGCCATCGTCGCTCTCAATGCGCTTCGTTTGCGCAGAGGTTAAAAAAATGGAATCACTTTACCTGCTCATCCCCATCAGCGTCGGCCTGGTTTTCGGCGCGCTGTGGTTGTTTTTCAAGGCCTCGGATGACGGCCAATTCGACGATCTGGTAGGCCCGGCCATCCGCGTTTTGCAGGACAACGACCGGATTTGATCCACGTCATGTTTTTTTGAAGTGCTCCTCGGTAACCTTTGACATATCTCATCAAAGTGTCTGCCTGGAGAATTCAAAGTGGATCAATCACTGGACTACAACTACAAGGTCGTGAAGCAATTCGCGATCGCCACCATACTGTGGGGCGTTGTGGGCATGCTGGTCGGCGTCATCATCGCCGCCCAACTTGCCTGGCCCGCCCTGAACCTGGACATTCCTTGGCTGACCTACGGTCGCCTGCGTCCCCTGCACACCAATGCAGTGATTTTCGCCTTCGGCATCAGCGGCCTGTTCGCCACGTCGTACTACGTGGTGCAGCGCACTTGCCAGGTCCGTTTGTTCTCCGACAAGCTGGCAGCTTTCACTTTCTGGGGCTGGCAAGCGGTGATCCTGGCCGCCGTGGTCACCCTGCCAATGGGTTTCACCCGCGGCAAGGAATACGCTGAGCTGGAATGGCCAATCTCGATCCTGATCGCCCTGGTGTGGGTCAGCTACGCGGTGGTCTTCTTCGGCACCATCGTCAAGCGCAAGGTCAAGCACATCTACGTGGCCAACTGGTTCTTCGGCGGCTATATCCTGGCGGTGACCCTGCTGCACGTGGTGAACTCGATGTCGATGCCGGCCTCGCTGTTCAAGTCCTATTCCATGTACACCGGCGTGCAGGACGCGATGATCCAGTGGTGGTACGGCCACAATGCGGTGGGCTTCATCCTGACCGCCGGCTACCTGGGCATGGTGTACTACTTCATCCCGAAACAGGCCGAGCGTCCCGTGTACTCCTACAAGCTGTCGATCGTGCACTTCTGGGCGCTGATCTTCACCTACATGTGGGCCGGTCCGCACCACCTGCACTACACCGCGCTGCCTGACTGGGCGCAATCGCTGGGCATGGTGTTCTCCCTGATCCTGCTGGCGCCAAGCTGGGGCGGCATGATCAACGGCATGATGACCCTCTCCGGCGCATGGCACAAGCTGCGCACCGACCCGATCCTGAAGCTGATGATCGTGTCCCTGTCCTTCTACGGCATGGCCACCTTCGAAGGCCCGATGATGTCGATCAAGACCGTCAACGCACTGTCGCACTACACCGACTGGGGCATCGCCCACGTTCACGGCGGCGCACTGGGCTGGGTGGGCTTCATCACCATGGGCTCGATCTACTACCTGATCCCACGCATGGCCGGCCAGACCAGGATGTACAGCACCAAGCTGATCGACCTGCACTTCTGGGTCGCCACCATCGGCGTCGTCCTGTACATCGCCGCGATGTGGATTGCCGGCGTGATGCAGGGCCTGATGTGGCGCGCAGTCAACGCCGACGGCACCCTGACCTACACCTTCGTGGAAAGCGTCAAGGCCACCTATCCGTACTACGTGGTGCGCTTCCTGGGCGGACTGCTGTACCTGGCCGGCATGTGCATCATGGCCTACAACGCCTGGATGACCCTGAAGGGCCGCGAAACGACGCGTGCACGCATCCCTGAATTGAGCATGGCCGCCTGAGTGGCAACTGATCGGAGTAGAAGATGAAATTTTCCCATGAATGGATTGAGAAGAACCCCTGGCTGCTGATCGCTCTGGTTACGCTGGTGGTATCGGTGGGCGGCGCGGTGGAGATCATCCCGCTGTTCTTCCAGAAGTCGACCACGGAGCCGGTGGCGGGCCTGAAGCCTTATTCCGCGCTGCGCCTGACCGGCCGCGACATCTATGTGCGTGAAGGCTGCTACGTCTGCCACTCGCAGATGGTGCGCCCGTTCCGCGCCGAGACCGAACGTTACGGCCACTACTCGGTGGCGGGCGAGTTTGTGTATGACCGCCCGTTCCAGTGGGGCTCCAAGCGCACCGGCCCAGACCTAGCACGCGTTGGCGGCCGCTACTCCGACGAGTGGCACCGCACCCACCTGAACAACCCGCGTGACGTGGTGCCGGAATCGAACATGCCGAACTATCCGTGGCTGGCGCAGAACAAGCTGAAGCCGGAAGACGTGGTGCCGAAGATGCGCGCACTGAAGCGCATGGGCGATCCGTACACGGAAGAAGAAATCGCCGCCGCACCGGCCGAACTGGCCAACAAGACGGAAGAGGATGCACTGGTGGCTTACCTGCAAGGCCTGGGCACCCTGATCAAGACGAGGAACTGAAATGGAAAACTTTTTTGGCAATGCGAGCAATGTGATGACGGTGATTTCCTTCCTCACTTTCCTCGGCATCGTATGGTGGGCCCAGCGCGGTAACTGGGAAGAAGCAGCCAAGCTGCCTTTCGCAGACGAGGAGAAGGACCATGGCTGATTTCACCAGCGAATTCTGGAACCTGTACGTCGTCGTCCTGACCGTCATCGGCATCGTCGGCTGCGGCGTGCTGCTGTGGTCCCAGTCGTCCGTCAAAGGTTCAGCCCTGAAGTCGGTGGACGGCAAAGTCGGCACCACCGGCCATATCTGGGACGAAGACCTGACCGAACTGAATACGCCCATGCCGCGCTGGTGGATGTGGCTGTTCTACCTGACCATCGCCTTCGCCATCGGCTATCTGTGGCTGTATCCGGGCCTGGGCAGCTATAAGGGCTCGCTGGGCTGGACTTCCGCCAAGGAGCACAAGGAAGAACTGGCCAAGGCAGAGAAGGAGTACGGCCCGCTGTTCGACAAGTACAAGGGCCAGGACCTGAAAGCAGTAGCGGCAGATCCGCAGGCGCACGCCATCGGCGAACGCCTGTTCCTGACCTACTGCGCACAATGCCACGGTTCCGATGCACGCGGCAACAAGGGCTTCCCGAACCTGGCAGACAAGGACTGGCTGCATGGCGGCGATCCCGACACCATCAAGCTGACCATCATGAAGGGCCGCCACGGCGTGATGCCTCCGATGGGCGCCGCAGTGGGGTCGGAAAAGGATATCGAAAACGTTGCGCAGTATGTCCTGAGCCTGTCGGACAGCACGCACGACCCGATCAAGTCCGTCATGGGCAAGTCGAAGTTCAGCGCCTGCATGGCCTGCCACAGTGCGGGCGGCAAGGGAAACCCGATGCTGGGTGCGCCTAATCTGAGCGACAAGACCTGGCTGTACGGCGGCAGTGCCGAAACCATCATGGAAACCATCCGCAAGGGCCGCAACAACACCATGCCTGCCTTCGAGGACTTCCTCGGCGAAGGCAAAGTGCATGTGCTGGCAGCCTACGTTTGGGGCCTGTCGAACCCTCCAGTCACCGCTTCTCGGTAAGAAATGAACGCCCCCGCACCACAAGTCATCAAGATGTACGCCAAGCGCGAGGATATCTTCCCGCGCGAGGTGAAAGGCCATTACCAGAACCTGCGCTGGATCTGCCTGATCCTGACGCAACTGGTCTTCTACGGAGCGCCCTGGCTGCAATGGAATGGCCGGCAGGCCATCCTGTTCGACCTGATGTCGCGCAAGTTCTACATCTTTGGCCTGGTCTTGTGGCCGCAGGACTTCATCTACCTGGCGGCCATGCTGATCGCCTGTGCCTGGGGCCTGTTCCTGGTCACGGCGGTTGCCGGCCGCGTGTGGTGCGGCTTCTCCTGTCCGCAAACGGTCTACACGGAGATGTTCCTGTGGATCGAGCGTAAGTTCGAAGGATCGCGCAGCGCCCAGATGCGCCTGGCGAAAGAGCCGATGTCGTTCAACAAAGCCTGGCGAAAGGGCGGCAAGCATCTCGCGTGGCTGCTGCTGGCCTTGTGGACCGGCTTTACCTTCGTCAGCTATTTCTCGCCGCTGCACAACCTCGCCAAGGAAGCGCAGACGTTCAACTTCGGCCCATGGGAAACCTTCTGGGTGCTGTTCTACAGCCTTGCCACTTACGGCAATGCCGGCTGGCTGCGCGAGCAGGTGTGCAAGTACATGTGCCCTTACGCCCGCTTCCAGAGCGCGATGTTCGACCGCGACACGCTGATCATCACCTACGACGAAAAGCGCGGCGAACCGCGCGGCCCGAAATCGGAAGGCTCCTGCATCGACTGCTCGCTGTGCGTCCAGGTCTGCCCGACCGGCATTGATATCCGTAAAGGCCTGCAGTACGAGTGCATCGGCTGCGCCGCCTGCATCGATGCCTGCGATATCGTGATGGACAAGATCCAGCAGCCGCGCGGCCTGATTCGCTACAGCACCGATCGCGCAATGCAGCTCGGCCTGAGTGCGAAAGAGATCCGCAAGCGCATCATGCGCCCGCGCGTCTTGCTCTATACCGGCGGCCTGCTGCTGTTCATCATCGCCGTATTCACCACCCTGGCCTTGCGCACGCCGCTGAAGATGGACGTGATCCGCGACCGCGGTTCGATGGGCCGCGAAGTGGAAAACGGCATGATCGAAAACGTGTATCGCCTCCAGATCATGAACACCGGCGAACAAGGCCATACCTACCGTATCCGTGCCAGCGGCATCGATACGCTGCAGGTTGCGGTACCGGATACCGTGGAACTGGGCCCGACCGAAACCCGCGCGGTGCCGATCCGCCTGCGCGTTGATCACGGCAAGGGCGAGACTGGATCCAACAAGATTGCGATTGAGCTGACGGCGCTGGATGATCCATCGCTGGCCGTCAAGGAAAAAGCGGTATTCATCGTGCCGCGCTAAGGAGATTGAAATGAATGCTACCGTCGCCCCCGCCGACGCCGCCCCTTGGTATACCCATCGCTGGCCATGGCTGCTGATGCTCGGCCCGGCCGTTGTGGCAGTGGCAGGCATCGCCACCAGCTACGTCGCTTTCACCAGCCAGGATGCGCTGGTGGTGGGCGACTACTACAAACAGGGTAAGGCGATCAACCAGGACTTGCGGCGCGACCGCGCGGCCGCCGCCCTCGGCCTGTCGATCGGCCTGCGCTACGACGCAGCGGAAGGCCTGCTGCACGGCCATGTCGGCAGCAGCAAGCCGCTCGCGGACGAAATACTGTCCGTGCGCCTGCAACACGCCACCCAGCCGAATCGCGACATGGTGCTGATGGCCCGCCCCGATGCCGCCGGCAACTTCAGCGTAGCGCTGCCGATGCTGGAGCGCTCGCGCTGGCAAGTGCTCGTCGAGGGCAAGCAGCGCGACTGGCGCCTGGAAGGCGTCTGGCAATGGCCTGTAGAACGCGAAGTGGCGATCCGCGCCGACGCTGGCACTACGCCCGGCACGGCACGCTAGCCGACCAGGTATTCGCGCGCCAGCGCACGCGCCCGATGCAGGCGGCTCTTGGTAGCCGCCGTCGTCAGGCCGAGTTCCTGCGCAATCTCCGCAATGCTCAATTCTTCAAAGTCGCGCAGCAGCACAATCTGCAGGTAGTCGCGCGGCAGCGATTCCAGCGCCTGCACCAGTTCCGTCCGCAAGCCTGCATCATCCTGCGATGCCAGCCATTGCTCGGCGCGCTCCTCGTCATACGGGTCGTAGTTGAAGGCGCGCCGCCCAAGCCGCCGGCACTCGCGCTGCACGACCTTGAACAGCCAGCCGGAAAACGCCGCCAGCACCTTCAGCGAAGACAGGCGGCGCGACATCACCAGCAGCACCTCCTGCACCGCATCATCCACGTCGCTGATCAGGCAATTGCGCTGCGCATAACGACGGATGTCGGGCTGGCACACCGCCAGCAGCTTGGCCAGGGCCTGCGGATCGCCGCTGTGGGCCGCCTGCAGCACCGGCTGGTGCTGTTCAAGAAGTGCCATTACCGATTCGCCTTATCCAGTTTGCGGCCCACCATGGCGCAGGCAGGGCAGAAGCCAAACAGCCCTGACAGCACGATCCCCGCCGCCGACAGCGCCACGACCGCGCCCCACAGCCCGCCGAGGGCCAGGACGGCCCACGCCACCACTGCCAGGCCAACGATCACGCGCAGGGCGCGTTCCCAGGTTGGGACATTTTTAACATAGAACATTTTGCACTCCTTTTCGCAGTTGGAGGGAAATTCCTCACCTGCTAAGAGGGGTCGATTCCGGATTTGGATTCGCGGTTACAAAAATAAATTACACTAGCCAGCAGCCCCCTCGCCCAAAGGACGTCGATGAAGCCTCTCGGGATCAATGTGAAGGTCGCACTTGCCACCAGCATCACGTCCATCGTGATGATTGCCGTGGTGACCGTATTGCAGGCGCAACGCCTGCGCGAGGACTTCACCAAGGTACTGTTTGCGCAGCAGGATGCCCTGATCACCCGCACCGCCGAAGACCTGGACGACAAGCTGACTACCCTGCTGGACGTCATCGCCCAGTCGGCACGCAAGCAGCCGCGCAGCCTGATGAACGACCCCGCCGGCTTGCGCAACTGGTACGAGGAGCGCGCCATGCTGTCGATGTTCGACGACGTCATCGTGATCGATGCCGCCGGCAGCGTAGTGGCAGATGTTCCCCATATCACCGGACGGGAGAAGGTCTCGGTCGCAGACCGCGAATACTTCAAGAAAGTGCTGGAGACCCGCAAGCCGCTGATTGCGGGACCGATCAAGAGCCGCGTCAGCGGCCAGCCCATCGTACAGATGGTGGCGCCCATCCTGGACGAGCGCGGCAAGGTGGCCGGCGTACTGGCCGGCGTGCTGCGGCTGTACAAGGACAATATGCTGGGCCACCTGCGCACCGCCAAGGTAGGCAAGACCGGCTACTACTTCGCCGTGACGCTCGGCGAGCCGTCAATCTACGTGGTGCATCCCGAAGCCAGCCGCATCCTTCAGCCGCGGGCCCCGAATGCCAACCCGGCTACGACGCGCGCGATGAACGGGGAGTTCGAGGGCACCGTCTTCAGCACCAGTGCCGCCGGGGTGCCCGGCGTAAGCAGCTACCGGCGGCTGAAATCCACCGACTGGCTGCTTGCCTCCATCCTGCCGGTGAATGAAGCCTTTGAGCCTTTCGAAGGCGTTCTGTTACATATGCTGGCATGGGGCGTAGCGGCGTCAGTGGTCGCCGCGCTGCTGATCGGCTGGATCACGCTCTACCTGCTGGCGCCAGTGGCGAAATTGCGGAATGCGATCCAGGACCTGCGTGCCGCGCCCGGCGCGTTCACCCCAATTCCCGTCACCCGCAAAGATGAAGTTGGCGAACTGACGGAAGCATTCAACAGCCTGATGCAGGAGCGCCAGGCAGCCGAAGCCCACTCGCAGGCCCTGATGGCGGAAGCCGGCCTGCGCGCGGAGGAGCTGGAGCAGGAGCGCGACCGTGCCGAGGCGGCCAATCGCGCCAAGAGCGACTTCGTGGCGAATATGAGCCATGAGATCCGCACGCCGATGAACGCCGTGCTAGGGATGGTGTATTTACTCGGGAATACCTCGCTCAGCGCACAACAGCGCAAATACCTGAACATGATCCGCACTTCCGGCCAGTCCTTGCTGGGCATCCTGAACGACGTGCTGGACTTTTCCAAGATCGAAGCGCGCCGCATGGAACTGGCGCCGATCGACTTTGACCTGGACGAGGCGATGGCGACCCTGGCCACCACCATGACCATGAACGCCGGAGACAAGGAGCTGGAACTGGCCATCGTGGTGGCGCCGGACGTGCCAACCCTGCTGCATGGCGATGCGCTGCGGCTGCAGCAGATCCTGACCAACCTGGCCAGCAACGCCATCAAGTTCACCGAGCAGGGGGAAGTGGTGGTTTCGGTGAAAACGGCGGTGCGGGTGGCCGACCGCGCACTGCTTTGCTTCGAAGTCCGCGACACCGGCATCGGCATGACGGAACAGCAGACTGCCCAGTTGTTCCATGCCTTCTCGCAGGGCGACGAGAGCATCACGCGCCGCTTTGGCGGCACCGGCCTGGGCCTGGCCATCACGCGCCGCCTGGTGGAGCTGATGGGTGGCCAGGTGCAGCTTCAAACCGCGCCCGGCGATGGCAGCACCTTCTCCTTCGAACTCTGGTTCAGCGTGCTGCCGGAACGCGCCGCAGCGCGACGCCTGCCGACGATCGGGCCGCTGAACGTGCTGGTAGCGGACGATAACAGCACCAGCCGCACCATGATCGCCCAACTGTTGCGCGCCTGGGGTTGGGATGCGGACGAAGTCGATAGTGGCGAGGCAGCCCTGCAGCGCTTCCAGGAACGGCTGTCCGGGCCCCACCCTTATGACGTGGTGCTGACCGACTGGCACATGCCGGGTTCGGATGGCTATGCCTCGGCACGCGAAATCAGGCGGGCAGCCGAGGGCCACCGCCAGCCTATCGTGGTCACCATCAATGCTTTCGCGCGCGCGCAGGTCGACGATATCGCCAGCACGCCGGAAGCGGATGCGGTACTGGTCAAGCCGATCACGGCATCGAGCCTGTTCGACGCCCTGCACCAGGCGCTGGCGGCATCCAGCGGAGCCGAAGATGCTTCTGCGTCGGCTTCCGCACTGGGCAACCGGCTGCGCGGCGCGCATTTCCTCCTGGTGGAGGACAACCTGCTGAACCAGGCCGTTGCACGCGGCATCCTGGAACTTGCCGGCGCAACGCTCGACGTGGCGGGCGACGGCCAGCAGGCGGTCGATATCCTGCGGGCCAGCGCCAGCCGCTATGACATCGTGCTAATGGATATGCAGATGCCGGTGCTGGATGGCTTCAGCGCCACGCGCATGATCCGCGACGAGCTGAAACTGGACCTGCCGGTGATAGCCATGACCGCAGGCGTGCTGGCTTCCGAACGCCATCGCTGCACCGAGGCCGGCATCACCGATTTCATCGCCAAGCCGGTGGTGATCGAGGAGATGATGGCGGTGATAGAGCGCTACCTGCGCAAGCCTGCGGGAAGCGCGCCCGCTGCCAACGATGCCGGCACGGCGCCCTCGGAGCAGGCGCCGTCCGAGCAGGTATTCAGCATGGACAGCCTGATGCGCGTGATGGGCAAGGACCAGAAGGGCCGGGCGGTCATGTTCAAGATGGTGCGCGGCGCGCTCGAAGGCGGCCTGCAGCCCATGGACGATGCGGATGCGGCAGTGCGCGCGGGCCGGCCCGGCGAAGCGGCGCGCATCCTGCACAGCCTGCGCGGCGCGGTCGGCGTGCTGGGGGCAAAACGGCTGGTGAAGGCCACGCTGGACGCCGAATCGGCAATCCGGGTCGGCAATCCGGACAACCTGCCGGGCATGCTGGCTGCCGTGCGCTACGAACTGGAGCAGGTGCTGGCGCACGGGCGCCGCTGGCTGGAGCAGGAAGACCGCTAGTTGTCGCGCCGGTTCAGGTAAGCGCCGGCAGCCAGGCCTGCCCCGAAGGCCAGGTACACCATCAGCAGCGACGTATGCGACAGGCGCTCCTCGAATCCCGGCCGCAGCCGGTGCGGCGTCAGCTGGTAATCGGTGAAGCAGGCGACAGCGCTTGCCGCCGCCGCCACGGTGGCGGTGGTTGTCGCCTCCTTCTTGTCGAGCGTCTTGCAGCAGGACTTTTCAAATAGCGCGGCCCAGAACATCGACGCCCCGTGGTGGATCAGGTATCCGACCAGCGTGTGCTTGAGCGTAGGCTTGTCGACGCGCGTCGCCTTGTCACCCCAGAGCCAATGGCTAACCGCATTTACTCCTGCAAACATGCTGCCGGCTTCGCGTTTGCCGCAAGCGGCCAGCACCAGCGTCGAGGCAAGGCTGGCCAGTGCGCCGGGCAATACGCTGTGCTTGAGCGCCGTGCTCCAAGTGTCCATGGCGATTCTCCCTTTTCGTGTAATGTCCGAGGACGGGAGGAGGAGCCGATGCGGGTGCTGCTGACCGGCGCTACAGGGTTTATCGGGTCGCGTGTTGCGGCGGCCTTGCTGGCGCGCGGTCATGAGGTCATTGCTGCCGGGCGGCATCCCAGCCGCGACGACCGCATGGGCTTTGTTCCTGCCGACTTCGTCCACGATACCGAAAAAGCTGTGTGGGCGGCGCGCCTCAAGGGCGTGGATGCGGTGGTCAACGCGGTCGGTATTTTTCGTCCGCAAGGCGCAGCTTCTTTTGCGGTTGTGCATGATGCGGCGCCGCGCGCGCTGTTCGCCGCCTGCGCGGAGGTGGGCGTACGTTATGTGGTGCAGGTGTCGGCGCTTGGTGCGGATGCCGGCGCGCGTTCAGCTTTTCACGCGAGCAAGAAGGCGGCCGACGATGCACTGGCTGCGTCGCAGCTGGACGGCTGCATCGTCCAGCCCTCGCTGGTCTATGGTGCGGAGGGCGCCAGCGCGCGCATGTTTCGCATGCTGGCCAGCATGCCGCTCGCGGTCCGGCTGGGCAGTGCGCCGCAGCTGGTACAGCCGGTCCATATCGACGATGTCGTAGCCGCTATCGTTATCCTGGTCGAGCGGGGAGCCGCCGAGCGTCCTGCGACGGGCGCCGGCGTGGCGCGCCTGGCGCTGGTTGGCCCGGAGGCGCTGCCATTCGTGGATTACTTGCGCGCGTTGAGGGAAGCGATGGGCCTGGGCCGGTGGCGTTTGCCGGTGCTGCGGTTGCCGGATTGGCTCGCACGCAGCCTGTCGCGCGTTGCGGGCATCCTTCCAGGGAGCCCACTCGACCGCGAGGCGCTGGAGATGCTGGCGCGCGGGAATACCGCTGACGCGGCCCCCCTGGCTGCACTGCTGGGCCGCCAGCCGCGTGCGGTGCGCGACTTTATTGCCCAGCCGGAGGCTACACGCAGCCAGGCGCAACTCGACTGGCTGCTGCCCGTTCTGCGTGTGAGCATCGCCGCTGTGTGGATCTGGACTGCCATCGTATCGGCCGGCCTGTATCCGGTCGCCGACAGTTACACGCTGCTGGTTCGCACCGGCGTGCCGCAAATGCTGGCGCCGCTGATGCTGTACGGCGCATCCGCGCTCGACCTTGCCTTCGGCGTGGCAACGCTGGCTTGGCCACGCCGCAGCCGACGCTGGTTATGGCTTGCGCAGATCGCCCTGATCGCCTTCTACAGCATCGTCATCGCCTGGCGCCTGCCCGAATTCCTGCTCCACCCCTATGGCCCAATCAGCAAGAACCTGCCCATGCTGGCCACGCTGTGGATGCTCTACGAAATGGAGAAACCGTCATGGAATACCTGATCGTCAAATGGCTGCACGTCCTCTCTTCAACGCTGCTGTTCGGCACAGGCATCGGCTCCGCGTGGTACCTGCTGTTCGCGGTGATCAGCAAAAATGTGCAGGCAATTGCCGTCGTCACCCGCATTCTGGTGATTGCCGACTGGCTGTTCACCGGCGTTACGATGATCGCCCAGCCGGCGACCGGCTTTTACCTGATCCATCTCGCCGGCTTTCCCATACACACGCCCTGGATCAAATGGTCCGTCGTGCTGTTCGTGATCGCCTTGCTGTGCTGGCTGCCTGTCGTCTGGCTGCAAATGAAGATGCGCGATGTCGCGGCGGAAGCGATGCAGCAGGCGGCGCCGCTGCCTGCCCAGTTCTGGCGCTACTTCCGCGCCTGGGTCGTGCTTGGCATTCCGGCTTTCTTCGCCTTCATCGCCGTGTTCTACTTGATGGTCGTGAAGCCGGCCTGGGGATAGATGGCCTGGCCGCGCTCCAGCATGGCGACGAATTCGCCAATCCGTTTGGCCCGTGTTTCCGCGCGCTTGGCCTGGTGGGTGCGGAACAGGATCGAATAGCGGTTCTGCGAGCTAAGCTTCGAGAAGTTCGCACGCGCCTTGGCGCTGGCATCCAGCGCTGCCTGCAAATCGGCCGGCACTTCCGCCGCGCTCCATGAGTCATATGCTGCTTCCCAGCGGCCGTCCTGCTTGGCGCGCTCGACTTCCGCCAGCCCGGCAGGCTGCATCAGCCCCTTTTCGGCCAGTGCGGCGACCTTGTCGCGGTTCACCTTGGACCAGATGCTGCGCTTGGCGCGCGGCGTGAACTTTTGCAGCCAGTATTGCTCGTCGATGCTCTTCTTCTGACCGTCGATCCAGCCGAAACACAGGGCCGCGTCCAGCGCTTCCGGGTACTGGACCGACGTTTCCGGCGCCTCTTTCTTGGCGATCTTCATCCACACGCCGGGCGAGGAGGAATGCTGCTTTTGCAGCCACGTCCACCATGCTTTTCCTGTGGCAAACAGGCGCTGCTCCAGTTCGACTTTAGTGCTCATAGTTTGACCTTTCGTGCGACTTCGACAAAAGCCTTGGCGGCCGGCGAGGCCTGCGCCAGGTTGCGCAGCGCCAGCCCGACTCGGCGCCGCACTGGGGGCGAGAAGGGGCGCACCGCGATGTTCGGATGGGTGGCAGCCAGGTCGATCGGCAGCGCCAATTCTGCCATGCCTGACACGCCATCGCCGCGCCCCACCATGCCCAGCACGGTCAGCACCTGCGACATGCGGTAACGGACTTGCGGGCACAGGCCCTGTGCGGCAAACAGCGGCTCGATCAGGGTCGAACAGCCGGCGTCCGGCATGATGAAAGGCTCGTTCGCCAGGTCGTGCGCGCTGACGGACTTCTTGGCCGCCAGGCGGTGGCCTGCCGGCAGCAGCGCCACCATCTGGTCCTCCACCAGGTCGACGGTGTCGAAACGGTCGTCAGGCTGCTGGATAAAGCCGATGTCGACGCGGCGGTCGAGAATCCATTGCAGGGTGTCGTCGTCCGTGCCTTCGTCGATGCGCACTTCAATGCCGGGATAGCGCTTCTGGAAGACGTCGAGAATGGCCGGGATCAGCTTGAGCGAAGAGGTCGGGCCGAAGGAGCCGATGCGCAGCAACCCCTTATTCAGGCCGCTGGCTGCCGACACTTCCTGCCGCATCGATTCCGCCAGGCCGAGGATCTCTCGGGCGCGCACCAGCAGGCGCTGGCCCAGTTCCGTCACGTCGGCCGTGGCGCCTTGCCGTTCGATGAGCTGGGCGCCCAGCTCCTGCTCCAGCGACTTGATGGCATGTGAGATAGCGGACTGGCTCACGCCAAGCCGCATGGCGGCGGCGGTGAAGCCGCGCAATTCCGCCACGAGGGCGAAGATTTCCAGTTGGGTGAAAGTCATGAGGATTTACTCATTTTTCTATGAGTCAGGATTAGTATTAATGTATAACCTCCTTCACTGACACGCAAGGCCCACTGCCATGATCTACCTGAAACTGATCGCCTGCACCCTGATATGGGGCGGCACCTTCATCGCCGGCCATATTGTCTCGAATGCACTGCCGCCGCTGACGGCAGCCTCCATCCGCTTCTCGATTGCCGCCGCGCTGCTGCTGGTGCTGGCCTGGAAGCGGGAAGGCGGCCTGCCGAAACTCTCGATGCAGCAACTGGGGGCGACCGCCGCCTTGGGCCTGACCGGTATCTTCCTGTACAACTTCTGCTTCTTCTCTGCGCTGGGCAAGATGGAAGCCAGCCGCTCGGCGCTCTTTATCGCGATGAATCCGATCGTGACCGCGCTGGCCGCTGCCGCCGTGCTGCGCGAACGCCTGAACTGGCAGAAATGGGCGGGAATCGGCATTGCCTTTGTCGGCGCCACAGTACTGATCACGCGCGGCGAGCCGATGGCGGCCTTGCATGACATCAGCCAGTCGATCGGCGTTGGTGAATTGATGATGCTGGGCGCAGCCTCCTGCTGGGCAGCCTACACGCTGGTCGGCCGCGCCGCACTGAAAGGCCTGTCGCCGATCGCCGCCACCACGTATGCCTCGCTGTGGGGCCTGGGCTTCCTGCTGATCACCGCCTCGCGTGAGTTGCCGAACGTGGCTTGGGCATCGCTGGGCTGGCAGGTGTGGGCGTCGGTTACCTACCTTGGCGCTTTCGGCACCGTGGTGGCTTTCGTGTGGTGGTATGAGGGCGTGAAGGCCCTTGGCCCGGCACGCACGGCGGTGTTCAACAACCTGGTGCCGGTATTCGGTGTATCGCTCGCGGCGTTGATGCTGGGCGAGCAGGTGATGGCTTCGATGATTGCCGGCGGCCTGCTGGTGGCCACCGGCGTGACAATCACAAATCGATAATCAAGCGCTGATCAGGCTTGAAATGCCCATGCCTTCGGCGGCCAGGATCATGGTCATCGCGGCCAGTGAGGCTGAACGAAGGGCCTCATCGCGCTGGGCGCGTTCGTCGCCGTCCATCGAGCCCTGAGCCATGCGGGTCCAGCTATCGATAACGGGTTGGATAAGTATGCCTTTATCCACAGCCGGTTTCAGCGCCGCCGCCACCTGGTCATGCACCTTCAAGGTGCCGCTGATGATGAAGGTGACCGGCGCATCCACAACTTTCTGCTGGCCGAAAGACAGTTCGCGCAGCTTTTCCCGCGCTTCCTGCGAGCGCACGGCGACAAACTGCCAGTTCTGTACGTTGTAGGCGGAAGGCGCCAGCGTCGCCAGGCGTGCCAACTCCGCTACCTGCTCGTCGCTGACAGGCGCCGCCGGGTCGAAGTAGTTGGCCGAGACGCGGGATTCGATAAAGTCCTTGATTGGGTTAGACATTATTTAGCCTCCTGCAGCTTAAGTTGAAGAGTGAGTACGCTGCCCAGCACCACGGCCAGGCCAATCATTGCGGTGCCGCCGAGCTTCTGCCCGAGCAGGAGCCAGCCCAGGACGACGGCGGTTGCAGGGCTCAGCAGGCCGAGCGAGGACACGGCAACCGGCGACAGCTTGCTCAGGCCACGGAACCACAGCAGGTAAGCCACCAGGGCGCCGACGAAAGTCAGGTAGGCATAACCGAGGATCTCGCTGGCAGCCAGCGAGGCAGGCAGCGGCGGATCGGCCAGCAGCGCCAGCGGCGTGAGCATCAGGCCACCGAGCAAGAGCTGCCAACCGGCCAGTTCAACCACCGGCAAGCCGGTTTTCCAACGGCGCGCCAGCCAGGTACCGACAGCCATGCTCAGGGCGCCGGCCAGGGCTGCTGCAACGCCGAGGGCATCCCAGCGGGCGGACGGCGACAGCAGGAGGGCGGCCATGCCGGCCACGCCCACCGCAGCCGCGCCGAGTGCGGCCCATTGCGGGCGGCGTCCATCCCATCCCCAGGCCAAGCCCATGATGACGATTGGCTGGATCGCGCCCAGCACGGCTGCCAGGCCGCCCGGCAGGCGATAGGCGGCGACGAACAATAGGGCCTGGAAGGCGCCGATGTTCAGCGCCGCCAGCACGGCGACGCGCCACCAGAGATGGCGGGCCAGCATGCGGCCGGCGAACAGCACCAACAGCAGGCCGGCCGGCAGGGCGCGCACGGCGGCGGCGGTGAAGGGACGCCCGGCGGGCAAGATTTCGGTGGCAACGATATAGGTCGAACCCCAGATGACGGGGGCCAGCGCGGTGATCGCGGTATCGGCTAGGGGGAATTTTTTCATGGCTGCAAAAGTATCTTGAAATCGAGATAAATCGAGATAGATCGAAGTATAGCCGAATTTATCTTGAAATCGAGATAAATTGTTATAATCGTCCCGATAGATAACTGGAGACGGCTGTGGATAAAGTGGATTTAATCCTGGAGCAGTGGGCACGGGAGATGCCCGCCCTGGACGTGGGACCAATGGGCGTGATCGGGCGCCTGAACCGCTGCGCGGCGCTGATGCGGCGCCGGCTCGACGCGACATTCGAGCAATTTGGGCTCAGTAACTGGGAATTCGACGTGCTGGCGACCCTGCGCCGGTCTGGCGCACCTCACCAGTTGGCGCCAACCGCGCTGTTTTCGCAGCTCATGGTGACATCGGGGACGATGACACACCGCCTGCAAAGGCTGGAGGCACAGGGCTGGGTGACGCGCGCGCCGAATCCAGCCGATGCGCGCAGCCTGCTGGTCCAGCTCAGCCCTGCCGGGCTGGAATTGATCGAGCGCGCTGTGGCGGCGCACGTGGAAAATGAGAAGAACATCATGGCCCCGTTCGGGGCCGATGGCTCAGCCGCGCTTGACGCGCAGCTGCGCAAGCTGCTCGCTATGCTGGAGTCTTGAAGGCGCCGACCTGGGCGCCGATACGTGCGCCCATGGCCTCGCCCAGGGCCTGCAAGCCGCTCAGCGGGCGCACCATCACCTCGAATTCGACGATCTTGCCGGCGTCGTTGAAGCGAATGAAGTCGATGCCCTTGAGCTGTTTGTCACCGACGTTGGCGCTGAATTCCAGCACCACGCTCAGGCCATCGCCGGTCGCCAGCTGGCGGTGATAGGCGAAGTTCTCGAACACCTGGTAAGCCGTGTTCAGCACCAGCACCACCGCCTCCCGGCTGGCGTAAGGCTTGTTTGCAATCGGCGAGCGAAACACCGCATCCGCATCGACGATGGAGGGCAGGGTGGACAAATCACCGCCGGCGATCATCTTGTGCCAGCGTTCGAGCGATTCCGCAACGGCCGGTTGCAGCAGCATGGGCTTACTCCTTAAATGGCGGCAGCCAGTCGGGTGCCTTGGTTGATGGCGCGTTTCGCATCCAGTTCGGCGGCCACGTCGGCGCCGCCGATCAGGTGTACCTTGCAGCCCGCGTCGAGCAGGCCTTGCTGCAGTTCGCGCAGCGGCTCCTGGCCGGCGCAAACAATCACATTATCCACCGGCAGCACGTGCTGCTGGCCTTCGACGGTAACGTGCAGGCCTGCATCGTCGATGCGGTCATAGCTGACGCCCGACTGCATGTTCACGCGCTTGGCTTTCAAGCCGGTGCGGTGGATCCAGCCTGTGGTCTTGCCCAGGCCGTCGCCAACCTTGCTGGTCTTGCGCTGCAGCAGGTGAACCTTGCGCGGCGAAGCTTCCACTTCCGGCGCGCGCAGGCCGCCACGATCCTTGTAGCCATTGTCGATGCCCCACTCGGCGTAGAACTTCTCCGGCACCAGACTGGCGCTCTTGCCTTCGTGGGTCAGGTATTCGGACACGTCGAAGCCGATGCCGCCCGCGCCGATCACCGCCACGTTCTTGCCGACCGAGGCGCCATCGCGCAGCACTTGCAGGTAGCCCAGGGCCTTCGGATGGTCGATGCCGTCGATGGCCGGGGTGCGCGGGGTGACGCCGGTTGCCAGCACCACATCATCGAAGCCGCCCGCAGCCAGTCCGGCCACGTCGACACGGGTATTCAGGTGCAGCTTGACGCCGGTCAGCTCGATCTGGCGGCCGAAGAAGCGCAGGGTTTCGTTGAATTCTTCCTTGCCCGGCACCTTTTTCGCCACGTTGAACTGGCCGCCGATTTCGCTGCCGGCGTCGAACAGGGTCACGTCATGGCCGCGAGAGGCTGCGGTGGTGGCGAAGCTCAGGCCCGCTGGGCCGGCGCCGACCACGGCGATGCGCCTGGTTTGCTGCGCAGGAGCGATTACCAGCTCGGTTTCGTGGCAGGCGCGCGGATTCACCAGGCAGGAAGTGATCTTGCCGGAGAAGGTGTGGTCCAGGCAGGCCTGGTTGCAGCCGATGCAGGTGTTGATTTCGTCGCCACGATCTTCGCGCGCTTTCTGCATGAAGAAGGCGTCGGCCAGGAATGGGCGCGCCATCGACACCATGTTCGCCGCGCCATCGGCCAGGATGCCCTCGGCCACTTCCGGCGTGTTAATACGGTTGGTGGCGACCAGCGGGATGCCGACCTTGCCCATCAGGTTCTTCGTGACCCAGGCGAAACCGGCGCGCGGCACCTTGGTGGCGATGGTCGGAATGCGCGCTTCATGCCAGCCGATGCCGGTGTTGAGGATGGTGGCGCCGGCCTGTTCGACCGCCTGGGCCAGCTGCACCACTTCGTCCAGGGTGGAACCGCCTTCCACGAGGTCCAGCATGGACAGGCGGTAGATGATGATGAAGTCCTTGCCCACGCGCTCGCGCACGCGGCGAACGATTTCGACCGGGAAGCGCATGCGGTTTTCGTAGCTGCCGCCCCATTCGTCGGTACGCTGGTTGGTGCGGGCGGCGATGAATTCGTTGATCAGGTAGCCCTCGGAACCCATGATTTCGACGCCGTCGTAGCCGGCTTCGCGCGCCAGCACGGCGCATTGGGCGTAGTCCTCGATGGTCGCCGCCACTTCTTCGGTGGAGAGTTCGTGCGGGGTGAACTGGTTGATCGGCGCCTTGATCGCGCTCGGGCCCACCAGTTTCGGATGGTAGGCGTAACGGCCGAAGTGCAGGATCTGCATGGCGATCTTGCCACCTTCCGCGTGCACGGCGGCGGTCACCTTGCGGTGCTGCGCCACTTCCTCGGTGGTGGTCAGCTTGGCGCCGGCCTTCCACGGACGTCCCGCCTCGTTCGGGGCAATGCCGCCGGTCACGATCAGGCCCACTTCGCCGCGTGCGCGCTCGGCGTAGAAGGCGGCCATGCGTTCAAAGCCATCGACTTCCTCTTCCAGGCCGACGTGCATGGAACCCATGATCACGCGGTTTTTCAGGGTGGTGAAGCCCAGGTCGAGCGGGGCGAGCAGGTGTGGGTAGCGGTTCATTGGCGTCCTCATTTATGCAACTGGTTGCATAAATATAGCCCGGTTACCGCGTCTATGCAACTAGTTGCAAAGACAATGTGGCTTGTCCGCCTCGCGCTGCTGAGGCAAGATGGTGGCATCTTTTTCATTGTTTCCTGCCATGTCTTTGCCTCACGCGCTGTTGACCTCCCTGTCCGAGCGAGCCGGTTCCGGCTCGGAACTGGCCCGGCGCTTTGATAAATCGATCGGATTCTTCTGGGCTGCCACCCACCAGCAGATTTACCGCGAACTGGCACGCCTGGAGCAAGCCGGCTGGATCGAGTCCCTGCCCGCCGAAACGGGCCGGGGACGCAAGCGCGCCTATCGCGTACTGCCGGCCGGGACTGCCGAGCTGCGGCGCTGGGTTGCCGAGGCCGAAGATCCCCGCCCCCAGCGCGACGCCCTGATGGTGCGCATCCGCGCCGAGGCGGCGATCGGTCCGGCAGGGCTGGCGGACGAAATGCGGCGCCACCTGGCGTTGCACGAAGCGAAACTGGCCCTCTACAAGAGTTTCGAGCAGCGGGACTTCGCCAGTGAATCCGACTCGCGCGAACGAAAGCTGCAATACGTGCTGCTGAAGGGCGGTATCGCGCAGGAGGAGCTGGCCATCAATATGGCGCGCGAGGCCTTGCGTATCCTGGAAAGCTGACCTGGATCATTTCGCCGGGGAGGCAGGACGTCTACCATCCGGGCATGGATACCGACTACAAAGACCTCACCCAGGACATATCGGCCAACCTGGCGCAGCTACGCAAGACCCCGCCGGAAGTAATGAAAGGCTTCAGCGACATGGGCAAGGCTGCCATGGCGGGCGGTGCGCTTGATCCCAAGACCAAGGAGCTGATCGCGTTGGCGGTTGGCGTTGCCGCGCGCTGCGACGGCTGCATCGGATTCCACACCAAGGCTTTGGCCCGCTTGGGCGCTACCGTCCAGGAGGTTCACGAAGCACTGGGCGTGGCGATCTATATGGGCGGCGGCCCGGTGGCCATGTATGCGGCAAATGCCGTAGCGGCCTACCAGGAGTTTTCGGAACTACAAAAAGTGTAGGCAGTGTTATGCTCCAGTCAAGGGATTGCCTGGAGATGAAATGCGTCGTCGCGCCGTGCTGGGTTTTGCGCTGTCTGGCCTGCTGCCGGCCTGGGTAGCTGCGCAAGCTTTTCCGGTGATGAACGTCTCCACCCTGGTGGGTGACGACCCTGCCGCCACCATTTCCGAACTGGTGCTGCGCGAAGCCTACCGGCGCATTGGCCGCACGCTGGTCGTGCACCAGTTGCCCGGCGAGCGCTCGCTGGTATACGCCAATGACGGCAAGATGGATGGCGAGCTTTATCGCAAGCTCGGCCTGGACCGCGACTATCCCAACCTCGTCATCGTTCCCGTCCCCCTGCTCACCTTCGAGCTGGTGATCTTTTCGCGCGGTACTTCATTCGTGGTCAACGGGTGGGAGAGCCTGCGCCCCTATACGCTGGGCTTTGTGCGCGGGAACAAGATCGCGCAGGAGAACACCAGGGGCATGAAGGTTGAGCAGGTGCCGACCATGCACCAGGCTTTCGAAAAGCTGATGATGGGGCGCACGGACCTGGTGCTGGGTCATCGCGCGTCGGGCATGGCCGTGGTGCGAAGCCAGAAGCTGGAAGGCATTACCGTGCTGGAGCCGCCGCTGTCTTCCTTTCCGGTCTATCACTACGTGAACAGGAAGCACGAGGCGCTGGTGCCGGAGCTGACGCGCGTGCTGAGGCAAATGCAGGCCGATCGGACCATCGAGCGCATCCAGAAGTCCATACCGGGCAGCTGAGCAGTAATACCACTCGGCGAGTAGCCGAATGCTGGTATTCATCGTTTAACAGAATGTCTCATTTGAGACATCTCCCTTTTCATTCTCAAACAGCCATTTTTTGAGCCCTCGCAGGGCACATGCATTTTTGCAACTGGTCTTATATCGGCAGCACTAATTAAAACCACTTGACTACCAATTGTCCCAATCCCATCCTAGCCCGACAACCACAACCGAAGGAGGGGGAGCATGGAACAAAGGGTTTCAAGAAGTTTTCTGGTCGCCGGTTTGACGAGCAGCCTGCTGGCAGCTTGCGGTGGCGGTAGCGACACCGGCCAGGCCTCACAACAGCCGCGCACACTCGCAACGTCCACCGTGGCGGAAACGTGTCCGGCGTGGAGCAGCAGCGCGGTCTACACTGCGGGCATGTGCGTGACCTACAACGGCACGGTGTACAAAGCCAAGTGGTGGACGCAAAACAATGTGCCGGGTGCAGAACAGTACGGGCCTTGGGAAGCGCAGGCGACTACGCCAACGCCTACTCCAACCCCGACACCAACGCCGGATTGTCCTGCGTGGAGCGCCAGCGCGGTCTATACCGGTGGCATGTGCGTCACCTATAACGGCTCGGTCTACAAGGCGAAATGGTGGACGCAGAATAATGTGCCGGGCACCGATCCGAACGGGCCTTGGGAGTTCCAGTCGACCACGCCGACTCCGACTCCGACTCCGACGCCAACCCCAACGCCTACGCCTACCCCGACACCTACTCCAACGCCGACGCCGACACCAACGCCAACTCCGACACCGACACCGACACCTACGCCGACTCCAACCGGCCGCGAGATCGGTTCCTACTTCGCCCAGTGGGGCGTGTACGGCCGCGATTACGAAGTAGCGGACATCCACACCACGAAGACGCCGGTCAATGGCGTGCAGACCAGCGTGGCCGACCAGCTCACCTTCATCAACTACGCCTTCGGCAATGTGTATCAGAAGAACGGCGGCTACGAGTGCGATATGGTGACGAAGGCCGAAGTGGGCAACGACAACCCAACTTCGCCGGATGCCGGCACCGGCGGCGATTCCTATGCCGACTACCAGCGCCAGCCGAAACGCACCGTCAACGGCCAGTCCGTGCCGTGGGACGCACCGCTTTCCGGCAACTTCCTGCAGCTGAAACTGCTCAAGCAGCAGCACCCGAACCTGAAAGTCTTCATCTCGCTGGGCGGATGGTCATGGTCGAAGTTCTTCTCGGCCGCAGCCAAGACCGACGCACTGCGCAAGCAGCTCGCCAAGTCCTGCGTGAAGATGTTCATCGCCGGCGACCTGCCGATCCAGGATGGGCGCGGTGGACCGGGCGCGGCCAAGGGCGTGTTCGACGGCATCGACATCGACTGGGAATACCCGGGCGGCGGCGGCCAGCCGTACAACACCTACGACGCGGTCAACGACAAGCATAACTTCACGCTGCTGATGGCGGAATTCCGAGCGCAGCTTGACGCGCAGGGCGCCACCGACGGCAAACGCTATGCGCTGACCGCAGCGATTGGCGCCGGCGTCGACAAGATCGCCAACACCGAACCTGGCCAATACGCACAGTACATGGACTGGGTGAACGTGATGACCTACGACTTCCACGGCGCGTGGGAATCGAGCACCAACTTCCATTCTCCGCTGTACCACGACCCGGCCGATCCGGCGACCGGCAACCTGGCCAAGTACAACGCCAACGATGCCCTCGCCACGCTGACCGCAGCCGGTATGCCGAAGAACAAGATCCTGCTCGGGATTCCGTTCTATGGGCGCGGCTGGAAGGGCGTCACGGCAGGGCCGAATGCCAATGGCCTGTACCAGGCTGCCAGCGGTGGTGCTGGCGGCACCTACGAGGGCGGCATCGATGACTACAAGGTCTTGCGCAACAAGACCGGCCAGCGCTGGTACCACCCGGTGACCAAGCAGTTGTACCTGTACACCAGCACCGGCGAATGGTGGAGCTATGACGATCCAACCGTGATCGGCACCAAGATGCAATACGTCCGCGACCAGGGTCTGCGCGGGGCCTTCTCGTGGGAGCTGGACGGCGATGCGAGCGGTGCGCTGACCAGCGAAGTCTGGAAGGGACGTTAATCGTCCATCCCTTGCCGGCGGTGCGCCCAGCGCCGCCGGCTTTTCCCTTTTTGGAGACGCTTATGAAACGTCGTGCGACGGTGCATTCCCTTGGCATCAGCGACGAATGGCGGCGCTGGATTGCCGAAAACCTGATGCTGGGCCATTCTCCTGCGACGCTGGCGGGCATTCTCGGCCAGTCCGGCATTCCTCCCCAACTCGCGCAAGCCGAAATCACGGCTGCGATGAACAGTCCGTACCTGCACGGTGTACAGCGCCTGCATAACCGGCTGGCCAAGCGCGACTGGCTGCTCGGCATCCAGGCGCGCCTGAACCGCATGGCGCCGCAGGAAGTGCCGCGCCGCGAACGCCTGTCGACCGAGGTTTTCCTGCACGAGCACTACCTGTGCAACCGGCCTGTGATCATCACCGGCATGCTGGACGACTGGCCAGCGCGCGGCAAGTGGACACTGGACTGGTTGGCCGCGCAGTTCGGCGAACGGGAAGTCGAAGTGCAGTTCGGCCGCAATGCCGATGCCGACTACGAAATGAACAGCATCGCGCACAAGCGCCATATGCCGTTCGGCGAGTACGTGGAACGGGTGCGCAGCAGCGGCAGCACCAACGACTTCTACATGACGGCCAATAACGACGGCCGCAACCGGCAGGCCCTGGACGAGCTGTGGCAGGACATGCCGCTGCTGCCGGAATACCTGGATGGCGAACGCAAAGGATTCTTCTGGCTTGGGCCGGCGGGGACCATCACGCCGTTCCATCACGACCTCACCAACAATTTCATGATCCAGGTGATGGGTCGCAAGCGCGTGCGGCTGATCGCGCCTTGCGAAACACCGAGGCTGCAGAACCAGCGCCATTGCTTTACTCCGGTCGATGGCCGCGACATCGACCAGCAGCGCTTCCCGTCGATGGCCGGCGTTCCGGTCCTCGACGTTGAGCTGGCGCCTGGCGAAATCCTGTTCCTGCCGGTCGGCTGGTGGCACTTCGTCCAGGGGCTCGATATCTCACTCACGATCTCGGCGACGCACTTCCGCTGGGATAACGATTTCTACAGCAGTTATCCGCATAACCACGATTTCTAATAACGGAGACCGCATGAATATTCGACCGAATTACCTGATGCTGGCGCTGGTCGGCAGCGCCATTGCCGGTTGCGGCGGCGGAACCGATAGCGGCCAAGCCCCGCAGCCGGCCCGCACACTTGCGACGGCTGCGGTTTCTGAGTCCTGCCCAGCCTGGAGTGCCAGCGCGGTATACACCGCAGGCATGTGCGTGACCTACAACGGCACCGTGTACAAGGCGAAGTGGTGGACACAAAATAATGTCCCTGGCGCCGAGCAGTACGGGCCGTGGGAAGTGCAGGCGACTACGCCAACCCCGACTCCAACCCCTACGCCAACACCAACGCCGACTCCAACGCCGGATTGCCCTGCATGGAGCGCGAGCGCGGTCTATACCGCCGGTATGTGTGCGACTTATAACGGCGCCGTCTACAAGGCAAAGTGGTGGACGCAGAATAATGTACCGGGCACGGAAGTGAACGGCCCGTGGGAGCTGCAGACGTCCACGCCAACGCCGACGCCGACGCCGACTCCTACCCCTACGCCAACTCCTACACCTACGCCAACTCCCACCCCGACACCGACTCCGACCCCTACGCCCACTCCAACGCCAGTGGCATGCCGCCCTGACGGCTTGACCTCGCCAGTGCCGAACGTCCCATACTGCAGCGTTTACGACGCCAACGGCCGCGAAAAACTGGCAAACGGCCTGAATCGCCGCATCGTCGGCTACTTCACCAGTTGGCGCACCGGCGCTAACGGCCAGCCGTCCTACCTGGTCAACGACATCCCGTGGCAAAACATCACCCACGTGAACTACGCCTTCGCCAGCGTCGGAACGGACAACAAGGTGCAGATCGGCAGCGGTGCGAGCAGCCCCGAGACCGGCATCACCTGGCCGAACATCCCCGCTGCGGCGATGGACCCGTCCCTCCCATACAAAGGCCACTTCAACCTGCTCGCGCAGTACAAGAAGAAGTACCCCGGCGTGAAGATCATGCTGTCGGTCGGCGGCTGGGCAGGCAGCGGCGGCTTCTACACCGCCACCACCAACTCGGACGGCAGCATCAACACGGCAGGTATCAACACCCTGGCCGATTCGATGGTCGCCTTCTTGCGCCAGTACACCTTCTTTGACGGGATGGACATCGATTACGAGCACCCGACCACCAATAACGAAGCAGGCAACCCGCTCGACTTCCCAATCTCCAAGCCAAGGCTGGCAGGCCTGATGAAGAGCTACAACGTGCTGCTGAAAACCGTGCGTGAGAAGCTCGATGCAGCAGCGGCGGCGGACAACAAGTACTACATGCTGACGATCGCCGGTTCCGCATCCGGGTGGGTGCTGCGCGGCGAGGAGAACCTGTCCGGCCTGAAGTACCTCGATTACGCCAGCCTGATGAGCTATGACCTGCACGGCGGATGGAACCAGTATGTCGGTCCCAACGCTCCGCTGTTCGACGACGGCAACGACGGCGAGCTGAAAGCCGGCAATGCCTACCAGTACGGCGGCATCGGCTACCTGAACGTCGACTGGGCCTACCGCTACTACCGTGGCGCACTGCAGGCGGGCCGCATCAATATCGGCGTGCCGTACTACACGCGCGGCTGGAAGGAAGTCAGCGGCGGCAACAACGGCTTGTGGGGCACCAGCCCGGTGGTCACCGACACCGTCGCCTGCGCCGGCGTGAAAACTTGCGGCAAAGGCGCAACCGGCATCGACAACGTCTGGCATGACCTGGACACCAATGGCAAGCCCGTACCTGGCGGCGGCAACCCGCTATGGCATGCGCTCAACCTGCAAAACGCCATTGTGCCGTCCTACCTCGATGCCTACGGCGTGACCGAGAAGACCATCACCGGCACCTACAGCCCGCAATACAGCGCGACGCTGGCTGCGCCGTGGCTGTGGAACGCAACACGCCAGGTCTTCATTTCCACCGAAACGGCGCAATCCATCGCTGCCAAGACCAGCTACGTCGTGAACAACGGCATCGGCGGCATCATGATCTGGGAGCTGGCCGGCGACTACGCATGGAACGCAGCGCGCAACGGTGGCGCGGGCGAATACTTCATGGGTTACACGCTCACGAACAACATCGCTGCTGCCTTCCGAAGCGCCGCTCCTTATGGCGCAACGCGCGCCGAAACGGCCATGCCGACCAGCAGCGCGAAGGTCAGCATCTCTCTTGGCGGCTGGAAGCTGGGCGACAGCAACTACCCGATCAATCCTGTGATGACGGTGACGAACAACACCGCCACCACGATTCCGGGCGGTTCGGTAGTGGAGTTCGATTATCCGGTATCGGCGCCGGCCAATATGAGCGACCAGTCAGGTTACGGGCTGACCGTCATCAAGGCAGGCTACACCGGGCCGAATAATATCGGCGGCTTCAAGGCCAACTTCAACCGCGCCAAGTTCACGATACCTTCCTGGCAGTCGCTGGCGCCGGGTGCATCGGTCTCGCTGACGCTGAACTACACCTTGCCGATCAGCGGGCCTTCCGCGTACACGATCACGGTGAACGGCGTGCGCTATGCGCTGAGCGAAGAGTATCCGGACCTGCCGGTGGCACTCCAATGAGCGAGGGAACCTGACATGAGAACTCTCACTTACGCGGCACTTGCCGCGGCGCTGTCGCTCTCCGCCTGCGGGGGGGGTGGCAGCGCCGACACCCCGGCCGCTGCGCGCACGCTGGCGCAGGGCGTAGTGGCCAGCGCCACCGCTTCCTGCCCGGCGTGGAGCGCCAGCCAGGTGTACACGGCGGGCATGTGCGCCATTTACCAAAGCAAGCAATTCGAAGCGAAGTGGTGGACACAGGGGAATGCACCAAGCCAGGCTGACACCTGGGGCCCATGGAAATACATCGGGGAGGCGACCGATCCACCCACCGACCCTGGCGACCCGCCGACGCAGCCAGGCGGCGTACCGACCAAGGCGCAGGCCGAAGCGCGCGAGCAGGCGCTGACTGACAATGACTTCTTCCGCAGCGTCAAGGCGTCGATCCGGACACTCGACAACGCAGCGGTGGAAGCGGTGACGCCTGGATTGGCCAGCAACCCGGCCAATGTGAAGCGCGTTGAACGTTTGCTGTCGTCGGCGAAGTGGGACTACTACTTCTCCTTGCGTGAAGCGAGCTATGAGTACCGGCGCTTCCTGCAGGCGGTGGCAAAGTTCCCGGCGGTGTGCGGCGACCATACCGACGGCCGCAATGCCGACAACATCTGCCGCCATTCGCTGGCGACCATGTTCGCCCACTTTGCGCAGGAGACCGGCGAGCACAATGCCAGCCTGCCCCTGCCGCAGTGGCGGCAGGGGCTGAAATACTTGCGCGAGTTGGGCTGCACCGAGGATGGTCCAGGCTGCGGCTACAACACGGAATGTGCGGATCCGGTCTTCAACTCGGTCTGGACTTGCGGGAAGAACGCCGATGGCAGCTACAAGAAGTACTTCGGACGCGGCGCCAAGCAGCTCTCGTACAACTATAACTACGGGCCGTTCTCGCAGGTGATGTTCAACGGCGACCAGTCGGTGCTGCTGAAAAATCCGGACCAGGTAGCGTCGACCTGGCTGAATCTTGCCTCTGCCACGTTCTTCTTCGTCTACCCGCAACCGCCCAAGCCATCGATGCTGCATGTGATCGACGGAAGCTGGGTTCCCAACGCCAGCGACATTTCCGCCGGCGCGGGGAACAACTTCGCCACCACGATCATGATCATCAATGCGGAATGCGGTACCGGCAGCGAAAAGCCGGCGGCGCAGAACCGCATTGATTATTACCGGCAGTTCGCGGCGGATCTTGGCTGGAATGTGGCGGGCGAGCAGCTATCGTGCGCGACGATGCAGCGTTTTGGCCCGTCCAGTTCCGCCGCCTACAACATCTATTGGGAGAAGAACTGGAACAGCGGCGGCGATTACCAGTGCCAGTTGGTGAACTACCAGACGCCTTACAACGCCCTTATCGCCGGCAATTACGTGAAGTGCGTTGAGCGCAACTGGAATGTCACGCTCAACTAAGGTGCATCAGCGTTGCGCAGCAGGGCCGACCGTGCCGAGGGCTTCCGCCATTCGTACCATTTTCACGAATTCGGCGCGATAGCCTTCGCGGTCGGCGCCGCGTGCGCCTTCCGCCAGCCTGGCGATATCGCCGTAGCTGAAGTCGGCCACCTGCTGCTCCCCACGCAGGCGCTGGGCGAAAGCTGCAACGGCGACGGCAAAGCGCTGGTCGTCCGGCGCAGCGTCGAGAGAATCGCGTGCGCTGCCGGCACGCACCGCATGCTCGACCTGCCTGCTGGCGGACTGGCCGGGCAGCTTGTAGCGCACCTTCACAAAGCACAGCTCATCGGATTTGCCTGATTCCGTGGCTTTCTTTTTGCCCGTCTGCGCATAACGCAGCGGATCAACCAGCTTGCCTGCGTTGGCGGCTGGCGTGATTTCGTAGATGGCGGTGACGGTGTGGCCGGCGCCCATGTCGCCGGCGTCGACCTTGTCATCCTTGAAGTCCTGCCGGTTAAGCATGCGGGTCTCGTAGCCGACCAGGCGGTAAGCCGCGACTTGCGACGGGTTGAATTCGACTTGCACCTTCACGTCGTTCGCGATCGGGAACATGGTCGAACCCAGCTCCTGCGCCAGCGCCTTGCGTGCTTCCAGCAGGGTGTCGATGTAGGCGGCATTGCCGTTGCCGGACTGGGTCAGGCGCTGGATCAGGGCGTCGTTCAGGTTGCCCAGGCCAACGCCGAATACCGACAGGTAGACGCCGGACTTGCGCTTGTCGACGATGAATTTCTCAAGCTGCTTGGGATCGGTGATGCCGATATTGAAGTCGCCATCGGTGGCCAGGATCACGCGGTTCACGGCCTTAGGGTCGAAGTTGCGCTCGGCCTGGGCGTAGGCGCGTTGCAGGCCATCGCCGCCGGCGGTGCCGCCCGACGCGTGCAGGTTGTTGATCACGTCGATGATCTTCTGTTTGTCCTTGCCGCTGGTTGGCTCGAGGGCGACGGCGGTGCCGTTGGCATAGGTGACGATGGAGACCATATCGTCATCGCGCAACTGCTCTGCGAACAGGCGGAAGCCTTGCTGCAGCAGAGGCAGGCGGTCACGCGGGCCCATCGAGCCGGAAATGTCCACCAGCAGCACAACGTTGGCGCGGGGGCGGGCGGCGGCCTTGATGTCGTAACCTTTGAGCGCGATGTGGACAAGCTGGTTCCCCTGCTGCCATGGGCTCGGCATCACCTCCGTAGTGACTGCAAACGGCTGGCTGGCATTGGTGGGAGTAGCGTAGTTGTAGGGGAAGTAGTTGACCATTTCTTCGACGCGCACGGCTTGCTGCGGCGGCATGCGGCCGTCGGACAGCATGCGGCGGACGAAGGCGTAAGAGGCAGTATCGACGTCCACGCTGAAGGTGGAGACAGGCTGTTCGCTCACCAGCACGGACTTGTTGCCGTCCTTGTCGGGGAATTTGTCTGCCGATTGCGGCATGGGCGCGATGTGCGGCATCGGCGCTGGCACACCAGGAGAGTAAGCCAACACCGGGGCGGGCTTCACCGAGCCTCGCAGATCGGCCTTTGCCGCTGGCGCGACGGGTGCTGGCGGTACGGCGGCCGGCACTGGTGCCGGCATTGCAGCTTCGGCGACATGATGCGGCGCCTGGGTCGGCTGCGGCGTACTGCAGGCAGCAAGCGTGAGCATGCCTGCTGCCACGACCGGCGCAAAGGGTATGGTCTTCTTCATGGTGGACGTCCTTTTGGAATTGTTGTCCTGCTAACATCCCAAAAAGGAGCGTCTTGCGCAACCAAGGTTACATTTTGTAGCCAACGCGGGCGTCACGCCAAGCCCAGCGATTTGCGCAGGCTGGCATCAACCGGGCCCGCCGGCATGAAGCGGCGCAATTTGCTCAACAGCGAGGCTTGTCCTGCTGGCGTGCGGCGCATACGCCACGTCCCGAGCGCCGCTTCCACTATCGTGTTCGCGACACTATCGGGGCCGGGAGCGCTGTTGATGCTGTTGACGACGGAGCGGGCCGCAGTATCGCGCTCATGGTCATAATCGCCGATCCGCAGGGCGGCCTGGGGCGAGTTGGCGTCCAGGTTGGTCTTCGTGTACGAGGGCTGGACGAGGGTGACGCGGATACCGAACTGGCGCACCTCATGGTCCAAGGTTTCGGACAGGCCTTCGACCGCGTGCTTCGAGGCCGAATACAGTCCCATGTACGGTGCCGGCAGGAAGCCAAGCACGGAGCTGACATTCACGATCCGGCCACGGCGCTGCTTGCGCATATGCGGAAGCACCGCACGTACCATGCGCAGCACGCCGAACACATTGGTGTCGAACAGGGCGGCGGCCTCGGTGACCGATGTTTCTTCCACCGCGCCGACCATATTCATGCCTGCGTTGTTGACCAGGATATCAATGCGGCCCGCGCGCTCGATGACCGCCTGGACGCCAAGTTCCACGGACGCGTCATCGCGGATATCGATTTCGAGCAGTTCAACGCCCGACAGGGGCGACGTTTTGGCGATGCTGCGCACGGTGCCAAAGACGCGGCATCCCTGCGCGGCAAGCTTCTCCGCTGCGGCGCGACCGATGCCGGACGAGACACCGGTAATCAATACAATCGGCGAATCCTTCATGCTTTTTCTCCAGGGGGTTCAGAAGCGATAAGCCAGCGAGACAGCGAAGATATCGCTCGCCAGCTTGTAGTTGCCATGCAAGGTGCTGTCGGTCGGCGAACGCATGGCGACAGCCGCATCGTCGAGGAACAGGTGGGTGTAGCCGGCGCTCCATTCGACGCTTTGGCTGGCGCGCCAGGTGGCGCCGAGGGATAGCCACTTGCGATCGACGTCCGGCACTCGGACGTCGCGGGAGGCGGCACGGACCGGCGTCTGGTCGTAAGCCACGCCTGCGCGCAGGGTCAGGTCCGGATTGAGCGTGTATTCGGCGCCCAGCGCGCCGAACAGGGTGTTGCGATAGTCGAAGGTGATCGCCTGCGTTGCCTGCGGCGAGTCGAAGTCCAGCACGACGTCCTTGAACCTGCTCCATTTGGTTCGGTGCACGTCGGCCATGACGGACCAGCGTTCGTTGAGCTGGTGCGTCACACTGACTGTCCAGGACGAAGGCATGCGCAGTTCGGTCGAGGCGTTGGTGTCAGTGAACCAGCCGGGGCGCGTGGCCGCGAGTATCGCCTTAGGCCCTTGCGGCACGTCAAACGTGATCGATGCATCGCTCAGCTTATGGTTGACGCCGGAGCGGTAGGCTGCACCGATGTGGGTTTGCCTGGTCGGGCTATACAGCAGGCCGAGCGTGAAGCCGAAGGCATTGTCGCTTCCATCGAGTGCGATGCGCCCGTCGGCACTGGTGGGAGCGTAGCCGGGCACGCGTGCGGCAGCCATGATCGCGCCGAAGTCGAGCGCGGACGTCAACGTCGCTTGCGCGCGCTCGAAGAAAAGCGAACCGCCAAGCGACAGCTGCTCGTTCAGGTCATACGACAGGGCGAGGCCGAGGTTGACCGCTTTCAGTTCGGTCTTCTGCCCCTGGTAACGGCCCTTCCATTGCGCGTCGTAGTCGGTGGTGAAGCCGAACGGCGCCGTCAGCGACAGGCCGAGGTGGGCGCGCTCGCCCAATGGCGTGTGGAAGTACATGGCTGGAATCGGCTTGGTCGCTCCCGCATCGCCGCCATTACCGCCCGATAGAGGCCGGCCGAGCGCATCCTCGCCGTCGCCGTTGAACTTGACCGAGTAGTCGACCGTGGTCAGGTCGGCCTGGAAAACCCTGCCATCCAGGCCGCGCATCGCGGCGGGATTCTCTGCGATGGCCGATGCGTCCCCCGGGGCACTGATCGAGCCTGCGGTTGCCCGGCCCTGTGCCTTTGCGCTTTTCTCCTTGAGTTCAAATGCGGCGCCGTGGCTCTGGCCCGCCAGCAGCATGCCTGCTGCCGCAGCCAGCAGGGACTTCGAATACTTATGCTTCGACATCAACTTCTCCTCTTTTATGAATTCAACTACCGGTCATCAGTTGCGGTCCCGCCGCTTCGCCCGCGTGCACCGCTGGCTGCGTGTCGCCGGGCCGGATCTTGAACCAGATCGAGTACATCGCAGGCAGGAACACCAGGGTCAGGACGGTGCCGGCAAGGGTGCCGCCGATCAGCGTGTAGGCCAGCGTGCCCCAGAACACCGAGTGCGTCAGCGGCATGAAGGCGAAGATCGCCGCCAGCGCTGTCAGGATCACCGGGCGCGCGCGTTGCACGGTCGCTTCGACCACCGCTTTGAACGGATCCATGCCTGCTTCCTTGTTATGGTGGATCTGGCCGATCAGGATCAGGGTGTTGCGCATCAGGATGCCGGAGAGGGCGATCAGGCCGACCAGGGCATTGATGCCGAAAGGCTGCCGGAACAGGATCAGGGTCGGCACCACGCCGATCAGGCCCAGGGGACTGGTCAGGAACACCATCACCATTGCCGAAATCGAACGCACCTGGAAGATGATGATCAGCAGGGTGATCGCCAGCATGATCGGGAACAGCGGCAGCATGGCCTTGGTCGCCTTGCCCGATTCCTCGATGGAGCCTGCTTCCTCGATGGCATAACCAGTCGGCAGCTTGGCGATCAGCGGCTGCAGTTGCTTGGTGATGGCTGCCGAAACGTCCGGCGGCTGCAGGTTGTCGGCGATGTCGCCGCGCACGGTGATGGTCGGCATGCGGTCGCGGCGGCGTTCGATGGGTTCTTCCATCCGCACTTCGATCTTGCCCACTTGCGACAGCGGGATGCGCTGTCCGTTGGCGCCGGCCAGCGTAAAGTCGCCGATCCGGGCTGGATCGAGGCGGATGTCGCCAGCAGCGCGCGCCACCACCTGTACGGTGCGGATGTCTTCGCGCACGGCAGTCACCGGTACGCCGTTCAGCAGGAACTGCAGTTGCTGCGCCACCGCGTTGGAGGACAGGCCTACTGCCTGCAGCCGGTCTTGCTGCAACGTGAAATGCAGCGTAGGCGCACGGGTGCCCCAGTCGGCATTCACGGTCCGCATCATCGGGCTGTTCTCCATGAGCTGGCGCACGTCCGCCGCAATGCTGCGCAGCTTTTCCGGATCGGGACCGCTGACGCGGTAGGCAACCGGGAATGGCGAATACGGGCCAAAGACAAGCTGGGTGACGCGTACGCGCGCTTCGGATGCCAGGCCGCCGCCGACTGCTTCGCGCAAGCGCTGTTTCAACGCATCCCGCTCTTCCTGGCTGTCGGTGCGGACCACGATCTTGGCAAACGACGGATCGGGCAATTCCGGTCCCATGGCCAGGTAGAAACGCGGCGCGCCCTGGCCGATGTAGGCCGTGACGATCTTTGCTTCCTTTTGTCCGGCCAGCCATGCTTCAACCTTCGCGGTAGCAGCGCTGGTCTGGTTGATCGACGTGCCATAAGGCATTTGCACCTCGACCAGTACTTCCGGGCGGTCCGAGATCGGGAAGAACTGCTTCTTGACTACCGCCATGCCCAATACCGACAGCACGAACAGGCCCACGACCGAGCCGGCCACCAGCCACTTGCGGGCGATGACGCGCCCCAGCAGCTCGCGGAAGCGGTTATAGCGCGGGGTGTCGTAGATGGCTTCGTGGCCACCCTCGACCTTTTTGAAATCGGGCAGCAGCTTGACGCCCATATACGGGGTGAATACCACCGCCACCACCCAGGACGCGATCAGGGCGATGCCGACAATCCAGAACATATTGCTGGTGTATTCGCCGGCGCTCGAACGGGCAAAACCGTTCGGCATGAAGCCGACGGCCGTCACCAGGGTACCGGACAGCATCGGTGCGGCCGTATGGCTCCAGGCGTAGGCCGACGCGGCGATGCGGTCGTAGCCTTCTTCCATCTTCACCACCATCATTTCGATGGCGATAATGGCGTCGTCCACCAGCAGGCCCAATGCCAGGATCAGCGAACCCAGGGTAATGCGGTCGAAGTTCTTGCCGGTTGCCGCCATCACGATAAAGACCATGGCCAGCGTCAACGGAACGGCAGCGGCAACCACCACGCCGACGCGCCAGCCCATGCTGATGAAGCTCACCAGCATCACCACCACCAGGGCGGCGAAGAACTTGAGCATGAATTCGTCGACCGAGGAGCTGATGTTGACTGCCTGGTCGGTCACCTTGGCCAGGCTCATGCCCAGCGGCAGGCTGGCGTTGATGGCGCCCACTTCGCTGTCCAGCGACTTGCCCAGGTCCAGGCCGTTCCAGCCATCGCGCATGACAATGCCCAGCAGGAGCGCAGGCTCGCCGCCATTGCGGATCATGAAGGTGGATGGGTCCTCATAGCCGCGTTCAACCTTGGCGATGTCGGACAGCTTCAGCGTGCGGCCCTGGGCCACCACCGGTGTCTCGCGGATTTTCTGCAGCGTGTCGAAAGCGCCGTCCAGGCGGATGAACACTTGCGGGCCCTTGGTTTCCACGGAGCCGGCAGCGGCCAATGCGTTCTGGCTGTTCAGCGCGGCGAATACTTCCTGCGGGCCGATGCCGAGCGTCGCCAGGCGTTCATGGGAGAACTCGATATAGATGCGTTCCTGCTGCTCGCCGACGATGTTGACCTTCTTCACCCCCGGCACGTGCAACAGGCGCTGGCGCAGAGATTCGGCGTCGCGCACCAGCAAGCGCTGTTGCTCGCCCTTGGCCTTCAGCGCATACAGGGCAAAGGTGACGTCTGCGTATTCGTCGTTGACCATGGGCCCGATCACGCCTGGCGGCAGGTTGCCGACCTCGTCGCCGACCTTCTTGCGCGCCTGGTAGAACTCTTCCTTCACTTCCGAGGGCGGGGTGCTGTCGAGCAGGGTCAGGGTGGTGAAAGCCAGGCCGGGCCGGGTATAGGTCTCGCTGCGGTCGTACCAGCGCAGTTCCTGCAAGCGCTTTTCAATCTTTTCCGCTACCTGGTCCTGCATTTCCTGCGCGGTGGCGCCGGGCCAGGCGGTGACGATGGTCATCACCTTGACCGTGAACGCCGGGTCTTCGGCGCGGCCCAGTTTGAAGAACGAGATCACCCCTGCCAGCGAGATCAGGCAAATCAGGAACAGGGTGATGGAGCGCTCGCGTACCGCGAGGGCCGACAGGTTGAAGCGGCTCGGTTTCACGGACGGGCTCCTTCAGTTGCGGCGCCGGCGCCCTGGGCATCCATCCGCACGTTGGCGCCTTCGCGCAGCAGGTGCGCGCCGAGCGCGACGATCCGATCGCCTTGCTTGACCTGGCCGTCGATGCTGGCGCGGTCGTCTTCGAGTCGCTGCACCGAGACGGGACGCCAGGAGACCTTGGCCGGGTTGCCGTCGATGATCCAGACCCCTGGCCCCTTGCCTGCGTCGAACAGGGCGCCGATCGGCACCTGCAACCCGCCCTGGGCGGCCGGCTGGCCGTCGGCCACCTGGATGGTTACCGTGCTGCCCAAGGGAGCGTTGGCCAGTTCGCCTTCCAGCACATAGCGTGCTTCGAAGGTACGGGTGAGCCGGTCCGCTGCATCCGACAACTGCCGCAGCTTGGCGGGAACGCGCACGCCATCCTTGCCAAACAGGGTTGCCTGGGCGGCGGAACCAACGGCAGGGCGCACCGTCTCCGGCAGCTGGATCACCGCTTCGCGGCGGCCGGCATGGGCCAGGCGGACTACGACCTGGCCGGCATTGACCACCTGGCCGGGTTCGGCCAGCGTTTCCGTGACGACGCCGTCGCCATCCGCCACCAGCTCGGTATAGCGGCTGGCGTTCAGGGCGACGTCGGCCTGGGCCTCGGCTGCGCTGAGCTGGGCGCGGGCGGCATCAGCGGCGGCCTTGGCCTGGTCGTAGGCGGAAGCGGAAACTGCACCGCTTGGGCGCAGGTCGCGGTAGCGGGCTTCATCGTCGGACGCCTGTTTTGCCCTGGCGCGGGCGGCGGCGACGGCTTCCTGTTGAGCATGGGCTGCGAGTTTCAGGTCGACCGGGTCAATGCGCATCAACGGCTGGCCGCGCTTGACGGTCTGGCCGACGTCGACCAGGCGCTCCAGCACCTTTCCGGGAACGCGGAAGCCGAGGTCGCTCTGCACCCGTGCGGCGACAACGCCGGTGTAGGAGCGGGAAAGGGGGGCTACCCCCTGTACGACCGCGGCGCGCACCAGCGGTGCCTCGGTACGGGGATCGGTTGGATGTTTTTCGCCGCAAGCCACCACCGCAAACGGCAGCACGGCAGCGAAGACTGCGGATGGAGTTGAGCGAAGCAGGCGCATGAAAGTCCCATGGATAAAGTGATCGGGACTTTCATTATGGTTCTGGTGACTAATTTAGTCAATGGTCACAAACTATTTTTTTATGGCGACAGGCTCCTGAGCACCAGGCTGGACAGATGCGCCGGGGCATCTTCCGTGTAATCAAAGCTATGTTGCAGCAGCAGTGGGTTGAGGTAAGGGCGCATCACCAGGTAGATCGCCATCACCGTCTCATCCAAGGGAGTCTTGCGCTCGAAGTCGCCCGACTGGCGGCCCTCCTGCAACACCTCGCGCAGCAGCTTCTGGATGCGCACCTCATAGTCAAGCACGACCTGCCAGCGATCCGTTGCTGCTGTCGCTGCAATTTCGTAAAGCTTGCGTTCATTGAACAGCAGGCGAAGGCTGGCTTCAGTAAAGGCCTTGAACATACGGCGCAACTTTTCAGGCGAAGAACTGGCTTCGGCAATTGCCGCGCTGACCTCGGTTTCGATCTGCTGCATGCAATTGGCGCAGATCACTTCACCGATGGCCTGCTTCGACTCGAAGAACTTGTAGATATACGCTTTTGAGAAGCCGATCGACTTGGCCAGGTCGGACACGGTGGTCTTCGCATAGCCGTAGTGGCTGAAATGTTCAACGGCTGCGGCAACGATCTGGTTGCGCACTTCATGATCGGCCGGGCCCCGGGCCGGGGCTGGAGAGGTGAGTGGATTTTTCATGCGCTCAAGTTTAAGCCAAACAGAAAGATTGGACAACTTGTGACCATTTGGTATTATGGTCACCATGAACTCATGACGAAGGATGTCCGATGTTAAATAAACAAACCCTGGCGGCGCTGGTCGTTGCCACCCTGTCAACGGGCTGCGCCGTCGGCCCCGATTACGCCCGGCCGGAACCCGCCCTGGCGCAGCAATTTCACGGCCAGGCAGCTGTTGAGCAGCGCCAGGCCGCCACCACTGCCGACCTGGCGCAGTGGTGGAGCGGCTTTGGCGATCCACTATTGAGCCGCTTCGTGGCACAGGCGCTCGAGCAAAACCTCGACCTCGCGCAGGCTTCCGCACGCGTCGCGCAAGCGCGCGCCGGCCTGGGCGCGGCCAATGCTGCCCTGCTGCCTTCCGGGAACATCAGCGGGCAAGCCGCCCGGGCCTACCAGTCGGTAGAAACCCCTCAGGGGCAGATACTCAACTCGGCGCCCGGCTTTGACCGCCATGGCAGTTCCTATGAAGTCAATCTCGGCGCGAACTGGGAACTCGACCTGTTTGGCGGCTTGCGCCGGGGCCGCGAGGCGGCGCTGGCCGAATACCAGGCATCGGAAGCCGGCGCGGCGGCGGCACGGCTGGCGGTGGCGGCGCAAACGGCCGACATCTACATCACCGTGCGCGGCTTGCAGGCGCGCCTTGATGTCGCCCGCAAGCAAGTAAAGACGCAGCAGGATCTTGTGGCGACCATCAAGCTCTTATATGACAAGGGCCTGGCGGCGGAACTGCAACTAAGGCAGGCCGAAGGCGCGCTGGCCCAGGTGCAGGCATCCATCCCGGTGCTGGAGTCGGGCCTGGAAACTGCCCTGAATGCGCTGGACGTGATGCTTGCTTCGCCACCCGGCACCCATCACGCCGAGCTGGCCGAAACGAGCGCCATCCCGCTGGCTCCGCAGATTGCCGCCAGCGGCTCGCCGCGCGAACTGCTGCGCCGCCGTCCCGACCTGATCGTGGCAGAGCGCCGGCTAGCCGCTTCCAATGCCCGCATCGGTGTCGCCATTGCCGAGTATTACCCCAAGTTTTCCCTGAGCGGCCTGCTGGGCAGCGCCACCTCGGTCTCCGGCGGCAACCTGTTTACCAGCGGCGCCAACCAGGCTGCCGGCATCCTTGGCTTGCGCTGGCGCCTGTTCGATTTCGCCCGGGTCGATGCGCAGATCGCGCAAGCCAGGGGGCAGGAGGCGGAAATGCTGGCCGCCTACCGGTTGGCGGCGCTGCATGCGAGCGAGGATGTCGAGAACGCGTTCTCGGCGCTGGTCAAGCGCGAAGAGCAGGCGGCCGTGCTGGAGCAAGGCGTCAGCTCGCTCGGCCGGGCGCGCGAAGCGTCGTTCGCAGCCTACCAGAGGGGCGTCGTCAGCCTGGTCGAAGTGCTGCAAGCGGACGAAAGCCTGCTGCGCGCTTCCGATGCGCGGGTGCAGGCGCAAACGGAATCGGCACGCGCTGCAGTCGCTGCCTTCCGGGCACTCGGCGGCGGCTGGCAGGCTGCCGATGCCGGAGCAATGGCAATGGCAATGGCAATGCGCTAGCCAGCGCCAGCCGCCTCGGCTGGCTTAGAGGAAGCCGAGGTCGCGCGTGCTGTAGTTGGACAGGTTGGGCAGCAGGGAGAGCAGTTCGCTGTCGCTGGCGCCCAGCCATTTACCCATGGTGGCCGCATACTGGTCGACCGAGGTGCTTGGCAGCAGGCGGCCCTGGCCGACGTCGTCAGGGCCATTGTTGGCGACGACCGGCGCAGTGCCGTAGAAGCGCTTGCCCTTGACGGCGCCGCCCATCATGAAGTGCATGCTGCCCCAGCCGTGGTCGGAGCCGTCGTTGTTGGCGACCAGCGTGCGGCCGAAGTCGGAGGCGGTGAACGTCGTCACCTTGTCGGACACGCCCAGTTCCACCGTCGCCTGGTAGAAGGCGGCCATGGCGTCGCCCAGCTTGGCCATCAGGCCCGGGTGGACGGTGGCCAGGTTGTCGTGGGTGTCGAATCCGCCCATCGAGACGAAGAACACCTGGCGCTTGGCACCCAGGCTGCCGCTGGCGGAAATCATGCGCGCGACCATCTTCAACTGGTCGCCCAGGGAATTCGATGCCGGGAATACCGTTTGCAGTGCAGGCGCGGTGGCCAGGGCCGAGGTGAGCGCCGCGTTGGCATCCACCGAACGGCGGGTCACGCGGTTGTATTCGTTCTCCAGCGCGTGCGTGCGCGGCTGGGTGATCAGGGTGCGCAGGGCCTCGGTGGCGGTGGCCGAACCAAACAGCGGCGACTTCAGGCCGTTGAACTGCATCGAGCCGTTGGCCGACACCTGGTACTGCACGGCCGTCTTGCCGGCCATGTAGACCGCGTTCCCCGATACGTTGACGCAGGTGAAGGTGGCATTGCCATTGCCCGACTCGAACAGGTCGCCCAGGCGGCCGCCCCAGCCGGTACGCGAGCCTTCGGGCGCGGACGACTGCCAGATCGATTGCTGGTCGTTATGCGAGAACAGTTTCGGCGGCAGCGGCACGGACTTGGTCTGGTATTGCAATTTCGTGGTCGGCTGGACCAGCGGGCCGACGTTCAGCATGACGCCAAGCTGGCCGTTGTTGAAAATCGGGACCAGGGGCGCGAGCGCCGGCGCCAATGCGAACTCGCGGGCTGCACCAGTCGAATCCATCACGGGGACGGATGGCGCCAGGGCGGTCGCGGTCAGGGCGTCGCGGGCATAGGCGATGGTCGGGCGCAGTCCCTGGTACAGCGTGTAGTTGGTGCTGTCGTAGGGGATGACAGTGTTCGCATAGTCGTTGCCGCCGTACAGGAAGACGCAGACCAGTGCCTTGTAGTCGCTGGCAGTAGCTGCCGCCGCCTCGGCGATCGACATCAGGTTGATGGCCCAGGGCGCCGCCACGCCTGCTACGCCGAGTGCCGATGCGCGCTTGAGGAAGGCGCGGCGCGAAGCTTGATTAGTCATGGTGGTGGCCTTTACTTCTGTACGATGAATTCGGGGGATGCCATGACCAGCGTGAGCGCCGCATAGACGCGGTTGGCGCGCGCGGCGTCGGTGCCGGTCGCCATGCTGGTGACAGCGTTGCGGATCAGGGTCACGGTGTCTGCGCCCAACTGGCCGGCCGCCAGCACCAGATTGATCTCGTCAACCAGGGCAGGCACGTTGTCGGCCAGCGGCAGCAGGCTCGAATAATCCGCCTTGACGTCGCCAATGCCCCTGCTGATGGCAGTCTGCATGTAGTTGGCATAGCCGACCACGCTGGTTTCGTTCACGATCTGGAATTCTGGTGCGACCACGCCCAGTGCCGGCGGCACGTAGCCGGGGCGGAAGAAATTGAAGACGCTCGGCGAGCGCAGCGGGCTTTGTCCCAGGCGGGACGAGGGCTCACTGGTATTGCCAATGGCCCAGGCTTCGCTCGGCGAGGTGGCGTTGTAGGCACGCGCCCATGCGGTAAAGCGCAGGATGGGTTCGCGCACCTTGCCGAAGCCGGCGTTCGTCAGGTTGGCCGCGGAACGTGCTTCCTGGTCCAGCAGGATGGCCTTGATGACCGCTTTCAGGTCGCCCTTGACGCCGCTGCCGTTGTTGTTGAAGACAGCAGCGACACGCGCCACGTACTCTTTCGCTGGATTGCTGGTGACCAGGCGCTGGATCAGCTGCTTCGATACGAAAGGCGCCACGTTCGGATGCGCGAAAATCGTGTCGAGCGCCTTGTTCAGGGCCGTTGCCGCATCGACGCCGCTGGCGATCGTGGTGCCGAGGAAGATTTTTTCGCCAGGCTCGTATTTGGTTCCAACCTGGGTCATCGGGCGCTTGCGGTAATCCGGCGTGTCGCTGGTACCGCCGGCGAGGTCGGAGTCCCAGCCGGTGAATACACGGGCCAGGCCGGAAATGTCGGCTTGGGTATAGGTTTCCTGCTCGGTCGCCGTGCCGTCCGGGTTCAGCTTCAGCAGGCCGATGGTGAAGAGCTGCAGGATCTCGCGGGCGTAGTTCTCGTCCGGCATGGAGCCGGTTTTCGGATTGGCCTTGGCGTTGCCGCGATAGGTCAGGTATTCGCCCATCGAGGTCGACAGCGTGACCTGCTGCAGCAAGGTGCGGTAGTTGCCGAAGGCATTGGCCTCCAAAATGTCCATGTAGGCGGCGCCGGTGAAGGCACGCCAGGCACCGGTGAAGCCATCCAGGGAGGCGACGACGATTTCGGACAAGGCCAGCGTCACGCGCTGGCGCAGGGTATCGGGGGACGTGATCAGCTTGACCCACAGTGCCGCGTCGATGCCGGCCTGGGTGTTCTTGTTTTCGATGGCGTTGAAGCCCTTCGCCATCAGCCAATCCCAACGCGATTGCGAAGTGGGCATCGCCATCTGCTCGTCCAGCCACTTGCTATAGCCGAGCGCTTGGACCCGAGTCATCTGATCATGCGTTGCGCCCATGGAGGCCTGGGCGAGGAAACGTGCGGCCTGGGCGCCTGCAATCGATTCGACCTGGGGTGGCACCGGCGAGGTCGTACCTCCGTCGCTGCCCTTGCTTTCGCTCCCCCCGCCTCCGCACGCTGTCAGCAAGGTTGCCGCGGCCAGGGTCGCAGAGAGCTTTAGCGAGCTCTCATTATTCTCGATTGTATCGTCCATTGTTGCCCCTCGGAAATTTCCTTAAGGGGGCAGTATAGCTAGAAATGGATGAGCAAAACCTATCGTGCGCAGGTTTTGTGGGTTTTATTCAACCCTTTGTCGAATGTAGTCGGGAGCGACTTTTTTAACGAAAGCATCTGTGCCGATGCGGAAGTTTTCCGTTGCCGCGACGAGCCCGAAATAGTCGGCGCCCAAGCCTGCGGATTCTTCCAGCGTCATGTTCAAGCCACGGTGCAGGGCCTCCCATGTCAGGCGCACTGCGTCCGGGGACTGGTCGAGGATCTCGTACAGGATGGCGCGCGCTGCATCCATCACCGCGTCGGGACTGGCCACCTGCTGCACAAGGCCGATTCGCAGGGCTTCTTCAGCATCGATGATGCGGCCGCGCAGCAGCATTTCCGCTGCGCGGCCTTTCCCCACCAGGCGCGCAAGGCGGGTAGTGCCGCCAAAGCCAGCAACAGCGCCGATGCGCACTTCAGGATGACCGAGTTTTGCATGGCTGGCTGCGATGCGGATCATGCATGCTTCGGCAAGTTCCAGCCCGCCGCCCAAGGCGTGTCCGTTCAGGGCCGCCACCACGACCTTGCCAAGATTCTCGATGCGGTGCGTGATGTGGACCGCAAGCCTTGCGAATTCGCGTACTTCCAGCGGGGTAGCCTGGCTCAGGTACTTGATGTCGGCGCCGGCGGAGAAGGCTTTGGAGCCGGTGCCGGTAAGTATCACGGCGCCGGCTGCGGAACTGGCGGCCGCCATGTCCAGCATTTCTTCCAGTCGCTGCAAGGTCGGCAGGTCGAGCGCATTCAGCGCATCGGGGCGATTCAATGCAATGACGGCGATGCCGGCGGATTCTCCATACAGGACAGTCATGGCTTGGCTCCGGGAGTTGAGATTAAGGTTAGTATAGGTTTCCAGAATTGGACGTAGTTTTGTGAGTTCAGAAAACAGTTTTCCGAAAATGAAAAACCTTGCCTTCGACTGGAATGAGCTGAAGTTCTTTCTCGCGGTTGCACGAAGCGGCGGCCTTAGCGGCGCTGCTGCGGTACTGGGCACCAGCGCATCCACGGTCTCGCGCCACGTTGACGCGCTGGAGCGCCGCACTGGCCGAAAGCTGTTCTTGCGCCAGCAAAGCGGCTATGCGCTGACCGATGACGGCAGTGAACTGCTGGCGCACGCCGGGCAGGTGGAGCAGGCCATGGCTGCCGCTGCTGCGCCGGGCGATGCGCAGCGCGCAGTGTCCGGCGTGGTGCGGCTGGCGACTACTGAAATGCTGGCGCAATTCCTGGTCGCGCCCAGGCTGGCGGCATTGCGAACGCTGCATCCGGCGCTAAGGGTGGAGCTCGATATCGCCATGGCTGCGGTCAACCTGTCGCGGCGCGAAGCCGACCTGGCGCTGCGCATGGCCGCTCCGGACGATGGAGCAGGCGACTACATCGCAAGGCGTATCGGCAAGGTCGATTTCGCCCTTTACCGCGCAGCCGCTGTTTCGCATGACAGCGGTGACTACATAAGCTGGGACGGCGCCTGGGATGGCCTGCCGATGGCAGCCGCACTGCGCACTGCATTCGACGGCAAACCGCCAGTCCTGGCGTGCAACAGCCTGCCCACGCAGATCGCCGCCGCCCGCTCCGGCGTGGGCGCCGCCATGCTGCCATGTTTCATCGGTGATGCAGAGCCGGCGCTCCAGCGAATGGGGCGACTGGCCACGCCAGTATCGCGCGACCTGTGGCTGGTCTATCACCGCGACCTGAAAGCGAGCCTGCGCGTACAGGCAATGGCAGCCTTCCTGACCGAGATCACAGGCGTTTGCCACGCAAGAGACCTTTAATGTACTATTCGGCAATTGGGTGCGCGCGTCCTGTCCTGGATGCGCGTTAAACGGGAAACCGGTGACGCTGCCATGTGCGGCCACTCCGGTGCAGCCCCCGCTGCTGTAAGCCTGACGAATCCGGAAATACGCCACTGCGCAACGCGCGGGAAGGCCCGGACGAGGATGAAGGCGAGCCAGAATACCGGCCCGATACTGCCAGCACTGTTCTCCGGGGTGAAGGGAAGCCGCTGTCGACCGGCTTCCTGCGTCTTGCCCGCCTGCCCCCTGTCGACCGTCTCCCGATTCTCCCATGAAGGTGCTCCCATAGACCATTCGACGGGAGGTTTCGAATGCACATCATGGAAGGTTTCCTGCCGCCCGCGCATGCGCTTGGCTGGGCAGCCGTATCCGCTCCTTTCCTGGCCTGGGGCCTGCGCAGCATGGCGCGCGGCTTGCAGGCGCACCCCGAGCGGCGCATGCTGCTTGGCGTTGCTTCGGCCTTCGCTTTCCTCCTGTCTGCGCTGAAGCTGCCGTCCGTGACGGGAAGCTGTTCGCATCCGACCGGCGTCGGGCTTGGCGCGCTGCTGTTCGGTCCTGCGGCGATGGTGCCGGTCGGCTTTGTCGTGCTGCTGTTCCAGGCCTTGCTGCTGGCCCACGGCGGCTTGACCACGCTGGGCGCGAACGTGTTCTCCATGGCGATCGTCGGGCCCTTCGTTTCCTATGGCGTATTCCGCTCCACGGCGGCCCTCGGGCTATCGCGCGCGGTCGCGGTGTTCGCGGCCGCCTGTATCGGCGACCTGGCAACTTACCTGACCACTTCTGCACAGCTGGCCTGGGCCTTTCCTGATCCGATCGGTGGTATCAGCGCTTCGTTCGCCAAGTTCGCCGGTATCTTCGCGTTGACACAACTGCCGATCGCTATCAGCGAAGGCTTGCTGACCGTACTGGTGGTGAATGCGATGGCGCGCTTCAATGCGCACGAGCTGCGCCTGCTGCCGGTGATGGCGCATGTGAAGGAGAAGTCGGCATGAAGGCGCGTACTGGCTTGATCTGGGCGGCCATCATCCTGTTGACCGTTTTGCCGCTGTGGTTTGCAGACATGCCGCCGGCGGAGCCGGGCGGCGCGGCGCCAGCAGCATTCAGCGGAGCGGATTCGCGCGCGCAACAGGCGATTGGCATCATCGCACCACACTACAAACCCTGGTTTGCACCGCTGTTCGAACCGCCGAGCGGAGAGATCGCGTCGCTGCTGTTCGCGCTGCAAGCTGCGATCGGCGCGGGCGTGATCGGTTTCTGGCTCGGCACATCGATGGCGCGCGAGCGCGAACAACGTTGCGCACAGGGGGATTCGGTGCCGGAGCAGGATTCCCATGCGGATTGACGCCGCAGCCTACGCCTCGCGCTGGCAGGCCGTCGCTCCAGGCGCGAAGGGCCTGTTCGCGCTGGCCGGCATCGCTGCCGCCTGGCTCGCCCGCAGCCTTGACACGCTGGCCGTGCTCGCGCTGCTCTCCATGTTCGCCACGCTGGCCGGGGCGCGCGTGCCAATCCGGACCTACTTTGCCGTAGCGGTAGCGCCGGTCGGCTTCCTTTTGCTGTCCTGCCTGACAATGCTGGTCACGCCTGACGGCGGGGGCGGCTGGCGGTGGGCGCCTGGGCTCTCGCCGGCAGTCGGGTACATTGCCCTGCGCTCGATCGCCGCGCTGGCCGCCGTACTCGGGCTGGTGCTGACCACGCCGATGCCGGACCTGTTGATGTTGCTGCGCCGCCTGCGCGTACCCGAACTGCTGCTGGACCTGATGGCGCTGTGCTACCGCATGCTGTTCGTGCTGCGCCAGGCATGGGACGAAGGCAGTACCGCGCAAGCTGCGCGCCTGGGACATGGCGGCTGGCGCCAACACTGGCGGTCGATAGGGTTGCTGACGGGCCAGATGGCACTACAGGTATGGCAGCGCGCGTCGGCACTGCAAATGGCGGCCGATGCGCGCGCCTTCGAGGGCAGCCTGCGCCACTTGCCGGCCTCCTTCCCGCATGCGCGACGCCAGCTTGCCCTATCCTTGCTGGCGAGCGTGCTGCTGCTGGCATTTTCCCTGCGTGACAGGCTATGACGCCTTTGATCGAACTCGAAGCAGTGGAGCACGCGTTTGCCGACGGCAGCCCAGGCCTGCGCGGCTGCACGTTGTCGCTTGGGCGCGGACGCCGTCACGCGCTGCTCGGCGCGAACGGCGCCGGCAAGACCACGCTCCTGCTGCACCTGAACGCTTTGCTGCGCCCTACCGTGGGCCGCTTGCGCTGGCACGGCAACGAGTACGACTACAGCCGCAGTGGGCTGGCCTCGTTGCGCAGCCGGGTCGGCCTTGTGTTCCAGAATCCTGACCGCCAGCTAATCTCGGCACTGGTCGAGGAGGATGTGGCGTTTGGGCCGCTGAACCTCGGCCTCGACGACGCCACGGTACGCACTCGCGCCGCGGATGCGCTCGATGCCGTAGGCCTGGCCGGCTTTGCGCGCCGTCCCGTGCACCACCTGAGCTTCGGCCAGAAGAAGCGCGTCTGCATTGCCGGCGTGCTGGCCATGCAGCCCGAAGTCCTGCTGCTGGACGAACCGATGGCGGGCCTGGACTCGCCGATGCAGATGGAACTCGAGACATTGCTGGACCGCCTCGCCGCGCGCGGCGTGACGATCGTCCTATCCACCCACGACGTCGACTTTGCCTATCGCTGGGCCGACGACATCCACATGATGGCTGCTGGCCTCTGCATTGCATCGGTTCCCACCCAGGAGCTGGCCTCGCGCCAGGAGGCGCTGCGCGCTGCCGGCCAACGCTTGCCCCTGGCATTGGCATTACATGCCGAGCTGGCCAAACGCGGCTTGCTTCCCGCCGGCGCCGCACCGCGAAGCGTGGAGGCCGTGCTGACCGCACTGCGCGCGCAGCCTGTCGACGAACACCAAGGAGAAATACTGATATGACAGCTGGCAAAGTCTGGTTTGTCGGCGCCGGTCCCGGCGACCCCGAACTGATCACCGTCAAGGGACAAAAGCTGCTGGCACAAGCTGGCGCCGTGCTGTTTGCCGGCTCGCTGGTGGACCGCGCCGCAACGCTCTACGCGCCACCTGGCTGCGTTATCCGCGATTCGAAAGACATGACGCTGGAAGAGATGACGGCCTGGCTGATCGAGCAAACTCGGGCCCACAGCACCGTAGTAAGGCTGCAGACCGGCGATCCCGGCCTGTACGGCACCCTGATTGAAATGGCGCGCCCGCTTGCCGCCGAAGGCATTGAATGGGCAGTGGTCCCGGGCGTTTCGTCCGCCATGGCTTCGATGGCAGCCGCCGGAGAATCCATGACCTTGCCCGAGGTGACGCAAAGCGTGATTTTCACCCGCGTCGAAGGCCGCACCCCAATGCCGGATGGCGAAGATCTGGCCAGCCTGGCCTCACACCGCACCACGCTGTGCATCTTCCTGTCGATCACCCTGATGTACAAGGTCGAGGCGGCCCTGCGTGCGGCGGGCTGGCCGGAGGACTCGCCCATGCTGGTCGTGCACAAAGCCAGTTGGCCCGGCGAGGAGAAGATCCTGCGCGGGACGCTGGCCGACATCAAGCAGCGCTGCCGGGAAGCCGGCGTAGCCAGCCAGGCCATGATCGTGGCCAGCCCCACGCTGGGCGCCTTGCACTGGGAAACCCTGGTGCGCTCCAAATTGTACGACCCAACCTTTACCCACCGTTTCAGAAAGGCCAGCGCATGAACCAATCCATCATGATGCCAGCGATTGCAGCAGCGAGCGATACCATCCTCGTCGTCGGCCATGGCTCCCGCGAGGAGTCGGGCAACCAGGAAATCCGTGAATTCGTGGACATGTGGCGCGCACGCCGGCCGGGCTGGCGCATCGAATTGTGCTTTATCGAGTTCGCTCCCCCCGAGCTGAATGCCAGCTTGCTGGAGGTTGCTGCCAGTTCGCGCCGCGTGCTGGTAGTGCCGCTGATCTTGAATGCAGCCGGCCATGTCAAGATGGAGATCCCAGAGGCCATCGAGGGTGCGCGCATCGCCCGTCCGCAAACGGAATTCCTGCTGGCGCCGCACCTGACCGCCTGCGACCCGGTACTGGCCATCCTCAAGCGCCGTCTGCGCAAGGCCATGGGCACGCTCGACATGCCCGATCCGACCACCACCGGCGTCGTGCTGCTGGGCCGCGGCTCTTCCGACCGCGGCGCCAACGGCGAGATGGCCAAGATGGCGCGCTGGCTGCTGGAAGAGGGCGATCACGAACTGGTGGACCTGGCTTTCACCGGCATCACCTGGCCGCGCCTGGAAAAGGTCGTGCAGCGCCAGTTCACGCTGGGCGTGCGCCAGGTCGTGGTGCTGCCATACTACCTTTACACCGGCACGCTGATGCAGCGCATCCACCGCCAGGTTGAACACCTGCGCGGCCAGTATCCGCAAGTGCGCTTCGCCTGCACCGAGCATTTCGGCTTCGAGGCCGAGATTTTCGAGCTGATGGACCAGCGCGTGGAAGACTTGCGCGCTGGCGTGCCGGATAGCCGCCTGCCTTGCGACGGCTGTACCTACCGCGAGATCGCACATGACCATGGCCACGGCCACTCCCATGCGCACACACACGATCACGCAGAGGCGCAGCCAGCATGAGCACCATCAACACCGTCACCGAACAACTGACCCGCGCTGGCCAGGTGATCGAGCATGACAGCTTCGCCATCATCGACGCTGAAGTCGGCTCACATACCTATACCGAATCGCAATGGCCAATCGTACGGCGCATGATCCACGCCAACGCGGACTTCGACTTCAACGGCCTGACCGACTTCCATCCGGCAGCAGTGCGGGCCGGCATCGCCGCCATGCTGGCCGGCTCGACGCCTGTCGTTGCCGACGTTGAAATGATCTGCTCCGGCCTGTCGCAACCGCGCCTCGCCCACTTCGGCATGAAGACGCACCAGTTCATCAGCGATGCCGACGTTATCGAAACCGCCAAAGTCGAAGACACAACGCGCGCCGTACAAGCCATGCGCAAGGCGCACCGGCTTGGCCTGCTGGAGGGCGCCATCGTTGGCATCGGCAATGCGCCGACCGCGCTGATCGAGCTGGTGCGCCTGATTCGCGAAGAAGGCGTGCGCCCTGCGCTGGTGGTTGGCATGCCGGTTGGCTTTGTCTCCGCCGCCGAATCCAAAGACTTGATGGCGGAAGTGGCCGAGGTGCCGTGGATCGTCATCCGCGGCCGCAAGGGAGGCTCGACGCTGGTGGTCGCAGCCCTCCATGCCCTGCTGGCCCTGGCCGAGGCAAAGCAGAAGACAGGGCAGGCATGAAGGAAAAGGCAGCGGCCGAACGCGGTACGCGCACCGGTTTCACGACCGGTGCCTGTGCTGCCGCAGCGGCGCGCGCAGCGGTGCTTGGGCTGGCGACGGGCCAGGTGCCGGAGGAAATCGAAAGCCTGCTGCCGAATGGTAGTCGGGTGCGCTTTGCCGTGCACGACGGCGGCTGCAGCGCGCAGTCCGCACACGCCATGGTGGTCAAATTTGCAGGCGACGACCCCGATTGCACCGACGGCGCCCACTTGACGGTCGACCTGCGCCTGCTGCCCGGCCGCGCCGGCGACGTGCTGTACGTGGCCGGCGACGGCGTTGGAACGGTAACCATGCCCGGCCTCGGGCTGGAGGTAGGCGGTCCGGCGATCAACCCCGTACCGCGTCGTAACATCGCCGATAACCTGCGCGAAGCCGCACCCGCCCTGCTGCAGGAGCATGGCATCGAAGTCACCATCAGCGTGCCGGATGGACAGGTGATGGCCAAGAAGACCACCAACGCGCGCCTGGGCATCCTGGGCGGCATCAGCATCCTGGGCACCACGGGCATCGTCAGGCCGTATTCGACGGCGGCCTGGCGTGCCAGCGTGGTGCAGGGCGTGCAAGTGGCGGCGACCACCGGCCACGAAGTGGTTGCGCTGACCACCGGCGGCCGCACGGAGACCTTTGCCATCGCCACGCTGCGCGCCGAACGCCCCGAGCTGCCGTCCGCTTGCTTCGTCCAGATGGGAGACTTCCTGCGCTATGCGCTGGACGAAGCCGCCTCGCAGCGCATTGGCCTCGTGGTGCTCGCGGTCATGGTGGGCAAGCTGACCAAGATCGCGCAGGGCGAAACCATCACCCACGCCAACCGCAGCGAGGTCGATACCGACCTGGTGGCGGAGATCGCGCGCCGCATCGGCGCCCCACCCGAGGACTGCGCCGCCATTGCAGCAGCCGAAACAGCGCGCTTTGGCGCCGAACTGATGGTTGAACGCGGCCTGGGCGACGCCTTCCACCATGCGCTGGCCCAAGCCGCCATCGATACCCTGACCGCGCCCGAGCGCTATGGCCGCGCATTCCAGCTGCGGGTGCTGGTGTGCGATTTCAGCGGCAACCAGGTCGCCGACGTCTGGTCGGCGCCTGCGCTCCCGCAAGAACGCCCGTCCGACGCAAGGCGCATCGGCATTGACCACATCCTCGATATCGACCCCGAGCCAATTCCCGAATAGACCCATGGATACCTGTTTAACTGATCCCAATCCCTGCCGCGTGATCGGCGTGCTGGATGACGGTGCCGCAAGCCTGAATGCAACAGCGCTGGCATGGCTGCGCAATGCCGACGTGGTGATCGGCGGCGCCCGCACTCTCGCGCTGATGAAGAATGAGTTCAAGCCAGGCGCCATCTGCCGCGACCTGACTGCACGCCTGAAGGAGGTTCCCGACTGGGTGCGCGCCGCGCGTGCCGACAACTTGTGCTGCGCGGTGCTGGCGACCGGCGATCCGCTGTGCCACGGTATTGCGCCTTACCTGGCGCAGCACCTGTGCGTGCAGGCGCTGGAGATACTCCCCAACCTGTCGACGCTGCAGCTGGCTTGCGCACGCATCGGGCTGGCCTGGCAAGATGCGCGCATTGTGTCGGTTCATGCCCGCGACGCCGGCGAATGGTCGCGCGGCAGTACACCTGGCCACGGCCTGTACGGACTGGCCCAGGCGCTGCGCCAGCATGCACGCCTGCTGGTGCTGACCAGTCCTGACAACAGTCCGGACCGCATCGCCCGGCTGCTGCTGGCTGAAGGCCTGGGCGACGATTTCCACATGGCGGTCGCAGAGAACCTTCTGCAGCCAGAGGAACGCGTACTGGCAGAACTTAGCCCACGTGAAGCGGCTGGCATGCAGTTCGCCGCCCTGAACGTCGTGTTGCTATGGCGCGTAACGCCGGTGCCAAGCCCTGTGCGATTCGGCCTGGCGGACGCGGAATTCGAACAGCGCCAGCCGGAGAAGGGCCTGATCACCAAGCAGGAAGTGCGCGCCGTCAGCCTGGCGCGGCTCCAGCTTCGATCCGACAGCGTGGTGTGGGATATCGGCGCCGGTTCCGGCTCGGTAGGCCTGGAAGCGGCCCGTTTGTGCCCACAGGGGCACGTGTTTGCCATCGAAAAGAACGAGGATGACTGCGCCATCGCAGGCCGCAACCACGCTGCGTTCGGCGTGGCAAATTACAGCCTGTACCACGCCAAGGCGCCCGATGGCCTGGATGCCTGGCCCGATCCGGACGCCGTATTCATCGGCGGCTCGGGCGGCGAACTTGCGGGATTGATTACCGGCGTGCTGCGACGCTTGCGTCCCGGCGGCACGCTGGTGATGAACTTCGTCACGCTTGAAAACCTTGCCACGGCCACTGCCGCATTGCAGGCGCTGGAGAGCAACGGCGTGAGCTGGGACGTGCTGCAATTGCAGGCCGCGCGCAGCAAGCCGATCCTGCACATGCACCGCATGGCGGCCGAAAATCCTGTGTGGATCGTTTGTGCACGCCGCTCTGGGGGAACAGCATGAGCGGTACCTTGTGGGGGATCTCCCTCGGCCCCGGCGACCCGGGCCTGATTACACGCGCCGCGTGGGAAGCGTTGCAGCGGCGCGATGCGATTTGGGTCTACCCGGCGCGCAGCGGCAAGACCCCAAGCTACGCATTCGATATTGTGCAACGCGCCGGCCTTGCACCGCCCGACAAGCATGAATTGCTGCTGTTCCCCATGACGCACGACGGCGAAAAGCTCGCACGGGCCTGGATGAAGGCCGCCGAAACCGTGCTGCCCTGGCTTCGCGCGGGCCGCGACGTGCTTTTTCTCGTCGAAGGGGACGCCAGCACCTATGCCACCTTCGGCCACCTGGCGCGCACGGTGCGGGCTTTGGACGAGCAGGTGCCTGTGCAAGTCATCGCCGGCGTCAACGCCTTCACCGCCGCCTGCGCCGAAGTGCCAGTGCCGTTCGCAGAACAGGATGACACGGTCGCAATCGTGCCAGCGGCATATGGCGTCAGCGCCATCGACCGTCTGTTGCCGGACTTCGACACCCTGGTGTTGATGAAGGTGAAGCCCCTGCTCGATGAACTGATCGACTGGCTTGAGCGCAAGGATTTGCTGGCGGGCGCGCACTTTATCGAACGTGTCGGCGCTCCGGACGAGCGTCGCTTCAGCGGCGTCGAGATCCTGGCGCTGCGGGGCACCAAAGTCAGCTACCTGTCGCTGCTGATCGTCAAGCACGGACAGCGCATTCGCGGTGAACGCATCAAGGGCTGCCTCAAGAAGCCCGGCCCTCAACCATTAACCCTGGAGACTGCATGAGCAGCTTATCAATTGTCGACACAGCGGCGCCGCGCTTATGCCTGGTAGCCATCACGAAGCATGGCGCGGCACAGGCTGCACGCCTGGCCGCCGACCTGCCCGGCGCCGACATCTGCACTTCCGCCAAGTTTGCGGCGCAATTTTCCGGCCTGCCGAATGCGGTACGCGCCTACGACGGCGCGCTGCGCGATGAAATCGGCCCCTTGATTGAAGGCTACGACCAGATCGTGTTCTTCGTGTCGCTTGGCGCCGTGGTGCGCCTGATCGCCCCCCACCTGCGCAGCAAGGACGAAGACCCCGGCGTGATTGTGGTGGACGACGCCGGCCAGTTCGTGATTCCGGTCCTGTCCGGCCACGTCGGTGGTGCCAACGAATGGAGCGAACGCGTAGCCGACTTGCTGGGCGCAGTGCCTGTGCTGACCACCGCGTCGGACGTGGGCCGCACCATTCCGGTCGATATCCTTGGCCGCCACCTTGGCTGGCGAGTGGAAGCGCCCAAGATCAACATCACGCGCGTTTCTGCGCACGTCGTGAACGGCGAACCGATCGCCTTCGTACAGGAAGCCGGCAGCCCGAATTGGTGGACCAGGCCGACGCCGCTGCCGGACAACATTCACTTCTTCAAGCACTTCGACGACGTACTGCTGGAGCGCTACACCGCGCTGCTGTGGGTAACCCATGCCGAGGTGTCGGAAGAACGCTGGAATGCCCTCCACGAACGACTGGTGGTGTATCGCCCGCCTCTGGACGGCGCAGCGTGAGCACTTTCACGATCGGCCTTGGTTGCGACCGTGGCGCCATGCTGCAAACGGTGCGTGAGGCCGTGCATGCAGCGCTGCGCGAGGCCGGAGCCCAACCCGGGCAGGTAAGCGCCGCCGCAAGCATCACGCTGAAACGCGATGAAGAAGCTTTGCTCGCTTTCGCCGAAGAAAATGGCTGGCCGCTGCACTTCTACGCACCGGAAGAATTGGCGGCCGTTCCGGTACCGAATCCTTCAGAAACCGTGCGCCGCTACACCGGCACGCCATCGGTAAGCGAGGCTGCCGCCCTGCTGGCCGCCGGCCCAGGCACGCCAATGACCGCCCTGGTGGTCGAAAAATTCAAACTCCGAGGCGTGGACAACCGCAATGTCACCGTCTCAATCGCAAGGAAGAATCCATGAACGCTCCATTCGAACAACCTGCTTCTGCGGGAAAGATCATGCTGGTCGGGATTGGTCCCGGCAGCGTGGACCACATGACGCAACGCGCCCGCGACGCTATCGCCGAGGCGGACGTGGTGATCGGCTACGTCACCTACATCAAGCTGGTGGCCGACCTCATTGAAGGCAAGGAGATCATCCGCAAATCGATGACGGAAGAACTGGACCGCGCCGTCAGCGCACTCGAAGCCGCGCGCGCCGGCAAGAAGGTGGCCCTGATTTCGTCCGGCGACGCCGGCGTATACGGCATGGCCGGTCCGACCTACGAAGTGCTGTTCCAGTCCGGCTGGACCCCGGAAGACCCGGTGCAAGTGGAGATCATCCCCGGCGCATCGGCCCTGAACAGCTGCGCGGCCCTGGTCGGCGCACCGCTGACCCACGACTTCTGCGCGATTTCGCTGTCCGACCTGCTGACGCCCTGGCCGACCATTGCCCGCCGCCTGGATGCGGTGGCGATGGCGGACTTCGTTGTGGCGCTGTACAACCCGAAAAGCGGCCGCCGCACACGCCAGATCGTCGAAGCGCAGCGACTGTTCCTGCGCCACCGCCGTGCCGACACACCAGTTGCCATCGTCAAGAGCGCCTACCGCCGCCGCGAAAATATTGTCTTCACCACCCTCGACAGCATGGCCGACGCCGACATTGGCATGCTCAGCACTGTCCTGATTGGCAACAGCAACACCTTCGTGCGCAACGGCCTGATGGTAACGCCGCGCGGCTACGCCAACAAGTACGACATGCAAGAGGGTGGCGCGACGCGCGAAGGTGAGCGTGCAGGCCGTTCCCTGTCGACAGGCCTGCTGGGATGGCTCGATACGCTGCGCGCCGAACACGAAGCCGGTGCCAGCATTGAAGAACTGGCAGCGCAGTACCGACTGCCCGCCGACTATATCCGCGCCACGCTCGACGAGCCGTGGGAAGCCGAGACCAGCACCGAAGCGGAAGGGAGCGAAGCATGAGCGACACCCCGGTAAAACCAAAGATCAGCAGCTACCACCGCCACCTGCTGATTTGCACCGGCCCGCGCTGCACTGCCGACGGCCAGTCGCAGGCCCTGTTCGACAGCCTGGGCGACAAGTTCAAGGCCGCGGGGCTGAATGAGGGCGAGCTGCGCGTGAAACGCAGCCGGGTAAGCTGCTTTGCGGCCTGCAAGGGCGGCCCGATCGTCTGCGTCCAGCCGGACGGCACCTGGTACTACAATGTCACTCCCGAGAACATGGACCGCATCATCGACCAGCACCTGTGCAATGGACAGGCCGTTGAGGAAATCGTGTTCCATCAACAGTGAGAGTAGAAGTGCAAAGCAGTTTTGACCAGGCAGCGATTGATGCCGTTTATCGTGTAATTGCCGAACGGCGCGACGTGCGCCACTTCGTACCTGGTGCAATCGATGAAGACCTCCTCATGCGCCTGTTAGCAGCGGCCCACCAGGCGCCAAGTGTCGGCCTGATGCAGCCCTGGCGCTTCATCCGCATCGAGAGCCCCGAGCTGCGCGAGCAGATGTATCGGCTGGTTGACGAAGAGCGCCGGGCCACCGGCGCCGCTCTTGGCGACCGCAACGAAGAGTTCATGCGGCTGAAGGTCGAAGGCATCCGTGACTGCGGCGAAGTGCTGGTGGCAGCCCTGATGGACCATCGCGAAAAGCACATCTTCGGCCGCCGCACCTTGCCCGAAATGGACCTGGCCTCGGCAGCCTGCGCTATCCAGAACATGTGGCTGGCCGCCCGCGTGGAAGGCCTTGGCATGGGTTGGGTCTCGCTGTTCGACCCGCTCAAGCTGGCTGCCTTGCTGGGCATTCCTGAAGGCGGCAAGCCGGTCGCCATCATCTGCCTCGGGCACGTCGCCGGCTTTTATCCCAAGCCGATGCTGGAACTCGAAGGATGGGCCATGCGCGGCAAGCTGGCCGACCTGGTTTATACCGACAGGTGGCAGGATAACAACAGTGCATAGCGTATAATCGCCGCCGTTTGGTGCCTCGCGCGCGTTCAAGCGTGCAGTTAAACGGGAAACACATGGCCGTGCTGGTTCAGCCGGCAGGCCAGGGTGTGCTGCCCCCGCAACGGTAAGCAAGCATCGTTCTCCAACGAAGGCCGTCTACACAAGCCACTGTGCGCAAGCATGGGAAGGCAAGACGGTTTGCCTTGCCAGCCCGGATACCGGCCAGACAGGTGGTGCACGCATCGGCGACGATGCGCGCGCTGTTCGGTCGCGCTCACGGGGAGGTGGGCGGGATTGCCGATTCAAACATCCATAATGAAAAAGAAACTGATCCCCATGGTCGCGGGGGCCTTGTGCGCTGTCGCGCAGGCACAAGAGCAAGAGACACCAGCCAGGGTGTACGTCGTTGGCCATCACTATGACAATGGCATTCGCACTTCCGACGCTGCCAGCGAAGGAACCATCACTTCGGCACTGATCGCCAACCGGCCTGCATTGCGGCCCGGCGAGATCCTTGAATTCGTGCCGGGCATGATCGTCACCCAGCACAGCGGCGACGGCAAGGCGAACCAGTACTACCTGCGCGGCTTCAACCTGGACCACGGTACCGACTTCGCCACCTTCGTCGACGGCATGCCGGTCAATATGCGCACGCACGGCCACGGCCAGGGCTATACGGACCTGAATTTCCTGATTCCAGAACTGGTTGGCCGCATCCGCTACCGCAAAGGCCCCTATTACGCAGACGAAGGCGATTTTGCATCGGCCGGCGCCGCGCATATGGGCCTGTCTGATAAGCTGAACGAAAATTTTGCATCGCTGACCGTCGGCGCGGATAACTATCGCCGCGGCGTAGTGGCGAATTCCACCGAGGTTGGCAACGGCAACCTGCTGTATGCACTCGATTTCGGCCACAACGACGGCCCTTGGCAGATGCCGGAAGCGTTCCACAAATCGACGGGTGTGCTGCGATACAGTTCGGGCAACAGCGCGGAGCGTTTCAGCATTACCGGCATGGCGTACAAGGCCGGCTGGCACGCGACCAGCCAGATCCCGCTGCGCGCGGTACAGGACGGACGGCTGGATGAATTCGGTGCGGCCGATCCGAGCGACGGCGGCCGCACCGCGCGCTACAGCCTTTCCGCCGAGTGGCGCAAGCGCGCGGGCGACACGCTGACGGAGGCGCACGCCTATCTGGTACGCAACGATCTCTCGCTGTACAACGACGTCACCTATTTCCTCGACGATCCGGTCAACGGCGACCAGGTGCTGCAGACGGAACGCCGCAAGATGACGGGTTTCGACCTGACCCAAACCTGGTTCGGTCAACTCGGCCAACGCTCGATGGAGAACAACATCGGCGTGCAGGGGCGCTTCGACCGCATTGCGCCAGTCGGGCTGTACGCAACGACGCAGCAGCAGGTGCGGCACCCGATCGCCGAATCGCGTGTTACCGAAGCGAGCATGGCCGCATGGTTCCAGAACACAGTGCAGTGGACGGACTGGCTGCGCTCCATTGCCGGCGTCCGCTACGACAGCTACCGCTTCAATGTCGGCAGCTCTATCGCGGAGAACAGCGGGAAGGTGAACGATCACATTGCATCACCCAAGATCTCCCTTGTGCTCGGGCCCTGGAGCAAGACGGAGTTCTTTGTGAACTACGGAGAAGGCTTCCACAGCAACGATGCGCGCGGTACCACGGCACGCCTGTCGCCACGCGAACGCGAGCCTGTCGATCCTGTCACGCCGCTGGTGAAAACGCGCGGTGCGGAAGTCGGCGCCCGCAGCGAGTTCGTGACCGGCCTGCAAAGCTCGGTCGCACTGTGGCGCCTGCGTTCCGGGTCCGAACTGGTATTTTCCGGCGATGCCGGCGACACGGCGCCGAGCCGAGCCAGCAAGCGTTCCGGCGTCGAGTGGAACAATCACTACGCCGCGACCAAGCACCTGCTGCTGGACTTCGACCTGGCCTATTCGCGTGCGCGCTACACCGAGTTCGACGCCGCCGGCGACCGTGTGCCGGGCGCTGTCGAGAAGGTGGCTTCGTTTGGCGCAACGCTGAACGACATCGGCCCATGGTCCGGCGCGTTCCAGCTGCGCTATTTCGGTCCGCGGCCGCTGATGGAGGACAACAGCGTTCGCTCGTCCAGCACGGCTATCGCCTACTTGCGCACCAGCTATCGCTTCGACCGCCGCTGGCAGCTGACGGCCGACGTGTTCAACCTGTTTGACCGCAAGGCGAGTGATGTCGACTACTACTACGCCTCACGCCTCGCGGGCGAACCGGCAGAAGGCGTGTCCGACATCCACTTTCACCCCGGCGAACCGCGCACGGTGCGTTTGACTTTGCGCGCCGTGTTCTGATCCGCCAGCCCGGCCAGATATGCGCACAGCATATCGGCCAGGCCGCCAGCGTAAGCCTTGATCTCCTTATCGGTACGGGGTTCCTGGGAAAACTGCTGGCCGACGGCGCTGAGAGTATCCATCACCAGGTCGCTTGCCAAGGTACGCTCCGCATTGGTGGCATTGGGCAGCACCTGGTCGATAAAAGTCCGGAACATCCGATCGCCGGAGGCTTTGGTTTCGATGGCCTCTGGCGCGTCGCGGTAAAGCGGCGCCGCGTCGTTCAGGGCCGTACGCACCGACGCTTCTTCACATTCCGAGCGCACAAAGGCATACACCAGCTTACGCAAGCGCTCCAGCGGCGGCTTCGCTGCATCCTGCAGGATATCCGACAGCATGGCCGACGTTTGCTGCCACTCGTCGCTTTGCAGGCGAAACAGGATCGAAGCCTTGTTGGGGAAGTACTGGTAGATCGAGCCCACGCTCACGCCCGCGCGCTCCGCCACGCGCGTTGTGGTGAAGCGGCGGGCGCCTTCTTTCGCCAAAACCTGAATAGCTGCCTGCAGAATTGCGCTGACGAGGTCATTTGAGCGGGCCTGTTTTGGCCTTCTTCGCGAGGAAACACGGGCGTTTTTGCTATCGGTCATGGCGGGTCCTGGGAACGCGAATATGAAATGTGAAGGATTATTCATATTATTCCTGCTCTTACACAAGAAAGGAATACCCAATGATTACCCTGACTTCCGCACCTGTCGCGCCCCTGCTGAACCGCCTGTTTGACGACGCCAAAAGCACACGGGTGCCTGCTATCGCCGCCTTCGCCGCACTGCCGGAAGAGGAGCGCGTGCGCATCATGAGCAGCAAGACCGGCTATCGCGAAATCTACGCGGACCTGAAAGACGCCGCGATCCCGGTGTCGCGCGAGACGGGCCTGCTGCTGTACATGTTGGCGCGCAACGCCAAGGCAAACGTGATCGTCGAATTCGGCACCTCATTCGGCATCTCGACCCTGCATCTGGCGGCAGCACTGCGCGACAACGGCGGCGGCCTGCTGATCACCACGGAGTTCGAGCCATCCAAGGCACAGCGCGCCCGCGAGAATCTTGAGGCAGGCGGCCTGCTTGACCTGGTTGAAATCCGCGAGGGCGACGCACTGGAAACTCTGCGCGCCGGCTTGCCGGAACAGATCGATCTACTGCTGCTTGATGGCGCCAAAGGCCTGTACTTCGACATCCTGCGCCTGGTGGAACACCGCCTGCGTCCCGGCGCGCTGATCATCGCCGACAATGCAGATTACTGCCCTGAGTACATGTCGGTGGTGCGCGAGCCGGACGGCGACTACCTGTCCTTGCCGTTGCCCGGCGACGTTGAACTTTCGATGAAGCGCAACTAAGTCACGAAGCGTCCGCCCACTCCATCGAGCGCTGCACCGGGGAAGTAGCGGCTCAGGCGACCGGTATTGCAGAGGGACTTGTGCTTTCATTTGATCGCTGTCGCCGCAGCCCTGATTCTGATCAGCTATTCCCCGAACAGGATAGCGACATGCCGTAGCAAACGCATGCCAAGACATGGGCACCGACGTGGTCGTCTAAATACCCGCTTCGGGTTCGTGGAAAAAAAATTGATCATAATCGATCTTTTGCGTCATAAATGATCGTGTTTAACCTATAATTTATTTTATTATTGATCGCTTTAAATCGATCAAGTTTGAGCTAAAATATCGATCATGATCGATATTTTTACACTCGCATGGACATCAAAAAGTTACAACTTGGACAGTTAAGCGAGGCCTTGCGAGGTGTTCACATTCCTCCGCGCCCACCTGTTGGCTGGATTCAATCAATTCGCAAAACGGTAGGAATGACCACCCGTCAACTAGCGGAACGCATGGGAGTTGCGCAAAGCACGGTCGTGGCCATGGAACAGTCGGAAAAAGGTGGCACGATCACATTGGACAGTTTGCATCGTGCTGCCGAGGCATTGGATTGTGAGTTGCGCTATGTTTTGGTTCCTCGTCAAGAGTTGCAAACCAAGGTCGAACAACAAGCGACCATCGTTGCGAAGAGAAACATCGCGAAAGTTGCTCACACGATGAGCCTGGAGAATCAAGAACCGTCGGATAAATTCAAGAATTCCTTGCTGAACGAAGAAAAGGAAAGAATCATGAGAGGGCGCTGGGGCAAGCTATGGGACCGCTAGGCGGATCGCACGCCCCCGGCGCCACACCAAACGATCCGGATGAGGTAGCAGGCCTGATCCCTAAACACATCACCACCCGTGGAGAGCTCGACGAATGGGAAACATCGAATATCTTAGCGGGGAGAAATTGGGCGTTTAACAACCGCTATCGCGGCGACATTCTCTCTGAGGACTATGTACGAAAACTGCATAAGCAGATGTTTGGCAAAACATGGAAATGGGCTGGCACATTTCGCAACACTGAGAAATCGATTGGTGTCGATCCGGCACGAATTGCAGTGGACCTACACAATCTACTCGGCGACGTGAAAACTCAGCTCGAGTTCAGTTCGTATCCTCTGGACGAGATCGCCACTCGGCTACATCATCGTCTCGTCTTGATCCATCCATTTCCGAACGGGAACGGTCGCCACGCTCGGCTTCTCACAGAGGTCTTCCTGCAAGTGAATGGCGCTGCGCCATTCACTTGGGGACAAGTCAACTTGAACGCCGCATCGGCAACACGTTCTGCTTACATCGCTGCACTACAAGCGGCTGACGCGCGCGATTACGCTCCCTTGTTGAATTTCGTAAGGTCATAATCCTCATGCTGACCAAATTTGGTCGGCATGAGGTTAGGCGGCACGGCGTGTCGGCGGTAAATAGTAGCGTTCCTTTGCTTTGACCAAGAATGTCTAACCGATTGAAATTTATGGACATTTCTCAATCCTGGAACGCTTCTAAAACCCCAAAGTACCCTCACCAACGACGAAAACAGCCGACGGGAAATAAAAGCGGTCCCGAAATGAGATTCGACGCCCAGATAGAGGCCGCCCTAACATCACCTAACGGGGCTATAGCGTTCAACGATTCTATCGAGAAGTGACTTTGCTTCAGCAGGTAGGACCCTATGGTCAGCATGCGGCCTTGGATGGATTATTGCAGCCAATTCATTAGGCGAGACAAAAGAATAGCTGTCCTGGAAGTCTCCGACGTGCTCTTTCACCTCTGTCTTCAAGGCTATCAGGACCTTGAAGCAAGGGCTACAAATTCTCGGTGTATCTCGCCAAGCCTTTCCGGTTGCCGGAACATTAAATCGAATCTCCCCCTTGTCACCAACGTAGACCACCTGAGTCTTGCTTCGTCGGCAAATTGGGCAGCACCAGTCATCCGGGAACAAGTCCCAATTCGTCGCTTTGTACTCAACGCTTTTGAGCAAAGCGAGATAGTTTGATGGAAGTGCCCGGGCCTTCTTAACCGTGCCGTCCCTCCAACGTGACACGTTCGGTTTGGAGACCCTAGTTTGCATTCCCAATGCATCCGCAACTACATCGGAAGGAAACCACTTCGAGATAGCAGCATGCACTTGGTTTCCATATCCATAGACGGGGATTGGGTCGAACTTTTTTGGGTGTGGTTCGAACCAGTGTGCGTCTGTCGCCGCTGCCTTTGCCACGGCCCTGATAATCCTCATGCGAAGCACAAAGGCAGCCTTCGCAGCTTCCCAAGCTGCCTGAGCTTTCGATTCGTCGATTAGGTGTGGCTGATGGTTCTGCGGCGCAATAAACTCGCGAATCTGGCAGATTGAAAACGAGAACTCACGAGGTATCGCCAGGACCTTTTTCGCGTTGGTATCGGCGTTGTTACAATCCTCGCAGACTAGAACCGCTTCGTACGCCCCAAACGCGTTGCTCATGTTATCGATGAGCTTCCTACCGTCCACCTGTTCGATGGTAGTTCCAGCATCAACGAACGCAGCGTTAAAGGCTTCTTCGAGTACATCCTCCATATGGTCATGATGTACTACGGACTTGGCCAGAATTTGCCCCTTCTTACCGACACGCGATATCTGTACTTTTGTTCGCTTACAGCACGGACAAATCCATCCTTGCGGAGAACCAATCCAGTTGCTGTTCATTTCAAAGCGCCTATCGCCATGAATGGCTAAGATTTCGCGAGCCACCGGTGAATTCTGGCTATCGAGGCTGTTAATCTCACCTGAGTCCACGCATTCAACCAACAGCTGCAGGCCTTCTCGGTACTCGCCATCTGGTACGCCACCTTTTGGTTCGTGACTTCTGCTCCATGCTCCAAATCGGCTGAAATAAAGTCCAGCGCTATCACTCAGCATCCATCTATTCCTTTGTCTTGTTGAGTCGAATTCTTACGCTACAGGAGTTCACTTTTCGCTAGGTAAAGCCATGTCCTGCAGCTTGCTACCAAGCCATCGTCCCGTGCAAAAGCATCAATATACATTCTCTTTTTGTTGGCGTTATACCGCGTTATCCTAGCTCGGTATAATGTGCCAAATTTTGGCGCGTTATACGAATTTGGCTAATTATCCTTTTGAAGATAATTTTGGATAATGCCTCTTGAAACAATGGCAGCAGTGGACCCGCGGTCGACGGAACATCATTGTCGGTCGACGTCCTAACTATGAACTAGCTGTAGCGGCTTCAACTACGAAGCAACTCAATGTCCTGCAGTTTGCGTCGCGGTGTCGATTTACGGTCGAGATAACGACAGTGTGCGTCATTCAGAACACTCACTTCAGCAAGCCGGAATCAAAGAAATTGTCTTCTTTGATTCGACAAGTCCTGGTTGCTGGAATAACCCTCCGAATGCATGACATCTAACTAACCTCGATGGGCCTGAAGTTGGACCAGGATGCGCATCGCGCAGAACCACTTCCCGGCGCCGCTCCGCAAAAAATAGATGAATCAACACTCGTCTGTAGAAAAGACTATCTGCACATATCTAAGGTCGATGACTTGCTGAAGCACACGGCTAATCTCGACTGCTTGCCGTCCTCCCACTAACACTCCGGTCTCGAGATTCCTCAGCATCGCATTTCCGGTCAAGTTGGCAGAACCGACAATTGCCAAACTCCCATCAGCCACAACGAGCTTAGAGTGGAGCAATACTGGAGCAGAGTTTGGCGCCGAGTATACGCGGAGGGTGCCAGCCAGGAGACGCGCTTCGCTCCTCAATAGTTCTAACGAACTCGAGGCCCAGGAACTCAACGAGTTCGCATCTTGTGTAATCACGTCGACTGATACTCGTCGCGCCAATGCATCGAGAAGCTCTTGTTGTAATTGACCTATGCCTTCAGCTTCAATGTATGGAGCAAGAAGGGTTAGGCAACTTCGGGAGCCTCGAATCAGCTCTAATACCCCACTGGTGTATCCAAACCCATTTACTCCGTGAACGCCGAGTCCATCGGGTAGGGTCCAAAGTAAAGTCGCCTCCGTATTGTCAGTCCCATCCCACAAAGTCGAAAGGAAGTTCGCAAGTGGGCGAGCCTTTAGGAGGCCACCTGGTCCGATGCAACCAGATTCCAACAATGCGTCAAACAGTACTCGCTCTCCGTTTGCACCGAGCAAGGAGGAGGCCCAAACGAGTTCAGACGATGAACTCACTGTTTCGCCAACCATCATCCAGAGTGCCTGGCCAAGCCTTTGAACACCATCCGGACGTTGAACGCGAGCTGCAACTGCCGCTGTATGAGTCACTTTTCGGGTGCCGCCTTCCACGCATCTTGCCAGTACCCAACGGCTAGTTTGTGTCCTTCAAGTGCACTGTTTGATGGGACAACACCACCATACACTGTTGCTCTCGATAGTTCACGATTAAAGGTAACGCAATTGTGCTCACGGTGAGTGCAGCCGGCACAACTTCCCCCCTCGTCCTCGCAGATTGGGTCGTACACGCACTCCCGTCCTGACTGCACTGCGTCCCAAAGCCAGGTGTTCAATCGCTGCTCAAACAAGGTGGTCAATCCGCCAATCTTTGTCTCTGCATGACGGTTGGCGTAAAGGATAAACGACAGAGACCCTGGGATAAGGTACTCGCCAACGCTAGAAGGGGCAAATCCACTCCATTCGATGCGCCGCAAGAAAAGATGGCTCATCGTATGCAAAAGAGTTCGAATTGCCACGGCCTCCAATTGCCCGTACGACGGCTCATGTGGGGCTTCGCGTAACCCCGGTACTTCGGAGTACAACTTTGCCCAAGCATCCTCACGAGATGCTGGTAAAGTGCCGCTGGCGAGGCCGTTCTGAATCATCCAGTCATAGACCTTCAATGGGTCAAGCTCAAACCAGAGTGCTTCCGTTTCCGCTGTAATCGAGAACACAGGGATTCGTCCGCGGTCATCCACTGGAAAGGGAGTGATTACCGTACGGGAGGGGTCGCGCGCAGTACGGGTGTAACCAAAAGCGCAAAGAGCAAGTGGAAAATCGTTTATGACTCGGATACTGCTGATTCCGAGCAATTCGGATGCCTTGCGATGCCCTTCTTCAATGTCAAGCGCACCGGACTCATCACCCGCGCGCCTAAGCATGCTCGCTACATCCATAGCGGTGCTGATGTCTGTTTTATCGAGAAGCGTCGTATGCTCAACTAACCATCGGCGAGGAACACCGCCGGCCGTTGCCTTGTTGGCCCTGAGAAGCTCATTTACCTTGTCAATGGCAACTTGGCCCTTTGGATTTCTCTGCTTGGCATCATATTCACGGACAGTGTCATTGTTAGGGTCGAACTTTCGAAGCTGCTCCACAAGTGCTGAAGTGATGTCGCCAGCCTCTGGATTGCTGATGCTAGAACGTTCGCGAATCGTTTCCGAAACACTTTCACCTAACAGTCCCCAGGTTCGCGCGAGCATGAGCTGCAGCGAGTCTGCTGCCTCCCGAAGCTTTTCCTGATTGTCTTCAGGGAAATTTACGAATGCGACCGTATGTGGAATGTATAGCGAAGGGTCCCCAGTCGGAACTACTCGTAGGTACTTTTCTGCACGAGTACCTGGCGGGAGAGAATTGTTATATGCGCACTTACAGGGAGTCATGCGGAGTGCTTGGACATCGGTCTTGCAATTTGCGCAGTACCATCGCGCTTGTTTAACTCGTCCGGGGTCGTAAAAAGCAAGGTCGGCTGTGCTTCCGCAGCCTGAACAGCGTTGAAATGGAACATAAAGTTCCTCGAGTCGCCCGCAGTTGTGTGCTTGAACGTACCGCATTTGGTTTAGGTAGCCTCCACAGCTACAGCGTCCAGAAGCGGATGCGCCGCGTTTCAATAGGTCAGTGAATTTTCCCGTACGAGCACACGTTCGACAACGAAACACTTGCGGGTAAGGTGTGAAGCGAACCTCTCTTGGAGAGCCGACAGCATAGTAAGACCTTCGCGAGACGTCGCGCGTATCAGGAAATTTCGTAACAAAATCTGCCGGCCACATGGCAAGTGCGTCAGCCATCGCATCAAACAGCGCGTCACGGTTGACATCAACGTCCCCCAGAGCCACTTGGGTAACTTTGCAAAGTCCATAATCGTCATGTTCGAAAATCGCTTCAGGAAGGTGGCGGAACAGGACCTGTGTCTGACCTCGTGAAAATCCCTTGTTTGACATTTTCAGTCCTTAGTCTTTTGAACAAACGTAAGTAGCCGAGAGTCGCATTGGTCCGGCCAGAAAGGAACACCTGCCTCAACATCGCGCAAGCTGGTCATGGGTGCCGGACGTACTGCGTCCTTCACCTTTTTCTCCGTACTATTTCTTATCGACATTTCTACCCTGTCAAGCTGCCTGGACAGCACTTCAGTCAAGGATTTTTCAAGCCGTGGGTCGTAGACGCCATTTCCAAGGGAGTAGGCCTTCTTTAGCTCATCGATAAAATTTCCACCCAATGAATTTAAAAGCTCAACAACGTCCACGCGATTATTCAGCTTTGAACTGCCAGTTCGGGCTGTATGGACTCCATAGATAAGACCGAGGGCAACACCAGGCAGTGTTCGCTCAGCTGCGTATTTAGCGAATCTATTAACTGGGACAGGAGATACCATTCGGTCTAAATGGTGATGGTATTCCATGAAACGGTGGTAAATGCTGTTCGCTCGTAACGAGAAGCCACTGAGCACTACAACGACTAGCCCCACGTGCCGGCGCCCGCTTCTGCTGGAGGCCTGGATGTATTCTGCTGTTTCCTCTGGAACCCCATCCATCGTCATCAAATTTACACGCTCGAGGTCGACACCATGGCTAATCATGCTCGTCGCAACAAGAGCATCAAGGAATCCATCGCTCGACCAGTTGGGAGGGCTTTCGACTCGATGCACAACGTCCGCTACTTCCGCGCTTGATGAGCGGCTCGAGTGGTATTCGACATTGAGGTCTCGGGCACCAGGCCTTACCTTCGTGGCGACTTCTTCTAAGGCCTGTCTAACGCGGGAACCTTTGGCCAAGCTCCCGACATAATTCAATGTGGTCGAGTAATGGCGAAGAAGTGCTTCGACGTCCTCCGTTGTCTTAGCGTCTTTAAGAATCGCTAAAGCCAAATGTGGTTTCGCAAACAACCGACCAATCTCGGTGTGTAATATCTCCGTGCTCAACGCAGATGCGTCAGCAGGCGAAAGCGATGGACTTTTGAACGCCACGAATATTCGAGCGGTCTTCGGGTGACCTTCATCGTCTTTATCGGGAACCGCGTAGAAGCTGCGCATGCGGTCGTAACCTCGACCAGGGAAACGTCGAGCGGCTTTAACTCCATATAGGTGGCGAACTTGGTTTTCGAAGCCCTCAATCGTGGCGGTAGCTGCGATAACTTTTGAAGGCAGGCCACCTACCGACTCTTCGCAATAACGAATAAGTGTCTCGTAGTGTCCAGAGAACGCGCCAAGCTCTTCCTGCAGTAAGTGTAGTTCGTCCTGGATATGAAGAGCAGGAGCAGCGTCATATGGCTTAACGGTCCTACGAAGCTTTTTGTCGACCTTGCAGCCAAACGCGGTGCACCAGTCTCCAAAACCATAGCCATGCTCTGGACACTTCCATTTGGCGCCTCCCCATAACAGGCCGAACTTAGGCTGCTGCCCCACGGTCGCCATCTTATCAATCGTTCCAACTACCAGTGCTGGCAAATGCCGATAGACTTCATCGTCAGTCACATCTAAAGGGAGTTCAGCCTTGCAGCTCGTACAGGTATGACGGAACCGAATGCCTGCAACATCCGCATGAGTCTTGACAGTTCCACGCCCACCGCACGCAGGACAGTCAGGAACAGCGCGCACCCGCTCAAGACTATCTTCAGTCGTTAGGTTACTCAAATACTCGGCACTCAAACTGTTCGGGGTCGTGGTACTGCCAACAAAGTAGCCGAGACGTAACGGAGCGGATAGACTGGCTTCTTCACCGAGGATTCGCTTTCGCTCTTCCTCCGTCTCCCAGACTACACGCATCGCCCGTTGAAGCTGTTGGATGCTTAACATGCGAAGTGGGAAACGCAACCAAGCTGTCATCCCGAACCGCTTATTTCGCAGCCGGTCGTACAGCATTGCACAGCATGCTAATCCCAAGTAGGCCTCTGTCTTTCCGCCACCAGTACGGAACCAAAGCACGTCCCCCCAATCCAATGCGTCTTTCCAGGAGCGCATTGTGCCTGTTGGGTATTCTCCTTGATGGAAGTTCTCACGTACTGCCAACGAAGGCAACTGGGTGACGATGTAAACTAGCTGGAACAACCTCCATGCATCGTAACCATTCGCCAGTCTTCCAAAAACACGATTGGTTGCTTTAAAGGCGCGAAGTAAACGTTCATCCGCAAGTAGCGCAGCGATGCCGCACGCAAATCGACGAACTTCGTCTTTAAATCCATCGTAGTCGCGACGGCATTCTGCCAAGGCTGCGTCGTCAAGCTTCAGTTCATTCGCGTCGAGAATGCGGCTTTTCCAATCCTTCTCGTAGTCGCACATCGCCTCGTAGATGGCTTGAAGCGTGTCAAATGGCTCGTCCGCCAATGACGCGAACTTGGCGGAGACTACATCCCGCGTCATTATGCGAGGCTGTTCGAATACCGCTAGCGACGCAGTTCGAATTAAGCCATTCTCTGGCTCCGTTACCACACTGGTATTATGTCCAACTGCCCAGACCCGACGGTCATATTGGTAATCTTGAGGGACAGGCAGGATTTCAATCGGATGAAGTCTACCTCCGCTTACCTTCGCTTCTATACGGACATCGCTGATTACCTTAAACGCGTCCTTTAATCCTTTACCCTTCGTTAAAGGTGGGGTTTCGGGGGTCTCATTCTTGAAGTAGCAGCCAATGCGAATCTTGCCATCAAGACGTGCTAAGGCTCGTACTTCCAGCGAAGCGTGTAACTGCCACTTATCAACATCGAGGCTGTTGACGCGCGCGGCTAAGAAGTTTTTGAATGTTTCGGGCGTTTTGATGTCGGCCCCGGAGACTTTCGGTCTCGTGCTTTGAAGGACACGTTCTGCATCGGGCCGCTCGAACGCAGATTTCAAAGTTTCGTCCAATGCATTTTGTATTTTTCCGCCGTCGTTGAAGGTACCGCCTGCGGCAGGAATCGTAACTTTGATGCGACTCAGCTCTAACGGCCAGCGTTGCACGACTTCGGCGAGCGGAGCTCCGACGGAGGCCCCCTCTTCAAGGACAGTGGTCTGTTCTGTGAAGTCAGGAAGATGTTTGGTAAAAATACAGAACTGGGCAGCGAGTTCCAGTTCGATAGCTCCATCAGCGTCAGGCTCAATAAGTGCTTCGAATCCAATTGCCGAAGGAGGGCGCCGCGTACTGTCGCGTTCCTCGTTCTTTTCGACGGCTTTAGGGACGTCAGATTCAACAGACGCGTCGGAAGCACGAGTTTCCTGCGCGCTTGAACTGGCTAAATAGGTTTGGCGAGTCTCTTCAGCCGCGCCACCCGCTGCGTTTGAACCCACGAGTCCATCTTGAAATGCATCAGCCTCAAGAGCAGCCGCATCGATTTCAACTGGAACGTGAAGCTGCTTCGCGGGTCCTATGACTCCTAAATGGCACCAGTCCAGCGGGTGCACGTTCGTTTTTCGAACGCTGTCACGACCAGCAAGTTTCTGCTCCAATATTTGAACAAAATGCCGTGAAATTGCAAGCTCGTCGCGATAAGTTGGGCTATATGTCCCGTGGTCAGCCATCTTGCCTCCCTCAGATTTTTTTTGAAACCGAATTAACTTCCAACACCTCTACGGCAGCAAAGACGTCTCCAATTGCCGAATCTAAGTTGCTGGCACTTGTGAGGGCTTCTTCATATCCACAGCCAGTAATGACCGCACGGAGAAATTTTCTAAGAGCGCGGCCAAGAGCTCGGTTACGTCCCCGTGTCTGCTGTACTGCCTTAAAGGCACTGTTCATCATCAAACTTGAACTCGAATACACTTCAATTTCGGCGGCTAGGACTTTGAATTCATCAAATTGCTGCGGAGCGATGACGCCATCTTCGTCGTCCCCGAACCAAGTGATGAACGTGCCGTAGCTTGATGTGAGTCCCTTTGATACCAATTTATCGAATAGCTCACGTTTGGTGTCGAAGCGATTGACAAGATGCTCCTTCGCTTTGCGCCACAATTCCAAGGCTATGCGTTCACTTTGCGGTAACCTTGAATTGACAGCGTCAGTCAATCGCTGGAAGAGACCTTCATACTCTCCATCCACGAAGGCGATGAGTTGCCACCCTGGACGAACATCTTTTGCGGAATGACGCTGAAGGGCCAGGGCTTCCGAGAAATAGACGTCAACCTTCTGGAATTCATTAAACTGGCGACGTTCACCGTTGGTAAAGCATATCTCAACCGCAGCTCCTAAGGCCCCGGTCGGTACGTGGAAGCCGGGTTCATGGCCGTCAAACAAACCAGAGCTAGAGTATCCAGCGAGCGCTTCAATGTCGATTTGCGCGGAAACTTCTGCCGTCCTTACCGTCGAAACAATGTGCCCATTGGTCTTTTGCACTATGACCGAAGGTGGCTGTACAGCCACCCTTGGTCGAGACGACTTCTTGGGTGGAAATCCGTAGGGCGCGAGAAATTGCACTCGCTTTTCGTCAGCTAATCGTGGCTCCCAAATGATATGCAGCTTGTATTGACTATTGCGCTCGATGTCGACCTCATGTGGATAAAGTAGTTCATCAACGCGCGACGATGGAAACACATCGAGATAGCGATGACCGTTTGTCCGTGGAGCGAGCAATATCGTAGGACAGGTATTACCTTCGGCAATTAATCGCCCCTCGGAATTAGAATTCACGAAATCGACCTTCCCCATTACGACTGCTTCCGAAAAACCGTCAATGATTGACTCGAGCGCGGGAACCAGAAGTGCAACTTCAGCCTCAGAACCTACAACCACACGAAGCGAAGGGGTGGATGACGCAAGGAAGGCTTCTAGATTCGAAGCTAAGGCCCAAAACTTTGCGGTTTCGCCGCGCCGCAGCAGCGTTTCGTAAGCCTCCTTAAGGTTTGCCAAAAGCTCAGGCCATGTGGTATCCCACGCGACGTTTCCATACCCGCTGACTGATTTAAGTCCTTCTATTTGTCGACGCAAATTTCCCGACCAAGTACGAGCGGCTACTTGTTCCAGCTGTGCAAGTGGAACAGCGACTTGGCGAAGTCTGTTGTAAATTGCCCAGCATTGGCGAAGACCTGGATAGCTTCGACCTTGAGCAGCTTTCACAGCAATACAAAGGCTTTTGTAGACTTTTGCCAATGCGTCGGCAGACTCAAGGTCTGAGTCACAAATCCAAAGAAATCGATTAGCGGCAGCGTGAGGAATTGGGTCAGCTTCTTCGACAACCGTTTCTGCATCGCATTTTGCTTGAGGGTCCCACATCCAGACCTGCAGCTTACTGGGGTATCCGGATGACAATAACGCTGCCTCAGTGGGTGGTGGTGAGACCGCTATTCGCAATGAGGTGCATCCAGACGCCGCACGTAAAAGCTCCGGCAATCGTGCGAAGGTATTCGGGTGGGAAGCATCGATGACTACTGCGCCAAACCGACGTCCTCCCATTACTTTTTCCAACCAGCCAGGATTGGCTAACAACACGCGAGGCTTTGAAGTCTTGGCGGTCGAGTATTTGCTGAGCGTTGTAACGTCCCAGATGTCGGTGAGTCTTTGACCTTTGCCAACTTGAAGCTGCTCTAGTTTTGCCTTGCTTGCCGAAATTGCTTGTGTGACGAAGACGATGTCCCCGCGTAGTAAATGACGTACCTCCTCGACAGGCAGAGCATCATAAGCGTTTGCGTGTGCGTGATTGCCGATGAGAAGCGCTGCGATAACATGACGCGCAGTCGATGCGTTTGCTTCGGGAACGACGAAAAGCAAACTTTGTTCACCTGATGCCAGGCACGCGCGAACGGCAATGGCACCGGTTACTTTTTCAAAGGCTAGCGCATCTCTTGGTAGAACGGCTCGATGAAGCAGCGCGTCAGTAACGCGCTGTGTGGAGTATTGAATCGCACCGTCCCACATCGCTACTTAATGAAGCGGCTACGGGCGCCAAGCCGGTCAAGATGACTTAAGTACTTGGCGCTGATGTTTGCAGATTCCTGCTCTGCGACACACTCCGCAAGAGCCATGCCCATCGCTGCAAGATTTTTTTCGGCAGTCGATTTTGGAGTGAACTCAAGAGAGAAACCAAGCGACTTTGACGTGTCCGCCGAAGAGCATTCGATGACCAAGTCGTGGAGCATGGCGTCAACGTTGCGTTTGCAGTGGTCGGCATCATTTTCTGACAATACGGCAGCGAGAGCAGTTACCTTTAAGCCAGCCGTTCCAATTGCTCCAGCGAGTGCCCGCCATGCAGCCATCTTCTTGTTGTGGAACGTAAGAACGATGCGCCCGCCTTCTTGCAATGTTCGACGACTTTCAGCTAAGCACGAAGCGATTATCGATTCGTAATCTGCAGTCGAAGTACCACGAATGCTATTTGGAACAGCTTCAGCGCTCTCATCAACTTTGACATTGGGGTCATAAACCGAAAGCCAAACGTGAAACAGTCTTGCTAATTCGCCATACTGCACGTCATCAAAGTAGGGGGGGTCTGTCACTACAACGCTCACTGAACCCGTTTGAAGGGCTTGGCAGGCGCTGCTTCCAGTGGTAACGAGTACGTCCCAATCAGTCTTTCGACGTACTCGTTTGTTCGGCACCGCGGTAATCACCTTTGGAGACTCCACCTTTGACCCAACCAGCCACTGCAGCGCTTGTACCGCAGCCTCTAATCGTCGCGGAATCGTCCCCCGTCCGACGGGGGAAAGGAAATTCGACTCAACCGCCAGCGTTGTTTGGGTATACCGATGATTGGCCATTCCTTCGAACGGTTTCAAATGAAATCGGTCCCACCTGCTTAAGAAGGCCGGCATCTCTGCAGTTCCAAGCAGCGCGAAGGCGAGCCGGTCCTTAATAGTGCCGGAACACTTCAACGCGGCAATCGACTGAAGACCCTCGACTAAAACGTCTGCCTGGCGAAGTGTGTACAAATCGCCCCACGTTTTTAGTCCATTATCGACGAGCCTATTGGTCTCCTTACCAGCGGGAATGCGTGTGAGTAGCGCCTGATGCGCATCTGAAGCGTGCTTGACCTCTACTGGGTCCCCTTCCGCTACCGGACGGAGGACCGCACGTAACTGGCCCTTTACGGTGACAAGTTCTTGTACCAACACTGCACGCCAGCCGAAAGGGTGCAATTCGGCTTTGGAACAATGCGGACATCCCACGTGTTTTTTCTCGACCTGCCAACGAAGCTTGCAACCACCGCAAGTGAACGAAGCTATATTCCTCTTTCTTAGCGTGAGCTCACCGCATGCTCTACAACCAAAATAGGCTTCATTGTCATTTACGGCTCTGCTCGTCAACGACACCAACGCATGCGGATACTCGTGAACCTGGTTTTCACAACTCACGCATGTAGCGATACGTACCCTGAGAATGTGTGAAAGCTCGGCACCACTCTGGGTACGATATGCAATTCGATGTTGGTTAAGTTTCGCCAACAATTTTTGGCCGTGCTCGGCGAGCTCTTCCTTATCGCAAGTATTGAGCGCTGCAGCCAACCCTCTAGTGGGCCAGGGATACAAATCCTGCGCATACGCCTTTACCCCTCGCCTTGCGGCCTCGAATGTGACCGTGCCGCCACCACTAAATGGGTCCGCAACTGTCAATGTCGGTCCATAATGCGCAACAGCCGCGTCCAGAAGCGCACCCATCACGCTATGTGGACGCCGAGCCCACCAGCGATAGGTCGACACAACCGGTGCATAAATTTCGCGATTGCGAAGTTCCTTAGCAGTTCGCTTGCTAATGGCACGCCAATTTACCCGCGACAGAAGGGATGGCTGTTGTGAATGACTCGGCAATACGGACCCTTGCCCCATTGGGAACCTCGCAGTTATGCCACGGTATGCGCACACTTCAATCGGATAAGGTTACCGGCACAGGTCCCTCAGCCTTTCGTGCTTAAGTATTTTACAATAGGAAACTAAAAATGTCTGACTGAATAGTTGCGACCGGTAATGGTCAGGGATGAAGTGCTATGCTTAACGTCTGAAGACTTAATCGCGCGGATTAGGCGCGCCGACCTTATTTGGATTCTAGTTCAGCGCCCGCCGCAGCTTCGTTCATCTCCACACTTGCGCAACGACAGACAAAGCGAAAAAACTCAGAACAGAAGCGAAATCGACGGCCAGGCTCGAACGGCAGCACCAACAACTCCAATTGCAGTAATAACGCTGCCAATCAACCAATGCTCGCGAATCCATTCACCGATGGCCTTAATGGACCGGCCATTCATTTCCCACCAGCTTGAGTAGGACTGAAGTCTTCCGGCATGTGCCCGCTCCGCAAAATTCGCAAAAATGTCGACCTTACGCAATGTGGACTGATGAAGCTTCAGAAACTGCTTAGCTTCGAAAGCATCGGCTTCCTGCTTACCGGTCAAGAAATCCTTCGCCGTAATAGAGTTTTGCTCCATTAGATTTTCGATGCGAGGATGGGAGGTATAGCCGACACCATAAATAGCAATAAGGATGCGCGAGAGGTCTAGCCGTCGCTCCTCCGGCACACTAACAGTTGCTCGGCCTCCGAGTGCCTGGATACGATTTTCAAGGGCTTCGAATCCGAAATTCGCATCCCGCATATTCCAGTGCAACCACTTACAATGCTGACGCTCACGCACAGCTTGGAAAAAGTTCTCAAGCATTTCGAGCTCAAGTTCATCATAGTGCTCTGAGATACTGCCCAGCACTTTGCGGCGCTCTGCAACAAGGTGAATAGAGAAAGACTTGGTTTGGCCGGTGTCCAAGTTCCGTATCGCGATCGACGTCACGCGAGGAGAACGCGGGTTATCTCGGTCATAGAAGCTTTCGCACGAATAGTGTATGACCACTACATGCTCCGGCGTCTGAAAGAGCTCACTAAGTTGATGCTTTGCGCGTTTCCACCCTTTGTAAAGTTCTCGTTGTTGGCCCATAGCTATGTTCTTCTCATTAATTCATTTCGCCTTCAGGAGCCTTCCTCTTTTTTGCCTTCGAGATTGAGTCACGCATACTTTGCAATCGCGGCTTAAGGAACTCGACGTCTTTGAAGTCCTTTTCGTTGAGCAAATTCCGCTTACCTTTCAGTTCGATAACATCGAAGCCGGAAATATCTACGGACGGTGGAAGCATTTCCAAAGCGAGAATAGTTTGGTGGGCTGGACTGATTGACCCATTAAGGATTTCAATCATCGAAGACAAGTTGTCGAGGTCTTGACCAGATTGCTGTGGAGTGTCTACAACAAACGGGAAGTGCGGCATATCACCAAACTCTGCATTGGTTTTTAGCAACGCCATATGCACTGCCATCAGTGAACGCGGGGCAGAGCTACCTCCAACCTTGCCACGCTCTCCTGGTTTAGCCTTGGTAATTTGTTCTTCTGCCGGAATATTCAGCTTGCTAGAGTAATAAGAAATGCTTGTGTTGTAGTATCCCTTGACGTTTTTTAAACGCACTGCGTCGTCGTACTTCTTATACGCGAGGCGATGCTTTTCTACCTCTTCAGCCAGTACGTCTATTTCCTTAGTGAGCTCTAAGGTTACTTTGTCAAAGGCGTCATCCAAAGTCTGTACGCTATGGGCTGCCAACAGCAGGTCTTTGGCCTGAATATCTACTGGCTCATCATCAATAGCTGCCTTAATTTTCCTGCTCTCTTCATCTGCTTCTTGGAGCAACTTTAGAATTGTCTGATACCTTTTGGCAGCCGTTTTTCGTTCTTCACGTAACTCTCCAACCAAGTGAGAGATTGAAAGGGCGTCCTGCGTCAGCTGCAAACGAGCGTGAAAAGAGTTGGCGTGGTGAGTGCCACAAGTTGGGCATTCAATTGTCGGTTTACTGAATTCGCTGATAAAGCCAAGGTCGTCAGTTAGCGAACGATGTGCTTCTACGGCAAGCGCCAGCTTTGCATCTATTTTTTCTTTTAGATTGATGGCCAATACCAGCTTCTCGCGGAGCTCGTTCTGTCGCCTCTGCAGTACGCGGGTCTGTTCTCCTAAGTCAACGAGCTCGTTTTCGAATCGCTCGGTGCTCAACACCGGGACGGTCTTAGGAAGAATTTGGCGCACGCGAGAAAAGGCTGAGCGCTGCGTCTGAAACTTTTCTTGCATCACCCGAAGCTGGTCGTTTGCCACCTGCCAGCGCTGATATTCTGTGAAGTATCCGTTCGGGCGCAAGCCAATGAACGCTTCAAAGACTGGCTTCTGCCACATCCTGAATTGATTCAAGCTCGAATAGGAATTCCAAGTGGCGCCCCAACCTCCATCTTGGTCGATATAAGACGGCAGGGTCAGGTAATCAATGCCAACGCGCGCAGGACTTGTGTTCGCCTTCCGACGAAGCATCAACTGATAACCGAACAAATCGGCCATAACTTTGTCCCATTCACCCAGACTCTCCGCGGCAGCAAGGAGTTCACCCTGGAGCGTAAAAAGTCCCAATTCTTTTCGCTGCCGGACAACGAGGTAGTCTTGATTGTTGAATTCGAACTCCAATGCACCAATGGCATCAGGGTCCCACATTGGTGCCATGTGCTTCTCAGGTGAACAACCAAGAGTCCAAAAAAGGTTCTTAGTGATGCGAGATTTACCGGTTCCGTTCGTCCCGAATAGAATCGTTTTCGGGTTCGGGAACGTCTGCTTCTTTGCCTTTTGTTCGCTCTCTGATACGAGCCAGAGCGTCTTGAATGTCACGTTGCGGGTCATTTTGCAGCCTCAGATTGCGAATTAGCCGCAGTAGTGAATAGGTTGATGTCGATTCCATTTCGAATAACCATTAAGGTAAGTGCGCGCAAAAGTGATTTAGATATTAAAGGAAATGCTTCTGGATTCGAAGTCACGGCATCATTGGCAACGCGTTCAATGTAACTTCTTAGCTTCTTTTTGTCAGGGCTATTAGAAGCTTTGACGACCTTGTAGCAATCGAGCAGGGTTATCAACTGGTTCCTCGTGAGCGCATCAGTTCTATCGGTCAGAGCCAACAAGACTGCTGCACGTTCGTCTTGCAATTCCTCAACTTCACCGTAGTCGTGTTCAGGGTCTCTACGAAGGAGCTCTATTCCTTCATCGAAAATTTCCGCTATAGATTTCGATGGGTTTGAGAGAAGTGAAAGGGTCGTGATGGCATCACTTCGGGCGATGAGCCGTTTGGAACGTAGTTCTTCAAAGGTCGCAGCGAAGCTGGTATTTGAACCCTTGCTCCTAACATCAGACGCAAGCATTAAGGCCGCAACCACTGGCTGCGGGACTTGAAAAGGTATAAGTTGTCGATGCGCCAAATCACTCAGCTTGCCGCTGATAAATAAATGCTGTTGGCCCAAAGAGAGGTCTGAACGGTGCAAACGGACATCTTGGAGATTAATATCTCCCTCAGTTAACGCGAGTTGGTTTGCCAGTGCCTTAGCAACTATTTTCTTTCCAGCGTCCGATAAGCTCGCCAATTGGTAGTCATGCGAGTTCAGTACCTCGCTTTCCCCATCCTTAATTTTAAAGCTTGAATTTGAAACGAATCTGAGTTTTGTTGGATACCCGTCAAATTCGCGTCTGCGCTTGTACAGTTTCCCCAAGATAGATGGCTGAAAAGTTCCATCCTTAAGTTTCTTACCACGCTTATGCAGCTCGGAAAGCGTCCAAGCCACAGCTTGTTCGTTCGTCTTGACTTGACAAAACTCGACTTTGGTTGGGGTGGAAGGTGAGTCTAGGACAGAAATGTCTTCTTTCACCTCAATCCCCAAAGCAAAATCGGCCGGCTCCTCCAATAACTCCGTTATTAATAGAACGGCGTACCATTCCTGGAATGTGAATCCTTGCGAGGCAATTTGCCCAGAGTTGTCATCATTGACGGTATCTGCAAGCAATGCAGTCAGAGACTTTTGCATTGTTCGCCTCGCATAAAGCCGCGATTTTTGTAGTACAGCGTTGCAGGACTCACTGTCATAGCCGGCTCTTCAAAGATAATTTCTTAATGAAATTGTAAAGGAAGAAATCAATGTTGTGCTGGAAACATTGAGGGGAGGTGGACACAAGTCAGGGATAGGCGTAAGCGAAGGACAAGTGCTCGAGCCTTTCAGTGACAGCTTTTCCCCGTTGTTCAGTGGAATCGCCAAACTATGAGGCGTACATGTCAGTTTCAATTCGGAGATTCATATGCAAGAGACAGCCCAACCTGTTGACCGTGAAACTCTTTATAACGAAGTGTGGCTCGAGCCAGTTACCGTCGTCGCAGAACGCTACGGTCTGTCCGATGTTGGCCTCGCGAAGATTTGTCGTGCTTGGGCCATTCCACTTCCAAGCAGAGGTTACTGGGCGAAAGTCAACGCCGGCCGCATCATGAGGCAAGTTCCTCTCCCGCCTCTTGAACAGCCAATTCGACGCTTTGCCAACTTGGTCAAAATCCATCCAGAGCAGCTCGCCGCTCGAAAGGCCGCGAAAGAAGAACATGCGCGCATTCGCGAAGAGGTGCTCGCAATACCTCTCGAAGAGGCGGCTGCATCACCGGAGCATCCGCTGGTTCGTGCTGCATCCAAACGACTGCGTAAAAGAGATGGCTGGCCAGCCGACACTTTGATTCGCTCGGCACCAAAAGAAGTCCTTAATATCGCTGTTACTCGGTCAGCCCTCGACAGAGCCCTACTGTTCATTGATTCGCTTTTGAAGGCAATGGCCAAGCAGGGATTCGAAGTGGAAATCGACGAAGAGCGGGGCGCATCAATCGTTCGCAGAGTTAAGACTGACACCAAACTGGACTTCACGTTGGTCGAGCATATTCGTCGAACAAGGCATGAAGCAACGCCCGCTGAGGAGCGAGCACAAAAACGCTATTGGGAGCGTTCACGATGGGACGGGAACTCAACCTTCCCGCACATTCCAATGTATGACTACGCGCCCACTGGTTTGCTCACTTTCCAAGTCGGGCGCTGGCCTCAGCGCACATGGAACGACACTCCGAACAGAAGTCTCGAACAACGGCTTGGCGAAGTAGTTGCGGGGATTGTGGTGCTTGCCCAGGAGACGTTCGCCAAAGAACAAGAAGAGATTCGTAGACAAGAGGCTCTTCGTCGAGCCCAGGCACGCTACGAGTTCCTAATGAAACGACGAGCAGCTGAAGCGACGCGTTTCAAATCCTTAGAAAGTGATGCGACCAATTGGGAGCGCGCCGTCAAATTGCGTGCTTTCGCCGATGCTCTTGAGCGAAATGCCTTGGCAGCTGGAATCCTGTCCGAAGAGGCAGCGAATTGGCTTGCCTGGACTCGAGCCAAAGCTGATTGGCTTGACCCTTTTATCCTGGTTTCGGACCCCATACTCGACGCTCCCGAACCTAAGCGACCACTGTACTAGCTTAACGCCTCACCGGCCCTGCAATCGCGGGGCCTCTTCTTTTACACTTAACGGAGAAGTAGGTCGTAAACGGCACAACGGTCGCCTGAGCGACCGTCGCGCGCTGGATTCTCTTAGCCACTCCAGGTGGGACCGTGGCAAAAGCACTGCCAGGGTGGCACTACGTTTTGCGCACCCGCTCAATACGTAGCCTTTAAAGTTGTTGGAAACATTAGGATAGCCGCGTCGAGATGTCAACCGCATTTAAATCGGGGAGCCTGAAGCGCCTAAGACTTCGCGCTCGAAACTCGACTCGCAAGATTTGACGAGTCCTGCCTGGCCCTCCTCATTCTCAACGACAGGCCTGCTGAATTGCTCCAGCAGCGTCATACGGACGTCCTTCTCGGAGAGCCGTTCGGCCATTACCGACCTGACTAGATACATGCGGTCAGGAGAACGAACAAAGAGTCACATATGACCTCTTAAATCAAATATTGACTCGTATCTGACCGTTTTCGATGACGCGTTGGTGTTCGCGTTAGGAGTGCACTATAGTGGTCGAATATGACGTTTAACGAGTTAAGGGTTCAGTTATGACCGATAAACAAAAGACGGCGGCGACGCCCAAACCTTCTCGCCGCCTCACCGAAAGTCCAATGCCCTTACCTGTCGAGCGTGCGTTGGTTGCTGCCGGAGATGACCTTGCGCTGGCCCGCCGACGCCGGGGAATTTCTACGTCGTCCATGGCGGAGCGGACGGGCATCTCAAAAAAGACGCTCTACCGACTGGAATACGGAGACCCCGGAGTGTCTTGGGGCGCTGTGGTTCGGGTCCTGAACATCCTGAACCTCCTCCCCGAGCTCAACAAGGCCCTGAACACCACCAATGATGCGCTCGGTCTGGCGCTCATGAACAAGGCGGTGGCCAAACGCATCCGGGTACGCAAAACCAACTCGGACAGTGGAGCTCTGTAATGGATTCGCGGCAAGCGCCGCCCAATTGCGATTTTCAATACTGAACGGAGCGCTAGCCGACTCAGTTTTCCGAGCTTTCCTGCTTTCCTAAACTCTGTCGCCGACAGCACTATAGAGACTGCGGCACGTGAAGAAGTGTCCTCAGGTCGGCCAGTAACGCCCGAAACAGTCGTGCCATCGAATAATCTTGGCAGTTCGCTGCCCCTTGGACTAGGTACCTACAAGCTCACCTTCACCACCTTTGACGAAGTTTCTAATGTTCAATGCAATCGAAAAGGCACGGGAACATAAGTTGGCACGTAAGCAATGTGTTTCGGACGAAATGCGTGCTGCGGAAATGCGGATAAGAGAGGCGGAGGCCCAGTTCGTTCGTGCGGCCCCATCTGGTCGAGAGGCGGAATGGCGACAATGGCGACGTTCAAGCCCGTCCTTCTCAACATTGCTTTCACGAAGCCAAATGTTCCGGAAGCGAAAGCATCAGATGTCGCGTTGAATTTGCAGGTTTTCAGACATCTCAGCCACGAATCACACAATTTTCAGACATCGTGCCCGCGTTACGGCCGACAATCGGCCGTTTTTCAGTCGTGCGCCGGCCGATACAGTCATGAATTGTTAAGCGTCAAACTGGCAGGCCGGGGAGCCAGGATTGTCTGCCGCCCGCCATGCGATACCAACCAATGCTTACCACTCCGCCGAGCTGTTTGCCGCAGAACTGTCTCTTACGGCCATTTGTAACTCCAGCTGAAGTATCGAGCACCAACTGAGCAGCTGCTTGAAGCTGATTTCTTCGGGGTGATTCTCCAGGTGTGAGATGCGATTTTGGCTCAGCCCGACGCGAATCCCTACTGCAGTTTGAGTTAGCTTGAGCCCTTTACGAGTCGATATGAGCAGTTGGCCAAGCTGTGGAGCGGTAATCAGGATAGGCGTGGATAACCCCGAAATAGCTGAAATTCAGATAAAGGCGCTTGGCGGGCGCCAGGCTGCCACCAAAACCCCTCGATTATGGAGTATTGCAAACGCATCAGAAGTTCTTAGCCACGGCTCAGTTCGATAATTTGGAAGTCGTCTCCCAAAAATGAAAACTTATGGGCGAACAATCCTGCTATTTTCTCATCTGCCGTGGCAAAGAAGAGCTGTCGGTCGGACTTCAATACAACGTTTCGGAGGTAATCAAGAAAGGACAAAGCATTGAGGTCGTCTACGTGTGAAATTGGGTCGTCAAGGAGCATCACCTTGGGCCCATCCTTCACCTGAGCGTTCATTGCCAAAAACATCGACAATGCGTAGGCTGCGCGCTGACCGGTACTTACTTCATTCAGTTGAACAGCCGCACCGGAATCGCGGCGAGTCAATGGAATGTCAGGCGTGGCATTTACACGGTATTCAGCGGGCGTGTGAATGCGGTTGAAAATACTGTCGGCCACAGTGTGAGCTGCCTCCACCACAGCCTCTGTCGCTGAATCTAAAGAATGGTTATCAGCGATGTCTTTGAGCGCCGCAGCGGCATTCTCAAGACGACGGATAGATTCATCGCATTCTTTAATTCGGCTATCGAGGTGAGCCATCTTCTTGCTAATGGCATTCTTTTCCGTGTCTGCCTTAGCCTCTTGTTCCATCAATGAGATTACGTTCTTCGCGCTTAGAACCGAGGCTTCGATTAGGCCACAAAGCCCAGTCAAGCTTGTTGTAGAATCAAGCGCGAGATGAAAACGCAGTTCATTACACATTGCAGCTGCACGTTTTAGTTGTTCATACCGAGTTTCAACCATTTCTACTGCGACAGAATGCGACGGCTGCTCATTCAGCGACAAGATTGCAAGCAGTCGAATTACCTCTGCGTTATGAAGAGATAATTTGTTCTCAGTTTCAGATTTCCTATTCTTCAACTCCTGCAAGTAAGTGTCGACACTTCGCTTAGCCGCTTCAATATCTAGAAAGCTTGAGTCGTTTAGTTGAACGCCATCCAGTGGCAAGAATAGTTTCTCGACCTCCTGGAGCGTCAGTCCTGCCAGGGCATATTCGTTCAGTCGAGTCTGATTTTGTTTTGTGAGAGCAAACAGGTCGTAAGAGCGAACGTATGCGCTTACAGCTTGCGATTGGGCCTCCAGAACAACTAGCGATGTCCCCCCTGGGACGGTCTCTGCAAACTTGAACAGCGAGCTTAACCATTTTCTTACGCTGATGATATCTAATGATTCGCGAGTCAATCTGTCAATTTCGTGTTTAAGGTCCGTCGATGCCAGCTCGGTCGGAATGCTTACATGCTCGCTCATTCGGCGAAGTAACTCGCCAGGCGCAAACTCAGTATTGCAGACTGGGCAGCTTTCATCAGAATGACGATGCTCTACCACTGCCCGGGCCCAGTCGTGGACTTGAGTAATCGCATTTTGCAACTTCGTTTGCATTGATGTTAGGTCTGCATACCCCTTCTTTTTGTTCGATAACTCTTCGTTAATCTTTGCCTCGAGGGCTAAGCATTGCCTGTATGCGTCGTTGACTGATTGTTGTCCATATCTATTTTTCCAGCCTTCTGGTGGCACATCGACAAACACGGCAGTGAATGTCTTCGCGTTCAACGAAAGCTCATCCTTCGCTTCTTGCAAGCTTTTTGTCAGCTTGACAAGGTCCTCCACAGCATCGGGCTGAATTTTTGAAAGTGCTTCTTTTCTCGCAGTTGCAGTGCGATGTTTATGTGCTAAAGATTTCGCAGCTATTTCACTCATTTGAATCTGGGAAATCTCTTCTTTAAGCGCTGGCATTACCATGGCAAAGTCAGCCATCATTTCGCCAATTAGCTTCTCATGAATATCGTTCCCCAGCCACCCCATCTGACGCACAACGGTCAGGTAGGAAGCGAGTTCCGCGAGCCTATCTGCCAGGCCGCCAGCCAACATCTGCGCTTCCTTTGGAATTTCATACCAAGCAATTCCCTCAAGATTCTTCACGAATATCGAGAATGAGGCTGCCGCCTCCCCAGGCGAACTCTCAAGCCTTCTCAAGATTTCCGCATTTGCTTCCTTCTCAATTTTTGCCTTATCCCTGTCGGAACGCCTGTCACGCTCTTCCCCTGCAATTGCCTTCTGCAGTGACTGAATTCGTTTCCACACTTCCGTTGCCTCATGACCGCTGAGTAAGTCGGCCAGCGTCTCTGAGTTATTCTTCTGACCTGGTTTCGAATCACCCTTTATGAGAGAGAGCTCCGCTGCCGCGTCTGTGTTCAAGAAATTGAACCTAGAGAATTGATTTGGCAAATTATTGTTGCGACTCAGGTCATCGCTCCCATACCACATCCTTTGGCGCGTCTTGAAATCAGAAAGGAGTTGAGCTTGAGAAGTCGTAACAACTTCACCCGACTGAAGGCGCCCGGTTACGCTAGCGATGGCCGATGCGCTTGAGCGACGATTTGCACCGCAATACAAGAATTCGAGCCCTTCCATGAACGACGTCTTTCCGGCTCCATTCGGTCCGAAAATTAAGTTGGCCTTCCCTAGTTTTGTAACCTCACCTTGCTTAGGATAGGGTCGAAATTTTCCCAAATTAACGCTTTCAAGTCTGCTCGAAACTAATTGATTGCTCTCCTGTATCCCGGAGGCTCTTCTTGTCCGTACAGTGTTCCTTGCGGAGCCGGTCGAAACTTCGCGCACAATATCGCTTACCGCTCGATTCTCATCCAAGACATCGTCCAGGCCATTGGGGCTGAGTTTTTCACTCCAGACCTGAAGGACATCTGTTGTCTGAACCTCTTCGTTCACTACTGCAACTGCGTCGAGTTCATCCAATACCTGCTCGAGGTCATCTTTAAGTATCACGTACTTTCGCGCGTAACTTCTATCAGCCTCGAGTGCCTTCTTGATTGCGTTAAAACCAGGGGTGCGTGCTTCGTCATCGTTGACGACGAAATAGAGATAGTTGTTCCAACGGAGGTCAGCAGCAGCAGTCTCAGAAAAATACGACTGCCCAAGTACGTCATCGAGGTAGCTGCTCAAATGACCTACTGTCCGCGGCAATCTACTATTTAAGTCAAAGACGTACGCCGCGAAATCCTTTCCGTCTTGCCTCCGGACTCCGCGGTAAATACCGGCGGCGATTTCCGAGACATCTGAAAGCTTATTAGTGATTTTTTCACGCACGGCCTGCATAGTTACGCTTTCCTTTTAGTCGTCCTGGTTTTTGTGGTGAAACGACGGGACCGTGAAGTCAACTGCTGACTGGACTGCAGGAGCTGTAATAGATAGCGCCCGTTCACTTCCAAAATTCTTTGGCCCATTGGCGGTGCTGTAAATGATACAAAGGCGTTGGGCCTTCGATGCCAAATGCTGCTTCAGTCGGTCTTTCTCATCATTTTCCGACAAGGCTTTGTCTGGCTCGGGAGGCGGTCCTGCGAGCGTCTTTCGTGCTCGTTGGTCAATTACATCAAGGACCCTTAGGTCTCCCGGCATGCCTGCATGAATAACCGTAGCGTAAGTCCCGTCTGCAGCTACGACATTCCTGTTCGGTATGTTGCCCGACCAATGAAAGCTGAACCCCTGCCGAAGAAACTCAACTGGTGCTGGCCACTGATACCCCGATGCGCGCAACTCCGCGATAAATTTTACGGCGCCGAGCCTGGTAGACCTGAAGGTCACGGCCTCTTGTGCCGTGTCTTGGGTGATTGTGATTCGCCTCACAATCTCCTGTTCGCAAAGCCTCATCGAGTCAATGTTCGATGGGCGATGCCACTTCGGTTCCGGCCCAAACTCTCCTGCCGACACTGCCATTGCTCTCTCAGCCGTCGCCGGCCCATTTGCGTACAAGGAGAGAACATCCCTCAGGTCCGTTGGCGCCGCAACCGAGTCACCTAACAGTTTTTCAAAGCCATCGTCTGGGAAGTCCTCCGGCTTTGCGGCCTCAAGCCAGTTGGAGGTTGCGGCCGTCCAAACAAAAGTCTTAAGTGCCCTTGGTCCGGTGCGCGTTGACCGTGGCTTCGGAATCCCGTGATGTATGACTTTTGTGGACTGAAGAAGGAAGGCGCGCGGGCGGTAATGGAACTGCAAAGCATGTGCCCGAATCGGATAATGGTTTGTGTAGTACACGCCATGACGATGATTTTCCTTGATACCTTCATCGGACACGTCCATTTCTGGCGGGCGCAAGTACCATGCGGAGCCACCGATATTCTTCCAGTTCATCCCCTCAGTTTCATCACCTTGAAATGAGATTATGTTGTCTGCCCAGTTAAGACATAACACTTCTGTGTCGCCGGCAAACTCAAATAACTCCTGCCTGTACCGCTTGTAAGTAATGTGTCGTGGGCTATTGTTTAACTGAATGTGAAGAAGTAAAAGCCCTTGATAGTATTGTGTAATCAATTCGCGGCTAAACGAAAAGACGTCCGAGCAAATCAACGTCATTAGACGTACCTCATGCGGCGACCTCCCGAATAGATATACATATCTACCGGGAAGCATTCCTGTCGCTTCCGTATTCGCCGGGTCCCCAGACGGGGCAGTCTTATACTGAACCAAGAGTACTAGACGCTCGCCCGTTCCGTCCTCTAACTGCGTCTTGAAAACATAAGTCAATGGGTTCCGGTATTGCTGGGTTGTACGTTCTCTGGTTGAGACGTCATCGTCTAGGACGCTTGCAACAGGGGATAATCGCTCACGATATTCTTGTAGTTTCGTAAGCGACAGACTTTCACAACCCAGAACCCAAAGCTTTCCGGTCTCGGGAACAACACCCGCCTCAATTGACTCAACCAACGCGTCCCAAGGGACACTGTACTCAGGACAAACAACGAGGTCAGGTTGCATTTCGAGGACTCGTTGCAGGAGCAATGAAATCCGCTGCTTTGCTTCATCGGCATTTGAATTGCCAATAAAGCTGTCGGTGACGCGTATTTTCCCCTCAGGTTGCAACGCGAATACCCTGTAAAGCGTATCGTCAGCTTGCAGGGCATTTAGAGCAGGGTGACACAACCCCGCTTTGCGTAGCCTTTCTTCAACTGGAACTACCTCCACCGCGCACCTCCAAAATCAGACTTGCCCTCGTAATGGGAAAATATTAGAAAGCATTCCTAGTGTAACTGGTAGTTGGTGACTTAAAAGCAGTAGCAATGCGGCCCACGCATCACCTTCCATGATTCACGCCTTGCAGCGGGGCTTTCCATTAGGATTTTGCTGGTCAAATTTGAGTCACTACTGCTTAGTCACTCATTTACTATCAAGATGTTCATTCGTTCAACTCGATTCGCAAGTAGGCTATGTTTAGGTTGAACTCACGGTGCAGCCTCTTGATAAATTCATCGGTCACTTCGTCCAATTCTGGCTCACCTACCGCAATGAGCTTGACAGGATTTAAGCCACCTTTTCGATAGCCATACTCGAGTAGCTGCCCCATGGCTTGACGCACTATCTCTGCAGCCGTACCACCCACCTTGATTTCGTACAAGTGAAATTCACCCTCAGAAAGCTTGACGACGGCATCTGCATAGCCTCCCGTTCCAGTCGCACACTCAGTTCCTACATTATCTTTGCCATGCTCTTGTACCAACCGACTATATAAGATGTCCTGTAAGCGATTATGTCTAAGGTCCATCTCTCGTCGAGTCGCGGAGACTTCAGCTGCTGCAGTTGGGGGACGCGTCCTATGGCCTGGTTGAAAGGCCCCGGACGGAATCTGCGCGTCGACTTGCTCTGCAACAAACCAGGGAAACATGTTGCGAATATGTATATCGCTGTCAATTTCCTCAATTCGAGTCATGTGAGCTACCAACGCTTGCGCTCGTTCCGCCCAGTTAGCTGACTTATGAGGGGGCACAAATCCAGTGTGTTCAGCAAACCATTGAATGACCTTGTTTTGGCTGGGCACGTCCACCGTCGTATGATAGAGATTGGGATGTAGCCCAGCAAAAACTCTTGCAATAAGCAGGCGAGGGATAGCCGAGATGTGACCTCCATTTCGCAAAGATTCAAAACGGTCCACGATGCGCTGGAAATTTTCCGCACTGCCATCTTCGTAAACGTCTCTGATAACCTGTACCAAGTCTCCGCGCATCTCGTCAGCGATTTCGAACTTGAGCTGGCCTGACCCCGCATCGGCAATTGCGTTATCTCGAGTTCTCCAGAACGTTTTGAATAGCTCGTCCGAGTCCCCAGCTAACAGCGCCTGTTTGATAAGTTCAGCAGACTCTCGATATCTGGGTAACCAGCCCTCCATAAACTTATTTGACGCTTTGAACCCGCGCCAAAACATCTTGGCTTCTCCATCGAACTTAGGTGGGGTAAGAGCGGCATCGCCAGGACCTGTGGGAATCGACACTCGCGTCGACTGTCTATTTCGGGAGCGGGGATGCACTTCACCATTTAGCCTCGCACGAGCAGCGTGTAGGGCGTCTTCCGAAAATTCATCGGGATATTTAACGATGATTGCTTCGATGGTCATGTCCTGCTGGCCTTCTCCTTCAAGCATATCGAAGCCCGCTGAACGTATGGGGTTTAACGCCAACTGTTCGGCAGTTTGAAGAGGACCATACTTCTTCAGCATCCCGCGAAGGCGCTTGGCTCTATAGTTAGTTCCATCCTTCAAGCGGCTCTGCACTTCCTCGTAGGTGTAAAGAACATCGGCAATCGCTAACTCCGCTGGCGTCGTATACCCCTCTTCTTGGGCTTGCAACTTCTTTGCATATTCCAAGGCTTGAGCTTCTATATCCAATCTTCCAACAACGTGCGCATTCTTAGCTAGTTGGCGAGCCTCCTGCGATGTCTTCACTCGAGTCACTCGTTCGTCCATATTACTTTTCATTCTCCTATCTTTTTTCAATTGCTACGTGACGGAACGACGATGTCAGGGCCAATAGATTGTTATCCGTAGCCCACAATACCGCATACATGCAAGGATATCAATTGACCAGAAATAATACATCTAACCAAAATGCTAATTTTCAGGACCTGGTTATTCACAGAGTTGGAGCAATGTAAGCTCCATTTAAGCGGTTAGATTTTGCCCTTTACAAGCAGTTTCCGGTCATAATAGGCAAAAATCAACCCTTTACTGCTGGCGCAATTTTTTTACAAATAATCCGAATGACACAGTTCAGAACTCCAGAAGAAATTGAAGTCGACTTGGGCAATCACCTGAAGCGGCTCCGAATTCGTAAGAACCTCGAGCAAAAGGCGCTGGCCGCCCAGGCCGGCGTTAGCCTGCGCTCGGTGCGAAATCTCGAACTGGGAAATGGCTCATCGTTGCGCACCTTGGTGCTTATAGTCAAAGCGCTAGGAAGGCAGTCCTGGTTTGACACAATTGCGCCCCTGGCGACTGTCGACCCATTGATGCTGACGCGACAAGCGCAGCCTCGGCAAAGGGCAAGTAAGCCACGGAAGAAAGTGGAGAACCCGACTCTCCCCACTAACGAATAGAAATTCTGATTTGTCCTCACTTTAGTGGCAAATGGGTTAGAGTTGATGGTCCGCCTTCACGCCCCAGAAGGATTCGACGATACCCTCGGCGCTCAACCTCTGCCTCTACGCCTTGAACCTCGTTATGAAATAGGCACTTCTTGCGCTTCTTCTTAATCGATGAGTAAATCCTGGTCATCGTCAATCCAACTTAGCCCGTTATCGATGCCGACGTCGTCGTGTTGGAGAGGTTCAACAGGCTCTTCTTGAGCTTTAACAATCTCGGAAAGCATCGGAGCCGCTTCGATGTCATCGACAAACTGACGCCTACCTATTCCCGAGAATTCCTCTGAAGTCGTCCGGGGCGACGTTGGTGCTGCGTTACGCTCAACATCATTAATCTTCGCTTGTTTCGCCTTTGATACCAATGTAGTTGAGGCACCGCCAGAAGAGCCGTCGGTTAGTCGAATGGGTTTGCGTGAATTACTTTTCGCGCGCGCCAATAGATGATTACGAATTTTATTATCATCCTCAGACGAATCATTGATATCGTCATAGTACTTCTGTGTGAACTCTGTCTGACGCAGCACTCCTAGTTCATTACCGGGAAGCTCCCAGAACAGAACATTTTTTGCACGCGGGACACCGTACGTCGTAATTTCGACCGAAGCACCATTGTTCATTTTTGCGTGTTGACGCGCGAGTCGTTGCAGTTCTGAAGAAGTATATTCACGTTGGTCTATCGTCACGATACCTTCTGGTGCTTTCTTTGTACGTTTAACGCATAGCTTCCTTATGGTGTCCTCGGGCGGCCAATCCCATGCGGCATCACCGCGCCGTCTGCTCTTGTAGTAGCGATAAATCTCCGCTGGGCAGGCAGGAATTTTCTGCTTCAACATGTCTTGTGTTAAGAGGTGCTTAACGTCGAGTGTTTCGTTTCGTGTACTTATCGCTATGAGAAGCTCCTGCATAAACCTTTTGTGGGTTACCGCGCCCGTTTTTGCAAGCTGTCGTCTTTTTCTGTCCTCTTCTATATCTCCAGTGGGAAACGTAGACCCAGGAAGGTAGGCTAATGCCTTTTGAATCGAGCCCATTACGCCTTCTCCATGGCCTTTGGCTTGGCCAGAACCTGGTTCAGCAATCATCGTGGCGTTACGACAGCGCTCTACAATCGCGCTTTGCGCCTTTTTCCCGATACCGGGACCGCGGTCGATAAATATTCTGCTCGCACAGCCGAAGACCATGCCACGCAGATGTGGCACCCCCCAGCGGTGGAGCTCGCGAGTTTTATCTGTACACGCCGAGAAGTAGCAATTGAGATATGCATCGCCATTTTCTGGAACGAAGCTCACATCCCATCCAACAATAGCGCAACTGGCTCTATCAACCGCCAGTACCACCGTCGGCTTTCTCCCTTTAACATCCTTTCCATACAGAACATAGTTGTCTGCCGGCGTGCCATCCATATCCATGACGGGCAACTGGTCGTGCACGATGTCTTGGGCACTGCCCCCCTTACTGCCTGGCCGAAGCCTCTCGTCCCTGTCTCGTAACTCACGATACTTTTTGAGCAGAACACGACCAACTCTCTTCATATGGTCATCGGTGGGGTAGTTCTTACGGTCGAGTTTATAGACTGCGATATTCCCATCCTTATCCCGATTAAACGCGAATCGACTCTCTTGCCAGCGACTAAAGACTTCGGGAAACGCGACATTGTTATCGTAGGCCTCTTTCCTGATAAAGTTCGAGTACTCCGCAAGAAGCTGTTTAGTCAATCTCCTCCGTGGATGCCCTTCCTTTCCGAATAGCTTCTCACTGTCGGTGCGTCTCCCCAGCGTCGCAGGCTTTCCATTTTTGTCTCGCAGATTTCTTCGGCCTACCCCGGGCGCGCCCTTTCTCCAGTCTTGGTCAATCAGCGCGTTCTCATGCCGACCGTAAAACACAAACATCTCAAACCATTTCCTGGCTGCTTTCTCGCAGACGTTGTAGAAGGCTGCCGCATTTTGGATTGAACGGGCATAAATTTTCCGGTCTTCGAAAACCGCGTCACCCCCATGCGTCTCAATGTGCGTAACAACTTGTTTTCGAATGGTCAGCCTTGGAGACTCCGCGGCGGTGCTACTGGTGTCGGCCATTTGCGCCGGTATTCCGTGCTCGGCGACGTGCCTCATCCGCCCTTCGTTAAACGATGCATTCACGAACTCCCTAGGCCACATCAACCTTCTGTTTCCTGTCTTGGGCGGCGGATTGGCCGTGAAAATCTTGGCTTCAAGAGCACCGGTCTTCTCGCGCCGTACAGTGCCGAGCTCTACAACGTGAATGAAAGAGTCACTGATGGCCAGCACTCGGTAAATTAGCTCTCTCCCACGCCCATGAGTTAGAGAAAGATTACTCCACCGGATGATTACCGTATTCTCAGAATCATTCATATTTCGCGCCCTGAACCTCTCGCGCCATCCATTTCCCAATGATGAGCGGCTTATCCAGCAAGAGTTCAAACTCGTGATTCAAAGAGAGATATCCGAGAAAGTTCGCGATGGCGAAAATCCTATAACCTTCGTTCAAGGTCCAGCCGAAACGCTTAGAGGCTCGTCCAATCTTCTGGTCGCAAGTGCCGGTGGTTGGGTCGCTGAGCAGCGCGGTCGCCATATCTATAGCCACCGAGCGATAACTAGCAATGTCATCGACTTCGCGCATGTACTCAAACAACCTGCAATTGTTGATTGCTTCCATGTCCGTAACCGAATGCTGTGTCATCACTTCGTGGGTGCAGCCCCAAAGAGTCACCGAGGCGACTTCACGTTTGTGCCTCTTCTGTACTGCTGGATTTTGAAGAAACTCGTGCGGCTTCGTTGAAACTGCGTGGTAATGAAGACTCGCACGGCCCGGAATCTTCAACGTAAGCAAAAAATCGATTGTCATCAGGGCTCGCTTCGGCATTCGCATGCCCATCTTCCTATATTCCCAATAAAGGCTGCTGTTCCATTCTGGATATTGAGTTCGAATTTCGACGACAAACGGATTCATCTCAAAATGGCTTAGATGGCGGTGTTCCAACGCGGAGTGACAAGGAATCAAACCGCCTCCTTTGAAGCTGAAGTAATTGCCAGGTATCCCTACCTTGCTGTCCTGCGCCTTTTTCCAATGAATAAATGAACCCGCCGCTGGATGCCCGCGGGGGTCAAATTTCGGCAGCTCTGGTGGCCATGAAAGTATCGGGCACCCCGATAAATCAGCCAGATAGAACCCCGTTTCGTTTTCTGGCCGGGGAACGAACTCGACGTATTCCAACTTGCCAGTCCGCCGAATCCGCTCGGCATCTTCGGGTGTGTAGGGAAGAGGTACGGAATAGGGGACTATTTTGCGTTTTGTGCTAACCATTTTTTTGCTCGTGAAAGGCGTGAAGCGAAGCAGTTATCGTTCAAGTCAATGTAGGTCGATTCCGCCCCCAACGGATGGTCCGGTGCCCGCGTTCTCACTTCTTGACAGACCATAGCCATAACGCGCCTCCGACGCTGAGCAGGTGTTTCTGAATACATCTCGAGCATCGTTTGGATTTCTTCACTTTCAAGTGCACGGTTACCTCGTGACTCACATCCGGCGTGCGATATGAGGTAGGTCTTAGTAACCCGTTCCATCGGTTGGGTCTTTATGGAGAGCTCATAGCGCTCAAATATGTGATTCTTGAGTCGAACTACTTCTTGAACGTGTTGGCGTTCGCGGGCAACGCGAATCCGCCGCGCATCCAATGGCGGCAAGATGCTGTCAAACCAGGCTTTATCAGCAAGTCTCAAATAGCGCAACGGGCCATCGCTGCCAGGCAAGTCATACAGTTCTGACCGTTGAAGAGCCGGCGACTCATGTAAGCGCTCGAGGAGCCAGGTTCGAGACTCCATTCTGAGCGAAGAATTCTGCGTAGGCGTTAGCTTTTTAACCCAAGCCTTGTATTCAGCAGGCTCGCGCTTACGTCGCTTTTTGGGCCTAAGTCCAACGTCAATGACGCCGTCAGTTTCGGCAGTCTCCTGATTCGTTTGTAAGGCAGCTTCGAAACCGTCGAAGTCGCCAAAAACCGCGTAAATCGCGGCCAGGTATTGAATCGGATTGCGGATGAGTCCTCCTGACTTAAGCGCGCCCACCATCCGCTTCAAAGTGGTTGTTCCGATGCCTACATGCGTGGCGAATTTGGCGCCTACAGTCTCGTGAAGAAGCTCTTCAAAAAGTGCATATGGACGCCGACCATTCTTGGCTTTTGGCTTGGCGAAGAGCCGTTCCAATAGCGCTGAGACTGTAGCGGACGAAACTTTGGTGGAAACAGTTCCCTGCAAAACCTGCTCAGCCAAAGTTGCAACTCCAACGGCGGCTTCATGCTCCTTGTCTTTCAACTCCGCTATCACCTTCAAGCTGCCGCCACATAAGCAGCGATTAGGCGGAAGCCAGTTTGTTCGGTTACGCCGATGAGCTGCCTCACATGCGTCGCAGAACGTCAGCAACGGACGCTTGTGGGTCGCACATGCAGTGATACCTGGTGTCAGGTGAAGTCGCCGCCAGAATGCATAGCCATTGTCTCTGATGTCGGTCTGTATGCATTCTGGACAAACTGCCATTCTGCTTCTGAACGCACGGCTGGACATACCGACGTGAGCGGCCACGCCCTTCATGGCGGTTCCCACGTAATGCTTTCGCAGCGCTTGGGCATCCTCATCGGAGAGAAACCGCGAGTACAGTGGAAAGCGGGTATGTTTGGATATCACGCCATCGGTATCCGGCAACGCGATTTGGATTTCATTTGTGAGAGAGCTGAGCCCGGACGGAAATGCCCATCCAGGTCTTTCTGTCGACTCCGCCAAGTTTTCAGGTTTCATGAGCGCTCGCACCTGGTTCCGTTCAAATGACTGTCTTACTATGAATCCGGTGATGTCTTCTTCGGGCAGGATGTTCATGATGAACAGCTGCTGGTTCATTCGTGTTGCTGACAACGGCTTCCTCTCTATCGAAAATTCAGGTCCGCTCTTTCTTCAAGGCCTTACGAACTGTCTCAGTGCGCAGGCCCGCTTCTTTTGCAATCAATGAAAACCTTTGAACAGGGCGGCCAATTGACTTCGTGAGCCTGGCTAGCCGCCCGTCCACAAACGCTTCGCGAGACTCTTCGCGCCTTTCGACACTTCCAGTCTCCTCGCAGCGTTTCAACGCATAGAGCGAGACACCGGTGAGGTCTTGCAAGCGGTAGCGAGACATATGCATTCGAATGTGGTCCGCCGCGCTGCAGGCTTTCGTAGCATCAGCCAAAGCCAGATTTAGCTTGCTACTCAACTGAACGGACGGACGGGCTCTAACGCCGGAGCCAGCAGGTAGCGGGGCAGGCAGGTTTTCCTCGAGCCAGTCTTCAGCATTCCTGTTCAAACGCATCCAAAGGTCTGGCTGTAATCGTCTCAATGCGTTTCGGGACGCATTGGGGTGCTCTAAGACCAACAGCCGCCACTTCGTCTTGTCTTCTTCGATGCGCAAAGTTTTGGCCTCGACAGTTGGAAGTGGCATACCCGATTCCACAAGAAGGCGATAGGCCGAAGATGGTGAGATGTTGAACTCTTCTGCGGCCTCATTAGGGTGCATGCCCGCCCTAAGTGCATCTACTATCTCGGACGAAATCTGTGCCGTAATCTTCTTTGGGCGCCAGCTAACCTTGACGCCATAGCGTTTGCAGTACGTACTGAGCAACGGAACGCTTAGCCCCATCGTTTTCGCGGTTGCACGCAAAGTTCGATGCCGGGCCATTGCAGCTTCGATTTCTGCACGTAACGGCACAGTCGTCGAATGTGCGCGCTTCTTAGGATGCGAGGCGCCAAGTGCGGCAGAGACCCCACAAGATGGCGTGGAGCGCGTCTGAACTTCCACAAACCAACGAAACAGAACACACCATTCCGGATGGAGGGCCCTGTCGTCGCGCGTTAGTGAGCGTATGGCGGACTCGACGTGTTTCTTCGACAGACACATCAGACTCAGGCGCTCATCCGCAAATGCCCCATCGAAGAACTTCGTGAACGCATCGACGAACTCACTCAAGTGGAATCGCTCATCGCATCCAATCCAGTCCGCGTCCTTCAACAGCAAGAGTAGGTCGTCTTTGTGATATCCCGATTCAGTAACTGGCGTCTCCATACAATGTTCAATGCGTTTTCCGAGTTCCATGGTCATAATCCGTTGGTAGTTTGAGAGTGTTGATTTGCAGTGCCTGTCGAAGAGAAGCAGGCGACCGCTCTTGCACTGTATTTCGAGCCCGTGATGCGGGCATACGTTAACGAACGGCGCACCAGTTCGCCTATGGATGAAGGTAAAACCGAACTCCTTTTCCTGTTGTTCCGCACACTCTGCACATTGGAGATAACGCGCTTCACTCTCGCTATAGAGCAGAGGTAGTCGGGCGAGTCGCACTGGCCCACGATGCATCTGAATTAAACGTGCTCGCTGCGCTTCAAATCGCGAACGGGGCAATCCGCAGCAGAAGAAGTTGTATTCGGTATGCTTGTCGATGATTGTGTCGATGTCGCCATAGACATGACCGACTTCTTCGTGAAATCTGCCGAGGAAGCTGGGCATTCCATCCAAGCCTGGTTTTCGATGTAGGAGCTGGCGACATGCCATAGCTAATGATTGTGAGCCGCTATAGCTCGACATGCGAATCAAGAATGCATTCACAATTTCACCATCAGGAAATTGGGGAGCCACCAGGAGGTTGTTGTTCACCGGTTCCATGCTCGACGCAGCATTGCCTCGTCCAGCCACTCATGAACTTGTGGCTCGTCAAAATCATGAGTCGACAGGTGGTCGAGATTCTTAATAAACGAGGCTCGTCCTTTCGCAGATGGCGGGACTGTTCGAGCCACAGCTCGGCGGGCACTATTGTGCAGTTGGAGTTTCATATCGAAGATGGCCAGCACTCGCTTTTCTGTGAGCGCTCCCGTATTCAACAGCTCTGGTTTCGTAATCAGCGCAAGATGTAATGCTTCGAATCCTTGGACTAGCCATCCAGGCCGACCATATGCGGCCTGATAGGTCCATGATGGCAATTCATCAGGCATCTGACTCGAATGGGGGTGAAGGCCTTGCCGCCACAACCACGCATTCATTTGCTGCCATACCCCATTCTTAGCCTTGGAGTTTTCAACTCCGTCACGTGGCGGCGACGGTGGCCTAAACGGGTTCATTTGAAGACTCGGCCCATTGAATAGGTTCGAGTTCAGGTTACCCATGTAGCTAGACGAATACATGAATGCACTTGTACCTGAAATGACTACTGGGATGCCGGCAAACTCTCGCAACTTCAGCAAGAATCGAAATATGCGTTCTGTCTTACCATTGACGTCGGAAAAGCCGCCTCCATCAAGCACGAACACGCCAACGTTCATAAGCGTGCATAAGGCAATCGCGACGTTCTCGCCATTGATACCTTCCAGTTCTGCCAGCGCATTGACATTCATGTCGTGCCGACCTACCTCCGCCAATATGCGGTCGCGCATGTCTCGAAGTAGTCCTTCTAACGTACCGCACGTTGGATAGCCCAAGTAGAGAATAGGAACCACCCACATCACTCGCGGAGCAGGGTGGTCACCTTCGACCCGGAAGGGCTTACCCAATAGCTCTACGACTCTCTTTAACATCGCTGTTCTACCCATGAGCGATGGACCGGTCAGCGTAAAGCCAGTCGCTGAAATGGCAGAAAGGCAAGCAGGCAATGGGCGTAGTTTCCCGCCTCTCATGACTCCCGCAGCTGCGTGAAAGTACGTGCGAAACTCTTCTCCGCCAAACTGCTTTGCGCAATACACTTCGCGGACTTTCGCCAACAGCGTCGCGACGAACGTAATCACTTCGAACGTCGGCAGATACGCTCGACCGAAGTTGGCAAGCGCATCGATTTTGGTCTCTAGGTTCGCGTCGCGAAGCGCTGCGTTGTTTGGAACGCCCATCACTTTCAATTTTTCGCGCAGCTCTTCTATCGTCGGAACGCGCATAACTTCGACCATACGAGTACTTCTTAGGTCGCTAACTGCTACCCTATCTTCAAATGGGACGATAGCTTCTCTCGGTGCACCAGAATCGATGGCGTCTAATGTTTGCAGCTCGCTAGGCATGGCCATGTCCCCAGCCAGGTGAGACGTGGCACTCCGCACCCTTGCCGCAGCGTGAGGTGGGCTGGGGAGATTGGTAAGCAGGATATTTGAAATCCACCGTGTTCAAAGAACCGGCGTTTGGGGAAGGCCAGGCATAGGCCCTACGACACCTATAGGCGCAAATAGTAATTTCCATGGTGTTAATCCTAGGATTCCTCGCCCCGCCTAAACCTTTCGGGCAGGGGTTGACATTGCACACCATGCATGAGACCATCCGCGCGTACGTGTTTGGACAGCCATTTCTAATGGCGTGCAACAAATTCGATGGGGAAGTCTCGTTGGCGCGGGACTTCTCCATTTTCATTTTCTGGGCCCGCAAACTGCAGGTATCAGGTTCATTGGCTCTACATTCTCATTCTCCGATGTACTCAATTGAGAAGCGGTGTGACGCTGGGCTTGACAAATGAGCGATTTCAGCTATACCATGCCAATGTGGGCACAGTTTAGTCTACAATTTTATTGCGTAAGTTGCGGAGTGTAACTTGCGACCTTTCTTTTGGCAATACTGCCCAGTTAGCCCGCGCCCTTCACCTCAGCTAATAGCCGTTCACTTCTTGTCGCCGATGCTTCAACTAACAGCGCTGCATCCGCATTGGCAGGGTCCGTACTTCTCAATACAATGAGCCCACGGCCAATTGTCGACTAGCATAAATTTCTTGATGTTCTAGGTCTGTATTGGCCTTTAAATTGTTAGTATTTACTGTGGTTTACAGTAGACGTCTATTCACAAAAATCAAGGAAATTCGTGAGCGAAAACAATGCTCCGTGGGTTGGCTTGGCTGCCCGCGTTGTTCGTGTCGCACTTATGCGAAAGGATGTGGGCTATGCTGAGCTCGCCAAGCGTTTGGCCGCTTTCGGGATTCGTGACGATGAGAAGGGCTTAGCAGCCCGAGTGGCTGTCGGCCGGGTGAGGCTGGAACTATTCCTTCAGATACTTGAAGCCGTAGACTCAGAACTACCGACGATATGGTGCTCTGCCATGGAAAGCGCCCAGCCTTGGGAAACGCGTGCTAAGGAGGTAATCAGGTGCGAACTCAATCAAATACCACCATTTAGTGTAGACGAGCTTGCGAGTCGTTTGGCACAGCTAGGTGCCGGCTTCACGCATAAGACCTTGGTAGCGCACATTTCGTCGGGAAATCTCTCCCTGCCTGATTTCTTGAAATGCTTGGTCATTCTGCGCAGCAGAAGTCTGGATGCGTTTGTTGAGTACAGAGATTTGGTGTCTGCGGCGCATCTGCAGATTGTAACCGTCGACAACGCTGACGGCTGCCGTGCTTAGCATAAAATTTCAGTATCCACTATCGTTTTTGTGGGTTCTTGTTCGGCCTGCGACCAGGCCACACAAATTCGGATATCCGGACTTCAGCGTCATCAAAGCGGAAGAACTCTGGGGGTTGTTTGGCCCCAAATTACGAAGAATTCTGTCACGGTAAATAAATGCGTTCCCACCCTAGCCGCGCTTGGGTTTCTTGAGCTTAGCGCTCTCGAAACCCATGCATTTAAGTAGAGCGAAAGGAACGCTTCTATTTACCGCCCGCACGGCGAGCTGAATATGTCGTGGCGATTATTCGACAGTCACAGATTTCGCCAGATTACGTGGCTTGTCAACGTCGGTACCGCGTGCGAGGGCTGTGTGATAGGCCAGCAGCTGCAGCGCAACCACGTGCAGGATCGGCGACAACTGGCCGTAGTGTTCCGGCAGGCGGATCACGTGCAGGCCGTCGCCTGAGGTGATGCGCGAATCGACGTCGGCGAAGACGTAGAGCTGGCCGCCGCGGGCGCGCACTTCCTGCATGTTCGATTTCAGTTTTTCCAGCAGCGCGTCGTTCGGGGCGATGGTCACCACCGGCATTTCGTCGGTCACCAGCGCCAGCGGGCCGTGTTTCAGTTCACCGGCTGGATAAGCTTCCGCGTGGATGTACGAAATCTCTTTCAGCTTCAGCGCGCCTTCCAGGGCGATCGGGTAGTGCATGCCGCGGCCCAAGAACAGGGCGTTTTCCTTGCGCGCGAATTCTTCGGCCCAGGCGATGATCTGCGGTTCCAGCGCCAGCACGGCGGCAATGGCGGAAGGCAGGTGGCGCATGGCTTTCAGGTGTGCAGATTCCTGTTCTTCGGTCAGCAGGCCATTCACTTGTGCCAGGCTGAGGGTCAGCAGGAACAGGGCGGCGAGCTGGGTGGTGAAGGCTTTGGTCGATGCCACGCCTACTTCAACACCGGCACGGGTGATGTAGGCCAGTTTGCACTCGCGCACCATGGCGCTGGTGGCCACGTTGCAGATGGTCAGGGTGTGCTCCATGCCCAGGCTGCGCGCGTGCTTCAGCGCGGCGATGGTGTCGGCGGTTTCGCCGGACTGGGAGATGGTCACCACCAGGGTCTTAGGATTTGGCACGCTGTCGCGGTAACGGTATTCGGAGGCGATCTCCACGCTGACCGGTACTTTGGCGATCGATTCGATCCAGTACTTGGCGGTCGATCCGGCATAGTAGCTGGTGCCGCAGGCGAGGATCAGCACGCGGTCGATTTCCTTGAAGACCTTGTAGGCGCCGTCGCCGAACAGTTCCGGCATGATGCCGGTCACGCCTTCCAGCGTGTCGCCGACCACGCGTGGCTGCTCGAAGATTTCCTTCTGCATGAAGTGGCGGTATGGACCCAGTTCCGCCGCGCCGGTGTGGGCGTGCACAGTCTTTACTTCGCGCTGCACCTGTTTGCCGTCGACGTCGACGATCCAGACGCGGCCCAGTTGCAGGTCGACCACGTCGCCTTCTTCCAGGTAAATGATCTGGTCGGTGGTGCCGGCCAGCGCCATGGCGTCGGAGGCGACGAAGTTTTCACCCTGGCCGATGCCGACGATCAGCGGCGAGCCCTGGCGCGCGGCGACCACGCGGTGCGGCTCTTCGCGGCAGAACACGGCGATGGCGTAGGCGCCGTGCAGGCGCTTGACGGCGTGCTGCACGGTGTCGAACAGGTCGCCGTTGTACATGTGGTCGACCAGGTGGGCGATCACTTCGGTGTCGGTCTGGCTGGTGAAGACGTAACCCAGGGCGGTCAGTTCGGCGCGCAGTTCGTCGTGGTTTTCAATGATGCCGTTGTGGACCAGGGCGATGCGGGCGGCCGACTCGCTTGGCGAGAAGTGCGGGTGGGCGTTGTGCGAGGCTGGGGCGCCGTGGGTGGCCCAACGCGTGTGGGCAATGCCGGTGAAGCCGTTCAGGCCACCTTCGTCGATCTGCTTTTCGAGGTCGGCCACGCGGGAGGTGCTGCGGGAGCGCTGCAGTTTGCCGTCCAGGTGCAGGGCGACGCCGCACGAGTCGTAGCCGCGGTATTCCAGGCGCTTCAGGCCTTCAACCAGGATGGGGGTGATATTGCGCTGGGCTACAGCGCCGACGATACCGCACATACGCGACCTCATTCTTTAAAAGTTAATGGATGCATGCTAGAGCAGGCACGAAGAAATTTGCTTTCTCATTTCTCTGTACTGTGAAAGAATATTTCTCAGTGCAAGCATGTAGAAATATTCTTTCAAATTATGGACTTTGATGAAATTGATCGTCGCATCCTCAACGCTTTGCAGAAGGATGCCTCCCAAACCAACGCTGAACTGGCTGCCGCGGTGCACGTGTCTGCGCCAACCTGCTTGCGCCGGGTCAAGCATTTGCGTGATTCCGGGGTCATAGAACGGGAGGTTGCCCTGGTTGCCGCGGATAAGGTCGGGGCGCACCTGACGGCGGTTGTGGAAATCTCCCTGGATATCCAGGCCGCTGAGCGGATGACGGAATTCGAGGCGCTGGTGGCGCCGGAACCGGCCATACTCCAGTGCTATCGCGTCTCTCCCGGGCCGGATTTCGTGCTCATCGTGCAGGTGTCGGACATGCCGGCCTACCATGCATTGGCCCACCGTTTGTTCGCCGGGCAGGCCAATGTGCGCAATGTCAAAGCCTACTTTTCCACTTTCCGGAGCAAGTTCGAGACCAGCATTCCGGTCTGAGCCAGTTATCCCGGTTTATACCGGGCTAAGCACAGGCTTATACACATCTTTTTCCACACCACCGCGCCGCTCCGGCGCGGTTATCCAGCGATACGCACCGCATATCCTCGCGTTTTCCGCAGGGTTTCCCACATCCTTATCCACAGTTTTAAGTTATCCGTGGTTGTTAGCCGGTATTCCCCAGGCTTTTCCACAGACGCAGTGCAACCGCGCGCTGTGTGGATAATTTGCGCGTGTCAGCCGCCTCTTATCCAAGGCCTGTCCCATGGTTTTCAGGCGGAATTGCACCGGCTTTTACACATCTTTATCCACAGCGCTAGAATGGGGCATGAACTACCTCGCACATATCTACCTGGCACGCCATAGCGAGGCGGCCATGGTCGGCGCTATGCTGGGCGATTTCGTCAAAGCGAACGGCGGGGATCACTACGCGCCGGAGATCGCGAATGAGATCGCGCTGCACCGATTTATCGACTCTTTCACGGATAGCCACCCGGTAGTGACCGAGGCCAAAAGCTTGTTCACGGAAGGCCGGCGGCGTTATGCGGGCATCGTGCTGGACGTGTTCTACGACCATATCCTGAGCCAGCGCTGGGACGAATACTGCGAGGAGCCGCGCCAGGAACTGATCGAGCGCTTCTACGGCGCCCTGGCGGCGCATGAAGGGCAGTTGCCGGAGCGGCTGCGCGAAATCCTACCCAAGCTGATCAAGCAGGACTGGCTGGGTGCTTATGGGGAGTTCAGCGGGGTCGAGCTGGCGCTGACCCGCATGTCGGACAGGTTAAGCCGGAACGGCCACCTGCTGCGCGAGGGCATCGGGGAAGTGCAGCAGCACTACGAAGCGATCGCCGATGGTTTCGATCGCTTCTTCCCCGAGCTGGTGAAATTTACTTACCAGCGCCGCCGCCAGTTCTCGGTTGCTTAGGTCTTCTTTACCTTCACTGGGCGCTTCCAGCCTTCAACCGTCAACTGTTTAGGGCGCGAGATGGTCAGCTTGCCGGCTGGTGCGTCCTTGGTCAGCGTCGTGCCGGCGCCGATGGTCGCGCCTGCGCCCACGGTTACAGGCGCCACGAGCTGGCTGTCGCTGCCGATGAAGGCGTCGTCTTCGATCACGGTGCGGAACTTGTTCGCGCCATCGTAGTTGCAGGTGATGGTGCCGGCGCCGATGTTCACGCGCGAACCGACGGTAGCATCGCCCACGTAAGCCAGGTGGTTTGCCTTGCTGTGCGCGGCGACCTGGCTGTTCTTGATTTCGACGAAGTTACCCACATGGACGTCTTCACCCAGTTCGGTGCCAGGGCGCAGGCGGGCATAAGGTCCGATCTGGCCCTTGTCGCCGACCACCGCTTCTTCGATATGGGTAAAAGCCTTGATATTGGCGCCGGCGCCGATCTTCGCGTTAATCAGCACGCAGTTCGGACCGATGGTTGCGCCCTCGCCGATTTCGACCTTGCCTTCGAAGACGCAGCCAACGTCGATTGTCACATCGCGGCCACAAGTCAGCTCGCCACGCACGTCGATACGCGCAGGGTCGGCCAGGGTCACGCCTTTGTCCAGCAGGCAGTTGGCGACATTGCGCTGGTAGATGCGTTCCAGTTCGGCCAGTTGGGCCTTGCTGTTCACGCCCAGCACTTCCCACGCTGCGGCAGGGTGGGCCGAGACGACTTGCACGCCTTCTTCCACCGCCATGGCGACGATATCGGTCAGGTAGTACTCGCCTTGCGCGTTTTCGTTTTTCAGCTTGCCCAGCCACTGCTTCAGCTTGGCGGTCGGGATCACCATGATGCCGGAATTGATTTCCTTGATCAGGCGCTCGGCTTCTGTGGCATCCTTCTCTTCAACGATGCGCTGGATCGCTCCGCCCACGCGAACGATGCGGCCCAGGCCGAACGGGTTGTCCTGCACCACGGTCAGGATGCCCAGCTTGTCCTTGCCGGCGGCTTCGGCCAGGCGTTTCAGGGAAGCGGCGGAAGTCAGCGGCACGTCGCCATACAGCACCAGGGTTGGCTGGTCGTCGTCGAGGTGCTCCAGGCCTTGCTGGACAGCGTGGCCGGTGCCGAGTTGCGGTTCCTGCAGGGCGGCCGAGATTTCGGTGCCGGGAACGGCCTTGTGCTTGTCCAGCGAAGCCAGCACCGCTGCGCCGCCGTGCCCGTAAATGACGCACAATTTAGCCGGAGACAGGCTGCGCGCGGTGTCGATGACGTGGGACAACAGAGGCTTGCCGGCTACGGGATGCAAAACTTTTGGCAGCGCCGACTGCATGCGCTTACCCATGCCGGCGGCGAGAATGACGACGTTCATAGACCGTAGTTTTCTTGTGTGAGTTAAAAGATGAAAAAGTTTAACACGTGCATCGTGCTGGCTTTTGCCCTTCTGCTCGCAGCATGCAGCTCCCTGCGGCTGGCTTATAACAACGGCGATACCTTGCTGTACTGGTGGCTCGACGCCTACGTCGATTTCGACAGCGAACAGAAGGCGGAGGTCAAGCAGGATATCGACGAATTTTTCCGCTGGCACCGCAAGACCCAGCTTCAGGACTATGTTCAGTTCCTGCAAAAGGCCCAACGCCAGTTGCGCGGCAACCCGACGCAGGCCGACCTGATGGCCGACTATGTGGATATCCGCGACCGTACCGAGGCGCTGCTGCTGCGCTCTGCCCCCGATATCGCGGAGCTGGCGCTGTCGCTCAAGCCCGAGCAACTCGCCGGCATGGAGAAGAAGTTCACCAAGAACAATGTCAAATTCCACAAGGAGAACATGAAGGGCGATGCCCAGGACCAGAACAAGTTCCGCTTCAAGAAGTCGATGGAACAGTTCGAACTATGGTTCGGTGGTTTCAGCGATGAGCAGGAAGCCATCATCCGCAAGACCTCCGACGCGCGGCCGCTGGATAATGCGCTGTGGCTCGACGAGCGTATCCGGCGCCAGCAGAAGATCATGAACCTGGCGCGCAAGATCATGACCGAGCGGCCGAGCAAGCAAGTGGCCACGCAGTGGGTCGAAGAATTGATCCGCTCGGGCTTTGACCGCTTGGACGCATCTGAACGCAAAGCCTTCTTCGAGAACTATACCCAGTCGACCGTGGAACTTGTCCACACCGTCGTGCGCATCACTACGCCAGAGCAGAAAGCCCACGCGCAAAAGCGCATGGAAGGCTGGATCAAGGACCTGAATACCCTTGCGGCGCAAGTGCATTAAGCCTTGGCGCCCAGACGGCATGAGATAATGCCGGCCATGCAAAAAAAGAAAGTCCCCAACCAGGTCCGCATCATTGGCGGCGACTGGAAGCGCACGCCATTGCCGGTGCTGGAAGCACTAGGCCTCCGCCCAACGCCAGACCGCGTGCGCGAAACCGTCTTCAACTGGATCAACCACCTGCACGATGCCGCCTGGAGCGACACCCAGGTGCTGGACCTGTTTGCCGGCAGCGGCGCCCTCGGTTTCGAGGCCGCCAGCCGCGGCGCGGCCAAGGTCACCATGGTTGACGCCAACAGCGCCGTCGTGCGCCAGCTGGAAGCCAACCGCGAAAAGCTGAAAGCCACCAATATCGCCATTCAGCGCGGCGACGCCTTGGCGACGGCGCAATCGCTGGCCGGCCGCGGCGCCAGATTCGACCTGATTTTCCTCGACCCGCCTTACCAGCAAGGCCTGCTGGAGCGCGCGCTGCCGCTGTGCCGCGCGCTGCTCAAGGACGGCGGCCTGGTTTATGCCGAGGCGGAAGCACCGCTGGCCTTCGACGGCTGGGAAGTGGTGCGTGCCGACAAGGCGGGCATGGTGTACTACCACCTGCTTCAGGCATTGCCTGAAAATGAGGCATAATTCTTCTTTGTCCTAAGCCAAACGCATGGAGTTGCAATGGTTGTAGCAGTTTATCCGGGTACTTTCGACCCGCTGACCCGGGGTCACGAAGACCTGGTGCGCCGCGCATCGGGCCTGTTCGACACACTGATCGTCGGCGTGGCCGATAGCCAGAACAAGCATCCGTTCTTCACGCTTGAAGAACGGCTGGAAATTGCCAACGAAGTGCTGGGCCATTATCCAAACGTCAAAGTCGAGAGCTTTTCCGGCCTGTTGAAAGACTTCGTGCGCGAGCACGATGCACGCGTGATTGTGCGCGGCCTGCGCGCCGTGTCCGACTTCGAGTTTGAATTCCAGATGGCGGGCATGAACCGCTACATGCTGCCGGATGTGGAAACGCTGTTCCTGACCCCATCCGACCAGTACCAGTTCATCTCGGGCACCATCGTGCGCGAGATCGCAGAGCTTGGCGGCGACGTATCCAAGTTTGTTTTCCCGTCCGTCGACCGCTGGCTGCGTAAAAAGATCGCAGCGCGCAAGGGCGAATAAGAGAGTAATGCCATGGCTTTAATGATTACCGACGACTGCATCAATTGCGACGTGTGCGAGCCCGAGTGCCCGAACGACGCGATCTACATGGGTCCGGAGATCTACGAAATTGATCCCAACAAGTGCACCGAATGCGTCGGTCACTTCGATGAACCGCAGTGCCAGCAGGTCTGCCCGGTCTCTTGCATTCCATTTAATCCAGATTGGCGGGAAAGCAAGGAGCAACTGTTGGCAAAATTCGAGAAATTGCAGGCAGATAAGACCTGATGCCTCCCAAAAAGGGTAGCTCTGCGGTATATTGCTACTTGATACAAACGGAGACAAAATGAGTATTACTCGCCGTAAACTTTTACAAACTGCTGCCGCCGCCGCTTTCTTGGCCGCCAGCAGCCTGCCCGCATTTGCCGCCGAAGTAGCGGGTGTCAAATTCCCCGAAACGGTCAGCGTAGCCGGCCATGACCTCAAGCTGAACGGCGCCGGCGTGCGCACCAAGCTGGTGTTCAAGGTCTACGCGGTAGGCTTTTACCTGCAAGAAAAGAAAACCACCGTGCAGGACGTGCTGAGCGTTGGCGGGCCGCGCCGCATTCGCATCGTCGCCATGCGTGACCTGAGCTCGGACGACTTCGGCATGGCCTTCATGAAGGGCCTGAACGACAACGTCAGCCCGGAAGAACGCACCAAGCTGCTGCCTCAGACCAAGGCTTTCGGGGAGATTTTTGCCCAGTTCCCTGGACTGAAGAAGGGCGACGAGCTGATCGTGGACTGGAACCCTTCGACCGGCTCCCAGCCGTTCCTGAACGGGAAGAAGGTCGGGGAAACGCTGCCGGACCAGGCGTTCTTCAACGCCATCATGCGCATCTGGATCGGCAACAAGCCGGTTGATTCTTCGCTGAAACCGAAACTGTTGTCAGGCGCGGAAAAACCAGCCCCAGCACCGGAAACGAACTGATTGCTGCGCTGCGGAAGGCTTACGCGCGGCAGGCCATTGCTCGCAGTTCTGCGACGTGGCTAGGCGAGCCTTCCATCGAATTCAGCATACGCTTGAACATCATGGTGTCGCGCATCAGGCGACGTTGCAAGCGTTCCTCTTTGCTCAACTTTGGCTTAACGACAAGCACGGCAGCGCGGGCGATACCACGCAGCAGCGGCTTGAACACGAATGCCAGCGCCAGCGCCAGGATCACCAGCGGCAGGTACTGTGCAAATTCGATGATGTTAATGTAAGTAGACATGGCTGTTTCTATACCTTTAGAATCTATTGGTACTATAGTGCGCCGCAACATATAACGCCAATTCCGTTTCTCCATAACAATCATTATTGGTGTGAATGACCGATGAGCTTTCTGACCCTGGACCTGAATCTGCTGCGCGTTTTCGACGCGGTAATGACTGAGCAGAACCTGACGCGCGCTGCCGGCCACCTGGCCATGACGCAGCCGGCGGTGTCGAACGCCATCAAGCGCCTGCGCGAAAGCCTGGGCGACGACTTACTGATCCGCACGGCCTATGGCGTAAAGCCGACGCCCAGGGCGGAAGCGCTGTGGCCCCAAGTCCGCAGCGCACTGGCCTCGCTGGAAGCTGCGGTGACGCCGGGCACGTTTGACGTGTCCAAGACCCATGCCACGTTCCGCATGGCGATGGCCGATGCAACGGCCGCGTTCTGGCTGCCTTCCCTGATGCGCTCGATTGAACGCGAAGCGCCAGGCGTGAACATCCGCATGGTACCTTTGACAACGCGGGAGCCGCGGCCGATGCTGCTGCGCGGGGATATCGACCTGGCGGTCGGCTTCTTCCCTGGCGTCGCAGCGCAGTTGATGAGCGAACCGAGCTCACCGATTCGCCATGAACGCCTGTATTCCGGGATTTACGTGGCCGTGATGCGGCGCGGGCACCCGCTGGCCAAGCAAGACCTGACGCTGGATAACTACTGCGGGGCCAACCACCTGCTGGTCAGCTTTTCCGGCCGTGCGCATGGCCTGGTCGACGAAGCGCTGGCGCAGATTCAGCGCGAACGCCGCATCCTGCTGACGGTGAACCAGTTCTTCACCGCTGGCCGCGTGGTGGCCAATAGCGACCTGATCACCGTGTTGCCGAAGCACCTGATCGCCTCCACTGGCATGACAGATGCGCTGATCTACAAAGAGCTGCCATTCCAGCTCCCAGCCGTACACCTGGACATGCTCTGGCACGAACGCGACGCCCGCAGCCCAGCCCACAAATGGCTGCGCAGCCACCTCGAGAGCATGAACTCGGTCGCCCAGAAGACCGCCCCCGGCACCAATCCCAAAAACGACACCTACTAAGCCTACAGCCGGGCTCGTGTCACACCATGGGGTCACACCCCAAGTGTGACACGGCCTCATCGGCTGTTTGGCAGAAAACGGTCGATTGCCCTCGCGACTGTCCGTATTGATACTCCGAAGTGGTTTGCGATTTGCTCGCGCGTGTAGGCGCTGGTTTGAAACGCACGCGCCATGGCTTCGTCGCGGTCTTGGTAAATCGAAGCGAAGGCGATTAAGGATTGAGCATCTTCCGATTGCGGATTGGGACGTTCTTTATGAAAGCGCAGTGGATCGGGTAGATCGATCCCGTTCGCGACGAATTCCTGGTAGGCGGCGACTCTTTGGCTCCGGTCGCCTGATCCAAATTGCGAGAGCAGCCAGCTGGTTTCGAGCCAACCTGGCGCATCGTCAAGGGCGAGATAGTACCGATGACTGCTCCACGGCCAATCGGCGGCATCATGTACGAGTTTTGCCCGTACGGGATTGAGACTGATATAGCGGGCCACTGCGAGCATTTGCTCACTTCTTGCCACGTTGACCGCGTGGAAGCGGCCTTGGATAACGTGGCCGGTTAATCCGTGCCGATGGTTGAAGTGCTGGCAGTATGAGGAATTCAGCTGAAGCATAGCGGCCGACAAATTGGCTTGAACCGTTTCTATCAACAAATGATAGTGGTTCGGCATCAGGCAAAAGGCATATACCTTAAGCTCGTGCTTGTCCACGGTTTCAGACAATGTGTCGAGCCAAATCAGGTGATCGCGCCGGTCATGATAAATGGCAGCACGACGATTCCCACGCGAAGTTACGTGGTAGATCGCTCCAGGAAATACGATGCGTGGGGCGCGGCTCATAACTGCAACGCTAGCATCTGAACATGCCGTGCATGCTGACGAAAATCAAACAGTTGAGCCCGTGTCACACTTGGGGTGTGACCCCAAGGTGTGACACGAAGTGAGCCGTAGTTAGGCGTCGAGGGTCATCAGGCTGGCGTTGCCGCCGGCGGCGGTGGTGTTGACGCATAGGGCGCGTTCGGCAATCAGGCGCCACAGCGGGATGTCGCCTTCTTCCGTCGTGTCGATGACCGATACGATCGCTCCGTCGCGTGCGGCCAGTTCTGGGCGCAACTTGGCGCCGAGGCTGGATTCCACCAGGGCGATCTGGAAGTCGGCTTTTGACATGTCGGCGGCGGCTACTGTCTGGATCACGGCTTTTACGTCTCCTGGCAGGTCTGCCGGCAACGAACCATCTACTATCAGGGCGCGATTGCCGGTCGACAGGGCGGCTGCAATCTGGTTCAGCAGCACGTCGGTGTGCGAGGCGAAGCAGGCGATATTGCCGCGTGGGACGTAGGCCAGCGTATTGCGCTCACCGGTCGGTCCTGGCAGGACCGTCAGGCTGCCCACTGGCGTGGTGCGTGCGTAGCTTTCGATATGCGCTGCGAGGCGGCTCTTGCCTTGTGCCTTGGCCCATGCTGCCAGCGAGTCGATTGCAGGCAGCCCCTGGCGCTCATGGCGCTCTAGCGTGACGGCGCCGCGCAGCAGGCGCTTCAGGTACAGCGGGCCGCCGGCTTTCGGGCCAGTGCCGGATTTGCCTTCGCCGCCGAATGGCTGCACACCCACCACCGCGCCGACGATGTTGCGGTTGACGTAGATGTTGCCTACGTGTGCGCTGGAGGTGATGTAGTCGATCGTTTCGTCGATGCGCGAGTGCACGCCGAGGGTCAGGCCAAAGCCGCTGCCGTTGATTTGCTCGATCACTTTCGGGAGTTCGGAACGCTTGTAGCGGATCACGTGCATCACCGGGCCAAACACTTCCTTGGTCAGCTCGGGCAGGGAGCTGATCTCCAGCACCGTCGGCGGCACGAACGTTCCGGCGTCGGCGCCTGGTACTTCCAGGGAGAAGCTGGCCTTGGCGTGGGCGCGTACTTTTTCGATGTGCGATAGCAGGTTTTGTTGCGCTTCCTTGTCGATCACTGGGCCGATGTCGGTCACCAGGCGGTCTGGCGAGCCGATTCGCAGCTCTTTCATCGCGCCTTTCAGCATCTTGATTGTCTTGTCGGCGATGTCTTCTTGCAGGAACAGCACGCGCAACGCGGAGCAGCGCTGGCCAGCGCTGTCGAAGGCTGACGAAATCGCGTCGCCGACCACTTGTTCCGGCAGCGAGGAGGAGTCGACGATCATCGCATTCTGGCCGCCGGTTTCTGCGATCAGCGGGATGTCCACATTTTCAGCAACCGAGCGCTTGGCCAGGGTACGGTTGATCAGCTGCGCCACTTCGGTGGAGCCGGTGAAGATCACGCCTTTTACGCGGGTGTCGTTGCACAGGCCTGCGCCAACCACTTCGCCGCGGCCTGGCAGGAATTGCAGCGCTGCGCGCGGTACGCCGGCTTCGTGCAGCAGTTCTACTGCGCGTTGCGCGATCAGCGGCGTTTGTTCGGCTGGTTTTGCCAGCACCACATTGCCCGCTGCCAGTGCTGCGGCGGCCTGGCCCGTGAAGATCGCCAGCGGGAAGTTCCATGGGCTGATGCAGGTCACAGGGCCCAGCGCCAGCGTGTTGGTGCTGCCGCGCACTTGCACTGCGTAGTAGCGCAGGAAGTCGACTGCTTCACGCACTTCGGCAATTGCGTTCGGCAGCGATTTGCCGGCTTCGCGCACGGCCAGCGCCATCAGCTCCAGTTTGTGGGTTTCGAACAGGTCGGCGGCACGATCCAGGCAGGCGGCGCGTTGCGATGGTTCGGTGGTTTGCCAATCCATGGCGAATTGGCTGGCTGCGTTCAGGGCGTTGTTGACGTCATCTGCAGTGGCTTCGGTCACCGAACCTACGACGTCGTCCTTGCGGGCTGGGTTGATGACAGGTTGCGCAACCTGGCCAGCAATGGCGTCAACTGCGAGCAGCGGGCCGGCGGTCCAGCTGCGCGGTTGTGCCAGCGCCAGCGAAACTTCGCGCAGCACGTCCTCGTTCGACAGGTCGATACCGGCGGAGTTCTTGCGTTCTGCGCCGAACATGTCCAGCGGGAGTGCGATGCCGTTGTGCGGTACGCCATTCAGTTTGCGTGCGGCTTCGATCGGATTGGTGATCAGGGAGTCAACCGGAATGCTTTCGTCGACGATCTGGTTCACGAACGAGGAGTTGGCGCCGTTTTCCAGTAGGCGGCGTACCAGGTAGGCGAGCAAGGTTTCATGCGAGCCGACCGGTGCGTAAATGCGGCAAGCCTTGTCGAGGTTTTCTGCGCCGACCACCTGGTCGTACAGGGTCTCGCCCATGCCGTGCAGGCATTGGAATTCGTAGCCGTTGATGCCGTCGCGCTTGGCCCAGGTGTAGATCGTGGACAGCGTTTGGGCATTGTGGGTGGCGAATTGCGGGTAGATCACGTCGCTTGCTGCCAGCAGTCGCTGTGCGCAAGCCAGGTACGATACGTCGGTGTAAACCTTGCGCGTATAGACCGGGTAGCCAGGCATGCCATCGACCTGGGCGCGCTTGATCTCAGCATCCCAGTAGGCGCCTTTCACCAGGCGCACCATGAATTTGCGGCCGCTGCGCTTTGCCAGGTCGACCAGGTAGTCGATCACGAATGGGCAGCGCTTCTGGTAGGCCTGCACCACGAAGCCGATGCCGTCGAAGCCTTCCAGTTCAGGATTGAAGGCCATTGCTTCCATCAGGTCCAGGGACAGCTCCAGGCGATCGGCCTCTTCGGCGTCGATATTCAGGCCGATGTTGTAGCCCTTGGCCAGTTTGACCAGGGCGGTGAGGCGCGGCAGCAGTTCGGTCATCACGCGTTCGCGCTGGGCGCGGCTGTAGCGCGGGTGCAGTGCGGACAGCTTGACGGAAATGCCTGGACCATTGCGGATGCCGCGGCCATTCGATGCCTTGCCGATGGCGTGGATCGCCTTTTCGTAAGCGGCGTAGTAATTGGCTGCATCGGCTTCGGTCAGCGCTGCTTCGCCCAGCATGTCGTAAGAATAACGATAGCCGCGGGCTTCGTTGTCCTTGCCGTTCTTGATTGCTTCATCGATCGTCTGGCCGGTGACGAACTGGTTGCCCAGCATGCGCATCGCCAGGTCGACGCCTTTGCGGATCAACGGTTCGCCACCTTTGGCGATCAGGCTGGTGATCGCCGAGCCGAGCCCTTCTTCGCTGGAGGAGCTGACCAGTTTGCCAGTAATCAGCAAGCCCCAGGTCGCTGCATTCACGAACAGGGAAGGCGATTCGCCCAGGTGCTTGCGCCAGTCGCCTTTGGAAATCTTGTCGGCGATCAGGCGGTCTGCAGTTGCGGAGTCAGGAATGCGTAACAGTGCTTCGGCCAGGCACATCAAGGCGATGCCTTCTTCGGACGAGAGCGAGAATTGATGCATCAGCGCATCCACACCGGAGGAACGGGTGCGCTTTTCACGAACAGCGGTTACCAGGCGCTTGGCCAGGGACTGTGCATCTTGTGTAGTTTCCGGGGAACCGACGTTAATTTGCGACAGAAGCCATTGCACGGCAGTTTGCTCGTCGCGGCGGTACGCAGCGGTGATGGCGCTGCGCAGCGGGGTGGGATCGCGCAGGATTTCTGCTTGAAGTGCGGCGAACGGAGTGGTGTTCAGATGCATGAATGTCTCTATTGGCTAGTATGTAAGAAAGCTGGGCGTTGACACAAAAACACGCCCGGCAAACCCTGTTTGCGCGGGCGTGTTGTGCAGTGCAACTAATGATTCGATTGTACGGCGGAATCGCTCGGATTAATTCTGGTAATACTTATTACTAGCAATAGATAGTTTTTGGTGAGAGAATTTGACCGAATAAAATTAATAGTGGGGATGTAATGCTGGACAAGATCAGTAAGAAGATTCTGGCCGAGTTGCAGAACGATGGCCGGATCAGCAATGTGGAACTGGCTGCGCGAGTGAACCTGTCACCTGCCGCTTGCCTTGAGCGGGTGCGAAAGCTGCACGAGGCCGGCTACATCATGGGGTATACGGCGCAGCTGAACCCGCAGTTACTCGATGTTTCGCTGCTGGTGTTCATTGAAGTCGTGCTGGATCGTACTACGCCCGAGGTGTTTGATGCCTTCAAACACAGTGTCCAGCTCATTCCCGAAGTCCTGGAATGCCATATGGTTGCCGGCGGTTTTGACTACCTGGTCAAGGCGCGTGTGAAAGACATGGCGGCTTACCGCGAGTTCCTTGGGAAAACTTTGCTGCAGAAGGGGGTGCGCGAGACCCACACTTATGCGGTGATGGAAGAAGTGAAAAACACTACCAAACTGCCGATCAAGTAAGCGATTTGCAGAAATTCTGGATGACGCCATAGGCGTAGCGAGCGGCGACGGTTTGCACGAAGTGCATGAAATCCGTCGCCGCTTCTTCGTTGGCGTTGTCGGAAATCGTCCTCATGATGGCAAACGGTATTCCCAGTTCGTGGCAAACCTGGGCAACTGCTGCGCCTTCCATTTCCACTGCCAATAGATCAGGCAGTGCGTCTTTCAAGGCTCCCAGATGGGCCCTGTCCTTGATGAATTGATCTCCACTACCGATCAGGCCGCGGTGCACTTGTGCGTTGTTTTGCAGGAATTCGCGTGTAGCCAGGCTGAGTTTCAGGCTCAATTCGCGATCTGTAGGCATGCGTGAAAGCCCGGTCAGCGGTATTTCGAAGCGTGGAAACAGCGGGCTGGCATCAAAGTCATGTTGTGCCAGGGAATCCGCGACGACAACATCTCCAACTTGAACCCCCAGGTCTGCAGAACCGGCAACGCCGGTAAAGATGATGTGGGTAACGTTGAACTTCTCCACAAGTGTTGCAGCAGTCACAGCAGCAGCGACCTTGCCAATTCGCGATAAAACAGCCACAGAATCGATTTTCCAGAGTTTTCCGGCCGTGTACTCACGCTTACCGTGAATGAGCTTGTAGGGGCTCTCCATGGCTTCCAGTAGACCTTGTTGTTCTTCTGCCAAGGCGGAGATGATCCCGAGACGCATGCGCGAGTTTTCCTCTATTTATTTAAAGTTGTATACGAAAGGATAGTAGTAGATAGTAAACGCGACCCTGTCTGTGGATAAAGCTGTTAACATCCACAGAATCAGAAGTTTACGAATTGTAGAACTGGCTGGACAAGAACTGCATGTAAACCGGACGAGTTCTGAACAAATTTTGTGCGTGAACTCAAAAACGGTGTTTACACACATTCGATCCTGTGGATATTCATTGACTTATCAACAGGTGGTGTAGTTTTTCAGCAGAAATTGGCACTCCGAACAGGTATCCCTGGCCGAAATCGCATCCTGCAGCGATCAAAATTTCCAGTTGGGCCTCGTTTTCGACCTTTTCCGCGATGACTTTGATGTCGAGTCTATGGGCCATGGCGACAATTGCCTCGCACAGGAGTTGGTTGTCGCTGAAGCTGGTGTCCAGCTTGAGGAAATCGATCTTGAAACGCTTCAGGAAGTTGAGGGACGAGTAGCCATAGCCAAAATCGTCCAGGGATATCTGGAGATGGGCGTCCCTGAGCGACTCCATGCGATGCACGACTTCGCGGTTCGCTTCCAGTAGCAAGCCTTCGGTTATTTCAATCACCATCGAGCGGGGTGAAAGTGCCTGCTCGCGCAGCAATTCCAACCAATGTTCGACGCCTACTGCTTCGTGGCGGAACTGCCAGGCTGATTTGTTCACGCAAACCTTGAAGTCATTGCCGAAGCTCGCTGCCAGGGCTGCTGCTTCCTGGAAGACCCATTCTCCGATGGCCGCGATGATGCCGGTATTTTCGGCAACGCCGATGAACTCGGCTGGTTTAAGCAAACCGCGCTGGGGATGTTCCCAACGAATGAGCGCTTCCGCCATTTCGATTTTGTTTGTGGCGAGGTGGCGGATTGGCTGGAACAGAAGCCGTAATTCCTTGTTTTTTAAAGCGCTATGCAACTCCTTGGCCAGTTCGATACGCATCTGGCTGGCTTCCTGCATGAAGGGCGCGAAGTAGTTGAAGCGGTTCCGGCCCTGCTGTTTCGCGAGATACATCGCCTGGTCTGCATTTTTGATGAGCACTTCAGCATCGTCGCCATCGTCCGGAAACAGGGATATGCCTACGCTGCCTGAAATATGGGCGATTTCGTGCTTGAGCTGGAAGGACCTGGACAGGCTATGCAGGATTTCCTGCACGATCCTGACTACATCGCCGGGCTCTTTGAGCTCGCTGAGTATGACGGTGAATTCATCTCCTCCAAGGCGGGCTACGGTATCGGTATTGCGTACGCACTCGTGCAGGCGTTCCGCCACTTGTTTGAGCAGGATGTCGCCAAAGTCGTGGCCAAGCGTATCGTTGACGGCTTTGAATCCATCCAGGTCGATGAAGATCAGCGCCATCGGCAGTTGGTCGCGCGCTGCTTTTTTGATCTCCTGGCGCAGGCGGTCATTGAACATACGCCGGTTGGGTAGTCCTGTCAGGTTATCGAAGTTAGCCTGTTTCCAGATCGCTTCCTCGGTGGCCTTTTTCTTCGTAATATCAGTGAACAAGGCGACGTGTCGCAGCGGGTTACCTTTGTCATCGAACACAGTGTTGAAACGCAGCGAAACCAAATAATGGTCGCCATTCTTGTGCTGGTGCCAGATTTCCCCTTCCCAGTAGCCGGTGTGGGTGATGGTTTGCCGCATGCGGCTGTAGAACTTGATGTTCTGGTGGCTGGAAGTCAGTTCGTAAGCAAGATGGCCAATGACTTCTTCGGAGGCGTAGCCGCTGATCTGGGAGAAGGCCGGATTTACGGAAAGAATTCGGCCTTCGGCATCGGTCACCATCATGCCTTCGGAGGCATTTTCGTACATTAGGGTGGCCAGTTTGCTGGATTCTTCGTGACGCTTTCGCTCGCTGATGTCCTCCGCCATGACGAAGAGGCCAATGACATTTCCGTATTCGTCACGATCGGGCACGTAGGTGATGGCGTCGCAGCGCTCCTGGTCTTTACGCTGCATACCGCGTTCGAAATGGACAGTTTCGCCGGCAAAGGCGCGTTCGAGATGTGGTTTGGTTTCGGCGTACAACTCTGGCGGCAAGACTTGCTGCAGTTCTTCACCATTGCCGTAAATTTCAGCAAAGCGCCGGTTCTTGAAGGAGTAATGTTCGTCGCGGTCCATGTACGCGATCACGATTGGCAGATTGTCGGCTATCAGGCGTAAGCGCTGTTCGCTGCTGGCCAGTTTTTTTTCGGTTTCGGTCGATGTTGCGTAGAGGATCCGGTAGCGGCGTTCGCGTTCTTCGGCTGCAGCAAAGGATCGCAAGGCATAGACGATGGCGGCCAGGATCAGCGTGAAGATGAGGAATAGTGCGACGCCGGCAATCAGGAATTGGCGTTGTGAAATCAGAGCAAGGCCGACATTGGAATTTCCGACAGTGACTACCAGGGGAAGGTTCGGCAATTTGCGGTAGCTGGCGATGCGGGATTTTTTGTCGATAGGGCTGACGGTGTTAATTGTGCCAGTTGGATTGCTGCCGAAGGCGCGATAGACATTTGAGTCTCGGATATCTCGGTTAAAGGTTTGGTCAAAAAGTGGTGCGCGAGCCACGATATGTCCATTGGTGTGGAACAGAGTGATTGTCACGTCTTCGCTCAGGCGTGAGTTTTCGAAAGTCTCGGCAAGATTGCTGGCATCCACCGGGGCGACAATCACTCCCAGGAACTTGCCATCAGCGTCTTCAACCCTGCGGCTCAGGAAGAACAGGCGCGACTTTGAGACTTTGCCTATGGTTGGTTCTCCAATAAACAGCCCGTTTCCTGGCTTGAGCTGGGCTTGGAAGTAGTCCCGATCAGCATAGTTCACGCCTTTGACGGCGATATCGCGCGAGCTGGCTGCTGCATAGCCATTCGGATCCAGGAAAGTGATCCAAAAATTGCTTCCGAAGAATGCACCGCGCGAGGAGAGCAAGCTATCGATTGTCTGTGGCGTATACGGGGCGACCTTAATTGCATTCGAAAAGCCTAGCAGGGCAATGTCGGATAGCTGGATTGTGCTGAGTACGTGCGCTTCGATAGCTCGTGCGTAGTGCTGGGTTTGCTTACGGATAGCTTGTTCGCGATCGCTTGCAGAAGATGCGAGTTGCCAGGCGACGACTGCCGTGGCGAGCAGGGCGAGCATCGTCATGGTGACGAGCAATCGCCTGCGAAAGCGTCGATAGGCTTCGGTGGTCGACAAGAGCCCCTCCAGGCGAATTGCATGGAACAACTTGCTTGTTCAGTATAGGTGGAGAGTTTTGTTTACGTTAGATTAGTGTGTATACAAAGTAGTAATGGTTGTTAACAACCCCGACTTTCTGTGGATAAGTGCACCTTGCGGAGAAAAATCAGGGGTTTACGGGCTGTATAAGCAGGCGCGTAAACCTTGCGTGAGTTGCGGACTGTTTTTGGACAATTTTGGGCGGTTTTCGGGAAGTCATGTTTACTCACAAACGATGCCTGTGGATATTCATAGCGTTATCCACAGCTTCGGACCAGGAGAAAGCTTGGAATCTGCGGGCCAGTTTGACTACATCATCGTGGGCGGAGGGACGGCGGGCTGTGTTCTCGCGAATCGCCTCACGCAAAATCCAAAAAACCAGGTGCTATTGATCGAAGCGGGAGGAAAGGACGATTACGTCTGGATTCACATCCCGGTCGGTTACCTTCACTGCATCAATAATCCGCGTACGGACTGGCTGTTTCGCACCGAACCGGATGTGGGCCTGGGCGGCCGCAGCTTGATTTACCCGCGCGGAAAGGTTCTTGGCGGGAGTTCTTCGATCAACGGCATGATCTATATGCGCGGCCAGGCTAACGATTACGACCAGTGGGCCGAGCTATGCGGCGATCCACGCTGGCGCTGGTCGGAAGTTTTGCCTCTATTCCGCAAGAGCGAAGACCATCACGGCGGCGTTTCGGATTTCCACGGCGCCGGCGGCGAATGGCGCGTTGAAAAGCAGCGCTTGCGCTGGGACATTCTCGACGCGTTCCGCGATGCTGCAGAACAGACAGGCATCCCGAAGATAGACGATTTCAACCGCGGTGATAATTTCGGCTGTTCATATTTCGAGGTGAACCAGAAGCGCGGGATTCGCTGGAATACTGCGAAAGCTTTTTTGCGAGCCGCGACCGGACGCCCCAACCTGACGTTGATGACGGGCTGCCACGTTGAAAAACTGGTGCTGGAGGAGGGTGTCTGCAAAGGCGTCATATTCACCGGCGGTGGTACTCGCTGGAACGCGGAGGCGCGTGAAACCCTGCTGGCGGCTGGAGCGATCGGCACGCCGCAGATTCTTCAGCTGTCCGGCATCGGCCCTGCAGACATGCTGGCGCAGGCAGGCGTGCAGCCGGTGCATGATTTGCCCGGCGTCGGAGCCAACCTGCAGGATCACCTGCAGCTGCGCATGGTATTCAAAGTCCAGGGCGCGCGGACATTGAACACCCTGGCTTCAAGCTGGTTGGGCAAGGCACGCATTGGGCTTGAATATGCGCTGTTCCAGAGCGGGCCGATGTCGATGGCGCCTTCGCAGATGGGCGCTTTTGCACGGTCGGGTCCTGAGCAAGCCACGCCTAACCTGGAGTATCACGTGCAGCCGCTCTCGCTGGAGCGCTTTGGCGAACCGCTGCACGACTTCCCTGCTTTCACCGCGAGCGTTTGCAACCTGCGCCCAACCTCGCGCGGCCATGTGCGCATCGCTTCGGCCGACTCATACGCGCCGCCGAAAATTACGCCGATGTACTTGAGTACTGACGAAGACCGGCGCGTGGCCGCGGCTGCGCTGAACCTGACGCGCAAGATCGTTTCCGCGCCTGCGCTGGCGAAATACAGGCCGGAAGAATGCAAACCCGGTGTGCATTTTCGCACCGACGAGGAGTTGGCCGAGGCTGCGGGGTCCATCGGGACCACGATTTTCCACCCGGTCGGCACCTGCAAAATGGGTCGCGCTGACGACGTTTCGGCCGTGGTTGACAGCGAATTGCGGGTTCTCGGCGTGCGCGGCTTGCGCATCGCCGACGCCTCGGTGATGCCCACCATTACTTCCGGTAACACGAATTCCCCGGTAATCATGATTGCGGAAAAGGCAGCGCTTTTGTGTATGATCTAGCAAAACCGGGGAGACGCAATGTCCGACTTCATCTTGGAAACAAAGAGTTTGACCAAGGAGTTCAAGGGATTCACCGCTGTCGCCAACGTGGACCTGCAAGTCCAGCGAGGGCATATCCACGCCTTGATCGGTCCGAACGGCGCCGGCAAGACGACATGCTTCAACCTGCTGACCAAGTTCCTGGTGCCCACCTCGGGCCAGATTCTCTTTAACGGCAAGGACATCACCTCGCACAAGCCGGCGCAGATTGCGCGCATGGGCGTGATTCGTTCCTTCCAGATTTCCGCAGTTTTCCCTCACCTGACCGTGCTCGAGAATGTGCGCATCGGCTTGCAGCGCAAGCTGGGTACGACCTTCCATTTCTGGCGCAGCGAACGCACGCTGGAGCGCTTGAATGGCCGCGCGATGGAATTGCTGGCCGAGGTCGACCTGGCTTCGTTCGCCGATACGCTGACGGTCGACATGCCTTATGGCCGCAAGCGCGCCTTGGAGATCGCCACGACGCTGGCCATGGAGCCCGAACTGATGCTGCTCGACGAACCAACCCAGGGCATGGGCCACGAGGACGTGCACCGCGTTACCGAGTTGATCAAGAAGGTTTCCACCGGGCGCACGATCCTGATGGTTGAACACAATATGAGCGTGGTCTCAGGCATCTGCGACCGCATCTCCGTACTGCAGCGCGGGGCGGTGCTGGCGGAAGGACCGTATGAAGAAGTGTCGAAGAACCCGCAAGTGATGGAAGCCTATATGGGAACCGAAGCATGACGGCCGCGCTGGAGATCAGCCAGCTCCAGGCCTGGTATGGCGAGTCGCACATCCTGCATGACGTGAACCTGAACGTGAACCACGGCGAAGTGGTGACGCTGCTTGGCCGTAACGGCGCCGGCCGCACCACGACGCTGCGGGCCATCATGGGCTTGACCGGGACGCGCAAGGGTTCGATCCGCATCAATGGCCAGGAAGCGATCGGTTTGTCGACGCACAAGATTGCCCACTTGGGAGTCGGCTATTGTCCTGAAGAGCGTGGCATTTTTTCTTCGCTTACCACCGAGGAAAACTTGCTGCTTCCGCCGGCGTTGAAGACCGGGCAGGGCATGCCGGTCGAAGAAATCTACGAGATGTTCCCGAACCTGAAGGAGCGCCGAACGAGCCAGGGCACGCGCTTGTCCGGCGGCGAGCAGCAGATGTTGGCGGTGGCGCGCATCCTGCGCACCGGTGCGCGCCTGCTGCTGCTGGATGAAATCTCGGAAGGGCTGGCGCCCGTTATCGTGCAAGGGCTGGCGCGCATGATCCGCACGCTGAAGGCCAAGGGTTACACGATTGTGATGGTCGAACAGAATTTCCGGTTCGCGGCACCGCTGGCGGATCGGTTTTATGTCATGGAACACGGTCGGATTGTTGAGAGTTTTGCGTCATCGGAATTGGACGCCCGCATGCCGGTATTGACCGAGCTGCTGGGCGTTTGAATATCAAAACTGAAAACGGAGACACTATGAAACGCAACGCCATTGCCTTTGCAGCAGCCCTTTGCGCCTTTGGTAGCGCGCACGCCCAGATTTCCGGCGACACCATCAAGATCGGTTTCATTACCGATATGTCAGGCGTCTACTCAGACATCGACGGGCAGGGCGGCGCCGAAGCGATCAAGATGGCGATTGCCGATGCCGGAGGTGCGATCAACGGCAAGAAGATCGAATTTGTTTTTGCCGACCACCAGAACAAGGCCGATATCGCCGCCTCCAAGGCGCGCGAGTGGTTCGACCAGCAGGGCGTGGACATGCTGGTTGGCGGCACAAATTCCGGCGCCAACCTGGCAATGGCAAAAGTGGCCGCAGACAAGAAGAAGGTCTTCATGGTGGTTGGTGCCGGCTCCTCGCGCCTGACCAATGAAGAATGCACGCCCTACACCGTGCACTACGCCTACGACACGGTGGCGCTGGCGCGTGGTACCGGCAGCACCATGGTCAAGCAGGGCGGCAAGAACTGGTACTTCCTGACCGCCGATTACGCCTTCGGCCACTCGCTGGAGAAGGATACGAGCGAGGTGGTCAACAAGTCGGGCGGCAAAGTGATCGGCAATGTGCGCCACCCCTTCCCTGGGACCGATTTTTCGTCCTTCCTGATGCAGGCTTCGTCCTCGGGAGCCCAGGTGCTTGGCCTGGCGAATGCCGGCGGCGACTTTATCAATTCGGTGAAGGCAGCCAATGAATTCGGCGTGTCGAAGAAGATGAAGATGGCGGGCCTGCTGGTGTTCATCAACGACATCCACTCGCTTGGCCTGAATGCCACCGCCGGCATGTACCTGACCGACGGCTGGTATTGGGACATGAACGACACCACGCGCGCCTGGTCAAAACGCTACTTCGCGAAGATGAAGAAGGAACCGTCGATGCTGCAGGCGGGCGATTATTCTGCCGCATCGCAATACCTGGCTGCGGTGAAGGCCGTGGGCACCGACGATTCGGACAAGGTCATGGCGAAACTAAAATCCACCACCATCAAGGATGTCTTCACCACCCATGGCGTGGTCCGGCCGGACGGCCGCATGGTGCACGATATGTACCTGATGGAAGTGAAGAAGCAGTCGGAGTCCAAGTATCCTTGGGATTATTACAAGGTCGCTGCGACGATTCCTGGCGACCAGGCCTATATGTCGAAGGCCGAATCCAAGTGTGCCCTTTGGAAGTAAGCTAGATGGAGATCTTCGGCCGCCCGCTTCCGATGATGATGTCCCAGCTTTTGCTGGGGCTCGTCAACGGTTCTTTTTACGCCATGCTGTCCCTCGGCCTTGCCGTGATTTTCGGTCTGCTGAATGTGATCAATTTCGCGCACGGCGCCATGTACATGATGGGCGCCTTCCTCGCGTGGATCGGCATGACCTACTTCGGCATGAGCTATTGGAGCGTGCTCGTGTTGGCGCCGTTGATTGTGGGTGTGTTGGGCGTGGTGATCGAAAGGACCATGCTGCGCCGACTGTACAAGCTTGATCACCTTTATGGACTGCTGCTTACGTTCGGCCTCACCCTGCTGATCGAAGGCGGTTTCCGCTCGTTTTACGGGGTCTCAGGGCAGCCGTTCGAAACTCCCGAGGCCCTGCAAGGGGCAACGGACCTCGGCTTCATGGTGATGCCGAATTATCGCGCCTGGGTGGTGCTGGCATCGTTGGTGGTTTGTCTGGCCACCTGGTTCGTGATCGAGAAGACCAAACTGGGTGCCTACCTGCGTGCCGGCACCGAGAACCCGAAGCTGGTGGAAGCGTTCGGGATCAACGTCCCGCTGATGGTGACCCTGACCTACGGCTTTGGGGTCGCTTTGGCGGGCTTTGCAGGCGTTCTGGCGGCTCCAATCCAACAAGTGACACCCTTGATGGGGGCGAACCTGATAATCGTCGTATTCGCCGTTGTAGTGATCGGGGGCATGGGCTCGATTCTTGGCTCCATTGTGACCGGCCTTGGGCTCGGCGTGATCGAAGGACTGACGAAAGTGTTTTATCCCGAATTCGCCAACACGGTCGTATTTTTGGTGATGGTCATCATTTTATTGCTGCGCCCCGCTGGCCTGTTTGGCAAGGACCGTTAAATGAACAAGAAGCTGGGCTATTCCATCGCATTCGTGCTGGCGCTGGGCGCGCCGTTTGTCGGCTATCCCGTGCTGCTGATGAAGCTCTTGTGCTTCGCATTGTTTGCCTGCGCGTTCAATCTGCTGATCGGCTTTACGGGGTTGCTGTCGTTTGGCCATGCAGCCTTCTTCGGGGCGGCGGGTTACTTTGCGGGCAACGCTCTGAAGAATTGGGGGATGTCGTTTGAACTGAGCTTGCTGGTTGGCGTGGTGGCCGGTGCGGTGATCGGGTTGGTCATGGGCGGCCTGGCGATTCGGCGCCAGGGGATTTACTTCTCGATGATTACGTTGGCGTTGGCGCAGATGGTGTATTTCGCGGCGCTGCGCTTTACCGATTTCACTGGTGGTGAAGACGGCCTGCAGGGTATCCCGCGCGGCAAGCTGCTCGGGGTGCTGGACCTGGGCAGCGACCTGACGATGTATTACGTGGTCCTGGGGATTTTCATCGCGGGCTTTGCCCTGATCATGCGGACGGTGCATTCGCCTTTCGGACAGGTGCTGAAGGCGATCAAGGAGAACGAGCCGCGAGCGATCTCACTGGGCTATGACGTGGACAGGTACAAGCTCGTGGCGTTCGTGCTTTCCGGTTCGCTGGCCGCGCTGGCCGGTGCGACCAAGTCGATTGTGTTGGGCTTTGAAACGCTGACCGATGTGCACTGGGCGATGTCAGGCCTGGTGATTTTGATGACCCTTGTCGGCGGCATGGGCACGCTGGTCGGGCCGATCATCGGCGCGATTCTGATCATCGCTTTGGAGAACAAGCTCGGCGACTTCGGCACCATGATGTCCGGAGCCACCGGTATCGAGTGGTTCTCCACCCTTGGCGAAGCGGTCAGCCTGGTGGTCGGCTTTATCTTCGTTGCCTGCGTCCTGTTGTTCCGCAAAGGGATCGTTGGCGAGATCCTTTACCTGCAAGCGAAGAAGCGCAAGGTTTAGTTGGCGGGCTTGAGGCGGGAGCTATCGACCCAGCCGACGGCGACTCTCGCAGCTTTCGGATGCTGGTAGAAAACCAAGGTATAGCGGCCGTGAACGCGGGATGCTTCGAGCCGGTCGCCCGGCACCACGAAAGTGCCGGCGATTTCGCAGCGCTCGTCCGGCGCCGAATGGAATTGCAGTCTTCCGTCGCTTGCCGCGATAAGGGCTGCAAGCAGCCGGCTGCTCTTTTCGTTCGCTTGTTCGTGCTTCGCGAAACACGCTTGGCTTACCGCTGCCAGCTCGTAGATCTTCCCATCCTTCCACGTGACTTGCTTAATTTTCCCCCCGCCGGGTTGGCGCAAATGGACGACAGGATATTGGCCAGCGAAGCTGATTCCTGCGATTTCGGTGCAGGCGCCGAAAGGGGGAGAGACCTGGAGCGGCGCCTTGGATTGAATGCTGAGTAAGCGAAAAGCGGCTGGACATTCGAGGGCTGGCTGCCAGGAGCGGACGAGGGCGAAGTCCTTCGTGGCTTCTGGAATAAGCCGGAGGATTGCTGCCTCATCGGCATCGTCGATGGCGAATGCCTTCTGTCCGTTGTGGAAAACCGCCGGCTTGGTGGCGATATAGCGAACTTCAGTGCGGCCAAAGCGCCCGTCAATTCCATCGCCTGCGGTGGCGGTCCCGGCCATTAGCGAAATTAGAAGTGGAAGGAATGACCGACTGGCCATGTGAAGTGTCTGCGCGTTAAGGAGCGCGGATTATATCGTTGAGGGCCGTGATGTTTCAGAGCGCCAATTTGTATAGTGCGTGGGCGTCGTCGCGTGTGACCGGACGTGGATTGTTGCCGAGCAGGCGGGTTTGCTTCAAGGCCTCGTCGGCCAGCAGGTCGAGGTCGCTGGAGGTGATGCCGACTTGCTGCAGCGTGCGAGGCAGCCCCGTGATGATGGCGAATTGTTGCATTGCAACAGCGAGTGCCTCGGCGCGCGCTGCGGGGCTGCCTTCGGTGTGGGGAACGACAATTGTTGCCAGCTCGGCATATTGCTCGGCGCATGCCTCTGCGTTGAATCGCAGCACATGGGGCAAAACCAGCGAGTTCGATAGCCCATGCGGGACATGGAAGACGCCGCCGATCGGATAGGCTAGGGCGTGGACTGCCGCGACGGGCGCGTTGGCGAAGGCTTGACCAGCCAACATCGCGCCGAGCAGCATGGCCTGGCGGGCGACTAGGTCGTGGCCGTTCTCGCAGGCGCGGATCAGGTGGCGCGACAGCAGGTTCAAGGCCTGGAGGGCCAAGCCATCGGAGAGGGGATTCTTCTTGTGTTTGCTGGTGTAGGCTTCAATGGCGTGAACCATTGCGTCGATACCGGTTGCTGCGGTTACTGCAGAGGGCAAGCCAATGGTGAGCTCGGCATCAAGTATCGCCATATCGGCGAAGAGTTGAGGAGCGACGATGCCCATCTTGCTGGTGGCGTCTGTTGTCACGATGGAGATGTTGGTGACTTCGGAGCCGGTACCGGCAGTCGTCGGGATTTGGACCAAGGGTAGGCGCGTTCCGCGGACATTGCCAATGCCGTAGATTTCTGCGAGTGATTGAGGGCTGTCGGCGAGCACGGCGACCAGCTTGGCGACATCCATTGAGCTCCCTCCGCCGAGACCAATGACGAGTTCGGTCTCGTTCTGACGGGCGAGTTCGAGTGCCTCTTCGATCACGTGTTCGGGTGGATCAGCTACCACGTCCGCAAATTGTTCCACGTGAAACATTGCCGAGCGCAAGCTTGCGATCGGTGCCTCGGCCAGGCCCGTGCGCAGGAAGCCTTGGTCGGTAACGAGCAGCACGCGGCGGAGGTCTGGGAACCGTGCGCGAAGTTCCTTGCCCAAGTCCTTTGTCGCGCCGGGAGCAGACAGGAATACAGGAACGGTCGCGAAGCTGAAAGAGGTGATCAGGTTCATCAAGGAAGCTTACACCAGCCTCGGGCGCCCTGCTGTGTTCCGGCTTACAATATTACGTTTCCGAATCAGTTGGGGCGGGTGATGGTCGAGTATGGTTTGTTGGCTGGGGCTGCGTTCGCGGCAGGTTTTGTGGATGCGGTTGTTGGAGGCGGTGGACTGATCCAGATTCCGGCTCTCTTCTCGGCCATGAGCGGTACTCCGCCAGCAACGCTGTTGGGAACCAATAAGGTTGCCAGCGTATTCGGGACCAGCGCAGCGGCAGTGAACTATGCGCGCCGCACGCAAATCGCCTGGACGACCGTGGCGCCGGCGGCGATCGCGGCTTTCCTGTTTGCCTTCCTCGGAGCCTATACCGTCACCAGGATTCCGCCTGACTTCTTGCGAGGACTGCTGCCATTTGTGCTGTTGGCGGTGGCCGTTTATACCTTCTATCGCAAGGACCTGGGCAGTGTTCACGCTCCGCTGCACACCGGTACCAAGGAGAGGGTGCTGGCGGTGTTGGTCGGTGCGGGGATTGGTTTCTATGACGGCTTCTTTGGCCCAGGCACCGGGAGCTTCCTGGTCTTCCTGTTCGTGCGCAGCTTTGGCTTCGACTTTCTCGGCGCCTCGGCGGCTGCCAAGGTGGTGAACGTGGCGTGTAATGTGGCGGCAATCCTGTTGTTCGGATTCACTGGCCACATCATCTGGCAGCTCGGCTTGATGATGGCGGTGTCCCAGGTGGTTGGCTCTGTGCTGGGTACCAAACTGGCGCTGAAGCATGGGAGTGAGTTTGTGCGCCGTCTGTTCCTGGTTGTAGTGGTGATGTTGATCGTCAAAACCGGCTATGACGCATGGATTAAGTGATAGTGTTTCACGTGAAACAATGTTGAAGAGGGTGCCAAACGGCGCCCTTTTTTGTTTCACGTGAAACATTTCGATCAAAAAAATCCTGCCCAAAAAATTCGCACGGTCGAAAAAACTTTATAATTCAGTTCGATCCCCAGCTTTCCCCCATTTTTACCATGTTATTTCCTACTGAATTCGACGTTATCGTTGTCGGCGGTGGTCACGCCGGTACCGAGGCGGCCCTCGCTTCCGCCCGCATGGGCCAGAAGACTCTCCTGTTGACACACAACATTGAGACGCTGGGTCAGATGTCGTGCAACCCATCCATTGGCGGCATTGGCAAAGGCCACCTCGTCAAAGAGGTCGACGCAATGGGTGGCGCCATGGCCATCGCAACCGATGAGTCGGGCATCCAGTTCCGTATCCTGAATTCATCCAAAGGCCCTGCCGTGCGCGCGACTCGCGCCCAGGCCGACCGTATCCTGTACAAGGCCGCTATCCGCCACCGTCTGGAAAACCAGCCCAACTTGTGGCTGTTCCAGCAGGCGGTAGACGACCTGATGGTGGAGGGGGACCGCGTCGTTGGCGCCGTCACCCAGATTGGCTTGAAGTTCCTGGGCCGTGCTGTCGTGCTGACCGCTGGCACATTCCTGGACGGTAAGATCCACGTCGGCCTGCAGAATTTCTCGGCTGGCCGTGCCGGTGATCCGCCAGCGCTTTCGCTGTCGGCACGCCTGAAAGAATTGAAGCTGCCACAGGGCCGCCTGAAGACCGGTACGCCGCCACGCATCGATGGCCGCAGCATCGACTTTTCGCAAATGACCGAACAGCCGGGCGACCTGGACCCAGTGCCAGTGTTTTCGGTGATGGGCAATGCCTCCATGCACCCGCAACAGTTGCCGTGCTGGGTTACCCATACCAACCAGAAAACCCACGACATTATTCGTGGCGGCCTCGACCGTAGTCCGATGTACACCGGCGTGATCGAGGGCGTTGGCCCGCGTTACTGCCCGTCGATTGAAGACAAGATTCACCGCTTCTCAGCCAAGGAATCGCATCAGATCTTCCTGGAACCGGAAGGCCTGACGACCCACGAGTTCTACCCGAACGGTATCTCGACCAGCCTGCCATTCGATGTGCAAATCGAGCTGGTGCGTTCGATGAAGGGCCTGGAGAACGCGCATATCCTGCGTCCTGGCTATGCCATCGAGTATGACTATTTCGACCCGCGCGGCCTGAAAGCTTCGCTGGAAACCAAGGCGATCAACGGCCTGTTCTTCGCGGGACAGATCAACGGTACCACCGGTTACGAAGAAGCTGCGGCGCAGGGCATGCTGGCCGGGATTAACGCGGCACTGCAAACCAAGGGCGAAGAATCCTGGACTCCAGCCCGTTCGGAAGCCTACCTCGGCGTGCTGGTCGATGACCTGGTGACCCAGGGTGTGCAAGAGCCATACCGCATGTTCACCAGCCGTGCTGAATACCGCCTGAGCCTGCGTGAAGACAACGCTGACATGCGCCTGACAGAAATCGGGCGTAAGCTCGGCGTGGTTGGCGACGCGCAATGGGAAGCATTCGATCGCAAACGCGAGGCCGTTGCGCAGGAACTGGAGCGCCTGAAATCGACCTGGGTCAACCCGCGCATTCTGGCGGCAGCCGAGTCGGAACGCGTGATTGGCCAGGCCATCGAACGCGAATACTCGCTGGCAGACCTGCTGCGCCGTCCGGGTGTCGGCTATGAAAAGCTGATGACCATGACCGGCAATGAAGGCCAGCCGCTGGCTGGTCCCGGCGTCACCGATGAGGCAGTGATGGAGCAGATCGAGATTACCCTGAAGTACTCGGGCTATATCGATCGCCAGTTGCGTGAAGTCGAGCGTCACGAGCACTACGAAAACCTGAAGTTGCCGGAAGGCTTCAACTACGCCGAGATCACGGCGCTGTCGATGGAAGTGCGGCAAAAACTGCAGAAGCATCGTCCGGAAACCCTGGGCCAGGCTTCGCGTATTTCGGGCGTGACTCCGGCGGCGATTTCGCTGCTTCTGGTGCACCTGAAGAAAGCCGGTTACGGCGGCTTTGTCACACTGAAAGACGAGGCGGCTTGATGGCGGTATTTGATCGCGCCGCGTTGGCGCACGTGTTGAAGAATGGCGTCGAAAAGCTGGACCTGGGCCTGAGCGAAGCACAACAGGAAAAACTGCTGGACTACCTGGCCCTGCTGAACAAGTGGAACAAGGTGTACAACCTGACGGCCGTTCGCGACCCGATGGAAATGATGACCCTGCACGTCCTGGATTCGCTGGCAGCAGTGCCGGCATTCACGGATGCGCAGAATGTGCTGGATGTCGGGGCAGGGGGCGGATTGCCGGGCGTAGTGCTGGCGATTGCCAGGCCGGAGATGAAAGTGTCGATGATCGACATCGTCCACAAAAAGACGGCCTTCCTGAATCAGGTCAAAGCAGAGCTGGAGCTTGGCAACGTAACGGTGTACACAAAGAAGGTGCAGGAACTGCAGGTCAAGACGCCCTACGACGTCATCACCTCGCGGGCCTTTGCGGACCTCAGCGATTTTGTGAACTGGTCCGGGCACCTGCTGGCAGAGGGCGGTCGATTCATAGCCCTGAAAGGCACGGCGCCGGCAGAGGAGCGAGAGCGACTGCCAGATCCATGGAAAGTGAACGAGCTACAGCCTTTGCAAGTACCAGGACTGGATGCACAGCGCCACCTGGTTTTCATCGGCAGGGCGTAACTGGCTAAACAGTATAAATAATTTTAATCGTTTATACGAAATAAATAGTATAAACGGTTTATACCGAATAAACGATTTAGACCATATAAGAAAACTCGATGGCCAAAATTTTCTGTGTAGCAAATCAAAAGGGCGGCGTAGGTAAGACTACCACGACTGTGAACCTGGCCGCCGGCCTGGCCAAACTAAATCAACGAGTGTTGCTTGTTGACCTCGACCCTCAGGGTAACGCGACAATGGGCGCGGGGATCAACAAGGCGACGCTCCAAGCTTCCACTTATGAAGTCTTGCTCGGCACGGCCGACGTGGCGACTGCACGCGTGCGTTCGGAAGCGGGCGGCTTTGATGTGTTGCCTGCAAATCGTGAACTGGCCGGCGCCGAAGTCGAGATGGTGCAGCTCGAGAATCGCGAGCGCCGCCTGCGCGACGCACTGGGCCTGGCTGCCAAAGACTATGACTTCATGCTGATCGATTGCCCTCCTGCGCTGTCGATGCTGACTCTGAATGGTTTGTGCGCGGCGCATGGCGTGATCATTCCTATGCAGTGCGAGTACTACGCGCTGGAAGGTTTGTCCGACCTGGTCAACACCATCAAGAAGGTGCACGCCAACCTGAACCCGGACCTGAAGATCATCGGCCTGCTGCGCGTGATGTTTGATCCGCGCATGACGCTGTCGCAGCAAGTCTCGGCCCAGCTCGAGCAGCACTTCGGCGACAAAGTATTCAAGACCATCATTCCGCGCAATGTGCGATTGGCCGAGGCGCCGTCCTACGGCATGCCGGGCGTGACCTTCGACCCGACCTCGAAAGGAGCGCAGGCCTACATCGCCTTCGGCGCAGAGATGGTTAAACGTATCAAGAAAATGTAATCAACGATGGCAACTAAAAAAATGAAAGGCCTCGGCCGCGGCCTCGACGCGCTGCTCGGTGGCGACGAAGATCCGTCCAATCCAACTTCCCATCCGACTCCGTCGGAAATGGCGGTGCAATTCCTGCAAGCCGGTAAATACCAGCCGCGTACACAGATGGACGAGGGCGGCCTGGCGGAACTCGCTTCGTCGATCAAGACCCAGGGCATCATCCAGCCACTATTGGTTCGACCGGTCGGTATCGACAAGGGGACTGGCCATGTCAAATATGAAATCATCGCGGGCGAGCGACGTTTCCGTGCGGCACAACTTGCCGGATTAGAAACTGTGCCGGTCCTGGTGAAGGACGTGGACGACACGACTGCGGCCGCGATGGCCCTGATCGAGAACATCCAGCGCGAAGACCTGAACCCGCTGGAAGAGGCGCAGGGTATCCATCGCCTGATCACCGATTTCAGCTTCACCCATGAACAGGCGGCCCAGGCAGTCGGCCGCTCGCGTTCGGCGGTGTCGAACCTGCTGCGCCTGCTGAACCTGGCGGAACCGGTGCAAACCATGCTGATGGCAGGTGATATCGACATGGGCCATGCCCGTGCGCTGTTGGCTGTCGATGCGGCATCACAAATTGCCCTGGCGAATGTTGTTGTAGCGAAACGACTGTCGGTGCGCGAAACGGAGAAACTTGTCCACAACCACATGGAAGAGGCGAAGTCCAAACCGGCACCGCGTGCGAAGGAAAAGTCGGGCGACATCAAGCGGCTGGAAGAGGAGCTGTCCGATACCCTGGCTACCTCGGTCGTGTTCAAGATGGGCGCCAAGGGGCGTGGCCAGATGATTATCGATTTCGCGGATCTCGATATTCTGGATGGGGTGATTGCCCGTCTGCGCGGCTAAAACCGGCAAACCGGTGTCTGACCCACAGGGTCAGACACCCGACCCGCGACGGCAGCAAACCAGTGTCTGACCCTGTGGGTCAGACACTGTCGTACCGGTTTTGAAAGAGCGCCATGCACCAGAGCTGACAGTTCCCTGTCAGCCTGCTGCGCTATTCTGGCGCGCTATTACCCTGTGAGTAATCGGCATTTGCACGCTTTTTGGGCAGAATTTCTTGTTGTTTGAGTGCCTTTTTGCGATGCACCACGTTTGACCTTGGCAACGTAAACAAACTATAATCCCGTGTCTTTGGGTCTAAAGGAATGGTGGCAAGTGAGTGATTCTTCAAGAAGTATCGCCTGGCCAGTTTTCCGAGTAGTTGCCCTGCAGTTCACCATCGCCGTCCTCTTTTCCGCTACCGTGGCGCTTTTCGCCGGGGTGGAAAAAGGCTGGTCCGCAGCCGTGGGCGGCGGTATGGCAGTGATCGGGAGCCTGATTTACGCGCTGATGGTAGCGCGCGGCACCGATGATGCAAAGAAAGCATTTCGGACGCACTTCCGCGCCGAGATGCTGAAGGTATTTGTAACGGCAGTGCTGTTTATTTGCGCACTGGTGCTGTTTAAGTCAGCCGCCTGGTTATGGCTGATCCTGGGATTCGTAGTGGCAACCCTGGCTTACTGGCTGTCGCTGCTCAAGATTTAATCATTAAAAATTCGGACCTATGACTACTGAACACGCTACGGGCGGTCACGCCGGCCCGGCTAACGCCACCGAGTACATCCAGCACCACCTTTCGCACCTGAATTCCGCTGGTGATGTTGTCTCCCCTAATTCCATCAACCTGGACACCTTCTGGATCTCCCTGATCCTTGGCTTCGTGTTCCTGGGCATGTTCTACATGGCTTCCCGCCGCGCCACCGCTGGCGTGCCAGGCAAGTTGCAGAACCTCGTTGAGTGGGTCATGGAGATGGTCAACGAGACCGTCAACTCCGCATTCCACGCCAAATCCAAAGTTATCGCTCCACTGGCCATTACCATCTTCGTATGGGTCTGGCTGATGAACGCCATGGACTTCCTGCCTGTCGACCTGCTGCCTAAAGTGCTGAGCTGGTTCGGTGTGCACAAGCTGCGCGTTGTGCCTACCGCCGACGTGAACCACACCTTCGGCATGTCGATCGGCGTTCTGCTGTGCATCATCGGCTTCTCGATCAAGGCAAAAGGCGCTGGCGGCTGGACCAAAGAACTGTTCACCGCACCGTTCCACGCTCACGGCACCGTCGGCACCATCATCCTGGCACCGATCAACTTCATCTTCCAGATGCTGGAGCTGTTCGCCAAACCAATTTCCCTGTCGCTGCGACTGTTCGGCAATATGTACGCCGGCGAGCTGATCTTCATCCTGATCGCACTGCTGCCATGGTGGGCACAGTGGCTGCTGGGCGGCCCATGGGCAATCTTCCACATTCTGATTGTTACCCTGCAAGCGTTTGTGTTTATGGCGTTGACGGTTGTGTACCTGGCCCTCGCGGTTGAAAAGCACTAATCAGCAACTTATTCGTAGTATTTGGTTTTAGTTTTTTGGTATTTTCGTTTTTTTTAAATTAGGAGAAATCTAATGCAAGCTCTGATCGCACAAGTACAAAGCATGACCGTTCTGGCCGTAGCAATCATCGTTGGCCTGGGCGCCATCGGCACCGCACTCGGCTTCGCTATCCTGGGCGGCAAGTTCCTGGAAGCTTCGGCACGTCAGCCTGAACTGATGCCACAACTGCAAACCAAACTGTTCGTTATCGCTGGTCTGCTGGACGCGATCTCCATGATCGGCGTTGGTGTTGCTCTGCTGTTCACCTTCAACAACCCATTCCTGACCGCCCTGACCGCCGCTGTTCAGTAATTAACGCTCCAACCGGGGAAACTCTTTCTAGGAGCAAGGTATGAACATCAATATGTCTCTCATCGGTCAGATGATCACCTTCGCGGTGCTCGTCTGGTTCTCGATGAAGTTCGTATTCCCAGCGCTGAACAATGCGCTGGATGAGCGTGCCAAGCGTATTGCAGACGGTCTGGCTGCGGCTGACCAGGGTAAAACTGCCGGCGAGCAGGCACAAAAAGATGCCGCCGCAGTTCTGGCGTCGGCTAAAGCCGATGCTGCCCAGGTAGTCGCAGACGCCGACAAGCGCGCACAACTGGTCGCTGAAGAAATCAAAGCAAACGCACAAGCCGAAGCCGCCCGCATCGTGGCGCAAGCCAAGGCTGAAGCCGAGCAGCAAGTAACCCAGGCCCGCGAAGCGCTGCGTGGTCAAGTGGCTGACCTGGCTGTGAAGGGCGCCGAGCAAATCCTGAAGCGCGAAGTCAACGCGTCGGCTCACGCTGACCTGCTGTCTCGCCTGGCTACCGAGCTCTGATTATGGCAGAGCTCGCAACCGTCGCCCGTCCTTACGCGGAAGCCCTCTTCCGCGTAGCCCAGGCTGGCAACCTCGCGCAGTGGTCCGATCTGGTGTCCGAACTGGCCCAGATCGGTTCGCATGAAGAGGTGCTGGCATATGCCCGCAATCCAAAAGTTCTGGATAGCGATGTCATCGCAGCCATCAAGGCCTTGCTGAAATCGCCGCTCAACGCGGAAGCGAACAACTTCCTCTCGATGCTGATCGAAAACGGTCGTATCGCATTGCTGCCGGAAATCGGCGCCCAGTTCGCGCTGCTGAAGAACGCAGCCGAAGGTGCGGCAGACGCCGAAATCACGAGCGCATTCGACATGAGCGAAGCCCAAGTGGCCGAGCTGATCAAGACGCTGGAAAAGAAATTCAGCCGCAAGCTCAAACCAGTCGTGAAGACCGATCCTTCGTTGATCGGTGGCGTTCGCGTCGTGGTTGGCGACGAAGTGCTGGACACTTCGGTTAACGCCAAGCTGCAGCAGCTGCGTTCCGCGCTGGTCGCCTAACCGGGCCGCCTTTCGCGACAGCTAGAGAGAAAACATTTAGGAGTTAGTATGCAACTCAACCCATCCGAAATCAGCGAGCTGATCAAGAGCCGGATCCAAGGCATTGATGGCGGCGCTGAAGTGCGCAATCAAGGCACCGTAATTTCCGTAGCAGACGGTATCTGCCGCATCCACGGCCTGTCGGACGTGATGCAAGGTGAGATGCTGGAATTCCCAGGCAACACCTTCGGCCTGGCAATGAACCTGGAGCGTGACTCCGTTGGTGCCGTTATTCTGGGCGCCTACGAGCACATCTCCGAAGGCGACACCGTCAAGTGCACCGGCCGTATCCTGGAAGTTCCAATCGGTCCTGAACTGCGTGGCCGCGTTGTTAACGCCCTGGGCCAGCCGATCGACGGCAAAGGTCCTGTTAACACCACCCTGACCTCCCCAATCGAAAAGATCGCTCCAGGCGTTATCGCCCGTGAGTCCGTCGGCCAGCCTATGCAGACCGGCCTGAAGTCGATCGACGCGATGGTGCCAATCGGCCGTGGCCAGCGTGAGCTGATCATTGGCGACCGTCAGACCGGTAAGTCCGCCGTTGCAGTTGATGCCATCATCAACCAAAAAGGCCAAGGCGTTACCTGTATCTACGTTGCTATCGGCCAGAAAGCATCGACCATCAAGAACATCGTGCGTTCCCTGGAACAGCACGGCGCGATGGAGTACACCATTGTTGTGGCCGCTTCCGCTTCGGAATCGGCAGCAATGCAGTACATCTCGGCTTACTCCGGTTGCACCATGGGCGAATACTTCCGCGACCGCGGTGAAGACGCCCTGATCGTGTACGACGACCTGTCCAAGCAAGCAGTTGCTTACCGTCAGATCTCCCTGCTGCTGCGCCGCCCACCTGGCCGCGAAGCATACCCAGGCGACGTGTTCTACCTGCACTCCCGTCTGCTGGAACGCGCTGCTCGCGTGAACGCCGACTACGTCGAAGCCTTCACCAAAGGCGCTGTCAAAGGCAAGACCGGTTCCCTGACCGCACTGCCGATCATCGAAACCCAGGCTGGCGACGTTTCCGCGTTCGTTCCAACCAACGTGATTTCGATTACCGACGGCCAGATCTTCCTGGAAACCTCGCTGTTCAACTCCGGTATCCGTCCTGCGATTAACGCAGGTATCTCGGTGTCCCGCGTTGGTGGCGCTGCCCAGACCAAGGTCATCAAGAACCTGTCCGGCGGTATCCGTACCGACCTGGCACAGTACCGTGAACTGGCTGCGTTCGCGCAGTTCGCTTCCGACCTGGACGAATCGACCCGTAAGCAGCTGGACCGCGGTGCCCGCGTGACCGAACTGCTGAAGCAGGCTCAGTACTCGCCACTGTCGATTTCCCTGATGGGCGCTTCGCTGTTCGCAGTGAACAAGGGCTTCCTGGACGACGTCGCTGTCAAGCGCGTGCTGGCTTTCGAAGCCGAACTGCACTCGTTCCTGAAGACCAAGCACTCCGCTCTGCTGGCCAAGATCGAAGAAACCAAGCAACTGGACAAAGACGGCGAAGCTGCGCTGTCGGCCGCCATTGCCGAGTTCAAGAAATCCTTCGCAAACTAATATTCGGGGGCCCGGCGACGGGCCTCCACGCAAAGGAGAAGGATCATGGCAGTAGGTAAAGAGATACGTGGCAAGATCAAGAGCGTAGAGAATACGAAGAAGATCACCAAGGCGATGGAAATGGTCGCTGCATCGAAAATGCGCAAAGCGCAGGACCGTATGCGCGCCGCCCGTCCCTACAGTGACAAGATTCGTAATATCGCTGCGAACTTGGCTAACGCCAATCCAGAGTACACGCACCCGTTCCTGGCTGAAGCCGGTACGGAAGCCAAGGCTGTGGGCTTTATCATCGTGACGACCGACAAGGGTCTGTGCGGTGGTATGAACACCAACGTTCTGCGTATGGTGACCAACAAGACCCGCGAGCTGGAAGCTGCAGGCAACAAGATTGAAGCAGTCGCAATTGGTAACAAAGGTTTGGGCTTCCTGAACCGCATCGGTGTACCAGTGGTCGCACAAGCTACCCAGATCGGCGATACGCCGCACCTGGAAAAGCTGATCGGCCCAGTGCAAGTGATGCTGGAGAAATTCCAGGAAGGCAAACTGGACGCCGTTTACCTGTGCTACACCAAGTTCATCAACACGATGAAGCAAGAGCCGATGGTCGAGCAGCTGCTGCCGCTGACCGCGGACAAGATGAAGGCCGATGAGCACTCCCACAACTGGGACTACATCTACGAGCCGGACGCTGCTTCCGTGATCGACGAACTGCTCGAGCGCTACATTGAAGCGCTGGTGTACCAGGCCGTTGCAGAAAACCTGGCGTCCGAGCAATCGGCGCGTATGGTGGCGATGAAGTCCGCGTCGGACAACGCCGGCAACGTGATCGGTGAGTTGAAGCTGGTCTACAACAAGACCCGCCAGGCTGCAATTACCAAAGAACTGTCTGAAATCGTCGCCGGTGCGGCAGCGGTTTAAACGAATTTAACTATATTTGAAGGAACGAACATGGCTGATGGCAAAATCGTTCAGTGTATCGGCGCTGTGGTGGACGTTGAGTTCCCACGCAACGCGATGCCTAAGGTTTTTGACGCGCTGAAGATGGAAGGCTCCGAGCTGACCCTGGAAGTGCAACAGCAGTTGGGTGACGGCATTGTCCGTACCATTGCTCTGGGCTCTTCCGACGGTCTGCGTCGCGGCATGACCATCCAGAACACCGGCAAACCAATCATGGTTCCAGTGGGTAAAGCTACCCTGGGCCGTATTATGGACGTGCTGGGCAACCCGATCGACGAATGCGGCCCTGTCTCCCACGAGCAGACTGCTTCGATCCACCGCGTGGCTCCTGCTTACGACGAACTGTCCCCATCCCAAGACCTGCTGGAAACCGGCATCAAGGTGATTGACCTGGTCTGCCCATTCGCTAAGGGTGGTAAGGTTGGTCTGTTCGGCGGTGCAGGTGTGGGCAAGACCGTGAACATGATGGAACTGATCAACAACATCGCTAAAGCGCACTCGGGTCTGTCCGTGTTCGCCGGTGTTGGTGAGCGTACCCGTGAAGGTAACGACTTCTACCACGAAATGGCTGACGCCAAAGTGGTTGACCTGGAAAACCCAGCCAACTCCAAAGTGGCCATGGTTTACGGTCAGATGAACGAACCACCTGGCAACCGTCTGCGCGTGGCGCTGACCGGCCTGACCATCGCTGAATCCTTCCGTGACGAAGGCCGTGACGTTCTGTTCTTCGTGGACAACATCTACCGCTTCACCCTGGCCGGTACCGAAGTTTCCGCACTGCTGGGCCGTATGCCTTCCGCAGTGGGTTACCAGCCTACCCTGGCCGAAGAGATGGGCCGTCTGCAGGAGCGTATTACCTCCACCAAGACCGGTTCGATCACCTCGATCCAGGCCGTCTACGTTCCAGCGGACGACTTGACCGACCCGTCCCCAGCAACCACCTTCGGCCACCTGGACTCGACCGTCGTTCTGTCCCGTGACATCGCTGCACTCGGTATCTACCCTGCAGTTGACCCACTGGATTCGACCTCCCGTCAGCTGGACCCGCTGGTTGTGGGCGAAGAGCACTACAACACCGCACGTGCCGTACAGGGCACCCTGCAGCGCTACAAAGAACTGCGCGACATTATCGCGATTCTGGGTATGGACGAACTGGCTCCAGAAGACAAGCTGGTCGTTGCTCGCGCACGTAAGATGCAGCGTTTCCTGTCCCAGCCGTTCCACGTTGCTGAAGTGTTTACCGGTTCCCCAGGTAAGTACGTTTCGCTGAAAGACACGATCAAGGGCTTCAAGATGATCGCTTCCGGCGAACTGGACCACCTGCCAGAACAGGCCTTCTACATGGTTGGTACCATCGAAGAAGCCATCGAAAAAGCCAAGAAACTGGGCTAATTCGATTGTCGTAGCGGCCTCCTCACCGGGGCCGCTATAGCTACAGAGGATAAACATGGCAAACACTATTCACGTTGATGTGGTTTCGGCCGAAGAGCAGATCTTCTCGGGCGAAGCGACTTTCGTGGCGTTGCCGGGCGAGCAGGGCGAGCTGGGTATCTACCCGAAGCACACCCCGCTGATCACCCGTATCCGTCCAGGCGCGGTGCGCATCCAGGTTCCAGGCCAGGCTGAAGAAGAGTTCGTCTTCGTCGCCGGCGGCCTGCTGGAAGTGCAGCCAAACGCCGTGACGGTCCTGGCTGACACCGCGATCCGTGGTCACGACCTGGATGAAGCCAAAGCTGAAGCTGCCAAGAAACTGGCGGAAGAAAGCCTGGCGAACAAGCAGACCGGCATCGACTACGCGAAAGCACAAGCGGAACTGGCAGCGGCTATCGGCCAGCTGGCAGCAATCGCAAAACTGCGCAAGATCAAGGGCTGATCCCTTCTTCTCGTCGCAATGGAAAGGCAGCCTCGGCTGCCTTTTTGTCTTTCTACAGGCTGCCGGGAATCGGCCAGCCAGAACGGCTCCGCGCGCCATGGCCCTGATTATCAGGTTCGCTGCATCGGACTCTGTATAATCCCTGTCTTAAGCAAAGCCTAACACTGGCGCCTTTTGTAGACGCCCCAATACCGTAAATGATTAGTACAAAGATTAGTACAAAGACATCCCAGCTGCACCGTCTTCTCAGCGTACTCCTAGTGTCTTTCCCCAGCGTGTTGTTGATCTTGCCCGTCGGCCGGCGTTTCAACTTTTACGTGTTGCTATTGTGTGCTGTTGGTGGCCTTGCGCTTGGAGTGAAGCCGGGCGGGAAGTCATTTCGTGACATCTTAAAGAAATATTGGGGTATTCATCTTGCAATGGCGGGCATGCTCATCGCAGTCCTCCTTAATCAAGCTGCACATGGCGCATTCGTGTTCAAGCCTTTTGAAAAAGGGCTGCAACTTGCCGTGTTTCCGCTTTTGCTTTGGGTGTTCCTACTACTATCGAGCGATAAGCTCCGTATTCTTCAGTGGTCTTGGGTAATTGGGGCCCTGCTTTGCTCCATCGCGTTGATCTGGACGACATATGGAGTGAATGGACGCCCTGGCGGCATCATTTCGAACCCGTTCATTCTGTTCTCGAATCTGACGCTGCTGATGGGATGCATGGCTTTGCTTTCCATCGGATGGAATACGCGGGATGAAGTCGCACCGATGGCGATCAAAGTAGTGGCGTGCGTCTTGAGTCTGGTTGCCTCGTATATGTCGGGCACCCGTGGTAGCTGGATCGCAGTTCCCGTCTTCATTCTGATTGCCGTGTCGCTTAAGCAGAGCATGCACGATCGCCGCAAGATCGCTATATCGGTTGTTTCAATGCTGTTGCTTGCCGCGGCGATGGCTTCTTTGCCATACACGAAAACGCGGATCGAACTCGCCTATTCCGAAACCGTGCATTATGCCGAACAGCCGAAAGCCGAAACGTCGATCGGCATCCGCTTGCAACTCTGGCAAGCTTCCTGGAACATGTTCCGGGAGAATCCAGTTTTCGGCGTTGGCACTGCTCCATATGAGGAAACGCTGAGAAAATTGGCAAGGGACAGGGTAATTACGCCGCTAGCGGGAATGCAACTCCACTCTCACAATGACCTTCTGCACTTCATGGCGACGCTGGGAACACCTGGTGCCATTGCCATGCTTGCACTCTATCTTGTACCTGGCCTGTGGTTCAAGAAGTTCTTGCGGAGCGCAGACTCGCAGCAACGCGTAGCGGCCGGCATGGGGCTGGCCACAAGCCTGGCGTTCCTGGCCTTTGGCCTGAGCGAGACCATGTTCTATTCAAACCTGTGCAGCGACTTCTACATCATCAGCGTGGCGGCCCTGTCGGCATTCGTCATCAACAGGCAAGAGGAACTGGAGAAAGCTGTCGCGTCTCCGCTGCCTTCGGAGTTAATTTATGAAAAATGAAGTTGGATGTTTCGTTGTCAATCTTGAGAAAGATGTTGAGAGGCGGGAGAACATCTCACGACAACTCGAAAAAGCCGGCATCCCTTATACGATTTTCAGTGCGGTCTACGGCAAATTTCTAACGCCTGAAGAACTGGCGCAGCACTACGATAAGCGCCGTGCCATTGAGCTGTCGCATGACCTGACGCCTTCCGAGATTGGCTGCGCGCTTAGCCATGTGTTCACTTATCGGAAAATGCTTGAAGAAGGCATGCAGTATGCGCTGGTGCTGGAAGATGACGCGCAACTAAGCGAGGATTTGCCCGCTGTTTTAACAGGGCTGCAACGCGAGTATGCCAGCAGCGAACCGGTCGTTTTCTTGTTGAATCATGTGCGGAAATACAAGAATAGAAAGACCCGGCGCCTCGATGAAAAATACATGGTAGCCGACATTTACGGCACACCGATTCGCGCAAATGGCTATTTCGTTACACGCGCCGCCGCGAAGCAGCTGCTCGACAATCTCTACCCAGTATGGGCAGTGGCCGATGACTGGGCCGTATTCAACCGGGACTTTGTGACAGTCAAAGCGGTTGTGCCTTATTGCGTCGGCCTCTCCGAGCACGCGCAGTTCTCCAATCTCGAGTCCGAAAGACAAGGTGTACAGTTGAAACGGAGCATCGGCTACCACTTACATCAACTCTTCTACCACAAATTTATCAATCAGCTCCTTATCAGACCTTTCCAGCGTGTATCCAAACAGGATGAAACCTGGTGATTATTAAGGCAGCCTCGGCTGCCTTTTGTCTCTTTCAGGCCAGGTTGAACGCCCACTTTAGACACGTGCGCGCGCCTGCGTACGCAACATAGAGGAAATGCCATGACCACGATCTTCATCACCGGCGCAGCTGGCGCCCTCGGCAGCGCAGTTGCGCGGGCATTCGATGCTGCAGGAGCCAACACTGTCCTGATCGGCCGCGAAACAGCGCGCCTGGAAAGCGCTTGTGGTCCTGCCAGCGGACGGCGCATGCTGGCGGTCGCCGACCTGCGCGATGCTGCGTCGGCCGTTGCCGCCGCAAACGCCGCTGTCCAACGCTTCGGCCGTATCGATGTGCTGTGCAATATTGCGGGCGGGTTTGCGATGGGGACGCCCGTGCATGCGACGACGGATGCGCAATGGGACGAGCTGTTCGATCTCAATGTGCGCAGCCTGCGCAATGCGGTCGCGGCGGTGGTGCCCGGCATGCTGGACGGGCTGGGCGGCAAGGTTGTGAACATCGCTTCCGGCTCTGCGCGGCAGGGCATGGCGAATATGGGGGCTTACTGTGCCAGCAAGGACGTTGTAATTCGCCTGACCGAGTCAATGTCGGCCGAGTTGCGTGGTCACGGCATCAACGTCAATTGCGTCCTGCCCGGCACCATCGATACCCCGGACAACCGTGCCGCCATGCCGAATGCCGACCGCAGCAAATGGGTTCCGCCGGAAGCACTGGCCGACGTGATCCTGTACCTGTGCAGCCCGGCTGCGCGCGCTATCCACGGCGTTGCGATTCCATGTACCTGAACCCGGTTTAGCCACAGAACGCATTGGTGTCACGAGATTGAAATCGGGTGCGCGCAGACGGGGTCAATGGCACATGCCGTAGGCTTGCTTGTCCTCGAACCAGCGGTAGGTGAAGGTGCGGGACACGTAGCGCTTGCCGCCAATGAGGACGTCCGGCGGGGTCAGGTCGAAGCGCTTTGGCATCTTGCCCTTGATGATCAGCCGGTAGCGGAACTGGGTATCGTCGCTGGTGCCGACGGCGAACAGCACCAGCGGCACGCCGTTGACGATTTCCACCATCTCGGGTTTGCCGTTGGTCGGGCGCTGGTAGACGCTCAGCACGGTCGCGTTTTCAATCAGCGGACCCTTCGGCTGGCTGACCTGGAAGTGGGCCGTGGCAAAGTGCACCTGGGTCGTGCGCGGCAGCATGTAGTTGACCCCGATTTCCATACCGCCTTCGGCAGCTTGCGGCAGGACGGTGGTGGCCGCCACCGTGATACCACGCGGCAGTTCAAAGGTATCGGCGTCAACCGGCGTGCTGCAATCAGGAGACGTGGCCTGGTACAGCGACGCGGGCGTATAGGTATCGCCGCAGCCGGCGAGGACGAGTAGCAGGGCGAGTGGCGCGGCTTTGCGCATGGTGTGAAACCTCTTGTTTTTAGTCATGACAGTTTACCCGACCGGCTGGCTGAGTGGTGCGCCACCCGCCCAGTCGCGGTGTTAGTCTTGAACTAAAAGTAGCGATGGGAGGCAGCCATGATCCACCATCTCGGTATCGTCGTTTCGGATTTCGTACGCAGCGCGGCGCTCTATGACGCTTGCCTGGCGCCCCTCGGGATTCGGCGTGCGGTGACCGACCTGGACTGGGCCATTTATGCTTCTGCTACCGGCCATCCATTCTTGTGGGTAGGCGCGGAGATTCCCAGCTATTGGAAGAATGGGCATGAACCTTCGCGTAGTCCCATCCATTTGGCGTTTTCCGCGCCGAACCAGGATGCCGTGAACGCCTTCTACCATGCGGCGATAGACCTGGGAGCCGAAGATAACGGCCCACCAGGTCCACGGGTCAGCGATGCAAATTTCTACAGCGCCTTCATTATTGACCTCGACGGCAACAATATCGAGGCCACCGTACAGCTAAGCTAGCTGCGCTTTTGCCGGCTGCGTGCAGCGGCCGACTTCATCAGTGATTTCCATTTCTGCCGTTCAGCAATCCGTTCCAGCGCTGTTTGCTGGTTGCGGCGCACCTCGCGTTGCAGCTTGTGGAAGTTGTGCAGGCGGTCGGGGTCCACATGGCCCAGCACTGCACAGCCGGGTTCGCCCTCGTGCCGGCAATCGCGGAACTGGCAGCCTGCGGCCAGCGATTCAATATCGTCGAAAGCTGACGACAAGGATTCCGGGCTCAGGCTGCGCAAGCCTGGCGTATCGATGATGCAGGCGCCGGAAGGGCAGAAATGCATGGACCGGGCGGTTGTCGTATGCCGGCCGCGATGGTCCGTGCGCCGAACGCCGCCGGTTTCCTGGGTTGCTCCAGCCAGGGCATTGGTCAAGGTTGACTTGCCGGCGCCGGAAGAACCAAGCAGGCAGATGGTTTGTCCGGGGCCTAGCCAGGGATCCAGCTGCGTTATGGATTCCGCGCTGGTGCCGTTCACCAGCAGGAACTGCGTGCGCGGCGGCAGCCGTTCCGTCAGCGCGGCCACCCGGCCATCAATGTCCGCGCAGAGATCCGGTTTGCTGAGGACGATCAGGGGCGTGACTTCGGCGGCCGCGGCGAGCGCCAGATAGCGTTCAATGCGGCGCAAATTGAAGTCGCCGTCCAGGCCCATGACCAGCAAGGCGGTATCGATATTGCTCGCGATGGGAGGTGAATCGGCGCGGGCGAATTGGTTCATTGGGGATAAACGGTGGTTTATCCACACCTCGTTCAAGGAATTGGCCTGCGCGATCACCCAGTCGCCGGCGCAGAGCGCCGTCCCGGCGAGCAGGCGGGGAAGGGCGCGAGCGTGAATTTCGGCCACGCCGTCGTGCAGGCTGATGCGGTCGCGTTGATATTCTGTGATGCGGTACAGGCGGCCGGCAGGTGCCTCGGCCAGGCGCGAAATGATGGTGTTGTTAAGTCCGATGCTGCGTAAAGCTTCGTAGTCGAAGTCGATCATGATGAGCGTTTTCCATGGGTGAACACGGCCAGCCACGCGCGGCGTGGCAAGCAGGATTAGTCTGGAAATGTCGGCGCCCGGCCGGGCGCTCTAGCTCAAACGCTGAAGGTCAGGCAGCCGACAGGAGGGCAAGATCAAACGAACGCATGGCAAAACTCCTGTCAGGTTGGTGGGAAAGCCGCCAGTGTCGCACCGGCGGCGGGGCAAGTCAATGCGGTGGCTCGCGGTCGACGGTGCGGACTTCGGAACACTCGGGCTGCAGTGCTTCCTCGATTACTTCCAGCGCCAGGTGGGGCTGGGCGGCGCCGCACATGAAGATGTCGGCGGCTGCGAAGCCGTTTTCGGGCCAGGTGTGGATCGAAATATGTGACTCCGCCAGCAACACGACGCCGGTTATTCCCAATCCGGTGCCAAAGCTGTGGAAGTGGCTGTGCAGCACCTGTGCGCCGGCTGCGGCTGCGGCGCCGCGCAGCAATTGCTCAATCCTTGTGCAGTCCGCAAGCAGGCCCGGCTCAATGCCGGACATGTCGGCCAGCAGGTGCGTGCCGCTGGGTTGGTGAATGCTCACTTATGGCCTCCGCCGCCGCCACCGCTGCCCCAGCTGCCGGAGCTGGAGGACCAGCTGCTGCCGTGGTAGCCGCCGCCGCTACTCGACGATGGGCCGCTGACAAACTTGATCCAGCTGGTGCCGACACTGAACATGCTCACCACCAGAGCGTAGCCGAAGAATTTATTCATTTTTTCGTTTGATCGTCGATTGCGTCCAGCACCAGGGCCGGCAGGTAGAGCGCAAGGCAGGCAAGGATCGTGACGCCGATGGTGCCGCCGAAATTGAACAGCAGCGGAATGGCGTTCAACGCCAGAATGCCGATGATCCAGTTCTTGGCCGAGCGCGCATATCGGCCTTTGCTGAAATCCTGTGCAACCTCGCCGCTGGCCTTGTCCTCGCCTTTGACGGCATCGCCGAACCAGGCTTTGAGCTGGTCCCAGGCGACCGGGGTTGATCGCGACCAGCCAAGTTCTGTGGGCGTTAGTTCGGCCGCGAGCGTCACCTGCTGGCGCTTGTATTCGTAGACGTGAGTATGGTCGCCTACCGCCACACGCCAGTTGAAGGCGCCGGCCGCGTAAGTCACGACGGAGTTGTAGTCATACAGTTTGCTGTAGCCGGCCTTGTCGAAGTTGACCGTCTGGGCGTCGAGCACGTTTGCTTCTGGCCACTGGTCCATCACATTGGCGCGCGACCAGCCATCGGCAGTTTCGACCAGCCAGGTAAAGCCATTCCGGCTGCCGTACAGCAGGTATTCGGTCCAGCCGCTGCCCTCGTCGTCGGCCCGGCGCATCACGCCGATGACGGTGAAATCCTGGTTGCCCAATTTGCCGGAGGCGCCCAGCGGCAGCGTGAAGTATTCTTTCTCTTGCCGCCGGCCGACGGCGATGACCTCGGCTTTCGGGCTGGCGGCGTCGATCTCGGTCTGGCAGGACTGGCAAACCAGGTTTGCTGTCAGCCCGGGCAGGTATTTGATCTGGCTGCCGCAGTTGGGGCAGTCCAGCGCATCGAGCTTGCCCCGGTAGCGGCCGGCGGTGCGCTTGATTTCGTCTGCATCGCGCAGTAATTGGGCTTGCATGGCTTCCAGCGTGACCGAGACGCCGGTGTACATCAGCGGCGGGCCTTCGTCGGAATAGTCGAGGGTAATGAAATGGCTGCCGCGCCGGAAGTCGGCGACTTTCGCCTGCCAGCCATCGCCCACCTTGAACGGCAGTTCGCCCTGGCCGCCGATGCACTGCGCGGTCCTGACGTCAGCCGACATATAGCGAGCGCCCACCAACTGGTAGGGTTTGCCAGGCTGGATGTCCTCAAAGGCCGGTAGCTGCGCATCGGGTTTGCGCAGGGTGGTCACCGTGTACTGGCCGGACGCGTCGCCCAGCCAGCCGCTGGTGGCGTCGTCGAAAACGATGAACCACTCGTTCCACATGCCCGCGTCGTAACGCAGCTGGATGCGGCCCACGACATTGAAGTTGCGGCCGCCCAGTACGCCGCTGGTGCCGACCTGGATCGGGGAATAGTCCTCCAGCACGGAGGAAATCTTGCCCAGGTCTTTGACCGCGCCGGCTTCCTTCAGTACACGCGTGTTGCAGTACTCGCACACCGCCATGACGGAGGCGTGTGAGCGGAAATTGACCTCTGCGCCGCAGCTAGGGCAGGAAACTGTTTGCATGCGGCCTGGCTTATCCGATCAGTTTCTTGAGCAGTTCAGCCTTGGTGGCGTCGTAGTCGGCTGGCGAGATCAGACCCTTGTCCAGCAGGGCTTTCAGCTTGCCGAGGCGGTCTTCGATCGATTCCTGCGCTGGCGCGGCGGGTGCCGCTGGTGCTGCCGGGGCTTGAACTGGCGCCGCGCCCGGATTCAGCGCCTGGCCCATAGTCTGGCCCATCACCTGGCCGACGGTCAGCCCAGCACCCAGGCCGGCGCCGATGCCTGCCAGGCCGCCTTCGTTGCCGGCAGCCAGCGGGATCGATTGCGCCACCTGGTATTTGGTGAAGCCGGCCATCTTGGCGTCGCTCATGCCGCCCTTCATGCCGGCGGAGATACGCTCGTCCAGCGCGGCTTGCAGTTCTTCCGGCAGGCTGACGCTGGCGACGTTGAATTCATCCAGGCCGATGCCGTAGCGTGCAAACGCGTCGGCCAGGCCGCCTTTGACTTCCTGCGCCATCAGGGCCTGGTTGGCCGCCATGTCGAGGAAGGCGATCTGCGAGGCGCCCAGCGAATTGGCCATGGAGGCCAGCAGGATGCCGCGCAGCTGGTCTTCCACGTCGTCGCGGGTGTAGATGTTGCGGGTGCCGCTCAATTCAGTGAAGAATTTGCGCGGATCGGCCACGCGGTAGGAATACATGCCGAAGGCGCGCACGCGGATCATGTCGAAATCCTTGTCGCGGATCGTGATCGGCTGCGGGGTGCCCCACTTGCGGCCGGTCTGCACGCGGGTGCTGAAGAAATACACATCCGACTTGAACGGGGAGTCGAACAGCTTGTCCCAGTTCTTCAGGTTGGTCAGCAGCGGCAGGTTTTGCGTGGTGAGCTTGTGGGTGCCGGGGCCGAACACGTCGGCAATCTGGCCTTCGTTGACGAATACCGCGACCTGCGATTCACGCACGATCAGCACGCCGCCGTTCTGGATCTCGAAGTCCTGCATCGGGTAGCGCCAGGACAATACGCCTTCCGCGTCCTCGTTCCACTGCAGTACGTCGATAAACTGCTTCTTGATAAAGCTGCCGATACCCATGATGTAACCTCTCAGGAAATGCAGGCGGCATTGATGCCGCCAATGGAAAGCGAAATAGTGCCGAGCAGGCCGCCGAAGGCGCTGTTGTCGGCCTCAATTTGGTCCTGCGCCATTTTCAGGCAGCGTGTCGTGATGGCGTAGCCGAGCGCTTGCACGATCATCGCGCCAAAGGCCCAGGCCAGGAACTGCTGCCAATTGTAGGTATGCAGGATGCTCGATGCGATGGTCATCGAAAAACCCAGCATGGCGCCGCCCAGCGACAGCGCCGCGGCATGGTTGCCCTGCCGGATCAATTTGACTTCGTCATACGGCGTCATCCATGTATAGGCTTTGAAGAAGACTACCAACAACAAGGCGGCCAGCGCCAGGTGGACCAGATAATTTAGGATGGCGTTCACGTCGATCCCCGGTTAAAGTGACATGCTTGTAGCAAAAGAAACATATTAGAACAAAAGCATCCAAATGACCAAAAAGATTCTCATTGTTTCAGTCTTCGTCGTCGCGTCCTGCGGACTTGCCTATGAATTGATCGCTGGCGCACTTTCCAGCTACCTGCTGGGTGATTCGGTGCTGCAGTTCTCCACCATTATCGGCTGTTACCTGTTCGCGATGGGTGTGGGGGCGCATTTTTCCAAGTATGTGAAAGACGAAGACGTGCTGGCCCGCTTCGTCGACATTGAACTGGCGGTGGGCCTGATCGGCGGCTTGTCCGCTGCCGTGCTGTTCATGACGTTTGCCTGGGCGTCGGCGCCGTTCCGCACCTTGTTGTACACCATGGTATTCCTGGTGGGAGCCATGGTGGGCATGGAGATTCCGCTGGTGATGCGCGCCCTGAACTCGCGCCAGACCGAGTTCAGTGAACTGGTGAGCCGCGTGCTGACTTTCGATTACCTCGGCGCGCTGGTGGTGTCGCTGCTGTTTCCGCTGGTGCTGGCGCCGCAGCTTGGGCTGGTGCGCACCGGTTTCCTGTTCGGGATGCTGAACATCGCGGTGGCCCTGTGGACAATTTATGTTTTCCGCACAGAGCTGGCGAACGTGGCCGGCCGTTTGCTGCGCGCCAGTGCCGTGATGCTGGCGCTGGTGATCGGTTTCAGCGGCGCGGACCGGCTGACCGGTTGGGGCGAACATGGGCTGTTTGGCGATGAAATCGTGTATTCGACCAGCACGCCGTACCAGCGCCTGGTAATCACCAAGTGGAAGGATGACCTGCGCCTGTATATCAACGGCAACCTGCAGTTTTCCTCGCGCGACGAGTATCGGTACCACGAAGCGCTTGTGCATCCGGTGATGGGGGCGCTGCCTTGGGCCAAGCGCGTGCTGATCCTGGGCGGCGGCGACGGGCTGGCGCTGCGCGAAGTCCTGCGTTATCCACAGGTCGAACACGTCACCTTGGTGGACCTGGACCCGGCGATGACGGCGGCCTTCACCCAGCGCGATGAACTGGTGGCGCTGAACAAGGGATCTTTCCGCGATAAGCGCGTGACGGTGGTGAATGCCGACGCGGCGATCTGGCTGCAGCAGAACCAGGACATGTTCGATGCAGCGATTGTCGATTTTCCCGATCCTTCCAGTTTCGCGCTGGGCAAGTTGTATTCAGTGCCGTTCTACGGCGTGCTGAAGAAGCATATTGCCGTCAATGGCCTGGTGGTGGTGCAGGCGACCTCGCCGTTCTTCGCGCCGCATGCCTATTGGACGGTGGATGCGACGTTGCGCGACGTGGGCATGCGTACCTGGCCGTATCACCTGTATGTGCCATCTTTTGGCGAATGGGGCTTCATCATGGCTTCGCCGCAGCTTGATTACCGGCCGCCCGAGGCGTACAGCCTGCCGATGCGTTTCCTGAATGCAGAGACCACGAAGGCAATGTTTGCCTTCCCTCCGGACATGAAACCGCTGCCGATGGCGCCGAACCGTCTCAACACACAATCGCTGGTGCATGAATTCGAGCAGGACTGGCGCAGGGTGATTCGCTGATGCTGCGTCGTTCTTTCCTGGCCTGGGCTGCTGCCGGCGGCGTTACCGCTGCGGCCAGCGTGGCTGGATACCTGCGATGGCAGGAGATTACGCCGGTCGTGAATGCGCCTGGGCGCGATGAAGGGCATTTCCTGCGCGACCGCAAGCCTTTGCCTGCACCGTCGCAGTCATTGTCGGCTGATGTGCTGATCCTCGGTTCCGGTGCTGCGGCGTTGACTGCTGCCTGGCAGTTGCGAAAGCAGGGGCATGATGACTTCCTGATGCTGGACGGACCCGAGCCATATGGGAATGCTGCTGGCGGGCGATTCGGCGCGTTGGGGTACCCGACGGGCGCGCATTACCTGCCGCTGCCGACCGAGGAATGCGCCCATGTGCGCGAACTGCTGGCGGACCTGGGCGTGATCCAGCGCGGGGCAACGTCGCGCAAACCTTATTACGACGAGCGCTTTGTGCTGCATGCGCCGGAAGACCGGTTGCTGTTCAATGGCGCCTGGCAGGAGGGCGTCTTGCCGCATGAAGGGGTGCCGGATGCCGAATTGGCCGAGCACAAGCGCTTCTTTGCGCAAGTGGATGCGTTGCGCAGTGCGGTCGGCGAGGATGGAAGACGCAGGTTCACTTTCCCCAGCGAGCATTCGTCGGCGGATGCGGAGGCGGCGCAGCTCGATGCCATGAGCTTTGGCGCCTGGCTTGCCCAGCAAGGCTATCGCGCGCCTTCTTTGCTGTGGTACATGGACTATTGCTGCCGCGATGATTACGGCGCGGGACTTGATGCGGTCTCCGCCTGGGCGGGGCTGCATTATTTCTGCGGCCGCGGCGGCGAAGCGGAGAACGCGGAGCAGGGCGCCTGGCTGACCTGGCCGGAGGGACTACAGGCGCTGGCCAGTGGAATGGAGCGGCTCGCGCGGCCCAAGCGGCTCGCGGGTAGCGCGGTGCGTGTGCGGGTGGACAACGCCAGCGGCGGCACGGGCCAGGGGCGGGGCGTGGAAGTGCTTTGCTTTGCGCTCGAACGCGGTGTGCCGCGCACGTTCACGATCCGCGCGCGCCGCGTCATTTCCGCGATGCCGCTGCATGTCACGGCAAGGGTTGTGGAAAACATGCCGGATGTCCACAAGCAAATTCACGCGCCATGGATGGTGGCGAATTTCCTGATGAAGCGTTTTCCACAGGAGCTGCCGGCGGTACCGCTGTCCTGGGATAACGTGGTGCATGGGACCAAGGGCCTGGGCTACGTGGTCTCGACGCACCAGGACATCCGCGTGGCGCCGCCGGAGAAGACGGTCTTTACCAGCTACGTGGCGCTGGCCGACCGCGATCCGCGCGAGGCACGCAAATGGATGACGGCGGCGAGCGGCGAAGAGTTGCTGGCGCTGGCGAGCGTCGACCTGAGGGCGGCTTACGGCGCACAATTCGAACGTTGCGTGGAGCGCGTGGATATCACTTTGCGCGGCCATGCGATGGCGGTTCCGGTGCCGGGATTCCGCAGCGATGCGGGCCTGAAGGCCTTGCGCGAAATGGATGGCCCGGTATTGTTTGCGCATTCCGACTTGAGCGGCTTCTCCGTGTTCGAAGAAGCGTCCTGGTGGGGCTACCGCGCAGCCCAAAAGGCACTGCGCGGCTAACTGCTGGCTCAGGCGGCCGGGGGCAAGGTGTTGGAGTAGACCGAGACGCCGTCAAGGTCTCGGAGGTCGATTGTGAATGCTTTCGTCTGCGGGTCAATGTTCACTTCACCGAAGAACTGGAAGCCGGCGAAAGGTGAGAGATTGGCTTGCCCGGTGGGCGGCGCTTTCTGGAATTTGACCTGCGGCCCGAAGGTTGCGTCCAGGAGATTGGGGCCGAAAGTACCGGCGTTCAGTGGGCCAGCAACGAATTCCCAGAATGGCGAAAAGTCGGTGAACTGGGCCAGCGCTGGATCGTAGTAGTGGGCGGCGCAGTAATGGACGTCGGCAGTTATCCACACCACGTTCTTGATCGACTTGATGTCGCGCAGCAGGCTGGCCATTTCGATCTCGCGCCCTAGCGGCACGCCATCGTTTCCGTTGGCGATTGCTTCCCAGCGCGCGGTGCCGCTGGCGTCCTTGCCGTCGGGGACTTGCAGGCCGATCGGCATGTCCGCGGCAATCACTTTCCACGTTGCGGTTGATTGTGCGAGCGAATCCTTGAGCCATTTCACCTGGGCCGAGCCAAGGAAGGCGCTTGCATCGCTTTCGACCTCCTGCAGGTTGGTGCTGTTCGGGCCGCGATATGAACGCATGTCGAGGACGAACACGTCGAGCAGCGGGCCGTAGGGGATGCGGCGATAGACGCGTTGCGATTCAGGCTGGTCGCCCCAGCGCATTGGGGCGTATTCCAGAAAGGCCTGCCTGCCTCGGGCGATCAGCGTCTGGATGTTCTTTCCCGTGTAGCGGGTATCGGCGCTCAAGTCTTTCGATGCCGACCAGTTGTTGGTGACTTCGTGGTCATCCCATTGCCAGATCTGCGGGACTTCGGCGTTGAAGCGGCGCATATTCTCGTCCATCATGTTATAGCGATAGCGGCCGCGAAACTCATTGAGCGTTTCGGCGACTTTCGAGACCTCCGGAATCACGAGGTTCTTCCAGGTCCGCCCGTTCTCGGCCTTTACTTCAGCGCTGATTGGCCCGTCGGCGTAGATGTTGTCGCCGCTGTGCACGAAGAAGTCCGGCTGGCGCTTGCGCATGGCTTCGTAGATTTTCATGCCGCCGAATTCGGGATTGATGCCCCAGCCCTGGCCTGCGGTATCACCGCTCCATACGAAACGCACGGGGCGCTTGCCGTCCGGCGCTGGCAGCGTGCGGAAGCTGCCGGTCGCCAGTTCGCTTCCGATTTTCAGGTCGGTGGCGCTGTCGTAGGAGACGCGCAAGAAGATCCTTTCGCCGGAGGGCAGGCCTGTCAACTCAATACGGCTGGTGAAATCGCTCGCTTCCGTGGCCGTCGGGCCAAGGATCTGGCGGGGATTGAGGAAGCCTTCAGTGGTGTCGAACTCTACCCGCATGCGGGCAAGGCGGTCCGAACGCGACCACACGACTGCCCGGCCATCGGCGATGTCGCCAATCTGAAAACCGTACGGCAGCTTGGGTCGCTCGGATTCGGCAGCAATAATGTTCGGTGCTGCAGGAGAGCTGCCGGAGCCGCAACCGGAAAGCCCAAATGCTGCCGTGCCTACCGTGAAAGCTCCCGTGTGGGTCAGGAAGCGCCGGCGGGTATAACCAGGATTCGTCATATTGAAGCCTCATTGATGTTAAACGGTACATCAATGTATTTTCGAAATATGACGGGCAATTGACGAAAGGCCTCTTCGTGATCGAAGAGGCCTTTCGGGAGGAAGCGGGATTACTTGGCGGCGGCTGGAGCTGCAGCCGGTGCAGGCGCCGCGGCCGTGGCCGGGGCCGGGCTCGCCTTCACTTCGGACTTGGTTTCAGCAGGCTTCTCGGCCTTCTTGTGGGTACCCTTGTGCGCAGTCTTCTTTTCGACTTTCGCGTCGGTCTTGGCTTCCACTTTCGCTTCTACCTTGGCTTCTGCTGCTGGAGCAGCTGCCGGTGCCGGAGCGGCCGGAGCAACCGGGGTGGTCGCGAATGCAGCGGTAGCGAACAGGCCGGCGATCAGGGTAGCGATGGTCTTTTTCATGGTGCGAGTCCTTTAAGTCGAATTTGGGGGCTGAGTACTTGGCGGAGATTACTTGGCTGCTGGAGCTGCGGCAGGAGCAGGTGCAGCAGCCGGTGCAGGCGCCGCGGCCGTGGTCGCAGCCGGGCTCGCCTTCACTTCAGACTTGGTTTCAACAGGCTTCTCTGCCTTCTTGTGTGCGGTTTTGTGCACGGATTTCTTTTCGACCTTTGCATCGGTCTTGGCTTCCGCTTTCGCTTCTACCTTGGCTTCAGCTGCAGGCGCCGCTGCTGGCGCTGGAGTGGTTGGAGCAACCGGGGTGGTAGCAAAAGCAGCGGTAGCGAACAGGCCGGCGATCAGGGTAGCGATGGTCTTTTTCATGGTGTGTGTCCTTTTAATGATTAGTGTTTAAGTTCGGTAGCGAGGATTACTTGGCTGCTGGCGCTGCGGCAGGCGCTGGCGCCACGGCGGTGGTCTTGTGCGTGCCTTTATGTTCGGTCTTCTTCTCGACTTTCGCGTCGGTCTTGGCTTCTACCTTGGCCTCAGCCTTGGCGCTGGTGGCTGCGACGGCTGCCGCAGGAGTCGCTGCTGGCGCTGGCGTGGTCGGAGCGGCTGGGGTGGTAGCGAAAGCAGCGGTAGCGAACAGGCCGGCGATCAGGGTAGCAATGGTCTTTTCATGGTGCGTGTCCTTTGAAAGAAATTATGTAAATCGTTTAGCTAGTTAGTTGATTACTTCTTTTCATCGGCAGGTTTCTGAACTTCCTGCTTCACTTCCTGTTTGACTTCGGCTTTGACTTCAGCCTTCACTTCAGCCTTTACTTCCGGGACCGCTGGGGTAGCTGGGGCAGGAGTTTGTTGTGCGAATGCGGCGCTTGCGAACAGACCGGCGATCATGGTGGCGATGACTTTTTTCATTTTTAAATCCTCACTATTAGTTGATCTTGTGTAGCGCACTGTTTCCTGTGTCACTGAGCTGAAAACGGGCTCACTCAGCAGTATGTTGACGGTCATTACAAACCCTTACATTTGTCGCAGATTTACAAAACTTTACGCAGGACTCATAGAGGCGACATGCGTGCTCCCTAAAGTGGCCATACCCACTAACCCTTATTAGGAGATGTCATGAACAAGAAGTACTGGATCGCAATCGCCGCAGTTGTCGCCGCCCTGGGCGGTACCGCCGCCTATGCCGGCGCAGACCATGGAAGCGGCCATGGCCACGGTCGCGGACACAGTCCATGGACGATGGATGCCGCCCAGGCGGATAAGCACATCGAAACCATGGTGGCGCACATCCTGCCCGACGCTACCGAGGCCCAGAAATCACGCCTGACCGAAATTGCCAAGGCCTGCTTCAATGACGTCAAGCCGATCCACCAGCAGTTGCAGGAGGGGCATGAGGCGATGCACAAGCAGTTGGCGCAGCCAGCCATCGACCGCGCTGCGCTGGAAACCCTGCGCGCTGACCACATGAAAAAAATGGACCTGATGTCGCGCCGCGTGCTGGCTGCTGCGATGGATGCTGCCGAAGTCCTCACGCCCGAACAGCGCGCGAAGTTCAACGGCGCCCTGCACATGATGGCGATGAGCCACATGGGGAGCCATTAAGCTATAGTCTCAACCATGTCCCAACCCCTTGTCCTCATCATCGACGACGACCAGCGCCTGGCGGCGATGGTTGAAACTTACCTGGCCCAGAATGGCCTGCGCGTGGAGCATGCCGAAACCGCGCAGGCCGGCCTGGACCGGCTGGCGCAGGCCGATGCAGGCAGCTTTTCCGCCCTGATCCTGGACCTGATGCTGCCCGACGTCGATGGGCTGGAAGTTTGCCGCCGCCTGCGCAACATGCCGCAGCCGATGCGCAGCCTTCCGGTGCTGATGCTGACGGCCAAGGGGGACCCCCTCGATCGCGTCATCGGCCTGGAACTTGGCGCAGACGACTACTTGCCCAAGCCTTTCGAGCCGCGCGAGTTGCTGGCCCGACTGCGGGCGCTGTTGCGCCGCCCGGCGCTGGCTGATGTCGGCGGTGCAGCGGGGCCGGCAGCAGCCGGGCAGCCGGCCGCCGAACCGCCGTTGCGCTTTGGCCGGCTCGAGATCGACCCCGGCGCGCGCATCGTGCGTGTCGACGGCGCCGAGCGGCCGCTTACGGCCTATCAGTTCGACCTCCTGATGGCCTTTGCCCAGCGTGCCGGCCGGGTGCTGTCGCGCGAACAGTTGATCGACGCGCTGAAGGGGGGCGCGCTGGAGCCTTTCGACCGTTCCATTGATGTGCACGTGGGCCGGGTGCGCGCCGCTATTGAGGATGATCCGAAGGCGCCGCGCCGCATCATTACCGTGCGTGGCGCGGGATATGTCTTCGCCAAGGTGCAGGATGCGTAACTTCGGCTCGCGCATGTATGTGCGCATTTATGCGACGCTGCTGGCCTGCATTGTGCTGGCCGTGCTGATGTTCGGCTACATCCACTTCTGGTTCGCGCCGCCGCGCCATATGCCGCGCAATGCCACGATGGCGGTGACGATGCTGCTGTTGATGATCGCGATTGTGATTGCAGCGGGCGCCTATCCCGTCGTGCGCCGCATTACGCGCCGGCTGGAGCAGCTGCAGGGCAGCGTGCAGGCCTGGGGCAGGGGCGACCTGGGCGCGCGCGTGGATGTGCATGGGGCGGACGAGGTAGCCCAGTTGGCCGCCAGTTTCAACGATTCGGCGGCGCGCATCGAGGCACTGGTGGGGGCGCAGAAGTCCCTGTTGGCCAATGCATCTCACGAGCTGCGGTCGCCGCTGGCGCGCATTCGCATGGCGGTGGAGTTGCTGCAGGATTCCGCCAGTCCGGCGATACGCCAGGAGTTGGCGCGCAATATCTCCGAGCTGGACCAACTGATCGACGAGGTCTTGCTCGCGAGCCGGCTGGATGCGGTTCCGCAGGAGCATGCAGCGATCGAAGAAGTGGAGCTTACCGGCATCGTCGCGGAAGAATGCGCACGGGTAGGGGCAGTACTGGATGGCGTAGCCGGAGCAGTGCAGGGCGATGCGACGCTGCTGCGTCGCATGGTGCGCAACCTTCTGGAGAACGCGCGCCGGCATGGCGGCGAGGCTGAGGTGAGCGTGATGCTGGCCAGCGCTGGCGGCGGCACCATGCTTGAAATATGCGACCGCGGGCCGGGCGTGCCGGCGGCTGAGCGCGAGCGGATTTTCGAGCCCTTCTACCGGCTGCCGGGCGCTTCTGAGAAGGCGGGCAGCGTCGGCCTTGGCCTGGCGCTGGTGCGCCAGATCGCCCGCTGCCATGGCGGCGAGGTCGAATGCCTGCCGAACGGCGAGCATGGCGCCTGCTTCCGGGTCACGCTCCCGTCAGACGGTCAGCCATCCGCTTGATGGCGCGCAACTGGCGGCCGCCCTGCACCGAATAGTCCGGATCGTCGTAGCCCCACCAGTCCCAGCATGCTTTCGGATTCGGCATCGGCGTGATTGCCGCCGCTTGCGGGTAGAGCACCACAATGCGGTTGGTGTCGGCCCAGGCGTTGTAGCCCGCGTGGCGCGCGTAAGTATCCTTGAGGGTGCCGATGTCCTGCAAGCAGCCGTGCAGGGCGATGTGCAGCTTGCAGCCGGTGCCACCGGCTTCGCAGCCTGGTGGAATGTAGACATAGCCGGTGTTGGCCATGCCGTGCGTGGTCGGCGCCGGGAGGAATTCGGACTGGTCGAACTCCTGCAGCTTGCCTGCCGGGGCGGCATTGTCGCCGCGTGCTTTCAGCGGGCCGTAGATCCATTGCAGCAGGTTGCCGGCCGCGTCGAAACCGCAGTTGCTGATAAATGGCGCGGCCAGGGCGTCACACCTGTTGCCATAACTGTCGGTCGGCATGGCGTGGCCGGCGGCCAGGTCGCTCTTGAACTGAACCTGTGCGGCGGGGATAAAGGCTGCGTAATATTTGGCCAGGTCGGCCATTGAGGCTGCAGGCACCAGCTTGTCGAGGGTGCCGGAGAACATCCACACGCGGTGCGTGGCCAGCTTCGCAACCGGATCTACCAGGCCCGCTTCGGCGCGCTTGCGGGTCACGGCTGCCAGTTCGGCCACATCGGCGCCTTTGCAGCTGCCGATGGCGTTCATCATGCTGCCTTGCGCGCAGTAGTAGCTGCCACCGGCGATGATGCCCGCGCCAACCACGCTGCCGGAGTAGGCGACCTGGTATTGCACCGCCATGAAGGCGCCCGACGAGAGGCCGGAAATCGACACCTGCTGTGTCTTCATGGCTGGCAGCGGCGCCGGCGCTGCGGTGGCTGCCAGCGCCAACGTGCAGCCGGCAATTGTCATACAATCGGAAATTCGAACGAACCGGAAGAGACTACCCATGCCATCTATCCTCACCAAGTTTGCAGCGCTGTCCGCGCTGAGCCTGAGCGCCGCTGCCGCCTTCGCACAGGCGCCTGCCGCGCAATCTGCAGCCGCAGCAGCCGCCAATGCGCCGGCCGCGAGCTGCCCCGCTATCCTGAAACAGTCCTTCAACCGCCTGCAGGACGATGCGCCGCAGGACCTGTGCCAGTACGCCGGCAAGGTGATCCTGGTCGTCAACACGGCCAGCTATTGCGGCTATACCCCGCAGTACAAAGGACTGGAAGAAGTGTATGCGAAATACGCGGGGAAAGGTCTGGTCGTGCTGGGCTTCCCATCGAATGATTTCGGCAAGCAGGAGCCGGGCAGCAGCAAGGAAATCGCTGACCTCTGCTACAACACCTATGGCGTGAAATTCCCGATGTTCGCCAAGTCGGTGGTGTCGGGCGACGCGCCGAACCCGTTCTACGCGAAGCTGATCAAGGCGACCGGCAAGGCGCCGGCCTGGAACTTCCATAAATACCTGATCGACCGCAAAGGCAATGTGGTCGAGAGCTTCCCGAGCAAGGTCAAGCCGGACGATAAAGCCCTGGTTGAAGCGCTCGAGAAAGCCCTCGCAGGCTGATTACGCGGCGGCGGCTACCGGGGAAGTGGCGAGGGTGAAGCCCTCATCCAGCCAGCCGGTGATCCCGCCCGTCATGATTTTCACCGGGCGGCCCAGCTTGGCCAGCCGGATCGCCGCGCGCGCTGCGCCGTTGCAGTGCGGGCCGGCGCAGTAGGTCACGAAAACGGTCTCCGGCGGGTACTCGGCCAGCTTGGAGCCGATGATCTTGCGGTGCGCCAGGTCCACCGCGCCGGGCACATGGCCGGCAGCATATTTTTCCGTTCCCCGTACGTCGAGCAGCACGAAATCCTGTTGCGCCGTTCCCATTACGCTGTGGACATCCCAGCAATCCGTTTCAAAACGCAGCGAATCTTCAAAGTGGGCGAGGGCCTCGGCGCAAGGGGCGGCGGCGACTTCGGTGACGATGGATGGCATCTTGTCTCTCCTGTGGCGTTGAAAGTGACTCCATTCTCGGCCGCAGCGGCTTAGCGCGGCAGTGGCGCGAATGCCATATTGCGTTAAGATTGCGCCATGAGCGTGAAAAGACACTTGGTCGTGGCGCTGGCCTACGATGGCCTGTGCACCTTTGAATTCGGCTGCACGGTCGAATTGTTTGCCCTGGACCGTCCGGAGCTGGGCGTGGATTGGTACGACTTTGCCGTCTGCTCGGTCGAGCCGGGCCCGATCCGCGCAGCGGGCGGCATCGTGGTGCAGGCGCCTTACGATCCATCGCTGCTGGAACGGGCCGATACCATCGTGATCCCCGGCTGGCGCGACGCCGATGAAGCGCCGCCGGAAGCCCTGCTGGCACAAATCCGTGCCGCCCATGCGCGCGGCGCCCGCCTGTGCACCATCTGCTCGGGCGTATTCATCCTCGCCGCAGCGGGCTTGCTGGACGGCCGCCGCGCTACGACGCATTGGCGCTACGTCGAGCGGCTGGGGCGCCGCTATCCTCGCGTGCACGTGCTGGCGGATGACTTGTATGTCGACGAGGGGCAAATCATTACCTCTGCCGGGTCGGCGGCGGGACTGGACATGCTGCTGCATCTGGTGCGGCGCGATTACGGCGCGCGGGTCGGCAATATGGTGGCGCAGCGTCTGGTGGTGGCGCCGCATCGCGAGGGCGGGCAGGCGCAGTTCCTGCCGCGTCCCATGGCGCACGATGAGCAAGGCAGGTTGTCGCGCCTGATGGACTGGCTGCGCAGCCATCCCGCCGAGCCGCACACGGTGGCCAGCATGGCCGAGCGCGCGGCCATGAGCCCGCGCACCTTGCAGCGCCAGTTCCAGGACGCTACTGGCATGGGGCCGGTCGAATGGCTGGCCCGCGAGCGGGTAGCGATTGCGAAGGATTTGCTGGAGTCGCCGGACATCGCCTTGGCACAGGTAGCCGAGCGGGCAGGTTTCGGCTCGGAAGAGTCGCTGCGCCACCATTTCCGCCGCATCGCCTCAACCACGCCCGGCGCATACCGGCGTGCTTTCCTTGTCACGGCCAATCGTGCGGCATAAGCTGAGGGCTCACTTCACAAGGAGATTCAAATGGCTTATGTCGATGGATTCATTGTGCCGGTTCCCAGCAAGAACATGGATGCGTACCTGGAGATGTCGCGCCAGTGCGCCAAGGTGTGGCGCGAATATGGCGCGATCGAGTATCGCGAGACCGTCGCCGACGATGTGAAAGTAGGCGTTCACACTTCCTTCCCGCAGGCGGTCAAGCTGGAGGACGGCGAAGTAGTGGTGTTCTCGTGGATTATCTATCCCTCGCGCGAAGTGCGCGACTCCTGCAACGAGAAAGTCATGTCGGACCCGCGCATGAAGGACATGATGGATCCCGCCAGGATGCCGTTTGACGGCAAACGGCTGATCTATGGCGGCTTCGAAATGCTAATCGACCTGTAGGCTCGCGCGCATCGCGCCGCGCAGGGAATTGCACACCACGATTTCCTCCGCGGCGAGCAGCATGTCGCGCGTGACGATGCGCTCCTGTGCGCCCCTGGCATCGATGATCACGGCACGCATCACGCCCGGCAGCGTGCCACTGGATAAAGGCGGCGTTATCCACAGGCCATCCATGCGGAGGAATACGTTGCTGCGTCCTCCTTCCGTCAACTCCCCGCGCTCATTGAAGAACAGCTTGTCGAAGGCGCCTTGGGCATCGGCGGCTTTCCACGCCGCGTCATAGTGCTCGCGGATGGTGGACTTATGGCGCAGGAACAGGTCGCCGCTGTCGGTGGCTTCATCAGCCAGCAACACGCTCACGGGCTCCTGCAGCGGCGACAGGGCGCCGGTCTGCACGGCGAAGGCGCCGGCGCTGTTCATTGCGAGCCGCAGCCGGTGCGGCTGGCCGGCGGGCAGGGCCTGGCAGGCCAGCGTGAGGTAGGCTCGGGCGGCAGCTTCATCCCAGGCGAAGCCGAAATAGCGTGCCGATGCCGCAAGGCGTTGCAGGTGGCGCTCCAGATGGCGGGGGCCGGCTTCGCGCGTGGCATGCATGGTTTCGAATAGTTCGAAATCATTTGACAGGCCGGTCAGGAAGCGGGCCTTCAACTGGCATTCGGCGAATTCGTCGTGCGGCTCGCTGTCGTAGACGATGCCGGCGCCGACGCCCATCACGCCTTTGCGGATGCCGTGTTGCTCCGCCTGGAGCGTCAGCGTGCGGATCGGGACGTTCAGGCAGAAATCGCCACCCGGGGCGAACCAGCCGACGGCGCCGGTGTAAATGCCGCGTGGTTCGGGTTCCAGCTCGGCGATGATCTCCATGGTGCGCTTCTTGGGTGCTCCGGTGATGGAGCCGCAAGGATAAAGCGCGCTGAAGATCTCTCCCAGCGTGGCGCCTTCGCGCAGGCGGGCCTGCACGGTGGAGGTCATCTGCAGCACGCTGCTGAAACGCGTGACTTCGAACAGTTTCGGGACCTCGACGCTGCCGGTAGCGGCCACCCGGCCGATATCATTGCGCAGCAGGTCGACGATCATCAGGTTTTCAGCGCGGTTCTTCGGGTCGGCCGCGAGGGCAGCAGCTCGGCGAGCATTTTCCGCTTCGTCGGCAGCAGCGGGGGCGGTGCCCTTCATCGGGCGCGCGGTCAGTGTTTCGCCTTCCTTGCGCACGAAAAGTTCCGGCGACAGCGACAGGACGGCGCGGCCATCGTCAAAGCCGATCAGCGCGCCGTACGGCACCGGCTGGCGGGCACGCAGGCGCTGATACAGCGCAAACAGCGAACCGAAGGCGTCGAAATGCAGGCGATAGGTGTAGTTGACCTGGTAGGTGTCGCCGGCGGCGATGTAAGCGCGGATGCGCTGGATGGCGTCGACAAACTGCGCTTCGCTCACATTGGCGCGGATGCTGGCCACGCCGGCCGGTGTGGTATCGGCTGCGGCCTGGGCGGCCAGCCAGTCTGCGACCTCCGCCTGCGACAGCTCGTCGCAGCGCTCGAACAGCAGTACCTGCGCCAGTGGCGGCGCGTCGTGTGCGGCAGCGCGCGGCTCGACGCCGACGATATGGTGTCCCAACTCGTAGCTGAGCACGGGCACCGCGTGCAAGCCGCGTGCGAGAGCCTGCTCCATGCCGGCCAGCACGCCTGGCCAGCCGGAGAAGTCGCTGCAGGCGAGGGTAGCGTGATGTCCGGTGTAGAGGCGGGATAACCGGCCAGCGCCGGTGGCTGGATCGACGCTAGCGTCGTCCAGCAAAGCAAAGGACAAGCAGTTCAATTCAGCAGCAATGCAATCTGTACGGCGGCGTCTTGCGAAGGATTCGACTTGAAGCCGCTCTTGGCGTATCGGTGCCAACGGCCCAGCACAAAGCTGACCAGCAGCCCGGCGCGGGCGGTGACGTCAGCCTCATGGGCCTGGCCTTCGGCCGCTGCAGCACGCAGCGCCTGTTTCAGTGCCAGTTCCACGCGGTCGTAGAACTGGTTCATACGCTGCTGCAGGCGCTCGTCTTCGTTGACCAGCGCGTCGCCGATCAGCACCCGGGTCATGCCAGGGTTGCTGCTGGCGAAATGCAGCAGCATGCCCAGGATGTCGCGCGCCTGGGCCAGGCCGTCCGCTTGCTTGTCGGCGATCTGGTTGATCAGGCCGAACACGGTGGACTCGATGAATTCGATCAGGCCCTCGAACATCTGGGCCTTGCTGGCGAAATGGCGGTACAGTGCCGCCTCGGAGACATCCAGCTTGCGCGCCAGCGCAGCAGTAGTGATCTTTTCTCCTTTTGGATGCTCCAGCATTTCAGCCAGTGCCTGGAGGATTTGCAGCTTGCGCTGTCCGGGCTGTGTACTTGCCATAGGTTTTGGACCAGTTATTTTAAGTTTCTGACAGATTTTACTTTGACATCAAGCCATGCCGGTTTTTTCCCCGGTTTCAGCAGGTATTGCGTCACCCACACCGTGCGCATGCCCAGCGCATGCGCCGAACGCAGGTTATCCAGCGTGTCTTCGACAAGGATACACCGGCGCGGGTTCAGGCCCTTCCGGCGCATCAGCCGCCGCAGCATGACGCGCGATGGCTTGGGGCGCAACTGGCGATGCACATGCATTGATTCGATGGTGATCTGGTCGCTGAAATGCCGGCCGATGCCCATATGCCCGACCACCTTGCGCGCGTAATCGCGTGGCGCATTGGTCAGCAGGATCTTGCGGCCGGGCAGGCGGCGCAGGAGCTGGCCCAGGCCGCGCTCATAGCGGATCATCGACTCGATTTCCGGCAGGTCGTGCGTCTCGCGCAGGAAGTGGGCCGCGTCCACGCCATGGTGGCGCACCAGTCCAAGCAGGGTGGCGCCGTAGCGCTGCCAGTAAAGGGCGCGGGTGGCGCTGATTTCCTCTGCGCTGGCCGGCGTGTCGCCGTCGCCCAGCACGCGCGCCATGTACGCGTTCATCTTCTCCACCATGGCGGGGAAGATGGCATGCGATGCATTGTGCAGCGTGTTGTCCAGGTCGAACAACCAGACCGGTGCCAAAGGTTTAATATTCACGTTCTACTTGGAGAGACTATGCGACGCACGATTATAGTGATGTTTTGCCTGCTGCTTGGATTGAGCTTTTCGGCCACTGCCGCCCCGCCGGCGCGCGGCGCGCTCTACAAGCTGGAATACGCTGGCCATACATCGTGGCTGTTCGGCACCATCCACGTTGGCCTGCCCGACTTCTACCCGCTGGAGCCGCGCGTCACGCAGGCCATGGAACGCGCCACGGCGGTGGGGCTGGAAGTCGATCCCGCCGCCGATCCGGCCAAGTCGATGGCGGTAATGCGTGAGTACGGCCTGTATGCGCCCGGCACTGGCAGCGCCATGACCGACATCCGCCCCGAATACCGCCCGCGCCTGGAAAGCATGTTGAAGAAGCACGGCATCGCGCCGGAAATGGTGGCGTCGATGAAACCATGGCTGATCGTCATGATGATCACCATCGGCGAATACCGTGCGCTGGGCTACCGTCCGGAGCTGGGCGTCGACCTGCAGCTGGCGCGCACCGCCCACGGCCGCAACCAGCGCGTGGTGGAACTGGAATCGGTCGGCGGCCAGGCCGCGCTGTTCGGCCGCCTGACGCCGCAGGAACAGGCGCGCTTCCTGGAAGACAGCCTGGATACCTTTGAAGACAGCAAGCAGGGCGTGCAGCCGCGCGACCTGGTCGACGCCTGGGCTTCCGCTGATGCCGCCAAATTCGACGCCCTGGCGCGGGAGGTGGAAGAGGACAAGACCTTCTCCGGCAAATTCATGAAAAAGGTGTTGCTGGAAGAGCGCAATCCCGTGCTGGCCGACGGCATCGTGGAAATGATGAAAAAAGAACAGCACAGCTTTGCCGCTATCGGCACTCTGCATCTGGTCGGATCGGGAAACGTTGCGGAACTGCTGCGCCAGCGTGGCGTGAAAGTAGAGCGGATCTACTGAGGAGAATGGTGCCCTTGACGTGGATTGAACACGTGGCCTCTCCCTTACCAAGGGAGTGCTCTACCACTGAGCTACAAGGGCATTCACGTTTTTGGCGGTTGTAGAAAACCGCCAAAAATTTTAGTGAGACCGGATCATAGTGCCAAAAGCCTGTTCGGTCAAGACTTCCAGCAGCAGGCTGTGTTCAATTCGCCCGTCGATGATGTGCACGGTGTTCACGCCGGACTTGGCAGCGTCCAGTGCGGAAGAGATTTTTGGCAGCATGCCGCCCGAAATCGTACCGTCGGCGAACATTTCGTCGATTTCGCGCGCCGACAGGTCGGTCACCAGGTTGCCGTTCTTGTCCTGCACGCCGGCGATGTTGGTCATCATGATCAGCTTTTCAGCTTTCAGGATCTCGGCGATCTTGCCGGCGACAACGTCAGCGTTGATGTTGTAAGCCTGGCCATCTTTACCGAAGCCGATCGGGGAAATAATTGGAATAAAGGCATCATCCTGCAGGGCTTTCACCACGGCCGGGTTGATCGCCTCGATCTCGCCGACGAAGCCGATGTCCAGGAATTCGCCTGGTTTTTCCTTGTCCGGCATGGCCATCTTGCGGGCGCGGATCAGGCCACCGTCCTTGCCGGTCAGGCCCACTGCCTGGCCGCCGTAGTGGTTGATCAGCATGACGATGTCCTGCTGCACTTCGCCGCCCAGCACCCACTCCACCACTTCCATGGTTTCTTCGTCGGTAATACGCATGCCCTGCACGAAGGTGCCTTGCTTGCCGATCTTCTTCAGCGCATTGTCGATCTGCGGACCGCCGCCGTGCACCACCACCGGGTTCATGCCCACCAGTTTCAGCAGGATCAGGTCGCGCGCGAAGCCGTGCTTCAGGCGCTCTTCGGTCATGGCATTGCCACCGTATTTGATAACGATGGTTTTGCCGTGGTAATTACGGATGTACGGCAGCGCCTCGGCCAGGATCTGAGCCTTGACTTGGGGCGTAACGCCGCTCAGGTCAGTGGACATATCCGGGTCGCGGGCAGGCAGGTTGGTCATGGCGGGGGTTCCAGAAAATTAGATTTAAGGTCAATGGTGCGCATTATAGGGCCAATTGAGTTGTAATTTACGGTTTGATCCGCTAGTCTGGCCATCTCCCTTACGCATGATTGCATTGATGATATGAGCACCTGTGAGCGTTGCGGCGTCGAGTTCCACTGCGCCATGGCCGATGCGCCAGCCGGGCAGAAGCCGACTGGCGCGCCGGGCGAGACGCCGTGCTGGTGCACTTTCCTGCCGCTTGCGATTCCGGTTCCCGGGGCCGATGCCGTCGGCTGCTGGTGTCCTGCCTGCCTGCGTGCCCATATCGCCTCCCTGGAAAAACCGACCTGATGTTGCTTCAACCTGACCTGCTCGGCTTTATCGCAGCCTTCTGCACCACTTTCGCTTTTGTACCCCAAGTCCTGCTGGTTTGGCGCCAGCGTCATGCCGACGGCATCTCCACCGGCATGTACCTGATCTTCAGCTTTGGCGTGCTGCTCTGGCTGATTTATGGCCTGCAAACCAATGCCTGGCCAGTGATTATCGCCAACGGCATCACCCTGGTGCTGGCCCTGTGCGTGTTGGCGATGAAACTGCACTTTTCGCGGCGCTGAAGAAGCGCATCATCTCCCGGCTGGCATCCGGCCCGCGCGGGTCGGTGTAGCTGCCTTCCGCGCTACCGCCGGACCAGGCATGGCCGGCGCCGTGGATCACCCAGTGCTCTCCGAGAGGCGAGCCGTCTTCCAGCCAGTGCGCCTTCAGCGTGAAGGCGTGGCCGTCGGGTACCTGGCCTGCCAGCGTGGCCGGACTGGCCTGCTCGCCCAGCGGATGGCTGCGCAAGCCCTGCGCCAGCACTTCCTCGCCATTGGCGGGGTGCACGGTGCGGTCCTGGTCCCCGTGGAACACGATCACCGGCTGGCCCGCCGTCAGGGCCGCCTGCGCGCGGGCCGCGCCGCGCCGCATTGCCAGCAAGGCTGATGGCAGGTCGCGCGCTGCGGCGAAGGGCAGGCCCGAATGCACGCCCACGGCGGCAAACAGGTCCGGATACAGGGTGCCGGCGATGACCGCCATGGCGCCGCCAGCGGACAGGCCGGCGATGTAAACCTCGCTTTGCAGTACCGGATAGCGCGTCATGACGTCGCGCGTCATGGCGGCGATGATGGCGGGTTCGCCCTGGCCACGCTCCTGGTCCAGGGCGCTGAACCAGTTCCAACATCGGGTGTGGTTGGCGTCCGGCGTTTGCGCCGGGTATAGCACCAGGCAGCCGCGTTCTTCGGCCACCGCATTCATTTGCGTGCCGGCGGCAAAATCGTCGGGATCCTGCAAGCAGCCGTGCAGCATCACCAGCAACGGCATGGGCTGGCCTTCGTAACAGGATGGTACGTACAGCTTGTAACTGCGGTTGCCGGCGCGGCAATGGAAATCGCCGCCGATGAATTGCGGCTGGCCGGGGGCGGCACGCCCGAGGCGGTGGCGCGCGAACTGGCCCAGCGCGCGGGAAAACCAATGGCGATCGAGCTTCATATGCACCTCGGAGGCTGGTTGGTCGGTTTGTCTCCTCGCCACTCCTTATTGTTCTGGTGCCCCATCAGTATATGGCCATTCCAGGCACTTTTGCCGCACTGCGGTAAAATGTCGGCCATGAGTACTGAACTGCCGCCAGGCGCGCCGGAACTGGCCACGCCCGTGCCATCACCCTGCATCAGCCTGTGCAAGATGAACCAGGACACTGGTTTTTGCGAAGGTTGCCTGCGCACCATTGACGAGATCGTCGCCTGGTCGCGTGCCGACGACGCATACAAGCGCGCCGTGTGGGCTGAGCTGCGCCGCCGTGAGCAACTGATCGACTTTGACTGACGCAATGAAGCTACACCCATCCATCCACGTTTTCGAACGCGGCTGGCTCTCGTCCAATAATGTCCTGCTGTTGGGCCGCCACGACGCTGCCATGATCGACAGCGGCTATGTCGCGCACAAACAGCAGACGCTCGACCTGGTGCGGCACGCCTTGCACGGCCGCCGCCTGGACCGGCTGTACACGACGCACCTGCATTCCGACCACTGCGGCGGCAATGCTGCGCTGCAGGCGCATTTCGGCTGCGACACCTATATCCCCGAGCCGGAAGCTGAAAAAGTACGTCACTGGGATGAAGACGCGCTCAGTTTCAAGGCAACCGGCCAGCAGTGCGAACGATTTTCCATCGACGGCGTGATTACCGCCGGCGAAACGCTGACGCTAGGCGACCTGGAATGGCAGGTGCTGGGTGCACCGGGACACCACGCCCACTCGGTGATCTTCTATTGCCCGTCCGAGAAGGTGCTGGTATCGGCCGACGCGCTGTGGCAAAACGGTTTCGGCGTGATCTTCCCCGAGCTCGAAGGCGAAGAAGGATTTGCGGAAGCCGCGGCCACGCTGGACGTGATCGCCGGACTGGATGTGAAAGCGGTTATCCCGGGCCACGGTGCGGTGTTCGAGGACGTGGAAGCCGCGCTGGCGCGCGCCCGCCGCCGCCTGGACTTCCTGTCGGCCGACCCCAAGCGTAATGCAGAATACGCGGTCAAGGTTCTGCTCAAATTCCTGTTGCTGGAGCGCCAAAGCATGCCAGTGGCCGACGTGGTGCCGCTGTTCGCCTCGATCCCGTTGATGCAGGCGATCGCCAGCCGCCACCTTGGTATGAGCACCGAACAATTGGCCGCGTGGGCCGTCAAACAACTGGTGCGCGCCTGCAGCGCACGCGTCGAGAACGACATCCTCCTCAACGACGGCTGACTTCGTGTCACACCATGGGGTCACACCCCGAGAGTGACACGGACTCTGCTAAGCAATAGTCGCGTTCGTGTCACACTTAGGGTGTGACCCCAAGGTGTGACACGGGCTCGGCTATACTGGTTGCATGAGCGACCAATCCCCGCGTGTCCAGCATGTCAGGCAGGTTCTGTTATGGCCGTTGCGGCTGATGCCGCCAGATGGGGCCGAGCGCGCGCATGCGCGGCCCTGGGAATTTCTTGGGGCTGACTCGCCGTGGCGCGAGGTCACTTCTGCGCAGGACGCCAGTGCGGCCTTCCAGGAGCGCTACTACACAGAATTCGTCAGCTTCCTGCCCTATGTGCAGCGTTTCCTGTTTGGCGCTGGCCAGCGCCGCATCTTCCGCCGCAAGGATATCGCCAAGGTACGCGTGACCACGCAGGCCGGCGTCGAGCCTCGCGTGCTGGATGTGCACAATCTCTGCCTGCATTTTTTCTTCGACGTCGACATCGTGCTGCTGGTGATGGAGGTCGGCGCCAACGACCTGCCTTTCGACGATGCACAGGATTTGCTGTACCGCTTCGGCCGCGCCTACCCTGCCGGCTGGGATGACGCCGGTAACGCGCTGCATTGCATGCATGGCGTCGAATGGCTCGATGCCCACGGCCGCCTGCTGGTGCGATCCGATGCGCAGGAGCGGCAAGCCTTCATCGACCAGGTAGTGCGCCACCAGGCGCCGCGTATTGCTTCACACTGGCGCTACTTGCTGGAACCGATGGAGCCCGATGCGCCCGGAGCTACGGCGGCGTTGCGCTACCGCCAGGTGGAGTACTACCGCATGCCGATGATGGCCTACCTTGCCGTCGACCGGCCGAGCGAGCTTTCGCCGTCGGACTTTGCGGCCCTGGGCACGATGGCCGGTACTTCGTCCGCTCCTGCCGATGCTCAGCGCACGCAGTCGGACGGTGTCGACCGCCGCTATTTCTATGACCGTTTCTGGTGCAATGGCGGTGCCGCGCCTTACACGCGGTATATCTGCAGCGGTTATGCCCTGGTCGTGGTGGGCGACGCGGCTTCGCAATTCTTCTGCTGCAAGGAGCGCGGCGTGCTGTCGCAGTTCCGGCACCAGCACTTCCTGCTGTTCATGATCGCCCACCTGCAGAAGGCATCCCTGCTGATGTTTTCCGACCGCCTGGCGGAGGCGCTGACGCAATTGCAGGTGACGGATGCCGACAGTGTGCGTTCTTTCAAGCGTCGCATCCGTTACGCCTTCGAGAGCTTCCTGCGATTCACGCACCGCTACTGGTTCACCGAAATCTCGGACCAGCAGCAGATCCGCGCGCTGTTCCGCATGTGCGGCCAGCACCTCGACATCGAGCGTGCTTACGTGGAAGTCAAAACCCGTGTGGCCGACATGAACGGCTACCTGGAAGCGGACAGCCTGCGGCGCCAGGCCAATACCGTTGTGCGCCTGACGGTCGTCACCATCTTCGGCATGATCGGCACCATCACTACCGGCTTCCTTGGCATGAATCTTCTGGCGGAAGCCGATGCGCCAATGTCGCGCCGCGTATGGATTTTCGGCTCGGTGTTCGTCATCACTACCGCGCTCACCGTGTACACGATGGCGAAGTCCAAGCGCCTGTCCGACTTCCTCGATGCGCTGTCCGACGAACGCCTGTCGGTGTGGACCAAGGTAAAGGCCTTGCTCGGGGTGTGGCGTTCTTAAATTGACAATATTTCATGCGCGCTGCAAGATCAGGTTTTACATCGCCTGTGAGCCTTCATGAAGCCAAGCCGTATCGCCACCGCTGTAGCCCTTTGTTTCTCCCTGTCGGGATTTGCCTGCGCCAGCAACGCGCCGATTACGCGCGTGACCCTGTATTCCGGGACCGCCACCGTGGAGCGCCAAGCCCAGGTTGCCCCTGGCATGAAGGAATTGGAGATCACCGGTTTGCCGGCCAATTTCGATGCGCAGACGCTGCGCATCCAGGCTTCCCCGGGCGTGCAGGTCGGCCAGATCGTGACGCGCGACGTGGGACAGGCGGAAGCAGTCAGCCCGCGCGAAGCGGAGCTGGAAGCGAAATTGCAGGCGCTGGAAGACAGCCGTGACCTGCTGAACGTGGAGATTGAGTCGTCCGTGCTGGTGAAAAACTACCTGTCCAAGCTGAATGGTGGCGAGAATACCTCGACCCCGGTCGACGGCAAGTCTCTCGGTGCCGCGGTTGACACGATCAAGCGCGGCGGCCGTGAAGCCTTGGCGCAGATCCAGCGCAGCCAGATCCAGCTGCGCGAGATCGACAAGAAAATAAAGACGGTACAGCGCGAACTGGAGAAGGTGCGTAGCGGGGCGCGCGACCAGCGCAGCATTACCATTGCCGTCGCGGCGCAGCAAGCTGGCAGTGTCCAGCTTTCCTATCAGGTCAATCGTGCGGGCTGGAAGCCGGCTTACCGTGCCTCTCTGAACTCCACGACGTCCACCATCGAACTGGAACGCATGGCGGTAGTTGCGCAGAAGTCCGGCGAGGACTGGAGCAGCGTCGAAATGCGCCTGTCGACCGGCCAGCCGCGTCTTTCGCCGCAGGCGCCCGAGCCTGTGCCGCAGCGCCTGACCTACTATCCGCCAAGGCCGCCGCAGCAGCACAACTATGGTGCTGCGCCGGAAGCTCCGATTGCAGCGGCCCCGGCTCCCGTGATGGTCACTGGCAGCCGCATAGCCCAGGATACTTTCATCCCACCTGTGCTGGAAACGCAGGGCACGTTCGATACGGAATTCGCTGTTCCCAACCGCGTCACCCTGGCATCCGACGGCCGCGAAATCACGCTGGCCCTGTCGACCCTGAAGGTCGCCGCCAAGCAGCGCGTGCGTGTGGTTCCCCGCCAGGAGAAATTCGCCGTGATAACGGCGGAAGCCGAGCGTCCTTCCGGCGTCTGGCTGAACGGGAATATCCAGTTATTCCGCGATGGCGGTTATGTCGGCGCTACCCATTGGAACACCCAAGCGTCGGACAAGCTGGCGCTGTCCTTCGGCCGCGATGACCTGGTGCGCGTCACGGTGGATCGCGCCGACCAGCAGTCGGGCAGCCGCGGATTCCTGTCGCAGCGCGGCGAACAGCAGGTGGCGGACGTGTTCACGATCAGCAGCTTCCACAAGACGCCGGTCGACTTGCTGGTGCTGGAATCGACGCCTGTCAGCGCGTCGGAAGAGATCAAGGTGAAACAGGTGTTCTCGCCGCAGCCTGGGATTGCGGCGTGGGAGCAGCGCCAGGGCGTGGTGGGTTGGGAAAAAACCATGGCGCCAAATGAGACCATGAAGATCAACGTCGGCTACAGCATCACGTATCCGAAAGAGGGTACAGTAGGCGGCATGCAAAATTTCTGAGGCCAACGCCATGACACTACCAGCCGCATTGCAGCACCTGGCCCTGCCAGTCATCGCTTCCCCCATGTTCATCGCCAGTGGCCCTGCGCTGGTGGCAGCCCAGTGCAAGGCGGGTATCGTCGGCTCCTTCCCTGCACTGAATGCGCGGCCGAAGGAATTGCTTGATACCTGGCTGACGGACCTGCAAAAGGAACTGGCCGACTACCAGGCCGCCAACCCCGGCGTGCGCGTGGGCCCGATCGCGGTCAACCAGATCGTCCACCATTCCAACGAACGCCTGGAGCACGATGTGGAAGTATGCGTGCGCCACAAGGTGCCGATCATCATTTCCTCGCTGCGCGCGCCGCCTGTGGAAATGTTGGATGCTATCCACAGCTACGGCGGCATCGTGCTGCATGACGTGATCAATATCCGCCACGCGCAGAAGGCCTTGGAGGCGGGTGTGGATGGCCTGATCCTGGTCGCCAGCGGCGCGGGCGGCCATGCCGGGACGCTGTCGCCGTTTGCGCTGGTGGGCGAAGTGCGGCGCTTCTTCGACGGTCCGCTGGCGCTGTCCGGATCGATCGCGACCGGCGACGCGGTGCTGGCCGCGCAGGCGATGGGGGCGGACTTCGCCTACGTCGGTTCGCGTTTCCTGGCCACGCAGGAGTCGAACGTTACCGAGGACTATCGCGAAGCCATTATCGAATCGTCGGCGGCGGACGTGGTTTACACCAACCTGTTCACAGGCGTGCATGGCAACTACCTGAAAAAGTCCATCGTTGCGGCGGGGCTTGATCCGGAAAACCTGCCGGAATCGGACAAGTCGAAAATGAGCTTCAACAGCGGCACAGCCAAGGCATGGCGCGATATCTGGGGCGCTGGCCAGGGTGTCGGCTTGATGCACGATGTGCCGACTACCGCCGAACTGGTGGAGCGAATGACGGCAGAATACAACGCTGCGCGCGCTCGCCTGCAACTCCGCACGTAATAAATGCGCGCGTTTCGTAATGTTTTGTAAGCGCCCATGACAAGGCGTGAACGCAATCACCGGGCTGCGGCCGCTGTTCTGTAAAGTTTTGTAAGCACTGCCGCAGTTCTTCTGCAAAATCCTCATAAAAATCAATGGTTTGTGAATGGCGTCCGTACGCGAGGGCGTCGCTGGTGTCACATTTTTCACGGTGTTAGCATGAATTTACTGATCGACAGCACCCCGTGGAGAAGCCGCCGTGCCAACCAGCCGTATCCTGCGAGCCGCACTAGTCCTAGCGCTGATTTGCACCAGCGCCGCACGCGCCGGCACCCTGGTACTGGAGAGCTGGCGGGTTGACGACAAGGCCCTGTGGGAAACCGTGCTGCTTCCCGCGTTCGAACGCAAGCACCCGGGTATTTCGGTAAAGTTCTCGCCCACCGCTCCCACCGAGTACGACACCAGCCTGGCCGCCCGCTTAGGCAACGGCACCGCAGGCGATATGCTGGCCTGCCGTCCCTTCGACACCTCGTTGCTGCTGTATCGCCGTGGCTATCTGGAAAAGCTGAACGGCAAGGCAGGGATGGAGAACTTCGCATCTGGTTCGCTGGTCGCCTGGCAGACGGACGATGGCAAGGATACTTTCTGTATGCCGGTCGCCTCCGTGATCCACGGCTTCCTGTACAACAAGAAGATCTTCAGGAAGCTGGGCCTGCAGCCGCCCGCGACGGAAGCGGAATTCTTCAACGTGCTGGATGCCGTTCGCAAGAGCCAGTACGCGCCGCTGGCGCTGGGCACAGCCGACGAATGGTTGTCCAGCCAGACCGTGTTCACCAATATCGGCCCGAATTACTGGGGCGGCGAGCAAGGCAGGCGTGCGCTGATCGCTGGCAAGGCCAAATTCACCGACGCGCCCTTCGTTGCGGCCTTCGAGTTCGAGGCGCGCCTGGCAGCCTACATGCCCAAATCGGCGCCGGTGCAGACTTACCGCGATGCCCAACTGCTGTTCGCCCAGGGCGGCGCCGCAATATATCCGGCCGGCTCGTGGGACATCTCCTATTTCAACCAGTTTCCCGACCTTGAGCTGGGCGTATTCGCGCCACCGGTGCAGCAGGCGGGCGACCGCTGCCAGATTTCCGACCACATGGACATCGGCATCGGCATCAATCGCAAGTCGCGCAACAAGGCTGACGCCTACAAGTTCCTGGCCTGGCTCGGCTCCCAGGAATTTGCGGACCTGTACACCAACCGCGTGATCGGCTTTTTCACGCTATCGAATCACCTGATCGCAGTCCGCGACCCGCTGGCCAAGCAGATGGCCGCCTGGCGCACGACATGCGATTCGAACTTCCGCCTGAACGCGCTGATCATGAACCGCGGCTTGCCGAATATGGAAAGCGAGCTTTGGTCGGTAAACGCGCAGGTCCTGAACGGAAAGCTGGGCGCGCGCGAAGCGGCGGCGCGCATCCAGAACGGTTTTGCGAAGTGGTATCTGCCACAGCAGGAATGATCACACTCCCCCAAGCAGTGTGTTGGCCCCGGCATGGGGAGTATGCCGGGGAATTTTTTGCAGCGCTTTAGAGACGATAAGGAAAAAGAAATGAACGGAGCACCGCTAGGAAGGAAGAAACTACCGCAGTTGATCGCGCTGATGTTCGGCACGCTGGCACTGCATAACGTGCAGGCACAGTCTGCGGAGGGCACCGACACCCTGCAGTCTGTGGAAGTTCGCGGCATTCGCGAAACGCTGAAGCGCAACCTGGCCGAGAAGCGCGATGCGCTGAATGTGGTGGATTCCGTCACGGCGGAGGACCTGGGCAAGTTCCCCGACAAAAACGTGGCCGACTCCCTGCAGCGTATCCCTGGCATCTCGGTCGACCGTACCTGGGGCGAAGGCCGCGATATCTTTGTGCGCGGTACCGACAAGAACCTGAACATGACGCAGTTGAACGGCCAATCGGTGGCATCGGCCTACTGGTGGAAAAACGATGCGCAAAGCCGCGGTTTCAACTACGACATCCTGCCGTCCGAACTGGTGGGCAGCCTCGATGTCTTCAAGAGCCCTTCGGCCGATCTTGATGAAGGCAGCATTGGCGGCCTGGTGATCGTCCGCACGCGCAAGCCGTTGCAATTCAAGAAGCCCTTCACCGCGCAAGCCTCGGCGGAAGCGACCTACAGTGAGCTGCCGAAGAAAACCGACCCGCAGTTTTCCGGCTTGGTGAACTGGGTTAACGAAGCCAAGACCTTCGGCGTGCTGGTTGCCCTGAGCCGCCAGGAGCGCACGATGCGCCGCGACGGCCTGGAAAACTTCACCGACGCGACCAAGTACAACATCGTCGACCAGAATGGCGTGGTTACCCCGAACGCATACGCCTCCTGGGGCGGCGGCACGCCGATCTTCCGCCAGGATCGCGAGCGCACCACCGGCAATATCACCCTGCAACTGCGCCCGACCCCGCAATCCGACATATCGCTGAATTACCTTAATTCCGATATGAAGATGGATAACAGCAACCAGAACTACCTGTGGCAGATCGGCGGCCTGGCTGACGCGAACAACAATATTCGTGTGGATAACCCGCGTTTTATCAACAACTCGGACGGCGGCAAGTCCGTGGTGGGAGGCACCGTGGGCCCGGTGAATGGCGTGTCGTTCGAGCCGATCTACCGCGAAGCTTATGTGAAGTCCAAGGTTCTGGACCTGGAAGGCAGCTACGACGGAGACAACTGGAGGCTCCATGCGCAGACCGGCACGACTTCCGGTTCCGGCGGCAGCAAGCATGACCGCAACTTCTGGTTCACCGGGAACACCCGCGCTACGATCAATATCGCGCCGGACACCTACGAGGTGAAATACCTCGACATGAGCCCACTCGACCCCACCAAGCTGACGCTGCAGAGCGCGCGCGACTGGATTCGCCGCATGGAGAGCAAGGAGAACTACGGTCAGGCCGACCTGACCTTCGACCTGGAAAATCCTTACATCAAGTCGGTGAAGGTAGGCCTGAAGTACCGCGACAACAAGGTGCAGAACCGCCGCACCATCGGTACCGTCGGCCCGGGCAGCGTGGGCTGGATTCCTTACACCCTGGCCGACCTCTCCACCGGCGCGTCGCCGATGATCAGCCAGGAGGCCGCAACGGCGGGCTCACTGACCCAGTTCGCCTGGGTGGACGATGCCCTGGCCGCAAGCAAAGGCTTCGCCATGTACGACAAAGGCATGGTCTACAAGGAGGCGAAGGGCGAGTACTACCGTATCCAGGAGAAGATTTCGGCCGCATACGTGCGCGCCGACTACGCCTTCGATAAATGGCGCGGCGACTTCGGCGTACGACTGGTGCGCACGAAACAGACCTCGGATGCCTACCAGGACCTGGACGGCACCGGCAACTATGTGCTGGGCAGCGTAGGCCGCAGCTACACTGACGCACTGCCGAACATCAACGTGGTGTACGATTTCCGCAAGGACCTGCTGCTACGCGCCGCCGCTTCGCGCGTGATGGCCCGCAACACCTTCAGCGACCTGAGTGCCAGCACGGAGGTCAGTGGCACCACCAATGCCGCCACCGCAGGCAATCCGCTGCTCAAGCCTTACCACGCCAACCAATTCGAGATTGGCGCGGAGTGGTATTTCGCCGATGCGTCGCTGCTGTCGGCAACCGCCTTCGCCAAGCAACTCGATACCTTCATTTACACCTCGACGGCGATGGAGAACGTGGCAGGCGTGCAGCGTCCGGTAACCCGCCCGCACAATGCCGACAATGGCGCAAAGGTCAACGGCCTGGAAATCCAGTGGCAGCAGGCGTTTGGCAGCAGCGGCTTCGGCACTGTGGTCAACTTCACCTACACCGACGCCAAGACCGGCGCGGTGGCGGGCGGGCGCAAGCTGAATGTCATCGGCAATTCGAAGAACCAGATGAATGCCAGCGTGTTCTACGAGAAGAACAGCTACAGCGTGCGCCTGTCGTACAACTACCGCTCCAAGTCCTACGGTGGCCTGGACCAAGGCGGCCAGGACGTGACCAGCGCCTACGGCCAATGGGATGCCACCGCCAACTGGGATATCACCCCTCAGTTGAGCATCTTCGCCAGCGCCGTGAATATCGGCAATGAGCTGATCCGCACCAACACCACCGACGGCTTGCCGGTCGGCGTGTACGAAAACGGCGCGCGCTATAGCGTCGGCCTGCGCGGCAAGTTCTGATCTGCCGCAACGCCCCCTCCTGCCCGGGAGGGGGCTTCTTCATCCTCGCCCTTCGGATTCACATGCACAAAGAACAGACCCTCGAGATGGCCGGCGCACAAGCCGTCCCTGGCGCCGGCAGCGTGGCGGTAGCCATGACTTTCATTGGCCTGATGTTTTTCATCCTTGGCTGCGCGACATGGCTGAACGGATCGCTGATCCCCTTTCTCAAGATCGCCTGCGACCTGAACAACTTCCAGTCGTTATGGGTCACGTTTGCGTTCTACATTGCCTACACCTTAATGGCGCTACCTTCTGCCGTGGTGTTGCGCCGTACTGGCTACCGCACCGGCATGTCGATCGGCCTCGCGGTCATGGCCTTCGGCGCGGTGTTGTTCATCCCGGCCGCGCGCGCGGCCTCTTATCCGCTGTTTCTGCTGGCGCTGTTTACCCTGGCCAGCGGCATGACACTGATGCAGACGGCGATCAACCCTTACATCGTCTGTATCGGCGCACGCGAGAGTGCTGCGACCCGCATCAGCATCATGGGCCTGTTCAACAAGACGGCGGGCGTGCTGGTACCGCTGGCATTCAGCGGAATGATGCTGTCCGACTTCGGCAGCTACTCGGACGCGACGCTGGCCGCCATGAGCGCGCCGGATGCGGCGCTGCTGCGCAGCCAGCTCGCGCAACGGCTGGTGCTGCCGTACGGCTTGATGGCTGTGGGTCTGCTGGCGATGGCTGTTATCGTGCGCCTTGCGCCACTGCGTGAAATTCCTGGGCAGCAGGCCAGTGGCGATGAAGGCACTTCCCGCTGGGGGGTGCTGCAGTTCCCGCAACTGGTTCTGGGTGCGCTGGCGCTGTTCGTCTATGTCGGTGTGGAAGTGATTGCGGGCGATACCATTGGCCTGTACGGACATAGCCTGCATGTGGAGAAATTCGGCATTCTCACTTCCTACACCATGGGCTTCATGGTGGCCGGCTATATCGTCGGCATTGTGGCGATTCCCCGCTGGCTGTCGCAGAAACAGGCGCTTTTGCTGTCCGCGGTGAGCGGGATCGCGTTTTCCTTCTGCGTTATCCAGGGTTCGGCCACTGGCAGCGGCTTGTCGCAAGCCTTGTTGGGCGTATTCGGTGTGCCGGCGGTACCGGACACGGTGATGTTCCTCGCCATGCTGGGCTTCGCCAACGCGCTGGTATGGCCGGCAATCTGGCCGCTGGCGCTGGAAGGCCTGGGGCGCTATACCGCCAGCGGCTCGGCCCTGCTGATCATGGGGATCGCGGGCGGCGCTCTGTTGCCGATGCTGTATGGGCACCTTTCCGACCTCTCAGGTTCGCAGGCTGCATACTGGCTGCTGCTGCCATGCTACGCCCTGATCCTGTTCTATGCCGTAAAAGGACACAAAATGACTTCATGGAGATAGAATTGCCGGATCGTTATCTGCTGGAGTAGTAGGTGCACAAGTCCCACCGGCGTTTGCAGATCGCGCGCCTGGCGCGCCTGCTATCACTTCCCCTGATGCTGATGTCATTGGCCGCCGAGGCGGCGGCGCCTTCCTTGCAGGTGCTGCATTGGTGGACTTCGGCCGGGGAGCGCCACGCCGCCAATGTATTGGCGGCGCGCCTGGGGGATGAAGGCGTCGCCTGGCAGGATGCGGCAATTCCCGGCGGCGCGGGCCTTGGGGCAGGCAAGGTCCTGCGCAGCAGGGTCCTGGCTGGCAATGCACCGGATGCGACGCAGATCATCGGCGTCTCGATCGGCGAGTGGGCGGAACTGGGCCTGCTGCTTGAGCTGGATAGCGTCGCCAACTCCGGCAACTGGAACAAGGCGCTTTTCCCCACTGTGCGCGAGCTGGTTCGTCATCGCGGCCATGTAGTCGCGGCGCCGCTCGGCATTCATCGCATCAATACACTTTTCTACAATCGCAGGCTGCTCGAGCGCCTCAACTTGGCGCCGCCAACGACCTGGCCTGAACTCGAGAAGGCGGTGCACCGGCTGCGTGCCGCCGGCATTGCCCCGCTGGTGCAGAGCAGCGAGCCGTGGCAGGTGGCGACCCTGTTCGAAAACCTGTTGCTATTGACCGGCGGTCCTGAGTATTACCGCGAACTGTTCGTGCGCCAAAGTCCGCAGGCGGCCGTCGACCCGCGCCTGGCGCAGTCTTTGCAGCGACTGCGCAGCATGAAGAGCTGGATGCTCAGTCCGGCCGAAGAGCAGCCGTGGACCGAGGCTGTCAAGCGTTTCTCGCGTGGCGAGGCAGCAATGTTCGTGATGGGTGACTGGGCCAAGGCCGAACTGACTGAGCTGGGCCAGGAGATCGACACCGATTTTTCCTGCATCCCGCTGCCCGGCACGGACAACTATCACCTCTACAGCGTGGACACGCTGGCCATGTTCGTCAACGATTACACCCATCAAGCGGCGCAGGAAAAGCTGGCGAAGGCCGTGATGTCGCCGCTCGCACAACAGCAATACAGCGCTGCCAAGGGTTCGGTGCCGGTACGGCGCGACGCCAACCCGGCTGCGATGGACAGCTGCGCGCGCGCGTCGTGGCGCAGTTTCGCGCGAGGCACGGCTGCACAGGCGCCAAGCCTGGTGCACCGCATGGCGGCCGACGAGGAAAGCCGCGACGCCATCATCGCCGAGGTACATCGCTTCTACATGGATGATGCCGTGGCGCCGGCGGAAACGCAGCGCCGTCTGGCCGGTCTCCTGCGGACTTTGAATTTCCGCTCCCACAAACAGCAAGGAAGCCAACATGCCACGCAAGATACTGATCGTCGATGACGACCAAAAAACCCGGCTGCTGCTCAAGACCTACCTGGAGAAAAACCAGTATGAGGTGATCCTTGCCCACAACGGCGAGAGCTTCCTGGCCGAACTGCATGCACACGCCGAGCAATTGTCGCTGGTGATCCTCGATGTGATGCTGCCCGATACCGATGGCTTCGCGCTGTGCCGCATCGTGCGCCAGCGGTCCAACCTGCCGATCATCATGCTGACCGCCAGTTCCGACGAAACCGACCGCGTGGTAGGACTCGAGCTCGGAGCCGACGATTACATCGCCAAGCCATACAGCCCGCGCGAGCTGCTGGCGCGCATCAAGGCGATCCTGCGCAGGGCTGGCGCCGACCCGGCGCCTACCGTGCGTGCATACCACTTCAACGGCTTTACGCTGGACCTGGCGGAACGCACGGTGGTCGATAGCCAAGGCGTGCCGCTGGCGCTGACGGGACTCGACTTCCAGCTCCTCAAGTATTTCGTAGAACACCCCGGCACGGTGCTGGACCGCAGCGTGCTGTGCGAGGAAACGCGCGGGCGAGATGCCGGGCCGCTCGATCGTTCGCTGGACGTGCAGATCAGCCGCCTGCGCCTGCGCCTCAACGACGATGGCAAGCAACCGATGCTGATCAAGACGGTGCGCGGCGCAGGCTACGTGTTTTCCGCCACGGTGGCCGTAACCCATGCGTAGGCTGTGGCCGCAGTCGCTGCTGGCGCGGCTGTCGCTGGTGATGGTGGCAGGCTTGTTGTTGACGCAAGTGGCAGTGAGCTCGCTGTGGACCATGCAGCTGCGCGACAAGACGCGAGCGGACGTGAAATCGGCCGCGCAATACCTGGGGCAGGGCGCGGCCAGCTCAATCCGCTTTTTCCGCAGCTTGCCGCCAAGCTACCGCAACCTGCTGATCCAGCAATTCCGCGAAATGGGCGGCACGCGCTTCTACGTCGCACTGAACCGCGACGAGGTCGAGGTGCAGCCCATCGCGCCGAATGCGTTGGCGCAGGCGGCGCTCAGCACGCTGGAAACCACGCTGCGCAAGGACCTGGCCGGGGAAAACCCCCTGCGGCTCGACTTCGCCTGGCCCGAGCAGTTGACCGTGTCGCCCGACGGCGTGCGCGTCGGCGAGCTGCCGGAAGCGTGGGTGCGCCACATCCTGCTGCTCAAGCCCGATCCCGCGCCAATCCTGGTCATCCAGACGGAGCTTGAGCCGGGCAACTGGCTGTACCTCGCCACGTTGATGCCCAATCCCTATTTCCTGAACAATAATGATCCCCTGTCCTTGGACAAGCTGGTAGTGCAGGGCGTGTCGCTCGCGGTGCTGCTGCTGCTGTCCTTCCTTGTCGTTCGCTCGATCACGCGCCCGCTGGCTGCGCTGTCCGATGCAGCCGAAGCATTCGGCAAGGACGAACATGCCCCAGCCCTGCCGGAATCCGGCAGCCGGGAATTCGTCAACACAGCGCGTGCTTTCGGCGCCATGCGCGAGCGCATTGCCAAATACATCAGGGACCGCGAACGCCTGTTCATCTCCATCTCGCACGACTTGCGCACGCCAATCACGCGCTTGAAGCTGCGCGCCGAGCTGCTCGATGACGATGCCCTGCGCAACGAATTCGAAGAAGACCTGGATGAACTGGACATGATGGTCAAAGGCGCGCTGCAATGCGTAAAAGACAGCGATATCCACGAAAACCCGACCGAAGTGAAGCTGGACCCCCTGATCCGCCGCCTGGTGCGCAGCGCGCAACTTGCCGGTCACGATGTGGCATACGACGAGAGCGGCATCGCGGTGCGCGGCAAGCCGCTGGCGCTCAAGCGCGCGATTGGCAACCTGCTCGATAACGCCTTGTTTTACGGCGAGCGCGCGCAAATCAGCGTGCGTTCATTGGAAGGCTGGACGGAAATTGCGGTGCGCGACCACGGTCCCGGCGTGCCGGAAGAAGCGATACCCAGCTTGCTGGAGCCTTATGTGCGCCTGTCCCACGGCCGCGAACGCAATGATACGGGCATGGGACTGGGCCTCGGCATCGCCAAGGGAATAGTGGATGGCCATGGCGGCCAGCTAGTGCTGGCCAATCACCCGGACGGCGGCCTGAATGCGGTCATCCGGCTGCCGGCCTGAATTCAGCCTTTGCTCAGGTCTGCCGGATTGAGCGCCCACAGCCCCGGCAAGTTGCGCCAGTAGCCATAGGCATCCATGCCGAAGCCGACCACGAAGCGGTTCGGGATCGTGATGCCGATCAGGTCAGCCTTCACTGGCTTGGACTTGCCGATATCCTTGTCGCAGAAGACGGCGATGATGACTTCCTTGGCGCCCATTTCCAGCAAGCGTTCCTTGACGTGCGCCAGGGTCTCGCCTTCGTCGAGGATATCGTCCAGCACGATCACCGTGCGGCCGGAGACGGTCGGGCGAGGGACTACTTTCCACACCACTTTGCCGCCCTGGTCCTCGTCGCCGTAACGGCTGACGTGGATGTAGTCGAATTCGAGCGGAAAAGTCAGCTGCGGCAGGATGTTGCCGGTGAAGACAACAGCACCGCCCATCACCCCCAGTACCAGGGGAAACTGCTGCTTGGACGGATCGCCGAAACGGTCGTTCAGCGAGTCGGCCATGCGGCTGACTGCCGCCTGTACCGATTCCTTGTCGAAGAGTTCTTCGGCGTTCTTGAGGAGGGCGCGTGCGCGGTCGTGGTGAAAGTCTTGCATGATGTTTCTGAGGCAGGTCAAGAATGGCTCAATTATCCCGCCATTCCGCCGCCTGCCCTAGGAACAGTTGGATTTACGCCACACGCTGCGGCATCTCAACTGTAATCGCGCACATCGTCGATGATCTTGCCGTCATTCGGCAAACTGCCGCGCGGCGCGAAGCGTACTTCGCCGCGCAGTTTGGTGATGTCGCGGATCGTGGCGACGATGTCGCAGGCCTGGGCTTCCAGCGCCGGATCGTCGGTCTCGCAATGCAGCGTCATGACTTCGTCGGCGATCTTTCCCGAAACGACCAGGCGTGCCTTGCCCATGCCGGGATGGCGGCGTGCGATCTCGTGCACTTGCGACGGGTGGACAAACATGGCGCGCACCTTGGTCGTCTGGTCGGCGCGGCCCAGCCAGCCTTTGATGCGGGTGTTGGTACGGCCGCAAGGCGATGGTGCGCTATCCACCAGCACGGCCGACAAGTCGCCGGTGGCGAAGCGGATCAGCGGGTAGTCGGGGTTGAACAAGGTGACGACCACCTCGCCTACTTCGCCCGGCGCTACCGGCTCGCCGGAGCCCGGACGGACGATTTCCAGCAGCACATCCTCGTCCAGCACCATGCCAGGATTGAGCTTGCCGTTGCTGCGCGTTTCGTAAGCGATGCTGCCGATGTCGGCGGAGGCATAGGTGGAAATCACTTCGGGCACGCCATGTTCGGCGAACCACTGGCGCAGCGATTCAGGCAGTGCTTCCGCGCCCATCATCGCGCGCTTCACGCTGCTGATGTCTGCGCCCATTTCGGCGGCCTTCTCGATGATGATCTTCAGGAAGGAGGGGGTGCCGATATAGGTATCCGGCTGCAGTTCCGCCATGGCCTGGACCTGCAACTCAGTCTGGCCCGCGCCGGCGGGGATCACCGTGCAGCCGATGCGCGCGGCGCCGCCTTCCACCATGAAGGCGGCGGGGGTGAAATGATAGGAGAAGCAATTCTGCACCAGGCAGCCGGGACGCACGCCGGTGGCGAACATGGGACGCGAGAAGCGCCACCAGTCGATCGAGCGGCCTTCGGGATCGAAGATGGGGCCGGGGGACATGAAGATGCGTCCCAGCTTACCGGCCGGGGTGCTGTTCAGGCCCCCGAAGGGGCGTTCCTGCGCCTGCAGCCCCTTGAGGTCGGACTTGCGCGTCACAGGCAGTTGCGCCAGCGCTTCGCGGCTGTTGATGCGCGACGCATCGACGCCGGAAAGGATGCGCGCCCAGCCAGGCGCCGACTGTGCTTGCGCTACCAGCAGCGGCAGGCGCTCCATCAAATCGCGTTCGCGCTCGGCGTGCGGGCGCGTCTCGAGGCTGTCCAGGGTTTCGGCCATCATGCCGCTCCTTCAATCTCGCGTTGCAGTTTCTTGGTCAATTTTGCGAATACCAGCTCGTGCGAGCGCTTGAGCAGCGCTTTCGCTTCCGCGTCCGGTAGCTTGGAAAGGTCCTGCACCATCACCCATTTGGCGCGCGCCAGGTATGGTGCAGGAATGATGCCTTCGCGGTCCGTCAGTTCCAGGAAGCGGTCTTCATCCACCTTGAAGCTGATTGCTTTCGCTTTGTCTTTTGCGTCCATTGCAGCAAACATCTTTTCGCCCACCGAGAACACCAGGTTGCATTCCCATTTGATGTCTTCGGTGGCGCCAGGCAGGGTGCGGCAGAACTCTTTTGCTTTGGTTATGTTCATTTTAGTCAGCGGGCGCCAGGTGCCAACACGCTACGCGTGTCAGCAGCTGGCACCCGTCAATTAGGCTAACCAGCGTTTGCGCCGGCGGTAAAATTTCATGTCGCGGAAGCTCTTGCGGCCGGCGCCGGACATGCCGAGGTAGAACTCCTTGACGTCTTCGTTGTTGGCCAGTTCGCTGGCCTCGCCTTCCATCACCACCCGGCCGTTCTCGAGGATGTAGCCAAAGTCGGCATAGCGCAGGGCCACATTGGTGTTCTGCTCCGCCAGCAGGAAGGACACATTCTCTTTCGCGTTCAGGTCTTTCACGATGCCGAAGATCTCTTCCACGATCTGCGGCGCGATGCCCATCGACGGTTCGTCCAGCAAAATCATGGAAGGCTTGGCCATCAGCGCGCGGCCAATGGCGCACATCTGCTGCTCGCCGCCGGAGGTATAGCCGGCCTGGCTGTTGCGGCGTTCGCGCAGGCGCGGGAAGTAGTGGTAGACCTTTTCCAGCGACTCCTTCATTTCGCCGCGCGATGCGCTGCGCGTATAAGCTCCCGTCAGCAAATTCTCCTCGATGGTCAGGTGGCCGAAGCAATGACGGCCTTCCATCACCTGCGACAGTCCGCGCTTGACCAGCTCATTGGGCGTGAGCTGGTCGATGCGTTCACCCTTGAATTGCACTTCGCCCTTGGTCACGTCGCCGCGCTCGCCGCGAAGCAGGGTCGAGATGGTCTTCAGCGTGGTGGACTTGCCGGCGCCGTTGGCGCCCAGCAGGGCAACGATCTTGCCCTGCGGGACCTGCAGCGACACGCCTTTCAGCACCAGGATCACGTGGTCGTAAATGACCTCGATGTTATTTACCGACAGGTAGCTCATAAGCCTCTCACTTCATGCAGGCAGGCGTGATTTTCTTTTCAGCGGCGTACTTGCCGGACGATTCGTCCACCAGTTTTCGCAGCAGGACTTTGTCGCCCACCACCCAGTTCGGCGTCACAGCCTTCCAGGCTTTTCCGTCCCATTGCTGGACCTTCACAGCACCCGAGCCCTCGTGGTCATCGCAGGAAGTCTTCACAGTCGGGAACATATTGAAGACGCCCAACGCCTTCTGGCGGGCTTCGTCGATGTTCAGGTTTTCGAAGCCCCAGCGCAGTTGTTCGCCAGTGACAGCCTTGCCCTTGCCGAACTTCTCCTGGGCCGCACGCATCGCTTCCACATACATCACGCCGGCCGTCAGGCCGCGCATGTGGTAAACCGAACCGATGCGGCCCTGGTCGGCCAGATTGCCCTTGCCGCTGGCATAGACTTTCTTGCGCAGTTCATCCAGCAGAGGGTAGTTGCCGGGGGTGTTGAAGGTCATAGAGGTATAGCCCTTCGCCGCATCGCCCGATGGCACAGTATCTTCTTCAGAGCCGGCCCACCACACGCCCAGCATCTTCTCGCGCGGGAAACCGTTGCGTTGTGCGGTCTTGATGGCAACGGAATTCATCACACCCCAGCCCCACAGGATCACGTAATCCGGCTTGGCCTGGCGGATCTGCAGCCATTGCGACTGCTGCTCGCTGCCTGGCGGCGCGACCGGAATCTTGATCAGTTCAAAGCCGTATTGTGCGGACATCGCTTCCAGCACCGGCAACGGTTCCTTGCCGAAGGCGGAGTCATGGTACAGGTGGACGATTTTCTTGCCTTTCAGCTTGTCCATGCCGCCGCTCTTGTCGCCCAGGTACTTCACCATGGCGGCAGCCTGGCTCCAGTAGTTGGAGATCAATGGGAAGACATACGGGAAGACCTTGCCGTTGGCCGCGTCGGAGCGGCCATAGCCCAGGGTCGTCATCGGGATCTTGTCCTGCGGGATACGGTCCAGGATGCCGTAGGCAATGCCGGTGGATAGCGGTTCCACGACGGTGGCGCCGCCATTCTTGGTTTTCAGGCGCTCATAGCATTCCACCCCGCGCGAGGGGTTGTATTCGGTCTCGCATTCCTCCCAGCTGATTTTCACGCCATTGACGCCGCCGTTGGCATTGACCAGGTTGAAATAGTCGATGATGCCGCCATAAAAGCCGGAGCCGCCTGCCGCATAAGGACCGACGCGGTAGGAGGGCAGGGCGACGAATTGCTCGGCTGGTTGCGCCCATGCGCTGCTGGCGACGATGCTGCTTGCTACGGCAATGCCAAGTACGAACGATTTCATGTGTTGTCTCCAGTTTTATAGTTGCCGCTCAGTGCGGGAAAGGCCACAGGCGGAGTTTCTCTTTACCGATTTGCCACAAACGCGCCAGACCGTGGGGTTCCACGATCAGGAAGAAAATGATCAGGGCGCCGAACACCATCAATTCCAGGTTCGATGCCACGGTAGTAGGCAGCGCCAGGCCGTGCGCCACAATGTTCAGGAATACCGGCAGCAGGACGATGAAGGCGGAGCCAAGGAAGGATCCGAGCACGGAACCGACGCCGCCGATGATGATCATGAACAGGATGCGGAAGGACAGGTCCAGGTTGTAGGCTTCCGGCTCCACGGTTCCGAGGTAGGCAAACGCGTAAAGTGCGCCAGCGACGCCGCAGTAGAACGAGCTGACCGCGAATGCCAGAAGCTTGGTGCGCATCAGGCGAATGCCAATCACCTCTGCTGCCACGTCCATGTCGCGCACTGCCATCCAGGAGCGGCCTACGTTGGAGCGGATCATGTTCTTCGCCAGCAGCGCCATGATCGCCACCACCGCCAGCACAAGCAGGTACTTGCGTTCCGGTGTGTCGAAGGCATAGCCGAAGATCTCCATTTTCTGAGCGGTGATCACGCCGGAGGAGCTGTAATTCGTCAGCCAGCCGATCTTGGTCAGGCACCACACCACGAAGAACTGTGTCGCCAGCGTGGAAGCAGCCAGGTAAAAGCCACGGATGCGCAGCGAAGGCAGGCCGAAGGCCATGCCGACCATTGCCGCACACAGGCCGCCCAGAACGAAGGCCAGCAGCACCGGGATGCCTGGAACGCGCAGCATGAAGTTATAGGCGGCGAACGCGCCCACGGCCATGAAAGCTGCAGTACCGAGCGAGAGCTGGCCTGCATAGCCAGTCAGGATGTTAAGCCCGAGCGCGGCCAGCGCGAATATCAGGAAGGGGATGAAAATGGCCGACAGCATGTAGGGTGACGACACCAGCGGCAGCACCAGCAGCGCCACGGCCAAGGTAGTGAACAGCGCGATACGGTCCTGGCGGATCGGCAGGATCTGGCCATCCGCTTCGTAGCTGGTCTTGAATTGTCCTGCTTCGCGGTAGAACATCGCTCAAATCCTCCGGATGATTTTTTCGCCGAACAGCCCTTCCGGGCGCACCAGCAGGAACAACAGGGCCAGCACATAGGGGAACCACCCTTCGATGCCGCCGCCAACGTGCGGGCCGATATACACTTCGGCCAGCTTTTCGGAAGCACCAATAATCAGGCCGCCGACGATTGCGCCTGGCACCGAGGTGAAGCCGCCCAGGATCAGCACCGGCAGCGCCTTCAGCGCGATGAAGGTCAGCGCGAACTGCACGCCATTGCGCGCGCCCCACAGCATCCCCGCGACCAGGGCAACCATGCCCGCTACCGCCCACAGGATACCCCAGATGCGCTGCAGCGGGATGCCGACTGCCTGTGCGGCCTGGTGATCGTCGGCCACAGCGCGCAGCGCGCGACCAACCTTGGTTTTGGCGAACATGAGCGCCAGCGCCGCAACCATCACGCCGCAAATGGCGGCAGCGGTCAGGTCGAACTTGGAGACGATGATATTGAATTTTTCCATCAGGATTTCACTAGGCACGTCCTCGATCGGGATGTCCAGCTTGTGCACCTGGGAGCCCCAGATCAATTGCGCCAGTCCTTCGATGAAGAAGGCCAGGCCGATGGTGGCCATGAACAGCGTAATCTCCGGCTGGTTCACCAGGGGCCGCAGAACCACTCTTTCAATCGCCAGGCCGAGGATGATCATCGCCAGCACAGTCGCGGGAATGGCGAGCCACAGCGACAGCCCGAACTTGTCCATGAAGCCGACGCAGGTCAGCGCCGCGAAGAACACCATGGCGCCCTGGGCAAAATTGAACACGCCGGAGGCTTTGTAGATCAGCACAAAGCCGATGGCTACCAGCGCGTACATGACGCCCGACAGCAGGCCGCCGATCAGCACTTCGGCAAAGAAGTTGATATCCATTTAGTGGGCCACTCCGAGGTAAGCATCGATCACGTCCTGGTTGGTGCGGACTTCGTCCGGCGTGCCATCGCCGATCTTCTTCCCGTAGTCCAGCACCACCACGCGGTCTGAGATATCCATCACCACGCCCATATCGTGTTCGATCAGCACGATAGTGGTGCCGAACTGCTCGTTCACGTCGAGGATGAAGCGGCACATGTCCTGCTTTTCTTCCACGTTCATGCCGGCCATCGGCTCGTCCAGGAGCAGGATCTGCGGCTCGGCGGCCAGTGCACGGCCAAGCTCAACACGCTTTTGCAGCCCGTAGGGCAGGCGTCCGACCGGCGTCTTGCGGATATGCTGGATTTCGAGGAAGTCGATCACCTCCTCACATTTGCGGCGATGCTCAATCTCCTCGCGGCGCGCCGGCCCCCAATACAGGGCTTGCAGCAGGAAGTTCGACTTCATCTTCAGGTTGCGGCCGGTCATGATGTTGTCCAGCACAGTCATGCCCTTGAACAGCGCAATGTTCTGGAAGGTGCGCGCGATGCCCGACTTGGCGGCCGCGTAGCAATCCATATTCTTGCGATGCTGGCCGCGGTAGATGATCTCGCCTTGCTGCGGGCGGTATACGCCGTTGATCACGTTCAGCATCGAGCTTTTGCCTGCGCCGTTGGGGCCGATGATGGCGCGGATTTCATGCTCGCGCACATCAAAGGAGATATTGGTCAGCGCCTTCACCCCGCCGAACGACAGCGAGATATTGCGCAGGTCCAGGATCACGTCGCCGATCTTGCGGCCAGCCGTGATGGCTTCCGGTTCGTTCATTTGCATGGTGGCTTCCCCGCTTATGCTGCCTTGAGGTCCATGATCCGAAGGTCGGCTGCCACCATGCCGGTGCGCCCGTCTTCGAATTTGACCTGGGTTTCGATGTATTGCGAAGCTTTGCCGCCGTACAGTGCCTCGATCAGCACCGCATATTTCTCGGCGATGAACTTGCGGCGCACTTTGCGGGTACGAGTCAATTCATCATCGTCAGGGTCGAGCTCCTTGTGCAGCACCAGGAACCGGTGGACCTGGGTGTCCGCCATCAATGCCTCCTGTGCCAGGTCGGCATTTACCTTTTCCACGCATTCCTTGACCAGCGCGTAAGTCTGTTCATGGGCGGCCAGGTCGGTATAGCCCGAGTATGCGATGCCGCGCCGCTCGGCCCAGTTGCCAACAGCCTCCATGTCGATGTTGATGAAGGCGGTGACCTTGTCGCGCTCATGGCCGAAAGCCACGGCTTCCTTGATGAAGGGGAAGAACTTCAGTTTGTTTTCGATGTAGTTGGGCGCGAAGATGGCGCCGTTGTTCATCTTGCCCACGTCCGCTGCGCGGTCGATGATGCGCAGGTGGCCGTCGTTGTCGAATATGCCGGCGTCGCCAGTGTGGAAATAGCCTTCGCCGTCGATGGCCTCGGCCGTCGCATCAGGGCGCTTGTAATAGCAATGCATCAAGGTCGGCGACTTGACCAGCACTTCGCCGTTCGGCGCCAGCTTCACTTCCACGCCAGGCGCCGGCTTTCCGACGGAATCGAACTTGATCTCGCCATCCGGCTGCAGGCAGATGTAGGCGCAGGTCTCGGTGGAACCGTAGAACTGCTTCAGGTTGACGCCAATCGAGCGATAAAAGCGGAACAGGTCCGGACCGATTGCAGCACCAGCTGTATAGGCGACACGGATACGCGACATGCCCAGTACATTGCGCAGCGGCCCATACACCAGCACATTTCCGATGGCATAGCTGATGCGCTCGCCCAGCGGCACCTGTTTGCCGTCCAGGATGTCTGACCCCACCCGGCGTGCGACGTCCATGAAGTGATGGAACATCTTGCGCTTGACGGCGCCCGCATCTTCCATGCGAATCATCACTTGCGTCAGCATGTTCTCGAAAATACGCGGAGGTGCAAAATAGTAGGACGGACCGATTTCGCGCAAGTCGGTGGTCACGGTGTCCGACGATTCTGGGCAATTGACGGTAAAGCCGGCGGTCAGTGCCTGTGCGAACGAGAACAGGCAGTCGCCCACCCAGGCCATCGGCAGGTAGGACAACACGTTCTCTTCGTCGGTCAGCTTGTCGAAGCTGATGCCCCCAACGGCAGCCGACAGCAGGGCCTTGTGGGTCTGGCACACGCCCTTCGGCTTGCCCGTGGTGCCGGAGGTGTACAGGATGATGGCGTTATCGCTTTCCTTGCTTTCAGCGATCGACGCTTCATAAAAGCCGGGATGCGCCTTGTCGTACTCGCGCCCCAGTTCTTGCAGGCGGGCATAGGACATCAGCTGCTGGTGCGTGTAATTGCGCATGCCTCGCTCATCTTCGTAGGCAATGTGCTTGATGTTCGGGCACTGGTCGCACAGGTCGAGCAGCTTGTCGACCTGCTCCTGGTCTTCCACGATGGCGTACGCGATTTCGGCGTTCTCCAGCACGAAGGACATGTCGGCTGCCGGCGCGTCCTGGTACATAGGCACCGGCACGCCGCCCAGGCACTGCGCCGCCAGCATCGACCAGTACAGGCGCGGCCTGTTGTCGCCGATGATGGCCAGGTTCATGCCGCGCTGGAATCCAATCGCGGCCAACCCGCAAGCCAGTGCCCGCACTTCCGCATTCACTTGCTGCCAGTCCCAGGTCTGCCAGATGCCCAGGTCCTTTTCGCGGAACGCAGGCTTGTGCGGCCGCTCCTTGCCATGCTGAAGCAGCCTGCGAGGGAAGGTCGTCAGATTATCCTGCACGGTGTCTCCTTGGGTTTTTAGGTGCGCATTTTTAGTTGTGATGCGCTTTTTGTGTGATGATATTAGCGTGAGCTATGTCGCAAAGTTGTCATTTCAAAGACAATTCGACGACTTTTGATGGTGCGACGCAACAACATGAAAACAGAACCGAGCCTGATCGAAGCCATACGCAGTTCCACCTGGGCGCCCGTGCTCACAGAGGAGCAACTGGCGCGCGTAGAGGCTACCTGCTACGAGGAGTTTATTCCCAAAGGCGGCTTCGTTTGCCATAAAGGCGAGATTGTCGATAATTGGATCGGCATTATTTCGGGCATGGTGAAAATGAATAACTTCTCGCCAAACGGAAAAAGCGTCACATTTACTGGCGTGCCGCCTGGCGGCTGGTTTGGCGAAGGTTCATTACTCAAAGATGAACGCCGCCGATATGACGCCATGACACTGCGTGACAGCCGCATCGCACGCATGCCGGCCGCCACCTTTCACTACCTGCTCGAGAATAGCCTACCCTTCACCCGGTTCCTCTTGATGCAGCTCAACGAACGTTTGGGTCAGTTCATCGGCATGGTGGAAAACGAACGCCTCCTGGACCCGGACACACGCGTTGCACGCTGCCTTGCGTCACTATTTAATTCCCACCTGTATCCCGGCATCGAGCGGCTGGTGCAGATTTCCCAGGAAGAAGTCGGGCTCCTGTCGGGCTCCTCGCGCCAACGTGCCAACCAAGCCTTGCAAGTGCTCGAAAAGCAGGGCTTGTTGCGCGTGGACTACGGCGGAATCCGCATCCTCGACCTGGATGGATTGCGTCGCTTCGAGGCATGAATAATGTGCAGCATGCGCCTTCACTGATGAGTAGAATGAATTTTCATATTCATCACTTCAGTGGAGTTTGCCATGCGTTCCCTGCCTGCCCTCTTGCTGTTGGTATTGTCCCTGTGCGTCTCGGCTTCAGCGCAATCTGCAAAGCAATATGAGTTCTATGTGGTGGGCGATCCCACCAACGTGACAAGGCCTCAGCCAGCCCAGCCTTCGTTGGTATTGATGGGAGGGGGAACGGACGTGGACGACGCATTCCGTTGGATGATCCAGAAGTCAGGCGGCGGTAATTTCGTCGTCATCCGCGCTACGGGAACGGATGCCTATAACCCCTACATCTACGCTTTTGGTGGCGGCGTCACTTCGGTTGAAACGCTGATCATCCCTAACCGCGCGGCGGCAAATGATCCGTTTGTGCTGGAGCGCGTGCGTAATGCCGAAGCCTTGTGGATCGCCGGCGGCGACCAGGCCAATTACTGGGAGGACTGGAAGGGCACGCCGCTGCAGGCCGCCATCCAGGGGCTGGCCAACAAGAATGTCCCCATCGGCGGCACCAGTGCCGGCTTGGCTGTGATGAGCCAGTATGTGTTCAACGCCTTGAATGGCTCGATCACCTCGCCTCAGGCGCTATCCAATCCCTATGACAAATCGGTCTCGCTCGGACGTGACTTCCTGGCTTTGCCCGGCATGGGCAATATGATCTCCGACATGCACCTCGATTCGCGTGACCGCATGGGGCGCCTGGTGACCTTCATGGCGCGCATCGTGAACGATGGCTGGACGCCTATGACGCACGGCATTGGCGTCGATGTGGAAACTGCGCTGCTGGTGGAAAATGGAATCGCCACGCGCGTGGGCAATGGCTCAGCGTATTTCCTGAACACCGTCGGGATTCCCGAAGTCTGCAAACCCAAAACGCCGCTCACATACCGCAATGTCGGTGTGCAGCGCCTGTCCGGCAGCGGCAGCTTCAGCCTGGCGAATTGGGCCAGCTACGGCAACTCTACCTTGAACTACAACATCTCAGCCATCAAAGGCGTGTTGAGCTCAACCCAGCCGGGAGGTTCCGTTTACTAAGTAACGAGTGTTCCCGAACAGACCAGCCGATATTGCCGGGCGCATGCTGGGCGCACCTGATCTGTATCGGAGGACATCATGAAGTTTCCAATCAGAACTGCGCTGGCGACGCTAATCACCCTCGTCAGCGCGCACGCCTTGGCACAAATCACGCTTTATCCGCGCGAAGGCTGGCGCGGCCGCCCGATTAACGTCACACGTTCCATCAGCGATCTGCGCAGCGCAGGTTTCGATAACCGCGCCTCGTCGGTCGTGGTTGAGCGCGGCCGCTGGGAAGTGTGCCCGTTACCTAACTTCGAGGGCGAGTGCAGGATCTTGCGGCGCGGCAGCTATGAATCGCTGGAGGGTATGGGCCTTAACGACAATATCTCGTCGATCCGCGCCGTGCCCCCGCGCCGGCGTGTTGATGAAATGGCTTACGCACCAGAGCCGGTGGCCCAGCCAAATTATGAATACCGCATGCGACCGAGCGAGCGTGTGTATGAAGCCCCAATTACTTCTGCTCGCGCCGTGGTGGGCCCGCCCGAGCAACGCTGCTGGGTTGAGCGGCAGCAGGTTGAAGCCTCGGGCGGCAGCGGCACGGCAGGCGCCATCGCCGGCGCCCTGATTGGCGGCGTGCTGGGTCACCAGGTGGGCGGCGGCTCCGGCCGAGACATCGCCACGGTCGGCGGCGCGATTGCCGGTGCGGCGGTCGGCTCCAATGTTGGCCGCAACGCCGGCAACCAGTACGCCCAGAACGTTCAGCGCTGCGAAGCTATTCCCAGCCGCACGCCGCAATACTGGGACGTGACCTACGAGTTCCGCGGCACCGAACACCGCGCCCAGCTCTCGTCCGAACCTGGCCGCACCATCACGGTCAATCGGGATGGCGTGCCGCGCATGTAGGCCGGTGAGCGCCCGTCGGCCGGGATGCCTTACCCCCGCTCCAGGTTCGGCAACGAGGAAATCAGCTCGGCGCCACAACTGGTGACGTGGGATTCCAGGGCCACTGCGCGGCCTTCGATCACCCAGTCCGGGTCGCCCTCGGCGATGGTGCAGCCGCTGTGACCCGGACGTGGGCACGAAACAGTGTCGCCCACGCGCGCAACGGCAATGCCCATGATGGAGAAGTTTTCTGCCGCACTGGTGACCGAACCGCCATGGCTGGTGGAATCACCTAATCGAATGACACGTTTCATGGCTAGCTCAGGTGAGGCGTTGCAAATGCGATCGCGATGCCATTTGGCTCGGCAAACTCCGCGCACAAGACAGGGCCCTGCTTGCCTTGCGCCTGTACCAAAGCAACGGCCAGCAGGCCTATGGGGCTGGCCTGTCCAAGGTGCCCGACATGCCGGACCATATCAGTTGCCATCTCGATGGGTTTAAGGTCGATCTTTCGATGCATTAGTGCACCGGCAATCGAGGCCAGGCGGCCACCGGCATGCTTGGACTCGCCAGTATTGTGCACAAGCCATTCGCAGCGCGATTCGGCAGCCTGTCCGGGCGCACTTGCATGAAGTTGCGCCTGTTCGAGAAGCGACGTCAGCACTAGCTGGCCGCTTTTATCGTCGATCTTCCCGGTGGCGGCGCGGTAGATGCGCGCTACTGAACCCAGCGCGCGCAATTCATCTCGCAGTAGTCGCGGCAAACTCGCAAGCAAAGGCAAAGCGCCGCCCGAATAATAGCCACGGGACGAATCATCATCGGTGGCCGCCGCATCAAGCATGGCAGGTAAATCGGCAGCGGTCACCAGCAGGGCGAACACGCCATGGCCAGGCTTTGTAACCGGCAGCGATAGCTGCGACATCGATGAATCAAACGCCAGCACCACCGCAGCCGGAAGCTCGGGAATGCTCTCGAATAGCCCAAGCACGCTATTCGAAGCGCTGCCCCGCGACGGCATGGCCATTACCAGCGGCGCATCAGCCTTCAACTTCACCGGCAGCTTCATGTCGGAGATGAGCCTCGCCGCGATCATGCTTACGTGTTCAATTACATCCTTGGCCGCAATGTCGGCAGGTGCCACCAGATAGATGGGCAAGGCGGCTGCTGCGCCGCACTCGGCATAAATATAGCCAAGCGCTTCGGCGATACCGGCATCCAGCGCTCGGCGAGTGTCTTGCGAAGCAAGTTCCTGACTCTTCTCGTCTGCCTTCACCATCGAGATTGCCACACTGGGGCTCTCGGTCAATTCCAGCATTTCGTGGACTGCCAGGTCGTTGATCGTCAACAAGCGGCAGTCACAATACTGGCGGCGCTGCTCGACTCGGGCATGCACCGGATCCTGCACGGTTTGCATCGCAGCTTCCGTTTGGTTGTGCTGCGCCTCCGGAGCGCTTTGCTTGTGGTCACTTACGTACCAGCGACCAAACCACCATGCCAGGCACATGCCGATTGGTGGCAGAAAGTGCAGCGTCACCAATTTGTAATTGGCCCACTTGCTATAGTCAGGCCGGACTCCGAGCGCGAGGAAGGCGATCCAGCAAGCGAGAGCGCCCAGCAAAATCAAAAATCTAGATAACAGCCATCGCATTCGTCATTTCCTTTGTCATTTCGGTTCCGCATGAAAACGCGTCACACTTCCTCGTAGCCTGATTCGCGCACATAGGGATCGTGTTTCGTAATCATGCATTCCCGCTCTACCCAGTCAGGCCATCGTGGGATTTTGCTGGTGCGCATAGCGAATACGCGGGCAAAGCTGGCCAAGAAACAGATCGGAACGGTGAACCAGTCCTTTGGTAGTCGTGCATAGCCTTCTTGCCAGGTTTCGTAACGTTTCGCGATTGGCAAGCATTCCTTCAGCATTCTGTGGGGTTGCTTGGGGCCATCTTCCATATAGCGACGAAGGTACTCCCAGCAATTGCGCACTTCATTGATATCTTTCGACGCGTAACCAAGTCTGAAAATACCGGTTGCCGTCCGGTGCTTGCCCTTACCTTCCATCAGAAAGCAACTGATATGGAATGCCACGTTGGTATCCCATCGATACTCGCTAATGCAAAAAAACGCCTTATCCCACTCTGTAGTTAATACCGTCCCGTCCCTTTTCCAGATGTAGATCTTTCGATTTTTCCGATTGAGCCGGATCGGAAGATGGGTGTAGTTGAAGGACTCCTTCAGCAATTCGTAGATGGAAACCATGAAGAGAAGCTGCACCAAGATTGGCAACAGCAAACCACTCCATCCTACGAAGTCAATAAAATGATGAAAGTGAGTAAGTGCATCAGTCTCGCCAGAATTGATAAGCAAACAAAGTATCAATATCACCAGTATAGTGAGCAGGTAACCGAGCGTTCCGAGCCCTCGCGAAAGGTACCTGGTATCCGTCACTTCGATAAAGGTGCTGTTAAACTGGATGACAAACGGGTCGTCATGCGACCAATTCTCGTCAAATCCTTCCAGCTTCTCCTTTATCTTCAGTTCGTTTTCTTTCTTATCATTATTCGGTAGACCATTCCACTCGAATTTCTTTGACTGGCTATAGTCGCTATACATTCTTCATCTTGTCTGAGCGGAAAACAGATTACGCCGCTTGTGAGGTTTCTCGCGGTGCTTCGTACCCCGATTCGCGAACATACGGATCATCTTCGGCAATAGCGCATTCCTGCTCGACCCAGTCAGGCCAGCGCGGTATTTTGCTGGTATGCATGGCGAATACTCGGCCTAAGCTGGCGGGCAGATTGAATGGCGTGGCCATTATTTGCATAATGACGCTGCCATGCAGTAGAAGCGACAGGCGCATAAACCCTTCCCACCAGGTCTCTCGGCGTTTGGCTATCGGCAGACAAATCTTAAGCATTCGATATGGCTGGGCGGGCCCATCTTCCATGAAGCGACGGAAATATTCCCAATGGAACCGCAAGTCGGTTGCGTCACTTGAGGTGTAGCTGCTCAGAGTGAAGGAATCTTTTACGGTCTGGCGATCTTCGGATAAGACATGGCCGACAATATCCCACATCTGGACAGCGCCCTTACTGTAGCAACGCACATAAAAGAAGGTTTTATCCCAAGGCGCGCTGAATACCTCTCCATTTCTGCGCCAAATATAGATTTTTCGGTTCTTTCGATTAAGTCTTAAAGGAAAATGAGTGTAGCTGAATGATTCACGAAAAAGTCCATACGCAGAAAAGGCGATAAACAGGAACACCATCAAGGCAGCAAAGAACAATGTGTTTCTCATCCCTTCCCTGTTGTATTCTTCAATAGCGTCCCACCGGCTAACTGTATCAAACGTAATTGCTGCCAAAAACCAGGAAAGTCCTACAATAATCAGCAATGCCAGTGTTGTGAATACACCCCGGATAGGGTAGTCCCTATCTACTATTTCTGCGAAAGTACTATTTTGTTGAATGATTGACAGCTGATAATGCGGCAGATTTTCGTCAAATTCGGCAATTTTTTCATTTTTCTTCAGCTCGTTGAGTCTTTCTTCTTGCTGCAAAGGGCGATTGACCTTAAATCCCTTGGGCTTCAAAAATTCTGGAGAGTACATTACTATTTCCTTAAGTAAGAGCTTTGCCTAGTTCTTTCATCTCAAGCTCTGCGCTATCGTAGCTGTTTGCGATTCCAAAAATGCAGTTCTCGATCCAGCTGTGTATCGCTTGATCTTTTACCTGCTCAAGCCAATAGACAACTATCAAATACCCTATGACGAATACTAAAGTCACGAGATAGAACCCAAAACATAAAGCAATGGCGATACCTAAGCCGATGAGGCCTGATGCTATGTAGAGACGTCCTGTGGTTATGTTGTTCTTTTGCAATTCCTCTCTAGCTTTCATGAGATCCCAGACGGCCATGATTCCTGCACCAACTAATCCCAGAGCTTGCCCTACAAGCTTTATTCTGGCGGCCCATCTAACCGCCGTTAGCCCCTGTGCCCATCTAAATCCGGCTTGGCCCATGTGTTCAATTGCGGCACCTATGGTTTCGCATAAAGTACCCGTGACTCCAATTATGCCTGCGGCAAGACGTGACCTTGCTTCAGCCAAATCCCCCTCCAATGATTTCGCATGATCGGCAACGGTTTTTGTCAGACATATATACTGAAGAACGCCGATACACATGCCTAAGCGAACATTTGAATTGATAACTTGCTTAAACTTGTCGAATCGAATGTCGTTCAAAGTGCGGGGAGTCTTTAGAGTTGAAGCTCCCAATTGACGCATGGCAACCCATTTGAAGGTCCTCCGGCCCTCTAGTCTTTCCCCGTGAATTGCAGCGAGTTGGATTTCCCGGTCGACCGCAATCTTGATTTGCGCTTTGGTGAGGCCTGTATCGCTGCTTTCAATAATCTGACGTACCAAAAACGCACGGAATTGCTTACGGCTGCCTTCAAACGACAGCCGTTCCCATCCCAGTCCGCTATGCATACCTAATATGGTAAAGGCCAATTTAGCTGCACCATCCACGAAATGGCCGCCCGCGTAGGCCAAAGGGCCCATCATTCGTGCCAACAGTGTGGCACCTAGCGTCGCTTGATTTTCACTGATGAGTTCGACGGACTTCTTATAGCTAGCTGCCAAGGCATCCCATGGGATGGCGCGCGAATCGAATGCAGTAGCGTCCGCTACTTTTTTGGCTAATGCATCATTGTTATACACCATTGCGCGCAGCAAGATATTCTCTGAATCGAAAACATCTTCATTTAGCCATTTTTCGTATTGGTTAAAGCATGGCTTAATGCCTTCTGTCCCTTGAGTGAGATTTAGAATCGCTTGGACATAGGCGGCGCCCGATTTTATGTCGGTGGTATCGAAACTGCAGCTCATGTAATTGGCCAAGCGCTTGCTAGTGGTCCAGGCGACATGCGCTTCACCAAGCGGGTTGATTTGTGTTTCGGTAACAGTCTCTACTTCCTGCTGATAACTCTTGTAGAACGTTTCAACCATGGCCTCATTGAAACGAGCGCGCCCACTCTCGCGGTGCGTAAACCGTCGCCAAGCTTTGGCTTGTTCCTTTTGGATCTCCACCTGATTCGGCATGCCCTTGTAAAAACCACTTAAACTATAAGCCCCCATGCCCATGCTTAACGTTTGATTTTCTAGCTCCTTGGCATCGTCAATCGCAGAGGCTCGGGCGTTCTCCATGATCGCGCTTCGCAACTGCAGGATGGCGCTCGATACAACGATTTTTCGGGACTTGGTTTTGTCCCGCTGATCAAGTTCAAGCTTGTTTGTCAGCAAGTGGTTTGCCTGTACCGCTATTTCAATGCCCATTGCCAGGGGATCGTGCAAGCTGACGATGACTCCCTGGCCCTTGCGCAGTGCATCAGCGGTCTCGAGTGTTTGCTCCAACTGGAGCCTGCGTGGCGTAAACTGGTACGGAGCGTGGTAAAACGCGTTAGGCGCTGTTGCCTTGAGCGGATCACAAGCAAACTCCGCGACCTTGCTGCCAAGGAGTTTGATTGGATGGACGTTTTCTTGCTTGCCACCCGCGAGGGCGACTTTGACGTCCAACATTAGCATGTGCTTTTTGCGGTAGGCGGTATCCTCGTGCTGTTTAAGCACCGCTTCAGTCCACTCCACATCGGAAAAGCCAAACCAGACTCGCGTGGCCTTGTTTGGGTCGGGAATGGTCACCATGCCGGCCACCTGCTGATGGCCAGTTTGCGTACAAGGTTGTTTGTTGGCGGTAAAGGAACTTGGCACTGGCTTGCCCACTTCGAAGCGCATGAGGTACGCGTCTTCAGTAACGAAGTACCCTTCCCAGCGCTTACGTGCTTCGTCGTGAACGTAAAGGTAGCCGCAACGCAATAGGCGGCGAGTGTAGTGGGCCGAGTCACCCAGGCCCACGAATTCAGTCTTGCCGTCGGCATGGAGCGCTCGGGTTTTTGGGGCGCCCGCAGTGACGGGCGCCAGCGCGTAGCGAGCTACGAGTACAGGCAATCCACGCTTGTCGCAAAATTCGCAACCGGGTACGGTATTCAATGTCATGGTGCTTTGTCCATCAGGTATTGGGTGTGTTGTTGCGCGTTGAGGTCGGTGGCAATGCGTTGCCAGTCTGCGGGCTGCAATTCGGCAATGGCGTCCAGGTACGTCTGCTCGTTCCTGTCTATGCCGGCCAGCAGCGCGCGCACGCGGGGGTGCGTATCAAAATGCGGATGAACGGTCATGCCGTGTAATGCGAACTGGACTTGCTCGTCCTCCCTTGCCAGGGCATGGTTCGCTGCGCGGAGCAGCAGCGAGTCTATTTTTTCGCTGACGCTGAAGTATCCCTTGGCATCGGATGCGTAAGCCGGCCTTAGTTCGTCCGGCAACTGTGCCAAGGTGCGGTTGATTGCCTGTATGCGGTGCATCTGCTCGCCCTGAGGGCGGCTGAAGAACTGCGCCAGCACTGGCTCGCAAGCCGGGGCCTGCAAGCGATGCCATTCGTGGTCGCAGTAAATGCTCCATTCGCTAATGCAGCCAAACAGCGCTTTCAATTGCGGCGGGCTGTAGATGCGTAGTATCTGCGTCATGACGCGCGGTGCATAGCTGCGCAGGTGGAACTTGCCGCCGCCAGGCAGTCGCGCTATCAGCTGCTTTTTCCAGTGTGCCTGCAGGTGCTTTGCGTCGGCGCTGGTCTTGAACAGTGACAGGATGGGCGGCGTTACCTTGTGCGCGCGGGCGTGCTCCAGCTGTTCGCACAGTGCGAAGAATTCTTCATCCGGTAGCGATGCCAATGGCAGCAAGGCAGGAAATTTGGCGGCATCGGCTTCCAGGCCGTCGGGCACTAGCGGCAGCAGCTTCCACGTCGGCGGCAGTTCGTCGCCCAGCATATAGCAGTCGACCATTGCGTAGCCGTGTGCTTCAAGTAATTCTTGTGCAAACATGCGCTTCGATATCAGTTGATTGGAACTAGAGCGCCATCGTTGGCGACAGCGCTCGCCGACTGCATAGCGCACATCTTTTCGTTGCCTTTCGGTGGCTCTGCTATGTCTGCCGACTTGCTGGCTGCGCCGGTCATAGCGTACTTCGCGGCCTTGAGCAGCATGTTTTGCGGGCTTCCTGCCTCGAGATCCTTGCCGATCCGGATATAAGATCCCCCCGCCATCAGCAGGATTTCCTCCGGCGCCTGGATCACCACGCGGCCATCGACGCTGGTGATGGTGAGGTCCTTTTGCGCCGTAGCATTGATTTCTCCGTCCTGGGCCTGCAACTTCACGTTCCCTTTGGCGGCGATGATCTTGAAGGTATCCTTCAGCTTCGCCTTTGTGCCGGATACGAACAGGCTGATCGACTCTGCAGCGTTATGAATCCAGCGCCGGCCGGTCGTCTGGTTCATATCGCGTTGCGCGACCTGGTCAAGGTTGGTGTTGGCGGCCACGGTGATGCTTTGCTGGCTGGTCAATGCGGTACCGGCAGTTGAGCCAAGCATGAGGATGCCTTGCTTGCCGTGTTGGTCCCCTTCACCGCTTTTGCCGTCGGGGTCGGTGTTGAAGCCGCGCTCCAGGTTGTCGACTGCCTCTTTTAGCTGGGTTTGGTGCCCAGCGTGTGCCTGTGCGCCAGGCTTGCTGTCATCGTCGACCTGCTTGTTGTCATGTCCCGTTTCCGGCAGGTTGGCCTCGACCTCCGCCGCGTATTCTCCCTGGCGCTGAACTTGCTCGAGGGCGGCACTCAGCACCTGAATGATGGCGTCGCGCATCAACTGCGTGCCGCCGGCACTCTTCTGCTGTTCCGTGGTCAGCAGCAATGAGCACGCGCGCAGGGCGCCAGCTGCTTCGCTAGCCAGTTCATAGCCTTCACCGCGCGGCTCACCTTTGCCATCGCTCCGCGGTTGCGTCAAATAGCCAAGGTTTACTTCGCTGTGCCAATGTTCGCTTGCCAGTTGGGCGCTGATCTGGCCCCGCGTATCGTCCAGGCGCAACTGGTTGTAGCGGCTCCCGCCGAATTCCTTGCTTTTGATGCCGGACAGGGCGAAGTTGCCGGGCAGGCTGCCTACATGGCTGAAGGTTGGTGGTGGGGCGTTGCCGTTGTGGGCGCGATTGGTAATGACGGGCCGGTCGCAGTTCCCGTCCAGGAATTGGAGTATGACTTCATCGCCGGCGCGGCATAAGGCGATCATGCCGTAGCCATTGCTGGCCCAGCCGCTAAGGTTGCGTATCCAGGCTGAGTCGCGCGCTGTGCCGGACGCGCCTGCGCCGTGTTCATGGTCTTCGATTGTGCAGCCGAGAATCCTGACCTTGGTGCAGCCCAGTTCATTGCAACTGATTTCCTCGCCCTCATCGGCAACGACGATGGCGCTCATCGGATGGGTCGGCGGCAGGTCTACCCTTGGATCGTAGGCCGGTACGATCGGAATCCCGCGACGAACGCAGGTGAAGCGATTGCTGTAGCGGGCGACCCGTTCGTCGCTGGCTTGCGCCAAGGTGGATGGGTCAAAGCTGGCGGACGTCGATGCGTGCCAGCCGTTGACCGCAAACAAGCGTTGCACCTTGTCGCCGAGGGTCTTGGGCAGGTTGTTTTCTGCAACGACATGCAGTTCGGTGATGACGAATTCGCGTTCTTCCGGGGCGTGGCTGTCGATCTCGGAATGCCCGCTCATGCTGAACGTGACGCCGACGCAGGCGCTGCGCTGGTCCGATTCGGCATAAAAGCGTTTGCTCTTGTACTCGTGGTGTTGGGTGCGCAGTCGGGTCAGGAAGGCGAAGTCCTCGCCGTCCTTGCCCATATGCGGCGGGTCAATCCAGCTGTCGGTGACCGCTTCCGCGAATTGGTTGCCCAGCGTGCCTTGGTCAAGCAGGGTGTCGGCTTGGTGGCTTGCCATACGCGCGGCCTTGTAATCCCAGCTATGCCGGGTGCTGGCACCGGGGGCGAGCGTGCGTTCCGCACTCCAGGCGTTGATGGCGTCGGCCTTTTCTGTGCCGTCTGCCCGGTGATAGCGCCATGGTATGGTACCTGGTTCTGGCAGCTGCCATACATTGTCGAACAAGACGAGGGTATGGTTTGGCATGTCGTCGCTGCCGGTTTCGCTGGATTGACCGGGGCGAATGAACCAGGCGATTCCGCGTCGTTTCATCAGCCTTTTCAGGAATTGCGAGTCTGATTCCTGGAACTGCATGGTGAAGGCGCGCGAAGGGTGGTTGCCAACCACACCGGACAGGTCGATGTCGAAAGAGCGTGCCAGCACAGGGTTGCGGTGGCGCCACTCGCTGACCAGTCTCTGGATGATGTCGGTTTCACTCATGTCGAGGAAGACGCGCGTATTGGTGCGCAGCTCCATCATGGCGAGCGCATCGCGTACCACCAGTTGGTAGGTCGCGAAGCCGCCATCGCTTTGCCCTTCGGAAGCGCTTTGCACCAGGCCGCATACCGAGCGCAGCGTGCCGTCGGCGGTGACGAACTGTACTTCGACGGGTAATGCGATGAATTGCTTGATGGGCAGTCCAGCTTGGGTCGAAACGCAAAGGAGGCGGTACTCGATGCCGTCGCCGCACATCGTTTCAACACCGGTTACGCGCTGGACCATGAGGGCGTCGTCCAGGACTTCATTCTCTGATCCCAGGCGCAGGCGGATCGGGCGGTTGGCTTCACTGAAAGCGGCGGATAAGCCGGCGAGGTCGAGCAGATTCATAAAAAAAAGCCCGCAATGGGCCGCTATTTAGTTGTCATTGGGCAATAATTTATTGGCGAAAGGATGCTAGCACAAAGTAGTAAAAAGCTAACTTTTGGAATTCCAATCGTGCGGAGATTCTTGCTTGTTGCAAGTTGCTGGTGATTGGTTGAGCGGCAGGCGGGTGGTGGCCTGCCGCCCGGGGGCAGGCTTTAGCGCTGTTCGGCGAGGACGGCGTGGAATAGCTGGTTCAGTTCTGCATTGACGTCGCTGCTTCGGAAGCGGACGACATCCGGTCGTTCAAGGCGGACGAGTTCCGCTTCGATGAACCGGTTAAGGCACGGCACCGGCTCGGACAGTCCCATTTCCGGCGCACCCTTCTTTTTCTCCAGTAGCGCCGCGATTGCCTCCAGAAGTTCCGTCTCGCCTTCCAGCAAATGCAGCAGCTTGTCGAATTCAATAGGCGCTGGAGTGCCATAACGTTCGAGCCAACGCACGGACAGCAAGGGACGCAGCACGTAGAAATACTTCTTCAAAGGAACCATATCGGCACGCAGATAGCCGCGATAGTTGGTCTTTGCCATGCTCTGGTAGTGGTAAATGCCGTTCTCGCCGGAATACACGCTCGGCAGCAACGCACGAGCACCGTCGGCGAAACCGCCGTGGGAACGGTACAGGATTGGCGATTGGATCCATTCCACAAATGCTGGATTCGAACGGCGGAACAGGCGTAAAGCCTTGCGAATATCCCAGCCATTGATATCGATCTCATCGACGATCTTGTATTCAATGACATCGCGTTTCTCTTCCAAGTCGACTGCGACATACCAGTCGCGCGGGTGCGCGTAAATAAAGCGCACGTCGTAATCGCTATTCGGTGAGGCAAAGCCCCAGGCACGGCTGCCGGACTCTACTGCCAGCAGGATACGCACATCATGTTCGGCTTCGGCAGCCGCAAGCCGGCGCATAATCTCTGCGCGTACATCTTCAGGAATCAATTCTCTCTCTCCATTGCCGCCTGAAAGCAGCGGCCGCCGGGCATTATGGCTCAATCGGGGTATGATTGCGCTATGAAAGAATCAATCCGCACCAGACTTGAATCCATGCGCGCGGCAATGCGCCGCCATCAGGTTGATGCTTGCATGGTCCCATCCTCCGATCCCCATTTGTCCGAGTATTTGCCGGCGCGCTGGCAAGGGCGGGAATGGCTGTCGGGATTTACCGGCTCGGTCGGCACCTTCATCGTCACCCAGGATTTCGCGGGCGTCTGGACAGATGGCCGTTATTGGACGCAGGCGGAAGCGGAGCTGGCCGGAACTGGTGTCAAACTGATGAAAATTTCATCGGGCGCCAGCGTGCAGTACGTTGACTGGTTGGCCGAGACCTTGAAGCCCGGCCAAGTGCTGGCGGTCGATGGCGCAGTTCTTGGCCTCTCGATCGCTCGCCTGCTGCAGGCGCGCGGCATTGCCTTCCGCACCGACCTCGATTTGCTGGATGAAGTGTGGACCGATCGTCCCGGCTTGCCTGACGCTCCGGTCTACGAGCACCAGCGGCCATTTGCCGACAAGACGCGCGCGGCCAAGCTGGCGGCGTTGCGGGCGGAGATGACGCGCCAGGGCGCGGCCCATCACATCATCTCGACGCTGGACGATATCGCCTACCTGTTCAACCTACGCGGCTCGGACGTCAATTACAACCCGATCTTCCTGTCGCACGCGCTGGTCGACCAGGATCGCGCCATGCTCTTCGTCGGCGCCGGCAAGATTGAGCCGGGCCTGGCGGGCCTGCTGGCGGCCGACAACGTCTTCGTAGAGCCATACGAGGAGGCAGCTCAGGCTCTGGCTACGCTGCCAGCCGGCAGCACGCTGCTGCTGGACCCGCGCCGCATCACGTTCGGCACTCGCCAGGCGGTACCGGACAGTGTGAGAATTATTGAAGCGGTCAATCCAACCACCTTCGCAAAATCCCGCAAGACCGAACATGAAGCGGAACATGTGCGCGCGACGATGGAGCAGGATGGCGCTGCCTTGTGCGAATTCTTCAGCTGGCTCGAACAAACCCTGGCCGATCCGAAGCGCGAACCGCTGACCGAGTACGCCATCGGCCAGCACTTGCTGGAAGCTCGCCGCCGCCGTCCTGGATTCGTCAGCCCAAGCTTCGGCACCATCGCAGGCTTCAATGCCAACGGCGCGATCATGCATTACCGCGCGCCGGCACAAGGCAGTGCCGTGGTTGAAGGCAATGGCTTGCTGCTGCTCGATTCCGGCGGCCAGTACACTGGCGGCACCACTGACATTACCCGCGTGGTGCCGGTCGGCGTCATCACGCAGCAGCACAGGCGCGACTTCACCCTGGTCCTGAAAGGCATGATGGCGTTGTCCGTTGCCCGGTTCCCGCGCGGCGTGAAATCGCCGATGCTGGATGCGATTGCTCGTGCGCCGCTGTGGGCTGCCGGCATCGATTTCGGCCACGGTACCGGCCATGGTGTCGGCTATTTCCTCAATGTCCACGAAGGCCCGCAGTCGATTTCGCCCTCGACGCCGCCGGATGCGCATACGGCCATGGAGCCAGGCATGATCACCTCCAACGAGCCGGGCATCTACCGTCCTGGCAAGTGGGGTATCCGCATTGAAAACCTGGTGCTGAACGTACCGGCGGCAGAATCGGAATTTGGCGAATTCCTGGGATTTGAGACCCTGACCCTGTGCCCGATCGACACGCGCTGCATCGACAAATCCCTGCTGCGCGAGGATGAAGTGCGCTGGCTGAACGAATACCACGCCACCGTGCGCCAACGACTGTCCCGGCATGTCAGCGGCGATTCGTTGCGCTGGCTGAATGAAAGGACGGAGGCAATATGAGCCGATCCACCAAGGCATCCAACGCGCTGGCGCGCCTGAAAGAGCGCTCCGGCAACCAGTCCTATTCGCTGACCATGACCGGCAGCGGCCATTTCTTCCTGACGGAAGGGCCGGGCCAGCCGCCGCTTTGCGCTCCGATGGAGCTGGATGATTTTGTGGCCTTCGTCAATGCGCAGGGCCCGCAAAAAGTAAAACGCGTCAGCAAACTCGATGTAGCATTCGAAAAGCAGCTCGCAGCCAAGAAAACACCAAAACCATAAGTGAGGCAGCTATGCCCAGCATAGATTTCCTGCGTGCTTACTGGTCGTCCGGCGAACTGGCGACCAATCTCGTGATCCTGATGAACCTGATCGGCGCGTTGCTGCTTGGCCTGCTGGTCGGCTATGAGCGCTCCTACCACGGGCGAGCGGCGGGCATGCGCACCTATGGGCTGGTATGCATGGCGTCGGCGGCGCTGACCGTGGTGTGCGGCTACCCCTCGCTCTGGTTTGGCGGCCATATGTCCGAGCTGGTCGGCACTGACCCGACCCGTGTGGTGCAGGGCATCGTGACTGGCATCGGCTTCCTTGGCGCGGGTGTCATCATGCGCGAAGGCTTCAATATTTCCGGCCTGACGACGGCGGCGTCGATCTGGGCCTCGTCGGTGATAGGCGTGGCAGTCGGACTGGGGTTCTACCTGGGAGCCATGGGCCTGGCCTTCCTGTGCGCGATGTCCATGATCTTCCTGTCCAAGGTTGAAGCGTGGCTGCCGTCGCGCCATGCAATCGCGATCACCATGCGCTTCAAGCCAGGCTTCGAGCCGAAGGAAGACCAGCTGCGCGCCATGGCGCTGGAACGCGGCTACCAGATCGCCGGCGGTTCTCTGACCATCGGCATGGACCAGGGCAAGCTGGAATGGCGCTTCGTCGCGCTGGCACTGAGCAAGCGCAGCGGATCGCCGCTGTCGCGCATCGCGGAAGAGATGACCCATTACGAAGGCATCGACAGCTTCCAGGTTACCCACGCACGCAACTAGGAGGCAGGTTTGGTCATCCATTCACAAGACGTTCTCGATTTCTGGTTCCTCCCCATCGGCGCCAGGGGCCACAATATGCAGCGCCCCGAGTGGTGGCGCAAGGACGATGCATTCGACCGCGCGATCTTCCAGCAGTTCGGCGACGTGATAGAGCAGGGGCTGCTGGGCGGCCTGCGGCAGTGGGACGACGAGGGCACGCAAGGTACCCTGGCGCGCATCATCGTGCTGGACCAGTTCACGCGCAACGTCTATCGCGGCACGCCGAAGGCCTTTGCCGGTGATGAGCTGGCGCTGGAGGCGGCCAAGGTGCTGGACGATTCGGGCGCCAACCAGACCTTGCCGCCGGCGCAGCGCGCGTTCTCGTATATGCCGCTCGAGCATTCGGAGAACCTGTCGATGCAAATGCGCTGCGTGGACCTGTTTGAAATGCTGGCTGCGGATGCGCCGGGCTACGCAGGCATGCTGGATTACGCCAAGAAGCACTACGAGGTGATACGCCGCTTCGGACGCTTCCCGCATCGCAACGCCATCCTGGGCCGCGAATCGACGCCGGAAGAAGTGGAGTTCCTCAAGCAGCCAGGGTCGAGTTTCTGATGCGTGGATTGACCGTCATTGGCGGCGGCCACGTCGGCAGCGTCCTGGGTCGCCTGTTTTCGGCGGCCGGCGCGTTCACGGTGCAGGATGTGCTGTCCCGCTCGGCCGATAGCGCGGCGCGGGCGGCCGCTTTCATCGGCAGCGGACATGGCGGGGCCTCATATGCCGGGCTGCGGCCGGCCGACGTGTTCATGCTGTCCGTGACTGACGACCAGATCGTTCCTGCCTGCGAAGCATTGGCGGCTGCCGTGCCGCTGCAGGGAGCCGTGGTATTTCATTGCAGCGGTGCGCTGGCATCCGACCGCCTGCACGCGGCGCGCGCAGCAGGCGCCTATGTCGCCAGCGTGCATCCGATCCGCAGCTTTGCCGATGCCGATGCGGTGGCAGCGGGTTTCGCTGGCACCTTCTGCGGCGTCGAAGGCGACCAGCAGGCGCTTGATGTTTTGCTGCCTGCACTGGCCGCGATCGGCGCCAGGGCGGTGCAAATCGATCCGGCAGCGAAGACCGTGTACCACGCAGCTGCCGTTTTTGCGAGCAATTACCTGGTCACTGTGATTGACGCGGCCCTGCGCGCCTACCAGGCGGCTGGCATTCCGGAGTCCGTGGCGCGCGAACTGGCGCGGCCGCTGGCGCTGGAGTCGATGGAGAATGCTTTCCGCCTCGGCGCAGCGCCGGCGCTCACCGGACCGGTAGCGCGCGGCGACATGGCGACCGTACTGCGCCAGCAGGATGCCGTGATGGCATGGGACGCAGAGACGGGCCAGCTATACCGTGCGCTGGTGCCCCCAACCAGCGCACTGGCCGAGCGCAAACGGGCCGGCAAGCCCTGAGCTGGCGAAGCGTTCCGGCGCGCCGGCGGCGGACCGGGGCCGCGCCTGACCCGTCTACCCGGCTCGCGCGCAGCCGTTGGCATCGCAGGCCGCGCCGTCGCCGTGCTGCGCACCATCTTTCGCCAAACTCCCTGGCTGTTCGGCCAGCAGGCGTCCGATCACCCCTCCCAGCACCATGTCGTCGATCCTGCCGAAATGGTTCAGCCGCAAGCGTCCTTCGCGGTCGAACAGCAGCAGGCTGGGCGTGCCGCGCAGCGCGTAGTGCTGCATGGTGGCCGGCACGGGCGAGCCGGGAACCGGCTTGTCGACCGCCACCGGAAACGGCAAGCGGTATTCATGGATGAACACTTCCAGCGCCTGCGGGGTCATCACGTCGTGATGTTCGAAGACGCTGTGCAGGCCAATCACCACCAGTTCAGGGAACACCTGCTGCATCTTCATGGCTTGTGGAACGCCGTGCGCCACGCAGCCCGGGCACAGCATCTGGAAGGCATGCACCGCGACCACCTTGCCGTCGGTGGCAGGCGCAGCCCCGTTGAGCCACGCCGAGGCATCTAGCCGCATCATTTTGCGCGCAGCTTCACGCCGGGGAAATCGACCGGCACCTTGAACGCGACGTTCACATAATTGGTGAACAGGTTCAGCGCCACATGGGCCATGATCTCCACGATTTCCTCATCGCTGAAGCCGACCGCCCGCAGCTCTTCCACCTGTTCATCATCGACCCTGGCCCGGTTGCTGACCACTGCTATCGCGAAGCGCAATGCGGCGCCAGTCTTTGGATCGCTCGACTGGCCAGCTTGTGCCGCGCTCATTTCGTCGGCGGAGGCTCCGGCTTTGCGGCCCAGTGCCGTATGCGCCGCCAGGCAGTATTCGCAATCGTTGCGGTCGGCGATCGCCACGGCAATCTGCTCGCCCAGTTTGGCGTCGAGCTTGCCGCTGCCAAGGGCACCGAAGCTACCCCACATACTCTTCAGGGCAGCCGGTGAGTTGGACACCGCCTTGAACATATTGGGCGTGGCGCCAAAAGCCTGGTGGATCTGGGCCAGCAGGCCGGTGGAGTCATTGGTGTTCAGTGGAATGCGCGACATGGTGAAGCTCCTTTCATTAAAATAGGAGTCCTAATTAAATAGGACAAAAAAAAAGGCCGGCCTCAAGCCAGGGCCTGCCAATTCTTCAGCTGCTGCGCCGGATCGGCCGGTTGGTGGTCCGGGCAATCAATGCGCAGCATCGCCACCGACAATGGAGCGTCGACCAGCCCGCAATGGTGCGGGGCGGCGTCATCCTGGTGCCGGTCAGGCTGGAAATATTTACAAGAGAGGCAAGCGCGCAGTTCCGGAAAGCGTTCCGTCTTCTGCAACTGTCCAATCAGCTGCAGCAAGCCGCCCAGCAATTGTTCTTGCGCCTGCGGCGACAACTTGCCGACTGCCTCGTCGGCAAATGCGGTGGCACCCGCAATGCGTTGCGCCATTTGCCGGCCATCCTCGGTAAGATGCAGGTCGGTGGCACGGCCATCGTCCTGCGCGCGGGCTTTGCGGACCAGCCCTTTCGCCACCAGGGCCGCAACCGAATCGCTGGCGCTGGCTGCCGAAATCGAGAGTTGCCGCGCAACCCAGGACAAGCGCACGCCCTGTGTCCGGCTATGCAGCAATTGCAGGATCTCAGCCTGCGCCGGGTTCAGGTTTTCGCTGGTCGCAAATTCCCACATGCCCGAGCGCAGCACGCTGCCGATGCGGGAAATGGCGGAAATGATGCGGGTCGAAGTCGTGTCCATGCGCCAAGTATATGGGCAAAACGCAATATGTCAAGGACTCCTAACTAATCTTCCGGCTTGTAAATCAGCAGTGCAAAAGTATAGTTGAAGAGCAGGTAATGCTTTTTGCTCCAGCTTCTGTTGTGGTCGAGCAAAAAGATAGTTCCAGCGAGTGACAAAATTGGTCGTTAGCAATAAGCTTGTCCACCTAAGCCACACACAGTTCTAGGGGAACGCTATGTTATTTTTGAAATCCACGTCTGTCACCAAGGCGCCTGGCATTTACGAAGTCGATATTGCCGCCAAACCGCCTGGCAAGACCTTCGGCGTGTACATGGCAACCGACCCGGATAACCCGCCGACTTCCGTGCTCGAGGCACTGGCTGCAGGCGGCTTCAAGCAGGTGCACAGCTCGGGCTACACCCACAAGGACCGCGGCAAGGTGCTGGACCTGCACTTCCAGAAAGATGGCACCGACCTGTTCAACGGCTGGAAGGCGGAAGAAGCCGAAGCCAATATGGCCATCATCAACAAGATTTTTGGCGATATCGGGGTGGCGATCACCCCGCGCGTGATGTCGCTGGCCGAAGCTTACGCCTGAACCTCGATGTGATACAGAGCCCAGGGGCAGGTAGTAAAGCGTTCGCCCACGGGCCTGCTCGCCATTTCCGGCACCCGGTCCGCATCGTAAATCGCCCATAGCGGGCCGAGGCCGCCCAGCGCCATCGGGGCGCTATCCAGATGGGTGGCAACGATGAAGCGCTGCGTCCGGGCGCGCGCCACGGACACCGCCACCGCATAGCCATCGACCGCACGCAGGATCAGCGTGCTGTTGTCGCTGGCTTGCGCACCGGCAGCTTTCAACACATCGACCAGCAGCGGGCCGGACAGGGTATGCGGCTTGTTGTCGTATTCCAGCGTCGGCTTGATCGCGACGGCGGGCAGCGCATCCAGTGCGGCAAAATCGAAAGCGAAGGCTTTGTCGAATGCCAGGTGCTGGCGGTGCATCATCTGGTCGGCGACACGGTCGAAGCTGCCGCGATTCGGCTTGGCAATTGCACCGGTTACGGTCAGCAGCGCCGGGCCGCGCTCAGCTTTGGGAGCAGCGGCGCCTAATGAGGGGAGGGCGCCGGCCGCTGCCACGGCACCGAGGAATTGACGTTTGTTCATCGTTATATGATAACGCCTATGGACCTGTTTTCTGCTGAAGCCGAATTATTGCCCATCCCGATCGAGGACGGCGAGCTGTATTTCATGCGGCAGCTTCCGCTTGCTGTGGATAACGCAGAAGTGATGCAAAGGCTGCTCGATGAAACGGCATGGAAGGCAGAAACCATTTTCCTGTTCGGTCGCGAAGTGGCGCAGCCCAGGCTCAGCGCCTGGTATGGCGAGCAGCGCTATACCTATTCTGGCCGCACCTTTGAGCCGCTGCCCTTCACGCCCCTGCAGCTTGAAATCAAGCGCGCCATTGAAGCCGCCAGCGGCAAGCGCTTCAACAGCGTTCTGCTCAACTATTACCGAAACGAGCAGGACAGCATGGGCTTTCACAGTGACGATGAGCCGGAACTTGGCCCCCAGCCTGCGATCGCCTCGGTCAGCTTCGGCGCCACCCGCACCTTTATCCTGAAGCACAAGAAGCAGCCCAAAACCGTCAAGATCGACCTGACCGACGGCAGCCTGTTGCTCATGGCGGGAAAACTCCAGCATTGCTGGCGGCATGGCATCAATAAGGCGCGAACACCCTGTGGCCCGCGTATCAATCTGACATTTCGGCTTATCTGAAGCCAAGTTCGCTCATTTTGAGCTGAACATTGGTATTTCAAGGCTGCTTACAAAATCACACAATTCTTACCAGTTCGTCTCCCCCTTGAACTTTTGGCAGTGTTATCGTGCTTTCCATCGCACTTCCACAGACGAAGCGCGATCCCAAGCAAGTCCGACTTACTTTTGCTGAAAGATCACGAACATGAAAAAAATCGCATTCGCACTCATCACTTCCGCCGTTGCCCTCGGCGCGGCCTCCGTCCAGGCGCAAGAGCTGAAGCCGTACATCGGTGCAGGCGTCGTGGCCAACTCGAACAAGTACACCTTGCCGAATGACACCAGTGACGGCAATAAGAAATCCACGGAGTACGGTGGCAAGATCTTTGGCGGCGTGCAGATCGACAAGACCTGGGGCGTGGAAGCCGGCTATGTAGACTTCGGCAAGCAGTCGTACAACTACACCACCGGCGCAGGCACCGGCAGCATCGAAGGCAAGGCCAAGTCCTTCTACCTGGCTGGCAAGGGCACTTTCCCGATCAACCAGCAGGTGGCGCTGACCGGCAAGCTGGGTATCGCCCACAACAAGAATGACGTAAATGCCACCGGCCTGGCTTCCGCGTACAACGGCGATAGCAGCCGTAACGCGCTGTACGCTTCGGTTGGCGCTGAATACGCCTTCACCGAGAAAGTCTCGGGCGTGCTGGAGTACGAGCACTTCGGCAAGAACGATATCGACCAGGGCCGCCGCAAAGGCGCGGTCAACCTGGGCGTGAAGGCTAGCTTCTGAGTCGAGGGGGAGGGCAGTTCAGCTGCTTCCCCCCGCAAAGTCCCGATCGAGGCCGGGTGCGACAACGGCAGCCTTGCGCTGCCAATGTCCTTGTGCCCGCCTCACCCTCCATTCGGACACTGCGTCCGCTGCATAGGGTAATCAAAGGCTTTTTCCTTGCCTTTCGAGACACCTTCGATGCGCGCCTTGATGCCATCGGCGCCATCGCGCTTGTAAATGATCCGCTGCGGGAAGTCATGCTGCGGGTTTTCAAAGATCACCTCGCCATCGCCGATCGACTTGATCGGGAAGGCCGCTTCGAGTTGACGGCTTGGCTTGGCCACATAGGCCCAGATGCCCGGCTCGGTTTCGCGGATCATGGTGTGTTCCCACTCGACTGTCTTGCCGTTTTTTACCGTGCGGGCCACGCCCAGCATGGTGCCGCCAGCTGGCAGGGTCCACATTTCAACGGAGCCTTTTTCGGCGCCGGTGTGCGACCAGCAGCCGGCTAGCCAGGACAGCTTGTCGATGGGGGCCTCGTGCGCAATGGCGCCGGCACTGGCCAGGACCAGTCCACAAAGGAATTGTTTGCGCATCGTCGACTCCTCTAAAACCGGTAAACCGGGGTCTGACCCGCTGGGTCAGACCCCTGAATGATCTTGCGGCTAATGGGGTTGGTTCGAGGTCTTTGATGTTCGACGAAGATCAAAGGCGCACAACCCAATCCGTGGCGTCGGAATTGACTGGGTCTGACCCTGTGGGTCAGACCCAGGTTTACCGGTTTTAGCCGTGCAGCGGCTTATAACGAATACGCTTCGGCTTCGCGCCTTCCTCGCCCAAACGCTTCTTCTTGTCGGCTTCGTATTCCTGGTAGTTACCCGCAAAGAAGGTCACCTGGGAATCGCCTTCAAAGGCCAGGATGTGGGTCGCAATACGGTCCAGGAACCAGCGATCGTGCGAAATCACCATCACGGAACCGGCGAACTCCAGCAGCGCATCTTCCAGCGCACGCAGGGTTTCCACGTCCAGGTCGTTGGACGGTTCGTCCAGCAGCAGCACGTTGCCGCCCATCAGCAGGGTCTTGGCCAAGTGCAGACGGCCGCGCTCACCGCCGGACAGGTTGCCGACGATCTTCTGCTGGTCCGAGCCCTTGAAGTTGAAGCGGCCCACATACGCGCGCGACGGCATTTCGAAACGGCCCACGCTGAGGATGTCGGCGCCGCCGGACACTGCCTCGAACACGGTCTTGTCGTTGTCCAGCTTGTCGCGGCTCTGGTCCACCAGCGAAATCTTGGCGGTCTTGCCGATCGCCACTTCGCCGCTGTCCGGTTGCTCGATGCCAGCGATCATCTTGAACAGGGTCGACTTACCGGCGCCGTTCGGGCCGATGATGCCGACGATCGCGCCCGGTGGGATGATGAAGGACAGGTTGTCGATCAGCAGGCGGTCGCCAAACGATTTGCTGACATTCTTGAATTCGATCACATCGTTGCCCAGGCGTTCGGCCACAGGAATGAAGATCTCCTGGGTCTCATTACGCTTCTGGTACTCGAATTCGCTCAGTTCATTGAAGCGCGCCATGCGGGCCTTGGACTTGGCCTGGCGTGCCTTCGGGTTCTGGCGCGACCATTCCAGTTCTTTCTGCAGCGCCTTCTGGCGCGCGGATTCGGTGGCTTCTTCCTGCTTCAGGCGGGCCTGTTTCTGGTCCAGCCAGGAAGAGTAGTTGCCCTTCCAAGGGATGCCGTGGCCACGGTCCAGTTCCAGGATCCATTCGGCAGCATTGTCCAGGAAGTAGCGATCGTGGGTGATGCCAACCACGGTGCCAGGGAAGCGCACCAGGAATTGCTCCAGCCATTCCACGGATTCGGCATCCAGGTGGTTGGTCGGCTCGTCGAGCAGCAGCATGTCCGGCTTGGACAGCAGCAGCTTGCACAGCGCCACGCGGCGCTTTTCACCGCCGGACAGCACGCCGATCTTCTGGTCCCATGGCGGCAGGCGCAGCGCGTCAGCGGCCATTTCCAGTTGCAGGTTCAGGTTGCCGCCGTCGGCAGCAGCGATGATCGATTCCAGGCGTTCCTGTTCCTTGGCCAGCGCGTCGAAGTCCGCATCCGGTTCGGCATACGCGGCGTACACGGCTTCCAGCAGTGCTTGCGCGTTGAAGGCTTCACCCAGGCCGGATTCCACTTCCTGGCGCACGGTTTTTTCAGGATCGAGTTGCGGTTCCTGTGGCAGGTAGCCGATGTTCAGGCCAGGCATCGGGCGCGCTTCGCCCTGGATGTCGGTGTCGATGCCTGCCATGATTTTCAGCAGGGACGATTTGCCGGAGCCGTTCAGGCCCAGCACGCCAATCTTGGCGCCTGGGAAGAAGGACAGCGAAATGTCCTTCAGAATCTGACGTTTCGGTGGGACGATTTTGCCCACGCGGTTCATGGTATAGACGTAATTGGCCACGGTATGAGTTCTTGTCGGTTCGTAAAGGCGCTAGTTTAGCGCATTGTGATGGCGCATAAAAAAAGACCCGGCAAGTGCCGGGTCCTTTTGGGGCAGCTGCTTGCTTATGCTTTGCGCCGGCGTACCGTTGCCAGCGCGGCCAGGCCCAGGCCAGTCAGCAGCAGGCTGGTTGGCACAGGCACTTGCGCAGGCGGCACAGCGTCCTGCGCTACGAAGTCCAGGCGCACGTCGGTCAGGTTGAATTGTCCCAGCATGGAATTCACGGAAAAGTTGAGGATGCCGTCTGCCGCCAGGTCGTTCAAGGCCAGGGAGTCCAGGCTCAGTTGCACCACCAGGTCGCCGCCCAGCGAATCGTAATGACTGATGAACTGGTTGTACCAGCGGTTGTAGCCGCCATTTTCGCTGCCCGTCTGCTTTTTGATGTCTTCGATCTTGCCGCTGTCGGTGTCGAAAGCACTTTGATCGTTGGCCGAGCCGGTCGCGGAGGCGCCACCGGTCGTGACCTTCATCTCGTCGGCGATGGCGTCGCTATAGTTGGTGTTGAATTGCTTGATGTGGAAGTTGTCGGTGACGACCTTGCATTTGCCCTTGTTGCAGTCCGTCGTTTCGCGATTCTCCGAGTAATTCAGGTTCGTCACGGACGAACCGACGATGTCGAAGTCGGCGGAGGAGAAACCGGACACGGTCAGCACGCCGGAGCTGATCGAAGCGCTGGACAGGCTCTTGCCAGCCAACAGGCTATTTACGTCGATCTTCAGGTTCTGGCTCTGGCCAGTCGTCAGGTACTGATTAAACGAAAATGCGGACGACAACGGCATTGTTTCAGCTTGCACAGATGCTGCACAGAACAGGGCTGCGATGCCCGCCAGAAACTTTTTGCTAACCATTATTGCTCTCCCGAAGTGTTACTGGGAATTAAGCAATTGTCGTGCCCGCGTGCAACGGACTTTCCCTAGGTCATTGATTCGATTACGGAAAAGTCAATTGAGTGACAGTAATTATGATTTCCGCAGAACCAACGCTGTAAAATTTTCCGACACTCAATTCGCCTTTCTGTTGATCAACCAGCTCTCCAGCATATAGATCGCCAGCGCACTCCAGATGAACAGGAAACCGACCAGCCTGGTCGAGGAAAACGCTTCGTGGAAGACCCAGACGCCCAGCAGCATTTGCAGCGATGGCGACATATATTGGAGCATGCCGAGCACCGACATCGGAATGCGCCGCGCACCGGCGGCGAACAGCAGCAGCGGGATCGCCGTTGTCGGGCCTGCGGCTGCCAGCAGCCAGCGTGTGCTGTCCGATTCGGCATTCAGGAAGACGCTCTGGCCGTGGTACACCAGCCAACCGAGGTAAGCCACTGCCAGCGGGAACAGGATCAGGGTTTCGAAAGACAGTCCTTCCAGCGCCGCCAGCGCCGCAGTCTTGCGCAGCAACCCATAAGCGCCAAAGCTCAGGGCCAGCACCAGCGCGATATATGGCACCTGGCCAGCCTGCCAGGTCAGCCAGGCCACCCCGGTGGCGGCAACACCGATGGCAATCCACTGGCCACGACGCAGTTTTTCCTTCAGCACCAGCATGCCCAGCAGCACATTCACCAGCGGGTTGATGAAGTAGCCCAGGCTGGCATCGACCACATGGCCATTGTTCACTGCCCAGATATACACGAACCAGTTTGCGCTCAGCAGGAAAGCGCTGGCCAGGAAACTGCCCACGACTTTGGGCTGGCGCAGCACTTGCGGCAGCCATTTCCATTGCCGCCGTACCGCCAGTACGAGCATCAGGAACAGCAGCGACCAGGCCATGCGATGCGCCAGGATTTCGGACGCCGGCACATTCTTAATTGCGTGAAAATATAGCGGGAACAGGCCCCAGGACAGGAAAGCGCCTGCGGCGTACAGCATGCCGGTATTCATGAGAGCGATGATTTTCTATGCGTAAAGATGGAAAATAGCATATCCGTCAGGTTTTCACCGGCGGCGTAAAAAACTTGCAAAAGGCCCATAACTGGCCTATTGTGCGATGCACCAAAACCAATTTTGGGTGAAATCTTGTCACAACATAAGAAAAGCAGCGTAGCTGCATTGACATTGGCCGCCATTGGCATTGTCTACGGCGATATCGGTACCAGCCCCCTCTATACTCTCAAAACCATTTTCGACCCCACCCACGGGCTTCCCCTGAACCAGGAGAATCTGCTGGGCATCGTCTCGCTCATCTTCTGGGGCCTGACGATGATTGTCTCCCTCAAATATGTCAGCCTGATGTTGCGCGCGGATAACCGTGGCGAGGGCGGCATCATGGCCTTGATGGCCCTGGCCCTGAATTCGGTGCACAAGGCTGCGCCCAAATGGCACTTCCCCCTGCTGCTGATCGGCACCTTTGGCGCCACCATGTTCTATGGCGATAGCGTGATTACGCCTGCGATCTCGGTGCTGTCGGCCATCGAAGGCCTGGAGGTGGCAGCGCCCGGGCTGGAAAAATACGTGGTCCCGCTGACCATCGTCGTATTGGTAAGCCTGTACGCGGTGCAGCGCCACGGCACGGCCGGTATCGGACGCTTCTTCGGTCCGATCATGGCACTCTGGTTTGCGGCGCTGGCGGCGATGGGCGTCATCAATATCATCAAGGAGCCGGCGATCCTGGGGGCATTGAACCCTGTGCATGCCTTCACCTTCCTGTTCTCGCATGGCATGGTGGCGTTCGTTGCCTTGGGCGCCGTAGTGCTGGCGTTCACTGGCGCGGAAGCGCTGTACGCCGACATGGGGCACTTCGGCAAGAAGCCGATCCGCCTGGCCTGGTTCCTGATCTGCTTCCCGGCACTGGCGCTGAACTACCTTGGCCAGGGTGCGCTGCTGATCAAGGATCCGTCTGCGATTACCAATCCATTCTTCAACCAGCTCGGTAGCTGGAGCGTGATTCCGCTGGTGATCCTGTCGACGGCGGCCACCGTGATCGCGTCGCAGGCGACCATTTCCGGCACCTTCTCGATGACCAAACAGGCCATTGCGCTGGGCATGCTGCCGCGCATGCGCATCCAGCACACCTCGGAAAGCGAGATGGGCCAGATCTACATCCCAGTGGTGAACTGGCTGCAGTTGATTGTCGTGCTGATTGCCGTGATTGGCTTCCAGTCTTCGGATGCACTCGCTGGCGCCTACGGCATTGCGGTGACCGCAACCATGCTGGCGACCACGATCCTGACCTTCTTCGTCACCCGCTACCGCTGGCACCTGCCGCTGCTGCTGTGCTTCGCTGCGACCGGCTTCTTCATCGTGATCGACATCACGCTGTTCTCGGCTACCTCGCTGAAGCTGTTCCACGGCGGCTGGTTCCCGCTGCTGCTCGGTACCGCGCTGTTCACCACCATGCTGACCTGGCGCACCGGCCGCGAGCTGGTGTTCAAGAACCTGGAAAAGCACGCGATCCCGCTGGAAGACTTCCTGAACTCCCTGTTCATGGCGCCGCCGACCCGCGTGCCGGGTACCGCGGTGTTCCTGCGCGGCGAGAGCGATGGCGTGCCGCATGCGCTGCTGCACAACCTGTCGCACAACAAGGTGCTGCACGAGCGCGTGGTGTTCTTCACCGTGCATATTGTGGAGGAGCCTTATGTGCCGCCTTCGGAGCAGGTCCGCGTGACAGTCCTGGGCCATGAGTGCTACCAGCTGAATATCAATTACGGCTTCAAGGACGAGCCGGACGTGCCGGCCATCATGGCCCTGTGCGAAGAGAAAGGCCTGAAGTTCGAAATGATGGAGACTTCCTTCTTCATCGCGCGCCAGACCGTGATTTCTTCGCCGGGCGACGGCATGGCGCCATGGCGCGAGCACCTGTTCGTGGCGATGTCGCGCAACGCGCGCGCTGCGGCCGACTATTACCAGATCCCGCCGAACCGCGTCATCGAACTTGGCACACAAGTGGAGATTTAATTTGTAACGGATCTTGCCTCTTGTAGAGGGGGGATTAACGGTCTGCTAAACTGCTGCTCCGTTACCCTCCTTTAACGAATAGGCAAGATTGAAATGAAGAACTCGATGTTCAAGGCAATCGCCACCCTGGCTTGCGCTGCGGCCCTGACAGCATGCGGTGGTGGTGCCAAAAATAACGACACCACTCCGCTGCCGCCGCAGCCTGCTTATGCGGTAGTTGTGGACAACGAGCCAGGCGGCAGTGCTCCGGTAGTGGCCTCTGGCGACCTGGTCACCTTCAGCTACACCGGCTGGCTTTACAACGAAGCCAAGACCGACAAAAAAGGGGATCAGTTCGAGAGTTCCGTTACCAACAGTGTCGATAAGCCGATGACCATGACGGTCGGCGTCGGCGCCCGCATTGCGGGCTTGGACAAGGCCTTGATTGGAATGCAAGCGGGCGGCTCGCGGCTTGTGATCATCCCGTCGAATATGGCGTTTGGCCCGGTGGATGTCAAAGACTCGACTGGCAAGGTGATCGTCCCTGCCAATACCTCGGTCGTGTATCAACTGAACGTGCACAGCTTCAGCACGCTGCCATCGCCGATTCCGCCGCAGCCGGTATTTACAAAGCAAGAGCTTCAAGTCGGCTCGGGCGCAGCGGCCGCTGCCAAGAACCTGGTGACCATCCAGTACCGCGGCTGGCTGTACGACAACACCAAGCCAGACAACAAGGGTACGGAATTCTTGGACAAATACAGTGGCCAGCCTTTCAGCTTCCTGCTGGGCGTGGACAGCCGCATTGCAGGCTGGGACCAGGGCATCGTGGGCATGCAAGTGGGGGGCAAGCGCAGGCTGCTGATCCCGGCCAGCATGGCATGGGCCCAGTATGGCCGCAAGGACGATGCCGGTAACTACATCGTGCCGCCAGGCACCGCCGTCGTGTACGAAATCGAGATGACCGCCCTCAACGCGACGCCTCCGGCGCAAACCGCGCAGCCTGCTTTCGACAAGATCATCATCGCAGAAGGCGCAGGAGATGCATCAGTCACAGGCAACACGCTGACCGTAAGCTACTCCGGCTACTTGTACGACGACAGTGTCACCGACAAACGCGGCCTGCGTTTCGACACTTCCCTGACCAAAGGGGTTCCAATGACCGTCAAGTTGGGCGCTAACGCAGTCATCAAAGGCTGGGAAGATGGCCTGCTCGGCATGAAGGCTGGGGGCAAGCGTACCCTGATCATCCCGGCAAGCATGGGCTACGGCACGACCGGCCAGGGCAGCATTCCTGCGAACGCGCCGCTGATCTTCGATGTTGAAGTGACTTCCGTTACCAAGTAATTGGCGAAAGTCCAGAAAGAAACGGCCTTCGGGCCGTTTTTTTTGCCTAACGCAGCATCTCCAGGTGTGGAATGCCATCCTCGTCATATGGCTCGCCGACAGCCTTGAAGCCGAAGCTGCCATAGAATTTTTCCAGGTGGGCCTGGGCGCCGATGCGGATGCGGTGGCCTGGATGCAGCGCCTCCGCGTTGCAGATGCCCTCCGCGATCAACTGCCGGCCAGCACCGCTGCCACGTGCCGCCTGCGTCGTCAGCACGCGGCCCAGCGACATTTCAGGATACTTGATGCCCGGCGCGATGCAGCGCAGGTAAGCGGCCAGGGTTCGCTTGCCCTCTATCGTTTGCCAGCCGAGTAGGTGGTGGGCGGCTTCATCGTAGCCGTCCATATCGGAGTAAAAACACTGCTGTTCGATTACGAAGACCTCTTGCCGCTGCCGCAGCATTTCATACAGGTCTGCGTTGGGAATGCTGTTGAAGTCCAGCCACTGCCATTCAATCATTGGTCGCCCCGCTTGATAGGAGGCGACCATTTTATGCCAGCTTAATAGTCGACGCGAAGCTCGCCGTTACGGATCGCAGAGGCCAGTTCTGCCTTCACTTCGGCGCGGGTCTTGCCGCGGGTGGGGGAGGCAAAGTCCAGCGGATACAGTTCGCCGTTCAGGATTTCGCCACGGCGCAGGGCGGCGATGGTCTCAGCCTTTACTTCCGCGCGCGTTTTGGTCGATACGAACGAGTTGTCGGCCTGGTAGCCTTCGCCGCTGTTGGTGTCGGGCGGCGCTGCCTGGGCGGCAGTGGAGAGGGCCAGGGCGGCGGAAGCGATGATGGTTGCAAATGCTTTCATGATATTTCTCCTCTTGGGTGGGCTCGGCCGCCTTTGCTGCCGGGCCCTTGCTTGCTTATACGATGGTCAGGGTGACGTCGATGTTGCCGCGAGTCGCGTTCGAGTACGGGCAGACGATGTGCGCGGCGTTCACCAGTTTTTCTGCGGTGGCGCGATCCACGCCTGGCAGGGAGATCTTCAACTCCACTTCGATGCCGAAGCCGGTTTCGATCGGGCCGATGCCGACAGTGGCGTTGATGGAAGCGTCAGCCGGTACGGCGATCTTGTCGCGGCCCCCAACGAACTTCAGGGCGCCAATGAAGCAGGCCGAGTAGCCGGCTGCGAACAGTTGCTCCGGATTGGTGCCGAACGCGCCATTGCCGCCCAGTTCTTTTGGAGTGGTCAGCTTGACGTCCAATGCGCCGTCGCTGGAGGCGGATTTGCCTTCGCGGCCGCCGGTGGAAGTTGCGTTTGCGCGGTACAGGATGTTGGAGATCTTTGCCATGGTATGTTTTCCTTTTCGTGAGTAGTGAGCGATTAGCTAGCGTGCTATTTGTTTCCGGTTTCCGGGGCCTTGTTTGCTGCCCATGTGCACACTATAGATAGTGTGCGATTTAATTGCAAGCTATTTTTGAAGAATTTTTCGCTCATCATGAACTCACTCGGTTTGAGCCAGCAGTTGCTGGATCCGCGCTTCGGTTTGCTCGTACTGGCCTTCACCGAAGTGGGTGTACACCACCTGGCCTTTTTTGTTGACTAAATAGAAAGCTGGCCAGTAGCGGTTGTTGTACGCGTTCCAGGTGGCGTAGCGGTTGTCCTGCGCGACTGGATAACGTATGTCGAAGCGCTTTAAGGCGGTGCGCACGTTCTCGGTCTTGCGCTCGAAAGCGTACTCCGGCGTATGCACGCCGATCACGACCAAGCCCTTGTCTTTGTACTTGTCGTGCCACTGCACGACGTGCGACAGGGTGTGGATACAGTTTATGCAGTCATAGGTCCAGAAATCAACCAGTATCACCTTGCCACGCAGTTGTTTCATCGTCAGCGGTTCGCTGTTCAGCCATTGGGTAATGCCGCTGAATTCGGGCGCTTCGAACGGGGCCGTTGCTGCACTGGCGCCGGCGCTGGCGCTGGCGCCCACCAGGGTTGCGGCGGCAGCCAGGAATTTCAGGGTGGTCTTCATATTCACAGTCCTTTCAGGGTTGGGAGGTGTTGCGCGGCCCAGGAGTAGGCCAGGGTGTCGTATTGCAGGTAGATCGCGATGGCGGTGGCGACCACCAGCACGCCGAACACTTGCTGCAGGCGCTCGGCGTGGCGGGCCACAGAACGCACGCGCTGGGTGGCGTACTGGCCGCCGTAAATAATCCCGAGCATGGGAAAGGCCGCGCCGACGGCGTACAGGGTCAGCAGCAGGGCCGACCAGGCCGGATCTTGCGCCTTCACCACCAGCACCAGGATCGAAGCCAGAACCGGGCCGGCGCAAGGCGTCCAGACCGCACCCAGCGATATGCCGAGCAGGAAGGCGCCGCCATTGCTGCCGTCGTCTTCGCGCGGCGCGGCGTCGGCGCTGCGGCCCGGCAGGCGCGCGACCAGCCATTCATAAGGGGCCGGCCACAGGCGGAACAGGCCGGACAGGGCCAGCAGGGCAAGGGCGGTATTGCGCAGCACGTCCTGGGCCACTTCGATCGTGGCGGAGACCACGCCCAGCAGCATGGCGAAGCTTGCAAAGCTCAGGATGAAGCCGGCCACGATGAACAGCGGACGGCGGCGGTTGCGCTGGTTGACGCCGGAGCCCAGCAGGATGGGCAGCATCGGCAGCACGCAGGGTGAAGCGATGGTGAGCAGGCCGGCCAGGAAGGCCAGTGGAGTGTCGAGCGGGTTGGTCATGGTCAGCTCCGTGTCTTGGAATGACTCCATTGAACCGCCCCCAGGTATCCGGCATATTTCGCCGCACCCCCTTGCGTGCAATGTTTTGTGTACCTGGGCAGGCTGTACACACTGGGATACAAATCCCTGTCCCGCATTGGGTATCATGGCTTCATGGAAAACCCAGACCACATCCTGATCGTTGACGATGACCGTGATATCCGCGAGTTGATCGGCGCCTATCTGCAGAAAAACGGCTTGCGCACATCGCTGGCAGCCAACGGTCGCCAGATGCGCGCCGTGATCGAGGAAGACACGCCCGACCTCATCGTGCTGGACCTGATGCTGCCCGGCGAAGACGGCCTGGCCTTGTGCCGCGACCTGCGTGCCGGCAAGCACAAGGCCATCCCGGTGCTGATGCTGACCGCGCGCAACGACGAAACCGACCGCATCATCGGCCTGGAAATGGGCGCCGATGATTACCTGCCCAAGCCTTTCGCCGTGCGCGAACTGCTGGCGCGCATCAACGCCGTGCTGCGCCGCACGCGCATGCTGCCGCCGAACATGCAGGTCAACGAATCGGTGCCGATGCTGGCCTTCGGCGACTGGCGTCTCGACACGGTGGCGCGCCACCTGCTTGACGCCGACGGCACGCAGGTGGCGTTGAGCGGCGCTGAATACCGTCTCCTGCGCGTCTTCCTCGACCACCCGCAGCGCGTGCTGACGCGCGACCAGCTGCTGAACCTGACCCAGGGCCGCAACGCCGACCAGTTCGACCGTTCGATTGACTTGCTGGTGAGCCGGGTGCGCCAGCGCCTGCGCGACACGGCGCGTGAGCCGCGCTACATCAAGACACTGCGCAGTGAAGGCTATGTGTTTTCGGCCGCCGTCACGCTGGCGGCAGGCGAGCCATGATGCGCTTGCATTGGCCGCGCTCCCTGTTCGCCCGCCTGGCCCTGCTGCTGTGCCTTGGCGTGGCGGTGGCGCAGGGCTTGTCGTTCTGGCTCACCATGCGCGAGCGGAATGAGGCGACTACCAATATGATGATGGGCTACATCGAGCGCGAGGTCACCACCTCGGTGGCCCTGCTCGACGCCTTGCCTGCGGCGCAACGCGCGGACTGGTTGCCGCGGCTGGCGCGCCGCAGCTACGAATTCAGGCTGGAGGAATGCGACGAATCGCTGCCGCACCTGGACGTCCTGGAGGCTAATGCCGTGCGCTCGTTCGAGGAAGGCGTCGGCAAGCAATACAAGCTGACCGTGCACCAGATTATCGGCGAACACGAACGCTATCAGGTGCATCTGCGCTTGAGCGATGGCATGCCGCTGACGATCGACTTCCGTCCCATGCGCAGCGTGCCGATGTCGCCCTGGTTTGGCGCCCTGATGGTAGCGCAGCTTGCGGTATTTGCCCTGTGCTGCTGGCTGGCCGTGCGCCTGGCGACGCGGCCGCTGGAGCAGCTTGCGCTGGCGGCCGACGCGCTTGGCCCCGACATGCAGGGCGCTCACCTGCCGGAGAGTGGGCCGTCGGAAGTGGCGCGTGCCGCGCGCGCCTTCAACGCCATGCAGCAGCGTATTGCCGGCTACATGGCCGAGCGCATCCAGATCCTGGCCTCGATCTCGCATGACTTGCAGACGCCGATTACCCGCATGCGCTTGCGCGTCGACATGATGGACGACGAGGCGCAGCAGTCCAAACTGCGGCAGGACTTGCAGGCGATGGAGCAGCTGGTAAAGGAGGGCGTAGCCTACGCGCGCACCCTGCACGGCACCTCGGAAGCGGCGATGCGCATCGATCCGGACGCGCTGCTCGACAGCATGGTGCATGACTACACCGACGCAGGGCAGGACGTCACGCTTCATGGCGCAGTTGGCCACGCGATGGAGCTGCGCCCGCAAGCACTGCGGCGCGTGCTGGGCAACCTGATCGACAATGCGCTGAAGTTTGGCGGAAGCGCAGAAGTATGCGTGAAGCCGGACGCGTCACATGCTGGCGGCATCGTGATCCAGGTGATGGACCGCGGCCCGGGCATCCCGGCGGAATCGCTGCAAGCGGTCTTCGAGCCGTTCGTGCGGCTGGAGTCCTCACGCAGCCGCGAGACCGGCGGCACCGGCCTTGGCCTGGCGATTGCGCGCCAGCTGGCCACTGCGATGGGCGGTGCTCTGACACTGCACCAGCGCGACGGGGGCGGACTGGAAGCGCGGCTGGCGCTGCCAGGCTAAGCTCAGACCATGGCGCAGTCGAAGCCTTCCAGCACGTTGACGATATTGATGCCCAGCTCGCGCCGGATCGTCCCGCCCTCCAGCTGGAAGCTGGTGGGAAAGCCAAGCCAGGCCAGGCGCTCGCCAAGGCGCAGGAAATCGGCAGACGTGAGCCCGAAGCCGCCGTGCTCTTCGCCTTGGAAGATGTTTCCGCCCAGGGCCACGATCAGCGCCTCCGGCCGGTACATCGACAGGCGCACGCAAGCCGTTTCCAGCGCAGCGAACCAGGCCTGCGAATTGGAGCCCGGGGCCAGCGGGATGTTGACGTTGTAGCCAAGCCCGGCGCCCGCGCCTGTTTCGTCGGCATGGCCGCAAAAGTAGGGAAAGGCATGGCGCGGGTCGGCGTGGATCGACAGGCAAAGCACGTCGGAACGCTCGTAGAAGATGCCTTGTGCCCCATTGCCGTGCTGGTAATCGAGGTCGAGGATGGCAACCTTGGCCATCCCGTCATCCAGCAAGTGCTGGGCGGCCAAGGCCGCATTATTCAGGTAGCTGTAGCCGCCGCAGAAATCGGCGCCTGCGTGGTGGCCTTGCGGCTGCGTCAGCACAAAGGTACCGCGCTCACCGACGCGCAGGGCATGCGCCGCATTGACCGCGCAGTCGGCGCCACCTTTGGCCGCGCTCCAGGTGCCGGCGCCGATCCCGGTGAAGGTATCCATCGAATACAGGCCGAGACGGGCCCGGAAATCTTCCGGCTCGATATCGGTGCGCATGGTGCGTATTGCATGCTGGTTGGCTGTGACAACCGGCCAGCCCGCAAAACTTGGATGCGATAGGGATTCGCTCCACGCGTTGCGCAGAAAAGAGAGGTAGCGCGGGCTGTGGGTGCGTTCAAGCGCGGTCAGCGGCACGCTTTGCGGGGTCACGATCTGGCCCAGCCCGCGCCGCTCCAGTTCTGCCTGTACGGACCTGACCAGATGGTCCGTGCCGCCGAACTGTTGCGCGTGCTGTTCGTTAAAGAAGGTGAGCAAGGGTCAGGTGCAGTGGTTCGGACACAGGTTGCTGGCCCGGTAGGCCTTGACGTAATCGTCGAAACTGCCGGTCTGGGTACGTTCCAGTTGTTCCTGCTCCGCGATGGAGACGCGCGCCATTTCGCTGAAGCGCGCCACGTCCTCTGCGCTTGGCGGATGGCTGCGGAAGTAAGCCGCATGCTTTTCGCTCTGGTGCAGGCCGAAGGCCGTGAACGACTTGCCGTTCGCGCGCAGCGACTGCAGCACGCGCGCCGAAGGGGTGAGTTCGGGATCGTGCAGCTTGGCCGCCTGTGCTTCCAGCGCCGCCATGTGTTCGCGGCCGCCGTGCTCGCGGTCCAGCAACTCCGCCACGGGCTTGAAGCGCTCCAGCATGTCCAGGCCCCACTGCTTGAGCGTAACCTCTTCGCCATCGCGGGTCAGGGTCAGGCCCGGACGGCGGCCTTCCTTCACCGTGCGCGCGAAATTACGCGCCAGCAGTTCGCCATGCTCCGGCGTGATCAGCGGGCTTTCTTCCAGCGCGGCGAACAGCAGGAACACGTCGAGGAAACGGCCCGTCTGCACGTTGATGCCGACCGGTTCAAAGGGGTCAACATCCATGCAGCGCACTTCGATGTACTGCACGCCGCGGTTGCACAGCGCCTGGATCGGACGCTCGCCGGTGTTGATCACGCGCTTCGGACGGATGGTCGAGTAGTACTCGTTCTCGATCTGGATCACGTTGGTCGACAGCTGGACCCATTCGCCGTCCACCTTGGTGCCGATCTTCGCATACGGCTCGTAAGGCTGGTTGACCGCCTTGGTCAGCGTGGCTACATAGGAATCGAGGCTGTTCTCGTGAGGGTGCAGGCCCGATTGCGCCTCGTTCTGGTAACCCAGGTCGCTCATGCGCAGGCTGGTCGCATACGGCAGGTACAGCGTGTCGCCGGACAGCTTTTCCAGCTTGTGCGGGCGGCCGCGCAGGAAGCCCTCGGCCAACGCCGGCGAAGCGCCGAACAGGTACATCAGCAGCCAGCTGTAGCGGCGGAAGTTGCGAATGGTCGCCAGGTAGGCTTCCGACTGGTAAGCCTTGGGCGTCACGTTGGTCGCGCCCTCGTTCTCGGCCAGGATGCGCCACAGGCGCTCGTCCAGCGAGTAGTTGTAGTGGATGCCGGCGATGCACTGCATTGCCTTGCCATAGCGCAGGGCCAGGCCGCGCCGGTACACGTGCTTCAGCATGCCCAGGTTGGATTTGCCGTACCAGGCAATCTCGATGTCTTCCTCGGCCGGCAGCTCGCAGGGCATCGACTGGCTCCAGATCAGTTCATCGCCCAACTTGGTGTAGCTGAAACGGTGGATCGCATCCAGTCTTTCCAGCGTGGTCGCGATGTCATGCTCCGCCGGGGTGATGAACTCCAGCAGTGTCTCCGCGTAGTCGGTGGTGATGTGCGGGTGCGTCAGGGCCGAGCCCAGGGGCAGGGGATGGGGCGTACGCGCCAGGTGGCCGTCCGGTTGGACCCGCAAGGTTTCTCGCTCAATGCCGCGCAGGCCGCCGCCCAGCACTGCACGGTGCTGATCGTCGGCCAACAAGGCCAGGCGGCGAGTCAATAGATTGGACAATTTGCTTCCTTTCCGATGCAGCAAATCAAATTGGTGCGAGATTAACCGAAAACCGAAAAGCGCGTACGATGGCCCCCAAAAACGGCCCGGAAGCCGCATGTTGCCGTATTTTACCCGGGGCGGCGGCCGCCGCTGACCCGTTCGATGCCGGCCAGGTCTTGCCAGCTTTGCACATCAGTGTAACCGGATGACAACAGAAGCGCGCGCACGGCGGCGGCCTGGTCGTAGCCATGTTCCATCAGCAGCCAGCTGCCCGGCGCCAGCCTGGCCGGAGCGCCGGAAATGATGGTGCGCAGTGCGCTCAGGCCATCGGCAAAGTCGGTCAGCGCGCCGCTGGGTTCGAAACGCAGGTCGCCTTCGGACAGGTGGCGGTCGCCATCCGCGATATAGGGCGGATTGGAGACGATCAGGTCGAACTGTTCGCCCTGCACCGCGTCATACCAGTCGCTGTGCAGGAAACGCACCGCAGCGTTATTGCGCTGGGCATTGCGCGCAGCCACGGCCAAGGCCTCCTGGCTGACGTCCAGTGCTGTAACGCTGGCATCCGGCCGGCTATGGGCGACAGCGACGGCGATGGCGCCGCTGCCGGTGCCCATGTCCAGCACCTTGCCGCGCGGCGGCAGGCGCACCAGCGCCAGTTCCACCAGCAATTCCGTGTCGGGACGCGGGATCAATACCGCCGGCGTGGTCTCGAAATCAAGGCCGAAGAACTCACGCTGGCCGATGATATAGGCCACGGGCTCGCCATCATGGCGGCGCTGCAGCAGGGTGGCCACGCGCCCCGCCTCCTCCACGTTCAGCACGCGATCGGATTGCGTAATCAGTGCCGTGCGGCTGATGCCCAGCGCATGGCAAACGAGGATGCGCTGGTCGACCGGATCGAGCAAAGGCTTGCGCTGCAAGGCGCCAAGCGTGATACCGGCCGTGACCTGGTCTTTCATGCGCGCTTGCGCAGCAGCAGCCACGCAGTGACGACGGCCAGGATGCCGAACCAGATGCAAGACCACATCGGGATCACCAGGCCAAAGAATTTCTCGTTCGCGTCCTGGCACAGTCCTTCAGCGTAAAACAGCCAAGGCAGGTATTCCGAGGTAGGGATTTTGTTCAGCATCGTTTCCATAGGATCGATGCCGCAGGACAGGCCAGGATGGGCCAGGATCCACAGCTGCTTGATCGCCACGCCCATGCCGCCCAAAGCGCCCAGCAGGCCAACACCCGCCGCAATTTTCGGCTTGGAAGTAAAGGCCCCGATCAAAGCCGCGAAGCCGATCGCGATGAACAGGTAGCGCTGGATCACGCACAGCGGGCAAGGCATCAGGTACATCACATGCTGCAGATACATTGCCGCGCCAATCATGCCAAAGCTCACAAAGGCGATCGCCAGCAGAACGTTACGGTTGCTCATCGTCATCAAGTTATCAGGGTTGAAAGTCCGCCCAATTCTCGCACAAAGCGCTGAAGCCTTCCTTAAACTAAGTCGGGGTCAGGTCTGGCACAGCTTAATGAGAAGCCAGACCTGACCCCGACTTTCAAATCAGTCGCCGAGGGCGGCCAGTTGCTCGGCCTGGTGCTCGGTGGTCAGGGCTGTCGTCAGTTCGTTCAAGTCGCCGTCCATGATCATGTCCAGCTTGTACAGCGTGAGGTTGATGCGGTGGTCGGTCATGCGGCCTTGCGGGAAGTTGTAGGTGCGGATGCGCTCGCTGCGGTCGCCCGAGCCGATCAGGCTCTTGCGGGTGGCGGCTTCCTTCGATTGCTGTTCGCGCAGCTGCACGTCCTTGATGCGCGCTGCCAGCACCTTCATCGCGGAGGCTTTGTTCTTGTGCTGCGAGCGGTCGTCCTGGCATTCCACCACGATGCCCGATGGGAGGTGGGTGATGCGCACCGCGGAATCGGTCTTGTTGATGTGCTGCCCGCCGGCGCCGGAGGCGCGGAAGGTGTCGATGCGCAGGTCGGCCGGGTTGATGTGGACGTCTTCTACTTCATCCGCTTCCGGCATCACGGCTACGGTGCAGGCGGAAGTGTGGATGCGGCCCTGGGTCTCGGTGGCCGGCACGCGCTGCACGCGGTGGCCGCCAGACTCGAACTTCAGCTTCGAATAGGCGCCATTGCCGATGATGCGCGCGATGACCTCGCGGTAGCCGCCCAGGTCGCTTTCGGATGCGGACACAATCTCCACCTGCCAGCGTGAGCGCTCGGCAAAGCGGGTGTACATGCGCAGCAGGTCGCCGGCAAACAATGCCGACTCGTCGCCTCCGGTGCCGGCGCGGATCTCAAGGAAGATATTGCGCTCGTCGTTTTCATCCTTCGGCAGCAGCATCTTCTGCAGGTCCAGCTCCAGCCCGCCCAGGCGCGCCTTGCCAGCTTCGATTTCTTCCTGCGCGAATTCCTTCATGTCCGGATCGGACAACATCGCTTGCGCATCGTCGATATCGCCCAGCACCTGCAGGTAATCCTTGTACAGCGCCACCAGCGGTTGCAGCTCGCTGTGCTCGCGCGTCATCTTGCGGTAGCTGTCCATATTCGACGTTGCGCCTTCGGACATCAGCAGTTCGTCCAGTTCGACCAGGCGGTTTGCCAGTTGGTCCAGCTTGGCCAGCATTGATGGTTTCATTCGGGTCCTATGCGGAAGGAAGCGCCAGGCGGCGCGGAAAAACGGGAGGGGTGCCGCTTGTGCGGCAGGCTGCGGGGAGGCGCCGCTAACGGCGGCCGCGGAACAATTGTGGCAGCAGTTCGGCCAGTTGGGCGCGCTCGTCGCCCTGGGCCCGGTGCAGCGCCTGCTGCGGGCCGTGCATGAATTTGGCGGTCAGGCCCTTGGACAGCGCTTCCAGCACTGCATCGACCGGTTCACCCTTGGCCAGCAGCTTGCGTGCGCGTTCCAGTTCCAGCAGGCGAATCACTTCGCCATTTTCCTGCAGTCCCTGGATCACCGGCACCACGGCGCGGTCGTCGATCCAGTGCATGAACGATTGCACGCGGGTTTCGATAATTGCCTCGGCCTGCGCAACCGCGGCCTGGCGGTTCTCCATGCCGGTCTGCACCACCTTGCCCAGGTCGTCCACGGTGTACAGGAAGACGTCGTTCAGGCGGCCCACTTCGGGCTCGATATCGCGCGGCACGGCCAGGTCGACCATGAACATCGGCTTGTGGCGGCGGGCCTTGATGGCGCGTTCCACCATGCCCAGCCCGATCAGCGGCAGCGAAGACGCGGTGCAGGAAATGACGATATCGTACTGGTGCAGCTGGTTGCCCAATTCGGCCAGGCGCATGGCCTTGCCGTTGAAGCGATGCGCCAGTGCTTCGCCGCGCTCCATCGTGCGGTTGGCAACAGTGATCGACTTCGGATTCTGCGCCGCGAAGTGCGTGGCGCACAGCTCGATCATTTCACCGGCGCCGATGAACAGCACGTTCTGCTCGGAGATCTTGTCGAAGATGCGCTGCGACAGGCGCACCGCCGCCGCCGCCATCGACACGCTGTGCGCGCCGATCTCGGTGGTGCTGCGCACTTCCTTGGCCACCGAGAAGCTGCGCTGGAACAGTTGGTGCAGGTAGGTGCCCAGTCCGCCCGCTTCATCGGCGGTACGGATCGCATCCTTGATCTGGCCCAGGATCTGGGTCTCGCCCAGCACCATCGAGTCCAGGCCGGATGCGACGCGGAAGGTATGGCGCACGGCATCGTGCTGCGGCAGCATGTACAGGTGCGGGCGCAGCTCGGAGTAATTCAGCTTGTGGAAATCGGCCAGGAACTGGGCGCCGGCGTCGAGCGGGTTGGCGGCATTGCTGGCAGCGTACAGCTCAGTGCGATTACAGGTGGACAGGATGGCTGCTTCGTCGCCGCCTTTCGAATCCGCGCAGGCAAACCAGTTGCGCGCGGCCGCCACAGCCGTCCCCAGCTGCTCAGGCGCGAACGCCAGCCGTTCGCGCAGCGCGACAGGTGCAGTGGTGTGGTTGAGGCCGACGGCGAGCAGTTGCATCTTGGTCCAGACGGAAGATTCCAGCCGCCATTATACCTTGAGCGAGTTTCCCTCTCAGGAACCCAGCTTTTCCAGCCGGTAGCCGTAGCTGTACACCGGCACCAGGCGGAAGCCGTTTTCAGGCTTCAACTGCAATTTATTGCGGACGCGGGAAACGTGGGTATCCATCGTGCGCGACGGGACTTCGGTTTCGCGGATCCAGACCGCTTCGTGGATATAGGCGCGCGACAGCGGACGGCCAATGTTGCGGAAAAACAGCAAAGCCAGGTAGAACTCTTTGTGGGTCACGTCCAGTACTTGCCCGTCCATCAACAAGCGGCCAGGACGCGTCTCGAAGACATATTGGCCGAACTGCAACTGTTCAGCGCCGTTCTGGCTCGGGTAGGCCAAGCGCAGTTGAGCCTGAACGCGCGCCACCAATTCGGCACGGCGCAGCGGTTTGACCAGGAAGTCTTCGGCCCCGGCCGACAGGCCGGCAACAATATCGTCTTCGCCGGAACTGGTGGTCAGGAACATCACAGGGCCGTTTTCAGGCAATTTTTCGCGGGCCTTGTGAATGACCTCGGCAGGATCCATATCGGACACCTGCCAGTCGAGAATCAGCATGTCGACGCTGTCCTTGCGCATATTGGCCAGCAAGTCCTTCCCGGTCTGGTACCCATGGCAGGCATGACCAGCAGAAGTCAGGACCTGGCAGATCAGGTCCGCCTGGCTTCGGTCAGCATCAAGGACAACGATTCTCATGTTCTTTACAGCAATAATGTTAAGAAGCAGTCACACGAATATAACAGAGATTTACAAGAAATAGTTACCAATTTGATCAAAGATTGCTATAAAGCACTATTCTATTGAGTGCCGTGTGAGGCAGTTCTTCATCACACGGTACACTGCTTGGGCTGCCAGCACAATGGAGAGGGTGCGCTTTTGCAAGTCGATTGGAGGTGAAACATGAAAAATGACTGGACTGTGTTGCCTTCCAGCGAAGCGGATATCGATGCGGTGCGCGAGCGTTGCAGGCGCCTAGTGCGGCGCCGCGCAGCAGTTTCGGCCGGCGTGGCGGCAGTACCAATCCCGGGGATCGACGTGGTGTCGGATCTGCGCCTGTTCACCCAGTTGATCGACGATGTCAACCACGAATTTGGCCTGTCGCCGGCCCAGATCGACCGCATGCAGCCGAAATTGAAGCTGATCGCTTACGAGGCTGTCATCAGCCTGGGCGGGATGCTGGTGGGGAAAGTTGTCACGCGCGAGCTGGTTGCGACGGTGTTGAAGCGCAGCGCGGGCAAGATTGCGGCCAAACAGGCGGGCAAACTGGTGCCTATTGCTGGTCAAATTGCGTCAGCTACTATTGGTTTCTTTGCCTTCCGGCAGATTGGCTACCAGCATGTGGATGCTTGCGCCAGGGTGGCCAGGCTGGTGCTGGCAGGGGCGGAAAACCGATAAACCGGCCGTCGCGGGCAAGTGTCAGACCCTGCGGGTCTGACACTGGTTTACCGGTTTAGGCGTCCGGCAGCACCACATTCACATCAAGCACTTCCAGGTTGCCCTGGCGATCCAGCGAGATCTTGATATCGTCCGCCGACACTTTGGTGTACTTCGAAATCACATCAACCAGCTCTTTGTGCAGTGCCGGCATGAAATCCGGCCCGGCGCGGCCATTACGCTCGCGAGCAATAATGATCTGCAAGCGCTCCTTTGCCGCAACCGCAGTCTTGGGCTTGTTCTGGAACAGGAAAGAAAGCAGGGCCATTATTTAGCTCCAAAGATACGCTTCAGGAAACCAGGCTTTTCATAGTCGGTAAACTTCAGCTCAACTTCTTCGCCCAGGAAGCGCGACACCACGTCGGTGTAGGCTTCGGCCACATCGGTTCCCTTGAAGTGGATTGCCGGGTTACCCTGGTTGGAAGCATGCAGCACTTGCTCCGACTCAGGGATGATGCCGATCAAAGGAATGCGCAGGATCTCTTGCACGTCTTCAAACGACAGCATCTCGCCCGCTTCTACGCGCTTCGGCGAGTAACGGGTGATCAGCAGGTGTTCCTTGACCGGTTCGCCGCCGGACAGCGCGCGGCGCGACTTGGCCTGGATGATGCCCAGGATGCGGTCGGAGTCACGCACCGACGACACTTCCGGGTTGGTCACGATCAGGGCCTCGTCGGCGAAGGTCAGCGCCATCAGGGCGCCGTGTTCGATACCGGCTGGCGAGTCGCAGACGATGAACTCGAAGTCCATCTTGATCAGCTCGGCCAGCACGGCTTCCACGCCGTCTTCGGTCAGGGCATCCTTGTCGCGGGTCTGGGACGCCGGCAGGATGTACAGGTTTTCGCAGTGCTTGTCCTTGATCAGAGCCTGGTTCAGGGTGGCTTCCTTGTGCACCACGTTGATCAGGTCATACACAACGCGTCGTTCGCAACCCATGATCAGGTCCAGGTTGCGCAGGCCGACGTCAAAGTCGATGACGACGGTTTTGTGGCCACGCATGGCGAGGCCGGTGGAGAAGCTGGCGCTGGAAGTCGTTTTGCCGACACCGCCCTTGCCGGACGTAACTACAATAATTCGTGCCACAAAGAATCCTTTACTGTTCTGTTATTTTGCGGAATTGACAGATTGTATATCCAGACTCTCGCCCTTTAGCCGGATTTGTACCGGTTTGCGTGCGTTTTCGGTCGGGAAACCATCCTCAAAAGTACGGTAAACACCTGCGATCGAGACCAGTTCCGGGCTCATCGACATAGCGAAAATACGGGCCGAGGCGTCGCCGGAAGCGCCAGCCAGGGCACGGCCGTTCAAAGTGTTGTAAACGTGAATACTGCCATCCGCGATGATCTCGGCGCCGTTGTTGACGACGGCCATCACGATCAGGTCGCCGCCGCGCGCATAAATGCGCTGGCCGGCCCGGACCGGGGTGTCGATGATCATGGTACCGCTGAATGCTGGTGCCGCCGGCGTGGGAGCCGGGGCCGGCGCAGGGGCCGGAGCTGGCGCTGGCTTCGGAGCAGGGACCGGCGCCTCTTCGCGCTTGCCGCTGTCCAGTTGCAGGCCGTGTTGCTGGATTTCTTCCACCATGTCCGGCTTGGCGTTGCGTACGGCAACCGGGTTCAGGCGGTATTTTTTCAGGAGGGCGATCGTTGCCGCCCAGTCAATGCGTTCGCAGCCAGGCGCCAGGTCACCGACGTCGATGACCGCCAGGTCCCCTTCGAAGAAATCGGAAACGCCGCCAGTCATCTCATGCATGGCGGCGTCGAGGGCGACGAGGTCGCTCGTGTACATAATGGCGGACACGGCGACAACGGTGGAAATCTTGATTTCGATAGGCTTTTGAAGCTTGCTTTTCGGCATAACAATCGCAGAGTAACGGGCATGGCCCAGGCTGGGTGCATTGTACTTTGCTTAAGCTTGCTTGGGGAGGGGAGCCCAGTGTTTATGCGGGCTGCAGGCCTAGATGAACGACGAACGGGTCGAAATCCCTGTCACTGTAGAGCAGTGCATGGCGCGATTCGATGCAACGCGTCGCGATCAAGGTGTCCACAGTTTTCCGGATGGTGACTCCAAGGGATTGCAATTGCCTGAAGTTCCTGGCTGCCTGGATTGCAATCTCGACACCACCGATGTCGATCGTCTCTAGTGTCAAAAGCAACTTTCTGGCCTGATTGAAGTCGCGCTGGCGACGGAAGCCCTGCAGCACTTCCGTCAAGATCAAGTCGCCGATAGCAATGGGCTCGTTGCCCAGCAATCGATCAAGCCGTTCGACTTGAGGCGTCGCATTGCCACGGAAATAGTCGATCCAGACGCTGGAATCGACCAGGATCATTTATCGACCCTCATTGCGTCCAGATCGCCTTCCCACTGCAATTTACCCTTGAAGCGCCGGATTTCCTCCTGTTGCTTTAGCCGCAACAACGTCCGAAGTCCCATTTCGACCGCTTCACGCTTGGTAGCGGCCCCGGTTAGTCGCAACGCGTCGTCCATCAATTTGTCGTCTATCTCGATATTGGTGCGCATGATGTGTACTCGCGGAGGTTCTTATACACATACTATGACGGCCTTGGCTTCGGCGCAAACGAGAAATTTGCGTGTACAAAGTTATGAAAGCTGGATTTCCGCGCGGAGTTGCTGGGCAGCGACAACCATATTTTGCAGGGCGGCGGACGTCTCTGGCCAGGCGCGGGTCTTGAGGCCGCAGTCCGGGTTGACCCAGAGCTGGGCTGGCGGGACGACTTTCGCAGCCTTGCGCAACAGCTCGGCCATTTCTTCACTGCCGGGAACGCGCGGCGAATGGATGTCGTACACGCCGGGGCCGATCTCGTTTGGATAGCGGAAGCTGGCAAAGCCGCCCAGCAGTTCCATCGCGGAACGGCTCGACTCGATCGTGATCACGTCCGCATCCAGCGCGGCAATCGCTGGCAGGATGTCGTTGAACTCGGCGTAGCACATATGGGTGTGGATTTGCGTCGCGTCGGCAGCCACCGCGGCGCTGATGCGGAAAGCTTTCGTGGCCCAGGCGAGGTAAGCATCCCAGCGGTTGCGGCGCAGCGGCAGGCCTTCGCGCAAGGCTGGCTCGTCGATCTGGATGATGGCGATGCCGGCGTTTTCCAGGTCGCGCACTTCGTCCCGGATGGCGGCAGCGATTTGCAGCGCGGTATCGGCGCGCGGCTGGTCGTCGCGCACGAAAGACCACTGCAGGATTGTTACCGGCCCGGTGAGCATGCCTTTCATCGGCTTGCGGGTCAGGCTTTGCGCGTATTCCGTCCAGCCAACCGTCATCGCTTGCGGGCGCTGCACAGCGCCGTAAATGACTGGCGGCTTCACGCAGCGCGAGCCGTAGGATTGCACCCAGCCGTTCGCGGTGAACGCAAATCCGTCGAGCTGTTCGCCGAAGTATTCGACCATGTCGTTGCGCTCGGCCTCGCCATGCACCAGCACGTCGAGGCCAAGTTCTTCCTGCGTGCGGACGGCATGCGCGATCTCGGCGCGCATCGCCTGTTGGTAGTCCGGCGCGGACAATTCGCCGCGCTTGAAGGCGGCGCGGGCAATGCGGATTTCCGGTGTCTGCGGAAAGGAACCGATGGTCGTGGTCGGGAATGCCGGCAACTGCAGGCGCTCGCGTTGCAAATGCTGGCGCTGCGCGAATGGCGAGTTGCGGCGCGCAGCGGCATGGTCCGACGCCAGGCCTGCCATGCGTGCTGACACATCGGCGTTGTGCACACGGGTGCTGGCGCGGCGGCCTTCCAGTGCTGCGCGCGCTTCGGCGAATCCTCGGGCAACCTGCCCCGACACTCGCTCATCGGCAGACAATGCCGCTTTAAGCAGCGCAAGCTCCGCCAGCTTTTCTTCGGCGAAGGCCAGCCACGAGCGCAACTCGTCGTCCAGCGCAGGTTCCGCCGCCAGGCTGTACGGCACATGCAGCAGCGAGCACGAGGTCGACAGCCACACCGGGCCACTGCGCTTGGATAGGACCGGCATCAGCGTGGCCATGGTTGCATCGAGATCGGTGCGCCAGATGTTGCGGCCATCGATCACGCCGATCGACAGCACCTTGTGCGCCGGCAGCCAGTCGGCCACGCTGGTCAGCTCGCTGGCGGCGCGTACCGCATCCACATGCAGGCCTGCGACGGGCAGGCGGCAGGCCAGGCTGACGTTTTCCTCCAGCGGCGAGAAATAGGTAGCGACAATCAGTTCGGCGCCCGCCTGGTTGAGCAGCCAGTACGCTGGTTCGAAGGCATTACGCCAAGCGTTGGGCAGGTCGAGGCCGAGGATCGGCTCATCGAGTTGCACCCAGTCGGCGCCGGCAACGCGCAACTGCATCAGCAAGCGGCTGTATTGTGGCAGCAGGCGATCGAGCAGGTCGAGGCGGCTGAAGCCTGGCGCTGCGTCGCGTTCCTTGCCAAGCCAGAGGAGGGTCAGTGGGCCGAGCAGGACGGCCTTGACGCGATGCCCGGCGACGCGGGCTTCGCTTACTTCGTCCAGCAGGCGCTTGCTGTACAGGTCGAAGGAAGTGGATTCGCTGAATTCCGGCACCAGATAGTGGTAGTTGGTGTCGAACCACTTGGTCATCTCCAGCGCTGCACCATTGTGGCCGCAGCCGCACGATGCGTGTGCACTGTCGCCGCGCGCCATGGCGAAATAGCGCGCCAGTGGCGTCTCTTCGCCAGTGAAACCGAAGCGCGCCGGTTCGCAGCCGAACAGCTGGATATGGTTGGCTACGTGGTCGTACAAGGCAAAGTCGCCTACCGTCACGAAGTCCAGGCCATGCTGGTGCTGGGTTTCCCAGTGCCGGGCACGGAGATTGCTCGCAGTTTGCTGCAGCGCGGCCTCGGACGATTCACCGCGCCAGAAGCGCTCCAGCGCGAATTTCAGTTCGCGCGCTGCGCCGATGCGTGGAAAGCCAGGAATATGTGTTTGAACGAGTTTCATTTTTGTCATGCTTAAGAAATATTGGTGAAGTACAGTTTGCGGCATGACGGCATATAATAAAAACGAAACTTTTTATGCATCCACTTGAAAACTTTTCATACATGCTTGAGATTCGTCACCTGCGCACGCTGTCTGCGCTTCGTTCCTCCGGTAGCCTGGTCAAGGCGGCACAACTGCTCAACCTGACGCAGTCGGCTTTGTCGCACCAGATCAAGTTGCTGGAAGATCGCTACGGTACGCCGCTATTTGAGCGTAAATCGATACCGATCGGCTTCACCGCGACCGGCGAACGTCTGCTGAAACTGGCCGATACCCTGCTGCCGGAAGTCGAGCGCGCCGAGCGCGACGTGCTGCGCCTGTCGCAGGGCGACACCGGCCAGTTGCGGGTCGCACTTGAATGCCATACCTGTTTCGACTGGCTGATGCCGGTGATGGATGCTTTCCGTACCCGCTGGCCGGAGGTTGAAATCGACCTGGTGTCCGGCTTCCACAGCGAACCCGCCGACCTGCTGCGCAGCGGTGCAGCTGACCTCGTGATCGGATCGGACTACAGCGCCGAGTACTCAACCTTTCCGCTGTTCCGCTTCGAAATCCTGACCGTCATGGCGCAGAAGCATCGGCTCGCCACGCAGCGCCGCCTGTCGGCCCAGGACTTCGCGGGCGAAACCCTGATCACCTACCCGGTACCGGAAACACGCATCGACCTGATCCGCGAAGTGCTGCGTCCAGCCGGCATTGAGTTCCAGCGCCGCACCGCCGAACTCACGGTCATGATTCTGCAACTGGTTGCAAGCCGGCGCGGCGTGGCCGCATTGCCGAACTGGGCGATCAAGAATTACGTCGACTACGACTACGTCAGCGCCCGTCCGATCGGCGAGACCGGCTTGTGGAGCGACCTGTTCGTCTCGGTGCCGCCAGCCTTGCAGCACAAGGCTTATGTGTCCGACTTCGTCAACGTGATACGTGAGCAGTGCGCCGCCACGCTGGACGGTATCAAGTTATTGTCGTGACATCGTGTAGGGATTTATGCAAAATGAAAGCAGCCTTGATGTTTATCAAACGTTTGTCAGGAATCGCGCACTAACATGAGAAGTCTTGCGGTATCTCAGCCACCGAACAACTGAAGGAGCATGGGCATGTACGCGTTCAATGATGAATTTTCCCGCGCCGCACAAGCGGCTTTTGACGCGCAACTCGCCAGCTTCGCCAGCATCTGTGACTGGCATCGTGATACCACATTGGCTTCTCTTGCTGCCATGACCGCAGCCTCCAACGAATTCCTGGCCATCCAGCATCCACAAGACCTGCTGCAAATGGCAACCGACCAGGGCAAGCACGCCATCGACCGTGCGCAGGCTTATGGACGCGAGGCAACAGAAGTGGCTTTGAATAAGCCCCTGTTCCGGTAGGCCATAGCTGGCCGCACGCATGGCACTTAGCTAGAATGCATTGAATGATTTTCATACCACTCCCGGAGAAGCAGAATGGATGATGTAGTAATTGTTGCAGCAGGCCGTACCGCCGTTGGCAAGTTCGGCGGTTCCCTGGCCAAGACCCCGGCAGCAGAGCTGGGCGCCCATGTCATCAAGGGCCTGTTGGCCCAGACCGGCATCGACCCTAACCTGGTCAGCGAAGTGATCATGGGCCAGGTGCTGACCGCTGGCGTTGGCCAGAATCCTGCGCGCCAGGCCGTAATCAAGTCCGGCCTGCCAAGCGCCATTCCGGGCTATACCATCAATAAGGTGTGCGGCAGCGGACTGAAGGCCTCCCACCTGGCAGCGCAAGCTATCAAGTGCGGCGACGCCAACATCATCATCGCCGGCGGCCAGGAAAACATGAGCGCCTCGCCGCACGTGCTGAACGGCTCGCGCGACGGCTTCCGCATGGGCGACGCCAAGATGGTCGACACCATGATCGTCGATGGCCTGTGGGACGTGTACAACCAGTACCACATGGGCATCACCGCCGAGAACGTCGCCAAGAAATACGATATCTCGCGCAGCCAGCAAGATGAATTCGCGCTGCAGTCACAGCTGAAAGCGGAAGCCGCGCAAAAGGCCGGCAAGTTCAAGGACGAGATCCTGCCGCTGGAAATCGTGCAGAAGAAAGGCAGCATCTTCTTCGATCAGGACGAATACGTGAAGCCAGGTTCGACCCTGGAAGCGCTGTCCGGCCTGCGCCCAGCCTTCGACAAGGCAGGCTCCGTCACCGCCGGCAATGCTTCCGGCATCAACGACGGCGCCGCAGCGGTGATGATGATGTCCGCCAGGCAGGCCAAGGAACTGGGCCTGACTCCGCTGGCCCGCATCAAGGCTTACGCCTCGTCCGGCCTCGACCCGGCTTATATGGGCATGGGCCCGGTCACCGCTTCGCAACTGTGCCTGAAGAAGGCCGGCTGGTCGCCACAGGACCTGGACCTGATGGAGATCAACGAAGCGTTCGCCGCGCAAGCCTGCGCCGTGAACAAGGAAATGGGCTGGGACACCAGCAAGATCAACGTCAACGGCGGCGCGATTGCGATCGGCCACCCGATCGGCGCATCCGGCGCCCGCATCCTGGTGACCCTGCTGCATGAAATGGTTCGCCGTGACGCCAAGAAGGGCCTGGCCTCGCTATGCATCGGCGGCGGCATGGGCGTAGCACTGGCAGTTGAGAGGGAATGAGCTTTCGTTTAAATAAATAGGGGAACATTAAATGGCACGAGTTGCATTGGTAACAGGCGGCATGGGTGGTCTGGGCGAAGCGATCTGCATCAAGATGGTCGCACTGGGCTACAAAGTGGTAACCACGTATTCCCCGAGCAATAAGACGCACGAGTCGTGGCTGGCCACGATGAAGGACCAGGGCTATAACTTCACGGCCTATCCTTGCGATGTGTCGGACTACGATTCGGCGCAAACCTGCATCGCAGCAGTCGAACGCGACATCGGCCCGGTTGACGTGCTGGTGAATAACGCCGGTATCACCCGCGACATGACCTTCAAGAAGATGGACAAGGTCAATTGGGACGCCGTGATGAAGACCAACCTGGACTCCGTGTTCAACATGACCAAGCCGGTAGCGGATGGCATGGTGGACCGTGGCTGGGGCCGCATCATCAACATCTCCTCGGTGAACGGCCAGAAGGGTGCATTCGGCCAGACCAACTACTCGGCGGCCAAGGCTGGCGTGCATGGCTTCACCAAGGCGCTGGCGCTGGAAGTGGCACGCAAGGGCGTGACCGTCAACACCATCTCGCCAGGCTATATCGGCACCAAGATGGTGATGGAGATCCCGAAAGACGTGCTGGATTCGAAGATCATCCCGCAGATCCCGATGGCGCGCCTGGGCAAGCCGGAAGAAGTAGCCGGCCTGGTGGCCTACCTGGCATCGGAAGAAGCGGCCTTCGTCACCGGCGCTAATATCGCGATCAACGGCGGCCAGCACATGTCCTGATCGAAGCAAAGAGCAACGCAACACCCAAACGCCGTCCGGCCTCCGCGCCGGTCGGCGTTTGTTCTTTTGGAGGCGCCATGAAAAAAATGCTGCCCGTGCTGCTGCTTGTGGCCTGCAACCGCGACATCCCGCAAGACAAGCTGCTCGACATCCTGAACCAGCGCGCGCCGCTGGTAGCGCACATCGGTCCCATCATCAAGGTCGACGTGCTGAGCACCGCCAAGGCCGCCGCCACCGGCCGCAGTTGTGAAGTCCGCCTGATGCACGTCACCGGCAAGAAGGGCTCCACCTACGTCAGCTTCCTGCGCCGCGAAGAACCCGGCGGCACCGAATCCGCCCTGACCTGGGCCGATGACCGCCAGGCAGCCAGCGGCAAGATGGGAGAAATGCTTTCGGCGCATTGCAACAACAAGTGATTGACGCACGCGGCCCGGCTCACATATCGTTCATTCTCAACAATAATTTGCTGGGGGACAACGATGCATATGATGGGCATGAATATTTTCGCCGCGCTGCTGGCCGCGGTATCGAGTTTCATGTTGGGCGGCCTGTGGTACTCGCCGGCTGTGTTCGGCAAGATGTGGAATGACGAGAACGGCGGCGTCAAACCGGACGGCCATCCGGCACGCGTATTCGGCGTGGCATTTGTCTTTTCCCTTCTCGCGGCGTTCGCGTTTGCACGCTGGGTCGGCCCGGCGCCAACGCTCGACTATGCCATCAAGCACGCCTTGCTGGCTGGCTTCGGCATGGTGGCAGCCAGCTTCGGCATCAACTACCAGTTCGCCAACCGCAGCGTCAAGCTGCTACTGATCGACGGTGGTTACCACACTGCGCAGTTCCTCGTTTTCGGACTGATCCTCGGTTTATGGCATTGAGCATTGTCGTGATGTGGACAGTTGCCGCGATTATCGCGTTGAATTGGCTGTCCCTCATTGCATATATCGTCACAAGGCACGAAGGTAACTTCTCCTTTGCCCCGCCATTTCTGTGTGGCATTGCCGGCGCTATCGCAAGTGCCATGTCGAATGAGCCGTATGGCTTCGCGATCTCTGCAGCATTCTTGCTGCTTGACCCCAGCATAGGACTGGCGCTGGGGACTATCGCCTTTAAGAAATGTCGGGGGGGCTCAACGCAATGAGAATACTGAAAAAGCTGATTGAAGTCTTCGATCGCAGAAAGAGCCGGGAAGGCCCTGTGGCCTCGGCTGCGGCGCCGTTTGAAACGCCAAGTTCGTCAGGGAATACGAAAGTTAGGCCGACCGCTAGAAGTATCATTGAAGCACTTCGCAGCGATGAGATGATTATAGCCAAGCGTCAGCTACGGGAGTGGTGGATCGGCTTGCATAAAGAGTGGCTTCCTTCCGGCGAATGCTGGGTCATTGGAGGATACTTCTTCTTCTTTGATTTCCAATGGCCACTAGTCGAGGCTATTGGCAATGCTTTCGAAAGCGCATCAAGCCCGAGAATTTTCGTCGGCCGAGCCGCATACTGGCGAGTCGCATCCATCGAACTGTGGGAGGCCGGAAAAATCGAAGTACTTCGCAGGAGACTTCCGGGAGCACTAAGGATCTACGATCCCCAGGTCTACTTGATCTGGGCGAGGGTATTGGTTCTCGATGGTAAGTCGCTGGAAGCTGGAAAGTATTTCCTCTTCTCTGGTCTGTATGATGATTCCGAGAGTGAGTTTGTATCGCACTTCAAACGGACTCTCGCTCGGGCACATCCGAACGAAATCACTGGAAGAATGCCTGGGCCTTGCACAACAAGAAGGGCAAGGCGAGGATTCCCACCTAAGGTTTATGAGGACTTGGCAACCGTGCCCAGTCCGGAATGGTTGAGGCGACGTCCCGCTCAGTTGATGTGGGCGACATATTAGCCTCATGACCACAACATTGCGCATAGAATGGGTTATGCATTGAGCAGGGTGAACGTTGCGCGTATTGAGAAAAAGCTTTTCGTTGTTAGCGACGTGGTGGGCGTATCCGCATACGACTTCAACTTCGACTTGCACTTTGCATGCGATCATCCATATCGGGTCGAGGGCGAGTCGCTGTGCATCCTGAGGATCGGCCCTATCGACGATTACGCAGCCGAATTCAGGGAGAAGCTGGACATGGGGCTACGCCTCGTGAACTCCCCGGACGAGCACTCCCGCGCCAGTGAACTTGAACACTGGTATCCCTACCTGGAAGGGCTCACGCCGCGAACCCAGGTCTTTGATGCATTGCCGCACGTGGAAGAAATCGAACAAGATTTCCAGTGGCCAGTCTTCATGAAGGGCTCCAGGCAAACGAGCAAGCATAATCCTGATCTGTCTGTCATTCAAAGCCGTGAGCACTATGCATTGGTTTCGGAGAAGTATCGTAACGATCCGATCCTGCACTGGCAGAAGCCGGTAATTCGAGAGTTTGTCCCACTTATGCCGGTGGAGGGCAGTGTCCCAGGTAAGGTTAAGCCGTCGATGGAGTATCGATCATTCTGGTGGCATGGCAAGTGTGTCGGTTGGGGGCGGTACTGGTACCAGGTCGCTCCGTATCATTGCGCCGATGTTGATGCCGGGCTAGAGGTCGCCAGGCAAGCCGCCGCGCGCCTTGATGTGCCATTCCTCGTAGTAGATTTCGCAAAAACCGCAAATGGGCGTTGGATCGTGATCGAGTGTAATGATGCGCAGGAGTCCGGCTATGCAGGCATTCCTCCGCAGGTGCTCTGGCAAAACGTTCTCGCGCAATTTCTCAGCCCTTGTCAAAGATGACAAGGCCGTACGAATGGAGACCGATCCCGCACCATCTGGATATTGTTTGTCCAGCGTGCAAGCAGCGCGCAGAATTCGAGTTTGCCGAAGTTGTTTGCATCAAGCTGAAATCGGATGTGGAATTTTTTCAGAAGAGCAGCTTGTTCGAGTACCAGCAGTTCCAGGACTCATGCGGCCATAAGTGGCATGCGGCACTCTATTACCAGGGACTTCATGGTCGTCCCGAGAAGGCACTTCACGAACTCCCTGATGGCTATTCCGCGGACGACTGGGAGCATTCGCGGTTTCTCAAAAATCGTAGCGGCTGGCCGGTTGGCTCGATTCGATGTGGTTCCTGCCATCTGCGGCGCAAGCATGTGTTGAGCTGGCCCACAGACGCCTATTTTTCGATCACCTACCGCAACCATGTGCTCTGGGCGTTTCACCGCGAATCCGCCAGCGAAGTGTTGCAGTACTTGCTGTCCAAGGACAGGAATCGGTCGCGGTATCGTTGGGGTTGCTTCATGCTGTACATTCCAACCATATTCAAAACAGGTAAGGCCAGGGAGTCCGTTGCAAAGCAACTGAAAAACCTGCTCCTCCTGCCATAACTGGAAAGCCCCGAATGTATTTGTTATACCCTTCTGATCCATTCAATAAATCAGCCGTGGACGAAGAGTACGCGGAAGAGTTTGCTGCCGTCATTAAGGCGGGCCTTGCTTACTCCCTGTTCTCGTTTGAAGACTTTGAGAGCGATCGGTTCCGCGCCAGGCCGGTGCTCCCGGCTGGCGTGAAGGTCGTTTATCGAGGATGGATGATGACGCCCGAGTCGTATGCTCGACTGGCTGAAGGCGTTGCCGCGAGTGGGGCGCAAATGAAGACCAGTGCCGAGGAATACCGCCGGTGTCATTATTTGCCAGAGTGGTATCCCGTTTGTGAAGCGTGGACGCCCGAAACCATCGTGGCGGAAAGAAGCGCCGACTTTGTGAGTCTTGTCAGTGGCAAGAATTGGCCAGCTTATTTCGTCAAGGATTACGTCAAGTCACTCACCACGCAGCGTGGGTCGGTCGCACAAACGCCTGAAGGGATCGCGGAAGTGGTTTCCCTGATTGCGCAATACAGGGGCTCGGTGGAGGGCGGGATATGTATTCGCAAGTTTGAGGAGCTCCGTCCCGAAACCGAAGAACGATACTTCGTACTCAACCGGAAAGCGTTCTCAAGGGACGGAAATGTTCCTGCACTCGTTGCGGAAGTGGCCGAACGTGTTTCGAGCCCCTTCTTTTCCGTTGATACTGTCCTTGATGCGTCTGGCCAATTGAGGTTGATAGAACTGGGTGACGGACAGGTATCAGATAGGAAAAAGTGGACGCCTGCCCAGTTTGCTGCAATGCTTCAGAACCAGCCGTAAGATCAACGGCTTATGTCGATTTCACCGCTGGTGATTCGTCGTCATTCCTGAAAGGGCATTTTCGCCTCGATTACCAGGAGACTCCGATGAACAAAACCATTACTGCATTCGAACGTTCGCCCGATGGCGGCATGGGCCTGGCACGCGATACGCGCGTCCGCTGGGCGCTCGAAGAAACAGGCCAGGCTTACGAGGTACGGCCGGTTTCCTTCGCCGCGATGAAGGAGCCTAAGCACCTTGCCCTGCATCCGTTCGGCCAGATTCCGACCTATGAGGAAGGCGACCTGACGTTGTTCGAGTCGGGCGCGATCATTTTCCATATCGCTTCGCACTATCCGGGCCTGTTGCCGGAGGATGCCAATGCCCGGGCGCGTGCGATCACATGGATGTTTGCGGCACTCAACACGGTTGAGCCGCCGATCCTGGAAATCGTTATCGCCAAATTCCAGGAGGGTGACAAGCCGTGGAGCAAAGAGCGCCTGCCCCTGATCATGGATCGTATCCGCGTTCGGCTTGGCCAGCTCTCCGCGCGCCTGGGTGATGCACAATGGCTGGATGGCGATTTCAGCGCGGGCGACCTGGTCATGGTGTCGGTGCTGCTCAGGCTCAAGCCATCGGGTATCCTCAGTGAATTCCCCCGACTGGCCGCATATGTGGCCCGTGGCGAAGCGCGCCCCGCCTACAAGCGAGCCTTTGCCGCACAGTTGGCGTTTAATACTGCCGAGCCAGCGGCCGGCTGACGATGATTGGATGACTTATGTACGCGCTGCCCGAACTCGATGAACAAATCCTGCAGCCTGGCGTGAAAGGCCTGCCTATCGTGGAGCCGCTGCGTCAGCACATGATCGGCGCCCAGCATTGGAACGTGCTGGCGGCGGACACGAGCCTGCCGGTGGCGGTACTGAAGGCTTCTGCACTGCAGCACAACCTGGCCTGGATGCGCGGCTTCTGCGAGCGCCATGGGGTGCTGTTGGCGCCGCACGGCAAGACCACCATGAGCCCGCATCTGTTCGCGGCGCAAATCGAGAACGGCGCCTGGGGAATCACGCTGGCCACTATCCCGCAGGTGCAGATCGCGGCGCGTTTTGGCGTGCGGCGCGTGATCCTCGCCAATGAACTGGTGGCGCCGGCCGATATCCGCGCGGTACTGCACCTGATGCAGGAGGACCATTCCTTCGAGTTCTTCGCACTGGTCGATTCGCAGCAAGGCGTCGAGCGCCTGGCGCGTGCCGTGCAGGCCTTAGGGCTCGCGCGGCCCTTGCCGTTGCTGGTTGAACTGGGCATGAAGGGCAGGCGCGCCGGATGCCGCGATCCGGAGGAAGTGATGGCGGTAGCGCGTGCCATCGCCGCTGCACCCGGACTGCAACTGGCCGGCATCGAGGGCTATGAAGGCCTGGTCGTGACCGACAACCGCGATGCCGATGTGGAGCTGGTCAACGGCTTCCTGCAGCGCATGGCGGAAATGCTGAGGGCCGCGGCGGCGGAAGGCCTGTTCGGCGGCGAGCAGGTGATTATCTCTGCCGGCGGCTCGGCCTATTTCGACCGCGTGGCGCGCGAGTTTGCCGGGCTGGCCGTGCAAGGCAAGAAAGTCCTGCCGATCCTGCGCAGCGGATGCTACCTGACCAATGACCACGGCTACTACGGTGGTTTGACCAGTGAACTGGCCAGCCGCGAGGGCAAGGCGGCAGGGGAGGGCCTGCGGCCGGCGCTGGAAGTCTGGACCACGGTACTGTCGCTCCCCGAGCCGAACCTGGCCATCCTGTCCATGGGCAAGCGCGATGCCTCGCACGACCTGGGCCTGCCGCGGCCAATCGCCGCGCATCGGCCGGGCGCGGGCGCGCTGGCGCTGCCGGAGGGCGCCGTGATCGACAAGATGAACGACCAGCACGCCTACCTGCGCTGGCCGGAGGGCGTCGAAGGGGGCCTGCAGGTGGGCGACCTGGTGGGCTGCGGCATCTCCCACCCCTGCACCACCTTCGACAAATGGCCGCTGATGCTGCTTGTGGATGACACGTACAACGTTCTTCAAGCCATCAATACCTTCTTCTGAGCGGTTACAATCTTGGCTTCACGCACAGAGGATAGACATGCCCGACGCCTTGCCACACCTGTTCCCGCCAATCCAGCCCCGCAATAGCGGCATGCTGGCTGTCGATGACATCCATACAATTTATTGGGAAGAGGTGGGCAACCCGAACGGCATTCCGGTCGTCTTCTTCCACGGCGGCCCTGGCGCAGGCATGTCGCCGCAGCACCGCCGCTTCTTCAACCCGGACCACTACCGGGTCATCCTGTTTGACCAGCGCGGCGCCGGCAAATCGACCCCGTTGGGCGAGGTGCGCAACAACACCACCCAGCTCCTGATTGAGGACATCGAGCGCCTGCGCGCCCTGTTCGGCATCGATAAATGGCTGGTATTCGGCGGCTCCTGGGGCTCGACGCTGGCGCTGGCTTACGGCCAAGCCCACCCGGAGCGTTGCCTGGGCTTCGTCCTGCGCGGCATCTTCCTCTGCACCCAGAAGGAAATCGACTGGTTCCTGCAAGGCTCGGAATGGTTCCATCCGGAGGTGTACGACGAATTCGTCGCCACCATCCCGGCCGGTGAGCGCGGCAACCTGCTGCAAGCCTACGTCAAGCGCATCATGGACCCGAACCCGGACGTGCACTGGCCCGCCGTGCGCGCCTGGAGCAAGTTCGAAGGCCGCCGCGTCTTCCTGCTGCCGCAGCCGGAGGAACCGCCATCGGACACCCTCGACCTGGGCGTCGGCCGCATGGAATCGCACTACATGGCCAACCTGGGCTTCTTCTCCGACGGCCAGTTGCTGGCCAATGTGCCGCTTATCGCCCACCTGCCGGCGGTGATCGTCCAGGGCCGCTATGACGTGATCTGCCCGCCGGTATCGGCCTTGCGCCTGCAGCAGGCCTGGGGCGCCAATGCCGTGATGAAGATGATTCCGGACGCCGGCCACGGCGCCATGGAGCAGGGCATCAGCCGCGCCCTGGTCAACGCTACCGAACAATTCCGTCAGCAAGGACGCTTCGCATAATGAATCTGCAGCTTGGCGACATCGCCCACATCATCCAGCTTGCGATTGCCCCGGTTTTCATGCTGTCCACAGTCTGCACCAATCTCCTGGTGCTGCTGAACCGCCTGGCGCGCATCATCGACCGCTCGCGCGTGCTGGAAGAGCGCCTCGACGTGGCCTATAACGACACGTATATCAACGAGCTCGATATCCTGTACCGCCGCTCTCACCTGATCAATGTTGCGATTGCGCTGTGCACGGCCTGCGGCCTGTTCGTCTGCCTGGTGGTGGCTCTGCTGTTCGTTGGCGACGCTACCAACGTCGCGCTGGACAAGTACATTGCCGGCCTGTTCATCGCCGCGATGATTTGCCTGATCGGCAACTTCGGCTACCTGCTGCGCGAAATCTTCATCGCCTCGACATTCATGCGTGCCCACCGCCACGTGCGGCACATCGAAAGAAATCCAAACTAAGAGTCATCATGCACGATTACAAACGCCCACCTACGCTGCACCGCTACGGCCCGCGCAGCGAACTCGAACAAGCCCTGAAGGATGGCCAGTTCGTGCTGCGCCCTGTGGGCAGCTTCCTGACCCTGAGCTTTTCGCAAGCCTGGAACCGCGACCTGTTCGACCATTTCGGCGCCGACAGCTGCCTGGTGATCCACAACACCGAGGAATTCGGTGAGCGCATTCATCGCGCCGTGCAGCGCACCTTGCCGAATTGGGCCGGCATCGATGGCGCCATCGAATACGGTGGCCGCGCCGCGCTGGGCGCTGCCTTCACCAAGACGCGTGAAGATGCGGTCGAGAAAGAATGGCAGTTTGCCTGGCGCTCCATGCAGACCGCATCCACCATGAACCCGGTGGTGATCCGCATCGGCAGCCTTGAGAATTTTGCGGAAGTGCGCGACCGCGACCACTACACGGCCTAAGCCGCCGCTTTAAGGAACGCTGGGCACTCCGCCCAGGCCGCGTGCCAGTTCGGACTGTTTCGGCAGCGCCGGTTGGCGTTCCAGGTGGGCCAGCACCGCATTCATCATGCGTTCGATATCGCCGCGGATGATGTTGGTGCCCAGCAGGCCCGGCACGTAGAAGTTCGGCATCAGGCGCCCGCTATACACCACGCGGGTGCCGCCGGTTTCCGGAATGGGAATCAGTTCCCAGCGCGCCTCGTAGTGTTTCATGTCCCCCGAAACCAGGGCGATGTCGATCGACGACATCGGCTGCTCCGTTGCACGCACGACAAGATGGATGGAGCGCGACATGAACAGGAAGCGCGCCGTGCCAAATTGCTCAATGATGACTTCGTTACCATTCCGGGAAAGCACCCGGCACGACGCCATGTCGGGCACGAATTCTTCCATGCGGTCGTAGGTCGTGAGGGTGCGCCAGACTGTTGGCAGGGATGCATGAACGGTGCCGCTGGCGTTCACTTCATAGAGCTGTTGCGCGTCTGCCTTCACCCGGTTGACGGACACTTCCAGCTTGGGAATCTCCAACCGGGCCGCCTGGCCCGCGCCGAACGCGGGCGCGGTAAAACCGAGGAACAGTACTAATAACAGTCGCTTCATGCTACCAGCGTAAGGGAACTGGTGGCAGAATACAAGCGCCGCGCGCTTCCATCGTTAGACAGCGCACTGAACTCCCGCCTTACCCCTATGACCACGAATTTCCCGCATCTCCTCTCGCCCCTCGACCTGGGTTTTACCACCTTGCGCAACCGCGTCATCATGGGTTCCATGCACACGGGGCTGGAGGATCGCTTCTTCAATTATGACAAGCTGGCCGCCTTCTACCGCGAGCGCGCCAGGGGCGGGGTAGGGATGATCGTGACCGGCGGCATCTCGCCGAACCGCCAGGGCTGGCTGCTGCCCTTTGGCGGCACCATGAACTTCATCGGCGACGTGTTCAACCACCGCAAGCTGACCCGTGCCGTGCACGAAGAGGGCGGCAAGATCCTGATGCAGATCCTGCACGCAGGGCGCTATGGCTACCAGCCGTTTGCCGTGTCCGCCTCCGACAAGAAATCGCCGATCTCGCCCTTCAAGCCGAAGGCGCTGACCGAAAGCGGCATCGAATCGACCATCAAGGCCTACGTGCGCGCCGCCAGGCTGGCGCAGAAGGCCGGCTATGACGGCGTCGAGGTGATGGGCAGCGAAGGCTACCTGCTGAACCAGTTCCTCTGTGCCCGCACCAACCTGCGCACCGACCGCTGGGGCGGCAGCATCGAGAACCGCATGCGCCTGCCGGTGGAAATCGTGCGCCGCATGCGCGATGCAGTCGGCCGCGACTTCATCATCATGTACCGGCACTCGCTGCTGGACCTGGTGGACGGCGGCAATACCTGGGAAGAGGTGGTGACTGTCGCCAAGGCCTTGCAGCAGGCCGGCGCCACCATCCTCAACACCGGCATCGGCTGGCATGAGGCGCGCGTGCCGACCATCGTCACCTCGGTGCCGCGCGCCGCCTTCGCCGAAGTGGCGGGCCGCCTGCGCAAGGAGGTGACCATTCCCGTGGTCGCCTCGAACCGTATCAACATGCCGGCGGAGGCCGAGGACATCATCCGCCGCGGCGATGCAGACATGGTGTCGATGGCGCGCCCCTTCCTGGCTGATGCTGAGTTCGTTAACAAGGCCGCTGCCGGCCGCGCCGACGAAATCAATACTTGCATTGGATGCAACCAGGCCTGCCTTGACCACACTTTCCAGAACAAGCGCGCCAGCTGCCTGGTGAACCCGCGCGCCTGCCATGAGACGGAGCTGGTGTACAAGCCCGCTGCGGCTCGCCGCAAGGTAGCGGTGGTCGGCGCCGGTCCTGCCGGCTTGTCGGCTGCGACGGTGGCGGCGGAATGCGGCCACGACGTCACCTTGTTCGACTCGGGCGACCGCATTGGCGGCCAGTTCAATATCGCCCGGCAGATCCCGGGCAAGGAAGAATTCAACGAAACCCTGCGCTACTTCGGCCGCAAGATCGAGCTGACCGGCGTCAAGCTGCAGCTCAATCACCGCGTCACGCGCGAAGAACTGCTGGCGGGCGGCTATGACGACGTGATCGTCGCCACCGGCATCCGTGTGCGCAAGCCGAAGATCGACGGCATCGACCATCCGAAAGTGCTGTCCTATCTCGACGTACTGCGCGACAAAAAGCCGGTCGGCAAGCGCGTGGCCATCATTGGCGCGGGCGGCATCGGCTTCGACGTCGGCGAATACCTGTTGCATAACCCTGAGCATGCGCTGCCCCTGGCAAAGGAGCATTGGACTGCCGAATGGGGCGTCGACCTGCACGCCAAGACGGGAGGCGGCCTGGTGCCGGCAAAGGCGGCGGAGCCGGTGCGCCAGCTCTACCTGCTGCAGCGCAAGACCAGCAAGCTCGGCGCCGGCCTTGGCAAGACGTCGGGCTGGGTGCACCGCGCGGTACTGGCGCGCAATGGCGTGGTGATGATCCCCGGCGTGCAGTACAAGCGGATCGACGACCATGGCCTGCACATCCAGGTTGGCGAAGAAGAACGCTTGCTGGCAGTGGATAACGTGGTGATCTGCGCCGGCCAGGAAAGCCTGACTGAACTGATGCCGCCGGAAGGCGAGGCAGCTGCGGCAGGCGCCCCGCGCTTCCACAAGATCGGCGGCGCCGCCCTGGCAGCAGAACTCGACGCCAAGCGCGCCATCAAGGAAGGCGCGGAGTTGGCAGCGCGGCTGTAGGCGCGCTAGGCGTGCGTCCTGCCGATTTCGCCGGCGACGTGCGCCGCCATCGACTTGGCCAGCTCCTGCTCGCCGATGAAGATGACGCCGGCGCGCTCGCTGCGCAGCAGGGCAGCCTCCTCTTCGCTGTGCGTGCGCACCGCGATCTTGATATCCGGATTCAGCGCGCGCGCCGTTTCGATCATGGCGCGCACGTGGAAGGTATCCGGCGTCGCCACCACCAGCATGCGCGCCTTGTGGATATGGGCCTGGATCAATACCGCAGGTTCGCCAGCATTACCCGCCACGGCGGCGATGCCTTGCTGGCGCAGCTGGTCGACCAGCTCGCGATTCTGCTCCGCCACCACGTAATGGATGCCCTGAGCCGCCAGCTCTTCAGCAATATTCCTGCCCACGCGGCCATAACCGACCAGCACCACCTGGCCTTCCAGCTTGGATTGCGCGGTCGTCATCGGCAACTCTGCCAGCGGATCGGCGGTGCGCGCATATTGCGCCGCCAGTACCTTGTTCTTGCCCAGCATGCGCTCCAGCGGGCCAGCGAGCAGGAACATCAGGGGGTTCAAGGCGATCGACAGGATAGCGCCGGCCAAGATCAGGCTTTGGCCTTCATGCGGCAGCAGCCCAAGCGAGATGCCCAGCGCCGCCAGGATGAAGGAAAACTCGCCGATCTGCGCCAGGCTGGCCGACACCATCAGCGCCGTGCTGGCTGGATAGCGCAGCAGCACCACGAGCGCGAAGGCCGCAATCGACTTGCCGAACAGGATAATGCCCACCACAGCAAGAACGCGCAGCGGCTGTTCAACCAGGATCAACGGCTCGAACAGCATGCCGACCGAAACGAAGAACAGCACCGCGAACGCATCGCGCAATGGCAGCGATTCATGCGCGGCGCGATGGCTCAGCTCGGATTCGCGCAGCACCATGCCGGCGAAGAACGCGCCCAGCGCGAAGGAGATGCCGAATAGTACGGTAGCCGCATAAGCGATGCCCACTGCCGCAGCGATCACGCACAGGGTGAACAGCTCGCGCGAATTGGTGCGCGCCACCTGCCACAAGATCCACGGGAACAGCTTGCGGCCCACCAGCAGCATGAAGCCGACGAACAGCGCCACCTGGCCCAGCGTGACAGCCAGCGCCTTGAGCACGCCGCCCTCGGCCGCGCCATGGCCATGGCCGGCAGCATCGCCGGCATTGCCGCCCAAGGCGCCTGCCAGCGCGGGCAGCAGGACCAGCACGAGGACCGTCACCAGGTCCTCAACCACCAGCCAGCCGACAGCAATGCGGCCGTTGAACGAATCCAGCGTGCCGCGCTCCTCCAGCGCCCGCAGCAGCACCACCGTGCTGGCCACCGACAGCGCCAGACCGAACACCAAGCCACCGCCCAGGCTCCAGCCCCAGAAATGCGCCAGTGCCATGCCCATGCCGGTCGCCGCCGCGATCTGCAGGATCGCACCGGGCAGCGCCACCTTGCGCACCTCCCACAAATCATCGAGCGAGAAATGCAGGCCGACGCCGAACATCATCAGCATCACACCGATTTCAGCCAGCTGGCCAGCGAGCGCGCTGTCAGCGGCAAAGCCAGGGGTAGCAGGACCGATCAGGATGCCGGCTGCGAGATAGCCGACCAGGGCGGGAAGTTTGAGGCGGGTGGCGATAAAGCCGAAGACGAGACCGAAGCCAAGGGCGGCGGCGATAGTAGTAATCAGGCTGATGTCATGCGGCATGCAGGGCCTCCTTTCGCAAGGAGTATAACTGCATGAAAGTCGGGGTCAGGTCTGGCAATCCACCACTTTTTTCGCATCGCGAAAAAAGTGGTGGATTGCCAGACCTGACCCCGACTTTTATCTTAGGCTTTACGTACGACGACGGAGCCGATGGAGTAGCCGGCGCCGAAGCTGCAGATCACGCCGTAGGAGCCGGACGGCAGGTCGTCCTGGTGCTTGTGGAAGGCGATGATGGAGCCGGCCGACGAGGTGTTGGCGTAGGTGTCCAGGATCACCGGCGCTTCCAGCGGCTCGGCGTCGCGGCCGAGGATGGTGCGGGAGATCAGCTGGTTCATGCTCAGGTTGGCCTGGTGCAGCCAGAAGCGGCTCATCTGCTCAACCTTCAGGCCGGCGCGGTCGATCGATTCCTTGATCATTTGCGCTGCCATCGGGCACACGTCCTTGAATACCTTGCGGCCTTGCTGCTTGAACAGCTTGTCCGGCGCGCCGATGCCGCTTTCGTCGAAGCGGTTCATGAAGCCGAAGTTGTTGCGGATGTTGTTGGAGAAGCTGGTCTTCAGCTTGGTGTCCAAGATGTCCCACTGGTGTTTGGATACGGCGCCTTCCTTGGCTTCCACGATGATCGCAGTGCAGGCGTCGCCGAAAATAAAGTGGCTGTCGCGGTCGCGGTAGTCCAGGTGACCGGAGGTGATTTCCGGATTCAGGATCAGTACCGCGCGCGCCTGGCCACTCTGCACCGCGCCAACCGCAGTCTGGATGCCGAAGGTGGCCGAGGAGCAAGCCACGTTCATGTCGAAGCCGAAGCCGTCGATGCCCAGCGCCTGCTGCACTTCCACCGCCATCGCCGGGTAGGCGCGCTGCATGTTCGAGCAAGCCACCAGCACCATGTCAATGTCCGCCGGGCTGCGGCCGGCGCGGTCCAGCGCCTGGCGTGCGGCTGCCACGCAGATCTCGGCCTGCAGCGACAGTTCGTCGTTGCTGCGCTCGGGAATGCGCGGGGTCATGCGTTTCGGGTCCAGGATGCCGGTCTTTTCCATCACGTAGCGCGACTTGATGCCGGACGCCTTTTCAATGAAGGCTGCGCTGGATGGCTCCAGGGCAGTCACGGTGCCGGCTGCGATGGCAGCGGCGTTTTCCGCGTTGAACAGTTCGGCGTAGGCGTTGAAGGCGGTGACCAGCTCTTCATTGCTGATCGAGTTCGCTGGAGTAAAGAGGCCGGTTCCGCTGATGACGGCTTGTTTCATGGTCAATATTTCTTTCTTGGAATGGGTCAGGCGACCGGTAAGATGGCCGATTTTACCGCATCGGCAACGAAAAACGGCGCCCCAGGGGGCGCCGCCTTAACCTTTGCCAGCTTTATTTCTTCGGTGGCGGATCCAGCTTGACCAGCTTGGATTCGGCCTTGGCCAGTTGCACCGGAACGCCTTGCAGGTGGTTGAGCGCCTGCTTGAGCTGGAAATCGTCGCCGCTGCCGTATTCCAGCGGCTTGCGCTTCTTCTCGGCAGCCAGGATGCGCATCTGTTCTTCCAGCTCGTCGCGCGGGGCCTTGCCGGCTTCCTGCTCGCGGTCGTTGCTCAGGTGTTTGGCGAGGTCGGCTTCGCGCATGCGCAGGCTGTTCAGGCCGTCGCCATCCTCGTTCTCGTCCACCGCCAGGTCAGGCGAGATGCCTTTGGCCTGGATCGAGCGGCCGTGCGGCGTGTAGTAGCGCGCGGTGGTCAGCTTGACGGCGGTATCGGCGGTCAGCTGGCGAATGGTTTGCACTGAGCCTTTGCCGAAGGTCTGCGAACCGATGATGGTGGCGCGCTTGTAATCCTGCAGGGCGCCGGCCACGATTTCGGAGGCCGAGGCGGAGCCGGTATTCACCAGCACGGCCATTGGGATGTGCTTGACCGCTTCCGGCAGCTTGGCCAGCGGATCGCCATCACCGCGCAGCGAGTAGTATTCGGCGCGGCCGTAGAAGATCTGTTTCGAGTCCGGCAACTGGCCGTTGGTCGAGACGATCGGGGTGTCCTTCGGCAGGAAGGCTGCCGCGACGCCGATCGCGCCTTGCAGCACGCCGCCCGGGTCGTTGCGCAAGTCCAGGACCAGGCCCTTCAGGTGCGGGTCCTGGCGGTACAGTTCGGTGATCTTGGCCGCGAGGTCGTCCACGGTGGGTTCCTGGAATTGCGAAATGCGCACCCAGGCATAACCCGGCGAGACGATCTTGGCCTTCACGCTCTTCTGGTGGATTTCTTCGCGGTTCAGCGTGAATTCCAGCGGCTGCGGCTCATCCTTGCGCATGATCGTCAGCATTACCTTGGAACCCGGCTCGCCGCGCATCTTTTTGACCGACTCATCCAGGCTCAGGCCTTTCAGCGAGGTGGTATCCAGGCGGGTGATCATGTCGCCCGGCTTGATGCCGGCGCGGTAGGCCGGCGAATCCTCAATCGGAGCCACGATCTTGATATAGCCTTCGTCGCCCTGGGCGATTTCAATGCCGAGGCCGACGAACTTGCCCTGCGAACCTTCACGCAGTTCGGCATAGGCTTTCTTGTCGAGGTAGGCGGAGTGCGGGTCGAGCGAGGCGACCATGCCGGAGATGGCTTCGGTCAGCAGTTTCTTGTCTTCCACCGCTTCCACATAATCGGATTTGATCAGGCCGTACACATCGGCAAGCTGCTTGAGTTCTTCCAGCGGCAAGACAGGGTCAGCCTGCTTTTGTGCCATCGCCGAAAACTGCAGGGATACCGCTACCCCCGCGACCACGCCAAGGCCGATCAGCCCAGCGTTCTTGAGTTTCTTGCCCATGTGTCACCTGTTCCGAATACAGCGGTTAACTCGTCCGCCATTGGAATTCAGTATAAACCTGATTTTCAGCAATCGTAGCTGCCAGCATGGAATAAATCCTTTTAAAAGCCACGATAAATTCATAACTTTGTAGGTGTTTGCCAATGTGTTTACCAGAGTAAGTATTTGTAAGAAAGCCAGACCGACTGCGCTGCCAGGCCTACACTGGGTTCGCTATTTCTCTCTACCCTAAAAGTGGTTTATGCCTGCGGCACCCCCGCGGGCATCTTTTTTTCCGGAGCAATAATATGAAACTGATACGCACTGCCCGTGCCGCCTGGCTGGTATTGGCCATGGCTGTCGCGCCTGCTTTTGCCGTGCCGGTCATGGACATGCGCGCCGAAGACCTGGTGCCCATGGCTTCCGAATTTCGCAAGTCCCTGAACCTGAACGCGAACCAGCAGACCCTGTGGGCCAAGGTGGAGAGCCAGAGCAAGGCATTGCTGCGTGAGCGTAAGGCGCGCCGCGAACGCCTGCAGGAAGCGACCAAGCTGGGTTTGCAGGCCCAGAATGTCGAATTGCGCGACCTGCAGGCGGGCCTTGAAGCCGAGCAGGCTGCGACCGCGGCCGAGGACCGCCAACTGCGCGAATGGTGGCTGGGCATCAATGACGCGCTGGACGATGGCCAGCGCCAGGCGGCGGCAAAGTTTCTCGTAGACCAACTGATCCGCATGGAGGAAGGCCTTGGCGGAAGCCGTGGGGAACGGCCATCGGGCGAGGAGGGCGGCCATCGCGGCGGCCACGGCGGACGCGGTGGCATGGGCGGTCCGGGTGGCGGCGCCGGCGTCAGCATTGGCGGCGGCTCTGGCCGCGGCATGTAGCAAGTATCGTAAAGTAACAACGGCGGCGGCCCTGTGCCAGCCGCCGGGGTGGGGATTACAATGCCTGCGCGGCGCCAACCGGCCTGCCGCGTGCAACGTTGCCCACTCATGAAGAAGTTGATCCCTTTCGCCCTGGTGACCCTGGGAGCGGCCAGCGGTGCCGCAGCCCAGCAGGAAGCCATCAAAGCTGCTGATAACGTCGTCCCCCAGGTCACCATCAGCGGCGGCCGCCAGGACGATATGACGGAGCGCCGCAACTCCACGGCGGCCAAGCAAGTGTTCGGCCGCGAAGAACTGGACCGCAACGGCGACAGCAATATCGGCGACGTCTTGAAACGCCTGCCGGGCATCACGCTCGGTGGCCGCGCCGGCCGCGGCGGCGAGGTACGCATGCGCGGCCTGGGCAGCGGCTATACCCAGGTGCTGGTCAATGGCGAACGCCCGCCAGCCGGCTTCTCAATGGAATCGCTGTCCCCTGACCAGGTCGAACGCATCGAAGTCATGCGCGGCCCGGTGGCCGAGCACAGCACCCGCGCCATCGCCGGCATCATCAATATCGTGCTGCGCGACGGCTACCAGATGCGCGACATGCAGGTAAAGGCATCCGACCGCCTGGAGCAGGGCCGCCATTCGCCGGAGCTGTCGGTCACAGCGCCGGGAAAGTCGGGCGCCCTGAATTACACCTTGTCGGCCTCGGTCAACGTCAACCGCCAGCATGACAGCACCCGCACCCACAACACGGAAGTTGAAGCCGATGGCGACCTGGCCAAGGAGCAGTTCCTTGAAAGCGAAAGCGCCGGCAGCACCAAGGGCCTGCACCTGACGCCGCGCTTCTCGTACAAGTTCGAGAACGGCGACACGCTGAACTTCCAGACCTTCCTGATGCACCAGAAGTCGCATAGCGCGGCGCAGACCAACCTGTCGCAGCCGGTCGGCAGCCAGCCGCCGGAGTACAACCTGGCGCAGCAGACCAGCGACGGCGACGTCACTTTCCTGCGAGGCTTCGGCAATTGGGTGCACCGCCTGCAGGGCGCCAGCAAGCTCGATGTGAAGTTCGGCTTCGGCCTGGGCAAGCGTGACAGCGATTCGCTGCGCTACCAGTACGACACGCAAGGCACGCTGCTGGACCGCTTTACCGATACCGACAACACCAGGGACAAGAGCCTCAACACCGGCGGTAAATACACCGCCCCAATCGGCGCCGGCCATTTGCTGGCCGCCGGCTGGGACCTGGAAGCCAGCCACCGCGAGCAGGTGCGCGTATCGCTGGACAGGAGCGGCAACGCGCAATTCGCCGATTCCGGCGACAACCTGGCCGCAGACACCCGCCGCGCCGCCTTGTTCGCGCAGGACGAATGGGACATCACGCCGCAATGGTCGGCCTATGTCGGCGCGCGCTGGGAAGGCATCCGCACCACGTCCGACCGCAGCAGCGGCACCATCAGCAACACCAGCAAGGTCTTCAGCCCGCTGCTGCACGCAGTCTGGAAAATCCCGGGCCACGAAAAAGACCAGGTGCGCGCCAGCCTGACCAAGAGCTACAAGTCGCCCAATGTGCAGGACCTGATCGCCGCGCCGTTCCTGTCGCGCCTGAACAGCGCCACCAGCCCTGACCGTACCGGCAACCCGAACCTGAAGCCGGAACTGGCCACGGGCCTCGATCTCGCGTATGAACACTACCTTGGCCGCACCGGCATCGTCAGCGTCAGTGGTTTCGTGCGCAATATCGACAACTTGATTCGCCGCGAACTCACGCTGCAGCAAACCGAGCTTGGCCAGCGCTGGGTTTCTTCGCCGGCCAACATCGGCCATGCCCGCACCAGCGGCATCGAACTAGAAGCCAAGTTCGCGCTGTCCGAGCTGATGGACAATGCGCCGCAGATCGACTTCCGCAGCAACTACAGCCATTTCTGGTCGAAAGTCGACGGCATCCCAGGCCCTGACAACCGCCTTGACCAGCAAGCAAAACAGACGGCCAACGTGGGCATGGACTACCGCCTGAAAGACATCCCGCTCACGCTTGGCACAAGCTACAACTGGACGCCGGCCATCCGCACCCAGGTGAGCGACAAGCAAGTAGTGGAAGCCAGCCGCAAACGCGTGCTGGACATGTATGCGCTGTGGCGTTTCGACAGCCGCACGCAGATCCGAATCAGCGCCAACAACCTGTTGGCGGATGATGCAACCGGGTACAACCTGGTCAATGCAAATGGGCTCGCCGTACAAGGAGCCACACTGAACCCCACCTATACCCAGTGGAGCGTTCGACTTGAAACCAAATTCTAAAGGGACAAAGAGAGTGAAACGACACATCCTGAGCACCATTACCCTGAGCCTGATGGCGGCATTCGCCCACGCAGGCGGCCACGAAGGCCACGAGCACACTTCGGCCCCGACTTCCGGCATCGACACGCAGTACATCGACAAGAACGTGCGTGCCCAGGACGACTTCTTCGAGCACCTGAACGGCGGATGGCTGAAGACCACTGAGATCCCGGCCGACAAGTCGAGCTGGGGCTCCTTCGCCAAGCTGCGCGACGACACCCTGTTCCAGCTGCGCGACTTGATCCAGGGCCTGCAGGGCCAGAAAGGCCTGAAAGGCGACGACGCCAAGATCGCCGCGCTGTACGCTTCCTACATGGACGAAGCCAAGCTGGAAAAGCTGGGCGCCAAGCCGCTGGCCGGCGAGCTGTCCAGGATCCGCGGCCTGAAAGACAAGAAGGGCATTCCTGCGCTGATCGCCCACTTCAACAAGAGCGGCGTGCCGGCGCCATACGGCGTGTTCGTCAGCCAGGACGCGCGCAACTCGACCCAGTACGCCGCCCACATGGGCCAGTCCGGCCTGGGCCTGCCCGACCGCGAGTACTACCTGAAGAAAGACGACGCCAAGATGGCGGACGCGCTGGCCAAGTACGAGCTGCACGTGGCCAAGATCCTCGGCCTGGCCGGCAACAAGGATGGTGCCGAAAAAGCCAAGGCCATCGTGGCACTGGAAACCGAACTGGCGAAGGCGCAATGGTCGCGCGTCGACAACCGCGACCCGGTCAAGCGTTACAACAAGATGGAAATCACCAAGCTGGCTGAGATCGCGCCAGGCTACGACTGGAAGGCATCCCTGGGTGCCACCGGCATCGCCGCCAAGACCGATACCGTGATCGTGGCACAGCCAAGCTACATGACCGAGTTCGCCAAGCTGGTTGAAAGCACCCCGCTGGAAACCTGGAAGGCCTACTTTGAATGGCAACTGCTGCGCGATGCTTCGCCATACCTGTCGAAGGATTTCGACCAGGCTAACTTCGACTTCTACGGCACCGTGCTGACCGGCGTGACCGAACAGCAGCCACGCTGGAAGCGCGGCATTGGCGTGGTGGAAGCCTCGATCGGCGAAGGCATGGGCAAGCTGTACGTGGCCAAGTACTTCCCGGCCGAGCGCAAGGCGCGCATGGAAGAACTGGTGAAGAACCTGCTGGCGGCCTACAAGCAGAGCATCGACAGCATCGACTGGATGGGCGCTGAGACCAAGAAGCAGGCGCAGGACAAGCTGGCCAAGTTCACCCCGAAGATCGGCTACCCGAACAAATGGCGCGACTACAGCAAGCTGCAGTTCAAGGAGGGTGACCTGATCGGCAACCTGGGCCGCGCCGCCGATTTCACCTACAACCGCAACCTGGAGAAGTTGGGCAAGCCGATCGACAAGGAAGAGTGGGGCATGACGCCGCAGACCATCAATGCCTACTATCGCGCGACCGCCAATGAAATCGTGTTCCCTGCCGCGATTCTGCAGCCGCCGTTCTTTGACATGAAGGCTGACGATGCCGTCAACTACGGCGCGATCGGCGCTGTGATCGGCCACGAAATCTCGCACGGCTTCGACGATTCGGGCTCGCAGTACGACGGCGACGGCAACTTGCGCGACTGGTGGACTGCCGCCGACCGCGCCGCCTTCAAGGTCAAGGCGGACGCCATGGTCAAGCAGTACAGCTCCTACGAGCCGGTGCCTGGCTATAACATCAACGGCAAGCTGACCCTGGGCGAGAACATCGCCGACAATTCGGGCCTGGCCATTGCGTACAAGGCGTACAAGATCTCCCTGGGCGGCAAGCCTTCGCCGGTGATCGATGGCCTGAGCGGCGAACAGCGCGTGTTCATGGGCTTCGGTCAGGTGTGGCGTACCAAGATGCGCGAGCAGCAGGCGATTGTGCAGATCAAGACCGACCCGCACTCCGCCGGCCGCTTCCGCGCCAACGGCACGGTGGTCAACCAGCCAGCCTTCTACGAAGCCTTCGGCGTGAAGGAAGGCGACAAGATGTACGTGAAGCCGGAAGACCGCATCATCATCTGGTAATCATTGTTTTGCTAAAAAGCCACGCAGCCGCGTGGCTTTTCTTTCAACGTTTCACCCCGGCGTGCTAGAGTCGCGCGATACCGTCACATCTACCTAGGAGGGTAACCTTGAAACGCAAGATCCTGAGCGCCGTCATCATCGGCCTCTTCGCTGCAAACGCTGCTATCGCGGCCGGCAAGCCTGCACAGAAATCCGGCATCGAAGCCGCCAACATGGACAAGGCAGTTCGTGCCCAGGACGACTTCTACCAGCACCAGAACGGCACCTGGCTGAAGAACACCGAAATCCCGGCCGAGCGCTCCACCTGGGGCACCTTCGTCCAGCTGTCCGATACCGTCCAGGCGCAACTGCGCACCCTGATCGAAGAAGCCGCTGCCAAGGGCGGTAACGCCGACGCCAAGCGCGTAGGCGACATGTACGCCGCCATGATGGACGAAGCCCGCGCCGAGCAACTGGGCCTGACCCCGCTGGCCGGCGAACGCGCCCGCATCGCAGCCCTGAACGACAAGAAGCAGCTGGCAGCCCAGTTCGCGCACTTCTCGCGCATGGGCGTCAGCAGCCCGTTCGACGTCGGCATCCACCAGGACAATAAGGACTCGACCCGCTACGTGGCCGACCTGTCCCAATCCGGCCTGTCGATGCCAGACCGCGACTACTACCTGAAAAAAGACGACGCCAAGCTGGCCGATACCCTGGCCAAGTTCGAAACCCACGTTGCCAAGATGATGGCGCTGGCAGGCGACAAGAACGCCGCCGCTACTGCCAAGGCCGTGGTCAACGTCGAAACCCGCATCGCCCAGATCCAGTGGACCAAGGTCGAACTGCGCGATCCGGTCAAGGCATACAACAAATACGAAATCGCCAAGCTCAAAGAGCTGATGCCAGGCTTCGACTTCGACACATGGTTCGAAGGCGTGCATATCAACGGCAAGGTGAAGGACGTGATCGTCAGCCAGCCAACCTACCTGCAGGCGCTGGATAAAGTCATCGCCGAAGTGCCGATGGAAGACTGGAAGGCCTATATGGACTACCGCCTGCTGGCGACTTTGTCGCCAGAGCTGTCCAAAGCCTTCGTTGACGAAAACTTCTCCTTCTACGGCACCACCCTGAGCGGCGCCACCGAACTGCGCCCACGCTGGAAGCGCGCCGTATCCCTGACTGAAGGCTCGATGGGCGAAGCGGTCGGCAAGCTGTACGTTGCCAAGCACTTCCCGCCGGAAGCCAAGGCCCGCATGGAACAGCTGGTGAAGAACCTGCTGCTGGCCTTCAAGCAAAGCATCGACACCCTGGAGTGGATGAGCCCTGAGACCCGCAAGGAAGCCCACGCCAAGCTGGCCAAGTTCACCACCAAGATCGGCTATCCGAACAAGTGGCGTGACTACAGCGCGCTGGAAATCAAGCGCGACGACCTGGTAGGCAACGTGATCCGTTCCAGCCAGTTCGAACACGAACGCAATGTGAACAAGCTGGGCAAGCCGATCGACCGCGACGAATGGCTGATGCCACCGCAGCAGATCAACGCCTACTACAACCCTGAGATGAACGAGATCGTGTTCCCGGCCGCCATCCTGCAGCCGCCATTCTTCGACATGAAGGCTGACGACGCGGTCAACTACGGCGGCATTGGCGCCGTGATCGGCCACGAAATCTCGCACGGCTTCGACGACCAGGGTTCGCAGTTCGACGGCGACGGCAACCTGCGCAACTGGTGGACCGAAGAAGACGGCAAGCGCTTCAAGGAGCGCACCGGCATCCTGGTCAAGCAGTACGGCGAATTCGAAGCCCTGCCAGGCTACAAGGTCAATGGCGAACTGACGCTGGGCGAAAACATCGGCGACAACTCCGGCCTGGCCGTGGCCTACAAGGCCTACAAGCTCTCGCTGAAAGGCAAGAAAGCGCCTGTGATCGACGGCTTCAGCGGCGACCAGCGCTTCTACATGGGCTGGGCGCAGGTGTGGCGCACCAAGTACCGCGACGCAGCGCTGATCTCCCGCATCAAGGCCGACCCGCACTCGCCAGGCCCGTTCCGCACCAACGGCACGCTGCGCAACCAGCCAGGCTTCTACGAAGCCTTCGGCCTGAAGGACGGCGACAAGCTGTACCTCGCACCAAAAGACCGCGCGATCATCTGGTAAAAACCGGTACTGCAGTGTCTGACCCGCAGGGTCAGACACTGGCCCCGCGACTGCCATGTTTCGGGTGTCAGACCCTGAGGGTCTGACACCGGTTTACCGGTTCTAAAGGACCCCATGAAAAAACACCTCCTCGCCGCCGCCGCTGCAGCGCTGTTGGCAACAATGGCCAGCGCCGCCGACAAATCCGGCATCGAACTCCAATACGTCGACCCCGCCATCCGCGCCCAGGACGACTTCTTCAAGCACCTGAACGGCAAATGGCTGGCCACCGCCGAAATCCCCGCCGAAATGTCCAGCTGGGGCGTCTTCGAAAAACTGTTCGAAGACATCCAGCCGCAACTGCGCAAGATCATTGAAGACAGCGCCCAAAGCGCCGACACCGCCGACAAGAAACGCATCGGCGACTTCTACGCCGCCTTCATGGACGAAGCCCGCCTGGAACAACTGGGCGTAGCCCCCATCCAGCCCGAACTGGCCCGCATCGCTGCCCTGAGCGACAAGAAGGAACTGCCAGCCCTGTTCGCGTACCACAACCGCCGCAACTTCGCGGCGCCAATGGACATCGGCATCCACCAGGACAACAAGGACTCCACCAAATACGTGGTGGACTTCGTGCAATCCGGCCTGGGCATGCCAGACCGCGACTACTACCTGAAAAAAGACGACGCCAAGATGGCTGAAACGCTGGCCAAATACCGGGCCACCGTCGAAAAAATGCTGGCGCTGGCCGGCGACACCAACGCCGCCGCCAACGCCAAAGCCATCGTCGCCTTCGAAACCAGGATCGCACAACTGCACTGGACCAAGGTCGAGCTGCGCGACCCGGTCAAGGCCTACAACAAGGTGCCGGTCGCCAAGCTGGGCGAACTGATGCCGCACTATGACTGGAACGCCTACCTGACCGGCCTGGGCATCGCCGGCAAGGTCGAATACGTGATCGTCAGCCAGCCAAGCTACCTGAAAGCGCTGGACAAGCTGCTGGCCGAAACCGCGCTCGACACCCTCAAGCCCTACTTCGCCTGGAACGTCATCCGCGCCAACGCACCGTTCCTGTCCAACGACTTCGTCGAAACCAACTTCGAGTTCTACGGCAAGCAACTGGGCGGCGCCACCGAGAATCGCCCACGCTGGAAGCGCGGCGTCACCGCCACCGAAAACGCGCTTGGCGAAAGCATCGGCAAGGTCTACGTCGAGCAGCACTTCCCGGCCGCCAACAAGGCGCGTATGGAAGAACTGGTGAAGAACCTGCTGGCGGCCTACAAGGACAGCATCGACAAGCTGCCCTGGATGAGCGCCAAGACCAAGAACGAAGCGCAGGCCAAGCTCGCCAAGTTCACGCCGAAAATCGGCTACCCGAACAAATGGCGCGACTATAGCGCGCTGACCATCGACCGCAACGACCTGGTTGGCAACGTGAATCGCGCCACCGAGTTCGCAGTGCAGAAGGAACTGGACAAGCTAGGCAAGCCAATCGACCGCGACGAATGGGGCATGACGCCGCAAACCGTCAACGCCTACTACAACCCTGAACTGAACGAGATCGTATTCCCTGCCGCCATCCTGCAGCCGCCGTTCTTCGACGCCAACGCCGACGACGCAGTGAACTACGGCGCCATCGGCGCCGTGATCGGCCACGAGATTTCGCATGGTTTCGACGACCAGGGCGCGCAATACGACGGCGACGGCAACCTGCGCGACTGGTGGACCAAGCGCGATCACGCCAACTTCAAGGCCAAGACGCAGATGCTGGTCAAGCAGTATGGCGCCTTCAGCCCGGTCAAAGGCTACAAAGTGAACGGCGAGCTGACGCTGGGCGAGAACATCGCCGACAACTCCGGCCTGGCGATTGCGTACAAGGCCTACAAGCTGTCGCTGGGCGGCAAGCCAGCGCCGCTGATCGACGGCTTTACTGGCGAACAGCGCTTCTACCAAGGCTGGGCGCAGGCATGGCGCGCCAAGTCGCGTGACGCGGCGCTGATCCGCCAGGTCACCACCGACCCGCACTCGCCCGAAGAATTCCGCGCCAACGGCAGCCTGCGCAACCAGCCGGGCTTCTACGACGCGTTCGGAGTGAAGAAAGGCGACAAGATGTACCTCGCACCGAAAGAGCGCGTAATTATCTGGTAAACCGATAGAGCGGGTCAGGTTATGCGCTTTTGACTTTCGCAACAAGTCAAAAGCCTTAAACCAACACCATCAGCCACAGCACAGACGGGGTCTGACCCTGTGGGTCAGACCCAGGTTTACCGGTTCAAAAAGGCAAAAAAAAACCGCTCCAATCGAGCGGTTTTTTTAAACGCGGGAGAAAGAGCTCAGCCCTTGCCAGGCTCCGCAGCCGGCGCCTCAGCAGCCGGAGCAGCCTGCTTCACCTCAGGCTCCTTGAACTTGCCACCAGACTTATTCGCCATGAACACAACAGCGCGCGCCACTTCCACATCATCCAGGTCCGGGTTGCCGCCCTTGGCAGGCATCGCACGCAGGCCTTCCAGAGCGTGCTTCACAACAGTGTCATAACCCTGAGCAATACGAGCACCCCAAGCGCCGTTATCGCCGACCTTAGGTGCACCAGCAGCGCCCGAAGCGTGGCAAGCTGCGCAAGTCGCAGTGTAAACAGCCTCGCCGGTCTGCAGCACTTTAGGCGCGTTGACATCCTTCAGGGTAAAGCCGTTATCCGCAACAGGCTTCAGGCGAGCAGCAACAGCTTCCGCGCTCTGGCTTTCCGAACCCGCGCCAGTCAGTTTTTCCTGGGTCACAAACTGCACCAGCAAAACGATGCCAATGATGGTAACAGCGAAGAAACCTACAACGGCAGCGACCAGCTGCTTTGGCGTTCTGATAGCGGATTCGTGGCTCATGATTTCCTTAGGACAGTTTTCGAAAGCTGCTGGAGGGTTATCTTTTTGGCATTTTTAACGCCGCGCCCTCGTCAAACCTGCGATTATAGACGGAAACCCCTAGCTATGGAATGGATTTCCGGCTATCCTTCGTGTCTCTTCAGCATCAGCAAGCGGCTGTAGCTCAGTGGATAGAGTATCGGCCTCCGAAGCCGAGGGTCGTGGGTTCGATCCCCGCCAGCCGCGCCAATTTCCCCGCATTTTTCATGCCCATTTGTGATGGGAACCATAACTTCGCCGTTTGGCAAAGTTATGCGTCCAATCGCCGGCTGCCCGCAAGTACCAGCGCGCCGCTTCCTCCTCGTTTTTCGCGACACTGTCTCCCCGTTCAAACCAATTCGCGATCATCAATGGCGCCATCGCATCATTCAGCTGATATGCAAGGGTTGCATACTCAATAGCACTTGCCATATCGATTGATCCGAACTGGCCAGTTTGATACATCACGGCGAGTTGAGTTGCAGCGAAACCAAAGCCGAGTTTGGCTGAACTCAGGTAGTGCGCCCGCGCTTGATCAAGGTGCACAGGTAGGCCTATCCCTCGCTGGTAAAAGGCCCCCATTTCAAAGTGTCCAAGGGCACTTTCGCAAGCCACCGCCATGGCTGCCCACTCAAGCGCCTTTTCAGCCGACCTTGATTGGCCGAGACCTGCCAAACTAAAGCGGGAACATATGCACATTGCAAACGGAGAACCCGCTTCGGCTCCCTTGCGGAATATTTCATAGTTGTTCTGCGCTGTAGCGCGATCCCATTTCGTTTTGTCTTGCAAACAAATATCGATCCACAAGGGGTCGAGCAACTCGCTTTGCACGGCGAAGCCAAGTGTAGGGTCGACGTTTCGCAGTACTGATTGCAGGGTCGCGTAATCCATAAATTTCGTGAATATCGGCCGGCGGTGGAGCCAAGGCCAACGTGGCAACGCTATGCGCTCAACCTGGTTGTCTCGGCAACCAGTGTATGCAGTGGACCCAAAGAGGGGGGCCGAGCTACTGATTCCTCGTCCAACCTGGTCAGATAACTGCGTAACAGCGCGGCGCGGTGTGGACGGAAGCTGATACCTGCAGTAGCCACCGTCGTAATCCTGTCCACGCGAAAAATGCGAAAGTCATCCCGCAGGCAGCAGCGCGCCAGCACCACAAGCATCCGATCCAAATACACGATCGCCAATGGCCAGATGGTGCGATGGGTCGCAATGCCATTGCCTGCGACGTAAGCGATCTCCAACGCCTCCTCGCGCCAGCATGCTTTGCGTATCAGGTCCATGTCAATGTTATCCGGATCAACCAGCTTTGCCTGGTCATCGAAGCGGTGCGCGCGCGATACCGCATGCAGCACATGCTGTTGCCCTGCCGATGGCAGCGTTGCCGCTACCTTGCTCAGCACCGCATCAGCTGCCGCGGCAAGTGCCGGGTCGCCCATCTGCCGGACTTGCGCCAGCCCCAACGTCAGGGCCTCGATCTCGATGCGGGAGAAGGTGCGCGGCCGCAGGCTGCCATCGTCGACCAGGGTATAGCCGAACCCCGGCTCGCCTTCGATGTCGGCTCCGCCTGCGCGCAAGGTCTCGATATCGCGGTAGACCGAACGCACCGATACCCCGGTTTCGCGTGCCAATTGTTCGCCCGTGACGGGCGTGGACAGCGTGCGCAATGCTTGTAATAGAAGGAAAAGTCGTTCGGATCGGGACATTTGCCACTGACAGAAATTGGCAGGAGGGGTGCTTATAGTATCACCGTAGCAAACCAACCCTTAAACCGATTGAAAGAGTCCCGTATGTCCATCCGTACCGTAATTCACTTGAATTTCCAGGGCAAAGCTCGCGCCGCGCTGCAGTTCTACGCCGATGTATTCAAAGGTGAGCAGACGTTTGTCACCTATTCCCAAGCCGGCCGGGCCCAGGATGCCGCCGATCCAGAGCACATCGTGTGGGGCCAGGTCACAGGTGAAGACGGCATCGCGCTGATGGCTTACGACGTGCAGGCTGGTCTCGACTGGCATCCCGGCGACAAGGCCTTTTTTGTTTCGCTGCGCGGCGACAAGCCCGACGCCATCCGCAGCCTGTGGGAAGGCTTGGCCGCGGACGCCGAAGTCATGCACGCGCTGGCTCCAAGCCAATGGTCGCCGCTGTACGGCATGCTGCGCGACCGATTTGGTGTGACCTGGGTTGTGGACGTGTCTGTCCCATGGCCTTCGGCGTAACTGAGGCCGTAGCGCCGGCGCCTGCAAGCCTGGCGGACCGGGACATGCTGAAACTGTGCGTAAGCATTCTGGTGACATTACAGTTGCGTCCTGCCGATAACGCCTCCATTGCAAGAAATAATTGATGTTCGCTACAAGCCTGGGTTGCGCCGCCCTTGGTCAATCGTTAATATTGTGTAAATTTTGTTAACCAGAAGCTGGCGCGCGCATGCTGGATGTATTGATTACTGTCGATGTGGAGATCTGGTGCGATGGCTGGCAAGACATCGATGCCCGCTTTCCGGACGCCTTCCGTCGCTACATCCATGGCCCCACGGCAGGCGGTGACTACGGCTTGCCTTACCAGCTTAAAGTGCTGTCCGACCATGGCCTGAAGGGCGTGTTCTTTGTCGAACCGCTGTTCGCCGCCCGCTTCGGCCTCCAGCCGCTGGCGGAAATCGCCGGTATGATCGAGGCGGCCGGCCACGAAGTGCAGTTGCACCTGCATACCGAATGGGTGGACGAGGCGCGTGAGCCGCTGCTGCCATCGGTGGCCGGCAAACGCCAGCACCTGCGCTACTTCTCCCTCGACGAACAGACCATCCTGATCCGCAAGGGCAAGGCCATGCTGGAGCAGGCCGGGGCTACGAACGTGAACGCTTTCCGCGCCGGCAGCTTCGGCTTCAACCGCGACAGCCTGCGTGCGCTGGCCGCCAATGGCCTGCCGTTTGACAGCAGTTACAACGCCACCTTGATGGGGCCGGACAGCGGCGTCATGCCTGGCACCCTGATGACCGATCCGGCCAGCTGCGACGGCGTAACGGAATATCCGATGACGGTGTACCGTGATGGCCGCGGCTTGCGCCACGCGCAACTGACCTCCTGCTCGTCGGCGGAGCTGGAAGGCTTGCTGTGGCAAGCGCTGGAGCAGGGCCGCCAAGCGTTCGTCCTCCTTTCGCACGGCTTCGAGCTGCTGAATACGGCCAAGACCCGCAGCGACCCCGTGGTGGTGCAGCGCTTCCGCCGCCTCTGCCAATTCCTGGAGCAGCACAGTGACAGTTTCCGCACCGCCGGCTTTGCCGGCCGCCAGCAAGCCGTGCCAGGCATCCAGCATGGCCCGCTGACTTCCCCATTTCACCGCACTGGCATGCGCATGGTGGAACAGGCTTACCGCCGGAGGTATGGATGAGCCGCTGGGAATTGCGCCAGGTCCCGTTCAGGTTCCAGCTCAGCGACCTGACCCTGGCCAGCTATGCGCTTCCGCTGCAGGTGCGTCCGGAAAAGCTGGGCGCCCCGCTGCGGCAATCGCAATCGCTGCACGCCCCCGTGCAGGAGTTGCTGCCCGGTAGCCAGGGCTTCGTTGAACGCGGCGTTCCGCTTGACGAGCAGGCGCCGCCGTTCCGCAAGGCCGGCGACTACCTGTGCTACGTGCCGCAGCATTACCGCCATTGCTTCATCGACCTTGGGATGGGCTTTGCAGCCTATCAGGCCAAGTTCTCCTCCAAGACCCGCGCCACCATTGTGCGCAAGGTGCGCAAGTTCGCCGAACAGACGGGCGGTGAACTGCGCTGGAAGAGCTACCGAACGCCGGAAGAAATCGACGCTTTCCTGCAACTGGCCTTGCCGCTGTCGCGCCGTACCTACCAGGATCGCCTGCTCGATGCCGGCCTGCCGGCCAGCGAATCGTTCCGCCAGCAGGCGCGCGCCTGGGCTGCCGATGACCAGGCGCGCGCCTACCTGCTGTTCGATGGAGAACGTGCCGTGTCCTACTTGTTCTGCCCGGCCAGCGATGGTGTGCTGAGCTACTCCTACCAGGGTTACGACCCCGAGTACATGAAGATGTCCGTCGGCACCGTGCTGCAATGGCTGGCGCTGGAAGATTTGTTTAACGAAGGCAAGTTCCGCTACTTCGACTTCACCGAGGGCGAAACCGAGCACAAGCGCCTGTTTGCGACTGAGCAGCGCTTGTGCGCGAATATCTTCCTGGTGCGCCGCAGCCTGGCCAACAGCCTGCTGCTGCGCGCGCATTTCGCGATGAACCTGCTGTCGGGGTGGCTGGGCCGCATGGTTGAGCGCTTCGGGCTGAAGGCGCGCTTGAAGCGCATGCTGCGTTTTGGCCGGGTTGCGGCCGTATGAAAGCGCTGCTCAAGCAACTGGCCCGGGCGGTGCTGGGTGATTATTCCATCTACCGCGTGCTGCAACGTCGTGCCAGCGCAGGGCCGGCGCCGATGCCGCCGCAGGCAGCGGGTTTTGTGATCGGCCCGGTGCAGCGTGCCGAAATCGAGGCGTCGCCCGATCCGGTCATGCGCGAACAAGCCTTTTACGCAGGCGAGGGCGCACGTGCCTACGCCTGCCGCGATGGCGGCCAGATCGTCGGCCTGTGCTTCTACTGGTATGGTGAGCGCTACCTTCCGCGCGGCTTCTGGCCCTTGCAGGACAAGCAGGCCAAGCTGGTACAGATCATTACCGCGCCCGCCATGCGCGGGCGCAAGGTGGCGCCGGCATTGATCGCCGCCTCGGGCGCCGATATGGCGGCGCAAGGTTTTGACTGCCTGTTTGCGCGGGTGTGGCATAACAACCACCCATCCTTGCGCGCCTTTGCCGCGGCCGGCTGGACCCGCTGCGCCCTGGTAGTGGAACTCAATCCCTTGCGCCGGGCCCGGCCTTGGCGCCTGCGCTTCCCTTAAGATGGCCCAGCGTGTGAATTTCATGCAAGAATACGAACTCGACCATCGGGGTGCAGCGACATGATGAACAAACCGAACCTTGACCTGCTGCGTGCGGTCGCCGTGCTGTTCGTGCTGTTCTCGCATGTCTTCCGCACCGCATACGGCCAGGCTACGCCAGCTTCGTACGCGATGGGGCAGCTGGGCGTGATGATTTTCTTCGTGCATACCAGCCTGGTGCTGATGCAGTCGCTGGAGCGCCAGGATGCAAGCGGCACGGCCTTGTTCAAGCGCTTCTATATCCAGCGCATCTGCCGTATTTATCCCTTGTCGATGACCCTGGTGCTCGGCGTCTATTTCCTGATGGACCAGCACTGGACGTATTACGAATTGTTCACCAACCTGGCGCTGGTGCAGAACCTGACGTACACGCGGCTGATGAGCGACCCGCTGTGGTCGCTGCCGCTGGAAGTCCAGATGTATTTCATGCTGCCTTTCCTGTTCGTCTTCTTCCGCAACAGGCCGATCAAATGGCTGTTTGCATTCTGGCTGCTTTCGTTGCCGGTGGGGCTGCTGCCGCCCATCGTATCGCCGCGCTTTAATGTGTTGTCCTACGTCCCTTGCTTCCTGGGTGGGGTGATCGCCTGGCGCCTGGGCGACAGGGAGCGGCTGCCGGCCTGGCTATGGCCGCTGGCTTTGGGCCTTGCCAGCCTGGCCTACATCCTGTTTGCCGAGACGCGCACGCATTACTATTCGCGTTGGGCAGTCTGCCTGGCGCTGGGTCTCACGATCCCCTGGGTGCGCCAGCTGGGCACGCCTGTCCTGAATGGCGTCAGCAAAACCATCGCCAAGTACAGCTATGGCATCTACCTGTTCCATTATCCGATGCTGGCCCTGTGTTTCGATACGCTGGCCGGTTGGCATCCGGTGCTGCAGTGGAGCCTGTTCTGGGCCATGATGGTGGTCTTGCCTTACCTTGGCTACCATTTGATCGAACACCCGATGATCAAGCTGGGCGCGGCCTGGCGCGAACGCAAGGAACTCGGCGCGCGCCAGCTTACCGGCGCATGACCTAGCGCAAACCCCGGGCTCCGATCGTGGTGCAGACTGAAGTTCCTGCACCACGCGTCCGGAGCCATGATGTTCAAGCCGAACCTTGATTTCCTGCGTGCGCTTGCCGTGCTGCTGGTCTTGACGGCGCATATCGCCGGCTACACCATCCGCACCAATCCTGTTTCGTTCGCCCTGGGCCAGCTGGGCGTCATGCTGTTCTTTGTGCACACCAGCCTGGTGCTCATGCAGTCGCTGGAGCGCCAGCAACTGGACGGGGCGGCCCTGTTGCGGGCCTTCTACCTGCAGCGCGCCTGTCGCATCTATCCACTGGCAGCCGTCCTGCTGCTGGGCATCTACTTCTTCATGGATGCGCAATGGACGCCGTTTGAGCTGGCGGCCAACCTGCTGCTGGTCCAGAACCTAGTGTATGCGCGCTATATGTCGGTCGTGTTATGGACGCTGTGCCTGGAAGTGCAGATGTACCTGCTGCTGCCGCTCCTGTTCCTGCTGTTCCGGCGGCGGCCGCTGCGCTGGCTGGTGGCGCTGTGGCTGGTGTCGATTCCGCTGGCCCTGCTGCAGCCGCTGGTGACCGCGCGCCTCAGCCTGTTCGAGTTTGCGCCCTGTTTCCTGGCCGGGGTACTGGCCTGGCGCATGCAGGGCAGGGAGCGCTTGCCGGGCTGGCTGTGGCCGCCGTTGCTGGCGCTGGCATGCGCGGCGTTTGTCGCCTATGCGGAGCCGCGCGCCAACAACTACGGGCGCTGGCTGGTGTGCCTGGCGGTGGGGCTGGCGATCCCCTGGCTGCGCGAGATGTCGGCGCCGCGCCTGAACCGTGCCAGCAAGTTCATCGCCAAGTACAGTTATGGCATCTACCTGTTCCACCCGCCGCTGATGGGACTGGCGTTTCGCACGCTCGATGCGCTCCATCCCTTCTGGCAATGGAGCCTTTTCCTGTCCTTGCTGGTGCTGTTCACCGGCTTGGGCTATCACCTGGTCGAACTGCCGATGATCAGGCTCGGCGCGCGCTGGAGTGCACGCCGGGCTGGCGCCGCGATGGCGGCCCCGGCAGCCTAGGCCAGCGGCCGCGCTGCCAGTTGTTCCGGCGTGGAGTAGATGGTCAGGTTCTCGCCGGCGAGCCGCTGCAGGTGGTCGAAGAAGCCGCGCGCAGGAATCCACCACGATGGCGCTTCGCCGACCTGGCCGGCATGCAGCAGGCCGGCGCGCTTGAATTCGGCCATGAAATACTGGCGCAAGTCCTCGCGCGAGCGATGGTCGATGCGGCGTTGCGCCAGCTCGGGGTCGAAGGGGCGCAGGGGCACGTCGCTACGCTGCCCGGCCTGGTCGATGCATGGCAGGCGGAAAGTCTCCGCGCCCCATACCGGCACCGGGAAGGCGTCGCCCATGGCATCTTCCAGCACGTGGTAGAAGGTGACCGGGCCCATCGAAATGCCGAGGCCCAGCACCTTGGCATTATCGAGGCCGACAAAGCGCTGCCACGGCGAGCCTTCGCCGAACACCGATGGCGCGCGGTGGTGGGCTTCGGTCAGGTAGGCCGCATGGCGGCCCCAGGCGGAAACCGAATGCGTCGGGTGCACGCTGCGCGCGATGCCCGCGCTGGCCAGGAAGGCTTCCGGCAGGCGGCCCATATTGGTGCCGTGCTTGCGCACGTCGAACACATAATCCTTCATTTCGCAGGTGCCGCGGATCGAGCCGCCCGGCATGTAATAGGTCGGCAGCACCAGCGTGCCGTCCGGGCCGACCGCTTCCTGCAGTGCTTGCACCACGGTGGCGGCGCCGCCTTCCACATAGCCCAGGCTTTTCAGCGAGGAGTGGATGAAGACGGCGTCGCCCTTGGCAATGCCGAGCCTTGCCAGCCCTGCCACCAGCTCGTCGCGGCTGACGTGGCGCTGGCTCTGCTTGACTTCGCGGGCGCTGCTGCGCCGGCGCAGCTTTTCCAGCACGGCCTTGGCCAGGCGCTTGGCCTGCTTAAGCATTGCGGGCTTTCAGCAAGTCCTGTTCCAGCAGGTTGGCGTCGATGCAGAACTTGGCGGCCCAGTTCAGGAATTCGTATTCGCCGTAGGCGCCGTCGACCGGGAACGCGCCCTTGACCGCGCCGCGCGTCTCCTTCGGGCCGTCGACCTTGATGGTGCGGCGCACATAGTGGGTCAGCCGGCGGCCGGCGTCGAAATAGCGCTCCTCGCCAGTGAGCTGGTATAGCAGGAACAGGCAATGCGCATTCTGCACCGAGCCGGTCAGGCAGGCCCAGGTGGCGGCAGGGCGCCATTGGCTGTCCAGGCGGCCCGGCAGGAAGCCGTCGGGCCCGACGACTTCGAGCAAGGCGCTGCCGGTGCGCACGGCGGCTTGCAGCAGTTCGGGGCGTTTCGACAGCAGGTAGCCTTCCAGCACCCCGCGCAGCACATAGCCGATGGTGTGGCTCAGCGGATGGACCGGGTCGTTCAGGCAATTCGAGGCAAACCAGCCGTTGGGCTGCTGCTTGCCCAGCGCCCATGCCACCTGGCGCAGGCCGGCCTCGCCATAGCCGTGGCCCGGCGCCACGCGCTCGGCTTCGAACAGGCCCCAGGCGACATGGGTCTCATAAGCTTTTTCGCCCGGCTTGGCGAACGGCGTTGCATGCTTGCGCCAGCAGCCGTCTTCATCCAGCGAATCGCGCAGCCAGGCGGCGGCGCGATGCATGGCGTCCAGGTAGCTGGCATCGCCATATTCCCTGGCGCCGGCCGCCAGCCCGAGCAGGATCTGGCCGGTATTGAAGGTGACCGGCACGCGCGGGTTGGAATCGATGCGCCCGCCCTGGAAGCCGCCTTCGGCAAACTGGATCGCGACGAACCAGTCCAGCATGCGGCGCGCGCGCTGGTGCAATTCGGCGCTGCCCTGGCGGCGCGCCAGTTCGATCACGGTCGGCACGATGTAGCCGGTGGTTTCGGGGTAGGAAGTGGCCCAGCCCTTGACCAGGCTGAAGTCGCGCGCCACGCCGCCGTCGGCGGAGGCGGAATGGTCCTGGGCCGCGCCCAGCCAGTCGGTACAGGCGGCGATGACCGCCTCGATGCCCGGATCATGGGCCGGCAAGCCGCGCCGGTCGGCCTCGCGCTCGGCCACGGCGCCCAGCGGCAGCGGCGCCTCGGGGGTGAATTTGTTCTTGATCGAGCGCAGGAGCTGGAGCATTTGATTCCCGTTAAATGTTGTCAATTGACCATCATGATCATGCCAGCCGAGGGGGCGACTGTCAATTTCACGATTGCCGCGATCATATCATTAAGATAATATGCTGGACGTTTTGGCAATCCCGCACCGGACAGCCGCGCTTGCGGCACCGGGTTCGCTCCCTTATCCTGATTGCAATTCCTTTCCCTGCCTCGCCATGATTGCCTCGACTACCGATGAAATTCCAAACTGAGCTGGCGCGTGGCGTGAAGTGGGTGGCAGGGGCCAAGCTGGGCTCGCAACTGATTACCTGGGGCGTGACGATCTTCGTCATGCGCCTGCTGGCGCCTTCCGATTACGGCTTGCTGGCCATGTGCACCGTCGTGCTGGGCCTGCTTGGCATGTTTGCCGAGGTGGGCCTGGGCCCGGCCCTGATCCAGCGCAAGGAGATCAGCGAACAGGACCTGCGGCAAGCCATGGGCGTGGTCTGGCTGGTCAACCTCGTGCTTTTCCTGCTGACCAATGCATTGGCGCCGCTGGTGGCCGCCTTCTACGGTGAAGTGCGGCTGCAGCCGCTATTGCATGTGCTGTCCGTGCAATTCCTGCTGCTGCCGCTGGCGATTATTCCCGATGTGCGCTTGCAGCGCCGCCTGGAGTACAAGCAGCGTTCGCTGGTCGAACTGAGTGCCGCCCTGGTCGGCTCGCAAGCGACGCTGTTCATGGCACTGTCTGGCGCCGGCGTGTGGTCGCTGGTGGCCGGCATGCTGGCCACCCAGACCTGGCGCATGGGGGCGCTGAACTGGTGCGCGCCCGGCCAGCCGCGGCCGGACTGGTCCCTGGCAGGGATGGGCAAATTGCTCGGCTTTGGCGGCAGCCTGACCGCCACCCGCCTGTTGTGGTACAGCTTCATGCAGGCCGACGTGGCCATCGTCGGCCGCGTGCTGGGCGACCAAGCGCTGGGCTGGTACTCGGTCTCGATGCACCTGGCTTCGCTGCCGGTGCAGCGCATGGCAGGCATCCTGAACCAGGTGCTGTTCCCCATCCTGTCGCGCACCCAGCACGACTTGCCGGCCATCCGCGCCGGCGTGCTGCAGCTGCTGGGCTATATCAGCCTGCTGTCCTTTCCCATCCTGTGGGGCATGGCCAGCGTGGCGCCGGAACTGGTGAGCGTGGTGCTCGGCAAGGGCTGGGAAGGCGCCGTGCTGCCGCTGCAGGTGCTGTGCCTGATCATGCCCTTCCGCACCCTGGCCCAGATGCTGCCGACCGTCACCGATGCGCTCGGCCAGCCGGGCATCAATTTCCGCAATGTGCTGCTGTCCTGCATCGTGATGCCGCCCGCCTTCTACCTCGGCACGCGTTGGGGCATCCAGGGCGTGGCCTATGCCTGGCTGCTGGCCTACCCGGTGGTGCTCTTCATCAATATGCGCAGCATGCTGGCCGCCATCGGCGTCGGGGCGGAGGCGGTGGCGCGCCGCACCGGGCCGGCGCTGTTGTGCGCTGCCCTGATGTTCGGCGCCGTCACCCTGTTGCGTACACCGCTGGCGGCACAGGCGCGCGCCTGGGCCCTGGTGGCCGAAGTACTGGGCGGCATGCTGGCCTATGGCCTGGCCAGCCTGCTCTTCAACCGCAGCATGGTGGCCGAGGTACGCGGCGTGCTGCGCCGTCGCAGCCCGGCGTGATGGCAAATACGCCACAGCAGCTCATTGAATTTTCCTATTACAATTTTTGGTGAGTTTCCGCAGCGCATCATCTTCCTATACTTGACTGCATGATATGGCCAGGGACGCCCGCTTGCGTCCCGCCAGGCCATGCGGACCCCCGCTCCCGGTTCGTGCCAATTCTCCCCTGTAGATTGCCGAACAAGGAGCACTGCCATGCGCCTCAACACCCCTGTCACCAGCCAGGAGTTCATCCTGGACGACGGCAAGACCATCGTCTCGACCACGGACCTGAAGGGCAAGATCACCTACGCCAATCCCTACTTCATCGAAGTCAGCGGCTTTACTGAAGAGGAGCTGATCGGCGCGCCGCAGAATGTCCTGCGCCATCCGGACATGCCGGCCGAGGCGTTTGCCGACCTGTGGGCCACCATCAGGGCCGGCATGCCGTGGAGCGGCATGGTCAAGAACCGCTGCAAGAACGGCGACTTCTACTGGGTGTACGCCAACGTGACGCCGGTGATCGAGGCCGGCCGCCCGGTCGGCTATATGTCGGTGCGCAGCAAGCCCAGCCGCGAACAGGTGGCGCAGGCCGACCATCTTTACCGCGAACTGCGCGAAGGCAATCCGCGCCGCCTGCGCCTGGAACGCGGCCGCCTGCGCCGGCCGGGCTGGCGCCACTGGGCCGGCCGCTTGCGCGAGCTCTCGCTGGCCAGGCTGATCGGCATCGGCATGGGTGCGCTGAGCGGCTTCCTGGCCCTGCTCGCCGTGTCCGGCGCGGTGCAGGGCGCTCCGCTGTGGATGACGCTCGCCAATGCCGCCTTCAGCGTCTTCACGCTGGCCTTCTGGTATGCGCTGCAGCGCGCCATCGTGCAGCCGCTGCGCCAGGCGACGGGCTTTGCGCGCAAGATGGCCGGCGGCGACCTGACCGGTGTCCTCGAGATCGGCGCCGACAATGAAATGGGGCAGTTGCTGGCAGCGCTGCGCCAGACCAATGTCAACCTGCACAGCATCATCGGCGATGTGCGCAGCAACTTCGACGAGATCCAGACAGCCACCAGCGAAATCGCCAGCGGCAACCTCGACCTGTCCGGCCGTACCGAATCGCAGGCTTCGAGCTTGCAACAGACGGCGGCCAGCATGGAGCAGCTGACCAGCAATGTGCAGCAGAGCGCGGCCAGCGTGCACAGCGCCAATGAACTGGCCGGCCAGGCTTCCAGCGTGGCTGCAGCCGGCGGCTCCATCGTCTCGCAAGTGGTGCAGACGATGGACGACATCAGCCAGTCGTCGCGCAGGATCCTCGACATTATCGGCATGATCGACAGCATTGCCTTCCAGACCAATATCCTGGCCCTGAATGCCGCCGTGGAAGCGGCCCGCGCCGGCGAGCATGGCAAGGGCTTTGCCGTGGTCGCCACCGAAGTGCGCAGCCTGGCCCAGCGTTCGGCCACGGCCGCCAAGGAGGTCAAGCAGCTGATCGACAGTTCGATCGCGAAAGTCGACGCCGGCGCCAGGCTGACCAGCAACGCCGGCGCCACCATGAGCGAAGTGATCGAGTCGGTCGGCCGCGTTACCCGCGTCATGGACGAAATCCACCATGCCACCCAGGAGCAGAGCCGCGGCATCGGCCAGGTCAACCAGGCCGTGGTGCATATCGACGGCATCACGCAGCAGAATGCCGCCCTGGTCGAGCAAGCGGCAGCGGCTGCCAGCAGCCTGGCGCGCCAGGCCGAATGGGTGGCACAAGCCATTGCCGTGTTCAAGCTGAAACAGATCGCGGCGCGCAGCGCGTCCACGCCGCACGCGACCCTCATCCTGCAATAGTAAAAAGAAAACTATGTTTCCTCTTTGATATTGACGTTTATTGTGGGTAATATATGATAACTGCCGGTAATCACAACATTTGCCTGCTCCGAAGCTGGGCGTGTCCTTGCGAAAGAGTTGACTATGTGTGGACTGGTAGCAGTGCTCAACACCAACGGCCGTCCTGCCGAGCTGGCTCTGCTGAAGCGGATGAGCGACCTGATCTGGCATCGCGGGCCGGATGACGAAGGCCATTACCTGGCCGGGCCGCTTGGCTTTGGTTTCCGGCGCCTGGCCATCCTGGACCTGTCCCTGGCCGGCCACCAGCCGATGAGCTTGCCCGATGCCAGCCTGACCATCGTCTTCAACGGCGAAATCTACAACTACCTCGAATTGCGGCGCGAGCTGGAGGGCCTGGGCCACCAGTTCCGCTCCCGCAGCGATACCGAAGTCCTGCTGCACGCCTACCAGCAGTGGGGCCAGCAATGCCTGTCGCGCCTGAACGGCATGTGGGCCTTCCTGATCCATGACCGGCGCCGCAACCATGTGTTCGGCGCCCGCGACCGCTTCGGCATCAAGCCCCTGTACCGCTACCAGGACAGCTCGCAGGTGATGTTCGCCTCGGAAATCAAGGCCATTCGCGACTCGGGCCGCGTCAGCGTGGAGACCAACTGGCAGGTGGCGGCCGATTTCCTGGTGCATGGGGCGCAGGCGCTGGACTCCGGCCAGGCGTCGTTCTACCAGCAGATTCTCCCGGTCGGGGCCGGCTGTGCCTTCGAACTGGGCCTGGACGGCAGCTACCGCGAGTGGAGCTACTGGAGCGTGGCGCAGATCGCGCCGCGCCATGTGGCCGACCCGGCCGGCGAGTACGCAGCCCTGTTCGAAGATGCCATGCGCCTGCATATGCGCAGCGACGTGCCGGTTGCCGTGCACCTGTCGGGCGGCCTCGATTCCAGCGCCATCCTGTGCGAGGCGGCGCGCATCCGTGCCGCCGACGGCGCCAGCGACCCGCTGCGCACCTTCAGCTTCATGGACGAGGACTTTGACGAGCGCCGCTACATCGACGCCACGCTGGCCGAGACCGGCGCCCTCATGGAACCGCTGCATGCGAACGCGCGCCAGATCTGGGACGATTTGCCGCAACTGCTCTGGCACCAGGACGAACCGGTGCATTCGATGGCGGCGGCGGTCAGCTTCCAGCTCATGAAGCAGACCGCCGCGCGCGGCGTCAAGGTCGTGCTGAACGGGCAGGGCGCCGACGAGACGGCAGCCGGTTACCCGGCATTTTTCCGCCATTACTGGCACAGCCTGATGCGCGCCGGCCGGCCACTCCAGGCCTGGAACGAGATGGCTGCCTTTGTGCGCCACCACGGCGGCGCCACCGGCCGGCATTTCCGCGCCCAGCTCGAATTGGGCCTGCGCAACGCGCTCTCTGCGCTGCCGCCCTACCGCGCACTGGCGCTGCGGCGTGCCGGTGCTGCCGCCGGCGCCAGTCCGTGGCTGCAGCCGGAGCTGTGCCGCCATGCCCTGCCGCAGCCGGCGGCGCGCGACCAGCGCCTGCCGGCCACGCTCAGCAACGCGGTCACGGTGGCGCCCCTGCCGCTGTTCCTGCGGGTGGAAGACCGCAACGCCAGCGCCCATTCGATCGAAGGACGGGTGCCCTTCCTCGACTACCGCCTAGTGGAATTGCTGTTCCAGTTGCCGGACGAGTGGCATATGCGCGGCCACTGGAACAAGTACGTGCAGCGCGAGGCCCTGCGCGGCCGGATTCCCGAGCTGGTGCGCACGCGCGTCGACAAGATGGGCTTCCCGGTGCCATCGCGCCGCTGGCTGTGCGGCGCCATGTATGAAATGGCGCGCGACCTGCTCGCCAGCCGGGCCGCGCGCGAACGCGGCATCTACAACGTGCCGGCCTTGCTGCAAAAACTCGACCGCATGAAGGCCGACGAGGCCGAGCCTGCCATCCCGCTGTTCGATATCGTCGAGTTCGAACTGTGGTGCCGCATGGAAGCGCCCCAGTCCAGGCTGCAGTCCCGGATCGCGGCCTGAGCGCAGCCTGGGCTGTCGCGGAAAAGCCTTTGCCGAGGGGTAACTCGCATAAAGGCTGTGACAGGCGGGCCATCGTGGTGTAAAATTGACAATGAATGCCACAATTGCAATAAAGTTGACGGCCAAGTCAATGCTGACCGTGGCGCCGATCCAACTGTTCCACAAAGAAATGTTAAATGCGCGCAGAGCGAAAGCGACTGCATGCGGCCGGTTTTCCCCTGGAAATCGGGCGTTCATTGTGAACCCAGCATTGTAGTTGGCAGGCAGCTGTTATATGGTTAGCATAAGTGTAATAAGTAATTCTGATCAGGAACTAAACATGGATGACACAAAGGTAGTTGCTGTAGTTGGCCTCGGCTATGTCGGCCTGCCGCTGGCTGTTGAGTTCGGCAAGAAACGCAAGACTATCGGTTTTGACCTGTCGCAGTCCAAGATCGAGAATTACCGCCAGTTCTGCGATCCGACCGGCGAAGTGTCGGAAGCGGAATTGCGCGAAGCGACCCGGTTGCACGTGACCTACGATCCGGCCGCCCTGGCCGAAGCCGATTACATCGTGGTGGCCGTGCCGACCCCGGTCGACAATGCCCATTCGCCCGATTTCAGCCCGCTGGTCGGCGCCTCGACCACGGTCGGCAAGTACATGAAGAAGGGCGCCATCGTCGTGTACGAATCGACGGTCTACCCGGGCGCCACCGAAGAAGTCTGCATCCCCGTGCTGGAAAAGCATTCCGGCCTGAAATGGCCGCAAGATTTCAATGTCGGCTACTCCCCTGAACGTATCAATCCAGGCGACAAGCAGCACCGCCTGACCACCATCCTGAAGGTGGTTTCGGGAGATAATCCTGCAACGCTCGAAGAGGTTGCTAAACTATATGAATCGATAGTGACGGCTGGGGTATACCGGGCTTCCAGCGTGAAAGTTGCGGAAGCGGCCAAGGTGATCGAAAATACACAGCGCGACCTGAATATCGCGCTGATGAACGAGCTGGCAATCATCTTCGACAAGATCGGCATCGATACGCTGGAAGTGCTGCAGGCGGCTGGCACCAAGTGGAATTTCCTGCCTTTCCGTCCCGGCCTGGTTGGCGGCCACTGCATCGGCGTCGATCCTTACTACCTGACCCACAAGGCCGACATGATCGGCTACCACCCGCAGGTGATCCTGGCGGGGCGCCGCATCAACGACGGCATGGCCAAGTTCGTGGCCGAGAAGACCGTCAAGCAGATGATCGCGGCGGGCTGCCACATCAAGGGCGCGAAAGTGAACGTGCTGGGCCTGACCTTCAAGGAAAACTGCCCGGACTTGCGCAATTCGAAGGTGGCGGACGTGGTGTTTGAACTGAAGTCGTATGGCCTGGACGTGCATGTGCACGACCCGGTAGCCGATTCGGAAGAATCGGTGCACGAATATGGTATTCGCCTGGAAAGCTGGGACAGCCTGCCGCAAGCCGATGCGGTGGTGGCGGCAGTGTCGCACAAGGAATTGCTGGCGCTGTCGCTGGCCGACCTGTCGGCCAAGCTGAACCCGGGCGGCGTCTTCATCGACGTGAAATCGGCATTCAATATGGCAGGCCTGGAAGAAGCTGGATACAGCGTCTGGCGCCTGTAAGAAAAATATCAGGGAAGCCTGGGAGGGCTGTAGTGGGCAAGTTTGACGACGTGCGGCTGCACTTGCGTGGCCAGCGATACCATTGGCTGGTGACGGGTGCCGCCGGATTCATCGGCTCCAACCTGGTGGAGGCGCTGCTCAAGCTCGGCCAGCAGGTCACGGGCCTGGACAACTTCGCCACCGGCCACCAGCACAACCTGGACCAGGTGCGCGAAGCGGTCGGTTCCGCGGCCTGGGCTTCGTTTACCTTTATCGAAGGCGATATCCGCGACCTGGCGACCTGCCAGCAAGCCTGCGCCGGCAAAGCGGGTTTGCCGATTAATTTCGTCCTGCACCAGGCCGCACTGGGGTCGGTCAGCCGCTCGATCGACGATCCGCTGCTGACCCACGGCACCAATGTGACCGGTTTCCTGAACATGCTGGTGGCGGCGCGCGACGCGAAAGTGAAGCGCTTCGTCTACGCCGCGTCCAGTTCCACTTACGGCGACCATCCCGCGCTGCCGAAAGTGGAAGACACCATCGGCCGGCCGCTGTCGCCCTATGCCGTCACCAAGTATGCCAATGAACTGTACGCCGATGTCTTCGCGCGCACCTATGGCATGGAAACCATCGGCCTGCGCTACTTCAATGTGTTCGGGCCGCGCCAGGATCCGGAAGGCGCCTATGCGGCAGTGATACCGCAGTGGGTGTCGGCCCTGATCCGCAACCGTCCCCTGTTCATCAACGGCGACGGCGAAACCAGCCGCGATTTCTGCTTCATCGACAACGTGGTGCAAGCGAACCTGCTGGCAGCCATGGCCGACAAGCCGGGCGCTGCCAACCAGGTGTACAACGTCGCGCTCAATGAGCGCACCAGCCTCAACCAACTGTACCTGATGATGCGCGAGCTGCTGCAGGAGCGTTTCCCGCACCTGCTCCAGCACCAGGCGCAATACCAGGAATTCCGGGCCGGCGACGTGCGCCATTCGCAGGCCGATATCACCAAGGCGCGCGAGCTTTTGGGGTTCGATCCATCGCACCGTATCGGCGAGGGGTTGAAGGAGGCCATGGATTGGTATGTCCGCCACCTGGCCCCGCAAGACAGTTAACGAGACATGGCCGGAAGGCTCCGCGCGCTTTCACGGCCGGCATGCGCAGCAAAGCGGGAGGGAATAAAAATGCTAAGAATTTCCAATCACTACATTTCCAAGGTTGTCTTCAGCCTGCTTTTCCTGGAGGTGTTGATCCTGATTGGCTCGTTCTACGCTGGTGCTGGCCTGCGTTTTTTCGACGGTGACCAGTTCGCCATACCGAAGCTCGACCACTTCTTCATGTCGGCCTGCATTTTTGCGGCCGCCATCGTGTTCAGCATGTCTGCGCTGGGCATGTACCAGATCAATTTCCAGGAAGGCTTGCGCAATCCCTTCTTCCTGCAATTGATGCCTTCCTTCGCCATGGGCTTTTGCATCCTGACCCTGGTGTTCTACCTGGCGCCCGACCTGTATTTCGGGCGCGGCATCCTGGTGCTGGTGTTCATCATTTCCGGCGCCGGCATCCTGCTGGCGCGCGCCATGTTCATGAAGACATCGCGCACGCATTTCCTTGCCACCCGCATCATCTTCCTCGGCGGCGGCGCCCTGGCCAAGGAATGCGGCGAGCTGGCCACGCGCGAGACCAACTACCGCCGCTACGACGTGGCCGGCTATGTCGCGGTGCCCTCGGAAGAAATCTGCGTGGCGCAGAACCAGCTGCTGCGCCTGCCTGAGGGCGGTTCGCTGGTAGCGCTGGCAAACGCCCAGCGCGTATCGGAAATCGTGGTCTCGGTGCAGAACCGCCGCGGCGGCGCCTTCCCGATCAAGGAACTGCTCGAATGCAAGCTGTATGGCATCCAGGTCACCGATGCCGCCACCTTCTTCGAGCGCGAAACCTACCAGATCCGCGTGGAATCGGTGCAGCCTTCCTGGCTGGTGTTCGGCGGCGGCTTCGACCAGAGCTTCATGCGCACCTTCATGAAGCGCGCGGTGGATGTGCTGGCCAGCGTATCGCTGCTGGTGGTGTCCCTGCCGGTCATGATCCTGACCGCGATTGCCATCGTGATCGAGGATGGCGCGCCGATCTTCTATTCGCAGGAAAGGGTGGGCATGGATGGCCGCGTGTTCCGCGTCCTGAAATTCCGCAGCATGTTCAAGAACGCGGAAAAGAACGGCACGCCGCAGTGGGCCGCCAAGAACGACCCGCGCATCACGCGCGTGGGCAATATCATCCGCAAGCTGCGTATTGACGAACTGCCGCAGATCCTCAATGTGCTGAAGGGCGAGATGTCCTTCGTCGGCCCGCGCCCCGAGCGTCCTTACTTCGTCGAGCAACTGACGGAGCGCGTGCCTTATTACAATGTGCGCCACAGCATCAAGCCAGGCATCACCGGCTGGGCCCAGGTGCGCTATGGCTATGGCGATACGGTCGAAGACGCGCTGCAGAAACTGCAGTACGACCTGTACTACGTCAAGAACAACAGCCTGCTGCTCGACGTGCTGGTCCTGATCGATACCATCAAGGTGGTCATGTTCAGGGGAGGCCGTTAAGGACATGGAGGCCTGATGCCGACCAGTATCACCGCCTTCAGTTACGCCAGCGCTGCGCTGGCGTTTCTGTTATTTAGCGTGCTGGTCCTGACCGGCTGGCGCCAGCGCCCGGACCAGCGACCGCACCAGCGCGTGCTGGCCACGGCCTCGCTGCTGACCGTGCTGTGGGGTGCGGTGATGGCCAGCGCCACCGTGGTGCCGTGGGCGCCGTGGGTGCTGCACGGCGCCGAATGGCTGCGCAATGCGGCCTGGACGGCCGTGCTGCTGGCCATGCTGGGCCTGTGGCAGCGCGGTGCGCGCACCTTCCAGGCCAGCCTCGCCGTGTATGGCGCCATGCTGCTGGCCAGCCTGCTGGCGCAGCAACTGCCGGCCGGCCTGGGCTTCCACGTGCTGGCCATCGGCCGCCTTGGCATGGCGGTGCTGGGCATGCTGCTGGTGGAGCAGCTCTACCGCGACCGCAGCGTGCAGGTGCGGTGGGCCATGAAATTCATCTGCCTCGGCCTGGGTGCGCTGTTTGCCTACGATTTCTACCTGTACAGCGATATGCTGCTGCTGCGCGAACTCGATCCCGAGCTGTGGGCGGCGCGCGGCCTGGTCAATGCGCTGATCGTACCGCTGCTGGCGATTTCCCTGTTGCGGCGCGCCTCCTGGCCGGCCCAGCTGGCCGTCTCGCGCCGCGTGGCCTTCCATTCGGCGGCGCTGCTGGGCTCGGCAGTCTACCTGCTGGCGATGAGCATGGCCGCCTACTACCTGCGTTTCGTGGGCGGCTCCTGGGGCGGCCTGATGCAGCTGGCCTTCCTGTTTGGCGCCACCTTCCTGCTGGCGGGCGTGCTGTTTTCGGGGTCCTTCCGCGCCTGGCTGAAAGTGTTCATCAGCAAGCATTTCTACCGCTACAACTACGATTACCGCGAAGAGTGGCTGGCGTTTACCCGCACCCTGTCGGCTACCGGACCCAACCTGGGCGAGCGCACCATTTCCGCCCTGGCCGAGCTGGTGGAGAGCCAGGGCGGCGCCCTGTGGATACGCCGCGAACAGCGCTTCGAACCGCTGGCCTCCTGGCATGTGCAGGCCCAGCAGGCGAGCGAGCCGGCCGATTCGGCGTTCTGCCGATTAATGGAAAGCAAGCAATGGCTGGTGGAAGTCGCCGCCCACGACTTGCACGATCCGGAAGTGCCGTTGCCGGCCTGGCTGCTGGCCTTCCCCAAGGCCTGGCTGGTGGTGCCGCTCCTGCTGCAGGGCCGGCTGGCCGGCTTCGTGGTGTTGATGGCCTCGCGCAGCGAAGTCAAGCTCAACTGGGAAGTGCTGGATCTGCTGAAGATTGCCGGCACCCAGGCCGCCTCCTACCTGGCCCAGCAGGAGGCCGACAATGCCCTGATGCTGGCGCGCCAGTTCGACTCGTTCAACCGCCTGTCCACCTTCGTGGTGCACGACCTGAAGAACCTGGTGGCGCAGCTGTCGCTGCTGACCGCCAATGCGGAAAAACATGCCGACAATCCCGAGTTCCAACGCGATATGATGGAGACCGTGACCCTGTCGGTGCAAAAAATGAAACTGATGCTGCAAAAGCTCAGCCGTACCGCTTCCCCCGAGCGCGCCGTGCCGCAAGACCTCGGCACCTTGCTGGCGCAGGCCGTGGCGCTGAAGGCCGCCTTCGAGCCCAAGCCGTCGCTGCAGCTGGCCGATGCCGGCCTGAAAGTGCTGGCCGAAGGCGAACGCCTGGAAAGGGTGCTGGGCCACCTGATCCAGAACGCCATCGAAGCCACGCCGCGCGACGGCAAGGTGTGCGTGCGCCTGGCGCGCGAGGGCGACAGCGTGCTGGTGGAAGTGGCCGACACCGGCAGCGGCATGAGCGAAGAGTTCATCCGCGAGCGCCTGTTCAAGCCCTTCGATTCGACCAAGTCGGCCGGCATGGGCATCGGCGCCTTCGAAAGCCGGGAATACATCCACCAGCTGGGGGGAACGCTGCAGGTGCGCAGCACGCCGGAACAAGGCACCACATTCACGGTCAGCCTGCCGCTGTACCGCCAGCAAACCATTGAACAAGCCGCCTGAAGGCGCGAGGACCTGTTGTGAGCCAGAGCAAACCCAAGCTGTTGATTATCGAAGACGATCCCGGCCTGCAAAAGCAGCTCAAGTGGAGTTTCGACGACTACGACGTGGTCGTGGCGGGCGACCGCGAAGCGGCGCTGGCCCAGTTGCGCCGCCACGAGCCGGCCGTCTGCACCATGGACCTCGGCCTGCCGCCCGACCCGGACGGCGCCACCGAGGGCCTGGCCACGCTGCAGCAGATCCTGGCGCTGGCGCCGGACACCAAGGTCATCGTCCTGACCGGCAACCAGGACCGCGCGCACGCGGTGCAGGCGATTGCCATGGGCGCCTACGACTTCCACCAGAAGCCCTGCGAACCGGAACTGCTGGCGCTGGTAATCCGGCGCGCCTTCTTCCTGCACGGCCTGCAGCAGGAAAACCGCCGCATGCAGCAAGGCGGCGCCGACACCCCGCTGGCTGGCATCATCTCGCGCGACCCCGGCATGCTGAAGGTGTGCCGCCAGGTGGAAAAAGTGGCGCCCAGCTCGGCCACCACCATGGTGCTGGGCGAATCGGGCACCGGCAAGGAAGTCATCGCGCGCGCCCTGCACCAGGGCAGTCCGCGCGCCAAGGAACGCTTCATGGCCATCAACTGCGCGGCGATTCCCGAAACCCTGCTCGAATCGGAGCTGTTCGGCTACGAGAAGGGCGCCTTCACCGGCGCCGTGAAGCAGACCAAGGGCAAGGTGGAAGCGGCCAACGGCGGCACCTTCTTCCTGGACGAAGTGGGCGACCTGCCGATGCCGCTGCAAGCCAAGCTGCTGCGCTTCCTGCAGGAGCGCGTGATCGAGCGCGTCGGCGGCCACGAGGAAATCCCGGTCGACGTGCGCATCGTCTGCGCCACCCACCAGAACCTGAAAGAGCTGGTGAAGGCCGGCCGCTTCCGGGAAGACCTGTATTACCGCCTGTCGGAAATCGTGCTGACCATCCCGCCGCTGCGCGAGCGCGACGGCGACTCGGTGCTGCTGGCGCAGCACTTCAAGAACCGCTTCTGCGCCCAGGAAGGGCGCGGCAACCTGCACTTTTCCCCCGACGCCCTGGCCCAGATTGCCCACCATGACTGGCCGGGCAATGTGCGCGAAATGGAAAACTGCATCAAGCGCGCCATCATCATGGCCGACGGCCCGGCCATCACGGCCGACGACCTCGGCCTGTCGGGCGCGCCGGTGGAGGAAGAGCCGTTCAACCTGCGCCAGGTGCGCGACGAAGCCGAATACCGCGCCATCGTGCGCGCGCTGGCCCGCGTCGAAGGCAATATCGTCAAGGCTTCCGAACTGCTGGGCGTGTCGCGCCCGACCCTGTACGACTTGCTGGAGCGCCACGCCATCAAGGCCTCCTCCTGAGCGGGCGCGCCCCGCTACTCAGCCAGGGACGGCGTCGGCGCCCTCGTCTTCGGCTTCGGCCCGCTGGCGGCGCACCTTGATGCGCTTGCGCGCCGGCTTCAGGCTGCCCGCCAGGGCCACCAGCAGGAACACGATGGTCAGGCGCGGCACGTCGGTGATGGAATCGAACAGCCCCACCATCATGCAGCCGGTCAGCGCGGCCAAGCTGACCGCGGCATAGCTGTCGCCGGCCAGGCCGCGCGCCATCATCCGTCCGCCCAGTGCCAGCAAGAGGAAGGCGGTGGCCAGCGCGCCCACCCAGCCCAGCTCGAACAGCTGGTTGACCGCGAAATTCTTCACGTGCCAGGGCATGTGGTTGCGGTCGCTGCTGAAGAACCAGAAATCGTTGCCGCCGCTGAAGCTGCCATTACGGATCAGTTCGCGGTCGGTGCCGGCTTCCACCAGGCTCACATTGTCGACTTCCAGCGGCGCCTTGTGCGAATGGTTGTACAGCTCGAGCACCAGCGGCGCGCCCCAGCTGCTGCGTGCGCCGCGCACCGGCAGTTCGCCTTCCACGCTTTGCCAGCCATCGACCAGGGACATGGCCTGGAATTTCACCACGCTGCAATCCTGCGGATAGATCAGCCAGCGCTGGCACACCATCGCCACCGGCAGCGCGTCGGCACTCTTGCGCCGGATGTCCAGCCGCAGGCGGTAATGCTGGCCCGGCTGGACATCGACGTGCTGCAGCATGCGCAGCACCTCGCCCCAGCCGCGCGCATACTGGGCTGCGCCCAGCAGCAGGAAGCGGTTGCCCGCTTCTTCGGCATAGCTGAACGTGCCCGGCACTTCGCCTTGCGTGTTGTGCCACATGTAGGCAGTCGGGAAGCGGCCCAGGCCCTGGCCGAACGCGGTCGTCATGGCCGTGTCGTCCATCATGCCCAGCGCATCGCTCCAGTGCGCCACGCGCACGCCCAGGTCGTTGCCCACGGTGGCAAAGCGGCTGCCGGTGTAATAGCTGCTGGAAATCGGTATCAGGGCCGCAAACACGATGGCGCTGAAGAAGCCCACGGTCAGGGTGCCGCGGTTGAGCTGCCATGGCCGTTGCGGCAGCAGGCGGCCGGCGCCCATGGCCAGGGCCAGCACGATGGCCAGGGCGATGCCGGGCAGGGCTTCGTTGCCGCCATAATGGCGCGCCACCAGGGCCGCCGCCAGCGCCTGCGCCGGCAGGGCGGCCGCCAGCAGCAGCACGCCCCAGGGGCGTTGCGGCGCCGGCCCGGCGGCCAGCAGGGCCGCCCCGCCGCCGGCGCACAGCAGGGCGATGGCGTATGCCAGGTAGGGCCCCTTGGCCAGCGGACTGGCCGAGCCGAGCATGCCGATCAGCCCCACCAGCAAGAGCAGCACCAGGCCCAGGCCGGCTGCCGCCGGCGGCTTGGGCAGGCGCGGCGCGGCGCCTCCCAGCAGCAGGGCGGTGGCCAGCAAGCCCAGCGCAGCGCCCAGGCCGCGGTAGCCGCCGTGGACAAACACCTGGCCCAGTACCCAATAGCTGAGCACCAGCAGCATCAAGGCGGCTGCCATGTTGCGCAGGGACAGGGTGCCGCCGCGCAAATGATGGGCCGAGCCCAGCCCCACGATGACGGCGCCGGCCGCGGCATACGCCAGGTAAATATCGCGCGAGAAGGTGGTCAGCCCGGCAAACAGCCCCAGGCCCAGCGCCGCCAGCCCCAGCGCCAGGCGGCGCGGCGGCGGGTGGTTGACCAGCCAGAGCGTGACGAAGGGGAAGGCCATCGCCAGGTAGGCATCGAGCGCCGCGCCGCCGGTATGCATGGCGGAAAACGGCGCCGTGGGGCGGTAGTCGCTGGAAAAATTGAACAGGCCGGGGAAGGCCATGCGCTCCCAGACCACGGCCAGGCTGCAGGCCACCAGGCCCAGGATCATGCCAGGCACCAGCAGGCGCTGCAGGTTGCTGCCCTGCTCGCCGGCGGTTGCGCGCAGCAGCGGCAGCAAGAGCAGCGGCCACAGCACGCCTTTCAGCACCCGCAAGCCATTATAGGGACTGGTGTAGTTGGCGAAGGCATTGGCATCGAGCGGCGCCAGCGGCATCACGCCGCGCCAGGCCGCCACCAGGTAGCACAGCGCGAACAGGCCCAGCGCGAAGCGCGCCAGGCCGGGCAGCTTGGCGGGCGCGGGCGCGCGTCCCACGGCCCAATAGCCGGCGGCACAGGTGGCCAGCAGCAGCAAGTCCAGTTCTTCCAGGAAGAACCAGCCGGTCCAGGGGGCAAAGTCCAGCACTGGCAGCAGGGCCGGCACGGCCAGCAGCCAGGCTTGCGGACGCCACAGCAGCAGCGCCATGTAGCCGCTGAGCAGCATGGCCAGCGGCAGGCGCGGCGCCGGATACACGCTGGCAGCTGCCATCAGCAGCAGCAGGGCGGCGAACGCCGCGCCGCGCCGCGCCAGCAGCCGCATCATGGCTTGACGGGCGCTGGCGCAGTGGCTGCCGAGGCCGGGGCGGCGGCGGCGCCGGCGGGTTCGCCGGCGCTGTTGCCGGCCTTGTCCTCGCCCTTGGCTTCCGGCTTGCTTTCCCCTTCAGGCGCTACCTCGGCCTTTTCTTCGGGCGGCGCTGGCGGCGGTTCCACCCATTTGCCGGCCTTGACCAGGGTCTGCTTCAGTGCCGGCAGCGGGAACTGCAGGGCGTAAGCCTTCTGGGCATAAGGCAGGGCCTGCTCGAACTTCTTCTGCTTGGCATAGATCAGGCCGATGTTGTAGTTGATGGCCGGGTCTTCCGGCGACAGCTCGAGTGCCTTTTGCAGCATTTCCATCGCCTGGCCCTGGCGCTCCTTGGCATAGGCAAAGCGCGCATACATCAGCCAGGCGTTGCTGTCGTCGGGGAAGAAGCGTACCGCACGCTCGAAATAGCATTCGATCGGCAGCTTGGCGCCCTCGATGATGCCGCTGCGGTTGCGCGGCGCCAGGCGCAAGGCGGTGTTCAGCGCCCGCGGATGGTTGGGGATGTGCAGCAGCGTGTATTCGAGGTCGGCGCCGAGCACGCTCGATTCGCCGCGGATGCCCTGCTCGATATCGTCGGTAAAGTGGCGCGCATGCACCAGCTTGATAAAGTAATCCGGCACGGTGCGGAAGTCGTGCTGGCCATTGGTGGCTTCGCCGCAGACCATGCGGGCGCTGCCGGGTACGGCAATGGCGTATAGGATGGCGGCCAGCGCCAGGAAACGGGTTTTCATACTTCCTCCGTGGAGCCGGCCGGGGCCGGCAGGGCCTGCGATTGGGGCAGCACGCTGTCGAGCATGCGTGCCAGTTCAACGGTGCGCGCCTGGCGCGATGCCGCGGCCACGGCGGCCGGCGCCGGCAGGGGCGCCTGGCCGGCGCGTGCCCGCTGCAGGAAGTGTAGCAGGCCGCGCTTGATGCCTTCGCTGTCGTCCAGCGGGGCGATGGTATCGACCCCGGCCGCGCGCAAGGTGGCGGCGGTATCGCCGACGGCATCGGTCAGGGCCAGGATCGGACGGCCGGCGCGCAGGTATTCATACAGCTTGGCCGGGATCTGGTGGTTGCAATTGCTGGCCTGCAGCACCAGCAAGCCGTCGGCCGCCAGCATTTCCGCCAGCGCCGCCTGGTAGGGCACGTGCGGCGCCAGGCTGACCAGGTCGCTGATCCCGTGCTCGGCCAGCAGGGCGCTGACGTAGTCGTCGTGGGCGGTGGCGCGCAGCACGATGTGCAGCTGGCTGGCATCGATGGCGCCGGCCGCCTTCAGTTCGGACAGGGCGCGCACCAGCGGCACCGGGTCGCGTTCCGAGGGGTAGATGATGCCGCTGTGCACCAGGGTGAAGGGCTGGCCGGCCGGGCGCGCGTGGCCGGCAGCCTGGGCGCCGGCGCTGCGGAAGTTTTCCTCGTCGTAGCCGTTCTCCAGCATGGTGAAGCGGCTGCGCGGCAGTTCCGGATAGCGCGTGGTATAGGTCACCACCGCGCTCGGTGTATTGCAGACCACCAGCGCCGCGTTGTGCACCGCCTTGCGTTCGATCCAGCGCCAGATGGCGCGCACGCGTGCGTCGCGCGGGTAGTTGGTGTCGGTCATCGGGTCGCGGAAATCGACCACCCACGGCAGGCGGGTCAGCTTGTGGAGCACCAGGCCGATCAGGATGGCGCTGGCGATCGGGTGGGTGCTCCACAGCACTTGCGGACGGTATTGCCGCACCAGCGACAGCCCGGCCGGAATGGCGCCCAGGCACCAGCCGACAAAGCGGTCGGGCCAGGCCGTAAAGCCCAGGTAGCGGCCGCGCCAGGCCAGGTGGCGCCCGGAATCGAGGGCGAAGGCGCGCTTGACCACCACTTGCGGCGGGATTTCCGCCAGCTGGTCCGGGCCCTGGTTGACGTAGGCGCGCGGGTGCGCCGACAGCACCAGCGGCTGCCAGCCCAGGGCCGGCAGGTATTGGGCGAACTTGAGCGTGCGCTGGATGCCGCTGCTGCCGCGCAGCGGCGGGAAGTGGAACGCCACCATCAGCACGCGCTTTACCACGCCTGCACCCATTGCGCAGTCCAGTCGGCCACCTGGTCGCGCCAGGCGCGGGTGGAGAAGGTGTGGTCGGCGCCGGCCAGCGTATGCTGCTGCACGGCGGGGCCCGCCAGCAATTGCTGCCAGCGGCGCGAAGCCTTGGTCATGTCGAGGAACTCCTGCGCCGTCAGGTCGGCGCCACTGAAAATGAACAGGACGCGGCCGCGGAAGCGCTGCATGGCCTCCAGCAGGCGCGCCGGCAAGTCGGCACTGAGCGGCGGCGCGCTGCCGTCGCGCGGGATGGCCGGCGCCGCCTGCGCGGGGGCGGCGGCCGGCGCCGGCTGGCGTGCCGCGCCCAGCATCCCGAGCAGGGAGCGCAAGGCGGCTCCGGCGGCAAAGCGGCCGCTGGCCACCTTGCGCCACAAGGCCGGATCGCACAGGCGCTGCCAGTAATAATGCTTGAGGGTGCTGCGCGCCAGGCCGGCGGCCGTGCGGGCCCAGGGATTGAGCAGCACCAGGCCGCGCACGCGCGCGTCGCGATGGCCGTAGAACAGGGCGGCAGCGGCGCCGTCGCACAAGCCCCACAGCACCACTTCGCGCAGGCCGGGCACGGCAGCCTGGAAAGCGTCGATGGCGGCAGCGACATCGGCATCGACCTGCTCGAAGCCGCGCGCGGCGCCGTCGCTGTCGCCCATGCCGCGATAATCGAAGCGCAAGACCGGGATGCCGCGCGCGGCCAGCTGGCGCGCCAGCAGGGTGAACTGGCGGTGGCTGCCGGCGCGGTACTGCGGCCCGCCGACAATCACCAGCACGCCGCGCGTGGCCGGGCCGGGCGCCGGGCTGAGGATGCCGACCAGGGTGTCGCCGCCGCAGGCAAAGCTGAGGGCCTGGTCGTCACGCATGGCAAGCCTCGTCCAGCAGCGCGCAGGTGGCAGCCAGCAGGGCCGGCGCTTCGGCGATCTCCTGGGTGGCCCAGAACTGGGGGCCGGGTGCCAGGCGGGTGGCGGCAACGACGCCGGCCTCCTGCCAGGCCTTCAGCACGCGTGCCGCCGCCGGCGGCAGCGGGCGGCCCGCGTCCGCGACCACTTCGCACCAGTGCACCGGGCAGGGCGGCGGCAGGCGGCTGGCATCCAGGCCGTCGAAGCCCAGGGCCAGCGCCGGCGCCAGCGTATAGCCGGCAATTTCCAGCGCTTCGCCGCGCGCCAGGGCGGCGCGCAAGGCGGCCGTGCCGCCTTCGCCAGCCTGCTCGCCCAGCATCCGGGCGGCGACTTTCAGGCGCAGGAACTGGGTCAGGTGGGCGCTGCCCTGCAGCACCGGTTGCCACAGCAGCAGCGCCGAAGGCGGGACGGCGGCGCGGCTGGCATGGTCGAGCGCCAGCAGGGCGCCCAGGCGCAGGCCCCACAGGCCGGGCGGCTGCGCCAGCGCCGGCCCCAGGGTGGCCGCCAGCCATTGCAAGCCGGCAGCGACATCGGCCAGCCAGCTGTCCCAGCTGGCGTCGCCGAAATCGCCGGCGCTGTCGCCGCAACCGTGCAGGTCGAGCTGCAGCACGGCATACCCCTGGCGCGCCAGGGCAGCCGCCTGCAGCGCCGCCATGCGGCGCGCCTTGTTCATTTCTTCGCCCAGCGGCGGCAGGTACAGCCAGGCGCCGCGGCAGGGGGCTTGCGGGGCATGGTACAGCCCGAAGCGGGCCGCGCCGCCCTGGCCGAGGAACAGGGGCTGTACCGGCGCCGCCATTACGCCGTCAGCTTGTGCTGCACGAAGGCGGCCAGGCTGCCCAGGGTGGCAAAGGTGGCCGCGTCGATTTCATCATCGTCGATGCTGAAGCCGAACTGTTCTTCCAGGGCGCCGATCAGTTGTACCACGGCCATCGAATCGAGCTCGGGCAGGCTGCCCAGCAGGGCCGAGTGTTCGGTCAGGCTGCGTCCGGCGGGACCGAGGGCCAGCACATCGGTCAGGATGGTCTTTACTTCTTCCAAATACATGCGTTACTCCGTAGCAGCAATAAAAGTGACATGGTACATGGTCCGGGCAGCCGGCGGCCATCTGTCGCCACTTGCATATTGTGCATCATTGTTATCGATTATGGAACAGCGCCGCCCTGCCCTTGGCAGGTGGCCCGCTCAGCCCGGCGCCACGGCCAGTCCGCTGCCGTGGCCGGCGCGGCGCTGGCGCAACAGGCCGCGCACGGCAAGGTACAGGCGCAGCGCGGGCGCCAGCACATGGCGCCGGTTCAGCACTTCCAGCGTAAAGCAGGGATTTTCCTGCTCCATCCAGAGGCCCTTGTAGGGATCGGCGCCCAGCATGAAATCGATGCGCTCGACCTGGTCGTGCCGGTAGACGTATTCGATCAGGTGCCCGGTCAGCAGGCTGCCGGGCGAGAAGCGGTCGGCGTTGCAATCCTGGGCCAGCTTGAAGATATGGGCCACGCCCTCGTTGACCAGCCACAGCTGGCTGGCCACCACCTGCTGGTCCAGGTACAGCAGGCCCAGGCGCAGGTAGCCGCGCGCGGCGCTCCAGTGCATCAGCCAGTCAATGAAGGAGCGCGACGGCTCTCGCCCCTTCCAGCTATGGCTGTAGGTCGACCAGTAATGTTCCACCTGTTGCGCGGTGGGCGCGGTCACCACTTCGAAGCGGTGCGCTTCGCGGGCCAGCGCCTTGCCCTTGCGCTTGAGGGTGTTCAGCAGTTGCGAGGGGCGCTTGGCCCAGTAGCTGTCCAGGTCGGGCGCATAGGCCGAATAATTGGCCGACAGCGGCACGCGCTGCACGGCATGGCCCTGGGCGGCCAGGCCTTCGCTGGCCTGGTCGGCCTGCTGCAGGCTGGCCGGCGCCGCGCTCAGCTTGAGCCAGCCCTTGTCGAGCTGGTCCAGCGCCTGCAGCAGCAATTGCCAGCTCTGCTGCGGCGACAGCAGCGCGCGGTCGATGAACAGGCCGACGCAGGGCGAGTAGAAATTGCTCAGCAGGCGAACTTCCATGCTGCGCAGCAGGCCCGGCAGCCGTTCCACCGGCACCGCCAGGCAGGGCTGCTCGCCGCGCCAGGCAAACACCCAGCTGAAGCGGCGGCCGCTGTCCGGGTGGACTTCGCGCTCGAATTTCACCAGCGCTTCATACCAGTCCAGGGTGCAGAACAGCGGGTCTGGCTGGTGCGCGCGCAGCCATCCGGCCAGCTCGGGCGGCAAGGGCTGGTCCATCGGCAGCTCACGCACGCGCAGGGCGTTGCCGCGCTGTTCGCGCGCCTTGCCTTGCAGGCGCTGCAGGCGTGCCCGCAGGCGCCATGCCAGGCCGACCCGGCAGGCCTGCAGGAAGGGCCGCGGGTCGCTGGCGCGCCAGTAGGTGAAGGCCGGCCGCTTGCCGCCGTAGGGCCGCAGCGTGCGCTGGGCGCGCACGGCGCGCCAGTAGGACAGGGTGTCGTTCTCGGCGTCAAACCAGGTGACCGGGCCGCGCAGCGTGCCCGGCCGGGCACGCTGGCCGAGGGCAAGCTGGAATTCCTGGTAGACCTGGTTGAAGCCGGCCGCCACGCACAGCTCGAGCCAGAAGTCGGTGCGCCCGACCGTCGGCTCGATGACCCAGAAGCTGCCGTCCGGAGCGCGCTTGAGTTCAAGCGAGACCGGGCCCGACATGTCGAGGCCGGCGAAGAACTGGCGCGTCAGGGCCAGCACTTGCGGCTCGTCGACGCTTTCCGCCACCGTGGTCTGGCCGCGCGCCGGCGGGAAGGAGGCGATCTTGCGGCCGACCATTTCCTGCACCACTGCGCCGCGGTCGAGCACGAGGGCGCCGAAATACAGGCTCTGGTCGTCGCCGGCAATGTACTCCTGGGCCAGGATCGGCAAGTCGCCCTGGTATTGCTGCAGCAGGGCAAGCAGTTCGGGCAGGGCCTGCGCCAGCGCCGTCTTGAACGAGGACAGCGGGCGCGCCGGTTTCAGGATCACAGGGTAGCGGAAGCCGGCCACCGCGGCCTCGGCCTCCTCGACGCTGAGCAGGGTGGCCGAGCGCGGATAGTTCAAGCCCTGGCTGCGGGCCGCCTGCTCCAGTTCGTTCTTGCGCTGCAGCCGCAGCACATGCTGCGCGCAAGCGGCCCAGCTCAGCAGATAGTGCGGACGCAACTGTTCCAGGCCCTCGCCCATCTGGCGCACATGGGTATCGTTGCTGGGAAAGAGCACCACCTGGCGGTCTTGCGGCAGGCGCGCGCGCAGGCTGGCCAGGGTTGGCACCAGGTCGCTCATCTCGGCTTCGCTGCACAGGAATGTGTGCTCGATGGCATTGCTGCGTACGCCCGGCCGCCACGCATCCTTCTCCAGCGCGTACACTTCCACTCCCGCCTCGTGCAGGCCGCGCACCACGGACAAGCCGTGGCTGCACAGGCCGACCACCAGGGCGATTGCCGGCTTTTGCGGCGACGACGAGCTAACAGGATTTTTCACAACGCAGTTTGATTTTGCACAGAAAACCATATATTAAATGCAATACTCTTGCTTGTGCGAGGATTGTTGCAACAATCCTGCACCTGCCGCCGTTTGCAGGGTGATGTACGGCAAGGATCCTATATTTTTGCAATATAATTAATGCAATCCCTATTGACGAAGTAATATGAGCGACCTGATCCATCAATTTATTTTTGCTTCGGCGCAACGCACACCCCAGGCCGAAGCCCTGGTCTACGGTGAGCGCCGCCTCGACTATGCCGCCCTGGCAGCCGCCGTGCAGGGCGCTGCCGATGGCCTGCTGGCGCGCGGCCTGCAGCGCAGCGAACGGGTCGCCGTCTACCTGGAAAAGACTATCGAGAACGTGGCCGCCATGTTTGGCGCGGCCCGCGCCGGCGGCGTCTTCGTGCCGGTCAATCCCCTGCTCAAGCCGGAGCAGGTCGGCTACATCCTGGGCGACTGCAATGTGCGGGTGCTGGTCACCTCGGCCGACCGCCTGCGCCTGCTGGCCGACATCCTGCCCTCCTGCCCCGACCTGCATACGGTGATCGTGACCGGCAAGGCGCAAGAGCTGCCCAGCTTCCCGCACCTGCACGTGCTGCCCTGGGCCGCTGCCATGCAGGACGCGCCGCCGGCCGCCGCCCACCGCTGCATCGACACCGACATGGCCGCCATCCTGTACACCTCGGGCAGCACCGGCCGCCCGAAAGGCGTGGTGCTGTCGCACCGTAATATGGTGGCCGGCGCCGTCAGCGTCTCCACCTACCTGGAGAACACGCCGGCCGACCGCCTGCTGGCCGTGCTGCCGCTGTCCTTCGACTACGGCCTGTCGCAGCTGACCACGGCCTTCCGCGTCGGCGCCACGGCGGTGCTGATCAACCACCTGTTCGCCAAGGATGTGCTGAACGCCGTGGTGGCGGAGAAAATCACCGGCCTGGCCGCCGTGCCGCCGCTGTGGATCCAGCTGGCGCCGCTGGCCTGGCCGGCCGACTGCACGCTGCGCTACCTGACCAATTCCGGCGGCGCCATGCAGCGCGCCACCCTCGACGCCCTGCGCGCCGCCCTGCCCAATGCCCAGCCTTTCCTGATGTATGGCCTGACCGAGGCCTTCCGCTCGACCTACCTGCCGCCGTCCGAACTGGCGCGCCGCCCCGACTCGATGGGCAAGGCCATCCCGAACGCGGAAGTGATGGTGCTGCGCCCGGACGGCAGCGAATGCGCGCCCAATGAGCCGGGCGAACTGGTGCACCGCGGCGCCCTGGTGTCGCTGGGCTACTGGAACGACCCGGCCAAGACGGCCGAGCGCTTCAAGCCCTACGCCTCGCCGCAATACGGCTTGCCGCTGGTGGAGATGGCGGTGTGGTCGGGCGACATCGTGCGCCGCGACGAAGAAGGCTTCCTGTATTTCATCAGCCGCAACGATGAAATGATCAAGACTTCCGGCTACCGCGTCAGCCCGACCGAGGTGGAAGAGGTGGTGTATGCGCGCGACAAGGTCGGCGAGGCGGCGGCGCTGGGCGTCAAGCACCCGGGCCTGGGCCAGGCCATCGTGCTGCTGGCCTACCCGCGCGCCGGCGAGAGCTTCACCGAGGCCGAGCTGCTGGCCGCCATCAAGCCGCACCTGCCGGCCTATATGCATCCGCAGAAGGTGGTGGTGTCGGCCACGCCGCTGCCGCGCAATCCGAACGGCAAGATCGACCGCAAGCTGCTGTCGACCCAGTACGAGCATATCTTCGCGGAGGGCGCATGAGCATGGACACCCCGCGGGTGCGCCCGCAGCACGCCCCGCTGCTGCAGTTCGCCGTCGACAATGATTGCCTGCTGATCGGCGGCATCCCGCTGCCGCGCCTGGCGGCCCGCGTCGGCCAGACCCCGTTCTACGCCTATTCGCGCGCCGCCATGACGCAGCGCGTGGCCGAACTGCGCGCGACCCTGCCGCACGACGTGCAGCTGCATTACGCCATGAAGGCCAACCCGATGCCGGCCGTGGTGCAGCACATGGCCACCCTGGTCGACGGCATCGACGTCGCTTCCGGCGGCGAGCTGCGGGTGGCGCTCGACACCGTGATGGCGCCGGCCAAGATCAGCTTTGCCGGCCCGGGCAAGGGCGAGGCCGAGCTGTCCTGCGCCATTGCCGCCGGCATCGTGCTGAACCTGGAATCGGAGGGCGAGATGGAGCGCGCCGCCGTGCTCGGCCAGCGCCTGGGCATCGTGCCGAAAGTGAACGTGCGGGTGAACCCGGACTTCGAGCTGAAATCGTCCGGTATGAAGATGGGCGGCGGCCCCAAGCAGTTCGGGGTCGACGCCGAGCGCGTGCCGGCCATGCTGGCGCGGATCGGCGCGCTGGGCCTGGATTTCCATGGCTTCCACATCTTCAGCGGCTCGCAGAACCTGAAGGCGGCCGCGCTGCAGGAGGCGCATGAAAAGACCTTTGCGCTGGCGCTGCGCCTGGCCGAGGCGGCGCCGCGCGCGCCGCGCATCCTGAACATCGGCGGCGGCTTCGGCATTCCCTATTTCCCGGGCGAAGAGCGGCTCGACCTGCCAGCGGTGGGCCGGAACCTGGCGCGCATCATGGATCAAGTGCGGCCGCGCCTGCAGGGCGCCGAAGTGGTGATCGAGCTGGGCCGCTACCTGGTGGGCGAAGCCGGCGCCTATGTCTGCCGCGTGGTCGACCGCAAGGAATCGCGCGGCCAGGTCTTCCTGGTGACCGATGGCGGCCTGCACCACCACCTGTCGGCCTCCGGCAATTTCGGCCAGGTGATCCGCAAGAATTATCCGGTGCTGATCGGCAACAGGGTGGCCGGCGGGCCGCGCGAGCTGGCCTCGGTGGTCGGCCCGCTGTGCACCCCGCTTGACTTGCTGGCCGACCAGATGGAACTGGGCCAGGCGCAGGCAGGCGACCTGGTGGTGGTATTGCAATCGGGCGCCTATGGCGCCACGGCCAGCCCGGCGGCTTTCCTGAGCCACCCGGCGGCGGTCGAAGTCTTCGTGTAAGCGGAAGGGAAGCGTATGAGCGGGATCTGTGGATGGATAGGGCTGGCCGCTGCGCCGGAATTGCTGCAGCAGATGGCGGCGCCGCTGCTGCGCTTCGACCAGGGCACGCTGCATGCCCGGTCCGGCCTGCGCAGCGGCGTGGCCGTGGCCGCGCTGGACGGCAGCGCCGACGTGTTCCAGCGCGACGGCCTGCTGGTGGCCCTGTGGGGCCAGCCGCGCCTGGTCGACCCGGGGCTGGCGGCCCAGGCTGCCGGCCAGGGCGTGGCTGCCACTGTCGCCACGCTGTGGGCGCAGGGCGCGCAGCGCACCTGCGCCCAGCTGCATGGCTGCTTCACCCTGGCCATCCTCGATGAACGCAGCGGCGAAGCCTTGCTGGCCACCGACCGCATGGGCATCCAGCCGCTGAGCTGGCAACTGGCCGGCGAAACCCTGGTCTTCGCCAGCTCGGCCGATGCGCTGGTGCGCCACCCGCTGACGCCCGGCGTGCTCGACCACCAGGGCTTGTACAACTACGTGTATTTCCACATGGTGCCTTCGCCCGGCACCGTCTACCAGGGCCAGCAGCGTTTGCTGCCCGGCCGCTACCTGCATTACCGGCAGGGCCGCGTCGAAGAGCACACCTACTGGCGCATGCAATTCGAGGAAGAGGGCAAGCGCACGTTCGGTGAGCTGCAGGAGGAATTCCTGGCAGTGCTGCGCCACAGCGTCAAGGACGCGGTGGGCGACCGCAAGGTCGGCGCCTTCCTGTCGGGCGGCACCGACAGCTCGACCATCGCCGGCTTGCTGACCCAGGTGGGTGGCGTGGCGGCCGATACCTACTCAATCGGTTTCGAAGCCCAGGGCTACGACGAGATGGAATACGCGCGCATCGCCTCGCGTCATTTCGGCACCCGGCACCATGAATACTATGTGACGCCGGACGACGTGGCGAACGCCATCCCGCAGGTGGCGGCCGTGTTCGACCAGCCCTTCGGCAACGCCTCGGCGGTGCCGGCTTTCTACTGCGCGCGCATGGCCAAGGCCGACGGCGTGCAGCGCATGTTCGGCGGCGATGGCGGCGACGAACTGTTCGGCGGCAACGAGCGCTATGCCAAGCAGCATGTGTTCGAGCTGTACGAGCGGGTGCCGCGCCTGGTGCGCAAGGCCCTGCTGGAACCGGCCGTGTTCAACTTCCCCGGCGGCGAGCGGGTGCGCCTGCTGCGCAAGGCGCGCAGCTATATCGAGCAAGCCTCGGTCGGCATGCCGGCGCGCCTGGAAACGTATAACCTGCTGGGCCGCTATGGCCCGCAGCAAGTGTTCACCGACGACTTCCTGGCCGCCGCCGACATCGGCAACCCGATTGCTACCCTGGAACGCAACTATGGCCGCAGCGAAGCGCGCTCCCTGATCAACCGCATGCTGGCGCTGGACTTGCAGATCACCCTGGCCGACAACGACTTGCCGAAAGTGATGAAGGCTTGCGAGCTGGCCGGCGTGGAAGCGGCCTTCCCCTTCCTGCACGACGCGGTTGTGGCTTTTTCGGCCGGCCTGACCCCGCAGCAGAAGCTGAACGGCACCCAGTTGCGCTGGTTCTTCAAGGAAGCATTGCGCGGTTTCTTGCCTGATGCCATCATCACCAAGCAGAAGCACGGTTTCGGCCTGCCGTTCGGCGTCTGGCTGCAGCAGCACCAGGCCTTGCAGCAGCTGGCCGCGGACAGCCTGAGCGACCTCAAGGCGCGCAAGGTGGTGCGCGGCGACTTCATCGAACAGCTGGTCGGCACCCACCTGAAAGAGCATGCCGGCTACCATGGCACCATGGTCTGGGTGCTGATGATGCTGGAGCAATGGTTCCGTGCCCACCGCAACGCATCATAACGAGATTACCAAACTGAGGGAGAACATGGCACATCGCGTAACCCGGCTGGCCGTCGCCGCCACCCTGGCCGCCAGCGCATTGCTGGCCGGCTGCAAATCGGACACCCCGGAAAGTCTGCTGGCCGACGCCAGGCAGCTGCAGCAGAAAGGCGACCGCAAGGGCGCCCAGATCCAGCTCAAGAATGCGCTGGCCAAGGACCCCAATAACGGCGAGGCGCGCTACCAGCTCGGCAAGCTGTCGCTGCAGATGGGCGACCCGGCCTCGGCGGAAAAGGAAGCGCGCCGCGCCCTCGAACTGAAATACCAGCCGGCCGAGAGCGAACTGCTGCTGGCCGAGGCGCTGCTGCGCCTGGGCGACTTGCAGAAGATGCTCGATGAAACGGAAAAGTTCCAGCAAAGCCCGGCCCTGCTGGCCTTGCGCGGCGAAGCCCTGATCGGCCTGCGCAAGCTCGACGAGGCGAAAAAGCAATTCCAGTCGGCCCTGGAAGCCGAGCCCAATAGTGCCGACGCGCTGACCGGCATGGCGCGCCTGGCGGCCATCGGCAACGACCTGGAGGGCGCGCGTGCGCTGACCGAGCAGGCCATTGCCAAGGATGGCGCCAACATCAATGCGCTGACCTTCAAGGGCGAGTTGCTGCGGGCCCAGTCCAAGCCGGAAGAAGCGCGCGCCGCGTTTGCCGAAGTGATCAAGCTGGACCCGACCAATAGCGGCGCCAACCTGGAACAGGCTTATCTCGACATCGTGGCCGGCAAGTTCGATGCCGCCCAGGCTGCCATCAACGCGGCCAAGAAGACGGCGCCGCGCAGCCTGAGCACCTTGTACACCCAGGCCCTGCTCGACTATTCGCGCGGCAATTACAAGGCGGCGCGCGACAACCTGCAGGCGCTGGCCAAGAGCGCGCCGAACCATCCGCCCAGCCTGCTGCTCTCGGGCGCGGTGGATTTCCAGCTGGGCAACCTGAAGCAGGGCGAAGCCAAGCTGCGCACCTATACGGAAATGGACCCGGGCAATGCCTTCGCCCGCAAGCTGCTGGCGGCGACCCTGCTGCGCGGCAGCAACCCGGCCGAAGCCCAGAAAGTGCTGGAGCCGGCCCTGAAGGGCCCGGTCAGCGATGTCAGCCTGCTGGAACTGGCGGCCCAGGCCCACCTGCTGCAGCGCGAACCGGCCAAGGCGGTCTCCCTGCTGGAACAGGCCGTCGAGCTGAATCCGAAACGCGCCGCCAGCTACATCGCGCTGGGCGGCGCCCGCGTGGCGCTGGGCGAGCGCGACAAGGGCATCGCCATGCTGAACAAGGCGCTCGAGCTGGAGCCCGGCTCCCTGCCGGCCGCCACGGCGCTGGCGCGCACCCAGCTTGCCATGGGCAACTACGACCAGGCCCTGGCCGTGCTGGCCAAGCAGGAAGCCGCGCACGGCAAGGAGCCGGAGTTGTACGTGCTGCGCGGCCACGTGCTGCTGGCCAAGCAGGACAAGGCAGGCGCCCGCGCTGCCTTCAGCAAGGCGGTGGAACTGGCGCCGGCCAGCTATGCCGCGGTGGTCACCCTGGCCCAGCTCGAGCTCATGGAGCAAAAGCCGGAGGCGGCGCGCCAGCACATGCTGAAGCTGCTGGACAAGGATAAGGACAATGTCGCTGCCATGACCGCCCTGGCCCAGATGGCCGAGCGCGCCAGGAAGCGCGACGAAGCGGCGCAGTGGCTGGAAAAAGCCGCCACGGTCGATCCCGATGCGCTGGTGCCGGCCGTGCGCCTGGGCGCCCATTATCTGCTGAACAGCCAGGGGGCCAAGGCCGCCGAGCATATGCGCAAGGTGCTGCTGGTGCACCCGGCCGCGCCGCTGGCGCTGGAAGTCATGGGCCGTGCCCAGCAGATGTCCGGCGACCTGGACGGCGCCTATGAAACCTATAGCAAGCTGGCTGGCGCAGCGCCCAGGGCGGCGCAGGCCCAGCTGTACCTGGCCAGCGTCCAGGTGCAGAAAAAGGATTTGCCGGGCGCCCAGGCCAGCGTGAAGAAGGCGCTCGGGCTGGACCCGGATTCGGTGCCGGGCCATATGATGCAGGCCGACCTGGCCGTGCTGCAGGGCAAGCCGGACGAGGCCCTGGCCATCGCGCGCAAGCTGCAAAAATCCCAGCCCAAGCTGCCCAGCGGCTTCCTGCTGGAGGGCGACCTGCAGCTGAGGGCCGGCAAGCCGGCGCTTGCCGTGGCGCCTTACCAGCAAGCGTACGCCTTGGCGGCGCGGCCGGAATTGCTGCTCAAGCTCACCTCGGCCCTGCGCGCCGCCAACCGCGCCGCCGACGCCGATGCCCAGGTGGCCGCCTGGCGCAAGACGCATCCGGACGAACCGTTCGGCCTCATGTATGCAGCCGAGCAAAACATCGCGGCCAAGCAATACAAGGCTGCCATCGGCCAACTGGAAACCGTGCTGGCCAAGCAGCCCGAGAACGTGCTGGCGCTGAACAACCTGGCCTGGTCCTACCAGCAGGACAAGGACAAGCGCGCCCTGGCCACGGCCGAGAAGGCGCAGCAGCTGGCCGGCGACAACCCGACCATCATGGATACCCTGGGCTGGATCCTGGCCGAGCAGAACCAGCTCGACCGCGCCCTGGCGATCCTGAAGAAGGCCAGTGAGCTGGCGCCGAAAGCTGCCGATATCCGCGGCCACTATGCGGCCACGCTGTGGAAAAAGGGCGACAAGGCTGGCGCGCGCAAGGAATTGCAGGCCGCCATGGCCGACGCCCGCTTCGCCCAGACCGACGAAGCACGTGACTTGCAAAAGCAATTTGAATAAGTAACAACTTCTGCACCCTGCAACCCGCATGCGCTTGGCCGCATGCGGGCACTCTTCCTCTCAGTCTATTGTGCAGTTGAAAACAATAGAGTCTTTTTCACAACATTTACTTCATGGGTATTGTGTGGCGGGCGCTAGCATGCCACCATGTGTGGAGTTGGTAATTTTTACATAACTCGCTTGCAATCCGCTACATTTTCGTCCCGGCATCAATCGTGCGCGCCTCCGCAAGTGTAATCAACTATATTTTGCCGTTGAGCACGGCGTCCGCGCCGCTCGCCGTGCTCATTGGCCGTGGCCAGCCGTAAGGCTTGCGAGTGCCAAAGGAGGATACAGCCATGAATGGAACTGCTGTCCCAGTGCTGGAAGCCGAGCCTGTCCGCAAGACTCCAGCCGATTCCCATGCGCGCGCCACGCTCGAGGACTTGCTTCCGGAAAATATGGAAGACCTGGTCACCGACGAAAAATCATTTGGTATTCGCATGATCGATACGGTTGAAGGCCGCAGCAAGGCCAGCCTGCTAATCAATAAAATGTACTCCTGGCGGGGCTATGCCGGGACCCACAAGCTGACTGACGATCCGAACCGGATCACGCTCACCGCCAGCGACAAGGGCGAAGTGGTGGGCACCCTGACCTTGGGGCTGGACTCGCCAATCGGCATCATGGCCGATGAAATTTTCAAGGAAGAGGTCGATTCGGTGCGCATGATTCCGGGTGCCCGTGTCTGTGAAATCACCAAGCTGGCGTTCGACAATGGCGGCAGCAAATCGCAGATGGCTTCGCTGTTCCATCTGTCGGTGATTTATGCGCGCGACCTGCACCACTGCACCCACATCTTCATTGAAATCAACCCGCGCCACCGCCGCTTCTACGAAGCCATGCTCGGCTTCAAGCGCCTGGGGGAACTGAAGACCAACCCGCGGGTCGACGCCCCGGCCTACCTGCTGGTGGTGGAACTGGACTACGTCAGCCAGCAGATCGAGAAATACGGCGGCCAGGGCGCCGACATGGCCATGTCGGCGCGCTCGTTCTACCCGCTGTTCTATTCGCCGCGCGAAGAACGCGGCATTATCCAGCGCCTGAAGAACATCCAATAGTCTATTGAGATTTGATAGTCGATTGACAATTATTGTGGTATTGTCAATATCCTGATCACCTGCAGGGGTTTCCATGCCACGTCGCGAGAACCGGGGGGCGCAGCGCGCCCTCGCCATCTTCGGCAGCCTGATGCTGGCTGCCGGCCTGTCCGGCTGCCTCAAGTCCGAAACCAGCGCCACCCTGGTGGCGCAAGCCCAGCAGTTCTTGCAAAAGGGCGACAGCAGGGCAGCGCTGATCCAGCTCAAGAACGCCGCCGACAAGAGCCCGCAAGATGGCGAAATCCGGCTCCTGCTGGCGCGCGTCTACAACGACAACAGCGAAGCGGCCCTGGCCGAAAAGGAAGTGCGCAAGGCGCTCAGCCTCAAGGTCGAGCGGGCCCGGGCCTTGCCGCAACTGCTGCGTGCCCTGCTGGCGCAGGACAAGGCCAAGGAAGCGCTGGCCGTAAGCGAGGCCGATGCCGCCAGCGCCAGCCCGGCCCTGCTGGCCGTGCGCGGCGATGCCTGGCTGGCCCTGGGCGACGGCGCCAAGGCGCGCGAAGCCTATGCGCAAGCCCTGGCTGGCGAACCCGGCCAGGCCGATGCCCTGCTGGGCCAGGCGCGCCTGGCGCAACAGGCCGGCGATCGCGCCGCCGCCCTGGCGCTGGCCGAACAGGCGCTGCGCGCCCACCCGAAAGACTTGTCGGTGCTGCGCTACCAGGCGGCACTGCTGCGCCAGCTGGGCAGGAACGACGCGGCGCTGGCGGCGCTGGGCCAGGCGCTCAGCGTGCAGCCCGACCATCTGAATGCCCGCGTCGAGCGCACCGACTTCGAAATCGCCCTCAAGCAGTTCGACGCGGCCAAGGCCGATATCGCCGAACTGAACAAGCTGCGGCCCGATACCCTGCATGCGCTGTACCTGCAGGCTTTGCTCGACCATAACCAGGGCAGGTATACGGAAGCGCAGGGCAATCTGCTCAAGCTGCTGAAAGCGGCGCCCGGCCACCTGCGCACCATGCTGCTGGCCGGCGCCAATGAACTCAAGCTGGGCAATGCCACCGCGGCCCAGGGCTACCTGAACGCCTACCTGGAAAAGTACCCGGAAGACCTGTTCGCCCGCAAGCTGCTAGCCCAGTCCCTGCTCGGCACCCACCAGCCGGCCGAGGCGGCCGCAGCGCTGGCGCCGCTGTTGCGCAGCGGCGCCAGGGACCCGCAGTTGCTGGTGCTGGCCGGCGAATCGCACTTGCGCAACAAGGACTATGCCGCGGCCCAGCAGTATTTCGAACAGGCGGCGCAGGCATTGCCCAACGAAGCCACGCTGCACCTGTCGATCGGCCTGGCCCAGCTCGGCCAGCAGCAATATGCCAAGGCCGTCGAGCAGCTCGAGCGGGCCACCGAGCTCGACCCCAAATCGGAGCAGGCCGCGCTCTACCTGATCCACACTGAAATCAGCCTGCGCCGCTACGACAAGGCGCTGGCGGCGATCAAGGCTTACCAGGCCAGCCAGAAGGACAGCGCCATCGTGCGCAACCTGGAAGGCGGCATTTACCTGGCGCAAAAGAATGCGCCGGCCGCGCGCGCCGCCTTTGAACAAGCGGTGGCGCTGCAGCCCAAGCACCTGGCCGCCAACATGAACCTGGCCCAGCTCGACTTGCAGGACAAGCGGCCCGAAGCCGCCCGCCAGCGTTTCCAGACCGTGCTGCAGCACGACCCGCACAATGTCGGCGCCATGACGGCGCTGGCCGACATTTCCACCCAGCAGGGCAAGCAGGAAGAAGCGCTCGCCTGGCTGGAAAAAGCGGTGGCGGAAAAGCCCAAGGCCACCGAGCTGGGGACCCGCCTGGCCCACGCCTACCTGCAGGCCGGCCAGAACGCCAAGGCCACCACGCTGGCGCGCAAGCTGCAGGTGGAAGATCCGGCCAGCGCCTACCTGGCCGAATTGCTGGGCCAGGTGCAACTGGCCAACCAGGACGCCAGCGGCGCCCTGGAAAGCTTCGGCAAGATGGTGCAGCTGGAGCCGAAATCGGCGCGCGCCTGGTTCGGCATGGCCACCGCCCACCTGATGCTGAAAAATGCCACGGCCGCCAGCGGCGACTTGAAGAAAGTGCTGGCCATCGATCCGCAACACCGCCCGGCGCGCCTGGCGCTGGCTGAAATCGCGCAGCAGCAGAACCGCCCGGCCGAAGTGCTGGCCATCGCGCGCCAGATGCAGAAGGAGGCAGGGCAGCAGCCGGCCGGCTATGTGCTGGAGGGCGACCTGCTGGCGCGCCAGCAAAAATACAAGGAAGCCGTGGCCCTGTACGACAAGGCCTATGGGATTGAAAAGGATGGCCGTGTCATGCTGGCGCTGCACCGCACCCTGCTGGCGGCCGGCCTGCCGCGCGACGCCGACGCGCGCCTGGCGCAGCATCGCAAGGAGCAGCCGGGCGACCTGGCGGCCGCCATGTACGCCGCCGAACTGGCCCTGTCGCGCCAGCAATATGCCGCCGCGGCTGCCGACTTGGAGCTGGTGCTCAAGGCCGCGCCGGACAGCCCGGTGGCCCTGAACAACCTGGCCTGGGCCTATAGCCAGCTGAAGGACCCGCGCGCCCTGGCCACGGCCGAGAAGGCGCTGAAGGCGGCGCCGGACAGCCCGGCCGTGCTCGACACTACCGGCTGGCTGATGGTCGGCAAGGGCGACACCGGCCGCGCGCTGCCGCTGCTGAAGCGGGCCAGCACGCTGCAACCGTCCAATGCCATGCTGCGCTACCACCTGGCGGTCGCGCTCAACCAGTCGGGCGACAAGAAGGCCGCCAGGGCCGAACTGGAAAAACTGGTGGCGGCCGGCACCCCGTTCCCCCACCTCGACGATGCGATCGCCCTGCTCAAGGGCTTGAACGGCAGCTAAGCGCGATGAGCGACGACTTCATCTACGGCAAGGCTTTCTCGCGCAACATCGGCTGGGTCACCGAAGCCGAGCAGGCCAGCCTGCGCGGCAAGCGCGTGGCCATTGCCGGCGCCGGCGGGGTGGGCGGGGTGCACCTGATGACCCTGGTGCGCCTGGGCGTGGGCGCCTTCCACATTGCCGACTTCGACAAGTTCGACCTGCCCAATTTCAACCGCCAGGTCGGCGCCATGCAGTCGACCCGCGGCTTGCCGAAGATCGAGGTGATGGCGCGCATGGCGCGCGACGTCAACCCCGAACTCGAGATCAGGATGTTCCCGGACGGGATCAATGCCGGCAACCTGGACGCCTTCTTCGAGGGCGTCGACATCTACATCGACAGCCTCGACTTCTTCGCCTTCGACATCCGCCAGCAGACCTTTGCCCTGTGCGCCCGGCGCGGCATCCCGGCCACCACGGTCGCGCCGCTGGGCATGGGCGCGGCGCTGCTGAACTTCCTGCCGGGCCGCATGACGTTCGAGGAGTATTTCGGCTGGGGCGACTTGCCGGAAGGCGACAAGGCGATCCGCTTCGTGGTCGGGCTGGCGCCGGCCGGCCTGCACCGGCCCTACCTGGTGGTGCCCTCGGCCGTCAATTTCGCCGAGCGGCGCGGGCCTTCGACCATCATGGCCTGCCAGCTGTGCGCCGGCATTGCCGCCACCGAGGCGCTGAAGATCCTGCTCGGGCGCGGCGACGTGCTGGCCGCGCCGCACGGCATGCAGTTCGATGCCTACCGCAACAAGCTGGTGCGCACCTGGCGCCCCGGCGGCAACAAGCATCCGATCCAGCGCCTGGCGATCATGATCGGCAAGCGCGCCTTTGCGAAAATGGCCCAATCATGACTACCATCGAACAGATCCTCGACCTGGCGCGCTGGGCGCCCAGCGGCGACAACACGCAGGTGTGGCGCTTCGAAATCGTGGCGCCGGACCATGTGGCGGTGCATTGCCACGACACGCGCGACCATGTGGTGTACGACCTGGACGGCCACCCCAGCCAGGTCGCGGTCGGCGCCATGCTGGAAACCATGGCGATTGCCGCCAGCGCCCACGGCCTGCGCGCCGATGCCGTGCGCCGCGCCGGCAGCCCGGACACCCATCCCGTATTCGACGTGCGCTTCACGCCCGATCCCGCCATCGCGCCCAGTGCCTTGCTGCCGGTGATCACCACGCGCAGCGTGCAGCGCCGCCCGCTCAGCACGCGGCCGCTGACGGCGCAGGAAAAGCAGGCGCTGGAAGCGGCGGTCGGCCCGGCGCACCAGGTGCAGTGGATCGAAGGCTTCGGCGGCCGCTGGGCGGCGGCGCGGCTGATGTTCAACAACGCCAAGCTGCGCCTGACCATGCCCGAGGCGTACGAGGTGCACCGCAGCATCATCGACTGGGGCAAGACGCACAGCCCGGACAAGGTGCCGGACCAGGCCCTCGGTGTCGACAACGGCACCCTGGCCCTGATGAAATGGGCCATGGTGAGCTGGGAACGGGTCAACACCATGAATACCCTGATGGGCACCTGGGCGCCGCGCCTGCAGATGGACTTGCTGCCCGGCATCGCCTGCGCCGCCCACTTCGTGATTCGCGCCAAGGCCGCGCCGGCCGGCATCGACGACTACGTGGCCGCCGGCCGCGCTACCCAGCGCTTCTGGCTGACGCTCACTGCGCTGGGCCTGCACATGCAGCCGGAAATGACGCCGCTGATCTTCGGCCGCTATGTGCGCAACGCCCTGCGCTTCACGCGCCTGGACAGGCTGCAGGAATCGGCGCGCCGGCTGTATGGCCAGCTCACCGGGGTGATCGGCGCGGCGCCGGAAACGGCCGTGTTCATGGGCCGGCTTGGCGCCGGCAAGGCGCCGAAGGCGCGCTCGCTGCGCAAGCCCCTGGCTGAATTGATGAAGTAAGCCGGTACCGCGCAATGACACGCAAGAAAATCCTGTTCCTGGCCGAAGCGGTGACCCTGGCACACGTGGGCCGCCCGCTGGCCCTGTCCGCCAGCCTCGACCGCGAACAGTACGAGGTGCACTTTGCCTGCGCCGAGCGCTACGCCTTTTGCTTCGAGGGCGCGGACCTGGTGCGCTGGACCATCCACAGCATCTCGAACCAGCAATTCCTGCAAGCCCTGGCGGACGGCAAGCCGGTCTATGATGCCGCCACCTTGGACGGCTACGTGGAAGAAGACCTGCAACTGCTGCGCCAGGTCCAGCCCGATATCGTGGTGGGCGATTTCCGCCTGTCGCTGTCGGTCAGCGCGCGCCTGGCCGGCGTGCCCTATGTTTCGCTGATCAATGCCTACTGGAGCCCGTATGTGCACCAGCGCTACATCGTGCCCAGCCTGCCGCTCACGCGCTTCTTGCCGATCGCGCTGGCCAATGCCCTGTTCAAGCTGGCGCGCCCGCTGGCCTTTGCCCTGCACACCATTCCCCTCAACCGGGTGCGGCGCCGGCATGGCCTGCCCTCGCTGGGCTGGGACCTGAACCGCGTCTACACCGACGCCGACCACACCCTGTATGCCGACGTGCCGCAGCTGTTCCCGCCGCACGACCTGCCGGCCAGCCACGCCTTCATCGGCCCCGTGCTGTGGTCGCCGCCGCTGCCGGTGCCGGACTGGTGGGACCAGTTGCCCACCGATCGCCCGCTGGTCTACGTGACCGTGGGCAGCTCGGGCCACGGCGCCTTGCTGCCCGCCGTGCTGCAGGCCCTGGCCGGCTTGCCGGTGACGGTGCTGGCCGCCACCGTCGGCATGGTCAAGCTCGATGCCGTGCCGGCCAATGCCCGGGTGGCCGACTTCCTGCCCGGCGAGGAGGCCGCGCGCCGCGCCGCCCTGGTGATCTGCAATGGCGGCAGCCCGACCAGCCACCAGGCGCTGGCGGCCGGGGTGCCCGTGGTCGGCATCGCCGGCAACCTCGACCAGTTCCTCAACATGGAGGGCATCGTTGCCGCCGGCGCCGGCGCCTTGCTGCGCGCCGACCGCTTCGATGGCGCCGCCTTGCAGCAGGCGGTGCAAGGCTTGCTGGCCACGCCGGCGGCTGGCCTTGCGGCGCGTCAACTAATGGACATATTCAGAAACTATCGCTCTTCGGAAGCGTTTAGCAAGTTACTGTCGAAAATCCTTACAAAGGCATAAGTTAGTATCAACGTGGTACTAACGGTAACAAGCCAAGGTATTGATTTCTAAGGAAACCGGGAAGTTGGCACAACTATTGCTCATAGGAGCTTGTGCCCGCTGCAAGGCCAGATAGCAGCAAAAGGTCAGACAGCCCCTTTTAACTCAGGAGTCAATCAATGAAGATTTTCCGCAAACTGCTCCCGCTCGCTACTGTAGCCGGCCTGTTGTTCGCTGCCGGTGCTGCACAGGCAGACGTGATCACCCCCTTCACCATCAAGGACGGCACCAACGTGCTGGCCACCAATGTCAATTCGCTGGACTGGGCCGAAACCGGCAGCGGCCTGGCCAAAGGCATCGGCCCCTTCGGTGCGCCGCTGGCGGTTGGCACCAAGTTCGACTTCCTGTACCAGGCAACCCTGGTGGGCAAGGCCGGCGGCACCGGCAGCCCATCCCTGGGCGGCAGGCTGGACGGTGAAGCGAACGGTTCGGCCGACGGCCTGTTCGAGATCACCATCGCTGCCCGCATGACCGAGGTGGTGTCGAGCGTGGTGCCAGGCCCCGGCGGCACCGCCACCGCCAACTTCAACCTGGCCCCGGGCCAGAACCAGGTCGCGATCTATTTCGACACCAACCAGAACGCCAACACCGCCACCGGCGTGGGCTTCGACGACGGCATCATGATCGCCCTGCTGACCATCGATACTAACTCGTCCGTGTTCCAGTTGCTGGCGCCTAACAATGGCCAGGGTTCCGCCCGCCTGCACGCCGGCATGCTGTCGCCCGGCGACTTCATCGACGCCAACTACCTGGAAGGCGTCACCAGCCTGCTGTTCGGCATCGATTTCCAGTCGAGCCTGAACTACCCGGCTGACACCTCGACCACCACCGGTTTCCACCGCAATGGCTCGAGCAATAACGGCGACCCGTTCGCGACCGACCTGGTGGCCGGCAACGACATCCTGTTCAAGGTGGACGGCTCGAACCGCTTCACCCGTGTGCCGGAACCAGGCACCATGCTGCTGATGGGCATTGGCCTGCTGGGCCTGGCTCGCCTGCGCCGCCGCGCCTGAGCTGCCGCAGGAAATCAATGGGGACGTACCCTTTCAAGGGGTACGTCCCCTTTTTATTTATTGCGGCGGCTTGAACATCTTGGCGACTTCGCGGATCACCATGCTGTGCGGGAACAGGCCGGCAAAGAAGCGTTGCTTGTAGGTGCCCTTGATCGAGGCCACCACCGGGTCGCCCTTGGCCAGGCCGGCCAGCGAAGCCTGCACCACCTCGGCCGTGCTGCCGCGCGCAACCAGGGCGCTGGCGTAGGCGCCGGCCTTGGCGTCGAATTCGGTGTCGGTCGGGCCCGGCACGAGGGTTTGCACGAGGATGCCGCGCTCCTTCCATTCGCCATGCAGGGCCTGGCTGAAGCTTTGCACGAAGGCTTTCGAGGCGGCATACACGGCCATGTAGGGCACCGGCTGGTAGCTCGCCTGCGAGGACACATTGATCACAGCGCTGCTCGGGTAGGATGCCAGGTCGGGCAGGAAGCGGTAGCACATCTCGACCATGGCGCGGTTGTTGACCTCGATCATGTCGCGGTAATCATCGAGTTCCCAATGCTCGAGGCGGTTCCAGCGTCCGATGCCGGCGATATTGCATAGCAGGCGAATGCGGATGCCGAACGCATCCAGCCGTTCCTTCACATGGGCCACTGCGCCTGGCTTGGCAAGGTCGACGCGTATCACTTCAGCCTTTACGCCCAGTTCCTGCACCGCGCGCCTGGCCAGTTCCTGCAAGCGCTCTTCGCGCCGCCCGACCAGCACCACGTTGACGCCGTTGCGCGCCAGCTCGCGCGCGAATTCGGCGCCGATGCCGCCCGAGGCGCCTGTCACCAGCGCCCAGTGGCCGCGCAAATCTTCAAGCTTGATCATCGTAAATTCCTTTTCCTGTCAGCTGGCGTGCCACGCGCAGGGCATTGGCGGCAATGGTCAGGCTGGGATTGGTCCCGCCGCTGGACGGGAAGAACGAGCCGTCGACCACGTACAGGTTGGTTAGGCCGTGTGCGCGATTGCTGGCGTCGAGGACGCTGCTGCGCGGGTCGCTGCCGAAGCGGCAGGTGCCGCAGGCGTGGGCGATGCGCTGGTTGTTGTCGGCCTGCTTCACCAGGTCGAAGGCATAGGGCTTGAGCGCATCCTTCATCAGCCGGCGCATCGTTTCGATGCGCGCCGCATCATGCGGGCGCACGCGATATTCGAACGCCAGGCGCGCATCGCCGCTGGCCGGCGTGACGCGGTTGTCGGCATACGGCAAGTCTTCCAGCGTGCTGGCCAGCACCAGGCGCTCGTGCACGAATTGCCTGAGGATGGGCTTGATCACCGGTTGCGCCAGCTTGAACAGGGGCGCCAGCCAGGGCAGGGCGCCTTGCCGCAGGTCGTCTTCCATCGACGCCGCCAGCACCGGCACCGGCGGCAGGCGGCCGAACGATTGCACCGAGCCGAGCTTTTGGCCGCCGCGCTGGTAGAAGTCGTTGAAGCCGAATTCCTTTTGCCGGTTGTCGAACCCGGCCGGCGTGCGCGGCTTGATCACGTACAGGTCGATATGGTGGCGCATCAGGTGGCGTCCCACCAGGCCGGAATCGTTGGCCAGGCCTTGCGGCCAGTGCGGGGAGCTCGACTGCAACAGCAGGCGCGGCGTCTCCAGTGCGCCGGCCGCCAGGAAGACCTGCTTGCCGCGCAAGGTCAGGCGCTGGCCGCGCTGCTGGCACACCACGCCGGTGACGGCGCTGCGCGTGGCCTCCAGCTGCAGCACTTCGCATTCATCCATCAGCGTGGCACCATGCTGCGCCAGGGCCGGTTCCAGGCAGACGCGGCTGGCGTCGTTCTTGCACTGGCGGTCGCACAGGTAACCCTGGCAGGCAGCGCAGCCGTCGACGAATTCACAGGCCAGCGGCAGGCGGTAGGGATGCAGCGCGCGCTGGCGGAAGAACTCGAACAGCTCGCCGGAAGCCGGCGTCAGCGGTGGCGGTTGCCGGAAGTGGGCGGCCCAGTCGCCGCTGCCGCCGGTGCGCAGCGGGTCGGGCGTGCCGCGCACGCGGAACAGGCGCTCAGCCTCGGCGTAATGCGGCAGCAGTTCTTCGTAGCCGATCGGCCAGGCCTCGGGCAATGCCGCCTCGGCTGCGTCCGGGTGCTGTGCCCGCGGCGCGAAATCGGCGGGGAAGAAGCGTTCCAGCACCATGCCGTACAGCGCGCTGGAGCCGCCGGTGCCGCTGCCGATGAAGGGGACGAAATGCTGGGTGCGCGGGCCGGCGTTGCTGCGGATGGTGTCGCTGTAGCGGCCGGCGCGCTGCAAGGTGGCGCGGTGCTGCGGGCCCGGCGCGGCTGGGGTGGGGAAATGCGTTTCGGCGTAGCTGTTGGTCAGGGCGCCCGGCTGCAGATGGGACTTGCCTTTTTCAAGGAATAACACGCGTTGCCCGGCCTTCGCCAGCGCATAGCCAAGTGGCGCGCCGCCCATGCCGGTGCCGATGATGATCGCGTCCCATTCCATCGGGCAAGGATATCATCGGCGTGATCGAATTGCTATCTGGTGTGTACAGCGCTGCGGCGCCGCTGCCGCGTAAGGATGGCTGGATTTGCCGTACAGCTGGCCGATCCGCCGCACATAGGCGCGCGTCTCGTCGTACGGCGGCACGCCGCCGTACTGGTCGACCGCCTGCTCGCCGGCATTGTAGGCGGCCGTGGCCAGCGCGACGTCGCCGCTGTAGCGCGCCAGCAGCCAGCGCAGGTAGGCCAGGCCGCCGCGCAGGTTCTGCTCGGGGTTGAAGGCGTCGAGCACGCAAAAGCGCGAAGCGGTGGCGGGGATCAGTTGCATCAGCCCGCGCGCGTCGCGCGGTGAAACGGCGCTGCGGTTGAAGCCGGATTCGACGGCGATGACGGCCAGTGCCAGGGCCGGCTCGATCTCGTATTCGGGCGCCAGCCTGTCGACCAGGGCCAGCAGTTGCGGCGACGCCGCCGCATAGTCGGGAATCGGCAAGGCAAGGTCGAGCTCGAGCGCGGGATCGGGCGCCATGCAGGCCGGCAGCGCGGCCCCCGGCGCCGCCGGCAGCAGCGCCTGCATGCGTGCGCTGGCCGCATGGCCCTGTTCGGCAGCCAGGCCGAACAGGCGCCAGGCGGCGCCGTCGTCGTGCGCCACGCCGCGTCCGTTGGCATACATCCAGCCCAGGGCATACTGGGAATCGGGGGCGCCAAGCCGGGCGGCGCGGCAGTACAGCGCTGCGGCCTGGTGCAGGTCGCGCGCCACCCCTTCGCCGTGTTCCAGGCGCTGCGCTTGTTCGTACAGGGTGGCGGCATTCTGCGCGCAGGCAGCGTGGGCCAGCAGGCTGGCCGCCACGAGGGCTGGGAGTCGCATGCAGGCTCCGTGCAAGGCGATGTCCCAGCCATTGTAGCGGGACGGCGCTGGCAGTTGCTGCCGTTATGCGGCCGCACCCTGCGAGTTTTTGGGCGTCAAAAGTGCCTTATGGAACAGGTGGCGCGCCAGGCGCAGCGGCGGCATGCGCAGCCAGTTGCCGCGCACATACAAGAGGAAGTCGGCGACCGCGCCGCCGGCGCCGCGGCAGCTCGGATGGTGGGGCAGCAGCGCACGCATGAACAGCGCATCCATCACGGCCAGCAGTGCGCGCGGCGGGCCGGCGGGCGCGATGGCGGCCAGGGTGGCCGGCGGCACCTCGGTGCCGAGCAGCGCGGCACTGTAGCGCAGGCCGTAGAACATGAAGCGCTGCAGCTGGTGCTGGCGCGCGCGCGCCGGCAACCCTGCCCAGAAGCCGGGCTCGCTGGCGCCGAAATGGGTGAGCAGGCAGTGCAGGTCCCACAGGTCGCGCAAGCCCTTGTCGAACTCGCCGTCGGCAAACAGGTGGGTGGCGCTGTGCAGCACCATGTCCAGCGGCGCCAGGATGGCCGAGCCCGGCGGCGCGGCAGCGCCCGCCAGCGGCCGCGCGGCGGCACGCAGCAGGCGCGCATCTGGGCGCTGGGCGGCCGTGCGCGGCAGGATGGTGTGGTGCACGTCGATGGCGGTCTGGCGCAGCACATGCATCATCGGCGGCAGCTCGTGCATCCACTCGCGGTAGTAGCGCTGGTCGTAGCTGTCATGGTGGGTGCCGACCCAGCCGTGGCGCATCAAGGCCGCTTCCACCTGCGGCAGGCTGTCTTCCGGCACCAGGATGTCGATGTCGGAAAACAGGCGGCCGGCGGCAGGCGGCAGACCGGCTGCGGCATAGGCGCCGCCCTTGAGCAGCAGCAGCGGCACGCCGAGCCCGGCCAGGGCCTTGCCGATCAGGCGGATTTCCCAATAGGTGGCCTGGCGGTGGCGCCGCGCCATGACTGCCGCCCACGCCAGCTGCTCGCGCGCCTGCGGCAAGGCTTGCGCCAGCACGCCGTGCCGCTCCAGCCAGTCATGCAGGGTGGCGCTGAGGTTGGCATTGGCGGCCTGGCGCAGCAGCAGGTCCCAGCCGGCCGGCGGCAGGCCGGCCAGCTGCTGCGGCGCGCGCAGGGCGCGCAGCAGGAGCGGCAACTCAGCTTTCATGGAGGCGGGCAAAGGTGTCCAGGGCTTCATCCAGCGCACTATAGCGGAAGCGGAAGCCGGCTGCCTGCTCGATCAGGCGGCCGAGCGCAGCGAAGCCGGCGGCGCCCAGCACGCTGTAGTTGAAGCTGTTGCCTGCCAGTTCCATGAAGGTGGCAGCGCGCGCCAGCGGTTCCAGCGTGGTGGCGGCGCCGGCGCTGTAATGGGGGAACACGATCCAGGCCGGCTGGGCGCAATCGCCGGCCCGCTGCACGGCATCGCCCGGCGCGCGCATATGGGCCACGGTGCCCTTGGTGGTGTCGTGCACGGGTGTGCTCAGCACCGCGTCCGGCACATAGGCGCGGATGATGTCGATCGAAGCATTCTTCAGGCTGATGGGGCGCGGATTGGGCACCAGCAGGCCGCTCTCGGGATCGAGCAGGGTCAGTTCGTCCGACAGCAGGCGCCAGCCGCCCCTGCCGCACAGGGCGGCGGTCAGCGTGCTCTTGCCCGAGCCGGGCGGCGCCGGCAGGATCACGGCGCGGCCCTGGCGCTCGAGCACGGCCGCATGCACGATCAGGTAGCGGTGGGCGCGGCTCGAGACGCACCAGTTCAGGCCCCATTCGAACATGGGGAAGGCATGTTGCAAGGGCATCGGCTGGAACATTTCGTAGCCGTCGCAGTGCAGCCGTACTTGCGGGCGCAGCCAGCGGCGCGCCGAACGCGGGCGCACCAGGTGCAGGTGGAAGTCGGCGAAATCGCTGTCCTGCAGCAGCGGGTAGTCGCCATACAGATGGCCGATGCCGGCTGCCACGCTGGGCATGTCGGCTTGCAGGCGCACGCTGAAGCGGCCGGTGCGCAGGCGCAAGCCGTCGCCGGCCAGGCGCGCCCGCAGGTCAGCGGGCGCCAGCGAGGCCACGTTCAGCATGGTTCCACCAGGTAGAGTTTGCGCAGTTCGGCCAGGGCCAGCTGCAGTTCCGGGTCGGCCCAGTCTTCAGGCGCCAGTTCGCCGTCGCGCAATGCCTGCAGCAAGTCGAGGGTTGCCTGGTCCAGCAGGTGGGTGGCGCCGGACACTTCGTTGTAGAGCACCACCTGGCCGTCCCAGCTGCGGTGCAGCAGGGACTGGCCCGGCACCAGTTGCCATTGCACCGGCATCAACCCATCGTACCGGCCAGGTAGTCGACCACTTGCTTGGCGTCCCATTGCACGCCGGCAGTCGGGGTGAAGTAGCCGGTATCGCGCAGCTCGTTCCAGATGTTTTGCAGCATCGGCACGGTCTGGAAGCCGGACAGGCCGGCCAGCACGTTCAGGTAGGCTGCCACCAGGTGGGCGCCCAGCTTGTAGGTGTCGAAGTTGGGGCCGTTGCCCAGGATATAGTCCAGGGTGCTATTGTCCGAACCGTAGGTGCTGCTCATTTCGAGGTTGCAGGTGAATACAGTCCGGAACAGGTCGGTCGGCAAGGCGCCGGCCGGCCAGACCTTGTCCGGCAGCGGCGATGGCGTCGGATTCTTGCCGCCGCCCTTGCCGTTGCCGTTGCCATTGCTGCTGCCGCCTGGCGCCGGGTCGGTGTTTTTCCAGGCGCCTGGCGATTTGCCGGCGCAGGCGCCGGGGTCGTTGGGGCGGGCGCTGACCAAGCCGGACTGGAAGCCCGATGGACCGGCGCACACGACCGCCGCCATGCCCGGCTGGCTGTGCAGGGTCAGCAGAACGCCGGATGCTGCGGCACCGGCGCGGGTGAAGCGGCGGCGCGCAGCGCCTTTCGCGCTCAGTTGCTTGCCTGGCTGTTGTTCGTTGGCCACGTCGTCGTCCTTGCGAATTATGTGGGGCAGCTCAGCCGCCCATGATACTTAGTGAACAAGCAAGTACCGTTCCAGATACGAGTTTCACCTATGGAACAGCTGGAAAATCAGGTGCTTAGCCACGGAAAAGGGGGCTCGGATGCCCCCCGGCGGGCAATCATATCTTGAACTGTAAGAATTATCGACACCTAAAGGAAACTATCCAGCTGCTACTTCCTGTCAGAAGAAGCTCTCGGGAATGACCAGGATATCGCCGGGGCGCATCGGCACGTTGGCGGAAATGTCGCCATCCTTGATCAGGTCGTTCAAGCGCACGGTGAACTGTTGCTGCTTGCCGTCGACCATGCGGATGATGCTGGCCTTGTTGCCTGCCGCGAATTCCGTGACCCCGCCGACGGCAATCATCACGTCCAGGATCGACATGTCGCGGCGGTAAGGCAGCGATTGCGGCTTGGCGGCCTGGCCGATCACGCGGATCTGCTCGCCGTACGTGCCGACGAAGCCGGTGACGATGACGGTGACCACCGGTTGCTGGATGAACTTGGCCAGCGCTTTTTCGATGTCGCGCGCCAGTTCGGTCGAGGTCTTGCCGCTGGCCGGCAAGTCTTCCACCAGCGGGGTGGTGATCTTGCCGTCAGGGCGCACCGGCACCACTTGCGACACTTCCGGATTGCGCCAGACGATGATGCTCAGGTTGTCGCCCGGGCCAATCAGGTAATCGGTTTGCGGCACGACGCCGGCGTCGGCCGGTGCGCCGCCATGGGGCGTGGAGCAGCCGCCCAGGCCCAGGGCGCCGAGGACCACGGCGCTCGCGGCGAGAACGCGGGCCAGCTTGGTTTGCATATTCACATTATTCTCCTTGTTTGCTTTTTAGCATTGCCTGTTATACCACGAGTCTTGCTATTTTACCTTCTATTTCTGTGCGCCACCTTGCTGCAGCAGTTCGTGCACGTGGCGCACCGGGATCGCGTAGCTGATGCCGCTGGGGGCGGTGATCGCGCTTTCCTTCATGCCCTTGACCAGGGTCATATTGATGACCGCCACCACGGTGCCGGTTTCGGGATCATACACGGGGCTGCCACTATTGCTGGGGTAAGCCGTGCCGTCGAGCTGGTAAATCGTGAACGGGGCGCCACGCTGCAGCTGCAGCACGGCGCGCGGATTGAGGCCGCGCGAAGTCGGGGTCGGCAGGATGGCCGGCGTCTGCGCCGCCAGCAGGGCGCGGTGGGTGACCGGGTTCAGGCCCAGCATGATGCCCAGCGGATAGCCGGTAAACACCAGGTCGCTGCCTTCGTCCAGCATGTCGCTGCTGCCCAGGGTCAGCGCCGGCAGCGGCGTGCCTTTCATGCGCAGGTGCACCAGGTCGTGCGCGCGGTCGATAGTGACCACGCTCGCTTCGCGGAACTGCAGCTGGTCGCCCTTGCCGGTGACAATGCCCAGGGTTTCCAGTTTTTCCGCATCGAGCGCCGTGACCGCATGGGCGTTGGTAATGACCGACAGTCCGTCACCTACCACAAAGCCGGTGGCATGGAATACGATGGCAGGGCTGCGCGTGCGGTTGAAGGTGCCGATGCCGACTACGCTGGGCTTGACCGCGGCGATGGTGCGCGTCAGCGGAGCGGCCCCGGCCAGCGGGCTGGCGCAGCCCAGGCAGGCTGCCAGGAAAAGTGAAATCAGCTTGGCCATGCAGCCTCCAAATTGGTGAATTGCCGTAGGGAAATGTTAAATTCTTTTCGTCAGCAGGGTGCAACAGGCATAAATTAATAGTAACAGGCAGCGCGTTCTGCTGTATGATAGAGATTAGATGTTATTTAGGCAATATTAGATGTGGGCATTGCGACAGTTTGCCTGCCTAACCAGGGATGAGTGATCGAAATGGCAGAGATTTTGGCATTGCTGTTGACCTTTCTTAAGGCAATCGGGAAATACCGCTGGTATGCAGTGGCGATTGCCTGGCTGGTCGCCGTCATCGGCTGGGCGGTGGTGTACCGCCTGCCGAGCGACTACCAGGCGTCGGCCAGGGTGTACGTCGACACCCAGAGCATCCTGAAACCGCTGATGGCGGGCATGACCACCACGCCCAATGTGGAGCAGCAGGTGATGTTCATGCGCCGTACCCTGATCAGCCGGCCCAATGTGGAGCGCGTGCTGCGCATGGTGGACCTGGACATCAAGGCCAAGGACAGCAAGGAGCACGAGCGCCAGGTCGACGAGCTGATGACCGCGATCAAGGTCACCGGCACCGAGCGCGACGACATCTACACCATCTCGTACAACAATGAGAACCCCAAGCTGGGCAAGGACGTGGTGCAGTCGCTGCTGACCATCTTCGTCGAAGGTTCCTTCGGCGGCAAGAAGCAGGATTCGGAAAAGGCCGTGCAGTTCATCGACGACCAGATCAAGATGTACGAGGAGCGCCTGGCAGCCGGCGAAAACGCGCTGAAGGAATTCAAGATCCGCCACATGGGCCTGCTGCCGCGCCAGGGCACCGACTATTCGACCAACCTGGGCGACCTGTCCGAAAAGCTGAACGAGGCGCGCCTGGAACTGCTGGAAGCGGAACAGGCACGCAATGCCATCAAGCGCCAGATTGCCGGCGAAGACATGGCGCCGGCCGCCGATGCCACCAATATTTCCAACCCTGAACTCGACGGCCGCATCTCGACGCTGGAAAAACAGCTCGACAGCCTGCGCATGCAATATACCGAAGAGCATCCGGACATCGTCTCGGCCAAGCGCCTGATCGCCAACCTGCAGCAGCGCAAGAAAGACGAGGCGAAGAAGGCGGCCAAGAGCGGCGACCCGGGCATGGGCTACAGCCCGATGCTGCAGCAAATGAACGTGGCGCTGTCGGTGGAGGAAGCGCGCGTGGCCTCACTCAAGGCGCGCGTTGGCGAATATACCGCGCGCATGGAGCGCATGCGCTCGCAAAGCACGGCAGCGCCGGAAGTCGAAGCGCAGCTGGCCCAGCTCAACCGCGACTATTCGATCAACAAGGAAAACTACGAAAAGCTGGTGCAGCGCCGCGAAGCGGCCAAGCTGTCCGGCGACCTCAGCTCGGCAACCGACATGATGAGTTTCCGCGTGATCGACCCGCCGATCGTGCCGCAAACCCCGATCGGCCCCAACCGCCCGCGCTTCTACTCGATCGTGTTCGTGGCGGCCCTGCTGGCCGGCCTGGGCGGTGCGTTCCTGATGAGCCAGGTCCGTCCTACCTTCCTCAGCCAGCACAGCCTGCGCGAAGTGACCGGCGTGCCGATCCTCGGCACCATCGGCATGAACTGGACCGAGCAGCAGCGCGCCTCGCGCCGGCGCCGGCTGTATGCCTTCGGCCTGGCCGTGGCCTCGCTGCTGACCGCCTTTGGCGGTGTCATGACCGTTACCTTGCTGCGCGCCGCTTGAGTCGCGCAACACCCAGGGAGTCCACAAGTGAGCATTATTGAAAAAGCCGCCAATCGCCTCGGGCAAGCGCGTCCTGCCGACGCCGCTGCCGAGACCACCGTTTCCCCAGCACCGGCCGCGGCTCCGGTAGCTGAAGCAGTGCACGCGGCCCCGGCCGCTGCTGCTCCGGCTGCTGCCCCGGCCGCGCCGGCCCCGGCGGCAGCGCCGCTGATGCCGACCCTGGCTACCCTGCAGCCGCACGGCGACGCCAGCCGCCGCACCACCCATACTGTGGAGCTGGACCTGATGCGCATGCACGAATCCGGCCTGGTGACTGCTGCCGGCGGCCGCACCGCGCTGGTGGAAGACTTCCGCATCATCAAGCGCCCGCTGATCAAGCGTGCCTTCGGCGCGCGCAAGCCGGGCGACAACCCGGGCAACCTGATCATGATCACCAGCTCGCTGCCCGGCGAAGGCAAGACTTTCTGCGCCATCAACCTGGCCATGAGCATTGCCATGGAACTGGACCACACCGTGCTGCTGGTCGACGCCGACGTGGCGCGTCCTTCGGTGCTGCGCACGCTCGGCCTGCCGGCCCAGCGCGGCCTGATGGATATCCTGCTGGACGACAATGTCGACATGGCCGATGTCATGCTGCGCACCAATGTCAACACCCTGTCGATCCTGCCGGCCGGCACCAGCTCGCCGCGCGCGACCGAGCTGCTGGCTTCGCACATGATGAAAAACCTGGTGAACGAGATCGCGAACCGCTACCCGGACCGTATCGTGATCTTCGATTCGCCGCCGCTGCTGCTGACTTCCGAATCACATGTGCTGGCGTCGAACATGGGCCAGATCGTGATGGTGGTGGAGTCGGAACGCACCACCCAGCACGCGGTCAAGGAGTCGCTGCGCCAGCTCGAGGGCTTGAGCAACGTCAACCTGATCTACAACAAGTCGCGTGAATTCCCGGGTACCGAAACCTATGACTATCACTATGGCTAAGCGCGGCCGCCTGGCCCTGCTGCCGCTGGCAGCGGGCTTGTGCGCAGCGTTTCCGGCGCAGGCCGCATGGGATTTCACGCCCACCGCTGCCGCGCGCGCCACGTATTCCGATAATGTCGGGCTGCAAGCCGATGACCGCGCCGACAGCGGCATGGTGCTGCAGCTTACGCCCGGCTTCCAGTTGCTGAACCACTCGCAGCGCTTCGATTTCAGCCTCGACTATGCGCTGAGCCTGTATGAATACGCCGGTGCGCGCCGCAACGGCGCCCAGCGCCACAACCAGGACCTGAACAGCCAGCTCAAGTCGCGCCTGGTCGAGGACTTCCTGTACCTCGATGCCCAGGCCGGCATCCACCAGCAAGCCACGTCGGCCTTCGGCCCACTGCAGGCCGGCAACGACTACGTGCGCACCAACCGCACCGAGGTGCGCACCTACCGCATCAGCCCTTACCTGGTGCACCGCTTCGGCGCCTTTGCCAATGGCCAGCTGCGCTACACGCACGACTCGGTCAGCACCGACAACGCCGGCATGCGCCGCAGCGACGGCAATACCATCAGCGCCCAGCTGGCCAGCGGCCCGAGCTTCCGCCGCTTCCTGTGGGATGCCATGGCGTCGCGCTCGGTGATCGACGAGCAGCTGCCCAGCATCGGCGGCGGCGCCGAGCGGCAGCAGACCACCAGTTCCAAGGCCGCCAATGTGAACTTGCGCTATGCCGCCACCCCGCAGCTCAACCTCGGCGTGTACGGCGGCTATGACAGCTACGATTTCAGCAGCGTGGGCGGGGCCCAGTCCGGCGCTGCCTATGGCGGCTCGCTGCAGTGGACGCCGTCCGCGCGCACTTCGGTGCAGGCGACGGCCGGCCACCGCTTCTACGGACCCAGCTACAGCCTGGCGCTGCAGCACCGCAGCCGCGGCACCGTGTGGAATATCGGCTACAGCGATTCGGTCAGTTCGACGCGCAGCCAGTTCGTGCTGCCGCAGGCGATCGACACGGCAGCCATGCTGGACAACCTGTTCCGCGCCCAGATTCCCGACGCGCTGCTGCGCGCGGCCGCCGTGCAGGCGTATATCCAGGCGGCAGGCCTGCCGCCGGCGCTGGCCACCAGCGTCAACTTCCTGAGCAACCGCTATTCGCTCAACAAGCAGCTGAACGCCGGCGTGGCATGGCAGCTGGCGCGCACCACCACCACCTTCAGCATGTTCAAGACCAAGCGCCAGATGCTGTCGAGCCAGCAGGTCGACAGCGTCCTGCTGGGCAACACGCTGTCCACCCTGAACGACAACACCGAACAGGTGGGCGGCATGGCCAGCATCAGCTATCGCCCTGGAGCGCAGACGGTGGCGACCCTGCTGGCCAATGCCTCGAACGTCAAATCGTTGAGCGATGCGCGCAGCAGCACCCATCGCGACCTGCGCTTCAACCTGTCGCGCACTTACAGCACGCGCACCACCGGCATCGTGGAATTGCGCCACGTGCGCGGTTCCACCGGGCTGGGCGGCCAGAAGTACACGGAAAATGCCCTGTCCGCGACACTGACAACGAGATTCTAAGCATCAAGGTCTTCCCATGTATGAGAGCTATTACGGGCTGAGCGACAAGCCCTTCCGCCTGCGGCCCGACCCGCATTTCTTCTTCGGCAGCAAGGGCCACAAGCGGGCCATGGCTTACCTGGAGTACGGCCTGTCGCAGGGCGAGGGCTTCATCGTCATCACCGGCGAAGTCGGGGCCGGCAAGACCACCCTGGTGCGCAACCTGTTCAACCAGATCGCGTCGGACAAGATCGTGACTTGCCACCTGGTCAACACCCACCTCAGTTCCGACGACGTGCTGCGCGGCGTGGTGGGCGGCTTCGGCCTGCCGTGCGAGGATGCGGCCAGCAAGACCACCTTGCTGGCGCGCCTGGAAGTTTTCCTGCGCCAGTGTGAGCAGGATGGCAAGCGCGCGCTGCTGGTGGTTGACGAAGCGCAGAACCTGACGCCGAAAGTGGTGGAAGAATTGCGCATGCTGTCCAATTTCCAGACCGACGAGAAATCGCTGCTGCAGACTTTCCTGCTGGGCCAGCCGGAATTCCGCGCCACCCTGCACAGTCCCGGCATGTCGCAGCTGCGCCAGCGCGTGATTGCGACCTACCACCTGGGGCCGATGGACAGCAGCGAAAGCAATGCCTATATCGAGCACCGCATGCGCACTGTCGGCTGGCGCGGCAACCCGCACCTGACGCCGGCTGCCTATGCGGCCGTGTTCGAATATACCGGCGGCATCCCGCGCAAGACCAACCACCTGATGGACCGCCTGCTGCTGATGGGCTTCCTGGAAGAGATGCAGGAATTCACCGATGCCGACGTCGACACGGTGATCCGCGATATCGCGCAGGAATTCCAGCCGCCGCCGCCCGAAGCGGCTGCCGACGGCGCCGATGGCGCGGCCATGCATGCCGCCGGCGCTGGCGGCCTCAGCTTCGGCAACCAGTACCCGGCCGTGCTGGACGAGCGCATGATGCGCGTCGAAAAATCACTGACGTCGGTGCTGTCGATCCTGAAGAAGATCGTGCGTTCGCCGTCCTCTTACAACATCCAACAGGACAGCAACGAATGAGTGCCTTCCGAATCCTATGCGTCGTCGGCGCGCGGCCGAACTTCATGAAGATGGCGCCCATCATGGCCGCTTTCGCGCAGCTCAAGCCGCAGGTCGAGGCGCTGCTGGTGCACACCGGCCAGCACTACGACGTGGCCATGAACCAGCAGTATTTCGATGCGCTGGGCATCCCGAGCCCGGACATCAACCTGGAAGTCGGCTCCGGCAGCCACGCCCAGCAGACCGCCGAAGTGATGAAGCGCTTCGAGCCGGCTATGGATGAGGTGCAGCCGGCTGCCGTGCTGGTGGTGGGCGACGTCAATTCCACCATCGCCTGCGCGCTGGTGGCGGCCAAGAAGGGCGTGCCGGTGATCCACGTGGAAGCGGGCCTGCGCAGCTTCGACCGCGCCATGCCGGAAGAAATCAACCGCGTGCTGACCGACCAGCTGTCGGACCTGCTGTTCACCACCGAGGAGAGCGGCGCCGACAACCTGGCCAGGGAAGGCATCGCAGGCGGGCGCGTGCACTTCGTCGGCAACGTGATGATCGATACCCTGCGCGCCAACCTGGCGCGCGCCATCCCGGCGCCGCAGATCGCGGCCGGCGCCGGGCGCCCGGACTTCCGGGCCGGCAAGGGCGAATACGCCGTGCTGACCCTGCACCGGCCGTCGAACGTGGACGACAAGGCCGTGCTGCAAGGCTTGCTGGAAACCGCCGCCAGGATTTCGGAACGCACGCCGGTGATCTTCCCGGTGCACCCGCGCACCCGCGCCACCATCGAGAAATTCGGCCTGAGCCACCTGCTGGACCGCCCGGAAGTGCTGCTGCTGCCGCCCATGGGCTACCTCGAGATGCTGGGCCTGATGCGCGATGCGCGCGTGGTGCTGACCGATTCCGGCGGCATCCAGGAGGAGACCACAGCGCTCGGCACGCCATGCATCACGCTGCGCCACAACACCGAGCGCCCGATCACTGTCGACGAAGGCACCAACACCATTGCCGGCAACGACCCGGCGCATGTCTGGGCTGCCTATGAGGCGCAGCTGGCCGGCGCCGGCAAGGCCGGCCGCATCCCGCACTTCTGGGACGGCCGCGCCGCCGAGCGCATTGCCGCCATCGTGCTGGACTGGCTGAAGGCGCGGGGCTGAACATGGGCGCGGCCGTTCGCAATGCCATGACCATCGACGTGGAAGACTACTTCCAGGTGTCGGCGTTCGCGCCGCACATCAGCCGCGAAAGCTGGCCGCAGCGCGAGTGCCGGGTCGAGGCGAACATCGACCGCGTGCTTGCCGTCCTGGACGACGGCCGGGCCAAGGGCACCTTCTTCACCCTGGGCTGGATCGCCGAACGCTATCCGGACATGGTGCGCCGCATCGTCGCCGGCGGCCATGAACTGGCCAGCCACGGCTACGGCCACCTGCGCGCTTCCGACCAGTCGCGCGGGCAGTTCATGGACGATGTCTCGCGCAGCAAGAAGATCCTGGAAGACATCGGCGGCCAGCAGGTGATCGGCTACCGCGCGCCCAGCTTTTCGATCGGGCCGGGCAACCTGTGGGCGCTGGACGTGCTGCAGGAAGCGGGCTACCGCTACAGCTCCTCGATCTACCCGATTGCGCACGACCATTACGGCATGCCCGATGCGCCGCGCTTTGCCTTCCACCCGAACGGCGCGCAAGGCTTGCTGGAAGTGCCGATCACCACCGTGCGCATCGGCCAGCGCAACCTGCCGGCCGGCGGCGGCGGCTATTTCCGGCTGCTGCCCTATGCGCTGTCGCGCGGCATGATGCGACGCGTGAACAGGCAAGACGGCCAGCCGGCCATCTTCTACTGCCACCCGTGGGAGCTCGATCCGGGCCAGCCGCGCCCTGAAGGGCTGGGGCTGAAGACGCGCTTCCGCCATTACGTCAACCTGCACCGCATGGAGTCGCGCATCAGGGCCCTGACGCGCGACTTCGCGTGGGATCGCATGGACCGCATTTTCCTGGGGCAGCAATGACGTCGATTATCGAAGCGGCGGCGGAGCGCCGCGCGGCACGCGCCAAGGCGGAAGCGGAAGCGGCGACCGCGCTGGCTGTCGCTGCCGGAAAACCGGTAAACCAGTGTCAGGCACAAGAGCCTGACACTTGCCAGGCAGCTGCTGCGGATCAGGGTCAGACCCTCGGGTCTGACCCAGGTTTACCGGTGTTGGTGCAGTTGCTGGGCAGCAGCCCCGACGAACGCGCCCGCTGGGACGCCTTCGTCCAGGCTTGCCCGGAAGCGACCTTCTTCCACCGCAGCGGCTGGCAAACCATCATCGAGCAATGCTACGGCCACCCGACCTGGTTCTTCTACGTGGAAGAGGGCGGCGTGATCACCGGCGTGCTGCCGCTGGCGCGCATGAAAAGCCGCATGTTCGGGCACTACCTCGCCTCGCTTCCCTTCTGCGTCTACGGCGGCGTGGCAGCCAGCACCGACACCGCGCGCAAGCTGCTGGACCAGGCTGCCGAAGAACTGGCCGCCTCGCTCGGCGTGGGCCACCTGGAATACCGCAACTACGCGGCGGCCCACCCAGGCGACCCGAAATGGCAGGGCAAGGACCTGTACTACACCTTCCGCAAGGCGATCAGCGGCAACGACGAAGAAAACATGAACGCCATCCCGCGCAAGCAGCGCGCGATGGTGCGCAAGGGCATCAAGCTCAATCTGCAGGGCGAGGTGGACGACAACGTCGACCGCATGTTCACCGCCTACGCCCACAGCGTGCACCGCCTGGGCACGCCGGTCTTTCCGAAGAAGTATTTCGCCCTGCTCAAGGAAACCTTCAAGGACGATTGCGAGGTGCGCGTCATCACGCAGGACGGCAAGCTGGTGGCCGGCGTGCTGAGCTTCTTCTTCCGCGACGAAGTGCTGCCCTACTACGGCGGCGGCATGGACCTTGCGCGCGAGGTGGCCGGCAATGACTTCATGTACTGGAACCTGATGCAGGCTGCGGCCGCCAAAGGCTACCGCATGTTCGACTTCGGCCGCAGCAAGAAGGGCACCGGCGCCTTCGACTTCAAGAAGAACTGGGGCTTCACGGCCCAGCCGCTGCCTTATGAATACCAGCTGTTCGCGGCCGACGCGCTGCCGGACGTGAACCCGCTGAACCCGAAATACCAGCTTTTCATCAAGCTGTGGAAGGCAATGCCGCTGCCGCTGGCCAATGCGCTCGGCCCTTTCATCGTCAAGAACCTGGGGTAAATCGTGGAAGACCTGCTGCTGCTGGTGCATCGCATGCCCTATCCGCCCAACAAGGGCGACAAGATCCGCTCCTGGCATTTGCTCAAGCACCTGGCGCAACGCTACCGCGTGCACCTGGCCACCTTTGTCGACGATCCGGACGACTGGCAGCACGTGCCCGTGCTGCAGGAGACCTGCGCCTCGTCGCATTTCCTGCCGCTGGCGCCGCGCGCGGCGCGCTTGCGCAGCCTGGGTGCCGTGCTGCGCAACCGCGCCCTGTCCTACGACTATTACCGCCATGCCGGCATGCAGCGCTGGGTCGACGACACCATGCGCCGGCATGGCATCGGCCGCATCGTGGTGTTTTCCTCGCCGATGGCGCAGTACGCCGAGGCCTGGCCGCAAGCGCGCCGGGTGATCGACTTCGTCGACGTCGATTCCGACAAATGGCGCCAGTACGCCGAGCGCAAGCCGTGGCCGGCCAGTGCGGTCTTCAGCTACGAGGCCAGCCGCCTGCTGCGCTATGAGCGCCAGGTTGCGGCCAGCTTCGACGCCGCGCTCTTCGTTTCCGCGCCGGAGGCCGAACTGTTCCGCCGCCTGGCGCCGGAAAGCGCTGCGCGCATCGGCTCCTTCAGCAACGGCGTCGACACGGCATTCTTCGCGCCGGGAAGCTACGCCAATCCCTACGCGCCCGGCGAAAAGGCGCTGGTGTTCTGCGGCGCCATGGATTACTGGCCGAATATCGATGCCGTGCAATGGTTCGCGGACGAGGTGCTGCCGGCCCTGCGCGAGCGCGATCCTGCGGCGCGCTTCGTGATCGTCGGCGCCCGCCCGTCGGCCGAGGTGCAGGCGCTGGCGGCGCGGCCCGGCGTTACCGTGACGGGGACCGTCCCTGACGTGCGGGCCTATGTGGCGCATGCCGCGCTGTCGGTAGCGCCGCTGCGCATCGCGCGCGGCATCCAGAACAAGGTGCTGGAAGCGATGGCGATGGCGAAAGCGGTGCTGGTGACGCCGCAGGCGCTGGAAGGCATCGATGCGGAAGTGGGGCGCGAACTGCTGCTGGCTGACGATGCCGCGCGCTGGATTGCCGCCGCAACGGCTGCCCTGGCCGGCCCGGCAAGCGGGCTTGACGCACTTGGCGCTGCGGCGCGCGCGCGCGTCGTGGCGGACTACAGCTGGGATGCCCGGCTGGCGCCCCTGGACCGCATGATCGAAACCCCGGCTGCGCGGCAAGCTGGCGCAGCCCCAGCCCTTTGGACACCGGCATGAATACCCTACCTTCCACCGGACCTGCCACGGCGCCCGGCGCGGCGACCGGACCCGTAGCGCACGCCCGCAACGCGCTGCTGGTGGCGCTGGTCATGCTGCTGCCGCTGCTGGTGTTCCATGAAACCGCCTTCAGCATCGCCCAGATCTGGGAGCGCTCCGAGACCTTTGCGCACGGTTACCTGATCCTGCCCATCAGCCTGTGGCTGGTGTGGCGCGAGCGCGCGGCGCTGCAGCAGTTGCCGCTGCAGCCGTGCTGGCCGGCCTTGCTCCTGCTGGCCGGCTGCGGCGCGGCCTGGCTGTTGGCCGACCTGGCTGAAGTGGGCATCGTGCGCCAGTACGCGCTGGCCGCCATGCTGCCGCTGACCGTGCTGGCCGTGCTGGGCAAGCGCATTGCCGGCGCCTTGCTGTTCCCGCTGGCCTTCATCCTGTTCGCGGTGCCGGTCGGCGAAAGCCTGGTGCCGCCGCTGATCGACCTGACCGCCAACTTCACCGTCCAGGCGCTGCGCCTGACCGGCATACCAGTCCTGCGCGAAGGGAACAACTTCGCCATCCCCAGCGGCAACTGGTCGGTGGTCGATGCCTGCAGCGGCCTGCGCTACCTGATCTCGTCGATCACCCTGGGCTGCCTGTTTGCCTATCTGAGCTACCGCACCGCCTGGCGCCGCGCCGCCTTCATCGTGGCATCGATCCTGGTACCGATCGCGGCCAACGGGGTGCGCGCCTACATGATCGTGATGATGGGCCACCTGAGCGGCATGACGCTGGCGGTCGGCGTCGACCACCTGATCTACGGCTGGCTGTTCTTTGGCATCGTCATGCTGCTGCTGTTCTGGGTCGGCAGCTTCTGGCGCGAAGACGCCCAGGCGGCGCGCAGCGGCCCGGCCGCGGCCCGGCCGCCGCTGGCCTTGCCCTTGCGCCCGCTGGCCGGCGGCGTGGCGGCCGTGCTGGCCGTGCTGGTGGTGTGGCCGGCGCTGGCTGCGCGCGCCGACCAGGCCACCGTGGCCGCAGCGCCAGCCAGTCTCGCGCTGGCCTCGCCGGCGCCGGCCGGACCGGCCTTCACCACCTGGCAGCCCGACTATGCCCCGGCCAGCAGCACGCTGCGCCAGTTCTATGCCGGCAAGCCGCCGGTCGGCCTGACCGTGCTGTTCTACCGCGATGCCCCGGGCAGCGCCAAGCTGGTCAGCTCGACCAACCGCATCGGCCAGCAGAAGGGCGCGTTCCACGAAAACAGTTCGGGCCTGCGCGACGAGAATTTCGGCGGCCGCCATATGGCCGTGCGCGAAGCCATGCTGGGCTTTGAGGGACGGCGCCTGCTCGTGTGGCAGTGGTACTGGGTCAACGGCAGCATGACCAGCAGCCATTACGTCGGCAAGCTGCTGCAGATCAAGGGCAAGCTCCTGGCCGGCAACGGCGATGGCGCAGCCGTGATGGTGTTTGCGCCCTATGATGAAGACCCGGCAGCGGCGCGTGCCGCCATGCGCGCCTTCCTGGATAGCAACCTCGAGCCACTGGACCGGGCCCTGGCCGGCACCCGGCGTCCCTGATTCCCTGCCATGAACGACATCCCACTCATCGTCCACCTGACGTATGCCCTGGATTTTGGCGGCATGGAAAACCTCATGGTCGAGCGCATCAACCGCATGCCTGCCGAGCGTTACCGCCACGCCATCGTGTGCCTGACGCGGGTCAACCCGGACTTCGTCAAGCGCATCAGCAAGCCCGGCGTCGCCGTGCACACCCTGGGCAAGCAGCCCGGCCTGTCGCCGGCCACGCACGGCGTGCTGTGGCGCCTGTTGCGCGCGCTGCAACCGGCCGTGCTGCACACCTATAACTTCTCGGCCATCGAATATGCGCCGGCGGCGCTGCTGGCCGGGGTGCCGGTGCGCGTCAACGGAGCCCATGGCCGCGACCACACCGACCCGGACGGCAGCAACCGCAAGCACAATTTCCTGCGCCGACTGATGCTGCCGTTCTACGACGTGTGCTATGCCAATTCGGCCGCCATGGAACAGTGGAACCGCGACGTGATCGGCGTGCCTCCTGCCAAGAGCCGCCTGCTGGCCAACGGCATCGACACCGAGCGCTTCCGCGTGCGCGGCGACAGCGAGGCGCGTCCCTTCTTCAACGATGGCGAAATCGTCATCGGCGCGGTCGGCCGCGTGCAGGACGTGAAGGACCACGCCACCCTGATGGATGCCTTCCTGCTGCTGCGCCAATTGCTGCCGCAGCAGAGCGAACGCCTGCGGCTGGCGATTGTCGGCGACGGCCCGCTGCTGCAGAAACTGCGCGACAAGGCGGCGGCAGCCGGCATTGCCGGCGCCGTGTGGCTGCCGGGTGCGCGCAACGACGTGCCCGACATCCTGCGCAGCTTCGACGTCTTCGCCATGTCTTCGATCGCCGAGGGCACGCCCGGCTCGGCCCTGGAAGCCATGGCCAGCGGCCTGCCGGTGGTGGGCACGCGCGTGGGCGGCATACCGGAAGTGATCGAAAACGGCATCACCGGCCAGCTGGTGCCGCCGTCGAACGCGGCCGCCATGGCGGCCGCGCTGAAGCACTATGTGGAAGCGCCGGCGCTGGCGCGCCGCCACGGCCAGGCCGGCCGCGAGCGGGTGCTGCGCAAGTACAGCATGCCGGCCATGGTGGCCGGCTACCAGGACATGTACGACAGTTTGTGCGAACGCAAGCTCAAGATAAGAAAGCCAGTACCATCATGTGCGGAATAACAGGGATCATGGATGCGCGCGGCGGGCGCGCGGTGGACGAGGCGCTGCTGCGCCGCATGAACGACACCCAGCATCATCGCGGGCCCGACGAGGGCGACGTGTATATCGAGCCGGGCGTGGGCTTTGGCCACCGCCGCCTGTCGGTGATCGACATTGCGCTCGGCCAGCAGCCGCTTGGCAACGAAGACGGCAGCGTGATGGTCTGCTACAACGGCGAGATCTACAACTACCGCGAACTGACCGCGCAGCTGAAAGCGCTCGGCCACACCTTCAAGACCAGGAGCGACACCGAAGTGATCGTGCACGCCTGGGAAGAGTGGGGCGAGGATTGCGTGCACCATTTCCGCGGCATGTTCGCCATCGGCCTGTGGGACCGCAACAAGCAGGTGATGTTCCTGGCGCGCGACCGACTGGGCGTCAAGCCGCTGTACTACGCCATGACGCCGGACGGCTGGTTCGCCTTCAGCTCCGAACTGAAGGCGCTGCGCATGCATCCATCGCTGCCGCGCGAGATCGACCCGCAAGCGGTGGAAGACTATTTCGCCTACGGCTACGTGCCGGAGCCGAAGACCATCTACAAGGGCGCGCTCAAGCTGTCGCCGGGCTTCCGCCTGACCCAGAAAGTCGGCGCGCCGCTGGCGGCGCCGGAGCAGTTCTGGGACGTGCCGTTCAAGCTGCACGAAAAGATGACCGAGAGCGATGCCCAGGGCGAACTGGTGGAGCGCCTGCGCGAGGCGGTGAAGATCCGCCTGGTGGCGGAAGTGCCGCTGGGCGCCTTCCTGTCCGGCGGCGTCGATTCCTCCGCCGTGGTGGCCATGATGGCCGGTTTGGATGAAGGCGCCGTGCACACCTGCTCGATCGCCTTCAAGGACAAGGCTTTCGACGAATCGGAATACGCGCGGCAGGTGGCCGGGCTGTACAAGACCGACCACTTCGTGGAAACCGTCGACACCGACGACTACGGCCTGCTCGACACCCTGGCCCACCTGTACGACGAACCGTATGCCGACAGTTCGGCGATCCCGACCTACCGCGTCTGCCAGCTGGCGCGCAAGCGCGTCACCGTGGCGCTGTCGGGCGACGGCGGCGACGAGAACCTGGCCGGCTACCGCCGCTACCGCTATGCGATGGCGGAGCAGAGCGTGCGCGGGCGCATTCCCGAAGCGCTGCGCAAGCCGGTGTTCGGCACCCTGGGCCGGGTCTACCCGAAGGCCGACTGGGCGCCGCGCGTGCTGCGCGCCAAGACCACCTTTGAAGCGCTGTCTCGCGACCTGGTGGAGGGCTATTTCCACGGCGTGTCGATCATGTCCGACGCCATGCGCGCACGCCTCTTTTCGGCGAAATTCCGCGCCGGCCTGCAGGGCTATGGCGCGATCGACGTGATGCGCGGCCACGCGGCCAGGTCGCCGACCGACGATCCGCTGTCGATGATCCAGTACCTGGACATGAAGACCTACCTGCCGGGCGACATCCTGACCAAGGTCGACCGCGCCTCGATGGCGCATGCGCTGGAAGTGCGGGTGCCGCTGCTGGACCACAAGCTGGTCGAGTGGATTTCCGGCCTGCCGCCGGAGATGAAGCTGAAGGGCAGCGAAGGCAAGTACATCTTCAAGAAATCGATGGAGAAGTACCTGCCGCACGATATCCTGTACCGCCGCAAGCAGGGCTTCGCGGTGCCGCTGGCGGCCTGGTTCCGCGGCCCGCTGCGCGCGCGCGTGCAGCAGGCGTTGCTGGGGCCGGCCCTGGCCGATACCGGCATGTTCAACCAGGACTTCCTGCGCGAACTGGTGGAGCAGCACCTGTCCGGCCGGCGCGACTACAGCGCCCCGATCTGGTCCCTGCTGATGTTTGAAGCCTTCCTGAAAAAAGAGATGCAGGCATGAGTATCCGTATCCTGCACGTGCTGGACCATTCGATCCCGCTGCACAGCGGCTATACCTTCCGCACGCGTTCCATTTTGCAGGCCCAGCGCGCGCGCGGCTGGCAGACCTTCCATATCACCAGCCCGAAACAGGGCGCAAGCGGCGCGCCGCGCGAGACGGTCGACGGCCTGGAGTTCTACCGCACGCCGCCGGCCAGCGGGCCGCTGGCGCAACTGCCGGTGCTGAACCAGGTGGCGGTGATCAACGCCCTGGCGGCACGCCTGCTGGAAGTGGCGCAGGAAGTGAAGCCCGACGTGCTGCACGCGCATTCGCCGGCGCTGAATGCGGTGGCCGCGCTGCGCGTGGGCCGCAAGCTCGGCATTCCTGTCGTGTACGAGATCCGCGCCTTCTGGGAAGACGCCGCGGTCGACCACGGCACCAGCAAGGAGTGGGGCTTGCGCTACCGCCTGACGCGCGCCATGGAAACCTGGGCCCTGCAACGCGTCGATGCCGCCACCACGATTTGCGAAGGCTTGCGCAGCGAGATCATCGGGCGCGGCATCCCGGCCAAGAAAATCGAAGTGATCCCGAACGCCGTCGATATCGGCGACTTCTCGGTCGGCGGCGCGCGCGACGAAGCGCTGGCGCGGCAACTGGGCCTGGAAGGCAAGACCGTGCTGGGCTTCATCGGGTCCTTCTATGCCTACGAGGGACTGGACATCCTGCTCAACGCCCTGCCGGCCATGCTGGCGCAGCGCCAGGAGATCCGCGTGCTGCTGGTCGGCGGCGGGCCGCAGGACGCCGCGCTGCGCGCACAGGCCCAGGCGCTCGGCATCGGCGACAAGGTGGTCTTCACCGGCCGCGTGCCGCACAGCGAAGTGCAGCGCTACTACAACCTGGTGGACGTGCTGTGCTACCCGCGCCACAAGATGCGCCTGACCGACCTGGTGACGCCGCTCAAGCCGCTGGAAGCCATGGCGCAGGGCCGCCTGATGGTGGCCTCGGACGTGGGCGGCCACAAGGAACTGATCGACGACGGCCGCACCGGCGTGCTGTTTACCGCCGGCGACGCCGCATCGTTGTCGCAGCAGGTGCTGGCGTTGCTGGAAGCGCCGCAGACATGGCAGGAGTTCCGCCAGTCGGGGCGCCGCTTTGTGGAGGAAGAACGCAACTGGACCGCCAGCGTGGCGCGCTACCGCAACGTGTACGGCAGCATCACGGAGAAAGCACTGGCATGAACGCGCCGCAGCAAGCATTCGCCGCCGTGCCGCGCGCCGAGGAGGCGCCGGAAGTGCAACGCATTGCCCTGGTCGGGCCGCTGCCGCCGCCTTCCGGCGGCATGGCCAACCAAGCCTTGCAGCTGGCCGGCTTGCTGCGCGAGGCCGGCATCGCGGTCGACTTCGTCCAGACCAACGCGCCGTACCGCCCGGCCTGGGCCGGCAAGGTGCGCGGCGTGCGCGCCCTGTTCCGCATGCTGCCGTATGTGGCAAGCCTGTGGCGCGCCGCCGGGCGCGTGCAGGTGTTCCATGTGATGGCCAATTCCGGCTGGTCCTGGCACCTGTTTGCCGCGCCGGCGATCTGGATCGCGCACCTGCGCGGCACGCCGGTGGTGGTCAATTACCGCGGCGGCGAGGCTGCCAACTTCCTCAAGCAGGCTGCGGCCTGGATGCGCCCCAGCCTGCGCCGCTGCGCCGCCCTGGCCGTGCCGTCGGGCTTCCTGGCGCACGTCTTCGGCCAGCACGGCATCGATTCCGTGGTGGTGCCCAATATCGTCAACCTGGAGCGCTTTGCCGCCGACGCGGCGCCGCGCGCGCGCGGCGCCTTGCGCCTGCTGGTGGCGCGCAACCTGGAAGACATCTACGACAACGCCAGCGCGCTGCGCGCTTTCGCCGTCATCCGGCAAACACATCCCGAGGCCACGCTCACGGTGGCCGGTTCCGGCCCGCTGCGCGGCGAACTTGAACAACTGGCCCAGGGACTGGGCGTGGCGCACGCTGTCCGCTTTACCGGCCGCGTCGATACCGCCGACATGCCGGGCCTGTACCGCAATGCCGACATCATGCTGAATCCCAGCCTGGTCGACAACATGCCCAATTCCGTGCTGGAAGCCCTGGCCAGCGGCGCCCTGGTGGTCAGCACCAACGTCGGCGGCGTGCCCTACGTGGTGGAAGACGGCAAGACCGCGCTGCTGGTGCCGCCGGCCAATCCTGCCGCCATGGCGCAAGCCGTGCTGCGCCTGGCCGAACAACCGGCGCTGGCCGAGGCGTTGCGCAGCGCCGGGCGCGCCAGCGTGGCGCAATATGCCTGGTCCAGCGTCAAGCCGCGCCTGCTGGATGTTTACCGCCAGGCCCTGGCAAGCAAAGGAGGGCGCCGCCCATGATGTACACCGCCCTGGTTTCCGGCGTGCTGTTCCCGCTGCATGAAAAGCTCAAGAAGCACAGCAGCGTGGCCGTGCGCCGCCATATGGAGCAGACCCAGTACTGGCCGCCGGCCCGGCTGCAGGAATTGCAGATCGAACGCTTGCGCGCCCTGCTGCTGCGCGCCCAGCAGCAGGTGCCGTATTACCGCGCAGCCTTTGCCCGCATCGGCTTCGATGCCGCGCGCGACTTCAAAGGCGTGGCGGACCTGGTGCGCCTGCCGCTGCTGGACAAGGCAACGATCCGCGAAAACATCGAAACGCTGAAAGCCGACGATGCCCGGAACCTGGTGCGCTACAACACCGGCGGCTCCACCGGTGCGCCGCTGACCTTCTTCGTCGGGCGCCACCGCGTCAGCCACGACGTGGCCGCCAAGTGGCGCGCCACGCGCTGGTGGAATGTCGATATCGGCGACCGCGAGATCGTGATCTGGGGCTCGCCCATCGAATTGAGTGCGCAGGACCGCGTGCGCATGGTGCGCGACACCCTGATGCGGACCGAATTGATGTCGGCTTTCGCCACCACCGAAGCGGGACTGGACGGCCACGTGGAACGCATCCGCCAGCGCAAGCCGAAGATGCTGTTCGGCTATCCGACCGTGCTGGCGCGCATTGCCTCGCATGCCGAGGACAAGGGCATCCGGCTCGACAAGCTGGGCATCCGCGTTGCCTTCGTCACTTCCGAATGCCTGTACCCCTCGCAGCGCGAGCAGATCGAGCGCGTGTTCGGCTGCCCGGTGGCCAACGGCTACGGCGGCCGCGACTCCGGCTTCATCGCCCACCAGTGCCCGGCCGGCAAGCTGCACATCACCAGCGAAGACATCGTGATCGAAGTGCTGGACCCGGAAGGCCGGCAACTGCCGCCCGGCGAATCGGGCGAGATCGTGGTGACGCATTTGCAGTCGGGCGATTTCCCCTTCATCCGCTACCGCACCGGCGACGTCGGCGCGCTGGACACCGAGCCATGCAGCTGCGGCCGCACCTTGCCGGTGCTCAAGGAAATCCACGGCCGCACCACCGACTTCCTGATCAACCAGGACGGCACCCTGATTCACAGCGCCGCGCTGGCCTACATCATGCGCGACCTGCCGGCGGTGCGCGCCTTCAAGGTGATCCAGGAAACGCTGGACTGGACCCGCGTGCAGATCGTGTACGACGGCCTGTTCGACGACAAGGCGCGGCAGGCGGTCGAAGCCGGCTTCCATGCGCGCATGGGCAAGCAGGTGAAGATCGACGTGGAACTGGTGCCGGAAATCCTGCCGGAAAAGAGCGGCAAATACCGCTATTGCGTGACCAAGCTGGAGACCCCATGGAACGCCTTGACCAAGTAAGCCGGGAGGCGCCATGCGCGACATAATCATTACCCTGATCGTATTCGGCTCGCTGCCGTTCGTTTTCAAGCGCCCCTTTTATGGCGCCGTGCTGTGGATCTGGATCAGCGTGATGAACCCGCACACACAGAGCTGGGGCTGGGCGCAAAGCATGCCGTTCGCCGCCATCATCGCGGGGACCACGGTGCTGGCAATGATGGCCAGGCCGAGAGAGGTGAAGTTTCCGAATACCACCCTGACCTGGCTCCTGGTGGCGTTTACGGGCTGGATGTGCCTGACGACCCTGTTTGCCATCGGCCCGGAAAACCCGCTGCCGCTGCTGAACAAGGTCGTGAAGATCATGCTCATGACCCTGGTCGTGGCCATGCTGGTGCGCACCCGCAGGGACATTGAAATGGTGGTGTGGGCCATCGTGGTCTCGCTGGGCTTCTATGGCGTGAAGGGCGGCCTGTTTACCATCCGCAGCGCCGGCGCCTACCGCGTGTGGGGACCGACCGGCACCTTCATCGAAGGCAATAACGAGATCGCGCTGGCCCTGATCATGGTGGTGCCGCTGATGCTGTTCCTGGGCGGCCTGATCACCAGCAAATGGGGCAAACGCGCCATGTGGGCTGCAGCCGGATTGTGCGTGCTGGCCGCCCTGGGCTCCTATTCCCGCGGCGCGGCAGTAGCGCTGGCAGCCATGCTCGGCTTCCTCTGGCTGAAGAGCCAGGAAAAGTTGAAGCTGGGCGCATTGATGGTGGTGCTGGCGCCGCTGGCGCTGGTGTTCATGCCGGAACAATGGCACAGCCGGATCGATACCATCAACACTTACGAGCAGGACAGCTCGGCGATGGGCCGCATCAATGCCTGGAAGATGGCCATCAACCTGGCCAACGACCATCCGCTGTTTGGCGGCGGCTACCAGATCTACAACAAGTTCATCTTCCAGCTCTACGCGCCCAATCCGGACGATATCCACGCCGCCCACAGCATCTATTTCCAGGTGCTGGGTGAACACGGCTATGTTGGCCTGGCGCTCTTCCTGCTGTTGTATCTCGTGGTCTGGCGCAACGGGACCTGGGTGATCAGGCACGCCGGCGAGCTGCCTGAACTGGAATGGACCATCCGGCTGGTGCGCATGCTGCAGGTGAGCCTGATCGGCTTCATGGTTGGCGGCGCCTTCCTCAGCCTGGCCTATTTCGACGTGCCTTACTACATCATGGTGATCATGGTGGCGACCCGCCTGCTGGTACAGAAAACCTTGAAAGAACAGGCGGCGCAAGCGCCCGCCGCGCTTGAAAAGGAGGCGGAAAGTGTGGCTTAAGCGGCAACTGGAACGGGGCGCCTTGTCGCTGCTGTCCGGCGGCGGCAGGCGTGCGCCGGCCATCCTGATTTACCACCGCGTGCTGCCGGCGCAGGACCCGCTGTTCCCGGGCGAGGTGCATCGCGAACAGTTCCAGCGCCAGCTTTGCTGGCTCAAGTCGCGCTTCAATGTGCTGCCGCTGCTGGATGCGGTGCGGCTGGCTGCCGAGGGCAGGCTGCCCGCGCGCAGCGCCTGCATCACCTTCGACGACGGGTATGCCGACAATGCCGAAGTGGCGCTGCCCCTGCTGCAGAAGCATGGCTTGCACGCGAGCTTCTTTATTGCCACCGGCTTCCTGGATGGCGGCCGCATGTGGAACGATACCGTGATCGAAGCAGTGCGGCGCGCGCCGGGCGAGGTGTTCGATGCCAGCGCGCTCGGCCTGGGACGCCACGCCATCGATAGCTGGGAGGCGCGCCGCAGCACCATCGGCGCCCTGATCGGCCAGCTCAAATACCTGCCGATGGAACAGCGCCTGCAGCAGGTCGGCAAGGTGGCCGCCCTTTCCGGCGCAGAGCTGCCGCGCGACCTGATGATGAGCGGCGCGCAGTTGCGCAAGATGCATGCGGCCGGCATGGGCATCGGCGGCCACACGGTCAACCACCCGATCCTGGCGCGCCTGCCGGCCGCGGAGGCGCGGCGGGAAATCGCGCAGGGCAGGGCGGCGCTGGAAGCGGCGCTCGATGCGCCGGTGCGCGCGTTCGCCTACCCGAACGGCAAACCGGGCCAGGACTACCTGCCCGAGCATGTCGCCATGGTGCGCGAGATGGGCTTTGAGGTTGCCGTGTCGACCTCGTGGGGCACCAGCCGCGGCGAAACGGACTGGTACCAGCTGCCGCGCTTCACGCCGTGGGACCAGGGCATCGGCAAGTTCGGCCTGCGCCTGGCGCGCAATATGCTGCAGCCGGCAGAACGCGTCTAACCGGCGTCGCCGTCGCCCTTGCGCAGGCGCGACAGCAGGGCCGCCGCCTGGTCATTGAGCGGCAGACCGTGGCGCCTGAGCAGCTGCACGTGCAGCACCAGGTTCTCCAGCACCAGCTTGGCCGCCACCGCCAGCAAGGTCAGGCGGCGGTCTTCTTCGCTGAAGCTTTCCATGGTGTCGGCCATTTCGCACAAATGGTTGGCGACCAGTTCGCGCAATTCCTGCTCATCGAACGGCAGGTCGGCAAAATCGATCGGGTCTTCCTGCTCCACTTCGTGCATCAACTGCTCGAGTTCCCGCGGGGTGATGCCCATGTGTGGCTCCGGTTATGCACACGCGTTTATTGTAGGCCAAAGCACGCTAGAATAGCTTTCCCATGGCCCAGATCATCTTTACCCAGCAGTTGGCGCGCTTCCTGCCGGTTCCGACGTTGGAAACCCAGGCGGGCACGTTGCGCGCAGCGCTGGACGGGGCCTTTGCCGCAAATCCGCGCCTGGGGGCCTACGTCTTGGACGAACAGGGCCGCCTGCGTGCCAACGTCGTGGTGTTCATCGACGGCAAGCGCAGTGAGCTCGACGAGCCGCTGCGCAGTGATTCCAGGATCTACGTGCTGCAAGCCCTATCGGGAGGATGACATGGCAGACCGCGCTTTTATTGCAAGCCGCAAGGGCTTGTTCGAGCTGGCTTACCGCAATGGCGCATGGGCGCTGGAGGAAGACAAGTCCTTCTTCGGCGACCCGGTATCGATGGTGCTGTACGACGCGCGCGATGGCGCCACGTATGCTTGCCTGAACCTGGGGCACTTCGGCGCCAAGCTTCACCGGCGCGATGCCGGCAGCGCGCAGTGGCAGGAAATCGCAGTGCCGGCCTATCCGCCCAAGCCGCAGGACAGTAGCGACAAGGTCGACTGGACCCTGAAGCAGATCTGGTCGCTCGAAGCAGGCGGCCCGGACCAGCCCGGGGTGCTGTGGGCCGGCACCTTGCCCGGCGGCCTGTTCCGTTCCGGCGACCGCGGCGAAAGCTGGCAACTGGTGGAAGCGCTGTGGCAAGTGCCGGAGCGCGCGCAATGGTTTGGCGGCGGCTACGACGTGCCGGGCATCCACAGCATTTGCGTCGACCCGCGCGACAGCAATGCAGTGCTGGTCGGCGTATCGTGCGGCGGCGCCTGGCTGACGCGCGACGGCGGCGCGAGCTGGCAGCTGCGCACCCAGGGCATGGCTGCGCGCTACATGCCGCCCGAGATGCAGGATGCCGGCGCGGTGCAGGACCCGCATCGCATCGTGCGCTGTACAGCCGAGCCGGACGTGCTGTGGTGCCAGCACCATAACGGCATCTGGCAGTCGCGCAATAACGCGGAGAGCTGGGAAGAAGTTACGGCGCCGCTGTCGAGCTTCGGCTTTGCGGTGGCGGTGCATCCGCGCGACGGCAGGACCGCCTGGTTCGTGCCGGCCGTGGCCGACCAGCAGCGGGTGCCGGTGGAAGCGGCGCTGGCGGTCAACCGCACTGCCGACGGCGGCGCCAGTTTCAGCACCCTGCGCAGCGGGCTGCCGCAGGAACATTGCTATGACCTGGTGTACCGCCACGGGCTGGCGGTGGCCGACGATGGCAAGACCTTGCTGATGGCCTCGACCACCGGCGGGGCTTGGCTGTCGACCAACGGCGGCGAGCACTGGCAAACCATTTCCACCACGCTGCCGCCGGTGTACGCGGTACGCTTCAACTAAGGCCGTAATAGGACAGGAACATTTCGACGGTGGCGGTGATGACCGCCTCCTGTTCCTGCGGCGTCAGCGGCGCCTTGCCCATCGCCACTTGCGGCCAGAGGGCGAACGACTTCAACTGGCCTTGCAGCATGTGCGACATGAAGGCCGGATCGCCCGCCTTCAGCACCTTGTCTTCCTGCGCCGCGCGCAGGAAGCTGGCCACGCCTTCTTCCTTCTTGCCCAGTTTGGTCATCATGTCGCCGGCGCGCTGCGGCGCGTGGATGGCTTCCGCAATGGCCACGCGCACCAGGTCGAGGAAGTAGTCGTCGCGCAGCATGGCCATTTTCTGGCGCATCAGTTCGAGCAATTGCGGCTTGAGCGGCTTGCCTTGCTGGTAGCCGATGGCATTCAGGGCGGCACTGCAATCCCACAGTTCCTGCAGGATCTGCTCGAACAGCTCGTCCTTGCTGGCGAAGTGGTTGTAGACGGTGCGTTTGGAAACGCCGGCCTCGGCCGCGATGCGGTCCATGCTGGTGGCTTCGAAACCGCGCGCACGGAATTCGGCGATGGCGGCCGTGATGATGGCGGCGCGCTTGCGGTCGGTGAGTTTGTCGGGTTGGTTCATAAAGAATATTTTACACCGGGTAGTTTACTTTTCCCAAAACAGAAACTACACTGTGTAGTGTAAATTTTCTGAACTGAACATGAAACGAACCCTGCTGATTGGAGCGATCTTCATCATGACTTGCCTTGCATTCAACGCCGCTGATTCTCGCCCTGCATACCGCAATGACGCGCCGCGCCAGCAGCCGGGTTTCCTGAAAATGCTCAAGGTGCTGTGGGACTTCACCTTCAACAAACCGGCCGATACCGTGCCGGCGCAAGCCTTGCCAGTGCAAGCACTCACTAGCGAGCAGCTGCTGGCGGCGCCTGACAACAGCCTGTTCCGCCTGGGGCATTCGAGCATCCTGTTGAAGCTCAACGGCGAGTTCTGGCTGACCGATCCGGTGTTTTCCAAGCGCGCCTCGCCGGTGCAGTGGGCTGGTCCGGCCCGCTTCCACGCGCCGCCGATCAGCATTGCCGAACTGCCGCCGATCAAGGGCGTAATCCTGTCGCACAACCATTACGACCACCTCGATTACGCCGCCATTCGCGAACTCGAAGTGAAGACCGAATACTTCCTGGCGCCGTTGGGTGTGGGCGACACCCTGGTGTCCTGGGGTGTTCCTGCGGCCAAGGTGCAGCAACTGGGCTGGTGGCAGTCGGCCACGGCCGGCAGCCTGAAGCTCACCGCCACCCCGGCCCAGCATTTTTCCGGACGCACGCTGTGGGACAGCAACAAGACCCTGTGGGCCTCGTGGGTGATCGAGAGCGGCAGCCTGAAAGTGTTTTTCAGTGGCGATACCGGCTACTTCAAGGGCTTCCGCGAGATTGGCGAGCGCTTTGGCCCCTTCGACCTGACGCTGATGGAAACCGGCGCCTACGACCCGAACTGGCCGGACATCCACATGCAGCCGAAGGAAACCATGCAGGCCCACATCGACCTGCGCGGCAAGGTCATGCTGCCGATCCACAACGGCACCTTCGACCTGGCCATGCATAGCTGGGACGACCCGTTCGAACAGATCACGGCCCTGGCCGCCGCCCGCGGCCAAACCCTGGCGACGCCGATGATCGGCGAAGCCCTCGCTATCGCCCAACCGCAGGCCACCGGCGCCTGGTGGAGGATGCCATGAAACCCTACCAGCAGTTTTTGAGAATGTGGCCCATTCCGCAGCAAGCGGAGTCGTGTTACAGTGAGGAAAATGTTAACCTCATGACAAGTGACCACCATGACCTTACTGAAAGTCTTGCCAGCCCTGCTGGCCAGTCTGGCTATTCTTCCTGCCCAGGCGGAAGGGGTCGGACGTATCGACCGGAGCGTCACGAAGCAGATCTCCGCTGACCTGAAGACTTGCGCCAAACCCGAATGGCCGAAGGAAGCACTGCGCAAGGAGCAAGGCGGGACGGTCATCCTGGCCTTCCTGATTGGCCTGGACGGCAAGGTGCTGGAATCGCGCGTTGAAAAGTCGAGTGGCCATGTCCAGCTGGACCTGGCGGCGCAGGATGGGCTGGCCAAGTGCGCATTCACGCCGCCTGAGAGCGTAGGCCGCACTGAACCGACCTGGACCAAGATGCAGTATGTCTGGACCATCGAGCCCAAAAAGACGCCCGCACAACTGCAAGCCATCTTCGAAAAGGACAAAGCCTTGGCGCTGCAAGGCGACGCTGAAGCCATGTACCGCCTGAGTGTGGCCTATGCAACTGGCCAGGCTACCGAACGCAATAAAGACGAAGCCATGCGCTGGCTGCGCCAGTCCGCCGAACACGGTTTTTCCCTCGCCCAAGAGGGCTTGGGCAATGTGCTGATGATGGGGAAGCAAACAGAACGGCTTCCCGACGAAGGCTGGGCCTGGATCGAGAAAGCTGCTGCCCAGGGCCGCGCCAGCGCGCAAATGACCTTGGGCATGTCGCTGCTGATCGGGCGGGGCAGGGAGCAAGACCTGGCGCGCGGGCGCGAACTGCTGGAAAAATCCGGCGCCCAGGGCAACGCCATGGCCATGGCCGTGCTGGGGACATGGCTGCTGCGTGAAGGCGGTGAGCCGCAGCAGGGCCTGAAGCTGATTGAGGAAGCAGCCGATAAACAGGACCGCATGGCGCAGTTTACCTTGGGCGAGGCGCTGGAAAAGGGCGAGCTACTGCCCCAGGACAACGCTCGCGCCCTGGAGTTGTACCGGCGCTCAGCGGCGGGGGGCTACCGGCCGGCAGTCACTGCACTGGCTCGCCTGCAGCCGCAGGCCCAAAAAAATTGATCAGCTTGTTGCACGCCAGGGCGAGGCTGCGCCCGGGCATGCTCACGCTTGAACATTGATCAGCTTGCCGATCGCCTGGCCGAGGGTATTGACGGTCGGGGGCGTGGGCAGCACGCCGGCTGGGATGCGTTGCCCGATGGCGTAATCAAGGCGAGGCGCTCGCAGCGTTGGCGCTGGCTCGGCTTGGGCGCGTGAGCTGTCCTGTTGTGCCCTGGAGAGGGATTGGGTGTCGAGTTGCAGCTGGGAGCGGCTGGCGTCCAGGCGGTCCTGGTCCCGGGCCACCTGGTCGCGATCGAACTGGACCTTGCGTTCGGCAAAGGCCAAGGCTGTCTGCAGAGCGTTGATGGAGTTCAGGGACACCACAAGTCTACCTTGATAGAGACCTTTCATTCAGGCATCTTGGTCAGCTTAGGCGAAAAGGTGGGCGAATACTAGAGCTCGCTTTGCAAGGGAAAAAAAGGGCGCCGCAGCCTTGGAAAATCCTGCGACGCCCGGAGGGGAACTGGGACTAAGGGGGGTTACGGCATCAGAAACGGTAGGCCAACGACAGCTCCCAGCTGCGGCCGAACAGTGGGCGGGCATTGATCGGGCCGCTGCCGCCCGTGGTCAGGCGCGAGTTGCCTTCGGTCAGGCCAAGTTCGTTGGTGATGTTATTGCCGCTCAGGCGGATTTCGATCTTGTCGCCGATGGTGAACAGTGCGCCCAGGTCTACCGTCTTGTACGAAGGCAGGTATTGCAGGTTGGACTGGTCGGCCCAACGGTCGCCGACATAGGTGTACGTGCCGTACAGCTTGAGCGAATTGTTCTCTCCCATCGCGATGCGGTAGGTAGGCGTGAAGCGGTATTGCAGCTTCGGCTGGCGCTGCACCAGCTTGCCTTCGGTCAGCGGGTTGTCCTTGTACTTCGAATCCTGCCAGTTGCCGGACAGGCTCAGCGACAGGTCGCGGATCGGGCGTACCGCCAGCTCCACTTCCACGCCGTCGCCCTTGGAACCGGACACCGAATTCAGGATGGTGCCATTGGACAGGATCTGCTGGAAGGCGATGCCTTCGAAATCGGTGTGGAAGTAATTGATGTAGGCGCTGTACAGCTGGCCCGCAGTCTTGAAGCCTACCTCGTATTGCTTGATCTTCGGCGTCGGCAGGAAGCTGCGGTCGTCGACCTTGGCCTGGGTGCCGGCATTGCGCAAGTCGTCGAAGGCGATGAAGGTGTGGCCCATATTGGCGCGGGCGAACACGCTCATGTCCTTGGCCAGCTTGTAGTTGCCGCCGACGGTGAAGCTGTTGGCGGAGTCGGTGCGGTTCAGCGCCGTGTTGGAGCCGGTCGGCATCGAGGTATTGTTGTTGTAGACGGTCAGCGGGTTGTTGTCGGTGTCGCCCGTGGCCAGGTTGGAGATCGTTGCGTCAAGCTTCTGGCGCTCGCGGCGCACGCCGCCGTCGATCTTGATCTTGTCGTTGACCTTCCACTCGTTGGCGATGAACAGCGCGGTATTGCTGCCGTCATAGGAAGCGACCGGGGCGTAGAACACGCTGCCATCCTTGCCGTTGTTGGACACGATGACGCCGTTGTCCAGCTTGACGTTGATCAGGCGCGCATTCGGCACGGCCGTCATCAGGTGGCTGCTGCCCAGGTACCACACGTCGTCCGACGAGTAGTTGGCAAAGTAGCCGCCCACGGTCAGGGTGTTGTCCTTGATCCATTCCTTGCTGACGCGGATTTCGTCAGTGAAGGATTTCAACTTCTTTTCGACTGCCCACAGGCCGGCCTGCACCACTTGCTGGTTGGCCGCGACAGGCGTGCCATCGAGGTAGGTAGCCGTGGCGGTGGCGCCGCCATTCGCGGCCAGGGCCGCCGTGTTGTAAGCCGACATCGACAAGGGGTTGTTACCGGTGAACATGGCAATGGTGTTCAGGTCGCCGTCGAAGTGGTTGAACTTGTTGGAGACGTTCCAGCCATTGAAGTCCTGCTCGAACTCCATGCCCAGCACGGTGGATTTCAGGCCGCGGCCGTCGCCCAGGTCGTAATTCAAGGTCTTGCCCGGCGCGGCTTCCACGGTGAAACGGCGCATTTCGTTGCTCATCAAGGTGCCTTTGAGCGGATCGAAACCGGGGAATTCGGTGATGGTGCGGCCTTCATCGCTGGAAATCAGCGGCACGCCGGTATAGAAGGCATTCTTGTCGTCGGTGCGGCGCACGTAGAAGGTCGCTTCGCCCTGGTCCAGCTTGCGGGTCAGGGTGGCGGTAACCTGGCCGCCGTCATCGGACGGGAAGCCGGAATCGCGCACGCCGTGGGTGTTGCGGTAGAAGCCGCCGATGGTGCCGTACCAGCCATCGGAGATCTTGCCGCCGTAGAAGACGTCAATGCGGCGCAGCTCGCCGGTGCCGGTGGTGAAGCGCACCGAGCCTTCCGGTGTGTCGCCGCCCTTTTTCAGGATGAAGTTCATGGTGGCGCCCGGCTGGCCGCTGGAGAAGATGGTGCTCGGGCCGCCGCGCAGCACTTCCACGCGTTCGATGGTGTCGTCCAGGCGGAAGGCCGAGGAGCCCTCGAAGAAGGACAGGGTAGACACCGGATACAGCGGATTGCCCTGCATTTGCACCGAGACGAAAGGCGAATCGGAGCCGGAGGGGAAGCCGCGCACCTGGATGTTGGCGCCGGACTGGCCGCCGGTCGATTCGGCAAACGCGCCCGGCACCAGCTTCATGACGTCGGCAGTGCTGATCGGAGCCGCTTGCTTGAGCTGTTCTTCCGAGGCGGTGGTGATGGAGAAGGCCGAGTCCAGCTTGCGCACGCCGCGGGCCGACGCCACGCCGGTCACGACCACTTGCTGGATTTCTTTCTGGACGGCGGCGTCTGCCGCAGCCGGGGCTGGCGCGGCTTCCGCCGCGGCTGGCTGGCCTTCCTGTTCCGCGGCCTGGGCCTGGCCGATCAAGGTCAGTACAGCGATGGAAATGGACGACAACAGGAACTTCCGATGGTTTTTCATACGTGTCTCTTCTTTCGTTTTATGTGATTCGGCTTCCAAGGCCTGACCATTGAATCAAGAAATGATATCGATGTCAATCGAAATGTTATCGATGTCATTTTGTTGTTGCAGGGTTTGGAAATCTGTCATAATGCCCCGCATGGCTGTCAATAAAACTATGGAAGACCTCGCCAAGCTGGCAGGGGTTTCAAAAATTACCGTGTCGCGCGCCCTGCGTGGCAGTCCCCTTGTGACGGAAGAAACGCGGGAGAAAGTGCGCCAGATCGCGGAAGCCCAGGGCTACCGCCTGAACGTGAGCGCACGCAACCTGCGCATGGGGCGTTCATACTCGGTGGCAGTGGTGGTGGAAATGACACCCGAGAAGGGCCGGCCCATGTCCGACCCTTACCCGCTGGAATTGCTGGGCGGGATCACGCAGGAGCTGACGACAGCCGGCTACAGCGTGGTGCTGACCTCGCGCCAGCTGCTGGATACCGCCCCGGTGCAAGGCGCCGACGGCTTGATCCTGCTGGGCCAGGGTTCGCATGGCGAAGCGGTGACCGCGCTCAAAAAGCGCAGCCAGCCGCTGGTGGTGTGGGGCGCGCCAGGGGCGGGCTCCGATACCGTGGTGGTCGGCAGCGACAACCGCAAGGGCGGCATCAGTGTCGCCCAGCGCTTCATCGAACTGGGGCGCAAGAAGGTGTTGTTCCTTGGCGACGTGGACCACGCCGAGGTGCAGGAACGCTGCGCGGGCTTTATTGACGCGCTGGGAGGGCAGGGTAGCGTGCACATCATGCGGCCGAAGGCGTTTACCTTCGAAGCCGGCTTTGATTGCCTGGACTCCCTGCTGAAGAAGAAGGGCTTGTCGTTCGACGGCGTGTTTGCCGCCAGCGACTTGCTGGCGATGGGCGCGATCCGTGCACTGGCCGAGCGCGAAGTGCGCGTGCCGGAGCAGGTATCGGTCATCGGCTATGACGATACGCCGGGCGCAGTGAGCTTCGTGCCGCCGCTGTCCAGCGTGCACCAGTACCTGCGCGATGGCGGCGTGCTGTTGGCGAAGAAGATGCTGGACCTGCTGGAGGGGCGTCCCGTGGCTTCCGAAACCCTGCCGACCGCGCTGATCGTCCGCGCCACGTAAAAATTTTTTATACCGTTTCCAAACCGGTTTGAACGAAACAGAAGGATGAAGATGCAGCACACTTTCCCCCTCGATGCCTGGTGCATCCGCGAAACGTCCTTCGATGCGGCGTCGAATTTCCTGGATGAGACCCTGTTCGCGCTAGGCAACGGCTACATCGGCCTGCGCGGCACGCCGGAAGAAGGCTATGCGGGCCCGGCCGGCACTTCGCTGGACGGCAGCTACCTGAACGGTTTCTATGAATCGGAACCGATCCACTACCCCGAAAATGCCTATGGCCTGGCGCGCAACAACCAGTTCATGCTGAACGTGCCAAACGCCAAGGGCATTGCGCTGTGGCTCGGCGAGGAGCGTTTCGACCTGCTGCAGGGCAGTGTCGAAAGCTATGAGCGCCGCCTCGACTTCCGCACCGGCTTGCTGGAGCGCGATGTGCTCTGGCAGGCGCCTTCCGGCCGCCGCGTGCAGCTGCGCAGCCGCCGCCTGGTCAGCTTCGCCAGCAAGCACCTGTTCGCCATCGAATTCACGGTGACGCCGCTTGGTTTCGACGGCGCCGTGCGGCTCGAATGCACGATCGACGGCGTGGTGCGCAACCTGGAGGCTGGCGACGATCCGCGGGTAGGCTCCGCCACGACCGGTCCGGCGCTGGCGCTGGCCGGCACCGAGCTGGCGCCGCACTTCGCGGCCCTGCAGCAGCGCACCCACAACAGCGGTTTCACGCTGGTGTCGGCCGCCGCGCAGGTGCTCGATGCGCCGCATTCGTTCGCGCAGCGCGCCGAGGGTTCGCGCCTTGTGCAGTCGTACACCGTCGATGCGCACGACGGCCAGGCCGTGCGGCTGGTGAAGTACGGCTGCTATGTCAGTTCGCGCGATTACGCGGCAGACGAATTGCTGGCACGTGCGCGCGCCGAACTGGAAGCGGCGCGTGGCCTGGGCTTCGACAAGCTCGCCGCGCAGCAGGAAGCCTACCTGGCCGAGTTCTGGGCGCAGGCGGACGTGGAAGTGGCGGGCGACGACGCGCTCCAGCAAGGCATCCGTTTCAACCAGTTCCACTTGCTGCAATCGGTGGGCCGCGACGGCAAGACCAATATCTCCGCCAAGGGCGTGACCGGCGAGGGCTACGAAGGCCACTATTTCTGGGACACGGAGATCTACATCTTCCCCTTCTTCCTGTACAACAAGCCGGAGATCGCGCGCAAGCTGCTGGAGTACCGCTACGCCGGCTTGCCCGCCGCACGCGAACGTGCGCGCCAGATGTCGCACGCCAAGGGTGCGTTGTACCCGTGGCGCACCATCGCTGGCGAGGAATGCTCCGCTTACTTCCCGGCCGGCACAGCGCAGTACCACATCAACGCCGACGTTGCCTACTCCATCAAGCAGTACATGGATGCCACCGGCGACGATGCCTACCTGCTGCAATACGGCGCCGAGATCCTGCTTGAAACCGCGCGCATCTGGCTCGGCATCGGCAGCTATAACCGTGGCGGCGCCTTCGTGATCAACGAAGTGACCGGGCCCGACGAATACACGGCGCTGGTGAACAATAACTACTACACCAACGCGATGGCGAAGCTGCATCTGCAATTTGCCGCCTCGGCGGCCGGGCGCATCGCACGCGAATACCCGCAGGACTGGGCGCGCATTGCCGCCGCCGTTGCGCTGGATGACGGCGAGCTTGAAGCATTCCGCAGCGCTGCCGCTGCGATGCTGCTGCCCTATGACGCGGCCCTTGGCATCCACCCGCAGGATGACAGTTTCCTCGACAAGAAGGTGTGGGACTTCGCCGGTACGCCAGCCGAAAAATATCCCCTGCTGCTCCATTACCACCCGATGGTGATCTACCGCCACCAGGTCTGCAAGCAGGCCGACGTGGTGCTGGCGCTGCTGCTGCTCAGCGAACAATTCACGCTGGAAGACAAGAAGCGCGACTTCGATTACTACGAAGCGGTGACGACGCACGATTCCTCGCTGTCGTCCTGCATTTTCAGCATCATCGCCTCCGAAGTGGGCTACGAAGGCAAGGCCTACGACTACTTCATGGAAACCGCCCGGCTCGACCTGGATAACACCCATGGCAATACGCACTACGGCGTGCACACGGCCGCCATGGCCGGAACCTGGCTGGGCGTGGCTTACGGCTTCGGCGGCATGCGCGTGGTGGACGGCAAGGTGCGCTTTGCGCCGACATTGCCCAAACAGTGGCAGCATTACCAGTTCCGCATCCACCTGCACGGCAGCTTGCTGCAAGTGCGCGTCAGCCCGAGCGGCACGCAATACACGCTGTTGCGCGGCGAGTCGCTGGTTTTCCAGCACCGCGGCGCGCCCGTTACCGTTACACCGGCTGCGCCGGTACAGGAGCTTGCATGAAAGCCGTTATCTTCGACCTCGATGGCGTGATCACCGATACCGCCCACTATCACTTCCTCGCCTGGCAAAGACTTGCGCAGTCGCAGGACGTGCATTTCGACGAAGCCTTCAACGAGAACCTGAAGGGCATCGACCGCATGGGTTCGCTCGAGCTGATACTGGCTGGCGCGCCCCGCAGCTACAGCGACGCGGAGAAACTGGCGCTGGCCGACACCAAGAACGAGCATTACAGGACGCTGATCGCGGAAATGTCGCCCGCCGACCTGTTGCCCGGCGCGGTGGATGCGCTGGACTGGTGCCGCGCGCAAGGCTTGAAGGTGGGCCTTGCGTCGGTCAGCAAGAACGCCTTCACGGTGCTGGAAAGCCTCGGCATCACCGAGAAATTCGACTATGTCGTAGACGCGGCGACGATCGCGCGCGGCAAACCCGATCCCGAAATCTTCCTGCGCGCCGCGTCGGAACTGGGCGTAGACCCGGCCGATTGCGTTGGCGTGGAGGACGCCGTTGCCGGCGTGACCGCGATCAAGGCGGCCGGCATGTTCGCCATTGGCGTTGGCCAGGCGGCCACGCTGTGGCAGGCGGACACCGTGATCCCGGGACTGGGACAATTCAAGAATATCATGGAGACACTATGCAAAACCGGCGCATCACCTGGGTCCTGTTCCTGATCTATTTCACGTTCGCCATACTGTTGAACAGTGTTGGCACGGTGATCCTGCAGGTCATCGGCAACTACGGCGTCAGCAAGTCCGCCGCCAGCGTGCTGGAAGGCTTCAAGGACTTGCCAATCGCCGTGGTGTCCTTCCTGGTGGCGAGCTTCCTGCCGCGCATCGGGTACAAGAAGGCCATGCTGGCCGGGCTTGCCATCGTCACGGGAGCTTGCCTGTCCATGCCGCTGTTGCCTTCCTTCCTCACTACCAAAATGCTGTTCCTGTGCGTCGGCATATCCTTCGCGCTGGTGAAAGTGTCGGTCTACTCCACCCTCGGCCTGGTAGCCGCCGACCGCCGCCAGCATGCGGGCATCATGAATACGCTGGAAGGCTTCTTCATGGTCGGGGTGCTGTGCGCTTACTGGGTGTTCAGCTTTTTCATCGACTCGGACGACCCGCGCTCGCAAAGCTGGCTGCATGTGTATTGGGTGCTGGCCGCCCTGTGCGTGCTCACCTTCGTGCTGCTGCTGGCGACACCTTTCGACGAGAGGCTGGCCGCGCCACCGGAAGCGCGCAGCCTGCCGCAGGAATTTGCGGCGATGCTCAAGCTGTTCTTCAAGCCGTTGGTGTGCGTTTTCGTGCTGACGGCCTTCCTGTACGTGCTGATCGAGCAGAGCGTGGGCACCTGGCTGCCGACCTTCAACAACGAGATCCTGCATCTCCCGGCTGCGATGAGTGTGCAGGTCACAAGCATCTTCGCCGCCTGCCTGGCCGCAGGGCGCCTGTCGGCTGGCGTCCTGATGCGCCGCATGCACTGGTACCCGGTGATGAACGCCTGCCTGCTCGGCATGGGCGCGGTGGTCTTGATTGCGCTGCCGATGACGCACGACGTGGTCGTTGCGCAGGGCGCAGGATGGGGCGATGCGCCGCTTGCGGCCTTCCTGTTCCCCCTGATTGGTCTTTTCATGGCGCCGGTCTACCCGGGCATCAATTCCGTGATGCTGAGCTCCCTGCCCAAGCACCAGCATTCTGCGATGACCGGCCTGCTGGTGATATTCTCTGCGCTGGGCGGCACCACCGGCTCGCTGATCACCGGCTATGTGTTCGGCGCCTTCAGCGGCCATTTCGCGTTCTACCTGACGCTGGTGCCGATTGCGATCGTGCTGGTCACGCTGTACTTCTTCAAGCGTGCGGTCGATGGCAGCGACGGTGGACTGGAGGCACCGGCTATAATTTCGCGATGAACCTGAAGAGCCTCGCCGACAAACTCGGCATGTCGAAGACTACCGTCAGCCGCGCGCTGAACGGCTATCCCGAAGTCAGCGAGTTGACGCGCGAGCGCGTGCTGCGCGCGGCGCGGGAGTCGGGCTACGAAGCCAATCCGATGGCGCGCAGCCTGGCCGTTGGCCGCAGCAACGTGCTTGGCACAATCTATCCGCTGCTGCCGGCCGACCTGGGCGACGCCATGTTCCTCGAGGTGGTGGGCGGGATGTCGGAAGCTCTTGAGCAAAAGCGCATGAACTTCATCATCGCGCCCGTGTCGCCAGCGAACGAAATGCCGTCCTACGAGCAAATGGTGCGCGGCCGCCGCCTCGACGGCTTGGTGGTCAGCCGCACGCTGGTGCACGACGAGCGCATCGCCTTTCTCGCCAAGGCCGGCTTCCCCTTCATCGCCCACGGCCGAACGCAACTTGACGCGCCGTACGCATGGTTCGACTACGATAACGAGGCCGGCATCCGCATGGCGCTCGAGCGCTTGCTGTCGCTGGGTCACCAGCGCATCGCCATGGTCAGCGCACCGCTGGCGATGAATTTCTCAGCGCAACGCCGCGCCAGCTTCCTCGCCACCTTGTCCGGCGCCGGCTTGGCCGCCGATCCGCGCCACCTGGTCGATGATTGCATCGACCGCCGCGCCGGTTATGCGGCCGTACAGGCACTGCTGGCAACGACGCCGCGCCCAAGCGCCATCGTGGTCGACAACCACCTTGCCGGTGTAGGCGCCGTGCGCGCCCTGCTCGACGCCGGCATCGCGATCGGCCAGGAGATCTCGCTGATCGTCTGGGGCAGCATGGCCGACACGCTGGCAGATATCGACGTCACCACCATCGACCAGCCCAATGCCCGCGCCGCCGGCGCGAAAATGGCCGAAATGCTGTTGGCGCGGGTCAATGGCGAGCCAGCCGGCGCGCTGCAGGTGTTGTGGCAGCCGGCGTTGACGGCCGGCGCCACGGCCGGCCCGCTGTGCCGATCTTGACCGTGTTTTTGCTGGCGTCGCCGACCAGGCCCGAGGCGTGCCAGCGATTGACCAGGTAGAGCGGGCGTGCCTTGACCTCGTCAAAGATGCGGCCAAGGTATTCGCCGATGACTCCGATGGCCACCAGCTGGATGCCGCCCAGGAACAGCATTACCGCCATCAGCGAAGGGTAGCCTTTGACTTCATCGCCGAACGCCAGCGCTTTCCACACGACGAATACCGCATATGCCAGCGCCATGATTGCGACACCCAGTCCAACATAGGTGGCCACCTTGAGCGGCGCTACTGTGAACGAAGTAATTCCTTCCAGCGCGAAATTCCAGAGGTTCCAGTAGTTCCATTTGGTCGTGCCGGCAGCGCGCGGCGCCCTGCGGTAGTACAGCGGATGCGAGGAGAAGCCGACCCAGGCAAACAGGCCTTTCATGAAACGGTGTACCTCGCGCAGGCGCTTCATTTCCTGGACCACGCGGCGCGACATGAGGCGGAAGTCTCCGGTGTCGGTCGGAATCGCGACGCGGCTGAGACGGCGGATCAACTTGTAAAAGGCCTTGGCGGTAGCTCGTTTCAGCCAGCTTTCGCCATCGCGCCTGGTGCGTACGCCGTAGACTACATCGTAGCCCCTGCGCCAGATGTCGAGCATGTCCGGGATCAGGGCGGGCGGGTCCTGCAAGTCTGCATCGAGCACCACGACCACATCGCCATTGGTATGGTCCAAGCCGGCGCTCAACGCGATCTCCTTGCCGAAGTTGCGCGACAGGTCGACGATGGCGACGTGCGGATCCGCCTCGCGCAATTGCTGCATCAGCAGCAACGTCTTGTCGCGGCTGCCGTCGTTCACCAGCACTATTTCGTAATCAGCGCCAAGCTGCACCATGACTTCCGTTACGCGTCGATGGAATTCCCCAAGCACTTCCTCTTCGTTGTAGGCAGGCGCAACGATGGAAATGCTGGGCATGCCGGCAGGGCGTGGGGTCAGGTCCTGGTGGGTTGGAATATCCATGATTTGCTCGCTTGGTAGTTAATCAGGAGGATGAGTGCCGTGGCGAATACCTGCGCCAGCAGGTAATGCCAGCCTGCCGCATGGAGCAGCCCGACGATCAAGCCATTCAGGAAAATGCCGACGGCTGCCATCATCAGGAAGCGCGGCAGGGCTTCGCGATGCGGCCGTGTGCTACGGAAGTTGAAACGCCGGTTCAGTTGATAGTTGCAAAGCGCACCGGCGGTGGCGCCGGCCATGGCTGCCAACCCGCTATTCGTCCCGAAGCCCTGTACCAGGCCCACAAGCAGCAGGTAATGCAATCCTGTGCCCACGGCGCCAATGACGGCGTAACGGGCCAGCATCAACATCTCGCGCAACACGCTGCGCGTGCTGTCGGACTGGTGGATGCCGGCCTGGCTTGCACGTACCAGTTGGGCGGCGCCGAAGATCGCCAGCAAGGCCAGCGGCGGGACATGGTATTTGCTGCTGCTTTCAAACACGCTATGCAGAACGAAGAAATAGGCATAGCCCAGCACCAGGGTCGAATGCAAAGCGGCGTCACCGGGACCGGCGCCGCGCAACGATAGCGCCAGCAAGCAGGCCCACAACCCATACCAGAAAGCATTGGCGGCCAGTTTCGCCACCAGGTAGGTACGGCTGCTGCCCCCGCCACTGCGCACCGTGACGTACTGCCCGAATGAATCGTCGCCGAGAAACAGTTTTTGTTTGACAGGTATCAGGCCGACAAACGCAGCGGGATGGCTGCTGATCCATTCCTTTGCCAATTGCAGGCCGGTGCGGTTGCGTTCGAGTTCGCCGAGATTGTCGAGCTCCACTTCGCCGCGCCTGGTATAGCCGCCCGTCGCGAGTGGATTGTTGGCGCGGTACAGGTTGTCGCCACCGTTCGACGTGATCAGCAGGAATTCACCGAACACTCGCGTATTGCGCGCACTCCACGGGGCGATCACAAGCGCCATGCCAAGGACCAGCGTAGCCAGCGCTGCGAGGACGGCGCGCCATGGGCGGCGCTGCAGCAATTCATAGCACAGCAGGACAGCCGGGAAGAACATGGTGGATGGCTGGGCCAGGGCGGAAAAGCCGAGTGCCAGGCCTGCCGCGATGCGCGGCAACGGACCCGCCGACCGGTGCGTGTACAGAAAGAGCACCAGCGGCAGCAGGAAGACCAGCAGGTTTTCTTTCTCGGCCGTCACCGCGCAGGCCAGGTAGTTGGGCCAGACGGCCAGCAGGAAGGCAGCCAGGCGCGCCGCCTGCTGGCCGGCCGCGCAGCTTGCCAATCTCCACACGAGCAGGCTGGCAAGCAGGTATAGCGTCAGGTTGCTCAGCAGGACGATGGTGGCGGCCGGCAGCGGCAAGTGCAGCCAAGCGGCCAGGAAGAGCGGATAGCCAGGCGGCCAGAATGCATGCGAGTTGGCGATGAAATACGGCTCACCGGCAGCGAGCTGCTGCCCCAGTTTCAGGTAAACCGCTCCATCAGACACCGTGGTTGCGGGGAAGACCATGGCCCAGGCAAGGCGCAAGACAATGCCGCATGCCACGATGGCGAGCAAGCTGCTGCGCGGGCTGAACTTGTCGGTGGCTGCAAGTAGCGTGTGCAAGCCATGTGTGAGGTGTGCGCGGAAAAAAAATGCGGTTGCCCCGGCTGCGCTGCCAATCGCGAGGCAACCCAGCAGCGCAACGCTGCCCAGCGGCCCGGCGACTTGCTCCCAGGCGATTGCGGGAGTCGCGAGCAGTACGCCGCATGCCATCACGTAGAACAGGAGACGGGACAAGACAGCAAGTCCGGCAGCAATGGGCGGGGCAGGCATCGCGACCTCCGGTGCGTAGATCGATGCTACATTCGTTTGGATGCGTCCTGTAAAATATTATCAAATATATATTTACAAGTGGTAAATAAAGTGTCGTCCTTTGTGTAATTGTGGGGTCCGTTGCGGCGTCTCCAATGTGGACGTGCCGTTGTGAACTTGCTACAACGCCCTATTTCAGCGGCAGGATGGCTTGGCGGTAGGGCTGCGCCTCGTTCTCCACGTACCAGTTGGCCCACAGGCGGTTGCATGAACGCCCGTCCACCGCGCGATCCGGTTCCAGGCTCAGGTAGTTGCGCGCGCCGATGTAGCGGTGCGAAGTGCCGGGGAACTTGTACATCGAGGTCGTGATGCCGCCTTCCAGTTGTTCCACCTTGTCGCCGACATGTTCGAGGTAGAACAGCGCCATCGCGGGCGGTGGCGGATGCACCACGCCGGAGGAGGTCAGCTGGTGGATGGTAACCGGCTTGCCCCGGTAATGCTTCTGGCTTGATTCGATCGCGCCGATGGCGCCCACGTGCACGTCGCCGGAGAGGATGGTCACGCGGCCGCCGGTGCGCTGCGACCATTCCTGCAGGCGATGGATCAGGCGCAGGCGCTCCCATTGGTGGGTGCGGCTTAACCAGTGGTCTTTCAGGTCGTCCTCCAGCTCCTGCTGGCCGGGCAGGGCGCACAGCAGCATTTCCAGCGTGCTGAAGTCTGGGTGCACGACCGGGATGCTGGACATGAGCAGCAGATGCTTGCAGTCTTCTTGCGCCTCCAGCCAGGCGTAGGCGGCATCCCACGATTGCTGGCCCATGACCACGTCCGGGGTGCGCTCGCTGCGCAAGTCGAGCACCAGCAAGCCATAATCGCCGAAGCGGACGGCCTTGGTAAATCCGGGTTGCTGCGGCAGGCGCATCGGAAGCTCATTCTCCGCCGCGCAGTGCTGCTGGAACAGCAGGAAGTAGTCGCGCGCCACGTCGTAGATTGCCTTGAATACGGGCGATTGCTGGAACTTCTCAGGGTAAGAGCCCCAGCCATCGATGATGTCGTGGTCGTCCCACATCATCACCGTCGGAACACTAGCGAACATGCGCGCCACGTGCGGATATGCCCAGACCTTCAGGTAGTTCCCGAAGAAGAAATCGTCGATCTCGGTTTGCAGCGTCTTGGTGACCGGCTTGTTGGCGAGCTTCTTGTCGTTCGGGGCAGCGGCCCAGTCGTTCAGGGCCGTCGTGCTCCACATGGCATCACTGTAGATCTGGTCGCCGCCCATCAGCAGCAGGTGGTAGGGGCGCTGCACATGGTTGTCGTGCATCTTGTTCCATACCGGGTCCTGCGGGATGTCCTTCATCTTCTTGTAGTCGGAGAAGCCGTTGCAGGAGGTGTAGGCGCAGGTGGGGGCGCTGTCGCGTGCCGGCACGACGAAGGTGAAAGCCTGGCCATCGACGATGTACTGGACCTGCTGCTCGCGCGTGGCGTGCTGCTCGATGGCGAACTGCCAGCTCTCGACGGCATGCACGGCGCGCTTGTGCAAGCGGGTGCGCAAGCGGCGGGATTCGACGGCCAGCGTGCGGACTTCTGCTGCGGCACCTGGCAACACGGCTGCCGTGACTGCGGGCGGTACTTCGCCGTTCCACACGACCAGCGCGCTGACTGTCCACATGCCGTCGGCGCAGCCGCAGAACTTCAAGATAGGTCCCAACACTACTGCCATTGCAATCCCCGTGACGTTAACAAATCGTTAAATGATAACGTATCGCGGTCGGGCTTCGTGTGTTCCAGCTAACTGACGGCCTGCGGTGCGAGTCGTAGCCTGTGACCATGGTTTAACGTCACAGGGAGGCTGTCATGGGGAAGTATTTCTTGGCTTGGCTGCTGGGGGTGCCGGGGATTGTGCTGTTGCTGGTGTGGCTGTTCTTCCACTAGAACCGGTAAGCCGGGGTCAGACCCAAGGGTCTGACCCCAATACGCTGCGGCCGCAGGCCGTTACATGTTGCGGCGGTATTGGCCGCCGACTTCGAACAGCGCGGTCGTGATCTGGCCCAGCGAGCAGACGCGGGCTGCGTCCATCAGCTTGGCGAACACGTTTTCGTTGTCGATGGCGGCTTTCTGCAGCGCTGCCAGGGCGGCTGGCGCGGCATCCGCATTGCGGGCGTGGAAGTCAGCCAGGCGGGTCAGCTGCGATTGCTTTTCGTCGTCGGTGGAACGGGCCAGTTCGATGGTGGCCGGGGCTTCCGAACCCTTTGGATTGCGGAAGGTGTTCACGCCGATGATCGGCAGCGAACCGTCGTGCTTCTTGTGCTCGTACAGCAGCGACTCTTCCTGGATCTTGCCGCGCTGGTAGCCGGTTTCCATGGCGCCAAGAACGCCGCCGCGTTCGGCGATGCGTTCGAATTCCTGCAGCACGGCTTCCTCCACCAGGTCGGTCAGCTCTTCGATGATGAAGGCGCCCTGGTTCGGGTTTTCATTCTTCGCCAAGCCCCATTCGCGGTTGATGATCAGCTGGATCGCCAGTGCGCGGCGGACGGATTCGTCGGTCGGCGTGGTGATCGCTTCATCGTAGGCGTTGGTGTGCAGCGAGTTGCAGTTGTCGTAGATCGCGATCAGCGCCTGTAGCGTGGTGCGGATGTCGTTGAAGTCGATTTCCTGGGCGTGCAGCGAGCGGCCGGACGTCTGGATGTGGTACTTCAGCTTCTGCGAGCGGTCGTTGGCGCCGTATTTCTCTTTCATGGTGACGGCCCAGATGCGGCGCGCCACGCGGCCCAGCACGGTGTATTCGGGATCCATGCCGTTGGAGAAGAAGAACGACAGGTTCGGCGCGAAATCGTCGATGTGCATGCCACGCGCCAGGTAGGCTTCCACGAAGGTAAAGCCGTTGGACAGCGTGAAGGCCAGCTGCGAAATCGGGTTCGCGCCCGCTTCCGCGATGTGGTAGCCGGAGATCGACACCGAGTAGAAGTTGCGCACCTGGTGGTGCACGAAGTACTCCTGGATGTCGCCCATCACCTTCAGCGAGAACTCGGTCGAGAAGATGCAGGTGTTCTGGCCCTGGTCTTCCTTCAGGATGTCGGCCTGCACCGTGCCGCGCACGTTCATCAACACCCAGTCCTTGATCTTCTGGAATTCGTCTTCGGACGGCTGGCGCTTGTTCTCGGTGACGAACTTCTCGACCTGCTGGTCGATGGCGGTGTTCATGAACATCGCCAGGATCGCAGGGGCGGGACCATTGATGGTCATCGATACCGAGGTGCTTGGGTTGCACAGGTCGAAGCCGTCGTACAGCACCTTCATGTCGTCCAGGGTCGCGATGGACACGCCGGAGTTGCCGATCTTGCCGTAGATGTCCGGACGGATCGCGGGATCGGCGCCGTACAGGGTGACGGAGTCGAAGGCGGTCGATAGGCGCTTCGCATCCATGCCGGTGGAGACCAGCTTGAAGCGGCGGTTGGTACGGAAAGCGTCGCCCTCGCCCGCGAACATGCGGGTTGGGTCTTCGCCTTCACGCTTGAAGGCGAACACGCCGGCGGTGAACGGGTAGGAGCCAGGGACGTTTTCCAGCATCAGCCAGCGCAGCAGCTCGCCGTGGTCTTCGTACTTCGGCAGCGAGACCTTGCGGATCTTGGTGCCGGACAGGGTGTGCTGTACCAGGCCGGTGCGGATTTCCTTGTCGCGGATCTTCACGACGTATTCGTCGCCGGCGTAGGCCGCCTGCATGTCCGGCCACTGGGCCAGCAGCTTCTTGGCTGCGCCATCCATGGCGTGATCGCGTTCGATGATCAGGTCGTCGAAGTCGGCCACCGGCTTGCCGGCGACAGCCATCATGCGCTTCGATTCCTGCAGCTGCTGGCGTTCGCGCGCCAGCTTGGCCTGTGCTTGCGTTTTCTTGTGGTAGCCGCGCACGGTGTCGGAGATCTCGGCCAGGTAGCGCGCGCGTGCCGGCGGCACGATCACGTTCTTGCCGGAGCTGAAGCGCACGTCCATCGGGGCCAGCACGCCCTTGGTGGTCTTCAGGCCCTTGCCTGCCAGTACCGGCAGCAGGCCCTGGTACAGCGCGGTCACGCCGTCGTCGTTGAAGCGGGAAGCCTGGGTACCGAACACCGGCATTTCTTCCGGACGCTTGCTCCACATCTCGCGGTTGCGCTGGTACTGCTTGGCCACGTCGCGCAGCGCATCCTGCGCACCCTTGCGGTCGAACTTGTTGATCGCGATGAAGTCGGCGAAGTCCAGCATGTCGATCTTTTCCAGCTGGGACGCGGCGCCGAATTCCGGCGTCATCACGTACATGGAGACGTCGACGTGCGGCACGATCGCCGCGTCGCCCTGGCCGATGCCGGAGGTTTCCACGATCACCAGGTCGAAGCCCGCCACTTTGCAGGCTGCGATCACGTCAGGCAGGGCCTGGGAAATCTCGGAGCCGGCTTCGCGGGTCGCCAGGGAACGCATGAAGACGCGGGTCTTGCCGTTCCAGGGGTTGATCGCGTTCATGCGGATACGGTCGCCCAGCAGCGCGCCGCCGGACTTGCGGCGGGACGGGTCGATCGAGATCACGGCGATGTTCAGCGCGTCGCCCTGGTCCAGGCGGATGCGGCGGATCAGTTCATCGGTCAGCGAGGATTTGCCTGCGCCGCCGGTGCCGGTGATGCCCAGGGTCGGGGCGGTGATGGCCTTGGCGGCCTTGGTCAGTTCGGCGCGCAGCTTGTCGGAGGCCTTGCCGTTTTCCAGCGCGGTGATCAGCTGGGCCAGCGGGCGATGGCGTTGCTCGATCTCGCCGTCGCGGATGGCGTCCAGCTGGGTCGGCGAGTAGGTGGACAGGTCGACGTCGCACTGCTGCACCATCCACTGGATCATACCGACCAGGCCCATGCGCTGGCCGTCTTCAGGGGAGAAGATGCGGGTCACGCCGTAGTCGTGCAGGTCCTTGATTTCGCTCGGGACGATCACGCCGCCGCCGCCGCCGAACACCTTGATGTGCGAACCGCCGCGCTGGCGCAGCAGGTCGATCATGTACTTGAAGTATTCGACGTGGCCGCCCTGGTAGGAGGAGATGGCGATGCCTTGCACGTCTTCGGTCAGGGCCGCGGTGACCACTTCGTCCACCGAGCGGTTGTGGCCCAGGTGGATCACTTCGGCGCCCTGCGATTGCAGGATGCGGCGCATGATGTTGATCGAGGCGTCGTGGCCGTCGAACAGGGACGCGGCGGTGACAAAGCGGACTTTGTTCGCGGTCTTGGCCTGCTCAGGCTCAGCGGACAGTTTCTTGGCGTTGGCGAGGTCGTTCATGTTGTGTGTTCCTTGGAACGGGGGAATTTTGATTATATGACGTTTACGTTAACGTCAAGTCAAGCAAAACCGGTAAACCGGTGTCTGACCCGCAGGGTCAGACACCTCGTCTACGCGGCGGTCGCAGGCCGGGGTGCCTGACCCTGCGGGTCAGGCACCGGTTTACCGGTTTTCAGGCAGCGGCCCGATCGCCGTCCTTGAACGCAGCCATCATCTTCGCCTTAGCCATCTTGTACTCGGCCACAGCCTTTTCCTTCACATGGCCAAAGCCGCGGATACGCTCCGGCAGCCCGGCAATCGCCACGGCCTGCTCATGGTTGCCAGCCGACAACCCCGCCAGCAGTTCAGCCACCACAGCACGGTATTCCGTGATCAGCGCGCGTTCCATCTTACGCTCCTCGGTATAGCCGAAGATATCGAACGCGCCACCGCGCAGGCCCTTGAACTTGGCCAGCAGCTGGAACGCCTTCCACATCCACGAACCATATTCCGCCTTGACCAGGTGGCCCTTGGCATCCTTCTTCGCGAACAGCGGTGGCGCCAGGTTGAACTTCAGCGAGAAATCGCCTTCGAACTGGGTCTTCAACTGCTCCACGAAGCGGCCATCGGTATACAGGCGCGCCACCTCATATTCATCTTTATAGGACATCAGCTTGAACAGCGACTTGGCCACCGCGGTCGACAGCTTGTTGCCCAGGCCCAGCAGGGTCTCTTTCGAGCGCACTTGCTGCACCAGGTCCTCATAGGTGGCGGCATAGGCAGCGTCCTGGTAGCCGGTCAGGAATTCAACGCGCTTCTTGATCACGTTTTCCAGCGACTGTGGCATCTGTACCACGACAGCCTGGGTCGGGGTCGCGATCTTTTCCACGCGCTTGAAGTCCACGGCGGCGCGGCGGCCCCACAGGAAGGAGCGTTTGTTCGATTCAACAGCCACGCCATTCAGTTCGATCGCGCGCAGCAGGGCTGCTTCGCTCAGCGGGATGCGGCCTTTCTGGAAGGCGTAGCCCATCATGAACAGGTTGGAGGCGATCGAATCGCCCATCAGCGCCGTCGCCAGCTTGGTGGCGTTGATGAAGTCCACGGACTGCGCGCCGCCGACCGATTCGGTAATCAGCGCTTCCACGCTTTCGGCCGGGTACTGCCAGTCGGCGTTCTGCGCGAAGGTGCCTGGCGGCTGCTCGTGCTGGTTGACGATGGCGAAGGTGCGGCCTGGGCGCATCTTCGACACGGCGTCGTAGGCGCCGGAGGTCAGCATGTCGCAGCCCAGGATCAGGTCTGCTTCGCCGGTGGCGATACGCTGCGCGCGCAGGTGGGCAGGGGTCTTCGCCACTTTGACGTGGGAAGTCACGGAGCCGTTCTTCTGCGACATGCCGGTCATGTCCAGCACGGAAGCGCCTTTGCCTTCCAGGTGGGCGGCCATGCCCATCAGGGCGCCGACGGTAATCACGCCGGTGCCGCCGATACCGTTGATCAGGATGTTGTATGGCTGCTCGATGCTTGGCAGGACTGGCGCAGGAACATCGCCCCAGTCGTCGGTCTTGGCGGTGCCGGTCTTGGTCTTCTTCAGCGTGCCGCCTTCGACGGTGACGAAGGATGGGCAGAAGCCCTTGGTGCAGGAATAGTCCTTGTTGCAGGAAGATTGGTCGATGGTGCGCTTGCGGCCGAATTCGGTTTCCTTCGGCAGGATCGAGACGCAGTTGGACTGGATGCCGCAATCGCCGCAGCCTTCGCACACCGCTTCGTTGATGACCATGCGCTTTGCAGGGTCGGGGAACTCGCCCTTCTTGCGGCGGCGACGCTTCTCGGCGGCGCAAGTCTGGTCGTAAATGATGACGGTGCAGCCTGGCAGTTCACGCATTTCGCGCTGCACGGCATCCATTTCCTTGCGGTCGTGCAGGGAAACGATGGAAGGCAGGGCGGAACGGTCGGTGTAGCGCGACAGGTCTTCGGTCACCAGGGCGATGCGCTTGATGCCTTCGGCCGCCATCTGCTGCGCGATCATCGGCACGGAGACGGTGCCGTCGACCGGCTGGCCGCCGGTCATTGCCACGGCGTCGTTGTACAGGATCTTGTAGGTGATGTTGACCTTCGCCGCCACGGCGGCGCGGATCGCCAGGTAGCCGGAGTGGAAGTAGGTGCCGTCGCCCAGGTTCTGGAACACGTGCGGCACTTTGCTGAACGCAGCCTGGCCGATCCACGGCGTGCCTTCACCGCCCATATGGGTGGTCAGCTTGTTCATCTCGGGGTAGATCGAGGTCGCCATCACGTGGCAGCCGATGCCGGCCAGCGCGAAGGAACCTTCAGGCACCTTGGTCGAGGTATTGTGCGGGCAGCCGGAGCAGTAGAAGGCCGGACGGAACGGGGTCTCGATCGCCTTCTTCAGTACTGCGTCTTTCGCTTCCAGGAAGGACAGGCGGGCCTTGATCTGGTCCTGGATCGAGGCGTCGGCGATGTAGCGGGCCACGCGGCTGGCGATCACGCGCGCCACTTGCGATACCGAGAAGTCAGCCTTCGGCGGCAGCAGCCATTCGCCGCGCGGGGCCACCCACTCGCCCTTGTCGTCGAACTTGCCGATGATGTGCGGGCGCACGTCGTCGCGCCAGTTGTACAGCTGTTCCTTCAGCTGGTATTCGACGAACTGGCGCTTCTCTTCCACCACCAGGATTTCGTCCAGGCCCTGCGCGAATTCGCGCACCGAGTCCGGTTCCAGCGGCCACGGCATGGAAACCTTGAACAGGCGCAGGCCAACCTTGGCGGCCATGGCTTCGTCGATGCCCAGTTCTTCCAGCGCTTCCAGCACGTCCAGGTAAGATTTGCCGGAGGCGATGATGCCCAGCTTGGCGTCCTTGGAATCGATGGTGGTGTGATTCAGCTTGTTCTCGCGGGCGTAAGCCAGAGCCGCGTAGATCTTGTAGTCCTGCATCAGCGCTTCCTGGTTGCGCGCTTGCTGGCCCAGCGGGATAGAGGACAGGCGGGCATTCAGGCCGCCTTCCGGCATCACGAAGTCCTGCGGGAGCTTCACTTCGACGCGGAACGGATCGGCGTCGATCGAAGCGCTCGACTCGACGGTGTCGGCCAGCGCCTTGAAGGCGACGGCGCAGCCGGAGAAGCGCGACATGGCCCAGCCGTGGATGCCGAGGTCGATGTACTCCTGCACATTGCATGGATACAGCACCGGGATCATGCAGGCGGAGAAAATGTGGTCCGACTGGTGCGGCAGGGTGGAGGAGTAAGCGCCGTGGTCGTCGCCGGCCACCAGCAGGATGCCGCCGTTCCTGGACGTGCCGGCATGGTTCATGTGCTTGAAGACGTCGCCGCAACGGTCCACCCCCGGGCCTTTGCCGTACCACATGGCGAACACGCCGTCGTACTTGGCCGGGCCGATCAGGTCAACCTGCTGCGAACCCCAGACAGCGGTTGCCGCCAGGTCCTCGTTCACGCCCGGAACGAATTGCACATTATGCTTTTCCAGGTGCTTCTGCGCCTTCCACAGGGTCTCGTCCAGGCCGCCCAGCGGGGAGCCGCGGTAGCCGGAAATGAAGCCGCCGGTGTTCAAACCGTCGCGCGCATCGCGCAATTGTTGCATCATAGGCAAGCGCACCAGCGCCTGGATGCCGGACAGAAAGACTTTACCGGTAGTGGAAGTGAATTTGTCGTCGAGGGTGACGTCGTGAAGTACGGACGAGTTGCTGCCGTCTGGCATGGTGGCTGTCTCCAAAATCATGATTCGGTGCGTGCCTGGCATCGGTCGGCGCCGGGTAAGCGCGTCCTTGCCTAGTCACAACGCCTGCGGGTGTGCAGGCCTTTTCAGCGGTCAAGTTTACGGTTTACTTTACGTATACGGAAATATGGTTTGGGGATGGGGGTATAAGAAAAAATGATGGCTCGACGAACAATTCTGATGGCGGCAGCAGTGTTTTTGACCAGCCCAATCGGGGCGTTTGCCGGCGTGGCGCGCAAGATGCAATTGGTGACCAGCCATTTGCCCTCGCTCGTGCATGAAAGCGGCCAGCCCGGCGGTTTGCAGGAACTGGTAGCCGAGCTGTGCAAGCGGGCCGGCGTGGCGCCGGCAACCCAGTTCGTGCCTTGGCGCCGTGCGCAATTCCTGGCCACCACCATGCCGGCAACGGCCATCTATCCTCTGACCCGCTTGCCCGAGCGTGAGGCGCAATACCGCTGGCTGGTGCCGCTGTTTGAGGAGAACTACGTGCTGCTGGCTGTGCGCGGCAAGCTGCTGCCAATCGAGCAGATGAAGGACAAGCGCATTGCCTTGCTGCGCGGCGCCGCCCAGGCAGCGATCCTGAAAGAGTTGGGCTTCAAGCACTTGGTCGAAGCCAGTTCAATCGATGAAGTGCACCGTTTCCTGCTGGGCGGAATGGCCGACGCCGCCTTCGGCGAGCGCCGCATCATTTCCGCCTCGCTGAAAGGCCACGGCTCCGGTGAACGCGATTTCGAAACCAGCGTTCCACTACGCACCACCACGGCCTGGCTGGCAGGCTCTCTTGACTTCGACGACACCGACATTGCCAAGTTCCAGCGCGCACTGGAATCAATGCGGGCGGACGGCACCTTGCGCCGCATCCTTGCAAGACATAAGCTGATCTAATCGCTCAACCGAGCAGGCGGGCGCCGGGCCAGGTATTGCGCTGGCAGAGGTCGGTGGCGACTTGTTGCGTCAGCGCGGCAATCGCGTTGGCGGCATTGGTGAGGGGAATGTTGCGCGATGCGCACAACACCACGGTGCGGCTGATGGCAGGGCTGTTGATGCGCACGCTGCGCATCTGGCCGTGTTCGATTTCGGGCAAGACCGGCGCTACCGGCAGGATCGTGGCGCCCATGCCTGCCATGATGGCGGACTTCAGGATGGCGATCGAGTTGATTTCGATGACATTGCCGATCACCAGCCCGGCGGCGCGTGCCATGGCCTCGATGCGCGGCCGCACGCCATGTTGCAGGCCCGGCAAGATGAGGGTGGTGTTCAGGGCTTGCTGCAGCGTGACGGTTTTGTTGTCGGTGAACCACACCGCGTCGTGACGGCAGATGAAACGCAGTTCTTCTTCCGCCAGGGGGGTGGTGGAAAACGGCGTCAACTGGCCGTCGTCGAACAGCACAGCCAGGTTGACACGTCCGCTTTTGAGCTGTTCCGCCAGGTTTCCGGTCAGTTCTTCGGTCAACTGCAGCGTAATGTCGGGATATTGCTCGCGCGCGGCAGTGAGCAGGGGCAGCGCCAGGGCGCCGGAAATGCTGTGCGGCAGGCCCATGGTGACGCTGCCGGAAGGGCGGGCCGACTGGGTGACGGCGGAGCGGGCGTCGGCCACCTGTTTCAGGATCGCCTGCGCATGGTCATAGAACACCTTGCCGGCATCGGTACTGACCACGCCCTGGGCACTGCGGTGCAGGAGCTGGGCGCCCAGCTCTTCTTCGAGCTGGCGTAGCTGCTGGGTCAGGGCAGGTTGTGCAACATGCAATACCAGTGCGGCACGCGACAACGATCCGTGGTCGACGATTGCTACAAAGTAACGCAGCTGGCGGAGTTCCATATTCCCGTAGGATAACATTGTGTATACTTATTCTAACGTTCTTCACGCAATTACTTCGCGAGCCTCACCATGTTAAAGAAAGTCGATTCGGCGCAGTTAAAGGTCGGCATGTATATCCACGACCTCAGTTGCGACTGGATGACCCATCCGTTTGTGCGCAACCGCTTCGAGATTTCCAGCCAGGAGCAGATCCAGAAAATCATCCAGGCCGGCATCCATGACGTGGTGATCGATGCGTCCAAAGGCTTGGACGTGGAGGATGCGCCCTCGCTGGCCGAGGCCCAGGCGGCCACCGAACGCGAAGTGGAAGAGATCGCCAAGGAACCCTCGCGCATCATCCGCACTTCCCTGGGTGAGGAACTGCAGCGCGCGGCCCAGATTCGCAGCCAGGCAGCCGGCGTGGTGCGCAATGTGATGGCCGATGCCCGCCTCGGCAAGGCTATCGAGATCGGCTCGGTGCAGCCGGTGGTGCAGAACATCACGGAATCGATCTTGCGCAACCCGGGCGCCCTGCTGGGACTGCTGCGCATCAAGTCGAAGGACGATTACACCTTCCTGCATTCGGTCAGCGTGTGCGCCTTGCTGGTGGCCTTCGCCAATGCGCGCAATATGGACCAGGACATCATTCGCGAAGCCGGCCTCGGCGGCCTGCTGCACGATACCGGCAAGGCCCTGGTGCCGGATGCGATCCTGAACAAGCCGGGCCCGCTGACCGACGAAGAATTCGCCATCATCAAGAAGCATCCGATGGATGGCTTCAATATCCTGAAACAGTCCCCTGACGTGCCGGCGCTGGCGCTGGACATCACGCTGCACCACCACGAGCGGCGCGACGGCACCGGCTACCCGGACAAGCTGGCCGGCGACGATATCAGTGAAATCGCGCAGATGGCGGCAATTGTCGACGTGTACGATGCCATTACGGCCGACCGCGTGTACCACAAGGGCCTGCCGGCAGCAGCGGCGCTGCGCAAGATCTACGAGTGGAGCAAGCACCATTTCAACGCCAAGCTGGTGCAGGAATTCATGCGCTGCGTGGGCATCTACCCGGTCGGCACGCTGGTGATGCTGGAGTCAGGCCGCCTCGGCGTGGTGGTCGAGCCGCATGAAAGCAACCTGCTGGCGCCGAAGGTGAACGTGTTCTTCAACACGAAGAAGAATGTCTACATCAAGCCGGAAACGGTCGACCTGTCGCGCGGCCTGGGCTTCGGCGGCGGCGACAAGATCGTGGGCCATGAATCGCCATCGAAATGGCAGGTGGACCCGATGCGCTTCCTGACCCTGGCCTGAGCCCGAACCTCAGAAGAATTCGGCGGTATCGTTGGATTCGACGGTCTGCAGCTGGCCGCCGCTGACCAGCTCGTCGTAATGGCAGGCCATGTTGCGGCCATGGCTCTTGGCGTAATACAGGGCCTGGTCGGCGCGGCCGAGGATGATCACCGGCGCTTCATAGGCGCTGATGCTGACGAAGCCGACACTCACCGTGACCTGGCCAACTTGCGGGAACTCGTGCTGTTCCACGTTCATCCGGAAGCGTTCGATGATTTTCTTGGCGTTATCCAGCGTGGAAGAGCGCAGCAGCACCACGAACTCTTCGCCGCCGAAGCGGAACACGCGGTCCTGGGCGCGGAAGGATGATTGCAGCAGGTTGGCGATCAGGATCAACACCTCATCACCGTACAAATGCCCGAATTTGTCGTTAACTGCCTTGAAATGATCGACATCGACCACGGCCAGCCATTGTTTTTCCTGTTCTTGCGGATTGCGGCGCTCGAGGCCGTCCGGCGGCACTGCCAGCACGTCGTGCTCGGCTGAGGCCTGCAGCATCTTGGCCAGTTGGTCGTCGAAGGTCTTGCGGTTCAGCAGGCCGGTCAGCGAGTCGCGCTCGCTGTAGTCGAGCAGGTTCTGGAAATTGCGGTAGACGCTGACGATGCCGCCGATGATGTGGATGGTATCGCTGGTATACGGCGTCGGATTGACGATTTCCAGGCAGGTATCAGCCTTGTCACCCATCCAGATCGGCAGCCAGAGTGTGTGCTCACCCTCGGGCGACATGTGGTCGGCACTCGATTCGTGGTGCGCCAGGCAGCGCGCGAGGGCGGGGAACATGCTGACCGGGTCGCCCGCGATGGCCGGGTCCAGGTACTCCTCCATGCGCGCAGGGCGGCCTTGCTCGATCACGGCGCGCGAACGGACGTAGAGCTGGCCTCGCACATTGACGATGCTCAGCACACGTGCCTGCGTGGCAGACGCCAGTTCCGCTACCGCCGAGATCACCGAGATGTCGAGCATCGTGTGATCGCGGTGGCCGGTCATGTCCACCATATGTTTCAGAAGGGAATCCATGTGAGTGTCCGGTAACTAGGCGCTCAGCGGCAAAGCAAGGGGCTTTCTAAAGAATAGCTGATCAGGATAAATCTTTTTTGTATTCTCGGCAATTAACTTTGCGCACTTTCATGTAAAAACGCGACCTCATTGCAACACAGCTTCCATGCCTCCAGTTTGACATAGAACACCGCACAGCGAGAAAAAGTTCTGTGCGGAAAGCTTGCGCAATATCAACTTGTTCGTAGGAATGGCTCCTATAGTAAAGCCAATGATGCGCAGCCCAGGCGTCAGAGTTTTCCTAGCGAAGGAGATCATCATGAAAGCACTTTCGGCAGTGAGGCGGTTCATCAGGGATGAGCGGGGCGTGACGGCAATCGAGTATGGCCTGATCGCTTCGCTGATTGCACTGGCAGTAGGCACGGCAATGACCAGCGTCTCGAACGAGCTGAAGGCCGTGTTCAACGACGTGGTCGATGCACTGACGCCTTGATGGGGTGGCTGGCGCCCGGCGGCGGCCGGGCAGCCAGCCTTTTACCATGAGCGGACTCGAAATCATCCTGCTGTGCCTGGTGCTCCAGGCGGCAGCGTCGGACCTGGCCTGGCGCCGGATCCCCAACGTGCTGGTGGCGGCAGGCTTGCTGCTGGCGCTGGCACTCCACTGCTACCTGGGCGGCAACAGTGCGCTGCTGGCGCAGGGGCTGGCCGGCGCGACAGTGGGCCTGCTGTTGTTCCTGCCCTTCTATGCACTGGGCGGCATGGCCGCCGGCGACGTCAAGCTGGCGGCCATGGCAGGCAGCTTCGTCGGGCCCTGGCAAGCGCTGCAGCTTGCCCTGCTGAGCGCGCTGGCAGGCGGGGTGCTGGCGCTGTTCTGCCTGCAACTGGCGCGCTGGCGCGGCGCCAAGGCGGAAGGCATGCCGTATGCCGTGGCGATTGCGGCCGGCACCTTGGCCAGCGTTGCATTGGCGCATCGCTGACCTTTGCTCCGCCTCAATATCCAACCGGAAACCCATGGCTATCATCGGTTCCAACAGGAGGACACCATGATCGATTTTGCAGACGATGAACAGCCGCTGTTGCCAAACCCGCCGCGCACGGTGCGCGACACCGGCCTGGAACCGGCCATGCTGGCCGAGCTGGCGGGCAAGGCCTTGCTGGGCGCCGGCAAATGCCACCTGTCGGTGCTGACCAGCCGCCTGCGCCTGTCGATCAATGTGCTGCGCGAAGTGCTCGACGGCCTGCAAGGCGAGCAAGTGGTGGATGTGGCGTGGCGCGGCGATTCCGATATCGACGTGCAGTACCAGCTCACCGGCATCGGCCGCCAGCGCGCAGCGGAATGGCTGGACCGCTCGCCCTATGTCGGCCCGGCGCCGGTCCCGCTCGAAGCCTGGCGCGCCCAGCTGCAGCGCCAGGCCTTGCAACTGCCGCCGGTGTTGGCGGCCGACGTGGCCAGCGTGTTTGCCGACGACTGCCTGCCGCCGCGCATCCATGAACTGGTGGGCGCCGCCATGCATGCCGGACGTTCGGTCTGCCTGTACGGGCCTTCCGGCAGCGGCAAGACCACCCTGGCGCGCAAGCTGGGCCGCCTGCTGCAAGGCGTGGTGGCGGTGCCGTATGCGGTGGCGGTAGGCAGCGCCATCATCCAGCTTTACGACGCGGCGGTGCACCTGGCGCCCCTGCCCTTGCCGGGGCGGCCTGCCGGCGCACGCAGCGGCGACATGCGCTGGCTGCTGTGCCAGCGCCCCGTGGTGCAGCTGGGCGCGGAGCTGGATGGCGCCATGCTGGACTTGCGCCACGATCCTGCCGGCGGCTGCTACCTGGCGCCGCCCCAGCTCAAGGCTTGCCACGGCCTGCTGATCATCGATGACCTGGGCCGCCAGCGCGTGCCGGCTGCCGCGCTGCTGAACCGCCTGGCACAGTTGCTCGATAGCGGCACCGACCAGCTTGCGCTGCCAGGCGGCCATGCCTTCAGCGTGCCATGCCAGGCGGCGCTGGCCTTCGCCACCAACCTGGCGCCGCACACCCTGCTTGATGGCGCGGCGCTGCGCCGCATCGGCTACAAGGTGGCGCTGGGACCGCTGCCGGAAGCCAGCTACCGCAGCCTGCTGCGCCAGCAATGCCGGGCGCGCGGCATCGAGGCCGACGAAGCGGCGCTGGCCTACCTGGTCGGCGAACTGCACCGGGGCAGCGGCCAGCCCTTGCTGGCCAGCCTGCCGCGTGAAATCGTGGCGCGCGTGGCTGAATTCGCCGGCTTTGCCGGCACCGTGCCGAGCCTGAATCCCGCCACGCTGGACCAGGCCTGGTCCAGCATGTTTGCCGATGGTGCCGTATGAAGGGCCGGCGCGGCTTGCTGATGCTGTCCCTGGCAGCGGTGCTGGGCCTGGCCGCCGTGCTGCTGGCCTCGCGCTGGCTGCGCCAGCCCGCGACGTCCACCGTGCGCATCGCGGTGGCGGCTGCCGATGTCGGCCTGGGCCAGCGCCTGGCGCCGGACATGCTGGCGCTGGCCGAGTGGCCGGCCGGCAGCATGCCGGCCGGCGCCCAGCGCGAGCCGGCGGCGCTGGCGGGCCGCGTGTTGAAAGCCAGCGTGCAGCGTGGCGAGCCGGTGACGGAGGCCAAGCTGGCGCCGGCCGGCACGCTGGGCGGCCTGTCGGCCCTGATCGCGGAAGGCAAGCGCGCCATCACGGTGCGCGTCAACGACGTGGTGGGCGTGGCCGGCTTTGCCCTGCCGGGGAATTTCGTCGACATCCTGGTGTATGCGCCGGCGCAGCACAACGGCAGCAACGGCGTCAATGAAACGGCCGTGTCGAAGATCGTGCTGGAACGGATCCTGGTCCTGGCCGTGGCACAGGAAGTGGCGCGCGACGACACCAAGCCGCGCGTGGTCAATGCCGTCACGCTGGAAGTCACGCCCGCCCAGGCCGAGCAGCTTGACCTGGCGCGCAGCGTCGGCACGCTGTCGCTGGCGCTGCGCAACCAGGTCGACCCGCAGCCGGGCGCCACGCCCGGCGCCACGCGCCATAGCGTGCTTGGCACTGGGATGGCGCCGGCGCCGGCAGCGGCTTCCGCTGCCGCGCCAGCAGCTGCGGCGCCGCGCCTGGCGCGAGCTGCCTTGCCTCCCTCCGCCGAGCCGGCGCGCTATTGCATCGGCGTCATCGACGGCAACCGCAGCAGCAAGGAATGCCTGTGAGGAGGCGCCATGCGATCCGCACCTACCTGCCTGCCAGCCGCGCTGGCCCTGACCCTGTCCCTACTCCCGGCCGCCTCCGCGCTGGGCGATAACCTGCACTGTGCCGGTTCTCCCGCCGTTCCCGGCAAGCTGGCGCTGGAACTCGGCAAATCAACCCTGATGCGCCTGCCGGACACCGTGAACGGGCGCAGCATCGGCAACCCGCACGTGCTGCAGGCAACGCTGGTGGCGCCCGATACGCTGTACCTGGTCGGCGCGGACATCGGTAGCACCAACCTGATCGTGCAGGGCCGGTCCGGCGCCTGCAGCGTGGTGGAAGTGGCGGTGGGCCTGGATGTCTCGCCGCTGCGCGCCAGCCTGGCGGAGCTGCTGCCGCAGGAGCGCGGCATCAAGGTCAGCGCCGCAGCCGACGCCATTGCCCTGAGCGGCAGCGTGAGCGACGGCGCCACCCTGGCGCAAGTGCTGGACCTGGCGCAAGCGTTTGTGCGCCAGGCGCCGCAGCCGCTGGCGCGCAAGGAAGGCGCGCCGGCGCAAGCGTCGGCGCCTGGGCCGCGCCTGGTGAACCTGCTGGCTGTCAGCGCACCGCAGCAGGTCAAGCTGGAAGTCAAGGTGGCGGAAGTGTCGAAGACCCTGCTCGACAAGCTGGAAGCGGGCCTGGCGTTGCGCCATGCCAGCGGCAGCTGGACGGCGATGGTGCTGGCCGACTTCCTGAGCGGCACGCTGGGCAGCGGCCTGTCGCTGTCGAAATCGAACGGCAGCAGCGTGCGGCTCGAAGCGGAACGGCAGGATGGCCAAGTGCGCATCCTGGCCGAGCCGACGGTCATGGCCATGAGCGGGCAGGAAGGCAATTTCCTCGCCGGCGGCAAGGTGATGGTGCCGGTGGCGCAGGAAAACAACCGCATCACGCTGGAGGAAAAGGAATTCGGCGTCGGCCTGAAATTCACCCCCACCGTGCTGGCCGGCGGCCGCATCAACCTGAGGGTGGCGCCGGAAGTGTCGGAACTGTCGCGCGACGGCATCGGCGTCAGCAACGGCAGCTTCAGCGGGCGCGCCATCTTCCCGCTGATTACCACGCGCCGCGCCAGCACCACGGTGCAGCTGCAGGATGGCCAGAGCTTTGCCATCGGTGGCCTGATCCGGCATACCCAGGTCAACAACATCAAGGGCGTGCCCTTTCTCAGCGAGATACCAGTGCTGGGCGCGCTGTTCCGCAGCACCGACTTCCAGAACGACCGCAGCGAACTGCTGTTCGTCATCACGGCCCACCTGGTCAAGCCGGAGGGCGAGGGCGCGGGGCTCGATGGCGCGGCGGCGGCGGCGGCCCAGGCGCGCTACCGCAAGTCCTACAGCGAGCCGGCGCCGGACACGGGGGAACGCAAATGAAGCGCAAACATGAGCGCGGCGCGCTGCTGGTCATGACGGCCCTGGTGCTGCCGCTGGCGATCGGCGTCTGCGGCCTGGCGCTGGAGCTGTCGATGGCCTTCCAGCGCCAGAGCCAGTTGCAGCAAGTTGCCGATACGGTCGCGCTGAGCGCGGCGCAGCAGCTGGATGGCAGCGCGAGCGGCATTGTCATGGCAGGTTCCGCCGCCAGCGTGGTGGTGGCGAACCGCCAGGTGCGCGGTGTGGGACGGGTCTGGCTCAATACCGCCGTGCTGTCGTTTGCTGCGGGCCCGGACGGCCCCTGGCTGGAATACAGTGCGGCCCAGGGCGCGCCCGGTGAGTTGCGCTATGCGCGCGCCGACATGGCCGCGCAGGGGGAAGCCTTCACCATGCTGCCGGTTGCTTTCGGCCGCCTGCTGGGCGGCAGCGACGCCACGACGGTGGGAGCGCGCGCCGTGGCCGGGCCGAATGGCCTGCGCGTGCTGCCGCTGGCGATCTGCGCGCCGAGCAGCAGCGCGGTCGCCACCCGCTACAACGGCCCCGGCCTGGACGAACGCATCGAGTACGGCCTGCGTTTCGGCGTCGCCTACAACCTGCTGGCCCTGAACCCGGCGCCGGGCGCCAGCAGCGGCGAGTACTTCCTGGTCGACCCGGCCAGCCCGCCCGGCAGCCCGGCGCTGCCGTCCAGCACCGACAGCAGCCAGGTGGCGCCGTTCATGTGTGCCGGCAAGCTGGCCTACAACTCGCTGGCCGGCGCGCTGCATGTGCGCCGCAACGCCGGCTTCGACCTGTGGCAGCAGCTCAACTCCCGCTTCGGCAGTTACGGCGGCAGCGACGGCTGCGACCCTTACACGGCGCCGCCGGACAGCAATGTGCGCGAGTACCGCGGCGCCCTGGCGAGCTGGATCAGCAGCTACCCGCCGCAGGCTGCGGCCGCCGCCAGCACGCCCGCGGCCGGCAAGCCCCTGGTGAGCGTGGCCGACGGCGCCTATCCCTTGCCGGCCATCCCCCCGGCGCAGTACGGCACGCTGTGGGCCTACGGTCCCGCCAGGCGCAGCAACAACAGCAACTTCCAGTTCTCCCATTGGAACAGCCTGTATCCCGGGTCGCCGGCATTCAGCGCTACCGGCACCAGCTGGCCAGCCGGCGGCGTGTACAACAACACCGGCTTTATGACCGCGCCCACCGGGAACCCGGGCCGCAAGGACCGGCGCCTGCTCTACGTGCCCCTGCTGGCCTGCCCGCTTCCGGCTGGCGCGAATGTGGACGGCACGGTGCTGGCGGTAGCGCGCTTCTTCATGACGGCCCAGGCCTCGGCCACCGAAGTGCCGGGCGAGTTTGCCGGCATCCTCAGCGCGAAGGAGGTGGCAGCGCTGGCAACCGATGTGGAGCTGCTGCGATGAAGCGCCTGCGCTGCCGCGGCGTGGCCGCCATCGAAGCCGCCCTGGTCATGGCGGGGCTGGCGCCCTTGCTGGCGCTCGCCCTGAACATGGGACACCTGGCGATCGATGGCGCGGCGGCGGACCGGGCCGCCAGCAACGCCGCGCGCTTCCTGTCCCAGGTGCCGCTCGAGAGCCTGCGCGACAGCAGCCGGCGCACCGTGGCGCTGGACAGCGCCCAGCAGATGATCGGGCAAACCCTGTCCGCCGCCAACATCGGTCCCCAGGCATGGCACGTCGAGTTCATGTGCGATATCGGGCATTGCGACCAGCTGTTGCCGGGCATGGTCCCGAGCAAGATCGGCGTGATGCTGACCGTCGAAAGCCAGGCCGTGGTCGAACTGGGCCATCCCGCGGTGAACCTGGTCGTGTACGCGGAGGCCGGCCGTGACAACTAGGACAGCCCGCCGGCGCGGCAGCGCCACCGTTGAATTCGGCCTGGTATGCGCGGTGTTCATGCCCATGCTGTTCGCCATCTTCGAATACGGCCGCCTGCTGTTCGTGTGGAACACGCTGCCCGAAGTGACCCAGCGCGCGGCGCGTGCCGCCGCGATCACGGACTTCAGCAATCCGGCGGCCATGCAGGCGCTGCGCCAGGCGGCGCTGTTTCGCAGCGATGACGGCGCGCTGCCGCTGGCGCCCAACGTCAGCAGCGCCAATATCCGCATCGAATACCTGTGGCAGGACGCCGCCGGCGTGCTGGCGCCGCTGCCGCTGCTGCCGGCCTGCCCGCTGGCCAACCGCATCAACTGCGCGCGCGATCCACATGGCCCGGCTTGCATCAGCATGGTGCGGGTGCGCCTGTGCGGCAGCGGCGCCGCCTGCACCACGCTGGCTTACGAGCCCTTGCTGCCGATGGTGCCGGTACCGGACCTGATGCCTTCTGCCACCACCCTGGTGCCTGCCGAGTCGCTGGGTTACACGCCGGGCCAGGCGCCTTGTCCCTGAACCTGCACGCAAAGGAGGTCCCATGAAAGCGCTGTTGATCAGCAATGACGAACGGTTGCAGGCCGAACTGGCGGCGCAGGGCTCGGCGCGCCTGCCGGCGCTGCAGCTGGCAGCCACGCGGCGCGACCTGCGCGATGCGGTGGAACGGCTGCTGCCGCAGCCGCCCGAACTGGTGCTGTTCGATGCCAGCGAGGTGGAGCCGGCCCAGGCCGAGCTGCTGGAACCGCTGTCGCGGCATTATCCCGACACCTCCTTTATCCTGCTGACGCGCGCGCCGCAGCACGAGTTGCTGATCCGCGCCATGCGCGTCGGCATGCGCGAAGTGCTGCAACTGCCGCTGGTGCATCGGGCCCTGCACGAAGCGCTGGACCGCATCGAGATCGAGCGCGGCGTGACCGCCGTACGCGAGGGCAAGGCGCTGGCCTTCATTTCCTGCAAGGGCGGCAGCGGGGCCACCTTCCTGGCCACCAACTTCGGCTATGCGCTGGCGGCGCTGGCCGGGCGCAAGGTGTTGCTGCTCGACCTGCACGGCCAGTTCGGCGACGCCACGCTGTACGTGTCGGACCAGAAGCCGGCCATGACCCTGTCCGATATCTGCGGCCAGATCGGCCGCCTCGACGCGGCCTTCCTGGAGTCGTGCCTGGTGCACGTGGCGCCCGGCTACGGCGTGCTGGCGGCAGCCGACGACCCGGCGCTGGCGACCCAGATGAAGCCGGACCATATCGACGCCATCCTGCGCGTGGCGCGCCAGCATTATGACTACGTGCTGCTGGACGTGGGGCGCCAGATCGATGCCCTGTCGCTGCGCGCACTGGACCAGGCGGACGCCATCTACCCGGTACTGCAACTGGCGCTGCCCGACATCCGCGATGGGCGCCGCCTTCTCGACATCTTCCGCTCGCTCGGCTATCCGCAGGAGCGCACGCGCCTGATCGTCAACCGCTACGAGAAGGGCGGCAAGCTGCGCCTGGCCGACCTGGAGCAGGCGCTGGGCGCCGACGTGCTGCATACGGTGCCGAACGACTACCTGTCCGCCACCGACTCGGTCAACCAGGGCATTCCGCTGCTGCAGCTGGCGCGCAGCAGCCCGGTGGCGCGCAGCCTGGCGGAACTGGTGGAGGCGGTGACCGAGCGCCGCCTGCCCGAGAGCAAGGGCTTGTTCGACCGGCTGTTTGGCCGCGCCGAAACCGAACATTGATGGGGAGCCGACCATGAGCTTGCGAGAACGCCTGGCGCTGGGCGATGAAAAACCGCAGGCGCCGAGCGCACCGGCGATGGCCGACGGCGCCTACCAGGAGCTGAAGAAGTCCATGCACCAGATGATCCTGGAGCGCATCGACCTGGAGCGGTTGAAGCGCCTGACGCCGGAACAGTTCAAGCACGAACTGGCGCTTCTGGTGGCGCGCATCGTGGAGGACGAGCGCATCGTGCTGAACCAGGGTGAACGCCACAAGCTGGTGCTCGACATCCAGAACGAGATGCTGGGCTTCGGCCCGCTGGAGCCCCTGCTGGCCGATCCCGGCGTGTCCGACATCCTGGTCAATACCCATGCCCAGGTCTACGTCGAGCGCACCGGACGGCTGGAACTGACCGGCATCAGCTTCCACGACAACACGCACCTGATGAAGATCATCGAAAAGATCGTGTCGCGCGTGGGCCGGCGCGTGGATGAATCAAGCCCGATGGTCGACGCGCGCCTGCCGGACGGTTCGCGCGTCAACGCCATCATCCCGCCGCTGGCGGTGGACGGGCCGATTCTGTCGATCCGGCGCTTCTCGGCGCAGCCGCTGTCGATGGAAAAACTGCTGGAGTTCAAGAGCCTGACGCCGCCCATGTCGGAAGTGCTGAAGGCGCTGGGCCAGGCGCGCCTGAACGTGCTGATCTCCGGCGGCACCGGCAGCGGCAAGACCACGCTGCTCAACGTGCTGTCCGGCTTCATCCCGGCCAGCGAACGCATCGTGACCATCGAGGACGCGGCGGAACTGCAACTGCGCCAACCGCATATCGTGCGCCTGGAAACGCGCCTGCCGAACGTGGAAGGCAAGGGCGAGGTGACGCAGCGCGCGCTGGTGCGCAATGCGCTGCGCATGCGTCCCGACCGCATCATCCTGGGCGAAGTGCGCGGCGCCGAGGCGATCGACATGCTGCAGGCCATGAACACGGGCCATGAAGGCTCGTTTGCAACGATCCACGCCAACTCGCCTCGCGACGCGCTGTCGCGGCTGGAGAGCATGGTCGGCATGGCAGGCGCCAACCTGACGCCGCGCACCGCGCGCCAGCAGATCTGCTCCGCCATCACGGTGGTGATGCAGCTTTCGCGCCTGACCGACGGCACGCGCAAGCTGGTCAGCCTGCAGGAAGTCACCGGGATGGAGGGCGACACCGTGGCCATGCACGAGATTTTCCATTTCGAGCAGACCGGTGTGGATGCCCAGGGCAAGGTGCAGGGCCATTATTTCGCCACCGGCGTGCGGCCGCGCTTTGCCGAACGCTTGCGCATGTTCGGCGTGCCGGTGCCCGACAGCGTTTTCGATCCCGGCAAAGTCTACGAATAGGGGGCGGTCATGGATTTCGCCTGGACTGCATTTTCCGTGCTGCTGTTCGCCGCCGTGATCTGCCTGTGCGAGGGTGTCTGGCTGTGGTGGAGCAGCACGCACGGCAACAGTGCGCAGCGCATCGCGCGCCGCCTGCGGTTGATGTCGGGCCGCACCGAGGGCGCGGGCGGCGGCATCAGCATCCTCAAGGAGCGCCGCTACGCGAACTCGCCGGGGCTTGATGCACTGCTGCGGCGCATCCCGCACATCGGCGCGCTGGACCGGCTGCTGCTGCAATCCGGCCTGCGTTGGCAGGTGGCGCGCCTGCTGCAGGTCCAGGGCGCCGCCGCGCTGGCAGGCTTGCTGGCGCCTGCCGCCTTGCACATGCCGCCGCTGCCATCGGCCATTGTCGGCCTGCTGTTCCTGGCAGCGCCGTGCGTGGCGCTGCTGCGCGCGCGCGCCGCACGCATACGCCGCATCGAGTCGCAACTGCCGGAAATGGCCGACTTCCTCGCGCGCGGCCTGCGTGCCGGCCATTCCTTTGCCAACGTGATGCAGATGGCGGGCGACGAAGTGGCCGATCCGCTCGGCGGCGAATTCCGCGTCACTTACGAGGAGGTGAATTTCGGCGTCACCATGCAGGACGCCCTGCACAACCTGGCTGCCCGCGTGCCGCTGACCGATTTGCGCTACCTGGTGATCGCGGTGCTGATTCAGCGCGAATCCGGCGGCAACCTGGCCGAGCTGCTGGACAATGTGTCGCGCATGACGCGCGCGCGCCTGCAACTGTTGGCGCAAGTGCGCGTGATGTCGGCGGAAGGCCGCATGTCGGCCTGGGTCCTGACCTTGATGCCGCTTGGCCTGATGGCCGCGATGCAGGTGACCAATCCGAAATACAGCTCCGTGCTGTGGCAGGACCCGAACGGGCAGCGCATGCTGTGGTACGGGGCATGCGCCATGGTGGTAGGCATGGTATGGATGCGCCAGGTGATCAGGGTGCGCGTATGAGCGGCGCCGACCTGTCTGGCATCCTGTTCCTGCTGCTGGTGTTTGCCGTGGTGGCAGGCCTGGCGCTGTGGGCCATGCTGGCCCTGTCCGGCGTGCCGCTGCGCGAGCGCCTGAAATCCTTCACCAGCGCCAGCGAAACGACGCCTGCGCCCGGCCAGGGCGAGTGGATCGAAAAAGTGGCGCGCGTGGCGGAGCCGTTCAGCCGCCTGTCGCTGCCCGAAGATGGCTGGGAACAGTCGGCGCTGCGCACGCGCTTCATGAATGCCGGCTGGCGCCATCCCGCTGCACCAAAACTGTACTTTGCCGCCAAGACCTTGCTGGCGCTGGCCTTGCCTGCGCTGGTGGCAAGCCTGGCGGGACGTAGCGGCAACCTGCTGCTGGCATTGTTTGCCAGTGCGGCCATCGGCTACTACCTGCCAAACGGCGTGCTGGCGCGCCGCGCCGAACTGCGCCAGCGCGATATCTTCGAAAGCCTGCCCGATGCGCTGGACTTGCTGACCATCTGCGTCGAGGCGGGCCTGAGCATGGAACGCGCGCTGGCAAAAGTTGCGGGCGAAATCCACATCAAGAGCCTGCCGCTGGCACAGGAGCTGCAGCTGGTGCTGATGGAAATGCGCTCCGGCTTTTCCAAGGAGCGCGCGCTGCGCAACCTGGCCCTGCGCAGCGGCGTGGAAGATGTCGATGCGCTGGTGGCGATGCTGGTTCAGGCCGAGCGCTTCGGCACCAGCATGGGCGATTCCCTGCGCGTGCACGCCGACAACCTGCGCCGCAAACGGGCCGTGGTGGCGCAGGAGGCGGCCGCCAAGGTCGCGCTCAAGCTGTTGTTCCCGCTGATCTTCTGCATTTTCCCGGCGCTGATGATCGTGTTGCTGGGGCCCGCATCGATTCAGATGAAAGCCGTATTCCATCCTGTGGCGCACAGCGCGCGTTAGGAGCTTGCCATGCGTAAGACGATCATTGCTGCCTGTGTGGGGATGGTGGCGGCCTGCAGCACGCCGGTGCTGCCGCCGCCCCCCGCCATCGTGGCGGCCACGCCGCCTGCTGCGCCGGCGCCGGCTGCGCTGGCCAGGGATGGCCGCTATGAAGAGGCCATTGCGTTGCTGGAACAGCGTGCGCGGCGTACGCCTGGCGCGGCCCTGCTTGGCGACCTTGGCTACGCCTACTACCTGGGCGGGCACCTGGAGGAGGCGCGTGCCGCACTGGAACGTGCCTGCCTGATGGCGCCATCCAGCCCGGTTGCCTGGGAACGGCTGGCGGCGCTGCTGGAAACGACCGGCGACAGCGGCCGCGCGCTGGAAGCCATGCGCCATGCGCGCCTGTTGCGCGAAGCTGCGAGCGAGCCTGGCGCCGGCACGCAGGCCGCGTCCGGAAGCACGCCCGGCAGCGGCCTTTGGCCGGCGGGCATGGCGCATGTCGAGGTGCGGCAAGTCAGCGCCGGGCTGGTCGAAGTCGCGCGAGTGGAAGACAAGGCGCCGCCGCCGGTACCGGCGCCAAACGCGCCCACGCGGCTGGAAGTCAGCAACGGCAACGGCATTCGTGGCATGGCGGCAGTGGTCGCGCAGCGCTTGCGGGCGGAAGGGATGCAGGTGGTGCGCCTGACGAACACCATCCCCTTCAACGTGGAAGAGACGCGGGTCGAAATACGCGGCAGCGGCGAGCCGCAACTGCGCATCGTGCTCGGCAAGGATGCGGCAATAAAAAAGCCGCCCGGGGTTAGCGGGCGGCAAGCACCGTGAAACAACTCACGAGTTGGTAGGGAAACTTTGGCGTCAGTTCCAGGACACGCTGCCCAGGCCGCGTGCGGTGGACTGGCGGTTGGCCGGCTTGCCGTACACCGTTGCCGAACCCATGCCAGAGAGGCGCAGGTTGGCGGAAGTCCTGGCGTTGAAGGTGGCGCTGCCAAGGCCGGTCATGTCGGCATCCACGCTCTCGCTTTGCAGCTGCTTCGCATCGAGGCTGCCGATGCCGCCCAGTTTTGCGTAAAGCTGCTTGCTCTGGCCGGAGATCGCGATCTGGCCGGCGCCTTTCAGGTTCAGGTCCACCACGTCAGCCTGGGTATCGCTGACGGTCATGCTGCCCACGCCGGTCAGGCGTGCGTCGACTTTCTTGAAGCGCGAGGCCATGTTCACGGCGCCGGCGCCTTCCAGGGAGAGGCGAACTTCATCGCCGTCGAATCCCTTCACTTCAGCCGAGCCCACGCCGGCGGAGACCAGTTCGCGCAGTTGCGGCAGCGTCAGTTCAGCCCTCAGGTTGCGCGGGCCGATGTGGATGCCACGCATGTTTTCGGTACCGATGCGGATGGTGTCGCCGTTCTGCGTCACCGTAATCTTTTGCAGGTAGCGCTTGTCGCCGGACAGCACCAGTGCCGGTGCGCCTTGCTTCAGCTTCAGGTCTACCACGCCATCCAGCACTACTTTCACGGGGCGGCCGTCGACAGTGCGCGCTTCGGTGATGATCTCGTCCGCGCGGGCGGCGCCGGCGGCGGCGAACATCATGGCGGTCATCATCGTGGCGGTGAAAAGCTTTTTCATGTCGGGGCTCCGTGAAATTTCGATTGCGTTCGAATTACAGTGCAGCTTTTTCAGCAGCGGTCAGGCGCTTGGCGGTGACGGTCACCACGGGCATTGCCTTGGCTTCGGCCTTTGCCACGACGGCTGCCGGTGCGCTGTGTTTCAGCGGAGTGGCGGCGGTGGCGAAGCCGGTTGCGCTGATCACGGCAACTGCTGCGAGGAAGATGTATTCCATGTTTTTGGCGATGTTCATTTTGCTCTCCATTCGGTTGGGTTAAGTTCATTTCGCGTTTCGTTGATTGAACTATAGATATGTGCGGTGTCCAGCACTACCGGTCTGCGACGAAATGCAGAAATGGCGACCTGAAATGCAGGAAAGCCGGTGTGACGAAGGCGGACGCCCGTGTGACGGGGGCTGTCGGCGCCTATGAAAAGGGCCGGTATACTGTCCAGCCATGAGAACCTTGCATTTCCTACGTATCCTCGGCATCTGCGTGCTGGCATGGAGCGTCGTCTGCCTGACGGGCGCCGCCTCCTCTTATGGCTCGCTGCTGCAGCGCGGCGCCAACCCCTCCTATGTGGAGCTGCTGCGCGACTGGGGTAGTGCGCATGCCCTGATGGTGGTGTTCAGCGCCGTGCTGTATCTCGTCCTGGAACGCTGGCCGCAGTCGCTGGCCAGTGCGCGTGGGATAGTGCGCACCTATCTGCTGGTGCTGGTCCTGTTCCTGCCATTGGAGTGCCTGTTCGTCTCCCTGCAGCAGGAAAGGAGCTGGTTCGCCATCTTCCTCGAGCTGACCTGGACTACGTTCACCTTCGTTACCGTGGCCGGCCTCCGCATCTGGCAGATCCAGCGGGCGCGCGAGACCGACAACCTGACCCTGCGCCTGGAGCTGGAGCAGCAGCGCCTGGCCGCTCTGCGCGGGCAACTGGAGCCGCACTTCCTGTTCAACGCCCTGAACGCCGTCAGCGCGCTGGTACGCATGGACGATAAAGGCGCAACCCTGAGCGCCATCAGCCGCCTGAGCGGCCTGCTGCGCTACGCCCAGGCGGCAAGCTCGCGCGACTGGGTCACGCTGGCGGAAGAATTGCAGTTCGTGCGCGACTACCTGTCGCTGCAATCGATGCGCTATGGCGACCGGCTGCGGGTGTCGATTGAAGGCGACAGCGGGGCGGTGCTGGCCGCCGACTGCCCGCCTTTGCTGCTGCAGCCGCTGGTCGAGAATGCGCTGCGCCATGATCTGGACTGCCACGACGGTGACAGCGACATCACGCTGCGTTTTTCGGAGCAGGGCGGCATGCTGCATATCCATATCAGCAATTCGGTGCGCGATGTGCCGTCCAACCCGGGCATGGGAATGGGCCTGCACAATATCGAAGCGCGCTTGCGCATCGCCTGCGGCAGCGGCGCCGGCTTGCGCACCGCGCGTGCCGACGGACGCTTTGTCGCCGAGATCAATATGCCAATGTATTTCGTCTCATGAAGATCCGCGCCCTGATCGTCGACGACGAAGAACCCGGCCGCATCAACCTGCGCTACGGCCTGGCGCCGCACAAAGGCTGGCAACTGGTCGGCGAGTGCGCCAGCGCCGCGGCCGCGCGCGCTGCCCTGGCTGGGCAGGACGTAGATGTGATTTTCCTCGATATCCAGATGCCGCAGGAAGCCGGCCTGGCGCTGGCGCGCGAACTGGCCCGGCGCGAAGAACCGCCGCTGGTGATATTCGCCACGGCTTATAACGAGCACGCCATCGAGGCCTTTGAAGTGCATGCGCTGGACTACCTGCTCAAGCCTTTCGACGACCAGCGCCTGGCGCAGGCGCTGGAACGGGCTGCCGCCATGCTGGAGCAACGCCAGCGTGCGGCCTATGCGCGCGCGATGCGCGCCTTCGCCGAGCCGACGGCGCAGGCATACCTGCAGCAACTGAACGTGCGCTCGGTCGGCCGCATCGAATGCGTGCAGGTGGCGGAAGTGCTGTGGATCGAGGCTGCGGGCAATTACGTGGAGCTGCGCTTGCCGCAACGGCGCGTGCTGCACCGGGTGCCGCTGGCGCGGCTGGAGCAGCACCTGGACCCGGCCAATTTCCTGCGCGTGCATCGGCGTGCGCTGGTGCGGGTAGGTGAGGTGGCGTCGCTGGAGCGCGATGCCGAGGGCGCCAGCCAGCTGGTCCTGCGCTGCGGCGACCGCGTGCCGGTCAGCGAACGCTACCTGCCGGCCGTAAAGGCCTTGCTGGGCGCTTAAACCAGGGCGGCGATAGCCGCGCCCATCTCGGTGGTGGAGGCGCTGCCGCCCATGTCCGGCGTGCGCGGGCCCTGGACCAGCACGGTTTCGATCGCACGCATGATGGCGTCGTGCGCCTGGGTGTAGCGGGCGTCGCCGTTGCCGAGGAAATCCAGCATCATGGCGCCGGACCAGATCATGGCGACCGGGTTGGCGATATTCTTGCCGTAGATATCCGGCGCCGAACCATGCACCGGTTCGAACAGCGAGGGCAGGGTGCGCTCCGGGTTCAGGTTGGCCGACGGTGCGATGCCGATGGTACCGGCGCAGGCCGGGCCGAGGTCGCTCAGGATGTCGCCGAACAGGTTGGACGCCACCACCACGTCGAATCGCTCGGGGCTCAGCACAAAGCGCGCCGCCAGGATGTCGACGTGGTACTGGTCCCAGCGCACGTCCGGGTAGTTGGCCGACATGGCTTTCACGCGCTCGTCCCAGTACGGCATGCTGATCGCAATGCCGTTCGACTTGGTGGCCGAGGTCAAGTGCTTCTTTGGGCGCGACTGCGCCAGGTCGAAGGCGAACTGCAGGATGCGGTCGACGCCCTTGCGGGTGAAGACAGCTTCCTGCAACACGACCTCGCGTTCGGTGTGCTCGAACAGGCGGCCGCCGACGGAGGAATATTCACCCTCCGTGTTCTCGCGCACCACGTAGAAATCGATATCGCCCGGCTTCTTGCCGGCCAGCGGGCAGGGCACGCCTGGCATCAGGCGCACCGGACGCAGGTTCACGTACTGGTCGAATTCGCGGCGGAACTTGATCAGGGAGCCCCACAGGGAGATATGGTCGGGAACCGCATCCGGCCAGCCGACCGCGCCGAAGTAGATCGCATCGAAGCCTTTGAGCTGGTCGAACCAGTCGGAGGGCATCATCTGGCCGTGCTGCATGTAATAGTCGCAGTTGGCCCATTCGAAGGTGGTGAATTCCAGCGGCAGGCCAAACCTGGCTGCGGCGGCCTGCAGGGTGCGCAAGCCCTCCGGCATCACTTCCTTGCCGATGCCGTCGCCGGCGATGACTGCGATGCGATGGGTGCTCATGCTGCGTCGGCCTCCTCTTCGACAGGGGCTGAGCGCATCCACTGCACCAGCGGCCAGGCATCCTTGAAAGCGCCCACGATCATGCCCAGCAGCTCGTCCGGCTTGTTCAGCGGCAGCTTCACTTCCTGGTAGACGAAGAAGCTTTTCAGCTTGATGAACTCGATGTGCTCGTGCTCCGGATCGAAGCCTTTCGGCGGCCGTTGCAGCTTGTGTTCTTCGGTGATGGAACCGTAGCGCGCCTTCAGCGCCTTGTTGGCCAGCGCCTTCTTGAAGCCCTTGGCATCGTTGACCATGTGGTTGCGCAGGGCCTTCAGGCGGTGCGGCGGCGGAATGTATTCGCCGGCGCCGATGCCCAGCACGCCGTCAGGGCTGATCTGGAAATACCAGGTCGGGCCGCCCGCCATGCTGGGGCGGCGCATGTCGTTCGGCGCAATGGCGGCCGAGAAATGCGTCTTGTACGGGCTCTTGTCGTGGGCAAAGCGCACGTCGCGGTTGATGCGGAACATGGCTTTCTTCGGATTGCAGAACTTGACCTGGGCATCGAACTTGCCCAACTCCGCGATCACCTGGGTCACCAGCTCCAGGAATTCCTCGCGCAGGATGTCGTAGCGCGGCTTGTTCATCACAAACCACGGGCGGTTGTTGTTGTCGGACAGTTCCGTCAGGTAGCGGGTGAGGTCGCGCAGGTGCATATTATTTTTTGGCTGGGGGGCGTTTGCCCACGGTGAGTTGGAGATCGCTTTCGCGGCTCTTGCGCAGGATGCGCATGGTCGACTGGCCGCCCGGCGCGAGCTGGGCGATCAGGTTCAGCATTTCATTGGTGTCCTTGACCGGCTTACCGTCCACCGACAGCAGGATGTCGCCCGGCTTCATGCCGGCCTTGTCGGCCGGTCCGTTGCGTACCACGCCGGCGATGATGGCGCCCGAATCGCGCGCCAGGCCGAAGCTGTGCGCCAGTTCCGGCGTGATTTCCTGCGATTCGACGCCGATCCAGCCGCGCACCACGTGGCCATCCTTGATGATGGCATCGAGCACCGAACGTGCCGTGCTGACCGGGATCGCGAAGCCGATGCCGACCGAACCCCCGGTCTGGGAGTAAATGGCCGAGTTAATCCCCAGCAGGTTGCCCTGGGTATCGATCAGGGCGCCGCCCGAATTGCCGAAGTTGATGGCGGCGTCGGTCTGGATGAAGTTTTCGAAGTGATTGATGTGCAGGTTGTTGCGGCCCAGGGCCGAGATGATGCCCATGGTGACGGTCTGGCCGACCCCGAATGGATTGCCGATAGCCAGCACCACGTCGCCCACCTTGGCCTGTTCCACCTGGCCCAGCGCGACCACCGGCAGCTTGTCCAACTCGATGCGCACCACGGCCAGGTCGGTTTCCGGGTCGGTGCCCACCATCTTGGCGGCAGCCTTGCGGCCGTCCGGCAGCACCACCTGGATCTCGTCGGCCGCTTCCACCACGTGGTAGTTGGTCAGGATATAGCCCTGCGGGCTGACGATGACGCCGGAACCAAGGCTGTTCTGGTCATCCTCCTCGTCGCGGTCGCCGAAGAAGCGCTTGAAGAAGGGATCGCGCGACAGCGGATGGCGCTTGCGCACCGCCTTGGTAGTCAGGATATTGACCACGGCCGGCATGGCGCGGCTGGCAGCGGCCCGGTACGATCCCGGAGAAGGCGGGGCGCTGGCGTCGGCCAGGATTGCCGTGTGCGCGGCAGTCGGCACGGGCTTGGGGAGCACGGCCGGCCGCTGCACGGCCGTGTATACAAAGTACAGTGCCAATGCGATGGTCACCGTTTGTGCAAACAATAACCAGAGTCTTCGCATGGCGGTATTGCTACAAAATGGGAGTTAACTCCTATTTTCGCAAAGAATCGCGAATTTCGCGCAGCAGCACGATATCTTCTGAAGGTGGTGCAGGTTCTGCCGGTGCGGCAGCCGGCGCTTCGGCGCGGCGCAGCTTGGCGACCAGGCGTACCATCTGGAAGATCACGAAGGCCAGGATGATGAAGTTCAGCAGGATGGTGAAGAAATTGCCGTAGGCGATCACCGCGCCCAGTTTTTTCGCTTCAGCCAGGGCCAGGTTGTGCGGCTGTCCGTTGAGAGGAATGTAATAGTTCGCGAAATCGAGGCCGCCCAACAGCATCCCGATCGGCGGCATGATGACGTCGGTTACCAGGGAATCGACGATTTTGCCGAAGGCGGCGCCGATGATGACACCGACCGCCAGGTCGATGACATTGCCTTTCATTGCAAATTCTTTAAATTCTTGCATCATTCCCATAACATATTCCTTCCAAAAATTTATGGATTTGTATCAACTTTGCTGCAAATTCATGGAACACGCAAGAGGCGCAACATTGGGATGGATTAGCTAATTGCAAGGTTTTGCTTTAAATCGCAACATCACTCCTTTATAATTTAAGGTTGCTAGAAGCTTTGTTAACAATAAAGATTTTGGATTTTTGACTGATTGGGGTTTGTATGAGTAACGAGAAGCAGGTCGATTCGAGCCGTCGCGGTCTCCTCGTCGCAACGTGTGCGGCAGGTGGTGTGGTCGGTTTGGGTGCAACTGGCGCCCTGGTAAGCACGTTCCAGCCGTCCGAGCGCGCGAAGGCAGCTGGTGCACCGGTGGAAGTGGACATCTCTACGCTGCAGCCGGGCGAAATGAAAACGGTCGAATGGCGCGGCAAGCCAGTCTGGATCCTCAAGCGTACCCCCGAAATGGTGGCAACGCTGGCGAAAGATGAAGCTGAACTGGCCGATCCAAAATCCGAGCGTACCCCCGACGACCTGACGCCGGAATACGCCCGCAATCCGCATCGCTCGATTAAGCCGGAAATCCTGGTGGCCGTGGGCATCTGCTCCCACCTGGGCTGCTCCCCATCGTCGAAATTCACCCCAGGCGCACAGCCTTCGCTGCCGGATAACTGGCTCGGCGGCTTCCTGTGCCCATGCCACGGTTCGACCTTCGACCTGGCTGGCCGTGTATTCAAGAACAAGCCTGCTCCGGACAACCTGCAAGTGCCACGCCATATGTACCTGGGCGACAGCAAGCTGATCATCGGTAAAGACGAGAAAGGCGAGGCATAATCCATGGCCGCATTCAAGGAAACCAAATTCCCTGCCGACGCACCTGCAGCCAAGAAGCTGATGGGCTGGGTCGACGACCGCTTCCCTGCCACCAAGCTGTGGAACGACCAGTGGGGCAAATACTACGCCCCGAAAAACTTCAACTTCTGGTACATCTTCGGTTCCCTGGCCATGCTGGTCCTGGTGCTGCAGATCGTCACCGGCATCTTCCTGACCATGCACTACAAGCCGGACGCCGGCCTGGCCTTCGCATCGGTTGAATACATCATGCGCGAAGTTCCATGGGGCTGGCTGGTGCGTTATATGCACTCGACCGGCGCCTCGGCCTTCTTCATCATCGTGTACCTGCACATGACCCGCGGCCTGATGTACGGTTCCTACCGCAAGCCACGTGAACTGATCTGGCTGTTCGGTTTCGCCATCTTCCTGTGCCTGATGGCCGAAGCGTTCTTCGGCTACCTGCTGCCATGGGGCCAGATGTCGTACTGGGGCGCCCAGGTGATCGTCAACCTGTTCGGCGCGATTCCGCTGATCGGCCCTGACCTGTCGCTGTGGATTCGCGGTGACTACGTGGTGTCCGACGCAACCCTGAACCGCTTCTTCGCCTTCCACGTGATCGCGATTCCGCTGGTCCTGCTGGGCCTGGTGGCTGCGCACCTGATTGCACTGCACGAAGTCGGCTCGTCCAACCCGGACGGCATCGAAGTGAAAGAAAACCTGGGCCCGGACGGCCACCCAGTCGATTCGATCCCATCGCACCCGTACTACACCGTGCACGACCTGTTCGGCGTGTCCGTGTTCCTGACCATCTTCTCGGCTGTGGTGTTCTTCGCGCCTGAGATGGGCGGCTACTTCCTGGAGTACAACAACTTCCTGCCGGGCGATTCGATGAAGACCCCGCCGCACATTGCTCCGACCTGGTACTTCACCGCCTTCTACTCGGTGCTGCGCGCCACCACCTCGGACTTCCTGTGGGTGCTGATGGTGGGCATCGCTGCCTACACCGCCTTCCTGTGGATGAAGTCCAAGCTGTCGGGCATGGTCAAGATCGCCGTCAGCGTGATCGCGCTGCTGATGATCGTCGGCATGCTGCCAGGCGCGCTGGATGCGAAGTTCTGGGGCGTGGTGTTCTTCGGCGGTTCCGTGGTGATCCTGGCGTTCCTGCCATGGCTGGACCATTCGCCGGTGAAATCGATTCGTTACCGTCCTGATTGGCACAAATATGTGTACGCCGGCCTGGCCATCGCCTTCGTAGCCCTGGGCTACCTGGGCACCCAGCCGCCAAGCCCAGTCGGCACGATCATCGCTCAGATTGCGACCCTGTACTACTTCAGCTTCTTCCTGCTGATGCCGTGGTGGAGCGCGATGGGTACGTTCAAGAAGGTGCCGGACCGCGTTGTGTTCCACGCGCACTAATCGGACGACCAGAACGCTAAGCAAAGGACTAATAAATGATCTTTTCGAAGAAACTGCTGGCCCTCCTGGCCCTGGTACCAGCGCTGGCCTTCGCCAACGAAGGCGGCTTCCCCCTGGAAAAGGCCCCGGACCGCTCGCACAACATGGCCGCCCTGCAAAACGGCGCCAAGCTGTTCGTGAATTACTGCCTGAACTGCCACAATGCGTCGTCCATGCGCTTCAACCGCCTGCGCGACCTGGGCCTGACCGAAGAGCAGATCAAGAACAACCTGCTGTTCACCGGCGAAAAAGTGGGCGAAATGATGACCACCGCCATGCCGGCCAAGGACGCCAAAGTCTGGTTCGGCACCGTGCCGCCTGACCTGTCCGTGATCGCCCGCGCCAAGGCAACGCCGTCGAACACCGGCAGCGATTACCTGTACACCTACCTGCGTACCTTCTACAAGGACGACACCCGCCCAACCGGCTTCAACAACATGGTGCTGCCGAATGCGGCCATGCCACACGTGCTGTGGGAGCTGCAGGGCGTCCAGTCCGCCAAGTTCGAAGAAGTGGAAGATCCACACGAGCACGGCAAGAAGATGCACAAGTTCGTGGGCTTCGAGCAAGTCACGAAGGGCAGCATGAGCAAGCTGGAATACGACACCGCCGTGGCCGACATCGTTGGCTACATGGAGTGGATGGCCGAGCCGGCCGCCCAGAAGCGCAAGCAACTGGGCGTATGGGTCCTGATCTTCATGACTATCTTCGCTACCCTGGCATGGCGCCTCAACGCGTCGTACTGGAAAGAAGTCAAATAATTGCGTGCGCCGGATTTTCCGGCGCGTGTTTGCGCCGCCTGATACGTCAGGCGGCCCAACTGGGGTGAACCGTTCGCGGTCTCGCCCCCTTTGTTTCTAAGGAACTAGGAAAATGATGGTTCTCTATTCGGGCACTACCTGCCCATTCTCCCAGCGCTGCCGCCTGGTCCTGTTCGAAAAGGGCATGGACTTTGAAGTGCGCGATGTTGACCTGTTCAACAAGCCGGAAGATATTTCGACCATGAACCCGTATGGCCAGGTACCGATCCTGGTCGAGCGCGAATTGATTTTGTACGAATCGAACATCATCAATGAGTACATCGACGAGCGCTTCCCACACCCGCAGCTGATGCCGGCAGACCCGCTGATGCGCGCCCGTGCCCGCCTGATGCTGTTCAACTTCGAGAAGGAACTGTTCGTTCACGTGCACACGCTGGAAAGCGAGCGCAACAAGGCGAGCGACAGGAGCCACGACAAGGCCCGCGCAGAAATCCGCGACCGCCTGACCACCCTGGCTCCGCTGTTCCTGAAGAACAAGTACATGCTGGGCGACGAGTTCTCCATGCTGGACGTGGCCGTGGCTCCGCTGCTGTGGCGCCTGGACCACTACGGCATCGAGCTGTCGAAGACCGCAGCGCCGCTGATGAAGTACGCCGAGCGTATCTTCTCGCGCCCTGCCTACATCGAAGCGCTGACTCCGTCCGAGAAAGTAATGCGTCGCTAATTGCGGCCCCTGCGGCGCGCCCATGGAGCGCGCCGCAACTTATAGTTTGAACATGGCAGAAATCTCCACCAAGCCCTATATGCTGCGCGCCATCTACGAATGGTGCACCGATTGCGGCTATACCCCCTACCTGGCAGTCAAGGTCGACGCAGCAACCCAGGTCCCGATGGAATACGTCAGGAAGGGCGAAATCGTCCTGAACATCAGCTTCGGCGCCACCTCCGGCCTGAAGATGGACAACGACGCGATCCACTTCCACGCCCGCTTCGGCGGCGTGTCGCGCGAGATCTACGTGCCGGTCAATAACGTGATGGCGATCTACGCCAACGAAAACGGCCAGGGCATGGCGTTTGAACCGCTGCTGGGCCAGGCGCCAGCACCGAAAATGCCTGCAGCGGTCGAAGAAGTTGCGCCAGCGCCGACCCTGTCTTCCGTGCCAAGCGCCCCTGCGCCGCGCAGCGAAGACGATAATGGACCGGACGATGGCGGCGAGCCACCAAAGAAAGGTGGCCGTCCAACCCTGACTCGCATTAAATAGCGTATAATCGCGGCGGAAGTTTTACAGCCGGCTTAGCTCATCAGGTAGAGCAGTTGATTTGTAATCATCAGGTGGCGGGTTCGAGTCCTGCAGCCGGCACCAGCATTCCAAAAGCCCAGCCCTCACCGGCTGGGCTTTTTCTATTTGCGCCTGCGTGGTTGTTGTGCAGCCAATGCTGCAAATCAAAACCCCCGTAAAGTGCACCTCTATAATTATCTGACTTCTTGACAATAATCGAGGAAGAGTGATGGCTGCAGATTTCGTCGCCTATATCGATGAAGCGGGAGATGAAGGTTTCAAGTTTCTGGAGGGCGAACGTGGTAGCTCGCGCTGGTTCGTTCTATCTGCGACTATTGTACGAAAATCGAACGATTTGCAATTAGTGAAGGCTGCGAAGGATGTCAGGCAGCTGCTCGGCAAGCCGGATAAATTCGTACTGCATTTCCGTGAACTGAAACACGAGCAGCGAGTGCCTTACGTGCGCCTATTGGGAACACTACCCGTGCGAACTGTAAGTATACTTGTTCATAAGCCTTCAATTAACAATCCGGAGAACTTTCAGCAAGAGGCGCACAAGCTTTACCGCTACAGCACCAGGCTGCTACTAGAACGTGTTAGTTGGTTATGCAGAGACCACGCAATCGGAGGTGCTTGTAACACGGACCTCATTTTCTCGAATCGGTCTGCGATGTCATATGACGACTTGAGATCCTACTTGGAACTGCTGTCGCAACAAGCCAGGGCAGGTGCAGATATCAACATTCATTGGCCTGCGATCACGTGCGACAGCGTGCGCGCGGTAAATCACGACAAATTGGCAGGCCTACAGCTCGCGGATGCAGTGGCATCGAGTGTGTTCTTCGCAGTAAACAAAACTCAGTATGGAGAGGTCGAAAGTCGGTATCTAGAAATATTGAAGCCGACAATTTACAGAAAAGACCGTCGAGCCGATGGTTACGGCCTGAAGATCTGGTGTGGGGACGACGCGGAAAAACAAAGGCTCACCAAGCTGGTGAGCCTTGAGTAAAGTAGACCCCAGGTTCGAGGTTCCCACCCGTTCGGGCTGCCGCCGTTAAGCGACCTCTACAAATCCTGCGCTTGTCTACGCTTGAATAGTAACAAATGATGGAATTTTCAGCAATCGTTGGCATCAGTCAGTCAAGCGTTACCGTTCCCGTCCCCAGCTAACGCACGCGAATTTGACTCAAGGTTCCTTCGCCGAACGCTTTTGCAAAAGGTGATCGATTGAGAACTTGCCGCCGCCTTGAGCAATCAGAGGCAGCAGTAAGGCGGCCCAGCCCAGGTGGGTCGGCCAGGCTTGTGGATAGACGAAGATCTCGATGACGGCGGTCATGGCAAGGAGGCCGAGGGCGGCGAAGCGGGTGAACAGGCCGGCGACCAGCAGCAGTGGCAGGGCGTGTTCGGCGAAGGTGGCCATGGGGGCGGCGATCTCCGGTGGGATCAGGGGCAGCATGTACTCGTAGCGGAAAAGGTCGATCGTCGAATCCTTCAGCGTGAACCAGCCTTCGACTTTGGTGCGGCCGGAGAGGAAGAAGACTGCGGCAATGCCGAGGCGGGCCGCGAGCAGCTGTACCGATGGGGGCAGCAGGCGCGCGGCAAGTGCGTGGAGCGCTGCGATGCCTCCTGCGATGGTGCCGGTGGAAGTGGCTGCGGCGGCTGGGGATCGGGCGAAGTTGGTGTTCATGGTGGTCTCCGTTTTGTCAGGTATCAGGTGCGCCATTTGCCTTGGCGCGCCAGTGTGATGGCTGCATCGGCGATTTGTTGCGTGGTGGCGCTGGCGGCGAGGCCGATTGCCGGGACAGGCGTTGGCGTGGTGCCGCCATCCGCCAACACGAGGCCGATGACGCGCGTGCGGCGATGGCTGGCGGCGGCGCGCGCTGCCTGGGCTCCCTGACCGGTGCCGATGAAGACCGCTTCCGGGATGTGCAGGCTGTCGATGAAGGTCAGCAGGTCCTGGCCGAGCGCCGTGGCATCCGCATCACGCAGCGTCGGCAGCAGAACGAAGTAGCCTTGCGCTGCCAACAGCGATGCAATTTCGGTGTAGTGGTCGATGGAATCGCCCGGGCTGCGGGCGAGCACGATAGGGCGGCCGTCGTCAGGGCCGGCGGCGTGGTAGCTGAGTGCAGGCTGTGCTGCGGCTACTGCGCGCAGCACTTCGGTGGCGCTGCGGATGGGCAGCGCGGCGCCGGCGAGTGCCGGTGCGAAGGCGAGGCTTGCGGTCCCTGCCAGTCCGGTGAGGGCGGATAGCAGGAACAGGCGGCGGGTTTCATTCATTTTCAACTCCGGTAATGAGTTCACTACCAAGCCAGTCGGCCAGCATGGCGCCGGCGCTGGCGATGCCTTGTTCTTCGCCGACGCGTTCCACCAGCAACGCGCACAAGCCGGCGAAGCTGCCGTCGCGCTGGAGGTGCGTCAGCGCGGCAAATTCGATGGCGTCCAGTGCTCGCAGGCAGGAGACGAAGCCCTGGCGCCAGACCAGCAGGCCGCCGGGCGCGGGAAGCATTTCGCCTTCCAGGTTGCTGCTGCCGTCGCGCAGGGCGAACCACAAGTCGGCGGCGTTGGTGGTGGCAATGCGCAGTTGAAGTGTTGGCGCAAGCGTCAGGCTGGCGTGCTCCCAGTCGACTTCGGCCAGTGCGTCGGCAGCGACAGGCGCGGCATCGGGGCCGATGAACGCCTGGTCCAAGGCATGCTCGATCCAGGCCAGTTCGTGCAGGTCCGGATTGTCGGGGAACAGCGCCTGTAGCGTGTCGCAGAAATCGTCGGCGTAGGCGTCCAGCGTCCAGGCGTGTGGAGGGCGGCGCTTGATGTGCGCTGCGGCAGCATGCAGGAAGGCTTCTTCGCCGATGAAGGCGCGCAGTTGCGGGTAGCTCTCTTCCAGGCAGCCGACAAGCTGCGCGCGGTAGTTGTTCAGGTAGACCGCGCGGCCAGGGCCGGCCGGCACGCCTGCAACGGGCGTCGATGAGGCCAGCATGGCGTGGAAATCGCCCTGGAGATTGGCGAGGTTCATGCTGCCTCCCTGTGCGCTGCGAGATGGCGCGCGATATCGAGTTCGGCCAGCAGGTCGGCCAGCGGCGGGATATCGCCATCGCGCTCGATCATGGTGGCCACAGGGCCGCAGCGTGCGATCGTCTGCTGGTACAGTGACCACACCGCATCGTTGACGGCGCTGTCGTGGGTGTCGATCAGCAGGCCGTCGCCCTGGCTATGGCCGGCGAGGTGGATCTGGCATACGCGGTTCATCGGTACCCCGCGCAGGAAATCGAGCGGATCGAAGCCGTGGTTGCTGGCACTGACGAAGACGTTGTTCACGTCCAGCAGCAATCCGCAGCCGGTGCGCTTGGCCATGGCGGAAATGAATTCCCATTCCGTCATGCTGGACTCGGCATACGTCAGGTAGCTCGAAGGATTTTCGACCAGCATGGTGCGTCCCAGTGCTTCCTGCGCCTGGTCGATGTTGTTGCAGATGATGTCGAGCGCCTCCTGCGTGTAAGGCAGCGGCAGCAGGTCGTGCGAATTGAAGCGGCCGATGCGCGACCAGCTCAGGTGGTCGGAGACGAACATCGGTTCGATCTCTTCCACCAGGGCGCACAGGCGGGCCAGGTAGTCCGGCCGCAAACCGTCGGCCGAACCAAGCGACATCGACACACCATGCAGCACCACGGGATGCTTCTCCCTCACGCGGCGCAGGATATCGCGCGGCTGGCCGCCGGCGACCATGCAATTCTCCGAGATCACTTCGACGAAATCCACGTCGACGTCGCCTTCGAGGAAATCGCGGTAGTGCTCGCGGCGCAGGCCGAGGCCAAAGCGATGGGCATGCATGGTGTGCCTCCGTTTGGATTACTTGGCTTCGGTCAGGGTGCCGCCCAGTGCCTTGCACTCGGTCGGGGTTTTTACCAGCACTCCCTGGCCTTTGCACTGGTTCAGGCCTTTGCAGTCGTTCTTGGCGGTGGCGCACAAGCTGGTGCCCTTGCAGGTGTTGATGCCGTAGCAGCGGCCCGGTTCTTCCTTCACTTTTTCTGCAGCGAACGATGGTGCCGACAGGGATGCCAGTGCGATCAGGGCGGCGGCGCCGGCCAGGCCAGCGCGGGTTTTGGTAGCGATGCTCATGATGAATCTCCTTTGGTTAAAGTAGGACTTACTGGACGCTGAGGGCAGCGTCTTCGATGACTTTCGCGACCGCTTCCGGCTGCGAAATTTGTACTGCATGGCTTGCTGCGATTTCTGTGACCCTGGCGCCGGCACGCTTGTACATCCAGCGCTGCAGTTCCGGGCTCACCAGGCGATCCTGCGTGGCGACAATGCCGAAGCTTGGCTTCTGGTGCCAGGTGGCGAACCAGCTTGGCGTTCCCATCAGCACATTGCTGACCGGTACTTGCGAGGCCGCCATGAAGTTGACGCGGTTGGGCGTCAGGTCGGCGGCCAGGTCGGCCTGGAAGCGCGCAGTGTCGTAGAACTGGAAGCCTGCGCGGTCCGGCTTGACGCCTTCACCGGCGCCCGGTATCGACGACAACAGCTGCTGCGAGGTTTCGCCGACTTCCGGCATCAAGGCCGCCACATACACCAGCGCCTTGACCTTGTCGCCGGTGGCCACATTTGACATCACCGTGCCGCCAATGCCATTGCCGACCACGATCACGTTGCCGAACTGCTGGAAAATCGCTTTGCGGACGATGGCAATGTCGTCGTCGAGCGAGGTATGGGGCAGTTGGGCCACGGTGACGTTGAAGCCTTTCAGACGCAGGGTGTCGTGCACCACGCGCCAGCTGGAAGCGTCGATGAAGGCGCCCGGCACGATCACAACGTTTTTCGCGGCTGGCTGGGCGGCCGGTGCGGTGGCATGTGCCGCGCCGGCAAGGCCGGCTGCCAGGGCGATCACCGATGCAATGGCACGCTTCATCACTTCGCCTTCAGCGAGCCGTAGCCCTTAGGGGTTTTGATGGAGGTGCAAGTGCCTTTTTCGACCAGCACCCAGGCATCGCCCTGGTAGTCGACTTTGGAGGTTGCTGCGCACGAAGTGCCCGGGCCCGCGGCACAATCGTTATGGCCGGCTTTCGCCACGCCATAGCACTTTTCCATTTCCTTCTTGGGTTCTGCGGCGTGTGCGGCGGAGGTGCACAATGCGATAGCCAGGGTGGCTGCCAGTCCTGCGTAGGTGGTTTTCATAATCTTGGTCTCCTTGGTTAAGGTGTGACCAGATTAAGGGGGCAGTGTGTATCGCTTTTGTCGAGAGCTCGTGAGAAGTGTATCTGGCATGGCGCCAGATACACTGGGATACAAAAATGTCTACGGCAGGGTGCCGACGTCCACCGTTGGTACTTGTCCGGTAGCCGGGCGGGTGAAGCTTTGGTTGATTGGCACATTGGGGCTGAAGAAGCCGCCATTACGCAAGTAGAAGCTTCCGTTATGCAAGCCACCTGCGTAATCCATGCGCTGGGCGTTGGCTGCGGTGGCGTCGCCAGTGAAGCGTGCCGTCACCAGTTCGGTCCAGCTACCGCCGGTACTGCGCGCCCACTGGTTGTTGAACTGTACGCTGCGGCCAAGGTAGCCCCTGGTGTCAATGAAGTTCTCCAGGAAGGAATACACGCCGGCGTGGTAGGTCGTGGTGGCCGGGCGCTTCCAGGTGGCGATGAAGCGCCAGGCGTTGGTTTCGGGTGCGTAGAACCAGGCGGAGAAATTGGTACCGCCCGCGCCGTCCGGCACGACGCGTGTGATGAAGCGGTAGGTCTGTCCGGCCATCCAGTTGTACAGCAGGTAGGACTGGCCGCCGGTGCCTTCTCCGCCAAACGAGTTGTCGACCACGTTCGGGCCCTTGCGTACCAGCGTGGTCTTGGCGCCGTTATCGGCATCCCAGATCGAGAACAGCACGCGGCGTTCGGTCGGCGAGTTGACCTGGATGCCGAAGTAGCCGCCATTGAATCCGTTGGCCATGAAATAGGAGCCGATCTTGTCTTCGCCTGCCGGCACCGTCACCTCATTGTAGAAATACTCGGTGTTGGCCGGCACCGTGTAGCCGAGGTGGACGGATGGCCCGCGGCGCGACCAGTAGTAATTGGCTGCGTCGTTCGCATAGTTCAGCGGCGTGCTGGTGTTGACGCGCAGTGCCGCAACGTCACCGAAGTAGGAGCCGGATTTGCTAATGCCTTGCAGGTCGACCCGCACGTAACCGGCTGCGGGCACGTTGATGGTACCGACGGTGTAGGTCTTGGTCCTGCCCTTGGTGAGGGTGATGTCGAACGGCGTGCCATTGGCGGTCACGCGGATGTTGCTGGTCTTGCTGCCGGTCAGGCCGGCGTCCAGCGACAAGGTGGCGTTGCCCGCGGCGGCCATGCGGAACCAGATGCTGGTGACGGTATTGGCGCTGGTCCAGTTGGCCAGGCCGTTGTTGTTGATGACTTCCGTCGAACCGGCATCGGCGCTGGTGACGAAGCCGTTGCCGGCCAGGGCGACTACGGCATCCCCGCTGGCAACAGGCTGGCCCGCCAGGGCCGCGGCGGCGGAAAACGCAAGGATTAACAGCGAAATTCTTCGTTTCATCTCCATATCCTTTCAATTTTATTGAAAAACGAAAGGTAAACTACGATGAATCGAAAGTAAGCGCAACTGAAATCGCAGCGTACAATGAGCGGCATGAGGCCAGACCTGCCACCCGACCAGCAATGGAAGCTGATGCTGGGGAGCTTTATCCATGAGTTCTCCCGGCTGGAAGCGCACGTATTCATCCTGTGCGCACGCTGCATCGGTACCGACGACACGCGCAAGCTCACATTCGGCAAGCGGCTTGACCGCATCAAGGCCAGCCTGAAGCAACAATCGCCGCAGTCCAGTGAAGCCATGCTGGCGCTGTTGCGCGAGGCGCGCGGCCTGGCGGAATTTCGCAATGCGCTGCTGCACAACACGTCTTTCCACGGCATGGGCGGCAGCGCGCCGCAAATCGAAGAAATGGAAGCACGGCTGCAGCAGCTTGAGGTGCTGCTGGACGCGCTGGCGCTGGCTTAGTTGCGCAGGGAGGCGATGGCTTGCTGCACGCGCGCACTGTCGACGCGCTTGGCCAGCTTGCGGCCTTGTTCGCGCATGCGCTCGAACGCTTCGTCGAGTTCCGCCGCGCTCGGCTGCAAGGGCGCCAGCGAACGGGCCAGCTTCGGCAGGAGGCCGCGTTGCAGGAAGCGTTCTCCCATCTGGCTCAATTGCCAGGCTACCGCGCCAAGGCTGAGGAAGAAGGCGATGATGAAACCGGTGTCCATGTTTTCCGGCGCCAGCTGTCGCAGCGCGGCAAGCACCAGGGCGCAAAACGCGAATGCGCCGCCGATGGTCCACCACACTTCGCGGTCGAGGCGCGTGGTCGCTTCGAACTCGTCGAGTGCGTCGGCCTGCAGGCGCAACGCCGCATCGAGCTGGCGCCGGCGCTCCGATTCATCAAGCAGCAAGGGCGCTTCGCGCAGGCGCGCAGCAGCGGCCAGTGCATCGGCGTGGCGGATCGACAAATGGGGATTGGTGGTTTGTTCCAGCTGCACCAGCGGCAGCTGTTCCGCGCTCAACTGGGTGTAGTGTCCGACTTCCATGGGCAGCGCCATGCCGCAATCGCAGCAGGTGCGCTGATATCCGGCCAGCTCGCCTTTGGAAATGGTGAGGTAGTACACGTGCCAGGCCATGCCGATGCGCTGCACGGAGAACGCACGGGCTGCCCGGCATACGGGGCAGAAGTCGGCGACGTAGCCGGCGTGGGTGTAGACCGCCTTCCTGCCCCAGACGAAAATCATGCGTGCTTGTGGTGAGTGGTTGCCTTCGCGGTCTTATGGTGCGCGGAGGTTTTCTTCTTCGCCAGGTGATGCTTGGTGGAGGTCGAGGCGGTCTTGTGGTGGGTGGCGGTGGCCTTGGCGTGGGTGGTGCTGGCAAAGGCAGGCACGGTCAGGGCGAGGGCCAGGCTGGCAACGATCAGGTGTTTCATGCGTATCTCCGAGGGCGGCAATGGCGTGCCGGTTCGCCCAGCCATTATAGGCCCCGCCTCCGCCGTTTTTCCATAGGCACAAACCGTAAGGGATGCCCTTTGTACCGTCAGCCGAAATGGCGGCGCATCAGGGCTCGCGCCTGCCGTGCGCTGTGCTCGACTGTCTCGAAGTTCAGGGCGCCGCCCGCGTAGTATATGCGGCACTGGCCCTGCAAGGCGTCGATGCGTTCGAAATAACCGGCTTCCAGGGCGGTGCCGTCGACATGAGGGAAGTAATCCCACTCCTGCTGCAGGACGACGCGCTCCAACCTACCCCCTTGGGCGGCAATATCGGCCGCCAGCAGCTCGCGCAACTGTCCGGTGCTGGCGGCGTCCCCGGCCAACTGCCAGCCCAGGTACATCGGCAGGGCAGGATTGCGGTTGGCCCAGGCATTCATGTGGCCGATGCGTTCGGGGTGTTCGTTCTGGTGCAGGAACAGGAATTCCCCACCCGGCAGGCTGCTGGCGGCAAAGGCGCTGACCAGGTAGCGGTTGCTGCGCAACTGCGCCAGCAGGGCGGCGGCTTCGCTGCCGGCCGGCAGGAAGCTGGCTGCCGTGTGCAGCGGCGCCGCCACCACCACTGCATCGAAGCTGTGCTGGTCGCGGCCATTGATGGTGAGCTGCACCGGACGGCCTGGTGGGCTGTCGAGTGCTGTCACGGCCGCGCCGAGGCGGACGTCGAGCTCTCGCGCCAGTCCTTCCCACAAGCCCTGGAAGCCCTGCGGGAAGACGTGGAACTTGCCCGGCGCCAGGCCGCCCTGGCCGTCGGGCCGGAACAGCCACGGGATCAGTTTCATGAAATACAGGGCCGGCACGGTTTCGTAATAGCCGTAGCCGAACCCCACCAGGGCGCCGCGCGCCAGTTCGGCCACCGGCGTGAAGCCGTGGCTGGCGGCGAAGCGGTCGAACGGCTGGTGCAGCGCGCGCGGCATGCCGGCCAGGGTATCGTAGCGAACCATGGCATAGCGTTCCAGCGCCGCGCCATAATTGGCGATGGCTTGCCCGATTTCGTCCGCGCTGTAGCGGCTGGCAAGGAAGGACGGGGCATCGTGCCGCACCCCATGCTCGTCGAGGAAGCGCTGCTCCACCGGGTAGGGCGCGATCGCAACGCCCAGGCGCTGCGCCAGTCCCAGCACCAGTTCGCACTCGGCGGAGGCGATGACGGCGCCCAGTTCTACCGGGCCGGCGGGCGTCTGCGCGGTGTACACCTTGCCGCCCACGCGCGTGCCCTGTTCGAACAGCGTGACTTTCTTGTAGCCCAGCTGGCGCAGGGTGTCCGCGGCGGTCAGCCCCGCCGGGCCGGCGCCGATGACGGCGATGTTTTGTATGGCTTCCATGGGTTCTCCCGGTCAGGCCCGCATCAGGCGATCGGCCTCGATCCACGCCGTGACCGAGCGCGGGAAGACCGGCGAGGCCGGATCCACGCCCAGTACCGCGCACATTTCATTGCTGCCCACCACGCCGTAGGGGCCGACAATGCCGCCCTTGGTGTGGCCGACCGCCATCACGTCCCCGTCGAGCACGAACTCGAAGCGGATATAGGTCCAGCGCTCGTCCCAGCACAGGGCGCAGAAGCGCAGGGTATAGCGCCGGAACGGCTTGAGCCCGCGCCGGAACGCGATCATCGAGCCGCCCAGCATCGGGCGCCAGCCGCGCTTGAGGGCCGGCCCCATGAAGCCGGCGCGCGTCATGTATTCGACCAGAGCCAGGTCGATGATGGTCATGTAGCGGCCATTGTTCATATGGCCGTTCAGGTCCAGGTCGTTGGGCAGCACGGTGAGCTGCATCTCGATCGTGTCGCCGATCTGGATCGCGGGCTTGAAGCAGGCCCGCAGCCAGACCAGCATGAGGCGGAAATACAGGTTCATTGCGCGGCTGCCGCGGCGGGTTGGCGCAGGCGGCTGGCGACGTAGCGCAGCGCCTGCTGGGTTTCCGGCTGCAGGAAGGCGTCGACGAAGTCGTCGACCGGCAGCGCATCGACGTCGGCAAACACGTCGCGCAGGTCGCGGCGGGCGATGGCGCGCGTGCTGACCAGGGCTTGCGGCGGCACCGACAGCAGTTCCTGCAGGCGCTCGCGCGTGCGCGCCACCACCTGCGAAGGCTCGGCCAGCTCGTCGACCAGGTTCACTTCCAGCGCCTGCTGCGGCGACAGCATGCGGCCGAACACCAGCAGCCTTTCGGCCTGCAGGGCTCCCACCACGCGGCGCACCGCAACCTGGAAGCAGTCCGGCAGCGCCACGCCGACCCGCACTTCGTTCAGGCCAACCTGCCAGGGGCCTTGCGCCATGACGCGGTAGTCGCAGAACACGGCCAGCAGGGCGCCGGCGGCCATGCAATGGCCGGTAATGGCGGCGAAAATCGGTTGGCGCGACAACGCCATCTCGGACGCCAGCAGGAACACTTGCTGCCAGTATTCGCGCACGGCTTCGTAGTCGCCGCCGACCAGGGCGGCCACGTCCACGCCGGAGGAAAACACGCCCGGCGCACCGGACAGGATGATGCCGCGCTGGCCTGTGCGCTCGGCTTCGGCCAGGGCATGGCGCAGGGTTTTCAGCACGCCCACGTCGATCAGGTTGACCGGCGGTCGGGCGATGCGCAATTCCGTGATGCCGGAATCGTGGGGAATGATATCGATCATGCTTGCTCCAGATTCTTTTTGAAACGGCGACAGCTGTCCCTGGCGCGCACTGCGCCATGCAAGCTGCCGCCTGGGGATGATGGGGCTTACTGCTTGATGATGTTGTGCTTCAGGCACCACTCGCGCACGTCGCGGAAGCGGGCTGCATTGAGGCGCTGGTTGTTCGGCGAGTTGCGCACCTCGCGGATCTTGTCGGTGTCGCCGGGTTTGATCGGGAAGTCGAAGGATGCATGCAGGGCGATTTCCGGCATGTAGGTGTATTCGTCCAGCAGGAAGCCGTAGCCCTTCTGGAAGAACTCGCACATCTCTGCCAGCTCCTCCTTGGGCGCCGCCTCGAAGTAGTTTTCGCAGATGGTCTTGGCGAAGGCGATGTGGCGCACTTCTTCCAGGTGGTGTTCCTTGAACATCTGGCGCGTCAGCGGGTCGATGCCGTCGGTCTGGGTCTGGAAGATCGAGTTCAGCTCCGCGAACCATTCGATCAGCAGGTTCCAGCAGATGCCGTACACCGGATGCTTGCCGGCCAGCTGGCGCTCGAACAGGGAGTAGTTGGGGATGTTTTCCGGATGGCTCCACAGGCGCAGGTTGGCCTTGTCCAGGTAGCGGCGGAACATCAGCGTGTGCACGATCTCTTCGCGCGAGAACACCATCAGGTATTCGCGCACGTCGTCGCTCAGGACGCCGTGGTACTGGTTGACGTAGCCGACGTACAGTTCGGGCAGGGTCTGTTCCAGCCAGATGAAATAGGACACGTCGCGGCCGGTCTCCAGCCACAGCACTTCATTGCGCTGTTCCTCGGTCAGCATATCCCAGTAGGGCGTGCCGTAGATCCAGCTCGACTCGGCCACCTTGGGCGGCTTGGAAAAGTCGATGCCTTTTTCCCAGTCGACCACCTGGTCGAGGAACAGCAGCTTGCGGTGCGAGGCGTTGATCAGCGTGCGCACGGTCTTGCTGCGCTTCTCGTCGAGCACGATAGGGTTGGTTTTAGGTTGGCTTACTGCGGCAATACTGGCTTCCATACTTAACTCCTGTTATTGAGATGTTCGGGGGCAGTACAGGGAATGCAGCAAAAACTTACGCCGCGACCTTTTCGTCGCGCAGCTCGCGGCGCAGGATCTTGCCCACATTGGTCTTGGGCAGGGCGTCGCGGAACTCGATGTATTTCGGTTTTTTGTAAGCGGTCAACTGCTGTTTGCAGTAGTCCATCAGCTGTTCGCTGGTGAGCGATTGGTGTTTGCGCACCACGAACAGCTTGACGGCTTCGCCCGAACCGGCGTCGGGTACGCCGATGCAGGCGCATTCGAGCACCAGCGGGTGGGCGGCCACCACGCCTTCCACTTCATTGGGGTAAACGTTGAAGCCGGAGACCAGGATCATGTCCTTCTTGCGGTCCACAATGCGGACATAGCCCTGTTCATCCATGATGCCGATGTCGCCCGACTTGAAGTATCCGGACGCCGTCATGACCTTGGCCGTTTCGTCCGGACGCTTCCAGTAGCCGGCCATCACCTGCGGGCCGCGGATGGCGATTTCGCCGGCCTGGCCGAAGGGCAGGGGATTGCCGTCGTCGTCGACGATCGCCACTTCGGTCGACGGCACCGGCAGGCCGATGGTGCCGCTGAAGCCGTTCTGGTCGGGACGGCACAGCGTGGCCGTCGGCGAGGTCTCCGACAGGCCGTAGCCTTCCAGGATCGGGCTGCCGGTCGCGGCCAGCCAGCGTTCGCTGACCACCTGCTGCACCGCCATGCCGCCGCCCAGGGTGATGCGCAGGCCGGAAAAGTCGACCTTTGCGAGCTCGGGCTGGTTCAGCAAGGCGTTGAACAGGGTGTTCACCCCGGGGAAGAAATTGACGCGGTACTTGGCCAGTTCCTTGACGAAGCCCGCCATGTCGCGCGGATTGGGCACCAGCAGGTTCATCGCGCCCCAGCGCGCGCCCATCAGCATGCAGGCGTTCAGCGCCAGGATGTGGTACAGCGGCAGCGCACATACCGTCACCACCTGTTCGCCCTTGGCTTGATTGAGCAGGGCCGGCCCGGCCCACGCATCGTTCTGCAGCATGTTGGCGATCACGTTGCGGTGGGTCAGGGTGGCGCCCTTGGACAGGCCCGTGGTGCCGCCCGTGTATTGGAGGAAGGCGATGTCGTCGTGGCCCAGCTGCATCGGGCGCAGGGCTTCGCGTGCGCCCTGGCGCAAGGCCGCGCGGAATGGCACGGCGCCCGGCAGATCAAAGAGCGGCACCAACTTCTTCAACGTGCGCACCACGAAGTTGACCAGCATGCCCTTGGCAAAGCCCAGCATGTCGCCCATGCTGGCCACCACCACGTGCTTGACGCTGGTGCGCGGCAGCACCTTTTCCAGCGTGGTGGCGAAGTTTTCGAGGATGAAGATGGCTTCGGCGCCGGAATCGGTCAGCTGGTGCTCCAGCTCACGCGCCGTGTACAGCGGATTGACGTTCACCACGGTGCAGCCGGCGCGCAGGACGGCCGCCACTGCGACCGGATATTGCAGCACATTGGGCATCATCACTGCGACGCGGGCGCCCTTGGCCAGTCCGCGCTGCTGCAGCCATGCGGCCAGGTTGCGCGAGTGCTCGTCCCACTCGCGGTAGCTCATGACGCTGTCCATGCAGGCGTAGGCCTTGCGCGCGGCGAACTTGCCGAAGGACTCCTCCAGCAGGTGCGGCAGGGAGCGGTACAGGTCGGGATCGATGGAGGCCGGAATGCCATCGGGGTAGGACTTGAGCCAGACTTTATCGGTATTCATTGTTTGCTTGTCTCCTCTCTCATGCGCATCAAAGCGTGCGTCTTGTCATCGGCGCCGGGGCCGGCCACCGTATCGATCTGCGCCGGCGCCAGGTCGCGCCCGTCGGCGGCGCGGATGCCCACGCCGGCCACGGGCAGCCCGGTTTCGCGCTCCACCAGCGTCATGCGCGGCCCGTCCGGATGCGGCGCCCATTGCTCGCCCCACACGGTCATCGCGGCCAGGATGGGATAGAGCGAGTGGCCCTTGGGCGTCAGGCGGTAATGGACGATGCGGGCGTCCTCGTCGCTGGGCTGGCGCAGCAGGATGCCGTTCTCCACCAGCTTGCCCAGGCGGCGGGCCAGGATATTGGTGCTGATGCCGAGGTGGCGCTGGAAATCCTGGAAGCGGCTCATGCCGCAGAAGGCGTTGCGCAAAATGACAAAGGTCCACCATTCGCCGACCTGCTCCAGGGTCTGGGCGATGGGGCAGTTCATCTCGGCGAACGAACCTTTGCTCATTGGCTTCCATTTTGGTAGTAAATATATAACATTTACTCTATTGAAACCGCTTGCGTAACACAAGCGAATTTTCTAGAACGGTCGCTCTATTTTTCTGCGGTGCAACATGTCGCACCGTTGTCATTTCCGCCATTTATAGTTAATCTGTTTGCAAAATTACCAATCGTCAACGGAGGCGTGACATGCAAAAACTGGGTGCGGAATTCTTCGGTACGTTCTGGCTAGTCCTGGGCGGTTGCGGCAGTGCGGTGCTGGCGGCGGCATTTCCCGGGGTGGGGATCGGCTTGCACGGGGTGTCGCTGGCCTTCGGCCTGACGGTGCTGACCATGGCCTTTGCCATCGGCCACATTTCGGGCTGTCATTTGAACCCGGCGGTATCGGTCGGCCTGTGGCTGGGCGGCCGCTTCCCGGCCAAGGATTTGCCGGGCTATATCGTGGCGCAGGTGCTGGGCGGCATTGCTGCGGGCGGCGTGCTGTACCTGATCGCCAGCGGCAAGGCAGGTTTTGACGTGGCCGCCGGCTTCGCCTCCAACGGCTATGGCGAGCATTCGCCGGGCGGCTACAGCCTGGTGGCGGCCCTGGTCACGGAAGTGGTGATGACGGCCTTCTTCCTGGTGGTCATCCTGGGGGCAACCGACAAGCGCGCACCGGCTGGCTTTGCGCCGATCGCCATCGGCCTGTGCCTGACCCTGATCCACCTGATCTCGATCCCGGTCACCAACACCTCGGTCAACCCGGCGCGCAGCACCGGCGTCGCGCTGTATGTCGGCGGCTGGGCGGTGGCGCAACTGTGGCTGTTCTGGGTGGCGCCGATCATCGGCGCCGGCGTCGGCGCAGGCATCTACCGCTTCATTGGCGACGAACAGAAATAAGTGCGGCGGCGCCAACTGCTATCATTGGGACAATCCAGGGAGGGTATATGGCGCTACCGCATGCATCATCCGGGCAAGTGGTCCGGATTGGCCGCGAGGCCGGTGAAAGCTTGTCGCAGTTTTCTTCCATCGCACTGGCCAAGACGGAGCAGCTGGAATTGATCCGCATGACCGTGCCGGCCGGCCGTGCGGTACCGGAGCATGCGGTCAAGGGCCAGATCACGCTGCAATGCCTGGAAGGCGAGGTGGCGTTCGATGCGCATGGCCGCACCGCCATCCTGCGCGGCGGGGAAATGCTCTACCTGCAAGGTGGCGCGCCGCACGCCCTGCGCGCCAACACCGATGCGCTGCTGCTGTTGACTATTGTGCTGGAGGATTGAGCGGCAGGCGGAAGGTGAACCGGACGCCGTCGCCCGGCCTGCTGTCGAGGCGTACGCTGCCCTTCAGGATCGCTTGCACGGCGTTCAGCACGATCGTCAGGCCCTGCCCGCGCGCCCCCTCGCCGACCCGCGTCGTGTAGAACGGTTCGAACACGCGCGGCAACGCATCGGCGGCGATGCCGCAGCCATTATCCGTATACACCAGCTCCACGTCGCTGCCCTGGCGCGTAGCGGCAATGTGCACGCAGCGTCCCTCGCGGCCGGCAAAGGCATGGCGCGCCGAATTGTCCAGCAAGGCAACCAGGACCTGTTCGATATGGCCTGGGTAGCTGTCCATTTCCAGGCCGGCAGGAATATCCACCGTCAGGCTGATCGCTTCGCGTCGCAGCGAGGGCGCGGTGGCGCTGGCGACGTGGGCCACCGTTTCGTCGAGGTCGAAGCGGCGCCGCGGCTGCCCCTCCTGGTCCACTGCGATCTGCTTGATGCTGGCCAGCAGGTTGCCGGCACGCGTGCTATTGCGTTCGATCGTGTCGCAGGCTTGCCGCCCTTCGTCGAGCATGCGCCGCAAATTCGATTGCGACAGGGAGCGGGCTTCGGCCTGCTGCAAAATATCGTCCAGCCGCGCGGCCAGCGAGGACGAGCCCAGCACGATATTGCCGAGCGGCGTGTTCAGCTCATGTGCGATGCCGCCGACCAGGCGGCCGATGGTGGCCAGCTTGGCAGTGGCCACCATCTGTTCCAGCAGCGCGGCATCGCGCAGCGCCTGTTCGCGCCGTTCATAGACTTGGCGCAGGTCGCGTTCGACCAGGCCGCGGAATTGCTCCAGCAGTGCGCGCTGGGTATCGTCGTAGGGATTCCTCTTCCGGTCCAGCACGCAGATGGTGCCGAACACGTGGTCGTTAGGCCAGACCAGCGGCAGGCCGAGGTAGGAAACCATGCCGAGCTTGATGTCGGGATTGGCGCACCAGGCGGCGTCCTGCAAGGCATCCGGCACCAGGAGTTCGCCTCGCCGCGCCATCACGGTCTCGCAATACAGGCCGGTATTCAGCGGCGCCAGTTCATGTTCTTCGTAGGGATTGCCGGGCGAATGGCTGGACAGGAATACCTGGATGCTGGGCGGCTGCACGCGCATGATCAGGGCGGCCGGCACGTGCAGCAGGCGGGCCAGCAAGTCCAGGACTTGCTGCCACTTGTCCGCCATCGTCGTGTCGATCTCGAGCGTTTCGGCCAGGTTCGCGGAACTGATCATCGTCGCCTCCACTGAAGGGATGCGCCGATTATAGGATGGCGAGCGCGACGATGCTACTTAACTGGCGGCACCTGGTTTTCCGAGCGCGGGTCGCGCGCCAGCAAGCCTTGCACCAGGTCGGCCGGTTGCAAGCCGTCGAACAGCACGCTGGCGACGGCGTTTGTAATCGGCATCTCCACGCCGAGGCGGCGCGCCAGTTCGCGCACCGCTTTCGCGCAGGGCACGCCTTCGGCCACATGGCCCAGCTCCTTGACCACGGTTTCCAGTGACTTGCCCTGCGCCAGCCCCAGGCCGACGCGGCGGTTGCGTGACAGGTCGCCGGTGCAGGTCAGGATCAGGTCGCCCATGCCGGTCAAGCCCATGAAGGTTTCGACTTGCCCACCCAGGGCGGTGCCGAGGCGGGTAATCTCGGCCAGGCCGCGCGTGATCAGCGCGGCGCGGGCGTTCAGGCCCAGGCCCATGCCGTCGGCCACGCCGGTCGCGATGGCCAGGACGTTCTTCACGGCGCCGCCCACTTCCACGCCGACAATGTCGTCGCTCGAGTAGACGCGCATAGTGCCGCCGTGCACGGCGCCTACCACCAGCTCGCACAGGGCGGCATCGCTGGAGGCAATGGTCAGGGCGCAAGGCAGGCCCTTGGCCACTTCCTGCGCGAACGAAGGGCCGGACAGTGCGCCAGCCGGCACGCTATCGCCCAGTACTTCACGCACGATCTGGTGCGGCAGCATGCCGGTGTCGTATTCAAAGCCTTTGCACAGCCAGACGATGTTCGGAATCTGCCTGCCTTTCAGTGCTTGCAGCAAGGGGCGCAGGCCGGCAACCGGGCAGGCGGCAATCAGCAAGCCATCCTGGCCCGCATGGGCCACGGCGGCATCGAAATCGGAGCTCACCTGCAGCGCAGGCGGGAAGGGGAAGCCTTTCAGGTAATGGCTATTGTCGCGGGCGGCGGCCATCTCGGCCATCGCGGCGGCATCGCGGCCCCACAGCACCACTTCGTGGCGCGCGGCAACAGCGATGGCGACGGCGGTGCCCCAGGCGCCGGCGCCCAGCACGCTGATCTTGCGTTTGCCTTCTTGCAGCATCTTGCTCAATTACCCCAAATATCGTTGCTGCGCACATAGCCGACCAGGCCGTCGCGGTGCTTCACCTTGGTCCAGCCGTTGGCGGCCGGTTCAGCCAGTTCCAGCAGCACGCCCTTGTCGGCGATGAACACCACAGGCGAGGTATCGTCGGCCGCGCCGCGTACCCTGGTGTTGGCTGCGCGGACGATCACGTTGCGCTGCTTGATGCTCAAGCCCTTGGCTTCGGTCCAGGCCAGGTCGCCGGCCATATCGCGCACCTTGACCCACTCGCCATAGGTCAGCACGACTTCCAGCGGGGCGCCGGAGGGGACGATGTACTGCTTGGCCGCCCGGGTCGAGGGGGCGCCGTACAGCACGGCAGGATTGGCGCCGACCGACCGGTAGTCGATAGCCTGGGCGCTGGCGCAAGCCAGCAGCGATGCGGCGATGGCGACAATTCGGCGTAAATTCATCAATTAATACCTTAAAAATGCGCAAAGGCCCACTGGGGCCTTTGCATGCGGGGGAACCGTGGTTCCCCATGATAGCGCAGAAGTATTACTGTACGGTGGCAGAGCCTTCGACCGGGGTGGCGCCAGCTTCAGCAGCTTGCTGCTGGGCGATGGCTGCCAGGCGCTGCTGGTAGAACACTTCAAAGTTGATTTCCGCCAGGTGGATCGGAGGGAAGCCGGCGCGGGTGATCATGTCGGCGATGTTCGAACGCAGGTACGGGTACACGATGTTCGGGCAGCCGATGCCCAGCAGTGGGTCCAGCTGTTCAGCTGGAATGTTGCGGGCTTCGAAGATACCGGCCTGTTTGCCTTCAACCAGGAAAGCGACTTTGTCCTTGATCTTGGCAGTCACGGTCACGGTCACGGTGGACTCGAAGATGCCGTCAGACAGCGGCTCAGCGCCAACGTCCAGCGCCACTTCGATCGAAGGGGCTTCCTGTTCCAGGAAGATAGCTGGGGAATTAGGCTGTTCCAGCGACATGTCTTTCAGGTAGACGCGTTGGATTTGGAATACAGGTTGCAGGTTTTCTTCAGACATGGAACGCTTTCGTATCAGTTATATAGTTAATGCTTGTCCAGGCCACGGGGGTAAGCCAAAGTCAAACGCGACGGCAATTGTAGCAAAACTAGTTTATTTTCCAACGTTTCGCCCGCTTGTCCGTTGTATTTGGGGCCGTTTAACCTTTTAACAAGGGGTCGAGGCCGCCAGCCTGGTCCAAAGCGTACAAATCGTCAAAACCGCCAACGTGGGTATCGCCGATATAGATCTGCGGCACCGTGCGGCGGCCCGTCTTTTCCATCATCAGCTGGCGCTGGGCCGGGTCGAGGTCGACGCGGATCTTGTTGATGGCGGTGACACCCTTGCTTTCCAGCAAACGTTCGGCGCGCACGCAATACGGGCACACCAGGGTGCTGTACATGGTAACGTTGGCAGTCATGGCAACTCCTTTACTTTGTCAGCGGCAGGTTTTGCGACTTCCAGGCATCAATCCCGCCTTCCATCACGACAACGTCGGAGAAACCGGACTTTTCCAGCATGCGGGCGGCGCTGAAGGCGCTGATCCCTTTATCGCATACCACCACCAGGGTCTTGTCCTTGAACTTCTTCAGTTCGTCCATGCGGTTGCCCAGTTCGGCCAGCGGGATGTGTTTGGAATCGATGATACGGCTTTCGGCCTTGTCCTTGGCGCGCACATCGAGAATGCCGGCTTTGCCGCGGTTGATCAGCAGGGTGACTTCGGCCGGCGAGGCTTTTTTACCGCGCTGGGTCAGGACCGGGAACAGCAGGGCGCCGCCGGACAAGAGGACGATGGCGATCAGAAAAATATTGTCGATGATGAATTTCACGGTAATCCAATGGTTGAACTTAATCCGAGCATTATAAAATAGATGCTTGTTCGTGGCTTCGGCGGCGATTTTCACCCATTTCCAATTCTATTGTTATAGCTATATGTACAAAATCGTATTCATGCGTCACGGCGAGTCCACCTGGAACCTGGAAAATCGCTTCACCGGCTGGACCGATGTGGACCTGACCGAAAAAGGCGTCAACGAAGCCAAATCTGCCGGCAAAATCCTCAAAGATGCCGGCTTCTCCTTCGACCTGTGCTATACCTCCGTACTCAAGCGCGCCATCCGCACCCTGTGGCTGACCCTGGACGAGATGGATGAAATGTACGTGCCGATCAAGCATGACTGGCGCCTGAACGAGCGTCATTACGGCGCCCTGCAAGGCCTGGACAAGGGCGAAACCGCCGCCAAGTTCGGCGACGCGCAGGTGCTGGTATGGCGCCGCAGCTACGACATCCCGCCGCCAGCGCTGGAAGCCGGCGACGACCGCACTTCCTTCAACGACCCGCGCTATGCCGGTTTGCCAAAGGATGCCATCCCGCTGACCGAGTGCCTGAAAGATACTGTGGCGCGCGTGATGCCGGCCTGGGACGATGAAATCGCCCCAGCCATCAAGGCCGGCAAGCAGATCCTGATTTCGGCCCACGGCAACAGCCTGCGCGCCCTGATCAAGATGCTCGATGGCATCAGCGACGAGGCCATCGTCGGCCTCAACATCCCGAACGGCCAGCCTCTGGTGTACGAACTGGATGCCGACCTGAAGCCGATCAAGCACTACTACCTGGGCGACCCCGCTGCCATCGCTGCCGCCCAGGCTGCCGTGGCCAACCAGGGCAAGGCCAAGTAATCCCCGTGGCGTTGCATCCGACTCGCCCGGGTCGCGTCTGGAACTTGCGTGGCGTTGCGCTGGCCTTGCTGCTGGCGCTGGGCGCCGTGCATGGCGCCGACGCCGCCAAGGCGCCCAAGCCGACCGAACGCAGCAAGCAAAAGGCTGCCGCCGAGACGGAGCGGGCGGCGCTGGCGCGCAAGCTGGCCAACCTGAAGGCGGAAATCGGCAAGACCGAAAGCGCCAAGGAAGACGCGGCCGACACGCTGGCCGAGTCGGAGGAAGCCATTTCCGACGCCAATCGCACCCTGCGCGACTTGGCGGCGGAGCAATCCCAGATCAATAGCAAGGTGGCCGAACTGGCCGCCGAGCAGCTGCGCCTGTCCGCCACGGTGGCGGCGCAGAAGCAGCAACTGGCCAAGCTGCTGCGCGAGCAGTACGTGGCCGGCAATGAAGACCGCATCAAGCTGCTGCTCTCGGGCGACAATCCCAACCGCATCAACCGCGAACTGCAACTGATGGCTTATGTGTCGCAGTCGCAGGCACGCCTGCTCGATTCGCTGCGCGCCAACCTGAAAAAGGTCGAAGAAAACCAGGCCGAGGCGCAAAACGCCAAGCAGGAACTGGACGAAATCGCCGAGGAAGAAAAGCAGCAGAAAGCGAAATTGGAACAGGAGAAGGGCCGTCGCGCCGCTGCCCTGGCCAGCCTGTCCAAGAAGCTGGTCGCCCAGCGCAAGGAAGCTGGCCGCATGGAACAGGACGCCCAGCGCCTGGATGCCCTGGTCGATAAACTGAACAAGCTGATCGAAGAACAGGCGCGCATCGCCGCCGCTGAAAAGGCACGCCAGGAAAAGCTGGCCGCCGAACGGGCCGCCAAGGCCAAGGCGGAAGCGGAAGCGCGTGCGCTGGCCCGCGCCAAGGCGCAGGCCGAGCGCGAACGCCTGGCGCAGGAAGCGAAAAAGGCCGGCAAGCCGGTGCCGAAACCGCCGCCGGTCGAGGACGAACCGAAGGTCGCCGCCAAGCCGGAGCCTTCCGAGCAGCGCGACGAGAAGTCGCCGCGTCCATCCGAGGTGGCACTGGCGCCAGTGGTGCCGGACGGCGTGTTCGCCAGGTTGAAGGGCGAGCTGCCGGCGCCGGTGGCCGGCAAGGTGGACAAGCGCTTCGGCAGCAAGAACGCCGACGGCGTGGCCTGGAAAGGCATGGTGGTGAAGGCCGCCGCCGGCGCCGAAGTGCGCGCCGTGGCGGCGGGCCGCGTGGTGTACGCAACCTCGCTGCGCGGCTACGGCAATTTCATTATCATCGACCACGGCGGTCAATACTGGAGCGGCTACGGCTACAACGAGTCTGTGCTGAAACGCGCCGGCGACGTGGTGAAAGCAGGCGAGGTGATCGCCACCGTTGGAAATACCGGCGGTTACGAAGAATCGGGTTTATACTTTGAAATGCGCCACCAGGGCAAGCCGATAGATCCGGCCGGGTGGGTCAAGTTCTAGCGGCGGAAAGCAATCAATGGGCAACAAAACGAAGAGTCTGGGCCTGGTCGGCCTTGGTATGGTGGCTGGCATCGCCGTCTCGATGCAGTTTTCCGCCCTTGCGCAAAAGGCTTCCACGCCCTTGCCGCTGGAAGAACTGCGCACCCTGTCCGAAGTTTTCAGCCTGATCAAATCCGACTACGTCGAACAGGTCGACGACAAGAAGCTGCTGCAGGACGCCATCGCCGGCATGGTTTCCTCGCTCGATCCGCATTCCACCTATCTCGATAAGGCCGCATTCAAGGAAATGCGCGAATCCATCCACGGCAAGTTTGTCGGCATCGGCATCGAAGTCGGGGTGGAGGACGGCTACATCAAGGTGGTGGCGCCGATCGAGGATTCGCCGGCCTGGCGCGCCGGCATCAAGGCGGGCGACCTGATTACGCGCCTCGATAACGAACCGCTGAAAGGCCTGCCGCTGGACGACGCCATCAAGAAGATGCGCGGCGAACCGCGCACCAAGGTGGTGCTGACGGTGGCGCGCAAGGATGAAGACAAGCCGCTGCTGATCCCCATCGTACGCGAGGAGATCCGCGTGCAGAGCGTCAAGGTGAAGATGGTGGAGCCGGACTATGCCTGGCTGCGCATCTCGCAATTCCAGGAGCCGACGGTGGAAGACATGGCGAAGAAACTCGGCGCCCTGTATGCCAGGAATCCGAACATCAAGGGCCTGGTGCTGGACCTGCGCAACGACCCGGGCGGCGTGGTGCAGGGCGCGGTCGGCGTGTCGGCCGCCTTCCTGCCGAAGGATGCGCTGGTGGTGTCCACCGACGGCCAGTTGGCCGATTCCAAGCAGGCTTTCCACGCCACTTCCGAGAATTATGCCACCCGCAGCGGCGGCGATCCGCTGGCCAAGCTGCCAGCCGCGCTGAAGACGGTGCCGATGGTGGTGCTGGTCAACGGCGGCTCCGCCTCCGCTTCCGAAATCGTCGCCGGCGCCCTGCAGGATTACAAGCGCGCCATCGTGATGGGCAGCCAGACCTTCGGCAAAGGCTCGGTGCAGACGCTGCGCCAGATCACCGCCGATTCGGCCGTCAAGCTGACTACGGCGCGCTACTTCACGCCGAACGGCCGCGGCATCCAGGCCAAGGGCATCGTGCCGGACGTGCTGGTCGATGAAACGGCGGAAGGCGACGCCATCAACAGCCTGCGCCTGCGCGAAGCCGACCTGCAGAAGCACTTGGCCAACGGCGACGGCGAAGAAGACAAGGAAGGCCGGATCCGCCGCGACGAACTGGAAGAAGAACAGCGCCTGCTGGCCGCTGCGAAAAAGCAGAAGCCTTTCGAGTTCGGCGGCAAGGACGACTTCCAGCTGGAACAGGCGCTGCGCCACTTCAAGGGCTTGCCGGTCAAGACATCCAGGCCTGAGCTGGCTGCCAAGTAAATGAACGACCAGCAGCTGCTGCGTTATTCGCGCCATATCCTCCTCGATGAAATCGGCATCGAGGGGCAGCAGGCGATGTTGCAGGGCAGGGCGCTGGTGATCGGCGCGGGCGGCCTCGGCTCGCCGGCTTCGCTCTACCTGGCCTCGGCCGGCATCGGCCAGCTGACCATCGTCGACCATGACAGCGTCGACCTGACCAACCTGCAGCGCCAGATCGCCCACACCACCGAGCGTGTCGGTCAGCCCAAGGCCGAATCGGCGCGCGCCACGCTGAATGCCATCAACCCCGAATGCCAGGTGAACGCCCTGGTCGAACGCGTCGACGACGCGCGCCTGGCGGCGCTGGTGGCGCAGCACGACGTGGTGCTCGATTGCACCGACAATTTCAAGACCCGCCATGCCGTCAACCGCGCCTGCGTGGCGCATCGCGTGCCGCTGGTGTCGGGCGCCGTGATCCGCTTCGATGGCCAGGTCAGCGTGTTCGATACGCGGGTGGCGGGGCCTTGCTACTCCTGCCTGTTCCCGCAAGACCAGCCGTTCGAGGACGTGGCCTGCTCCACCATGGGCGTGTTCGCGCCGCTGGTGGGCGTGGTCGGCGCCATGCAGGCTGCCGAAGCGCTCAAGCTGGTGATGGGCATTGGCGAGTCGCTCTCAGGCCGCCTGTTGCTGCTGGATGGATTGCGCATGGAGTGGAACAGCATTAGCATCACCCGCAACGAGGCCTGTCCTGTGTGCGGGACACAACATCAATAAACAGGAGATCCATCAATGAAGCGAGTTTCCGCCGTCCTGGCGCTGGCGATTGCAAGCGCGTTCAGCGCACAGGCAGCCGTCACGCAAACCACGCGCTACGTCATCATTTCCGAGAACAACGGCAAGCAGATGGGCGAGCAGGTGGTGGAAAACCACGACGACGGCCTGACCAAGGTTCGCTACATTTACAAGGACAACGGCCGCGGCCCCGAACTGACGGAGGAATTCCGCCTGGCGCCGGACGGCACCATGTCGCAATACCACGTCAAGGGCAATTCGACCTTTGGCGCCGTGGTGGACGAGGTCTTCGAACGAAACGGCGACAAGGCGCAGTGGAAGTCCACCACCGAACAGGGCGCGAAGGATGTGCGCGGCCCGGCCGTCTATGTAGCGCTGAACGGCAGCTTCGAAGTCGATTCGCGTGCAATCGCCGCGCTGGCCAGGACGCCGGATGGCACCATCCCGCTGCTGCCATCGGGCACCCTGAAGCAGGTCGTGCTCGATGAAGTGCAGGTTGCCGGTCCCAAGGGCCAGTCGCAGCAGGTGCAGCTGGTGGCACAGACCGGCCTTGGCCTGAGCCCCAAATTCCTGTGGATCACCAAGGGCGCCAATCCTTCCCTGTTCGCCGTCATCGAGCCTGGCACCTATGTGTTCGCCATCGAAGGCTGGCAGGACAACGGCAAGGTCCTGGCCGAGCGCCAGAAAAGCGCCGAAGCAAACATGCTGAAAGACCTGGCGGCCAAGCTGCAGCACCCGCTGCAAGGCCTGACCGTGGTGAAGAACGCCCGCATCTTCGACAGCAACAAGGCCACCGTCGGCGCGCCGTCCGACGTGTACGTGCTGCGCGGACGCATCGCCGCCATCATGCCGGCCGGCTCGCCGGTGCGCGGCGCCGTCAATGAGATCGATGCCGCCGGCCGCATCATGCTGCCAGGCCTGTTCGACATGCACGGCCACATCGGCCGCTGGGAAGGCGCGCTGCACGTGGCCGCCGGCGTAACCACGCTGCGCGACATGGGCAACGACAACGCCCAGCTGCAGATGATGATCGACGAGACTTCCGACGGCAAGCTGCTGGCGCCGCAGATCGTGCCGGCCGGCTTCCTGGAAGGTGAAAGCCCGTATTCGTCCAATGGCGGCTTCGTGGTGAAAACGCTGGAGCAGTCCAAGCGCGCCATCGACTGGTACGCCGAGCATGGCTATCCGCAGCTCAAGATCTACAACTCCTTCCCGAAAGAGATCCTGAAGGACACCGTGGCTTACGCCCACTCGCGCGGCATGCGCGTCTCCGGCCACGTGCCGGCCGGCCTGCGCGCCCAGCAGGCGCTGGACGCCGGCTACGACGAGCTGCAGCACATCAACCAGGTCATGCTGAACTTCCTGTTCAAGCCGGGCGTGGAAACGCGCAGCCTGGAACGCTTCTACCTGCCGGCTGAAAAAGTGGCCGGCCTGGACTTCAATTCGAAGGAGGTGAAGGACTTTGTCGCGACCCTGAAGAAAAAGCAGATCGTGATCGACCCGACCCTGGCGACCTTCGCTTTCCTGAAGCAGAAGGATGGCGACGTCAACGAGCCATGGGCGGCAGTGGAAGGCAATATGCCGCCCGACGTGGCGCGCGGCTTCCACGTCGGCACCATGAAGATCCCTGATGCCGCCACCCAGGCGCGCTACGAGAAGTCTTTCGCCAAGATGGTGCAATTCGTCGGCACCCTGCACAAGGCCGGCGTGCCGATCGTGGCTGGCACCGACGACCTGGCGGGCTTCACCCTGCATTCGGAACTGGCCCTATTGGTGAAAGCCGGCCTGACCCCGGCCGAAGCGATCCAGATCGCGACCCGCAACGGCGCCCGCTACACCCGCACCAGCGCCGACCGCGGCAGCATCGAAACCGGCAAGCTGGCCGACCTGGTGCTGGTCGACGGCGACCCGACCAGGAATATCGAGGACTTGCGCAAGGTATCCGCCGTCATCACGCGCGGCCAGGTGATCTATCCTAAGGAAGTGGACGAGGCGCTCGGCATCAAGCCTTTCGTCCGAGATTTGCCGGGGTTGCAGCCGTTGGAAGCTGTACCTGCCAATATAGCGGGTTCGAACGACGGCCTGTTGCGCCGCGCTGGCGCAATTGGCCGCAAGCACGATTGAATCACTTATACTGCCAGTTTAATTTCTAATGAATCTTATGCAAAAACCAAGCAAACGCCGCTCCGGCGGCTTCACGCTGATCGAAATCATGGTTGTCGTTGTGATCATGGGCGTGCTGGCGGCACTGGTGCTGCCTAAGGTGCTGGACCGCGTGGGCCAGTCCAAGACTGCCGCCGCCAAGGTCGAAATCTCCACCATCATGCAGGCGCTGAAGATGTACAAGCTGGATAACCAGCGCTACCCGACTACCGAGCAGGGCCTGCAGGCCCTGATGGCCAAGCCGACCGCCGGCCCTGCCGCCAATGGCTGGAAAGCGCCGTACCTGGAAAAAATGCCGAAGGACCCTTGGGGCAATCCGTACCAGTTCCTGTCCCCGGGCGTAAAAGGTGAAATCGATGTGTTCTCCTATGGCGCCGACGGCCAGCCAGGCGGCAGCGGCGACGATGCAGATATCGGTTCCTGGGAAATCTAAGCGTTCGGCAGCGCACTCGGCGGGGTTCACGCTGATCGAGCTGCTGGTGGTGCTGGTCATCATCGGCATCACGCTCGGCCTGACCGTGATGAATGTCGCGCCGTCCCAGGCGCAAGCCATGCAAAAGGAAGCGCAGCGCATCGCGCTCCTGATGCAGCTGGCGCGCGACGAAGCCATCGTGCGCAACCGGCCGATCGCCTTCGAAGCGGGGCAGGACAGTTACCGCTTCCTGGTGCGTAACGACAAGACCTGGGAAACGCTGCCGCAGGACGACCTGCTGCGCGAACGCCCATTCCAGTTCACCCCGATCACGCTGCTGCTGGACCCGCCGACCAATGTGCCCGGCACCATGCGCATCGTCTTTGGCCGCGAACCGGTAGACCGCCCATTCACGCTGACCATGGCCAGCGGCGATTTGCGCGCCATCATCCGTGCCGACGGCGTCGGCCATTTCACGGTGGACTGAAGAATGCGGCAAAAAGGCTTTACCCTGCTGGAAGTGCTGGTGGCGCTGCTGATCGTCTGCACCGCGCTGGGCGCCGCCTTGCGCGCCATGGGCAGCCTGACCCAGAACAGCGAAGGACTGCGCACCAACATGATGGCCATCTGGTCGGCGGAAAACCGCATGGTGCAGGTGCGCCTGGCCAAGGTATGGCCGGCGCCAGGGAAAACCACCTTCGAGTGTCCGCAAGCCGATTTCAATTTCATTTGTGAAGAAGTGGTGTTCACGCTGCCGAATCCGCGCATGCGCCGCATCGAAGTGAGCGTCTATGAAGCCAGCGCGCCGGAACGGCGCATCACGTCGTTGAACCAACTGGTGCTGCAGGAATGAAGAACGCGCGCGGCTTTACCCTGATCGAACTGCTGGTGGCGATCACCGTGCTGGCCATTGTCGCCGTGCTGGGATGGCGCGGGCTCGATGGCATTGTGCGCTCGCGCGAACAGCTCACGCAGAACATGGAGCAGACACGCGGCACCCAACTCACCTTCGCCCAGATGCAAAGCGACCTGGAACAGATTGCCGACAAGCCCCTGCTGCGCGAGCGCCAGAATCTGCTGGCCGAGAGCAACCGCCTGGTCTTCGTGCGCACCGTGATGGTCGAGAATGCCGCTTCGCAGCTGCAGGTGGTCAGCTACACCATCCGCGAGGGCTTGCTGTCGCGCACCGAGTCGCGCGGCGCGCGCGACCTGATCGAGCTGGACGCCCTGTGGAAGGCCGCGCTGGAACAATCGGGGCCGCAGTCGCCGGTCGGCCTGCAAAGCGGCGTCGCCAGCATGGAATTCCGGGTATGGGAGGGCGGCGGCTGGCGCCAGCCGAACAATTCCACGGCTTCGCCTGCCGATGGCGTGAAATGCGCCGATCCCGACCCGAACAAGTGCAAGGACATCAACCCGAGGGCCGGGCCAAAGGCCGAAGGCCCGACGGGGCTTGAAATCTCGCTGCAGATCCAGGGCCAGCCGGCGCCCCTGGTCAAGGTTTTCCAGCTGGGGTCCGTATGAAACGACGCTTCCAGTCCCGCCAGCGCGGCGTAGCTGTTGTTACGGCGCTACTGTTAACCACCCTGGCCGTGACGATCGTGGCCAGCCTGTTCTGGCAGCAGCAGGTGCAGGTGCGCTCGATCGAGAACCAGCGCCTGCATTCCCAGACGCGCTGGATCGTGCGTTCCGGCCTTGATCTGGCGAGGCTTATCCTGCGCCAGGACATGCTCGATAGCCGTACCATGACGCGCGCCGACGGCCTGTGGGCCACGCCGCTGGCGGAAACCCGGCTCGACGACTTCGTCAAGCGAGAAAAGATCGAGGGCGAAACTTTCGACGCGACCATTTCCGGACAGAATTACGACGCACAATCGCGCTACAATCTTGCGAATCTGGCCAGCACGACTGGCGCCGGCGGCATCAACAAGAAACAGGTGGCGGTATTTGCGCGGCTGCTGCAAGTCCTGCAGCTTGACCCTGCGCTGGCCAAGGTGGTGGCGACCCAGGTGGCGCGCAGCGAGGGCGCCGGCCTGCTGCAGCAGCCACCCGGCGGCACGCCGACGCCGGACGTCGAGGCTGTAGCGCCGGGCAGCGGGCAGCCGATGAAGATGCTGCGGGCCGAGGATTTGCTGTCGGTGTCGGGATTTGACCAGAAAGCCATCGACAGGCTGCGCGATTTTGTCGTCGTCCTGCCGGCGGCGACGCCGATCAACGTCAACACGGCGCCGGCGGAAGTGCTGGCGGCTCTGATCAACGGTTCGGTGTCGGAGGGGCAGAACCTGGTGGTGGCGCGCAAGCGCGCTCCCTTCCTCAACGTCAGCAACTTCAAGCAGAACGCCGGCAAGGCGCCGCTGCTGCAGGACAGCGACATGGACTGCCGCAGCGACTACTTCCTGGTGATGAGCCGGGTGAAGCTGGATCGGGCGGAGCTGGTGTCGTGGTCGTTGATCCATCGCGACCAGAACGGCACCCAGGTGGTGTGGATACGGGAAATTTAAGGAACAGGGAAGGCCAGCTTTGACAACACTCTACATTCGGTATCCGGCCCGCGCCGCAGCCGCCGACAACGGCGTGCCGGCCAGCTGCCAGTTCGCGCTGGTGGGCGACGGCGGCAACGTGATGCAGCAGGGCGCCGGCGCGCTGGGCAACCTCGGCGAGCTGGTGTCCTCGGCGCGTCGCGTGGTGCTGCTGCTGGCTGCCGCCGATGTCTCGCTACTGAAGGTCAAGATGCCGCCGCTGTCGGGCGCCCGGCTGAAGGCCGCCCTGCCCAACCTGGTGGAAGAACAGGTCCTGGGCGACCCAGCCGACTGCGTGCTGGCCCTGGCCCCCGCCAGCGGCGACAGCGACGAGCGCGTGGTGGCCGTGGCCAACCGTGCCTGGCTGGAAGTGCTGGTCAAGGCACTGGTGGCGCAAGGCGCGCATGGCGTGGCGGCGCTGCCGGTGCAACTGAGCCTGCCGCTGGCGCCGGGCAGCGTGTCGGCGGCCCTCGGCGTGGACGATGCGGGCCTGGAGCTGACCCTGCGCACCGCGCCCAACGAAGGCCTGGGCCTGACCCTGCCCAATGCCCCCGAACCTGCGCTGCACACCCTGCGCGCCCTGGCCGGCGAAGCCCCGGTCACGCTGTACGTGGCGTCGGCCCAGCGCGCGGAATATGCCGCTGCGGCAGCCAATGTGCCGGGCATCACGGTTGAAGAAGACAACTGGGCGCACCGCATCGCGGCGGCGAAAGCGGTGCCGTTCGACCTGGCTGCCGGCCTGGGCGCCGTCAGCGGCGCCACCGCCCGCGCCTGGGCGCGCTGGAAATGGCCGTACCGCATCGCCGTCGCGGCTGTGCTGGTCAATATCGTCGGCATGAACTGGGAATGGATGCGCCTCAAGCGCGAAGCAGACGCCGTCAGGCAGAACATGGTGCAGGTGTTCCGCGCGGCTTATCCGAACCAGCCGGTCACCGGCGACCCGGCGGCGCAAATGCGCCGCAATATCGCCGTGGCGCGCGCCAGCAGCGGCGGCGGCACGCCTGATGAATTCACCAATATGAGCGCGGTGCTGGGCGAAGCGCTGGCCGTGCTGCCCAATCGCGAGGCGGTGGCAGGCATCGAGTACAAGGAACGCAGCATGACGGTCAAGTTCAAGCCGAACAGCGTCGACGCCAACGCGATGGCGCAGGTACAGGCCGCGTTGGCCCAGCGCAAGATGAGCGCCACCGAAAGCGGTCCTGGCGTGTGGCTGGTGAAGGCGGGGGGCAAATAATGGCAAAACTGAACGACGCCATGAACGGCTACCGCGCCGCTGCCGACGCCTGGTGGGCCGCACGCACCGAGCAGGAACAGCGCATGCTGGCCGTCGGCGGCATCGTGCTCGCCCTTGGCCTGGTGTGGGGCGTGCTGATCGATCCGGCGCTGAGCGGCCGCGCCAAGCTGCAGAAGGAGCTGCCGCAACTGAACCAGCAGGTGGCGGAGCTGCAGGCGCTGGCCGGCGAGGCCACCCAGTTGGCGGCCCAGCCGCCGGTGCAGCCGCAGCCCCTGAGCAAGGACGGTGTGGCGGCGCGGCTGCAAGCGGCCGGCCTGGCCACGCAAAACCTGGCAGTTACGGGCGATTACATTAAAGTGGAATTCAAGGGCGTGCCGTTTGCCGGCCTGGTGACCTGGCTCGATGCGATGCGGCGCGAACAGCGCGTGGTGGTGCAGGAAGGCAGCATGACGCAGCAAGGACCGGCTGGCCAGGTGGACGCCAACCTGACCCTGCGCCAGGAGTCTTCCCCGCAATGAAGCGCGCAGTCTTGTGGTTGCTGGCCATCGTGCTCAGCGCAGGCCTGACGGTGCTGGTGTTCCTGCCCGCGAGCTGGATGGGGCAAATGGTGGAAAGCCAGAGCGGCGGCCGTTTGACCCTGGGCGATGCGCAGGGTACGCTGTGGCGCGGCTCGGCCTTCATCGGCGGCGCCGCCAGCAAGGATGGCGCGGTCACGCCGCTGCTGCCGGGACGCTTCAGCTGGCGGCTGTCGCCGTTGGTGCTGTTCGGCAGCGTCGACATGGAACTGCAAAATCCGGACGCCCTGACGCAGCCGGTCACGCTGCGCGGCGGCTGGAACAGCTGGGACGTGAGCCCGGCGGCCCTGATGCTGCCGGCCGACGGCCTGGCGGGGCTGGGCGCGCCATTGAATACGCTGGCACCAAGCGGCCGCATGAAATTGTCCTGGACTTCGCTGCACCTGGCGCGCGAAGGGCAGGCGATGTCGCTGAACGGGCGCACCACGCTGGAAATGCAGGACATGTCGTCGCGCCTGACGCCGGTGAAGCCCCTGGGCAGCTACCAGCTGGCCTTCGACTGGAAGGGCCAGCAAGCCGCGCTGGCGTTGAATTCGCAGCGCGGCCCGCTGCTGTTAAGCGGTGCGGGAAAGTTTGCGCAAGGCCGCCTGGAGTTTTCCGGCCAGGCGGAAGCAGCAACAGGATTTGAAGACCAGCTTGGCGGCTTGTTAAGCATGCTGGGCCAGCGTAAGCCAAACAGCGTTAAAAACGTCATTGCACTAGAGTTCCGATAATGAAAACACACACTGCAAGCCCAACCCCCTTCCCGGCGCTGCGCCGCCTGAGCGCTGCCGCGCTGCTGTGCTGTGCGCTGGCGCCCGCCGCCGCTCCGGTGCCGGCCTGGGCTCAGCCCAATGACGAAGCCGCGCTGAATTTTGTCGGCGCCGACATCGAATCGGTGATCAAGGCCGTCGGCCACTACACCAACATCACCTTCCTGATCGACCCGCGCGTCAAAGGCACGCTGACCCTGGTCTCGGAAAAATCCATCACCAAGTCGCAAGCCTTCCAGCTGCTGGCCTCCGCGCTGCGCCTGCAAGGCTATGCCATCGTCAGCGGCGACGGCTACGCCAAGGTGGTGCCGGAAGCGGAAGCCAAGCTGCAGGCTTCGCCGACCGTGATCGGCGGCCAGAAAAGCCCGCAGGGCGACCAGATCGTGACCCAGGTATTCCACCTGAACCACGAGAACTCGGCCAACCTGGTGACCGTGCTGCGCCCCCTGATCACGCCCAACAACACCATCAACGCCAACCCGGGCAACAACACCCTGGTGATCACCGACTACTCGGACAACCTGAGGCGCCTGGCCAAGATCGTGGCCTCGCTCGATGCGCCGTCGTCGGCCGACCTGGACGTGGTGCCGGTGCGCTACGCCATCGCCAGCGACCTGGCCGCCATGATCAACAAGCTGATGGAACCGGGCGCCGGCGGCGACTCCGGCCGCGTCACCCTAGTGCCGGACCCACGCACCAACTCGCTGGTGGTGCGCGCGCCTTCGGCCGCACGCGCCAACCTGGCCAAGTCCCTGATCTCGAAACTGGACCAGCCGACCGCGCAAGCCGGCAATGTGCATGTGGTCTACCTGAAAAACGCCGAAGCGACCAAGCTGGCGGAAACCCTGCGCTCCGTGGTGTCGGGCGACGGCGGCAGCAGCCAGTCCGGCAGCAATAGCGGCAGCCTGTCTTCGCTGGGCGGCGCCGGCAGCGGCAACAGCCAGATGGGCCAGTCGGGCCTCGGTTCTTCCTCGCAATCGGGCAGCGGCCAGAACGGCCCGAGCAATCCTGCGCTGCAAAGCGGCAGCCGCAGCGGCTCGCAGTCGTCCGGCGCCGGCGGTTCGGCAGGCTATATCCAGGCCGACGCCACCACCAACACCCTGATCATCACCGCGCCGGAAGCCGTGTACCGCAACTTGCGCGCCGTGATCGACCAGCTCGACGTGCGCCGTGCACAGGTCTACATCGAGTCGATGATCGTTGAAGTGAACGCTGAAAAGCTGTCCGAATTCGGCGTGCAGTGGGCGGGCCTGAGCGGCAACTCCGGCAGCACCTACCGAGTCGGCGGCGGCACCTCGTTCGCGACCGATTCGGGCAACAACATCATTAATCTGAATAACATCGCCAACACCACAGACATCACGAAGCTGACTCCACCAGGCGCTGGCCTGACTCTGGGCGTGTTCAAGCAGCTCGCCAACGGCAAGTTGGGACTGGGCGCGATTGCCCATGCCCTTGGCTCGGACGGCGACAGCAATATCCTGTCAACGCCGAACATGATCACGCTTGATAATGAAGTGGCGACCATTAAGGTAGGCCAGAACGTGCCGATCGTGACCGGTTCGTTCACCACCACTTCGGGCACTAACAATAACCCGTTCCAGACCGTGGATCGCAAGGACATCGGCATTACCCTGAAAGTGCGCCCGCAGATTTCCGAAGGCGGCACCATCAAGCTGGCGATCTACAACGAAAGTTCGAGCATCGACAATAGCGTTCCTTCGAGCAGCGGCCTGATCCTGAAAAACCGCGTGATCGAGACCAATATCCTGGCTGACGACGGTCAGGTGCTGGTCCTCGGCGGCTTGATCCAGGACGACACCAGTGAAGGCGTGGAGAAAGTTCCGGGCCTGGGCGACATTCCTTTGATCGGCAACCTGTTCAAATACCAGAAGCGCCAACGCAAGAAAACCAACCTGATGGTGTTCCTGCGCCCTGTAGTGGTGCGCAACCGCGAGCAGCAAACGAGCCTGACGGCCGACCGCTATGACTTTATCCGCGCCTCGCAAGAAGCGTCGAAGCCAGAACCGAGCATGGTGGTGCAAGACCTGGGTCGTCCAACCCTGCCGCAACTGGTGAACGGCGAGCCGAATGGAGGCGGCCAGATGGTGCGCCCGATTCCGCCGGCGCCGCACACCGTGCCTGAACAGAAGCAACAGCAACAGTAAAAGCGAGCAATGACCAACCTCCTGCCCTATGCCTTTGCGCGCGACTTCCTGGTGCTGGCCCAGCCCAGCGCCGAAGCCGAGCACGCGGTCGATGTGATGATGTCGGCCGCCACGCCTGCGTCGGCGATTGCGGAAGTATCGCGCCGCTTTGGCCGCATCAACCTCAAGCACCTGTCGCGCGCCGACCTGGAGGCGGCGATTGCCACCGCCTACGCCAGCGCCAGCGGCGACGCCTCGCAGGTGGCGGAGGAATTCGACGCCGACCTGGACCTGACCAAGCTGCTGCAGGACGTGCCGGCCATCGAAGACTTGCTGGAATCGTCCGATGACGCGCCGGTGATCCGCATGATCAATGCCCTGCTGACGCAAGCCCTGCGCGACGGCGCCTCGGACATCCACATCGAGCCATTCGAACAGACCTCGGTGGTGCGCTTCCGCGTCGATGGCGCGCTGCGCGACATCGTGCGTCCGCGCAAGGCGATCCACGGCTCGCTGATCTCGCGCATCAAGATCATGGCGCAGCTGGACATCGCCGAAAAGCGCTTGCCGCAGGACGGCCGCATCACCTTGCGCGTGGGCGGCAAGCCGGTGGACGTGCGCGTCTCCACGCTGCCGACCGGCCACGGCGAACGCGCCGTGCTGCGCCTGCTGGACAAGGAAGCGGGCCGCCTCGACCTGTCCCACCTCGGCATGAGCGAAAAGATGATGGGGCAGTTCAACAGCCTGATCAACCAGCCGCACGGTATCGTGCTGGTCACCGGCCCGACCGGCTCCGGCAAGACCACCACGCTGTACGCCGCGCTGTCCATGCTGAACAACACCTCCACCAACATCATGACGGTGGAAGACCCGGTCGAATACGACCTGCACGGCGTGGGCCAGACCCAGGTCAACGCGCGCATCGACATGACTTTTGCCAAGGCCCTGCGCGCCATCCTGCGCCAGGACCCGGACGTGATCATGATCGGCGAGATCCGCGACCTGGAAACCGCGCAGATCGCGGTGCAGGCATCGCTCACCGGCCACCTGGTGCTGGCGACCCTGCACACCAACGACGCCGCTGCCGCCGTGACCCGTTTGCTGGACATGGGCATCGAGCCCTTCCTGCTGTCGTCCTCCCTGCTTGGCGTGCTGGCGCAGCGCCTGGTGCGCAAGCTGTGCCCGAGCTGCAAGACATTCGACGGCACGCAATGGAAAGCCGTGGGCTGCGAACATTGCGGCAATACCGGCTACCAGGGCCGCGTTGGCATCTACGAGCTGCTGCAGACGGACGAACATATCCGCGCCCAGATCCACGACCGCACCTCGGAAGCGGAGATCCGCGCCACCGCGCAGCAGCAAGGCGGCATGATCACCATGCGTGAAGACGGCGAGCGCTGGCTGCAGCAGGGCGTCACCACGCCGGCTGAATTGCTGCGCGTGACGAAGGACTAAGCGATGCCGGCCTTCCGTTATGAAGCCGTCGATGCGGCAGGCGCCAGCAAGAAGGGCGTGGTCAACGCCGACAGCGCCCGATCCGCGCGCGCCGACCTGCGTTCGCAGGGCCTGGTGCCGATCAAGGTCGACGCCATTGCGGCGCAAGTGGACGCCAGCGGCGCCGCGTCGCGCCGCGGCTTCGGCGAAAAGCTCAGCACCACCGAACTGGCGCTGTTCACGCGCCAGCTGGCCAGCCTGCTGGAAGCGGGCCTGCCGCTGGAGCAAGCCTTCACCGCGTTGCTGGAGCAGGCCGAGCGCCCGTATGTGCGCGACCTGGTGGCCTCGATCCGCTCGGAAGTCATGGGCGGCTCTTCGCTGTCGGACGTGCTGTCGCGCCATCCGCGCGACTTCCAGGAAATTTACCGCGCGCTGGTGGCCTCGGGCGAGCAGATCGGCCAGTTGTCGCGCGTGCTGTCGCGCCTTGCCGATTACATCGAACGCCGCAACGCGCTGGTGCAGAAGGTCAAGCTGGCCTTTACCTACCCGGCCATCGTGACCGTGGTGGCCTTCCTGATCGTGATCTTCCTGCTCACCTATGTGGTGCCGCAGATCGTGTCGGTGTTTGCCAATACCAAGCAGAAGCTGCCGTTGCTGACCGTGATCATGCTGGCGATTTCGGACTTCGTGCGCAGCTATGGCTTTGCCGTGCTGGGCATCCTGATTGCTGGCGGTTTCGTGGTGCGGCGCATGCTGCAGAACCCCGACATCAAGCTGCGCTGGCACACCTGGCTCCTGACGGCGCCGCTGTACGGCAAGTTCGAACGCAGCCTGAACACCTCGCGCTTCGCCAGCACGCTGGCGATCACCACCGGCTCGGGCGTGCCTATCCTGCGCGCACTGGAAACCAGCCGCGACACACTATCCAACGTGGCCATGCGCCAGCTGGTCGAGCAGGCCAGCGATTCGGTGCGCGAGGGCGCCAGCCTGGCGCGTTCGCTGTCGGCGCAAAAACACTTCCCGCCGATGCTGATCCACATGATCCGTGCCGGCGAAATCACCGGCGAACTGCCCGCCATGCTGGACCGCGCCGCCAGCGCACAGGAATCGGACCTGGAGCGCCGCACGCTGACCATCGCCGGCCTGCTGGAACCGATGCTGATCCTGGCGATGGGCGTGGTGGTGCTGCTGATCGTGCTGGCCGTGCTGATGCCGATCATCGAAATCAACCAGCTCGTGCGCTGAACCTGGAGAATTGAATTGAAACGTTTGCCTTTGATCTGCAGTGTGGCCGCCGTCGCGGTGCTGTCTGCCTCGCTGGCCTATTGGGGCATGCAGCTGTTCAAGCCCAAGCAGCGCCCGATTGCGGCGGTGCCGGTGGCCCAGATGCCGGAAGCGAACATGGACGCGGCGCGCGGGCTGTTTGGCGGGAACACCGCGGTGGCTGTGGTGAGCAACTACCAGTTGCGCGGTGTGGTGGCCGATACGCGTGGCCACGGAAGCGTGGCGATCATTTCGGCTGACGGGCAGCCGGCCAAGGCTTTCCCGGTCGGTTCCGAGGTGTCGCCTGGTGTCAGCGTGAAGGAAGTGCAGCCGCGTCATGTGATCCTGATGGAAGGCGGCGTGCAGAAGCGCCTTGACCTGATGAGCGACCAGGGTGTGAGTTCGACCGGTGGCATCGTCGGGCCGGTTGGCATGGGCGGGCCGCAGGAGCCTCCGCCAGTCCCCCTGCCGCAGCCGGCCACGCCAATGGCGCCGCCGCCAGTGCAGATGGCGCCGGCGCAGCCGCCAACCATGTCGGCGCAACCGACCGGTGGAGCGCCGCAAGCGCGATGAAGCGCTTAATATTTGTCCTAGCTTTATGCACGGGCCTTGCCTGCGCAGCCGAAAACCCGGAAAGCGGGGTCAGGCCCATGGGGCAGACCCCTGACACGCGGCAGTCGCTGGCAGGTGTCGGACCCAGTGGGTCTGACACAGGGGTGCCGGTTTCACGCCGCCCTCGCGTTGCCCTAGTATTAAGCGGCGGCGGCGCCCGCGGCTTCGCCCACGTCGGCGTCCTGCGCGCCCTGCAACAAATGCGCATCCCGGTCGACATCGTGGTCGGCACCTCGATGGGCAGCGTGATCGGCGGCGCCTGGGCCGCCGGCGCCTCCCTGAAAGACCTGGAAACCATGGCCGCCACCACCGACTGGGACAGCGTGGTAGCCGACCGCCCCGCACGTGACGAGTTGCATTTCCGCCGCCGCGACGAAGACATCCAGATCCCGTCGCGCATCGAATTCGGCATCACGCGCCACGGCGTGCTGGGCCCGCCCGGCGCCGCCAGCAATGCCGCGCTGGAAATGGCCCTGCAACGCCTGCTGCCGCGCGGCACGCGCGACCTGCCGGTCAGCCAGTTGCCGCTGCCGTTCCGCTCGGTCGCCTCCGACCTGCTGACCGGCGAACTGGTCGTGCTCGACAACACGCCGTTGTTCCAGACCATCCGCGCCTCGCTGGCCGTGCCGGGCGTGTTCGCGCCGGTGCGCATCAAGGACCACCTGGTGGTCGATGGCGGCCTGGTTCGCAACCTGCCGGTCGACATGGCGCGTGCCATGGGCGCCGACATCGTCATCGCGGTCAACGTTGGCACCACGCTGGCGCCGGAAAAGGAATTGGGCAGCGCGCTAGGCGTCGCCAACCAGATGCTGCAGATCCTGACCGAACAGAACGTGCAGCGCTCGCTCAGCGAGTTGCGCAAGGACGATATCCTGATCGCCCCCAAGCTGGATGGCATCACTTTCCTCGATTTCTCCACCTGGGAGAAAGCCATGGCCGCCGGCGAAGCGGCTGCGCGCGAGCTGGAGCCGCGCCTGGCTGCGCTGGCGCTGCCGGAACGCGAGTACGTCAGTATGGAAAGCTTGCGCCTGGCGACGCCGGCCGACTCGGATCGTCCCGTCAAGCTGGCCAAGGTACAGGTCCAGGGTGCGCGCGAAGTGAATCCCGAAGTGCTGGAAAAGCAGTCCGGCCTGGTGATCGGCCAGCCGACCACGCGCGAGCAGGTGCGCCAGGCCGCCGTTGCGTTGTACGGCCGCGGCGACATGGCGCGCGTGGAAACCGATATCGACGACATGGATGGCGAACGCACTGTCACCATCCGCGCCACGGAAGCCGAATGGGCGCGCAGCCGCATGCGCGTCGGCCTCGAGCTGGCCAGCGACTTCCGCGACTCGAACAATTTCGCCATCAAGGTGATGCACGTGCTCTCCGCGCTCAATAGCTGGGGCGGCGAGTTGCGCACCGAGGGGCGCCTGGGCAATGAACGCGGCCTCGGCATCCAGTGGTGGCAGCCCTTGGGCGCGGGTTCGCAATGGTTCGTGATGCCGTCGGCGCAAGTTGGCAGGATTGCCGGCGATATCTTCCAGAAGGAGCGGCGCATGGCGCGTGTGGCCTACAGCACGCGCGCCGCGTCATTTGCGCTGGGGCGGCAGTTCGGCAACTGGGGCGAACTGTCGGTCGGCGTCACGCGCCAGGCCAACTCGGTGCGTCCGCTGATCCCGCAAGACCCTGCGGTTCCCGTGAACCGCGTGTACAACAGCAAGACTTTCGCCCGCTTCCGCGTCGATACGCTCGACTCCCTGGCCTTCCCGACACGCGGCACCCTGATCACCATCGGCCGCGAGCAAACGCCGGGCAGCGGCAAGAGCGTGGGCACGGGCGGCGTCAACTGGGGCGCGACGGCGCTGCAGGCTTTCGAGTGGAACGACTGGGCCGGCCATGTATCGGCGGAGTGGGCCAAGGCGCAAGCCGGCGCTTCGCCGGTAACCCTGGGTGGCTTCCTGCGCCTGTCTGGCACGCCGACCGATTCGATCCAGGAACCAACCATTTTGCTGGGCCGCCTGGTGCTGGCGCGCCGCATCGCAGCGTTGCCGAGTGCGTTCGGCGGCACCATGCGTGCCGGCTTCTCGCTCGAGACCGGCGGTGGCTTTGACCGCGGGACCAGCGCGACCGGCCGCGCGCTGAAACAGGCGGGAAGTGCATTCCTGTCGGTGGAAACCCGCTTCGGCCCCTTGTTCCTTGGCGCCGGCGCCACCCGCAGCGGCGAAGAAACCCTCTACCTCTTCCTTGGCCCGGTCTGGTAAGCCGGCCTCCCACTGGTGAGAATTCGATAGGCTTATAGCAATATTGTTTGATAAACTAGGTTGCTCAGGGGTAACTGCCTCCCCAGCCATCATATTCGTGTGGAAAAGAACTCTATTATGAAAAGCAGGCTTTTAGCGGCCGCCGCCGTGTTCATCTTCATTTGCCAGGGCAGCGCCATGGCAGCCGAGTTTGTCGATGAGGTAAAAGAATTCCGCTCGACAAATAAGGAAGCAAGCGCAGACATTTCCGAAATTGCCAGAAAATATATCGCAGCGGGCCAATCGCAAGAAACGGTCGAGCATTACTTGAAGGCTCAGAAGTTCAGCTTGAACTACCAGCCGGTTGCCGCCGGCAAGGTGCAGACGCTGGTCGCCGTCCACGCCGGGAAAGGTGCGGACAGCATCGGATTTCACGACGAGATCCGGGTCATCGTCACTTTCGAGCATGGCGTGGCCAAACGCGTCAACAGCAGGTTGATTTATCGCGCACTGTAATTGCCGGCGCTGGTTGGCGGAAAGGCGGCGCTATTCGTCGTCGGCGCCGGACAGCTTCTTGTCGATCAGCTTTTTGGCAGACTGGCGGTCGGCGGTGGTGCGGTTCTTGTCGTGCGGCCCCGCGGCGCGCGCCTTGGCCAGCGCCGCAATCGGATTGCGGGGCTTGCCAAAGTGTTGCGAGGGCTCGACGCGGATCCGCATCTTCTGCCGCGTCGCCAGTTGCTTGTTAGCCATTACAGTACGTAGCGTGACAGGTCTTCGTTGACGGCCAGCGCATCCAGCCGCTGGTTCACATAGGCTGCATCAATGGTGAGGTTCTTGTCGCCGGTTTCGGTCGCCGTGTAGGAGATCTCTTCCAGCAGCTTTTCCATCACCGTGTACAGGCGGCGTGCGCCGATGTTCTCGGTGCGCTCGTTGACCTGGAAGGCAATCTCCGCCAGGCGATTGATGCCGTCCGGCGCGAATCCCAGCTGCACGCCTTCGGTCGCCAGCAAGGCCTGGTATTGCTTGGTCAGACAGGCGTCGGTACTGGTCAGGATACGCTCGAAGTCCGCAATCGACAACGACTCCAGCTCAACGCGGATAGGGAAGCGGCCCTGCAGCTCGGGGATCAGGTCCGACGGTTTTGCCAGGTGGAAGGCGCCGGAAGCGATGAACAGGATGTGGTCGGTGCGCACCATGCCGTACTTGGTGTTGACCGTGGTGCCTTCCACCAGCGGCAGCAGGTCGCGCTGCACGCCTGCGCGCGAGACGTCGGCGCCGCCCACCTCCGAGCGCGAAGCGATCTTGTCCACCTCGTCCAGGAACACGATGCCGTTCTGCTCCACGTTGGCGAGCGCCTTCTTCTTCATCTCGTCTTCGTTGACCAGCTTGGCCGCTTCCTCGTCCAGCAGGAATTTCATGGCTTCCTTGATCTTGACCTTGCGCGCCTTCTTGCGGCCACCGCCCATGCCGGAGAACATGGACTTGATCTGCTCCGTCATTTCTTCCATGCCCGGCGGCGCCATGATTTCCATCGTCGGGCTCTGCTCGGCCAGCTCGATCTCGATTTCCTTGTCATCGAGTTCGCCCTGGCGCAGGCGCTTGCGGAAAGTCTGGCGGGTGGCGTCGTCGGTGCGCGGCTCGGCCGAGGCATTGGCAAAGCCGAAGTCGCGCGGCGGCGGCAACAGGATGTCGAGGATGCGGTCTTCCGCCGCATCTTCCGCGCGCGCGCGCACCTTGGCCATTTCCGATTGGCGGGTCTGCTTCACGCCGATCTCGATCAGGTCGCGGATGATGGTGTCGACGTCGCGGCCCACGTAGCCGACTTCGGTGAACTTGGTGGCTTCGATCTTGATGAACGGCGCGTCGGCCAGCTTGGCCAGGCGGCGTGCGATCTCGGTCTTGCCGACGCCGGTCGGGCCGATCATCAGGATGTTCTTCGGGGTGATTTCATGGCGCAGCGGTTCTTCCACCTGCTGGCGGCGCCAGCGGTTGCGCAGCGCGATGGCAACGGCCTTCTTGGCCTTGCCCTGGCCGACCACATGCTTGTCGAGTTCGCCGACGATTTCTTGAGGGGTCATGTTCATGCTGGGTCCAGGGTCTCGATAATGTGGTTCAGGTTGGTGTAGATGCACAGCTCGCCAGCAATGGTGAGCGACTTCTTCACGACTTCGCTTGGGGACATGTCGGTGTTCTCGATCAGGGCCTTGGCAGCCGACTGGGCATAGCTGCCACCGGAGCCGATGGCGCCGATGCCGCCTTCCGGTTCCAGCACGTCGCCGTTACCGGTGATCACCAGGGTGGAATCCTTGTCGGCCACCAGCAGCATGGCTTCCAGGCGGCGCAAGACGCGGTCGGTGCGCCAGTCCTTGGCCATCTCGACCGAGGCGCGCAGCAGGTTGCCCTGGTGTTTTTCCAGCTTGGCTTCGAAGCGGTCGAGCAGGGTGAAGGCGTCGGCGGTGCCGCCGGCAAAGCCGCACAGGACCTTGTTCTGGTACAGCTTGCGCACCTTGCGCGCCGTGCCCTTCATGACGATGTTGCCAAGCGTGACCTGGCCATCGCCGCCGATCGCGACATCGTTGCCGCGACGCACGCACAGGATGGTAGTGCCGTGAAATTGTTCCATGTTAATACCTTTGTTGGGGATTAACGCGGTACTTTGGGGCCGAAGCCCCAAAATTCAACTGATCAGTACTTGTGAGGGAAGAGCCGCGCTATATCAGCATAACCCAGCAGGCGCATCAGTGCTGCCACCAGATGGTTCAGGTCGCGGAACTCGACCCGGCGGCTGGCGCCTGCCAGTTCCGCCACCTTGCTTTGCAGGGCGCTGGCGGCGCCGAATTCCATGCGCGCCAGGCGGCCGCAGTCAAAGACCACCACCTGGTTTTCGCTGGCATAGGCGTCGATGGCCGTCAGCAGGGTGCCGATGTCGCCTTCGATCACGGCCGGCAGCATGAAGCGGTCGGAAGCGGCCGCCGTGGCCTGGCGTGGTGCGTTGGCAACCTTCTTTGGCGCGACGAAAGGCGGTGGCGATACCTCGAAGGTGACGCAGTAATCCATCGAGGCTTCTTCGAATTCCTTTTCCTGGTTCAGCAGGCGCAGCAGTTCAAGGTAGAGCAGCCACGGCGCTTCTCCGCCATCGCGGTTGCCGATGGTCAGGATGCAGCGAACCTGCTCCGCCAGCTCGGCGGCACCGACCACGATCAGGTCGCGATCAGCGGCCTGCACCTTCTTCAGGGCCGCCAGCAGGAGGGCGCAGCCTTCCGGGTCAACGCCGTTGACGCGCGAGAAGTCCAGGCGCAGCGGCTGCTTCTGGTCCATGCCATCCAGCCGCTCCAGCTGGGCTGCGACGGAAGCGTTCAGGATGCCGGCCAGGCCCAGGGTCGGGGTCACGCCGGAATAGCCGCGCGTTACTTCCCGGGCCTTGCTGTCCGCGCTGGCGGGCGGGACCCAGGACGGCGGCGAGGTTTCATACTGGCTGGCGTAGTCGATCGAGACGTTCTCGAACGATTCCTGGCGGCCCAGTACCTGGTAGAGGTCGAACAGCATCCACCAGACAGTGCGGTCCTGCGCCGAGTCGGGCAGGCTGCCCAGCAGCATCTGTTCGGCCACTTCGGCCTGGCCGTTGGAATACAGGATCGCGATCTCTTCCACGATCGGCGCGCTTTCGGCGGCCGCCGCTTCGAGCGGCATATCCTCGTCGCCCAGCAGTTCGGTGGTGTACTGGTCCAGCAGGGGCAGGGTGGCGCCATCATTGGCGGCAGCCGCGGCAGCTGGCAGCGTGCGCGGCTTGCGGGCCCAGGCCGGCTCCGGTTCGTTGAAGATGTCCGCAGCCATCGCCGCCTCGATGGCATCGATCTTCATGGCGGTGGCGCGGGCGATTTCGCGTTGCAGGTCCGACTGTTGCGCGCGTTGACGCTCCAGTTCGCTGTTCGCGGCCAGGCGTGCAGCGTCCGCATCGTCTGTTTCGACGGCGCGTTCGTCAACCTTGCCTTTTTTGAAAATGGAGAACAGTCCCATAGGATCACTAGTGTAGCCCAACGGAAAATTATAAGGGCGTACCGTACGTGTAAAGAAAAGAAAAAAGCACGCCTAAGCGTGCTTTTTCTCGATTTGTGGCAGTTCAGTCGCCGTACAGCTTCTGTTTCAGCTCACGGCGCTGCTGTGCTTCCAGCGACAGGGTAGCCGTTGGACGTGCGATCAGGCGTGGAATGCCGATCGGTTCGCCGGTCTCCTCGCAATAACCATAGTCGTTATTGTCGATCGCCGCGATCGATTGCTGCACTTTCTTCAGCAGCTTGCGCTCACGGTCACGGGTACGCAGTTCCAATGCGTGCTCTTCTTCGATGGTGGCGCGGTCGGCGGGGTCCGGCACCAGCACGGTTTCGCGCAGGTGTTCGGTGGTTTCGCCAGCGTTCTTCAGCAATTCTTTTTCAAGGTTCTGCAGCTTGTTCTTGAAAAACGCCATCTGGGCCGGATTCATATAGTCCTTGTCGCTCATCTTCAGAATTTCTTCTTCGGTGAGCAGGACTTCTGCGGCGGGGGTCGATTTATTTGCTTTTGTCATGACTTCGCTTACCTTCGATACGACAGAGTTTTCAAATTTCTGCTTGGGTGGCGTCAAAAAAACGCCTTAGTTTATACCAAACATTGTTCAAGGCCAGTAATAAAGATGTCTTTTGGGAGATTTTTGCCAATAAACACCATTTTGCTTGCCCGTGTCTCGTTTTCACCCCATTTTGCACCCAGGTCGCTGCCCATCAACTGGTGCACGCCCTGGAACACTACTTTCCTCTCTGCGCCCTGCATCAACAATACGCCTTTGTAACGCAACATGCGAGGACCGTACACATCAACGAGACCACCCAGGAATTCGTCCAGCTTGGCCGGGTCAAACGGGCGTTCGCTCTTGAAGACGAAGGCCGCGATATCGTCGGTATGATGGGCGTGGTGATGATCGTGATGGCCGCAGTGCTCGTCGTGCACATGGCCATGTTCGTGGTCGTGCTCGCTTCCATCGTGAAGGTCCTCGGCCAGGAAGCCGGGATCGATTTCCAGCTTTTCATTCAGGTTGAAGCCGCGCAGGTCGAGCACCTCGGTCAGCGGCGCCTTGCCGAAATCGGAACGGCTGATCGGCGCGCGCGGGTTGATGCGCTTCAGGCGGGCAGTCAGTGCATCGACGGCGGCGGCATCCACCAGGTCGGTCTTGGACAGCAGGATCTTGTCGGCAAAGCCGACCTGGCGCTGCGCTTCTTCGTGCTCGTCCAGCTGCTGCATGGCGTGGCGCGCATCGACCACCGTGACCACGGCGTCGAGCAGGTAGTTAGCGCCTACTTCCTCATCGATGAAGAAAGTCTGGGCCACCGGGCCGGGATTGGCCAGGCCGGTGGTTTCAATCACGACGCGGTCGAACTCGATTTCGCCGGCGGCGCGGCGCTTGGCCAAATCGCTCAGGCCGACGATCAGGTCGCCGCGCACGGTACAGCAGATGCAGCCGTTATTCATTTCCACGATTTGCTCGCGCGAATCCTGCACCAGGATTTCGTTGTCGATATTTTCCTGGCCGAACTCGTTTTCGATCACGGCGATCTTCATGCCATGCTCTTCACGCAGGATGCGGTTCAGCAGCGTGGTTTTGCCGGCGCCAAGAAAGCCGGTCAGGATAGTGGTGGGAATCATTGCCATAGTCGTACGAGAAGCATTTGGAATCGGTCGATTATGCCGGAATTCTGGAAATGCTGGCAAATGGGCAAACTTGAGCGGGATCAAGTTCCCGGCTATTTAATTTTAGCCCTTGGATGGGCCTTGTCATAGACCAGCGCCAGGTGCTGGAAATCAAGGGCGGTATACACCTGGGTCGAAGTGATGCTGGCGTGGCCCAGCATGTCCTGCACGGCGCGCAGGTCGCCCGAGGATTGCAGCACGTGCGAGGCAAACGAATGACGCAGCATGTGCGGATGGACCGCGACCGGCGCACCGGCCCGGATGCCGTGGGCCTTCAGCCGCAGCTGCACCACGCGCGGCGTGACGCGCTTGCCGCGCTCGTTGACGAACAGGGCATTGCTGCCATCGGCCGGCGCCGGGCGCACCGCCAGCCAGCGTTGCAGGGCATCGAGGGCGGCGCTGCCGACCGGCACGCGGCGCATCTTGTTGCCCTTGCCGGTCACCACGACTTCCGCGTTGCCCAGTTCCAGCCAGCCCAGCGATGCGGGCTGGCCATCGCCGGCCTTGCGGAATTCGCGGTCCAGGCTGGCCAGTTCGGACACCCGCAGGCCGCTCGAATACAGCAGTTCGAACATGGCGCGGTCGCACAGGCGGGCCGGCTCGCCAGCATCGGCAGCCGGCATGGCAGGCGCCACCAGCTGCACCGCATCGTCGGCCGAGAGGGCCTTGGGCAAGGTCTTGGCCCGCTTGGGCGCGCGCACGCCTTCCACCGGATTGGCGGCCAGCGCGCTGTGCTGGCCCAGCCAGGCAAAGAAGCCGCGCCAGCCGGACAGCTTGCGCGCGATGCTGCGCGCATCCAGGCCGCGGCTATGCAGCTGGGCCGCGTAGCGCCGGATATCGAAGTGGCTGAGGGCGTCCCAGGCTTTGCCGTCGGACAGCGCGGCCAGCTCGCGCAGGTCGCGCCCGTAAGCAGCGACCGTGTGCGCGGACAGCTTGCGCTGGGCGGCCAGGTGGGCCAGGTAGGCGTCGGCCTGTTCGAGCTTGCCGGCGCCGCTCATGGAAGGGTCGGCCTTGATGCTAGGCCAGCAGGGGCGCCAGGGCAACGCTGGCTGTTTCGCCGATGTGGACCAGGAAATCGGTCGCCATCAGGGACGTGAAGCGTTCCGGGTCCGGCGAGCCCATGATCAGCAGGCCGAAGGCCGGGCCTTTGGCGCCGGGCTTGCGCAGCGGCAGGATGACGGTTGACTTGATGCGCTCCGCATCGTCCAGCCAGCGCACCGCTTCGAAATCGTTGTTGCTGCCGCAGTAAGGCGTCAACAGGCTGTTGGCGAACAGGCGGGCATCCTCGGAGACGCCGCTGGCAAACCATGCGCCGGCGAATTCGTCGCTCACGTTGAACAGGCGCAGGGTCGCGGCCGGCACCTGGAAGCTGTCGACCAGGCCTTGCACGATGGCGCGCGGCACTTCGGCATCGTCGCGGGTTTGCAAGATGGCCTGGTTCCAGCTGTGGAAGCGGTTGGCAATGGCGGCGTTGGCCTCCGCGTGGCGGGTCAGTTCTGCCATGCGCAATTCCAGCGCCTTGTATTTGTCGCGCATGACTTCCATCTGGCGTTCCTGCAGCGAGACCGCACGCCCGGTCAGTGGGCTGGACAGCCTGACGTCGCCGAGCAGATTGGCGTGTTCTTCGAAGAAGTGGGGATTGTCGGCCAGGTACTGCGCGACGATTGCGGAATCCAGGGTGTCGGTCATTGTTGATGTCACATCGAATGTTGCAGGCGTGGACATTTTAACCGATCCAAACCGGTAAACCAGTGTCAGACCCAAGGGTCTGACACTCAACCCGCGGCGGAAGAGCAGACTGGGTCAGCCCCTTGGGTCTGACCCAGGTTTACCGGTTTTAGAAGTTGTGATGAATACCCAGCGCGTAATGATTCTGGTTGGTATCCGAAGTCGCCGTCGCAGTGAGCGGCAGCTTCTTCTGCGACAGGTCCAGGTACAGATAGGTACGCGGCGACAGGCTGTATTCATAGCCGACCGAGAACTGCTTGGTCTTCAACTGCCCATCCGGGTCCTTCTGGCCGTAGCCGATCAGGAACTTGCCCGGCCCGACAGTGTAGTTCGCACCCAGCATCCAGGAAGTGATGCCGTCATTGCTGGCCAGGATATGGCCCAGGTCCTGTTTACCGTAGTTGGCCATCAGCTTCAGGTCAGGAATCGGGCGGTAATAAGCGCCGATCGAATGCCATTTGACCTCGGTGGCATTGCGTTCGGTACCGGCGTAGATCGCCCACTGCGGCATCGTGCCCGGCGCCATGTACGTAGCGCTGACCGAATACGGATAGGCGCCGGCCAGCGAGCCCACCGGATACTGCGGCGCCGCCGCGGTGCCGCGGCCGACGATCGGAGTCGTCAGGCCATTGTTTTCCTTGCTGCCGATGTTCACATTGAGCTGGAAGCCATTCCACACCGGCGTGTTGTACCAGATGGCGTTGGAGAAACGGTTGCCGGAATTGCCGGCAATGCCCAGCGGATCGGAGCCGCTGCCCGACAAGGCCGTGCGGTAGCCGGCTACCATGATGTCGGTCTGGAAGCCGGCAGGGTTCGGCATGCCGGACCATGGCTCGAACTGGGTCGTGGTTTCCTGCAGCGACGTCAGTGCGCGGCCGGCGCGGATGGTGCCGAAGCCGCCTTGCAGGCCGACCCGGCTCTGGCCCTGGAACAACGGACGGGTCACGCCTTCAATGGTGCCGGTATCGGGCTCGAAGCGGATCTCCAGCTGGAACAGCGCCTTCAGGCCGCTGCCCAGGTCTTCCACCCCGCGGAAGCCCAGCTTGTTGTTGTCGCGCTTGGCTTCCTGGACGGCGGAATTGGCTGTATGGGTCGTCTTGGTAATGCCGGCATCCAGCGTGCCATAAATGGTGACCGAGGATTGGGCAAAGGCGGCACTGCTGAAGGCGCCCATCAAGGCCAGGGCCAATAACGATTTCTTCATGTGTTCTTCCTTTTTATGAGTCAAACCGGGTACAGGGATGCTTATACGATAAGTGCAGACAGCGCCGTATTCGGGCCGATTGGTCATCTACCTGCACGAAAAAGGGTCAAAACCGTCCAGTACTGTTGTATTTTTGAAACGCTTGCCAGCCTGTTCATTTAGTGAAAGAGCTGTAAGGAAGCCGAAAGCTAGGGCTGTCACATTTGTCACATATCAAAAAGTCCGGGAGTCATGCGCCAGCGCATAGTGGTGCGGCTACACTGGACATGCAGCTTATTCCTTGGAACCGGATACATCGATGGCAAATCGAGACGAGCTGGTGATTATCAGGGGAGCGCGGTCAGGAGACGCCGCAGCCCAGTTAGCGCTGGGCAAGCTCTACCTTTTTGGCGGGGCCAGCCTGCCACGGAACATGCCGACAGCCTTGCATTGGCTATGCCGCGCCGCGACCCAGGGCGTGGAGGAAGCCTGGCAACTGATTGGCGCCAACATTCCCTTCGAAGTGGCGCAGCCTGCGCGGGCTCAGGCATTGCAGTGGTTCGTGCGCGCCGCGCAAGAAGGAATCCCTGCGGCGGTGCGCGTGCTGGCGCAGTTGCGGCGCGTCGATCCGTCGCCGCCAGCCACGACGGGCCAGGTACGCCAGGCCGTCGCGCCAGCGATGCCGCAGCGCGCGGTACCGTCTAGCGCGCCGGAAGCCTGGCGCGCGCTGGAGGCCGAGCCGGATGCCGACCAGGAGGAGCTGCTGCGCTTGCGTACCATGGCAGCCCAGGGCGGCGACCGCGATGCCCAGTTGGCGTTGGGCCTGCACCTGGCCCGCATGAACAGCGAGGGCGACCGGGTCGAGTCCAGCAGCGGCACAGTCAACTTCAAGCGCGCCCTGCGCTGGCTGGCCCAGGCCGGCGAGCAAGGGCTGGCCGATGCCTGGTTTGCCATGTCGCGCATCTATATCCGCCCCGAGTTCTCCCAGCGCAGCGCGAGCGAGGCGCAGGCCTGCCTGGAACGGGCGGCGGACATGGGGCATAGCGGGGCGCAGCTGGAATGCGGCATCCATGCCTGGCGCGCGCGCCGTGGCGCCGAGGACAATGATGTGCGGGCCGTGTTCTGGCTGCAAAAGGCGGCAGCCCAGGGCAGCGCCGAGGCGCAGCAGGCACTGGACCGGATCGCGCCGCCGCCACCGCCGGCAGGCTGGGCCGATCCGCTGTTGCCCTTGCTGACGCGTGAAATCCTTAGCAGCCAGCCATTGCTGGCGGCGCGCATCGAGCTGGCGGCCCTGTTCCGCCTGACGCGCGCCGAAGCTTTGCTATTGGACGTGAAGGCGGCCGACCAGGGGCATTGCCTGGTGGTCGATATTCGCGCCAGTTATGGCCGCAGCAAGCGCCGCCTGGTGCTGGTGCGCACCGCGGCGGAGCGGCAGAAGCTGGACCGCATCGTGCGCCTGTTCGAGCAGGTGGATGCGGATATGGAAGGAAATTACCGGCAGCGGCTGTACCGGCTCAAGAGCTGGTTGGGCGCCGACATGATGGCGGCTGCTTGAGAACCGGTAAACCTGGGTCAGACCCCAGGGTCTGACCCAGGTTTACCGGTTTCAGATCGTGATCTCGCCTTCGAAGACGGTCACGGCCGGCCCGGTCAGGTAAACTGGCTGGCCCTCGCCCGCCCACGCAATCGACAATTGCCCGCCGCGTGCGTCAACCCGCACCGGCGAATCGAGCAAGCCGCGACGAATGCCTGCCACCACCGCCGCGCAAGCGCCGGTGCCGCAAGCCAGCGTCTCGCCGGCGCCGCGCTCGAATACGCGCAGCTTGACGTGTTGGCGGTTCACCAGCTGCATGAAGCCGGCATTCACCCGCTTGGGGAAGCGCAGATGGTGCTCGATCAGCGGCCCCACCAGCTCCACCGGCGCGCTGTCGACGTCAGCCACCACCTGCACCGCGTGCGGGTTCCCCATCGACACCACCGACACCTGCACCGCTTCGCGCTGGCCGCCCAGTTCGAGCACCAGCGGCCACAGGGTTTCGCGGCCTTCCGGCTGGCCCTGCAAGCCCTCCGCATCGAACGGCACTTGGGCCGGATCGAGCACAGGGGCGCCCATGTCAACCGTGATGCTGCCGTCATCCTCCAGGCGCGGTTCGATGATGCCGGCCAGCGTTTCCACCCTGATCTTGCGTGCCGCGGTCAGGCCTTTTTCGACCACGAACTTGACGAAGGCGCGCGAACCATTGCCGCACTGTTCCACCTCGCCGCCGTCATTGTTGAAGATGCGGTAGCGGAAATCGCAACCCGGCACGCTCGACTTTTCCACCACCAGCATCTGGTCCGCACCGACGCCGAACCGGCGGTCGGCCAGTGCTTGCCACTGGGCGGGGCTGAAATCGATTTTCTGGTTAATGGCGTCGATGACCACGAAGTCATTGCCTGCGCCGTGCATCTTGGTGAATTTGAGTTTCATTTTTTCTTTGAATAGAAAGAAGGCTGGCCATCCGGGCGGGTCTTGAAACGCTTGTGGGTCCAGAAGTATTCGGCCGGCGCTTCCTTGACGCGTTCTTCGATAAATTCATTCATGCGGCGCGTTGCCGCGACCATGTCGGGCCCTGGGTAATTCTCCCACACCGGATAGAACTTCACACGGTAGCCTTCGTAATTGGGCAGGAAAGTGGCGATCACCGGCATCACCTGGCCGCCGGTTGCCGCGGCGATGCGCGCAGTAGCGGTCAAGGTCGCGGCGGGTACGCCGAAGAAGGGCACGAATTCCGCATCCTTGTCGCCAAAGTCCATGTCCGGCAGCATGAAGTAAGGCAGCTTTTCCTTCAGCGCGCGCAGGATGGGCTTGATGCCGTCCTGGCGCGTGAACAGCCTGACCGGCTTGAAACGCGCGCGGCCGGCGCGCAACACTTCATCGAAGACCTTGTTTTTTTGCGCGACGTACATCGACGATGCCGACGCTTCCATGGCGATCGAGGCGCCGCCCACGTCCAGGCAAACGAAATGCGGGCAGAGCAGGATGGTCGGCTTTTCCGTCATCTCGGCAACCGGAACCTTGCCGGGCGCCATGCCGTCGCTGGTTTCCACCTTGATCAGCCTGCGCAGGCGCTGTTCGGAGGCCCACCACAGGATCGAGCGTTCCAGCACGCTGCGCGAATACGCCTGGAAGTGCTGGCGCGCGATGCCACGCCGCTGTTCCTCCGTCAATTCCGGCATGGTCAGGCGCAGGTTGGTCAGCGCGATCTCGCGGCGCGGTCCCATCACGATAAACAGCAGGTTGCCAACGGCCTTGCCGATGCGGCCCAGCACCGGCAGCGGCAACCAGTGCAGCAACCACATCATCCCCAGCAGGAGCCTCATGCCGATGCCTCCTGCGCCGCGGCGCCCGGACCGGTCACGCCGGCCGGCACTTTGTAGCGGTTATAGCTCCAGTAGTACTGGGCCGGACAACGCGCGATCAGCTTCTCCATTTCAGCGTTGATGGCGCGCGCCTGGGCGGCGGAATCGCCTTCCAGCGAGCCCTCGAACGGCACGAAACGCACCACGTAGCCCTTGCCGCCCGGCAGGCGTTCGGCGTAGACGATCAGGATCACGGCATCGCCCAGCTGCGCCATCTTGGCCGGCAAGGTCATGGTGTAGGCAGTGCGGCCGAAGAAATCGGCCCACACGCCTTCGCCTTCCTGCGGCACCTGGTCGGGCAGCAGGCCGATCGGCTGGCCTTTCTTCAGGAACTTGGCCAGCATGCGCACGCCGCCCATGTTCGCAGGCGCCAGCAACAGGTTCTTGCGGGCGCGGGCGCCCTCGATCAGCGGCTTCATCGCTTCCTTGCGGGGCGGACGGTACATCACCATCAGCTCGGTGCGGTGGGCGATTTCCTGCGCGGTGATCTCAAAACAGCCCAGGTGCGGGGTCAGGAAGACAATGCCCTTGCCGGCATCGAGGTATTGCTGCACCAGGCCCCAGTTTTCGACGGTGGCGCGGTCGGTCACGCGCTGCGGGTCGGCGCACCAGATGAACGGCAGTTCGGCAATGGCCTTGCCCGCTTCCCCCACGGCGCTGCCCAGGTGTTCGCCGAACCCGGCCTGTTTCATATTGGCGCGCATGCGGCGCCGGTAGGAAGGGGAGAGCAGGTAGACCAGCCAGCCGAGACCCACGCCCAGGGCATGCAGGATTGGCAGGGGGAAGATGGAGAAGAAGCGAAATATTCTTAACAGCATTTCTTAATTTATAAGAGCATTTTTACGTTGCTCTGCACAAAAATTTTTTAAGAAGCGTAAAATACCACGTTGCAGTAGCCGCTGAGTTAACAGACAACTTGCGAGGCGGGATACAAACTTCGCTAAAGCGTCGCAAGCTTTATTGGTTTTGCGACAATGTTATTTAGAACCAAAGCTAGGAGCTTGCGATGTCCAACGATTTCCTGTTTACCTCTGAATCCGTCTCTGAAGGCCACCCGGACAAGGTAGCCGACCAGATTTCCGACGCGATTCTGGATGCCATCCTGACCCAGGACCCACGTGCCCGCGTTGCCGCGGAAACCCTGTGCAATACCGGCCTGGTGGTGCTGGCAGGTGAAATCACCACCCACGCCAACGTGGATTATATTCAAGTAGCCCGCGATACCATCAAGCGCATCGGCTACGACAACACCGAATACGGTATCGACTACAAGGGCTGCGCCGTGCTGGTTGCTTACGACAAGCAATCGCCCGACATCGCCCAGGGCGTCGATGAAGGTGCAGGCATCGACCTGGACCAGGGCGCCGGCGACCAGGGCCTGATGTTCGGCTACGCCTGCGATGAAACCCCGGAACTGATGCCAGCGCCGATCTACTACTCGCACCGCCTGGTCGAGCGCCAATCGCAGCTGCGCAAGGACGGCCGCCTGCCATGGCTGCGTCCTGATGCGAAATCGCAGGTCACCCTGCGCTACGTCGACGGCCGCCCGGTCTCCGTGGATACCGTCGTGCTGTCGACCCAGCACGCGCCTGAACTGAGCCACAAGCAGATCGAAGAAGCGGTGATCGAAGAGATCATCCGCCCGGTGCTGCCGACCGAATGGATCAAGGACACCAAGTTCCTGGTCAACCCGACCGGCCGTTTCGTCATCGGCGGCCCGCAGGGCGACTGCGGCCTGACCGGCCGCAAGATCATCGTCGACACCTACGGCGGCGCAGCCCCGCACGGCGGCGGCGCGTTCTCCGGCAAGGACCCATCGAAAGTCGACCGTTCCGCAGCCTACGCTGCGCGTTACGTAGCCAAGAACGTGGTGGCCGCGGGCCTGGCGCGCCAGTGCCAGGTGCAGGTGTCGTACGCGATCGGCGTGGCACGCCCGATCAACATCACCGTGTACACCGAAGGCACCGGCGTGATCTCCGACGAGAAGATCGCACAACTGGTGCAGGAACACTTCGACCTGCGCCCGAAAGGCATCGTGCAGATGCTGGACCTGCTGCGCCCGATCTACACCAAGACCGCCGCTTACGGACACTTCGGCCGCGAAGAGCCGGAGTTCAGCTGGGAGCGCACCGACAAGGCCGCGATCCTGCGCGCCGCTGCGGGCCTCTAAACCGGCAAACCGGCCGGATGGCCGTCCCGTCTGACCCGCAGGGTCAGACACCTCCAGCGACCGCCGCGTATCAGGTGTCTGACCCCTTGGGTCAGACACCGGTTTACCGGTTCGGGCTCGCACAGTGTTACAATCTACCCCCTCCGAGGAGCGCTGCGACCAGCAAGCCTGGCCAGGCTCGGAACATCAACACCGCGCTCACGTTACTTTTTTCAACACACTGAAAGGAGGGCGTGATGAACGCCGTACTCAAAGACTCCCAAGACTACATCATCGCTGACATCGGCCTGGCCGCTTGGGGCGAAAAAGAGATCAAGATCGCCGAAACGGAAATGCCAGGCCTGATGGCAATCCGCGAGGAATTCGCCGCTGCGCAGCCGCTGAAAGGCGCGCGCATCACCGGCTCGCTGCACATGACCATCCAGACCGCAGTGCTGATCCGCACCCTTGAAGCACTGGGCGCGCAAGTACGCTGGGCCTCCTGCAACATCTACTCGACCCAGGACCACGCCGCCGCCGCCATCGCATCGGCAGGCACCCCGGTCTTCGCAGTCAAAGGTGAAACCCTGGCCGACTACTGGGACTACACCCACCGCATCTTCGAATGGCCAGGTGAAGGCGTGTACTCCAACATGATCCTGGACGACGGCGGCGACGCAACCCTGCTGCTGCACCTGGGCGCGCGCGCTGAAAAAGACATCTCCGTACTGAACAACCCAGGCTCGGAAGAAGAAATCTGCCTGTTCAACTCCATCAGGGCCCACCTGGCCAAGGACGCGACCTGGTACTCCAAGCGCCTGCCGCACATCCTCGGCGTGACCGAAGAAACCACCACCGGCGTGCACCGCCTGTACCAGATGCACAAGGAAGGCAAGCTGGCCTTCCCGGCCATCAACGTGAACGACTCCGTCACCAAGTCCAAGTTCGACAACCTGTACGGCTGCCGCGAATCCCTGGTGGACGGCATCAAGCGCGCCACCGACGTGATGGTGGCCGGCAAGATCGCCGTCATCGCCGGCTACGGCGACGTGGGCAAGGGTTCCGCGCAAGCCATGCGCGCGCTGTCGGCGCAAGTGTGGGTGACCGAGATCGACCCGATCTGCGCCCTGCAGGCCGCGATGGAAGGCTACCGCGTGGTGACCATGGATTACGCCGCCGAACACGGCGACATCTTCGTGACCTGCACCGGCAACTACCACATCCTGACCGAGCAGCACATGCTGAAGATGAAGGACCAGGCCATCGTCTGCAACATCGGCCACTTCGACAACGAGATCGATGTCGCCTCCCTGAAGAAATACCAGTGGGAGAACATCAAGCCGCAGGTGGACCACGTGATCTTCCCTGACGGTAAGCGCATCATCCTGCTGGCGGAAGGCCGCCTGGTGAACCTGGGCTGCGGCACCGGCCACCCTTCGTACGTGATGTCGTCCTCGTTCGCCAACCAGACCATCGCCCAGATCGAGCTGTTCGCCAACACCAAGGCTTACCCGGTCGGCGTGTACACCCTGCCGAAGCACCTGGACGAGAAGGTCGCGCGCCTGCAGCTGAAGAAGCTGAACGCGCAGCTGACCACCCTGACCGAAGAGCAGGCAGCGTATATCAACGTCAAGGTCGAAGGCCCTTACAAGCCTGAGCACTACCGCTACTAAAACCGGTAAAGCGGCGGGAACTGACCCTAGGTCCAGCTCCCGTCCTCTACTGCAAATCAGGCGACTGCCGCGTATCAGGTGTCTGACCCTGCGGGGCGGACACCGGTTTACCGGTTCTAAAGAAGCGAGATGAAATCATGCGTTTGGTCCTCACCTGGATAATCAATGCCGCCGCGCTGTTCGCGGTGCCTTACCTCATGCATTCCGTCAGTGTCACAAGCATTGGCGCCGCTTTGGTTGCTGCCCTCCTGCTTGGCCTGGTCAACACCCTGGTGCGCCCGCTGCTGCTGTTGCTGACATTGCCCGTCACGGTGCTGTCGCTCGGCCTGTTCATCTTCGTCATCAACGGCTTCATGTTCTGGCTGGTGGCGAAAGTGGTGGACGGCTTCCACGTCGACAGCTTTGGCTATGCCATCCTCGCAGCGCTCCTGTACAGCGTGATTTCCTGGGCCTTGTCTACCCTCCTGTTGAAAGACAATGATGGCTAACCATAATTTCAGTATCGAATTCTTCCCGCCGAAAACGGCGGAAGGAACGGAGAAGCTGCGCCTCGTGCGCGCCAAACTGTCCGAGCTGCATCCCAAGTATTTTTCCGTGACCTTCGGCGCCGGCGGCTCGACCCAGCAAGGCACCCTGGATACCGTGCTCGAGATCATGGCGGCCGGCGAAGACGCTGCGCCGCACTTGTCCTGCATCGGCGGCACGCGCGAATCGATCCGCGCCATCCTGCAGCAGTACAAAGCGCACGGCATCAAGCGCCTGGTGGCGCTGCGCGGCGACCTGCCTTCCGGCTACGGCATGGCGGGCGAGTTCCGCTACGCCAATGAGCTGGTGGAATTCGTGCGCGCCGAAACGGGCGACTGGTTCCATATCGAAGTGGCGGCCTATCCGGAAGTTCACCCGCAGGCACGCTCGCCGCAGGACGATATGCAGGCTTTCGTGCGCAAGGTGAATGCCGGTGCCAATGCCGCGATCACCCAGTACTTCTATAACGCCGATGCATACTTCCATTTCGTCGACGCGGCGCAGAAGGCGGGCGTGAACGTGCCTATCGTGGCCGGCATCATGCCGATCACGAATTACACGCAGCTGATGCGCTTCTCGGATATGTGCGGTGCGGAGATTCCGCGCTGGGTGCGCTTGAAGCTGGCATCGTTCGGCGACGATTCGGCTTCGATCAAGGCGTTTGGCCTGGACGTGGTCAGCGCGCTGTGCGAAAGACTGCTGGCTGGCGGTGCGCCGGGCCTGCATTTCTATTCGATGAACCAGGCCGTCGCCACGACGGCCTTGTGGAACCGGCTGGTCTGAAACCGGTAAACCAGTGTCAGACCCACAGGGTCCGACACTTGGCCCGCAGCCGTCGCAGGCCGGGTGCCTGACCCTGTGGGTCAGGCACAGGTCTTCCGGTTCTAGTCTTCGGTAATGATGCGGTCCAGCGCCACATCGTGTCCGTCGCTGCCGAATTCGGCGGCGAGGCAGCGATAGGCCACCCCCACAGTAGCCGGGCGCGGTTCGCGCGCCAGCGTGCGGTCGTAGAAACCGCCGCCATACCCCAGGCGGTAGCCTTGCGCGTTATAGCCCAGGCAAGGCACCAGTAAAGCCGGCGGATACTCTTCCACCAGGCGCAGCTTGGCCGGCACGGCCACTCCCATCGGGTCCTTCACCATCGGTTCGCCAATGGTCCACTCGGCGAATGCCAGCGGGGCATGCTTTTCCAGCACCACCGGCAGCAGCAGTTTCACGCCCAGTTGCGCCAGCTCCGCATAACAGGCATGCAAGTTTGGCTCGTCGCGCAAGGGCCAGTACACGCCCACCGATCCCACACCGGATTCACGCCACCACTGGACCACCTTCGCACCAATTTCCTTGTCCCATTGCGCACGCATTTCCGGCGCCAGCGCACGGCGTGCCGCCAGCATCTTCTTGCGCAGGTCCGCCTTGCCGGATGCTGGCTGGCCGTCGGGGTTGCGTGGTATCCTAGTTGGGCTGGTCATATCGTGAATTACCTTGAGAGTCGTACATTGATTTCCACCTCGAAATGGATAGCCGGCGCACTGATGGTCGCAGCATGCGCCGCCTCGCCACTGGCCTTGGCGCAGGATAACGCAAGCGACAGCCGCAAGGAAGACGATGCCTTCCTCCTGCTGCGTGATTCGGTACGGCGCGACGACGCCGCCAAGGCGGAGTTTTACGCCGCACGTCTTGCCGATTATTCGATTCCTTCCTACGTCGATTATTACCGCCTGAAGGCCCGCTTCAAGGAAGCGACCGATCCGGAAGTGCGCGCCTTCCTGAGCAAATACCAGGGCAGCGCGATCGCCGACCGCATGCGCAACGACTGGCTGCTGGAACTGGGCCGCAAGCGCGAGTGGGCCACTTTTGACGAACAGTTCCCGCAGTTCGTGCTGCAGGACGACACCCAGGTCAAATGCTACAACCTGCTGTCGCGCCTTTCCAAAGGCCAGAACGTCGCCGCCGATGCGCGCGCGCTGCTGGTCTATCCGCCTTACTACGGCGAAGGATGCGGTGCGCTGATCGCAGCGCTGGCGCAGACCGGACAATTCACCGAGGATGACTTGTGGGTGCAGGTGCGCCTGGCCGGCGAAACCAATGCCACGGGCCCTGCCAAGCGCACCGTGATCCTGCTGAACGGCTCCGACAAGAAGATGGGCCAGGCAGTCGACCTGCCGACGCTGGCGTTGGCCAAAGGCGCCGGCAGCACACGTGCCGACCACGAAACCTTCCTGGTCGCAGTGGGCCGCGGCGCCCGCACCAGCATGAACCTGGCGCGCATGGCGCTGGAAAAGAACTCGCCGCACCTGACACCGCAGGAGCGCGCGATCGGCTGGGCCAACCTGGCGCTGGTATCGTCCTACTCGTTCTCGCCCGACACGGCTGGCTACTGGGCCAAGTCGGCCGGCGCCCCGCTGTCGCTGGACCAGATGCAATGGAAGACCCGCATCGCCCTGCGTGAGCGCGACTGGAAAACGGTGAAGGCCACCATCGCCGCCATGCCGCCGCAACTGCGCAAGGACCCGACCTGGATCTACTGGAACGCGCGCGCCCTTGCCGCCGAAGCAGGCAGCAACACGCCGGAAGTGCTGGCGGCCTACCGCAGCATCGCCGACCAGTCCAGCTACTACGGCATCCTGGCCGGGGAAGAGCTGGGCCAGCTGGTCACCATCCCGCCGCCGGGCGCGGCCCCGACGCCGGCCGAAATGGCCGCCATCGCCGCCAACCCGGGCCTGCAGCGCGCGCTCAAGTTCTTCGAAATGCGCCTGCGCTTCGAAGGCACGCGCGAGTGGAACTGGGAGACGCGCCGCCTGAACGAGCGCGAGCTGATCGCCGCTGCCGAATTCGCGCGCGAAAAGCATGTGCTGGACCGCATGGTGTACACCTCCGAAAAGACCCGCGTGCAGGCCGACTACACGCACCGCTATCCGGTTCCGCATGACGACATCATGCAGCCGACCACCAGCACCCTGGGCTTGGACCGCGCCTGGGTATATGGCCTGATCCGCCAGGAATCGCGCTTCGTGATGGATGCGCAATCCTCGGTCGGCGCCTCGGGCCTGATGCAGGTGATGCCGTCGACCGGCCGCTGGGTGGCGCGCAAGATCGGGCTGACCGATTTCGTGCAGGGCATGCTGACCGACGTGAAGACCAATATCCTGCTGGGCGCGAACTACCTGAACATGGTCCTTGGCAGCATGGATGGCTCGCAGGTGCTGGCTACCGCCGCCTATAACGCCGGGCCGGGACGTCTGCGCTCCTGGCGCACGCAGCTGGCCAAGCCGATGGACAGCACCATTTTCATTGAATCGATCCCGTTCTCGGAAACGCGCGGCTACGTGAAAAATGTGATGGTCAACGCCACGTACTATGCGGCGCTGTTCGACGGCCGCCCGCAATCGCTGAAAGCGCGCCTGGGTGGCACCGTCACGCCAAAGGGTTACACCGAGCAGGAACAACAGGAAGCCGCCTACGGCGGCCGTTAAACCAGAGCAGAGGAACCATGCAGACCACAGAACTCGACCCGAAACTTGCCGAAACCCTGGCCGCGGCGCGCGAACCCGGCCTGACCCTGGTCATCGGCAACAAGAACTATTCCTCCTGGTCGATGCGCCCGTGGGTTGCGATGAAAGCCTTCAATATCCCGTTCACCGAAGTGCGCGTGCTGCTCGACCAGCCCGACACATCCAACAATATCGCCAGGTACAGCGCCAGTGGCCGCGTGCCGGTGCTGCTGGCCGGCGACATGGCGATCTGGGACAGCCTGGCGATCTGCGAATACCTGGCCGAGCAATTCCCCGACAAGCCCATGTGGCCGCGCGACGTGGCCGCCCGTGCCCTGGCGCGCTCGGTCTGCGCCGAGATGCACAGCTCCTTCGGCAGCCTGCGCACCACGATGTCGATGAACATCAAGGGCAGCTACCCGGGCAAGGGACGCACCCCGGCCACCCAGGCCGACATTGGCCGCATCAGCGAGATGTGGGAAGAATGCCTGAGCCGCTTCGGCCACAACGAATTCCTGTTCGGCGAGTTCTCGATTGCCGACGCCTTCTTCGCGCCGGTCGTGTGCCGCTTCAAGACCTATGGCGTGGCGCTGCCGCCGGCGCTGGCCGCCTACTGCGAGCGCATGCGCAACCATCCTGCCGTCGACGCCTGGATCGCCGGCGCCCTGGCTGAAACCGAAACCGCGCCATTGCATGACGCGGAGATGCCGGACGATTGATGGCGATGAAGAGTTACGTGGTCGGCGGCGCGGTGCGCGATGAATTGCTTGGCTTGCCTGTCAAGGACCATGACCACGTGGTGGTTGGCGCTACCCCGGAAGACATGGTGAAGGCCGGCTTCCGTCCCGTAGGCAAGGATTTCCCGGTATTCCTGCACCCCGAAACGCAGGAGGAATATGCGCTGGCGCGCACCGAGCGCAAAACGGCGCCCGGCTACAAGGGCTTCGTTTTCCACACTTCCAGCGACGTGACGCTGGAAGAAGACCTGGTGCGCCGCGACCTGACCATCAACGCCATTGCACGCGGCGACGATGGCGTGCTGGTCGATCCCTACCACGGCCAGCGGGACATCAGGGACCGCATTTTCCGCCACGTGTCGGACGCCTTCGCCGAGGACCCCGTGCGCATCCTGCGCGTGGCGCGCTTTGCCGCGCGCTATCCCGACTTCCGCGTGGCGCCCGAAACCAACGCGCTGATGAAACGCATGGTCGAAGAGGGCGAGGTCGATGCACTGGTGCCCGAGCGCGTGTGGCAGGAGATCGCGCGCGGCCTGATGGAGCAGAAGCCTTCGCGCATGCTGCAGGTGCTGCGCGAGTGCGGAGCCCTGTCGCACATCCTTCCGGAAGTCGACGACGGCCACGCTGTGGCGCCTGTGATCGATCGCGCCGCCGCGCAAGGCCATGAGCTGCCGGTGCGTTTTGCTGCGCTGACGCTTGCGCTCGAGGTGGCGCAGGTCGAGCAGGCCAGCAAGCGCCTGAAAGTGCCGACCGAATGCCGCGACCTGGCGGTGATGACCGCGCGCGACCGCGCGAGCGTGGGCCAGGCGCAGGCGCTGGACGCCGCAGCACTGGTCAGCCTGTTCGAACGCTGCGACGGCTTCCGCAAGCCGGCGCGCTTCATGCAGATGGTGCTTGCAGCCGAATGCGCGAATGCGGGCGGGACTTCGCCGTCGCCGCAGCGCGGGCTGGTGGCCAGGGCGCTCGATGCAGCGCGCGCAGTCAACGCCGGCGAGATCGCGCAGCGCTCGGCGGCGGCACCGCAACAGATTCCCGAGCTGGTGCGCGCGGCGCGCGTGCAAGCGGTACATGCAGCGATCGGCGCGGAGGGGCGCAACGATGACCAGCCTTAACTTCTTCCGCAATCCCTTGCGCGGCCTGTTCGGCGGCACGGACCGGCCGACCGTGCCGGTCAAGGAACTGCGCGAGCGCGACCGGCGCCGCATGCTCAAGCACTTCCTCGCGCTGGAGCATCGCGACCGCCTGCTGCGCTTCGGCTCCCCCATCAACGACGAGCAGGTCACGCGCTACGTCAACAGCATCGACTTCGATCGCGACCTGGTGTTCGGCGTCTACAACCGCGTCTTCAAGCTGGTGGCGGTCGGTCACCTGGCCTTCAACGATCGCGACGAAGACAAGCACAAGGCCACCGAGAAGGACCAGGTGGCGGAATTCGGCGTATCGGTCTCCAAGTCAGCGCGCGGCCTTGGCATCGGCTCCAAGCTGTTCGAGCGCGCCAACATGGCCTGCCGCAACAACGACGTCGACACCCTGTACATGCACTGCCTGTCCTCCAACGCCACGATGATCCACATCGCCAAGAAGGCCGGCATGGAAATCCACCGCGACTATGGCGAAGCGGATGCCTATCTCAAGCTCGGTCCGGCCGACCCGGCCAGCGTGCTGCAGGAAGCGATGGAAGAACAGCTCGCGTCGCTCGACTACGCCCTGAAAGCCAACGTCCGTGCGGCCAGCAAACTGCTCGACAAGATCCCTGGAGTAAAATCGGACGAAAAGTAGAGGAGGCTTCATGCCGTTCGCCCTGCGCAGCATTGCTTTAGCCGTAACCATGGCCGCACCGCTGGCGCAGGCGGCGGGCGCGCCGCTGACCTTCTGCTACGAAGATATCCCGCAGGCGCCGTGGACCATGCCGGATGGCACGGGCCTGAATATCGAGTTGCTGAAACGCGCAGCCAGGATCACCGGCGACCATGTCAACTTCGTTCCCCGCCCGTGGAAACGCTGTGAAGAAGAGACTCGTACCGGCGTGATCGACGCCATGGTCGGCCCTTCCGACAACCCGCGCCGGCGCGCCTACAGCCGGCCGCCGACCAAGACCGACGGCTCGCAGGACCCCGAGCGCGCCATGTATCGTGACCACGTCGATGTGTACCTGCGCGTCGACAGCGGCGCAAGCTGGGATGGCAAGACCCTGGTAAATCCGCGCAAACTGGTGGTGGCGCAGCGCGGCTACTACATCGTGGACATGCTGCAGGCGAGCGGCCAGACCGTGATTGACACGCCCAAGACCGCGGAGGAGGGCTTGCGGCTGCTGGCTGCCGGCAGTGCCGACGTCGCCGTGCTGATGGGGCGCGATGCGGAAAACCTGCTGAAAGAAGACCCGCGCTACCATGGCCGCGTGGTGCTGGCAAAACAGCCTTTCGCTAATTTCGATTTCCACCTGATGGTGGGCCGCAAAGCCTATGACAAGGACCCCAAGCGCTTTGAGTCGCTCTGGAACGCCATCGCGAAAGTGCGTTCTACGGCTGACTACCAGCGCCTGGAACAGTCGCTGGTCCGCCAGCACGAACACGATTGACGGCGGCACGCATGCCGTAAGCGAACAGCAGGCCGCTGGCGTACATCAGCACACCGTACAAGGCGCCCGGTATGGCATAAGCATCCTGCTTCAGGACGCTGCTGCCGATCACCATCGCCAGCGTGCCGTTCTGGATCGCGGTTTCGATACCGAGCGTCACGGATTGCTGGCGCGACAGGCGAGCCAGCCATGCCGCACCGAAGCCGCAGGCCAGCATGGTGACGTTGAGCGCGACCGCAAACGGCGCCAGGGTATGGAAATTATCGCGCAACATTGCCCAGTTCTTTGCCACGGCAGCGGCCACGATCAGGATGAACAGCACCGACGCAATCCTGGTACAGGCGCCCTCGATGCGCTGGCCCATGGCCGGCTTCAGGTGGCGCAGGAGCATGCCGATGGCAACCGGGAGGCCGAGCATCACAACCATCTGCTTCATCATGGCGCCAACCGGGGCCTCCACCCGCTGCCCGCTGCCTGCGAAGTATTCCAACGCGAAGGACACAATGAGCGGCAGCGTGAAAATGGTCAGCACGCTGGCCACGGCGGTGAAGCTGAGCGCCAGCGCCACGTCGCCGCGCGCGATGTAAGTCAGCAGGTTGGACGTGGTCCCGGTCGGGCAGGCAGCCAGGATCATGAAGCCGATCGCGAAGGCGCCGCCGATACCGGCCAACTGCAGCATGCCGAAGCAGGCCAGCGGCAGCAGCACGAAATGACACAGCACGCCCACCAGCAGCGCGCGTGGCTGCGTGACGATGCGCCTGAAATCGGCCGGCGTCAGGCCCAGGCCAAGGGAGAACATGATGAAGGCGAGTGCGGCGGGCAGCAGTACGGTCGAGACGATGTCTCCTTGCATGGCGTGTCTCCTGTTCCAGATTGGGTTTTTGCAGGGCGACCTATTTATATCATGCGTCGCGCACCGCGCCGCACCTCAGCCAGCCCGTCGTAGCACTTGCAATAGATCGACTAATACATGCTAGAATGCAGTTAAATGGACTGGGGGTTCCCGGTCGGCGTCTATGCCTCGGTGGGTTCACCGGGGCTTTTCGCTTTCTGGGGGCGGGAAAATCTTGAGTCCCCAATCTTCATATCCTGACCCAGCGTTTGTTCTACCACCGCTACAGAAGAACTTTTTCTTCAAGACTTCAAAAGCGCGATTTTCCTGTCCAGGCCGTACGACACTCAGACCTATTGGTCGGGCTACGAGGTCGGCTAGTTGTAATCCGGCAGAATTGACTTTCTTATCGGCGAACAGGATCTCGAACGGTAACGCAGTTGCGAGTCGATTCGCACCTGCGCAAATTCGTCGAAACTCCAATTCCAAATCGTTGTCCTCTTTCTTGCCTCGACACTCGACCAAAATATGCGTCGTTGCGCCGTCCTGTTTTTTTTCCAAGAGCAGCTGATACAACGTCTCAATACAGAAGCCTAAGGCGAGATGGTACGGATTTGGTGGCAAGCTATCGGTTGTCTGCAAACGCAGTTTATCGATCACACAGCTTATGAGTAATGAAATTGCTAGTGTCGATAATCCCAGTCAGATCCGCAATAAATTGCTGCTGGTGTTCCCTACTGCGAAAGAAGTTGAAGACACCGGTTTCCTTTCGTATTTCATGCTCCTGCAATACGACCAGGTCGTGACCGAAGTAATTGAACTTAAACTTCTCTAGAGCAGGGACAACCGTCTCGCTATAGTACCGTTTGTGAAAGACACAAAATGACAGTACGAAAACAGGGTAATTGGGATCTACGCTCGCCATGCCATGATCGCCGCTTTCATCGACATAGACGATATAGTCACTAAACCTGACTTTGCTTGCAGCGTCAGTTGTACCGGATTCCACTTCGAAAAGCGGGAACTGGGGCGAGGCTGCAGGCTCAGCTTTTGTCATGGCTTTAGACCAGCGGCAGTGCCGTGGTGTCCTTGATGCGCTGCAGGGCGAAGGACGATTTCACATCCAGCACTGCCGGGTGGCGCAGCAGCGTCGCCATCATGAAGCGCGAGAAGTGGTCCATGTCTTCCACGTGCACGCGCAGCAGGTAATCCATCTCGCCGGTCATGGCGTAGCAGGCCACCACTTCCGGCCACTGTTCGACCGCCACAGCGAAGTCGGCGCGCGGCGAAGTGCCGGTCGGGTTCACGCCCAGGGCGCGTGCGTTGCTGTGGGCGGCGGCGTCGCTGTGCTTCTCCAGGCGTACATTGACGTAGGCGAGCAGGCCAAGGCCGATCTTGTCCGGGTCCAGCAGCGCCACGTACTGGCGGATCACGCCTTCCTCTTCCAGGCGCTTGATGCGACGCAGGCAGGGGGAAGGGGAGAGGTTGACCTGCTCCGCGACATCCTGGTTGGACAGCCGGCCGTCCGTTTGCAAGATGGACAATATCTTGCGATCCGTTTTATCCAGCGCAATCTTGGTCATAAATTCCTCATTCAGTCGATGTTCTCGCAATATTATTGCTCAATCCGTCCAATGTTGGGAAATGTTTGCAATTAAATGTCGCATGCAGGGGACTATACTGTGCGCAATTCTAATAGGGAGACGCACCATGAAATTCACCCCCTGGGAAAACCCCATGCGCACCGACGGCTTCGAGTTCGTCGAGTTCGCGGCACCCGATCCCAAAGCCCTGGGCAAGCTGTTCGAAAACATGGGCTTCACCGCGATCGCCCGTCACCGCCACAAGGACGTGACCCTGTACCGCCAGGGCGACATCAACTTCATCATCAACGCCGAGCAGGATTCCTTCGCCCAGCGCTTCGCCCGCCAGCACGGCCCGTCCGTGTGCGCCATCGCGATCCGCGTGGACGATGCAGCCTTCGCGTACAAGCGCGCGCTGGAACTCGGCGCGTGGGGTTTTGACAACAAAACCGGCCCGATGGAGCTGAACATCCCCGCCATCAAGGGCGTGGGCGACTCCCTGCTGTACCTGGTGGACCGCTGGCGCGGCAAGAATTCGGCTGATGGCAAGCCGTCCGGCGCCATCGGCGACATCTCGATCTACGACGCGGACTTCGTGGCCATTCCGGGTGCCGAAGCCAACCCGGTCGGCAATGGCCTGACCTATATCGACCACCTGACCCACAATGTGCACCGTGGCCGCATGAAGGAATGGGCTGACTTCTACGAGCGCCTGTTCAACTTCCGCGAAGTGCGCTACTTCGACATCGAAGGCAAGCTGACCGGCCTGAAGTCGAAGGCCATGACTTCGCCTTGCGGCAAGATCCGTATTCCGATCAATGAATCGTCGGATGACAAGTCGCAGATTGCCGAGTACCTGAACGAGTACCACGGCGAAGGCATCCAGCACATCGCGCTGGGTACCGACGGCATTTACGACTCGGTGCAGGGCCTGCGCGACCAGGGCATCGTGTTCCAGGACACGATCGAGACCTACTATGAGCTGGTCAACCGCCGCCTGCCTAACCACGGCGAGAACGTGGAAGAATTGCGCCGCCTGCGCATCCTGATCGACGGCCATTCGAACGAAAACGAACGCGAACTGCTGCTGCAGATCTTCACCCAGAACGTGATTGGACCGATCTTCTTCGAGATTATCCAGCGCAAGGGCGACCAAGGCTTTGGCGAAGGCAACTTCCGCGCGCTGTTTGAATCGATTGAGCTGGATCAGATTCGACGTGGCGTGCTGGACGATCCTAACAAGACCGCCGCTTGAAACCGGTACCCCGGTGTCAGACCCGCAGGGTCAGACACCCGGCCAGCGGCCGCCGCGTATAGGTGTCAGACCCTATGGGTCTGACATCGGTTTACCGGTTTAAGAATTCCGGCAGCCCCGCAAACAAGAACGGGGCGCCGCTCACAACTTGAAGAAGTTTTTGGAGACACACCTGATGAACGCACCCGTCAAGAGCGGCGAGCTATCGCCTGCGCACGACATCACCCTCGACGACAAGTGGACCCTGGAGCGCGGCCGCGCCTTCATGACCGGCACGCAAGCCCTGATCCGCCTGCCGATGCTGCAACGTGAACGCGACCTGAAAGCCGGCCTGAACACCGCCGGCTACATCACCGGCTACCGCGGTTCGCCGGTCACCTCGGTCGACCAGACCGCGATGAAGGCCAAGAAGCACCTCGACGCGCATCACGTCAAGTTCCACCCCGGCATGAACGAAGACCTGGCGGCGACCGCCGTCTGGGGCACTCAGCAGACCAACCTGTTCGAAGACGCCAAGTACGACGGCGTGTTCTCCATGTGGTACGGCAAGGGCCCGGGCGTCGACCGCTGCGGCGACGTGTTCAAGCACGCCAACAACGCCGGCTCTTCCAAGCACGGCGGCGTGCTGGTGCTGGCCGGCGACGACCACGCCGCAAAATCGTCCTCCACCGCCCACCAGTCGGACCACATCCTGAACGCCTGCGGCATTCCTGTGCTGTATCCGTCGTCGGTGCAGGAATACATCGACTACGGCCTGCACGCCTGGGCCATGAGCCGCTACACCGGCCTGTGGGTATCGATGAAGTGCGTGACCGACATCATCGAGTCGGGCGCCGTGGTCGACTTCGACCCGGACCGCGTGCAGATCAAGATGCCGGAAGACTTCGAGCTGCCGCCGGGCGGCCTGAATATCCGCTGGCCGGACACCGTGCTGGACATGGAAGTCCGCATGAACAGCTATAAGTGGTACGCCGCGCTGGCCTACTGCCGCGCCAATAAGCTGAACAAGATCATCTGGGATGCGCCCAAGCCGAAGATCGGCATCATCACTGCCGGCAAGTCCTACCTCGACACCCGCCAGGCGCTGGCCGACCTGGGCATCGACGAGCAGGCCGCTGCCGACATCGGCATCCGCCTGTACAAGATCGGCATGACCTGGCCGCTGGAAGCGGACGGCGTGCACGAATTCGCCAAGGGCCTGGACGAGATCCTGGTGGTGGAAGAAAAGCGCCAGATCCTGGAATACGCGCTCAAGGAAGAGCTGTACAACCTGCCGGACGGCGAGCGCCCGCGCGTGGTCGGCAAGTTCGACGATACCGGCGAGTGGAGCAACAAGGGCAAGACCGGCCACGGCGACTGGCTGCTGCCTGCGACCTATGAGCTGAACCCGGCCCAGATCGCACGCGCCATCGCTTCCCGTATCGAGCACTATTGCAAGGACCACCCGGTAGCGGCCCGCGTGAAAGAGCGCATCGCCTTCTTGGAAGCCAAGGAAGCCGCGCTGAAGAACCTGCCGGCCAAGGCCAATCCGGAAACCGACCGCATTCCCTACTTCTGCTCCGGCTGCCCGCACAATTCCTCGACCAAGGTGCCGGAAGGTTCGCGCGCCATGGCGGGTATCGGCTGCCACTACATGGTGCTGTGGATGGACCGCGAAACGTCCACCTTCACCCATATGGGCGCGGAAGGCGTGACCTGGGTCGGCCAGGCGCCGTTCACCAATGAGAAGCACGTCTTCACCAACCTGGGCGACGGCACCTACTTCCACTCGGGCATCCTGGCGATCCGCGCTGCCGTGGCGGCGAAGGTGAACATCACCTACAAGATCCTGTACAACGACGCCGTGGCAATGACCGGCGGCCAGAACGTCGACGGCCCGCTGGACCCTGGCATGATCTCGCGCCAGATCGCGGCCGAAGGCGTGACCCCGATCATCGTCGTCACCGACGATCCCGAGAAATACCCGGACGACTACAACTGGGCGCCGGGCGTCACCGTGCGCCACCGCTCCGAGCTGATGGACGTGCAGAAGGAACTGCGCGACAAGCCGGGCGTGTCGGCCATGATCTACGACCAGACCTGCGCCTCCGAGAAGCGCCGCCGCCGCAAGAAAGGCGAATACCCGGACCCGGCCAAGCGCGCCGTGATCAACGAAGCCGTCTGCGAAGGCTGCGGCGACTGCTCCGTGCAGTCCAACTGCCTGTCCGTGGAGCCGCTGGAAACTGAACTGGGCCGCAAGCGCCAGATCAACCAGTCCAGCTGCAACAAGGACTTCTCCTGCGTGAACGGCTTCTGCCCGTCCTTCGTGACGGTGGAAGGCGGCGGCCTGAAAAAGCCGAAGAAAGCTGCGGCCGCGGGCGGCGGCGAAGTACCGGCCCTGCCATCGCCTGTACTGCCTTCGACCGCCAACCCGTACGGTATCCTGATCACCGGCATCGGCGGCACCGGCGTGGTGACCGTCGGCCAGATCCTGGCCGTGGCGGCACACGTTGAAGGCAAGGGCGCTATCGTGCTGGACATGTCCGGCCTGGCGCAGAAGGGCGGCCCTGTGATGTCGCACGTGCGCCTGGCCGACAAGCAGGCCGACCTGCATTCGACCCGTGTCGGTACCGGCAGCGCCAACCTGGTGATCGGCTGCGACCAGATCGTGACCGCGTCGAAAGACGCTCTGTCGCGCATGGGCGAAGGCCGCACTTACGCCGCCATCAACTCGACCGGCGCTACCACCGCAGCTTTCGTGAAGAACCCTGACTGGCAGTTCCCGGGCACTTCTTCGCAGGCAGAGATCAAGCGTGCCTGCGGCGAAGCCAACGTGGACTTCGTCGACGCCGGCAAGATCGCGACTGCGCTGATGGGCGACTCGATCGCCACCAATATGTTCATGCTGGGCTACTCCTTCCAGAAAGGCCATGTCCCGCTGTCGGAAGCTGCGCTGATGAAGGCGATCGAATTGAATGGCGTATCGGTGCCGTTCAACAAGGCAGCCTTCAACTGGGGCCGCTACTGCGCGCACGACACTGCCGCCGTGACCAAACTGGCCACCCCGGCAACCGTGATCGAATTCAAGCGCACCCAGACGCTGGAAGAGATCATCGCCAAGCGCGTGGAACTGCTGACCGCCTATCAGGACGCCGCGTACGCCAAGCAATACAGCGACTTCGTGGCGCAGGTACAGGCTGCGGAAGGCGCGCTGGGCTCGAAGAAGCTGACCGAAGCCGTGGCCCGCTACTTCTACAAGCTGATGGCCTACAAGGACGAGTACGAAGTGGCGCGCCTGCACAGCGACCCTGCCTTCCGTGAAAAGATCGCCAATATGTTCGAAGGCGACTACAAGGTGAAGTTCCACCTGGCGCCGCCGCTGTTTGCGAAGAAGGACAAGGAAGGCCACCTGGTCAAGCAGGAGTTCGGTCCGTGGATGCTGAAAGCCTTCGGCATCCTGGCCAAGTTAAAGGGCCTGCGCGGCTCCGCCCTCGACGTCTTCGGCTACACCGCGGAGCGCAAGATGGAACGCGCACTGATCGGCGAATACCGCAAGACGGTGGAAAGCCTGCTGGGCAAGTTGAATGCCGATAACCTGGCAACCGCAGTGGCCATCGCGCGCATCCCCGAAGACATCCGCGGCTACGGCCATGTCAAGGAGCGCCACCTGAAGGCGGCCAAGCAGAAGGAAGCATCGCTGCTGGCAGATTTCAACAAACCGGCCGTCGCAACCCACGCAGCCTGATCCTGAGAAGCCGGGGCAAGTCCCCGGCTTTTTTCATAAGCATCTGCAAAATCATTCGTTCATTTAAGAACTTCGGATTGTTAAGGTGGCCGCTCTTCACAAGAGGACCACTTCAATGCAGACAAAATTCAAATTGAAACCGTTGGCAGCGGGCGCTTTCGTTTTGCTGGCCGGCGTTGCGCAGGCGCAGGAAGCTTCCCCTGCCGCTGTCGTCATTACCGGCTCGCGCATCCCCCGCGCCAGCCTGGAAGGCCCATCGGCCGTCACCGTCATCACCGGCGACGACATCACCAGGCAAGGCTTCAAGAACGTCTTCGACGCGCTGACCAACCAATCGCAGAACAGCGGCTTCGTGCAAGGCGCCGACTACGGCAATACCTTCACGCCATCGGCCAACGCCATCAGCTTGCGCGGCCTCGGCCCGAACCATACGCTGGTGCTGCTCAATGGCCGCCGCATGGCCGACTTCCCGATTGCTTACGAAGGCACTGTCAACTTCACCAACCTGGCCAATATTCCGTCGAGCGTGGTGGAGCGCATCGAGATCCTGAGCGGCGGCGCGTCGGCCGTCTACGGTTCGGATGCGATTGCGGGCGTGGTCAACATCATCCTGAAGAAGCAGGCCAACGGCTACGACCTCAACCTCAAGGCCGGGACCACAACGCGCGGCGGCGGCAGCGACAAGCGCCTGCAGTTCACCGGCGGCCACAGTTTCGACAAATTGAACACCCTGTTCAGCGTGGAACTTCTGGAGCGCGATCCGTTGTGGAGCGCAGACCGTGACTTCATGGCCAGCAAAACCGGCGTGGCGCCGACCTCCGTGCTGGCGCGCAAGAACGTCAGCACCGGCAAGTACGTCGACCCGGGCACTACCTGCTCCGACATCGGCGACCTGTTCGGCGGCAGCACCGTCAAATACACGGCCAAGGCAGGCAGCTACTGCGCCAGCCCGAAAGTCGGACCGACCTACTGGACCACGCAAACGAAGAACAGCAGCCAGAACCTGTTCGGCAGTGCCAACTACGAACTGTCCGACAGCACCATCCTCTTTGCGGAAGCGCTTTACGGCAACAACCGCAGCAGCAATAACACGCGCGGCCCGTCGTGGACTTCGCGCTCGGCTACCGACAGCTATTTCTGGAACCAGAACACCAGCCGCTACGAGGCGTGGAGCCGCTACATCTCGCCGGAAGAAATGGGCGGCGTGGGACGCTACAACCGCCGCTGGGACGACCAGGCAGCTTCGCTGTCGCTCGGCTTGCGCGGCCAGGTTCCGAGCACCACCTGGAATTACGAAGCAGGCTACACGGCCTCGCAGTACAAGAGCCAGAATCACACCCAGCGCGCGCTGGCCAATATCGACAGCTTCTTCCTCGGCCCGCAACTGGGTGTGAATGCCAGCGGCATTGCGATCTTCGCAGCTGATCCGGCGCGCCTGGCTACGCGCCTGACGCCGGGTGAATTCAATGCCATCACCGGCGAATCGGTCAGCGACGACAAGTCGTGGACCAACACGCTGAGCCTGACCGCCAACGGCGAAGCCTTCACGCTGCCGGCCGGCCCGGTCAAGGTGGCCACGGTGGCTGAGTTGGGCAAGCAGGGCTTCTCCAACACTCCCGATCCGCGCATCAACCTGGGCTACTTCAACACGCTGGCACCGTCCGACGTGACTGCAGGCACCCGCAAGCGCTACGCCATCGGCGCCGAGGCCAGCATTCCGCTGGTGAAGACGCTGGACGGCACCCTGGCGGGCCGCTACGACCATTACTCCTTCGCTGGCCGCGGCGACGGCAAGTTCACCTACAACGGCGGCCTGGAATGGCGCCCGGCTTCGCAGATCCTGCTGCGCGGGAATGTCGCCACCAGCTTCCGTGCGCCGGACATGAACTACATCTACAAAGCGCGCGGCACCGGCTACTATTCGTCCACCACCGACTACTACCGCTGCGCCAAAGCCGGCCAGCCAGTGGCGGACTGCGACTTTGCGAACTACTCGCCGGGTGCCGATTATGTGCAGACCGGCAGCAAGGACCTGCGCTCGGAAACAGGCCGTTCCGCCGGCTTGGGCGCCGTGTGGTCGCCAAGCGCCGACTTCGACGTCACGCTGGACTATTGGAAGATCCGTATCGACGACCTGGTGACCAACCTGAGCGCCGACAAGCTGCTGCGCGACGAAGCCAATTGCCGCATCAAGGGCGATCTGGCTTCGCCCACTTGCGCCGACGCGATCCGCCGCATCGTACGCTATGCCGACAATGCGCTGAACAGGCCGGGCGAGATCAGGCAAATCCTGGTCAACCCGATCAACGCGGCATCGACTAAAGTCAGCGGCATCGACCTGTCGGCCCGCTACGTCCTGCGCACCGCGGCTTACGGCAATTTCATCACCAGGGTGAATTATTCGAAGACCCTGAAGCAGGAGTCGCGTCAGTTCGCCGATGACCCGCTGAACAACGACAAGGATGACCTGGGCAACTACGACTGGCGCGACAAGCTGAATGCCAGCCTGACCTGGAACGGCGGCGACTGGTCTAACACGCTGTTCCTGCAGCGCTACGGCAAGGTGCCCAACAGCGCCGGCGATGCCTGGCTGACGCCGACTACCCTGGTCAACGCCAGCTCGGTGGTCAAGCTGGACAAGCGCATTACCGTGTCGCTGGCCGTGAACAACCTGTTCAACCGGATCAAGCATGACGACAGCGGCGGCTGGCCGTATTACCCGGTCGGCAATTACAGCCCGGCGGGGCGCCAGCTTTGGCTTGAGCTGAACTACCATTTTGGCTCTTAATCTGTTGTAAATATTGATTGGAATATTTACAATCAAATAGTTACTCCATAGAATCGTTGGATGCAATAATTCTATGGAGTACATCATCGACACCGCCACCCCATCGCAGTCGGCCGTACTGGCCGAGCTGACCCGTCCCACCGCCGCCTACCAGCGCAGCGCGCGCCTGGCCGTTGCCGGCCTGCTGGTTTTTGTGCTGCTGTATTTTGGCCTGGCAGGCTGGTTCCTGTTCAGCGCCTGGCGCCTGGTGCACGCCAGCCAGCATAGCGGCAATGGCTTCGCCAACTGGTGCGCCGCCATCGTCGCCGTGCTGCTGGCAATCGTCATGTTGAAGGCCATCTTCGCCGTGCGTCACTCGATGTCGCCCGGCATGGTGGAGATCAAGCGCGAAGAGCAACCGCGCCTGTTCAATTACCTGATGGAGCTGGCCGATGCGGCCGGCGCGCCGCGCCCGCACCGCGTCTTCCTGTCCAATCGCGTGAACGCCGCGGTGTTCTATGACCTGTCGTTGCTCAACCTGATTTTCCCCTCGAAGAAAAACCTGGAAATTGGCCTGCCGCTGGTGAACGCCATGCCTCTGGGCGAGTTGCGTGCGGTGCTGGCGCACGAATTCGGCCACTTCGCACAACGTTCGATGGCGGTGGGCCGCTGGGCCTACGTGGCGCAGCAAGTGGTGCAGGAAATGGTGGCGCGCCGCGACAAGCTGGACGACGTCATCGAAGGCATCGGCCGCCTGGATATTCGCCTGCGCCTGGTGGCCTGGGTGGTTCAGGTCATCGTCTGGTCGCTGCGTTCGCTGGTGGAGCAAGCCTTCCGCCTGGTGGTATTGATGCAAAGGGCCCTGTCGCGCGAAATGGAAATGCAGGCCGACCTGGTGGCGGTGTCGCTGACAGGCAGCGACGCCTTGGTCCACGCATTGCACCGACTGGGCGCGGCGGACGACGCCTGGGAGCGTACCGTTGGATTCGTGTTCGGTGAATATGGGTCGGGCCGCGCCACCATTGACGCCTTTGCCGTGCAAAACCATGTTACGGCGCGCATGGCCGGCATCCTGGACGATCCATACTACGGCAAGGTGCCGCCGCTGCCGGCAAGTCAGCCGGAACAACACCGCGTCTTCAAGGCCGAACTGGGCCAGCCTCCGCGCATGTGGCAAACCCACCCGCAAAACCACGAACGCGAAGAGAATGCCAAACGGCGCTACCTGGCCGCCACGATCGACCAGTCCAGCGCCTGGTCGCTCTTCGACGATCCCGCGGGTCTGCGCCAGCGCATGACGACGCACCTGCTGGAAGGACAGGAAGGCAAGGCCGAGCCGGTCGAGCTGGAAGAAAGCCTGAAACGCCTAGCAAAGGAATATCGGCGCGAGCATTTCCAGAGCCGCTATTGCGGCGTGTATTTCGGCCGTTCCCTGACGCGCCACGCGGCACAGGCAGCAGAGCTGCGCGCTGCGCGTAATGCCCAACCGGCTGCCGAAGCCAGCGCGCTGTATCCGGTCTCGCTCAAGGAGGACGTGCGCCAGCTGCGCCAGTTGCAGGAGGAGCGCGCGCAATTGTCGGCCGTGATCAATGGCCACGCCCAGGTACAGGGCAATCGCGTCCAGCTGGGCGGCGAGGAGTACCGGGTGAACCAGCTGCCGGCAGCGCTGCAACGCACCGAAGAACGCATCGCCCAACTGGAAGAAAAGCTGCGCCGCCATGATGCAACAGGACGGGCCTGGCACTATGCGGCGGCGGTCAAGCTGGGCGAAGGCTGGCCCGCCTACCTGGACAGCCTGCTCGACGTGCTGCACTACGCTGAACATGGCGCCGCCAACGTGCGCGATGCCTGGGGCCTGGTGCTGAACACCCGCGCCGTGGTGACGGCCGTGGCGCGCCAGAGCGAGAGCAATATCCAGCGCCTGATCGCCGATTGCTGCGGCCTGTACGTGGTGCTGGACGAAATCTATCGCGGCAACGGCGCTGTGCAGCTCGACCCACAGTTGATGGAACGGCTGGACATAAAGGAGAGCTGGCAAGAGGCATTGCAGAAATTCACGCTGCCGCCTGTCTCGCGCGACAACATCAACGACTGGCTGCAGGTTGTCGTCAACTGGACGTCCCATACGAGCAACTGGCTGGGCGCCTTGCGCTCCGCGGTGCTGGAGCAAATGCTGGTCAGTGAAACGCTGCTTGCCAGCCATGTGCGCAGCGGCGCGCCGATCGAAGCGGCACCGCAAGCGTGCCAGGTCCCCAAGACCTACAGCGTGCTGCTGGCAGGAAGCGAGCGCAAACTGCAAACCTCGCTGGACTGGTGGTCGCGGTTCCAGCGTGCCGACGGCTGGCTTGCCGGCGGCGCGCGGCTGGCTGTTGCGGGCGGCGTCGTGGTCAGCGTGCTGGGCATGGGCATGGCGCTCGGCACTTCGACCGTCATGGTGTACAACGGCCTGGGCACGGCGGTACGCGTCACGATCGATGGCAATTCGAAGCTGGTCGAACCGGGCCAGCACATCACGATCGATGCCAGCCCTGAAGAGGGGCATGCGGTCGAAGCCCGCCTGCCGGATGGCCGGCTGCTGGAAAGCTTCCCCGCGCGCGATGGCGCGGACCAGTCGGTGTACAACGTCGCCGGCGGCACTGTGATGGCAACTGGCGTTGTTCATTACGGCGGACCCGGCAATGACGAGAACACCGTGCTTGGCGCACCGCGCTGGTTCGATACCGACGCCGACGTGCTGTTCGAAGAACCGCCGGAATCGGTCAGCAGCAAGAGCAAGAAATGGCGCAAGGTGCTTGCCGCGGCGTCGGGCATGGAGCCGGAGTCGCTGTCGCAGCTCGTGAAGGACGATGCGCAGCGCAAGGCCATGGTATTGGCCCACGCACGCTGGGACAACATCAAGGCTCCATCGACCCGCGCCTGGCTGACGATGGCGCACGAGGACGGCGCGGGCGACGTGCTGGTACAGCGCCTGAAGGAAGACCCGGAAAACGTCCAGCTGCGGCGCGCAGAACAGGGCGTTGCCAACGAGTCGCCGGAGATTTGTGCGGCCGCGCGCGAGCGTGCCAAGGCACGCCCGGATGACGGCGACCGGCTCTACCTGGCGCTGCGTTGCGGGCAGTCCGCCAGCAAGGAGGAAATCGCGGCGGCGCGGGCACGCTTCCCGGGCAACGCCTGGCTGGCCTACCTGCACGTGCGCACCCTGCTGGATCAAGGCGCCTGGGAGGAAGCACTGGAGCCGCTGCGCAAGGTGCAGGGCAAGCTGCCGTACGAGAATGCCGATCTGGAAATGCAACTGGAACGTTTGCAGCGCCTGTTGGATGGCCAGGCCGGGAACCGCGCCTTGCCCCAAGGTTCGCGCGTCGCTGCCATGGCGCAGGCCGAGCGCGATGCGAATGATCCTTACGGCGCCCTCGCGCGCGGCGAGCTGGCCAAGGCGCTGGACGCGGTCAAGGGCGATCCGGGGCGCGCGGCGCGCATGCGCCGGCTGGTTGGGGCGTCCGATGGCGCCACTGCCGCCCAGGTGCAGGCTGCGCTGGAGGAACCGATGACAAACGGTATCGACCAGGTGACCTTGCTGGTAGGAGCGGCACTGGCGCTGCGCCATGGCCGCGATACCGAACCATACTGGGCCCAGGCGAAGCCGATGGGGGAATATGCGCTGCGCCTGCGCCGCTTCATCGAGGCTTCCGGGGCCGGCAAATACCAGGAAGCGGAAATGGCGCTGGGCGCAATGCCGATGGAAGCGCGTGCGCTGGCCTATGCGGCGGGCGGGGTGGCGGCAGGCGACGGCGCGCCTGCCCGCTGGCGCAAGACTGCGCGCCTGGCGCTGTTCGCTCCCGAGCGCCCATACCTGCGCAACTGAAGCGCACTATAATGCTCCGGCGTTCCCAACCCAACCGCCGGAGCATTGAGATGATTCGTAACGCCGTACTGCTTTCCCTGTTTGCCGCCTTCCCGCTGGCGCATGCCGCGCCGGACCTCTCGACGGTCGCCGAACGCTCCGGCTACCAGGCCACGGGCCGCTACGACGAAGTGCAGCGACTGTGCGCGGACTACCAGAAGGCCTACCCGAAAGCGGTGCGCTGCTTCTCCTTCGGCGAAACGCCGGAAGGCCGGCCGATGCTGGCGCTGGCCGTTTCCCGTACCGGCGCGCTGACCGCCGCTGCGGCCAGGCAGCGCAAGCTGCCGGTGTTGCTGGTGCAAGGCGGCATCCACGCCGGCGAGATCGACGGCAAGGATGCCGGCTTCCTGGCCCTGCGTGAGGCACTGGACGGCAAGACCGCCGCCGGTGCGCTGGACAAACAGGTCGTGCTGTTCATCCCCGTCTTCAACGTCGATGGCCATGAACGCTTCGGCAAGAACAACCGCCCCAACCAGCGCGGCCCGGTGGAAATGGGCTGGCGCGTCACCGCGCAGAACTACAACCTCAATCGCGATTACGTGAAGGCCGATGCGCCGGAAATGCAGGCCATGCTCAAGCTGGTCAACGAATGGGACCCGCTGGCCTACATCGACCTGCACGTGACCGACGGCGCCAAGTTCCAGCCCGACGTCTCGATCCAGGTCGAACCGGTGCACGGCGGCGATACGGCGCTGCTCCCGCTGGGCAAGGAGCTGCGCGACAACGTCATGGCCGACCTGCGCAAGCAGGGCTCCGACCCGCGCCACTTCTACATTTCCTTCGACAAGACCGATCAGCCGGATTCCGGTTTCGTCGACAGCATGGCCACGCCGCGCTTCTCGACCGGCTATTTCCCGCTGCGTAACCGCTTCGCCATGCTGGTGGAAACGCACTCGTGGCGCGATTACCCGCACCGCGTGAAGGTCACCCGCAACACGATTGTCTCGCTGATGGAGCAATTCGCGCAGCATGGCGCGGCCTGGGCCAAGGCCGCAGCGGAAGCCGATGTGCGCGCCGCCAGGCTGGCCGACATGCCCCTCAGCTACAAGACCACCGAGCGTACCGAGATGATCGACTTCCCGGGCTACGAGTACACCCGCACGCCGTCGGACGTCTCGGGTGGCGTCTGGACGAAATATGATGAATCCCGGCCGCAGAAATGGACCGTGCCGCTGCGCGACGAAGTGGTGCCGGATGTAATGGCCAAGGCGCCGGCCGGCGGCTACCTGGTCCCTGCTGCGCAAGCTGCACTGATTGAACCCAAGCTGAAAGTGCATGGCATCAGCTACAAGCGCCTGGAGCAGGCGCCGGGCAAGGTCTCAGTGGAAGCCTTCCGCGCCGATGAAGCCAAGCTGACAGCAAGCTCTTTCGAAGGCCACCAGCTCGCAAGCTGGAAAGGCGCCTGGAAGATGGAACAGCGCGAGGTGGGCAGGGGCGCCCTGTTCGTGCCGATCGCCCAGCCGAAATCGCGGCTGGTGATGACGATGCTGGAACCGGCAGGCGCAGATTCGTTGGCCGCCTGGGGCTTCTTCAACAACTACCTGGAGCGCAAGGAGTACATGGAGGAATACGTGGCCGAGGAGGCTGCCCGTGAAATGCTGGCAGCCGATCCGGCACTGGCAGCCGCCTTCAAGGCCAGGCTGGAAAGCGATGCGGCATTCGCCAAGAACCCGCGCGCCCGACTGGATTTCTTCGCCCGCCGCCACGCCACCTGGGATGAGCGCTACAACCTGTATCCGGTGTACCGCACGGGCCTTGTTTACTAAACTTTCTGAAACTTCGCCGTTTCTGTCACTTTCGATTGCGAGGAAAGATCGGGTAAAGGTATAAAAGCAGCATCATCAAAGGAGACACCATGGGTATCCGACCTTTCGTGGCGCTGTTTACTGCAACACTGTTGGCCGCCGCCGCCCAAGCGGCGCCCACGGGCAGTCCGGCTGCCGCCGTCAACGTGTTTATCGGCACGGGCGGCGACGGCCACACCTTCCCCGGCGTCAGCCGCCCGTTCGGCATGGTGCAACTGAGCCCGGATACCCAGGTACGTCATTTCCGCCAAAGCTATCCATGGGCGGCGGGCTACCGCTACGAAGACAACTCCATCCTCGGCTTCTCCCATACGCATTTCTCGGGCAGCGGCCACTCCGACCTGGGCGACATCCTGCTGATGCCCTACAGCGGCGAAACCAAGCTTGAGCCGGGCTACCCCGAGCGACCGTTCAGCGGCTACCGTTCCCGCTTCCGCCACGAAGATGAGCGCGCGGAACCGGGCTATTACGCGGTGCGCCTGCAGGATCACGAGGTCGATGTCGAACTGACCGCCAGCGAACGCGTCGGCCTGCACCGCTACCGCTACGCTAAGGGCGCACAGGCAAAGCTGATCCTCGACCTGCGCCAGAGCATTTACGATTACGCCGGCAAGAACTTGTGGTCATCGCTGCGCCTGCGCGACAGCACCACCATCACCGGCATGCGCATTACGCGCGGCTGGGCGCCCGGACGCCAGGTCTACTTCGCCATGAAGCTCTCGCGCCCGGTCTCAAGCCACACCCTGCTCAACCGCGAGGAGGGCGTTGAATACAAGGGCTTCGCCGGTCCCGGCAAGACTCCGGCCGACAAAGTGCAGGTGGAAGGCAAGGCACTGGTGGCCGCCCTTGATTTCGGCATGCCGGAAGATGGCACGCTGATGGTCAAGGTCGCGCTGTCCGGCGTCAGCGAAGATGGCGCGCTGGCCAACCTGGAAGAAATGCCGGGCTGGGATTTCGATGCCGAACGCCAGCGCGCAAGCACAGCCTGGAGCGAGGCGCTGTCCGCCGTTGCCATCGAAGCGCCGGCCGACATGCGGAGCATGGTCTATACAAGCTTGTACCACGCCATGCTGGCGCCAAGCCTGTTCATGGACCGCGACGGCAGGTATCGCGGCCCGGACAACCAGGTGCACCAGGCCAAAGGCTTCCGCTACCATTCGACCTTTTCGCTGTGGGACACCTACCGCGCCCTGCATCCGCTTCTCACGCTGGTGCAGCCGGAACAGCGCAATGCCGACTTCGTGAATTCGCTTGTCGCATCGCGCCAGCATAGCCCGCACGGCATCCTGCCGGTATGGGCTTTCCACAGCCTGGAAACCTGGTGCATGATCGGCTACCACGCGGTGCCGGTGATTGCCGACGCCTACATGAAGGGCATCAAGGGCATCAATGCCGACGAAGCGCTGGCCGCGATGGTTGCCAGCGCCGACTATGGCCCGTACGGCGGCCTTGAACACTACAAGAAGCTGGGCTATGTGCCAATCGACCTGGAACCTGAAGCCGCCTCCAAGACCGTGGAATATGCCTTCGACGACTGGACCATCGCCCGCATGGCCGAGAAGATGGGCAAGAAGGATGTGGCCGCGCGCTTCTACCGGCGCGCGCAGAACTACCGCAATGTGTTCGACACCAAAACCGGCTTTGTCCGCGCCCGCAAATCCACCGGGGAATTCCGCGAGCCCTTCAACCCGGTGCAGTCCAACTTCGGCAGCGATTACACGGAGGGCAGCGCCTGGCAGTACTCCTGGTATATGCCTCACGATAACGCGGGCCTGGTCGGCATGCTGGGTGGCGACGCCGGCCTGCAGACGAAGATCGACCAGGTGTTCGACGCCAAGATCGATGACAAGGTCTACGCGCACATGGAAGACATCTCCGGCCTGATAGGCCATTACGCCCACGGCAACGAACCATCGCACCATGTGGCCTACCTGTACAACTACGCTGGCGCGCCGTGGAAGACCCAGGCGCGCCTGGCGCAGATCGTCGCCAGCCAATACCATAACAAGCCCGATGGCCTGGCGGGCAACGACGACCTGGGACAGATGTCCGCCTGGCTCGCCTTTACCGCATTGGGTTTCTACCCTGTGGCGCCGGGCAGCAACGAGTATGTGATTGGCCGCCCCTTCGTCGACAAGGCCACGCTGAACCTGCCGAACGGGAAACGCTTTGCCATCCGCGCGGAGCAGATGTCGGTGGCCAATCCCTATGTCGGCAGTGTCACGCTGAACGGCAAGCCCTTGGCGCGCACTTTCCTGCGGCATGAAGACATCATGGCCGGCGGCGAGCTGGTATTTCGCATGCAGGCCGGACCGAACAAGGAATGGGGCCGCGAAGCCGGCGCCCGTCCATATAGCCAAACGGGATATCAACAATGAGGAACACCATCTTCCGCGCCGGGCTGGCGCTTGTGCTGGCGGCCACCGCGCCGCTGGCAGCCGCACAATTCGTGGGCAAGGTCAGCGATCCGGTCGAGTGGGTGAACCCGCTGATGGGCACTGCCAGCAAACCGGAAATGTCGAACGGGAACACCTATCCCGCCATCGCAGTCCCGTGGGGCATGAACCTGTGGACGCCGCAAACCGGCAAGATGGGCAATGGCTGGACCTACCAGTACGATGCCGACAAATTGCGCGGGCTGAAACAGACGCACCAGCCCTCGCCATGGATGAATGATTACGGCCAGTTTTCGGTGATGCCGGTGACAGGCAGCAAACGCTTCATGGAAGACGACCGCGCCAGCGCATTTTCGCACAAGGCGGAGGTTTCCAAGCCGTATTATTACAGCGTCTACCTGGCGGATGCCAACGTCACCGCAGAACTCACGCCAACCGAACGCGCTGCCCAGTTCCGCTTCACTTTTCCTGAATCGGACAAGAGCTATGTAGTGGTGGACGCCTTCGACAAAGGCTCCTACGTCAAGATCGTCCCTGGGCAGCGCAAGATTGTTGGCTACAGCACCCGTTACGCGCGCGGCCCGCTGCCATCCAGTTTCCGCCTGTATTTCGTGATGGTGTTCGATAAGCCGTTCAGCTCCACCGATGTGTGGCGCGGCAAGGAGCTGGTGGAAGGCGCGCTCGAAATGGAAAGCCAGCACAGCGGCGCCATTGTGGGCTTCAAGACCGGTCGCGGCGAGCAAGTGCACATGAAGGTCGCTTCGTCTTTCATCAGTCCCGAACAGGCCGAATTGAACCTGCAGCGCGAACTGGCCAACGACGATTTCGACGCTACGCGCGCACGCGCCAAGGCGGCCTGGAACCGCGTACTGTCCAAAGTGGAAGTGGAGGGCGGCAGCATCGACCAGGTGCGCACGTTCTATTCGAGCCTGTACCGGATGGTGCAGTTCCCGAACAAGATGTATGAAATCGATGCCGCCGGCCAGCCGGTGCACTGGAGCCCTTACAACGGCAAGGTCTTGCCCGGCTACCTGTTTGCCGGCACCGGCTTCTGGGACACCTTCCGCGCCCTGTACCCCTTCCTGAACCTTGTCTACCCGTCGATCAACCGCGAAATGCAAGCCGGCCTGGCCAACGCCTACCGTGAAGGCGGCTGGCTGCCCGAGTGGTCTAGTCCCGGCTACGCCGACATCATGGTCGGCAACAACTCCGCCTCGGTGGTTGCCGATGCCTGGATCAAGGGGAGCCGCAGCCCGGACATCGAAACTCTTTGGCAAGCGCTCAAGCACGGCGCCGACAATGAAGGGCCGGTCAGCGCAGTTGGCCGCGCCGGCGTGAAGTACTACAACGAGCTTGGCTACGTGCCATACGACGTGAAGATCAACGAGAACGCCGCACGCACGCTGGAATATGCCTACGACGACTTCGCGATCTACCAGCTGGGCAAGGCACTGGGCAAGCCGGAGTCTGAGATCGGCGTCTACGCGCAGCGCGCCATGAACTACAAGAAGCTGTTCGACCCTGAAACGGGCCTGATGCGCGGCCGTAACAAGGATGGCAGTTTCCAGGCGCCGTTCAACCCGGTCAAGTGGGGCGATGCCTTCACCGAAGGAAATAGCTGGCACTACACCTGGTCGGTCTTTCACGACATCGACGGCCTGGTGAACCTGATGGGCGGCCGCGCAGCCTTCATCAACAAGCTGGATACGGTGATGAGCATGCCGCCCGTGTTTGACGAAAGCTATTACGGCTCCGTGATCCACGAGATCCGCGAGATGCAGGTGGCGAACATGGGCCAGTACGCGCACGGCAACCAGCCGATCCAGCACATGCTTTACCTGTACAACTTTGCCGGCGCACCGTGGAAGTCGCAGTACTGGATTCGCGAAACGCTGAACCGCATGTACAAGCCGACGCCGGATGGCTACTGCGGCGACGAAGACAACGGACAGACTTCGGCCTGGTATGTGTTCTCCGCGCTGGGCTTCTATCCTGTAACGCCGGCTGTCGGCCAGTACGTGGTGGGCGCACCGCTGTTCCAGCACGCCACCGTGCACCTGGAGAACGGCAAGCGGATTCGCATCAACGCACCGGCCAATGGCGCCGCCACGCGCTATATCCGCGCCGCGAAGCTGAATGGCCGCGCGCTGCAGCGAAACTGGCTGGGCCACGATGAACTGCTGCGCGGCGCCACCTTCGATGTGGAGATGTCGGCGCAGCCGAACCAGCAGCGCGGCACGGCTCCCGACGACGCGCCGTATTCCTTCTCGCGTGCTGAAACGGCGGCTACTTCGCCGAAACGATAGCGTCGATCATCCGCTGGGAATAGGGATCGCCCTTCACTTCTGTCGTCAGCATCATGGCGCGCCACAGCGGGACGATGCCGAAGCCCAGCGCGTCGAAGCGCTTTACCGCACAGTTGTTGAAAACTCGCTACCGTTGAATTTTTTGTTGATACCGATTTGTCGCTCGGACTCAAGGAGTTGTTGCGGTAGCTGGAAGAGCGCGCCGGCCTGCGTGAGCCAATCAAGAAGGAAACCTGGACCATCTGCGGATGAATCTGCGCGACGTGCTGGAAATGGCGCGCAGGCGGCGCGCCCTTCGCCAGCAGCGTTAGCCAGCCTGCAGTGGAATCACGCCGGGCACGGTTGCCGGCGTGGAGCAAGGCTCCTCGTCGAAAGCGATATCGCCCAGCGGGTTGGCGATGCCGTCGGTTTTCAGGTCCTTGAAGCCGAACAGCTCGCGGTCCATCAGGTGCGATGGCACCACGGTCGACAGGGCGGAGAAGGTGTTCTCCACGCGGCCGGGATGTTTCTTTTCCCAGTCGCGCAGCATGGCCTTGATCTGCTTGCGCTGCAGGTTCTCCTGCGAGCCGCACAGGTCGCAAGGGATGATCGGGAAGTTCTTCACCGCGGCGTAGCGCTCGGTGTCTTCTTCCTTCACATAAGCCAGCGGGCGGATCACCATGTGCTTGCCGTCGTCCGACACCAGCTTGGCCGGCATGCCCTTGATTTTCCCGCCGAAGAACATGTTCAGGAAGAAGGTCTCGAGGATGTCGTCGCGGTGGTGGCCCAGGGCGATCTTGTTGCAGCCCAGTTCATCGGCCACGCGGTACAAGATGCCGCGGCGCAGGCGCGAGCACAGCGAGCAGGTGGTTTTGCCTTCCGGGATCAGGCGCTTGACGATCGAGTAGGTATCCTGGTTCTCGATGTGGAAGGGCACGCCCAGCTTTTCCAGATAGGCCGGCAGCACGTCGGCCGGGAAGTTCGGCTGCTTCTGGTCCAGGTTGACGGCCACGATCTCGAAGTTGATCGGCGCGCGTTCGCGCAGCGTCATCAGGATGTCCAGCAGGGCGTAGGAGTCCTTTCCGCCGGACAGGCACACCATCACCTTGTCGCCGTCTTCAATCATGTTGAAGTCGCCGATGGCCTGGCCGACCAGGCGGCACAGGCGCTTGTGCAGCTTGTTGTTTTCGTAGGCGATCTTGTCTTCGGCCTTGGTGTCCACTACCGCGTTCATGCTGCGTCCTTGATCTTGAATACTTCAACGCCCACGCCTTCGCAGTCAGGATAGACGTCAGGCTTCATGGTCGACACACGGGCGGCGCGCACGCTTGGATGCGCCAGCATGGCCTGCACCACGTCGTCCACCAGGGTTTCCTGCAGGTGCACGTGGCCCTCGGCCATGCGGCGCGCAATGGTCTCGCGCATGAAGTCGTAGTCGACCACTTCGTGCAGTTCGTCGGCCTTTGGCGTGGACACGGCCAGCGGGATATACAGGTCAACGTTGATCAGTACGCGCTGCTCGCCTTTCTTCTCGAAATCGTGCACGCCGATATTGATCAGCACTTCATAGTTGCGCAGGAACAGCCGGCGGCAGTCTTGCAGTTGCGGGTGAATCAGGGCGGACAGCATGGTGCTAAAACCTTAAAAGTGAAAATTCTTTATTTGGCCAGGAACATTACATCGCGCGGCGACGGCAGCAAATGCTGGCCGCCATCGACCAGCAGGGTAGTGCCGGTCACCGCACGCGCGCCTGCCGCATAGACCACGGCGGCGGCAATGTCCTCGGGAGTGCTGGAACGGCCCAGCGGCGTCTGGGTGTGCGCCTTGGCGAAGCCTTCCTCGCTCTGGTCTCCGGATACCATGGTGATGCCCGGCGCCACGCCCACCACCCGGACCTTCGGCGCCAGCGATTGGGCCAGCATGGTGTTGGCCGCCTGCAGCGCCGCCTTGGACAGGGTGTAGGACAGGAAATCAGGGTTGAGATTATAAAGCTTCTGGTCCAGCAGGTTCACAACCACGGCCTGGCCGCCTTCCGGCGTGGCGTCGTACAGCGCGCGCGCCAGCTGGATCGGCGCCGCCACGTTGGCGTGCATGTGGGCGTCGAGCCGGGCGTGGCTGAAATTCAGGTCGCTGTCGTAATCGAACAGGGACGCGTTGTTGACCACGCAGTCGACCCGTTCCAGTGCCTTCACTGCGGCGGGCAGCAGGCCGCGCACGGCTTCCTCGTCAGACAGGTCGCATTGCAGCGTAATGGCGCGGCGGCCGAGGGCGGCGACGGCCTGCGCCACTTCGCGCGCTTCGTCGTGCGAGTTGCGGTAGTGGACGGCGATGTCCCAGCCGGCGCGCGCCAGTCCCAGCGCGATTTCGCGTCCCAGGCGGCGGCCGGCGCCGGTCACCAGGGCCACGCGCGGCTGTTCGGGCGTCGGAATTGAAGTAGTCATAGTCAAATTGAGCAAAATGGCGCCGGCTGGCGCTGAACCGCTACAATGCCGGCATGTCTTTACCAGCACCTTCCCCCGACGCGCTGGCCGCGTCCCAAGCCCTGCAGCGCCTGATTGCCGACGACATCGCGCGGCAAGGCGGCGCCATTCCGTTCTCCCGCTTCATGGAGCTGGCGCTGTATGCGCCCGGCCTGGGCTATTACAGCGGCGGCGCCGCCAAGCTGGGCAAGGATGGCGATTTTACAACCGCACCCGAGCTGAGCGCCCTGTTCGGGCAGTCGCTGGCGCATGTTGCAGCCGCTATTATGGACCAAAGCGCGCCGCATATCCTTGAATTCGGCGCTGGAACGGGCAAGCTGGCGAGGGATATCCTGACCGAGGCGGCGCAAGCCGGCATCGTGGTCGAAAGCTATTCCATCGTCGAACTCTCCGGCGAACTGCGCGCCCGCCAGCAAGAGCTGCTGCGCGCCTTCCCGCAGGTGCGCTGGCTGGATGCCCTGCCGGAATCGTTTGAAGGCGCGGTATTCGGCAACGAAGTGCTGGATGCCATGCCGGTCGACGTGATCACCCTGGCCGACAGCGGCTGGCAGTCGCTGCACGTGGCCGCCGAGGCCGACGAGGCAGGCGGCGCATGCTTCGCCTGGCGCCCGGTGGCGGCCGACGCCGCGCTGCAGTCGCAGATCGAGCGCCAGGTTCCTGATACGAAAGCGCTGCCGGTCGGCTATGTGACCGAAGTGCACGGCGCCGGCTGCGGCTTCATGGCCACGCTGGCCGCCATGCTTGCAAAAGGCAAAGGCGCCGCCTTCCTGTTTGATTATGGCTTCCCGGCGCGCGAATACTACCTGGGCGACCGCGCCACCGGCACCCTGATGTGCCACTACCGCCACCACGCCCACGCGGAACCGTTCTACCTGCCAGGCCTGCAGGACATCACCGCCCACGTCGACTTCACGGCGATGGCGCTGGCGGCGCAGGACGCGGGCGCCGACGTCATGGCATATAACAGCCAGGCCGGCTTCCTGATCGGCGCCGGCATCGGTGAGCTGATGCAGCGTTTCGACCCGGCTGACGCCCTGAATTACCTGCCGCACGCTAACGCACTGCAGAAATTGCTTTCTCCAGCCGAAATGGGAGAATTGTTCAAGGTGCTGGTGATTGGCCATGGCATTGAATTGCCGGGTCAATTGCTGCGTAGCGACCGCAGCCACCGTTTGTAATATGATTGAGAGATGGGAAAGATACATACTCACTATGACAACCTCAAGGTAGCGCGTGGCGCGCCACAGGAAGTCATACGTGCTGCTTACAAGGCCCTGAGCCAGAAATATCATCCTGACAAGAATCCCGGGGATGAGAAGGCGGCCCGCATCATGGCGATCGTCAACACGGCCTATGGCACCTTGTCCGATCCGCAACGCCGCAAGGAGCACGACGAGTGGATCACCCAGGAAGAATGGGAAATCGAATGGCTGGAGAGCACCAGGCACGAGCCGGCGCATGAGCCGGGCTGGTCCGACCAGCTTGACCTGCCGCGCCGGCGCCGGGTGCTGAAGTCCTGGCGCTTCTGGGGCACGGTGGGCGGCGCCGCCGCAGCCGGCTGGCTGGGCGGGGTGCTGACGGTGACCGAGCCGCGCGCCATGTCCAGCGTGTTGGCCGGCGCCTGGGGCGGCAAGCCTCCTGCCGAATTGACCGCCACTGCCGCCGCCACCCCGAAAATCCACCCGCCGCGGGTAGAAAAAGTCACCCCCGACGATGGCTGGGCCGTCGCCAAGCCATACTCGCCGGAACCGTCGGTCTCTGCTGCAGCAGCACCGCCGATCAAGGTGCTGGCCCTGTCGCAGGTAGTGCTGCCCGGCGCCGCGGTCGATTGCGAGGCCGAGGTTGCCCCATCAGTCGCGCCGAACGGCGAACCATGGCCGGTCCAGTCCGGCTACGTGGAAGGTTTCCCGGTCGGGAACAAGGGCGAAGACATGCAGCTGACGCTGGACAACAGTGCCAACGCCGCCCCGGTCTTCATCAAGGTGTACGACCTCGAGCGCCGCTCAAATGTGCGCTACGCCTACGTGCAGCCGCACGACAAGCTGGTAGTCGACCAGCTATCGAACGGCAAATACGAAATTCGCTACCAGAACCTGAACCTCGGCGCCGGCCAAAACGGCTGTACGCACAAATGAAAGTCGGGGTCAGGTCTGGCAATCCGCCACATTTTTCGCGATGCGAAAAATGTGGCGGATTGCCAGACCTGACCCCGACTTTTGTCTTTTAAGCCGCGCCGGCGGTCAGCGTTTCGCTCAGGCCCATTTCAGGGCTGGCCATCAGGCGGTAGATGTCCACCAGGATCAGCATGCGTTCGTCGATCGTGCCGAGGCCGATCATGTATTCGGAGCTGAAGGCGGTGCCCATGTCCGGCGCCGGCTTGATCTGCTCGGGTGTCAGCGTGGTCACGTCGGAGACCGAGTCCACTACCATGCCCACCACGCGGCCATTGATGTTGAGGATGATGACCACCGTAAACTGGTCATACACCGGCTCGCCCAGCTTGAACTTGATGCGCATGTCCACTACCGGGATGATGATGCCGCGCAAGTTGATCACGCCCTTGATGAATTCGGGCGCATTGGCGATGCGGGTTACCGCTTCGTAACCGCGGATCTCTTGCACTTTCAGGATATCGATGCCGTACTCTTCGGAACCCAGCTTGAATGCCAGGAATTCCTTGCCTTGGCTCGCGTCTTCTTGCGCAGTAACTTGCATGGTTTTTTTCCTTTAGCAAAATCTGTGTTGTCAAAGCGTATCAGAGTGCAAAGCGATTTACGAGCGGGCAATTTTTAATTGCTAGCTAAGTCAAATCTGATTATGCTGGATGTAAAGATTAGCGCATTTTGACCAAGGAGACTTCATGGCGGACCCTCAAGCCGTCGATGACAACTGGCTGCTCGAAGAAGACGAGGAAGAGAAGCAGCCGACATCGACAGGATCCCCAGAACAGCGGCTGTGGCGCGTGCTGATTGTGGACGACGACCAGGACGTGCATGCGGTGACCCGCCTGGCGCTGCGCAATGTCAGTTTCAAGGGGCGCGAGCTGGAGTTGTTCTCGGCCTACAGCGGCCGCGAGGCATTCGAGATCCTGCGCGACACGCCGGACATCGCCCTGGTATTGCTCGACGTGGTGATGGAGACCGACGATGCTGGCCTGCTGCTGGCGCGCCGCATCCGTGAGGAGCTGCACAATTCCATCGTGCGCGTGGTGCTGCGCACCGGCCAGCCGGGCCAGGCGCCGGAACAGCGCGTCATCATCGAATACGACATCAACGATTACAAGGCCAAGACCGAGCTGACCACGCAGAAGCTGTTCACCACCGTGATCTCGGCCTTGCGCGCGTACGAAAGCCTGAACATGCTGGAGCGCTCGCGCATCGGCCTGGGCAAGATCCTGGCCGGCGCGACCAACCTGTACCAGATCCATTCGTTGCGCGAATTCGCGTCGGGCGTGCTGAACCAGGTGTCGGCCATCCTCGACGTGGGCGCGGACGGCGTGCTGTGCCTGATGCAGGTCGACACCGGCGACACGACCGTGGTGGCGGCGACCGGCGGTTATGCGCCGTTGGCGGAAAAGGAACAGATGCCGGAAAGCCATCCGCTGTGGCCGACCATCCAGAAGGCGTTCAAGGAAAAGAAAAGCCAGTTCGAACACCCGGCCAATGTGCTGTTCATCCATACCCAGGAGAGCCGCGACGTGCTGATTTCGGTGACGCCGCCCTGGCCGCTGGCCCAGATCCAGCGCGACCTGCTGGAAGTGTTCTGCGAGCGTATCGCCGCTGCCTTCGACAACCTGTACATGTTCGGCCAGCTGCGCAAGGCGCAGGAGGCCACGGTGGTGGCGCTGGCCGACCTGGCCGAATTCCGCGACGGCTGCACCGGCGGCCATGTGCGGCGCGTGCAGCAGCTGTCCTCGGCTATCGCGGCACGCATGAAAGAGCGCGGCATCTACGATGACGAGCTGACCCCGCAACTGGTCGACATGATCGGCCTCGCTTCGATCCTGCATGACGTGGGCAAGGTCGCCACCCCGGACCATATTCTGCTGAAGCCTGGGCCCCACACCGACGACGAGCGTGCGCTGATGCAAACCCATGCTGCCGTCGGGCGCAGCGTGCTGGAGCGTGCAGCCAATATGGTCGATGGCGTCAGCTACCTGACTTACGGCGCGGAAATCGCCGGCGGCCACCATGAGCACTGGGATGGCGGCGGCTACCCGAACCAGCTCAAGGGCAAGCAGATTCCTTTGTCGGCGCGTATCGTGGCCGTGGTCGATGTCTTCGATTCCTTGCTGCACGAACGTCCGTACAAGGAGCCGTGGCCGTATCCGGAAGTCATGACCTACATCCGTGACCGTTCCGGCACCCAGTTCGATCCCGAGGTGGTGGCAGCCCTGAACGACGTGGTTGAACGCAACCCGGGCCTGGGCCAGTCCTGAGCAAAACCCGCTGAGGCAACCCGACTGTGGCAGCCGCGCCGCGCTGCCACCTTCATTCTCACCAAAGTTCACGGCATGCAGCGTGCAAGCGCTAAAATAAGGACAGCCCTCGCTCTTGTCCTACGCCGAAAGCCATGAATGAACTGAAGGGCCTGACAGCGCTGGTCATCGAGCCCAACCCCAGCATGCGCGCCAGCTTGCACAATATGCTGAGCTTGTGCGGTTTGGTGCGTATTGACGATGCCGCCAGTTCCAACCAGGCCATCCGCGCGCTGGAAACCCGGATCTACGACCTGGTCCTGTGCGAATACGCCCTGGAAGGCGGCCAGGATGGCCAGCAAATGCTGGAAGACCTGCGCCACCACCGCCTGGTCAATGCCTCCACCATGTTCTTCATGGTCACCGGCGAAGGCGAGTTCAGCAAGGTAGTCAGCGCCGCCGAGCTGATGCCCAACGATTACATCCTCAAGCCTTTCGCAGCCGATGCCATGCTGGAGCGCATCTGGCGCGCGCTCGACCGGCGCAACGCCTTGCTGCCGGTGTACCAGTTGATCGACATGGGCGATTTGCGCGCAGCGATCGAAGCTTGCGAGGAAGGCGAGGAAGCGCAGCCGCGCTTTGCCATGGACTTTCGCCGCCTGCGCGCCGAAATGCACATCCAGGCCGGCGAACCGGACCTGGCGGAACCGCTGTATGCCGAACTGTGGGACAGCCGCCAGGTACCCTGGGCACGGCTGGGCCAGGCCAAGACCCTGTACCTGCGCGGCCGCTACGATGAAGCGCGCGGTATGCTGGAAGACCTGCTGGGCAGGAATACCCGCTTCCTCGATGCCTACGACTGGCTGGCGCGCACGCATGAAGCAAATGGCGACCCGGCGGCAGCGCAAGCCGTACTGGCCAATGCGGTTGAACTGTCGCCGCACGCGGTGCGCCGCCTGCGGCGGCTGGGCGAAGTGGCGCTGGAGGCGGGCGACGTCGATGGCGCCGAGCGCGCTTTCAAGCAGGTGGTCAGCAAGACCCGCTATTCCGAGTTCCGCACGCCGGAAGACCATGCCAGGCTGGCGCAAACCCTGGTCAAGAAGGGCGACCCGGTGCAGGCTGCCGCCGTGATCCGCGACCTCGACAAGTCGCTGTCGGGCACGCCCAACGCCGACGTGTGCAGCGCCATCGCCTCGGCCGCGCTGCATGAATTCACCGGCAACGTGGCGCGCATGAATGCCTCGCTGGACTATGCAGTGACGGGCGTGCGCACGGCCAGCGGCCTGTCGAATGAAATGAAGATGGAACTGGCGCGCACCTGCCTGGAGGTGGGCAAGGAGGAGCAGGCGACGGAAGTGATGCGTGACGTCATGCGCAACTCCGCCACGCCGGGCGCCATGGAGCGCGCCATGCGCATGATGGAAAAGAGCGGCCATGCCGAGTTGGGCCAGCGCCTGGCCGACGAAAGCCGCAACGAGGTCGGCGAGATGGTGGCCGCCGGCGCGGCGCTGGCCAAGAAGGGCGATTTCCGCGGTGCGGTCGACCTGATGCTGGAAGCCGTGGCCAAGCTGCCGGACAACTCGCAGGTGGCCTTCAACGCGGCGGTCGCCATCCTGAAATGCCTGGAAAACGAAGGCTGGGACGATGCCCTCGGGCGCCATGCGCTGGCGCTGGTGGCCACGGTGCGCCGCCTTGATCCTGCCAACGACAAGCTGAACGCGCTGGCCGGCCTGCACCAGGACATATTGAAGAAATACAACATCCGTCCCGCCGCGCGGCGCGAAGCCGGGGTGCGCGTCGCGATCTGATAGCCGCTGGGGCTACAATGGGCTATGAGCTCCCATCCACCAGAAGAACGCCCGGTCCGCGCCTACCTGCTGAAAAAGCTATGCAGCGACGACGAGGGCTTGTTTGCGCTTGGCGTGTCGATCGCGCGCGTAGTGCAAATGGCTGACTCGGACGACCAGGGCACGCAAAGCCTGGCCTACCACGTGCTGTCCGACGTCGCGCTGACGCAGAAGATCCTGCGCCTGGCCAATACGCCGCAGTACCGCCAGGCGTCGGGGGCGCCGGTAACCACAATTTCCCATGCAATTTCGCTGCTTGGTTTCGATAACGTGAAAACCACGGCGCTGGCCATGCTGCTGGTCGACACCATGGCCAACAGCAAGCATGCGCAAAGCGTGCGGGTCGAGCTCGAAGCAGCGCTGTGCGCCAGCCTGGTGGGGCGTGAACTGGCGCGCTACAGCCCTTACCAGAAGGCGGAAGAAGCGGCCATCGGCGCGTTGTTCAAGAACCTGGGGCCGTTGCTGATTGCCTCGCGCGAGCATGAGCGCTTCCGCGAAATCAATGCCCTGGTCGTGGCTGGCGAACATTCGCAGGCCCAGGCTTCGCAAATGATCCTGGGCAGCACCTACGACACCTTGACGGCGACCGTGCTGCGCGAATGGAAGATTCCCGATGTGATCATCCGCTCGTTGACTCCCTTGTATGGCAGCACCTTGCGGCCACCGGCGGACCGCACGGAGTGGATACGGCAGGTGGTGCACTTCAGCATGGATGCGGCACGTGCACTGACCCGGCTGGGCGGCGCGGCTGCCGACGACGTGCGGCTGCTGCACCAGCGCTTCGGCAATGCGCTCGGGCTGGAGCGCGAACAGGTGACCACGGTGCTGACCCGCGCGCGCAGCAGCATGGATGCCTTGTTGAACAGCATGCAGCTGGATGGCGCTTCCGGCGGCAGTGCCGGTGAGCCGGGCGATCCTTACGCGGAATCGGCCGAGGCGCCGGGACCGGCGGGGACCTTGCCGAGCGTGCTGGCGCTGGCCAGCCTGGATGCGGGCGCGAAGGAGGGCGCTTACCCGAGCGGCAAGCCGTATGATGCACGCGAACAGCTGCTGGCGGGGGTGCAGGAGCTGACCGAGATGCGGGTGGAGGGCAAGGCGCGCGTCAATGAGCTGGTGCAGGCGGTGCTGGAGACTTTGTATCGCAGCATGGGCTTCCGCTTTGCGACGGTGTGCCTGAAGGATGCGAAGACGGGGCAGTTCCGGGCGCGTATCGCGCTGGGCGATAAGCGGGCCTTGCGCCTGGAGGGGTTTGTGTTTCCGCTGCAGGGCAAGGATCTGTTCCACCTGGCGCTGGATAACGATGCGGATTTGATGATCGCGGATGCGAATGTGGCCAAGATCCGCGACCTGCTGCCGAAGTGGCATCTGGATCTGTTGCCCGATGCGCGCAGCTTTATCGTGCTGCCGCTGGTGGTGCAGGGCGTGCAGCTTGGCTTGTTCTATGCGGATCGGGCGCTGCCGGCGCCGGAAGGCGTGCCGCCGGATGAGACTTCGCTGATTCGGGCGTTGAAGGCGCAGGTGTTGGCGGCTTTGTCGCCCTAGAACCGGTAAACCCGGGTCCGACCCAAGGGTCAGACCCTTCTCAAAAAGTCAAAGGCCCGGAACCACCCCCGCGGCAGGGAAGCCGTTGGGGGTCTGACCCTTCGGGTCTGACCCCGGTTTACCGGTTTTAAGCGGTCTCCGGCAGCCGCCCGGCAAGAGCCTCAAACTCAGAAACCGGCATCGGCCGCGCAAACAGATACCCCTGCGCCTCGTTGCAATACTTGCTGCGCAAGAATTCCACCTGCGCCTCGGTTTCAACACCCTCCGCCACCACCCCCAGCCCCAGCGCATGCGCCAGCCCGATGGTCGCGGTAACGATCACCGCATCATTCGGATCGCTCTCGATATCCTTCACAAACCCCCGGTCGATCTTGATCCGGTCGATCTCGAACAACTTCAGGTAGCTGAGCGACGAATACCCGGTCCCGAAATCATCGATCGCCACCTTGATCCCGCGCGCCCGCAGCTCGCGCAACAGTTCGCGGCTACGCTCCGGATCCTGCATCGCCGCCGATTCGGTGATTTCCAGCTCCAGCAAGGAGGGATCAATCCCGCTCTCGCGCAGCAACTGGTCCAGCAGCGGCAACAGCGCACCGCCGTGGCACTGGCGCGCCGACAGGTTGACCGCCAGCCGCAACGAACCTTCCCAGCGTCGCAGCAGGCCAACGGTCTGCTGCAGCACCCATTCCCCCAGCGGCAGGATCAGCCCCGACTCTTCCGCGATCGGAATGAAGCGAGCCGGGCCCACCATGCCCAGCTCCGGATGGTGCCAGCGCAGCAGCACCTCCGCGCCGATCACGCGGCGCGTGGCCAGTTCCACCTGCGGCTGCAGGTAAAGCTCGAATTCCTTGCGCTCCAGCGCCTGCCACAGGCGGTTCTCCATCATCAGCCGGTCGTGGGTGGCGGCATTCATGGCCGCTTCGAAGAACTGGAAGTTGCCGCGGCCCTGGCTCTTGGCCGCATACATCGCCGTATCCGCATGGCGCAGCAGTGTGGCGCTGTCGTGGCCATCGGGCGGGAACATGGCCACGCCGACGCTGGTGCCGGTGTGGATGGTCTTGCCCGCCAGCTGGAACGGCTCGGCCAGGGCGGCCACGATGCGCACGGCAATCTGGCTCGCTTCGGCCGGCGTCACGTTGCCGCCCGTGACCACGATGAATTCATCGCCGCCCAGCCGGGCGATGGTGTCGACTTCGCGCAGCAAGTCGCGCAGGCGGTCGGCCACGGCCACCAGCAACTGGTCGCCGGTGGCGTGGCCGTGGGTATCGTTGATTTTCTTGAAGTGGTCGAGGTCGAGGAACATCACTGCCGCCGTGCCGTTCGCGCGCCGGGTTTGCGCCAGCAGCTGGTCGAGGCGCAGGTTGAGCGACAGGCGGTTATCCAGACCGGTCAGCGGATCGTGGTGGGCCAGCTTGTAGATGCGTTCCTGCGCGCGCTGCTGCTCGGTCAGGTCGTGCAGGATGGCGACGAACACATTGCCGTCGGGGAGCTCGACCTCGCTCACTGAAATTGCAATCGGCAAGATGCTGCCATCGTGCCGGCGTCCGCTTGATTCGTGTTCGTGGGTGGCGCCGCCGGCGATATTGCGCAGCAGGCGCGCCGCGCTGTCGCTTTCCGCTTCCGGCAGCAGGATCGCCAGCGGCATGCCCGACAGCGCTTCCGTCGGATAGCCAAACAGGCGGCAGGCCGCCGCGTTGGCAGACACCAGCAAGCCCTCGGCATCGATGGTCAGGATGGCGTCGGCCGCCTTGTCGAGGATGGCCTGCAGGCGCGCTTCGCGTTCGCGCAAGCGTATCGTGCTTTCTTTCACCTGTTGCTGGATCTGGGCGCGTTCGCCGCTGGTCAGCAGCATCAGGGCGCCGAGCAGGCCGGTCAGCATCAGGCCCGCGCTCAGGACCAGCCAGCTTTGCCAGCCATGCTGGTGCACCATGTAGGCCGCCGAGGGAACCAGCACCAGTTCGTAGTCGCGGCCGCCAAGGCTGAGCTTGCGCCAATAGTCTTCGTCGTTCGGCGCGCGCGACAGCTGGTCGATCAGCGTTGTCGGGCCGGGCATGCTGCGATCCACCAGGCGCGCCTGGATATGCGGGAAATCGGCGTTGGCCAGCGCCCCGTTGACGTAGGAGTCGATCTGCATGGCCAGCAGCAGCATGCCCGCCGCCGGCTGGCCGTCGCCCGGGTCGACGGCTTGCAGCAAGACCACGCCGCTGCCTTCGCCAGGCGTGGAGAGTGCCACCGGTGCGCTGGCGACCGGCTTGCCGGTACGCAGCGCCTCATGCACCGCTTGGGCGCGTACCGGTTCGGCCAGCCAGTCCAGGCCCTGGTAATGGCGGCGCGCGGCAGGCTCGATGAACAGTGTCACCATGTGGTCGCCTGGCGGCACCTCTGGCTGCTTGGAGGCGGCGTGGCTGTGCGTGTGGCCGGGACCGGTGGCGGGGGCGATCATGCGGAAATCGGGGTCGATGGCATCGCGCGCCCAGGTTTCGAAAGCCGGCCGTTCCGCCTCCGACACGAGGCGCAACCAGGCCATGGACAGCAATTCAGGGCGCTGGTCGAGGTAACCGTGCGCAATCTTGTCGAAGCCTTGCGCCGACATCACGCGTCCATAGCGGTTGATGGCGCGCGCCATGGCCAGGACATAGCGCTCATGCTCGCTGAAGCGCGACTGCAGCAAGTCGCCTACCTGTTGCGCCTTGAGACGGAAGCCTTCCAGGTGCTGCCGGGTTTCCCAGCGCGCCACCAGCACGTACAGCATGACGCACAGGGTGACCAGGAACAGTTGCGGCACGCCCACCAGCAGGCGGCGGCGCTGCCACAGCGCGCGCGGCTGGCCGAACAGCACCCAGCACAGCGGCGCCGCAAGCAGGACGCCGATGGCATCGCCGATCCACCAGGTGAGCCAGCTTGTCAGCAGCTCCGCTGGGGCAATGGCGCCGGCGGCAACGGCCGCAAGATTGGACAGCGTACTGCTCACCAGCGTGACGCAAACCGCCAGCAACAGGAAGCGCAGCACATCGCGGCCGGCGCCGATTTCCGGGCGGATGGCGCGCTGGAAATACAGGCCGCCCAGCCAGGCTTGCAGGGCGGAGCCGAAAGCGGCGGCAAGCGCAGCCAGTCCTTGCGGCAACGGTGGCAGGGTCAGCGGATTGGGCGCGCCCGGCAGGGGCAGGAAATTGATCAGCAGGGCGCCGACCGCAACCCCTGGCAGCAAGCGCGGGCCAAAGGTGACCACGCCAGCCAGGGCAATCCCGGCCGGCAGGAAGAGCGGGCTGGCATAACCGGGCGCCAGCGACAGGTAGAGGCAAAAGCGGCCGATGACCGCGTAAGCCGCCAGCATCAGCAGGTTGGCGGCCAATGTTTGCGGCCAGCCGGGAGAGGTATTCTTCACAGAATGAGCGCTCGGAGGCACAGGACAAGTTGACCGATTTTATAGCAAACGGTGCAACCCAAAAACAACACTTGCAAATTTGCAGGACTAGCCATTACAATCTCGCCCCGAAGCGCACGTCATGCAGCGTTTGCGAAATAAGCAAATAACGTTCTTGACAGTGTTAGAAAGTTGCTTCATACTCTGCGGTTCCTTCGCGGAGGGGTGGCCGAGTGGTTAAAGGCAGCAGACTGTAAATCTGCCCTCTTATGAGTACACTGGTTCGAATCCAGTCCCCTCCACCAAAGCTTGCAGGAAGCTGAGTGAAGAGTAGTAGTCGAAAGTAGTCGGAACCTCGCGGGTGTAGCTCAATGGTAGAGCTGAAGCCTTCCAAGCTTAAGACGAGGGTTCGATTCCCTTCACCCGCTCCATAGCAGCACAGTAGTAAAAATAAGCCCTTGTAGCTCAGTGGTAGAGCACTCCCTTGGTAAGGGAGAGGCCACGTGTTCAATCCACGTCAAGGGCACCAGAATTCTGCAGTATCTATCTGTTAGTCGGGCGCGTGCCCAGCAAATCAACATTTGTTAGGAGTCTAAAATGGCAAAAGAAAAGTTCGAGCGGACTAAGCCGCACGTGAACGTTGGCACCATCGGTCACGTTGACCATGGCAAGACCACCCTGACCGCCGCAATCGCAACCGTCCTGTCGAAGAAGTTCGGCGGCGAAGCGAAAGCTTACGACCAGATCGACGCTGCTCCAGAAGAAAAAGCACGCGGCATTACCATCAACACCGCCCACGTCGAGTACGAGACCGCATCGCGTCACTACGCTCACGTTGACTGCCCAGGCCACGCCGACTACATCAAGAACATGATTACCGGTGCTGCGCAGATGGACGGCGCGATCCTGGTTTGCTCCGCAGCTGACGGCCCAATGCCACAGACCCGCGAGCACATCCTGCTGGCACGTCAGGTTGGCGTTCCATACATCATCGTGTTCCTGAACAAGTGCGACCTGGTTGACGACGCAGAACTGCTGGAGCTGGTCGAAATGGAAGTGCGCGAGCTGCTGTCCAAGTACGAATTCCCAGGCGACGACCTGCCAATCATCAAGGGTTCGGCACGTATGGCCCTGGAAGGCGCTGCTGGCGAAATGGGCGAAGACTGCATCATGCGTCTGGCTGATGCGCTGGATTCCTACATCCCAACCCCAGAGCGCGCTGTTGACGGCACCTTCCTGATGCCAGTGGAAGACGTGTTCTCGATCTCCGGCCGCGGCACCGTGGTGACCGGTCGTGTTGAGCGCGGCGTGATCAAGGTCGGCGAAGAAATCGAAATCGTTGGTATCGTTGACACCGTCAAGACCACCTGCACCGGCGTGGAAATGTTCCGCAAGCTGCTGGACCAGGGTCAGGCCGGCGACAACGTTGGTCTGCTGCTGCGCGGCACCAAGCGTGAAGACGTTCAGCGTGGTCAGGTTCTGGCGAAGCCAGGCTCGATCAAGCCGCACGCTCACTTCACCGGCGAGATCTACGTTCTGTCGAAAGATGAAGGCGGCCGTCACACCCCGTTCTTCAACAACTACCGTCCACAGTTCTACTTCCGTACCACCGACGTGACCGGCTCCATCGAGCTGCCAGCGGACAAGGAAATGGTTATGCCAGGCGACAACGTCTCCATCACCGTGAAGCTGATCTCCCCGATCGCTATGGAAGAAGGCCTGCGCTTCGCAATCCGCGAAGGTGGTCGTACCGTTGGCGCCGGCGTGGTTGCCAAGATCATCGACTAAGTAGTCGAAAAGAATCCAGCCAAGACTAGCGCCCGTCGCTGATGGGTGCTAGAATTACGGATTCCACTGTAAAGTTTTACGTAGGGGCGTAGCTCAATTGGCAGAGCGTCGGTCTCCAAAACCGAAGGTTGGGGGTTCGATGCCCTCCGCCCCTGCCACCGAATCTGGTGCAGGGCACCGAAAGTAAAAAGTAAATGTCTAATCAATCCGTGCAAACCGTTAGCACGACGAACGATAAGTTCAAAGTCGTGTTGGCAGTTGTGGCGTTGATTGCAGGCGTGGTCGGATTCTTCGTCCTGACCGGTAAACCAACCCTGGTGCGGGCAGCCGCGCTTGTGGTTGGTTTGCTTATTTCCGCCGGCATCGCGTACACCTCTGCTGCAGGCCGTGATTTCCTGAATTTTGCGAAAGAATCCGTTCGCGAGACCAAGAAAGTTGTTTGGCCGACCCACAAGGAAGCCCGTCAGATCACTCTGATCGTGTTCGCCTTTGTGCTGGTCATGGCGATTTTCCTCTGGGGCACGGATAAGATCCTCGAATTTGTGTTGTACGACCTCATCCTGGGTTGGAAGAAATAATGAGCGAAATTGTACAAGACGAGCCAGGCAAGGAAGAGCCTGCGCAGGCAGTGTCGACGCCAGTCAGCAACAAGCGCTGGTACGTCGTGCACGCCTACTCCGGCATGGAGAAAAGCGTACAGCGCGCCCTGATGGAGCGCGTCGAGCGCGCCGGCATGCAAGACCAGTTCGGCCAGATCCTGGTGCCGACCGAAGAAGTCGTTGAAGTTCGTAACGGCCAGAAGTCCGTTACCGAGCGCCGCTTCTTCCCGGGCTACGTCCTGGTGGAAATGGAAATGACCGACGAAACCTGGCACCTGGTGAAGAACACCAGCAAGGTGACCGGCTTCATCGGCGGCAAGTCGAACAAGCCGACCCCGATTCCTGCGCGCGAGATCGAAAAGATCATGACGCAAATGCAGGAAGGCGTGGAAAAGCCACGTCCAAAAGTGCTGTACGAAGTGGGCGAGCAAGTCCGCATCAAGGATGGCCCGTTCACCGACTTCAACGGCAACGTGGAAGAAGTCAACTACGAGAAATCCAAGGTGCGTGTGTCGGTCACCATCTTCGGTCGCGCTACTCCGGTCGAACTCGAGTTCGGCCAGGTCGAAAAGATCTAAACCGGTAGTTCGGTGTCTGACCCATTGGGTCAGACACCGGTTTGCCGGTTTTGCGGTAAATCGCCTGCCAGCGCGTCTAAGCTGGCAAAACCAAGAGGAGCCCCGCCGCGTGCGGGGCGCTACTACTCAATCCAACGATAGGAAGTGCCCAAATGGCAAAGAAAATCATTGGCTTTATCAAGCTGCAAGTTCCAGCTGGTAAGGCAAACCCATCCCCTCCAATCGGTCCAGCACTGGGCCAGCGCGGTCTGAACATCATGGAATTCTGCAAGGCGTTCAACGCGCAGACCCAAGGTATGGAACCAGGCATGCCAATCCCAGTCGTGATCACTGCGTTCGCGGACAAGTCCTTCACCTTCGTGATGAAGACCCCTCCAGCGACCTTCCTGATCAAGAAGCACTCCGGCGTGCAAAAGGGTTCGTCCAAGCCACATACCGACAAGGTAGGCAAGCTGACCCGCGCTCAAGCTGAAGAAATCGCTAAACTGAAGACCCCGGACCTGACCGCTGCCGACCTGGATGCTGCTGTTCGCACCATCGCTGGTTCCGCACGTTCCATGGGCATCACCGTAGAGGGCATCTAATCATGGCAAAACTGTCCAAGCGCGCTCAAGCCATCAAGGCTAAAGTAGACCGTACCAAAGTGTACGCTTTCGACAACGCTGTCGCCCTGGTTAAAGAACTGGCTACCGCCAAGTTCAACGAATCCATCGACGTGTCCGTTCAACTGGGCGTGGATCCTAAGAAGTCCGACCAGGTTGTGCGTGGTTCCGTGGTTCTGCCAGCTGGCACCGGCAAGACTGTTCGCGTTGCTGTGTTCGCAACCGGCGACAAGGCTGAGCAAGCTAAAGCTGCCGGCGCTGACGTTGTTGGTATGGAAGACCTGGCTGAGCGCGTCAAAGCCGGCGACATGCCTTTCGACATCGTGATCGCTTCCCCAGACACCATGCGTATCGTTGGTACCCTGGGCCAGATCCTGGGCCCACGTGGCCTGATGCCTAACCCGAAAGTTGGCACCGTCACTCCAGACGTGGCTGGCGCCGTGAAGAACGCCAAGGCCGGTCAGGTTCAGTACCGTACCGACAAGGCAGGTATCATCCACGCGACCATCGGCCGCAAGTCGTTCAGCGACGCAGATCTGAAGACCAACCTGGTTGCTCTGATCGACGCCCTGAACAAGGCTAAGCCAGCTTCGTCCAAAGGCGTGTACCTGCGTAAAGTATCCCTGTCGTCCACCATGGGCGCTGGCGTACGCGTAGACCACGCTGGCCTGAACGGCTAAGTTTTACACTTCGGTGCCAGTGGCTGACACGCGCAGCGTGTTGGCCCCTGGCACCGACTGAATAGTATTAAGTCCTCAGCCGGAAGGTTGAGGCGGATCTTTGGGTTGGCGGCGGTTCTGCCGCCGCCATGCCTTCAAAGACCGTTGGGCTCGGAGCATCAGGTAGGCTCTGGGTTAATAGTGAAAGCTCCCAACGCAGATGGTGATCCCGAACAAGTTTATGTAGTCCCTTTAGACTCCTAAACCTCGGACGCCGTTGTTCGAACCGATGCGAGGCGCAAGCCGAGCATTATTTAAGGAGATAGACCGTGGGTCTCAATCTGAATGACAAAAAGGCCGTCGTAGCCGAAGTTTCCGCAAAAGTAGCAACTGCGCAAACTATCGCTGTGGCCGAGTACCGTGGCATCCAGGTTGGTCACTTGACTAAACTCCGTGCTAATGCGCGTGCGCAAGGCGTGTACATCCGTGTTCTGAAGAACACCCTGGCACGTCGTGCAGTAGAAGGCACGCAGTTCGCCGCTCTGGCCGACTCCATGACCGGTCCGCTGATCTACTCGATCTCGGATGATGCTGTTGCTGCAGCGAAAGTCCTCGCCGACTTCGCCAAAACCAACGACAAACTGGTCCTGAAGGCTGGTAACTATGCAGGTAAGCAGCTCGACGTAGCTGGCGTTACCGCACTGGCGAGCATTCCTTCCCGTGAAGTCCTCATTTCGCAGCTGTTGGGCGTTATGCTGGCTCCGGTGTCGGGCTTTGCACGTGGCTTGGCTGCTCTGGCAGCCAAGAAAGAAACCGAAGCTGCTTAATCGCTGGCCTCGTTTCTTAGTCAATACCAATTCTGTAGTACTACAAACAAATTAGGAGTTTCAAATGGCAATTTCCAAAGACGACATCCTGAACGCAGTGTCCGAAATGTCCGTAATGGACCTGAACGAACTGGTCAAGGCATTCGAAGAAAAGTTCGGCGTGTCCGCAGCTGCAATGGCAGCTCCAGCCGCTGGCGGCGCAACCGGCGGCGCAGCTGCTGCTGAAGAGCAAACCGAATTCAACCTGGTTCTGTCCGAAGTCGGCGCTAACAAAGTTGGCGTGATCAAGGCTGTTCGCGAAATCACCGGTCTGGGCCTGAAAGAAGCCAAAGACCTGGTTGACGGCGCACCGAAGACCGTGAAAGAAGCAATGGCTAAGGCCGACGCTGAAGCAGCTAAGAAGAAGCTGGAAGAAGCCGGCGCGAAAGCTGACCTGAAGTAATTGAACCAAGGCGGGTTAACTGCCTTAGTTTAGGAAGCCAATGCGGCGGATCTCTCCCGAAAGGGAGGGTCCGCCCTTGGCTCCTTTGTCGTCTCTGAAGTAGAAGTTGTTGTTTTCTAGTGAATTGAGCTTTGCGAAGCGCGCCCGCAACGCTGAATTCTCTACCTTTTCCTGTCTCACACGGAGTGTCCATGCACTACTCATTTACTGAGAAGAAACGCATTCGCAAGTCCTTTGCGAAACGCGCCAACGTCCACAACGTTCCGTTCCTGCTGGCTACCCAGCTCGAGTCGTACGAGAACTTCTTGCAAGAGCACACTCCCGTTGCAAACCGCAAGAACGAAGGCCTGCAATCGGCTTTCACGTCGATCTTCCCAATCGTTTCCCACAACGGCTTCGCCCGTCTGGAATTCCTGTCCTACGTTCTGGGTGACCCGGCGTTCGACGTCAAGGAATGCCAACTGCGCGGCCTGACCTTCGCTTCCCCGCTGCGCGCCAAAGTGCGCCTGGTGATCCTGGACAAGGAATCGCCAACCAAGCCGGTCGTGAAGGAAATGAAGGAACAGGAAGTCTACATGGGCGAACTGCCCCTGATGACGACCACCGGCTCGTTCGTGATCAATGGTACCGAGCGTGTCATCGTATCCCAGCTGCACCGTTCGCCAGGCGTGTTCTTCGAGCACGACCGCGGCAAGACCCACTCGTCCGGCAAGCTGCTGTTCTCGGCACGTATCATTCCTTACCGCGGTTCCTGGCTGGACTTCGAGTTCGACCCGAAAGACATCCTGTACTTCCGCGTCGACCGCCGCCGCAAGATGCCGGTATCGATCCTGCTGAAGGCGATCGGCATGACCCCGGAACAGATCCTGGCGAACTTCTTCGTCTTCGACAACTTCAACCTGCGTTCGGAAGGCGCGGAGATGGAGTTCGTGTCCGAACGCCTGCGCGGTGAAGTCGCGCGCTTCGACATCGTCGATCCGAAGTCGGGCAAGACCATCGTCACCAAGGACAAGCGTATCAACGCCAAGCACGTGCGCGAAATCGAAGCAGCCGGCATCCAGCACATCTCCGTGCCGGAAGACTACCTGCTGGGCCGCGTACTGGCGAAGAACATCGTTGATCCGGAAACCGGCGAAGTGGTGGCACTGGCCAACGACGAGCTGACCGAAGACACCCTGGGCAAGCTGCGCGAAGCCAATATCTCCGCGATCCAGACCCTGTACACCAACGACCTGGACCAGGGCGGCTACATCTCCCAGACCCTGCGTATCGACGACACTGCCGACCAGACCGCAGCCCGTATCGCGATCTACCGCATGATGCGTCCTGGCGAACCGCCAACCGAAGAGTCGGTGGAAGCCCTGTTCAACGGCCTGTTCTACAGCGCCGACCGCTACGACCTGTCCGCCGTGGGCCGCATGAAGTTCAACCGCCGTATCGGCCGTGACGAACTGACCGGCGCCATGACCCTGTCGAACGACGACGTGCTGGCCGTGATCAAGATCCTGGTTGAGCTGCGCAATGGCCGCGGCGAAGTCGACGATATCGACCACCTGGGTAACCGCCGCGTACGTTGCGTGGGCGAACTGGCCGAGAACCAGTTCCGCGCCGGCCTGGTGCGCGTTGAGCGCGCCGTCAAGGAACGCCTGGGCCAGGCCGAAGCCGACAACCTGATGCCGCACGACCTGATCAACTCCAAGCCGATCTCGGCTGCTATCCGTGAGTTCTTCGGTTCGTCCCAGCTGTCGCAGTTCATGGACCAGACCAACCCGCTGTCGGAAATCACCCACAAGCGCCGCGTATCGGCCCTGGGCCCTGGCGGCCTGACCCGCGAACGCGCAGGCTTCGAGGTGCGAGACGTTCACCCGACCCACTACGGCCGTGTGTGCCCGATCGAAACGCCTGAAGGCCCGAACATTGGTCTGATCAACTCGCTGGCACTGTACGCCCGCCTGAACGAGTACGGCTTCCTGGAAACCCCGTACCGTAAAGTTGAAAACAGCAAGGTGACCGACAAGATCGATTACCTGTCCGCGATCGAAGAAGGCCGCTACATCATCGCCCAGGCAAACGCCAAAGTGAATGAAGAAGGCCAACTGGTCGACGAACTGGTATCGTCCCGTGAAGCCGGCGAAACCATTCTGGTCTCCCCAGAGCGCGTGCAGTACATGGACGTTGCGCCAGGCCAGATCGTGTCCGTTGCAGCATCGCTGATTCCATTCCTGGAACACGATGACGCGAACCGTGCACTGATGGGCGCCAACATGCAGCGTCAGGCCGTGCCTTGCCTGCGTCCTGAAAAGGCGCTGGTCGGTACCGGTATCGAACGTACCGTGGCAGTCGACTCCGGCACCACCGTGCAGGCCCTGCGCGGCGGCGTGGTGGACTACATCGACGCGGGCCGCGTCGTGATCCGCGTGAACGACGAAGAAGCACAGGCTGGCGAAGTCGGTGTGGACATCTACAACCTGATCAAGTACACCCGTTCCAACCAGAACACCAACATCAACCAGCGTCCGATCGTCAAAGTGGGCGACCGTGTGGCCAAGGGCGACGTGATCGCCGACGGCGCATCGACCGACCTGGGCGAACTGGCACTGGGCCAGAACATGACCGTGGCCTTCATGCCATGGAACGGCCTGAACTTCGAAGACTCGATCCTGATCTCGGAAAACGTCGTGAAAGACGACCGTTACACCTCGATCCACATCGAAGAACTGTCCGTTGTTGCCCGTGACACCAAGCTGGGCGCGGAAGAAATCACCCGCGATATTTCGAACCTGGCAGAGAACCAACTGGCTCGCCTGGACGAGTCCGGCATCGTGTACATCGGCGCTGAAGTGCAAGCCGGCGACGTGCTGGTCGGTAAGGTGACCCCGAAAGGCGAAACCCAGCTGACCCCGGAAGAGAAGCTGCTGCGCGCGATCTTCGGCGAAAAAGCATCCGACGTGAAAGACACCTCGCTGCGCGTTCCATCCGGCATGGTTGGTACCGTCATCGACGTGCAAGTGTTCACCCGCGAAGGCATCCCACGCGACAAGCGCGCCCAGCAGATCATCGACGATGAACTGAAGCGCTACCGCCTGGACCTGAACGACCAGATGCGTATCGTGGAAGGCGACGCCTTCCAGCGTCTGGAAAAGATGATGATCGGCCAAGTGGTCAACGGCGGTCCGAAGAAGCTGGCCAAAGGCGCCAAGGTCACCAAGGACTACCTGGACGACCTGGACAAGTTCCACTGGTTCGACATCCGTCCTGCCGACGAAGACATGGCCAAAGCCCTGGAAGCCATCAAGGAATCCATCGCCGAGAAGCGCCACCAGTTCGACCTGGCCTTCGAAGAGAAGCGCAAGAAGCTGACCCAGGGCGACGAACTGCAGCCTGGCGTGCAGAAGATGGTCAAGGTGTACCTGGCCGTTAAACGCCGCCTGCAGTCCGGCGACAAGATGGCAGGCCGCCACGGTAACAAGGGTGTTGTGTCCCGTATCGTTCCGGTGGAGGACATGCCATACATGGCTGACGGTACCCCGGCAGACGTGGTGCTGAACCCACTGGGCGTTCCGTCCCGTATGAACGTTGGCCAGATCCTGGAAACCCACCTGGGTTGGGCAGCGAAGGGCCTGGGCATCCGTATCGGCGAAATGCTGCAAGCGCAGATCAAGGTCGAAGAGATGCGCAAGTACCTGACCACCGTGTACAACGAGTCCGGCGCCAAGGAAGACATCGCTTCCCTGTCCGACGACGAGATCATGAAGCTGGCATACAACCTGAAGAAGGGTGTGCCGTTCGCGACTCCGGTGTTCGACGGCGCGCACGAATCGGAAATCCGCCGCATGCTGGACCTGGCGTATCCGGACGATATCGCCAAGCACCTGGGCATGACCCCGTCCAAGAACCAGGTCACCATGTACGACGGCCGCACCGGCGAAGCGTTCGAGCGCAAAGTCACCGTGGGCGTGATGCACATGCTGAAGCTGCACCACCTGGTCGACGACAAGATGCACGCCCGTTCCACCGGTCCTTACTCGCTGGTGACGCAGCAGCCTCTGGGCGGTAAAGCCCAGTTCGGCGGCCAGCGCTTCGGTGAGATGGAGGTGTGGGCACTGGAAGCGTACGGCGCGTCCTACGTGCTGCAAGAAATGCTGACCGTGAAGTCCGACGACGTGAACGGCCGTACCAAAGTGTACGAAAACCTCGTCAAGGGCGACCACGTGATCGACGCCGGCATGCCGGAATCGTTCAACGTGCTGGTGAAAGAGATCCGCTCGCTGGGTATCGATATCGACCTCGAGCGCAACTAAAACCGGTAAAGCAGTGTCTGACCCGCAGGGTCAGACACTGAGCCCGCGGCAGCCGCGTACCGGGTGTCGGACCCAGTGGGTCTGACACCGGTTTACCGGTTTTAAGTAAGTAAAGAATTCGTCACTATCTGGAGTGATACATGAAAGCCCTGCTCGATTTATTCAAGCAAGTACAGCAAAACGAGTCGTTCGACGCGATCAAGATCGGTCTGGCCTCTCCTGAGAAAATCCGTTCGTGGTCCTACGGCGAAGTCAAAAAGCCGGAGACCATCAACTACCGTACCTTCAAGCCAGAGCGCGATGGCCTGTTCTGCGCCAAGATCTTTGGCCCGATCAAGGACTACGAATGCCTGTGCGGCAAGTACAAGCGCCTGAAGCACCGCGGTGTCATCTGCGAAAAGTGCGGCGTTGAAGTGACCCTGGCCAAAGTGCGCCGTGAGCGCATGGGCCACATCGAACTGGCTTCGCCGGTTGCCCACATCTGGTTCCTGAAATCGCTGCCGTCGCGCCTGGGCATGGTCCTGGACATGACCCTGCGCGATATCGAACGCGTCCTGTATTTCGAAGCATACGTCGTGACCGATCCAGGCATGACCCCGCTGAAGAAGTGCCAGATCATGTCGGAAGACGACTACGCCGCCAAGTACGAAGAGTACGGCGACGACTTTACCGCCTTCATGGGCGCTGAAGGTATCCGCGAACTGCTGCGCTCGATCGACATCCACCGCGATGCCGAAGCCCTGCGCGTGGAACTGAAGGAATCGAAGTCCGAAGCGAAGATCAAGAAGTACGCCAAGCGCCTGAAAGTGCTGGAAGCATTCCAGCGTTCCGGCATCAAGCCAGACTGGATGATCATGGAAGTGCTGCCGGTGCTGCCACCGGAACTGCGTCCACTGGTCCCGCTGGATGGCGGCCGCTTCGCGACCTCCGACCTGAACGACCTGTATCGCCGCGTCATCAACCGTAACAACCGTCTGAAGCGCCTGATGGAGCTGCGTGCTCCAGAGATCATCACGCGTAACGAAAAGCGCATGCTGCAGGAAGCAGTTGACTCGCTGCTGGACAACGGCCGTCGCGGCAAAGCGATGACCGGCGCTAACAAGCGTCCGCTGAAGTCGCTGGCTGAAATGATCAAGGGTAAGGGCGGCCGCTTCCGTCAGAACTTGCTGGGTAAGCGCGTCGACTACTCCGGCCGTTCCGTGATCGTGGTGGGTCCACAGCTGAAACTGCACCAGTGCGGTCTGCCAAAGCTGATGGCCCTGGAACTGTTCAAGCCATTCATCTTCAACAAGCTGGAACTGATGGGTCTCGCGACCACCATCAAGGCCGCCAAGAAGCTGGTCGAAGTGCAAGAGCCAGTGGTGTGGGACATCCTGGAAGAAGTGATCCGCGAACATCCGATCATGCTGAACCGTGCACCAACCCTGCACCGTCTCGGTATCCAGGCTTTCGAGCCTGTGCTGATCGAAGGTAAAGCGATCCAGCTGCACCCGCTCGTCTGCGCCGCGTTCAACGCGGACTTCGACGGTGACCAGATGGCAGTCCACGTTCCTCTGTCGATCGAAGCACAGATGGAAGCCCGCACCCTGATGCTGGCTTCGAACAACATCCTGTTCCCATCGAACGGCGAACCATCGATCGTTCCTTCCCAGGATATCGTGCTGGGCCTGTACTACGCGACCCGCGAAGCAGTGAACGCCAAGGGCGAAGGCATGATGTTCCCGGACGTGTCGGAAGTGATCCGCGCGTACGACAACAAGGAAGTGGAACTGGCGACCCGCATCACCGTGCGTATCGTTGAGAATCCAAAGGATCCAGCAACCGGCGAGTTCGTCCGTACCGTGACCCGTTACGAGACCACCGTTGGCCGCGCCATCCTGTCCGAGATCCTGCCGAAAGGCCTGCCATTCAGCGTACTGAACCGTCCGCTGAAGAAGAAAGAGATCTCCAAGCTGATCAACACTTCCTTCCGCAAGTGCGGCCTGCGCGCAACCGTGGTGTTTGCCGACCAGTTGATGCAGTCGGGCTTCCGCCTGGCAACCCGCGCCGGTATTTCGATCTGCGTGGACGACATGCTGGTACCGGAAGTGAAGAAGACCCTGATCGCGACCGCCGAAGCGGAAGTGAAGCAGATCGAGCAGCAGTACGCTTCCGGTCTGGTCACCGCCGGCGAACGTTACAACAAGGTCGTCGACATCTGGGGCAAGACCTCCGACGAAGTCGGCAAGGCGATGATGGACCACCTGAAGGTGGAAGACGTGGTGCGCCGCGACGGCACCCAGTCGACCCAGGAATCGTTCAACGCGATTTACATGATGGCCGACTCCGGTGCGCGTGGTTCCGCAGCACAGATTCGCCAGCTGGCCGGTATGCGAGGCCTGATGGCCAAGCCAGACGGCTCGATTATCGAGACGCCAATTACCGCGAACTTCCGCGAAGGCCTGAACGTTCTGCAGTACTTCATCTCGACCCACGGCGCTCGTAAAGGTCTGGCCGACACCGCGCTGAAGACCGCGAACTCCGGTTACCTGACCCGTCGTCTGGTCGACGTGACCCAGGACCTGGTGGTGATCGAAGACGATTGCGGCACTTCCAACGGCACCCTGATGAAGGCGATGGTCGAAGGCGGTGAAGTGATCGAAGCCCTGCGCGACCGTATCCTCGGCCGCGTGGCAGGCACCGACATCGTCAACCCAGAGACCCAGGCTACCCTGTACGAAGCCGGCACCCTGCTGGACGAAGACATGGTGGAAGAGATCGAACGCGTCGGCATCGACGAAGTGAAGGTCCGTACCCCGCTGACTTGCGACACCCGCTACGGCCTGTGCGCCAAGTGCTACGGCCGCGACCTGGGCCGCGGCCTGCTGGTCAACGCCGGCGAAGCAGTCGGTGTGGTGGCAGCGCAGTCGATCGGTGAACCTGGTACCCAGCTGACCATGCGTACCTTCCACATCGGTGGTGCGGCATCGCGTGCAGCAGTGGCATCGTCCGTCGAAGCCAAGTCGAACGGCACCGTGCGCTTCACCGCCACGATGCGTTACGTCACCAACGGCAAGGGCGCCCAGATCGTCATTTCCCGTTCCGGCGAAGTGCTGATCACCGACGACCACGGCCGTGAGCGCGAGCGTCACAAGGTACCGTACGGCGCGACCCTGATCGTCAAGGATGGCATGGCTGTGAAGGCCGGCGCTCCTCTGGCAACCTGGGACCCGCTGACCCGTCCGATCATTACCGAGTACGCCGGTACCATCCGCTTCGAGAACATCGAAGAAGGCGTGACCGTGGCTCGCCAGGTCGACGAAGTGACCGGCCTGGCCACCCTGGTGGTGATCGACGCCAAGCGTCGTGGTTCCCCAGGCAAGGCCCTGCGTCCACAGGTGAAACTGCTGAACGAAGACGGCGGCGAAGTGAAGATCGCCGGCACCGAACACGCAGTGGCGATCGGCTTCCAGGTCGGCGCGCTGATCATGGTGAAAGACGGCCAGCAAGTGTCCGTGGGTGAGGTTCTGGCGCGTATCCCGACCGAATCGCAGAAGACCCGAGACATTACCGGTGGTCTGCCACGCGTGGCGGAACTGTTCGAAGCACGTTCGCCGAAAGACGCGGGCATGCTGGCGGAAGTCACCGGTACCGTGGCCTTCGGTAAGGAAACCAAGGGCAAGCAGCGTCTGGAAATCACCGACATGGACGGCAACAAGCACGAGTTCCTGATTACCAAGGACAAGCAAGTGCTGGTGCACGACGGCCAGGTGGTGAACAAGGGCGAGATGATCGTGGACGGCCCTGCCGATCCGCAAGACATCCTGCGCCTGCTGGGTATCGAAGCGCTGGCACGCTACATCGTTGACGAAGTGCAGGACGTGTACCGACTGCAGGGCGTGAAGATCAACGACAAGCACATCGAGGTGATCGTTCGCCAGATGCTGCGCCGCGTGCAGATCACCAACGCCGGCGACACCGACTACATCGTCGGCGAGCAGGTGGAGCGTTCCGAACTGCTGGAAGAAAACGATCGCGTCAATGCCCTGAACAAGATCCCTGCAACGTACGAAAACGTACTGCTGGGTATTACCAAGGCATCGCTGTCGACCGACTCCTTCATCTCGGCCGCATCGTTCCAGGAAACCACCCGCGTGCTGACCGAAGCCGCGATCATGGGCAAGCGCGACGGTCTGCGCGGCCTGAAGGAAAACGTCATCGTCGGCCGCCTGATCCCAGGCGGTACCGGCCTGGCCTTCCACCGCGCCCGCAAAGAGAAGGAAGTGTGGGAAGCCGAAGAGCGCAAAGCGCTGCTGGAAGCAGAACGCGCCGCGATCGTGGCCGAACTGCCAGCGGACGAACCGCACCACAGCGACGAAGCGTAATCCGCTTCAACGCCAGAAAAAACGCCACCTTCGGGTGGCGTTTTTTTTTGCGCTACGGCAGAGCCCGTGTCACACCATGGGGTCACACCCCAAGGGTGACACGGGCTCTTCAGTTGATCCTGGCCTTGATCAGCACAGGCAGGTGATCGGATGGGAAGCGGCCGTGGAGTTAATCGGTCAGTGTTGCGTAGCTCAATACCTTCACGTGCGGGCTGGCGAAGATGCGGTCAATACGCTCTGTCAGTGGGCTGTCGATTTTAAATCTGTTGAAAGTACCAACCGGGCCATAGGCTGGCTTCGCGCTGATATCGAATGCATCGGCCAGCCGAGACTTCATGATGGCAACCTGTTCGGTCTCCGGGACGGAATTCAAATCGCCGGCCACGATCACTGGCTCGGAGCCGGCAATTTCCTTCACCTTTCGCAGCATGAGCTTAGCCGATTCCCGGCGCGCCACCTCGCCTTCGTGGTCGAAGTGAACGGAGAAGAAGTAGAACTTGCGGCCAGTCTGGCGATCCTGCAGTTGCGCCCAGGAGGCGATATGGTTGCAGCAAGTAGCATCCCACCCCAACGTTGTCATGCTCCACGATAGGTAGTTCGGACTCACCAGTATAGGCGAGACGCATTGCTGGAAGCCCGCTGGCGCGAAATGGTAGGGTCTAATTAACAAACTGCTGCAAAAATGCCACCATTGGGTGGCGTTTTTATTTGCGCCAGCCCCAGAAATATTGTCAGGCGCCAATTGCATACTACAATCAGTATTTTCTGCATTCTGTTTGAGAGCGCTATGGCCGAATCCCTCCAAATCACCTGTGACGCGACGACTGTGGGCGATGATGGAAAAATGTACCTGCATGAGTCGATGTTCAGCGGCCTGTATGACTTGCCAAACAATCATGCGGAAATCGTGGCACGCCTGCACCCTGCCAAGCGCAAGCTGTTTGATGCACTGGTAGGCGGCGAGGAGATCGAGGTCGAGACGAAAGACGCGAAGGGTGCCGTTGTCAAGGTCAGGCTGGACAATGATGTCACGATCCATGTAAACCAGCGCTACGGCGGTGTGCGCCGCTTCAGCTATTCGTCCATTATTGCGAAACATGCCCGAAGCTATGGCGAAGTCCAGGCGAGAGGCTTCGACGCCAATTGCGAGCCGGTGATTCGGCAGATGCCTGACCGCAGTTTCAGGATCATTTTCAACACGATGCCGCCGCGTGGGCATGCGCTTGGGGCAGCCTTCAATATGGATCACTTCGGCGCCCACATGGTCAAGCTGACCGAGTCCAAGATGACCTGGGATGATCGTGACGTATTTCACCTTCCCTCCGCGACTGAGGCGGAAATTCGCGCCATTTTGCAGTTCATGCTCACTTACGGGAAGGCCTGAGGCCACGAGATGTGACCTCACTCGTTTCTCGACTACTTTTTATCGCTTGCCGCGGCCTTCGAATCGTCAATCAAATCGAACTTGCCGTCGGATGTCATGAAGAAGGTGCAGTCTGCACCGGTTGCACAGCCGCTGACGTGCTTTTTGCCGGGCGCTTGCATCAGGTAAGAGCCCGGGCCCAGCTTGGTTTCAGGGGCGCCATCGGATTTATGCACGAAAGTGCCGGACATGATCACGATCTTCAGCGCGTGGGTGTGGTGGTGCAGGGCGTTGACCTGCCCGGCGTCGAACTTCACCAGCACGCCGTAAGGGCCGCCTTTCATCCAGTCGCCCCACAGCTTGGCAACCTTGGTGCCGGCAACCGGGCCGGCTTCCCATTTCACCGACTCGGCCGGCCAGACCACATCTTCCATGGCCTTGCCTTTATCCTTGGCTGGCGCGTTGGCGCTCAGCAGGGTAGAAACCGCTAGTACCGCAAATGCCATTGTTCTCATGGTGGCGCTCCTTCTTATGGTTGGCGGGGAAACTGGCGTCCATTTATCGTTATAGCCCATCCGCAGCGGATTCCAAGTTGGTAGGCAGCGACACTCCTGTGCTGAAACGCCCGGCCTGGACGCTGATTCCAGCCGAGCCCGTGTCACACTTGGGGTGTGACCCCATGGTGTGACACGGGCTCGGCTGTAGGTGGGGTATATTGCTTCGATGGAGAGCGTCGAAGAGCTTGAGCGGTGGTTCAGGATGGCGGGCGTGCACTCGCTGAATGCCTGTGTCGGGCCGCTTCCCGGATCGGGGGCTGCGTTGGGGCGGTGGACCAGCGATGGGCCGGATCACGCCATTCGCTCCGTAAGCCCGCATCCGGGCACTTACCGCCTGGCGCTGATGATGGAGCCGCTCGATGCGCGCATCTGGCACGGCGATACGCCGGTCTGGGGCGGGACCATCGGAGCGAGCCGCTTTCGTCTTTGTCCGCCAGGGGAGCAGGGGCGCTGGAGCCAGTTGAGCGGCTGCGATATCGTGAATGTCTTCCTGCCGGTGCAGCTACTGGACCGCTTGGCGGCGCAGCGCGGCGAGGATATCGATGCCACGCTGGCGGCTAGCCAGTTCACTTCCGACCGCATGGTATCCGACCTGGTGCGCAAGATGCTCGATGCGCAGGCGCTGGCCGGGCCGCTGGCGGCGGAGATGTGCGACCACCTGGCCATGGCCCTGGCTTGCTACCTGCTCGAACATTATTCGCGCCCGGCCCAAGGCGCCGACAGCTCCCTCGGCGGTGCGCGCCTGCGCCGCGTGCTGCGGCATATTTCAGATCACCTGGATGCGCCGCTGGCCAATGCGGAACTGGCGTCCCTGTGCGGCATGAGTGCGGCGCATTTCTCGCGCGAGTTCCATCGGGCGGTCGGCTTGCCGCCGCATCGCTATGTGCTGACCCGGCGCCTGGAGCAGGCATGTATGGCACTCGCAGGCCGGGAGGCGCGCATTGTCGACATTGCGGAGGAGTTCGGGTTTCATAGTGCCAGCCATTTCACGCGCGCTTTCACGACGCAGTACGGCCTGTCGCCTGCGGCGTGGCGCGCCAGCCGCTGTAACAATTGTTAAAAGCAGGATTGTGCAAATTGCGCGCGTTTTTGCACGCGCCGCCTCTTTGATCGGCCACAGAATCTCCAGTTCCAAACCACAACAAATGGAGAGAGAACATGGCTTTACTTCGAAACTCACTGGTGCTGCTCGCGCTGGCGGCGGCGGGTGCTGCACAGGCCGACAATATCTCGCTGCGCATCGGCTTTGCTGAAGGCCGTAGCGGGGCGGAGTTCAAACCCCTGCATGCGGAAGTGGGCAAGTTTGCTGTGACGCCCAATGTGCGCCAGGGCGCGGAGGATGACCAGTGGGTGGTGGTCGCCAAGGATGCCCAGGGACGCGTGCTGCATGAGGTGAGCGTCAACAATGGTTTGCGCCGACATGTGGAGACCTTCAATCCGCGTTCGGGCGCTATCGACCTGTCGACCACGGTGCAGCAGCGTGAGGGCAGCTTTGAGGTGTCGCTGCCATTCGACAAAGCCACCGCGAGCGTGGAGGTGCTGCCGAAGAAGGGTGCCAGCACCGGCGCCAAGACGGCTCTTGCAGCACCTGCTGCGCTGGCGCGTTTCGATCGCGGCACCCTGGAACAGGCGGCAGCGAGCGGCAAGGCCTCGCGCTCGGCCATGCTGGCGGCGACGCCTTCCGCCACCGCGACGACCATCCTGAACAACGGCAGCGCGGCGACGCATATGGACTATGTGTTCATCGGCGACGGCTACACCGCTGCGGAAATGGATAAGTGGCGCGCCGATGCGCAGAAGGTGATCAATGGCTTCCTGGCCGATCCGCTGTTCAATGCCAACCGCGCTTCGATGAATATCCATCGAGTCGACGTGGCCAGTAACCAGTCGGGCGTGGACGAACTCGATAAGGGCATCTATCGCGATACGGCGATGGATGGGGAATTCGCTTGCTACAACATCGAACGCCTGCTGTGCGTGAACAATACCAAGGCGACCAATATCGCGGCTTCCGTGCTGGCGCCCGATGCGCGCGATGTGATTGTGGTAATCGCGAACTCGACGCGTTACGGCGGTTCGGGTGGCGCAGTGGCAACGCTGTCGATGCATGAGCAGTCGATCGAGGTGGCCTTGCATGAAATCGGCCATACGGCGTTTGCATTGGCGGACGAATACGAGTACGGCACCTGCAACACCAGCAGCGAGCCGACCGAAGTCAATGTGTCGCTGAACGGCACGCGTTCCGTCAAATGGGGCAGCCTGATTGCGGGCAGCACGGCCGTTCCGACCGGCCTGGGCGTGTATCCGAACGGTACTGTCGGCACTTTCGTGGGCGCGCAGTACTGCGGCTCGGGTAAGTACCGTCCGACAGAGAACTCGCGCATGCGCACGCTGGGGTATCCGTGGCATGCCGTGAATGAGGGCGCGGTGAAGAAGGTGTTTGCCAAGTACACCGGCTCCGGCTCGGTCACGCAAACCGGCACCCTGGCCAACGGCGGCAGCGCCATTGCGCCTAGCGCGTCGCCTGGCTGGGTGCAGGCCGGCGCTGGCGCCTTCTCGCTGCAACTGAGCGGTCCTTCCGGTGCCGACTTCGACCTGTTCCTGTACAAGTGGTCGGGTAGCGCGTGGACCAAGGTCGCTTCCAGCGAGGGCAATACTTCCAGCGAGTCGATCAGCTACAACGGCACGGCGGGCTATTACTACGCGCAGGTGAAGTCGTATTCGGGCAGCGGCAACTATTCGCTGACCTACGCTTTCCCTAAGCCTTGATCTCGCGCTGGCGTGCCTTTGTCAGCGAGGAGAATGCCTTGTCGTAGGACCATTGCACCAGTTCGACCAGGTAGTCTTCCGGGAAGCGGCGCACGTCGACAATCGTGACCCAATGGAAGCGGCCCATGTAGCGTGCCGGTTTTACGCCGGGCATGCCGGTGAGTTCGAGGAAGCGGTCGGGCGTGGCGCGGAAACTGAAGCGCCACTGTTCCGGTTCGCTGGTCTTGAAGTAGGCGAAGGTCTTGCCGCCGACCTTGTAGCTCAGTACATTGACCGGCGGTGCATGCAGCAGGCTGTCTGCGCCAGGCAGGCTGGCGCAGTGGGCTTTGACTTGAGTGATGTCCACTTTCGCTCCCGACTCGAAAGTGGACATTCTAGCGTCAACTGACCAGTAGTTTGGCCGATTTCAAGGTTGCGCTGTCCGGGCCCACCGAAATGGTGAAGTTGCCCGGTTCGACAACGCGCTTCATGTCGGCGTTGTAGAACTGCAGGTCGGCCGGCTTGATGTTGAAGGTGACGGTGCGCTTCTCGCCAGGCTGCAGCGTGATGCGCTGGAAGCCTTTCAGTTCCAGTACGGGACGGGTAGCGCTGCTGATGTCGTCGCGGATGTACAGCTGCACCACTTCGTCGCCGGCGCGCTTGCCGGTGTTGGTGACGTCGACGCTGACTTTCGTGCTGCCGTTGGCGGCGATGGTGGCTTGCGCCAGGCGCGGCTCGCTGAATGCGAAGCTGGTGTAGCTCAGGCCATAGCCGAACGGGTAGAGCGGCTTGGTGCTGCCGTCGATGTAGCCGCGGCGGGCGCTTGGCTTGTGATTGTAGAAGATCGGCAGTTGGCCGACGTGGCGCGCTACTGACACCGGCATCTTGCCGCCCGGGTTGGCGCGGCCGAACAGGACGTCGGCGGCGGCGTGGCCGGTTTCCTGGCCGAGGTACCATCCTTCCACCAGCGCGTCGGCACGTTCGGCCAGCAGGTTGACCGACAACGGGCGGCCGTTCAGCAGGAAGACCACGGTTGGCTTGCCGAGGTCGAAGATGGCCTTGGCCAGTTCGTTCTGCTGGCCCAGCATATCCAGCGTCTGGCGGTCTCCCAGGTGGTTGTCGGCCCAGGCTTCGCGGCTGGTCTGTTCGTTGTCGCCCAGGACCATGATGATGGTGTCGGCGTTGCGCGCGGCGGCAACGGCTTCGGCAATCAGCTTGGCGTTGGTCTGCGGTGGGGTGAAGATGATTTCGTCCTTGCCCCAGATCCGTTCTTCGGTGATGCGCACGCCTTCGCGGTATTCGAGCTGGAAGCCCTGGCGCTGGCTTTCGGCTTGCAGGCCTTCGTACACCGAGACCACGTGGCGCGGCACGTCGGAATAGCCGCCGATCGGGGTGTCCTTGGCGTGGGTGCCGAGCAGCAGCACCTTGCCGACCTTCTTGCCGTCCAGCGGCAGCAGGCCTTTGTCGTTCTTCAGCAGCACGACGGCGCGCGCGGCAGCCTCGCGGGCCAGGGCAACGGCCTCCGGCGTGGCGGTCAGGCTGTCGGCGATGGCGGCGTCGACGTAAGGCTGTTCGAACAGGCCGGAGAGGAATTTCCATTCGAGGATGCGGGACACCACGGTGTCGATTTCTGCGACGCTGACCTTTTTCTCCTTTACCAGTTGTGGCAGGAGCTGGTAGCCGAAGGCGTCCGGGGTTTCGATGTCAACGCCGGCTTTGACGGCGCGCGTGGCGGCGTCCTTCGGCATGTCGGCGAGGCGGTGGCGGGTGATCAGTTCCTTGACGCCGAAGTAGTCGGATACTGTCAGGCCTTTGAAACCCCATTCTTCGCGCAGCACTTTGTGCAGCAGCCAGTGGTTGGCGTGCGATGGCAGGCCGCCGATCTCGTTATACGAAGGCATCACGGCGGCCGCATTGGTTTCCTTGATGATGCACTCGAATGGCGGGAAGAATTCTTCGCGCAGCGTGCGTTCGGTGACTTCGGCGGGACCGATGTTGGTGCCGCTTTCCGGTTGGCCGTGGCCGGTCATGTGCTTCAGCGTCGTGAACACCTTGTCCTTGGCCAGCTTGCGTTCCTCACCCTGGAAGCCCAGCACGGCTGCTTTGCCCATCTCGGCGCACACGTGCGGGTCTTCGCCGAAGGTTTCTTCGATGCGGCCCCAGCGCGGTTCGCGTGCCACGTCGACCACCGGCGCCAGTGCCAGGTTGGCGCCGCGGGCACGCATCTCGCGGGCGGCGACGCTGAATACCTTGCGTACCAGCGGCGGGTCGAAAGTCGATGCGAGCGCGATCGCCTGCGGGAAGCTGGTGGCGTCCTTCGCCACGTAGCCGTGCAGGGATTCTTCGTGCATGAACAGCGGAATGCCGAGGCGCGTCTGTTCGACGGCCCATTTCTGCGCGGCGTTGGTGTAGGTTGCGGTCTCCTGCGCGTTGCGGTTGGCGCGGGCGCCGCTGTCGCCGGCGCCGCCTGCTTCGGCGCCGCCCTGGCGGTCGGAAGGGCGGGCCAGCATGCCGAGGCCATTCGGGTAAGCCTTGGCGGCTTTCGCGGCCGAGAATTCACCGTTGGCGTCCTGGATGATGCCTTTCTCCTGCCAGATGCACAGCATTTGCGCGACCTTTTCCTCCAGCGTCATGCGACCGAGCAGGTCTTTTACGCGGGCCGGCACCGGCGCGGCGGGGTCTTTGTACAGGGGCCTTGCCGCTGCGGCAGCCATGGCTGCCGGCGTGCCGAGGGCGGCTACGCTAGCCGCGCCGGATAGGGATGTGAGGAACTGCCTGCGTTTCATGCTGTGTCTCCAGTAGTTGTATTCGTTTTATATTTTTCTTGAACCTGCTTAGCCTTCCATCTGCTCCAGCTCTTTGCCGCGCGTTTCATGCACATAGCGCAGGACGAAGAACAGGGAGATCACGGCGGCGACGGTGTAGATACCGTATGCGCCAGCCAGGCCGATGCCGCCGAGCAGGATCGGGAAGGTCACCGTGATGATGAAATTCGATGTCCATTGCGCGGCGCCTGCGACTGCCAGGCCGGAGCCGCGAATCTGGTTGGGGAACATCTCGCCCAGCATGACCCACATGACCGGACCCCACGACAGGTTGAAGAAGATCACGTAGACATTCGCGGCGATCAGCGCGAGCACGCCCATGGAGCCGGACAGCGTCAGCTTGCCGCTTGCGTCGAGCGACGCGCTGGCGAATGCAAGGGTGACCAGCCCGAGCGTCACTGCCATGCCGATCGAGCCGATCCACAGCAAGGGCTTGCGGCCGATGCGGTCGATCAGGAACACGGTGACGATGCAGGCGCCAATGCTCAGTGCACCCGAAAGGACGTTAATCAGCAGCGCATCGCTCTCGGAGAAGCCAACGGCCTGCCACAGTACCGCGCCGTAGTAGAACACGACGTTGATACCGACCAGCTGCTGAAAGGTCGCCAGGCCGATGCCGACCCAGACGATAGGACGCAGCTTGCCGGTTGCCTTGTTGATCAGGTCGGACAGGCGTGGGCGATGGTGGTCTTCGGACAGCGAGACGTCGATCGCTGCGAACTTCTCCTTGGCTGCGGAGGCGCCATACAGGCGCTCCAGCACGGCCATGGCTTCGGATGTGCGCTTCTTCACGACCAGGAAGCGCGGGCTTTCAGGAATCGCCAGCAGGAGCAGCAGGAACAGCGCGGATGGAATGGCCATCATCCAGAACATCCAGCGCCACGCCTCCTGGCCGAGCCACAGTACGCCGGTCGAACCGCCGGCTGCTTTCGCCAGCATATAGTTGCTGAGGAAGGCACAGAACAAACCGCTGATGATGGCGATCTGCTGGACGGTTGCGAGACGGCCGCGATAGCGCGCCGAGGCGACTTCGGCGATGTAGGCCGGCGACATCACGCTAGCCGCGCCGACGGCGAAGCCGCCCAGTACGCGGGCGGCGATGAACACGGCCGATGTCGTCGCGCAGCCTGCGCCCAGCGCCGACAGCAGGAACATCACGGAGGAAATGATCAGCACTGCACGGCGCCCCCAGCGGTCGCCAAGGCGGCCGGCGAAGAAGGCGCCGATCGCGCAGCCAAGCAGCATCGACGCGACTTCGAAACCGATCCCGGCGGAGGTTGAGTGGAACGCCTGCTTCAGGCCGTCGACCGTGCCGTTGATGACGCCACTATCGAAGCCGAACAGGAAGCCGCCGATGGTGGCTACGCAGCTGATAAGGATGATGAGGCCAGTGTTCTCCTCTTCATGACTGGGTTCGGTATTTTCCAGGGCAATGCTGTTCATGGATGTCTCCTCTTTCTTTATCAGGCCCGGTTCGTGCCGGGTCAGTGATTGTGGCGCGGCGTGTCGTTCGCGACGCCTCGGTAAGCCAGTGCCAGCTCCATGCACGCGCCGTTGGCCATCTGGCCCACGGTGGCACGATAGATCTCCTGCCATGGCGTCTGGCTAGGCGGTACGGGCGGCACGCCGTCTTGCTTGCGGCGTTCAATTTCCTGGTCGTCCACCAGCATATTGCAGCTGCCGGTGTTCAGGTCGATGCGCACCATGTCGCCGGTGCGAATCCAGGCCAGGCCGCCGCCCACCGCGCTTTCCGGCGAGGCGTTCAGGATCGACGGGCTGTCGGAAGTGCCGGACTGGCGGCCGTCGCCAAGGGTCGGCAGGTTGTTGATGCCTTTCTTGATCAGCGCATCAGGCGGTTGCATGTTCACCACTTCCGCCGAACCGGGCCAGCCCACCGGGCCGGCGCCGCGGATCACCAGGATGGTGTTCTCGTCGATGCCCAATGAAGGATCGTTGATGCGGGCGTGGTAGTCGCCGGAGCCGTCAAATACAACGGCGCGGCATTCAAAGATGTTTTCCTGGCCGGGACGGCGCAGGTAGCGGTTGCGGAAGTCTTCAGAGATCACGCTGCTCTTCATGATCGCAAAGTCGAACAGGTTGCCGCGCAAGACCATGAAGCCGGCCTGCTCTTTCAGCGGCTTGTCGAATGGCGTGATCATTTCGCGGTCGGCGCTCTCGCGGCCTTCCAGGTTCTGCGCCATGCTGCGGCCGGTGACGGTCGGGCGGTCGGCGCGCAGCTTGCCCGCCTTGTGCAGCTCCCACATGATGGCCGGGACGCCGCCGGCGCGATGGAAACGCTCGCCGAGGAATTTTCCGGAAGGCTGCATGTTCAGCAGCAGCGGGATGTCGTGGCCGTAGGTCATCCAGTCGTCTTCGTGCAGTTCGACGCCGGCGTGGCGCGCCATGGCCATGATGTGCTGCTGGGCGTTGGTGGAACCGCCGATGGCGGCATTGACCACGATGGCGTCCAGGAAGGCTTCGCGCGACAGGATCGACGACGGCCGGATGTCCTGCTGCGCCAGTTCGACGATGCGGCGCCCGGTTTCATAGGCCATCTGGCCGCGCTCGCGGTAGGGCGCCGGGATGGCGGAACAGCCGGTGAGCGACATGCCCAGTGCTTCGGCCATGGCGTTCATGGTGGAGGCGGTGCCCATGGTGTTGCAGTGGCCCGCTGACGGTGCCGAAGCGGCGGCGATCTCGAGGAACTTTTCGTTGTCGATCTGGCCTGCTGCCAACTGGCGGCGGCCTTTCCAGATCGCGGCGCCCGAGCCAACCAGTTCACCATCGAGCCAGCCATCGAGCATCGGCCCGCCGGACAGCACGATGGCGGGAATGTCGACGGTGGATGCGGCCATCAGCTGCGCCGGGGTGGTCTTGTCGCAGCCGGTGGTCAGCACCACGGCGTCGATCGGGTAGCCGTGCAGGATCTCGACCAGGCCCATATAGGCCAGGTTGCGGTCGATGGCGGCGGTGGGACGGCGGCAGTTCTCGAAGATAGGGTGCAGCGGGAATTCCATCGGTATGCCGCCCGCGTCGCGGATGCCGTCGCGCACGCGCTTGGCCAGGTCGAGGTGGATCCGGTTGCATGGGCTGATGTCGCTGCCCGATTGCGCGATGCCGATGATCGGGCGGCCGCTGCGCAGCTCTTCCGGCGTGATCCCGTAGTTCATGAAGCGCTCGAGATACAGCGCGGTCATGTCGATGTGGTCCGGATTGTCGAACCAGTCCTGCGAACGATAGCGGCGGGTGCTCATGCTGCTTTCCTGTCGAATTGATGTTGCGGCAGGCCGGGCACGTCCACGCGGAAGGTGAACACGCCGCCAGCCAGCGGGTGTGCGGCCAGGGCTTCTTCGCTCATGCCCTTGCGCGCGGTGGTGACGAAGACCGTGCGCAGGTCGGCGCCGCCGAAAGCGACCTTGGTGATGTTAGGGCAGGGCATCGGGATAGTTTGCGCCAGCTTGCCGTCCGGCGCATAGCGTTCGATGCGGCTGCCGCCGAACAGGGAGATCCAGAGGTGGCCCTCGGCGTCGACCGCGCTGCCGTCCGGGTGGCCGGGCACGCCATGCGCGTAGCGTACGAATTCGCGCTTGTTCGACAGCGTACCGTCAGCTGCGCTGTCGTAGGCATATACCACGCGCGCCAGGGTGTCGGTGTGGTAGAAGGTCTTGCCGTCCGGGCTGTGGCAGGGGCCATTGGTGATGATGATGTTGCCATCCATGGCTTGCAGGCCGCGTGCATCGAGGCAGTACAAGGAACCAGTGGGAGCGGATTCGCCGTTGTCCATGGTGCCGAACCACAGGCGCCCGTTGGCATCGACGTAGCCGTCGTTGCAGCGGTTACCCGGCTGGCCGGCTTCGATCTCCAGCACGGTCTCGAACTTGCCGGCCATGGTGAAGCGCGCCAGCTTGCCCTGCAGGCCGCAGATGAAATCGCCGCCAACCATCGGCAGGGCAAAGCCGATTTCCGCAGGCGCCTCCCAGCTCAGGCGATCGCCGCCGTCTTCATTGCAGCAATGCAGTCGGCGGCCTTTGATGTCGACAAAGTAGAAGACGCGCTCGGAGGCATGCCAGACCGGCCCTTCGGCCAGTGTGGCGCCGACTTCCCAGATGCATTGCGGCGAGCTCACGATCCGTACCATCCAGCGTCGACGAAGTAATCGCGGCCGGAGCAGCGCGCTGCGTTGCCGGAGGCGAGGAACAGGGTCAGCGCAGCCACGTCATCCGGTTCCACGCGCTCGTGCAGGCACTGGGCGGCCAGGATCGCGGCTTCGTCTTCCGGCGAATGCCACAGCGCCATCTGGCGCGGCGTCTTGATCGAGCCGGGAATGATGCAATTGACGCGGATGCCGTCGGCGCCGAGGTCGCGGGCCAAGCCGCGGGTCAGGCCTTCGATTGCCGCCTTGGCGGTCATGTACAGCGACAGCTTGCCCAGCGCCAGGTGCCAGGAGATCGAGCCGAAATTCAGGATCACGCCGCCGCCCGCAGCCTTCATGCCCGGCGCCACAGCCTGCGCGCAGAAGAACTGGTGGCGCAGGTTGACGGCCAGGCTGTCGTCCCAGTATTTGGCGGTGACGTCTTCCACCTGGTGGCGGTTGTCGTTGGCGGCGTTGTTGACCAGGACTTCAACCGGGCCGAGTTCGCGCTCGATCTGCTGGAACACGGCGCCGACCTCGTCGAGGTTGGTCAGGTCGCAATGGATGAAGCGCGGCGGATGTTGCGCACCTGCCAGGCTTTGCTCCAGCGCCTTCGAGGCCTCGTCCTGGATATCGAGGAAGACAACGTGCGCGCCCTGTTTGGTGAAGGCGTCCACGATGGCCGCGCCGATGCCGGTGCCGCCGCCCGTGATCACGACGCGCTTGGCGGCGAGGTCGGGGTAGGTGGCGTACACCACGGGTTTTCTTGCTGCTGCTGTCATGTATTTATTCTCCTGCCGCGATGCCGCGGCGTGCCAGGTTGCGGTAGAGGGCACGGACACCAAACGTCCACGGCGGCAGCTGGTCGCTGCGCTGCACGTGGTTGACCAGCGCGCCAAGCGATGCGCTGCTGATGGTGACCCGGTCGCCCAGGTGATGGGTAAAGCCGGCGCCCTTCTGGCCGCGGTCCTTGATCGGCGAGAACATCGTGCCGAGGAAGAGCATGAAGCCGTCCGGGTATTGGTGGTGGGCGCCCGCGGTTTGCGCGACCAGGTCGAGCGGGTCGCGGCTGATTTCGCACATGCGGCTAAGGCCGTCGAGCACGAAGTCGTCGTCGCTGCCTTCGATCGCCAGGCGGACTTCGGCGTTGCGCACGTCGCCCATGGTGAAACTGCTGTCGAACAGGCGGATGAAGGGGCCGATCGAGCAGGAAGCGTTATTGTCCTTGGCCTTGCCCAGCAGGAGTGCGCTGCGGCCTTCAATGTCGCGCAGGTTGACGTCGTTGCCCAGGGCCGCGCCGACAGCTTCGAAGCGGCTGTTCACTGCCAGCACGATCTCCGGCTCCGGATTGTTCCACTGCGAGGCAGGGTGCAGGCCGACATCGGCGCCGAAGCCGACTGCCGACATGGGCTGGGATTTCGAGAAGACTTCGGCGAAGGGGCCGATGCCCACTTCCATGTATTGCGACCATGCGCCGCGCGCCTGGAATTCGCGCTTGAGCTGCTCTGCCTCCGGCGAGCCGGGTTTGATGCTGGACAAATCGCCGCCGATGGTGGACAGCAGTTCCGCGCGCAGCGCATTGGCGCGAGCGGGATTGCCGCCGGCCTGCTCTTCGATCACGCGTTCCAGCAGGCTGACGGCAAAGGTCACGCCGCAAGCCTTGATGGCCTGCACGTCGCACGGCGCCAGCAGGCGCACGCCTTTGACGTCACCAGCCAGTGCAGCGCCGATCAGTTCCTCGGCGCTGCCCAACTGTTCGCCGTCCACATCGCGTGCGAACTGCAGCACGTCCGGACGGTCCAGCAGGTCCGCTACCGTGGCCACATGCGCGGTGATATCGAATACCACGCCATTTCGTACCACGACGACGCAGGGGCCATCCACCGGCGCCGGGCGCCACACGCGCCCCACCAGCAGGGCATCTTCCAGGTCGTGCGGCAGGCACGCCGATGCATTAATCGTTTGCATAAAGTCTCCTTTGAATTCTTAACGGCCCAGGCTTGGCAGCTTGGGCGAGTACTGCCAGCCTGGCACCAGGTATTGCATGGCCATCGCGTCGTCGCGCGCGCCGGTGCCGACCTTCTTGAACAGTTCGTGCGCAGCTTCGATGCGCTCCATATCCGGCGCGATGCCCAGGCCCGGCGCCTCTGGTACCGCTACCTCGCCAGCTACAATTTGCGGCGGATTAACGGTCAGGCGTTCCTGCCCTTCCTGCCAGATCCAGTGGGTGTCGATGGCGGTGATACGGCCTGGCGCCGCAGCCGCCGCATGCGTGAACATGGCCAGCGAAATATCGAAGTGGTTGTTGGAGTGTGAGCCCCAGGTCAGGCCCCATTCGGCGCAGAGCTGGGCCAGCCGCACCGAACCTTGCATGGTCCAGAAATGCGGATCGGCCAGAGGAATGTCGACAGCCCCCAGCAGGTGCGAGTGCGCCATCTGGCGCCAGTCGGTGGCGACCATATTGGTGGCGGTTGGAATGCCGGTGGCGCGGCGGAATTCGGCCATGACCTCGCGGCCGGAATAGCCGTCCTCGGGGCCGCATGGATCTTCGGCATACGCCAGCAGGTGACCCTGGCCGCGGCACAGGGCGATCGCTTCTCCGAGCGACCAGGCGCCGTTAGGGTCGAGGGTTACACGGGAATCGGGGAAGCGCGCCTTGATGGCGGCGATGGCTTCCATCTCCTCGGCGCCGCGCATGACGCCGCCCTTCAGCTTGAAGTCGCGGAAGCCATAGCGATCTGCCGCTGCCGCGGCCTGGTCGGCGATGGCGGCCGGCGTCAGTGCTTCGCGGTGGCGGGCAGCGTACCAGCCGGTGCTGCCGCTGCCGGACAGGTAAGGCAGGTCGGTGCGCTGGCGGTCGCCAATGTAGAACAGGTAGGCCAGCATCGGCACGCTGTCGCGCTGCTGGCCGGCGCCGAGCAGTTCGCACACCGGCACGCCCAGGTGCTGGCCCAGCAGGTCGAGCAGGGCCGCTTCGATGGCGGTGACCACATTCTCCAGGCGCAGGTTGATTTCGTGCGGCTGCTTGAGCACTGCGGCTTCGGCGGCGGAGGTGACCTGGTGCTGCATGCCGCTGCCTTTGCCGGAGATCGCGGCGCGCACGGCGTTCAGGGTGCGGTTGAAGCGGCCGGTTTCGGTGCCGACCACCAGCGGAATGGCTTTTTCCAGCGCTTTGGTAATGCCGGCGCCGCCAGGTACTTCGCCAACGCCGGTGCGGCCCGCGCTATCCTTGAGAATGACGACGGTGCGAATGAAATAAGGCGCGTGCGCGCCGCACAGGTTGAGCAGCATGCTGTCGTGGCCGGCGACCGGAATCACCCGCATTTCGACGATGGCAGGCGTGCTGCCGCTGCCCTGAATTGTTGCGTGTACCATTTGATTACCCTAAAATGAATAGCGCTACCATTTCTCAAGTGTGAGGTATTTATGCGGGCAAGTCAACAGAAGTTGTGTGCATGGATTGCGGGGCTGGCCCTGCTGGCTGGCGCTGCCGGCGCCGGGGCGGCAACGCCGCAATGGCGCTGGGTTGCGTCGTGGGGTACGGCGCAGATGGTGCCTGAAGGACCCAATGAATTACCCGCCGCGCAATGGCGCGATGGCAGCCTGCGCCAGGTGGTGCGTGCCTCGCTCGGAGGGAAAGTGTTGCGGGTGCGCGTCAGTAATGCCTTCGGTACCGCTCCGCTGGCGCTGGAAGCTGCCAGCATTGCCCGTGCGGTGACGGCCGGCTCCCCCGATGTTGACGCTGCGACAATCCGCCCCCTGACCTTCGGCGGCCAGGCTGCGGTCGTGATCCCCGCCGGCGCCGAGTATTACAGCGATCCAGTTGAACTGCCGCACGCAGCCGGGACCGACCTGGCAGTGTCCTATTACTTCAAGGGCGAACCTGCGCGCCAGACCGGCCATCCCGGTTCGCGCACTACCAGCTTTACGCTGGCGGGTCGCCATGAGGCGGAAGCGAAATGGCCGGAGGCGGGCAAGGTGGTGCGCTGGTACGCTCTGGCAGATATCGAGGTGCAGGCGCCGCGCGGCACTGCTGCGGTGGTGGCGATCGGCGATTCGATCACGGACGGCTATGGCACCACGACCGATGGCAATGACCGCTGGACCGACTTCCTGGTGGCGCGGCTGGCGCGGGAAAAGATGACCATCGGCGTGGTCAATGCCGGCATCGGCGGTGGACGCCTGCTGCGCGATGGCCTGGGTCCCAACCTGGCATCGCGCTTCGAGCGCGACGTCTTGGGGCGCAGCGGCGTCACGCACGCGCTGGTGCAGATTGGCGTGAATGACCTGGGCGGCCAGCACCGCGCCGGCGAAGATACGCCTGCCGCACGCGCGGCCCTGCTGGAAGCTTTGAAGGTGGCGCATCGCCAACTGGTGGAGCGCGCCCATGCCCAGGGCATTTGCGTGATCGGTGCGACGGTGACGCCGTATACCGGCAGCGATTACTATCGCCCTGCGCCGCATAATGAGGAAGACCGCCAGGCCTTGAACAAATGGATACGCACGTCGGGTGTGTTCGATTCGGTGGCCGACTTCGATGCGGCATTGCGCGATCCTGCGCAGCCGGAGCGCCTGCTGAAAGCGCTCGATGTTGGCGACGGCCTGCATCCTTCGATTGCCGGCTATCGCGCAATGGCGGAAGCGTTGCCGCTGAACGCCTTGCGCTCTTGCGGGGCTGCGAAATGAGGCGGTTGTGCGAACTGTTGCTCGCCGTTGCATTGCTCGTCGCCGGCGTTGCCGGATCGGCCCATGCGCTCGGACAGAAACCTTTCATTGCGACTGAGCGTGCGGCTGCGGCTCCGGGCTCTGTCGTGCTCGTGGAAGCTGGCCGCGCGTCCACGCTATACGTCGATGCCGGCGACCATGCCGGCGTGCTGCGTGCGGCAGCCTCGCTGCAGGAGGACATCGGACAAGTCAGCGGCGTTCGGCCAGCGCTTGAGAACTCTACGCCGCGCGGCAAGGACGTGATCATCATCGGCACGCTGGGCAAGAGCCATCTGGTGGACGGTCTGGTGAAAGCCGGCAAGCTCGATGCAAAGGCTATCGCGGGTAAATGGGAGGGCTGGCTGGTGCAGTCGGTGGCGGAGCCGATGCCTGGCGTCGAGCGCGCCCTGGTAATCGCCGGCAGCGACAAGCGCGGCACCATTTTCGGCATCTACGAGCTGTCGGAACAGATCGGCGTATCGCCTTGGTATTGGTGGGCCGACGTGCCCGTAAAACGCGCAAACGCGCTTTACGCAGCGCTGCCGGCGCCTGTCAGCGATGCACCAGCCGTGCAATACCGCGGCATCTTCCTGAACGACGAAGCGCCGGCGCTGACCGGTTGGGCCAAGCAGCATTACGGCGGCTACAACCACCAGTTCTACGAAAAAGTATTTGAGCTGATCCTTCGTTTGCGCGGCAACTACCTGTGGCCTGCAATGTGGGACGCTGCGTTTTATGACGACGATCCGCTGAACGGCAAGCTGGCCGATGAATATGGCGTTGTGATCGGCACTTCGCACCACGAACCGATGGCGCGCGCCCACAAGGAGTGGACGCGCTACGGCAAGGGGCCGTGGGATTATTCGCGCAACGAGGCAGTGCTGAAGGACTTCTGGTGGAAAGGCGCTGTGCGTGCGAAAGACTACGAGAAGATCGTCACCCTTGGCATGCGCGGCGACGGTGATGAGCCGATGTCGGAAGAATCCAACGTCGCGCTGCTGCAGCGCATTGTCGGCGACCAGCGCAAGATGCTGTCGAAGCTTCCTGCCGCGCCGCAGGTATGGGCGCTGTACAAGGAGGTGCAGGACTATTACGAGAAGGGCATGCGCGTGCCAGATGACGTAATCCTGCTGTGGTGCGACGACAACTGGGCCAATATCCGCCGCCTGCCGACAGCGGAAGAGCGCAAGCGCCCAGGCGGTGCGGGCGTGTACTACCACTTCGATTACGTCGGCGGCCCGCGCTCGTACAAGTGGCTGAACGTGACGCCGATCCCGAAGATCTGGGAGCAGATGCACCTGGCGTGGGAATACGACGCCCGCAAGCTGTGGATCGTGAATGTCGGCGACCTCAAGCCGATGGAGGTGCCGATCGAGTTCTTCCTGAGCTATGCGTGGAAGCCGGATGCATGGCCGGCATCGCGCCTGCAGGAGTACTTGCAGCAGTGGGCGGCGCGCGAATTCGGCCCGGAGCATGCCGTGGAGATCGCGGACATCGTCGCGAAGTACACCAAGTACAACGGTCGACGCAAGCCAGAGCAACTGGAACCGGAGACCTACAGCCTGGTGAACTACAACGAGTCGGAGCGCGTGGTGGGGGAATATCGCGCGCTGGCCGAGAAGGCAGAGCGCATCAATGGCCAGCTGCCGGAGGCGAAGCGCGATGCTTTCTTCGAACTGGTGCTGTATCCGGTGAAAGCCGGCGCCGTGGTCAATGAGCTGTACGCAACGGCTGGGATGAACCGCTTGTATGCCCGCCAGGGCAGGGCCGCTGCCAATGTACTGGCCGAGCGTGCACGCGAGCTGTTCCGCCAGGATGCTGCGCTGTCGGAGCAATACCATGCGCTGCGCGGTGGGAAATGGAACCACATGATGTCGCAGACCAGGCTTGGCTACACCTACTGGAACCAGCCGCCGCTGAACGTAATGCCGGCCGTGAGCGAAGTGCAGTTGCCGGCTGCCGGCGCGCTCGGCGTAGCCGTTGAAGGGCACGCGGCCGTGTGGCCTGGCCCGGGAGCAGAAGCGCTCGCCTTGCCGGCGCTGGACGCATACGAAAAGCGGGCGCGCCATGTTGAAGTCTTCAATCGGGGATCGCTGCCGCTGTCTTTCACCATTATTGCTGACCAGCCCTGGCTCGTCCTGTCGCGCACCGAAGGCAGTGTGGCAGTGCAGGAGCGGATCAGCGTCGACGTCCGATGGGCCGACGTGCCGCGTGATGCGCGCGAAGCGACGCTGACCATCAGCGGCGACGACGGCTCGCGGGCCATGGTCCGTGTTCCGATCCGGCAGCGCGAGGTAGCGGTCGAAACGGCCGTAGCCGGGCAGGGCGGCCGGTTCGTGGAGACTGGCGGTGTGGTATCGATCGAGGCGGCCCACTTTACGCGGCAGGTGACGCCGGCGGGACGCTCCTGGCTTCTGGTTCCGGATCATGGCCGCACCTTGTCGGCCATGACCGCATTGCCGGTCCACGCGACAGGCGGCCTGGCTGGGCCGCAAGCGATGCGCCTTGAGTATGACGTCGCGCTTGCCAAGCCGGGCAGGTTCACCCTGCATACCACGCTGGCGCCGACCCAGAAGTTCCAGCCCGGTGGAGGTTTGAAGTTCGCGGTGTCGATCGACAACGAAGCGCCGCAAATCGTCAACATGCACGCCGATGCATCGCTGGCTGTGTGGGAGCGCTCGGTGAGCGATGGTGCGGTGACCTTCCGCACCACCCATGCCGTGCGCAGCGCGGGAGCCCACACCATCAAATTCTGGGCGATCTCGCCTGGCGTAGTGCTGCAGAAACTGGTGCTGGATGCCGGCGGGCTGAAGCCAAGCTATCTCGGCCCGCAGGAAAGTCCCCGGCTCTAAGCGGCGGAGCGCTGCGGCATCGCTCGCAGCGCCCCTGCAATCGCCTCGCGCAATGGCTTGGCGCGAAGCTGCGCGTCGTAAGGACACGGCCGCATTGGCAAGTTGTCGGTGCGCGGCGCCTCGTGCCAGGTTTGCAGCCAGCTGATATCGTCCGACATCCCCCATAGTAGGAAATCGCGGCACTGTGGATAGCTGAACGTCGCGTCAAGGAAGTCGCGCGCCAGTGCCGCCACGCCCGCGTCGCGCGCTGCGATATCGCCCGGCAGCTTGCGGTCGTTGACGTCGAACTCCGTGACCAGCAGATCCAGTCCCATGCCCGTTACTTCGTCGAGGAAGCGCCGCCATTCAACCAGGTCGTGCGAGGCATTGCGGGAATCGTCCCAGGAGCCGATGTGGCCCTGGATGCCGAGCGCTTGCACCGGCGTGCCGCGCTTCTTCAGCGCCTGCAGCATTTTCAGCACGCCGGCGCGATGCTTTGTGCTGCCTTCATCCCAGCGCATGTAGTCGTTGTACACAAGCTGCGCCGACGGCAGCTGCTCGCGTGCGAGGCGGAAGCACAAATCCACCTGCTCGATGGCGCCAAGCCGTTCCGTGAACACATTGCTGCGCATGCTGCCGGTATCGGGATCGACCGCCTCGTTCACGACGTCCCAGCTATAGATGCCGTCGCCGAAGTGACGGGTAACGGCGTCAATGTGGGCTTGCAGCAGGCGTTCGGCTTCGCGCGCGGGTGCAGCGCCGAAATCGTGCTGGTTGACCCAGTCCGGCAGCCATTTGGACGGTTGCCACACCAGCGTATGGCCGCGCAAGTTCATGCCTTTGGCGCGAGCCCATTCGAACATCGCATCGGCGCGGGCAAAGTCGAATTGGCCGGGCCTGGGCTGCACGGCCTGCCATTTCGTTTCGTTCTCGGCAACGATAGTGTCGCATTCACGCGCCATCAGTTCGAGATAAGCGGGCTTGCGATGACCGTATCCGAGGGCGTTCCCAAACCGCATGCCTTTCGCTGCGGCGATTGATTTCAAAGGGGTTTCTGCCCCGATGGCGAGTGCGGGAAGGGAAGCCGCCGTCGTCGCGGCGGCAAGCCATTGCATCACCTGGCGTCGATTTTTATTCATGAAAGTCTCCTGTTGGTTTGAATTTTGAGATAAGCTACCATGAAATGGTTGCGCAAACATAAGAAAAAAGACTGGGAGATGAAGGATGGTTATTTGGCAGCGCGTCGTGCTGGCGCTGGCCCTGCTGCTGCCGCTTACGGCAGCGCAGGCGGAGCAGGAAGACGGATATGAGCTTTGGCTGCGCTATCGGACGCTTGCCGGCGTAGCGTTGCCAAAGCAGATTGCGTTGGCAACGCCTGGATCGCCGACGGTGCAGGCGGCCGTGCAGGAATTGCAGCGTGGCTTGCGCGCCATGGCTGGCAAGGAGCCATCACTTGCCGTGCTTTCGGCGGGCGCCCAGCCGGCCAGCGGCGCTATCGTGCTGGCAACCCGCACGCAACTTGCAGCAAGCGGTGGCCAGGCTGCCGTGGCCGGCGCGCTGGAAGGACTGGGCGACGAAGGATATCTGCTGCGCTCGATGTGCGAGCCGAATGGGCGCAGGTACACGCTGATCGCAGCCAACAAGGATATCGGCCTGCTGTACGGTGCCTTCGCCTGGCTGCAGGCCGCGCAACTAGGCAAACGACTCGATGCGCTGGATGAACGCAACGCGCCGAAGCTGGCGCGGCGCGTCTTGAACCACTGGGACAACCTGGATCGCACCGTGGAGCGCGGATACTCAGGTGAATCGATCTGGAACTGGTGGGAGCTGCCGGATATCCGCGACCAGCGTTACATCGACTATGCGCGCGCCAATGCTTCTCTGGGCATCAATGGCACGGTGCTGAACAACGTCAACTCCAAGCCGGAGATCCTGACTGCACCCTGGATCGCGAAAGCTGCCGCCCTTGCTGACGTTCTGCGTCCCTACGGCCTTCGCGTCTATCTCTCGGTGCGCTGGTCGACGCCCCTGGAGCTGAAGCAAACCCGCACCGCCGACCCGCTCGATCCGCAAGTCGCGCAGTGGTGGCGTGACAAAGCCGACGAGATCTACCGCGTCATTCCCGACTTCGGCGGCTTCCTCGTCAAGGCCAACTCGGAAGGCCAGCCCGGCCCGCAGGATTACCACCGCACGCACGCTGAAGGCGCCAATATGCTGGCCGCCGCACTGGCCCCGCACAAGGGCATCGTCATGTGGCGCGCCTTTGTTTACGCCTCGGAACAGCCTGACGACCGCGCCAAACAGGCCTACAGCGATTTCGCACCGCTGGACGGCAAGTTCGCGCCGAACGTGGTGGTGCAAGTGAAGAATGGCCCGCTGGATTTCCAGCCGCGCGAACCGGTGCATCCCCTGTTCGGCGCGATGCCGAAAACGCCGCTGATGATGGAGTTCCAGGTCACCAAGGAGTACCTCGGTTTCGCCACCCACCTGGCCTACCTCGGCACGCTGTACGAAGAAACACTGCGCAATGCGGCGCCTGCGGTCGCCGGCATGGCAGGCGTCGCCAATATCGGCAGCAGCCGCACCTGGAGCGGTTCGCACTTCGACCAGGCCAACTGGTACGCCTTTGGCCGCCTTGCCTGGAACCCGCAGGCCAGGGCGCGCGATATTGCGCTGGAATGGGCCGGCCGTACTTTCTCTGCGAAGGCCGCGCCGGACATCGCCGGCCTGATGATGATGTCGCGTGAAGCCGTGGTGGACTACATGACGCCCCTCGGCCTGACACACCTGATGGGTACCGGACACCACTACGGCCCCGCGCCGTGGGTGTCGGACCTGGCGCGCCCCGAATGGAACCCGGCCTATTACCACCGTGCCCACAGCAAGGGCATCGGCTTCGACCGCACGGCGACCGGCAGCAACGCCCTGGCCCAGTATGCGCCGGCGCTGGCGCAGCGCTGGTCGGACCCGCGCAACACGCCGCCTGAATACCTGTTGTGGTTCCACCACCTGCCGTGGGATTACGCGATGCCGTCCGGCCGCACGCTGTGGGCCGAGTTGTTGGCGCATTACGACAGCGGCGTCGCCGCTGTGGCGGAAATGCAGCAGCGCTGGCAGCGCCTCAAGCCGTTGATCGACGCCCGTCGCCACCAGGAAGTGGCACAGCGGCTGGCCGTGCAACGCCAGGAGGCGCAATGGTGGCGCGACGCCAGCATCGCCTACTTCCAGTCCGTATCGAAGCTGCCGCTGCCCGCTGGCGTGCAGGCGCCGCCGCATAGCCTGGAGTACTACAAATCGCTGCACTTCCCGTTCGCGCCGGGACATGGCTGATACAGAACGATACTTTTTTTTGTTTGTGTTGGTAGCGGTAACAATTTATGTTACCAAATGGTAGTAATAACTATAATTTGGAGAAGACAGATGCAAGTAATATGCAGAGAGACCCTGCTGGGACTCACCGTCATGGCCGGCATGATTGCCCAGGCCTATGCGCAGGAAACAGTCACCCCCGCCAGCAACGTGGTGCAGGTGACCGGTTACCGCGGCAGCCTGGAAACTTCGGCGCGCGACAAGCGTGATGCGATCGGCTTCCAGGATTCCGTGTTTGCGGAAGACCTGGGCAAATTCCCGGATACGAACATCGCCGAATCGCTGAACCGCATCCCAGGCATCCAGGTCAGCCGCGAGATCAGCGGCGAAGGCCTGAATATCCAGATTCGCGGCCTCGGCACCAGCTTCACCAAGGTCTTGCTGAACGGCGCCCCGGTGGCGGTGGCATCGACCGGCCGCACCGACAACCAGAACACCAACCGCGAGGTTGACCTCGACATGCTGCCGACGGACCTGTTCCGCAAGCTGACCGTCAACAAGAGCCCGACCGCCGGCCTGCTGGAAGGCGGCGCAGCCGGCGTGGTCGACATGCGCAGCGCCCGACCATTCGACAACAAGGGCCGCTACATTGCAGCCAACGTGACTGCTACCGAAAACTCGGTCGCCAAGAAAGTCGGCAACCGCGGTTCCGTCCTGGCCAGCAACACCTGGGGCAATACCTTCGGTATCCTGGGCGGCATCGCCTGGGGTACCAACAAGGTCCGCACCGAGGGTTTTGAAACCATCGGCTGGACCAATGCCAACCTGAGCGCCGCGCAAAGCAGCTCGCCTACACGCAACAACACCGGCGGCGGCAACTGGACCATCCCATCGACCGTGCCGGCCGGCGCGGGCAACGGACTCACCACCGGCGCCACCATCGACCAGGTCTTCCTGCTGGCGAATAATCCGGGCCTGAACATCACCCAGATCGACAACGCCATCATCCCGCGCCTGGGACGCCAGATGGTCGAAAGCGGCAAGAAGGACAAGGTCTCCATCGTCGGCAGCCTGGAATACCGCCCGACCGAAAACCTGCAGTTCTACCTCGACACCCTGGGCGGGAAGAAGAAGAACACCCTGCAGCGTATCGACATGAACTGGGTCGGCCGCAACGGCGCCATGATCCCGCTGAACATGAAGGTCGACCGCGACGATTGCACCAATGGCTGCGTGGTCACCAGCGGCACCTTCGCCAATGCCCAGCACTTCCTCGAATTCCGTCCTTATACCGAAGACGTGACCTTGTGGGGCGCCAACCCGGGCATGGAATGGAAGATCAACGACAAGTGGAAGATGGATGCGCAAGCCAACATCACCCGCTCCACCTTCCTGCGCGATTCGCCGACCGTGATGCCGATCACCGCGCTGGGCACCGGTAATACCGTCGCCTTCGACAATACTTCGGGCGACGTCCCCACCATCAGCTCGAACATTGACCTGAACAACCCGGCCAACTTCCAGTGGAGCGGCGGCCGCGTGAACCTGCAGCAGGAAAAGCGCAACACCGAAACCAAGGGCGCGCGCGCCAATGTGACCTGGGGCGAAAAGTCCTTCAACGTCAAGGCCGGCTTCGCACTGGACGACATTTCGCGCCGCATTACCGCCAAGGACAATTCCGGCGCGTGGCAGGCAGCTGTTTGCGGCAACAATCCGAGCGTGTTCCTGCTTGGCCCGAACGGCGCACCGTCGTGCAACGGCGCCAGCACCCCGGGCGCCAGCGCGGCTGCGCTGTATCCAGGTTTCGGCACCGGCTACACTGCCGGCCGCACTGACACCCTGGTGTACAACGGCTCCCTGATTCCGGCGACCGCGCTGCAAAGCTACCTGCAGCCTGGCCCCGGCTTCGTCACGCTGGACTGGAACAAGTTCCGCCAGGACTCGCACTACGACCAGTTCGTGGCGACCGCGCCGGAAACCGGTTCCTCCAACACCAGCGCCTCCGCCGGCTACATCAAGGAAAAGACCAAGGGCTTCTACACCGAGGTCAATGGCGAAGCGGACCTGGCAGGCATGCAGCTGCGCTACAACGCCGGCGTGCGCCGCGTGAAGACCGACCAGACCGTGGGCGCCTTCAATTCGATTCCCGATCCGCGCAACGCAACGCTCACGCTGAACGGCAGCAAGTATCCCAACATCGACAGCTTCTACTACCTCGACACCAGCTACAGCAACACGCTGCCATCGGCCAGCGCCGCCCTCAGCCTGCGCAAGGACCTGCTGCTGCGCGCCTCCGCATCGCGCTCGATGACCCGTGCCGATCCGAACGCGCTGCGTCCGGGCATCAACGTCTCCAATCCGTCGGCCGATATCGGCAGCGTCGGCAACGCCTCGCTCAGCCCCTACCTGTCGGATAACATCGACGTCGGCCTGGAGTGGTACACCGGCCGCGAAGGCTATGTCAGCCTGACCCTGTTCCAGAAGAAGATCAACGGCTTCACCGTCAGCGAAAACGTCACTACCCCGTTCCGCGACCTGGCAGCCTACGGCGTGACCTGGGACGCGCTGACCCCGGTGCAGCAGGCAGCCATCAATGCGCGCGGCGGTCCCGACGCGGCCACCGTGGTCCTGACCCGCCAGAAGAACGCTTCAGGCGAGCTGAAGATCCAGGGCGTGGAACTGGGCTGGGTGCAACCGCTGGACAAGCTGCTGCCGGTGCGCGGCTTCGGCTTCTCCGAGACCATGACCTACACCAGGCAGAAAGCCAGCGGCGAAGGCACCAACGGCTTCGTGGCGCTGGGCGTGCCGCGCCTGACCAACAGCTTCACCGCCTACTACGAGCAGTCCGGCTACAGCATCCGCTTCTCGCACAACTGGACGGAAGGCAGCCAGGTATCGGGCGCCAACCAGAACGGCATCACCAATGCCGCGCTGTTCGTGAACGACTACAAGCAGCTGGACATGTCCTCCAGCGTGGACCTGGCCAAGGTCTTCGACCGCGACAACTGGCCAACGCTGACCTTCGACATCACCAACCTCAGTGATTCGGCGCAGCGTACCTACTTCCAGTACGAGAGCGCAGCCTTTACCAGGTACAAGCCAGGGCGGACTTTCAGCCTGGGGCTGCGTGCAAAGTTCTGATCGCCTGTGGTAGAGTCCCTTTGTTGTCCAACCACAAAGGGTCTTTTAAGCAGATGTCGAGCAAGAAGGTAAAGCCGAAGCCAGGATCCACGGCGCCGCGCAGCGGGGCGCCGACCATGTCCGACGTGGCCAAGCTGGCCGGCGTCTCGCCGATGACGGTGTCGCGCGTGATGAACGGCGACCCGAACGTACGCAGCACCACGCGCAAGAAGGTGGACGAAGCAGTAGCGGCACTGAATTACGTACCCAACCAGGCGGCGCGCCGCCTGGCCGGGGTACGGCCTGTACGCATCGGCTTCCTCTATTCGAACCCCTCGGCTGGCTACCTGACCGAATTCCTGGTCGGCTTGCTGAACCAGGCGTCGCTGAATAACGTGCAACTGGTGGTGGAGAAGTGCGAAGGGGAGCAGTGGAAAGACAAGACCCAGCGCCTGCTGGATAACGGCGTCGACGGCATCATCCTGCCGCCGCCGCTGTGCGATGTGCCAGGCTTGATCGACCTGGTGGCAAAGGCCCATGTGCCGGCAGTAACGGTTGCCTGCGGCCAGCCCGACAAGCGCGTCAGCGCCGTCAGCATCGACGACTACCAGGCCGCCTACACCATGACCAACCACCTGATTGCGCTGGGCCACCAGCGCATCGGCTTCGTCATCGGCCATCCGAACCAGACCGCCAGCGCACGCCGCCTGGCAGGCTTCAAGGCTGCCATGTCCGACAAGGGACTGGCGATGCCGAAAGAATTGACGGTGCAAGGGATGTTCACCTACCGTTCCGGCCTCGACGCGGCCGAGCAGCTGCTGGCACTTGAGCATCGCCCGACGGCAGTTTTCGCCAGCAACGACGACATGGCCGCCGCCACGGTGGCGATTGCCCACCGCATGGGACTGGACGTGCCGGGCGACCTGACGGTAGCCGGCTTCGACGACACCGCGCTCGCCACCACCATCTGGCCCGAGCTGACCACCGTGCGCCAGCCGATTGCCGACATGGCGGAAACCGCCGTCAAATTCCTGGTGCACCAGATCCGCGCCCAGCGCGAAGGCGACCCGCAGCAGCCGGAACACCTGGTCATGGATTCGACCCTGGTGCGCCGCCAGTCCGATGCCGCGCCGCGCATGCGCCCGCCGGCCAGGAGCGTCGCCAAAGCCTGATGAAAAATGGGGTACGTCCCCATTATTTGGTCATGCTAATATTTGGCTCATGATCGCTTCGGCCCTGTTTACCCCGGCCCAGCAAAAGCTGCTGGGCTTATTGTTCGTGCGCGTGAATGAGGGATTCCACCTCAATGAAATCATGCGCCTGACAGGGCTGGGCAGCGCTTCCGCACAGCGCGAGCTCAAGCGCCTGCACGAATCGGGGCTGATCGTTTCCGAACGCATTGGCAATGTGCGCCGGTTTCGCCCCAACAAGGAAAATCTGGTCTATCCGGAGCTGGCCAGCCTGGTCAAGAAGACTTTCGGCCTGGTCAGCGTGCTGAACTCGGCGCTGGCGCCAATGCGCAAGCAGCTCAGCGTGGCGTTCGTCTACGGCACCACCGTCAAGGAAGCGGAAGACTCCACCGCGCCGGTCGAGCTGCTGCTGATCGGCGAAAACACCACGTATGGCGAGCTGTTGAGCCGCTTGCCGGTGGCCGAGCGCCTGCTGCGCCGCAAGATCAACCCCAACCTGTATTCCGTCGACGACTTCCAGCGCCGCTTGCGCGAGGAACAGCCATTCATCCTCAAGATGCTGGGAGACCGCAAGGTCTTCGTGCTGGGCGACGATACCGACCTCGATAACATCATCAAGGAAGTCCACCCGGAGGAAGAGCATGGAGACGCGTTACCGGACATTTAAGGAGTTCTACCCTTTCTACCTGAAGGAGCACTCCAACAGCACCTGCCGCCGCCTGCATTTCGCCGGCTCCACCATTGTCCTGCTGCTGGTGGCGATGGCCATCGTCAGCGGCGAGCTGGCGCTGCTATGGCTGCTGCCCGTGGTGGGCTACGGTTTCGCCTGGGTCGGCCACTTCTTCTTTGAACACAACCGGCCGGCCACGTTCAGGTATCCGTTGTTCAGCCTAATGGGCGACTGGGTAATGTTCCGCGATATGCTTACGGGCCGGGTTGCATGGTGAGGGCGCCGTGCGCGGCAGGCTGATGGCCACGCGGGTATAGCGCCCCGCCTCCGATTCGCAGCCAATCTCGCCGCCGAAGGCCGACACCACGCGCTTGCAGAAGGCCAGGCCCATGCCGGTGCCGCCGCCATTGCGGTGTGTGGTATAGAACGGCTCAAAGACGTGCGGCAGCACGTCGGGCGCAATGCCATGGCCGTTGTCGCTTACCACCAGCCAGTTATGGTTGCCGCGGGAATAGCACTCGACATCCACTGCACCGCTGCCACCGGCCTTCACCGCCTGCAGCGCGTTCTTCAGCAAGTTATACAGCACGAACATCAGCAGTACGTCCGAACCGTGAAAGCTGTACTCGTTGCGGATGGTGACGCGCACCTGCGCGCGTTCGCTTCCGGAGAAAGGATAGCAAGCCATCGCTTCATCCACGCAGACGCTGATGGAATGCACGGCGAAGCTCTCGCTGCGCATGATGCCATCGCGCGCAGAGGCCAGCAACATGTCCACGATGAAGTTCGAGCGCGACACTTCGGCGTCGATGCTGCGCGCAATCTCGCCCAGGTGTTCCAGCTGGCGCGTGCCGAGTGCGCCCTGGTGTTCCGGCCGGTAGCCAGCGATCAGCTCGGGCAGGTTGCGCGCCAGGATGCGGGTCTGGCTGCGAATGCTGGCCAGCGGGGTGCGCATTTCATGGGCGATGGTGGCGGCAGCGGCCATCGGGTCGGCCAGCAGGTTATGGCGCACCATGGCTTGGGCGATCAGGCCCAGGGAGGCCATGATGAACAGCACGCCCGGCGGATACATTTCGACCCCGTAGTTGCATAGGTAATCGCTGGCCGCGCCGAAGTAGATGAGAATGCTGACCAGCACATAGCGCAGGCGCGTGCGCTCGGTTGATACCGCGCGCTGCTGGCGGTGGTACAGCAGCCACAAGGCGCGCCCGATCACAATCACGGTCTGCGCCAGGTGCAGCGGGTGCAGCCAGCCGGCCTTGGGATAGGCGCCGTAGAAATAATGCTGCAGCCCGGACAGCATCCAGTCCGTGGTTGGCAGCAGCAGGCCCAGGCCACCGGCAAACAGGTAGCTGAGGTAGAGGCCGGGACGCTCGTCCTTGCTGCCGGTCAGTTCGATGATGAAGTGGTACAACGTGGTCGGCAGGAACAGGATGGGCAGGTAGCCCAGGCGCGCCAACACCATGGCGGTGGTGTCGTTATGCGTCAGGAACAGCAGCGCCCAGCTCGCCTGCCAGAAGAAAGTGGTGGCGCATACGGAAAAAAAGGTCATGCCGACCCGGTTTGGGCCGCGCGAGCGCAATACGTACAGCCCATAGCAGATAAATAGGGCTGAGACCAATGCCGGAATTAGCGCATACATTGAGTTTCCTCAGCTTAAAAAGGGATTGTTAACAGCTTATTGTCAAGAAATTAGACAAGTATTGAGGAATATCAATAGTTCGGCGCGCCAATCGGAAAAAGTAAGGGCTGGCATTAAGCCGTTTTACTTTTATGGAGAAATAGTCCTATGTACGTCCACGTCCCAGCCCCCGACGCTCCTGCCGCAGCCGAAATGACCTTCCACCACAAGCTTTCGATTTTCCTCAAGGATTCCAATGCCTACGGCAATACCTACTTTGCGCGGTATTTCGAATGGCAAGGCATTTGCCGGGAGAAGTGGTTTTATGAATGTATTTCCCGCGACATGCTGCAGGCGGAGGGGGTATTTATTACCAAGCATGCCCAGAATGATTACCTGCAAGAGACCTTCCCATTCCAGGAAGTGTCGTGCGAGGTAAATACCTACGACGTCAGGAAATGCTCGTTCTGGCTTGAATTCCGCTTTTATGCCGATGGAAGCCCGGTATCGGTGGGCCGGCAGCAGATCGTGTTTGCCAACCACGCGAAACAGATTTCGCCGCTGCCCGAGCTGGTGCTCAAGCGCATCAAGCGCTACGCCCTCAAGAAATAACTGCCCAGCCCGTGTCCCACCATGGGGTCACACCCGAAACGGGACACGGGCACGGCCATTGCGCGCTTGAGGTCGTGTCTCACTTCGGGTGTGACCCCACGGTGGGACACGGGCCCATCTGTTAGCGCGATGCGGCGATCCAGGCGTCGACTTTGGACTCCAGCAGGGCCAGCGGCACGGTGCCGTCGCCCAGCACGATGGCGTGGAACTTGGCCAGCGTGAATTTGCTGCCCAGGGCCTTCTCGGCCTTGGCGCGCAGCTCCTGGATCTTCAGGGCGCCGGTCTTGTACGCCAGTGCCTGCGCCGGCCATACCATGTAGCGTTCGGTCTGGTTGCGCGCGACACTTTCGTCGCCCAGGGTTTCGGTCATGTATCGGATCGACTGCTCGCGGGTCCAGCCTTTGGCATGCATGCCGGTGTCGACCACCAGGCGCACTGCGCGCAGCATTTCGTCGTTCAGGTGGCCGAAGTATTGGGCAGGATCTTCGTACAGGCCCATTTCCTTGCCCAGGGTTTCCGCGTACAGCGCCCAGCCTTCGGTGAAGGCGGTATTGCCGCCGAATTTGCGGAACTTCGGCATGTCCAGTTCCTGCATCAGGGCGATGTGGAAGTGGTGGCCAGGTTTGCCTTCGTGCAGGAACAAGGTGTTCATGCCGGTGCTGCCGTATTTGGTCGGGTCGGTGACCACGGACCAGAACACGCCTGGACGCGAGCCATCCAGCGCTGGCGCGGTGTAGTGGTCGGATGCGGTATCGCGGCTCAGTTCAGGCTCCAGGCGCAGGTCCAGCTTGGCCTTGGGGATCAGGGTGAACATGGCGGGCAGCTTGGTGTCCAGCAGGTCGTTCAGCTTGTGGTACACGGCTTGCACTTCGTCTTCCGTTTTGAACGGGAAGAACTTCGGCTGCTGCGACACCCAGGTCGGCAGGCCGGCGGCCGGGCCGTTGTAGCCGAGTTTCGGGCCCAGCTTGGCGTATTCGGCCTGGATGCGCGCTACTTCGCGCAGGCCGGTCTGGTGGATTTCTTCGGCGCTCTTGCTGGTGGTGGTGGCATCGGCGATGCGTACCTTGTACCAGGCGTCGCCGTTCGGCAGGGCATTCCAGCCGGTGCTGGTGCGGCAGGCCGGGATATATTCTTGCTCCACGAAGGCGGACAGCTTGGCCAAGGCTGGATTCAGCTTGTCGGCCACGGTGGCGCGGAAAGCGGCGGCCAGGCGCTGCTTGTCGGCGTCGCTGAAGCTGGCCGGGAATTTGGTGACCGGCGTGAAGTAGATGTTCTTTTCAGGCGTTTCGCTGACCAGTTTTTGGAACTGCGGCAGCGCGGCAATCATGATGGCTTTCGGCTGGGTGATGCCCTTGGCCATGCCTTCCTTCATGTTGGCGATGGCCTGGTCGATCCAGGCTGGAAGCTGGTTCAGGCGGCTCAGGTAAGCTTCGTATTCCTTGACCGTGGTCAGTGGCTGCGATGCGTCGCCGCTCGAGAAGTTGGCCAGCGTGACCGGCATGCTGTCCATATGGCTGATCGGCAGCAGGTGTTCAGGGAAAGGCTCGTACGCCAGGTAAGTCTTCAGCTCGAAGGCCATCACGTCGTAGCTGATGCGGTCGCCGCGATTGAGCTGCGCGCGCGGGATGGCCTGCAGGCGCTTGGTGAAAGTGCGGTACAGGTCGAACTGCTTGCTGCGCGAGGCGGGCCAGATGGCGGTGCCCAGCTGGTCGTCGAAGCGGTTGTCGCCATTCTGCGTCGCGCCTACCGGATCGAACTTGGCGATGGCATCGTAATACTCGTCGGCCAATGCCCAGAACTGCTTCTTTGCCGCCTCATTGCTCTTGGCCGGAGCTTTTTCCAGCGCCGCAGGTTTGGCCGCGGCAGCATTGGCGTGGACCGGGGCATACGCCAGCAAAACGGCGGCCGCCAACGCGCCGAGGGTAATACGATGTTTCATTTTTCTTGATCCGGGTAAATGAAGGAGCGATAAGCATAGCCGAGCAAGCCCGCTGCTACAATGTTGCAAGATCGCTAAACTGGAACGAGGGAGCCGCATGTCGTATCCGCACATCGTTCCCCTCCAGAGCGCACCTGATGATCAACCGCGGCACGGGCCCTATGAAAAAAATCCTGGCAATGATGATTCCAGTGGCGGCGATGGCTGGATGCGCAACGGCGCCAACCGCGCAGCGTGGCTGCGTAGCGGAAAAGTTCGACAGCTTCCTGCCGCGCTACATGAGCGATCGCCAGTTCGCCGCCGAGCGCACGGTGTTCCCGCTTGAATCGCTGGCGACGGCGGAAGAAAAGAAAACGCTGGTAGCGCGTGAGCAGTTTGCGGCATCGGCCCTGCTGGCAGACATGATCAGGACCGATCACCTGTCGACCAGGCAGCTCGCAACGCCGGGCGGCATGGAGTTGAACGTGTTCCGGCCCGACTCGGATTCGCTGGTTTATTTCTACCGCTTCCGCCAGCAGGATGGCTGCTGGTACCTGTGGCAATTCGAGGACTCGTCGCTGTGAAAACAGGCGGCATCCGCCGGCAGCCAGGCCGGCCGGGAGCCGCGGCGGGCCGAGTCCCGGGCCTTAAGTAGCGTCCAGCGACTCCGCGCCGGTCATCAGCGATTCCACTGCCCGCTCGAACAGCGGCGAGTATTCCACCGGCCGCAGGCTGCCGTCGCGCATGGCTGCCAGCAGGGCTGCGCGCGAGTACACCAGTGGCGTGGTGTGGTCCGGCGCCGTGAACAGGAAGCCTGCATTGCGCGCCGCCACGGCACCCAGGCGCAGCGGCACGTAACTGCCGCCAGACAGCAGTTCGAAGCCGTTGCTGGCTTGCGCCCATTGCAGCCATTCGTCCTCGTAGCTCGATACCGGGGCCAGTGCCGGGTCGGGCTGCACGGTGGCCAGGACGCCATGCAGCGCAAACTCGGCGCTGAACTGCGGCTGTGCCGGCAAGGCATCGGCATGCGTGGTGGCGGCCAGCGCCGGCTGTCCCGCGTCAATGGCGGCGAAGCGTTCGCGCAAGCCTGCCACGTTCATGCGCGGCGTGGTCGGCATTGGCATATTGTTGGACAGCACATCCATGTGCAGCGACACCAGCTGGTCCAGTGCCGCCTGCGCATCGGCTTCGCTCATGCCGATCGTTGCCAGGCCGGCCCTCAACTCGCGGCCCAGCGACGGCAGCATTTTCATCAGCACCGAGCGTTCCTCCGGCAGGATTTTTTCCTGCGCGCTCCACACCAGTTCCGGCAGCAGCTTGCCGTAATCGGGCTGCTTGCCATAAGTGTGTACCATCACCTGCGCCCAGGTGCCGGTGATGAAATCCATCATGCGGCGGTCGACATTGACCGATTCGAGATGGCCGCGCAAGTTGTCCGCCAGGGCCGCCACGAAAGGCGCCACTTTCACCGCCCGTTCGAAGGCCGGCATCGAGCGGCGCACCACCGGGTCGCATTCGCGCAGCAGGGCGGCCAGGAAGCTATCCAGTTCCAGGGCCGCATCGGCGAACACGGAAGCGTCGTGCTCGTATTGCTGCAAGACCTGGTTGACCAGCCGTTCCACTTCGCCCTGCAGCGGCACGACCAGCGTCGAATCGGCACCGATGCCCACCGCGGCGCTGCCGATGCGGTCCAGCAGATGGCGCGCCGGCAGGTGGGCGCCTTGCAGCACCGCCAGGTCTTTCAGTGCCGCGCGCAGGAAGGGCGCGTGCAGGCGGCTCAGTTGTTCGCGGATGCCTTTGGGAAGCTGCTCGTCATTCAGGATGAACTCGAACAGCAGGCCGACCAGTTCCACCACGATGCGTTCCGAACTGTGCGGCAGGTTTGCCATGCGGTCGAGCAGGGCCAGCGGCGGTTGCGGGCCGCTGCCGGCATGTTCGCGCTGGAGCTGGCGCAAGGCGGTATCAAGCTGCACGCGCAGCGTGTTCTGCGCCTGCGGCGCACTGCGCCGGATGCCCGAGGGATTGAACATGCTGAAGACCAGCTCCTGCAGTTCCGGCTTGGATGGCACATCGGCTTGCCCGTGCAGGATGCTGGGCGGCGAGTCTTGCTGGATTTCCTTCCGTACCGCCCCCAGGCGCGCCACGCGCTGGCGCATGGCGACGTCGGCGTCGGCCTGCCCGGTTGCGGCGCGTTGCCATGCCAGGCGGTCCTGCTCCAGCCGGCTCAGGGCCGAGGGACGTGCCACCAGGCGCGAACGGATGCCGCGCGATTCGAATACTTCGCGCAGGCGGTTGTAGAACTCACCCAGCTCCGCCGTCATGGCGTGCGACAAGGTATCGAACAGCAGTTTGCTTTGCGCCTCGTCTGCCACCATGGCGCTCAGGGCGTCGTACAGGGAGCGCGCCAGCAGGTAAGGGCGGAACGGGTTTTCACGCTCGCGCACTTCGCTGTCGCCGTGCATCTGGGCGATGATCAGGTTCAGGTGGCCCAGGCTCAGTTCGTCCGCGTCGCGCAGCTTCAGCAGCAGGCGCTCGACTTCGATCTGACGCGTTACCACTTCGTCATCGATCAGGGTCAGGGTATCGGCGCGGAAGTCGTGCAGCCCGGTGCGCAGGTCGGTGTGCATGGTCTGCATGGCGCGCGCCAGCAAGCCTGCGTAAGAGCGCTCCATGCGCGCACGCATGGCAGCACCCTGCTCACGCAGGAAGAGGCGGCACGCCCCGGCAAGACGCTGGTCCGCCGGCGGCGCCGTACGCAGGGCTTCGCCCAATACTGCGTCCGCCTGCTCGGTCATCCGTTTGCACATTGTCGCAAAGCCTGTTTGCGCTTCTTCTAGGGCGAGTGCAAGCACCCTTTTCAACGTTTGCATATGCCTAGATTCTATCGAAATGTTGCGCCCAACAGTCAACAATTTAACGGTCGAAAATGTGTCAAAATGCAATTTTGACCGGAGTTTCCTGCAATGCGTATCGCGCTAGTTGCTGCCTTGATGTTAACCGCAGTGTCGGCCCAGGCCGATGTAAGCCTGGTGGGCACCATGAAAGAGAGGGCCCTGTTATCGGTCAACGGGGGCGCACCACGCACTTTCCCGGTCGGTGCCACGCTGCCTGATGGTAGCAGACTGGTTGGCGTCACGTCGGGCGAGGCAACCATTGAAGATGGCGGAAAACGCTATGTCATCCGCCTGGGCGAGTTCGCCGCGTCCAAATCCGATGGTGGCGGCAATTCGATGGTGCTGTCGCCCGATATGAATGGCCATTACGCGGTGGCTGGCGAAATCAATGGCTTCCCGGTGAAAATGATGCTCGATACCGGCGCCACGCTGGTGTCGATTCCGGCCGCGCTGGCGGGCAAGATGGGCATCGACTACAAGAACAAGGGCCGCCGGGCCTTTACTCAGACGGCAGCCGGCACGGCGCCGGTGTGGATTGTGAAACTGGACAAGGTGAAGGTGGGCGAGTTCGAATTCGCCAACGTGGAAGGCTCCATCAACGAAGCCGGCCTGGGCGTCATCCTGCTCGGAAATTCGGTGCTCAAGCGGCTTGACATGAAGACGGAGTCTGGCCTTCTGACGCTGACAAAGCGTTTCTAGCATACAGCGCCGCCACCACGTCCGATTGCGTCACGATGCCGGCAAAGCGGTCTTCGTGATCAAGTACGGGAATGTGGTGGAAGCCGGAATCGGCCATCAGCGGCACCAGTTCCGTGATGGGCGTGTCGATGCTGGCCGTGCGCGGGTGCTTCACCATGATCTGGCCGACCACCTCCGGCTTCTCCGAATGCGTGGTGCCTGACGGACGGAGGAAATCCAGCAACTGGCGGCGCATGCCGTGGTAGTCGTCCAGTCCGCCGTGTGCCATGAAGTCGCTGGTGGTGACGATGCCGATCACGCGCCGCACGCGGTTCAGGACCGGCACGGCTGCAATACGGTGCCGGCGCATTTCGCGCCAGGCATCGGCCAGCGGGGTGGCGAATTCCGCCGTCACCACGTCCTTCGACATGATGTCGCCGCAGGTGATGATGCCGAAGCGGCGCTGGTAGGCGCGCATCTCGGTCTTCAGGAACAGTTCTTCCAGGTCGTCGCGGCTGATATCCAGTTCCTGGTTGTACTGGCGCAGCACCGCGTCCAGGTCTTCCGGCTGGAAGCCGAAGCGCACCGTCGGCACCTCGTCTTTGGTTGCGTGCGGGTTCGGGTGTGCCAGCTGCTGGCTGTGGGGATAGCGGCGCCCGGTCAGATTGTTGTAGACGATTGCCGCCAGCACGACCAGCACGCAGTCCACCAGCACCGGTCCCAAAGGCAGGCGATAGCCCATGGCATGCACGGCCGGCCCGCCGATCACCATCATCAGCGCCGTGGCGCCGCCGGGCGGGTGCAGGCAGCGCAGCGCGTACATGGCGGCAATCGCCAGCGGCGTCGCCAGTGCCGCCGCCAACGGGCCGGGGCCGAAGAACTGCACGCAGGCCACGCCCATCAAGCCGGACACCACATTGCCGCCAATGACGGCCCATGGCTGCGCCATCGGGCTGGCGGGAAGGCAGAACAGCAGCACGGAAGAAGCGCCAACCGGGGCCACCAGCCACATCGCGTTATCGCCCAGCAGGTAGTGGGCGGCGAAGCTGGTTATCAAAAGGCCAAGCAGGGCGCCGACACTGGCGCGCAGGCGCTGGCGCTGGCTGGTATTGCTGCGGGCGGGAAGCAGGGAAAGAAGCACGGAATTCAGCATCCGGCCATTATCCCACGGTTGGCCGTGACTCTCAGCCACCGGCCCCGTGCGACACAAGGTCAAGCGGCAGGCTGGTGGTGAACTTGATCTGCTCCATCGAGAACGCGGACGAAACGCCGGTCAGTTGCGCGGCCTTGATCAGTTTCTTGTAGAAACGGTCATATCCATCGATATCGGTGGTCACGACTTTCAGCAGGTAATCGATGTCGCCGCTCATGCGATGGAATTCCTGCACTTCCGGCAGCGCCACCACGGCGGCGGCAAACTTTGCCAGCCACTTCTCGTCGTGCTGGCTGGTGCGCACGCTGACAAAGACGGTCACCGGCAAGCCCGCCTTGCGGCGATTGATGATCGCCACGCGGCGGTCGATATAGCCTTCCTCCTCCAGGCGTTTCAGGCGCTTCCAGCATGGCGTGGTCGAAAGGCCAACCTTTTCCGCCAGCTCGGCCACGGACAGCGTGCCATCGACCTGCAGCGCCCCCAGGATCGCGTAATCGAAGCGGTCAAGATCATTCATTTTTATTTATATGGTTATTTGGAATGCTTATTCTACATTAAGGCTTGTTTGAGGTAATTTTGGAATGCCTGATTCACGACTGGTTCGTAAACTATTGAGTATGAGCAAAGAAATCTACCTCGACGGGAATGCCACCACCTGCGTGCTGCCGGCCGCCATTGATGCGGCGGTGCAAGCCATGCGCGACTGCTTCGGGAATCCCAGCAGCACCCACGCAACCGGCCTCAAGGCCAAGGCCATGATGGACGCCGTGCGCCAGCGCGCCAAACGCCTGCTGGGCGTGGGCAACGGCCACATCATGTTCAACAGCGGCGCCACGGAAGGCATCCAGACCGCGGTGCTGTCAGCGCTGTGCGCCTTGCGTGAACGCCGTGAGCGCGGAGAAGCGATCGGCGCCCTGCTGGTGTATGGCGCCACCGAACACAAGGCCGTGCCGGAAGCGCTGGCGCACTGGAATCGCTTGCTGGGCCTGGGTCTCGAACTGAAAAAGCTGCCGGTGGACGGCGACGGCCGCCACGACCTGGCCGCGCTGCGTGCCTTGGCGCCGCAAGCGGCCTTCGTCTGCACCATGGCCGCCAATAACGAAACCGGCGTGGTGTCCGACCTGGTTGGCATTGGCGCCACGCTGGCAGCCAGCAAGGCGCTGTGGATGGTCGACTGCGTGCAAGGCCTGGGCAAGCTGCCGCTGGACCTGGGCAACACGCGCATCGACTACGCCCCGTTCTCCGGCCACAAGCTGTACGCGCCGAAAGGCATCGGCATGCTGTATGTGCGCGAAGGCGCGCCATACACGCCGCTGGTCATGGGCGGCGGCCAGGAAGCCGGGCTGCGCTCCGGCACCGAAAACATGGCGGGCATTGCGGCGCTGGGCGCCGTGCTGGCTGCGCTGGAAGAAGGCGGCACCTTCCGTTCGCCGTCGGAGCTGCACGGCTTCCGCGATAAACTGGCCGCCAGCCTGCGCGCAGCTTTCCCCGGCATCGTGTTCAACGCACCGCTCGACAAGGCGCTGCCGACTACCCTGAATTTCTCCGTGCCCGGTTTGTCGAGCAAGGAGCTGCTCGATGTATTCGACGCCGCCAATGTGCGCGTCAGCGCCGGCAGCGCCTGCTCCGCCGCCAAGGCTGCACCAAGTTATGTGCTCGATGCAATGGGCCTGCCGGCCTGGCGCAGCAGCAGCGCGGTGCGCATGTCCTTCGGTCCGCTCGCCAGCGAAGAGATCATCAACGAAGCCTGCGCCCGCATCGAACGCTGCGGCATGGCGCTGCGCGACGCAGGCCTGATGGATACGCCGGTGTCCGGCGCCGTCGTGCCGGAAGGCGTGCTGCAACTGAGCCTGGCGGGCAATCACACCTGGCTGCTGCTGGACGAGCCGTCGCGCCAATGCATCGTGATCGACCACCAGGCCGAACTGGGCGAACGTATTGACAGCCTGCTGCACAGCCACGGCTACAAGCTCGCGGCGCGTCTCAGCACGCGCGACGGCGGCGAAACCGACAGCTTCGCTTTCGGCGCACACGCGGTGCGCCGAGTGGCGCTGGATTCAACGCGCTCGGCTTACCTGCTGTGCAGCGGCGACAAAGTCGACTACGCCTTCACCGGCCTGGCGGCGTTGTCCGAACTTGCCGGCAAGGTGCCCGCCGATGCGTTGGTATGCGCCGGCCGCGAAGAAGTGAACGCCTGCTGCACCAGCTTGCGCGCCGAGGCTCAGGCCAGCAAGGCGAGCACGGAACTGAACCTGGACAGCATCGCCCTGGCGCGCCTGCTGGAAGCGCAACCCCAAGCCGTGCTGGTGGACGTGCGCGAAACCTACGAACAAGCCGCCTGCATTCCCGGCGGGCGCGCAGCGGAAAGCGTGCCGCTGAGCCGTCTGGCGGCCTTCGTGCCGGGCTGGCTGGCGGCCGTCGACCAGCCGCCGTTGGTGTTCTTCTGTCGCAGCGGGAACCGCAGCGCCAAGGCAGCGCAATGCCTGCGCCGCCTTGGCTACCGGAATGCCTACAGCCTGGCCGGCGGCGTCGCGCTCGCCGCGCCCGAGTTGGCGCTGGCTGCATGATTTTGTGAGCTTGTATCCTGTTTGCGGCGGCCTGCGGGCCGCCGTTTTTTTTGTGCCAACCGGCTCAGAGCTTCATTTCCAGCATTGCACGGAACAGGACGCTGGTCGGGGTGATGGTGGTGTCGCTGCGTCGCCCGGTGGCCTCGACATAGGAAGACTGCGCCAGGTTGTCCTGACGCAGCATGTTCGATGCCGACAGGCGCAGCTGCGTCTTCGGCGTGAACTTCCACAAGCCATACAAGTCCAGCGCGCGCTTCGGCACCGAATAGGCGTACTGCCTGTCGGAGATGCGCACTTCGCCGCCGCCCTGGTAGCTGTAGGAGCCGCCCAGGGTCAGCGGCAGCTTGTCCAGCTTCCAGTCCGCGCCGACGGTGCCGCTGACCGGCACCTGCTGGTCGAGGCGGTTGTTCGGGCCCGGTACGGTGTCGAGCTTCGACCAGCTGCGCGTCAGGTTGGCGCGCATCTCGACGCCCGGTGCTTCCTTCATGATCGAGCGCAAAGGCAGCTTGGCTTCCAGCTCGATGCCGTAAGTGTTTGCGGTGCCGGCATTGACCGGGCGCGACACCCACACGCCATCGATCAAATCCACCCGGCGGCGCGTGATGTCTTCGATGCGGCGCGCGTAAGTGCTGGCCGACAGCAGGCCGCCGCCTTCACCCAGGTAGTGCTCGAACGCCAGGTCCAGGCCCCAGGCCAGTTCCGGCTTCAGGTTCGGGTTGCCCATCATGTCCGGCGAAGTCGAGCTGTTGTTGTTGGAGGTGAAGCGGCGCGGAATCAGGTCGCCCACCCCCGGCGCCTTGTAGGTGCGGGTCAAGCCGAAGCGCACCTGGTCCTTCTTCTTGTCGCCCAGCTTGTACAGGGTCTGGAACAGCGGGCTCAATACGCTGGAGTTGTTGTCGATGCTGCCGTAGTCGGTGCCGGTGCTCTTGATGTTCACGCCTTCCCAGCGCAGGCCAAAGTAGACGGACCAGCGCTCGGTCACGTTCCATTCATCCTGTGCGTAGGCCGCCAGGCGGGTCACGTCGGCGGAATAGACTTCGTCAAGGTTCTGCGGCGCGATGCCGGCCGGCGCGCGCAGGTATTCTTCGCGCTGGATGCGGTCCTCATCGCGCTTGCTGTAGCCGATATCCCAGCCGGTAGCCAGGGCGTGGCCCGGCACGATCGGGCTGGAGTACTTGCCGGTCGTGGTGAAGCCCTTGTCGGTCGACTCGGAAGTGACGCTGCGCTTGCGCTCAACCTGCGTGCCGGTCTGCAGGTTCGGCGCGCCCACGTTGCGGTGGTTGTAGTTGAGGCCTGCCTTCATATCCAGCTTGGCGCCGTCGGCCAGCGGGCGCGCCCAGCTCAGATCCGTGCGGAACAATTCCATGTCGGCCTTGATATCCTGGTCCAGGCTGCTGAACATCGGCTCCTGGCCGTGCACGGTGCTGATGCGTTCCGTGTTGTGGGCGCGGAAGCGGTTGACCGCAATGAAGCTCTGCGAAGTGATCACGTCGCCCGGCTTGATCGTGTAGTTGATGCGCGGCGCCAGGTTGAAGTTGCGGAAGTAGCCTTCGCTGGTGGCTTCGCCCCGGCGCAGCAATGGTGCACTGCCGCCAGCTTCGGTGACGGTATGGCTGGGGCGATCGAAATCGCCGTGCAGGAAGCCGCCGCCGATCGAATACGACCACGGTCCCTTGCGGTCGGACATCTGCAGGTTGACGCTGGTGCCGGGCTGGCCGTTATCCGATTGCAGGCCGGCCTTGATCTCGGTCTGCGCGGTGGAGATGGCTTTCTTCAGCACGATGTTGATGCCGCCGGCAATGGCCTGGGTGCTGAACTCGGCGGTGGCGGCGCGCATCACTTCGATGCGCTCGATCATGTCCGGTGTCAACGAATCGAGCGAGAAGCCCGGTGGCGCAGGCTCGCCGTTCAGCATGATGGAGGTGTAGCCGCTGCCCAGGCCGCGCATGCGGATATTGCCGCCGCGGCCTTGCACGCCGTCCAGCGTGATGCCTGGCAGGCGCTTGAGCACTTCGCCGATGCTGGTGTCGCCATTCTTCAGGATCTCCTCCTGCGTCACGACGATCTTGGTCGCGGTGTCGTTGCGGCGGATATCCATCGCCGCGCTGCCCTTGATTTCAACCTTGGGCGTGGCGTTTTCGACGGGAGTTTGTTCCTGGGCGTAAACGCCGTGCAGGGCCTGGACGATCAGCAGCAGGGGGAGGGCGATTTTCTTCATGCAAATGGCGGTGGCTTTTGGGAAACTCAACAGGATACACTGCCGCGTGCCGAACTTAGCAAAAAAACTCGTGCTCTTTCTGATGCGAAATTTTGCGCCTGAAACGCGCTGATCTGTAAGAAACCCATATGTACGCTAGCGAACAGTCGCATGTCGTGCGCCCGCCTACCATTGCTTGGAACATACTGCCGGTCTACACGGCAGTTCCAAGAATAAGTGTGAGGCCCCCCTTGAAAGAGAACCCTTTTTTATGGCCGGCCGCAAGTGCCGGTTTCAAGGAATCGGAATCGGGGTCCCTGGAAAAGGGGACCGGTGAGGAAGATGATTTGCCGCTGCGCGGTGAGCTGTTCAGCGCGCAACAGATGGAGCAGCATGGCCGCGCGCTTGCCGCCAGCCATGAGCTCAGCAAGCGGGGCGGCGGCGACCGCCTGCTGGCAAGGCTGAGCGAGAACGAAGCGCTGATCGGCGCCACCTGCGAGGGCCTGACCGAAGCGGTCAAGGAAGGCCGCCAGATCACGCCGGCATCGGAATGGCTGCTTGACAATTTCTACCTGATCGAAGACCAGATCCGCACCGCGCGGCGCCACTTGCCCAAGGATTACAGCAAGGAGCTGCCGCGCCTGGCGAAGGGCGCGCCGGAAGGCGCGCCGCGCGTCTACCAGATCGCCCTGGAAATCATCGCGCACGGCGACGGCCGCGTCGATCCGGAAAGCCTGAGCCGTTTCGTCGAAGCCTATCAGGAAGTGGCGACCTTGAAGCTGGGCGAGCTGTGGGCCATCCCTATCATGCTGCGCCTGGCGCTGATCGAGAACCTGCGCCGCGTGGCGGCGCGCGTGGCGGAAAACCGCTTCCAGCGCGACCTGGCCAATAGCTGGGCCGACCAGATGGTGGAAATCGCCGACAAGAACCCGAGCGGCTTGATCTTGCTGGTGGCTGACATGGCGCGCTCCGAGCCGACCATTACCAGCGGCTTCGTGGCCGAACTGGCGCGCCGCTTGCAGGGACAAAGCCCGGTGCTGACCCTGGCGCTCAACTGGATCACCTACCGCCTGGCGGAGTCCGGCCAGACCATCGAGCAGCAGATCCAGGCTGAAATCCATTTGCAGGCAGCCGAGCAGGTCTCGATCGCCAACAGCATTGGCAGCCTGCGCTTCCTCGGCACCATGGACTGGCAGGAGTTTGTCGAGACCATGAGCGTGGTCGAGCAGTCCTTGCGCGAAGATCCGGCCGGCACCTACCCGGACATGGACTTCTCCACGCGCGACCAATACCGCCACAGCGTGGAACGCATGGCGCGCTATTCGCGTGCCACTGAGGCGGAAGTGGCGCAGCAGGCGCTCGAGCTGGCGCGCACGCGCGCCGCCGACCAGGACACGCGCCTGCATCACGTTGGCTATTACCTGGTCGGCGACGGCATGCTGCTGCTGGAGCGCCAGGTCGGCGTCCGCCTGCCGCCGCTGCGCTCCCTCAAGCGCACCATGCGCACCTCGCCCTTGCTTTCTTATCTCGGGGCAATCGGCGCGCTGTCGGTGATCGCCACTGCGCTGATGCTGGAGCGCGCCTGGCGCGACGGCGTGCAGCCGTGGGCGCTGCTGGTGCTCGGCATGCTTGCCCTGATGGGCAGCAGCCAGCTGGCGCTGGCCCTGGTCAACTGGGTGGCGACGCTGTTTGTCGAGCCGCGGCCCTTGCCGCGCATGGATTTTCGCAATGGCATTCCGCCCGATGCGCGCACCATGGTGGCGGTGCCGGCCCTGCTGTACAGCCGCGAGAACGTCGATGAACTGTGCGAGCAGCTCGAGGTGCGCTTCCTTGCCAACCGCGACCCCAACCTGCGCTTCTGCCTGTTGACCGATTTCGCCGACGCGCAGGAGGAAACGCAGCCGGCCGACGCCGCCCTGACCGAGCGCGCCGCCGCCAATATCGCGCGCCTGAACCTGAAATACACGGAGCAGGGCGCGGCCGCGCCCTTCCTCCTGCTGCATCGCCCGCGCCGCTGGAACGCTGCGCAGCGTACCTGGATGGGCGAAGAGCGCAAGCGCGGCAAGCTGTCCGACCTGAACCGCTTCATGCGCGGCGGTGCGCAGGATGCGTTCGCGCTGATCGTTGGCGATATAGACGACCTGCCCGCCTTTAAATACGTGATCACGCTCGATAGCGACACACAGCTGCCGCGCGATGCCGCGCGCCAGTTTGTCGCCACCATGCGCCATCCGCTCAACCTGCCGCGCATCGACCTGCGCCTGCGGCGCGTGGTGGCCGGCTACGGCATCCTGCAGCCGCGCGTCGCGGTCAGCCTGCCGAGCGAGAACGCTTCGCGCTACGAAAAACTGTGCGGCGGCGAACCGGGAATCGATCCGTATACCCGCACCGTCAGCGACGTCTACCAGGACGTCTTCGCCGAGGGGTCCTTCATCGGCAAGGGTATCTACGATGTCGACGTGTTCGAGGAAGTGCTGGGCGGGCGCCTGCCGCAGAACCGCATCCTGAGCCACGACCTGCTGGAAGGCTGCTACCTGCGCGCCGGCCTGCTGAGCGACGCGCAGCTGTATGAACACTATCCGTCGCGCTACCGCGACGACGTGAGCCGGCGCCAGCGCTGGATGCGCGGCGACTGGCAACTGCTGCCATGGCTGATGCGGCGCGTGCCGCTGGCGGGCGGCAAGCATGAAAGGAATCCGCTGTCGGCGCTGTCGCGCTGGAAGCTGTTCGACAACCTGCGCCGCAGCCTGGTGGCGCCGGTCCTGACCTTGTCGCTGCTGATGGCCTTTGCCGCCTTGCCGCACCCGTGGTTCTGGGCCTGCGCCGTGTTGGCGATCATCTTCCTGCCGCCGCTGGTGAGCGCCATCCACGACCTGGCGCACAAGCCCGACGACACGCTGTGGAGCCAGCATGCGCCGGCTTCGCTGCGCCGCAGCGGCATGCAGTTCGCGCACGCCTTGCTGACGCTGGTATTCCTGCCGTACGAGGCCTATGTCAGCCTGGACGCCATCGTCCGCACCGGCTGGCGCCTGCTGGTATCGCGGCGCCGCTTGCTGGAATGGCGGGCATCGGGGCTGTCGCATGCCGGCACCAGCCTGGCCAGCAACTGGCGCACCATGTGGATCGCGCCGCTGCTGGCGCTGGGAGCCGGCGCCGGCCTGGCCGTGTTGCGCCCGCAGGCCGTCGAGGCGGCGCTGCTCTTCGTCGCAGCATGGTTCGTCTCGCCGGTGGTGGCATGGTGGATCAGCCTTCCCATAGCGCGCGTGCAGCGGGCGCTGAAGGAAGACCAGAACCTGTTCCTGCACAAGCTGTCGCGCAAGACCTGGCTGTGGTTCGAGACCTTCGTCGGCCCGGAGGACAATTGCCTGCCGCCGGATAATATGCAGGAGCATCCAACCCAGGTGGTGGCGCATCGCACCTCGCCCACCAATATGGGCATGGCCCTGCTGGCCAACCTGACCGCCTACGACTTCGCCTACATTTCCGGCGCACAGCTTGCGGCGCGCACGGCCAGCACGCTGGACAGCATGTCGCAGCTTGAACGGTACCAGGGCCATTTCTACAACTGGTACGACACCCAGTCGATGAAGCCGCTGCATCCGATCTATATCTCCACCGTCGACAGCGGCAACCTGGCCGGGCACCTGCTCACGCTGCAGGCCGGCCTGGTCGGCATTGCCGAACTGCCGATCGTGCATCCGAACCTGGCGCAAGGCCTGGCCACCACCTGCGCCCTGGTGCGCGAAGCCGCGGCAACGGCGGGCAGCGTGGCAGCCGATTCACTGGCCGCGCTGGAAGTGGCCATTGCTGCGCCGCCGCCCACCTATCCGCCAAGCCTGCGGCAGCAGCGCGCCTGGCTGCTGCGCGCCTGCGAGGGCGCCGAACTGTTCCTGCGCCAGGCCTCGGTGCCGCTCGATCCACAAGTTGCGGCGTGGGCCGGTGCGCTGCATGTGCAGTGCCGCAGCCTGCTGGACGAACTGGATGGCTTCGCGCCCTGGATCACGGCGCAGGCCGAAGCGCAATACGACACGACGCTTGACCGCGTACCGACCTTGCGCGAACTGGCCAGCTGGCCCCTGCCGGGGGCGGTGCTGAGCGACCTGGCGCCCGACGAGCGCGAACGCCAGCAGCAGCTGGCGACGCTGGTGGAGCAGGGCGCGGCGCGCGCGCGCGAGCGGCTCGACACGCTGAACCGGCTGTCGCACCAGGCCAACGAATTCGCCCAGTGCGAGTACGGCTTCCTGTTCAACCAGACCACCAAGCTGCTGGCCATCGGCTATAACCTGAGCGAGCGGCGGCTGGATGCGAGCTGCTACGACCTGCTGGCCTCCGAAGTGCGGCTGGCCAGCTTTGTCGCCATCGCCCAGGGACAACTGCCGCAGGAACACTGGTTCGCCATGGGACGCCAGCTTTGCATCGTGCACGGCCAGCCGGTGCTGCTCTCCTGGAGCGGCTCGATGTTCGAGTACCTGATGCCGCTGCTGGTGATGCCGACCTACCCGAGCACCTTGCTGGACCAGACCTACCAGTCGGTGGTGGCGGCGCAGGTGGAATACGCCAGGCAGCGCAATGTGCCGTGGGGGATTTCCGAATCGGGCTACAACACCACCGACGCGGCGCTGAACTACCAGTACCGCGCCTTCGGCGTACCGGGCATCGGGCTGAAACGCGGCCTGGCGGAAGACCTGGTGGTGGCGCCGTATGCCACCATGCTGGGGCTGATGGTCGACCCGGATACCGCTTGCCAGAACCTGCAGAAGATGGCAGCCATGGGCTTCATGGGACGTTACGGCTTCTACGAGGCGATCGATTACACGGCGGCGCGCCTGCCGCGCGGCCAGCAATACGCCATCATCAAGTCCTTCATGGTGCACCACCAGGGCATGGGCTTGCTGGCGCTGAGCTACGTGCTGAACGGCCGGCCGATGCAGCGCCGCTTCGAATCCGACCCGCTGCTGCAGTCGACCCTGCTAGTGCTGCAGGAACGCAGCCCGCGCATCGGCGCCTTCCATTCGGCCAGCGCGGAGCAGGCCTCGGTGCGCAGCACGGTGCCCGAGCAGGCGGCGCCGATGCGCATCATGAGCCAGCATACGCCGCCGGTGCCGGAAACCCAGCTCCTGTCGAACGGCCGCTACCACGTGATGGTGAGCAGCGCCGGCGGCAGCTACAGCCGCTGGAACAACCTGGCCGTGACCCGCTGGCGCGAAGACAGCACGCGCGACAACTGGGGCCAGTTCTGCTACGTGCAGGACGTGGAGGACGGCGCCGTCTGGTCCACCACCTACCAGCCGACCCAGGCCGAGCCGAAGCGGCTGGAGGTGATCTTCTCCGAAGGCCGGGCAGAATTCCGCCGCAGCGACAACGAGATCGAGCTGTACACGGAAATCGTGGTGTCGCCGGAGGACGATATCGAAATGCGCCGCACGCGCATCAGCAACCATTCCGACCGGCGCCGCATCATCGAGGTCACCAGCTTCGGCGAAGTGGTGATGGCGCCGGCGCCGGCGGATAACGCGCACCAGGCATTCAGCAAGCTGTTCGTTCAGACCGAGATCGTGGAGGACGAAAGCGCCATCCTGTGCACGCGCCGCCCGCGCGGCAAGGATGAGAAAACGCCTTACTTGCTGCATGTGATGACGGTGCACGATGCGCAGGTCCAGCAGGTCTCCTATGAAACCGACCGGGCGCGCTTCATCGGCCGCGGCAACACGGCGCACGCGCCGCTGGCGCTGCGGGAGCCTGGGCCGCTGTCCGGCAGCGAGGGCTCGGTGCTCGATCCCGTGGTGGCAATCCGCTACCGTATTGCGCTGGAGCCGGGGCAGGTGTCGGTGATTGACGTGGTGACCGGCATGACCGACACGCGCGATGCCGCGCAATACCTGATCGACAAATACCAGGACCGCCACATGGCGGACCGCGTGTTCGAGCTGGCATGGACGCACAGCCAGGTGGTGCTGCGGCAGCTGAATGCCAGCGAAGCCGAGGCCCAGTTGTACGCGCGCCTGGCAAACCATGTGATCTATCCGAATGCGGCCCTGCGTGCCGATGCCGGCGTCCTGGTGCGCAACCAGCGCGGCCAATCCGGCCTGTGGGCCTACGCCATTTCCGGCGACTTGCCGATCGTACTGATGGAAATCCGCGACGCCGCCAATATCGAACTGGCGCGGCAGCTGGTGCAGGCGCATGCCTACTGGCGCCTGAAAGGGCTGGTGGTGGACTTGGTGATCTGGTACGAGGACCGCTCCGGCTACCGCCAGGCCCTCCATGACCAGATCATGGGCTTGATCGCTTCCGGACTTGATGCGCAGGCGATCGACCGGCCGGGCGGCATCTTCGTGCGGCCGACCGATGGCATCGCGCCGGAAGACCGGGTGCTGCTGCAGACGGTGGCGCGCGCCGTGCTGAGCGACGAACGCGGCACGCTGGCCGACCAGTTGAAGCGCGGCGTGGCGCCCACGCTGCGCATGCCGCCGCTGATGGTGGAAGCGCGCGCCGAAGCGTTTGAACGCGATGCCGCGGCGGGCGTCCCGTTGCCGGATGACTTGATCCTGGTGAATGGCCTGGGCGGTTTCACGCCGGACGGCAAGGAATATGTGATCGCCACCAGCGCCGGACAACGCACGCCGCTGCCGTGGTCGAACGTGATCGCCAACGCGCAGTTCGGCAGTGTTGTATCGGAAAGCGGCCAGGCCTACACCTGGCAGGAGAACGCGCATGAGTTCCGCCTGACGCCATGGCATAACGACCCGGTATCGGATCTGAGCGGCGAAGCGTTCTACCTGCGCGACGAGCAGAGCGGCCGTTTCTGGTCGCCATGCGCCTTGCCCGCGCCGGGCGCAGGCAGCTACCTGACGCGCCACGGATTCGGCTATTCTTCGTTCGAGTACGCGGAAGCGGGCATCAACAGCCGCATGACCACCTTCGTGGCGCTGGATGCGCCGGTGCGTTACACGGTGATCCGCGTGCGCAACGATTCCGACCAGGCGCGCAAGCTGTCGGTAACGGGCTACGTGGAATGGGTGCTGGGCGATATGCGCTCCAAGTCAGGCATGCATATCGTGACTGAAATCGATCCGGTGACCGGCGCCCTGTTTGCACGCAACGCCTACAACACGGAATTCTCCGGCCGCGTAGCCTTCTTCAATGCCGATGCTTCCGTGCGCAGCGTGACCTGCGACCGCACGGAATTCATCGGCCGTAACGGCAGCCTGGCCCGGCCGGCAGCGCTGCGGCGCGTGCGCTTGTCGGGCAAGGCCGGCGCGGGACTGGATGCCTGCGCGGCGATCCAGGCGCCATTCGAGCTGCAGCCGGGGCAGGAGCGCGAGATCGTGTTCGTGCTCGGCATGGGCGGCCGCCGCAATGCCGACGCCACCAACGTGGTGCAGCGCCACGGCGGGCGCGGGGCGGCGCTGCAGGCGCTGGGCGAAGTGCATGCGCATTGGGACAAGGTGCTGGGCGCGGTGCAGGTGCAGACGCCGGAGCCGGAGCTCGACGTACTGGCCAATGGCTGGCTGATGTACCAGACCATTGCCTGCCGCATGTGGGCGCGCAGCGGCTATTACCAGAGCGGCGGTGCGTTTGGCTTCCGCGACCAGCTGCAGGACGCGATGGCGATGGTGCATACGCGTCCCGACATCCTGCGCGAGCATTTGATCCTGTGCGCGGCGCACCAGTTCGTGGAGGGCGACGTGCAGCACTGGTGGCATCCGCCTTCCGACCGAGGCGTGCGCACGCACTGTTCGGATGACTACCTGTGGCTGCCGCTCGCGGCATGGCGCTATGTGTCCAGCACGGGCGATATGTCGGTGCTGGATGAGCAGGCGCCCTACCTGGAAGGCCGCCCCGTGCAGCCCGAGGAGGATTCCTATTACGACATGCCGAGCCGCTCGGCCCATGCGGGTGACTTGTACGAGCACTGCGTGCGCGCCATCCGCAACGGCCTGCGGTTTGGCGAACATGGCTTGCCGCTGATCGGCTCCTGCGACTGGAACGACGGCATGGACAAGGTGGGCGAGCATGGCAAGGGCGAGAGCGTGTGGCTGGCCTGGTTCCTGATCGAGGTGCTGCAGCGCTTTGCCGAAGTGGCCGAGAGACGCGACGACTCCTCTTTCGCCAGCGAATGCCGCGAGCAGGCCAAACAGCTTGCCGCCAATATCGAAGCCAATGCCTGGGACGGCCAGTGGTATCGCCGCGCCTACTTCGACGACGGCACCCCGCTAGGCTCCGCACAGAACGAGGAATGCCAGATCGACTCGATCTCGCAAAGCTGGGGCGTGCTGACCGGCGCCGCCGACAAGGCGCGTGTGGAAGGCGCGATGGAGCAGGTGGAAGCGCGCCTGGTGCGGCGCGAGTTCGGCCTGATCCAGCTGCTCGATCCACCGTTCGACAAGTCCGCGCTCAATCCCGGCTATATCCGCGGCTACGTGCCGGGCGTAAGGGAGAACGGCGGCCAGTACACCCACGCCGCCATCTGGACTGTGATGGCCTTCGCGCGCCTGGGCGATGTTGAACGGGCCTGGGACCTGATGCGGATGATTAATCCGGTACGGCACGGTTCCGATGCCGAATCCTGCGCGCGCTACAAGGTCGAGCCGTACGTGGTGACCGCCGACGTCTACGCCGTCGAGCCGCACGTCGGCCGCGGCGGCTGGAGCTGGTACACCGGCTCCTCGGGCTGGATGTACCGCCTGCTGCTGGAGTCCCTGCTCGGCCTGACGCGCCAGGCCGACAAGCTGCTGCTGGCGCCGCGCCTGCCGGCATCCTGGCCCGGCTTCACGCTGCACTACCGCCACGGCAGCAGCACCTACGTCCTGCGCATCACCCGCGGCGAAGCCACCGCCTCGCCAACGGAAATCGCCCTGGTCGACGACGGCACCACCTACGAGATAGACATCAAAGTGTGATTTGAAAGTCGGGGTCAGGTCTGGCAACAGGACATTTGCGCTGCGCAAATGTCCTGTTGCCAGACCTGACCCCGACTTTAGGTGTGCTATCCTCTGCGCGCTTGTAACAACAGAGAGATGCCATGTTCCGACTGTCTTTGACTGCTGCTGCGTTGGCGGCTGCGTTTGCGCTACCCGCGCGGGCGCAGGATCCGCTGAGCTTTGCGCGCTACGACCAGGTGCGCACCACCGACTTGCACCTGGACCTGCGAGCCGACTTCACGCGCAAGACGCTCGACGGTTATGCGGAACTGTCGCTGAACTGGATCGACAAGTCGGCGCGCACCCTGGTGCTTGACACGCGCCAGCTCAAGATCGCGCGCGTGCAAGTTCAGCGCCCTGACGGCAACTGGGCGCCGGCCTCCTTCATGCTCGACAAGCAGGATCCGAAGAAGGGCCGCGCCCTGCGCATCGCCCTGCAATCGCAGCCCGAGAAAGTCCGCATCTATTACCGTACCGCGCCGACCGCGAATGCGCTGCAGTGGATGAATCCCGAGCAGACGCTGTCGGGCAAGCGCCCCTTCATGTTCAGCCAGTCGGAAACCATCGATGCGCGTTCGTGGGCGCCGGTGCAGGATACGCCGGCGGTGCGCTTCACCTACAGCGCCCATATCGACGCGCCGGCCGGCATGCGCGTGGTGATGAGTGCGGAAGGCGACCAGCATGCGACCGGCAAGGGCGGCTGGAACTTCAAGATGCCGCAACCGATCCCGGCCTACCTGCTGGCCATCGCCATCGGCGAAATCGAACTGCGCAACCTCGGCCCGCGCACCGCGGTGTACGCGGAGCCCGGCCGCATCGATGCCGCTGCCTACGAGCTGGCCGACACCGAGAAGATGATCAATGCTGCCGAAGCGTTGTACGGCCCTTATCGCTGGGGGCGCTATGACATGCTGGTGCTGCCGCCATCGTTCCCGATCGGCGGCATGGAAAACCCGCGCATGACTTTCCTGACCCCGACCATGATCGCAGGGGATCGCAGCCTGAACGACCTGATCGCGCACGAGCTGGCGCATAGCTGGTCCGGCAACCTGGTGACCAACGCTTCGTGGAAGCACTGGTGGCTGAACGAGGGCTTTACCACCTACGTCACCACCCGCATCGTGGAAAGCCTGTACGGCAAGGAAGTGGCCGACATGAACCTGCAGGTGGAGCAGGCCGAAGCCGTCGCGTCGTTGAAAGACATCCCGCCCGCCAAGCAGGCCTTGCTGACCAAGGACCCCGACACCAACCCGGACACCTACACCGACGAGGGCCTGGCCTACCCGAAAGGCGCCTGGCTGCTGCACACGCTGGAGCAGCGCGCCGGCCGCGAAGTGTTCGACCCCTTCCTGCGCGGCTGGTTCGACCAGCACGCCTTCCAGTCGGCGACCACCGCCGAATTCGTCGAGTACCTGCGCAAGAACCTGCTGGCCAAGAATCCCGCCATCATGGGCGATGCGGAGCTGGACGAATGGCTGCACGGCAGCGGCATCCCGGCCGGCGCGCAGTACGTGAATTCGCCGCGCCTGGCCGCGCTGGACGGCAAGCGCGACGCCTGGTTGAAAGGCGACCTGGGCACCAGCCTGCTGGAGACGCAGCAGTGGACCGCGCTGGAGTGGATGCATTTCCTGAACGGCATCGACAGCAAGGCCAATGCTGCGCAAATGAAGGAGCTCGATGAGGCCTTCAAGCTGCGCGATACGAAGAATAATGAAATCGGCTTCCGCTTCCTGCTGGCGTCCGTGCATGCGGGCTACGGCGTACGAGAGCCGTTGAATGCCTTCCTCATGAGCGTGGGGCGCCAGAAGTTCGTGGTTCCGCTGTACAAGGCGCTGCTGAACAACCCGAACGAAGCAGCATGGGCCAAAGGCGTCTACGCCAAGGCGCGGCCGCGCTACCATCCTGAGACCCAGGGTTCCGTCGACAAATTGCTGAAGAAATGACCATGCTGCTGAAGAAACGAATTGCCACCCTGCTCATGCTGGCCTTCGCAGCCAGTGCCGCCATCGGCGCGCCGGCCATCGCCGCGGCGGAAGGCGCGGTAGCCGCCGCCGCTGCCAGTGCGCCAGCCTTCGACCTTGAGCGTGACGTCAACCTGGCGCTGAAGACCTTCGACGTGCCCGGCATGGCCATCGCCATCGTCAAGGACGGCAAGGTGGTGGCGACCAGGGGCTTCGGCGTGCGCCGGCTCGGCAACCCGGCGCCGGTCACGGAGCAAACGCTGTTCGAGATTGCCTCGAACTCGAAAGCCTTTACCGCTGCCGAACTGGCGCAACTGGTGGACGAGGGCAAGCTGGGCTGGGACGACCCGGTTACCAAGCACCTGCCCGGTTTCCAGATGGCGGACGCCTACGTGACCCAGGCCATGACCGTGCGCGACCTGCTGGTGCACCGCAGCGGCCTCGGGCTGGGCGCCGGCGACCTGCTGTGGTGGCCGACCACGACCTTCAGCACCGATGAAATCATCGACCGCCTGCGCAACGTGAAGCTGGCGACCAGCTTCCGCAACAGCTACGCCTACGACAACCTGCTGTACATCGTGGCGGGCAAGATCGTTGCGCAGAAGTCCGGCAAGAGCTGGGAAGAGGCGACGCGCGAACGCATCCTGGCGCCGCTGGGCATGAACGGCAGCACCACCAATGTCGATGACATGCTGAAAACGGCCGACTACTCGGCGCCGCACAGCAAGGTCAATGGCAAGGCCGCCGTGGTCAAGCCGATGCCGGTGCAAAACGCGGTTGGCGCGGTCGGCATCCAGACCAATGCGCAAGACATCGCCAAGTGGATGCAGGTACTGCTTAACGAAGGCAAGATGGAGAACGGCAAGCAGCTGTTCAGCGCCAAGCAGGTGCGCGAGATGTGGACCCAGCAAACACCGATGAAGATCAGCGAGCCGAAACCGGCGCTGGCTGCCACCAGGCCTAACTTCGCGGCGTACGGCCTGGGTTTCCAGCTGCGCGATTACCGCGGCCGCAAGGTCGCCATGCACGGCGGCGCGCTGCAGGGCTTTTATTCGCGCATCGTGATGGTGCCGGAAGAGAAGCTGGGCGTGGCCATCTTCACCAATGCGGAGAACGGCCCGGTCATGACGGCGCTGCAATGGCGCATCCTGGACCACTACATGGGCGCGGCGCCGACCGACTGGATCAAGCTCTACGCCGAGCAGGAAGCTGAAATGCACAAGGAAGAACTGGCGCGCCAGGGCAAGCTGTCCTCGGCCCGGGCGGCGGCATCCACGCCTTCGCTGCCGCTGGCATCCTACAACGGCGACTATAACGATCCCTGGTATGGCACGGTGAGCATCAGGCAGGAAGGCGGCAAGCAGCTCATGTCGTTCAGCCGCACGCCGGATTTGACCGGCACGCTGGAGCACTTCCAGCACGACACGTTCATCGTGCGCTGGAAGGAGCGCAATTTCAACGCCGATGCCTATGTGACGTTTTCGCTGAATCCGGACGGTTCGATTGATCGCATGAAGATGGCGCCAGTGTCCACCGAGACTGATTTCAGCTATGACTTCGCCGATTTGTCCTTTACTCCGGTGAAAAAATGACAAAATTCCGACAAACTTGAAACGAAGTGTGAGAATCATTCATGTGCGCATGCAGCATAATAGCGGCTGGTTTGTGCACTTGGGAGAATGAATGACTAGCCTGATCGTTTCAATTGCCGTCGTCTTGGGCGGTCTTTTCGTTGCCGGATACGGCTTTGTCACCTTGATGAGCCGCCTGCAATCCCGCTAGGAAGCTCCAGTTCAAATACCTTGCGCTTGCGCGCCGCGATCTCCCCCAGGGCGCGCTGGAAAGCCGGGTAGCCGTTCAACAGCTTGTCGAAACTGCCATCGGCTTGCGCAAGTTTCAAGCCTCGCTCCACCCGCTCCGCCATCGCCTTGTTGTCCTTGCTGACAAAGAAATAGAACGGTACGCGGTAATGCAGGAAGATCGTCGGTTCCACCATCAATCCGTCCTTCCCATACACCTTTTCCTCGGCCCAGGCCTCGTGCACGCCGCGCGGCATGTAGTCGAAGCGCTTTGCTTTCAGCATCGGGAACAGCGAACTGTAATTGACCGTCGTTTCAACCGGCAGGCGGTTGTGGCGCAACACATCCACCGAAGGCCAGTTGACGCCCGCGCCGGCAACGAGCTTGCGCAGGTCGCCCAGGCTGCGAACCTCGCGGAAGCGGGCTTCATCCTCCTTGCGGATCATGAAGACGCGATAGTCGTTCAGCTCGCGCACCAGGGAGATGCGAATCGGCAGCAGGTCGCGTTCCCGCTCGGCGTTGGTGCCGTCCCACATGATGTTGATGACGCCATTGCGCTTGAGTTCCAGGGCGCGGCGCGGGCTGGTCAGTTCGTGGGGATAGAACTCGATGGAGAAGGGGCCGTCGGTCTTTTCCAGCGCGAGGCGCAGCAGCAGGTGAAAGTAGGTGACCTGTACCTCGGAGCCAGGCGTGACCGAGGGCAGGACGAAGCGCATCAGCGGCGCATTGGCCGCGTCGCCCGCATTGGCCAGGGTGGATGCTGCCGCCAGCAGCAAGCCGGCGGCAGAGCGTTGCAGCTTTTTCAGCACTGATTACTGCGGCTTGACGAACTTCAGCGTCATGCGGTCGCTCTCGCCAATGGCAGCGTACTTGGCGCGGTCCTTGTCCTTGTTGGTGAAGGTCGGAGGCAAGGCCCACACCCCGTTCTCGTGGTTGGCGTCATCCTTGGCATTGGCGTTGACTTCAGACTTTGCCACCAGCTTGAAGCCGGCCTGTTCGGCCATCTTGATGACATAGGCTTCGTGCATATAGCCGGTACTGGCCTTGGCATCCTGGGTCATGGCGGACGGCAGGCGGTGTTCTTCCACGCCGAAGATACCGCCTGGTTTCAGCGTGTCGTAGATGCTGGCCATCAGCTTCTTCATGTTCTCGTCGCCGGTGCCGATCCAGTTATGGATGTTGCGGAACGTGAGCACCATGTCGGCGCTGCCTTTCGGCGCGTAAGTGTATACGCCGTTGCCCGGTTCGAAGGCGCCCAGCACCACCTTGTCGCGGCCCGGCTGCTTGGCCAGGAACTCCTGGAAGCGTTCAGCCGACTTGCGCACGCGTTCGTCGGCCGATTGCGGGCTGGAGCCGGCGGTAATCAGCTTGCCCTGGTCGCGCAGGTAAGGGGCCAGGATTTCGGTGTACCAGCCGCCGCCCGGCGACAGTTCGACCACCGTCATGTTCGGCTTGATGCCGAAGAAGGTCAGGGTCTCGTAAGGATGGCGGTACTGGTCGCGTTTGACGTTGTCCGCGTTGCGGGTAGGGCTGGCGATTGCAGCTTTCAGGGCAGGATCTGCCAGTGCAACGCCGGAAAAACCGGTAAAGCCAACGGCCAGCAGGCCGGCCAGGACGTACTGTTTCATTCAGGAGTCTCCTTTTTTCGTTGGGCAGGCGACGCAGCGGCTCCGGTCGCCCGGGACTTGATGATCGTGCAAGCTGGCCGCCCGGTCAAGTGTCCGCGCGGACGGTGTGCGGACACTGCCCGGACACTTTTTGCGGATATGTTTCAGCTTTGTACAAGCTTTACACAATGGCATAAAAATTGCGTACGATTTGATCCCTGCAAGCTGTCTTAGGTAAAAACGATAACCCTGGAGAGACTATGGAACGACGTGCATTCCTCAACATGAGCGGCGGTGCAATGGCTGCCATGATGATGCCTTTTGGCCGCGCCATTGCGGCCGACGAGCTGGTAAAGCCCGTGGAAGTGAAGTTCAAGAAGATGCTGGCAGATACCGCGCTGACCGCGGCCACCCAGGCCGGCGCCAGCTACTGCGACGTGCGCATCGGCCGCTACCTGAACCAGTTCATCACGACCCGTGACCTGAACATCGAAAACGTCACCAATACCGAATCCGCTGGCGTGGGCGTGCGCGTGATCGCCAACGGCGCCTACGGCTTTGCCGCCACCAGCGACATGTCGCCGGACGGCGTGGCCGGCGCGGCGCGCCAGGCGGTCGCCATCGCCAAGGCGAACGCCAAGCTGCAGGCAGCCGGCGTGCAGCTGGCGCCGACGCCGGGCGTGGGCGAAGTGTCGTGGGCGACCCCGATCAAGAAGGACTGGCGCACCGTGCCGATCAAGGAGAAGGCCGACCTGCTGATCACCGCCAACAAGGGCGCGCTGGAAGCCGGCGCTTCGTTCATCCAGTCCTTGCTGTTCCAGGTTAACCAGCAGAAGTACTTCGCTTCCACCGACGGTTCCTATATCGACCAGGACCTGCATCGCCTGTGGGTGCCGTTCTTCGCCACGGCCGTTGACAAGTCGACCGGCAAGTTCCGCAGCCGTTCCGACCTGGGCACCCCGGTCGGCATGGGCTATGAATACCTGGACGGCCGCAAGGAAGACAAGATCAAGGCAGCGGGCGGCGTCGCCACGCTGTACAACCGTACCTATGACCTGGTCGAGGATGCGAAGGCCGCCGGCCGCCAGGCCAAGGAAAAGCTGACCGCCAAGTCGGTCGAGCCGGGCAAGTACGACCTGGTGCTGTCGCCGGAACATATGTGGCTGACCATCCACGAATCCGTCGGCCACCCGACCGAACTCGATCGCGTGCTGGGCTACGAGGCCAACTTCGCCGGCACTTCCTTCGCGACCCTGGACAAGCAGCAGTCGAAGAAATTCAAGTACGGTTCGGACCTGGTCAACATCGAGGCAGACAAAACCATCCAGGGTTCGCTGGGGGCGGTCGGCTACGACGACGAAGGCGTCAAGTGCAAGAAGTGGGACATCATCAAGGACGGCATCCTGGTGAATTACCAGGCTACGCGCGACCAGGCGGCGGTGATCGGCGAGAAAGAATCGCACGGCTGCTCCTACGCGGACTCCTGGAGCAATGTGCAGTTCCAGCGCATGCCTAACGTTTCGCTCAAGGCTGGCAAGAAGAAGATGACCCCGGACGAACTGGTGAAAGACGTGAAGAAGGGCATCTACATCGTGGGGGCCGGTTCCTTCTCGATCGACCAGCAGCGCTACAACTTCCAGTTCGGCGGCCAGATGTTCTACGAGATCAAGGACGGCAAGATCGGCCAGATGCTGGAAGACGTGGCTTACCAGTCGAATACCCAGGAGTTCTGGAACGCCTGCACCGCCATGTGCGATGAGCGCGACTGGCGCATGGGCGGCTCTTTCTTCGACGGCAAAGGCCAGCCGATGCAGGTGAGCGCGGTGTCGCACGGTTCGTCAACTTCGCGATTCAACGGCATCAACGTGATCAACACTGCACGCAAGATCGGCTAAGGCGAAAGGACTACGAATGAAGATCCTGAATCAGGAAGAGACCAAGCGCATCTCCGACAAGGTCATGTCGCTGAGCAAAGCCGATGAGTGCATCGTCACCATCAACGGCAGCCGCACCGGCAATATCCGCTATGCGCGCAATGCCGTGTCGACTGCCGGCCTGGTGGAAAATACCCAGCTGTCCGTGGCGGTCGCCTTCGGCAAGAAGCAGGGCACGGCAGTCATCAACGAGTTTGACGACAAGTCGCTGGCGAAAGCCGTGCAGCGCGCGGAAGAACTGGCAAAACTGGCGCCGGAAAATCCGGAGTTCATGCCGACGCCGGACAAGCAGGCGTTCAAGGGCTCCGACACCTTCAGCAAGTCGACCGACGCGATCAATCCTGAGTACCGCGCGCAGGTGGCGGCTTACAGCATCGAGGCCTGCAAGAAGAAGGGCCTGGTCGCTGCGGGCTTCTTTACCGACCAGTCCTCGTTCGAGACAGTCGCCAACTCGCGCGGCGTGTTCGGCCACCAGTCGCAGACCGGCATCGACTTCACCTGCACCGTGCGGACCGAAGACGGCCGCGGTTCGGGCTGGGTGCGCCGCGATGCTCAGGACGTCAATCGCTTCGATCCGCGCGCAGCGGCCGAAGTGGCGATGGAGAAGGCGATCCGCTCGGCAGAAGCCAAGGCGCTGGAGCCTGGCCGCTATACGGTGATCCTGGAACCTGCCGCGACTTCCGACCTGCTGGCGTTCATGTTCAGCAGCTTCGACGCGCGTTCGGCCGACGAGGGCCGCAGCTTCCTGGCCAAGAAGGGCGGCGGCAACCGCATGGGCGAAAAACTGTTCGACGAGCAGGTGAACGTGTGGGCCGACCCGTGGGATAAGGATATTCCTGTGCTGCCATGGGATAACCAGACCTTGCTGGCGCGCGAGCGCATGGACATCATCAAGAACGGCAAGATCGCTTCGTTGAACTACTCGCCGTTCTGGGGCAAGAAACAGGGCCAGCGCGCTGTAGGCCAACCGGGCAATATCATCATGTCCGGCGGTTCCAAGTCGACCGAGGAACTGGTTGCCTCGACCAAGAAGGGCATCCTGGTGACCCGTACCTGGTATATCCGCATGGTCGATCCGCAAACCGTGCTGCTGACCGGCCTGACCCGCGATGGCACTTTCTACATCGAGAACGGCAAGATCAAGCACCCGGTGAAGAACTTCCGATTCAATGAAAGCCCGGTGACGATGTTGAACAACATCGAGGAACTGGGCCGTCCGGAAGTGCTGGCCGGCGACGAGTCGCAATTCCAGCTGCTGATTCCGGCCATGAAGGTGCGGGACTTCAACTTCACCTCTTTGTCTGACGCTGTATAGGAAACCGAAGAGCGCAGCCGCCGCGCCACAAAGTGTCAGACCCTGTGGGTCTGACACTGCTTTACCGGTTTAAAAATGGAGCAACACATTGGAACGCAGATCCTTCCTGAAAGTCGCCGCTGCCGCCGGCGGCACCATGCTGGTCCCCGTCTTCGGCAACGCCATCGCCGCCGAAGACCTGATGAACCCGATGGCCCGCAAGTTCAAGAAAGAACTCGCCGACGCCGCGCTGAACGCCGCCACCAAGGCCGGCGCCAGCTACTGCGACGTGCGCATTGGCCGCTACCTGAACCAGTTCATCACCACCCGCGACACGCGCGTTGAAAACATCGTCAACACCGAATCGACCGGTGTCGGCGTGCGCGTGATCGCCAATGGCGCCTACGGCTTCGCCGCCACCAACGCGCTGACAGTCGACGCCGTCGCCGACGCCGCGCGCCAGGCAGTGGCCATTGCACGCGCCAACGCGCGCCTGCAGGCCTCGCCGGTGCAACTGGCGCCGGTCAAAGGCGTGGGCGAAGTCGCATGGCAGACGCCTTTCAAGAAGGATTGGCGCGAAGTGCCGATCAAGGAAAAGGCCGACATGCTGCTGGCCGCGAACAAGGCTGGCCTGGATGCCGGCGCCTCCTTCATGACCGCCAACCTGTTCCAGGTCAATCAGCAGAAATACTTTGCCTCGACCGACGGTTCCTACATCGACCAGGACGTACACCGCCTGTGGGCGCCTTTCACCGCGACTGCAGTGGACAAGGCAACCGGCAAGTTCCGCACCCGCGACGGCCTGTCTTCGCCGGCCGGCATGGGTTACGAATTCTTCGACGCCAAGCCGGAGCACAAGGTGCGCGCGGCAGGCGGCGTGACGCAGTTGTACAACGGCGGCTACGACATCATCGAAGACGCCAAGGCCGCCGGCAAGCAAGCGCGAGAAAAGCTCTCGGCCAAGTCGGTCGAGCCAGGCAAGTACGACCTGGTGCTGAGCCCTGAACACCTGTTCCTGACCATTCACGAGAACGTCGGTCACGCAACGGAACTGGACCGCGTGCTAGGCTATGAAGCCAACTACGCCGGCACTTCCTTTGCGACGCTGGACAAGTGGAAGAGCAGGAATTTCAAGTACGGTTCCGACATCGTCAATATCGTGGCCGACAAGACCACTCCCGGTTCGCTGGGCTGTGTGGGCTACGACGATGAAGGCGTGCCTTCGAAGAAATGGGACCTGATCCGCAACGGCATCCTGGTGAATTACCAGGCCACGCGCGACCAGGCGCACATCATCGGCGAGAAGGAGTCTCACGGTTGCTCATATGCGGATTCCTGGAGCAGCGTGCAGTTCCAGCGCATGCCCAACGTCTCGCTGGAAGCAGGCAAGAAGCCGCTGTCGGTGGACGACATGGTCAAGGACGTGAAAAAAGGTATCTACATCCTGGGCCGCGGTTCCTATTCGATCGACCAGCAGCGCTACAACTTCCAGTTCGGCGGCCAGTTGTTCTACGAGATCAAGGACGGCAAGGTCGGCCAGATGCTGAACGACGTGGCATACCAGTCGAACACCCAGGAGTTCTGGAACTCTTGTTCGGCCACCTGCGACCAGCGCGACTGGCGCATGGGCGGTTCGTTCTTCGACGGCAAAGGCCAGCCAAGCCAGGTCAGCGCCGTGTCGCATGGTTCCTCGACCACGCGCTTCAACGGCATCAATGTGATCAACACTGCCCGCAAGATTGACTAAGGACGCGATAGATGAAACTCCTGAGCAAAGACGAAGCAAAAAGCATTTGCGACAAAGTGATGGCCATGTCCAAGGCAGACGAGTGCCGCGTCAACCTGAGCGGAAGCCGCAAGGGCAACGTGCGTTACGCCAACAACAGCGTTTCCACTGCCGGCCTGATTGAAGATACGACCTTGGTGGTCAGCGTCGCTTTCGGCAAGAAGCAAGGTTCCGCCACCTGCAACCAGTTCGACGCCAAGTCGCTGGAAGCGGCCGTGCGCCGCGCCGAGGAAATCGCGCGCCTGGCCCCGGAGAATCCGGAATTCATGCCGGCCGTGGGCAAGCAGGACTTCAAGGCCAGCAATACCTTCAACCGTAATGCCGAGGCATTCAATCCCGAATACCGCGCAGATGTGGCCTTCGCCAGTATCGCCGCCGCCAAGAAGGCCGGCTTGCAGGCGGCGGGCTTCTTCAACGACAGCATTGGCTTCGACTGCATCGCCAACTCGAACGGCGTGTTCGGCTTCCAGGAACTGGGCGGACTGAATTTCACCGTGACCACCCGCACCGACGATGGCCGGGGCTCGGGCTGGGTCAATCGTGCCGCCTACGATCCGAAGGCATTCGATCCGCGAGCGGCATCCGAAATCGCCATCGAGAAGGCCTTGCGCTCGGTGGACGCCAAGGCCTTGGAACCGGGGCGCTATACCGTGGTGATGGAACCTGCGGCCACCAACGACCTGTTGAATTTCATGTTCAGCGCCTTCGACGCGCGCTCGGCCGACGAAGGGCGCAGCTTCCTGTCCAAGAAGGGCGGCGCCAATCGCCTGGGCGACAAGCTGTTCGACGAGCAGGTGAATGTCTGGACCGACCCGTGGGATGCCAATGCGCCGGTACTGCCATGGGACCAGGGCTCGATGCAGGCACGCGCGCGCCGTGACCTGATCAAAGGCGGCGTGATCACCTCGCTCGATTACAACCGCTACTGGGCACAGAAGCAGAAGAAAGAAGCGACTCCGCCGGCGGGCAATATCATCATGGCGGGCGGTTCCAGGTCGACCGAGGAACTGATTGCTTCGACCAAGAAGGGCATCCTGGTGACCCGCACCTGGTATATCCGCATGGTGGACCCGCAATCGGTGGCGCTGACCGGCCTGACCCGCGACGGCACCTTCTACATCGAGAACGGCAAGATCAAGCACCCGATCAAGAACTTCCGCTTCAACGACAGCCCGGTGTCGATGCTGAACAACATCGATGAACTGGGGCGTCCGGTGCTGATCGGCGATACTGATGCGCGCAAGCTGATGATCCCGGCCATGAAGGTGCGGGACTTCAACTTCACGTCGCTGTCCGACGCGGTCTGAGGAATGCCCGCCTACGATTTCTACTTCACGCGCCTGACTTACGAGTCGGGCGACTGGGATGTCGATATCCGCATGCCGAGCAATGTGCTCAACTCCCTGGTCGAATACACGACCCTGAAGGTTGATCCCGTTGAACGCATCGTCGCGCTGTCCGATCCGAAGATGCTGGAGGCGCCGTTCTGCTACCTGGCGGGCCATAAGCTGGTGCAGTTCACGCCTGCCGAGCGCAAGAACTTCGAGCGCTACGTGCGTGGCGGCGGCTTTGTTTTCGTGGACGACTGCAACCACGACATCGACGGCCTGTTTGCGAAATCGTTCGAGGCGGAAGTGGCCCGCATCTTCGGCCCGAAGGCACTGCACAAGATTCCCAACAGCCACCCGCTGTATTCCGCGTTCTTCAAATTCGACGGACCGCCGAATACCGGGATGGAGTTGAATGGCTGGGGTGACGACCTGGTGCACGACTACCTGAAGGCCGTGGAATTCGGCGGCCGCATCAGGCTTTTGTATAGCAATAAGGACTATGGCTGCGAGTGGGATTACGACTTCCGCAACAAGCGCTGGCTGGCAATCGACAACACGCGCTTCGCAGTCAACATCATTCAATACGCGTTGGGAGCATGACCGTGGCTGAAAGCGGCTGGAGCGAAAACGAGATCGGCGTACTGCACGCCAAGGTGAAGGCACTGAAGGCGAGCATGGGCCGCGTCATCATCGGCCAGGAAGAAGTGATCGACTCGCTGGTCATTTGCCTGCTGGCCGGCGGCCATGCGCTGGTGGAAGGCGTGCCGGGCCTGGGCAAGACGCTGCTGGTGAAGTCGCTGGCGCAGGCCACCGACATGGAATTCCGCCGCGTGCAGTTCACCCCGGACCTGATGCCGTCCGATATCGTCGGCACCGAGATCCTGGAAGAGGACCATGCGACGCGCAAGCGTGAGTTCCGTTTCCAGCAAGGGCCGGTGTTCACGCAGGTGCTGCTGGCGGATGAAATCAACCGCGCGCCGCCGAAGACGCAGTCGGCGTTGCTGGAAGCGATGCAGGAACGTTCGGTGACCTTTGCAGGCCAGACGCACAAGCTGCCGCGCCCATTCTTCGTGCTGGCGACGCAAAATCCGATCGAGCAGGCAGGCACCTATCCGCTGCCTGAAGCGCAGCTGGACCGCTTCCTGCTGCATATCGATGTCGGTTACCCGACGGAGGACGAAGAAATCGCGATGGTATCGGCCACCACGCACGCCGGCTTGAAAGATGCGGAACCGGCGATGGACGTGGAAACCTTGCTGCGCCTTCAGGCGCTGGTGCGCGATATCGAAATCGGCGAGCACCTGCTGCGCTACGCAACGCGCCTGGTGCGCGCCACCCGTCCGCGCGAGACGAGCGTCGAAGCGGTGAAAAAGCACGTCGGCTGGGGCGCTGGACCGCGCGCGGGCCAGGCCCTGGTGCTGGCCTCCAAGGCGCGTGCATTGATGCAGGGCCGCCTGGCGGTCACCCGCGAGGACATCGGCCACATGCTGCTGCCGGTGCTGGCGCACCGTGTCCTGCGCAATTTCGAAGCGGAAGCTGACGGCATTGCGATTGCCGACATCCTGGCCGCACTGCGCGACGCAATCAAGCCCGAGTAAGCATGCTGGAAACACCCGCGTTGCTGGCGCACTCCGCCGACCTTGAGCTGGTGATCCGCCATGTGCTGGCGGGTCTCGGCCATGGCATTCATGCGGGCCGCGAACGCGGCGCCGGTGTGGAGTTCTCCGAGTACCGTGCGTACGCGCCCGGCGACGAATGTCGGCGCGTCGACTGGAAGCTGCTGGCGCGCGCCGACCGCTATTATGTGCGCGAGGCGGAGCGTGATAGCCATGTCGCGACCTGGCTGGTATTGGATGCAACAGCCTCGATGGCAGAGCCAAGCCGCCGCGTCGATGGCTTGAGCAAGCATTGGTATGCCCGCACGGCGCTGGCTTGCGTGGCGGCGATTGCGCAGCGCCAGGGCGATGCCTTCGGGCTGCTGGTGCTCTCCAACGGCAAGGTCGAATTCACGCAAGCTTCGCGCGGCCCGCGCCATCTGCAGCGCGTGTTGGCGGCCCTGCAGCGCGCCACGCCGTCCGGCGGGCTGCCGGATGCTGAAACCCTGCGCGCAAGCCTGCACTTCGCGCGTTCGCAAAGCATGGTGTTCGCTGCAACGGACGCTTTGGACTGGCCGTCGCCGCTAAGCGAAGCGCTGGTGCGCTTGCGCCATATGCGGCATGACGTGCGCCTGCTGGCCTTGCGAACCGAAGCCGAAGTCGAAGCGGATTTCGCTGCCGGCCACGCCTATCGCGATCCGGAGGAGGGCGCTCGCCTGCATAGCTTTACCCGCGCCGACCGCGACAATTACCGCAAGGCGCTTGACTCCCACTTCGGTGCCGTGCGCACCGCATGTCGTCAGCATGACGTGCCGTTATGCGAAGCGCAGATTGAACAATCTTTGGGCGAAGCCCTGCGGGTGTGGTTGAGGAATCCGGAGGCGCGCAGGCCATGACCAGCATGCAGCCTTTCTGGTGGCTTGCCTTGCCGGTGCTTTTGCTGCCGGTGTGGTGGCATATGCGCAAGCGTGAGCGCACGCGCACCGACATTCTCGCCACGGCGCGCTTTCTGCCTGCAGCAGCGCCACAACAGCAGCGCGTGCTGCGCTGGTCGGACGTGTTGCTCCTGCTGGTGCGGATGGCATTGCTGTTTATGCTGCTTGCCTGGCTGGCGGTGCTTGTCATGCCGTGGAAGGGCGACACGGTGTTCATCGACCCATCGCTCGAATCCTCGCCGTGGGCTGCGCAACAGGTGCAATCGGCTGGCATGGGCGCCGCTGCCCGCGAGCCGCTGCCCGCCGACCTGTGGACCTGGCTGGCCCGTAACGAACACGAATGGCGCCCGGAGGCGCGCTTCCTCATCCTTGCTCCCCGTGCCGCCATGCCCGCGCTTCCCCCGCGCCTGGCCCACGCAGCAGAGCTCCGCCTCGCTCCTTCCGCCATCGCCGCCCAGCCGCCCGTCGCTGCCGTTGCGACGCCCCGTAAGCGCCACGTCGTCGTGTCCGCGCCAGCCGAGCGCCTGCCTCGCTGGCAAGCGTTGTTTGCTGCCTTCAGCACCGCCGCCGACGGCGCCAATCTCTACCTTCTCTCCGACACCCCAACCACGGACACTGAGCTGATAGTCTGGGACCATTCAGGCAACGAACCTCCAGCCTCATGGAAGGCCCCTCTCTGGTGGCGCACCGCCGTCACTAACGGGCAAACGCAAACCCCGGAGGGCCTCGCCTGGACCGCCCCGCAATGGCCATTGCATGACGTCGATGCAGCCCGCGCACTTTACGAGCGCTGGCAAGCAGCAACTGCGCAGATGTCACCTTACCCAATGCCCGCGCAAACCCTGAAGGCCGGGCGCAAAGAACCGCTAGCCGCACCGCTGGGCCGTTCACCAGAATGGCTGGCGCTCGCCTTGCTGGCGCTGTTCGCAATCGAAAGGATCCTCACCCATGCCCGCCGCCGCTGACCACCTGGCCAGCGTGCGCCAACGCATGCTGGATGCCCTGATCCGCCGCCGCATCTCCAGTTGGCTTTTGCCGCTGCTGCCCGCAGCCGGGTTGGCTGCAATAACGCTCGCAGGTACCTTTGCTGCAAAGCTGCTGACGCTGACCATTCCGCTTGCACTGGCAGGAGCCGCCATGCTCTGGGCGGCGATTGACTTCGCGCTCTGGCGCAAGCGGGTGGATGCCCAATTGTCGTCCTGGCTGAACGACGCGGTTCCGGAACTGGAGGACAGTAGTGCCATGCTGGCCGCTGCCCCGGACACGCCACTCGGCCGCCTGCAACACAATCGCCTGATCGCGCGGGTCGGCCAGGTACTCGACGATGAGCGCTTGCGCAGCATCGCAATGCAGAAAGCCCGCTTCAATGCGATTCCGCTTGCCCTGGCAGCCGTGGCGGCCGCCGCTGCATGGGCCTATGTCGCAGCGCATAGCCCTCAGTACGCGCCGCCCGCGGGCACCGGTGCGGCAGCGCCGGCAGCCATCGCGGCAGCCGGCATAAGCCTGCACGCCGAGCCTCCGCCGTACACCGGCGTGAAGCCAAGTGAAGGCGCGCCGCGCGACCTGCAGATTCCCCAGCACAGCAAAGTGCGCTGGTGCGCGGTCAACGCCGATGCCATCATTGAGCTTGGCGACGGCCAGAATTTGCGGGCGACGGCGGGCCGCTGCGCTGAATGGACCGCAAGCGATTCCATCTTCTGGCGTAGCCGCCATAATGCCAGCCAGCGCTACACAATCCGCGTCACGCCTGACCAGGCCCCGCAAGTCGCCATTGCCGCGCCGAACGAATCGGTCAGCGTCCTGAAGCCCGACGCCCAAAGCGCACAGCTCAGCGTCAGCGTCAGCGACGACTACGGGGTCGTCAAAGCAACCCTGCATATGACCCTCGCGCGCGGAAGCGGCGAAAACATCCGCTTTACCGACAAGGAAGCTCCGCTTCCCGCTTCGTCCGATCCGCGCAAGCGCAGCTGGAACAAGCAATGGATGCTGAAAGAGCTCGGCATGGAGCCCGGTGACGAACTGTATTTCTTTGTGCGCGCCAGCGACAACGCTCCGGTCCCGCATGTTTCGCAATCGCCAACCTACACGTTGCGCCTGCCCGGCCAGCAAGGCGAAGCACTCGAATCGACTGCCCTGCCATCGATGGTGAAACCGGAAAACCTGCGCAGCCAGCGCCAGATCATCATCGACACCGAACAACTGGTGGCCGACTCGCCGCGCCTGGGCGCCGCAGAACTGCGCGCCCGCAGCGAGAAGATCGCCGGCGACCAAGCCAAGCTGCGCTTGCGTTATGGCCAATTTCTTGGCGAGGAGTCTTCCCTGTTCGGCGACGAAGAACACGGCGATGGCGATGGCCATGAACACGGTGGCGCCGGCACCCAGGGCCCGGGCGGTTTCGGCACCGGAAATATCGCCGCCCAGTTCGGCCACGCCCATGACCAGGAAGGCAACGCCACCATCTTCGATCCGGCCACCAAGGAAGTCCTGCGCCGCGCATTGCGGGCGATGTGGGACGCCGAAAAGCAGCTTCGCGCCATTGCACCCAAACCGGCCTTGCCGCCGGAGTACAAAGCGCTTGGGGCGATCAAGGAACTGCAGCAGGCGGAACGCGTCTACCTGCACCGCACAGCCTTCGTGTCGCCGGCCATCAAGGAAGAAAAGCGCATGAGCGGTGAGATGACTGGCGCGGCCAGCTACCGCCGTGCGCAAGGCACGGCCAACGAATTCGTGCCGGCCGATGTGCGCGAACTGGTGCAGGCCCTCGGCGGAGATGGCGCGCTGCCCTCACTGTGGACCAAGGCTGCGCGCGAAGCAGTTGCCCGCATCAAGGATGAAGAACTACGCCTGTCGGCGCAAGCCGCCGTGCAGGATGTGGCTGATGGTTGCCAGTCATGCCGTGCCCAGTTGCGTGCCTGGCTGCGTGCGACCGTGCAGCAGCCGGCAGTGCTGTTGCAGGCACGCCCGCAAGCGCAGACAAGGTTTGGCCAGGCATTGCAAGGGAAGGGCGCGCCGTGAACGTGGATATCAACTTCCTGTACGGTGGTGCGGTGTTAGCCGGCACGGCAAGCGCCTTGCTGTACTCACGCAAGAAGCGCTGGATAGACGCTGCCTTGGGCCTGGCGGCCGGCGCCTCGCTGGCGACCCTGCTTGCCGCCCCCGCTGCTCCTGCTGGCGGTGCGCAGCCAATAGTCCTGGCGACAGCAAGTGCTTCGCCAGCGGCACCGGACGATCGGTTGGCGGAGGCGCTGGCACAGATGCCGTCGGCGCTTCGCGATACCCCTGTGGAAGTGCAGGGCCAGGGCCTGTACGAGGCGCAATGGCGTGACATGCCCGTACGCCCTATCCAGTGGAAGCCGGCACAGGACGGCCTGCTTTGGTTGGACTTTCCACGCTCCCTGCCGCTCGGCCGCAGTTTCGCGCTGACCGTGCGGCGCGATGCCCCGCAGGCGGGCTGGCGCTTGCAGCTGCTGGCTGAAAATGGCCAGGTGCTGGCTGAATCGCGCGCCGCGGCTGCGGCAGACACCTTGACCGTGCAATGGCAACCGCCCTTGGCTGAATCGATGGTCTTGCAGGCGCGCCTGCTCGACAAGGATGGAAAGACCGCTGCGCAAGGCCCGGTGCCGCTGCGGGTTCTGGACGCCGTCCCCTTGCAGGTGCAGGGCCGCTTTGGCGCTGCGTCCTTTGACGCGCGCGTGCTGTACCAGTTGTTGACGGACTCCAACGCCATCGTCGATTGGCAAACCACGCTTGGCAAATCGCTGACGCGCAACGAAGAAGCACGCGCACCGCTGACGCATCCCAACATGCTGGTAGCCGATGCCGCCTGGCTTGAACGCGGCGGACTGCGTGGTGCGCTGGCGCAGGTTGCTCAAGGCTTGCCGCTGCTGGTCCTTGGCGGCAATGCAGACGATGCAGCGCTGTGGCAGCGTGAGACTGGATTGAAGTTGTCGGCGCAGTCGGCCACCACGGAGCAGGAAGATACGCGCCACCTACCATTCGCAGGCGCCACCCTGGCGTTCGCTCCCGGCGCACAAACGCCGATGGCCAGCGGCGCCTGGCAGCCCGTCGCGCGCGACAAGGACGGCAAACCCTGGTTGTGGCAGCGAGACTGGCAAAAAGGCCGCATCCTGTGGCTGGGCGTTCGCGACTGGCACCGGCACGCCATCAGCGAGCCGGCGGCTCTCGGCCAGTGGTGGCAGCAAGTGATCGACTTTGCCGCGTCGGGCAGCGAGCAGAAATTGCGCTGGCTTGATGCCGACCCAATGCCGCTGCCAGGCTTGCGCACTGAAATTTGCGCGCAAGGCGTGGCGACGGGCGGCGCTGTCACGGTGGGGCAGGAGGCCCTGCACTGGCAGGCCCGCAGCGAGCGCGCGGATTCGGCGTGCGTTGCACTGTGGCCGCGCGGTGCTGGCTGGTTACCGGTACGCACCGGCCAGGCGGAAAGCGCAGTCTACGTGTACGCTGCGCAAGACTGGCCGGCATGGCAGGCTGCGCTGCGGCATGACGCGACTGCCCGTTACGTTAGCCGCAGTGCACAGCCGATTGCCGGACTGGGTGCGGTCGATGCGGCCACGCTGCGTACCGGCGAACCGCAACCGTGGCCTATTGCAGTGCCGCGCTGGATGCCTGGCCTTGCGTTTGCCTTCTGCATGTTGCTCCTGTGGTGGCGTGAACGCCGCTGAACCGCAAGCTGTGCTAATGTCATCGCATGAAAGCGATCGACGAATTCCGTGCCAGGCCGGGCCTGCGCCTACGCGACAAGGATGCGAAATCGGACAGCAAGCCCGATCGGGAAATGCTGGACAAGATGTTGGACGACATCTCCGACCTGCAGGAGATGTTGTACGCCGAGCGCAAACGCAAGCTGTTGATCGTGTTGCAGGGCACGGATACCTCCGGCAAGGACGGCACCGTGCGCCACCTGTTCAGCAAAATCAACCCGATGGGCTTGCGCGCCGTGGGTTTCCGCGCGCCGACCGAGATCGAAGCCGCGCACGACTTCCTGTGGCGCATCCACCGCGAAGTACCCAAAGCCGGCGAGATCGCGGTCTTCAACCGCAGCCATTACGAAGACGTGCTGATCACGCGCGTTCTCGGCAAGATCACGCCGCAGGAATGCAAGCGTCGCTATGCCCAGATTCGCGACTTCGAACGCATGCTGGCCGAAAGCGGCACCACCATCGTCAAGCTGTTCCTGCACATTTCAAAGGATGAGCAAAAAGAACGCCTGCAGGAGCGAGTGGACGATCCGCACAAGCACTGGAAGTTCGACCCCGAAGACCTGAAGCAGCGCGAACTTTGGAAGAACTACCAGAAAGCCTACGAGGATGCGATTACGGAGACCGACGCCGGCCATGCGCCGTGGTACGTGGTCCCCTCGGATTCAAAACGCTATCGCAACGAAGTCGTTGCCCGCCTGCTGCTGGAAACCCTGCGCGGCATGCGGCTCGACTGGCCGCCGCCGGACAAGCGGCTGTTGAAACTCAAGGTTCGCTAGCCCAGTCCCGCACATAAGCCGGCGCCGCGGCCTTGCACTCCGGATCGGTGACCGGCGCGGTGCGCCATTGCACGAACGGCAGTTCGCCCGCCCAGGCAGCGATGCCCATGTCTTCCTCGTCGTCGTTTGGCCCGCCGCTGCGCACCTTGCACGCCGCTTCCGCCAGCGGGATCCGCAGCACTGTGGTGGCAGCATGTTCCTTGTCGTTGCCGCCGCGGACCTCGAGGCGGCGGCCCGGCGCCAGATGATCCATGAAGGCATCCAGCGTGCGGCGCTGCTCCGTCTCGTCGACCGCTTCGAAGCGGCCGTAGATCATTACCGAGCGATAGTTCATCGTATGGTTGAAGGCCGATCGCGCCAGAACCAGGCCGTCCAGGTGGGTGATGGTGACGCAGGCATCCTGCGCCATCAATTGCTTCAGCATGCGGCTACCGTTGGAGCCATGGATGTACAGGTGGTCGCCTTCGCGCCAGCAGGCGGTCGGGATGCAGTGCGTGCACTGCCCGTCGCTGAAGGCGATATGGCAAATGTAGGCGGCATCGACGATGGCGCGCACAAGGTCGGGTTCATAGGCGGCGTTGGCGGCGCCACGTCGCACGCGGGTGCGGTCGGATGGGGGAGGTGTTGTATTCATGGCATCGGACTATAATGTCCTGCTGGCCCCTGTAACAGGTCCAGGGCTATGCAAAACCATGGAGCCACGATTGGACTACTCGCTGCTGATCTCGAACTTCACCGCCAGCCATGGCCACCACGGCTGGCCGCGCCAACGCCTGCTGCACGAATGCCTGCGCTCTGCCATCCGCGACGGCACGCTGGCTCCCGGCACGCGCCTGGTTGCCACCCGCGCGCTGGCAGCGGAACTGGGCGTGGCGCGCAACACGGTGCTGTACGCCTACGAGCAGCTCACCAGCGAAGGCTATGTGGTGACCGACCGCAGCGGCACCATTGTTGCCGCCGTGGCGCCTGCCCGGCAGCAGCAAGCCAGCGTGGTGGTCCCGCACAAGGGCCTGTCGCAGCGGGCGCAGAACCTGCGCCACAGCACCGCTTCTGCCGCCAGCGGCACGCCCTTCGTGCCGGGCGTTCCCGACCTGCCAAGCTTCCCGATCGGCCTGTGGCGCCGGTTGCTGGAGCGCGCCTGGCGTTCGCTGCCCACCGACAAGCTGAATTACGGCGACCCGTGCGGCGAACCGGTGCTGCGCGAAGCCATCGCCGACTACCTGCGCGCCTCGCGCGGCGTGATCTGCGAAGCGGCGCAAGTGTTCATCACGGACGGCAGCCAGAGCAGCCTTGACCTGTGCGGACGCGCCTGCGCCGACGCCGGCGAAACGCTGTGGATGGAAAACCCCGGCTACGGCGGCGCCATGGCCGCCTTCCGCGCCGCCAGCCTGAAGCTGGAGCCGATCGAGGTCGACGAGGAAGGCATCGCCCCGCGCTCCGAAGACTGGAAGGAGCGCCCGCCGCGCCTGATCTACACCACCCCTTCGCACCAGTACCCGACCGGCACCGTGCTATCGCTGGCGCGCCGCATGGCCCTGATCGACGGCGCACGCGCCTGCGGGGCCCTGATCATCGAAGACGATTACGACAGCGAATTCCGCCACGACGGCCCGCCGCTGGCATCGATGCAAGGCTTGCAGCCGGACGCCCCGGTGCTGTACTGCGGTACCTTCAGCAAGACCATGTTCCCCGGGCTGCGCATCGGCTACCTGGTGGTGCCGCCGTGGCTGGTGCAGCCGCTGGCGACCATGCGCCAGCAATCGGCCTCGCGCGGGCGCGCCGCCGACCAGCTGGCACTGGCCGAATTCCTGCGCAGCGGCCAGTTCGCCCTGCACCTGCGCCGCATGCGCCGCGTCTATCGCGAACGGCGCGACGCCCTGGTGGAAGCGCTGGACAGGCACCTTGGCAGCATCGCCAGCGTACAGGGCGCCTCGGCCGGCATGCACCTTGCGCTGCGCTGGGAAGACCCGCGCCTGTCCGACGTGGAGATCAGCCGCCGCGCCCTCGAGCAGGAAGGCATGATTGCCAACGCCCTCAGCGTGCACGCCGTGGCCGGCCAATGCAGCTGGCGCGGACTGGCCCTGGGCTATGGCCAGGTCGATCCCGCCGGGGTAGATGCGCTGGTCAAGCGCCTGGCCGGTGTCATTCATTTAACGGCCTACGAAAATTTTTACCGAAAGTTCAAATAGTTGATCGAAAACCTGCGCCGCTTGTTTTTAGAATGAAGTAAATCTGGCCTGACCAGATGTAGTCAAAAACAAAAAACGAATACTGGGGCGCAATGAATCAACATTTCCTGAAGCTGCGGCAGAATTTCAAGGCCGACATGATGGCGCGCTACGCCGTCGACGAACAACTGTTTGACGAAACCAGCCAGTGCATCGCACCCCTGGCCGTGCCGTTTTCGGTGCGCCGCGGCGAGCTGCTGCAGCGCGTTGGCCAAGCCTCGCGCGACGTCTTCTGGCTGACCGGCGGCGTGGCCCGCGTGGGCTATGTCAGCGAAAGCGGCAATGAAGTCACGATGCGCTTCGCCACCGAGAGCCATATCGCGAACGCCTATGAAGACTTGCTGGAGTTCCGCGGCGAGCTGCCGGCGCGTTCCTTCATCGTGGCCGAGACCTCGGTGCAGGGTTTCCGATTCGACTGGGAGCAAATGAGCGTGGCGCGCAGCCAGCACCCGGTGCTGACCGCCTACATGACGCGCCTGCTGGAGTTTGCCGTATGCAGCCAGGCGCGCCGCTTCATCACGCACACCGCTTCGAGCGCCGAAGAGCGCCTGGCCAATTTCAGGGAAGAGTATCCGAACCTGGAACGCCGGATTTCGCAGAAGGTGCTGGCATCCTACCTGCAGATCACGCCAGCCTACCTGTCGCAGCTCATGCGCCGCGAACAGGAAGCCGCCTAGCGCTCCTGCTGCTCCTGCTCCTGGCGCAGCAGGGTGGACATGTATTGCGGCGTAATGCCCAGGAAGGAGGCCAGCGATTTCTGCGAAATACGCTGCTCCAGTCCCGGGTATTGCTCGCGGAAAGCCGCCAGGCGGCAGTTGGCGGACGTCATGCTGCGCACCAGGCAGCTTTGCGAATAGCGGCGGATCGAGTGCTCCGACACCTTCAGGTAGTACTCGCGCATGATGCTGTGCTCTTCGCGCAGGCGGGCCATGGTGGCCCATTCCACGCGGATCGCCGTCACCGGGGTCTCCGCAATGATGAATTCCTGGGCCGGCTGGCCGTCCTGGGCCGCCAGCAAGTCGTGGTGCGATCCGCAGGTATCGCCTTCCGCCGAAAACGCCATCGTCACATCGGCGCCATCCTGCGTGATCATGCCGCGCCGCGCCACGCCGCGGTAAAGCCAGTAAGCCACGCTGGCCGGCACGCCCGCGCGCTGCAGGTATTCGCCCTTGCGGAAATGTACCTCGACCACGTGCGGGGCGAGAATGCGATTGAAGGCATCGAACATTTCACGCGATACGCCGATGCGGCTCATCGAGTATTCGCTGAATTCTTCTCGCTGTTTTAGGAATGCTTCGGACATTGCGGCAACTCTTGGTCTTTATGACAATATTGTTTCTTGCCTGAAACCACAGGCCCCGCAATATAAACCACTGAAAGACGCCGGGCAATCCCGCCGTGACGACTGTTGCGTCCTACCAGTTAAATTTAGTAACTACTTGATAATCTTCAACTATTTAAACAGGAAACGCGCGCGCATGTAGCTATACTACGCGTTGGCCATCCAGTCGCGCATGCCGTCCACCCAGGGACGGGCATTCAGGTTAAGCGATTTCCTGATTTGGTTGGCGCGATCGTACAACAGTGAGAAATCGATCGATGGCGAACGCTTGAAAGCAATCACCACGATGTTGGCGTCGTGCACTTCCGGCAGCCACACCACCGCGTCGAACACCAGTTCCATGTGCTGCAGGTTCTTGGCGTAATTGTCGAAATCGCCAAATACATTGGTGGTCATGATGCCGTCCGGGCCCAGGCAGTCGAAGCAAGCCTGGTAGAACTCAGGCGTATCGAGCACCGGGCCGCGCGCTTCCTCGTCGTACAGGTCGACTTGCAGCACGTCCACCGTGCCATGGTTGCGCCGGTCGAGCACGAAGTCCATGGCATTCATCTGGCGCACCTCGAGCCGCTCGTCGTTCGGCGGCAGGCCGAACTTCTCTTCGCAAATTGCAATCACGTTCGGATTGAGTTCAATGGCGGTGACGCGCGCCTTGGGGAATTGGCGGTAGCTGAACTTGGTCAGGGCCGCGCTGCCCAGGCCGAGCTGGACAATATGGCGGGGAGCGGGAATGAATAGCGTCCACATCATCATCATGCGCACGTATTCAAGCTCGATCATGTCGGGCTTGGACAGGCGCATGGCGCCCTGCACCCAGGACGTACCCAGGTGCAGTGAACGGACACCTTCGAACTCGGTGATGGTGGCGGGAGGAAAACCAGGCTGGTCGAATCTACGGGAAGTCATGGCCGTAAGTTTACCAGCCCGGCGCTCAAGCTTCCCGGCGGCGCCTGCAGGCCGCTGCGCCGGCCACGCCGAGCCCCGCCAGCAGCAGGGCATATGCGCCCGGCTCCGGCACCGCGCTGATGTTCAGCGTTCCCGAGTAGCTGGCCGAGGCGGGCGTGAAACTGGTGTCTTCAAAATTCACGTAGCCGAAGACACTCAGTTCCAGTGGACCCGAGATCACGGTCGGCAACAGGAAACCGTATTCGAAGAGACCCGGACCGATCAGGCTCAAGGCGTTGCCATTGACGTAGGCGGCGGTGAGGGTGACATCGGTGTTCGGGCTGAAGCCCAGGGTCACCAGGCTGGCATCGACCGAATAGGTGCCGGCGCTGGGCGAGAAATAGAAGGTATCAGAGAAGGCTCCCTGTTCCAGGTGGGTCACGCCGAAAGCGGCGGAAAGTTCGGTGGCGCTGCCGCCGAGGTTGACGTTGGTAACAACGTTGTCGGCCTGCACCGCCGTGGCGGCCAGTGCAAGCAGCATACCCATGGCTGTCTTCATGGTGTTCTCCTGAAAGCGCAGGCGAGGCGCCTGCACATTCCAAGGTAGGCCGCACCGCTACTGTTTGATCTACATCAAAGCGGAAGGATGATTGCCACCGCAAGACCGCCACCATCGCGGTTGGCCAGCGCGATGCGGCCACCATGGGCTTCGGCGATCTCGCGCGCCAGCGCCAGGCCGAGGCCGGTGCCGCTGCGCTTGGTGGAATAGAATGGCACCAGGGCGTTGGCCAGCACCGCCTCGCTCATGCCGGGGCCGCGGTCCTGCACTTCGATGCGCAGCATGCCTTGCTGGCGGCGCAGCTCGAGGCTGACTTCTTCGGGTGGCGAGCCTGACTCGTGGGCATTCTTCAGCAGGTTGAGCAAGGCTTGCTCCATCTGGGCGGCGTCGAAGGCGTGCGCTTCGGCCGGCACTTCGCCATGCAGCTTGAATTGCACCTGGTCGGACAAGGCGGCCAGGAAGGCGCCCCAGTCCTGCTGTTCAAGCCGCGGCGTGGGCAGCTTGGCGAAGCGGGCGTAACCGAGGATGAAGCCCTCGAGGTGGCGTGTGCGTTCCTCGATGGTGGCCAGGATTTGCGGCAAGCGCTCGGTCTGGCCGCGCCGCACCAGTTCGCTGCCCGAATGGGCCAACGAAGTCAGGGGGGCCAGCGAGTTGTTCAATTCATGGCTGATAACGCGGATCACCTTCTTCCATGTCTGGACTTCCTGGCGGCGCAGTTCCTGCGTGAGCTGGCGCAGCAACAGCAGTTCGTGCGGACGGCCATTCAGGCTGAAGCTGCGCCGTGCAAGGTGGAAGACTTCTTCCTCCTCGCTGTCGCCGATGGTAAACAGGCCATCGCCGCCGCGGCCCAGGGCTTCGCGCAGGGCCGGCTGTACGCGCGCCAGCAACTCCGCCAGGCGCAGGCCCTCTAGCTTGCGGCCCTCGTTGACCAGCTGGCGCGCCGCCAGGTTGCCGAACACGATGGCATCGTTGTCGGTAACCAGCAGCATGGCGACCGGCGTGTGCTGGACCATGGTGTCGAGCAGGAGCTCGCGCTGCACCAGGCCAAGACGCTGCTCGCGCAGCACCTGCCCCAGTTCGTTGTGAGCGGCTACCAGGTCGCTCAATTCATCGTTCTGCGGCCAGTGCAGGCTGAAGGAAAAGTCGCCATCGCGGTAGCTGGCAACGGTGCCGGTGAGCGCGCGATACAGGGAAAGCTGGCGCTGCAGCTGGGCGCGGATGGTAATCACCGCCAGCGGTACCAGGCACAGCAGTGAAATGCCAAGCACGATGGTTGGATGCTTCGGCAAGAGCTGGTCCAGCCCAAGCGCAATCAGGATTCCCGTCGCCGTCAGCGTCCCCACCAACGCCGACCACAGAGTCAAAAGCGAAAGGCGCATAGCTTATACGGTCGTGCTCGTGTCACACCCTGGGGTCACACCCCAAGTGTGACACGGGCTCGTCTGCGCACCAGATGGGGTCGTGTCACCTTTGGGGTGTGACCCCATGGTGTGACACGGGCTGGGCCGTAGTGGAGGGCGGCTCATGGGCGGGCGATGCCGAGGCGTTCCATGCGGCGGTAGAGGGCTTGGCGCGAGAGGCCAAGCTCGGCGGCGGCCTGGGCGACCACGCCGCTGGCGCGCTGCAGGGCGCTGACGATGGCGTCGCGGTCGGGTTCCTGCTCGGGACTCGTTAGCGCGCCGTGGCCGTTCATGGTGTTCGCTGGAAGGCCGAGGTCGGGGACGGTGATGGCGTCGCCTTGCGCCAGCAGGCTGGCGCGTGCCATCACGTTCTTCAGCTCGCGTACGTTGCCGGGCCAGCCGTGCGCCAGCAGGGCGGCTTCGGCGTCGGGGCGCAATTGCCGTTCCTGGCCGAGGAAGTGGCGCGCCAGCGGCAGGATGTCGCCGGGGCGTTCGGCCAGCGGCGGCAGGCGCAGTTCAATCACGTTCAGGCGGTAGTACAGGTCTTCGCGGAAGGTGCCGGCGCGGATCATGGCGGGCAGGTCGGCATTCGTTGCGCTGACCACGCGTACCTTCACCTGGCGTTCGCGGTTGGAACCGAGTCGTTCGAAGCGGCCGGTTTCCAGCACGCGCAGCAGCTTCATCTGGCCTGCCAGCGGCAGGTTGCCGATCTCGTCGAGGAACAGGGTGCCGCCGTCGGCGGCTTCAAACTTGCCTTCACGGGCCTTGGAGGCGCCAGTGTAGGCGCCAGCGTCGGCGCCGAACAGTTCGGCTTCGATCAGTTCGGCGGGCAGGGCGCCGCAGTTCAGCACCACGAAGGGGCCTTCGCGCACCGAGGAATTGGCCTGGATGATTTCGGCGATGCGTTCCTTGCCGGTGCCGTTCGGGCCGGTGATCAGCACTGGCACGTCGGCGCGGGCGACCTGGCAGGCGAGCGATATTACACGCTCGGTGGCGGGGTCGTTCCAGACCATATTGTGCAGCTTGTAGCGTTCCAGTTCGCGGCGCTGGCGCAGTTCGTCGCTGCGGTGCTGGTTGAGGGCGCGGTTGGCCTGGCCCAGTTCCAGCAGGTTGCGCACGGTGGCGATCAGGCGCTTGTCGTCCCAGGGCTTGGACAGGTAGTCGGCGGCGCCGGCCTTGATCAGGTCGACGGCGGCGTCGAGGTGGGTCCAGGCGGTCAGCAGGATGACCGGCAGGTCGGGGTGGCGCTTGCGGATGGCGCGGAACAGCTCTACGCCTTCTTCGCCGGAGGTGGTGTCGGCGCTGAAGTTCATATCCTGCACCACCAGGTCGATGCTGGCGCTGCGCTGGTCGAGCAGGGCGAGGCCTTCTTCGGGGGAGGCGGCGTGCAACGCTTCGATGTCGTGCAGCGAGAACAGGACTTCGAGGGCGACTGCGACTGCGGCGTTGTCGTCGATGATCAGTACGGTTGGCATTTTGGCAGGATACATTAAAACCGGTAAACCGGGGTCTGACCCAAGGGTCTGACCCCGAACGGTTTTGAGGTCGGCGGTTGGGTTGGAAGATCTTGACTTTCGACGAAGATCAAAGGCGCAAAACCCAAACCATCGGCAGGCGGGCTGACAGGGTCTGACCCTGTGGGTCAGACCCTGGTTTACCGGTTTAAGCCGAACGGGTCGCCAGCGCCGGCGAGATGGAAGCTGCGCGCCACGCCGGCCCGTACACGGCGGCGATGCCGAGCGCCCAGGAAGCCAGCGCGCCAACCACCATATACTCGGCGGGCAGGCGCGCCAGCTCGAGTTTCGATACCAGCAACTGGTTCAGGGCCAGCGCGCCAAGCAGGCCGCCGACAATCCCGGTAGTGGTGATCATCAGGTTCTCAGTGACGAAGTAGCGCAGGATGTCGAGCTTGCGCGCCCCCAGTGCCCGCCGTACGCCAATCTGCTTGCGGCGCTGCGTGACCCACAGGCTGGCCATGCCGACGATGCCGCTGGCGGTCACCACCATCAGCAGCACGCTGACAGTGATCAGCATCCAGCACAGCGCGTTGTCGGCGCGGTAGCGCTTGACGCGCTCTTCGGACTGGGTGGTGGTGCGTACCACCACTTGGCCGTTATGCAGCTTGCGGATCGCTTCCTCGGCATCCTTCATGGCGCGGTCGCGCTGGCCCGGCTCGGCGCGCAGGGTGTACAGCGAGCGCGAGCTGCCCGTGATGCGGGCCGGTACCATGGTCGACATTTCGCCGTCCTGGCCCATGGCGGCGGACGGGGTCTGCAGCGTGTCGATCACGCCCACCACCGTCACTTCGCGCGCCTCGGCGCCGGTGCCGTAGTACATCTTCTTGCCGACAAAGCTGGGCGCGTCCGGCCACACCTTCTGGCCGGTGGCTTTGGTGATCAGGGCCACGGTGGGGAAGGCCTTGCTGGTGTTCTGGTCGATTTCCGGCGCATCCTGCGGGGTGAAATCGCGGCCGTCGACGATCTTCAGGCCCCAGGTCTTGACCAGCGAGTCCGGCGTCACGTACATGGACGGGCTGGCGTTGCTGCGCTCCTGCTCGCGGCTGGCGGCCACGCTGTTGTAGTTGCCGGAGTTGGACAGCGTGATCTGGTTGGTGTCGGCCACCGAAACGATGCCAGGCACGGCGCGCAAGGCCGCCGCCTGCGCTTTCTGGTTCGCCAGCTGCTGTTCATGGCCGCCCGGGGTGAGCGGTTTCACGCGCAGGTTGAACACTTCTTCTTCATTGGCGATGCCGGTCGGGCGCGCGGCGACAGCCTGGCGCACGCTGACGATGTGCATGGCGTTGGCCAGGATGGCGAGGCTGAGCGCCACTTGCACGGCCACCAGGATCGGGCCGGTCTTGGAGCGCATCAGCGCGGAAAAGATTGGTTTGATTTCCATGGTTATCCTCACTGCGATTTCAGTTGCAGGGCCGGGGTGACCTGGCAGGCGCGCCAGGTCGGCAGCAGCCCGGCCAGCATGGCGGCGCTGACGGACATGACGAAGGTCACCAGCAGCATCATCCAGTCCATATGCGTGGTGACGGCGATCTGCTCGGAGATGCTGCCGATCAGGGCCAGCGCGCCCAGTGCCAGCACCAGGCCGAGGATGCCGCCGGCCAGGCCGACCACGGCGCTCTCGATCAGGAACTGGGTGAAGATTTCCTTGCGCGAGGCGCCCAGGGCGCGCCGCACGCCGACTTCCGGTGCGCGCACAGAGAACTTGGCCAGCAGCAGGCCGATGGTGTTGACCAGGCAAAGCAGCAGGAAGCCGAAGGCCAGCATGGCCGACAGGCGGCTGTCCTTGCCGACCACTTTCTGTTCTTCCAGCCATTCCATCACGTTGAACAGCTTGTTCGGCGCGTTGCGTTGCAGGCGTCCCAGCTTGCGCTGTTCGGCGGCGTAGGCGTCCAGCCAGGCCTGCAGTTGCGGGCGGTCGGATGCCGAATGCAGTTCGAACCAGAACTGGATCCAGATGCATTCCGAATCGAGCAGGGCCTGGTAGCCGGGGCCGCGGTCGCTGCTGCAGTTCATATTGCCGTTCTGTCCCATTTCGTGACGGATCGCGTTGTGGAAGGGGATGTAGAACTCGTCCTCGTCGCCGAAGGCGCCGGGGCCGCCGATGATGCGGTGGTAGCGCGGCACCGGCTTCCAGTTGCCGTACACGCCGACCACGGCGTAGTCGAAGCCGCGGAAGCGCACGCGCTGGCCGACCGGGTTGGCATTGCCGAACAGGCGTTCGGCCAGCTTGCCGCTCAGGACCATCACGTCGGCGCCGGACTTGTCGTCCGCTTCGCTCCACGGCCCGCCGTGCACGAAGGGGACTTCAAACATGGCGAAGAAGTCGCGCGTCGGCGACAGGCCTTCGGTGGTGAACACCGGCAGGTCCTTGCGCGCCGGTTCGATGGTGCCGTCTACGCCGCGGACGGCGGTGCGGCGGTCGCCCTGGCCGGAAGCGAGCAGGTTGACGGCGTCGCGGTAGGACATCTCGTCGCCTTCACGCTCGCCCGGGGTGTAGCCCTTGAGCGGTCCGTTGTCGACCAGCGGCACGATCAGGCGCTCGCTCTTGTGCGGGATCGGGTCGCCCGACATCACGTGCAGGATGGTCAGGGTCGACACGCTGGCGGCCACGCCGACCGCCAGGATCAGCACCATCAGCGCGGTCAGGACCGGGTTGCGGCGCAGGCTGCGCACGCCCAGCAGGAAATAGTACTGGATCATCTCAGGCCTCCTTGGCGACCACCAGCGACGGCGATTTGCGCACCAGGTCGGACACCTGGCCGTCGATGATGTGGACGTTGCGCTGGGTGCGCTGGGCCAGTTCCGGGTCGTGGGTCACCATCAGGATGGTGGTGCCTTCGGCGTTGATTTCTTCCAGCAGTTCCATCACGCCGCGCGCCATCTGGGTATCCAGGTTGCCGGTCGGTTCGTCGGCCAGCAGCAGCTTGGGCGAGCCGGCCAGGGCGCGGGCGATGGCCACGCGCTGCTGCTGGCCGCCGGACAGTTCGGCCGGGTAATGGCGCATGCGCGAAGCCAGGCCGACCTTGGCCAGCGCGTCTTCGATGCGCTCCTTCCGTTCGGCGGCATTGAAGCCGCGGTAGCGCAGCGGCACGTCGACGTTGTCGAACAGGCTCAGGTCGGGAATCAGGTTGAAGCCCTGGAAGATGAAGCCCAGTTTCTCGTTGCGCAGGCGCGAGCGGGCGTTGTCGTCCATGCCCTTGACGTTGATGCCGTCCAGGACGTAGTCGCCGCTGGTGAAGTCTTCCAGCAGGCCTGCAATGTTCAGGAAGCTGGTCTTGCCGGAACCGGAGGGGCCGGTGACGGTGACGAACTCGCCCTGCTTGACTTCGATTTCGAAGCCGCGCAGCGCGTGGGTTTCGATCATGTGGGTGCGATAGACTTTGCTCAGGTTATTCATGCGCAGCATGGTTTGCCTCTCCGTAGGGGTTATTTGTTGATCGAGACGCGCTTGGCGTTCTCGAAGTTTTCGGTACCGGCGATCACGATCTTGTCGCCTTGTTTCAATCCATTGACGATTTCCACGGCGGCCACGCTGGTGGCGCCAAGCTGCACCGGGGTGCGCACGGCGATGCCGTCCTGCAGCAGGTAGACATAGCGGCCGCCTTCCGATTCCACGAAAGGACCGCGTTGCACCATCAGCACGTTCGGCTTCTCGTCGATCAGCAGGCGGGCAGAGACGCGCTGGCTCTGGCGCAGGCCTTCAGGCTGCTTGTCGAAGCGCACGCGCGCCAGCACCTGGTTCTTCACCACTTCCGGGGACAGGGCCGACAGCTTGCCCTTGGTCTTGGCGCCGGCCACTTCGATTTCGGCGGTCATGCCCAGGCCCAGGTCGTTGACATAGGATTCCGGCACTTCCAGTTCCACTTCGAGCTGGGACAGGTCGACCAGCGTCATGAGCGGCGTGTTGGCCTGCACCACGCTGCGGTTGGCCACCGACAGGGTGCCGATGAAGCCATCCACCGGCGCGCGCACGGTCAGCTCGTCGACGCGGCGCTGGGCGTTGGCAAGCGACAGCTTCTGGCGCTCCATCTGCGCGGTCTTGGTCTTCAGCTCCAGCGAGACGTTGTCGCCTTCCAGTTCGGCGGCCTGCTTGGTGTGCCTGGCGCGGATGTCGGCGGCGGCCACGGCGTCCTTGGCTTTCTGCATGTCGATCTTGGCGATGATGCCTTCGGTCGACACGCTTTCGTAGCGCTGCAGGGTGCGCATGGCGGATACGCGCTCGATTTCCGCGGTGTCGGCTTCGCGCTGGGCGGCCAGCTTCTGCTTGCGGGCCAGGATCTGCTGGCGCGCCACTTCGGCCTGCAGTTCGTTGAACAGCGTCTGTTCCTTTTTCAGTTCGTCGGTCAGGTCGGGCGATTCCAGCACGGCCAGCACCTGGCCTTTCTTGACGGTGTCGCCAGCGTGCACTTTCAGTTCGACCGTGGAGGTGGAGGTCGAGTACAGGGTCGGACTGACGGCGGCCACGATGCGGCCGTTGACGGCGGCATCGCGGATCAGGGTGCCGCGCGTGACTTCGCCGATGCGCAGGCGGGCGGCGCTGACCGATTGCTCGCTGCCGCTCCAGCTTTTCAGCAGGCCATAGCCAGCCGCAGCCAGCGCGAGCCCGACCACCAGCAGCAGCACCTTGCGGCGCGGGAAGCGGCTGGCCGGAGGGGCGATCACTTGGTCCTGGTGTGAGGTGTCGCGAATCATATTCTTGTTCCTGGTGTTGGTGATGTGGTCAATCTTGCTGACGCATGAAGTGTGCCAGCACCTAAGCCTTTGATTCCTATGACGTCCGCCTTGCCGCGGCTGCTGTCCGCGAGCGTCCACCGTGTCCACCTGTCCGCCATGCCCAGTCAACCGGACTACTTGATTTTTTTGTAAGCGGCTATACTTGCTGGCTTATCTTTATGGCAAGGGGTGGTTCTGTGGAGTATTCGTTCTCCGACAGCGCGGTGGCGCGTTACGATGAACTGGCCGGCGCCAGCGGCAACGGCGCGGTGGATGGGCAAACATGGCAGGATTTGCTGCTCGCGCCCTACCTGCGGGCGGTCGGCGAGGGGGCCAGCATCTTTGGCCGCCAAATGCTGTATCGGCGCTTGCGGCGCGGCGCCAGCGCTGCCGCGGCCGATCGTGTGCGCGCCTTGCTGGCGGACGTCGGCGCGCGCGAGCGTCTTGCCACGCAACTCGCGCCTTTACGCAAGGCCAGCGCAGAGGTCAGCGAATCCTTGTTCGTCCCGGTGACAGGCGCTGTCGTGCAGACCGAGTCGCCGCTGCCGCCCGTGCCGCGCTGGTCGGCCTGGCTCTGGCTGGTGCCCGTAGCCTTCCTCGCCAGTGTTGCCGCCAGCTTTTTCTGGCTGGCGGCGCTGGTTCCGGCGGTTGTGCTGTCGCTGGTGCTGATGGCGATCCAGATTGCTTTCCACTCTCGCGTCCAACAGTGGGGAGCCATTTCCGAGGCGCTGCGATTGCAGCTCTACGCACATAGCCAGCAAGCAGACGCACCCGGCGCCGGCCAGGCAGCCCAACTGCGCAGCAAGCTTGCGCGCAATGGCTTCTCCACTGCGCCTGGCGTGACCGAGTATGCCGACTGGATCATGCTCGCCAACCTGAAGCACTATTTCGCCACTTGCCGCCTGGTGCGCGGAAACGCGGCCTTCCTGCGCGAGAGTTTTGAACTGGTGGCCGGCTGCGATGCCGACCTTGCGCTGGCGCGTCATCTTTCCACGCAAGCGCAATGGTGCTGGGCGGAGGAGGGCTGGGAGCAGGAGGTCCAACTGCGTGCGGTCCGACACCCGCTGCTGCCTGATGCGCAGGCGCTGGACCTGGAACTGGATGGCAAGAGCGCCTTCATCAGCGGCCAGAATGGCATCGGCAAAAGTACCCTGCTGCGCACGGTCGGCCTCAACCTGCTGGCCGCGCGCGCATTCGGCTTCTGCTACGCGGAGGCGGCGCACGTGCCGAACCTGCCGGTCTATGCCAGCATGCAGAATGAAGACGCTCTTGATGGCGGCGAAAGCCTCTATCAGTCGGAACTGCGCCGCGCACATGAATTGCTGGCGCTGGCCAAGGAGCCGCAACGCGCGGTCTTCATCATCGACGAAATTTTCCGCGGCACGAATCACCTCGAGTCGGTTTCCGCTGCAGCCGCAGTCCTGGAGCAACTGGCCGGCCGTGGCACCGTGCTGGTGTCTTCGCACAACGTGGTGCTGGCGCAACTGCTCGAGCAATGCTGCGAGCCGCTGCTGGTGCAAAAACGCGCCGACCGCCTGGTGTTGACGCCCGGCGTGCTGGCCGAAACCAACGGCCTGACCCTGCTCGCCCAATCAGGCTTCGACGCGTCGATCGAACAACGCGCCCGCGATGTCTACAAGCGTCTTTCAGGCCGCCTGCTGCCGGCCTAAGACAGACGTTCGCCGGCGCAGCCAAAGCTTGGTCAGGCCGTACATGATTGCGATGACGCCGACCCACGCGGCGTAGACCACGGCCAGGGAAGGCTCGTAGCCTTTCGGTAGCGTGAATCCTCCCGGACCGCCTTGCGGGGTCGCGCCGTAGCGCAGCATGAAGTACGGCCCGGAGAGGAAGTGAATCATGGCGATGTGGATCACGTAGAAGAACATCGGGGTGCCGCCGAACAGCATCAGCAGCGGCACGGGGCGCAGGCGCTCGAACCACGCCAACAGGGGCAGGGCAATGCCGATCGTCACGCACAGGTAGAGGAGCGACGGCGGGTATTTGTGCACGCGGATGAAGGAAATGAAGTCCCACACGAAGCCGCGTCCCTGCGGCGACCAGGGATCGGGATCTCCGTAGAAGTTGCCGCTGCGCAGGGCGACGAAGACCATCAGCAGCACGGCGCCTGCAACCAGCAGGAAGCGCTGCCGGCGTGCCGGCTCCCATTGGAACACGGGGCCCAGCGCGTAGCCGGCCGCGATCAGGCCGAGCCATGGCATCAATGGATAGGCGAGATACACGCCGTAATTGCCGGCCACTGGCCAGAATCCGCGCTGGTGCCAGGCCAGCCACAGCGGGTGGGTGGACTGGATCGAATCGAGCAGGTTATGCGGCAGGATCAAGAGCGCGGCAATGAGCGCGATCGCGGGCCAGGGCAGCCACGCCAGCCCGGCAAGGAAGATCATCCCCATGCCCAGTGCCCACAGCACCTGCAGGATGGTGACGTTGTAGCCGAACTGCCAGCTGAAGCTGATCCAGGTCGCTTCAAGCACCAGCAGCAGGAGGCCGCGCGTCACGAGATAGCGCGACAGCGCGGGAATTCCGCTCTTGGTCCCCCGCAGGTAGGCCGAAGTACCAGCCAGCAGCACGAACGTGGCCGCGCACAGGTGCGTGATCCAGCGCGTGGCGAACCACAGCGGCGTGGTCTTGGCCAGGTCCTCCGGATCGAAAAGTGCAGCGCCAAAGAAGTCGCGCGTATGGTCCAGCGCCATCAATACAATGACCAGGCCGCGCAGCATATCGATGCTGGCGAGCCGCTTCGTAGTCTGCATGAGCGTCCCCCATGTTTATTTGCTATGCATTGTGGGCGCGAATTGCCATCCAGGCAAATATTTAATTTCTGTCTTGACAGAAATTTGTGTAAGCATAGAATGACAGGCATGGAACTGAAACCGATAGCCGAACGATTTGTACTGCACTGGGGCGAGATGGGTTCGCGCTGGGGCGTCAACCGCACCGTGGCGCAAATTCATGCGCTGCTGTACCTGGCCGCGCGTCCCATGGACGCCGAGGAGATCCAGAATACGCTGGGCGTGGCGCGCTCCAACGTCAGCAACAGCCTGAAAGAGCTGCAGTCCTGGAACCTGGTGAAAGTGGTGCACCTGAAGGGCGACCGCCGCGACCATTTCGAAACCTCGACCGATGTGTGGGAGCTGTTCAAGCTGATCGTGGCCGGGCGACGCCAGCGCGAGATCGATCCCACCGCCGCCGCGTTGTCGGAGTGTCTCGCCAACCCTGCGATGGCGGACGAGGACGAAGGCACGCGTGAACGGATCGAGGAAACGCTGAAGTTCATCGAAGTGATGGCGACGCTGTCGGATGAACTGCTGCGCTACAAGCCGGAAACGCTGATGAAGACGTTGGGCGTCAGCGCAAAAATCAGCCGGGCCATTCGCGGCAAGCAGTGATCGGGCAATAACGGAGGCGGGCGGCAATGCCCGTTTTTTTGAACATAAAATTTCTGTCTTTACAGAAATTACTGTCTGGGGAGGTTGTAAAATGTTGATCGCCTATGAAATCGTGATACCGCTGCTGGTTGGCCTGGCTGTCAGTCGCTACTTGCGTGATGTGCTGCGCCGCCTGCTGGTCGACCTGTGCGGAACGGCGGAACGCTCCGAATTCTGGGTGCGTGTGACCACGGTCCTGATTACCGCCTTCCCGGTGCTGTTGGCCTTGTGGTTCGGCCACAGCGACGCGCGCGATGCCAACCTGGCCAGCGTGCTGCGTACAACGCTGATCATGACTACCGCAGGCATCGTGGCAGGCGTCGCCGTGATGGCCTGGAGCATCGCAAAGTCGATTCCCAAGGCGGCCAAATGAAGGTCCTTGTTTGCGGCGCGGCTGGCTTCATCGGCCGCGCCATTTGCCTGCGATTGGCAGCGGCCGGACACGAAGTCCTGCGCGGAGTGCGCCGTCCTGCAAGGGGCGACGTGGCAGTCGATTACTCTGCCGACCTGCAGGCGGCCGACTGGCTGGAGCGCCTGCGCGGCGTCGATGCCGTAGTGAATGCTGTCGGCATCATCAGCGAAAACGGCGCGGCCACGTTCGAAGCACTGCACGCCCGCGCGCCGGTTGCCTTGTTTGCCGCATGCGCCCAGGCCGGCGTACGGCGCGTCGTGCAAATCTCGGCGCTCGGCGCGGATGGCGGCGACACCGCCTACTTCACCAGCAAGCGTGCGGCCGACGAAGCGTTGATGGCACTTCCATTGGAATGGATCATTTTGCGCCCATCGCTCGTGTTCGGTGCGGAAGGCGCGTCGGCTGCAATGTTCTGCCGGGCCGCCAGCATGCCGATGATTGTTGCGCCGGCCTTGGGCAAGGCGCGCTTCCAGCCGCTTCACGTCGACGACCTGGCGCAGGCGGTAGCAGCTGCGCTCTCTCCGGCGACGCCAGCACAGCGCGTGATCGATATCGCTGGCGACAGTGCCGTCAGCTACGATGGCATGCTGTCCGCCTACCGTAGCGCGATGGCCTTTCCTCCTGCCCCAGTGCTGCACGTTCCCGCAACGATCATGGCGTGCGCGGCCTGGGCCGGACAGTTCTGCGGCGCGCTCCTGACGCCGGAGACCTGGCGCATGCTGCGTGCAGGCAGTGCACTTCCGGAAGGCTGCGCCGCCAGCGCCGCCCCGATATGCGAGCTATTGGGCCGTTCGCCGCGCGGCATCAACGACTTCATGACGCCCGCCGAACGTGAACTGTTTCGCCTGCGCGCGCTGGCCGGCTGGCGCACCGCTTTGCTGCGCTGGGTCATGGCGATCGTCTGGCTGGCGACGGCCATCGTGAGCGCCTTCGTCCACCCGCAAGCGGACAGCCTGGCATTGCTGGCACGTGTCGGCATTGAAGGAATCCCAGCCATCGCCGCGCTGTATGGCGCAGCGGCCCTGGACTTCGTATTCGGCATCGCCTGCATCGTCCGCCCGCGCCGCGCGCTCTGGCTGGCGCAGGGCGCGCTGATACTCGGCTACAGCGCGGCAATTGCGGCCTGCCTGCCGGAATACCTGTGGCATCCCTTCGGCCCCTTGCTGAAAAACCTGCCGATCCTGGCCATCCTGTTCATCTTGTTTGCGGAGGAAAAAACGTGGACTACCTGACTGTCAAGACCATCCACATCCTGTCCTCGGTGCTGCTGGTCGGCACCGGTTTCGGCACGGCGTTCTACCTGTTCTTCGCCAACCGTTCGCGATCGGTAGAGGCGATTGCCGTGGTCTCGCGGCTGGTGGTGCGCGCCGATTGGTGGTTCACCACGCCGGCCGTGATCGTGCAGCCCCTGTCCGGCGCCTGGATGATCCACCTCGCCGGCCACCCGCTGGACGCGTTCTGGATCAGGGCTTCGCTGGCGCTGTACGTCCTGGCGGGCGCCTGCTGGCTGCCGGTGGTGTGGTACCAGGTCAGGATGGGCAAGCTGGCGCTGGCAGCGCATGCCGCCAACATCGCGCTGCCGGCCCAGTACTGGCGTTATGCGCGGCGCTGGGAACTGCTTGGCTATCCGGCCTTCATCGCCATGCTTGCCGTGTACTGGCTGATGGTGCACAAGCCGGTATGAGGCTTACTTGTCCTGCGACTGCGGCTTGCCCTTGTCGATCACTTCTCGGCAGTCGCCTTTGAACCTTGCGTTGTCGTAGTTGGTCCAGCCGTAGCTGTCCACCACCCGCTTGTGCACCTGGAAGTCCTTGTTGAGGAAGCTCCAGGCCGGCTTGTCGTCCGGGTAGCGGATGTTTGCCACGTCCAGCATGGTATGGAAGATGTTTTCCGTTGCCAGCTTGGCCTTGCGGTTGCGCAGCAAGGCGCCCACCTTGTCCGGGTAGCGATCGAGATACTGGTCCGAGAACCACATGAAGGCCGGCACATGGAATTCATAGTCCGTGTTGTGGCCGTGGAAGGCCAGGCGGCATGTGCCGTCGTACAGGGTCTGGCCATGGTCGGCGACGTACAGCATCGATGCCAGCTGGCCCGTGCCTTTCAGGTCACCGATCACCTGCGACAGGAACCAGTCGGTGTACAGGATCGAGTTGTCGTAGCTGTTATTCAGTTGCTGCTTGATCTTCAGGTCGGTGTAGGCCGGCTTGTCGACGCCGAACAGCGAGGGCTGCCACTTGTCGAATTCCTTCGGGTGGCGCTGGCTGTAGTTCCAGTGGCTGCCCAGCGAGTGCAGCACGATCAGCTTTTTCGGCGCCGGGTCGGCCAGCGCGCGCTTGAGCGGCTCGAACAGCACGTCGTCGTAATTGGAGTGGTTGGTGAAGCCGCCCAGGTTGAGGAACTGGATCACGTCCGCTTCCTTGGCAAACACCGACACCGGCGTATCGTACTGGCCGAACGAGATCTGGTTCGACAGCCACCAGGTCTTGAAGCCGGCTTCCTTGTAGGCCGTCAGGAAGGATTTTTCGCTGAAGCCATCCTTCAGGCTCTGCGTGGCGGGCTTGCGCGAAATGATGACCGGCACCGACAGGCGCGTCGCCGATACCGACGTGATCACGTCCGACAGCGGCACCAGGTTGCTTTCCTTGGCCAGCAAGGGATTGGTCTCGCGCTTGTAGCCGTTCAGGCTCCAGCGGTCGTAGCGCGACGATTCGCCCACCACCATCACCACGATTTCCGGCTGCGTGCCGCCGTCGACCTGGCGCGCGCCGAACTCGAAGCTGGCGCTGCGTTCATTGAGGTCTGCCAGGTAGCGCCGCTCCTTGTAGAAATCATAGCCGCGCGCGGCCAGGCCGAAGGGCCAGGATTCGACGAAGGCGCTCGGATCGAACGGCAGGCGCGCCCAATAAGGCAGGGCCGGACCGGGCAGGTGCAGGGCGTGGGCGCCGGCTACTGCGGCGCGCGCTGAGGCGCTCTCGCTGGAATCGTCATCGCTGGCGGCGCTTTCGCTTGCACTGTCGCTGTCTTTCGCGGCGCTGGCGGCCACGCTGGCTGCCGGGCGCGCCGGCGCCGCGTTGATGCCGAATTCATAGCCCCAGGCCGCCGTGGCGGCCAGTACGACCAGGGAGAACAGTGCCAGCCAGCGCGAGCCACCATGCCAGTCCAGCCCGCGCGTCTGGCGCGCAGCGCGGAAGGTCAGTACCCACCATACGGCGACGCCCACCATCACGGCCAGCATGGTCCATACCTTGCGGCCGAGGAACTCCAGCGCTTCCTGCGGGCTGGTTTCGGCCAGGATGCCGAGGTGGTGGGTGGAAATGCCCTGGCCGTAAAATACGAACAGGTAAATTTCGGTCGGCAACGCCAGGAAGGCGGGGATCAGCAGCCAGTGGAAGTAGGCCGGGCGCTTGAACAGTGCCCATATCGTGACCCAGGCCACGAACTCGATTCCCAGCAATTGCCACGGCTGCTCCACCGGCTTGCCCAATAGCAAAGGCAGGAAAGGCACTGCGGATAGCGCCAGGTAGCTAAACAGGATGAACAGGGTGGAAGGGCGCGGCAGCATTGCTTACAGGAAAGTACAAAATGATCGCTATTATGCTGCCAATAGCGGGCCGTGGGGCGTTCCAATACTGCCACTTTATTCAGCATTCCGGTTGACTGAGCTGTTAACCAGGTATATACTCGCGAGTTCTCAATTTAGTCTGCGCATCGTATACGCCTCGTTTTGAGTGACGTTCAGCGCACACTGGAGATACCGTTTTAGCCCCCGGGCAAAGCTGCCCGGGTTGTCAATGCTGTAATTTTGTTGGATTTAAAACGATGCCAACCATCAACCAATTGATTCGCCAACCACGTACCAAGCTGGTCGTGAAGAGCAAATCGCCGGCACTTGAAAACTGCCCGCAAAAGCGTGGCGTGTGCACCCGTGTGTACACCACCACTCCTAAGAAGCCTAACTCGGCACTGCGTAAAGTTGCAAAAGTGCGTCTGACCAACGGCTTCGAAGTGATTTCGTACATCGGCGGTGAAGGCCACAACCTGCAGGAACACAGCGTTGTCCTGCTGCGCGGCGGTCGTGTAAAAGACTTGCCAGGTGTGCGTTACCACATGGTCCGTGGCTCTCTGGATACCCAGGGCGTGAAAGACCGTAAGCAAGCTCGCTCCAAGTACGGTGCGAAGCGCGCTAAGGCCGCTAAGAAGTAATTTGCAATTTAACTGAGTTGAGGCGGTCGCGAGACCGAGTAAGTGGAAGGCTATGATGGCCTCCGCGAGTGCCCGAGGCACTCAACTGAAGAAAAGGAAATGACATGCCACGTCGTCGTGAAGTACCCAAGCGCGAAATTCTGCCGGATCCAAAATTCGGTAGCACCGAAGTCGCTAAATTCGTTAACGTTCTGATGCTGTCCGGCAAGAAGTCGGTTGCAGAAAACATCATCTACGGTGCCTTTGACCATATCCAATCGAAGTCCGGCAAGGACCCGCTGGAAGTGTTCACCGCAGCGATCAACAACGCCAAGCCACTGGTTGAAGTGAAGTCCCGCCGTGTTGGCGGCGCTAACTACCAGGTTCCAGTCGAAGTGCGCCCAGTGCGCCGCCTGGCCCTGTCCATGCGTTGGCTGCGTGAAGCCGCTAACAAGCGCTCCGAAAAGTCCATGCCACAGCGCCTGGGCGGCGAGCTGCTGGAAGCCGCGGAAGGCCGTGGCGGTGCAATGAAGCGCCGTGACGAAGTCCACCGTATGGCTGAAGCGAACAAAGCGTTCTCGCACTTCCGCTTCTAATACGTTTGGCCGGCCATTCGTGGCCGGCCTAGTTCAAGCCGGGCGCATTTTTCTAGTAAAAATGTTGCTCGGTTTTGTCCATTCAAAGATTTAGGATCAATTATGGCCCGCAAGACCCCCATTGAGCGCTACCGTAATATCGGTATCTCCGCTCACATCGACGCCGGTAAGACCACCACTACCGAGCGCGTGCTGTTCTACACCGGCGTGAACCACAAGATTGGTGAAGTGCACGACGGCGCCGCCACCATGGACTGGATGGAGCAGGAACAAGAGCGCGGCATTACCATTACCTCGGCAGCGACCACCTGCTTCTGGAACGGTATGGCCAACAACTTCAAGCCACACCACATCAACATCATCGATACCCCAGGGCACGTTGACTTCACCATCGAGGTGGAGCGTTCGATGCGCGTTCTGGACGGCGCTTGCATGGTTTACTGTGCAGTGGGCGGCGTGCAGCCACAGTCTGAAACCGTATGGCGCCAGGCTAACAAGTACAAGGTCCCTCGTCTGGCCTTCGTGAACAAGATGGACCGTACCGGCGCCAACTTCTTCAAGGTCTACGAGCAGATGCGTTCGCGCCTGAAGGCCAACCCAATCCTGATCCAGATCCCGATCGGCGCTGAAGACAACTTCAAGGGCGTGATCGACCTGGTCAAGATGAAGGCCATCATCTGGGACGACGCGTCCCAGGGCATGAAGTTCGACTACGTTGACATCCCTGCAGAACTGCAGGATTCCGCGACCGAGTGGCGCGAGAAGATGGTTGAAGCCGCTGCTGAAGCGTCGGAAGACCTGATGAACAAGTACCTGGAAGAAGGCGAGCTCTCCGAAGAAGAGATCAAGCAAGCCCTGCGCCAGCGTACCATCGCGTCGGAAATCGTTCCGATGATGTGCGGCACCGCCTTCAAGAACAAGGGCGTGCAGGCCATGCTGGACGCCGTGATCGAATACCTGCCATCGCCAGTGGACATCGCTGACGTTGCCGGTACCGACGAAGACGAACAGCCAGCTACCCGCAAGGCTTCGGACGAAGAGAAGTTCGCTGCCCTGGCATTCAAGATCATGACCGACCCGTTCGTGGGCCAGCTGGCCTTCTTCCGCGTCTACTCCGGCGTGGTGAACGCAGGCGACACCGTGTACAACTCGGTGAAGCAGCGTAAAGAGCGTCTGGGCCGTATTCTGCAGATGCACGCCAACCAGCGTGAAGAGATCAAGGAAGTCCGCGCCGGCGACATCGCCGCTGCTGTGGGCCTGAAGGACGTGACCACCGGCGAGACCCTGTGCGATCCATCCTCGATCATCACCCTGGAAAAGATGGTGTTCCCAGAGCCAGTGATCCAGCAGGCAGTTGAGCCTAAGACCAAGGCCGACCAGGAAAAGATGGGCCTGGCCCTGAACCGCCTGGCACAGGAAGATCCTTCGTTCCGCGTCAAGACCGACGAAGAATCCGGCCAGACCATCATCGGTGGTATGGGCGAGCTGCACCTGGAAATTATCGTTGACCGTATGAAGCGCGAATTCGGCGTGGAAGCAACCGTTGGCAAGCCACAGGTTGCATACCGCGAAACCGTGCGCAAGTCGGTGTCCGACGTGGAAGGCAAGTTCGTCAAGCAGTCCGGCGGCCGCGGTCAGTACGGTCACGCTGTTGTTACCCTGGAACCACAGGAACAAGGCAAGGGCTTCGAATTCGTCGACGCGATCAAGGGCGGTGTGATTCCTCGCGAATTCATCCCTGCGGTGGAAAAAGGCGTGCGCGAAACCCTGAACAACGGTGTTCTGGCAGGCTACCCGGTTGTTGACGTCAAAGTCACCCTGACCTTCGGTTCCTACCACGACGTTGACTCGAACGAAAATGCATTCCGCATGGCCGGTTCGATGGCGTTCAAGGAAGCGTGCCGTCGCGCCAGCCCAGTGATCCTGGAGCCAATGATGGCTGTTGAAGTCGAGACTCCGGAAGACTACGCCGGTACCGTGATGGGCGACCTGTCGTCCCGCCGCGGTATGGTGCAGGGCATGGACGAGATCCCAGGCGGCGGCGGCAAGATCATCAAGGCAGAGGTACCTCTGTCGGAGATGTTCGGCTACTCGACCATCCTGCGTTCCGCGACCCAGGGCCGCGCGACCTACACCATGGAGTTCAAGCACTACTCCGAGGCGCCTAAGCACGTGATCGACGCAATCGTCACCGCTAAAGCGAAGTAAAATAAATAATTACCCGGGCGGGGGAGATCCTCCCGCCCGGTTTGACCTTAAATCTAAAGTTCTGAGGAAGAATTAAAATGGCAAAAGAAAAGTTCGAGCGGACTAAACCGCACGTGAACGTTGGCACCATCGGTCACGTTGACCACGGCAAGACCACCCTGACCGCTGCTATCGCAACCGTCCTGTCGAAGAAATTCGGCGGCGAAGCGAAAGCTTACGACCAGATCGACGCTGCTCCAGAAGAAAAAGCACGCGGCATTACCATCAACACCGCCCACGTCGAGTACGAGACCGCAACCCGTCACTACGCTCACGTTGACTGCCCAGGCCACGCCGACTACATCAAGAACATGATTACCGGTGCTGCGCAGATGGACGGCGCGATCCTGGTTTGCTCCGCAGCTGACGGCCCAATGCCACAGACCCGCGAGCACATCCTGCTGGCACGTCAGGTTGGCGTTCCGTACATCATCGTGTTCCTGAACAAGTGCGACCTGGTTGACGACGCAGAACTGCTGGAACTGGTCGAAATGGAAGTGCGCGAGCTGCTGTCCAAGTACGAATTCCCAGGCGACGACCTGCCAATCATCAAGGGTTCGGCACGTATGGCCCTGGAAGGCGCTGCTGGCGAAATGGGCGAAGACTGCATCATGCGTCTGGCTGATGCGCTGGATTCCTACATCCCAACCCCAGAGCGCGCTGTTGACGGCACCTTCCTGATGCCAGTGGAAGACGTGTTCTCGATCTCCGGCCGCGGCACCGTGGTGACCGGTCGTGTTGAGCGCGGCGTGATCAAGGTCGGCGAAGAAATCGAAATCGTTGGTATCGTTGACACCGTCAAGACCACCTGCACCGGCGTGGAAATGTTCCGCAAGCTGCTGGACCAGGGTCAGGCCGGCGACAACGTTGGTCTGCTGCTGCGCGGCACCAAGCGTGAAGACGTTCAGCGTGGTCAGGTTCTGGCGAAGCCAGGCTCGATCAAGCCGCACGCTCACTTCACCGGCGAGATCTACGTTCTGTCGAAAGATGAAGGCGGCCGTCACACCCCGTTCTTCAACAACTACCGTCCACAGTTCTACTTCCGTACCACCGACGTGACCGGCTCCATCGAGCTGCCAGCGGACAAGGAAATGGTTATGCCAGGCGACAACGTCTCCATCACCGTGAAGCTGATCTCCCCGATCGCTATGGAAGAAGGTCTGCGCTTCGCAATCCGCGAAGGCGGCCGTACCGTTGGCGCGGGCGTGGTAGCCAAGATCATCGACTAATTTTTAGTCAGTCGATCTGAATCAAGCGGGCCGGCATGTGCTATCATGTCGGCCCGTCGTAGTATTTACTTACATTGCCGGAAACATATTGTTGCCGGTTCGTTCTTTAAGGAATAAGCATGTCCGCTCCAAACCAAAAGATCCGTATCCGCCTGAAGGCTTTCGACTACAAGCTGATCGACCAGTCCGCACTGGAAATCGTTGACACCGCCAAGCGCACCGGCGCCGTGGTAAAAGGCCCAGTTCCTCTGCCAACCCGTATCCAGCGTTACGACGTGCTGCGTTCCCCGCACGTGAACAAGACCTCCCGCGACCAGTTCGAAATCCGCACCCACCAGCGCCTGATGGACATCGTGGACCCAACCGACAAGACTGTTGACGCCCTGATGAAGCTGGACCTGCCAGCTGGCGTGGACGTCGAAATCAAACTGCAGTAATACCGGTTTCGTCGCAAGACACCTGAAAAGCCCGCTCCTGAGCGGGCTTTTCTTTTTCCAGGAGATTGGCATGAAACGCTTCGCAGTCATCGCCGCCGTCGCGGCACTGTCCCTGCTGGCCGCCTGCGGCAAGAAGAACCCGGCCGACCAGGCGGCGCAAGACATCAAGGCCATGGGCGCCCAGCGCGACAAGGCGAAGGATGCGCTCAAGGCGGCGCAAGAGGCACAACAAAAGCAGAGAGATGAAGCCGACAAGAACTGACGCGCTATACTGCCGCGCATGAGTGACAAGACCATCCTGATCGTCGAAGACGAACAAGCCATTGCAGACAGTATTGCCTTCGCCCTCGGCAAGGAGGGCTTTGCTCCGCACCATGTGATGCTGGGCGAGCAGGCGCTGGCAGCCGCGCGCGAGCAGGCGCCGGCGCTGGTGATCCTCGATGTCGGCCTGCCCGATATCAGCGGCCTCGATGTGTGCCGCCGCCTGCGTCAGTTCTCCGAAGTGCCGGTAATCTTCCTCACCGCGCGCAGCGATGAAATCGACCGCATCGTCGGCCTCGAGATCGGCGCCGACGATTACGTCACCAAGCCTTTCTCTCCGCGTGAACTGGTGGCGCGGGTGCGCGTCATCCTGCGCCGCGCCGGCAACGGCAACGGCAACGGCGTCGCGCCCGCCGCGCCGGTCTCGCCCCCGTCGGCACCGGCTGCCTCCCGCACGCCAGGCTTCGAACTGCGCGCTGCCGAAGCGCGCATCCTGTTCCGCGGCCAGCCGCTCGACCTGACCCGCTACGAATACCTGCTGCTGAAAACCCTGGTCGAACATCCGGGCCACGTGCTATCGCGCGCCCAGTTGATGGACCGCGTCTGGTGCGACGCCCCGGAAACACTGGACCGCACGGTGGACGCCCACGTCAAATCCCTGCGCGCCAAGTTGCGCGCCATCGATGAAAGCGCCGACCCGATCCAGACCCATCGCGGCATGGGCTACAGCCTCCAGGCCGGCGCATGAAAATCGGCCTGCGCATCCTGCTGGGCTACTTCCTGATCGTCGGCCTGGCAGCCTGGTTCCTGCTCAACGTCTTCGTACAGGAAGTCAAGCCCGGCGCCCGCTCCACCCTGGAAGCGGCCATGAACGACACTGCGCAGCTGTTGGCCCAGGTGGTAGCCGACGATGTAAGGGACGGCGCTTCCGATCCGGCCCTGCTGGCAAAAATCGCCGCCGCCAGCCGCAACACCGACTACCGCATCACCATCACCGATGCGGCAGGCATCGTGCGTTTCGATTCCGCCGGCAAGGCTGTCGGCCAAGACTACTCTCGCTGGAACGATGTCTACCTCACCCTGCGCGGCAAATACGGCGCCCGCATGTCGAGCGACTCGCCGCGCGAATATGGCGGCGTCGCAATGTACGTCGCCGCGCCGGTGCGCGACGGCGCGAACACGATTGGCGTGCTGACGGTCTCCAAGCCCATCTCCAGCGTACAGGGTCTCATTGAGCGCAGCCAGCGCAAGATCCTCAAGTGGGGCGTGGTGTTGCTTGGCCTGTCGCTGCTGATCGGCATTGCCATCACCTGGCGCATGGCCAGCACCGTCAACAAGCTGATGGTCTTCGTGGAAGACGTGCAGGCCGGCCGCAAAGCCGTCATGCCCAAGCTGGGCAGCAGCGAGATCAGCACCCTCGGCCATGCGCTGGAAGCCATGCGCGCCAAGCTGGAAGGCAAGGACTACGTCGAGACCCTGATGCATACGCTCACGCACGAGTTGAAAAGCCCGATCGCGGCCATCCAGGCTACAGCCGAACTGCTGGAAGAGGAGATGCCGCCCGAGCAGCGGCGCCAGTTCCTGTCCACCATCCAGGCCCAGAATGCCCGCCAGCGCGACCTGATCGACAAGCTGCTCGCATTGGTGCGCGTCGAAAAGCAGCAGCGCATCGACGATGCAGCGCCGCTCGACGTCGCCGGCCTGCTGCAGGACGTGGCTGGCGACTTCCAGGCCCGCCTCGCCGCGCGCAAGCTGCAGTTGGCGATCGAAGCAGATCCCACCCTGCAGTTGCGCGGCGATGCCTTGCTGCTGCGCCAGGCGCTGGGCAACCTGCTCGACAACGCCATCGGCTTTTCCCCGGCCGGCAGCATGGTGACGATGGCAGCGCAACGCAGCGACGGCCACGTCGAGATCAGCGTGCGTGACGCCGGCCCTGGCATTCCCGCCTACGCCCAAGCGCGACTGTTCGAACGCTTCTACTCCCTGCCGCGTCCCGATGGCGCCAAGAGTACCGGCCTTGGCTTGCCCTTCGTGCGCGAAGTCGCCGCCCTGCATGGCGGCAGCGCACAAGTGGTGAACGGGGAGGGCGGTGGCTGTCGCGCTGCCCTGCTGCTGCCGCTTCACGCAGAACGCATCGCCAGCGCATAAACGCTCCCCACACTGGCGCTATTTGCGTAAGTGAGGGAGCACTCTTGAAACGAAAATCGATCTTCTTTGGTGTGGCGCTGCTTGGCTTGGCGCTTCTGGCTTCCAGTATCTGGGTCTGGCAGCGCAATGGCGCCTACGGTTTCAATGTCCTGAAGCGGCGCGGCGGAACCTACTGGATAAAGATGGGCGCCGACGACGCCAGGCTGCCGTTGCCCATGCGGGAAGCGCTCAAGGAGATCGTGCCGGCGGTATCAGCGGGCCAGTTCTACTGGCGCGAGTTTGAGCCCGGCTACGAGGTCGCCGAAATGCCTGTGATGTCGGCCACCGGCGAGGTGGACCGCATCCTGCTCAACCGGATCGATCCACAGCGTTTTCGCTTCGTGGTGCGCAGCGCGCCGGAAGGCGACAAGGGCCTCGACGAATGGGAACGCGCCCTGCCGAGCGCAGTGCTGATCGTGAACGGCAGCTATTTCGGCCTCAAGGGCCAGCCCGATACGCCGTTTCTCAGCGAAGGCGAGCAGCTTGGCCCGCGCCACTACAAGGCTCGCGCCGGCGCTTTTGTTGCGCGGGAAGATGGCAGCGCGGGCGTGCACGACCTGACGCGGGCCGATTGGCAAGGCGCTTTCACGGGCGCGCGCAACGCGATGGTCTCGTATCCACTGTTGCTGGGCGAAGATGGGCAGAATCACGTGAACGTGAAAAGCCGCTGGCTCGCCAACCGCAGCTTCGTGGCGCAGGACCGGGCCGGCCGCATCCTGGTTGGCACCACGAAGGAAGCATTCTTCTCGCTTGACCGCCTGGCAAGCTTTCTCCGCGATGCGCCCTTGGACCTCGCGCTGGCGCTCAACCTGGACGGCGGCCCGATTGCATGCCAGAGCGTGCGCCTGGATGGATTCCAGCGCAGGTTCTACGCGCAATGGGAAGCGCAGGTGCGCGAGGGCGCGCCGAAGGGGACCGAGGTGAGCTTGCTGCGTTGGCCCGTTTCGCAGGCGACATGGGCCATGCCGGTCGTGTTGACGGTCGAGCGCTCGCGTTGAGTCGGCGTGACAAGAAAGCAGGTGCCTTCACACAGAACGCATCTTCCCTGCACACCGGCTTTTTACACTGGCGCAACCATAACAACAGGAAGTGCCCACCATGCAAAAGAAACTCCTTTTCAAAGCCCTGCTCGTCGGCATGCTGATGCTGCTGCTCGGCGTTCCGCTGGCCATGATCCAGTCCACCATCAGCGAGCGCATCGCCTACCGCGACGAAGCGGCGCGCAGTATCGCTGCCGATTCGGTGGGCGAGCAGCATATCTACGGTCCGGTGCTGGTCATGCCATACACTGAGGTGTACGCCGTCGAAGAAAAGGACAAGGACGGCAAGCCGGAGATGAAGCGCTACCGCAAGCAATCGCAGCACCTGGTGTTTCCCAACGAGCTCGAAGTCCTGTCAAACCTCGGCACCGAGCGCCGCCACCGCGGCATCCACCAGGTCCTGATGTTCAATGGCGCCCACAAGATCAACGGCGACTTCATCGTGCCGGCAGTGGCTGAACTGCCCCACACCGAGACCGGGTCGCAGATCACGCCCGAACGGCCGTATATTGCGCTGGCGGTAGCCGACGTGCGCGGTGTGCGCGACATCCCGCGCCTTGTGTGGGGGACTCGCAGCTTCGAATTCGAACAGGGCTCCGGGCTGCGTTCCTCGCGCCAGGGCTTGCACGCCTTGCTGTCGATGGAAGATGCCGCGGCTGGCCAGGTGAAGTTCAGCTTCAACCTGAACCTGGCGGGCATGGATAGCCAGGCCTTTGTTCCGCTGGCGCGCAATAACCGCTTCGCCATGTCTTCGCCATGGCCGCACCCGCAGTTCAGCGGCCGCTTCCTGCCGGAGCAATATAGTGTCGGCGACAAGGGCTTTCAGGCCGTGTGGCGCATTTCCTCGCTGGCCAGCGAGGCGCAGGCACAGCTGCGCCTGCGCGAACAGTCGGCAGGGCAGGGCGAAAATGCCTTGCCGGCGCTTGATACGATCCAGGCTGCATTCATCGAGCCGGTCAACGTGTACTCGATGGCCGACCGCGCCACCAAGTACGGCTTGCTGTTTGTTGCGCTGACCTTCGCCGCCTTCTTCCTGTTCGAAGTGATGAAGCGATTGCCGATCCATCCGGTGCAGTACTTGTTGGTGGGGCTGGCACTGGCGCTGTTCTTCCTGCTGCTGGTCAGCCTGTCCGAGCACTACAACTTCGTTGCTTCCTACCTCGCCGCCAGCGCCGCCTGCATCGTGTTGATTGCTTATTACCTCATGCATGTGCTGCACGACTGGAGGCGTGGCCTCGGCTTTGGCGGCGCGCTGTGCGCCTTGTACGGCATCCTGTTCGGCCTGCTCAATTCGGAGAACAACGCCCTGATGCTGGGCGCGATCCTGCTGTTCGCCGTGCTGGCCGCTGTGATGGTCGCCACACGCAAGGTCGATTGGTACAGCCTGGGCAGCCCGGCGCCAATGCCGGCGGAGCAAGCGTGATGCTGCCGGGCGGCCTGCTGACGCCATCCCTCGTCGAGGGCGCGCAACTGGTGGTCCTGTGCGGCTACACGGCCAGCCAGCCCGCCGGTCCGGTGCGGGTAGTGCTGGACCAGCGCGGCGCGCGTGTGGCGCTGGTGCTGGCCAGCTATGAGACTGTGGCGTGGCAGCTGGATGTCCGCCCCGGTACGGAGCTGGTGGCCGTGGTGGCCAGTGCTTACCGCGAGGTTGCGGTGGCCGGGCATGGCCGCGCCCCAGCCTACCGCTTGGCCCTGCCGTGCGCACCGGCGCCGGACAGTGCTGCCTACCGGGACCTGATGCAGGTCCTCCAGGCGAGGCTGGGGCGTGGCCAGCCGGATACGTTCCGTGGCTACATCCGCTTGCCGGAGCAGGTGGCAATTGCTTCCTGCGGCTCAGCGCTGCCGGTGACGGCGCAGCCAGAGCCAGGCATACAACACAAGGTTCACGCCCAGCACGACGCCCGCCAGTATGTATTGCATGGGCGGCGTCAGCCCGGCAGGGTAGATCAAGGGAAGGAGATAATGCTCGATGAACCCCTCCGCATAGCCCTGTTGGCCTGCGTGCACGCGTAGCTCGTTTTCCAGGTAGGTGAGTGGGCAGATTGCGCCCATCAGTTCAATGCCGGCCGCCCACAGGGTAGCCGGCAGGTGAATCCGCCACATGCGCGGCCAGCGCAACGTCAAGGCAGCGCCGCAAAGGGCAAACAGGATGAAGGCCAGGTGCAGCAGCAAGACTGCATCGGCAGCGAGACGGAATAGCATCGCTGGATTTTACGCTGCCTTTCTGGATGAGCCCGTGTCACACCATGGGGTGTGACCCCATGGTGTGACACGGGCTCGGCGGTGCTTATGGGCGGGTGAAGCTCCATTGCTGATTGGTGCCGTTGTTCAGCGACCATTGGATGATCTGGGCGTTTTCGGCGGTGCTCTTGTTTTGCACGTCGACCACGTAGCCGCTCAGCAGGTTCTTGACCGTGTACCAGCCGCTGGCGGGGCTGGCGAAGCTCCAGTGCTGGCCGTTGCCGGCCCAGTAGGACCATTGCGCGATATTGGTGCCTGCCGTGGTGGAGTTTTCCCAGTTGTCGAGGCTGAGCAGGCTGCTGGCGTTGATGATGCTGTATTGGCCGTCGCCATGCCCGATCAAATACCACTGCTGGTGCTTGCCGCCGCTATACGTCTGCTGCTGCACCATGGCGCCGTTGCTGGTGGAGGCGTTGGCGACCGCCAGCGCTTTGCCGCTCAGGCGTGACTTGATTACGTAAGGGCCGTCGCTCATGCCGCCGCAACCGGCAAAATTCGTAAAGTTGCGCGTCAGGCTGGGCCAGCCGCCGCTATACGTCATGCGCAGGATGTCGAGCTTGGCATTGCCGCCGTCGTTCAGGTCGTAGTAGTGGATCGAAGTGAAGTTGCAGCCATCCTGCTTCAATACGCTGATGTGGCCGGGGCCTTTGTATTTGCCGTCGACATTCGGCAGCACGGTGCGGGTGCCGGAGTAGGGCCCGGTAATGCTGGTGGCGCGCTGCACTTCGACGTAGTAGGTGCTGTTGCTGCCTTTGCAGCAGGCGCCGCGGTTGACGAACAGGTAGTAGTAGCCGCCGTCGCGGGTGATGTAGGGCGCTTCGATGTCCTGGCCGTTGCCGCCCCAGATCTTGGTGACGTTGCCGGCCAGCTTGCCGGTCGACTGGTTGATCTCGGCCACGCCGATGCCGCCGAAGAAGGAGCCGTAGCTCATGTACACCTTGCCGTCATGGTCGCGGTACAGGGCCGGGTCGATGGCGTTGATCTCGCTGCTGCCGCCAAACGATTCGACCACGATGCCGAGGTCGGTCCAGGCCGGGTTTTTCAGCGAAGGCGAGCGGGCGACGCCGATGGCCGAGCTGGAGGTACCGAAGGTCGAGACCGAGTAGTAAATATAGTAATACCCATTCATGTGGATCACGTCCGGCGCCCAGAACGAGCCGCTGAAGTTGGGAATCTTGTTGGCGATCCAGCTTGGATAGGTGCTGAATACCGGCCCCGGGCCGCCCTGCCAGGTGGTCAAGTCGGTCGAGGTGGAATACCAGATCCCGGTGCCGGTGGTGAAGTTGAAATAGGTGTCGCCGTCCTTGGTGATGGTGCCCGGGTCGTGGGCGTTCTGCAGCCCGGCGAGGTTGATGGCCTGCGCCGCCAGGGCGTGCAGGCACAGGCAGAGTACTGCCAGCAGCTTTTTCATTCGGTCTCCTTATCTATTTATAGGGCGCACTAGCCCATCACCAGATTAGGAGGCGTTGCCCCAAGGCACCAATGAGTTTTTTATCCGCTGCGATACCGTTTCCGGCATAGTCCGAGCAGGCCCAGCCCGGCGCCCAGCATGCCCCAGTTGGCCGGCTCGGGCACCGGCGCGAGCGCGTCGACCATCAAGTTGGTTCGCCACAGCAGTTGCTGGTTGTAGGCAGTGTCGTTGTGCCAACCCAGCGAGAAGCTGTCGGTAAATCCACCCGGTTCTGCGCCCAGCGTACTGCCGCGCTTGTAGTCAGGTTCGCAAGTGCTTGGAGCCAGGTCGAGGCAGATGCCGGCGAAGCCGCTGCTCTTGGCGCCGCCTGCGGTGCTGTCGTGGAAGGCCAGTTGCAGGCGGCCGCTGACGGTCACACTGGCGCCCGGTGCAAGATTGAGAAGAATGTCGGTCCACAGGCTGCTTTCGCCGCTGCGCCAGGCGCCGTCTCCTTCGGCCATGTCGACCGCCAGGCTGCCGCCGCCGGCCAGCGGGTTCCATCCGCCCTGTGCCTGCGAGCCGTTGTGCTGGGCGTTGGTGGCCACGGGCTGCCAGCTATCCTTGTCGATGGCCCATTCGGCAATGTCCTTGTAAGTGTCGACGTTGACGATGCGCGAATACAGTTTGCGATGGTCCGGCTGCACGGTGTAGTTGCCGCTGCCCTGCAGCTGCAGCTGGTCGATCGTGAGGGTGGCGCCCACGTTGCCGGCGTGGGTCAGGGGAGCGGCCAGCAAGCCGGCCAGGAGTGCGGGAATTGCCAGTTTTACCATGGGAACCTCCGTACACAAAGGAGGCAATCTTATCCGCGAGTTAACTGACGGCGGCGCTCGCTTGCCGCCAGGCCAGAACATTTGACATACCTCGTACAAAGCTGTTGCGTCAAGGGGGAAATATCGGTACACTAGCCGGCTTCGGTATGGGTTCGTCTTTTTTGCCCGTATCTTTTTTTGTAGTTAAACAAAGCCCCGCCCAATCGTAGGTGGGAATGGAGAAAAAATGAGCCTTGGCCTCCTCGGTCGCAAGGTTGGTATGATGCGCATCTTCAACGATGACGGGGATTCGATCCCAGTCACCGTGTTGGACGTGTCGAACAACCGTGTTGCGCAAATCAAAACTCCTGAAGTGGATGGTTATTCCGCTGTTCAGGTTGTCTTCGGTCAGCGTCGCGCATCCCGCGTGACTAAAGCTGCTGCCGGTCATTACGCTAAAGCAGGTGTTGAAGCTGGTTCCTTCATCAAGGAATTCCGCGTTGACGCAGCTAAGGCAAACGAACTGAAAGCTGGTGAAGTTATCGCCGCTTCCCTGTTCGAAGTCGGTCAGAAGATCGACGTGCAAGGTGTGTCGATTGGTAAAGGCTATGCCGGTACCATCAAGCGTCACAACTTCGCATCGGGTCGTCAAACCCACGGTAACTCCCGTTCGCACAACGTACCAGGTTCCATCGGTATGGCGCAGGATCCGGGCCGTGTGTTCCCAGGCAAGCGCATGACCGGTCACATGGGCGACGTTACCGTCACTACCCAGAACCTGGAAATCGCTCGTATCGACGCTGATCGCCAGCTGCTGCTGGTGAAGGGTGCAGTACCAGGCGCGAAAAACGGCCAGGTTGTTGTATCGCCAGCTGTTAAAGTTAAAGCAAAGAAGGGAGCTTAATCGATGGAACTGAAGCTCTTGAACGCGCAAGGTCAAGTTGCGTCGAACGTAGCTGCCGCTGACACCGTCTTCGGCCGTGACTACAACGAAGCGCTGATCCACCAAGTCGTCGTTGCTTACGCTGCTAACGCACGTAGCGGTAACCGCAAGCAAAAAGACCGTGAAGAAGTCCACCACACGACCAAGAAGCCATGGCGCCAAAAAGGCACCGGCCGTGCTCGTGCTGGTATGTCCTCCTCCCCGCTGTGGCGCGGTGGTGGTCGCATCTTCCCGAACTCCCCTGACGAGAACTTCTCGCACAAGGTCAACAAGAAGATGTATCGCGCAGGTATCTGCTCGATCCTGTCCCAACTGGCCCGCGAAGAGCGCCTGGTTGTGATCGAAGACCTGTCGATCGAAGCTCCTAAGACCAAGCTGCTGTCGCAAAAGCTGACCGGCATGGGTCTGGATTCGGTCCTGATCGTTACCGACACCATCCAGGAAAACCTGGAACTGGCTTCCCGCAACCTGCCGAACGTGCTGGTTGTCGAGCCGCGTCACGCTGACCCAATGTCCCTGGTCTTCTACAAGAAGGTCCTGGTCACCAAGGCAGCTCTGGCACAGATTGAGGAGATGCTGGCATGAGCGCAGTTATCAAACACAGCGAAGAGCGCCTGATGAAGGTGCTGCTGGCTCCGGTCATTTCCGAAAAAGCCACCATGGTTGCGGAAAAGAACGAGCAGATCGTGTTCCTGGTTACCAAGGACGCGACCAAGCCAGAAATCAAGGCCGCCGTTGAACTGCTGTTCAAGGTTGAAGTGGAATCGGTGCAGACCGTGAACCGCGAAGGTAAGGTCAAGCGTTCCGGCCGTTTCATCGGTCGCCGCAACCACACCAAGCGTGCTTTCGTGTGCCTGAAGCCAGGCCAGGAAATCAATTTCACCGAGGAGGCTAAATAATGGCACTCGTTAAGATGAAGCCAACCTCCCCAGGCCGTCGCGGCATGGTGAAGGTTGTGAACGCCGACCTGTACAAAGGCCGTCCGTTCGCCGCCCTGCTGGAGAAGAAGTCCAAGACTGCTGGCCGTAACAACAACGGTCACATCACCACCCGCCACATCGGCGGTGGCCACAAGCACCACTACCGTGTTGTGGACTTCAAGCGCACCAAGGACGGCATCCCTGCGAAAGTGGAACGTATCGAATACGATCCAAACCGTACCGCACACATCGCCCTGCTGTGCTACGCCGACGGCGAGCGCAAGTACATCATCGCCCCTAAAGGCGTTGCTGTTGGCGACACCCTGCTGAACGGTTCGGAAGCGCCGATCAAGGCCGGTAACTGCCTGCCAATCCGCAACATCCCAGTCGGCACCAACATCCACTGCGTGGAAATGCTGCCAGGTAAAGGTGCCCAGATGGCCCGTACCGCTGGCGCCGTTGTGGTCCTGATGGCCCGCGAAGGTACTTACGCCCAGGTTCGCCTGCGCTCCGGCGAAGTGCGCCGCGTGCACATCGAGTGCCGCGCCACCATCGGCGAAGTTGGCAATGCTGAGCACAGCCTGCGCAAGATCGGTAAAGCCGGTGCCATGCGCTGGCGCGGTGTTCGCCCAACCGTCCGCGGTGTGGTAATGAACCCGATCGACCACCCGCACGGTGGTGGTGAAGGCCGTACCGCAGCTGGTCGTCATCCAGTGTCCCCATGGGGCCAGCAGACCAAGGGTAAGAAGACTCGCTCCAACAAGCGTACTTCTTCGATGATCGTCTCTCGCCGCGGCAAGAAATAAGGATAAACCATGACTCGTTCATTGAAAAAAGGGCCGTTCTGCGACGCCCACCTGGTGAAAAAAGTCGAAGCCGCTCAAGCGACCAAAGACAAAAAGCCAATCAAAACCTGGTCCCGTCGCTCGACGATCATGCCTGACTTCATCGGTCTGACCATTGCCGTGCACAACGGCAAGGTCCACGTGCCTGTGTACGTGTCCGAAAACATGGTTGGTCACAAGCTCGGCGAATTCGCGCTGACCCGTACCTTCAAGGGCCACGCTGCTGACAAAAAGGCTAAGAAATAATGGAAACCAAAGCTATCCTCAAAGGCGTGCGCCTGTCGGATCAAAAGGGTCGCCTGATCGCTGACCTGATCCGCGGCAAGAAGGTTGACGCTGCGCTGAACATCCTGCAGTTCAGCCCTAAGAAAGGCGCGTTCATCGTCAAGAAAGTGCTGGAGTCCGCTATTGCGAACGCCGAGCACAACGACGGTGCCGACATCGACGAACTGTTCGTGAAAACGATCTACGTCGAAAAGGGTCCAATCCTGAAGCGCTTCACTGCACGCGCTAAAGGTCGTGGCGACCGTATCTCGAAACAATCCTGTCACATTTACGTGACTGTCGGTAACTAAGGAGCTGCGATGGGTCAGAAAATTCATCCAACCGGTTTCCGTCTGGCGGTCACCCGTAACTGGGCATCTCGCTGGTACGCAACCAACGGTAACTTCGCTTCGATGCTGAACGAAGACCTGAAGGCACGTGCTTTCCTGAAGAAGAAGCTGAAAAACGCTTCCGTAGGCCGCATCGTGATCGAGCGTCCTGCCAAGAACGCACGCTTCACCGTGTACAGCTCGCGTCCTGGCGTCGTGATCGGCAAGAAGGGCGAGGACATCGAAGTCCTGAAGTCCGCCCTGACCAAGATCATGGGCGTGCCAGTGCACGTGAACATCGAAGAAATCCGTAAGCCGGAAATCGACGCTCAGCTGATCGCTGACTCGATCTCCCAGCAGCTGGAAAAGCGTATTATGTTCCGCCGCGCCATGAAGCGCGCCATGCAGAACGCAATGCGCCTGGGCGCCCAGGGCATCAAGATCATGTCCTCGGGTCGTCTGAACGGCATCGAGATCGCCCGTACCGAATGGTATCGCGAAGGCCGCGTGCCTCTGCATACCCTGAAGGCGGACATCGACTACGGTACCTCCGAAGCTTCCACCACCTACGGCATCATCGGTGTCAAGGTGTGGGTGTACAAGGGTGACCGCTCCGCCACCGGCGAAGCACCAGTCATCGACACCCCGGCTGAAGAGAAGAAGCCACGTGGCCCGCGCCGCGACGACGGTAAGCCAGCTGGCCGCCGTCCAGCTCCAGGCGCCAAAGCCCCAGCCGCCCGCCGCGCTGCCAAGCCGGCTGCAGCTGACAAAGCAGGAGAATAAGCATGCTGCAACCAAGCCGCAGGAAATATCGTAAAGAGCAGAAAGGCCGCAACACCGGCATTTCGCACTCCACCGGCACTAACGTGTCGTTCGGTGAGTTCGGCCTGAAGGCCGTGGCTCGTGGCCGTATCACTGCACGCCAGATCGAGTCCGCTCGTCGTGCAATGACCCGTCACATCAAGCGTGGTGGCCGTATCTGGATCCGTGTTTTCCCAGACAAGCCGATCTCCAACAAGCCTGCCGAAGTCCGTATGGGTAACGGTAAAGGTAATCCGGAGTACTACGTTGCCGAAATCCGTCCAGGCAAAGTCCTGTACGAAATGGATGGCGTTGGCGAAGAACTGGCACGCGAAGCGTTCCGTCTGGCTGCTGCTAAACTGCCTCTGGCTACCACCTTCGTGGTGCGCCAGGTTGGCCAATAATTGGAGTGAAATATGAAAGCATCTGAACTCCGTGGCAAAGACCAGGCTGCACTGCAGAAAGAACTGAACGACCTGCTGAAGGCGCAGTTCGGTCTGCGTATGCAAGCTGCTACCCAGCAGCTGGGCAACAGTTCGCAGCTGAAGAAGGTCCGCCGCGACATCGCCCGCGTGAAAACGGTAATGAACTCGAAGGAAGCGAAATGACCGAACAAGTTAAGCTGAAGCGTACTCTGATCGGTAAAGTCGTGTCCGACAAGATGGACAAGACCGTTACCGTTCTGATCGAACGTCACGTCAAGCACCCTCTGTATGGCAAGATCATCGTGCGTAGCGCCAAGTACCACGCGCACGACGAGACCAACCAGGTCAAAGCCGGTGATACGGTAGAGATCGTGGAAGGTCGTCCGATCTCCAAAACGAAGGCGTGGACGGTGACCCGTGTAGTGCAAGCTGCACAAATCGTCTAAGTAAGTTGCAAGCCGGGAGCGTGAGTTCCCGGCCACAATTTAATTAGTTCTTGCAGGCCCGCAGGTTTTATGTGATACTTGCGGGCTTCGTCCATGTATCCGCCGCAAAGTTTCTCTCCGTAGACGCGATAGCGGTCAGTACTTGTATGAAGATCAAGCACCCAATCAGCAGGCGTTGTGTTTGCTGGCGGGACCAAGACTGACCGATGTCCGCATTGTGTGGATTCTTCGGCTTAAGTTGGGAAAGAGATAACTATGATTCAAACTGAAAGCCGGCTCGAAGTGGCCGACAACACCGGTGCCAAGGAAGTCATGTGCATCAAGGTGTTGGGCGGTTCCAAGCGCCGTTACGCTGGCATCGGCGACGTGATCAAGGTCACCGTTAAGGTGGCTCAGCCTCGCGGCCGTGTCAAAAAAGGTGAAATTTATAACGCCGTGGTAGTGCGCACCGCTAAGGGTGTGCGTCGCCAGGACGGTTCGCTGGTGAAGTTCGACGGCAATGCTGCTGTCCTGCTGAACAACAAGCTGGAACCGATCGGTACCCGTATCTTTGGCCCAGTGACGCGTGAACTGCGCACTGAGAAGTTCATGAAGATCGTGTCCCTGGCACCGGAAGTCCTGTAAGGAGTCAGACAATGGATAAGATTCGCAAAAACGACGAAGTCATCGTCCTGACTGGTAAGGACAAGGGCAAGCGCGGCGTAGTGACCCAGCGTGTAGACGCTGAGCACGTCGTGGTGGACGGCGTTAACGTGGCTAAAAAAGCCGTTAAGCCAAACCCGATGACTGGTGTTCAAGGTGGCATCGTTGACAAGACCATGCCAATTCACGTGTCCAACGTTGCTCTGTTCAACGCTGCGACCGGTAAGGCAGATCGCGTAGGCTTCAAGGAAGTGGATGGCAAAAAAGTCCGCGTCTTCAAGTCCTCCGGCGAAGTAGTGAAAGGGTAATCAGAAATGGCCCGTCTGCAACAACTGTACAAAGACAAGATCGTCGCTGAGTTGACCGGCAAGTTCGGTTATTCCTCCGTGATGGAAGTGCCGCGCCTGACCAAGATCACCCTGAACATGGGTCTCTCGGAAGCCGTGGCTGACAAAAAAATCATCGAGCACGCTGTTGGCGACCTGACCAAGATCGCCGGCCAGAAGCCAGTCGTGACCAAGGCCCGTAAGGCAATCGCAGGTTTCAAGATCCGCGAAGGCTACCCGATCGGTACCATGGTGACCCTGCGCGGCGCCCGCATGTACGAATTCCTGGACCGTCTGATCACCGTGGCCCTGCCGCGCGTGCGTGACTTCCGTGGTGTGTCTGGCAAATCCTTCGATGGCCGTGGTAACTACAACATCGGCGTGAAAGAACAGATCATCTTCCCGGAAATCGAGTACGACAAGATCGACGCACTGCGTGGTATGAACATTTCGATCACCACCACCGCGAAGACCGACGACGAAGCCAAAGCGCTGCTCGCCGCCTTTAAATTCCCGTTCAGGAACTAAACGATCATGGCAAAACTCGCACTGATTAACCGTGAACAGAAGCGTGCTGACCTGGTAGCCAAGTTTGCTGCCAAGCGCGCCGCTCTGAAGGCCATCATTGATGACCAGACCAAGTCGGAAGAAGAGCGTTACGAAGCGCGCCTGAAACTGCAGGCCCTGCCGCGTAACTCGGCTCCAACCCGTCAGCGCAACCGCTGCCAGGTCACCGGTCGCCCACGTGGCACCTTCCGTAAATTCGGCCTGGGTCGTATCAAGCTCCGTGAATTCGCCATGCGTGGCGAAATCCCGGGTATGACCAAAGCCAGCTGGTAATAGGAGAATAAGCAATGAGTATGAGCGATCCTATCGCCGATATGCTGACCCGTATTCGCAACGCACAGACCGTGCAAAAGACCTCCGTGGCAATGCCATCGTCGAAGGTGAAAGTTGCGATTGCCAACGTCCTGAAAGACGAGGGTTACATTGAAGATTTCGCCGTGTCCACCAACGAGGGCAAGTCGGAACTGAAAATCGGTTTGAAATATTATGTAGGCCGTCCTGTGATCGAGCGTCTGGAACGTGTTTCGCGTCCAGGCCTGCGTATCTACAAAGGCAAAGATGAGATCCCAACCGTGATGAACGGCCTGGGCGTGGCAATCGTGTCGACCCCGAAAGGCGTCATGACCGATCGCAAGGCGCGCGCTACCGGTGTTGGTGGCGAAGTCATCTGCTTCGTGGCTTAAGGAGTAACACAATGTCTCGTGTAGCTAAAATGCCGATCGTTGTGCCTGCTGGCGCCGAAGTTGCCATCTCCGCACAAGCGATCACCGTCAAGGGCCCGCTGGGCACCCTGACCCAGAGCCTGAACGGCCTGGTAAAAGTTGAAAACAACGCTGGCACCCTGTCCTTCGACGTGGTGAACGACAGCCGTGAATCGAACGCCATGTCCGGCACCCTGCGTGCCCTGGTCAACAACATGGTCGTGGGCGTTACCAAGGGCTTCGAGAAGAAGCTGTCCCTGGTCGGCGTGGGCTACAAAGCCCAGGCTCAAGGCGACAAGCTGAATCTGTCCCTGGGCTTCTCGCACCCGGTCGTTCACGACATGCCTGCCGGTGTGAAGTGCGCAACCCCGACCCCAACCGAGATCATCATCTCTGGCGTTGATCGCCAAAAGGTTGGCCAGGTTGCCGCCGAAGTGCGTGCTTACCGCTCCCCTGAGCCATACAAAGGCAAGGGTGTCCGCTATGTGGACGAAGTGGTTAAGCTCAAAGAAACCAAGAAGAAGTAATTAGGGGCTGACGATGGACAAAAAAGAATCTCGTCTGCGCCGCGGACGTCAAACTCGCATCAAGATCGCGCAACTGAAAGTGAACCGCCTGTCGGTCCACCGCACCAACCTGCACATTTACGCGAACCTGATCAGCCCGGACGCCAAAGTTCTGGTTTCGGCCTCGACCGTGGAAGCGGAAGTGCGCGCCGAGCTGGCTGGCAAGTCTGGCAAGGGTGGCAACGCCGCCGCTGCCGCACTGGTTGGCAAGCGTGTCGCAGAAAAAGCACTGAAAGCGGGCATCACCGAAGTCGCCTTCGACCGCTCCGGTTTCCGTTACCACGGCCGCATCAAGGCGCTGGCTGAAGCCGCGCGTGAAGCTGGCCTGAAGTTCTAAGGGTACGATCATGGCAAAAATGCAAGCAAAAATGGCATCCGATAAGCCGGATGATGGCATGCGCGAAAAAATGATCGCGATCAACCGCGTGACCAAAGTGGTCAAGGGTGGTCGCATCATGGGCTTCGCAGCGCTGACCGTGGTTGGTGACGGCGATGGCCGCATCGGCATGGGCAAGGGCAAGTCGAAGGAAGTTCCGGTCGGTGTGCAGAAGGCAATGGAAGAAGCCCGCCGCAACCTGATCAAGGTTCCTCTGAAGAACGGCACCCTGCAGCACACCGTCACCGGCCGCCACGGCGCGTCGAAAGTGATGATGTCGCCAGCCAAGCCAGGTACCGGCGTGATCGCTGGTGGCGCCATGCGCGCTATCTTCGAGGTGATGGGCGTGACCGACGTGGTGGCAAAATCCACCGGTTCGAACAACCCATACAACCTGGTGCGCGCCACCCTGGACGGCCTGGCCAAAATGAGCACTCCAGCTGACATCGCTGCCAAGCGCGGCAAGTCGGTTGAAGAGATCCTGGGTTAATAGGGAGCACTTCAATGAGCACTATCAAAGTCAAACTGGTGAAGGGCCTGATCGGCACCCGTCAAGACCACCGCGCTACCGTGCGTGGCCTGGGCCTGCGTCGTGTGAACTCTGTCAGCGAACTGCAGGACACTCCTGCTGTGCGCGGCATGATCAACAAGGTCGCCTACCTCGTTAAAGTCGTTTCCTAAGCGACCCTTAGGAACTGGAGAAAACAATGCAACTGAATACCATTCAACCAGCAGAAGGCGCGAAGCACGCTAAGCGCCGCGTTGGCCGCGGTATCGGCTCCGGCCTGGGTAAAACCGCAGGCCGCGGCCACAAGGGTCAGAAATCGCGTTCGGGCGGCTTCCACAAAGTCGGCTTCGAAGGCGGTCAAATGCCTCTGCAGCGTCGTCTGCCTAAGCGTGGCTTCAAATCCCTGAATGCCACTTTCAAGGCTGAAGTGCGTCTGTCCGACCTGAACGCCCTGGCTGTCGGTGAAGTCGACATCCTGGTGCTGAAACAGGCCGGTGTGCTGAATGTTCTGGCACGCGACGTACGTGTGATCGCTTCCGGCGAAATCACCAAAGCAGTGACCGTAAAAGGCCTGAAGGTGACCGCTGGCGCGAAAGCAGCCATCGAAGCAGCTGGCGGCTCGGTAGCCTGAGTCAGCTAGCTTAATCGGAGCGAAAATTGGCAACGAACCAACAGCTTGCTAAATCCGCCGCCGCCGGCTTCCCTTGGAACCGGCTGTGGTTTTTGCTGGGCGCTCTGGTGGTGTACCGTATCGGTGCACACATCCCTGTTCCGGGTGTCAACCCGGTAGAGCTGGCACGGTTGTTTGAATCGCAGCAGAACGGCATCCTGGGCATGTTCAACATGTTCTCCGGTGGCGCGCTGTCGCGTTTCACGATCTTTGCCCTGGGCATTACTCCATACATTTCGGCCTCGATCATCATGCAACTGGTGTCGATCGTGTCGCCGACCATGGAGGCGCTGAAAAAAGAAGGTGAATCGGGCCGTCGCAAGATTACCCAGTACACCCGTTATGCAACTGTCGGTCTGGCTTTGTTCCAGGCGTTCGGCATCGCGGTCGCGCTGGAAGCCCAGCCTGGCCTGGTGATCGACCCTGGTATGGGCTTCCGCTTCGTCACCGTGGTGACGCTGCTGACCGGCACCATGTTCGTGATGTGGTTGGGCGAGCAGATTACCGAGCGTGGCCTTGGTAACGGCATCTCGATCATCATCTTCGCCGGTATCGCGGCTGGTCTGCCAAATGCGCTGGGTGGCTTGTTCACCCAGGTCAGCAACAACCAGATCAACGCTTTCTCGGGGATCCTCATCGTGGTCCTGGTAGCTGCGGTTACCTACGCGGTGGTGTTCGTCGAACGTGGTCAGCGCAAGATCCTGGTCAACTACGCCAAACGTCAGGTCGGTAACAAGATCTACGGTGGGCAGACCAGCCACCTGCCGCTCAAGCTCAACATGGCAGGCGTGATTCCGCCGATCTTCGCTTCGTCGATTATCTTGTTCCCGGCTACCATCGTGGACTGGTTTTCGAAAGGTGCGGACACCTCTAACCCAGTGGTCCGCTTCCTGAAAGATCTGGCTGCGTCGATGGCTCCTGGTGAGCCAATCCATGCACTGCTGTACGCCGTGGCAATCATTTTCTTCTGCTTCTTCTACACCGCACTGGTGTTCAACAGCAAGGAAACTGCGGACAACTTGAAGAAGAGCGGGGCCTTTGTGCCAGGGATTCGTCCCGGTGAGCAGACAGCCCGTTACATCGACAAGATCCTGATGCGATTGACCCTGGCGGGCGCCGTGTACATCACCGCCGTGTGCTTGCTGCCGGAATTCATGCAAGCCCAGTGGAAGGTGTCGTTCTATTTTGGTGGTACTTCGCTGTTGATTATTGTAGTTGTGACCATGGACTTCATGGCTCAAGTGCAAAACTATGTGATGTCGCAGCAATATGAATCGCTGCTGCGCAAAGCTAACTTCAAGGGCGGACTTCCGACACGATAAATGGCAAAAGACGACGTAATTCAGATGCAGGGCGAGATCCTGGAGAACTTGCCCAATGCAACTTTTCGAGTAAAGCTGGAAAACGGCCACGTGGTACTCGGCCACATTTCGGGTAAAATGCGGATGAACTATATCCGTATTCTCCCTGGCGACAAGGTCACGGTTGAATTGACGCCGTACGACCTGAGCCGGGCCCGTATTGTGTTCCGGACAAAGTAATTAATTAAGCAATTTCGAACATAAGAGAGTGCAATCATGAAAGTTAACGCTTCAGTTAAGCGCATCTGCCGCAACTGCAAGATCATCAAGCGCAAGGGCGTGGTCCGCGTAATCTGCGTGGAAGCTCGTCACAAGCAGCGTCAAGGTTAATTCGAGGGAATAACGAATGGCACGTATTGCAGGGGTTAACATCCCAAACCATAAGCACACCGTTATCGGCCTGACCGAGATCTACGGTATCGGCCGTCCTCGTTCGCAGTTCATCTGCGCACAAGCCGGCGTTGCAACCAACAAGAAGGTCAAGGACCTGGACGACAGCGAGCTGGAAAAGCTGCGTGAAGAAATCGGCAAGTTCATCGTCGAAGGCGACCTGCGTCGCGAACTGTCGATGAACATCAAGCGTCTGATGGACCTGGGCTGCTACCGTGGTCTGCGTCACCGTAAGGGCCTGCCGGTCCGCGGTCAGCGCACCCGCACCAATGCACGTACCCGCAAGGGCCCGCGCAAAGCCGCTCAATCGCTGAAGAAATAATCTAGGGAACTACTATGGCTAAGCAACAAAGCTCCGCAGCAGCCGCTCGCGTACGCAAGAAAGTCAAGAAGAACGTCGCTGAAGGTATCGCACACGTTCACGCTTCCTTCAACAACACCATCATCACCATCACCGACCGCCAGGGCAACGCTCTGTCGTGGGCGACCTCCGGTGGTGCTGGCTTCAAGGGTTCGCGTAAGTCGACCCCGTTCGCAGCGCAGGTTGCTGCTGAAGCCGCTGGTAAAGTTGCGCAGGAATGCGGCGTGAAGAACCTGGAAGTTCGCATCAAGGGCCCTGGTCCTGGCCGCGAATCCGCTGTTCGCGCACTGAACAACCTGGGCATCAAGATCACCGAGATCCAGGACGTGACCCCAGTGCCGCACAACGGCTGCCGTCCTCCTAAGCGTCGTCGCATCTAATATCTGCAAGACAATGGCCGGTCTGGTGTGGACCGGCCACCGTTTTTCAGAAGTCAAAATCGCTGGAACAGTGAACCGGAAACGGTTATACTGTCCGGCTATTTTTGCCTTTCCGCGCCGCTTTTCGTGGCCGGCCTGGCAATGTTGAGCCACCGCCTGCGCTGAAAGTGAGCCAGGCTAGCGCCTAACCGCATCCCGATGCGGCTGGGGCGTCATTTACATCATTAAGGAAAATACCGTGGCACGTTATATCGGACCAAAAGCAAAACTGTCCCGCCGTGAAGGCACCGACCTGTTCCTGAAGAGCGCACGCCGCTCCCTGGATTCCAAGTGCAAACTGGACGTCAAGCCAGGCCAGCACGGCGTGAAATCCGGCGCCCGCACCTCCGACTACGGCAACCAGCTGCGCGAAAAGCAGAAGGTCAAGCGTATGTACGGCGTGCTGGAACGCCAGTTCCGTCGCTACTTCGCTGAAGCTGAGCGCCGCAAGGGCCCAACCGGCGAAACCCTGCTGTCCCTGCTGGAATCCCGCCTGGACAACGTTGCCTACCGCATGGGCTTCGGCTCGACCCGCGCTGAAGCGCGTCAGCTGGTGTCCCACAAAGCCTTCACCGTGAACGGCAACGTGGTGAACATCCCTTCGTACAACGTGAAGACCGGCGACGTGATCGCCGTGCGCGAAAAGTCGAAGAAGCAGACCCGTATCGTTGAAGCCCTGTCGCTGGCTGAACAAGTTGGCATGCCAGCTTGGGTGTCGGTTGACTCCAAGAAAATGGAAGGTACCTTCAAGTCCCTGCCAGAGCGCAACGAAATCGCTGCTGACGTCAACGAATCGCTGATCGTCGAACTGTATTCCCGTTAATCTCGGGTGCTGTACCAAGGCGGGACGCGGTCCCGCCTTTTCCATTTAATGCCATCAGCCTTATCGGTGTAACGAGCCGAGGGTAATGAAAAGGACATTTACATGCAAAATAGCTTGTTGAAACCACGTATTATCGATGTTGAAGCCCTGGGCCACGGTCACGCCAAAGTCGTGATGGAGCCGTTCGAGCGCGGCTACGGCCACACTCTGGGCAACGCGCTGCGCCGCGTGCTGCTGTCTTCGATGACCGGCTTTGCGCCGACCGAAGTCACCATCGCCGGTGTCGTTCACGAGTACTCCTCGCTGGACGGCGTGCAGGAAGACGTGGTGGACCTGCTGCTGAACCTGAAGGGCGTCGTGTTCAAGGTGCACAACCGTGACTCCGTGACCCTGACCCTGAAGAAGGAAGGCGAAGGCCCAGTGATGGCGTCGGACATCGACCTGCCACACGACGTGGAACTGATCAACCCGGACCACGTGATCGCCAACCTGACCGCTGGCGGCAAGCTGGACATGCAGATCAAAGTCGAAAAAGGCCGCGGCTACGTTCCTGGCAACGTGCGTCGCCTGTCGGAAGACGCCAACAAGACCATCGGCCGCATCATCCTGGACGCTTCGTTCTCGCCAGTGCGCCGTGTTTCCTACGCTGTCGAATCGGCACGTGTGGAACAGCGTACCGACCTGGACAAGCTGATCATCAACATTGAAACCAATGGCGTGATCACCCCGGAAGAAGCGATCCGTCAATCGGCCCGCGTGCTGGTCGACCAGCTGAACGTGTTTGCTGCCCTGGAAGGCACCGAAACCACCGCTGAAGCGCCATCGCGCGCTCCAATGGTCGATCCGATCCTGCTGCGTCCAGTGGACGACCTGGAACTGACCGTGCGCTCGGCCAACTGCCTGAAAGCAGAAAACATCTACTACATCGGCGACCTGATCCAGCGTACCGAAAACGAGCTGCTGAAGACCCCGAACCTGGGCCGCAAGTCGCTGAACGAAATCAAGGAAGTGCTGGCATCGCGCGGCCTGACCTTGGGCATGAAACTCGAGAACTGGCCGCCGGCTGGTCTGGAGAAATAAGTAACAAATTGGTGACAGTGCTGGACATCGCGCAGCGATGTTCTGCCCTGTTACCAACTGATTAGCAGTAACTTTAACCATAACCGGACCGCGCCGAGGCTTGCCAAGGCGATCGAAGATCTCGGATTTAAACATTATCGAAAGGAAGTACCATGCGTCACCGTCACGGCCTCCGTAAACTGAACCGTACCTCGTCCCACCGTCTGGCAATGCTGCGCAATATGACTGTTTCGCTGCTGCGTCACGAAGCGATCAAGACCACCCTGCCAAAGGCAAAGGAACTGCGTCGCGTTGTGGAACCAATCCTGACCCTGGGCAAGACCGACACCCTGGCCAACAAGCGCCTGGCTTTCTCCCGTCTGCGCGACCGCGAGATGGTTCTGAAGCTGTTCGCTGAACTGGGCCCACGCTACGCAAACCGCAACGGCGGCTACCTGCGCATCCTGAAAATGGGTTTCCGTCATGGCGACAACGCTCCAATGGCTTTCGTTGAGCTGGTGGACCGTCCAGAAGTCAGCTCCGCTGACGAGGCACCAACCGCTGAGTAATCTCAGACAGGTTTATTGAAAAGCCGGGCACTGCCCGGCTTTTTTTATTTCTGCTGGTAACAGCTTAAAGCAGCGTTAAGCCGCCCGGTGTACCATTGGCGTGCCCGATCGATTCACCGCTCAAGACCATGCACCGACAAGCGTCCTCCTTCCAGGCGTGGCTGTTCGCCGCGCTCTCGCTCTTTGTTCTCCTGTTTGCCGGTGCGGCGCGGGCCGACGAGGAATTCCTCGATCCCCAGGTAGCATTCAAGTTTTCCGCCAAAGTGGTGGAGGGCAAGGCCATCGCCGTAACGTATGAGATCGCGGACGGCTATTACATGTACCGCGAGCGCTTCAAGTTCGTTGCCGACGGCGCAACGTTGGGCGAGCCGCAAATCCCGCCGGGCAAGGTGAAATACGACGAGACCTTTGCCAAGAACGTGGAGACCTATCGCCACCAGGTGACGATCGTGATCCCGGTCGAGGCGCCCGGGCCATTCACGCTGATGGCTACCAGCCAGGGCTGCTCGGAAAAGGGCCTGTGCTATTCGCCGATGGAATCCTCGGCGCGCCTGATGGTGGTCGGCGGCAGCAGCGCACCGGCTGGCGGCAGCGTATTCGGCATTGGAACAAAACAAGGCACAGCAGGCGTTGCGCAAAGCGTGCCTGTCGCAGTTTCGCAAGCTGGCGTGGACATGCCTGCAGCTGCCGGCGCCACGACCCCGGCAGCGCCAGTCGCCGCCGCGGGAAGCGAGAGCGAAATGGGCAAGATCGAATCGGCGTTGAAAGGAGGCAGCCTGCTGGTGATCGCGCCGCTGTTTATCCTGCTTGGGCTGGGCCTGTCCTTCACGCCCTGCGTGTTGCCGATGGTGCCGATCCTGTCCTCGATCATCGTTGGCGATGGATCTTCCGGCAATCGCTCCCGCGGCTTCGTGCTGTCGGTCAGCTACTCGCTCGGCATGGCCATCGTCTACACCGTGCTTGGCGTGGCGGCGGGCCTGATTGGCCAGGGTTTGTCGGCCGCCTTGCAAAACCCGTGGGTGTTGGGCTTCTTCGGCCTGGGGATGGCCGGCATGGCGCTATCCATGTTCGGCGTGTATGACCTGCAAGTCCCGGCGGCGATGCAATCGCGCCTGGCGGGCGCGTCGAATCGCCAGTCCGGTGGCAAGCTGGCCGGCGTCTTTGCGATGGGAGCCATCTCGGCCCTGATTGTCGGCCCGTGCGTCGCGGCCCCCTTGGCTGGCGCGCTGGTCTACATCAGCCAGACCCGCGACGTCGTGATCGGCGGCAGCGCCCTGTTCTCAATGGCTGTTGGCATGAGTATTCCGTTGCTGCTGGTCGGTATTTCGGCCGGCGCCCTGGTGCCGCGCGCGGGTGTCTGGATGCAGGCCGTGAAACGCTTCTTTGGCGTGCTGATGCTGGCGATGGCCCTGTGGCTGGTGTCGCCGGTCTTGCCGGGCAAGCTGCAGATGATTGGTTGGGCCATACTGGGCGTGGGCTATGCGTTCTTCCTGCTGACCCATGAACGCGGCAAATGGCTGCCGAAAGTTATCGCATTCTTCTTTGCGGTACTGGGGCTGATCCAGGTCGCGGGCTTAGCGACAGGCAGCGCCGATCCGTTGCACCCGATTGAAAGACTGGCCGGACGCGCCGATCGCCACCTGCAATTTACCCGCATCAAAACGGTCGCTGACCTGGATGCCGTGCTGGAGCAAACCGGCGGCAAAACCGTGCTGCTGGATTTCTATGCCGACTGGTGCGTGTCGTGCAAGGAAATGGAAAAGCTGACCTTCATCGACCCGGCGGTCCAGCAGAAACTGGCCAATACGATTTTGCTGCAGGTCGATGTCACGGAGAACAACGAGGCCGACAAGGCGATGCTGCAGCGGTTCACTTTGTTTGGCCCGCCGGGCATCATCATGTTTAATGCCATGGGCCAGGAAATCCCGGATTCGCGGGTCATTGGCTTCCAGAATACCGAGAAATTCCTGCGATCACTTCAAAAGCTGAACTAATCCAAGGGCGCGAAAGGCGCCCTTTTTTTGGATTGTTTATTAAGATAAAATCAATAAATCTTGCTGGGTGTAATGGCTAATCGAAGGAAACGCATGAATGTTCGTAGTTTTGCCGTGATGGTGATGGCAGCCTTGCTGGCCGCCTGTGGTGGTGGTGGTGGCGATGATAGGAGTGGTGGTGTCAATGCAGGCGAGAGTGTCCAGCTGCCTGCCGGTCCCAAGACGTATGTCGCAGCCGCTGCAACGGTGGGCGACTATTATTCGTACAAGCAGGTGTGGCAGGTTTCAGGGCAAAACGATTCGACCACTTATGAATCGCGTTTGGTCAGCGGGGTTGCAACGGATGGGGGAACAACCGTCAAAGCCGTGTCGGCACTAGCAGGGCAAAGCGAGCTAATGGTGGCTAGCTCGAAAACAAGAACGGAAGAATACGACAGCTTGGGACGCCTGCTGAGTATCAGAGATTACCCCTGTGTTTCTACGACCAAACCAGCGTATCACATGGTGGCGCTCAAGACGATCGCGGCCGGGATGAACTGGCAGCATGCTGGCGTGTATGAAACCAATTGCGGTTTCGAGCCTGAGCAATCAACCCTTGAGTTCAAGGATGTAGTCGGTGCCCTGGAACGGGTGACCGTGCCTGCTGGTACCTTCAATGCGCTCAAAATAACTCGGAACCACACCTCGAACAGCGCGACCTGGACGGCGGTGCGAGAGCGCACCTGCTGGTGGGAGCCTGAGCTGGGCGTGGAAGTGAAATGCATCGCCAATACGGCGCGAACGAAGAAGGCGACTGGCGAAAAGACGAGCTATGCGGACACCTATGAGTTGCAGGCATTCTCCAATCGTGCATTGGGGCGCAAAGTTGATTCGACCCTGCGTTTCACCGGCTCCTGGGCTGGACGCTTGCTGGGCGACGCCTACGGCAAATGTACAGCGATGTTCCTCCCGGATGGGACGATCAAGGGTAATTGCGCAGACAGTGGATTCGAATTCGATTTAGTCGGCAAGGTCAATCCGGACGGGACCCTGGCACTCAACCTGGTCAGCAATGGTGTCACAGGTCAGACGATCACGGGTAAGTTCGATAGTCTGCAGCAGATCAGCGGCACTTGGAGCGTGCCCAATCATGGCAGCGGTACTTGGGTGATCAACCAAGACTAAGTCTTGCCGAAAAAGGGCGCCAACCGGCGCCCTTTTGTTTCCCGTCCAGGGATCAATGATGGTTGCGCATGGCATGACGGTGCATGCCATGACCGAAATGTCCAGCCTTCTCATCGAACAGCTTTTGCTGTTCAGGCGTCAGCACGGCGTAGAAAGTCTTGGTTGCTGCCAGGTTGCTTTCCATGCGGCTCAAATGGGCCTTCGCCATCTCGATCCGCTTTTCCATGCGCTCCGGCGCCGGCATATTCTTGAATGCGGCGCGGTCGAACTGGCCGCGCTGCGGCATATTCGATTTCAGCGCCGACAAATAGGCCTGCCATGCACCTTCCTGGGCCGGCGTGATCTTCAGCGTATCGTGCATGCGCTTGGCATGCGCATCCATACGCTCCTGCATTTGGACTGGATCGAATTTGGTGGCCGCATATTGGTGCTGCGGAGCCTCCTCAGCCATGGCCGGCAAAGCCGCCGCGCCAAATCCGAACACAGCTGCGCCGATGACGAATGCTTTATGCAAGGTTTTCATGATTAATCCCTTCAGTATTGAACACAATTGAATGTGCACTCGCACTGCACATGGGAGCATCTTCCGGCTTTCCTGTTTCGGACAAGTGTCCCGGAGCAAGGACTTTGTATCCAGATGTTGCGCTTTTGATTACTTTGTGGCAATATTGTTGGTTTTTCGTTTAATAATAGTCTCAAAGGGAATCGATGCGTAAGTGTGGCTTGGCAGTGTTGGCGGTGGCAGGCGTGCTTGCCGGTTGTGGTGGAGGCTCCGGTGGTGAGAACAGCTCGGCGCCACTGCCTGCGGCCCCTCAAACTTTTGTGGCGGCGAAGGCGACCGTAGGGGATTATTTCACATGGGAAACCACAACGCGTGACAAGAACACCGGCGAAGAGGGTTACAGCTACAGCACCAAGTATTTTCGTAGCGTAGGAAGCGATGGCGCGGCAACGGTCAATTACTTTTCCGATTATGCGAATGCGACAGTTTCCCCGGTCTTTACCTCGAGCATGAATTCAATGGACCTGGACAGCCTGGGGCGTGCGCTGCGCGTCAGCTATGGCGAATGCACGGAGACGACGAACCCGCCACTTCATATGGTGGCGCCGTATGCCGTGGCAGTGGGCATGAACTGGCAATATTCCGGTGTTGTCCAAGCCCAGTGTTCGTTTAATCCTGCCACACAGACCTCGATTGAGTTCAAAGACAGCGTTTTGGCGATTGAGCAGGTAACCGTTCCGGCTGGAATCTTTACGACCCATAAGATAAGCCGCAATGAAACTGACGAAGACGGCAATTTCCGAACAGTTGTCGATCGCATCTGCTGGTGGGAGCCCGACCTGGGAGTCGATGTCAAATGTGTCAGCAATATCACCAGGACCAATAAACTTACCGGAGCCAGTCGTGCCGCGACCCAGACTGAGGTACTGGAGGGCTATTCGAAGCAGAAGCTGGCGCGGAAATTCGATACCGCGCTGCGCTTTATCGGCAACTGGAAAGGGCGCATCGACGGCACCACGGCGTTCGGACAGAACGTGGCCGGGACGTGCACCGTTGCCATTGACTGGGATGGCGACATCAGCGGTGGTTGCTTCGGCAGCGGCGTGGCATTGAATGTCACCGGCAAGGTCAATGCTGACGGAACGCTGTACTTCAATTCGGTCAACAATAGCGATGGAAGCCCGTCTTTCACCGGCAAAATCGATAGCCTGCAGCAGATGAGCGGTGTCTGGAACATCCCGGCTGTTGGCAACGGCACCTGGGCCATCATTCAAGACTGATCAGCGCTGCCAGAGTTTTGTAACGCCATGTTTCGACAAGCAATATCTAAACATGGCGATACAAACTGTCTACCCTTGGCCAGCGTTGCAAGGGATAATTGTACGCATGGAAAATGCTGCCACTATCCTCATCGTCGACGACGACCGTGATATCCGCACCCTGTTGCAGGATTATCTGGAAACTAACGGTTACCGCACCCATGGCGCCGGCGACGGCGCGGCCATGTGGAAGCTGCTCGACAACACCAAGCCCGACCTGATCGTGCTGGACCTGAACTTGCCGGGCGAAGACGGCCTGACCCTGTGCCGCAAGCTGCGCGCCCACTCGACCCTGCCGGTCATCATGCTGACCGCGCGCAGCGAGCCGCTGGACCGCATCCTTGGCCTGGAAATGGGCGCAGACGATTACCTGCCCAAGCCATTCGAGCCGCGCGAACTGCTGGCCCGCATCCGCAGCGTGCTGCGCCGCAGCGCCAATGCTGCCGTCAGCGGCGTCGAGAAAGCCAGCCGCATCCGCTTCTCCAACTGGGTGCTGGACCTGACCGCGCGCCACCTGGTCAATCCGCAGGGAACGGTCATCATGCTGTCCGGCGCCGAATTCCGCCTGCTCAAGGTCTTCCTCGAGCACCCCAACCGGGTGCTCAACCGCGACCAGCTGTTGAACCTGACCCAGGGCCGCGACGCCGATCCATTTGACCGTTCGATTGATATTCAGATCAGCCGCCTGCGCCAGAAGCTGGGCGAAGACGCGCGCTTGCCGCAAATCATCAAGACAGTGCGCAATGGCGGCTACGTACTGGCGGGTACGGTGGCCGTGGAGCCTGACTAATGAAAGCGTTTTTCAGGGGCATGACGGGCCGGGTCTTCCTGGTCCTGATGCTGGGCATCATTGCCTCTGCCGCGCTGACCCAATATCTCGCCGTCAATGAACGCCAGCGCACCCTGCAGCGCTACCGCGACTTCTTTGCCCTCGAGCGTGCCGAGCAGATCATTTCCACCGCAGTTGTCGTGCTGCCGGAATCGCGCAACCAATACCTGCGCGTCGCCAGCATGGGCGCCATCAAGCTCGAGGTCCTCGACGACTTGGCCGGCATCAGTCCGGAAATGAGCGAATTCGGCGCCACCCTGGCCAACCGCCTCGGCAAGGAATACACCCTGCAATCCCTGCTGGACCGCCCTGATGCCTGCGAGCGCCCGACGCCCGCCTACACGGCTTTCTCCGTGTTTGGCGCCGGCACCGGCACCTGGCGCGGCACCTGCGAATCGCTGGCGGTCACCATGCCCGACGGCCAGCACCTGAAATTGTCCATCCTGCCGCCGCGCCAGCCCGCGCCGACAGGCAAAAATGAATATGCCGCTTTTGTTCCCTTCCTCCTCAGCATTGCCGTGCTGGCCTACCTGGTGGCCCGCATGACGATGGGTCCGCTAAAGAATCTGGCCGTCGCCGCCAAAAACCTGGGTCACGACATCAATCACCCGCCGATCAAGCTGGGTGGCGCGACGGAAATCCGCACCGCCTCGGCCGCCTTCAACGCCATGCAGGCGCGCATCCGCCAGCACATCGCCCAGCGCACGGAAATGTTGGCAGCCATCACGCACGACCTGCAGACCCCTCTGACCCGCATGCGCCTGCGCCTGGAAAAAGTACAGGACCCGGAACTGCAGGGCAAGCTGCTGGAAGACCTGTCGGCCATGCAGCAGATGGTCAAGGAAGGCCTGGACCTGGCGCGCAGCATGGACACCACCGAAGCCATGCAGCGCGTCGACCTCGACGCACTGCTCGACAGCGTATGCGCCGACGCCACCGACGCCGGCCAGCAGGTTGACCTGACAGGCCGCGCAGGCATGGACTTGATGGGCCGTCCGCTCGACATCCGCCGCTGCCTGGTGAACCTGATCGACAACGCGGTCAAGTATGGCCAGCGCGCGCACGTGACGGTGGAGCGCGAAGCAGGCGCGTCGCGCGTGCGCATCCGCGATGAAGGCCCGGGCATTCCGGCCGGCCAGCTGGCCCAGGTGTTCGAGCCGTTCTACCGCCTGGAATCGTCGCGCAACCGCTCGTCCGGCGGCACTGGCCTTGGCCTGACGATTGCACGCAATATCGCTGAACAGCATGGCGCCAGCCTGAGCCTGGCCAACCACGCGAGCGGCGGCCTGGAAGCCACCCTCGTGTTCCCCGAATTTTATGCAGGAAAATAGTTAAACCTCTCATGAAGAAGAAAACTCTGGCAGTAGTGGTGGGCCTGGCCGTGGCAATCGGTGGCGGCGCCTGGTATGCGAGCAAGGCCCCGGCCGAGCAGGGCGCCGAGCATGGACAAGGCAGCGCCGCTGGCGGCAAAGGCAAGGGCGAACAAGGCCCGACCACGGTCAACGTGGTGGCGCCGCTGCGCCAGGACGTGCCGGTGGCGTTGTCGGCCAATGGCACCGTGAGCCCGATCTCGACTGTCGACCTGCACCCGCAAACCACCAGCACCATCGTCAAGGTGCATGTGAAGGAAGGCCAGTTCGTCAAGCAGGGCGAGCTGATGTTCTCGCTCGACGCCCGCACCGAGGCGGCCAACGTCGAGAAAGCCGATGCGCAAGTGGCCAAGGACCGCGCCACCCTGGCCGACCTGGAACGCCAGTACAAGCGCGCCCAGGAATTGCGCACCCAGAACTTCCTGGCCCAGAGCGCAGTCGACACGCTGAAGAGCCAGGTGGACTCGAGCCGGGCCACGCTGGAAGCCGACATCGCCGTCGCCCGCGCCAGCAAGGTCGACCAGAGCTTCTCGCAAATCCGCTCGCCGCTGACCGGCCGCGTCGGCGCCATCAACGTCTATCCGGGCAGCCTGGTGCAACTCAGCACTTCGCTGACCACGGTGACCCAGCTGAATCCGATCAACGTCGCTTTCACCGTGCCGGAATCGAGCCTGGCGGCCTTGCTCGATGCGCAGCGCGCGGGCAAGGTGGCGGTGCAAGCGTTCCAGAACAATTCGGACAAGCCGATCAAAGGCCAGCTCAGCTTTGTCGACAATACCGTCGATCCGGTGGCTGGCGTAATCCGCGTCAAGGCCGTATTCGACAATGCCGATACCCGCCTGTGGCCGGGCCAGTACGTGAACACCAAGCTGACGGTCGCTACCCTGAAAGATGCACTGGTTGTGCCGCAGAACGCTATTATTACCAATACCAAAGGTACTTTTGTATACACGGTTGCGCCTGACCAGACGGCCAAGGTAGTCAACGTCCAACGCATCCACGGCTTCGGCGCATTGGCCGCGGTCACCGGCCTGAATGGCGATGAGCAGATCATCGTGGAAGGCAAGCAGAACCTGCGACCTGGCGGAAAAGTCCGCATCGCCGAACCGGCAGTCGCGCAGAACGGCAAGGCCCACAAGAAGGGTAAGGCAGAATGAACCTTTCCGAGCTGAGTATCCGGCGCCCCGTGATGGTGGTGCTGCTCTCGCTGAGCCTGATCCTGGCAGGCGTGCTGGCCTATTCCCACATTCCCGTCGCCGCACTGCCAAGCTACAACACCCCGGTCATCAACGTCAGCGCCGACCTGCCGGGCGCCTCGCCGGAAACCATGGCCTCGTCGGTTGCGCTGCCGCTGGAAAAACAATTCTCGACCATCGGCGGCCTGTCGATGATCACCTCCACCAGCACGCTGGGCAATACCTCGCTGACGCTGGAATTTGACCCGTCGATCAACGTCAACGAAGCGGCCGTCGACGTGCAGGCGGCGCTGCTGCGCGCCCAGCGTTCGCTGCCGCAGGAGATGACGGACCTGCCGTCCTACCGCAAGGTCAACCCGGCCGACGCGCCGGTGCTGTTCGCCACCATGACTTCGCCGTCGCTGAGCCTGTCCGAGCTCAACGATTACGCGGAAAACCTGGTGGCGCCCAACCTGTCCACCCTGCCGGGCGTGGCCCAGGTCTCGGTCAACGGCCAGAAGCGCTTTGCCGTGCGCGTGCGCGCCAAGCCGGACCTGATGAACTCGCGCAACCTGACGCTCGACGAGCTGCAGGCCGCCATCAAGGCTGCCAACGCCAACACGCCGCTCGGCACCATCGATGGCCCGAGCCAGACCCTGACCATCCAGGGCAATGCCCAGCTGATGCGCGCCGCCGATTTCGCCGACCTGATCATCGCCACCCGCAATGGCCAGCCGGTGCGCCTGAAGGAAGTGGCAACGGTGGAAGACAGCTACCAGTCGATCAAGGCTGCCGGTAGTTACAACGGCGAGCGCGCCATCGTGCTGCTGGTACAACGCCAGCCCGATGCCAACACCGTGCAAGTGGTCGATGCGGTGCGCAAGCTGCTGCCGCGCTTCCGCGCCCAGTTGCCGGAATCGGTGTCGATCAACCTGGTCAACGACCGCTCGGTGTCGATCCGAGAGGCAATCCACGACGTGAACCTGACGCTCGCGCTGACTGTGGTGCTGGTGGTGCTGGTGATCTTCCTGTTCCTGCGCCGCCTGGCTGCCACCTTCATCCCGGCCGTCACCATGCCGATCTCGCTGCTCGGCGCGCTGTCGCTGCTGTACGCGCTGGGCTACAGCCTGGACAACGTGTCCCTGCTCGGCATCACGCTGGCGGTTGGCCTGGTGGTCGACGATGCGATCGTGGTGCTGGAAAACATCGTGCGCCATATCGAACTGGGCAAGAAGCCTTTGCAGGCGGCCCTCGTCGGTTCGAGAGAGATGGGCTTCACCATCGTGTCGATTTCGATTTCGCTGGTGGCGGTGTTCATTCCGATCTTCTTCATGCCGGGCGTGATGGGCCTGATGTTCCACGAGTTCGCCGTGGTGGTCGGCCTGTCGGTGCTGGTGTCGGCGATCGTGTCGCTGACCCTGGTGCCGATGCTGGCCTCGCGCTTCATGCCGGCCGACTCGCATGAGACTTCGGGCGACGATACCTTCATCGGCCGCCACTTCGAGCGCGCCTTCCATGCCACGCGCGACGCCTATGCGCGCACGCTGGACCTGGCCCTGCATCACCGCTTTGTGGTGCTGGGCATCGCCGTCGGCACGTTCGCGCTGACCGCCTGGCTGTACATCGCGATCCCGAAAGGCTTCTTCCCTGAGGAGGACCTGGGACAGATTCGCGTGAATACCGAAGCGTCGGAAGACATCTCCACCTCCGCCATGCTGCAGCTGCAGGAAAAGGTCGCCGCCACGATCCAGGCCAACCCGAACATCAAGGATGTGACTTCGTTTACCAGCGGCGGCAATACCGGCCGCATGTTCATCGTGCTGAAGCCGCGCGGCGAACGCAAGAAGATGACCGAGGTGCTGGATAGCCTGCGTAAGGAAACGAAAAAGATTGCCGGCATCCAGGTCTACCTGAGCCCGGTGCAAAACCTGCAGCTGGGCGGCCGTCCTTCGAAGAGCCGCTACCAGTACACGCTGCAATCGGTCAGTCCGGATGCGCTGAACGACTGGGCAGCCAAGTTCCTGGACCAGATGCGGGCCGATACCGATTTCCGCGACGTCACCAGCGATTCGCAGAACCGGGGCTTGCAGGCGCAACTGAAGATCGACCGCGACAAGGCCAATATGCTGGGCGTCAAGCTGGCCGATGTGCGCACCGCGCTGTACCTCGCTTTTGGCGAGCGCCAGGTGTCGACCATCTACTCCTCGGCCGCCAGTTATTTCGTGATCCTGGAAGCGGCCACCGAAGACCGCCAGTTCGACGATTCGCTGACCAAGCTGTCGGTGCGGAACAGCAGCGGCCAGCTGGTGCAGCTGTCGAGCTTTGCCACCGTCGAGCGCACGGTGGGCCCAACCTCGGTCAACCACCAGGGCCAGTTGCAGGCGATCACGATTTCCTTCAACCTGGCGCCGGACGTCCCGCTGGGCAATGCCACCGCCAAGATCGAAAAGATGGGCATGCAGATGGGCCTGCCGGCCTCGATCATCACCAGCTACGGCGGTGATGCGGCCGTGTTCAAGGATTCCCAAAGCAGCCAACTGATCCTGATCGTGGCGGCGCTGGGCGTGATCTATGTGCTGCTGGGCGTGCTGTACGAAAGCTATATCCACCCGCTGACCATCCTGGCCGGCCTGCCGTCTGCTGCTGTGGGCGCGCTGCTGACCTTGTGGATCTTCAAGATGGACCTGACCATGATCGCCATCATCGGTATCCTGATGCTGATCGGTATCGTGAAAAAGAACGCCATCATGATGATCGACTTCGCCCTGGTGGCGCAGCGGGAGGAGGGCAAGGCGCCGATGGATGCGATCCGCGAGGCCTGCATCCTGCGCTTCCGCCCGATCATGATGACCACGCTGGCGGCCCTGATGGGCGCCTTGCCGATCGCGCTTGGCCTCGGTGCCGGAGCCGAACTGCGCCAGCCGCTGGGCTTGGCGGTCATTGGGGGCCTGCTGTTCTCCCAGGTGATTACTTTGTATATCACGCCGGTGATTTACCTGTTCCTGGATAAATATTCCGGCAGCGGTCCGATGAAGGACCAGGACCTGGATGATGGATCGGCAACGGAAGCCGTGCAACCGGTCGAGCTCAGGGCCGTCAAAGCGGCCAAACACTGATAATATGCGGGGCGGCGCTTACAACCTGTAACATTGGTCAAGGGCGAAAGTCGGTAAGCTTCCACCCCAGCATCTTCAGTTAAAAGCCAATATCTTGCACCAGTACACCCATTCCCACGCCGAACTTGCGGCCCACGACGGGCATACCTGCCCGACCTGCGGCCAGCCATGGCCGCAGGACAAGGTACTCGAATATGGTGCGAGCAAGCCAAACCGCTGGGGTATTGCCTTCACCATCGGCCTGCACTTGCTGGTCGTACTCATCTATTTCATCAAGCCCAAGGAAAAGATCGACATTACGCCGCCTTCCAAGGCCGGTGAAATGGTCTATATCACCCCGGGCAAGCCGGCGCCACAGCCAAAACCCAAATCGCAGCCGAAGGCAAAGCCGTCCAAGGAAACGCCGCGCTCGTCGCGTGCCTACCTGCCGCCAAACAAGAATGCGATCACCGAAGTCGTCAAGCCGCAGGAGAAGATTGTGCCGCCCGAGCAGGCCAAGCTGACGCCGGTGCCGGATACGGTGCCGGACATGGCTGCCCTGATCGAGCAGCGCCGCCGTGCGCGCCAGGGCGATTCGCAGCAGCCGGCGCAGGAAGAAGATGCTGGCGCCACCGGCAAGGCGCGCGCCTTGGCCAATATCATGGGCGCACAGGGCCGTAACGCCAATGGCGAGCGCAACGACACCGGCGGGGTGTTCCAGATCGTCAACCAGACCTTCAATGGCGCGGATATCAAGTTCCGCGGCTTCAGCACCAACTTCAAGCGTACCTGGCAGCAGCAGGTCCATGTGGACCAGGGCTCGGAAAAAGATATCGAAACGGCAATCGTGAAGAAGATGATCGAGATGATCCGCAAGGAGAAGCCGGGCGACTTCATCTGGGAATCGCACCGCCTAGGCCGCAACGTGCCGATGAGCGCGCGCAAGGAAGACGAGAAGGAGCTGCAGGCTTTCCTGCTGCTCGAGTTCTGGCCGAACTACGGGAAGTTGCGCTGAGCGATGGCGGCGTCGCCGATTGCCACCAGCCTGGAACTGTGTACCGCCGGACTCGGATTTTTCCTCGCGGTGCCGCTGCTGGCCATGGCCAGGCGACGTCCTGCCAACGGCTGGCTGGCCGCCTTTGCCGCCAGTTTTGCCTCGCTGGCGCTGGCAGACTTTTGCTATAGCGCGGGCATTTACCGTCAATATCCGGCAATCTGGGGGCTGTTCGACCTGCCGCTGGCTTGCCTGGGCGCTTCCTTTTATTGCTACACCCGCGGGATGACTGGCTTGGGCGTCAGCCGGCGCCAGGCATGGCACCTGCTGCCGCTGCCCCTATGGCTTGGCGTGATCTTGTCGCTGCGCGCAGGTGTTGCGCCGGGTTGGCTGTTCGTTGTCGCGGTACTGGCCTTGCAGTTGCTGACGCTGGCGTATGGCCTGGCCGTCCTGTGGCGCCTGCGCCAGTACCGCCACGCCGTGCGCCAGAACTTCTCGTCCATGCGCCAGCGGGACCTGCACTGGCTCAGCCGCCTGACCGCTGCCCTGATGGTGTTGCTGCTTGTCTGGTTCCCGGCAACCTTGCTCGGTGGGGCGTGGGACGTCCTGCTGTTGCTGGGACGGCTTGCTGTACTGTGCTTTGCAGGCTGGTTCGGCATGCGCCATGTGCCAGTGTTCGTGCCAAGCTGGCAGAAGGCCGTTCCATCGGAGCCGCTTGCACCTGTAACTGCGCCAGCGTGCGAACCTGCGGCCCGGACCGTGGCAGAGCCTGAGCCGGCAACGGATGGCAAGTACGCCCGTTCAGGCATGACTCCGGCCGCAGCCGAAGAAATCGGACGGCGCCTCCTCCAGCGGGTAGGGTGCCAGCATGACAATCGCGAGCCCGAACTGACGCTGGCCGAACTGGCTGGCCGTGTCGGCACGTCGCCGCAACTCCTGTCCCAGTACCTGAACGAGATTCAAGGCGTCACGTTCTATGACTACGTCAACGGCCTGCGCGTGGCCGACGTGCAGCGCATGATGTCCGATCCGGCACGGCGCGGCGATTCCCTGCTCGACCTGTCGCTGGCGGCCGGCTTCAATAGCCGCTCCACCTTCAATGCCGCGTTCAAGAAAGTGGCCGGCATGCCGCCTTCCCAGTGGCGCAAGCGAGCCGGCGGCATGCCCGCGCCGATCGGCCAGGACGACAAACAGCCCGCCTGAGCCGAAAGTGCCTGCATTCCAACCGTAGAGTTGGATCATCTATTGAAGAGGAATGCATGAGACTTATTACCCAAGCCGGCTTGGCCGTCGTGGCCTTGTTGTCGCAGTCCGCCATGGCAGCCCAGCCGATCGAACCGCCGATGGCCGCCATCCCGGCCGGCAAGTTCCTGATGGGCGACCCGCAGTCGCCACCTTCCGATGGCCAGATGATTTCCTCGGCCCCGCAACACCAGGTCAGCGTCAAATCCTTCCAGCTGTCCAAGTACGAAGTAACGGTCAAGCAGTTCCGCCAATTCGTCGACGCCACCGGCTACCAGGCCGGCGGTGAACCTGGCGAATGCTGGAAATGGGTCAAGCCCGGTGCCGGAGCCATCCCGGACGCGCCGCTTACCCCGGCGCCGGGCCGCTGGAACAGCCCTCAATACGCGCCATCCGATTACCACCCGGTCATGTGCGTGAGCTGGCAAGATGCCCAGGCCTATGCCCAATGGCTGTCCAAGGCCACCGGCAAGCATTACCGCCTGCCGAGTGAAGCGGAGTGGGAATACGCCGCCCGTGCCGGCGTCACCGGGGACTATCCGGGCGATGGCAAGCCGGACAGCATGTGCCGCTATGGCAATGGCTTCGATGTCAGCGGCCAAGTGGCGTTTGCGCGCGACCTGGGCTGGGAGCGCAAGGTCCCGTCGTGCGACGACCAGGCGCCCTACACGGCGGTGGTAGGGTCCTACAAGCCAAATGCTTTCGGCCTCTACGATATGTTGGGCAACGTTGCCGAATACGTCGAGGATTGCCAGCACAATGATTATCAGGGAGCGCCGGCAGACGGCTCGGCCTGGACCAGCCAGTGCAAGGATGGCGAAGAACGCATGCAGATTACCCGGGGAGCGTCCTATGGCGCCAACCTTCCGCAACTGTCGCTGAGCCTGCGCGGCCACGCCAGCCCGGACAATCGGAGCAGCCTCGGCGAGGGCTTTCGCCTGGCGCTGGATGGCCAGCAGGCAGCGGCTCCCAGCGCTGTCGCTTTCGAACGGGAGCTGGCCCAAGCGCGTGCCGCCGGGGCGCGGAGGACTGCTGGCCGCTGAGGTGTTGTAGATTGTCAGGGTGATGTGTAAAAAGCGCTAATTTCTTGATTCAGCCGAAGTTCTTGCAGCTATAATCGCGAAATTTGCCGCTTGGAGCCGGAGTTTTCGCCGCGATGAACATCACCCTGATTTCCTTTGTTGTGCTGTACCTGCTGGGCACGCTTGGCCTTGGCGTGTGGGCCGGTACCCGCATCAAGAATACGACCGACTTCGCGGTGGCCGGCCGCAGCCTGCCACTGATCATGGTGGTGACGACAACTTTCGCGACCTGGTTTGGCGCGGAAACCGTGATGGGCATTCCTGCCAAATTCGTGCAGGGCGGCCTGAACGCCATTGTGGAAGACCCGTTCGGCGCGGGTACCTGCCTGATCCTGGTCGGCATGTTCTTCGCGGCCCGCCTGTACAAGCTCAACCTGCTGACCATCGGCGACTTCTACCGCCAGCGCTTTGGCAAGGGCATCGAGGTGTTCTGCTCGGTGGCCATCATCATTTCCTACCTGGGCTGGGTGGCGGCACAGATCACCGCCCTTGGCCTGGTATTCTCCGTGCTGACCAACGGCGCCATGTCGGAAACCGCCGGCATGATTGTCGGCACCCTGGCGGTGCTGATCTATGTGGTGATCGGCGGCTTCCTGGCGGTGGCCTGGACTGACTTTATCCAGATGATCGTGCTGGTGGTGGGCCTGTCCGTGATCGCCTTCTTCTCCGCCGACCTGGCGGGCGGCGCCGGCAAGGTGGTCGACATGGTGGCGAGCAAGGACTTGGGCAATTTCCTGCCGCCGGCGCAGTTCACCGACATCGCCTTCTTCGTCGGCTCGGCCGTGACAATGATGCTGGGCTCGATTCCGCAACAGGACGTGTTCCAGCGCGTGATGTCGGCCAAGAACGCACCGACTGCGCGCACCGGCGCCATCATTGGCGGCGCCAGCTACATCCTGTTCGCGGCGGTACCGATGTTCATTGTCTCCTGCGCCATCATCGTGCTGGGCGACCACGGCCTCGAAATGGCCAAGAACGATTACCAGCGCCTGCTGCCGACCTTCGTGCTGACCAAGATGCCGCTGGTGATGCAGATCCTGTTCTTCGGCGCGCTGCTGTCGGCGATCAAGTCGACTTCGTCGGCAACGCTGCTGGCGCCGTCCACCAGTTTCGTGGAAAACATCCTGAAGAACCTGCGTCCAGGCATGGGCGACAAGCAGCAACTGTTCGCAATGCGTGCCACGATCGTCGTGTTCGCCGCTTCCGTGCTGTTGTACGCGGTAGCGATGAAGGGCACTTCGATTTATGAGCTGGTGTCGAGCGCTTACCAGGTCACGCTGGTCGGCGCCTTCGTGCCGCTGCTGATGGGCCTGTACTGGAAGCGCGCTACCACGCAGGGCGCGATCCTGTCGCTGGCATTCGGCATCGGGACCTGGCTGGTATTCTTCCCGCAGATCGGCGGCGAAGAACTGGCCGCGAAATTCCCAGGCCAGTTGGCCGGCTTGGCTGCCGCCTTCGTTGGCATGATCGTCGGTTCTTTGATACCGCAAGTCCTGCAGGACCGGCAGGAAGGCGTACACCACGTCAAAGGCTTGAACGCCTGATTGCGTGAGTCAAGGCACGGGCGCCATCGAGCAGCCCGTGCTTAATGACAGGAAATTATTTTCTTGTTATTATCTGGTAGTTAATATTGCCACTTGGCTATTAAATTCCAGATGAAGAATTCCCTCCCCAAATTCCTCTTGGCTGCTGCCGCTTCGTGTGCGGCGCCGGCCATTTTCGCTAATCCGATAACGCTGAATTTCAAAGCCAGCATCCTGACCCAGATCAATTCGACTGGCCAGGAAGTGAAGGATGTGCCCGGGCAGTTCTTCGGATCAGTAACGATTGACGCCACCGGCTCGCCATACGTCTATGGTCCGGTTGGTTCGCGTATTGCATCCTGGTCCGGCAAGCAGGGTTGCGGTCTTTACATCGACGGAGCTTGCTCCGAAAACGTGGAAACGTACGCCCCGGCTTTACTCGGTTATTCGTTGACGCTGCCACAGGGCCGGACGGTCGATGGCTTATCGATTTTCAATGAATGGGGCCGCAGAACCTCGGTCCTGAAGTCTGAGAGCGGCACCAAGCAGGGCATTCATTTCGGCTTCGAAGAGCGCATAGGCATCACGGAAGGCGGTGCGATGCGAAGTGAAGAAAAGAACTTATGGCTCAACCTGGGGGGCGAACTTGGCAGCCTGTTTACCAGTCTGGGCGAACTGGATTTCAAACCTGCCGGCGCTACCACGGCCAGCGGCATGTTTTACTATTCCAAGAAGGGTTGCGGTCCGGACTTCGGGAACTCATGTGGTGTCGATCCGGCCTCGGTCGCGTATCAGTTCAAGATAGACGAGCTAAGTTTTGGCCCGGCGGCCAAGGTGCCGGAACCGGCGGGTGCCGCGCTGTTCGGCCTGGGCCTGGCCGGCCTCGCGCTGGCAAGGCGCCGCAAGCAGTTGGGGTAAGAAAAAACGCCGCGGTTAACGCGGCGTTTTTTTATCAGGCCAAGCCCTTGAGCTTGCGAGCGATGTCGAGGGCAAAGTAGGTGAGGACGCCGTCGGCGCCGGCGCGCTTGAAGGCCATCATCGATTCCATCATCACCTTGTCGTGATCGAGCCAGCCGTTCAGCGCGGCGGCCTTCAGCATGGCGTATTCGCCCGACACCTGGTAGGCGTAGGTCGGCACCTTGAATTCATCCTTCACGCGGCGCACGATGTCCAGGTAGGGCATGCCTGGCTTGACCATCACCATGTCCGCGCCTTCGGCGATGTCCAGCGCCACTTCGCGCAAGGCTTCGTCGGTATTGGCCGGATCCATCTGATAGGTGAACTTGTCGGCCTTGCCCAGCGCCGCTGCCGAACCGACCGCATCGCGGAACGGGCCGTAGAAGGCGGAGGCGTATTTCGCCGAGTAAGCCATGATGCGGGTGTGGATCAGGCCTTTGTCTTCCAGCGCCTTGCGCATCACGCCGATGCGGCCGTCCATCATGTCGGACGGGCCGACGATATCGACGCCGGCTTCGGCCTGGCACAGCGCCTGGCGCACCAGCATCTCGGTGGTTTCGTCGTTCAGGATCGAGCCTTTTTCGTCGACGGTGCCGTCCTGGCCGTGGCTGGTGTACGGGTCCAGCGCCACATCGGTCATGATGCCCAGCTCGGGGAAGTTTTTCTTCAGCTCGCGCACGGCGCGCGGGATCAGGCCTTCGGGATTGGTGGCTTCCACGCCGTCATTGGTTTTCAGCGATGGGTCGATGTTCGGGAACAGCGACAGCACCGGAATGCCCAGCTTGACGCATTCCTCGGCCACATTCAGCAGGTTGTCGATCGAGATGCGGTCCACGCCCGGCATGGTGGTGACTGCTTCGCGGCGGTTGGCGCCTTCCACCACGAAGACCGGGTAGATCAGGTCGTCCACGGTGACGGTGTTCTCGCGCATCAGGGCGCGCGAGAACGGGTCGCGGCGCATGCGGCGCATGCGGATGGCTGGAAAATCAGGAGTGATCATTCTTCGCTTTCATCAGGAGTGGGCGCTTGGTCGCCGTCGGCGAGGCCGGCCAGTTCTTCGATCTTGGCCGTCGCTTCCTCGATGCCGAGGCGCTTCAGCGCGGAAAACAGTTGCACGGTGAAGGGGAAGCCTTCGCCGTCTTCATCGACGTAGCTGTCGAGCTTGGCCTTGGCCTGGCGCAGCACGTTGATGGATTCATTGCGGTTGAGCTTGTCGGCCTTGGTCAGGATGCAGTGGATCGGCTTGCCGGTTGGGGCGAACCATTCGATCATTTGCACGTCGAGGTCGGTAAATGGACGGCGCGCATCCATCATGAGCACCAGGGCGGCCAGCTGATCGCGGCGCTGCACGTAGTCGCCCAGCAGGCGCTGCCAGTGGTTCTTGGCGTCTCCCGATACTTCCGCATAGCCGTAACCCGGCAAGTCGGCGATCAGGCACTGCAGTTCGTCCATGTTGATCGGGTCGTGGCGGTGCATCGCGACGTGGGCGCCACCGATCGAGAAGAAGTTGATGTGCTGGGTGCGGCCCGGGGTTTTGGAGGCGAATGCCAGCCCTTTCTGGTTGCACAGGATATTGATCGCGGTCGATTTGCCAGCATTGGAACGGCCCGCAAAGGCGATCTCTGGCACCGTCGTGCGCGGCAGGTCGCGCAGATGGTTAACGGTTGTGAAAAAGCGGGCTTGCCAGAGTTTGGACATGGGGAAAGCAACAAAAAGAGGGCAAAAATGCAGGAAAGCTATTGTACAATAAGGGGTTACGAATTGTTGCCATGCTATATTGCCCAATTCTTATACTACTCATTATTTACTTCTGTCCCAAGGTGTCTGAATGAATCGTGCGTTTTCGCCATTTGTAAAATCCTTGTTCGTCGCAATGCTGGCTGTTTCCGGCGTGGCCTCCGCTAATGAAGCGCATGCCCCGGCAGCAGCCAAGGTTGATCCAGCCAAAGGCGCGACCCTGTACGCTGAAGGTGACAACGCACGCGGCATTCCAGCCTGCGTCTCCTGCCACGGCGCCAAGGGTGCATCGACCATCACCGTCAATCCCAAGCTGGGCGGCCAGGGCGAAGCCTACGTCTACAAGCAACTGGTGGCCTTCAGCGGCGATGCCCGTCCAGGCACCGTGATGACTGCCTTTGCCAAGGCACTGACCGACGAAGAGAAGAAGAACGTGGCTGCCTACCTGGCCACCGAGCCAAGCAAGGCCGGCGCGGCCAAGAACAAGGACACCGTTGAACTGGGCAAGAAGATCTACCGCGGCGGCATCGCTGAAAACCGCGTCCCGGCCTGCGCATCCTGTCACGGCCCTGCCGGCGGCGGCATGCCAGCCATGTACCCACGCGTAGGCGGCCAGCACCAGGACTACACCGCTGCCACCCTGAAAGCCTTCAAGGCCGGCACCCGCAAGTCCAGCCCTGAAATGCAGACCATCGCTTACCGCATGTCCGACAAGGAAATCGAAGCGGTTGCCGACTACATGGCCGGCTTGAAGTAATTGCAATGCGCCGCCCGATGCAGGGCGGTTCTGGACATGAAAAAAGGGTGGCCGCGCAAGCAGGCTGCCCTTTTTTTGTTATTCTCCTGACTTTTCCCTGAGCTGCAATGAGCGACACCCCAAGTACCTCCGGAATCCAGCTTCGCAACCGGCGCGGGCCACTGGCCGAGACGGTCGAGCTGCTGTCCTCGATGCGGTTTGCGATCGCGCTGTTTGTAGTGATCATCTTCGCGGCGATCATCGGCACCATCGTGCAGCAAAGCCAGCCAATGCCGAACTACATCAACCAGTTTGGCCCGTTCTGGTTCGAAGTCTTCAACAAGCTGGGGCTGTACGCGATCTACTCGTCGTGGTGGTTCGTCTCCATGTGCGGCTTGCTGGTGGTGTCGACCACGCTGTGTATCGTCCACAATACGCCGAAGATGCTGAAGGATATGCGTAGCTGGCGCGAGAAGGTACGCGAAGCTTCGCTCAACAATTTCCATCACAAGACGCATTGGCAGTCGCCGCTGTCGCGCGAGCAGCTCGCCGGCCAGACTGCCCAGCGCCTGGGCCATGCCGGCTACGGCACCAAGGTCATTGAGAAAGACGGTGCCATCCTGGTCTCGGCCAAGCGCGGCGCCGGCAACAAGTTCGGCTACATCTTTGCCCACAGCGCCATCGTCGTCATCCTGATCGGCGGCATGCTTGACTCCGACCTGCCGATCCGCTTCCAGCAGTGGGTGCTGGGGAAGACCGCCTTCGGCGGCACCGGCCTGATTGCCGACATCCCGGCCCAGCATCGCCTTGGCGTGCACAACCCGACCTACCGCGGCAATATCGCCCTGCCGGAAGGCACGGCCGGCAACACGGCCATCCTGGCGCGCCCGGACGGCGTGCTGATCCAGGAACTGCCGTTCACCATCCAACTCAAGAAATTCGATATCGACTTCTACAGTACCGGCATGCCGAAGCTGTTTGCCAGCCACGTCACCGTGCGCTCCAACGACAGCGGCAAGACCGTCGATGCCGTGGTCGAAGTCAACAAGCCGCTGATCTTCGAAGGCGTGGCGATCTACCAGTCGTCGTTTGAAGACGGCGGCAGCAAGCTGAAGCTGCTCGGCCACCCGATGAAGGGCACCGCTACCACCACCTTCGGCCTGGAAGGCGAAGTCAACGGCACCACCAAGCTGAACGATGAATACACCGTGGAGTGGAGCGATTTCCGCCCCTTCAATGTGGAAAACATCAGCGGCCAGGATGCGCGCGCCGTCACCAAGGGCGAAAGCCTGAATGAATCCTTCTCGCGCAGCCTGGGCAAGCAACTGGGCTCGGCCGCCAAGACGGCCCACAACAAGGACTTGAAGAACGTCGGCCCGTCGGTACAGTACAAGCTGCGCGACAAGACCGGCCAGGCGCGCGAATACCAGAACTACATGCAGCCGGTGACCATCGAAGGCGATACGGTGTTCCTGGCCGGCGTGCGCGCCAACCCGTCCGACCCGTTCAGCTACCTGCGCATTCCGGCCGACGACGAGCACAGCGTGCGCGAGTGGATGCGCCTGCGCGCCGCCCTGCAGGACCCGGCCTTGCGCCAGAAAGCCGCTGCCAGCTACGCGGCGCACGCCATGCCGCAATCGAAGGCCGGCGATGCCCTGCGCGGCCAGCTGGAAGCCTCCGCCCTGAAAGGCCTGGAAATCTTTGCCGGCGATACCAATGGCGCCGGCTTCTTCGCCATCAGCCGTTTCCTGGAGAAAGTGCCGCAGGCCGAGCAGACCAAGGCCGCCGAGATCTTCCTGAAAATTCTGAACGGTTCGATGTGGGAACTGTGGCAAGCCGCCCGTGCCCAGGACGGCAAGCCGGCCGCCGCAATGGACGAGGCCCACGGCCGCTTCCTGCAACTGGCCACCAACGCGCTGTCGGACAGCTTCTTCTACGGCGCCCCTGTCTATCTGCAGCTGGATGAGTTCACCCAAATCAAAGCATCGGTATTCCAGGTGACGCGTTCGCCGGGCAAGACTATCGTGTACATTGGCTGCCTTCTGCTGGTGCTGGGCGTATTTGCCATGTTCTACATCCGCGAGCGCCGTGTATGGGTGTGGATCAAGGACGGCGAAGATGGTGCGGAAGCCCTGATGGCGATGAGCACCCAGCGCAAGACGCTGGACTTCGAAAAGGAATTTAAGGAACTCAAGGAAAAACTGCCGCAATCGGCGTAAGCTGTTGCCAGGTTTTTGGAGAATTGCAAATGGAAGCAACACAAACTTATACCCAGCAGCCCGGCTATTTCAAGCGCCTGAACGCGTTCGACTGGCTGTTTGCGGTGGTGCTATGCGCAGGGGCGCTATACGCCTTCAACCGCTTCGGCGCCTACATGGACATTTATGAAAAGGCTATCCTGCTGGCATCGGCCCCGGTGTTTGCCGCGCTGGGCTGGTACTGGAAGCCGCTGCGCTGGCTGATGCCGCTGTCGTTTGCACTGGCGCTGTGGGCTGTCAGCCTGTACAGCGGCGACCTGGCGGCGGCGGACAAGCGCTTCTTCCTCAAGTACATGCTGTCGAGCCAGTCGGCCATCCTGTGGATGAGCACCATGTTCGTCCTGTCGACCCTGTTCTACTGGGGCGGCCTGGTGGCCCGTTCGGATTTCGGCGGCGCGATTGGCTCGCGCCTGTGCTGGGCCGGCATCGTGCTGGGCGTGACCGGCATGCTGGTGCGCTGGTACGAGTCCTACCTGATCGGCACCGACGTCGGCCACATCCCGATCTCGAACCTGTACGAAGTGTTCATCCTGTTCTCGCTGATCACCGCGATGTTCTACCTGTACTACGAAGAACACTACAAGACCCGCGCCCTGGGCCCCTTTGTGCTGCTGGTGATTTCGGCCGCTGTCGGCTTTCTGCTGTGGTACACCGTGGCGCGCGGCGCTTCGGAGATCCAGCCGCTGGTGCCGGCCCTGCAAAGCTGGTGGATGAAGATCCACGTGCCGGCCAACTTCATCGGCTACGGTACCTTCGCCCTGGCGGCCATGGTGGCGTCAGCCTACCTGCTGAAGTCGCACGGCATGCTGGAAGACCGCCTGCCGTCGCTCGAAGTGCTGGACGATGTGATGTACAAGGCCATCTCGATCGGCTTTGCCTTCTTCACCATCGCCACCATCCTCGGCGCCCTGTGGGCGGCGGAAGCCTGGGGCGGCTACTGGTCCTGGGACCCGAAGGAAACCTGGGCCCTGATCGTCTGGCTGAACTACGCAGCCTGGCTGCACATGCGCCTGATGTCGGGCCTGCGCGGCCGCCCTGCCGCATGGTGGGCCCTGGTCGGCCTGCTGGTCACCACCTTCGCCTTCCTGGGCGTGAACATGTTCCTCTCCGGCCTGCATTCCTACGGCAAGCTTTAATATCGGCTTCAGCAAACTGGTGTAAGGTTTAGCTATTACCTTGCACCAGTTGGAGCCGGCCATGTTGATTCTCCCTTCCGAAATCACGCCGCGCGAAGTATTCGAATCGCGCCGCAAGTTCATCAAGTTGGCCGCTGCCGGCGCCATTCTTGGCCCGGAACTGGTGCAGGCGGCCAATCTCCCGTCCAAGCTGAATCCTGCTTACGCCGTGATGGAAAAGCAGACCTCGCGCAAGGACGCCACCAGCTACAACAACTTCTACGAATTCGGCACCGACAAGTCCGATCCTGCCGAGAACGCGCATACGCTGCGCACCCGCCCGTGGACGGTGCAGATCGAAGGCGAAGTCAAAAAGCCCATGACCCTCGACATCGACAGCCTGCTCAAGCTGGCGCCGCTGGAGGAACGCATCTACCGGCTGCGATGCGTCGAAGGCTGGTCGATGGTGATTCCGTGGATTGGCTATTCTTTCTCCGAATTGATCAGGAAGGTCGAGCCGAGCGGCAATGCCAAGTTCGTCGAATTCATCACCCTGGCCGATCACCAGCAAATGCCGGGTGTGCGCAGCCGTGTGCTGGACTGGCCCTATGTGGAAGGCCTGCGCATTGACGAGGCGAACCATCCGCTGGCGCTGCTCACGGTGGGTATGTACGGCGACGTGCTGCCGAACCAGAACGGCGCGCCCGTGCGCATGGTGGTGCCATGGAAGTACGGCTTCAAATCGGCCAAGTCGATCGTCAAGATCCGTTTCGTGCGCGACATGCCGCGCACCTCATGGAACAAATCGGCGCCCAATGAGTACGGCTTTTATTCGAACGTGAACCCGGAAGTTGACCACCCGCGCTGGTCGCAGGCATCCGAGCGCCGCATCGGTGAAGACGGCTTCTTCACCAAAAAGCGCAAGACGCTGATGTTCAACGGCTACCCGGAAGTGGCGTCCCTGTACACCGGCATGGATTTAAAGAAGTACTACTGATGGCCTTTACTCCCATACCGCGCCAGCTAACGGCAATCAAGAGCATCGCCTTTGTGCTGGCGCTGGTGCCGTTCTTCGCCCTGGTATATCTGGTGGCGACGGACCAACTGGTCGAACCGCTGCAGTACATCACGCGCAATACGGGTTCGTGGACCTTGTACTTCCTGTGCATCACGCTGGCTGTCACGCCGCTGCGCCGTTTGTCGGGCTGGAACTGGCTGCTCAAGTTGCGCCGCATGATGGGGCTGTATGCGTTCTTCTACGCGCTGCTGCACTTCACCACTTTCCTCTGGTTCGATCATTTCTTCGACGTGCAGGAGATGTTGAAAGATGTCGCCAAACGCCCCTTCATCACTGTCGGCTTCACTGCCTTCGTGCTGCTGGTGCCGCTGGCCGTGACAAGCACCAACGGCATGGTGCGGCGCCTGGGCGGCAAGCGCTGGCAACTGCTGCACAAGCTGGTGTATGTGATTGCGCCGTTGGGCATCCTGCATTTCTGGTGGATGCGGGCGGGCAAGCACGACTTCAACAAGCCGATCCTGTTTGGGCTGATCGTGATTGTGCTGCTTGGGATGCGCGCCTGGTGGGCGCGCGCTGGTAAACCGGCAACCCGGGGTCTGACCCAAGGGTCGGACCCCCGATGATTTTGCGGATGGCGGGGTTGGTTTTGCTTTATCGGATAACCGACTCCAGCGCGAACAGGTCGGCTGGGTTTTCGCGCTGGCGCACGACGTGGACCTTGTCGCCGTCAACGATCAGTTCCACGGCGCGGCCGCGGGTGTTGTAGTTGGAGGCCATGGTCATGCCGTAGGCGCCGGCGGTCTTCATCACCAGCAGGTCGCCGGCATCGACGTTCAGCTCGCGGTCGCGCGCCAGCCAGTCGCCGGATTCGCAGATCGGGCCGACCACGTCGAACATGGCGGCAGCGGAGCCATTGCGCACCACCGGTTGCATATCCATCCATGCCTGGTACATCGCCGGGCGGGCCATATCGTTCATGGCCGCGTCGACGATGCAGAAGTTCTTCTCTTCGCCGTGCTTGATGAATTCCACGCGGGTCAGCAGCACGCCGGCGTTGCCGACGATGGAGCGGCCCGGTTCGAAGATCACCTTGATCGGTGCGCCGCCGTGCTTCTCGGCGCGCCAAGCGTCGATGCGCTTGAACAGGCGTGCCAGGTAGTCGCCGACGGGCACCGGTGCGCCGTCGCCGTAGTCGATGCCGAGGCCGCCGCCGATGTCCAGGTGGTGCAGGTGGATGCCTTCCGCGCCCAGCGCGTCGATCAGTTCAATGAGCTTGTCCAGCGCTTCCAGCAGCGGCGCGTCGTCCAGCAACTGCGAGCCGATATGGCAGTCGATGCCGGAGACGTCCAGGTGCGGCAGCTTGGCGGCGGTGCGGTAGGTTTCCAACGCGTCGTCGAAGGCCACGCCGAACTTGTTGGCTTTCAGGCCGGTGGCGATGTAGGGGTGGGTCTTGGCGTCCACGTTCGGGTTCACGCGCAGCGAGATGCGCGCTTTCTTGCCCATGTTGCCGGCCACTTCGTTCAGGCGGTGCAGTTCCGGGATCGATTCGACGTTGAAGCACAGGATGTCGTGTTCGAGCGCCAGGCGCATTTCTTCCACGCTCTTGCCGACGCCGGAGAAGATCACTTTATTCGGGTCGCCGCCGGCGGCGATCACGCGCAGCAGTTCGCCGCCCGACACAATGTCGAAACCTGCGCCGCGGCGGGCCAGCAGGTCGAGGATGGCCAGGTTGGAGTTCGCTTTCATCGCATAGCACACCAGCGCGTCGCGGCCGGCGCAGGCGTTGGCGTAGGAGTCGAAGTTTTCGGTGAGCTGGGACTTGGAGTAGACGTAGGCCGGGGTGCCGTAGCTTTCCGCGATGGCGTCGAGCGCAACGCTTTCGGCGTGCAGCACGCCGTTCTGGTATTCGAAGTGGGACATAAGCTTACTGTTGGGATGCTGGTGGTGTGGACGGAACCGGAGCCGCCGGTGGCGCCACGCCCGGTTTCGCCTCGGTGGCGGGCTTGGCGGGTCGCTTAGGCATGTAGAGGGGGCCGGTTTGGCCGCATCCGGCCAGCAGGGCTGCCATTGTAAGGACAGCAAGTGCGATTGGGGACTTCACGATTAAAATAGGGGCTTGATAGGAATCTTGGAGTGTAGCATGACCGAATCGGAATTTTTGGACCTGGCCGAAGCGACCCTGGATGCGATCGAGGCTTCGCTGGACCGCCTGTGCGAGCAGGATATGGTGGACGTGGAGTGCAGCCGCAGCGGGAACGTGCTGGAGATAGAGTTCGTGGGGAACGGATCGAAGGTGATCATCAACTCGCAGGCGCCGATGCAGGAGCTGTGGGTCGCGGCGAGGTCGGGCGGCTTCCACTATCGCCAGGTGGAGGGCAAGTGGGTGGATACGCGCCGTGGTACGGAGTTGTATGCGGCGCTGTCGGAGATTGTGACGGAGCAGGGTGGGGCGCCGGTGGTGGTGGCGCCCTGAAACCGGTAAACCGGTGCCTGACCCGCAGGGTCAGGCACCAGGCCTGTGGCAGCCGCGTATTGGTGTCTGACCCTGCGGGTCAGACACTGCACTGCCGGTTTTAGAACAGCTCGTTCTTGACAGCATCCTTCTGCTTCTCTTCCGCCGGCGTGCCGCGCGTCGCGCCTTCCAGGCTGTCGATGCCCACGCCCGGTGGATTCTCCGCATAGTAGTACTCGCCATCCTGGGCAATGATGCCCTGCGGAATCGGCCTTTCCTCAATTGGAATATTCTTCAGCGCCTTGCCCATGTAGCTGATCCAGATCGGCAGGGCCAAGCCGCCGCCGGTTTCCTTGTTGCCCAGGTTCTTGGGCTGGTCGAAGCCGATCCAGGCAATGCCCACCAGCTTGGCCTGGTAGCCGGCAAACCATGCATCGATCGAATCGTTGGTGGTACCGGTCTTGCCCGCGATGTCCGGGCGCTTCAGCGACAGGGCACGGGTGGCGGTACCGAAGCGCACCACGTCCTTCAGCATCGAATCCATCAGGAAGGCGTTGCGCTCGTCGATGACGCGGTTCTTTTCGTCGCCCGCCTTGTCCGGGTTGGCCTGCGACAGCACCTTGCCGTTGGCATCGGTGACCTTGGCGATCAGGTAAGGCGAAATCTTGTAGCCGCCGTTGGCAAATACCGCATAGGCGCCGGCCATCTGCATCGGGGTCACGCCGCCGGCGCCCAGGGCCAGCGTCAAATAGGGCGGGTTGCGCTCGGGGTCGAAGCCGAAGCGGGTGGTGTATTCCTGGCCGTACTTGGCGCCGATGCGGTGCAGGATGCGGATCGAGATCATGTTCTTCGACTTGGTCAGGCCGCGGCGCATGGTCATCGGGCCTTCGTACTTGCCGTCGTAGTTCTTCGGCTCCCAGGCCTGGCCGCCGGTCTGGCCGGCGTCGAACGAGATCGGCGCATCGTTGATCATGGTGGCCGGCGACAGGCCGCGCTCAAGAGATGCTGAGTAAATGAAAGGCTTGAACGAGGAACCGGGCTGGCGCCAGGCCTGGGTCACGTGGTTGAACTTGTTTCGGTTGTAGTCGAAGCCGCCCACCATGGCCTTGATCGCTCCATCTTCGGTGCTGGCCGAAACAAAGGCCGATTCCACTTCCGGCATCTGGGTAATCAGCCAGTCCTTGTCGTCCTGCATCACGCGGATCACGGCGCCGCGGCGGATGCGCTTGTTCGGCGGGTTTTTGTCCGAAAGCCAGCTCTTGCCCATGGCCAGGCCGGCGCCCTTGATGGTAATTTCCTCGCCGGAAGCGGTGACTGCCACCACCTTGTCGGCAGCGGCGCTCAACACCATGGCGGCCACGATATTGTCGCTGTCCGGATGCTCGGCCAGTTCGGTCTCCACGATTTCGTCGGCTTCCGACTTGTTGGCCGGCAGGTCGACATACGATTCCGGGCCGCGGTAAGCGTGGCGCTTCTCGTATTCCATCACGCCGCTGCGCAGCGCCAGGTAGGCGGCGTCCTGGTCGGCCTTGGTAATCGTGGTGAACACGTTCAGGCCGCGCGTGTACGTCTCTTCCTTGAATTGCTCGTAGACCAGCTGGCGCGCCATTTCCGCAACATATTCGGCATGAACACCAAACGCACTGCTGTCTGTTTTCACTTTTAACTGCTCATTCTTCGCCACCTCATACTGTGCGGGCGTAATATAGCCAAGCTGGGCCATGCGTTGCAGGATGTACTGCTGGCGCACCTTGGCGCGCTTCGGGTTGACCACCGGGTTGTAGGCCGAAGGCGCTTTGGGCAGGCCGGCCAGCATGGCCGCTTCCGCCACGCTAATGTCTTTCAGGTTCTTGCCGAAATAGATTTGGGCGGCCGATGAAAAGCCGTAGGCCCGCTGCCCCAGGTAGATCTGGTTCATGTAGACCTCAAGGATCTGGTCCTTGGTTAGGTTCTGCTCGATCTTCCAGGCCAGCAGCGCTTCGTAGGCCTTGCGCTTGAACGTCTGCTCGCTGGAGAGGAAGAAGTTGCGCGCTACCTGCTGCGTGATGGTGGACGCGCCCTGGCGGGCGCCGCCCGTCGCGTTGTGGACTGCGGCACGCAGGATGCCCCAGTAGTCGACGCCGCCGTGTTCATAGAAGTTGCTGTCTTCGATCGCCAGCACGGCCTTCTTCATGACGTCGGGGATGTCCTTGATATGCACCAGGTTGCGGCGCTCTTCGCCGAACTCGCCGAGCAGCACATTGTCGGCCGAGTAAATACGCAGCGGTATTTTCGGACGGTAATCGGTAATGGTATCCAGCGACGGCAGGTTGGGGTAGGCCAGGGCCAGGCCGAATACCACCAGCAGGACGCCGGCCAGGATCAGGCCCAGCAAAGAAATCAGGGCCATCAGCAGAAAACCCTTCGGCGATTTTTTTGCCGTGGTCTCGTGGTTGTTTGCAGTCATACGCAGCTTCAGTGAGTTTTATGCAAGGCATTATAAATGAGGCCCCAAGCCCTTGAGCGCACGTGATCTCTGGAAATATTGGCTGTAGGCAACAAGACAACTTAGTTTATTGATATGCCATTAATTGCAACATTGGGTGTGGCAAATCCCTCACAAAACATTAATGGTGCACTGGAGAAATACCTTTACACGGCGCTGACAATGTTGCTAGCATCTAATGTACTGTCTCATGTTTGCGGTCTAAACACGGGTTTTTAAACGAATTTGGATATGTAAATGTCTATGGAGTTGTCAGGAGTGCATCCATGTCATTGGACCTGAAAGCCCTGTTTGGCGGCGCCCAGGGCCCGCTGGTTGGCTTAGATATCAGCACCTCGAGTGTGCGTATGGTGGAATTGTCCGAAGCGGGCAAGGACGGCATGCGCCTTGACCGGTGCGCCTCGGAGCCCCTGCCGCGCGGCGCAGTCGCCGACGGCAATATTGAAAATATGGAGCAAGTGGTCGAGGCGGTGCGCCGCCTGATCAAGAAAAGCGGCACGCGCGCCAAACACGTCGCGCTGGGCATGCCGCCTGCTTCCGTGATTACCAAGAAAATCGTGCTGCCGGCCGGTTTGTCGGAGCAGCAGCTGGAGATGCAGGTCGAGTCCGAAGCTGCCCAGTACATCCCGTTTGCACTCGACGAGGTGAGCCTGGACTTCGACGTGATCGGGCCGGTTGCCAATTCGACGGAAGACATCGAAGTCATGCTGGCTGCGGCACGTCGCGAAAAGGTCGTCGACCGCGTGGCGATTGCTGAAGAGGCCGGCCTGAAAGCATCGGTGGTGGACGTCGAATCGTATGCCGCGCGAGCGGCGCTGGACCACGTCACCTCGCAGCTGCCGAATGCCGGCGCCGGCCAGGTGATTGCGCTGTTCCAGATCGGCGCCGTGTCGACCCAGATTTCGGTGATGCTCGATGGCACGACGGTCTATGAGCGCGAGCAGCCGTTCGGCGGCAATTCGCTGACCCAGGATATCGTGCGTTCCTACGGCCTGGCTTTCGAAGAGGCCGAGGCGCGCAAGAAGGCCGGCGACCTGCCGGAGAACTACCAGTCCGATGTGCTCGCACCGTGGCTGGAAGGCGCCGCGCTGGAAGTGACGCGCGCGATCCAGTTCTTCTTCACGTCGACGCCGTTTACCAAGATCGACCAGATTTTCCTGGCGGGCGGCTGCGCCGTGTTGCCGGGCTTGCTGGACATGATCGCCAGCCGCACCCGTATTTCCAGCGCCGTCATTTCGCCGTTCAAGGGCATGCAGCTGGCGTCCGGCGTGCGTGAACAGGCGCTGCGCAACGATGCGCCGGCATACCTGGTGGCCTGCGGCCTAGCCATGCGGAGGTTCGGCTGATGATACGCATTAACCTTCTCCCGCACCGGGAGGAAAAACGCGCGCTGCGCAAAAAAGCCTTTTACGCAATGCTTGGCATCGGCGCCATCGCCGGCGCGACGGTCGTGCTGATGGTGGGCGGCTATAACGCCCGTGCCATTTCGATCCAGGACTTGCGCAACGGTGAACTGAAGGGCGCCATCGCTGAACTGGACAAGAAAATCGTGGAAATTTCCACGCTGCGCCAGGAAATCGACGCGCTGAAGGCGCGCCAGCAAGCGGTGGAAGACTTGCAGGCTGACCGCAACCAGCCGGTCTACCTGATGGATGAACTGGTCAAGCAGACGCCACCGGGCGTGTTCTTGAAGTCCGTCAAGCAGGAAGGCCAAAAAGTCACGCTGACCGGCAGTGCCCAGTCGCAGGAACGGGTGTCCGAGCTGCTGCGCAACCTGTCCGGCAATTCGCCGTGGCTGGAACGTCCGGAACTGGTCGAAGTCAAGGCCGGCACGATCGGCGGCAAGGACAAGTCGAGCGGCCGCGCCATCGTCGAGTTCCAGCTGTCCGTCATGATCAAACGTCCGCGCGACAAGGACGAAAACCCGGACGGCAAGCCGGGCGCCAAACCTGGCGCCACGCCGAATGCCGCAGCCAAGTCCTGAGAACATAACCATGGCAACTGATTTGAAACATTTAGATGAGGTGCTCAAGGCCCAGTTCAGGGACCTGAACGGGGTGCACCCGGGCCTGTGGCCGATCCTGCCGCGCGTGCTGCTTGCGCTGGGCGTGGCGGCTCTGGCCGTCGCTGCCGGCTATTTCCTGTACTGGGAGTCCCAGTACGAGGAGCTGGAAGCGGGCGCGCAGCAGGAGCAAAAGCTGCGCGACGAATACAAGCTGAAGATCGCCCAGGCGGTCAACCTCGAGGAGCTCAAGCGCCAGAAGGAACAGGTCGACAAGTACGTGGTGCAGATGGAGAAGCAACTGCCGGGCAAGGCAGAAATGGCGGCCCTGCTGTCGGACATCAACAATGCCGGTACCGGCCGCGGCCTGACTTTTGAACTGTTCAAGCCGAACCGTGTCGAAGTCAAGGATTACTACGCCGAGCAACCGATCGAGCTGCGCGTCAATGGCAGCTACCACGATCTTGGGGCTTTCGCCGGCGACCTGGCAGGCATGGCGCGTATCGTCACGCTGAACAACGTCTCGCTGGATATCAAGCCCAAGGAGGGCAAGGAGTTGCCAGCCGGCGTGCTGCAATTGAATGCCATCGCCAAGACCTTCCGCTATCTTGATGCAGAGGAAGTGGCCGAGCAGCGCAAGGCGGCCAACGAGAAGAAAAAGGGAGGTAAGAAGTAATGAAGAAGTTTGCCCCCCTCGCCTGTGCCCTGCTGCTGACCGCCTGCGGTGAGAGCGACGTGCAGCAGGTGCGTACCTGGATGAAGGAAACCGAGGCCCAGACCAAGCCGACCGTCAAGCCGCTGCAGGAACCGAAGACCTTCGTGCCTTTTGCCTACGTGGCCGGCGACGTGCTTGATCCCTTCAACGCCAGCAAGCTGCTGACCGAACTGGCCAAGAGCCGCGCAGGCAGTTCCCAGGCGCCGGACCAGAACCGGCGCAAGGAATTCCTCGAAAGCTTCCCGCTGGATGCCATGAAGATGGTCGGCACCATGGAAAAGAACAATGTGGTGAATGGCCTGGTGCAGATCGACCGCACCGTCTACCAGGTCAAGAAGGGACAGTACGTGGGACAGAATTATGGTTTGATCACCGGGGTCACGGATGACGCGATCACGGTGCGTGAAATTGTTCAGGATGCGGCCGGCGACTGGGTCGAGCGCATGTCGAAGCTGGAACTGCAGGAAAGTAAGGAGAGCTCCAAATGATCGCCATCAGAACCCTGAAGCGCTTGTGCCGCCAGGCTAGCGTAGTGCTGGCCCTGGCCGGCAGCGCAGCCGTTGCGCAGGCCCAGCAAGGCAACGCGATCGAATCGATCACGGCCAACCAGCAGGGCAGCAATGTGATCGTGAAGATCGCAATGAAGGATACGCCGCAAAAGCTGCCGATCGGCTTTGCCATCACCAACCCGGCCCGTATCGCGCTCGATTTCGGCCAGACCAGCAATGCTACCGGCAAGACCAGCCAGGACCTGAATATGGGCGACCTGGCCAGCGTCAACGTGGTGCAGGCTGGTGATCGTTCGCGCCTGGTGTTCAACCTGAAGCGCACGCTGAACTACGCCACCGCCATCGACGGCAAGAACGTGATCCTGACCATTGATGCTTCCGGCGGCGTGGCGCAGGCAGTTGACGCGCGCGGCCTGCCGGTCGCGGCAGCCAAGCCTGCCGCGCCGGTAATTGTCGGCAAGCAAGCGCTGCGCGATATCGACTTCCGCCGCGGTAACAACGGCGAAGGCCGCGTGGTGATCGACCTGCCGAACAACCAGGTTGCCGTCGACGTGCGCCAGACCCCGACCGGCGTCGTGGTGGACTTCCTCAAGACTACCGTGCCGGATACACTGCGCCGCCGCTTGGACGTGACCGATTTCGGCACCCCGGTCAACCGCATCACCACCGTGCCGCACGGCGACAATGTGCGCATGACCGTGGAAGCGCACGGCCTGTGGGAGCAGAGCGTGTACCAGAGCGACACCCAGCTGGTGGTGGACGTCAAGCCGATCAAGGAAGACCCGAACAAGCTGGTGCAAGGCAGCCAGGGCTACCGCGGCGAGAAGCTCTCGTTCAACTTCCAGAACGTGGAAGTGCGCGCTGCGCTGCAGGCCATTGCCGATATCTCGGGCCTGAACATCATCACCAGCGACAGCGTGCAGGGCAACCTGACCCTGCGCCTGAAGGAAGTGCCTTGGGACCAGGCGCTGGATGTGGTGCTGCAAGCCAAGGGCCTGGACATGCGCAAGAACGGCAACGTGCTGTGGATCGCGCCGAAGGAAGAATTGCTGACCAAGGAAAAGCTGGAGCTGGAGCAGAAGGCCCAGATCGCCGACCTGGAGCCGCTCAAGTCCGAAATCTTCCAGCTTAACTACCAGAAGGCGGAAGCATTCAAGACCGTGTTCGGCATTGAAGGCGGCGGCGACACGAAGAACCGCATCCTGTCCAAGCGCGGCAGCGCCATCATCGAAACGCGCACCAACCAGCTGTTCGTGACCGATATCGCGTCCAAACTGGAAGAAGTGCGCAAGCTGATCCAGAAGACCGACATCGCCACCAAGCAAGTGCTGATCGAAGCGCGTATCGTGGAAGCGTCCGATACCTTTACCCGCAACCTGGGCGCCAAGCTGGGCTTTGCCGACATGCGCGCCATCCGCGGCGGCGACGCCGGCTGGGGTGTCGGCAACGGCAACAACCGCGTTGGCCTGACCGGCAACATCACCGGCATGGGCCAGGCACAAGGCATTGTAAAAGTGGATGATGGCCAGGGTTCCTACAACAATACCCAGTTCATCAACCTGCCAGCGGCATCGATCAACGGCGCGCAGGCTGGCAGCCTGGCAGTCAGCCTGTTCAATTCGGCTGCCAACCGCTTCCTGAACCTGGAACTGTCGGCACTCGAAGCTGACGGCGCCGGCAAGATCATCTCCAGCCCGCGTGTGGTGACCGCCGACAAGGCTCCTGCCGTGATCGAGCAGGGCGTGGAACTGCCATACCAGGTGGCGACTTCTTCCGGCGCGACCTCGATCGTGTTCCGCAAGGCCAACCTGAAGCTGGATGTGGTCCCGCAGATTACGCCGGACGGCAATGTGGTGCTGGATGTTGACGTGAACAAGGACTCGGTGGGCCAGGAAACCCGCGCCGGTTTCGCCATCGATACCAAGCACGTCAAGACCCAGGTGATGGTGGAAAACGGCGGCACCGTGGTGCTGGGCGGTATCTATCAGCAGGTCGAGCGCAACACCACGAGCAAGGTGCCAGTACTGGGCGATGTGCCGATCCTTGGCAACCTGTTCAAATCGAATACGCGCGTCAATGACAAGACCGAACTGCTGGTCTTCATTACGCCAAAGATCGTTACCGACCGCCTGTCCGCGCGTTGAGGCGAAACATAGTGTCATCAGAATAAAGGAAAGAACATGGCAAACGTAGTATTCCGAAAACTGTCCGGCCTGGTTGGCGCGCTGGCTTGCGCCAGCCTGCTGGCAGCTTGCGGCGGCGGCGGCGGCAACCCTGGCGTCAGCCCCACCAATCCCGATCCGCTGACGCCGAAGGCCTCCAGTGTGGTGGTGAGTTCCAGCTCCGATACCATTGCCGCCTCTGGCGTCGACGGCACGGAAGTGACGATTACTGCCACCGTCAAGGATGGCGGCAACCAGGCCGTGCCTGGCGCAACTGTACTGTTCAGTACCTCTGCAGGCACCATCAGCAACAGCGGTGCGACCACGGACAGCAATGGCCAGGTCAGCGAGAAGCTGAGCGTGAAAGGCGTTAACCAGCCGGCTGGCCTGGAAATCAAGATTTCCGCCGGCGTCAAAGGCGTCGACCACGTCAGCACCAACACCATTACCGTCAAGACGGTATAAGCGGCACCCACTGCAGCGCCTGCCCGGCGGCAGGCTGCTGCAGTGTAATTTGCGCTATCATGCGTGAATGCAAAATGTATACTTAGTCGGATTGATGGGGGCTGGCAAGACGACCATAGGTCGCCAACTGGCCCGCAAGCTGGGCTTGCGGTTTGTCGATTCCGATCATGAGATCGAAAGCCGCACCGGCGCTTCCATTCCCTGGATCTTCGAGATCGAAGGCGAGCCGGCCTTTCGCCGGCGCGAAGCGGAAGTCATCCGCGAACTGACCAGCCAGCAAGGCATCGTGCTGGCCACCGGCGGCGGCGCCATCCTCAACGAGGACAGCCGCACCCTGCTGCAACAGCGCGGCACCGTCATCTACCTGCGTGCGTCGATCAACTCGATCCTGGCGCGTACCGCGCACGACAAGAACCGGCCCTTGCTGCAAACGGCCGACCCCCGCAAGAAACTCGAAGAACTGCTGGCGCAGCGCGAGCCGCTGTACATGGACATGGCCGACCTGGTCATCGACACCGGCCGCCCCAACGTACAATCGATGGTGCAGAACATCATCAACCAGCTCGATGCGCTGGCCTGCCAGGCCGCGCCCAATTGCATCACCAAAGCACAACCCGCGATGAACGAACAAACCAACATCCTGCTCAACGTCGACCTGGCCGAGCGCAGTTATCCGATCGCCATCGGCCCTGCGCTGCTGGACGATGCCGGCCTGCTGGCCAAATACGTGGGCGGCAAGAAAGTCGCCATCGTCTCCAACGACACCGTGGCGCCGCTATACATGGAGCGCGTACGCGCGCCGCTGGCCGCCGCCGGCAAGGAGGTGATCGAAGTGGTGCTGCCGGACGGCGAGGAGCACAAGCACTGGGAATCGCTGATGAAGGTGTTCGACGCCCTGCTGGCCAGCAAGGCCGACCGCAAGACCACCCTGGTGGCGCTGGGCGGCGGCGTGATCGGCGACATGACCGGCTATGCCGCCGCCTCCTATATGCGCGGAGTCGACTTCGTGCAGGTGCCGACCACCCTGCTGTCCCAGGTCGATTCCTCGGTCGGCGGCAAGACTGGCATCAACCACCCGCAGGGCAAGAACATGATTGGGGCCTTCTACCAGCCGAAGGCGGTGATCGCCGACACCACCACGCTGGAAACGCTGCCGGTGCGCGAACTGTCGGCCGGCCTGGCGGAAGTGATCAAGTACGGCTGCATCATCGACGTGCCGTTCTTCGAATGGATCGAAGCGAACATGGGCCTGCTGATGGCGCGCGACAAGGGCGCGCTGGCCTACGCCATCGCGCGCTCCTGCGAGATCAAGGCCGATGTGGTGCGCCAGGATGAACGCGAAGGCGGCCTGCGCGCGATCCTGAATTTCGGCCATACCTTTGGCCACGCCATCGAGGCAGGCATGGGCTATGGCGCCTGGCTGCACGGCGAAGCGGTCGGCTGCGGCATGGTGATGGCGGCCGACCTGTCGCAGCGCCTGGGCTTCATCGACGCCGCCACGGTGGAACGCATCCGCGACCTGGTGTCCGCCGCCGGCCTGCCGATCGCGGCGCCGGACCTGGGCGCCGAACGCTGGCTGGAACTGATGGAGGTGGACAAGAAAAACGAGGGCGGGGCGATCAAGTTCATCCTGCTCGATCCGCTTGGCAAGGCGCGCATCACGACGGCGCCGCAAGACCTGCTGCTGCAAACCCTGGCCGCCTGCACGGAGTAATATGGAAGAGACGCTCGCCCCCTACGCAGCACATTCGGACAAGGGGCGCGGCCGCCGCTTTCCCGAAACACCGCATGCCTCGCGTTCGCAGTTCCAGCGCGACCGCGACCGCATCATCCATTCGACCGCCTTCCGCCGGCTCGAATACAAGACCCAGGTCTTCCTCAACCACGAGGGTGACCTGTTTCGTACCCGCCTGACGCACAGCCTGGAAGTAGCCCAGATCGGCCGTTCGCTGGCGCGCAACCTGCGCCTGAACGAAGACCTGGTGGAAGCCATCGCGCTGGCGCACGACCTGGGCCACACGCCGTTCGGCCATGTGGGGCAGGACGTGCTGCACGAATGCATGAAGGAGCATGGCGGCTTCGAGCACAACCTGCAAAGCTTGCGCGTGGTCGACCTGCTGGAGGAACAGTATGGTGCTTTCGATGGCCTGAACCTGATGTTCGAAACGCGCGAAGGCATCCTGAAGCACTGCTCGGTCAATCATGCCCGCCTGCTGGGCGACGTCGCCCAGCGCTTCCTCGACAAGACCCAGCCTTCGCTGGAAGCGCAGCTGACCAACCTGGCCGACGAAATCGCCTACAACAGCCACGATATCGATGACGGCCTGCGTTCCGGCCTGATCTCCATTGCGCAGCTGGAGGAAGTGGAATTCTTCGGCCGCCTGTGGCGCGAGGTACAGGATGCGCACCCGGGTCTGGCCGGCCGCCGCGCCATCTACGAAACGCTGCGCCGCCTGATCACCGCCCTGGCCGACAACCTGATCGCCACCTCGCAGGAGCGCATCGCCGCGCACCATCCGCAAAGCATGGAAGACGTGCGCGCCGCGCCGCCGCTGATCCGCTTTTCCGACCAGATGCGCAAGGATGCCACGGAGCTCAAGCGCTTCCTGCACGAGAACCTGTACCGCCACTACAAGGTCAACCGCATGCGCCTGAAGGCCAGCCGCATGGTGCGCGAGCTGTATGAAGCGTTCACCGCCGACCCGTCGCTGCTGCCGCCCGATTACCGCACCGAGCGCGGCGATGTGACCGGACAGGCGCGCCGCGTGGCAGACTACATAGCCGGCATGACCGACCGTTATGCCATCGCCGAGCACCGCCGCATCTATTCGCTGGAAAACCTCTAGCTTGCATCGGTGTACGTCACAGGTTAATCTTCTGGCAAGCTAAACTTGCCAGAAGAACCATGACCGACATCACTGCCTCCACTGCCACCACCCCACAACTCAGCAAGCACCGCATCGAAGCCCTGGTTGACGGCATCTTCGCCGTCACCATGACGCTGCTGGTGATCGAATTGCGTTTGCCGGAACACGCCACTACGCATAACAGCGCCGAATTGCTGGGAGTCTTGCAGGAATTGGCGCCGACCTTCATCTCTTGGGTGTTGAGTTTCCTGGTACTGGCGCTCTATTGGACCGCCAACCATCGCCTGTTCAGCTATGTGCGCCATGTGGATACGCCTTTGCTGTGGTACACCATCCTGTTGCTGGCAGGCGCCAGCCTGCTGCCCTTCGCTTCCGCAGTAAACAGCCGCTACCTGTCGCAACTGGCGCAAGCGGTGTATGCGGGAGTGATGTGCCTGATGTCGATCGGCTCGCTGCTGGTCGCCACGCGCATTTACCGCCATCCAGAGTTGTGCGCGCATCCGATGGACAAGGCGACCTATGTTGCGGCATGCACCCGCACCGGCATCATGGTCGTCATCGCCATCGTGACCGTCGTGGTGGCCGGCCAGGTCGCCGGCATTGCCAACTCGGCCTTCCTGCTGCTGTTCCTCGCGCGCCCCTTGAGCAACTTGCTGACGCGCCGCCTGCGCTAAGTTTGCGCTGGCTCAAGCCGATTCGCACCTGGGCCTGCTTGAAAGACCGGCTTCCAGGGACGATGATGGGACTTGGGAGGCGTAGGTGATCGAGGAACAAGAAAAGTCCGGCCTGGAACATGAGCGACGCTTTGCAGCACTCGAGCAAAACGTCGCCGTCATCATGTCCAACTACGCGACAAAAGAAGACCTTGCGAAGCTGGAAACGCAGCTGGCGCGCATGGGCACGCAAATGGCGCAAATGGAGACCCGCCTGATCAAATGGGTGATCGGCGCGATGGCAGCAAGTATCGTCAGCGTGATCGGAACCGCATTGAGCGTTGCCAAGCTGTTCATGTCATAACTGCTGTCAGAACATGCGCGCCTGGCTGCGCTCGCCGAGCAGGTCGAGCGCGAGCTTCTTGATGGGCGCGGGCAGGGCCGCGCCGGGCAGGACGGCGGCATCAAGCCAGGTATAGCGGCCTTCGCCGGCCAGGGCGGCGCGGCTTGAGAGGCTGACCAGCAGCGGGTGGATGTGCAGCTTGTAATGCGTGAAGACGTGCACTACCGGCAGCAGGCGTTCCAGCGATTCCATCACGCCAAACGGCTGCACCGCGGCAGCGACAGCTGAATCATCAGGCCCGGCGTCCTGCGCGGCGAAGGCCGCGTGGCCTGCCAGTTCAGGCAGGGACAGCAGGCCGCCCCAGATGCCGGCGGCCGGGCGCTGTTCCAGCAGCACCTGGCCGCGGTCCACCAGCAGCAGCATGTGCGCCACTTTCTCCGGCGTGGCCTTCTTCGGCTTGCGCACCGGCAGTTCGGCCGTGCGCCCGGTGGCGAAGGCGACGCAGCGCGGCTGCATGGGACAGCGTTCGCAGGAAGGGCTGCTGCGCGTGCACAGCGTCGCTCCCATGTCCATCAAGCCTTGCGTGTAGGCCTCGATGTCCTCGGCCGGCGCCAGCGCTTCCGCGCGTGCCCACATGGCTTCTTCTGTCTTGCGTTCGCCGGGATAAGTATCGATGCCGAACACGCGCGCGAATACGCGCTTCACATTGCCGTCCATGATGGCGGCGCGGCGGCCGGCGGAGAAGGCGGCAATGGCGGCGGCGGTGGAGCGTCCGATGCCAGGCAATTCGGCCAGCAAGGCAGGATCGGCAGGAAATACGCCGCCGTATTCAGCCACCACGCGCTGCGCGCACTTGTGCAGGTTGCGCGCGCGCGTGTAGTACCCAAGGCCGGCCCACTGCGCCATCACGTCTTCAACGGGAGCGGCGGCCAGCGAAGCGAGGGTAGGGAAGCGCAGCAGGAAGCGCGCGTAATAACCCAGCACTGCCGAAACCTGCGTCTGCTGCAGCATGATCTCGGACAGCCACACCAGGTAGGCATCGCGGGTGTTCTGCCACGGCAGGTCGTGGCGGCCATGTTTCTTCTGCCACGCAACCAGCGTGGCAGAAAAGCTCGGGTCTTCGTACTGCAATTACGCCGCTGCCTCCAGTACTACATGCTCGGCCGAGATCGCATCGTTGATGGCGGCGGCCAGCGCGGCCAGCTTGGCCTTTTGCGCCTCCAGCTCGGCCTGGGTGGTTTCGAAGGCCTCGATCTTCTGCTCCAGCGTATCGGTCGCATCGTGGATGCGTGCGATCGACTGCTGGCGGTGCTTCAGCTGCTCCTTGTGCTGGCGGATCTGCGCTTCCAGCGGCGCCATGATGACCTTCAGCCAGGCATCGGTATCGGCATTGGCGGCCTTGAAGCAGCGCTTGACGGCCGATGCCACCGAATCGAAGAAGCGCTCCATCAGCACCACGCGCGAAGTGGTCAGCATGACGGCGGTACCGAACTGCTTCTCGTAGATGCCGTGGGCTTCATTGATTTCATCGCGGTACTTGGCCAGCGAGAAGGCCATCGGCATCGGCAGGGTCAGGCCGTGCTCCGTCGAGAACTTCTTGTACATGGTTTCCATCATGCTGCGGATCTCTTCGATCTTGCGCTCCGATTCATCCAGGTTGGCGTGGATGCTGTCGAAGTACACCTTGATGGCATCGCGCAGGCCGGTGGTGAAGCGGCTGTTCTGCATTTCCGAACGCGCCTTGATCAGGTTGTCGCGCAGGATGCCCATGCCCAGGCTGGAATACAGCTCGGTGGACAAGCGGGTGAACACCGCGCGCGTGGCCTGCAGCTTGAACAGGCTTTCGTCGAATTCCTTTTTCTCGGCTTCGACGCGGCGCGCCATGTGCGCGATCACCGACTGGTTCTTGCCGCGCAGGCCTTTCAGCTCCAGCAGTTGCTCGACGATGCCGCGCGTCTTGGCCGACAGCGCCGCGTACTGGGCGCCGCTCAGTGCCGCCAGTTCGTCGCCCAGGCGACGGCGGATGATGTCCTTGCGGGCCGGGATCAGTTCGTTGAACAGCGCGCTCTCCAGCTGCTTCATGCGGCTCTTGTGCACCAGGTCATGGTCGCCGGTGATCTTGCCCAGCAGCGCTTTCTGCGCCGAGACCGGGAATACCTGGCGCGCGTCAAGGCCCAGCATATGGGCTGCGTGCTCGCGCTGGCGCGCGATGGCGGCTTCGATTTCTTCTTCGGTACGCAGCGGATCCCACATGGAGTCGATCTTGTTCAGCACCACCATGCGCCCGGCGCCATTGCCGATGTGGGTGCGCCATACTTCGATGTCGCTCTTGGTGACGCCGGTGTCGGCGGCCAGGATGAACAGCACGGCGTGCGCGTGCGGGATCATGTTCAGCGTCAGTTCCGGTTCGGTACCGATGGCGTTCAGGCCCGGCGTATCGAGGATCACCAGGCCCTGCTTCAGCAGCGGGTGCGGGAAGTTGATGATGGCGTGGCGCCACTGCGAAATCTCGACCAGGCCATTGTTGTCCAGCGTGGCGCCCATGTCGGGATCGTTCTCGTCGTACAGGCCGTAGCGCTTGGCTTCTTCCACCGGCACGTGGCGGGTCAGGCTGACCTGCTTGAACACTTCCTGCATCTGTTCCGCGGAATCGAGCTGCAGCGGCAGCACGGTCCAGGCATGCGGCTCGTCGCGGTAGTCGCTGGTCGACAGGTTTTCGGCGCGCGTTTCGATCGGCAGCAGGCGGATGCAGGCAGGGTAGGCCGGGTCGTACATCAGCTCGGTCGGGCACATCGTGGTGCGGCCGGCTGCCGACGGCAGGATGCGCTGGCCGAAATCGGCGAAGAAGATCGAATTGATCAGTTCGGATTTGCCGCGCGAAAATTCCGCCACAAAGGCCACCGACAGCTTGTCGTCGGCCAGTTTGGACAGCGTTTGCGCCAGGCGCTGTTCGGTCGCGGCATCGGACAGATCGGCCTGCACGATCCAGTCTCGGTAGTTTGCGACGGCGCCCATGACGCCTTGGCGCCATTGGCTGTATTGTTCCAGGTCCCGTACCATTAGCTTCTCGTTATTTCTGGCAATTTACACAATAAAAAGTGGATCTTTGGCCCTGCTTGATCTGGCGCACAGGCGCGCCGCAACAACGGCAGGGCACACCAGCACGATCATAGACGAAATATGTCTGTTGGAAATACCCTGATTGTCCATTTACCCCGATAAAGTCGCGCAAAGTGCTGCCTCCTTGCACAATTGCCTCAGCCAGCACGTCGCGGATGGCCTGCGCCAGGCGGTCGTAGCGGGCGGCACTGATGCGGTTGGCTGCGGTTTTCGGGTTGATCCCGGCGCGAAACAGGCTTTCAGAGCAGTAGATATTGCCCACCCCGACCACGATGTCGCCGGCCATCAGCACTTGCTTGATGGCCGCGCCGCGGGTACGGGTCTGTTCGAACAGCAGCTTGCCGGTAAATAGCGGGCCCAGCGGCTCCACGCCCAGGCCGCGCAGCAGCAGGTGCTCTTCCAGTGCGCCGTCTTCCGCCGCGTGCCACAGCACGGCGCCGAAACGGCGCGGATCGGTCAGGCGCAACACCTGCCTGCCATCGGCGCCTTCCACCATCATGTCGAAATGATCATGTTTTTCCGGCGGAATGCCGGTTGGCAGCACGCGCAGGTGGCCGCTCATGCCAAGGTGGATGATCAGCGAGCCATGCTCGAATTGCAGCAGCAGGTACTTGCCGCGGCGGCCGGTCGCGACGATGCGGCGGCCGGCCAGCAGCGCCGGCAAGTCGTCCGGGAAGGGCCAGCGCAAGCCTTCGCGGCGCAGCACCACGTCGCGCACGATACGGCCTTCGAGATGGGGTGCGACGCCGCGCCGGGTGACTTCTACTTCTGGTAATTCAGGCATGAGGGTGGTTTCTTGCAGGTTGGCGTAGAATCAAGTCTTGAGCCCGATTTGCAGGATCTTCCTTTGAAAAACGCATTCGCCATTGTAACCCTGTCGGCCCTCGTGTCCGCCTGCGCAGTCGTGCCACCGGAACAGGCTGCGCCTGAGCCCGCAGCACCCGTGGCGCCGGCCACGCCGGCCGCCGATGCCATTGCCAAGGCCGCCAGGCTCGACGAAAAGCTGCCCAACGTCGAACTGACCAGCGATTTGTTCTACAAGCTGACCAAGGCCGAACTCGATTTCAAACGCGGCCAGTGGCAAAGCGCCTATGTGACCATGATGGTGCTGGCACAGCAGACGCGCGACCCGCGCCTGGCGCGCCGCGCTTCCGAAATGGCGCTGTCGGCCAAGCAGGGCAATGAAGCGCTGGCAGCGATCCGCCTGTGGCGCGAACTCGCGCCCGATTCCGACGAGGCCGCACAGTATTTCCTCGGTTTTGCCGTCCTGGGCGACGACCTGGGCGAGGCGGAAACCCTGTTCGCGCAGCGCCTGAAAGCTTCGCCGCCGACGGGCCGCCCGCTGCTGATGTTCCAGATGCAGCAATTCCTGCTGCGCGCAAAGGACAAGGCTGCCGCCTTCGGGCTGATGGAGCGCGTCCTGCAGCCCTACCTGAATACGCAGGAAGCCCACCTGGTGCTGGCGCAAGGCGCCAGCGCCGCCAGCGATGCCGAGCGGGCGCGCGAGGAAGCGAAGAAAGCCGTGGCGATCAGGCCCGACTCGGAACTGGCCACGCTGACCATGGGGCAAATGCTGGGCGACCTCGATGGCGCGCAAAAACTGTTCGCCGAGTTCCTGCAGAAATACCCGGCCGCGCGCGAAGTGCGTTCGGCCTATGCCCGCCTGCTGGTGGAGCAGAAGCAGTACGACCAGGCGCGCGAACAGTTCCTGCTGCTGCTGAAAGAACAGCCTGACAATCCGGGCACCCTGTATGCGCTCGGCATCATGGCGCTGCAGGGACAGGACAGCAAGGCGGCCGAGGGCTATTTCAAGCGCTATGTGGAAGTGCTGGAGGCGGCTCCCGATCCTGAGCGCGACCCGAACAAGGCGCTGATGCTGCTGGCCCAGATCGCCGAAGAAAAGGGCGACCTCGATGGCGCGCTGGCATGGCTGGACAAGATCGACGGCGAAGATGCCCGCGCCGCCCTGCCGGCTCGCCTGAAACGCGCTCATCTCACGGCACGCAAAGGCGACGTCGACGGCGCGCGCGCACAGTTAAAAGAGATCGCCCCGGCCGACCAGGCCGAGCAGGTGCAGATCCTGCAAACGGAAGGCCAGTTGCTGCGCGACTCGGGCCGCGCAGTGGAAGCCTTCAAGACTTTGCAGGATGGCGTGCTGCGCTTCCCCAACAGCCCCGACCTGATGTACGACTACGCGCTGGCCGCGGAAAAGCTGGGCAAGGTCGAGGCGATGGAAACCGCGCTGCGCAAGGTGATCGAGTCGGTGCCCGACAACCACCACGCCTATAACGCGCTGGGCTATTCGCTGGCGGACCGCAATGTGCGCCTGGACGAAGCGTATGAGCTGATCGACAAGGCGCTGAAGATGGCGCCGGGCGACCCTTACATCATGGACAGCATGGGCTGGGTGCTGTTCCGCATGGGCAAGCTGAAAGAGGCAGAGCAATCGCTGCGCCAGGCCTATGCGCTGCGTGGCGATGCAGAAATCGCCGTGCACCTGGGCGAAGTGCTGTGGAAGCAGGGCGACAAGGCCGGCGCCGCCAAGCTGTGGCGCGAGGCCCGCGACAAGGATCCAAAAAACGACGCGCTGCGCAGCACGCTGGCGCGCCTCAACGCAGGAATTTAATGAGCTTCAAGACACTCGCCGCCATCGCCGGCGCGGCCGCCATCCTGTGCGGCTGCGCCACCACGCCAACTGCGCCGCCATCCGCTGCCGTTGTCGCGCCCTACGCCGACAGCCTGGCCGTGTCGGGGCGCCTGAACGTGCGCTATATCAAGAACGGCAACCCGGAGTCCTCCACCGTCAAATTTGACTGGAAGCAGGACGCGCAGAGCACCGAGGTCGCCTTGTTTGATCCCTTCGGCAGCAAGGTGGCCAATATCAGCGTGACGCCGGAGGGCGCCACGTTGCGCCAGGGCGGCAACAAGCCGCCGCTGACGGCGCCAAGCATCGACGCGCTGAGCGCGCGTGCGCTGGGATGGGCGTTGCCGGTAGCAGGCCTGCGCGGCTGGCTGCAGGGCCACGCCACCGCTGCCGACGGCAAGCCATGGTCGGCCAGCCCGGCCAACAGCGAAGTGACCACGCGTGAAGGCTGGCACCTGCAATATACGGATTGGCAGCCCGACAGCTCCCCGCCGCGCCCGAAACTGATCGACGCCGAGCACCCGGGCGGAGGCGATGTGCAGCAAATGGCCTTGCGGATCGTCATCTCCGAATAAACATGAAAAGCCTGTTGAACTGCCCGGCTCCGGCCAAGCTGAACCTGTTCCTGCACGTGAATGGCCGCCGCGCCGATGGCTACCATCTGCTGCAATCGGTATTCCAGATCATCGATCGCTGCGATACCCTGCATTTCTCTCTGCGCGACGATGCTGAACTGCATCGCTCCAACGATATCCCCGGCGTGCCCGTCGAGCAGGACCTGGTGATCCGCGCTGCCCGCATCCTGCAGGCCGAAGTCTTGCGCCGCACCGGCGCCATGCCGCCAGGCGTGAATATCACGGTCGACAAGATCCTGCCCATGGGCGGCGGACTGGGCGGCGGCTCTTCCGATGCGGCCACCACTTTCATGGCGCTGAACAAGCTGTGGGCTGCAGGACTGCAGCGCGAAGAGCTGATGGCGCTGGCCTTGCCGCTGGGCGCCGACGTGCCTTTCTTTATCTTTGGCCAGACCGGCTTTGCCGAAGGCGTTGGCGAAGAACTGCAGGCGGTTGATGCGCCTGACTGTTGGTATGTTGTCATCGAGCCCGGCGTGGCCTGTCCGACGGCGCAAATTTTTACCTCCGAGCATTTGACAAGGGATACGCCGCCCGTTAAGATGTCGGACTTTTCCAGCTACCATGCAAATCGACAAGATCTGCGGCAGTTCGGGAAGAACGATTTGCAACAAGTGGCGTGCCGCTTATTCCCGCAGGTAGCAGAAGCGGTAGAATGGCTGGGCGCTGCCGGCGACGCCAGGATGACTGGCTCCGGAGCTTGTGTGTTCGTCGCCCTCCATAGCGAAGAACAGGCCGATGCGGTGCTTGCGAAAGTGCCAGCCGCCTGGACCGGATGGAAAGCGAGGGCACTGAAACAGCATCCGATCATCGCAAAGTTGTGAAGCGTAAAAAGATTTGGTTTTTCGTGAAATAGGCTATATAATGTCGGCCTACTGACGGAAGACAGTCAGTTGAGAGTAGGGGAATCGCCAAGCTGGTTAAGGCACCGGATTTTGATTCCGGCATACCAAGGTTCGAATCCTTGTTCCCCTGCCACCGTTTTCCCTGGGTCTGTCGAGGCAGCAGTCTCCAGCCAGGGTTAAGACAAAAGCTCCTGTATCGCAGGAGTGCCTCAAGAATTCAACACTACCTCTCGGGACTCCCAATGGCTTACGAAAACCTGATGGTTTTTACCGGCAACGCTAATCCAGCCTTAGCAGAAGGGGTCGCAAAAAATCTCGGCATCCCACTCGGCAAAGCAGTCGTATCGAAGTTCTCGGACGGCGAAGTCATGGTCGAAATCAACGAAAACGTCCGCGGTAAAGACGTGTTCGTGCTGCAATCGACCTGCGCACCGACCAACGACAACCTGATGGAACTGATCCTGATGGTCGATGCCCTGAAACGTGCGTCCGCTGGCCGAATCACCGCTGCAATTCCTTACTTCGGCTATGCCCGCCAGGATCGCCGTCCGCGCTCCGCCCGTGTGGCCATTTCGGCAAAAGTGGTTGCCAATATGCTGGAAGAAGCCGGCGTCGAGCGCGTCCTGATCATGGACCTGCACGCAGACCAGATCCAGGGCTTCTTCGATATCCCGGTTGACAATATTTACGCTTCGCCAATCCTGCTGGGCGACCTGCAGAAAAAGGCCGAGCAAGACCTGCTGGTCGTGTCGCCTGACGTCGGCGGTGTGGTGCGTGCCCGTGCCCTGGCCAAGCGCCTCGGCTGCGACCTGGCCATCATCGACAAGCGTCGTCCAAAAGCCAACGTTTCCGAAGTGATGAACATCATCGGCGACGTGGAAGGCCGTAACTGCGTGATCATGGACGACATGGTCGACACCGCAGGTACCCTGGTCAAGGCTGCCGAAGTGCTGAAAGAGCGCGGCGCCAAGAAAGTAACCGCTTACTGCACGCACCCGGTGCTGTCCGGTCCGGCAATCGACCGTATCTCCGGCTCTTCGCTGGACGAGCTGGTGGTGACTGACACCATCCCGCTGTCCGAAGCTGCCAAGGCTTGCGGCAAGATCCGCCAACTGACCTGCGCACCGCTGCTGGCTGAGACCTTCAAGCGCATCATCAAGGGCGACTCGGTGATCTCCCTGTTCGTCGACTAAAGTTTTTCCGGCCGTGGCGCAAGCCGCGGCCGATTTCTTGAAGTGCCCTGGTCGCGGGGCACTTCGTTTATCGACAAGGCGCGAGCCTTGTTTTATTTTTTGGAGTATTCCATGAAAGTTGTAGCATTCAAACGTGATCTGCAAGGTACGGGTGCGAGCCGCCGCCTGCGTAATTCCGGCCAGACCCCTGGCATCATCTACGGTGGCACCGAAGCCCCTGTGACCATCGCCCTGGACCACAACGCACTGTTCCACGCGCTGAAAAAAGAAGCTTTCCACTCGTCCATCCTAGACATGGAAATCGACGGCAAAGTGGAAAAAGTGCTGCTGCGCGACTTCCAGATGCACGCGTTCAAGCAACTGGTTCTGCACGCTGACTTCCAGCGCGTTGACGCCAACAAGCCACTGCACGTGAAAGTTGCCCTGCACTTCGAAAACGCTGACGTGTCCCCAGCTGTGAAACTGCACGCAGCGACCATCAGCCACGTGGCCAACGAGATCGAAATCTCCTGCCTGCCAGCTGACCTGCCAGAGTTCCTGACCGTTGACCTGTCGAAGATGGATGTCGGCCAGTCGATCCACGCTTCCCAGCTGACCCTGCCGAAGGGCGTGACCATCGTGACCCACGGTTCCGATGCCACCATCGCTACCGCATCCGTGCCAGCCGGCGCTGTTGCTGCTGAAGCCGCTGCTGCTAAAGAGTAATCCTCTTTCGCCGCAATAAAAAAAGGGGACGTACCCTTTAAAGGGGTACGTCCCCTTTTTTATTGCTTACGCGCCGGGACGCGGCTGGGGCGCCGAGGGCGGCACCACGATGGCCTCGTTCAGGCGCATGAACTTGAACCCGGCCAGGCCATTGTCGGCACGTGCCTGGGTGCGTGCGATAAAGGCTTCGAACGGTTCTTCGCGCACTTCCGGCGCCGAAGAATGCAGGAAGTGGCGTGCTCCCTGTGCATCAAGCACCACCAGGCCAACGTGGGTCACCATGTGCTGGCCCTTGCGCACAGATACTACTTCCACCATATCGCCTTCGCCCAGCGTACCGAACTCCCGCAGCGCGCGCTCAACCGGCAGGTAGCTTTCCTGCGTGTCCTGCACTGGAATGTCGCGCTGTACATGGTGCTGGACCTTGAGGAACTGCGCACGATCGACGCGCATGGCATAGCTGGCGCCGCTGCTTGCATCTGAGAGCAGCCAGTGGTTGTTGATGTTCCAGTCCACTTCCATGTAGTGGTTGCGGCTGGCTACGCCGATCACGCCGTCCTTGTATCGAATGCGCTGCAGCGTCCAGAAGAACTCCTCCCACGAGGAGCTGAGCGCCATCGCATAGGTGTGCTCGGCAAAAACCAGGCAATCGCTGGCGGACAGGCTGTACATCGGCAGCGTGTCGTGCAGCTCGTAAGGGAATTCACCCAGCAGGTTCAGCTTGTACGGCTGGCCGATATTGCGCCGGCCGATGGTAGCGATGCGCTTGCGCAGGTCGGGTTCGGCACGCCGCACCTCGGCGATGAAGGCGCCCGCTTCCTGCGGCGACATCTGGTAAATCTGTTTCGGTTCCGCCGCCGCGGTGAGCGCGGCGGCGAGCATGACACTGGCAAGGAAAGGCATGTTCAGGCTGGTTTGGTTTTCGAGGGCCAGGTGAAGTAAGACTTGGCGATATAGCCCCAGGGTACGGCAATAATGGCCAGCAGCACGCCCAGGAAAGCATAGGTGGTACTTTCCGCCGGCGAGCCGGCCAGTTCGCCGCGCGACCAGAGCGGGTAGGCGACGATGGCCAGCCACATCACCTTGTAGAGGATCTCGAGCAGGATAATCGGCAGCATCTTCACCGGGCGCAGCAAGCCAAGGCCTGCCAGCGTGGCAAAAGCCGTCCATACGGTCCATGCCACAGCCTTGTTCGGCTCCCACGGGCCCTGGTGGGTCAGGATTTCAGTCCAGGTGGTTTGGCCCAGCATGAAGAACATCAGCGCATAGAGCAGGCGCAGCAGGTAGATGTTGATGCGCATGACGCCTTCATGCCGCGCATCGCGCTGCCACAGGCGGGCCAGCATCAGCCCACCTCTTTCAGCATGGTTTCGACTTCGGCCAGGCGGCCGTTCATGTTGGCCAGCGTGGCCTGCATGGCGGCCAGCGCGGCGGCGTTTTCCGCCTGGGTGGCTGCTGCTTTCGCGGCCAGTGCGTGGTAAGCCTCGGCGTTGGCCGCTTCGGCGTGCGCCTTGTGCGCGGCGGACCAGTACTTCATGCCAAAGACAATCAGTACAGTTGCCAACGGCAGGCCCAGGGTCAACAGGTAAATATGCTCGGACATACGGTCATTCCCCTTCCAGGTTGAGATGTTTGGCAGCTTCCGCGATCGCAGCGGGATCGAGCGTCAGGCGAAAATCGGCTACTTCAAAGTAGTTCAGCGCCTTGCCGTCGCTGGAAAGCTCGTGCTTGCTGGTGACAAGGCCAGCCGCCTCCAGCTTGGCAAGGTGCAGGTGCAGCAGCGGGCGGCTGATGCCTACGTCGCGGGCCAGTTGGCTGACGTAGTTGCGGCCGTCCGTTTTCAATGCAGCGATGATGCGCAAGCGGTGCGGATTGGCAAGCGCTTCCAGCACTGGCAATAGCTTTTGCATTCCACTCACTTCAACAGCAGGCGGCAGTTGGCGCTGACCGATTCGGTCGCCATCGCCCCTTTTTCGCCACGCGCTGCTTGCATGCATTGGGCGAAGCTTTCTTCCTTGGTTTTGGGACGTTCGCATTGTTCGGCCAGCAGGGTGTTCTGGGCGATCAGCATCCTGTTTTGTTCAAGCAGCTGGTCGATGCGCTCCTTGTCCGTCATTGGCGCGTCAGCGGCCAAGGCGGGGGCGGCCAGGACTGCGGCAGACATGAGGGTAGTCAGGTATTTCATGGCACGTCCTTTCTGTTTTAAATTAAAGACACGTGTAATAAATATCTTACAGGTGGAATCTGTTGTCAAGTGTTCTATGCTGAAATGACTTTTCACCACGGGAGGACGATCCAATGAAAGCGCAACTTGCAGGGGTTATGGTGCTGGTAGCCGTATGTGCTGTGCCAGCGTTGGCGGCCGACGCCAAGGCGGATGGTGCGGCGATCAAGGCGGTCGACCAGGCCTGGCTGAAAGCCTTCGCGGCAGCCGACGGCGATGGACTGGCCAAGCTGTACGACGAAAACGCGGTACTGATGCCGCCAGGTGCGCCAGCAGTCACCGGCCGTGCGGCCATCAGCGAATTCCTGCTGAAGGAGGCGCAGGGCGCCGGCAAGTCCGGCATGGTGTTCAGCTTTGGCGAGAAATCGGACAGCGGCGCAAGCGGCAACCTGGGCTGGTCGTCCGGCACCTATATGGTGAAAGACAAGGACGGCAAGGTGGTCGAGACCGGCAAGTATCTGTCGGTGGACAAGAAGGTCAACGGCAAGTGGATGTATTGGCGCGATACCTGGAACGCTGACAGCGCAGCGCCGAAATAGTTCCGCTCTTTCTTGTGCGCCAGTTCAAGGCACAAAGCGCGAGAATGGCAAACAATGGTGGCTTGCCGACAGTGGGAGGCCGCCATGGAACAGTTGACCCCGGATGACCGGACTGCCGCACAGGAGAAAGCCTTGGATGCCGTCAATTGCGAACTGGCCTTGCTGCGACAGCACATGGATGCGCGGTTCGCCAGCATGCAGGCCTCCTTCGATGCACAGTTCGCCAGCATGCAGGCCTCCTTCGATGCACAATTCGCCAGCATGCAGGCCTCCACAGACGCACAGTTCACCGGCATGCGCCAATACATTGACGACGGCTTCGTGAAGCTTCGTCTCGAAATGCAGCTTTACACAAGGGATGAGATTGCCAAGGCCGTGGCACCGCTGCCGGCCCAGATCGATGCCCTGCGCGATCACGTAGACCGTATCAGCCGCTGGGGATTCGGCATGATGGCCATGATACTGATAGGCGAACTTGCCTTGCTGGCGCGCGGACTACTCGGTTGAGGGCAAGGGTATAATCTGCGGTTTTGCACTCGCAACCGCAAGACCATGCCCATCCGCCTGATCGTTGGCCTCGGCAATCCCGGCGCCGAATACGAACAAACCCGCCACAACGCCGGCTTCTGGCTGGTGGACAACCTCGCAAACTCGCTGCCGAATGCGCGCCTGCAGCGCGAATCAGGCTTCAATGCCATGGTGGCCAAGACCATCATCGGCGGCAACCAACTGTGGCTGCTGGAGCCGCAAACCTACATGAACCGCTCCGGCCAGTCGGTCGGCGCCATTGCGCGCTTCTACAAGATCCAACCGGACGAAGTGCTGGTAGTGCACGATGAACTGGACTTGCCGCCGGGCGCCGCCAAGCTGAAAAAGGGCGGTTCGTCCGGCGGCCACAATGGCCTGAAGGACATCACGTCCGCCCTGGGCACCCAGGACTATTGGCGCCTGCGCATCGGCATCGGCCATCCGCGCACGCTGAACCTGAACCAGCCGGTGGCCGACTTCGTGCTGCACCGCCCGCGTCGCGAAGAGCAATTGCTGATCGAAGAAGCGATCGAGAAAGCGCTGCGCATCATTCCCACCGCCGTCGCCGGCGACTTCACCAAGGCGACGATGGAGCTGCATACCAATTAACTGGAGCCGGCGCCGGCCTGCCGCAGCAGGCGCCACACCATCCCCGCAACAAGCGCCACGCCCAGCACCAGCACGCCCCACAGGATCATCAAGCGGTTCTGGGCGGCGCTGTTGTCGGCGCTTGCGCGCTTGGCTGCGTTGGCCAGGGCTTCAAGCTGCTCTTGCGCTGGGCCAGCCGTAGCGTGATCCAGCGTGCGCAATTCTGCCTCGGTAAAGCCGGGCGCCACCTCCCTGATATCGCGCTCCGCCGGCGCGGCTTTGTCGCGCCCCACGGCCAGCTTGTAGGGCGGGGTGCCGCCGGCAACGAATACCAATGTGGCCGGCACCCAGCTTACGCGCAGCGCGGGTTTGATCGTCGGTGGCTGGTCGAAGCGCAGCACCCAACGGTCGCCAAGCCAGGCCGGAACCGCGATGTCGTCCGAGAGCCGTGATTTGCCATCCTTCTCCAGGCGGTAGAACGTGGTGTGCAGGGCCGGCTCGAAACGGAACTGGCCGGTGCGACGTACTTCGACGTAGTTGCCCAGCATCGCGGGCAACACCATATTGCCGCTGTCGATCTGCAGCCCGACGCGTCGAGCGGTGACGCCTGCCGGTTTGCTGTATTGAAGGTCGCGCGGGTCGCGGCCCGGTTGCGGCTGCAGCAGCAAGGATTCAAGCGGCGCTGCAGCCGGCCCCTGAACTGGCGACTGGGCGCTGATGCTGGCGAAAGGGAGGGGCTCGCCGCTGCGCCAGCTCAGGCGCGCATAGCGCATCTGGCGTGCCGGGAATTCCAGCTTGTCGTTGGCCAGCCTTTCTGCGCTGGCATTGGCCAGCCAGCTCAATTCCGCCACGCCGATGGCTTCCCAGTGTTTCAGGTCGTCGCTGGCCTCCAGCCATACCTGGCCGGTGTAGGTGTTGCGGCCTGGCGGCAGCGTGAAATGCAGGGCGTCGACGGTGGGTGCCTGCTGCAGCCCTTCCTGCCGCAGGTCCAGCACCAGTCCCGCCAGGCGTTCCTGCGTGCGGCCGGCCGGCGCGGCGCCCTGTTGCGTGGGCAGGCGGACGGAGAGCACGCGGCCATCGCTTGCAGTGCTGACTTCCAGTCCTGCCAGCGGGGCGTCGGAACGTTCCGCCATCAGTGGGAAGATACGCACCGGAAGGGCCCGGTGGCTGATGGTTGGCGCCGCATCCGGCTGGCGCAGGGCAAATGGTTGCGGCGTGCCATGCGCATCGAACATGCGCAAATCGTTGAGCGACGGCGAGCGCGCATTCAGGTAGGCATCGCGCGGCAACTGCAACTGCACCACGCTTGGCTTGCCATTCACCGATAGCGGAATGAGGTGGGTGTAATTCTGCGGCAGATCGCTTACCGCAGTGGTGGCGACAGCAGCTGCCAAAAGCAACGCGTTCATGCTGCTTCCTTTTCATTTTCGCCGCCGCGCGCGGACGGATAGGGGGCAAGGTAACCGATGCCGACCATCAGCGCGCCAACGCCGAGGAAGGATACGATGCGCTCCACGCCGCCGACGTTGGACAGGTCCACCAGGAACAACTTGGCGACCACGACACCAAGCAGTACTGCGCCGGCGATCCACAATTTCCGGTCCTGCCTGCGGGCCGCGAAGCGCATCAACAGCAGCGCGGTCACGCTCCAGACCAGCGAGAGCATGGCTTGCACGAACTGCGATGCAAACAAGTGATCGAACTGGTACGGTACGCCGACGTAGTGCGACACGGTGCGCAGCAGCGCGAGGTTGAACCACGCGTAGGCGACCAATGCTGCGCCGGCCAGCAGCTGTGGACGGTAGGGCGAGAGCTTGTCCTGCAGCATGCGGTAGGCGGCAAGCGACAGCAGCAGCGCAAAGATGCTGGTCAGGTCAAGCGGATTTGCCAGCGGGACGTAGGGCAGCGGCGCCATTGCGCCATCCTGGCCCAGGTTCCAGACTGCCACCAGCAGCAGCGACCAGCCGCAGCCCAGCGGCAGCAACACGTCGCGGTACCACTCCGCTACCGGTTTCACGGGCCAGCCGTTGGCACGCACGCGGCGCATGACCCAGGCCAGGCCGCCCATCATCAGCCAGGCCGGCAGGAAGTTGGCCCAGGCCGGATCGGCGCCGCTGCCTTCCAGCCCGCGCGAAATCCAGTAGGCGCCAACCGGCCAGATCATCAGCCAGGGACCGGTGCTGCGCAGCGTGTGCAGGACCACTTGCGGCGCCTTGCCCAGCGTTGCGCCACGCATCAGCCATTCGGAGAGCAGCCACAGGGCGGCGTAGGCAAACCATACCTCGCCGGCGGGCACCGTGATGCTGCTATACAGCGCGCCAAGCATGCCCAGCGTAGTCATGCCGAACAGCAGCCATGCCGGGAGCACTGCGGCGCGCAGGGCTGGCCAGGACAGGCGTTGCGCCAGCTTGACGAACAGCGGCGTAGTAGCGACGACCACCAGGTTGTAGGCGCTGGCACGCAACGGGCTATGCGGCTCAAAGTCGCCGGTGGTGGCGATTTCATAATGGGCCAGCAGCCAGTTGGCAATCGTCGGCACGATCACCAGCAGCCACCATACGCCGGCATACGCCAGTACCGCATTCGACCAGGCAGGCGGGTATTGCGAGCCGTGGCGCTTCAGCGTCCAGGCGCTGAACACGGCGCCGGCCAGCAGCATCACGCTGCCCAGGAAAGGCGTGGCGAACAAGTCCGGCGACATCGGTGCAACGTGCCAGTTCAAGGCGAGCAGGAAGGCCAGCACCAGGCCCGCCAGCAGTTGTATGCCCAGGGCCAGGCCGCGTGCCATTGGCCAGGCCAGGCGGCGTCCGATCAGGGCCATGACGACGGCTGCGCCAAGGGCACTGGCAACCAGCAGGTTGGCCTGTAGTTTGCCGCTGGTGCGAAGAATGACTTCGGTCCAGGCGCCGCCGACCAGCCAGATAGCGGAGCCGGCGAGAAACAGCGCCCCCAGCAGTTGCAGGCGGCCCAGGCCCTCTTCGCCGGAATGGCTGCGGAAACGCATGGCCATGATGCAGGCGCTGATCGCCAGCAGCAGGAAGCCCAGCCACAGGTTGGAATGCATGGCGGCCTCCGGATCCAGGCCGGACACCGAACCGATGAAGCTGACCCAGGCGCCCAGCTGTACCAGCAGGCCGAAGCCCCAGGCCAGCGGCTGGCGCTGGCGCAGGCCGATCCAGACGATGCCGGCGCCTTCCAGCGCCCAGGCGGCAGAGGTCCAGCGGCCGTCGAGCGCCATCGGAATGGCGAGCGTGCCGAACACCACAGCCAGTGCGGTGAAGGCATCGACCAGCAGGCCGTAGGTGGCGCGGCGGCGCGCCAGCGAGATTGCCAGCGCGGCGTAGAACAGGCCAAGTACTAGGGCGGAATAGGCCATGCCGAATTCGAAGCCCTTGACCAGGCCGAATTGCAGGCTGGCGGCGAGCATCGGCGTGCCGAAGACCAGCGTGCCGTCGACATAGCCTTTCAGCTTGGGCGCCTCGAGGTGGGCGTGGGCGTAGGCGACGGCGATGCCGACGTAGTACAGGAAGAACAGTGCCAGGAAGCCTTGCACCGACAGGTAGAACTGCGGCTCGTAGCGCAGCACGCCCCAGGCGGTGCCAATGGCAAAAGTGAACGCGAAGCCGAGCAGGTTCAGTGCGCGCCAGGAGCGCTTGAGGGCGATCGCCAGCACCCCGGCGTTAAGCAGGGCGTAATAGCTGAACAGGCCGACGTGGCTGCCCTGGCCGGTGGACGCCAGGATCGGCGCCGCGAAGCCGCCGGTAATGCCGAAGATGGCCAGCCATTGCGCATTTTGCAGCACCGCCAGCAGGCAAGTGCCAAGCGTCAGCAGGAACAGCATGACGAAGGCCATGCCGCCCGGGATCAGGTGGTAGATGCGGAAGGCGCCAAACACCACCAGCATCAGCACCGCCATGCAGGTGCCCTGCAGCGGCAGGCTGACGCCCTTGTTGCTGTTGCGGATGCGCCAGGCCCAGGCCAGCGCGGCCAAGTCGGCGAGCACGATGCCGGCCAGGCGCAGTTCGATCGGCACGGTGACGCGGGCGGCAGCATATTTCAGCAGGAAGCTGACACCGATGAAAAGGATGAGAAGGCCGATTTTCGCCACCAGATTGCCTTCGAACAGCCAGTTGCGGGCGGCGGTCAACCAGGCTGGCGGCTCGCTTGGCGGCCGGTTTGGGCGTGCGGGAGCCGGGGCTTGTTCGGCCTTGCTTGCCTTGGCAGCAGGTTCTGGACGCGGCGCGGCAGGTGGCTCGGCATTTGCGGTGGGCGATGCAGCGGCGGCTATCTCGGCCAGAGGTTCGGGCGTGGCGGCTTGCTCAATTGGCGCCGCAGGTGTGACGGCCAGTGCCGGCGCTGGCGTTGGCTGCTGCGCTTGCCCTGGGAGCACGGCGGTACGCGCTGGCAGCGGCTCGCGCTCGGCCGGCCGGGATGGCGCGACGGAAGGCGCCGCTGCAGCTGGCGGTTCCGGCGCGACGCCTGCTTGCTGGGCAGCGGTGCGTTGCTGGAGGCTGGCAAGGGCGATTTCCAACGCAGCAAGGTCGCGCTGCAACTCGAGGGCATGCTCGCGTGCCTGTCGGGCATCGCGGCGCGCGAGCCAGGCCCAGCGCGACACAAGCGCCAGCACGATAAACCACAGCAAATCCATGAATGCTCCTATATTGTACTAATGGCATTATTTTCCATTGGTAACAATATTACAAGCGCCAGCGATACCCGTATCGCCGATTGCCCAGAGGCGTATCAGGATCTGATCCTGCTCAAGCCTCCGCCTCAGGAACCAGCAACAGCAGGTCCGTCGCACCCACGTCAACGCCGGCCTGGGACAGCAGGGTGCTGGCCTGGCCGCGATGATGGGTTTGGTGATTGAAGAAATGCAGCAGCAATAGCCCGAGTTGCCGCTGGTTGGCTTCGCCGTTCATGCGGCGATAGCTGATGACGGCGTCCAGGTCCGCCTCCGTCAGGCCGGCGCTCCAGTCAAGGATCAGGCGGTCAAGCCAGGCCCGGTGCTCGCGCAGGGCGGCCAGGGAATCGAAGAGCGGCTGATCCAGCGCGATCGGCGCCGGCAAGGCCAACACAGGCGCAAGTGCGGCGGCAAAGCGCGGATGGACGCCGATGCGTTTCAGCCAGATGGTGTCTGCCACGGCGATGTGGTTCAGGGTCGCCAGCAGGGAACCAAAGAACGCGCCGCGGTCTGCCGTCAATTCCTCCGCCGGCAAGGCCGCCGCCGCTTCGTACAGCTTGTTGTTCATCCACTCGTTGTAGCGGGCCAGCAGGGCGATATGGGCGGTTCTGGACATGTTCTGGGGTACAATCTCGGTCTATTTGCGGAAAATTCCGTAGCAGAACAATATCATTTAAAGGTTTTCCATGAGTCTCAAATGCGGCATCGTCGGCCTGCCTAACGTCGGCAAGTCCACTCTTTTCAATGCACTGACCAAGGCCGGCATCGCGGCCGAGAACTACCCGTTCTGCACCATCGAGCCAAACGTCGGCGTGGTGGAAGTGCCTGATCCGCGCCTGAAGCAGCTGGCTGAAATCGTCAAGCCGGAACGCATCCTGCCTGCCATCGTGGAGTTCGTCGACATCGCCGGCCTGGTGGCTGGCGCGTCCAAGGGTGAAGGCCTGGGCAACCAGTTCTTGTCCCACATCCGCGAAACCGACGCTATCGTGAATGTGGTGCGCTGCTTCGAAGACGACAACGTCGTACACGTGGCCGGCCGCGTATCACCGCTGGACGACATCGAAGTGATCCAGACCGAGCTGGCGCTGGCCGACCTGTCGACCGTGGAAAAAACCATCGCCCGCGAGCAGAAGAAAGCCCGCTCCGGCGACAAGGATTCGGCCAAGCTGGTAGCCCTGCTGGAAACCCTGGTGCCGCACCTGAACGAAGCCAAGCCAGTGCGCGCCATGGGCCTGGGCGCCGAAGACATGGCGTTGATCAAGCCGCTGTGCCTGATCACCGCCAAGCCAGCCATGTACGTGGCCAATGTGTCCGACAGCGGCTTCACCAACAACCCGCTGCTGGACCAGCTGACCAAGTACGCCGAAGCCCAGAACGCGCCGATCGTGGCCATCTGCGCCGCCATCGAAGCGGAAATCGCCGAACTGGACGACGCCGACAAGGAAGCCTTCCTGGCCGACATGGGCATGGCCGAACCTGGCCTGGACCGCCTGATCCGCGCCGGCTTCAAGCTGCTCGGCCTGCAAACCTACTTCACCGCCGGCGTGAAGGAAGTGCGCGCCTGGACCATCCACGTAGGCGACACCGCGCCGCAAGCTGCCGGCGTGATCCACACCGACTTCGAGCGCGGCTTCATCCGCGCCCAGACCATCGCCTTCGACGACTACATCGCGTTCAAAGGGGAAACCGGCGCCAAGGAAGCGGGCAAGATGCGCGCTGAAGGCAAGGAATACGTGGTCAAGGATGGCGACGTGCTGAACTTCCTGTTCAACGTTTGATGCAGGCCAGCGCCCTCGCTGCCGCGCTGGCGGCGCTGCTGTTGACTGCGCCGGCGGTGGCGCAGCAGGGCGCCTACTTCCACAAGAAATTTGACGGCACCATCGGCGACAAGCTCAAGTTCAGCATGGACTTGAAAAATGTCGATGGCGTCATTTCCGGTACTTACCGCTATGCGGGCAAGAAATCCGAGCTCTTCCTGAAAGGCAAGGCCGCACCCGACGGCACGCTTGTGATGGACGAGCAGCTCGCATTCAATCCCACGGTCACGGGCCGCTTGCGCGCGGTGCTGCGCGACGGCAGCCTGCAGGGCAGCTGGCAATCGCCGGACGGCGGCAAGAACTTGCCGCTGGTCGCCCACCAGACTTCTGAAATCATCATCCCGCCGAAAAAGGCGCTGTTGGCCGGTGCGGTCGGCAAGTATCGCCTGTCCGCGATCCAAGGCTTTGGCGGTGCCAATACCATGTGGGACCTGAGCCGCGACAGCAAGGGGCGCTGGAGTGGCAGCGAATCTTCGATTTCCGGCGGCACGCGCCAAGGGGGCGACATGGGCTTGAGCAAGAGCGACGAAAAGCTCCTCGCCAGCACCCTGGTCGAAGTGTTGCCCGACCTGTCCGTGCGCCTCTCGGCTGGAGGCAAGTTGCTGCTTACCGTGCCGTTTCGCGAAGAAGGCATGGAGTACGGCCTGAGGGAGGCCTTCGACGACAATCTGAAGGCCTTGTCGCCCAGGACTACGGTGTGGGATGAGCAGCTGTACCTGCTGGCACAGGAAAACACCACCTTCTACCGCTCCCTCTATACCGCACTGGTCGAGGATCAACCGGCCCGGGTGCTGCTGCGCTACTCGGTCGTCAGCGCATCGTTCGAATTGACCATTAAGCCGGCCGGGTGCTGCGACAATGCGGTCCTGACCTTCGCCCGCTCCAACTGATCGAGCGGGGATTGCCGGCCCAAGTCCTGCCTTGCGCGGTGTTTCTATCGAATTTCAAAAATGGGCTATCAAGTCGAGAAGATGTCCCGCGAGGACATCGATTGGATTTATTCGGTCGCGGCGCTCGCCGGGTGGCATTGGTACCTGCACCCGCGCCAGTCGGCGGAAGTGATGTGGTTGGGTGGCGGATTCACGGTCGACCGGGCTGCGGGAAGCTTCATGTTGTGGTTGCCGCGCCGAAGGGAGATGCCCGCAGACCACTACCTGTTCCACTGTAACGAATGGACATTGCACTTGTGGCAGGAAGATCACTGCGAATATTCGGTCGAGGACATGCAAGCAGGCCCTGAGGACAACCTGGAGCAGGCGCGGGTGCTGGTCGAGAAAGCATTCCAGTCCGGCGGGTGGCACCTTACTGGCAAAAAAGACGACATTTTCGCTGTGCCTGCCAATGGTGCGTGGTACAGGCTATATCGCCGCGGACCCATCTCCAATCAAGTTGCTATTGAAGGCCAAGCCCGGATTCCGCCAAAATTGCTAAGCAGCCTGAAGGAAGAAATTACGGCGGCTTTTGCAGTATTTGGCGATTCGGGGCGCGGCCCCACGATAGGAGCTACAGGCTGGCCGATGATCCCTGTTTTCGTCGCGGAGGACAGGCGGGGTTGATTGTTACTTGGTCTTTGCCTCGTGCTCGGCGATCGCTTTGGTGAAGCTATCCATCAACGGGTTCGGCACGGCCAGCGACAGCTGGTAATGCTCGATCTTGAAGCCCTTGCCAGTATTGACCAGCACGCCGCTGGCCTGGCAAGTCCCCATCTGTGTGTTGAGCTGCTCGTCGAACCACACGTATTTCTTGTCCGGCGAGAAGTAGACATTGCGCTTTTGCGCGGTGAAGCTCCACGCCTTCTTGCGATCCCAGAAACGCTTGGCCCAGGCCTTGAATTCCTGGTAGCTCCACACCTCGCTCTTGTCGGTGCCGATGAACACGGCGTCCGGCGTGAACTTGTCCCAGTAGTCGGGGCGGGTGTTGGCTGCGTCGTCGTGCCAGCTGTCGACGAAGGCGTTGACCTGCTGGCGGAATTCGCTGTCCGGGTCGACGTCCAGAGCGCTGTGCATCATGAGGACGGTGGCGGCGGCGATCAGCAAGCGTTTCATTCGGTTGTCTCCCGGGTCAATGTTGGCGAAATAGTATAATCGTTGGATTGTGCACAGCATCCAGTAAAGAAAATGGCCTCACCCAACGAAAACGCCAGCATGGCACTGTTCTGCGACTTCGAAAACGTCGCACTGGGCGTCCGCGACGCCAACTACGAGAAATTCGACATCAAGCCGGTGCTGGAACGCCTGCTGCTGAAGGGCAGCATCGTGGTCAAGAAGGCTTACTGCGACTGGGACCGCTACAAGGGCTTCAAGGGCCCGATGCATGAGGCGAATTTCGAACTGATTGAAATCCCGCACGTGCGCCTGTCCGGCAAGAATTCGGCCGACATCCGCATGGTGGTCGATGCGCTGGACCTGTGCTACACCAAGGCCCACGTCAACACCTTCGTCATCATTTCGGGCGACTCCGACTTTTCGCCGCTGGTGTCCAAGCTGCGCGAGAACGCCAAGCGCGTGATCGGCGTGGGCGTGAAGGATTCCACCTCGGACCTGCTGGTGGCCAACTGCGACGAGTTCATTTTCTACGACGACCTGGTGCGCGAATCGCGCCGCCAGCGCCAGGCGAGCCGCGATGCGAGCGAGCAAAAGCCGAAGCGCACGCCGGAAGAAGAGAAGCGCCGCCGCGAAGAGATGGACAAGCGCCGCAACCAGTGCGTGGAAATCGCCTACACCACGTTCGATGCGCTGGCTGCCGAACGTGGCGAAGGCAAGATCTGGGCTTCCGTGCTGAAGGAGGCGATCAAGCGCCGCAAGCCGGATTTCAGCGAGTCGTATTACGGTTTCCGCACCTTCGGCAACCTGCTGGAAGAAATGAAGGCGCGCGGCCTGCTGGAATTCGGCCGCGACGAGAAGTCCGGCGCCTACGTGTACCGTAGCAGCCAGCCGGTCGTGCTGCCGGTTGAAGCGCAGGTCGAGCAGGACGCTGGAATTGTGGCGGACGCCGTTGCAGCGGAGGCGCAGGAACTCCATGAGGAAGCTTCTGCTGCCCCCGGCGAGCCGGCAGGCGACGCGCGCCGCGAACGCGAAGGCCGCGACGGCCGCCGCAACCGCGGTAACCGTGGTGGTCGCGGCCGTCGCGGCGAGGGCGATGCGGCTGCAGGAACTGCGGCCGCCCCGGTCGAGGTTCCAGCCGATGCCGAAGTCGCTGCCGTGGCTGCGCTGGAGGAGGTGGCTCCAGTGGTGGAAGTGGCGACCGAAGCCCCGGCGGAAGCGCCTGCTGAAACCCCGGCCAAGCGCACCCGCGCTGCTGCCAAGAAGCCGGCGGCCAAGAAGGCCGGCTCGCGCGGCAGCAAGGTAGCGCAGGCGGCTGCCGATGCGGCGGAAGCGGTGCAGCAGGCCGAGGCAGTGTTGGCTGCGGTTGCGGCTGATGCGGTGGTAGCCGAAGCAGCGGCACTGGAAGCGCCGCCAGCGGAAGCCGCGGCGGAAGCCAAGCAGACGGCGCAGAAGCGCGTCAGGAAGCCCGGCACGCACAAGCCGTCCGCGCGCAGCAAGCTGCCGAAGAAGCCGAAAGCAGAAGCTTAACGTTCACGATTCGCCGCGCACCGCGCGGCGAAGTTTTTTCTGCCATACTCGCAAGCACTATGCCCTTCATCTCCGAACTGACCCTTTACCCGATCAAGTCCTGCGCGGGCCTGTCGTTGAAGCACGCGACCCTGACCCGCGCCGGCCTGATGACCGAGCAGATCTACGATCGCGAGTGGATGCTGGTCGACGCCGGCGGCGTGGCGCTGACCCAGCGCGACCATCCGCGCATGGCGCTGATCGTGCCGCGCCTGAAAGCTGAAGCCATGGAGTTGCGCGCGCCCGGCATGCTGCAGCTGGAAATCCCGCTTGGCCTGCCCGACCCGGACCGCGCGCCGACGCTGCAGGTACAAGTCTGGGACGACAGCGTGCTGGCCTACGATTGCGATGAAACGACCGCCACCTGGTTCAGCAAGTTCCTCGGCATCGAATGCCGCCTGGCGCGCTTCCACGCCAACGCAAAGCGCCTGACCAGCGGCAAATGGACCAACGGCGACCAGCACCCGACCCTGTTCTCCGACGGCTACCCGATCCTGGTGATCGGCACCGGTTCCCTGCGGGACCTCAATGAAAAACTGCAGCAGCAAGGCCGCCAGCCCTTGCCGATGAACCGCTTCCGTCCCAACCTGGTGGTGGGAGACCTGGACGCCTTCGAAGAAGACTACACCGAGGAATTCCGCATCGGTGAGGCCGTCCTGAAGCCGGTCAAGCCCTGCGCGCGCTGCCCGATGCCGTCGGTCGACCAGGCCACCGGCGAATTCGGCCCGGACCCGCTGGACATCCTGCAAAGCTACCGCGCCAAGCCGGAAGTCGATGGCGGCATCTGCTTCGGCATGAATGCAATCGTAGCAACAGGTGATGGCATAAAACTATCGGTTGGCGACCCAATCGAGGTTACACTGTCGTTTTAGTAGTGAATATCGGCAGGGCGATGGAGATCACGCAGAAAATCACGGGCAAGCAGCCCACATTGGCGGAACTGGCGGCAGAAAACCAGTCTCTGCGCGCCCGTCTTGCCTACCTGATCGAGCAGGCCGAACGCAATCACTCGATCATGACGCGCCACCAGGCATTCGACCTGGAGATTGTCGGCGCGGCCAGCTTCCCCGAGCTGATTGGCACCATTTTCCGCACCCTGCCGGTGATTTCCGACCTCGATGCTGTGACCCTGTCGCTGGTCGACGTGGATGACGATATCCGCACCGTGATGGAAAAGCTGGGCGTCGATTTCGCCGACTTTCCCAACCTGGTGTTCGTGCCGGACACGGAGAGCCTGGCCTTCGAGATCGAACCGGGCCAGGCGCCCAAGCCCTGCCTTGGCATGTTCGACGCACGGAAGCACGGGCCGCAGTTCCCGCAGCCTGGCATGCGCCTGCAAAGCGTGGGCGTGGTACCGCTGCTGCGCAACAAGCGGCTGATTGGCTCGCTGAACCTGGGCAGCGCCGACCCGACGCGTTTCTCGCCGAGCCTGGGCACCGATTTCATCGAGCATATGGCCTCCATCATCGCCATCTGCCTGGAGAACGTGATCTCCAACGAAATGCTGAAGTACATGGGGCTGACCGATGCGCTGACTGGCGTGTTCAACCGCCGCTACGTCGATCGCCGCTTGCTCGAAGAAATTGCCCGCGCACGCCGGCAGTCCTATCCGGTGTCGTTCATGTACATCGACATCGACCATTTCAAGCGCGTCAACGATACAGTCGGCCACGGCGGCGGCGATGAAGTGCTGCGCGAAGTGGCCAACCGCATCAAGGCGGAGCTGCGGCTGTCGGACGCGCTGGCGCGCTTTGGCGGCGAGGAATTCGTGGTGCTGCTGATCGATGCTGACCTGGAGAGCGCGACCTATGTGGGCGAACGCATCCGCGCCGGCATCGCGGCCAGCATGATCGAGCTGTCGCACGGCGTGAAGGTGTCGATCACGGCTTCGGTCGGCGTGTCCAGCCTGGCGCAGGTGCCTGGTGACGTGTCGCCGGAAGAGCAGGCGACGCAACTGATCGAACAGGCCGACGAAGCCCTGTACCAGGCCAAGGAAGGCGGCCGCAACCGAGTGATCCGCTACGCTGCGTAGAACCGGCAACCCGGTGTCTGACCCGCAGGGTCAGACACCAAGCCTGCAACGGCCGCGCGCCAAGTGTCTGACCCTGCGGGTCAGACACTGACTTACCGGTTTTCAAGCCAGCAGGTCGTTTTCCGCACGCGCCACTTCCTCGGCCGTGCCGCGCAGTACCACCACGTCGCCGGCTTCCAGCGTGGTGCCAGCATCTGCATCCAGCCGCACTGTTCCGCGACGGATGGCGGAAATTTCGGCGCCGGTGCCATCCAGCCCCAGGTCCTTCACGCATTTGCCGATGCAGGAAGCCTGCTCGCCCAGCGGCACCGAGTGCAGGCGCACCATTTCCGACTCTTCGCCGCTGTCGCTGGCGCCGTGGAAATAGCCGCGCAGCGAAGCGTAGCGCTCTTCGCGGGCGCGCTGCACGCGGTGCACCACGCGCCGCAGCGGCACGCCCAGCATCACCAGCGCGTGCGATGCCAGCATCAGAGAGCCTTCCATCAGTTCCGGCACCACTTCGGCGGCGCCGGCTTCCTTCAGGCGGTCCAGGTCCGAATCGTCGTGCGAGCGCACGATCACCGGCAGCTCCGGCGCCAGCTCGTGCACCAGGTGCAGCACCCGCAGCGCCGAAGGCGTCGAGGCGTAAGTGATCACCACCGCCGAAGCGCGCTTGATGCCGGCTGCCACCAGCGACTCGCGCCGCGCCGCGTCGCCGTAGGACACGTTGGCGCCGGCGGCTTGCGCCTCCTGCACCCGCAGCGGGTCCAGGTCCAGCGCCTGGTAAGGAATCTTCTCTTCGGTCAGCAAGGTCGCCAGCGACTGGCCCGAGCGGCCGAAGCCGGCCACGATCACGTGCTTCTGCACCGACATCGTGCGCGCTGCGATATTGGTCAGGTTCAGCGACTGCATCATCCACTCGTTGGCGGAGAACTTCAGCACGATCTTGTCCGACTGCGCGATCAGGAAAGGCGCCAGCAGCATCGACAGCACCATCGAGGCCAGCACCACCTGCACCACGAAGGGGTCGACCAGCTTCATGCCGCCCACCACGTTCAGCAGGACGAAGCCGAATTCACCCGCCTGCGCCAGCGCCAGGCCGGTGCGCATGGCAGTCGAGGTGGAGGCGCCGAACAGTCGCGCCAGGCCCGCGATCAGGGCAAACTTCAGCAGCACGGGCCCGGTGAGCAGCACCAGTACCAGCCACCAGTTTTCCAGCACCACGCGCGCGTTCAGCAGCATGCCGACGGTGATGAAGAACAGGCCCAGCAGCACGTCGCGGAAGGGCTTGATGTCTTCCTCCACCTGGTGCTTGTACTCGGTTTCGGAAATCAGCATGCCAGCCACGAAGGCGCCCAGCGCCATCGACAGGCCGGCCTGTTCCGTGATCCAGGCCGCGCCCAGCGTCACCAGCAGCAGGTTGAGCATGAACAGCTCCTGCGAGCGCCGCAGCACGACAATGGTGAACCACTTGCGCATCACTTTCTGGCCGACAAACAGCAGCAGGAGCAGCACTACGGCCGCCTTCAGCCCGGCCAGGCCCAGGGTCTTGGGCAAGTCGGCCGGATTCTGCGCCAGGGCCGGGATCAGGATCAGCAGCGGCACCACCGCCAGGTCCTGGAACAGCAGGATGCCGATGATCTTGCGTCCATGCTCGCTCTCCAGCTCCAGGCGTTCCGTGAGCAATTTGACTACAATGGCGGTCGACGACATGGCCAGCGCGCCGCCCAGTGCGAACGAAGCTTGCCAGCCCAGCTGGATCGAGGGCGGCAGCAGGAAGTGGATGAGCCAGCCGAACAGCATGGTGGCGGCAATGGTGAGGCCGACCTGCGCCATGCCCAGCCCGAACACGATCGAGCGCATGGCCATCAGCTTGGGCAGGGAAAACTCGAGCCCGATCGAGAACATCAGGAACACCACCCCGAACTCGCCCAGCAACTCCGTCGCGTGGCTTTGCTCGGCCAACCCCATGGCATGAGGGCCCAGCAGGATGCCGACAGCCAGGTAGCCCAGCATCGGCGGCAGGTGCATCATGCGGAAGGCGACCACGCCAAGGACGGCGCTGCCGAGGAGGAGGAGGGTCAGTTCAAGGGGGGAGAACATCCGTTGTTTGTTTTGTCTGGCAAGTTTTTTGCTTATCTAATTCGGCTATACTTCGGGCATGAGTTTAACCCATGAAAAAACAATGCTGAAATCTTTTGATGCCAAGACCGCAACACGTGCCCTGGAACTGGCGCGCGAGGCCCTGCAGATCGAAACGGACGCACTGGCAGCGCTGAATGCGCGCCTGGCCACCGACGAAACTGTGGGCCGGGCGGTGTCCTTGTTGCTTCAATGCAAAGGGCGCGTCGTGGTGTCCGGCATCGGCAAGTCCGGCCACATCGGCCGCAAGATTGCGGCGACGCTGGCCTCGACCGGCACCCCGGCCTTGTTCGTGCACCCGGCCGAAGCGGCGCACGGCGACCTGGGCATGGTGACGCCGGAAGACGTGGTGATCGCCATTTCGTATTCCGGCGAAGCAGCCGAACTGATGGCCATCCTGCCCGTGGTCAAGCGCATGGGCGGCCACGTGATCGCCATGACCGGCAAGCCGGCGTCGAGCCTGGCCAGGCTGGCCGACGTGCACCTGGACGTATCGGTGGCCAAGGAGGCATGCCCGATGAACCTGGCGCCGACCGCTTCCACCACCGTCACGCTGGCGCTGGGCGATGCGATCGCGGTGGCGCTGCTGGACCTGCGCGGCTTCAAGGAAGAGGATTTTGCCCGTTCCCACCCTGGCGGCGCCCTCGGCCGCCGCTTGCTGACGCATGTGCGCGACATCATGCGCAAGGATGGCGCCATCCCGGCCGTGGGCCTGGAAACGCGGCTGCCCGATGCGCTGCTGGAAATCACCCAGAAGGGCATGGGCATGACCGCCATCGTCGACGCGGCCAACAAGCCGGTCGGGGTCTTCACCGACGGCGACCTGCGCCGCATGATCGAAAAAGTCCAGGACTTCAGCAAGGTCGTCATCAAGGACGTGATGCACCTGAACCCGCGCACCATCGGCCCCGACCAGCTGGCGGTGGACGCCGTGGCGGTGATGGAAGAATTCCGCATCAACCAGATGCTGGTGGTGGATGCCGACGGCACGCTGGTTGGCGCTCTGCACATCCACGACCTGACCCGCGCCAAGGTGATCTGATGACGCTCGAACGCGAAGACCTGCTTGCCCGTGCAGCCAGGGTGCGCCTGTTCATCTTTGACGTGGACGGTGTGCTGACCGACGGCAGCCTGACGTATGGCGCCGACGGTGAAATGGTCAAGACTTTCAATGTGCACGACGGCCTGGGCATCAAGCTGCTGCAGGAAGCGGGCATCAAGACCGCGATCATCAGCGCCCGGCGCACGCCGATCGTGCTGGCACGCGCCAAGGACCTGGGCATCGATTACGTGCACCAGGGCGGCCACGACAAGCTGACCCCGTTCAAGGCCTTGCTGGCCGACCTGGGACTGGCGGAAGAGCAGGTTGCCTTCATCGGCGACGACGTGGTGGACCTGCCGCTGTTGAGCCGTGTGGGCTTTGCGGTCAGCGTGCCGAATGGCCGCAAGGAGGCGCACGATCGCTCCCACTACATTACCGAAGCTGCGGGCGGCCGCGGCGCGGTGCGCGAGGCCTGCGAATTCGTGCTGCGCGCCAGCGGCAGCTATGACCGCGTGATGGCCCAGTTCCTGGTGTAAGGGCAAGCGATGCGTAACCAGAGGACCGCCCACCGCTTCCGCCTGTCGATCGGCATGATCTTCGTGCTGCTGGCGGCGCTTGGCAGCTTCTACCTGCTCGAGCTGCTGAACCGCGCGGACGAACAGATGCAGGCCGACAAGCGCATGAACGAGCCGGATTACATCATCCATAACTTCTCCTTCGTGCGCATGACCAAGGATGGCAAGCCAAGCTATATCATTGCCGGCGACAAGCTGACCCACCGCCCGGTCGACGATTCGTCCGAGATCGACAATCCGCGCGTGCACAGCCTGGCCGGCGAGAAGCCGCCGATGGAGATCGTGGCGAATACGGCGCGCGTGGACGACACCAACAGCCGCGTCACCCTGAACGGCAGCGTGACGATCGACCGCGCGGCATCGCCGCAATCGCAACTGCTGCACCTGGAATCGGACAAGCTGGTGATCTTCCCGGACGAAGACCGCATGGAAACCGATCATCCGGTGAAACTGCGGCTGGGGGATACGACTGCTGCGGCCAACAGCATGCGCGCCAATAATGCGACGCGCGAAATGCACCTGGCCGGCAACGGCACGCTGCAGATTCCGCCCAAGGCCGCGGACCAATAACTGAGGAATGAACATGAAACGACTACTCTTGTCGGCAGCCTTGCTGCTGGGAGTCGCCGCTCCGGCGCTGGCCGAGAAAGCCGACTCCTACAAGCCGACCAACATCAGCTACGGCTCGATGGACATCGACGACGTCAAGCAGGTCACCATCCTGCTGGGCGGCGTCAAGCTGACCCGCGGCACCCTGACCATGACGGCCGAGCGCGCCTACGTCAAGCAGACGCCGGAGGGCTTCCAGCAAGTGACGCTGTTTGGCGACGGCAAGAAAGCCACCTTCCGCCAGAAGCGCGACGGCGCCGGCGACCAGTGGGTGGAAGGCGATGCCGACCGCATCGAATACGAGGAACAGGTTGAACTGGTGAAGATGTTCAACAAGGCCACCATCCGCCGCCTGGAAGGCGGCAAGCAGAACGACGAAGTGCAGGGTGAGTTCATTTCTTACGACAGCCGCAAGGAATTTTTCAGCGTGCGCAATTCGGCCAGCGGGGAGAGCAAGCCCGGCGGCGGTCGCGGCACCATGGTGATCCAGCCGACCCGTACCGAACCCCCAGCGACGCCGACGGAGAAGAAGTAAGCATGCAAGCAAATAACTGCGCCAGCACGCTGGTCGTGCGCGGCCTCCAGAAAACCTATGGCAAGCGACAGGTGGTGCACGACGTTTCGCTGCAAGTCGATTGCGGTGAAGTGGTCGGCCTGCTCGGTCCCAACGGTGCCGGCAAGACTACCTCTTTCTACATGATCGTCGGCCTGGTGGCTTCCGATGCAGGCACCATCGATATCGGCGGCACCGACGTGTCGAGCCTGCCGATCCACAAGCGCGCCACGCTGGGCCTGTCCTACCTGCCGCAGGAAGCTTCGGTGTTCCGCAAGCTGACGGTGGAAGAAAACATTCGTGCCGTACTGGAACTGCAGAAGGTGGACGGCAAGCCTCTGCCCAAGGCGGAAATCAAGCAGCGCCTGGAATCGCTGCTGGCCGACTTGCAAATCGAGAAGCTGCGCGAGAACCCGGCCCTGTCGCTGTCGGGTGGCGAGCGCCGCCGCGTGGAAATTGCGCGCGCCCTGGCCACCAACCCGCGCTTCGTGTTGCTCGACGAACCGTTTGCCGGCGTGGATCCGATCGCCGTGATCGAAATCCAACGTATTGTGCGTTTCCTGAAGGAGCGCAATATCGGTGTGCTGATCACCGACCATAATGTGCGTGAGACCCTCGGCATTTGCGACCGCGCCTACATCATCAACCAGGGCGCCGTGCTGGCCTCGGGCCGCCCGGACGACATCATTGCCAACGAATCCGTTCGCCGCGTCTACCTCGGCGAACACTTCCGCATGTAAACGAAGGCCATGAAACAAACACTGCAACTGCGAACCTCGCAACACCTGGCGCTGACGCCGCAGCTGCAACAATCCATCCGCCTGCTGCAGCTGTCCACGCTGGAGCTGCACCAGGAGTTGGAACAGCTGCTTGGCGACAATCCCATGCTGGAGCGCCTTGACGACCCGCTCGACCACTCGGTACGGCTGCTGGCCGATGGCGCCATCAGCCAGGGCAACGGCAATGGCACCGAAGCTCCCGCCACGCCTTCGGCTGAAGGCCCGCAAGGCGAGGGCGGCGAAGCCCCGGCCGCTGCCGGCGAAAGCGATACCTATGAAGGCGGCGACCATGAAGCCGGCAACGGCAGCGACGACGCCGACTGGAGCGCCAGCGCCGGCAGCAAATCCGCCGACGACGAAGACAGCCGCCCGCAACTGGAAGCTTCCGGCTGCACGCTGCGCGAACACCTGCTCGAGCAGATGCGCGTCACCGTGCAGGAGCCGCGCGACCGCGCGCTGATGGAACTGATCATCGATGCGCTGGACGAGAACGGCTACCTGGAAGAGCCGCTGGAAGAAATCCACGAGCGCCTGCCGCCCGAGCTGGAAATCGAACTGGACGACCTGCGCTGCAGCCTGGTGCTGCTGCAAAGCTTCGATCCGCCCGGCGTCGCCGCACGCAATGCCTCCGAATGCCTGGCGCTGCAGATCAGGCGCATGCCCGGCGTGCCGCTGGTGACGCGCCGCATGGCGCTGACCATCGTCGAGAAGCACCTGACCTGGTTCGCCCAGCGCGAGTTCACCAAGCTGAAGAAAGCGCTCGACTGCGACGATGAAGACTTGCGCGAAGCACAGTGCGTGATCCGCCAGTGCAACCCGCATCCGGGCGCCGAATTTGCGTCAGGCGAGTCAGACTACGTGGTGCCGGACGTGATCGTGAAAAAGGGCCGCGGCGGCTGGATCGTCACCCTGAACAACGACGTGGTGCCGCGCCTGCGCGTGAACGCGCTGTATGCCAACCTGCTCAAGCAAGGCAAGAGCGAGTCGCAGATGAATGGCCAGCTGCAGGAGGCCAAGTGGTTGATCAAGAATATGCGCCAGCGCTTCGACACGATCCTGCGCGTCGCGGAAGCGATAGTAGAAAGACAAAAGAACTTTTTCAGTCATGGCGCAGTGGCCATGAGACCCCTTGTGTTGCGTGAAATTGCTGATACACTGGGACTACACGAGAGCACTATTTCTCGCGTAACAACTCAAAAATATATGCTCACCCCGCATGGCATGTTTGAGTTGAAATATTTCTTTGGTAGCCACGTCGCGACCGAAGCCGGGGGGGAGGCTTCCTCGACTGCGATACGGGCACTGATCGTGCAATTGACAGGAGCAGAAGACCCGAAAAATCCTTTATCCGACAGTAAGATTGCGGACATGCTGGGTGAACAAGGCATGGTGATTGCGCGACGGACTGTTGCCAAATATCGAGAAGCGTTGAAGATCCCTCCAGTTAGCCTCCGCAAATCGTTGTAGTGCAGTGCATGGGTTCCTCTGTGCGTTTCGGCGTGCACGAACTCGAGAGCGACATCATCTTTAGGAGTGTGTATGAATCTCACCATCAGTGGACATCATGTCGAAGTGACCCCAGCCATTCGCGAGTACGTGCAGAACAAGCTGGAACGAGTCAAGCGCCATTTCGATCAAGTAATCGATATTGCTGTCATCCTGACTGTAGATAACCTCACCGAGAAAGAGAAACGCCAGAAAGCCGAAATCAACCTGCGCATGTCTGGCAAAACTGTTTACGTCGAAAGCCTGTCGCAAGACCTTTACGCCGCCATCGATACCCTGATTGATAAACTGGATCGCCAGGTCATGAAATACAAGGACCGTGTGCAGAACCACAGTCATGCGGCCATCAAGCATTTCCCGGATACGTATGAGGCACCACCCACCGCCATGTAAAGGACTGGCCGTGCAGCACACCAAAGGGCGCAATTGGCGCCCTTTTTTGCGACCAGTGTGCGTTAGAATATTTGCATGAGCGAACACGTACACACCCAACTCTCCAACGGTACCGGCTTCATCACGCTGGACCGCCCCAAGACCCTCAATTCACTGTCCCTCGACATGGTGCGCGCGATGACGCAGGCGCTGCTGGCATGGCGCGACGATGCGTCGGTGGCGGCGGTCGTGGTGCGCAGCAGCAGCGAACGCGCGCTGTGCGCAGGCGGCGATATCCGCTTCTTCCACGACGTCGGCCGCGGCAATACGCAAGGCGGCAGCGCGCTGCTGGAGGACTTCTTCACCGAAGAATATGCGCTGAACCATTTAATCCATTTCTACCCCAAGCCTTATGTGGCGCTGATGGATGGCGTGGTGATGGGCGGCGGCATGGGCATCGCGCAGGGCGGGCCGGAGTGCGGCGTGCGCATCGTCACGGGCCGTACCAGGATGGCGATGCCCGAGGTGAACATCGGCCTGTTTCCCGACGTGGGCGGCAGTCACTTCCTGTCGCATGCGCCGGGCCAGCTTGGCATGTGGCTCGGCCTCACCGGGCTGACGGTCGGCGCCGCGGATGCGCTCTACCTCGACCTGGCTGACTACTTCGTGCCGGAAACTGAACTGGCCGGACTGGCCAAGCTGTTCGAGTCGACGCCCGGCAAATCGTTGCGCGATGCTGTCGCGGTCTTTGCCGGCCCGCACAACGCCTTCGCCGGCGACAGCGAACTGGAAGCGCAGCGTGCCCTGATCGATCAGCATTTCTCGGCGGGCTCGGTACCCGCCATCATGGATTCGCTGCGAGGCGACAGCACGCCTTTCGCGCAGAAATCGCTGAAGGCAATGGAATTGCGCTCGCCGCTGATGATGAGCGTGACCCACGAGCTGCTGAAGCGCGGCGCGTCGCTGGGCGTGTCCGACTGCTTGCGCATGGAGCGCAACCTGGTGCGCCGCAACTTCGAACACGGCGAGATTTTCGAGGGCGTACGCGCCCTGGTGATCGACAAGGACAACCAGCCGCAGTGGAATCCCGCAACGCTGGCCGAAGTGACGCCCGCCATGGTGGAGCGCTTCTTCGAACCATGCTGGCCGGCCTGGGCGCACCCCTTGCGCCACCTCGCATGAGGGATCTGGACCGGATCGACCGGGGCATCCTGAATATCCTGCAAGAAGATGCCAGCACGCCGTTGCGCGAGATCGCGGAGCGCTTGCATTCGTCGGTCGCGACCTGCCAGCGCCGCATCGAAAGGCTGCGCAACGACGGCGTGCTGGTCAAGGCTGTCGCGCTGGTTGACCGCGCGCTCGCCGGGCGGCCGCTGACGGTATTCGTGTCGGTCGAACTGGAGAAGCAGAATACCGACATCCTCAAGCAGTTCGAACACCGCATGCGTTCCGAGCCCGAGGTGATGTCCTGCTACGAAGTGGCCGGCGAGTTTGACTTCCACCTGATCGTCACGGTGGAGTCGATGGAAGAGTACAGCGCCTTCACGCGGCGCGTCTTCACCTCGCACCACAACGTCATCAACGTCAAGAGCCTGTTCGCGATGAACTGCTCCAAGTTCGAGACCAAGCTGACGCTGTAGTCACGGCTCGCAGCTGTAGCGCAGGCTGTCGTCCAGCGCGAGCGGCAGCACCAGCGTATGGAACTTGCGGGCGTTGGCATCGGCGCACAGCTTGGCGCGCGCTGCGGGATCGCTGCTGTATGGCGCAGCATACTCCGCATTGAATACCGGCTTGCCGCTGGCGATGAAAGCCTGGTAGCCCTCGCATTCGGCGAACTCATGGCATTGTTCGTTGACGGCAAAATCGAAATCGCCTACCAGGTCCTTCAACTGATCCGTATCGTTTTTCAATGCAATGGACATTCCCCGGCGGTGCGCTTCGCGTGCCAGGAATCGGTTGTAATCGAGCTGCGTGGCGGCGGTAAGGGCGAAGCCGCTGTTGTTCGCATAGCCGTCCACGTTGTCTGCTTCAACGCCATTGCATCCCTTGGAGACTGCCAGGTCCAACCGCGCAAGCATGATCTTCCGCACAGTTGCCGAGCGCGTGTCGAGCCATCGCTCCCCTGCCCATCCTTGCAGGTCCTTGCCCATGTCGGCTGGCGCAAAGCCGGAAAAGTCGGGACGCCAATTTTCGGAGCTGCCGGCTGAAAAATAGCAGACCACTTTCTTGCCGCTCGCCTTCAATGCCTGGACGGTAGCAGGCGCTGTATCGAACAGATCGATATCGTACACGGTTGCCGCATAGGCGGTATTGACCGTCCCTTTCAACTGCCACTGCCAGGTATCGCCCAACGCAGGTTTCCAGTAGGCGGCTGGTGCGCTTGCAGGCGGCGGCGTATCCGAACTGCTTCCGCCGCCGCATCCGCTCATCGTCGCCAGCGCCAGGCAGAAGATACTGATCGGAAGCAGCCGCCGGGTGTGTTGTCGCATCAATTCATCCTTGAAAATATTGGCCGGCAATAGTTTCACGGACGGCTTACGGCATGCTTACTCCCTGGCGCTCATGTGCTTAGGTCAGTGTCGTCCCAGTCATCTCCTGGCGCCAATGCCCAGGTGAACGAATGGCGGCGCTCATGAACGGCTCCGCCGTGCGCTATCGGATCGAAGTCTTTGGGCACGGTCATGCCCCCCATTTGCGCGCTCCTGACAGCGTTATGCGCGCAGTAGAATTTGTATTCCATGAAAATGACCTCGCCAGCCGCTCTCAATGAAGCGCCCGCCGCGAAGTCGGCGAGATTGCCGTCCCAGGCGGGCAGGAAGTCAAACAACATCGCCTCGATGACTTCGTCGGAGATTTGGCTGGCATCCAGCGTCGGCACCTGCGCAAAGCCAACGATCCACGCCAGCGCCCACATATTCTCCAGCCTCCAGCCGACAGTCTGGTCATGTAGCGCTTGGGATTCCTGGCGCGGCAGATCGATCAATGCAAGTTCGCTCTCCGTCATCGCGGCGCGCAGGTCGTTTCGCTCGATATAGCCCTGTAGTTGTGCAGTGTCGGCCAGGCGTACAGGCATTGCTGCCCAGGCAAATACGGCTTGCAGCGCCATCAGGCGTTTGCACAGCTCCTGCTTATCGCGCAGCGTGATACCCAGGTCGGGAAGGGGCAAGGAGTTCGCGGGCTGAAAGCCGAGTGCCATAAGCTCGCTGAAAACGCGCTGCTTCAGTTTCAGTGCGTTGTTGTTGCCTGCACCGGATGGAGCCGTGATGGGCGTGTATTTCGGCCATTTGGCCTGGGGATCCGATGCAGACAAATCCTCGCCATACAGCACCCTTCCGTTTGAATCCCGCATGGATGAGGGAGTGAACCAGACTGCATCGAGGGCTTCTGCGATTACCGAAATAACCTCGTACCTTTCGTCGTCGGCCTCTGCGCCGGGCTCGCAGATTGTGCCAAGCGCGAAGCCGAATTTTTCGGTCAGGGCGAGTATTCTTGCCTGTGCAGGGGCGTGCGGGAAGCGGGCGAAATAGCCGCGCATTCCGGCCATCTGGTCCTCCCACGCTTGTCCGCTGTAATAGGCTGGATCGTGAGTGATTTTCAGCCGCTTCTTCTTCAGCCATCCGCCGGTCGTCACTTCGATTTCGCTCCACGCGTCGTCGGTGCCCGTGACTTTGAACTTTGCATTCAATTTCTTCAGGACTTCGATTACTAGCCCAGGGTTTATTTCCTGAGCGAATAGCGAAACAGGTTCAGTTGCCATCGTTTGAGTTTCCTTTGTGTCGCGGACCTTTACTCCAGTCGGTCGCGAGCGATGTTGTTGCGTATGGCATAGGCGGCCACCATCGTGGATAGGCAGGGCAGCCAAACCCATAGGAGTTCAGATTTAATTACTGTCAAGCCGGCGGGGCCCAGGAAGCGCCCCATTGTCAATGGCGATACGCGGATAAACTGGACCGGGAAGAAATGCCGCTGATCGGAGAATGGCCACCAGATGGCGGCACCGAGGCCGCCGGTTGTCAGCATGTCGAGCAAGGGATGCGAAACGCAGGCAACCGACACGAACGCCATCGTCACCCATCGTTTCGCGTGCAGCCACGGTGCGGCCAGTGCAGCCAGCATTCCCAATGCAAGTGCAAACGCGATCGAATGCGATGCCCCGCGGTGGCCAAGCTGGTTCGCGTATTCGATGCCGAGCTTGAAAGCGATGACGTCCATGTCAGGCACGATTGCCGCAACCATGCCTGCGAACAGCAGCCGGCGTGAAATGCGGTCCGGGCCAAGTACGACACCGAGTGCCAGCGGAATCGCTGGGTGGGTAAGGATGGTGGGCATGGTGCAGAGGAAATTAAAGCGGCACCTGGCAGAACAGGTTCACCAAAAACGAAACGTCGAGGTATTTGCGGCCAGTCTTCTGGACTAGTGTCGGGATTCGCTCTCTGACTGCCAAATAGAAGGAGGCATCCATTACTCTTTGGGACAGTCGACCGGAGGCAACGGGCCGAATACGACCTCGGAGTCAGCCGGGCCGGAAGTCTGCAGGATGTAGACGACGTTGGCCGCGCTGTCCACATACATCATGTGGGCGCGACCGCCTGGCAGCATGCCAGGTGAATTCAGCGTCATGTGTCGCGTGTCGCGCAACTTCTCCGGCAGCTTCGGTACCGTAGGCCACTTTTCGCGGGTGCCGGAAGGCGACACGAAGCCGGCGTAGTGCGCAGCCGTGCAGCGCCAGATTGGTTCCGGCTCGGGAGGTGCAGCGCCCAGCGCTGCTGCAAGCAGTAATGAGATCGCCATATGCAGATGATAGATCAAAAAGCAGGCGTTGATTTGTTTTTAATTGTTACCGGCGGCTGAGCTGCGGCCGGGCCGGAGGCGCGCCGCTTTCCATGCGGATGCGCAGTTCTCCGTCTTCCTTGATCAGCAGAACGGCGTATGAATGGGACGTGGTCTCGAGGCCAGCCTGGTCGCTCCGTGCGACACCGCCGGTGACCATTACCGACTGGTCACCGAGTTTTTCGTATGCCAGGCCTTGCCAACGGAACGTGACAGGCGGCTTCCAGCTTTTCGCGTATTCGTTGGAAAGCTTGTCAAAACCAATTTCTTCTTTCCATTCTCCGCCAATGAAAATGGTGCCGCGCCGGGAATAGCGGTTGGCCAGCGCCTTGCGATCGCCGGCGGTGAGGTCTTCTGCATAGGTGTCCATGAAGAAGTGCGCGAGATCGAGGATATCGGTTGCCGCAGGATCCGCGCAGGCGATCTTTGGCAGTGGGCCGAAGATCACGATGGAATCCAGCGTGCCCGCGGACTGCTCGACGTAAGCGCTGCCGGCTTTGACATCAACGTACATGACATGCGACTTGCCGCCCGCATAGGCGCCCGCTGTGTTGAGCAGCATGGACCTCTTCTTGCGCAAGCGCTCCGGCAAGGCCTTCAGCACCGGCCATTTGGCCGCGGTTCCGGATGGCGAAACGAAGGCGCCATAGTGCTGCGCCGTGCAGCGCCAGGCCGGATCGGGATCGACGGGCGCAGAACCGGCAGCCGCTGCGGCCAGCAAGACGAGCAAGCTCATTTTTCCTTCAACTCCCTCATGCGTTGCGGGATCAGATCCATCTTGCCTTCAACGTTGAACTCTTCGCAGCTGTCCGCGACTCTTTGCTCTTGGCCACCCTCTTTGGTGAAGTAAAGCTTCTCGCAATCGCAACGCAGGCGAGCCTTGAGCTGCTTGCCCTGCTTGAGTTCCGCAGTCCAGCACGAGTCGGCACAGCCGCAGGATTGGTAGGTCAGGACTTCGCCTGCACGTGGCCAGTCCAGATTGTATTTGTGATGCTGTCCAGCTGCCTGCACTGCAGGAGTCAGGGCCAGCATCGCAAGCAGGATGAGGATAGGAGTTGATTTCTTCATATCGGCGAATGTTAGCATATCGCCAAGTGAGAAAATTTCTCACCGCTATAGAGGTAATCGGGAAATCGTTTCGCCTGGACTGCCTATGATGATCGCTCGTTGTTTGAAAGGAGAGCATCATGATTGACCACGTATCCATTGCCACCCGCGACCTGCCACGTGCAGTGGAATTCTACAAAGCCTGCCTGGAGCCGCTTGGCTACAGCGTGCAGCACGAAGACGAAGGCCAGGCCATCTTCGGCGCCGACGGCCACTGGGCCTTTGCAATCTACCCGGCGCAAGGCGATGCGCCGCTGGTGGGCCAGCGCGGGCACATTGCCATCAAAGCGCCGTCGCAGCTGGCAACGCACGCCTTCCATGCCAACGCCATGGCGCAAGGCGCCGCTTCTGTGCGCAAGCCGGGCCTGCGTCCCGACGTCAACGAGCGCTATTTTGGGACGATGATCACCGATCCTGACCAGCATACGATCGAAGTGGTGCACTGGCTGGATTAATTTGGTGCACGCGGCCGGCCGGCGGCTGGCCCGCATCTTGCTGTAACGCTTGGGTCATCAAACTTCACCCAAGCGCTCATGACCAACATACGCTCAGCCCACCCGGCCGATGCTGCTGCCATCGCTGCAATCTACAACCACTACGTTTCATCCACCACCATTACTTTCGAAGAGGCCGAAGTCGGTGTCGACGACATGGCCGGCCGAATCACGAAAGTGATTTCATCGAAGCTGCCCTGGCTGGTGCTGGAGCAGGACGGCAAGATCCTGGGCTACGCCTACGCCAGCAAATGGAAGGAGCGCTCCGCTTATCGCTTCTCGGTCGAAAGCTCCATCTACCTGCACCAGGAAGTGCGTGGCAAAGGCTTTGCGCGCAAGTTGTACCAGCATTTGTTCAACTTGCTGCGCCAGAGCGGCGTGCACCTGGTGATCGGCGGCGTGGCGCTGCCGAATGAAGCCAGCGTTGGCCTGCATGAGAAGATGGGCTTCCAGCCTGTCGGCGCGTTCAAGGAAGTCGGCCGCAAGTTCGGCCGGTGGATCGACGTCAGCTACTGGCAGCTACGCCTGGAGTGATCAGGATTGCTCGCGGTGGCGCAGCACAACGGTTTCAGTCGGCGCGAAGTGACGCGCCAGGCGTTCGGCCATATAGACTGAGCGGTGCTGGCCGCCGGTGCAGCCGACGGCTACCGTCAGGTAGGAGCGGTTGTCCCGCTTGAAGTGCGGCAGCCATTTGGTAACGAAGCCCTTGATGTCCAGGAACATCTCCTCCGCGCTCTCCTGCGCATCGAGGAAGGCGATCACCGGTGCGTCGCGGCCGTTCAACGGACGCAAGGTGAGGTCGTAATACGGGTTGGGAATCGCGCGCACGTCGAACACGAAATCGGCGTCGAGCGGCACGCCGAGCTTGAAGGCGAACGATTCAAAGAACAGCGTCAATGGCGCGTTCTCGCTGTGCACCAGGTCCTTGACCCAGGCGCGCAGTTTGTTGGCACTCATTTCCGACGTATCGATCACGTGGCCAAGCTGCTGGATCGCGGACAGGCGTTCGCGTTCTTCGGCGATGCATTCGATCAGCGTGCGGCGTGCTGCAGGATTTTCGCCAGGGGCCAGCTCGTGCGACAGCGGGTGGCTGCGGCGCGTTTCGGAGAAGCGCGCCACCAGCGAGTGGGTATTCGCGGTGAGGAAGATCACCTTGACCTCGTGGCCGTCTTCTTTCAGCTTGCGGTATTCGCCGGGCAGGCTGGCAAGGCTGGAAGCGCTGCGTGCGTCGACCGCGACGGCCAAAGCATCCGTTCCCTCGATTGCGAGGCGATTGATCAGGTCCGGCAGCAGGGCAGGCGGCAGGTTGTCGACGCAGTAGTAGCCGATGTCTTCAAGAACATTCAGCGCAACGGATTTGCCGGAGCCGGAGATGCCGGTGAGTAGGATGATTCGCATGTGACCGATAGTACCATTAGTCCGAATCAGTCGCCGGACATGGCCTGTCGTTGGTGAAGCAGGGGTTTCGCCGAGCGGGCTCGGCGCCTGCGGAACGGGCCCGCTATGCATAGCGGGCTTCCTTAGCAACATGAGTCATGGGTGGGGCTAGTCCCCACTCATGGCCTGGCGTTGCCGCTCCATGAATTCCTGCAGCGTGTCGATGCCGCGCAGTTGCAGGATGGTGTTGCGAACCGCAGCCTCCAGCAGCACCGCGATGTTGCGGCCGGCTGCAACGGGAATCACGACCTTGCGGATCGGAAGTCCCAGCACGTCTTCGGTCGGGAACTGGAACGGCAGGCGTTCCACCTCTTCTTCCAGCGCCGAACGGCGCACCAGGTGCACGATCAGCTTCAGACGCATCTTGCGGCGCACGGCAGTCTCGCCGAAGATCGCCTTGATATCCAGCAGGCCCAGGCCGCGCACTTCCAGCAGGTTTTGCAGCAGCGGCGGGCAGCGGCCTTCGATCATGTTGGGAGCGATGCGCGCGAATTCCACCGCATCGTCGGCCACCAGGCCGTGCGAACGTGAAATCAATTCAAGTCCCAGCTCGGATTTGCCGAGGCCGGAGTCGCCGGTAATCAGCACGCCCACGCCCAGCACGTCCATGAACACGCCGTGCATGATGATGCGCTGCGCCAGCTTTTTCGACAGGTAGACGCGCAGAAAGTCAATCACCTGCGCTGCAGGCAGCGGCGTGGAGAACAGCGGGATATTCTTTTCGTCGCAGATCGCCAGGATGTCAGGCGGGGTCTCGAGCCCTTGCGCGATGATCAGCGCCGGCGGGCCGCCTGCGATCAGTTCACCGATCACATGGGCGCGCGTCAGCGATTTGAGGCGCTGGTAGTAATTGATTTCCTGGTGGCCGAACACCTGGATGCGTCCAGGGTGAATCGTATTCAAGTGGCCAACCTGGTCGGCCGCCGAAGCGACGTCGCCGGAGATCAGGCGCTCGCCGCCTGGAAAGCCGGCGAACCAGCCCAGTTGCAGGGTTTCGCGATTGTCGTCGTACAGTCTCTGGATCGTCAGCGGCGTTTGCAGCATGTTCAACCTGCCGCTTGCAGGCTAGGCTGCCAGTTGACGATGCGGCTGTAGACCGATTTCGGGTCCGGGTCTTCCGTCAGTGCCTGGCGGAAGGCGTCGTCCGAGAACATTTCTGCGATCTCGGAGAGGATTTCGAGGTGCTGCTGCGTCACGTGGTCGGGGATGAGCAGGAAGAACAGCAGGTTCACAGGTTTGCCGTCCGGCGATTCAAAAGGAATCGGTTCGGCCAGGCGGACAAAGGCGGCCAATGGCGCCTTCAGGCTCTTGGAACCCTTGATGCGCCCGTGTGGGACAGCAACGCCGTGGCCGAGGCCGGTGGAGCCCAGGCGCTCGCGCGCGAACAGGTTGTCCGATACGGTGGAGCGAGCGATGCCGCAGTTGTTCTCGAAGATCAGGCCGGCTTGCTCGAAAGCGCGCTTTTTGCTGGAGACTTCCAGGTCGAGCTGGACGTTCTCTAGCGAAAGGATTTTGCTCAGGTTATTCATGACGCGACATTGATGTGCTTTGCGAGCGCATTATAGGCCTCTTTCTCAGCCGTGTAACTCGAATTTCACGCAATGTTTCTGCGTGGAAAAATCCCTTACTGGCGGGCGTTGCGCAAATTGGACGGCCGCTGTGCACTACTAAAGTTGGTGCGCCATGGGTTGATATCAAGGCCGCCTCGGCGGGTATACCGTGCATACACCGTCAAGTGTTGCGGCTTGCACTGGCGCAGGATGTCCGTGAAGATGCGCTCGACGCACTGCTCGTGGAACTCATTATGCTCGCGGAAGCCGATCAGGTATTTGAGCAAGCTTTCCTGGTCGATCTGCGGCCCGTAGTAGCTGATCTGCACGCTGCCCCAGTCGGGCTGGCCGGTGACCAGGCAATTTGACTTCAGCAAATGCGAGACGAGGGTCTCCTCTACTGGCAGCTCGTCGAAGTTGGCTTTCAAAGTTTCCGGCTGAGGGGAGTAGTTGTCGACGTCGATGTCGAGGCGGTCCAGCAACTGGCCTTCCAGCTCGCCCATTTCCAGTTTTTGGAAGTCCTCCTGCATGGTCAGGGTGACATGCACGCTGGCGCCGGCGGCGGCGGACAGGTCTTGCTGCAGCAGCATTTTCAGCGCGTCGGGGCCGGCCAGCCTGGTCTGGTTGAAGGAATTGAGGTAAAGCTTGAAAGATTTAGATTCGATCAAGTTTGGCGAATCGGCAGGGATGGTGAAGCGGGCCACCGCCACTTGCGGCTTGCCGCGCATGTTCAGCCAGGACAGCTCGTAGCCGTTCCAGATGTCCACTCCGAAGAAGGGCAGGGTGCCTGTCAGGCCCAACTCGTCGCGCTTGCCCTGGCGCGGGATGGGGAACAGCAGTTCCGGCGCGTAGTCGGTGCGGTAGGCGGAGGTTTTGCCGAGGGGGGAGTGTTCTGGGAGGTTGGACATGGCGGACTTTTCTTGAAACGGTCTGCCAGTTTACCAAAAACCGGTAAATCTGGGTCTGACCCGCAGGGTCAGACCCCGTACGGTCTCGAAGTCGCGGGTGGGTTCGAGGTCTTTGACTTTCGACGGAGATCAACGGCGCACAACCTACACCAACAGCGGTAGCGCAGACAGGGTCTGACCCTGCGGGTCAGACCCTGGTTTACCGGTTTCAGAGGAACAGCTTGTACACCGGATTCTGCGACTCATCCCAATAGCGATACCCCAAGGTAGCCAGGAACTGCGCAAACTTGTCCATATCCTGCGGCGGCACCTGCAAGCCAATCAGAATCCGCCCCACGTCGCCGCCCTGCGAGCGGTAATGGCACAAGGAGATATTCCATTCCGGCGCCATCGAATCGAGGAAGCGCATCAGCGCCCCCGGCCGCTCAGGGAATTCAAAGCGATACAGCAGTTCATCCTTGGCCAGCACGCTCTTGCCGCCGACCAGGTGGCGCAGGTGCGACTTGGCCAGTTCGTCATGGGTCAAATCCAGCGTCTTGAAGTTGTTCTCTTCAAAGCGCCGCGCAATCGACGACGACTCGCTGCGATCGGCAATCTGCACGCCGACGAACACGTGCGCCTGCTCCTGGTCGCTTATCCGGTAGTTGAACTCCGTCACATTGCGCGGGCCCACCAGGCTGCAGAAGCGCTTGAACGAGCCGCGCTGCTCCGGCATGGTGACGGCAAACACGGCTTCGCGCGACTCACCGAGTTCGGCGCGTTCCGCCACGAAACGCAAGCGGTCGAAGTTCATGTTGGCGCCGCTACAGATGGTCACCAGCGTCTCGCCCTGCACCGGATACTTGCCCATTTCCGAGCGCTCGACATAAGCCTTGGCGCCGGCTACGGCCAGCGCGCCGGAAGGCTCCAGGATCGAGCGCGTATCGGTGAACACGTCCTTGATCGCCGCGCAGATCGCATCGGTATCGACCACGATCACTTCGTCGACAAACTGCTGCGCGAGGCGGAAGGTTTCCTCGCCCACCAGGCGCACGGCGGTGCCGTCGGCGAACAGGCCAACGTCGGACAAGGTGATGCGCTCGCCGGCCTTGATGGAGCGGCCCATCGCATCCGAATCCATGGTTTGCACGCCGATGACCTTGATATCCGGGCGCAGCTGCTTCACATAGGCGGCGACACCGGCAATCAGGCCGCCGCCGCCGATTGGCACGAAGATCGCGTGGATAGGGCCGGAATGCTGGCGCAGGATTTCCATGGCAATGGTGCCCTGGCCGGCGATCACTTCCGGATCGTCGAATGGGTGCACGAAGGTCAGCTTCTGCTCTTTCTCGAGTTGCAGGGCGTGGTTGTAGGCATCCGTATAGGACTCGCCATGCAGCACCACTTCCACGCTGGCGCCGCCGCGGCGGCGCACGGATTCGACTTTCAGCAGCGGGGTGGTGGCAGGCATGACGATGAGGGCGCGGCAACCGAGTTTGGCTGCGGACAGGGCGACGCCCTGCGCGTGATTGCCGGCGGAGGCGCAAATGACGCCGCGCTTCAATTGCGCGTCGCTTAGATTCGCCATCTTGTTGTAAGCGCCGCGTACCTTGAAGCTAAAGACGTCCTGCATGTCCTCGCGCTTGAAGTAAATCTGGTTGCCAATTCGTTGCGAGAGAATCGGAGCCAGTTCGAGCGGGGTTTCATGGGCCACGTCGTAGACGCGGGAGGTCAGGATTTTCTTCAGGTAGTCGATAGTCATAATTTGCAAAGGATTTGAGTGGTGCAAGGACTGTCAACGGCGGGTAACCGAAGGGGTGGCACGCCTGCCATGCGGGTATGCAATGGCGCGGGCTGTCTGGTGTGCCGGGTGTTCTGGTCGGTTCATTATAATGGAAGCCTATGATCGAATCTGCAATCCAATGGCTGCTGGGTGTGTTGGCGGCGCCCGAAGTGGGACTGACCTCGGTCTTCATCATCAGTTTTGTCTCTGCCACGCTGGTGCCGCTGGGGTCCGAACCCGCTGTCTTTGCCGTCTGCAAAGCCAATCCCGACATGTTCTGGCCAGCCATTGCGGTCGCGACCGTGGGCAATACCTTGGGCGGCGTGGTCGACTACTGGATCGGTTATTACGCCAAGAAAGCCTTTACCAAGGAACGTTCCAGCCGCTGGTTCGGCTGGCTGGCGCACTACGGAGCCAAGACCATGCTGCTGTCCTGGGTGCCCGGCATCGGTGATCCGCTGTGCACGCTGGGCGGCTGGCTGAAGCTGCCGTTCTGGCCCGCGACCATGTATATGGCGATCGGCAAGCTGGCGCGCTACATCACGATGACTTCGCTGCTGTTGTATGTGCCGGACGGTGCCTGGCGCTCGATCGCGCATGCATTAGGCGGTTGACCTCAATCCGATCCCAGGCCGCGCAGCAGCAGCAGCAGGGCGGCGGCCAGCTCGCTCTCGTACTCATACCGTAACGGTTCCAGTTCTGGAGCGGCCAGCACTTCGCACAAGGCCGGCGCCGGGTGGCTGAGTGGCCAGAGCCCGATCATGAGTGGGATGGCCAGGCGCATGAAGGTGATATAAGCAGCGGCTGGCAACGCCGGTGCCCTCGCGTTCAACAGGTCCGCTACCGCAGCCGTCATGGCGATGGTGCGCAGCTTGAATTCCTTCAGCCTTTCTTGCGATACATTGCGCTCGATGATCGAAGGCAGAATGCTGAGCAGGCGGCACATCAGAGGATAAGCGGCGCTGGCGGCGGCGAACGCCTGTGCAAGCTGCTGTCCGGTTGCGGGCTGCACGGCGGCGAGCCGCTCATCCAATTCCTGCTGCCAGCGTCCAGTCTCCTCTTCCAGTAATGCCAGCAGCAAGGCTTCGCGATTCTCGAAATACCGGTAGACATTCGATTTGGTCATTTCGGCGCGCCGCGCCAGCTCATTCAAGCCAAGCTCGCTGACTTCCATGCCGTTGCGCAGGGCAGCCTTGGCGGTTTCCAGCAAATGGAGGCGGCGCTCCTCTTTCTGTTCGGGGCGGCGGGCGCGCTGAAATGTCTCTGGTGCTGTCATAAATTAATCAGACGTTCTGGTGAGTGGCGCAACTTTATCATCGCAAAGCTGCTTGACAAGAGACCAGTGGTCTTCTAAATTGGAGGCCAGTGGTTTCTTATGTCGAATGTCTCACACGGAGTACAAGATGGCTACCCCTTTAATGGTTCGTTCGGAAATTCTCGGGCAGGATCTGAGCGGCAAGACTTAGGTTGTCACCGGCGCCAATTCCGGCATCGGCCTGGTGACCACCCAGCAATTGGCCAAGCAAGGCGTGACCGTCGTCATGAGCGTACGCCGGGTCGAGGAAGGGAAGCGTGTCGCTGCTGAAATCCGGCAAGCGCTGCCTTCGGCAAAGCTGGCCGTGTACCGGCTGGCGCTGGACGATCTTGCTTCCTTGCGCGCCTTTGCGGTCGAGGTCAACCGCGAGCATCCAAAGCTGCAGGGACTGGTCAACAATGCGGGGGTCATGAAAACGCCATTCGGCCGCACCAACGACGGTTTTGAAACGCAATTTGGCGTCAACCACCTGGGCCATTTCCTGCTTACCGAGCTGCTGCTAAATGCGTTGAAGGCCGGCGCGCCTTCGCGAGTGGTCAACCTGTCGAGCTATTTCCATGAGTTTGCCATGGGGCGCAAGGGCGAAATCCACTTCGAGGACCTGAACTACGAGCAGCGGCCATTCGATACCTGGGAAGCGTACGCGCATCGAAGCTTGCCAACTTGCTGCACGCCCGCGAGCTCAGCCGCCGGCTGGCCGGCAGCGGCGTGGTTGCCGCCAGCGTCAATCCCGGTTTTGTGCGTACCAACCTGCTCAAGGTTCCGCTGCCGATGTGGCTGCAGCGCCTGCTGGTGATCCCGGTGCTGAGGCTGGCTGGAATGATCGAGCCTTGGGAAGGCGCGCAAACTACCCTGCACGCCTTGCTCGCGCCTGAAGTGGAAGGCCAATCGGGCGCATACTACAGCCAGATCGCTGGCTATCAGGACAAGGCGTCGCGTAAGGGTGGCTGGCCGCTGCGCTCGCCCAATCCGGTGGCACATGACGACGACGTGGCCCAGCGCTTATGGGACGTCAGCGAAGCACTGGTGCAGGCAAAGTAAGCGCTGGCCTGCCGCGCGAGCGGGATCGTAAGATTCCGCATAGCAGCAGTGTTGCGAAATTCCAGACTGATGGGCGGGCATCGCGGAAAATTAAGGGTGGAATTTTTGTTGAAATGCGAAATTATATTTTGATAATTGACGTTAACGGAACCCTTCGGCCTTCTAAGGCTGTTCCCATCTTGTGCGCCGCAATAAGATAGAATGGCCTGTCCCAGCGTCAGCCCCCCGTCCACGCAATATGAACGCACCAGCACAAATCCAGGCACTGCTCGCCGAATCGCCAGATGGTCACGCCCACACCCGCTTGCGGGAAATTCCGTACAACTACACCTCGTTCTCTGATCGCGAAATTGTGATCCGCCTGCTGGGCGAAGAGTCCTGGGCGTTGCTGGACGAACTGAGGGCCTCTCGCCAGACCGGCCGTTCCGCGCGCATGCTGTACGAAGTGCTGGGCGATATCTGGGTCGTACGCCGCAACCCTTACCTGCAGGACGACCTGCTGGATAACCCGAAGCGCCGCCAGGCCCTGATCGACGCGCTGCATCACCGCCTGTCGGAAGTGGACAAGCGCCGCAACACCGTCGATGCGGCTGCCGATGCCGATTCGCAGAAGCGCAGCGGCAACGTGGAAAAGCTGCTGCGTGCCGCCAGCAAGGCAGTCGCCGATTTCGGCGAAGAGTTCCGCCAGATGTACGACCTGCGCAAGCGCACGCTGAAGGTGCTGGGCAAGTACACCGAGAAGCACAACATCTGCTTCGACGGCATGAAGCGCATCAGCCACGTGACCGACGCCACCGACTGGCGCGTCGAATACCCGTTCGTGGTGCTGACCCCGGACAGCGAAGATGAAATGGCCGGCCTGGTGAAAGGCTGTATCGAACTTGGCCTGACCATCATCCCGCGCGGCGGCGGCACCGGCTACACCGGCGGCGCCATTCCGCTGACGCCGCTGTCGGCCGTGATCAACACCGAAAAACTGCTCAAGCTGGGCGCCGTTGAAATGAAGGTGCTGCCGGGCCTGGACCGCGAATACGCGACCGTGCACTCGGAAGCGGGCGTCATCACCAACAAGGTCAGCGAAGCGGCCGAGAAGGCGGGCTTCGTGTTCGCCGTCGATCCGACTTCGGCCCACGCCTCCTGCATCGGTGGCAATATTGCGATGAATGCGGGCGGCAAGAAGGCCGTGCTGTGGGGTACCGCGCTGGATAACCTGGCATCGTGGCGCATGGTCGATCCGAACGGCGACTGGCTGGAAGTCACGCGTCTGGACCACAACCTGTCCAAGATCCACGACACGCCGCTCGCGCGCTTCAAGCTGGAATGGACGCATCCGAATTCGCGCGGCGAAGCCAAGGGCGAACCGTTCAAGACCGAGATCCTGGAGATCGAAGGCCGCAAGTTCCGCAAGGAAGGCCTGGGCAAGGACGTCACCGACAAGTTCCTGGCCGGCCTGCCGGGCGTGCAGAAAGAGGGTACGGATGGCCTGATCACGTCTGCGCGCTGGATCCTGCACAAGATGCCGAAGTTCACGCGCACGGTTTGCCTGGAGTTCTTCGGCCAGGCGCGCGATGCGATTCCTTCGATCGTGGAGATCAAGGATTACCTGGACGGCCTGCCGGCGCAGGGAGAACAGTTCAAGACCATCCGCCTCGCCGGCCTGGAGCACCTGGACGAGCGTTACCTGCGCGCCGTCGGCTACGCGACCAAGTCCAAGCGCGGCGTGTTGCCGAAAATGGCCCTGTTCGGCGACATCGTCGGCGACGATGAAGACGCCGTGGCGCTGGCCGCATCCGAAGTGGTACGCCTGGCGAACACCCGCGTCGGCGAAGGCTTCGTGGCAGTGAGCCCTGAAGCACGCAAGAAATTCTGGCTGGACCGCGCCCGCACTGCGGCTATTGCGAAGCACACCAACGCCTTCAAGATCAATGAAGACGTGGTGATCCCGCTGAACCGCATGGGCGAGTACACCGACGGCATCGAGCGCATCAACATCGAACTGTCGATCAAGAACAAGCTGCAACTGGCGGAAGAGCTGCGCGAATACCTCGCTGCCGACAAGCTCCCGATCGGCAAGAGCGACGACGCCACCGACGACAAGGTCGGCTACGCGGAAATGCTGGGCGACCGCCAGGCGCAGGCGCTGGCCCTGGTGGACCAGGTGCATGCACGCTGGACCTTCATCCTGGCCAACCTGGACAAGCCGCTGGCCGAAGTGCGCGGCGACCTGCTGGCGCTGGGCCTGGAGCACCTGGCCGGCGCGCTGGACGACCGCCTGCAGCACCAGCCGCAAGCGACCCTGTTCGACGTAGCGCAGGACCGCACCGTGCGCATCAGCTGGAAGCAGGAGATTCGCGCGCAACTGCGCCAGATCTTCAACGGCGGCGCGTATAAGCAGATCCTCGACGAAGCCCAGGCGATCCACAAGCGCGTGCTGCATGGCCGCGTCTTCGTGGCGCTGCACATGCACGCTGGCGACGGCAACGTGCACACCAACCTGCCGGTCAACTCGGACCATTACGAAATGCTGCAGGACGCGCACAAGGCCGTGGCGCGCATCATGAAGCTGGCCCGTTCGCTGAATGGCGTGATCTCGGGCGAGCACGGCATCGGCATCACCAAGCTGGAATTCCTGACCGACGATGAAATCGGCGAATTCCGCGAGTACAAGAAACGCGTCGACCCGGAAGGCCGCTTCAACAAGGGCAAGCTGCTCAACCTGCCGGGCATGGAAGCCACGCTGGAAAACGCCTACACGCCGTCGTTCGGCCTGATGGGCCACGAATCGCTGATCATGCAGCAAAGCGATATCGGCGACATCGCCAACAGCGTGAAGGACTGCCTGCGCTGCGGCAAGTGCAAGCCGGTGTGCTCGACCCACGTGCCGCGCGCCAACCTGCTGTATTCGCCGCGCGACAAGATCCTCGCCACCTCGTCGCTGATCGAAGCTTTCCTGTACGAAGAACAGACCCGCCGCGGCATTTCGATCCGCCATTGGGAAGAATTCGAAGACGTCAGCGACCACTGCACCGTGTGCCACAAGTGCGCCACGCCGTGCCCGGTGAATATAGACTTCGGCGACGTGTCGATGAATATGCGTAACCTGCTGCGCAAGATGAACAAGCGATCGTTCAATCCGGGCAAGAAAGCGACCATGTTCTTCCTGAACGCGACCGATCCGGCGACCATCAACGCCACCCGCCAGACCATGATCGGCTGGGGCTACAAGGCGCAGCGCCTGGGCCACGAAGTGTTCAAGGCCGTGGCGCGCAAGCAGACCAAGGCACCGCCGCCAACCGTCGGCAAGCCGGCCGTGCGCGAGCAGGTGATCCACTTCGTGAACAAGAAGATGCCGGGCAACCTGCCGAAAAAGACGGCGCGTGCGCTGCTCGACATCGAAGACAACAAGATGATCCCGATCATCCGCGATCCGAAGAAGACCAATGCCAACACGGAAGCGGTGTTCTACTTCCCGGGTTGCGGCTCGGAGCGGCTGTTCTCGCAGGTGGGCCTGGCAACGCAGGCCATGTTGTGGGAGGTGGGCGTGCAGACCGTGCTGCCACCGGGATACCTGTGCTGCGGCTATCCGCAGCGCGGCGCGGGCGATTTCGACAAGGCCGAAAAGATGATGACGGATAACCGCGTCCTCTTCCACCGCATGGCGAATACGCTGAACTACCTGGACATCAAGACGGTGGTGGTGTCTTGCGGCACCTGCTATGACCAGCTGGCGACCTATGAGTTCGAGAAGATTTTCCCGGGCTGCCGCATCATGGACATCCACGAATTCCTGCTGGAGAAGGGCGTCAAGCTGGAAGGCGTGGAGGGTACCCGCTACATGTACCACGATCCTTGCCACACGCCGATGAAGCAGCAGGACCCGATCAAGACCGTGAATGCGCTGGTGTCGACCATCGACAACGTGAAGATCGAGAAGAACGACCGCTGCTGCGGTGAGTCCGGCTCGCTGGCGAATGCGCGTCCGGATATTTCGACCCAGGTCCGCTTCCGCAAGGAGCAGGAAATGGTGTCGGGCGCAGACAAGCTGCGTGCCGACGGCTTCCAGGGCGACGTCAAGATCCTCACTTCCTGCCCATCGTGCATGCAGGGCCTGAGCCGCTATAACGACGATTCGGGCACCACCGCAGATTACATCGTGATCGAAATCGCCAAGCACAAGCTGGGCGACAACTGGCTGGTGGATTACGTGGCGCGCGCCAATGACGGCGGCATCGAGAGGGTGCTGGTATGACGACGACTGCGAACTGCGACCTGTGCAAGCTGTTGGCCGGCTTCGATGCGGCGCCCGCCGGCGCGGCGAGCCCGCTGGTCTGGCGCGACGAGCGCCTGGCTGTGGTGCTGGTCGACGAGCCGGGCTATCCCGGCTACACCCGCGTGGTGTGGCACGACCATGTGCGCGAGATGACCGACCTGTCGCCGGAAGACCGCGACCACGTCATGTGGGCCGTGTGGGCGGTAGAGCAGGCGCAACGCACGACCATGGCGCCGCACAAGGTCAATGTGGCCAGCTTCGGCAATATGACGCCGCACGTGCACTGGCACGTGATCCCGCGCTACACTGACGATGCGCACTTCCCGAACCCGACCTGGGGCGCGAAGCAGCGCGAAGCCGATCCGGCCGCCGTGGCAGCGCGTGCGGCCTTGCTGCCGGCCCTGCGTGCGGCGATTATCCTGAACCTGAAATGAGCAATCCTACCGGCCTGACTGTCCACAGCAAATCGCGCTATCTTGAAGTCTCCTTCGACGATGGCGCAAGCTTCAATATTCCTTTTGAACTGCTGCGCGTGTATTCACCGTCGGCGGAAGTGAAGGGGCACGGGCCGGGCCAGGAAGTGCTGCAAGTCGGCAAGCGGGAGGTCGCCATGACCAACCTCGAGCCGGTCGGCAATTACGCCGTCAAGCCGACCTTTGACGACGGCCACAATTCCGGCTTGTATACCTGGGATTACCTGTACGACCTCGGCGCCCGCATGGAGCACCACTGGACTGACTACCTGAAGCGCCTGGAGGCGGCCGGCTTCCCCGGCGACTCCGGCCGCGAGCCCGGCACAGTTCTCCCCGGCGCTGCCGCAAAAGCCCACGGTTGCGGCCATCATCACTGAGTCAGTCGCAGTCCAGCTCCGGGTGCTGGCGCATGAACTCCTCATACTCCTTCACGTGGTTCAGCCAAACATATTTGTACATGGCGCGGTTTTTCGCTGGCAATGAACGCAGGAATTTTGGGGAAAATGACGTCACTTCAGGAATGTCATCTGGGTGGCCCGGGCAACACCTGAGCATTTCTGCGTGCATCCTGTCCATTTCCTCTTTGGTCGCTTGGTCCAGTTCAGGGAAGTCTACGTCAGCGGGAAGTCTGTATCGTTTCATAGTTGAGCTCCAAGAGTTGTAGCGGAGTGACGAAATCGATTTGTGCAAAACCTGCCTCGCCGAGCATCATGTGCAGATGTGGCAGGCGTTCTGCTTCCAGGCGCTGCCATTGCCATGTCATAAACAAGCTGGAACCGAATTGAGATGCACACGCGATTTGAGCGCCAAGCTTCGCCTCATTGGAACTTAGGCCGCCGCCGGCTATCAAAAGTTCCGCTTTTTCGCGAAATATTTTGTTGTCCGGTAGGACGAGCACGGATTCGGCTTTCGTCAGGCGGGCGGAGGCCAGTTCGGGTGGGCCAGCAATGATTGCCTGGAGGGCGATCTCGGATGTGCAGAGATTCCGGGTGTGCGGCAGGGCGCGGAACCAGCGCCGCGTCAGGGACTGGCAGGTGCGTGCATAGGCGCTGCGGGCTGGCGGGTCGGCCAGGGCGCAGAGGACGGAAGTGTCGAGGTAGATCTTGCTGGGCATTGGGCCAGCTTACGCTTGGCCCGAATGCCTGCTTTCGGATACATCAAGGAATGGCGGCATGTTGCCGCCATTGAAAGTGTGCTTAGTTGACCATCATTTTGCGACGCTGGAACTCTTCATAGCGCTGCTGCTCGCGTTCCCAGATGTAGCGGAATGCGGCGCGGGCTTCTGGAGTCAGGCGGCGAATTGCCTCGACGTTGAAGGTCATTGGATGCGGCTCAGCGGACGCCAGGGCGCGCGACTGGGCGCGGGTGGCATCGATGAACTGCTTGGTGGCTTCGTCGATATCCGGGAAAAAAATGTCCGCGGGCAATTTTTGCTGAAGCTCCATCTGAAAATCTCCTAGTAAGACAAATCGTCTGAGCCATAAAACGACTCGTTGAGCATTCTGGTTGACAAGCCTCATCAAAATCTGTGCGTCACCCCACAAATGTATAATGCGGCAATTACAAGGCACCCTCAAAATGACCAACACCACCCATTTCGGTTATAAAACCGTCAACGAAGACGACAAAGTCAAGGAAGTCGCCAAGGTCTTCCACTCCGTCGCCGCCAAGTACGACATCATGAATGACCTTCTGTCCGGCGGCTTGCACCGCATCTGGAAGGCTTTCACTATTGCTAACGCGGCCGTGCGCCCGGGCATGAAGGTGCTCGATATCGCGGGCGGTACCGGCGACCTGGCCAAGGCGTTTGCCAAGGCGGCTGGTTCGACCGGCGAGGTGTGGCTGACGGATATCAACGAATCGATGCTGCGTGTCGGCCGTGATCGTCTCTTGAATAAGGGCCTGGTTACCCCCACCTTGATTTGCGATGCGGAGAAGTTGCCGTTCCCGGATAACTACTTCGACCGTGTCAGCGTGGCGTTCGGCCTGCGCAATATGACGCACAAGGATGTTGCACTTTCTGAAATGCGTCGCGTGTTGAAGCCGGGCGGCAAATTGCTGGTGCTGGAATTCTCGAAAGTGGATCCGCTCTTGCAAAAACCGTATGACTTTTATTCCTTCACGGTGTTGCCGTGGATGGGCCAGAAAGTGGCCAACGATTCGGAGAGCTATCGCTACCTGGCCGAATCCATCCGCATGCACCCGGACCAGGAAACGCTGAAGACCATGATGCAGGCTGCGGGTCTGGAGCGCGTGCAGTACTACAACCTGACGGCGGGTGTGGCCGCTTTACACACTGGCATCAAAATGTGAGACATTCAACGATGAAAATGAAGAAATTCCTGGCCGGCGCGATGATTGCGCTGTCCGCTGTGAGCATGATGAGCGAATTGTCTGCCCGCCCGATGGGCGGCGGCAAGTCCTTCGGCCGCCAGTCGTCGAGCGTGAGCAGCATGCCGAAGCAGACCACTACTGCACCGGCGCCCACCGCTCCGACTGCGGCGCCGACTGCCACCCGTCCGGCTGCAGCGCCTGCGCCTGCAGCACCGGCTCCGGCGCCGAAACCTAGCATGTGGAAGGGCATCCTCGGCGGTGCACTGCTCGGCCTTGGCTTGGGCGCACTGCTGTCGCACTTCGGCCTGGGCGGCGCCATGGCGTCGGCCATCAGCTCGATCCTGATGATCGCCCTGATCGGCGTTGTGATCTTCTTCATCGTCCGCATGCTGCGTCGCAAGTCGCAGCCGGCGGCCCAGCCAGCGTTCAGCGGAGGCTATAACGGCGGCAACGTGCACCAGATGCAGCCAGCGGCTTTCGAGCCGGTGATGCCTGCTGCCGGCGCGGCATTGGCGGCGCCTGCTGCGGCAGAAGCTGCGGCGCATGCCCCATGGGGCGTGCCGGCCGACTTCGACACCGCCGGCTTCCTGCGTGCGGCCAAGTCCAACTACATCCGCCTGCAAGCGGCATGGGACAAGGCGGACGTGGAAGATATCCGTACTTTCACCACGCCCGAGGTTTTTGCCGAGCTGCGCATGCAGATCCAGGAGCGCGGCGCGCAAGCCGAGTACACCGATGTGGTGGCGATTGAGGCCGAGTTGCTGGGCATCGAGAACGACGGCAATGATTCCCTGGCCAGCGTGAAGTTCTGGGGCAAGATGAAACCCGCCGCCGATGCGCTGCCGGAACCGTTCCAGGAAGTCTGGAACCTGAGCAAACCGCATAACGGCAAAACTGGCTGGATGCTGGCAGGTATCCAGCAGCTTGCGTGAGTTGGCGCAGTAACTGGTAAGATCGAGACCGCCCTGGTTTTCCGGGGCGGTTTTGTTTTATTTGGACCCACTTGAATATGTTTCCATTCCCTCCCAGGCTGCCTGGCCTGAGCATGCCGGCAGCTGCCACCGTCAATCACCTGCTGGCGCAGGAGCCATGGGCGCGCACCGAGCTCAAGCTACATGCCGGCAAGGTCGCCGTGATCGATGCCAACCCCGCTGTGCTGCGCCTGCGCGTGGCGCCCGACGGCATGGTGGAAGCGGCAGGCAACGAGGCCGGGGCAGCGGTGACGATCCGCCTGAAGCTGAGCGACCTGCCCCTGATCGCGCAAAACCGCGAGCGTGCTTTCTCCTACGTGCAGATCGAAGGCGACGCCGAATTCGCCAACGCCATTTCACGCCTGTCGCAATCGCTGCGCTGGGAAGCCGAGTACGACCTGGAAAAACTGGTGGGCCCGATTGCAGCCGTGCGCCTGGTGCAGGGCGCCAAGGCGGTAGTGCAGGGTGCGCGCAACGGCCAGCGCAAAGTGGCCGAGAATGTCGCGGAATATTTCCTCGACGAGAACCCGCTGTTGATCCGCCCTGTGGTGGCGGAAAGCTTTGCGGCCGATGTGACCCGCTTCCGCGACGACGTGGAACGCGCCAGCAAGCGGCTGGAAAAACTCGAACAAAAACTGGCTAAATGATTCGCAAATTCCTCAGGCTGTTCAAGATTGTCCGCGTCTCCGTCCGGTACGGGCTGGATGAAATCGCCATTTCCGGCTTCGACAAGCCACGCATCAGCAAGTTTCTCGATACCGTCTTTTTCTGGCGCGACCTGTCGACGCCGCGCGCCGTGCGCCTGCGCCGCGCGCTGGAGGAGCTGGGTCCGATCTTCGTCAAATTCGGCCAGGTGCTGTCGACCCGCAGCGACCTGTTCCCGCTCGATATCGTGGCCGAGCTGTCCAAGCTGCAGGACCGCGTACCGCCCTTCGATTCCGACCTGGCGATCAGGATGATCGAGGAGTCGCTGGGCGCCCATCCTGACGAACTGTTTGCGCGCTTCGAGCGCGTGCCGGTGGCGTCGGCATCCATCGCCCAGGTGCACTTTGCTGCGCTGAAGGATGGCACCCAGGTGGCAGTGAAAGTCCTGCGCCCTGGCATGAAGAAACTGATCGATGAAGACGTAGCGCTGATGCATATCGCGGCCAACTTCATCAACCGCGTGTGGGCCGATTCAAAGCGCCTGAAAATCCAGGAGGTGGTGCAGGAGTTCGACAAGTACCTGCACGATGAACTGGACCTGATGCGCGAGGCCGCCAACGCCAGCCAGTTGCGCCGCAACTTTGCCGAGTCGAAGCTGCTGCTGGTGCCGGAGATGTACTGGGATTATTGCTCCAGCAATGTGATCGTGATGGAGCGCATGCACGGCATTCCGGTGTCGCAGATCGATCGCCTGATCGAGGCCGGCGTGGACTTGAAAAAGCTCTCGTCCGATGGCGTGGAGATCTTCTTCACGCAGGTGTTCCGCGACGGCTTCTTCCACGCCGACATGCACCCGGGGAATATCCTGGTGTCGATCGAGCCTGAGTCGTTTGGCCGCTATATCGCACTGGACTTCGGCATCGTCGGCACGCTGAACGATTACGACAAGGATTACCTGTCGCAGAACTTCCTGGCCTTCTTCCGCCGCGATTACAAGCGCGTGGCGGAGGCGCATATCGAATCAGGCTGGGCGCCGAAAGAGACCCGCGTCGATGAGCTGGAAGCTGCAGTGCGGGCGTGCTGCGAGCCGATCTTCGACCGTCCGCTGAAGGATATTTCGTTCGGCCAGGTGCTGCTGCGCCTGTTCCAGACTTCGCGCCGCTTCAATGTGGAAGTGCAGCCGCAGCTGGTGCTGCTGCAAAAGACGCTGCTGAATATTGAAGGCCTGGGCCGCCAGCTCGATCCTGACCTGGACCTGTGGAAGACGGCCAAGCCTTACCTGGAGCGCTGGATGGCGGAGCAGGTGGGCTGGCGCGGCCTGGTGGAACGCCTGAAGGCGGAAGCGCCGCGCTATTCGCATATCTTCCCGCAGTTGCCGCGGCTTGCGCACCAGGCGCTCACAGTCGCTGCGGAGCGCGACGTGGAGACCAAGGCTTTGCTGGCCCACTTGGTCGAAGAGCAACGGCATACCAATCGCTTGCTGTCGTTCTTTGCATTCCTGGTCGGGTCGTTTGTGTTGGGCGCTGTGGCGTACGTGGCTTATGCCCGACTTCACTAACCGCGATCCGCGCACGCCGGAGTTCTGGGACCAGCGGTTCGAGGCTGAATTCAAGCCGTGGGATCGCGGGGGTGTTCCGGCGCAGCTGGCGCGCTGGCTCCAAACCGGTAACCCAGGGTCTGACCCACAGGGTCAGACCCCCAGGTACGCGGCAGCCGCTGGACAGGTGTCTGACCCTGCGGGTCAGACATCGGGTGGCCGGTTTTCCGTGCTCATCCCCGGCTGCGGCAGTGCCTACGAACTGCAAGCGTTCTGCGAAGCCGGCTGGAACGCCACCGCCATCGACTTCTCCCCGTCCGCCGTTGTTGCGGCGCAACAAGCTGTCGGCCCCTGGCGTGAGCACGTGATCGAAGCCGATTTCTTCGAATACACACCGCAACTGCCGTTGGACCTGGTCTACGAACGCGCCTTCCTGTGCGCCATGCCGCGCGAGATGTGGCCGCGCGTAGTGCAGCGCTGGGTGCAACTGCTGCCCGAAGGCGGCCTGCTCCTGGGCTACTTCTTCTTCGACAGCAACCCGAAAGGCCCGCCGTTCGGTGCCGACCAGGAGCTGCTGAGCCGGTTATTGAGCGCTTACTTCGACCTCGAGCGAGACACGCCGGTCGAAGACTCCATCCCGGTATTCGAGGGCAAGGAGCGCTGGATGGCCTGGCGCCGGAAAAAAGCTTTATAATTCAGGGTTTTGATGTTTTTTGCGGAGTAATCGATGCCTATCTACGCTTACCGCTGCGAGGAATGTGGCTTTGCCAAGGACGTGCTGCAAAAGATCTCCGATCCGCAGCTCACCGATTGCCCTTCCTGCGGCAAGTCCACCTTTAAGAAGCAACTGACCGCAGCCGGCTTCCAACTGAAAGGCACCGGCTGGTACGTAACCGATTTCCGTGGCGGCAGCGCCCCGGCAACCGGCGTTGCCAGCACGGCCAAGACCGAAGCCCCGGCGGCAGCCGCGCCGGCACCTGCACCGGCGAAGTCCACCAGCGAGGCTTGATTTTCCCCGCACAAGGAACACGATGCGCAAATATTTCATAACCGGCTTGCTGGTCCTGGTACCGCTGGCCATTACGGCATGGGTGCTGAACCTGGTGATCTCCACCATGGACCAGTCGCTGCTGCTGATCCCGGAGAAGTGGCTGCCCAAGGACCGACGAATTTCGGGCCTGGGCACCATCCTGACCGTGCTGATCGTGTTCCTGACCGGCCTGCTGACCAATAACCTGGTTGGCAATTTCCTGATCCGCCAGTGGGAAAAGCTGTTGCACCGCATTCCAGTGGTCAGCTCGCTGTACGGCAGCGTGAAGCAGGTATCGGACACGCTGTTCTCCGATTCCGGCAACGCCTTCCGCAAGGCGGTGCTGGTGCCTTATCCGCATGCGGGCTCGCGCACGATCGCCTTCCTGACCGGCGCGCCGGCCACCGAAGTGCAGAAGCACATGGACGATGAATTCATCAGCGTCTACGTGCCAACCACGCCGAACCCGACTTCCGGCTTCTTCCTGATGTTCCCGAAAAAAGATGTAATCGAGCTCGATATGAGCGTCGATGCCGCACTGAAGTACATCGTTTCGATGGGCGTTGTCGTCCCTGAATAAAACTTAACCTGAAACTGAGAATCAATATGTCCATGCGTACTGAATACTGCGGCCTCGTAACCGAAGCCCTCGTAGGCCAAACCGTCAGCCTGTGCGGCTGGGTGCATCGTCGTCGCGACCACGGCGGCGTGATCTTCATCGACCTGCGCGACCGCGAAGGCCTGGTGCAGGTGGTCTGCAACCCGGACCAGGCGGAAGTGTTCTCCGTCGCCGAATCCGTGCGTAACGAGTACTGCCTGCGCATCACCGGCACCGTGAAAGACCGCCTGGCCGGCACCGTCAACAACAACCTGAAGTCGGGCAAGATCGAAGTCGTTGCCTCCAAAGTGGAAGTGCTGAACGCCTCCGTGCCAGTTCCATTCCAGCTGGACGACGACAACCTGTCCGAAACCACCCGCCTGACCCACCGCGTGCTGGACCTGCGCCGCCCGCAGATGCAGAACAACCTGCGCCTGCGTTACAAGGTGACCATGGAAGTGCGCAAGTACCTGGACGACCTTGGCTTTATCGATATCGAAACCCCGGTGCTGACCAAGTCCACTCCGGAAGGCGCGCGCGACTACCTGGTGCCGTCCCGCGTGAACGCGCACGAATTCTTTGCGCTGCCGCAGTCGCCTCAGCTGTTCAAGCAGCTGCTGATGGTCGCCAACTTCGACCGCTACTACCAGATCACCAAGTGCTTCCGCGACGAAGACCTGCGTGCCGACCGCCAGCCTGAATTCACCCAGATCGACTGCGAAACCTCGTTCCTGACCGAACAGGAAATCCGCGACCTGTTCGAAACCATGATCCGCAAAGTGTTCAAGAACACCATGGACGTGGATCTGCCAAACCCGTTCCCGGTCATGGACTTCGCCGAAGCCATGGGCAAGTACGGTTCGGACAAGCCTGACATGCGCGTCAAGCTGGAATTCACCGACCTGACCGACGTGATGAAGGATGTGGAGTTCAAAGTCTTCTCCGGCGCCGCCAACATGAAGAACGGCCGCGTAGTCGGCATGCGCGTGCCGAAGGGCGCCGACATGCCGCGTTCTGAAATCGACGCGTACACCCAGTTCGTCGCCATTTATGGCGCCAAGGGCCTGGCCTACATCAAGGTCAACGAGAAGGCCAAGGGCCGTGACGGCCTGCAGTCGCCGATCGTGAAGAATATCCACGACGAAGCCCTGAACAAGATCCTGGAACTGACCGGCGCGCAAGACGGCGACCTGATCTTCTTCGGCGCCGACAAGGCCAAGGTTGTGAACGACGCGATCGGCGCGCTGCGCGTGAAGATCGGCCACTCCGAGTTCGGCAAGGCCAATGGCCTGTTCAACGACGTGTGGGCGCCGCTGTGGGTGATCGACTTCCCGATGTTCGAATACGACGAAGAAGAAGACCGCTGGACCGCAACCCACCACCCGTTCACCTCGCCAAAAGACGGCCACGAAGACATGCTGGAAACCAATCCAGGCGCATGTATCGCCAAGGCCTACGACATGGTGCTGAACGGCTGGGAACTGGGCGGCGGCTCGATCCGTATCCACCGCGAAGAAGTGCAGTCCAAAGTGTTCCGCGCGCTGAAGATCGGTGCTGAAGAGGCTCGCGAGAAGTTCGGCTTCCTGCTGGACGCGCTGCAGTACGGCGCGCCTCCGCACGGCGGCTTGGCCTTCGGCCTGGATCGTATCGTGACCCTGATGACCAAGTCCGATTCGATCCGCGACGTGATCGCCTTCCCGAAAACCCAGCGTGCGCAGTGCCTGCTGACCCAGGCTCCATCGCCGGTGGACGAGAAGCAGCTGCGTGAACTGCATATCCGCCTGCGTTCGGCTGAGCCTAAGGTGGCTGGCTAAAACCGGCAAACCAGTGTCAGACCCGCAGGGTCTGACACTGGGCCCGCGACTGCCGCCGCACTTGCAGTGAAGGACGGGGGCTGGACCTAGGGCCAGTTCCCGCAGGTTCACCGGTTTAAAAAGTGAAGCCCTACAAAATCCCCGAATCCGTCCTGGTGGTCATCCACACCGCCGAGCTGGAAGTGCTCCTGATCGAGCGCGCCGGCAACCCCGGCTACTGGCAATCCGTCACCGGCTCGAAAGACGCCCTCGACGAACCCCTGCTCACCACCGCCACCCGCGAACTGTTCGAAGAAACCGGCATCGTCGCCGACGGCAAGCACATCGTACTGCGCGACTGGGGCCTGCAGAACATCTACGAAATCTATCCCATCTGGCGCCACCGCTACGAACCCGGCGTCACCCACAACCTCGAACACATCTTCAGCGTGCAGGTGCCGCGCAACGTGCCCGTCATGCTGAGCCCGCGCGAACATACCGCCCACGTCTGGCTGCCGTATCTGGAAGCTGCCGACCGCTGCTTTTCCCCCTCCAACGCCGAAGCCATCCTCCAGTTACCGCAATATATGTAACTTGCAGTTTGCTTGTAAATCGCACTCCGCGCGTTTGGCTATAATCGGACATCGACTGTCACGCTGGGGGCACATGCCATGCCGGAGACTCAGGATATTCTTCTGGAGCAGTTGCAGGTAGGCTTGTATGTCCACCTCGACCTGAAGTGGTTTGAGCATCCTTTTGCATTCAGCCATTTCAAGATCAAGTCGCAAGAGCAGATCCATCAGTTGCGCAGCCTCGGCTTGCACAAGATCCGCATCGATCCTGCCTTGAGCGACGTGCAGCCTGCCGCGCTGTCGGCCGAAGCGCAGGAAATTGCCGCGGCCGCGCCGCCGCCGCCGCCTGCGCCTGAATCCCCAGAGCTTGCAGCCAAGCGCGCCATGATGGAACGCATGCGCCAGCAGCGCGAGAACGCGGCCCGCATCGAACATGCGTTTGTCGATACGGCGCGCGCCATGAAAGACATGGAAAAGAACATCTTCGCGCGCCCGGCCGAGAACCTGCAGAAGGCCAGCGAGATGATCGGCAAGATCGCCGACTCCATCCTGAGTGCGCCGGAACTGGCGATCCACGTCATGGGCGACCGCACCGGCGGCGAGGAAATCTACCTGCATTCGCTCAACGTCACCATGCTGTCGATGATGATTGCGCGCGACATCAAGCTGCCGCGCGAGGTGGCGGGAGCGATGGGCGTCGGCGCCATGTTCCATGACCTTGGCGTGCGCAATATCCCGGACAAGGTGCTGACCAAGACCGAGCCATGGACGCACTCCGAGCAGCACCTGTACGAAACCCATTGCGCGGTGGGGACGGAAATGGGGCAGCAGCTCAAGTTCCCGGCCGCCGCCGTTGCCATCGTGCGCGACCACCACGAAATGTTCGATGGCAGCGGCTACCCGCGGCAATTGAAAGGCGAGGAGATCGGCGTGCTGGCGCGCATCGTGGCGATCGCCAACTACTACGACCGCCTATGCAACCCGGTCAACGGCACGCCCGGCCTGACCCCGCATGAAGCCCTATCGCTGATGTTCGCCAAGAACCGGGGCAAGTTCGATCCCAAGCTGCTGCAGGTGTTCATCCGCTGCCTTGGCGTCTACCCGCCGGGCACCATCGTGCAGTTGTCGAACGGCGCCACCGGCATGGTCGCCACCATCAATACCGAAAAGCCGAACAAGCCGGAACTCGTCGTGTATGAACCGGGCGTGTCGCGCGAAGATGCGATCATGGTGGACATGGCGCTGGAAAGCGACCTGAATATCGTACGGGCCATCAAGCCTGCGCAGGTGCCGAAGGAGATCTACGCTTACCTCAGCCCGCGCAAGCGGGTCAGCTACTACTTCGACGCCACCAAGCCGGGCCAGGGAGCGACCGGGTGATTTCCGCACTGCGCCAGCTGATGCTCGACCACAGTCCGCATATGATGCTGCTGGTCGATCCCACCGACCTGCACATCATCGTTGCCAACCGGGTGGCCGAGCAAGTGCTTGGCTATTCGGGAGCGCAACTGGTCGAAATGCAGATCACCGACATCGAGAGCTCGCTGCAGGACGTGTTTTACTGGGAGGACGTGCGCGGCGGCCACTTCCAGGATATCGATGCGCAGGAAGGCGAATACCAGCGCGCCGACGGCACGCAAATCATGGTCATGAAATCGCTGCGCGTGCTGCGCCATGAAGACCGCTGGCTGATCCTGATTCTGGCCCGCGATGCACGCCAGGAGCGCAAGGTGGAGGACGTGCTGGAGCAGACCCTGTCGCAGCTGCGCACCACGCTGGAAGCAACCGGCAACGGCATCCTGGTGATCGACTGGCACAACAAGATCGCCAGCATGAACCGTCAGTTCAGCGAAATGTGGCACATCCCGGAAGCCTTCCTCAAGAACGGCAACGACGCAGCCATCCTCGAATTCCTGACTGCCAATGTGGTCGAGCAGGATTTATGCCGCGAACGGCTGCAGCAAGTGAGCGATCCGCACGAGACGCTGGACCAGTTCCACCTGCACGATGGCCGCGTGTTCGAATGCAGTTCGCGCCCGCAATTCCTCGGCGAGCGCATTATCGGCCGGGTGTACGGCTTCCTCGACAACACGGAGCGCGTGCATGCGGAGCAGGCCCTGCGCGAATCGCGCGACCAGCTGGAGAGCCGCGTGCACGAACGCACTCTGGCGCTGCAGATGGCGAACATCACGCTGGAGAGCGAGAAGACGCGCCAGGCCGACCTGATCCGCAAGCTGGGGGAAGCACAGAACCAGCTCCTGCAATCGGAAAAGATGGCTTCCATCGGCGTGCTGGCAGCCGGCGTGGCGCACGAGATCAACAACCCGGTCGGCTTCGTCAATTCCAACCTGAGCAGCCTGCAGCGCTATATGCAGTCGCTGATGCGGCTGCTGGACGCCTATGAGGCGCGCGAAGAACACCTGCCGGAAAGCGACCGCGGCGAGCTGAATGCCCTGCGCAAGGAGATCGACGCCGATTACCTGCGCGAGGACCTGGGCAGCCTGCTGTCCGAATCGATGGATGGCCTGGACCGCATCAAGCGCATCGTGCAGGACATGAAGGACTTCTCGCACGCCGGGGGCGGCGACGTGCTGGTGGCCAACCTGGAAACAGGCCTGGACAGCACCCTGAACGTGGTCTGGAACGAGCTGAAATACAAGGCGGAGGTCGTGAAGGAATATGGCGGCGTGCCGGAAATCGAATGCATCCCGTCGCAATTGAACCAGGTGTTCATGAACCTGCTGGTCAATGCCGCCCACGCCATCGAGAACCGCGGACGCATCACGGTGCGCACCAGTTACGAGAACGAAATGGTGACGGTGTCGGTGAGCGATACCGGCAGCGGCATCGCGGCGGAGAACCTGGGCCGCATCTTCGAGCCGTTCTTCACCACCAAGCCGGTCGGGAAGGGCACTGGGCTGGGCCTGTCGCTGTCCTACAGCATCGTGCAAAAGCACGGTGGGCGTATCGAGGTCGACAGCGAAATCGGGCGCGGCACTACCTTCCGCGTGATCCTGCCGCGGCAGATGTCGCCTGCCGCCGAGGAAAACGACGTCATAAATTGACCTGGATGCGGGTGGCTTAGCGGCTGCAGGGCACGGCAAAGTCGACGTGGTAATGCTCGTCATGCCGTACCCACGGCTTGCCCGTCATGAACTTGAGCCGCTTCAGTTCGGCGCCGCGCGGCGTGGCGAACAGGCGCGGCAGGTAGGCGGTGTCGAAGATCACCAGCGCGAGACCATGTCCGCGCGCACGGGCCGCCTGGTCCAACTGGAGCAGGTGTTCGGCCATCGCGCCAAAGTCGATGCTGTAGTCGCCATGGCGAGCGTCGCGGTCGAATTCGATGTCGTAGCCGAAACGCTGGGTGGCCGGTGTCGGCAGGCGCGCCGGCCGGCCACCCTGGTCCCGCACCGGCACGAGGAAATCGACCGACAGGCCATTCTGGTGCGTGCGATGAGGGCGGAAGCGGCCGCCGAACTCGTTGCCGGATTCCCCGTACACATATTGCACTCCCGGCGCGGCGCGCTCGAGCTTACGGTAGGCGTCGAGGATGATGGCCGACACTTCGCTGTGCACGTGGTTGCGGCCCATGCCGATGGCCAGTTTGCTGTAGGCCGTGAAATTGGCGCCTTCGGACGGGAGCTTGACGCTGCCTTCGATGCTGCCGCGATTGACGGTGCCGTGGCAACGGCTGCCGTCTGCGCCGGCCGAGGATGCGCAAAACGCCAGGAGGGCAGCAGCAGTGGCGCGGGCCGCTTTCAACGGCCAGGCCCCGAAAGGACGCGGCGCAGCATATAGCAAGCGGGGAAGGCTGGCAGCAGCAAGAGGACTAAGAAGCCCGAGTTGCTTTCCGCAGCACCGGCTCCGGCATTTGCGGCCATCAGCATGACCGAGGTGTTGACGGCCGCGTGCATGGCAATGCCCGGAATCAGCGAGCGCGTCCGCTCATAAAGCCAGCCAGCGACGATACCGAACAGGCTGGCGCCGACAAGCTGGTAAATGTTCATGTGGTAGAAGCCGAACACGACCGCTGATCCCAGGATGGCGTAGCGACGCTCATACTGCTGCAGGAAGCTGCGCAGGATAATGCCACGGAACAGCATTTCTTCCACCACGGGCGCGATGACGCAAATCAGCAATATCTGCGGCAGCCCGGCCGACAGCCAGCTACTGATCTCGTTCTCCATCCCGGCGCGCATGGGAAATTCGGCAAGCAGCAGGCGGTTCACCAAGCCCATGAGCAGGAACAGGCATGGCGTGGCCAGCAGGACCAGGGGCACGATGACAACCATGGTGGCCGCGGTTGCCGCGCGCGAGGAATGGAACAGGTCGCGGTAGTCAAGGTTCTTCCAATGCAGCAGCGCGGTGAAAACGATGCCGTTGGCCAGCAGCCGGGAGAGCGTGACCAGGCTGTAGGGATCGTCAAGGCCCAGCAAGCCGTGCGCGTCGTACAGCACGCAGGTCATCAGGTAATCGACGGCCCAAAGGCATAAAACAAGGAAGAAAGCTTCTGGTGCGGAAGGGAAAGTGGTGTGTCGTTCATTCATGCGCATGACTATAAAGCAATTCCCGACACTTTTGACGGGGAGCAAGCCGGGCAGTTGGGGTTAGAATGGTTCCATGAAGATCCGCGTTGCCACATACAACATCCACAAAGGCATGTCATACCGTAGCCACCCACGGGTGCATGCCTTGCGCCATGCGATAGAGGCCTTCCATGCCGACCTGGTCTTCCTGCAGGAAGTGCAGGGCCAGCACGACCGGATCGAGGCCCGTTACGGCGAAGAAAGCGCGGGCCACCGGCACTGGCCGAAAAAGGCCCAGCATGAATTCTTCGCGGGCGAGTCGCACCAGTCCGTGTACGGCCTGAATGCGCAATACGATCATGGCCACCACGGCAATGCGCTGCTCAGCAGATATCCGATTGCGCGCTGGACCAATACCGATATTTCCGATCACGCCTACGAATCGCGCGGCATCCTGCATTCGGTGGTGGAAACGGAAGGGCAACTGGTGCACTGCTACGTGATCCACCTCGGCCTGTTCGAGCGCAGCCGCGTGCGGCAGGCGGACATGCTGATCGAAGCGGTGCGCAGTTCGGCGCCCGATGGCGAGCCCGTCATCATCGCCGGCGACTTCAACGACTGGCGCAATACGCTGACGGACAAGCTGCAAAGCGCGCTTGGCGTACGCGAAGTCTTCGACGAGATCAAGCACGGCCATTCGGTCGGCGACCTGGTGCGCACCCTGGCGCGGCGCAAGGCCGCCCAGCGCCCGGCCCGCACCTTCCCGGCCGCCTTGCCATTTTTCAGGTTGGACCGCATCTATGTGCGGGGCTTCAAGGTAGAATCCGCGGAAGTCCTGCATGGCCCGCTGTGGGCCAAGCTGTCGGATCACGCGCCCATCGTGGCGAACCTGAAACTGGTTTCCTGACACATGCGTCACGTTGATTTTCTAGCCGATAACGAAGTCAAACTCCTGCACTGCGGTACCGATTATTTTCCGGCACTGGTCGAGGCGATCGAGGCCGCGCAGTTTGAGATCTATTTCGAAACCTATATCTTTGCCGAGGATGAGACCGGCAAGCGTGTCATGGCCGCGCTGAAAGCTGCCGCCCAGCGCGGCGTGACGGTGCGCATGATTACCGACTGGTTCGGCACCGGCCACAAGCCCGCCTACCGTCTGCATGCCGAGGTGACGGCCGCCGGCGTCGAGCATCGCATCTTCAACCCCTGGTTCCGGCGCGGGGTGACGCGCACCCACCGCAAGATCTGCGTGGTGGACGCCCAGGTGGCATTTGTCGGCGGCATCAATATCAACGACGATATGTTCACCGACTACGACCACAACAAAGCGCTGGCAGCCCCGCGCTGGGATTTTGCGGTGGCGGTGCGCGGGCCGCTGGTCGAATCGATTCACAGCGAGGCGGAAACGCAATGGACGCGCCTGGGGCATATGAATATCGTCAAACGCCTGACCCTGTTCAACGAAGTGCGCAAGCTGAACAAGATCGCGCGCCAGAGCGCCATGCAGGCCGGCTTCGTGGTGCGCGACAACCTGCGCAATCGCCGCACCATCCAGCGCGCCTACTTGCAAGCGCTGGGACGGGCCAGGAAAAGCGTGCTGCTGGCCAATCCTTACTTCGCGCCGGGCCGCAAATTCCGCCGTGCGCTGGCTGCAACCGCACAGCGTGGGGTGGAAGTGGTGCTGCTGATCGGCGTGGGAGAATTCTGGCTGCAGGATGCGGTGGCACACTCCTTCTACCCGAAGCTGCTGGAAGCGGGCGTCAAGGTGGTGGAGTATCGCAAGACGCAACTGCACGCCAAGGTGGCGGTCATCGACGATGACTGGGCGACCGTTGGCTCCTCCAATGTGGATGGGCTGAGCCTGTTCCTCAACCAGGAAGCCAACGTGGTGATCAAGGACGCGGAATTCACGCGTTCCCTGCGCGGAAAGATCGAGGATGCCATCGCCGATGGCGTGGTGATCCACCCGCAGGATTTCGAACATGTCGGGCGCTTCCGGCGGGTCGGATACGAAGTGGCGTACTTCTTCTACCGCACGCTGATGCGCATTTTTGCAGTCGGAAAGTACACATGAGTGACGTAAGGATAGACAAATGGCTGTGGGCGGCGCGCTTTTTCAAGACGCGCCAGCTGGCCATCGACGCCATCGACAAGGGCAAGGTGAAACTGTCGAGCGGCGAACGCATCAAGCCCTCACGCAACGCGAAGCTGGGCGAGCGCCTGCATATCGATAACGGCGCGGACGAATGGGACGTGCTAGTGGTGGGCATTTCCGGCAAGCGCGAAGGCGCGCCGATAGCACGCCTGCTCTATGAAGAGAGCGAAGAATCGCTGGGCCGCCGCGCCGCCCTGATCGAGCGCAAGAAACTGTTCCCCGAGCCCTTCGCCGACAACAAAGGCCGCCCAACCAAGCGCGACCGCCGCACCTGGGAAAAGGCCACGGAAAGCTGAAAAAGGGGACGTAACCCTCTTTTCTACGGCTTTTTTCGCCTCCGGCGAATTTAAAAGGGGTACGTCCCCTTTTTAATTTTGTTGCAACGCAACAATAGAGGTGCACTTCTAGTGGTGCCGTTTGACTTTCGCCACACGCTGGATAATAGTACGAACGTTCGCAAAACTTTTCACCAGCGGCCGATCTGTTAGAGCGAGAATAAGGCTTTTCCTTCTATCTGGATGGGTTCAAAAGTGAGTGGAATTCTTGTCAATACACCAACGAAATTCATGCGCAAAGGCGAAATGACCCGTGCGGCCATCCTGGATGTGGCCCTCGACCTGGCAAGCCGTGACGGCCTCGAAGGCCTCACTATCGGCTTGCTCGCCGACAAGATGAACATGAGTAAGTCCGGTGTATTCGCGCACTTTGGTTCGCGGGAAGATTTGCAGATTGAAGTCCTGAAGCTGTATCACCATCGCTTCGAGCAGGAAGTGTTTTACCCGGCGATGAAGGAGGCCCGTGGCCTGCCTCGCCTGCGCGCCATGTTTGCCAACTGGATCAAACGTGTGAGCGTGGAAATCGCCTCGGGCTGCATCTATATCAGCGGCGCCGTCGAGTATGACGACCGCCCTGGCCCGATCCGTGAAGAACTGCTGGCCATGGTCGGCGCGTGGCAGGCAGCCTTGCTGCGTTGCGTGCGCCAGGCCATCGACAACGGCGACCTGCGGTCCGATACCGATGCGAGCCAGCTTGTGTATGAAATGTACGGCCTGATATTGGCCCTGCACCATGAGGCGCGTTTCATGCGCACTCCTGGCAGCGTGGACCGGGCAGGCGTGGGCTTCAACCGACTGATCGAAAACTATCAACCATCCTAAGGCTGCGTTTCGCAGCAGCCGAGCAAACATAACCTTTTAGCTTTCTGGAGAAAAAAATGGGTCAATACGTCGCGCCAATCCGTGATATGCAGTTCGTCCTGCACGAGCTGCTGAAGGTGGAAGAGAAGCTGAAAGAGCTGCCTCCTCACGCCGAAACCGACGCGGACATCATCAACCAGGTGCTGGAAGAAGGCGCCAAGTTCACCTCCGAAGTGCTGTTCCCGCTGAACCACTCGGGCGACCGCGAAGGCTGCCATCACGATGCAGCTGCCAAGACCGTGACCACTCCAAAAGGCTTCAAGGAAGCCTACGCACAGTACGTTGAAGGCGGCTGGGCTGCGCTGGCTTGCGATCCGGAATATGGCGGCCAGGGCCTGCCTATCGTCCTGAACAACTCTTTCTACGAGATGCTGAACTCCGCCAACCAGGCATGGACCATGTACCCAGGCCTGTCGCACGGCGCCTACGAGTGCCTGCTGGCCCACGGCACCCCGGAACAGAAATCGACCTACCTGCCTAAGCTGGTTTCCGGCGAATGGACCGGCACCATGTGCCTGACCGAGCCGCACTGCGGCACCGACCTGGGCATGCTGCGCTCGAAAGCCATCCCTAACGCCGACGGTTCCTGGAACATCACCGGCGCCAAGATCTTCATCTCGGCTGGCGAACACGACATGTCCGAAAACATCCTGCACCTGGTGCTGGCTCGTGTTCCGGACGCTCCAGAAGGTTCGAAAGGCATCTCCCTGTTCCTGGTGCCTAAGTTCATCCCTAACGCCGACGGTTCGATCGGCGAACGCAACCCGATCTTCTGCGGCGCGATCGAAGAGAAGATGGGCATCCACGGCAACTCGACCTGCCAGATGAACCTGGACGGCGCCAAGGGCTGGATCATCGGCCAGCCGAACAAGGGCCTGAACGCGATGTTCGTGTTCATGAACGCCGCCCGCCTGGGCGTGGGCGTGCAGTCCCTGGGCCTGACCGAAGTGGCTTACCAGAACGCGCTGGTGTACGCAAAAGACCGCCTGCAAATGCGCTCGCTGTCCGGCGTGAAGAATCCTGAAGGTCCAGCCGACCCGATCATCGTGCACCCTGACGTGCGCCGCATGCTGCTGACCGGCAAAGCCTACGCTGAAGGCGCGCGCGCTTTCGCTTCCTACGTGGCGCTGCAGATCGACCGTGAACTGCACCACCCTGACGAAGAAGTGCGCAAGGAAGCCGGCGACGAAGTTGCCCTGCTGACCCCGATCATCAAGGCCTTCATCACCGACAACGCATGGATCGCCACCTCCGACGCAATGCAGGTGTACGGCGGTCACGGCTACATCTCCGAGTGGGGCATGGAGCAGTACGTGCGCGACGCGCGTATCAACCTGATTTACGAAGGCACCAACACCGTGCAGTCGCTGGACCTGCTGGGCCGTAAGATCCTGATGGACAACGGCGCCAAGCTGCGCAAGTTCGGCGAGAAAGTGCGCGCCTTCGTGGAAGAAAACGGCACCGACGAAGCGATGTCCGAGTTCGTCACCCCGCTGGGCGACCTGGGCGAGAAGCTGACCAAGCTGACCATGGAAATCGGCATGAAGGCCTTCCAGAACCAGGACGAAGTGGGCGCCGCTGCAGTTCCTTACCTGCGCGTGGCCGGCCACCTGGTGTACTCGTACTTCTTCGCACAGATGGCGAAGATCGCCCTGGAAAAAGAAGCGTCGGGCGACAAGTTCTACACCTCGAAGCTGGCAACCATCCGCTTCTACTTCGGCCGCCTGTACCCAGAAACCGCAACCCTGATCCGCCAGGCTCGTTCCGGCGCCGCCAACCTGATGGCCCTGGACGCTGACCTGTTCTGAAGTTGATGGCGCTGGCTGATCGCGCGCCAAACCGGTAGTGCGGTGTCAGACCCAATGGGTCTGACACCGGTTTGCCGGTTTTGCTGTAGAAAGCCAGCCCCCATGGCATAGCAACGGAAATACCAACCAAAGGATATATATGAGCAACTTCAACGTGAAAAAAGTAGCGGTGCTGGGCGCCGGCGTGATGGGCGCGCAGATCGCTGCCCACTGCGTCAACGCTAAAGTACCAGTCGTCCTGTTCGACCTGCCAGCCAAGGAAGGCAACAAGAACGGTATCGGCATCAAGGCCATCGAAGGCCTGAAGAAGCTGTCCCCGGCTCCTTTCGGCGACAAGGCCGACGCAGAACTGGTGCAGATCGCCAACTACGAAGACAACCTGGACCTGCTGGCCGGCTGCGACCTGATCATCGAAGCGATCGCCGAGCGCATGGACTGGAAGCATGACCTGTACAAGAAAGTTGCTCCGCACATTTCGCAAAACGCAATCTTCGCATCCAACACCTCCGGCCTGTCGATCAACAAGCTGGCCGAAGGCTTCGACGCTGACCTGAAGGCGCGCTTCTGCGGCGTGCACTTCTTCAACCCACCGCGCTACATGCACCTGGTGGAACTGATCCCGACCACCGACACCAAGCCGGAAATCCTGGACCAGCTGGAAACCTTCATGACTTCCGTGCTGGGCAAGGGCGTGGTCCGCGCCAAGGACACCCCGAACTTCATCGCTAACCGCGTTGGCGTGTTCGGCATCCTGGCCATCATCCACGAAGCCGAGAAGTTCGGCCTGTCCGTCGACGTGGTCGACGACCTGACCGGCGCCAAGCTGGGCCGCGCCAAGTCCGGTACCTTCCGTACCGCCGACGTGGTTGGCCTGGACACCATGGGCCACGTGATCAAGACCATGGAAGACAACTTGCCGAACGATCCGTTCGCAGCGCTGTACAAGACACCTGCCGTGCTGTCCGGCCTGGTCGCCAAGGGCGCCCTGGGCCAGAAATCCGGCGCCGGCTTCTACAAGAAGGTCGGCAAGGACATCATGCGCCTGGACGCAGCAACTGGTGAATACGTCGCCGGCGGCAAGAAGGCAGACGACATCATCGCCCGCATCCTGAAAGAAAAGGATCCGGTCAAGAAGATGAAGGCACTGCGCGAATCGACCAACCCGCAAGGCCAGTTCCTGTGGGCGATCTTCCGCGACGCTTTCCACTACATCGCGATCCACCTGGAATCGATCGCCGACAACGCACGCGACATCGACTTCGCCATGCGCTGGGGCTTCGGCTGGAACGTTGGTCCGTTCGAAACCTGGCAAGCAGCCGGCTGGGGCCAGGTTGCACAGTGGGTCAAGGAAGACATCGAAGCCGGCAAGGCGCTGTGCAATGCACCGCTGCCAGCGTGGGTCTTCGAAGGCAAAGTGGGCGAACAGGGCGTGCATACCCCTGAAGGCTCGTTCTCGCCAGCGACCAAGTCCTACACCCCGCGTTCCGAACTGGCTGTGTACAAGCGCCAGGAATTCCGCGCTCCAGTCGTGGGCGGCGGCGGTGCAGATCCCAAGACTGCCGGCGTGACCGTGCACGAAGACGAATCCGTGCGGCTGTGGCACACCGGCGACGACGTCCTGATCCTGTCGCTGAAGACCAAGATGCACGTGATCGGCAAAGGCGTGATCGGCGGCATCCAGCGCGGCCTGGCCGAAGCTGAGAAGAACTTCAAGGGCCTGGTGATCTGGAACACCGACGCAGCCGAAGGCGGCGCCTTCTCGGCCGGCGCCGACCTGCAGGAAGCCCTGCCAGCCTTCATGGCCGGCGGCGCGAAAGCGGTCGACCCGATCATCAAGGAGCTGCAAGACACCTTCATGAAGATGAAGTATTCCAACGTGCCAGTGGTGGCGGCTGTTGCCGGTATCGCCCTGGGCGGCGGCTGCGAAATGATGCTGCACGCATCGAAGCGCGTGGCTGCACTGGAATCGTACATCGGCCTGGTGGAAGTGGGCGTTGGCCTGATCCCTGGCGGCGGCGGCCTGAAGGAAGCGGCAGTACGCGCTGCCCGCGAAGCCAAAGGCAACGACATCCTGCAATTCCTGAAGACCGGCTTCACCAACGCTGCAACCGCGAACGTATCCAAGTCCGCGCTGGAAGCGAAGGCCATGGGCTACCTGAAGGAAGACGACATCATCGTGTTCAACGCCTACGAGCTGCTGCACGTGGCGAAGACCACTGCCCGTGCGATGGCTGACGCAGGCTACCGCGCTCCGATCCAGCGCCCAGTGCCGGTGACCGGCCGTTACGGCTGGGGCACCATCCGCGGCCAGTTGGTCAATATGCGCGATGGCGGCTTCATCTCCGCACACGACTACAAGCTGGGCGACATGATCGCCGAGATCGTGTCCGGTGGCGACATCGACCAAGGCAGCGTAGTGAGCGAGCAGTGGCTGCTGGATATGGAACGCAAGGCCTTCCTGGAATTGCTGAACCATCCTAAGTCGCAAGAGCGCATCATGGGCATGCTGCAGACCGGTAAGCCGGTTCGCAACTAAGAGCAAATGTCCATCCTGTCGCTGGCCTTCAAAATCCTGTTGCGAGTGAAACCAAGCATGGTCTATGAGCAAATCAAGAAGCACATGACGGAGTCGCTGCCGTTCGTGCGCCTGCTCGGCATCCGTATCGACAGCATCGGCCCGGGAACGGCCGAAGTGTCGATGCCGGACGACGGCAAGCTGCACAACCACCTCGGCACGCCGCATGCAGGCGCGTTGTTTACGCTGGCCGAAACGGCGTCCGGCGCGGCCATGGCAGGCGGCTTCGCCGACCTGATCATGGACATGCGCCCGGTCGCCAAGGAGTCGCGCATCCAGTACCAGAAAGTTGCCAAGGGCGCGACGCGCGCCTCCGGCAAGGTACCGGGCGACCTGGCCGCGATCCGCGCCCAGCTCAAGGATGAAGGAAAAGTAGCGTTCCCGGTCAACGTCGACATCTTCGACGAACACGGCACGCTGGCAGCACAAGTACAGGTGGACTGGTACCTCTCCGCCAAACGCTAACGAACACAGATACTGGAAAGCTTAAAATGAGCAAACAACTGCAAGACGCATACATCGTCGCCGCAACCCGCACCCCGATCGGTAAAGCACCGCGCGGCATGTTCAGCAAGACCCGCCCGGACGACCTGCTGGTCGCCGCCATCAAGGGCGCCATGGCTGCCGTGCCTAACCTGGACCCGGCCCTGATCGTCGACGCGATCGTCGGCTGCTCCTTCCCGGAAGCAGAGCAGGGTTTCAACATCGCCCGTAACTCCGTGGTGCTGGCAGGCCTGCCGAACACCGTGGGCGGCGTGACCATCAACCGTTACTGCGCTTCGGGCATCACCGCCCTGGCCATGGCTGCCGACCGCATCCGCGTTGGCGAAGCCGACGTGATGATCGCCGGCGGCGTGGAATCGATGTCCATGGTGCCGATGATGGGCCACCACCCATCGATCAACATGGACACCTTCAAGGACGAGAACGTGGGCCTGGCCTACGGCATGGGCCTGACCGCCGAGAAAGTGGCGCAGCAGTGGAAGATCTCCCGCGAAGACCAGGACGCCTTCGGCCTGGAATCGCACCGCAAGGCGATCGCCGCACAACAGGCTGGCCTGTTCAAGGACGAGACCACCCCGGTCGAAATCATCACCCGCACCCCTGACCTGCGCACCGGCGAGATCAAGGTTGGCAAGCGCACCGTGGACACCGACGAAGGCGCGCGCGCCGACGCCTCCATGGAAGGCATGGCCAAGCTGAAGCCAGTGTTCGCCGCCAAGGGCACCGTGACCGCCGCGACCTCCTCGCAGATGTCCGACGGCGCCGGCGCGCTGATCGTGGTCTCCGAGAAGATCCTGAAAGAACACAACCTGACCCCGCTGGCCAAGTTCTCCTCGTTCGCTGTTCGCGGCGTGCCACCGGAAATCATGGGCATCGGTCCTAAGGTCGCCATCCCAGCCGCTTGCGCAGCTGCCGGTATCACCCAGGACCAGCTGGACTGGATCGAACTGAACGAAGCGTTCGCCGCCCAGGCCCTGGCCGTGATCCGCGACCTGAACCTGGACACCAGCAAAGTGAACCCGATGGGCGGCGCAATCGCCCTGGGCCACCCGCTGGGCGCAACCGGCGCGATCCGCGCCGCGACCGTGGTGCACGCACTGCGCCGCAACTCGCTGAAGTACGGCATGGTCACGATGTGCGTGGGCGCCGGCATGGGCGCAGCAGGCATCATCGAGCGCGTATAATCCGCGCAAGCAAGCGATAAGCAACAGGGCGCTTCGGGAAACCAAGCGCCCTTTTTCACATCCACAATCCGGCGAGAAGACAGTGTCTGACCCCTGCGGGTCAGACACAGGTTTACCGGTTTAAAAGGAGACAAACGACAATGGCCATCCAGACCAGCAAAGCCAACGGCATCCTGACCATCGAATTCGACCGCGTGGACCGCAAGAACGCGATCACCTCCGCCATGTACCAGACCATGGCCGACACCATCAACGCCGCCGAGGGTGACGCTGAAGTACGCGCCATCCTGATCACCGGTAAGCCGGAGATCTTCACCGCCGGCAACGACCTGGTCGACTTCGCCATGACCACCACCGCCAACGACGGCGTGGCATTCACCGACCGTCCCGTGATCCAGTTCATGAAAGCCCTGTTCAACAGCACCAAGCCGGTCGTAGCGGCCGTGAATGGCGCAGCCATCGGCATCGGCACCACGATGCTGATGCACTGCGACCTGGTGTACGCCGCCGACAACGCCAAGTTCTCGGTGCCGTTCGCAGCACTGGGCCTATGCCCTGAATTCGGCTCCAGCATGCTGCTGCCGGCCAACGGCGGCCACGCCCGCGCGGCGGAAAAGCTGATGTTGGGCGAACCGTTCAGCGCCCAGGAAGCCTACGACATGGGCCTGATCTCCAAGCTGCTGCCAGCAGACCAGGTGCTGGCCCACGCTCAAGCGCAAGCCGCCAAGCTGGTCGCGCTGCCAGCCGAATCGATCCGCCAGACCAAGCGCCTGATGAAGGCCGGCCGCGAAGCGCTGAAAGCCCACATCGACGTGGAAAGCGCCCAGTTCGGCGCCATGCTGACCGGCGCCGAAGCCAAGGAAGCCTTCACTGCCTTCTTCGAAAAGCGCAAACCGGACTTCTCGAAGTTCGCCTGATCGGAGCCACAATTGATTTCCGCGCCTGCCTGGCTGCCATTCGGCTTGCTGGGCCTTTCGATTGCAAGCACCGGCCTCGCGGTCACGCATAGCGAGCGGCCGGCTTTCTTGCGCAATCTCTGGCTGGTTTTGCTCGCACTGGCGACCGGCGCCGGCCTGGCGGCGGGCGTGTTGCGCCCCATCGCCCTGGCCAGCATCGCCGCTTTGCTGGCTTTCGCCTGGCTGGCAACCCGCCATGGCAAGTCCGCTGTGCGGGCGCTGTTGACGATATTGACGCTGGTGCTGGCACTTGCGCTTGCAATGCACGCCGTTCCCGGCTACGACAATCCGCTGCTCCTGAAAGATGTCCGGCTGTCGGCGCACTCGGCGCCTTACACCTTGTATGCGAACTTCGACAAAGGCGTGGTCGGGCTGGTGCTGCTCGCGTTGTTCTGCCGCCGCGCCAGTTCCTGGCGGGATTTTGCCGTCGCATCGAAGTCGCAAGTACCGGTGGTTGCGGGGCTGTTGTGCGGAGTGCTAAGCATAGGCTGGGCGATTGGATTCGTGCATCCGGATTTCAAGCTGTCGCCATTCCTGCCGCTGTTCGCCGCCATCAACCTGCTGTTTGTCTGCGTGGCGGAGGAGGCATTCTTCCGTGGCGTCATCCAGGAACAGCTCGCACGCTACGGCGATGCCATTGCCGTCGTCGTTTCCGGCCTGGTGTTCGGCGCTGCGCACCTGGGCGGCGGCTGGCAGTTTGGTGTGCTCGCCAGCCTGGCCGGACTGGGTTACGCGGTGCTGTATTCAAGGACAAAGCGCATCGAGATTCCGATTGCGGCCCACTTCGTGTTAAACCTGGTGCATTTCGTAGCATTCACGTATCCGCGCGCTGGCTGAGAAAAGTCTCAGGAGAAGCGCCTGACGGCAAGCACTTGATCTAATTCGCGATGAATGGCCGTTGGCAGTCGGAAGCCAAAGGTTCCTGGACCGCGATCTCGCGCGCGCCTTACCTTTTAATATTCTTCCACCAAGGTTGCGCGCGTACCGCAGTTTTCAAAGCCATGGAACAGCGGTAGCAGGCTTTTGTGGCACACGACGCCGGGCGAGAAGCAACCATCAATGACGAAGAGCAGGCGCTCGTTGATTGGCGTACTTGCCATCAACTGCGTGTTGAAGCGGAAGGTCGTGACGTCGGGCGGGCTGGAGCCTAATCCCCTGTCAACCTCGTCGTCCCCACTCATGATCTCCGACAGTTCCCAGTCCAGGCAAGCGAACTTCGCCGTGAATCCTACGTACCAGTAATCGTGCAGCGTTTTGTCGTCGTGGACATACTGCGCAGGGTGCGTGAAGATCCGGCTGACGCCTTGTCCCAGCAATGCATCCCGTACCGGCTTGCGCACCAGCAGGTTATCGAATTCGAACATCACATCGGGTGGCACCGCCAGCGATGGATGGCCCAACCGGCGAGCCCACTGCTTTGAAATATTGTAGAAGGCAAGCGGGGGAGAGCCGGGCGGCAAGGGCTTGGTTTCGTATTCGAGTTCTTCCGTTTCGTGGAAGGGGCGCGGCGTTGGCAGGGAATCGCTGTGGCCGCGCTTGATGAAGTAATACTCTTTTTCGAAGTTGCTCATTGTGTGCTCGTTATTCGTAATCGACAGTACCGACTTGGGGACCTGACGTCCTGTGGTCCAGGCTTCCGCAGCGGCGGCATGATTTGTCTTTGTGGATTGCTGCTTTCAGCGTCGCCAGGTTGGAGCGCGACGTGGGCGGCAACTCCAGGTCATCTTCCCGTCCCTCGGTGCGAAGGGCGCCGATCTTGTGCACTTCATCTGCAGCACGCGTGAACTGGATCAGCGACTCGGCGAAGACTTCAGGCGCCCAGTCAAATGCCAGGCCGTCGTGCCCGCCGGTCAGCGACGCTTCAAGGCGTTCTCCGATTTCGAAGATGATGTTGTCGACCACCCGCCCAGTGGAAAGCAGCAGGAGGGGCAGCAACAGCCGCAGTTCCAGCATCAGCGTGCCGCCTCCAGCGCCCGCGATATAGGCGTACATGGCGGGTGGAATAGCGTCGAACATGATCTCCATATGGGCCAGCCAAATGAGCATGCTCTCGTGCTCCTCGAGCAGGTCGTCGACCAGTTGCCTGTCTTGCGACGCGCGGATTGCTTCAGCCAGTTCAGGCCAGATCGCCGGCAGCACGCGCGCGAGAAAGTCTTCGATGCCGGCCTTGTCGCCGTTGGCGATCAGCGTGGGAAGGGACAAGACGGCGCCGCGATGTTCGCGCAGGGCGGCGGCAAACGCTTCCCCGTTGCCTGTGGTCCCGTGGGTGAAGTCATGCGAAGCCGCGCGACGCTCGCGGCCGGGTCGCAGCTTGAGACCACTGGTGACGGGCAGGCCTTGCATCGATTCCTTCCACCAGACCCATTCGTCCGCCTGGTCGGACTGCGCCGCTTCGCCTGGAATGGCATGCAGGCGCAAACTGTCGGAAAAGTCGTTCCACAGCCCCGCGTCAAACACGATGGGCCGTGAACGGAGCCACTTGGCAGGCGGCGGATTCCAGCCCACTTCCGCTGCCGCCTGGTAGGTAATGGCGGCCGCTTCCTCCCAGTGTTCACGATAGGTCTCCAGTGCTTCCACCATGTACAGGAAGGCGCTGTGCAAGCGCATGGCAATCATCCTGCGCTGTCCCCTGATTTCATGCGCAAGCTCTTTCGTGAGAAGGTCTATAGCGACTGGCGATACAAGTTTCGACATGGCTCTACAAATTGCAAAAAAAGCAAACAAGTATTGTAACAACAGGTCCAAAGTCGTGTCGTACAGCCATGCGGTGCCGCGTATAATGCAAGCGACTTTTCAACCGGAGACCTGTCAATGTCCATGCAAGTCCTGCGCCGCGCCGCTGTCCTGTCCGTTCTGGCCGCCGCCATCGCCATCCCTGCCTACGCCGGCAGTTCCGCTTCGTCCGCATCGAGTGCCGGTTCCGAGTCCTCGGGCAGCGTGTCCGATTCGATCGGCGGCTCCAGCAAGAGCTCCAGCGGGGACGACAGGAAAGTGGCCGCTGGCCAGTACCGCGTCATCGACGTTGCAGAAGCGCCGGGCAAGCCGGGTGCCACGCGCCTGAAGCTGCAAGGCCAGGGCAATGAATTCTTCCTGACCGTGCCGAAAGCCGCCCTGGCAGAACGCGCACTGCCAGCCGGCGCACTGGTGCAGGTCAACGAGCGTCCATACGGCTACGAATTCGCATATGCCGATACGCAGCAGGCCTTCTTCCTTGCCCTGGACGAAGCATGGCAACGCGAACTGCGCTCGCACGCCATCTGATCGCTGCCTGCCTGGCGCTCGGCTGGAATGCCGCAGCGCAGGCGGGCGGAATGATGTTCTGCGACCGTCCCGCGAAAGTCACGGCGACGGCGCAGGACCACGTGCTGCGTTTTGCAGCCGTGGTGAAGGATGAACTGGAACGCTCGGGCGCCACGGCCGCCGTCGTTTCGCGCGCCGGCCTTGACCTGGCGCGCCTCGGCCTGCGTTACTCGCACGCCGGCCTGGCGTTGAAAGACAATCCGAACAGCCCCTGGTCGGTGCGCCAGCTTTACTATGCCTGCGACGAAAAGCGCCCACGCATCTTCGACCAGGGCATGGCCGGCTTCGTGCTCGGCGCGGAAGAACCGGCGTACGGCCACCTGTCGCTGGTGCTTCTGCCGGACGAGCAGGCCAGGACGCTGCAGGCGGCGGCACTGGATGCGCAAACGCCGCTGTCGCTGCTGGCAGGGGAGTACAGCGCCAATGCGTATGCCTACAGCACGCGCTATCAAAACTGCAACCAGTGGCTCGTAGAGCTGATGGCAAGCGCCTGGGGCGCAGCCGCTCCCCGGCGCGAAGACGCGCAAAGCTGGCTGCGCGAACGCGGTTACCAGGCGGAGCCGGTCGCCGTAGGCCGCACGCTGGTGATTGCCGCACATTTCGTGCCGCTGGTGCATGTGCAGGACCATCCCGACGAAGACCTGCGCGCGCAGACCATGCGCGTCAGCATGCCTTCGTCGATTGAACATTTTGTTCATCGCGAGTCGCCGCAAGCGCGCCGCCTCGAGCTTTGCTATAACCCGAACCATATCGTGATCCGGCGTGGTTGGGAACCAATGGGCGCAGGCTGCGAAGCGCAGCCTGGCGACGAGGTAATCGCTTTTGAAAACAGTCACTGACAAGGTCATATGAATACGATTGCTTCGCTTTACCTGATCTCCGCAGGGGCGCTGGCAATGTCGGCATTCCAGTCGGCCCTGGTGGCGCGCAACAGCTCCTACGGGCGCGCGTGCTGGGCGTTTGCGGCCATCTGCCTGTCCTTTGCCTGTTTCCAGTACGCGAACGTGCAGCAGCAGCTTGCTCCGGGATTGGCGGAAGCCATCGCGGCGCACAAATGGGTCAACTTCTTTTCGATCCTGCTGGCGCCGCAGTTCTGCTACCTGGTCGCCTCGCTCGACCCAAGCCGGAACGCATTCCGCCTTACCTACGGCATTGCCTTCATCTCGGCCATACTGGCGGTGGACAATTTCATGGTGCCTTATGGCTACCGCTTTTCTGCGCTGGAGACCGAAGCGCCCATCGAGCTGGTGTGGGGCGGACATGCATTCCTGCTGTTCGGTGAAACAACGGCTGCCTATACGGTCAGCCGCTTGCTGTCGCTGGGGGCGACGGCGTTCGCAGTCGTCTACTGCATCCGCGTGCAACGCCAGAAGGCGCGTTTTTCAAACCGGCTGGTGTGGAGTTCCGCCGCGCTGGTGGTGGTGACGACGGCGCTGGGAGGTGCGACCGACACCGGCATGCTGCGAATGCCGTATTTGAGCGGTTTCGGATTCCTGTTCCTGGCTGCCTCCTACCTGCTGCTGGTCAGGCGTGAAGCGACCCAGCGCCTGACCGAGAAGATCCGCATCAGTGCCGCGCTGGAGCGCGAATTGGAGAACCACAAGCTTTCCAGCAGGCGCATCGAGCGCGCCCTGACCAATGATGAACTGACACGGTTGCCGAATCGCGAGGGCGCGCTGGAAAAGCTGCGCGCCATGTTCGTCTGGAGCGAATCCAGCCTGACCAGGACGGCTGTGCTGCTGCTTGACCTGGACCGGTTGGCGATCATCAACGGTACGCGCGGCTACGAGATAGGCAACCAGGTGTTGATCGAGGTGGCGCAGCGGCTGCGCGAACATTGTGGCAAGCGCAGGCTGGTGGCAAGGCTGGGCAGCGCGCGCTTCGCGGTTGGCATTGCGGGCCACAAGACCCTGGCAGGGATCGAGCGCGAAGTGGAGGGCATCATGGCAGCGATCAAGCCGCCATTCACCGTGGCGGACACCGTACTGAACATGACGTTCAGTGCCGGCGTGGCGATCTATCCGGATCATGCCAATTCGGCGGAAGACTTGCTGGCGTCGGCAGGCCTGGCGCTGCACGAGGCACGCGACCTGGGGCCGGGCAATCTGCGCGTGTTCCACCCTTCGCTGCAGCAGTCGCTGAGTGAGCGCATCGGCCTTGAAAATGAGCTGAAGGAAGCACTCGAGAACGGCGAGCTTTTCCTGCACTACCAGCCGCAGGTCTGCGCCGTTACTGAACGGGTGCTGGGCATGGAAGCGCTGATCCGCTGGCAGCACCCGGAGCTGGGCCTGGTCATGCCGGACAAGTTCATTCCACTGGCCGAGGCGACGGGTACGATTGCGGCGATTGGCGCGTGGGTGATTGAAAGCGCCTGCCAGCAATTGCAGAATTGGCGGGCGCTGGGCTTCGGCGACGTGCGGATGGCGGTCAACCTGTCGGCACAGCAGCTGCTGCTAAGCGATCTTGGCGACAACGTGCAGGCAGCCTTACGGCGCGCGGGGCTGATGGGTGAAGACCTTGAACTCGAAATCACCGAGTCGGTGCTGATGCAGGACCCGCAGCGCTCCATCGAAAAACTGGAGTCCCTGCGCAGGCTGGGTGTGCGGCTGTCAATCGACGACTTCGGCACCGGCTATTCCTCGCTCGGCTACCTGAAGATGCTGCCGGTGCACTCCTTCAAGCTTGATCGCAGTTTCGTGCGCGATATCGGCACCAGCGAAAAGGATCTCGAGATCTGCGCCACGGCTGTCGGCCTGGCGCGCAACCTCGGCCTGGAAATCGTTGCCGAAGGCGTGGAAGATGCGGTGCAGGCCGACCAGCTTCGCCAACTGGGCTGCAACCTGCTGCAGGGCTATTACTTTGCGCGCCCGCTCGCGGCGCATGCGGCGACCAATTACCTGATGGACCGGATGGAAGCTGCTGCATAAGCTGGCAAATCGAAAAGTAACTTGTTCAATTTGCTTTCGTTTAAAATAACGTGCATTGCAAAGAAGAAATGAACGAGGATCGATATGGACGCACCCATTGCTTCGCTCTACCTGATATCCGTGGGAGCGCTAGCAATGTGTTCATTCCAGGCGGCTTTGCTGGCGCGCAGCAGTTCCTACGTGCGGGCTTGCTGGGTCTTCGCCGTGATTTGCTTCACGTTTGCCTTGTTCCAGTATGCGAATCTGCGGCAGCAGCTGGCGTCCGACCTGGCGGCGGCGATTGCCGCCCACAAGTGGGTCAACCTGTTTTCGCTATTGCTGGTGCCGCAGATCTGGTACCTGATTGCCGCACTCGACGACCGCAAGCGGGCCTTCTTCCTTAGTTATTTTGTCGCGGGCGTGACGCTGCTCCTGGTGGCGGACAATTTCATCTCGCCATTTGGCTACCGCTTCGCTTCCCTTGCTGCCGAGGCGCCCTGCAAACTGCCCTGGGGTGAACAGGCATTTCTCCTCGCCGGTGAGACGACTCCGGCTTATACCGTCAACCGGCTGTTGTCGCTGGGAGCCGCCCTGTATGCCGCGGCCTTCTGCATCCGCGCCCGGCGCGAGCGCGCGCGCTTCTCCAATCGCGTGGTATGGCTTTCCGTGGCGCTGATCGTAGTGACGACCGCCATGGGCGGCGCAACCGACGCGGGCAAGCTGCAACTGCCTTACCTGAGCGGCTTCGGCTTCCTGTTCCTCGCTGCTTCGTACTTGCTGCTGGTGCGGCGGGAGGCCGCGCGGAGCATGACCGAGAAGATTCGTATCAGCGCCGCGCTGGAACGCGAAGTCGAAAGCCATAAGCTTTCCAGCCTGCGCTTCGAGCATGCGCTGACCAACGATGCGCTGACGCGTCTGCCGAATCGCGCGGGTGCGCTGGAAAAGCTGCGCGCCATGTTCATCCAGAGTGAATCGAACCTGACCAGGATGGCGGTGCTGCTGCTTGACCTGGACCGGCTGGCGATCATCAACGGCACCCGCGGATACGAGGCCGGCAATCAATTGCTGGTCGAAGTGGCGCAGCGCCTGCGCCAGGACTGCAGCAAAGGCGGGCTGGTGGCGCGCCTGGGAAGCGCGCGCTTTGTCGTCGGCATTGCGGGCCACAAGACTGTGGCTGGCATCGAGCGCGAAGTGGAAGAAATACTGGCCGCAGTCAAGCCGCCATTCAGCATTCCCGGCACGGTACTGAACATGACCTTCAGCGCCGGCGTGGCTGTCTATCCCGACCATGCTTCGTCGGCGGAGGATCTCCTGGCTTCGGCCGCGCTGGCCTTGCACCAGGCGCGCGACGCCGGGCCGGGCAACCTGCGCGTGTTCCACCCTTCGCTGCAGCAGACGCTGAGCGAGCGCATCGGCCTGGAAAACGAATTGAAGGACGCGCTTGAAAAGGAGCAGTTCGTCCTGCATTACCAGCCGCAGATATGTGCCGCCTCCGGGCGCGTGGTGTGCATGGAAGCGCTGATCCGCTGGCATCATCCTTCGCTCGGGCTGGTCATGCCGGACAAGTTCATCCCGCTGGCCGAAGCGACCGGCGCGATTGCCGCCATTGGGTCGTGGGTGATCGATGCCGCCTGCCGGCAATTGGCGAGCTGGCGTGAAAACGGTTTCATCGATATTCGCGTGGCGGTCAACCTGTCGGCGCAGCAGTTGCTGCTGTCCGATCTTGGCGATACCGTGCAGGCAGCCTTGCAGCGCGCCGGCCTGTGGGGCGCCGATCTGGAACTCGAAATCACGGAGTCCGTGCTGATGCAGGACCCGCAACGCTCGATTGAACGGCTGGAGGCTTTGCGCAGGCTGGGCGTGCGCCTGTCGATTGACGATTTCGGCACAGGCTATTCCTCGCTCGGCTACCTGAAGCTGCTGCCGGTGCATGCCTTCAAGCTTGACCGCAGCTTTGTGCGCGATATCGGCAAGTCGGCCAAGGACCTGGAGATCTGCGCCACCGCGGTCGGCCTGGCGCGCAACCTTGGCCTTGAGATCGTGGCCGAAGGGGTGGAAGATGCGAGCCAGGCGACGCAGTTGCGCAAGCTCGGCTGCCATCTCCTGCAGGGCTATTACTTCGCCCGTCCATTGGCCGTCTACGCCGCAACGGACTTCCTGGCAACCGAAAGGAGGGTTGCATGAGGCCCGGCTGGAAACCGACCCGGCGCAATCGCAACGCCGGCACCAAGGCGAATGGCCTTGGACGCGGAGGCCCAAGGGCGGCTGCAGCGCTTTGGGCCGATCGTCGACCCTGAGCGCATGGCAAAGGAAGGGCTGCAGCCGGCCTGGTTCACCTTCTGATCATTCCCAGTGCCAGGACTGGCCCCAGCTTTCCTGGTAGTCCCACAGGTGCAGGTCCTGGCCATCGAATGAACCCCACCAGGCGTCTTTGACGTCGATTGCCTTGCCAGGGGCGTGGCCAGGGCGCAGGGTCTGGCCGGACCAGGAGAAACGCTGGTTGGCCTTGTCGTTGCAGTCCCAGACGACCAGCCTGGCCCCGTTGCCGGTACCGAAGGCGTAGACGTCGACGCATTTGTCGGGGTTGTTCTTGCTGCGCAGCAGGCCATCCGGGTCCTCGTACCACAGTTGCGTGACCTGGCCCTGGCAGCTCCAGTGGTGGACCGGCGTGCCGTTGGCCATGTTGTTGCCCTCGATGTCCATGCACTTGCCACGGCCGTCGACCAGCTTGCGGAACACATAGGCGCCGCCAGGCTTGACGCTGGCAATCACGCCCACCCCAGTGACGGAACCATCCGACACCAGGCGGATGCGCGCGCTGTCGCCGTTGACCATGAAGCTGGTGGCGATGGCGCCGGACAGCGATTTCACCAGCGCTCCATTGCGGTCATATACGTGGATGAAGTCCCGGTTCGCATCGGTGCCGCCGTTGACGTAGACTTTCAGCGCGGCTGCGCCGGGGATAGTCAGCCACTGGGAGCGGTCTTCGTTATTGCCGTAGGCGCCGCTGCTCCAGCTTGTGGCAAGCGCTTCGATGCTGACGCTTGCTCCGCTGGACGTGCCGGCGCCGTCGGAGACCAGTTGCGCGATGACGCCGTTCTCGGCGACAACCAGCGATTGGGCAAGCGTTCCGCTGAAGCTTTGCAGCAGGCGACGGTTGCTGTCGTAAATGCGCAGCGCGTCGCCCGCGCCCAGCACGCCGCTGACGTTGACGCGCACTGCGCCGGCACCGGGCAGGCGCAAGGTTTGCGCGAGGTCGGCGTTATTCCCGTAGGCGCCGGTGTCCCAGCGCGTTGGCGCATCGTCATATTTTTCCCATTTGCCTTCCTCCGCCTGGTCCGAGTAATTGAGCCAGACGGGATTGGCGCCGGCCGCCAGGCGCAGGCGTTCATTCATGTACGCGTTGGCGGGAACGGAAAACGCGAAGCCGCTGCCGAAAGCCGCGACGCAAGCCTGCTTGCCGCCCTGCCAGGCGCCGGCCGCAGGCGTAACGCGCCAGTCGTCCGGCTGGGCCTTGCTCTGGCAGGCGAAGCGCAGCGCCACGGTGCAAGCGGCATCGTTCCAGCGCCCGTCGCCGCGCATTTGCGCGCAGTCTTCATTGTTATAGTCGTTCGGTTCGCCTTCGGCCCAGGACCAGATGGCGGAGGCGATCATGCCTTCGTCCCAGCGGTCCGCATCGACGTTGTCCACGCCGCAGCGCATCAGGGCAGGGATGTTGGAAGGGTCGATGGTGCCGGTTTCGTCGACCCAGGAATCGGGCAGCACGTCTTTGCCCAGCTTGGAGTCGGAGACCGCGTAGATTTTGTCCTGCTCGATCGGCAAGCCGTCCACTGTGCAGTTAGCGGTGTTGACGTACTTGACTTGCCGGCTGTTCCAGCCGCCCGCAGCGCCGGTGGCGAACAATGGGCCTTGCCAGACCACGGCGCCATCGTAGGTATTGTTGGCAGACTTGACGATCACCCGCTTGCCGCGGGCGATCATTTCGCGCGGCGTTTCCCAGCGGTTGGCCGGCTTGTCGGAGGGCTTGTACAGCAGGTTTCCGAAGACTGCTGTCAAGGGACCCACCACGCCGGCCTGGTTGTTGGCACGATCCTCCAGGTCGACAAAGACGATTGCCTTCGGATTCGCGTCAAGCCAGTTGCGAATCTTCCACAACTCATTGGGGTAATTGTCCGGAGCGCCGTAGATCGCCGCACAGTCCTGGTGGCACAGCTGAACCTCTCCATTATTCATGTGCAGGTCCAGGTCGACGTTGCGGATGCCCGAATTGAGCAACTGGTTCATCGGCCAGCGCTGGTTGGCCCAGGTGGCGCCGCTGTCGTTCCATGCATTATGCGCGCCCAGTACCTGGATGCGATTGAGCGGGGTGTCCATGGCTACGTCGTATTGCGTGCGGATGCCCAGGCCAAGGTCCGCAGCGTGCAACGCCTGCATCCCGAGCAGGAGAGAAACGATGACGCCTGCCAGCTTCATTCTGCCTCCGAAAGGTGAGTGCCCTGAACCGGAAAACATACCCCAGGAAGGGTGTGCGCACGATGGAGGGCAGCCTCTAGGATTTTGGCTCGTGCGGTCATTTACTTGTAGCAGAGTCCTGCTAGTTTGGCCGGCACACCCATTCATAGGAGGAACAGATGCTGAAAACCGTTAGCTGCGCGGTCGTGGCCGCGTGCGCCTTTTCCGTCTTGCCGGCCTTGGCGGCTTGCCCTGACTACGTGACGGCGGCCAATCCGCCTGCACTGTCGGGCCCTGCGCGCAAGGGCTTTGCCAACTTCGGCAACACCATCCTGGCCGGCCTGTACAAGCCCTGGCATATGGTGCACGACGTCATCGTGAAGACGGGACAGCCCGCGACCATCACCGGCAAGTTCGATTACGATGCGGTCCTGCACAAGGACCTGGAAGGCGAACGGGTGCATGCCTACCTGTATGGCACCGGCATGCAGCAGTGGCAGTATCTCGGCAGCTTTATTACCGACAGCGACGGCAAGGCCAGCGTGCCCCTTGGCGTGCGCCCGGTCGGCGACTATGTGGTGCGCTTCGTGGTGGAGGGAGACCTGAGCAGCACCAACGGCTACCTGAGCGTGGTCGATCCAAGCCGTGACGCGGTGCTGTTCGACATCGACGGCACCCTGACCATCAACGATTTCGAAGCCTATGCCGATTACGTCGGCGTCAAGACTGCAACGGCGTATTCCTACGCGCCGCAGGTCGTGAATGCCTACCGCCAGAAAGGCTACCAGGTCATTTTCCTGACCGGACGGCCTTACTGGGTAACGAAGGATGGCCTGGAATGGCTGAAGATCCAGAACATGGGGCAATGGCACTACCACTCAAATCCCTACGGCGGCGGCCCCATTCCTCCGGACACGCAACAGTTCAAGACCGAGTATGTGCGATACCTGCGCAACACCGTTGGCCTGAATATCGTGCGCGCCTACGGCAACGCCACGACCGATATTGCGGCCTATGCCGACGGCGGCATACCGAAGGCGCAGACCTATATCATCGGCCCGAATGCAGGCGCGTCCGGCACGCAGCCGATCCAGGGCGATTACACCGCCCATTACAGCTTCGTGGTGGAACCTACGCCGGTGGCGAGCTGCCGCCTGTAACGTGGTAGATTCCCACTTTGAACACTGAGAAGGAGGTTTGAAGTGGGAATCCTTGACGGCATGCTGGGTAACGCGTCCAAGATCGACATCGCGGACTTGCGGGAAGACTTTGCGAAAGTCCTTGCACCGAATGAGCGAGTGGAGCATGCTTACCAACTGATACGCGACTATTTCGTGTTTACCGACAAGCGCCTGGTGGTAGTGAACATCCAGGGTGTCACGGGCAGCAAGAAGGAGTATCACTCGATCCCTTACAAGAGCGTGACGCATTTCAGCATCGAGACCGGCGGCACGCTGGACCTCGACGCCGACCTGAAGATCTGGATCTCCAGCATTGCGGAACCGTTCACGCAAAAATTCAACAAGCGCCTGAGCATTTACGAAGTGCAGGCAGTCCTGGCGAGCTATGTGCTGAAATGAAGCGAATTGTCTTCGTGCTGGTGTTGGCTGCAGCCGCCTTCTATATCTGGGGCGATCCTGCGGGGCTGCTGCACCGCGTCAGCATGTGGACTTGCGACTGGCTGCGCGTCTTCAAGGTTTGCTGACGCATCCATTGTTCGCCGGCGGACGAATTGTTACGGCGAGGCGCTCGCTAGCATGATGGCTTTGAAGGGAGCCAGCCATGCCAGCCTACGAAGTCATCGACATCCCCAGCCACCAGCCAGCCCTGGTGGCGCGCGTGCGGCACACCGCCCCCGACCGTGCCAATGGCGCTCTGCCCGTACTGTTCGTGCACGGGGCTTCGTTCCCCTCGGGATTGTCTTTCGATTTCCGCATGGATGGCCAGTCGTGGATGGACTGGATGGCTGCCCGCGGCTACGACGTGTATGCGCTCGACTTTCCCGGCTACGGGCTGTCGGATCGCTATGCCGGCGCTGCTGCATCGCCGCCTGGCCGGGCGCGCGAGGTGGCGCAGGATGTGGGCAGCGCGGTGGACGCCATCCTGCGCAGGACGGGCAAGCCGCAAGTCCTGCTGGTCGGGCATTCCTGGGGCGGCTCGGTGGTGGCGCGCTACGCCCTGGACCACGCGGCCAAGGTGGCGAAGCTGGTGCTGTTCGCGGCCATCACGCCGCGCGCTGCAGCCGGCCCGGCGCCGGCGGCTGCACCTGCCAAGCCGGTCGATGCCTACGAGGCATTGACGCCCGCCCAGCGCATCGCTGCCATGGACGGCTTGCGCCCGCCGCAGGAACCGCCACTGTTGCACGCCGATGTCTTCGCTCGCTGGGGTGCGCAATGGCTGGCGTCGGATGGGCGCCGCGATGGCGCAGTAAGCTTCCCTGCCGGTCCCAGTGCCGACCTTGCGGACTTGCAGCAGGGCAGCAGCTATTACGATCCCGCGCGGCTGCAAATGCCCGTGCTGCTGGTGCGCGGCGAATGGGACGCCTGGCCCGGCGACGCGGACTACCGCATCTTGCAGGCCGCGATCAAGGGCGCACGCTACGTAACCATCGCGCGCGGCACCCACGTGATGCACCTGGAAGCGGCACGCGTGCAGCTCTATGAAACGGTGCGCGGATTCCTGGACTAATTGATGCCGTAGCGCGCACGGATGGCAGCCAGCGCGCCGTTCTGCTCGAGCTGGGCGATCGCCTGGTTGATGCGCGCGAGTTGCGCTTGCGTGGTGCTGGCGGCATTCAGCATCAAATGCACCGGCGCGCGGTAGGGCATGTAGGGCAACTGCACGATCCGGACCTTTTGCAGGCGCGCGATGTGGCGCAGGGCGTGGGCATCGCCCATGATCAGGTCGCCGCGTCCGGCCTCGAGCATCTTGATGCCCTGTTCGAAAGTGCCGAAGGTGCTGCGCCGTCCTTCCGCGTTCAGCAGCGGCAGGGCGCGTTCGTAGTCGTCGCCGTAAAAGCCAAGGCGCGGCGCCAGCAGGCTGGCATGCTGGGTGGCGATGTCCTGGAAACTGTCGATGCGGCGCAGTTTGTCCAGCTTTTCGGGCAGCGTGAACAGGCCCACCGTCTCCTGCCGGTAGGGCAGGCTGAAACGGGCGTAGCCGCGCCGCTCCTCAGTGGCGGATGCGGCCATCAGCAGATCCAGTTTGCCTTGCTGGAACAGCACGTTGCGCCGCGCCGGCGGCATTTCCTTTTCCAGTTGCAGGGCGCAGCCGGCATGCTTGAGTATGGCCTGCAGCAATTCGAAATCGACGCCACCCAGCACTTCCTTATCATTGTGATAAAAGTAGGGCGGCCACTCTTCCGGCGCCAGGCGCAAGGTGCACGCCTCGGCCGGGCAGGCGAGCTGAATCAGGAGTGCAGCGAGCAACATCCTCATGACCGAGGGCATCCGAAAATATCCACGAGGACAGTGTTTCAGATGGCAGCGTCGCTGTAAAGAAAAAAGCTGGTGAATGTGGTGCCGGTATATTTCCCGACCGCCGGCCCCGGTAGTGGCGCCGCAGCGCCAGGTGCACGCATTTTGCTGGCCGAATGTGACCGCCGTTTGACGCCCGTTTGACGCCCGTGTGACGGCTTGGTGTAATAGCGGCCATGAAAGAAATACATGCACTGCTGCAACAAGCCGTCGCCCTGCACCAGAAGGGCGAACTGGCGCGCGCGCAAGCCATCTACGACGAGGTGCTGCGCGTCCAGCCGCTCAATTTCGATGCGCTGCACCTGAGCGGGGCACTGGCGCGCCAGCAGGGCGAGCCGCAGCGCGCGCTGGACTTGATCGATGGCGCGTTGGCCATCGATGCCCGCCGCGCCATCGCCCATTGCAACCGCGGCGTCGCCTTGCAGGACCTGGGCCGCTATGAAGAAGCCCTGGCCAGCTTCGAACGCGCGCTGGCCTTGCAGCCGGATTACGCCATCGCCCTGAGCAACCGCGGCAACGCCCTGCGCCACCTCGGACATCTCGATCGCGCGCTGGAAAGCTACGAGGCGGCGCTGCGCCTCTCGCCCGGCTATGCCGACGCCCTGTGCAACCGTGCGCTGGCGCTGCAAGCGCTGGCACGCCACGAGGCTGCGTTGGACGGCTTCGGCGCGGCGCTTAGGCTGCGCCAGGAATATCCGGAGGCCTTGCATGGCGCCGCCGTTTCGCTGCTGGCCCTGGGCAAGCCGGCCGATGCGCTGGAAGGCTTCGAGCGCGCACTGCACCTGCAGCCGGAGTACGCGGAAGCATGGTGTTCGCGCGGCGCCTTGCTGCTGCGCGCGCAGGATCATGAGGAAGCGCTGGCGAGCTTCCAGGATGCGCTGGCGGTGCGCCCGCGCTACGCCCGCGCCCAGCTTGGGCTGGCGAACACCCTGCGCGCCATGGGCCGCCGCGATGAAGCGGTAAAAGCCTACCAGGCAGCGCTGGCCTTTGGCGCCGATGCCGACACCGTCGGCTACATGCTGGCCATCATGGGCGCCGAGCAGGCGCCGGGCGCCTCGCCGGCCGCTTATGTGAAGGCGCTCTTCGACCAGTATGCCGGCAATTTCGACCGCCACCTGGTCGACGTGCTGCGTTACCGCACGCCGTCGCTGCTGGTGGAAGCCTTGCGCCGCCACTTGCCGCCGGGCGAGCTCGATGTGCTGGACGCCGGCTGCGGCACCGGCCTGTGCGGGCCGCTGCTGCGGCCACTGGCCTGCCTGCTGGAAGGCGTCGACTTGTCGCCGCACATGCTGGACCGCGCCCGCGATACCGGCCTGTACGACGGCTTGTACTGCGGCGAGATGGTGGGCTATTTGCGGACCCGCCCGGCCAGCGTCGACGTCATCGTCGCGGCCGACGTGTTTGTCTACCTGGGTGAGCTGAAACCGGTGTTTTCCGTGGCGCGGCTGGCGCTGCGCAGTGGCGGCCGCCTGGCCTTCTCGGTGGAGGCGCACGATGGCGCCGAGGACTTCGTATTGCGTTCCTCCGGCCGCTATGCGCATTCGCGCCAGGGCATCGAAACGCTTGCGCGCAGCCACGGCTTTGCCATCAATGAAATCACCCCAAGCACCCTGCGCCAGGAAAGCGGCGAAGACATGCGCGGCTTGCTGGTCATATTATCGAGAGGCTGAATACATCCCATGCGCATGATCATGGCAGAGCCGCTTGAAATCGCCGCAAATGCGATCATGGCAGTCTCGATCGTCCTGGCGGGACGCAACAATGTCCATTCCTGGTGGACCGGCATTGTTGGCTGCTCGCTGTTTTCCGTGCTGTTCTACGACTCCCAACTGTATGCCGACGTGGCGCTGCAGCTGTTCTTCATCGTCACCTGCATTATCGGCTGGCGCCAGTGGCTGCGCGGCGACCATGGCCATGCGCTGCATATCCGTACCACGCGGCCTGCCGTCCTGCTGGTGATGGCGCTGGTGGGCGTCGCGGCCACCGCCGCGTACGGCCTGATGCTGAAGCACTACACCAACGCCTTCGCGCCTTTTGTCGATTCGACCGTGCTGATGTTCTCTGTCATCGCGCAAGTGCTGCTGATGGGGCGCCGCATCGAAAACTGGCCGGTGTGGCTGCTGGTGAACACCATCTCGGTGCCGCTATACGCCAGCCGCGGCCTGTACCTGACGGCCGTGCTGTATGCGGCCTACTGGATCAATGCCCTGGTGGCGTGGCGGCATTGGCGCCGCGAGCGCCGGGCAGGGCGCTAGGCAGTCTCAGAACTGGCGCTCGTAGCTGGCGCGGATCCAGGCCGGATTGTCGATGGACTGCACATTCTCCTTGCGGCCGTTGGCATCCGCATACACGCTCCCGGCAAGAGACGGCTGGCGCAGGATGCTGCCGGCGGTGATGCGCCATTGGCTGCCGGGTGCGAGGCGGTAGTTGACGTAAGCTTCCAGGTTGCGTTCAACGCCGTTATAAGCAGATTGCCATCGCGTGATCCGGACCCGGCCCGTGGCGGTGTACGACAGGTTGGCGCCGCCACCCCATGGCCCGGACCGGTAATCGGCGCCGGCGTTCGCGGTCCAGCGTGGTTGCCGGGCCAGGCGGTTATCCGGGCCCGGCACGCTGTCCACACGCGACCAATGGCGCCCGGCGGTGAGGGAGAAGCGCAGCGGCGTTGCCGGAAGCGGGACTTTCCATTCCAGCTCCATGCTGCTGGTGCGTGCGCTGCCGAAGTTATCGGGCGAGGAAACCCAGCGCCCATCCTTCTCGGAGACTGCGTTGAAGATCACGTCGCTGATGTGCCGCGTACCGGCGGACAGGGAGAACAAGGCGCCATCCTTGCCGTAAGCTTCGAATGCGACATCCAGGCCGCGCGCCAGCTCGGGCCTGAGCTGCGGGTTGCCGCTGGCATCGGGCGCCAGTTCCGTATTGACCAGGCTAAGAAGACGGCGCGGCATTAACTGGTTGGTGGTGGGAGCCTTGTAAGTACGGGCCAGGGCAAAGCGTAGCTGGCGGCGCTGCTCGCCGGGCAGCTTCCATAGCGCTTGCAGGATCGGGCTGGTGACGCCGGCGCGCACCGTCACCGCGGCAAAATCGTTGCCGCTGCTGCGCGTCGCGCTGGTCTCGCGCCGCAGGCCGCCATACAGCGACCAGCCGGAACCGAGTTCCCATTCGTCCTGCACATACGCCGCTGCATTCCGCAGGCGGGTGCGCGAGGTACGATCGAAATCGACGACGCCGGCGCCGCCTGCCGACGTCTCGTCCTGCTGCTCGCGTTCGCGCTGGTGACTGGATGACAGGTCCCAACCGAGGCTGATGGCATGGCCGCGTGCGGCCGGCAGCGACAGCTTGCCGGTCCAGCCTCCGCGCCGGCTGCTGGCGTCGACGTCGTAGCGACGGTCCAGGGTACGCTCGCCAGCGGTGCGCTCAAAGCCCGAGTTGCGCTCGCGTTGCACCTGGTCGCCGCTGACGCTCAGCGTGGATTCGATGCGGCCGCCTTCACCCCATGGGCGCGACCAGTTGCCTTCCGTGCGCAGTGCCGCCGTTTCATCCTTGCGCCCATAGTCGGTGTGCACGTAGGGCAGCACGCTGCCGCCGGTCAGTTGCACTTCGCGCGCGCGGTCGGCATGAAAGCGCACCACATTGGCGAAGGTTTGCCATCCCAGCGTTTCCGTTGCAGACAGCTTCCAGTTGAAGCGGCTGTTTGCGTTGAAGAACAGGAAGCGGTTGCGGCTGCGCTCTTCTTCCTCGCGCCGGCTGGTGAGCGCGCCGGACGGACTGGTCTCCAGCACGCCGGTGTGCTCCGGCCGATGGTTGTTGCCTTGCGTGACGCTGGCATTGAAGGCATGGCTGCCTGTGTCATCCTTGTCCGCCAGGCCGAAGCCGGCGCTGCGCGATGGCAGGTGCGCCGGCAGGGGGGCGGCAGCGCGCCATTCCCGCGTTGGCTTGCTGGCGCTCCTGCGCAGCACGATATTGATGGTGCCTGCTACCGCCTGCGTGCTGTGCTCTGCCGTGGCGGAGCGTATCACTTCGATCTTGTCGATCATTTCCGGCGCCAGGTTGTCCAGTGAAAAGCCGGGGGGAGGGCGGTCGCCGTTGAGCAGGACCTGGGTGTAACCGGCTCCGAGGCCGCGCATGCGCGGGCCGCCGTCGCTGACGGACACCCCCGGTAGCCGCTTCAGCACGTCAAGGGCATTGGCGTCGCCGAACTTGAGGATTTCCTCGCGGGTGATGATGGTGCGCGAGGCAGTGTCGCGCTCGCGCTGCATGTCGGCGCTGGCTCTTACCTGCACGACGGGCGGCGTTTCCTGGGCGTAGGCGCGTGCGAAGGCCATCGCCGCGCAGGCGATCAGTCGAATTTTCATGGCTTGTGGCTTACTTCAGGACGAAGATGGCATTCACGGTTTGTGAATAGGGGATTGAATCCGGCACGCTGTATTTGCCGGTTTGCGGCGCGGTGCCGCGCGTTTCGCGGCCGGCCTGCTGTTCCATGAACGGTGCGCCGACCTGGGCAAGCGGGCCGCGTGCGATGGCGACCACCGGGCCAAGCTTGCGGCCGAAGGCTTTGGCCAGCGAGTTGCCCTTGTTGCGCGCGTCGTCGGCGGCGGCTGCCATCAGCTGGGTGTTGATATCGTCGCTATCGGTGCGGTCGAAGGTCGGACTGATGCCGGTGACATGGGCCAACTCGACCAGCTTGGCGACCAGGTCCGGCCATTGCGCCAGGTCGCGCACGCGGGCGTGGAACAGGCGGCCCATCGAATAGGCTGGCGCGGGTTGCTCGTTGACCGGGACGGTTTTCTTTTCGATCTCGTAGGATTCGATGTCGGCTTGCTGCACGCCGTGATCGGCCAGCAGCTGCATCACGCTGGCGCTCAATTCCTGCAACTGGGCGGCGGTGGCTTCCGCGCTCGCATCCTGGGCCCCGGCTTCGAACTTCACTTCGCCGATGTCGGGCCGCATCCACAGTTGCGCCTTGCCGCTGGTGCTGACGAACGGATGCGAAGGGAGGGGGGAGGCGGATGCCTGCGCGCTGCAGGCGGCGGAAACCAGGCCCAGAACCAGTGCCGCGATGCTGGTACTCAATCTCATCAGCTGTGTTCCTTATTCGAGGGTCCAAACGTACTGCATCTGCTGCCAGGTGGCGACGGGTTTGCCGCGCACCCTGGCGGGTTTGAAATGGCATTTGCCGATGCCGGTTCGCGCTGCCGTGTCCAGGCCCGGGTGGCCGCTGGACCTGACCACGCGCGAGCCGGCGACGTTGCCGCGTTCGTCGATGTTGAACGACAGCGTCACGGTGCCGGTATGCTCGGCTTGCAGGTCCTCGCTGGGCCACAGCGGCTTGGCGCAGGACTTGAAGTCGACCACGGCCGGCGTGCGCGCTGCCGGGACGTTGGCGGCGTCGACGCGGGCATTCGCGTAGCCGGCCAGGCAGGCGGCGGCGACGCCCAGCGCAGCCACAGCGGCCTTCCAGTTGCTGCGCTGCTCTTGCGGCACCATCAGGTGGCGGATGCGCTGCATCAGGTCGCCCCCATCGGCGGCCAGCGCCACGCGCTGCGAGGCGAACTGCATTTTCTCCAGCTCGGACAAGGCGAGTGCCAGGCGGCGCGGTTCGCCAGTCAACCGTGCGGCGATGCTGTCGGCCACCAGTTCGCGTTCATGGCGGATGCGGCGCGACAGCCACCATACGGCAGGGTGGTAGAACAGCAGGGTCTCGACCACGTTCTGCATCAGGTTGACCAGGAAGTCATGGCGTCGCACATGGGCCAGCTCGTGCGCCAGCAAGGCTTCCAGCAATTCCGGCGGCATGCGCGCCAGCAGCGCGGCCGGGACCAGCACGACCGGACGCCACCAGCCCGCGGTGATCGGGCTGGCCAGCGTTTCAACGATGCGCAGGCCGACCTGGCGGCGAATGCCAAGGCGGGCTGCGAGACTCGAAAGGCGCTGCTGCCAATGGCCGTTGCGGCCGCCGGTGCGGCGGGCGCGGGCTATCCAGGCCAGGCCGAAGGCGCTGCGCAGCGCCAGGGCGCCGACGCAGGCCAGCCAGGCGGCGACCAGCATCGGCAAGTGCCTGTCGATGCTGGCCAGCAGTTCGCTTTGCCCGAGCGTGGCCGCGCTGCCAGACAGTACCAGGGCTTGCAGGGAGCGCGGCGTGGCCTGCAGCGCACTGGCGAATTCGCCGGCCGGCCACAGCAGGCAGGCCAGCATGGCCATGCAGGCGACCGCGTAGCGCGCGCCGGGGCGGGCGCCGCGCATCAGCCAGAGCAGGGCGGCCGCAGCGAGGCCGACCAGTGCACCTTGCCAGACAAAGTGGAGCAGGGCCCAGCCGGCCGCGTGGATGATGTCATTCATTCGGCTTGTCCTCCTGCTTCAGCAGCGCTTCGATTTCCTCGCGTTCCTTCTTCGAGATGCCGCTGCGCAGAGCCGCCAGCACCAGCGCCTTGGCGGAACCGGCGAAGGCGCGCTGCAGCAGGTCCTGCAGCATATTGCCCTGCATCGCCTCGCGCGCCACGGCGGCGGCATAGATATGGGAGCGCTGGCTCTCGTCGCGGATCAACAGGCCCTTGCCATGCATGATCTGCATCAGGCGCAGCACGGCGCCGTAGGCCAGGTCAGGCTTCTCGCCCAGCATGGCTTCGTGCACCTGCTTGGCGGTGGCGGGGCCCAGCGGCCAGATCGCCTGCAGCAATTCCAGCTCGGCGGGAGTGGGTTTCGGAATGGTAGCCATGTTTATTTCCTTCTAAGGTTTTGGCTAGAATAGCCTGTCTAGACAGAGTTGTATACTTTGCCGTTTTCCTTGTGGCGCAATGTAGACAATGCTGTCTATATATTCAAATTGCATATAAGTCTGAGATTTAATTAGTTTCTGAAATGAAGGGTCGACGTTATAGTTGCCGCATGAATTCGCAAGCTGTCCTCCGCCGCCACACCATCTACATGCTCTGCATGGCGCAGTGCATGTGCCGCTGCTAAGCACCCCATCCCCCTAGTTTTGCCCGACCTGCCAATCCGGCCGGCGCGGGCCTCGTACACCCAAAAGGAAGACCATGATCAAGCCACTGAGCATTACGCTGGCCATTGCCGCCGCATTCCCGCAACTCGCTTACGCCGAGGAAGAACTGGCGCGCGTCGTCGTGACAGGTTCGAATATCCGCACCTCGCAAAAGGAAGGCGCCAGCGCCGTGCAGGTGCTGACCGCCAAGGAGCTTGCCGCCACCGGCAAGGCCACCGTGGCCGATATCCTGCGTACCATTTCCGCCAACAGCGGCAACAGCTATAACGAGCAGTACACCGGCAGCTTTTCGGCCGGCACGGCGGGCCTGTCGCTGCGCGGCCTGGGCCAGAAGAACACCCTGATCCTGGTGAACGGCAAGCGGGTGTCGTCCTACGCCACGGCGCAAGACCTGCAGGAAGTCTTCGTCGACCTGAATTCGCTGCCGATGGCCGCCGTGCAGCGCATCGAAGTGCTGAAGGATGGCGCCTCGTCCGTCTACGGTTCGGATGCGGTGGCGGGCGTGGTCAACATCATCCTGTACAAGGAATTCAAGGGCACGGAGGTGAGCGCGCAAGTGGGTTCGTCCACCGAGGGCACCGGCCAGCTTGAACGCAGCGCGTCGCTGCAGACCGGCTTTGGCAGCCTCGATGAAAAAGGCTGGAGCGTGGTGTTCTCGCTCGATGCGCTGAAGCGCGACAAGCTGCAGCAAACCGACGTGTCCTACCTGCGCGGCAGCGACTTCCGCGGTTATGCCAACGGCACGCTGGCCTGGACCCCGACCAATTACTACGGTACTTCCGACGCGACCAAACAGCTTGGCGGCGTGCAGGGGCCGCTGCAGGTGCAGAACTACGGCGACATCACGCCGGGCAAGAGCGGCCGGGTGCTGGCGTATAACCCGGCCGAATTCCGCACCCTGATCCCGGGCGTGGAGCGCGTGCACACCTCCTTGCGCGGCACCTTGAAACTGAATGACGACACCGAAGCTTATGCAGAAGGACTGTACGGCTACTCGTGGGCGGAGCAGACCTTTGGCGCACCGCTGACCGTGGGCAGCGGCCTGCGCGCCTGGAACAATGCCAGGCAGGCGTTGGACAACATCACGGTGGCGCTGCCGGCCGGCCATCCGAACAACCCTGGCACGACCGCGTTGCCATTCACTGCCACGCTGTTCGACCTGGGGTCGCGCATGAAGCAGGACAAGGTGGACTTCTACCGCGCCCTGACCGGCATCAAGGGCAACTGGAACGGCTGGGAATACGACGCTTCCATCGCCCGCTCGGGCAGCAAGCTGAAGGAAACCGTACAGAATTTCGTCAACCGCTACGAGTTCGAAAAAGTGCTGGCGGACGGCAGCTACAACTTCGCCGACCAGTCGAAGAACAGCGAAGAGCTGCGCAATCGCCTGCGCCTGTCGACCCTGCGTCCCGCAGAATCGACGCTGACCGTGGCCGACTTCAACGCATCGAAGGAACTGCTGGAGCTGCCGGCCGGCGCGCTGGGCTTTGCTTTCGGCGGCCAGTGGCGCCAGGAAGAGATGAACTCCAATACCTCGACCGCCGTGCTGTCGGGTACGGAACTGCGCCCTGCGATCAACATCATCCAGGGCAAGCGCCAGGTGACTGCGGCCTTCGCCGAATTCAACGTGCCCGTGCTGAAAGACCTGACTGTCAACCTGGCCGGCCGTGCCGACAAATACAGCGACTTCGGCTCCGCCTTCTCGCCGAAAGCCAGCGTGCGTTACCAGGCCGCCCCCTGGCTGCTGCTGCGCGGCACCGTGTCGCGCGGCTTCCGCGCACCTTCGCTGCCGGAGATTACCAGTTCGACTTCGGTCAGCTACGGCTCCGTGATCGACAAGCGGGACCCGATTACCCCAAGCCAGGCGCGCGGCATCACCAACATCACGGTCGCCAATACCGAACTGTCGCCTGAGCGCTCGAAGAACCTGAACCTGGGCTTTGTTGTCTCGCCATCGGCCAATAGCAGCGTGGGCGTGGACTTCTACCATATCCGTACCAAGGGCGTGATCGACACCGAAAGTACCGACACCATCCTGGCCAACGAAAGCACCCATCCTGAGAAAGTGGTGCGCGACGCCCAGGGCCGCATCCTGACCCTGTACCGCCAGTATGCCAACCAGGGTGAACGCGTAGTGAGCGGCATCGACGTCGACCTGCGCTACAAGCTGCCAAAAACCGCCTACGGCAACGTGACCCTGAATGCGCAATTGAGCCGCGTGTTCAAGTATGAACAGCCGCTGTCGAACGGCGAGCCGCTGACCAACGGCGCCGGCACCAACTATTTCGGTTCCATCCCGAAATGGCGCGGCACCACCAGCGCAGCCTGGGAACTGGGCCAGTGGACTGCCAACGCGGCATGGAATTACGTCGACGGCTACGAGCAGACCACCCGCCCCGGCGAGCGTGTCAAGCCATTCGCCACCGTGGACCTGAACCTGGGCTACAGGATCAGTGCGGCCACCAGCGTGAACCTGCTGCTGGCGAATGCCTTTGACCGCAAACCTTCGTGGGACAGCTCGTTCAACTTCTTCGACTACACGCAAGGCGACCCGCGCGGCCGCTTCGCCTCAGTCAAGCTCAATCACAAGTTTTGATGATCGAGGCGCGGTAGCTGCTGGGAGTGGTGCCCATCCGCTCGCGGAAGGCGGTTGCGAAATTGCCGGCATTGGCAAACCCGAGCAGCAGCGCAATGTCCTGCACGTCCATGTCGGTATCGCGCAGCAGGTGCATGCCGCGCTGGATGCGCGCTTCGCGGATGTAGGCGAACACGGTCATGCCGGTGTGGGTGCGAAACAGCTGGTTCAGTTTTTCGCGGTAGGTGCCCACGCTGGCGGCGATTTCCGCCAGGCCGGGCAGGGCTGCCAGGTTGTCGTAGATCAGGCGCTTGGCGGCGTTGACGATCACCGAGTCGGTGTCGATCGGCCCTGCTTCGCTGGCCTCGACCGGGGGCCGTTTCATCAGGTTCAGGTGCACATGGATGCGCGCCGCCAGTTCACCGGGCGTAAACGGCTTGCTGACAAAGTCCACCCCGCCAAGCTGAAGGCCCATGATGCGGTCTTCCACCGCCTCGGTGCCGCTCAGGAAAATGATCGGGATATCGCGCGTGGCCGGGTTGGCCTTTAACAGTCGGCAACAGGTGTAGCCGTCCATATTCGGCATCCGCACGTCCAGCAGGATCAGGTCGGGCCTGCCGGACAGGGCCAGCTGGTAGCCCTGCTCGCCATTGAAGGCCACCGACACCCGGTAGGGCATTTCGCTTAACAAGTCGACGAGCATGCGTTGTTCGAACGCGGAATCATCCACGATCAAAATATTTCGCACTTGTGCATCGCTGGTCAGGTACATGGTCGCTCAGGGTGGGGCCGTGTTGCTTATTATGCCCATGTTTGAAAAAATGTTGCGCATTTCACATTGAGCAAAGGCATTCTCTCCTCTGGCAAAAGTAAAGTGCGCCGCAACAACGCCGAATGGAAAGAAGATAGCTACGTTCCTTGCAAGAGTGATTTTTGGTGAGTCTTTTAGGGGTGTTTTCGCGGTTCAATTGAGTCTGAAGCATTCAACTGGTTAAATTAAACCAACTGACTAGGAGGCAACATGAAACATACCGACTTTGGCCAAATGCCCTGCCCGATCGCGCGTAGCCTCGGCAAGGTAGGCGAGTGGTGGAGCATCTTGATTCTGCGCGATGCGTTTTACGGCCTGACCCGCTTCGATGAATTCGAGAAGAGCCTGAAGATTGCGCCGAACATGCTGACCCGTCGCCTGGCCGGCCTGGTCGAGGGCGGCCTGATGGAGCGCCGCCAGTACAGCACCCGCCCGCCGCGCTATGAGTACATCCTGACCAAGGCAGGCCGCGACTTCAAGCCTGTGCTGCTGGCCTTCATCGCCTGGGGTAACGAGCACCTGTCGCCGGAAGGCGCCAGCTTGCTGGTGGTGAGCCGCGAAACCGGCAAGCCGGCCGACCAGGTGCTGGTCGATGCCAACAGCGGCCTGGCCATCAATGACGAGGACTACATGTTCGCGCCAGGGCCTGCGGCGCCGGAAGTGATGCGTAACCGTATCACCGAAGCCGGCCGCCGCATGCCTAATTAGGCTGCAGCTGTTCGTAGACCGCGTTCGCGACCTGCGACAGCTCTTTCTTCCCGACGGCAGCCGACAGCGCATAGCCGAAGCTGCCGTCGATCCAGTAAAACACTCCCACGTTGCCTTCCTGCGCGAACCGGAATCCCGTGTCGCGGTTTTGCTGTTGGCCGGAACTGACGTAGAGCGTGAGGCGCTGACCGCCGGCATCGGCGTACATGAATTGGGCAACCGGGCCCGTGCCGCCGGGCAGCAGCCTTCCTCCCACCAGCTCATAACCCTGTTGCGCCAGTTGCGGCGGACGCAGTTGCTTGCCCAGGCGTTTCGACAGCCAGGCCACCAGGTGCTGCTGCTGGTCGGCGCCGACTTCGACCGGGTGTTTTACTTCCGGCGTGTAGACGGCGTGCGCGATGGCGGCTTCGCGCGGCAGGGAGGCCAGGGGCTGGACCGGGCTGCCGGTTGCAAGTCCGCTGCTGCCATCCATTCCCGCGCCGCGCAGCGTCCACCCGGCCGCGCCGCCGATCACCCCCGCGCCGGCGGCCAGCGCCAGCATGGCGGCCATGCGGCGCCAGGCTGGCATGGCCCGGGCAGGACTGTTGGCCGGGCCGGGCCGGCCAGGCGGCGCCGGGTGCAGCGCTTGCGGAACATCGGCGTCCAGCACGTCGTCGAACAGCGCGTGCAGGGCGGCATTCTGCTCGCGGTAGGCTTGCAGCCGGCCGGCTTCGGCGGGATGGTCGGCCAGGTAGCGATCGACCGCCGCTTGCCGATCCGGCGGCAGGCGGTCATCAACCCAGGCTTGCAATTCGGCTTCGTTCATTTCACAACCTTCAAATTGACGGCCGGCGGCTGCCCCGTCATCAGCCGGCGCAGGTTCTCGCGCGCGCGGCTCAGGCGCGACATCACCGTGCCAAGCGGGATATCGAGCGTGGCGGCCACTTCTTCATAACGCATTTCTTCCAGCGCTACCAGCAGCAGGACCTCGCGCTGGGCAGGCGGCAGCTGCTGCAAGGCGCGCTCCAGGTCGCGCAAGTCGAGTCCCGCCGTGGGCGGCGCGGCCGGCAGGTCCGCGTCATCAAGCTCCATGGCCGGCGGCGGCGAGCGCCGTACCTGGTCCACGTGCAGGTTGTGCATGATGCCGAACAACCAGGCGCGCAAGTCACCATCCGGGCGCCACTGGGCGATGCGCTCCCAGCCGCGTTCCACGGTGTCCTGCACCAGGTCGTCCGCGCTGGCGCTATCGCCGGTCAGCGCCCGCGCATAGCGGCGCAGGCGCGGCAGGCAGGCCAGCAAGCGTTCATGCATTTCCTGCATGCGCTCAATCCTTGACGACGTGCCAGATATCCTTCACGTTGTCGCCTGCGCGGTCGCCGGCTTTCTTGTCGCCGACGAACAGGTAAAGCGGCTTGCCCTTGTAGGCCAGTTGCTTGCTGCCGTCTTCGCGGGTGATGGCCGACCACGGCGCAGACAGTTCGCCGCTGGCGGCAACGGCAGGCCAGTTTTTCAGGCAGCCATCGACGCAGGCGCTCTTGCCGCTGCCGGCAACGTCCTTGTCGAAGGTGTAGACGGTCATGCCGGCGGCATCGACGTACACGCCGTCAGCTTTTTTCAGCGGTTCGGCGGCAACAGCGGCAGTGCTCAGCAGGGCAGCCAGGGTCAGTACGATAGCTTTCATTTTGTCCTCCGTGAGTGATGAGTATTGCGTATACGTAGCGTGTGGCCAGCTTATTCCATCCTGCCTAAAATATTTTCCTGCCTATTCAGTCACGGAGGATGCGATGAACAATTTCATGCGTGTAGCTGTGTTGTCGGCCCTGCTTGGCGTCGGAAGCGCCTGGGCGGAAGGCCTGGCCAAAGCGGACCAGAAGATGCTGACCGACCTGGCCCTGGCCAATATGGCGGAAATCGAGACAGCCAAGCTGGCCTTGCAAAAGACCCAGAGCGACCGCGTCAAGAGCTTCGCCCAGCAAATGGTCGACGACCATACCAAGGGGCTGGAAGAAGTGCGCAAAGTGGCGGCTGCGCGCAGCCTGACCTTGCCGACCGAGCTCGATGCCAAGCATAAGGCCATGGCCGCCAAGCTGGAAAAACTCTCCGGCGACAAGTTCGACCGCAGTTATATGGAGCAGGCCGGCGTGCAAGCCCACAAGGAAGCACACCAGCTGGTGAGCAAGGCGGAATCGACAGCCCAGGACAGCGAACTGAAATCGCTGGCCACGCGCTTGCAGCCAACCATCCACCAGCACCTGAACAATGCCGAGCAGCTGAATGCCGCGATCAAGGGCAGCAGCGCGACGGTGGGCAGCAGCGGCACCGAGGGCAGCAGCGGCGCGGGCACCATGCCGCAAACGGAAGCCGGTGGCCACGACCATGGCAGCACAGGCGGCAACAAGCCGGATTCCAGCACCCGCAGTACCAAGCCGGAACGGCGCTGACAGCCAGCCGCGGGCAGCCGCGGCGTCGTCAGCCTTGCAGTGCTTAAGCTACTTGAACACCAAAAAGTCCGGTCGTGCGGTATGATTCCATGCTGCAACACCTATTTCAAGGATATCAAGTAGTGGATTTGTTCGCGCTCGACGAAGAGCTGGCCCTGTGGGAAGCAGAATTGCCTTTTGCTGAGGGCGAACGCCGCCTGAAATTGCTATCCCGGCTGGCCTGGCACCTGCGACAGCGCGATGGTGTGCGTTCGGCGCAACTTGTCGCCGAAGCAACTCCGCTTGCCTATCTTTTGCCGGCGGCGGAAAGGCGTGTGCTGGCAGCGCGCTGGGAACTGCTGAAGGCTGAAAACTGTTGGCTCGCGGGCGAGCTCGACGCCGCCATCGCCATTGCCGAACGCGCCATGCTGGAATTTGCCCGCCACAATGACCGGCTGGGTGCTGCAGACACCCACAGCCTACTGGCCTGGGTCGCCGTCGACCGCGGCGACTCGGCCGGCTGCGACAACGAGCTGGCGCTGGCCATTGCAGATGCCCGCGCCTCCGGCGACGCCATGCGCATCGATGTTTTCGAGAGCCTGGCAGCGCTGTTCAGCGTGTTCCGCAATGCGCCGGCTGCCAACGAGCGCTGGAGCAAGCGCTTTGCGATCGACCTGGCGGGCCGCCATCCGGTGGTCGCGGGATCGATTTCGGATTATCTCGGCACGGCGGCATTCCAGGCGGCGGAGTTCGGCCGCGCCATCAGGCACCTGATTGCGGCGTTTGAAGCGGCCCTGGTGTCCGGCCAGGTGCGCCGCGCCGTGATCCTCGCCACCAATATCGGCAACGCCTTCACGCGCCTGAATGCGCACGACGCCGCGCTGGAATGGATGCAGCGCGGGCTGGAGCTGGCGCGGCCGACCGGCTGGCCAATGTGTATCGGCCTGAGCCAGATGCAATCGGCTGAAACGCTGCGCCACCTCGGCCAGCGGCCGGCGGCAAAAGCGCTGCTGCGCGATGCGCTGCAGATGCTGGCTCCCTTGTCCGGTTCGCGCGCCTTCGTCATGGCGCTGGAATACCAGGGCGACCTGGCGCTGGACCTTGGCGACAATGAGGCGGCGCTGGCCAGCTTCCGCGAACTTGAACTGCGCGGCCATGCCCTGGCGCAGAGCGATTTCCATAGTTGCGCGCGGCGCGGCCAGGCGCATGCGCTGGCGGGACTGGGGCGAATGGAGGAGGCGCAGGCCGCCGCCATGTCGGCGCTGGCGCTGGCGCGCGAGCTGAACGACCCGTTCAGCCAGATCGCGGCCTTGCGCGTCCTGGCCGATATCCACGCCGGCAACGCGATGTCCGTGCTGCAGTACCTGCGCGAGGCCTTGATGATTGCCGCCACCATCGACGGCTATATCGTTCCCGGCGAACTGCTCGATGCCGTGGCGCGCGAATATGCGGCCGTTGGCGACTTCGCGCGCGCTTATGAGTTTTCGCTGCAGGCCAATGCGGCGCGCGACCGCAGCAACAGCCAGGAAGCGACCAACCGCGCGATTGCAATGCAGGTCCAGCACCAGACCGAGCGCGATCGGCAGCTTGCCGCCGCCGAGGCGCAGCGCGCGGAGGTGCTGGCCCAGACCAGCGCCACGCTGAGCCACCTGTCCGCGATTGGCCAGGAAATCACTGCGCAACTCGATGCCTCGGCCGTGTTTCGCGCGCTGGACCGGCACGTGCACGGCCTGCTTGATTCGACCCACTTCTCGATCTTCCTTCTGGAGACGGACGGCGATTTCCTGCATTGCGCGTTTGGCGTGGAAATGGGCTTGCCGCTGCCGCCGACGCGCATCGCGCTGTCCGATCCGCACTTCAACACGGCGCGCTGCGTGCGCGAGCGCGATGAAATCCTGATCGAAATCGAAGACAAGTGCGACACGCCCAACCTGATCCCCGGCACCCTGCCTACCCTCACGCTGCTGTTTGCGCCGCTGATGATCGGCGAGCGCGTGCTGGGCGTGATGACCGTGCAGTCGATGCTGCCGCGCGCTTACGGTGAGCGGGAGCGCCTGATCTTCCGCACCCTGTGCGCCTACGGCGCCATCGCGCTGGACAACGCCGCCGCGCAGGCGCAACTGCTGGAAAAGAATCTCGAACTGGAGCGGGCCTACAAGGCGCTGGAAGAGGTGAGCCTGACCGACCAGTTGACCGGCTTGCGCAATCGCCGCTTCTTCCTGCAGCACGTGGAGTCGGACGTCGCGCTCAGCCTGCGAGGCTACGACGGCCCGGCCTCGGAAGCCGATGCCGTGGCCGACCGCGACCTGGTGTTCTACATGGTGGACCTGGACCACTTCAAGGAGGTCAACGACCGTCACGGCCACGCTGCCGGCGACTCGGTGCTGGTGCAGATGAAGGACCGCCTGCGCGAGGTGTTCCGCGAGTCGGACTACCTGGTGCGCTGGGGCGGCGAAGAATTCCTGGTGCTGGCGCGCGCCACCGGCCGCAGCGGCGCGCATGTGGTGGCGGAGCGCATCCGCCAGGCAGTGTCGTCGCGTGAATTCGTCCTGCCGGATGGCACGCGGCTGGCGCGCACCTGCTCGATCGGCTTTGCCTGCTATCCCTTCCTGCCGTCGCACCCGCGCCTGATGTCCTGGTCGCAGGTGGTGGAGCTGGCAGACCTGGGTCTGTACATTTCCAAGCATTCCGGGCGCGACGCCTGGACTGCCGTGCATGCCACTGAAGCGACGCAGCCGGAAGAACTGTTCCCCCGCCTGGTGCACCAGCTTGGCCAATGCATCGAGCGCGGCGAAGCGCGCATCGTGACCAGCCTTGGCGAGCGCACTATAATCACCCAATGAGCACACATCGCTGTTCCTGGGCCAATCCAAACAATCCACGCTATATCGCCTACCACGACCAGGAGTGGGGCGTCCCATGCCGCGACGAACTGCGCCTGTTCGAGATGCTGAATCTCGAAGGCGCGCAGGCGGGCCTCAGCTGGGAGACGATCCTCAACAAGCGCGACAACTATCGCGCGGCGTTCGATGGCTGGGACGCGCGCAAGATTGCCGCCTATGACGAGGCGAAGGTCGCGCAGCTGCTGTCCGATCCCGGGATCGTGCGCAACCGGCTCAAGGTGAACGCCGCCATCACCAATGCGCGCGCCTACCTGCGCCTGCTGGAAGAGGGCGGCAGCCTGTCTTCGCTGCTATGGGGCTATGTCGACGGCAAGCCGATCGTGAATCGCATCACAGCGCAGGGCGAGCGCCCGGCGCGCACCGAACTGTCCGACAGGATCTCCAAGGACCTCGCCAGGCGCGGTTTCAAGTTTGTCGGGTCGACGATCATTTATGCCTACATGCAGGGGATCGGGATGGTGAACGACCATGACCTCGCATGCTTCCGATACAAGGAGTGCCAGCACGGTGGCTGATTCGCGCCACGTCGTCCTCGACACCGCGTTTGGCAGCGGCGCCCAGTTCCTCGCAACCCTCGCCCGCCACCGCTCCGCGGCTGGCGGCGCCGGCGCTAGCCATCTGCATTATCTCGCGATCATGCCCTCCGTTCCCGGCTTGTCCGTGCTTGCCGCGCTGGCGCAGGCCGTGGCCGCCCTGGCGGCGCAGTGGCCGGTCGACGTCCCCGGCCTGCACCGCCTGCACCTGCCTGCGGAACGCCTGACGCTCGACCTGCTCGCCGGTCCTGCCGAAGCCTGGCTGCCCGAAATCGTGGCCTGTGTCGACGAGTTCATTATCGACCGGCCGCTGGAGCACATCCGCGCCCTGCAACGCCTCGCAGCGCCCGCATCCACGCTGCGCATCCGCCGGCCCGATGAACATGCGCTGCGCTCCCTGCGCGCCGCCGGCTTCACCGTCACCGGCGAACCTGAAGGCGAGTGGCAACATGCCGCCTACACCAGCCGCAAGCCCCAGCCGCCGCGCGCCCCCTCGCCCGAGCGCCGCGCCATCGTCATCGGTGCAGGCGTGGCAGGCAGCGCCGCCTGCGAACGCCTGGCAGCCCGCGGCTGGCAGCTTACCCTGATCGAACGCCACGGCGCCCCTGCGCAGGAAGCTTCCGGCAACCGCGCCGGCATCTTCATGCCTCTGCTGTCGAAAGACGACAATATTCCGACCCGCCTGGCGCGCGCGGCGTACCTGTACGCGCAGCGCGCCTGGCAGCACCTGGGCGGCCTCGATCCGCACGCACCCGGTCCCGATGCGGAAGCCGGCGCAATCCGCGGCAACCGGTGCGGCGTGCTGCAACTGGCACGCGATGCCGAGCACGCCCGGTTGCAAAAGGACGTCGTCGACGCCTGGCGCTACCCCGAGCGGTACGTGCGCTGGCTCGACGCCGTCCAGGCCAGCGCCATGCTGGGCGCGCCGACTCCTTACGGCGCCTGGCACTTCCCCGAAGGCGGCTGGGCTACGCCCGCTACCGCCTGCCGCGCAATGCTGCAAGCCTGCGGCGACAAGCTGCGCCGCGTCTTCCATAGCGAAGCCCTGCACATCGAGCGCGTGCAAGATGAATGGCGCGTATGCGACGCCCGGGGCCGACTGCTCGCCGCGGCCCCGACGGTCGTGCTGGCAAACGGCGCCGGCGCGACTGCGCTCGAGCAGGCCCGCGCGCTGCCGCTCTACACCATGCGCGGCCAGGTCACCCACCTGGAAGAAGGCAGCTTTCCCAGCCTCAAGCTGGTGGTCTGCCGCGAAGCCTATATGACGCCGCCGGTGGACGGCATCGTTTGCGTCGGCGCCACCTACGACAAGTCCAGCGACCGCCAGCTGTGGCAATCCAGCCAGGATGAAAACCTGCTGCGCGCGGAAGAAATCCTCGGCAGCCCGCACGGTGCAGGCGCCCCGCTGGAAGGCCGGGTAGGATTCCGCACCATGGCCCCGGACCGCCTGCCGCTGGTGGGGCCGCTGCCCGACAGCGCCGGCGAGGCCCGCACCGAACGCCTGCGCGACCTGCCGCGCCACGCGGGCCTGCATGCCTTGCTCGGCTACGCCAGCCGGGGCTTGATCTGGGCCCCGCTTGCAGCGGAAATCCTGGCCTGTCAACTGGAAGACGAACCCCTTCCCATCGAAGCAACACTGGCCGCCGCACTGGACCCCGGACGCTTCCTGCTCAAGCAGCGCCGCAAGCTATAATGGCCTCCTATCCAATGGCTGGAGAATCCATGGAAGACCGCGCCGGCTCGCCAGAGCTGTTCATGTTCCTCGCCTCCACGGTGCACGACATGAAGAATTCCATCAGCGTGCTGACCGGCACGCTGGAGAACCTGCTTGTGCAGGCAGGGGATTCCGCGCAAGACAATCCAGCCTATCCGCAGATGGCGCAAATGCTGTACCAATCCAAGCGCCTGAACGACCACCTGATCCAGCTACTTGCGCTCTACAAGGAAGTCGGCCGCCCCAATTATCCTTTCGATCCGGCCCCGGTGCAGGTCAGTGAGCTGGTCGACCAGCTGGTGGCCCAGCAGCGCGTGCTGCTGCAATCGAAGGGCATCCAGTTCGACACCGAATCGCCGCCCGGCCTGATCTGGACCCTGGACGAAGACCTGGTGCTAGGCCTGCTGGCGCACGCAATCAACAACGCCGTGCGCTACACGCGCGACCGCATCGCCCTTACCATCCGCGAAGACGATGGCTTCATGGAGGCACGGGTGGAAGACAACGGCGCCGGCTTCCCGCCCAATATGCTGGAAGCGGGCCAAGTGACAGGGCAGGGCATCAACTTCCTGGCCAACAGCAGCGGCCTTGGACTTTACTTCGCCAGCGAAGTAGCCAAGTCCCACAAACATCGCCAGCGCCAGGGCAGCATCGCGCTGGAAAACGGCGGCGCGCTGGGCGGCGGCTGTTTCATCCTGCGCTTGCCATGAACGCGCCAGCCGTCACCACGCCCGTCGCAACGGCGCCGGAAAAAGAACCGGGCGTCAACTGGGCCGACAAGCGCTACCTGATCGTGGACGACTTTGTCGGCGTGCGCCAGTTGCTGCGCGAAGCCTTGCGCAGCCTGGGTGCGCGCCACATCGACCAGGCATCGAGCGGCGGCGAGGCGATCGGATTGCTGGCGCGCATCCAGTACGACGTCATCCTGTGCGATTTCAACCTCGGCGAAGGCAAGAGCGGCCAGCACGTGCTGGAAGAAGCCCGCATCCGCGGCCTGCTGATGCCAAGCTGCGTGTGGCTGATGGTCTCCGCCGAGAAGAGCGTGGAGGCCGTGATGGGCGCCGCCGAGCACCAGCCGGATGCCTACCTGATCAAGCCGATCACCGAAGGCGTCCTGCTCACCCGCCTGAACCGCGCCTGGCAGAAGAAGCAGATATTCCAGGACATCGACCAGGCCTACCTGGAAAAAGACTACCTGCGCGCGGCCCGCTTGTGCGCCGAAGCGGCCGGCCGCAACAAGCTGCATGAGGTCGACCTGATGCGCATGCGCGCCACCTTGCTGCTGAAAGCCGGCGAGACCGAGCAGGCGCGCCTGGTCTACGAAAAGGTGCTGCAGGAACGCGACTTCAACTGGGCCCGCACCGGCGTCGGCAAGATCCGCATGGCCAACGGCGAGAACGAGGCCGCGCGCCAGATGTTCCAGGGCGTGATCGCCGAGAACCGTTTTTACCTGGATGCCTACGACCAGCTGGCCAAGTCGCTGCAGAACATGGGCCGCATCGAGGAAAGCTGCGACGTGCTCGAGCGCGCAGCCAGGATGTCGCCCAATTCGGTGCCGCGCCAGCGCGCGCTGGGCACGACAGCGCTCAAGCTGGGGAATATCGCGCTGGCCGAGCGGGCTTTCCGCAAGTGCCTGCAGATCGGCGAATACTCCATCATGAAGACCGTGGATGCCTACTTCGGCCTGGCGCGCGTGCTGGGACAGAAGAACGACGCCAAGGAAGCCTTGCTGCTGCTGGCCGCGGCCCAGCGCGACTTCTCCGGGGGCATGGTGGAGCTGCGCTCCAAGATCACGGAGGGCCTGGTGTACCACGAGAGCGGCGATTACCGGCGCGCGCGCAAGTCCGGCGACGAACTGGAAACCATGCTGAAGGAAGACAGCGAGCGGCCCGACACCGCAACCTGCCTGGAAATGGCGACCTTGCTGTTTGCCGTCGGCGTGAAGGATGCGCCGGTGAAGTTGCTGTGCTACGTGGTGCGCAACAACGACGAAAACACCGTGATCCACGATGAAGTGCAGCGCATCTTCGACAAGGCCCGCATGGGTGAAGAAGGCGCAGCCCTGATCAGCACGGCGCGCAAGGAAGCGTCCGAGATGATGAACAAGGGCGTGCTGCTATGGAAGACCAACAAGCTCGATGACGCGGTCGAATGGATGCGCGAAGCGCGCCGCGGCCTGCCGGATAATATGCGGATCCTGTTCAACTCCGCCCAGGTCCTGATCTCCCACATGCAGGCCAAGGGCTATAACGACGCCCTGATGGCCGAAGCGAATGATGTCTTGATGCACGTTGACCGGATTGCGCCGGGCCAGCAGCGCTTTGCGCAGCTGATCGAGCAGTTGCAGAAGTTGATCCCCGGCCGGATGTCGGCGGAAGAAATCGAAGCCGAGCTGACGGCCGCCATGAAAGATGACCACGACAAGGAGTGATCCATGCGCGATATCGCCAAAGAGGTCTATAACAAGATGAAGGTGGGGGCTGCCGCCTGGATTCGTCCAGTCAGCGCCAAGGGCGACACCATCGAATCCTTCCAGTCCGCGCATGACGCGGCCAAGGCCCTGGAAGACGAAGGCTTGATCAATATCATGAAGGTCCAGCGCGATGACGATGGCCTGATCGAGGCCATCCGCATCCAGAAGCTGAATTAAGGCTTGGCGGCCTTCGTGGCGCGCTTGCTTGCCGGCTTGCGCGCTGCCGGTTTGGCGACAGGCTTGCCGGCGTCATGGGCGGCGCCGTTCTTTGCTTCGGCCGGCTTGCCGGCCGGGTCGGGGGCCATCGCCGTGCTGACGGCTTGCGCAAACTGCTCTTGCAGCAGGTTCCACCAGGCGGCAGGGTTGGCCATCTGGTTGGCGGCGGCGCTGGCAGTGTCGTGCGCGGCAGGCTTGGCATCGGCCGGTTTTTCGGCCGGCTTGGCGGCGTCGCCGGCAGGCTTGTCCGCTGGCCTGGCGGCCGCAGCGGCTGCCGGCTTGGCAAACGGATCGTTGTGCGGCGCCTGCTGCACGGCGGCGGCCAGCGATTGACCCATCGACTTCAACGCCGCGATGGTGCCGCGCTGGACTTCCAGCGCCTGGATGCTCGAGCGCAGCATGGTGGCGTTCAGGTTGAGCCAGGACTCGACCGCTTTCAGCTCGCTGATTTTCTTGTCCAGGTCATCCACCGACAGCGTCGGGGCGGCGATGCCGGGAATGCTGATGCCTGGCACACCCATGCTTCCCCACAGCGATTTTACGAAGTCCAGCGTATCCGTCATCACTGCAGCGCCGGGGATGTGGGGCATTTGTGGATTGCTCATATCGGGTCTCCGAGGGTAGGTTGTTTAGCGTAGCACACAGCTCTCCCAGACAGCAACGAGCAGCAGCACGGCGACGCAAGCGCCGGTGGCCAGCAGCGGGGAAAGGTGCAGCACGATCGACAGGACGCCCAGCACCAGCAGCAGCGCGATGCCGAGCAAATGGGACAGCGGCGGCCAGGCGCGCGTATGCGCCAGCCATTTGAACACGGCGGTGCCGCACAGGAAGAGCAGCGGGCCGCCGATGATGGCGGCCAGCGCTGCCGGGCTGCCATGCTGGGGATGGCTCAGCACCAGCTCGTCGCCGACGGCGCCGACGATGATGCCGGCCACGATGGGAATGTGCAGGTAGGTGTAGTTGTTGCGTGCATGGCGGCCCGGCGTTTGCGAATGCACGATGCGGTGGTGGCCCTGTTCCAGCCCGTGGTCGAAATACAGCCACCACATCAGGATCGAGCCCACGACCGCCAGCAGGAAGGCCAAGACGGTAAGCGGATCGAAGGCCAGGTCGGCAAACGTGGCGCCGGTCACCAGCAGCGATTCGCCGAGCGCGATGATGACGAACAGGGCGCAGCGTTCGGCCATGTGGCTGCCGTCCACGTTCCAGTCGGCCAGGGTGGAGCGGCCCAGTCCAGGGACGAAATAGAACATGACCGGCCCCAGCATGTCGACCGCCAGTGCGCCGAGCCACCATGCCATGCGCGAAGCCGGCTCCGCCAGGCCGCCGGCAAGCCATAGCGCGCCGCTGGCGCCAAGCCACAAGGCAATGCGCACGAAATTGCAGCGCAGCGCGGCATCTTCGCCGCGGCTGGCCGCCAGCATCGCCAGCGTGCGGCCCACCTGCTGCACCAGGATCGAGGCGCCGAACAGCCAGCCCATGTCGGTGAAGGCGCGCGGGATGGAGACCGACATCAGCAGACCGGCTACCAGCAGCGCAAACAGGGCGGCGCGCACGGACTTCTTTTCCGGGTCAAACCAGTTGGTGGCCCAGACCGTGTAGATCCACACCCACCACGTCGCCATGAACAGCAGACCGACCTGCAGCGCGCCTTGCGCATCGAGCTTTTTCAGCAGGGTGTGGGATAGCTGGGTGACGGCAAACACGAACACAAGATCGAAGAACAGCTCGACCATGCCGACCTTGCCGGAATCGGCCTGGCCGCGCTGGCGCAAAAGGGACATCGGGACTCCTTGTCAGAATATCCAGCAAATTATGCCATTGAGCGTGCTGTCAGCGGAATCGGGGGCCGGCACGTTAAACTAGCGACCATGACGATCGTTTCTTTTCCACGCCACCCACGCCGCATCATTGCCATTTGCGCAGCCACCGTGGCACTGCATTTCATGACGATCAACTGGGTCAGCGGCCGCATTGGCGCGGCGGAGCGCGAACGCGATGCTGAAAAAAACGTCATCAGCGCGGAATTGCGCCTGGCGCCACCGCCGCCTGAACCGGTCGCTCCGGAGCCGGTCGAAGCGCCGCCGCCACCGAAGCCCAAGCCGAAACCGAAGCCACCCAAGCCTGCGCCGCCGCCCGAAGAAGCGGCACCGATTGCCGACAGCGCGCCGGCCGACGCAGGACCAGCCGTGCCTGCGGAGCCGGAAGCGGCTGCGCCGGACGGCCAATCGGGCGCTGCGCCCGCCACGCCTGCCGTAGAATCCGCGCAGCCGCAGCCTGAAGTCGCGCCGAAAGCCGAGCCGCGAGCCAGCGTCCAGCGCTGGAAAGTTGCGCTGCCGCCGTCGGCCCGGTTCGAACTGGACGTCAGGCGCAAGGACGCGGACGGCACCAACTGGAGCGGCTCGGCCAATATTGGCTGGGAGACCGATGGCGCCACGTATAAGGCGACGCAGGAAGTCGGCATCAGCCTGCTGATTGCGCGCGTCAAGCTGCTGGAGGTGAGCAGCGAAGGCACGATCAACGACACGGGCATCGCCCCGGCGAAATTCACCGAGACGCGCCGCAACCGATCGGCCACCGCTACCCACTTCAACCAGCAGGATCAAAAGATCACCTTCTCCGCCAGCGAGCGCAGCGTGCCACTGGCGGCGGGAGCGCAGGACCGCGCCACGGTGCTGTTCCAGCTGGCCGGCATCGGCCGCGCGGACGTCAACCAGTTCGGCAAGCCGATGGACATCCTGGTCGGCGAAGACCGCAATGCCCAGGTCTACAGCTTCCTGCTGGTCGGCGAAGATGAACTGGAAACCCGGATGGGCAAGCTGATCACCTGGCACCTGGCGCGCCCGCCCAAGCCCGGCAGCTACAGCGCCAGGCTCGATATCTGGCTGGCGCCCAGCCTTGACTGGTACCCGGTGCAGATCCGCAATACGGAAAGCAACGGCGCCGTCACCACCCAAACCGTCACCCGCATCATCAAGTAAGGAAGCAACCATGCGCAGTACCCTGATTACCCTGGCATTGGCCTTCGCAGCAACCACCGCCAGCGCCGCCAAATCCGATTACCCGGTCGCCAGGCGCGCCACCAGCCTGCCGCCGTCGGCTGACCTGAGCTACGTGGTCAAGGGCAGCAACCATGGCTTCCCCTTGGTGGGCGCCGGCACCATCGCCTGGCGCCAGGGCGACGGCAGCTATTCCCTGCATACGGAAGCGCGTTCCAGCCTGTTCGGCAAAGTGCTCGAGCAGCGCAGCGAAGGCACGCTGGACGGCTACGGCCTGGCGCCCGCCAGCTTTTACGAGAAGCGCTTCCGCAAGGACCCCACCACCACCCGCTTCGACCGCGACACGCGCCGTATCGAATTCGAAGACGGCAAGGTGAGTTACGCCATCCGCGGCGGCGAGCAGGATCGCAGCAGCGTGACCTTCCAGCTGGCGATCCTGGCCCGCGCCACCCCGGAGAAATTCACGCCGGGCAGCGAATGGACCTTCTTCGTGGCCGGCCGCCGCGACGGCGAACCCTGGACTTTCCGCGTGGTCGGCACGGAAACCATGGAAATCGCCACCCTCGGCGAACAGAAGGTGCTGCACTTCAGCCGCAAGCAGGTCGGCGGCCACGAGCAGCAGGCCGACCTGTGGCTGGCCCCCGACCTCGACTGGTACCCGGCGCGCATCCTGTTGAAGGAAGAAGACGGCGATTCCTTCGAGCAAGTCCTAGAGAAAGTCAACCGAAAATAGCCACACCCGGCCTGTTATACTTGCAGCCTCAAAGTCGGGGTCAGGTCTGGCAATCCGCCATTCTTTTCGCATAGCGAAATTTGTGGCGGATTGCCAGACCTGACCCCGGTTTTAATTACTGGAGCGCAATGATTGATTTGATGGCAAGTGCGGCCCTGGCCGACACCAACCCGACTGAGCAAGAGCAGCAGGACGCCCTGCAGGCCCACTTCCAGCCCCACATTTCCGCCGACGAGATCGAGCAGGTCTATCACCTGAAGCGCGCCCAGCCGCTGCTGCAGGTGTTTACCGCTTTGTTCCACGGCGGCTTCGAGGGGGTGCTGGTGCGCCTGCTCGTCCTGCGTGAACTTGCCAATGAGACAACTTCGTCCGCGTTTTCGCGGTCCGATATCAATACGCGCCTGGCCTACCTGCTGCCGGAAAGCCTGGAAACTGTGCTGAACCGCCTGCGCTCCAACGGCTTGCTGGCCTGGGATGCGCAGCAATCGGTTTACCGCGTGACGCCGATGGCGCGCAATGTGCTGGCCTCGATCGACAGCCTGCTGGCCCTGGCCGCTCCGGAAGACGACGATGCCGAAATGGGCTTCCTGTTGTCGCAGGTGGCCGGCGCCCAAGCCGTGGGCGGGGTCACCACCGAGCAGCTGCAGCACCTGCTGGGCCGCCTGGTCGACCTGACCGAAGAATTCCGCGACGCCATCGCGTCCGGTTCCGAATTCCGCCTGCGCGAGTCGCAGGCCAAGTGGCACCAGGCCTGCGACTGGGTCGAGAAGGGCTCCCAGATCCTGCGTGCCATCACCACTGACGAAAATGCGGACAGCGCCACCCACCGCGCCGCGCAAGCCATCGGCCGTGCCCAGTCGCAGCTGCTGAACATGCAGGGCATGTTCTCGCGCGCGCTGAACCAGATCGAGCGCCAGCGCGTCCACCTGGGCCAGTCCGGCCTTTCCACTACCGACATCAAACGCTGGCTGCTGGCCCATGAGGACCTGTCTTCGCTGGCGAATGATGCGATCGACCAACCGGTGAAGCCGCTGTTCATCACGCCTGCCGAGATGATCGACGTCGCCGAGACAGAATTAATGACAGAACGTGCCAATAACAATGGGCTGAACGGCCTGCCTGCCGGCCAGGATGCGCCGACCACGATCAACGACAGCCCAGCGATGCAGAAGGAGCTGGACGACTGGCTGGCCCGCCTGTCCGACTTCGCGCAGCTGAACAATTTCCCTTCGGTGGCCGAGGAGTCGCCGCGCGAAGTGAAGGTGCACGAGGCGCTGCTGCCGGCCTCCTTCGCCCTGGCGTCCTACCGCGCCTCGATGCTGCCGCTCTTGGGCGACGAGGCCGAGGCGTCGATGCAGGGCACCACTGCCGACCTGGCGCGCCTGCCGGTGCGCTTCTCACCGCAGGACGAAATGGTGCAGCTGCCCGACCTGGAGGTCGCCGCCATGTCCCTGGCCGCGCTGACCCTCGAATTAGACAAAGAAAGTCCGAAGTCCGATGAGTGACGATACCCAAATCCTGATCGCGCGCCTGGTGGCGCACCAGACCTTGCGCCGCGACGACAAGATGGTCAAGCGCGCGCTGTCGGACGAGTTGTTCCGCGCCGAAGTCGATGCGCGCCTGGCCGCCTGCGGCATGAAGCTGCTCGATAACGTCTACGCCGACCACGTCACGCTGGCCCTGCACCGCAATATCGAGCCGAAGGTCTTCGGCGCGCGCGACACCTGGCAGAACAACAATTTCGGCCTGGCGCGCGACGGCGTGGCCTTGCTGGTGGTGCTGTGGGCGCTGATCATCCTGCCCAAGCGCGAACGCCAGGAAACCCACCAGGCGGCGGACGACGACCAGAACGATATGTTCGGCACCGAGAAGCCGGTGCCGCGCGCGGAAGATACCTCGATCGGCATCCCGTACAAGGCGCTGCTGGCCGACTTCGGCGACAAGCTGGGCAAGAAGACCCGCATGGACATGAACCTCGGCATCCTGGGCAAGCTCGGTTTCATCGAGCGCCGCGGCGAGATCATCGTCGAAGGCCCGCTGCTGGACCTGCTGATGGATACCGACCTGCTGAAAGAGCGCATCATCAACGGCGCCCTGGCCGACGTGTTCAAGCGCGCGCCGGCGCAGATCGTGCACATCCCGCGCGAAGTGCTGGCCGCCGCCAACGACGCCGAGCCGCAGCAAGCGGCCAACGAAGAAACCCCGACGGAAGAATAAGCGATGTTCCAAATCAAATCCCTTGAGCTGGTCCACTGGGACTACTGGCAGCGCATCAAGAACATTCCGCTGGATGCCAAGATCATCACCATCGCGGGGCAGAACGGCTCCGGCAAGACCACCTTGCTGGACGCGCTGCGCACGCTGTTCGGCCTCGATTGCTCGATGGGGCGCACCTACAAGCACTATGCCCGCCACAGCGGCCAACAGACCGCCTGGCTGCGCGCCGTGGTCGACAACAAGCCGCAGGGCAAGCAGCTGTCCAACCGTCCGTTCCGCAGCAGCGGCTTCTTCGCCGAAGACGAGGTGACCCTGTTCTGCCAGGTGCAGAAAAACGGCGGCGACTGGAAGCGCCAGTACCTGATGCGTCCCGGTAACGTGGACATCGAAGAAGTCACCGAAGCCAACGACTGGCTGGGCGTGGAGAACTACCGCAAGCGCCTGGCCAACGCCGGCCTGTCGCAAGCCATGTCCAAAGTGCTGGCGCTGGAGCAGGGCGAAACCGACAAGCTGTGCGAATACGCGCCGCGCCAGTTGCTGGACCTGGTGTTCCAGGTGTTCGGCGACAAGGAAGTGCTGGACGCGTACGACGAAGCGAAGCGCCACCAGCGCGATACCGAAGAAGAGTTGAAGCGCTTCGAGGCCGAACTGGAAGGCTCCAAGACCAACCTGGAAGGCCTGCGCCTGCGCGTGGCCAACTATCACCAGTGGGAAACGCTGCACAAGGAACGCCGCAACCTGCAGGAAGAAGTGCTGCCATCGCTGGAATACCACGAGGCGCGCGAGAAGGCCGCCAATGTCAGCCGCCAGCTGCGCGAAGCGCGCAAGCCGCTGGCGCAGGCCGACCAGCTGCTGGCCGACAAGCGCGGCGAGGTGGCCAAGCAGGCCAAGGCCCTGCAGGACGCGCAGCAGCAGGAAACCCTGCTGGAACAGGAGCAGACCGCGCTGACTTCGCGCCTGAACCTCATCAACGGCAAACTGAAGCCGCTGGAATCGCTGGCGGAGCAAAAGTCACGCCTGCAAAAACTGGCCGCCGAATCGGGCGCCGACGTGGCCGATGCGGCCGCGCAGCTCGAAGCCAAGGAAACCGAGCTGCTGAAGCTGCGCTCGCAGCGCGATGCCGTGTCCAACCGCATCGCGCAGGACAAGGCGACCATCAACGCACTGTCTGGCAAGACCGCCATGCCGGAGCCGGACAATGTGCGCGCCATGCGCCGTGCGCTGAACGATGCGGGCATCCCGCACGCCATGCTGTCGGATATCGTCGAAGTGACCGATCCGAAGTGGCAGGGCGCCGTCGAGGGCGTGCTGGGCGGCTACGCCTCCGTGGTGCTGCTGGAGCGCTCGTCAGATGCTTCCTCGGCCTACCGCCTGGCGGAGAAGGAACGCTATCGCCACTTCATCGTGCCCGATTGCGTGAAGGCGCACGAGCCGAAGAACCAGAGCCTGCTGTCGGTGGTGAAGTTCAGCGGCCTGGCGCCGGAATGGCTGATCGACCAGCTGTCGCGCATCACGCGCGTGGAGTCGGTGGAAGAAGGCGCAAAGCTGGGCAATATCGAAGAATGGATCACGCCTGAGGCCTACCACAAGGAACGCCGCGGCGGCCGCTCGCTGTTCGTGGAAGCTTCGCGCTATCGCTTCGGTTCCGCCGGCAAGACTTCGCGCATGGATGCGATCCAGAAGAACCTGCCGAACCTGGAAGCCGAGGAAGACAAGTACACGCTGCAGATTTCCAAGCTGGCTTCGGAAACCTCAGCGCTGAAAGCCCGCCTGGCGGGAGTGGATGCGGTGAAGGAGCTGTCCGCCCGTACCGAGGAATTCGACGAAGCCGCCCGCTCCGCCGTGCCGCTGCGCGCCGAGCGCCTGGAAGTGGGCTCGCGCCTGGGCGAACTGCAGGGCTTGATGAAGAACGCCACCGTGGCGCGCACCAAGGCCGACACTGCATGGCAAAGCGCCCGCATGTCGCTGTCCGAGGCGGAAGCGGGCCTGCGCCTGAACTTCAAGCGCCAGATGGAACAGCGCTCCGACCACGCCCGTGCCATGCTGGCGCTGCGCCGCCAGTGGCGCCACTTGCCGGGGGCCTGGCGCCGTCCTGCGCGCCGCCAGGCGCTGGTGCAGCAGCACCAGAATGCGCACCAGGTCGACCTGCGTATCGCCAGCCTGCAATCCTCGCTGGCGCGCGATGACTGGGAACTCGATGCGACCGTGATCGACCAGTATGCGCGCCTGAACGAGCAGCTGTCGAACCGCAAGACGGAAACCGAAGAACGCCGCTACCAGAACAACCGCGCGATCGAAGCGACTGCCAATGCGCGCGGCGCCTACATCGAGCGCCTGCGCTACACGATCAAGACCTATTCGTCGAACATCAAGGAACTGGGCGCGCTGGCCAATATCGATGTGCACGTCGAGCCGGTCAAGCTGGAGAACGACGACCTGCTGCTGTCTCAGGCCGGCCTGCAGGTACGCTTCAAGTTCGACGGCAAGGGCCCGATTGGCCTGAACGACGGCGAAGCGTCGGGCGGCCAGCAGGTGATGAAATCGCTGGTGCTGCTGATCGGCTTGCTGAAGTCGGAAGATGGTTCCGGCGGTTTCGTGTTCATCGACGAACCGTTCGCCCACCTGGACATCCGCAACATCCAGCTGGTCGGCGAGTTCCTGAAGAACACCGACGCACAGTACCTGATGACGACGCCGCTGACCCACAACACCGACGTCTACGATCCTTCCGACCTCACGCTCATCACGAGCAAGAAAAAGAAGGACACCCAGTGGGCGCAGCCGATCTTCGTGCTGCAACGCCGCCAGGCGGCAGCGGCTTGATCGCCGCTGGCAGTCATTCCGACGGCACAGGGGCAGAGCCTGATCGTGCCGGGAGTGACCTGAATCAGATTCAGGCGGCTTCCTTGGAACAGGCGCCCAGGATGGCGTCCAGTTCCTTTTTCAGGGCCAGCATGACGGGCCGGCCGCGGATGCGGTTCACCATTTCGAAGAAGGTGATGCGCATCGCTTTCAAATCCTCCAGCGTGGCGGCGGCTTCCAGCTTGGCTTGCATGACCTGGCCGCGCGCGCCCAAGGTCGGTTCGATGGTGCGTGCATAGAAGGCGCGCGCCTGTGCATACTGCGCTGCAAGTTCCTCTTCGGTCGGCGGGATCGGCATGATCGTAATGGGAGGAGCCTCACCTTCTTCGATGAAACCCTGTGCCAGCAGTTCTTGCACGGCGCCGGCATCGAGCCCCAGCCCCGTTACTTTCGGCAGCAACTCTTCCATTGGATGGCGGCCGTCAATCATCACCAGCAGGGTGCGCATACGGGATGGCAAGCCATAGGTGCGTGCCGAAATTTCCTCTCGTCCCTTTGCGGTCTTATTGTAAGTCGTCATAGGAATGTTTCCTCATGGCAATCATTTTCGTGTGATTTTAGAATACACGACCTTTAAGGAATTGACATCGTCTGAAATATCGTCTTTAATTTCTGTAACGACAGAAAAAAATGAAAAATAACACAATTCAACAAATATTCATTCTGGAACCGGTGGAAATCCGTGACTTTCAGGATGTTAAGCGTGTTTCAGATGAATTTCACGTTTGTAGTTTTTATGTCACAAATGGAGTGAGCCAATGGCCGCACTGACCCTGTTTTTCGATAATGCCTGCCCGTTTTGCCGGAGCGAGATGTCCCGCCTGCGGCGCTGGGACCGCGCCGGCCGCCTGGCCTTCGTCGATATCGCTGCACCCGGCTTCGATCCCGCTCCGCTGGGCGCCAGCCTCGCTGCCATGAACACGGAGTTGCACGGACTGCGTGCCGACGGCGCCATGCTGGTCGGCACCGATGCCATCCTGGCGGCCTACACGCTGGCGGGACGCGCCTGGCTGGTATGGCCGCTGCGGGTAGCAGCGCTGCGGCCGATGCTGGCCTCGGCCTACCGCAGTTTCGCCCGCAACCGCTACCGCATTTCGCGCTGGCTCCGGATCGACGGCGCGCGCCCTGCCTGCGACGGCGAGCGTTGCCAGATCTACTTCGGAGGCAAGGATGGAGCGTAAATCGCTGGTGCGCTGGATGTACGCCAGCGCGGTTGGACACTTGCTGGTCGGCCTGGTGCTGCCCTGGATCGCTGGCGCCGCAGCCCTTGACTGGTATCTCGCCTGGCTTGGCCCGGCATCGACGCGCCCGCAGCACGCCTGGTGGATGGCGCTGTTCGGGCCCACCATCCAGTGCGTCGGGCTGTGGATGCTGGCCCTGGTGTGGTTCGGCGACCAGCGTCGCGAGCCGGCGGCCTGGCTGTGGGTGGCGGCAGGACTGCTGTTGTGGGGGCCGCAGGACATCATGGTATCGCTGCGCGCTGGCGTATGGCCGAATGCGTGGCTCGACATCGCCACGCTGGCGCTGTTGCTGCCTGCCGCCTGGCGCCTGTACCGGATCGACGCTGCCGCGCGTGACGCCGCCGAGGCGGCGCCGCTGGTGAGCGAGGGAGAGCTGTTCCGAAAAATCCTCGGCAGCGAGTGGGGCAAGCTGCACCCCGACATCCAGCAACGCTTCGCCAAGAACCCGGCACCCGGCAAACCCTTGCTGTACTACGGCACCCTGGCGGAGTTGCGCGCTTCGCGATTCGGCAAGCTGCTCGGCTTCGCCAGCAAACCCTTCATCCAGGGCGCACTGATACCCTACGACGACAGCGGCTTCCCGGTCGACATCCAGGTCTACGGCAAACCGGGCTCGCAGAACATCTACAAGCAGCGCATCTACATGCTGAATGGCCGCAAGCCGGTCAAGTTCACCTCCTACATGGCGGAGAGCGAGCGCGGCGAAGTGCTCGAATACGTGGGACTGGGCCTCGGCATGAAGCTCAAGCTGCACGTGGCCGATGGCAACCTGCATTTCACCAGCGACGGCTATTTCTGGGACCTGCTGGGCTGGCGCATCCCCCTGCCTGGCGTGCTCACGCCGGGCAAGACCTACCTGCGCCACTGCAACGAGGCGCCCAACCGATTCAACATCCGCATCGAAATCCGCCACGCCCTGTTTGGCACGACCTTCGTGCAAGCCGGCGTCTTCCACGAGAGGCGTACAGCGGAGAGGGAGGCAGCATGAACACGCATCTGCTCGCATTGCAGCTCATGGCCGCACAAGGCTGCCTGGGCGCCTTCGACACCATCTACCACCATGAGCTGACGGAAGCCTTGCCGCAGCGCGTCACGGCAAGGCGCGAGCTTGCCATTCACGCAGTGCGTGCCACGATCTACGGCGTGCTGTTCGTGGGGTTGTCGGCCTGGGTGTGGCAGGGCGCCTGGGCCTGGGTGCTGCTGGCGCTGTTCGGCATCGAGATTGTCCTCACGCTGTGGGACTTCGTGGTGGAGGACCAGACCCGCCTGCTGCCTGCCACCGAGCGCGTAACGCACACCGTGCTGGCGATTAACGGCGGCGCCTTCATTACCCTGCTGATGCTGGGAATGCCGGCAGCCATCGATGCGCCGACAGGATTCGCTTATGCGCCGCAGGGCTGGCTCAGCGTCTTCCTCGCCTTGTGCGGCGTGGGCGTGTTCGTGTCCGGTGTCCGGGACGCCTTCGCCTCGCGTGCCGTGCCTGGCGCTGCCTCGCAAAGCGTACGCTTCGACGGCCCGCCGCAAACGGTGCTGGTCACCGGCGCGACCGGATTTGTCGGGCATTCGCTCGTGCCAGCCTTGCTTGCCGGCGGCCACCGGGTCATCGTGCTGTCGCGCGAGCCGCGCAAGGCGGCATGGGAATATGGCGGCGCCGTGCGCGCAGTTGCCGGCATGGGCGACTTGTCGCCGGCCGAACCGGTCGACGTCGTCATCAACCTCGCCGGCGCCCGCATTCTTGGCTGGCGCTGGAGCGAGCGGCGCAAGGCCGTGCTGCGCGGCAGCCGCGCCGGGCTGACGCAAGGCGTGGTGGACTGGATTGCGCGGGCCGTGCACAAGCCGCGCCTGGTGATCAATGCATCCGCGGTCGGCTACTACGGCATCCAGCCGCAGGGCAGTGGCCAGGTATTGAACGAAGCCAGCCCGCCGCAGGCAATCTTCATGTCGCAGCTATGCCAGGAATGGGAGGCCGCCGCCAGCCGTGCACGCGAGTATGGCGTACCGGTTGCGCTGGCGCGCTTCGGGGTGGTCTACGGCCATGGCGGCGCGCTGCAGCCTATGCTGCTGCCGATCAGACTGGGCTTCGGCGGCCGCATGGGAACAGGACGCCAGCGCAACTCCTGGATCCACATTGCCGATTTGCTGGGGGCGATGGCCCACGTCTGGCGCCTCGGCGCCAACGCTGACGGCGCCTGGAATTTCACGGCTCCGGAGCAGCCGACGCAACTGGAGTTCACCCGGGCCGCCGCCGCCGAGCTGCATCGCCCGAGCGCGATTCCTACGCCGGCCTGGCCGGTGCGCTTGCTGCTCGGCGAGCAAGCGGGCCTGCTTCTGGAAGGCGCCGCCGTAGCGCCGACCCGCCTGCTCGCCAGCGGTTTCAGCTTCCGCTTCCCGACAGTCCGGCAAGCGCTGGCCGACCTGGTTTAGTCGAGCTTCTTCTGCGCCATGCTCCAGCGCAGCAGGCCGATGGAGTAGGCGGCAAGGTAGCCCAGCATCAGGCCGAAGGGAATGACGGTCAGCGGATGTTGCAGGACTTCGGCCTGGTTGATCACGCGCGGGTGTTCGGACTGGCGGTTGACGTAGAACTCGACGCCGATCTGCAGCACCCGGGCGGCGAACAGCATGCAGATCAGGATCGCGGTGCGGCTCGGCGGGGTGAAATACAGCTTGCTGCCGGTGTTTTCGAAGCGGGTCTTCTTGAGCGCGAAGAAGGCCATCCAGGCGCCGGCTATCACGGCGGCAGCCATCATCGCCAGCGCCGGCGGGTTGCGCAGCATGGACTGGGCGGCTGCCAGCAGCAGGACCGGCAAGCCGGCCGCGCCGACCCAGTGCCGCCACGCCACCGATTCCTGGCGGCGGAACACCAGCTTCAGGCGCGAATAGATGCGCCAGATCAGCGTCGGAACGAGGATGAGCAGGACTACGGTGGTGACAGTCAGTTGCATTGGGCGCCGGATTCGGGAAAAAAAGAAGAATTTTAACCGCAGGCGTAAAATACCCCTTCGTGATCTCGCTTTCGGGAGTTCCAGCCATGGAAAAACACCGTATCCACGCCCACCGCGCACCGGATTTGCCGGTGCCAGTCGACGAGTCGCAGCCGCACCCCGAGCCGGTGCATCCGCACAGCCCGCACAACCCTGTCCCGCAAGACGAGCCGGTGCCCAACCATAATCCCGAGCTGCGTCCGCCCGGTCAGTCGAAAGCCCAGTTGTAAAGCACGTCCAGTGCGTTGTTGGTGCCCGTCTGCACCTGCAGCGTCACGCGGTTGTTGACCTTGTAGCGCAGCTTGACCAGGCTGGTCGCGGTGCCCGCGCCCTGCTCGAAGCTGATGTAGGCGCGCGAAGACAGCTTTTTGCCGACCGTGACGACCGTGCTTTCCAGCCCCTTGGCCTGGCTGACGCCCAGCTCATCGAGACCGACCCGGTTGGCCAGGCTCGGCCCGCCGCTGCCGCCCAGCAGGGCGCCGGCTGCGGTGCCGAGCAGGCTCATTTCATTGCCGGCCATGTCGGCGGTGCCGTGGCCGAGCACCATCCAGGCCAGTTTTTCGCTGTCCGGCACGGAAGGCGTGGAAACCAGCTTGGCCGATGGCGCCAGCGCGGTGCCGCGCACTTCGACGCCGGCTTCCACATTGGTCTCGCTCAGCTCATCGCCTTCGGGGCGCTTGCGCACGGCGCGGATGTTCAGGCCCGGGTTGTCGTAGGCGCCGGTGAAATTCAGCACGCCGCGTTCGATCGCCAGGCGCTGGCCGTAGGCGGCGTACGTGCCGCTGACGACGCGGATGCTGCCGTTGACGCGCGGGGCGCGGCGATCGGCCATGCGCACGCGCACGGTGCCGGCCAGCTGCGCGTCCAGGCCCTTGCCGCGCAAGGTGAAATCGTCGCCCAGGTCGGCCTCCAGGTCGATGTTCAGGGGCAACCCGCTGCTGGCGGCAGCCTTCGGTTTTTCACGGCCCAGGATCACCACGTCTTCGCTGATGGTGGGCGTGTCGAGCGAAGGCAGTTCGATGACGGCGCGGTTGGCCCTGAACTTGCCGTCGAACTCGAAGCGCTTGGCGTCGCGCACCAGGGTGCTGCTGCCGCTCAGCACCAGGGTGCGGTCCGGGCGGTTGAATACTTCGAGCTTGTTGGCGGCCAGCTTGAGGTCCATCGACATGTCGCCGCCTGCCAGCCGCAACCAGCCGTCAGCCTGTACATTGCCGTCGGTTCCATCGAAGCGCAGGCGTTGCAGCTGCAGCTGGTCGCCGCTCACTTTGGCCTGCAGGGCGCCGTTGCGCAGGCGGATGCCTTGCTCGGCCCAGTTGATCACCAGCTGTTCGCCCACCACCTCGCCATCCAGCAGGGGATTGGCGATGGTGCCGTGGCCGCTGGCATGGGCGCGCAGGGCGCCGCCCAGTTCCATTCCTTGCACGCCAAGCAGCGGGGACAGCCAGGTAATGGAAGGCAGGCTGGCGCTGGCGCCGAAAGTCAGGGGGCTGTCGGATGGAATGCGGCCGTCGCGCAACTGGGCGCTGGCTTCCAGGCGCGCATTGCCGGCGCGGTCGCCGGCCAGTTCGGCCTGGGCGCGCAGCTGGTCGCCGGCGACCGTGACGCGCGCGTCCAGCACCTTCAGCTCGAGCGGGATCGGGCGTTCGCCGCCGGTGATCGTTACGTCGCCTTTTTCGCGGAATACGTGCAGGTAGCCGTCCAGCGCGGGCGCGGCGCCTTTCGCGGCGGGCGCTGCCAGTTCCAGCGACCAGTCGCCGCCCAGGGTCATGGTGCTGGCCACGTTGCTGCGCCAGGTGTCGGACAGTTGGGCGAGGTAGCTGGCGTTGACGCCGCTGGCGCTGCCTTTGCTGCGCCAGCGCAGGCCGTTCTTCTCCAGCGTGTCGATGCGCAGGCTGCCTTCCGGCATGGCGATGGTGGCGCTGCTTAACTCGAGCTGCTCCGGCTGCGCCAGGCCGGCAACGCCATCGCCTTTGCGGCCGCTAATGCGCAGCGTGGCCGGCGCCTGCAGGGTGAGGGCGAAGCGGCCTTTGTTCTGCAGGGCGTCGATGCTGCCGTTCCAGCTATCCGGGGCGAAGCTGCCGTGGACTTTTGTGCTGGCGTCGAAGTCGGGATTGGTGGCGGCTAGCTGCACCGAGTGGTTGCCTGCGGTGCCGCTGGCCTGCAGGCGCAGGCGGTCAAGCAGCAGGCCGGGCATGTTCAGGCCCGTGACCACCAGGTCGGCCTGCAGCGGATCGTCAGGTGCGAAAGAGGTGCCGATGGTGGCGCTGCCCTTGATCGAAGAGATCTCACGCTGCCCCGGCAGGCGCAGGTGGGCGCCATCCAGCGTGGCGCTGAGCGTTGGCATGGTGTTGGGGCCGCGGCCAGCGACGTTGCCGCCACTGGCGTAGCCGCTGCCGCGCAGGTTGCCGGACCAGCCGCTGCCCAGAACCGCCAGTTGTGGTGCGTCGAGCTTCCAGTCGATGCGGTCTTGCGGCTTGCCGAACGAGCCTTTGGCCTGCAGCAGGTTGGGGCCGAGGTGCAGGTCGACGTCGCTGTCCTGCACGCGGCCGGGGGCGGCGGCGAACTTTGCATGGCCGCTCAGTGCCGCGTTGCCAAGCGTGGACGCCGGCTGCAGGCGGATATCGGCATTGGCCAGCCAGTCCGCCGAGGCGCGCAGCGTGGCGTCGAAATCGGCGTTGACGTTGCCCGCGACCGAAGCGCCAAAGCTGGCCGGGTTGAGGCGCATTGCGCTGCCGGACAGCTTGAAGTCCATTGCGCCGAAGAGCGCCGCTTCGCCGCTGGCACGGATCACGCTGTCGGCGCGGGCCGGCGCCGGCGTGGCCGCGGCCGGGCGCTGGCCGCCTGGCGGCTGGTAGCCCAGGCCGCGCGCGTCCGCGCTGAAACTGGTGCGCGGCGCCTTGTAGCCGCCGCCCAGGGTGCCGCTGGCAGTCGCGCTGCCTTGCAGTTGCGGGTCGAGTACGGAAAGCTGAGGGGCGTCGAGCTGCCATTCCAGCTTGTCGCCGGCAGCGCCGAATGCGCCGCGCGCGGTGGCGGTATTGCGGGCGTAAGCGAGGCGGGCGTCGATGCTGGCGATGTGCTGCGCATCGGCGGCCAGCTTGACGCTGCCCGAGAGCGGCTGCCCCATCAACTTGCTGGGCTGCAGGACGATGTCGGCGTTGGCGCGCCAGTCCGGCGCCAGCTTTCCGCTGGCCTGCAGTTCCGCGTTCAGGTCGGCTGAAGGGAAGGCGCCCAGCGCGGCCGGATCGAAGCGCTTGACCGCCGCGTTGGCCTTGAAGGTTTTGTCATCCTTCAGGCTGGCCTGGGCGGTGGCGGAGACGCTGCCCTGGCCGGCGCTGATGCGCGCCTGGTGCACGGTCAGCAGCAGGTCTTGCAGTGTGGCGTGGGCGTCCAGGCGCAGCTTGCCTTCGCCCAGCGCGGCGCGCAAGGTGTGCTGCTTGCCCTTGGTTTCGGCGCTGATGTCGCCGGCAATCGCCGTGCTGATGGCGGCGCCGTGCAGGCCGCGCAGGTCGAGGCGGTCGGTGTGCAGGCGCACGCTGGCGGTGTCGATGCTGCCGTCTTTCGGCAGGCGGCGCAGCTTGCCGCTGCCGGTGAACTTGCCGGCGGCGCCCAGGTCGATCAGCAGGCCGCTGAGGCTTGCATTGTCCAGCGTGCCGCCCAGTTGTGCGGCGGCGCTGTGCAGGGGCAGCTTTTGCTGGTCGAGCGGGCCGGGGGCGCTGCGGTTGGTAGCGGCCAGCTTGCCGGACAGCTTGTCGCCATTGATGGCGGCGTCCAGCGCCAGGTCGATTGCCGCCTTTGGCCAGGCCGGGTCGAAGCGGGCCGGGTCGACGTCGCGCGCCTGCAGGCGGATGCTGCGCAGGGGCAGGGCATCGAACGGCGCCAGCACCAGGGTGCCGTCGCCGTTGGCGTAGTTCGATTTGCCTTTGACGTCCAGCTTCAGTTGCGCAAGGTCGCCGCTGGCGTACAGCTCCAGCCGCGTGGCGCTGCGCTCGACCATGCCGGGGTCGGGCGGCGTTGCCGCCGCAGCGCCGGGTGGTGTAACGGGATTGCCGGCAGGCCGGGCCGCGGGAGTCGACGGCGGCAGCGGCGCCAGGGCGGCGGTGGCGCTCAGTTTGTACGGGCGCGTGGTCGAAATTTCCGCGCTGGCGGCAAGGGCGCCAATGGGTGTCTCGGCGCTGGCGTCCTTCAGTTGCCAATGCTGGCCGTCGCCCTGGAGCTGCAGCTTGATGGCGCGCAGCTCGGTGCGGCTGCCGTCTTCGCTGACCAGGGCCAGCGTGCTGACGCGGCCGTCCGCAATGCTCAGGCGGAACGGCGGCGTGATCGATGCCGGCATCACGGCTGGTTTGGATGGCCCGGTGCTGCGCGATTCGGCGCGCGCCACATGCAACTCGCTGATCGCCACGCCCTCGCTGAAGTATTGCAGCGGCGACCAGTTGATGTCGATGTTATCGAGCGTCAGGACGCTCGACTCGTCGCGGTAGATGATGCGGCCGATATGCATGCGGCCATACAGCGAACCGCTGACGCCGGTGACCACGATCTGGCCGCCGCTGGCGCGCGCAACCTGCGCCACGATCTGCTGCAGCGTGGTTTCGCGTCCCAGCAGCCACGCCGCGCCGCCCAGCACGGCCAGCGTCACGCCGCCGCCGATCAGCGTGCGGCGCAGCCACTTGCGGCGAGGCGCTGCCAGCGGCGCCTCAGGCGGCGCTGGAGGATGGGGGAGATGGCGCGGCGTATCCATCAGAACGTGAACCCCAGCGAGAAGTGCAGCCGGGCCTTTTTAGTGGCATGGCCATATGCGACGTCGACATTGATCGGCCCGACCGGGCTCTTGTAGCGCGCACCGACGCCGTAGCCGGACTTGGGACGCAAGCCGCCCAGCGAATTAGACGCATTGCCGGCGTCATAGAACACCGCCGCGCCCCAGGTCGGCTTGAACCAGTACTGGTATTCGGCGCTGCCGGTGACCAGGTAGCGGCCGCCGACCGTCGCTTCGCCCTGCTGCACGCCCAGCTCCTGGTAGGCATAGCCGCGCACCGAGTTGTCGCCGCCGGCGCGGAACAGGTAGGTGGTCGGCACGCCTTCCTGGTGCGCCGAGCCGAGGGCGCCGAATTCGGCGCGCAGGATGACGGTGGATTTCGGGCTCAGGGGCCGGTAAGTGATGCCGCGCGCCGTGGCGCGGATGAATTTTTCATCCGTCAGCACCGGCAGCAGCGCCCCGCCCAGCGTGGCATTCAGCACATAGCCCTTGGTCGGGAACACCAGGTTATCCACCTTGCGCCAGGTGGCGGCATAGGTGATCGGCAAGGACTGGCTGTGCGACGACAGCACCCGGTTCACGGTCTTGCTCTCGTTCAGGTACTCGATGGAGATGCTGCGCTCGAGCAGCGGCGTGCCCCAGGCCCGCTTGGCCGCGACGGAAGCGGTGCGCGTGATCTCGCCTTCGATATCCTTGCGTTCCAGCGCCGCGCCGAAGCTGTCGTTGTAGCCGTCCGCCGTGGTGGGAAAATAGAAATCGCTGCGCGCCTGCTGGCGCTTGGTTTCCAGCGTCAGCGCGCTCTTCATCTTCAGGCCGAACACGTTCAGGTCATCGTAGGTGCCCGAGGTGCGGTAGCCGGTATTGGTGCTGAAGCCGATACCCACGCTGGCATTCTTGCGCTTGTTCTCCACCACGCGCACCAGCAGCGGCAGCGGCGCCATCGTCGCCGGCTGCGGCACGCCTTCGGCTTTGCCCTCGGCCGCCTCGATCTGCTCGCCCAGCAGGGACGACAGGTCGGCGCTCACCTCGACGTTGGAGAAATAGCCGGTCTCCTGCAGCTTGCCCTGGTAAGCCTGCAGCGCCGCTTCGCTGTAGACGTCGCCCGGCTTGATAGGGTTCAGGTTGCGCACCGCCGATTCGGGATAGCGCCGCAAACCCTCGATTTTCAGCTCGCCGAAGCGCATTTCCGGCCCGCTGTCGAGCGCCACGTGCAGCAGTGCGCGCCGGGTCTCCGGATCGACCACCGCTTCGCTGGAAATCATTTGCGCGCGCGGGTAGCGCGTCTGCACCACGGCGCGCAGCAGATCGCGCTTGGCCTTTTCCCATTCGTCCTGGCGGAACACGGCGCCCCGCGGCAGGGCCCAGCCGGCCTTCAGCGCCTCCTGGTCGAACGGCGCGCCCGACGCCGACTGGAAACCTTCCAGCACGATCTCCACCTCGCCCACCAGCACCGGCTCGCCCGGCTGCACGTCGACCGTGACGGTCGGCGTGCCGCTTTCGTCCAGGCGGATATTCACCGCCGGCGTGTAGTAACCGGCAGTCGCAACCAGCGTCCTGATCTGCTCCGGCGCGGCGCGCAGCATGCGCTGCAGCTGGTCGCGGTCCATGCGCTCGTTCGTGCGGTAGCGCACCAGGTCGAGGTTATCTTCGAGAAGCGACTCCAGCGCGCGCGGGGCGTTGATGCGGACCTGGTAAGTCCAGCCCTGGGCAGCCGCCAGCAAGGGCAGCAGCAGGGCAGCGCAGCCCAGTACAAGGCCCCTCAATACTTTTATGCCGGTTTGTGCCAAAATTCGTGGTCTGTGATCTGGAAGTCGAAACCGAATGTTACCGGATCAGCCGCAATCTTGTCGGCCACTTAATGATTGATTACAAATAGACCTCTAAGAAAGACTGCGATGCTGACAAACGACGCCGCACTGGTCCTGTTCAGCGGTGGACAGGACTCGACAACCTGCCTGGCCTGGGCCCTGGAGCGCTATCCGCGCGTCGAAACCATCGGCTTCGACTACGGCCAGCGCCATGCGATCGAGCTGACCGTGCGCCCGCGCGTGCTGCAGCAGATGCGCAGCGTGAAGCCGGAATGGGCGGAACGCCTGGGCGAAGACCACATGGTCGACCTGGGCCTGATCTCGCAACTGTCGAAGACGGCCATGACCGAAGACATCGAGATCGTGATGCAGGAAAACGGCCTGCCGAACACCTTCGTCCCCGGCCGCAACCTGCTGTTCATGACCGTGGCCGCCACCCTGGCGTATCGCCGCGGCCTCACCGTGCTGGTCGGCGGCATGTGCGAAACCGACTTCTCCGGCTATCCGGACTGCCGCGACGACACCATGAAGGCGCTGCAGGTGGCCCTGAACCTCGGCATGGACACCCGCAACAAGCTGGAAACCCCGCTGATGTGGCTGGACAAGGCGCAAACCTGGCAACTGGCCGAACGCCTCGGCGGCCAGGAACTGGTCGACCTGATCCGCGCCGACACCCATACCTGCTACAAGGGGGAACGCGGCGCGCTGCACGACTGGGGCTATGGCTGCGGCACCTGCCCGGCCTGCGAGTTGCGCGCGCGCGGCTACCGCCTGTACCAGGCCGCACTGCGTGGCAATCACGATAGTAGCGCCGATTGACTTTTTCTATAGGGCAATTGCTTTGCCCTAAACAAACTAAGATGCTGGTATGCCGAGGCCACCTGCCAGCCCGCCGCTCCAACGCCTGCTCCAACCCCGCCTGCTGGCTGGGCTGGTGGTTGCGCTTTGCCTGACGGCGACCGGCAGCGTCTGGTGGGGCGCCCACGTCGATGCCGAGCGCGACGCCCGCAGCGGCTTCGAATACCGCGCCCGCGAACTGGTCAACAATATGGCTGCGCGCATGCAGGCCTATGTGCAGGTGCTGTACGGCGTGCAGGGCTTGTTCGCCAGTTCCGACTACGTCGACCGGCAGGAATTCCACACCTATATCGAGCGCCTGGAACTGGGACAGAACTTTCCTGGCATGCAGGGCATCGGCTTCATGCGCCTGGTGCCGGGTGCGCAGCTTGAGTCGCACGTCGCCATCGTCAAGGCCGAGGGCTTTCCCGACTACGCGGTGACGCCGCCCGGCCAGCGCAGCCAGTACGGCCCGGTGGTCTATCTGGAACCGTTCTCCGGCGCCAATATGCAGGCTTTCGGCTATGACGGGCTGTCCGAGCCAGTGCGCCGTGCCGCTTTCGAGCAGGCGCGCGATTCCGGCCTGCCGACCATGACGGGCAAGCTGCTCCTCAAGCAGGAAACCGCCGACCCGGTGCAGTCCGGCTTCATCATCGCGCTGCCGATCTACCAGAACGGCGTGGGCCGCTACACCCTGATCCAGCGCCGCAGTGCGCTGAAAGGCTGGGTCTACGCGCCGTTTCGCGTGGGAGACGTGATGGCGGCGCTGGGGCACGATGCCCTGCGCGGCCTGGACGTGGAGGTCTACGACGGCGACGCACCCAACGCCATGACGCGCATGTTCGACAGCGCGCCGGCGGCTGCCGCGGTGGAAGGGCGCCAGCACGCGCTCAAGCGCATCAGCCTGGCGGGCCGGCGCTGGACCCTGCATATCAGCGCGCTGCCCAAGGCCAACGGCGTGCTTTCGGATAAACCGCGCGCCATCGCCATCGGTGGCCTGTTGATCAGCGCCTTGCTGGCGCTGCTGGCCTACGTGCTGGCGGAAAGCCGGCAGCGCCTGCGCCTGGCGCTCGACCAGAGCAGCCGCATGGGCGATGAATTGCGCGAGGGGCAGGAAACCCTGCTGGCCATGGCCGAACATGCCCAGGGCAGCCAGGCGGTGTTGCGCTGCATCCTCGATTCCACGGTGGACGGCATCCTGGTCGACAACTACAGCGGTGCCGTGCTGAACTCCAATCGCCGCTTCCGCCAGTTGTGGAATGTGCCGGAGCAGCTCGATTGGGAAAACGACGGCGCCATCCTGCTGGCCCATATGGCCAGCCAGCTGGAACAGCCCGATGCCTTCCTGCAGGCCTGCGCCCGGCCCGAGCCGGACGACGAGGACAGCCACAGCCAGCTGCAGATGCGCGATGGCCGCGTGCTGGAAGTGACCACGCGCCCGCTGCGCCTGGGCAGCGAAGCAGCAAGGCTGTGGTCCTTCCGCGACGTCACCGAACGCACCCTGAACGAGCGGCGCGAGGAAGGGCGCCACCAGGTGCTGGAATTGCTGGCCGCCGGTGCGCCGCAGCAGGAGGTGCTGGACAGCCTGATGCGCGGCATCGAGGTGGTCAACCCCGGCATGATCTGCAGCGTGATGCTGCTTGACGAAGAAGGCAGGCACCTGCACCTGTCCGCCGCCCCCAGCCTGCCGGCCTTTTTCAGGCAGGCCATCGACGGCTTGCCGATCGGCTTTGGCAACGGTTCCTGCGGCAAGGCCGTCACCAGCAACAGCCGCGTGATCGTGGCGGACATCGCCAGCGACCCGCTGTGGGCGCCGTACCGCGAGATGGCCTTGCGGGCGGGACTGGGCGCCTGCTGGTCGGAGCCGGTGCACGGCGCCAACGGCAAGGTGCTGGGCGCCTTTGCCATCTATCACCGCGAACCGCAGCGCCCCAGCGTGGCGCAGCTGGCCCTGATCGACCAGGCTGCCAGCCTGGCCGGCATCGCGGTGGAACAGGCGCGCGCCGCCGAAGCCTTGCGCGTCGGCGAGGCGCGCTTCCGCAGCCTGTACGACCATGCGCCGGTCGCCTTGTGGCAGCAGGACTGGTCGGCCGTGCGCGCGGCCTTGCAGGAGCTGGTCGAATCGGGCGTGGAAGACGTGGCGCAATGGCTGCAGGTAAACCCCAGCCAGTTGCAACGCCTGGCCGGGCTGGTGCGCATCACCGACGTCAATGCCGCCGCGCTGGCCCAGGTTGGCGCCGACCCGGCCTGCAAGCAGGCGGGCAAGCTGGGCCTGGCGCAGAATTTCGCGCCGTCGGCCATGCGGGAATTCGGGCGTGCGCTGCTGGCGATGGAGCAGGGCGCGCACCTGTTCCAGTGCGAAGCCAGCTTCCTGCGCCTGGATGGCGTGGAGCGCCAGAATGAACTGACCCTGCTGGTGATGCCGGGCCACGAACATGCGCTGGACTTCGTGATCGTCTCCACCATCGACATCACGGAGCGCAAGCGCCTGAATGAAGAACTGCTGCAGCTGGCCACCACCGACTTCCTGACCGGCTTGCCGAACCGGCGCGAGTTCATGACGCGCCTGGAAGACGAGCAGGCCCGCCTGCAGCGCGATGTCGGCGGCCGCGCCGCCGTGCTGATGCTGGACATCGACTACTTCAAGGACATCAACGACGCCCACGGCCACGACTGGGGCGACGCCGTGCTGCGCCACCTGGCCGGCCTGATGCGCGATTCGCAGCGCAAGATCGACATGCTGGGCCGCGTGGGCGGCGAGGAATTCGCCATCCTGCTGCCGGGCGCCGACCTGGAAGCGGCGCGCGCTTTTGCCGAGCGCCTGCGCCAGCGCATTGCCGAGACCCCGATGGGACGCAATGGCAACAGCATCGCCATCACGGTCAGCATCGGCATCGCCAGCATGGCGCCGGCCGATCGCAGCGGCGACGCGGCCCTGGTGCGGGCCGACCACGCGCTATACCGCGCCAAGCGCGCCGGGCGCAACCGGGTGGAAGGCTGATCAGTCGGGGCGCATGCGCAGCTGTTCGACCTTGTCGCCCTTGCCCAGGCTCAGGTCGACCAGCATGGCGCCGCTGCCGTAGTTCAGGCGGTAGCTGTACTTGCGCACTTCGCCATCGGTGCTGCGCGCCAGCGCTTCCACCTTGCGCAGCGGGCCCCATTCCTGCAGGTCCTCCGACACCATGGCCAGGAATTCCGGCGGCAGGTCGCCCGCTACCTTGTCGCTCAAGCCTTCCGGCAGCTTGCGCTCGGCAATGCTGGCGAACATGGCCCGCACGCGTTCGGCCACAGCCGGTTCGGTTTCCGCAATCGCAGGCTTCGGCTTGACGGCCAGCGCCGGCAGGTAATGCGCGGCGACGATGTCCCCCAGCTTGCCGGGGCGCGCGCTGGCCGAATTGGCCAGCACCACCACCGACAGCCTGTCGTCCACGAAGCGGTACAGCTGCGAACGGAAGCCTTGCCATGCGCCGCCGTGGGCGATGGCGCGGTGGCCGTTACGCTGGAACAATTGCCAGCCATAGCCGTATTCGGTGGCCGTGCCGTCGTTCAGTCTGGCCGGCGTCCAGCTGGCATTGCGCACGCTGGCCGGGAGCACCTTGTCGCCATACAGCGCCAGGTCCCATTTCGCCAGGTCGCGCGCCGTCAGGTACAGGCTGCCGTCCGCCGTGGTGTTCAGGCGCGGCGCCACCCAGGACTGGTTCACCAGCTTGCCGCCCTTGCGTTCATAGCCGCGCGCGCGGTGCGGAATGATGTCGGCTTCGCTGATGATGCGGGTGCCCATGTCCAGCGGCGCGAAGATGCGCTCGCGCAGCTGGTCGCCATAGAACTTGCCGCCCGCCTTGTTGCAAATGAAGCCGAGCAGGTGGTAGCCCATGTTCGAGTACGACCATTTCTCGCCCGGTGCGAACAGCACGGGGATCTCCGCCTCCAGCGCGATCAGCTCTTCTTCCGTGTAATCCTTGGTCAGGTCCAGCCTGGCGTAAGGATCGCCCAGGCCCGAGGTATGCGACAGCAGGTGGCGGATGGTGATGCCTTCCCAGGCCTTGGGCGTGTTCGCCAGGTGCCGGGAAACAGGGTCGTCCAGCGACAGTTTGCCGTCTTCGGCCAGCAGCATCACCAGGGCCGCGGTGAAGGTCTTGCCGACCGAACCGGACTGGAAGATGGTGGCGGGCGTGACCTTGACCTTGTTTTCCAGGTCGGCCAGGCCATAGCCTTGTTCGCGGATGATCTTGCCGTCCTTCACGACGGCGATGGAAACGCCGGGGATATGGCTGCGTTTCATCTCCGCCAGGATGGCGTCATCGAGCTTGTCAGCGAAGGCGGGGGCAGAGAAGGCGAGGGAGAGCAGCAGGATGGTCGTGCGCATGGATGCAATCCTTGAGTTGCAAAAATTGCATTCTAGCACCCGATCCGGGCGAATCACGCAGGGGCATGTTCCAGCGCCGGCGCGGCAGCTTCGGCAGGCTTGCGGTGGCGGCGCTTCACCAGCCAGTAAATGAAAAACGGGATCATCAGCGGCAGCAACAGGGGCGACACGGCCGCCATGGTCACCACGGCCGCCAGCGCCAGGGACAGGATCACGATCACGCCGACGCCTGCCATCACCACGGCCACGATGGCTGCCGCGAAGATCATCGCCACCGCCATCACGGCAAACACGCCGCCGGCCAGCACGGTACCGAACAAGGCGCCCAGCGGCCCGTCATAGTCCGTGTCGCCGACCGTGACGACGAGGTCGCTGGCATCGAAGGAGATCCAGGCTGCAACCATGCAGAAGAACAGCAGGACCAGGGACAGGGCAAATACCTTTTTCATGATGGGCCTCTTGGCGTTGAACATGGTGTTACTGTAGGCCCGGCGCCCCTTGCCAGCCATCCGCTTGCGACGAACGGTGGATTTTGCATGATGAATGGAAAAAGTCCGCCGTTCCGCCTTGAATTGATTGACTGTTTGCCTATACTGAATATCCGATCTCTGAGATGGAGGGGAATATGGCTTGGCTAGTAAGAGACGGGAGCCAATCGTTGCTCCTGGTAATCGACAGCGAACCGCGCCAGCGCAGCGCGATGATCGAGTTAGGCCCCAAAGGCCCGCCATCCGCACCACCGACGATTCCACCAATCATCATCAATCCCTTCAAATACCAGACGCCCGACCCGGCCATCGATCCGCGCATCACTCCCCTCGGCCCGCCGGTGTTGCCGCCTCGGCGGCCTGCCATGTCGCTGCATTGATCTGGCACAAACTTGGTTTTCCTGATACAGCCCGCGCACCACGCGGGCTTTGTTTTCCGCTGGCTAGCGTGGGCGCCTCCTGCTATATTTCCCAGACGCATCTAACCTTGGGAATAAGATGGAAAGCCGTCTGCGCCGCCTGGAGGCCGTCCAGGAAATCCTGCTGGAAATTGGCAAGCTGTCCAATAGTTGCACCGACATCTTGGTCTTCCTGCAGTCCGTGCACGCGGCACTGGGCCGCATCATGTACGCCGCCAATTTCTACGTGGCCCTGAGCGACCGAGACGCGCCCGGCAATGCGGTGCGCTTCGTCTATTTTGTCGACGAAGTGGACGACCATCCCTACAAGGACCAACTGGTGCAGCTGGCCACGCCCGACCAGTCGCCCACCGCCTGGGTCATCCTGAACAAGCAGCGCCTGGTGATGACGGGCGACGAACACCGCGCCCGCGCAGAAAACGAAGTGTTCGGCGTCGGCACGATCGCCGAGCACTGGGTCGGTTGTCCCTTGCTGGACCAGGACCATGAGGTGCTGGGCGCCATGGTGATCCAGAGCTACGACAAGGAGCACACCTACAGCGAGGAAGACCAGGCCCTGTTCGCGCAGATTGCCAACCACGTGTCGAGCGCACTGCAAGGCTTGCAGAGCATGGACCGGCTCGAGCGTGCCGTGCGCGAACGCACCTTGGAACTGGAGCGCGAAGTAGCGGAGCGCAGCAAGGCCGAACGCCTGCAGCGCGCGCTGTACGAGATTGCCAGCCTGTCCGCATCGGCATCGGCCGAATCGGACGCCAGGCTGCTGTACGCCCGCCTGCACGAGATTGTCGGCAGCCTGATCACCGCCCGCAATTTCCTGATTGCGCTCTACCATCCCAAGCGCGACGAAATGTCGATCCCTTACTTCGTCGACGAGAAGGACCAGGAAGCGCCGGTCCAGCGTTTCGAATACGGCGTCGGCATGAGCTCCTTCGTGCTGAAGAAGCGCCAGCCCATGCTGCTCGACGGGCCCGCGTTCGCGGCGCTGATGGAGCGCGGCGACATCAATGAACCGCTGGGAAACCAGGGCATCGCCAGCTGGATGGGTTGCCCGATGATGGTGGGCGAGCAAGCGCTGGGCGTGATCATCGTGCAAAGCTACGACGCATCCGTGGTGTACTCGCAGGCCGAACTCGATATCCTGGCCTACGTCGCCAACCACACCGCCGCCGCCATCGCGCGCACCCGCGCCGACCTGGCGATCCGCCGCGCCAAGGCCGAACTGGAAGAACAGAACACCGCGCTGGCCACCGCGCTCACGCAATTGCAGACGGCGCAATCGGAGCTGGTGCGGCAAGAGAAGCTTGCCTCGCTGGGGCGCCTGGTCGCCGGCGTCGCGCATGAAATCAACACCCCGCTCGGCATCTGCGTGACCGCCACCAGCCACCTGGTGGAAGAGCTGCGCCTGTGCCGCCTCGACCTGGCCGAGGGCACGCTGGACGAAGACGGCTTGAACCAGTTCTTCGACACGGTCGACCAGTCGCTCAAGATCATGACCACCAACACCCAGCGCGCAGCGGCGCTGGTGCGCAGCTTCAAGCAGGTGGCGGTGGACCAGTCGTCCGACAATATCCGCCACTTCAACCTGCGCAAATACCTGGATGAAGTGCTGCTGTCGCTGCAGCCCAAGCTGAAGGGCAAACCGATTGCCGTCAACGTCGACTGCCCGCCGGACATCCATTGCGAGAGCTTCCCCGGCGCCGTCTCGCAGATCGTCACCAATATGGTGGTGAACTCCCTGGTGCACGGCTTCGAAGAAGGGCAGAAGGGCACCATCCGCATCACCGGCAAGCTCGAAGGCGATCACGTGCTGTTCGATTACAGCGACGACGGCGTCGGCATGGATTCCACCACGCTGCAGCAGCTGTTCGATCCCTTCTTCACCACCAAGCGCGGCTCCGGCGGAAGCGGCCTGGGGGCGCACATCCTGTACAACCTGGTGACCGGACCGCTGGGCGGCACGGTGAAGGTGGTCAGCTCGCCCGGCATGGGGCTGCACTACCACCTGCGTTTCCCGCGCGACCAGCGCAAGCAGTCTGCATGAGGGCGTTTTTCCTTGCCTTCGCGGCGGCGTTTGCCTGCACCGCCGGCGCCGCACCGCTGGCTGACCAGCCGCGCAGTTATCCTTTCAAAGACCAGCAAGGCGACGATGCAGTCGCCAAGCTGCCGTGGATCGTAGGCGGCGAGCCCGGCGTGGCTGAGCGTATCAACGCCTATGTGTACGACGCGTTCCTGCATACCCTGCCTTCGGCGGACGCCAAGGCCATCGGCGGCATGATCGACCCGGGCACCATGTCGATCGAATCGAATGGCATCAGCCCTGTGAACGGCGGGCGCATGGCGCGCGTTTCGCTGCAGCTGTCGGCTTGCGGCGCGCATTGCGGCGATTCGAATTTTGACTATTACTTCGATGTGTCGAATGGGCGCATGGTGGAGGCACTGGATGTGGTCACGACGGATGCAAAGGCCAGGTTGCTGCCCAAGGCGCGCAAGGCGCGCAGCGTGACGATGCAAAAGCACATCGCCGAGCTCAGGAAGCGCTTCAAGAAAGGCAAGGACAAATCCGATGCCGAAGACCAGCTCATACTGTATGAAAATTGCCTCGACAACGAAGAACAGGCAACTGCCGGCGATTTCGGCCACCTGGGCATCCGCGACAACCGCCTGGTGCTGCGTTCCATGTCCTGCGGCAGTTATTCGGTCCGCAGCATCGACGAGCTGGGCGACTTCGAGTACGTACTCAAGGGCGATGAAATGCGGCCCTACCTGAATCCCTACGGCCGCAAGCTGATGCTGGGCGAGGGCGACGCACCGGCGCCGCTGGTCGGAAAATCCGCCCAGCTGTACAAAGGCACAATCAACGGCAACCTGGCGGTGACGCTGTTTATCGGCGACAGCGGCCTGTCAGCAAGCCCGTCGCCGCAAGCCCACTATTACTATGACAAGCACCGCAAGCAGATTGAGTTGACGGTGCAGCGTCAGGGCGCGCAGCTGACCCTCACCGAGCGCGACAACGACGGCAAGCCATCTGGCGTGATGACGCTGAAGGTGTCCGGCGCAAGGCTGACTGGTGAATGGCGTTCCGGCGCCAAGCGTATGCCGGTCGAACTGGCCGCGTACTGACGAAAATTCGGGGTCAGGTCTGTCTTTTGGACAGACAGCGCACTCCTTTGACAAAAATCAAAACGGGGCGAATCGCAACCTCGCGTATTCGTTCTGTCCCGTCGTTTTTCGGTGACTTTGATTTTTATCAAACGTCGTTCACCGCTGTCCAAATGACAGACCTGACCCCGAATTTCAGTCGGGGAAGCGCTCGTTGATCGCGAGGGCCTTGTCCATATTGGCGATCAGCAGTTCGACGAATTTCGGGTCGAGGTGAGTGCCCGCCACCTCGCGCATGTGCTCCACCACTTTCTCGACCGGCCAGGCATCCTTGTAGCAGCGCTTGTGCATCAGCGCGTCGAACACGTCGGACACGGCCACGATCCGCGCGTACTCGTGGATATCGTGGCCCTTCAGCCCTTGCGGGTAGCCGCTGCCGTCGAACTTTTCATGGTGCTGGTGGGCGATCACGGCGGCTGCCTTCAGGATCGGGCGCTGCGAGCCGTCCAGGATCGACAGGCCGACCGTCGGATGCTGCTTCATGATTTCCCACTCGGCCGCATCGAGCTTGCCCGGTTTGAGCAGCACCGAATCCGGCGTGGCGATCTTGCCGATATCGTGCATCGGCGCCGCGTGTTTCAGCACGGCGGTTTCATCTTCCGGCATGCCGGAGGCGCTGGCCAGCAGGTGGCAGAATTCGGCCATGCGCCGCACGTGGTTGCCGGCTTCGTTGGAGCGCGATTCGACCACGTCGCCCAGGCGCATGATCAGCTCGGCCTGGGTGTCGGTGATTTCCTGCGTCAGCAGGATGTTGTCGAAGGCGATCGCTACCCCGCTGCAGAAAATCTCCAGCAGCTTCTGGTCGATCTCGGAAATCTCGTCCACGCCCTTCAGCACCAGCAGCGACGCCTTGCCGCTGCTGTTGGGGAAGTAGCCGACGAAGGTGTCGCCGGCCATGCGCGAGATGCGGTTGCGCTCGGCGTCCTTGAGCTGGGCCAGCAGCTCCGGCGTCAGCAGGCTGTCCTCGTCCTGGCCGATCTGGGCCAGCACTTCGTAATCGTGCTCGCCGCTGACGGCGCTGGCGCCGCGCAGGCGCACCAGCATGCTGTGCTCCAGGCGCAGCAGCGCGACCACCTGCTGCAGCAAGCCGTCGGCGAAGTCTTTCAGGTTGCGTGCCTGGAAGATGTGGGCCGAGGCGGCAATCACGCGTTCCAGGCCTTCGCGGTAATGCATTTGCTGCTGGCGCGCTTCTTCCACCTTCATGATGTCGCGGTAGGCGCGCAGGGCGGCGAAGGTGGTGGTGAACAGCTTGGTGCGATCGAGCTCGGTCTTTTCCTTGTAATCGTTGATGTCGTAATTGACGATCACGCGTTCTTCCGGCGCCTGGCCCGGTTGCCCGGTGCGCAGCACGATGCGGGTGAACTGGTTGTCGAGGTCTTCGCGCAGCCAGCGCGCCACTTCCAGGCCGGAGTCTTCGCGCTCCATCACGACGTCGAGGAAGACCAGGGCGATGTCTTTTTCCTTTGCCAGCACTTCCTTCGCTTCGGCGCCGCTGTATGCGTGCAGGAAAGCCAGGCCGCGTCCTTCCAGGCGAAACCGGCTCAGCGTGAGCTTGGTGATGTCGTGGATATCGGGTTCGTCATCAACCAGCAGGATGCGCCACGGCGCAAGTTTGGGCGTAGCAGAAGACAAGAAAGACATATTGGCAAATTCCAAATGTGACACACAGTCCTGGATGATGCGCAATTTTCAGGCGCATCAAATTGATTGTAGTCCTACCCATTGTTATTAACAACAGGCAATACTGGATGAGCTAAATCTTTACAACATCTACTGCGTCGCCGTAACGCTTTTGACAGCGCTCGCACCAGAACGTACGGCGCTGGGTGAGCCCGAGATGGGCCCGGTGCAGCTTGATATTACAGCGCGGGCACACGGCACGGTTGTGCACCAGCCAATGTTTTTTCAATTCAAACGCCAACTTCCATTGTTTGAACTCAAAACTGTATTGGCGCGCTTGCTTGACCAGCTCACGCAACTTTCCTTGTGGCAATTTACTTACCGTGGAGAGAGGGTGTATGTGTAAACGAAACAATACTTCGTTTTTAATAATATTGCCAACGCCAGCGAAGATGTCCTGGTCGAGCAGGACATCGCAGACAAGCCGCTCGGGATTGTCGCGCAGTTTTTTCAGCGCCAGGCGCGGACTCCAATGCGCCGACATCACGTCGCCGCGCCAATCGTAAGCCTGCTCCAGTTCCCCTTCCACCAGCTTGACCGAACAGGTATAGAAGTTCAGCTCGCCGCCTTCTTCGAATTGCAGCGACAGCCGCGGCTCGGCGCCTGCCTTGCGCTCGTCGATGCGGTAGCTGCCGAACATCAGGAAATGGATGCGCAGCGTGTACAGCGGCAATTCGATCAGGAAGTGCTTGCCCCAGCTGCGCAGCGACAGCACCGGCTGGCCGGGCAGCTCCTCGAACGGCACGGCCTTGCTGTTGCCGCTGGCGCAGGCAATGGTGCGCCCTTCAAACGCGCGCACCTGTTCGCTGAGGATGACGATCGACGGGCCTTCGGGCATGGCGCACCTCCTTGCCGACAGCATCGGCGCTCCAGCGCGGCGGCGCCGTGCGCACACGCACAATTGCTATACTCGCTGCATGCTGATCCGACCTACGACCGAACACGACTGGACCACCCTCAAGGAGCTGCGCCTTGCTGCGCTGCTTGATGCGCCAACTGCCTTTGGCGTGACGCACGCCAGCGCCGCTGCCAACCCGGATAGCCAGTGGCAGGACCGTGCCGCGGGGCGCGGGCCGGCGGCCTATCTGCTGGCCTTCGACGGCGGCATGCCGGTCGGCATGATCGGTGGTGTCCTGAGTCAAGCGCAGGAGTTCAGCGTGATCGCGATGTGGGTCAAGCCGGCACACCGCGGCGGTGGCGCGGCGGCGGCGCTGGTCGCTGCAATGAAGCAGCACGCGCAAGCACAAGGCCACCAGCGCGTGGTGCTCGAGGTGTCGCCCGAGAACGAACGTGCCGCAGCCTTGTACCGGAAGCTCGGCTTCCAGTTCCTGCCGCAGTGGGATGCGCTGGCAAGCCACCCGCATATCCAGCTGCAGAAGATGGAATGGCGGGCGGGCGAAAGCTGAACCGGCCGCCTCTTTCGTTTGCGGCGCGCAATCGGCTAGTCACAATGTTGTCATTTTCGCTTCCTAGAATGGCGGGCAGTTTCAACTCCCCCACTTTTGGAAAGCGTCATGGAAAACAAAATCGATCACGACGATATCGGCTACAACGATACCCCGAACGAGCACTTCAGCGAAATTCTCGACAAGCGCATCAGCCGCCGCAACCTGCTGCGCGGTTCGGTAGCGTCGGCCATCTCCGTGATGATGGGTTCTGCCACCCTGACCGCCTGCGGCGGCGGCGACGATGCACCGGTGGTCACCAAGCCGGAAACGCCGGCGCCGGTTGAAAAGCTGCTGGGCTTTGCGGCCGTGGGCAAGAGCCTGGCCGACCTGGTCACCGTGCCGGCCGGCTACACCGCCACCGTCATCTATGCACTGGGCGATCCGTTGACCGCTTCCGCCACGGCCTTCAAGAACGATGGCAGCGATGCCGACTTCGAGAACCGCGCCGGCGACCACCACGACGGCATGGAATTCTTCGGCCTGGACAGTGCCGGCAAACCTTCTGCCAGCGGCAACGACCGCGGCCTGCTGGCCATCAATCACGAAGCGACCACTAACGAAAAGCTGGCATCCTTCTTCATCCACGCCAATGGCGGCACCAACACCCTGCCGCGCCCGGCCGCGGAAATCGACCGCGAAACTTCGCTGCACGGCATCTCCGTGGTGGAAGTGCGCAAGAACGCAGGCAAATGGGAATACGTCAAGGATTCGGCATTCAACCGCCGCGTCACCTGCCTGACTGACTGCGACCTCAGCGGCCCGGTGAAAGGCAATGCCCTGGTGAAGACCAAGTACTCGCCGGACGGCAGCAAGATCCGCGGCACCCTGAACAACTGCGGCACCGGCCGCACCCCATGGGGTTCCTTCGTCTCCGGCGAAGAAAACTGGAGCGGCTACTTCACCCGCAGCGCTACCGACGATGCCGCGCGCGGCAACGACAAGAGCGTCGCCGCGCTCAAGCGCTACGGACGCAGCCAGGGCGCCGCTTCGCGCCACGGCTGGGAATCGGGCGGCGCCGACGACAAGTACGCGCGCTGGAACAACTCCAAGCTCGGTGCTTCGCTCGATGGCAGCGACGACTACCGCAACGAAATGAACGGCATGGGCTATATCGTGGAAGCCGATCCGTACAACAAGGGCAAGAATCTGCGCAAGCGCACCGCGCTGGGCCGCTACGCCCACGAAAGCGCCGCCTTCGGAAAGACCGTGGCCGGCCAGCCGCTGGCCGTGTACATGGGCGACGATTCGCGCAACGAGTACATCTACAAATTCGTCTCCACCGCCACCTGGAGCGAGGCCGACGCTGCGCCGGCCGACCTGCTGGCCACTGGCGACAAATACCTGGATTCAGGCAAGCTGTTCGTGGCCAAGTTTGCTGCCGACGGCAGCGGTTCCTGGATCGAGCTGAACATCAGCAATGCCGCCATCGCCGCTTACACGACCTATAAGTTCGCCGACCAGGCCGACGTGCTGGTCAACGCCCGCCTGGCGGCCGACGTCGTGGGCGCCACCAAGATGGACCGCCCGGAATGGTGCTCGGTCAACCCGGCCAATGGCGAGGTCTACTTCACCCTCACCAACAACAGCGCCCGTACCGCACCGGACGGCCCGAATCCGCGCACCTATGAAGACATGAAGGGCACGTCCAAGCAGACCGGCAACGTCAATGGCCACATCCTGCGCGTCAAGGAAAAAGACGGCAACGCTTCCGCCGCCTTTACCTGGGACGTCTACCTGTTCGGCGCCCAGTCCGATGCCAACCCAAGCCTGGTCAACCTGTCCAGCCTGACTGCCGACCAGGATTTCTCCAGCCCGGACGGCCTGGCCTTCTCGCGCTCCACCGGCATCTGCTGGATCCAGACCGACGACGGCGCCTATACCGACGTCACCAACTGCATGATGCTGGCCGGCCTGCCAGGCCAGGTGGGCGACGGCAAGAAAGTCACGCTGGCGTACGGCGCCACCAATGTCGACACCTTCGTCGGCAAGACCCCGACTGCCGACACGCTGAAGCGCTTCCTGGTCGGCCCGGTCGACTGCGAACTGACCGGCATCACCGAAACGCCGGATGGCAAGACGCTGTTCGTCAACATCCAGCACCCGGGTGAGGGCACGGCCAACGCCAATATCGCCGACCCGGCCAAATACACCAGCCAATGGCCAAGCAATGCCGGCTACGGCGTGGGCAAGCGTCCGCGTTCGGCCACCATCGCCATCACCAAGAACGACGGCGGGCGCATCGGTAGCTGATTGTAAAAAGTTGTCTGAAAAATGGGGTACGTCCCCATTTATTCTGGGCCGGACGTATCCGGCCCGTTTTTTTTGTCAGGAATTGTTTCAATGACAGCAGGGGCGGGGGCGAGGAGTATATTGAAGCTTATCTAGGAAAGGAAACCCATCATGAAACGCCGAACTCGCTTCTGGATCGCCGCTGCCCTGCTGCTGGCGGCGGCTGGCGCCGCCTCGGCAGGCGGGGTGACCGTCAAGTACCAGGACCCGGACAAATTCACGGACGTGCCCTTCTGGGAACAGGACCGTGACCAGGTGCTGAAGGAATTGACTACCCATTTCGAATCCCTGGCCAGGCAATTGCCGGCCAACCAGCAATTGTCGATCACCGTGACCGACATCGACCTGGCCGGCCGCGTCGAGCCGCGCCGCCGTTCCCTGCACGACTTGCGCATCCTGCGCGGCGGGGCCGACTGGCCGACCATGGAATTGCAATATACGCTGCAACAGGATGGCAAGGTGCTTGCCAGCGGCACCGACCGCCTCAGCAACATGATGTACCTGGACGGCCTGAACCGTTACGCGGGCGGTGATTCGCTGCGGTATGAAAAGCCGATGGTCGACGATTGGTTCAAGAAAACGTTCGGCGCACCGACCCAGCTCAGCAGAAAGTAATGTTGCCGCTCAGTCGATCCAGTTCACGCGGCTGAACTTGGCGCGGAAGTCGTCCGGCATCGGCACCACCTGGCTGTGGCGGTAGTGGTAGAACACGAAGCCTTGCTTGGCCATGGCAACAAGCGTGCCATCGGCCGGACGGGTGATGCGGAAGATGACGTCGCCGCCATACTTGTTGAAATCCATCACGCCTACCTCGAACAGCAGCTGGTCGCGCGCGTGCGCTTCGGCGCGGTAGGTGGTGGCCAGGTCGGTGACGATGATGCCGGTGCCGTCGGCTTCCGTTTCCTGCACGCCGAACTCGAACAGGAAGCGCGCCCGCGCTTCCGAGATCATGGAAATCATCGAGTCGTTGCCGAGGTGGTTGGCGCCGTTGATGTCGGTCACGCGGACCGTCAGCTGGGTCGAAAAGCAGAATTGGTCTTCCGGGAACGCAAGCGTCAGTCTGGCCATGTCTTTCGCGGGCTGGTGGGAAAGCGCCCATTGTAGCGCGCCTTCGCCACCGGGACCGGTCCTTACGGTTTGCGGATGATCTGGTACACCTTGCCGGATTCGCTCAGCATGTACAGCTCGCCCGCGGCATCCTGGCCGAAGGCCGGGACCTGGCCGATATCGCCCACCGCCCAGTCTTTCGCTTCGCTGACTGCGCCGTTGCTATACAGGAAGCTCTTCAGGAAGCCCTTGCAATAATCCGAATAGAGGTAGCGGCCGGCCAGTTCCGGCAAGGCCGTGCCGCGGTAGACAAAGCCGCCGGTGATCGAACAGCCGTTGGCATTGTTGCTGCCGTGGTCGTACTCGAAGACGGGCAGGGTCAGTCCTTGCTGGGAACATGTGCTGGCGTTGTAGCAACTGGTCCCTTCCATGGTGTTCCAGCCGTAGTTGACTGCCTTGGCGCCGGCCGCCACCACGTCGACTTCCTCCTTCAAGGCCTGGCCGACGTCGGCAATGTACAGCGACGATGTCGTGTTGTCGAAGGCGAAGCGCCAAGGGTTGCGCAAGCCGTAGGCCCAGATTTCGCCACGCTTGCCGGCCTGGCCGACAAAGGGATTGTCGGCCGGCACGTTATACAGCGGCGCCACCACGTCGTCCACCTTCAGGCGCAGCAGCTTGCCCAGCAGGGAGTCGAGGTTTTGCGCATTGCCGCTCGGGTCGCCAGCGCCGCCGCCGTCGCCGGTGCCGGCATACAGGTAGCCGTCGGCGCCGAAGGCCAGCATGCCGCCCATGTGGTTGGTATACGTCGGGTGCGGGATGGTGATGATGCGCTTGAGCGAGTTGGCGTCGGCCACGTTGGCATCGGCCGAGACTTTCACTTCGTCGATGGCGATGTTGCTGAACTTGTCCGTGTAATAGATGTAGAAGCGGCCGGTCTGGGCGTAGTTCGGATGGAAGGCCATCGACAGCAGGCCGCCTTCGCCGTCCGTGCTGAGCAGGCCGGTCAAGTCGAGGAACGGCGTGCTGCGCAGCGTGCCGTCGCTGCCGAGGATGCGGATGCGGCCCGGGCGCTCGACAATGAAGCGGCGCGCATCGCCAGCCGGTGCGGTCAGCAACAGGGGAGTGCTGAGGCCGCTTGCCACTTCCTTCACGGCCAGCGCGAAGGCCGGCTTCGGCGGTTCCGGCGGCGGTGGCGCCGGTTGCGTCACGGGGGGCGAACTGCCACCGCCGCCGCCACCGCAAGCTGCCAGCAGCGCGGCCATCAAGGTTGCAGCCAGCGTGCTGGCCGGGGACACAGCGAGGGCCGCAGGCGCGGGCCGGGAATTCAGGTCATCAGCCATCATTTCCTCCGGTTGGGTTAGCAGCCAACTTTAGGACTGCCCAACTGCGCCATCTGTGCGGGAACGCACTTACTGGTTTTCACTTAAAAACAGCAGGGTGTGGCCATGCGCTTCGGCGGCGCTGGGCTGGTGGTAGCTGTTGCGGTGGTTGCAGTTGAAGCCGTGTTCGGCGTCCGGGTAGAGGTGGATTTCAACCTGTTCGCGCGCGCCGAAACGCTCGGCCACCTGGCGCACGGCCTCCAGCGGGATGTGGGCGTCGCGCCCGCCAAAGTGCAGCAGCAGCGGCGCGCGGATGTCGTCGGCGCGCTCCAGGCAATGCTGGATGCCGCCGCCGTAGTAGGCGACCGCATGCTCGGCGTGGTCATTGGCCAGGGCCAGGTAGGCCATGCGGCCGCCCCAGCAATAGCCCAGCGCGGCCAGCCGGCCTGCGGCGCCGGGCGTGGCGCGCAGTGCAGCCGCGGCAGCGCCGATGTCGGCCTGGGCCTGCGCCACGTCGGTGCGCTGCATGCACTGGGCGGCGCGGCCCCAGTCCGCCTCGTCATAGCCGAACTCCAGGCGCTTGCCCTGGCGCCAGAACAGGTCGGGCGCCAGCACTACATAGCCGTCGGCCGCATATTGCTCGGCCACCGCGCGGATGTGGGCGTTGACGCCGAAGATTTCCTGCAGCAAGAGCAGGGCGGGGCCGTGGCCGCTGCGCGGCAGGGCCAGGAAGGCGTCGAAGGCGCCGTCCGGGCCCTGCACCGTGACCCATTGCGTGCTGAGGTCCATGGCCTTAGCCGCCTTGCTGCGGCCGGGCCAGCGCCTGCAGGCAGGCATCGAGGTCCTGGCGCGCAAAGGCCGACACGTTCTTGGCCACTTCGGCCGTGACCAGCTTGCGGGTCTGCTTGTCCAGGCTGTCGCGCAGCAGGCCCAGGAAGCGCGGCGCGGCCACCAGGGCCAGGTGCTGGAAGCGGTCCTGGGCGGCGGCCGTATCGAGCCGGTGCCCGATTTCGCGCGCGAACTGGCGCACCTCGTGCTGCACCGGTTCTTCCACCCGCGGCGCGGTGTGGCCGCGCCCTTCGGGGCCGAAATACTGGCCGTGGCCGTCGGAAGCCAGCTGGCGGTTGTCGGCGCGTCCCAGCGGGTTGGCCAGGTCTTCGATCTCTTCGGCCGGCAACTGGCCGTCGCGCAATTGGAAGATGCGGGCGTGGCTGCTGTCAGCCACGACGATCCAGGTGTTTTCCATGGTCGCCTCCTCGTGGTGTGGGCAGCCCAGTATAGGCCGCTGCCGCAGCGCTTGGCGCGCGTGAGCCGGGCGGAAAATGTTTCCATATGGCATTAAATGGCCGACCGTGCGACAATGGTAAGCTGGCAAGGCGAAGGCAGGGACACGATGGACGATCCGATCAGCGCAGCATCACGGCAACCGTTCCGCACGCGCACGGCGGTGCTGGCGCTGCTGTGCGGCTTCGGCCTGACCGGCGTCCTGTTTGCCGGCGTCAGCCGGCTGGAGGCGCAGCGCGCGCAACTGGCTTTCGAGCAGCGCGTGCAGGCGCGCGCTTTCGTGCTGCGCGAGGGCATCGGCAGCGCCCTGGCCAGCCTGCATGCGGTCAACCAGCTGTTCGTGGCCCGCCCCGGCGCCAGCCGCGAGGAATTCCATCGCTTCGTCACGCCGCTGCTGGCGCGCCGGCCCTATGTGCTGGGCATCAGCTACCTGCGCTACATCGAGCACGCCGAACGGCCGGCCTTCGAGGCCGGGCTGCAGGCGGTGCAGCCCGGCGCCACGGTGCGCGAGCTGCGCGCTGGCGCGGCGCAGCCGGCCGCCGAGCGGCCGCGCTACCGGGTGATCGACTACATCGAACCGCTGGCCGGCAACGAAGCGGCGCTCGGCCTCGATACCCTGTTTCCCGGCCGCGACGACGGCGCGCGCCAGCGCGCCTATGCCAGCGGCGCCCCGGCGGCCGGGCCGCTGGTGCAACTGGCGCAGCGCGACGGCGCGCGCCAGCGCCTTGGCGTGGTGGTGGCGATGCCCTTGTACGCCGGCGCCGCGCCGGGCGGCACGGTGATTGGCGAGACGGCACTGACCTTGCAGCCGGGCGCAATGATCGAGAAGATCTTCGCCAGCGCCGGGCCAGACGCCGGCGCGCTCGACCTGCAGGTGTATGCCAGCGCCGAACCCGATCCGGCAGCCCTGGTGTACGATGCGGCGCCGGCCCCATCGCATGGCGGCCTGTCCCTGCCGGCCTGGCTGTACCCGGCCCGCACGGCGCCGCTGCAGCTGGCGCTCGACGTGGCGGGCTCGCGCTGGCTGATGGTGGCCACGCCCGGCGCGCGCATCCTGGCCAGCGAGCACCTGGCTTCGCTGTCCACGCTGGCGCTGGGCGTGCTGATTACCCTGATCGGCTCGGCCTTCATCGACTCGCTCAAGCGCCGCAAGCTGCTGATCCAGCAGCGCGTGGCCACGCGCACGGCGGAACTGAAGGCGGCCAACCAGGCCTTGTTGCTGCGCCAGCGCGCCATCGAGTCGAGCACCCATGCGGTGATGATCACGGCGGCCGAACCGCACAACCCAATCGTGTACGTGAACCCGGCGTATGAACGCATCACCGGCTACCGCGCGCAGGAAGCGCTGGGCCGCAGCCCGCGCGTGCTGTTTGGCGATGACCTCGACCAGCCCGGCATCGACGAGCTGCGGGCGGCGATCCGCGAGCAGCGCGACGGCCACGCGGTGCTGCGCTGTTACCGCAAGGACGGCAGCCAGTACTGGAACGACGTGGTGATGTCGCCGGTGCGCGACGAGCACGGCGTGGTGGTGAACTTCATCTCGATCCAGCACGACATCACCGCCATCAAGGCCTATGAGTCGGAGCTGGAACACCGCTCGACCCACGATGCGCTGACCGGCCTGCCCAACCGCGTGCTGCTGCAGGACCGGCTGGCGCAGACCATCCAGCACTCGGGACGCAAGGGGCATGAACTGTGGCTGGTGTCGATCGACCTTGATCGCTTCAAGTTCACCAACAGCCGCCTGGGCCACAAGGGCGGCGACCGCCTGCTGCAGATCGTGGCGGCGCGGCTGCAGGCGGCCGTGCGGCCGGTCGACACGGTGGCGCGCCTGGGCGGGGACGAGTTTGCGCTGCTGCTGTTACCGGAACGGGGCGGCCTGGCGCCGCGCGCCGAACAGCTGCAGCGCGTGCTGGACAGCCTGGCGGCGCCGCTGGTGCTCGATGGCACCGAGCTGTTCCTGACCGCCAGCGCCGGCATCGCCGTGTTCCCGACCGACAGCAAGGAACCCGGCGTGCTGGCCGAGCGGGCCGACATCGCCATGTTCCGCGCCAAGGAAATGGGCGGCAACCAGTACCAGTTCTACACCGCGGCCCTGAACGAGCGCCTGGGCGAGCGGCTGCGCATCGAAAGCGCGCTGCGCACGGCGCTGGAGCGGCGCGAGTTCGAGCTGCATTACCAGCCCCAGGTCGACTGCGCCAGCGGCCGCATCATGGGCATGGAGGCGCTGATCCGCTGGCGCCATCCGGAAATGGGCATGGTGGCGCCCAACCGCTTCATCCCGCTGGCGGAGGAGACCGGCCAGATCCTGGCCGTCGGCCACTGGGTGCTGCGCACCGCCTGCCGCCAGCTGCGCGACTGGCAGCGCGACGGGCGCAAGCACTTGCGCATCGCCGTCAACGTCTCGGCGCGCCAGCTGGCAGAGCCGGACTTCGTGCAGGGCGTGGCGGAGGTGCTGGCCGATACCGGCCTGGCGCCGCACTGCCTGGAGCTGGAACTGACCGAGAGCGCCGTGATGAACGACGTGGCGCACGCCATGGCCGTCATGCACGCATTGAAGAAGCTGGGCGTGAAGCTGGCGATCGACGACTTCGGCACCGGCTATTCCTCGCTGGCGCACCTGAAGCGCTTCGAGATCGACGTGCTGAAGATCGACCAGACCTTCGTGCGCGACCTGACGGTCGATCCCGACGATGCCGCCATCGTCACCACCATCATCGCGCTGGCCCGCAACCTGGGGCTGGAACTGATCTCGGAAGGGGTGGAGACGCAGGAACAGCTGGACTTCCTGCGCCGCCATGGCTGCCGCCACATGCAGGGCTACTTCTTCGGCCGGCCGCTGCCGGCCGAAGGCTTCCTCGCCCTGCTGCAGCAGGATGAAGCGGCGGCTAGCGCTTCACAAAGCTGAACGGGTCGCCTTTCTTCCAGGCCGGCATGGCCTTGCCGTTGGCGACTTCATAGCCCAGGTTCAGGGTGAACTGGGCTTGCTGCACCATGCCCGACAAATCCCAGCTGGCATGGTATTCGTCCTTGACGCTGTGGTAGTCGCGCTTGAAGGCGACGATGCTGGCGGCCGAGGCATCGTGCGCATGCTCGAACTCGAAGTGGCCGTCGCCGGAGAACACGGCGGAACCGACGTTAAAGGCCGGCACGCCCGCCTTGGCGAACTGGAAGTGGTCGGCGCGGAAGTAGGCGCCCGACAGGTCGGGGATCGGCGGCGCCAGTTTCAGGCCCATCTGCCTGGCCACCTTGGCCGCGCTGTCATGCAGCGAGCTGCGCTCGGCGCCGGCCACGCCGATGTCCCTGGTGCGGCCGGCAAAATTCATCGAATCGAGGTTCAGGTCGGCCAGCGTGCGCTTGAGCGGGAAGGCCGGGTTGGCGACGTAGGCCTGCGCGCCGTGCATGCCCACTTCCTCGGCGGCCGGCCACAGGAAGACTTGCGAGCGCTTGGCCGGTTTCTGCACCGCGGCGGCAGCCATCGCCAGCAGGGCGGCGGCGCCGGAACCGTTGTCGATGGCGCCGTTGTAGATGCGGTCCGTGCCGTCGGCCTTGCCCAGATGGTCCCAGTGCGCGGAATAGACCACCGCCTGGTCCCTCAGTGTCGGGTCGCTGCCGGGCACGATGCCGACCACGTTGAACTGCTCGACCTGGCGCACGCTGGAGCGGATTTCGCTGTGGGCGCTGATGTTCAGGACCACCGGGCGGAAGTCGCGGCGTTCGGCGGCGGCGCGCAGGGCGTCCAGCTCGAAGCCGGCAGCCCTGAACAGGGTGCGCGTGTAGTCTTCGGACAGCCAGCCTTCAACCAGGTTGCCGCCGCCGGGCGCATGGAAGCGTTCCAGCGAGAAGCTGGTGGCGGGGACGTTCCAGCCATAGGCGGCCGATGGCGTGGTGTGGATCAGCAGCGCGCCGGCGGCGCCGCGGCGCACCGCTTCTTCGTACTTGTACATCCAGCGGCCGTAATAGGTGTAGCCTTTGCCGGCAAAGCGGTTCGGTTCTTCGGCGGTGGGCTGCGGGTCGTTGACCATCATGACCAGGATCTTGCCCTTGACGTCGGCGTCCTTGTAGTCGTTCCAGTTTTCCTCCGGCGCGATGGCGCCGTAGCCGACGAACACCAGCGGCGCATCGAATATCACTTCGGCGCGGCCGCTGCCGGTGCCGATCAGGACGTCCTCGCCCAGGCGCGGCTTCAGGGTGCTGGCGCCGGCAGAGAATGTGATCGAACTGCCGGGCTGCAGGCGGGTGCCCTGGAACCTCACCGGCTGGCGATAGGAGCCGTCGGCCAGCGGCTGCAGGCCGATGGCCGCGGCCTGGGTCTCCAGGTAGCGCACTGCCAGGTCGCCGCCGCGCTGGCCGGTGCCGCGGCCCTCGAGCAGGTCGTCGGCGAGGAAGGAAAGGTGGGCGCGCAGCGGCGCTTCCTTGACGGTTGGCGCTTGCTGCGCTGCGGCAGAAGCGGCCGCCAGCAGCAGGCTGGCAGGGATCAGGTACTTGGTATGCATGGCGGGGATCTTACCCCATAATGGAGCGCATTCCCGGCGTCGAAACAAAGGAGATACATGGAAGTCATTATCATCACCGGCGCATCCGACGGCATCGGAGCAGAAATGGCGCGCCAGCTGGCGCGCACGCGCGGCAAGGATGTGGCACTGGTGCTGGCCGCGCGCAACGAGGCCGCCCTGCAGGCGGTGGCTGCCGACTGCGGCGGCGCCGGCGCGGCAACGCTGGTGGCGGCCACCGACGTGGCGCAGCAGGACCAGTGCCGCCACCTGGTAGCTGCCGCGGTGGAACGCTTCGGCCGCATCGACGCCCTGGTCAACAACGCCGGCCGCTCGGCCCACGCCCTGTTCGAGGACGTGACGGACCTGGGCTGGTATGAAGACCTGATGAAAGTGAACCTGTGGGGCGCCATCTGGTGCACCCACGCCGCGCTGCCATACCTGAAGGCGTCGCAGGGCAGGATCGTGGCCGTGTCGTCGCTGGCCGGGCTGGTTGGCGTGCCGGGGCGCACGGCCTACGGCGCCACCAAATTCGCCATGGCGGGCTTCTTCGAGGCACTGCGGGCGGAAATGAAGCAGCATGGCGTCAGCGTGACCACCGCCTATCCGGGCGTGGTGGATACCCAGATCCGTTATCGAGGTTATAACGCTGCCGGCGGGGAACTGGGCAGGAGCAGCCTGCGCGAGGACGATGCGATGCCGGTGGCTGAATGCGCGCAGCTGATTATCGATGGGATGGCGGGCCGCCGGCGCGAGGTGGTGATGACGGCCAAGGGCAAGCTGGGACGCTGGCTCAAGCTGCTGGCGCCGGGGCTGATCGAGAAAATGGCCCTGAATGCGCTGAAGGATGATGTGAAGCCGCACACCTGAAAACCGGCAAAGCGGTGTCTGACCCGCAGGGTCAGACACCTGGCCTGCGGCGGCCGCGTGTTGGTGTCTGACCCTGTGGGTCGGACACCGGGGTGCCGGTTTAAAAGGGTAAAATAGCGCTTTCCGTCGCATCAGGCGATACAACAATAACCTCACGAGTGCCGCCATGTCTGACACCCTGTTTACCGATTTGAACCTCAGCGCCCCCATTTTGAAGGCGCTGAAAGAAGTAGGCTACGAGACCCCGTCTCCGATCCAGGCCTCCACCATCCCGTACCTGCTGGAAAACCGCGACGTGCTGGGCACCGCGCAAACCGGCACCGGCAAGACCGCCGCTTTTGCGCTGCCGATCTTGTCGCGGATCGACATCAAGCAGGCCGCGCCGCAGGCGCTGGTGCTGGCGCCGACCCGCGAACTGGCGATCCAGGTAGCCGAAGCCTTCCAGCGCTACGCCACCCACATCCCGAAATTCCACGTGCTGCCGATCTACGGCGGCCAGTCCTACGGCCCGCAGTTGCAGGCGCTGCGCCGCGGCGTGCACGTGGTGGTCGGCACCCCTGGCCGCGTCATCGACCACCTGGAAAAGGGCTCGCTCGACCTGTCGCAGCTGAAAACCCTGGTGCTGGACGAAGCGGACGAGATGCTGCGCATGGGCTTCATCGAGGACGTCGAGCGCATCCTGCAGGAGACCCCTGAATCGCGCCAGACCGCGCTGTTCTCGGCCACCATGCCGGCCCAGGTCAAACGCATCGCCACCACCTACCTGAACGACCCGGCCGAAGTGATGGTGGCGGCCAAGACCACCACCAACACCAATATCCGCCAGCGCTACTGGCTGGTGTCCGGCATGCACAAGCTGGACGCGTTGACCCGCATCCTGGAAGCGGAGCCGTTCGACGGCATGATCATCTTCTCGCGCACCAAGATCGGCACCGAGGAACTGGCTGAGCGCCTGCAGGCGCGCGGCTTCTCGGCCGGCGCCATCAACGGCGACATGCAGCAGGCGGCGCGCGAGCGCATCATCGGCCAGCTCAAGGACGGCAAGATCGACATCCTGGTCGCCACCGACGTTGCCGCGCGCGGCCTGGACGTGGAGCGCATTTCGCACGTGGTCAACTACGACGTGCCGTACGACCCGGAAAGCTACACCCACCGCATCGGCCGCACCGGCCGCGCGGGCCGCAGCGGCGAGGCGATCCTGTTCATCACGCCGCGCGAGCGCAACCTGTTGAAACTGATCGAGCGCACGACGCGCCAGCCGGTCACGCCGATGACGTTGCCGACGCTGCAGGCGGTCAACGACGTCCGCATCAGCAAGTTCAAGGACCAGATCACCGACACCCTGGCGCAGGAAGGCCTGTCCTTCTTCGAAAACCTGGTGCGCGAATATGAGGCAGAACACAATATCCCGGCGGTGGAGGTGGCAGCCGCGCTGGCAATGATGGCCTGCGGTGGCAAGCCGTTGCTGCTGGACAAGTCGCGCGAAAAAGGCTGGCATGAAGACGGCGCGCCACGCCAGGAAGGCCAGGGCCAGGGCCGCGAGCCGCGTGAACCGCGTGAGCCACGTGAGCCGCGTCCGAAGAAGGAGCGCATCGAGCGCGAGCCGGAGCAGGGCATGGCGACCTACCGCGTGGAAGTGGGCTACCAGCACGGCGTCAAGCCGGGCAACATCGTCGGCGCCATCGCCAACGAAGGCGGCATCGATTCCAAGTTCATCGGCCGCATTGAAATCTACGACGACTACTCGCTGCTGGACATGCCGGCCGACCTGCTGCCGGGCGACATCGATGCGATTGCCGCGCTGCGCGTTGCAGGCCAGGCATTGCGCATTCACCGCGACGGCGAAACGCCGCCACCGGCGCCAGCCGCCAAGGCGCCACGCGCAGCCAAGCCTGAGCGCGCCGAGCGCCCGGAACGCGCCGCGCCACCGCTGTCCGAACGCGCCGATGACGACGAGCCGATGTTCGAGGAAGCACCCAAGCGCAAGAAGAAGGACAAGGCCGCGGCAGGCGAGGGTGCGCCAATGCCAATGCGCGCCTACCGCGTGGAAGTCGGTTCGGGGGATGGCGTCAATGCCGGCAATCTGGTTGGCGCCATCGCCAATGAGAGCGGCCTCGAGTCGCGCTTCATCGGTCGCATCGAAATCCTCGAAGACCATGCCTTCGTCGAGATGCCGGACGGCATGCCGGACGACATCTTCAAGCACCTGCGCAAAGTCTGGGTCGGCGGCAAGCAGCTGAAAATGTCGCTGGCCGACGCCATGCCGCCGATGTCAGGCAAGCACACCCCGCCGAAAAAGCCGGTAGCCAAGCCGAAGCGCTGATCCACGTCGAAACGACCGGGCCTGGCGAGTCGCCTGGCCCCCTTCTCTGGAGCCCCTGAACCGCGCCGACAATAGCGGCGTCAACCAGGCTTGTTGCCGAATTGGCCATCCACAAGCTATGCTGCTGGCTGTTCCGGACTTCACCGAGATAGCCATGCACAAACTGATCCGCCATTCCCTGTGCGCCGCCGTGGGTGCCGCCGCTGTCGGTGCGTCCGCTGCGCCGGCCGACGCCGTGGTCACCAAGCCCATGGACTTGCAGGATTACCTCGCGCTGAAGGGGCCCGCGCCGGACAAGCGAGTTATGTACGGCCCCTCGCCAAGCCAGTACGTTGAGCTGTTCAAGCCGGCAGGCCCCGGCCCGCACCCCGTCGTCGTACTGATCCACGGTGGCTGCTGGACTGTGCACTTCGGCGGCATCGAGCAGATGCGCAATATGGCGGGCGCGCTGACCCGGCAAGGCATCGCGGTCTGGAACGTGGAATACCGCCGCTACGATGAAGACGGCGGCGGCTATCCCGGCATGTACCAGGACGTGGCCACCGCTGTGGACTTGCTGAAGCACGAAGCCAAGTCCAGTGCCCTGGACCTGAGCCGCATCGTCGCAGTCGGCCATTCCGCCGGCGGCCACCTTGCACAGTGGGCGGTCTCACGCCACAAGCTGCCCGAGTGGAGCCCTGCCTGGGCGCCGCAGCCGCTGAAGATCAACACCGTCATCAGCCTCGGCGGCCTGGCCGACCTGCGCAACGAAGCCGCCCTGATCCGGCGCACCTGCGATCGCGAGACCGCTCAGATTGCCGGCCTGCCGAGCGCTTCGCGCCCCGACGTTTTCGCCGACACCTCGCCGGCTGAAATGCTTCCGGCCGGAGTGAACACGATCCTGATCCACGGCGAGCATGACGATATTTCGCCGGCCGTTACTGGAGAAAACTACGCCCGTCGCGCCAAGGCTGCGGGCGACTCAGCGGAGGTGCTGGTTCTGCCAGGCGGCAGCCACTACGACGAAGTCTCGGCCGACTCGAAAGCCTGGGGAATCGTCAATGCACAGATCCGCAAGGCGCTGGGATTCTGATGGAAGCGATCATGTTTGTCGGCATCCAGGCCTCCGGCAAATCGACCTTTTATAAAGAGCACTTCTTCAATTCCCACGTCCGCATCAGTAACGATTTGCTGAAAACGAAGAACAGGGAAAAACTGATGTTCGCGCTTTGCTTCGATACTGGAATGCCGCTGGTGATCGATAACACGAATGTCAGCAGGGAAGTGCGGGCGCGCTATATCGCGATGCTGAAGGAGCACGGCTATTGCATCAGGTGTTATTACTTCAAGAGCGACCTTGACCGGTCGCTTGAATGGAACGGCCAGCGACAAGGGGCCGAATGCATACCGCAGGTCGGCATCTTCAGCACTCACAAGCGGCTGGAAATCCCGGCGCGCGAGGAAGGCATTGATGAACTGTTCTACGTCGACTGGATTAACGGAGAACGTGTTGTAAAGGAATGGATTAGTGAAGTTTGATGAACTCGACGAATCAATGCGGGTGTATGAAACCGCGCATGACCAGTGCGTCCTGCCGGGCATCTATATGGTCGCGAGGATCGACGGCCGCAGTTTTACGCGCCTGACCAAGGAGCTTGCCGGCTTTGAGGCCCCGTTCGATGTCCGCTTCCGCGACTTGATGATCGAAACCACCAGGCATTTGATGAACTGCGGTTTCAAGGTCATCTACGGTTACACCGAGAGCGACGAAATCTCCCTGCTGTTCGACCCGGACATCAATGTCTTCGGCCGCAAGACCCGGAAATACAACTCTATCCTCGCCGGTGAAGCGTCCGCCAAATTCAGCCTGATGCTGGGGCAGTTGGGCGCCTTCGATTGCCGGATTTCGGAACTGCCCACCAAGCGCCTGGTGGTCGACTACTTCCGCTGGCGTAACGAAGATGCGCACCGCAACGCATTGAACGCCCACTGCTATTGGATGCTGCGCAAGGAAGGCGTGGAGCCGAACAGCGCCGCCGCAACGATTGCCGGCAAATCGCTCGCGGACAAAAACGAGCTGCTGTTTAGCCGCGGGATCAATTTCAACGAACTGCCGAACTGGCAGAAGCGCGGCGTAGGCCTGTATTGGGGCGTCGAAGAGAAAGCGGGTTTCAACCCGAAGGACAATGTGCCGGTCGTGTCGCACCGCCGCGCAATTGTGACGGACCTTGAACTCCCGATGCGCGACGAGTACAGCGCCTTCGTCGCAAACCTGATTGAAGGCGCATGATCCGCCAGCCTGGCATTTTTTGAGCTCAGGCGGAACTTCCGCCGCCCCCTCGGTTCTAAGCCCTTGCGAACAATCGGACGACTCTGATGGGCTCCTCTCAATTCCGAGGCCGGTCAACTTTGTTCGCAAAGCAGCTCAATGCTGCTTATCGCTGCTCATTCATTGCTCAAAGTTGCTCGTTCAATGCACGTTTTAGCTCGTTCGCTGCATATTTTTGCTCGTTTGCTGCTCGTTTTTGCTCTGAGTGCCGTCGAGTCATCTTGAGCACGATTAAGCGGCACTGGCGCAGTCAATGCGCGAGTAGCCGCTGTAGTCGCTGTGGCCGGTCAACTCTTTGGCGTTGGGTACTTAATGGCATTGAGCTCGATCTTTTCCAACGCCGCCGCGTGCAGGTCGACATCGAGCTTGTCGGCGATCTGCACCAGGTAAAGCAGCACGTCGGCCAGCTCATGGCGGATCGCCTCATGCTGGCCATCGGCCAGTTCGCCGGCGCGGCCGGTTGGCAGCCACTGGAAATGTTCGGCTAGTTCTGCCACTTCCACCGACAGCGCCATCGCCAGGTTCTTTGGCGTGTGGTACTGCTCCCAGTCGCGCGCAGCGGCAAAGGCACGGGTGCGCTCGCGCAGGTCCTGCAACGAGTCGCTCACGCCGTTTTCTCCATGAACACGCTCAAAGGATCGTCGCGGTAATCGCCATATGGCCCGCGCACACGGTAGCCCAGGCGCTCATACAAACCGATCGCTTCCGGCTGCGAAGGCCCGGTCTCCAGCATGAACTGGCGGCAGCCGCGCGCCAGCGCTTCCGTTTCCAGCATCCCGAGCAGGCGCTGCGCCACGCCCTGGCCGCGCGCGGACGGATGCACGAACATGCGCTTTACTTCCCCGTACTCCGGCGTCACCACGATGGCGCCGCAGCCCACCGCAGCGCCGTCGAGATTGCGCGCCACGGCAAACAGCACATTCGGCTGCAGCAGCGAATTCATGTCGAGCGCATACACGCTTTCCGGTGGATACAGCGACAGCTGGTAAGCATCCAGCAGGTCGATCAGGGCCACGACTTCGGGCTGGTTGGGGGTCTCGAGTTTGATGTCCATCGCCCAATGGTATCATCCCTGCGCCACCTGACCGGGGTCGGTCCGGGGCGAGACATGTCTAAGGATAACCATGAAATCGCTAGTTCCTCATGCCATTACACTGGCAGTCAGTGCTCTTGTCGCCACCAGCGGCATCGCGGCCGACAATAGCGCCATTACCCCGCGCGCTGAAAACCCTTACCTGAGCCAGGTCGATGCTGCCGCCCGCTCGGCGCGCGTGTCCAATGTCGCTTATGTCCTCGACTTCACGCTGACCGGCCAGGAAAGCTTCAGCAACACCACCACCGTCGCTTTCGACCTCAAAGACAACGCGCAGCCGCTGACGCTGGACCTGGACAAGGCCACCATCAAGCGCCTGGTGGTCAATGGCAAGCAGGTCGCCGCGCCGCAGTACAACAACTGGTTCATCACGCTGGCCGCCGCCGACCTGAAGGCAGGCCGCAACAGCGTTACCGTGGAATTCGAGCGCAAGCACAGCACCAATGGCGAGGGCCTGCACCGCATGGTCGACCCGGTCGATGGCCGCGTCTACACCTACTCGCACTTTGAACCGGCCGCCGCGCACCAGATGTTCGCGCTGTTCGACCAGCCGGACCTGAAGGCCACCTACCAGGTCAACGTCACCGCGCCTGCCGACTGGACCGTGGTGTCCACCACGCGCGAATCCAAAGTGGAAGACGTAGCCAACGGCAAGCGCTGGACCTTCCCTGTCTCCAAGATCCTCAGCCCTTACAACTTCTCCATGCACGCCGGTCCGTACAAGGTGTGGGAAGACGCTACCAGCGCCAAGTACCCGATGCGCCTGTTCGCGCGCCAGTCGGTGGCCGACCAGGTCGACCCGGCGCCGTGGTTCGAATACACGAAACAAGGCCTGGCCTGGTTTGACGACTACTTCGGCATTCCTTACCAGTACGGAAAATATGACCAGCTGCTGGTGCCGGACTTCCTGTATGGGGCGATGGAAAACGCCGGCGCGGTCACCTTCGCCGAACACTCCTTCCTGCACAAGGACAAGATGACCAGCGCCGAGAAGCACGACCTGGCCAGCGTCATCATGCACGAAATGGCGCACCAGTGGTTCGGCGACCTGGTCACCATGCAGTGGTGGAACGGCCTGTGGCTGAACGAGAGCTTCGCTTCCTTCATGGGCACCCTGGCTACCGCCGAAGCCACCGAATACAAGGACTCCGCCTGGCAGTATTTCTATTCGCAGGGCAAGTCGGACGCCTACGTGCAGGACCAGCGCGTCACCACCCACCCGATCGAAACCCCGGTGCCGTCGACCGCCAACGCCTTCGACAACATCGACGCCATCACCTACTCGAAAGGCGCTTCGACCCTGAAGCAGTTGCGCCACCTGCTGGGCGAAGAGACCTTCCGCAAGGGCGTGCATAACTACCTGGTCAAGTACCAGTTCAGTAACGCCAGACTGGATGACTTCATCGGCAGCCTGGCCGAAGCGGCCGGCCGCGACCTGGGCCAGTGGACCCAGGACTGGCTGTACCAGCCGGGCGTGAACACCATCACCGCCAACTACAGCTGCAAGGCCGGCAAGATCGACGCCTTCAGCCTGCAGCAAACGGCCGTGGCGCAATTCCCGACCCTGCGTGAACAGCGCGTGCAACTGGCCCTGATGCAGAAGCAGGGCAAGCAGCTGGATATTGCCAAGGTGCTGCCGGTGACCTACAAGGGCGCCAAGACGGACGTGCCGGAGCTGAAGGGCGCGGCTTGCCCGGACCTGGTCTACCCGAACTACCAGGACTGGGGCTTTGTGAAAGCCAAGCTCGATACCCGCTCCTTTGCCACCGCGCGCCAGGACGTGAGCAAGGTGGAAGACAAGCTGCTGCGCACCATGCTGTGGCACAGCATGTGGGACAACGTGCGCGACGGCGCGCTGCCGCTCAACGAATTCCTCGACACGGTGCTGGTCAACGCGCCGCAGGAAAAGGACTACGTGCTGCTGGGCGACGTGCTGGGCAAGATGGCCCAGTCGATCCGCTACCTGCGCACCATGTCGGCCGACGGCGCCTACACGCGCACCGTGGTAGGGCGCCTGGAAAAGATGGCGTGGCTGCAGGCCAAGGCCAGCAAGGGCGACTTCCAGCGCCGCTGGTTCGGCGCCTACCTTGGCACTGCCGGCAGCAAGGATTCGCTGGAGCGCATCGCCGCCATGCTGGACGGCCGCGAAAAGCTGGCCGGCCTGACCCTGAGCCAGGACCTGCGCTGGGACATGATCGCTGTCCTGAACCGCAAGGATTATCCGGGCGCCGAGGCGCGCATCGCCGCCGAGCAGGCCAAGGACAAATCCGACAGCGGCGAGCTGGCTGCCGTGGCAGCCCAGGCCGCACGCCCGGATGCCAAGGTGAAGCAGGAATGGCTGGCCAGGATCGGCGACACGCAGACCAAGCTGCCGTTCTCGCGCATCCGCACCGCGATGCATGCGCTGTATCCTTCCTCGCAGGTGGCGCTCAATGAGCAGAGCGCTGCGGCGCGCCTGGCCCAGTTGCCCGTGCTGGACAAGTCGGCCGGCCCGGTCTTCATGCGCGACTATGCAGGTGCCATGATCCCGGCCACCTGCACGGCGCAAAGCGTGCAGCGCCTGTCCGATACCGCAGCTGCCAACCCCGGCCTGAGCGCCGGCACCCGCCGCTCGCTGCTGGTGGCGCACCAGGAAGACCAGCGCTGCGTGGCGATCCGCAAGGCCCTGACGGTGAAGCTCAACTAGACGGCAGCCCCGGTGGAGAGCGCGGCCTGCGCAGCCAGCAGGTCGAGCAGCGCCGGCAGCGGCGCCGGACGGCCCAGCAGGTAGCCTTGCAGTGCATGGCAGCCGTGGGCCGCCAGGAAGTCGGCCTGGGCCTGCGTCTCCACCCCTTCCGCCACTACCCGCAAGCCCATCTGGCCGGCCATGGCCAGGATGGTCTGCACGATCACCACGTCGCTGGCGTCGTCCGGCATGTCCATGATGAAGCTGCGGTCGATCTTCAGCTCATACAGCGGCATGCGCTTCAGGTAGGCCAGGCTGGAATAGCCGGTGCCGAAATCGTCGATGGAAAAGCGCACCCCGAGCTCGGCCAGCTCGTTCATGCGCGCCACGATTTCATCCATTTTCTCCACCAGCAGGCCTTCCGTCACCTCCAGGATCAATAGCGCCGGTTCCATGCCGTGCTCCTGCAAGATCGTGCGCACCTGCTGCACGAAGTCGGCCTGGCGGAACTGCTGCGGGCTGACGTTGACCGACAGCGGCAAGGACAGGCCCAGCACCGACATGCGCTGCTGCGCCAGGCAGGCCTGCTTCAAGGCCCATAGCCCGAGAGGCACGATCAGGCCCGCTTCTTCCGCCAGTGGGATGAAGATGGCCGGCGACACCATGCCGCCCTCGTCGCGCTCCCAGCGCATCAGCAATTCGGCGCCGTGCAGCCGCCCCTGGCAATCGAACTGCGGCTGGAACACCACGTGCAGGCGGTCCTGCTCGATGGCCTGGCCCAGCTCGCGCTCCAGCGTCAGGCGCCGCTCGACTTCGGCCTGCATGGCCGCTTCGAAGAAGGCAATGCCGTTGCGGCCGGCGCCCTTGGCGCGGTACATCGCGGTATCGGCCTCGCGCAGCAGGTCGTCGGCCTGCTGGCCGTACCGTGGCAGCAGCGTGACGCCGATGCTGGCCGAGCAGCCGTAGCCCTGGCCGGCAATCTCGAACTCCTGCGCCAGCGCGGCGCGGATCTTTTCCGCTACCGCTTGCGCCGCATTGCCGGCCGCGGCCAGGTCGGGCGCCAGGTGCGCCAGCAGCACCACGAATTCGTCGCCGCCGATGCGCGCCACGGTGTCGCTCTTGCGCACCGCTTCCGACAGGCGCTGCGCGGCCAGCCGCAGCAAATGGTCGCCGGTGGCATGGCCGCGCGCATCGTTGATGGTCTTGAAGCGGTCGAGGTCGACAAACATCACGGCGCTGAACACCTGCTGGCGCTCGGAACTGGCCAACAGCCCGGCCAGGCGGTCCAGCAACAGGCGCCGGTTCGGCAGCCCGGTCAGCGGGTCGTAGAACGCCAGTTGCTCGCCTTCGGCCAGCGAGCGCGCCAGGTGGCGCAGCAGCACGCCGCAGCTCAGGGTGAGGATGCCGGCAATGAACAGGTAATTGAGCGCCACGATCGAAGCGCGCAAGGCGGCGTCGTCGGACAGGCCGACGGCTGCCGGATCGGGCGGCGGCGCAAAGCCGGTCAGCACGATGGCGACGGCGCCGGCCAGCAGCAGCCAGATGGCCGGCTTCAGGCCCACCAGCAGCGCGGCCAGGCAGGGCACCGCCAGCAGGTAGGTGTGCGCCACGGGACCGACCTGCAGCATCAGCGCCACGCCGACCGCGAAGGTAATCAGCAGGAACTGCATGGCGCGCACCGGGTAGGACACTACTTCCTGCAGCCGCCACAGGGCAGTCAGCCAGGACAGCGCAACCGCGTCGACCACCACCACGCCCCACAGCCCTTCGCGCAGCGATTGCACGATGCTTGGAATGGCCGTGGCCAGGCCCAGTACCAGCACAATCTGGACCAGGCGGGCAAAGATTTTTTCGCGCCAGTGGGTGATCTGGTCGGGGGCAGCCATGGGCTAGCTTCCTTGCTCTTCGGAACCTTGATGGTACGCCCAATGGCGGCTTGTGTCACGGCAGCCTCAGCGTGACTATTTGATAGTTTTTCTGGCATGCCTTTCTTATAAAATCGGCCGTTTCATCCAAAAATTAGGGGATCTACGTATGAAGACCAAACTGTTCGCGGCCGTGGCGGCCCTGGCGCTGGCCGGTTGTGCCGGCACCCAACCAACCCTCGGCGGCGGCAGTACCGTGGCCACCGGCAGCGCCGGCGGCGCCACCGCCGCCAATGCCAACACCCAGCTGGAAAAATGCGACCGGCCGCTGGGCACCCTGTCGGTGGTGGAAGACCGCAGCATGCCGTGGTTCCAGCAACTGAGCCAGTACAAGCTGGGCTCCACCACGCCGGTGCTGCGCATGATGATCCAGCAGTCGAACTGCTTCGTGGTGGTGGAGCGCGGCGCCGCCATGGACCACATGATGGGCGAGCGCGCGCTGGAAAAATCGGGCGAGATGCGCGCCAACAGCAACTACGGCAAGGGCCAGATCGCCGCTGCCGACTACACCATGAGCCCGACCATCACCTTCAGCCAGAAAGGCACTTCGGGCGTGGGCGGCGCACTGGGCGGCTTTGGCCTGATCGGCAGCGTGGCCGGCATGGTGGCCGGCAATATGAAGACCAATGAAGCGTCGACCATGCTGCTGATGATCGACAACCGTTCCGGCGTGCAGCTGGCGGCAGCCGAGGGCAGCGCCAAGAACACCGACTTCGGCGCGTTCGGCGCCCTGTTCGGCGGCGGCGCCGCGGCCGGCGCCAGCGGCTACACCAACACCCCGGAAGGCAAGATCCTGGTGGCGGCCTTCATGGATTCGTACAACAACGTGGTGCGCGCGGTGCGCAACTACAAGCAGCAGGAAGTCGCCGGCGGCCTGGGCACCGGCGGCGCGCTGGGCGTGCAGGGCGGCACCACCGCCGCTTCGCAGCAGCCGGTGGCCGCGCAGTCGCAGGTGCAGGCGCCTGCTGCCAAAGCCAAGGCCAAGAAGAAGTAATTCCACCCGTTTGCCGGGCGTACAGCACGCCCGGCAAATTGCCAGTCCCGCCATCCGTTGTTATAGTTCCCCTTGCAGTCTTGCGCGGAGCTATACCTTGAACACCCAGACCATTCCAGACACCGCCGCGCCAATCCGGGTGCTGCTGGTGGACGACCATCCCATGCTGCGCGCCGGCCTGGCCGATGCGATTGCCGGCCAGCCCGACATGCAGGTGGCGGCCGAAGCCGGCGACGGCCGCGAAGCCGTTGCCGCCTGGGCCTCCGTGCGCCCCGACCTGGCCATCATGGACCTCGCCATGCCCGGCATGTGCGGCCTTGAGGCGCTGCAGGCCATTCGCGCCCAGTTCCCGGCGGCGCGCATCGTGATGCTGACCACCTTCGGCGGCGACGCCCAGGTGCGGCGCGCGCTGGAGGCCGGCGCCAGCGGCTTCCTGCTCAAGAGCAGCTTGCGCAAGGAGCTGGTGGGCATGATCCGTGCCGTGCACGGCGGCCAGCGCTACATCTCGCCGGAAATCGCGCAGCAGCTGGCCAGCCACCTGGGCGCCGCCCTGCTCAGCGAACGCGAGGCCGAGGTGCTGCAATGCGCGGCAGCCGGCAACGCCAACAAGCGCATCGCCAGCCAGCTGGCGATTTCGGAAGAAACCGTGAAGGCGCACATGCGCAGCATCCTGGCCAAGCTCGGCGCCAACGACCGCACGCACGCCGTCACCATTGCCTTAAAGCGCGGCATTATCGGGCTTTGATGGCTGCTGCCCGGCCAGCGCCGCCATTGCCAGCAGCAGCGCCACGGCCGGAAGCAGGCCGACGCCCATGCCCCAGCGCGATGCCAGCGCGCCCGCCACGCAGCCCGCCGCAAAGGCCAGCACGCCGCCGCCCAGCGCCGCCAGCGCGGGCCGTTCTGCGCCGCCCACGCGGTCCAGGCAGTCGATCACCAGTTGCGTGACATTGCCGGTCATGACCGTGCTGGCCGGCAGTTTCGCCAGCAGCAGCTTGCCGTAGCCGTTCTGCGCTCCCATGGCGGCAGCGCACAGCAGGCCGGCAGCCATGTCCCAGCGCGCGCTGGCCGCTGCCGCCAGCATCAGCGCCGCCTGCAGCAGGTGGGCCGGCCGCAGCGCCTCCCTGCCGCCGCCCTGGCAGCGCCGCACCAGGGCCCGCACTGCCACCACGCCGCCGACGAAAGCAGGGAAGGCGAGCAGCTTGAGCAGCACGTCATTACCCGGCGACACCACCTCCCGTCCGAGCAGGACGAAGTTGCCCGTCACGTGGGCCGTGAACAGGCCATGCAAGGCCACGAAGCCAAGGGTGTCGACGTAGCCGGCCAGGAAACTCAGGGTCGTTCCGCGTGCCATCTGCCCTCCTTGCGTGTCAGGTCGTGCCAGGCCACCAGCAGGAAGCCGCCAGCCAGGCCGAGGTGCTCGTAAAAGCTGTTGGCCGCCATGAAGCGTTCCATACCCGCCATTTCCCAGTAGCGGTTGGCAATGAAGCTGGCTGCCACCGTGAACAAGGCCAGCCAGGCGGCGCCCAGCCAGCGCAGGCGGCCGCTCAGGATCATCGCCGCCGCACCCAGCTCGCCGGCGATGACCAAGATCGCCAGCGGCGCCGCCGGCTGCAGCCCGAAGTGCTGCATTTCGCCGACCGCGCTGCCGAAGTCGAGCAGCTTGTTCAAGCCGCCCTGCAGGTATGCTGCGCACAGCAGGAGCAGGGCCAGCCAGTGCAGGGCGCGGATGCCCGCGCCGGGCCTGTGCGGCGCCATGTCACACCGCCCAGCAGGAGCAGCCCAGCGCGCCCCAGAACGACTTCAGGTCCGCAATCGGCAGGGAGCGGGTCCAGGCCGTCGCGTGCTGGTGGCCGTGCATGCCGCATTGGCTGGAGCAGCCGCAGGCCGCCGCCGCTGCCATGGCGGCAGTCCTGGCGTGGCCTGCCGCGCCACCCTGCGCGCCGCGCGCCACGGCGCCCGGCATGGCGCCCCAGGCGCCGTAGCCGCCGTACTGGCGCACCGGCGACCAGTCCGGCATGGCGGGCGGGGTCGGCGGATCGTACTGGCCGAACGGGCCGGCGCCGTACACCACCTTGCCGCCGACCACGGTGAGCAGGGACGTGGTGTCGGCAATCTCGTCCTCCGGACAGCGCAGGAAGTCACGGTCCGGCACCATCAGGTCGGCCAGCTGGCCGACGGCGATGCGCCCCTTCTTGCCTTCCTCGTTGGAGAACCAGGTCACGTTCTCGGTCCACATGCGCAGCGCCGCTTCGCGGTCCAGCAGGTTGCGCTGCGGGTAGAGCCGCATGCCGCCCACGGTGCGACCGGTGGTCAGCCAGGACAGCGAGACCCAGGGGTTGTAGGAAGCCACGCGCGTCGCGTCCGTGCCGGCCGACACCTTGACGCCGGACTCGAGCAGGTACTTCACGGGTGGCGTCGCTTCCGCCGCTGCCGCACCGTAGCGCTCGACGAAATACTCGCCCTGGTAGGCCATGCGGTGCTGCACCGCCACGCCGCCGCCCAGCGCTGCGATGCGGTCGATCGATTGCGGTGAAATGGTTTCCGCATGGTCAAAGAACCAGTGCAGGCCATCGAGCGGCATGTCGCGGTTCACCTTTTCGAACACGTCCAGCGCGCGCGAAATCGTTTCGTCATAGGTCGCATGCATGCGCCATGGCCAGCGGTTCTGCACCAGGATGCGGATCACGCCTTCCAGGTCGTCTTCCATATTGGCCGGCATATCGGGGCGCGGCTGGCGGAAGTCCTCGAAATCGGCGGCCGAGAAGGTCAGCATCTCGCCCGCGCCGTTGTGGCGGAAGTAATCGTCGCCCTGCTGGTACTTGCTGCTGGCCGCCCAGTGCAGGAAATCGTCCTTTTCCTGTTTCGGTTTTTGCGTGAACAGGTTGTAGGCCAGGCGGATGGTCAGTTCGCCGGCATCGGCCAGTTGCTGGATCACCTGGTAGTCCTCGGGGTAGTTCTGGTTGCCGCCGCCCGCGTCCAGCGCGCCGGTCACGCCGAGGCGATTCAGCTCGCGCATGAAATGGCGGGTCGAGTTGAGCTGGTATTCCGGCGGCAGCTTGGGGCCCTTGGCCAGCGTGGCGTACAGGATGGATGCATTCGGTTTGGCCAGCAGCAGCCCGGTGGGGTTGCCGGCGCTGTCGCGCAGGATCTGGCCGCCCGGCGGCTCCGGCGTGTTGCGGTCGTAGCCTACAGCGCGCAGCGCGGCGCCGTTCAGCAGGGCGCGGTCGTACAGGTGCAGGATGAATACCGGCGTGTCAGGCGCCACGGCATTCAGTTCCTCGATGGTCGGCAGGCGCTTTTCCACGAACTGGTGTTCGGTGAAGCCGCCCACCACGCGCACCCATTGCGGCGCCGGGGTGATGGCCACCTGGGCGCGCAGCATGGCCATGGCGTCGGCCAGCGAGCGCACGCCGTCCCAGCGCAACTCCATATTGAAGTTCAGGCCGCCGCGGATCAGGTGCAGGTGGTTGTCGATCAGGCCGGGCAGCACGCGCCGGCCCTGCAGGTCGATCACGCGCGTTTGCGCTCCCGCCAGCGGCAGGATCTCGCGCGCCTCGCCCACACGGGTAAAACGGCCGCCGGTGACGGCAACCGCATCGGCCTCGGGCTGGCTCTTGTCCAGCGTCGTGAAGCGGCCGTTGTGGAGTATCAGCTCCGGAGCAGTCATTGCTTCTCCTCGTTCTTTGCAGCGCAAGGCAGTTCGCCGAAACAGTGCGGCTTAACGTGTTCTTGCAGCCATGATAACTGCTGTTCCTTCGGCGCCAGCCACTGGCGGACCAGCGGCGGCACCTGTTCTCCCAGCAGTATGCCGAGCAGCCCCACCAGCGCCACCACGGGCGGCGCCGGCGAGCGCACGTTCAGCACGCCGTACAGGATGCCGGCCAGCAGGCCGGCACCCAGCGAGAGAAGATAAATCTTCACTGGCCTTCCTTGGCGTGGAACATGGTCTGGGCGTAGATGATGCCCAGGCCGTAGGCGCCGCCGAATTTCTTGGCGATGCCGGTGGTCAGTTCATAGGTGTCGGTGCGGGCCCAGTCGCGCTGCAGTTCCAGCAGGTATTGCAGCGAGGTCATTGGGCGGGCGCCGGCCTGCACCATGCGGTCCATGGCGCGCTCGTGCGCTTCGGTGGACACGTCGCCGCAAGCGTCGGCGATCACGTACACCTCGAAGCCCTGGTCCAGCGCCGACAGTGCCGGGCCGACGATGCAGACGCCGGTCCACAGGCCGGCCAGCACGATGCGCTTCTTGCCGATGGCGTTGACGCGGCGGATCACGTTCTCGTCTTCCCAGGTGTTCATGGAAGTGCGGTCGGTGATTTCCGCGCCCGGGAAGGCGTCCTTGATCTCGTCGAAGACCGGGCCGGAGAAGCTTTTCTCGGCCACGGTGGTGACGATGGTCGACACGTCGAATCCGGCGGCGGCGTGCGCCACCAGGGCGGCGTTGTTGCGCAGCTGGACGGCGTCGATCGAGTGGGTGGCGAACGCCATCTGCGACTGGTGGTCGATCATGATCAGGGTGTGGTCGCGCGGCGTCAGCAGCAGGGAACCCGGGGTGGCTTTGGCGTTAATGGTCATGTTGTTTCCTTTTAAGTGAGTTACCAGAGTGGGCGCAACTTGTCGAGCGCGGCGGACACGCCGGCGCCGTAGGCTTCATCGGCCTTGTTGCAGTTTTCAATGTGGCGCTGCTGGATGTGCAGCGGCACGCCGGCCAGCGAGCGGGCCGTGTTGTCGAACAGGGCTTGGCGCTGCCGCTCGTCCATCAGGCGGAACAGGGCGCGCGGCTGGCTGTAGTAGTCATCGTCGGCGCGGTGGTTGTAATGCGCGGCGGCGCCGTCCAGGGACAGGGGCGGCTCGGCGTAGGCGGCTTGTTGCTGCCATTCGCCCTTCGAGTTCGGCTCGTAGCCGATGGTGGCGCCCTGGTTGCCGTCGACGCGCATGGCGCCGTCGCGGTGATAGCTGTGGAAGGGGCAGCGCGGCGTGTTGACCGGGATCGCGTGGTGGTTCACGCCCAGGCGGTAGCGCTGGGCGTCGCCATAGGCGAACAGGCGCGATTGCAGCATGCGGTCGGGCGAAAAGCCGATGCCCGGCACCACGTTGGCCGGCGTGAAGGCGGCCTGTTCGACGTCGGCGTGATAGTTGTCCGGGTTGCGGTTCAACTCCAGCACGCCCACTTCATGCAGCGGATAGTCCTTGTGCGGCCAGACCTTGGTCAGGTCGAAGGGATTGAAGGCTGCCTGCGCGGCCTGCTGCTCCGTCATCAGCTGCACTTTCAGCGTCCAGCGCGGGTACTCGCCGCGCTCGATCGCTTCGAACAGGTCGCGCTGGGACGATTCGCGGTCCTTTGCAATCAATTCCGCAGCCTCGGCATCGCTCAGGTTGACGATGCCTTGCTGGCTGGTGAAGTGGAACTTGACCCAGTGCCGTTCACCGCCGGCGTTGATGAAACTGAAGGTGTGGCTGCCGAAGCCGTGCATGTGGCGGTACGAGGCGGGGATGCCGCGCTCGCTCATCACGATGGTCACCTGGTGCAGCGCTTCCGGCAGCAGGGTCCAGAAGTCCCAGTTGTTCTCGGCGCTGCGCAGGTTGCTGCGCGGGTCGCGCTTGACGGCGTGGTTCAGGTCTGGGAACTTCAGCGGGTCGCGCATGAAGAACACCGGGGTGTTGTTGCCCACCACGTCCCAATTGCCCTGCTCGGTGTAGAACTTGACGGCGAAGCCGCGGATATCGCGTTCCGCGTCGGCCGCGCCCCGCTCGCCGGCCACGGTGGAAAAGCGCGCGAACACCTCGGTCTTCCTGCCCACGGCGCCGAACAGCGCGGCTTTGGTGTAGCGCGTGATGTCGTGCGTCACGGTGAAGCAGCCGAAGGCGCCCGAGCCCTTGGCGTGCATGCGCCGCTCAGGGATCACTTCGCGGTGGAAGTGCGCCAGCTTTTCCAGGTGCCACACGTCCTGCAGCAGCATGGGGCCGCGCGGGCCCGCGGTTTCCACGTTCTGGTTGTCCGCAACCGGCGCGCCGGCCGCGGTAGTGAGCTTGCGTTCCATTGCTTAGCCCTTGATGAAAGCCAGCAGGTCGGCGTTCAGCTTGTCCTTGTGGGTGTCGGTCAGGCCATGCGGCGCGCCAGGGTAGACCACCAGCTTGGCATTCTTCAGCAGCTTGGCGGCGGACTTGGCGGCAGCGTCGATCGGCACGATCTGGTCGTCGTCGCCGTGCAGCACCAGCATCGGGATGTCGATCTTTTTCAGGTCGGCGGTAAAGTCGGTTTCGGAGAAGGCCTTGATGCAGTCGTAGGTGTTCTTGTGGCCGGCCATCATGCCTTGCATCCACCAGGCGTTAATCATGCCTTGCGATGGCTTGGCGCCCGGGCGGTTGAAGTTGAAGAACGGGCCGGAAGCGATGTCCAGGTAGAGCTGCGAGCGGTCTTTCAGCGAGCCGGCGCGGATGCCGTCGAACACTTCGATCGGCAGGCCGCCCGGATTGGTGGCGGTCTTCAGCATCAGCGGCGGCACGGCGGAAATCAGGCCGGCTTTGGCGATGCGCTTGCTGCCATGGCGGCTCAGGTAGCGCGCCACTTCGCCGCCGCCGGTCGAGAAGCCGAACAGCGCTGCGTTCTTCACGTCCAGCAGGTCCAGCAGCTGTGCCAGGTCGTCGGCGTAGTGGTCCATGTCGTTGCCGTCCCAGGGCTGGCTGGAACGGCCATGGCCGCGGCGGTCGTGCGCGATGGTGCGGTAGCCACGGTCGGCCAGGAACAGCATCTGCGATTCCCAGCTGTCCGAATTCAGCGGCCAGCCATGGCTGAACACCACTACCGGGCCGTTGCGCGGGCCCCAGTCCTTGTAATAGATTTCCACGCCGTCGCGGGTGGTGAAGGTGCCGGAAGTGCGGCCGGCGGCGGCGGAGGCCCTGGCGCCGGCCGGTGCGGCGGCGGCGCTGGAAGCGGAGAGCGAGGCGCCGGCGGCGGTGGCAGCGCCCAGCAGGACGTTGCGGCGGCGGTTGCTGATAGGGGATGGCATGGTCGGTTCTTCTTTCTTCAAGTGGTTAAACAGCAATTGAAAGAATAGCCAGCCGATGCCGCAGCCGAATCGCCCATCCGGGGGCGCGCCGCCTACCTCTTTTGGGGGAGGGCCGGCAGCGCCGGCTTGTCGGGCAGCCAGCGCCACAGGCGGCGCAGCAGGCTGTCGCTGCGCCGTTCGGCATAGGCCAGCTGCGCCGGCATCTGCAGGCGCACCGCGGTGCCGCCCTGCGCCGGCGAGACGATGGTGCAGGTGGCGCCCAGCGCTGCGGCGCGTTCCTGCATGCTGACCAGGCCGAAGTGTCCGGGCAGGGCCGGATTGCTGCCGATGCCGCCGCCGTTGTCGCTGACTTCGAGCTGGAACAGGGTGGCGCCGTAGTCGATCAGCAGGTCGACCCGCGTTGCCTGGGAATGGCGCGCCGCATTGAACAGCGCCTCGCGCGCGATGACCAGCACCTCGCAGTGCACATGATCGAGCAGCGGGCGCGCCGCCTGCGTCACCGACAAGTGGAAGCGCTCGTTCAGCAGCACCGTGCCGTACTGGCGCAGCACCTGGGCCAGGTTCTCCGCCTCGCCGTCGCCGCGCAAGTCCATGATGTAGTTGCGGCCCTCGGCCATCAGCTGGTCGGCCAGCTCCAGCGTCTGCTCGATCCTGGCCTTTTCCTCGCTGTCGCGGGGCAGCAAGGCAGCCTGGCGGTCGAAGAACATGATCAGCCCCTGCACGCTTTGCAGCAGCGTGTCGTGCAAGCCGCGCGCGATGCGGGCGCGCTCGGCCAGGCGCTCCTGCTGCAGGTCGCGCATGCGTTCCGTCAGCTGGCGCACGCGCAAGGCATACAGCGCCAGCAGCGCCAGTGCCGCTGCCGCCAGCAGCAGGGCGTCGAACCAGCCGGTCTGGGTGAACGATGGCAGGATCTCCAGCTGCATGCTGGCGCCGTCTTCATTCCACACGCCGTGCTCGTTGGCCGCCGTCACGCGGAAGCGATAGCTGCCCGGCTGCAAATTGGTGTAGAAGGCCTCGCGCCGGCCTTGTACCTCCTGCCATTCCTGGTCCACGCCCTCCAGTCGGTAGCGGAAGCGCACCCGTTCCGGCATCGACAGGGTGAGCGCCGTGAAAGCGATGGCCAGGTCCTTGCTGCCCTTGGGCAGCTGTAATGCAGGCAGCGGCAGGTAGGATGCGCCGCCCGAACGCAGGCCGCGGATCTGCACCGCCGGCGCCAGCGTGTTGCGCGCGATGTTGGCGGGATCGATGCTGGCAATATTGTTGGCGGTCGAAAACCACAGCTTGCCGTCGCTGCCCTGCACCAGCGAGGGCAGGGGGCGGAACTGCTCCGCGCTGCCCAGCAGGCCGTCCTGGGCATCGAAGCGCTCGAACTGCGGCAGGTAGGCCGGGTCGGTCAGCAAGCGCGTGAGCTGCGCGGCCGACAGGCGCGAGATGCCGTCGATGCCGTGCAGCCACAGCTCGCCATGCGCCGTGCGCGCGATGCCGGAAATGCCGCGCAAGCCGGCTTCCACCGCATGGTAGCCGGCGCTGTCGAACCAGCCCAGGCCGAACTCGCCGCCGGCCCACATGCGCGGGCCGTCAGCCTGCAGCGCCAGCACGTTGCCGATGCCCACGCCCTGCTCGGGGCCGAAGATGCGCGCCCGGCCATCCTCGATGACGGCGATGCGGCTGCCCAGGTAGCCGACCCAGATGCGCCCTTGCTCGTCGCTGGCCACGGCGGGCGCCAGGCCCTGCGGCAGGCCGGCCACGCCGCCATCCTTGCGCCAGTTGTTGCCTTCGGCCATGAACAGCCCCTTGCGCGAAAGCGACAGCCACATGCGGCCCGCGCGGTCCAGCGTCATGGCCTGCACGTCGTGCTGCGCGTGTTGCGGCGGGTGCGGATAGCGGGTCAGCAGGCCGGAGGGCGCGCGGCGCCAGCGCTCGCTGTCGGTGCCGAACCAGAGCGCGCCGTCCGGGGCGCGGTAGCCGGCGGTCATGCTGCCGGCTTCGCGCCGCAGGCGCAGGCCTTCGCTGCTGTAGCTGTAGACCGCGCCCGCCATATTGCTGACCAGGATGCGGCCCTCGCTGTCGGCCAGCATGCCCGGATGGTCCAGTTCCTCGGGCGTGGCCAGCAGGCGCAGGCGGTTGCGGCGCAGCCGGTCCAGGCCGGCCGAGGTGCCGATCCAGATATTGCCTTCGCGGTCTTCGAACCAGGTCTGCGGCAGGCCGCCGCTGATGCCGCTCTCGCGCGTCAGCTGCTGCGCCGCATCGCCTTCGGCAGCGCCGTCGCCGGCCAGGCGCTCCAGCGCGTGGGCCTTGAGCAGCCACATGGTCCCGTGGCGGTCGAAGTGGATGCCGTTGGCCGCCACTTCCGCCTGCGGCGCGGCGCCGCTGGCCGGGGCCCGGTCCTGCAGGCGGTAGCCGCGGTCGTTGCCGTCCGTGGCCCACATGGTGCCGTCCGGCCCTTCGGCCAGCGACATCAGGTCGAGGTAGGGCCAGGCGCGCCGGAACTGCAACTGGCCCGCCTCGCGCCAGTAGACGCCGCCCCGCACCGACACCCACTGCCGCCCGTTGCGGCTGAACAGGATCTGGCGCGCGCCGCCGTCCGGCAGCCCGCTCTCGGGCCCGACCCGTTGGAAGCGGCCGGCGCCGGGCCTGAGCTGCGCCAGGCCGCCGCCGGCCGCGACCCAGATGGCGCCGTCCGGGCCCTCCGTCAGGCTCAGCACCGCCGATGCGGGCAAGCCTTCGGCCGGCGTGAATTCGCGCACCTTGCCGTCCACGAAGGCGGTGACGCCGCCGAAGCGGTGCCCGATCCACAAGCCGCCGTCGCGGGTGGCCAGCAAGCCCATGGTGCTGGTCGACTGCAGCCGGTGCCCGGCCAGGCTTTCGATGCGCTCGAAATGGGCGCCGTCGAAGCGGTGCAGACCGCCGGGCGAGGCGATCCACAGCCAGCCGTCGCGCGTCTGGGCGAATTTGACAACGTCGCTGGGCGCGCCCTGCAGGCGGGTCCAGGCGGTATGGGTGTAGTCGGCCAGCAGGCGCGCCGGCGCGGCCTGCGTGGCGCAGCTTGCTGCCAGAGCGAGGGCAGCGATCAGGGAGCGGAGAAACATTCCGCTAGTGTAGGTGATTCGCGCCCGCCCTATAAACGCGAAAGGTCGGGCCCGCCGCTGGGGCCCAGCCAGGTGGCGGCGAATCGCTTGTGCGCAGCGGCGGCGGCGGCCTTGTCGCCGCGTTTCTCGTACACCGCGGCCAGGCCGCGCAGGGCCCAGCCATTGCTCGGCGTTTTGGCGAACGAGGCGCGGAACGCCGCTTCCGCTTCTTCCAGCTTGCCGGCCTTGAGCAGCGCCGCCCCCAGCGACTGGCGCACCGGGTAGTACCAGTACGGCGGCTCGGTATAGGGCAGCGCATCCTGCGCCGCCACCGCCTGCGTGAACAGGGCGATCGCGCCGGGCAGCTCGCCCTTCGCCTCGGCCAGCTTGCCCGCTGCCACCAGGCGCGCGGTGCGCACGATATCGGCGCCGGGCACGCCCCAGTCCTGCAGCGGCTTGAAGTCGGCCTGTTGCTCGATGGCGGCAATGCGGTCGACCTCGCGCTGGCTGTCGTCCCACATCGCCGTGCGCGCAAAGCCGACGGCGCGCGCGTAATGCCACATCGCGCGCAGCAGCACGAATTCCTCGGCCGGAGCCGGCAGCGCCAGCAGCGTGCCGGGGCTGCTGAACTGCACGTGGGCGAAGTAGGGCGCGGCGCGCACCGGCTGCAGCGGCGGAATCGCGCGCAGCTGTTCCGGGCTGATCGACTGCTCCAGGCGTTGCGTCGCCTGCAGTGCGGCCTTGCCGTCGCCGCCCATCAGCGCCGAGACCATCGCGAAGTGGATGTTGTGCGGATAGTAGGCGCCCTTGTACATCGGGTCGCTGGCGGCGCCGCGGAAGTAGGTTTCGTCAATGGCAATGGCATCGAGATTCGCCTGCAGCGCGTCCTTGTACAGGCCGACGCGGTAGTAGATGTGCGACGGCATGTGCACGATATGGCCGGCGCCGGGCATCTGCCTGGCCAGCTGGCGCGCATGGGGCAGGGCTTTTTCGGGATGGGTCGAGGCTTCCATCGCGTGGATGTAGTAATGGATGGCGCCGGGGTGGCTGGGATTGCGCTCCAGCACCCGCTCCAGCGCATCGACCAGCTCCTGCGTGCGGCCTTTCGGGCTGGCGCCGCCCGCTTCCCAGTAATCCCAGGGCGACAGGTCCATCAGCGCTTCGGCGAACAGCACCTGCACCGTGTCCTCGTTGGGGAAGCTGCGCGCAGCGTCGGCCATGGCGGCGGCATAGGCCTGGTCCAGCGCTGCGCGGTCGGCTGGCGGCTGCGCGGCGTAGCGCCGGTTGACGGCGCGCACCAGCGCCTGTTCCACCGGGCTGGCGCTATTGGCTGCCGCCGCTGCGCGCTCGGCTGCCGCAAACGCCGGCCCCGCCATGTCGGGAAACATCGGCGCATTGATGTTCGGCCCCAGCACCAGCGCCTCGCCCCAGTGGCACATGGCGCACTGCGGGTCGGCCTGCTGCGCGGCGTGGAAGGCGCGGGCCGCTTCCGCGTGGTTGAAGGCGAACAGCAGGCGCAGGCCCTGGTCGAAGTAAGCCTGCGCGCGCGGGCTGCGCGTGGTGATCGAGAAATGCAGCTTGCCCAGGTCCTTGTACAGCGGCGGCGGACCGCCTGCCTGCGCCTGGCGCGCCTGCTGCGCCGGCTTGAAGGGCGCCGTTTCGGCCGGCGCCGCCAGCGCCAGCAACAGCGGCCGGCCGCCGGCCGGATTGGCGCATAGCGCGCCATCCAGCAGCGGATCGAAGGCCGGCTCGCGTACTGCCTGCGAGCCGGCAGGGAGGGCGCCGGCCGCCAGGCACAGCATGAAGGGCAGGGCACGGGCGGCCGGCATGTCAGCTCTCCTTGTCAGTGGTGCAAGGGCTTGCCGGCAGCCTGGCCGGTGGTGGCCGGGTGCAGGGCATGCTCCAGCTTGCTGGTGTCGTAGTAGGCGCGCAATGAAGCGACTTTATTGTCGCGCATCTTGAAGACGTGGACGAACGGATTCTCGTAGGCGATACCCGTGCTGCGGGCAATCCAGCTCGAGTCGCCGGTCACCACCACGGTATCGCCTTCCTGCACCATGGTCTTCGGTTCGAGGTAAGTGCACTGCGTGGTCTCATTCAACTTCACGAAGAATTCGGCTATCTGCTGCTTGCCTTGATAGCTGCCACCTATGGGCAGGTAGTCGGAGTCGGGATTGATCATCTCCGCATCGTCGTTATAGCGTTCGAGCAGGCCTTTCAGGTCGCCTGCCGCGAATAGCTTGTAGCCTTCACTGATGAACTTTTTGGTGTCCATGACATCCCCCAAACACCGGCACCTGCAGCGGCATGCCGCAGGCTGCCGATCAGATAAGCCTAGTACGCAGGGGGCAGATGTCAAGCTCAGCGCGGGGCGCCGAATACCTGGGTCCAGTAGGCTGCCGGGCGCTTGCCCTGGCGGATGGCGACGCCGGCGCCGAACTCGGTGAAGCGCGGGTTCATCAGGTTCAAGCAATGGCCGGGACTGTTGATCCAGCCGGCCACGGCCTCCGTCGCACTGGACTGGCCGCGCGAAATGTTTTCGCCGATATGGCGCCAGCGGTAGCCTTGCGCTTCGGCGCGCTGTGACACCTCGTTGCCCTGCTTGTTCTTATGGGCGAAGTAGCCTTGCTGCGCCATGTCCTGGCTGTGGGCCAGGGCGGCCGCTGCCAGGTCCTTGTTCCAGGCCAGCGCCGGCGCAGCGTCCATCCAGGTGTCGCCGCATTGGCGCGCCTGGGCGCGCGCCGCATTAGTCGCCCTGAAGACCTCCCGCGCTGCATCGGCCATATCGGGCAGCAGCATCAGCGGGTTCGGCGCCGGCACCGCCAGCACGATGGTCCATTCATTGCCTGAGCGGTGGGCGCCGATCTCGCGATAGCGCGCGCTGCCCAGCGTGGCGCAATACGAGTCGCGCAGGGCCTCGAAGGCGCTGCGCGCGTCTGCGGGGCCCTCCACATTGACCGCGTCGGCGACTTCCGGGTCGTAGCCGGCGCTGTCCAGCGCCGCCAGCAGGATCATGCCGGGCCGCAGCGCGATGCGCGACAGTACCGGCTTTGGCGCCAGCACCGCTACGGCGGGGCGCTGCTTGCCCTGGCAGGCGGCCGGCGCGGCACGCCAGGCGTTGACCATCGCCACAAGTTGTTCGGCATCGCCGGCATGGGCAGGCGGCAGCAGCGTGGCGAGCGCGGTTGCGAGAATAGCAAGTCTCTTCATGCAGGCACTATACGCGCTCTGCTAAACTTGCGGGCAACAAAGGAGTGTGACAATGGTTTCATTGCAAGAACAATTGATGAAGGCTGGCCTGGTCGACAAGAAGAAGGTCAACAAGGTGCAGCAGGAAAAGTCCAAGCAGCACAAGGAAGAACTGCGCAGCGGCACCAAGGCCGTGGACCAGACGCGCGAGGCGGCCCTGGAGCAGCAGCGCAAGAATGCCGAGCGTGCGCGCGAGCTGAACGCGGCGCGCGACGCGGCTGCCACCCAGAAGGCTATCCTGGCCCAGGTGGTCCAGATGGTGCAGCAGCACCGCCAGCCGAAAGGCAACGGCGATGTCGCCTACAACTTCACCATCGGCAGCAAGATCGAGCGCATTTACGTATCGGATAAGGTGCAGCAGCACCTGGTCAACGGCCGCCTGGTGATCGTGGTGCTGGACGGCGTGGCCGAACTGGTGCCGAAAGTGGTGGGCGAAAAGATCGCTGAACGCGCGCCGGAAGTGGTGGTGGCGGTCAAAAAGGCCGCCAGCGAGCAGCCGGCGGAAGACGATCCTTACGCCGACTACAAGATCCCGGACGACTTTACCTGGTAAGCAGCACCCCGGCTTCGGCGGACACGGTGAAAGGCACCGTCGCGCCGCCATAGCCGGCCCAGTTGCGCAAATCGAAGCTGCCGCCGCCCGACATGCGCTGTCCCTGCAGGTTCAGGTAGGTCAAGGGCTGCTTTGGCTTGCACACTTGCGGCAGGCCGACCGATTGCAGGAAGGTGACCGAGCCCGTGCCCACGCGCGTGCCCTTGCCGTCTTCCACCAGCAGCGCCGTTTCCACGTCCACCCCGATGCCGCGCGCCATGCCGGCCCAGCCATCATTGACGATGCGGGCGATGAAGGCCACCAGGCGACCCATGCGGTCGCGCGTGTCGAAGTGGGCGTCGGTAATCACGCTGCCCAGGTCGGGCAGCAGCAGGAAGTCGCGCTCAAGCGTCATGCGTTTGTCGTAGGGATTGGCCAGTGCTTCAGCCGAGGTGATGCTGCCGTTCAGTGCCGCAAAGCCGAAGCGCCCCATCAGGGCCAGGCCGGCGCTGGTGCCGCCGATCGGGATCTTGCGCCCGGCCAGTTCCTGGATCGCAGCCTGCACTGGCGTGCCCTGCCAGAAGTTGATGTAGTCCGACTGGTCGCCGCCGGCGATGAACAGTTCTTCCGCATTGCGGATGCGTTCGGCCACGAAGGGATCGTTGGCGGCATCGCGGCTCGGGATCACCAGCGTTTCCACCGATTGTGCCCCGCCCATGGCGAAGATATAGGGGTTGTAGGCGTCGGTGCCGCGGCTGCGGATCACCACGAAGTTGCCGCCGCCGCCTTTCTGGATCATCCAGGCAAAGACGGCATCGACGTCCGGCCCGCCACCCATCAGCACCAGGCTGGGTTTTTTAGGCTGCGGCAAGACGACGTTGGTGGGATCGCCCACCGCGTAATACTGGTAAGGCTTGCCGGCGTGGGCGGGTGCTGCCAGCGCGGCGGCCAGCAGCAGGAAGACAGCAGACAGGCGGTGGAGGCGTGGCATAGCGATGCTCCCGGGCTGGTGGAAACCTGCCCAGCCATTGTACGCCCGTCACTTGCAGGAATTTAGCTGCGGGCTGGAATATTCAGGCCGCGCGCCACAGCCGGGCGGTCGAGGAAGGCGGCCAGCACGCGGCGCACGTTGGCGAATTTCTCGAAGCCCACCAGGTCGCCGGCGCCGTAGTATTCCACCAGGTTGCGCACCCACGGGAAGATCGCAATATCGGCGATGGTGAACTGCTCGCCCATGATCCACTTGCGGCCTTGCAGGCGCTGCTCCAGCACGCCGAGCAGGCGCGCCGATTCGTTGATGTAGCGGTCGCGCGGGCGCTTGTCTTCGTATTCCTTGCCGGCGAACTTGTGGAAGAAGCCCACCTGGCCGAACATCGGGCCGATGCCGCCCATCTGGAACATCACCCACTGGATGGTTTCGTAGCGCGCGGCCGCGTCCTGCGGCATCAGCTTGCCGGTTTTCTCGGCCAGGTAAAGCAGGATGGCGCCCGATTCGAACAGCGGCAGCGGCTGGCCGCCCGGACCGTCCGGGTCGATGATGGCCGGGATCTTGTTGTTCGGGTTAAGCGACAGGAACTCCGGCGACATCTGGTCGTTGCTGTCGAAGCTGACCAGGTGCGGCTCGTAAGCGAGGCCGGTTTCTTCCAGCATGATCGATACCTTGACGCCGTTCGGCGTGGACAGGGAATACAGCTGCAGGCGTTCAGGATGTTGGGCGGGCCATTTGGCGTTGATGGGAAAGTCGGTAATGCCAGTCATGCTCAATCTCTCGCGGTTGGACAATGAACCGCGATTATGGGGCAATCCGGTTTTTCATGCCCAAGCCGGGTTATTATTGCCAAGCAATTAACTTTGCGCATACCGATAACTAGGAGACAAGATGAGACAGCATGTTTTATCCCGTATTCTGACGTTGGTCCCGTTCGCGCTGCTGGCGGCCTGCGGCAGCAGCAGCGACGATCCCCCCGCGGCGCCCACTCCCCCACCGATTACCGGCACCACCTATGTCGCATCGATCCGCTATACCTCCTACGGCGTCCCGCACGTCAAGGCGGAGACTTTCAAGGGAGCCGGCTATGGCTACGGCTACGCCTTCGCCAAGGAGAACATCTGCCTGTACGCGGAAGAACTGGTGACCCTGCACGGCGAGCGCGCGAAATACTTTGGCGGCGCCAGCGGCTATCTGGGCCAGCTGGGCGACACCTTCGGCAATATCGATTCCGACTTCTTCTACAAGCTGCAGTTCACGCCGGCGCTGGCGGCCAAAATCAAGGCCGCCTCCAGCCAGGATGCGCAAGACCTCACCGCCGGTTTCGTGGCCGGCTACAACCGCTACCTGAAGGAGACTCCGCTGGCCAGCCTGCCGGCAGCCTGCAACAGCGCCGTCTGGGTGCAGCCGATGACGGAGGATGATGCCTACCTGCGCTTTGCCCAGGCCGCGATGGCCGGCAGTTCGCTGGCCTTCATCAAGCAGATCGGTTCCGCGCAGCCGCCGAAAACCGCCACGGCCGCGCTGCTCAAGCGCAGCAAGCCGCGCCTGCTGGCCGCCTCCGATTACGCCAATTCCTCGATTGCAAAAGGCTTGCAGGCCATCCAGGAGCACACCATCGGCTCCAACGGCTTCGGGCTGGGCAAGGACGTGACGCAGTCCGGCAAGGGCATGGTGTTCGGCAACCCGCACTTCCCGTGGTGGGGCGCGTTGCGCCTGAACCAGCTGCACCTGACCGTCACCGGCAAAGGCTACGACGTGTACGGCGCCACGCTGCTTGGCGTGCCGCTGCCGCTGATCGGCTTTAACGACAAGGTGGCGTGGACCCACACCTTCTCCACCGACAACCGCTTCACGCTGCGCTACCTGGCGCTCGACCCGAGCAGCCCGACCCGCTACATCAAGGACGGCAAGCCGGTGGCGATGACGGCGGTGCCGCTGACCATCAGCGTCAAGGGCGCCGACGGCGCGCTCACCTCGCTGTCGCGCACCCTGTACACCACCGAGTTCGGCCCGATGCTGATGGACAGCTCCTTCGCCTGGGGCACAACGTCGGCGTTTGCGATCCAGGACGCGAACCTGGCCAACCATAAGCTGATCGACCAGGTCATCCTGAACGGCAAGTCCACCAGCGTGGACAGCCTGCGCACGGCGGCGGCAACCCATGTCGCCATGCCGTGGGTGAACACCATGGCCGCCGACAAGGCCGGCGATACCCTGTACGGCGACTTCTCGGTGGCGGCCAACGTGCAAGATGCCCAACTGGCCGGCTGCGTTCCCGGTGCGGCGCAAGGCGCGCCATTCCAGGACATCATGGCCACCACCGGCGTGGTGGTGATGGCGGGGACGACCTCGGCCTGCGACTGGTCGGGCGCGATCGGCGCCGCCCAGCGGCCCTGGGTCAAGCGCAGCGACTACATCCTGAACGCCAACGACAGTCACTGGTGGCCGTCCGCCAGCACCTTCCTCACCGGTTATCCGAAGATCATCGCCACCGGCCCGAATGTGGAAGGCGCGCCGCAGAACAACCGCACCCGTACCGGCCACGCCATCGTGCGTGACCGCCTGGCCAGTGCCGACGGACTGCCGGGCAACCGCTTCACCATGGCCAACCTGCAGCAGATTTACTTGCAGGCACGCTTCTTCAAGGCGCAGAAATGGCTGCCGGAATTCACCGCCGCCTGCCTGGCTTCCAGCACCGCCACGGCGGCGGCCAAGGATGCCTGCACTGTGCTGCAAGCATGGGACAAGACCCATGCGCCAGGCAGCGCCGGCGCCATCCTGTTCTTTGAGCTGTATGCAGCGCTGGGCGAACTGAATGCGGCTTCGTGGTGGAGCGTGCCGTACAACCCGGCCGACCCGCTGGAGACGCCGCGCGGCGCCGCAGGCATCGCCGCCGCCATGGCGAAGCTGGAGGCGCTGGTCGCCAGCAGCCAGTTCGATACCGCAGCCAAGCGCCGCACCCGCCCGGAAGAAGTGCAAACCCTTTCGCGCCCCGACGGCAGCCTGGCCGTGCCGGGCGGACGCTATACCTTCATGAACTGGCGCGGCGTGAAGAACCAGATCTATCCCGGCATCTGGATCTACACGGCCGATTCGAAAACCAACGCCGGCGCCTACGGCAACAGCTATATCCAGTTCGTCACCTGGGACGATAGCGGGCCGGTAGCGGAAGGCATCCTGACCTACAGCCAGTCCTCCAACCCGGACAGCCCGCATTTCAATGACGAGACCAAGCTGTACGTGAAAGGCCAGTGGATCAAGCTGCCCTATACCGAGGCCCAGATCACTTCCGACCCGGGCTACAAGCTGGTTGAGATCTCGGAGTGAATCTCTTTACCCTGATTGGCCAGGCGGCGCCCATGGATTAAAAACGGAGACGCCTGCCGCTTGGTAAGGAGCCGTATCGCGGAACGCCACAATGAAGTTGCGCGATGCGGCAATCGCAGCGATGTAGCCGACCGGCGTGGGAAATCCACGCCCGGCGGATTTTGCTGCCGCGGCCAGTTCCGCATAATGCCGGGCGGCTTCGATATCGAAGGGAAGGATGCGGCTCCTGAACAAACCACATTGGTGTCGAGGACGATCATTCGAGCGTCAATGGCTCGGCAGGTTTGCTGTCACGGGCTTGAGCTATGGTTTCGATGTCCTTGTCTGTAATGCCGATTTCGCGGCCGAGTGCAGACAAGGCTTCGCCCATGCGGATTCGCGTTTCCGGTTTTACTGCGCTGGCCAGAATTTCCCGCACTTCAGCCTCGGTGCTGCGCCCATTTCCGGCGGCACGCACCCGGAGCGCCCGGTGGACTTCATCGGGAAGGTTGCGAATTGTTAACATTGCCATCGAATCCCTCCGACAAATGCTGTGGATGCATTCATCCTAAACAGATGAATGCAAGCTAGCAAGCGCCGATTGCAATGAATTACGCGGCTCGGCGCGCGGCGCGGCAGGCTTCGAGCTGGGTGCGCAGCTCGGCGGCTTCGGCCAGGTAGTTGTCGCGCGCCGTGGTGGCGCCGACCAGCTCCATTTCCGCCGCCAGCTTGGCATCGGACAGCGTGGCCGCGATGGCGACGCTGCGTTCGAGCTGGCCGCGCAGGTCGGCGATCTGGGCATCCTTGCCTTCGATCGCCAGTTGGTCCTTGGCCTTGCCGACCAGGGCGTCCGCCGCGATATTGCGGGCGTTGCGCAATTCCCCATTCAGGCGCGTGATCTGGTCTTCGTTTTCTTCCAGCGTGGCGTGGGCGGCTGCCAATTGCGCACGCAGTTCTTCGATCTCGCTGCGCAGGGGGCTGCCCGCTTCCTGGGCGGCTTGTTGCACCCAGTTGCTCAGCGCCGCCTTGACCGATTCGGGGATTTCGAGTTGGGGGATGTCGTGCTCTGCCATGTCCGGCTCCGGTGAGGTGTCCACAATCCAGACACGATACCCCTCGATTTGCCGCAGGGCAATGGATGAAAGGAAACTGAAAGCTCCTGTTTGTTACCCTGAAATTTGCTTCTTGGTAACAAGCCAGGGCTAACAATAATAGGGAGACAATCATGGGCTGGTTCTACCACCTGAAGATCGGGAAGAAGCTACTATGCGCGTTCAGCCTGGTCATCGCCTTCACCTGCGTGATGGGGCTGTTCTCCATCGTCGAGCTGGTCAAGGTCAGCAAGTCCTCGACCGACATCGCCACCAACTGGCTGCCGGCAGTACGCTGCGTGGGGCAGGTGCAGACCTCGCTGGCCCGCTACCGCATTTCCGAGGCCAGCCACATCCTGGTGGATGAAGGCGAGGAAATGAGCACCATCGAAAAATCGATGGCCGGCCGCCTGGACACCATGCGCAAGCAACAGGAATTGCTGGCCGCGCTGGTGACCGATGCCGAAGAGTCACGCATTTACGCCGACCTGAAACAGGACATCGATGCCTACCTGGCGCAGAGCGCAAAATTGGCCGCGCTGTCGCGCGCCGGCAACAAGGAAGAGGCGCGCCTGCTGTTCCGTGGTGCTTCCAACAAGATTTACCGCAAGCTCAATGAGCAGTTCGAAGCGCTGTCGAAATATAACGACGAAGGCAGCAGCGGCGCCGAAAAAGCCGCAGCGGAACGCTTCGAGATGTCGCGCAAGCTGATCATCGGCATGCTGGCCGCGCTGCTGGTGGTGGGCGTGCTGCTGGCGCTGTGGGTGGCGCGCATCGTGGCGGCGCCTTTGAATGAGGCGGTAGCGGTGGCGCAGCGCGTAGCGGGCGGCGACCTGAGCGCCAGCATCAAGGTCGAATCGCGCGATGAGACAGGCGCGCTGATGCAATCGCTGCGCGAGATGAACGATAGCCTGGCGCACGTTGTGGGCCAGGTGCGCGGCGGCACCGATGCCATTGCCACCGCCTCGGCGCAGATCGCCAGCGGCAACCTGGACCTGTCGGCCCGCACCGAGAGCCAGGCCAGCTCGCTGGAAGAGACGGCATCGGCCATGGAGGAGCTGACCTCCACTGTGTGCCAGAACGCCGACAACGCGCGCGAAGCCAAGCAGCTCGCGCAGTCGGCATGGAACGTGGCCAGCGATGGCGGCAAGGTGGTGCAGCAGGTGATCCTGACGATGGAAAACATCAGCGCCGCCTCCGGCAAGATCGTCGACATCATCGCGGTCATCGACGGCATTGCGTTCCAGACCAACATCCTGGCTCTGAATGCGGCGGTGGAAGCGGCGCGTGCCGGCGAGCAGGGACGCGGTTTTGCCGTCGTCGCATCGGAAGTGCGCAACCTGGCCCAGCGTAGCGCCTCGGCGGCCAGGCAGATCAAGCAATTAATCGACGACTCCGCGCGCGAGGTGAATACCGGCACCCGGCTGGTGCAGCAGGCCGGCAGCACCATGGAACAGGTACTAGCCAGCGTGCGCCGCGTCAGCGACGTGGTGGCGGAGATCTCGGTCGCCAGCGCCGAGCAAAGCACCGGCATCGATGAAGTCAACCGCGCCATCGGCCAGATGGACGAAGTGACGCAGCAGAACGCCGCCCTGGTCGAACAGGCCGCTGCTGCAGCCGGAGCGCTGCAGGAGCAGGCCGACCAGCTGGCGGGCGTGGTCAGCCAGTTCCGCCTGGCCGGCATGCCGGGCCGGCAGCTGGCGCTGCGCTAGGCGCCTCCCTGCATAATGAAAACCACCTTCGGGTGGTTTTTTTTTGTTTTTCGGGAACGCAGGCGCAACGCGCGACATCCAATGTCTTGAAAACAGCCAGAAACGGGGAGCCCCATGAACGACCTAGCCGCATTCGAACAGCTGATGCGCCGCCATAACCGCGCCCTATACCGCACCGCGCGCAGCATCGTGAAGGACGATGCGGAAGCCGAGGACGTGCTGCAGGAAGCCTACCTGCTGGCTTTCCGCGCGATGGCCGACTTTCGCGGCGAAGCCAGCATGTCGACCTGGCTGACCCGCATCGTGATCAATGAAGCCATCGGCCGCACGCGCCGCCGCAGCGCCGAGATCATCCCGCTTGACGTGGAGGACACAATGGACGAACACCAGGAACGACCGGAGCAGGCCTTGCTGCGCAGCGAGGCGCGGCGCCTGATCGAGCGCAAGATCGATGGCCTGCCCGACAGCTTCCGCACGGTGTTCGTCCTGCGTGCGCTGGAGGAAATGACGGTGGAGGAAACCGCCGCCTGCCTCGCCATCCCGGAAGCCACCGTGCGCACGCGCTATTTCCGCGCCCGCGGCCTGCTGCGTGAAGCCTTGTCGCGCGAACTCGATGTCGCGCTGGAAGATGCGTTTTCCTTCGACGGCGCACGCTGCGACCGCATCGTTGCCAACGTTCTCGAACGGCTGAAAAACTGACCACCCACCACAAGGAGAAAACCATGTCCTTCCTGATTTCCCTCGACGACGCTGCACAGGGCACGCGCCGTTCCTTCCTCTCCAGATCGGGGCTGCTGCTGTCCGGCGCGGCCGTGGCGTTGCTGGCGGGCGAAGACGCCCTGGCCGCCAAAGGCGACAAATCGTCCGACGAAGACGTGCGCATCCTGAACACGGCGCTCGGCGCCGAACTGGAAGCGATTGCCGCCTACCAGCTGGGCGCGGAAAGCGGCCTGCTGCAAAAGTCGGTTCTCGACCTGGCGGTGACCTTCCAGGGCCACCACAAGGAGCATGCCGACATCCTCGCCAAAACGATCGCCAAGCTGGGAGGCAAGGCCGTTAGCGCCAAGGCGAAATATGCCTTCCCGACCGAGAACCTGACATCGCAGACGGACGTGCTGCGCTTTGCCGCGGCACTGGAGAAGGGCGCCGTCAGCGCCTACCTGGGCGCCGTGCCGCTGTTCGGCAACCGCGAGCTGGCCAAGGCGGCCGCCAGCATCCTCGGCGACGAGGCGATGCACTGGGCGGTGCTGCGCAACGCCCTCGGCGAAGCGCCGGTGCCGTCGGCCTTCATGTCATGAAAACCCCGCTTGCCGCACTGGCGCTGGCAGCGTGCAGCGCCACCACGCAGGCCGCGCCGGCTGCCAGCGTGGCCGCTGGCAAGGTGGTCTACGAGCGCTGCCTCGCTTGCCACGCGCTGGCCTACGACCGCACCGGGCCGCGCCATTGCGGCCTGTTCGGCCGCCGCGCCGGCAGCCTTGCAGGATTCCCGTATTCGCAGGCGATGCGGCGCTCGCGCATCGTCTGGAACGAGCAGACACTCAACCTGTTCCTGGCCGATCCGCTGAAGACCGTGCCCGGCACGAGCATGGGCTATGCAGGCGTCAAGGACGACGCCGAGCGCGCCGACCTGATCGCTTACCTGAAGCAGGCTTGCCGATAAACTTGTCCATGGCTTGTTTTGCGGTATCCTCGTTGGATGACCGATGCTTTAGCGCGCCTGCCGGAGCTGTTACTGGACGCCGTCTTCATGGTGGACGAGGGCGGACGCATCGTGTTCGTCAACCCGGCCTGCCGAGCGATCTTCGGCTACGCGCCGGAAGAAATGATCGGCCGCATCATCCTCGACTTCATCCATCCGGATGACAAGGACAGGACCGTGGCTGAAATGGGACATGTGCTGAACGGCCGTCCAGGCCTCGGCTTCGAGAACCGCTACCTGCGCAAGGATGGCAGCGTGGCCCACATCATGTGGACCGCGCGCTGGTCGCCCGAAGACCGCTTGCGCATCGGCGTGGCGCGCGAGATCAGCGAGCGCAAGCTTGCCGAGCAGCGCCAGGCCGGCATGCTGGCGCTGGCCACGGCCGCCCATGGCGCCGACAGCCTGCCCGAACTGTTCCGCAGCTTCGACCAGATCCTGCAAGGCTTGCTGCCCTTGCGCGGCATGGTGGCCGTGTTGCAGCCGGGCGAGCGGCTGGCCTATGCCAGCACGCCGGAACGGGCCGCGCGGCTCGACGCGACAGGCTGGCACCACGTCACCTTGTCGGGTTCCGGCATCGCGTTCGGCGAATTGCGGCTCGACCTGGGCCAGCACGGCGCGCTGTCGGCGAGGGAAATCGATCTGCTGGAATTTACTGCCGGCCAGGCCGGCGCCGTCATCGAAAGGCTGGCGCTGCATGCCGACCTGGCCCACGCCGCGCGCTACGACGAGCTGACCGGCCTGCCGAACCGGCGCCTGTTCCAGGACCGCATCCTGTCCGCCATTGCGCGCTGCCGGCGCGGCCAGTCGCGCGGTGCGCTGCTGTTCATCGACCTCGACGACTTCAAGCAGGTCAACGACCAGCATGGCCATGTGGTGGGCGACCAGCTCTTGCATGCCATTGCCCGCCGCATCACGTCCTGCGTGCGTGAATCCGATACGGTGGCGCGCATCGGCGGCGACGAATTTGTCGCCCTGCTGGAAAACGTGGCCGGCCATGCCCAGGCAGAGGCCCTGGCCAGCAAGATCCGGCAAGTGATTGCCACGCCCCTGGTGCTGGCCGGCCGCACCCTGCAGCCACACGCCAGCATTGGCATTGCCCTCTATCCCGAACACGGGGAAGTCATCGACCAGCTCATGCGCCATGCCGACCAGGCCATGTATGTGGCGAAAGCCGCGCGCAAGGCCGCGGCGGCCAGTTAGCGAAAGCACTCGCCGGCCCGTTCGGGCTGGTACAGCACTTCCAGTACGCGCACCGTTGACAACTGGCCATCGGGGCGCGGCCAGTGGATCGTATCGCCTGTTGACAGGCCCAGCAGGGCCGCGCCGATCGGTGTCAGTATGGAAATGGCGTCCGGCACCTGCGCCATGTCCCTCGGATAGGCCAGCGTCAGGCAATGCGCCTCGCCCGAGCCGTCAATGGCGAAGCGGACGGTGGAATTCATCGTCACAACGTCAGGCGGCATGTCCTCCGGTGCGCGGATATCGGCGCGTGCCAGCTCGTCCAGCAGGGCGGGACCGATGCCGGCCAGAGCTTCAATGCGCTCGGCGTCGAGTGATGAAATGGTGATATTGGGTTGCATGCGGAATTCTCCTGGTTTTCGGTTCAGCTTGTTGAGGGAATCGGAGCGGCTCGGCGGGGTGGCGGTGGCCGGAACAATCCGGTCCGGACCCGACCGAGCCTAGGAAAGCCAGGTGGTGACAGGTGTGCGCGATGCGCTCCCGTGCAGGGAAGCAGCGCTGCAGCGTCCTGGGAAGGGGGCCTTGATCATCATGTCAGCGAGTATAGCGCGTTGTGCTGGCTGAAAAGAGCATGCCCCCGCAACTGGGCTGGGTTATCATAATGGACTCGGCCGGGCGCATGAATTCAATGTCCGGCAATTTGCATTAAAGTATCTTGCTGTGCCATTAAATAAGAGTGAATTGTAATAGGGCATTTGCCGGACGCTTTTATTCACTAGAATTGCGGATGTCTGTAATTTCAATTTGTTCAGGCTGTGAAATGGAGGAAAGTTGGTGACCCAACTTTGTATGGAAAACGTTGGTGCACCGCTGGGGACGAAGCGTGTGGACCCTAAAGTGGCGATCCTGTTGGGCACCTTTTGCGGCCAACAGTATCTCGCGGAACAGCTCCGTTCATTTGAATCCCAAACCCATTCAAATTGGGAGGTCTGGACATCGGACGATGGCTCGACAGATGATACCCTGGCGATTCTCGAACGTTTCAGGGGCGCATGGCCTGCTGGGCGATTGTCGATTCATGCGGGCCCGGCTAAAGGATTTGTTTCAAACTTTCTGGCCTTAACTTGCAATGCAAAGATTCAGGCGGATTATTACGCATATTCGGACCAGGACGATATCTGGGAATTAGATAAACTCGAACGCGCCCTGCGGTGGCTTGAAGGCGTTCCGGCCAATGTTCCAGCCCTGTATTGTGCACGCACCAGGCTAATCGATTCCAATAACCGGGAAATTGGACTGTCTCCGTCATTTGGTAACCCTCGCTTTGCCAATGCATTAGTGCAAAGCATTGCCGGCGGTAATACTATGGTTTTCAATAATGCTGCCCGCTCATTGCTCATGCGGGCAGGTGCGCAACTGCCAGTAGTATTCCATGACTGGTGGGTCTATTTGGCGGTGACGGGATGCGGCGGCGAGGTTTTTTACGACCCGGTTCCTACGTTGCGTTACCGGCAACATGGGGCAAACGTGATAGGGGTAAATTCAAGCTGGGGGGCGCGCCTTCAACGCTTGCGAAAATTTTTGCAGGGGCAGCATCGGAAGTGGTACGAGGACAATATTGCAGCGCTTAGGAAGCTGGAAGACCAGCTAACGCCAGAGAACAGGAAAATATTGAGCCATTTCGCCAAAGCTCGAAAAAAAGGCTTAATTTCACGCCTGATTCACCTCAGCCACAGCGGAGTAAGGCGACAAACTTGGCTGGGCAATATTGCACTGTTTGCTGCGGTCTTCTTTAAAAAACTCTAACCTGACGGCGCAATTTAATGAACATACTCGTGACAGGCGGCGCCGGCTATATTGGATCCCATACCTGCGTGGAACTGCTGGCCGCCGGGCACACGATTGTTGTATTTGATAATTTCAGCAATAGCCATCCGGAATCCCTGACCCGCATCGAACGTATCACGGGGCAGCGCCCCATCCTGGTTGAAGGAGACATCCGCGACCAGACCGCCATTGAGCGGGCCTTGCGCCAACATCGGTGCGACGCGGTCATCCATTTTGCCGGTCTGAAGGCGGTCGGCGAATCAGTAGAAAAGCCACTTGCGTACTACGACTGCAATATTGTCGGTAGCCATCGCCTGTTGTCAGCAATGCAGGCTTGCGGAGTTCACACCCTGGTTTTCAGCTCCTCGGCGACCGTCTACGGCGAGCCCCAGCGCTTGCCGCTTACTGAAGATCATCCACTGTCCGCGACCAATCCTTACGGCCGCAGCAAGCTGTTTGTTGAAGACATGCTGCGCGACCTGTATCGTGCTGACCCGAGCTGGGGGATTGCCCTCCTGCGTTATTTTAATCCGGTCGGTGCCCATGAAAGCGGCCTGATTGGCGAGAATCCACAAGGCATCCCCAACAATCTAATGCCTTTCGTAGCCCAGGTCGCGGTGGGCAGGCGCGAATACCTGAATGTCTGGGGTAACGATTATCCGACCAGCGACGGCACCGGCGTGCGGGACTATATCCACGTGGTGGATCTTGCAATCGGGCACCTGAAAGCCTTGCAACGACTCAATACGCCCCAGTGTTTGGAAATCAACCTGGGCACAGGAAATGGTTACAGTGTCCTAGAGGTAGTACGTGCCTTCGAGCGCGCCAGTGGTCAGACCGTTCCGTATCGCATTTCTCCGCGTCGTTCGGGGGATGTAGCGGAATGCTACGCCGACCCAGCGCGGGCCGAGCGCGATCTGGGGTGGAAGGCGGAGCGTGGGCTCGAAATAATGTGCCGCGACCATTGGAACTGGCAAATGCGAAATCCGAACGGCTACGAATGAAAACGGGTAACTGCCGCGTTTAGGCGGGCAGATTCTAAAACGGTGGGCTGAAACCCAAATGCTATAATATTGGCCAATTTTTAAGTCCGCTAGAAAATTATTATTTGGATTCAAGTAATGAATCACATCAAAAAAGCTGTATTCCCAATTGCGGGGCTAGGAACCCGCTTCCTTCCCGCCACCAAGGCATCGGCTAAAGAAATGCTGCCGGTAGTTGATAAACCACTGATTCAATATGCAGTGGAGGAAGCCTATGCTGCCGGGATTCGTCACATGATTTTCGTGACAGGTCGTACCAAGCGCAGCGTGGAAGATCATTTTGATACTGCCTACGAACTGGAGAATGAGCTGGAGCTGGCGGGCAAGACCGAGCTGCTCAATACTGCCCGCAGCATCGCACCGGAGGATATGGTGTGCACCTATGTTCGTCAGCCCCGCGCCCTAGGGCTCGGCCACGCTGTGTTGTGCTCTAAAGAACTCGTCGGCCATGAACCGTTTGCAGTCCTGCTGGCCGACGACCTGATGGTGGGCAAGCCATCGATCATGGCGCAGATGGTTGAACAGTTTTCCGATTGGGGAGCCAGTATTCTCGCCGTGCAAGATGTGCCGCGGGAAGAAACGAAGCGTTACGGGATCGTTAGCGCTGAAGAGGTCACGCAAGACATCGTCAATGTGACTGGAATTGTGGAAAAGCCTAACGCGGAGGTGGCGCCAAGCACGCTCGCAGTTGCGGGGCGCTATATCCTGACGCCAGGGATTTTCAAGGAACTCGAGAATCTTCCGCGCGGGGTGGGCGGCGAGATCCAACTGACGGACGGCATCGCGAATCTCTTGCGCCGCGAAAAAGTGTTTGCCTACCGCTATAAAGGCGCACGTTACGACTGCGGCAGTAAGTTGGGATTTTTGCAAGCCACTGTTGATTTGGGTGCGAGACATGATGAAATTGGCGCCGAGTTTTCAGAGTGGCTGCAGCGGCGCAGATAGTGCCGTGCTGCTGCTGGCTAAGCGGAATTGGCTTGAACTTCTATTCAGCCGCAATTAGGGCACCCGCCTCTCCCTGGCTTCGCACAACGCCGCGATCACGACACCCTAACTCGGCCCGGTCTTGGGCATGGCCGGGTGCAATCAATATATGCAGAAGAAATTAACCCTCTCGATCGTCAGTCACGGTCATCGCGTCCACGTGGCGAACTTGTTGCAGCATTTGGCAAGACTAGGTCGGAGCGATTTTGAAGTCATCCTCACGCTGAACCTGCCTGAGCCTGTGGAACTCGACGGCCTGCCTTTCCCAGTACGGCTGATTCAGAATCCGACGCCGAAAGGCTTTGGCGCCAATCACAACGCAGCATTTCTTGAAAGCGTTGGCGCCTATTTTGTCATCCTGAATCCGGATATCGAGTTGCCGGAAGACCCTTTCGAGCCATTGCTCGAGTTGGCACAAAGGGATTCCCTGAATATCTGTGCCCCGGTAATTCTCGATGCCGAAGGCCGGGTCGAGGACAGTGCACGCAATTTTCCGACACCCTACAGTCTTTTCAAGCGCCTGTTATGTCGATTACTGGGGCGTCCAATTATTGCCGATACCCTCAGGCAGGATGAGGACACCTTGCTGCCGGATTGGGTGGCGGGTATGTTTGTGATGGTGCCACGCGACCTCTACCAACGGCTGGGCGGTTTCAATGACGCCTATTTCTTGTACTTTGAAGATGTCGACTTCGGGGCCCGGGCTCGTCTGGCAGGCTGCCATATCTTGGTATGTAAGCACGCGCGTGTGATCCACAAGGCCCAGCGCGACAGCCATCGGCGTTTGCGTTTCATGTGGTGGCACGTGCAAAGTGCTGCGAAATTCTTCACTTCCCCCGCCTATCTGCGCGTCTTATGGTGGCGCCAGGCCAAGCCTGGATAAGTTGGTAACTAAGACGTAATTTGTGTTTCAGAAGTTGCGCGATGGGTAAAACGGAAGGGCGGGTCTTACCATATGCGGTAGAATTATCGTTTGCCCGAATGGTAAGTGTTTACTTATAACTTGTTTTAGAGGAAGTTGCGATGATTTTAGTTACGGGTGGTGCGGGCTTTATCGGGGCCAATTTTGTGCTGGACTGGCTGGCGCAATCGGATGAAGCCTTGGTCAACCTCGACATCCTGAGCTACGCCGGCAACCGCGAGACGCTAGCTGCCCTGGAGGGCGATGCGCGCCACATTTTTGTGCAAGGCGACATTGGCGATGCGGCCCTAGTGGCGCGCTTGCTGGCCGAGCACCGGCCGCGCGCCATCGTGAATTTTGCCGCCGAAAGCCACGTCGACCGCTCGATCCATGGCCCGGAAGCTTTCATCCAGACCAATATCGTCGGTACTTTCCACCTGCTGGAGGCGGTACGCGCCTACTGGGGCAGCCTGGAAGGCGAGGACAAGGCCAATTTCCGATTTCTGCATGTGTCGACGGACGAGGTGTACGGTTCGCTGGGCAAACAGGATCCGGCATTCACGGAAACCAATCGTTATGAGCCGAACAGCCCGTATTCGGCCAGCAAGGCGGCCAGCGACCACCTGGTGCGCGCCTACCACCATACCTACGGCTTGCCGGTGCTGACCACGAATTGCTCGAACAATTACGGCCCTTACCACTTCCCGGAAAAGCTGATTCCACTGGTGATTCACAACGCGCTGGCTGGCAAGCCGCTGCCGATTTATGGCGATGGTCAGCAAATCCGCGACTGGCTGTACGTCAAGGACCACTGCAGCGCCATCCGCCGCGTGCTGGAAGCGGGCGTGCCGGGCGAAACGTATAACGTCGGTGGCTGGAACGAAAAAGCCAACCTGGATGTCGTACATACGCTGTGCGCCATCCTGGATGAACTGCAACCGCGCACTGACGGGCAGTCTTACCGGACCCAGGTCACCTTCGTCAAGGATCGCCCTGGCCATGACAAGCGCTACGCCATCGATGCCAGCAAGCTGGAACGTGAACTGGGCTGGCGCCCGGTCGAGACGTTCGAGAGCGGCATCCGCAAGACCGTGCAATGGTACCTGGCGAACCAGCCCTGGGTGCAGAACGTTATCAGTGGCAACTACCGCAACTGGATCGAGAAGCAATACGCATGAAGATCCTGCTGATCGGTAAAAATGGCCAGGTCGGGCAGGAATTGCAGCGAACCTTGTTGCCATTGGGTGAATTGGTAGCGTTAGGCCGCGACGGGCTTGACCTGGGCGACCTCGCGGCCGTCAGGCAAGTGCTGGCGGAGCAGGGCGCCAACGTGGTCGTCAACGCCTCGGCCTACACGGCAGTCGACCGCGCCGAGGCTGACGAAGCCGGTGCCATGGCTGTCAACGCCGCCGCTGTCGGCGCGATGGCGGCGTACGCGCGCGAGCACGGCGCCTTGCTGGTGCATTACTCGACCGACTACGTGTTCGATGGCGACAAGACCGAACCTTATGTGGAAGACGACGCCACCGCGCCGCAAAGCGCCTACGGCCGCAGCAAGCGCGCCGGCGAGGAAGCGATCCTGGCCAGCGGCTGCAAGGCCCTGGTGTTTCGTACCAGCTGGGTGTTTTCGGCCCATGGCGGCAACTTCATCAAGACCATGCTGCGCCTGGCCGGCGAGCGCAATCAATTGAACGTGGTGGCCGACCAGGTCGGCGCGCCGACCTCGGCCGAGTTGATCGCCGACGTCACGGCCCTGGCTGTCGCAGCCTATCGCCGCGGCGCCCTGGCTGACGGCATTTACCACCTGACCGCGGCCGGCGCCACCAGCTGGCACGGCCTGGCCAGCTATGCCATCGGGCGTGCCCGGGAGCGGGGCGCCGCCATCAAGGTGGATGCGTCGCAGATCTGTCCGATCCCGACGGAAGCTTATCCCTTGCCTGCCAAGCGCCCGAAGAATTCCCGCCTTGACACCAGCAAGCTGTCCGGCGCCCTCGACCTGCATCTTCCAGACTGGAAGATTCATGTCGACCGCCTTCTCGACCAACTCCCCTGAACGGAAAACCGCATGAAACGCAAAGGTATTATCCTCGCTGGCGGCTCCGGCACCCGCCTCCATCCAGCCACGCTGGCGATCAGCAAGCAATTGCTGCCGGTGTTCGACAAGCCGATGATCTACTACCCGCTCAGCACCCTGATGCTGGCAGGTATCCGCGATATCCTGGTCATCTCGACGCCGCAGGACACCCCGCGCTTCCAGCAGTTGCTGGGCAACGGCGAACAGTGGGGCTTGAACCTGCAGTACGCCGTGCAGGAATCGCCGGATGGCCTGGCGCAGGCTTTCATCATCGGCGAGCGCTTCATTGGCGACGACTTGTCGGCGCTGGTGCTGGGCGATAACATTTTTTACGGCCACGACTTCCAGGACTTGCTGGGCAATGCCATGGCGCGCGACGAAGGCGCCAGCGTCTTTGCCTACCATGTGCAGGATCCTGAGCGCTACGGCGTCGCCGAATTCGACGCGCAGCGGCGCGTGCTGTCGCTGGAAGAAAAGCCGGCCAAGCCAAAGTCGAACTACGCGGTAACTGGCCTGTACTTCTATGACAACCAGGTTGTCGAGCTGGCCAGGAGCCTGAAACCATCGCCGCGCGGCGAGCTGGAAATCACCGACCTGAACCGCCTGTACCTGGAGCGCGGCCAGCTCAATGTCGAAATCATGGGCCGCGGCTATGCCTGGCTCGATACCGGCACCCACGAGTCTTTGCTGGAAGCCAGCCAGTTCATCGCCACCCTGGAGAACCGCCAGGGCCTGAAGGTGGCCTGCCCAGAGGAAATTGCCTTCCGCCAGGACTGGATTGATACGGCAGGGCTGGAACAGTTGGCCCGGCCGCTGGCCAAGAACGGCTATGGCCAATACTTGTTGCGCATCCTGGAAGAGAAGGTGTATTGATGAATGTGACCCGCTTGCGTATCCCCGAGGTCTTGCTGCTGGAACCGAAAGTGTTCGGCGACGAGCGCGGTTTTTTCTACGAGAGCTTCAACCAGGCCCGCTTCGACGAAGCGGTGGGCAGGTGCGTGCACTTCGTGCAGGATAACCACTCGCGCTCGGCCAAGGGCGTGCTGCGCGGCCTGCATTACCAGATCCAGCAGGCGCAAGGCAAGCTGGTGCGTGTTGTCAGTGGCAGCGTGTTCGATGTGGCGGTTGACCTGCGCAAGAGCTCGCCAACCTTCGGCCAGTGGGTCGGGGAAATCCTGAGTGCCGAGAATAAGCGTCAGCTGTGGGTGCCAGAAGGCTTCGGCCATGGCTTTGTCGTGCTCAGCGACAGCGCCGAGTTCCTGTACAAGACCACCGACTACTATGCGCCGCAGTATGAGCGCAGCATCGCCTGGAATGATGCCGAGCTGGCGATCGACTGGCAGTTCGACGGCAGCCCGGTGCTGTCGGCCAAGGATGCCCAGGGCACGCCCTTGCGTGAAGCCGAGGTCTTTGCCTGATGCAGAATTTCTCGATCGCGCCGGCCGAGATGGCCGGCAGCGTGTGGCGTCACCGCACCTTGCTGCGTTCGCTGGTCCAGCGTGAAGTGGTAGGCCGCTACCGCGGCTCGTTCATGGGGATCCTGTGGTCGTTTTTCAATCCGGTGTTCATGCTGCTGGTGTACACCTTCGTCTTCAGCGTGGTGTTCAAGGCGCGCTGGCAGGCCGGCAGCGCCTCGAAGACGGAATTTGCGCTGGTGCTGTTTGCCGGCCTGATCGTGTTCAACCTGTTTGCTGAGTGCGTCAACCGGGCGCCGGGACTGGTGCTGGCTAACGTCAACTACGTCAAGAAAGTGGTGTTCCCGCTGGAGATCCTGCCGTGGGTCGGGCTGGGATCGGCCCTGTTCCATGCGGCGATCAGCCTGGCCGTGTGGCTGCTGGCCTATGCACTGCTGTTTGGCGTACCGCACGCGACAGTGTTGCTGCTGCCACTGGTGCTGCTGCCGCTGCTGCTGCTGATTATCGGGCTGGGCCTGGCGCTGGCATCGCTCGGGGTCTACCTGCGCGACGTGGCGCAATTCATCGGCATCGTCACCACGGTGCTGATGTTCCTGTCGCCGATTTTCTATCCGGCCAGTGCGTTGCCCGAAGAGTACCGCCACCTGCTGCTGCTCAATCCCCTGACCCTGGTCATCGAGCAGGCGCGCGACGTGCTGTTCTGGGGCCGGGTGCCGGACCTGGCGACCTGGGCCGTATACCTGCTGTGTTCGTCGGTGCTGGCCTGGCTGGGCTTTGCCTGGTTCCAGAAGACGAGAAAGGGATTTGCCGATGTCCTCTGATATCGCCATCAAGGTCGAGAACCTGAGCAAGTGCTTCCAGATCTATGACAAACCGCATGACCGCCTGAAGCAGGCTATTCTTCCGCGCCTGCACCGCCTGGCCGGTGGTCACGGCGGCCAACAGTATTTCCGCGAATTCTGGGCCCTAAAGGGACTGAGCTTTGAGGTCGGGCGCGGTGAGACAGTCGGCATCATCGGTCGCAACGGCAGCGGTAAATCGACGCTGCTGCAAATGATTTGCGGCACGCTCAACCCGACTGGCGGCACGATCAGTACGCACGGCCGCATCGCGGCCCTACTGGAACTGGGTTCCGGCTTCAATCCCGAATTCACCGGACGTGAGAACGTCTATATGAACGCTGCCGTCCTGGGGCTGAGCCACAACGAAACGGAGGCACGCTTCGACGCCATCTTGGCGTTTGCCGACATCGGCGAGTTTATCGAACAGCCGGTCAAGACCTACTCAAGCGGCATGCTGGTGCGGCTGGCCTTTGCCGTGATCGCACACGTCGATGCCGACATCCTAGTGGTGGATGAAGCCTTGTCGGTGGGCGACGCCTTCTTCACGCAGAAATGCATGCGTTTCCTGCGCAACTTCATGAAGACCGGCACCGTGCTGTTCGTCAGCCACGATACCGCTGCCGTGACCAACCTGTGCACGCGCGCCATCCTGCTCGAAGATGGAGCCGTCGCCATGCAGGGCCATCCCAAGGATGTCATCGAGCGCTACTTGGCATCATTATATGAAACGGCACAGGATGACTCCCCAGCCGGAGCCGAGGCACCGACCAAGCCGGATGCGGCAGTGGCCACCGACTACCGTGACATGCGGACGGCGCTGTTCAACGGCTCGACCTTGCGCAACGATATCGAGGTGTTCCAGTTTGAGCCTGACGAGCAGCAGGCCGGATTCGGCAGCGGGGCCGCCGCAATCACCTCGGTTCGCCTGCTCGACGAGAGCGCCGCTCCACTGTCATGGGTCGTGGGCGGCGAAAATGTCATCCTCGAGATCTGCTGCCGGGCTAGCCGAGCGGTACGCCCGATTATCGGCTTCGTGGTGCGCGACCGTCTGGGCCAGGTCGTTTTTGCTGACAATACCTATTTGGCCTACCAATTCGATGCGCCGCTGGTGGGACCAGGCGAAGACGTGGTGGCGCGTTTTGAGTTCCGCATGCCGGTATTGCCGTCGGGAGACTACAGTTTTTCTCCCGCCATCGCCGAAGGTACCCAGGACGAACATGTGCAGCATCATTGGGTCCACGACGCGCTGATGGTGCGCGTGCACGCTAGCTCTGTCTGCCTTGGTCTGATGGGCGTCCCCATGCGCAATATGACCTTATCTGTTTTACCGACTACTGAGACTTTATGAAATTTACAGGGGAACGCTTTATCCCGGAATCAAGTGTGGACGGCGAGTTGGAACATATCCACCGTTACTTGCTGGCCCGCGAGCTGGTGGCGGGCAAACGTGTGCTTGACATCGCTTGCGGCGAAGGCTACGGCTCGCAACTGCTGGCTGAGCGCGCCGCACAGGTGTCGGGCGTCGACATTGCCGCTGAAACCGTCGATCATGCGCGCGCGACTTACGGCGCGGGCAACCTGGAATTCCTGCTCGGCGACTGCGCCGCCATTCCCTTCGAGGCAGGCACTTTTGACGTGGTGGTGAGCTTCGAGACCATCGAACACCATGACCAGCACGAAAAGATGATCAGCGAGATCCGGCGCGTCCTGAAGCCGGACGGGATCCTGGTGATCTCCAGTCCCGATAAGCGCTACTACTCTGATGAGCGCGGCTACGTCAACCAGTTCCACGTCAAGGAGCTGTACCGCGATGAGTTCGTGGGCCTGCTGCGCAATAGTTTTGCCAATGTTGAACTGTATTCACAGCGCCTGCTGTATGGTTCCGCCATCCTGGCCGAAACTGTGGCCCAGCCGGGGCGCACTTACGGTAGGGCGGACGGCGACTTCAGCGTTGCCGACGGCGTGCGCGCGCCACTGTACCTGATTGCCGTGGCCGGGGCGGGTGCCTTGCCGGCCCTGCCGCATGGCGTGTACGAGACCCCGATCGAAAGCAGCGATGCGTTCAAGGAAATGCTGCGCAGTGCAGCAGAACGCGACGGCATGCTGGAGGCTACCAAGGCAGCGTTTGACGACCGCGACGGCCGGCTGGCGCAAGCCACTAGCGAAATTGAGCGCCTGTCGAGCCTGATTTCGGAGGTCAGCGGAACGCTGGTGGCTGTCGTGGCGGACCGCGATTTCCAGCGTGACGGACTGGCGAAACTGGTGGGCGAGCGCGATGCGTTCGCACAGCGGCTGACCGCCGTGCAGGCTGAGCGGGAAGAGCAGGCGCGTGAAATGGCCGCCACACTGGCCGCTGTGGAAGAGCGTACACGGCAACTGGCCGACTCGCTCGGCGAGCGCGATGGTCAGCTGCGGCAGCTGGCTGCCACGGTCGGTGAACGCGACAGTCAGCTGCGCCAGTTGAACGAGCAACTTGGCGATCGGCACAGCCATCTGCTGCAGGCCAACACGGCGCTGGGCGAGCGCGAGGGCCAGTTGCGGCAGGCCGAAGCAGCCTTGGGTGAGCGCGATGCCCGATTGCGTCAAGCACACGAGGCTCTCGATGCGTGCAACAGCCAGCTCAGGCAGGCGGCCGAAATGCTCGGCGAGCGTGACCAGCAGTTGCGCCAGTTGACCGTCGAACTGGCCGAGCGCGCCAGCCAGATCGGTCAGGTGGAGATGGCGCGCAGTGTCGTGGCGCTCGAATCGGAGACCCGGCGCGCCAGCATGGAGCAACTACAAGCACGGATCGCGCAACTCGACAGCGAGCGCGCTAGCGATATGGTGGCGATGGAGGCCAAATTGAAGGAGCGCGATGCGATGAATGACAAACTGGCGGCGGCCATGGCCGACCTGTACCGATCCAAGTCCTGGCGCGTGACGGCACCATTGCGCGCGATGACGCGCCTGTTGGGTAAGGTCAAGCGTCGCGCCAACCTGGCCCGCCAGGCGGCGCCCTCGGCAAGCGCGGCCGCAGCGGTGCCGCTGGCGGCGAACCCGGCCGGCGCAGAAAACAAGCCCTTCCGCATCCTGCTGGTTAGCTATTACTGCCCGACCCGCGCCCACGCAGGCGGCTTGCGCATTCTCGACATGTACGCCCTGATCCGGCAAAAGTGCCCGCATGTGCAGATCGACCTGCTGACCCATCACCGCCCATCGATTGATTGGTCGATCGATGACTTGCCGAAGATCTTCCATAACGTGTATCTGTCGCCGGTCGAGGACTTGACACCGCTCGGACTGGCGGCTTTGCGCGGCTCGGTACTCCCTTACGACGTGGTGGACCTTCAATTCCACCAGAGCGGCTACCATATCGATGCTTTCCGCGCGATTGGCGGCAAAATCCTGTTTACGCCAATGGAAGCCCAGACCAAGGTGCTGTTGCTCGACCTGCGCGCCAAATTCAGCCAGAGTTACGGCATGCGCCTGCTGAAATTCGCATCGGCCATCCGCACTGCGGCGGTTGAGATTGGCTTCACGCAGAAGGCTGACGACGTGGTCTGCGTTTCGCGCGCCGACGCCGCCTTCCTGCGTGCGGTGACTGGCTCGCACCATATCCGCTGGGTCGACACTGGCGTTTCGTCGTTCGAGTTTGCCGAAGCGCTGACGCCTGGCTTCGTCCCGCCCCCGGCTGCCGAGCGCACCTGCCGCGTGCTATATGTCGCCTATTTCGGCTCCGAGACCAACGTCAATGCCTTGCGCTGGTACCTTGACCATGTCCATCCGCAGATCAAGGCCAGCGTTCCCGGCTATGTGCTGACGGTGGTCGGCCGTGGCGATATGACGCCGTTTGCTGCCTATCACGATGAGAGCATCGAGTTCGTCGGCGAGGTGCCGGCGATTGCGCCACATATCGCCGATGCGCGGGTCTGTATCGCACCGGCCCTGAGCGGCTCCGGCTTCCGCGGCAAGGTCAACCAGTACGCGGTACTGGGCTGCCCGAGCGTGGTCTCGCCGATTGCCGCCAAGGGCCTGGCCTACCAGGACGGCATCGATGTTTTCATCGCCGAGACCCCGCAGGCATTTGCGCAACGCTGCGTGCAATTGCTGACCGATATGGAGCTGAACGACCGCATGGGACAGGCTGCGCGCAAGCTGTGCATGGAGCGTTATTCATGGGAATCGAAGTGGCCGGTAATCCGCCGCCTTTATCAATTGGAGAATCAGGCATGAACATGGCGCAGCCCAAAGTAAGCGTGCTGGTGCCGTCGTATAACCACGGCAAGTATATTCGCGAACGCATCGAGTCGATCGTCAACCAGACTTATGGCAATGTCGAGCTGATCGTGATCGACGATTGTTCGGAAGACGACTCGGACCGCGTGATCCGGGAACTTCAGGCAGCCCACGGCTTTCGCTACCTGCCTAACGAACGCAACTCCGGCACACCTTTTGCCGCGTGGGAGCGGATCTGCACGCTGGCTAGCGGCGAGTACATCTGGGTGTGTGAAAGCGATGACGTCGCCGAGCCGACCTTCCTCGAAACCGCAGTCGCGGCCTTGCAGGCGGAACCGGCAGCGGCCCTGTTTTACAGCAGTTCGCTGGTCATCAACGAAGCCAGTGAAACCATTGGTCACACCGACAGCTATTTCCACGAAGTCTGGAAAGACACGCGTTGGGATGCCGATTTCCATACCGACGGCCTGCGCGAGCTGGTGCAATACCAGTTGCGCGGCCAGACCGTTCCCAATATGAGCTCGGCGCTGTTTACTGCGGCCTCGTTCCGCGCCGCGTTCACGCCGTTCCTGCGCCGCCTGCGCCTAACTGGTGATTGGTTGTTTGTCGGCGATGTGATGAAGCACGGCAAGGTGGTGTTCCATCATGGAGCGCTGAGCCGCTTCCGCAAGCATGCCGTGACGTCGCGCGTGCGGGTCAAGTCGGCCCGTTCGCAAGCCGAATTCATCTTGACCAAATACCGCCTGTTCCGAGGCAGTGGCCAGCCGCTGGCTGCCTTTGCGCCACTGATTGGTACCGATGTGGTGCGTTTCCTGTACGAGCCGGCCAGTTGGTTCGACGTGCTCAAGGCATTGCTGCAAGTGTCGTGGCGCGACACATTCGCCGCCGGCGGCTTGCTGTTGCTGTCGACGAGTAAGAACAAGAGTTACCTGAACAAATTCAAAGAACGTTATATTCACGCCAAGAAATGGAGAACTGATGAACAATCCCATCACGATTAACCCTGACGCAAGCATCCTGATTACCGGCGGCACCGGCTTGGTTGGCCGGGCATTGGTGCGGGCGCTGCAGGAGGAAGGTTTCAGCAAGATTACTGCGATCGGCAGCCGCGATTGCGACCTGCGCGATGTGGCAGCAGTGACGCGCTTGATGGAGCAGGTGAAGCCCGAATACGTGTTCCACCTGGCGGCGCGCGTGCATGGACTGGGTGGCAACCTGCGCTACAAGTCGGACATTCTGGTGGACAACGTCCTGATCAATACGAACGTGGTGGAACAGGCGCGCCGCGCCGGCGTGAAAAAGATTGTGGCCATGGGGTCGGGCTGCGTTTATCCCGAGCTCAAGGGCCAGCAGGAATTGTTCGAGAACCAGGTATGGATCGGTCCTCCGCATGGGTCCGAAGATTCCTATGCCCATTCCAAGCGGCTGATGATGGCGCAGCTGGAAGCGGCCCGTGAACAGTACGGCCTGTCGTCGGCCTTTGTCATCAGCGGCAACCTGTACGGCCCGCACGACAGCTTCAATATCGAAGAAGGTCATGTGACGCCTTCGCTGGTGGCGAAGTTCTTTGCTGCCCGTCGCGCCGGCACCGCCGTGCGCGTGTGGGGCAGCGGCGTGGCGATCCGCGACTTCTCGTACTGCGATGACACGGCGGCGGCGCTGATCGCCATCTGGCGCAATCTGGAGGGCGCGGTGAACCTCGGTAGTGGCCAACGCCATCCGATTCGCGACATCGTCGACACCCTGCACGAACTGACTGGCGTGCCGGTCGAATGGGATGCTAGCAAGCCGGATGGCCAGCTGGTGCGTTTCTACAACCTGGACCGCTTGCATGGCACCGGCTTCAAGGCCAAGGTGGCGCTGGCTGATGGCGTGCGCCGCACTTACGAATGGTACGAACAGAACTGGGAAACCGCACGCAAATGAAGACTATGACTACTAAGATGAAATATGCAGCCCTGCTGGTGGCTGGCGTGTTGCTGGCGGCCTGCCAGGACAAGCCGGCGCCGGCTCCCGCCAGCGCCGCTGCTCCCGCCAGCGCCGCTGCTCCCGCCAGCGCCCCAGCCGCGCCAGCGGCCGAAGACTTCAGCAAGATTACCAATCGCCTGGAAGGCGTCGCCTTTGGCGGCGTCGATGCGATCAACGGCGCAGTCCTGAAAGCTGGCGCAACGGTGTCCGTCAAGGGCGACAAGATTGAAATTGCCGGCAACTATGTCGACGCGGTGAAGGGTGAGGCGGCAGCGGGCGTAGTAGTTATGATCGGCGGCAAGCCGTTTACCGCCATCTACGGTGGCGAACGTCCCGACATCGCTAAAGCCCACAGCAATCCCAAGTACCTGAAAAGCCAGTTCTACCTCGAGGTTCCGGCCTCGGCCATTGACAAGGGAACGCAAGAGTTGTCGGTGCACGTGATTGCCAGCGACCGCTCGGGCTATTACGACAGCGGCGTAGTCGCCAAGATCGACTTGCAATAAGCGATTGTGCGACACGGCGGCCTTGGTGGGCCGCCGTTTGTTTGCTATCATTATTCGTTAATTTTCTTACCAACACACTGAATTTAGAGGCGCCAACATGACCAAGAAACGAGTATTTATCACGGGAATTACCGGCATGGTCGGCTCCCATCTGGTCGATTTCCTGCTCGAGGAAACCGATTGGGAAATCTTTGGCCTGACGCGCTGGCGCAGCCCGCTGGACAATATTTCCCACCTGCTGCCACGCATTAATGCCAACGACCGCGTGCACCTGCTGTACGGCGACCTGCGCGACTACTTGTCGATCCACGAAGCGGTCAAAAAAGCCAAGCCGGACTATGTCTTCCACCTGGCTGCGCAAAGCTATCCGAAAACCAGCTTCGATTCGCCGCTGGACACGCTGGAAACCAACGTGCAAGGCACTGCCAATGTGCTGGAAGCGCTGCGCAAGAACGATATCAAGGCCGTTACCCACGTGTGCGCCTCGTCCGAAGTGTTCGGCCGCGTGCCAAAAGAGAAGCTGCCTATCGACGAGGAGTGCACCTTCCACCCGGCATCGCCCTATGCGATTTCGAAAGTGGGCACCGACCTGATCGGCCGCTACTACGCCGAAGCCTACGACATGACTGTGATGACAACCCGCATGTTCACGCACACCGGCCCGCGCCGTGGCGATGTCTTCGCTGAGTCGACCTTCGCCAAGCAGATCGCCATGATCGAAGCTGGCCTGATCCCACCGGTAGTCAAGACCGGTAACCTCGATTCGCTGCGCACCTTCGCGGACGTGCGTGACGCCGTGCGCGCCTACTACATGCTGGTCACGATCAACCCGACCCCGGCAGCCTACTACAATATCGGCGGCACTTATACCTGCAGCATTGCCGACATGCTGAAGACGCTGATTTCGATGTCGACCGTCAAGGATATCCGCGTCGAAACCGATCCGGAACGCCTGCGCCCGATCGACGCTGACCTGCAAGTGCCGAACTGCGCCAAGTTCAAGGCCCACACTGGATGGGAACCGCAGATTTCGTTCGAACAGACCATGCGCGACCTGCTTGAATACTGGCGCGCGCGCATCAAGTCCGGCCAGGGCTATCTGACTCGTTGAGGACGCTATGACTGTTATCCGTGCCCGCGCCCCGCTGCGCCTCGGCTTGGCCGGTGGCGGCACCGATGTCGCCCCGTATTGTGACCTGTACGGCGGCCACGTGCTGAATGCAACCATCGACCGCTACGCCTATGCAGTCATCAAGACGCTTGACGAGCCGGTCGTGCGCTTCTCGGCGACCGACCAGCAAGCCGAGAAATTGCTGGCCGTGTCACATCCGCTGGAGCTCAATGGCAAGCTCGATTTGCACAAGGCGGTGTACAACGAGATGATCCGCGTTTACAACAATGGCGTGCCGATCGCGCTGGAGCTGAGCACGTTCTGCGACGCCCCGGCCGGTTCCGGCCTGGGCTCCTCGTCGACCCTGGTCGTAACGATGATCCGCGCCTTCGTTGAACTGCTCAACCTGCCGCTTGACGACTACACGATCGCCAGCATGGCGTACAAGATCGAACGCGTCGATTGCGGTTTGCAGGGCGGGCGCCAGGACCAGTACTCGGCCACTTTCGGCGGCTTCAACTTCATGGAGTTCTACGCCGACCGCACGGTCGTCAATCCGCTGCGTATCAAGCCTTGGATCCTGTGCGAGCTCGAGGCGTCGCTTGTGCTGTTCTACACCGGGGTGTCGCGCGAATCGGCCAAGATCATCGCTGACCAGAGCCGCAACGTGGAAGCAGGTCTGGTCGACCGCACGGAAGCGATGCACGGCATCAAGCGCGAAGCGCTGGTCATGAAGGAATGTCTGCTGCGCGGCGATTTCGACGGGATCGTCGAGTCGATGCGTGAAGGCTGGGAGAACAAGAAGCGTTCCGCCAACACGGTCTCGAACTCGCATATCGAAGAAATCTACAACGCTGCGATCGGGGCTGGCGCACTGGCGGGCAAGGTGTCGGGCGCCGGCGGCGGCGGATTCATGATGTTCTTCGTGCCGCCGGATAAGCGCATGGACGTCATCCGCACCCTGAAACAATTCGATGGTCAGGTAAGCAACTGCCATTTCACCAAACACGCAGCACAAGCATGGAGAGTGTAATGAAGGAATATATCAGCGCCCAGATCGCCGAAGCGCAACGCGTGATGGCCGCCATGCTGGCCGACCAGGCCTTGCAGCAAACTATGGCCGCAGCCGCCGAGACTTGCATCGCCTGTATGAAAAATGGCGGCAAGCTGCTGCTGGCTGGTAACGGCGGCAGCGCCGCTGACGCCCAGCACATCGCGGGCGAGTTTGTCAGCCGCTTTGCCTTCGACCGTCCAGGCCTGCCAGCCATCGCGCTGACCACGGACACCTCGATCTTGACCGCCATTGGCAATGATTACGGCTATGAAAAGCTGTTCACGCGCCAGGTGCAGGCACACGGAGACAAGGGTGACGTTTTCATCGCCTATTCCACTTCTGGCAAGTCGCCCAACATCCTGGCAGCGCTGGTCGAGGCCCGCAGCCGCGGCCTGATCTGCATTGGCCTGACCGGCAATCGCGGCGGCCCGATGCGTGAACTGTGCGACCACCTGTTCGAAGTGCCGTCGTCGGATACGCCGAAAATCCAGGAAGGCCACCTGGTGCTGGGCCACATCCTGTGTGGCCTGATTGAAAACGCCTTGTTCACCCCACCGCAGTAATGGAAGCAATCGTCCTCGCAGGCGGGTTTGGCACCCGCCTGAGGCAAGCGGTCCCCGACTTGCCGAAACCGATGGCGCCGATTGCCGGCCGTCCTTTCCTCGACATCCTGCTGCGCTCCCTGGCCGACAAGGACTTCAGCCGCGTGGTGCTGTCGCTTGGCTACATGTCGGAGAAAATCATCGCGCATTTCGGCCCCAGCCATGCCGGCATGGAACTGGTGTACACGGTCGAGCAGTCGCCGCTGGGCACCGGCGGCGCAGTGCGCCTGGCAATGGCGAAATGCCAGCAGGATCATGTCTTCGTGTTCAATGGCGACACCTATCTTGACTTGGAAATCGATGCCGTGGAAAGCCAATGGCAAATCCGGCGTGAACCGATCATCGTCGGGCGCGCCGTGCCGGATACCGCACGCTATGGCCGCCTCGCGACCGACGGCGCCCGGGTCACCGGTTTTGCCGAAAAAGGCGCCGGCGGACCAGGCCTGATCAATGGCGGCACGTATGTGTTGAACCGCGGGCAGTTGGACGGGTTCGCTCTGGAGCAGGCGTTTTCGCTGGAAACCGACTATCTGATGCCGGAACTGGCGCGCAGGCCCTTCGACTTGTTCGTCACGGCCGGGCACTTCATCGATATTGGTGTGCCGGACGATTTTGCCCGCGCACAGACCGAACTGGCAGGACTCTGAGCGATGGCGCGTCCTGCCCTGTTCCTGGATCGCGATGGCGTGATCAATGTCGATCACACCTACGTGTATCAGAAGGAGAACTTCGATTTCATCGAAGGCATTTTTGAACTGGTCGCCGCCGCCAAGCGCGCCGGTTATCTGGTGGTGGTCGTCACCAACCAGGCCGGCATTGGCCGCGGCTATTACACGCCGGAAGATTTTCACCTGCTGATGGACTGGGTGGGGGAGCAGTTTGCCCAACGGGGCGGCACCTTGGATGGCGTCTACTTCTGTCCGCACCACCCGGAACACGGCATCGGAACCTACAAACAGGATAGCCAGGACCGCAAGCCGGGGCCGGGCATGCTGCTGCGCGCCGCGCGCGAACTCGATATCGACCTGGCGCGTTCGCTGATGGTGGGCGACAAGGCGTCCGACGCCCAGGCCGGCCAGGCAGCCGGTTTGACCAGGCTATATTATTTCGGCAACGATGGCGACCATGGTCCTGCTGAGCCGATTGCCCGCCTCGCCGACCTGATTCCATATCTGGAAAAAACATGCGATATCTAGATGGCGCGCTTTCTTCGCGCCAGAATAACTTTGACCTGATCCGGTTGCTCGCTGCGGCACTAGTTATCTACGGACACACGTTCACCTTTGTGGCCAACTCCGGCGCACGCGATATTATCCGTGTACTGACTGGCTTCGATTCCGGCGATCTGGCCGTGAAAAGCTTCTTCTTCCTGAGCGGGCTGCTGGTCACCAATTCGATCATCGAGGGCAAGTCGCTCAAGAAATACGTGGTGTCGCGCTTGTTCAGGATCATGCCGGCGCTGCTGTTCATGCTGCTAATCGTCACGTTCTGCATCGGGACGGCGCTTACCACGCTGCCACTTGGCGACTATTTGGTCCACTCCGACACTTACCGTTTCTTCGTCAAGATGTCCTTGTTTGGCGGCTGGGGCGCAGTGGGCGGCGGCTACCATCAGTTGCCGGGGGTGTTTGAAGCTAGCCCTGCTTCCGGCAGCGTCAACGTGCCGCTCTGGACCCTGACGGTCGAAGTATTTTCCTATGCGCTGATCTTGGCTCTGTTCGCGCTCGGCCTGCTCCAGAAACGCGTAACCCTGGTGCTGGCCCTGGTGATCATTGGCGATTCGATGCTTGGCAAACCGGTGCTGTTCTACTTCTTGCCCGATACCTTGGATCATCGTTTCACGCCATTCTGCTTCGCGCTGGGTGGACTGTGCGCGGTGTACAAGCAGGAGGTTTCGGTATCCTTCCTGATGCCGTTTGGTTTTGGATTGCTGTACGTTCTCTTCAGGGGGGCGGTGTGGGATGACTATGTCTTCTATGCGGCCGTGTTCTCGACCATCCTGGCGGTCGCCTGCGCCCCGCAGGTGGTCAAGCTCAAGGGCGATATTTCCTACGGCCTGTATCTGTGGGGCTGGCCATTGCAGCAATTGGTGTTGTTCATGTGGCCGGGCATTTCGTTTGCTATGCACTTGCTGCTGTCCCTGGTGTCAGCCACGCTGATGGCAATCGTTTCCTGGAAGCTGGTTGAAAGGCCGGCGATGGATCTGGCGCGCAAACTACTGAACCTTTCCATGACACGGTCAGCGGCCGGCGTACCGGAGCCGGCAATCAAGAAGGTCGGCTGAACCGATTCGCCCTGCGCCATCGGCCAATAGCCACGCTGGCCGCTGGTCGGCATGGCTTTTTGGCGGGGCGTCGCTTGGGAGATGTCTGGCTGTGACCGGCAGTTTCTTCCCAAAGATGAAAGGTTGACACGGTTGAAGCAGTTTTGTTGCGCTTGAGTCAAAATGTTAGAATGTTGGCCGAATTTAGGCGATGCAAACGGAATGCTTGCGGTGCTTCAATGGCGACAATTTTAAGATCTGACCCTATGGCTATTTTGGTAACCGGCGGCGCAGACTTCATTGCCAGCAATTTTGTGCAGGACTGGCTGGCGCAATCGGATGAAGCCTTGCTCAACCTCGACATCCTGAGCTACGCCGGCTACCGCAACTGGATTGAGAAGCAATACGCATGAAGATTCTGCTGATCGGTAAAAATGGCCAGGTCGGGCAGGAATTGCAGCGAACCTTGTTGCCATTGGGTGAATTGGTAGCGTTAGGCCGCGACGGGCTTGACCTGGGCGACCTCGCGGCCGTCAGGCAAGTGCTGGCGGAGCAGGGCGCCAACGTGGTCGTCAACGCCTCGGCCTACACGGCAGTCGACCGCGCCGAGGCTGACGAAGCCGGTGCCATGGCTGTCAACGCCGCCGCTGTCGGCGCGATGGCGGCGTACGCGCGCGAGCACGGCGCCTTGCTGGTGCATTACTCGACCGACTACGTGTTCGATGGCGACAAGACCGAACCTTATGTGGAAGACGACGCCACCGCGCCGCAAAGCGCCTACGGCCGCAGCAAGCGCGCCGGCGAGGAAGCGATCCTGGCCAGCGGCTGCAAGGCCCTGGTGTTTCGTACCAGCTGGGTGTTTTCGGCCCATGGCGGCAACTTCATCAAGACCATGCTGCGCCTGGCCGGCGAGCGCAATCAATTGAACGTGGTGGCCGACCAGGTCGGCGCGCCGACCTCGGCCGAGTTGATCGCCGACGTCACGGCCCTGGCTGTCGCAGCCTATCGCCGCGGCGCCCTGGCTGACGGCATTTACCACCTGACCGCGGCCGGCGCCACCAGCTGGCACGGCCTGGCCAGCTATGCCATCGGGCGTGCCCGGGAGCGGGGCGCCGCCATCAAGGTGGATGCGTCGCAGATCTGTCCGATCCCGACGGAAGCTTATCCCTTGCCTGCCAAGCGCCCGAAGAATTCCCGCCTTGACACCAGCAAGCTGTCCGGTGCCCTCGACCTGCATCTTCCAGACTGGAAGATTCATGTCGACCGCCTTCTCGACCAACTCCCCTGAACGGAAAACCGCATGAAACGCAAAGGTATTATCCTCGCTGGCGGCTCCGGCACCCGCCTCCATCCAGCCACGCTGGCGATCAGCAAGCAATTGCTGCCGGTGTTCGACAAGCCGATGATCTACTACCCGCTCAGCACCCTGATGCTGGCAGGTATCCGCGATATCCTGGTCATCTCGACGCCGCAGGACACCCCGCGCTTCCAGCAGTTGCTGGGCAACGGCGAACAGTGGGGCTTGAACCTGCAGTACGCCGTGCAGGAATCGCCGGATGGCCTGGCGCAGGCTTTCATCATCGGCGAGCGCTTCATTGGCGACGACTTGTCGGCGCTGGTGCTGGGCGATAACATTTTTTACGGCCACGACTTCCAGGACTTGCTGGGCAATGCCATGGCGCGCGACGAAGGCGCCAGCGTCTTTGCCTACCATGTGCAGGATCCTGAGCGCTACGGCGTCGCCGAATTCGACGCGCAGCGGCGCGTGCTGTCGCTGGAAGAAAAGCCGGCCAAGCCAAAGTCGAACTACGCGGTAACTGGCCTGTACTTCTATGACAACCAGGTTGTCGAGCTGGCCAGGAGCCTGAAACCATCGCCGCGCGGCGAGCTGGAAATCACCGACCTGAACCGCCTGTACCTGGAGCGCGGCCAGCTCAATGTCGAAATCATGGGCCGCGGCTATGCCTGGCTCGATACCGGCACCCACGAGTCTTTGCTGGAAGCCAGCCAGTTCATCGCCACCCTGGAGAACCGCCAGGGCCTGAAGGTGGCCTGCCCAGAGGAAATTGCCTTCCGCCAGGACTGGATTGATACGGCAGGGCTGGAACAGTTGGCCCGGCCGCTGGCCAAGAACGGCTATGGCCAATACTTGTTGCGCATCCTGGAAGAGAAGGTGTATTGATGAATGTGACCCGCTTGCGTATCCCCGAGGTCTTGCTGCTGGAACCGAAAGTGTTCGGCGACGAGCGCGGTTTTTTCTACGAGAGCTTCAACCAGGCCCGCTTCGACGAAGCGGTGGGCAGGTGCGTGCACTTCGTGCAGGATAACCACTCGCGCTCGGCCAAGGGCGTGCTGCGCGGCCTGCATTACCAGATCCAGCAGGCGCAAGGCAAGCTGGTGCGTGTTGTCAGTGGCAGCGTGTTCGATGTGGCGGTTGACCTGCGCAAGAGCTCGCCAACCTTCGGCCAGTGGGTCGGGGAAATCCTGAGTGCCGAGAATAAGCGTCAGCTGTGGGTGCCAGAAGGCTTCGGCCATGGCTTTGTCGTGCTCAGCGACAGCGCCGAGTTCCTGTACAAGACCACCGACTACTATGCGCCGCAGTATGAGCGCAGCATCGCCTGGAATGATGCCGAGCTGGCGATCGACTGGCAGTTCGACGGCAGCCCGGTGCTGTCGGCCAAGGATGCCCAGGGCACGCCCTTGCGTGAAGCCGAGGTCTTTGCCTGATGCAGAATTTCTCGATCGCGCCGGCCGAGATGGCCGGCAGCGTGTGGCGTCACCGCACCTTGCTGCGTTCGCTGGTCCAGCGTGAAGTGGTAGGCCGCTACCGCGGCTCGTTCATGGGGATCCTGTGGTCGTTTTTCAATCCGGTGTTCATGCTGCTGGTGTACACCTTCGTCTTCAGCGTGGTGTTCAAGGCGCGCTGGCAGGCCGGCAGCGCCTCGAAGACGGAATTTGCGCTGGTGCTGTTTGCCGGCCTGATCGTGTTCAACCTGTTTGCTGAGTGCGTCAACCGGGCGCCGGGACTGGTGCTGGCTAACGTCAACTACGTCAAGAAAGTGGTGTTCCCGCTGGAGATCCTGCCGTGGGTCGGGCTGGGATCGGCCCTGTTCCATGCGGCGATCAGCCTGGCCGTGTGGCTGCTGGCCTATGCACTGCTGTTTGGCGTACCGCACGTGACAGTGTTGCTGCTGCCACTGGTGCTGCTGCCGCTGCTGCTGCTGATTATCGGGCTGGGCCTGGCGCTGGCATCGCTCGGGGTCTACCTGCGCGACGTGGCGCAATTCATCGGCATCGTCACCACGGTGCTGATGTTCCTGTCGCCGATTTTCTATCCGGCCAGTGCGTTGCCCGAAGAGTACCGCCACCTGCTGCTGCTCAATCCCCTGACCCTGGTCATCGAGCAGGCGCGCGACGTGCTGTTCTGGGGCCGGGTGCCGGACCTGGCGACCTGGGCCGTATACCTGCTGTGTTCGTCGGTGCTGGCCTGGCTGGGCTTTGCCTGGTTCCAGAAGACGAGAAAGGGATTTGCCGATGTCCTCTGATATCGCCATCAAGGTCGAGAACCTGAGCAAGTGCTTCCAGATCTATGACAAACCGCGTGACCGCCTGCTGCAAATGCTGGTGCGCAACCGCAAGCAATACTTCCGCGAATTCTGGGCGGTCCGCGATGTGTCGTTTGAGATCAAGCGTGGTGAAACGGTCGGTATCGTTGGCCGCAACGGCAGCGGCAAATCGACGCTGCTGCAGATTATCTGCGGCACGCTGAATCCGACGCGAGGCAGCGTGCAGACCTCGGGACGCATCGCAGCGCTGCTGGAACTGGGTTCCGGCTTCAATCCCGAATTCACCGGACGTGAAAACGTGTACATGAATGCGGCCGTGCTCGGATTGACCCGGGCCGAGATCGAGGCGCGCTTCGATGATATCCTGGCGTTTGCCGACATCGGCGAGTTTATCGAACAGCCGGTTAAGACCTACTCGAGTGGCATGATGGTGCGCCTGGCCTTTGCGGTGGCAATCAATGTCGACCCGGAGATCTTGATCGTCGATGAAGCGCTGTCGGTGGGGGACGAGCTGTTCCAGCGCAAGTGCTTCTCGCGCATCGAGGCGATCCGAGCTAAGGGAGCGACCATCTTGTTCGTGTCGCACGCCGGCAGTACCGTAGTCGAGCTCTGCGACCAAGCGATCCTGATGGATGCCGGCGAAAAACTGGCAGTGGGCAAACCCAAGCAGATCGTTGGGCGCTACCAGAAGCTGTTGTATGCACCAGCGGACAAGCAGGCTGCAATCCGTGAACAGATCCGGCAGGCGGACTTGCTGCTCGAGGCCTCGGCCAGCCATGTCGCCGACCCGGTTCCCGGGCCGGCCGCGGCGGCAGCCTTCGACGATCGCGAAGAAGAAAGTTTTGATCCGTCTTTGAAGCCGTCCAGCACCATCGCATATGAAATGCGCGGCGCGGAGATTTGTGAACCGAAGATCGTCACCATCGGCGGCAGACAGGTGAACCACCTACGGCGGGGTCGGACCTATCGTTATGTGTACACTGCCAGGTTCGACAGCGACGCACGCAACGTTCGCTTCGGCATGTTGATCAAGACCCTGAGCGGTGTCGAGCTGGGCGGCAGTGTCAGTGCCAACGGTGTCTTTGATCGCATCCCGTTCATTGCCGCAGGGACCGAATTCAAGGTTGAATTCAGGTTCAATTGCAGCCTGAATCCGGGCGTCTATTTCTTGAACGCTGGATTGCAGGGGGAAGTCGACGGTGTTGAAACTTACCTACATCGGCTAATTGATATTGCAATGTTCAGGGTGGCGCCTGAAGTGGACGACCTGGCGACTGGCACCATTGATTTTGCCTGCAGTCCAGACGTCGAACCAATGAATCGAGCGAACTGAAAGGTTAATCATGCCAGATAGCAAAGTTACCAGGCTGTTCATTGTTTTAGGGATGCATCGGAGCGGCACTAGTGCCATCACGCGCGGCTTGTCCGTGCTGGGCGTCGACCTCGGCGACCGCTTGCTTCCGGCGGTGGAGGGCAATAATGCTAAGGGTTTCTGGGAAGATATCGATCTGAATGCCCTCAATATCGAGATGCTGAAATTCCTCGGGCGCGACTGGTCGCACCTGGCGATGATCAGGCCGGCGGAGATCGACAGCTTGCGCCAGCAGGAGTTCTTCCTGCGCGCTGTTGAGCTGGTGCGCAAGAAGATCGGCGGCGCACGCCATTTTGGCTTCAAGGATCCCCGTGTCGCCACCTTGCTGCCGTTTTGGCGCGCGGTGTTTGCCCACTGTGGCTTTGAAGTCAGCTATGTCTTTGCTATGCGCAACCCTTTAAGCGTTGTGCGTTCGCTGGGCAAGCGCGATGGCATTGAAAGCGAACAGAGCTATCTGTTGTGGCTGGCCCATGTCGTGTCCGGCCTCAGTCATAGCACGGGTAGCCCTTGCGTGGTGGTCGATTACGATCGCCTGATGCAGGCACCGGAAGCCGAACTCGCGCGCCTGGCGCGCGCGCTGAAGCTGGAAGTTGATGCCGCGGCCCTGCAACTCTACAAAGAGGATTTCCTGGATGAGAATTTGCGGCACACGCAGTATGTTGCCGAAGATTTGCTGATCGACCCGGCTTGTCCGCAACTGGTACATGAAGTCTATCTGGCCTTGCTTGAAGTTGCCGCCGACCGCCTGACGCTGCAAGATACCGCGCTGCAAACGAAAATCCGCTTGTGGTTCCAGCGATATGAACAGCTGCAGCCCTCTTTGCGCCTTAATGATAAATTACTGGACCAGAAAGCTGCGGCACTGGCCCATAGCTTGCAGCAGGAAGCGCGCATGCGCCAGCTGCAACAGGCGAGCGACGAGCGTTTTGCCGCGCAAGACGCGGCATTGAATGAGCGTGAAGTACGGCTGGCGGCCTTCGATCAGCACCTCAAATCGCTGGATGCGGAAATTGTCGAGCTTCGGCAGGCGCTGGCCGCGCGCGACGGGCAAGTTGCCCAGGCGACGCAGCTCACCGCAGAGCATAGCGACCGAGCCGACGAGATGGCTGCCCTGGTGGCGCTACGCAGCGAAGAGTTGCTGGCGGCGAATGCCGCCGCCGTTGAACGCGACCGCCTGATCGAGGGCTTGCGTGCCGCGCACGCTGACTGTGAGCAGCGTCTGGCGATATTGCATGCAGCGCAGGACGAGCGCGAGACACAATTGAACCAATTGCGTGCCACATTGGCCCAGCGCGAGTCCGATTTGGGCGACCTGCGCACCGCGTTAGCCGCACGCGACACTCAGCTGGAGGCGTTGCGCATCGCAGCGGGTGAACGCGAGCACGCGCTGGAGCAGGCGCGCACTGCCTTGGGTGAAGGGGCGGTTCAACTAGCCGCCACGCGCACGGCCTCGGCCGAATGCCGGGCACAGCTCGAGGCTACCGCCCGCGAAATGGCGCAGTGCGACGAAGCATTGAGCCACAGCAAGGCTGAGCTGGCAAAACTGCAGGACGCCGTAGTCGAGCGGGAACGCCAGATCGCAAGCCTGCGTCAAACCGTACAGTCACTGCTCAGCTCGACCAGTTGGCGTGTGAGTGCGCCGGTGCGCTGGCTGGGCAGCGTGGCGCGCGTCCTCGGCCGGTCTTGAGCGGCCAGACGTTATGCCAAACCCAGCTTCAATAGTTGTGCGACGCAGTCATCGAGGGTGAGCTGGCCGCTATCAAGCGTGATATGGGGAGCCAGCGGCGCCTCATAAGGACTGCCGATTCCTGACATGTTCGGCAGTTGGCCTGCGCGCGCTTTCTTGTACAGGCCCTTGGGATCGCGTCCTTCACACACCTCGAGAGGCGCGTTCATGTAGACTTCCACGAAGTTTGCTTCGCCGATCAGCGCGCGCGCCATTTCACGCTCTTGCCGGAATGGCGAGATGAAGGCCGTAATGACGACCAGCCCGGCATCGAGCATAAGCCTGGCTACTTCAGCGACACGACGGATATTCTCAACCCGGTCGGCATCGGTGAAGCCGAGGTCGCGGTTCAGGCCTTGCCGCACATTGTCGCCATCGAGCAGGTAGGTGCGCTTACCCTCCGCATGCAATGCCATCTCCAGCGCATTGGCAACAGTTGATTTGCCGGAACCGGACAGGCCGGTCAGCCAGATCACCTTCGCCGCGTGGCCATTCAGTTTTTCGCGGGCCGCCCGGTTGATCGACAATGCCTGTTTGTGCACGTTTTGGGCACGCCGCAAATTGTGCTGCACTATGCCGATTGCCACGGTGGCGTTGGTGTAGCGGTCGATCAGGATAAAGCTGCCAAGCGGTTTCGATTTCTCGTAATTGTCGAAGACCAGGGGTTTGCTCAGCGCGAGCGTACAGACCGTGATGCTATTGAGCGTCAAATGCTTGCTGGCATGATGCGCAAGCGTATTGACGTCGATCTCATGTTTGATCTTGGTGATGGATGCGGCGGCATCCTGGGTCGCAAGCTTGATCTGGTAGCTGCGGCCGACCAGGCCGGGTTCGGCATCGGTCCAGATCAGGGTCGCTTCCAGCTGGTCGGTCAACTCCAGCGGCATCTTGGCGAGCGACAGGATGTCGCCACGCGAAGCGTCGATCTCGGAGGCCAGCCGCAGGGTAACTGCATCGCCGTGCACGGCGCGCTGGAGCGAGCCATCCATGGTGACGATTTCGGCAATGCTGCTGGTCTGGCCCGATGCGCTGACGCGAATTTCATCGCCGACACTGAACGCGCCCTGCGCTACCGTCCCACTGAAGCCACGGAACGCAGAGTCCGGGCGGTTGACCCACTGCACCGGGAAAACCGGAGCGCTGCCGACCGGCTCAGCCTGCCTTACGGTTTCCAGGCAGCCCAACAGGGTTGGACCGAAATACCACGGCATGTTTAGCGAACGCTGACCCAGGTTATCGCCCTTGAGGGCGCTGAGCGGAATGGCGGTCACGGAGGAAAACTTGAAAGTGGCGGCGAACGCGGCGAATTCCTCGTGGATCTTGGTATAGGCTGCGGCGGAGTATGCCACCAGGTCCATCTTGTTGATGGCCAGCACGACGTGGCGCACTCCCATCAGCGAAGCAAGGAATGCGTGGCGCCGGGTCTGCGTCTGCATGCCGTTGCGGGCGTCCACCAGTAACACGGCAACGTCGGCTGTTGAGGCTGCAGTGACCATATTGCGCGTATATTGCTGATGGCCGGGCGTATCGGCAATGATGAAGCGGCGCAGGGTGGTGCCAAAGAAGCGGTACGCGATGTCGATCGTAATGCCTTGCTCGCGTTCTGCGGCCAGGCCATCGACCAGCAGCGCAAAGTCAATCTCGCCACCCTGCGTGCCATACTTCTTCGATTCTTTCTGCAACGCGTCCAGTTGGTCGTCGAATAGTTGCTGCGACTCCCACAGCAAGCGTCCGATCAGCGTGCTCTTGCCGTCGTCGACACTGCCGCAGGTGATCACGCGCAGCAAATCCTGGCTGTCCTGCTGCCGCTGCAGCGTCTCCAGCGAGGCTAGGGAGGCGGGCCCGCGCAGGGGCTGGCTCGGCGCCGGCGAGGTCTTTTTGGAGCGAGGCATTAAAAGTATCCTTCTTGTTTCTTTTTTTCCATGCTGGCGGCAGCATCGTTGTCGATCGCCCGGCCCTGTCGCTCAGAGTTGCGGGCCTGTGCCAGTTCCATGATTATTTCCGGCAAGGAATTGGCTGTCGATTCGATTGCGCCGGTGAGAGGGTAGCAACCGAGGGTGCGAAACCGGACTGTCTTCTTGAAGATCTGTTCCTCCGGACCGATCGGCATACGGGCGTCATCCACCATGAGCCACATGCCGTCGCGCCGGACCACCGGGCGCTCTTTGGCGAAGTACAAGGGAACCACGGCGATGCCCTCCTGGTGGATGTACTGCCAGATATCGAGTTCAGTCCAGTTTGACAAAGGGAAGACGCGCACGCTTTCGCCTTTGTTGCGACGGGTGTTGTACAGGTTCCAGGGTTCGGGGCGCTGGTTTTTCGGATCCCAGCGATGGCTGGCCGAGCGGAAGGAAAAGATACGTTCCTTGGCGCGCGACTTTTCTTCATCGCGGCGCGCGCCGCCAAACACCACGTCAAACTGGTGCTGGTCGAGTGCCTGCTTAAGGCCGATGGTCTTGGTGATGTCGGTATGCAGGCTAGAGCCATGGTCGAAAGGATTGATATTCTTTTCGATCGCCTCTGGATTAGTGTGGACCAGGATTTCCATGCCGCTCTCACGCACCATTGCATCACGGAAGTCATACATTTCCTGGAACTTCCAGCGCGTGTCGACATGCAGCAGCGGGAACGGCGGCTGGGAAGGATAGAATGCCTTGCGCGCGAGGTGCAGCATGACTGAACTGTCTTTGCCAAGGGAATAGAGCATGCAGGGATTGCCGCCGGCCGCGACTGCTTCCCGCAGGATTTCGATGCTCTCTGCTTCGAGCCGCTTCAGGTGCGGCGATATGCCTAGCACGGGACCGCGGCTGACATTTGGCGGCGCCGCCCTATAGCTGAGCAAGCTGAACTGGATCTCCTTACTGGAACATAAGTCCCGGCAGAAGCCGGCCAGACGGCCGTGTGGGAACAGGGCCAGCGGTTTGCCGATATGCGTTTGAAGCCTGGCCAAGCCACTTGCCACCAACGCCGCATCAACGTCCGCCGTCGCTAATGGCAACCAATAGCGGGCGCCGCGTGCATCGTTCAAGTGCAAGCAGGCCTGATTGCCAGGCAGCTTGCCTAACTGGGCGAAAACGATCAGAGTGCGCTTGCTGCGTGCCTGGCGGATGTCCCAGTCCAGCACGGATGGGGTGGGCTGCCGCCCATGCTCGTCCCGCAGCGCCGATGCCTCAAGCGCCTCAGGCAGCAGATCCAGTCTGTGCAGCAGCCGCTCTGCGGTGCGCTTGCTGTCGGCCATGCCTAGCTCCTGCAAGTGCAGGTAGGCGCTTTCAGTATCCCAAGGGCCAGCGCGATCCAGGTTGAACAAGGCGGAAGGGGGCAATGTCATGCATTCCTCGTTGTGTCGCAATTTGTATTTGACTTGGTTTTTATTTGTAATTCTTGTGATTGATGATAGCATGCTCAAAACAAAATCACGAATGATGCATAATGCGACAAGAGCTGGGCAAGGAACTGGTGGCGGCTGTGATCGCCCTGGCACAAGATGCGGGGGAGGCCATCATGGAGGTTTACCGGGCCGGCGAAGTGAGCTGGACCGTCAAGGGAGACGCCAGCCCGGTTTGCGCGGCCGACTTGCGAGCGCATGAGGTGCTTATCGCTGGGCTGACCGCACTGACGCCTGGCATGCCCATCGTGTCGGAAGAAGGGGGGCAAGCAGTCGCCGTGCGGCAGATCGGCGGTCAGTTCTGGCTGCTCGATCCGCTCGACGGGACTAAGGAATTCATTTCACGCAACGATGAATTCACCGTCAATGTCGCCTTGGTCGAGGATGGTTGCCCGGTGTTCGGCGTGGTTGTCGCACCGGCGCTGGGCCAGACTTTCTGGGGCGCGCGCGGCATGGGCGCCTGCCGCATTGACGCCGGCGGCGTCCGCTCGATCCGGACCGTGCCGCCGGGCGCGGGGCCACTGCGGGTGGTGGCCAGCAAGAGCCACATGAACGAAGCGACGCAGGCGTTCATTGCCCGCCTCGGCGCCTGCACGCTGGTACAGGCCGGCAGCTCGCTGAAAATTTGCCGGGTTGCCGAAGGTGCGGCTGATCTTTACCCGCGACTGGGGCCGACCTGTGAATGGGACACAGCGGCAGCCCATGCCGTACTAGAGGCGGCGGGCGGAGTGCTGTGCACCGAGTCGGGGCAGGCACTGCGTTATGGCAAGCCCGAGGTCTTGAATCCGTTCTTTATCGCATCGGCACCGAGCGGCTATCCACCAAAGGAGATTTGAACATGGAAAAGCAACAGATCCACATCCGTTTCAACAACCGCAACGATAACGATAACCCTTTGCCGTGGCGTGTCTTGACCAAGTGCGACGAAGTGGACGGCGTGCTCCAGTTCACGCAGCAATTTGCGGCGGAAGTCCGCTTCCATGCGCCGGTCGTCACCTCAGAAGACCAAGTGGAGGCTGGCGTTTTCAAATGGCACATCCGTTCCAGCGGCTACGTATCCTGGTGTGGGGATGTGTGCTATGTAAGCGAGCGGGAAGACTTCACACCTGGGTAAGCAGGATTCCCGAAACAATCAGAGAAGCTCCTATCCAAAAGCGCGGCTGCAGGTGCTCGCCGAACAGTTGGCGGCTGCCTAGGGGAACGAGTAGATAGGCTCCAGCCGCAAACGGAACCAATTGCGAGATGGGGAGGGTTTGGAGTGCCAAGACGACCAGACCTACCGACAACAATTGAAGGCCGCCCGCTACAACAAAGCAGGTCAGCCGCCTGATTGGTTTGCCTGGTATTGCTGCCCCCTTCATGCATAACTGCGAGATGCTGCTGCAGGTAAGCGAGGCTAGGCACAATCCGAGTTCCGCCGGGCTCATCGCTGCGCTACTCCGCGGCTGGTCAGTAACACCCCCAAGAGGATGAGTACGATCCCGACAGCATAGCTTGCGCTGAGCAATTCAGCGAAGCACCAGGCGCCTACCAGCGGCGTGATGACATAGATCAATGCTGTCCAGGGATAGGCCACTGCCAGCGGTAGCTGGCGCAGCGTCAGCAGCCAGCAGCAAATGCCGCCGGCAGAACAGGTCACGGCGGTCCATAGCCATGGATTGCGAATGAACCCCGGCAGCGCGCCGACATGGACTACTGAATGCAGGGCGGCGAACTTAAGGAAGACCTGAGACGCGGTCATGCATAGGATCATTCCTGCTAGGGAGGCGACCTTCTTCATCGCTTGGCGACGATAATGCTCTGGCCGCAAGCGATGTCTCTTAGCAGGGGAATGCGTTCGACCAACGGTTCGGCTGCCCGAAGGAACTTGGCAAAGGGATCTGGGCAGAAGAATGGCACCAGGTTCAGCAAGCGACAGCTACGCACGGTCAGGCCAGCTGCGCCCAACCAGGCACCGATCAAGCGGGGACGGAACGAGCGTTCTTCATGCTCGATGTGGTAGCGCGAGAAGCGCTCTAGCAGCTTGAGTACTGGATTATTGCCGTTGGGCTCTAGCACAACCACCGTGCCTTCGAATGTTGCCAGGCCGGCCAAGGCGCGCGCCGGATCGGGCAGGTGGTGCAACACCCCCCTGATCACGATGCAGTCGAATTGGCCAGGACTGAGGTATTGGTCCAGATCATAAATATTGCCAACTTCGAAGCTAACTGTGCCGGCCACGCCCAAGGCGTGAGCGCGGGTGCGGGCTGCCTCGATCGCGACAGCGGCCGGATCCAGTCCGATCACCTGGCGCACGCCAAGGCCAGCGAATTCGACTGTGTAGGCACCGTCTCCGCAACCGAGGTCGAGCACGGATGCATCCTGGAAGTCAAAGGATTCGGCAATGCTACGGCTAATCCGGCCATTGGCGAGCCGGGCAGACAGGCGCTCGCCAGTGTAGGCGTAGGAGCCTTGTTTGCGAACGTCTTCGTCAAAGCGGCGGACATTTTGCTTGAAATCAGACTGGGTCATTTCGAGGGTTCAGGTTTGTAGCCAACAGCGAGCATATTACCTACGTTCATGGCGATTTGGCGATCCGCCAGACCGCTGCGTTCGAGCAGGCGAAGGAGTAACCGCTTGGCGCTGGCAGGCAAAGGGGTGAGCCGCAGCCAATAGCGTAAGGGATAGGCGTTGCGGATGGGCTTGAGTGCGATGTGCTCGAAGCCTGTGCGCGCAAGGAGCTCATGCAGTGCTCGGGGACTGAAAAGCTGCAGGTGCTCGACGTCGATAATTGGCGAACGCGGGCCGAGCAGGCGATTCAGCGGGGCGCGCCAATTGTGCACCACGACCGCAATTGCTCCCCCGGGTTCCAGCAGGCCATGCGCGGTGGAGACGAATTCACCCGGGTCGCGAAGGTGTTCGAGAGTCATGAACGATGTGATCAGGGAGAGGGTCTCGCCTTCCAGCATTGCCGCCGAGAACATGCCTTCCCGCAGCAGTGGTCGTGCTGCTGGCGGAGCGGCCTCGATTGCCGCGCGCGATGGCTCGATCCCGATCACCGGAAAAAAACCTTGCTCCTGGAGGAAGGGGAGCAGTGGCCCGCTACCGGCGCCGACGTCGACTGCGGCATTGCGGCGTGCTAGTCCCGGCAGGTGGACCCGCAGGGCGTCGGCATAGGTTTGGGCTGCTGCCAACGCTTCGGGGCCGGAATCGAAATCCGCGTCGGAATAGGCTGCATGGAGGAAATCCTCGGCAGGGGGGGTCGGCGCATAGACCAGGTCGCAGTCTTTGCAGCGTACCAAGCGAAGGCACATGAATTCCGGTGGCTTGCGCGATGCGTAAGTCAACGCGCCGACGCGTGCCGGATCAATACGCTCATCGGTGAAATGCGCATAGCTGCGGCCGAGGCAGACGGGGCATGGGCGCTCGCTGCTCACACCTGTCCCCGTGGGTCGGCCGGACGAATTGCGCCGCGCACAATCAGGTTGCGGCGAATAAAGGCTGGTCGAGCCTTGGTTTCCTCGAAGATCTTGCCAATGTACTCCCCCAGCAAGCCGATGCCGAGCAGGGTGAAAGAACCAAAGAACATGACCAACAGCGACAGGAAAGTAACACCCCTCGGGACGGAATCGGCTTCGAATAGCCGCACAAAAATGGTAAAGATTGCCAGCAGAACCGTGCCAAAGCTTGCGATGCCGCCCACCGCGGTGAGCAGGTGAAGGGGCATGCGCGAGAAGGAGAATATGCCTTTCTTAGCCCAGCCGATATTCTTGATCCAGTTGTTAGTGCTGACGCCAAACATGCGTTCTGGCCGCACGTAGTCCACACCTTCCTGGCGGAAGCCTACATAAGCGCGCAGCCCACGCAAAAAGGAGTCGCGCTCCTGGCACTGCAGTAGCCAGTACACGACGCTGCGATCGATCAAGGAAAAGTCGCCCGCATCCTTGGGCACCGGCACTTCACTCATGATTGCAAAGACGCGGTAGAAGGCCCGGTAACATGCCTCGATCAGTACCGGCATCTCTCGCTTGATGCGCCGACCATAAATGACGTCTGCTCCAGCGCGCCAGCGTTCGACGAACGCTTCGATCAGCTCTGGCGGATCCTGAAGATCGCCGTCCATTAGCACTACGGCTTCCTTGCTCGCCAATTCCATGCCGCTGCGAAAGGCTGCTTGCGAGCCGAAATTGCGCGAGTGGGTAATGCCGATCACATGAGGATCCTGGGCACTGATTTCGCGTATCGTTTCGGCCGAGTTGTCCGGTGAATTATCGTTGACGAAGATGATCTCGTAATCGAGTCCGAGGCGTTGGAATACCGCTACCAGCCTCTCGTGCATGATAGGAATCGCTTGGCCGTCACGATAACAGGCGATCACGGCGGATATGGAGTTCTTTTCCTGGCGTGATTGAGTCCGCTTAGTCAGCCGTTCAAATTCCGCATGGACGAGATGGGCCTGCCACCAAGCGCGCGTTTGTTGCAGGCCAGCCGCGAGGCTGGTCTTGGGAGACCAGCCGAGCAGGTGTTTTGCCTTTCCAATATCGGCAAACCAGTTGTCGGTATCCCATGCGCGGCCCGCGGCGGGATTGAATCGCGGTTCAGCGGCGAGACCAAAAGACTGGATCGCAATGTCGGCCAATGCTGCAAGTGTAGTTGGCTGGCCACTGCCTATGTTGATGGATTCGCCAGCGATGTCGGGACTCATCATCTGGGCGGCATCGGCAAAGGCTTCGATCACGTCGTCAACGTGCACGAAGTCGCGGCTTACCTCGGCGCGGGCCAGCATCGGCAGTTCACCTTTCAAGCTGGCTTCGCACAAGGCAGGAATCAATCGCGAGCTATCCTCAAATGGGCCGTAAACAGCGTACAGGCGCAGGTTGGCAACCGGAATGCCGCGCACTTTGCCAAAGTAGGCAATGGCAGCGCTCGCCGCAACCTTGCTGACTGCATAATGGCTGTTTGGCAGTAAAGTAGCGTCTTCCACAGGGCCTGCTGAATTGAGGCCATATTCGGACGAACTGCCGGCATGGATAAATGCCGCCAGCTTCAAGTCGGCAACTTCTTCCATCAAGCGGATAAAACTGAGATAGTTCGTAGCATGGACGCGCTCAAAGTCCTGCTCGAAGGAATAGGCGCCAAAGGACGAGCAATCAAAAATGGTCTTGGGGGCGACGCGGTGCAGCACCGACCGGACGCTGACCGGATCCTGTAGATTCAGGAATGCGACATGGGTCGATGAAATGCCGTCGAGGCGCCAGGTATCGCCGGCGAAAACAGTGCCGATAACGTCACTGCGTACAGCCAGCAGGCGGCGCAGTAAGTTGGCCCCAATGAAACCGCTGGCGCCGAGTACCAACACTGGGCCGGCGAGGCTTTTAAGCTTGTCTTCTAAGTTCATTTTCCCTCAGTGACCATATTGCGGATGGAAACCGCATCGAGCCCGCACTGCTTGCGGTGAAAAGCCTGGGAGCCGAAGCGGCCGCCGGGGTAACCGAGTGCCGGTCGGTGAACGAAGCGCCCGGCCGTTAGGCCACGCTTTGCTAGTTCAAAGGCCAGGTGCATGCCAAGACCTCCGTGGGCAACGTGTTCTTCCAGGACGTACAGCGGACCGCGTCTTATTTGGTCCAGGAAACTGGCTGGTATGGCGGCGCCATTGAACTCGCACACCGCCCAAACCGATGGCCTGGCGTCGATGTCGAGACCTGCCAAGGCATGCCATGCAAGCCCAGCCATCGGTCCCAGCGCTGCCAACGCGCCGCTGTTGCCAGGTAGGACTTCGCGCCAAGGGGCATACCCGGGCACGCTCTCGCCGGCCGGCCTGACGTCATAACCAAGTCGAAGGTAGGTAGGCATTTCCAAATGGGCGAGAAGGACCGAAAGGTCGTCGTCGAAAGCCGGAGCCAGGACGCGCACACCTAGGGCGTTCATCGCGGCGCAGTCTTCCAAGGCGTGATGGGTAGGCCCCATATGGCCATATGCATATCCGCCGCCGTTGCCGACTAGACAAACGGGTAGCTTGCCCAGGCACAGGTCGTTGCGGATCTGCTCGAAAGGCCGCGCGTAGCAGAATGGCGCAATACTGTAAACGATAACGCGCAGCTCTTCTCGCGCGAGCCCCGCCGCCACGCCAACCATGTTTTGTTCCGCCACACCGGCATTGACAAAACGATTGCCAAACGCAGTCTGGACCTCTTCCAGAGCCATGAAGCCTAGATCGCCAGTCAGGAAGAACCAGTCCTCGCGATTGCACTGAGTTAAGACGGCTTCTGCAAACGCTTTCCTCATCGGCGACCCTCCTGTTCCACGGCGTTTCGCGCTACATAATAATTGGCATCTGACAGGGGCAGGTAGTGGGACTCAAGCTGATCCGCAAAATGCAGGCCGTGACCTTTGACTGTCTGGAGGGTTAGCACTCTCGGAGCACCAGCGACGGGTGAACTTAGTGCTTCGCAAATTGCATCCGGATCGTGGCCATTGACGTGCTGCACGCTGGCGCCGAACGCAGACAAACGCGGCGTCAGGTCCTCGCAGGAAATCACGTCGGCAGTACGGCCGAATCCTTGGAGCCCATTCTGGTCAATCAGTATGGTCAGGTTATCGAGGCGCTGATGGACGGCAAAATTGAGCGCCTCCCAGCAGCTTCCTTCCTGCCACTCGCCATCAGAACACAGGCAATAGATGTGGTGAGCAAGACCTCTATGGCGTGCCGCGAGCGCGAGACCGGCAGCGAGCGAGGGACCGTGACCGAGGGACCCGGTTGAAAACATCAGTCCTGGAATGCCGGCACCGCTGGGGTGACCCGGGAGTAAAGAATCATCGCGGGCGAAGCTTTCCAGTTCAGCATCCGAGAGTTGGCCCAGGCTCCACTGTGTGACGTAGAGGGCGCCCGCAGAGTGCCCTTTGGAGAGGATAAATCGGTCGCATGGTCTCATCACTTGATGGTGCAGGGTCATCAGCGCTTCGATACACGAGAAGTTGCCTCCGATATGCCCGCTGTTCGCATCTCGGTGAAGTTGGAGGAGCCGCAATTTGGTCTTGCGCAGGAGGTCGCGGAAGTGCGGATCAGGCTTGCCCATCATTCAGTATCTTTCGATTTGAAAATTCTATACGCCGCATTTCCAGCAAACGGCACTGGCAAATAATTCTGCGCTATATATTGTTGAATCAATGGATGTGTATTTTTAAAGCGCAGATCGTCGCGCCCATCGAGTGGCAGATCAATTACGAGGGCAAAGCCAGGCTCGGCCGCCTTGATGCGCTCGATCTCTTTTTCCTCAAAGGCGGCCGGGCGCGGAAGGATTGCATAAATTTCCCACATAGGCGACTTGCGCTCCAGTAAGGCATATGCACCAGGCCAGACCGGCGTTGCAATAAATGTTTTGCCACCTTGAGCGTATTGCCGGCTCAGCTCTCGCAACAGAGCCACATCGTGGGCGGTACTAGAATCCACTTCAAGGTCTTTCCCAGAAACCTCAATAGTGACGCACTGGGTACTCGCGTGGCATTGCCAACCGGGGTGGTATACGTGCATGACCCAAAAGCTGGCGCTAACCAGTGTTAGGGCAAGCGGCCATTTGACCTGGCTTCGCGCTGAGGAGAAGAGCAGCATGCATCCCACCAGCAGTGGGAAAATGCCCTGAGCCAAGTGGCCTATATCCGCACGTGAGAATGCAAAATGCGCGTACGGTAAAGCAAGAAACGCCGATGCCACGAATGCTGGCGCGACAGGTTTCGCCTTGACCTTGCAGTAGGTGACCCAAGCAATCGCTGCAATCGCATAGATCAGAACAGCCATGAAGAAAAGACCGACCAGGACGCTTCGAGCAGTTTCGCCGGCCGGGGCTCCAGTGAAGTCAACCAACCATGGCCAAGGAACAGGCAAGGGTAAATTGGTCGACTTTGTTTCCAGTAAAAAGCGAATACTTTCCCAAAATGCCTTGGAAAAACCCGGGACAACTAGAATCATCAATATGACAGGGAGAAAACCGACTACAACCCCGCCTGCCCAGAGCAGGCTAGCCTGGACGAGGCCTGAACCAGAGCGACTGTTGATTGAAAACCAGGCAAAGACTCCAAGGCAAGCAATAGCGCCATACATGCCGTGGTTGCGGCCAAATATCGCCGCTACGCCCACGCAAACGCCTGCGATAAAATAGCGACGAGCAGTAGGATTCTTGATGAGGTAAGTAAGTGCGCCAATCAAGAATAGCGAAATCGAGATATCGAAAAGCTTATGGCGCGGAAACATCCAAACCATGAAAGTGGCTGCTGCTATCAGCCAAAGTATGAATTCAGTCCGTGGCTTGTTATGCTCAGAGCTTGTAATTAACAGCATTCCCACGAATAACCCGTAGGCCTGGAAGACTGCTACTGCAGCGCGTAGACTCATGATGCCGGCGTCGCCGAAAATGCTCATAATCGTCGCGGACCAGTAATACCTTCCTGGGTCGTAGGCCAGGAAATCGCGAATCGGGATTTCGTTATTGAGTACACGCTGTGCGCCGTACCAGAGATATCCTTCATCCCACAGATTAAGTCCCTTATTGCCTTGCCACATGAAAGAAAGAAAGACAGCTAAACAGGAAATTGCCAGTGTCTTGAGGACGATATAGTCATTCTTTCTTATGACGTCGTGCATGCGGGCATCATTTTGTGAGAAAAATGACATTCTAAACTGTAGGGGGAGGGACGTCACCTTCTTTGCTGGAACCGCTTCCGAAGGGGCAATCTGGGCCGCGAAGTGGACGCGTCAAGCGGGCGCTGAAACAAAAACGCCGACCTGCAAGGGTCGGCGTTTTCATTTTTATTCTTGGTGGCCCGGGGCGGAATCGAACCACCGACACAAGGATTTTCAGTCCTCTGCTCTACCAACTGAGCTACCAGGCCAAGGCGCGCAATTATAGCAGACGGATTTTCCTTTTGCCAAGGCTTCAGGCCAGTACGATAGAATGTTGTCATGAGTGCAGCAAACCTCGATCCCGGACAGATTGCGTTCATGCGCGGAGGCGTGTCGATCAGCGTGGCCAGTTGCGACCGCAACGGCTTGCCCCAGCTTGTGCGCGCCATCGGCTGCCGCGTCAGCGACGACGGCCGCCGGGTCACGGTCTTCGTGCCGGAAGCGAAGTCGCAGGCGGTGCAGCGCGACATCTTTGCCAGCGGCGCCATTGCCGTCGCCTTCACCCAGCCTTCCACCCACCGTACCATGCAGCTGAAGAGCCGCGATGCGCGGGTGGCGGCGCTGCAGCCGGACGACGTGCAACTGGTCGAGGCTTACCGCGACGCCTTCGTGGCGGAGGTGGGCGCGATCGGCTTCCACGAAAAGATGGTGCGCACCCTGCTATCGTGCCCGCCCGAGGAACTGGTGGCGCTGAGCTTCTGTCCCAGCGAGGCCTACAGCCAGACGCCGGGGCCCAACGCCGGCAAGAAGCTGGAGGCAGGCGAATGAGCGCGATCATGCTCGACACCATCCGCGAGTGCTTCGAGGGCGTCATCCCGGCTGTGCTGGGCACGGCCGACCTGGCCGGCATGCCGAACGCCTCCTACCTGTCGCAAGTGCAGTACATGGACCGCGACCACGTGGCGCTGTCCTACCAGTTCTTCAACAAGACGCGCGCCAATATCCTGGCCAATCCGCATGCCAGGCTGACGGTGGTCAATCCCTATACCGGAGCCCAGTATTCGCTGGCGCTGCAATACCTGCGCACCGAGACTTCCGGCCAACTGTTCGAAAGCATGAAGGCCAAGCTGGCCGGCCTAGCCTCGCATGTCGGCATGACGGGCGTATTCAGGCTGCTTGGCTCCGACGTGTTCCGTGTCACCGAGATCGTCTGCGTCGACCGCGACGTGGCGCCGCCGCCCCCGCCGCCGCGCAACACCCTGGCCGCGCTGCGCCTGTGTTCCGAGCGCCTGCTGGCCTGCCGCGACCTGGCGCAACTGTTCGACGAAACCATGGCTTGCCTGAACGAGAAGATGGGCATCAGCCACGCCATGCTGCTGCTGCACGATCCGCAGGCGGCCTGCCTGTACACGGTGGCCAGCCAAGGTTACGAGCAATCGGGCGTGGGCTCCGAAATTCCGCTGGGGCAGGGCGTGATCGGGGTCGCGGCGCGCGAAGGCACGGCAATCCGCATCAGCCACATGACGGCCGAATACAGCTACAGCCGCGCGATCCGGCAGCAGGCGGAAGGTACAGGGCTGGGACATGCACTGCAGACCGAGATTCCCTTTCCCGGGCTGGCCGCATCGCGCAGCCAGCTCGCCGTGCCGATCCAGGGCTGCGAGCGCCTGATCGGCGTGCTGTACGTGGAAAGCACGCAAGACCTGCGCTTTAGCTACGATGACGAAGATGCGCTGGTGACCTTGTGCGGCCAGCTGGCGATGGCCATGCACATCATGCAGAACGTGCCGGTTCCCGAGCCTGAGCCCGAAATGGAGGCGCTGCCCGATGTGCAGGGGATGCCATTGGCGGTGCGCCACTTCGGCGACAACGATTCTGTCTTCTTCGGCAACGACTACATGATCAAGGGCGTGGCGGGAGCCGTGCTGTGGGCCTTGCTGCAGGACTTTGTTGCGCATGGCAAGACCGCCTTCAGCAATCGCGAACTGCGGCTGGACCAGCGCGTGCGCCTGCCGGACATCAGCGACAACCTGGAAGCGCGCCTGGTCCTGCTGGCGCGGCGCCTGTGCGAACGCGAGGCGCCGGTGCGCATCGAGAAAACAGGACGCGGCCATTTCCGCTTGTGCGTCCAGCGCCCCTTGCGGTTGACGGAAGCCTGAGCCTGCGGCGCTTCATGCGGCGATCGGCTGCGGCGCTGCCAGTACTGCTTCCAGCTTCTGCATGTCGCGTGCGCTGACCAGGCTGCGCGTGAGTGACAGTATGCCTTCGAACAGCGGCGGCGGCATGCCGGCGCGCATGCCCAGCAGCATGCCGGCGCGTTCGGCCGGGCTCACGGCCGGGATCATCCAGCGCATGGTTGCCTGCATTTCCTCCGGCGTAATGGCAGCAATGATGCGCTCGTGGATCTGGTGCAGTTCCTCGTCGGAGTAGCAGGTCCACAGCACGGCATTGTGCTCGGTTTCCTCCAGGTTCATATGCACCAGGTTCTCGCCGATGAAGACCGACAGTTGCAAGTGCAGGTGCTCCAGGTGCTGGAAGCGGGCGCCGCCGACCGCAGTGGCACAGTGGTCGCACAGCGCCAGCAGCTTGTCGATGGCCCAGTCGTGGTGATCATGGTCGCCTTCGGCCAGCTGCGCCGAGCCGGGACGGCGCGCGTTCATTGCAGGATGCACGAAATCGCGCTCGTGTTGCAGGTGCTTGCGCATCATGGCCAGCAGTTCGCGCACCTGCGCCAGGCTGCCCTGCAGGTCTTCGTTATCGGCGGCGTCGGTGCGGGACAGGCGGCTTTCCGTGTCGCTCATGAAGTGGCGCAGCGCCTTGTGGATGCCGGAGTACATATTGATTCGCGGTTTGCTCATGTCATTCGTCCTCGGGTGGGTACGAAGAGAATGGTAGTCATGAAGACATCGCCGCGTTCTTAAAAACTCCCTCAGCAAACCTTAAAAACTTCTTAAGCAAAAGTCGGGGTCAGGTCTGGCAATCCGCCATTTTGGCGGATTGCCAGACCTGACCCCGACTTTCATGGTGCACGTTGGCGCGACTTCAGCGTGGCGCCGTCGAGGGCGAACAGCAGCACATGCTCGCCCATGCGCGGGCGGCCGTCGGGGCCGGGCTCCAGGGGGATGGGTGGCGTGGACTGGTACAGCCAGACTTCGCGGCCGCTGCCGAAGCGCAGGCTGAGCTGGGGCGGGCCCAGTGCGGCACGCGTTGCCGTACGGTCGCGCGGGGCGGCCGGGCTGGCGGGTGGCGGGTCGTCCATGTATTCGAAGCCCAGCAGGGTGTCGTCCGGCCAGCTGCGGTCCCATATCGGGGCGAAGTAACTGCGGTCGAGCAGCACTTGGCAGTCGCAGTAGGGCATTTCAGCAGCGGGCGGATTGCCCGCATACAGCGCGTGGAAGGGCAGGGTGGCGTGCCGCTCGCCTGCCTGCAGGGTAACGGAGAATAACGGTTTTTCCGTAAAGAACATATAGTTGCCGTGCGGGTCGCTGCATACCTTGTCCGGACTGCGCAGGAACTCATCGAGCCAGGCAAACAGGTGGGCGTTGTTGGACACCAGCCCGGCCTCCATGCCGACCAGGCATTCCAGCCGCAGGTCGCCCAGGCGCCGCATGCCTGCCGGTACGCCCGGGCTGCGCACTTCGGCGCGCCATGTCATGGACAGGGTCTTGCGGTTGGCAAGAACCGCGCTGTCTTCGCGCCACAGTTGTTCGTTGTAGTCCAGCGTGAAGCTGTTGTCGGCGCCGACCGGCACCGACATGCTGGTGGTATCGCCCACCACCTTCAGCCTGATGCCTTGCATATCGGTGCCCGGCTGGCGCGGCAGGAGGCGGAAGCGCAGCGTGGCCTGCGGCGCCAGCGCGCGCTCGCGCTTGAAACGCTCCACGCCCTGCAGCATCTTGCGGTAGGACTTGTCCACCGGTGAACGGGTGCCGGGCACCTCCACCGTGGGCAGCGCCAAGGCCGAGGCCAGCGCCAGCAACAATGTCGTTTTCCACATAATTACAGATTGTGGCATCCTGCTGAAATCCTCGCACAATGAATGCGCGCAGCAGTGCGCGCCCGCTACTGATGATCAATGAAGCCCCGGCGCTTGAGAGTCTGTCAACCAGGTATGAACTCTTGGTATCCAGCATCAGCGACTACGCGATCTACATGATGGACACGGAAGGCCGCATCAGTAGCTGGAATGCGGGCGCCCAGCGTTTCAACGGTTTCAGCGAAAGCGAAGTGCTCGGCATGCATTTCTCGCGCTTCCATACGCCGGAAGACCAGCAGGCCGGCCTGGCGCAGCGCGCCCTCGCAACAGCGCTGCGCGAAGGCCGTTTTGAAAGCGAGGGCTGGCGGGTGCGCAAGGATGGCTCGCAGTTCTGGGCCAGCGTGGTGATTGACCCAATCTATACTCCGGACGGCGAGCACGTCGGCTTTGCCAACGTCACTCGCGATATCACGGAGCGCAAGCGCGTCATGGAAGCGCTGCGCGAAAGCGAACGGAGTTTCCGCCTGCTGGTGCAGGGCGTGATCGACTACGCGATCTACATGTTGTCGCCGCAAGGCCTGATCACCAACTGGAACCTGGGCGCGCAACGCATCAAGGGCTATGCGCCGGAGGAGGTGCTGGGCACCCACTATCGGCGCTTCTTTACTGAAGATGACAAGGCGGCAGGCGTGCCGGATCGCGCGCTGGAAGTTGCGGCGCGGGCGGGCCGCTACGAAAGCGAAGGCTGGCGCGTGCGCAAGGACGGCACGCGCTTCTGGGCCCACGCCGTGATTGATGCGCTGTACGATGATGACGGCGAGTTGCTCGGCTTTGCCAAAGTCACGCGCGACAACACCGAGCAGCGCCAGGCGCAGGAATCGCTGGAGCAGGCGCGCGCGGCCCTGTTCCAGGCGCAGAAGATGGAATCGATCGGGCAATTGACGGGCGGCGTGGCGCACGACTTCAACAACCTGCTGGCTGTGGTATCGAACGGCATCGACATCCTGCGCACCGCGCCGCCGGAAGCTGCCGGTGCGCGCGTGCTGGACAGCATGCGCCGCGCGGTCGACCGGGGCGCCGCGTTGACGCAGCAACTGCTGGCCTTTGCGCGCCAGCAGCCGCTGGCGCCCAGCGTGCAGCAGCTGAACCGCCTGGTGCTTGGCTTCGAAGGCGTGCTGCGGCGCGCGGCCGGCCCGCTGATGCGCTTTGAAATGGACCTTGACCCCAAACTGCGCCAGGCCTCGATTGACGAAGCGCGCTTCGAGGCAGCCCTGCTTAACCTGGTGGTCAATGCGCGCGATGCCATGCCCGAAGGCGGCACGCTGGAAGTCACCACGCGCAACGTCAGCCTCGAAGCCAACCAGGAGGGAGCCCTGCCTGCCGGCGACTATGTGCGGGTCAGCGTTGCCGACACCGGCACCGGCATGAGCGAGGAAGTGCGCCGGCGCGCCTTTGAACCGTTTTATACCACCAAGGAAGTCGGCAAGGGTTCCGGCCTGGGATTGAGCCAGGTGTACGGCTTTATCGTGCAATCCGGCGGCGGTGTGACAATCGACACCGAGGAAGGCAAGGGTACATGCATCAATCTCTTCCTGCCGGCCCTGGAGGAGGCGGTGCCGGAAACGCCGGCGCCGCGCGCGGCGCGCGAGGAACGCGTGCTGATCGTGGACGACGACCCGCTGGTGATGGAATCGGCGCGCGAACTGTTCCAGTCCATGGGCTACGCCACCTTGCATGCCAACGATGCGGCGGCTGCCTTGCGCGCACTGCAGCGCGACAGCGAAGTCGACGTGCTGTTCAGCGACGTGATGATGCCGAACGGAATGACCGGCCTGGAACTGGCGCGCGAAGTGCGCCAGCGCTACCCGCGCATCAAGATCATCCTGTCTTCCGGCTTCCCGCAGTCGGACCAGGAGTTTGCCGTCGTCGGCAAGCCGTATCGCCTGGCCGACCTGGCCCGCCAGTTGCGCACCGCCTGAGTTACACTCTACGGCTTTGGCACAAGCCGCGGAGGGGACATGAAAAAAATCGTACTGGGAGGATTGGCCATGCTGATGGCTGGCAGCGCCATGGCAGCGTCGGTGCAGGACGTGGCGGAACGCTACCGCAAGCTGGTGCTGGCCATCGGCCAGCATGACAGCAGCTACGTCGATGCGTATTACGGCCCGCCGGAACTGGAACAGCAGGCGGCGCAGGACAAGCAAAGCCTGGCATCGATCAAGGCCGGCGTGGTGGCGGCACAGCGCGACATCGCACAGCAGAAGGCCGCTGGCGCCGACGAAGCGCTGCGCATCGAGTTCCTTGCCAAGCAGCTCAAGGCCATGCAGGCCCGTGTCGACATGCTGGAAGGCCGCAAGTTCAGCTTCGACGAGGAGACCGCGCTGCTGTACGATGCCGTCACTCCGCACCACGATCGCGCCTATTACATGACGCTGGTGGCGCAGGTCGACAAGCTGCTGCCGGGCGAGGGGTCGCTGCCGGAGCGCCTGAAAGCCTTCCGCGCAAAGTTCGCGATCCCCAAGGACAGGCTGAAGCCCGTCTTCGATGCTTCCATCGCCGCCTGCCGCGAGCGCACCGCCGCCTTCATGGCCTTGCCGCAGAAGGAAAGCTTCGTGCTGGAGTTCGTCAGCAACAAGCCGTGGTCCGGCTATAACTGGTACAAGGGCAATGCGCATAGCCTGATCCAGATTAATACCGAGTTCCCGATCTACATCGAGCGCGCGGTGGACCTGGGCTGCCACGAAGGCTATCCGGGCCATCACGTCTACAACGCCTTGCTGGAACAGGCGCTGGTCAAGCAGCGCGACTGGGTGGAGTTCAGCGTGTATCCGCTGTTCTCGCCAATGTCGCTGATTGCCGAGGGCAGCGCGAACTACGGCATCGAAATGGCGTTCACCGATGACGAGCGCCTGGCCTTCGAGCAGAAGGTGCTGTACCCCTTGGCGGGATTGGACCCCGCCCTGGCGCCGCAATACGCGCAGCTCATGAAATTGCTCGGCAAGCTGAGCTACGCCGACAACGACGCGGCGCAGGCTTACCTGGAAGGGAAGTGGACGCGCGAGCAGACCATCGAATGGCTGGTGAACGTGGCCTTGTACCCGCCGGAGAAATCGGCGCAGCGCCTGTCCTTCTATGACGCCAACCGCGGCTACGTCATCAACTACAACCTGGGCAAGGACCTGGTCAAGGCCTGGGTGGAAAAACATGTGACGGCCACCGATCCGGTGGCCGCCCGCAAGCAGCGCTGGGAAGCGTTCAAGACTTTGCTGTCGTCGCCGCGCCTGGCCAGCGGCCTACGCTGATGAGCTGATCAGGCGGCTTTTTTCGCGCTCAGGCATTCTTTCATGAAGGCCTTGCGCTCATCGCCCTTCTTCCCTGCCGCGTCTGCGTTGCAGGTCTTCATCTTGTCCTGCTGCGTCGCCGGCGCGGCTGGTTTCGCACTCAGGCATTCCTTCATGAATGCCTTGCGTTCGTCACCCTTCTTGCCTTCGGCTTCCTTATTGCAGGTCGTCATTTTGGATTGCTGGGAGTTCTTTGCCGGCGCCGGGTCCGCGGCGAAAGCGGCGGAACAAGACAGGGCCAGGGCGGCAATGATCAGTTTTTTCATGAGGGGTTCCTTCTAACAGTTGAGTTGGTCTTGCGGTAGTAACTATACATAGATTTTTTGTCGATGTGACCTATTCTCAAAGGACGCCGATGAGTTCAAACGGTCGTTTCTACTGGGGAGTGAACATGGACAAGAACTTGAAAGGGGCAAGCTATGCCGGCCTGGCGCTGCTGTTGCTGTCGGCCTGCGCGGGCACGGATCCAAAACTGGGCGGGGCGCCAACCATGGCCACCGGTTCCGCGGGCGGCGCCACGGCGTCGAATGCGAATACCCAGTTGGAAAAATGTGACAAGCCGCTCGGTACGCTCGGCGTGGTGGAAGATACGGCTGCGCCGTGGTACCACCACCTGTCGCAATACAAGCTCGGCTCAACCGTGCCAGTGCTGCGCATGATGATCCAGCAATCGAATTGCTTCGTCGTCGTCGAACGGGGTGCGGCAATGGGCAAGCTGATGCAGGAACGGGCGCTGGCTTCGTCCGGTGAAATGCGGGCCGGCAGCAACTACGGCAAAGGCCAGATGGTCGCGGCCGATTACACCATGAGCCCGAGCATCACCTTCAGCCAGAAAGGCACGCAGGGTGTCGGCGGCGCGCTGGGCGGCCTGGGACTGCTGGGTAGCGTGGCGGGCGTTGTCGCTGGCGGGCTGAAGGCGAACGAGGCCTCGACCACCTTGCTGATGGTGGACAACCGTTCCGGCATCCAGCTGGCGGCGGCGGAGGGCAGCGCCAAGAACTATGACTTCAACGTTGGCGGCGCGCTGTTCGGCGGCGGCGGCTTCGGCGCGGCCGGTGGCTATTCCAACACGCCGGAGGGCAAGATCCTGATCGCCTCCTTCATGGATTCGTACAACCAGCTGGTGAAGGCGGTGCGCAACTATAAGGCGCAGGAGGTTGCCGGCGGCATGGGCACGGGCGGCGCGCTGGGTGTGCAGGGCGGATCGACGCCGGCATCCAAAGAGCTCGAGAAGAAGGCCGGCAAGAAGAAAAACTGAGTTCCATTGCGGGCCAGGCGAACTATAGTGTAAGTAGCTCTTCGGAAGGGAGGCCGCCATGACCCGCAAATATATCGACTGCCGCGAATTCCCCAGCGATGCGCAATGCAGCGTCGCGATATCGGCAGACAACGAAGACGAGCTGCTGGAAGTGGCCGTCCAGCACGCCGTCTCGGTCCACAAGCATGCGGACAGTCCTGAACTGCGCAGCGCCATCCGCGGCATGATCCATGAAGGCATGCCGCCGGAACATGCGATGCCGCCAGGCGCCACGACAGGCGCGCCGGAAGGCGTCAGGCCGCACTAGGCGGCTTGCTCCGAGGGCCGGGTTTCCAGGTGGCGCAGCAGGTCGCGCCCGAGCACGCGCAGGCGCGCTGTCTCGACCTGGCGTTTCTTGTAGGCGTCATGGCTGGCTGGGCCTTCCAGCGTGCGGCCATGGCTGGCCTTGTCCATCAACTGGATCTCGTACTCGAAGAAGAAGCCGATGTCGTAGTCGGGGCCGCCGCTTGCCGGGTCGTCCGGCGGCAGGTGGATCATCTTGCGGACCGTAACCTGGATGCTGTTGAAGCCGGCGCCGCTGTGCGGGTTGTCGGCCCGCGTTTGCGGCGACGAGATGGCCATCAGCTCCGCATCCATCTTTTCCAGTAATTCAGCCGGGTAGCCGTCGGCCGCTTCCAGCAGGCAGCGGTACTGGCTGAACACTTCCTTCGCGGCCTCCATGTCGAGCAGGGTGTTGCGGGTACGCTGGGAGTCGACATTGGTGACCGATATCAGGTGGGCGCGCTGCAGCGTGCGCAAGGCAAGCAGGCATTCGAAGCGCGTGTTGAACACCAGCCGCACGCCGAGGTGGTCGAAGATGTCGGCAGCCAGGTAGGCGGCCTTTTGCAGCAGCTTCAGCAGGATACTGCCGCGGCTCTTGTTGTTCTTGCGGTCAAAGTGCAGCAAGGGCAGGCAGGTTTCGCCATCGCTCAGGTAGAACTGGCCGTCCTCTTCGCGGATCACTTCGTCCAGGCTAGCAAACACTTGCTGGCGAATGGTGTTGAAGTAGCGCAGCTTGAGGTTGTTATCGATGTAGAAAATGCCGTGCATGACCTTCAGCACGGCGCAAGACCACATGCGGCGCAGCTCGACTTGCTCATTGCCGTGCAGGGAAGCGAATACCAGCAAGTCCAGCGGATCTTCCGGCGCCCTCACTTCAGGCGGGACCAGGGCGGCCTGCACTGGGGCAAGGAAGCTGGTGCAGATGAAATCCAGCGCTTCAGCGTGGGCACGGGCGATCACTGCGCGCGCATGCGGGTTGTCGATGTCGAAGCCGTACTCGCGCACGAACTGGCGCGCGTCATGCTGGTTGCGCAGGGCCAGGCCGCCGAGGTCGATGGCCGACACGCCGGAGGCGATGGCATTCAGGTAGGTCCAGTTCAGGGAAAACTTGCCCTGGCACTTGAGTGAGGGATGCATGGCGGCGTTCGTGAATTGGTGCAACCGTCCAGTCTTTAAAGAAAGTATCGCAGTCGCCGGTGCAAGCCGCAAGCGCGGTGTTGTATCGAGATCGGCCCTGCGTCTTGGCGGGCTGCGCACGATTGAAAATCGCATTTACAACGACGTTATTATTTTAATAATATAGTGTCGGCCGAAAATTATTCTCCTGAAATAACAGTGATTCCATCCATTCCCAGCCTGCGATTTGATAACCGTACCGAGTTCGACGCGCTGCACTTCGATACCCTCGACCAGAACGGCGTTGCGTTTCACGTGATCGTCGCCAAGACAGGATACCGCATGGCGCCGGGTGAAACCGCTGGCATGGCCAGGCTCATTCCAACCGATGAGCCGCTGCCGCTGTACGACAAGGACCAACACTATGATGACGATCTGGAAAAGAGCGTACGGGTAGAAAGCGACCTGGCGCCGTATAAACCGCTCTGCGATGTCGTGGTTATCGGCGAAGCCCATCCACCAGCCAACGTTAAGGTGCCGCATTTCCATGTCGGGCTGCGGCTGAATCATCCTGATGCGCCGGCGCCGACCCCCGAGCGGCCGCGCCCACTCAATCCCATGCAGGCTTTGTCGCCCGCTGTTTTCGAGGAATGGCAGCGGCAGTTGGAAATCGCGGAGCGAACACGCCTACCCGGCAAGGTCCTGGTCGATAAGACCTTGAACGTGACGGGGAAGCGCTATCTGCGTCGCCGTGCCGCGCCTGTTCGATGGCTGGGGGGCTTGCTGCGTGCCGCGCCGTGGCGACTGACATCCGCAGAGCCGGCAACGGCTGTCCCGCTGCGCTACGAGTCGGCTTTTGGCGGCGAGTGCCGCGTGGAGCGCGCCAGTGGCCTGACGAAACGGATTCCAAAGAAGCACCGCCTGAAAGATGGGCAGGCCGCCAATTATCCAACGCCGCCTGGCGCCCCGGACGCGCACGACAGCAGCCAGCAAAACCCGGCAGGCTGTGGTTTCAGCAGGAAGTGGTACCTGGACGCGACCCGGACTTCCGAACTGCCAGCGCCCTGCATTGAGTATCCGGCGCGGCCGTTCAGTGCGGACTTGTTCTGGAAGGTAGCCCAAGGACAAACCGACCTGGAAACTGCCGGCATGGGATATGTGGGGCGTGGGTGGCTGCCCCGCCGCACGCTGGTCGGTACGGTCGAAGAAAAGTCCGACTGGCAGGAAAACGAGATACCGCTTCTGCCCAAGGATTTCGACTTCCGCTATTGGAATGGTGCCCCGGATGACCAGCAGTGTCCGCACCTGGTTGGCGGCGAGCAGTTCCGGCTGACCAACTTGTCGCATCCTTCATCGACCCTGGCGCAGCTTGACCAAGCGGGCAACCGTCACCTGGCCTTCGCCTTGCCGCAGCAGTCGCTGTTTGTCATGGGCGCAACGGAGGCGGGAGGGATTGCGGTCCTGCCGCTGGCGATCGACACTGTCGTGATCGATATGGAAGCCGAACGGCTTGAATTGGTGTGGCGGCTTGCCATTGTCGCCGACGGAGAATTCGAGGACGTTCGCCTGATGCACGCTACCGAACCCGAGCAGCTGGCACGCCTGAACGAATGGCCGTCCGCCCAGCCTGGACCCGCTCCCCTGGCCGCCTGATACACCACACAACCCGCAACAAGAATCGCCATGGCTCACGAAACAGTCACCAAATCGAAACGCTTCTACTGCGTAAGCCTCAGTCCGGACTTCTGCAAGACGCCAGTGGGAAGCAGCGTTGTCGTACTCCCTTACAACATCAAGGGGGAATTCAAGGACGCGGCCGACGCCTCAAGAAATGTCAAGACCCAGGGCGAACCAGTCCTGCTGCACAACAAGAGCTTCATCCCGAACATCACAGGTGATGAACGAGGCACCTTGGGTGGCATCAAGAGCCAGACCTACCTCAAGCGCGCGCAGCCAATGGAGTTCAGTTCGACCAAGGGATCGAATGGCGCGCAGACGATACAGGAATCGCGCCTGATCTACATGAACGACAAGAATACGATCGGACGTATTCACGAACGCCAGGTGCAAGCGCCGCGTCCGCGGCTGACAATTCTGGGTGTCGAACTGCCGACGTTGAAAGAGGCTGCACAGGAATACAAGGATAAGTACTCCGAACCGATGCACCAGTTCGGCGGCAAGGCAATGGATGTCGGCGGCAAGATCGGCATGGGCAGCGCCGCGCTGGGCGGCGCTGGACTTGCGGTCGGCGCCACCGGCGTCGGCTTGCCGGCAGCGGCTGTGATGGAGACTGGCGCTGCAGCCGGTGCTACTGTTGGCGGCGGCGTGGCTGCTACGGGGCTTGCCGTTGATTCGACGGCTACTGCACTTGATAATGCCGCCAACTTCGTCCTCACCGGAAAGGCGCCTGACGTGATGGGCATGGCCGGCGATATGGCATGGAACGCTGCGGAAAACCTCGCTCTGAAAAAGCTGCCCTTCGTCGGCGGTTGGATCAAGAAACTGGCAGCCAAGAAGAATGCCGTACCAGGCAAGACCCCGACACCGCCCAAGAAAGCGCCGCCAGAACCCAAGAAAGCGGATGGTGGCAAAGGCGACAAGGAAGGGCATGATGGTGGGAAGACCAAGAAGCCCAAGGGAGAAAAAGCGGACAAACCGTCCGACTGCTGCCCCAAAAATGGCGCGCCGGGCGGCAAACCCGTGAAAAGCAAACGCCCTGTGCACTTTGGCACTGGGGAAGAAATCCTGCAACAAACGGACTTTGTATTGGAAGGACCGACACCCCTGGAGTGGGTCCGGACGTATCGATCCGGTTCCGAAACGGAAGACTGGGGCGTATTGGGCGCGCGTTGGGCGACGCCTTTCACGAGCTCAATCTCAGTTTGCGCCCAAGGCATTGTCTATCATGACGACAGCGGGCGTGCACTGCGCTTGCCCATGCTCGCCATCGGCCAGGAGCACGATAGCAGAGCCGAAGGTTTTACCTTGCGCCGCGACAGCGAAAATCAGATCACGCTGGTTTGGCGCGATGGGGCGAACGATACCTACCTCTCAGGACCGGATGGCTGGCTGCCGCATGGTTACCAAGGCGTCAACGCAATGCTGGCGCCACGTGCCCCGGTGCGTGCCCAACGGTACTATCTGGGCCGGCACGCTGGTCGTGATGGGAACGGCATCCAGATCGAGCGCATCCATGAGGCCAAACCAGGAGAAGCGCTGCTGCGTATTCGCACTGACGACGGACTGATGCTCGAAGCGCTGCGTGACGGCTATCTGCCAGAAGAGGTGGCTGACGATGCGCCAGTAGCAATGCCACGTATTGGCCGCGTTGAACGAGTCGATGTCGATGGCAGCCGCCAGTGCCTCGTTCGCTACAGGTACGAAGCCAGCCTTATTGACGCCAGCGATCCTCTCACCACATTCCCACTGCGCTGTGATCTGGTAGAGCAAACTGACCTGGTCGGCCAATCGCGTACCTACAGTTATCAACATCACCTGCTTAGGCTATACACCACTTACACAGGGTTCGCGCACGGGCTGGAATGGGTCAGCCTGGCCTTTCTGCGTGAACGCTGGGCTGGCTCCCTACTCGGAGCCCCACAACTCGCTGAACGCCATCCGATCAACTTCAACAACAGCTATCAGGCGCGCGCCATACGCACCAACACGTCCGACGGAAATGGCGAAGTACAGATAGACTATGTTGATGCCGACACTACCCGCGTCACTGAAGCTGACGGCGGTGTACTGGAATACAGTTTCAACGCCAACTGGCTTGCGACATGCGTGCTCCGCATTGGACCTGACGGCAATGCACGCGTACTGGGACGGCGGGAATGGGACCGTGACGGCATGCTGCTGGCCGAAATCGATGCCGAACACAATGCCACGCGATACGAGTACGACCTTGCTGGCAACCTGACGTCGATCACCGATGCCCAAGGCAATACGACCCATATCGAATATGATGGTCACAACCAGCCCATCGCCGTCACCGATGCGCTGGGCCATACCACTCGTAGCCGTTATGACGAGGCTGGACGCATCGTCGAACGCATCGATGCATTGGGTCACAGCACCGGCTATGCCTACGATGCACACGGTCGCATGTCGCTGCTGACAGATGCACGCGGCGGCACCAAGCGCCTTGTATATGACCAGGGCGGTCGGCTGGCTGCGTACACCGATTGTTCCGGCTTTACCACGCGCTACAACTATGATCGGAATAGCCGCCTGGCCGAGCATATCGACGCCGCCGGCAATACCAGCCATTACGCCTACAATGCGCATGGCCAGCTCGCAGCCGTGACGCGCCCCGATCAAACGACAGAGCAATTTGAATACGACGCCGAAGGGCAACTGCTTGCCTATACGGACGGCAAAGGCCAGGTCACGCGCTATCGCTACAATGGGCATGGCCAGCCAATCGAACGCATCGACGCCAAAGGTCAGACACTAAGCTATGTCTACGACAAGGCGCTCCGCTTGATCGAACTGATCAACGGTAATGGCGAGTCATATCGCTTTGCTTATGACGCCGAAAGCCGGCTGGTCGGCGAAACCGGATTCGATGGCAAGACCACGAGCTACACGTACAACCAGGCGGGCCAGCTGATTGGGACTGCCTGCAATGGCGTACAAACCGAATTTGCCCGCGACGCGCTGGGCCAACTGCTGGCGAAAAGCAGCCCCGATGGCGCGGTGCGCTACGCCTACGATGCGCTCGGCCGTTTGATTGCGGTGACGTCGCCGCAGGCCGAGAATCGCTTTGAGTATGATGCGTTAGGCCAATTGGTTGATGAACGTGTCGCTTATGCGTTGGCCGCCCCACGCCTACCTGACACCCCAAGAGAGTATGTGGCGGCCTTTACGATGACCCACGCCTACGATGAGCTGGGCAATCGTATTCAGACTATCCTGCCCAACGGCCGCCGTATCGACACGCTGCGCTACGGTTCTGGCCATTGGCATGGCACGTTATGGCAAGGTAAATCACTGGTCGATTTGGAGCGCGACCAGCTGCATCGAGAAACTGCGCGTCAGCTTGGGGGCGAACGGGAACGCCTGACGGAGAGCCGAAGCTACGACCCGCAATCGCGCCTGCGCACCTTCACGTTGAGTAAAGGAGCTGAGCGCCTGCATGAGCGACGTTACGAATACGACGCTGCGAGCAATCTGACGCTAATCGACGACCTCTCAAGCGGCAGTACACGCTACACCTATGATCCGCTAGGCCAGCTGCTCTCAGCAACGCAACGCGACTTGAAGGAAACGTTTGCCTTCGATCCTGCCGGCAATTTACTGGATCCAGATGCGAGTGGGAATCCTGTTCAAATCGACACCCGCAAGGTCCTGCGTGAACTGGATGCGCAGCCAACCAATATAGCGGCCATTCCGCCAAAGCTGGCCAAAGTCACGCATAACCTGCTGCGACAATACATGGGGTATGTGTATGAATACGATGTGCAGGGGAACACCATCAGCAAGCGCTTGCGCGTGGCAGCAAGTGCCAATGACGAGGGCGTCCTTGAATTTTCCTACGATACAGAAAACAGACTGACGACTGCAACTCGCACTTTTGCCAATTCTCGGCAAATTGCACGCTACAGCTACGATGCATTTGGAAGGCGCATTGCCAAGCAGTTGACCTCACAACGCTGGGACGCCCCGAATGCCGCGCCGTCCGCCGAGGTTACCGATACGGACAGTCTCACGCTCTTCGTCTGGGATGGCGATACCTTGTTGCAAGAAGTGTGGCCGGACAAAACAATCACATATCTCTACGAACCGAACAGTTTTGTGCCCCTCGCCCGAATCGACTCGGGGGAAGGGGCTGCTTGTTATAAGCCGGCCAATAGTCATCTATGTCGCATAGAGGAATGGGCGCTACCCGGCGTCAAAAATGATCCGGATGCACATGTCGAGATTTGGCAGGTGCAGCAGGAATTCAATAAGGCGCAGGTCCATCGTGCAGAATCGATGCAACGGTTCGAGCAGGCCGACGGCAACTCCAGCGCTGACCACGTGCTTCATTATCGGTGCGATCACCTTGGTACGCCACTTGAGTTGATTGATTGCCACGGAGAGATTTTTTGGTCGGCGCGCTATCGAGCCTGGGGCGGGGTCCTGCGCTATGGCGTGGCGAATGTGGTACAGGCGCTGCGATTTCAGGGACAGTACTATGACGAAGAGACGGGACTCCATTACAACCGGCATCGCTATTACGACCCCAGTATAGGGCGTTTCCTGTCGCAGGATCCTATTGGACTCAGCGGCGGCGAAAACCCCTACATTTATGGACCGAACCCGACGAGGTGGACCGATCCTAACGGGTTGAAGCGCACTCCTCACGTTGGAAATTGTGCCGATGACGTGGCCCGTAGTGCACTGGACGCCGCGAATGCCAAAGCAATTAAAAACAACAAAGAGTATGGAGGTTTGATTTATGAAAAGGGTGGCAAATATTACGCGACAATACCGGTTCCTGGAACCGGTCGTACATTCAAGCCAATTTTTGCTTTACCGCAAGTTCCGAGCGGGGCGACAGTGGTTGGAGACTATCATACGCATGGTGATTATTCTCTCGAAGGCAAGAATGGGAGTGTAATTCGAACAAGCGATCCGTTGCGGGATAGCTTCAAGAGCGACAATTTTTCTGACTCGGATAGGCGGACACACATGTTCGCATCGCAAAAAAATAAGTGCCACAAGTCATATCTAGGTACCCCAAGTGGCAAGTACAAGGTCTTACAGGGAGGGATTGAGCATGAATTTTGATGGAGGACAGATGTGGGAATTAGATCACTATCCGAAAGACTTTAATCTCCCTGGGAAAGTTATAAGGGCGGCAAGTCTTGCGTACGAGGAGTTCATGTCTTTTTCTAAGGGAGAATGGTCACTTGATAATTATGAGATCTGTCTCAGCATCACTAAAGATCTTCAGTTCTTATCATTTTCGTTTATGCCGGACCCTGCTTACGAAATAAACGGCTTACCTTTTGAAATTTCGGCAAATGGCATGTACAAAAACGGTAGAGGCGTGGTGTACGTTTTTCGAATCGAGGATTACGCACTGATAAATAGAACATTTATGAGATAAGCGTAAATACATGCTTAAATGCGGATGCAAAGTGCTTTGGTGTCTTCTTGCGAGGAAATAATGAAGAGTGGTAGTGAGGCGTGGGATTACTTGACAACAAATTATCCGGGAGACTTTTTGTTTCGCGGTAAAGTTTTGAAAATTATGAGCCTTGCTTATAGGGAGCTTTCGAAAAAGCCAAGTGCGGATGAGTCATTAAATAGTTGTGATGTGCAAATTGAAATCGAAGACAATTTGCAGCGCTGTTATATTACATTCAATTTCGCCGCGGATGAAAATTCCGGGAGTCGTGGTGAGGGTGTTGCTGAAATAATAAGATACGAATATGATCTAAATAATTTGCAATTAGTGGACGTAATTCGAATTCATTGAGATTTAACTTGGCTCGTCGTATATTACTGGATGAAGATATTGGTGGTGATGCTATACCGGAAATGGCGCGTGATCAAACAGCCTCACCGTCGGGCACCTCGAATGACTGACAATCTGAGTGTCGGCGTCGAAGAATAGCCGCATAAACGGCGGCGCCGTCGACCCCCGCAGTTTTCATGCCATTTCACTACCCGAATCCTTTGATTTAGGCGGTTCAGACGGACTTCGCGCCTCAGAGGCCGAAATTGTGGCCTCTGCCAGATAGCAAAGGCTCCGCAAGCCGTAGCGGCAGCCTTCCTGTTCAGATGGATTGTGGCGCGGGCCAAGCAGCTTAAGCGCGGCATTTTGCCGCCCAGTAGCGCTTCGGACAGCGGCTTAACTTTGCTGCCTTTGCGCTAAATGTGCATGCGGTAGCCTTAATTGGGCCGCTATTACCTCAGTAGGAAATGGCGGCTGTCCACTGTGTTCGGGGCCAGTTCGCGGCGCCAATTTATCGACCGACACAGGCATAGCCGCGAAATCGACATGTCGCTCAAGCATCGGAGCGCGTCGCCAAGCTTGGTCATTTTTCTTGGTACCTCAAGTGGTAAATATGAGGCTCTACAAGGAGGTATTGAAAGTGAGTTCTTATAACGATAAGTTGCTGGGTTTGGATAATCTCTTCCAGCGGAGCTTTATCTTTTCTGGCGAAGTCGTTAAGGCAGCGAATCTAGCTTACGCAGAGTTTATGCGGTTATCAAAGGGCGCATGGTCTCTGGAAAGTTATTCAATATGTTTTAGTGTTACGGATGACAATAGGTATACTTCCTTGGCATTTATGCCAGACCCAGCTTATGAAGTAAATGGAATACCGTTTGAAGTGGCGGATAGAGGGATGTACAAAAATGGAATGGGGGTGGTGTACATCTATCGGTTGGTGGACTATTCGTTGGTTAATACAACCTACATGCGATAAGAATCGCCGCTAGAGATGCTTAGTGCAGAAATGATGAAATTACTTAGAGCGGTGAACTATGACGGAGAATAATGGTGAATGGGCTAAATTAAAATCGAATTTTCCCGGTAATGCGCTGTATAGAGGCAAGATATTAAAGATTATTAGTCTTGCATATGAGAAATATCTGGAGCGCGGAGGGGACGATGCGTCATTGAAGTATTACGATGTTGTTGTTGTTGTTGAAATAAACGAATCCGGTGAGACTGTTGAAATTTTGTTTTCCTTAAGAAATTTAGTTGAACCTATAGATCCAACGGCTGATCTTATTGAAATTTTTGGTTTTACCTTTAATTTTGAAGACTGTGGATTAGTTGATGTTGCAACGGTACGGTAGAGATAATCATAGTAGTAGAGGAACGGGGCGTGACGGCACCGCCGCTTTCTATGCGGCTATTTGAAGTGTCGCAGGGCGGACTTAATAAAATTGAGAGTTAATGAGTACACCAACTACCGAACAATTTTATGTGCTGGAAGATGCGATCGCTGCCTTTTTCCTTTTAGGGAGATACTTCCTTCCATTGAGCCAGAGTTTGTTTATTATTTCAATAGGGCAATCTTTGCGGAAAGGCGAGAGCATTCGTTCGCTCACAAGAAAAAATAACCGCCGTCGATGATATATGGTGATTAAATGGATGATATGCTAGGAATAAAAAAAGATGCCCTGTTCAGCTCTTTCGCTTCCCTGAATTGGATTGATGTAAATTTATTTCGGCTCGGAACGAACATGGGAGAAATGAATTTGACGAAGCAGGAATCTGCTGAATTGCTTTTGGATTTTTTTGTGAAAAACGATATTGGAAACAAAATTGCGGACATAAAACAAACGCTGCGTGAGGAGATCGAGCAATATTTGGATTTTGATGAGTCTGGAATAACCGATCTTGATCGGATTTGCCAGAGGAAACTTAGCGAATGTCCTCCAGTGTAAGGAGATTCGACTAGCGGGCGCCTCGAATGGCTGACAATCCGAGCGTTGGCGTCGAGGAATAGCCGCATAAACGGCGGCGCCGTCATCCACGCTATTTTCATGCCATTTCATTATCCGAACCCGTTGAATTAGGCGGTTCAGACGGACTTCGCGCCTCAGAGGCTGAAATCATGGTCTCCTCTAAGTAGCATAGGCGCCGCAAGTAGTAGCGGCAGCCTTCCGGTTCAGATGGAGTGTGGTGCGGGCCATGCCGGTCGAGCGCAGCATTTTGCCGCCCAGTTGCACTTCGGACAGCGGCTTATCTTTGATGCCTTTGCGCTAAGCTAAATGTGCATGCGGTAGGCTTCATTGGGCAGTCGATCTTGGCGCTTTGTGATTCACATAGCCATAGATACCCCGGCTGGTGTTGGTCGGCTCGCTCTTGAAAGTCCAAATCGTTGTGCGGCCTCGAATCTGACTCGAGTCGCGCAGTCCGGCGAAGCGGTGGAAGCTGAAGCAATTGAGCAGTTGGAACTCCATCTGTTCGTTCGTCCGGCAATTTATTGAACAGTTGCTGGATCAGCAGAATCCGCACTATTACCTAAGTAGGGAATGGCGGCCATCCACCGCGTTCGCGGACAGTTCGCGGCGCCGATTTATCGACCGACACAGGCATAGCCGCGCGCATGCCAACACATCAATATCGAGCGCAGGGACGGGAAAAAGTGCTTATCAATATTACCGGCGAAGAGATGATTGATGAAAAATTCAATGCGCTTATCGAGCGCGGGAAACAAGTAGGAAGCTCATTTAGCTTTCCTCGCGGAGGTGAAACGTTTTGGATAACGCTTGCTGTCCAAAAAGTCGGAGCTGAATATTTTGCTCACATTGCGCTAATCAAAGAAAAGAACATGGACCGCGAGAAATTCGAACTGTACGAAACATGGGCCTTTCCAACTCTTGAAAAGGCTATTGACTATCTTCAAATGCATAGCCCCAGCCCATTCGCGATAACCAGTCTTTCAACGTTTAAAGGACAGAAAGGATTCAACCCGAAGGCTGAGGATATTCTTCGTGAGGTACCTTAACTGTATTGCAATCGCCACCGTTATTACGACACCGATACTTAGCCCGCGCCATGCTGCAGCTGAACTTGAAGGCGGCGGCCTGCAAGTTGTGCCGCCTCTGCTCTCAGAAAGAAGGGAAGTTCCCGACGTCCTGCCGCCGCGCCCCGTCTGACCGCCGGCTCCCACGCGCTCACGTTGGAAGACGCTGTTTATCACTGCCTCGCCCCAGATCGGCCAAAATTCCAGGTCACATTAGTAAAAAAATAATGTAAAATTTTCTCGGTAGTAACTCTAATAACGATTCAATACCCCTTTAGGAGCAACCGTGAGTAATCCATATTCGATGCCGCAAGCGCCGCTGGTCGAACGCCTCAACAGCGACGAGACCTACATGCCGAAGTTCTTTTCCCTCAGTGGCCGCATTGGCCGTGTGCGTTACCTTGCATACGGTTTCGGTGCCGGCCTGTTGATGATGCCGATTGTGTTCCTGTTGGCGGGGCTGGGAGCACTGACTGGTTCCAGCGCCAATGGTGCCGGCGCGGCGGGCGCAATTGGCGGCCTGCTGGGCTACGCCCTGTATCTGGTCGCCATCCTGAGCCAGGTGCGCCGCCGCCTGCATGACCTGGGCAAGTCCGGCTGGATGGGCCTGCTGATGATTGTCCCGCTGGTCAATATCATCTTTGGCCTGTGGCTGTTGTTCGGCTCGGGCGATGAGGGCGCAAACGAATACGGCCCGGCGCCAGCACCGAACACAACTGGCGTGATCATCCTGGCGTGGATTCTGCCGATCATCATGATCGTCGGTATGATGGCTGCGATTGCGATTCCTGCTTACAGCGATTACTCCGCCAAGGCGCGCGCCGCGCAGATGCAAGACAGCCAGTAATGCATGCATAACCCTTACGCCGCGCCCCAGGCAGGGCTGGAGCTGCCGTTTGCCCCTGTCGGCGAGGCGCGGCTGTTTTCCTGGAATAGCCGCATCGGGCGCTGGCGTTTTGTGGCGTACTGCATGCTGGGCGCTCCGGTTGCGCTCTTGTACGCCCTCGCATTAGGCACGGCCTTCGGCACAGCGTGGGTGCAACAATACATTCCCCTGCAATCCGGGCTCCACGATGCCTTGAGTTTTTCAGTCCCACTGGTTTTCCTGCTGGCGATCGTGCTGGCGACCCGTCGGCGGCTGCACGATTTCGATGTCAGCAGCTGGTGGGCGCTGTTGCTGCTGTTCCCATTCTTGCAGATCATCTTCCTGATCTACCTGCTCATCGCACCCGGTACACCGGAGGCCAACCGTTTCGGCGCGGTGCCGGCGCCGGCCGATCTGGGCGTGAAGCTTGGCGTGGCGCTCGGTTGCGCCTTGCCGCTGGCCTTTACAGCGCTCCGCTTTCTTTGATATCGAGGTAGCGGTTCAGCAGGGCGCCGGCCAGTTGCTCCGGCGCGACGTCGACCAGGTGGCCTGAGCGCAGGCCGAGGCGGCGGATCGCTTCCTGGCGCTGCTGCAGGTAATGCTCGCTGGCCGCCAGCCGCAGGGCGTCGTCGAAATCCTGCACCGGCGCCACGCTGGCGGCGTCCAGCGCGCGCTCGCGCAGGCTGGCGCACAGCACCAGGTGGCGCGAGGACAGCAGGTCGACCGCCTGGCGCAGCGCCACGTCGTCTTCATCGCGCACATTGGTCACCAGCACCACGAAGGCGCGCCGGTTCAGGCGGTTCAGCAAGTCGTTGGCGGCGCGCAGGTAATCGGGCGCGGCTTCGCCTGGCTGCAGGTCGTAGACCCCGGCCAGCATGCGGTCCAGGCCAATGCGGCCCTTGGCCGGCGCCAGCCAGCGATGGTCGACGCCAAAACTCATCAGCCCCACCGCGTCGCCCTGCTTGCCCGCCACGAAAGCCAGGGTCAGCACGGCATACAGTGCGTGGTCGAAGTGGCTGGTGTCGTCGTCGCGCGCCAGCATGCGGCGGCCGGTATCGAGCAGGAATACTACCTGCTGGTCGCGTTCGAGCTGGTATTCGCGGCTGATCGGCTTGCGGTGGCGCGCGGTGGCTTTCCAGTCGATCGAGCGCAGGCTGTCGCCGCGCCGGTATTCGCGCAGTTGGCGGAAGTCGGTGCCTTCGCCGCGTTGGCGCTTGACCAGCGAGCCGGCGGTCGGCGCCTGGCGGTCGGTGGCGCGCAGGGCCTGGCCCAGCAGGCGCGCCACGTCGGGAAATACCTTGGTGGTCTGCTGCGGCCCGATGCGGTGTGTGGCCTGCCACAGGCCCAGCGGTCCGGCCACGCGCAGCCATGGCGTGCCGAAATTGCCGTCGCCGCGGTCCAGCGGGCGCACGCGGTAGGTGAGTGTGGAAAACGTACCGGGCGCCAGGCGTGTCGCATGCGGCATTCCTTCCAGTTCCCAAGCTGCTGGGTAATCGTCAAACACCTCAAGCTGCAGCGCGGCCTTGCCCTCGTTGTGCAGGGTCAGGCGCACTTCGTGCCAGGCGCCGACCGGGAGGACACCGGCCATGCTGCGTTCCGCGCGCAGGGCAGGCCGACGCCGTGCCTGCAAGGCATCGGCGCCGGCGGCCAGCAGCAGGGCGCCGCCGAGCACTTGCCATGGCGCCTGCAGCAGCGGCCAGACGCTGGCCGGCACGCCGAGCGCGGTCAGGCCCATCAGGGCCAGGAACATACGGCGGGTTGGCTTCATCAGTTGCGCGGCGCGGCGACGGAATCGATCAGCGCAGCCAGCACGTCGTCGGCGCCCAGGCCATCGAGCTCGCTTTCCGGAGACAGCGCGATGCGGTGGCGCAGCACCGGCAGGCTGGCCTGCTTGATGTCGTCAGGGGTGGCGTAATCGCGGCCCGCCATCAGGGCCATGGCGCGCGCCAGGCGGACCAGGGCAATGCTGCCGCGCGGGCCGGCGCCGACTGCCACGCCGGGCCACTGGCGCGTTGCGCGCACCATGCGCACGGCGTAGTTGGCGACTGCCTCGTCGACGCGGATGCGGGCCACCAGCTGCTGCAGTGCGACCAGGATCTCCGGCTTGATCAGGGTGCGCACCTGTGCCACTTCAAGCGCGTCGCCGACGCGGTCCTGGGTCACCGCCAGCAGCATCGCGGTTTCTTCCTGCTCACCTGGGTAGGCGATGCGCGCCTTGATCAGGAAGCGGTCAAGCTGGGCTTCCGGCAGCGGGTAGGTGCCTTCGCTTTCCAGCGGGTTCTGGGTGGCCAGCACCATGAAGGGCGCTTCCAGCGTGTGCGCTTCGCCTTCGATGGTGACCTGGCGCTCCTGCATGGCTTCCAGCAGAGCGGACTGGGTCTTGGCCGGCGCGCGGTTGATTTCGTCGGCCAGCAGCAGGTGGGTGAAGACCGGACCTTTGCGGATGCTGAAGGTCTGCTGGCGCTGGTCGAAGACGGCATGGCCCATCACGTCGGCCGGCATCAGGTCGGGCGTGAACTGGATGCGCGAGAATTCGCCGGCAAAGGTCTTGGCCAGGGCCTTGACCAGCAAGGTCTTGCCCAGGCCCGGCACGCCTTCCAGCAGCACGTGGCCGCCGGCCAGGCAGCAGGCCAGCACCTGTTCGACCACCGTTTGCTGGCCGACGATGGCGCGGCCGATTTCCTCGCGCAGGCGTTGCACGATGTCGATCGCCTGTGCCAGGCGGTCGGCCGGAATGGCGTTGTTGGTGGAGGCGGACATGCTATCGCTCATGATGGGCTCGCAATTGTTGGAGTATTGAAATTTGTCGTGTGAAGTCGGCGGCGCGGCTGGCCGGGGCGCCAAGCAAAGCATCGCTCACTTGCGCTTCCGGCAGCTTGGCCAGGCGCGCCAGGCGGCGCGCGCGTTCGGCCGGACCGAGGGCGTGCAGTTCCGGCAGGCGCCGCAGCAGCTGCTTCTCGGTCCCCTTGCGCACGGCCTGCAGCAGCAGGGCGCGCCCTTGCGGCAGGCGCCACAGCCAGCGGCCGCTGGCTTCGATATGCTCGATCAGGGCGCGGCGCGCAGTGGCTGCTTCCGGCAGCATGGGGCCGAAGCGGCGCGAGGCGCTCCAGGTCCACAGCAGCAGCAGGGCGGCCAGGCCCAGCACGACCAGGCGGGCGTGCTGCCACAGCCAAGCCGCCCAGCCGACCGGCTCGTTGTGCTGCACCAGCATCACCTGGGCATTGGGCCCGCTCTGCCCGGCCAGCAACAGCAGCAGCTCGCCGTGGTCGAACTGGCGCAGCGCGTCGTTGTCGAAATAGCTGTCGGCGGCATCGACCGCCACCATGGCGACTTTGCCGCGACCTTCGCCGTACACCAGCACGGCCAGCTCGTAGGTGTCGCCCCACAGCGGTTTCGGGCCCTTGCCTTCGATGCGTTGCAGGGTATCGGAAGGGCGCGCCAGCTCGATGGTGTTGGCGGCGCCCGGCGCGTTGAGGCACACCAGGCGCGGCGGGCCGGCGGGCTCTTTCGCGGCCGCCGTTTCTTCTTCGCCTGTCTCGCTTTCCTCGTCTTCCTCGTCCTCGGCGCCTTGTTGCCCGGCCTTGGCGGCAGCGCGCTTCTCGCGGCGGCTGGCCTCCAGCGGATCGATGCGGCAAGTGTCGTCCATGCGGGTGCGGCCCGACATTGCCACGCCAAAGTGCTTGCCCAATGGGTCGGTCGACTGATCGGGGGCGCCATCCGGACCGGCCTCGTCGGCGTCGGTGTCGTCAACCCAGTCGGGGGTCATGATCAGGGTGTTGCCGCGGCGGACCCAGTCCAGCAGCAGCCTGGCCTGGCGTTCGTCCGGCGGGCGTGCATAGCGCGACAGCAGCATGACGCCGTCCGGCAACTGGTTCAGCAACTGGTAGCTGAGCACGGGCTCCACGCGCACCTTGTGGCCGCGCGCTTCCAGCAGCCGCGTGGCCGCCAGCATCGGGTTCTTTGCCTGCGCTTCGGAAATGTGGTGCTGGCCGCGCCACACCTTGTGGAAGTACAAGTGCCATAACTCGTAGCCGGCGCCGGCCAGCAGCACGGCAACGATGGCGATGATGATCGAATAGCTCCGCTTCATGCTGCCTCGCGGTCGAAGTGTGCTTGCCAGCGTGAGCACAGCGCCGCCACCGTTTCAGCGGCCGGCCAGCGCGCGCCATAGGCCGCGTTCAGCCAAAGCGTGGTGGCCTGGTCGGCCAGTGTCAGGCTGGCGCTATCGAGCGTGCCGGCGGCGTTGGCGCTGCGCGCCTGCGCCAGGCATTCGCCTTCCGTCGCGCCGTGGTGCAGCTTGAGCGACTGGCGGCTGACCAGGCGAGACAGCGTGGCGCGGTACAGCAGCGCCAGCGCGGCACGCTGCTGGCCTTGCTGCCACAAGGCGCGCACGGCGCCGGCCACATCGGCCGGCAGGCTCTCTTCTCGGATATCGAGGCCGCCCACCTCCGTGGCCAGCCTGGGCTCGGGCGCTGCCGCAAGGCTGAAGCGCAGCGGTGCGGCATAGCGCCACAGCAGCCAGGACACCAGGGCAATCGCACCGGCGATCAGGGCAAACTTGAACACGCCGGCCAGGATGGCGGCCAGCCAGCGCGGCACCAGCGGCGGGGCCTTCGGCTTTACCTGTTCCTTTTCCGGCGGAACGCGCAGCTCCCATTGTTCGCCGCAGCGGTAGCCGCGCAGGTCTTCGTGCGCGAAAACCTCGTCGAGCTGGCGGCGCACTGCGGCTTGTTGCGGCGACAGGTCGGGCCCGCGGCCGCTGTCCTGTTTCCTGAGGCCGTCGGGCGGCTCGCATGCGGGAACCACGGGAACCACGGGCGGCGCGCTGGCGGCCGGCGCGGCTGCCTGCACCGGCGGCGGCATGCCGAGCAAGGCCATGGCCAGCAGCGGGGCTGCCATCAGCACGCCGGCGACGTGGCGCGCCGCGGCCGGCCGTGCCGGAGGACGCAGCTGGCGCAGCACGATTTCGATATCCCAGGCTTCCAGCGTGGCGCGGCGGTTCAGGTACAGGGTAAAGGTGCAGGCTGTGTAGACCGGGCCGATGATGGCACAGGCCAGGCACCATGCCGCCGTGCCCAGCACCGCCTGCAGGGAGCCCTGGTCGGTCAAGCCGAACAGGGCGAAGGGATTGGGCGACTCGCCCGGCATGAACAGGCCGATCAGGGCCAGCACGCCCATCATCAGCACGAATTCGAAGGTGGCGCAGGTGCTGCCGAACATCAGGGCGGCGCCGCCGGTGCCGTTGCGGGCAATGGTGGCGCGGCGCGCGGTGGCGACCTTGCCGCGGGCGCGTTCCAGCACCCATACCGGCTGGTGCAGGCCGCGCCCGGCCATGAAGGGGCGCCACCAGGTCAGCATGCGGAACCAGCCGCCGCCCAGCTCGCGCGGCCAGGCGCGCAGGGCATCGCGCCAGCTGGTCTGTTCGCCGAAGACCTGGCGTGCCAGCACATGCAGCGGCGCACGTTCCAGCAGGGGACGCAGCCACCATGGCAGCAGCCAGCCCAGGGCCAGGTCAGGGTAGTACCAGCTGATCAGCACGGCCAGCGCCGACAGCGGCAGCCACAGGGCCAGCCAGGCGCGCCATACGTCGGCGCCGCCGGCATGCAGCAGGGCGAAACCAAGGTCCAGGCCTTGCGCATTGCTGCGCGGGCGCAAATCAAGGCGCAGCTTATCGAGTTGCATGCACGCCTTTCTCGCGGCCGGCGAAACCGAAGAACAGGAAAACCAGGGCCCAGCACACTGCGCCGACGCTGTATTTGACGGCCGGGGCAAAGGCGCTGGCCGACCAGAAGGCCTCGAAGAAGGCTGCCAGCACGGTGAGCAGGGCGGCGCCGGCCACCACCGGATACATCTGGACGCTGGCTTCCTGCAGGGCGCGGCGGCGGCTCAGGCGGCCCGGCTTGACCAGCGCCATGCCAAGGCGGGCGCCGGCCACGCCGGACAGCACCAGGCCTGTCAGTTCAAAGCTGGAGTGGGTCACCACGAAGGACCAGAAATTACTCCGGGTGGCCGGATCGAGGCTGAGCCAGGCGGCCACCACCCCCATTTTCATGCCGTTGAACAGGACGCTCAGCAAGGCGGGCACGCCGCCGAAGATGCCGCTGGCGAAAGTACGGAAGCCGATCGAGACATTGTTCCAGATGTAGTGGCCGAACATCTGCAGGTCGCCTTCGCTGCCGCCGCGGCCAGTCTTCATGCTGGAGGGGGCGTACATCTGGTGCATGCGCGTCAGTTCGTCCGGCGAGGCGAACATGAAGGCGTTGTGCGAGTCGTGCCATACCAGCGCGCCGATGGCGATGGCCGGCCCGAGCAGGCAAAACAGCACCAGCAGCAGCAGCCTCCATTCGGCGCGTACGCGGCGCGGCAGGTCGGCGCGCAGCCATTGCAGCAGCACGGTCGGGCGTTCGGCCGCCACCCCGTACAGGGCGTGGTGGCAGCGCGCCACCAGTCCGTGCAGGTAGGACACCAGCTGCGGCGAGTAGCCGCGCTGGCCAGCCAGGGCCAGGCATTGGCACAGGCGGCGATATTGTTCGGGCAGGGCTTCGCGGCCTTTGGCGCGCTTGGCCAGCAGGGTATCGATCTCGCTCCACAGGGGACCGTAAGTTGCCTCAAACTGCGCTTGCTTCATCGGACCAATCCTGCGGCCATGCCGCGCAAGCGTTCCAGCGAAGCGTCGCCCTCGCGGCCGGTCAGCGGCTCAGCGATATCGGCCAGTTCCAGCATGCGCGCGTGCGGCAGCCGGCTTTCGCGGGCAAACAGGTCGGCCAGCGCACGCTGCTGCTCCGGCGTCAGCGGAAAGGGCAGCGGCAGCGGTGCCGCATCGGGCACTGCAACGCGCTTGGGCGGCTTGTCGCGGTACACCACCTGGGTACCGGCCACGATGTCGCCCAGGCGGCGGAAATGGCGGTCGCACAGCATGGCCAGCAGGCCGGCGGCGTACAGCAGCGGCAGGAAGTCGGCCACCATCAGCAGGTTGCGCAGCACCGACTCGCGCCAGCGCACCGGCAGGCCGTTGGCGCGCAGCACCTGCAGGCCGACGATGTGCTTGCCCAGTGTGCGGCCGCCGGCGTATACCTCGCACAACACCGGGTAGGCCCAGTAGGCAAGGAAGAACACGATCGCCGTCACGCCGTTTAACAGTTTTTCGGAAGGGATGACCGCGCCCAGGATCGAGATGAGGAAGCTTGCCCCCATGCCCCAGGCAACGAAGTCGATGGCCCATGCGTAGCCGCGTGCCACCGGACCGGCAGGAACAAGCAGCAAACGCACGCCTTCGGGGGTGGTCAAGGACAGGCGTCCGTCGAGAAGGGAATTCATGCCATTTATTTAACCATAAAATTTCCTCCTTGGAAATATTAATGGAAATGTTTTATGCCTGCCGCCTCTTCGATTTGCCGGTAATCGCGTGCCTGGCGCACGCTGCCGATGGCTTGCCAGATGGCCTCGATCCGTTGCGGATCGCGCTGGTAGGCGCCGCGTCCCACCATCAGGTACAGGTTGACAGTGGAATAGGGCAACTCGGCCTGCTGGACCTTCCCCTTGAAGCGGGGATCTTCGTGCACCAGCTTGCTCGCTTCCAGTCCCTGCAGGATGGCGACGTCGAAGCTGCCCGTGGTCAGCATGCGCAGGGCGTCGGCAGCCGACTTCACGGTGTCATGGGGAATATAGCCGCGTTCACGCAACTGCTGCCCGACCAGGTAGCCGGTCTGCACGATCACGACCTTGCCGGGCGCCAGCAATTCGTGGCCGTCCCAGCTGCCTTTGCCGCCCACGCGCAGGAAGACCAGGGCGGCGTCCTCAAACAAGGCCCGGCCAGGATCTTCGCGCCCGTCGGGCAATTGGGGAATGCGCGACCATGCGCGGCGGTCAATTGCATCCGCTGCACCGACTACTGCATCCACCTGGCCAAGTTTTAATTCATTTAGGCAACGCTTCCAAGGTTTCGGTGAATAAATAAACTGTTCATTCAGGAGTAATTCAACTCGCTTCAATAATTCAAAATTCAGGCCTTTTCCAGCGGGCGTGCTCCATGGCCTCTGGTCGACATCTTCGTAGCAAAGGCGCAGCGGCGGGCCTTTCGCGGCATGGGCAGCCATGCCGGTCAGCAGCGCCAGCAGCACGCAGAGGCTTTTGTAGCTCATGCCATAAAGATTATCACGGCATTTTTATGTTCCAGGCGACTTCATAAAAAAGATCCATACATGTTGTATTTGTGCATGTAAAACGGGAAATAATAGACGGATGAAAATGTTGCATATAAATTCTTCCCTAGTTTTTTTAAATCTGTATGGAAGAGAGAAATACATGAATAAACATTTTCCGATTGCAGCATTAATGTTGTCCGCCAGCCCGTTTGTGCTGCTGGGCCAAGCCTACGCACAAGCACAGGATGCTGCCCCTATCCAGGCGCAGCAGGCTGCCGACAGCACCACCGACGAGATCCAGAAGGTGGTCATTGTTTCGACCGGTAGCCGCGGCTCGCAGCGCACCATGGTGGATACCCCGGTCCCGGTTGACGTGCTGAGCTCGCGCGAACTGACCAAGACCGGCCAAGTCACCCTCGACAAGTCGATGCAGTTCCGCGTCCCTTCCTTCAATACCGTACAGACCCCGGTCAATGACGCGACCTCGCTGCTGGACCCGTACGAAATCCGTAACATGGGCCCGAGCCGCGTGCTGATCCTGATCAACGGCAAGCGCAAGAATATGAGCTCGCTGGTCTACACCCAGACCTCGCCAGGCCGCGGCGAATCCGGCTCCGATATTTCGGCCATCCCTGCCGATGCGATCAAGCGCATCGAAGTGCTGCGCGACGGCGCCTCGGCACAATACGGCTCCGACGCGATCGCCGGCGTGGTCAACATCATCCTGAAGGACAATGCCGAAGGTGGCTCCGTCACGGCGCGTGCCGGCATCACCCACGAACACGATGGCGGCATGGGAGGCCTGAGTGTCAACCAGGGCTTCGCGCTGGGCGGCGACCGCGGCTTCTTCAACTACACCATCGATGCGTCGCGCGTGAACCTGTCCAGCCGCTCCGGCGCGGTAAGCGCAGCCGGCGAATCGAGCGACTTCGGCGCGCCGCTGTCGGAAGTGCAGGCCTTCCTGTCGAAATATCCTGACGCCCGCAACATCAACGGCTCGCCGAAGACCAAGGCCTACAAGGGCCTGTTCAATACCCGCTACGATATCGGCGAAGGCGTCGCGATCTACGCCAACGCGGCGTATGTGAACAAGAAGATCAACTCCTTCGCGAACTACCGTACTCCTTACTGGCGTCCGACCGATTACGGCTTGTTGCACCCTGCAGGAACCCCGTACGAGGGCTATCAGCCAACCTTCGACGGCACGCTGGACGACTACAATGCCACCGGCGGCGTGAAGATGGACTTGGCCGGCTGGAATGCAGACTTCAGCCTGACCTACGGCGGCAACAAGCAGAAGTACGACGTCGACCACTCCGTCAACCGCAGCATGGAAGACGCCGTCCTGGCGGGTACCAGCACCGAGCACTCGCCGACCCACTTCTATGCTGGCGGCGTGGAGTTCCAGCACTACGTGTTCAACGGCGACATCTCCCGGCAGCTGACCGATACCGTCAACTTCTACGCCGGTACTGAACTGCGCCACGAGAAGTTCGAGGTGAAGGCGGGCGAACGCGCATCGTGGCAGGGCAGCGGGGCGGACTCCTTCGCGGGCAACCATCCGGACAACTCTTTCCCATCGTCGCGCTCCAACTACGGCGTGTATGCCGGATCGACCTGGGACATCAGCAAGGACCTGCTGGTTGATGGTACCGGCCGCTGGGAAAAATATACCGACTTCGGTTCCGCGTTCGTGTGGAAGCTGTCTACCCGCTACAAGGCAAACGATTGGGTGACGCTGCGCGCATCGGCCTCGAAGGGCTTCCGCGCGCCGTCGCTGGCTCAGATCTACACGCAGAAGGCGCAGTACTCCTTCGTGCCTGGCGGCGGCATCCAGGTGTCTGGCCTGGTGAACAACGTGTCGGCGCAAGCCGCTGCGCTGGGCGTGCCTAAGCTGAAGGCGGAGAAGTCCGACAACATCACGCTGGGCCTGGGTCTGAAACCGGATGAAAACACCAGCGCCACCCTGGACTACTACAACATCAAGGTGAAGGACCGCATCGTGCTGGGCAAGGAAATCGTGCCGACCGGCGATCCTTCCCAGCAGCTGGACCAGATCCTGGCGGCAAATGGCATCGTTTCCGTCAGCTTCTTCGTCAACGCAGTGAAGACCCGGACCGAGGGTCTGGATTACGTGCTGTCGCGCAAGAATATCCCGCTGGCGGACGGCAAGCTGACCCTGAACCTGTCCGGCAACTACACGCACAAGAACGAGCGTGACGGCGCGGTCAAGAATCCTACGATTGTGGCGAACGCCGGGCAGTCCGTGCTCGATGCGACCCAGGAAGCGCTGATGTTCACTTCGCGTCCGAAGTTCAAGACCATCCTCGGCGCCGACTGGGACTACAAGAAGCTGAACCTGTCGGTCAACAATACCGTGTTCGGCCCGACCCGTTTCCGCCAGGCTGGCCTGGACAGCAACCTGGAAACGAAGTTCAAGACCAAGAACGTCACCGACTTCGCCCTCAACTACAACCTGATGCCGAACGTGACCGTGTCGTTCAACGTCAACAACGTGTTCAACACCACCCCTGAGTGGGAGTTCAAGGCCCTGAACGCCGAAGGCCAGAAGATCATCGACGACCCGAACGCCAAGGCCATCCAGCGCAACCTGATCACCTTCAACGGCCGCTACGACATGGTGACCTACGACGGTTCGCATTTCAGCCAGCTTGGCCGCACCTATGCCGCATCGCTGAACTACCGCTTCTAAGCCGCAATCCGCTTGCTGCGAAAACCGCCCCCCTGGGGCGGTTTTTTTATTGTAAAGTGGATAATCAACGGTGAGGGGGAAACCATGCTTTCGATGCGGCGGGCAATCACAAGCGGCGCGCAGCACGTAAGGCCCGTTATTGACGACGCTGTGCTTGCCCGTTACGTCGAAAACGGCCTGGCGGTGCGCGAAGCGTTCCGCAAGAAGGAGCTGCGCGACACCCTGATCGCGCGCCTGAAGCCGCATCGGCGCCTGATTGCAGGCTGCGTACCGGCAGGCATCCAGCAGCACGGCATGCTGCCGGAGCGAGCGCCTTCGCACGGGCTGGCCGAGATCTCCGACGCGGATCTGGCGCAATGGCTGGTCGACGATGGCCGCCTGATTTACGGCGAATTCACGCAGCAGGAACTCGACAACTATTTCGAAGCGGTGGCACCCTGGCTGCCCCTGCACGGCCATTTCATCGACCTTGGCAGCGGCCTTGGCAAGGTCGTCCTGAGTGCGGCGCTGGCCTTGCCCGGCATGCGCTGCACGGGCGTCGAGCTGCTTGGCTACCGCAATGACATGGCGCAGGTGCGGCTGGCGCAGATGCTGGCGGCCGGCGTGGCGGAAGATCCCGCGGCGGCGGCCAGGGTTGCGGCCCGCGTGCGGCTGCTGCACCAGGACATGTTTGAAGCCGATGTCTCGGACGCGAGCATGGTCTATATCTACAGCACCTGTTTCGCGCCAATGATGGACCGGCTCGCCGGCAAGCTGGCGCGGGAGTTGCCGGAAGGGGCCCTGGTAACGACGGTCACGTTTCCGATGCCGCACCCGGCCTTCGAACTGGTGAAGCAATTCGCGCCGCCCAGCGTGGCTTGGACGACGGTGTTCCTGTATCGACGGCGTAGCGCGCTGGAAGCGGCGACGCCGGCGGCGGCCAACTTCCTGTACGAACAGGATAGCGCTGCATGGGAATATGCAGTGCGGGCCGCGTTTGCGGCTTACGATGCGGAGGATGGAGCCTGATATGGATATTCGTGCGATGACCCTGCCCGAGCTGGAAATGGTGCTCGATTGGGCCGCATCTGAGGGATGGAATCCCGGACTGCAGGATGCAGGCAGCTTTTATGCCGCCGACCCGGACGGCTTCCTTCTCGGCAAGATCGATGGCGAGCCGGTGGCCAGCATCTTCGCGGTGCGCTACGGCGCCGGATTTGGTTTTATCGGCGGCTATATCGTGCGGCCGGAGTTTCGTGGCAAGGGCCATGGCATGGCGCTTTGGCGCGCCGGCATGGCGCGACTCGAAGGGCGCAACGTGGGACTGGACGGCGTGCCGGCCCAGCAGGCCAACTACGCGCGTTCCGGTTTCAGGCTGGCGCACCGCAATGTGCGCTATGAAGGCCGGGGCAGCGACGTTCCCGCTGCCGATCGCGTGCTGCCGCTGGGACCGCACGATATGCGCGATGTGCTGGCGTATGATCGCGTCTTCTTTCCCGCCGACCGTGAGCAATTCATGCGCTGCTGGTTGCAGCAGGAAGGCAGCGTGGCGTTCGGCGTGCGTGAAACTGGCGGCGCGCTGCTTGGCTATGCCGTGCTGCGGCCGTGCCGCGCGGGCTTCAAGATCGGCCCGCTGTGCGCAGCGTCGCCGGAAGTGGCCGAGGAATTGATGCAGGCGCTGCGTGGCCGCGTGCCGGCCGGGGAACCGGTATTCCTCGACGTGCCCGAGCCGAATGCCGCAGCCGTGGCGCTGGCGGAGCGGCACGGCATGCATGCCTGCTTTGAAACGGCGCGCATGTACACTGGCGAAGACCCTGGCTTGCCGCTGGCGCAGCAGTACGGCATAACAACTTTCGAACTGGGATGAAAAAGTGCTTGACCATGACGTCGCGTCAACCTTGAGGATGGCTGCATGTTCACCGTAAAACAGCTCTCCGACATCACCGGCGTCACCGGCCGCACGCTGCGCTACTACGACAGCATCGGCCTGCTCAAGCCTTCGCGCATTGGCGACAACGGCTACCGCTATTACAACGAAGCAGACCTGCTGCGGCTGCAGCAAGTCCTGTTCTACCGGGAGATGGACGTGCCGCTGGCCGCCATCTGCGACATCATGTCGCAACCTGGCTTCGACGTCCTGGCGGCGCTGCAAAGCCACAAGCAGGCACTGGCTGCCCGGCTGCAGGAATTGCAAGGGCTGATTTCCACGGTGGACAAGACCATCCTCCACCTGAAAGGAAAACACAGCATGAAACCAGTACAGCTCTTCGACGGCCTGCGTGACAAGCACGACAAGCACCAGTTGGAAGCGGAACAGAAATTCGGCAAGGAAGTCGTGCAGGATTCGGCCCGCCAATGGCAGGGCTACGGCGACGGCAAGCAACAAGCCCTGATCGATGAAGGCAACGCCATCTACGCCGAGCTGGCGGTCGCCATGCCGCAAGGCGCCGGCAGCGGTGCAGTGCAGGCCCTGGCGGCGCGCTGGCACGAACACATGCGCCACTTCTGGCCCGCCGAGCGCGAACACCTGCCGAGCCTCGCCGCCACGTATCGCGACGACCCACGCTTCCGCGTCAACTTCGACAAGATCCACCCCGACCTCGCACCTTTCATGGTCGAAGCCGTGAGCATCTACGCCGCCTGAGCACAACGCTTGCCCAAGCGCAAAACGCGCCGCCTGGTGCGGCGCTACTCTCGCTTTTGTGCGACGCTACCGGCTGCGGGGATTCGGTGATGAAAGATCAGCTCTTGCTTTTGATATCAGCCATTGCCTGCGCGTTTGGCGCGTGGGCATTTTGGCACTACCTGGATGCAGACGCGGTAGTCGCGTTGATGACGCTTGCATTGGTGTCGTCTGTGGCGGATAACCTGCGTTTGCGACGCAAGTTGCGCGAAACGGAGCGGCGCGGTTGACAGGGCGGCGCGGCGGCGCGGAGAATGGCCCTTCCACAACCCTGCTGGATAAGGAGGAAGCCATGAAGCTCCGTCGTGTCGCGCAGTACCTGGTTGTTGTTGCAGGATTCACCCTGGCCGGCGCCGCCCTCAGCGCTGCACCGGAAAAGAAAAAGGCCGCTGCGCCGCCTGACGACAAGGCGGCAATGGAGGCGATGAATAAAGCCGCCATGCCTGGCGAAGCACACAAGAAGCTCGATGCATTGGCCGGCAAGTTCACGGTCAAGTCGAAAATGTGGATGGACCCATCCAAACCTCCGGAGGAAACTGAAGGCTCCACAGAACGCAAGTGGATCATGGGTAACCGCTACCTGCAGGAAAACTACCAAGGCAAGTTCATGGGTCAGCCTTTCGACGGAATGGGCATCCAGGGCTATGACAACGTGACGAAGAAGTATTTCGGCAGCTGGATCGATTCCGGCAGCACCGGCATGACCCTGTCGCATGGCAGCATGAACGGCAATACCATCAAGTACAAGGGCATGATGTCCGATCCCATGAGCGGCAAGGAGGTGCCTTACACGATGAGCGTGGCCATCACCGACAACGACAACCACAAGCTGGAAATGTGGGGGCCGGGGCCGAACGGCAAGGACATGAAGTGGATGGAGATGAGCTATACCCGCATCAAGTAAGGAAAGGCCCCGCGAGGGGCCGGCGCACCGGCGCTACGCCACGCGCAGTGGCGCGCGGTGCGCAACCTCCAGCAAGATTCCCCAATCAGTGCGGCAATAGAAGCCCGGGCCGCCGCGCATCTCCTGCAACGGTGACAGCCCGTTCACGTCCGCGGCCTCCAGCTCCGCATGCTTGGCGCTGACGGCGGCTGCATCGCCGACGAGGAAGCCGATGTGGAAAGTCTTGGGATAGCTGGGCTCAGCGTGGCGGGTCAGCACGAGTACCACGCCGCCGTCGCCGGCCAGCACGGCCATGCCATGGTTGCCTTTGGTTTGCAGCAAGGTAAAGCCGAAATGGCGGGACAGGAAAGCGGAAGCCGCAGCCACGTCGGGCACGGACAGGTCGAGATGATTCAATTGCATGTGAACTCCATGGTTGGTGGGCCCAACGGGAGTGCCAGCGAAGATCGATCGGCCACGCCCAGACGAGCCCGAGACGCACGTGCGCCGGGATCGTCGTGGGTTCTCATGCAAGACTGCACATGGAGCAGAGCTCTCCGGAGAGGAGAGGGACTGGGCTTACCTTGAACCGGTCCTGCCTTTTTCGACAGGCGGGATCATAGCACGATATCAGCTGCGGCCAAGGCGCGGCGTGCGCCGCCCGGGTACGGCGGACGGTTCGGCATCGACGCGGAACACGCCAACGGCCTGCAGCAGTGCTGCCGATTGCTGCTGCATGCTGGCTGCAGCGGCGGCAGCCTGTTCGACCAGTGCGGCGTTCTGCTGCGTAACTGCATCCATTTGCGAAATCGCTTCGTTGACCTGGGCGATGCCCGCGCTCTGTTCGTTGGAAGCGGTGCTGATCTCGTTGATGACCTGGCGCACACGGTGCACGCTTTCCACCACTTCCTGCATGGTGCTGCCGGCCTGCGCCACCAGGGAATTGCCGACGCCGACCGTTTCAACAGAGGCGCCGATCAGGTCCTTGATCTCCTTGGCCGCCGCTGCACTGCGCTGCGCCAGGTTGCGCACTTCCGATGCCACGACCGCGAAGCCGCGGCCCTGTTCACCGGCACGCGCCGCTTCCACCGCCGCATTCAGCGCCAGGATATTGGTCTGGAACGCGATGCCATCGATCACGCTGATGATGTCGACGATCTTGCGCGAAGAGCTGTCGATCGAGGCCATGGTCTCGACCACTTGCGACACCACGGCGCCGCCTTTCTGCGCCACTTCCGAGGCATTGGCCGCCAGCTCGTTGGCGGTACGCGCATTGTCCGCATTCTGGCGCACGGTGGACGTCAGTTCTTCCATCGACGCCGCGGTTTCTTCCAGCGAGCTGGCCTGGCTTTCGGTGCGGGCCGAGAGGTCGCTGTTGCCGGCGGCGATCTCGCTTGAAGCGGTGGCAATGGTATCGGTTGCGTTGCGCACCGAGCTGACGATGCGCGCCAGGTCGTCGCGCATGCCCTTCAGCGCGTTGACCATGCTGCTGTGGTCATCGCGCTTGACGTCGATCGGCACGGTCAGGTCGCCGCCGGCGATGCTGCGGGCGATCGAGGAAGCGTAATCGGGTTCGCCGCCCAGCTGGCGCAGCATGCCGCGTGCGATGAACACGCCGATGCCGAGCAGCACGGCAGCCAGTACCACGGCGCCCGCGGCGAAGGTGACGGCGCGTCCGCGCACGGTGGCGTCGACGGTGTCGACGTACACGCCGGAGCCGAGGATCCAGCCCCAGGGCTCGAAGCCCTTGACGTAGGATACCTTCTGCACCGGCTTGTCGCTGCCTGGCTTCGGCCACATGTAATCGACCGGTCCGGCGCCTGCCTTCTTGACCATGTTGACGAATTCGACAAACAGGAATTTGCCGGTCGGGTCCTTGTTGCTGCTGAGGTCTTTGTTGTCGAGCTCAGGTTTGATCGGGTGCATGATCATCTTTGGCTGCATGTCGTTCAGCCAGAAGTATTCGTTGTTGCCGTATCGCAACACCTTGATCGCGTCCATTGCCTTCTTCTGCGCTTCCGCGCGCGGCAGGGCGCCGCTGGCTTCCTGCTTCTGGTAATAGTCGAGCACGCCGTAGGCCGTTTCGACAGCCTGTCGCACATTGCTGGTTCTTTCCTCCAGGATGAGGGTGCGCTCGGAAATGAGGAAGATGGCTGTAAGGATGATGATGCCGAGGATGGCGCCGGCATTCAGCACTGCGAGTTTCTTGGCAATGCTCATCGACTGCGTGAAGTTCATGGTTTGTCTCCAGCTAAAACGATCCTTTTTGTGAAGCCAGCATGGCACGCCTCGCAGAAAAAGAAAAGGCCCTCCGTGGAGAGCCTTGACTTGAGTTTGCCTTTTTATTTAGATCGTTTTGCTGCGCTTTGGTCGCGTACCGTGCGGAATTCGGAGTCGCTCGACCAGTTCGGCCAGTCCTTCGATTCGGCCAGGTCGCGGCCAAGGCCGTACAGGACACCCAGGTCGCGCGCCATGCCGGTGAAGGGCCACTTGGCATCCCACTCGTCCGAAGGCTGGTGGTAGTTGTTGTTGGTGTAAGCTTCCTGCGCTGCCTTGCCGGCAGCGACGCCGCCTTGTTCCCAATCCTCGCCGGAATCGAGCGAGAACGCAGGCACGCCGCGCTTGGCCATCGGGAAGTGGTCGGAGCGGAAGAAGTAGCCGGCTTCGGTGTGCGGGTCAGGCGTGTAGCTCACGTTGATCGCCTTGAACCTGCTGACCAGCATATCCAGCAAGTCCAGCTTGGCGCTGCCGGAAATCGTGAAGTTGCGCGCCGGGCCGTACGGGCTCAGTGCATCCATATTGATCATGCCGACGGTGGTGGCCAGCGGATAGACCGGATTGGCTGCATAGTACTCGGAGCCGAGCAAGCCTTTTTCTTCAGCCGTCACCGCCAGGAACACCACGCTGCGCTTGGGCGCTGGCGCCTTGCCGTAGGCGCGCCCCAGTTCCAGCAGGGCGGCGATGCCGGTGCCGTTGTCGATGGCGCCGTTGTAGATCTTGTCGCCCTTGGCGTCAGGCAGGCCAACGCCGAGGTGGTCCCAGTGGCCGCTGTAGATCACGGTTTCGTCTGGCGCCGTCGTGCCTTCGCGCATTGCAATCACGTTTTTCGACTTGATCACTTGCGCGTCGACCGCGTAGTGGGCCGACAGGCTAACGCCTTTCAGCTCCACCGGCTTGAACTCGCGCGTTTGCGCCTGCTTCTTGAGCGCGTCGAAATCAAGGCCGGCGCGCTTGAACAGGTCGGCCGCCACGTCGCGCTGGATCCATGCTTCCATCGGCGCGTGCGATTTGCCTGGTTCCTTGCGCACGATGTCGTACATCACGTTGGTATTGGAGTTCTTCACCGTCGCCCAGCCGTAGGAGGCCGGTGCGGTTTCGTGCACGATCAGCGTGCCAATGGCGCCCTGGCGTGCCATCTCCTCGTACTTGTAGGTCCAGCGGCCGTAGTAGGTCATGGCCTTGCCGCCGAAATCGCCTTCGCCGGTTTCGAAGTCCGGATCGTTGATCAGCACCACCGCCAGCTTGCCCTTCAGGTTGACGCCCTTGAAGTCGCTCCACTTGCGCTCAGGCGCGGTCACGCCGTAGCCGACGAAGACCAGCGGCGCCTTGTCGAAGTCGACCCGCTTGGCGCCATTCATCGCGGCGCGCACCGCCAGCTGTTCGCCTTGCGCGAACGGGATGCTGTCCTTGCCGGCGTGCGCGTTCAGTACTACCGGACCCTTGATCTCGAAGCGCCCCAGCGGCACTTCCTGGTACCAGCTGCGCTTGCCTTTCACCAGGTCGCCGCCGGGCTTCAGTCCGGCTGCTTCGAATTGCTTGGCGATGTATTCGACGGTCTTTACTTCGCCGGCGGTGTTGGGGCCGCGGCCTTCGAATTCATCGGATGCCAAAGTTTTAACGTCCTGCGACAAGCGCTGCGGATCGATCTTCGGCACGTCCTGCGCTTGCGCTGCGGCTGCAGCCAGCAGCACGGTGGCCAGCATGGAATGTTTCACTGGTTACCTCCTGGTTGGGGTGAATGGATCTAAAACCCGGCAAGTATCGGTCTTGCAGGGCTGCAGGTCAATTGCCTGGCCCGTATGTAACTTAGTGTTGCTCGCTGGGCTGCGGCGGCCACGCGCAGAGCTGGCTGCGGCATACTGCCGTAAGCATTTTTTTCACCGGAGTCATCACATGAAACGCACAATTCTCGGCGGCCTGATTTTTGGCCTGGCATGTTCGCACGCCTTTGCGGCGGACCTGGGTTCAGGCATCGACGCTGCAGGCATCGACCAGCAGGTTCGCGCGCAGGACGATTTTTTCCGCTATTCACAGGGCAAGTGGCTGAGCGGCGTCGAGATCCCGGCCGATCGTTCGAGCTGGGGAGCGTTCAATGTGGCGCAGGAAAACGTGGAAGGCCAAGTGAAATCCATCATCGAAAGCGCGGAACGCGACAAGTCGCGCAAGGCAGGTTCCGATGCGCAAAAGATCGGCGATTACTACGCCAGCTTCATGGATGAAGCGCGCCGCAACGCCCTGGGCCTGAAGCCGCTGAGGGCGGAGCAGGCGCGCATTGCCGCCCTGTCCGGCAAGCAGGGCATTGCTGCCCTGGTGGCGCACCTGAACCGCATCGACGCTGGCGGCCCGCTCGACATGAGCGTGCGCCAGGATGCCAGGGACTCGACGCGCTATGTGCTTGGCATCCGCCAGGCCGGCCTGGGCTTGCCGAACCGCGACTACTTCTTGTCCGATAAGGATGCGCGCCTGAGCGAGATCCGCACCAGGTACCAGCTGCACGTGGAGAAAATGCTGGCGCTGGCCGGCCATGCGCAAGCGGCGCAGGAAGCGGCGCAGATCGTGGCGCTGGAAACCGGGATCGCCCGTGCCCACTGGACTGCCGTGGACAACCGCGATCCGGTGAAGACCTACAACAAGCTGTCGCTGGCAGAACTGAAAGCGCTGATGCCGGGCTTCGACTGGGACGCCTACCTGAAGGGCGTTGGCGTGGCAGGCAAGATCGATTCCGTGATCGTCAGCCAGCCAAGCTACCTGTCCGCGCTGGACAAGCTGATCGAAGCGACGCCGCTGCCGGTGTGGAAGGCCTACTTCGAGTTCCACATGATCAGCTCTTTCGCGCCGTACCTGTCGCAGCCTTTGGTCGACGAGGACTTCGCCTTCCGCGGCGCGGTGCTGGCTGGCACCAGGGAAAACCGTTCGCTGCAAAAACGCGCGATCGCGGAGGTGAATCGCGCGCTGGGCGAAATGGTGGGCAAGGCGTACGTGAAGGAGTACTTCCCCGCTGAACGCAAGCAGCAGGTGGCCGAGATGGCGCAGAACTTCATCGCCGCTTTCCGTGAAGGTATCGACACGCTCGACTGGATGAGCCCTGAGACCAAACTGCAGGCGCAGGCCAAGTTGGCCAGGATCAACGTCAAGATTGGCTATCCGGACAAATGGCGCGATTACTCCAGCCTGAAAGTGGCGCGCGACGACCTGGCGGGCAACGTGCTGCGCTCGCGCGAATTCGCGCACAACTTCAGCATCGACAAACTGGGCAAGCCGGTGGACCGCTCGGCATGGAGCATGACCCCGCAAACCGTCAACGCCTATTACAGCCCGTCGCTGAACGAAGTGGTCTTCCCGGCGGCGCGCCTGCAGTATCCGCTATACGACGCCAAGGCGGAGCCGGCGGTCAATTACGGAGCAGTCGGCATCTCCATCGGTCACGAAATCAGCCACGCCTTCGACGACAAGGGTTCGCAGTACGACGGCGACGGCAACCTGCGCAACTGGTGGACCAGGGAAGACGGCGAACAGTTCGCCGCGCGCGGCAAGATGCTGGTGGCGCAGTACAACGGCTACAGCCCGGTGCCGGGCTATCGCGTAAACGGCGAGCTGACCTTGGGCGAGAACATTGCCGACAACGCAGGCCTGATCATGGCCACGCGCGCCTACAGGATCTACATGAAAGGCCAGCCTGGCCCGGTGATCGACGGCTATACCGCCGAACAGCGCATCTTCATGGGCATGGCGCAGGCACGCCGCGGCAAGGGCCGCGAAGCGTTCCTGATCCAGCAGGTGAAATCCGACCCGCACTCGCCATCCGAATTCCGCGTGAACGGCAGCCTGAAAAACCACCCGGGCTTCTACGATGCCTTCGGCGTGAAGGAAGGCGACAAGATGTACCTGCCTCCCGAACAGCGCGTGATCTTCTGGTGATTTATTTGCGCCCGGGTGTTGTATTTTGGTTGGAAAGAAAGAAACTGTGAGAATTTGAAAATGTTTATTGCCATACCATAAGCCCTTTTTCCTGAGGGTTTTGTTATGCATCCAATCATTCGGGCTACCGCGCCCCTGCTGATGGCGCTGGCCTTGGCTGCTTGTGGCGGCGGTGGCGGTAGTCCGGGCGCAAGCTCGAGCGGTAACTCAAGCGGTAGCTCCGGCGGAACTGTCACGAACCCGGACGGCAATTGGCTCTCCTTCACGCCAAATCCGGTCCAGGTATCGGGCTACGAAGGAGAGTCGATTCCGTTCAAGATCACTGCGACTTCCAGCCGCACGTTTACCAAACCGTTCAACGTCGCCATCGTCGACACATCGGGCACGATTACTACCGACGTACAGATATCGGCCCTGAACGAGATGACCTATCAAGCTAGCCTGAGCACCTCACCCAAGCTTCCCGCAGGTCTCACCCAGGTCAATCTTGAAGTCCGCTTGTGCGAAGATGCGCCGCTGACCTGCAGCAAGCCGCTGCCTGGATCGCCATGGAAAGTACCGCTGAAAGTCAACGTGAAGTCGACGACGGAGGCGGCTAAGCGTCTTGCACTGTCGGCGCAATCACTGCAGGCAGTAACCTATGCTGGCGAACAGGTTCAACTGAACCTGGATGGCACATTCACGGGCGACCTGCTGGGTACGCAATTCCTGGTTGGCGTGTACGAGAAGGGTGGCTTGAGTAATGTCAGCTATACGCAAAGCGCGCAAGGCTTCAATGCAACGCTGAAATCAGCTGCCACCTTGCAGCCGGGTGAATACAACAGCAATGTGGAAGTTCGCTTGTGCCGCGACGATCCGGCAACCTGCCGCCTGCCGATACCTGGTTCTCCCTGGATAATCCCTCTGAAATTGACGGTCAAGAATGCAAGCAACCTGACCACGCTTTTGCGTGTGCCGGGTGTTGGCGCCTGGTCTAGCTTCCAGGGCAACGCTTCGCACAGCGGATTCATTGACGCAACGTTTGACGCGACTAAGTTCTCGCGGCGTTTCAGCTTACCGGCCAGCGCTGTGACTGAATCCACGAATAGTGTCGCCACCGATAATGGCAAGGTGTTCATGACTCTTGGCAAGAGCTTCGACAGCGAATTTGAACTGCTTGCCATCAGCGAAGCCGACGGAAGTATCTTGTGGCGCAGCAGCCTGGGCAAAGTCAATCGCGCCAACTCGCCGGCTGTCGGCAATGGGTTTGTGTTCGTGGTCACTGTCGATGTGCAGAGCAACCTTTGGGTATTTGACCAGCAGAACGGCAACCTGGTCTCCAAAACCGCATTTGGCTCGAATACGGGTTCCCGCGCACCGACTGTAGCTGGCACCGACGTGTTTTCGATGGATGGTTATGACTATGACCGCAGCATGACAGCATTCTCATCCTCGCTCTTGAGCAAGCGTTGGTCCTCTCCCATGCCAAGCGTGATGCGTTCGAGCCCTACGCCGGCTGTAGACCTTGAAAATGTTTATGTCTTCCTGGACGGGAAACTTCGCGTGCTCGATACCAGTAATGGCAATCTGAAGTGGGCGGTGTCCGGTCCCGACGCCAATACCTTGGGCGGACAGAGTGTTACGTTGTCCGGCAACCTGGCCTTGACCTACGGTTCGGTCATCAGCGCTTATGACCTTACCTTGCGCACAGTCGCCTGGTCGGTGGCGAACAGCAATGTCGTCGATATGGCTGTGGGTAACAGCATGGTGTATTCCGTAGCCGGCATGAGCACTGTGCTGGAAGCACGCTCATTGTCTGACGGCAAGCTGCAGTGGACTTCAGAAAGCCTGGGGCAGGATAACTTCCGGAGCGTAGTCGTAGTACGCAACCTGGCTTTCGTCAGCGGCAGGCTGAGGACGGTAGCGGTTGACCTCGCGACCCATAAAGTAGTGTGGAGCTACCCGCGCGGCGGCAATCTTTCGATCTCCAGCAACGGCGTGCTTTACATTATGGAAGACAACCGCTCTGTATCGGCGATCAACCTGCAGTAATCAAAGATAGCGCGACAGCAGTGCGCCATCCAGCCCTTCTTCGAGCTGGATGCGCACGATGTGGCCGCTGCCGGGCGCGATCGTGATCTCGCTGCCATCGTCCGCCAGCATGCGGGCGATGGTGATATCGCGGTTGCCGCGCGGGTGCATGACTTCAATGCGGTCGCCCACCGCGAAATGGTTCTTCACATCGACGCGGGCCCAGCCGCCGTCGATTCCCAGCACATCCCCCACATACTGGCTGCGGTCGGTCTCCGAGGCACCGCGCATGTAGTTCTGGTGCTCCTGCGTGTGGTGGCGCTGGTAGAAACCATCCGTGTAGCCGCGATTGGCCAGGCCCTGCAGCTGGCCGAGCAGGCTTTCGTCGAACGGGCGTCCGGCCACCGCGTCGTCAATGGCCTGGCGATATACCTGCGCCGTGCGCGCTGCGTAATAGGCCGACTTGGTGCGGCCTTCCACCTTGAGCGAGGTGACGCCGATCTTCACCAGGCGCTCGACGTGCTCCACCGCGCGCAGGTCTTTCGAGTTCATGATGTAGGTGCCGTGTTCATCTTCGAAGATCGGCATCAGTTGGCCCGGGCGCCCGGCTTCTTCCAGCAGGTAGGTCTGGTTGGCCAGCGGGTGGCGCGGCTGCTGGTGCAGCACCGAGATGTCGCCGATCGCGTCCTGGCAGCCTTCGCCCACCTTGTAGTCCCAGCGGCAGGCATTGGTGCAGGTGCCCTGGTTGGCATCGCGGTGGTTGAAGTAGCCTGACAGCAGGCAGCGGCCGGAGTAGGCCATGCACAGCGCGCCATGCACGAAGACTTCCAGTTCCATGTCGGGACAGCGCTGGCGGATCTCCTCGATCTCGTCGAGCGACAGCTCGCGCGACAGGATCACGCGCGTCAGCCCCATGCGTTGCCAGAACTTGACGTCGGCCCAGTTGACGGCATTGGCCTGCACCGACAGGTGGACCGTCATGTCCGGCCATTCTTCGCGCACCATCATGATCAGGCCAGGGTCGGCCATGATCAATGCGTCGGGTTTCATGGCGATGACGGGCGCCATATCGCGCAGGTAGGTCTTGAGCTTGGCGTTGTGGGCGAAGATATTGCTGGCGACGAAGAACTGCTTGCCGCGCGCATGGGCGCCGTCGATGCCTTCCTGCAGCGCCTGCAGGGTGGAGAAGTCGTTGTTCCGCACGCGCAGGCTGTAGCGCGGCTGGCCCGCATACACGGCGTCGGCGCCGTAGTCGAATGCGGCATTCATTTTCGCCAGGGAGCCGGCGGGCAGGAGGAGTTCGGGGGCGGTCAGCATGGCAGGCAAAATCCGCCAGCGTAGCCAAGCCGCCGCTGTCCGGCCATGATCTGGATCAAGTCTCGCGTATGATGTCGGCCATGATGATCGACTGGTTCTCGCCGGCGCAGTGCGTCGGCTACGTAGCGTTCGTGCTGGGCGTGGGTTGTTTCCTGCAGTCCGACGACCGGCGCTTCAAGCTGTTCATGGCGGGCGAATGCCTGGCCTACATCGTGCATTTTGCCTTGCTGGGCAATCCCACGGCGGTGGCCAGCACCTCGGTTTCCCTGTTGCGCTCCTTGCTGGCGCTGCGTACCCGCTCGCTGTGGGTGGTGGCGCTGGTGATTGCGCTGAACGTTGGCCTTGGCCTCGCCTTTGCGCGGCAGCCGGGCGATTGGCTGCCGCTGGCCGCATCTTGCCTGGGGACGCTGGCCCTGTTCCTGTTGCAGGGCATTCCAATGCGGCTGGTGATGCTGTGCGGGACCTGCCTCTGGATCGTCAATAACATCAGCGCCGGCTCCATCGGCGGCACGGCGCTGGAAGTGATCGTCGCCGGCGTGAATATCGCGACGATCCTGCGCTTACGCCGCGTGCAGCTCGCCGTATAGGGCGAGGAACTCCTGGCTCAGCTTGTGGCTGCGATCGAGGTGGATCATCGGAAGGTTGCGCTCGTGCGATTCGCGGATGCGGATCGAGCTTGAGAGCTTGTTTTCAAACACCGGCAAGCCTTCTTCCTTGAGCTGGTCCACCATGCGCTGCGGCAGCAGGGCGCGCGGCTGGAACTGGTTGACCACGATGCCTTCGATCTGCAGCGCGGGATTGTGGTCGGCCTTGATCTCTTTGACGTTGTTGACCAAGGTGTAGAGGGCCTGGCGCGAGAAGTCGTCGCAGTCGAACGGGATCAGGCAGCTGTCGGCCGCGATCAGGGCCGACTGGGTGAAGAAGTTGTAGGCCGGGGGCGTGTCGACGTAGATCTCGTCGTATTCCTTTTCCAGCTCGTTGAGCGTGTCGCGCAGCTTGTAGATCTTGTGGCGCGATTCCAGCTTCGATTGCAGGTCGCCCAGTTCGGGATGGGCCAGCATGATGGACAGGTTGGCGAACGGCGTGGCATGCACGTATTCGCCGGCCGGCCTGGCGAACATGCTGAAACTGAGCATTTGCTCGAAGTAGGCGCCGAGGGTAGGCGCCAGGCCTTGGGTTGCCGCGCCGAGCAGGTAGCGGCTGCTGTTGCATTGCGGGTCGATATCGATCAACAGTGTGCGTTTGCCATGGTGCGCCGCGATGGCCGCCAGGTTTACCGCAATGGTCGATTTACCGACGCCGCCCTTCTGGTTGAAGATTACGCGTTTCATTTGCTGGCCCCCGCTGTGGCTAAGATTGCAACGATTCTAGCATGATGCGGCGCAGCAAAAGCAAGCGTTTATGCGTGTTTATGCCTTCATGCAGGCATTTGAATCCATGAGGCCGCGCAGGTAGCCACGGCGGACCTTGCCTGCCAGGATCGCGCTTTGCGCTTTCCTCGATTGGCGCTCGGCGCCGCTCAGCTTGCGCAGCCAGCCGCGGAAGGGAATCGCGCCTTCCACCGTGCGCGCCAGGGCGCCGGTGGCCGCGTCACCGATGGCTTCCTTGGAGGCGTCCAAATGGCTCTGCTTTTCTTCGGGAACGTCGAAGTCCGGGCCCAGCTCTTCATCGAGGTCTGCAACTTGCGCCAGCAGGGCCGGGCAGCTCTTGTCGGAAGGCGCCTTGTACGGGTTGCCCATGGCGTCGCGCAGGACGTCCGGGATTTCGACCTTGGCGATATTCAGGTCGCGCAGAGGGGTGGTCGAAATTTCCTGGATGCGGTTTTGATCCTTGGTAGCGCACGCGCTCAGGGCCAGCGCGGCAATGGCCAGTAACACTCGTTGCATAGCTTTTGCGGTTAAAAAAAATGCAAGTATAACTAAGTCGGCGCGATTCGTTCCACAATTGTTTTGCGGTAGCGGCGGCTCATGCGCAGGTGCTGGCCGCCTGCCAGCACGACTGCATACTCGCCGTCTTCGCGCATTTCGAGCGAGCGCACGCTTTCCAGATTGACGATGGCGGAGCGGTGGATGCGCTGGAAACCGTAGGGCGCCAACTCCCCCTCGAGCTCGGACAGGCTGCGGCGCAGCATATGCGCCCGGCCGGCGGCGTGCACGGTGGCGTAGTAGTCGCTGGCCTCGATCCAGTCGATGTCGACAAATTTCACCACGTCCAGGGTATTGCCGTTCCTGATGATGAAGCGGCGCGTTTCTCCCGGCACGCGCAGGCGCTCTTTCACGCGTTGCAGCACGTGCTCGAAGCGCTGGTCGTCGAAGGGCTTGAGCAGGTAGTCGAGCGCGCCGACTTCGAAGGCGCGCAGCGCAAACTGGTGGTGGGCGGTGACGAAGACGATGGCAAACGGCGGTGCTGTGCCCAGGCGTTCGAGCAGCCCGAAGCCGTCGCATTCCGGCATTTCCACGTCGAGGAAGACCAGGTCGGGCCGGGCCGCCGGCAGCGCCGCCAGCGCTTCTTCCGCCGAGCCGCACTGTCCGACCACCGTGATTGCTGGATCGCGCGCCAGCAGCAGGGCGACATTGCTGCGGGCCAGGGGTTCGTCGTCGATGATCATTGCGCGCAGCATCAATGCTCCCGGTAGGGCAGGGTGAGCGTGGCCTGCACGCCATGCTCCATGTCATGCAGCGCCAGCGACTGCCGCTCGCCGTACAGCGCTTGCAGGCGCTGGCGGGTGTTGGACAGGCCGACGCCTTCACGCAGTTGCGCCGCCAGTGCCGGACCTTCGTTGGCAACGGACAGCACCAGCATTTCGCCCTCCCTGGCTGCCGTCACGCGTAGCGTCCCGCCCTTGGCGCGCTTGGCGATGCCGTGCTTGATGGCGTTTTCCACCAGCGGCTGCAAGACAAGGTCCGGCACCTGTGCGGCCGCGATTTCGGCCGGTATGTCGAGCTGCCAGCGCAGGCGCTCGCCGAAGCGCACCTGCTGGACTTCCAGGTATTTGCGCTGGAAATCAGCTTCGCTTGCCAGCGGCACGAGCTGGCGTTCGGAGCGGTCCGTCACCCGGCGCAACAGGTCGCCGAGGGCGGCAATGGTGGCGATCGCTTCGCTGTCCTTCTTCTCGCGAATCAGGCCGCTGACGGCGTTCAGGGCATTGAAAATGAAATGCGGCTCGAGTTGCAGCCGCAGTGCCGCCAGTTGCGCCTGCGCCAGCAGTTCGCGCTGCTGCGACAGGCGCTTGCGGGTGGCGAAGGTGACGCTGAGCGCGGCAATCGCGCCGTACAGGATCACGTCGCCCACCAGGTTGCCGATGAACTTCGATTTCCACAGCGGCAGGAAAGGATCGGGGCCCTTGGGATAGGCGAAAGGATTGAAGGCATGTTCCAGCATGGCCGCCCAACAGGTCCAGGCGGCACCGATCGCCAGGCAGGCGCAGGCATGCACGGCCCAATTGCCCGCAGCGCGGGACGGCAGGGGAAAGCGCCGCAGCAATGCAAGCGCTACCGGCGTCGCGGCTGCCCACGCGCCCCACGACGCGACGATCACGAAGAACAGCGTCCACCAGTCATGCTGCATGCCCATGGCGTGCATGGAGACCACGGTCTGGGTGGCATCGAACAAAGCCAGTGCCAGCCAGGCGAGGAAGGGGGCGATTGCGGTCATGGCCGCAATGATAGGGGAATTCAGGGCGCCGGGCGATGGCTTTGCAGCGAAACCACGGCGCGCTGCAGCGAACTGCATCGCGCCGGGCAATGGGGCGATGGGAGACTACAAGCCTTGACAATCCAACGAGGCGAGACCATGAAAAGACGAGAGCTGTTCCGCATTTCCACCGCAATGGGCCTGGGCGCCGCGCTGCCCGCGCTGGCCGGGACCAAGGTGCCCCAAGCTGGTGCGCCGGCACCCGCGGCGCCACTGAAACCGCCGCCGGAAGGCAGCATTCCAGTGGCCTTCCTGCTGTCCGATAACGCCGTGGTCATCGATTTTGGCGGACCATGGGAGGTGTTCGCCAACGCCAGCGTGCAGGGAAGGTCGGGTGAAGCGGCGTTCCAGCTGTATACGGTTGGCGCGACGGCGGCGCCGGTCACGGCATACGGCGGCATGAAGATCGTGCCGAACTACACCATCGCCAACGCGCCCCCGCCGAAGGTAATTGTGGTCCCGGCGCAAACCGTGGGCGATCCTGCCGTGCTGGAGTGGCTGCGCCAGACCTCGCGCACGGCAGACTTGACAATGTCGGTCTGCACCGGTGCGTTCATCCTGGCCCATGCCGGCCTGTTGGACGGAAAGTCGGCAGTCACCCACCACGGCGCCTTCAAGGAATTCGCCATGAAGTTCCCGCGCGTTCGCCTCAAGCGCGGTGCGCGTTTTGTCGAAGAGGGCAATATCGCCACTGCCGGCGGGCTGTCCTCCGGCATCGACCTCGCCCTGCGCGTGGTGGAGCGCTATTTCGGCCGCGCTGTGGCAAGCAGCACGGCCTATACCATGGAGTACCAGGGCCAGGGCTGGCTGGACCCGAACTCCAACAGCATTTACGCCATAACGCGCCGCTCAACCGAGCAGCATCCGCTGTGCCCTGTTTGCGAAATGGACGTCGACAAGTCGGCCTCCTTGTCCACCACTTACCGCAAGCGCAACTATTACTTCTGCATGGAGGAGCACAAGAAATTGTTTGATGCGAACCCGGCGGGCTTTATTGCGTCGCTTCCCTGAGCAGCCAGTCGCGGAAGGCCGACGTCGGGGGCAGGCCCGCGCAATCGGCACGGTGCATCATGTAACTGTTGTTGGACGAATGAGGGTATATCATGCACTTAGTTTCAACGATTGGACTATGCATGCTTATAGCGACTCACAGCGGCAAGTTCCACGCAGACGACGCGTGGGCTGTCGCTGTATTAAATGTTTTATATCCCGGCGCCGACATCATCCGCACGCGCGACCAGGCCATCATCGATACGGCTGACTTTGCAGTCGACGTGGGCGGTGTGTGGGATCCGGCCGCGGGCCGCTTCGACCATCATCAAAAAGGCTTCGATGTGGCGCGGCAGAGTGGCGTGCCTTATGCCAGCGCCGGCCTGGTATGGCGCGAGCATGGCGCGCGCTGCGTGGCTGCGCTGGCCCTTGCCCATACCGGGCAGCAGCTGGCGGAAGCGCAGGCACGCGAAATTGCTTATGCCATCGATGCGGACGTGGTGCAGTACCTCGACCTGTCGGATGTGGGCGCCGCGAAGAGCGCGCCGGGCAGCTATGGCTTGTCGGCGGTGATTTCCGGCTACAACAGCAACTGGCTCGACGAGCAAAGGCTCGGCTATGGCGGGCCATCGGATGAATTCCGGCTGTCGCAGTTCCGCCGGGCGATGGACGTGCTGACTGACGTCATGGTCAATGCCGTCAAGTACCGGGTCGGCGCCTTGCTGGCCGTGGAGCAGGTGCGACAGGCAGAAGTGCTGGAGGGCGGCAAGGTCCTGTTCCTGAAAAATGGCGCGCTGCCGTGGAGCCAGGTGGTGCGCAAGGAGATGCCCAAGGTGCTGTTCGTGATCAGCTACAGCATCGCCGAGCAGCGCCACCTGCTGCATACGGTTCCGCTCAGTACCGAAAATTTCGATGCGCGGGCAGACTTGCCGGAGTCCTGGGCGGGCTTGCGCGATGCCGAACTGGCGGCAGTCACCGGCGTGCCGGACGCCGGTTTTTGCCACAACGGCAGGTTTATCGCCTCCGCCAGGTCGTACGAGGGAATCCGCGCCATGGCATCCCTCGCCCTGCAAGCCCTGAACCCCGCCTAGTTGTTGCAGCCCATGCTATGGAGGCGGTCATAGGCGGCCTTGGCTTGCACCAGGCCATAACCGTAGTACGGGTCGCGGCCGGCCGCGCCCAGGTCAAGCGCGGTCTTGTCCAGCGTGCTGCGGATCTGGGCCGCGCTGCATTTCGGGAAGTAGCTCCACACCAGCGCTGCCACTGCCGACACGTGCGGGGTTGCCATTGAGGTGCCGTTGAAGAGCGCGTAACTGCTTGCGTTCACTTGCAGCACCGCCGGCTGGCCCAGTTGCTGCAGCAGGCTGGCGCCCACCGTATCCGATACGCCGACCGAAGGAATGCTGGTGGCCGATCCACCCAGCGTGCCATTCAGCTCGCCCGCCACGTTGTTGTACACGACCGCGCCAATGCCGCCGCTGGCCTGGCAGTTGGTGACCTTGGCCGCGAACGAGACCGAGCCGCGCTGGATCAGGCAGATCTTGCCGGCCATGGCGCCATCGACCGCCGTGCCGAGCCCGAAGTTGGCCAGCATGCCCGAGGCGGTGCCGGGCGGCGTGCCATCCATCGGAATCGGCGTGTAGACGACATCGCTCACCTGCAGGGTGGCGCTGCGGCCGCTGCCCATCGGCACCGTCGACAGCACGCTGACGCCCGGCGCCGACAGTTCAACCTTTGGCGTGAACTGGGAGAAGCTGGCGACCTGCCGGTTTTCGTCCAGGGCGCCGATCGACATCACGCTGCTGTAGCCGGCTGGGTAGGACTGGGTATTGTTGCCGTCATTGCCGGCGGCGGCAATCGATAGCACGCCGCGCTTGGCCAGCCCGGCGAAGGCGAGTTCTTCGGCGATGCTCGGGTCGCCGCCGCCAAGCGACATGCTGATCACATTGGCGCCGGCCGCGCCGCACTTGTTGGCGGCGCCGATCAGGGTCGAGGTATAAGTCCATTCGTCGGCACTGAACACCTTGACGATGTGGATGTTCAGCTGGCGGCCTGGATTCACGCCGACCACGCCGACGCCGGCATTGTTGATGGCGGCGATGGTGCCGGCGACGTGGGTACCGTGATGCAGTTCGTCGGTGCTCCAGTTACCGGTGCCGGGATTGCTGTTGCCGGTGAGGCGGTTGCCGTTCAGGTCTTCATGTGCCCGGTCGATGCCGGAGTCGATGATGCATACGGTGCGGTTGCTGGCATAGGTGTCGGGCAACTGGTCGGCCTGGACCATGCTGATGCCATACGGGACCTGCTGGCCCAGCAAATAGGGGCTGCCGGTGGACGGCGTGCTGACGGCGAAGGGATAGCGTTTCCTGTCCTCTTCCACGAATTCGATCTGTGCGTTCTTGCGCAGCGTGGCCACTTCGCTGCCGGGAACCTCGGCTGCCGTGGCGTTAATCTCCGCCAGGTCCTGTACCACCTTGCCTCGCGCTGCCGCGATCGCTGCTTTGGCGCCTGACGCGCCGCCGGCCTTGAAGCCGATGATGACGCGCACGTCGCCGGTCGCGGCGCCGGCAATGGAGAACTGGGCACTGACGGCCGCCGCCAGCACGGTCATGGCGAACCTGGCGCGGGAATTTCTGCTCTGTTTTTTGAACATGATGAGTCCTGGGATCGAGTGTTGAATGAGTGGCCTTGGACAACAGAAAAAGACAGCCGCTGGTGGCGGCTATCGAAAGTGATGCTAGGTTGCTTCAATCGCAAGGTCAACCGGAATACTGGCTTTCTTCGCAAAACTGACCTGGAAACCACACAAATTCCATGCAGAAACAGGCAAAAAAAAACGCCACCCGAAGGTGGCGTTCAGCCTCAGGAGGAAGCTTAGAACTGGTTCATGGTGTTGTCTTTGCCGGCCGCTTTCAGGGCAGCCTCGCCGCTGAAGTATTCCTTGTGGTCGTCGCCGATGTCGGAACCGGACATGTTCTGGTGCTTGACGCAGGCGATGCCCTGGCGGATTTCCTTGCGCTGCACGCCGGCCACATAGCCCAGCATGCCCTGGTCGCCGAAGTATTCCTTGGCCAGGTTGTCGGTCGACAGGGCCGCGGTGTGGTAGGTCGGCAGTGTGATCAGGTGGTGGAAGATACCGGCTTCGCGGGCTGCATCAGCCTGGAAGGTGCGGATCTTCTCGTCGGCTTCGATCGCCAGCGGGGTGCCATCGTATTCAACGCTCATCAGGGCGGCGCGGTCGTAGGCCGACACGTCCTTGCCTTCCGCTTTCATGCGGTCGTAGGCTTGCTGGCGGAAGTTCAGGGTCCAGTTGAACGATGGGCTGTTGTTGTACACCAGCTTGGCGTTCGGGATTACCTTGCGGATTTCGCTGACCATGCCGCCGATCTGGGCAATATGCGGTTTCTCGGTTTCGATCCACAGCAGGTCGGCGCCGTTCTGCAGCGAGGTGATGCAGTCGAGCACGCAACGCGCTTCGCCGGTGCCGGAGCGGAACTGGAACAGGTTGGAAGGCAGGCGCTTTGGACGCAGCAGCTTGCCGTCGCGCTTGATGATCACGTCGCCGTTGCCCAGGGCGTCGGCCGACACTTCGTCGCAATCCAGGAAGGAGTTGTATTGGTCGCCCAGGTCACCCGGTTCCTTGGTGACGGCGATCTGCTTGGTCAGGCCGGCGCCCAGCGAGTCGGTACGGGCCACGATGATGCCGTCGTCCACGCCCAGTTCCAGGAAGGCGTAGCGTACCGCGCGGATCTTGGCCAGGAAGTCTTCATGCGGCACGGTGACTTTGCCGTCCTGGTGGCCGCACTGCTTCTCGTCGGATACCTGGTTTTCGATCTGGATGCAGCAGGCACCGGCTTCGATGAACTGCTTGGCCAGCAGATAGGTCGCTTCGGCGTTACCGAAACCGGCGTCGATGTCGGCGATGATTGGCACCACGTGGGTCACGTGGTTGTCGATCTTGTCCTGGATGGCTTTCTTGGCGTCGCCGGTGGCGGCGTCCAGTTGGCGGAACAGGCCGCCCAGTTCACGCGCGTCAGCCTGGCGCAGGAAGGTGTACAGCTCCTTGATCAGGGCCGACACGGCGGTCTTTTCGTGCATCGACTGGTCAGGCAGCGGGCCGAACTCGGAGCGCAGCGCGGCGACCATCCAGCCCGACAGGTAGAGGTAGCGGCGGTCGGTGCTGTTGAAGTGCTTCTTAATCGAGATCATTTTTTGCTGGCCGATGAAACCGTGCCAGCAGCCCAGGGACTGGGTGTACTGGGACGGGTCGGCATCGTAGCGGGCCATGTCGGCGCGCATGATCTTGGCGGTGTAGCGGGCAATGTCCAGGCCGGTCTTGAATTTGTTCTGGGCGCGCATGCGGGCGGCCGCTTCAGGGCTGATGGCGTTCCAGGCGCTGCCGTTGCGTTCCTTCAGGGCTGCGATGGCTTGAATGTCGTCTTGGTAGTGGGACATGGTCTATTCCTAGCAAAAAAGCGGATTAAAAAAGGCGAAGCACTTGGAATAATGATAGGCCGTTCTTTTGCGTCGCACCATGTCTTATATAAGACATATAAGCTATATTTTTTCCTTTTTATTCAAATAGTTAATTTTAATTTGTCATGATATGAAATCGCTTTTCGCAAAATGAACTGTTCGGTATGGTGCGCCGCCAAGCAATTTTCTACGATATGAGATCTGGTTTTCGCAATGTGGAATATGCTCACTTGGGCAGCACGGGCATCACGCCATCCTGGTGCTCGCCTTCCTCGACGTTACCGAAATGGACGTTGAGGTCCTTGGCCGGGCGGAAGTTCGCCAGGCGCACTTGGTAGGTGAGCGCGTTGATCTTCTTGAACGTGCCGGGGAAGCACAGGCTGACCAATTCATCCGGCTTGCGCTTGATGATGTTGAGGGTGAAATCCTCGATCCCGTTCTTCCAGGTGTTTCCCGTCTTGAGGATGTAGGACACGTTATGGGTATTGACGTAGCCATTGCTGCGCGCCGCGACCTTGGCACGGGCATTCAGGTAGCCCTGGTCGGTGCAATAGGTCGCCGCGAAGCCGTCGTACATGGCCGTCGCACCGGGGCCGCCTTCGAAAAAGGGGCGGTAGTCGTGGTGAACGCGCACGATCTTATTGGCCGGGAATTTCTGGTGCCAGACGTAATTGACTTCCACCGTCCAGGTCGGGTCCCGGCTCTCCTCATCCAGCAGGCCCAGCTTGATCAACTGCCTGGCTTGCTGCTCGGTGAAGGCAGCGACCTTGCCGGAGGTTTCTGCAAACGCTGGCGTGTAGGCGATCTCTTTGTTGCTGAAACCGAGTTTCTTCAGCTGCGCGGTGACGTCCTCGCCTTCGGGCGAGCGGGCCACCAGCCTGCTCTGGAAGGTAACAGGTTTGCCGTCAACGCGGATGGAAAATCCGTCCGGCTGGCCATAATACGTGTCACTGCCCTGCATTGCGGCAGGGTAGGGCGGCAGGGGAAACACAATGGTTTCCTCGACATCGTTAGCCGACTCATTCAGGAATTCGTAGTCGACGCTGATCAGGTCATGGCTGATGTTCAGCACTTCCTTTTTCATCGCAATGGCGTCGGTTTTGCCGAACACAATGCCGCCAACGCTGACCGAGGCAATGCCGTCGTTGGCCAGGACCGTCGCTGGAATCGTGCATGCCGCAAAGGCGAACTGGAAGATTCTTTTCATGGATTAATTACCTATTGGAAACTCAGAGAAGTGCGGCATATTATATTGATAACGCGCGGTGGGGCGTACGCAACACCGGCCAACCGCTTCGATTGCCGTACGGCATTTGTGTTACATCTCTGTGGTAATCTGTTTGCACTTGCCGCGCTCGCGGCCTTCGGTCCCCGACCGTATCGTTTCCCCTTCCTCGCCCCCGAAGGTCCGTTTTTCACATAGATCAAGGGAAATCATGATTTCTCTCTTTGCCAGGACACGCACAATACTGGCCCGGCTTGGCCTGCCCGCCGCAGTTTTTGTGGGCGGGGTGCTGGCGTCAGCTTACCTGTATGTCGCAACCGTCCAGCATAGCCAGGAGGAGCAGCTCGCTGACTTGCAGGAAAGCGCCAGGTATTACGAGGCACTGTTGCGACATCGACTGGGGCAGTACATGGACGCTAGCCGTTCGATGGGTGCGTTCTTCAGTGCATCGGGCCGCGTCGACCCGGAAGAGTTTGAGAAGTACATGGCAGCCAGCCGCTTGTTCGAACGGCTGGAAGGCAGCAGTTCCTTCGGTTACCTGCCGCGGGTGGAGGCTTCCCAGCTTCAGCGCTTCGAGGCCGAGACGGCGCAGACGTTTGCCGGCTTCCGCGTTTCCAGTCCGCGCTACGGTGCCGATGCTTTTTATCCCCTGCTGTATGGCCAACATGCGACGGATGCAAATCGCGCAGACCGCTTGCGCGGCTTTGACTTCTCGTCGGTCCCGGACCGTTGGCAAGCGATGCGCGAAGCGGATATGCGCGATGCACCGGTGGCCAGCAGCCGCCATTCGGCTCTGCAGCATGCCGGAAGGGCCCAGGTTGTCATGCTGTTTACGCCTGTCCGGGGCGCGCGCGCCGGAACGAGCGCGAAGCCTGGCGCCGACCTGAAGGGATTCGTCTTTTCATCCATGTACGTCGATCGCCTGTTCCAGGGTTTCGACCATGGACGCCTTGCCCAGCTCTTCGACCTCGAGGTGTTTGAAGACCGCGTGGCCGAGAGCACGGTGTTGTTCGACGCCGACCAGGTGCCGCACGTGCTGCAGCCTGAATCGGCCCACGTGCTGGCACACCGGGTGGAATTGCAGTTTGCAAACCGCAATTGGTTGATCTTTTTCTATGCCAAAAAGGCTGTGCTCAACCCGAAAGCGACGCAGGCGGGGGCGCAAATGTTTGCCATCGGCCTGCTGCTCTCCCTGGTCGCCAGCTATGTCGCGGCTGCGTGGCCGCGTTACCTGGTGCGCAAGCGCGCGAGGCGCGACTTCAGCGAACGCTTCGCCGGCTTTTTCGAAGGCCATCCTTTCGCCGTGTATGCGCTGGACACCGAACGGCGCATCATCCACGCGAACCAGCAGCTGGCGCGAGAACTCGGCGTGAGCCGCGAAGCCCTGGTCGGGGCCTCTGTGGACAGCTTCATCGTGGACGAAAGCCGCGCAGTCGCGGCAAGGCGTTTCGAGGAAGTCCTTGCCGGCAACGCCGTGGCCTATACCAGCCGGGTCGTTGCGCCCGATGGCCGCAGCTCGGACATGTCGATCGTGCTGATACCGATGAGTGCAGGCGGCACCTTGACCCATGTACTGGGCTTTGCAGAAAACATCACTGAGCGCAAACAGGCGGAACTGGCCCTGCACGAGTCGCGCCAGATGCTGCGCCACATCATCGACAATATTCCACAGAGCGTATTCTGGAAGGACCTCGACAGCGTCTTCCTTGGCGGGAACCGGTCCTTGCTCGAGGATGCCGGCCTGGACAACGTGGACGAGCTGGTTGGCAAGACCGATGCCGACTTGCGCTGGAAGGACCAGGCCGAGCACTTCAGGCAGGTGGACCTCGACGTGATGCGCTCCGGCCTGCCACGCCTGAAAATGCAGGCAACCGATCATCGTCGCGACGGCTCGCCGTGCTGGATCGAAACCAGCAAGATCCCGCTCAAGGACGAGCAGGGCAAAGTGGTCGGGGTGCTGGCAGTGACCGAGGACATCACCGCGCGCAAATACATGGAGCAGGAGTTGTTCCGTCGCGCGAATTACGACATCTTGACCGGCCTGCCGAACCGGGGCTTTTTCGATAGCCACCTGGGCGAGGCTGTCAAGCGGGCACAGCGGCAACCAGGGCTGGCGCTGATGTACTTCGACATTGATCGTTTCAAGCACATCAACGACAACTATGGACACGATGTCGGGGACGAGGTGATCCGTATGTTTGCCAGCCGCACGCGTGCGGTGCTGCGCGAGTCGGACTTTATCGCTCGTCTTGGCGGTGACGAATTCGTGCTCGTGATCGAAGGCCTGGCCGAAAGGGAAGATGCCGCCGTGATTGCGGAAAAGCTGGTTCTTGCAATGGTGCCGCCGTTCCTTTTGCCTGGCGCGCAACTGCAGGTGAGTACCAGCATCGGCGTGGCCTATTACGAAGCCGGCATGGCGGCCGAAACCTTGGTCAAGGCCGCCGACCAGGCCATGTACCAGGCCAAGCGCGCCGGCAGGAATTGCTTCCGGCAGGCAGAAGCCCAGCGTGCCTGAGACGCGCCAGGAAGTGGCGCTCAGGGGCGCGCAAGCCGAGGTCGGCAAGTTGCAGCGCAATAGGACGGGGAACGGTAACGCCGCCTTATGGCATTTGGCGCTACATTGACCGGGTCCCGCGCCAAGCGGATTCTTGATGAAGGAGCCCGGCCATGACTATCAAAGGACGTTGCCACTGTGGCGCCGTTGCGTTCGAGATCGATGGCGAAATTCCCGCCCAGCTCACACGCTGCACCTGTTCGTTTTGCGCCAAGCGCGGCGCTTTGCTCGCCTATTTTTCGCCTGACCAGTTCCAGCTGGTGCCGGCGCCGTCGGGCGATAGCGCCTACCGCTGGAAAACCAGGGCGGTAGCGCACCATTTCTGCCCCTTGTGTGGCTGCGCGACCTTTTCCGATTCACCAGCCTTCGAGATGGATGGCAGTTGGGATGGCCATACCCGCCGCATAGGTGTCAATGCGCGCCTGTTCGACGATTTCGACGCCGCCACGGCCGACGTCACGGTGATCGACGGCAAGCACTTATGGTGATGCGCGGGCGGCCGACTTAAAAAAATCATCACGGCAAGTTCCGGTTATATAATTTATAACCTTTATGTTTATATAGGATCTACCCAGAGTGAAGCTACTTACCGCCATCATGCTCAGCGCAGGGATCCTGTCGCCAGCGTTCGCCGCTGCGCCAGCCATCCCCGTCAAACCTGCCGCAAGCAAGGCTGCCGCAGTCGAGGTCACCTCGGTCGAGGGGATTACCGAATACCGCCTGGCCAACGGCCTGCGCGTGCTGCTGTTCCCCGACGCGAGCAAGCCGACCCTGACCACCAACATCGTCTACATGGTGGGTTCGCGCCACGAGAACTATGGCGAGACCGGCATGGCGCACTTGCTGGAACACCTGCTGTTCAAGCCGACCGCCAACTTCGGCATCAAGAAAGGCAGCAAGACTCCGGTGGAAGTGCTGAACCAGACCGGTGGCCGCTTCAACGGCACGACCTGGTACGACCGCACCAATTACTTCTCGACCTTCCCGGCCAACGACGACAACCTCAAGCTGATGCTGGAGCTGGAAGCCGACCGCATGGTCAACTCGCCGATCAGCCAGGACGACCTGTGGAACAACAAGACCCAGAAAGGGGAGATGACGGTCGTACGTAACGAATTCGAACGCGGTGAAAGCGATCCGTTCCGCGTCACGCTCGAGCGCACCATGTCGGTCGCCTTCGACTGGCACAACTACGGCAAGTCGACCATCGGCGCCCGTTCCGACATCGAAGGCGTGAACATCGAGCGCCTGCGCGCGTTCTACCAGCGCTACTACCAGCCCGACAACGCGATCCTGATGGTGGCCGGCCGCTTCGACGAAGCCAAGGTGCTGGCCCAGATCAACGAACTGTTCGGCAAGATCCCCAAGCCAAGCCGCGTGCTGGCCCCGACCTATACCGCCGAACCGACGCAGGACGGCGAGCGTGCGGTCACCATACGCCGTAGCGGCGGCACCCAGATCGTGGCTGCCGGCTACCACGTTGCCCCGGCCAGCCATCCGGATGCGGCGGCCCTGCAGGTGCTGGGCCGCATCCTGTCCGAGGCCCCAAGCGGTCGCCTGCACAAGACCCTGGTGGATGCCAAGCTGGCGTCGTCCGTGATGGATCTCGACTTCAACCAGATGGAACCGGGCTACCACCTGTTTGCTGCCGTGGTGCCGAAGGACGGCCAGACCATGGCGGTGGAAGAGGCGATGCTGAAAGCGCTGGAAGACATCAAGTCCAATCCGGTCACCGAAGCTGAAGTGGAGCGCGCCAAAGCCTCGATCGCCAAGGACATCGACCAGACTGTCAACGACACTGCCCGCTTTACCATCGCCCTGACCTCGGCGCAAGCGGCGGGCGACTGGCGCCTGTTCCACCAGCGGCGCGACCAGGTTGAGAAAATCGACGTGGCGGCCGTGCAGGCCGCGGCACTGAAATACCTGAAACCTGCAAACCGTACGCTGGCACGCTTCATCCCGACTGACGCTGCCGACCGTACCGAGGTGCCGAAGACGCCGGACGTCGCCGCACTGGTCAAGGACTACAAGGGCCGCGCGGCAATCGCACAGGGCGAAGTGTTCGATCCCAGCCCCGACAATATTGAAAAACGCACCCAGCGTTCGGTGCTGGCCAACGGCATGAAGCTGGCGCTGCTGCCAAAGAGCACCAAGGGCAACACCGTCAGCGCGTCGCTGCAACTGCGCATGGGAACGGCCGAGAACCTGATGGGCAAGGCCGTCATCGGTGACCTGGCCGCCTCGTTGCTGTTGAGCGGTACCGAGCGCCTGTCGCGCCAGGAAGTCAAGGATGCCCTCGACAAGTTGAAGGCAAATGTGAACGTCAACGGCGGCGCCGAAGGCGTGACTGTCAACGTGACCACCACGCGCGACAAGCTGGCGGCAGTACTGGACCTGCTGGGTGAATCGCTGGTCAAGCCGGCATTCACGGCAAAGGACTTCTCCGAGCGCCAGCGCGAGATGATCTCCGGTACCGAACAGCAAATGACCGAGCCGCAACCATTGGCCGGCAACGCCATGCAACGCCTGACCAATACTTTCCCGGCGGGCCACGTGCGCTACACCATGACCTTGCCGGAGCAGCTGGCGGAACAAAAAGCCGCGACCCTGGAGCAAGTCAAAGCCTTCCACAAAGCCTACTACGGCGCGGGCAACGCGAGCCTGTCCGTGGTGGGTGATTTCGACGCCGCTGCCGTGCAGGCGCAGGCTGCCAAGCTGTTCGGCAACTGGAAGGCGGAGCAGCCCTACGTCCGCATCGCCAGCGAACTGAAACAGGTGGCGGGCCAGAGCATTTCGCTGGAGACACCGGACAAGGCCAACTCGGTCCTGTTCGCGATCCAGCCGGTGCCGATGAAAGACGACGCTGCAGCCTACCCGGCCCTGTTGATGGGTAACTACATGCTCGGCGGCGGCGCCCTGCGCAGCCGCCTGGCCGACCGCATTCGCCAGAAGGAAGGCCTGTCCTATGGGGTGGGCTCGCAACTGTCCGTGCCGGCACGCGATCCGGCCGGCTTGTGGCTGGCCTTCGCGATCAGCGCTCCGCAAAACACCGTCAAGGTGGAGGCCGCGCTGCGTGAAGAGCTGAACAAGGCGCTCAAGGAAGGCTTCACGGAAACCGAACTGGCCGACGCCAAGAAAGCCTGGCTGCAATCGCAGCAAGTGGGCCGTACCGGTGACGCGGGCCTGGCTGGCCGCCTGGCCAACTACCTGAGCTTCGACCGCACCATGGCCTTCGAAAAGGACCTGGAAGCCAAAGTCAGCGCGCTGACCGTGGCCCAGGTCAACGAAGCACTGCGTGCGAACCTGAAGCCGGAAGCCGTGTCGGTCATCAAAGCCGGTGACTTTGCCAAGGCAGCGGCGGGCGCGGCTGGTGTAACGCCAGCCTCCAAGCCGTAAGTGATGCCACCCCCGCCGCGCTGCGCGGCGGGGCTTCCGTCAAGCGCTGAGCAGCGCTTCCAGCTTGTCAAAGGACCCGCTCCATCCCTGCGTCATGCTGGCACGGTGTTCAAGGAAGGCTGCCAATTCTGCCGCCGTGGCTTTGCCTTCCACTTCCCACGTCACGGTAACCCTGGTGCGCTCAGGGGTTTCGGCAGCGAATTGCACCGTGGTGCGCATGGTTTCCGGCCATACCGGCGCCATCGGGTGGCGTGCGATCTTCTCGTTCTCGTCGCAGAATTGCTGGGTGTAGACCAGCAGGTTGGGGCGGCGGATTTCCTTGTAATGGGCGCGGCCATACATGGTGATGGCCGCATTGCTCATGCAGTAAAGCGACTCGCCTCCGGTGCGGATGTCTGCGCGCAGGAAGCGCATTTCCATGCCGGTTGGCGGAAGCCAGCGGGCCAGGTGCTCTGGCCTGGTCCACATGTCGAATACAGTCTCCAGTGGCGCTTCGAAGCTGCGATTGATGACGAACTTGTCTTCGTCCGCCAGGCGCTTGCCCAGGTATTCCGCCAGCCGGTCCCAGGTCGAATCGCCGTTGGCGTGCCTGATGAACTGGCGGGTCTGGGCGGCGGCTTCCGCATCGGCCAGGGCCATGGTCATGTCCATGCGGGTCCTGCCATCGACCTCGGCGAACAGCACCGTGACGCGGAACAGCGGCGGCGTGTCGTCCGTGGCGCCGTGGTCGTAGACCAGCTTGTGCAGCGGCTCCACCACATGGTAGGTGGTCTTGTTCGGGAAATCGGTACCGTCCGGGCCGTGCATGGTGTAGCGCCACGTGCCGCCGACGCGCAAGTCCTTGCTGTGCGTGGTCAGCGTAAAGCCGCGCGGCCCCCACCATTGCGCGACCTGGGCCGGATCGGTCCACGCATCCCATACCGCCTGCACCGGCGCGTCATAGGTGCGGATAATGCGAATCTCATTCGGGGCGCTGAATTCAGCCATTTTCGTCTCCTTTAGGTGGGTTTTTTGCGGTAACGGTTTTCAGGTAGGCATCGAGGCGGTCGAAACTCTCTTCCCAGAACACGCGGTATGGCTCCATCCAGTCGGCGGCATCCTTCAGGCCATCGCCATTGATTTTGCAGGAGCGCCACTGCGCCTTGCGCGTCTTGGTAATGAGGCCGGCTTTTTCCAGTACCTGCAAATGCTTGGTAATGGCGGGCAAGCTCATCTCGTCCAGGAAGGGCTGGGCCAGGTCGGAAACGTTGGCCTCACCCTGCGACAGCCGCGCCAGCATGGCACGCCGTGTCGGGTCTGCCAGGGCAGAAAAAGTTTGGCTGAGCGCGTCTTGCATCGAATTTCACCAATCATTTAATTAACCTATTGGTTTAATATAAGTCGGAGAGCGGGCGCCGTCAAGAAAGAAAAACGCCGATCGCGAGGATCGGCGTTTTCAAGGAGCGTTCAGCTTACTTGCGAGGCTTGCGGCGCGAAACGGCGATTCCCGCCAAGCCCAGGGATAGCAGCAGCATGCTGGCTGGCTCTGGTACGTCATTCGGCGTCGTGGTGTTGGTGAAGGAGAAGCTCAGGTCGTTGAACTCGAACGGACCGTTGTCCAAGTCTTCGAAGCTCACCAGCGTGGTGTTGGGAAGCCAGTTGCCCTGGACGCGCGCATGCAGCGCGCCGTCCGGATTGCGGCTGGCCAGGCCCGTGAAAAAATCCGTGTTGGTATTGTTGACGTGCAAGCGGAAGACGAGTTCGCTACCCGTGGCAAAGCTGCCCAGGTTCACAGTCGCGCCAACGGCGGAGCCATGATTGTTGAACAGGAAAATGTCATTGCCGGCGATGCCGTCGTCGGTAAAGAGGTAGAGGTCGTTGCTGTAAGAAGCGGAATTGCCTTCGTACCGGGCGATGATGTTGGCAGTATTGCCGACCAGCACAGGATTGCCCTCGGTACCGGAAGCTGCAATCGGGAGAGCAAAGGCGGAAAGTGGGGCAATCAGTGCGATGGCAGCCAGGAGCTGACGAACAGGTTTCATATTGAGTCCAAAAAGTTAAAAAAGACTCAACAGGCTTAGCACATATCGCGCCATAACAACAACATTACCGTTTTCACTTGTAGTTACAAGCGGTCACGATTTGTTTTACTCGTGAAATTCGTTGCTTTACAGTTAATGTGTAAAGTTTTCCGACACCTTCGCCCACGCTCGCGGACCGGGGCGATTCGCGAGTGATGGGCGAATGCCGATTCACATCAGAAGTAGTAGTTGCCCGAAATGCCAACGTGGTTGGCTTTCACTTCAACTTTGTTGTAGCGGTTCTTGACTTCAAATTTCTCATTCACGTAACGCAGTTTGATGCTGATGTGCGGCGTGAACAGGTACTCCCCTTCCACCACAGCGCTCAGGGTGTTGTCGAACTTCACGTCCTCGATTTCGGCCGCGCCGCTGCCGCTCAGCTTGGCGCCAGTGACGTAGCGCAGGCCGGTGCCAATCTTCCATTGCGGGTCGATATGGTAGAAAGCCAGGGCTTCGATCGGGAAGCGGTTGAAGTGCAGGTCGCCGTTGCGCGCAGACTGGTTATCCACGTGGAAGTTGACGCTGGTTTGCGCCGAAAACTGCTCATTGATGCGGAAGTCCAGGCCGCCGGTGAAATAGACGCCGGAGCCGGCACGGATGCTGGCGGTATCGCCATTGGTGTACTCGGCAGTGGCCAGTTTGTCGCCGCCAGCGCTGGCGCCGAGGCCGACGAAGGGACGCACGGTTTGAGCCGGGGCAGCAGCGTCCTGGGCGTAGGAGGAGGAGGCGATTGCCAGTGCGGCGAGGGCGAATACAGCTTGTTTCATGCTAAAGATCTCTTGTTTTGAAAGTGTGGGAAAAGGCATTACCCAGGGGTACTGAGGTAGCTTGCCATCCGGCATATCGGTCATATTATTTGCCGGGAGGAAAGTAAGCGCGAGATAGTATCATGTTGATACCTTTGGAAAATGCGCTAATTCTCACAAAGTCAAAAGGCGGGCGCACAAAACGAAAACGCCGACCACTAGGGTCGGCGTTTTCACTTTTTATTCTTGGTGGCCCGGGGCGGAATCGAACCACCGACACAAGGATTTTCAGTCCTCTGCTCTACCAACTGAGCTACCAGGCCAAGAGGCAGCATTATAGCAGGGAATCCTTGGTTTGCAATAGCCTTTTTCCATTGAGGGAAAGCTATAATGCGCGGATGAACAAGCCCACGCATCACCATGTGCAGACCGCGGTCTGCATCGTCGGCAATGGCGCCATAGCCAAGACGGCAGCCCTTGCGTTTGCCCAGTCCGGATTGAGCGTAACTGTGCTTGGCCCACCCCCGGCGCCGATGCGCCCGGACGAGGCGAGCTGGGACGTCCGCGTGTTCGCCCTCAACCATACTGCCCACCGCCTGCTCGATTCGCTGAAAGTATGGGGAGCGATGGATCAGTCGCGCATCGCCCCGGTCGACGCCATGCTGGTCAATGGCGACGGCAGCAAGGCCGGCGCGCTGAACTTCGATGCCTACGGCGCCCACACCGGCACCCTGTGCTGGATCGTGGAAGACCGCAACCTGAACCAGGCCCTGGATGCAGCGCTGCGTTTCGCGCAGAACGTGCATTTCGTGCAAGGCAAGGCCGTCGCGCTGAAGCATGACGAGCAGGGCGCCGTGATCACCCTGGACGATGGTTCCCACCTTGGCGCTTCGCTGGTGGTTGGCGCCGACGGCGCCCAGTCCTGGGTGCGCGGCCAGTGCGATATCGGCCTGGATTACCGTCCTTATAACCAGAGCGGCGTGGTGTCCAACTTTGCCTGCGAATTGCCGCATCACGGTGTCGCACACCAGTGGTTCACCGGCGAGCAGGGCATTGTCGCCTTGCTGCCGCTGCCGGGCAGGCAGGTCTCGCTGGTATGGTCGGCGCCGGACATGCTGGCCGATTCCCTGTGCCGCGAAGGTGCTACAGCGCTGGCCGAAAGGCTGGCTGCTTTTGCGCAGGAGAAGCTGGGCAAGCTGACCCCGCTGCAGCCGGAAGTCGTCAAGGCCTTCCCTTTGCGCTTGATGCGCCCCCATGCGATGGTGGCGCCGCGCGTGGCCCTGGTGGGGGACGCCGCCCACGTGGTGCACCCGCTGGCCGGGCATGGCATGAACCTGGGCTTCGGCGACGTGCAGGAACTGGTCAAGGCCGTGGCGGAGCGGGAAGAACACCGCTCCATCGGCGATGACCGCGTGCTGGCGCGTTATGCCCGCGCACGCAAGGAAGAAGTGAGCCTGATGCTGGCCACCACGGATGGCCTGGAGCGCCTGTTCGGCACCGATCTCGAACCGGTGCGCGCAGTGCGCAATTTCGGGCTAAACTTGCTGGATAAATTGCCGGGCGTAAAGCGCCGGCTGATTTCACATGCCCTCGGAAAGCTGTAAAGCGGAGAACTTAATGAATAAGAGTAAGCTGGTATTGGCATTGGCTTCGGTCATGCTGATGTCCTGTGCGGATGCGCAGAACGCAAAAGAAGAAGCGCAACTGCGCAAAGCCCTGGCCGAGCGCCTGAACGGCGTCAAGATCGACTCCGTCAAGAAGTCTCCGATCCCTGGGATGTACGAAGTCGCCATCGGCAATGAGGTGCGCTACGCGGACCCGACCGGGCGCTACCTGGTGGAAGGGCATATCCTTGACCTGCAGACCCGGACCGACCTGACCCAGGCCCGCATCGATGACCTGAACAAGATCAAGTTCGACGACCTGCCGTTCGAACTGGCGCTGAAGACCGTCAAGGGCAACGGCAAGCGCGTGATGGCGATCTTCGAAGACCCGAACTGCGGCTATTGCAAGCGCTTCCGCCAGACCACGCTGGCCAATATGGACAATGTGACCGTCTACACCTTCCTGTACAACATCCTGTCGCCGGATTCATTTGCCAAATCGCAGAACATCTGGTGCTCGGCCGACCGCAACAAGGCGTGGGATGACTGGATGTTGAACGGCAAGGCCGCGCCGGTTGCGCCGAACGGCTGCACCGCGCCGAACGACAAGGTACTGGCCCTGGGCCAGAAAATGAGCATCAATGGCACGCCTGCGATCTTCTTCGCCGACGGCAGCCGCATTGCAGGAGCAGTTGACCAGCGTACGCTGGAAGCAAAGTTCGCCACCATCAAGTAAAAACGCGGGCTCGGGTCCGGCAACCGGACCTGTACCCGGAGATACCTTAACTAGGGAGCTGGCATGGTCACATTGAACATCAACGGGCGCGACGTGCAAGTCGACGCCGACCCTTCTACGCCTATCCTGTGGGCCTTGCGCGACAACCTCAATATGACCGGCACCAAGTTCGGCTGCGGCATGGCGATGTGCGGTGCGTGCACAGTGCATCTGGAAGGCCAGGCAATCCGCTCCTGCGTGACGCCGATTTCGGCGGCGGTGGGCCAGAAGATCACCACCATTGAAGCCATGTCTGCCGACAAGGTGGGCAAGGCGGTGCAGGATGCCTGGGTCAAGCACGATGTACCGCAATGTGGCTACTGCCAGAGCGGCCAGGTGATGAGCGCAACGGCGCTGCTGCGCACCAACAAGGCGCCGACTGACAGCGATATCGACAATGCCATGTCGGGCAATATCTGCCGCTGTGGTACCTATCAACGGATCCGCGCCGCCATCAAGGACGCCGCGAAATCCATCGCTTGAGGGAGACGGCCATGCGCAAAGAATGGTTCATGGCAGCTCAAGCGGACGGCGTGGCTTCTGAAGGAGTGTCGCGCCGTACTTTCCTCAAGGCCGGCAGTGGCCTGATCCTCGGCTTCTACGTGGCCAGCAACGGCGGGCGCTTTGCCCGGGCACTGGCCGCCGATGCCCCGGCCAAGCCGCCAGTGGCGCCCAACGCCTTCCTGCATATCGCACCGGATAATACCGTCACCATCCAGGTCAACCGGCTCGAATTCGGCCAGGGCGTGCATACGGCGCTGCCGATGCTGATCGCCGAGGAGCTGGATGCGGACTGGTCGCAGGTGCGCTCTTCGCTGGCGCCAGCCGGCGACCCCTATAAAGACCCCAACTTCGGCATCCAGATGACGGGCGGTTCCACCGCCGTCAAGCATTCCTGGCAGCAGCACCGTGAAATCGGCGCCCGTGCGCGCGCCATGCTGGTTGCCGCGGCGGCCGAGCAGTGGAAAGTGCCAGTTTCGCAGGTACGCGCGTCGAAAGGCTTGCTGACCGGACCATCCGGCCAGAGCGCGACGTATGGCGCGATGGCCGATGCGGCGATGAAGCAGCCGGTGCCGACCGAAGTCAAGCTGAAAGACCAGAAGGACTTCACCATCATCGGCAAGCCGACGCCGCGCCTGGATGCGCGCGCGAAGTCGACCGGCACGCAGCAATTTGGCATGGACTTCAAGCCGGAAGGCACCAAGGTTGTGGTGGTGGCGCGTCCGCCTGTCTTTGGGGGCAAGGTGAAGAAGTTCGATGCGGCCAAGGCCAAGGCCATTCCGGGCGTGATCGACGTGATCAAGGTCGATACCGACCGTGGCGGCAGCGGCCTGGCCGTGGTGGCGAATGGCTACTGGCCGGCCAGGCAGGGGCGCGAGGCCCTGGTGGTCGAATGGGATACCGAGGGCCTGGAAAAAGTCAGCAGCAAGAAGCAGCTGGCCGAGTACAAGGCCCTGGCGAAGAAGGCCGGAATGCCGGTGAAGAAGGCCGATATTGCGGCCATCGCCAAGGCGCCGAAAAAGATCAGCGCGACCTATGAATTCCCTTACCTGGCGCACGCGCCGATGGAGCCTTTGAACTGCGTGGTCGACCTGAAGGGCGACTCCTGCACCATCTGGGCTGGCAGCCAGTTCCAGACGCTGGACGCGGTGGCAGCGGCCAAGGCGGCCGGCCTGACGCCGGACAAGGTCACGTTGAACACCATGATGGCCGGCGGCGGTTTCGGCCGCCGCGCGGTGCCGACTTCCGACTACATCGTGGAAGCCGTGAACGTGGCCAAGGCTTGGGGCAAGGGTCCGGTCAAGCTGATCTGGAGCCGCGAGGACGATATCAAGGGCGGCTACTACCGTCCTTCGCATGTGCACCAAGCCGATATCGGCTTCGACGCCAAGGGCAATATCGTGGGCTGGAATCATGTGATCGTTGGCCAGTCCATCATTACCGGCACGCCGTTCGAGCCGATGATGGTCAAGGACGGCGTGGACGCGACGATGGTCGAGGGCATGGGCGATCCGTACTCGGTGCCGATGAACCTGAGCGTGCATAACGTGAAGGCCAATGTGCCGGTGCTGTGGTGGCGCTCCGTGGGCTCGACCCACACCGCCTTCGTGATGGAGACGCTGATTGACGAAGCGGCGCATGTCGCCAAAATGGACCCGGTGGAGTATCGCCGCAAGCTGATCGATCCCAAGCATGCGCGCCAGTTGGCGGCGCTGAACCTGGCGGTCGAGAAGTCGGGCTACGGCAAGACCAAATTGCCGAAAGGCCAGGCCTGGGGCGTGGCGCTGCATGAATCGTTCGAAACCTCGGTGGCCTACGTCGTGGTGGCGTCCATCAGGAATGGCCAGCCCAAGGTGCACAAGGTGACAGCAGGCGTGCATTGCAACCTGCCGGTGAACCCGATGACCATCGAAGCGCAGGTGCAGGGCGCCGCGCTGATGGGACTGGGCACCACCTTGCCTGGCGCGGCGATCACGCTGAAGGATGGCCTGGTCGAGCAGTCGAATTTCAGCGACTACACGGTAGCGCGCATGACGGACATGCCGGTGGTGGAAGTGTTCACCGTCGCATCGACCGACAATCCTACCGGCATGGGCGAACCGGGCTTGCCGCCGCTGGCGCCGGCGCTGGCCAACGCAGTGTTCAAGCTGACCGGCAAACGCGTACGCAAGCTGCCGTTCGACCTGGCCAAGGCGTAAGGCAGGCATAGCACGTGGCCGCTCCCGACCCCGCCCACGCGTCCGCCGCTGCTGCGGACGCTGGCGCTGGCGCCGTTGCAGGCATCTTGCTGGCTGCAGGCCGCGGCAGCCGTTTCGATCCGACCGGCGAGCGCTATAAGCTGCTGCAGGCGCTGCCGAATGGCGAGCCGGTCGTCGTGGCCAGTGCCCGCGCCTTGCAGGCCGCGGTGCCGCGCGTAATAGCGGTAGTTCGCGCGGAAGACGCGGCCACGGCCAATCTTTTACGCGGCCTTGGCTGCGAAGTTGCCGTTTGCGAAAACGCGGGCGAGGGCATGGCCGCCTCGCTGGCATGCGGCGTGCGGCGCGCGCAGGACGCCGGGGGCTGGCTGATTGCGCTGGCCGACATGCCTTATGTGCAGCCGGCCACGATGGCGGCGCTGGCGGATGCCGTGACAACCGCAACGACGATCGCAGCGCCGGTGCACGATGGCCAACGCGGCAACCCGGTTGCCTTCGGCCGCGTCCACCTGCATGCCTTGCTGGCGCTGGCCGGAGACCAGGGCGCCCGCAGCATCTTGAAGAACAACCCGGTTAACGAACTGATGGTGGACGATCCCGGCATCCTGCAGGACATCGACACGCCATCCGACATCCAATGAAAAACAAAAAAATCAGCTACACCATCGCCGCCAAAGACCCGGCAACCCATATGTTCCAGGTCACGATGACCATTGAAGCGCCAGCGGCGGAAGGCCAGGTCCTGGTGCTGCCAGCTTGGATCCCCGGCAGCTACATGATCCGCGAATTCTCGCGCAACATCGTGCAGATCCGCGCCGAGGCAGGCGGCCAGCCGGTCGAACTGTCGAAGCTGGACAAGCACTCGTGGCAAGCCGAGCCCTGCAAGGGCAAGCTTACCGTGCATTACGAAGTCTATGCCTGGGACCTTTCGGTGCGCGCCGCCCACCTTGACCAAACGCACGGCTTCTTCAACGGCACCAGCGTGTTCCTGCGCGCCCTTGGTCAGGAAGGCGAGCCGCACGTGGTCGACATCCAGCGGCCTGCCCATGAAGCAGCGTCCAAATGGCGGGTTGCCACCGCATTGAAGGAATTGAAAGCCAGGCGCTACGGCTTTGGCACTTACGTCGCGCAGGACTACGACGAATTGATCGACAGCCCGGTGGAAATGGGCACGTTCGAGATGGCCAGCTTCAAGGCGCTAGGCGTGCAGCACGACGTGGTGTTCACCGGACGCGTGCCAAACCTCGACATTGCCCGCGTTTGCGCCGACCTGAAGCAGATCTGCGAGACGCAGATCGCCTTCTTCGAGCCACGCACGAAGAAGGCGCCGATGGACCGCTACGTGTTCATGACGATGGTGGTGGGCGACGGCTACGGCGGCCTGGAACACCGCGCCTCCACGGCGCTGTTCTGCTCCCGTGCCGACTTGCCCACCACAGCGCAGAAAGGCAAGGAGCCGAGCGAAGGCTATATGAAGTTCCTGGGCCTGTGCAGCCACGAATACTTCCACACCTGGAACGTCAAGCGCATCAAGCCGGCGGTGTTTGCTCCTTACGATTACCAGGCAGAGAACTACACTCCGCTGCTCTGGCTGTTCGAAGGGTTTACCAGCTACTACGACGACCTGTTGCTGGTGCGTGCCGGCCTGCTGTCGGAAGAAGGCTACTTCAAGATGCTGGGCAAGACTGTCGGCGCCGTGCTGCGCGGCAGCGGCCGCACCAAGCAAAGCGTGGCCGATTCCAGCTTCGACGCCTGGGGCAAGTACTACCGCCAGGACGAGAACTCGCCGAATGCCATCGTCAGCTACTACGCCAAGGGCTCGCTGATCGGCCTGGGCCTGGACCTGACCATTCGTGCCAAGACTAATGGCAAGCGCTCGCTGGACGACATCATGCGCGCGCTGTGGCAGAAGTTCGGCCGGGATTTCTACAACGGCAAGCCGCGCGGCGTGACGCCGGAAGAAGTGGAAGCGCTGTTCGACAACGTGGCTGGCTTCAAGCTGAAGACTTTCTTCGACAAATACATCCGCGGCACCGAAGACGTGCCGCTGGCCAAGCTGCTGCCTCAATTCGGCGTGGGCTACAAGGACGAACGCAAGGCGTCCAAGCCTGGCCTGGACGTCAACCTCGGCCGCGAGGGCACCGACTGCAAGCTGAGTGCCGTGCATGATGGCGGCGCCGCGCAGAAGGCCGGCCTGTCGGCCAACGACCTGCTGGTGGCCATCGACGGCCTGCGCGTCAGCGGAAACCCGTCCAACGTGGATGGCCTGCTGTCGCGCTACAAGGTCGGCGAAACCGTGCAGGTGCATGCCTTCCGCCGCGACGAGCTGATGGCCTTCGACGTGGTGCTGCAAGGCGATCGCGTGCCGGGCATCACCATCGCCGTGGAGCAGCAGAAAACCAGCCTGCGCCGCCCGACCGCCTGATGGCGCCGTGACGTTCGCGCTGGATCCGTTCACCATCCTGTTCACCACCACGCTGGCCTGCGCGTGCTGGCGGTAGGCATGGTATTCCATGCTTGCGAGCTTCCGGCGCGAGGTCGCCGGCGTTGGGCACTGGGCCTGCGGGCTGCTTTGCATGGTTGGCGCAGGTGGGCTGTTCCTGTCGCGCGGCATGCTGCCCGACGAAGCGGTACTGCCTGCGGCCAATACCTTCCTGATGTGGGGCATCGGCTTGTCGATGGTGGGGACGCGGCGCTTTTTCGGCGAGCCGCCGGGATGGACGATATTCCACGCGGCGTGGCGGCCATGTTAATCAGCGGCCAGGCGGCGGACCCAGTCGCAATTGCAGGAATGTTAACAGCCGGGATTTCCAAATTGCACAATCAGCATCGGTATTGCCAGCCAGCAAACTTTGGGTGAGTCCCTTGACAGCTTGTCGTCGCGCGCCGACGCCGCCCTGTACCGCGCCAAGGCAAACGGGCGCAACCGTACTGAAATCGCGGCCCCTACACCTTTGGCGGCCTGACTGTCGCCACGTTGGCGGCTGTCGTTTTCATGCCGCACAGACTATTCTTTTGCTCGCCGGTAATTTACCATCACTCATTACGAGTTTGGCTACGTTTAATTTATGACTTATCTACTGCACATCGTCGCGCGCGAAGTTCCCGCCAACGATGCGGAAGTTCTCCCATTCCTGGAACAGATTGCCGGCGCAACCATCAGTATTGCGCCATCCCAGCAGTTGAAGAGTTTTCGCGACGCCATCCTGAAGCTGTTCCCCTGCCTGACCAGCTATGGCGCCGGGGACAAGGCCGTTGAGAACTGCCCCTGGGCGGACGGCCCGCTGGCAGACAATTTCAAAGGCGGTTATGGCAGCGTGGCGATCTCGCGCCGCCATGACGAAGTGATTCCTCACGTGCTGCGTATCGCCAGCGACCTGGGCGTGACCGTGGTGGACGAGCAAAACGGTGCGGTGCACCGCCCGCAGGCTTACCAGGTCGTGCTGGAAGGTCCGCTGGAGGGCGTGGAAGTCGAAACCGCCGCGACCCAGCTTGCGGAGTTGATGAACCAGCCGCTCCCGCAGATGGTGCTGCTGCTGCATTCGCGCCGCCGCACCCTGGTCAAGAAGGGCCTCACCCGCGCACAGGCCGAAGTCTATGTGACCGCCTTGCGCGAGCGCGCCAGCTGCCGTGCCACGGTTTCGGCGGAGCCGCGCAAGGCCGCGGTCAAGTCCGTTCACAAGGCCCCGGGTCACGTTGCCTCGAGGGCGCCAAGTCCGCCGCCGGCGCGCGTGGCGCAAGTGCCTCAGGCGCCCACCTTCGACCAGCCGGAAATCGTCGGCATCGAGCCTGACGAGCAAATGTTCCAGGCCGCCGAATCCCAGCGCATGGCCGCCGCATCGCTGGTTGGCAGCATGGTCCTGCTTGTGCTGGTCATGGTCCTTCGCATCAAGTCGCCGTTCATGATGTCGTTCGCGCTGGCGATGAGCGCGCTGGGCGCCATTGCGGTGGTCCGGCTTGCCCAGGCGATCGGTTCCGGCCTGCTTCGCACCCTGGTGTTTGCGATGCTGGCATTCGTACCGGGCCCGGGCACCCTGATGGTCGCGTGGACCTATTTCCGCGCGGCGGGTGTCTTGAAAGAGAATGGCCTTACTACCCGCAACTCCTTGCTGGATGCGGACGAGGTGCGTGAGCTGGGCGGCCGTGACGGCATGCTGCCTTCCACCAAATTACTGCTCGCACTGCTGGTTCTCGCAGCAGTTGGGGGCTACGCCTTCATCAACCAGATTCTTTGAGATCGCGGTGGCTGGCCAGCGTTACGCGGCCAGCCGTTCCTGCTTTCGCAGCGCATGAGTTACCAGATTCAACTGGCGTCGGTCGCCACCCCGGAAGCGGACCAGGACGTTTTTCCCTTCATGAACAGGTTGCGGCAAGAAAGCGGTGAGCAGCCGCCATCCGCCTTGTTGAAGCGCTTTCACGACAAGCTGACAGCCCTTTTTCCGGACACGCCCTGGTCGGATTGTCATTTCGCCGGTGATACCGGCCGCTTGACCGTGGACTACCGCAAGCAGGAAGTTGTTCCGCATGTGCTTTACCTTGCCGGCGAATTGGGCCTGACCGTGGTGGACAACCAGTCTGGCGCAGTGCATCGTCCCCCGACTTACCAGGTAGTGCTGGAAGGGCCCGCGCCGGGCGTGGCGCTGGGCGAAGCTGCCAATCGCCTTGCCGCTTTGATGCAAAAGCCGGTAACGGAAATGCTGGCGCTGTTGTCCGGAGGACGGCGCAAGATCGTCAAAAAAGGGGTACTGCGAGCCCAGGCCCAATACTATGTGCTTGCGCTGAAGGAGCGCGCTGGCTGCCAGGCGACGATGGCGCTTGAGCATGACCGCGTGGTGCATCCTGAACCCCCGCCGCCAAGCGCGCCCCCGGCGCGGCCTGCCGCTGCAGGGAAAGCTGCGGCAGCGCCGGGCGTATCCCTGGCACCGGTCGACGTCAGGCCGGCCATGCCGCCGCGATCGCGCCGCGAGCCGGAACCGGAGCCGGAAACCTGTTCCTTGGCCGGCGCCGACCCGCGCCTCTTCATGCTGGCCGATGGCCTGCGCCTGACGGTGTACGCGACCGTGCTATACCTTGTCACGGGATACTTTTTCCGCGACCTGGCCGGTTGGCCGAAGCTCTTGCTGGCGCTGGGCGTTACCGCCCTGGCAATGGCTGCCGTCTACCGCCTGGCCAAGGGAGCAGGGTCGAATATCGTGATGCGGATCCTGGCGATGGTCCTGATCATCATCCCGCTCGCCAATATCCTCGTGCTGCTGCTGATGATACGGCGCGGTAAAGTGGCCTTGCGTGAAAATGAAATCGGGGCCGGCTGGTTTGGCGCCGCCTACGACGACATGGTCCGCTTGCGCGGCGGAGACAGCGGCTTGCTGCCGTCGACCATGACCGGCCTGCTCGCCGCTTTGGGCGTGGCTGGCTTGATCGGCGCCGGGAAGCAGGCGGCTGAAAAATATATCGACGCGGCGCTTGGCAGCCATCCGCAGCCTTGCGCTATCGTCGGCATATGGGAGTCCAGCAAACTTGGCCCGAATGGCAGGGTGGTGATGCGGGATGACGGCAACTATTCCGTTCTGCCGCTGCAAGGCCAGGAGGACAAGGTCAAGCAGGAGCAGGGCGAATGGGCTGTGCGCAACCGCAGTTTTGTTTGGCAGGTGCCACTGGCGGACAAGCCCTGGATGAAGGTTGAGCACATCGAGACCTTCAAGCTCAGTCTCGATGGCCAGACCCTTACCATTTTCGAGCCAAGGTCGATGGGCCTGTTTACTGAATGGCGCCGCGCGGGCGCCATGAAATCGCAGCGTTGCGGCTTTAATTGAACAGCTTGCGCAGCTCGGCTCCCGGATCGGGCGCGCGCATGAAGGCTTCGCCGACCAGGAAGGCGTGCACGTTGCGTTCGCGCATGCGCTGCACGTCGGCTGGCGTCATGATGCCGGATTCGGTGATGACCATGCGTTCTTGCGGAATACGCGACAGCAGGTCGAGCGTGGTGTCCAGCGTCACGTCGAAGGTGCGCAGGTTGCGGTTGTTGATGCCGATCAGGCGGCTCTTGAGGTCCAGCGCCGCGGCCAGCTCGTCGCCATCGTGCGATTCGATCAGAACGTCCATGCCCAATTCGTGGGAGCAGGCTTCCATTTCCGCCATCAGGCCATGGTCCAGCGCGGACACGATCAGCAGGATGCAGTCGGCGCCCATGGCACGCGCTTCATAGATCTGGTACATGTCGACCATGAAGTCCTTGCGCAGGACGGGAATGTCGCAGGCAGCGCGCGCCTGTTTTAGGTATTCGTTCGAGCCCTGGAAGAAATTCACGTCGGTCAGTACCGACAGGCAGGCCGCGCCGGCACTGGCGTAGCTGCCGGCGATTTCGGCTGGGCGGAAGTCTGGGCGCAGCACGCCTTTCGATGGCGATGCTTTCTTCACCTCGGCGATCACGCCGGCCTGGCCGGCTTCGATCTTGCTGCGCAGGCTGGCTTCAAAGCCGCGCAGGCCGGCGCGCAGTTCCTTGTCGCCTTCGACTTCGTCGCGCAGGGATTGCAGGCTGCGGTGCTTCTTGGCCGCCGCTACTTCGTCGGCCTTCACGGCAAGGATTTTGTTCAGGATGTCGGACATGATGATTCTTTAATGTTGTTCGGCCAGGGCCAGGCGCGCGCCAAGCGCGATGAACAGGCTGCCGGTCGCGCGGTTCAGCCACAGCGCCACCAGTGGTTTGACCTTCAGCCGCGCGCTTGCGAAGGCGGTGAAGATGGCAAGGCTGTTACACCACAGCATGCCGTTGAAATTGAAGATGCAGCCAAGGACCAGGAAGGCCAGCGGCTTGTTGGCCGCGTCCACGTCGATAAACTGCGGCACGAATGCCAGGAAGAACAACGCGACTTTCGGGTTCAGGACATTGGTCAGGAAGCCTTGCGCGAAGATTTTGCGGTAGGGCAGATTCGCCTGCGGCGCAAACCGGTAGGGCGGTGTCTGACCCAATGGGTCAGACACCGGTGTGCCGGTTTTATCGGCCTTAAGCCGCGCCCGCAGCATGCCGATGCCGCACCAGACGATATACGCCGCGCCCACCCATTTGACAACGGTGAAGGCGGTGGCGGAGGTAGCCAGCAGGGCCGACAGGCCAAGCGCTGCCGCGCCGATGTGCAGCATGGTGCCCGCGCCGACCCCCAGCGCCGCAGCGCAACCAGCACGCCAGCCCTGGCTAGCGCTGCGCGCCATGATCAGCAGCGAATCCGGTCCCGGCATGATGTTCAGCAGCAGACCGGAGATCACAAACAGCGTCAGGTCATGGATGCCGAACATCGCTTAACCCTCCCGGCCGAGTTCCTGCGTGACGCGAACGAACTGTTCCAGCTTGGCCACCGCGGCGCCGGACGACACAGCCGTTCGTGCCCGCGCCAGCCCGTCCTCGATGGACGAGGCTACGCCGGCCGCATACAAGGCGGTGCCAGCATTCAGCGCCACGATATCCGACGCAGGCCCCGGTTCGCCGTGCAGGGCTTCCATCACGCGCGCCTTCGATTCGGTGGCATCCGCCACCTTGAGGTTGCGCGAAGCGATCATCGACAGGCCGAAATCTTCAGGATGGATTTCATACTCGCGGATTTCGCCGTTGACCAGTTCACCCACCATGGTGCCTGCGCCCAGCGACACTTCATCCATATTGTCGCGGCCATAGACGACCACCGCATGCTGCGCGCCCAAACGCTGCAGCACGCGCACCTGGATACCCACCAGGTCCGGGTGGAACACGCCCATCAGGATGTTCGGGGCGCCGGCTGGATTGGTCAGCGGGCCAAGGATATTGAAGATGGAGCGCACGCCCAGTTCGCGGCGCACCGGCGCCACATGCTTCATCGCAGCGTGGTGATTTGGCGCGAACATGAAGCCGATGCCGGTCTGCGCGATCGACTGCGCGATCTGTTCCGGCTTCAGGTTGATGTTCGCGCCCAGCGATTCGATCAGGTCGGCGCTGCCCGAGGAGGACGACACGGAGCGTCCGCCATGCTTGGCCACGCGCGCACCGGCGGCAGCGGCGACAAACATCGAAGCGGAAGAAATATTGAACGTGTGCGCGCCATCGCCGCCGGTGCCGACGATATCCACCAGGTTGGTGGTATCGGCCATCGGGACCTTGGTCGAGAACTCGCGCATGACCTGTGCCGCAGCGGTGATCTCGCCGATGGTTTCCTTCTTGACGCGCAAGCCCATGGTCAGGGCAGCCACCATGACTGGCGACATTTCGCCCGACATGATCTGGCGGAACAGGTACAGCATCTCGTCGTGGAAAATCTCACGGTGTTCGATGCAGCGAACCAGTGCTTCTTGATGCGTGATAGGCATGATGCTTCCTTCTCTTATTTGCGATCGAGGAAATTCTTCAGCAAGGCGTGGCCGTGCTCGGACAGGATGGACTCGGGGTGGAACTGCACGCCCTCGATGTCGTATTCCTTGTGCCGCACGCCCATGATTTCGCCGTCGTCGGTCCAGGCTGTGACTTCCAGGCAGGAAGGCAGCGAGGATCGCTCGATTGCCAAAGAGTGGTAGCGGATTACCGTGAACGGGCTGGATAAGCCCTGGAACACGCCCACACCCGTATGCGCGATAAGAGAAGTTTTGCCATGCATGACTTGCTTGGCGCGGATAACTTTGCCGCCAAAGGCTTCGCCGATGGCCTGGTGTCCCAGGCAGACGCCCAGGATAGGTTTCTTGCCCGCGAAGTGCTTCAGCACTTCCAGCGAAATGCCCGCCTGCGACGGGTCTTTCGGACCCGGCGAGATGCAGATGCGGTCGGGATTCAATGCTTCGATTTCGGCGATGGTGATTTCGTCGTTGCGGTGCACGCGCACGTCTTCGCCCAGCTCGCCGAAATACTGCACGATGTTGTAGGTGAAGGAGTCGTAGTTGTCGATCATCAGCAGCATTTCAGAACTCCCCATCCAGGCCATCTTGCACTTGCTCGGCCGCGCGCAGCACGGCGCGCGCCTTGTTTTCAGTTTCCTGCCATTCCATTTCCGGTATCGAGTCGGCGACGATGCCGGCGGCGGCCTGCACGTACAGCATGCCGTCCTTGATCACGCCGGTGCGGATCGCAATTGCCACGTCCATTTCGCCGCCGAAGGACAGGTAGCCGCAGGCGCCGCCGTAGATGCCGCGCTTGCAGATTTCCAGTTCGTCGATGATTTCCATCGCACGCACTTTCGGCGCACCGGTCAGGGTGCCGGCAGGGAAGGTGGCGCGCAGCACGTCGAGGTTGGACATGCCTTTCTTCAGCTTGCCCTCCACGTTGGAGACGATGTGCTGCACGTGCGAGTACTTCTCGATCACCATCTTGTCGGTCAGCTTCACGCTGCCGGTTTCGGAGATGCGGCCCAGGTCATTGCGGGCCAGGTCGATCAGCATCACGTGTTCCGCCACTTCCTTCGGATCGTTCAGCAGTTCTTCGGCCAGCGCCGCATCGCGTTCCGGCGTATTGCCGCGCGGGCGGGTGCCGGCGATCGGGCGCAGCGTGACTTTCTTTTCGCCGTCAGCCAGGGTCTCGTTGCGCACCAGGATTTCCGGCGACGCACCAACGATCTGCATGTCGCCGAAATTGTAGAAGTACATGTACGGCGACGGGTTCAGCGAACGCAGGGAGCGGTACAGCGTGAGCGGCGAATCCACGTATGGCTTGCGGATGCGCTGGCCGATCTGCACCTGCATCAGGTCGCCCGCCAGGATATATTCGTGTGCCTTGGCGACGGCCTTCAGGTAATCCTCTTTGGCGAAGTCGCGGATGGTCTCGGTGCGTACCGACGGCGTGGTGACCGGCGCATCGACACCGCGCCGCAGCAGGGCGCGCAGGTCTTTGAGGCGCTGGCGGGCCTTGGCGAAGGCTTCCGGCTGCTGCGGATCGGCGTAGACGATCAGGTACAACTTGCCGGACAGGTTGTCGATGACGGCCAGTTCCTCGGTCACCATCAACTGGATTTCCGGCAGGCCCAGGTCGTCCTTCGGCTGCGTCCTGGCCAGGGTCTTTTCAATATGGCGCACGGTGTCGTAGCCGAAGTAGCCGGCCAGGCCGCCGCAGAAGCGCGGCATGCCGGGACGCACGGCTACTTTGAAGCGCGCCTGGTATTGCTCAATGAATTCGAGGGGATTGCCCTCGTGGGTCTCGATCACCTGGCCGTTCTTGACGATCTCGGTCAGCTTGCCGGTGCTGCGCAGCAGGGTATTGGCAGGCAGGCCGATGAAGGAGTAGCGGCCGAAACGCTCGCCGCCCACCACCGACTCCAGCAGGAAGGTGTTCTTGCCGTAGTTCTGGGTCTGGGCCAGCTTGAGGTACAGGGTGAGCGGGGTTTCCAGGTCGGCGAAAGCTTCCGCGATCAAAGGAATACGGTTGTAGCCTTCCGCGGCCAGGGATTTGAATTCGAGTTCGGTCATGTTTCTCTCCATTCCGCCATGGATGTGGTGGTGGCGGTTCGGTTACAAAAAACCTGCCGGAGCAGTGACACGCACGTGCGCCGACAGCAATCGGGACTAAGTCAGGATTGCCAGCGTCGCCACAGCCAGGCCTCAATCGAGCCCCGGTGGGTTACATTGTGTCTTTTGTTGAGAAACATTTCGGTCAGATAGCGTCGTTTTGCGTGCTAATCAAGGCAGCTGCATGAAGCAGCGTGTCAACTATACCATCGGAATCTGTTTCGTGTATACCCACGCCGTGGTTATATCCATATGGCACAGTCAGCACAGGACAGCCAGCCGCGCGGGCCGCTTCGGCGTCGTTCGAGGAGTCGCCAATCGCCACCACCTGCGCCGGCGGCAAGTCGAAAAATTCGCAGGCCTTCAGCAAGGGCAGGGGGTGGGGTTTCTTCTTTTCGAAGGAATCGCCGCCGAACAGCACTTCGAAGTAGCCGTCCAGGCCCTTCAGCGCAAGCAGCGGCTCGGCGAATGCCACCGGCTTATTGGTCACGCAGGCCAGGCGCAGCCCGTCCGCACGCATGCGCTCCAGGCCCGCCACCACGTCGGCATATACTTCGCTGTGCCGGCCATTGATGACCAGGTAGTGGCGCTGGTAGGCTTCCATCGCGGCCGGGAAGTGCTGCTCGACGCCGGCATCGTCGTGGTCCAGTGCGAGCACGCGCCGCACCAGGTTCTCCGACCCTTTGCCGACCATCAGTTCGATCTGCGCGACCGTAATGGGCGCCAGCCCCAGTTCTTCGCGCATCAGGTTGATGGCCACTTCGAAGTCCGGCATCGTGTCGAGCATCGTGCCGTCGAGGTCAATGATGGCGGCCCTTACGCCGCGCAGGACCGCCGCCATTCTTACAGCGAAGCCAGTTGGCCGCGCATCGCGTCAATCACGGCCTTGTAGTCAGGCTGGCCGAAGATCGCGGAACCAGCCACGAAGGTGTCGGCGCCGGCTTCTGCCGCGGCCTTGATGTTGTCGATCTTGATGCCGCCGTCGACTTCCAGCATGATGTCGCGGCCGGATTCGTCGATGCGGCGGCGCGCTTCGGCGATCTTCTTCAGCGCCTGCGGGATGAAGGACTGGCCGCCGAAGCCCGGGTTCACCGACATGATCAGGATCATGTCGATCTTGTCCATCACGTGATCCAGGTAGCTCAGTGGGGTGGCAGGATTGAACACCAGGCCAGCCTTGCAGCCGTTGTCGCGGATCAGTTGCAGCGAACGGTCGATGTGGTCGGACGCTTCCGGATGGAAGGTGATGATGTTGGCGCCAGCCTTGGCGAAATCAGGGATGATGCGGTCGACCGGCTTGACCATCAGGTGCACGTCGATCGGCACTTGCACGTGCGGGCGGATCGCCTGGCAGACCAGCGGGCCGACGGTGAGGTTAGGCACGTAGTGGTTGTCCATGACGTCGAAGTGGATGATGTCGGCGCCAGCGGCAACTACGTTGCGAACCTCTTCACCCAGGCGGGCGAAGTCGGCGGACAGGATGCTCGGAGCGATACGGAAAGTGGTCATGGCTGGTCGGCTGAGAAAAAAAGATGCGTTATTTTACGCTGCTGTGCGGACGCTGTCCGATTGCTTGGACTAGAATTGCCCAATTGTTATGAAGGAAACCCTTATGGCCCAGTATGAGTTTGCGGTCGAGGTACGCACGCAGTACCTGCCGGAACAGTCCAATCCGGACCGCACCAATTTCGTGTTCACTTACACGATCACCATCAAGAACACCGGCACCGTGCCGGCCCAGCTGATCTCCCGTCACTGGGTGATCACCGATGCGAACAACCATATTGAAGAAGTACGCGGCCTGGGCGTCGTCGGCCATCAGCCATTGCTGGCGCCGGGCGAGGTGTTCGAGTACACCAGCGGCACGCAGTTGCGCACGCCGCAGGGCTCCATGTATGGGGAATATTTCTGCGTGGCTGAAGACGGCCACCAGTTTGAAACCAAGATTCCTGAATTCGTGCTGTCCTTGCCGCGAACCCTGCACTAGTTACTTCTCGCCGTCCTTCTTCTTTTTGTTGGGCGGCAGCGTCCACCAGACGATGAATACCAGAAGGAAGAGCGCCACCAGCGCTTCAAGCATCAGATAAATCATAGACAACACCTCATGTTTTTGACACGCCGTAGTTTACCCGTTTGCGCCACCGCCGTCGCGTTAGTGCTGGCCGGTTGCGTCACTCCACCACCGCCGCCTGCCAAACCGTCGCAGCCTGCCCCTGTCACGCCGACTGCGCCTGCCACGCCGGCCCAGCCGCCGGTCCAACCCACCGTGCCGGCCGCACCGACCCCGCCTGCCAAAGCGGAATTCATTCCCGCCCGCTTCTCCGACTTGCCGGGCTGGGATCGTGACGACCTGCGCGCTGCATGGCCGGCCTTCATGCTGTCCTGCTCCAAGCTGGCAAGCGGAGCAGACTGGAAGGAACCCTGCGCGATCGCCAAGACCGTGGACGCCAATAGCCAGGCTGCCATCCGCCTGTTCTTTGAATCCTTCTTCGACCCGCACCAAGTGGTCGCGCCGGATGGCAGCAATACCGGCCTGATTACCGGCTATTACGAACCGCTGCTGCGCGGCGCCCGCAAGAAGGGCGGCCCTTACCAGACACCGTTGTACAAGGTGCCGGACGATATGGTCATCATCGATGTCGGCTCGGTCTATCCCGAACTGGCGGGCAAGCGTGTACGCGGCCGCCTGAAAGGCAAGCGCGTCGTGCCCTATCCGGCGCGAGAAGAAATCAGCCGTACGGGCTTGCCGGGCAACGAGCTGCTGTGGGTGGACGATTCGGTCGAGGCCTTCTTCCTGGAAGTGCAGGGTTCCGGCCGTGTGCAACTGCCTGACGGCGATACCGTGCGCGTTGCCTATGCCGACCAGAATGGCCGGCCGTACCAGTCGATCGGCAAATGGCTGGTGCAGAAGGGTGAGCTGACCGCTGAACAAGCCACTGCGCAAGGCATCAAGGCCTGGATCGACGGCCACCCGACGCGCCAGCAGGAGCTGTTCAATGCCAATCCAAGCTACGTCTTCTTCAAGGAAGAAAAGCTGCCCGACCCGAAGGTCGGCCCGAAAGGGACGCTGAACGTGCCGCTGACGCCGCAGCGTTCCGTGGCGATCGACCGCAGCCAGCTTCCGCTGGGAGCCCCGGTCTACCTGAATACCACGCTGCCTGGCGACGATGAGCTGCCGCTGCAAAGGCTGATGCTGGCGCAGGATACCGGCGGCGCCATCAAGGGCGCCATCCGTCTTGACCTGTTCTTCGGCTTTGGTTCGGAAGCTGCCGATTTCGCCGGCCGCATGAAACAGCGCGGCAGTATCTGGGTGCTGTTGCCCAAGCTCGCCCGCTAACGCTTGCCCTGCGCATCGGGCACATTCAGCGCGCGCATGATCTTGCCGATATCGGCAGCATACATGCGCGCGCTTGCCTGGTAGGGAGAGCGGCAGGGAACGGGCAGCGTAGCGCCGTCCTTCAAACCCAGCACCACTTCATGCCGCGCGGCGCATGCCTGCGAGATGGCCGGCAAGGCCTGCATGCCGCCAAACAGCGGCTTTCTCTCGACCTGCACCACTTCCACATCCTGGCGCAAGGTCGTGCACGAAGGCAGGGTATCGACCAGGATGCTGGTGCTGGTGGGCGTCATGCTGCGCTTGCCCTTGCAGTCTTCGCGCACCAGCTTGGTCAGCGCCCGCAGCATCATCGCGTCGGTCTGGCGCTGCGTCGGCGCCACCGGCTTGGCCAACCCTGTCTGATCGAGCACGCGCGACCATTCGTCGCGCATTGCGCCGGAGCCATCCAGCACTGCCGGGAGCACCATTGCCTTGCAGGCCTGGCTTCCGCATTCCATTGCCTGGGCCAGGTCCGGCTTGGCGCCATTGCGAAGCTGGCGGTAAAAGTCGTCGATGCGCGCGACGGCGTCACCCTTGCCCTGGCGTGCCGCCAAGGCGTAAACAAAGGCCGGCAGGCCACATTCGTACTCCAGGCGCGTGCCGCCGATCTCCGCGGGGGAGATAGCATGCCAGCGGCGGTCGTCGGCGATCAGCATGCAGGCGGCGAGAGCATCATCCAGTTCGTTCGCGGCTTCCTGCGGCGTCAACCAGCCTTCGTGCACGGACACCAGCCAGCGCAGGAATTCGCCGATACCCTCGTTGATCAGGCGCGAATCGTCGTAGATGTCCACGGCGTCGCGGATCTGGAAGCGGTGGCTCATTTCATGCGCCACCAGCTTGTTGGCAAGGCGGGATACCTCCGGCGATGGCTCGGCAGGCCAGTTGAACAGCGCCAGATGGAGGATGTCGCCGGCGCTTCCGTCAATATTCGGTCCGCCCGGCTCCTTTGCCATGGTGGCAGCAATGATCGGGCGCCTGAACTGTGCTCCCGGCATGCGGTTGTTCAGCCACTTCGCAGTGCGGTCGGCCCGCTCGCGCAATTGCGTCACAGTGGCGGGCGGCAGCGCCGGATCGTAGTAGTCGAGGCTCGTGCCTGCCGCCGGCAAGCGGGCCGGGAACAGCAGTGCCGGCGCATCGGCGTGGGCAGTTGCGCTTCCTTCGTGCCGCGCCAAACCTGTCAGTATGCTGCCGGGCGCAGCAAAGCGGTAAATCACCGCTCCACAGGCCTCGGTGACAGCATAGTTCGACATATGCGCGTAGATACCTTCGCCGGTAGGGAAGGAACCGGGATATCCCTCGACCTTGTTGGTCGTGGCAGGGATGAGGAAGGCGAGCGCCTTGCAATTGTTGGCGCCGCGCGCCAGTGCGTCACCGCCAGCTTTGCCGCACTCGCCGACAGCTTGCCAGTGCGAGCGTATCTCGGCAGCGCCGGCGCCAGTCTTCAGGAACGGCAGTTGCGTGCAGGCGGCGGGCAGCTCGTAGCTGACTTCCAATGCGTCGGGAGCCGCCAGGCGGACAGTGACGTGTACGTTTTCGGCAGCGGCGCCAGACATCGCCAGTGCCAGCCCTGCCAGTAAGCCGAGGTGCTTCATTCTGACCCTTGATCAAGTTGTGAATTCGATAAATATTACCAAATTCGCAATAAGATCAGGGGTCAGCGTAGAACGAGCACCGGCAAATGCGTATGTGCGAGAACCTTCTGGGTTTCGCTTCCAAGGAATAGTTTATTCAGGCCCTTGCGGCCATGGGACGCCATCAGGATGATGTCGCAATGCCGCTCTTCCGCGGTCTTGACGATGACCTCGTAGGGGTTGATTGCCTCGCCCAGCACGGCATCGCACTCGATGCCGGCTGCGGTGGCTGCCGCAAGCACCTTATCCAGGCCAGCCTGGACATTGCTCCGTACTTCGCGGTCAAAGACGCCGGGGTCTGGCAGCACGGCCGCATCGGCCAAGGGTACGAAGGGGAGGGGCTGGACCACGGAGACCGCAGTGATGCGCGCGCCATGGATCTTTGCGAATTCGATCGCAGTCTGGGTGGCCCGTTCCGAAAGTTGCGAGCCGTCGGTGGGCAGCAAAATCGATTTGAACATGGCAGTTCTCCTGACAAATTCTCCAGTCCAGTGTAGGTCTACCCCTGATTCATCGGCGCGCGCTTCGTGCACAACAGCTACAATTGCCCGATAGCTAACCGACTGGAGGAGAATAAATGGAATACCAGGACCTGCTCGTAGAAGTTCACGACAAAGTGGCGCTGATCCGCCTGAACCGTCCCAAGGCCCTCAACGCCCTGAACGACAATATGATGAATGAGCTGGGCGAGGCTTTCGCCAAGTTCGAAAAAGACCCGGCGATCCACGTGATCGTACTGACCGGCAGCGAAAAGGCCTTTGCCGCCGGCGCAGACATCGCTGCGATGAAGGATTACACCTACCAGGACACCCACCGCGACAACTATATTGGGCGCAACTGGGAGCACATCCTGAAAGTGCGCAAGCCGGTGATCGGCGCCGTGGCCGGCTTCGCGCTGGGTGGCGGTTGCGAACTGGCCATGATGTGCGATTTCCTGGTTGCAGCCGACACCGCCAAGTTCGGCCAGCCTGAAATCAAGGTCGGCGTTACTCCGGGCGCCGGCGGCACCCAGCGCCTGCCGCGCACCATTGGTAAGGCGAAAGCGATGGATATGCTGCTGACCACCCGCATGATCGATGCGGCCGAAGCGGAGCGCATTGGCCTGGTCTCGCGCGTAGTCCCGGCCGACAAGCTGATCGAATCCGTGCTGGAGATCGCCCAGGGCATCGCCCAGATGCCGGTTTCCGTCGCCATGCAAATCAAGGACTGCGTGAACCGCGCCTTTGAGACCACGTTGTCGGAAGGCGTGAATTACGAGCGCCGCCTGTTCCACGCAGGCTTCGGCACGCCGGCCCAGCGCGAAGGCATGTATGCCTTCCTCGAAAAGCGCTTGCCAAACTTCGAGGGGCTTTGATATAGTTCGGTCCCTCGCAACGCAGCGTACTTAACGCAACGAAGCGAGAGAAGAAAAAGAGGGGTTGACGAGTTGCACGCTGTACCGCATAATCTCGCTTCTCTGCTGCTGACAAACACAACGCTTTGTCAACGATAAGGCAGCGATCTTTAAAAATCAACAGTCGATAAGTGTGGGCGTTTGACGATATGCCCGAGCCTTCGGGCTCGATGCTCAAAATATACGTTATAACGCTCGCACAAAATTAAACGTAAATCTCTTTATGAGATTTCGTCAGTATTTTGAGTGAGTGACCTGCCGCAGAAATGCGGCAAAAACAGAGATTGAACTGAAGAGTTTGATCCTGGCTCAGATTGAACGCTGGCGGCATGCTTTACACATGCAAGTCGAACGGCAGCGCGGGCTTCGGCCTGGCGGCGAGTGGCGAACGGGTGAGTAATATATCGGAACGTACCCAAGAGTGGGGGATAACGTAGCGAAAGTTACGCTAATACCGCATACGATCTAAGGATGAAAGCAGGGGACCGCAAGGCCTTGTGCTCCTGGAGCGGCCGATATCTGATTAGCTAGTTGGTGAGGTAAAGGCTCACCAAGGCAACGATCAGTAGCTGGTCTGAGAGGACGACCAGCCACACTGGAACTGAGACACGGTCCAGACTCCTACGGGAGGCAGCAGTGGGGAATTTTGGACAATGGGGGCAACCCTGATCCAGCAATGCCGCGTGAGTGAAGAAGGCCTTCGGGTTGTAAAGCTCTTTTGTCAGGGAAGAAAAGGGTCTGGCTAATATCCAGATCTGCTGACGGTACCTGAAGAATAAGCACCGGCTAACTACGTGCCAGCAGCCGCGGTAATACGTAGGGTGCAAGCGTTAATCGGAATTACTGGGCGTAAAGCGTGCGCAGGCGGTTTCGTAAGTCTGTCGTGAAATCCCCGGGCTTAACCTGGGAATGGCGATGGAGACTGCGAGGCTAGAGTTTGGCAGAGGGGGGTAGAATTCCACGTGTAGCAGTGAAATGCGTAGAGATGTGGAGGAACACCGATGGCGAAGGCAGCCCCCTGGGTCAAAACTGACGCTCATGCACGAAAGCGTGGGGAGCAAACAGGATTAGATACCCTGGTAGTCCACGCCCTAAACGATGTCTACTAGTTGTTGGGTCTTAATTGACTTAGTAACGCAGCTAACGCGTGAAGTAGACCGCCTGGGGAGTACGGTCGCAAGATTAAAACTCAAAGGAATTGACGGGGACCCGCACAAGCGGTGGATGATGTGGATTAATTCGATGCAACGCGAAAAACCTTACCTACCCTTGACATGGCAGGAATCCTGGAGAGATCCGGGAGTGCTCGAAAGAGAACCTGCACACAGGTGCTGCATGGCTGTCGTCAGCTCGTGTCGTGAGATGTTGGGTTAAGTCCCGCAACGAGCGCAACCCTTGTCATTAGTTGCTACGCAAGAGCACTCTAATGAGACTGCCGGTGACAAACCGGAGGAAGGTGGGGATGACGTCAAGTCCTCATGGCCCTTATGGGTAGGGCTTCACACGTCATACAATGGTACATACAGAGGGCCGCCAACCCGCGAGGGGGAGCTAATCCCAGAAAGTGTATCGTAGTCCGGATTGTAGTCTGCAACTCGACTACATGAAGTTGGAATCGCTAGTAATCGCGGATCAGCATGTCGCGGTGAATACGTTCCCGGGTCTTGTACACACCGCCCGTCACACCATGGGAGCGGGTTTTACCAGAAGTAGGTAGCTTAACCGCAAGGAGGGCGCTTACCACGGTAGGATTCGTGACTGGGGTGAAGTCGTAACAAGGTAGCCGTATCGGAAGGTGCGGCTGGATCACCTCCTTTCTAGAGTCGGCATCAGACTCAAACGTTCACACTTATCGACTGTTGTAATACGAAGAACAGCAATGTTGGGGCTGTAGCTCAGCTGGTTAGAGCACCGTGTTGATAACGCGGGGGTCGTTGGTTCGAGCCCAACCAGCCCTACCAAACCAATGGGGGATTAGCTCAGCTGGGAGAGCACCTGCTTTGCAAGCAGGGGGTCGTCGGTTCGATCCCGTCATCCTCCACCAAGTTTTCAAACGTAAGCGTAGCCGCTTAGGTTTGAACGCTTAAATGTTCATCGTTCTTTAACAATCTGGAAGAAGTAAAAGTTTTATTAAGCGATATCGAAAGATATTACTTAGGGTAGTAGTAAAACTCATCAAACACAGTAGTAAGTGCTTGAACCTGTAGCCGTCAAGGTTATAGGGACAAGTGAATAAGTGCACATGGCGGATGCCTTGGCGATTACAGGCGATGAAGGACGTAGAAGTCTGCGATAAGCTTCGGGGAGCTGACAAACAAGCTTTGATCCGAAGATTTCCGAATGGGGAAACCCGGCCTTATAGGTCATCACTCACTGAATACATAGGTGTGTGAAGCGAACGCGGCGAACTGAAACATCTAAGTAGCTGCAGGAAAAGAAATCAACCGAGATTCCCAAAGTAGTGGCGAGCGAAATGGGAAGAGCCTGTACGTGATAGTCGTTTGGATAATGGAACAGATTGGAAACTCTGGCCATAGCGGGTGATAGCCCCGTACATGAAATCCAAGCGGTGGTACTAAGCGTACGACAAGTAGGGCGGGACACGAGAAATCCTGTCTGAACATGGGGGGACCATCCTCCAAGGCTAAATACTCGTAATCGACCGATAGTGAACCAGTACCGTGAGGGAAAGGCGAAAAGAACCCCGGGAGGGGAGTGAAATAGATCCTGAAACCGTGTGCATACAAACAGTCGGAGCCTCGTAAGGGGTGACGGCGTACCTTTTGTATAATGGGTCAGCGACTTACATTCAGTGGCGAGGTTAACCAGATAGGGGAGCCGTAGAGAAATCGAGTCCGAACAGGGCGCCAGTCGCTGGGTGTAGACCCGAAACCAAGTGATCTATCCATGGCCAGGTTGAAGGTGCGGTAACACGCACTGGAGGACCGAACCCACTAATGTTGAAAAATTAGGGGATGAGCTGTGGATAGGGGTGAAAGGCTAAACAAACTTGGAAATAGCTGGTTCTCTCCGAAAACTATTTAGGTAGTGCCTCAAGTATCACCGACGGGGGTAGAGCACTGTTATGGCTAGGGGGTCATCGCGACTTACCAAACCATTGCAAACTCCGAATACCGTTGAGTGCGAGCTTGGGAGACAGACATCGGGTGCTAACGTCCGGTGTCAAGAGGGAAACAACCCAGACCGCCAGCTAAGGTCCCAAAGATTGGCTAAGTGGAAAACGAAGTGGGAAGGCTAAAACAGTCAGGATGTTGGCTTAGAAGCAGCCATCATTTAAAGAAAGCGTAATAGCTCACTGATCGAGTCGTCCTGCGCGGAAGATGTAACGGGGCTAAGCCAGTCACCGAAGCTGCGGATATCCGCAAGGATATGGTAGGAGAGCGTTCTGTAAGCCTGCGAAGGTGTCTTGTAAAGGATGCTGGAGGTATCAGAAGTGCGAATGCTGACATGAGTAGCGATAATGCGGGTGAAAAGCCCGCACGCCGTAAGCCCAAGGTTTCCTGTTCAACGTTCATCGGAGCAGGGTGAGTCGGCCCCTAAGGCGAGGCAGAGATGCGTAGCTGATGGGAAGCAGGTTAATATTCCTGCACCGTCGTATGATGCGATGGGGGGACGGATCGCGGAAGGTTGTCTGCCTGTTGGAATAGGCAGTTTCTGGTTCATAGAAGGCGCTTAGGCAAATCCGGGCGCGTAATTCAAGGGACTGGGACGAGCGAGCTTGCTCGCGAAGCAATCGGAAGTGGTTCCAAGAAAAGCCTCTAAGCTTCAGTCATACGAGACCGTACCGCAAACCGACACAGGTGGGCGAGATGAGTATTCTAAGGCGCTTGAGAGAACTCGGGAGAAGGAACTCGGCAAATTGGTACCGTAACTTCGGGATAAGGTACGCCTCGGTAGCTTGACCACTTTACTGTGGAAGGGCGAAAAGGTTGCAATAAACTGGTGGCTGCGACTGTTTAATAAAAACACAGCACTCTGCAAACACGAAAGTGGACGTATAGGGTGTGACGCCTGCCCGGTGCTGGAAGATTAAATGATGGGGTGCAAGCTCTTGATTGAAGTCCCAGTAAACGGCGGCCGTAACTATAACGGTCCTAAGGTAGCGAAATTCCTTGTCGGGTAAGTTCCGACCTGCACGAATGGCGTAACGATGGCCACACTGTCTCCTCCCGAGACTCAGCGAAGTTGAAGTGTTTGTGATGATGCAATCTACCCGCGGCTAGACGGAAAGACCCCATGAACCTTTACTGTAGCTTTGCATTGGACTTTGAACCAATCTGTGTAGGATAGGTGGGAGGCTTTGAAGTAGGGACGCCAGTTCCTATGGAGCCATCCTTGAAATACCACCCTGGTTTGTTTGAGGTTCTAACCTTGGTCCGTAATCCGGATCGGGGACAGTGCATGGTAGGCAGTTTGACTGGGGCGGTCTCCTCCCAAACGGTAACGGAGGAGTTCGAAGGTACGCTAGGTACGGTCGGACATCGTGCTAATAGTGCAATGGCATAAGCGTGCTTAACTGCGAGACCGACAAGTCGAGCAGGTACGAAAGTAGGACATAGTGATCCGGTGGTTCTGTATGGAAGGGCCATCGCTCAACGGATAAAAGGTACTCTGGGGATAACAGGCTGATTCCTCCCAAGAGTTCATATCGACGGGGGAGTTTGGCACCTCGATGTCGGCTCATCACATCCTGGGGCTGTAGCCGGTCCCAAGGGTATGGCTGTTCGCCATTTAAAGTGGTACGTGAGCTGGGTTTAAAACGTCGTGAGACAGTTTGGTCCCTATCTGCCGTGGGCGTTGGAAATTTGAAGGGGGCTGCTCCTAGTACGAGAGGACCGGAGTGGACGAACCTCTGGTGTACCGGTTGTCACGCCAGTGGCATTGCCGGGTAGCTAAGTTCGGAAGAGATAACCGCTGAAAGCATCTAAGCGGGAAACTTGCCTTAAGATGAGATTTCCCGGAGCCTTGAGCTCCTTGAAGGGTCGTTCGAGACCAGGACGTTGATAGGTCAGGTGTGGAAGTGCAGTAATGCATTAAGCTAACTGATACTAATTGCCCGTACGGCTTGTCCCTATAACCTTGACGGTTATGTAGCACTTACCGTGTTTGAGAACACTACCCCAACTTTACTTCTTCCACGATTGTTGACAAGTCATGCCTGATGACCATAGCAAGTCGGTCCCACCCCTTCCCATCCCGAACAGGACCGTGAAACGACTCTGCGCCGATGATAGTGCTGCAACCAGTGTGAAAGTAGGTTATCGTCAGGCTCTTATTAGAAAAGCCCGCCAGGCATGAATGCCGGCGGGCTTTTTGCTTTTCTACTTCAGGCTCCCGCATGCAGCGTCAGTGTGAACTCGACGCCGCCAGCCACATTGCGCACAGCTACTGTGCCGCCCATCTTGGCCATATAAGTCTTGACGACGAACAGGCCTTGGCCGCGATTGGCGCCTTCTTCCTGGCCCGATACGCCATACTCGAATACCTTGTCGATCAGCGCCGGCGCGATCGAGGCGCCTTTGTTATGGATTGCCAGGCTGGCTGTGCGCTGGTCTGACGTCAACGTCATCGTGATCGGGGTGCCCGGCGTTCGGTGGCGGTTAGCGTTGTTCAAGATGTGGGTCACCACATCTTCCAGCGAATAAGGATCGGCGCGAACCATGGCGGGCGTTCCGCCCTGGTAGCTTACGTCGGCAATGCCGACACAAGGTGCGTTGGCTGCCACATCGCGCAGGAAGGCGTCGAGGTCCAGGGTTTCCAGCTGCAGGGTGGTCGACTGAAATGCCTCGCTGGGTGATGCTTGTCCATAAAGTACACGTACTGCCTGCTGCATGCGGTGAATATAGCGCCCACTTGGGTCATGCTCGCCACCGTGCAGCGCCATCAGCGACTGTAGCGGCGACATGATTTCGTGGCCGACTGCGTGCCACATGTCTCGCTCCTGCTCGGCGCGAATCGCTTCCTTCTCCACGTCCTCGCGCACTCGCCGCAGCAGGTCGTGCAGGCAGTTGGCCAGCACACCCAATTCGTCGCGGCCGCGCAGGTCGGACAAGTCAAATTCATCGAGCGCTCCGGCAGTCTTGACTGAGCGTGCTACTTTGTCGGCGCGTTTGGTCAGGATGCTGATTGGGCGGATGATGCCAGCTTCCACTACAAGCCAAGCCACCAGCAATGCACCAAGGATGGCGCCGACAAACCAGGACACACGGGTGGCCACCACGCTCAAGGTGTCGCTGACGCTGCGCGCATCTCCGCTCAATTCAATTTCGAAATTGCCAAGCGGTGTAGGCACGCTGGCGTGGGTTTGCAGTGCCTTGACGGTGGTGTCGACTGGCAGGTGGCGCACCAGGGTAAGCAGGGCGTGCCAGCTCTGGTCGCCACTGCTGCTGGCTGCCGAAAGGGTCAACACTTCCTTGCCTTGCTCGGTGCGGATGCGCAGGGTTTCACCTGGCAAAAGCAGCGACTGCAGGTCGCGCAGGGAAAACAGCGGCGTGGCCTGGTCGCGTGTCGTGTCCAGCAGCGCAGGGCCATCGCCTGGCGGCAGTACTGCCAAGTCAACGTTGATGTTGGCCAAGTCCGCTGGCGGCCAGGCTGGCCGGGGCTTGGCAAAAAGGGCGTCTTGCAGCACCCCGACCGGCAGCCGGACAGAGAAGAACGTGCTGTGCGCGCAGCCAGGCGTGCCTTCAGGTGCGCAAATCGGGCTTTGCCAGATCCAGCCGCGGAAATCCTTGACCGGACGGGCATGCGGCTGGCCTGCATCGGCCGCTGTGTAGCCGGTCAGGCGGCCGCGTATGCCGCCGTTTGCCGGGTCGCCGGTCTGTTCGAAAGGAGCGATCCAGTGGTACTCCTGGCCACGCAAGCTTACCTTCACGTCGACGCGGTGAGCCCCTTCGATTGACTCTTCGCGTATCGGGTGGGCCGCAAGCAGTGGAGCATGGAAGGTCCCGGCGACGTAGATAAAGCCGCCTGCCCAGGGATTGTTCCCGATGCCGACACAAAGCGTGCCCTTGTCGCTGCGCGGTGCAGCGCAGCCGGCCATGGAGATCGCTTGCTGCACCTTGGCCTGGTCGTCGAAATCCAATGCGGCATAAGGCAACAGTACCGGATGAAGGCCGGGGTTCTGACCCACAGTTGGATTCAGCAGGGCGAGCTGCCCGGTTGGATGGCGCAGCGTAGCGGCGATCTGCTCGCGTGTCTTGTGGAAGGAGTGCTCGTAAGCCTGGTAGCTGAGCTGCTTCTCCTGCTGCAGCACGGATACCGCCAGGCCGACTGTGGCGACTCCCAGTAGCGGAAAGGCCATGCGCAATACGATGCGCAGTCGGTATGGCGTCAGCAGGGAAATGGGGTTCATGCCTGGTCGGTCCAGCGGAAACCGCGCATCGGGATGTTCTCGATGCACTCGAAGTCCGGATCGATTTCGCGGAAGGCGTCGCGAATGGTGCTCACATGCTTGCGGATATTGTCGCGGTTGCGCCCACTTTTCACCACTTCAAACAGGTCTTCGTAGGACACCACCTGGCCGCGCCGCTCGAACAGTGCTGAGAGGATGCGCTGCGCCGTCAGCGGCAGGTTGATGCGTTGTCCGCGCCAGGTGGGCGTGCGCTGGCGCAGCGGATCCATCGCAAGCTCGCTGGCCGGGGCGGCGGGCTTGCTGTCTTTTGCAGCGCGCAGGATCTCCAGGAAGGTTTCGATGAAGTCGGCTTCTTCGAAAGTGGTTTTTTGCAGGTAATCCCAGGCGTCCAGCGCTTTCATGATCGAGCGGTAGATAGCTGCCGGCATGGCCGACACCACCAACACCGGCGTCGCATGGCGCTTGTTGATGGCGTTGATGACGGCGACGCCGGCGTGGCGCTCGCGTCCCAGTTCAATGTCCAGTACCACCAGGTCATAGCGTTCACGGGCGATGGCTGCCTCGGCGTCGTCGCGGTTGAACCACTGGTCGACCTGGATGCCGGGGCGGGCCGCGGCAATCCAGCCGGCAAGCTGGTTGCTGGTGGGGAGATCGTCTTCAATGATGGCTACGCGTGTCATGCAGGAAGTATTACCCAAAAGCCCGGCCGCCGGCGTGAATTTTTCTTCACAGGCCGGAAGGGAGTGGGCAGGCGGCAGCATTGAACGTTCGCGGCCTGCGGCCGGAAGATTGCTGCACCGGCGCGGTGCCGGGCCAACCAACCAGAAAGGCAATCATCATGAACAACCGGATCAGTACGATGCTGCAGGCGATTCGCTCGACGCTCGGCCGTGCTGCCAGCAGCATTCATTTCCCTTCCGGCGCCCGCAAGGGCGTCGTGCTGCTCGCCGTGACCGGCGCCGCCGCTTACGGTTTGTACCAAGTCCCTCCAATGCGCACGGTTGGCCGCGGCGAAGTGGCGGTGCGTACCAACCACCTGACCGGCGATACGTCGATTGTGCGCGAAGGCCTGGCGCTGGACCTGCCCGGCATCCATGAATTGCGCCTGCTGTCGCTGCGCGACCAGACCTATCGCCCGGCTGCTGCCGGCGAGACGCCCTTCCAGTCCGGGGAAGGCCTGTCTCTGGGCCTGGACATGTCCGTGCGCTATGGCCTGGACCAGGCCCGCCTTGAGCAATTCGCATCCAAACTGCCGGCCGATATCTCGCGCGACGTGGTAGCGCCCGATGTCGAAGGCGTGATCTACAAGATACTGACGCGCTACACGGTGCGTGAAATCTTCTCTTCCAAGCGCGCCGAAATCCAGCAGGCCATCGAGGCTGAACTGAAGCCCAAGCTGGCTGCTGACGGCCTTGTGCTGCGCAGCGTCACCATCGGCAAGGTCGTGTTGCCGGAAGACTTCAAGGCCGGCATGGAGAAACTGCTGGCCGAAGAGCTGGCGTCAGAAAAAATGCGCTACACGTTGGAACTGAAAGAAAAGCAGGTGCGCCAGACCGCGCTCGAAGCCGAGGCTGAAAAAGTGGCGCGCGAAAAGGCCGCCGAAGCTGCCGCTTCCGAACAGGTGATCGCCGCCAGGGCCCAGGAAGAAGCCATGCGCCACGTGCTGCCGTTCAAGGAAAAGCAAGTCAAGCAACGTGAACTGGAGGCAGAGGCTGAAAAGACGGCCCGCATCAAGACTTCGGAGGGCAATGCCCAGGCCCGCATCATCGAAGCTGCCGGCGAAGCGGATTCGCGCCGCAAGCTGGCCGACGCCGAAGCCTATCGCCAGGAACTGGTGGGCAAGATCGCCAGCGCCCAGATGGAGCGCGACGGCGAGCTGCTGAGCAAGCATCCGCTGCTGATCCAGAAGACCATGGCCGATAAGCTGTCGGACAAGGTGTCGGTCATCATCGCGCCGCCGCCGGCCGATGGCGGCTTCATTGGCTCGACGCTGGTGGGTGCGCCGAAGACCGCGCACGCCGAGCGTATTGCTGCCACCGCTGGAGAATAAGCATGGCCGCCTCAATGCTTGCCGCCACCCTGGCCTTGGCCATCGTCGCCCAGGACCAACTCCCGCTGCGTGCGGCGCCGCGCGAATCAGCCCAGGCCCAGGCCGTGCTGTGGCAGGGCGACGCGCTGGAAGTGCGCGGCACCCGCGGCGATTTCCTGCAGGTGTACGACCATCGCCGCGAGCGGGCCGGCTATGTGCGCGCGAGCCGCGTGCGGCAAGTCGGCTTGCAGCCTGCTGCCGCGCCGGAGCTGCTGTCGGTGCTGCGCTTCCTGCGCGATACGCCGGGTTCCGAGGCGCTGGGCATCAGCTACGGTGCTGCCTACCTGAAGGCCGCCGCACCGCAAGCCATCGATGCTGAACCGTTTGATGCGATCGGCAGCATGGCGGAGCGGCTGGCGGCGCGTGCTTCTTCCAAACTGGCGCCGCAGGCCGAGACGGCGCTGGCCGCCCACCTGGAAGTGGTGGCCAGCTATGGCGTGGCGATGCGCAGCTACGAGAATGACGGCAAGATGCGGGTCTGCTACGACGGCGACGCTTTTCGCCGCGTGCTGGCGGTCGCCGCCAGTGCCGAGCAACGCTACCGCGCGGCGCTGGCGTTGAGCAACGGCGCCTGCATCGATCCAGCGCTGGGCGTCGTGCAGCGCGCCGAGCATGACCGCTGGCGCGCCGAACTGCTCTCCACGGTGGACCTGGCGCGCCTGCCGGAACACATGAAGAACCGCATCCATATGCGGCGCGCGGCAGTCTGGTCGAGCGTGGCGTTCCAGCGCGCGCGCAAGGGCGAGGATGCGTCGCAGGCAGCCGGCCGCGCGGAGCAGGCGCTGGCGGCAGTCAACAAGTCGGAACTGGCGGACGAAGACAATGCTGCGTATGCGGAAGCCGGCGTGCGGGTCGGCGCGGTGCGCTGGGCGCTGGAACCCACCCCGGCGCCGGCGCAGGGCAAGACGGCGCCCCAGCTGGCAGTGACTTCCGCCGCGGGCCGGCCGGGCGAAACTTGCGTCAGCTTGCAAGGCGGCGGCAAGCAGCTCGCGAGCCGCTGTACCTGGGGTGTGGCGTGGATGGCGTCGGCGCGCGTACATCCGCAAGGCACGGCGTTGGCATTGGCGGTGCAGCCGCTCGATGGCTGGCGCGAAATGTGGCTGTTTCGCCGCCAGGGCGAGAGTTGGGTGATCGACGTGCTGCCGCCGGCCTCCAGCGATCCGGACATCGGCTACGCGGAATTCGCGGGCTGGGTGCCGGGCACCGCCAAGATGCTGGCGGCGCGGGAAGTGCGCGCCGAGGGCAAGTTCCGCCGCAGCTTCGAGCTGCTGGACATGGCCACGCTGGCAACTGAACGCGGCGCCGACAGGCCGGAATCGCTGTCCACTTTCTACAAGTGGCAGGACCCGGCCTGGAAACGCCAGACGGTCAGCCTGCGCTGATTACTGCGGACGGTAAGTCACCTTCAGGTTATAGGTCCCGGCGCTGTAGCCGTTCAACATGACGTAGACGTCGCCATTGGCCGTGACACTGGTGCTGCAGGTCTCGGTCGCAGTGGAGCCGTCCGACTTGCAGCTGTAGCTGCTGGTGGTCGGCAGCGAACCTTTGCGGACATACAGGTCGATGTCGCCGGTGCCAGTGGTTTCAGCCTTGAAGGTGCCAACGCCTGCCTTGAACGGGCCGAAGGTTTTCTTCTGGTTCAGGGTCAGGCTGCCGCTGAAGGTTTCGACCGTGTCCGGCTGAACGATGACAGGACCGTCGCTGCCAAGTTCCACCGCAAAAGCGGCAGCCAGCTTGGCGAACTTCAGCGCATGGTCGGCCTGGTTGCCTGAATTGGCGTAGGTGTCGTTGGACGTATGGATGTAGGGGTTATCTTCACCCATCAGCGTTTCGAACGGTATCGAGGCCGGGAAGCCCTGATTCTGCCAGGAGGCATGGTCGGAGCAAGCGTAACCGCAGGAGCTGTAGCCCACGGTGACGCTCGGCTGGTAGGTCGACATCAGCGAGGCCAGGAATGTGTTCTGCTGGCTGTCCGTGTAGTCGGTGTAGATCCAGACGTCCTTGGCCGAACCGCGGTAGTTGGTCATATCCAGCTGCAGCACGCCGACCACGTTGACGTTGTTGGCCTTGAAGTTCGCCGCGATATCCTTGGAGCCGAGCAGGCCGGCTTCTTCCGCCGCATAACCCATGATCTTGATGGTACGGCGCGGCTTGTAGCCGGCGGCGATCATGGCGCGCACCGCTTCGGTCAGGCTGGCGATGCCGGAAGCGTCATCGTCGGCGCCGGGCGAGCGTGAGGTCTCGCCATTGCCGCTCATGTTGATGCTATCCAGGTGGCCGCCCATGACAATGACTTCGGAAGCATTGTCAGTGCCGTTGATGGTCATGATCACGGACTTCTGGTTATAGCCCGAGTGCGTGTACTGGCTCACGCTGATGTCGCTGCGGCCTGCAGCCATGCTGGTCCACTTCTGCGCCAGCCAGTTGGAGGCATTGGCGCCATTGGTGGTGCGGTAGTAGCGGTTCGCGAAGTTCGACATGTCGATGATAGTCTGCGCAATGTTCGAGGCCTGCATCGTCGGCAGAATCCCGTTGACGGCGGTCTGGTTATCGATGGCGTAGCTTGGGCGGCTGACGGCCAATGCCAGCGGCTGCACGGTGCCTGCCTTGACCAACGCCTGGCGGCCTTCCTCCTCACTGGCATGCACGATGAAACCACCGCAGCGCTTCAATTCCTTGTGGATGGCGGCCGACAGTTTCAGCATGGTTTCTTCGTCGATTTGCACCAGATGGACTTTCTCCTTGCCCTGGCCTTGCTTGCTCTGCTTCGCAACGGCTTGCGGCGCGGCGGCTTGCAACTTGGCGTAAGCGGCGTCGCCGAGGGTAATCCAGGTGGGGGCTGCATTTGCTGCGCTGGCTGCAAAGAGTCCTGCGGCCAGTACGACTGGGGTGAATCTCTTCATGTCTGCTCCTTTGCGCAAAAAAAAATGCACCCGGGGCGGGTGCATTTGTCAAAAATCTTAGCAGATTATTGGTTTCGCACGATTGTGTACCAATTTGATTTGCCTCAACTGTCGCAGAAATGCCGCGCACATCATGGAAGCGTGCACTTTTCTGACGGGGGAGGCAGACCATGAAAGCGCAACTGCTGGCCGCATGTGCGGCCATATTCCTCACTGCCTGCAGTGGCAAGGGCAGTAACGGCGGCACGCCGGCACCACAGTTTGCCGCGGAAGTCACCCGTACCAGCTATGGCGTGGCGCATATCCAGGCCAAGGATTTCGCAGGCGTCGGCTATGGCCTGGCCTATTCTTTTGCCGAAGACAATATCTGCATGTTGGCCGACAGCTTCCTGACGGTGCGCGGCGAGCGCTCGCGCTACTTCGGACCGGATGCCCACGCGACAAAGCCCCTCAACGGCGAATATGGCGCCGCCCTTGATTTCATGGATTTGCGCAACGAAGATAGCGACTTCTTTTTCAAAGGCTACCTGGATATCGAGAAGCTACGGGCCGGCTATGCCGCCGGTTCGAGCGAAATCCAGCAACTGCTGCGCGGCTATGCCGCCGGCTACAACCGCTATCTGCGCGAGCATGGTGCGCGCCTGCCCGAGGCCTGCAGGAATGCGGCCTGGGTCAAGCCGATCAGCTTTGACGACGTGATGCTCCTGATCGCGGAGAAGGCATTGCATGCCACGGGTGAAGTGTTTGCCGCCGAAATCGTGGCCGCAGCGCGCGATGTAGGCGGCAACGTTACCCTGGCTTTGCAGGAAGGCCCGGTGGATGCGCCACCATCGGGCGAGCCGTACGTCATGCCAACCCAGGGCGCGATGGCCAGCAACGCACTGGCAATCGGCAGGGAAGCCAGCAGCAACGGCCGCGGCATCCTGTTGGGGAATCCACATTATCCATGGACCAGCACCGACCGTTTCTACCAGCTGCACGTCACGGTGCCGGGCAGCTACGATGCAATGGGCGTGAGCCTGGGCGGCCTGCCGCTGGTGGTCATCGGCTTCAACAAGGACCTGGCCTGGACCCATACCGTGACCAAGGCGGTGCATTTCACCACTTTCCGCCTGCCCCGCGACGGCGCCGATCCCATGCGCTACGTGATCGACGGCGTGCCGCAATGGCTGGAGACCCGCACGGCGGCAATCGATGTGCTGCAGCCGGATGGCAGCTTGCTGAAAAAGAGCAAAGCCTTCTACTTCAGCAAACTGGGCGCCGTGCTGGCGGTGCCTGGCAGTCCGCAGGGGCAGGGCGGCCTGCTGGTGCTGGGCGACCCAAATCGCAACAACACGCGCTTGATGGAGCAATGGCTCGCCATCGGTCGCGCCAGCAGCGTGCAGGACTTGCAAAAACAGCTCGGGCGGCTGGTCGGCCTGCCTTGGGTGAACACGGTGGCCGCAGACAGGAACGGCGGTGCTTTCTATGCCGATGCCAGCGTCGTGCCGCACCAGGGCGCCGATCAGTTCAGCGGCGATTGCCTGTTGCTGGCGACACTGCTGATGTTCGACGGGGCGCGCTCATCCTGCGCCTGGGGGCACGATGACGATGGCACGCCGGACGGCATATTCGGCGGCGCCAATGCACCAAGCATGCTGCGCGCAGACTATGTGGCAAATTCCAACGACGGCTATTGGGTCACCAATGCGCGGCAATTGCTGGTCGGGCCGACGCCGCTTGGGTATTCTCCCTTGTATGGCCCTGTGGGTGTGGCGCAGCACCTGCGCACGCGCAGCGGCTTTATCGGCATCGAGGACATGCTGGCGCAGCGCGGCCATGTCGGGCAGGAGGACCTGCAGGCGCTGATGTTCGCCAATCGCGTGCTGGCGGCGGAACTGGTGCTGCCGGAACTGGTCCCGGCCTGCATGGCCAGTACCGACGACTTGCTGCTGCAAGCTTGCACCGCGCTGGCGACATGGGACCGCAAGGCGGAGCTGGACAGCCGCGGCGCCGTGCTGTTCCGCGAATTCTGGAACAGCGCCGCCAAGCTGCCGGCGATATGGTCGCAGGCATTCGATGCAACCGATCCGCTGCACTCGCCGCGCGGCGTGGCGCCGGCAGCAATACCTGCCATGCTGGCGGCGCTGAAGGACGCCGCTGTGCGATTGCGGCAGCTTGGCGTGCCGTTTGACGGGCGCCTGGCCGATTTCCAGGTAGAGCCGCGCAACGGCCAGCGCTTCCCCATCCACGGCGCGATTGGCGATATCGACGGCAGTTACAACTCCATCCATATGGCCGGCGTGCTGGGAACTTCGGGCTACGAGCGGGTGACCTGGGGCACCAGCTATATCCACCTGGTCAGCTTCGACGAAGATGGGCCGCAGGCGCGCGGCCTGCTGGTCTACGGGCAGTCCACCGACCCGCGCTCGGCGCATTATGCCGACCAGCTGCCGCTTTACGCCGAAAAGCGCCTGCCCCTGCTGCCCTTCACGGCAGCCGCCATCGCCGCCGACCCGGCGCGCCGCGTCAGGCAATTGCGAGAATAGTGACTTAGTGCAACTCCGCACACCGGGCTTGCCAGTCACCGGGCATGGGCATACGATGGGCGCATGAGCCCACAGCGCATCGAGCCGCCGGCGCTGCTCTTCATCGAGGGCGACCTCACGATCCGGCGCGTGCAGGAAATGAAGGACGTGCTCCTGGCACGCCTTGCCCAGTCACAGGCGCTGGAAGTGGACCTGGCTGGCGTGACGGAGATCGACACGGCCGGCGCCCAGCTGTTGCTGATGGCGCGCCGCGCCGCTCAAGCCAGCCGGAAGGAGCTGCGGCTGGTCGCGCACAGTCCCGCTGTCGTCGCGCTGTTCGAGCTGCTGCGCATCCAATAGGAAGGCACCCCCATGGACCTGGACGAGGGCTTGCTGGCGTTTGTCACCGAGGCGGGGGAGTTGCTGGCCGAGATGGAAGCCGGCTTGCTGAAGCTGGGCGAGCCTGCCGTGCAGGAGGAAGCCGTCAATGCCATTTTTCGCGCGGCTCACACCATCAAGGGAACGGCGGGACTGTTTGGACTGGATTACGTCGTGCTGTTCACGCATGCAGTGGAAAGCGTGCTGGAAGAAGTGCGCAACGGTGCCCAACCGCTCGATGGCGAACTGGTAGCGCTGCTGCTGGAATGCGCCGACCAGATTGGCGCGATGGTGCGCGATGTCGAGCGAGGCGGACGGGGCGAGCTGGGCGAACGGTGCCGCCCGCAGCTCGATGCACTGCATGCCTATCTTGCCCCGGCGCCCGCCCTGTTGCCGATGGCGGCGTCCTTCGGCGCCGCGGCCGATATTGGTGAAAGCGGCCGCTGGCTGGTGTCGCTGGAGTTCGGGCGCGATGTCTTCCGGCAGGGCATGGACCCGGCTTCCTTCATCGCCTATCTCGGCCGCCTGGGGCGAATCGTGGCGCTGGCCACGGTCGATGGCGGTTTGCCCCCGCCGGGGCAGATGGACCCGCAAAGCTGCTACCTTGGTTTCGAGATCGTGCTGGAAACGGCGGCAAACGCCGAACAAATCAGCAAGGTGTTCGAGTTCCTGCACGATGAATGTATTTTGCGGCTTCTGCCGCCCGGCAGCGGCAATGAGGACTTCCAGCGCCTGGCCAATATCTTGCCGCTGCACGGCGCCGCCATCGCGGAAGTGCTGCAGGCCAGCGCCCTCGGGACGGTGGCGCCGCCGGTTGCAGCGCCACCGGCGGCGCCTGGCGTTGCCGCAGCAGCGGCGGGGCCGCGAGAAAGCCGTACCATCCGCGTCGACGCCGAGCGTCTCGGCCAGCTGATTACGCTGGTGGGAGAGTTGATCATTGCCAGCGCACGCACCCAGATGATAGGCGGCCGCTTCAAGGACGCCGACCTGCAGGACAGTACTTCCGCGCTGGCTGGCCTGGTGGAGCAGGTGCGCGACAGCGCCCTGCAATTGCGCATGGTGAAGATCGGCGCCACGTTCAACCGTTTCCAGCGGGTGGTGCACGATGTGGCGCGCGAAATCGGCAAGGATATTCGCCTGGTCCTGGGCGGCGAGGACGTGGAGCTGGACAAGACGCTGGTGGAGCGCATCGGCGACCCGCTGACCCACCTGGTGCGCAACGCCATCGACCACGGCATAGAGGCGCCCGAAGTACGGCGCCTGCGTGGCAAGCCTTTGCAGGGGACCGTGTTCCTGAACGCCTTTCACGACTCGGGCAGCATCGTGATCGAAGTCGGCGACGATGGCGGCGGCCTGCAGCGCGAACGCATCATTGCCAGCGCCATCGAGCGCGGCCTGCTCGGTCCGGAGCAAAGACCCGGCGACAGCGAAGTGTTCGCGCTGATATTCGAGCCGGGCTTCTCGACCGCCAGTGCGGTGACCAGCCTGTCGGGGCGTGGCGTCGGGATGGATGTGGTCAAGCGCAATATCGAAGCGCTGCGCGGCAGCATCGCCATCGACAGCGAAGCTGGCCGCGGCACCACGGTACGGGTGCGCTTGCCGCTGACGCTGGCCATCATGGACTGCATGCTGGTGACGGTTGGCAGCTCGCGCTTCGCCATCCCGCTCGGCACGATCGAGGAATGCGTGGAGCATGAGCGTGGGGAACGGCGCGGCTTCGTCGACTTGCGCGGCGAGGTGCTGCCAACGGTGGCCCTGCGCCGGTTATTTCGCCTGCAAGGCGTAGCTCCCTGCCGCGAAAGCGTGCTGGTGGTGCGGCACGCCGGCCAGCGCGCCGGGCTGGTCGTCGATAGCCTGCAGGGACAATGCCAGGCGGTGATCAAGCCCCTCAGCCCAGTGTTCAGCGCCATCTCCTGCCTCAGCGGGTCGACCGTGCTGGGCAGCGGCGACGTGGCATTGATCCTGGACATACCGGCCCTGCTCAAGCAACTGCAGGCAAGGCAAGCTGGAAACCTGGCGGCATAGGAGCACGACGATGCGGCGAAAACTGACGGTGGGTATGCGCCTTGGCTTGCTGGTCGGGGTGCTGGTGATGATGATGGCGGGCATCGGCTACGCCGGCATGCGCGGCATTGAGTTCAGCAATGCCCGCCTGAAAACAACTTATGAGGACCGGACGGTGGCATTGATCTACCTTGGCAAGGTCAATGAATACATGCTGCGCACCCGCCACCGCATGGTGATGACCGCCGCGGCCGCCAGCCCGGCCGAGGTGGAGGCTGCCCAGCAGGGCGATGCCTCGCACCAGGAGTTGATCCGCAAGAACTGGAGCGCGTACATGGCTACCTCGCTGACGCAGCAGGAGCAGCAGCTGGCGGCGCAGTACACGGTAGCCTGGAGCGGCTGGCAGAACATGCGCAGCGCCATCATCCAGAAGGCGCGCGCCGGCAAGCATAAGGATGCGCTGGAGGATGCGCGCGGCGCCGACGTGCAGTTCCGCGCCGTGCTGGCAGCCATGGGCAAACTGATCGACTTGCAGGAGCGGGTAGCGCGCGAAGAATACGAGTCGGCCATGGCGCAGGCCAAGGCCACCATGCGCACCAACGCCATGCTGTTGGGCGGCGGCCTGCTGGCGGGCATCGTGCTGTCGGTGTGGATGATACGGGGCCTGTTGCGCCAACTGGGCGGCGAGCCGGATTACGCGGCCCACATCGTGCAGGAGGTCGCCGAGGGCAACCTGGCAGTGCAAATCAAGCTGCGGAAAGGGGACAAGGCCAGCCTGCTCGCGTCCATGAAACAGATGGTCGACAAGCTGTCCGGCGTCGCCTCGGAAGTGAGCAACGGTGCGCTGGCGCTTGCAGCGGCGTCGGAGCAAGTCAGCGCCACGGCGCAATCCCTGTCGCAGGCGGCCAGCCAGCAAGCGGCCAGCGTGGAGGAAACCAGCGCTTCGGTGGAAGAAATGAGCGCCTCCATCGGCCAGAACACGGACAATGCGCGCCTGACCGACACTACTGCCTCCAGGGCGGCTGGCGAGGCGGGAGAAAGCGGCGAGGCGGTGCGCAGCACGGTGAGCGCCATGCGCGATATCGCCAAACGCATCGTGATCATTGACGATATCGCTTACCAGACCAATTTGCTGGCGCTGAATGCCGCCATCGAAGCGGCGCGCGCCGGCGAGCATGGGCGGGGCTTTGCCGTTGTCGCGGCGGAAGTGCGCAAGCTGGCGGAGCGCAGCCAGGTGGCGGCGCAGGAAATCGGCGACCTGGCCAGCGGCAGCGTACAGGTGGCGGAACGGGCCGGCGGCCTGCTCGACGCCATGGTGCCGGCCATCCAGCAGACTTCGCGCCTGGTGCAGGAAATCGCCGCCGCTTCGATCGAACAGGCGACGGGGGTGGGCCAGATCAACATGGCAATGGGGCAGTTGAACCAGTCGACGCAGCAGAATGCCGCCGGAGCGGAGGAGCTGGCGTCCACCGCAGAAGAAATGAGCAGCCAGGCGGAGGAGTTGCAGCAGCTGGTGCGCTTCTTCCGCGTCGCCCATGACGAAGCGCCGCGCCGCACTGTTGAGACGAAGCCCCCGGCCGGCCAGCGGGCGCCGCAGCGCCGGCTGGCGCGGGTGCCGCCGCTGGATGAAAGCAACTTCACGCGATTCTGAGGGCAGGGCATGGAAGCAGAACACCAGTACTTGAGTTTCCGCCTTGGCGAGGAAACGTTCGGGCTGGGGATCCTCGGCGTGCGCGAGATCATCGAGTACGGCGGCGTGACCGACGTGCCGATGATGCCGTCCTGCGTGCGCGGCGTGATCAACCTGCGTGGCGCCGTGGTGCCGGTGCTGGACCTGGCCGCGCGCTTCGGGCTCGCCCCGTGCACAACAGGACGGCGGAGCTGCATCGTCATCGTCGAATGCGGGCAGGCGCCGGAGCAGCAGGTGCTTGGCCTGCTGGTCGACGCGGTGAATGCGGTGCTCGACATCGACGCAGGGCAAATCGAACCTGCGCCCGGCTTCGGAGCGGGGCTGCGCAACGACTTCATCACTGGCATCGGCAAAGTCGATGGTAAATTCGTCATCCTGGTCAACCTGGAGGCCGTGCTGAACGTGCCGGAGATCGCCGCAATGGCGGGAGATGTGAATTGATGCAGACAGTTGCTCCCCTGACGGATCGCGAATTCGTGCAATTCCAGCGCTTCATCCACGAAGCGGCCGGGATTTCGCTGTCGGAGGCCAAGAAGCCGCTGGTGTCGGGACGCCTCGCCAAGCGCCTGCAGCACCTGCAGTTCGATAGCTACGGCTCCTATTTCGCGTTCATCGCCAGCGGAACGGCGCCGGAGGAAACCCAGATCGCGATCGACCTCCTGACCACCAATGAGACTTACTTCTTCCGCGAAGCCCGCCATTTCGAGCATTTGCGCACCGTGCTGAAGGAACGCCGGCAGGACGGGGCGCCGTTCCGGGTCTGGAGCGCAGCCTGCTCCACAGGGGAGGAGCCGTATTCGATCGCCATGGTGCTGGCCGACCTGCTGCCGCCACAAGGCTGGGAGGTGCTCGCTTCCGACGTCAGCGCGCGCGTGCTGGAGACGGCGCGCCGGGGCCACTACCCGATGACGCGCGCCGCCCATGTTCCGCCGGAATACCTGCGCCGCTTCTGCCTGAAGGGCATCGACGTCGAAGACGGTACGCTTCTTGTTTCACGCGTGCTGCGCGAATGCGTGGAATTCGCCCAGATCAACCTGAATGCGGCGCGCCTGCCGGCGCTGGGCAGGTTCGAGGTGGTATTCCTGCGCAATGTGCTGATCTACTTTGACGGCGAAACCAAGCGGCGCGTGGTGCTGCGCGTGCTCGATTACCTGCGCCCGGGCGGCTACCTGTACATCGGCCACTCAGAGAGCCTGCACGATATGGGGCTGCCGGTACGCGGCGTTTCCCCGGCAATTTATTGCAAGGAATGAGATGAAAACGGGCGCCGGCTTCGAGGTCTACCTGCTGCCCGGCGAGTACTTCGTCGGCGATGCGCGTTACCGCATCCGTACCGTGCTGGGCTCCTGCGTGTCGATCACCTTGTGGCACCGGCGCTTGCGCATCGGCGCCATGTCGCACTTCCTGCTGTCGGAGCGCGAAGCGGGGGCGGACGGCGAGCCGGAAGCTGGCTTGAGCGGCCGCTATGGCAAGGACGCGATGACGTTGATGGTGGCCCAGCTCAAGGAGCGCGGCGTGCCCGCGCGGGAATGCGAGGCGAAGGTATTCGGCGGCGGCACCATGTTTCCATCGATCGAAGCGGGCCGGCAAATGGGAATCGGGCACCGCAACGGTGTCGCGGCGGAAAAGCTGTTGGCTGAGTACGGCATTCCCGTGGTGTCGGAAAGCCTGTTCGGCACGGGCCACCGGCATATCCTGTTCGACGTGGCCACCGGCGATGTCTGGGTGCGCCAGGGAGAGCTGGCGGAAAAGGGCGAGGCATGAAGCAGATCAAGGTCATGGTGGTGGACGATTCGGCCGTGGTGCGGCAAGTGCTGAGCGGCCTGCTCGGCCGCGAGCCGGACATGCAGGTCACGCACGCCGTGGCCGACCCGATCCTGGCCGGGGAGCGCATGCGCCTGCAGTGGCCGGATGTGGTGGTGCTGGATGTCGAAATGCCGCGCATGGATGGCATCACCTTCCTGCGCAAGATCATGGCCGAACGCCCGACGCCGGTTGTCATCTGCTCCTCGCTGACGGAGAAGAGCACCCGCATATCGATGGAGGCGCTGGCTGCCGGCGCCGTTGCGGTAGTCGGCAAGCCCCGGCTGGACCTGCGCCAGTCGCCGCACGAGGGCTGCGACGATCTGGTAGCTGCGGTGCGCAGCGCGGCCCAGGCCAGGCTGCAAGCTCTTCCCGCCGTCCGCCTGTCGGCGCCGCCCCAGGTACCGCCGGCCAAGCTGAGCGCGGACGCCATCCTGTCCCCGATGGGCGAGCGAGAACTGCCCGCGCGTGGCAATGAGCGCGTCGTGGCCCTCGGCACGTCGACCGGCGGCACGCAAGCGCTGGAACGCGTATTGAGCGAGCTTACGCCGGCTGCGCCGGGCATCGTCATTGTGCAGCACATGCCGGAACAGTTCACCGCTGCTTTCGCCGAGCGCCTGGACGGCCTGTGCCAGATCGAGGTCAGGGAAGCTCGCAATAACGACCCCGTGCGTCCGGGCCAAGCATTGATTGCTCCAGGCGGCCGCCATATGCTGCTGCGGCGCGGGCCATCCGAATACTTCGTCGAAGTGGTCGATGGACCGTTGGTTAACCGTCACCGACCCTCGGTCGACGTGCTATTCAGGTCCGTGGCAAAGTGTGCCGGCGCGAGTGCGCTCGGCATTATCATGACCGGAATGGGCGACGATGGCGCTGTCGGCCTGCTGGAAATGCGCCAGGCCGGCGCCCGCACGCTGGCGCAGGACGAACAGAGTTGCGTGGTTTACGGCATGCCGCGGGAAGCGGTGAAGCGCGGCGCGGCGGAGCGCAGTGTCGCGCTGGGTGCAATAAGCCGCGAAATCCTGCAATATGGAGGTGTCGAACGGAGGGCGAATGAAGGACTTTAGCGCAAGCACGGCCTTGATCGTCGAGGACAGCGCAGTGCAACGCGAGCACGTAGCAGCGTTGCTGCGCCAGATTGGCTTTGGCACTGTCCTGGTCGCGAACGACGGGATCAATGCCTTGCTCACGCTGGAGCAGCGCGCCGCCCCGGTGGACCTGGTATTGACGGACCTCGACATGCCTGGCATGGACGGCGTGGAGTTGATCCAGCAACTGGCCAAGCGGCGTTGGGCGGCCAACCTGATCGCCGCATCGGCCAACCAGCCGCGCCTGATGGAAGCGGCAAGCAGCCTGCCTGCAGGCAGTGCGATGCGCCTGCTGTCCACCATGCCCAAGCCGGTGCGGCTGGAAGCGCTGCAGGCACTGCTGCACGACGCATCGATGCTGGCGCTGGCCGAGCTGGAACAGGACGTCGCGCCGGAAGTTCCCAACTTCATGGAGATTGAGGCCGGCCTGGCGGCCGGAGAATTCATATCTTTATATGCGCCGCGCGTCGCCCTCGATAGCGGCCGGATGGTGGGCATCGCGGTGCAGGGCACTTGGCGCCGCCCGGGGCGTACTGCAATCGATGTCGCCCGCCTGCTTCCTGCGCTGGCGGGCGACAGTGAAACCATCGGCGCCATCTTGCTGGCGCTGGCAACCCAGTCCGCAGCAGACTTGCACGGTTGGCAGGAAATGGGGCTGTCAGCGATCAAGCTGTCGCTTCCGCTGCCGGCCGAACTCCTGGAAGACCTGGGAGAGCTGGGGCGGCTGGTGGCCGGCATCCAGGCGCAGGACGTCAAGCCGGGCAGCGTTTGCTGGGAGATTAGCGAGGCGGTGATTGCAGCCTGTGAGCCGGAAGCGCTGCACAATATAGGCCGCCTGAGCTTGCGCGGCTACGGCGTCGGGGCAGTCCACTGCGGGCGCTATGAGGCAAAAACGCGCGACTTTGCCTGCTTCCCGCTGGCGGAGATTTCGATCGCCCCCTTGTTCGTGCACGAGGCGGCGCAGCGCAGCCATCGCAGGCCGTTGTTCGAGGGCCTGCTGGCCATGGCCGGCAAGCTTGGCGTGCCGGCTTGCGCCGACGGCATCGAAAACGTCGAAGACTGGGCGCTCATGAGGGAGATGGGCTGCAGCACTGGACAAGGCCCGTTGATTGCCGCCCCGATGGAGGGAGGCGAATTCGTCGAGTGGTACAAGGACAGCCGCCAGCGATTGCGCGACTGCGCGGGCCATCATCTCAGTGACGCGGCGCCTCCAGCGGCAGGGACAGGGTAAAGCAGGTACCGCAGCCCTCCTCGCTGCGTACGGTAATCCGTCCGCCCAGGATGTCGGAGACGATACTGTGCACGATATGCAGGCCGAGGCCTGAACCGCCGACGCCCATCTTGGTGGTAAAGAAGGGATCGAAGATGCGTTCCTGGTTGCTGGCGCTGATGCCGTTGCCGTTATCGCGCACGTGCAGCGCAATCCAGTCGGCCTTCTCATACTCAGCCACCAGTTCCACCTTGCCCTCGCTGCGGCCATCAAAGGCATGCATGATGGCGTTGTTGACCAGGTTGGCGATTACCTGGCCGAGCGGGCCGGGGTAGCTGTCCATCATCAGCTCGTCCGGGACGGACTGCACGACCTCGAACGGGGTGCGCCTGATCGATGGCAGCAGGGTCAATACATTCCCTGAAACGACTTCCGACAGCAGGAAGGTGCGGCGCTGGGTGCTGGTCTGGTCCACCGCCACTTGCTTGAAGTTGGTGACCAGGTCGGCGGCACGTTGCAGGTTGCGCATCAGGATCTCGGTCGTGGTGCAGGCATTATCCAGATAGCCGACCAGTTCCGAGCGCCGCATGTTTTCGCCCTTGTTGAAGTGCTCGCGAATATCCCCTGTTTGCGCCTCGAAGGTGCTTGCCACCATCAGGCTGTTGCCGATCGGCGTATTCAGTTCATGTGCAATGCCGGCAACCAGGGAACCAAGTGCCGCCAGTTTTTCATGGTGCACCAGGTCTTCCTGGGCCCGCGCCAGCGATTGGTAAGCCTGCTTCAACTCATTATTCGCGCGGCGCAGCGCAATGTGGGTATTGATGCGGGCCAGGACTTCTTCGACCTGGAAAGGCTTGGTGATGTAATCGACGCCGCCAACTGCGAAGCCGCTGACAATCTGTTTGGCGTCGCTGAGGCCCGTCATGAAGATGACCGGCACGTCTCGCGTATCGGCATCGGCCTTCAGGCGGCGGCATGCCTCGAAGCCATCCAGGCCAGGCATCACAATATCCAGGAGGATGAGGTCAGGTTCGGCCAGTGCCGCCCGCATCATGCCTTCGCGCGCATCGTGCGCCAGCACGACCAGGAAACCATGGTGGCTCAGGTGGTCGAGCAGGGCGAGCAGCAGGGTGGGCGAATCGTCGACGACCAGGACTGTTGGCGGGCGTGGCTGAGCTTGTTTAGATGGCATTCCAAACCTTTTTCACGTGTGGCCCTTGTCAGAGTGAATCTGGCTTGCTATAGTTCTGTCCCTCGCAACGCAGCGCTGACAAATCAGCGAAGCGAAACGAGAAAAAGATGGGGTTGACGAGTTGCACGCTGTACCGCATAATCTCGCTTCTCTGCTGCTGACAAACACAACGCTTTGTCAACGATAAGGCAGCGATCTTTAAAAATCAACAGTCGATAAGTGTGGGCGTTTGACGATATGCCCGGACCTTCGGGTCCGATGCTCAAAATATACGTTATAACGCTCGCAAAAAATAAACGTAAATCTCGAAAGAGATTTCGTCAGTATTTTGAGTGAGTGACCTGCCGCAGAAATGCGGCAAAAACAGAGATTGAACTGAAGAGTTTGATCCTGGCTCAGATTGAACGCTGGCGGCATGCTTTACACATGCAAGTCGAACGGCAGCGCGGGCTTCGGCCTGGCGGCGAGTGGCGAACGGGTGAGTAATATATCGGAACGTACCCAAGAGTGGGGGATAACGTAGCGAAAGTTACGCTAATACCGCATACGATCTAAGGATGAAAGCAGGGGATCTTCGGACCTTGTGCTCCTGGAGCGGCCGATATCTGATTAGCTAGTTGGTGAGGTAAAGGCTCACCAAGGCAACGATCAGTAGCTGGTCTGAGAGGACGACCAGCCACACTGGAACTGAGACACGGTCCAGACTCCTACGGGAGGCAGCAGTGGGGAATTTTGGACAATGGGGGCAACCCTGATCCAGCAATGCCGCGTGAGTGAAGAAGGCCTTCGGGTTGTAAAGCTCTTTTGTCAGGGAAGAAAAGGTCGTGGCTAATATCCACGACTGCTGACGGTACCTGAAGAATAAGCACCGGCTAACTACGTGCCAGCAGCCGCGGTAATACGTAGGGTGCAAGCGTTAATCGGAATTACTGGGCGTAAAGCGTGCGCAGGCGGTTTCGTAAGTCTGTCGTGAAATCCCCGGGCTTAACCTGGGAATGGCGATGGAGACTGCGAGGCTAGAGTTTGGCAGAGGGGGGTAGAATTCCACGTGTAGCAGTGAAATGCGTAGAGATGTGGAGGAACACCGATGGCGAAGGCAGCCCCCTGGGTCAAAACTGACGCTCATGCACGAAAGCGTGGGGAGCAAACAGGATTAGATACCCTGGTAGTCCACGCCCTAAACGATGTCTACTAGTTGTTGGGTCTTAATTGACTTAGTAACGCAGCTAACGCGTGAAGTAGACCGCCTGGGGAGTACGGTCGCAAGATTAAAACTCAAAGGAATTGACGGGGACCCGCACAAGCGGTGGATGATGTGGATTAATTCGATGCAACGCGAAAAACCTTACCTACCCTTGACATGGCAGGAATCCTGGAGAGATCCGGGAGTGCTCGAAAGAGAACCTGCACACAGGTGCTGCATGGCTGTCGTCAGCTCGTGTCGTGAGATGTTGGGTTAAGTCCCGCAACGAGCGCAACCCTTGTCATTAGTTGCTACGCAAGAGCACTCTAATGAGACTGCCGGTGACAAACCGGAGGAAGGTGGGGATGACGTCAAGTCCTCATGGCCCTTATGGGTAGGGCTTCACACGTCATACAATGGTACATACAGAGGGCCGCCAACCCGCGAGGGGGAGCTAATCCCAGAAAGTGTATCGTAGTCCGGATTGTAGTCTGCAACTCGACTACATGAAGTTGGAATCGCTAGTAATCGCGGATCAGCATGTCGCGGTGAATACGTTCCCGGGTCTTGTACACACCGCCCGTCACACCATGGGAGCGGGTTTTACCAGAAGTAGGTAGCTTAACCGCAAGGAGGGCGCTTACCACGGTAGGATTCGTGACTGGGGTGAAGTCGTAACAAGGTAGCCGTATCGGAAGGTGCGGCTGGATCACCTCCTTTCTAGAGTCGGCATCAGACTCAAACGTTCACACTTATCGGCTGTTGTTAGGTACTGGTCAAACGTAAGCCTTCGGGTTTAGGTTTGAGTAGTAACGTTCTTTAACAATCTGGAAGAAGTAAAAGTTTTATTAAGCGATATCGAAAGATATTACTTAGGGTAGTAGTAAAACTCATCAAACACAGTAGTAAGTGCTTGAACCTGTAGCCGTCAAGGTTATAGGGACAAGTGAATAAGTGCACATGGCGGATGCCTTGGCGATTACAGGCGATGAAGGACGTAGAAGTCTGCGATAAGCTTCGGGGAGCTGACAAACAAGCTTTGATCCGAAGATTTCCGAATGGGGAAACCCGGCCTTATAGGTCATCACTCACTGAATACATAGGTGTGTGAAGCGAACGCGGCGAACTGAAACATCTAAGTAGCTGCAGGAAAAGAAATCAACCGAGATTCCCAAAGTAGTGGCGAGCGAAATGGGAAGAGCCTGTACGTGATAGTCGTTTGGATAATGGAACAGATTGGAAACTCTGGCCATAGCGGGTGATAGCCCCGTACATGAAATCCAAGCGGTGGTACTAAGCGTACGACAAGTAGGGCGGGACACGAGAAATCCTGTCTGAACATGGGGGGACCATCCTCCAAGGCTAAATACTCGTAATCGACCGATAGTGAACCAGTACCGTGAGGGAAAGGCGAAAAGAACCCCGGGAGGGGAGTGAAATAGATCCTGAAACCGTGTGCATACAAACAGTCGGAGCCTCGTAAGGGGTGACGGCGTACCTTTTGTATAATGGGTCAGCGACTTACATTCAGTGGCGAGGTTAACCAGATAGGGGAGCCGTAGAGAAATCGAGTCCGAACAGGGCGCCAGTCGCTGGGTGTAGACCCGAAACCAAGTGATCTATCCATGGCCAGGTTGAAGGTGCGGTAACACGCACTGGAGGACCGAACCCACTAATGTTGAAAAATTAGGGGATGAGCTGTGGATAGGGGTGAAAGGCTAAACAAACTTGGAAATAGCTGGTTCTCTCCGAAAACTATTTAGGTAGTGCCTCAAGTATCACCGACGGGGGTAGAGCACTGTTATGGCTAGGGGGTCATCGCGACTTACCAAACCATTGCAAACTCCGAATACCGTTGAGTGCGAGCTTGGGAGACAGACATCGGGTGCTAACGTCCGGTGTCAAGAGGGAAACAACCCAGACCGCCAGCTAAGGTCCCAAAGATTGGCTAAGTGGAAAACGAAGTGGGAAGGCTAAAACAGTCAGGATGTTGGCTTAGAAGCAGCCATCATTTAAAGAAAGCGTAATAGCTCACTGATCGAGTCGTCCTGCGCGGAAGATGTAACGGGGCTAAGCCAGTCACCGAAGCTGCGGATATCCGCAAGGATATGGTAGGAGAGCGTTCTGTAAGCCTGCGAAGGTGTCTTGTAAAGGATGCTGGAGGTATCAGAAGTGCGAATGCTGACATGAGTAGCGATAATGCGGGTGAAAAGCCCGCACGCCGTAAGCCCAAGGTTTCCTGTTCAACGTTCATCGGAGCAGGGTGAGTCGGCCCCTAAGGCGAGGCAGAGATGCGTAGCTGATGGGAAGCAGGTTAATATTCCTGCACCGTCGTATGATGCGATGGGGGGACGGATCGCGGAAGGTTGTCTGCCTGTTGGAATAGGCAGTTCCTGGTTCATAGAAGGCGCTTAGGCAAATCCGGGCGCGTAATTCAAGGGACTGGGACGAGTGAGCTTGCTCACGAAGCAATCGGAAGTGGTTCCAAGAAAAGCCTCTAAGCTTCAGTCATACGAGACCGTACCGCAAACCGACACAGGTGGGCGAGATGAGTATTCTAAGGCGCTTGAGAGAACTCGGGAGAAGGAACTCGGCAAATTGGTACCGTAACTTCGGGATAAGGTACGCCTCGGTAGCTTGACCACTTTACTGTGGAAGGGCGAAAAGGTTGCAATAAACTGGTGGCTGCGACTGTTTAATAAAAACACAGCACTCTGCAAACACGAAAGTGGACGTATAGGGTGTGACGCCTGCCCGGTGCTGGAAGATTAAATGATGGGGTGCAAGCTCTTGATTGAAGTCCCAGTAAACGGCGGCCGTAACTATAACGGTCCTAAGGTAGCGAAATTCCTTGTCGGGTAAGTTCCGACCTGCACGAATGGCGTAACGATGGCCACACTGTCTCCTCCCGAGACTCAGCGAAGTTGAAGTGTTTGTGATGATGCAATCTACCCGCGGCTAGACGGAAAGACCCCATGAACCTTTACTGTAGCTTTGCATTGGACTTTGAACCAATCTGTGTAGGATAGGTGGGAGGCTTTGAAGTAGGGACGCCAGTTCCTATGGAGCCATCCTTGAAATACCACCCTGGTTTGTTTGAGGTTCTAACCTTGGTCCGTAATCCGGATCGGGGACAGTGCATGGTAGGCAGTTTGACTGGGGCGGTCTCCTCCCAAACGGTAACGGAGGAGTTCGAAGGTACGCTAGGTACGGTCGGACATCGTGCTAATAGTGCAATGGCATAAGCGTGCTTAACTGCGAGACCGACAAGTCGAGCAGGTACGAAAGTAGGACATAGTGATCCGGTGGTTCTGTATGGAAGGGCCATCGCTCAACGGATAAAAGGTACTCTGGGGATAACAGGCTGATTCCTCCCAAGAGTTCATATCGACGGGGGAGTTTGGCACCTCGATGTCGGCTCATCACATCCTGGGGCTGTAGCCGGTCCCAAGGGTATGGCTGTTCGCCATTTAAAGTGGTACGTGAGCTGGGTTTAAAACGTCGTGAGACAGTTTGGTCCCTATCTGCCGTGGGCGTTGGAAATTTGAAGGGGGCTGCTCCTAGTACGAGAGGACCGGAGTGGACGAACCTCTGGTGTACCGGTTGTCACGCCAGTGGCATTGCCGGGTAGCTAAGTTCGGAAGAGATAACCGCTGAAAGCATCTAAGCGGGAAACTTGCCTTAAGATGAGATTTCCCGGAGCCTTGAGCTCCTTGAAGGGTCGTTCGAGACCAGGACGTTGATAGGTCAGGTGTGGAAGTGCAGTAATGCATTAAGCTAACTGATACTAATTGCCCGTACGGCTTGTCCCTATAACCTTGACGGTTATGTAGCATTTACACAGTGTTTGAGAACCCTACCCCCACTTTACTTCTTCCACGATTGTTGACAAGTCATGCCTGATGACCATAGCAAGTCGGTCCCACCCCTTCCCATCCCGAACAGGACCGTGAAACGACTCTGCGCCGATGATAGTGCTGCAACCAGTGTGAAAGTAGGTTATCGTCAGGCTCTTATTAGAAAAGCCCGCCCGGCATGAATGCCGGCGGGCTTTTTGCATTATGATACGGCACGCAATTCTTTATAAAGGAATAACGATGCCGATTACGAAACTCCTCAGCGGCCTTACCCTGGCCCTGCTTTCCCTGCACGTCTCCGCGGCGACCGAGCCGGCTTGGGTTACCAAGAGCAATGAGAACGCCAAACTGCTGCTGAACCTGCAAGCCAAGTACTCTCCCGAAAGCGCCAGCAGCCTCGGCGTCGATGGCTATGACGAGCAGATCACCGACATGTCGCGCGACCTGTTCGAAGCCACCGCCAGGGATACGCGCGCTGTCGTCGCCGAACTTCAAAATCGATTGAAGGCTGAGAAGGACCCTAAAGTCAGGCAAGACCTGGAAATCCTGATCGGCGCCGCAGAAGACCAGCTGCGCTCGGCCGCAGTGAACCGCAAATACCTGCTCCCATTCACCGACGTGACCCAGCTGATGTTTGGCGTGATGCGGCAGACGCTGGACCCGCGCATCCCGAAAGAACGCCAGAAAACCCTCCTGGTGCGCATGCAAAAATACGCCGGCATCACCAAGGGCTACCGACCGATTACCGAGCTCGCCTATGAGCGCTACCTGGAACGCCAGAAAGCCGACAAGAACCTGCTTGGCCCGTACAAAGGCGAAGTGGAGCAGGCACTGAGTGCTGCGCCAGCCCTGATCAAGGGCATGAAGGAATTGCTCAGCAAGAGCGAATTGAAGGGCTGGGAGCCGGCATTTGCCGCGATCGAATCGCAACTGACTGCATACAACGCCAAGATCAAGGACCAGATCCTGCCGAAGGCACGTGCCGACCATCGTCTGCCGGCGGAAGTCTATGCGGATAATTTGCACCAGTTCGGCGTAGATATCGCTCCCAAAGAACTGATTGCGAAGGCCTTGACGTCGTTTGCGGAAATTCGCAACCAGATGGCGATCACTGCCAGCCTGATCGCCAAGGAGCGCAAGCTGCCGGACGCAGACTACCGCGTCGTCATGCGCGAGTTGAAAAAACAGCAGATCCCGGTGGAACAGGTGATGCCACTATATGGCGAGCGCCTGTCGCAGATCGAATCTGCCGTGCGTGAGCAAGGCATTGTCACCCTGCCGGACCGCAAGGCGGTGATCCGCCTGGCGAGCGAGGCGGAGAACGCACAGCAGCCTGCGCCACACATGAGCCCACCGCGCCTGATCGGCAACACCGGCGAGTACGGTGAGTTCGTGCTGACCACCGGCATGCCGCCTGATGCGAGCGGCAAGAAGCTGGCCTTCGATGACTTCACCCACCAGGCCGGTAGCTGGACCCTGACCGCGCACGAAGCACGTCCAGGCCACGAGCTGCAGTTCGCGAAGATGATCGAAATGGGCGTGTCGACCGCGCGCGGCGTCTTCGCCTTCAATAGCGTGAACGTGGAAGGCTGGGCACTCTATGCCGAAGCGGAAATGCAGCCTTACGAGCCGCTCGATGGCCAGCTATTCGCCCTGCAGCACCGCATGATGCGTGCGGCTCGTGCGTTCCTGGATCCGATGGTCAACCTGGGGGAGATCACGCCAGAAGGCGTGAAATCGTTCCTGGTCGATGAAGTTGGGCTGTCGGAAGGCATGGCAACGCAGGAAATGCAACGCTATACCTTCCGCGCGCCGGGTCAGGCGACTTCGTACTTCTATGGCTACCAGCGCCTGATGGAAACCCGCCAGGCTGCCGAAGTGGTCTTGCGACAGAAGTTCAATCGCAAGGCCTTCAATGACTTCGTGCTGGCCCAGGGGATGTTGCCGCCTGTGCTGCTGCGCAAGGCGGTGATGGAAGACTTCGTCCAATCCCAGCGTTAAACGCCCCAAACGATATCGTGTCCGCCCGTCTGGGCGGCACGCAGCATTTCCAGCAGGGGGAAGGCGCGCTGCGCAAAGCCAACCTTCTGCGATTCCGCATATGCCGCATCGGCATCATCTTCCGGCAGCGCATGGCTGGGCATATGGGCGGCATGTTCGGAATCGACTTCCGGATGCAGCTTGCTGAGCGCAACTTCCTTCTCGAGCAGTTGCAGCGCCTGGGAAGCTTCCGCTGCCGTGATGACGCCCCGGGTGGGGCTCTTTTTCAGCAGGTCCATGATGCGTTCGACATGCTCGTGAGCCATCATGACTTCCGGTGACGAAATGGATTTAAATTTGATCAACATGGCGCGCTTCCCTTAGTTTGTTGATGTGCTAATACGATAGCACGAGTGCAGTCGCGCGCGTCGTGCCTACTTAATACAATTTAAACGAACTCAAGAATGTATCAACCGTATCCGCATCAAAATGTTTCTGGTTCCCCAGAATGACGACCTGATATACGCGTTTATCCTTCGCCAGGAAGCGGCCATGCATGGCCAGCGGGGCGCCATTGGGCGCGGCGCCGCGTGCTTCCACTTCAAATGCACCGTCCCTGGTGCTTTCCCTGGTAATAGTACCGCCGATATTGCGCACCATGGCAAGCTTCATCGCCTGCACGGCCTGCGCGGCCTTGGCTGCGTCCGGTAGCTCGGCAGTGCCGACGGCAAACATGGTGCCTTCGACTTCCGCTGCGGACATGGTCATCTTCACTTCCTGGCCATCGAGGTTGACGGTGCGGGTGTAGGTGGCGGCTTTGCCGGGCAACATGACGGTGTATGGCGCGTCGGTGCTACGGAAATCGCGCCAGTCGAATTTTGGGCTGCAGGCTGCGAGCGTGCCTGCAGCGAGCAGGGCTGCGAGGGCTTTGTCCAGGGTGAGTTTCTTCATAAGCCGAATGTTAGCACCTCGCGCGCCGCTCACACTCCGCCGGGGCCCATGCCCGGACCCATGCCGCCGCCAGGTGGCGGCCCCATGCCTGGTCCGCCTGGTCCGCGCATGCCGCCTGGCTCGTGGTCTGGGCCTCCTTCGCGACGTGGCCCGGGCGAGCTGCCGAAACGGTAGGACAGGCCGACGTAGATGATGCGGCCGTCGAACTCGCGCAGCGAGCGTTCGCGCAGTGCATAGGTGTCGGTGACGGTCGACATCTTGTTGCTGTTGAAGACGTCGGTGGCATTGACCATCAGGGCCAGTTGCGGCGTGATGGCGTGGCGCCAGGTCAGGTTCAGCGTGGTGTTCGGCTCGCGGTAGCCCTGGCCAGTCAGCATCTTGCCTTGCGCCTGCACTGCCGCCTGCAGCATGTCGGTGCTGGTCGCTTGCCAGTTCAGGCGCAGGCGGCCGCTCAGCGAGGAGGCCGTGCGTTTGGTCTGGTCGCCATTCATTTCGAGCACGCTCTGTTCGAAGCGCGCTACGTTGCCGCTCAGGTTCAAGGCAAGCGTTGGCAACAGCTTGCCGGTCAGCGTGAATTCCATTCCGCCCGAGCGGGTACTGCCGGCATTTTCGCGGGTGGTCAGCAGCACCGTGTCGCTGATGAAGTATTTGCGGTCCAGGATGGAATCGGTCTCGTCGCGGTAGTAGCCGCGCAGGTTGGTCTCCAGGCCGAACATGCGGGTCTCGTAACCGAGTTCGAAGGAATCGGTTTGGGCTGGCTTCAGCTTAGGGTTGCCGGAAGAGACGTTCAGTTCATCGCGGTAGACCACGAAAGGATTCAGGTCCTGCGCATTCGGGCGGCGCAGGCGATGCGCGTAGGCGAAGCGCATTTGCGAGTTTTCGCCCATCTTGTAGGTGGCGAAGAAGCTCGGGATCAGGTTGGTGTAGCTGTTGCCGGCGACGACCTGGCTGGTGAGCTGGTCAATCTCCATTTCGGTATGTTCGGCGCGCAGGCCGGCCATCAGTCCCCATTGCTCGTTGAGGCGCATCTGGTAGGAACCATAGGCGGCGTAGATGGTTTCCTTCATATCGAAGGCATTGCTGCGCAAGGCGTTAGGCGAGCCTTCCTGCGTGATCGGGTCGATGTTGGTGTAATCGATGCTTGAATCGTTGCGGTTCTGGACGATCTTGTAGCCAAGCTTGGTCACGCCGCCGAACAGGTTTGCTTCGTAGTCGCCGGTGAAATCGATGATCTCGTTCTTGTTGCGGTTCTTCTGCGCGCTGTCGGACTGGCTGCCGACGGGCGGACGTACCACGTAGGTGTTGCGGTAGGTGTTGTCGGAATCGTTGGTGGCGGTCGACACGCGCAAGTCCATCTTGAAGCTCTCGCCCGGCGCATCGCCTTTGTGGTCCCAGCGCGCATTCCACGAGTAGTTCTTGCTCTCGCCTTCGCGCACGGTGCTGCGCAGGTAGTTGTCGGTGATGGCGCCGTCGGGATCGGCCGACAGATAAGTGTCGGACGCGCGCGCATCATTGGTGCGATGGGAGTACGCGACCTGGGCGCCGAGCGTATCGTTGGCGCCCAGATTGTAGGTGACGCCGCCGTTCAGGCCTGCATTGTCATTCAGCCCGTTTGACTGCGATTGCTGCTCGCTGTGCGACAGCGCACCGGTGCGCGGGTCGATGCGGTCTCGCACCGTTTCGCCAACGGAGTTGCGGCCGTCATGGCGCACGTTGATGCCGCCCTGGAAGCCCCACAAGCCTTCGTTGTAGGTGCCGGACAGCGCACTGTTGTAACGGCCTGCCGTGCCGTAGTTGGCGTTGGCCACGCCAAAGCCGCCGGGCTTGCGGGAGCGTTTCATGACCAGGTTGATGATCGGGCCGCCGCCGCCTTCGTTGCCGAACTGCGCGCCGGGGTTGTTGATCACTTCCACCGATTCCAGGTCTTCGGCCGGAATCGACTGCAGCGCCGGGCCGCGGTTATCGCCCTGCAGCATGGCCGATGGCTTGCCGTCGACGTAGACCTGCACATTGCTGCTGCCGCGCAGGGTCAGCGAGCCGTCCGGGTCGACGTTTACGGAAGGCACGTTGTTCAGCGCATCGGCGGCGGAGCCGTTGCTGCTAGACGCGTCGGATTTCACATCGTAGACCTGGCGGTCGATGCGGTTGGTCGGGCGCTCGGCGGCCACCGTCACGCTGGCGATATTGCCTGCTTCAGGCGGGACTTCCTTTCTTACGGTTGCTGGCGCGGCGTCGGCCTTGGCTGGCTGGGAGGTCTGGGCTTGGGCAGCGGCGCTGCCGCAGCACAAGATGATCAGGAGAGGGCCGGCGCAGTAGCGCGAGTAACGGTATTGGGTAGTCATGGTGGCGGCAATTCTAGCGAAGAAACCGCCGCTAAAACCACGCATTTACGTGGAATTACATTTGAAACTTAGAGTTGCCGAAGGGCGCGGCGCAAGTTGATCGCTTCGGAGACATGCTTGCTGCCGATCTGCTTCTGCCCGTCCAGGTCGGCCACGGTGCGGGCCACACGCAATACGCGGTGATAGGCGCGGGCCGACCAGTGCAGCTTGTGCATGGCCGCTCGCAGCACAGCCTGGCCGCTGGAATCCGGCTTGCAGAAACGGTCGATTTCCCGTGGCGTCAGTTGCTGGTTGGTTTTGCCCTGGCGGGCGATCTGGCGCTCGAAGGCCGCGTGCACCCGGGCGGCGATGGTTTCTGATAGTTCACCCACTGCGTCCGCTTGCAGGATGTCAGGTGGTACGGGGCCGACTTCGATCTGCATGTCGATGCGGTCAAGCAGGGGCCCCGATACGCGGCTTTGGTAGCGCAGGATCTGGTCGGGAGTGCATTGGCATAGACCGGCAGGGTGACCGAGGTAGCCGCAGGGGCAGCCTTTTGCAGAGTTACATCTCTGTTCAAAGCCTTCAGGAGCAACACAAGCTATTGATTTCAGAGCGTTTCGGGAAGGACGTTGAGGTCGGATTTGAACAACTCACCGTGAACAACTCTTCCCTAAACGCTTAACACATGCCCGGCCAAAAAGTGTTAAACGCCATGTGCCTTAAGAAATGATTGGAGATTATATTTGCGCCCGGCTGTACTGTACGTGGAAATCTGTGAGTATCCTTCTGGAAAAAACGGCTGATAATAATTCTTCCGTCTGCGGGGTACACAATGATCGAATCCATCGATGTTCAGAATTTCGGCTCATATAACGGCTTTGTGTGGGCTCAAAACGTGGTTGACCAGCGAGGGCAGGTACCAAGCTTCCGCAAACTCAATATTCTTTATGGACGAAATTATTCTGGGAAGACGACGCTGTCCCGAATAGTGCAATGTGTCGAGAGGGGACGACTCCCAGAGAAGTACGCCGAACCAAAATTCCGGATCAAGACTGCCAACGAGGTGATCACTGAAGCGGATGTAGCGAATACCAATTTGTCGGTTCGCGTCTTCAACAAGGACTTTGTCGATCTCAACCTTTCATTTTTGCGAGAAAGCCAGGGCACCGTTCAGACATTCGCGATTCTTGGAGAGCAGAATGCGGAATTACTTGCTTTAATCGCGAGTGTCGAGGCCGAACTTGGAAGTGTTGAAGAGAAGACCGGCTTCCGATTCGAGTTTTACACTAATCGCCAGCTATTGGAGAAGGCTAATAGGGAGCACGAGCAACTGCAGACGCAGTTGGATCAAAAGCTCGCGGAGAAGGCCAACAAGCCTCAGAGCGGCATTAAACACAATCCACTCTTTCGTGATCCTAACTACGACATTCGAAAAATCCGACTGGATATCGTCTCAGTATTGCAGACAGGCTTTGTCCCATTAGATGAAGGAGCGGTTGGCGCCACAATTGCTTTACTCGATGAGAGCCCGATGTCCGACATCGGGAAGCCCGGCGCATACCGTGCTGGCCTTCGCGAGATCTTTAGCAAAGCTGATGAATTGGTAACTCGCCGAATTTCACCCACGGCGCCAATTAAGGCGCTTCTGGAAAATGGTGAGCTTCAAAGCTGGGTCAAGGCTGGTATTGATCACCACAGACACCATAGAAGTGACTGCGCGTTCTGCGGAAACCAATTACCGGACGACCTTTGGGCCAAGCTTGACGCCCATTTCAGCAAGGAGTCCCAGATTCTTGAAGACGAGATTAGAAGAGCATTGCAAACCGTCGAGGCGGAGCGCTTGAGAATACTGCGACATACCAATGTTCAAGTTACTCAGTTTTACTCGTCTCTGCGGGAGGACGCGACGGCTTCTCTCAACGAAATGACGAAAGCACGGCAGTTCTACATTGATCAGTTGGAAGCCATATTAGAAGCCTTAAAAGCGCGAGCAGCGAACATTTTTAGGCCATCTGTTCTATCCGTTAGCCTTAACGCTGACGAGGCACACGCCGCTGCCTTAGCGGCTTTCGAAGCACTCATTGATGCGCACAACAAAAAGACAGGTTCGATTGCTAGCGACCAGCTTGCGGCCCGAAAGAAGTTGCGTCTCCTTGAGGTGTCTAAGTTCGTCTCTGACATCGGTTATCAGGATTCAATGCGGGCTCTGGAGGAAAAGAAGCAAGAGGTGAAAACGCTTGAGGAGTCTCAGCAGAGATTGACTGAGGTCGGTAAGAACACAGCAAAGCGCCTCGAAGACCTTCGTATCCAGCTGCGGGATGAGCGACAAGGTGCGCAACGGGTTAATTCCTATCTCAATCACTATTTTGGGAATCAAACAATCCGTCTGGACGCAATTCCGGATGCGGATAGCCCCAATGTCTATCGCTTCAAGATACTCCGTGGGGACGAAGATGCTCACAATCTTAGTGAAGGGGAATGCAGTCTAATCGCCTTCTGCTACTTCTTGGCGAAATTGGACGAAATTGATACCAAGGGGAAGGAGCTCATCATCTACATAGACGACCCAATCTCTAGCCTAGACAGCAATCACATCTTTTTCGTTTACGGTTTGATACATAGGGTATTGATGTCTCCACTCGCTGATGCAGCTGGAAATCAGATTCGGGACGCAACTGGAGCGTTGAAATATCCGTTCAAGCAGCTGTTCATATCCACACACAACTTGGAGTTTTTAAAATACTTGCGTCGGCTGCCGATCGAAAAAAAGGGTGAGCGAGAAAACTTTATGGTCATGCGGCGTGACCGCTCAAGTGTTATCAGCTTGATGCCGCGCCATCTAAGAACTTACGTTACTGAGTTGAATTTCCTGTTTGGCGAGATATGTGTTTGCGCCGACCCAAGTAACATTGCGACGAACTACCAAGCCTTTTACGGCTTTGGAAATAGCTTAAGAAAGTTTTTGGAGGGATATCTCTTCTTTAAATATCCCTCGGAAAGCATAGATTACGACAAGCGAGTGCACCTTTTCTTCGATGATGGATCCGTGGTTGAGCCCATTGTGCAAAGGATTACAAACGAGTTCTCACATCTTGGAGAGTTCGTTGATCGAGGTTCTGTGCCGATAGATGGAGCAGAGATATCTTCCGTGGCAAAGTTTGTCCTATCGAAATTAAAGGCATCCGATTATCAGCAATATACTCATTTCTTGGATAGCGTGGGTGTCGCAGATCCCATCAATTAATTGGCAAGCTGCAGGGGCGGCAAATGTACTCAACATCGGTCGGAAATAGTTCGCCGCAAGTCGATACGATGGGGCGGCTCGTCACTCGTCTTGAGGTGTTCCCATGAACCATAATAGCGAAAAGAAATGGGTACTGCCTGCCCAGATCCCGTTTGCCGAGCTTAAAGCGCATGACCTAGAGGAGTGCGTCTATTGGCTTCTCGATGCTATGGGAGCGCGTGACTTGGAGTGGCGCACCGGAAGCCATGGCACTGGTGCCGCCGACGGCGGGCGGGACTTGGAGGCTTCGTTCTATCAGCCGTCGCCTGACGGTGAAATGGAAGCGCAGCGCTGGTGGATCGAATGCAAAGGACGCGGTAAAACGGTCGAGCCTGAAGCGGTAAAAAACGCGGTCATAAACGCAAGTGTGAAGCAAGGACTGGCCTCACTGGTTATCGTTACCAATACAACGTTCTCCAATCCCACGCGAGATTGGGTAAGCGATTGGCAATCGAAAAATTCATCGCCGAAAGTTAGGTTATGGGACAAAATTTCACTGGAAAGGTTTCTGTCCGAGCAACCTACTGTTGTGCTTCGCCTTTTTTCTAGCGCGTTGAGTATTGACGGACAACTGCAGGCCGCTCGCGAGCGCTTTTGGCAAAAATTGGAATATGTTCCTGTTAACGTCCTTCAGGGGTTTTGGAGCAAGAGAACTACCCTCCATGTAGGGCCAATGGAGCGAATTGCATTGATTGCCAATGAGCTCGCACACGGTAGTCTTCCCGATCGCCCTTGGGGCGCTTTCGCAAGTGCAGAGGAGGTTTGGAATTCGCTTCAGATGCTTCTGTTGAATCTTCCATATCTTGTCATTCGATCCAGCAAGGCAGGCGTGGATCAAGATCCAATCATCGCAGCCGCCGCACATCTGTTGATGATCACATTGCGGAAACAGCCAATTGAGGCGATCATTGGATTGGTTCATCACACCGCCACCCGCGATGGTAAAGTTTTTCCTGAGGACGTATTGGATGTACTTTGGAGACCGATTCTGGATCTCCTGTTGTCCGAGCTTCAGGATGTCTGCTCCTCTGATTGCGACAGGTTTTATAGCAACAACCGTCGCACTCTGCTGGTAGGGCGCGACCCCGTCGAGACCTATTGGCAACGTTTCAATAAATGCGGGGCAGCTGCAAGCTCGAGAAGGAACTGGGTAGGTCTTGAAAATACCGCAGCCCCTTGTAAAGTCGGCTTCAAAATAGCGGATGGCGGAGGCTGCCCGCTCTTTGAGATTGAACCTCACCTCGGAGATCTCATCACGCTTCTCAAACTGACGAAGCGCGTCTTGGATTTCAGGGTTACGGACATGGCCGGCAAGGGTTAAGAGCATTGGCGCTCCCCATTGAATACTTGGCCTGCTGCTTTAGGTTGAGTATGCGGCTTCCTTTGTCTATCTGAATTTTCTTACGTATTCTTTGTATCGAGGATCTGACTTCATATGCGTGTGCATAGGTTCTTCCGCGTGACATCCGATGCAAAGAACCTCTAAATTGGAATCAGAATTGTCGTACTTAAGCGCGTTGCGGTGGTGAGTATCCACGAAGCGTGAATCCGGCCCAATGAACCGCTTTAGGCATTTTTCGCAAGTGTAGTTCCGCGCCTTCTTTGTCCTGTCGCTGATCTCCTTCCAGTTGAATACATAGTCGTTCCTTGGTGCGGTGTCTGACGTGTGATCAGGCTTGACCGCGAGGAGATCGCGCGGATACTTCTCGAAGAACTCGCTGAGAGCGAAGTCGTTGACGGCTTTTGTCCGAGACACCTTATCCATTTCAAAGCGGAATTTCTTCCATGCGATCTCTGCCAGGCACATCTGACAAACGTTTAATGGCACGGTTTTCGACACGCCCTGATCCGTAAGATTGATCTTGAACTTTCCATCGTCCCGATTGGCAACAACATACTTGGACCATCGATTGTTTCGACGCATTTGCTCAAGCTTCGTGCAGTACGTGATGTGGAACTTCGGCAGTTCACTCCGACGCCCGTACGTTGGAACGTCGCGGATGTACACCAGAACTCGGTAGCCTTTGTACCCAAGAGTGCCATCCTCCAGTACTTGGATCTCGTCGAAAGCGACATCGATCCCCTCGCCATGCAAGCGTTCCGGTATCGGTGGTAATGCAATCTCTTTGGTTATTAGCTGCTTGCCGAATCGCTCTGCGAGTGGAGCTCCCATTGTTTGTCTGAGCTGATTGAGATGTGCCCAATCTATGAAGTTTGGAAGCTTGATCATTGCTCGCGAAGCTCTCGTGCGATTTGATCCATACGGTCGCTGGCGTTAGTCACGATCCGAAATTCGACTCGCTGATTTGCCAGCATGGCGGCAGGTTTAATAGAGTCAGAAACTGGGCGCGACGATGATAGACCATTGGCGGTTACGTGTTCGATCAGCCACTCTTCATGCTTCTGTACTGGCCCCAGGCTTAATACATACTCCAGCGCACTTCGCGTTCGGGCTTGAGAAAGCCCCATGTTCAAGAAGTAGGCGTTTCGTGGCGACGTATCCTTGGTCCATTGCACACTTGTGTGTCCTTCTATTCGAATTTCTTTGACCGTCGCTTTGTATTTCTCCGATGTTAGAAGCGCGACGTAGCGCGGAAAGAATTCCTTGAGTATTGCCTTAAACTTCGGTTTGAGTTCTGCGGATCCTGTATCGAAAAGAACGGTGGGGTCGTTGAACCTGATCGTCATATCCCCGAGCAGCTCTGCATTCCATTGCTTGAGGTCAGTCGCAAATTCCTTCTGAAGCGCCTGCAGCATATCGCTCTTGGTTTCTTCGAACTCCTTGACGACAAGCGTCGTAGTTTGTTCGACGCGAAGCATGAACGCGGCTGTGAGCAGCATGAATACCATCATCAGACCTGTCATCAGATCGGCGAGCGGAATCCAATGTGATTGATTACTTTGTTCGACGTCCATGACTTACGCGGCCCCCGCGATCCTAACAACTTCACGCAGTCGATCTGTGAGTGGCGAGTAATCGGCCACAAACTTTTCCGAGAGGGAGGCCAGTTGTTGTCCAAGAGTCTCAAGGCTCTTCGTGAGTTCCTCATTTAAACCCTTGTCCAGGGTGATAACTCCCTGTCGAATTGTGTCCAGCGACTTCAGAAGCTCGTCGTTCACGTCCTTCTGCGACTTCTTGATCGTGTCGGTCAGGAGCTGCTTCATTTCGGCGGAGCTGCTTTGTGTGAGGGATCCGAAGTTGCGTACGATCTCACTTACATCACCCTGAACGCGCGCAACACCCAGCTTCATACTGTCGGCGAGCTCGTCGAGCTTCGCTGCAAACTGGGGCGCAACATCCTTCATTTCAATCAGCACTGTAGCTAGTGACTGTTGCGAATGTTCGATAAGCTTGTACTGCTGCGCCAAGCCGTGCAAAAGCGTTTCCAGTGCAGCAGCGGTTTCGGTGTAGGCTTCGGCACGTTCGGCAGCTACGGATAGCCCCGCAGCCGATTTGCGAAGATCTTCTGCCGACGAACGTTGAACTTCCTGAAGTTTGTCCAGTTCGTCCCTATACTGCTGCTGCCAAATGACCAGCTTTTCAACGGCCGCGTTAAGCTGCTTGAAGTTGTCTCCAAACTGTTCGCTAATCTTGGCGTTAAAGTCCCGGATTACCTCCTTCAACGCTTCGATTAAGGCTTTCGAGTTGTCTGCAGCCATTTTGTTTGCAAAGTTTTCGAACGAGCTCCTCAAAGCCTGCAACTGATCGGATTGATCGCTTCGCATCAGTTTCAGTTGAGAGAGCAGGCTGCCGTCCTCTTGGCCCGAAAGGCTCTTTTGGAGCGATTGCAGAGCACCTACGACATCGTCAAGGTTTGCCGACTTTGGAGCCCCTTCGCTTTGCTGAATTGGGGTTTTTTGAAAGTGGTGGCGGAAACGAATTGCCAGTGATCCGAACACGCCGCTTACGGAAGCCCAAAAAGCTGTCTTTACGCCTTCCAGCAGCTCGGGAACGCTTGACGAAACATGAGCTGCGTCGAACTTCAGAAGCGCCACGGCAATGCCCAGGAAACATCCGAAGATGCCGACTGTGGTCAAGACTTCAGGCCCGTGCTGGACTGAAAATCGGTTGAATTTGTGAAACGTGAAGTACCAAGTCAGGAAGAGGTTAATTCCGATAAAGGTAACTGTAAAGCCATCGGACCATAATGCGGCAAAAGCGGAGGCTGCGAAGGCGCTAGTACAGAATAGCGCCAGAACTAGCGCAGTTAAGGTGCGAATCATATAGTGAAGTGAGTTATTGATTGATCAACAGGTGTTTCTACTTTAACACCAGAGAGTATCAGTTACTCACTTCAGCGCCAATCTTTTACTGTGCTCAATTTGATTTAAAACGCGACCTCATGGAAATTGATGAGAATTGTCGCCGGATCGTCTGCAGTCTATGCACTTATGCTACGAATTCTTGAAGTCTTTCGACGGCGGAGAGGCTCAGCAAGTATTCGAACAGTACTTTTGAAGGATAGGCCGCACTTCAACAAATGTGCGGAAGCAGCGTATCGCCCGGATGTGTCAAGGATTTCTAGAGCAACGCGGATTGCGTCTTCCTCAGCGTATAAGACCGTGGTCGAGTTGTTTGAGGGATCTGAGCTTTTCATAGCACCTCCTCTGGACCTGATCTTACTCAATCCGTTCGACGCCATGTTGAGGTAGATCAAATGCCAAGCAGGAAGTTGCTTTTCGGTCGTGCGGGACTGTCACTCACCTTCGACGAGCGCTTCAACAAGTTCGATCATTCTAGAGGGTTGAACGCCTAGAGCATCTCCTAACTTGAAAATGACTCTAATACTTGGCTGATTAACGCCGCGTTCGATCAAGCTCACAAAGTTGCGCTCGACCTCAGCTGCAAGCGCAAGCTGTTCCTGCGTTAGCCCAGCATCGCGCCGCAATGAGCGAAGTACCTGACCAAATGCAGCTGCTGGATCCAAACATTCCTCCCAATATATTGGTAGAAATGGTGGGCTTCAGCTATCATTTGGTCTTCACAATATATTGGTAATTTTGTTAAATTGGCTTCAAATATCCGCAGATATTGTTGCTTTAATGTTCATGTGGCTTGTTTGAGACTTGTTGAGGAGCATTGATTGGAAACGGCGATTTGGGTTGTGCTGGCTCTGGGTGTTGCCGGTTGGGGGCTGGTTGAGCTGCATAAAAAGGGAGTCGCCAATTTCTGGCGTTTTCTCGCGGAGACAAACAAGCTTCATGGCACCAAGTTTGGTACCGCCCCAGAGGACAAGGCGACCGTGGTTGGCGTCAGTTTGTATAAAGGCGGGGTCCTGGCATTCGACCAAACGAACCGCAAGATCGCCTTCATGACAAAAGGTGGTAAGTCCATCGAGATCCTTAGCTATGAATTCGTACAGTCTTGGCGGATCACCTGGCGCGAAAGAACGAGCGCTGGCGGCGCTCAATTCGGCGTTGTGGCTGTGGGGTCCGCAGAAACGAGGTACGACAATGTGGTCCTTGAGATCACGACGAATGACGTGAAGCGCCCAATCATCAAATTGCCCATGTCGTCTTTGCGCTATGCCGAAGAGACGTCCGCTAGACTCAAGATCATGATCAACGCGAAGAGCTGAATTCGATGCAGCGGGAATCAAATAAGTACGCCGCTGGCCCGTCCGACCTCCGCCAGCATTTTCATAACTATTTTGAACTTTTGCTGGGCGCAGAACGTAGCAAACTGCAGCAGGCGATTGGCTCGTTTGGCGAAACGCATGAACAGCGCGAACTCTTAGCCGAAATCGACTGTAGGATTGATTATCTTCGTGGTGCAGTAAGAATGGGAAGACTCCTATGCCTAATTGACCAAGATGAGGCCAAGTCCAACTTTGGGCTGTTGTCTGCTGAGCGCGATCGCTTACGTGCCCGCGCGCTCGCGGAACCAGACGGCAAGTACTCCGAGCCTTCGCAGGAGCCTGCATCTTCACGACTTGCTTCAATCCGAAATTCACTTCGATCAGCCGCACAAACGTAAGCCATGTCACTGCGAAAGACCAAGCAGACTTGGATCCCGCTGCCATATGATGAAGAACGGCGATGTGATTAGCAGCGCAATCTTCGAGATTCGCTGTCTCGAAAGTTCAGGTACATAAGCAATGGGTAGCGCCTCACGTGTCATCAACGAATCGAAAGCTCGGTATGAAAAATCGCAGAAAAAAACGACAACGCGTTATGAATCGGCGGGCAATGGAAAGTTCTTCTACACGGCTTGTTCGTACCGCTGAAGAACAGGCATGGCTCGACACCACGCCAGTCGGACGAGAGTTTGGCAGTAGGGACTTCGATAAATATGTATGGCAGTCTGACGGGACTGTGCGGCTGAAACTGTAAGACTGCGGTCCCCTGGATCCCTTACCCGACTAAGAGTGCCTAATATGTAGTAACTCTGATTTGACCTGTCGAGGTTTGTCAGATGGGTTCGAGTCCCCCAACATCAGTGCGAGGTGACGGTTCTCCTCCATGGCGCTTTGCGATTTTGGGCTGCGGTAGTCTGAGCACATGTCGCGTCGTACGGACCATGCCACTGCTGAAAAATTGTCCATTATTCTGCTAACAAAGTCGGCGTTTGGGCAACGAGCCGGTATGCGTGCTGCGCTCCTATATGGTGTTAGTCCGACTCTCGTCGAATCGGTCTTTAAGCGACCTCCATCGGAGGTCCGCACTGACATGCCCGTAACTTCTCCAACGAAGGACAGACGGAAGACCGAGAGGTGACATCCACTTTGACTTTTCTCAATACCAACGCTTGCTGACCGGATTAGGCTGGCGCAGTGACCTATTTCTCATCCCAGCGATACTCGAAAGATGCCTACGCACGATTTCGTGCAGAGTTGGCCTTAGATTTCTTCCTTTCGGGAGCAATCGACTCACGGCGCAAGAGTTCAGCCAGGTGGGCAAGAGCATGGTTATTGGCCGCCAAAAGCGATAAAGCTGAAGAGGCAGAGCCGCAGTTCCGTGGATATGTTAGCGCGGTTGACGGCGGCGCTCGACTTCAACCATTAGGTCCGCGACATCCCTCCTGACCTCGCCCTTTGTCCTCGCGAAGATGTCAGTGACCAAGGAGTCAGGCAATTCGTAATGCTTTGCCACATGCACACCAGCATCCAAGCCGAACGCCGCTTTGGTAAGCAGTGCCAACCTTACTTTCTCAGCTGTTTTGCTATCAATGCGCCTATTCATTTGAAATAGACTAGGCGCATAACGAGCAGTTGATAGTGCGGTGCCTAACGCACAGCAGAAGAACCTGTTGGTTGCGATAAATGCAATGAAGCATACCCCTCGCTCAAGGCAGAAGTTTAATCAACGGGGGCTCGGGGCGTGTCAGCGCAGCTCTTTAAGCTTGCCCCAGATCGCCTTGTCGATCTCCACTACCGACCCATGGGACCTTTTGCCAGCGCCCAGGCGACGCGCTTTTTTTGCGAACAGTGTGAGCTGAAACTTGGTGCCTGCCCGTTGAGGTCTATCCCGATCTGCAGCGCGGCGTGGCGGTCATGCGGCCGAACGAGGTGTGGGGTACGAACCTGACGTATATCTGACTGGCGCGCGGCTTCGCCTATCTGGTGGTGATAATCGACTGGTACTCGCGTCGGTTGCTGGCCTAGCGCATCAGCAACAGCATGGACGCGTCGTTTTGCGGAGACTGCCTTGTGTACTGGCGACTTAGATGCACTAGACGTAACGCAGAAGCAAAGAGAAGGACATCTCCGGTTGTCTACCGCCTAAATCGTTACTCGGTCAACGTTCCTAACTTGAACCCCATTCATTTCAAAAAAAGCGTCTGCAACCATGTCGTCAACGGCGCCCATGAAGACATCTGCAACGATGTAATGGTAGCCATCATCCAGGTCGCATATCGCATTTACAATCTGCGACTTCGTTGGTGGCTGAGAGCTTGCCACTGTAACCAACCCCCAAGTTCCATCGCGCCGCAAAAACTCAACGCTCCAAACGCCTATTTCGCTCGTCATTCGTTTCATATGTCCTCCGACCTAGAAGAAACGGTCCGGCAAATCATCGCCTTCAACAGATGCTACCCCGTTTTTATAGGAAGCTATCCACGCGAATTCAAACTTCCCTGACATCATGCGGTCTCTGGTTAGGTTACTGGAACCCGAACACGCCATGACCGTGGCATCGGTGCTGAATCTATTGTTTTGGTGCAGATAATGTCGACGCTCGGCTCAACGTCTTTCTCACGCCACTCGGCCTGCAGCGGCACCGCGCATTTGTAGACCATCGTGGATGCCGATGGATATCCCGCTTCCTGGTTTGCTCGGTTACGATTCGGTTCCGAACGAATGAACTTCAGTGCGGCTTCGTGGATGTCGTAGTTCCGCTGCAGCCTATCACTCCCGATCGACACCGGTAATTCCCAGCCTCGCTCGGGGGCCGATGCGACCGTCCGCCCACAGCTTACCATTACGCTTTTGCGCGACTCAAATATGGTCCACTTGCTGCGCAATGGGACCACACAACGATCAACCACAATCCGAATATCTGGATCAATGGGCCGCCAATCGGTTCGGTCTCGGGCGTTCTGTCGGTCAAGGAAGTCCTTCGCCTCTGCCCGGATCTCATACAGCCCGTGAATTGCATCGTTGCTTCGATACTTCTCAAGCGGATCAATGGCCGCCTCTGTCGTAACGCCTCCAGCGAGCGCAACGCCAGCGGAGAGGGTCGCGAGAATCGCACTACTCAATCGTAACAGTACCGACATACTTCCCTTCCTTGTCACTGCGGTTGGAGATCAGATATTTGTACAGCGCATTCCATTTCGTTAAATCGTACATGGTTACGCAACCTTCAGATAGATTACCGACGTGGACGAAATTGCTGTTTTGGGTAGCCGCGTATTCAATCGGGAACCATACCGTATGAAATTTCAGATCAGGATTCCCACCCGGTGCCGTCACGTAGAAGCTGGTGAAATCTGCACGCTTAGCGACTGACGGCGCCAAGATCCGATAGGTTCCTTTCGGCAGCGGCTGCGAATGCCTTATCTGTTCGTAGTACGGGCTCATAGGATTCGACTCCTTAAAGTCCACATCCGAATCCAACGTGATCATTGCGCTCTGGCCGTCAAAGGTCAGTGTAGCGATCAGTTGATTAAGCACTTCGTTATGACGAGGTCTAGAAGCCAGTTTCTGCCGACCTAAAGTCTTCGCTACGATTTTAGCGCCATTTCCGCGTGAAGCAGCGGCAAGGCAATTTGCTGCGTTCTCTCTTTTAAGACTCGCCGTCTTTCCTTTATTGTCTCCTTCAAGAATCATGAAGTGTGTTCGGCTGTCTTCCTTAATCACCGAGACCTTTACGAATTCTGGCAGGAACACCATTCCTCCAGAGGGCTCTAGCTGGACCTTCAGCCAGCCTGACGTGTCAGGTGATTTCGTGTATTTCGTCGTAACGACTACAGGATGTACGCTGTTCGCGTTGGTGTTGGTGCGAGCCCTCGCAATTACTTGATTCATGAGTCGATGTGTCCTAAGCAAACCTCGATGTACTGCGCATCATCGGTGCGGTACCGACCAGTGCGCCCCGCGTCATCTGTGATGCCGTGAATGCGCTGGCCAGACGGCAGCATTACGGTGTACGGCATTCCGGCCAAGACCAAATCGTCTGCGTCTTTGAGCAAAAACTGTTCATCGTATAGTGCCCAGTTGTCAGCCTGCTCTGCAGCTGAAGGCGCGATTGCAGTGACTGCAGGGGGCTGCGCCAAAACTGGTGCAGCGATAGATGAATCGTCACGCCGTTGCGCCGACGTGGCTGGAGCGGCCTCGATCGTTCTTGAAGAACCACCACCTCCCCAGTCGACGGTGTCGGTAAACTGGCTGGCGATGAGAACTGCGCCGCAAGAGGTCTTCATGCCTGCTAGCGCAACGCCCTTGCCATAAAACGTGGTGGTCAGCACGCCTTCAATAATGGGATAGTCGCCTTTGCACTTCGGACAGTGAACCTTGTGCCCGATATAAGCGATCGGCTTGCCCATGCAAATATCGGTTTGAGATCCTTCAATCACTGTCCCGTCGTGGCTCGTCCTGTCACCCAGGCGAATAATCTCTCCAGCCATGCATCATCCTAAAATTTGCGCAAGCTGAAATTATAATTTTGATCACGCTTTGACGCCGCACTGTTGAGTCATCGCTCAGTTACGTTGCGCCAAAATAAAGGGGGCAGTACATTGTGGATCGCCATGCGAATTGCTCGCCTACGGCCGACCACCCAACTAGTAACTAAATAATGCTCATCTTCCTGGATACGGAATTTACTGACTTCGCACAGCCCGAGTTGATCAGCATTGGACTGGCCGCGACAGGCGTCCCTGATTTTTATGCCGAGCGGAATGACTACCCGCGCGCGCGTTGCACGCCGTTCGTTATAGACGAAGTGATTCCTTTATTGGGACGGGTTCCGAATGCGGCATGCGATGCATCTGAATTGACCACCCGCTTGCGGGCCTGGCTTGACCAGCTACCGGAGTCTGCGATCATTCTTTATGATTTTGAGACTGATTGGGAGCTTTTGTGTAACGCATGCGGCGGTGAGGTACCCGCAAAAGTTGGAGCACACCAGCTGGTTGATCAGAAGATCTTTCGGCACTCGGCATATAAGTTGGGCGAGGTGCTGACCTATAAGGAAGCATGGCCGCCACATCACGCATTAGCAGATGCTCAGGCGCTTCGAGAGGGCTATTTGAGGTGGAAACTAGCTTCCGAAGGCCGACAATGGAATTCCCGCATCTAGTTCATGGAGCGGACGGGTATCTGAATTTTCGAGTTAGCGAGTCCCGAAGTCTCGGCAAGCTTATAACATCACCGTTTCTTACGACGTCGGCGGCGGGACGCAAGTCCTCCGGGTGCACTTCAAAGTATCGAATAGCGCAGTTCATTAGCACCCGCGATTCAATGGGAAAGCGAGACTGAATCACCATCGCAGCGACCCTGAACACGTTCGCCTCGCGACCACCTTTTGCGTCGAGAGGGCTCCCATCGGACCGTGCTACTTCCACACACCGATTAAGCATTAAGTCTTCAAGTTCACGTGGATCCAAAGTATCTCCAGCAACAATTTTTGGCAGCTAAGCGCTCACCATCTCGTGAGACGAAATCGGTCCACTCAATCATCTGGTGGGACCCAGTTCAGAAAAGACTGAATGGTGGGTGATGGACCAAGCAGCCGACGAGCAATCGCGATTTTCGCGTCAAGTATTTTCGTTGACTCCTCATCCAGCCCCCTGGCCATTTCACGGACCACGTGAAGCGTACGCTCGAAACGGTCAGCACGCTCCACTGCCTCGAAAAACGCCAGGAGCGCGGCCTTACTCTCTTGAACCTTCGCTGCTTTTCGATTGACGGCTTCTTCCTCGGCGCGTCGTCGAGCATACTCTTCCTGTTCACGTTTTCGCTGTTCGTATTCGATCTTTCCCCTTTCGCGTGAAGCCTGTATGTCGGTCATTGACCCCTCAATTTCCTTCGCGATTGACACGGCTTTCGCTAGGAACTTACCAGGATCCTTTTCCTTCCATTGTTTCGACCACTTGGCGCTGTAGTGCGAGGAGTATGCGACCAGACAAAGACGACCTGTTGGCAGATCATGAGTTGACGTCCAATACCCATCGTACTTGTGGCTGAACCTACCTGCTTTTACTTCCGACTCTCGGACATAGGTATCGTTGCCGGTGTAGCGCATGAGGGTCGCCTCTGTGACCTCGTATATGACGATCCCGATTGGCACGTCTCCAAAGTATGCGACGGTTTGTCGACCAGGGTGCCACAGGTCTTCATAAAATGGCTGCTTCGAAGGTACGTCGCGAACATCTATTTCCGGTCTCGACAAGTGCACATTGTTTGACGCCAAAACGACGCGATGTCCGCGTCGCTCAAGTGCGTTAAAGAGCGCATTCGCGAACGCTACTGCACCAGCTAGGCCCGATCTCGAAACGTGGATGTCTGGAAGATTTCTTTTCGCAGGCTTCAGGAACTTCACGCGATACGACTCCCGACCTGCGTTGAAGATTGCTTCAATCCCTACTATCAGTGAATGCAATCGAACATTCTGTTCCGAGTTTGACTCTCGAGAGTCAGATGGGTCTTGGGTGCTAACGTCCGACTTGACCAGGGGCGCATCGACTGTGGTTCCGGGAGTCCAGCTCGTTTGTTCCCCTGGTCGCGCACCAGGCAGTGGAGGTTGCGGGGCAGCCTTGCCTACTTCGAGCTTCGCCCAGTATCCCCGACGAGGGCGTGGCACGTTCAGTGTCGTGCATACACGCGCCAAATAGCTCGATGAGACGCCAAAACGCTCAGCGACTTTGATCATCGGCTCTGCCCAGACGAGTTCGAACAGTCTCTCCCGAGTTACCTGATTTTCATTTGAATTCGATCGCATCTTTGCCTCCATTTTCCCCAGTTAACTCTCAAGCTGCTGTCAAAGAAAATGATGATGTAAGATTTGGCGAAACTTGCGTATGCGTGCGGAAAGCTAAGCTGAAGTGTATTCCTGTGTTTCCTTGATCGGAATTCAGGGCTGGAGTCCGCGCTTGTTTTGCGAAATCCTACCTAGACCCGAGTTAGGCCTTTTTATGACACTTAGCACTGATCTTGCCGAAAAATCCGTCCAAGCGGCGATCGCCGCGATAGAAATCTACAACAAACCCAACTTTTCGTATCGTGAAGAAGCTTTTGCGTTACTTATGTCCAACGCGTGGGAGCTTTTGCTCAAGGCAAAATGGCTTCTCGATCATGATGAGTCGCTCGACTCAATTTACGAGTACATCGATGACGGAAATGGCGGTAAGCTGCCAAAGACAAATCGCAGCGGCAACCCACTTTCGCACGGAGTGGGTTATCTCGTGGCAAAACTTCGGGATGACGCCGACTCTGGTCTTGAACCGGCTTGCCACGATAATTTCCTGGCCCTCCTGGAAATACGTGACAACGCGGCGCATTTTATTAACAAAGACCTGTATTTGGGGCGCCGGATATTGGAAATTGGTACCGCTTCTCTTCGCAATTATCTCTGCCTTGCAACTGAATGGTTCCAACTCGACCTGTCAAAGTACAACTTCTTCTTGATGCCAATCTCTTTCTATCATGGCTTCGAAGCTGCCGAGCCGGCTTCGCGGGCCCAGTATCCGGACCAGATACAGCGCCTGTTGACCTACCTCGATGGGCTCGAGGAGACTCCAGCGGACGAAGGCGCTAAGCAGCACGTGGCTCTTCGAATGGAAACCAAGCTCGTGCGAGGAAAGGACACGGCAGCGGTGGCATTTCGCTGGACTGACGATCCGAATGCACCTGCTATAACCGTTCGCGAAGAGGACATTCTCAAGAACTATCCGATGACGTACAGAGATTTAGCGAACACGGTCAAACGCAGGTACGAGAACTTTCTGGAGAATAAGCAGTTCCATAAGATTCGCCAGGCGCTTGAGAAGGACAGCAAGTATGTCATCGTGCGACTACTGCACCCTTCCAATCCTACCAGTTCAAGACAACGTTTCTATAATCCGAACATCTTGCAAGAATTCGACAAACACTACATTCGGCGCAAGAAGAGCAACACGCAGTAAAGAATATTTGCAATTGCGCCAAGATCCACTAAAACTGCCTGTCATCCTTTGCAGAGTCGTAACTTGTTCGAAGATTTGACATGAATTAACGGCCCGGTTGACGAGGAACATGATGAAGACTGGACTCGCCCTGCCAGGTTAAATCAAATGCATGGAAGAACGGCTGACACTTCAATTCTTTCGTGGCGTTTAAAGTTCAGAGCAGGCCAAGCTGGTCGGCTTCTCTGCTATTTAACCTGACCGCGATTCTCTGAACAACTTCACTCGCTTGATCATTATCAAATCTATGTCCCGAGTGCGGTTTGGGGATAACGAATTCCGCAATTTCATCCAAACCAACGAGACGAGAGTAAGTTTCGACGACAACCTTCGCGACGACAACAGCTTCCTTGACGATGTTGATGGCGGCATTCCCGCAATCATCACACGCTGCTTGTGTGCTGTAGCCCTGTTTGTCAGAGGTATCTCGATAGTATTTTGAAGCGATCGGAAGTGCCCATGTCGACTGCTTGGTCGGCCGTACGATTTGAGATTTCGATCTGCCACAACCTGGGCAACGCCAATCATCGGCAACCGAGTTCCAACGCTTATGACTTGTAACCTTTGCGACGTGCTCGATCTGTCCTGGCGTGGGAATCTTCACTCTTTCGTTACTGACTTTTGTCCGCCATGAGGAGGGTTCCTTCTGGGGCTGTTGTCGCGTTGGGCCACACAGTACTCTTAGTGCAAACCATGCGCGCTTGTTATAAGCGATGTTCTCCGCTGTTCTCTTGACGTGATTAGGGTGATGTTGAAAAGGCGTACTTTGATACCAGTGCTCGTCCTTGGCTGCAATCTCCGCGATGCGTGCAACGATCTTCATGCGCAGCTCAAACGTAGCTCGGTTTTCCTCCCAAATCCTTGCTGCAGCTTCTGAATCGATGTGGTGTTCAGCGTTTGGAGTCGCGATGACAAAATTCAGAATCTCGTTGGGCGAATACGAGAAGGATGGATGGGTCTTTGCTAACCGCTTTGCTATCGCATCGGCATTGTTGCAGTCATTGCAGATAACGGTGTTGTCATACGCTGAAACCATCGGCGCACTACGCTTTGCGAACTGCTCTGCGGCTTCGTTCGCCAAAACCCTTTCCAGACCTGCCGAAATGCTTTCGAATTTCTTTAGCAGTAGGTCCTTCATGTGGTCATGGTGCTCCACTAGGCGACACATCAGGTCTCCGTTTTTGTTTCGCCTGGCAATTTCTATCTTCGAGCGTTGGCATGCTGGGCACTTCCACGCCATTGGCGTATAGGCCCAAAGCATATCCATGTCCACGCCCTTGCAGTCGAATGCGGCAACCAACGCCTTGGTTTGCGGTGACATAACACCGTCGAGGATACTGGTCCCGTCTTCGATCGAGCGTAATAGTGCCTCATCGCCGGGGCTGATCTCACTTGTCCACTCCGTCAGCCAATCCCGCCAGCTCGATTCATTGCTCATCTGCGTTCCTCGCGTCCTTGTTCATATGGGGGCGATTGAAGTTACATGCGTGGACGCGGTCCAGACGCGTCGTCGCCATCGACGTCATCGAGATCTAGGCTGTCGTTCTTCGGTTCACTGTTGGCGTGGAACTGCCGCAGCAGTTCGTCTTTCGTTAGCTCCCTGAAGTGAGCCATTATGCTTTCTCTGAGCCGAAGCACCTGCACTTCATTGGAGATGGCGACCGCAAAAAGGTGGCGCGGAAGGTTGAGGGGGGAACCTCCTCCTAAGACATTCATTCCGTCATGAATGTCGACGACGTCAACTCCAATTCCTGAGTTGGACTGAAAAAGGCCAAACGTGAAGAAGTGCATGGCTGCCTCGCCGAGATCATTCACTGAAACAGCGAGCGTTTCTGCATCGATTCCGGAATTGCGCACGGAATCTTGAGAGGCGATATCAAGGGCCGAACAGATGGTTGGCCCTTGAGGTTGATATGGATAAGTTCCGTGGTGATAGAACAGATAGTAGCCAAGCTGCGATCGACGTAAGAGCTTTCGCAACTGCTGCTTAGTGCTTCCTACATCAACTTGGCCTTCGTTCACCTTCTTCGCCTGAAGCAGCGCCACCTTTCGACAGCGGACATCGCCAATGTCGATTTCGAAGTAAATGCCGAAATCAGCGCCCAGAAGCGTTTCCTCGGCGCTGTTGGAAAGTTCAAAGACTCCAGTAAAAGACGTCGACTCCGGATAGCCTAATGCTTGAATCTCCGGCAAAGCGAAATCGGAAAAGCGTCGATTCAGAATACTTGCCACCCAACCGTTGACTACATTCTCGTGCGGCAATCCGTATTTAGATCGAGTAGCAATGTCCTCGCAAGAGAGGAACATCGACCAGAAGAGAATCCAGATGACGTCGCTCTGAAACGAGGAGGCACGAGTCATCTGTTCGAAAGAAAATCGCCACTTCTCAGTCGATGACTTGACTAAGCTCAGTTCATGCCACAAGCGTTCACTGATTGCACCTGCGGCACCGGTAAGCGAGCGCTCAACGACTTTCTCATGCTCAGAGTGGGCTAGAAGCCACGATGCATAGGCCTTTCTCCAAAACGAAGCTTGTCGCGTGCTTAGATGCTCGTAATGCATGTTGTCAGGCTTTCGCTGATAAACGAGGGCCGAGGAGAATATTCGAGCGTCTTCGTATTGGCCTTGCGTTAGTCTTGCTCGGATATACCCAATGTCCGCTTCGAACTCTGTAGAAGTCCATGCGCCATCAGTCGCTGCAGTCAGTGCGGGCTTCAGCTCGTCCGCCAGTCGGCCTAAAGAGTCATGTTCCGCGATGCGGACCCGGTTAAGGATTGAGGTCGCTTCTTGAGAAGTAAGTTTTGTCATCGCCCTGTAACCCAACAACAGCCGAGTGACTTCGTCCCATAGGTGCGCCATTTGCGCAATTTGATGCCTATTTTTCATCAATCCCATACAGTGTTCCGGCGATCAGAAACTTGGTTTTTCGTCATTTTGATTGAGCATATTGCCATACGACAACGTGCTATTCCACCAATTTTCGGCGAATGCGGCCACTTTTCGTTAAATCCGATCGTCATTGCGTAGGAATTCTCATAAGAATTCCAATGCTTTTCAGATCATCCTCGGGCTAGGTTTATGATGTAAGTATTTGATTGGTAAGGAAAATATTTTTCCAAATCTAATATTACGGACTATAGTGAGTAGACGACACTGGATACCTAATGACATCAAGCCAAACGGCAATTTCATTTGGACGCCTACTGAGAAGGTATCGACGCGGGTTAGATTTAACGCTGCGCGAGGTCGCTGAATCAGTGGGATGCAGTCTAAGTTATCTCTCCAAATTGGAGAGCGGGCAGGCCTTGCCCAAGCAAAAAGAAATGCTAGGGAAGTTAGGCGACGCGCTGAACTTGGACTGTCACGAGCGAGCGACCTTCAAAGCCGCCGCGTTATGTGCAACGGGTTCCTTGCAGATCCCCCCAGGCGTTGGCGAGCGACGGTGCTCGATCGCCTATGCCATCGTTAGCGCTCCTAAGATTTCAGAGGAAACCCTAAGCACTATTGAACGGTTACTTTCGATGGAGGACGAAGCATGTCCATGAATTAGAACTTACGAGGGGCAATAAACGAAAGGCCACGTCGGTAAACATGGCCTTTTGCGAGATCAAACAAGTTGATCGGTGAATCAGACAAGTGACTTCACTGTATGACTACCACGGACGGCTGTCAAGTATCCGTAGTGGTTCGTCCTCGCTTTGCCTCCTCATTGCATGCCTTTGCGACTGCCCGTTGGCCGCTACGGACACTGCTTGCCTTTCCAGTTGTTGAAAGCGGCTTTAGTTCAACTCGCCCGCCATGAAATGGCCTAGGCGCTCCTAGAGGGGGACGTATGCGCATTGAAATTTCGCAAGTGAAGGTGGTTGCCTATCTGGAGAATCCTGATCGCCAGGCTGACCATGCAGTCGACCTGAGCTCTCTCAGGCATTTGCTGCCAGCATTAATTCGACGCATCCTTGATGCGACCCAAGCCCGCATCGAAGGCAAGCGATATAAGACCCAAGCAGCCTATCTGCGCAGCTCCGTAGTAACGTTTGGGCGCTTTCTACAGCTTAGGGGGATCTGTTCCTTGCCGATCCACTTGGATGAATGTCAGGCACTGATTCTCGACTTCTACATCTGGTATTTAAGTACAGGTCATTACAAGGCCACGCTGGTCACTAGGACCAGGTCGTGGGATCAAACCATCTCGGGTTGGTTGTGCATGCTAGGAGAGGAAGGAGTTCTTCCACGCGGCCTGATGATACCTAAGACGACACTGCCCAGGCTGGTCGTCGCCAATGGGACTGCGCTCTGGCCCCGCAGCATTGGGGATGGCCCAGCCGTCTCAACCAACTCTGCTCCTGTCGGACGCACGCTATATGGCCAAATTTTCTGGACAACAGACGTCGATGCGATCGAAGAGATCGAACAAGTCATGCGTTCGCGAATCGAGTCGCTGAGTAAATATTGCGACGACTACTGGCACCGAACGGTAAAGGACTTTCACGTAGGATTGAAACTAATTCGGTCAAAATCTGAGTGGATCAAGGCCCGCGCATCGACTCAATTGTGGGGGCCAGATAACGACGCACTCGACTGTCTTAAATGCTTCAGGCCAGGGCTGGCAACGCACCCGAACGTGCCAGGAAGTGAAGCCGCAACGTTAGCGATACTGGGGTACATACTGCGGACTTCGAATGATGTTTCCTGCCTCTCAGCCAAATCGCTTAGTTGCCATCCGGCCTTTTGTTCGAGGTTTGCAAGAAAAAGGGCGTTTTCATCGCAGGATCTGCTTTACGAGCTCAGTTCACTTACCAAGAACCAGCTAGAGCTGCAGACTGTGATGTCAATGTATCTAAGGTTTTTGGGGGTGCTGAGCCCACTAGATATTGCAGTAGCTTGCGCAATCCTGATTCAAGAGCATCCGACCTTGAATCCCGAGTCAATCATTTCCGCAAGACTGCTGAATGTCAAAGGTAAGTCATTTGTTCTCGCAACAGACAGAGCGGGCGGGCTAAGGCTAAGTGTAGATAAACCTCGCGCTGGGTGCCGCAAGTACGCGACTCTTTCCAAGAGGGCCGCTCGGGTGATTAAGCACATCTTAAAGGTTACCGCTCCAGTTCGAGAACTTCTTAGGCGGGCTGGATCCAAATTCTGGCGGCACCTTTTCGTTGGAAGTGGGAGCGGAAAACTGGGGCACCCTGAGGTGTCGTCTAGGCAGCTAAACGGGCATACAAAATACTCTTTGGTGCGCTATTACCCCGAGCTCGAAGAGCTTGGACTGGTGCAGGGGACACTTGACTTTGCAAAGATCCGCAACACGATGGGGTTGCTCACCTGGTTCGAAACAGGATCCTTGGTTCTGGTCTCGGTGAGGCTTGGGAACACATACCGCGTGTCCCTTGAAAACTACATTCCAAGGGAAATCCGCCGCATATGGAATGAGCGAATTGTTCGCCGATTTCAAAACATTTTGCTTGTACTAGCCAGTGCTGGGAAAGAGTACTGCCTTCGGGTTTCTGACATGGCAGCTGTCCAAGAATTGAACTGGTTTCTCGCTCAGATCACTTATGACTTCGCTCCCGGAAGTTCGGTCGTGGCCGATGAGATCTATCGCAAGTATGCGCCAAGATTTCGTATATCGATTGATGAACAATGTAGGTGTGAGACTTCGTTCGATGGGCTATTGTCGGTAATCGTTTCCAAAGACGTTGTGGCGCACTTATACAAACAGCGACTTGATTGGGATCTGGGGCGTCTTCCTATCATTGAGCATGCCGATGGACTCTTAGACCTTGCTCGCATGATCTACATCATTGCCGTGCGCCCCGACGTTGCTGAGCGGTTTATGGGTGTCGCAAATACCGGGCTACTACGCTCAGCGCATAGAGATGCGATCAACGGGTTGATGAATTCGAATATCACGGCGCTGGAACGCAACATCCTTACGAACTGGGAGGTTGTATGAATTCGTTCGAGAAGATGCTCTCTTTGGTTCGGCCAGAGCCTGACTGCCCATTGAACCTAAATGAGATTGAAGAGGTCCGTAGACGCGCTTCTGAGTACATACGAATTGTCAGACCCTACGAGTCCGGGCAAAGGCCTAGTTGGCTCTTGAGTGATTGGTCCGATCACGTTTGGAAAACTTTGGCGGGAAAGAAGACCCGTTTCTTAAACGGGAAGTGGATATCGACACTCGACGTGAACTGGAAGATCCGCTTGCCAGACGGCTCGTTCCTGACGGATGACTCGAACTCGGTAATGCTTGAAACGGTCAAAATGACCGCATGCCTCTATCGTGATGGCTTCGCGGGAAAGCGAGTACCCGCCCTCACGACCTGGATTCACTTCTGCTTTACGCTAAAGTCCATCGCAAACTGGCTCTTCCTCCACAAGAGCCAACTAGCACCAAAGCACTTTGGCTTTGCCTTGCTGGATCAGCAATCCCTGCGAGAACTATTTACGCAGGTGGGAAGGGGCGGATGGACCGAAGCACATTGCTTGGTTCGCCGCTACTTCGAATGCTTTTACATCGGGGCGTTTCAAACGACGGTCGTTCCTGATCTTGATCTCAACGCTCGACTTGGAAATGACATCGTGGGGCCGATTTGTGCGTGGCTCGCCAGCCTGAATGCCTATTCAAAACGCTCGGGAGGGCGTATATCGCGTTCATTCCTGTCTGATCTGTTGGGTGTTGAGAAGGATACTCTCACAGGAGCGTCAGACCGTTTTATGGCATTCCTACGCCAGTTTGAGCCGAAGGCTTGTGATTCTGGTGATTTGCTTCTGAGTGGACAGAAGCGTCGCGAGTTTCCTGGGCATAGAACGATCACGATCGAGGCGGCGCTTCAGACGTCAACCTCATTCAGTCCAGCGGAAATGCTGGCCTCCGAAATCGAGGTGATTCTTCGGCTGTACCCTCACATGCCGGAGCAGCTAATTAGCCCAGAAACAATCAATGTCAAGGAGCTGAAGTCGTTGGCGAGAAAGTACTCTGTGGAAGTTAAGCGAACGCCATTCATGCCTGTCGAGACAGGGATGAAGTATCTAGATACGGCATTAAGCTGGGTGGAGAACTATGGAGACGAACTAGTCGAGCATTTTCTCCGCTCTATGGAGGCTGTCTTGCGTTTCACTGCTCCTTGTGCCGATCACCATTCGGCAAGGAGTAAGTGGATGAGCTCGATCCTTAAAGACATTCCTATTCCCGAAAAACTAAAAGAAATTGGCGGTGGGTTCGGCTCATTGACTCCGAATACACGCCGTGTAAGCTTTGCGAAACGTCGACACTCTCCCTCAATACATGAAGCGATTGAAGTGCTTATTGGCGCGATTGTGGTCATCATCGCCATATTGAAACCATCGCGCAACTCCGAAATCGCTATGCTGCGTAGGGACTGTCTAAAGTTCAATGGATACTATTACCTCCAGTCCGATTTGGCTAAGCGCACTGTGGGGCCATTCAATTCAGAGGCGGAGGCAAAGCCCATCCCTGCGATTGCTGCAAAGGCCATAAAGCAACTGCAGCGGCTAAGCGCAGGACTGATTGCTCAATTCGATGAACGTGACGATTTCTATCGTGACCGTTTGTTTGTTCTTCCGAGCTTTTATCTTGGTGAGCGCAAGACGATCTACAGCAGGATCCTCGACCGCTATCTGGACCTGTTTTGCGATTACGTCAACTTGCCGCCAGACGAACTTGGACGACGGTGGTACGTAAGAATCCACGAACTGAGGAAGTGGACGCTGCTACTTATGTTTTGGAGTGGTAGGGAGAGCGTAATGGACGCCGCCAGTGACCTGGCTGGCCATACGAATGTGGAACATCTCAAAGCCTACATTGAGCTTGAATTTCCGGGTGAGACAGCTGAAAGCTTGGACGCTTTGTACATCGGCGATCGTCTGCGAACTCGGACCGGCTTCAGTGGTAGCGAAGCTGAGTTCGCGGAATTGTACGACCGGGTTCTAAACCATTTCAAAGTTAAAGGCCTTGACTTGGTATCGGAGCGGGAGCTTAGAGCCTACCTCCTCTCCCTGCAGGAACGAAACCTGTTTCATATCGAGAAGTACTACGCACAGATAGATGGGGCGTCGAGGAAGGTATGTGTTGCCTTACGTAAGGGTAAAAGAAAATGAACCGTCTGTCGCACTCAGGTGATTTAACGAAATGGCAGCGTGCTGTGCGTATGCGGTATGTCGCATTGGAACGCGCCGCGCGTGACATGGCGAATGTACCACAAGAGTTTTTGCGTGCATGTCGGTCGGCAGAGGCATTCGCGAAATTCGAAAATGAGGCCATGAAAATTGAGCCAATCGGATCTCGAAATACGCTTTTCAAGCACGCCGACGACCTTCTTTCCGCCTTTTCCGAGCCCAATGGCTGCACTGGAAGGCAATACTTAGATAGCTTTCGACGTCGCATCTACAAGGCATATATTTCGCAGCAACAGAAGCGGAGGGGGGCTGGGAGCGAGTTGGATAAGCTGCGCTATCGGCTTGGTGATATGGAGCACCTGCTTTCGAGCACGCAGAAAGCTATGCTCGCGCAAAGCACGGCGTATGTTGCGCTCTTAAAGGAAGTGGCGGCGATTTCCAAAGACACCAGAATTGGCGAAATTTACATGAGGCGACTGACGAACCTTCTCAATGAACACGATGAGAAGTTCGCAAAGATCTTTTCGCCGGCGATCTTTGCGACTCTGCGTCCTGATAACGTCAGCTCAATGTAGCCATGGAAAACGACCACTTTCGCTCACGCGTTTTCCGGGTCGCTGGCTTCCATATTCCGGAGGCCGTTATACAAGAACGTGATCGTCGCTACGTCACATCACAGACGATCAGATCAGGTGCATTCGTACACTGGCCAAGCGGTCATCCGTGCATCCCGGTGAACCAGTATTTGATCGAACAATCTTATGAATGGACCGGTGGAAGTGCGCAGACATATGCTTTTCAGCTTGGTCAGCTTGTTAGCTATTGCGGACGAAGAGGAAAGGCATTTGGCGAACTGTCAGACGGTGATATCAAGATCTTCATCCGCGAGCTGTCGGAGGAAAAGACTGGAGCAATGACGGGAGGAACCAAACGAAATAACAATACGATCAGGAACATTATTCATCGGTGCATCTGCTTCCTAACCTGGTTTCAAGCAGCGCTGTATCGTGGGGCGAAGCCTCTGATAGGAAGGTCAGGCGAAGGCGCTTCCATTACGGTCACAGAACGTTGGAACAAGTACCTGAATCGAGTGGAATTTGGCCACAGGTACATGCCAGAGCCGGTCAGCACGGAAAGGAAGCTTCCAGTCTCTAGGCAGGTTATCGAGGCATTGGAAGATGCCATTGAAGTCAAGGGAACATTAGAAAGGCTGCATGAGATGACGCGTCGTGCTCATGGGCTCGACGACGAGTTTTCTGGAGCATGCGTAGACTATCTGTGGGCGCGACGTCGCTTCATCCTGTGGCTGCTGCAAGCAACGGGGCTGCGACCGGGCGAGATGATGCTGCTTACATTAAGCGACCTTGAAGCGGTGATTGCTTGTGAGAAGGATGCAAAAAGTACTCTGCTTATTCCAACTCTGAAGAGGCGCCGTAACGACCCGCCTCGACGGGCATTCGTGTTGCACGGTGCGCAGGTTGAGAGCGTGCGACGGTACCTCATTGCACTCCGATCTTGGAAAACGGCATGTAGGAGCCACGGCATTGAGAAAGGCAACGCAGGTGCTGTCTTCCTGGGGACAAAGCCGGGAGAGTTTGGGGGATCACTCACGCTCTCGGCACTGGAGAAGGATTTTCTGGAACTCAGAAACGAAGCTGGTTTGAGTGGGCAGCAAGTCTGCTTTTCTATGTTCCGGCATCGTTTCATTACGCTTGAGGTTCGTAAGCTGCTGAAGGAGTTCAAGCTCACAGGAAAGAAAATTGTCACGGACTCAGATTATCGAGCTTTGCTTGAGCGAGTTCGACAGAAGACTGGGCATGCGGACGTGCGATCGCTATGGCACTACATAGACTTGGCCAGGAACGACGACGGTCTTTGGGACAATGTTGAAGCCTCTGAGGCGAGAGCTGCTCGTCTCGATAGCTTTAATGAGGAACTTGCGGCTATTCGGCGAGATCTCTCCGCTGGACGTCTCGATGCGCAGGCGGCGACTGATAAGATATCCGAGATGGCGCGAAGAATGCAGTCCATTATTCGTCCCTCGAAATGAGGACGACTTAGCAGATCCAACCGACCTAATGGGAGAGTGAAGCTTATGACGGAATATGCATTGGGTGAGGCAGTGCAATTTGTGGGTGAATGGTCCCTGCCGGGCCTGGCCGAAACGCGGCAAATCTCCGGAACCCTTGCGTGGGAGGCCAACCGTGCGCTTCTGCGATTGAATGATTCATTTAGTCCTGTACAGGCCGGGGCCGTATATGGCGACGAGGTATGCCAATATGCTGTGGTTCATGGTATTTCAACGGCAAGTGAACACCTATCGATACTTAACGCTACTCGTGTCGGTTCAGGCTACAACTTAGGGCCAGCTGGCTTGCGTCAGACCGAGCGACTTGTCTCAAGTTGGATAGTCGTTGGTGAACATGTGACTACCGACACGCTGTACCGAGAGTTCAGTTTTAGGATCCCAGGTCTGCAATTGTGGAATGGTCGCTCAGGAGTTACTCGGTCGATCATCAATCGTACAGATTCATCTCCGATGAGTGTTGCTTATGAATTCGAGCATCTTCCTGAAGAATTGATCGAGGTTCCAGCAATTGAAGCAAAGGTATGCATTGGGTTGCGTCATCTTTATTCGGGCGATCTTCTCTCAGAGATTCGCGCAACTATCAATGGCCACCTGACGATTAGGCCCGATCAGCCTCAAACTCTTGAGTGGTTTTTCGACCAGCGGGGAAAGCTGCTGACATTGCTGTCCTTCATTGCAGGCTCGCCGATGGCTCATGATCATGCCGAGGGCGTGCTTTCGGAAGGTGACCGAAAGGTTCAGGTTTTGACCTCCTTGCGTGAGCCTGCATGCTGCGCTTTTCAAAACCCAAGTGAGTTTTTTATGGCCAGAAGAATGATGGGCGTCGACTTTGCGACTGTATGCCAGAATTGGTTTGAACGATACCAGGCAATCGAAACGCCCAGCCAACTGGCACTGAGCGTCTTGAATACTCGAAACCTGTGGTCGCACGTCGAGTTTCTCTCACTTATGCAAGCGCTTGAAGGGTTCCACCGCGCCATCCTGCCTGGCCTATACACTACCGTCGATGAATATGCAAAAGTCCACAATGAACTTTGCAAAGCCATCCCAGCTTCGGTCGGATCAGACCATCGCGAATCGCTGAAGTCGCGCATCAAATATGGCAACGAAATCTCGTTGCGCAAACGTCTGGACGCACTGGTGGCGAAGCTACCCGAAAATGTTCGGCGTATGGTTCTTGGAGGGAACGGTCAACTTCCGAGGAGATGGGTGGTTACGCGAAATTACTATACCCATTGGGATGACGCCTCTAAGAATGACATCTTAGATGGGGTCGAACTGCATCGCGCCAGTGTACGCATGCGGTTGCTGTTGCGGGTTCTGTACTTGGATTTTCTCGGAGTACAAGAGGATGCCATGTTGGCTGCGCTGACAGACGCGTCGAGCGAGGCTCAATATTTGATACAGTTGAATAGTGCGGAAATGCGAGCAAAGAACCCTGGTGCGCAGATCGGGGCGATCATGCACATCACCATGGGCGAAAGTGACCCGCAAAGCTCCACTTCGCTACCAACTTAGATTTAGTCAGAGCTTTGCAGGTCGCCGTGGGAATGAGTGCGTTGACCTGCTAACTTCTGTAGGCGCATGTATGAGAACGGCGGTATATGCGTCCACGCCGTCCGCCATCAATCTAATCCATTAGGATCAAATAACGAGCCCCTGATTTTGCATATAAGTGTCAAGTGACGCTAGCGAAGTGGGTCTTGGTAGCCCGCAGGCGTGAACCATACCTTTAAGTTGAGTATGCCTCTTAGCAGGGATCGACTTGAGTGTCACAGGAGTGGGGTGCTTGCTTGTCCAAATAGATGCGAACACTTGCTCGGCGTAGGATGAAACTGCAAATTCGGCATCAAGTGTATGGATAAGGCGGAATACGACATCGCTAAATCCAACTACACCTCGCAGGGACAACTCGATTGGACTTCCAACGACGGTTATCGGAGGCATGATTGGCTTCTCCTTTAGTCCCAATGTGACTGGCGTTTCTGTAGCGTAGCTAGAGTACGCATCCACCGTCTTTTGATTGGCGCGGCCGCCATGGTGTGTGAAGCAGTTCCGCGCCTCTTTGAACACCCTGTAGCAAACCAGCAATTTCTCAATATGAGAACTTGCATTCTTTCGAGATGCCATCAAGGGGGCTTGGAAGCTAGCTTGTAATGCAGCCGACTTCCCAGACGCATGCAGGCTCGCCAGACCTTTTTGCAGGCCTTTGGTGGCCGATCCTGAGGCGTCGATTTCCGATGGAAATTGAAGCTGTTTGTCGATAGAGCTCTTTGTAGTGCGCTTGCGGACAGTATCGGGAACTTTCAGCTCGTCCAATGCTGAAGCAATCCACCCTTCAAACAGGGCACAAGATTCCGATAGCAGGAGCTTTGCGAACCAGCCCTGCATGTCTGACCAGCTGGCTTGCTCTAGCTGCTTGAAGTTTACATTCTGGATTCCACTTCCAGAGGTAAACCTAGCCCCCATCTCATCAGGTGTCGCGGTGGGCATCTGCGCGCGATACCCTTTGACTTGCCACTGCATATTCCAGATAGCCGCTGATGTTGGCCAAACGAAGTCGAACAGCGATGTAAGTTCTTGGCTCGAGTCTTTGCTGGCTGTCAGAAAGAGTTTAGATGTCATTAGTTCGAGTGGCCTTTCCTCTGAGTGATGGTGGGTGATCGTGCGGTTGCTAATATGGGAGTTTAAATGGTTCGCTCTATTACGCGTCCTATCTCGGAAAGAGCAAGCGCGAGATTGCTCTTGGCGCGTTCGCGGTTTTCGTAGGCGATCGTCGCCGCATCTGCCACGAGTTCTACAGCTTTTGGAGATGCGTTTGAGATGCCATTCGCTAAACTGCGCAACGTGGCTGCTGCTTGTGATCGAATCTTCTGGTTCGATAGCGCCATAAATGCGCCGACAATGAGAGTGACCTTTATCCAATCCGGCAATCGGCGGTAAGCATGAGCAAGCGAGCGCGTTGCGTGACAAGCGACTTTGACGCCAGCGATGCTTGCGATCAGCATGTGTGTGCCAGCAACCTTAATAGACATTTCGATTGCAGTACTACGCGAGTAGTCTCGTAGGAGGAAGACGCAATCGATGGTTATTGGCGTACCTCCCATCAATGGGATGTGTGCGTCGTTACTGAGAACGCCGGTTGCTCCAATAGTCTTTTGAAGCGCCACAAACTCAGCGTCGTCAGGATCAATCCCATTTTTTAGATGTGCGGTCAAAGTCGGGTCTGGCATGGCCAGCGCGATGCGTTTTTTGAAGTGGTCCCAGTGCGCAAACATTTGGCTTTCGTCCGCGTTGCGGTCTGCGGCAACAATTGGAATTTTTCGTTGGACTTCATCAAATAATTGCGGTGGGCCGTACAACTTGATGGTTTCGGACTCCACGGTCTCCATCAGACCGCTGCGCGCGCCTGGATTCCTACGCTTTTGGGTGAGCCAAAGCAGTTCTTTGATGACTGCGTTCGTGTCGATGACAAGCGAGAACTGGGCGACTAGCCCCAAATCCAAATTGAGCTGCTTCAATTGCGTGATGGAAGATCGAAGGTGTTTAAGCGCATCGGAACGAACTCCCTCAATTGGATGCCTTTTCACATTTTCGATCAAAGTTTGACTCCATAGCCAGATGCCAATCGCAGCAGTACGTCTTCGTCGCCCAAAAAGAAGCGATCGGCTAGGTCCTTTGTTGTGAGGCGCGTCATTTGCTCATCGTCCGCGATGCCGAGCCATTTTCGCGCTTGCCAGGAGCCATGCCTAGCAACGCTTTCGATGGCGTCCTTGTACGTTGTCATCGCATGCGATCTCCAGTTGGGGAATTGATTAAGCATGCAGAGGCAATGATGTCCCAAATTGTCATAAGAAATGTTCACGAATTCGGAACCAGGCATATCTTCGATCGAATGCGCATTTCGAGCCAAGCGATAGTTCTCTCCATCGCCAAGCCAAAGCAGTTCGGACCTCCAAATATCCTTGAGGCGAAGAAGAGCCTTGTCGACATTGAAGTCATCGTCGGATGATGTGCAGCCACTTACGAATGCCTCAGTGAGGCGGATGGTATTTGCATCTAGTAGGGCACCTCGATGCCCTCGAGAAGTCGATGTATACTGCGAAAAAGAGAGTTCATCGAGGTGGTGTCGCACCAATGCATGCTGAAGACTCGTGATGGCTTCCGTGTCAGGTGAGATGAGGTTAAGTTGCTTTGCAAGCCTACGCGCGGAAGCCGCGTAGAGCTGAACAATACGCCTTGCATGGTCACTCGCGAAGGTGGTTAGGCAAAGCCGTATCAGTTGGTTAATCGCAGTGGACAGGATACCTTCGGTCGAATTCACATCGCGCAAATAGCCTGGTACCCAGTGCACAGCTACACCTTCTCGATCCAGCCAGAGTAAGAAGTGGAGAGCGGCACCCCAGTAAAGGTCATTCGTGTCGCGAGGGGAGTCGGGGAAGATCGCGTGCAAGACGTGGAAGGCGTTAGTCTTGCAGAATTCTGTAAGCCGGTGTGACATAGCGTTGAGTTCTCCCGCCGTTCGCTGGCGGAAGAAATGTACGCCTATGATCTCAGTGTAGTGGCAAGATTTGATGTGCTCGAGTCGATCACGGTCAAGAAGAGTAGGGCCAAGGTTCTGATAATTCTGAAGAACCGTTATTCTTTTCTGGCGCAGGCGAGTATCGACAAGTGCCCGAAACTCTTCCCGTCGCTCCATGTTGGGTTCCCTGTCAAAGACCTTGTCGATCATCCGAACGATACGTCTCTTTTCGAAGAACCACAGTTGCCAAGGCGACAGAACGGTGCGAAGTTTGTCGAAGTCTCGCACCAGGTGCTCAATCTCAATTTCAAGAATTGGTGACGTAAGGCTCTCCTCTCGATCGAAGACATGCAGAATCCTGCCGTCACAGAGGACCAGCAACGCAGCATTGATTTCAGGATGCGCTGCGTAAATCAGCGCTTGCTCCAGTTCGGCGGCCGTAAATCGCAGTGCCTTTCGGTTGACCTTCTTCGCTTCAATGACCCAAAAATTCTCGTGCATCAGCGTGAAGCTGTAGTCGACTCGCAGGTCCTTATTGAGAATCTTCAAGGGTTTTTCACGTTCGAGAGAAAAGTAGGTCTGCTTCTTGTATCCGAGCGCCCGGACAATCGGATCTATGACCTCACTCCGCACGTCTAGCTCCGAGAATTTCGATACATCCAGCTTCTCGATTTCAGCCAGCATCTGGATTGCGGAATCAGGGAGTGGCGACAAAGACTTGGAGTACAGGAGCTGATCTTCAACTCTCAGAGGATACGGAAGTGGAGCGTGCATGGAGCAGTTCTATTTTTGGTGACCAAGGTTGCCGGAGCGGTTGCGTTTGATGCGATGAAGCTGTCTAATTCTCAAACTTCGGATGCGGGCAATGGGAGCTATGCCCGTGTTAGCTAAGAAAGGTTATACGCACCAGTAATTTCACAGTATGGATACATCGGGTTAAGAATTAGTGCATGTGTCTTTGCTCGCGTGAATGCAACGCGAAGTATTTTTCTGCTTCGATGGTAAGGACGCTCATCACCGCGCCAGATAAACGAGGACAGCTGCCCCAATTTTTCGTCAAATCGACCTGATCTGAAAATGATGACGCCGTCAAATTGCTTGCCTTTGGATTTATGAATTGTCATGATTTGTAAGCCGTTCGGGTCGTCAAGACCTCCCATCAGTTGATCTTGTGCGAGAGCCACTTCAAAAGCGTTTGCTGCACCTCGGTAGCAGCCGTGCTGCTCCCATAACTGACTAAGGCCTGCTGCGATTCGCTTCCCACGGTTGAAGCTGACCAAGTAGTCCAGTTGGGATGCCACTTGCTGGAGTTGTGGGTCCAAGGAATGCCGAAGCATCGATTTGATGGCTAACCAATCCTTAGTAGGGCTTCCTGTAAATGGACCCATGCCCAGTTCGTCAATTAGTGAGGCGACATTCTTGACGAACGCCGCAGTAGGCAGCTTCCCGGCATTCACTTTGTCGATCCACTTCTGAATTCCTGCTACTTTCGCGGAACCTTTGGCGCGCTCAATGTTTGCAAACTTCTCCAGCATGGAAGCGATGTTGACCATCCTCTCTGCAGGACGCATGGGTTCGAGCAGGCTAGCTGCGATCCGCGCTGAGAGTAAGGCTATGTTTTCATCAAATAGAAGCTTGTGCCTCACTGGCTTACTGTCGGAATTGAGGGCTGCTGATATCTTGGCTGCTGCTGAACCCGAGTGAGTTAGTATCGCGATACTCTGCCCCCACTTCCCCGTTTCTTTGCGAATGCGCCGTTGCAGTGCCCCTAGGGCCATACGCACGACCCTTCTTGCATCAAATTTATCTGGCTTCGGATTGTAAGTAAGAGAAGACACGCCCTTGTATGGGCCCACTCGAACAGCGCCCTTTAGGACGTCTTCGGCAAATACCACGATTTCTGAATCTGGACTCCGGTGGTTTTGACCGGCCAAGTCTATTTGCAACGGATCGAGGGCAACCTTGATCGCATCAATTCTTTCCGGGCCAATGCCTGGCAAGTAGTCAAATATCTGTTGCTCCAGATCGGCGAGGCAAATGATGATGGTTTCTTTGGATAAGAGCTCAATGCATCGCCATGCGTCGCTATTGGTGTCCTGTGCTTCGTCGACAATAATCAAAGGGTAGCGTTGGGCGATCATCCTTAGGATATGGCCAGACCTTTCAAGTAGCTGGACCGCGCTCGGAAAGAATAAATCGAAGGCCATCTTTCCTTCTTCCGTGAACAGACGCTCTCGCTCATTCAGCCATGCCCGCCACTCCGGATTGCTTTCCTTGCGATTCTTTTTCTTGATCTTACCGAACAAGATTTCCTCGTCATGAGGAAGTAGGATCTTAAGCGGCTTCGGGGAGCCAAGAAGATAAGCATTTGACGCCAACGTCTCCCAAAAAAAGGAATGGAAGGTCTGCATGTTGAGCGCGCTTCGATGCTCGCGAGCTACATGAGCCTGGACGGCTTCCGCAACCCTGGCGACGGCCGCGCGAGAAAAGCTCAGGAACAGAACGGCTTGGCCTGGCAATAGACCCTCTTCGATTCGAAGAACGGCCTTTTTTAAAGCGATGGTAGTCTTACCGCTTCCAGGACCTCCAATCACAAGGGCATGTCCGTCGTGGTCTAGAAGCTTCTGACGTAGTTCACAGATTTCCATTCAGGTCGTCCTAGGCGGCTTCAGCTGGCGCCTCAGGTTGTTCCAAGTCGGCCGGTTGGGCTGGTGCTGGCAAGAAGTGTGCATGTACTTGGCATAGGAAATTTACAGCAGTTGCTGGCATTTCAGCCACAGTGCATCCTTCTAGAAGGCGGGCAGACCAACCTGCTCCTTTCTTTCCAGCCAAAGCACTTTTCGTCAGCTTTCGAACTGCCTCATCGTCGGGCTGAGCTGCAGGGATCACCATATTCCCATTTTCACCACTATCCCGAAGCTCTGATAGGAACGCCCAAAGTCGAAGCACCGGAACTTCTGCTGCGATCAGTCCTTCGAAACCTGCGTGCGGGTGCTCGCAATCGACTGTGAAGCAATCGGTCAGCTTCTTTTTGTCTTCAGCCGTGCGTTTCAAGAAGTCGTAGAACGAGAAAGTCTTGAGCCCGAGCTCTTTAAAGAAAGATCCGAATTTCAGCATATTGCTTTCGCCATCGGCGTCGAAAAAGGCCACACCCGATAGATCCAATGGTTGAAACATTCCTGCAAGGTCCTCGTGCAGCCGTCGTTCTATGACCGGCAAGGCGTAAAACTCGGTTACGCCTTCAACCACAATCACACCTTTGCCGAGCATGCATTCAGTTAGCCCTCGGCGTGCGAAACGTTTGTAGTCCTGGTCCTTGAGGCTGCTGGCATCGGAGACGCGTTTAGCCGAGATGGTGGCTTGCGCGTCGCGCGATAGTACAAGGGTCTGCGATGGTTCGAATCGCTCGATAACGTATGGCGAATGAGATGTAACAAAGGCCTGAGTTGTGTTATTGAGCAGGTAGTCTGCAATCCGTCGTTGAGTGTGCGGAGGAACTGCAATCTCTGGCTCTTCCATGGCGAAGATGACGGAAGAGGGCTTCAGGTCCGCGAGGAGCGAAAGCAAGGCGAGCACTAACGTATTTAACGTGCCAGTACCGGCCTGCTGAAACGGTACGTGCTCTTGACCCTTTGACATGGCAATGAAGAACGCCATGGTCTTACGCAGATGTTCACGGGTTAGCTGCGACACGTGTAAATGGGTTGCTCGTCCATCGGCATTTGTAGGGATGTATCGTCCGAGTCGTTCTTCAATTTCCTGAAGGACGCCATCAAGTTCTAACGCATCGTCACCAATGTCCAGGTCTTTCAAACGTCCAATTGCTTTTTCCCAAAGCCCTATCTTGATGCCTTTAGCGCGCAATATCAGGTCGAGCAGCGATCCTCGTTCGAGGCTCAGAGCCCGCGACCCTGTCCGCAAGGCACGCAGGTACAGGAATCCGAACAGCCGTTTGATGTCTTTTCTAACTGGAGACAGGCCTTCATCAATGCCAGGCGGATGGGAGAAGAATGTGCTGGCCTCGAATTCGTCTTCCTCGATACTGTATTGGGCGACGGTTTCCAATCGCAGACAGGTAACTTGTGGGGGATTTGCTTGATCAATCTCTCCTTCACCAATTACACGATGTTCTTTCGCATCCCAGTATTCGGTGTGCCCCCCACACCGATTCTCCACTTCGGGCGTTAGCCCAGTAAGCAAAACTTCAATTCGAATGGGGACCGGCGTCGGAAGTTCTCCTTCATTGGCCGGGGGATTCAAGTAGTTCGCATTATGGAAGTCAAACTCCTCAACCGGCGGAAACCGGCTTGCGCGATCAGGACCAAGTACGAGATCAAGAGCTTCGCAGATCGTGCTTTTTCCGACGTTATTTTGGCCTACCAGCAAGGTATGACCGTCGAAGTGCAATACTGCGTGCTTTATTCCACGGAAGTTAGAGATCGTAAGGCGTGTAATTTTCAAGAGAGTCCTTTTGAATTCGCATGCGGCCGGTTCGAGGTTCAGTTTGAACGTGTTAGGTTCGGTATCGAATTTTTCTATCGAGGAAACCATACATCTTTACGGCCCAGAGATATCCGGTTTTCTGCGCAGTTGCTTTGTCAATCGCTTCATCGATTGTGATGGACTCCTGTGTGCCAAGAATGGCGAGCATTTTCTCTCGAATTTGGGATTGCAGGCTTGAACTAGGCAACTCGTCGATGTGGTGATAAATCCGACCAATTTGAAGCGCAACGTCGAGTACTTGCGATTCTAACAACGATAGGAAACTAGTTGCATCGGAAATGCGCTTCGAAGCTCGCTTAGACTGGAGTTCTACTGTTTTCCAATCTGACTGTTTGAGACAGCCGTCACGCGTTGCTTCAATTGCTTCAACGATTTTATCTGCGACATCGGCGGGCAATAGCTGTGTTGTTCTATAGATTAGAATTCGTAGCTTTGCCATTAGCTCATCTGGGTCAGCCTGTGCAAGCCATCCAGCTTCGCCATACATGAGTTCTATATATTTCCAAATATCCGCTCCAAAGTAACCCAGCTCCAATGCGGCAAGCTGCCGCTCAGAATTGACGTGTGTTGTTGGTTCAATAATGATGTTGGGATAGTGCGCCTTGACAGAAGCAGGGTTGAGAGCAAGACCAGCAATGATTTCGTCCCAGAACATGACGCCAACTGCGAACTCCCCGAGCCGACTGCGGTCTTCTGATAGTGCCCTTATTTCTGCTTGAAGCACCGAATCATGTTCGTTTGACGTGGCTATTATTAGCGTTGAGAGCCTACCAGGGAATTTCTCTGCATTGAGGATTTCCGCTCTCACGGTTTTCATTGTTAACTTGGATTTGTACTTTTTGCATTGAATACCGACAGTTCTCCCGAGGTAATCAGGCCCGTGAATATCTACCCCTGCTTGGGACTGGCCAGAACGGCCATGCTTTTGCAGATCCGGGCTTTGCCACCGGTTAATTAGGGCGTCGCGCGTGATGTCTTCGAATTCCTGCCAGTTCTTTGGGCGAGGGAGCTCCATCGATTGAATTGTCGGCATGTGGTTTACTCAAGGTTAATAAGCTACCGACATCACTCGGCAGAGTTGGCGCTAAGAGCGCGCTTTGAATTGGTCACAAAGTTGGTCTTCGAGAGGGGCGATTTGTAGTAATCCTCTTCGAGGAATCGAAGCAGTGTTTTCAACGCTTTTTTGTCTTCGGGCAACTGAAGTCGTTCAGTTCCATCCACCTGTTCGTAATGTACCGGGATATTGAATTCGGCAGCTATCGCGCGTATGTCGTTTGGAGGCACACGCTCCAAAATGCCGCTAGTTTTGATCAACCAAAGCTTTTTGCGAATCCAGCTGTCGCTAGCTGCTACCAATGCATCTAAATCGGTAACTTGGATTTGTTCGATGGTTGCGAACTCACGGATGTCTGCGTCAGTAGCTTCTTGATAGTAGCTGGTCATGTCGAAGATTTGACGCACGTGATAGAAGCTGGGGAACTTGAGCACGTTCCCTTTCAGTCTGGCCATAATTTTATTGTCTAGAATAAGACCTGTGCCTTCAATTTTTTTGTAGACGTTTTGCGCATGGAAAATTGAAAAACCAGTACTTGAAATCAGCTTCCTGCGGTCGAACACTTGGAAGTAAACAGAAGTTTCACCGTCATCATCTGGTTTTCCGAAGAATAACGCTTTGATTTGATCGAAAGGGAGGCTGGCCGGATCGGCAACCGGAAAATTAATCGGGGCGGCAATGGCATCGCATAAGTTATCTATATCATCAAACTCGTCTATGATGAGCATTTCACCAGGATCAGGTTTGTATTTTCCATCAAACGCGAACTCTTCGCGCTCCCTGTCAAAATACTCAACCTGAGCTTCTAAAAATTCTGTCATTTCCGTCTGCACATCTTGATCAACCGCAAACCTAACGACGCGTTGAGCCGGATCTCTGGTATAAGCGAAAAGGGTGTACATTAAGCCTCCAAAACCAAATTAGGTGTCAACTGCTTTACAGATTTCACATCCGAAGCCGTCAATAGTCGACGCCGCGTGATTAAGGTGTAAACAACACCATTTGTCCCTTCCGCCTTATAAAACCGATACCTAAAGACGTGGAGCACGGGATGGGACGGGATTGCGTCGAGTGTGGCCAGGATTACAGCTGCAACTAACACGACGCCAACGAAAATATGAAGGTCTTTTACGTTTATGACCAAAGGCAGGAAGTAGCTAACTACAAATACCACTAGCATCCAATCCTGCGGTTCCACCTTTTTTGCCGAAAACGGCATGACCGCCACACGCTGAGCTGCGGCGATCATTACCAGAAGGGGAAACAAGCATGCAAAAGTGCTGGCAGCAATCCAACCAGCAATTGTCATGTTCGGCCCCAAGTTCCAGAGTTGAAGTAAGGCGCTAATCAACACAGCCGGAGCGATCGCCGAAACAAAGAACAAAGTGCGAAGTAGTCCGTTCATTTGTTTTCCTATTGACTGTCCACGATGGGAACGACACGTGCCGGCATATCGTCGGTCGATAATATCTCGTGCCTGATGGTAACAATCTATCGAATTGTAACTGTGGGCAATTATGCCCAGCGGTACTTGATTGCTTCACGCCGCCTTACCTGCTGGCAGCTTTATGGATATTATGCTGTATGCGTATACAGTATATCTGGGGGTGGATTGTGAACGTAACAATCGTCAAGATGAGACAACTGGGCGTTGAGATTCCAGGGATATGCTTGAAAGATACACAATTTCTTGGCGTGGGGACTTGGTCATTATGGATGTGACCGATCAGGGTCTGAGGCGGCCGGTGAAGGTGGCACGTCTATCTTCGAGTCAGCAGTCGATGGAGCTGGTGGAGCCGCACATTCTTTGGGTAAACGGAGATCGCTTCGTTTTGGCTGGGTTTGAGCGATGTCGTAACGAGCATGGCCAGCAAGTAGATTACGCACAGTCCTAGCTCTGCACTGTACTTGGCGTTGAGGTTGCTGATCACAAGGCGAGCCGTTATTGAACAAACATCGTTCTGACTCTGGAAAAACAGGGATTCATGGCGGCGATTAGCTGAAAGCGGGCGGGGAAGTCGGCGTGCCGCGTGGCGCGGGCGATCGTGACGCGGCCCGACTCGAGTGGTTCGCGCAGGACTTCCAGCACACGGCGATCGAATTCGGGAAGTTCGTCGAGAAAGAGAACGCCGCAGTGCGCGAGCGAGATTTCGCCCGGCCGGGGCACGCTGCCGCCTCCGACCAGGGCCGCGCCGGACGAGGTATGGTGCGGCGCGCGGAAGGGGCGCACTTTCCAGCCTTCGACGGTGAAGCCGCTGATCAGGGATTGCACGGCGGCGGCTTCCAGCGCTTCGTCGTCGGTCATCAAAGGCAGCAGGCCGGCGAAGCGGGTGGCCAGCATGGTCTTGCCGGCACCGGGCGGGCCGACCAGCAACACCGAGTGGCGCCCGGCAGCAGCCACTTCCATTGCGCGCTTGGCGAAGATCTGTCCCTTAACGTCGGCAAAATCCGGAATCGATGGCGGCAGCGGCAAGGGCTGCGCCACGTGGCGGGGGAGGGCAAAGCTGCCATCTGGATCGAGGCCGAAGTGAGCGCATACCTGCAGCAAGGTGGCGGCAGGGTAGATGCGCGCGCCTGCAACCAGCGCGGCTTCGTCGGCATTGGCGAGAGGAAGAATGAAGCCGCGGCCGGAGCCGCCGGCGGAGCGCTGCATGGCATATGTCATCGCCAGGGCGCCGCGAATCGGGCGCAGTTCTCCGGTCAGCGACAATTCGCCGGCAAATTCGAATTGTTCCAGCGAGGAAGAAGGAATCTGGCCGGAGGCGGCGAGGATGCCGATGGCGATCGGCAAATCAAAACGCCCCGATTCCTTAGGCAGGTCGGCCGGGGCCAGGTTGACGGTGATGCGATGCTGGGGCAGTTCGAAACCGGCGTTCGTGATGGCAGCGCGCACCCGGTCGCGCGATTCCTTTACTTCGGTGTCGGCCAGGCCGACGATCGCGAAGGCGGGCAAGCCGTTTGCCAGGTGGACTTCGACGCTGACTTCCGGCGCCTGCATGCCGGCCAAGGCGCGGCTCTTGATGACTGCGATGCTCATGGTGGCCTCCCGGTCTACGACATCGTAGGCCTCGGGCGCCACCGCCCGTTTGAGCTAGCGCAAGGGGATTACTTGTCGGCCAGCTTGGCTTCCAGTTCGGCCAGGCGCGATTCCATCAGGTCCAGCTTGGCGCGGGCCTTGGCCAGCATCTGGGCCTGGATGTCGAATTCCTCGCGGGTCACCAGGTCAAGCTTGGCGAAACCCTGGGTCATCATCGCCTTGACATTCTTTTCAATATCCTTGGCCGGCGAGTTTTCGATGACCTGGTTGACCTTCTGCTGCAGGTCATTGAAGAAGGCGTTCATGTCCATTTTTTTATTCCTGATGTGTGAGATTTCGCACCACAACGGTGCGGCTTTGGCTTTAAATGGTGCGGAAAGCTGTCTTAACTTCAACTCCTGCACGATTTCTAGCTGGCACGCAATCTGCTAATAAGCAAGAAAGCTATGTTTCAGACTGAATTTTAAACCGCAATAAAAGTTCACTCAAAAGGAAATCGCCATGATTCATAAGAGCAAGAAGCTGGGTCTCACCGCTGCAGTCGCACTCGCAATGGCAACGATGGGAACCGGCCTGGCCCAAGCGGCCGATGCCGCACCCGAGGCGAAGCCTGACAATGAGATCAGCTATAACGCGGCCGTCACCAGCGACTACCGCTACCGTGGTATCTCGCAAACCCGCCTGAAACCGGCGCTGCAAGGCGGCGCCGACTGGGTCAACAACCCGACCGGTTTCTATGCAGGCGCCTGGGCATCCACCATCAAGTGGGTCAAGGACGGCGGCGGTGATGCTTCGGTTGAAGTGGACCTGTACGGCGGCAAGCGCGGCGAAATCGCGCCTGGCGTCAGCTACGACGTGGGCTTCCTGGCTTACGTGTATCCATCCAACGACCTGCATCCGAGCGCCAATACCCGCGAGCTGTATGGCCAGGTCGGCTATGGCCCGGCCACCCTCAAGTACTCGCATTCGCTGAGCAACCTGTTCGGCTTCGCCGACAGCAAGCACAGCACCTACATCGACGCTTCCGTCAACCAGGAAGTGTATGAAGGCATCGTCCTGAACCTGCATGTTGGCCGCCAGAAGGTGAAGAACAGCAGCGCCTTCAGCTACACCGACTGGAAAGTCGGTGCCACCAAGGACTTCGGCGTGGCATCCGTTGCGCTGGCCTATATCAAGACCAACAGCGACGCTTATATCGCGCCGACCAATGGCAAAAACCTGGGCAAGGGCGGCGTGGTGCTGACCGTGTCCAAAACCTTCTAAGAGGCACTCGTATGAAAATGATTACCGCCATTATCAAGCCGTTCAAGCTCGACGAGGTGCGTGAAGCCCTGTCGGCGATCAACGTGCAAGGTATTACGGTGACCGAAGTCAAAGGCTTCGGCCGCCAGAAGGGCCACACCGAGCTGTATCGCGGCGCGGAATATGTGGTCGACTTCCTGCCAAAGACCAAGATCGAGGCTGCCGTTGACGACGCGATCGTCGACCAGGCCATCGAGGCAATCGAGAATGCCGCGCGCACCGGCAAGATCGGCGACGGCAAGATTTTCGTCTCGTCGCTGGAGCAAGTAATCCGTATCCGTACCGGCGAAACCGGCAACGAAGCACTGTAAGGGGAACCGTGATGCACAAGACCATTAAGAAATGGCTGGCGGGGGTGACTGTCCTGTTGGCTTTCAGCGCAGCTCTGCCTGTGCTGGCTCAAGATGCCAAGCCGGCCGAAGCGCCGGCTGCCGCTGCAACCGCTGCAGCACCTGCGGCCGCACCTGGCGTTGCGTCGGCTGATGCTGCCGCTGCCCAGGCAGCCGCTGCTGCGGCCCCAGCCGCCCCGGCTGCTGCGCCAGCCGCGCCGGTAGCGCAAAAGGGCGACACCGCCTGGATGTTCGTGGCGACGCTGCTGGTGATCATGATGACGATCCCCGGCCTGGCCCTGTTCTATGGCGGCCTGGTGCGCTCGAAGAACATGCTGTCGGTGCTGCTGCAGGTATTCTTTGTGTTCGCGCTGATCATCGTGCTGTGGTGCCTGTATGGCTACTCGATTGCTTTCACCGAAGGTAATGCCTTCTTCGGTGGCTTCAGCCGCTCGCTGCTGGCCGGCATTTACGACCCAGCCAAAGGTGCGTTCTCGGTGGCGGCGACCTTCAGCAAAGGCGTTGTGATCCCTGAGTTCATCTACGTCGCCTTCCAGGGCACGTTTGCCGCCATTACCTGCGGCCTGATCGTCGGCGCGTTTGCCGAGCGCGTGCGCTTCTCCGCCGTGCTGGCCTTCATGGTGCTGTGGTTCACTTTCAGCTACCTGCCGATCGCCCACATGGTCTGGTTCTGGACCGGTCCTGACGCGATCACCAACGCCGAGACCCTGGCGACCGAAACTGCGAAGGCTGGGTGGATCTTCCAGAAGGGCGCGCTGGACTTCGCCGGCGGCACTGTGGTGCACATCAACGCCGCTGTTGCAGGCCTGGTGGGCGCAATCATGATCGGCAAGCGCGTTGGCTACGGCCGCGACTCCATGGCTCCGCACTCGCTGACCATGACCATGATCGGCGCTTCGCTGCTGTGGGTGGGCTGGTTCGGCTTCAATGCCGGTTCGGCACTCGAAGCAGGCGACATCGCTGCCCTGGCGTTTATCAACACCCTGCTGGCAACCGCCTGCGCAACCGTATCGTGGGTGTTCGGCGAGTGGATCTTTAAGGGCAAGCCTTCCATGCTGGGCGGCGCGTCGGGCGCAGTGGCCGGCCTGGTGGCGATTACCCCGGCTTGCGGCTTCGTTGGTCCGATGGGTGCACTGGCGATCGGCCTGCTGGCTGGCATCATCTGCCTGTGGGGCGTGAATGGCCTGAAGCGCCTGATCGGTGCGGACGACTCGCTGGACGTGTTCGGCGTGCACGGCGTGGGCGGTATCCTGGGTGCGATCCTGACCGGCGTGTTCGCCGCACCATCTTTGGGCGGCCAGGGTGTATTTGACTACGTTGCCAACAAGGCAAGTGCTGATTACTCGATCAGCGGCCAGGTGATTACCCAGGCGACTGCCGTTGGCGTGACCATCATCTGGTCGGCTGTTGTGGCCTTTGTGGCTTACAAGCTGGTCGATATCGTGATCGGCCTGCGTGTGCCGGAAGAGGAGGAGCGCGAAGGCCTGGATATCACCAGCCACGGCGAATCGGCGTACCACGCTTGAAGTCCGGGTCAGGCACCCAACAAAACATGGCTGCGCCATGTCTTGTCAGGTGCCTGACCCATCGCACGCCCCCTTTCGGGGGCTTTTTTTTTGTTCCAAAGTATCTTTTAATTGGCGGTTTTGCCCCAAAATGGAGAGTCTGCAAATACCAACCCGCAAGGAAGTCACATGGTTCCCCATCTCGTCACGGCCCTGACCGGGCCGTTACTGGATCTTGAAGAAAAGATCATTGCCGCGACCCCAGCCATTGAACGGTGGTTCCGCCTCGAGTGGCAGGAGCATACCCCGCCGTTCTATGCCTCGGTCGACCTGCGCAATGCCGGCTACAAGCTGGCCCCGGTGGATACCAACCTGTTCCCAGGCGGCTTCCATTACCTGGCCAACGAAATGCTCCCCCTTTCGGTGCAGGCGGCCATGGCGGCGATCGACAAATACTGCCCGGATGCCCGCAACCTGTTGCTGATCCCGGAAATCAAGCCGCGCCACCCGACCTATTTCCAGGGCGTGGCGCGCCTGATGCAGATTTTCCGCCAGACCGGGCTGAATGTCCGTTTTGGCTCGCTGGACCCCTCCGTCACCCAGCCGACGCCGCTGGCGCTGCCTGACGGCAATATGCTGGTGGTGGAACCGCTGGTGCGCTCGCCGAACGGCCGCCGCCTGGGGCTGAAGGATTTCGATCCTTGCACCATCTTGCTGAACAACGACCTGTCGGCCGGTATTCCGGACATCCTGACCAACCTGCACGAGCAAAGCCTCTTGCCGCCTTTGCATGCCGGCTGGGCCGTGCGCCGCAAGTCCAATCACTTCAATGCCTACGATGAGGTGGCGAAGAAGTTCGGCAAGCTGATTGGCGTCGATCCGTGGATGGTCAACCCTTTCCACGCGAAGTGCGGGGCGGTGGACCTGGCGACCGGGGAGGGGCAGGAGTGCCTGGCGTCTTCGGTGGATGCGGTACTGGCCAAGATCCGTAAGAAGTACAAGGAATATGGCATTAAGGAAAGGCCGTTCGTCATCATCAAGCCGGATGCTGGTACTTATGGCAAGGGCATCATCACCATTCGTGACGCGGCTGAGCTCAAAGAGCTATCGGAAGAGCAGCGCGCGCGCATGACCGTGATCAAGGATGGCAAGGCGGTGACCGACCTGAATATCCAGGAGGGGGTGCCGACCTTCGAGAGCATCAAGGAGGCGTTTGCCGAGCCGGTTGTCTATATGATTGACCGCTATGTGGTGGGAGGCTTCTACCGCGTGCACGGCGAGAAGGGGCCGGACCAGAACCTGAATGCGCCGGGATCGCAGTTCGTGCCGCTGGCGTTCGCGCAGCAGCATGCGGTGCCGGACGTGAAGGCCAAGCCGGGGACTGCGGCGCCGAATCGCTTCTATGTGTATGGGGTAGTGGCGCGGCTGGCGCTGCTGGCGGCTTCTCTTGAGATGGAGCGTACGGATCCGGATCCGGAGGTTTACTAAAACCGGTAAACCGGTGTCAGACCCGCAGGGTCTGACACCTAAGACGCAGCCGCTGCTGGCAACGTGTCTGACCCTGTGGGTCAGACACGGTTTTGCCGGTTTTAAGCTAGAATCAGTTGTTACATTTTTGGACTAATCCATGAAAATCGCCTTCCTCGCCGACCCGCTGTCCAGCTTCAAGATCTACAAGGACTCCACCTTCGCCATGATGGCCGAGGCGGCGCGCCGGGGACATGAGGTGTATGCCTTCCAGCAGCGCCACATGGCGCTCAAGGAGGGCAAGGTTACGGCCCATGTCTCGCGCATCGAGCTGACCGGCGACCAGCACGACTGGTACAAGGCGGCGCCTTCGGAAGACACCAGCCTGGCCGCCTTCGACGCGGTGATCCAGCGCAAGGACCCGCCGTTCGACATGGAGTACGTCTACGGCACCTACCTGCTGCAGTTGGCGGAACAACAGGGCGCAAAGGTCTTCAACAAGCCGTCCGCCATCCGCGACCACAATGAGAAGCTGTCGATCGCGCAGTTCTCGCAGTTCACCGCGCCAACCCTGGTGACCAGCGACGAAACCCGACTGCGCGACTTCCAGGCCGAACACGGCGACGTGATCCTGAAACCGCTGGATGGCATGGGCGGCGCCGGCATCTTCCGCATCAAGGCTGACGGCCTGAACCTGGGCTCCATCATCGAGACCCTGACCCAGCATGGCGCGCGCACCATCATGGCGCAGCGCTACATCCCCGACATCGTCAAGGGCGACAAGCGCATCCTGCTGATCGACGGCAAACCGGTGCCTTACTGCCTGGCGCGCATCCCGCAGGCGGGCGAAGTGCGCGGCAACCTGGCTGCCGGCGGTACCGGCGTGGCCCAGCCGCTGTCGCAGCGCGACCGCGAAATCGCCGAGGCCCTGGGCCCGGAATTGGCTTCGCGCGGCCTCTTGCTGGTAGGATTAGACGTGATCGGCGATTACCTCACCGAGGTGAACGTCACCAGCCCGACCTGCTTCCAGGAGATCACCCAGCAGACCGGCTTCCAGGTAGCGTCCATGTTCATCGATGCGGTGGAAGCCCGGGCAGGCAAGCAAGGATAAACATGGTAGGGATTTTATTGATGACACACGCGCCGCTGGGCCAGGCTTTCCTGGCCGCCGCAGCGCATGTGTTCCGGGCCCCGGTTGAAAAACTGGAGGCGATCGACGTGGTGGCGGACCAGGACCTGAACGAAGTGCAGCAGCTGGCGCGCGAAGCCATCAAGCGTCTCGACACGGGCGCCGGTGTGCTAGTGATGACCGATATCAAGGGCGGCACGCCCGCCAATTGCTGTAACAAGCTGGCCGATGCGGGCCAGGTCGAGGTGGTTGCGGGCATCAGCCTTCCCATGCTGCTGCGCGCCATCACCTACCGTACCGATACGCTGGACGTAGTAGTGGAAATGGCCCTGGCCGGTGCGCAGAATGGCGCGGTCAAGGTCGATAACCGTATCCGAGTCAATTAAACAAACAAAACATGATTCAGCAAGAACTTGAAATTATCAACAAGCTCGGATTGCATGCACGTGCTTCTGCAAAATTCACCCAACTGGCAGCCAAATTCCAGAGCGATGTCTGGCTGTCGCGTAACGGCCGCCGCATCAACGCCAAGTCCATCATGGGCGTGATGATGCTGGCTGCCGGCAAGGGCGCCAAAGTCCTGCTGGAAGCAGACGGCGCCGATGAACAGGATTGCATCAACGCCCTGGCCGCACTGGTCAACGACAAGTTCGGCGAAGGCGAGTAAATGCGGGACGGCAGCCCGATGGCATCGTTCTCCCTTCACGGAATTCCGGTTTCGCGAGGCATCGCGATCGGCCGCGCGCACATCCTTGCGCCGGCGGCGCTCGATGTAAAGCACTATCTGATCTCCGAGGAGAACGTGGAAGCGGAAGTGAAGCGCCTGCAGCAGGCGCTGGCTGCCGTGCACCGCGAGCTGCAGACGTTGTGGAACGAGCTGCCGAAGGATGCCCCGACCGAGCTGGGTGCCTTCATCGACGTGCATGCGCTGATCCTGTCGGACCCGATGATCTCCGAGGCGCCGCTGGATATCATCCGCAGCCGCCACTACAACGCCGAATGGGCGCTGTTGACCCAGATCGACGAGCTGTCGGCCCAATTCGACGAAATCGAAGACCCTTACCTGCGGGAACGCAAGGCCGATATCCAGCAAGTGGCCGAGCGGGTGCTGAAAGTGTTGATGGGCAGCGAACCGCTGCTGCCAATGCAGGCCGAGCTCGAAGGCGATGAATTCCTGGCCAAGATGATCGTGGTGGCCCACGATATCTCGCCGGCCGACATGCTCAAGTTCCGCGACCGTTCCTTCATCGGCTTTGTGACCGATGTCGGCGGCCAGAATTCGCACACCGCCATCGTGGCCCGGTCGCTAGACATTCCGGCGGCGGTCGGCATGTCGCAGGCATCGACCCTGATCCAGCAGGACGACTGGGTGATCATCGACGGCGATGCCGGCGTGGTGATCGTCACCCCGAGCGCGCAAGTGCTGGAACAGTACCGCGAGCGCCAACTGGCCGCGATGCGCGCCCGCAAGAAGCTGGGCAAGCTGAAAAAGACCCCGGCCGTTACCAGGGACGGCACGCAGATCGCGCTGATGGCGAACATCGAGTTGCCGGAAGACTGCGAGCACGCGATGGAGTCGGGCGCCAACGGCGTTGGCCTGTTCCGTTCCGAATTCCTGTTCATGGGCCGCGATGGCGACATGCCATCCGAGAACGAACAATACGAGCAGTACACCAAGGCAGTGCTGGCCATGAAGGGGCGTCCGGTGACCATCCGCACGCTCGATATCGGCGCCGACAAGCCGCTGGACCAGATGGAGCACACCGCGCTCAATCCGGCATTGGGCTTGCGCGCCATCCGCTACTGCCTGGCCGAGCCGCAAATTTTCCTGACCCAGTTGCGCGCCATCCTGCGCGCCTCGGTGCATGGCAAGGTGCGCATCCTGATCCCGATGATGGCGCATGCCTTCGAGATCGACCAGTCGCTGGCCATGATCAAACGCGCCAAGGCGCAGCTGGACGAGGCGGGGGAGAAGTACGATCCTGAAGTGCGGGTCGGCGCCATGATCGAAATCCCGGCGGCCGCGCTGGCGCTGCCGATGTTCGTCAAGAAGATGGACTTCCTGTCCATCGGCACCAATGACCTGATCCAGTACACGCTGGCGATCGACCGCGTCGATTATGAAGTGGCGCACCTGTACGACCCGCTGCATCCAGCCATCCTGCAGCTGATTGCGATGACGATCGCTGCCGGCAGCAAGGCCGGCATCGAAGTGGCCGTATGCGGCGAGATGGCGGGCGACAGCAAGATGACCCGCCTGCTGCTGGGCATGGGCTTGCGCGAGTTCTCGATGCACCCGTCGCAGCTCCTGGCGGTCAAGCAGGAAATCCTGAACAGCGACCTGGAACAGATTGCGCCGCAAATGCGCAAGATCATGCGCAGCATGGACCCCGAAACGATTGCCGACGCAGTCAACGCCCTGCAAGCCCTGTAACACCAACTTTTTTACAACCGGATTCACATGCCTTCGATTGGAATCGTCTCGCCGCAGACCATGCACTTTGCGGAACCCCTTCAGCTACAGAGCGGAGCGTCCCTGCGCGACTACATGCTGATGTACGAGACCTATGGCACGCTGAATGCGGACAAGTCCAATGCGGTATTGGTGTGCCACGCGCTGAATGCTTCGCACCACGTGGCCGGCTACTACGCGGATAACCCGAAGAACGTCGGCTGGTGGGACAATATGGTCGGTCCGGGCAAGCCCCTCGATACCGACAAATTCTTCGTCATCGGCGTCAACAACCTCGGTTCCTGCTTCGGCTCGACCGGACCGATGCACGTCAATCCTGAAACCGGCAAGCCATACGGCGCCGCCTTCCCGGTGGTGACGGTGGAAGACTGGGTCGCCGCGCAGGCGCGCCTGGCCGACCAGCTGGGCATCCAGCAGTTCGCCGCCGTGATGGGCGGTTCCCTTGGCGGCATGCAGGCCCTGGCCTGGTCCATCATGTACCCTGAGCGCCTGCGCCACTGCCTGGTGATCGCTTCCACGCCAAAGCTGTCGGCGCAAAACATTGCCTTCAACGACGTAGCGCGCCAGGCCATCCTGTCCGATCCGGATTACCACGGCGGCGATTTCTACGAACACAGCGTAGTACCCAAGAACGGCTTGAAAGTGGCGCGCATGATCGGCCACATCACCTATCTGTCGGACGACGACATGGCCGAGAAATTCGGCCGCAAGCTGCGCGACATCGCGGCCAGCGGCGGCGACTACAAGTTCGGCTTCGGCATCGACTTCGAGATCGAATCCTACTTGCGCTACCAGGGCGACAAGTTCGCCGAGTACTTCGATGCCAATACCTACCTGCTGATCACCAAGGCGCTCGACTACTTCGACCCGGCGCGCAAGTTCGACGGCGACCTGACCAGGACATTGGCGGGCACCAGAGCCAAGTTTTTCCTCGCCTCCTTCACCACGGACTGGCGTTTCTCGCCGGAGCGCAGCCGCGAGATCGTGCAGGCCTTGCTCGCCAACCGCCGCGAGGTGACCTACGCCGAAATCGATGCGCCGCACGGCCACGACGCCTTCCTGCTCGAAGATTCGCGCTACATGAACATGGTGCGCGCCTACTACGAGCAAGTGTGGAAAGAAACGAACAAGGAACAAGCAGCATGACTTTCGATGACCTGAGCAGCGCCCGTCCAGACCTGGCCTTCATTGCGCACTGGGTGCGCGAAGGCGCCCACGTGCTCGACGTGGGCTGCGGCGACGGCGTGATGATGGATTACCTGCAGACCGACAAGCGCTGCACCGGCTACGGCCTGGAGCTGGCGGACGACCAGGTGCTGGCGTCGACCCAGCGCGGCGTGCGCGTGATCCAGCAGGACTTCGAAAACGGCCTGGGCATCTTCGGCGACAACTCCTTCGATACGGTGTTGTGCCTGTCCTCGCTGCAGATGATGAAGCACGTGGAAGACCTGCTGCGCGACATCGTGCGCGTGGGCCGCGAAGCCATCGTGTCCTTCCCTAATTTCGCCTACTGGCCGCACCGCGTGGCGCTGCTGAAAGGCCGCATGCCGGTCTCCAAGTCGCTGCCGTACCAGTGGCACGACACGCCGAACGTGCGCTGCGCTACCATCTACGACTTCCAGGAGCTGGCGGAAGAAGTGGGGCTGGAAGTGATCGAATGCGTGGCGCTGGCCGAGGGCAAAACCGTCTCGGTACTGCCTAACTTGCGCGGCGACCTCGCCGTGTTCCGTCTCCGGAAAAAGCAATCCAGTTAAGCTGTGTTATCTTAAAGCCATGAAGAAGTTCAAGTTCACTCTTATCGCGCTGGCGCTGGCCGCCAGCGCCGCCTCGTCCGCGCAGGCGCCTGCGCCGATGAACCCCAAAGCTGACGGCATTCCCGTCACCAAGCTTTCGCGCCTGCGCGTCTTCGCTGATGAGCAGGAAATGGACCAGCAGTCCAAGCTGCAGTACTCCCAACTGCTGAATGAAGCCAAGCAGAAGGAAGCGCTGGTACCGGAATCCGACCCGCAGGTGAAGCGACTGCGCGCTATTGCCGCGCGCATCGTGCCCAATGCACAGCGCTGGAATCCGTCCGCCGCCAACTGGCAATGGGAAGTCAACCTGCTCAACTCCGACCAGGTCAATGCTTTCTGCATGCCGGGCGGCCGCATCGCCTTCTTCACCGGCATCCTCACTAAACTGAACCTGACCGATGACGAAGTGGCGATGGTGATGGGCCATGAAATTGCCCACGCGCTGCGCGAGCACGCCCGCAAGCGTGCCGTGCAATCGACCGCCGTGTCGCTGGCCAGCAAGCTGGGTGGTGCGGTGCTGTCGTCCTACCTCGGCATCGACCCGCGCATCACCGACGCCGGCGCCAATGTGGCCGGCCAGCTGACCGTGATGAAGTTCTCGCGCGGGGATGAAACGGAGTCCGACCTGGTAGGCATCGACCTGGCCGCCCGCGCCGGTTTCGACCCGCGCGCAGGCATCGCGCTGTGGCAGAAAATGGGCGCCGTCAATGCGCAGCAGCCGATGGAATTCCTGTCTACCCACCCAAGCGGCAATTCGCGCATCCAGGACATGCAGAAGCAGATGCCCCTCGTGTTGCCGGTGTATGCCCGCGTGCGCGGCCTGGACGTGAACAAGCTGCCGCCTTACCAGACTTCCCCGCTGCCGAAGTCCTGAGATGTCCCGCCCGAAGCAAGCCTCGGGCGCGCCGCCATTGCCGATGCGCGATGGCGTCACGCCCAGCTACCTGTGGCTGCCGGAGGGGGACTGGCCGGACATGATCACCTTCATGTCCGCCAACTATCCCGCCGTGACCGATGCCCAGTGGCGTGAGCGCATGGCGCGCGGCGACGTGGTGGATGGCAAGGGCGTGCCTGTGCAGCCGTCATCGCGCTATGTGCGCGGAGCGCGTATCTGGTACTACCGCGAGCTGGATTACGAATTCCCGATTCCGTTTGAAGAGGAAGTGCTGCACCAGGACGAGCATATCGTGGTGGTCGACAAGCCGCACTTCCTGCCGACGATCCCGTCCGGCCGCTTCGTGAAAGAGACTTTGCTGGTGCGCGTGCGCCGCAAGCTGGGCATCGAAGACCTGGTGCCGATCCATCGGCTCGACCGCGAAACGGCGGGGCTGGTGATCTTCTCCTGCAATGCGCGCAGCCGCGGCGATTACCAGTCGCTGTTCCAGAAGCGGCTGGTGCAAAAGGAATATGAAGCGCTGGCAGGGCCGTTGGCGGGCCGCGAATTCCCTTTCGTTTACCGCAGCCGCATGGTGGACGGCGACAAGTTCTTCACCATGAAGGAAGAAGCGGGCGAGCCGAATTCGGAAACCATGATCGACGTAATCGAACAGCGCGGCGAGCATGTGCTGTACCGCCTCTGGCCGCACACCGGCCGCCAGCACCAATTGCGTGTGCACCTGTCTTCGCTGGGGATCCCGATCGTGAACGACGTCTTCTATCCCGTCGCACTGCCGTGCAAGCAGGACGACGTGTCTTCGCCACTGAAGCTGCTGGCCAAGGCGATCGGTTTCCCCGATCCCCTGACAGGCGAGTGGCGTTACTTCGAGAGCAAACGCACTCTTTGAGCAAGCTCCTTGCCTTCCTGCGACAGGAAGGGCGCCAGCTTCGCGTAGCTGATCTCAATGGTCTCGTTACAGTCGCGATGGAAATGCGGGTAATCGAGGTCGAAACTCAGGCCTGTTGCGCTTGGGCGCGATGGAATGATGGACGGCTCCAGCCTGTCGCAGACGCTGGCTTTCTTCATGATCAGCTTGCGCAGAGGTTCTTCAATCTCGCCGCTTTCGGCCAGCCAACTTGAAGGTTCGACCGTCTCGCCAGTGGCCAGGTCGAAGATCAGCGTGGAGTGGGACGAAGTGGTATGCGGGCCGCCGCAATAGACGTCGGGCGCATCGACGTTCACGAGCAGGTAGTTGGCCAGCACTTTGCCGGCAGTCAGGTTGTCCTGCCAGCCGCCGCCACCATTGCGTTCGCAGAAATTGGCCTGGGTGATGCGCTCTTCCTCCCAGCGTGCGACGTAGTCGTTAATCTTGCGCAGCGCTCACTGCTGCCGACCAGATTAAAGCTCTCGCCAAGCGGGGAGTGGGAGATGCGCAGCGCCAATTTGCCGATTTTCCCATTGCTGTAGCGCGGCTTGTTGGCAGCAGCGATCGGTGCGTAGAAATCCGGACTGCAATCGCCGCCTGCCAGTGCGGAAAGGCGCGACAACTGTATCGGCATGCCTTTGTCATTGCCTGCGCCTATCCATTCGCCGGTCAATTGCGTGGCCGTGACGCTGGTAATTTTCCATTTGCCAGTGGCCTTGCCCTGTACCTCTTCATTCCAGGAATCGGCCTCTCCTTCCGCCTTTTCAAGCGGAATGCCGTGCAGGTGCTTCAGGTAGAAGTAATGCGAATCAGAATCGGTAAAGCAGGCGTTGATTCCACTGTTGCCGATTTTCCCGGTCCAGGCGCCATGGATCGGCAGGGCATCGCCTGCGTGGGCCGCACTGGCCGCCAGCAGTGCGAGGGCTGCAAATTGTTTCATTCAGTCCTTAGCCGAACATGTAGCGAACCAGCAGGCCGATAGGGAACCACATGCCGAACTGGATTGCGAGGGCGATGAACAAGGCCTGGTTCGATGGGCGCAGGCCGCCTGCGGCACCTTCCGAAATCGTGCGCGTCATCGCTGCATGGGCGACTTCGCGCAGCGTCATGCCGGTGGTGGCCACTTCGGTAATGGTTTCGGCCAGGGGGATGCGCGAAGTCAGGCTGGCCAGCAGCCATGGCAGCGGTTTGGGCAGGCCGGATTGCAGGTTCAGGAAGCCGCGCCAGCCGCTCAGGAATTTTTCAGAGAGTGGGCGGCCCGGTTCGTAATTTACGCTGCGCAGGAAGCTCTCCAGGATTCCTGCACCCAAGCGGGCGATCAGGCCCGACTGGCTTTCCACGACGCGCGCCAGGATGCCCTGCAAGCCAAGCTTATACGCCATCATGCCGGTCATGCCGACCGCGATCATGAAGGGCGCTGCGACGAATGCAGCGTAGATCATTGCCGAGCCATGGCTGCTACCGAGTTCGCTGCGGAACAACAGCGTGACCCCCAGTGCGTTGACGATCACCGCAGCAAGCACGGCCAGCACGGTGCGCACGATGCCGGCACCGGCGCCACGGGTGACATCGCCCGCCAGCTGCTTGGCGAGGGCGATCTTGTCGATACTGCTGTTTTCTTCGTTTGACGGTGTCAGGACTTGATTCATGGCCAGCGCAATAGTTGTTTAAAGTTTGGCATTTTAAACAACTAGGGCGGGAATCGGCGCTTTTATTGGATTCAGTGCGCCGGTGCGGATTTTGGACTGTAGCTCGAGCCGGGAGGAGCCCAGAACAGCGGGCCTTTCGGGGAGATTTGCAGGTTGTCGCTCAGACCCTGCTTTTTCAGCTCCCGGCGCAAGCCTTCCACGCCGTCATCGCTCTCGATGATGAAGGCTTCGTCGATCACGTCGCCGTAGTGGCGGTTGGTGGTTTCGATCGCCAGTTCGACCAGGTCGCCGTCGGCTTCAATGCTCCACAGGTGCACGTCTTCGTCTTCGGCGAAAGTCTTGAAGCGCCAGGTGCCTTTGTCCGTCTGCACGAACTGGATCGTGTCGAATTGCTGGTCGGTGGCTTCGGTTTCTTCGTCGTTGATAAAGCTGCTCTTGATGGTCAGCAGGAACAGGACTAATACGCTTTTCATGGGGTCGCCGTTTTGTGCAGGTAATACGCCATTGTAAGGGAGAGGCTCGCGTACGCGCATTTACTAGCGCCTGCCGGACCTGTCAACCCCATATTCCTGCTAGTTATCGGCGAAGCGCCATCTCCATAAACTTCATTCCGTCGACACACACAACGTAGCGACAGCAGCAAACCAAACCACTATTAACTTTATGGAGAAATAAAATGACCCGTATCCTGAACCTGCAAGCCATGACCTCCTATCGCCCAATCGACGAAGACGGCGGCAGCACCTCCAGCGGCAACGGCTGCGCATGCTCGACCGCCAGCGCTGCCCTGTGCTTCATGGGCGACGAAGTGGTTGCCATCTAAGGCAAGCGTCGACCACCGGCAGGCAGTGGCGCGGACGTCGCGCCGCTGTCTGCGCCATACAGGAGAGAACCATGTCCCGCATCCTCAACCTCCAGGGCTTGTCGATCAAAACAGGTCTCGACGAAGACTCCAGCAGCACCAGCAGCAATCAGTGCTGCGCCTGCTCGACCCCGAGCGAATGCGCCTGCTTCATGGGCGAAGAATTCATCGCACTCTGAGCAATCCCGGCAAGGCGGCGCGAGGCCGCCGATAGCATTTTCCTCTTCCCAATCATCTTCAGCTTGGTAGGCACAACATGTCAGAATTCGTAATCAAGGACAAATTCATTTATTCGCTGGCGGACAAGAGATACTATGAAACGCTGACACGCTACCAGGCGCAGCACGACGACTTCTGCCTTGGCCTGAAGCGCCGCCTGCCGCAGGACTGGGTCATGCAGCGTCACGAGATGTGGATGCACTGCATGCCGCCGCAATACCAGTACCCCGACCAGGGCTGGAAAATCCACCTGTCGGCCACTCCCGCGCACGCACCGGCGATCCTGAATACTGCCGCCGCCATCCTGGTCCAGGCGAATGTGCCGTTCAAGTTCGTCGCCGACAAAATGCTGCTGAGCCTGTCGCTTGGCAAGCGCTGGTCGCGCGGCGCGGCAGGCAAGTTCATGGCCATCTATCCCAAGGACGCCGAGCAATGCGAGCGCCTGCTCGAAGCGCTGCACCAGGCTACCATCGGCTTCCACGGCCCCTACATCCTGTCCGATCGCCGCTACAAGGACAGCAAGGTGGTGTACTACCGCTACGGCGGCCTGCGCAGCACGCGCCGCATCGGCACCGACGGCAGCAAGACCCACGTCATCCTCGACCAGGACGGCAACTATGTGCGCGATGAGCGCACGCCATTCTTCAACCTGCCGGCAGGCGTGGTCGATCCGTTCCAGCAGGACCAGCACATGCAGGACGGCGGCGAAGAAGGTACGCTGAAGAAGGGCCGCTACAAGATCGACTCCGTGCTGGCCTACAGCAATTCCGGCGGCGTTTACCTGGCCACCGACCGCGTCGACGGGCAGCGCGTGGTGATCAAGGAAGCACGCCCCTTCACCAATGTCTCGACGCGCGGCCTGGACGCGGTGCAGTTGCTGAAAAAAGAGCACCGCATCCTGAGCTGCCTGAACGGGCTCGATATCGCGCCGCAGACGGTGGACTTCTTCTTCGACTGGGAGCACGCCTACCTGGTTGAAACCTATCTCGACGGCGCGCGCGACTTCCGCAGCTATATGGGCGCGGTGTCGCTCAGCCTGCGCACGCGGCCGGAGCCGGACGCCGGCCAGAAATTCTTCACGCGCTTTTGCGAAGTATTCCGCCAGCTGACGGCCATCGTGCAGGAACTGCATCGTCGCCACATCGTATTCGGCGACCTGTCGATGGCCAATGTGATGATCAGCGCACAGCCGGACAGCGACGCCATCAAGGTGCGCCTGATCGACTTCGAAGGGGCGCACGAAGCCCAGGTCGACCTGGCCGCCCACTTGTTCACGCCCGGCTTCTCGCCGGACGAATTCGGCTCGCGCGGCGTCACCTCGTCGGATGACGACCTGTACGCGCTGGGCGCACTGATGATGGCCGGCCTGTTCCCCATGAATATGCTGTTGACCCTGGACCGCAGCGCCCATAAGCGCTTCCTCGACGCCATGAGCGCCGACTTCGGCTTGCCCGCCCGCCTGCGCCAGGTGATCGAGGGCTTGATGTCGCCGCGCGACCAGCGGCCGGCGCTGGCGGAAGTGGCGCAGGCGCTGGTCGAGCCGTACAGCCTGCCGGCGCCGGTGATCCGCAGCGATGCCTTCAGCACGGAAGGCGCGCACGCCATGCTCGAGCAGATGATGCGCTATATCGATTCCACCGCCGACTTCGAGCGCTATGACCGCCTGTTCCCGGCCGATCCGGAAGTGTTTTCCTCCAACCCGCTCAGCCTGGCGCATGGCGCCTGCGGCATCGCCCTGGTGCAGCACCGCGTGCGCGGCAGGGTGGACAGCGCGGTCCTGGACTGGATCAAGCGCATCCCGCTCAAGCGCGACGCCTACTCGCCCGGCCTGTACAGCGGCCTGAGCGGCATTGCCTGGTTCTGGCTGGAACTGGGCGAGGAAGAGCGGGCGCGCGCCACCCTGGCGCTGGCTGAACAGCATCCTTACCTCAAGCAAAGTGCCGACGTCTACCATGGCGCCGCCGGCTGGGGCATGACGCAGCTGCATTTCTTCGAGCACTTCCGCGAGCCGCAGTACCTGGCGGCAGCGGTCAGCGCCGGCGAATACCTGTTGCAAAGCCGGGAGGCCATGGCGGAAGGACAGTGTGCCTGGCGCACCCCGCTTGGCCTGTCCGCCAGCTATGCGCACGGGGCGGCCGGCATCAGCGCCTTCCTGCTGTACCTGCACCTGGCCACCGGGCGCGCCGACTTCCTGCAGGCGGGCGAGGAAGGGCTAGCCTGGGTCATCGCCGGCGGCGTCGGCAATGAAGATGGCGGCCTGAGCTGGCTGGCGCGCGACACCACGCCCTCGCTGACGCCGTACTGGCGCTGGGGCAGTTCGGGCATTGCCCGCACCTTGCTGCGCTACTGGCACGTCACCGGCAAGGAAGAGTATGCCGCCATCATCGACCGCGCCATCATCGATGCCGACCGCAAGTATGCGATCTACCCGGGCTATTTCTTCGGCCTGGCCGGCATTGCCGAGCTGTTCCTCGACCTGACCCGCTTCGAACGCTGGCGCGAGCAGGCCGAGAGCAGCGTGGCGCGCCTGTTCTCGGGCGTCATGCTGTACGCCCTGGAAGAAGAGGCCGGCACGGCCTTCCCCGGCGAATCGCTGGGCCGCATCAGCTGCGATTTCGGCACCGGCAGCGCCGGCACCGCGCTGGTCCTGCACCGCCACCTGACGCGCTGCGGCCCATCGCTGACGGTGGACAGCCTGCTGCCCGGCTGGCCTGCAGAAGACCGTTAATCCCTCAACCGCAGGCCGCTGGTCGGCCTGCCAGTTTTTCGGAAGACAATCATGGATATCAAGACTGAGCAAGCGCCGGGCGTGATGGCGACCCTGAAACAGATGCTGCCCTTTGGCCGGCGCTTTGCCTGGCGCATTATGCTGAGCCTGCTACTCATCCTGCTGGCGGGCGCCATCCAGCTCACGCTGCCGCTTGGCATCCGGCACCTGTTCGACCAGCTGGTGACCACGCAAGACCGCTCTGGCCTGCACGTGCTGTCGATCTTGCTGGTCGGGGTGTTCGTGCTGCGTGCCGGCCTGGCGTTCTGGGGCCAGTACCTGTTGCAGCTGACGGGCGACAAGATCACCAACGACATCCGGGTTGCCCTGCTGCGGCATTACCAGCGGCTGCCGATCGCTTACCACCACCGCAACCGGATCGGCGAATTCATCTCGCGCCTGTACAGCGACGCCCCGGAAATCCGCAACGTGGTCACCAACCTGACCGTCAACGGCACCATCAACCTGGCCCAGCTGGTGGGCGCCAGCGTGGTGATGCTGTACATGAACTGGCGGCTCGGACTGGTGGTGCTGGCGCTGTGCCCGGCCACCACGGTGGTGGCCAACCTGTACGGCCCGTATTTCCGCCAGGTCTCGGCGCAGATCAAGGCATCGTTGTCGGGCGCAGTGGCGTATGCCCAGGAAACCGTGGCAGGCACGCATGTGGTGCGCATCTTCGGCGCCGACGGACGCGACGTGGCGCGCTTTGCCGACCAGATGGACGGCCACCTGGAGATGGCCGGCAAGGGGCGGCGCGCCGATGCCAGCTATATGGCGATCGTGACCCTGCTGACCGTGGTCTCGACCATCGTCCTGTTCTGGTATGGCGCCACCGAGGTGCTGGCCAGCCGCATGACGGTCGGTTCGCTGGTGGCCTTCTTCCTGTATTCCCAAGGCGTCAACCAGAGCATTACCGTGCTGGCGCAGCAGTATTCCACGATCAACCAGTCGCTGGGCGCCTCGGCCAGGGTGTTCGAACTGCTGGCCGAGCCGACCGAAACGGAAGACCCTTGGCAGGGCCAGCAGTTCACCGCGCGCCGCGCCACCATCGAGTTCAAGGACGTGAGTTTCCGCTACCACGATTCGGTGCCGGTGCTGGAGAAGGTGAGCTTCCGCGCCCTGCCGGGCCAGACGGTGGCGCTGCATGGCCGCAGCGGCATCGGCAAATCGTCGCTACTGGGCTTGCTGCCGCGCTTTTATGCGCCAACCTCCGGCACCATCTGCATCAACGGCATCGACATCACGCAATATTCGCTGGCGTCGCTGCGCTCGGCCATTTCGATGGTGTCGCAGGACGTGTTCCTGTTCTCCAGTTCGGTACGCGAAAACATCCGCTATGGCCGGCCGGATGCCACCGATGCCGAGGTGGAGCAGGCGGCGCGCGCCGCCAACGCACACGACTTCATCCGCGGCCTGAAGGATGGCTATGACACGGCAGTCGGCGAGCGCGGCGTGCAGCTCAGCGGCGGCCAGCGGCAGCGCATTGCCATCGCCCGTGCGCTGCTGCGCGATGCGCCGATCCTGATCCTGGACGAGGCCACCTCCGCTGTCGATGGCGAGACCGATGCCCTGATCCATGCGGCGCTGGAGCGCCTGACGGCCAACCGCACCACGCTGGTGGTGGCGCACCGCATGAGCACCGTCGAGCGCGCCGACGCCGTGGTGCACCTGGAAGCCGCGGCCGGCATGCAGTTCAGCCGTGAAGCCGCCTGACCCTGAAAGGACGCCATGAAGCTGATCGCCATCCTCACCCTTGCTGCCGGCCTGCAGGCGCCGGCCGGCGCCGCGCCGGGCGTGCAGCCGGGCGCCTCGATCGAGGGCATTACCGAATACCGCCTGGAGAATGGCTTGCGGGTGCTGCTGGCGCCGGATCCGTCGCGGCCGACCGTGACCACCAATATCGTCTACCAGGTAGGTTCGCGCCATGAAAACTACGGCGAAACCGGCATGGCCCATCTGCTGGAACACTTGCTGTTCCGGCCTTCGCAGAAGTTCAGCGGCAAGGACGGCGTGCCGACGCCGCTGCAACTGCTGAACGGCATGGGCGCCCGCTTCAATGGCAGCACCTGGTACGACCGCACCAGCTACCACGCCACATTTCCCGCCGGCGGCAGCAACCTGGCGCGCATGCTGGAACTGGAAGCGGACCGTATGAGCGGTGCCGCCATCGCCCGCGACGACCTGTGGAACCCGCACACCGGCAAGGGGGAAATGACGGTGGTGCGCAACGAATTCGAACTGGCCGAGAGCGACCCGTTGCGGGTTACCGGCGAACGGGTGCGGGCCGTGGCCTACGACTGGCATAACTATGGCAAGGCGGCAATCGGCGCCCGCTCCGATATCGAACAGGTCGACATCGAGCGCCTGCGCGCCTTCTACCAGCGCTACTACCAACCGGACAATGCGGTGCTGGTGGTGGCCGGGCAGTTCGAGGAAAAGGCCGCGTTGCAGCAGGTGCGGGCGGCGTTTGGCGCGATCCCGCGCCCGGCCCGCACCCTGCCTGCCACTTATACGGTGGAACCGGCCCAGGACGGCGAGCGCAGCGTGACAGTGCGGCGCAGCGGCGGCGTGCAGCTGGTCAGCGCCGGCTACCACATCGCGCCGGCCGGCCACAGCGACGGGGCTGCGCTGGAAGTCTTGCTGCGCATCCTGGCCGACGCGCCGGGAGGCCGCCTGCACCAGGCACTGGTGGCCGGAGGCCTGGCCACCAGGCTGCAGCTGGTGGACAGCGCGACGCGCGAGCCCGGCTTCCTGCAGCTCGGGGCGGTGGTGGCCAAGGATGCCGCCCTCGAGCCGGCCCAGGAGGCGCTGCTGCGTGTGCTGGAAGGCATGCGCGAGCGGCCCGTGACGGCAGCCGAGGTGGCGCGCGCGCGCCAGCAATTGCTGAAAGGTTTCGAGCAGACATCGGCCGACAGTGCGCGCCTGTCGCTGGCCTTGACCGATGCCTTGGCAGCCGGCGACTGGCGCCTGTTCTTCCTGCAGCGCGACCGCATCGCCAGGGTCGATGCCGCTGCGGTGCAGGCGGTGGCAGAGAAATACTTCAGGCCCAGCAACCGGACGCTGGGCCGCTTCATTCCCACCGAACAGCCGGAGCGGGTCCAAGTGCCTGCCAGTGCCGCGCTGGAAGCGGCGCTCGAGCACTACCACGGGCGCGCTGCCGTGCGCCAGGGGGAAGCGTTCGAGGCCAGCCCGGCTGCCATCGAAGCCCGGGTGGAGCGGCTGGCGCTGGCGAACGGCATGCAGGTGGCGCTGTTGGCCAAAGCCAGCAAGGGCGGCACGGTGCACCTCGCGCTGAAGCTGCGCCTGGGCAGCGAAGCCAGCCTGCATGGCAAGAGCGAGGTCGGACCGTTCGCGGCTGCCTTGCTGGCCATGGGCACCCAGTCGACTTCGCGCCAGCAGTTGCGCGACGCGCTGGATGCCTTGCAGGCGACCGTGAGCTTCCAGGGCGGCGCCGACAGCGCCAGCGTGTCCGTGCAGACCGTGCGCGAGCACCTGCCGGCCGTACTGGCGCTGGTGGCCGAGCAGTTGCAGCGCCCGGCCTACCCCGAGCAGGAATTCCTGCAGTACCAGCGCGAACGCGTGGCGCGTACCGAGCAGGCTGCAAGCGAACCGCAAGCCCTGGCGGCCAATGCCTTCCAGCGCCTGCTCAATCCCTTTCCGCCGGGCCACCCGCTGCACACGCCGGCCCTGCCGGACAGCGCGGCGGCGCAGAAGACCGTCACGCTGGAGCAGGTGCGCGCGTTCCACCGCCAGTTGTACGGCGCGCAGGATGCGACGCTGGCGGCGGTGGGCGATTTTGATGCGGCGCAGCTGAAGGAGCAGCTGGCGGCGCTGTTCGGCAACTGGCGCTCGGCCCAGCCTTATGCCAGGATGGCGCGCGCCTACCAGGCGGTGCCCGGTGCGCGGCGCCAGATCGACACGCCGGACAAGGCCAGCAGCGTAGTGATGGCGGCCTATCCCTTGGCCATGCGCGATGACGATGCGGCATTCCCGGCCATGCTGATAGCCAACTATATGCTGGGCGGCGGCGTCATGCGCAGCCGCCTGGCCGACCGCCTGCGCCACGCGGAGGGCCTGTCCTACACGGTCGGGTCGCAGCTGCTGGTGCCGGCGCGCGACGGCGCCGCGCTATGGCTGGCGACGGCCAGCAGTGCGCCGCAAAACAGCGGCAAGGTGGAAGTGGCCTTGCTGGAAGAACTGGGCCGCGCGGCGCGGCAGGGCTTCACGCAGGCCGAACTGGACGCCGCCAAGCTCGCCTGGGCCCAGGCCCGCCAGGTGGCGCGCAATGCGGATGCGGGCCTGGCCGGCATGCTGTCGGAATACCTGTCGCTGGGACGCACCATGGAATTCGACCGGGCGCTGGAAGCGCGCGTGGCCGGGCTGGCACTGGATGAAGTCAACCAGGCGGCGGCGCGGCTGCCGGCAGCGGACAGCCTGGCCGTGGTGAAGGCGGGCGACTTTCGTCCTTCAATGCTGGCGCAGCGCGCGCAGGGAAGCGGCAACGTCAACCCATAAGGCCACTGCCGTTTCGACCCCGACCTCGCGCGGCGGGGCGAAACGGCGCAGCACCAGGCCGGCCTGGCGCAGCATGCGCTCGACGGCCGTGGTGGTCACCGTCACATACTGTGCGATGCCCTGGCGCTCGCCAAAGGCGATGACCTCGCGGATCGACTGCAGCGTATGCGCGGAAAAGCCGAAGCCCGCCGCACCTTCTCCCTCCATCACGAAACGGCTGAGCTCCCAGACCTGCGGATCGTTCGGCGCCGCCTGGCCGCCCAGCAGCTCGGCAAACACATCCTTCAACATATACGGGCCATCGGTCGGCAGCAGGCGCCAGCAGCCGCACAGCAGGCCGCCTTCTTCGCGCAACAGCATGTAGTGGGGATCGATGGCGTCGAAGCCGTCGATCTCCATGCCCCCCAGCACGGAGACATCCCAGCCGCGGCGTTCGCGGAAGGCGCGGGCACGCATCTGGTGCATGGCGACCAGGGTCGATTTCGGAAAGGCACGGCGGGCGGCGATTTCGATTTGCAGCGGCATCTCTGGCTCCTTTGGTTGAAGTGACAGGACCATTTTTATGCGCGTCGCATACGGCGGGAACTAGCAGATCTGCTAGTTCCCTCGGTTCGTTGACAAAAAGCTACATTGGTGATTGAATGTTGGTATTGCTTAAATAATAATCTCTATTTTCAATTGGCAAGCTGGGTGCGGACGAAGGGGAGGCAAGGTGCTGGAACTGGACCAACTGCACACGTTGATGGAGGCGCAAAGCGATACGCAATGGGCGCAAGCCCTGGCTGAGCTTGCAGCCCAACTGGGTTTTGAATATTCCTTGTTCGGCGTGGTGCCCAACAAGGCGCAGCCGCTGGAATCGGCTTTTCTTGTGAGCAATTACCCAAGCGAATGGCGCGCCGCCTACGACAAGCTGCAGCTGCATGCGGTGGATCCGACGGTCAGCCATTGCCTTGGCAGCGGCTTGCCCATCATCTGGCAGCCGGCCAGTTTCCAGGGCGAGCGCCAGCAGCAGTTCTACGAGCAGGCGGCCAGTTATGGCTTGCGCTCAGGCGTGACCCTGCCGGTGCACGGACGCTCCGGCGAATTCGGCATGCTGAGTTTCGTCAGCGACCAGCAGCAGCGCACGGCCGGCGCCGGCCAGCTCGATACGCTGGCCAGCCTGTCCCTGATCCGCGACTACGCCCAGGAATCGGCGCGCAAGTTCACGTCGGCCAAGGGCGCGCCGGCGCCGGCGGTCAAGCTGACGGCGCGCGAGCTCGAATGCCTGAAGTGGGTGGCGGCCGGCAAGTCATCGTGGGAAGTGTCACGCATCCTGGGCCGCTCGGAAGCCACCGTCAACTTCCACCTTGCGAACATCATGCGCAAGTTCGATGTCAGCACGCGCCAGCAGGCCATTGTCAAATCCATCGCGGCCGGCCTGGTCACGCCCGAATAAGGCGGCGCGGCGGCGCGCGGCTGCCAGGTCGATTTCGCTGATGTGCATGTCCAGGTAGAGCGACAGCAGGATCGCCAGCGGGGCTGGCACCCAACTGCCTTGTTCGATGCGGCTGCCTTGCGACTGGGTGACGCCGAACTGGGCCCAGAACTCGCCTTGGGTTTCGCGCCGGGATAAACGCAGCCAGCGCAATTGCTCACTGACGGCGCGCCTTGCCAGCCGCGCGGGAATTCGGCTCATAGGGGTGATGTTCCTGAAGGGATCGGGGTTCAAGCTTAGCACCGGCGGCCGCGCCGTCGAGCTAGCAGATCTGCTAGTTCCCGCCGTATGCATGGTGCATAAAAATGAAGGCTCTTCGATCCCACCACAAGGAGCCATCATGCAGCTGAACATCGAAATCGCGGAACGCAACGCCTTCCTGCAGTCGGACCTGTTTGCCATGCACCGCCTGCGCGCCAAGGTATTCAGCGAGCGCATGGGCTGGAAGGTGCCGGTCCTGAGCGGCATGGAAATCGACGGCTACGATGCGATGGACCCTTACTACATGATGATGCGCGAGGAGGGCGGCATGCTGCGCGGCTGCTGGCGCCTGCTGCCGACCACAGGTCCGTATATGCTGAAGGACACCTTCCCGGAGTTCCTGCATGGCCAGCCGGCGCCGGAAGACCCGCAGGTCTGGGAGCTGAGCCGCTTCGCGGTCGAGGCCGACGGCGTATCGAGCTTCGGATTTTCCGCCATGACCATGCAGTCGATCGCCGAGATCATCCGCTACGGCCACCGGCACGGCGTGTCCCAGTATGTCACCGTGACGGCCACGGCGATCGAGCGCATGCTGCGCCGCGCCGGCCTGGTCACCCGCCGCCTTGGCGCTCCCCTCACCATGGGGCGCGAGAGCGCGGTCGCCATCTACGTCGACATCGAAGCGTCGATGGAATCGCTTGGCCTGGCGCGCACCACCTTGCTGAACTAGCAGATCTGCCAGTGGCGCCGGCAGCGGCGCCGCCCCTACACTGTGGCGACCATTTCCAAGTACCGCTCCATGACGAATTTCGACAAGAAGCCCATTGCCGCGGCAGTGGGCATGGCCATGCTGTGCCAGCTGGGCACAGCCGCTGCGCAGGAGGTGCCGCTCGGCGCCGATCCCAATTCGCGTTCGGCGTTTGACACCAAGATGTACCGGGTGGAAGTCAAGACCCGCCCGCAAAGCGACCTTGACCTGCGCCGCAACGCTACGGTGGCCAGGCAGACTTTTGGCCGCGAGGAGATCGACAAGTTCGGCGACAACAGCCTGAATGAGGTGGTGCGCCGCCTGCCCGGCGTGGATATCCAGAACGGCCAGCCGCGCCTGCGCGGCCTGGGCGCCGGCTATACCCAGATCCTGCTCAATGGCGAGCCGGCGCCCAACGGCTTCTCGCTGGAGCAGCTCAACCCGGCGCAGGTGGAGCGCATCGACATCCAGAAGGCCGCCACCGCCGACCAGAGTGCGCAGTCCATGGCCGGCAGCATCAATATCGTGCTGCGCAGCGTGCCGAAAAAAGTCCAGCAAAGCGTGCGCATCGGCATGGCCTACGGTGTCGAGCATCCCACGCCCAATGCCAGCGCCCTGTATAGCGCGCGGGCCGGCGACCTGTCCTATTCGCTGCCGCTGTCGGCCTACGAATACCATGGCCGGGCCGACATGCGGGCCAGCCGGCTGGTGCCGCAAGCCGGCGCCGACACCGGCTTCGCGCGCCAGCTGGCCGCCCAAGATATGTGGGGCCACAGCGTCAACACCTCGCCGCAGCTGAACTGGCGCATCGACGAAGAGCAGGGCCTGAACCTGCAAGCCTTGCTGCAGCGCTCCGACTGGCACAGCAAGGTGCAGTTCGATAACCTGGCGGCCAGTTCGCCGGCGCTGTTCGAGGACCCCAGCCGGAATTCGGGCAGTTCCCGCAACCATCGCCTCAGCGGCCAGTGGCAGCGGCGTTTTGCTGCCGACCGCAAGCTGGAGCTGAAATTTACCGGTGGCGAGGCTGCCAATGATTTCGACAACCAGACTTTCCGCGCGGGCCAGCCCTACCGCCGCAGCGTGGGCGACAGCCGCGACCGCAGTTTCACCCAGTCGGGCAAGGTCGGCCAGCTGGTGGGGGAGCAGCACCGGCTGTCGGCCGGCTGGGAACTGGAGACCAGGCGCCGCGACGATGAGCGCCGCATCACCGTGCTCGGGGCCGACCAGTTGCCGGGGATCGACGGCTTGCCGCTGTCAGCCCGCATCAGGCGGCAAGCCTGGTACCTGCAGGACGAGTGGGAACTGTCCGAACAGTGGCTGCTGTACGGCGGCATACGGCGCGAAGCGATCACCACGCGCAGCGACACGCTGGAGCGCCCGGTACGCAACCACAGCGCGGTGCTGTCGCCTTTATTGCATATCAATTTCAAGCCCGATGCCAAGGGACGCGACGTGCTGCGCGCCAGCCTGACGCGCAGCTACAAGGCGCCGGACCTGTATGCCATGCTGGCGCGGCCCACCCTGAGCAGCATCTACCCCTTGCCGAGCCAGGGCAACGATTCGGTGGCAGCCGACCGGGTCGGCAATCCCTTGCTGCGGCCAGAACTGGCAAGCGGCCTTGACCTGGCCTACGAACACTACTTCAACGGAGGAGGCTTGTTCAGCATTGGCGTGTTCCACCGCCGGGTGAAAGACCTGGTACGCAATGTCACCACGCTGGAAGATCCCGACTGGGCCAGCGTGCCGCGCTGGGTCAGCCGGCCCGTGAACCTGTCGCGCGCCAGCAGCAGCGGCGTCGAGCTGGAGCTGAAAGGCCCGGCGGCGCAATTGCTACCCGGATGGATCGATCCGAAGACGCGCCTCGAGCTCAGGGGGAGCGTGAACTTTTACAAGAGCAAGGTGGATGCTGTGCCTTTGCCCAACAGCCGCCTGGATGGCCAGCAGCCCTGGTCCGGCACTTTCGGCTTCGATTACCGGGCGCGCAGCCTGCCGCTGGCAGTGGGCGCCAACCTGTCTTATACGCCCGGCTATGTCACGCAGCAGACCATGTCGCAGGCGCTGGCGCTGACCCACAGCCGGGCCATCGACCTGTATGCGCAATGGACGCTGAACCCGCAAGCCAGCCTGCGCCTGGGAGCCACCAACGCTGCCTCGCAGTGGTCGGGGCGCACCACTACTTCCGAGGATGGGGCGATGCTGGAGGTGGCGAAGAAATCGCGTCCAAGCTACACCTTTGCGCTGGAAATCAAACTGTAGCCGGCCGCTGTTCAGCACCCGCAGGCGGGTTCGCGGCCGCTGGTGTGCGCGGCCTTGCGCAGCAAGCTGCCCTCTCCTGTGCCGGAGGAGAGGTAAAGACGTTCGTCGTAGCCGCAATTGTCGTCGGGGATGGCCAGCAGCAGGTCGCCCTTGCCGTCGCCATCCAGGTCGCCGGCCCAGTAGACGACGGGCGTGGTGTCGCCTTCGTAATGGCCAAGCGCGTCAACGGCGAACAGGAACTGTTTGGCGGAGTCGCCGGTAAGGTGGTAGCGCTTGCGTCCTTCGGCCGTTTTCACCCAGGACAGCACCAGCGGCTGCGCTCCTCCGGGCAAGCTCCATTTACCCAGCTTGCGCAACTTTTCGTACTGGGGGCTGCCGAAATACTGCTCGTCGTTCATCGCGTGCCAGGTGACGACCTTGCCGGGCTTGAGCGGCAGGTTGGCGAATACCGCGCGCGACTTGCCGTCGATGGCGACGCTGTCCAGGCTTTCATCTTCGTCCAGGATATTCTTGGCGCTGCCTGTGCCGACATCAACGCCGACGGGGCGCAGTTCGCATTCCAGCTTCCGGCAGAACAGTCCCAGCCAGGCCGCATTGCGCGGAATGGAATTCGGCACGAATGACCGGGTGCTGTCGATGATGACAGCCGTATCGGCCGCGCCGGCAGTGCCGGCGCAAGTGAGCAGCAAAGCGGCTAGCGAGCGTCGCATCAGGCGTGGTACTCGATGATCAGAGGTGCATGGTCGGAGAACTTTTCGTCCTTGTAGACCGACACGGTATGCGCCTTGGATGCGATGCCAGGGGTGGCGACGTGGTAGTCGATGCGCCAGCCCACGTTCTTGGCGTAGGCCTGGCCGCGGTTGGACCACCAGGTGTATTGCTCGGGGCGCTGGTCGAGGCCTCGGTGCACGTCGACGTAGCCGACTTCGTCGAACAGCCTGGTCATCCAGGCGCGTTCTTCGGGCAGGAAGCCGGAGTTCTTCAGGTTGCCCTTCCAGTTTTTCAGGTCGATCTCTTTGTGGGCGATGTTCCAGTCGCCGCAGATCACGAACTCGCGGCCTTCGGCGCGCAACTGCTGCAGGTGAGGCAGGAACAGGTCCATGAAGCGGAACTTGGCCAGCTGGCGCTCTTCCGACGAAGAGCCGGACGGGCAGTACACCGAAATAACGGTCAGGTTGCCAAAGTCGGCGCGCACGTAGCGGCCTTCGGCATCGAACTCGGGGCTGCCGAAGCCGATCATCACCCGGTCAGGCGCCACCTTGCTGTAGATGCCGGTGCCGGAATAGCCTTTCTTTTCCGCGTAGTGGAAGTGGCCGTGGTAGCCGTGCGGGTTGAGGAATTCCTCGGTCATGTCCGGCGCCTGCGCCTTCAATTCCTGCACGCAGATGATGTCGGCGTCGATCGTCCCCATCCAGTTGAAAAAGCCCTTCTTGGCGGCGGAGCGGATACCGTTCAGGTTTGCGGAAATGATTTTTGGCATAGGTGTTCCGGTTAAAATATCGGCACTTTGAACAGAGATGGGTGCACTATGAGCAATTTGAGGCAAGAGTTTATCGCGTTTTCCGTACAGGCGGGAGTGCTGAAATTCGGCGAGTTTACGACCAAAGCAGGGCGGCAATCGCCCTATTTCTTCAACGCCGGCCTGTTCCATGACGGCGCGACCTTGGCCCGCCTGGCCGACTTCTACGCCCAGACCCTGCTGGACTCCGGCGTTGAATTCGACATGCTGTTCGGCCCGGCCTACAAGGGCATCACCCTGGCCTCCGCGACCTCGATGGCGCTGGCAGGCAAAGGCCGCAACACCTCCTTCGCCTACAACCGCAAGGAAGCCAAGGACCACGGCGAAGGCGGCACCCTGGTGGGCGCCAAGCTGACTGGCAAGGTTGTCATCATTGACGATGTGATCTCGGCCGGCACTTCGGTGCGCGAATCCGTGGAGATGATCCGCAACGCCGGCGCCGAGCCTTGCGCCGTACTGATCGCGCTCGACCGCATGGAGCGCGGCGGCAAGGATGGCCAGATGTCCGAGCTGTCGGCGGTGCAGGAAGTGAGCAAGAACTACGGCATCCCGGTGATCTCGATCGGCAACCTGTCCGACCTGTTTGCCTACCTGTCGGCCGATCCGTCGCTTGCACAGTACAAGGACGCGGTAGCCGCATACCGTAGCAAGTACGGCGTGGAATAAGCCACGCTGGCGCCAGCCGGGCGTTGTGCTAGACTGTGATTGCTTCCTTACAACATTTAGATCGAGGAAAGTAATGAACATCGCAACGCTCAAGGTGTACGGCGACGAAAGCGCGGTCGCAGACGTGCGGGACGGGCTCCCCAGCGAGCCCGAAAGCGACTGGAAGAAGGGCGACACCAGCCCGACCGGCCGCACCCGCCTTGACCACGGCTTTTATGCCACGCTGGGCACCGACCCCGATCCGGACGGCCTGATGCGCAAGGTGCGCGCCTACCTGCACGAATGCCAGGCGCGCGGCATCACTTTCGATGTGGCGCCGATCCAGGCTGAATTGCGCGTTGCTTTCGCCCCCGCCGCGCCCAGCCAGGGCGCTTCCACCCTTGATTTCACGCTGGCCGACCTCTCGCTGTTGCTGGAGATGGGCATCGCGCTGAGCATTTCCTCGTGACCGCATGAACCGATTCGCCGAAGACCGCTTCGCCACATTCAAGGGGCGCAATGGCGCCGAACGCAAGATCCATATCTGGGAGCCCGAAAAGCCTGCGGCCGGCGTGCTGCTGGCCATCCACGGCGGACTTGCGCATGCGGGCGACTATGTGACGCCGGCGCTGTATTTCAAGCAGCACCGTTTTGCTACCGTGGCGTTCGACCTGTGCGGACATGAGAATGCGCGCCGGGTGGATATTCCGGACTTCGGGGTATTTATCGAGGAAGTGGAACTGTTCCTGCATTGGGTCAAGCAGCATTACCCGGGCGTGCCCGTGTTTATCATGGGGCATTCGATGGGAGCGCTGATTGCGACGCTCTTCGGGCTGGAGAGGCTTGAGCGTGATCCGCTGGTGAAGGGCTTTGTGCTGTCGTCGCCTTATTACGTGAATGCGATCAAGGTGCCGGCGGTGCTGGAGAAGCTGTCCGGCGTGCTGGCGGCGCTGGCGCCGACCATGAAGGTGCCGATGGCGTCGCTGACCGATGTGCTGACGCATGATCCGTCGATTACGGCGCGTCATCATCGCGACGAGGCGGACGATGTGCGGGCGCGCGAGTGCACGGTGCGGTTTGGCGTGGCGCTGCAGGGCGCGCAGAAAGGTCTGGCGGAGAAGATGCCGACCTGGCGCTGGCCTTTATACGCGGTCGTTGCTGGGGATGACAAACTGGCTGATCCGAAGGCTACCTTGGACCTGCTGGCGATGATTGATCCCAAGCTGCTGGAGTGCCATGTACAGCATGAGAACTATCACGAGAATTTCAATGAGGTGAATCGCGAGGAGATCTTTGCGGATATTCTTCGCTGGATGTGCGGGCACCTGCCAAAACCGGTAAACCAGGGTCAGACACAAGTGTCTGACCCTGTATGATCTCGCGGCCGCGGTGTTGGTTCTAGTCCTTTGACTTTTGTCGAAGATCAAAATCGCACAACCGCAACCCCTGGCTGTGCCGCAGACGGGGCCTGACCCTGCGGGTCAGACCCAGGATTACAGGGTTTAAGAAGCCAACTTCTTCTTCAGCAGCTCGGTCAGCTGGGCCGGATTGGCCTTGCCTTTCGAGGCTTTCATCGCCTGGCCGATCAGCGCGTTGATGGCCGCTTCCTTGCCCGCGCGGTACTGCTCAACGGACTTCTCGTTGTTGGCAATAACCTCGTTGACGATAGCTTCCAGCGCGCCGGTGTCGGAAATCTGCTTCAGGCCTTTCTGCTCGATGATCGCATCGACCAGGTTCGGGTCTTCCGACTTGGCTTCCCACATTGCGCCGAATACTTCCTTCGCGATCTTGTTGGAGATCGTGCCGTCGGCGATGCGCTTCAGCATGCCGGCCAGCTGCGCAGGCAGTACCGGCGCTTCAGTGATCTCCACACCTTCGCGGTTCAGGGTCGACGACACATCGCCCATCAGCCAGTTGGCGGCAGCCTTGGCGTTCTCCTTGCCTGCTGCAGCAACCACGGCCTCGAAATAGGTGGCCATGCCCTTGGAGGCGGTCAGTACCAGCGAATCGTATTCCGGCAGCTTGTACTCTTCCACGAAACGCGCGCGCATCACGGCCGGCAGTTCCGGCATGGATGCCTTTACACGCTCGATCCAGTCGGCGCCGATGGTCAGCGGCGGCAGGTCCGGATCAGGGAAGTAGCGGTAGTCCTGCGCGTCTTCCTTGGTGCGCATTTCGCGGGTGACCTTCTTGTCCGGATCGTACAGGCGGGTCGCCTGCACCACCTTGCCGCCGTCTTCGATCAGTTCGATCTGGCGCGCGACTTCCACGTGCACGGCTTCTTCGATGAAGCGGAAAGAGTTCAGGTTCTTGATTTCGCAGCGGGTGCCGAATTCCTTCTGGCCTTTCGGGCGCACGGACACGTTGATGTCGCAGCGGAACGAGCCTTCCTGCATATTGCCGTCGCAGATGCCCAACCACATCACGAGGCCGTGCAGGGCCTTGCAGTAAGCCACTGCTTCGGCTCCGGAGCGGATCTCCGGTTCGGAAACAATCTCCAGCAGCGGGGTGCCGGCGCGATTGAGGTCGATGCCCGACATGCCGTGGTAGTCCTCGTGCAGCGACTTGCCTGCGTCCTCTTCAAGGTGAGCGCGGGTCAAGTTCACGGTGCGCGTGACGAACTGGCCGTCCTTCTCGAAGCCGAAGGTCAGCTGGCCGCCCTGGACGACTGGATCTTCGAACTGCGAGATCTGGTAGCCCTTCGGCAGGTCAGGGTAGAAATAGTTCTTGCGGGCGAAGATCGACTGCGGGGCTACTTTGGCGCCGACGGCGAGGCCGAAGCGGATCGCACGGTCGACGGCTTGCTTGTTCATCACTGGCAGCACGCCTGGCAGCGCCAGGTCGACCGGGCTGGCCTGGGTGTTTGGTTCGGCGCCGAACTTGGTCGGCGAGCCGCTGAAAATTTTGGAGTCGGTAGTGAGCTGTACGTGGTTCTCAATACCGATGACGACTTCCCATTCCATATTCTTTTCCTTAAATCGAAGAAGGCGCGCGTTTATGCCAGTCAGTAGCTTGCTGGAACTGGTGGGCCACATTCAGCAGCTTCGCTTCAGCGAAGTAGTTGCCGATGATCTGCAGGCCGACCGGGCGGTTGGCGTTTATCTCACCTTCGCCGAAACCGCAAGGGATGGACATGCCAGGCAAGCCTGCCAGGCTGGTGGACAGGGTGAAGATGTCGGCCAGGTAGTTCGCTACCGGATCGTCTGCCTTCGAGCCCAGGTCCCAGGCCACGGTCGGTGCCACTGGACCCATGATCACATCGCACTGGCTGCCCAGCACATTGGCGAAGTCCTGCGTGATCTTGCGGCGGATCTTCTGCGCTTTCAGGTAGTAGGCGTCGTAGTAGCCGTGGCACAGGATGTAGGTGCCAACCATGATACGGCGCTGCACTTCAGGGCCGAAGCCTTGGGCGCGGCTCTTCTTGTACATGTCCTGCAAATCCTTGTAGCCCTCGGCGCGGTGGCCGTAGCGCACGCCGTCAAAGCGCGACAGGTTGGACGAGGCTTCCGCCGGGGCGATCATGTAGTAGGCAGGGATCGACAGCGCGGTGTTCGGCAGCGAAATGTCGACCAGCGTGGCGCCCAGTTCCACGAACTTGGCCAGCGCGGCGCGCACAGCCTTTTCGACGTCGGCAGCCAGGCCTTCGCCGAAGTATTCCTTCGGCACGCCGATGCGCAGGCCGGCCAGCGGCTTGTCCAGGTCGCGGGTGAAGTCTTCGGCAGCGTTGCCTTGTTCAGCGGACAGGCTGGTCGAATCGCGCTCGTCGAAGCCGGTCATGGCCGACAGCAGCAGCGCGCAGTCTTCCGCAGTTTGCGCCATCGGGCCTGCCTGGTCGAGCGAGGAGGCGAAGGCGATCATGCCGAAGCGCGAGGCGCGGCCATAGGTTGGCTTGATGCCGGTGATGCCGCAGAAGGCTGCAGGCTGGCGGATCGAGCCGCCGGTGTCGGTGCCCGTCACGCCAGGAGCCAGCCGGGCTGCCACGGCTGCGGCAGAGCCGCCCGAGGAGCCGCCTGGAACGGCAGACTTGTCCCACGGGTTTTTCACTGCGCCGAAGGCCGAGTTCTCGTTCGAGGAGCCCATGGCGAATTCGTCGCAATTCAGCTTGCCGAGGGTGACCATGCCGGCGTCCTGGAATTTCTGCACCACGGTGGCGTCGAACGGGCTGACGTAGTTGGCCAGCATCTTCGAGCCGGCGGTCGAGCGCCAGCCTTTGGTGACGAAAATGTCCTTGTGTGCGATCGGCACGCCTGTCAGCGGGGTGGCGGTGCCAGCTGCGATGCGCTTGTCGGCTTCTTCGGCCTGGGCCAGCGTCAGTGCGCGGTCCACGTGCAGGAATGCGTTCAGGTCGCTTTTTTCAATTCGGTCCAGGAAGTGGGTCGCCAGCTGGACAGCGCTGACTTCCTTTTTTTGCAGGAGCTCGGACAGCTCTTTGATTGTTTTGGTGTGCATTCGTTTTCCTCTTTAAACCAGTAAACCGGTGTCAGACCCGCAGGGTCAGACACCAATACGCGGCAGTTGCGGGCCGGGTGTCTGACCCTGCGGGTCTGACACCGCCTTACCGGTTTTACTCGATCACCTTCGGCACCAGGTACAGGCCATCTTCAGTCTTCGGCGCCACTTGCTGGTATTCCTCGCGGCGATTCGGTTCGGTTGCCACGTCTTCGCGCAGGCGCAGGGCAACCTGCATGGCATTGGCCAGCGGGTGGGACAGCGGGGCGACGCCCTCGGTGTCCACGGCCTGCATCTGCTCGGCCAGCGCGAAAATGCCGTTCAGCTTGTCCAGCATATTGGCGGAATGTTCAGCGTCCATCTCCAACTGGGCCAGTTTGGCGATGCGTTCAACGTCGTTCAGTGTCAGGGACATGGAATTGTCAAAATGTAATTTATTGGATTGATTGCCTATCACCAGTTAAATCGCGGCGAACGCCGCATAAATCAACGGTTGCGTGCTCGCACAATAGAGTGGATTTAGGGCAAATAACCTGTAGATTATAAGGTACAATCGCGGGTTAATGCGCTGCTGGTGCTGAACACCCGCCTGGCCGCATCTGACCGGATACCTCATATATAACGAATTTTGCGCACAGCGCCCTACAGGACACTCATGTTTGGTTTTTTACGTCGCTATATCTCGTCTGACCTGGCTATCGACCTGGGTACGGCGAACACCCTGATTTACGTCCGCGGCTCCGGTATCGTGCTGGACGAGCCTTCCGTCGTGGCGATCCGCCAGGAAGGTGGTCCAAACGGTAAGAAAACGATCCAGGCCGTTGGTAAAGAAGCAAAACAGATGCTGGGCAAGGTACCCGGCAACATCGAGGCGATCCGCCCGATGAAAGACGGCGTGATCGCCGACTTCACCGTCACCGAGCAGATGCTGAAGCAGTTCATCCGCATGGTGCACGACTCCAAATTCTTCCGCCCATCGCCGCGTATCATCATTTGCGTGCCTTGCGGCTCGACCCAGGTGGAGCGCCGCGCGATCCGTGAATCGGCCCTCGGCGCGGGCGCATCGCAGGTGTACCTGATCGAAGAGCCAATGGCAGCGGCGATCGGCGCCGGCCTGCCAGTGTCCGACGCGACCGGCTCGATGGTGGTCGACATCGGCGGTGGCACCACCGAAGTGGGCATCATCTCGCTGGGCGGCATGGTGTACAAGGGCTCCGTGCGCGTGGGCGGCGACAAGTTCGACGAAGCGATCGTCAACTACATCCGCCGCAACTACGGCATGCTGATCGGCGAACAGACCGCCGAAGCGATCAAGAAGGCCATCGGTTCCGCTTTCCCAGGCTCCGAAGTCAAGGAAATGGAAGTCAAGGGCCGCAACCTGTCGGAAGGCATCCCGCGCTCCTTCACCATCTCGTCCAACGAGATCCTGGAAGCGCTGACCGACCCGCTGAACAACATCGTCTCCGCCGTCAAGAACGCGCTGGAGCAGACCCCGCCGGAACTGGGTGCAGACATCGCCGAAAAGGGCATGATGCTGACCGGCGGCGGCGCCCTGCTGCGCGACCTGGACCGCCTGCTGATGGAAGAAACCGGCCTGCCGGTGCTGGTGGCAGAAGACCCTCTGACCTGCGTGGTGCGCGGCTCCGGCCTGGCGCTGGAGCGCATGGACCAGCTGGGGTCCATCTTCTCCTACGAGTAAGGTTGAGTAAAAGGGCAGCGGAAGCTGCCCTTATCAATTGGAAGACATGGAATACAGTCCACCGCCACTGTTCAAGCAAGGCGCGTCCGCCCGTTTCAAGATGATGGTGTTCGCGTGCATTTCGATTGCGCTGCTGCTGGCCGATTCACGCGTGAATGCGCTGACGGCAGTCCGGCAGGGCGTCGGCTTTGTCCTCTATCCCTTGCAGAAGATTGCGTTGCTGCCGCGCGACGCCATCAGCGGCATGGGCGACTACTTCTCCACGCTGTCGAAGCTGGAGAAGCAGGTCAGCGTGCTGCAGCAGCAACAGATCGCAGCTTCGCAGGCCTTGCAGCAGGCGCAGCTCTACCAGGCTGAGAACAACCAGCTGCGCAAGCTGCTCGATGCGCAGCAGCGCGTGCCTGGCAAGTCGCAGCTGGCTGAAATCCTTTACGAAGCGCGCGATGTTTTCACGCGCAAGGTGATCCTCAACCGCGGCATCCAGCATGGCGTGTCTGCCGGCTTGCCGGTGATCGATAACCAGGGCGTAGTGGGGCAGGTGACGCGCGTGTTCCCGTTCACTTCCGAAGTGACCCTGCTGACCGACAAGGAGCAGGCGATTCCGGTGCAGATCCTGCGCAACGGCCTGCGTTCGGTGGCGGTTGGCCGCGGCCAGTCGGGCAACCTCGATTTGCGCTTCATGGCGCCGACAGCGGACGTGGTGGTCGGCGATATCCTGATTACGTCCGGCATCGACGGCGTCTATCCGGCCGGCCTGGCCGTGGCGCGCGTGGTGCAGGTGGAGAGCAATGCCAGCGGCGCCTTCGGCCGCGTGGTGTGCGCGCCACTGGCCGGTACCGAGCGCAATACCGCGCTGCTGATCCTGATGTCGCTGCCGGAAATGCCGCCGCGCCCTCCGGAAGAAGAGCCGGCCGCCAAGCCGCCGAAGAAGAAAGACAAGGAAAAGGTCAAGGCGGAAGCTGCAGAAGCGCCGAAGGAGGCAACCCGATGAACCGTCCACAATACATCCTGCTGCCGGTCAGCCCGCTGTTCATTTTCTTCAGCCTGTTCTGCGCGGTGCTGCTCAACATGCTGCCGTGGGGCCGCTTCTTCGCGGCGCCGGACTTCGTGGCGCTGACGCTGGTGTTCTGGGGCGTGCACCAGCCGCGCAAGGTCGGCATCGGCACCGCGTTCTTCCTCGGCCTTCTGATGGACGTGCACGACGCTTCGCTGCTGGGCGAGAACGCCCTGGCCTATACGCTGCTGTCCTATTTCGCCATCATGCTGCATCGCCGGATCCTGTGGTTCCGCGTGACGACGCAGATCCTGCACGTGCTGCCGCTGCTGCTGCTGGCGCAAACCGTGCAGATGGTGGTGCGCTTCATCGTGGCCGGCAAATTCCCTGGCTGGTTCTTCTTCATTGAAAGCGTGGTGGCAGCGCTGTTGTGGCCATTGGCGACCATGCTGTTGCTGGCGCCGCAGCGCCGCGCCGTGGACAAAGACCACACCCGCCCGATCTGAGCATGACCGAGTTCAAGAATACAGAGCAAGACCTGCACCGCTTCCGGGTGCGACTGTCCGTGCTGGGCGGGCTGGTGTTCTTTTGCTTTTCGCTGCTGCTAGCGCGCTTCATCTGGCTGCAGATCATCAAGCATAATGACTACATTGCCAAGGCCGAGGATAACCGCATCGCGGTGGTGCCGATCGTACCGAGCCGCGGCCTGATCCTCGATCGCAACGGCGTGGTGCTGGCGCGGAACTACTCTGCGATCACGCTGGAGATTACGCCCTCCAAGCTGGCCGCGCCGATGGAGGACGTGATCGACGAACTGGCCAAGCTGGTGGAGATCACCACCAAGGACCGCCGCCGCTTCAAGAAGCTGATGGAAGAATCGAAAAGCTTCACCAGCGTACCTCTGCGCAGCCGCCTGAGCGACGAGGAAGTGGCGCGCTTCGCCGCCAACCGCTTCCGCTTCCCGGGCGTCGATATCCAGGCTCGCCTGTTCCGCCAGTACCCGCTGGGCGAGGTGGCCTCGCATGTGGTCGGCTATATCGGCCGCATCAACCAGGCTGAATCAAAGGCGCTGGAAGGAACCGAGTACGAAGCCAATTACAACGGCACCGAACATATCGGCAAGGAAGGCCTGGAAAAGAGCTACGAACGGCAACTGCATGGCGTGACCGGCTACGAGGAAGTGGAGCGTACCGCCGGCGGCCGCGCCATCCGCACGCTGTCGCGCACGCCTGCGACGCCGGGCTCCAACCTGATCCTGTCGATCGATATCGAACTGCAGAAGATCGCGGAAGAAGCTTTCGGCGAATACCGCGGCGCGCTGGTGGCGATCGAGCCGAGCACCGGCGACGTGCTGGCTTACGTCTCGCGCCCCGGCTACGACCCCAACCTGTTCGTGGACGGTATCGATGCGCAAAGCTGGAACGAACTGAATACCTCGCTCGACAAGCCGCTGATGAACCGGCCGCTGTCCGGCACTTATGCGCCGGGCTCCACCTTCAAGCCCTTCATGGCGCTGGCGGCGCTGGAAACCGGCAAACGCACCACCAGTCAGGCGATTGCGGACCCGGGCTTCTTCTACCTTGGCACCCACAAGTTCCGTGACGACGTGGTGGGCGGGCACGGCATGGTCGACATGCGCAAGTCCATCGTCGTGTCCTGCAATACTTACTACTACATGCTGGGCCGCGACATGGGCATCGATTTGATCCATGATTTCATGGCGCCGTTCGGCTTCGGCCAGCTTACTGGAATTGATCTGGAAAACGAGAAGAAAGGCGTGCTGCCGTCTCAGGAATGGAAGCGCCAGCGCTTCAAGAAGAACCCGGCGGCAGGCAAATGGGTGGGCGGCGACACGATTTCGGTCTCCAACGGCTCCGGCTACAACAACTACACGCCGCTGCAGGTGGCGCACGCGGTGGCCAACCTGGCCAATAACGGCGTGGTCATGAAGCCGCACCTGGTCAAGATCCTTGAAGACGGCGGTACCCGCAAGCGCACCCTGACCGTGCCCAAGGAAAGCTACCGCATCCCGCTCAAGCAGGCCAACATCGACTTCATCAAGGATGCGATGGTGGGGGTGACCACCGAGCCTGGTGCGACCGGCTACCGCGCCTTCCTGAATGCCGGCTATAGCGTGGGCGGCAAGACCGGCACCGCGCAGGTGGTGGCGATCAAGGCCAATGAAAAGTACAACGCCGCGCGACTGGATGAACGCTTGCGCGACAATGCCTGGTTTACCGCCTTCGCACCGGCAGACAAGCCGAAGATCGTGCTGGCGCTGATCGTGGAGAACGCAGGCTTCGGCGGCGCCGTGGCCGCGCCGATTGCGCGTAAAGTGCTGGACTATTGGCTGCTGGGCAAGCGCCCGACGGAAAAGGAAACGACGCCGGTGCCGAAGGAAGATGCGGTCACCGTGCCGGTGGAAGACCTGCCTGAGGCGGACGTCGATGCCGCTGCCGAGCGACGCGCGCAGCAGCAAGGCCAGGCAGGTGGACAGCCGGCAGCGGCAGCGCCGCAGACGCCTGCACCGGTGCCGCAGGCGCCAGCGCCGGCGGACCAGAAGCCGCCGGCCGGCCCGTCGCGCAAGAGAGAATAAAGGAGGCAGCATGCCAATCAATGAAAGGCGTTCACTGTGGCGGCGCATGCGTCCGTACGTGACGGTATTCGATGGCCCGCTGATGCTGGTCATCGTCCTGCTGCTGGCGACCAGCCTGGTCGCACTGTATTCGGCCAGCATCGGCATTCCCGGCAAGATCGAAGACCAGTTGCGCAACATCGCCATGTCTTTCCTGGTGATGTGGTTCGTGGCGAATATTTCGCCGCAAAACATGATGCGCATTGCGCTGCCGGCCTATGTGGTGACGATTTCGCTGTTGCTTGCGGTGGCCCTGTTTGGCACCATCAAGCTGGGCGCGCGGCGCTGGCTCAACCTGGGTTTCGTGCAGATCCAGCCTTCCGAATTCGCCAAGATCGCAGTGCCGCTGATGCTGGCCTGGTACTTCCAGCAGCGCCACGGGCATATGCGCTGGCATGCATATGCGCTGGGCGCGGTACTGCTGCTGGTGCCGGTGTTCCTGATCGCGCGCCAGCCCGACCTGGGCACGGCGCTGCTGGTGGTGGCGGCCGGCGCCTGCGTGATTTTCCTGGCCGGCCTGGCGTGGAAAGCCATTCTCGCGCTGGTGGTGATGGGCGCTGCCTGCCTGCCGGTGGCCTGGTCGATGATGCACGATTACCAGCGCGAGCGGATCATGACGCTGATCGACCCGACGTCCGACCCTCTGGGCAAGGGCTTCCACATCCTGCAGTCGACCATCGCCATCGGCTCCGGCGGCGTGACAGGCAAAGGCTGGACGCAGGGCACCCAGGCCCACCTGGAGTTCATTCCCGAGCGTACCACCGACTTCATCTTCGCCGTGTTTTCCGAGGAGTTTGGCCTGATCGGCAACCTGGTGCTGATGTTCCTCTACTTGCTGCTGATCGGCCGCGGGCTGATGATCGCCTCGGGCGCTCCGAACCTGTTTACCCGCTTGCTGGCGGGCGCGATCACGATGATTTTCTTTACCTATGCCTTCGTCAACATGGGCATGGTGAGCGGCATCCTTCCGGTAGTGGGCGTGCCACTGCCGTTCATAAGCTACGGCGGCACTGCGCTGCTGACACTCGGATTGGCATCGGGCATCCTGATGTCGATCCAGCGACATAGAAAGCTGGTGCAAACTTGAAGAAGCACGCAATCCGACTCCTGCCGCTTGCGGCAGCCGCACTGCTGGCCGCTTGCGGTACCACGCAGACCGACTCCACTTCGCGCAAGCCGCCGTCGCCCGTGACGGCCAGGCCGCAACCGGGCATTCCGGTGCTGCCGGCGGCTGGCTCGGGGCGCGGCGCCTACTACCAGGACGACGGCCCGGGCGACAACCCGCCATCGGGCTTGCTTGAGACGCCTGATGCTGAGGTGCGCAACGATCCTCTCGCGCCTTACTCCAATCGTCCTTACGTCGTCTTTGGCAAGACCTACAAGCCTATCCCGCTTGGCTCGGACTTCAAGCAGCGCGGACTGGGCACCTGGTATGGCAAGAAATTTCATGGCCAGCGCACCTCGTCCGGCGAGATCTACGATATGTACAAGATGACGGCGGCGCATCCGACGCTGCCGATTCCTTCTTATGCACGCGTGACCAATGTCTCCAACGGCAATTCTGTGGTGGTGCGCATCAATGACCGCGGGCCATTCCACTCCACCCGAATCATCGACGTTTCCTATACGGCGGCGCTGAAGCTTGGCCTGCTGGTCAACGGCATGAGCCAGCTTGAAGTGGTGCACCTGCCGCCGGCCGAGATCGAGCGCATGATCGCGGCGCGCAAGGCTGGCGGCAGCGCAGCGGCCACCGCTTCGGTGACGACGCCCCAGGCGCCGCAAAGCATGCCGAAGGCGGCGCCCATGCTGGCGTCCTCCAATGGCGACGAAGCCAGGCCGGTGTTGCTGGGCGGTGCAGGCGAGCAGGGCTTCTACCTGCAGCTGGGTTCTTATGCACGCGAGGACGGCGCCGACGGCCTGCGCAAGCGGCTGGAAGCAAGCGACGCCAGCCTGAAGCTCGACGTCGAGCAGGCTGGAAAATTCTACCGGTTGTTCGCCGGCCCTTACGCGAGCCGCGAAGATGCGCAGGCAGCCGGCAAGGCGCTGCCTTCAAGCCTGAAGCTCAGGCCTATCGTTATCGAGCGCTAGAGCAGGAACGGGTTTCCTGCTCGGGAAACTTGGCGGTGATCTTGGCGATGCGCGTCCTGGCGTCTTCGCTGAGGTCGCGGAACTGGAAGTACACCTGCTTGCTGCTGGTGTAGCGCGGCGCCACGCGGGCCGTTTGCACGCCTTGCTTGACCAGCGCGGCCAGTTGCGCCTGCGCGGCTGCCTCGGTGCGGAATACGCCCAACGAGATACCCCATCTCAGCGGCGAGCTATCGTTCAGGATGAAGAAATTGGTGACGCCGAGTTCACGCAACTCGTCCGCCTTCTTTTCGGCGGCAGCGCGGCTGGCTTGCGGCGGGATGTGCACGATGTAGCTCGACACTTCCTGTTCGGCCACGTTGCGGCGCTGCTGGCGGTCGCCCAGTTCCAGCGGCGCCAGGCGGTTTTCAAACTTGCGCGCCTCGTCCAGCGCGAAGTTGCCCACTTCCACGCAGGCGACGGTGGCCGGCTCGTCGCGCGGTACCGGCGGTGGCGGGGCGAGTGCTGCTACCGCGCTTTCGGCCTTGCTGGCGCTGATCAACTGAAGCTTGTCGGCATTCTGCTGCTTTTGCAGGCGTCCAGGTTCATGCTCGTTGCCGCTGAATTGGCCGAGGTAGCCCTCGCCGTACGCATACAGCGCGGCATTGGCGACCAGCAGCAGGGCAAATATCAGTTTCAGCACGGGCGCTCCATACGGGTCAGGCGCTGCGCAAGGCAGCGTGCAGTCCAATCATCACAATGTTCTCGACGTGGCGGTGCGGCACGGGGACCGCTGGCGCGACGTAAGGCGCGGCGCCGCCGGAAATAATACATTCTACGGCCTGGTGCAGCTCGAACGCGCGTTCAATCGCACCGGCTTGCGCGGCCAGGCAGCCGGACAGGATGGCGTCGTCGGTGTTGTCGGCGAAGCCTTCCGGCAGCTTGCCGGGCTTGATCTGCGGTAGCTGGGCAGTGTTCCTGGCCAGCGAGGTGGCCATCAGGCCCAGGCCCGGCAGGATCATGCCGCCCAGGAAAGTGCCGTCTGCGGTGATCGCGTCGATCGTGGTGGCCGTACCGCAATTGGCAACCACGATGGCCTTGCCCGGGCACAGGGCGCGGGCGCCGATGGCCGCGGCGAAACGGTCGCAGCCAAGCTGCGCGGGATTACGGTAGGCATTGCGGACGCCGGCACGCTCCGGGATGGAGGCGAACCATTCGACGGCTTGCGGATCGACCTGCAGCTGCGGCGCGGACAGCCAGCCGGCGAGCAGGTCGCGCACGGGCTGGCCGGCCACGTTGGCGACCAGCACGCGGCTGATGCCGGGCGCAGCGGGCGCACCGGCCAAGGCACCGGCCAGTGCCGCCGGGAACTCGGCGGCGTCAGCATGCATGTGCGCACCTTGCACCAGCCAGTCGCCGAGGGCGGCGCCGGGGGCAATGAGCGCCCATTTGATGCGGGTGTTGCCGGCATCGATCAGCAGTTGGTAGCTCATGGCGCAAGCCTCAGCGAAACATCGCCCGACAGCACGGCCACGCGGCCAGCCGGCGTGTCGAGCAGCAAGCGGCCCTGGTCATCCACGCCGGCGGCCAGGCCTTCCTGCTGGACTTCGCCCTGGTCGAGCAGCCGTACCGGCTGCCCGCGCCAGGCCTGCAGCGCGTTCCAGCGTTCGGTGAAGGCGGCAAAGCCGGTAGCGTCGAATTCCGCCAGCACCGCACACAGGCGGCTGAGCAATTGCGCCAGCAAGGCATTGCGGTCCATCTGCGCCAGCCAGGGGGCCGAGGATACTTCGCGGCCGATGGCCGCCTCCATCTCGTCCGGCATCAGCAGGTTCATGCCGCAACCGATGACGGCCCAGATGGTGCCATCCGGCGCAGCCTGGGTTTCGACCAGGATGCCGGCCAGCTTGGCGCCATCCTTCAGCATATCGTTCGGCCATTTGAGCTGGACGGGCACGCCCAGTCCATTCACGGTCTCGGCCAGCGCCACGCCGACAGCCAGCGGCAAGCCCACCATGCGGTGCAGCGGCGCGCGGAACGGCCAGGCGACGGAGAACGTCAGCGATGCGCCCGGCGCGGAGAGCCAGCTGCGGCCGGCGCGTCCGCGGCCTGCGGTCTGGCGCTCGGCCACGCGCAGCACGGGCCCGCTCAATGCGGCCGCCCCCGTCTGCACCGCGCAAGGCACGCGCGCCAGCAAGTCGGCGTTGGTCGAGCCGGTTTCGTCCACCACTTCAATGGCGACGTGGGATGCGCTGTCGGCGACCAGCGCACGGATTGCCGCAGCAGCGAGCGGTGTTGCATTCATGTTGTGCCCTTGCGCGCCTTGTGCGGCGCCTTGGCGAAAGCCCGGTCGAACAGCCAGTTCGGCAGCGCGCGCAACAAGCGCGCAATCATGCCTGCGCCGAAGGGAATGACCCGGTAGCTGTCGCCTCGCTCGATGCTGCGCGCTGCGGCGGCCGCGAAATCGGCAGGCTGCATCAGGAACGGCATCGGATATTTGTTCTGTTGCGTCATCGGCGTATCGATATATCCCGGCGCAATGGTGACCACCTTGATCCCGCTGCCGCGCAATTCGACCCGCAGCGCTTCGCAATACACCCGTACCGCGGCCTTGGACGCGCTGTAGGCGCCCCCGCCCGGCAGGCCGCGCACACCGGCAACGCTGCCAATGCCAACCAGGCGCGCCGGAGAGCCCTGCGCGCGCATCGGCGCGATGAAAGGCGAAAACGTCGCCACCGTGGCCGTGACGTTGGTGGCGATGATCGATTCGAAGACCGGCAAGTCTTCCGCCAGTTCAGTGATGGTGCCGTGCGAGATGCCTGCGCTGGCGATGACGATGTCGCAGCCGCCGGCATGGGCCAGGAAAGCTTCTGCAGCGCTGCGCAGCGCCGCATGGTCGGTGACGTCGGCCGCGTAGCAGCGGTGGCGCTCCGGATTGGGAAGGGTAGCGGCAAGCGCCTGCAGCGCCTCCGCGCGGCGTCCCAGCAGGCCGAGAACGCAACCTTGGGCGGCGTACTGCGCCGCCAGTGCCGCGCCGATGCCGCTGGAGGCGCCGGTGATGAAAACGCGCTTCAAGGTCTTACTTCTTCTCCGCCTTTGCCTTGGCCACCAGGAAATCCAGTACCGTCAGCGCATTGGCGTGCTGCTGGGCCTCGCTTGGCACCGGCTTGATGCTCTTGTTGGCTTCGGCAGGGGAGGTCATGTACTTGCCATCGACGATCAGCATCGGCCAGTAGTCGACCCGGTAATCGCCCATCATGCGTTCCGTGCGGCGCACCTTGGCCGCTACGCCAAAGCCGTTATAGGCTTCGGTAAATTTGGTCTTGTCGATGCCGTTGCTGGCGGCCCAGTCGATCACCGCGGCGTCGTTGCGCAGGGAATTGCCCTGTTCATGCATGGCGTTGAACACTTTCGCATGGTTCTGCTCCACCAGGCCGAGGGCTTCCAGCGCGAAGAACAGCTTCTGCTGCGGCAGCACGGACGGGCCGCGGCTCACATGGATGCGCTTGAACACCACGTTGTCGCCTTGTCGCTTGACCCAGGCGGCCATGGCCGGATCGAGTACATAGCAGTGCGGGCAGTAGTAAGCGAAGAACTCGATGACTTCAACCTTTTTGCCGGTGTCTACCGGCTGCGGCTCTGGCAGCACCACGTAATCGGTGCCGGCCACTGGCGCCGCCGGAGAGGCAATGGCGCCGAACGCGACGCCGCACAAGAGCGCGGCCAGGATCTGCTTAAACAGTTTCATCGCTCGCACTTCCCTTATTTTTGATTACGGACGACGGCAACATCGATGCCGTTTTCAGATAGCTTGGCGCGCACCTTGTTCATGGCCTCCACCTGGGTGAAAGGACCCATGCGCACGCGGTGCAACACGCCGGCGTCGGTGGCGCGGTCGGACACCGTCGCTTCGAAGCCCAGCAGGGCCAGCTTTGCGCGGGTGTTTTCGGCGTCGCCGACTTCGCGGAAGGCGCCGGCCTGCAGGTAGTACACGAACTTGTCTTCGCCTGGCAGGGCAGGCGCCGGGGCGGCTGACTGCGCCGGTGGCGCCGCGCTGTTGACCGGCGGCGGGGCCGCGGGCGAAGTGGTGGCAGGCGCCGGTGCCGGTGCCGCTGGCGCTGCCGCCGGGGCCTTGGCCGGAGCATGGCCCTGCGCCTGGATGTTGTCCACTACCTTCTGCAGTTCATCGGCTGGAGCTGGCTTCGCGTTATCGCGCTCGAATTCGCTGTTTGCCTTCTTCACCGCATCCTTGTTGCCGTACATCGGCTTGTTCGGATCGGCGATCTGGCCGGATGCTTCATCGGTCGGCTTGCCGTTTTTCGGCGCCTTGTCGGTGAACGGCGTCTGGCCCTTGGTGATGCTCAGGGCGACGACGACGGCGATGACCAGGCCGATGACCAGGCCGATGATGAAGCCAACCAAGGTATTACCTTGTTGCAGACGCGGAGAAAAGCGCGAGGAGCGAAAAGCCATGTGGACCTTACATTTGGTTAGGAGCAGAAACACCGATCAGTGCCAGGCCGTTGCGCAGCACCTGGCGGGTAGCGACCATCAGGGCCACGCGGGCCAGCTTGGTCGCTTCGTCTTCCACTAGCACCTTTTCGGCGAAGTAGAAGGAGTGCAGGGCGGCGGCCAGGTCGCGCAGGTAGAAGGCTACCTGGTGCGGGCCCAGTTCCGCCTGGGCGCGGGCCAGCACTTCCGGATACTGCGCCAGGGCGGCCAGCAGGGTCGCTTCGGTCGGCGCGGTCAGCGGCGACAGGTCGACGTTGGCGACCGAGGCTTCGTCGCCGCCCCAGTTTTCCAGCATGCGGCAGATACGCGCATGGGCGTACTGCACGTAGTAGACCGGGTTTTCGTCGGAAGTTTTCAGGGCAACGTCGACGTCGAACACGAATTCGGTGTCGGCTTTGCGCGAGATCAGGAAGAAGCGCACGGCATCGCGGCCCTTGGTGATGTCGCCGCCGCCGGACCATTCGATCAGGTCGCGCACGGTGACGTAGGAGCCGGCACGCTTGGAGATCTTCACCTCGGCGCCGTCCTTCATCACGGTGACCATCTTGTGCAGCACGTAGTCGGGGAAGCCTTGCGGAATGCCCAGTCCGACCGCCTGCAGGCCTGCGCGCACGCGGGCGATGGTGCCGTGGTGGTCGGAGCCCTGCACGTTGATGGCCTGGGTGAAGCCGCGCTGGAACTTGACGATGTGGTAGGCGACGTCCGGCACGAAATAGGTGTAGCCGCCGTCGGTCTTGCGCATGACGCGGTCCTTGTCGTCGCCGTAGTCGGTGGTGCGCAGCCACAGCGCGCCGCCGTCTTCGTAGGTGTGGCCGTTGGCGACCAGGGCTTCCACGGCCTTTTCCACCTTGCCGTCGGAGTACAGCGAGGATTCCAGGTAGTAGTTGTCGAACTTCACGCCGAAGGCCTGCAGGTCGATGTCCTGCTCGTTGCGCAGGTAGGTCACGGCGAAGGCGCGGATGTTCTCGATGTCTTCCACGTCGCCGGAGCCGGTGACGGGCTGGCCGTCGGAGGCGGAAACGGTCTTTTTGGCCAGGAAATCGGCGGCGATATCGGCAATATAGTCGCCGTTGTAGGCCGATTCAGGCCATTCCGCGTCGCCCGGCTTGAAGCCCTTGGCGCGGCACTGGACCGAGGTAGCCAGGGTCTGGATCTGGACGCCGGCGTCGTTGTAATAGAACTCGCGGGTGACCTTGGCGCCTTGCGCTTCGAACAGCGAGGACAGGGCGTCGCCCAGGGCGGCCTGGCGGCCGTGGCCTACGTGCAGCGGGCCGGTCGGGTTGGCGGAGACGAATTCGATGATGACGTTCTTGCCGGCCAGCGATTCGCTCTGGCCGAAGGTCGCGCCCTGTTGCAGCACGGTCTTGACCACGGACTGCTTGGCGGCGTCGGTGACGCGCAGGTTGATGAAGCCCGGGCCGGCGATGTCGGCCGATGCGACCAGGTGCTTGCCGGCCGGGTCTTCCTGCAGGGCGGCGACGATCTTCTGCGCCAGCTCGCGCGGGTTCATCTTGAGCTGCTTGGCCAGCTGCATGGCGATATTGCAGGCGACGTCGCCGTGCGATGGGTCGCGCGGGCGCTCCAGCACCACGTTGGCTTTAACGTCGGAACCTTCCAGGATAGGCTTGAGGGCGGCCTGGAACAGGGAAATGATCTCTTGCTTTTGTTGGGCGAGCATGTGAATAGCCGGGAACGTCTGAAAGAGGGACATTATACTGAAAAGCGTATCATTCCCTCTATTGCTTGACTTGACGCAGTGGATGGCTTGATTGTCCTGTTACGCTGTGGTTTTTATTGGCTGGAGACTTCAAATGCTTTCGCTGTCAGAATTGCAAGAATTGGCCTGTGCCCTTCCCGTCGAAGACAGGGCCCGGCTGGTGCGCGCAGTTTTGGATTCGCTGCCCGATGAGGGCTGGGGTTCTTTGCATCCGGACTGGATGGCGGAAATTGACAACCGTCTGGCAGCATTTGAACGAGGCGAGTTGGACGCTATTCCGGCCGAAGAGGTATTCAAGCAAGCATATAAAAAGGCGAGCTAATTGGCGGCTCGCTTCCTTGCGCCAGCGAGGAAGGAACTCCTCGACCATATTGATTTTTACGACGCGCGTCGACCCGGCTTAGGGAAGTTGTTTGTTCGGGCCGTGGAGCGCGCGGTTCGGCTGGCAGAAGCATTTCCTGACGCCGGGCGCCCCATTGCGGAATCTGTCCGGAGGATAGTGGTCCGCAATTTTCCGTTTGAATTGCTCTATAAGACAGAGTCACATGGCATTCTGATCATCGCAATTGCACATCAATCCCGGCAACCGGGATATTGGCGTGATCGGATATGACGGCGGTTTCATGGCTTAGGTCGGTCTTGTCCCGGGTTACAATCTTGGTTTTCACAGATTTACCGCGATGAATACGGCCGCCCGGCCGTGCCGCCGGCTGGCGGGCGCGATGACAGGATTGCAATGACTAAGAAAGAGCGCCCAACTTTATCCCTCAAACCCAAGGCTAAACCGGCTGCACCGGCGGCCAAGGCGCCTCGTGCGCAGGGGGATGGCGGACAGCGCTCCGCTGGTTCGGACCGCCCGCGTACCGCCGGCCCGCGTCCGGCTGGCCAGCCGCGCGGCGAATCAGCACCACGGGCCAATACGCCGCGCCCGAGCGGCGAGGGGGCCCAGCGCGGCTTCGGAGCACGCCCTGACCGCGAATATCGTGGCGAAGGCCGCAGCGAAGGCCGTGCCGACCGCGAGCAGCGCAGTTTCGCGCCGCGTTCGGACCGGGAAAACCGCGGCGAGGGCCGCGACGACCGTGGCCAGCGCAGCTTTGGCCCGCGCGCAGGCGGCGAAAACAGCCGCAATGAAGGCCGTGGCGACGGAGTCCAGCGTGGTTTCGGCAGGCGCGAAGGCGCCGATTTCCGCAACGATTCGCGTTCGGATCGCCCACAGCGTGATTTTGGCCGTTCGGCCGGCGGCGAAGGTGCAGGTTCCGGCTCGCCTTGGGCAGCCCGCAAGCCTGCGGCTCGTGGAGAAGACGCACCGGCGCCACGTGCGCCAGCCAAGCCGGCCATCCGCGAAAGCCACCATCGCGACCTGAAACCTCGCGTACAGACCGACTTCCAGTCCGAACTGAAACAGGACTCGCTGGCCTTTGCGATCCTGGGCGCAGCGACTGCGGCAGTGCAGGTCCAGCAGGGCACGGCATTGCCGCAGGCCCTGGCAGCCGTATTCGCAAACAACGATGCCATTCCGCAAGCCCGCGGCGCAATCCAGGACATCGCCTACCGCGCCATGCGCCAACTGGCCCTGAGCGAAATCCTGATCGGCCTGATGGCGCCGAAAGCCCCGGACCCGCTGGTCCAGTCCCTGCTTTCCATCGCACTGCCGCTGATGCACCCGGCCGACGGCAGCGCGGCCCCGTACGAAGCCTTCACGGTCGTCGACCAGGCCGTAACGGCCGCCGGCTCCCACCCGGACACCGCGCGCGCGAAAAACATGGTCAATGCCCTGCTGCGCCGCTTCCTGCGTGAAAAAGAGGAACTGCTGGACGAAGCCCTGCAGCAGCCGGAGGCACAATATAACTACCCGCAATGGTGGATTGACTCCGTCATCACCGCCTACCCGAAGAACTGGGAGCAGGTGCTGGCCGCCGGCAACAAGGCGCCGCCGCTGACGCTGCGCGTGAATACCCGCCGCACTTCGCTCAAGGACTACCTGGAGCGCCTGGCCGGGCAAGGCATCGAAGCGACCCAGGTCGGCGAATTCGCGGTGCGCCTGGCCAAGCCGGTGCCGGTGCACCAGATTCCGGGCTTCGACCAGGGCGACGTATCGGTGCAGGACGCCGGCGCCCAGCTGGCCGCGCCATTGCTGGACGTGCAGGCCGGCATGCGCGTGCTGGACGCCTGCGCCGCCCCGGGCGGCAAGACTTGCCACATCCTCGAACTGGCCGATGTCAATTTGACAGCATTGGACGCCGATCCAAAGCGCCTGCAGCGCGTCCAGGAGAACCTCGACCGCCTGCAATTGCAGGCAACGCTGCAGCCGGCAGAAGCCCAGGCCGACGCCTGGTGGGACGGCCAGCCATTCGACCGCATCCTGGCCGACGTGCCTTGCACCGCCTCCGGCATCGTGCGCCGCCACCCGGATATCCGCTGGCTGCGCCGCAAGAGCGACACCCGTCAACTTGCAACACTTTCGTCGCAAATTCTCGACAACCTTTGGAAAATGCTCGCCCCCAATGGTAAATTGCTGTTCGTGACATGTTCGTTGTGGCCGCAGGAGTCCGAGGCGCAGGCGGCCGCTTTCGCGGTGCGCAACCGCGCCACCCGCCTCGATGCGCCGGGCCAGTTGCTGCCTCTGGGCGGCGCCGGGCAGGATCACGATGGTTTGTTCTACGCATTGTTCCAGAAAGATGCGTAACCCTTTGACGAGCACCAGGCAAGTGATCCAAAGATTTCTTCGACTCCTTTGCTGGCAGTTGCTGTTGACGCTTGCGTGTGCGTTGCCGCACGCTGCCCACGCCTCCGACGAGACGGTGGAGATTACGCGCGCCTATATCGAGGCGGCCGAAGAGGGGTATCGCCTGTCCTCGGCCTATTCCTTCGAGCTGAGCCACGGCATGGAAGAAACCGTGCAGTCGGGCGTCCCGCTGCACTTCACCACGGAAATCAGCTTTACCCGCCCGCGCTGGTACTGGTTCGATGAAAAAGCCGTCACCGCCAAGCGCACCCACAAGCTGTGGTACGACGTCCTGATACGCCAGTACTACGTCAAGATTGTCGGTTCCGTTGCCCAGCCTTTCCAGACGCTGGACGAAGCCCTGTTTTTCATCCGCCGGCCTACCCGCTGGGTAGTCGCGCCGCGCGGCGCCCTGAAGGTGGGCGAAACGTATAACGTGACCCTGCGCATGGGCATGGACAAGGATTTCCTGCCCAAACCGATCCAGGTCAACGCCTTCAATAACAGCGAGTGGCGACTCTCGTCCAGCAAAAAAACCTTCCAGTACAGGGCTGAGTAAGTGACGTCTGCCCTCCGGTACTTGTTTGTCGTCGCTGGCGCGACATGCAGCATATTGCTGTTCCTGCTCGCCTCCGCCTCCGATAATTCCGCCTTCTTCGACCGCTATTACGGCTGGCTGCTGGGCCTGAACGCCTCCGTCGCGGTGGCGCTGGTGCTGCTGGTCGGGTTCTCCCTGTTCCGCCTTTATTCGCGCTACAAGAGCGGCAAGTTCGGTTCGCGCCTGATGACCAGGCTGGTGGTGCTGTTTGCCGCCATCGGCGTCTTGCCCGGCCTGGTGATCTTCCTGGTGTCGGTGCAGTTCGTGTCGCATTCCATCGATTCCTGGTTCAACGTGCGCGTGGAAGAGGCGCTGGACGCCGGCCTGGACCTGGGCCGCTCTGCGCTGGATGAATCGCTGGCCGAACTGGAAGCGCAGGCGCGCGGCACCGTGCGCCAGCTGGCCGAAGACCCGTTCTACGCCGCCCCGGCCACGCTGGCGCGCTTCGTGCGCCGCCATCCAGGCACCCAGAGCGCCATCATCGTCGACGCCGACGGCGGCCTGATCGTGTCGGCCATGGGCGAGCGCCGCATCAACCTGTCGGCCGACCTGCCTTCGGCCGCAATGCTGAACAAGGCCAAGGACGAACCTTCCTATGCCGCCTACGAGGGCGGGGGCGAGCTGCGCGACGACCGCATCGGCGCGCCGCAGCCGGCGCCGCTCGACGCCAACAGCGTGCTGCGCCTGCGCGTGCTGATGGCGATTCCCGATCCGGTGCAACCGTCCGGCGCCCACCTGGCGCCGCGCTACCTGCAGATCATCCAGGCCGTGCCGCAAAAGCTGGCCAGCAACGGCGAAATGCTGCGTACCGCCTTCTCCGAATACAAGGAGCGCTTCGTGGCCCGCGTCGGCCTGCGCAAGATGTATATCGAAACGCTGACGCTGACGCTGCTGCTGGCAGTGTTTGGCGCCATCGCCGCCGCCTTCCTGATCGCAAACGACCTGGCGCAGCCGCTGCTGCTGCTGGCCGAAGGCACCCGCGCCGTGGCCGAAGGCGACCTGTCGCCGCGCCCCATCGTCGCCAGCTCGGACGAACTGGGCACGCTGACCCAATCGTTCAACACCATGACGCGCCAGCTGTCCGAAGCGCGCAGCGCTGTGGAACGCAACCGCATTGCGCTGCAAAACGCCAAGGCCCACCTGGAATCGGTGCTGGCCAATATGTCGGCAGGGGTGATGGTGCTGGATTCCGAATTCCGCCTGGTCACCTGCAACGACTCGGTCGAGCGCATCCTGCAGCACGCCGGCGTGACCCTGATCGGGCAGCCGCTGGCCGAGGTGGATGGCATGCAGGAGTTCGCCGCCGCCATCATCAACGCCTTCTCGGCGCAGTCGGCGCAGACCGCGGCCGGCCGCAACCTGCAGCGCCTGCACTGGCAGCGCCAGATCGAGATTCCGCGCCCGCCCGGCAGCGCCGAAGAAAATGAACTGATCCTGCTGACGCGCGGCTCGCGCCTGCCGCTGGAAACGGGCATCGGCTACATCGTCGTGTTCGACGATATCACCGACGTGATCTCGGCCCAGCGCTCGATCGCCTGGGGCGAGGTGGCGCGCCGCCTGGCCCATGAAATCAAGAACCCGCTGACGCCTATCCAGCTGTCGGCCGAACGCCTGCAAATGAAGCTTGAATCCAAGCTGGCGGGCCCCGATGTGGAATTGCTCAACAAAGCCTCCACCACCATCGTCAACCAGGTCGCCGCCATGAAACGCATGGTCGACGACTTCCGCGATTACGCCCGCACCCCGCCCGCCGTGCTGCAGCCGCTCGACCTGAACACCCTGGTCGAGGACATCCTGCACCTGTACGTGAGCGGGGAGGGCGACGACATCATCCACGCCAACCTGGCGCCGGCCCTGCCCATGATCCTGGGCGACGACACACAATTGCGCCAGGTGATCCACAACCTGCTGCAAAATGCGCAGGACGCGCTGCAGGAGCATCCTCCTGCCGACGCCAGGCCGCGCATCGACGTGGTCACGGAGGGCATCATCTACCAGAGTGCGGACGGCGGCACGCGTATTGCAGTGCGCCTCTCAATCTCCGACAATGGCCCCGGTTTCGCGCCGAAAATCCTGGCCAATGCGTTCGAACCGTACGTGACGTCGAAGGCAAAGGGCACGGGCCTGGGCCTGGCGATGGTGAAAAAGATTATCGAGGAACACGGGGGGCGGATCGATATCCAGAACCGTGACGATAGTAGTGGTGCGTCGGTGCTGATTTTGCTGTTAAAGTTGGCGTCGGTGTAGTTGGCATAATATTGTTGTACCAATAAAATCATTGTCGCGCCGACAGGTATAGAATGCCTGCGTAGAGAGCGATAAAAATGAGGGAAGGGGCAAGGGATACATGGCAAACATTCTCGTAGTTGATGATGAAATGGGCATTCGGGAGCTGCTCTCGGAAATCCTGGGCGACGAAGGTCATGCGGTCACGCTGGCGGAGAACGCCCAGCAGGCGCGCCAGGCGCGCGCCGCCGGGGCGCCCGACCTGGTCTTGCTCGACATCTGGATGCCGGACACGGACGGCGTTACGCTGCTCAAGGAATGGCAGCGCGATGGCTTGCTGACCATGCCGGTCATCATGATGTCGGGTCACGCGACCATTGATACCGCGGTGGAGGCAACCCGCATCGGCGCCATGAATTTCCTGGAAAAGCCGATTGCGATGCAGAAGCTGCTGAAGGCCGTGCAGGCCGGCCTGAGCCGCGCACAGGAAGCGGTGCGCGCACCGGTCATGACGACCCGCCCGGTGATGCCGGCGCCGGTCGAGGAAAGCAGTTTCGGCCAGGCGCAGGTGGCGCAGCAACCGGTGACCCACAACCTGGGCATGGCACGCGCCGTCAACGGCGACAACCCGATCTTCAACCTGTCGTTCGACCTGCCGCTGCGCGAAGCGCGCGACGCGTTCGAGCGCATGTACTTCGAACACCACCTGGGCCGCGAAGGCGGCAGCATGACCCGCGTGGCCGAGAAGACGGGACTGGAGCGCACCCACCTGTACCGCAAGCTCAAGCAACTGGGCGTGGAGCCCGGCAAGCTGTCGAAGAAAAACCAGGCTTGATTCCGACTACGCTGGTAACAGGCCCGACGGCCGCAGCACGTGAAAACGCGATTGCGGCCGTTTTGTCGCCTGGCCACGCCACGGCCATCATCCTTGAAGGTTTGGCCGACGCACATTCTCCATTGGTGTATGATGAAAGTGACCCGACGGCATGGCAGCCGCAGGTACACCGCATCGCCCCCGGCTGCCGATGCTGCGCCGGTAATCTTGTCTTACGTGTTACATTGAATCGTCTCTTGCGCCGTCCCCCGGCGCAGCTCTTTATCAGCCTGGCGGATGCCACTCACGTGGATAGCCTGCGCGCCATGCTTGCCACGGCCCCTTACGACGCCCTGCTGCGCCTGGAGCCGGTACTGAACGCTTGAAAATGGCTATGACAGCCCCATCTCGGTTTGGAAACGAAACGTGAAGGAAGCCATATGAACCTCATTTACAACAGCGAGCAATACAGTGTTGTCGAATTTGGCGCAGACCGCAGCCTGGAAGCCTTGCGCTTCGGCGGCTACGAGATCGTCGACAAAGGCGGCAAGCGCGAAATCTTCATTGCCGGGGTCATGGCGCAGAACTTCCGCCGCGACGTTAACGAATTGATTGCCAGCGAGCCCACCATCGAGGAGATCGATGATTTCCTGGGCAACTATGAAGCACTGATGAGTCAACCGGTGCTGCTGCACTAAGTTCTTTTGCATCCTCCGTGGAGCGCTCCCTTGCTCCACCATGGGCAGCCATGCCAGCGCTGCCCGTTTCCTCTGCTGAATCGATTCAAAAGCCCCGTGATAGAATTTGGAAAAATGTCAATTCGACATTTTCTTCACACTTGGGCCAGTAATTGCGTTCTACAACTCCAACGATCGTTCTCAAGCTTCGCTGCTTGATTCTCGTAGGTGCGTTGATATTCAGCGGCTGCGCGCAAGAGAAATCCGCACTGGCCACAGCGTCGATCCGCATCGCCCTCACCGATGCAGCGCCAGGAATGCCTGCGACTGTACTCCCTGAACTCCAGCGGCTAGGGTTCACGGAGCAGCTTAATCCAGCGCATACTCCGCACTTCAGGATTTTCTCGACCAGGATTCCCGAAGAATACATGGTCGGCATCCCGTTGGATTCGGACCAGGAGACTTATCAAATAAATATTTTCTTCAGCGGCCCCAAACCGTTTGGCGAGGCCGGCGTTGTGCTCTACCGAAATCTGGTGGCAGGCCTGAAAGATAGTCTCGGGGCGGCGCGCGTTACCGCCAGCTCGACCAGCGATACAGGGCAGGTTCTGCTCGAGAGCTCACCCCGTTAAGTGCTGCGGCACGAAGCGTACTTCCGCGCCTGATCCCCGCGGCGGGAATGATGTGGGAGTATGATTCCCGCTGACACTCCCCTGAACATACTGCCAGAACGCATAACCATGAGCGCCCTCGGATTCAGTCACTACAACCTGCGTGCACCGCGAGCATTGCTTGATGAACTGCGCGACTTCTACTGCGACGTAGTCGGCTTGACCGTTGGCCAGCGACCTCCATTGCGCAGCTTTGGCTATTGGCTTTACGCTGGCGGACATGCCGTTTTGCACCTGTCGGAAGCCGGGCCGGAGGAAGTCAGGCCGACGCAGCCGTCGGGCACATTTGACCACGCAGCCTTTCGTTGTCGTGATCGCCCGGCGTATGAGAGGGCGTTGGCCTTGCGAGACATCCGGTACCGCGTGGCCCTTGTTCCGGCAACGCAGCAGGTCCAGATTTTCCTCACCGATCCAGCTGGAAATGGGGTAGAGCTGAATTTCGATTCTTCCGACGAGGCCTGAAAAGCAGTGCGCTACGGAGACAAATGATGGCGGCCGAAGAAAACGCAATCCGCGCGGTGCACGCGAAGTGGGTCGAGGCAGCCAATGCGGCGGACCTTTCCAGCCTGCTTGCCATCATGACCGAGGACGTCGTCTTCCTCAATCCGGGCGAGGCGCCTATTGGCAGGGAAGGTTTTTCAGCCAAGTTCACTGCGGCCCATCAAGAGTTTCGCATCGCCTGCGGCAGCGAACTGAAAGAGCTGGTCGTAGCGGACGATTTTGCCTACACGCGCAGCGCAGACCACTTGAGCGTGACGCCGCGCGCCGGTGGCAATGCAACCCTGCTTGCCGGACAGCGAATGACAATTTACCGCAAGCTCCCCGACGGCCAGTGGCATCTTTCACGCGACGCGCATACCTTGTCGCCGGTGCAGAGCTTCAATTTCTTTGCCTCGGAAGTTTCAGCCGCGCCAGTCGATGGAATCTGGACAGTCGCATTTGGCGGCCCTGCGCACGGGGACTATTTCCTGGTCCAGCGCGATGTCGAGAACGTGCTGGGTGAGCGCGGACTCAACGTGCACTATATTGAACTGGGGGGCCAGTCGAAGGGATGTTACGGTGGTGTTGAAAAGGTGCAGGTGCTGCCGGATGCAGTGAAATTCCAGTTCACTTCCGACGCTGCGGTGCGCATCGGATTGTCCGGGATTGTCGTTTCCTTTAGCCTGTCCAAGGCGGAGCTCGCGTTAGTGTCGTCTGCCTTGGCGCACATAGTGGAGCATGGGCGAGTCGAAGTACTGTAGGCACCACCATCAGACTGCCATGACCAATAACCAGCAATTCGTCTTGTATGGAGCTGCGGCTTCCGGTTCAGTCGCCGTTGAAGCCGCCCTGGAGCTGCTTGACATTCCATTCCTGGTAATAGAAGGGGAAACCTGGTCTTCGGCAGCAGCGCGGAAGCGTGTTGGAGGGCAAAACGCGCTGCGGCAAGTTCCGACTCTGGTGTTGCCGAGTGGCGAGACGCTTACAGAGAGCGCGGCCATCCTGCTTTGGCTGGCTGACGCTCACCCGGGCGCGAGGTTGGCGCCGGGCCCACATGATCCGTTGCGTGCGCAATTCCTGCGCTGGATGTTTTTCGTCTCGTCAGCAAACTACTCACTGCACTGGATCAAGCCGGATGTGAGCAGGATTGGCGCACCGCAAAGCGCCAGGGATGATGTAGTAGACTCAATCCATGAGCGCATAGCTTTCTGCTGGCGTACCATGGACGCGCAACTACGCCCTTCCAAGTACTTGCTGGGCGATACCTTGAGCGTACTCGATCTCTTCGTGGCTGTGATTTCGCGCTTCGGTCCATGGCGTGAGCGTTTCTATCAAGAGGCGCCAAACATGACTCCAGTGGTCAAGCGCGTCGACGAGGATTCTCGTTTGAAGGCGCTTTGGGAGCGGCGTTTTCCGTCAGACTAGGCAAATACGCGTTAGAAACTCGCGGGAGGATCTATGAAACGCACCTGGACAATCATCGGCGTCGCCGATGTCGCTCATAGCTTCAACTGGTACCAGACTTTGTTTGGCCAGCCAAAGACCGCACCGGCCCACGAATTCTTTGGGCAGGTACGCGACCCCGATGGCACGGTTCTGCTCTGCTTGCACCAGTGGGGATCGCATGACCACCCCACTCTGGCAAGCCCGGGCGATTCGCAGCCCGGCAATGGGCTGTTGCTATTCTTCCGCGTAGACGATTTCGACGAGGCGCTGGCAAGGGCGCGCGGCCTGGTGGCGAACCTCGAAGAAGATGTCAGCGTCAACCCAAGCACCGGCACGAGGGAATTCGCGCTGCGCGATCCGGATGGCTACTACGTCATGGTGAGCGCATGGGACTGAAGACCAGGCTTACGGAAAGGCTCGGGATCGAGCATCCGATCCTGCTTGCGCCGATGGGCGTCATGGCCGGCGGCAGGCTGGCGGCGGCGGTAACCAATGCCGGCGGCCTGGGCATCATCGGCGCTGGCTATGGCGATGCCGAGTGGATCGAGCGGCAATTCGCGGCAGCGGGCGGTGCGCGCGTCGGCTGTGGGTTCATTACGTGGTCGATGGCGCGGGATTCGACGTTGCTCGAGCAGGTCCTGGCCAAACGGCCGGCCGTGCTGATGCTGTCGTTCGGCGAGCTGGAGCCGCACGCCTCGATCATTAAAGCGCGCGGCATCCCGCTGATCTGCCAAGTGCAAGGCATGAAGTACCTGCGCGAGGCCGTCGACGCCGGCGCCGACATCATCGTGGCCGAGGGCTGCGAGGCGGGCGGCCATAGCGGCCATCGAGGCTTGTTCACGCTGGTGCCTGAAGCGGCCGATTACCTGGCAAAGCATGCGCCAGAAACGGTGCTGGTAGCGGCCGGCGGAGTCGGTGACGGGCGAGGGCTCGCGGCAGCGCTGATGCTCGGCGCGGACGGTGTCCTGGTTGGCACCCGTTTCATCGCGGCGGCCGAATCGGAGGCGCCGGAAGGCTTCCGGCAAGCGATCATTCGTGCCGATGGCGACGCTACGATCAAGTCCAACTCGGTCGACGTGGTGCGCAAGCGTTACTGGCCTAACTCGGAATTCGTGGTCCGAGTGCTGAAGAATGATTTTGTCTCGGCATGGCATGGGCGCGAGCGCGAACTGGAGAAATCAATCGATGTCGAGTTCGAGCGGTTCTGGGATGCGTTCAGGAAGGGCGACGCCGACAATTCCGGCGTACTGATGGGGGAGGTTTCCGGCATCATCCTGGATGCGCCACCGGCCGCAGAGATCATTCAGAAGATGGTTATACAAGCGACCACCTTACTGTGCAAACATGCTGATTTGACGCCGACCCAGGCCCCGCCATTATGATGACCGATTTCAAATTGATCGCAGGCCGCCTCGTCACCGAAATTAGAAAAGACATCTATTTTTTCGGAACCTGCGGAGTAGTGGTCGGACTACTAATGCTCTGGCAGTTCAAGCTCAAAACACTTGGCGTTGCCACAGGAAAGGCGTGGCCAACAGAGCTTTTTTCCGATTTCGTGTCGTTCAATGCGTTCACGCTGGTATTCGTTGGCTTGATAGCGATTGCGGCAGCGTCAACGTTGTTTCGGAGCTTTGGCTTTCCATTGCCTCGGCTTGAGGCCTTGGTAGCTCATCTTGAAGAACGGCTATCGCAGATCGCAAGTTCGATCATTTCATTTACCCTGGGATTGTCAGCATTGGCGCTCTTGCATGCCGTGCTCACGCTGGAACAGGGCGGCCTGGCACTGGCGCTTCTTGTCATGATTTTCGATTGCGTCATATTTTTTGGCTTCGTTACGGCTGGCGCCATTGCGCGTCGTGTCGCGCCATTCGATCAGAGGGGACCGTCGTTATTGGCCTTAGGTGGTTCAGTGATTTTCGTTGGTATTTGCCTAGTCAATGGCATCAACTAATTCCTTCGCGGTAAAGGCAGTTGATTTAGGCCCGCACGGGCTCTGGATGCATAGTGAAGGCCATTGCTTCGGCCTCGCAACCTGTTAAAGTTGTGGGATGTGCCAATTACTTGCAATGAACTGCAATGTCCCGACCGACATTGTGTTCAGTTTCACCGGCTTCGCCCTGCGCGGCGGGCAGACCGATACCCACCATGACGGCTGGGGCATCGCCTTTTTCGAAGGCGCCGGCGTGCGCCATTTTGTCGACCACCAGGCCGCGATCCATTCGCCGATTGCGGAACTGATCAAAAACTATCCGATCAAGTCCAAGAACGTGATCGCGCATATCCGCAAGGCCACGCAGGGCGAGGTCATGCTGGAGAACTGCCACCCCTTCGTGCGCGAGCTGTGGGGCCGCTACTGGGTGTTTGCCCATAACGGCGACCTGAAGGAATTCGCGCCGGTGCTGCATGGGCCTTTCCGTCCGGTCGGCACTACCGACAGCGAACAGGCCTTCTGCCTGATCCTGCAGGAATTGAGCGAGCGCTTCGGCGATACCTGTCCGCCGCTGCCGATGCTGCGCGCGCAGATCGAGAAGACCGTGCGCAGCATCGCCGCACACGGCACTTTCAACATGATGCTCTCCGACGGCCGCGCCCTGTTTGCGCATTGTTCGACCCATCTGCACTACATCGTGCGCCAATATCCCTTCGATACGGCCAAGCTGTCGGACGAGGACGTGAGCGTCGACTTTTCGCAAGTCACCACGCCGGACGACCGCGTGGCAGTGATCGTCACCCAGCCACTAACTACTAATGAGCAATGGACTGCCTTCGTGCCGGGCGAGATGAAGTGCTTTGTGGATGGCCTGCCGCAGAAACGGGACTTCGAGAAAATTTAACAGACACCGGCAGGATTTGATGCCAAAATGGCAGGACACGTCAGGAATTTCCCTATGATCGACCTTTCCAGCAACGATGCGGCCTCCCAGAGCCTGAAAGTTCGCGAATTTTATCTGGGCCGCCAGCCGATCCTGGACCGCAACCAGGCCTTGTTCGGTTACGAGTTGCTTTTTCGCAACGCCCCGGTTGGGCCGGCCAATATTAATACTTCCGCGCTGTCTGCTACCGCTGCGGTAGTGGCGCACGCCGCGCAACTGGGCATGGAGCGCACCATCGGCGATGCGATCGGCTTCGTCAACGTCGATGCCGATGCGATCCTGAGCGATATCTTTGGCTTCCTGCCGCGCGAAAAACTGGTGCTGGAAGTTAGCGCTGCCAACACCCTGGCGCCAGCTGTGCTGTCGCGCATGTCGGAGCTGGTGAGCCACGGCTTCCGCTTCTCGCTGGACGATATCAATCCCGATTCGCCGCAGTTGCCTGCGCTGTTGCCGATGGTGGAATACGTCAAGCTGTCGATGCGCGACATGCCGCTTGATGGCCTGGTCCAGCTGGCCCCGCGCATCAAGCAGGACGGCAAAAAGCTGGTGGCCAGCAAGGTCGAGAATCGCGACGAATTCAAGAATTGCCTGGACCTGGGCTGCGATTACTTCCAGGGCTATTACTTTGCCAAGCCGGTCATCATGAGCGGCAAGAAGCTGTCGCCGTCGCAAATGGCGGTGATGGAGCTGATGACCCTCGTGACCTCGGATGCGGACAACGCCGAGATCGAGCGCGCCATCAAAAAGGACGTTTCGCTGGCCCTCAACCTGCTGCGCCTGGTGAATACGCCGGCCGTAGGCGCGCGCCAGCGCATCGATTCCCTGAGCCAAGCGGTGCATGTCCTGGGCCGTCGCCAGCTTCAGCGCTGGCTGCAGATCATGCTGTACGCGGAGCCTGGCAAGCGCGGACATTCCATGACGCCCTTGCTGATGCTGGCCACCACGCGCGGCCGCCTGCTGGAACTGTTGGCGACCAAGCTGCGCCCGGCCCACCGGCACGTGGCCGATATCGCTTTCACGGTTGGCATCATGTCGCTGATGGATACGCTGTTTGGCATTCCGATGCAGGAAATCCTGGCGCAGATCCCGATGGGGGATGAGGTCGGGGAAGCGCTCGTGTTCCGCGGCGGCTTCTTCGGCGACCTGCTCAAGCTGGCCGAATGCATCGAGCGCCTGGAAGACATGGACACGCGCATCCTTCCGGCGCTGGCCGACCTCGCGATTTCGACCGAGGAACTGGTGGAGCTGGAAATGTCGGCATTTGAATGGAGTGACAACGTGGTGCGATACGCCCTGTAGAGGCATATGCACCGATGGCGGCGCCGCAGTAGCGGCGCCGTTTTTTTTCCGGAGGACGAAGAGTGTTAAGTGTCAGTGGGTTGAGCAAATCTTATGGCGAGCGGCGCGCGGTCGACGGCGTTTCGTTCCAGGTGCAGCGGGGCCAGACCGTGGGCCTGCTGGGGCCGAACGGCGCCGGCAAGTCGACGACAGTCAGCATGATCTGCGGCTTGATCAAGGCCGACGCGGGCAGCGTCACGCTGGATGGCGAGCCGGTGGTGCATGGCGCCAGCTCGGCCAAGATGAAGCTGGGGCTGGTGCCGCAAGACCTGGCCTTATACGAAGAGCTCCCCGCAATCGAAAACCTCAAGCTGTTCGGCGCCCTGTATGGCATGAAGGGCGCAGCGCTGGTCAAGCGCGCGCAAGAAGTGCTGGCGCTTGTGGGCCTGTCGGACCGTGCGAAGGAAAAGCCTTCGACATTCTCGGGCGGTATGAAGCGCCGCCTGAATATCGGCGCGGCGCTGCTGCATGATCCGCAATTGCTGATTCTCGACGAGCCGACTGTGGGCGTTGACCCGCAAAGCCGCAATGCCATTTTTGAGACGCTGGAAGCGTTGAAGTCACAAGGGCGCTCGCTGATTTACACCAGCCATTACATGGAAGAAGTGGAGCGGCTGGCTGACCATATCGTGATCATCGACCACGGCAAAGTGCTGGCAGATGCGCCGCCGGCGGAACTGTACCGCCGCCTGCCGACGCAAGCAGCCCTGCAGGTGGAACTGGCGGGCAGCGACATCCTGCCGGCGGAGTTGCTGGTCGCGTCGCTGGCCGGCCTGCCGGGCGTCGCTGGCGTGCGCCGCGATGGCGTCTCGCTGGACATCAGCCTGCACGGCGCCGCCCATGCGGCACCGGTGCTGCGCTGGCTGGATGAGCAGGGGCACACGCTGGCTCATTTCTCCACCGCCCGTACCAAGCTGGAAGACATCTTCCTTTCCCTGACCGGCCGCAGCTTGCGCGACTAAGGAATTCCGATGACAGCAATTATTGCAATGATCCGCAAGGACCTGATCCTCTACATCAACGACAAGCGCGCGTTGATGCTCAACTTGCTGATGCCGATCGTGCTGGCGGCCTTCTTTGGCTCGCTGTTCGGCGGCGGCGATAGCGGCAACAACAGCAAGATCGAAATCGGCCTGGTGCAGCAGGACAGCAGCGTGATCGGCCGGAAAGTCGGCGACTCGCTGAAGGCCGATGCCAACTTGACCGTCAAGGAAATGAGCCTGCAGGAAGCGCAGGAAAAAGTCCGTTCAGGCAAGCTGATGGTGGCCGTCGTGATCCCGGCCGGTTTCGGCGATGCTGCCGGCCAGTCGCTGTTCCAGTCAGGCAGCAAGCCTGAATTGCCGGTGTATTACGATCCTTCGCAATCGACCGTGCTGGCGATGGTGAAAGGCTTGCTGACGCAGCACGTTATGCAGGGCGTGACTGGTGAAGTGATGGGCGGCAGCGCGACGGGCGCCAAGTTCACCGACGACAGCCTGAAGAAACTGGAGAATTCTCCTGCGAGCGATGAAAAGGAAGCGCTGGTCGGCCTGTTGGGCAGTCTGAAGAAATTCCAGGAGCAGGAAGCGGCCAAACCGGCCAGGGAGTCGAGAGGCGGCGGTGGCTTGAGCGTGCCGTTTACCACGAAGGATGAAGCCCTCAGCTCAGGCCCGAAGTACAACGGTTACGCGCACTCGTTTGCCGGAATGGGCGTGCAGTTCATCCTGTTCATGGGGATCGACCTCGGGATCGGCATCCTGCTGGCGCGCCGCATGGGGATCTGGAACCGTTTGCTGGCGGCGCCGGTGACCATGTCGCAAGTGCTGCTTGCGCGCGCGTTGTCGGGCGCGATGATTGCCGCCGGCCTGATGACAGCGATCTACTTCTGCGCGATGTTGATCTTTAAAGTGCAGGTAACCAATGTGCCGGGGTTTGCACTGGTGGTGGTGGCCTTCTCGCTGATGACTGCTTCGTTCGGCTTGTTGATTGCAGCGTTCGGCAAGACGCCCGAGGCGGCGCGCGGGCTGGCGGTTTTTGCCACCCTGATCCTGGTGATGCTGGGCGGGGCTTGGGTGCCGACGTTCGTGTTCCCTGCGTGGATGCAGCAGCTGACCATTATTGTGCCGACGCGCTGGGCGGTTGACGGCCTGGATGCCATGACCTGGCGTGGGCTGGGGATGGATGTGGCGCTGCAGACGGCTGGCGTGCAGCTTGCGTTCGCGGTGGTATTCGGGACGCTGGCAATCTGGCGCTTCCGAGCGCAGGCACGCTAATTCGACTAAACCGGTGCCTGCTTTATCGACGCAGGCACATCGCCGCCGTTTGATGCGCGGCGGATCAGGCATGAGCCGTGGATGAATCGGAAAGGCTTGTTGAGGTGAACGGGTGAAGGCGAAAAATGTGATCTTGGCTGCAGGGATGCTAATAGCACAAAGCTCCTTCGCGCTTGGCCAATGCCCTGGTGACGTAAAGGAGTGCGGGCCAAACCCGTTTTACATTCTGGCTGTCGGCTTTACCCAGGTTTGCTCAGAAGCGTATCCTGAACGTTCGCTAGACTACAAAGCCGCGCTTGCGAGAATGGTCTCGGAGAATACCGAGGCATATGCAAAGATCGATGCTGATGCTGAGTTTCAAGGCAAACTACGCGAGTTCAAGCGTGAAGCGCGACGGTTACCCGCCCTGGAATTGGACAAGGAATGTAGAGGACTGCTTTCGGGTGGGGCGACCTCCAGTAACGGCCAATAACGGAAGTTGCGAATCGATTAGGACTTCACATGCAATTTATATTGAGGAAGATGGAATGACATTTGACGAGCCCGCGCCGCGACTCGGATCGCTGGATACTGAACCAGTTTCAGGAGCGACTCCGTCGCCTTCTTATTCCCTTGAACGTTCAGACATCTCGACTGAGATCGTTCTCGATATACTCGGCCGGTATCAGGTGACGCTCGATACTCAAAGTTTTCCAGCGGCTCTGTATGCCGAGTCGCTGATCTACATGCTCTACTGGTTCCATCGCTTGCGTGATCCGATTCGCAAGCATGGCATCGAAGTCAACATTGCCAGCTATCTGAACATCGAACCTCGATCCGAGGTGATCGCTGCACTGCTTTCCCATCAAGAGCTCAAGAGGCGAGCGAAGGACCGAATTGAACAGGGCACCCTCGTTCGCAGGACCGTCGACGTACTAGTGATGCGCGAAAGGCCGAGCGGGAAGGAATTTCTAGTCCTGGACCGGGCCTTTTTCCCCACCGGCATGGCACTGCCAGGCGGTTTGCTCCAGGACGAAGACGAGCTGAACGACTTTGGAATCCCGGGCGACATTTTTGCTGCGCTAAGGATTACCGCATCCAAGGTGCTGCGAGCTGCCGCCATCCATTATGGAATCTCGGAACGCAACGGACGAAAATACTATTTTTCCGCGACCGAGACTGGCGAAGAAGCCCGAGTCTATATGGACAGGACCATATCGCACGGGTTTCGCGATCACCTCAGAGACATTACCGCGCCGTCGGACCCGCGCCATATCGTCGACACCATCGGCCTCCTCGTCGAGATCACGGATACGGAAAAGGTTCAGGGCCGTTGGATCACTGAGAGCCTGGTTACCACACCCAACACGAGAAATGGCGCATTCGCTTTCAGACATCACAAGCAGATTGTTGCCGCGCTCCTCGCAAAGAACTTCACGAAGACCAAAGGCGTTTCTCATCACGAATGGATCCGGAAAGCGGTAACTAGTCCGCTGGACGTTTACCGGAATATCAGGGCGCGGTTCAGCCAGAATAATGACAGGCCGGACACGCCGGTCATAGAATTATTGCCGGTCGTCGACTACGTCCGCAGCCAGATGACTTCCCCATCGGTCGATGAGAGTTGCAGCGGCAATGCGGCACTGGAAATCATGCGAGACCAATTGCTGCACAAGCTTCATCATGTCACGATCGAGAACGGACCGATGTGTCCGTATGCGCCGACCTTGCGCGTCTTGTTCGAAGCAGTAGCCTTCTTCGACGTGGTATGGCGTACCAGAAAAAACTTGAGCACCCACTTTCAGAAGAATTACTGGTACCGCTACGAACACCTGATGAGCCGAATCCCGGAAGCAATCATCATTCCGACTTTTGATAACATCTCTGCGACGGACCTCATGAAGGTCCGGGGCGCCCCTATCTATTTCATTGGGGTGTCGACCGAGCCTGTGTATGTGGATGAGTTCTGGCAATCTCCGCTTGAGTTTCTCATCCATGACCTGAACCACGCATGGAAGATGCTCGATATGGATGACAGATTCTTGCGAGCACATCCGGACATGAGCAGGGACGCATTCATGGAGGCGTCCAATCGCTTCATTCGCGCCTATTTGCCGACGATCGCCGTTCAGAAATCCGATACGGAGTTGCAGAAAGAGATCAAGAAGCTCAAGAAGATTCTGCTGTTCGAAGTCGGCCACGAAGATGGGCGACCGCTACTGCCAGGCATCATCGCCGAGACGCTTCTGGAAGCCGAGGGATACGAATTTCCGGACAATGTCGTTCGCTACGCTGACCGCGAAAGCCAGGCATATCTGGAAAGACGCATCATAGGTGGAATTACTGCCCTATCCTATGTTCGGCACAAGTTGCAGCACGGTTTCTTCGACCAGACCGACTCGCAGAATATTCAGATCGTCAGCCCAAAATTTCGGACGGTAGAATGGATCGTAACTGCGGCAGTTGAATTGCTGGAGGAAATGCATGCAGTGATCCCCCGAGAAATTCAGGCTGAGGGCTTAACGGAGTACCTGATGCGGCAAGCCTGCTCACGGGGCCCAACAATTCTCCATGCGCCCGAAAACCTGGATCCGGTGATTGAGAACTACGGCGATGGAACAATGTTCGACAGCAGCAGAAAAGTCGCCATCGATGAGGGCGAGCGGGCGGATATTTAATCGCCCTGCGTCAGGTAGACATTACTGAGCCGGTAAGTATCGTCCGCTGAGGGGCTGTACTTGGTTTACAGCCCACGCTTGGTTTGGCTTCCTGACTTCTGGCTGCTAAATGACACTTCTACTATAAGCCTTTGGTGGGCTTCAGGTACCTTTCGAGGTAGCGACCGTTCGCTTGGGGGCGGATGCGTCACTCAGACGAACGAGTACAATCGGCCAACAGCGAAAGTTCATCCTAATTTCGATAAAGATTTTTAATGCGATTTCGAGTAACTTCAATTACCTTCGAGGATGAGGCTAGGATTATTCTGGCGCCATTGTGCAGAATCGAGGATTGGCTAAATGCGGCGATGGCCGATGGAGACTTCGGGCCTGGCTTGGATAGTCTCATGATCGTGCTGATCTCTTACTATGTCGATGAACAAGGGCAGATAAATCAAGTTCCCAAGCCGTCGAGGTTGAGTAGGTATAAAGACCCAATAACTGGGAATGAACAACGCTGTTTGGCTCTGCATGTTTCTGTCGAAGACAAAGCGTTGCTTGCTGTAGGGCAGGAAAAGATGGTTGGCTATCTCAGTCAGTTGATTGCAGAGAAGTTGCCAGAGCGCCCATTACGGCTCCCAAAAGGGCTGGACTATGGCCGCTTAAAAACCGCCATACAGAAATGCGTCAGCTCTTTTGCTGAAGTAAGTTAGTCGGGCCGAGACCGGCCAGAAGCGGACCTCGGTCGAATATTTGAAAGAAGCTTAGTGGCCTATCATGTGTTGATTTTCACAGCGTCGACGACAGTTGAACCTACGGTCGACCTCTACTTAGGGTCTGCACAAACCGTCGATCTCTATTGGGAGTCGGCTGGCCGCGAAATCGGTCTGCGCAGTTGCATTGCGTGGCTTCCGGCCTCCCAAGATAACTGTTCATTCAGCAAACTCGTCGGCGCGAGAAAAGATGGTCGCAGGAATTCGAACCATCGAACGAATTGTCGCCGAGCGTCAGAGGTAATCTAACGCTACCGGCCAATAGTCGATGTCCAACAATTTGCGTAGTTAGTCGGTTTTGTTATACCTGCATCAGCACTAGGAGACAAACAGTGAAGCGCTTTATCGATGCAACGAAGTCGGCAGTGGCCGATCAAAACTGGTACGCGGCGCTGTCTCTTGCGCTTACAATGCCGGACATATGTGGCAGGCTCGAGAATCCGAAGGCGGGATCTCAAGCACGGTTTACAGCGTGGTTCGACAAATTCCTTCTTAAGCGCTACCAGATGAAAGTTGGACCAATGCGTGAGCTTCACACCTTTCTCTGTGGAGCGGATTGTTACGCACTACGCTGCGCGTTTCTTCATCAGGGCGAGTTCGGAATCGATGATCAGCGTGCGCAACAAGCGTTAGAAAGTTTTCATTTCATTGCGCCTCGAACCGGTATGCTCGTTCACAACAACAAATTCAACAATATCCTGCAGTTGCAGGTGGACGTGTTCTGCGTTGATATATGTAACGGGGTGGAAGAATGGCAAGCGTCCGTCGCCGCCGACGCCGACATCCAAGCGCGGTTAGCTAAGCTTGCAACCATCGGCCAGTTGTGAAGGATGGCCTTTAACCGATTCTTTGAGAGTACAGTCGCCGGCAAGCCGATGGCCGCCGCCAACGTTAAACATTCGAAGGGCAGCGAAGGGGCGAGAAGGGCCTCTCGGTGAGAGGCTCTACTGTTGCGGTTACAGGTTTGGTGCCAGCCAGTGCTCAAGCTGGTCCTTGGAAACACCGCGGCGAGCGGCCATGTCCAGCACCTGGTCTTCGTTGATCTTCCCGACGGTGAAGTACTTCGACTGTGGGTGCGCGAAGTAGAAGCCTGATACGGCGGCGCCAGGGAACATCGCGAACGATTCCGTCAGTTCCATTCCGATCTCGTTCGCGTTCAGCACGCGGAACACATCGGCCTTCACAGTGTGCTCAGGGCAGGCCGGATAGCCCGGCGCTGGGCGGATACCGCGATATTCTTCGTTGATCAGCTCTTCGTTGCTCAGCGTTTCATCGGCGGCATAGCCCCACAGGTCTTTACGCACGCGCTCGTGCAGGTACTCGGCAAAGGCTTCTGCCAGGCGGTCAGCCAGGGCCTTCAGCATGATCGACGAATAGTCGTCGTGCGCATCTTCAAATCGTTTCTCGTACTTCTCGATACCCAGGCCCGCGGTTACAGCGAACATGCCGATGTAATCCTGCTTGCCAGAGTCCTTCGGTGCGATGAAATCCGACAGGCACTGGTTCGGGCGCTGCACGCCATCGATCACAGGCTTCAGGCCTTGCTGGCGCAGGCCGTAGTAAGTGAACGCCACTTCCGAGCGCGACTCGTCGGTATAGATTTCGATGTCGTCTTCATTGACGGTGTTTGCCGGCAGGAGCGCGATCACGCCGTTGGCGGTCAGCCAGCGGCCTTCGATGATTTTCTTCAGTAGCGCCTTGCCTTCTTCAAACACCTTCGATGCGGCCTCGCCGACCACTTCATCGGTCAGGATGGCAGGGAAGGGGCCGGCCAAGTCCCAGGTCTGGAAGAATGGACCCCAGTCGATGTATTCGGCGATCGCCGCCAGGTCCACGTTCTTGAATACGCGGCGGCCGACGAACTTCGGGCGCACCGGCGCAAATTCGAGCTTGGCCTTGTTGGCGCGTGCGGCTTCCAGCGAAACGGTAGGCAGCGCCTTCTTGTTGGCGTGCTGTTCGCGGATGCGGGCGTAGTCGTGGTCCAGTTCTTCCACGAATTTGCCGCGCTGTTCGTCGGTCAGCAGCGATTGCGCCACCGAGACGGAACGCGAAGCATCCGGCACGTACACGACCGGGCCTTCGTAGTTGTGGGCGATCTTCACCGCAGTGTGGGCGCGGCTGGTGGTGGCGCCGCCGATCAGCAGCGGGATCTTCATCATGCGGAAGTGCTCGTCGCGCTGCATCTCTTTCGCGACGTGGGCCATTTCTTCCAGTGACGGCGTGATCAGGCCGGACAGGCCAATGATGTCGGCGTTTTCCAGCTTGGCGCGCGCCAGGATCTCGGAAGCGGGCACCATCACGCCCATGTTCACCACTTCAAAGTTATTGCACTGCAGGACAACGGACACGATGTTCTTGCCGATGTCGTGCACGTCGCCTTTCACGGTTGCGATGACGATCTTGCCCTTCGGCTTGGCGACGATGCCGGTACGCGCTTCCTCCGCCTTCTTCTCTTCTTCGATGTAAGGAATCAGGTGGGCCACGGCCTGCTTCATCACGCGCGCCGACTTCACCACCTGCGGAAGGAACATCTTGCCCTGGCCGAACAGGTCACCGACGATATTCATGCCATCCATCAGCGGGCCTTCGATCACATTGATCGGACGGCCACCGGAAGCGAATACCTGCTGGCGCATTTCTTCCGTGTCTTCGGTGATGAACTGGGTGATGCCGTGCACCAGCGCGTGCGCCAGGCGCTTCTCGACCGGCGCGTTGCGCCATTCGAGGTTGGCAGCTTCCTGCTTGGCGCCGCCTTTCAGCGTCGCTGCGAATTCGATCATGCGCTCGGTGGCGTCTTCGCGGCGGTTCAGCACCACGTCTTCCACACGTTCGCGCAGTTCTGCCGGCAAGTCGTCGTAGACGCCCACCATGCCGGCGTTGACGATACCCATGGTCATGCCCGCCTTGATGGCGTGGTACAGGAACACGGTGTGGATCGCTTCACGGGCCGGGTCGTTGCCGCGGAAGGAGAACGATACATTCGACACGCCGCCGGAGATCTTCGCGTGCGGCAGGTTGTTCTTGATCCAGCGCGTGGCCTCGATGAAGTCGACGGCGTAGTTGTTGTGTTCTTCGATACCGGTTGCGATGGCGAAGATGTTCGGGTCAAAGATGATGTCTTCCGGCGGGAAGCCGACTTTTTCGGTCAGCACCTTGTAGGCGCGTTCGCAAATTTCGATCTTGCGCGCGAAGGTGTCGGCCTGGCCGGTTTCGTCGAAGGCCATCACGATCACGGCGGCGCCGTAGCGGCGGCACAGCTTCGCCTGGCGGATGAACTCCTCTTCGCCTTCCTTCATGGAGATCGAGTTCACCACGGCCTTGCCTTGCACGCACTTCAGGCCCGCTTCGATGACCGACCACTTGGAGGAGTCGATCATGATCGGTACGCGAGAGATATCCGGTTCGGAGGCGATCAGGTTCAGGAAGCGGGTCATGGCGGCCTGGGAATCCAGCATCGCCTCGTCCATGTTGATGTCGATGACCTGGGCGCCGTTTTCCACTTGCTGGCGGGCCACCGACAATGCCTCGTCGTACTGCTCGTTCAGGATCATGCGCGCGAAGGCTTTGGAGCCGGTCACGTTGGTGCGCTCGCCGACGTTGACGAACAGCGAGTCGTCGTCGATGGTGAACGGCTCCAGGCCGGACAGGCGCTGTGCCACCGGCACGTGCGGCAGTGCGCGCGGGGTGGCGGTTGACAGCAGCTTGGCGACGGCTGCAATGTGGTCAGGCGTGGTGCCGCAGCAGCCGCCGGCCACGTTGATGAAGCCCGCGTCGGCGAACTCGCGCAGCAGGCGCGAAGTATCTTCCGGCAGTTCGTCGAAGCCTGTATCGCTCATCGGGTTGGGCAGGCCGGCATTCGGATAGATGCAGACGAAGGTATCGGCGATCTGCGACAGCTCTTCGGCGTAGGGACGCATCAGGGTTGCGCCCAGCGCGCAGTTCAGGCCAATGGTCAGCGGCCTGGCGTGGCGCACCGAGTTCCAGAAGGCCGGCACGGTCTGGCCGGACAGGATGCGGCCGGAGGCGTCGGTCACGGTGCCGGAGATCATCAGCGGCAAGCGCTCGATCTCAGGTCGCTCGTCGAAGTACTGGTCGATCGCGAACAGCGCTGCCTTGCAGTTGAGGGTGTCGAAGATGGTCTCGACCAGCAGCACGTCGACGCCGCCGTCCACCAGGCCGCGCACCTGCTCGTAGTAGGCTGCGACCAGTTGGTCGAAGGTGACGTTACGCGCGGCCGGGTCGTTCACGTCCGGCGAAATCGAAGCGGTCTTCGGGGTCGGGCCGAGGGCGCCGCAGACGTAGCGCGGCTTGTCGGTGGTGGAGTACTTGGCGGTGGCCGCCTTGGCCAGCCGGGCTGCTTCCACGTTCATCTCATAGGCCAGGTGGGCCATGAAATAGTCGTCCTGCGCGATCGAGGTGGCGCCGAAGGTATTGGTCTCGATCAGGTCCGCACCGGCTGCCAGGTAGCGCTCATGGATCTCCTGGATGACGTGCGGCTGGGTCAGCGTCAGCAGCTCGTTATTACCCTTGACGAACAGCTCGCGGTGGCCGCTCCCTTCGGGCGCGGCGAAGTCGGCGAAGCGTTCGCCGCGATATGCTTTTTCGTCCAGCTTGTACTGCTGGATGATGGTGCCCATCGCGCCATCCAGGAACATGATGCGCTTCGCGAGGATCTCGCGCAGCTGGGCTTCGGTCTTGGAGGTTGGACGGGTCGTGTTAGTCATTTTGATATCGCGGATTGGGCAACGTGGACCTGAAATTATACGGCAAAGCAGCATTTTCCCTCGGCCACCGCCCCCTGCCGCCGAGACAAATTCGGTATTTGCTTATTCGGAAAAGGCATCAACTTTCACATTTGTGCTGAATCAGCACAAATCATGTGTTGCCAGAGTGCTACCAAAGCGTCAGCGGCCCGCCTAAGATGGCTTCATCAACCAACCACTTTGAAGGAGCTCAAAATGCCTATCCTGAATATCACCGTCAGCGGCACCCCGGAACAAGTGCCTGCCAAAAAAGTCACCAATATCCTGATGAAGCACACCGGCGAAATCCTGCACAAGGCGCCGGCCCTCACTGCGATCGCCGTGCATTACACGCCCCGCGAGCAGTGGTTTGTCGGCGGCGAGTCTCTGGCGGAGCTGGGAAAGGCCAGCTTCTTCTTCGACATCAAGGTGACCGACGAGACCAATACCGCCAACGAGAAGTCGGCCTACATCGCGGCGGTCTACAAGGACTTGCAGGAGCTGCTCGGCGAACTGCATGAAGTCAGCTACATCCACATCGACGACGCGCGCCCGGCAGCCTGGGGCTGGGGCGGCCTCACGCAGCAGTTCCGCGCGGTTCAGAAGATGTTGATGTAAATGCTGGCGGCGTAATCGACGAAGGCGCGCACTTTAGGCGACAGGTGGCGGTTCTGCGGGTAGAGGGCGTACAGCTCGCGCGGCTTGGGTGTATAGCCGGGCAGGACTTCCACCAGTGCGCCGTTCTCAAGCTCTTCGCGAACGATGAAGGCGGCGGCGTTGGCAATGCCAAGACCGGCCGCTGCTGCCGCTTTCAGGGCGACGTTGGTGTTGGCCTGCAGCGATCCGCGCACAGCGACAGCATGCTCCGCGCCATCCGGGCCGACCAGCGTCCATTCACTGGCGCGCGTCGCCGCCGTGTAGACGAGGCAGTTGTGTTGCGCGAGATCGTCCGGGACGGCAGGCGCGCCGTGCGCGCCCAGGTAGCCTGGGCTGGCGACAAGCATGACCTTGCTGGTGGCGAGGCGGCGTGCGACCAGCGTCGAATCGGGCAAGTCGCGCGCCAGCCGCAATGCGACGTCGAAACCATCCTCGATCAAATCGACCATGCGGTCATTGCATACCAGGTCGACCTGCACGCCGGGATGCTTCGCCATGAAGCCGGGCAGCCATTGCGCCACCTCGATGGTGCCGAAAGCCATCGGCGCATTGATGCGCAGGACGCCGGTGGGTTCGGCCTGGTGGCGGCCGACGTTGCGGTCGGCGTCATCCAGCAGGTCCAGCACTTCGCGCGTGGATTCGTAGTAATCGCGGCCGGCATCGGTCAGGGCGAAGCGGCGCGTGGTGCGGTTCAGGAGCTGGGCGCCGAGGTGTTCCTCGAGCTGGCGCACCTGGCGCGAAACGATGGTGTGGGAAATGCCGAGGGCGTCGGCGGCAGCCGTGAAGCTGCCCAGTTCAACAACGCGGCGGAGCGCACGCAGCGCCGCGAGTTGGTCCATTTACTGGAAGCGCTGCCCGTCGAGCGGGAAGCCTTTGATGAATTCGGCGGCCGGCAGGCGCTTGCCGCCCGGTTTTTGCAGCTGCGTCAGGCGCAGCGCGCCTTCGCCGCAGGCGACGATGATGCCGTGCTGCGCGTCGGCGGCAATCACCTGGCCGGGCGCGGCGCTGCTGCCTTCGTCCAGCACTTCAGCGCCCCACAGCTTGATCACCGTGCCATTCACTTCGCCGTGGGCGCCGGGGAATGGATTGAAAGCGCGGATCTTGCGGCTGATTTCGCGCGCAGGCTGGGTAAAGTCCAGCGCTGCCTCTTCCTTCAGGATCTTGTTGGCATAGGTGACGCCTTGCTCGGGCTGCGGCACGGCTTCCACCACGCCTTTTTCCATCTTGTGCAGCACCTTGACCATCATCTGGGCGCCCATGGCGGCCAGTTTGTCGTGCAGGCTGGCGGTGGTGTCCTGCGGCGTGATCGGGGTGCGCTCGATCAGCAGCATCGGGCCGGTGTCCAGGCCTTCTTCCATTTCCATGATGGTGACGCCGGTTTCCGCATCGCCGGACTCGATCGCGCGGTGGATCGGCGCGGCGCCGCGCCAGCGCGGCAGCAGGGAGCCGTGGATGTTCAGGCAAGGCTTGATGTCGAGGGTGGAGCGCGGCAGGATCAGGCCGTAGGCGGCGACCACCATCACGTCGTAGTCGGTGGCCAGCAGGCGCTCATGGGCGGCCTTGGCTTCCGCCGCGCGCTGAGGATCCTTGGCGTCCATGCGCAAGGAGAGCGGCTGCAGTACTTCGATGCCGTGCTTGACGGCGTATTGCTTGACCGCCGAAGGCTGCAGCTGCATGCCGCGGCCGGCCGGGCGGTCGGGCTGGGTCAGTACCAGGGGAATCTCGAAACCTGCTTCGTGCAGGGCCTGGAGGGCAACGGCCGCAAATTCAGGCGTGCCCGCGAAGATCACTTTCATGCTTCCCCCCGCAGGTATCAGTAACGGCGACCCGAAGCGCGCAACGCTTCTTCGCGCTGCATGCCACGTTCTTCTTTTTGCAGTTTGGTCTTGATACGATTGCGTTTCAAGGGGGACAGGTATTCAACGAATACCTTGCCTTTCAGGTGGTCCATCTCGTGCTGGATGCAGACAGCCAGCAGGCCGTCGGCGTCGATCTCGAACGGCTCGCCCTTGACGTTGTAGGCGCGCACCTTGACTGCCGACGGGCGCTCGACGCCGTCATAGATGCCTGGCACGGACAGGCAGCCTTCGTCGTACACTTGTTTTTCCTCGCTCGACCACAGGATTTCCGGGTTGATGAAGGCGGTCAGGCCGGTTTTGTCTTCGGTAACGTCAATGATGACAACTTGCTCATGCACGTCCACCTGGGTAGCGGCCAGGCCGATGCCCGGTGCGTCGTACATGGTTTCCGCCATGTCTTCCACCAGTTTTGCCAGGCGCTCGTCGAACACGGCAACGGGTTTTGCAACTTTGTGCAGGCGAGGGTCCGGATAGCGGAGAATATTCAGTTTCACGAGAGAATCTTATTTAAACAACAATGATTGTGCGGTAAACGGCGCATATTATGCGTGCACGATTGCTTCTGTGACACGAATTCCTTGCTTGATCAGGGTAATATGGGCAGAATTTGATTTCAGTGAGGCAAGCCTTTGTGGCCTTCCGTCATTGCCGCACCTAACGGATATATCAATGAAAAATTTTAGCACAAGCAGCAGCCGCCTGTTGGCCGCAGCCCTGTTTTGCGGTGTGACGGCCGTTTCGGCCCACGCCAAGACCATCGTCTGTGAATTCAAGCCGAACGCACCGGATAGCCATACCGTCGTCAAGGGAGATACCCTATGGGATATCTCCGGAACCTTCCTCGACAAGCCTTGGTGCTGGCCGCAGGTTTGGGGCATGAACAAAGAAGAAATCGCCAATCCGCACTGGATTTATCCAGGGCAGATCGTCTGGTTCGACCGAGAGGCCGGCCGCCTGCGCCTTGGCAACAAGGTTGGCGGCGATGGCACCACGGGCGATATGCGCCTCGGCCCGCAACTGCGGACCGAAGGCCTGGGCAAGGACGCCGTCCAGTCGATCCCGTCCGGCGCGATCGAGCCCTTCCTCAGCCAACCGCTGATCATCGAAGAAGATGAACTCAAGAATGCCCCGCGCATCATTGCGACGCGCGGCGCCCGCGTCTTCATCGGCAAGGACGACAAAGCCTATGTCCGCGGCGACCTGAAGGGCAACACCTCGTTCCAGGTGTTCCGTCCGGGTAAGCCGCTGAAAGACCCGGTCACCAAGAAGACCATCGCCCTGGAAGCGTTCTACCTCGGCACCCTGAAGCTGGAAGCCCCGGCTGAAGCAGGCAGCGACGTGCATACCTTCATCGTCGCCAGCGCCAAGGAGGAAATGGGCAAGGGCGACTTGCTGATGGCAATGCCGCCGATGCCGATGCAGAACTACGTTCCGCATCCGCCGGAAGTCGAAGTCAATGCCAATGTGCTGGCCGTGTATGGCGGCGTCACGCACGCCGGCCAGAACCAGGTTGTCAGCATTAATCGCGGAAAGCTTGACGGACTCGATATCGGATCTGTGCTGCAGCTTTACCATAAGGGTGAAGTGGTGGCCGATCCGGGCGCGTCGAAAGGCCCGCTGAATCTGCGCAAACCGACGGTCAAGCTGCCGGATGAACGCGTGGGCAGCTTGTTTATCTTCCGTGTGTTCAAGCACATTTCGTATGGCTTGATCATGCAGGTGACTGAACCTGTCGTAGTGGGGGATATCGCCAAGACAGCGGAGTAAATTCCATGGCCGTGCAAGTCACGGATGCCCCCAACCCCGCCCGCCAGGACTTCGAGCGCCTGGCGATGTGGCTGCGCCTGGCGAATACGCCGGGCGTCGGCCGCCACGGAGCCTTCAAGCTGCTCCAGCATTACCACTCTCCCCAGGCAGTTTTCACCGCCGCCAATGCCCGTCTCGCTGCGCCTCCCGCACAGGATGACGCTGCGCCGCTGCCATTGCACATGCTGAAGCAAGCCGATGCCGACATCGTGCGGCCGGGGCGCGAGCGCGCCGCTGCCGGTGCTGCCGAAGACGAGATCTCGCTGGCAGCCGCCCGCTGCCTTGCCGGTCCCATGCCGGAGCGGATACACGCGCTGGCGCATGCCTCGCTGGAATGGGCCGCGCAGGCCGGCAATCACCTGGTCTTGCTGGGCGACCCGGAATACCCGCCGACCTTGCAGCACATCGCCGATCCGCCGCTGCTGCTGTATGCCAAGGGCGACCTGGCCCTGCTCCAGCGCGAGGCTGTGGCGGTAGTGGGTGCTCGCAACGCCACCATGCAAGGCAAGTCGAACGCGCGCCAGTTTGCGCGGGCCCTGAGCCAGGCGGACATGCCCGTGATCTCCGGCCTGGCGCTCGGCATCGACGCCGCCGCGCATGAAGGCGGCCTGGAAGGACCGGGCAGTACCGTGGCCGTGATCGGCACCGGCATCGACCGCATCTACCCGCGCCGCAATGCCGACCTGGCGCGCCGGATTGCCGAGGAGGGTTGCCTGGTCAGCGAATTCGCGCTCGGCACGCAGGCGCGGGCCGAGCACTTCCCGATCCGCAACCGCATCATTGCCGGCATGACCCGCGCCACGCTGGTGATCGAAGCGGCCGCACGCTCTGGTTCCCTGATCACCGCGCACGCGGCCGTGAATGCCGGGCGTGAAGTCTTCGTGCTGCCAGGTTCCGTGCTCTCGCCGCAGTCGGTCGGCTGCCATGCCTTAATTAGAGAGGGCGCGCGCCTGGTCGCCACGCCGGAGCAACTGCTGGAAGACCTGGGCTTGCAGGCGCCGGGCGAGCCGGTGCCGCAGATGGACCAGGCCGCAGGCTGGCTGCTGGCAGCCCTCGGCCATGATCCGATTGGCGCCGATGAGCTTGCAACAAGGTTGCAACTTCCGCCAAGTGACATGCAGGCAAGCTTGCTTGCACTGGAGCTTGCAGGTGTGGTGGAAAGGCTGCCGGGCGGCGCTTTCCAGCGCCTGAAAGGCTTCTGAACTGCCGTTATGCTTGTGCCCGGCTCACAGATGCTGCTAAAGTAGCGCCATGTTTGACATCCTGGTTTACCTGTACGAGACCTATTACCGCCCTGATGCCTGCCCTGAACCCGCAGCATTGGCAAAGAAACTCTCCGCAGTCGGTTTCGACGACGTAGAGATTTCCGAGGCGCTGGTCTGGCTGAATGACCTCGCCGCCATGGCTGGCGTCGAGCAGTCGCTGACGGCCGCTTCTTCTGGCACGCGCTTCTACGTGCGCCAGGAGCTGGACGTACTGGGCACCCCCGCCGTCGGCTTTATCCAGTTCCTGGAGAGCGCCGGCCTGCTGTCCCCGCTGCAACGTGAAATCGTCATCGAGCGCGCCCTGGCGCTGGACGAGGCACCGGTGTCGCTGGGCAAGCTGAAGATTATCGTGCTGATGCTGCTGTGGAGCCAGGGCAAGGAGCCGGACGCCCTGATGTTCGACGACCTGTTTGGCGCCGAAGAAGACCAGGCGCCACGCCTGTTGCACTAAGCGCACTCTTGCCGGCGTTGCCCAACGCCGGCCGTTTCCGTAATAATATTTGCAGCATTGTGGCTTTCATACGAAGCCGCAAGCCAGCGCTTACTTGCGAATGTTGTATTATGCGCGCTGCCGCATACACCGACGAGAACTATAAATATGAGTAAAGCCCTCATCATCGCTGAGAAACCTTCTGTCGCGAACGACATCGCGAAAGCCCTTGGCGGCTTCAGCAAGCACGATGAGTATTTCGAATCCGACGACTACGTGCTGTCTTCCGCAGTGGGTCACCTGCTGGAAATCGCCGTGCCTGAAGAGCACGACGTCAAGCGCGGCAAATGGACCTTCACCCATTTGCCGATGATCCCGCCATACTTCGCGCTGAACCCGATCGCCAAGACTGAATCGCGGCTCAAGGTGCTGAACAAGCTGATCAAGCGCAAGGACGTCACTACCCTGATCAACGCATGCGACGCGGGCCGCGAAGGTGAACTGATCTTCCGCCTGATCGCGCAGAATGCGAAAGCCAAGCAGCCGGTCAAGCGCCTGTGGCTGCAGTCGATGACGCCGACCGCGATCCGCGACGGCTTCACCCACCTGCGCAGCGACGACGAGATGCTGCCGCTGGCCGACGCCGCGCGCTGCCGCTCGGAAGCGGACTGGCTGATCGGCATCAACGGCACCCGCGCCATGACCGCCTTCAACTCGAAAGAGGGCGGCTTCTACCTGACCACCGTGGGCCGCGTGCAGACGCCGACCCTGTCGATCGTGGTCGAGCGCGAAGAGAAGATCAAGAATTTCGTCTCCCGCGACTACTGGGAAGTGCGCGCAGAGTTCGTGTGCGCCGCCGGCATTTATGAAGGCCGCTGGCTGGACACCAGCTTCAAGAAGGACGAGAACGATCCGGAAAAGAAGGCCGAGCGCCTGTGGAGCAAGGCGGCCGCCGATTCGATCGCGCTGGCTTGCAAGGGCAAGCAGGGCAACGTCAGCGAGGAGTCCAAGCCGACCACCTCGATGTCGCCGGGCCTGTTCGACCTGACCTCGCTGCAGCGCGAAGCCAACTCGCGCTTCGGCTTCTCGGCCAAGAATACCCTGGGCCTGGCGCAGGCGCTGTACGAGAAGCACAAGGTGCTCACCTACCCGCGTACCGATTCGCGCCACCTGCCGGAAGATTACCTGCCGACCGTCAAGGACACGCTGGAAGTCCTGAAGGACAACCACAACTACAACCAGTTCGCCAAGCAGATCCTGGACAAGGGCTGGGTCAAGCCGAACAAGCGCATCTTCGACAACACCAAGATCAGCGACCACTTCGCGATCATCCCGACCGGCATCCAGCCGAAGGGCCTGTCGGAGCCGGAGCAGAAGCTGTACGACCTGGTGACCCGCCGCTTCATGGCGGTGTTCTTCCCGGCCGCGGAATTCCTGGTCACCACCCGCTTCACCGAAGTGGCCGGCCACCAGTTCAAGACCGAAGGCAAGGTGATGACCAACCCGGGCTGGCTGGCGATCTACGGCAAGGACGCAGCCGGCGACGACGACAAGGAAGGCAGCAGCGGCAACCTGGTGCCGGTGGCCAAGGGCGAGAAAGTCCTGACCGAGAAAGTCACGCCAAACGGCCTGGTGACCAAGCCACCCGCACGCTATACCGAGGCGACGCTGTTGTCGGCAATGGAAGGGGCGGGCAAGCTGGTCGACTCCGACGAGCTGCGCGATGCCATGGCCGGCAAAGGCCTGGGCACGCCGGCGACCCGCGCGGCCATCATCGAAGGCCTGCTGGGCGAGAAATACCTGCTGCGCGAAGGCCGCGAACTGATGCCGACCGCCAAGGCGTTCCAGCTGATGACGCTGCTGCGCGGCCTGGGCGTGAGCGAACTGACCGCGCCGGAACTGACCGGCGAGTGGGAATACAAGCTGTCGCAGATGGAGAAGGGCAAGATCTCGCGTGAAGAATTCATGCGCGAAATCGCCCAGATGACCCAGATCATCGTCAAGCGCGCCAAGGAGTACACCGACGACACGATCCCGGGCGACTATGCGACGCTGAAGACGCCGTGCCCGAACTGCAGTGGCGTGGTCAAGGAGAACTACCGCCGCTTCGCCTGCACCAAGTGCGAATTCTCGATGACCAAGGTGCCCGGCGGCCGCCAGTTCGAGATCGAGGAAGTGGAACAGCTGCTGCGCGACCGCACCATCGGCCCGCTGCAAGGCTTCCGCTCCAAGATGGGCCGTCCGTTTGCGGCGATCCTGCGCATCGTACGCGATGAAGAGATCAAGAACTTCAAGCTGGAGTTCGACTTCGGCCAGAACGACGAGGAAGGCGAGGACGGCGAAGGCGTCGATTTCACCGGCCAGACCCCGCTCGGCCCTTGCCCGAAATGCGCCGGCGGCGTGTACGAAATGGGCCTGGCCTATACCTGCGAAAACCAGGTAGCCAAGCCGAAGACTTGCGACTTCCGTTCCAGCCGCATCATCCTGCAACAGGAGATCCTCCCGGAGCAGATGGCCAAGCTGCTCAACGAAGGCAAGACCGACCTGCTGCCGGGCTTTATCTCGCAGCGCACCCGCCGGCCGTTCAAGGCCTTCCTGGTGCGCGGCAAGGACGGCAAGATCAGCTTCGAGTTCGAAGAGCGCAAGGCCAAGCCGGGTGCTGCGGCCAAGAAGTCGGCAGCGAAGGCTGACGGCGCGGAGGGTGCGGCCGAGGCGGAATCCGCAGCCAATCCGGCCGCCAAGCCAGCCGCCAAGAAAGCGGCCGCGAAAAAGGCCCCAGCGAAAAAAGCTGCAGCCAAAAAGCCGGCAGCGAAAAAGGCAGCCGCCAAGAAAACCGCAGCAGCGGAATAAACCAACGGGACCCGCGCGGTCCCGTTTTACTTTGTTCGACACCATGAAGAAATCCCGCTGGGCGGCGATTGCTGCCACCATGCTTGTAGCCGGCGCGTCGCAGGCCGCCGTCGAGCGCATCGAGATCACCGAACGCGTGCCGTTCGCGCCGGGCGTCAAGTTCGGCGAACACGGCGAGTATGAAAAGCTGCGCGGCATCGCTTACTTCTCGCTGAATCCCAAGGCCACGGCCAACCTGCCCATCGTCGACCTGAAACGCGCCCCGCGCGACAAGCGCGGCATGGTGCGTTTCTCCAGCGAGTTCGTCCTGCTGCGCCCCGTGAGCGGCAAGACCGGCACGCTGGTGTATGACGTCAACAACCGCGGCAATATCGTCGTGCTGGGCCAGCTCAATGGCAAGGCGCCGAAGAACAACGATCCAACGACGGCGGAAGATGCCGGCGACGGCTTCATGATGCGGCACGGCTTCAGCATGCTTTTCTCTGCCTGGACCTGGGACGTGGCGCCGTCGCCCGCCGGGGTGAAGCCCTTGATCTTCAAGGCGCCCGTGGTAAAAGGCCCGCGCGGCATGACGGCCAATGAATTCATCGCCGATGCCCCGGCCGAGGTGGCAAGCTACGCGGGCCTGCGCGGCATCGGCTACGAGCCTGCCACGCCGAACGATCCGGAAGCCGTGCTGACCGAGCGTACGCGCCAGGGCGACATCCGCCGCCCGATCGACCGCAACCGGTGGGAATTCGTGGAGCCGGAGCAGCCGGGCGGCCCGGGCCGCATCAAGTTGCAAGGCGGCTTCCAGCCCGGCACCATCTACGAAGTGCGCTACGAGGCAAAAGATCCGAAAGTGACCGGTGCCGGGCTGGCCGGCATCCGCGACCTGCTGGCCTACTTCCGCGACAACCAGGTGGAAGGCGGCTCCTTGCCCAAGACCGTGCTGATGTTCGGCTACAGCCAGTCGGCGCGCCTGATCGGGCGCATGCTGCACGACGGGCTGAACCTCGATGAGCAGGGCCGCATGGTGTTCGATGGCGCCTTGCTGGAAGTGCCGGGCGCCGGCGGATCGGGCGGTTTCAACAGCCGCTTCGTGCAGGTGACGCGCCACCCGTCGATGCTGGAAGAGCATGACTACCCGACCGACTCCTTCCCGTTCACCAGCACGCCGACGCGCGATCCGGTGACCGGCCGCGTGGCCTCTACGCTCGATCACGCGAAAGACAAGCACGGCCGCGTGCCGAAGCTCCTGATTGCCAACACCTCGGCGGAATTCTGGAACCGCGGCGCTTCGCTGCTGACCACCGCTCCGGATGGCGTGGGCGATGCCGCACCGGCCGCCAATGTGCGCGTGTACGGCCTGATGGGCGCCCAGCACTATGTCGGCCGCTCGCGCACCCGCGCACCGTTCACCGCCTGCGTCTCGACCACCAACTACTACCTGTCCTTGCGCGCCCTGATGCTGGCGCTGGACGGCTGGGCCAGCAAAGGCACGGCGCCGCCAGCGAGCGCCTATCCGCGCCTGGAAGACGGCACGCTGGTCTCCGTAGAGGCCTACCGCAAGGCTTTTCCCGCCGTCCCAGGCCTGATACCGCCGGAGCAGAGCCTGCGCGAGCCGCGCCTGGACCACGGCGCGCGCTTCCTGTCGCAGGGCATTGCCGACCTGGTGCCGCCGGCGCAGAAGATGGCCTTTGAAACCCGCGTCCCGGCGCCGGACGCCGACGGCAACGACCGCGGCGGCGTGCGCCTGGTGGAGCTGCAGGCGCCGCTCGGCACCCACACCGGTTGGAACCTGCGCGCGCCCGAGATAGGCTTTGCCTGGGCCACCTCGCGCTACGACGGCAGCTTCGTCCCGTTCGCCCGCACCGAAGCCGAACGCAAGGCCGCCAGCGATCCGCGTCCAAGCCTGCAGGCACGCTACCCCAATCGCGACGCCTTCATCGCCGCCACCCGCGCCGCCGCCGCACGCCAGGTCGCCGCGCGCCTGCTGCTGCAGGAAGACGTGGAACGCACGGTCGCCGAGCGCGCCGGCCTGTACGACCGCATCCTGGCGCGCGACCCGGCCGACCCAAGCTGCAATTACCTGTATCCCAATCAATGAAGAAGCTCAAGCTCCCAAATACTTTCGTCCTGCTGTTCATGATCCTGGCGCTGATCGCGCTGGCGACCTGGCTGGTCCCGGGAGGGAAGTACGAAACGCACCTGGTCAACGGCAAGCAGCTGGTCGACCCGGACACTTTCCATTACATCGAAAGCAAGCCGCAGGGCCTGGCCGCCCTGCTCATGGCGCCAATCAAGGGCTTCGCGGAGGCGGGGCTGATCATCGGCTTTGTCATGCTGACTGGCGGCGCCTTCAACGTGCTGCACAAGACGCAGGCGATCGATGCCATGATCAAGTCCATCGCCAAGGCGCATTCGCGTTCGAGCCTGGTGCGCGCGGCCCTGATCCCGGTGTTCGTGACGCTGTTTTCGATCGGCGGCGCCACATTCGGCATGAACGAGGAAGCGATTCCCTTCATCCTGATCTTCGTCCCGCTGGCGCTGGCGCTCGGCTATGACACCATCACCGGCGTATCGATTCCCTTCCTCGGTTCGCAGGTCGGCTTCTGCGCGGCTTTCCTGAACCCGTTCAATGTCGGCATCGCGCAGGGCATTGCCGGCGTACCGCTGTTCTCCGGCATCGGCTATCGCGTGATCGTGTGGTTCATTGCCACGGCCGTCACGATTGTCTTCCTGATGTGGTACGCAGCGCGCATCAAGCGCCATCCCGAAAAGAGCCCGACCTACCTGCTCGACATCGAAAAGCGCGCCGAAGGCGTGGTCGACTTCGGCGGCTTCGAAGGCATGACGGCGCGTCATCGCCTGGTGTTGTGGATCTTTGCCGCCTCGCTGGGCGGCATGGTGTTCGGCGTGGCCAAATTCGGCTGGTTCATCGAGGAGATCGGTGCGCTGTTCCTGGCCATGACCATCGTGGTGGCCCTGATCGGCCGCCTCGATTCCGATGAGGCGGTGGCAGCCTTCGTGCAGGGCGCGAAAGACCTGGTCGGCACCGGCCTGGTCATCGCACTGGCCCGCGGCACCATGGTGCTGGCACGCGATGCACACATCATCGACACCATGCTGCACGGCCTGATGCCGTTGGTCGCATCGTCCTCGCCAGTGTTCTCGGCGCAGAAGATGTTCCTGATCCAGTCGGTCATCAACTTCTTCATCCATTCCGGCAGCGGCCAGGCTGCGCTGACCATGCCGATCATGGCGCCGCTGGCCGACCTGGTCGGCGTGTCGCGCCAGACCGCCATCCTTGCCTTCCAGTTCGGCGAGTTCACCACGCCGATGATCCCGACCTCGGGCATCACGGTCGGCGTGCTGGCGCTGGCGCGCATTCCGTGGCTGACCTGGGCGCGCTGGATGGTGCCGCTGCAGCTGATTTACCTCGTCCTGGCGCTGGCCTTGCTGGTGCCGCCTTGCCTCATGAACTGGTAGGATGGCAGACATGGAAACCATCAAGCATCCGCTCTCCGCGCCCTATGGCACGGTGTATTACGAACTGACCAGCTACCACTTCGGCAAGGCGGGCGGCCCCAAGGCCTATATCCAGGCAGCGCTGCACGCTGACGAAGTGCCGGCCATGCTGGTGGCGCACGAGCTGCGCCAGCGCCTGCAAGCGCTCGAGGAGGCCGGCAAGGTCAAGGGCGAGGTGATCCTGGTGCCTGCGGCCAATCCGATCGGGCTGGCGCAAGTCATCAACGAGCGCCCGTTCGGGCGCTTTGACCTCAGCAACGGCATCAATTTCAACCGCGGCTATCCGCATTATTTCGAGCAGCTGAAGGCCAGGCTGAAGGGCCAGCTGGGCAGTGATGCCGACGCCAACGTGCGCACCATCCGCCGCCACCTGCGCGAACTGGCCGGGCAGTGGCAGCCTACATCGGATGCCACCACGCTCAAGAAAGCGCTGTTTGAAATGGCCATCGACGCCGATATCGTGCTCGACCTGCATTGCGAGAACGAGGGCGAGCTGCACCTGTACGTGGGCACCTCACTGTGCGAGGCGGCCCAGCCGCTGGCCAACCTGATGGGAGCCTGCGCCGTGCTGCACACCACCGGCGCCGGCGGCGAGCCGTTCGACGAAGCTTGCAGCCGCCTGTGGTGGGACCTGGCCGCGCATTTCGGCCCGGACTACCCGATTCCATCGGCCTGCATGGCGGCGACGGTCGAACTGCGCGGGGAAGTGGAAGTCAGCTACGAGCTCGCTGCACGGGACGCGGATGCCATCATCGGCTATCTGCACGTGCGCGGGCTGGTCGACGCGGGTGACGTCAAGGTGCCGCAGCAGGGCTGTGCGCCGACGCCGCTGGAAGGCACGCAGCGCCTCGATGCGCCGCATGCCGGCATGCTGGTCTACCTGAAGGAAGTCGGCGCCGCCGTGCGCGCCGGCGACGTGATCGCCGACCTGATCGACCCGGTCAGCGGCGATACCACCCAATTAAAATCGGAGGTCGACGGCGTGCTGTTCACGCGCCTGTCGCACCGCTACATCATCCGCGGCATGAACGTGGCCAAGATCGCAGGCGACAAGCCGTTCCGCAGCGGCAGCCTGCTGAGCCTCTAAGGCGTTTCGACAATCACGTTTTCGCGTGCGGCCGTGGTGGAGGCGATGATGCGCCACGGTCCGCCGGCCGTCTGGCGCCAGATGGTGATTTCAGCCGCCTTGTGCGGCTTGCCCGTTGCACGGGCGAGGAATTCGCCGCAGGCGATCTGGTACTGGATGCGGCCATCGTCCAGGACCATCCGGCTGGACGATACCGGCCCGCCGGCTTCGCGCCACCAGTCTTCCTTGTAGCTATCGTCCACGCCTGCTTCGTGCAGCGCATCTTCACGATCGAAGCGCATGAAACCGGCGTCCAGCTCGGGGCTCACAAAGGGGTAGGCGATCTCGGGGCGCCACTCGCAGCGTTCGCCCTCAACCACCGTGGTGCCGGCGAAACCGGTCATCGCCTTGCGGTCGGCCGGAATGCGCAAGTCGATATGGAAGTCGGCGGCCTGGAACCACCAGACCGGCGTCACCAGGTCGCTGCTGCCGTCGGCGCGCCAGATGCCCTTGCGGCGCCACAGCCCTTCGTATGCCTGCGGTACGCTCATTTCAAGTCTTCGGTTTCGAAATAGATGGTAGCGCCGACGGCTGCTGTATTCGCCTTCAGCGCCATGGCCAGGGCGTCGTTGCCGGCGGCCTTCATGCCCCATTTGCGCACCTGGACCGCAGCGGTCGGCGCACCCGGCTCGGCGTGGTAGGAAACGATATGGTCGAAGTCGGGACGGCCGTCGATTTCCTTGACGAGGAAGCGCTGTGCGCCGCTGCCGACTTGCATGTAGCGCGACATGCCGGCGTTGCGCGGCTTGCCGTCCAGCTGGCGGAACAACAGCACCTTGTCGATCACTACCGTGGCGCCTTTGTACTGGGCGCTGCCGCCGCGCTCGAAGTGGCCCTGCACCAGGTCGGCCTTGAATTCCTTGCGCGGCGCCTTGGCTTCCGGCGCCAGGGTGCTCAGCTCGAACTTCTCCGGGTCGATGGTCCACAGCGCATCCTTGCCGTCCAGGCGCTTGCGCAGTGCAGCATCGGTGGCCTGGTCGGCAATGTGGACTCGCAGGATCACCTGGTAGTCGTGTGGCGCATGAAACATCGGCAGGTGGGAGGCGTATAGCCCCTCCTGCCCGCCGAACAGAGCCATGCCGTGGGTGCCGTAGGTCTGGTCCGCCGCCTGCGAGGGCAGCAGCGGCAGGGTGCAAGTTGCCAGTATGGCGCCGGCAAGCGCGCGTCGGATGAAATTCATCCGGCCATTCTACCCCTTCAGGTCGGCGGGCACCTTGCCGCCATTTTCCTCCAGCTTGTGCATCACTTGCTTGTGCAGCCAGATATTCATGGCTGCCGAATCGCCGGAGTCGCCGGTGTAGTGCAGCTCCTGCGCCAGCTCCTTGCGGGCCTGCAGGCTGGAGTCGATGTCGAGCAGCTTGAGCAGGTCGACAATCGACGTGCGCCAGTTCAGCGGCTGGCCTGCCTGGGCGGCCTTGGCGTTGAGGATGGCTTCGACGTCGACCGGTTCCGCAGCGGCCGGCGCTGGGGCAGGCTGGGTCGGGATGGGGGCGGGCGTTGCCGCGGGCCCGCTCGGCGCAGTAGAGGGCGCACCAGAGGCCGGTGATGGGGCGGCCTCTTGATGCGACGACGGGAAAATCTTGTGGAAAATCTTGCTTAGGATGCCCATGTTTGCCTCGCTTTCATTTGCGGAAAAGCTTAACAAGCATGGGCTGGACGCAAAGTGCGCTGTCTAACCGTTGGAGCACCTTAGCGCGAGGTGATGTCCACGTTGCCCAGGTTATCGTCCGGCTTGCGGTCGATCAGTTTATTGTCCGGATCGATGCCTGCCTTGGCCGGGCGGCCGTTGACGACCAGCTTGAAGGTCGATTCGTTGCGGTCGACCAGCTTGCGTTCACGCAGCAGGACATTGTCGTCCTTGTCGTCGACGCCGATCTCGATCAGGTCGTGCAACGGGACTTCCTTTTCCGCACCCAGTTCGTCGGAACGCAGCTTGGCGGCATGCACCACCAGCGTGACATCGTATTTGCCGTCCGCGCGCTTCTGGGCGGTGGCGCTGACCAGGCGGTTGTCGAACAGCACGATGGCATTGAACAGGTCATCCACCAGGTAGGCCTGCTCCGGCGGCACGATGCGGCGCAAGCCGTCCACCAGCACCGTCACGCTTGGATACGGATCGCCGTGGTAGGAATACTTGCGCAGTAGTTCCGCCAGCAATTCGTTGACCTTGGCCTCGCCCACGATATCGGCCAGCAGGTACATGGCCAGGCTGCCCTTGTGGTAGTGGATGTAGTCCTGGTCTTCGTTATCGGCCAGCGGCAGTTCCTTCTTGTTCTCGGTGGCGCGGCCGAACAGGTATTTGTTCAGGTCATAGCGCAGGAAGCGGCGCATGCGCTGCGGGCCGAAGCTCTTCTTCATCACCATCAGCGCCGAGTATTCGGCCAGGGTTTCGCTCAGCACCGTGGCGCCGCGCGTGTTGCCCCCGATGAGCTGGTGCGCCCACCACTGGTGCGCTACTTCGTGCGCCGTGACGTAGGTCGGGTAGTCGATGTCTTTCGGGTTCTTGTCGTCCACGCGGGCGATAAAGCCCACCGCTTCCGAATACGGGATGGTGTTGGGGAACGATTGCGCATAGCGCTCATAGCGCGGGAATTCCACGATGCGCACGATCTTGTGCTGGTAGGGGCTGAAGTTGCGTGTGTAATAGTCGAGCGAATCCTTGACGCCCTTGACCATGCGCTCCAGGTTGTACTCGTGGCCCGGCTGGTAGTAGATCTCGATGCCGACATCCTGCCACCAGTCGTGCTTGACCGCGTAGCGGGCAGACTGGAAGGCGTAGAAGTTGAGGATCGGCTGTTCCATCTTGTAATGGAAGTAGCGGCGGCCGTTCTTGCGCCACTCCTTGACCAGCGCACCGGGCGCCACGGCAGTCTGGTCGCCGGCAGTGCCCAGGGTCGCTTCAAAGCCGACCCAGTCGGCATCGGCGCCGATGTAGTTGCTGGCCAGGCCTTTCGGATCGTCGCGCGGGAGCTTGCGTTCCTGCGCCGGCAAGCCGTGTTTCTTGCGGTCGCGCGGATCGGTCAGTTCGGCGTGGCGCTGGTAGCCGATGTGCGGCAGCACGGTGTTGTTGAAGAAGGTACCGTTGTTCATCACCGGCGTGGTCTTGCCGAGGTTGAAGAAGCCTTTCGGTTCGTAGCTCAGTACAAAATCCAGCGTGATCTTTTCGCCCGGTTGCAGCGGCCGCTCCAGGCGATAGCTGTAAAAGCCAAGCTCCGTGTCGTTCAGGACGCGGAACGCCTTGCGGCCGAATTGCAAGGGCTGCAGGTCCGCGTCGGTGTCCTGCTGCACGTAGATGGTGCTGATCGGCTGCAGGGTCTTGTTCTCGAGCTGGTACCAGCCTTTCACTTTCAGGGTGCGCTGCTCAGGGTACATGTCCAGGCCAAGGCGCACGTCGGTGATGCGCGGCTGGGCCACGTCCAGCACCTGCTTGTACTTGCGTTCATAATCGGCGCGCAATGCGTCGCGCCCGAAGTGGGTCTTGAAATTGTTGACGCACAGGTTGTAGGACAGCACGCCGCCGGCACCGACGAACACGGCCAGGCCGACGCCGAAGGCGCCCAGCACCGGCAGCGTCAATCCGTGGCGCGCCAGGCTGACGCGCTGGCGCCATTCCTCGTTGGTGCCGCGCGGCCAGAACACCACGGTCAGCACCATCAGCATCACGGCGGCGCCGGCCCAATACAAGTCGAACCAGCGCTCGCGCACCATGAAGTGGCCGAAGCCATTCATGTCGGAGTAGGGCAGTTCCGGCGTCACGCCGTACATGAGCAAAGGATGGTCGAGACCGAGGGTGGCGAAGGTGATCGTCGCCACGTAGTAGACGATCATCACGAAGTAGGCCACGTATTTGTGGTTCACCAGCACCTGGGTGGCGATCGCCAGCACGGCAATCAGGGCGCAGGCCGGCAGTTGCACGGTGAACAGCCATTCGAAATACAGGCCGGGCTGCAGGTTGAAGTAGCCGCGGAAAAGCTGAATCGACATGCCGACCAGCATGACGATGAACAGCAACAGCGCCTGCACGCCGATCAGGCCAAACAGCTTGGACAGGATGGGCAGCCAGCTCGGCACTGGCATCGCGTCCAGCATTTGCGACATGCGGTGTTCGCGCTCGCGCCACACCAATTCGCCGGCATAGAAGGTGGTCACCACCAGCATGAATAGCGAGAAGGTGTTCGTCACCATTTCCAGCACCAGGTAGGTGACAGGATAGGTGCCGGTGCCGTACATCGAGCCCATGTCCAGCGAACCGGCATACATGGTCAGCACGCCGGCCAATACGATGACGAAGAAGTAGATGTTCTTGGTGGTCTCGCGCAGGTTCAGGTAGCTGAAGCGCATCAGCAGCAGGCCAAGGCTGCGCGCCTTGAAGTCCGGTTTCTCGTTGGTCGAGGCGGCAACCTGGGTCAGGTTGGCCGGCAGGTCGCTGTCGGTGCGCGCCGCTGCGCCGCTATCGACCGTGCTGACGAAGTGGAAGCGCCAGTAGCCAAGCAGCAGCGCCACCAGCGCGAAGGAAGACCAGATCACGCGGTTCAGCAGGAATACGCCTTCCGGCAGCACCAGGCGCACGTTGCGTTCGGCGATCGGCCAGTATTCGGTGAGGCGGATCACGGCAGTGGTGCCGAATGGATCGATCAGCGCGGCCAGCGTCTTGTAGTCAAGGTCGCGCGCCAGGCCCGGCGCCACGATATAGCCGACCAGCATGACCACGCTCGACACGTACACCGGCAGCATGCGCCGCGTCAGCGCCGCCAGCACGAAGAAGATGGCGCCGAAGATGAACAGGTTGGGCAGCAGCGACAGCGCGTAAGGCAGCAGGTAGTGCAGCAGGTTGAAGGGGCCGAGGCGCTCCGGATCGATGCCCGGCACCTGCGTGCCAAGCCACACGCCAAGCGGAATCGAGGCGAACACCACGCACAGCACCAGCCAGGCGCCGAGGAAGCGGCCCAGCATGTACTGGAATTTGCGGATCGGGGCGGAAAAGAAGAAGTGGTGGGTCTCGTACTCGAAGTCCTGCTGCACCGAGCGCCCCATCATGGCGGCGACGATGATCACGCCCATGCAGCCGAGGAAGGACGAAGTCAGCATGATCGAGCGCGGCGCATTGATGAACACGCGGCCGCCAAAACTGACGATGGCTTCCTTGAACACGCCGCCGGCGGCGGCCATCCACAGGATGGCCAGCAGCAGGAACATGCCGAAGTAGACCCAGGTCGAGAACAGCTTCAGGCGCTGCTTCGCTTCAAAGAGGGCAATGGCGAACATGGCGGCCCCGGTCAGTCGCAGGCTTTGCTGACGTCGTGGCGGCCGAGGATGGTCGCGAAATACAGGTCTTCCAGGTCGCCCAGCGCTTCCTCGAAGCCGTCGCCCGGATCGTCGTCGTTGTAGACGTGGATCAGGGTGCGGCCGGACATCAGGCGGGTCGAGATCACGGCATGGCGCTGCTGGAAATAGGACAGCTCCTTCTTGTCGATGAAGCGCGCCCAGATCTTGCAGCTCACGTCATCGATCAGTTGCTGGGTGGCGCCTGCCACCATCAGCTTGCCTTTGTTGATGATGGCCATATTGGCGCACAGGTCGGCCACGTCGGACACGATGTGGGTCGACAGGATCACGGTGCGGTCTTCGCCGATATCGGACAAGAGGTTGTGGAAGCGCACGCGCTCCTGCGGGTCCAGGCCGGCGGTCGGTTCGTCGACGATGATCAGTTTCGGGTCGCCCAGCAGGGCCTGCGCGATGCCGAAGCGCTGGCGCATGCCGCCGGAGAAGCCGCCCAGGCGCTGGTTGCGCACTTCGAACAGGTTGGTCTGCTGCAGCAGGCCGTCGACCACTTCCCGGCGGCGGGAACGATTGGACAAGCCTTTCAGGATCGCGAAATGGTCGAGCATTTCATAGGCGGTGACTTTCGGGTAGACGCCAAAATCCTGCGGCAGGTAGCCGAGCAGGCGGCGGATTTCGTCCTTTTCATCCAGCACATCCAGGTCGCCGAAGAACACCGATCCGGAATCGCATTCCTGCAGGGTCGCCAAGGTACGCATCAGGGTCGACTTGCCGGCGCCGTTCGGGCCCAGCAGGCCGAACATGCCGGACGGGATGGTCAGCGACACGTTGTCGAGCGCGACGACCCCATTGGCATAGGTCTTCGATAAATTCTTGATGCGCAATTGCATGGCGGCTCCGCTAACCCCTTTTCACATGATGGCATTGTATTGAATGCGCGACATATCGGTTGCCCGCATGCGATAGCCCGCACATTCAGCGCCCCAGGATGCACTTTCCGGGGAGCGAAAAGTGCGCTTCCGGCCTTGGTTTAGCACTAAAGTTTCAAGGGTAACAAGTCTGATACCCCCGCGCAAGGAACAAATCTGGACAAAAGTGCTATATAGTTCCTTGACATGCAAGTACACCATCCAAAACTCGACGCTGCTATACAGGAGAAGATCCTGACGGTGACCCGTTGCGGGCTGACGGCCAGCGAGTCCACCGGCTTTTTCCGCACCGCGATCGGGCTGTATTACCTGGCCAGCTTGATGACCAAGGAGCAGCTGGATTTCAAGGCGCTGGACAAGGCCTTCAACCGTTTCGTCTACCGCTCGATAGGCGGCGGGCATAGCATGACCAGCATCCTGCAGTTCCTGAGCGGCGGGAAGGTGGTGGAGGTGTTGGACTCGCCGCGCTTCATGCGGGCCATGGCGGACTACCTGCCGGAAGTGCCGGTCGATTCGATTCCCTTCCTGCTGGGCCTGAACCTGGGCGTGGCAAAAGACATCTCAAAGATCGATGCCCGCGGGCCGGTCGCCGATTGGCTGGAGAAGCAGCGCATCCAGCGGGAGGGCAACTGATGCGTATCCTGATTACTGGTGCCACGACGTGGCATGACGAAAGTGCGATCCGGCGCGAACTGACCGCACTCGGCAATGTAGGCTCGGTAGTTACCGGGGATACACCCGGCATTGACGCCTTGGCGATTTCAGTGGCTCATGAACTGGGCATCGAGATCGATTCCATGAAGAAGAGCCGGGCTGTCTACAAGGCTTTTCCTGGCGAAGGCTGGAAGGGCCTGAACGTTCGCATGATGGCGACGGGTGTCGACCTGGTGCTGGCATTCCATGCCGACTTTGATACCCCGGGCTGTGCTCGCGGCACCAGGCATGCGGTCGAGTTGGCGCAGCAGGCCGGAATCGAAGTACGCGTGTGCCGGGCTTGAGGACACCCTATAATGAGGCTTTCCGAACAAGCTGGATAAATCGTCATGAACCGCTACCATAGTCCCCTCGACCGTTTCATCACTGGCGCCGACAAGGCTTTGCGCGTGCTGGCTGGCGTGCATTCGGCATCGCGTCCGAATCCGGCGGTGCATGCGGCAGATGCGGAGATGACGGAGCAGGAGCATCGCCATAGCGCGGGCCTGATGCGGGTGAACCATGTGGGCGAGGTGATGGCGCAGGCGCTATACAACTCGCAGGCGCGCTTTGCCAAGAGCGATGAGGCGCGTGCGGCCTTCGACAAGGCCAGCCGGGAAGAGGAAGATCACCTGGCATGGTGCGCGCAGCGTTTGTCGGAGCTGGGCTCGCAACCGAGCTTCCTGAACCCCTTGTTCTATGCCGGCGCTTATGCGCTGGGCACGGCTGCTGCGCTGGCGGGCGATAAGCAAAGCCTGGGTTTCGTGGTGGAGACCGAGCGCCAGGTTGAAGCGCATTTGGCAAGCCACCTGGACCGCTTGCCGCCGCAGGATGCCAAGTCCCGCGCCATCGTGGAGCAAATGCGCGTCGATGAAATCGCGCACGGCAAGGCAGCGGAAGACATGGGCGCCGAGAAAACGCCGCTGCCTATCCAGCTTGCGATGAAAGCCATGTCGAAGGTCATGACTTCGACCACCTATTACATCTGATGGGGCATGTTCAGAAAAATCCGGCAGCTTTCAATGCCCACCCGATAATTGCCAGCAAGTTCGTGACTGTCAGGCCTGCGACCCAATAGATCAGTTTTTCGAAGTCTAGACGTAACTGAAGTTGTTCGGCGTGTATTTCGTTGAAACGTTCGTCGACTTTGCCTCGCAAAAGCGTGAGCTCTTCCTTCAAAGTATCCACAGTCACCTCTAGCTTAACGATACGTGGCTCGTAGTCCATATTGCCTCCCTTGACAGATTTAGACTCTGCCGCAGTTTGTGGCGGGAGGCTTTGAGCTTGGACAGGAAGGAGCGCGGAAAGTTCCGCGTCAGGTAATTGACGTGAATTCGCGGTTGAGCGCCGCGTGGTATTCGCTCAGTGCCTTGGCACGCGGCGTGCCTTCGTTTTCCCAGGCGATGGCGTTGTCGATGCGTTTGATCACGGTCGGCAGGGTGGCGGTCCAGTCATCCTTGCGCAGCAGGCGGCGGCTGGCGGAGTCCAGTTCTTCGGAAGGCGCGTTGCGCCAGCTGATGTGGCGCACCAGGTTCAGGGCGAACGGGGGACACGTCAGCGATTCGAAGGCCAGCGCGCCGACCTGCCGGCCAGTCAACTGCAAGGCGCCGCGCTTGAACCAGACGTAGGCCAGTGCGAGCAGCGCGGCTGCATAGAATAGCAGGATGCCGGCGGCGATTGCCACGTTGCCGTAGCGGGAGAACAGGCCGGCTGGGACAAGGCCGAACAGGGACAGCGCCATCAGCCAGATAAACGGCGCCAGCACCTTGTAGGGGCCGAACGAAGGCGGCGTCCAGCGCTGCGAGGCCGGGGCCGCAGCGACCACCTGCTGTTTCCAGCGCAGCGGGAACAGAGGGCGGTGCGGCAGCAGGGGATTCGGCACAAACGGCTCCTTGCCGCGCAAGGTGTAATGCTCGGCACCGAAATGCAGCGACCAGCGGCCACCCAGGGTGGCCGCCAGCACGCCTTCATTCGAATGCAGCAGCCGCGCCGAGTCGTACAGGTAGAGGCCAGCCATGGCCGCTACCAGCAGGATTTCGGCGTGGAAGGCAATCAATTGCTGGTTTCTTTCTTCTTGAACAGCGACTTCAGGCCAGCGACGGCTGCCACGCCAGCGACTGCAACCAGTTTCCACATCTTGGCCAGGAACAGGGCCGCGGCAGCCCAGAAGCCTTTCTTGGTCGCGATGACAGCGGCGCCGCCGGTCACCAGGGCGGCCAGGCCGAATTCGGCAACGTGGTCGCCCGGCTTGAACTCGGAGTACTTTTCACCGTCGTTGTAATCGAAGCCGGTCAGCACTTTGCGGAAGCTCGCCACGTCGGCGTCCAGCGTTTCAGGCGAGGACACCAGGGTCGCGCTCATCACGCCGCTGCGGCCCAGCAGGCGGATGGTGTAGTTCAGCGAAACGCCGTGATCCGAGCGCAGCTTCAGGCCCCATTCCAGTTGCTTGGTCTTTTCGTCGTAGTGCGGCGGAACGTACCAGCCTTCGGTGTACAGGGCTCCCAGGCCGAGACGCTTGCGTTCTTCGTTGGCTGGCTCGTCGCTTTCCTTCAGGGTTTTCAGCAGCGCGTCGGCATCGATCTTGTCGCCTTCCTTGACGTAGCCGCTCTGGTCGAAGGTGAAGGTGGCCCACCAGCCGCCCTCGGTGTCCAGGATGGTGTAGTTGCCGTCTTCCGGCAGGTTGCCGGTCAGCTCCAGGAAGCGACGCGAGTTCTTGTCGTCCAGGAATTGCACTTTATCGCTTGGCGTTTTCAGGGTGGCCTTGCCGGCGATGGCTTCGGCGCGCGGGCCGGTGTGCCAATCCAGCTTGTCGAATTCCGCCTTGCGCTGCTCTGCAGTCATGTCGGCCATGGCAAATACCGGCACCAGTGCAAGCGCAATCACCCAGTTACGAATCTTCATTGTTATTCCCCGTTGAGTTATTTTGGATAAACCCAAGAGGATAGCAGCAGGGACGCCGTCCAAAATGCGTACTTTCTCACATCCGCAGGCTGCGTTCAATGGCGCCGGAAGCCGCGGCCTTCAGCAGGCGCTGGAATTTTGGGCACTCGGCATGGCTCGGCGCAGGGCAGGCCGCCGCGTGGCGCAACCCTTCGCTCATCGCCTTGAGGCGCTTGGCCAGGGCCTCGATCTCTTCCGCCTTGGACAGAAGGAAGGCGCGGTCGATGGACGTGCCGCCGTCTGGCGTGAACATCGAGCCGATTTCGTCCAGCGACAGGCCGGCTGACTGGCCCAGCGAAATGATGGCCAGCGTGTCGAGCACGCCCGGCGCATAGGTGCGCCGCAAGCCGTTGCGGCCCACCGGCTTGATCAGGCCTTTTTTCTCGTAATAGCGCAGCGTGGAGGCGGCCATGCCCGAGCGCTGCGCGACTTCGGCGATATCCATCAAAAATCCCTTGACTTGAAGTTGACTTCAACTTCTACAGTGTGCACATCAACCACGGAGATTGCAATGGAAATCATCATCATCGGCATTGGCGCCACCATCGTGTTCGACTTGTGGCTGGTCCTGCTCAAGCGCATGGGCGTGAAGACTATGAACATGGCCTTCATCGGCCGTTGGGCCGGGCACCTGGCGCAGGGCCGCTTCGCACATGACTCGATTGCGGCTTCGCCGGCGGTCGGCGGCGAGCACGCGCTGGGATGGCTGGTGCATTACGCAACGGGCGTGGCGTTTGCCGGCGCGCTGGTAGCGGTGGCGGGCCAGGGCTGGCTGCATGCGCCGAGCATCGGCCCGGCGCTGGCAGTCGGCATCGCCACCGTCGGAGCGCCGCTGTTCGTGATGCAGCCTTCGATGGGACTGGGCATCGCGTCCAGCAAAACGCCGGCGCCGCTGAAGAACTGCCTGCGCAGCGTCGCCAATCACACCGTCTTCGGACTTGGTCTTTATCTTTCCGCCTTACTCATAAAAGGAATCGCGCAATGAAGAAACTCGCAGTGATCTACCACAGCGCCCACGGCCACACGGAGCATATCGCCTCGCATATCGCGCAAGGCGCAGCCGTCGTGCCAGGAATGGTGGTGCATGTGCTAAAGGCATCGGAGCTGGCAGCGGCGCCGGATGCGCTCCTGCAGTACGATGGCATGCTGCTTGGCTCGCCGACCTATCTTGGCGGCGTGTCGGGCGTGTTCAAGACCTTCATGGATGCCACCGGCAAGATGTGGCGCTCGCAGCAGCTGAAAGGCAAGCTGGCGGGTGGCTTCACGGTATCGTCGCTGCCAGCGGGGGACAAGCAATCGACGCTGGTGTCGATGTTCACCTTCTGCATGCAGCACGGGATGATCTGGGCCGGCAATCCCATCCTGCCGGAGCAGCATTCAGGCGTGCCTTACGACGAAGCTGCCAATCGCCTGGGGTCTTGGTCCGGCCTGATGGCGCAGGCCGGGCACGGCACGGCGGCGCATGAATTCCCTGCGGGGGACATCAAGACCGCCCGCATGTTCGGGCAGGGTTTTGCCGAGACCTTGATCAGGCTTCGATGATTTCGAAGCTGTGGGTGATCTGCGCCGTCTTGGCCAGCATGATGCTGGCGGAGCAGTACTTGTCGTGGGACAGGGTGATGGCGCGGTCGACCACTTCCGGCTTCAGGTCCTTGCCGGTGACGACGAAGTGGAAGTTGATCCTGGTGAAAACCTTGGGCTCGGTCTCGGCGCGTTCGGCTTGCAGCACCACTTCGCAACCGCGTACGTCGGCACGGCCCTTCTTCAGGATCAGCACCACGTCGTAGGCGGTGCAGCCGCCGGTACCCAGCAACACCATCTCCATCGGGCGCGGCGCCAGGTTATGGCCGCCGCCTTCCGGGGCGCCGTCCATGGCGACCATGTGGCCAGAACCGGTCTGGGCGCGGAAACTCATGCCCGACGGGCCATTCCAGCTAACTTTAACTTCCATCTGAACTCTCCGTTAAATGCGTCCGGGCATTATACGGTCATCATGTATTTCTCGCTCTTCATGCGCCGCTCGGTATACCAGACGCACAGCATGGCCAGCAGCAGGCTGCTGAAGAAGGTCTGCAGGAAGGGCAGCATGCCAATGCTGCCGCCCTTGGCCAGCTCGCGCAGCAGGGTCTGGTTGGACAGCACGGGCACCATGTACATCCACCAGCTATTGGTCAGGTTCATCATCGGCACCAGGATCACCGGAACCAGCGGCACGATCATGGTGAAGCTGACCAGGGTCTGGGCTTCCTTGAAGGAGCGGGCGTTGATGGCCAGGGCGATTTCCAGCGCCGCGGCGAATAGCGACAGGGTGGCGGAGGCCAGGCACACCATGGCCAGGTCGCGCCAGCCCAGGCGCCAGGACAGGCCGATTTCCTCCAGCGGCAGCCATTTCAAAATGCCGTGCGCGATCGCCAGCTCCAGCGTGATGCCGACAATCGACAGCAGCGAAGCCGCCAGCCATTTGCCGACGATCAGGTCGGCCGGCCGCAGGGGCTGCGCCATCAGCACCTCCAGCGAGCGCCGTTCGCGCTCGCCGGCCGTGCTGTCGACCGCGGTGCTCATGCAGAACATGAAGGCCGGGATGAAGAAGATGCCCAGCATGGTGCTGATGGTGTTGGCCGAACGCGAAGCACTGGTGCCGGCATCGTAGCGCTGCACCAGCACCGGGTTCAGGTTGACCGGCGACACGCCGTGCGCCAGCAATCGCGCGCTGGCGATATTGCGGCTGTAATCGCGCAGCACGTATTCCACCTCATCGATCTTGCGCGAACTGTCGGAGGCGGAGTCGAACCACAGCTCGACCCGCGCCGGGCGCATGGCGTGGTAGTTCTCGGCGAATTCCGGCGTCAGGCGCAGCACGGCCGTCACGGTCTGCTTGCGCAGCAGGGCGTTGATGTCCTCTTCGCCCATGGCTTCAAGCTCGGTGATGTTCACGTTGCGCTGGCGTAGCTGGTTCATCAGCGTTGGCGCCTGCTCGCTGCCGATCACCGCCAGTTCCACGCCTTCGCGCTCCGGCTTGGTGGCGCGGTCGATTTGCCGCTGCAGCATGAAGCCGACCAGGATCGGATACATCAGCACGAACAGCAGCAGCAGGCTGAGGGCGCGGCGGTCGCGCAGGGTCTCCACCAGTTCCTTGCGCAGCACGATGGGGAATTTCATCCTCATAGCTCGATCCCTTCCTCGGTGCCGACCAGGCGCACGAAAGCATCTTCCAGGCTCGGCAAGCCGGCCTGTTCGCACAACTGCTGCGGCGTGCCTTGGGTGACCGTGGTGCCGTTGGCGATCACGATCACGTCGTCGCAGGAGTGGATCACTTCCTGCATCACGTGGGTTGCCATGATCACGCAGCAGCCGTCCGCCTTCAGCGCGGCCAGCGCGCGGCGCAGGGCGCGCGTGCTCATCACGTCCAGGCCCCGGCTTGGCTCGTCGAGCAGCAGGTGGCGCGGCCGGTGCAGCAGGGTGCGCGCCAGGGCGACCTTGATACGCTGGCCTTGCGAGAAGCCTTTTGCGCGGCGGTCGATGATGTCTTCCAGCGACAGCAGCTCGGTGACTTCCTTGGTGCGCTGTTCGATCGCGGCATCGGCCATGTCGTTCAACTCGCCGAAGTAGCGCAGGTATTCGCGCGTGGTCAGGCGTTCATACAGGCCGAACTGGTCGGTCAGCACGCCGACGTTGCGCCGTACCGCCATCGGATCGATGGCGGGATCGACGCCGTCGATGGAGATGGTGCCGTGGTCGCGCTGCAGCAGGCCGACCAGGGTGCGCAGCAAGGTGGTCTTGCCGGCGCCGTTCGGTCCGAGCAGGGCGGTGATGATGCCGTCGCGCGCGGTGAAGCTGGCGCCCGCCAGCGCCTGCACCTTGCCGAAGCGCTTGCAGAGGTTATGGACTTCGATCATGGCTGTGGCCCTGCACTATTGAGCTGGAAAGTCGGCGCCGGGATTTCGTTCAGGCATTCCGCCTTCACCGGGACGCCGGGCTGGTCGAGGAAGCCGCGCAGCAGGCGCGGCATGCATCCGAGCGGCGATACGATATGCCCGCCATTCTTCACGATCAGGTGCTGGGCATTCTTCATGTACTTGCGCGCCGCTTCGGCGCGGCGCGGCGGCGTGACCGGGTCGAGTGCGCCGGACATCAGCAGCACCGGCGCTTCGATCACAGTCGGCTCCTTGTAAGGCACGGCCGGCACGGCGATGGTTTCGCACATTGTCCCGATGCGCATGATCTGCGGCGCGCCGAGGAAGGAGCCTTTTGTATCCTCTTCCAGCAATTGCGGCGTCAGGCGCGGGAAGTCCTCGGCGCAGACCACGGCCAGGTGCAGCGGCATGGCCGGCCCGCCCTCGGAGGAGAAATCGCGCGACACATTGCTGCGCGCGATGAAGGGCTGCCAGCGGTCCTGGTAGGCGCTGTGGATGAGGAAGGGCAGGCGCCGGCTGTCCGCCTGCGAATACAGGATGTTATGCACGGTGCCGATAAAGCGCATGCTGGTCATTTCGACCTTGGTGGTTTCCGCCGTACGCGGATCGGGCAGCGTGAGCGATTGCGGCGCCTTGGCCAGGCGCGCCGCCAGCGCCTCGAACTCGGAGCGCAGGCTGGGGAAGGCGGTGGCGCAGACCGTATCGTCGGCGCACTGCTTGAACAGGGCGTCGAGCGCCGCCTGCGCATCGTGCGCGCCGGCCGGCACCACCTGGTCGGGCGCCGCCACGCCATCCAGCACCAGGGCGCGCACGCTGCCGGGGTACAGGCGGGCATAGGCCTGGGCCAGGCGGCTGCCGTAGGAGCCGCCCCAGACATTGATGCGCCCATAACCGAGTGCGCCGCGCACCGCTTCGATGTCGCGCGCCGCCTGTTCGGTCGTATAAAGATTGAAGCGCTTGTTCAAGCCCTTGATGCAGGCACGGGTCTCGGCCAGCAATTCGTCTTCCGTGGCCGTTTCGGCATTCTTGCCCGGTTTGCAATCGAGCTTCCCGGATAATCCGGTGCCGCGCTGGTCGATCAGCACGATGTCGCGCGTGGCGCGCACCTTGCGGAAAGTGGTGTTCAGCAAGGGCACCAGGTCGGAACCCGCTTCGCCCGGGCCGCCGGCCAGCAGGAACAGCGGATCGCGCCGGGCCGACTCGCGCAGGGCGGGGGCGACGGCAACGTGCAGGCTGAGGGTGGCGCCGGGCGCATGGTGGTCGAGCGGCACCGCCAGGCGAATGCAGCGCAGGGCTTCTTCGGCGCCAGGCAGGTGGCAGCTTTTGCCTGGCTCGGCCTGCGCCATTGCCGGACCAAGGCCAAGGGCTAACAACGTGGCCAGCATGAGCGATCGCATGGCCGTCTCCTCTTGTGATTCTGGGGTTCCATAGTAGCTCGGCAATATCTGCTTAGCAACGGCAACTCGGTACAGGGCGGGGTTGACCCGGCGGGGCTGGCCGGGCTATAATCGCCAGCTTTCCTTTTCGCTCGGGAAAATTCAACAAGAAGGATGCGTCCGCTGAAGCACAGGGGCGGAACCACCGATAGAGCGTTTTTTATCTTTCACAGAAAGTTCAAACATGAAAACTTTTTCCGCTAAGGGCCATGAAGTCCAGCGCGATTGGTTCGTGATTGACGCGACGGACAAAGTCCTCGGCCGTGTTGCCAGCGAAGTGGCACGCCGACTGCGCGGCAAGCATAAGCCAGAATTCACCCCTCACGTTGACACCGGCGACTTCATCGTTGTCGTGAACGCAGGCAAACTGCGCGTGACCGGTACCAAAGCAACCGAGAAGACCTACTACCGTCACTCCGGTTACCCAGGCGGCATCTACGAGACCAACTTCCTGAAGATGCAACAGCGCTTCCCAGGCCGCGCCCTGGAAAAGGCAGTGAAAGGCATGCTGCCGAAGGGTCCTCTGGGCTACGCCATGATCAAGAAGCTGAAAGTGTACGCTGAGGGTTCCCACCCGCACGCTGCCCAGCAACCTAAAGCACTCGAATTCTAAGGAACTGACATGATCGGTAACTACAACTACGGCACCGGCCGTCGCAAGAGTGCAGTTGCTCGCGTGTTCATCAAAGCTGGCACCGGCCAGATCATCGTGAACGGCAAGCCAGCAGCTGAGTACTTCTCCCGTGAAACCGGCCTGATGGTGATCCGTCAGCCGCTGGAACTGACCGGCAACGTTGAACGTTTCGACATCAAAGTCAACGTGCACGGCGGCGGCGAGTCCGGCCAGGCAGGTGCAGTGCGTCACGGCATCACCCGCGCACTGATTGACTACGATGCAGGCCTGAAGGGCGACCTGGCACGTGCCGGCTTCGTCACTCGCGATGCTCGTGAAGTTGAACGTAAAAAAGTTGGTCTGCGCAAAGCACGTCGCGCAAAGCAATTCTCGAAGCGTTAATCTTTATCGCTTTCGTACAAAAAGCCGCTGGTCTCCAGCGGCTTTTTTTATTTTTAGAACCGAAAGCCTGCGGCCGCCGCGTATCAGGTGTCTGACCCTGCGGGTCAGACACCGTTTTACCGGTTTTGATAAAATGGCCCCCTCACATAAACAACCCACGCAAGGAAAGAAAATGATCAAAGTAGGCATCGTCGGCGGCACTGGTTACACGGGCGTGGAACTGCTGCGACTGTTAGCCGCACACCCTGAAGTCGAACTGACCGCGATCACTTCGCGCAAGGAAGACGGCTTGCCGGTGGCTGAGATGTATCCTTCCCTGCGCGGCCGCGTGAATATCGCCTTCTCCTCGCCGGACAAGGTTGACCTGACCCAGTGCGACGTCGTGTTCTTCGCAACTCCGCACGGCGTGGCCATGGCGCAGGCGCCGGAACTGCTGGCCAAAGGCGTGAAGGTGATCGACCTGGCGGCAGACTTCCGCATCAAGGACCGAGCCGTATTCGAAAAGACGTACAAGATCGACCACACCGCGCCTGAACTGCTGGAGCAAGCCGTGTACGGCCTGCCTGAGCTGAACCGCGAAGACATCAAGAAGGCGAACCTGATCGCCAACCCGGGCTGCTACCCGACCACCATGCAGCTCGGCTTCGTGCCGCTGCTGAAGGCCGGCCTGATCGATGCCGGCCACCTGATCGCCGACTGCAAGTCCGGCGTGTCCGGCGCCGGCCGCAAGGCGGAAATCGGCACCCTGTTCTCCGAATCGTCGGACAACTTCAAGGCCTACGGCGTGAGCGGCCACCGCCACACCCCGGAAACAGCGGCCCAGCTGCAGCGCTTCACCAGCGAGAAGGTCAACCTGATCTTCACCCCGCACCTGACCCCGATGATCCGCGGCATGCACTCGACCCTGTATGCGCGCCTGACCAAGGAAGTGTCGAACGAAGAGCTGCAAAAGCTGTTCGAAGACGCCTACGCCGACCAGCCGTTCGTCGACGTGATGCCATGGGGCTCGCACCCGGAAACCCGCAGCACCCGCGGCGCCAATATGCTGCGCCTGGCGCTGCATCGCCCGAACAATGGCGACACCCTGATCGTGCTGGTGGTGCAGGACAACCTGGTCAAGGGCGCATCCGGCCAGGCCGTGCAGTGCATGAACCTGATGTTCGGCCTGGACGAAGGCCTGGGCCTGCAAACCATCGCCCTGATGCCTTAAGTGGAAGGCCGCATGGAACAGGCGCGCGTGCCAATGCTGGCACGCGTGTTTGGCCTGGCTGCGGTCCTGGTCGCCGGCGGCGCGCTGGCGATGTGGGGCGTCGACCTGGGCAAGCGCGTGGTTGGCGTATCGAAAGGCGAATCCGGCCCTACCGTTGCAAAGCAACTCGCCGCGGCTGAGCTGGAACTGGCCCGCGTATCGGCTGAGCGCGATGAATTGGCTGCAAAGCTGAAGGCTGTTCCCGTGGCAGCGCCCGCACCGGCCGCTTCCGATGCCGAATTGGCAAAATTGGATGCCGACCTGGCCCTGCTGGAAGAAGCGCTGCCGCCAGCGAAAGCCGGTTCCGGCCTGCTCATCCGCGGCATGCAAGCTCGCATGGCGGCGCCAAAGCTCTTGCATTACACGGTTCTGCTCCAATATGGTGCGAAGAAGAAGGGCCCATCCGCCTTCTCCGGCCGGCTCAAGCTGTCGGTTGCCGTCATCCAGGATGGCAAGAAAGCGGTGCTTGAATACCCGAAGGATGGCGCCGAGCGCTACGACCTGAAAGTGGACCGCTACCAGCGCGTTGACGGCACGCTGGAACTGCCGGAAGGCCTGAAAGTGGTGGCAGTCAAGGTCAGCCTGTCGGAAAAGGGCAAAATCGTTGCCGATGAAACAACGACTGTGCGCAGCCTCTAAAGCGGCCAAGTCCGGCATGGACTATAATGGGACAACTGATTTTAAGTAGGAGTAACACATGACTGCAGTAGCCGAAGACGTGATCCCGGCACCGATCGTTTTCACCGACGCCGCGGCCGAGAAAGTAGCGCAACTGATTGAAGAAGAAGGCAATCCGGACCTGAAGCTGCGCGTATTCGTGCAGGGTGGCGGTTGCTCCGGCTTCCAATACGGTTTCACCTTTGACGAAATCGTCAATGAAGACGACACCACCATGGTGAAGAACGGCGTCCAGCTGTTGATCGACTCGATGAGCTACCAATACCTGGTAGGCGCCGAGATCGACTACAAGGACGACCTGGAAGGCGCGCAATTCGTGATCAAGAACCCATCCGCGACCTCGACTTGCGGCTGCGGTTCCTCCTTCTCCGTCTAAGCAAAGCCATTACGGCTCAGCCCGTGTCACACCGTGGGGTCACACCCCAAGAGTGACACGCTCTCTGCCATTGCACGGACGAGCCCGTGTCACTCTTCGGGGTGTGACCCCATGGTGTGACACGGGCTCGGCCGTTAACGGGGGTAGAGGACGCCGAGGATGCGCTCGCCGCGCGCGCCGGTGACGGAGGGCAGGTTGCCGGGCAGGCGTTCGCCGAAACGGTAGGCCAGCCACGCGAACACCATCGCTTCTACTCGGTTGGGCGGTACGCCCAGCGCGTCGGTGGACTGAACGTTGGTCGACTCCCCCAGTTCCGTTTGCAACTCGCGCATGAGCGTGGCGTTGTAGGCGCCGCCGCCGCAGACGTAGAGTGCATCCGCGCCGTGAGGGGCGACTTCGCGTGCCAGGCTGACTGCGGTCAGGCGCAACAGGGTGAACATCACGTCTTCCGGCCTGGCTTCGGCGAAAGCCGCCAGGCGGGTGTCCAGCCAGTCGGCATGGAACAGGTCGCGGCCGGTGCTCTTCGGCGCGGGCTGGGTGAAGTAGGGCTCGGCCAGCAACGCAACCAGCAGGCCGGGTATTTCCTTGCCGGTGGCAGCCCAGGCGCCGTTGTCGTCGAATTCCACGCCTTTGTGGCGCGCGATCCAGGCATTCATCAGCACGTTGCCGGGACCAGTGTCATAGCCGCCAACCGTACCATCTTTATGCAGCAGGGAGATGTTGGCGATGCCGCCGATATTGGCCAGCACGCGCATCTTTCCTTCCTTGCCGAACAGGGCCTTGTGGCCGGCAGGTACCAGCGGCGCACCCTGGCCCCCGGCAGCCACGTCGCGCGAGCGGAAGTCGGCTATCACGTCGATGTCGCTCAGCTCGGCCAGCAGGGCGGCGTTAATGATCTGGCGCGTGAAGCCCAGCTCGGGGCGGTGGCGGATGGTCTGCCCATGCGCACCCACGGCGCGCACGTCAGCCGATCTCATTTCAGCCTTGGCCAGCAGCTCGGCCACGCAATCCGCATAGAGTTCGGCCAGCTTGTTCGCGGCCAGCGCTTCGCGCTCGATCTCGTTAGGAGAGGCGGCTTGCAGCGCCATCAGCTCGTCGCGCAGCGACTGCGGGAACTCCACGTACGCCGCCGACATGGTGCGCGCAGCACCGGCCCAAAAGTCCACCAGGACGCCATCTACACCGTCCAGGCTGGTACCCGACATCATTCCGATATATAAGCTCATGGTCCTATTGTAGTTCGGGGGCAGTTGAGTCAAATAAAAAAAAGGCGCACCTTTGTGCGCCTTTTATTCCTTTGCCGCCGGACTACTTGGCGGCGAGGGTGTTGGTCTTGTCGTTCGAACGGAGCAGGGCGAAGCGGTGGATCATGTCGCCGGCCACCGATTTGAAGCGCGCCAGTTCGGCAGTCGTCAGCGGGGCTTGGGCCGTAATGTTCAGCTTGTTCGGGTCCTTGGCTTCGCCTGCGACGCGGAATTCGTAGTGCAGGTGGGCGCCGGTCGACCAGCCGGTGGTCCCGACGTAGCCGATGATGTCGCCTTGGTTGACCTTGGCACCCTTTTTCATGCCGGGGCCGAAGCGGCTCATGTGCGCGTAGGCGGTGGAGTAGTTGGCCCAGTGCTTGATCACGACCACGTTGCCGTAGCCGCCTTGCACGCCGGCGAAATCGATCACGCCGTCGCCGGCTGCGCGAATCGGGGTGCCGGTCGCCGCGGCGAAGTCGGTGCCTTTGTGCTGCTTCCAGTTGCCGGAGATCGGATGCGAGCGCATGCCGAAGCCGGACGAAATACGCGAGAATTCCAGCGGCGACTTCAGGAAGGCCTTCTTCAGCGATTTGCCGTCGAAGCTGTAGTAACCGCCGCCCGACTTGGTCAGCGGATCTTCAAACCACACGCTTTGGTAGGTGGTGCCCTTGTTGGTGAATTCGCCTGCCAGGATGCGGCCGGCGCGCACGAACTCGCCGTCCTGCCAGAAGGTTTCATACACCACGTTGAAACGGTCACCGCGCTTCAGGTCGGAACGGAAGTCGATGTTGGTGGAGAACATTTCAATGATCTGCGCGACGACGGTGTCGGGCAGGCTGCTGCCGTCGGAACTCGAGTCGGTCGCGGCATACAGGGAAGTGGTGATTTCGCGCGCGCGCATTTCAACGCGGCGTTCCAGTTTCGCGGCGGTCTCTTCAGCCGTGAATTCTGCGTCGCCCGAACGGGTGACCATAATATTCTTGACGGGATTGTCTTTGCCGTCCACAACGGTGGCCTTCAGCCACAGCAGGTTGCCGTTTTCGTCGGTCTGCGCCTGCACGCGCTTGCCGCTGCGCAGCTGCATGATGGCGCGCGCGGTCTTGTCTTTCTTGATGAAGGTTTCTGCAGCGTCGTCTTCCACGCCCAGGCGATTGAGCAGCGTCGCGAGCGTGTCGCCGGCGCGGATCTTTTCTTCGTGGACGTAAGTCTGGTTAGCTTCTTGCTTCTGCAGGGCGGTAATCTGCGAGCTCAGGTCCGGCAGCTGGATTTCCTGGGCAACGGTCTTCACGGGCAGGTCGCTTGGATCGGGGGCGAGCGGAGCCACGCCAGCAGCACCAAAAGCGCATACGGCAAGGAAGATCGCCGATGCGCTGATGATCCGCGCCTTACGCGTCGAACCTAGCAGATTGTGCAAGCCGGAGCTTGTGAACTTGTTTATAGGGTTCATGCAATCAGTTAAAATTTGCCGCTTGAACTTTCAGGATTCTTGGTATTTTGTTCTAAGTTGTTGATTTAATTCGTTTTCATCGGGCAAGATTGATGGGATCGGGCATTATAACAAAGTCCTGAGCCGTGCCAACAATTTGAGAGAATTTCGCAAAAATGGATACAGACAACAAAATCCTGCCGCTGACCGATAGCGTCCAGGAAGCCCTCGCCATCACCAAGCGTGGTGTGGACGAGCTCATCATCGAAAGCGAATTTGCTCAAAAGCTGGCGCGCTCGGAAAAGACTGGCGTGCCGCTGCGCATCAAGCTGGGCCTGGACCCGACCGCGCCTGACTTGCACCTGGGCCACACCGTGGTGCTGAACAAGATGCGCCAGCTGCAGAACCTGGGCCACCAGGTGATCTTCCTGATCGGCGACTTCACTTCGATGATTGGCGACCCTTCCGGCCGCAACGTCACCCGTCCGCCGCTGACCCGCGAGCAGATCGAGCTGAACGCACAGACTTATTTCAAACAGGCATCGCTGGTGCTGGATGCGGCCAAGACCGAAATCCGCTACAACTCGGAGTGGTGCGATCCGCTGGGCGCGCGCGGCATGATCCAGTTGTCCTCGCGCTACACCGTGGCGCGCATGATGGAACGCGACGACTTTTCCAAGCGCTTCAAGAACGGCACCCCGATTTCGGTGCACGAGTTCCTGTACCCGCTGATGCAGGGTTACGACTCGGTGGCGCTGAAGGCAGACCTGGAGCTGGGCGGCACCGACCAGAAGTTCAACCTGCTGGTTGGCCGCGAGTTGCAAAAGGATTACGGCCAGGAACAGCAGTGCATCCTGACCATGCCGCTGCTGGAAGGCCTGGACGGCGTCGAGAAGATGTCCAAGTCCAAGAACAACTATATTGGTATTACCGAGCCGGCCAACACCATGTTCGCCAAGGTGATGTCGATTTCGGACGTGATGATGTGGCGTTACTACGACCTGCTGTCGTGGAAGTCGATCGAGGAAATCGCGGGCCTGAAGAAGGCGATTGAAGGCGGGGCGAATCCGCGCGATGCCAAAGTGGCGCTGGCGCAGGAGATCGTGGAGCGCTTCCACTCGCGCCAGGCGGCGGAGGATGCGCTGGCGGACTTCGTCAATCGCTCCAAGGGTGGCATTCCGGATGATGTGCCCGAAGTTGCCGTGGCCGGCGCGCCGGTTGGCATTGGCCAATTGCTGAAGCAGACCGGCTTGTGCGCTTCGACCGGCGAGGGCCTGCGCATGATCGATCAGGGCGGCGTGCGTATCGACGGTACGGTGATCAGCGATAAGGCGCTGAAAATTGAGGCAGGCACCTTCGTGCTGCAGGTCGGCAAGCGCAAATTTGCTAAAGTGACCTTGTCGGCATGATCGGGCTGCTGCAGCGGGTTTCGTCCGCCAAGGTTGTTGTCGATGGCGAGACGACCGGCGCCATCGATGGCGGGCTGATGGTGCTGGTGTGTGCGGAGAAGGGCGATACGGAGAGGGAGGCGGACCAGTTGCTGGCCAAGCTTTTGTCGTATCGTGTATTTTCCGACGATGCCGGCAAAATGAACAAGTCGGTGACCGATGTCGCGGGCGGCTTGCTGCTGGTGCCGCAGTTTACGCTGGCGGCGGATACCAACTCCGGCACCCGGCCTTCGTTCAGCCCGGCGGCTGCGCCGGCGGATGGGAAGCGGCTGTTTGAGTATTTTGTGGAGCAGGCGCGTTCCAGGCACGCGGTCGTTGGCACGGGCGTGTTTGGGGCGGATATGAAGGTGTCGTTGACAAATGATGGGCCGGTGACGTTCTGGTTGCAGGTGAGTCCAAAATAAAAACCGGTAAACCTGGGTCTGACCCGCAGGGTCAGACCCAGTCTGAGCCGCTGCCAGGGGTGTTGGTTCTGGGCCTTTGAGGCCGCAGGCAGACGAGCTGACCGGGTCTGACCCTGCGGGTCAGACCCGGGTTTACCGGTTCAAAAAGCAAGCTGGGAGATAAAGATGAAAATCTGGAGCGATTCCTTCAAGGATGGCGCCGCCATCCCCGGCGATTTTGCTTTCGCGGTGCGCGACAAGGCGACGAAAGTGCGCCTGTCATCCAACAAGAACCCCCACCTGGCCTGGTCCGACGTCCCCCCAGGCACCGAATCCCTGGTCCTGCTCTGCATCGACGGCGACGCCCCCACCGACGGCACCTACGTCAACCAGGAAGGCCACACGCTGCCCGCTTCGATGCCGCGCGCCGACTTTTACCACTGGTCCCTGGTCGACATTCCGCCGAAACGCAGCAGCATCTCCGCCGGCGAATTCTCGAAAGCAGTCACCCCCAAGGGCAAGCCGGCCGGCCTGCCAGCGCCCCTGCGCCACGGCATCAACGACTACACCGGCTGGTTCGCCAGCGACAAGGACATGGCCGGCGACTATTACGGCTACGACGGCCCATGCCCGCCATGGAACGACGAGCGCACCCACCATTACATTTTCCGCCTCTACGCGCTGGACACCCCGCGCCTGGAGCTGGAAGGCCGCTTCACCTGCCAGGACGTGCTGGACGCCATCCACGGCCATATCCTCGACGAGGCGCAGGTAATCGGCAGCTACTCGCTATTTGAATGACAAGAATCCTGCTGATCCGCCACGGCGAAACCGCGTGGAACGCCGTGCGCCGCCTGCAAGGCCACATCGACATCCTCCTTAGTCCTACCGGCGAACGCCAGGCTGATGCCCTGGCGCGTGCGCTGGCGGCCGAGCCGCTGGAGGCCATCATTTCCAGTGACCTGGGGCGCGCCCTGCAAACCGCGCAAGCGGTGGCGGCGCACCATCCCCACCTGCCCCTGCACACCGACCCCGGCCTGCGCGAGCGCGGCTACGGCGCATTCGAAGGCCTCTTATATACAGAGATCGCCGAACGCTACCCCGTGGAGTTCGCGGAATGGCAGGCGAGGGACGTGGATGCCGTGATGCCGGCCGGGGACCGCGTGGCGGAAAGCTTCCGCCAGTTCTTCCAGCGTTGCCAGGACGGCATCGCGCGCTGGGCCGAACGCTATCCACAACAATCCATCCTGATCGTCGCCCACGGCGGCGTGCTGGAATGCGCCTACCGCGCTGCCCGCGGCCTGTCGATCGACGGCCCGCGCGATTTCCAGGTCAAAAACGCCAGCATCAATCGATTTACCTTTGATAAAGGGGTGTTGTCGCTTGAGCAATGGGGCGAGGTTGCGCACCTGTCCGCCAGCCTGGACGACATTGTTTAAAAAAGTGATTAGTTTTTGGGCAGCGCATCGGTTAAAATAGCCCCCTTTCCCGCACTGTCTTACGGATTTGTTAAGTGAATATCGGACCTCACGAGCTCCGCAATAACGTCTTTGTCGCGCCCATGGCTGGCGTGACGGACCGCCCGTTCCGCCAATTGTGCAAGGAACTGGGCGCGGGCTACGCCGTGTCCGAGATGGCCGCTTCCAACCCGCGCCTGTGGGCCAGCGAGAAGTCCTCGCGCCGTACCGACCACACCGGCGAGATGGAGCCGAAAGCCGTGCAGATTGCCGGCGCGGTGCCGGAAGAACTGGCCGACTGCGCCAAGTTCAACGTCGACCGCGGCGCCCAGATCATCGACATCAATATGGGCTGCCCGGTGAAAAAGGTGTGCAACAACTGGTGCGGTTCCGCCCTGTTGCAGCACGAAGACCTGGTCCAGCGCATCCTGGAAGCGGTGGTGCCGGCGGTGAACGTGCCGGTTACCCTGAAATTCCGCACCGGCTGGAACCGCGAGAACAAGAACGCCCTGCGCATCGCCCGCATCGCCGAGCAAGCCGGCATCCAGATGCTGACGCTGCACGGCCGCACCCGCGCCGACGGCTACACCGGCGACGCCGAGTACGACACCATTGCCGCCGTCAAGGCTGCAGTCAGCATCCCGGTGGTCGCCAACGGCGACATCACCACCCCTGAAAAAGCGCGTTATGTGCTCGACAAGACCGGCGCCGACGCCGTGATGATCGGCCGCGCGGCCCAGGGGCGCCCATGGATCTTCCGCGAAATCGACCATTTCCTGCGTACCGGCGAACACCTGCCGGCGCCGCTGGTGGCCGAAGTGCGCAAGCTGATGGACGAACACCTGCAGGCCCATTACGCCTTCTACGGCGAATTCCTGGGCGTGCGCACCGCGCGCAAGCATATTGGCTGGTACGTGCGCGACCTCCCGGGCGGGGAGGAGTTCCGTCAGGAGATGAACCGCCTCGAGTCGACCGCAGAACAACTGCGTGCAGTCGACAGTTTCTTCGAATCCCAATGGAAGTACGGCGAGCGGTTACAATACCGCCTCGCCGAAGAACCGCTGGCTGCGTGAACCGCGCCTGCATTGGCAAATATTTAGCAAGATCGATAAGAAAATGAGCAAAGAAAGCATTCAGGAAGTAGTCCAGAAAAGCCTGGAAGACTACTTCAATGACCTGGGCGAGCAGCAGGCATCGAACGTGTACGACATGGTAGTGATGACCGTTGAGCGTCCGATCCTCGAAGTGGTGATGGGCCGCGCCGACGGCAACCAGTCGCACGCAGCCCAGATGCTGGGTATTAACCGCAATACTTTGCGCAAGAAATTACAGGAACACGGCCTGCTGTAAGGCTGATTCCGCGTCCCGGTCCCTTTTGGCCGCGACGGGCCGTGGGGCCGGATGGTTTGTACCGATTTCCGTAACCTTCCCCCCCACAGCTATGATCAAACAAGCTCTCATCTCCGTATCCGACAAGACCGGCGTGCTGGATTTCGCCAAGGCCCTGTCGGCCATGGGCGTCAACATCCTGTCCACCGGCGGTACCGCGAAACTGCTGGCCGATAACGGCGTGCCGGTCACCGAAGTGGCCGACTACACCGGTTTCCCGGAAATGCTGGATGGCCGCGTGAAGACGCTGCACCCGAAAGTCCACGGCGGCATCCTCGCCCGCCGTGACTTCCCTGAGCACGTCGCCAAGCTGGAAGAGCACAGCATCCCGACCATCGACATGGTGGTGGTGAACCTGTACCCGTTCCAGGCGACCGTGGCCAAGGCCGAGTGCTCGCTGGAAGACGCGATCGAGAACATCGACATCGGCGGCCCGGCCATGCTGCGCTCCGCCGCCAAGAACCACAAGGACGTGGTGGTGATCTGCGATCCGGCGGACTATGGCGTGGTGCTGGCGGAGATGAAGGGTACCGACAACGCACCGGGCTACGTGTCGTACGAAACCCGCTTCAACCTGGCCAGGAAAGTCTACGCGCACACCGCGCAGTACGACGGCGCCATCACCAACTACTTCTCCAGCCTGGGCCCGGACCGCAAGCACGAAACCCGTTCCGCCTACCCGGCAACCCTGAACGTGGCCTTCGAAAAAGTGCAGGACATGCGTTACGGCGAAAACCCGCACCAGTCGGCAGCCTTCTACCGCGACCTGGCTCCGGTGGCCGGCGCGCTGGCCAACTACCGCCAGCTGCAGGGCAAGGAACTGTCCTTCAACAATATCGCCGACGCTGACGCAGCGTGGGAGTGCGTGAAATCCATGGGCTCCACCGCCTGCGTGATCATCAAGCACGCCAACCCGTGCGGCGTGGCCCTGGGCGCGAATGCGCTGGACGCCTACCAGCGCGCGCTGAAGACCGACCCGACCTCCGCTTTCGGCGGCATCATCGCCTTCAACGTGGAAGTGGACGGCGCAGCGGCAACCGAACTGGCCAAGCTGTTCGTGGAAGTGCTGATCGCTCCTTCCTTCACCGCGGAAGCGCGCCAGATCATGTCGGCCAAGCAGAACGTGCGCCTGCTGGAAATCCCGCTGGGCGAAGGCGTGAACGCCATGGACTTCAAGCGCGTGGGCGGCGGCCTGCTGGTGCAGTCGGCTGACTCCAAGAACGTGCTGCCTTCCGAGGTGCGTGTCGTGAGCAAGCTGCAGCCTACCCAGCAGCAGCTGGCGGACCTGATGTTCGCATGGCGCGTGGCCAAGTACGTGAAGTCGAACGCCATCGTCTTCTGCGGCAATAACATGACCCTGGGCGTGGGCGCGGGCCAGATGTCCCGTATCGATTCCGCGCGCATCGCATCGATCAAGGCGCAGAATGCCGGCCTGTCGCTGCAGGGTTCCGCCGTGGCTTCCGATGCATTCTTCCCGTTCCGCGACGGCCTGGATGTGGTGGTTGATGCGGGCGCGACCTGCGTGATCCATCCAGGCGGCTCGATGCGCGACCAGGAAGTGATCGACGCCGCCGACGAGCGCGGCGTGGTGATGCTGTACACCGGCACTCGCCACTTCCGTCACTGATCTGCGGTAAAACCGGTAGGGCGGGGTCAGACCCGCAGGGTCTGAGCCCATCTGCTCGGCGGCCGCTGTGTAATTAGGTGCCGGACCCTGCGGGTCTGGCACCGGTTTACCGGTTTCTGCCGTAAAATCCGGGAATGATAATTCTCGGCATCGACCCCGGCTTGCGCACCACTGGCTTTGGCGTCATCCAAAAAGTGGGCAACAAGCTGCGCTACATCGCCTCCGGCACCATCAAGAGCGGCGAGGGCGACCTGCCGCAGCGGCTAAAGGTCATCCTCGACGGCGTCGCCGAAATCGCGGCCACCTACAAGCCCGATTGCGCCGCGATCGAAAAAGTCTTCGTCAACGTCAACCCGCAATCCACCTTGCTGCTCGGCCAAGCCCGCGGCGCCGCGATTTGCGCCTTGGTGACGCACGAACTCAAAGTCGCCGAATACTCGCCGACCCAGCTGAAGCAAGCCGTCGTCGGCACCGGCCGCGCCACCAAGGCGCAAGTGCAGGACATGGTCGCGCGCCTGCTGGCGCTGCCCGGCCTGCCCGGCACCGACGCCGCCGACGCCCTCGGCATCGCCATCTGCCACGCCAACAGCCAGGCCACGCTGGCCGTCGTCACCAACGCCCATCCCGCCCTGTCTGGACTGCGCATGAAGCGCGGCCGCCTGGTGGGCTAACCGCATTCAAAGGAACACCATGATCGGACGTCTCACCGGCATCCTGCTCGAAAAGAATCCCCCGCAACTGCTAGTAGACGTGCAAGGCGTCGGCTATGAAGTCGACGTGCCGATGTCTACCTTCTACAACCTGCCCGGCGTGGGCGAGAAAGTCAGCCTGTTCACCCACCTGACGATCCGCGAAGACGCGCACCTGCTGTTCGGCTTCGGCAATGCCGAAGAACGCGCAGTATTCCGGCAGTTGATCAAGATCAGCGGCATCGGCGCACGCACTGCGCTGTCGATCCTGTCCGGCCTGTCGATCGCCGACCTGGCGCAGGCCGTCACGCTGCAAGAAGCCGGCCGCCTGGTGAAGATACCCGGCATCGGCAAGAAAACCGCCGAACGCCTGTTGCTGGAACTGAAGGGCAAGCTGGGCGCCGACATCGGCGCTGCCGGCGCGCACCCGGTCCACGATTCGCAAGCGGACATCCTGAATGCGCTGCTGGCGCTGGGCTACTCCGACAAGGAAGCGTTGCAGGCGCTGAAGACCGTACCTGCCGGCTCCTCGGTTTCCGACGGCATCAAGCAAGCGCTGAAAGCTTTGTCGAAAGGCTGAGAGCTGTCGAGGAATGAGGTCTCATGAAAATTGAGAGAATCCACGAGCGTCTGGCAAGCGCACTCGATCGCGAAGAGAACACGTTCATTTCCAGCGAGGTATTCGACATTAGCCTCGTCGATGGCGATATCCGGCTTAGCACCCGGACCGTAGAACCGTTCACCAAACGCTACGACGCGGATGATGAATGTGATGATGACGTTGAAGCCTACGGAGCATTTGTCGATGGTGGGCTGGCCGGCAAGATCGAGTTGGCAACAAGCTGGAATGACCTTGGGTCGATCGAGCACATCGTCGTCTCCCGCACGTTTCGCCAACGCGGTATTGCGACTGCGCTGATTCAGTTCGCCAAATCGTGGCCCCAGGACAGGCTGCTCAAGGGCCTGCGACTGGAAACCCAGACCAACAACGTGCCCGCCTGCAGACTCTATTTGCGGAATGGCTTCGAGGTGGGCGGCTTTGACCGATTCGTTTATCGCACCCAAGAGCAAGTCGCCAACGAGACCGCACTCTATTTGTACTGGTTTCCCGAGCAGCGGCCGCCGGAGTTGCAAAAAAGATAGTATGCTTCGGGTTTTCGAAATCAACTGAACGCCGCATGAAATCGACTGTCCGCAAGTCCTTCCTCGCCTTGCTGTTGTGCGCACCAATGCTCGCAAGTGCAGGCTCCAAGACATTTTCGGTTGCCTTTTTCGATTACTCGAACGGGATCGGCAAGACATCGTTCAAGGCATTGCGCGCGAGCGGGTACGAACACCAATGCTGGCAAGAGAGCTTTGTAGAAATCGAAGGCATTGACACCGCTTACATAGAGAAACCACCGGCGAACCTTCAAAGGGACTTGCTGTTGCGCGCGGTACGCGGCGACGCAGCTGCTGCCGAACAATTCGCCTGCAGCTAAACAACGCAAGGCTCAGCGGCGCCTATGCGTTTGTTCCTGATCCATCAGGAAGCTTTGCCGCCATCTACGGCCTGGGCTATCAATCGATCGCTGTTACGTCGTCGGCCTCTGTTCGTCTTCCGGAAGATGGCAAGCCGATCGCGAACACCACGTTTTCCAAACGCCTGTGTGAAGCCAGCAAGGCGATGGACTGAACCCAGTTGTTTGATCGAAGCGGGGCGTGATAATCGGATGCTTTTAACTTTTCGTTGGGAGTGAAATGCTGCGTCTTTCTTTTTTCGTTTTTTTGACCCTTATCGCATCTGGCGTGCATGCCGAAGAAGATCCGTTTGCTGACCTGAAAAAGGGACAGCCTAAAGCTGTCGGAGCACTCGCCGAACGAATCGCCATGTGCACTCATTTCGCCGGCGAAGAACCTTACGACGCTGAGCGCCGGAAAGAGATTGCTGAGGCCATGAATACGTACCGCTGTGGAAAGATCGAGAGGGACGAGGCGGTCCTGCGCAAGCGCTATAAGGACAATCCTGGAGTTTTGGGGGCGCTTCAAAGAGCCCATGAATGGTAAGAGCTACAGCACAATTGGTCAGTATCGAAGAAGACGAGGGAGGTGCTGCCTTGATCTCTTACGATGGTGTTGAGGTTTCGGCGATGGATTGCCTCGGATATGGGAACTCGGCTCAGTCCTATCCAACGGTCGGCCAGATTTTTGAGCCTCGCTTCACTTGTCTGTTTGACGATGATGACCCGGTTGATTGGAACTCGCTGTTTGGTGGGAATCCCTTCGAAGAGCAGCGACTGGACTCAACAGGTACCTGGTCCTACCGCGCCTACGGAAAATTAGTCGCGGCTGATGGCACAGATCAAAATCTTCTGGCCGATTGCGGTGGACCGTTGGTTCCACTTCCTATCGATGTCTATGGAGACGAAGAAATTGGTTCATACGTAGCTTTCAACATCATGCGGCTGTCCGTATGGTTAGCTTAATTGAGTATTTCTATGGATGCGCTGACGCCTGTATCAATGGAAGAAATACAAAATCTTATTGGCGCTGGTGTTCCTGAAATCATGAAGTGTAGTGGTCGCGATCTGATCGGACAGTGACCCGGTTTGGACATCGGCGCTGTCAGATCAAATTCCGTCGTTCAGTGCGATGATTTTATCGCGCCACGCCTCCTTTCCGTCAATTAGAGTTTGCATCGGCGTCCGGCCACAGCACATCTTCCCTTGATGCGTGCGCTCGTTGTTGTAGTAGCGAAGCCATTCGTCGACGTCCGCCTGCAGTTCATCGATGCTCCGATAGATCCTGCGTCGAAACGCCACCTGGTAAAACTCCTGCAGGATGGTCTTGTGGAAGCGCTCACAGATACCGTTGGTCTGAGGGTGTCGGACTTTGGTCTTGGTGTGTTCGATTTCGTTCAGCGCCAGATACAGCTGGTAATCGTGCTTCTCCGGCTTCCCGCAGTATTCGGTACCTCGGTCGGTGAGGATCCGGATAACGCCCATCCCTTGTTCCTCCATAAACGGCAAGACCCTGTCGTTAAGAAGATCTGCCGCAGTAATCGGGGTCTTCGTGCTGTACAACTTGGCGGCAGCCCACTTGGAGTAAGTGTCCACGAAGGTCTGCTGATAAATCCGTCCGACGCCTTTGATCGTGCCGACGTAAAACGTGTCCTGACTTCCGAGATAGCCAGGATGTGCAGTCTCAATCTCGCCAAAGGCAACGTCATCTTCTTGCTTGCGCTCGAGTGCTACCACCTGCGCCTCTGTCAGTACATCCCCGGTTTCCGCAACGTGCCGCTCAAGCGCAGAAAGGCGCTTCCTAAAGGACTCCAGGTCATGCCGCAGCCAAATTGACCTGACGCCCGATGCCGAGACGAAGATGCCGCGCTTGCGTAGCTCATTGGACGTCCGAACTTGACCGAATGCCGGCTGTTCCAACGAAAAGCCTACTACGGCCGTCTCGATGGCTTCATCGACGCGATTCTTGACGTTGGGCTTCTTGCGATTGGCGTCGATGAGCGCGTCCACGCCGCCAGTCTCCATGGCAGACTGATAGCGATAGAAAGTGTCACGGGAAAAGCCCATCACCTTGCAGGCGCGGGACACGTTGCCAAGTTCGGCGGCCAGATTCAGCAGGCCGACCTTGTGTTTAATGACGTTCTGAGGAACACTACGCATGGGGTTACTCCTTTGCGCTAACGCGCAGGTTTAATAAAGATTCGCACCTCTATCAAACCGGGTAACCCCACCCTTGGCAAGGCCTTACTGTACGATCAGATCTGAACTACTACACATGAAGCTTCCGGATTGATGCTATGCCTCCGTTTTCGAAATCAGCGTCCAACAGTGCGCTCAACCTCGCGCCCTTTGGTCGATGGGCGCTGCGCGATAAAACCGCGCAGCGCCGACTAGCTTGAGGCGTTGGCGCAATCGTTAATGGCTCATTTCCTGCAATTCCTGCTTAGGATCTTTCTCACCATCATAGTCATGCTGGTCCTACCCCTATCTCATGATCTGTGGGGAGAGCCTTACCCTGGTGATGGACAGAAGGGCTTCGGAGTCTTGATGATGCTAGCCATTTTGGGGATGGCGGTCGCGATCGTCTATTTTCTAGTTGGCTCCCTGGGACAATTCTTATTTAGGCGTCGTTCGTTTCGAATCGCTGTGAAATTGGACCTTATCCTTTTTGCTCTAATCGCACTGATCCTGGCGATAGCGGGTGTAACGGCCAAATATGATGACGCGAGCGACGTCAATCCATCTAGCCGCGAGGTTTTTTCTTTTTTCGACACCCAAAGGAGCCTGCGAAGTTCGCTAACAACATGCTCAACCTCGCTCGCTTCGTTCTTCTCCGAGGCACGTGGCCGGTCGGCCCGTGGGGCTGGCGGCGATTTGGCCGCTGGCGGCGCAGCCTTCTTTGGCAAGCGCAAGCCGCTGCGGTATGCTGCTGTTCGCGTGGACGCTGGCGCGGGCACGCAAACGGTGGGTCTTCGTGGCAAGTTCACGCGGGTTGCCCAACATCTTAATCAACCGGACGCGCTGACGCGCGCCGCTTAACGCAACATTGGGCCGCTTAAAACCGTGACTGCCGTCTTTATTCAGATTGAACGATTCGTCGACGACCACCAGCCGGGCTTCGTTGAATGTCGCTTGGTGGATGCATTCGGACAATCGCATCTATTCGTCGAAAAGGTTCCTATTGTTACGGTCTCAGATCTGCGGTCCGATAGCTCGTATCCGCAGGCGGGAGAAATTGCGTGCGAAATTATGTCGGAATCAGTTGACGCCGCGGGTCGAAAACTGGTGGAGGTGAACACGGATCAGCCTTGGTCAGTTGAATCCACAGAAGGCGTCTCGAGTTTCGTCGTCCTCACTTCACAGGTGGTAAAGCAATGACGCAATTGCCCAACCTTGCGGTCAACTGGACTGCCTACACGCTGCGCGTTCCAGCAGCCAGTTACCTTGAACGTTAGAATTTTCAGCATGCTACGTGTGCCAATCTCCCGAGTTCTCGTTTGGTGGACTCTTTTGACCACTGCTGGGTGGTTGACTTGCTTCGCTTTGAGCTTTCGACTTCCGACTGATGAAATTGACGCTTCGACTAGTCTTGGTTTCCGGCTGCTTGCCCCGTTGTGCTCGGTAGGTTTCGTTTCGCTTTTTCTGTTGTTCTTGTTCCTTTTCTTTGGTTCCTTACTCAAGAAGAACGAGCGATCCAAAGGGGCTTAAAAGCTTTATATGCTGACATTGATGACGCAATTGTCTAACCCTCAGTTCCAGCGGTCGCCTAACGGCGCCGCTGAACAATCACGTTGGGCCTAAGAACAAATGAACCTTCCCGATCAGCTCGAGAAACTGCATCAAGCGGCCAACGATGCCGCAGCCAAATTCGACTCTTCACCAGATGCGGTCTTCGATCCTTGTGGTCTTATTTTGGAAATTCCTCCGGTCGAAGGGCACTACTGGTGTACGCCCTCAAATGTGGTCACCTTCGCAAGGACCGGTGGTGACGGCGTTCACTACAGCTATCTCAAAGACTTCGATTCGTCGAACGGTACGCTGCCAATCGTGATGACCCTGCCATGCGCAGACGAAAACAATGTGGTCATAGCGGAATCCTTCGAAGAATTTTTTGATTTGGGCTACTACGTTGGTTGGTTCTCGCTGGAGCAATTGGTGTATCAAGAGGAACGAGCTATCGCTTACTTCGAAAAACCCGATGAGGAACAGTGGGACTACGCCGAAAGCCGACTAGCATTCATGCGGGAGGCTATGCGAATTCGCCCTGTCCCGCCAAGAATGGAACGACTCGCGAAGCTTAATGAACGGTACTTTGGTCTGCTTAAGATCCCGGAGCTGCCAGAATGAACCCAACCTAACATGCCAGCGGACGCCTGACGGCGCCGCTGAATTATGCACTTTAAACCTACACTCATGCCCTTTAATCCTCCACCTATCTTTTGCAGTGAATCTTGTGAAAAGGCAGAACTGGTTCGCTCCTTTGGTGAGTGCCCTGACTGCAAGCAGACCTGGAATGGTAATCCCGCAGACGGTACGGAGCACTACCGTAACAATGCCTGGAGCATCTGCAACTGGTGTTCAAATGATCAGCATCGTTGCGCGCATTGTGGCAAGGTTGTACCAAACGTCTAACCTTCTGCTCCAGCGGACGCGCTACAGCGGGCGACGCCCGCTACCGCACAACTGATCAATCACGTTGGACCCAGGTATGAAAATCCGAGGCTCGGTTAAGAAGAACAATTGGGGTCAATCGCGGTAGGCCTTCTATCGTCAGGAAGCCAACAATATCGCGTACTCACTTAAGGGGAAGCTTGCAGTGCGTGGCGCCGATGTGTTTTTGGAGCGAGGCGGAAGTGAAGTGCACTTGGTTACCGAACGACAGACAATTGCACTCTGGTTCGATGTATGGATTGCGCTCAAAGAAAAATTCCCGGGCTTTTAGTCCAATATATCGATCAACTGCATCGCCACGATATGCTTCCCAATGAGACGATACGCTGATAGCTACATTAACCAACTGATGGCTCGATCTGACTACGAGGCCATGATCGATCTGCAGGGGATCTTGATGAGTGGCGCTGGCATGGCCACGAACATGCCCAGCTACGGGCTGCCTTCCATCGTATTTGTTTTCGTTGAGACGATCCATTGGTATGCCCAGTCGGTTCGATCCGGTGCCAGGACATACTTCGAGTCAACCCCGAATGATCGTCAAGCCGAGATGTATCAAGCACTTGAATCGTTCGCGCCGAGCGGATTTGCGGAGCGGTATAGGTACGGATCTGAAAACTGGAATGATCCCGAAAAGATGAAAGAGCTTGATCGTTGGATTGATGAATCGGACGTGGCTTGTGTTTCGTGGCTTGCCGGGCTTCAGCGTAGGAATCGCTCGGTGTTTTGGCCGCGTTATGCTTAACAGTACATTCCAGCAGACGCCTGATGACGCGGCTGGATTCACACGTTATGCCCAATGCGCAAACCGTCAGAACGAGCGACCCTGGTAATTGTGGCGGGAAAGCGTGGTGGAATTTGGTGAGCTTTTCTGGTTCTTGCTAAGTTAAGATATGCCGACTTTTTCAGGAGCCTATTGATGTCCTTACGCCCAATCGTTGCCGCAGCGCTGCTGCTGCAGGTCTGCTTCGCACACGCTAACAATACCTCCCTGGAGGGCCTGCTGGATGCCCAATTGGCGCCCATGTTCAAGTCCGGCGCCCCCGGCGCCGCTGTCATTGTGATGCGAGATGGCGAGACGGTCTTTCGCAAAGCATATGGTTTGGCCGACCTCGACAAAAAGGTTCCGCTGCAAGCGGACATGCAGTTGCGACTGGGCTCGATCACCAAGCAGTTCACGGCAGTGGCAATCCTGATGTTGGCGGAGCAAGGAAAACTTTCGCTGCAGGACGACATTACGCGGTTCGTGCCGGACTATCCGACCAAGGGCAAGTCCATCACCATACACCAGCTGCTGCAGCACAAGTCCGGCATCCACAATTACACGGACATGCGTTCGTTCTGGTCGGTGGCGCGCAAGGACATGAGCGTCGCGCAAATGATCGACTTCTTCAAGGATGAACCGCTGGACTACGCACCTGGCGAACGCTGGGCCTACAGCAACTCTGGCTACTTCCTGCTTGGCGCAGTTATCGAGAGAGCTTCCGGCATGCGCTACGCCGATTTTATTGCCCGGAATATCTTTGAGCCATTAGGTATGGTGGATACGGCCTACGAAGGCGCGGAGCGCAGCGCGAAGCGCCGCATTACAGGCTATCGCGGCGGCTTTTTCTCAGCCTATAGTCCGGCCGATCAAATCAGCATGTCGCTGCCCTATGCGGCTGGTGCGTTGGTTTCCACCGTTGACGATCTGGCGCGTTGGGATGCTGCCATCAGCGCTGGCAAGCTGCTGACGGCGGAAAGCTGGAAGCTGGCTTTCACGCCATGCACTCTGCCCGGTGCGGCGGCATGCAATTATGGTTTCGGTTGGACCATTGGCAAACTGCGCGGGCACCAGGAAATAGCGCACGGCGGCGACATCCCTGGTTTCAATGGCTACGTCATTCGACTGCCGGACGATAAAGTCTTTGTGGCTGTTTTGAGCAATGGCGAACGCAATTTGCTCAATTCGGAAGTGGTGGCGAAGCATGCTGCTGCCATTGCCATTGGCGATCCATTCCCTGAGCGGAAAGTCATCGCTCTGGCGCCGGAGGCGCTGGACGCTTTCGTCGGCACGTATAAGCTGCCCGACAACAGCACGCGTACGGTGCGCCGCAAAGGGGCAATTCTGACATGGCAGCGCGAAGGCCGCCCGGCGACGGACCTGAAGCCGTATGCATCGACCAGCTTCTTCATGGAGGGAACGATGAATAGCGTTGAGTTCCGGCGCGACGCCGGCGGCAAAGTTACCAGCCTGTTGATGCAGCAGACCATTGGCGACCAGGTTGCCGAGCGCATTGCGGATTAAGCGAATCGCGAATACGTTTTACCCAGATGCGGGAACCTCTATCGATCAATGAGGTACTTGACCGGCTTGACGAACTTGCTGGCTCCGACATCTGCGTTCGAGGGCTGCTGACCTTCGAGTTCGAAGATATTTCGATCACACATTCACCGCGCGCCGAGAGGCGTGGAGGCGACGGACTTCAATTTTGAAGTGCTCCCGTAAATGCATGACAAGCTATTCAGCCGGGACGCGCTGATGCGCTTCGGTGTATCCTTGTGGACGTCCTAACCCACTCACTCTGCTGACTGTGCTTCCATCAATCGTGTGGCGATACGCGGCTTGCCGCGCGCAATCCACGATATCCGCTGGAGGCGGGCCGTCTCAAGTCAAGCCACTGTGGCTGGGCGTCAAGAGGAACCGGCGACATGTCACGCAACCTGTCCAAACAGCGAGGTCAACAATGAGCGAGCAGAAGACTGATCCTTCATGGTGGCAAACACTGCCGGGGGTACTCACGGGAATAGCTGCAGTCATCACCGCTGTGGGCGGTGCGATTGCTGTACTTCATCAGAACGGGCTCTTCGGCAAAGGAACCTCCAGTGCTGCGTCATCGGCTGATCATCGTGAGCAGAGCCCTTCCGCAAAGATCGGCCCCAGCGCGCCAGAAGCTCCCAAAGCGAACTCGCAGCCCGCTGAATTGGGGGAGGCCCGTGCCGGGCACTACGCTTTCAAACTGCTGGATACCAAGGTGGAACCGTACGCAATGGACAAGGACGGCACCCCCAAAAAACTCGCCCTTCGACTGTCCATTCGAGTAACCGATGTTATGGGTATGAGTGACTATGTCGATAGAAGGACAATCCAGCTTTCGGTTGATGGCGCGCAGTTAGTACCGGAGAACTCGATCAATTTTGCGGTGTATGATCGTCAGTCTGTCGATACAGAGGCCCTCTTCATCATGCCGACCAATGCCTCGGCTATCGCGTTGTTGCTCGGTCGGCCAGAAGACACGGTTACGCGACTTCCTTTGCATCTGAACCTGAACACGAATCGTTGAATGCTGGCCTCCCGCTTTACGTTGAATGAAAATCTTTGGAGGAGCAACGGTGCCATTGCGTAGGGCCTCAGTATGTCGAGGAAAACACCGACAGGCTTGGAATGGACTACCGAAGCTTCGATGTGCCGAACCCGGTTCCAGGAACCTTCGGAGGCACGTGGGACGTCTGCCAGCGCAAATGTGAGGGGGATAAAACGTGCCATGCATGGACCTATGCCAAGCCGGGCATTCAGGGGCGGTCTTGGTCCCCCCCAGATACGTTAGAGAGGAGCCGATGCGAGATCCGGCAAGAATTGACACGGTCCCATGCGAAGGCTTCAAACGTTATCGTGAAATGCTCATTGAGCAGAAATGAGATAATGCGCAGTCCTGAAACCATAATCATCCGGACGAGGAAGTTCCCGGCTTGCGCGTTAAGCGTTCCGGCCGACGATCATCCTGCACGTTAGCGAGCTGAGAATTGAACACTGTAGATATTTTTGTCTTTGGATCAAATGAGCAGGGTATCCATGGAAAAGGGGCCGCGCTCTACGCTGTAAAGGCGTGGGGGGCGATTAAGGGTATTGGCTTCGGCCTGCAGGGCAGGTCTTACGCGATCCCTACGAAAAGCACTCCACGTCACACGCTCCCACTCGAGAAAGTCAGTTCTTACGTGAAGGAGTTCATCGCACATGCGGAGGCGCATCCCCACAATCGATTTCTTTTATCAAAGATTGGTTGCGGGCTTGCTGGATTCAACGAGGCACAGATTTCCCCGCTGTTTAGAGAGTCTCCGGCAAATGTTTTCCTGATTAACGAAGCAGGAGAACCAGTGTTTCCAGCTAGTGAATGGGTGGAGCGGCTATGAGCAGTTTTCGCTAACCAGCTCCAATCATGACAACGCTCGGTGCATTCGCTGTCATCTTCGACTCCGCGAATCGAATTCTGCTCTGCCATCGAACAGACCGTGATTTGTGGAACCTTCCGGGCGGGCGCGTGTTTCCTGGCGAAGCGCCGTGGGAGGCTGTGGTTCGCGAGGTACGCGAGGAAGTGGGGTTGGAAGTACGTGTGGAAAAGCAAGGACAGCGCCAACGGCGCTCTTTGCCAGAGGGGGAAATGTCATGCTCGATCGAGTCAACGACGCAATCCGGACGCACTACGCCCGTTCCGATCTTGGGAACGCCATCCTTGCAGCGCTGGAAAAGGCCGGCAACGACCTGGATCACCTCACGCCCGAAGAGCTGGCGCCGGTGGACGAATTTCATATCCGCGGCAGGACAGCGACGCTTGAACTTGCGAGGGCGGCCTCGTTGGATGCGTCGAAGCGGGTGTTGGATGTCGGCAGCGGTATCGGCGGCACCTCTCGATGCCTGGCTAAGGAATTTGGCTGCCGCGTCACTGGCATCGACCTGACCGAGGAATACTGCAATGCTGCGGCGCTGCTCTGCGCCAAGGTCGGTCTTGCGGATCTTGTCGACTTCCGCCAGGGTGACGCAACCAGGCTGCCGTTCGATGACGCGTCGTTCGACGTCGTGTGGACCGAACACGTGGCGATGAATATTCCGGACAAAGCCCTGCTGTACCGGGAAATGCACCGGGTTCTCAAGCCGGGTGGCACCCTCGCGATCTACGACATTCTCGCCGGCCCGTCCGGTCCTGTTCTCTTTCCGGTTCCGTGGGCGCGCACACCCGATACCAGCTTCCTGGTGCAACCTGGTGAACTGCGCCGGCTGTTGGAGGCAGCGGGCTTCAAGGTGACCCATTGGTCGGACACGACCGATGCGGCGCGCACCTGGTTCGTGGCGCTTGCCGAGAAAATACGTCATGAAGGGCTGCCGGCAGTTGGTTTCCACATCCTCCTCGGACCTGATTTTCCGGCCATGGCCCAGAATCAGCGACGAAATCTCGAGGAAGGGCGGATTGTTCTCGCTCAAATCATCGCAAGCAAATGAAAACCATGGAGGCATCGTGACCGTCAAGCGCATGGACAATGTTGGCATTGTGGTGGAGGACCTGGACGCCGCCATTGCATTTTTCGCCGAGCTTGGCCTCGAACTTGACGGGCGTGCGCCAGTGCAGGGCGATTGGGCCGATGGCGTCACAGGTCTGCACGGCATGCGTGTCGAGATTGCGATGTTGCGTACGCCGGATGGCCATAGCCGGCTCGAGTTGTCCCGCTTCCTGGCGCCGGCGGTGGTCGCCGATCACCGTGCCGCGCCGGTGAATGCCCTTGGCTACCTGCGCGTGATGTTTGCTGTGGATGACATTGACGATACGCTGGAGCGGCTTGGCAGGCTGGGGGCGACGGTCGTTGGAGAAGTGGTCCAATACGAAAACGTGTACCGGCTCTGTTACATTCGCGGACCGGAAGGAATCCTCATTGGACTGGCCCAGGAGCTTGGGCAGGGGTGAGGCCGGGGCGGGCGGACTGCGTGCTAGAATTTGCCAAAAAATTAACCAGCGCCCACATGTCCCGCCGAAGCAAGTTCCTGCCCTTATTGATCCTTCCCTGCCTCGTGCTGATTTCTGCCTGCGGCCAGAAGGCTGGTGGCGTATCCGATGAAGATATCAGGGTTTCCAACCTCGAACCACTGCCAAGCATTGCAAGGTCCATGGTCGGGAAGGAGCGCCAGATCAAGCCGAGCGAGCCGGATTACGTTCCCGAGCCGATAGCGCAGTCGCTCAAGGCTCAAGTTGCGAAATGGCCGAAGGGGGAGAAGAATGCTGAAGCTCTTGGCTATTGTTCCGGCGCGCTGGTTTCCGAGCGCCTTGGCGCGAAGTCGGCCTGCGCAGGTGCTGATTTGATCTCCCCGGAGAGTTCGTGCATCGAAAAGCATGGCTATGGCAGGAAATCCATAGGCCAGACGCTTACCGCCGACCGCCAGGACCTCAATGGCGACGGCATCAAGGATTACATCATCTCCGACCGTTACTACTGCCAAAGCCTGTCCGCAAACGCGGCCAATGTGCACTTCGTGATGCTGTCGAATTCAAAGAAGGACTTCACGCTGGCTTATGCGGACTGGGCGTCGCTAGGCCTTGTCGTGGTGGATGACAAGGTCAAGGGCAGGCTGGTCTTGCTCGAGCAGGCCGTCAGGTCATACGGAACTTTCTCGACCATTTATGAGTTGATTGATTCGAAGTATGTTGCGAAAGCCTGCGTCCTGCGCGACGATGATGGCTACAGTGCCTGCGAAATTGTTGCGCCTCAAAGCAGGTTTAATTGAATTCGCCATGACTTGTCCAGCGCGATCAATTGGCTTGTTGCGCGCGCGGTGCTCTATACTCGCCACGATTTTATAATTCGCGCCGCGTATGGAACACCTGAAATGACCAACATCACTGCTACCCAAGTCCCTCCACGAATCCGTCGAAGGCAAAGCCTGGCGCTGGTGCTGCTGGTGGCGAGCGGGGTCATCAATTACCTGGACCGCGCCACCCTGGCGGTGGCCAACGAGTATATCCGCGCGGACCTCGGCCTGTCGCTGGGCGAAATGGGTTTGCTGCTGTCGGCATTCTCGTGGAGCTACGCCTTGTGCCAGCTTCCGGTCGGCGCACTGGTCGACAAGATCGGTCCGCGCTGGCTGCTTGGGCTCGGGCTGGTGCTGTGGTCGGTGGCCCAGGCAGCCGGCGGGCTGGCCTCGACTTTTGGCTACTTCGTGCTTGCGCGCATTGCGCTCGGGGTCGGGGAGGCGCCGCAATTTCCTTCTGCTGCACGCGTGGTAAGCAATTGGTTCCCGCTGCGCTCGCGTGGGACGCCGACGGGTATCTACAATTCCGCCTCGCCGTTGGGCGTTGCCCTGGCGCCGCTGTTGCTGCCGCCACTGATCGCGGCGACCAGCTGGCATTGGGCGTTTTACGCCACCGGCGCGCTTGGCCTGCTGGCTGCAATCGTCTGGGTGAGCGTCTATCGCGACCCTGTGCGCGAGGAATTGAGCGCGGAGGAGCGCGCCTACCTGGAGGATGGTGAAGCCAGCGAAGCCGCACCCAAAACCAGCTTTGCCGGCTGGCTGGCGCTGTTCCGCCATCGCGTGACGTGGGGCATGATGTTCGGCTTTTTCGGCTCGGTATACCTGAACTGGGTGTACTTGACCTGGCTGCCCGGCTACCTGCGCACCGAGCGCCATATGGACCTGGCGCATGCGGGCTTCGCATCGGCAATACCTTTCCTGTGCGGTTTTGCCGGCGCGCTGATCGCTGGTTGGTCTTCCGACCGCATCGTGCGTTTTGCGAGCACCCCGATTTCGGGGCGCCGCAATGCGGTGGTGCTGGCGACGCTGGGCATGGTGATATTCACGATTCCTGCAGCGCTGGTGGAGAGCAATGTCCTGGCGGTGGCGTGCATTTCCATTGTGATCTTCCTTGCCAACGCCTCTTCGGCCTGCGCCTGGTCGCTCGCCACGGTGGCGGCGCCTCGCAGCCGCATCGCTTCGCTCGGCGCGATCCAGAATTTCGGCGGCTTCCTCGGCGGTGCGCTGGCGCCGGTGCTTACCGGGTATATCGCGCAGCAATGGTCCTTTGTACCGGCGCTGCTGGCCGGTGCCGCAATTGCCTTCCTTGGCGCCATGTCGTACCTGTTCCTGGTCGTGCGCCCCATTCCGGAAAACGACGGAGACAGTATTCATGCGTAAGGCTGCTTTCGCTCTGGGTGGGGCGCTGATTGGAATGGTCGCGGTGTCGTGCTGGATTGGCGGCGTCATCGGCTGGCAGCAAAGCGGGCAATGGCCGGCGTGGCTGGCGGTGCCGCTCGGCGTGGGCATGGGACCGGTCTATCTCGCGGCCGACCTGATGACCCTCGCAGATGGCAGGGCGCAGGACATGATCGCTCTGCCGCAATCGCTCCTTGGCGGCCTGGCCGGTGCAATCCTGGGCTTGGCGGCGGCCCGCATTCGCCGCTGAGAGGGCGGCGAGCAATTTTTTGAGAGAATTCGATGCGCTGCGGGCGCGTACAATCTTGCACCCATTCCCGCAAACGCGGCAGCGCTGCACTCAAAATGAAGACTCAATTTTTTACCGCGACAAGCCTTGATGGCTTTATCGCTACCGAAGACGATTCGCTGGACTGGCTGTTCCCGCTTGGCGATATCAATGACAGCAGCTATCCCGAGTTCATCGCCCGGGTTGGCGCCATCGCGATGGGCTCGTCCACCTACGAGTGGATGGTGCGCAATGCCGCAACGGTGGCGGCGGAAACGGGATCGCCTTGGCCCTATACGCAGCCGACCTGGATCTTTTCGTCGCGCACCTTGCCGTCGATTCCCGGCGCCGACCTGCGCTTCGTGAAGGGCGACGTCCGTCCGGTGCACGCCGTCATGCGCGAGGCAGCGGGCGACAAGAATATCTGGATCGTGGGCGGCGGCGACCTGGCGGGGCAATTCCATGACGCCGCACTGCTGGACGAATTGATCGTCCAGGTGGGTTCGGTCACGCTGGGGCACGGCAAGCCGCTGTTCCCGCGGCGCCTGACCAACCCGCCGCTGTTGCTGCAGTCGGCGCGGCAGATCGGCACCGGCATGGCCGAACTGCGCTACCTGGTCCCGGGACGCTGATCGCATGATTATCCGGCCTTATCAAGCTGCAGACTGGCAAGGCATCTGCGCGGTGCACGATGCCGCGCGCAAGTTCGAACTCGATTCCAGCGGCCTGGCAGATGCCTTCCTGACGCTGGAGCAAACCGGCGAGGCAGAGGGGCTGTTCGAGGCGACGCTGCTGGTGGCGGAAATCGCCGGTGAAGTTGCAGGCTTTGCCGGCTTCACGGAAGATGAAGTCACCTGGCTGTACGTCGATCCTGCCCGCTACCGGCAGGGAATCGGCCGTGCGCTGCTCGACGCAGTACTGCGCGAGTCGGGCAGGGCCTTGTCGCTGGATGTACTGGTTGGTAACACGGCCGCCCTGGCCTTGTATCAAAGCGCTGGCTTCAAGATCGTTGACACGATCAGCGGCAAGCTGGCGGGCAACGAGCAGTTCGCCGCGACTGCACATGTACTTCATAACTCAAACTCACTACTGGGGAAATCAATTGCTGGACAGGACTAACTACTTCGTCAAGGAGCACGTCGGCGTGCTCAAGCTTTCGGACGCTTACGACATCATCGACCCCGATACCCAGCAGAACCTGGGCGTGGCACAGGAAAAACTGAGCTTCCTGGTCCATGCGCTGCGCCTGGTGATCGACAAGCGCATCCTGCCGACCAAGGTGGAAATTTCCGAGCAGGCCAACGGCCCTGCGCTGCTCACCATCAAGCGCGGCGTAACCTTCCTGCGTTCCCGCATCGAGATCCTGGACCGTTCGGGCCAGGCGATCGGGTACTTCAAGTCCAAGCTGTTCAGCCTGGGCGGCGGCTTCTTCGTCTACGACATGCGCGACCAGCTGATCGCCGAAGTGAAGGGCGACTGGAAGGGCTGGAACTTCAAGTTCCTCGACGCCAAGGGCAACGAGAAAGGCACCGTCAGCAAGAAGTGGGCTGGCATCGGCAAGGAATTGTTCACCAGCGCCGACAACTACATGATCTCGATCGCGGAGGACTTCAAGGCCAATTCCGGCCTGCTGCTGGCCGCCGGCCTGGCGATCGACATCGTCTACAAGGAGCGTTAAGCGCTAGCCCGGCCGCTGGATCACCTCTGCGGCAGTCCTTCACGACCGGCCGTGCTAGACTTTGGCGAATATTCGAGGAGATTTCTCATGACTATTCGTCAACTTTTGGCGGTGCCGCTGGGCGGCTTGCTGTTGGCAGCGGCGCCTGCGGCCTGGAGCCAGCAGGCCGCGCCGGGGCAGGACAAGCCGGAAGCCCGGCAGCCGGCCAGGGCAACAGTAAAAGGCGAACCTTCCACCGCTGCGCGCAAGGCCACCGGGTTGCAGGAGCCGAAGAAGGATGGCCAGCCTGACCGCCGTGAGAAGGCGATGCAGGTGTCAGGCAGCCTGCAGAAAAAAACCAACGAAACGGCAAGCGCGGCCGCTTCCAACATGAAGTGAGCCCCGGGCTGTCCGGCCTTGATAGAATCATGCCTTGAACCTGTTTTTCGAGCTGGCATGAGCATTCAAACCGACAATTTCACCGAGCAGCGCATCATCGATGCGGCGCCATCTTCGCCCAACGAGGAGGCCATCGAGCGCGCCTTGCGTCCCAAGCATCTCGATGAATATGTCGGGCAGTCCAAGATCCGCGACCAGCTCGAAATCTTCATCTCGGCCGCCCGCAAGCGCAGCGAGGCGCTTGACCATACCTTGCTGTTCGGCCCCCCGGGCCTGGGCAAGACCACGCTGGCCAATATCATTGCGCGCGAAATGGGCGTTAACCTGCGCCAGACATCCGGCCCGGTGCTGGAGCGCCCGGGCGACCTGGCGGCGATCCTGACCAACCTGGAGGCGAATGACGTCCTGTTCATCGACGAGATCCATCGCCTGTCGCCGGTGGTCGAAGAAATCCTGTACCCGGCGCTGGAGGACTACCAGATCGACATCATGATCGGCGAAGGCCCGGCGGCGCGCAGCGTCAAGCTGGACCTGCAGCCTTTCACCCTGGTCGGCGCCACCACCCGCGCCGGCATGCTGACCAACCCGCTGCGCGACCGCTTCGGCATCGTGGCGCGGCTGGAGTTCTACACTACCGAGGAATTGGCAAGGATCGTCGCCCGCAGCGCGGCGCTGCTGAAGGCGAATATCGACGAAGGCGGCGCGCTGGAAATCGCGCGGCGCGCGCGCGGCACGCCGCGCATCGCCAACCGCCTGCTGCGCCGCGTGCGCGACTACGCGGAGGTGAAGGGCAACGGCGACATCACGCGCGAGCTGGCCGATGCGGCGCTGCGCATGCTCGACGTCGACCATGTGGGCTTTGACGTGATGGACCGCAAGCTGCTGGAAGCGGTGCTGTACAAATTCGGCGGTGGCCCGGTCGGCATCGGCAACCTGGCGGCTGCCATCGGCGAGGCCGCGGATACTATCGAGGACGTTTTGGAACCATACCTGATCCAGCAAGGCTTCCTGCAACGCACGCCGCGCGGGCGCGTCGCCACGGCGCAGGCCTACCAGCATTTCGGCGTGACCCCGCCGCGCAGCAACGCCACCGGAGACCTGTGGGATGCGTAAGCTCGCAGCGCTGGGCGCGGCGGCGTTGGCCGCGCAGATCGCATCGGCTGCCATGCCCGTGCAGGGCTACACGATCAAGGCAAGCTACCCGCACGATCCGCAAGCCTTCACCCAGGGCCTGTTCTTCAAGGACGGCTTCCTGTGGGAGAGTACCGGCCAGTATGGCGCGTCCTCCGTGCGCAAGGTGGAACTGGCCACCGGCAAGGTGCTGCAAAAGCGCGACCTGCCGGAGAAGGTGTTCGGCGAAGGCATTGCGCCGCATGGCGACAGCATTGTCGGCATCACCTGGATGAACCAGGCCGGCTACGTGATGGACCAGGGCAGCCTGTCCATCAAGGGCACCTTCAATTACCTGGGCGAAGGCTGGGGCATCACCAGCGACGGCGAGCGCCTCTACATGAGCGACGGCACGCCGGAAATCCGCGTGCTGGACCCGAAAACCTTCGGCGAGCAGCGCCGGATCAAGGTCACGGCCGACGGCCAGCCGCTGGCGCAGATCAATGAGCTGGAGTGGGTCGATGGGCAGATCTATGCCAATGTCTGGCAGACCGACCGCATCGCCCGCATCGACCCGTTCAGCGGCCATGTGCTGGGCTGGATCGACCTGTCCGGGCTGGCCGCTACCGCCAGGGCGGGCAGCGATGCCGACAATGTCCTGAACGGCATCGCCTACGACGCCAAGTCGCACCGCCTGTTCGTGACCGGCAAGCGCTGGCCGAAGCTGTTCGAAATCGTGCTGCGGCCACTAAAAAAATAGTAACTGTCGGTAGGCTTGCCTCATGGGATATTCCGCGCAAGAATAGGGTGAAAACTCAGCCTTGCGGAGGCTTGCCGTGCTCGCACGTTCCAGCAGCTTGTTCTGGAAGCTGTTCCTGCCAATCGCCTTGCTGCTGGCCGGGTGTGGTCTGGTCATTTCGGCATTATTGCCAATCCTGATCAGCGAGAACGCCGAGCGCGACGCTGTCGATTCGGCGCAGGCCACGGTGCGGCAATTCCTCATGCTGCGCAAGTACTACACTGAAAACGTGGCGGCGCGGGTGCTGGCGCAGACCGACATGCAGGTCGACCCGGACTATCGCAGCAAGGAAAACGCGATTCCGCTGCCGGCCACGATGATCCACGACCTGAGCGACCTGATGCAGGGCGGCGGCACGGTGGTCAAGCTTTACAGCCCCTTTCCTTTCCCGCAGCGGCGCGAGCGCGCCAGCGACCAGTTTGCGCGGGACGCCTGGACCTACCTGCAGAAGACTCCCGACGGCGTCTTCTCCCGCACTGAAACCCTGCACGGCCGCACGACGGTGCGCGTGGCGCTGGCCGACCGCATGAGCGCCGATGCCTGCGTTTCCTGCCATAACAGCCATCCGCAAAGTCCCAAGACCGACTGGAAGCTGGGCGATGTGCGTGGCGTGCTGGAGGTGGATTCCACGCGCGAGGCGGCCAGCGCCACCCGCGTCGTGAGCTGGGTGCTGATCGCATTCGGCTCCGTGCTGGTGCTGATGGCGGCGGCGCTGCGCGTGTTTTACCAGCGTAACGTGGCGCAGCCGCTGCACCGGGCGCTGGACTCGGCGCGCGCGCTGGCCGATTCGCGCGCCGGCCATGTGGCAGCTGTGCAGGCTGTCGCAAGCGGCAATCTCGATCACGGCTTGACGCCGGCGCCGCTGCCGCAGCTGGACCTGGCCGGCGTGGCGCACGATGAGGCGGGCGACCTGCTGCTGTCGGTAGCGGCGCTGGCCGAATCGCAGCGCAGCTTCGACGAGGCCTTCGCCAAAATGACCGAAGCGCTGCGCGCCAGCAAGCTGGCCGACCGTGCGCGCGACTGGCTCAAGTCGAGCCAGAATGAACTCAATATCGTGATGCGCGGCGAGCAGGAACTGGCGGTGCTCGGGCAGCGCCTCCTGGACTTCCTGGCGGAGCGCCTGGGGGCGCGGGTCGGGGCGCTGTACGTCGATGAAGCAGCGGGGGCGGGCATGTGCCTGCTGGCCGGCTATGGGCTGGCGCAGGAGCGCCATCCTGCACGCATTGCGCCGGGCGAGGGACTGGCGGGGCAGGCGATCCGCGACGGCAAGCGGATACTGGTCGACGCGGCGCCGCCCGGCTACCTGGAGATCGGCTCGGCCCTTGGCAGTGCGGAGCCGTCCTGCGTGCTGGTGCAGCCGCTGCAGCATGGGCGCAATATGGTGGGGGTGATCGAGCTGGGCGCCTTCAGGCACTTCAGCGATAACGAGCTGGCTTTTGTCGACCTGTGCGCGGAGGCGATCGCGATCGGGCTGGAGGTCAACATCACGCGCCATCGCACGCGCTCCTTGCTGGCGGAGACGGCGCAGCAGGCGGAGGAGTTGCGGGTGCAGCAGGAGGAGCTCCAGCAAAGCAATGCGGAGCTGGAGGAGCGCGCCGACCTGCTGGAGCGGCAGCGCGAGGAAATCCAGCGCGTCAGCGCTTACAAGAGCGAGTTCATGGCCAATATGTCGCACGAGTTGCGCACGCCCTTGAATTCCATGCTGATCCTGTCGGCGCTGCTGAAGGAAAACAAGGCGAACAACCTGAACGAACGGCAGCTTGAATATGCGGGAACCATCCACAATTCCGGGCGCGACCTGCTAAACCTGATCAACGATATCCTGGACCTGGCCAAGATGGAATCGGGCAAGGTGGAGCTGAACGTCGAGCCGGTGGAGCTGGCCGGCCTGTGCGACGACCTGCTGGCGCAGTTCCAGCCGCAGGCGGAGCAGAAGGGCCTGGTGCTGCGGATCGAGCGCCTGCCCGGCACGCCGGCAGCGGCAATGATGGATGGACAGCGCGTGCAGCAGGTACTGCGCAACCTGCTGGCCAATGCGCTCAAGTTCACGCACCAGGGCAGCGTGGCGTTGCGGATTTCCGTCGTGGGAGACCAGTTGTCGTTTGCGGTCAGCGACACGGGCATCGGCGTGCCGGCGGATAAGCAGGTGACGATCTTCGAAGCGTTCCGGCAGGCGGACGGCAGCATCAGCCGGCATTATGGCGGCACGGGGCTGGGCCTGTCGATTTCGCTGCAGCTCGCGCGCATCATGGGCGGGGCGCTGCACCTGCACAGCGTGGAGGGAGAAGGAAGCACGTTCACTTTCATGCTGCCGCTGCTGCCTGGGTCCGCCCCGGCAAGCGCCGGACCGGCAGCCGCTGCGCCGCCCGCCACGGCGCCGGGCGATGGCGTGCGCCGCATCCTGATCGTGGAAGACGATCCATTCTTCGCCAGCCTGCTGGCAGATTTCGTGCGCGCACGCGGCTACACGCCGCTGGTCGCGCCGGACGGGGAGCAGGGCCTGCAACTGGCACGGCACGAAGCGCCGCATGCCGTGCTGCTGGACGTGATGATGGCGCGCATGGATGGCTGGGAAGTGATGCGCGAGCTGCGCGCCGATCCCCGTACCAGCCACCTGCCGGTGCATTTCATCTCATGCCTTGACGAAATCCAGCGTGCGCGCGACCTGGGGGCGCTGGGCCTGCTGACCAAGCCGGCCAGTCCCGAACAGCTGTCGCAAGTATTCGAGACCATCGAGCAGGCCTGGGCCGGTGCGCTGAAGCGCGTGCTGGTGGTGGAAGACGACGAAAGCCAGTCAAGCAGCCTCGCCGCCCTGCTGGCGGGGCGCGACGTGGAAGTCGTGCGCTGCCTGTCCGGGCATGAAGCCATCGAGCTGCTGGCGCGAGGCCACTTCGACTGCATGGTACTGGACCTTGGCCTGCAAGACATGTCCGGCTACCAGGTGCTGGAGGCGATGCAGGCCACGCCCGGCATGCGCCACCTGCCGGTGGTGATTCACTCCGGCCAGGACCTGACGCGCGAACAGCTGCGCATGCTGAACCGCTACGCGCGCAGCGTGATCATCAAGGGCACGCACAGTCCCGAACGGCTGCTCAGCGAAGTGCAGTTGTTCCTGCACAGCGTGGAGCAGGGCGGCCATGCCACGCGGCAGGAGGCCCTGGCCCTGGCCGGCAGCAGGGTGCTGGTGGTGGACGACGACATGCGCAACCTGTTCTCCCTGGCCAGTCTGCTCGGCGACCGCGGGGTGGAAGTGCTGGAAGCGGAAAATGGCCAGGAAGCGCTCGACAGGCTGGCGTCGGAAGGAAGGGTGGACGCTGTGCTGATGGATATAATGATGCCGCAGATGGATGGTTACGAAGCGATGCGCCGCATCCGCGCCGATGCCCGCTTCAGGGATTTGCCTATCATCGCGATGACCGCCAAGGCGATGCCGGGCGATCACCAGCATTGCCTGGAGGCGGGAGCCAGCGATTACCTCGCCAAGCCGATCGATACCGCGCAGCTTTTGTCGCTGCTGCGGGTCTGGATTAGACGCTAGGGGAGCGCATGGAACTGAACATCCCGGTGCTGCTGGTCGACGACCGACAGGAGAACCTGACAGCGCTGGAAGCATTGCTGGAAGAGATGCCGCTGTCCCTGCACCTGGTGAAAGCCATGTCCGGCAACGAAGCCCTGCGCCAATCCCTCCGGCACGATTTTGCCGTGGTGCTGCTGGACGTGCAGATGCCGGAGATGGATGGCCTGGAAACGGCCGAACTGCTGCGCGCCAACCCCCGCACGCGCCACCTGCCCATCATCTTCGTTACCGCCGGCCTGCACGACCGCGTGCGCCAGTTCAAGGGCTATGAAATGGGCGCGGTGGATTTCCTCAACAAGCCGATCGAACCGGCCGTGCTGCGCAACAAGGTGGCCGTGCTGTGCGAGCTGTATGCGAAGGTGCAGGAGCGCACGCAAGCCCTGCACGAATCGGAGCGGCGCCTGCGCATGGTGATCGACAGCGCCTGCGAAGCCTTCATCGGCACCGACAACCAGGGCATGGTGACCGACTGGAACCATGCGGCGGAGGACCTGTTCGGGTGGCGCCGCCATGAAATGCTGGGCCAGCCCGCCGGCAAGGTGCTGTTGCCGGCGCAGGGTTGCAGCCAGCGCGCACGCCACCGCACCGGGCGCGAGTTCGACGTCGAGGTGTCGCAATGGCAGGTGCCGCAATCGCAGCCGCCCGCCTTTGCGGCGCTGGTGCGCGACATCACGCAGCGCAAGGAGGCGGAGGAAGCGCGCAGCTGCGAGCTGCGCCTGGCCCTGCAGCAGATCGTCGAGCAGGAAAAGATGGTGGCGCTGGGCAGCATCGTGGCCGGCGTGGCGCATGAATTGAACACGCCGGTCGGCAACCTGGTGCTGCTGGCATCGACCCTGCGCGACCGCGTGGATGAACTGGCCGGCAATGCCCTGGCGGGCAAGCTGACGCGTTCCTGCCTGGTGCAGTCGGCCGGCGATTGCCGCGAGGCGAGCGAGGTGCTGATCCGCAGCGCCGACCGCGCGCGCGAATTGATCGAGAGTTTCAAGAACGTGGCGGTGGACCAGACCAGCCAGCGCCGCCGCCGGTTCGACCTGCATACCTGCCTGCACGATATCCTGGTCACGCTGGGACGCATGATGCGGCAGGCGAATGTCACGGTGGAGCTGCAAGTGCCGCCCGGGGTGCTGATGGATTCCTATCCGGGACACCTGGAGCAGATCCTGAACAACCTGATCGTCAACTCCATCCTGCACGGGTTCGAGGGGCGCGGCTGCGGCAAGGTGTCGATCGCCGCCAGCGTGGCGGGCGACCATGTGCGGCTGGTCTACAGCGACGACGGCGTCGGCATCGCGCCTGAGCTGCAACAGAAAATCTTCGAGCCCTTCTTCTCCACCAAGGTCGGCGCCGGCGGTTCCGGCCTCGGCATGTACATCGTGAACAACCTGGTTTGCGGTGCGTTGCAAGGCAGCGTAAGCCTGACCAGTGCGCCGGGCCAGGGCGTGCGCTTCGAATTCCGGCTGCCGCTGACGGCCGGCTAGTCCAGCCCCCGCGCGGTGACCGGCAGCAGGGCGCCAGTCACGGCGGCCGAAGCGTCGGACAGCAGGAACAGCACCACCTCGGCCAGCGTTGCCGGAGCGACCCAGCGGCTGGTGTCGGCGTCCGGCATGGCCGCGCGGTTGGCCGGCGTGTCGATGATGCCGGGCAGGATGGCGTTGACCGTGACGCCGCGTGCGAGCAGTTCTTCGGCCATGGCTTCGGTCAGGCGGGCCACGCCGGATTTGGCGGCGGCGTAGGCGCCCATGCCGGCCTGGGCGCGGCTGGCGGCCATGGCGCCGATATTGACGATGCGGCCGCGTCCCTGGCGCAGGAGGTGCGGCAGCGCTGCCTGCGATGCCAGCAGAGTGGTGCGCACATTCATGGCGTACATGCGGTCCCAGGTTGCGATGTCGCCGTGCTCCACGGATTCCCAGGCAAAGCCGCCCGCCACGTTGACGATGCCATCGAGGCCGCCGAAGCGCTCGGCGACGCCGTCGATGCAGCGTTGTGCAGCATGCGGGTCGCACAGATCCACGCCGCCGCAGGCCAGTGCGCCTTGCAGCTGGCTGGCGTTCGCCGGGGCGTGGTCGACCAGGGCGACGCGAGCGCCGCCGGCCAGCAAGGCGCCGCCAACGGCGCGGCCAAGGACGCCGAAGCCGCCTGTCACCACTATCCCGGCCTTATTCATCGCTATAGCTCTTTCCGCCGAATTTCAGGGCGCTGTATTCGCGCTTCGACTGCAGCAGCGGGTAGAACATCTGCCTGTCCCAGCGCTCGGCGCCGAAAAGCTGGTCGTCGCGCAGCCCGTACTGGGCCGGGTAGCGGCGCGTGATGTGGGCGGTGCCGAACAGTACGTCCCAGAAGAACAGCAGGTTGCCGAAATTGCCCTTGTAATGGCCGATGCCGTCGGCGTTGGTGATGGCGTGGTGAGCGCGGTGGGTGGCCGGGGTGGAGATGGTGCGCTCCACGACCCACATCAAGGGCCGCAGCGCGCAAACCTTGTACAGCGGTTCATCCCAGGCCCAGGCGCAGTGGGCGCCGAGGATGACCGCCTGCTTGACCACGACGTAGGCGAAATACATCCAGCCGCAGCCCAGGTAGACCATGGCGCCGGCAAACCAGATGCCCGGCATCATCAGATAGTAGAAGAAGTTGTTGCGGTAGGTGATGCGGATGCTCATGTAAGAGGCCGAGTGGTGGGCGCGGTGCAGGGGCCACAGCAACGGCGAGTGCGAGATGCGGTGCCACCAGTACTGCGTCATGTCGTCGCCCACCAGCAGCAGGCCGGCCCAGGCCCACCAGGGCAGGCCGGCCCAGGCATCGCGCATGCCGGGCGCCAGCCACTGGCCCAGCGCGCTGGTGGCGAAGAGGATCAACGGCTGGGTAATCAGCAACAGGCTGACTGTCATGCCCACTTCGAGCGCTGTATCATTGGCGCTGGCGTGCACCGTGTCGCGGTAGCGGCGGCTGGCGAATTCCGCCAGGGCGAGGCCCGTGATCACCAGTGCGAGCAGCGTGTACATCATGGTGTTGTCCATATGGCTGGTCTCCTTTGGCAACCATGATGCAGGGCTGCGCCGGCGAAGATTGTTCAATTCCGGGCAATTCAGGATTTTTTTTGCATGCAGATATTCTTCAACAACCCCTGGTTCGCGCGATTGCCGGCGGCGCAGGCCAGCGCCTTGCTGGCGGTGACGCGCAGCGTGCGCCTGGAGCAAGGCGAGGTGCTCTACCTGCAGGGTGAGCGGACGTCCGGGGCGCAGGATGGGCTGTGGGGCGTGGTGCGCGGCGCGGTCCGGCTGTCGGTCATGCATGCGGACGGCAACGAGGCGATCGTGACCCTGGCTGAAGCGGGCAACTGGTTCGGCGAAACGGCCCTGCTGGCGGACTTGCCGCGCAGCGCCACGGCAACAGCGCAGGAGGACACGGAACTGCTGGCGGTCAGCGCGGAACGTTTTACGGCCCTGATGCAGGACGTGGTGTTTGCCAACGCCATGGCACGGCTGGAGGCGGAGCGGCTGCACGCCGCTTTCGGCCTGATCGCCGACATGGCGATGCACAGCACCCGCACCCGCCTGGCGCGGCGCCTGCTGATGATGGCGCATGGCGAGCTGACCCAGGCTGCCAGCGCGCGCACCACCATCGCCGCTTCACAGGACCAGATCGCGATGATGCTCGGCGTCGGGCGCACCACCCTGAACAAGGAATTGCAGGCGCTGGCCGGCTGCGGCGCGATCGGGCTGCGCTACGGCCAGATCGAGCTGCGCGACCTGGAAGCGCTGCGCGCGGCTGCGGCCTGAGGCTGCGCCAGCGGAGCCGCGCCGGCGGATCACTGGCGCGGCATTTCCGTGCCGGCCAGTTGCGCCAGGATTTCCCGCGCCGCCTGCAGCACGCGCTGGGCGCCGGGCGAGAGGGTGCGCCCGCGCAGGCGGATGGTGGCAATGTCGGCCCATAGCGGCGGCAGCGGCACCTGTACCTGTTCCAGCCGGCCTTCCGCGGCCGCCTCGGCCAGCGCCGCATGGCTGGAGATCAGCAGCAGATCGCTTTCGGCCACCACGTCGACCAGGGTATGCACGCTGTCGCAACTGAGCATGATGGGCAGGTCGCGCCCCGGCGGCAGGCGGAACAGCTTGTTCATCTGCGTCATCAGCACTTCGGGAATGGTGGGCGCCGCCATGCCATAGGGCAGCAGCTCGGGCGGGGTGACGTCGTCGCGCCCCAGCAGCGGGTGGCCGGGGCGGCAGTAGATGCCGCCGTACTGGCGGCATTCGTGGGTAATGATCAGGTCTTCGGCCGGCTCGATCAGGCGCACGTCGGACATGAAGAATTCCATTTCCTCGCCGCGCAGGTGGTCCAGCAGGTAGGTCGAGGTGTTGATGGTGACCGACAGGCTGATGCCCGGCTGGTCGGCGCGCACCTGGCGCAGCATGCGCGGCAGCAGGGCGCCCGAGTGCAGGGGGCCGATGCCGAAGGCCACATGGCCGCTGTCGCCATTTCGCAACAACGATAAATCGTGTTCCATGTTGCGTACATCAAACAACAAGCGGCGCGCGTGGTTGAAGAAGGCGGCGCCGGCCACCGTCACCGCCACGTTGCGGTTGCCGCGGTCGAACAGCAGGAATCCCAGTTCGTCCTCCAGGGTCTGCACGGCGCGCGACAGGGCGGGCTGGCTGATGCTGATCTTCTCGGCGGCCCGCACGAAATTGCCTTCGTCGGCCACCGCCAGGGCGTAGCGCAAGCGCTTGAAATCCATGGAAAACTCCTAGTATGCGGAATATGCATTGTGCGGATAAATACAATGCATTGGACGAATAGTAGTGTCAAACACATACTCGTTTCAAGACAGCGTTAAATAAAACGCGGCGCAACTGGAGACACTGTGATGAAAGTTCAGGAATTCGACCCTGCCGTCGTAGGACGCGGCTCGCCATCGCTGCTGGACAGGCTGGAAGTGCAGCGCGCGGCCTTCAATGCCGACATGGTGCCGCCGGCCGCCATCCGGCGCGAGCGGCTTGACCGCCTGCAGGCGCTGGTGGCCGACAACGAAGCGGCCATCCTGGAAGCGATCGATGCCGACTTTGGCGGGCGCGCGCGGCAGGAAATGGTGCTGACGGAGCTGTTCGTCGTGCTGTCGGCCATCCGCCAGCAGCGCCGCAAGCTGGGGCGCTGGATGCGGCCGCGCCGCGTGGCGACGCCGCTGCACATGCTGCCCGGCTCGAGCCGGATCATGCCGCAGCCGCTGGGTGTGATCGGCAATATCGTGCCGTGGAACTACCCCTGCCAACTGGCGCTGGTGCCGGCGGCTGCCGCCCTGGCGGCGGGCAATCGCGTGATGATCAAACCCAGCGAGCTGACGCCGGCCTTTTCGCGCCTGCTGGCGCAACTGGCGGCGCGTTATTTCACCCCGGCCGAGCTGGCCGTGGTCGAAGGCGGCGTTGAGGTCAGCCGCGATTTTGCGGCGCTGCCGTTCGACCATCTCATTTTTACCGGCTCCACCGCGGTAGGACGCCAGGTCGCTGTCGCCGCGGCGCACAACCTGACACCGGTGACGCTGGAACTGGGCGGCAAGTCGCCCGCCATCATCGACGAAAGCTGCGACCTGGCGCAGGCTGCGCCGCGCCTGGCTTTCGGCAAATTGTTCAACGCCGGCCAGACTTGCGTGGCGCCCGACTACGCGCTGGTGCCGCGCGCGCGCGTGGACGAATTCGTGCGCGAACTGAGCGCGGCGGCGGCGGCGATGTACCCGCAGTTTGCCGGCAACGAGCAGTACACCAGCATCATCAGCGAGCGTCATTTCCAGCGGCTGGAGAAGCTGGTGCGCGAGGCGGAAGAGCAGGGCGCGCGCGTGCTGCGGCTGGGCGGTACCGAAGCGGGGCAAGCGGGCGAGCGGCGCATGGCGCCAGTGCTGCTGCTGGACGTCACGTCCGAGATGGCGGTCATGCGCGAAGAGATCTTCGGCCCGCTGCTGCCGGTGCTGCCCTACGACACGCTGCAGCAAGCCATCGCCTTCATCAACCAGCGCGAGCGCCCGCTGGCGCTGTACTGGTTCGGCAAGGAGCGCCGCAACTGCACCAAGGTGCTGCGCTCGACCATCTCGGGCGGGGTCACCGTCAACGACGCGCTGTGGCATGCGGCGCAGGAAAACCTGCCGTTCGGCGGCGTCGGCGCCAGCGGCACGGGCGCCTATCACGGCGAGCATGGCTTCCTCGCGTTCTCCAAGCAGAAGCCGATCTACCGGCAGGCGCGCCTGAACGGCTTCGGCCTGTTCCGCCCTCCGTATGGCCGCGTCTTCGACACGCTGGCCGGTTTCCTGAAACGCCATATGTAATGGATTAGCGTATGCAAGCCTTGATGCAGGATCAGCCGCTGCTGATTTCCTCGATGATCGAGCACGCGCGCCGCGTGCACCCGCGCGCCGAGATTGTCTCGCGCACTTGTGAAGGCACGCTGCACCGCAGCAGTTACGGCGAAGTGGAACGGCGCGCGCGGCGCATTGCCAATGCGCTGCTGGCGCTGGGCGTGGGCATGGGCGACCGGGTCGGCACGCTGGCCTGGAACACGCATCGCCACATGGAGCTGTACTTTGGCGTGTCGGGCATGGGTGCGGTGCTGAACACCATCAACCCGCGCCTGTTCCCGGAACAGGTGGAGTACATTCTCAATCACGCGCAGGACCAGGTGCTGTTCTTCGACACTACCTTCGCGCCCTTGGTGGCCGCGCTGGCGCCGAAGCTGGCAGGTGTGAAGGCATTCGTCTGCATGACCGACCGCGCGCATATGCCCGCCGGCCTGCCGGCGGGAACGCTGTGCTACGAGGAGCTGGTGGAAGGCGCCAGCGATGATTACGCCTGGCCGCAGTTCGACGAACGCACGGCGTCGGCGCTGTGCTACACCTCCGGCACCACCGGCAACCCGAAAGGGGTGCTGTACTCGCACCGCTCGGCCTACCTGCACTCGATGGGCCTGTGCGCTGCGGGCAGTGCAGCCATTTCGCACCGCGACAGCTGCCTGGTGGTGGTGCCGCTGTTCCATGTGAACGCCTGGGGCATGCCGTACGCCGGCGCCATGAGCGGCGCCAAGCTGGTGCTGCCCGGGCCAGCGCTGGACGGCAAGAGCATCTACGACTTGCTGCGCGACGAGCGCGTGACGATGGCGCTGGGCGTGCCGACCGTCTGGCTAGGCTTGCTCAACCATATCGACAGCGAAGCGCGGCCGGCGCTGCAGGAGCTATGCCTGGAGCGCATGCTGTGCGGCGGCTCGGCGATCCCGCCGGTGATGTTCACGCGCTGCCGCAACACGCTGGGGGCGACCCTGATGCAGGCCTGGGGCATGACGGAGATGTCGCCGCTGGGCACCGTGTGCTCGCTGTTGCAATCGCACGACAAGGCCAGCGAGGAAGAAAAGCTGCGCGTGCAGGCGCGCCAGGGCCGGCCGGTGTGCGGCGTGGAGCTGGCGCTGAAGGACGAAGCGGGCCGGCGCCTGCCGCACGACGGCGTGGCGACGGGGCGCCTGATGGTGCGCGGGCCGTGGATCCTGTCGGCCTATTACGGCAGCGATGCCTCGGTGCTGGACGAGGAAGGCTACTTCGATACCGGCGACATCGCCAACATCGACCGCGATGGCTATCTTCAGATAACCGACCGCGCCAAGGACGTGATCAAGTCCGGCGGCGAATGGATTTCATCGATCGATGTCGAGAACGCAGTGATGGGCCATCCCGATGTGATGGCTGCCGCGGTGATCGGCATCCCGCATGAAAAATGGCAGGAACGCCCGTTGCTGGTGGTCGTTCCCCGCCATGGCAGTTCCCCCACACGCGATGAAGTGTTAGGCTACCTTGCCAGCCGCGTAGCCAAGTGGTGGCTTCCCGACGACGTGGTTTTTGTCAGCGAGCTTCCGTATTCCGCCAACGGCAAAGTGCAGAAGATGAAGTTGCGTGAGGAGTTCAAGCAGTTAAATAAGCCTGTATAAGAAGCTGTAAAAACCATTAGGAGACACTAGGATGACGAGGAAGTACAACCGTATCATGGCGCTCGCCGTGGCGGCGGCGCTGGCAACCCCACTGGCGCACGCAGATACCTTCACCACCGACAATGGACTGGAAGGACGCTGGTCCCTGAACATGTCGGTCGGCACCAGCATCCGGATGAAGGATGCAGACAAGAACCTGATCTCTGTACCCAATGGCGGCACGGCGGGCGCCGGCGCCGACGACGGCAACCTGAACTTCAAGAAGCACGATGCCTATTCCACCGTCGGCAAGCTGACAGGCGAACTGGAACTGAAAGGCGATACCTACGGCATGTTCGTGCGCAGCTTCGCGTGGTACGACCGCGTCCTGAAAGGCAAGGAGATGCCGCACGGGCATTTCAACAACGGCTACAAGCAGAACGGAGAACTGAGCGACACCGGCTTCGACCAGCTGTCCACCTTCGACGGCGTGGCGCTGGCCGACGCCTATGTGTTCGCCAACTGGGACCTGGGCGGCAAGGCGCTGAGCGCCAAGCTGGGCAACCAGGTGATCAACTGGGGCGAATCGCTGTTCGTGCCGGGCATTAACGCCATGGGCGCCTTCGATACCAGCGCCGCGCGCCGCCCGGGCGCGCAGGTCAAGGAAGTCCTGCGTCCGCAGCCGGCCCTGATGGCTAACCTGGGCCTGGGCAACGGCGTGTCGGTGGAGGCCTTCTACAACCTGGGCTGGCGCCAGAACGTGGTCGACGGCTGCGGCACCTACTGGTCGGCGGCCGATTCGCTCAACTGCAACAACGGCACCGTGCTGTTTGGCGACGGCACCAAGCTGAACGACCAGGGCCAGTACAACGGCGCGCCGTTCCTGGCCGCGCTGCCTGCTGCGCTGGACCCGGTGCTGGCCTCGCTCGGCCTGTCGCGCAGCATGCCGCTCAACTTCCGCATGACCACCGCGGAAAAGATCAAGCCGAAGAAGTCCGGCCAGTTCGGCGTGTCGAGCCACTACTTTGCCGACGCCATTGCCACCGACTTCGGCGTCTATTTCGCGCGCTACCACAGCCACTCGCCGATCGTCTCGGTGGTCAAGCAGCCGTCGGCGCTGCCGTCGGTATGGTCGGGCCGCCTGGCGCAACTGGTCAAGGCCGTGCCGTCGCTGGCGCCGGCACTGGGCACGCTGGGCGTGCTGCCGGCCGGGAATATCGTGTGGGACTACAGCGGCGAGAACGTGAAGACCCTGGGCCTGTCGGCAGCCACCGAAGTGGGCGGCTTCTCGCTGTTTGGCGAAGTGTCGCGCACCAAGGACATCCCGGTGCAGATCAACGCGATCGACCTGCTGGTCGGCACTGCGCTGGGCATCGGCCCGCAGGCCAAGCTGGCGGTCATTGCGCGCAACCCGGCGGTGCCGACCGGCACCGTGATCCACGGCTATGACCGCAAGGACAAGACGCAGGCGCAGGTGTCGTTCATCCGCCAGATCCCGCAAGTGCTGGGCGCCGATTCGCTGACCCTGCTGGGCGAAGTGGCGGGCCAGAAGTGGAGCGGCATCGGCGACCCGAACACCAGCACCCGCTACGTGCGCGGCTTCATGTACAACTTCGGCCCGACCGCGGCGCTGGGCGGCACTTGCGGGCCGGCCGGCATCCAGCCCAATGCCTCCTACTGCGAGAACGAAGGCTATGCCACCAGCAGCGCCTGGGGATATCGCCTGTCGGCCGAAATGCTGTTTCCGAACGTGGTGGCCGGCGTCAACTTCAAGCCGCGCCTGTACTTCGCGCATGACGTGAAGGGTTATGCGGCCGACAACCTGTTCGTCGAAGACCGCCAGACCCGCAGCGTGGGCCTGCGCGCGGACTACAACAACCGCTACTACGCCGACATCAGCTATACCAGCTATAACAAGAGCGCCAAGTACGACCAGTTCCACGACCGCGACAACATGCAGTTCGTGATCGGCGCCAACTTCTAATAAAGACACAGGAGACATGTAGATGAAGATGATGAAGCAAAGCTTGCTGGCCGCAGCGCTGGCGTGCATCGCGGGCAGCGCCCTGGCCGGCCTGCCGCAGGCGGAAGCAGACCGCCTGGGCAAGGACCTGACGCCGGTCGGCGCGGAGAAGGAAGGCAACAAGGCCGGCACCATCCCGGCCTGGACCGGCGGCATCACCAAGGCGCCGGCCGGCTTCGACAGCAAGAACGGCTACGCCGACCCGCTGCCGAACGAAGCGCCCCAGTACACCATCACGGCCGCCAACATGGACAAGTACAAGGACATGCTGGCGCCGGGGCAGATGGAGATGCTGAAGCGCTACCCGAGCTACAAGATGAATGTCTACAAGAGCTACCGCACGGCAGGCTACCCGCAGGCGGTGTACGACAACATCAAGGCCGAAGCGACGAAGGCCGAGCTGACCGGCGGCGGCAACGGCGTGACCGGCACCGCCAAGACCACGGTGCCGTTCCCGATCCCGAAAACCGGCGTCGAGGTGATCTGGAACCACCTGATGCGCTACCGCGGCGGCACCATCGAGCGCTACACCGCCGAATTCCCGGTGCAGACCAACGGCGCCTTCACGCCGGTGACCCGCACCGAGAAGGTGGCCTTCGCCCAGGGCATGCCCAACCCCGAGCCTAACCGCCTGGTGTACTACATGGCGACCCTGACCGGCCCGTCCTCGGTGGCCGGCGACGCGCTGCTGGTGGTGGACCCGATGGACCAGGTGAAGGAATCGCGCCTGGCCTGGACCTACAATCCTGGCCAGCGCCGCGTGCTGCGCGCGCCGAACGTGGCCTACGACTCGCCGGGGCAGGGCGCGGACGGCTTGCGCACCACCGACGACTACGACGGCTTCAACGGCGCGCCCGACCGCTACGACTGGAAGCTGGTGGGCAAGAAGGAGATGCTGGTCTCCTACAACAACTACAAGATCACCAACAAGGCGATCAAGTATGCCGACATCGTCCGCCCCGGCCATATCAACCAGGACTTCGTGCGCTACGAGCCGCACCGCGTGTGGGTAGTGGAAGCGACCCTGAAGAAGGACAAGCGCCACATCTACGCCAAGCGCGTGTTCTACGTGGACGAGGATAGCTGGGAAGTGCTGCACACCGATTCCTACGACGGCCGCGGCGAACTGTGGCGCGTGCACGAAATCGGCGGCATCCAGTACTACGATGCGCTGACCCACTACTTCGCCTACGAAGTGTTCTACGACCTGCAGGCACGCCGCTACCTGCTCTCCGGCATCTCCAACCAGGAGAAGCCGATCAAATTTGGCGTCAAGCTCGATCCGTCGAACTTCACGCCAGATACGCTGCGCCGCTCTTCCAACTAAGGACGGCGTAGCGGGTTTGGGGGTGTCTCTTCGGGCGCTTGCGTTCACAGGGAGCGCTGCGCCCATTTTTTCGCAGGTAGAGCATGAATATAGTATTGAAACAGGCCGCTGCTGCGCTGCTGGGCGCATTGGCGGTGGCGCCGGCCGTGGCGCGCGATCCGCTGCAGACGCCGGCGCGCATGTCGGCGCGGGCGCCGAAAGCCATGCTGACGGCCATGGCGCTGGCCGGCCAGCGCACGGTGGCGGTGGGCGAGCGCGGCATCATCCTGGTGCGCGATGGCGGCGCCAATGCGCCATGGCAGCAGGCGAAAGTACCGGTGTCGGTCACCTTGACCAGCGTGGCGTTTGCCGATGCTTCCAACGGCTGGGCCGTCGGGCAGGATGGGGTGATCCTTTCCACCAATGACGGCGGGGCGCAATGGAGCACCCGCTTTGACGGCAACCAGGCCAATGCACTGATGCTGGCCGATGCCAAGGCGGCAGTCGAGAAGGCGCAGGCGGCCGGGGCGGGAGCGGGCAAGGCGGCGCTCGCCGATGCCGAGAACGCGCTGGGCGATATCGAAGCGGCGGCCAAGTTCGGCCCGTCGCGCCCTTTGCTGGGCGTATGGTTCCGCGATGCCAGGACCGGCTACGCGGTGGGCGCATACGGCCAGGCTTTCCGTACCACGGACGGCGGGGCACACTGGAATTCCATGGGCGCGGGCCTGCCCAATCCTGAAGGCTTGCATTACAACGCGATTGCGGGCGGGCCTGGCAATGTGTTGGCCATCGCGGGCGAGGGCGGCTACGTGTACCGCTCGGCCGACGGCGGCGCAAGCTGGCAGCGTATCGAGACCGGCTACGGCGGCCAGCTGTACGGCGTGATCTTCACCGGCCGCAGCGTGCTCGCTTACGGCTTTGGCGGCCATGTGTTCCGCAGCGAAGATGGCGGCGCCACCTGGCGCGAAACGCCGGCCGTGACGAAGAAGAGCCTGGTGGGCGGCGCCCTGCAGGGCAACAGCATCGTGCTCGCGGCACAAGATGGCGCGCTGCTGCGCAGCGACGACGATGGCGTGAGCTTCCGCGTTATGCGCCAGGGCGATGCGGTGCCGACGGCCGGCATGCTGGCTGTGAATGGCACGGTGCTGCTGTCCGGCGTGGGTGGTGTGCGGGAGGCGGCGAAATGAAGCGCGAAGACGAAAAATCCTGCAAGGTGGCCGAGGAAGGACACCAGCGCTTCACCTCCGTCGAGCACTGGCTGGAGCCGCGCCTGTTCAAGCACCGCCTTGTGATCATGGTGGCTTTCCTGCTGGCGTCGGTGCTGTTTGCCTGGCAGGCGGCGCTGCTGAAACCGGACGCCAGCTTCCAGAAGATGGTGCCGGCCACCCACCCCTTCATCGCCAACTACCTGAAGTACGAGAACGAGTTGCGCCCGCTGGGCAACAACATCCGCATCGCGGTGGAGGCGACCAAGGGCGACATCTACAGCAAGGAGTATCTCGATACGCTGAAGGCGGTGACCGACGAAGTGTTCTACATCCCCGGCGTGGACCGCGGCAACCTGAAGTCCCTGTGGACGCCGAACGTGCAGTGGATGGAAGTCACCGAGACGGGCTTGAACAGCGGCCAGATCATCCCGCAGGGCTTCGACGGTTCGCCGGCCATGCTGGACGAGGTGCGGGCAAACGTGGCGCGTTCGGGGCGCATCGGCAGCCTGGTGGCGGCGGACCAGAAATCCACCATCGTGCAGGTGCCGCTGCTGGAGATCGATCCGGACAAGGGCACCAAGCTCGATTACGGCCTGTTCTCCGAGCGCCTGGAAAAGCTGGTGCGCGACAAGTACGAAGCACAGGGCGTGAAGATCCACATCGTCGGCTTTGCCAAGGTGGTGGGCGACCTGATTCACGGCGCCAAGGCGATCGGCCTGTTCTTCGCGATCACCTTTGCCATGACGGTGGCGCTGCTGCTGTGGTATTCGCACTGCTGGAAGTCGACCCTGGTGACGGTGTTCTGCTGCTCGCTGGCGGTAATCTGGCAGCTTGGCATCGTGCGGCTACTGGGCTTCGGGCTCGATCCGTATTCGATCCTGGTGCCGTTCCTGACCTTTGCCATCGGCGTCTCGCACGCGGTGCAGAACATCAACACCATGGCCAGCGAGCGCCTGTCCGGCAAGTCGGCCACCGAGGCTGCCAAGCAGACTTTCCGCCAGCTGTTCATTCCCGGCACCATTGCGCTGCTGTGCGATGCGGTGGGCTTTTCGACCCTGCTGGTGATCGAGATCGGCGTGATCCGCGAGCTGGCGATTTCGGCCTCGGTGGGCGTGGCGGTGATCGTGCTGACCAAGATGTTCCTGCTGCCGGTGCTGATGTCCTACGTGGGCGTGACCGATGCCTGCCTGCGCAACCAGGCCCGGAAGGCCAAGCGCAAGCACCGCTTCATGCGCATGCTGTCGCGCATTGCGGAGCCCAAGTACGCCAAGCTGGCGGTGCTGGGCGCAGTGGCGGTGTTTGCCACAGCGTTTGCGCTGAACCGCGACCTGAAGATCGGCGACCTCGATCCGGGCGCGCCGGAGCTGCGCGCCGACTCGCGCTACAACCGCGACAACGCCTACATCACCGGCCATTACTCGACCAGCTCGGACGTGTTCGTGGTGATGGTAAAGACGCCGGCCGGCGAGTGCGGTGCCTACCCGACTGCCGAAGTGGTGGACCGCTTCCAGTGGGAGATGGAGAACGTGCCGGGCGTGGAGTCGACCACTTCGCTGTTCACGGTGCAGAAGCGGATCATCTCCAACGTCAATGGCGGCAGCCTGAAATGGCAGGCGCTGTCGCGCAATCGCTTCGTGTCCAATTCGGCGCAGCGCATGATTCCGTCCGAGTTGTACAGCAACGACTGCTCGATGCTGCCGGTGCTGGTGTTCCTGGCCGACCACAAGGCCGACACGCTGACGCGGGTGGTGCAGGCGGCGCAGGCGTTCGCCAAAGAGAACAACACGCCGCAGGCGGAATTCATCCTGGCGGCCGGCAATTCGGGCATCGAGGCGGCCACCAATATCGTGATCAAGCAGGCCGAGATCACCATGCTGGTGCTGGTGTACGCCATCGTGGCGCTGCTGGTGTGGTGGGAGTTCCGCTCGCTGCGCGTAACCATCTGCATAATGGTGCCGCTGTATATCACGTCCGCGCTGTGCGAGGCCATCATGGCGCGCCTGGGGCTGGGGGTGAAGGTGGCGACCTTGCCGGTGATTGCGCTGGGGATCGGGATTGGCGTCGATTACGGCATCTACATCTACAACCGGCTGCAGTGCTTCCTTGACCGCGGCATGGAGCTGAAGGAGGCTTACTTCGAGACGCTGAAGACGACCGGCGTGGCGGTGGCGCTGACTGGCGTGACGCTGGCGCTGGGCGTGCTGACCTGGGCCTGGTCCGACATCAAGTTCCAGGCCGATATGGGCCTGCTGCTGATGTTCATGTTCCTGTGGAATATGGTGGGGGCGATTGTGATGATTCCGGCGCTGGCGTCGTTGCTGTTGCCTAAGCGCTAAACCCGGTAAGTCGGGGTCTGACCCGCAGGGTCAGACCCCCTACGGTCTTTGGGCGGATGGTTTTGGTTGTGCGTCCTTGATCTTCGTCGAAAGTCAACAGCGCACAACCGAAACCGACGGCAGTGGAGCAGACAGGGTCTGACCCTATGGGTCTGACCCTGGTTTACCGGTTTACTCCTGGCGCTCCCAAGTCTGCGACCGGCCCAGCATCGGAATACCGATATACCCGCGCACTTTCAGCTTCTTGCCGCCATCGGCAACTTCCAGCTTGCTCTTATAAACCTTGCCGTTGTTCGGGTCGAGAATCTCGCCGCCGTTGTATTCGCTGCCGTCCTTCTTCAGGCCGGACACGATCACCATGCCGACAATCGGCTTGTCCTTGCGCGCATCGGTGCACTTGTCGCACACCGGATTCTGTTCTTCCGCCGGGCCGCGGTACAGTTTTTCGATCTTGCCCTGCAGGGCGCCGTTTTCCTCGGTGATGCGGATCAGGGCCTTCGGCTTGCCGCTGACGTCATCGATGTTCTTCCACAGGCCGACAGGAGAGGGATCTTGGGCAAATGCCGGAGCGGCAGCCAGCAAGGCTGCCGCAGCCAGCGCCACTGTGCGGGTTAGGCGCATGGGGGTGTCTCTTATTTAGATTTGGGGAAAATCAGTGTAGCAAAGGACCCGGCAGGGCACCGTACGGTCATGCTATTTTTTTTGGAGGGAAGACTCTAGAAAATTGAAAGTCGGGGTCAGGTCTGGCAATCCGCCACATTTTTCGCATCGCGGAAAATGTGGCGGATTGCCAGACCTGACCCCGACTTTTAAATCAGGACTTGAAGTTGCCGTCGTTGCGCGGAAGGGGGCTGCTGCACGAGGCCGGGGTGCTGAACTCGCGGTTGCCGGAGGCGGTGGCCTGGCTGCCTTCCCAGGTCGCCGTGCTGCCGTTCCATTTGACGTATTTGTACTGGATGGCGCTGGCCGCTGGCAGCGTGACGGTGCCGCTCCACGGTACGTTGGCGCCGCTGCCCTGGATCGCCAGCGCAAAGCCGCTGGCCGGTGCCCAGTTGCCAAGGCGTGTGTCGTTGCCGACCACGTACAGGTTCTGCCCCATGACGGTATTGGCGTTGGCGATGGTGAAGGTGACCTGGCAGGACGATGCCGCCGTGGTGGTCACTGCCAGCGCGGCGCTGGCTGCCGAAACGTTGCCGGCGGCGTCGATCGCCTTGACGGTGTAGCTGTAGCTGGTGGCGGGGGCCGCTGTGCTGTCGACGTAGCCGGTGCCGGTGGCGGTGCCGAGCAGGCTGCCGTTGCGGTAGACGTAGTAGCCGGACACGCCGGCGTTGTCGGTGGCGGCGCTCCAGGCCAGGCTGACGCTGGTGGCGCCCACCGCGCTGGCGGCCAGGCCGTCCGGGGCGCTGGGCGGCGTGCTGTCGACATTGCACGGGTTGCTGCTGCTGGTGACGGCGCCGCCGGCCACGCTGGACAGGCCGGTGCCCAGTGCGTAGTTCTTGCCGCCGTTGTTGTCCCAGCTGCCGCTGCCGTTGTTGAACACGGCCTGCCAGCTGCTGGCTGAACCGAGGCTGGCGGTGTAGGACAGCCAGCCGCTGCAGGCCGCGGCCATCGGCACGCCAGGCACCGCGGTCCAGGCACCACCGGTCGGGCTGTAGTGGATGTTGGCGCTGTTCCAGCCGCTGGGCAGGCGGTAGTAGACGGTGGCGATATTGCCGGCGGCCGTGGTGAGCGTGCGGGCGGCGGAAGCCGGGCCGGTATTGCCGGCGGCATCCTGCGCCTTGATGGTGTAGCTGTAGCTGGTCGACGGTGCCAGCCCGCTGTCGGTGTAGCTGGTGGCGGCGGTGGCGCCGACCTGGCTGCCGTTGCGCAGCACCAGGTATTGCGCGACGCCGTAGTTGTCGCCGGCGGCGGCCCAGGACAGGGTGGCGGCTACCTGCGTGATGGCCGATGCCGTCGGCTGGCCCGGGGCGGTCGGTGCCTGCGTGTCGGCGGCCAGCGTGGTGACGGCCAGCGCCGGGCTGGCGGCGGACTGGTTGCCGGCGGCGTCGATGGCGCTTACCGTGTAGCTGTAGGCCGTGGCGGGCGCCAGGCCGCTGTCGCTGAAGGCGGTGCCGGTGGGCGAGCCGGCCAGCACGCCGTTGCGGAATACCTTGTAGCCGGTGACGCTGATATTGTCGCTGGCCGCGCTCCAGGCCAGGCTTACCGAGCGGTCGGTCAACTGGCTGCCGGCCGGCTGGCCGGGTGCGCTGGGCGGCGTGCTGTCGATCGTCAGGAAGGGATAGACGCCGTTGACGGTGCCGTTGATGTCTTCCGTGTAGCCGGAGCCGGTGGCCACGGCGCGGTAGCGGCCGGCGCCGACGAACACTTGCTGGATCTCCGAGCGCGTGACGTTGCCCAGCGTGTCGGTCATCTCGACGTAGTAGTCCAGCAGCTGGGTGCGGTAGCCCGGGATATAGGCGTAATACAGGTCGCCGCTGTCCTGCGCCGGCAGGGCGGCGATGGTGTCGCGCGTGGTGGGAATCCAGGCCACGCCGTTCATGTCCGGCTGCAGCTCGCGCACCTGCATCGTCACGTCCTGCCAGGCGCCCACATTGGCCGGGTTGATCGAGAGGCCGGGCTGGCCGGCCAGGGCGGCCGGATCGTACACCTTGTACGTGTCGTCGGCCGCGTCGATATTGTTGCTGGCGTGGACCCGCACCTTGACCTTGGCGCTGGCGATGCCCGACACGTCGTGGCCGTAGGTGTAGACGGCGAAGTCATTGCTGTAATGCTGCACGGTCCAGCCTTCGGCCTTGGAGGCGTTGACCGAACCGGGGTTGTAGGGATAGCGCTGCGGCCACCACACGGAAGGGCCGGTGCGGTCTTGCGCCAGGTGCGCCTGCACATACGGGCGCGAGAAGGCCAATGAGTTGTTGAAGGCCAGGGTCGGCTTGACCGAGTCGTCCTTGTTCTCGTCGTAGTAGCCGAAGCCGGAGTCCATGGCAGGCAGCAGGAAGTACCAGGCCAGTTCGGCCGGGTTGGCGCCGCTGGCGTAGTCGTTGGCGGCATCGCCCTTGACCGGGTAGGACAGCATCCACGGGTTGAGCTGGTTGCCGGCGTGCGTGACCTGCTTGTCCAGCGCGGTGCTGGGCGACCAGTGGTTGGGGTGGCCGTCCAGCCAGATCTGCTCGGCGGTCTTGGCGTAGTTGAGGGCGGCTTGCAGCAGGGCGAAATTGCGCTCCAGGTAGTGCCAGCCGTATTCGAAGGACACGGTGGCGCCTTCCTGCTGCCCTTTCAGGTTGGTCTTGGGCGCCAGGTTGTTGCCGGTGACTCGGTTGAAGTCGGCGAACTGGCCTTTCCAGATCAGGAAGGGCAGGTGCCAGTGGTACCAGGTGGGGTCGGACGAAGAGTCGCGCGTGTCGATCCAGGAGCCGTCCTGCACGTGCTGCACGTCGCTGTCGGGAATCGGCTTGGCGCGCAGGTATTCGTCGATGCCGAGGCAGTAGCCGTTGCCGCTGCAGGTGGTCGAGTGGCCGGCTTGCCAGGTGCTGAGCGCGCCGGCGCGGCCGCCGGAATTGTCGCCGTCGTGCGCCACCACGAAGAACTGGCGCGCTTCCAGGCTGGTGTAGGGGGCCAGCTCGTCGACCGTGACCGCGCCTTCCCAGCCTTCCAGCCAGGAGCCGTTCTGGCTGACAGGGATGCCGGCCAGGCGCGTGACGGCGCCAGTGGCGGGGTCGACGTGGCGCACCCAGTGCGGGGTGGAGGCGAACGGGAATTTGTTGACCACCACTTGCTGCTCGTGGGCCATATTGGCGGCCACCCAGCTGCCGCTAGCGGAGGTGTTGCGCAAGTCGGCGCGGTTGGGCGGGGACGTCAGCGTGTCGCCGCTGGCGTCAACGCTGGCGTAGGGGTAGTCCTTCAGCGTGCGCGAAAAATGGTTGTTGCCGATGACCGACCACTGCACGCCCAACTTGGCCAGGCTCGGGATCAGGCGCTCCGAAAATCCCAGTTCGGTAGGGAAGAAGCCCTTGGAGGCGACGAAGCCGTTGCCGAGGAAGTAGGGCTGGGCTAGCGTGGCGTTCTGGTAGACCAGGTCTTTCAGGAAGTAGTCGGGGCCTACCAGTGGGCCCATGCTGTGGTGGCCGGTGAAGTGCACGGTGTCGAGCGTGCGGTAGTTGTTGGCGGTCTTCAGCGAGTTCCAGGTATTGAGCCAGGATGCGCCCCAGTTGCTGTTGCTGTAGCCGGGAACGTTCTGCGCGCTGGCGAGGCTTTGCACGTTGTTGATGACGGCGCCGGACATGGTGACGTGGACCTGGCCCTTGCCGCCGGACCAGCTTTGCATCTCGTTGGCCACCTGCATCGGCCAGTACTGGTAGGCGCCGGTCTTGGCGTCCGGCGTGTAGTAGGCCACCAGGTCGTCGTGCGGCATGATGGCGCCACCCAGCGAGGCAGGCAGGTAGTAGCTGTAGCCTGCTGGCGGATTGTTTTTCAGCTTGATCACGTCAGCGTCATAGGTGTAGCGCACTGGCGCGCCGACGGGCGTGGCGTTGTACTTGGCCAGGGGATCGACGGCGTAGAAGGGCCAGAAGTTCGGCATGTGGTTGTGGTACACGTGGGCGGCCGGGATGGTGCCGGCGCCGGCGTGGCTGGCGGCGAACAAGGCCGCGAGGACGGCGGCCAGGGGTTTCAAACGCGATTGCATGCACATCTCCTTTCACAGGTTGGAACTGCGGAACGGGTGCGCAAGGGCGCCTCGCCAGTGGGGCGATAGCGGCTATCGGGTGGAGCGTCTCAGTGCGTGGTGCCCTTTGCGGGACTGCTTGGGTGTGGATGTACTATTACTACCACTGAGGCGTGATGTGCAGAGGTAGAGAGGGGTAAACTACGGATTGTTTGACTACATGTCAACACGAATGATGTAGTTTACCTACAGTTCGGGGTAAAAAATGCCCGGCTGGGGCCGGGCATTGCTTTCATCTTGGGTGGCGGATTGCCAGACCTGACCCCGACTTTTAAGCTGGGAGCTTGGCCAGTTGTTCCTGCATCTTGGCCAGGGTGGCGCCGAAGGTGGCGACGCGTTCTTTTTCCTGCGCCACTACGGCGGCTGGGGCGCGGGCGACGAAGCTTTCCGAGGACAGCTTGCCGTTGGCCTTGGCGATTTCGCCTTCCAGGCGGGCGATCTCTTTCGACAGGCGTTCGCGTTCCGCTTTCACGTCGATTTCGACTTTCAGCATCAGCTTGGTGGTGCCGACCACGGAGACGGCGGCCGGCGATTCCGGCAGTACGTCGACGATCTGCACTTCCGACAGCTTGCCCAGCATCTGGATGTACGGGGCGAAAGCGGCCATCTTTGCCTTGTCGTCGCCGGTCGCTTCCACGATCAGCGGCACGCGCACCGATGGCGCCAGCTTCATTTCGCCGCGCAGGTTGCGGGTGGCGTCGGTCAGTCCTTTCAGTTCGCCCATCCAGGCTTCGGCTTCGGCGCTGATCGCCGCTTCGTTCGGCAGCGGGTAAGCCTGGGTCATGATCGATTGGCCATCGCCGCCCTTGCCGGCCAGCGGGGCCACGGTCTGCCACAGCTGCTCGGTGACGAACGGGATGATCGGGTGCGCCATGCGCAGGATGACTTCCAGTACGCGCAGCAGGGTGTGGCGGGTGGCTTGCTGCTGGCCCGGCGTGCCTTGCTGGACCTGCACCTTCGCCAGTTCCAGGTACCAGTCGCAGTACTCGTACCACACGAACTGGTAGATGGTGGAGGCGATGTTGTCGAAGCGGTAGTCGGCAAAGCCCTTATGCACTTCCTGTTCGGCGCGGTTCAGGGCGGAGATGATCCACTTGTCGGCGGCCGACAGGTCGGCTTCGTTGGCGGAGCAGTCGTGGCCTTCGGTGTTCATCAGCACGAAGCGGGTGGCGTTCCACAGCTTGTTGCCGAAGTTGCGGTAGCCTTCGCAGCGGCCCAGGTCGAAGTTGATGTTGCGGCCCAGCGAGGCGTAGGAGGCCATGGTGAAGCGCACGGCGTCGGTGCCGTAGGCTGGAATGCCTTCCGGGAATTCCTTGCGGGTGGCCTTTTCGATCTTGGCCGCGTCTTTCGGGTTCATCAGGCCGGTGGTGCGCTTGGCCACCAGTTCTTCCAGGCCGATGCCGTCGATCAGGTCGATCGGGTCCAGGGTGTTGCCCTTGGACTTGGACATCTTCTGGCCTTGCGAGTCGCGTACCAGGCCGTGCACGTACACGGTTTCGAACGGCACCTTGTTGGTGAAGTGGCTGGTCATGATGACCATGCGTGCGACCCAGAAGAAGATGATGTCGAAGCCGGTGACCAGGACCGACGAAGGCAGGAAGGCTTGCAGTTCAGGCGTTTCGTTCGGCCAGCCGAGGGTGGAGAACGGCACCAGGGCGGAGGAGAACCAGGTGTCCAGCACGTCGTTGTCGCGGGTCAGGGCGCCGCTCACGCCATTGGCGGCGGCTTGTGCCTTCGCGTCTTCTTCGCTGCGGGCGACGTAGACGTTGCCTTGCTCGTCGTACCAGGCCGGGATCTGGTGGCCCCACCACAGCTGGCGGGAAATACACCAGTCCTGGATGTTGTTCAGCCACTGGTTGTAGGTGGTGCTCCAGTTTTCAGGGACGAACTTGATCTCGCCGCTGGATACTTTTTCCAGCGCCACTTCGGTGATCGATTTGCCCGGGTTGAAGGTGCCTTCAGGTGCCGGCTTGCTCATGGCGACGAACCATTGGTCGGTCAGCATCGGCTCGATCACGACGCCGGTGCGGTCGCCGCGCGGCACCATCAGCTTGTGCGGTTTCACTTCGACCAGGAAGCCTTGTGCGTCCAGGTCGGCGACGATCTGCTTGCGGGCGGCGAAACGGTCCATGCCCTGGTAGGCGGCCGGGGCGTTTTCGTTGATCTTGGCGTCGAGGGTCAGGATCGACGGCATGTCCAGGTTGTGGCGCTGGCCAACGGCGTAGTCGTTGAAGTCGTGCGCAGGGGTGATCTTCACGCAGCCGGTGCCGAATTCCTTGTCGACGTATTCGTCGGCGATCACCGGGATTTCGCGGCCGACCAGCGGCAGCTTGAGCATCTTGCCGACCAGTGCGGTGTAGCGCTCGTCGGTCGGGTCGACTGCCACGGCGACGTCGCCCAGCATGGTTTCAGGACGGGTGGTGGCAACCACCAGGTGGCCGCTGCCGTCGGCCAGCGGGTACTTGATGTGCCACATCGAGCCGTCTTCTTCTTCCGACACCACTTCCAGGTCGGAGACGGCGGTGCCCAGCACCGGGTCCCAGTTGACCAGGCGCTTGCCGCGGTAGATCAGGCCTTGTTCGAACAGGCGCACGAAGACTTCGCTCACGACTTTGGAGCGCTCGGCGTCCATGGTGAAGTATTCGCGCTGCCAGTCAGGGGAGGTACCCATGCGGCGCATCTGGCCGGTGATGGTGGAGCCGGATTTTTCCTTCCACTCCCAGACTTTCTCGACGAATTTTTCGCGCCCCAGGTCATGGCGCGACACCTTCTGCGCGTCCAGCTGGCGCTCCACCACGATCTGGGTGGCGATGCCGGCGTGGTCGGTGCCCGGGATCCAGGCGGTGTTGTGGCCCAGCATGCGGTGGTAGCGGGTCAGGCCATCCATGATGGTCTGGTTGAAGGCGTGCCCCATGTGCAGCGTGCCAGTGACGTTCGGCGGCGGCAATTGGATGCTGAAGGACGGCTTGCTCAGGTCGAGGGAGGCTGCGTAGTAACCGCGCTTTTCCCACTCGCTGCGCCAGAACTGTTCAATGTCGGCAGGCTCGAAAGACTTGGCTAATTCCATGATTTGGGCTGTAAATTTGGCGAAAACTTTCATTATAAGGTAGATTGCTGGGGACATGGACGCCAGCAATTCCCCTCCGCCCCGCAAGCGCGGCCGCCCCGCGCAGGCCGCTTCCGACAGCCTGAAAACGCTGCTTATTGCCGTCTCGGCAAGACTTTTCCGCGAAAAAGGATTCGATAACACCACCGTGCGCGATATTGCGGCCGCGGCGGGCGTGCAGGCGGGGTCGTGGTTTTATCACTTCAAGTCCAAGCAGGACATCCTGCAGGCGGTGATCGAGGAGGGTATGCAGCAGGCCCTGGCCCGCATTGAGGAAGTGGCTTCGCTTGGCTTGCCGCCGCGCGAGGCGTTCCGGCGCCTGGTGCATACCCATCTCGAGACCTTGCTGTCGCCGGGACAGGATTTCGTCTACGTCATGCTCTACGAGTGGCGCGCGCTTTCCACTGAGGGCCAATTGCGCATCGTCGCGGCCAAGGATCGCTATGAGGCGCTGTGGGATGCTGTGCTGCGTGAGCTGCAGGCTTCCGGCGAATGGCCGGCGCCTGGCAAACTCGATCGGCTGTGGTTGTTCGGGGCTTTGAACTGGTCGGCGCAGTGGTACCGGCGCGACGCCGGCGTCAGCATCGATGAACTGGCCGAGTCCGCTATTCGCTTCCTGCTTCGGTAGCTCCTCGCGGGTCCCTCCGTGGAAGTGCTGAAATGGTGTTGCAAGGTGCTGAAAAGTGCTGAAATTTGAACTTCCCTCGAATTTCTCCCTCTAAGGGATTTTCACCTTGGGAGATTTCAGCATGAGCCAACACGTAAGTGTGACAGTCACACTGCCTACCCTGCGCGCCTTGCTCGACTATCAGGCAGAAAAGGCCTGCGATCAGGATTTCTCGGGGCTGGTCGACCGTGCGATGCATGTCGCCAAACCAGTTTGCCAGGGCGAGCCTTGGTACCGTGCGCAATGCATGGGAGGCCATCTTGGTCCAGCTCCCGGGCGAACTCAACTGGACGCCCGCAACCAAATTGCGCTTTTCCGCTGAGGCCGAAGCTCGCCGGAAAGCATACCGCGAGGCTGCACGAGCGAGAGAGGAAGCGATGTGCACATCTCGCGTTGAGAAGTGCTGAAATCGTGTTGCGAAGTGCTGAAAACTGCTGAAAATTTGATGCACCCGAAAATTCCCCCTCTGGAGTGATTTCAGTCCGCGTGATTTCAGCACCTCCCACAGACAGTGTCCGAGCGAAGACCCGCCGCCCAAAGCGTTGCGGCAGTCCTTGACATTTTATGTCATGCTTTTATACTAATGACATGATATGTCTAACCACCCGCAACAAGGAGTGACTTTATGGACGAAGTGATGGGCCGGATGCTGGCGATCGAGAGCGCGTTGTCCGCCCAGGTGGGTTCGCTGTCGGTGAGCGCCAACCTGCTGGCCCCCAACGAGCCGGATGGCGTGCCGGTCATGCGGATGTGCATCGAGGGCCAGGAGGAGATTCCTGTATTCGTCACTGCTTCGCCGCACCAGGTGCTTTGCATCTGCTACCTGTGGACCGAGCGCGAAGTGCGCCCCGAGCGCCGCGCCGAGATGCTGGAAGCGATGATGGACCTGAACATCGCCATCCCGCTGTCGAATTTCGGCCGCATCGGCGAGCACTACGTCATCTTCGGCGCGCTGGCGGCCGACGCCTCGCCGGAGAGCATCGCCACCGACGTGGCGATGGCTGCCGACAACGCGCTGGAAGCCCTGGAAGTGTTCAACGAATTTCTAATGTGAGGAGCCCATCATGGCTGTTTTTTCCAAAGTGCTGACCATGTTGCGAGGTAACCTGCGTGAGCTCGGCCAGAGCATCGTCGACAACAACGCCTCGACCATCTACGAACAGGAAATCGTCGAAGCCACTGCCCACGTGGCCTCCGCAAAGAACGACCTGACGGCCGTGATGGCCAAGGAAATGCAGGCCGACCGCGAAATCGAACGCCTGCGCGCCGAACTGAAAAAATACGAGGACCTGGCGCTGCAGGCGCTGCAAAAGGACGAGACCAGCCTGGCCGAGGAAGTCGCCGCGCGCGTGGCCGACCTGGAAGTGGCGCTGGCCGAACAGGAAGAGGCGCGCGCCCAATATGCCGGCCATATCGCGCGCCTGAAGGACATGATCCGCAACGCCGAGGCTACGCTGCGCGAGCACGAGCGCCAGCTGGCCATGGCCAAGACCACCGAGAGCGTCTACAAGGCCACCGCCACCATTTCCCAGAACATGGGTTCGAGCGGCTCCAAGCTGATGACCGCCAAGGAATCGCTGGAGCGCATCCGCCAGCGCCACCAGGACATGGCCGACCGCATGCAGGCGGCCGAAGTGCTGGAAGGAGAGTTCGGCAGCAAGGCGCTGGAGAACAAGCTGGCGCAGGCGGGCATCGGCGAGCGCGCCAACCGCAAGGCCGAAGTGATGGCTCGCCTGCAGGCGCGCGTCCGGCCGGCCCCGCCGGACCAGGGCTGACGCGCCATGGTCCGCAGTTCTTCCCGCTGGTCAGGATCGGATGCGGCCTTGCGCGCGGTCCAGGTGGCCTTCGACGTGGAGACGCAGGTGATCGATGCGGTGCGCCTCGCCGCGTTCAAGAGCCAGCTCTCCACCTCGGACCAGATCCGCAAGATCCTCGGCCTGCCGTATTCCAGCAAGCCGGTTCGCCCGCGCCTGACGGTCAGCCTGTCGGACGCCGATTACGCGCTGCTGGCCGAACGCCTGGGCGTCGACGCAGCCGACCGGCGCCGCATCAAGGAAATGTTGCATGAGCAGTTGATAACATTTGCATTAAAGCAATCGAAGCACGAGAATAGTTAGTAATTTGACCACCAAGAAGGGCACTGAATGAGCACCTGGCAAATCCTGGCCAGCTTTCCAACCGCCATCCCCAGCGTCCTGCTGATCATCCTGCTGGTGTACTGGACCTTGTCGTTGGTCGGTGTGTTGGACCTGGGCGAGAACATCGAAGGCGACGCCGACCACGCCGACCTGGAAACGCTGGCCTCTTGGCTGGTGGCGCTGGGGCTGGGCGGTGTGCCGTTCTCGATCGTCGCTACGCTGCTGGTTTTCTTCACCTGGCTGCCGACGGCCCTGCTGCACGAATACGTTCTGGCGTGGCTGCCGGCCGGGGTGCTGCAATGGGTCGGCGGCGCCGCCACCCTGCTGGCGGCGGCGGGGTTCAGCGTGTGGTTGTCGGCGCGCGTGATCAAGCCTTTGCGTCCGCTGTTCGTCAAGCACCACGCGCCGGAAAACCGCAGCCTGGTCGGCCGCACCTGCCGCATCGTCACGCTGTCGGTGGACGAAAAATTCGGCCGCGCCGAAGTGGAGAGCAGCGGGGCCAGCCTGAATATCCGCGTCTGGGCCAGTTCGCCCAACTCACTGGGCAAGGATGCTCTCGCAGTGATCGTCGCCTACGACGAGGCATTGCAGCAGTACGAAGTACAGGCCGCCAGCGCGGCAAATTAAATAACAACACCAACACAAACCTGAAGGAAATCCATGGACATCATGTTGATTGCAGCCGCCATCGGCGTCGTCGTTTTGCTCGGCGCCCTGGCAATGTTCGCGCGCTTCTACCATAAAGTCGAACAGGGTCACGCAATGATCATCAACACCCTGCGCGCCGAGCCGGACGTCAGCTTCACCGGCGGCATGGTCTACCCCATCATCCACAAGAAGGAACTGATGGAGATCTCGCTCAAGACCATCGAGATCGAACGCCTTGGCAAGGACGGCCTGATTTGCCGCGACAACATCCGCGCCGACATCAAGGTCACCTTCTTCCTGCGCGTGAACAAGACCAAGGAAGACGTGCTGAAGGTCGCCCAGGCGGTCGGCTGCGCCCGCGCTTCCAGCCAGGAGACGCTGGAAAACCTGTTCTCGGCCAAGTTCGCCGAGGCCCTGAAGACCGTCGGCAAGTCGATGGACTTCGTCGACCTGTACCAGGCGCGCGACCGCTTCCGCGACGACATCATCCGCCAGATCGGCAGCGACCTGTCCGGCTACATCCTGGAAGACGCGGCCATCGACTATCTCGAACAGACCTCGATCGAGAAGCTGGACAGCCATAACATCCTGGACGCCCAGGGCATCAAGAAGATCACCGAACTGACCGCGATCGAAAGCATCCGCACCAACGAATTGAAGCGCGACGAGGAAATGCGCATCAAGAAAAAGGACGTGGAAACCCGCGAAGCCATCCTGGAACTGGAACGCCAGCAAGCCGACGCCGAGGCCCGCCAGAACCGCGAAGTGACCAGCGTGCGCGCCCGCGAACAGGCGGAAGCCGAAAAGGTGCAGTCCGAAGAACGCGCCAAGTCAGAACTGGCCCGCCTGCAGGCCGAACAGGTCGTGCTGGTGCAGCAGGAAAACACCACCCGCGAGAAGGAAGTGGCGGAGAACAACCGCAAGCGCGCCGTCGCCATCGAGGAGGAGCGCGTCACCCGCGCCCGCCTGCTGGAAGTGGTCGCGCGCGAAAAAGAAGTCGAACTGCAGCGCATCGATAAAGAGAAGGCGCTGGAAGTGCAGAAGAAGGCCATCGCCGACGTGATCCGCGAGCGCATCGTGGTCGAACGCACCGTGGCCGAGCAGGAAGAAGCCATCAAGGACGTGCGCACCATCGCCGAGGCCGACCGCGGCAAGAAGTCGGTAGTGATCGCCGCCGAAGCCAGCGCGGAAGAGAAGCTGCTGCTGGCCGTGAAGGCCGCCGAAGCGGAAGAGCGCGCGGCCAAGCACCGCGCCGCGCAGGAACTGACCCTGGCGGAAGCGGCTCTGAAAGTGGCCGAGAAGGAAGCTGAGGCCAAGAAGCGCCAGGCGGAAGGCACGGAAGCCGAAATCGCCGCCCCTGGCCTGGCGGAAGCGAAGGTCATGCTGGCGTCGTCCGAAGCGATCGTCAAGCAGGGCGCGGCCCAGGCCGAAGCAACCCGCCTGCGCATGGAAGCCGAAGCCAAGGGCAAGGAACAAATGGGCCTGGCCGAAGCTGCCGTGAAGACGGCCGATGCGGCTGCCACCGCCACCCTGGGCACGGCGGAAGCCAAAGTGATCGAGGCGCGCTTCGAAGCCGAGTCGCGCGGCCTGGCGCAGAAGTTCGAGTCCATGTCCGCGATGAGCGCCGAGACCCGCGCCCACGAAGAGTTCCGCATGCAGCTGGAGCTGGCCAACGAGCAGGCCCTGAAAGGCATCGATGCGCAGACCATGATCGCCCGCGAACAGGCAGAAGTGCTGGGCAAGGCCCTGGGCAACGCCAAGATCGACATCGTCGGCGGCGACGGCAACTACTTCGACAGCTTCGTGCGTGCCCTGTCGGTTGGACGCGGCATCGATGCGGCCATCGAAAAGAGCAAGACCTTGCAGATCGGCCTTAAAGACCACCTGAGCGGGGAACGCGACATGCTGAACGACTTGCGCGGCCTGGTCGGCGCGCTGGGCGGCTCCTCGGGCGAGCTGCAGAACCTGACCGTGGCTTCGCTGCTGGCCAAGGTGTCGCGCGAAGGCACCCAGCAACAGCAGCACGCCCTGAACAATCTGATCGCTGCGGTACCTGAGCTGAAAGGCAAGCCATGATCTGCCCGGCCTGCGCACATACCCATTTCCAGCCGACCCGCATCGAAGGCGGCCTGCCCGCCGAGCGCTGCGACGCCTGCGGCGGCGTGCTGGTGGAACTCGAACGCTATCGCGCCTGGCGCAAGGCCATGCCCGAGATGGCATTGGCCGCGGCCGCGTGGGAGCCCAGCGTCACCGATGGCGCGGTCCGGCTCTGCCCCAAGACCGGCCGCCTCATGACGCGCCTGAAGGTGGACAGCCAGCATCCGCTGCGCCTGGACTACAGCGCGGCAGCCCAGGCAATCTGGCTCGACGCCGGCGAGTGGGACACCCTGGTGTCGCTCGGCGTCCATGGCCAGCTCGATGAAATCGCCTCCGACCGCTGGCAGGCCAGCGTGCAGAAGGCCGCATCGCGCGAGCGCATCGAGCAGGCCATGCAGGCGCGCTTCGGCGACGACCTGGCCGAGCTGGCCCGCATCCGCGCCTGGCTGGACGGCCAGCCGAACCGCCGCGAGATGCTGGCCTTCCTGGGCGCACCGAAAGACTAAAAGCGACTGAAGCACGAGATCATGAGCCAAGAACAAGCAGCACCTGCGGGTGCCGAGGCGTCCCTGCGCCATTCCAGCAGCTTCGACCTGCTGCGCAAGCGGCTGGCCGGCCAGGGCAAGTCCCTGCTGGAGAAAGCCACCGCGCTGAACGAAGCCAGGCTGGCCGAATTCGGCCGCGAAGAGATGGCGCTGCGGGCCCGCACTCGCGCCCGCACCGACAACAACTGCACCGCACGCGACCTGGTACTGGTCGGCGACGTGCTGCTGTTTGGCTATAACGTCTTCATCGGCCTGCGCCAGGAAACCCGGGTGGCGGACGTCTTCGCGCTGTACCGCCTGCGCCAGGACGGCGCCGAAGTGGAGCTCGACCCGCTGGCGCTGGACGGCAGCTTCCTGGCCGACCCGCGCTTCGTGGCCGAATTCAAGGAACTGTATAACTACTACCGCAACGCCCAGCTGGTGCAGTTGCGCCTCAACCAGGGCAAGCTGCTGGCCGCCTTCAAGATCGGCGAGCGCCAGAGCGACCTGCGCGTGTTCCGCTGGCAGCTGGACGAGCAGGGCGCGGCCACCTACATCGACTACCGCGGCGAACGCGATATCGCCTTGCCGCCGCCGCATGATTTCGAGTGGACCGCCACCACGCGCGACCAGCACGTGGTGGGCCAGCACCCGCACGTCAACGTGCTCGACACCCTGTTCGTGGAAACGGTGGGCGGCGACCTGACGGTCAAGATCGAGAACAACACGGAAACGGGACTGGGCATCCACAGCGAGCCGGTCGACGATCCCAACCAGTCGCTCAGCGACGCCGAAATCGCCTATGCCGCGCTCGGCGACTTGATCCTGCTGCGCATCCGGCCCTACCGCGAAACGCAGGTGCGCTACCTGGTGTATTCGCGCCTGAGCCAGCAGGTGCAGCGGGTCGACAGCATCGGCGCCTCCTGCGTGCAGCTGCCGGAAGACCACGGCATCGTGTTCCCCGGCGGCGTGATCCTGCAGGGCGGCGAGTCGCGCCTGTTCTCCGGCCTGCCGGACGGCCTGCAATTCGAGCGCCGCGTGCTGGCGCCGAACGGCGAAGATGTGCTGTACGTCTTCTACGAAGTGGTCAGCGGCACCTATGTCCTGCTGACCTACAACCTGATCAACAAGACCCTGTCGCAGCCGCTGGTAGCGCACGGCTACGCGCGCTATGCCGATGGCAGCATGCTGCTGTTTACCGCCGAGAGCGAGGAGCCGACCCGCAACCACCCGATGCAGTGGTGGCAGACGCCGTTCCTGAGCGAGGAATTTGCCGCCCGCGCCGCCCCGCGCCAGGGGTTCTTCGGCAAGATCGGCAACCGCGAGCTGGTGCGCGGGCTGTCCGAGCTGTATTCGATCGGGCGCATGGTGCGCGAGCAGGGCGAGGCCGGCGGCGATGCGCTCCCAGGCCGCGCCGTTTATGAAAGCCTGCTGCGCCAGTGCCGCCGGGTGGCCGACGCCTTCCACTGGCTCGGCGCGCCCGAAGCCAAGGGCGTCGGCGCCGACCTGGGCGGCCTGTCCGAGGTGGCCAATGCCACCATGGACGAATTCGACAAGGTCGCGGCAATCCAGCGCGAGGCCGCGCGCGTGCTGCAGCAGGCAGCGCAGGAACAGCGCCAACTGCTGGCGGAAACGGCAAGCCGGCTGTGGCAGTCGCCCACCGAATTCATCGAAGCCCTGGAACAGATCCGCCTTGCGCGCGGCCGCCTGGCGACGCTGAAGGAGCAGCGCTACATGGACGTGGCGCACCTGGCCGAATTGGACAGCGAGCTTGGCGCGGAAGAGGCCCGCGTGGGCGAGCGCACCGTGCAGTTCTTGTCGCAGGCCAATGCCTTCGCCAAGCTGGAAGCGGAACTGGCGAAACAGCGCGAACAGCTGCCGCAACTGGGCACCACGGCCGAACTGGCGCCGCTGAACGAAGCCCTGGACCGCACCGCCCGCAGCCTGGACGGCTTGAACGAGTTGCTTGGCACCCTGGCGGTCGGCGACGCCACCTTGCGCACCCAGATCCTGACGGCCATCTCGCGCCTGTACGCAGGCGTCAACCAGCTGCGCGCCGAAGTGCGACAGCGCCGCAAGCAGCTGTCGCAGGCAGAGTCGGCGTCCGAATTCGCCGCCCAGTTCCAGTTATTCAGCCAATCGGTGGAAAGCAGCCTGGAACAGGCCGACACGCCGGAGCGCTGCGACGAATTGCTCACCCGCCTGCTGGCCCAGCTGGAAACCCTGGAAGGGCAGTTCGCCGAACAGGAAGATTACCTGGCCGAGATTGCGCACAAGCGCGAAGCCGTGTACGAAGCGATGGAAGGGCGCAAGCAGTCGCTGCTCGATGCGCGTGCACGCCGCGTGCAGGCCATCGGCGATGCCGCCCGCCGCATCCTGGCCGGCGTGCCCAAGCGCCTGGCCCAGTTCAGCGAGCCGGCCCAGATGGAAGCGTATTTCGCTTCCGATGCCCTGCTGGGCAAGCTGAAGGCCAGTATCGAAGAATTGCGCAAGCTGGGCAACGCGGTCGCGGCCGACGACTTGAGCGGGCAGCTGAAAAGCCTGCGCGAACAGGGCCAGCGTGCGTTGCGCGACCAGAATGAACTGGTGACCGGCAATGTCATCAAGCTGGGACGCCACGACTTCACCGTCAACCGGCAAGCGCTGGAGCTGGCCATCGTGCCCCACCAGGGCGGGCTGGCTTTCCACCTGGCCGGTACTGACTACTACGCGCCGCTGCAGGACGAGCGCCTGGACGCCCTGCGCCCATGGTGGTCGCAGGAGACCCTGGCCGAGACGGCGCAGGTGTACCGCGCCGAATACCTGGCCTACCAGTTCGTGCTCGCCGTGCGCGCCGGCACGGCCGGCATCGACTGGCAGCAATTGCAGGAAGCGCTGGCGCAGCCGGACAACGCGGTGCTGGACGAACACGTGCGCCGCTTCGCCGCGCCGCGTTATCACGAGGGCTACCAGAAAGGCCTGCACGACCACGACGCCGCCGCCATCCTGCGCCAGCTGGTCCCGCTGTGGGAAGGCGCCGGGCTGCTGCGATTCAGCCCGCTGGGTCGCGCCGTCGCGCTGCTGTACTGGACCGACGTGAATGCCTCGCCAGCCTCACAGTCGCTGCGCCACCAGGCGGAACAGGCCGAGTTGATGCGCCGCCATTTCAATAGCGAACGCCTGTGGGACAAGTTGGCGGTGCAAGTCGAGCAGTCGCTGGAGCGTTTCCTCGAGGCCGAACAGCTCGACATCGACGCCTGGCTCGATCACGGCAGCGAAACCCGGGCCCTGCTGCTGCAGCAGGCCGCGCGCTACCTGCTGTCCGAGCTTGGCACGCCCGCTGGCGCCGACCAGGCCTGGCTGCTTAGCCGGACCGGCAGCGAACTGGCCAGCGGCCTGTCCCAGCACCTTGCTCGCCACAATATCGCCGCGCCCTGGCAGGCGCCTGCCTTGTCGTGGCGCGAACGCTGGACGCTGGCCACCGAATGGCTGCACGGTTACGCGAGCCAGCATGGCCACGAATTGTCGCTGCTGCCCGAGGCGGCCGCCAGCCTGCTGTGCAACCTGCCGCGCCGCGTGGTGCAGGCCAGCGTCGACGCCCATGTCGCCGGACTGCTTGGCGAGCATGCCCGCATCGACAACCGGACGCTCAAGCTGCAGCTGAACGACTTCCTGCGCCGCCTCGAACATCACGAGGCCGTGGTGGTGCCTGCCTTCCGCTCGCTGCAGCAATTGCGGCAGCAACTGGCACAAGAGGAAAACGCCCGCCTGCGCCTGGACCAGTTCCGGGCCAAGCCGCTGTCCAGCTTCTTCCGCAACCGCCTGATCGACGAAGCCTACCTGCCGCTGGTCGGCGACAACCTGGCAAAGCAGATCGGCGCCGCCGGCGACCAGCGCCGCACCGACTCGATGGGCATGCTGTTGCTGATTTCCCCGCCCGGCTACGGCAAGACCACGCTGATGGAATACCTGGGCGAGCGCCTTGGCATGATCTTCGTGCGCATCAATTGCCCGGTTCTCGGCCATAACGTCACCTCGCTCGACCCGGCCCTGGCCAGCAACAGTGCCGCCCGCATGGAACTGGAAAAGCTCAATCTCGGCCTGGCGATGGGCAACAACGTGATGCTGTACCTGGACGACATCCAGCACACCAACCCCGAGTTCCTGCAGAAGTTCATCGCCTTGGCCGACGGCACGCGCCGCATCGAGGGCGTGTGGCGCGGCGAGAGCCGCAGCTACGACCTGCGCGGCAAGCGCTTCGCCGTCGTCATGGCGGGCAATCCGTACACCGAGTCCGGCGACGTGTTCAAGATTCCGGACATGCTGGCCAACCGCGCCGACATCTACAACCTGGGCGACGTGTTGAGCGGGCGCGAAGAATTGTTTGCCCTCTCGTACATCGAGAACGCACTGGTGGCGCATCCGGAATTGCAGCCGCTCGCTTCGCGCGACCCGCAGGACCTGTACCTGCTGGTGCGCATGTCGCAGGGCGAGCCGGTGGCGGCATCGGAACTCAAGCATGCCTACACCTCGCAGGAGATCGACCAGATCTGCGCGGTCCTGCAACGCCTGTCCAAGGTGCGCAATGCGCTGATGAAGGTGAACCTGGCCTACATCGCGTCGGCCGCGCAGGACGACGCCTACCGCAGCGAGCCGCCGTTCAAGCTGCAGGGCAGCTACCGCAACATGGCCAAGCTGGCGCCCAAGGTGTCGGCCCTGATGCACGACGCCGAACTGGATGCGCTGCTGCGCGACCACTACCGCGGCGAGGCGCAGACCCTGACCACCGGCGCCGAAGAGAACCTGCTGCGACTGGCGCACTTGCTGGGCCAGCCGACCGGCGCGGAACAGGCCCGCTGGAACGAATTGGTGGAGGAATTCGTCCGCCTGCGCAAGAACGGCGGGCAGGCGGATGGCGAAACGCGGGTGGCAGATTACCTGGCCGAAATCGGCGCCGGCATCGCCGCCCTCGGAGGCCGCATGGCGCCGCAGGTCCAGGTGCACGTGCCGGAACAGGAGCGGCTGCACGAACTGCTGCAGCGCCTGGCCGACAGCTATGAAAAGGTCCTGCTGCCCATGATGAGCGCAATGAACTACAAGATGCGGCTCGACCACGGCATCTGGGACGAGGTGCGGGCCACCAGTTCCATCGTGAAGGACTTGGAGCACCGCCTGCGCTACCGGGGCAAGAAGGGCCCGCCGCCACCCAAGCAGCAGCGCGAGCCGGCTATTGAGCCGCCGGCCGACTGAGGCCTTGCATCACCCGGCGTACAGCGCCTGATGGCTGGCGCGCAGCACGTGCTTCTGGATCTTGCCGGTGGAGGTCATCGGCAAGTTGTCCACGATGGCGATGTGCTTGGGAATTTCGAAGCCGGCCAGCGTGCCGCGGCAATGCTCGCGCAGGCTGTCGGCGTCCGCCGCCTGGCCGGGCTTGAGGCAGACGAAGGCAGTCACGGCTTCGATCCATTCCTGGTGCGGCAGGCCGACCACCGCTGCCACGGCCACGGCGGGGTGGCCGAGCAGCGCCTCTTCCACGCGGATGGCAGGCACATTCTCGCCGCCGGTCTTGATCATGTCCTTCAGCCGGCCCTTGAAGTGCAAGTAGCCGTCCTCGTCCCACATGCCCAGGTCGCCGGTATGGTGCCAGCCGAAGCGGCGCGTGGCCGCCGTGGCTTCGGGATCCTTGAAGTAACCCAGCATGGCATTGGGGCCGCGGTGCACGATTTCGCCGATCTCTCCCTTGCCGAGCAGGCGTCCGTCGGTATCCATGATGGCCGTGTCGTTGACGGGCGTCGCTTGCCCCCAGCAATTGCCGGTGCGGTGCTGCTGGTCGGGCGGGAAGTAGACTGTCATCGGGAACATCTCGGTCAGGCCGCTGCCCAGCGCGAAATGCGGGCAGAATTCCTGCATCAGGCGCCGCAGCAGCTCCGGCGCCATCGGCGCCATGGCGTAGATGGCCAGGCGCAGCGCGGACAAGTCGTGCCCGGCGCGCGAAGGGTGCATCAGCATGGCACCGTACATGGCCGGCAGGGCTGCCACCAGCGTGACACGGTCGCGCGCCAGCGTGGCCAGCACGGCGGCCGGATCGAAGCCGCGCGAGATCGAGATGGCGGCGCCGCATGCCAGCCCCGCTGCGGCCATGCTGAACTGGGCGCAATGGAACAGTGGCAGGATCGCCGACAGTACGTCCTGCTGCACGATCGATACAGTCACCGCGTTCGACATCACGGCCGCCAGCACCGAACGGTGCGAGTGCATGGCGCCCTTGGGGTTGCCGGTGGTGCCGCTGGTGTACATGATCAGCGCCAGGGCATTCTCGTCGAGCGCCAGTTCGGCGGCGGTGCCCGGTTGGCCTGCGATCGCCTGCGCCAGCGTGCCGTCGCCGCTGTCGGCCCCCGTCGCGCAGCGCAGAAGCGGCAGGCCAAGCGCGGGAAGAGCGGCGTTCCAGGCGGGGTGCGCCGCCAGTTGGGCATCTGCCACCATCAGGCGCGCTTCGGCGTGCTGCGCAATATAGGCCACTTCCGTCGGCGACAGCATGGCGTTGATCGGCACCCACACCATGCCTGCCTTCAAGATGCCGAATGCGGCCACCACGAATTCCATCGAATTGGGACTCAGCATGGTCACCTTGTCGCCCGGCTGCAAGCCGCTGGAAAGCAGGTAGTGTGCGAAGCGGTTGCTGTCCTCGTCCAGCTGGGCATAACTCATTCGCCTGCCGCCTTCCAGCAGTGCCGTCGCCGCGCCGTTGCGGCGCGCGCTGCGGGAAACCAGGCTGCCAAGGGTGTCCTGCATGGGTTCATTCATTGCCAGCCTCCACGAATAAATCGATCATTGGCTCAACGCCCGGCGTCACCAGGTATTGGGAGAAGTCGGTGATGCCGCCGGCGCGCAGCACTTCCTCGTCGATGAAGAAATTGCCGTTGGTCGAGCGGCTGTCGCGCGTCAGGATCTGGTGCGCCGCATCGGCCATGATCTCCGGCTTGCGGCCGTATTGGCCGCCGCCGGGCAGGGCCACGTTGAGGGCGGCCGTGGCGATAATGGTGCGCGGCCATAGCGCATTCACGCCGATTCCATCCTCGGCCAGCTGGGCCGCCAGGCCATGCACGATCATGCTCATCGCGTATTTCGACGTGGTGTAGGCGGCGTGACGCGCGAACCATTTCGGATTCATGTCGATCGGCGGCGACAGCGTCAGGATGTGCGGGTTGCTCGATTGCTGCAGGTGCTCGATGCAGTGCTTGGCGCAGACAAAGGTACCGCGCACGTTGATGTCCATCATCAGGTCGTAGCGCTTCATCGAGGTGTTCTGCGCGTTGGTAAGGCTGATGGCGCTGGCGTTGTTGACCAGGATGTCAATGCCGCCGAATTCGGCGACGCCTTTTTCGATAGCCGCAACGACCTGCTCCTCTTCCCGGATATCGACCGCCAGCGGCAGCGCCTTGCCGCCTGCCGCGCGGATCTCCTCCGCGGCGGAGTAAATGGTCCCTGGCAGGCGCGGATCGGGTTCGGTCGTCTTCGCCGCGATGATCACGTTCGCGCCATCGCGCGCCGCGCGCAAGGCGATGGCCTTGCCGATGCCGCGGCTCGCGCCGGTGATGAACAGGGTCTTGCCTTGCAGTGTATTCATGGCTTCTCCGTCAATGTGTGATTTCCAGCAGCAGCTGCCCGGTCGCCACCTGCATGCCGAGCGCGGCGCCGAGCGTGGCAACCGTCCCGTCACGGCTTGCCAGCAGGCTGTGCTCCATCTTCATCGCCTCCAGGGCCAGCAGCGGCTGGCCGGCGCTGACTTTTTCGCCTTGCGCGACATGCAGCGCGACCACGCGGCCGTTCATGGGCGCTTCGATGCGGCCATCGGCCGCGCCATTGCCGGCCATGCGCGGCGGCGCGTCGCACAGGTCGTGCAGCGCATGCTCGGTGTCGTCCAGCAGGAAGTACAGCCTGGCGCCGTCGGCGGCGAAATGCAGCGTGGCGGGCTGGCCATCGAGCGACAGCTGCAGCGTGCCAGGCGGCGCTTCGGTGATTTCGGCGCGCACCGGCGTGGCGCTGTCGCCGCTGGCAACGCGCCAGGCGTCGGGACCGTCGGCGCTGGCCCGGCCCTGCTGCTCGGCGTCGTCCAGCGTAAAGCGCAAAGGCTGGGCATAGGCTTGGCTGGAGCACCAGCCGTGCAGTTCATCGGGGTAGCGGCGCGCGTGCCGTTGCGAGCGATGCCACACCAGGAGGGCGCCTGCCGCCGGCAGGACGCGCGCCAGATCGGCCGCCGCCCCACGCTGGCCGGCCGGCAGGTGCAGCGCGATAAAGCCGGTGCTGGCCTGGCCTGCTGCGAAGGCGGGATGCGCCAGGCATCGCGCGAGGAAAGCACGGTTGCTCGGGATGCCGAGCAGCACGCATTCGTCCAGCGCGCGGCGCAGGCGACGCAGGGCGTCCGCGCGGTCGCTGCCGTGGGCGACCAGCTTGGCAAGCATTGAGTCATAGTACGGCGGTACCCGCGCGCCGTCGGCCAACGCGTGGTCGCAGCGGACGCCTGCCGGCGCGCTCCAGCGCAGCACCTCCCCGCTTTGCGGCAGGAAGTCCTGGGCCGGGTCTTCCGCGCACAACCGCACTTCGATGGCATGGCCGCCAACCGCTCGCCGCGCATCGAGTTCGGCCTGCGTCAAAGGCAGCGGCGCACCCGCCGCCGCCAGCAGCTGCCACTCCACCAGGTCGATGCCGGTGATCGCTTCCGTCACCGCATGCTCGACCTGCAGGCGGGTGTTCATCTCCATGAAATAGAACTCGCCGTCGCGGTCGAGCAGGAATTCCAGGGTGCCTGCTCCGACGTAGCCGATGGCGCGCGCCGCAGCCACGGCCACCGCACCCATGCGCTCGCGCAGCTCCGGCGATACTGCCGGCGAGGGCGATTCCTCGATCAGCTTCTGGTGCCGCCGCTGGACAGAACAATCGCGCTCCCCCATATGCACCACGTTGCCATGGCTGTCGGCAAACACCTGGATCTCGACATGGCGGGGCTCGAGGATGGCGCGCTCGAGGATCACTTCCGCGCTGCCGAAGGCGTGCAGCGCCTCCGAGCGCGCCGATGCCAGCGCGGCGCCGAATGCGCCCACCTCGTCCACCCGCCGCATTCCGCGCCCGCCGCCGCCGGCGGCAGCCTTGATCATCACCGGGTAGCCGATGCGGCGCGCTTCGGCGGCCATGCGCTGCTCCGTCTGGTCCTCGCCCTGGTAGCCCGGCACGCAGGGCACGCCAGCCTCCAGCATCAGCCGCTTGGCGCCGGCCTTGTTGCCCATCGCCCCGATCGCTGCGGACGGCGGGCCGATGAAGGCCAGCCCGGCATCGGCGCAGGCCTGCGCGAATTCGGCACTCTCGGCCAGGAAGCCGTAGCCGGGGTGTATGGCGCCGGCGCCGCTGGCCTTGGCCGCCGCCAGCAGCGCCGGGATGTTCAGGTAAGAATCGGCCGGTGCGGCGCCGCCGATGCGCAGCGCCGCGTGCGGGCCGTCGGCCGCGTCGATCGCGCAGTGCGGCGCGCCGGCATCGGCGTCGGAATACACCGCCACGCAGCGGTAGCCCATGCGCCGCGCCGTGCGCATCACGCGCAGCGCGATTTCGCCGCGGTTGGCGACCAGGATGGTGTCGAAGGCGTTCACGCTTTGCGGCCCGGCAGGATGTCCATGTATTTGCAGATGATGCCCAGCATGACTTCGTCGGCGCCGCCGCCGATGGACGTCAGGCGCCCGTCGCGGTAAAACTGCGACACCGGGTTCTCCAGCGTAAAGCCCATGCCGCCCCAGAACTGCATGCAGCCGTCGGTGATCTGGCGCGCCAGGCGGCCCGCCTTCAGCTTGGCCATCGAGGCCAGCTCGGTGACGTCGGCGCCGCCGATATACATGCCGCAGGCGCGGTAGGTCAGGGCGCGCAGCGATTCGAGCTCGGTCTGCATTTCGGCCAGCTTGAAGTGCACCCACTGGTTGTCCAGCACGCTGGCGCCGAAGATCTTGCGCTCGCGCGTGTAGTCGATGGTGGCGTCGATGCAGTTCTGCATCTGCTGCACGATATTGGCCGCGCACCACAATCTCTCTTCCTGGAACTGCAGCATCTGGTAGGTGAAGCCTTTGTCTTCCTCGCCCACCAGGAAGCGCTGCGGCACCCGCACCTCGTCGAAGTGGATCAGGCCCGTGTCGGAGGAGTTCATGCCGATCTTGCGGATCTTCTTGCCCACGCTGATGCCCGGCGTATCCATCGGCACGATGATCAGCGACTTGTTGCGGTGCGCCGGGCCGTCGCCGGTGATCGCGAGAAGGCACATCCAGTCCGCCTGCAGGCTGTTGGTGATCCACATCTTGCTGCCGTTGATGATGTAGTCGCTGCCGTCCTTGCGCGCCGTGGTGCGGATGGCCGCCACGTCGGAGCCGGCGCCCGGCTCCGATACGCCGACGCAGGCCACTGCCTCGCCGCTGATTGCCGGCGCCAGGAACTCGCGCCGCAGTGCGTCCGAGCCGAAGCGCGCTAGCGCCGGGGTCGCCATATCGGTCTGCACCCCGATCGCCATCGGCACGCCGCCGCAGCGGATATGGCCAAGCGCTTCGGCCATCGCCATCGAATATGAATAATCGAGGCCCAGGCCGCCGAATTCGACTGGCTTGGACACGCCCAGCATGCCCAGCGCGCCCAGCTTGCGGAACACTTCCTTGGCGGGGAAGATCTCCGCCGCCTCCCATTCGTCGACGAACGGGTTGATGTCGGTCTCGATGAAGCGTTTCAGGTTGCGCTGCAGTTCCAAGTGTTCGTGGCTGTATTCCATGGGGTCTCCAGTATTTATGGTCGGGCGACGCCGAATTGCACCGGCCGCAGCTCGCGCCGGCGCGCCTCGTCGCACACTGCCAGCACGCAGGCCAGCACCTTGCGCGTGTCGCGCGGATCGATGACGCCGTCGTCCAGCAGGCGTCCGGATGTAGTGAAAGCATCGGTCTGGCGCTCGAAGGTGTCGATCACCTTTCCCCGCATGGCGGCAATCGCCGCATGGTCGACTTCCTGGCCCTTGCGCCGCATGCTGCCCTCCATCACGATGGCCATCGTGGTCGCGGCCTGCTCGGCGCCCATCACGGCGGTGCGCGCATTGGGCCAGCTGAAGCAGAAGTCCGGCATGAAGCCGCGCCCGGACATACCGTAGTTACCGGCGCCGAAAGAAGCGCCGCAATGCACGGTGATGCGTGGCACGTTGGCGTTGGCCAGCGCCTGGATCATCTTCGAGCCGTGCTTGATCATGCCGGCCTGTTCGTACGCCTTGCCGACCATGAAGCCGGTGGTGTTCTGCAGGAACACCACCGGCGTGCCGGACTGGCAGCATAGCTGGATGAAGTGCGCCGCCTTGGTGGCGCCGGCCGGGTCCAGCGGGCCGTTGTTGGTGATGATGCCGACTGCCATGCCGCAGATGGCCGCGTGGCCGGTCACGGTGGCCGCGCCGTAGCCGGGCTTGAATTCCAGGAAAGCCGAACCGTCAACGATGCGCGCGATGACTTCTCGCATATCGAGGGGCTTGCGCTGGTCACTGGGAGCGATGCCGAGCAGTTCAGCGGCGTCATAGAGTGGCGCTTGGTAGCCGCCGCCCGCCACGGCCGGCGCCGCAGCCCGGGGCGCGCCGCCATTCCAGCCCAGGCTGGCTACCAGTTCACGTGTGATGCGCAGCGCGTCGGCATCGTCCTCAGCCAGGTATTCGGCCAGCCCTGACACTGCGGCGTGCATCTGCGCGCCGCCCAGTTCTTCCTCGCTGGCGATTTCGCCGGTGGCTGCCTTCAGCAGCGGCGGCCCGGCCAGGAAAGCCTTGGCGCGCTCGCGCACCATCACCACGTAGTCGGAGAGGCCGGGCATGTAGGCGCCGCCCGCCGTGCTCGAGCCGTGCACCACGCTGATCACAGGCAGCCCCGCCGCAGACAGGCGCGCCAGCCAGTAAAAACCGCTGCCCCCATGGATGAAGGTTTCGACCTTGTAGTCCAGCAGGTTGGCGCCCGCGCATTCGACCAGGTGGATGAAGGGCAGCTTCTGCGCCAGCGCCACTTGCTGCAGGCGCTGGAACTTCTCTATCCCCATCGGCTGCACCGCACCGGCATCGATGCCCGAATCGTCGGCCACCACCATGCAGCGCACGCCGCCGACGAAGCCGATGCCGCCCACCATTCCGCCGCCGGGCACCGAGCGCTCTGGATCCGGATGGTCAAGGCAAAAGCCGGCCAGCGTCGCCATTTCGAGGAATGGGGCACCGGCATCGAGCAGGGCACCCAGGCGTTCGCGCGGCAGCAGCTGGCCGCGCTTGGCGAACAGAGGCGCCGAGGCGGCCGACTTGTCGCGCGTGCGCGCCTCCAGTTCGCGCAGGCGCCCCAACTGCACTTGCAGCGCAGCGCTGTTGGCCTGGAAGGCTTCGCCCTGCGGCACGACGCGGCTCTCCAGCGCGGGCATTATTCGCCCTCCAGCACGCGCGGCGCGGCAGCCAGGTGGAAGCCGTTGAAGGCCGCTGTCGCCCCAGCCTGGCGCGGCCGAGGCATCGGCATGCCTGGCCGCACGTTGGGCCGGCCGCCGTCGACGCGCAAGGTGGCGCCGGTGATGAAGGCTGCCGCATCGGATAGCAGGAAGGCAATCGCCGCCGCCACTTCCGACTCGGTACCGAAACGGTGCAGTGGCACGGTGCGCGGAAAGGCGCGGATGGTGTCACGCATCTCCGGTGGATACTGGTCCATGCCTGAAGAAGCGATATAGCCCGGCGCCACGGCATTCACCCGCACCCCGTATTGCGCCCATTCGAAAGCCGCGGTCTCGGTCAGGCTCACCATGCCGGCGCGCGCCGCGCCCGAATGGCCCATATCGGGCATGCCGCCGAACATGTCGGCCACGATATTGACGATGGCGCCGCCATGTTCGGCCATGCTCTGGTTCAGGCATTCGCGCGCCAGCAGGAAGCCGCCGGTCAGGTTGGTCTGCACCACTGCCTCCCAGCCCTTTTGCGAAATTTCGCGCAGCGGCGCAGGGAACTGGCCGCCTGCATTGTTGACCAGGCCATGAACCAGGCCATGCTCGGCCACCACCGTAGCCACCAGTTCGCGCACCGCTTCTTCGCTGCGGATATTGCAGCTGTAGCCGTAGGCCGCGCCGCCTGCGCGGGCGATTTCGGCACGAACGGCATCGAGCTTGGCCGATTCCCGCCCCACCAGCAGCACGCGCGCCCCCAGCGCCGCCAGCTCATGCGACGCACAGCGCCCGATGCCGCTGCCGCCGCCCGTCACGACAATGGTGCGGCCCTCGAACAGGCCGGGTTTGAAGATCGATTGATACATTCAGCTTCCTTTCAGGACCAGCCGAGCTGGCGCGCAGCCAGGTCGTTGAGGATTTCTTCGGCGCCGCCGCCGATCATATACACCTTGGCGTCGCGGTAGACGCGTTCCGACACCGTGCCGCGCATGAAGCCCATGCCGCCCAGGATCTGCACCGCCTCGCCGGAGCAGGCCTGCATGGTTTGCGCCGCGAAGTTCTTCAGCATGCATACCTGCGCCACCGGCTGCTCGCCCCCATCCATGCGCGCCACGATGCTGTCGATGAAGGCGCGCGTGGCTTCGATGCGCGTCGCCATCGCCACCAGCTTGTGGCGCACGGCCTGGTGCTGCACCAGCGTCTTGCCGAAAGTTTTGCGCTGCTGCGCCCACTCCACCGCCTCGTCAAGGCAGGCTTGCGCCAGGAAGCAGGCGTGCATGGCCAGCATCAGGCGCTCGTCGTTGAAATTGCGCATCAGCAGCGCGAAGCCGGCGTTTTCCGCACCCAGCAAGTTGGCGGCCGGCACCCGGCACTGGTCGAAATGCAGTTCTGCGGTATCGGAGCACCACCAGCCCATTTTCTTCAGCGGGGTGCGCGCCAGGCCGGGCGTGTCGCCGGGCACCAGCAGGGCGCTGATGCCAGAGGCGCCAGCACCGCCGGTGCGCACAGCCGCCGTAATCCAGTCCGCGCGCATGCCCGAGGTAATGAAGGTCTTGCTGCCATTGACGATGTAATGGTCGCCATCGCGCACGGCCGTAGTCGCCAGACTGGCCACGTCGGAGCCGCCGCCCGGTTCCGTCACCGCCAGGGCGCTGATCTTCTCGCCGGCGAATATGCCGGGCAGCACACGCGCCCGCAGTGCCGCCGAACCGCCATGCACGATGGGCGGCGCGCCGATGCGGTGGCTGAACAGGGAAGCCAGCAAGCCGCCGCAGCCGGTGCGGCACAGTTCCTCGTTCAGCACCTGCAGCTGGCGATAGCTGGCTGGAATGCCGCCCTCCGGTTCCGGAAAGCCCAGGGCCAGCAGCCCAAGCTCGCCAGCCTGTTTGTACAGTGCGCGAGGGAAGGTGCCTGCCTCCTCCCAGTCGTTGACGTGTGGCCGCAGCTCCTGCTCGACGAAACGTCGCACCGTGGCGCGCAGTGCCTCTTCCATCATGTCCTCCGGCTGGTAAAGTTGGGCGGCACAGCAACCGGCATCGCCAGCAGCCACTGCGCCATGCCTTTGCCGAGCGGGTCATGGCGCAGCGACGCCATCCCGCCGCCGCCCAGAGCCTGTTCGCACACGAAGTTAAGAGCACGAATTCCAGGCAGCTCATAGCGCGTCACCGCACCGCGCACCTTGTCGGCCAGGTACGCCGCCACCGCATCCGGCGTGAGCTGCTCACGGAGCAAAGGCAGGTCGTCCGGATGGCGCGCGATCACGCCGATATTCGAGGTATCCCCCTTATCCCCGCTACGCGCCCAAGCCAGCTCGATCAGCGGCACCACGCGCCACCCCTCTCCAGTTGGGCTCGTGTCACACTTGGGGTGTGACCCCAGGGTGTGACACGAGCTCTGCCGTGCAGGGCCGCTATGCTCGAGGCCGTGTCCCTCTTGGGGACTCGGCGTCCCCGTGATGATCCCAAGGTGTGACACGGGCTGGGCCGTGGTGCCGTCGGGCAGGTGGACGATGGGCTGGAGGCGGGTTTTGGCGAGCAGGAAGGAGAACTGTTTGATGGCGGGGGATACGGCAGGTCGGCCGCCGAAGCCGGTAGTGCCGGGGGCCCAGGAGGTGCCGGCCGGGGCGATCTCGCGCGCGAAGATTTCAAGCGCGGCGCGCTGCGGGTGCGCTACCGCCAACCACATTACTGCCTGGCCGAAGCCTTCCTTCGCGCCCAATACATCGATATGGGTTGCCGAATAGTCGCCCAGGCCGGCGCGCGCGAACATCGCCCGCGTGCGCGCCAGGATCGCTTCGGCGCTGCGGCGCGCCTTGCGCCCCGCTTCGTGGCCGACCACAGTCAGTTGCGCAGCACTGCGGAAGCCGTCGGCATAGGTGGCGCTGACTTTGTAAGTCGGCGTTGGCGCCTGGCCGCGCGCACCTTGCACCAGCACGCGCTGCGGGCCTTCGGCTTGCAGGGTGACGGCGGTGAAGTCGCATACAACGTCGGGCAGCAGGTAGCGCGAGGGATCGCCAATCTCGTACAGCAACTGCTCGGCCGCTACGGCCGGGGTCACCAGGCCGCCGGTGCCTTCCGGCTTGCCCAGCACGAAGCTGCCGTCGGCGCGGCATTCCACTACCGGATAGCCGCTGTTGGCCCAATCGGGCACCTGCTCCCAGTCGGTGAACAGGCCGCCGCTGCCCTGGCAGCCGCATTCGATCAGGTGCCCGGCCAGGCTGCCGGCGGCTAACCGGTCGTAGTCGTCGGGCGCCCAGCCGAATTCGTGCATCAGGGCGCCCAGTGTCACCGCGCTGTCGACGCAGCGGCCTGTGATCACCACGTCGGCGCGTGCATCCAGCGCGGCCTTGATCGGCAGCGCGCCGAGGTAGGCGTTTGCGCTCAGCACCGTGGCCGGCAGCTCGATGCCTTCCGCATGCAGGGCGGGCAGCAGGGCAGATACATCGTCGCCTTCGACCACGGCGATGCGCGGCTCCAGCCCCTGTTCCGCCGCCAGCGCGCGCAGTGCTGCCGCGCAGCCTTGAGGGTTGATGCCGCCGGCGTTGGCGACGATGCGTACGCCGCGCGCCAGGGCGTCGCCCAGCACGTCGCGCATGACGTCGATGAAGTCGGTGGCGTAACCGAGTCCGGGCTGCTTGCGGCGCGCTGCCGCCAGCAGCGACATGGTCAGCTCGGCCAGGTAATCGAAAACCAGGTAATCGAGGTCGCCGCCATCGAGCAGCTGGCGCGGGCCGAGGGCGCTGTCGCCCCAGAAGCCTGCTGCACCGCCGATCCGGACATGGTTCCTGCCTGCGCGCACTGCGGCTCCTTTTATTAAATCAATCGATTGAATAATTCAGGATACCGCGGAAAAGCGTGCCTGTGCAAGCGTGCTGCGTTGCTGCGGCACGACGCATGAAAAAGCCCCGGCTGCCGCCAGTGGCGGGGCCGGGGCTGCAGCGTCAGCGAAGCCGACGCAGGTGCTTAAGGCACCAGGTTGAAGTTCACGTTGACCGCGTTGGCGACGTTGATGTCGACCGAGGCGTTGGACAGCGTGGTGTAGCCGGTGGCGGAGGCATCGACCTTGTACATGCCGGTTGCCGGGATCGTGCCTGCGCTGGAGAAGGCCAGCGGCAGGGTGGCGCTATAGGCGGCGTACTGCGGCGCGGCCAGCGGCAGCTTGGTGATGCTGTAGGCGCCGGTGGTCAGGTCCGCGTTGGCGTAGCGCAGGGTGACGGTCGGGCCGCCGGTAATGGCTTGCTTGGCCGAGACCAGGGCCGATTCGGTGGCGCTGGCCGGGGTCAGCGTCGCGGTGCCGCTGATCGAGCCCATCAGGCTGGTGTTGGCCAGGGTGAAGGGCGCGCCGGTGGTGCTGATCGGAACCATGCCGGTGGTGGAGGTCACCGGCACGCCGCCCACCACGTAGGCCGCGTGGGTGTTGGAGGTGATCACCACGTCGTAGTTACCGAGAGGCAGGCGTGGCAGCACGAATTCACCGGTGGCGCTTGGCACCGTCGCCGCCACCACGGCGCCGTTTTGCTGGGCGCTGACGGTGACGCCGTCGGACAGCGTCGACGTGGCAACGAAGCCGCTGATGCCGTTCAGGGCAGTCGGGATCACTTTAACCACCGGTTTCAGCGCGTACTTGCCATTGCCCTTGGTGACGATGGATTTGCAGGCGTCAAAGTCCATCACCAGGTCGTAACGCTGGCCCGCTTCCACGGTGAAGTCGGCATTCATCTTGATGCCGGACTGGACCGCGCTCGGGGTGTCGAGCGAGATCTCGGTGGTGGTGCCGCTCAGGACCACGGAGTTGGCAGTCGCGTTGCCGGTGTTCGGGTCCAGTACCAGGCGCACCTGGTTGTAGCGGCCTGCTGCCAGCGAGGTCTGGCCCAGTGCATCCAGGGTGCCGTTGGTCAGGTTCAGCAGATTGATTTTCTTGCCGGGCGACAGGGTGATGTCGGTCCAGCCGCTGTCGGTGTCGCTGGCGGTCGCGCTTGTGTTGACGCGAACTTTGTTGACCGTCACGTTGACGGCATCGAAGCCGCAGGCCGGTGCGTCGGTAATCGACACGCCCAGGGTGCCCATGGTCTGGACCGGCGGGGCGTCGCCGCCGCCACCGCCGCCGCAGGCCGCGAGCAAGAGGGATGTCAGTGCGAGTGGAAGCAGGGAGACTTTGGAGTTCATGGTGTTGCCTCTCGAAGTAGTTATTGGTGCTCTTCCATTATCGGAACCGAGAGGAAAAACGCTATGTGCGATTACGCACATAGTAACGAATTGTTACACTTGCAGATGGCAAGTAACTGAGCGGTTCCGCCTTGTGTTGGCGCATGGCAACACAGCCATCCCGCACTCCTATGGGCAGTTGACATTCCACGCGGTGAGCTCCGCGCGCGACGGCCGCACCGTCACGTCTACCTTGCTGCCGATATCGCTTTCGTAAGCAAGCAGGAACATGCCATCGGGACTGCGGCCCAGTGCGCGCAACTGGAAATTGCGCGAGCGCGTTGGTGCGCAACTGGTGTTGCCGGCCATGAGCAGGCGAGCGCGCTGCAGCAGTTCGCCCTGGGCCTGGATCAGGCGCAGCATGTCGATCTCGGCCAGCGGCGCGCGCAGTTCGACCATCGTGGCCGGCGGCGTGCCGCAGCTGGTGGTGTGGTGAATCCAGACATGCTGGCTGCTGTCGGCGCTCCAGCTGTCGTCGGCCTGCTGTGCGTAGCGGGTGCGCGTGACGCGGCACAGCGGCAGCACCAGGCGCACCGGCGGCGCGTCGCTGCTAGCGCTGGCAATCCATTTTCTTCCATCGTGTCCGCGCTCAATGCGCAGCGGCGGAACGGGCGCGCCCGGCGCGGTGCGCTGCATGAACTGTTCGAACGAGCGCTGCTCGGCCAGCGTTGGGGCGCGCGCATCGGCGCCTGGCGCCGCCATGGCGGCCTGCGCAGCCATCGCTGCCAGGAATACTACATATCGCATCCGGTCTCCTTTTAATGCGCACCGATTATAGATATAATCCGCTCGCTGCCGAAAGGTGGCACACGCTAGGGGTCCTGTGCGCGCGGTTCGATACCGGGTGCGCGGGTGAGAAATACCCTCCGAACCTGATCTGGATAATGCCAGCGAAGGGAAGCTTCAGGATACGCAGCGGTTGCGCCTACACGGCGCAACCGCAAGCGCAACCTAACCTCCTTTGCTGGCTCCTGCGCCAACAAAGGAGCCAAAATGAACGCCAATCCAACCTTCCTCGCCGCCCAGGCCGAGGTCGACTCCGCAGCCGTTACCCCGCTGCCGAATTCCCGCAAGATCTATGTTACCGGTAGCCGCCCGGACCTGCGCGTGCCGATGCGCGAAATCAGCCTGTCCGGCGACAACGCACCGGTCACCGTGTACGATTGCTCCGGCCCGTACAGCGATCCGGACGCCGCCATCGACATTCGCAAGGGTTTGGGCACGCCGCGCGCCGCCTGGATCGCCGAGCGCGACGACACCGAATTGCTGGCCGGCCCGACTTCCGATTACGGCCGCCTGCGCCTGGCCGACGAAAAGCTCGACGCGCTGCGCTTCGAGCTGCACCGCCAGCCGCGCCGCGCCCAGGCCGGCCGCAACGTAACGCAGATGCACTACGCGCGCCAGGGCATCGTCACGCCGGAAATGGAATACGTGGCGATCCGCGAAAACCTGCGCCGCAAGGAATACCTGGCCGGCCTGCGTGCCCAGGGCGAGAAGGGCCAGCGCATGGCCGACCTGCTGGGCCGCCAGCACCGTGGCGAATCGTTCGGCGCCGCCATCCCTGAGGAGATCACGCCGGAATTCGTGCGCCAGGAAGTTGCCCGCGGCCGCGCCATCATCCCGGCCAACATCAACCACCCGGAACTGGAGCCGATGATCATCGGCCGCAATTTCCTGGTCAAGATCAACGCCAATATCGGCAACTCCGCCGTGACCTCCTCCATCGGCGAGGAAGTGGAGAAGATGACCTGGGCCATCCGCTGGGGCGGCGACACCGTGATGGACCTGTCCACCGGCAAGCATATCCACGAAACGCGCGAATGGATCGTGCGCAATTCGCCGGTGCCGATCGGCACCGTGCCGATCTACCAGGCGCTGGAAAAGGTGAACGGCAAGGCCGAAGACCTGACCTGGGAAATCTTCCGCGACACCCTGATCGAACAGGCGGAGCAGGGCGTCGACTACTTCACCATCCACGCCGGCGTGCTGCTGCGCTACGTGCCGCTGACGGCCAACCGCATGACCGGCATCGTGTCGCGCGGCGGTTCGATCATGGCCAAGTGGTGCCTGGCGCACCATCAGGAAAACTTCCTGTACACGCACTTCGAAGAGATCTGCGAAATCATGAAGGCCTACGACGTGAGCTTCTCGCTGGGCGACGGCCTGCGTCCCGGCTCGGTGTGGGATGCCAACGATGCGGCGCAACTGGGCGAGCTGAAAACCCTGGGCGAACTGACGCAAATCGCCTGGAAGCACGACGTGCAGGTGATGATCGAAGGCCCTGGCCACGTGCCGATGCAGCTCATCAAGGAGAACATGGACCTGCAACTGGAGCAGTGCAGCGAGGCGCCGTTCTACACCCTGGGCCCGTTGACCACCGATATCGCGCCGGGCTACGACCACATCACCTCCGGCATCGGCGCGGCGCAGATCGGCTGGTACGGCACCGCCATGCTGTGCTACGTGACGCCGAAGGAGCACCTTGGCCTGCCGAACAAGGCCGACGTCAAGGAAGGCATCATCACCTACAAGATCGCGGCTCACGCGGCGGACCTGGCGAAGGGCCATCCGGGCGCGCAGATCCGCGACAACGCGCTGTCGCTGGCGCGCTTTGAATTCCGCTGGGAAGACCAGTTCAACCTGGGCCTGGACCCGGACCGCGCGCGCGAATTCCACGACGAGACCCTGCCGAAGGATTCGGCCAAGGTGGCGCACTTCTGCTCCATGTGCGGCCCGCATTTCTGCTCGATGAAGATCACGCAGGAAGTGCGCGAGTTCGCTGCCAAGGGCATGCAGGAAAAATCGATCGAGTTCGTCAAGGGCGGCGCGAACATCTACCGCGAGCAAGCATGATCGAGATTGAACTGAATGGCGCCGCGCATGCGGTGCCGCCGCAGCAGACGCTGGACCAGCTGATCAATTCGCTCGAGCTGACCGGCCAGGCGCTGGCGCTGGCGGTCAACCGCCAGGTGGTGCCGCGCCAGCGCTGGCCGCAGGTCGCGCTCAACCACAACGATAAAGTAGACATCGTCCGCGCCATCGGCGGGGGCTAAAAAGGGGAGACTGCAAATGCAAGACAAACCATTGGTTATCGCAGGCAAGGAATACAACTCGCGCCTGCTGGTCGGCAGCGGCAAGTACAAGGACCTGCCGCAGACCCGCGAAGCCACGCTGGCTGCGGGCGCGGAAATCATCACGGTGGCGATCCGCCGCGTCAACATCGGCCAGGACCCGCACGCGCCCAGCCTGCTGGACTATGTGCCGCCGCACGAATTCACCATCCTGCCGAATACGGCCGGCTGCTACACGGCGAAAGACGCCGTGTACACGCTGCAGATGGCGCGCGAGCTGCTGAACGGCCACAAGCTGGTCAAGCTGGAAGTGCTGGGCGACGAGAAGACCCTGTTCCCGAACATGCCGGAAACCCTGGTCGCGGCGCGCGAACTGGTGAAGGACGGCTTCGACGTCATGGTCTACTGCAGCGACGACCCGATCCAGGCGCGCATGCTGGAAGACATCGGCTGCTGCGCGGTGATGCCGCTGGCGTCGCTGATCGGCTCCGGCATGGGCATCCTGAATCCGTGGAACCTGTCGCTGATCATCGAACAGTCGAAGGTGCCGGTGCTGGTCGATGCCGGCGTCGGCACCGCCTCCGATGCAGCGATTGCCATGGAGCTCGGTTGCGACGGCGTGCTGATGAACACCGCCATCGCCGCTGCCGGCGACCCGGTACGCATGGCGCGCGCCATGAAGCTGGGCGTGCAGGCCGGCCGTGAAGCCTTCCTGGCAGGCCGCATGCCGCGCCGTTTCGCCGCCTCGCCTTCGTCGCCGACGGCGGGGAGGCTCGCATGAGCGACCGGCCCTGCGTGCTGGTGTTTTCCGGCGCCGATCCTTCGGGCGGCGCCGGCATGGCGGCCGATATCCAGGCCATCACCGCGATGGGGGCGCATGCGCTGCCGGTGCTGACTGCCATCACGGTGCAGGACAATAACCGCGTGCATGCGGTGATGCCGGTGGCTGCGGATGTTGTGCTGCAGCAGGCGCGCGCGCTGCTGGCGCAGGTGCCGGTGGCGGCGGTGAAGATCGGCATTCCGGGCAGCGCGGAAAACGCGCAGGCCATCGCCATGCTGATCGGCGAGCTGCGCGCCACGCATCGCGCGGCAGCCGGCGCGGCGCCGGGCTGGGCGCAGCGGCTGTACAGCGATCCGCCGGTGGTGCTCGATCCCGTGCTGCGCAGCGGTCACGGAGATGCGCTGGGCCGCGACGATGCGGTGCAGGCGCTGGCGCCCTTGCTGCCGCTGGCAACGCTGATCACGCCGAATGGACCGGAGGCGGCAGCCCTGGCTGGCAACGCGGCGCGCTATCGCGCTCCCGTTCGCGTGGGCGCCGCGGCGGAGTCCATGATGGCCTCCATGGCCGCCGCGCCGGTTGCTGGCAGCGCGGAACCGTACGATGAACCCGGCCCGGAGCGTGGCGAAGTGCCCGCCCGCGCGGCGCCTGGCGTGCCGCGGGCATGGCATGGCACTGCCCATGGCAATGCACTGGCCCATGCCCGCGCGCTGCGCGCCCTGGGCTGCACCCACGTGCTGGTGACCGGCGGCCACGACGAAGACAGCGACGTGGTGGTCAACCGCTGGCTCGGGCCGGACCGCCAGCAGAACTGGAGCTGGCCGCGCCTGCCCGGCGGCTTCCACGGCAGCGGATGCACGCTGGCCGCCGCCACGGCAGCCCTGCTGGCGCTGGGCAATACCATGGCACAAGCATTAACCAAGGCGCAAGGCTACACCCAGCGCGCACTGGCCGCCTCATATGCGATCGCACCCGGCCAGCGCATTCCGCAGCGATAAGGAGAAATAATGCAAGGACTTTACCTGGTGACCCCGAATTGGGACGACACCGACAAGCTGCTCGAGGTCACCGAGCAGGCCCTGCGCGCCGGCGTCGCGCTGCTGCAGTACCGCCACAAGGACGCCAGTGCCGCCCTGCGGCGCGAGCAGGGCGGGGCGCTGCGCGAACTGTGCCACAAGTACAGCGTGCCTTTCCTGGTCAACGACCACGTGGCGCTGTGCCGCGAACTGGGCGCCGACGGCGTGCACCTCGGCGGCACTGATGCACCGCTGGCCGAGGTGCGCGCTTCGCTCGGCCCCAACAAGCTGATTGGCGCTTCCTGCTACGGCGAGCTGGCGCGCGCCCAGGCGGCACAGGCGGCCGGCGCCAGCTATGTGGCGTTCGGCGGCTTTTATCCATCGAAGGTGAAGCAGTACGCCGTCACCACCCAGCCTTCCATCCTGCGCCATGCGCGCGAGGTGATCAGCGTGCCGCTGTGCGTCATCGGCGGCATGACGCCGCAGAATGCCGCGCCGCTGGTGGCCGAGGGGGCGCAGCTGGTAGCGGTTATCACCAGCGTCTACCTGGCCGAAGATGTAGCGGCGGCAGTGCGGCAGTTTCAGTCTATAATTTGTCCATTAGCATAACCATAAGGTTGACGCCGATGAACGCCCAGACTCCGCAAAAGCGCCTGATCCTGATCGTCGATGATGACAAGATCCTGACCGAGTTCCTGGGCGAATTGCTAGCCCGCGCCGGCTACGACACCATGCTGGCGCATTCATCGGACCAGGCCTTGTCCCTGATCGCCGAGCGCGAACCCGACCTGGCCCTGCTCGACATCCACATGCCGGGCATGTCGGGCCTGGAGCTGGCCAAGCAGCTGAACCGCAACACCACGGTGCCTTTCATGTTCCTGTCCGGCCGCGGCGACGCCGACGCCGGCAAGCAGGCAGCCGCCTACGGCGCCGTGGGTTTCGTGGTGAAACCTGTCGACGAGCACCACCTGATGCCGGCCTTCGAGGCCGGCCTGGCGCGCGCCGACGAAATCCGCCAGTTGCGGCGCACCGAGATCAACCTCAACGCGGCGCTGGCGGCCGGCCGCGAGACCAGCCTGGCCGTCGGCCTGTTGATGTGCAAGTACCAGACCGACCGCAACACCGCCTTCGAAGTACTGCGCGACCACGCCCGCTCCAGCCGGCGCAAGATCAATGAAGTGGCCGACCAGCTGCTGGCCGCCGAGGAAATGTTGAATGGCTTGCATGCAGCGTTTAACGCACGCCTGAAAAAATAAGACTTTCCGCAGGCCATCTTCTTGCATTAGACTATTGCGGTGGGCCCCGACTCGCCCGCCGCAACACCCTTCAGCGGCCGCCACTCCTTCGCGGCCCGGCAATATCCTTCGGCCCAGCTCCGCCGACCATTCCCCCTGCAGTGCGGAGAACCGCTTCATGAACATGTCCTTTGATTTGCATCCGGCGCCACGGGTGCTGCACGTCGATCACGATGAAGATAGCGCCGTGGTCCTGGCGACCTTGCTGGCGCCCGAAATCCACGTGGTGCATGCCGCCAGCTTCGACCAGGCGCAAAGCCAGTTGCAGCAAGGCGAATTCGCGTTGCTGGTGATCGATCCCGACCTGCCCGACGGCGATGGCCACGCCCTGATCCGCTCCATGCGCCAGGCCGAGCAAGACATTCCGGTGCTGCTGTATTCGGCCAGCCAGCCGATGCTGCACCACCAGGCCCACGCCTTCCTGCCCAAGCCCTGGACTTCGCCGCGCCAGTTGTGGCGCACCGTGTCGCACATGCTGGGGCTGGAGTCCATGCTGGCGGTGAGGAGTTAGGCTATGCTGTCGTCTTTATCACATTCGGAGTACCGGGATGAAGACGAGAGCAGCAGTTGCATGGAAGGCGGGCGCGCCCCTGACCATTGAAGAAGTGGACCTGGACGGGCCACGCGCGGGCGAAGTACTGGTGGAGATCAAGACCACCGGCATTTGCCACACCGACCACTACACGCTGTCCGGCGCCGATCCGGAAGGGCTGTTCCCGGCCATCCTCGGCCATGAAGGCGCAGGCGTGGTGGTCGACGTCGGGCCGGGCGTCACATCGCTCAGGAAGGACGACCACGTCATCCCGCTGTACACGCCGGAATGCCGCCAGTGCAAATTCTGCCTGTCGCGCAAGACCAACCTGTGCCAGGCGATCCGCGCCACCCAGGGCAAGGGCCTGATGCCGGACGGCTCCAGCCGCTTCTCGCTGGACGGCAAGCCGCTGTTCCACTACATGGGCACGTCCACCTTCTCCAACTACATCGTGGTGCCGGAGATTGCGCTGGCCAAGATCCGCCCCGACGCGCCGTTCGACAAGGTGTGCTACATCGGCTGCGGCGTGACCACCGGCGTCGGCGCCGTGCTGTTCACCGCCAAGGTTGAAGCGGGCGCCAACGTCGTGGTGTTCGGCCTGGGCGGCATCGGCCTGAACGTGATCCAGGCGGCGAAGATGGTCGGCGCCGACAAGATCATCGGCATCGACATCAACCCGGCGCGCGAAGCGATGGCGCGCCAGTTCGGCATGACCCACTTCATCAACCCGCGCGACGTGGAGAACGTGGTGGACGCCATTGTGCAGCTGACCGATGGCGGCGCCGACTACAGCTTCGAATGCGTCGGCAATACGCAGCTGATGCGCCAGGCGCTCGAGTGCTGCCACAAAGGCTGGGGCAAGTCGATCGTGATCGGCGTGGCGGCGGCGGGGCAGGAGATCTCCACCCGTCCGTTCCAGCTGGTCACCGGCCGCCATTGGCTGGGCTCTGCTTTCGGCGGAGCGCGCGGCCGCACCGACGTGCCGAAGATCGTCGACTGGTATATGGAAGGCAAGCTCAAGATCGATGAGCTGATCACCCACACCCTGCCGCTCGATCGCATCAACGAAGGCTTTGATCTGATGGAACGCGGCGAATCGATCCGCTCCGTGGTCGTCTACTAAACCTCTACAGTCCGTGGCTTCGGCCGGTTGGGTCAGACCCTCGGGTCTGACCCAGGTTTACCGGTTTTAAGCATCCTGGAACAACAAATCTGCATTCTGTCGCACTTCGCATGCCGCCGTGGCGGCGCGCGGCTACATTGGCTCCAGAGCACTTGCATCCCGATCTAGACAAAAAGTTCTAGACATAAAGTTCTAGATCATTTAATCTAGTTTGCAAGGACACCATCAAACCGGAGCCGCCTGCCATGAGCAACCTGCTGAACGCCGTCATCCCCGCCCTGGGCTGGTCCCTGCTGCACTTCCTGTGGCAAGGCTTGCTGATCGGCTGCGTCGCGGCGCTGCTCCTGCACGCGCTGCGCAACGCCAAGCCGCAGGCCCGTTACCTGGTGGCTTGCATCGCCTTGTTCCTGTGCGCCGCGCTCCCGCTGGCCAACTTCGCCTGGCGCCTGGCCGACGCCGCCGACACCGGCTACGTGCTGCCGGCCCCGCTGGAAGCCGGCGCCATCGCCGCCATTCCCGGCGTCGCCGACGGCCAGGGCGCCGAAACAGCCTTGGTCGACGTCGACGCCATGGCCTCCTGGGAATACCTGCTGCGCCGCCAGATGCCCTGGCTGGTGCTGCTGTGGGCCGCCGGCGCCGCGCTGATGACGCTGCGCCTGTCGCTTGGCCTGCAGTGGGTGCGCACCCGCACCCTGCCCAACCATTACCACGCCGACGCCACCTGGCAGGCGCGCGCCACCGCACTGGCGCAGCGCATGGGCATTCGCCGCCCGGTGCGCCTTGGCGTATCCGACGATGCGCTGGAAGGCCCGATCACAGCCGGCATCCTGCGCCCGATCGTGCTGCTGCCGGCCTCGCTGGTCAGCGGCCTGCCGCCCGATTTGCTGGAAGCCTTGCTGGCTCACGAGCTGGCGCATGTGCGCCGCCACGACTACCTGGTCAACCTGGTCCAGAGCGGCATCGAGATTTTCCTGTTCTACCACCCCAGCGTATGGATGCTGTCGCAATGCATCCGCCGCGAACGTGAACAGATAGCAGACGACTTGGCAGCAAGCACGCTCGGCGAACCGCGGCGCCTGGCACTTGCACTTTCCGAGCTGGATAAATTCCAGTTCACCACCAATCACTTTGCCGTTCCCGCGGCAAACGGAGGAGACCTCATGTCCCGAATCAAACGCCTGATCCGTCCCGATGCACAGCCACTGAGCTGGAAGATGGCGACCCCGCTGTTAGGAATTTTTGCTGCCTGCGCCGCCTTGTATGCCCACGCCATGCCGCAAGCAGTATCGCTCCCCGCCGCCAGCGCTGTTGCGGCACCAGCGCCCGCCGTGGCAATGCACGTCACCGATGCCGACGACCAGCACGACGTCGAGCCCGCGCCGCCAGCTCCGCCAGCACCTCCTGCTGTCGCTGCGCCGCCAGCTCCGCCAGCGCCGATGGCTGCAGTCCTGGTTCCGCCCAAGCCGCCGAAACCGCCAAAGCTGCCGAAAGAGCTGCGGGATATCGAGAGCCACAACTACTTCTCCATCGATGACGGCAGTCGCAGCGCCTACGCCTATGTGCGTGACAACAACCAGAAGCTATCGGTGACCAACTTCCACGGCGCCCCCAGCGACCTGGCTGCGCTGCGCAAGCTGCACCAGGAAACCAAGGGCGAATTCATCTACGTGCGCAAGGATGGCAAGTCCTATGTCATCCAGGACCCGGCCCTGCTGGGCAAGGTGCGTGAGTTGTGGAAGCCAGCCGAAGCACACGGCAAGCTCATGGAAGAGCAGGGCAAGTTGATGGACGTCCAGGGCAAGCAGGTAGAAGCCATGAGCGACAAGATCGCAAAAGAAGCCGAAGCCGCCATGGGCAGCAAAGAGCAGCAAGCGATCGAGCGCGAGCTGGAGCGCCAGATGGAGCTGCCCGCGCGCCAGCAGGAACGCATCGCCCGCGCCATGGAAAAAGCCAGCCGCAAAATGGAAATGGCCGACGACAAGACCCGCGCCCAGCTCGAACGCGACCTGGAAGGCTTGCGCAAGCAGATGGAGCCGCTGTCGGAAGAGATGGCGCGCCGCGGCAGTGAGATCGGCGCCCGCCATGCCGCGCTGGCAGCACGCCAGGCGCCAATGGCCGCCATGCACGCCCGCATCGCCGAAGCGTCCCGGCCCCTGGCCGAAATGGGCCGCAAAATGGGCGAGCTGGGACGCGAACAGGGCCGCCTGTCGCGTGAAGCCGATAAAGCCTCGCGCGCCCTGATCGACGAAGCCATCAGCAACGGCAGCGCCAAGCCCCTTATGTAATAAAAGTCGGGGTCAGGTCTGGCAATCCGCCATCTTTTTCGCATGGCGAAAAAGATGGCGGATTGCCAGACCTGACCCCGACTTTCATTTCCATGGTATTGTTGATTTTGCATTTCCTCATTGTCAACAAATCACCATGGAGAAAGCATGTCCCTCAAACAGTATTACACCCTCGGTAATTCCGGCTTGCGCGTGTCGCGCCTGGCGCTTGGCACCATGACCTTCGGCACCGATTGGGGCTGGGGCGCCGACAAGGCCAGCGCGCGCGAGCAGTTCATGACGTACACCGAGGCCGGCGGCAACCTGGTCGATACGGCCGACCTGTACACCAATGGCGAATCGGAACGCTGGGTTGGTGAATTCGTGCGCGATAGCGGCCTGCGCGACAAGATCGTGCTGGCCACCAAGGCGTCCTACAGCAGCGACCCAGCCAACCCGAACGCGGGCGGCAATGGCCGCAAACATTTGATGCGCGCGCTGGAAGGTTCGCTGCAGCGCCTGGACACCGATTACGTCGACCTGTACCTGGTGCACGCCTGGGACATGGTGACGCAGCCGGAAGAGGTGCTGCGCACGCTGGACGATGCGGTACGCGCTGGCAAGGTGCGCCACATCGGCCTGTCGAACGTGCCGGCCTGGTATGCCAGCCGCATGCAAACGATCGCCGAACTGCGCGGCTACGAAGCATTGTCCGCGCTGCAGATGGAATACTCGCTGGTGGAGCGCGCCATTGAAGACGAATACATCCCGCTGGGCACGCGGCATGGCATGGGCGTGATGGTCTGGAGCCCGCTGGCCAGCGGCCTGTTGTCCGGCAAGTACAAGCCCAGCACCGGCGGTCAGTTCGGCGAAGGGCGCCTGCAAACCATGAGCGGCTCGAACAACCCGGCCTTCGCCAAATTCAACGAGCGCAATTTCGCGATCGTGGCGGAGTTGGAAAAGGTGGCGAACGAGGTGGGCCGCAGCATGGCGCAGGTGGCGGTGAACTGGGTGGCCAACCGTCCGGGCGTCGCAACCGTGATGGTGGGTGCGACCAGGCTGGCGCAGTTGCAGGACAATCTCGGAGCGCTGGACTTCGACTTGCCGGCGCAATTGCGCGAACGCCTGGATGCGGTCAGCGCCAAGGCGGCAGGCTATCCCTACACCTTCTTCACCCCGGGCATGCAGACCATGCTGTCGGGCGCGGCGCCGCTGGGCGACAAGCCGGGCGGATACCGGGCGCCGGTGCGCATCAGCGGCCCCGCGGCAGGCGTGCAGTAAAAATATCTGGACGTCCGTCACTGGCAACGGTGCGGACAGCGCTCAGGCAAAGTACTGCGCCGCCAGGGTGCCGACCAGACGGCGCCCCTGGTTGTCCCCTGCGATCCATTCTTCCGGGGGGAACAGGTCGAACAGCCCGACCTTGGCGACGGTCGGGATGGCCGCCGCGAGTTCTTTCTCAATCTCGCCACGCTCTCCGGCGTTGTACAACTCGATGTTGCGCAGCATCGTTGCGACGGTGCCGGTTTGTACCTTGCTGCCGTCTTTTAACTGCACCAGCGGCAGGGACTCGCCGTCGGCGAGGATCTTCTGGTTGATAGCAGCAAGCTCGTTTTGCGTGTTCATCATTGCTCCTTTGGTTTGCATGAAGCGCATATTCGCATCTTCAGGAGCGCCTTCAAGGCCCGGGCCCCCAACTTGGCGGTTTCCCGACAAGATGTGGCGAAAATCCTGCATTCAGTACAATGCAGGCACGATGAACCGCGAGCAAATGCTAGAGAATGAGCAAACTTAAAGACGATATCCTGTCGGGAGATGCGACCAGGGTCTGGTCGAGTGCATGCGCGATTATCAAGCTGCGCGACAGCGCAGAACTGGATGCACTCGCTTCGATTCTCGACGAGATTGCGGCCAGCACGAAGAAGCTCTCGCTTGGGGGCGTGGTGTTCCCCAACGATAAACACCTGCAGTTTGCCCTTCGAAAGCTGCGTTTTCACCGTGACGGAGAAGGGTGCCTGTGCCGCCTTTATCCCGAATACCTGATGTTCGACCCGAATCAGGAGCAAGCCGCTGGGAATGTGCGCATCGAAAGAATCACCTACCTCGAAGGCAACTGGGTCGACTTTTACCGGTGTTCATGCTCTGTTTGTGGAACCGCCTTCAAGGTCGAGGAGCGCGAATACCACTATACCTGGTGGGGCTGGCGTATCTCACAGTAACTTGATGACTGCCACACCGGCCAGCAGCAGCACGACGCCCGTCAAGCGCAGCGCGGAAACATCACGCTGCGGCAGCCGGAACCAGCCAAGACGGTCGACGAAAACTGACGCCACTTGCTGTCCTGCCACCGTCAAGCCGACTGCCGCCGAAGCGCCGATGACCGGGATTGCGGTGAAAACGGTGGTCACGTAGATCGCGCCGGCGAAGCCGCCCAGCCAACCCCACCAGGGCATGGCAGGCAGTCCTTGCAGCGTGGGCGCCGGTGCGCGCAGTACCGTGGCCGAGAACAGCAGCGTCACCGTCATCGCCAGGGTGGCGACGAGAAAGCTCACGGCGCCGACCACGAACGGTGCACCAAGGTCATGCCGCAGCAAACCGTTCACCACGCCCTGCACCGGAAGGACCGCCCCGGCCAGCAGCGCCAGGACAATCCAGCCAGCCTTGCCCGCGACAGGCTGCGACTGCTGGCCCGACTGGCCCTTCACGATGATGGCGGCACCTGCCAGGATGGCCAGCATGCCGATGGCAAGCGGCGCATCGATTGTGCGCGGCGTGCCGCCCGCCAGTCCGGTGACATCGAGCGCAAATGACGCCAGCATCTGGCCCGCAATGAACAGGCCAACCGATACGATCGCGCCTAGGCGAGGAAACAGCAGGATGGTGGAGACGACATAGAAGGCGCTCGCCACGCCGCCGACCGCATGCCACCAAGGCACGCTGGGGAGGGCAGCGACGGCGGTCAATGTTCCAGTGAGCAAGGCAAGCACCAGCAGCGCAAGCGTGCCGACCGAGAGTTGCAGCGTAGTTGCCGCAAAAGGACTGCCGGTTGCTTTGGACAGTTGCGCATTGGCGCCCGCCTGCACGGCGAGCAGGCCGCCGGCTAGGAGCGAAGCAGGGATCAATAGGGTTTCCATGGGTAGCCTCCGTGGGAATGTCAGTAACGATGGCGTCCACTGTAGGCTATGCCTCATTGCATGAAAATTCCAAATAATCGCGTTTATCCTATGCAAAAATGCATAACGATGGCGACCTGTGTTTCGAGAACAGCTATGGGCACCCGGGGATTAGATTTCGCTCAAAGAGTTAGCGCGGTGAAGTAGTGGGCGGAAACGCGAGCACTTCCGCCCGAGCCGGCATCAGAGCCGTTCCAGCTTGGCGACCGAGAGGTCGAGCACCTTCATGCCGAACGAGCCGAAGTTGATTTGCGCGCGGCAGTTGGCGCCGCTGCCTTCGAGGTTAACGATCACCCCTTCGCCGAACTTGGCGTGAGCGACCGACTCGCCGATGCGCCAGCCGCCGGATGCACCGGAGCGCTCGTTCATGCGTGCAGCCAGGCGGTTGTCCGCGCTTGGCACGGAAGGCATTTCATCCCACGCGGACTTGCGCGAGCCGGTAGAGAACCAGTTGTTCTGCACGCGCGCCGTCAACCACTTCAACGATTCCTCCGGCAGTTCGTCGAAGAAGCGAGACTTCATGTTGTAGCGCGTCTGGCCGTGCAGCATGCGGGTCTGGCAGAACGACATGTACAGCCGCTTGCGCGCGCGCGTGATCGCGACGTACATCAGGCGACGCTCCTCTTCCACGCCGCCTTCTTCCTTCGAGCTGCTCTCGTGCGGGAACAGGCCTTCTTCCAGGCCGGTGATGAAGACGTTGTCGAATTCCAAGCCCTTGGCCGAGTGCACCGTCATCAATTGCAGCGCATCCTGGCCTTCCTGCGCCTGGTTGTCGCCGGCTTCCAGCGAAGCGTGCGACAGGAAAGCTGACAGCGGCGACATCACGGTTGCCAGCGGAGCGTCTGCATCAATGATCTCGACACCATCGGCCACCACCACTTGCGCGCCTGCTGCTGCAGAGGCCTGCGGACCGAGGTGCGCAGGCGCGCCCTGGCCGAAGCCTTCCTCCGAAACGAACTGCGTTGCCGCGCTGACCATCTGCTCCAGGTTCTCGACGCGGTCGGCGCCTTCCTTCTCGTTCTGGTAATGCTGCAGCAGGCCGGAAGAATCCAGCGTGATCTTCACCAGTTCCGGCAGCGCCAGTTGCTGCGTCTCGAAACGCACGCCCTCAATCAGCTTGGTGAAGGCGGCCAGCGAGCTGCCAGCTTTGCCGACCATGTATGGCACGGCTGCATACAGCGAACAGTTGTAAGTAGCCGCTGCATTCTGCAGTTGCTCGATCGAGCGCGCACCGATGCCGCGCGCCGGGAAGTTCACCACGCGCAGGAAAGCCGAATCGTTGTGCGGATTGTCCATTAACTGCAAGTAGGCGATGGCATGCTTGACCTCAGCGCGCTGGAAGTAGCGCAGGCCGCCGTACACGTGGTAAGGCATGCCGGCCGAGAACAGCGCATGTTCGATCACGCGCGATTGCGCATTCGAGCGGTACAGGATCGCGATTTCGCGGCGCAGGGCGCCTTCGGCAATCAGCGACTTGGCTTCCTCGATGATCCATTGCGCTTCCTGCAGGTCCGAGCTCGCCTCGTACACGCGAACTTGCTCGCCGTGGCCGGCGTCAGTGCGCAAGTTCTTGCCCAGGCGGCGGCTGTTGTTCGAGATCAGCAGGTTGGCGGAATCCAGGATGTGGCCGTGCGAGCGGTAGTTCTGTTCCAGCTTGATCAGGTTCTTGACCTGGAACTCGCTTTCGAAGGCCTGCATATTGCCCACGTTGGCGCCACGGAAGGCGTAGATGCTCTGGTCATCGTCGCCCACCGCGAACAGCGCGCCGCCGAACGGCGAGGCATGGCCGGCCATCAGCTTCAGCCAGGCGTACTGCAGGTTGTTCGTATCCTGGAACTCGTCGACCAGGATGTGGCGGAAGCGCTGCTGGTAATGCTGGCGCAGCGGCTCGTTGCGCGACAACAGTTCGTAGGTGCGCAGCAGCAGTTCGGCGAAATCCACCACGCCTTCGCGCTGGCACTGGTCGTCGTAGAGCTGGTAAAGCTCGACCAGCTTGCGCTCCAGCGCGTCGTAGGCCTCCACCTGCGAGGCGCGCAATCCCTGGTCTTTGTTGTTGTTGATGAAGTACATCACCTGCTTCGGCGGGAACTTCTCGTCGTCGATATTGTTCGCTTTCAGCAGGCGCTTGATCATCGACAGCTGGTCTTGCGAATCGAGGATCTGGAAGGTCTGCGGCAGCGCGGCATCCTTGTAGTGGGTGCGCAGCAAGCGGTTGCACAGGCCGTGGAAGGTGCCGATCCACATGCCGCGTGTATTGATCGGCAACATGGCGCTCAAACGGGTGAGCATTTCCTTGGCCGCTTTATTGGTAAAGGTCACCGCCAGCACGCCGGCCGGAGAGACCTGGCCAGTCTGGATCAGCCACGCGATACGGGTGGTCAGCACGCGCGTTTTGCCCGATCCGGCGCCGGCCAGGATCAGGGCGTTTTGCGGTGGCAGGGTGACTGCTGCGAGTTGTTCGGGATTGAGGTTGTGGAGGAGATTTTGCATGCCGCCATTATACCGGCGGTGCGCTTGGAAGGCCGTCTGGCCGCCGCCATAGCTAGTTGGTTATGGCTAGGAGATTGATTGCCAGAGTGTTAGGCGTCATAATGATGTTTGTTAAAACGTCAATATGACATCGAATCACGTTGGGAGGAGCGTTGAAAGCGAAATCGGCATATCTCGGCGCACTTTCGGCGCTGTTGGCGACTTGCGTGTTTGGCCGTATGTCGTTCCTCGCAAGCACCGGCGCCTTTGAAAATCCGGATCCGACGCAATTTCAGCAATTCGCTACGCTCTGGCGGTCTCTTTATTGGATCGTTCCGGCCATGGTACTTGGCATACTCATTCGGTATCGCTTGGTTCTTGTTGCTGCCGCAGTCCACTTAGCTGGCGGGCTTGTGCTCTTAGCTTTCGAGTATTCGCACTTTGTGCCAAAAGGACAGCTTTTTCCGCTACCGCGTGACCTCTTAGGCATGGGAGCGGAGCTCATTCTAGGTATTCCTGTTGCCATCCTTCTTGCGTGGCTAGTGCGAAAAACATCGGTCAAATTTTCTGGTCTGCGTTCGGCATGAGCTATTATCCCAACCATTTGTTCCAGCGGACGCCTAGCGGCGCCGCTGAACAGCGACGTTATGCCCAATGAGACTTGTAATCGACACTAGGTTCACCTTTATAGCTGGCGTACTTACCCTCCTGCTTTTCATGTTGGCGGGATCGCTGTCGGCTACTCCGGTTGGCTTAGTAGGTACTTGTCTTATCGGCGCAGCGCTGGGTGCGTTTCGGAGTCCTTCATTTGCGGCATATGCGGGCGGAATTATTTCTGCACTTGCTATCTGCAGCGCAGTTGGTTTGCTTTTCGGCGAGTCACTCTCGGCCGCGATCGTCATGGTTCCGTTCATACTCATGCTGGTGTTGCTTTATGCAGGCGCTGCCTTTTTTGTCGGTAGATTTGGCGTGATACTTTGGCATCGCATAACCAGTCATTCAACTCGGACGCGCTAAAGCGCGCCTGGACTTACGAGTTCGACACAATTTGGGGGGGAGTGATGCCTATTTTCTTGGTCCTGCCAATCCCACTTCGTGCACCGACTGGCAAGGAAAAAATCGAGTTCTTGCTGCAAGACGATCGTGTTATTCGTGCCACCGTGACGCAAGCTACTTACCAGTATGGCGGTGTTTTCCTCTTTTCCCCAGAGGGCCCATTTGTCAGGTCATTCCGTTGAATGGTGCTTTTCACTTTCTGTGGTGGCTGGCGTGCGAGACGTGCTCGAAACGCAGCTTTCTGCAGACTTGTCTCGGCTTGTAGATACCGATGATTTTTCTAAGAACCTGAGTTTCTTTTGGTCCTTTGACTCGATGGCGGACGTGGAAGTGGTGTGTGCGTTGGAAGAACGGTTTCACATTGAGATCTCGGACGACGAAGCCTTGAACACCCACACGGTTGAAGACATCGTAAGTCTTGTACATAAAAAAACTGGAGTACAGGGGCAACCGTGAGCCATGGTACATTCCGATCTCAAACTTTCTAACCAGCGCACGCTAGAGCCTCAGTTATGTCTTCCGAAAGATTATCGTTTTCCTGTGTCAACGACACATTGATGGTTGCACGCGTCAGCGGTCAACGTTGGGGAGAGATTAATTTTCAGGCTGCCGACCGTCAGTTGGATATCTACTTGATTTACGCTCCTTACGGGCGCGAACCTGTTCCTTTATCGGAGCGGGAAATGGAAATCGTGGAGTGGGTGCTTGAGAACTCCGAAGAAATTGGCCACTCGATTGTTGATGGACCTGTCAGGAATTTTGTGTGCCGGGGTCGCTGTTAGTTAATTGAGCGCGTTGGTAAAACGTTCCCCAAACAGGATGGCAAACTGATTGGCGGCCATCTTCCAGGTCCGCTGCGGCATCTTCCAATCTTTTTCGATATTGCGCAAGGCCAGGTAGAGCAATTTCGTCGCTGCCTCGTCGCTCGGGAAGTGTCCGCGATTCTTGACGATCTTCCGCAAGCGCATATGCAGGCTCTCAATGGCGTTCGTTGTGTAAATGATCGAGCGTACTTCCGGTGGGTAGGCAAAGAACGGAATTACCTGCTCCCACTGCCGGCGCCACATGGCTACCACTGTCGGGAAGCGTTGGCCCCAAGGGCCTGCCGCAAAGGCATCCAGCGCCGCTGCCGCCGCATCGGCGTTAGAAGCCTGGTAGATTGGCTTGAGCGCTGCCGCAAGCTCCTTACGATCCTTCCAGGAGGCCAGCGTCATCGAGTTGCGAATCAGGTGCACGATGCAGGTTTGGATATGCGCCTGTGGGAACACCGCTTCAATCGCCTCAGGGAAGCCGCGAAGGCCATCAACGACGGCGATCAGAATGTCTTCCAAGCCGCGGTTGCGCAGCTCGTTAAAGACCTTCAGCCAGAACTTGGCGCCCTCTGTTTGCTCGATCCACAGCCCCAGCACTTCTTTGCGGCCGTCGGCACGAATGCCCAGCGCCAGGTACACGGCCTTGTTTTTGACGGTGCCTTCGTCGCGGATCTTCAGGCGCAATGCATCGAAGTACACGATTGGGTACATCGCTTCCAGTGGACGCTGCTGCCACTGCGTCACTTCGTCCATGACCTCGTCGGTGATCGTTGAGATCAGGTCTGGCGACACTTCGGTGCCGTACAGCTCCAGTAAATGTGCCTGGATTTCGCGCACTGTCATGCCTCGGGCATACATGCCGATCACATGGTCGTCAAAACCCGGCATGCGGCGTTGATGCTTGGCTACCAGCTTAGGCTCAAAGCTGGAAAGTCGGTCACGCGGGATCTCCAGTTCGAGCTCGCCGCCCGGTGCCAGCACGGTCTTGCGGCTTTTTCCGTTTCGGTGGTTCTTGGCGTCGCCTTCGGTGGCGAGATGGTGGGTCAATTCAGCCGTCAACATGCGCTCGGCCAGCATTTTCTTCAGCTGGCCGGCAAGGCCCGATTCACCCAGAATGGACTCGGCGTCCTTGTTCTCGACCTGGGCCAGCAACTGGTCGATCAGTTCAACGGGGAATGGGTACTGCTTCTTGGTCTTTGGCTTTTTAGTGGTCATTACGTCGGTCATGGACAATCCCTTTCGGTATTATTTCATGACCCCGGTTTCACACTAAAATTCTGACAGGCTCTTGTTGATGCGGTTCATAGCAACTGCGCAGAGTTGCTGGCCACCAGTTCATCTACGCGAAAACACGACAACCCATTGCCCAACATTCAGTCAAGGGAAGAGGTGCTACGTCATATTAGTCTCAATGCGATATATATCCATCACTTGCCAGATGTGCCAGGTACGATCATTGGTGCGGAACTGGGCTGCACGTGGGACCGCTGGGGCGTTGGTGTGTTGTTGTCGGGAAGTACTGTGCTCCGCGTTGGTTCTCTCGAAACGGCGTTCTCTGAGTCGCTGGCGCGGCAATATGCCAGCGAGCCATCTGGGACGAAGGCTTCGGATTGACCTGCGGCTGACTAGGGAAGCGTATGCGGATTAAGGAAATGGTTCATCCGGGCAGCGTAGTGCGCCAGTTCTCCGAGGCGGAGGCGAGCCAGCTTGCGGACGACTGGCTCGCGGTATTCGGCAATAACCGGCAGGGCGCCAACACGAAGGCATACCTCTGGCATGTTTTCAGCGGTGCGCGCTATCCGAGTATTGCCGGCGCCGAAGCAATTCAGCAATACGAGCAACAGGCGGGCATGGAGTTCGTCGTCCTGGCGAATGATCGCAAACTGGCCTTTGTCACCGATTTGCTCCCCACGTCATCTTCGCTCGCCGACTACTATGTGTTCCCGCCAAACTTCGCGTGGACCATGGCATTTACGCACGAAGACGGCTGGCTGGGCCCGTACTTTGCGCGCCATCCTGACTTTGTGAAACTGGATGCTGAAAATCAGTTCAAGCTGGAGAAGCGGCGCCAGGCCGAGGCCGCGCGTCGGAAAGGATGGGCCTAAGGGATTTATGATCGGGTGGAATGAGCGCATTCAAGGCTTGCCAGCAGCGGCGGCACGGGCGGGTCGGACCCTTGGGTCTGACCCTGGGTTACCGGGTTTGCACTTTTGGGATGAGACAATTGCGGTCGCGGCGATCATGCGGCCTGTGCGCCAGCCTGACTTTTGCACTCTTTCGATTTTCAAACCAGAACCGGTAAATCAGGGTCAGACCCAAGGGTCAGACCCGATACGCGACGGTCGCTGACTTCGGTATTCCCGATGAAATTGCAGATCTCCACCTTGCTGTTCTTAGCTCTCATGACGAATACTTTTGCCGCTGAAGTTGGGCGGCCTGGCGAGCTTCTCGGATGTTGGGGCGGTAGTGAGGGTGAGACTCGTTTCAGCGATGGCGTGGTGCAGCGAACTACTACGGAGTGCACGCGCTTCTACTCGGATTCGGAAATTTTCGTGACCTGCGCTGGGCCAAATCCAGGCCAAACCTCATGGCTCACACTCGAGTACCAGGTGGAATCTCCCTCAACGTACACGCAGCAGGCTCGAAGAGGCAGTCATTTGGCGCAGTCGGTTGGGTATTTGCGCCCGAACGAGTTCTCGATTGATGGAGACCTTCTCAGCGTTACCAGCTATCCGGACGCCACTGGCCGGAGCGGGCGATCAATCACGCAGATGACTGCCCGGTTCAAACGTATATCTGGCGTGAACGCTCCACGTGAATGTGTGCTGGAGAGGTTTATTGACCTGGCGCCGCTCCCGGCAGCTCCGGCTCGCCAAAAATAGCCTTGTAGGCGGCGTATACCGAGCATTGGATGACCATGACAAGTACCATCAGCGACGATTGCAGCACTGCCATGCCCAGCAGGGTCTTGCCGAGCAGGAGCAGCACCACATTAGTCAGCAGCATCACAATCGCCACCCAGCATACGAAATACAGCAGGAAGGCACGCAGCGCTCGCCAGACGGCAAAGAAGCTGTAGAACAGCGCTTTGCCGACCCGCATTTGCTGCCAGAAGATTAGCGGCGCGGCGAACAGCATCGCCATGCTGAGCGGCAGCGACAGCAGGAAGATCACAAACATGGCCCAGCCGAAGTTGCCGTTGGCAGCCGCGGCCGCTGCTGCTGCATCCGGCTTTGCCTGCTGCTCCGCCAGCTGGCGCATCGTGTCCATGCCGACCACGGACGCAAACAGCATGGCCAGCAGGGCCAGCACCAGGACGAACAGCGCCCCCAGTCCGGCCAGGCGCGGGAAAATCGGTTTCTGGAAGACCGGGCGCAGCATTTCCGGCGTCAGGCTTTGCTTGCGATCGGCGGCGGCGCAGGCCTGCACGAAGACTGCGGTGAATACCGGCGCCAGGATCATTGGCAGCCATTGCCCCAGCAGGGGAATAATTCCCAGCACCACACCCGCCACCAGGTAGGCCAGCATCAATAGCATCAGCCCGCCGGGCTGTTTGCGGAAGATGGCGAAGCCTTCGCGAATCCAGGCGACGCCTGCGCTGGCGGGGATGTTACTCATTTAATACAACTCCGGGGCCGGAACGGCAATGCGTGTGCGCAGGATGCGCTCAAAGTGGGTCGGGTCGTGCGGCGTCAGCATTTCGGCGGCGCGCGGCAAATAAAAATCGTACAGGCGCGACAGCCAGAAGCGCAAGGCGCCGGCGCGCAGCAGGGCCGGCCACAGCGAATGCTCGGTGGCGGTGAAAGGCCGCACCGCGTGGTAGGCGTCCAGCATGGCGCGCACGCGTGCTTCGTCGAGGGCGCCGGTCGCCAGGTCGATGCACCAGTCGTTGACGGTCACTGCGACGTCGAACAGCCAGCTATCGCAGCCGGCAAAGTAGAAGTCGAAGAAACCGGTCAGGCGCTCGCCGTCGAACATCACGTTGTCGCGGAACAGGTCGGCGTGCACCGGGCCGCGCTGCAGGGCGTGGTAGTCGTCGGAGGCGTGCAGCGCTTCCTGGAACTTCATTTCATCGTGCAGCAGGTGGGCTTGTTCCAGCGCCAGGTGCGGCAGCACGGCGGCGGTGGCTTCGCGCCACCATGGCAAGCCGCGCAGGTTGGGCTGCTGCAGGGCGAAGTCCTGGGCGGCCAGGTGCATGCGCGCCAGCATGGCGCCGACCGCAGCGCAGTGCACCGGTTGCGGCGCCATTTGCGGCTTGCCTTCCAGCTTGGAGACGATGGCGGCCGGCTTGCCGTGCAGCGGCACGCAAAGTTCGCCCTGGTCGTTGGGGACGGGCGCCGGCACCAGCACGCCGTGGTCGGCCAGGTGGCGCATCAGCTGCAGGTAGAACGGCAGCTGCTCGAACGTCAGGTTTTCAAAAATCGTGAGCACGAACTCGCCGCGCTCGGTAGTCAGGAAAAAATTGCTGTTCTCGATGCCGGACGCGATGCCTTTCAGCGCGAGGGCTTTGCCAAGGGGGAATTGCTTGATCCAATGGCCGACATCTTCCAGTGAGACCGGGGTAAAAACTGCCATGAGAAACCAGGTTAAGTGTTCGTACGGGGCGCGCGCTTACTTGGTCGGCGCGGCCGGCTGGGCTGGCGGTGGAGGTGGCGGCGGGCCGTCTTCCTTTTCCGCTTCCTCGGCAGAGCGTTTCTTCTTCTTGCTGAGGAGGTCGAACTCCAGCACAGTCCACTGCGGGCCACGGTTGGCCGAGCCGGCTGCATCGCCGGGCAGTGCGCTGCCAGCCGGGGTATTCGGCTTGACGGTATACGTGCTTCCGCCGCTCTTGACCTTGGCTTCGGTCACGCGGCCACCTTCGCGCTTTTCCACAATCTTGGTTTCCCGGCCCGGCTTGGCCGTGACGGTGACCGGATTGTCCACTTCCTCGATGCGTTCCAGTTGCTGCGGCTGGGGCGGGGCAGACTGCGCCAGGGCGCCGGAGGCCAGCAGGACTAGGGGGAGGGCAAGCCAGGAAGTGTGGGCGCGCATGATGGGATTTCGTTCAATTTATTGGTTTGACCATTGTATCAAATGCCCTCCTGTCCCGTTGTAAAACTCTGCGATAATGGAATATTGAGATTTACACCACTCCCCTGCTATGCAAAAGACCCTGTTGCTGGTCGATGGTTCCAGCTACCTGTACCGTGCCTTCCATGCCTTGCCTGACCTGCGCAGTGCCGAAGGCTATCCAACCGGCGCCATGCATGGCATGGTCAATATGCTGCGCCGCCTGCGCGCCGATTTCCCGGCTGCCTACATTGCCTGCGTCTTCGATGCCAAGGGCAAGACTTTCCGGGACGATATGTATCCCGACTATAAGGCGACCCGGGCGCCGATGCCGGACGACCTGCGCCTGCAGATCGAGCCTATCCACGAAGCGGTGCGCGCCATGGGCTGGCCGATCCTGATGGTGGAGGGGGTGGAAGCGGACGACGTGATCGGCACCCTGTCGGTGCAGGCTGAGCAGGCCGGCCTGGACGTGGTGATTTCCACCGGCGACAAGGACCTGGCCCAGCTGGTGACGCCGAAAGTCATGCTGATCAACACCATGACCAATGAAAAGCTGGACGAGGCGGGTGTGCTGGCCAAGTTCGGCGTGCCGCCGAACCGCATCATCGATTACCTGACCCTGATCGGCGATACCGTCGACAACGTGCCGGGCGTGGCCAAGTGCGGCCCGAAAACCGCGCTGAAGTGGCTGCAGGAGTACGACAGCCTGGCCGGCATCATGGAAAACGCCGACAAGATCGGCGGCGTGGTGGGCGGCAACCTGCGCGCGGCGCTGGAATGGCTGCCGAAGGGGCGCGAGCTGATTACCGTGAAGACCGATTGCGACCTGTCGGCGCACATGATGTCGATTTCCGAGTCGCTGGGCGCCAAGGATGAAGACCGCGAACAGCTGGTCGCCTTCTTCACCAAGTACGGCTTCAAGACCCTGCTGCGCGAGCTGTCCGGCCTGACCCCGGCCGCGCCGGCACCGGGCAGTGCTGCCGCTGCCGTGCCGGCACCGGGCGCCACGGCCGACCTGTTTGCCGCGCCGCCGGCGACCATCAGCTACGAAACCGTGCTGACCGAAGAGCAGTTGGAAGCATGGCTGGCGCGCATCGATGCCGCCGCGCTGACCGCGCTCGATACCGAAACCACTTCGCTGGAACCGATGTTGGCCGAAATGGTCGGCATTTCGCTGTCCACCGAGCCTGGCATTGCCTGCTACATTCCGCTGGCGCACCGTTACCCTGACGCGCCGCAGCAGCTGCAGCGCGACTGGGTGCTGTCGAAGCTGAAGCCCTGGCTGGAAGACGGCAGCAAGCCGAAACTGGGCCAGAACCTGAAGTACGACGCGCACGTCTTCGCCAACCACGGCGTGACCCTGCGCGGCATCGTGCACGACACGCTGCTGCAATCGTACGTGTTCGAGTCGCACCGCACCCACGACATGGACAGCCTGGCGCTGCGCCACCTGAACCACAAGGCCATCGCTTACGAAGAAGTGTGCGGCAAGGGCGCCAGCCAGATCGGCTTCGACCAGGTTGAAATCGGCCGCGCCACCGAGTACGCGGCGGAAGATGCCGACATCACGCTGCGCCTGCACCTGGCCATGCACGGCCAGGTCTCCGGCGACGAAGGCCTGACCCGCATCTACAACACCATCGAGCTGCCGACCGCCGTGGTGCTGCAGAAGATCGAGCGCAACGGCGTGTTGATTGATGCCGCCCTGCTGGCGACCCAGTCCAACGAACTGGGGGCGCGCATCCTGGAACTGGAGCAGAAAGCCTACGAGCTGGCAGGGCAGCCGTTCAACCTCGGCTCGCCCAAGCAGATCGGCGAGATCTTCTTCACCAAGCTGGAACTGCCGGTGGTGAAAAAGACCCCGAGCGGCGCGCCATCGACCGATGAGGAAGTGCTGCAAAAGCTGGCGGAAGATTATCCGCTGCCGAAAGTGCTGCTGGAATACCGCGGCATGGCCAAGCTCAAGTCGACCTATACCGACAAGCTGCCAAAGATGATCAACAGGCTGACCGGCCGCGTGCATACCAACTATGCCCAAGCGGTGGCGATCACAGGCCGCCTGGCGTCCAACGATCCCAACCTGCAGAACATTCCGGTGCGTACCGCCGAAGGCCGCCGCATCCGCGAAGCATTCATCGCGCCGCCTGGCGCGCACATCGTGTCGGCCGACTACTCGCAGATCGAGCTGCGCATCATGGCCCATATTTCAGGCGATGAAGCGATGCTGCGCGCCTTCCACGAAGGCGAAGACATCCACCGCGCCACCGCCGCCGAGATCTTCGGCGTGGCGCCAGCCGATGTGCAGCCGGAGCAGCGCCGTTATGCCAAGGTGATCAATTTCGGCCTGATCTACGGCATGAGCGCCTTCGGCCTGGCGGCAAACCTTGGCATCGACCGCACCGCCGCGCAGAACTACATTGACCGCTATTTCGCCCGCTTTGCCGGCGTCAAGCGCTACATGGACGAAACCCGCGCCGAAGCCAAGGCGCAAGGTTATGTGCAGACCGTGTTCGGCCGCCGCTTGTGGCTGCCGGAGATCAACTCGCCAAATGGCCCGCGCCGCCAGGGCGCCGAACGCGCGGCGATCAATGCGCCGATGCAGGGCACGGCGGCGGACCTGATCAAGCTGGCCATGATCGCGGTGCAGGACTGGATCGAGCGCGAAGGACTGGCGACCAAGATGATCATGCAGGTGCATGACGAGCTGGTGCTGGAAGTGCCGGACGCCGAACTGGCCTTGGTCAAGGACATGCTGCCGAAGCTGATGGCCGGCGTGGCCGAACTCAAGGTGCCGCTGGTGGCCGAAGTGGGCGTTGGCTGCAACTGGGAAGAAGCCCACTAAGCCGACTGGTAGCCCTCGAGCCGTTGTTTTGCCTGTGCCATTTCCTGTGGGGCTGACAGAATTTGGCAATCGGGTTGACAATTTTTGTCATATCAGGCTGCTGCAATTGTCATTCAATTAATATTCCCAACAATTAAACCGCATGCAGGATTTGCAAAACGACGCCAAAGCGCTGATTGGCCCAGCAGAAGGCATGGATCGCCGCGATTTCATCAAGGCTGCCTTGGGCACCGGTTTCGCCACCGCTGTGATGCCGGTGCAGGCGCAAACCGTGATCAGCACGGATACCACGGGCCTGACTGCCGGCACCATCCAGATCCAGGTCGGCGGGCAAACCGTCCCGGTCTACCGCGCCCAGCCGGAAGGCAAGACCAGGCTGCCCGTGATTCTTGTTGTTTCTGAAATTTTCGGCGTCCACCAGCACATTGCCGACGTGACGCGCCGCTTGGCCAAGGCGGGATACCTGGCGCTGGCGCCGGACCTGTTCGTGCGCCAGGGTGACGCAAGCCGCGAGCAATCCATCGCTGACCTGATGGCTAACATCGTCCGCAAGACCCCCGATGCTGACGTGATGGGCGATCTGGATGCCGTTGTGGAGTGGGCGCACACTAACGGCGGCGATGCCAGCCGGCTGGGTATCACCGGCTTTTGCTACGGCGGCCGCATCACCTGGCTGTACAGCCACCACAACCCGCAAGTCAAAGCCGGCGTCGCCTGGTATGGCCGCCTGGTGGGGGAACGCACTGCCGCCTGGCCCGCGCTGCCGGTCGACATTGCGCCAACCCTGAAAGTGCCGGTACTGGGGCTGTACGGCGGCAAGGACCAGGGCATCACGCTTGCTTCGGTGGAGCAGATGCGCGCCGCCCTGGCGCAAGGAAGCGGCAAATCCACCATCCACGTCTATCCCGATGCCCCGCACGGCTTCAACGCAGACTACCGTCCGGAATATCGCCCGGACGCGGCGCAGGATGGCTGGCAGCGCACGCTAGCGTGGTTCCAGGCCCACGGCGTGGCCTAAGTTAGCGAAAAATGCTGCAGGGCGGTAAAATGCCCGGTTTGCACGCGAAGGAAGCACCATCGACCCCGTCCTGACCTCCATCCTGCTGGCCACCACGATTGCCGGCGTTGCCAGTATCACGGCAGCGGCGGTGTTTTCGTTCGCCCTGCTGTCGAAGGTGGTCGAAAAGATGGTCAGCCTGTCGGTCGGCATCATGCTGTCGACCTCGCTGCTGCACGCGCTGCCGGAAGCGTTTGAATCGGGCACCGACCCGCGCCACCTGTTCGGTGCGCTGCTGGCCGGCCTGCTGGCCTTCTTCCTGCTTGAAAAGCTGGCAATCTTGCGCCATTCGCACCATCACGAGCATGACGGCCACCACCACCATCACGGCCACGACAAGGCGGAAGCCGGCCGTGCAGGCTGGATGATCCTGCTGGGCGACGGCATGCACAATTTCACCGATGGCATCCTGATCGCGGCGGCCTTCCTGGCCAACCCGCAGCTTGGCATCGTCACTGGGGTAGCCATCATCGCCCATGAAATCCCGCAGGAAATCGGCGATTTCATCGTGCTGCTCAATGCCGGCTTTTCACGCACCCGGGCCTATGTCTACAACCTGCTGTGCAGCCTGTTGTCCGTCGCCGGCGGGGTGCTTGGCTACTACACGCTGGACAAAGCTACCAACCTGATCCCCTTCGTGCTGGTGTTTGCCTCATCGGGTTTCATCTATATCGCGGTCAGCGACTTGATGCCGCAAATGCAACGCCGCGCCACCATGCGCGAAACCATCCCCCAAGTTGTCTTAATTGCACTTGGTGTTGTAATTGTGCTTTTCCTGACCGCCGGTGCGCACAATACGCACTGATTAGTTACGTGCGGGCATCATTTTTGCTACGCTACGGGGGATAGGAGATCCACATGCAAGAAACTTCGACCGAACACCACACTGCCGATGCCCTGATGGCTGCGTTCCAACGCGGCGCCGGGGTGCAACCGAACTGGCAACTCACGCCAGAATTCATGGAAATGCTGGGAAAACTGGTCGGTACCTCGATCAGCGGTGCGCATAGCCTGCTGCTGAATCGCGCTGAGCTCAAGCGCAATATCCACGCCGACGCAACGGTCGTCGTCGTACGCAACAACAATCCCCTGAAGTTCCTGCCTGACAGCCAGGCTGCCAAGACCCAGATGCTGCGCAAGAAAATGCCTGGCTTCATGGGCCCGGTGGAAGCGCTGGAAGATGCCTTTGCCGACCTCTCCGCCCACCAGGCCTGCGTCAAAGCCGGCATGGAGGGCGCCGTGGCGGAAGCGTTGACGCGCCTTTCGCCGAAAGCGGTCGAGGAGCAGCAGAAGCGCAGCGTGCTGGGCACGGTGCTGCCGCTGGCGCGCAAGGCCGCCCTGTGGGATAGCTACCGCGCCAGGCATGCAGACCTGGCCAAGGCCTGCGAGTCCAACTTCAACGGCACGCTGGGCGATGCTTTCCTGAGCGCCTATGAGCGCCGCCAGGACGAGATGGAATAAGGGAGTCAGCCATGGCCGATATGCCCCAGCGCATTGCGCTCAGCGTCGCGGAGGTTTCCTCCGTCGGCGGACGTGCATCCAACCAGGATGCCATTGGCCGTGCCGAGCGCGGTGAACTGGTGTGCTTCGTGGTCTCCGACGGCGCGGGCGGCCATGAGGGAGGCGAAATCGCCTCCCAGATCGTGGTGCAGGCGGTTTTGTCCAACTTTGGCGCGCGGCCCGACTTCAGCGCCGACGCCACGCCGGCCATGGTGGCCGAAGCGGCTATTGCGGTGGCCCGCAGCAAGAGGGAGCGCCCGGCGCTGCAGGGCATGAGCGCCACGGTGGCGCTGGCGCTGGTCGATCGTGCCGGCGCCCAGGCGACGTGGGCGCATATGGGCGACACCCGCATCTACCTGTTCCGCCGCGGGCGCCTGCTGCATGCCACGCGCGACCACAGCATGGTGCAGCAGATGATCGACGCCGGCCTGGCCGCCGGCGCCGACCCGCGCAGCCATCCCAAGCGCAATGTGCTGTATGCTGCCATTGGCACTGAGAACGAAGTGCAGCCGTCCGTGATGCCGCCGATGGCGCTGCGCGCGGGCGACGCGATCCTGATCTGCACCGACGGCCTGTGGGAATGGGTCGCCGAGCCGCAGATGGAGTTGTTGCTGGCGAAAGCGGGCAGCGCGCAGGAATGGCTGTCCGCCATCTGCACCCTGGCCGACGAGCGCGCGGGCCTGGTGCACAAGGCCCGCGATAATTTCAGCGCGCAGGCAATTTTTATCGGTGAAGCTCCATGAACAAAGCAGTCGAACTGCCTAACAGCCTGCCAATCGGCACCCGCGTCGCGGAATTCGAGATCCGCGAAGTGATCGGTGAAGGCGGTTTCGGCATCGTCTACCTCGCCTTCGACCACTCGCTGCAACGCACGGTGGCCATCAAGGAATACATGCCGTCGGCGTTGGCCGCGCGCGCCAACGATCACACGGTGACGGTGCGCTCCAAGCGCCATGCGGAAGCATTCGAGGCCGGCTTGCGCAGCTTCATCAACGAAGCGCGCTTGCTGGCGCAATTCGACCACCCGGCGCTGGTCAAGGTGTACCGCTTCTGGGAATCGAATGGCACGGCCTACATGGCCATGCGCTATTACGAAGGGAGCACTTTCAAGGCGGTGATTCGCGACAATCCGGAGCTGGTGAACGAAGCCTGGCTCAAGCGACTGCTGCAGCCGGTGCTGGGCGCGCTGGAAGCGCTGTATGCGGCCAAGATCCTGCACCGCGACGTTTCGCCGGAAAACATCATGATCCAGCCGGATGGCCAGCCGGTGCTGCTCGACTTCGGCGCGGCGCGCCAGATCGTGCAGGACATGGCACAGTCGCTGACCGTGATCCTGAAGCCGGGCTTTGCGCCGGTCGAACAGTATGCCGATGACGAATCGATGCGCCAGGGCCCGTGGACCGATATCTATTCTCTGTCGGCCGTAATGTACGCCGCCATCACCGGCAAGGCGCCGCCGGCAGCGGTGGCGCGCATGCTGAATGACCCGATCGAGCCGCTGGCGATCAGCGGGCGCGAAGGCTACAGCAACCAGTTCCTGGAAGCGATCGACCGCGGCATGGCCGTGCGTCCGGAGATCCGGCCGCAATCGATCGCCGAATTTTCCTCGCTGCTTGGTTTTGACGCTGCTGCGCCGGGCGCGGCGCCCGCCGCCGAGGGCAGCAATGCAGCAGCCGACGCCGCTGCCGACGGCGCAAATGCCAGCGCCGCCGGCGACGCCAGCGCAGCGCCAGAGAGTGCGCCGCGCCGCCATCGTTCGCGCTCGGCCCGCAATGCCGAGAAAGGCGGGCCGGCAGCAAGCGAAGCCAGCGCCAGTTCAAGCCCGAGCGCCAGTTCGCCGTTCGACTCCGGCTCGCGCTCGAGCCGCAACAAGACCAGCAGCAAATCGGGCAGCAAGTCGGGCCGGCAGGCAATGCCGGTCGCACGCAGCTCGCGCCCGTCAAACAATATGATCGCTGGCGGCCTTGTCGTGCTGGCTTTGCTCGTTGGCGGCATTTCGTGGCTGGCCGACGGCAGCCCGGTCAAGCCGGCCGCGCCGGAAGTAGCCAGCGCGCAGGTGCCGGCCGCTGGCAGTGCCGGCAGCGAAGCGCCGGCCAGCGCAGCATCGGCCGGCACAGAATCGGCCAGCGCGATTGCCGCAGCCAGCACGCCGCCTGCCGAGCCACAGCTTGCAGTTGCCGGCAGCAGCACTAATGCAGCGTCGACCTCCGGCGCCGCGCCGGTCGCGGCACAGGCGGCATCGGCCGGCGCAGCGCCAGGCGCCGCAGCCGCGAGCGCAGAAGCTGCCGCGCCGACTACCGGCACGCTCAGCATCGCTGTGCAGCCCTGGGCTACAATCTACGTCGACGGCGTCCAGAAAGGCATCACACCGCCTTTGAAGAAACTGACGCTGCCGCTGGGCGAGCACGAAGTGCGCCTCGAGAACCCCAACTTCCAAGCCTATGTCCAGAAAGTTAATGTGGACGCCAGGAAGCCGGTCACCATCAAGCATGACTTTGCACAATGAAGAATAAGATTTTCCTGATCGCGGCCGCGCTGGTGCTGGCCGGCTGCGAATCCTTCGGGCCACTGCACGACAAGCCGGCGCACCCACCTGCAACGGCCAAGGAAGCGGCGCCGGCGCCGGTCAAGAAGGCCAGCCCGCCCCCTCCGCCAGCGGAGCCTGAAGTGCCCGATGCGCGCAAGGCGCTCAACGCGGGCATCGAGATGTACAAGGCCGGCAATTTCAACGGCGCGATCAAGCAGCTCACCGGACCGGAACTGGCCAATGCGGAAAAGCCGCTGCAGGTGGAAGCGCTCAAGTACACCGCCTTCAGCTACTGCGTCACCAACCGCGCCACGCTGTGCCGCCAGCAGTTCGCCAAAGCCTTCAAGCTGGACAGGTCCTTCGACCTGAGCCCGGGCGAAAAAGGCCATCCTCTGTGGACGCCTTCTTTCGAACGCGCCCGTAAGGAAGCCGCAAAAAAAAAGTAGTTGCTAATGAACGACGCGCAATGACGGGGTGTGACGCAGCAAGTTCATGATCTCTTCATCCCGGAAGCCATTCTGCTTCAGGAAGATCCAGGCATGAATGCTGCCCGCCTCCACGTTGATGCGCATGGCAATCTGGACGATGTCCTGGGTCTCGAATTGCGCGGCCGCCAATTCTGTTCTGATTTTCATATTTTTGCTCTCGCAACAAGTTCGTTATCCCCGACGAACTCCCAAGAACATAGTCACACGTTCCCATGCAAATTTCCAACGAAAAGCGAGCTGTTGCGGCAAGCACGCCACGTTGTAATACAGTTGTCACAATCTTTCCATAGGCTGGCATCATGATTTGGACAATGTTGAATACCTGGTACGCCCAGCGTCTCATGCAGCGCTCGCGGCACGGCAAGGCCCTCAAGGAACTACCGCCCGGCCTGTACAATTACTGGAAAAGCAGCGCACGTCTCGAATACCACGGCATCCCGACGGATGCCGTTTTTTTTGCCCGATCCGCGATTGGCCTGCTCGACTTTTTCGAATGCGCCGCACAGGGCAGGACGCCATGCGCCTTGCCCTCGAAGGCCGCCGACTCGGTCTGGCATGCCTGGCTGCGCCTATCGCCGCTCAAGCTGGAAGCGTTCTGCCGCAAGCACTTTGGTCGCGTGGTGCCGCATGTGGAAGGTTCTGCCATGGGCGGCAACCTGGATGAAGCGCTGGCGGTCTGCCTGGTCAGGGCGCGCCATGCGGAAGGACTGAACCGCGAAGGACCGCGGCTGCCGTCGCTCTTCCTGTTGGACAAGAAGCTGAATATGCCGCTTGGCTATGGCTACTCGGTCAAGCACGGACAGCCGGGTTACAGCCAGCTCGACGCACGAGGCCGGTTCGACCCAAACATCAACTGCCCACCGCAGATGGCTGCCGCCGGCTTGCTGACAGCGGGCCTGATCACGACCGCACAGTTCAACGACTTCGAGCAACGCGCCCGGCAGCAGGCTGCGAGCAGTGACAGCAGCGGCAGCAGTTGCGGCTCCGGCTGCGGCAGTTCGGTCGACTGCAGCGATGCCTCAAGTTCCAGTTGCGACAGCGGAGGCAGCAGCTGCGGCGGAGGCGGCGACTAACGCTACGCTCGAGCCCGTGTCACACCCTGGGGTCACACCCCAAGTGTGACACGGGCTCGGCTGTTCACGCAGATGAGGCCGTGTCACTGTCGGGGTGTGACCCCATGGTGTGACACGGGCTGGGCCGTGGGATTTCAGGCGGGGCCGGTGGCGACGGGACGGGTGCTGTCGGCGCACCATTCGGACCAGGAGCCGGGGTACAGCGCGGCACCTGGCAGGCCGGCGATTTCCAGTGCGAGCAGGTTGTGGCAGGCGGTGACGCCGGAGCCGCATTGCATCACGGCGCTGGCCGGCGCGCCGACTATCTGCTGCAGTTCCTGTTTCAGCACTGCGGGCTCTTTGAAGCGGCCGTCGGCTTGCAGGTTGTCCTTGAAGAAGCGGTTGCGCGCGCCGGGGATATGGCCGCCTACCGGGTCGATCGTTTCGTTCTCGCCGCGGAAGCGGTCGTTGGCGCGGGCGTCGACGACTTGCAGGCGTTTCGTGTCGAGATTTTCAAGCAGCTCGCCGACCGTTGCCGTGCGCACCAGCGTTGCCTGGTCGGCGAGCTTGCCGCGCGGGCGCTCGGTGATCGTCGTCACCAGGGGCTGGCCGGCGGCGCTCCACGCTGCCAGGCCGCCGTCGAGCACCGCTACCGCGCCATGCCCGACCCAGCGCAGCAGCCACCACAGGCGCGCTGCGTACATGCCGCCGTGTGCATCGTAGGCGACGACTTGCGTGTCGTCGTTGATGCCCCAGCGGCGCAGGGTTTCCAGCAGCGCTGCGCGTTCCGGCAGCGGATGGCGGCCGCGGAACACGCCTTCGGCGTCCTTCTTGGGGCCCGACAGGTCGGTGTCGATATTGGCGAATTGGGCGTTCTGGATGTGGCCTTTGGCAAAGGCATCGCGGCCGAAAGCGGGATTCATCAGGTCGTGGCGGCAGTCGAGGATGATCCATTGCGGGTCGTCCAGGTGCTGCGCAAGGGTGTTGGCGTCAATCAGGGTGGTATGCATGCAGTTTCCTTCAGTGTCGCTGGCAATGCTGGCGACTATAGCAGCTTAGCTCCGCGCATGACAGCGCGTGGGGCCGCCTGCTCAGACTTCACTGGCAATCGGGTCGGTTTCGGAAATGGCCTTGCCGCGATCCGTGCTGCGTGTGTTGTAGAACGTCGCGGCCACGCCGGACAGCAGGATGATCGCCATGCCTACCCAGCTTAACCAGCCGAAGCTGTCGCTGAACAGCAGGACGCCCCAGATGCTGGAGAACACAATCCCGGTGTACTGCAGGTTGGCTACCACCAGCGTCTTGCCGAGGCGGTAGGCGCGCGTCATTGCCACTTGCGCGGCGGTGGCGCACAGCCCCACGCCCAGTATCAGCAGGATGCTGCGCGAGTTGTCCAGCGGGTGCCAGTGCCAGCCGCTTTCCAGCAGGTGTCCGCTGAAACCGGCGAAGAGGTTGGTCACGCTGAAGAAGAACACCACGCGCGATTCGGGTTCGCCCGCCAGGCCCAGCTTGCGCACCTGCATATAGGCCATGGCCGACAGCACGGAGGAGCCGAGCGCCATCAGGGCCGGGCCCAGCTGGTTGGCGTCAAAGGCCGGCTGCAGCAGGCAGGTGACGCCGACAAAGCTCATGCCGACCGCCATGATCAGCGGCCATTCGACGCGGTTTTTCTGGTGCCACCAGCCATGCGCGAACAGCCACACGGCGATCCAGATCGGCGCCATGTAATTAAGCGTCATGGCCGTGGCCAGGGGGAGCTTGGCGATGGTGTAGTACCAGATCCAGAGGGAGAGCACGCCGACTGCGCCGCGCCAGAGGTGGGCCAGCGGCATGGTGGTCTTGAGGGTGCCGCCTTGCAGGCGCAGCATGGTGAACAGGATGATCATGCCGATCACTCCGCGGTACATCACCATTTCGGATACGCTGAATTCGTCGGACGCCAGTTTCACGCACACCCCCATGGCGGCGAACAGGAAACTGGCAACTAACATCCAGAGTGATTGCATCAGATGTCCAGTTTGCTCCGGTACCATTCATGGAAGTGCTGCATGCCGTCTTCCATCGGCGATTGGTAAGGGCCGGCGTCGTTTTCGCCGCGCTCCATCAGGATCTTGCGGCCGGCGTCCATGCGGGCGCCGATTTCATCGTCCTCGACGCAGGTTTCCATGTAGGCTGCGCGTTCGGCTTCGATGAATTCGCGTTCGAACAGCACGATTTCTTCCGGATAGTAGAACTCCACCACGTTGCGGGTGCGGTTCGGGCCTTCCGGCCACAGGGTCGACACCACCAGCACGTGCGGGTACCACTCGACCATGATGTTCGGGTACAGGGTGAGCCAGATCGCGCCGTGCTTCGGCGGTTCGCCGTTGCGGAACTTGAGCAGCTGCTCGTGCCATTTCTGGTAGGTGTCCGAGCCGGACTTCTTCAGGCCGCGGTTCACGCCCACGGTCTGCACGCTGTAGTCCTGGCCGAATTCCCAGCGCAGGTCGTCGCAGGTGACGAAGCTGCCCAGGCCCGGGTGGAACGGCTCGACGTGGTAGTCCTCCAGGTAGACCTCGATGAAGGTCTTCCAGTTGTAGTCGCAGTGGTGCACTTCCACGTGGTCCAGCATGTAGCCGCTGAAATCCAGGTCCTTCGTGACCGACAGGGCGCCCAGCTTGTCCATCACGTCGTAGCCGTTCTGCTCGAACAGCAGGCCGTTCCAGTTCTGCAGCCTGGCTTTCGGCAGGTTCAGGCACGGGGTGTCCGGGAAGTGCGGCGCGCCAATCAGCTCGCCCTTCAGGTCGTAGGTCCAGCGGTGCAGCGGGCAGACGATGGTGTCGGCATTGCCGCGGCCATTGAACATCAGCGCCTGGCGGTGGCGGCAGACGTTGGACAGCAGTTCGATGCCGTTGGCATTGCGGACCAGCATGCGGCCTTCATTTTCAGCCGCCAGCGTGGCAAAGTCGCCGATATTCGGCACCATCAGCTCGTGGCCGACGTAGCGCGGGCCTTTCTTGAACAGTTCCTGCATTTCACGCTGCAGCAGCGTTTCGTCAAAATAGACGTTGACCGGAAGTTGCGCGTTCGAACGCGCCAGCTTGGCGTGGCTACCCAGATCGGACATCCAAACCCCCCTTAATTAAATATCAAACCAAGAAGAGAAAGATCCGTAAAGACCTGAATTCAGATTATAAAAACGGTATTTCGGACAGAACCGGAGATTATAGCGCGGAATAGGCTATCTTCGCTGAACTTTCTGGGGCGGGGCGCCCCGCAGGCGGCGTGAATGTAATTGCAACGTTTCCACCCTGTTTAGAGGCCGCTTTTTAGACCGAATGCAGGAGTTTGTTCTAAAATAGCGGGCTACACTAGTGTTATATAGCTTTATGACCAAGAAAATGAATGCGCCCGCCACCTTTGAGGAAGCGATGGCCGAACTGGCCCAGCTGGTCAGCCAGATGGAAGCCGGCCAACTGCCGCTGGAAGCTTCGGTGGCCGCCTATGCGCGCGGCTCCGAACTGGTGAAGTTCTGCGCCGGCCAGCTCGACAAGGTCGAAGCCCAGGTCAAGGTGCTCGAAGGCGATATGCTCAAGCCTTTCGCCGAAGACGAGGAGGCAGCCCAATGAGCGCATCGTTCCAGGACTGGATGAAGACCATCCAGGCCGGCATGGAGCAGGACTTGTCGTCCTACCTGCCTGCCGAAGATGTTGTTCCAACCAAGCTGCATGCCGCCATGCGCTATGCCGTGCTCGATGGCGGCAAGCGCGTGCGGCCGCTGCTGGTGCATGCCGCCGGGGCCCTGTCCGGCGCCGACGCGCAGGCCCTGAGCCGCGCCGCCGCCGCCTTGGAAATGATCCATGCGTATTCGCTGGTGCATGACGACATGCCCTGCATGGACGACGACGCGCTGCGCCGCGGCAAGCCGACCGTGCACGTGGCTTATGACGAAGCCACCGCGCTGCTGGTGGGCGATGCGCTGCAGGCGCAGGCCTTCGGCGTGCTGGCAGGCGTCGAATCGGTGCCGCCGCAACGCCTGGTCGGCATGCTGCGCCTGCTGGCCGATGCCGCCGGTTCGGCCGGCATGTGCGGCGGCCAGGCCATCGACCTCGATAGCGTGGGCATCAGCCTGACGCTGGAACAGCTCGAGCGCATGCACCAGCTGAAGACCGGCGCGCTGTTGCGTGCCTCGGTCGTGCTGGGCGCGATGGCTGGGAAGCACTTGACGGATGCCGAGCTGGCGGCCCTGCACGATTATTCGCGCGCCATCGGCTTGGCCTTCCAGGTGGTGGACGATGTGCTCGACGCGACGGCCGATTCGGTCACGCTGGGCAAGACGGCAGGCAAGGATGCGGCGGACAACAAGCCGACTTACGTATCCATCCTCGGCCTGGAACCATCGATCGCCCTGGCGGAAAAACTGCGGCAGGATGCGCACGCTGCGCTGGCGCCGTTCGGAGAACAAGCTCTGCGCCTGCGTGAACTCGCAGACCTGATCGTGCAGAGGAAAGCTTAAAATGAAACTGCTTGAAACCATCAATAACCCGGCCGACCTGCGCAAGCTGGCTCGCCACCAGCTCACGCCGCTGGCCGAAGAACTGCGCAGCTTCCTGCTCGATTCCGTGTCCAAGACCGGCGGCCACCTGTCCTCCAACCTGGGCACGGTGGAACTGACCGTCGCCTTGCACTATGTGTTCAACACGCCGCAGGACCGCATCGTGTGGGACGTGGGCCACCAGACCTATTCGCACAAGATCCTGACCGGCCGCCGCGACCAGTTCCATACACTGCGCCAGTTGAACGGCATTTCCGGCTTCCCGCGCCGTGTGGAATCGGAATACGACACCTTCGGCACCGCGCACTCGTCGACCTCGATTTCCGCTGCGCTGGGCATGGCCCTGGGCGCCAAGATCAAGGGCGAGCACCGCCACGCGATCGCCGTGATCGGCGACGGCTCGATGACCGCGGGCATGGCGTTCGAGGCGCTGAACAACGCAGGCGTGGAAAAGGACTGCAACCTGCTGGTGATCCTGAACGACAACGACATGTCGATCTCGCCCCCGGTCGGTGCACTGAACCGCTACCTGGCGCGCCTGATGTCGGGCCAGTTCTATGCAGCAGCCAAGAACGTCGGCAAGTCCGTGCTGCCAGGCCCGCTGCTGGAAGTGGCCAAGCGCCTGGAAGAACACGCAAAAGGCATGGTGGTTCCTGCCACCATGTTCGAAGAGCTGGGCTTCAACTACATCGGCCCGATCGACGGCCATGACCTCGATTCGCTGATCCCGACGCTGCAGAACATCAAGCAGCTCAAGGGCCCGCAGTTCCTGCACGTGGTGACCCGCAAGGGCCAGGGCTACAAGCTGGCCGAGGCCGAGCCCATCCTTTACCACGGTACCGGCAAGTTCAATCCGGCCGAAGGCATCAAGCCTGCGCTGGCGCCTTCTAAGAAAACCTATACCGAAGTGTTCGGCGACTGGCTGTGCGACATGGCCAAGGCCGACAAGCGCCTGGTGGCGATTACGCCGGCCATGCGCGAGGGCTCGGGCATGGTGCGCTACGAGAAAGAGCACCCGGACCGCTACTTCGACGTCGGCATCGCCGAGCAGCATTCGGTGACCTTCGGCGCCGGCCTGGCCTGCGAAGGCTTGAAGCCGGTGGTGGCGATCTACTCGACCTTCCTGCAGCGCGCCTACGACCAACTGATCCACGACGTGGCGCTGCAAGACCTCGACGTGACCTTTGCGCTGGACCGCGCGGGCCTGGTGGGCGCCGACGGCGCCACCCACGCCGGCAATTACGACCTGGCCTACCTGCGCTGCATCCCGAACATGGTGGTGATGGCGCCGTCCGACGAGAACGAATGCCGCCAGATGCTGACGACCGCTTACCAGCATCCTGGTCCTGCGGCCGTGCGTTATCCGCGCGGCGTCGGCATCGGCGCGACCATTGTCCAGGAACTGACAACGCTGCCGATCGGTAAAGGCGAAATCCGCCGCAAGGGCCAGAAGATCGCGATCCTGGCTTTTGGTTCGATGGTGGCCCCGGCCATGGGCGCGGCCGAACTGCTGAACGCCACCGTGGCCAATATGCGCTTCGTGAAGCCGCTGGACGTGGAACTTGTCAAGCAACTGGCGGCCGACCACGATGTCCTGGTGACGGTGGAAGAGGGCTGCATCATGGGCGGCGCAGGCGCCGCCGTGGCCGAAGCCCTGGCGGCCGAAGGCATCATCAAGCCGCTCCAGATGCTCGGCCTGCCGGACAAGTTCATCGACCACGGCGACCCGGCCAAGCTGCTGGCGCTGGTGGGCCTGGATGCGGCCGGCATCGCGGCCTCGATCAAGGGACGTTTCGGCGACGAACCGCGCCTGGTGGTCAACAACGGCTGATCACGCACAGCCTGCAAGGGACGGCAAGAGGCGAGGGATGCTGGCCGGGCTCCGGAGTTCAGCCAGCTTGGCGGGCGCTGAGTGCCTATTGGTGATTGACCCCGAGGTGCTGCACGGGTTCAACCCGGCAGCGCTGGATGCCTCGATCCGGCGCGCCGCGCCTTAGGGCAGGCGTGCCACGCGCAGCGTTGGGGCTTCCTTGTCGCGTGCATCAAGCGTGAAGGAGTAGCGGCCGGCGCTTTCCACTTTGAGGCGCAGGCGCTTGCCCTGTTTGGCCAGCGGCACGGCTACGCCGTCCGCTAGCTGCTGTTCCGGCGCCGGCGCGCCAAGGCTGATTGCCGCCAGGCCGCGCGTGCCGACCTTGAATGAATGTGAGCCCTTGTCCAGGTCCAGTTCTGCGGCGTAGATGCCTTCCTCAACCCTGCGCAGCGGATTGCGCGAAGCCCAGTCGCTCATGGAACCGGTCACGAACAGCGTTTGCAGCCAGGGATTGGCTTTTTCTTCCGGCGTCAACTCCGGGGCGTAACGCAGCTCGATGCGGGCTTCGTTCGACCAATCGCTTTCGCCGATCGGCGAGCGGAAACTGAAGTCGCCGGTATCGAGCTTTTCGTGGCGTTCGCCGTCGATGATTTCGGCGCTTTCGAGCGGGCGCAGGCTGCGGAAGGCGAACCTGATCTTCTTCTTGTCAAAGCTCATGTCGCACCAGTTGGTCGTCATGGCGACAGTGTTGACGAACAGCTTCATCATCAGGCCCATTTCCTTCTTGGCGATGGCGATCATCACCTGGCATTCCAGGCGCAGGTCGCCCAGGCGACGGACGTTTTCCGGCAAGCCTGGCGTGCGGATATCGGGGTAGCCTTTCAGCACTCCCTTCTTGCGGTTCAGTATCAGATCGGCATCGTCATCGATTGCCGATTGCACGCGTGGCACGGCGAAGGTGCCGTCTTGCGCGATGGGGACCGGGATCGGTTCGCCGTTGCCGACAATGCGCAGGTAGAGGGCATCGCCGGCAGGCTGCTCCTGGCCCTCGCGCCCCGTCAGCCGGAAGCGCAGCTCCGGCACCGATGGCGCCAGCGCATGGTGCTCCTCGAATGCATCAAGGCCGGCCACGACGGCGCGGTAGGACTTCATGTCCGGATTCTTTACGCCCTGTACCTCGACGCTTGGAGTCGTCTCCTGGGCTGCCGCGCCACCTGTCGCGAACGCGACTGCGATGGCAAAAACGCATTGTTGAAATTTTCGCATCTGCGCAGTCTAACAAAATTCCATCAAATCTTGTGCCTGCGGCGAGTGTCGCCTAGATTGGTATAAATAGTTTATTCCAATCGAGGGAGTGAAATGCGCTATCTCCTGCTCGCACTGCTGGTCTCGGCCTCGCAAGCCATGGCGCAGGTTCCCGAATCCGGCCGCTGGCAGGAGCTGCGTTTTCCCGCCGAAGAAGTCGAGCAACAGGCGGAGAGCCAGTATATCGAGCAGACGGTGTCGCTGGCTGCTGTTGGCCGGCTTGACCGCGACAAGGTCCTGCTGCTGCGCGTGAAGGGCATCGCCGATGGACTGGTGCGCGCAGCCAGCTCGCTAAGGCCCGCTGCTGCGGGATGGCCGTGGGAATTCCACGTTACCGACGATCCGGCTGTGGAAGCCGAAAGCCAGGCCGGCGGAAAATTGTTGGTCGGCAGCCTGTTTGTCGAACGCCTTCGGCTGAATGATGGCGAACTGGCGGTCCTGCTTGCGCATGAAATTGCCCACGTCGTCGCAGAACACGAGCGCGAAACCCTGTCGGAGGCCTTGCTCGACAGCCGGCGCGACTTGCCGCTCGATGTGGTTCTGGAGCGGTTGGCCTCCGACGTGCCCCTGCAATTCCGCCTGTCCAAACTCGCCGCGATCCAGGAGCGGGAGGCTGACCAGCTTGGCATGCTGATCGCCTATCGCGCGGGCTGGCCATGCGCGGCCATGCTGACCTTTTACAGCAAGCTTGCCGCCGATTCCCCCGCCTTAACCGTGCTCGCCAGCCACCCCAGTGGCGCCACTCGCCTGAGCCTTGCCAAAGGCATGTCGCGCTTGCTTGGCGATTAATGCTGCGGCGCGTGCCATTTCGGCATAGCCAGCGTCGCTGGGGTGCAGGTGGTCACCAGAGTCGAATTCGGGGCGCAGGCGGGATGGGTGCGCAGGGTCTTGCAGCAGGTGGTCGAAATCGATAATGGCGTCGAACTCGCCGCTGCGGCGGATCCACTCATTGACTTCGCGGCGTACGCGCTCCTTGGCGGGCGAGTAGTGGCCGGCGTAGGGCGTGCCTTGCAGGGCGTCTTCGAAGGGCAGCAGCGTGCCGCCGACGATGCGCACTTGCCGGGCGCGTGCGGCGGCGATCAGCTTGCGGTAGCCGGCGATCATGGCGCCGGCCGTGACTGGCGGCTCGTGCGGGGCAAATGCGCTGCCAGGCCAGCCGATGTCGTTGATGCCCAGCAGGACGATCACCGTGTCCACGCCTGGTTGCGACAGCACATCCCGCTCGACGCGCGCAGCCGCCTTTTCGCCCATGCCATCCGCCAGGAGGCGCGCGCCGGAAATGCCGGCATTGACCACGGCGACGCCCTCGGCACGCTCGGCCAGCTGGTCGGGCCAGCGCAGGTTGCGGTCGGGTGTGGAGCCGTTGCCGTCGGTGATTGAATCTCCGAGAGCGACAACGGTGCGTCGCGCTGGGCCGGAGACTTGCACGGCACTCAGGAAGGTGCGGCCAGCCAGCGCTTGGGCGCCCGGCAGCTCGGCGGCAGCGGCCCAGTTGCCGGGAGCCGCAAAGGCCGTTTGCTGCGCACCCCAGTGGAAAGTCGTGAGCGGAGAGCGTTGCGGCAGCCAGGTGGAAATTGACAGGCGCTGGCGGGCGCCAACCGCCAGCGGGGCCGCGTCGCTGGTGACCGACTGTCCCGGCGCAATTGTCACGCTGCGCTGGCCACCAAAGGTCAGTTGCACGCCTGCGCCATCTTGCTGCGACGTAGCTGCGCGCGACGGTTCGCCGCGGGCCGGCGCCAGCCGCACTTCGCCGATCACGAGCGGCGCGCTGCCATAGCGGTTGGAATAGCTGACGCGCACCTGGTCGCCGCCGACGCTGGTGCGCACGAACTCCCGCACTGTCTGCGCCTCCAGCGACGGCGGCATCATGGTGGGCAAGGCGAATTCGGCGCCCCAGGCCGGCATCGGCGCAGCGTACCAGCTGGTGCGCCATTCGGCTGCATGGACGGCTGTTGCGGCGAGCAAGGCAGCCAGGGAAAAAGCAAGGCGTTTCATGTGGATTCTCCAGTCAAGTTCGGATGGAGCCATGCTCCATTATTCCGATGTCGACTGGTAGTCGCGAAAATGGACTATAGTTAAGTCCAAAAAGGAATGATGGATGGACACTTTACGCTCCCTCGAATGCTTCGTGCGTGCCGTTGAACTGGGTAGTCTTTCGGCCGTCGCCCGCGAGCAGCACACCACGCAATCGAATATCAGCAAGGTCGTCGCGGCGCTGGAGGCCGACCTTGGCGTGCGACTGCTCGAACGCAGCACGGCCAGCCTGTCGCCGACCGTGCCCGGACGCCGCTTTTACGAACGCGCCCGCGGCGTGCTGGAAGAATATGCCGACGCGGTAGCCGACGTGCGCGGCGAGACGGCTGCCGCCAGCGGCCTGCTGCGCATCAATGCACCGGTGGCCCTGGGGCAGTTCTGCCTCAACGCCTATGTGCAGGACTTCCTGCGGCAATACCCCGCCATTGAAGTTGAACTGATCCTGAACGACCGCATGGCGGACCTGGTGGAAGAGGGCGTGGACATCGCGGTGCGTCTCGGCAGCGACTTGCCGCCGAACGTGATCGCGCGCCGCATCGGGGCTTCGCCGCGCCTGCTGGTGGCCGCGCCGTCCTACCTGAAGACGCACGGCACGCCGCAAACGCCCGCTCAACTGGGCGAGCACGAATACATCCGCTTCGCCTGGTTGAGCAGCGGGGACACGCTCGAATTATCGGATGGGGAGCAAAATGTGACAGTCGCCACGCACGGCCGTTACCGCGTCAACAATGCGCTGGCAATCCGCGATACGCTCGCTGCTGGCGGAGGGATCGGCTTGTGCCCGGAATGGCTGGTGCATGACTTGCTGGCCCAGCGCAAGCTGCGCCGGGTGCTGCGCGGCTGGCGGGGGCCGGCGCAGGAACTGCACCTGCTCTACCCCAGCCGCCGCTACCTGCCGCACCGGGTGCGGCTCATGCTCGACTACCTGCAGCAGCGCTTTGCCGCGCAGGCCGGCTTTTAACCGCGCTTGCGGTCGTGGTGCCACAGCACGTCGCTGCCGCCTGCAAAGCGGTTCAGCACACGCGCCAGCACGAACATCAGGTCCGACAGGCGGTTCACGTACTGGCGCGGGAAGTCGTGGATGGTTTCGTTCTTGCCCAGCGTGACGATGGCGCGCTCGGCGCGGCGGCATACGGTGCGGCACACGTGCGACAGCGCCGCGGCGCGCGAACCGGCCGGCAGGATGAATTCCGTCAGCGCCGGCAGCGTCGCGTTGTACTTGGCCAGCAGCGCATCCAGGCGCTCGACGTGTTCTTCCTTGATCATCTGGTAGCCCGGAATGCACAGCTCTCCACCCAGGTCGAACAGGTCGTGCTGGATCGAGACCAGTTCCTCGCGCATCTCGTCCGGCAGCGCTTCGGCCAGCAGCACGCCTAGGTTGGAGTTCAGCTCATCCACTTCGCCGATGGCCTGGATGCGCACATTGTCCTTGTCCACGCGGGAGCCGTCGCCCAGGCCGGTGGTGCCTTTGTCGCCGGTGCGGGTGGCGATTTTCGAGAGTCGATTACCCATTGCAGCCTCAAATTGTCGTTAACGGTGGCAGGATACGACAAATTACCATTGGTTGGGAGGGGAATTCCGCGTGCTTGCAGGATTTGAACTTACAATGGATCAATGAAAAACAGCACAGCCTTTGTTGCCGCCCTGCGCGCGGCCCTGCCGCCATCGAGCGTGCTGTCGGAAGCGGAAGACACGCGTCCCTATGAGTGCGATGGCCTGTCGGCGTATCGCCAGCTTCCCATGGCGGTTGCCTTGCCGGCTGACGAAGCTCAGGTGCTGGCCGTCCTGCAGGTCTGCCGCGAATTCAATGTGCCGATCGTGCCGCGCGGCGCGGGTACCGGCCTGTCCGGCGGCGCCATGCCGATTGCCGACGGCCTGGTGCTGTCCACCGCACGCATGAACCAGATCGTGCGCATGGACGCCTTTTCACGCACGGCAGTCGTGCAGCCGGGTGTGCGCAACCTCGCCATCTCCGAAGCTGCCGAACCATACGGCCTGTACTATGCGCCCGATCCTTCCTCGCAGATCGCCTGCACCATCGGCGGCAACGTGGCGGAGAATTCTGGCGGCGTGCACTGCCTGAAGTACGGCCTCACCGTGCACAACGTGCTGCGCGTGCGCATGGCAACCATCGAGGGCGATGTGGTGGAGCTGGGCGGCGAGTCCCTCGATGCCCCGGGCCTGGACCTGCTGGCCGCCTTTGTCGGCTCCGAGGGCATGCTGGGCATCGTCACAGAGGTCACCGTCAGGCTGGTGCCCAAGCCCGCCAGTGCGCGCGTCATCATGGCTTCCTTCGACGAGGTTGGCGCAAGCTGCAGCGCAGTGGCTGACGTGATCGCGGCCGGCATCATCCCGGCCGGCCTGGAAATGATGGACCGCACTTCGTCGCGCATGGTCGAACCCTTCGTGTGCGCCGGCTACGATACCGATGCCGCCGCCATCCTGCTGTGCGAAGCCGACGGCACGGTCGATGAGGTCGAAGAGGAAATCGCCCGCATGACGGCCGTTCTGCAGGCGGCCGGCGCCAGCGCGGTACTGGTCTCGAACAGCGAGCAGGAGCGCCTGAAATTCTGGTCCGGCCGCAAGAACGCCTTCCCGGCAGCAGGGCGCATTTCGCCCGACTATTACTGCATGGATGGCACCATCCCGCGCAAGCAGCTTGCGCGCGTGCTGCTTGGCATTGAGCAGATGGAAGCCAAGTACGGCCTACGCTGCGCCAACGTGTTTCACGCGGGCGACGGCAACCTGCACCCGCTGATCCTGTTCGATGCCAACCAGCCCGACGAGCTGCATCGCGCCGAAGCTTTCGGCGCCGAGATCCTGGCGCTGTGCGTGGAAGTGGGCGGCACCATCACCGGCGAGCATGGCGTGGGCATCGAGAAGATCGACTCCATGTGCGCCCAGTTCAGCGATGCCGAACTGGCGGCCTTCCTTGCGGTGAAGCGGGCGTTCGATCCTGTGTCGCTGCTGAATCCGAACAAGGCGATTCCAACGCTGAACCGCTGCGCGGAGTTCGGCAAGATGCATGTGCGTGCGGGACGTTTGCCGCATGCCGGATTGCCGAGGTTCTGAGATGGATGCGATGCTCGAACAGTTCCGCGCCCGCATCCAGGCTGCCAGCGCCGATGGCACGCGGCTGATGCTGCGCGGCGGCGGCACCAAGGACTGGTATGGGCAGAACGTGGTCGGCGATGTTTTCGATACCCGCGCCTATGCCGGCGTCGTCGAATATGAGCCGACCGAGCTGGTGGTCACGGCACGCTGCGGCACGCCGCTGACCGACATCGAAGCCTTGCTGGCGCAGCATGGACAGATGCTGGCCTTCGAACCGCCGCGCTTCGGCGCCGGCTCGACCATTGGCGGCGTGGTGGCCAGCGGCCTGTCCGGCCCGCGCCGCGCCACAGCAGGCGCCTTGCGCGACTTCGTGCTGGGCGCGCAGCTGATGGATGGCCGCGGCGAACTGTTGTCCTTCGGCGGCCAGGTAATGAAGAATGTGGCCGGCTATGACGTATCGCGGCTGCTGGCCGGTTCGCTGGGGACGCTGGGCCTGGTCACCCAGGTGTCCTTGAAGGTGCTGCCCGTGCCTTTCTGCGAGGCGACCATCCGCTTCGAGGTGGACGAAACCGGGGCGCTGCGCATGATGAACGAGTGGGCCGGGCGGCCGCTGCCGGTGTCGGCGACTTGCTGGCATGGCGGGATGCTGACCGTGCGCCTGTCGGGAGCCCAGGCGGCAGTAAGGGCGGCGCAGGCTGGCATGGGCGGCGAGGCGCTGGCCGACGGCAGCGCGTTCTGGAGCGCCTTGCGCGACCAGCGCGGCGATTTTTTCGCGAGCGCAGAGGCGGGAGCGGCGGAGCTGTGGCGGCTGTCCGTGCCAAGCGCCGCCAGCGCGCTGGTGATGCGCGGCGAACAGCTGATCGAGTGGGGCGGGGCGCAGCGCTGGCTGCGCGTCGACCACGGCGTCGCCGAAGACATTCGGCGCGTCGCGGCTGCGGCCGGAGGACACGCTACGCGTTACCGGGTCGCGAGCGAAGATCTTGGCGCAGGCGTTGGGGCCTTCCATCCGCTGGCGCCGGCGATCGCGCGCATCCACGAACGACTGAAGGCCGCCTTCGACCCGGCGGGCATTTTCAATTGCGGCCGCATGTACTGATATGCAAACGAACCTGGCAGATTTCATCAAGGGCACGCCGGACGGCGACGAAGCGGAAGCGATCCTGCGCGCCTGCGTGCATTGCGGCTTTTGTACTGCGACCTGCCCGACATACCAGCTGTTGGGCGACGAACTGGATGGGCCGCGCGGCCGCATCTACCTGATCAAGCAGGTGCTGGAGGGTGCGCCGGTGACGGCCAGCACCCAGCTTCACCTGGACCGCTGCCTGACTTGCCGCAATTGCGAAAGCACCTGTCCTTCCGGCGTCAAGTATGGGCGCCTGGCCGACATCGGCCGCAAGGTGGTTGAGCAGCGCGTGCCGCGCAAGCTGCCGGACCGCATCCGGCGCTACGTGCTGAAGGAAGCCTTGCCGCGCCGCTGGCTGTTCGAACCGGCCCTGCGCGCGGGGCAGTTGCTCAAGCCTTTGCTGGGCAAGCCGTTGCAGGACAAGCTTCCCGCGCGCCGGCCCGCGAGCGCATGGCCGGTGCGAGCGCACGCCCGCAAGATGCTGGTGCTCGATGGCTGCGTGCAGCCCGGCCTGGCGCCGAACATCAACGCGGCCGCTGCGCGCGTGCTGGACACCCTGGGCGTGCAGTTGCTTGCTGCACCCGGCGCCGGCTGTTGCGGGGCGCTGCGCTTTCACCTGAACGACCAGGATGCGGCGCTCGACGATATGCGGCGCAATATCGACGCATGGTGGCCATACGTGGCGCAGGAGCAGGTGGAGGCGATTGTGATGACCGCTTCCGGCTGCGGCGTCACGGTCAAGGAATACAGCCATCTGCTGGCGCACGACGGCGCCTATGCCGCCAAGGCGGCGCGCATTTCGGAAATGACGCGGGACCTGAGTGAAATCCTGCCGGCGTTCGAGGCCGAACTGGTGCAGCGCGCAGGCGCGCGCGCTGCCGGGGCGCCGGTCGCGTGGCACCCTCCCTGCACGCTGCAGCACGGCCAGCAGATCCGCGGCAAGGTCGAGGGGCTGTTGCGCGCGCTGGGCGTCGAGGTAAGGATGTGCCGCGATGCGCACTTGTGCTGCGGTTCAGCCGGCACCTATTCGCTGCTGCAGCCGGAATTGTCGCTGCAGCTGCGCGACCGCAAGCTTGCCAGCCTGGCCGGCACCGGCGCCGAACGGATCGTCTCGGCCAATATGGGCTGCATCGGGCACCTGCAGTCCGGCACGCAAACGCCGGTCGAGCACTGGATCGAACTGCTCGACCGCGCCTTGCACGGCTAGCTTCAGCGCTCGGCCCACTTGTCCATGATGCGCGTCACCTCGGGCAACTGGTCGAGGAACAGGTCCACCAGCCGCGGCTCGAAATGCCGGCCGCGCTGGTCCTTCATCCAGGCGCAGGCATCCTCCAGCTTCCAGGCTGCCTTGTAAGGGCGCACGGACGTCAGCGCATCGAAGACGTCGGCTACCGCCACGATGCGGCCCGCCAGAGGGATGTCCTCGCCGGCCAGGCGATTGGGATAGCCGCTGCCGTCCCATTTTTCATGATGGCACAGCGCCACGTCGTGCGCCATGGCCAGCATGCCGCCCTCGTGCTGGCCGATGATGTGGGCGCCGATGCCGGGGTGGGTTTGCATGACCAGGTATTCTTCCGGCGTCAGGCGGGCAGGTTTTTGCAGGATGCTGTCGGGGATGCCGATCTTGCCGATATCATGCATGGGGGCGGAAATGAACAGGTCATCCGCGTCCTGCTCGTCGAGGCCGGCGGCGGTGCCGAGCAGGCGGGCATAATGGCTCATGCGAATCACGTGCAGCCCGGTCTCGTTGTCCTTGTACTCGGCTGCCAGGCCAAGCCGCTGAACGATGGCCAGGCGGCTGGCGCGCAGCTCCTCCATGCGCACCATTGAGAGGTGCAGCTTGACGCGGGCCTTGACCACGGCAGGGCTGAGCGGCTTGCTGATGAAGTCCACCGCGCCCGCTTCGAAGCCGTCCACTTCGTCGTTCGAATCGGTCAGCGCGGTGACGAAGATCACGGGGATATTGGCGGTGGCAGGGTTGGCCTTCAGTACCCGGCAAACGTCGTAGCCCGTCATTTCGGGCATCATCACGTCAAGCAGGATCAGGTCGGGTTTTTCGTTGACCGCCAGCTCGATGGCGCGCGCGCCATCCTTGGCAAACAGCAGCCGGTAGCCGTCCTGCAGGATCTGGCGCAGCAGCTGCAGGTTGGTCGATTCGTCGTCGACGGCAAGCACGGTGGCTTGTCGGGTCATGGCGTATTCCTTTGCGTGTCCAGGCACTCGTCAAGCAGCGCTTGCAGGGCGTCGCGGGCGGCCGGGAAGTCGAAGTCGTCCAGCGCGCGCTGCAGGGCCTGCAGGTGCGCTTCGGCAACGCAGCCGCGCAGCACATCGGCCAGCGCGGCCAGTTCCTGCTGCTCGAAGCTGCCGCGCTCCAGCGACTGCAGCATGGCCTTGCCCATCGCCTGCACCTGCTCCAGGTCGAGCGGCGACGCCGGCGTTGCGGACTGCGCAAGCGGGTCGCCGGCATCGTCCCGCGCCCACACGGCGGCCAGGGCGTCCGCCAGACGCTGCGTCGCCTGTTCCAGCAAGGCCGGCAGCCCGGCACGGCCGTCCTGCGCCTGCAGGCCGGTCTCCAGCCGCCACAGCGCATCTGCCAATTGTTCCATGCCAAGGTTGGCGGCGGCGCCACGCAGGCGGTGCGCCAGGGCTGCGCAGGCTGCGTGCTGGCCAGCAGCAATTGCGGACCCGAGTTCCCGCTGCGCGCTCTCATAGTCTTGCGCGAAGCGCTGCAGCGCGCGCTGGTAGGCTTCGCGCTGGCCGGCCCAGCGCGCCAGGCCCTTGTCCGCATTCAGCACCATGCCGCGCACCGGGCTGGCCGCTGGCGCCAGTTGCGGCGCGCCGGACGGCATGCCAAGCACGCGCGCCAGTTCCTGCGTCAGCACGGCCACGTCCACCGGCTTGGTGGTGAAGCCGTCCATCCCGGCCTCCCGCGTGGCGTCGCGGTCGCGTTCCAGCACGCTGGCCGTCATGGCGATGACCGGGGTGCGCTTGCGGCCCGCGGCCGCTTCGTCGGCGCGGATGCGGCGTGTGGCCTCCAGGCCGTCCATGCCGGGCATCTGCACGTCCATCAGGATCGCATCGAACTGCGCTTCGGACGCCAGTTGCGCAGCCATGGCGCCGTCGCTGGCGCCGGTCACGGTATGGCCCAGCTTTGCCAGCAACAGCATCAGCACTTCCAGGTTCTGCGGCACGTCGTCGGCAGCCAGGAGATGCATCGGCGGCAGCAAGGTGGGCGCTGCCGCGCTGCGCACGGCTTCGTCGCGCGCCGCCAGCAGCGGCAGCAGCACGTGGAAGGTGCTGCCCGCGCCCGGCGTGCTGTCGGCCCACAGGCGGCCGCCCATCAGCTCCACCAGTTGCTTGCAGATGGTGGTGCCCAGGCCGGTGCCGCCGAAGCGGCGGTTCATCGAAGCGTCGGCCTGCACGAAGGGCTCGAAGATGGCAGCCATGCGGTCGGGCGCAATGCCGATGCCGGTATCGCCGACGGCGAAATGCACCAGGCGCCGCTCGCCTTCGCGCTCGGCGTTGACGGCCAGCGACACGCTGCCCTGGCTGGTGAACTTGACGGCGTTGTCCAGCAGGTTGGTCAGCACTTGCCGCACGCGCAGTTCATCGCCGTGGATCCAGTTCGGCAGTGCCGGGTCGTAGTGCAGCGACATCGCCAGGCCCTTGGCCTTGGCCGCATTGCCCATGCTGGAAGAGAGTTCGTCGGCCAGGGCCAGCAGGCTGAAATCATGCAGTTCGAGTTCCACCGCGCCCTTGTCCAGCTTGGCGGTATCGAGGATGGCGTTCAACAGGCGCAGCAGCGAACGGCCGGCATTGCGCACCGTGTCGAGGTGGCGCCGCTGCACGGCGCTCAATTCGCCATGCAGCAGCACGTCGGTGAAGCCAAGGATGGAGTTCATCGGGGTGCGGATCTCGTGGCTCATATTGGCCAGGAAGGCGGCGCGTGCCGCCGCTGCCTGCTCGGCGCGCTCCTTGGCAATGCGCAGGTCCTGCTCCATCAGGCGCCGGTTGCTGATGTCGAGCACCACGCCGTCCAGCAGTTCGACTTCGCCGTCCGGGCCGAGCACCACGTTGCCGTTGCCCCAGAACCAGTGGATGCTGCCGTCGCGGTGGATGATGCGGTATTCCAGCGTGAACGCGCGGCGCTGTTCGACCGCGCTGCGGCAGCCTTGCTGCACGCCCGGCCAGTCGTCTGGATGCACCAGTTCCCCGAACAGGCGCCGGGGCGGATCGCCGAGGAAGTCGGAGGCGGGGTAGCCGGTCATGCTTTCGATGGCGTCGCTGACGAATACCAGCGGCCAGCCTGGCGCATTGCGGCAGCGGAAGGTGATGCCGGGGATGTTGGCGACCAGCGAACGCAGTTGCTCTTCGCTGGCGCGCAGCGCCTGTTCCAGGTCGCTCACGTGGTGGAACAATGCGCGGTAGCGCAGCATGCCGTTGGCGAACACCACCAGCGCCGTCAGCAGCGCGGTGGTCAGGGTCACCGCCAGCGCCAGAAAGCCGGCATTCGCGATGCCGCTGGCCGGGTCGAGCGGCACGCGGCCGACGAAGCGCGCCGCAGCCATGCCGGTATAGTGCATGCCGGAGATGGCGCAGCCCATGATCACACCAGCCGCGGCGACGGTCCCGCGTTCCCCAAGCCGGCGGCGCAAGCCCTGCGAGCCCTGCAAGCCGAAGCGCACCCACAGCGCCAGGGTCGCCAGCGCAATGGCGACCACGATGGACAGCCCGAACATCCACGGGTCATAGCGCAGATGCAGCGCCGAGCGCATGGCCGCCATGCCCGTGTAGTGCATGGCGCCGATACCCGCGCCGACCAGTACCCCGCCCACCAGCAGGCTGCGCACGCCGATACGATGACGGCCAAGCAGCGGCAGGGCGACGCTGGAAGCGGCGATGCTGGGCAGCATCGACAGCAGGGTGGTGGAAGGATCGTAGGAAACCGGCGTGCACAGGTTAAAGGCCAGCATGCCGATGAAGTGCATGGCCCACACGCCGCTGCCGAGCGCAAAGCTGCCGGTCGCCAGGGCGGCCAGGCGCAGCATGCGCTTGCTGCTGCGTGCCGCCTGGCCGGCCATCTGCAGGCCCATGGCGGAGGAAAAACTCGCCACCAGCAGCGACAGGATGACAAGCGAGGGAGTGTAGATCCCGTAGGTGAGTAGCGCCGGGTCAGCTGGCGGCGAAAACAGCTGGATCAAGTAGTGCTTGATCTCGCCCATGGCGGCGCTTCCTCCTTACTGCGCTATCAGCTTCCTGATCTCGTCTGCCAGGTCGGCAGGCTTGGTGGTCGGCGCATAACGGTCATGGATGCTGCCGTCCTTGCGCACCAGGAATTTGGTGAAATTCCACTTGATGCCTTCCGTGCCGAGGATGCCCGGCGCATTCTTTTTCAGGTGCTGGTACAGCGGGTGCGCGTTGTCGCCGTTGACGTCGATCTTGGCGAACACCGGGAAAGTGACGCCATAGTTCTTCTCGCAGAAAGCGCCGATTTCGTCGGCGCCGCCAGGCTCCTGCTGGCCGAACTGGTTGCAGGGGAAGCCCAGCACTTCGAAGGGCTGGCCGGCGAACTGCTGGTGCAGTTCCTCCAGCCCCTGGTACTGCGGCGTGAAGCCGCATTTGCTGGCCGTGTTCACGATCAGCAGCACCTTGCCCTGGTACTGTTTCAGGTCCACCTGCTGGCCTGACAGGCTGTCGGCGCTGAAGTCGTAAACAGTGCTCATCAGACGATCCCCAGGTGCTCGGTGCCGGCGGCCAGGTCGCGGTTCCTCGCTTCCTTCGATTCCAGCTTGATGGCCAGGCGCAGGTCGTTGACCGAGTCCGCGTTGCGCAGCGCATCTTCATAGGTGATCTGGCCCGCTTCGTACAGGTCGAACAGCGCCTGGTCGAAGGTTTGCATGCCAAGTTCGCGCGAGCGCTTCATCAGCTCCTTGATCTCGTGCACCTGGCCCTTGAAGATCAGGTCCGCGATCAGCGGGGAGTTCAGCATGATTTCCACCGCCACGGCGCGGCCCTTGGCATCCTTTTTCGGAATCAGGCGCTGCGAAATCATGCCCTTCAGGTTCAGCGACAAGTCCATCAGCAGCTGCTGGCGGCGCTCTTCGGGGAAGAAGTTGATGATACGGTCCAGCGCCTGGTTGGAGCTGTTGGCGTGCAGGGTGGCCAGGCACAGATGGCCGGTTTCGGCGAAAGCGATCGCGTGGTCCATGGTCTGGCGGTCGCGGATCTCGCCGATCTGGATCACGTCCGGCGCCTGGCGCAGGGTGTTCTTCAGCGCCACTTCCCAGTCCTCGGTATCGACCCCCACTTCGCGCTGGGTGATGATGCAGTTGCGGTGCGGGTGCACGAACTCGACCGGGTCTTCAATGGTGATGATGTGGCCGTAGCTGTTTTCGTTGCGGTGGCCCACCATGGCCGCCAGCGTGGTCGACTTGCCGGAACCGGTCGCGCCGACCATGATCACCAGGCCGCGCTTGGACATGATCACGTCCTTCAGGATGGGCGGCAGGCCCAGTTCGTCGAATTGCGGGATCGAGCTGTTAATGGTACGCAGCACCATGCCGACCGCGCTCATTTGCACGAAGGCCGAGACACGGAAGCGCCCCAGGTCGCCGGGGCTGATCGCGAAGTTGGCTTCCTTGGTCAGTTCGAAAGAAGCGGTCTGCTTGTCGTTCATGATCGAACGGGCCAGGTCGGAGGTGTGGGCCGGCGTCAGCGCCTGCGCCGACACGGGCGTCATCTTGCCGTCGATCTTGATGGCCGGCGGGAAGCCGGCGGTGATGAATAAGTCGGAGCCCTTCTTGCTGACCATCAGGCGCAGCAAGTCGAACATGAATTTTGAAGCCTGGTCGCGTTCCATGGTTAGCCTGGGAAGTTATCTGGAATCTTGGCCGCCGAGCGTGCTGCTGCCGGGGAGATCATGTTGCGACGGATCAGGTCCGTCAGGTTCTGGTCCAGCGTCTGCATGCCAACGTTGTTGCCGGTCTGGATCGAGGAGTACATCTGCGCGATCTTGGCTTCGCGGATCAGGTTGCGGATTGCCGGGGTGCCGATCATGATTTCGTGCGCGGCGACGCGGCCGGAGCCGTCCTTGGTCTTGAGCAGGGTTTGCGAGATGACCGCCTGCAGCGACTCGGACAACATGGCGCGCACCATTTCCTTTTCTTCGGCCGGGAACACGTCGATGATACGGTCGATGGTTTTCGCGGCCGAGGAGGTGTGCAGGGTGCCGAACACCAGGTGGCCGGTTTCCGCCGCCGACAGTGCCAGGCGGATGGTTTCCAGGTCGCGCAGCTCGCCCACCAGGATCGCGTCCGGGTCTTCCCGCAGCGCCGAGCGCAGCGCGTTGTTGAACGACAGCGTATGCGGGCCCACTTCGCGCTGGTTGATCAGGCACTTCTTCGATTCGTGCACGAATTCGATCGGGTCCTCGATGGTCAGGATGTGGCCGTACTCGTTTTCGTTGAGATGGTTGATCATCGCTGCCAGCGTGGTCGACTTTCCGGAGCCGGTCGGACCGGTCACCAGCACCAGGCCGCGCGGCTTCATGGCGAAATCGGCGAAAATCTTCGGTGCGTTCAGTTCTTCCAGCGTCAGGACCTTGGAAGGAATGGTACGCAGCACGGCAGCGGCGCCGCGCTCCTGGTTGTAGGCGTTGACGCGGAAACGCGCTAGGCCCGGAATGGCGAACGAAAAGTCGCATTCCAGCATCTCTTCGTATGCCTTGCGCTGGCCGTCGTTCATGATGTCATAGATCATGCCGTGCACGTCCTTGTGCTCGAGCGGAGGCAGGTTGATGCGGCGCACGTCGCCGTGCACGCGGATCATCGGTGGCAAGCCTGCCGACAGGTGCAAGTCGGATGCCTTTTGCTTGAAGGAGAATGCGAGAAGTTCGGAAATGTCCATTTATAATCCCTGTGCTTTTTCAATAGCCAAAAAAGCTTGGCACTGTCTCATTCGATTATGTCCACAATAGCCCACAACTTGCAAGTTGTTACTGAAGCAATTAACGTTGCCGAGCGCGAAGCGCGGCGCGCGCCCAACGAAGTGCAGCTGCTGGCCGTCTCCAAGACCTTCCCGGCGCAGGCAGTTTTCGAGGCGGTGCTGGCGGGACAGCGTGCTTTCGGTGAAAACTACGTGCAGGAAGGTGTGGACAAGATCCACGAACTGGCAAGAATGCGCGGCTGCACGCCGTTGGAATGGCATTTTATTGGACCAATCCAGAGCAATAAGACGCGTCTTATAGCTGAAAACTTCGATTGGGTGCACACGATTGAACGCGAAAAGATCGCGCAACGCCTGAGCGAGCAGCGGCCGCAAGGCCTGCACCCCATGCAGGTGTGCATCCAGGTCAATACCAGCGGGGAAGCCAGCAAAAGCGGCGTGCTGCCCGCCGGCGCCGCAGCGCTGGCCCGTACCGTGGCCGCGCTGCCGCGCCTGGTCTTGCGCGGCCTGATGTCCATCCCCGAGCCGCAAGACGATTTTGACCAGCAGTGCGCGGCCTTCCGCGTCCTGCGTGAACTCTCCGATCAACTGCGTGCCGAGGGCCTGGCGCTCGACACGCTGTCGATGGGCATGTCGGCCGATATGCGCGCCGCCATTCATGAAGGCGCGACCATCGTGCGCGTCGGCAGCGCCATTTTCGGCGCCCGCGACTACAACAAAGGATAACGTGATGAAGATTGCATTTATCGGCGGCGGCAACATGGCCGCCGCGCTGATCGCCGGCCTGGCCGGCAAGCTGGCGCCCGGCGCCAATATCCACGTGGTGGACCCGAACCCGGCCTCGCTGGAAAAACTGCGCCAGGAATACGGCGTCACCGTGGCCGCGGCGGCCGGCGAGCCGGTGGCGGCGGCCGAGGTGCTGGTGCTGGCGGTCAAACCCCAGGTCATGCACGAAGTGACGCAGCAATTGCTGCCGCTGCTGCAGGCGGCGCAGGCGGCCGGCCGCTCGCCGCTGGTGCTGTCGATTGCGGCCGGCATCCGCGCCGCCGACCTGTCGCGCTGGCTGGGCGGCTACCAGGCCATCGTGCGCACCATGCCGAATACGCCGGCCCTGATCGGCATGGGCGTGACCGGCATGGTGGCTTCCGCCGGCGTCAGCGTCCAGCAGCGCGAGGCGGCCGACCAGATCCTGCGCGCCGTGGGCGCCACGGTATGGCTGGACGATGAAGCGAAGATCGACGCCGTGACAGCCGTTTCCGGCAGCGGTCCGGCCTATGTCTTCTATTTCATCGAAGCGATGCAGCAGGCGGCCGAGGAGCTGGGGCTGACGGCGGAGCAGGGCAAGGCGCTGGCCATGGCCACCTTTACCGGCGCGGCCCAGCTGGCGCTGCAGTCGCCCGACCCGGTGCCGGTGCTGCGCGAGAAAGTGACCTCCAAAGGCGGCACCACCTATGCAGCCCTGACCAGCATGGAAGCGAGCGGCGTCAAGGCCTCCATCATCGCCGCCGTCAAGGCTGCCGCCGCGCGCGGCAAGGAGCTGGGCGAGCAGCTCGGCGCCGCCGGCTGACGCCGGGCGGCTTCCCTGGCTTGCCAGGCCATGCGCTTGGCTCGCCGGGCCAGTGGACCCGGTGTGGCACAGCACATATCATTCTTGCTTTATTGATATTGGAATGGAGCAGGATATGCGCAGGACGATCGCGGCTGGCCTGGCAGTGCTGGCTGCGACATCCGCATGCTCAGCGAACACCTGAGTATTTCCGTCAAGCGCATCGAAGTGGAATACCGCTTCCGCAACGAGAGCGCGCGCACGATCGAAACCGTGGTCGCCTTCCCGATGCCGGAATTCCACTGGGACCCGGAACAGGATGCGAACTGGCGCAATATCGGCCCGGTCGAGAGCTTCCTGGTGCACGTCGATGGCAAGCCGGCCGTGGTGCGTGCGGAACGCAAGGCTTTGCTGCAGGGGCGCGATATCACGGCGCTGTTGCGCCGGGCCGGCTTGAGTGAAGACCACATCTTCCGCACCTTTGGCGATGCCTTCGATACCGGCGGCATGACGCTGCCGGAGGCGGTGGTGGCACGCCTGCATGCACTGGGCGCGAGCGACCAGAGGATGCCGCAATGGCGGGTGGCGGAAACGGCGTACTGGACCCAGGCCTTCCCTGCCGGGAAGGAAGTCGTCGTCACGCATTCCTATCGGCCCTTTGCCGGCCGCATCTTCGGCACCTATGATGACGCAAGGCCACCTTCTGAAGATAGCGTCCCGCTCTCATCCATCGGGGAACAGGATCGCGCCTGCCTGGCGGAAGGGGGAATGAAAGCCGTGTTGAACAAGGCACGCCAGAAAGTGAAAGATGGCGCCAGATCGGGCTACATCAACCTGAACGACGTTGAATACATCCTCGGTACGGGGCGCAACTGGAAAGGCAGCATCGGCGAGTTCACGCTCGACATCGTCAAGGAGGCACCGCAGGACACCGTCTCGCTATGCTTCCCCGGCAAGCCGGAACGCATCGGCGAGCGCACTTTGCGCTTCAAGATGCGTGACTATGTGCCACAGGAGCGGCTGGTGCTGAATTTTTACAGTCTTGAATAAGGGCCAGTTCGGCCAGCAGCGCCGCCAGCTCGCTTTCCACTTCGCTGACAAGCGGCGGGATGCGCTCGATCATGCCCGCGTTGGCAAGCGTTTCGACCAGGCCGCACAGGGCACTGAGTTCGCGCGCGCCAAACAGGCCGGCGCTGCCTTGCAGGCTATGCGCGTTCAGGCTGATCGCCGGCACGTCGCCGCACTGGATGCCCCGCCGGATTGCGGCAAACTGGCGCGGGCCTTCCTGCATGAAGGCGGCGCAGGCTGCGGGGCTTAAGGCGCGCGTCGGCGCCGGCGGCACCACGCTATCCGCGGTGCCGAACATGGCGTCAAGCTCGGCACGGCGCGGCGACTGCATCAGCAAGCCGGCGTGGCGGCCGATTTCCGCATGCAGGTTTGCCTCGTCGATCGGCTTGGGCAGGAAACCGTTGGCGCCGGCTTCCATGAAGCGCTCACGCTCTTCGGCAGCTGCGTTGGCGGTCAGGGCGATGACCGGAATGGCAGGCTGCCGCACGCGGGCCGCACCGGCACGCAGCAGGCGCAGGGCGGCGATGCCGTCCATGCGCGGCATGCGGCTGTCCATGATCACCAGGTCGAAGTCGCGTTCCGCCAGGCGCGCCAGCGCAGCGGCGCCATCTTCCGCGATCGTGACGGCATGGCCCATTTCGCCGAGCAGCTCGCGCAGGATGATCTGGTTGGTGCTGCCGTCTTCCGCGCACAGGATCTGCAGGCGCGCGGCATGCGGGGCGCGCGCCTCCAGCGCCCTTTCGGTTGCGGGCTGTCCTGCCTGCAGCGGCAGCCACACCTCGAACACGCTGCCGGCGCCGCGTTCGCTGCGCACCTCGATTGTGCCGCCCAGCGCGTCGACAATGTTCTTGCAGATCGCCAGTCCCAGGCCGGCGCCGCCGTACTTGCGCGAGGTGGCTGCATTGGCCTGCTCGAATTTTCGGAACAGGCGGGAAATCGCATCGGGCTCGATGCCGATGCCGGTGTCGCTGACGGCCAGCGCGATGCCGCCGTTGTGCGCCACGCTGGCCATCAAGCGCACTTCGCCGCGCTCGGTGAACTTGACGCCGTTGCCCACCAGGTTCATCGCCACCTGGCGCAGCCGTACCGGATCGCCGCGCCACCAGCGCGGCAAGGCCGGGTCGATCTCGGCCACCAGCGAAATGCCCTTGGTCTCGGCACGATCGGCCAGCAGCGCCACCACGTCGCGCAGCAGGGCCGGCAGGTCGAAGTCGATGCTTTCGAACGGCATCTTGCCCGCCTCCAGGCGCGAGAAATCGAGGATGTCGTTAATGATGTGCAGCAGCACCTCCGCGTTGCCCAGGCTGATGCGCAGCTTGTTGCGTGTTTCGGCCGACAGGCTGGCGTCCTTCTTCGCAAGCTGCAGCATGCCGATCACGCCGCCCAGCGGTGTGCGCACTTCGTGGCTGATCATGGCCAGGAATTCCGACTTCTGCTCGTTCGATTCTTCCGCCGCCTTGCGTGCAGCCATTGATTCGCGCAATTCCAGGTCGCGCGCCTGCAAGGTGGCGACCTGCTTTTCCAGCGCTTCCTGCACCGCACGCTGGCGCGCCAAGGCGCCTTCCAGGCCGTGCAGCAGGTAGGCGCAGGACACCACCAGCACCGCAGCCACCAGCGTGAAGTTCAGCGACACCAGCGACCAGTGCATCAGCAGGGTCACAAACACCTTGCTCAAGCCAGGATCGATGTTCCCGAAATAGCCGACGATGAAAAGGGTGGCGCTGCACCAGAGCAAGGCCACCATGGCCGGGCGTAGCCCGAGCAGCACGGTGCACAGGATCGGAACGGCAAGCAGGTAGGGCTGGACCAGCGGCCCCACGGAAAAGAGCTGGACCAGTGCAAGCAGGTAGCTGATGGCCAGGAATGCCAGCGCGCGGAAGCGGAACGACAAGGCGCGATAGCAATACAGGATGCCGACGCAAACCAGGGCGGTGATATCGCTCACGATCAGCGGCCACTGGTTCATCTTCATGCTGCCCACGACGCTGGGGATTGCCACCACCAGCCCGAGGAACAAGGCAACGGCGCACAAGCCGTTCAACAGGTTGTTGCGCCAGGTTTGCAGGTTGTCGGCCTGTTCGTTCAGGCCATCGAGCCGGCGGGACAGGAAGTCCCCGGCCCCGTCGTACTGCGGGGGCCGGTCCGGTGTGGTGGAAGAACTCTTGGCGCGGACGAACATTGCAACATAAAAGTATTGGCTAAGGGGTTGATTTTACTACAAGTGGCTACATGTTCACGCGCAGTTCGACGCCGACCTGGCGCGGCGAGTTGACCATGGCGTACGGCGTGCCAAGCAGGCCGGTGGTCATGTTGCCGATGCTGGTCACATAGCGCTTGTCGAACAGGTTGTTGGCAAACAGCGCCACTGCCCATTGATGGCTGGCGGCTTCGTAGCCGGCGCGCAGGTCGGTGCGCTGGGTGGCGCCGCCGACGCGGAAGCGAGGCGTGGTCAGGCAGGCGCCCTGCAGTGCATCGGCATTGCAGCGCGTGGCGCTGGTATAGGCATGCTGCAGCGTGAAATTCAGGTCCCCGCCCGCCACGCCGCGCACCCAGTAATCGGCGCCGAGCGCGGTGGTCCACTTCGGCGTGCCGACCGGCTGGCCATCGAGCCGGATGCCGTCGCTGGTGGTGAAGGTCTTGTAGGTCTGGTCGATGTAGGCGCTGCTCATGTTCAGGCGCAGGTCGCGCACCGGCTGCCAGCGCATGTCGAAGTCCAGGCCATGCGCTTCCTGGTCGCTGCTGGTGACCTGGTAGGTCGGGATGGCGGATCCGTTGTTCACCAGGGCCAGCGATTGCAGGTTGCTGAACTTGTACTTGTAGAGCGAGGCGTTCACCAGCAGCTTGTACTGGCGGTAGTAGTTTTTCACGCCGACTTCCGCGTTCCACACTTTTTCCGGTTCGTAGGTGGCGTTCACCTGCAGTGCATTGAACCCGCCGGCCTGGTAGCCCTTGGCGATGGAGCCGTACACCATCATGTCGTCGTTGAGCTTGTAGTCGAGCACTGCGCGCGGGCTGGTGTCGTTCCACCTGTTCTTCCTGGACAGCGGCGCCGTGGTCGCGCCGGCGCTGGTGAACTCGATGTTCTGCGTCATCGCGCCCAGCGTCATCATCAGCTGCTCCGGCGTGAGGGCGCCCATGCCGACCAGGGCATCGAAGAAGCCGAGGTTTTGCAGGCGGGTGATGCTGTCGTCCAGGCCGGCCGCCGTGCGCGGCGGGCTATACCAGCTGAAGCGCTTGTCGTCGCGCGTGTAGCGCACGCCGGTGGTCAGGTTCAGCTTCGGCGCCAGGTGCCAGATCACGTCGCCGTAGATCGCGGTCGCCTTGTAGCGGCCCTCGACGTGCATGTTCTCCTGCCAGGGGTTGCCCAGCAAGCCGGCCGGAATGTCGACAGCGGCCGCGGCGCCTTCCAGCAGGCTGAAAACGGGGAAGCTGGCCACGTTGCCGAAAATGGTGTCCAGGGTGTTGGTGTTGGTGTTGACCTGGCTGGTCTGGTGGGCTTTCTCGTGATAGAAGCTGAGGCCCGTGACCCAGTCCGCCATGCCGGTATTGCCCGACAGGCGGAATTCCTGCTGCCAGCTGCGGTTGCGTTCCGAGTTTTCGGTATCGACGTAGTGGGTGATCAGGTTGGTGCCGTCGTTGTCCTGCCGGTTGCGCGAGTCGAAGCGGCGATAGCCGGTGGTGGAATTGAAGGTGGCCCAGCCCAGCGGCACTTCGATGCGCAGCGTGCTGCCGCGGAAGTCGCGCGTTTCGCCGTTGTTCATGGCGTCGTTGTAAACCGGGGCCGTGCGCGGGTCGAGGTAGGTGGAAGGGTCGGACGGCACTACCGGAACGCCGGCCACCAGGCCGATGGCAGGGCGCGCCATGTGGTCGAGCTTTTCGGCCTCCACCGACAGCAGCACTTTCGCGCGTGCCGGCGCGTCCCAGCGCAGGGTCGCGCGCAAGCCGTTGTCGGTGCCGTGCTGTAGCGAGTCGCCTGTGGCCGCATCCTTCAGCCAGCCGTCGGTGCCGTGATGCACGGCGGTGATGCGCAGCGCCGTGGTGTCGCCGAGCGGCGTATTGGCCAGCAGCTCGACGTTGCGAGTGTGGAAGCGGCCGTAGCGCAGGCGCGCTTCCAGTTCGGTGTCGCGGCCCGGTTCGCGCGTCACGACCGAGATGGCGCCAGCCGCGCTGTTGCGGCCGAACAGGGTGCCTTGCGGCCCTTTCAGCACTTCGATGCGCTGCACGTCGTTGAAATTCATGATCGCCCCGCCGGTCTTGCCGGCATAGACGCCATCGATGTACATGCCGACCGGAGCGTCGGTGCCGATGCCGAAGTCGCCGGTGCCGATGCCGCGCAGCGACAGCGAGGGCTGGGTCGCCTGCTCGGCGTTGACCGACAGGCCGGGGATGTAGCCGTTCATTTCGGCCAGGCTGGGAGCGGCCAGCTTGTCGATCTGGTCGGCGCCAATGATCTGCAGCGCAATCGGCACGTCCTGCGCCTGCTGCGTGCGGTTCTGCGCGGTGACGACCACCACATGGGTTTCTTCCTTCGGCGCCGGATCGGCGGCCATGGCGGCGCCGCTGCAGGCGAGCAGGGCGGTGGAAATGCTGGACGACAGGACTTTCTTGCGCAGCTTCATGTGGTCTCCCCCGTTATTGTTGGTTGCAGCTTTCCTTCATCGATGCGATCCATTCGCGTATCAGTTCAACGCCTTCGCGGTGCGAAGTGGTGCGTCCCAGTTCGGGCATCATCACGCCGGTTTCAGTCGATTTCAGGCGGAAGACGAAAATCGAGTCGTCCGGTTTGCCGGGATTGATGCCGAAGGAGTTGCCGCCGGTGCCGGCGCCTGCGGCCACGGGCGGTTTGCACAGGCCCAGGTGCTGGTTGGCCGGCGCGCCAATCTCCAGGTGCAGGGCGGTAGTATTGGCGGTGCCCTTGTTGTTGTGGCAGTGGGCGCAGTTGATGTCGAGGTAGGCGCGCGCCCGGGCATCGATCGAAGCGCCCTTGTCGCGCCAGTCGACGTTGTGCGGCACGTCGGCGGCGTCCGGGACGCCTTGCAGGTAGCCTGCCTGCACCATCTTTTCCAGCTGGCCGTTCAGGTTGATGTGGCGCGCTTTCAGGCCAAGCGGTTCGAACTTCCTGCTCTTCAAGTCCGTTACATGGCAGGAGGCGCACTGGTTCACGTTCGGCACCACATAGGTGAACTTCTGGCGGCCCTGGGCCGATACCAGCTCCATCGGCACCTGGTCGCCGGTGCGCTTCAGTTCGGCCTCGGTCTGCGCCTCGTTCCAAACGTAAGGCAAGGCGATCCAGCCGCCTTCGCGCCGCACCAGCAGGCGCGTTTCCATAAGCCGCACCTTGCCCAGGTCGAGCGTGGTGTCGGTGCCGCTGTCGTCGCTCGCCAGCACGGCCTGGCTGCCGCCGTCGCGCGGATAATAGAAGGTCTTGCTGATGATGGTCCCGACCGGGAAGTCGAAGGCGGTATCGGCCTTGTAGGCAGCCGAAACGCCTTTCGGCATCCACACCGTGCGCAGCTTGTGGGCGTAGTCGCTGAAAAGAGGCGTGTTCAGCGTGTAGGGCAGCACGTCCTTATTCAGCGCCAGGCGGCCGTCGCCGGCGGCCATCAGGCGCCACTCGCTGAGTTTTTCAGGGCGGCCCTCGGCGATGAATTTCACGGGTTCGGCGGGCGGGGCAGGGCTGCGTGCGCAGGACGCGAGAACGAGCGCGCACGCCGCCATGCCGACCGCCCTCCACGGGCGGAAAGCAGGGACGGCAAGCTTCATCAGGATTGCGAACTGAGTTGAGGGATGGTAACCGGCGGCAGCTTGGCAAGCTGGCAGCGGTGCGGGGCCGAATCGGCTTTCGGGTTCTTGTACTTGTTGGGGCCATCGGCATTCAGCACTTCGACGTTGTCCTGCACGCAGATGCGGGCCTCGGCCGGCATGACGCCGTTCCTGGCCAGCGCATTGTCGGCGTAGCCGTCCCACAGCACGTCGGGCAGGTGGCCGGACAGGCCGTACATCGCCACCTTCAGCGCCTTCAGGTCCAGGCCGTCGGGCGCGTCGCCGCCGCCCTTGAAGTGGTTGCCGTAGACGTAGATCGCCTTTGGATACGGGTCGTAGTCCTTGGAGACGCCTTTCTCGGTGAAGTAGCCGGTCGAGTGGTAGCTGGAGATGATGACGTTGGCGGTCTGGTTGTTGACGATGTCGTTGTCGAAGATCTCCACCTTCGAATTCGAGTTGATCACCACCCCCGAACCGGCCGGCACGCTGGCCACGGCCGTGCCCTTGGCGGCAAAGTTGCCCAGGTTATTCTCGATGACCTTGTTCCTGAACACGCGCGTGCTGTGCCCCGGCTGCTGCAGGTTGGGCATGTTGAACACCAGGATGCCGCCGGTATTGGCGGTGGCGACGTTGTCGTAGACGTCGGCGTTGATGGTGTTTTCGATTTCAATGCCCGCCACATTGGCTTCGGCGCGCGAGTTGCGCACTACCACATTCTGCGACTGGCCGACGTAGATGCCGGCGTCCGATGCGGCAATGGCCACGCAGTGGTCGATCAGCACATTCTTTGTCTTGACCGGGTAGATGCCGTAAGCGCCGTTGCTCACCTTGGAGCCGCCGGTCCATTGCACCTTCACGCTGCGGATGGTGATGTGGTCGCCGTCGTTGATCTTCAGCCCATCGCCCTTGGAGTCCTCGATGGTCAGCCCTTCGATGGTGAAGTCGTTGCCGTAGACAAGCAGCCCTTCCGGTCCTGTTACTTGCGGCTTGAAAGACAAGACAGTCTTGTCCATCCCCGCGCCGCGGATGGTCACGCCGTCCGCGCGCAGTTGCAGCCCGCTGGTGAACCGGTATTTGCCGGCGGGGATCTCGATCACCGAGCCGGGCTTGGCGTCGAGCAGTTGTTCCTGGAGTTGCTTCTGGAACGCGATGTCGGCAGCCGAAGCAGGCGCCGGCAAGGAGGGCGTGGTCTTGTAGCAGGCGGATAGCAGGCCGCACAGCGCGAGTGCGCCGATGGCTTTGTACATACATGTCTCCCATTATTGTTGTAGGGATGCAGCAGCGAAGCCAGTATATCTGTCCATTATTGAAATGATATGTGCAAGATCGGCCAATTCTGCTGTTAGTATCGGCCAGGATGAGAGCGCCAGTTTCAATCGCCATTGTTGTGGGGGACGACTGCTGGGGAGGCCTTGCCCTGCTGGCGCGGGAAGCGTTTGCCATCGCCGGCACGCTGCATGCGCGCAACGCGGACCTGCGCGCAGCGGAGCTGTTCCGGGCGCGCCTGGTGGCCATCGACCGGGCCCCGGTGCGCTCCTTCACCGGCCCGTCATTGCAGCCGGAGGCAACGCTGGCCGACATGCCGGCGCCGCAAGCCGTCATCGTGCCGCCTTATTATTTGCCGCTGTCCGCGCGCCAGCCGATCGCCTCGCCGCTGCGCGATTGGCTGCTGCAAGCCCACGCCGCCGGCGCAGTGCTGGTGGGCATGGCGGGCGGCATGCGCATCCTGGCCGAGACTGGCCTGCTCGACGGCCGCGAAGTGACGGGCAACCTGTCGGACCAGCGCGTCTTTGCCCAGCACTACCCTGAAGTGCGCTTCAGCCCCGACGTGCCGCTGGTGATCGACGGCAGCATCATCAGCGCCGGTTCGGTCAACCCCTGCCTGGATGCCTGCAGCTACCTGGTCGGCCACTTCCACGGCGACGCGGTGGCGCACAAGCTCTCGCGCTATACCAATCCTCCCAGCCAGCCGAGCGCGGGGCACATCGCCCTGCGCAATGCAGGGCTGAAACAGCATGGCGACCAGCGCATCCGCCAGGCGCAGGAATACATCGAGCGCTGCTTCAAGCAGGACTTGACGGTGGAAGGGGCTGCGCAGCGCACGGCCATGAGCGTGCGCAATTTCTCGCGCCGCTTCCAGCATGCGGTGGGCATGCCGCCGCACATCTATATCGCGCGCTGCCGCGGCGAATATGCCAAGGAGCTGCTGGCCCGGCCGGGCCTGTCGATGCTGCAGGTTGCGCTGCAATCGGGGTTTCGCAGCGAGGCGATGATGCGCCGCAGTTTCTGCCAGCTATTCGGCGTCACGCCGGCCGCCTTCCGCGCCGGCGCCGCTCAGTCGCCTGCCAGGTATTTATAGTAGATGGCCTGGAAGCGGCCGGTATCCTTCAGCTGCTTCAGGCCTGCGTTGAAATCGTCGCGGATGGCGGCGTCGCGGAAGACAGGCCGGTAGTCCATCGGGTTGAGCTTGACGAAGGGATGCTCGACCACCGGCTTGGGCTTGAACGACTTGTTAAGCTTGAGCTGCAGGGTAAAGTACTTGAAGATGTTGCGGTCGCTGAGAACGACGTCGTAGCGTCCGCGATCGAGTGTCAGCACTTGCAAGGCCTGGTCGTTCTGCTCATAGTAATGGCCCGCCTTGCGTACAGCGTCCAGCCAGTCCGGATAGCGTTTGGATGCGCCGGCGAAGGAAATCACGGTCAGCCCCCGCAAGTCCTCCGGCTTTGTGATCGACAAGTGGCGTTCTTTCAGCGTGATGAAGACATTGTCGTAGATGACGGCGGGGTTGCCATAGTAGGCGCCCCAGCTCGTCATGTCTTCGCCCAGGTCGGTCATCGCTGCTTCCACTTCGCCAGCCTTGAAGGCGACCGGGATGCGGGCAAACGAGTAGTAGCGCGGCCTCAGGACGTGGCCGCGGTACGCCAGCGCTTCGCGCATCACTTCCAGTTCGATGCCGGAGTCCGTTTCGGGAAAGCAGAAGGGCGGGATCTTTTCGCCGAAAGCCATGGTGACCTCGGCCGCCAGCGCGGGGACGGCAACCAAGGCCAGGGCGGCGGCGCGTACGAGATGGATGGTCCAGGACACGGCATGCCTCAGAATTGATGGCGCATGCCGCAGGCAAGCAGGCGCCGCGCGCCACCGGGCAAGGATGCCTGGTATTGCACGGCATCGTCATTGCGCAGGTCGGAAGCGATGAGATAGGTATTGGTGCGCTTCGACAGCGCGTAGTAATAGCCCACGGCCAGCTGGCGTGCATCGGCATTGGCGTGGAAGCGGTCTGCCTTGTAGACGTAAGTGGCGGCGACCGAGGCAACGCCAAACGGCACGCTCACGCCCAGCAGGTAGTCGCGCGTATCGAGCTCGCTCTCGTTGCGGTTGCGCGCAGCCAGCAGCCAGGCGCGCAAGCGGCCGAAATCCATATTGCCGCCTGCGAGCACGCTGCGCACCTGCTTGCGGCCCTGGGCATCGTTGGTCTGATGGAAGGCCAGCACGGTATTCAGGGGCCCGGCCGTATATCCCGCGTCCATGCTGAGCTGCCGGTTGGCCGCCTGGCTGACACCGGATTCGCCAAAACCATAGGCCAGGTCGGCGTAGAATCCGCCCAGTGTCGGCGGCAGCGAGTACTTGACCGTATTGTCCATGCGCACGCCGGAATCCTGGAACAGGCGTGTCGCTTCGCCGGGACCTTTGGCGTCGAACGGATCGTTGGTGGCGATGGCGCCAAAATAGGGAGTGAACATGCGGCCCAGCCTGACCGTGCCCAGCGGGCTGGACAAGCCGACCCACACCTGGCTGCCAAACACGCGGCCGGCGAAAGATGGCTGGCCCGAATCGGCTTCAATCTGGGATTCGATGACAAAACTGGCCGCCAGGCCGCCGCCCAGTGCTTCAGTGCCCTTGAAACCCAGGCGCGAGGCGGTTTGCAGGCCGCTGTCAACCTTCATGGTGGTAACGCCTGAATCGCTGTCGCGCACCACGCCAAGATCGGCCACGCCATATACGGTGATGCCCTGCTGGGCAAAGGCTGTGACGCAGGTTGCCAATGCAGGCCATGCCAGTGCAAGCCGGTTCACGACTGCCTCGCGGAAAAAGCAGATAGTTACTTTGTACGCCTGGGCGCGCAACAATGCAATGCTGAGGCCGGGCACTGTTTTGCATTCGCTACAGGATTTGTCTATGCTGGCCCCATGTTGACCAAGACCCTACTGTGTGCAGCGCTCTGGCTGGGCGGCCCGCTGGCGGCGGCCCATGCTTGCGAAGCGGCGCGCGGCGGCAAGTTCAGCATCGGGGTCGAGAAACTGCAATACCTGCCGCTGCACACCGTGGACGCGAACAATCGCTACGGCGGCTATGCGCGCGAGGTGCTTGACGCCTTCGCCGCCCAGCATGGCTATACCTTCGAGTACGTTCCCTTGCCGATCAACCGGCTGTACAGCCGCTTCCTGTCCGAACGCACGCTCGACTTCAAGTATCCCGATCATCCGCAGTGGCGCGAGGACTTGCGAGCCGGCATACAGCTGAGTTACAGCAAGGTGGTGGTGTCAACCGAGGAGGGCGCCATGGTACTGCCGCAGCAGCGCGGCAAGCGCCTGGCGGACCTGCGGACACTGGGCACGGTGCTGGGGTTCACCCCATGGCCTTACAAGGCTGCCATCGACAGCCACGCATTGAAAGTGTCGACCGTCGGCAGCACCGACAGCCTGCTGCGGCTGGTCCTTGGCGGCCATCTCGACGCCGCGTACGTGAATGTCGATGTCGCCAACCATATGCTGGCCGGCGACCTGAAGGCGCCGGCCGGCCTGGTGTTCGACCCAGGCCTGCCGCATGCCCGCTCCGACTTTCGCTTGTCGACTTTACGCTGCAAGGAAGTGGTTGAGCAATTCAACCGCTTCCTGCAGCGGGAGCAGGGCATGTTGCAGCAGCTGCGTGCCAGCCACGGCATCGGCGAGGCCGGCAGCAACGGACGCTAGCGGCGCGCGATCAGCAGGCCGACAATCACGCCGATGGCGGCGCCAGTGGCAACCGACTTCCACGGATTGTCATGCACATAATGGTCGGTGGCCTGGGCTGCCATCTTGCCACGGGCAATCATGCTGTCTTCCAGCTTCAGCAGGTCGCGCTTGGCGGTACGCAGCGTGTCTTCGAACTTGGCCTTGACCATGCCAAGGTCTTCGGAATTGGCCGTAGCAGCATTGCGCAGCCAGGTTTCGGCATCCTGCACGGCCTGTTTCAAGTCGCCCATCAATTTTTCGCGGGCTTCCATGCTTTCGTTGTGGCTATGGCTCTTGCCGTTGGCAACGCCGCCGCCGTTGGGTTTTGCGGTAGTGGATTGTGGTGTCTGGTCCATGATCGCCTCGTCTCAGTGAACAGCACTCGAAGTAAATTCCAGTATAGGTCAGCGCAGCGCGTAGTCGAGCGCAATGCCTGCGAAGACTGCGGCGCCGAGGTAGTTATTGTGGCGGAAGGCGGCAAAGCAGGGCGCACGCTCGCGCCCGCGGATCAGGAAGTAGTGGTAAATCGCGCAGCCGGCTGCCACTGCAATACCCAGCAGGAAGGGCAGGCCCAGGCCGAACTGCCGGCCGACCACCAGCAGGATCGCCAGGTGCACGCCGTAGCAGAGCATGATGGCGGCCACGTCGAAGCGGCCAAAGGTGATGGCGGAGGTCTTGATGCCGATCTTCAGGTCGTCGTCGCGGTCGACCATGGCGTATTCGGTGTCGTAGGCAACGGCCCAGAACACATTCCCCGCCAGCAGCAACCAGGCCACCGGCGGCACCGTGCTTTGCACGGCGGCGAAGGCCATCGGCATGCCGAAGCCGAAGGCGATGCCGAGGTAGGCTTGCGGAATGGCGAAGAAGCGCTTGAAGTAAGGGTAGGTGCCGGCAATGATCAGCGCCGCCACGCTCAGTTGCTTGACCAGCGCGTTGAGCGGCTGGATCAGGAGGAAGGCCAGCAGGGACAGGCTGGCGGCGATCAGCAGCGCCTCCTTGCCGCTGACGCGGCCGCTGGTGATCGGGCGTTCGGCGGTGCGCTTGACGTGCTTGTCGAAGTCCTGGTCGGCGTAGTCGTTGACGGCGCAACCCGCGGAACGCATCAGGAAAGTGCCCAGCGAGAAGATCAGCAGCAGCTTCCAGTCCGGCACGCCGCCGGAAGCCAGCCACAGCGCAGCCAGGGTTGGCCACAGCAGCAGCACGGTACCGATCGGCTTGTCCAGCCGGACCAGGCGGAAATAGAGTTCGAGTTTGCTCAGGGGAGGAGTAGTCGCATGCATCCCGGCATTTTACTCTTCGTGGCCGTTCAGCATGCTGACGCCGGGCAGCTGGCAGTCGGCCACTGCGGCGACGATGGCATCGATGGCAGCCTTGCGGGTGAAACTCTTGCGCCAGACAATCACCACACGCCGGTTCGGCTCCGGCTTGTCGAAATAGCGGAAAGACAACATGCCGTCACGGCCTTCCATGTCCGGCACCGAGGCGCGCGGCAGCACGGTCAGGCCGATGCCGCTGGCCACCATGTGGCGGATAGTTTCCAGCGACGAGCCTTCGAAGGTGCGCTGCATGCCGTTGCCTGGCGAGGAAAAACGCGCCATTTCGGGGCACACTTCCAGCACCTGGTCGCGGAAGCAGTGGCCGTTGCCCAGCAAAAGCATGGTTTCGGTCTTGAGGTGTTCGGCGGGAATGCTGCTGCGTGCGGCCCAGGGATGGTTTTTTGGCATCGCCACCACAAACGGCTCGTCGTACAGCGGCTGGACCGCCATGCCGTGTTCCGGCAACGGCAGCGCCATGATGGCTGCGTCCAGCTCGCCCTGGCGCAGCATTTCCAGCAGCTTGACGGTGAAGTTCTCCTGCAGGACCAGCGGCATCTGCGGCGTGGTTTCAATCATCCGCTTGACCAAAGGCGGAAGCAGGTAGGGGCCGATGGTGTAAATGACGCCCAGCCGCAACGGCCCGGCCAGCGGGTCCTTGTTCTGTTTTGCCAGTTCCTTGATGGCCGCCGTCTGCTCCAGCACCCGTTCGGCCTGGGCCACGATCTGGGCGCCCAGCGGGGTGACCGAGATTTCCGCCCCGCCGCGCTCGAACAGGACGACGCCGAGTTCGTCTTCCAGTTTCTTAATTGCGACAGAAAGAGTAGGTTGGGCGACGAAACATGCCTCGGCGGCATGGCCGAAGTGTTTCGCTCTGGCAACTGCTACGATATATTTGAGCTCGGTCAGTGTCATGAACCCATTTGAACACAGTTGAATGCCTTGTTGCAATGCCATGAATGGGGGAGGGCTCTGGCTATAATGACCAGCAAAACCATAGAACGAGGCGAATATGTCTTCCACACTTGGCCATGAAGAGGCCCAGTCGTATATCTTTAAACTGCTGACGGCCATGCACCAGGTCGGCGGCTCCGACCTGTTTATTTCGGCGGATTTCCCGCCCAGCATCAAGTCGCAGGGCTCGATGCGCGCCCTGAGCCAGCAGCGCCTGACCCCGGACGTGACCCGGGCCCTGGCTTACGCCATCATGAACGAGAAGCAGCGCCGCGAGTTCGAAACCGAGCTTGAGTGCAATTTCGCGATTTCGCTGCCCAATGTCTGCCGCTTCCGCGTGAATGTCTTTGTGCAGCAGCAGGCGGTGGGCATGGTATGCCGCACCATTGCTTCCGAAATCCCGAATTTCGAGAAGCTCGACCTGCCGGAAGTGCTGAAAGAAGTCGTGATGACCAAGCGCGGCCTGGTGCTGGTGGTGGGCGGTACCGGCTCCGGCAAATCGACTTCGCTGGCGGCCATGATCGATTACCGCAACCAGAATTCGGCCGGCCATATCATCACCGTGGAAGACCCGGTCGAGTATGTACACAAGAACAAGAACTGCCTGATCACCCACCGCGAAGTGGGCGTGGATACCCTGTCCTGGCATCATGCGCTGAAAAACACCCTGCGCCAGGCGCCGGACGTGATCCTGATCGGCGAGATCCGCGACACCGAAACCATGGAACACGCGATTGCCTTCGCCGAGACGGGCCACCTGTGCCTGGGCACGCTGCACGCGAACAATGCGAACCAGACCATGGACCGCATCATCAACTTCTTCCCGGAAGAGCGCCGCAACCAGCTGCTGATGGACCTGTCGTCCAACCTGCGCGCCATCGTCTCGCAGCGCCTGATCCGTACCGAAGACGGCAAGGGCCGCAAGGCTGCCATCGAGATCCTGCTGAACACGCCGACCATCTCCGAGATGATCTTCAAAGGCAACTTCCACTCGATCAAGGAGATCATGGCCAAGTCGCGCGAACTGGGCATGTGCACCTTCGACCAAGCCTTGTTCGAACTCTATAATAAGGGCTACATTGCCTATGAAGAGGCGCTGCGCAATGCCGACTCGACCAACGGCCTGCGCTTGCAGATCAAGCTGAATAGCAGCCGTCCACCACCAGACGCCGCTGCGCCAGCCGCGGCGGCGCCGAAGTCGTCGGGCGGCCTGAGCATGCAGCTGGATGAAGAAGAGGAAGAAGAAGGCGAATGATCGAGTTTGAAAAGAAGATGTGCTCGCGCGAGGAACTGGCCGCGCGGGTGGCTGCGCTGCCGAAACCGGTGGTGATGACCAATGGCGTGTTCGATATCCTGCACCGTGGCCACGTCACCTACCTGGCGCAGGCGCGTTCGCTGGGCGCCTCGCTGGTGGTGGCGGCCAATACCGACGCTTCCGTCAAGCGCCTGGGCAAGGGCGATGACAGGCCCTTGAACAATTGCGAGGACCGGATGGCGCTGCTGGCGGCGCTGGAATCGGTGAGCCTGGTCGTGCCATTCGACGAAGATACCGCGCTGGAAGCGGTGCTGCAGGCCAGGCCCGAGATCTACGCCAAGGGCGGCGATTACGATATGACCGCGATCCCGGAAGGGCAGGCGGTGCTGGCATACGGCGGCAAGGCGGTGGCCATCGATTTCGAGCACGACCGCTCGACCACCAAGCTGCTGGCCAAGGTGCGCATGTTTGGACAATAGGAGGCCGTCATGGCTTTTGGTGTGCTGCTGACCGACGAAGGCGTGGCCGAACTGGGCGCTACGCTGAAGGATTACCTGACTGACGGACCGTCCGGCAAGTTCTTGCCCTGCAAGGAGGCCAGTCCCGACCGCAGTTTCTTCCACCTCATCTCCGAGACGCGCAATGCCGAAGGGGCGATGGTGGAGGTCGAGCTGTACATCCCCAACCGCTACATCAAGCTGGTGATGTCGGGGCTGGAGCGCAAGCACATCGGCTTCCTCTGATAGTTGTAGTCGTTCAGACTTGACATGACGTGAATGTCCAGTGTGTTGGAGTTCGTTTGAGCCGATCGGCTGCCAACCCCGGACGCTCAGGCGCCCGCCGATTAACGCAAGCTTGTTGACCCTATGAAGATAAATTGACTATGGCTAGCAAAATGAGTGCAGAACAACGATTCAAAGACCTGGATCTCGAGCTTCCTCACGTCAGCGCGCCAGCGGGTAATTACGCAACTGCAGTTCAGTCTGGAAATTTCTTGTTCATTTCTGGCAAAGCTCCACTACCGGTCAACGGTCGCCCCGCGAAAGGACGACTCGGGCAAGAGTATTCAACCGCTGAAGGATATGCCCTTGCTCGCTCTGCGTGCATGGACCTTATAGCCGCCATAAGGGAAAAGCTAGGTTCCCTAGACCGAGTCGTCCAGGTGGTTGAACTTCATGGCTCCATCAATGCTGTTCCTGAGTTCGAGGATCACGCAAAGGTCTTGGACGGTGCCTCAGACCTTCTCGCAGAAATTTTTGGTCCAGCCGGGGTCCATGCTCGTTCAGTCATAGGTGTGAGCTCACTTCGCAATGGGGTCCCCCTAACAGTTAAGGCAACCGTAGAAGTTAAGTCTGAATAGATGACGTCTCGTCAGCGAGCGATGAGGCGGCCGAGATCGGCCAGAACCGGACTACCGCAGCAAATTGAATGAATAAATGGAATATGGAATTTTCTGAAGATGTTGAGCACTGGCTTGCGTCCGCGCTCGCTGTAGAAGTCCCTCAAACAGTAGTGGCGTACTCATTTAACCTCTTCGAACTAGCATCTGCAGAGTCAAAATACGGAATTGAACTAATCGGCGCCGAAGAGTTCGATGAAGATGACTGGGACTGGGCATGTGATGAGGCGTGGGTGGCCAGTCCTCGTTCTATTTCAATTCCTCGAGAATTCGCCGACGGGAGCTGGGAAGAGTGCCTACGCGATACGAAGCAGTTGCTGGTCAAGCTGCTACGCAAGTCGTCGGGTGCTGCAGCAAAACTAAAGGAAGGAAAGGCCGTCGCTGTCGGGTTCATCGATGGCGACTTAGACCTAATTTGGCAGGGCTAAGCTGAAATCGGCCAACAGCTGCCGTTGCGCCCTCGGCTTCCCTCCCCAGTTGGTTGCAAATATGTCAAAATCGGTGCGTACTAGGTCGCTGCGACTTTTGTCGATTTTGTTAACCCTGTATGGAAATGCAGTAAATATTAAAGAAGCCCCGCCGTTGAAGGGCTTCTTTGGTCAAAAACAAGGGATGTTATATCGTAGACGCCCATGTTAACTCGGTATTTTGCGATCTATAACACGTTGGGCCTAAATGCGAACTTTTGGAAAACGCGAATGTCCCCGGTGTGGAACCGAAATGACGACATTTTGTCCGTCGGTTGAAACATTCTCTTCTATCGGAAATGATCTTGTGGGTAACCGGGACGCGCTCGAGAAGAAGATCGCTACTCTTGAAGATGTTGCTGTTGAAGTCGTTCGTGAGTACATGGATCATCGAATGTTTCCGAAATGCGAAGATGTTTTGGTATCTGCCCTCACTGTGGTGGGAAGCTCGCAACTCGGGCCGCTCAGCAATGTTTGAACTGTCATACCTCATGGCACTCCAGGTAATGCGCAACTGGCCCAACAATTCCGTCAACCGGACCTACGCATCGCTTCGCGCTGCTGCGGCCGGTTACGTCCAACGTTGATGCCGCAGGCAGAATCCGGCCAACAGCAGACGGCCAGGAAGTATGATTAAGAGAAATTCCTTCTACAGAGGTAACGTTTAATGTCTGTACGTGAGTTGGGTACTACCATCTGCTCCAGCCTAATCAAAACATTGAAACCTTATGGCTTTACCAGGAAAGGGGCAAGATTCAGCCGCGACAACGCCCAATACTGTGAACACTTCGCGGTAAGTGGTAGTCGCTGGAATTCGGGCGAAGCGCCATGGGAATTCTCCGTTGATGTAGGCGTGTTTTTTCATGAGATTCCTGCCAGAGAGGGCGCAAAAGGCCTTTGGCGATATTCGCACGCGGTTGGCTCGACCAATAGCATTCTGGCGGGAAGTCCGACTGCATTCTTTGTAACGCCTGATAACGTAGAATCCGTAGCTAGTGACGTGGCGAAAATCATTCTCGCAACAAGTGAGCAATTGCCAGGCATTGTAGGCCCAGCATGTCAGCGCGCACACGATGGTTGGGCTAGCTTCCTTCCTGTTCCTGCTTCGTGGAGTGTTGGCGAGGCGTGCCCGTCAAATGCTGACTAATGTAGTTGGTTTCGGCCAAGAGCGGCCCGTCGCAAAGTACATTTTGATGAAATACAAATCCATAAGGTCGATGGCGCATAATTGGTCGCACTCTTTTATGAGCGGCATGAATTACGTAGACGGCAGGTTCGTCTTCGAAGATGTTTATGAATTGGCGAGAACTAAGCGCGGGACGAAGGTCGTTATCAATTGGATTCCCGCGACAAGCGAAGAGTTATTCGGGCTTTCCCCGAGAGTAAGAAAATGCGTTTTAGCTTACCGGCAAGGATTGGAAGCGCATCTGCAGCGTCATCGCATTGATGTATCTACGCTACTCGCGTTTCGCACTGAGGTTTATGTGGAGGAAAATTTTCGGATGCGTGTCCGCTCCTATGTGCTCGATGATAGGAACAAAGAGCACATCGCATTCGTCTATAGCTAGTGCACCAGAAGGCCGCCGTCGGCCAGCAGCGGACGATGAAGTTTGACGATAGATTTGTATGCGACCAGAGATCAGAAGACTAGTCGAGTTGGGTCGGCTTCCAAGCGAAGACGATGCTGACATCGAAAAGCTTCGTATATACGAAGTTGAGTATCGTGGAATTGCGCGCCCAATCACTGACGAAGAAGCGACAGCGCTTGTCGGGCTGTTTGGTGACGACGGATGTTTTGGGCTCGCCTCATCATTGATGCATCTGATAGAAACAGCACCGGGCTGGCCGATAAAGAACTGCCTTACCAACACTGACAATCCATGGATTCTCGAACTTAAGAATCGTGCGATCCGAGGCGGTGTTTTATCAGATGGGCCGTGAGCTGCATGCAGCCATCAGCCGACGTTGGCCTCATTCGTCGTTCCTATGTGCTAACTGAAAGTACGATTAGTAGATGAACTTCAAGCTAGATAAAATTCCCCTTCGTCTACGCCGTATGCTACCGCTTGCGGGAAAATTTGGAATTGCGGATGATTGGGCTCGCGAGGAGCTCGTCAAGAAATCATCTCGTGAAGAGCTGCGTGAATTAAAAGGGGATGTTGATGAAAATGAAGACGCGCTTGATGCATGGCTTGCTGGGCCTGAGTCGTCCGGGCCCGATTACTCGGACGAGTACATAGCATTTAGTGCAATGCGAATGGCGGCAGATTTGTTAAGCAGGGACGGACAGTAGCCGGCCATTTGCAGACATCGATCTTTGAACCCCAACTGGAATTTATCAGTGATATCTACGGCATCCGAATTTGTTCGATTGCGTCAGAGTGAATCTCGTGCAGATTACATGCGCGCTGCCAATGAAGAAGCGAGCATCCAAGTATGGAACGAAGTCATTGAGCGCTATCCGGAAATGCGTCAGTGGGTCGCACATAACAAGACGGTGCCGCTCCCAATATTGGAGGTATTGTCGATGAGCTCCGATAAGGATGTTCGCTACGCAGTCGCGATGAAGCGCAAGTTGAGCCCTCTAATTTTTGATCGGCTAGCACGCGATCCAGACGAATCAGTGCGAGCCGCTATTGCGGCCAACCGGAAAGCTCCGATCGATTTGCTTTCGCTACTTGCACACGATCAGTCGCCGATGGTTTCATCGATTGCGCGATCGCGAATTAGCCCTTAACGGCCATAAGCCTCCCCATAGCAAAGGCATCTAACATCAATTCAACAGGCAAGCATGGCAATTTGGCAGTTTAAAGTTGAAATCATTCCCGATGCAGTAGCGGGGCAGCGTGAATTGATTCCTGACGATGAGTGGGAAGAGGCGCTATGGTGGCTGAATTCGCCCCCACCTGATGAGTTGCTTGAGGAGCTTGCGTGTCTTCTACCGTCGCACAAGTCTTGGTCAGATGATTTGAGCCAATGGGGAGATCAACAATCGGACCTTGTCGAGGTATGGCGTGAAGGTGAGAAAGTCGAATCGATTTCGGCGAGAATTGACACGCGTGCGTTGAATACTGGGTTCGTCAAGGCCTTGCTAGAAATCGCCAACAAATGGAATTGTCGTCTCGCGTATGCTCGTTACAGAAAAGTTCTGCCGAGGGACTATATCAATCTAGTAAATGCGCTGCTCGCGAGCCCAAATTTTAAAGTGATGAGGGACCCAGAATTGTGGCTCCCGAGAATGGCCGCCGAAGTAGAAAGCAACTCTGTGCGGGCGACGAGTAGCGCCCCTGGGGACCTTTAACGGTCAACAGCGGCCTTCCACATAAGAATTCAACGAAACCTGAATAAATGAAACAGCTCACAGTGGTATTGGTAGATCCCCCAGACGAGGAGTCCGCGTCCGTCACTCTGCGCAGTTCGAAAGGCGAACTCGTAGCGTTTTGCCATCCATGTAGTTTGAAGGCCGGCGACGTTATTAAAAATCGCCTGTGTGTCTTGGATGCTGATGTCCTTGCCGCCTTTCTTTCAGACTGGCCAGATGAAGAAAAGGACGCACTTTCGACTGAGTGGATCGAACGCATCGGACACTACGCGTATAAAGGACGGGGCCGCGTTGTCAATCAAGACGAAGGGCTGGTCGAAGTACAAGGTTTTTTAATTGAAATGGGCGCGCTAAGTGATGGATATGTCGACTTCGCAATTTCTCGCCTTGATATCAGCTATGATTGCTTAGATTAGCGAGCTCTCTGCTTTATGCGACGGCGATCGGCGGAATTCGCAGCCACAGGCTGCCCGTCCTTCGCAAGCGCATTTCCATTAACTATTCAGTTGGCATGGCATTCTACATCTCCATAAACAAGACATCCGAAACTGCGAAAGCTTGCACTTACGAGTTCTCCGACACCGAGACGGGTAAGGGGCTGCTGCGTATTGAAAAAGAAACTGGGAATGTTACCGAAGTAATGGCTGCTCCAGGGGACACATCGGGACGGAGGTTTGAGAGGGCTGCCGCAAAGATAATGCGCCATTGGAAGCTCGGCGAGTTCCCGGACGAAACTTGTTGGGCATCATAAAAATGCGTCGGCCGTCCCTAACGGCCATAACCAGACGTACACATGAGACCAGAAATTAATAGTCCTGGTGACCAGGATAAAATCTAAAGCTGCACCCACTGACTGAGAGAGTGTATTACTTGCACGAGTCCGGAGAGCCGTACGCCGAGGTACTAAATGAGATTTCTCGGGTTCTTGGGCGCATAGTAGGCCAAATCGACGTTCTCGGTGCTTTCGGTAGCATCAGCTCCAGTGAATTTGCGAAAAGGCTGGCGATAGACTGGCGCCGGATCCCGAGCGACTTTTCAAAGTCCGAACTCCTTGAGTTATTGGACGCCATTTGCGAAGTTCGAGGAGACCAGGTGACCATTGATTATTGGCTTCGCTGTTTGGAGCTTGGCACTGGCGATAGCAGGGTCTCGGACCTAATTTTCTGGCCTGACGCCTACTTTGGCGTTGAGTATGATGGTCGAGAACTCACTTCAGTTGAGATGCTTGAAATCGCGCTGAGTCACCAGAAAAAAGAAAATGGTTAGTGATCGCTCGGGGCCTATGCCGGCCATGAGCCGCCGCAGAAAATAATTTGGATGAGTCGATGACTTTTAGCGCCTTACCTTTGCACGATGCTACGTTGTTGGCGATTTGCATCTGTTGGGACGCAACCCGGTGCGACATGCGCTTGCGTCCAGTTGGCATGCGGCCGCATCTCTTGGTGTTCGAGGGATTCAAGAACATTGAACTTCCACGACGCGAAGAATGGGGCCCGTCATCATCGGTCAACTCGGTATCCGAGCGTGACGGGCTGTTTGAAATCGAGATGCAATCTGGCGATACGATTCGTGTGGAGGCCTGCCATTGGGCATTTCGCAAAGAAGCCGGGGAAGATAACTGACCGCCAATAACCGACGGTGGCGTAAGCACCTCCGCTTTCGCAATAAAGTAATCGTTTGGAAGACAGATGCAGTTTTATTTGTACATGACTGGAAAAGAAGGCGTGGCTGTCCCTGGTAGATGCAGGGGTGAAGGGCGCTTCGTTCGTCAGATGGGGCCGCCCGGACGTTACGGTGTCATAGATCTGGTTTTGGAGCCAACTAAGGAGAGCTTTGGACACTGCGTACTAAGCTGGGAAGTCAGTGAGTCTCAAATTCCTTTGGTTTTTCTAGATGGAGTTATCTCGGCGATTAAACACGTGATGACCGAGGATGGGTTTGCTGGCGACTACCTCTATGGTACGGTTATTCGAGTGGTGGACGGGGATTATAATCAGACGGACTCCAAGCTCAGCTGCTACGCTAAGGCGACAGTCCTCGCGTTACATGCGGCGCTAACGGAGGCAGGTCTCTACGAGCCGGCCCAGGCCGCGTAGACAGGGGATTCGCCGGTATGATTTCGGCTGCTGACTACAATCGACCATTGAATGTAGACGTACCGGGTGATTCGCTGAGACCGAAACCGGCCAGGAACGGCCATTCGGGCGTTATGATTGTCCCACTGCGCGAGCACTGAGAATGCGCCAATTCCTTGTTGACAAGGGATTTCTTGGTCTCGAAACATCAGATGTTATGTCACAGACGTCCATCTTAGGTCGCAGTTTTTGCGAATAAAAACACGTTAGGTGCTGTTTTGACTGTGCTACGCTTACTTATTCTTTCAGTATTTCTCGGCATGTGGAACGTCTGCTTTGCCGCAGAATACGGGATCCAACAACAAAAAGCCCTCTCTGCAATTCCAGCCGAATTTCGGTATTTTGGTTTTATCTGGGCTAGCACCGAGGGCGACTTGAATGGCGACGGAATCCCTGACATGGCCATGGTACTTACCGGGCGTAAGACGGAGAGTGACTCAATGGAAGAAAGATTATTTGTTCTTGCCGGAAAACCGGACGGGACTTACGAGGTACTTTCGATTTCAGCTGAGTTTTGCCATCCCAGCAAGTTCTATAACCTCGACATTGCAAGAAATTCCTTGTTTGCTCAAATGGTGGAGTTCGCAGACGCTACTCGCATATCGAGCCGCACGCTACAGTTTCGCTTCAATGCAAAACTTAGTGATCTGGAGCTAATAGGTGAAGAAGAAAATGCCGAGAGCTACGAAGATGGAGCCATGGAGCGAACCAGCACTAACTACCTTACCGGGAAGGTAATCCACGCAACGAAAAACGGAAGCAAAATAAAAACAAGAATAGAGCGGATTGATAAATCTGCGTCCCCTGCTCGGCTCAACGGATACCTGTGTAGAAGTTGACCTAGTCTACGAACGCAGATTGACGCTACCGGCCAGTTGCGGACGGCAGCTACACCTTAATGGACCCCGAATGAGAATCGTGAAGAAAGCGCTCCTTTCAGTAATCTTGGTTTCCATGATGATTTGGATCGCTTTTTCCGTTCCTGGTTACCTTGATCACAGGGCTGCGATGGCAAAATGGGCGCCGGAAAAAGCAGGGATCGAGGCCGCGAAAGACATATCAGCAGGTTCAATCAAGATTTACTTTCACGGGTCTTTTGCCGCCTACGCGGTGGGAGTAGATGAACAATTTATGCCTCTCATCAAAGAGCTTCCAAGGGAAGATGCTGGCGTCGGTTGCGTGATAGACGATCTGGATGTCTTTGAAGCACAGCGCGAGTACGCGACGCGCTATAACAAGATCATTGTTGAGCACCTGCAATCGCGCTTGGAAAAGAATGGATAATTATCAGTGGCAACCGGCCAATAGGAGTCACTTGCCAACATATCTGGAAACGACGGCGACTAGTCAATCTATAGGTGAAATTAGGAATGAATGCCTGGCAAACAATAGTTGCGGCAATCGTCGGTAACGGCGTTGTACTCGCAATACTCGGATGGTTAGCAAAAGCATTGATAGAGAAATTCATTCAACGCGATTTGAAAGCCTTCGAAGCTAATTTGCAACGGGACTTGAAAACCTTCGAGGCTGATTTGCAAGCAAAGGCGGGCTTCGCCATTGAACAACTGAAAAGCGCTCTCCAGATTCGTACGGTCGAGCATCAGGTTCGGTTTTCTCGCCTTCACGAAAAAAGGGCGACCGTAATTGCGGATCTGAATGCGCTGATTGTCGAAGCACTGTGGGAGGCTGAGAGCTTTCTATCGCCGATGCAGTGGTCGGGGGAACCCGATAAGAGCGAAAAACACCAGATTGCAATGGGAAAGCTAGTCGAGTTATATCGGTACTTTGACAAACACAGAATTTATCTTCCCGACCCGCTTTGTAGTGTTGTCGACAAGTTGGTAACTGACGTCAGAGAACATGTTATTCGATTTGGCACCTACCTAACTTGGGACGAAACCTCCCTCCAGGACCACACTAAAAAAGAAAAGCAAGAGGTGTGGATGGCCGGCTGGAATGCCATTAAGAACCAAGTTTCTCTCGTTCGGAAACAGCTCGAAAATGAATTTTGTACGCTGTTGGCCCCAACAGCCTAAGGCTTGCTGCAATAGTCCAGCGTGCAATATAAGTCAAACTTTACGTACGCGCTTTCAGGATGCCACTACGTCTGCAATGGGGCGGAAGCTGCCAGCCGCCTGGCGCGTTTAGTCATCAAGTTTGAGCTGCGACAGATTAGTGCTGCAGGATAGTGATCTTGCCGTCTGCCTCAAGGAAGGCATATTTCATTTTTTCGCGCGGGCAGTCGGCCTCGCGCAGCGACTGCTCCAGGTCGCTTTCTGCCACGTGGTTGCGGCGTAGCGCTTCCTTGAAGATTTTGCCGTCACGTCCCAGGAGCACGGCGGTGCCCTCCACCAGGTCGGCAGCCTTCCTGTTGCGGGCGGTGATGAAGGCGATTACCACGTTCAGCGCCACCAGGGTGACGACCACGATCAAGCCGCCGGCAACTGAATCGTCGCCGCCCGTCAGCCCGGGCGATACCGATTCACTGAGCAGCATCACCACCAGCAGGTCGAATGGCGTGAACTGGCCGATGGTGCGCTTGCCGCTCAGGCGCATCATCACCAACAACGCGCCGTAAATCGCAACGCCGCGCATGACGTATTCCCACCAGGGCAATTCGAGATCGAACATTGCGGCCTCCTTCCTGGCCGGTTATACGACGAATCGCCTGAGCCCGGCCACACGCTTCGATCGGGCAACGGCCAGTTGACGGGCTCAAGTCAATATCCCAGAATGTTCGATCTTGATTTACGGAAACATGTTTGATGAAGAATGCGATTGCCGTATTGAGCCTGTGCAGCAGCCTGTTGCCAGTGTTGGCGCGGGCGGACGAAGTGGAATACATCACCGGCAAGCTGGTGGCAGAGGCACAGCTGAAGTGCCTCGACGAGGCGCTCACCATTTCGAACAATCATTTTCGCAGCATCCTGCCCGACCTGATGCTGGACGGCGCGCGCGACCTGGCGAAAATGGGGCCGGAATGGGGGCCGGGCAATGAAAACTATCGCCAGGCTCGCGACCTGCTGGAAATGGCTTTCCAGGATGATGAGATGAGCAATGGGCCGTTGCTTGACGCCGGTTTGCCCCCTTTGCTGCATACCATGGTGAGTGGCTGGGCGCCGGCCCAGCGCACGGAATTCCAGTCCTTTTTGAAGCAGAAGGGCGGCCGCCTTTACTGGGATACGATGATGGACGGCGCGATGTGCGAGGCCTTGATCGAGTTGAGTTCGAAGCCTCCGCATCCACTGCCGCCAGGCGCGGATAAGAATCGCCTGTATGCGCTTGCAACAGGGATTGGCATCCGCAAGATGACAATGGAGCTGGAGTTCAACCTGCTGCCAAAGGACCAAGCCGCCCAGGTGGAGAAGGTGGGGGCGGAGTTGAGCAAATCCGTGCAGCAGGCATTCGGCACTGTGTCCGAGGCCTACGCTGCGCGCGCGCAACAAGTTTTCCGTGCCGTGGAGCCGGATCTAAAGAAAATCCTGGCGGCCTACAAGCCGTAGAGTTGCCGATTACTCAGGCGCCGCCGGCATAGCCGTGCTGGCGCCAGGCTTCGAACACCACCACCGCAACGGTGTTGGAGAGGTTGAGGCTGCGGTTACCGGGCATCATCGGCAGGCGAATGCGCTGTTCGGTCGGGAAGGATTCGCGGAACTCGGGTACCAGGCCGCGGGTTTCGCTGCCGAACACGAACACATCTCCGGGCTGGAAGGCCAGTTCGGCGAACGGGCGCGAGCCGTGGGTGGTCATGGCGAACATGCGGCTCGTATTCGGCTGGATATCCGCCAGGAAGGCGGCCCAGTCCTTGTGCACTTTCATCTGCGCGTACTCGTGGTAATCGAGGCCGGCGCGGCGCATCTTGGCGTCGTCCAGCGGGAAGCCGAGAGGCTCGATCAGGTGCAACTGAGCGCCAGTGTTGGCGCACAGGCGGATCACGTTGCCCGTGTTGGGCGGGATTTCCGGGTTGACCAGCACTACATGAAACAAATCGTTCTCCTAATTCCTAATGAGTCTGCGGCGGCGTGCGGGCGAACACATAGTTCGTCACGCGCGCGGCGCCGTGGCGCTTTAGCGTTGCGGCAAGTTCCTGCAGCGTTTCGCCGCTGCTCATGACATCGTCCACCAGGCCGATATGCCGGCCTTCGACCAGCGCCCGCTCGGGAATCGCAAAGGCATGCGCGATATTGGCATGGCGCGCGCCGTGGGGCGTGCTGCTCTGGGCCAGCGTGTCGCGCACGCGTACTGCGAGTCTGGCATGGACGGCGATGCCAAGGGCCTTGCCTAGCGGGCGGGCGATTTCCAGCGCCTGGTTGAAACCGCGCTCCGACAGGCGCTGCAGGCCAAGCGGCACGGGGCACAGCAGGGCAGGGCGCGGGTAAAGCCTGGCATCGGCGCGCTGCACCGCGTCTGCCAGCAGGCCGGCAAACAGGCGCGCCAGCGCGAGCTGGCGGGCGAATTTTAACTGAAGCACGAGGCGGTCCACAGGAAGGGCGTAGTCGGCAGCGGCCACCGTGGCGTCGAAGGCGGGACGCTCGGCCTGGCAGCGGCCGCAGGGCATTGGCTCCAGGTCCTCGGGCGCTGGCGGCAGTGGATTGGCGCAGATCGGGCAGCGGGGAGCCGTGGCGGCGAAGAACTGCTGGCGGCAGCCGGGGCAGAGCAAAGCTGGTCCGCAGGCGCCGCACAGCACGCAATTACAGGGCAACAGGGCGGCCAGCAGGCCGTTGGCAAATGCACTACCCATCGCAAATCTCCGCGAACGAGTAAACTGCCCGGATTATCCCATTAAAGAACCGTATTAAATATGCAAGCCCCAGCAAAACCGCCGAAATTGAGCGCTCCTATTGACCTAGATCGAGTCCGCGCCCTGTTTGCCGACCCGGCCCGCGTGGCGGAAGCCGATTTCCTGCGGCGCGAGATTGCCAGCCGCATGCACGAGCGCCTGCAACTGGTCAAAGTCAACCCGCTGCGCGTGATCGATGCGGGTTGCGGCACCGGCCCGGATTTGCCGGCCTTGCAAAAAAGCTATCCCGCCGCCCAGATCCTGGGCGTCGACACCTCGCCCGCCATGATTGCTGCCGCGCGCGGCCAGGCCGGCAAAACCGGCCTGAGCCAGCTGATTGGCAAATTGCTACCAGCAAAATCGGGCATTGACTACCTGTGCGCCGATATGGCCGACCTGCCGCTGGCGCGGAACAACGCGGACCTGGTGTGGTCTAACCTTGCGCTGCACTGGCACCCGCAGCCGGACCGCGTGTTTGCGGAGTGGCATCGCGTGCTGAAGGTAGGCGGCCTGCTGATGTTCTCCTGCTTCGGCCCGGATACGCTGCAGGAACTGCGGACCGCCTTCGCCGAAGTCGACCTGGCGCCGCATACGCTGCCCTTCGTCGACATGCACGATTTCGGCGACCAGCTTGTGGAAGCAGGCTTTGCCGAGCCGGTCATGGATATGGAAAAGATCACGGTGACCTACGACAGCGCCGACAAGCTGCTGGCCGATGCCCGCGCGCTGGGCGGCAATCCGCTGCAGACGCGGCGCAAGGGGCTGCTCGGAAAACTGGCATACCAGCGCATGCTGCAAGGCCTGGAAAAGCAGCGCCGGGCGGACGGCAAGCTGGCGCTGACCTTTGAAGTGATCTACGGCCATGCCTTCCGCCCGGCCCCAAAGGTCACCAGCAGCGGCGAAGCGATCATCCGTTTTGACTTGACAAGGAAGCCCAAAAAATAGGCAGGGAAGGCCGGGGTTACTTGCGTATACCACAGTGAAGGGTGTGCTGCCCTTGATGTAGGACATGTTCACTGAGTATAATCTTTAGCTAATTTTGCCAAGACTTCGCCCAGCCGAACGCAACAAGGCGGTCCAGGCCAGGCAAATATGGCAGCAAAGCTATCGATGATGTGTGGTCATCGGGAGTGTTTTTCAAGGTTCCAGCACAGTCCGGTCGCGAATTATTTTGCGCTGGCTTGGCTCGGAGCCTTTAGGTGTTTAGCGTGCGGCGGGTCCGCGGTTAGGCGGGCCTGGCGCACAAAAATCTTCTTTATTTTTGGGTGGTTGGGGAAAACATGAAACTTGCGAAGCGACTTCAATCGTTGATGCTCGGCTTGGCCGTTACCGCCGCAGCAATGCCGGCGTGGGCAGAGCCTGCGGCGACAGCGGCCGGCGACTACACGGCAAAGACCGGTGGCACCGGCGGTCCGATGGTCCATCAGTTGAACCTGCAGGCTCCTGCAACAAAGATCGCTGAAAACATCTATGACCTGCACACCATGATGATGGTCATCATTATGGTCATCTTCGTCGCCGTGTTCGGCGTGATGTTCTACTCGATCTTCAAGCACCGCAAGTCGGTCGGCCACAAAGCCGCCACCTTCCACGAATCCACCGCCGTTGAAATCGCCTGGACCGTCGTGCCTTTCCTGATCGTTATCGGCATGGCACTGCCAGCAACCAAGACCGTGGTTGCGATGAAAGACACCTCCAACGCCGACATCACCATCAAAGCCACCGGCATGCAGTGGAAATGGGGCTATGACTACCTGAAGGGCGAAGGCGAAGGCATCTCCTTCATCTCCAACCTGTCGACCCCGCGCTCGCAAGTGGGCAACCCTGGTGAAGAATTCACCGGCAAGCGCAACGAAAACTACCTGATGGAAGTGGACAACGAAGTCGTGGTCCCGGTCGGCAAGAAGGTCCGCATCGTCACCACCGCCAACGACGTGATCCACGCCTGGATGATCCCGGCATTCGGCGTCAAGCAGGATGCGATCCCAGGCTTCGTGCGCGACACCTGGTTCAAGGCTGAATACACCGGCACCTTCCGCGGCAACTGCGCCGAGCTGTGCGGTAAAGAGCACGCCTTCATGCCGATCGTGGTCAAGGTCGTGACCGCCGAAGAGTACACCGCCTGGGTCAACGGCAAGAAGAAGGAAATGGCTGCCCTGGCAGACGATCCGAACAAGACCTGGACCATCGACGAATTGAAGACCAAGGGCGAAAAAGTCTACACCGCTAATTGCGCAGTCTGCCACCAGGCAAACGGCAAGGGCGTGCCGGGTGCCTTCGCGCCACTGGACGGCTCCGAAGTGGTGAACGGCCCGAAAGCCGAACAGATCAATGTGCTGCTGCACGGTAAGAAATCGGGCAAGTACCCATCCGAAATGCCGGCATGGAAGCAACTGTCGGATACCGATATCGCGGCTGTCATCACCTACACCCGCAACAACTGGTCGAATAAGCCAGCGGAAAACATCGTTCAGCCAGCCGAAGTTGTGGCTGCTCGCGCCAAGTAATTAGGAGCATTACATGAGCACTATCGATCACGCACACGATCACGCCCACGGCGACCACGATCACGCACACGATCACCCACACGGCCTGAGCCGTTGGCTGTTCGCGACCAACCACAAGGACATCGGTACCCTGTACATGTGGTTCTCGTTCATCATGCTGCTGTCCGGCGGCGTGCTGGCGCTGATGATCCGTACCGAACTGTTCAAGCCTGGCCTGCAGTTCTTCCAGCCTGAATTCTTCAACCAGCTGACCACCATGCACGGCCTGGTGATGGTGTTCGGCGCCATCATGCCGGCCTTCGTCGGCTTCGCCAACTGGATGATCCCGCTGCAGATCGGCGCATCCGACATGGCGTTCGCCCGCATGAACAACTTCTCGTTCTGGTTGCTGCCTCCTGCGGCGATCCTGCTGGCCGGCTCGTTCTTCGTGCCTGGCGGCGCGACCGCTGCCGGCTGGACCCTGTACGCTCCGCTGTCGACCCAGATGGGCATCGGCATGGACATGGGTATCTTCGCCATGCACATCATGGGCGCGTCGTCGATCATGGGTTCCATCAACATCATCGTCACCATCCTGAACATGCGCGCTCCTGGCATGACCCTGATGAAGATGCCGATGTTCTGCTGGACCTGGCTGATCACCGCCTACCTGCTGATCGCCGTGATGCCGGTCCTGGCAGGCGCCATCACCATGACCCTGACCGACCGTCACTTCGGCACCTCCTTCTTCAACGCCGCCGGCGGCGGTGACCCGGTCATGTACCAGCACATCTTCTGGTTCTTCGGTCACCCAGAGGTGTACATCATGATCCTGCCGGCCTTCGGCATCGTGTCGCAGATCATCCCGGCCTTCGCCCGCAAGCAGCTGTTCGGCTACGCTTCGATGGTGTACGCCACCGCGTCCATCGCGATCCTGTCGTTCATCGTCTGGGCCCACCACATGTTCACCACCGGCATGCCGGTGACCTCGCAGCTGTTCTTCATGTACGCCACCATGCTGATCTCCGTGCCGACCGGCGTGAAGGTCTTCAACTGGATCGCGACCATGTGGAAAGGCTCGATGACCTTTGAAACCCCGATGCTGTTCTCGGTCGGCTTCATCTTCGTGTTCACCATGGGCGGCTTCACCGGCCTGATGCTGGCAGTGACCCCGGTCGACATCCAGCTGCAGGATACCTACTACGTGGTGGCGCACTTCCACTACGTGCTGGTGGCAGGTTCGCTGTTTGCGCTGTTCGCAGGCTTCTACTACTGGGTACCGAAGTGGACCGGCCACATGTACAACGAGACGATGGGCAAGGCCCACTTCTGGCTGTCGCTGATCACCTTCAACGTGACCTTCTTCCCGATGCACTTCCTGGGCCTGGCCGGCATGCCACGCCGCTACGCCGACTATCAGGCGCAGTTCACCGACTTCAACTCGATCGCTTCGATCGGTGCTTTCGGTTTCGGCCTGAGCCAGGTGTTCTTCCTGTTCTTCGTGGTGCTGCCGACCATCCGTGGCGGCAAGCAGGCGGAAGCCAAGCCATGGGATGGCGCTGAAGGCCTGGAGTGGACCGTGCCGTCGCCGGCGCCGTTCCACACCTTCGAAGTACCGCCGACTGTCAAGTAATCGCTTTTCGGGGACGGGCCAGCCCGTCCCCTATAGGAAGTACCATGTCTGACCCGAAGAAGCCGAATAGCAACCTGCGCCTGGCCCTGATTCTGTTGTCGGTCGCCGTAGTGTTCTTTGTTTCCGTCATCGGCAAGCAATGGATGCTGGGGCACCACTGAAATGAGCGGCGGCGAGAACAAGAAGCTGCTTGGCAAGTTGCTGGTCATTGCCGTCATGATGTTCGGCTTTGGCTATGCGCTGATCCCGGTGTACAAGCACCTGTGCGAGGTGCTGGGACTGAACCTGATCGATGGCAAGCCGCAGGAAGTTGCCAGGAACAGCCAGGTCGACATGAGCCGTGAAATCACGGTGGAGCTGGTCAGCAATGTGCAGGGCACCTTGCGTTTCCGCGCCACCCAGAACAGCGTGACCGTGCACCCTGGCGAAATGACGACGGTGGTATACGAGGTAGTCAACAGCGTGGACCGCACGGTGAAGGCGCAAGCCGTCCCGAGCTACACGCCGATGGAAGTGACGCCGCACTTCAAGAAGGTGGAATGCTTCTGCTTCAAGGAGCAGACGCTGAAACCGAAGGAGGCGCGGCAGATGCCGGTGGTGTTCTTCATCGATCCGGCGGTGCCGAAGAGCGTGAAGACCGTCACCCTGTCGTACACCTTTATCGAGGCGGGCGGCCTGGGCAACCAGACCGCAGCCAATTAAGGAAGGCAGATGGGATCGTTTTTGTATTCGATGAAAGCAGTGATCTGGTCGTTCTTCGGCCTGCGCCGCAAAAGCGATTTTGACCAGGACCAGGAGAAGATCAAGCCGGTCCACGTCATCGTCGCCGGATTGCTGGGCGCGGCCCTGTTCATCGGCTTGCTGGTTTCGATCGTAAAACTCGTGGTTTCAAAGTAAATTATTGCAGGATTTTAGGGAGAACAAGATGAGCTCTAATAACGCCGCGGCACCGTACTACTTCGTGCCTGGTCCTTCCAAGTGGCCGATGCTGGCAGGTATTTCCCTGCTGGTGACCATGATTGGCGCATCCGCATGGGTCAACGACGCACCATGGGGCATGATCGTCAATAACATCGGCATCGTCATGACCCTGGCCGTGCTGTACTTCTGGTTCGGCGACGCCATCTCAGAGTCCGAGAAGGGCCTGTACTCCAAGCGCATCGACGTGTCCTACCGCTGGTCGATGGGCTGGTTCATCTTCTCCGAAGTGATGTTCTTCGGCGCCTTCTTCGGCGCGCTGTACTACGCACGCCAGATCACCATGCCTTGGCTGGCCGACCTGGACCACAAGCTGATCTGGCCTGACTTCTCGGCCAACTGGAATGGCGGCGTGGGTCCGGCAGGCACCGTGGACAACTACACCCCGATGGGCCCGTTCCCGATCCCGACCATCAACACCGCGCTGCTGCTGGCTTCGGGCATGACCCTGACCATTTCGCACCACGCGCTGCAGGCTGCCAACCGCTCCAAGGCGATCTTCTGGCTGGCTGCCACCGTGCTGCTGGGCGCAACCTTCATGGGCTTCCAGGCTTATGAATACATGCACGCTTACAGCGAACTGAACCTGAAGCTGACCTCGGGCATCTACGGCTCGACCTTCTTCATGCTGACCGGCTTCCACGGCTTCCACGTGACCATGGGCGCGATCATGCTGTCCGTCGTGCTGTACCGCCTGATCCGCGGCGACATGAGCGCTGAACACCACTTCGCCTTCGAAGGCGCGGCCTGGTACTGGCACTTTGTTGACGTTGTCTGGCTGGGCCTGTACGTCGTCGTGTACTGGATGTAAGACGCGGTTATAATCTAACCGCAAAAAAGCCGCATCGGCCAGAACGCGCCCCAGGTCGCGCTCTGTGCAGATGCGGCTTTTTGCATTTAGCGGATACCGGTCGGTTTAATATAGCCGAGCTTTGCCAGCACCAGGATGGTGATGAACAGCGCGATCGAGAAACCGACGCGCAGCGCAAAAGCGCGCACCATTTTCGGGTTGGCCGATTTGCTGCGCATCATGCTGATGAAGGCTGAAGCCAGGCTGCCAATGATCAGCACGAAGGCGACGGCGACAAAGTATTTCATGGTAATAGAGCGGTTTCTGAGGAACCTTATTGTATGGCATTCCGCTTTCGGTTGATCCCTTTCCTGGCCACGGTGGTCCTGGTGGCGATCGGCGTTTCCGCCGGGCGCTGGCAGGATGGCCGCGCCGCCCAGAAGCTTGCGCTCGAAGCGCGCCTGGCGGCCGGCAATGCCGCCGCGCCTTTGGACCTGGGCGCCGCTCCGGTGGCTGCCGCCGACGTGGAATTCCGCCGCGTGCGGCTGCAAGGCGAGTGGGTGAGCGGCTGGCCGGTCTACCTCGACAACCGCCCGCACGCAGGGCGTCCCGGCTTCTACCTGTTGATGCCGTTGCGGCTGGCCGGCAGCGATATGCACGTGCTGGTGGCGCGCGGCTGGCTGCCGCGCGATATGGCCGACCGCAGCAAGCTGCCTTCGTATGCAACGCCGGCGGGCCCGGTGGTGGTCGAAGGCATCGCCCGGCTGGCGCCAGGGCATGTGATGCAACTGGGCGAAGCGCCCAGACTTGCGCCGGGAGCGATCGTGCAGAATGCCGATGCGGCGGCGCTGGCCGCAGCGACGGGCTGGAGATTCCAGCCGCTGGTGGTCGAGCAATCGTCGCCGGATGGCGCGACCGGCACCGCCGAAGCGCTGCAGCGCGACTGGCCCGCACCGGCGATGGGCGCGGACAAGCATAAAGGTTACGCCTTCCAGTGGTACGCACTGGCGGCAATGGCAGGTCTTTTCTTTGTATTCACCGGATTGAGAAAAAGTGGAAAACGCTAAACAAGACGAGAACCAGCGCCGCCGTGGCCGCTGGAGCATGTTCGCGGTGCTGCTGGTGTGCGCCGCACCGATCCTTGCTTCCTATGTCACCTATTACTTCATCAAGCCCGAAGGGCGCACCAACTACGGCGACCTGCTCGACCCGCGCCAGCACCCGATCCCGGCCATGGCCAGCACCACGGTCGATGGCAAGCCGCAAACGTTGGAAGACTTCAAGGGCAAGTGGCTGATGGTCAAGGTGGGCGGCTCTGCCTGCGACCAGAAATGCCAGGACATGCTGTTCATGATGCGCCAGCTGCGGACCATGCAGGGCAAGGAAGCGGACCGCATCGAGCGCGTGTGGCTGATCACCGATAGCGAGCCGCTGGAAACCTTCATGCTGCGCGTGAACGACGGCACCCGCTTCCTGCGTGCGCCGGCCGACGCGGTGGCCAAGTGGCTGCCGCTGGAAAAGGGCGGCAAGGTGGAAGAGCACATCTACCTGATCGACCCGATGGGCCACCTGATGATGCGCTTCCCGAAGAACGCCGATCCGGCCAAGGTGAAGAAGGACCTGGCCAAGGTACTCAAGGCTTCGGCCATCGGCTAAGGCGGGCGCAATGGACCACAATTCCTTTGCCCATATGGCGATTACGGCGCTGGTCGTCGCCTCGCTGCCGCTGTCCATCGTCTGGATTTCGAAGGACACCAATAAATACCGCAAGCTGGTCTGGATCGCGGTCTTCCTGACCTTCGACCTGATCGTGTTCGGCGCCTTCACGCGCCTGACCGATTCGGGCCTGGGCTGCCCGGACTGGCCGGGCTGCTACGGCGAAGCCAATCCTTTCATCGCGCATGAACAGATCCGTGCCGCCGAAGCGCTGATGCCGACCGGCCCGGTCACCATGATGAAGGCCTGGATCGAGATGATCCATCGCTACCTGGCCATGGGCATCGGCGTCCTGATCGTGGCCATGATGGGCGTGGCGTGGTGGCGCTCGACGGGCAGGGGCCGCGCCGGCGCCGGTGCCGGCATGGCGCGCCGCATTCCGCCGGGCTACCCGACTTTCCTGTTCTTCTTCATCCTGCTGCAAGGCGCGTTCGGCGCCTGGACCGTGACGCAGAAGCTGCAGCCGATCTTCGTGACCGGCCACCTGGTGCTGGGCATGTCGCTGCTGGCCCTGCTGGCCTGGTTCGGCGGCCGCGAGGACCAGCTGCATGCGCCGCTGCCGCGCGCGGCTGGTTCGCAGGCGGCGCGCCTGGGCCGCATCCGCCTGCTGGCTGCGCTATCCGGCGTGGTGCTGCTGGCGCAGCTGGCGCTGGGCGCCTGGGTCAGTTCCAACTACGCCACGCTGGCCTGCACCGAATTCCCGACTTGCGCCGGGGCCTGGGTGCCGCCGATGGACTTCGAGCACGGATTCCACCTGTGGCGTGAGCTGGGCAAGACTGCCGCCGGCCACTACCTGCCATTCGAGGCGCTGACCGCGATCCACTGGGTGCATCGCAACTTCGCCGCCGTGGTGGTGCTGGTGCTCGGCGTGACCGCCTGGCAGGCATGGCGCGTCGAGGGCCTGGGCAAGCATGCGCGCTGGATGGCGGCGGTGCTGGTCCTGCAGGCATTTACCGGGGTCGCGACCATCTATTTCAACTTCCCGCTGGCCATTGCCGTGATCCATAACGCCGGTGCGGCAGCCCTGGTGCTGTTGCTGACCATGATAAACTACAGGGCTAAGTACCTGGCTGCCCCCGCCTACCAATAACAATGAAATCCTCGACCTCCCGCATGGGCCAGTACTGGGCCCTGACCAAGCCGCGCGTGACGCAGCTGGCGGTGTTTTGCGCCGTCATCGGCATGTTCCTGGCCTCCGAAGGCATGCCTGACTGGCGCGTGGTGATTGCGGCGACTGCCGGCATCTGGCTGCTGTCCGGTGCTGCGTTCGCCGTCAACTGCCTGGCCGAGCGCGAAATCGATGCCCGCATGGCGCGCACCGCACGCCGTCCGATGGCGATGGGCGAGATTACCGTCATGCAGACCGTGGTGTTTGCCGCCGTCATCGGCGGCGCCGGCATGTGGATCCTGCACCAGTTGGTCAACCCGCTGACCATGTGGCTGACCTTTGTCACCTTTGTCGGCTACGCCGTGATCTACACCATGATCCTGAAGCCGGCCACGCCGCAGAACATCGTGATCGGCGGCCTGTCCGGCGCGATGCCTCCGGCCCTCGGCTGGGCCGCCATTGCCAACGACGTGCCAATGCAAGCCTGGCTGCTGGTGCTGATCATCTTCGTCTGGACCCCGCCGCACTTCTGGGCGCTGGCGATGTACCGCAAGGCCGACTACGAGCGTTCCGGCCTGCCGATGCTGCCGGTCACCCACGGCATGGGCTTCACTGCTTTCCACGTCTGGCTGTATTCGATCATCCTGGCCGCCACCACGCTGCTGCCGTTTGCCGTGAAAATGAGCGGCCTGATTTACCTGTTCAGCGCAATTGCACTGAACGCGGTATTCTTGTACTACGGCTGGCGCATCTACAAACACTACAGCGATATCGTGGCGCGCAAGGCATTCACCTGGTCCATCATCTACCTGTCGTTGCTGTTCGCGGCACTGCTGGTCGACCACTACTTCAAGTTCTGAGTCCTATGAAAAAACTGTTTGCGGCGCTGTTCATGCTGCTGGCGCTGGCTGCCTGCGGCGAGAAGCAGCTCAAATTCGAAAACACCGACTTGACCGGCCTCGACTACGGCAAGGGCTTTTCGCTGAACGACCACACCGGCAAGCCGGTGACGCTGGACTCCTACAAGGGCAAGGTGGTGGTGCTGTTCTTCGGCTTTACCCATTGCCCGGACGTGTGCCCGACCACCATGGCTGAAATGTCGGCCGTGATGAAGGAGCTGGGCCCGGACGCCGACAAGGTGCAGGTGCTGTTCGCCACCCTCGACCCTGAACGCGACACCAAGGAACTGCTGTCGCAATACGTACCGGGCTTCGACTCGCGCTTCGTGGGCCTGTACGGCACGCCGGAGCAGGTCGCCGCCACGGCCAAGGAGTTCAAGGTGTTCTACCAGAAGGTGCCTGGCAAGACGCCGGACAGCTACACCATCGACCACACGGCCGGCAGCTATGTTTTCGACAAGAGCGGCAAGCTGCGCCTGTTCCTGCGCCATGGCGGCGGGCCGGCGCCTATCGTGCACGACCTGAAGCTTCTCGCCGCCAACTGATTCCTGCTAAGCTAAGGGCATGGAACAACGATTTCAGCCCTATAGCCGCCTGGCAGCCATTGTCTTCCTCGTCATTGGCTGCCTTTACGTCCTTCGCCCCTTCCTGGCCGGCATCCTGTTTGCCGCCGCCATTGCGATTTCTTCCTGGCCTCTTTACCAACGCCTGCTGGCCCGCCTGAAGGGCCGGCGCACGCTTGCGGCTGCAGTAATGACGGTGTCGCTGGTATTGATCATCGTCCTGCCGCTGTCGCTGGTGACATGGAATATCGCCGACAGCGTCACCCACTTCTACCGCGGTGCGCGCGATGCGCTCGATGCTGGCGGCTTCGAGCCGCCAGCGTGGCTGCGCCAGCTGCCCCTGGTGGGCGAGTCGGTCGATTCCTACCTGCGCCAGATCCTGAGCAGCAAGGAGGAGCTGCTGGCCGTGGCCAAGAAGTACGTGGAACCGGCCCGCAACATCCTGCTCAATAGCGGCATTGTGCTGGGCGCCGGCGTGGCGCAGGTCAGCCTGGCCGCCTTTGTCTCGTTCTTCCTGTACCGCGACGGCCATAACATCGTGGCCGCGCTGGAAGTGGGCATGGACAAGATCATGGGCGAACATGCGGTCGAAGTCGCGGAGACTGTCGGCCGTACCGTCACCGGCGTGATGTACGGCATGCTTGGCACCGCGCTGGCGCAGGCAGCCGTAGCGGCGGTGGGTTTCCTGATTGCGAGGGTGCCCGCGGTGGCCCTGCTGTCGGTAGCCACCTTCGTCTTCTCGCTGGTGCCGGTGGGCCCGCCGCTGATCTGGGGCGGTGCGGCGATCTGGCTGTTCTCGCAGGGAATGACTGGCTGGGGCATCTTCATGCTGATTTACGGCACGGTCGTCATCAGCGGCGTGGACAACGTGGTCAAGCCGATCCTGATCTCGCGCGGTTCCAGCCTGCCGTTCGCGCTGGTGCTGCTTGGCGTGATGGGGGGCGTGCTCGCCTTCGGCTTCGTCGGCTTGTTCATCGGCCCGACCCTGCTGGCCGTGGCGCTTGGCCTGCTCAGGAACTGGACCAAGATCAAGCCAGTCGTTTGAGCGCTAGCGCACCAGCATGGCCAGCGCCCGTTCGGGGCTGGTATGCCGTTCCATGATCGTCTTGACGGTGCCGTCTTCGCGCATGGCGCGCAGCGCCTGTTCGATCCTGCTGGCCGAGGTATCGGCAACCAGGCGGGAAATGACCAGCGAACCCTGTACGTTCTCGCGCGGCACCAGGTCCAGTACGCGGAACTGTCCGCGCAACTGGGGATCGCGATGCAAGGCGTCGACATTGCTGCTCAGCTGGAGGATCGCGTGCACGCGGCCATACTGGAAGAGCCGCAGCAGCGTGGTGTAGTCGGGCGTGTCATACACGCGGCCCTGCTTGCGCAGGCGGTCCAGCCAGGCGTCATAGGTGGCGCCGTGCCGAAATCCCTTGATCACGGCGATCTTCAGTTCCGGCTGCGCGGCGAATTGGTCGAGCGTGGCGGCATGCCGCGCCACCTCGTTGCGCAGCAGGAGCATATTGCGCGATTGCAGATAGGGCGTGAAGCGCGCAAAGCCTTCGCGTTCGGGCGTGGAAATGCCGGACATGGTCATGTCCAGCGTGCCGTCTTTCAGCATGGTCCAGATGCGAATGCGCGAATCGCGCGTCATGCGCAGTTCGCAGCCGGTACGGCGCGCCAGTTCGTCGACGATGTCCTTGTCGATGCCGGCCCACTGCTCGCCGCTGCGGTAGTACAGGGCGCCGTGTTCGTACGTGGCGACCGTGTAGGGACCACAGGATGCCGCCGCGGCGCTGCCGGCAAGGCAGGCCGCGACGGCCAGCAGCATACTGCGCACAAGCATATCAATCCTGTTCGTCGGAATCGGGCGGCAAGTTGCGCGGGATTACCTTTACCAACAGTATACGCGGGCCGTTCATCTTTTTCACGACCAGGTCGAAGGCATCGAATTCGACGCGCTGGCCCTGTTTCGGAATGTCGCCGAGCTTCAGCATGATCAGGCCACCGACCGATTCCACTTCATCCAGGCCCATTTCTTCGTTCTCGATGTCGACGCCGAGGATGCGCTCCAGGGAGAAGATGGGCAGGCTTGCCTTGCCGATCAGGGAGCCGTCCGGCTGCGACAGCCAGTCGTTTTCGTTGAGGCGGAACTCGTCGTGGATCTCGCCGACCATGGCGCCCAGCAGGTTATCCAGCGTGAGGAAGCCCACCGGGCGCTTGCCCTTTTCGCCGATCAGGGCGAAGTGCGGCGCGCCATCCTTGAAGCGGCGGAACAGTTCCAGCGCCGGGGTACGGGCGGAGATGGTCTCCGCCGGACGCAGGAAGCCTGCCAGGTTTTTCAGTTCCTTGCGCGACTGCAGGGCGAAGAACAGGTCTTTCAGGTGCACCACGCCCAGCACCGCGTCGCCTTCTTCGTCGAAGTAAGGGTAGCGGCTGAAACGGTTGCGCACAACGGTGTCGAGGTTCTCGTCGATCGAACGGTCGGCGTGCAGCGCAATCACCTCATTGATCGGGCGCATCAGGTCGGCCACGCTCAGTTGCGAGAAGTCCAGCGAGTTGGCCAGGATGTTGCGTTCGTCCTTGTTGAAGGATTCGCCGGGCTGGCTGGTGCGCAGGATCAGCTTCAGTTCGTCGGTCGAGTAGTGCGACTCGTGGCCGCCGGCATTGCCAAGCCCGGCCAGGCGCAGCACCGCGTTGGCGCTCTGGTTGAGCAGCCAGATGGCCGGGTACATGGTCCAGTAGAAGGCGTACAGCGGAATGGCGCTCCACAGCGCGACCGCTTCGGGAATGCGGATCGCCAGCGATTTCGGCGCCAGCTCGCCCACCACGATGTGCAGGAAGGAGATGGTGACGAAGGCGAACACGAAGGAAATGCCGTGCACGATTTCCGGCGAGGTGATGCCGATGAAAGTGAGCAGGGGTTCCAGCAGGCGGGCAAAGGCTGGCTCGCCGATCCATCCCAGGCCGAGCGAGGCAAGGGTGATGCCCAATTGGCAGGCGGACAGGTAGGCATCGAGCTGGCCGTGGACCTTGGCAAGGATGCGGCCACGCAGGCCCTGGGTCTTTTCGATGGCACGCACGCGGGTGCGGCGCAGGGTGACGATGCTGAATTCGGCGGCGACGTAAAAGCCGTTCAGTGCTACGAGGAAGAGTGCGAAAATGACTAGTAAAAGGTTGTCCATATGCGCCCTAAGGCGGAGAGTCGAAAACCTCTATCTTATCCGACCCGGGGCATAGCTCGCGCAATTGTGATAATTTCTTGACGGAAAGCTAAGGCTGCGGAGCCAGGCCGCTGGCCTTGCAAATGGCCAGCAGGCGCATGGCCAGCTCGCTGTCGTTGGCGGCGCGCTCGCGCTGGATGGCCAGCAGGGCGCGCTGCGCTTGCAGTACCGGCTGCTCGTCGCTCATGCCGCGCCGCGCGCGCGTTGCCGCCAGTTCCAGCGCGGAGCGGGCGCTGGCTTCCCGGACGGCGAGAGCTTGCCGGCGCTGGCGCGCGGCGGCGTAGGCGGACAGGGCGTCATCCATTTCATGCCAGGCTTTCAGGACGGTTTTCTGGAAACTGATGGCGGCTTCCTGCTCTTCCAGCTTGCGCAGCTCGACGGTCGCGCGGCGCCGCCCATTCTCGAAGACCGGCAGTTGCAGGCTCGGTCCGAGCGACCATTGGCGGCTGCCCCAGTCGCCGAACTTGCCGGCATCGACTGATTCGAAGCCGAGTGAGAGGCCAAGCGTGATGCGCGGATAAAGGTCGGCGACTGCCACGCCGATCCTCGCCGTTGCCGCCTGCAGGCGGGCCTCTGCCGCCTGGATGTCCGGGCGATGCCGCATGACCTCTCCCGGCACGCCAAGTGCAAGGTCAGGGCCGTCTGGCGCCGGCGCGCCCTGCTGCGCTGCAAACTGCTCCTGAAGCGCGCCGGGCGGCTTGGCAAGCAACATGGTCAGCCTGTTGGCGCCTGCCGCTTCCTGCTCGAGCAGGGCCGGCGCGTGGCTTTCCAGTTCGGCGAGCGCCAGGCGCTGTTGCTCGACTTCGAGATCGGTGGCGAGCCCGCCGCGCTGGCGGGCCGCTGCCAGCGCAGCCAGGTCGCGCGCTGCGGCCAGGTCGGCCTGGAGCAATTCCTGCTGGCGCTGGGCTGCGCGCAGCTCGTAGTAATTGCGGGCCACTTCCAGCTGCACCGCCAGTTGCACGTCGCGCAGGATCGAGCTGGCTTCCGCCATCCCGGCATCCGCCGCCTGCACGCTGCGCCGCACGCGCCCCCACAAGTCCAGCTCCCAGGCGGCATCGAAGCCGGCCTGGTACAGCGCGAAGGGATCGCTGAGTTTTTCGATCAGCACCTCGCGATTGGCAGGGGCGATCGCGTCGACCATGCGCGTACCTGCGCCGGATTCCGACTGGCGCTGCCGGGCGGCGCCGGCATGGGCGGTAAGCTGCGGCCCCTGGGCGCCGGCGGCGACGTTGCGTGCCATCCTGCTTTGGGCGAAGCGCAACGCGGCCGACTGCACGTCGAAGCTTGCGGCCAGTGCTTGCTGCTGCAGGCTGCGCAATACGGGATCGTCGAAGCGGGCAAACGATTGCGCCGTGCCGGCTGCCAGGCCTGTCTCGCGCAGGGCAGGAGCCCCGCCGTGCCAGTCTCCATAGGCAGCAGGCGCTTGCACGGCCGGTTCGTGGTAGTCCGGCCCAACCGTACAAGCAGCCAGCGCCAGGCAAAGCAGGGAGACGGTAATCTGTTTCATGATGGTTCCAGTTCAGGCAAGGCGATGGCGGAACAGCCATGCCGCCAAGGGCAGCGTTATGAGGGCAATCAGCACGAGCGGCACCATATTCGGCCACAAGGTGCCGAGCCCGACGCCTTCGAGATAAATCCGCTGCACCATGTCGATGGCAAAGCGCAGGGGATTTGCCATCGTCGCGACTTGCAGCACTTGCGGCATGTTGCGTACCGGCGTGGTGAGGCCTGACAGCAGCATCATCGGCATCACCAGGACAAAGGTGTACAGCATTGCTTGCTGCATGTTCAGTGATACGGCAGATATCGACAGGCCGATGCCGACGCTGGCAACCGTGAACAGCGTCAGTCCTGCGTAGATCGAAAGCAGCGAGCCCGCCATCGGCACACCGAACCAAAGCCGCGTGACCAGCAGGATCAGGGTCGACTGCACCAGCCCGATCATGATGGGAGGCAGGGCCTTGCCGATCATGATGTCGATCGGCGTCAGCGGTGTCACCAGCAACTGGTCGAAGGTGCCTTGCTCGCGCTCGCGCGCTACGGAAAGGGCGGTCAGCAGCAGGGTTTGCAGCATGCTCAGGGCCGCGATCATGCCCGGCATCAGATACCAGCGGGTTTCCAGGTTCGGATTGAACCAGGCGCGCGCCTCGATGCGCAATGCCGGCGGGGCGCCGCCATGCCGCTCCCGCCACTGGCGATTGAAGTCAGCGACTACGGCGCCGACATAGGCTGCGGCCGAACCGGCCGTATTGGAATTGCGGCCGTCCAGTACGATTTGCAGCGGTGCTGCATCGCCAGCATACAGGCGGCGTTCAAAGTCGACGGGGATGCTGATGGCAAGCAGGGCCTTCTCGCTGTCGATAGCGTCGCGCAGCGCTTCCTGCGTTTCGACAGTCAGCGCGCGGCGAAAGGTACCGCTGGCATCTAGCCTGGCCAGCAGATCGGCAGAGGCGGCGCTGTGGCTGGCGTCATTCAGCGCATACGGCACGTACGTCAGGTCATAGGTCGCGGCGTAGCCGAACAGCAGGCTTTGCACGATGGCGGGCACCAGCAGGATGAAGCGGCTCTTGGGATCTTTGAGCACGGCCAGGAATTCCTTGCGGACGATGACGGCAATGCGGCGGAAAAATGCGATCATGGCTAGTCCAATTGCTTTCGGGTGACCGCACGGGCGATGCCCAGCAACAGCACGGCGTAGGCGGCGAGGATGGCGCAGTTGCGCAGTATCAGCGGCCAGACATTCCCGGCCAGGAACAGGGTCTTTACCAGTTCCATGAAATAGGTCGCGGGCAGGATGCGGCCGACCACCTGCACCGCAATCGGCACGTTGCGCAGGTCGAACAGGAAGCCGGACAGCATCAGCGAAGGCATGAAGCTGCTGACCAGGGCGAGCTGGCTGGCGAGGAACTGGTTCCTGGTCGCGGAAGATATCAGCAACCCCATGCCCACCGCGACGACCAGGTACAGCATGGAGGCGAAAATGATGACCAGCAGCGATCCCTGCATCGGCACCTTGAACAGGAAGCGTGCGGCGGCCAGGCACAGGAAAAGCCCCATCATCCCGACGCAGAAGTAGGGGATGACCTTGGCCAGCAGGATTTCGACTGGCCGCACCGGCGTGACGAACAGCGCTTCCAGCGTGCCGCGTTCCCATTCGCGCGCCATCACCAGGGCGGTGAGGAAGGCTCCCACCAGCGTCATGATCAGCACAATCAGGCCGGGTACCAGGTACCAGGTGCTGGTGTTGGCGCTGTTGTACCAGATGCGCTGCTCGATGCGTACCGCGCCGTTGGCTGGAAGGGCGTCGGGGCGGGCGGCGCTGCCCAGGCGTTCTGCGCGGCGGGCACTCCATTGCTGCAATGCTCCGCTTGCGTAGTTCAGGATGATGCTGGCGCGGTTGGCTTCCGCGCCGTGCACGATGATTTGCACGGCTGCGCTGCCTGCTGCCGCATCGCGCGTGAAGGTGGCGGGAATTCGAACGATGGCGTCCACGCGGCGGTCGCGCATCAAGGCCTCGGCATCATGCATAGACGTGACGGGCAGCGGCGCGAAGGATGGCGACAGGCTGAAGCCGGCGGCAGCTTCCTGCGCGGTTGGCGAACTGTCTTCCATGACGATGGCGACCGGAGCATTTTTTACGTCCAGCGACAGCCCGTAGCCGAAAATCAGGATCAGCACGATTGGCAGGGCGATGCCGATTGCCAGGTTCGAAGCGTCGCGCAGGAGCTGGCGGAATTCCTTGCGCACCAATGCCGCGAGGCGGGAGCGGAAGCCGCTGTTCATCGTGCGCCTCCGTTACGGTTCTTTTCGACGATCTTGATGAAGGCGTCTTCCATATTGCTTGCATCGCCCGCCTGCGTCCTGACCTCGCGCGGCGTGCCGATGGCGAGCACCTTGCCTGCATCCTGGATCAAGATGCGGTCGCAGTACTCGGCTTCTTCCATGAAGTGGGTGGTCACCACGACGGTGACGCCTTGTTCGGAGAGAGTGGTGATCCGGCGCCAGAATTCGCGCCGGGCGAGTGGGTCGGCGCCGCTGGTTGGCTCGTCCAGGAACAGTACTTCAGGCTCGTGCAGCAGGCCGGTGGCCATGGCGAGACGCTGCTTGAAGCCGCCCGGCAGCTGGCCGCTGGGCATGTGTTCCTGTCCCCGCAGCTGGAATTCTTCCAGCACCTGGCTGGTGCGCTTTTCCAGGCGCTGGCCGTACAGGCCGTAGGCGCCGCCAAAGAAATCGAGGTTTTCCCGAACGGTCAGGTTGCCGTACAGGGCAAATCTTTGCGATACGTACCCGACCTTGGCGCGTGCTTGTGCGCGGGCGTGGCGCAGGTTGACGCCTGCCACCTGCAGGAAGCCGGAGCTGGCAGGAAGCAGTCCACACAACATGCGGAAGGTGGTGGTCTTGCCGGCGCCGTTAGGGCCCAGCAAACCAAAGATCTCGCCGCGCGCGACGCTGAAGCTGGTGCTCGCCACGGCGGTGAAGTCGCCAAACTTCCGCACCAGGTCGCGCACCTCGATCATCGAATCCGCGCCGCCCTCCGGGCCGGCGGCTGGCGCGGGCTTGCTTGCTGCAGGGGGCGTGAGGGCGGGCGAGGCCGGCGAGTCGGGCGGTGGCGGGGCCGCGCGCAGCAGCATCATGAATCCATCTTCCAGCCGTGCGGGAACGGGGTTGACTGGCAAGCCGTCAAGCAGTTGCGCGACCGCGCCATCCGAAGCCTCCGCCCGCCGGATGAACCTCACGTGCCCACCCTCCGGCACGGCATCGACCACGACATCGCACGCATCGAGCAAACGCGCCTGCAACGCCCGCGCCGAATCGCCAGTACGCGGCACGGCCGTAAAACTCAAGCCCTCGGCACGCGAACGCAGGTCCGCCGGCGCACCGGCCGCGAGCAATCGACCCTCATGCATGACAAACACCTGTTGGCAACGCTCCGCCTCGTCCATGTAGGAAGTGCTGACGAAGACGGAAAGCCGTTCTTGCTCCACCAGCTGCCGCACGATTTCCCACAGTTCGCGCCGCGACAAGGGATCGACGCCGACAGTCGGCTCATCGAGCAGCAGCAACTCCGGCGAGCGCACCAGCGTGCAAGCCAGGCCAAGTTTCTGCTTCATCCCACCGGACAGCTTGCCCGCCGGCCGCGAGGTGAAGCGCGCCAGGTCGGTCATGTGCAGCAGCTGCTCGAATCGCTCGCGCCGCACGTCAGCCGGCACGCCATGCAGGTCCGCATACAGGTCCATGTTCTCCTGCACGCTCAAGTCTTCGTACAAGCCGAAGCGCTGCGGCATGTAACTGATACGGTCCTGCACTGCCTGCGGATGCGCCGCAACATCGACGCCCAGTACCGACAGGCTGCCAGCGCTGGGCGCCAGCAGGCCCGCCACCATGCGCAGCAAGGTAGTCTTCCCGGCGCCATCCGGCCCGACCAGCGCAGTCAAGGCGCCAGGCGCCACCTCCAGCGTCACGTCGCGCACCGCCTCGACAGGCGCTGCTGCGCCTTTGACGTTGAAGTGGCGGGACAGGCTGCGTCCGCTGAGGACTGCCGAATCCATGATCAGTGCCCGGTTGCGATCCGCACGGTTGCAGGCATCCCCATGCGCAGCACATCGGCCTTGTCGTCGGCCAGCACGCGCACCTCATAGACCAGCGCCGTGCGCAGCTCCTCCGTCTGCACGCTCTTCGGCGTGAACTCGGCGACCGAGGAAATGTAGCCAACCTTGCCGGCCAGTGGCTTGCCTGGCTGGCTGTCGATGGCAATGCTGGCGGCTACGCCGGGCCTGATACGGCCCAGGTCAGCCTCGCGTACATAGGTTCGGACCCATTTGGGGTCGGCAATTGCCAGTGTATAGACAGGACGCTGCGGCGAAGCCATGTCGCCAGCCTCCATCAGCCGGGCGCGCACGACCGCGTCGACAGGCGCCTTCAATGATGCCTCGCCAAGCTGGTATTGCAACAGCGCGACCGCTGCATTGGCGGCATCGAGTTGCGCCTGCGCTTGCGCGATATCTTCGCGGCGCGGGCCGTGCTGGGCCAGCTCCTGCGCCTGGCGCGCCTGTTCCAGCGCCGCTTGCGCCGATTTGGCGCGGGCGCGCGCGGCGTCGACGTCCTGCTGGCTGACGGCGCGGCCATTGCTGTCCCGTTGCACGGCCAATACACGCTCGAGCTGCTGGCGCGCGAGATCGGTATCCGCTTGTGCGGCGCTGGTGCGGGCACGCGCCTGCGCCAGCTCTTCGGAGCGTGTGCCGGCCTTGAGGCGAGCCAGCGCCTGCTGCTGGGCCGCCGCCTGGGCTTCGGCCTCCGCCAGGCGCAAACGCAGGCCGCGCGTATCGAGCTCCGCCAGGACCTGGCCCGGCCGCACCTTCTGGCCTTCTTCCGCCAGCACGCGGGCAATCCGTTCGCTGGAGGGGAAGGCGAGTGCCACCTGGCGCAGGTCGACATTCCCGTACAGGACCAGCTCCTTGTCATTTGGCGCAGGACGGCTCCAGTACCAGGCGCCCGCCGCGATGGTCGCTGCGGCGACAATGGTAAATCCAACAAGCTTTTTGTTCATGGCAGAACCTCCTGCGGAAAATTCTACATCAAATTCAAATTTGGATTTGAAATTGTTTTGGACGTAAAATGCGAGCCATGCAAAAAAAGACAGCAATCCGTGCCAGCCGCCAAGACGGCGACGCCACCCGCCAGGCCCTGTTGGACGTGGCAGGGCAGGTGTTCGCGGAACGCGGCTTTGCCGACGCCACCAGCAAGGAAATCTGCGCCCGCGCCGGCACCAATATCGCCGCCGTCAATTATCACTTCGGCAGCCGCGGCGCGCTATACGAAGCGGTGCTGGTGGAAGCGCACCATCATTTGCTCAAGCTTGAGGACATGCAGGAAATCGCGTCGCGCGACATGGCGCCGCGCGACAAGCTGCGCCTGATCTTGCGCAGCATCGTGCTGCGCGCCACCGGACCGGAAGCACATTGGGGCGCGCGCGTCGTGATCCGCGAACTGATGTCGCCCACCGAGCACGCCCCGGCGCTGGTGCATCAGGCCATCGCGCCCAAGGCCATGGTCATGTTGGCGCTGGTGTGTGACATCCTCGGCCTGCCGCCCGCCACGCCGGGCCTGCAGCGCGCGCTGTTCCTCCTGATGTCGCCCTGCCTGGCGCTGCTGGTGGCCCCGCGCGACATGCGTACGAAACTATTCCCCGCGCTGGGCGACGATGCCGAAGGCCTGGTCGACGACATGATGACCTACGCCAGCGCCGGCCTTGACGCTATCGCTGCGAAATATTCAGCATCGCCTCGACCACGGGGTGGCTGATGCGGCGTTCGTTGGAGATGGCGTAGAACTGCTCGCGCAGTTCGGAGGCCGGCCCCACCGGAACGGCGCCAAACTGCTCCAGCATGTCGCCCGCCAGCGCCGCCGGTGCAAAGAACAGGCCCATGCCGCTGCGGCCGAAAGTATTCAGCATGGCGCTATCCTCGAATTCCCCCACCACGTCGGGCCGCACGTCCTGTTCCAGCAGCCAGGCGTCGATCCGGCCGCGCAGCGCGGTATTCCGGGTCGGCAGCAGGATCGGGGCGCCGTTCAGGCTCTCCGGGAAGTCCCTGCCGTACTTGCGCGCCAGCGCGCGCACGCCGAACAACTGCATTTCGCTTTCACCGAGCAGGTGGCTGAATACCTTGAGCGATGCGCTGGCGCGCACCGGGCGGTCGGTCAGCACCACATCCAGCTTATGCAGCGCCAGTTCGGCCAGCAGGGCGTCAAATTCGCCCTCGGTGCAGACCAGGCGCACCGGCGTGTCCGGCGGCAGCGCCGCCTGCAGGTAGTGGGCCGCGATCAGCTTGGGCATGGAGTCGGAAATGCCGACCGTCAGCCGGATCTTGCCGGCATCCACTTCTTCCAGCGCCTCTTGCATCCGGTCGCCGAGCTGGAAAATCTGCTCGGCGTAGGTCAGCGCCACCCGGCCCGCTTCGGTCGGCACCAGGCGCCGGCCCTGCTGGGTCAGCAGCGACTTGCCGATCGATTGTTCCAGCGCCGCGATTTGCGTGCTGACCGTCTGGATGGCCAGGCCGAGCCGGTCGGCAGCCCGGGTCACGCTGCCTTCGGCGGCAACCATGCGGAAAAAGTAGAGGTGGCGGAAGTTCAGCCCAGTGGTCTTCATGCTTCTGTTTTTACGAAGTAATACTTCGATTATCTTCTATTTTTTAAAAGTCGTCCCGGGCTTAGACTTGCCAGACTTATCAACGAGAAAGGGTCAACCGATGAAGCACTTCAGGATCTCATTCCTGGTCTCCTTCATCTGTCTTGCTGTGGCAGGGTGGTGGGGGTACCAACAAACCGGCGTCAGTGGCGCCCTGGCGGCCTTGTGGATCGCCTTTATCCTGAGCGTGATGGAAGTCTCGCTCTCCTTCGACAACGCGGTTGTCAATGCCTCCGTCCTGAAAAACTGGGACGAATTCTGGCAAAAGCTGTTCCTTGGCGTCGGCATCATCATCGCGGTATTCGGCATGCGCCTGGTATTCCCGCTGGTGATCGTGGCGGTGGCGGCAGACCTCAGCATTCCCGATGTATGGAACCTGGCGCTGAACGACCCGAAAGCCTTCTCGACCCATCTGACCAACCACCATGCCGAGGTGGCGGCTTTCGGCGGTATCTTCCTGCTGATGGTGTTCCTGAATTTCATCTTCGATCATGAAAAACAGATGCACTGGCTGGGCAATGTGGAACGCAAGCTCGGGGCGCTGGGCAAGGTGTCTTCGATCGCCACCATGATCTCGATGGGCGTTCTGCTGGGCAGCCTCGGCATCGTCGAGGAATCGCAGAAATTCATCGTGCTGGTGGCCGGCATGTGGGGCCTGCTGACCTACATTGGCGTGGATGCGCTGTCGTCGTGGATGGAGAAGAGCGAAGAAGGCGGCGTGAATGCCGGTGAACTGGTCAAGCGCGGTGGCGTGGGCGGCTTCCTGTACCTGGAAGTGCTGGATGCCTCGTTCTCCTTCGACGGCGTGATCGGCGCGTTTGCGATCACCAGCGACGTCGTGATCATCATGCTGGGCCTGGCCATTGGCGCGATGTTCGTACGCTCGATGACGGTCTACCTGGTGCACAAGGGCACGCTCGAAGAGTATGTCTACCTGGAGCACGGCGCGCACTACGCGATCGGCATCCTGGCAGTGATCATGTTGGCGAGCATGAAGTTCCATATTCCGGAAGTGATTACCGGCCTGATTGGGGTGGCGTTCATCGTGGCATCGCTGTGGTCCTCGATCCGCCATAAGAGACTTGAAATGAAGGGAGCCTGAAACCATGACGATTTTTAAAGTGACCGGGGATATCGATCCCTTCCTGCAGGTGTCGATGAAGCAGGGCGAGCGCATCTTCTGCGAATCGAACGCGATGGTGATGATGGATTCCACGCTCGAGCTGAAAGGCAAGATGCGCGGTGGCCTGGGCGGCGCCCTGATGCGCTCCCTGGCGAACGGCGAGTCCTTCTTCCAGCAGAACATCGAAGCCACCGGCGGCGACGGCAACTGCCTGCTCTCGCCCAACCTGCCGGGCGCCATGCGCGTGCTGGACGTCGGCGAGCGCCAGTACCTGATCAGCGACGGCGCCTTTGTAGCAGCCAGCAGCGGCATCGACCTGCGGGTGCGTACCCAGAACGTGGGCAATGCGCTATTCGGCCAGAGCGGCGGCTTCTTCGTCACTGAATCGACCGGTTCCGGCCAACTGGTGGTGTCGGGCTTCGGTGCGCTGCATGAAGTCGACGTGGAGCCGGGCAAGGAAGTCGTGATCGACAATGCCCACGTCGTGGCCTGGGATAGCGCCCTGCGCTACGAGATGGCCGTGGCGACGCGCTCCGGCGGCGGCTTGTTCGGCAACCTGGTCAACTCGGTGACCAGCGGCGAAGGCATGGTGCTGCGCTTCTCCGGCCGCGGCAAGGTGCTGATCTGCTCGCGCAACCGCGAAGCTTTCGTGGCCTGGATGATGTCGCACCAGTCCCGCTAATACGGTTTACCTCCGTTAAACGCCCCCCATGGCGTTCTTCCTTGCGGTGGTCCTGGAAACAGGCCACCGCTTTTTTTACTGGAGGACGAGCATGCCGGCGTTATACAGGGCATGCGCCAGCATGGGCGCCAGCAGCGATTTGCTGCGTTCCGCGGCAATTGCCGTGCACAGGCCCAGCACGAAGACCGGCGCCATGGCCAACGGCGGATGGATCACCGCGAACAGCGCCGCGCTGGCCGCCATTGCCTGCCAGGCTGGCAGCGAGCGGCGCAGGCCGCCGAAAACCTGGCCACGGAAGATGAATTCTTCAAAGACCGGTGCGGCCAGCACGGCAAGGGGCGCCATCCACACCAGGGCGACCGGTTGTGGCGCGCCTGGCATGGCGCCGGCATGGCGCAGGATGGCCAGCCACAGGAAGCCAGCGGCCAGCGCGGGCAGTGCCATCAAAAACCCCCAGCCCACTGCGCTGGGCCATGCGGCGCGCCACGGTCCATGCCACAGGCGCGGCACGCCGCTGGTTCCGCTGCGCCAATACACCAGGCGCGCCAGCCCGTAGACCAGGGCGCCGGAAACGGCGAAGGACAGCGTCACCGTCGGCAGCGAAACCGGCTTGCCGGCAAGGTATAGCGCGCCTGCGACCAGCAGTTGCAGCAGGAAGAACAGGATGGCGGCAATGATGCCGTCCGATGCGGAAACCCGCGGCGGCGGCGAGGCGGCAGGGTCCAGCAGGTAAGGCAGCGAGTCGCGGGCCCGCTGCCACAGCGACATTGCAAGGGACGCCAGCAGCACGATCGCCGCGAGGCGCACATGCCATTCGCGCGTATTCAGCGAGTAGGTGTATAGCGACGACAGGATCAGGTAGGCGTAGGCAAAGGTGGGGCGCACGCGGGCGTGCATGTCCTGCGCCAGCGGATCGCAAGCCCAGACGCCCAGAGCCACGGCGATCGTCGCGAAAATGGGAATGCCGGCCGTGACCAGCACGAGTTGCGAGAGCAGTTGTCCATCGGCCGGCACGCCGAACCATAGGCCCATCGCGAAAACGGCCAATGGGTAGATCAATGCCAGCACCGACCATAGCTGCGCTTTCTCGGCCAGCATGCTGCCAATGCTCTTTGGATAGGTGTAGAGCAGCCACAGGGCGTGGCCCTCGGTGTTGATGGTCTGGAAGGCCGACAGCATCAGCACGTAGGCGCCGAGGCCGAAGGCAACGGAGGACAGCAGGGCCGGGTCGCTGATGAACTGGTGCATGTTCTTCACCTGGCCGTTCAGCACCAGCTGGCTGCCGAAGATGATCAGGGGGATCAGCAGGCTTTGCACCAGGAAGTTGCGGTCGCGGCCGAGCAACCGCAGCTCGCGCCGCTGCAGCGGCGTGCCGGGCGCCCAGCCGGCGAAAGCTGGGCGCACGACGCTCCCGCGGCCGCTTTCGCGCGAACCGGTGGCAACCACGCCCTCGGCAAGCAGGGTTTGCAGCAGGCGCAGGCCAAGCCAAAGCACGAACGCGGTTTGCGCTGCCAGCAGGGCAGCGTAACCCATGGCATGCGCCGCATCGCGCGCATTCAGCGCCTGCAGCGCAAGAGCCGGCGGCGTCCACAAGGTCCAGGCTGGAAATTGAGCGGCCCAGCCGAGGGTCAGCGTGGCGGTCGGCATGGCAAGCGACATGGCAAGGTACATCAGCGGCATGCTGGCCACGGAGGCGATGGCCTGCAGGTTGCGCAGCTGGGACGGCGCCAGGCGCAGGCGCAGGCCGGTATCGGCCACCGTGCGCATCGTCGCGGCACAGGCCAGCAGGGGCAGGGTGCATGCGGCCCCCAGCAATGGCGTGCTCCAGCGGTAGCCGGAATGCCAGGCCACCGCCATGCACATCGGCCATAACGCCAGGATGCCTGAAGGATTGGCCAGCGTGCGCTCGGCGATGCGCGCCAACAGCAAGGTGCGCCGTTCCAGCGGCAGCGTGACCAGCCACTCCAGGTCCCAGTCCGGCTGCGCCAGTTCCTTGCTTCCCAGTGGCAGCAGGAAGGCGATGCCGAACAGCAGGCTGGCCTGCATGGCTGCCGCCTGCATCAGTACCGGATGGAAGGGCGCCGACTGCAATTCCTTGCCCGCCTTGCGCATGGCGGCGCGCGGGGCGGCGTCCGATTCGGCGGCGGCGCACTGGCTGCCGGTCGGCAGCCTGCACTGCATGTTCAGCAGCGACGTGCTGGCGGTGTTGATGAAGGCGAACAGCATGAAAGCCGACAGCACGAAGGTGATCAGCCAGCGTGCATTCCTTTTACCGCGCGTGGCTGCGCGGCTGGGGCCGGGCCGGCCCTTGCGCAAGCGCAGGGCGTTGCCGATGTTCAGTAACCGCAACAGCCGCAGGCGTGCAAGCAGCCAGAATGCACGCGGCGCGCTGGGCAGGTCCATCATGCGGCCAGGCTGTCTTCGTCGGTGAATTTGAGGAACAGCTCCTCCAGGGTGCTGTTGGCGCTGCTGGCGCCGCGCAGTTCTTCCAGCGAACCGGTGGCCACCAGGGCGCCGCGGTTGATGATGCCGACCCGGTTGCACATGCGCTGCGCCATGTCGAGCAGGTGGGTGGAGACGAAGATGGTCTTGCCGGCGGCCGCACTGGCGATCAGGCGGTCCTGCACTTCGCGCGCGGCACGCGGATCAAGGCCGTTGATCGGTTCGTCCAGGATCAGCACTGCGGGGTCGTGCACCAGCGCGCAGGTCAGGCCCAGCTTCTTCTTCATGCCCATCGAGTAGTTGACGGCGAATTCCTCGCTCACGTCCTGCAGGCCGAATTCCTGCAGCAGCTGGACGGCGCGTTCGACGGCAGCCTTGCGCGGCATGCCGTGCATCTCCGCCACGAATTGCAGGATTTCCCGCCCGCGCAGGAAATCGTAGAAGATGGGGTTGTCGGGCAGGTAGCCAACGTGGCGTTTGACTTCGGCGGCGTCGGCCTGGCAATCGAGACCGTCGACCAGCACGCGGCCGGCGCTTGGCACCAGGATGCCCATCATCATGCGGATGGTGGTGGTCTTGCCCGCGCCATTCGGTCCAAGGAAGCCAAACACTTCGCCGCGCTGCACCGCCAGCGTCAGCGGCTGCACGGCGGGAAAGTCGCCGTAAAGCTTGGCCAGTCCCTGGAATTCGATCATGGCCGCAAGCTCATGCCGATACGTTCCGTGCGTGGCGCCCAGTTGCCCAGGATGTCGGCGGAAACCAGCACGCGTTCGGCGCGGCCGATCAGCAGCTTGCGCGGCACGAAGCCGATAAAGCGCGAATCGCGGCTGTTGTTGCGGTTATCGCCCAGCATCAGATAGCTGTCGGCCGGCACGGTGACCGGACCGAAATCGCGCTTGGCGTCGACTTGCGGCAGCACCTGGATGCTGTAGCTGGCGCTGGCATTGTGTTCCTGCAGCTGCAAAGCCTGCAGGTCGCCGACCTTGTCGATATGTTCGGTGGCATTGCCCAGCACTGCGTATTCAGAGGTCTTGCCATTGATGATCAGGTGCTCGCCGCGGATTTCGACGCGGTCGCCGGGCAGCGCTGCAATGCGCTTGATCAGGCGGGTGCGGTCCTCCGGCGAGAAGAAGGTGACCACGTCTCCGCGCTGCGGCTCGCCAAGGTGGCTGACGGAGATGTCGGTCAGCGGTACTTTCAGGTCGTAGGCGATGCGGTTGACGAAAACCACGTCGCCTTCCAGCAGGTTGGGATGCATGGAGGCGGACGGAATCGGATTCCAGTCGGCGATGGCGGTGCGGAATACACCCAGCGTCAGTAGGAAGACGATGAAGCCTTTGTTTTCACGAATGAGTTTTTTCACGTCCGGAGTCTCCGACAAGTTCAGGAAACTGCATCATCTTATCAAAATCTTAAACGCTGCTTAGACCGAAGGCTGCCAGCATCTGGCGCTGTCCCCTGGGCGGTACTTGCAGCGCGCGGCTGTCGAGATCCTGCTCGACCCAGCCGCGTTTCAGGGCCAGTTGCAGCAGGGCTGCGCCGAGCGCTCCGCCAAGATGTGGTTTGCGTTCGCTCCAGTCCAGGCAAGGGCAGGCAAAGCGGCGGCGCAATTTGCGCAGGGCAGCCAGGTCCAGGCCCAGTTGCGCGAATTGCTGCTCGCCTGCCGTGCTCAGGTCGTAGCCATCGCTTGCCTCCGCCAGCCAGCCCTGCGCGGCGAAATGGTCATGCAGCCTGACCGCTACCGTACCCGCCATGTGATCGTAGCAGGTGCGTGCATGGCGCAGGCGGTCGGGCGTATTGGGCTTGAATTCATCGCGTGGCAGGCCTGCAACGACCAGCAAGGCTTCCAGTGCGCTGGCCACTTCCGGGCTGGCGAGCTGGTAGTAGCGGTGTTTGCCTTGCGCGAGCTGCACCAGCAGTTGCTCGTCCTTCAAGCGTGCAAGGTGGGCGCTGGCGGTGGACGGGCTGACTTCCGCCACCACGGACAGTTCGGTTGCGGTGCGTGCATGTCCGTCCAGCAGGGAGCACAGCATGCGGGCGCGGGCCGGTTCGGCGATGGCGCCGGCGATGTTGGCAAGTTTGGAATCCATATTTCGGCCGTGGGCGAATTGTCGTTGTGCTTTTTTCAGCATACTGCAATTTCTTGAACGTTGCCGGAGGAATGAAATGCAGAACCTGGAATGGGATGCGGGGCGCGGCTTGTGGGTCGCGGCCGGCGCCGCGCTGGTGGAAGAGGTGCTCAGCCACACCATGCTGCGCGTGCGGCCGCCGGCCGAACCTGTGCCGGCCGCGATAGCCGGCGGCAGCGCCGGCGAGGTGTTCGGCGCACTGGTGCGCATGAACGATGGCGAACGCCACGCCGCGCCCAAGTTGGCGCTGCAGCGCGCGCTGGCCCTGGCCGCGAGCGGGGAGCTGGCGCGGCAGCGCGCGCAGTCGGTGGCGGAGCGCCTGCTGGCCGAGGGCCGCCCGATCGGCGACTGGGCATTCGAAGCGCCTGTCAGCACAGTCGCCAGCCTGCTTGGCTTCGCCGCCGCCCAGTTGCCTGCGGTGGCGCGCTGGATGGGCGACTTCGTGGCCTGCCTGTCGCCATTGAGTAGTGCGGAGCAGGTCGAACAGGCGCACGCGGCGAGCCTGCGCCTGCTGGCCGCCATGCGCGAGTTGCTGCAAGCGGCGCCGGAAGGATCGCTGGCCGCAACCGTCGCACAGGAAGCCGCCGCTGCCGGCTGGCGGGATGACCACGCCATCATCGCCAACCTGGTTGGCCTGCTTTCGCAAACCTATGAAGCGACGGCAGGGCTGCTGGGCAACAGCATGGTTGCGCTCCAGCAGGGCGCGCCAGGCGACGACGCCGACGCGCTGCTGGCGCAAGTGATGCAAAGCGATCCGCCCATTGTCAACACGCGGCGTTTCGCCGCGGAGCGCTGCCAGGTCGGCGGCGTGACAGTCGAGGCGGGGCAGGCGATACTGGTCTTGCTCGGCGACGCAGGGCGCGGCTTTGGCCATGGCCGCCACGCCTGCCCCGGCCAGCAACTGGCGCAGCAAATCGCTGCCGGCTGTATCGAAGCGCTGCGCAGCAAGCCGCTGCCGCAGCTAAGCTGGACTTACCGCGCATCGCTCAACGCGCGCATACCGGAATTCCACCAATGATTGCAGTGATTTTTGAAGTCACCCCGGCCGAAGGCCGCAAGGACGCTTACCTGGACATCGCAGCGCGGCTGAAGCCAACGCTGGAGCAGATCGACGGCTTCATCAGCGTCGAGCGCTTCCAAAGCCTGGCCAACCCGGGGAAGATGCTGTCGCTCTCCTTCTTCCGCGATGAGGAAGCGGTGCAGGAATGGCGCCGCGTGGAAGCGCATCGCGCTGCCCAGCAGGCGGGGCGCGAAAGGCTGTTTGCCGATTACCGCCTGCGCATCGCCCACGTGGTGCGCGACTACGGCCTCAATGAGCGCGCGGAAGCGCCGGCCGACAGCCGCGAACGGCACGGTTGATCAGTGCCCGCGTTTCTGCACCAGCGCACTGCCGGCACCGTGGCGCTTGCCTTCGCTGACTGCGGTCACCGTGCCATCGGGATTGAAGACGATGGCGTTGGCGGCGCCGATCTCCTCGGCCGAGGCATCCCAGCGCTGGCCGAAACGCTCCAGCGCCCGGGCTTGCGCGCTGCCGGCAAATCCCGGCTCGACGGACGTGGCCTGGCCGTTGCGCTCGGAGATGCGCGGCGCGTTCAGTGCGGCGGGCATGTCCATGCCCAGGTCGATATGGTTGAACATGGTCTGCAGCACCGTGGTCACGATGGTGGCGCCGCCCGGGCTGCCGATGGTGAACGCCGGCTTGCCGTTGCGGAAGGCGATGGTGGGCGACATGCTGCTGCGCGGGCGCTTGCCGGCTTCCGGCACGTTCGGATGCGGGCCGGTGAAATCGAAGTCCGTCATCTCGTTGTTCAGGATGAAGCCATAGCCCGGCACCGTGATGCCGCTGCCGCCCCATGATTCGATGGTGAAGGTGTAGGCGACGATATTGCCGTCCTTGTCCGACACGGCCAGGTGGGTGGTGTGCGCGCTTTCCGACAGCAGCCTGGCCTTGGCCGCAGCGGCCGGCCGCAGCGGCACGCTTGGGTCCTGCTGGAACAGGTAGGGATCGCCAGGCTGCGCGTGGTATCGGGCCTGGGCAGGGTCGATCAGCTCACGGCGGCGTGCCGCATATTCCTTGCTGACCAGGCCCGCCACCGGCGTGTCCACATATTCGGGATCGGCCAGGTAGGCATTGCGGTCGGCGAAGGCCAGGCGCGCCGCTTCCATGTACAGGTGTTCGGCTTTTTCGCGCGGCATGGATTTCAGGTCGAAGCCTTCCAGGATATTGAGCGCTTCGGCAATCGTCACGCCGCCGCTGCTTGGCAGGGGCATGCCGACCAACTCATAGCCGCGGTAAGTGCTGCGCACCGGCTGGCGCCAGCGCGCTTCGTAATTGGCCAGGTCGGCCAGCGACATCCGGCCCGCGCGCACCGAAACGCCGGCGGCGACCGGCGGACGGTTGACCGTGTCGACAATCGCCTGCGCCAGCTTGCCCGAATAGAAGGCTTTCACGCCGCCGGCGGACAGCAGGCGGTAGGTCTTGGCCAGGTCGGGATTGCGCAGCAGGGTGCCGGCCGGCAGTGCCTTGCCGTCCCGCATATAGCGCGCCGCGGTGTCAGGGAACAGCGCGAACTTCTTCTCATTTTCCGTGACCAGCGCCACGAAATTGGCGTTCAGCCGGAAGCCATCCTGGGCCACCTTGATGGCCGGGGCCAGCACCTGTTTGAACGACATGGTGCCGTAGCGGTCCAGCGCATCATGCCAGCCGCGCACCGTGCCCGGCACGCCAACGGCCATGCCGCTGGCGACCGCGGTCTCGAAATCCATCGCCTTGCCATCCGGCGCGAAAGCGTTGGACTGGAACGATGCCGGCGCCACCTCGCGATGGTCGAGCGTGATGACGCGGTTTTCCCTGGCCAGGTAAATCACCATGAAGCCGCCGCCGCCCACGCCACAGCTGAACGGGTCGGTCACGCCCAGCGTGGCCGCCGCCGCCACTGCCGCATCGACCGCGTTGCCGCCTTTGTCGAGGATCGCCAGCGCGGCCTGCGAGGCCGGCTCGCTGATGGTCGCCACGGCGCCGCCGGTGCCGCTGGCAACCGGGGTCTTGGCCCAGGCCGGGGCGCTGAACGCCAGCGCAAGGATGATGGTGGACGTCAGTCGTCGGGGCAGGGCATGTGGCGTCATGGGCAGCTATGTTGGCTGGGAAATATTTACCCGCAAGCTTACCCGATAATCCGGCGCCGGTGCCTTCAGCGACGGCGGTTCTGCCGGCTCCATCCCCAGCAGCGTGAAGGTCAGCCCATTAAGCGTCACGGTCTTGCTGGCCCCCGGCATGGCGTCCGCCAGCACGAAGCTGGAGCTGCCTTGCTGGTCGCTCAGCACGAAGCTGTAGCTGATGTATCCAGCCCAGACGCAGACTGCGCCTTTTTTACAGCGGCTGTCATTGACACGCTCGAGCTTGAGCGTGACTGCAGGGGCCAGCTTGACGATTTCCCCTTGTGCCAGGACGTAGCTGGCGCTGGTGCGTGGTGCCGGGCGGCTGGCTGCATCCTCGGCAGTGCTGCGGGTCGAGCCGCAGGCGGCGGCAATGGCGAGGACCAGGCCCGCCATGCCCAGACAGATCAGTCTAGCTTGCATGATGTTCTCCTCTGGCCTGGGAACAGCTTAGCAAATTACAAACTATCGTGTTGCACTGTTGAGTCCACTCAACAGTATGGTCGTGCCGAAAAAAAAGCGCCCCGGAGGGCGCCAGTTTTTATAGTTGGTTTTCACAACTTATTGTGTGCGGCGGCGGCGGGCTACCCCCAAGCCCATCAGGCCGACGCCAAGCAGTGCCAAGGAAGCGGGTTCCGGAACCTCTTGCGGGGGAAGGCCCGGGTCGGTCGGCGCATTGGCGCTGTTGGCCATGACTTTGAATTCGACATTGGTATTGTTGTCGTGCACGTTCAGCGAATTGAGCTTGAAGGTGTGGACGACGCCCGCCGTCAGGGAAACTTCGTCCCAGTAAGCGGAATAGCTGCTGGGCTTGGGGAGGGTCTTGGCCACCCCAACGTTGTCGAGGAAGAGGTCGAAGTCGAAATCCTGGACGCTGCCGCCATTTGGCGGCGTAATGCCAAAGTCGAAGGTGGTGTCGACGCTCACCGTCACGTACAGGACCTCCAGGTCTTTTACGTGAATCCAGTCGGCAAAGGTCCAAACCGATTCACCGTCAGGATTCCAGCCAGCACTGATTACCGAATCAACCGTCAATGCCAGTGGATTGCCGTAGGTTTGTCCGTCTTTGGTCGGGCCTGCAACGGCCAAGCTGGCTGTCAGGGCGCAAATTGCGGTCAATGCAAGCTTCTTGAACATGGGTAACTCCTCAGTGAGTGTGCTTGAGAGTTACTAAGCAATCGCTATGCCAGGAATTCAAACTCAGCCATATCAAGGGCTTAGCGATAGTTGCGATGTGGAATGTAAAAATTCCCGACATTAAGAAGCTTGCCCAAAAGTAAAAAAGCACCGACCCTTGCGGAATCGGTGCTTTTGCCGGAGGGTGCAGGCTTACATGTAGGCGGCCAGCGCACCCTTCATTTTCTTCAGCGCAGCCGCTTCGATCTGGCGGATGCGCTCGGCCGACACGCCGAACTCTTCCGCCAGCGTATGCAGCGTGGCGCCCGAACCATCGTCGTTGGCCAGCCAGCGTGCCTCGACGATGCGGCGCGAACGGGCGTCGAGCTTGGACAGGGCGGTTTCCAGGCCTTCGGACTGCAGGCGCACCACCTGTTCCGCTTCCAGCACCTTGGTCGGCTCCATATTGTCGGAGGACAGGTAGGCGATGGGCGAAAACTTGTCGTCTTCGTCGTCGGACGGCGCTTCCAGCGCGATGTCACGGCCGCTCAGGCGGGTTTCCATCTCGATCACGTCCTCGCGCTTCACGTCCAGGGTCCTGGCCAGTTCGTCGATTTGCGCCGGCGACATGGCGTCGAGCCCCTGCTTGTGGCTGCGCAGGTTGAAGAACAGCTTGCGCTGGGCCTTGGTGGTGGCCACTTTGACAAGGCGCCAGTTCTTCAAGATGTATTCGTGGATTTCAGCCTTGATCCAGTGCATGGCATAGGACACCAGGCGCACGCCCTGGTCGGGGTCGAAGCGCTTGACTGCCTTCATCAGGCCGATATTGCCTTCCTGGATCAGGTCGCCGTGCGGCAGGCCATAGCCCAGGTAGCCGCGCGCGATCGACACCACCAGGCGCAGGTGAGAAGTCACCAGCGTTTCCGCGGCCTTGATATCGTTCTTTTCCTTCAGGCTCTTGCCCAGCGCCACTTCTTCCTCATGGGTCAGCATGGGCAGGCGATTGACAGCCGAGATATAAGCGTCCAGGTTGCCCAGGCTCCCGCTGAAGCCAAGGGTCAGCGCGTTGCTGCCGGCAGGTGCCAGTGCGTTTGTTGCGGTCATCTTGTCTATCCTCGCTTGAAGGGAATGCTTTTCAGAGTTACCAGCATGCACGACAGAACTTAAATGATTCTTAACCTCTATCATGCCGTTCTGAACATATATTAGCACTCTCCCTTGGTGAGTGCCAATTGCTGGGATTTTATGGCTCTGATAGCAAAAACACTATCGGCAAAGCGCTATTCCTTGCGTTGGATCAAAGTCAGGATAAGGCGGGCAGGGGCGCGGCTCCGTGCGGGTACGCACTTTCAATTTAGCCTGGAAAGATGACGCTGGACGCAAAGCAGGGCGCCGATCAGGCCGAGGCCGGCGGACAGGGCCAGCAGGCCGGCCGTGCCCAGGGGATCGAGCGGAGCCAGCTGGAATTCGGAGGCGTACAGTCTTGCAAACTCTGCAATGGCCCGGTTGAGGGGCTGCAGGGCCAGCGCCACGCCGCCCAGGGCCACGCCGCCGGCACACAGGCCGAGCAGGGCGCCGGTGTAATAGAAGGGGCGGTGGATGAAACTGTCGCTGGCGCCGATCAGCTTGGACACCAGGATTTCTTCGCGCTGGGTCATCACTTGCAGGCGTATGGTATTGAACACTACCGCCACCACCACTGTGGCCAGCGTGGCGGCCAGCAGGAGCAGGGCCAGGCGCAGCACGCCCAGCAGGGCAGCCAGCCGTTTTACCCAGGCCGAATCGACTTGCACCGATTCCACGCCCGGCAGGGCGCGCATCTGGTCGGCGATGCTGTCGATCTTGCTGCCTTCGGCCGCGTCCTGGAAGGCGTTCAGCTTCACCACGTAGCTGTCCGGCAGCGGATTCTCGCCCAGGGTGGCGACCACGTCGGACAAGCCGCTCTTGGCATTGAGCTGTTCCAGCGCTTTTTCGCGCGAAGTGAAGATGATCTTGGCCGTCGGTGCAATGTTGCGCAGCGAGGAGGCCAGCCCGGTGGCCTGTTCGCGCGGCGTGTCGGCCTTGATGAAGACGCTGAGTTCAGGCTCGACCGCCATCTGCTCCGACATCGGCCGTACATTGTCGAGCAAGGTCACGCCCATGAAGGGCAGGGCCAGCGCAATCGCGACCACCAGGATATTGAACAGGAAAGAACCTGGCGCCCGGCGCACGTGCACCAGTGCAGAGCCGAGGGCGAACAGGTGGTGGCGCAGCCAGGTGCTCATGCGGCTTCCCTCATCAGTTCGCCACGTTCGAGATGGATCACGCGTGCCGCGGCGTCCAGGATCTGTTCATCGTGCGAGGAAATCAGGCAAGTCACGCCGACCGAGTGGAAGGCATGCAGCGCATCGATCACCCGGTTGGCGCTGGCGCGGTCCAGGTTGGCGGTCGGCTCGTCGGCCAGGATGATTTGCGGGCGGTTGACGATGGCGCGTGCGATCGACACGCGCTGCTGCTCGCCGCCGGACAGGGCCAGCGGCTGGCCGTCGGCGCGGTCCAGCAAGCCTACCTTGTCGAGGGCGGCCCGGGCACGCTGCTCGGCGGCGGCGCGCGGCGAACCGGTCACCAGCAGCGGCATCATGACATTGGCCAGCACCGAACGGTCGTTCAGCAGGCGTTGCTCCTGGAAGATCAGGCCCAGGTTGCGGCGCAGGAAGGGAATGCCGGCGCGCTTCAGGGCGCCGATGTCCTGGCCGTTCACCAGCACCTTGCCCGAGGTCGGGCGCTCCATGGCGGCAATCATCTTCAGCAGGGTCGACTTGCCGGCGCCGGAAGGGCCGGCAAGGTAGACCAGCTCGCCCTTGGCAATGGTGAAGGAAATGTCGCGCAGCGCGACACCGTCGGGAGAATACTGTTTGCTGACGTGCTGGAATTCGATCATGTAGGCCGCTTATGCGAGCAGTGCTTCAACAAATTCAGCCGCATTGAACGGCTGCAGGTCTTCAATCTTTTCGCCGATGCCGATGAAGTACACCGGAACCGGGCGTACGCGGGCGATGGCGGCCAGGATGCCGCCTTTCGCAGTGCCGTCGAGCTTGGTAATGATCAAGCCCGACAATTGCAGCGCATCGTCGAAAGCCTTCACCTGGGCCAGGGCATTCTGGCCGGTATTGCCGTCGATGACCAGCAGGGTTTCGTGCGGCGCCCCTTCCATGCCTTTGCCGATCACTCGCTTGACCTTCTTCAGCTCTTCCATCAGGTGGAGCTGGGTCGGCAGGCGGCCGGCCGTGTCGATCATCACGACGTTGGTGCCGCGCGCCTTGCCGGACTGCACCGCGTCGAAGGACACGGCCGCCGGGTCGCCCGATTCCTGGGAAATCACGGTCACATTGTTGCGTTGGCCCCACACCATCAGCTGTTCGCGCGCTGCGGCACGGAAAGTGTCGCCGGCAGCCAACAGTACCGATTGGCCGTGGGCTTGCATATGCTTGGCCAGCTTGCCGATGGTGGTGGTCTTGCCGGCGCCGTTGACGCCGGAAATCATCATCACCAGCGGCTGGTGGCGGCCCAGTTCGAATGGCTTTTGCAGCGGCTGGAGCAGGCTGGTCATCAGCTGCTTGAGCGCCTCCTTGACCTGGGCGGCGTCCAGCAGCTTCTCTTCCTTGACTTTGCGCTTGAGCGCGTCAAGCAGGTATTGGGTGGCTTCGACGCCGGCATCGGACATCAGCAGCGCCGCTTCCAGCTCGTCATACAGGTCTTCGTCGATCTTGGCGCCGACGAACAGGATGGACAGGTTGGCGGAGGTCTTCGACAAGCCAGCCTTCAGGCGGCTCATCCAGCCTTGCCTGGGCTCCGGCTTGGCGGCAGTGTCGACTTCGAACGCCAGCGGCGCCGCAGTCTCGGCGCTGGCTGGCGCGGCAGGAGCAGGGGCCGCAGGCGTGGCGGCCGGCGCGGCTTCCGGCGCGACCGGTTTCTTCTTGAAAAAACTGAACATGGACAGGTTGGCAGAGGGTCCTTCAATCGAACCGCGTATTCTACCAGAGGCTAGCTGAGGGCCTGCCGTTGGCGCTGCCGCCATTCCGCGACCGCCGGGCCGATATCGCCCAGTCCACATACCGTCACATGGCTTGGCGGGCGTTTGCGCAAGGCCGGGTTGGTGCCGCCGGCCCAGATCTCCGCCTGTTCCGGCATGCGGGCCCGCAATTCGCGCAGGCTGTCGTTGACGTGCCGCGGGTTCATGGTGGCGGAAAAGGACAGGGCCACGATGTCGGCTTGCATGGCGCGCGCGCCTTCAACGATGTCCGGCAGCGGGGTCTGAACGCCTAGCGGAATGCAATGCGCTCCCTCGGCGGCGAACATGGCCTCGGCCATCAGCAAGCCCAGGCCGTGGCGCTCCTGGGGCAGGGTGGTCAGCAGGACGCGCGGGCGCGGCGCTCCGCTGCTGTGGTTGACTTGCGGCACCGAGAAGACGGCGCTGCGCAGCACGATCTGCACCGATTCTGCATATAAATGCTCTTCAAATACTGCAAACTGCCCGCAAGCCCAGGCTTCGCCCACCAAGGTGGACAGCGGCGCAACCAGGTTGACGACAAAATTCTTCAAGCCCATGACGAGCATCGCCTGCGTCAGTTTGCGGCGGAATGCTTCCATTTGATGGGTTTTGCAGAGCTCCAGGTAGGATTGCAGCTCGGGATGGGGCAAGCTGGTCTCATCGCGCAGGCTGGAGGCGCTTTTTTGTGCCAGGGCCTGCAATTCATCGGCCGAATAGCCGATGACCTTGCCCGGACGATAGCCAAGATCAATCAATCTCTTGATCAATCTCAATTTAATTACCTGTTCGCTTGGATAGACTCGCTCCCCGAACGTATCGCGTTCAGGGCGGGGGAAATCGTAACGGCGTTCCCAGACGCGCAAAGTTTCCTTTGCCAGACCGGTGTCCCGTTCCACGTCACTGATCGTGGATGGAATTGTTACAGAAACCGCACTCGTTTTCATTCGCCGACAGCGCCCCCAGATTGATACGCGACCTGCATTCTAACGCCGAAGTCTGGCACAAAGTTGCATGCGGTGCAGGCTAGTTTCACTATGAAACTGGGGTTCAAACCGCTTGTCCATGACACAACCATGATGCTCTCAGTTTAGCCTCGAAAAGCATCGGAATTGTGAAATATGTCCTGAACAAAAATGTTGAAGCTTGCATAAATTTTGTTCGGTTGCTGTGGCAAAAGGCGCCATCTTGCAATACGTATTACTACGTGAATAGCAGGAAATATTGAGATCATATAAAATGGCGGGCGATCAGCGCCGAAGAGCCCTGGTGATTGATAACAAAGAAAAGGAAGAAGCACATCATGAAGAAGACCCTGATTTCCCTCGCAATCCTCGCAGTATCGGGCAGCGCCTACGCCCAGTCGAACGTAACCATCTTCGGTATCATGGATGCCGGCATCGTGTCCGAACACGGTGGCAAGAACGGTAACGTGACCAAAGTGTCCTCCGGCGTCGCCAATGCATCGCGCATCGGCTTCAAAGGCACCGAAGACCTGGGTGGCGGCCTGTCCGCAGTGTTCCTGCTGGAAGGCGGCATCAAAGGCGACACCGGTGAATCCGACGTGTCCGGTTCCGTATTCCAGCGCCAGGCATACGTAGGCCTGGTGTCGAAATCGGCTGGTACCCTGACCCTGGGCCGCCAGTACACCCCTTGGTACAACGCCTTCGTACAAGTTGGCGATCCGTTCCAGGCTGGCCTGTCCGGTTCGGCCAAGAACATCTTCCCAGCAAACGGCATCAACGTACGTAACAGCAACTCGGTGTACTACAAGTCCCCAGACATGATGGGCATCACCGCTGAAGTGTTCTACGCTGCCGGCGAACAGAAGGAATCCTCGACCGGCCGTCAACTGGGCGCGTCGATCGGCTACAAGAACGGCGACTTCGAAGGCCGCCTGGCTTACAACAACCGCAACAACGACACCGTTGCCAACAACGTCGTGACCGGTCGTGACATTGGCCACAACACCCTGCTGGCGGTGAACTACGACTTCAAAGTTGTGAAAGCCTTCGCCATGTTCAACGCCAACAAGGGCCTGAACAGCGTTGCATACCCGAACGGCACTGCTTACACCGCAGCTGCAGTGGCTCCTTCGACCGACAGCCGCAACTACCTGCTGGGCGCGACCGTTCCTGTGTCGGCAGCCGGCTCCCTGGTGGCTTCCGTGGCCCGCGCGGATGACCGTGAAGTTGCCAACCGCGATGCTAACCAGTACGCAATCGGCTACCTGCACAAGCTGTCCCCACGCACCACCACCTACATGTCGTACGGCAAGATCAAGAACAAGAACGGCGCTTCCTTCACCGTTGGTAACAACGCTGAATCCGGCTCCGGTGACTCCGCTTACAACGTAGGCATCCGTCACACCTTCTAATCCAGCCTGTTCCTGGTCAAAAACGGCTGCCTCGCGCAGCCGTTTTTTTTTACAATGCTGACATGAAAACTTCCCATCGTATCGGCAGCGCACTGCTGCTCGCTTCAGTGACTGTCTTGCCGGCTGCGCTGGCGGCCAACAAGGCTGGCGGCCTGCCGCGCTACGGCATGGTGGTCTATTCCGACCTGTGCGTGCATGAAGGCAGCGGTGAATATGGCGGCCAGCGCATCACGCTGCAGCGCTTTGCCGAGGTCGATACTGTGATCTACGAGTACACGGCAGGGGGCTTGAGCTGGCCCCTGGTGGCGACCGACGTGAATGTCGACCCGCGCGGCAAGATGATGTACTTCACCGTGCAGGAAGGGGAAGAAGAACGCACTATCAGCGGCAAGTTCTCGCCCAATGGCGAAACCCTGACCCTCGATGGCGGCTATTGCGACGACCAGTCGCAGCCAATGGTGCTGTCAAAAGTGCGCGACTTCAGCCGCACTGCCAAGGCCTGCAAGGCCTGCCCCGCGCCAAAGCGTTAAGGGGAACTAAAACGGGTAGCTTTCTGTGTTGCGCTGCGCGTCCCACTTTGCAATGAATGTGCCGACGATCATGCCCACTATCGCTGCAACAATAAAGCTGGGCCAGGAGTCTGGGGCAATTATTGCCGATACGCCGGAGAAGAACACGCCAATACCGGTAGCAAATATAGTTTGCAGGACTAACGGGGGGGAGTGCGGGGTTTCAGGTAAGTATCGCGACTGAATGACTGGTTGCAGAAGTACTTTGCGGCCAGCGGTGAGTGCACTTTCCACGAGCTCCATTTGTGAATCCTGCTTGCGAAGCATGGCCGGATCGATTTCGAGCACCAAAACATCATTCTGTTGACCAATCTTGCTGGATGGGTCATTGCATGATTTGCTTATCATATCGTTCCTCTCGCGAAATATCCCATAACAAGCGTGAGTGCCGCCAATATCCCTGCAAAAGATTTCAATGCCATTGTCGGCGTCTAGCCAGTTTTGCTCCCACGGAGATGCATTGCGGAGGTTAGTAACACGCAGCAAAACACTGCTGTAGCGATGCAGCCTGCTGTCAAGGCAGGATGAATATCGCTTGTGCTCATCAACCGAACGATGGATTGAATGTCAATCACGATAGCCCCGTAAAGCCAACCCAGCGGGTCAAAAGCTTCGCGCCAAGCGAACGGATTAGTGCTTCCGGCGATCTTGAAACATAGGCCTACGAGCAGGTAGAGCCCGCCTGCTCCAAACAGGGCGGCGATTCCTTCAATTAGCAACCAGCGAATTGGTTCGTTCATCATACGCCTTCGCGTGCGTGGATGTAGCGAACGTACTGCCGAATGGCTCGAAGCGATAGGCGAAAAATCAAAGGGCTGGCCGCGCGATTGCGGGCCAGCCCTTTAGCCGGGTGCAGCGGGGATTATTTGCCGGCGGCGACGGCTTGCTTGCGGATGGTGTCGAGGGTGGCGCCTGGCGTGATCAGGTTGCCGTCGTAGCGCAACTCGATGATGGCCGGGAGGCTTTGCTCGCGGGTGAAGGCGAGGGCGCGTTGCAAGGCCGGGGCGAAGTCTTCGGTGGCCGCAACGGTTTCGCCATGGCCGCCGAAGGCGCGCGCCACTGCGGCGAAGTCCGGGTTGTGCAGCGTGGTGCCGGAGACGCGGCCAGGATACTCGCGCTCCTGGTGCATGCGGATGGTGCCGAACATCTGGTTGTTGAAGACGATGATGATCAAGCCCGCCTTGTACTGCACGGCGGTGGCCAGCTCCTGGCCGTTCATCAGGTATTCGCCGTCGCCTGCAAACGTCACCACGGTGCGGGATGGACCGATGATCTTTGCAGCCACGCCGGACGGCACGGAGTAACCCATGGCGCCGCTGGTGGGCGCGAGCTGGGTGCGCATCTGGCCATACGGCCAGTAGCGGTGCGCCCACGTGGCGTAGTTGCCGGCGCCATTGGTGATGATGGTGTCGGCAGGGCACTGGGCCTTCAGTTCCTGCACTACTTGCCACAGGTTCAGCGGGGCGTTGTTGTCCTTGAAGATCGAGGGCTGCTGCTGCCAGGCGTTATACTCGGCGCGCGCCTGTTCGACGCTGTCGCGCCATGCGCTCGCATCGACCGGCTCCATTGCCGCCAGCATGGCCGCAGCCTGCGGCATGCCGGAAGCGATCATCAACTCGCCCTGGTAGACGCTGCCCAGTTCTTCGGGACTGGCGTGGATGTGCACCAGGCGCTGTTGCGGCACCGGCGAGGCGATGATGGAGTAGCCGCTGGTGGTCATTTCACCGAGGCGCGGGCCGATGGCGATCAGCACGTCGGCTTCTTTCACGCGTGCAGCCAGCTTCGGATTGATGCCGATGCCGACGTCGCCGATGTAGTTCGGGTGGGTGTTGTCCAGCAGGTCCTGGAAACGGAAGGCGCAGCCGACCGGCAGGTGGTTCGCTTCGGCGAACTTGCGGATGTCGGCCGTGGCTTGTTCATTCCAGCCGCCGCCGCCCAGCAGCAGCATCGGGCGCTTGGCTTCGGACAGCATCTGGCGCAGTTGCGCCACCTGCGGTGCGGAAGGCGCGCCCTGGGTCGGCACGTAGGCGCGGGTGTCGGCCACGGTGGCTTTGGCGGTCAGCATGTCTTCCGGCAGGGCCAGCACCACGGGGCCTGGACGGCCGCTGGTGGCGACCTGGAAGGCGCGTGCAATGTATTCGGGGATGCGGTCGGCGCGGTCGATCTGGGCTACCCATTTCGCCATCTGGCCGAACATGCGGCGGTAATCGACTTCCTGGAAGGCTTCGCGGTCCATGAAATCGCTGCCGACCTGGCCGATGAACAGGATCATCGGGGTCGAATCCTGGAAGGCTGTATGCACGCCGATCGAGGCATTGGTGGCGCCCGGGCCGCGGGTCACGAAGCAGATGCCTGGCTTGCCGGTCATCTTGCCGTAGGCGTCGGCCATGAAGGCAGCGCCGCCTTCCTGGCGGTTGATGATGAAGCGGATGCCGGATTCGTGCAGGGCGTCCAGCACGTCCAGGTAGCTTTCGCCTGGCACGCCGAAGGCGGTATCGGTGCCGTGGACTTTCAGCGCATCGACCAGGATCTGGCCGCCGGAACGAGGAGTTTGCGTCATGGTACTTGCCTTCTTATACATGGATTTGGCATTCTATGCCTGTGCTAGGGAAATGGCTTTCGGTTTTGCGACACCAAATTATATGGACGGCGTCAGGGCCCAACACCCAACACGGCTGCGCCGTGTCAGGTATCGGGACCTGACCCCGGGTAAATAATGTTGGAGTCAGGGCCCAACACCCAACACGGCTGCGCCGTGTCAGGTATCGGGACCTGACCCCGGGTAAATAATGTTGGTGTCAGGGCCTAACACCCAACACGGCTTCGCCGTGTCAGGTATCAGGACCTGACCCCAATGATGTAAAATATCGCCCGAAGCAAGCCAGACAGCCGCTGGCCGAGGTAGCAATACCGAGGCGGGAGGAAGGTCCGGACTCCATAGAGCGGGGTGACGGTTAACGGCCGTCCGCTGAAAGCCAGCAATGGTATAAGGCGAGGAATAGGGCCACAGAGACGAGCGTATTAAGTTACGGTGAAACGCGGTAACCTCCACCTGGTGCAATTTCAAATAGGCACGCGATGATGTTGCTCGCGGAGCGTGCGGGTAGAAAGCTTGAGCGGCGGAGTAATCCGTCGCCTAGAGGAATGGCTGTCATAGCACCTTCGGGTGCCGTAACAAAATCCGGCCTATCGGCTTGCTTCAACTAATTCTTGAGAGATGACTCAATACATCCTCGCCCTGGACCAGGGCACAACCAGTTCGCGCGCCATCCTGTTCGACCACGAGGGCAAAATCGCAGGATGCGCGGCGCAGGAATTTCCCCAGCACTTCCCCCAGCCCGGCTGGGTTGAACACGACGCCAACGAGATCTGGAACAGCCAGATCACCGTGGCCCGCAAGGTCCTGCAGGACTTCGATATCAAAAAGGTGCGTGCCATCGGCATCACCAACCAGCGTGAAACCACCGTGGTGTGGGACCGCAAGTCCGGCGAGCCGATTGCGCCGGCCATCGTGTGGCAGGACCGCCGCACTGCCGATTACTGCGAAGAGCTGCGCGCCGCGGGCAAGGCGAAGATGATCTGCGACGCGACCGGCCTTGAGCTGGACGCCTACTTCTCCGCCACCAAGGTCAAATGGATCCTGGACCACGTGCCGGGCGCGCGCGAACGTGCGCGCAAGGGCGCGCTGTGCTTCGGCACCATCGACTCCTGGCTGGCCTGGAAGCTGTGCGGCGTGCACGTCACCGACGTATCGAATGCCTCGCGCACCATGCTGTTCAACATCCACCTGATGCGCTGGGACTCGGACCTGCTGCACCTGTTCGACATCCCCGAAGAAATGCTGCCGCAGGTGGTCTCCTCCAGCGAGGAAGTGGGCGCCACGCGCGACGCGCTGTTCGGCCATGCGATTCCGGTGGCTGGCATCGCCGGCGACCAGCAGGCCGCCACGTTCGGCCAGGCCTGCCACAAGCCGGGAATGGTGAAGAATACCTACGGCACCGGATGCTTCATGCTGATGCACGCAGGCCGCCATCCGCGCACCTCGCACAACCGCCTGCTGTCTACCGTGGGCTGGCGCGTCGACGGCGCCACCGACTACATGCTGGAAGGCTCGGTGTTCATGGGCGGCGCCACCGTGCAATGGCTGCGCGATGGGCTGGGCATCATCCAGCAATCGAGCGACGTGGAGGCGCTGGCCAACAGCGTGCCAGACAGCGGCGGCGTGTTCCTGGTGCCGGCCTTCGTCGGCCTTGGCGCGCCGCACTGGGACCCTTATGCGCGCGGCACCATCGTCGGCCTGACGCGAGGCAGCAACAAGGCCCATATCGCGCGCGCCGCCGTGGAATCGATCGCCTACCAGAGCGCCGAGCTGCTGGCCGCCATGCAGAAGGATGCTTCCATGCCAGTGACGGAAGTGCGCGCCGACGGCGGCGCCGCCCGCAATGACATGCTGATGCAGTTCCAGTCCGACTTGCTGGGCGTGCCCGTGCTGCGCCCGAAAGTCACCGAAACGACAGCGTTGGGCGCGGCCTACCTGGCCGGCCTGGCTGTCGGCTTCTGGGAGTCGCAGGAAGAAATCGCCACGCAATGGGCCTGCGAGCGCCGCTTCACGCCAAACATGGGGGATGACCAGCGGGCCGAGTTGCTGGCAAAATGGAATCGCGCCACAGAGCGCGCCAAAGCTTGGGAGACACCTTTATGATGGACCGTCCTTGGAACGTGGAGCTGGACGCGATCGAGAAACTGTTCGACGCGATGACTGAAGTAGCCTTCTTCGTGAAGGATCGCGATGGCCGCTATGTGGCCGTCAACAACACGCTGGCCCGCCGCTGCGGCCTGCGCAACAAGTCCGATATCCTCGGCAAGACCGTGATGGAAGTGCATCCGCGCCCGCTCGCCGCCGCCTATGAGGCGCAGGACCGGCAGGTGATCGACATGGGCGCCACCATCGAAAAGCACCTGGAGCTGCACCTGTACCCGAACCGCCGCCGCGGCTGGTGCCTGACCCATAAAGCCCCGCTGCGCAACGAGCAGGGCGATATCGTGGGCCTGGTCGGCACCTCGCACGACCTCGGCCTGGTCGATGAACAGCACCCGGTGTACCGCCAGGTGGCGCGCATTGCGCAGCGCATCCGCGAGAACTTCCACATGCAGCTGAACCTGGCCGACCTGGCGCGCGAAGAAGGCCTGTCGCTGGCGCGCGTGGAGCGCCTGTTCCAGAAGGTCTTCCATTACAGCCCGCGCCAGCTGCTGCTGCAATCGCGGCTGGAAGGCGCGCTGGCGCTGATTGAAGCCTACCCTGGCCGCAGCATCGCCGAGATCGCGCGCGAATGCGGCTATACCGACCACAGCGCCTTCAGCCGCCAGTTCAAGGCGATGACGGGTTATACGCCAAGCCAGTTCCGAACCGGCTCCGGCGCGCGTCCGCCTGTGGCTTTTTCGCCCATCGCCTGTGCAGTTCACGTTGCCTGACGCAGCGAAATCACCATAACGGCGCGCACGATTGAAGCCGCGCCGCCTCTCCTCGATAGCATGGGCGCTCCCAATACTATAAAGAAGAGGTGGAGATCATGATGTTGAAAGCAATCGGCGCAGCAGCCCTGCTGCTCGCCGCGCAAGCCCACGCGGACAGCGGCGACAAGCTGCACCAGCCGCCCGCACCGCACCAGCGGCAAACCCTGCCGCCGACGGTGGAGCAAAGCAAATACGACCTGGCGCCGACGCGCAAGCCGCGCAACGACCTGATGCCGCGCAACCTGAAGACCAGCATGACGCTCATGTCCGCAACGCCGCAGTGCAAGGACATGAACACCCTGGCCAGCTACAGCGGCGCCGCGCTGGCCGAATACGTGGCCACGCTGCCAGACTACGAGTGCACCTATCCCTTGTTCTCCGCCGCGCCGGCGCTGGCCACCAGCATCTATTCCAGCGCCAACGTGAGCGCCGTCGCCAGCCGCCTGGCCAGCGAAGCGGCCAGCTACAACGGCACCAACATGAAACTGGTGAACCTGGTGCTCTACCTGCGCGCCGGCTATTACCAGGCCAGCGGCGGCACCATTCCTGCGCTGACCGAATCGGTGCGCGCCCCGCTGCGCACGGCCATCCACGGCCTGGTGCAGGGCAACGGCCTGTACGCCAACAACACCGTGGCGCCGACCACCGCTGGCGAAACATGGAAGCTGGTCACCAATATGCACGACGAAGTGCAGTTCCTGCCGGACGCGAAAGCGACCGTCGCGCGCTTCACCAATACCTCAGCCAGGCCGACTGCGGCAGAAGCGCTGAAGCAGGACAGCGCCGGCGGCGGCATGACCGGCGCGCTGACCGTGCTGTTCCGCGGCCATACATCGCCGGATGTCGGCACCACGCTGTCGAACGACATCTCCTACGCCAACACGCTGTACGCCTTCATCACCAACAACAAATCGGCGCTGCTGAACTCCAATGCCGGCTACCAGTTGACCGATGCCTCGAACGAGACTTTCCGCTTCATGCAGTACGCCGGCCTGAAGCCGCAAGTGAAACCGATGGTACAGAACACGCTGAACACCAGCACCATGCTGGGCGCCGACAGCGGCATGTGGCTGGCGGCGGCGCAAGCGGTCAAGTACTACGACAACAGCAATTGCGCGCAGTACGGCGTGTGCAACTACGAAGCCCAGCTGGCCAATGCCGTGCTGAAGACCAGCTACAACTGCAGCCCGACCCTGCGCCTGCGCGCACAGGACGTGACCCAGGCGCAGGTGCAGGAAATCTGCTCCGCACTGGCGACGGAAGAGGGTTATGCCCACACCATGCTGCAGACCAACCGCACCCCGGTGGCACACGACAACAACACCGCGCTGGAACTGGTGGTGTTCGATGACTACGCCAACTACAGCAAATACGCCGGCGTGATCTACGGTATCGACACCAACAACGGCGGCATGTACCTGGAAGGCGATCCTTCCGTGCTCGGCAACCAGGCGCGCTTCATTGCCCACGAGGCGTCGTGGCTGCGCCCGACCTTCAAGGTGTGGAACCTGGAGCACGAGTTCGTTCATTACATCGACGGCCGCTTCGACATGTACGGCGACTTCGGCCAAGGCACGTCCGTGCCGACCGTGTGGTGGATCGAAGGCATCGCGGAATACCTGTCGCTGAAGAATAACAACCAGCCCGCCATCGACATGGCGCGCAGCCGCAAATACCGCCTGAGCGACATCTTCGGCAATACCTACTCGATGTCCGACTACCAGGACCGCGCCTACCGCTGGGGCTATATGGCGGCGCGCTTCATGGTCGAGCGTCACCGTTCCGACGTGGACCAGGTGCTGGCCAAGTTCCGTGTCGGCGACTACGCGCGCTACAACGACTTCATGCGCGACATCGGCACCCGCTACGACAGCGAGTTCACCGCCTGGGCCGACGCGGCCACCACGGCCGGCGAACCACCGCTGCCTGACAGCGTATCCAACCTGCCGACCTGCAGCGGCCAGGCTTCGCCAACTTACCTTGGCAAGAACTGCGCCATCCGCAACCTGTCTTCCAGTTCGCGCACCTACCTGCACCTGATCGTGCCGGCCGGGGCGAAAAACCTGAAGATCATGAGCGCGGGCGGCAGTGGCAATATGGACATGTACGTGGCCCTGAACCGCTACCCGAGCACCACGTCCTATGATGTCGCCTCGACCAACTCGGGCAATGCGGAAAATATCAGCATCCCAAGCCCGGTCGCCAACCAGTGGTATTACATCACGCTGGAAGCGAAGCAGCCGTTCAGCGGCGTCACGGTAGGCGTCACTTACGAGTGAGAAGTATCGCAAGCCGTATAATGTAGGCAAGCGGCGACCACGCCATTTGTCTATACAAGTTGCCGCCCAGTCCACGCTGGGCGGCATTGTTCTTTTGAGGGTAGAAATCGCGCGCAAAGCGCGGCAGGCAGTCATTCCCCCGGTTATCGGGTCTACGGCACTTGTTGTTAAATTGATAAAGTGTCGTTGTCTTCAGGCAACCAATCGCTGATTTGCAAATTTATTTTTAGTCATTTTTACAGCGTTTGGCCAGCCCTGCACGTGAAGTAGCACTTTCAGTATCTTTCATAAGTCCCTAATTTCTCAATGGTTTTTACTTCGGCCATTTCTCAAGGAATGCCGCTAAGTCCTTAATTTCATTGGACAAATCGCTGTTTTCGCTTGGGAAAATCGCTTGACCACCTTGTGAGCATCCTCTAAAGTGGGCGATAGTGTGAAAAAGTGTAGTTTTGTGGGATTTTTTAGATAAGGTTAAGTCGTGTTCCAAGGCGCGTCCGCGATCACATTAGATGCGAAAGGCAGGATGTCCATCCCGGCCAAGCATCGTGACGCACTGATGATCCAGTGTGAAGGACGCCTCACGCTTACCAAACACCCGGACGGTTGCCTGTTGATGTACCCGCGCCACGTCTGGGAAGCCAAGCGCGACCAGATCGCCTCGTGGCCGATGTCGGCCCGCGGCTGGCAGCGCATCCTGCTGGGCAATGCCGCCGACGTCGAGATGGATTCGGCCGGCCGCATCCTCGTTGCCCCTGAACTGCGCGACGCTGTCGGCCTTGGCCGCGAAGTCGTGCTGTCCGGCATGCTGACCCACTTCGAGATCTGGGATCCGGTCAAGCGCGCCGAAAACGAGCAAGCCACCATCGAGGTGGGCATGCCCGATACCCTGTCCGATTTCTCCTTCTGAGGCCTGGTTCAATATGACGACGACCTCGGTGCCAGAATTCCAGCATCGTACGGTGCTGTTAGATGAAGCGGTGGATGCGCTCGACCTGGAGGGCGCGCGCGCCAACGGCATCTATGTAGATGGCACCTTCGGCCGCGGCGGCCATAGCCGCCTGATCCTGTCCCGACTGGGCCCGGAAGCCCGCCTGATCGCCTTCGATAAAGACCTGCAAGCTATCGCCAACGCCGAAACCATCGGCGACAAGCGTTTCACCATCGTGCATGACAGCTTCGCCACCATGGCGGATGCGCTGGCCGAACGCGGCATTCCCGCCGTCGACGGCATTTTGCTGGACCTCGGCATCTCGTCACCACAAGTGGACGATGCTGCGCGCGGCTTCAGCTTCCGCAACGATGGCCCGCTCGACATGCGCATGGATACCACGCGCGGTATCTCCGCTGCCGAGTGGCTGGCCACGGAATCAGAAAAAACACTGGAAAAGGTGATAAGGGATTATGGGGAAGAACGGTTTGCTTTTCAGATTGCAAAGGCGATTGTTGCTCGCCGGGCAGTCGAGCCAATTTCAAGCACACGACAGCTTGCCGGTATCGTGGCAGGCGCGGTCAAGACTCGCGAGAAGGGCAAAGATCCGGCCACCCGCACCTTTCAGGCTATCCGGATTTTCGTCAATAAAGAGCTTGAGGACCTCGAATCGGCCCTGAGCCAGGCCTTCGACGCCCTGAAGCCGGGCGGCATCCTGGCCATCATCAGCTTCCATTCGCTGGAAGACCGCATGGTCAAGCAGTTCCTCGCCTCCAAGGCCAAGGTGGAGCAGCCGGACCGGCGCCTGCCGATCAAGGCGGCCGACCTGCCGCAGCCGGAGCTGAAACTGCTGGCCCGTATCAAGCCCTCCGACAAAGAGGTGGATGAAAACCCGCGCGCCCGTTCGGCCGTGATGCGGGTTGCCATGCGCCTGCCTTCCACCGGGGGCGTACCTTGAGCAACAAGGTCAATATCGTGTTGACGGCATTGCTGGTCGCATGCGGCCTTTCGGCCGTTAACGCGCAATACCAGGCGCGCCACCTGTTCGTGGACAAGGAGCGCGCCGAAGCGCAGGCGCGCCAGCTCGATACCGAGTGGGCCCAGCTCCAGCTCGACCAGTCGACGCTGGGCAAGCACGCCCGTATCGAGGAAATCGCACGCCGCGAACTGAACATGACCCAGCTCACGCCGAACCGCACCCAATACCTGACGGAGGGCGAAAAATGATGCGCTCCAGCGGTGGAACCGGATCGGCACGCGTGGCACGCTCGCAGGGCGTGGCCTTCTCGAAGAGCCCTGTATTGGCGGTGCGCCTGCCAAGCTGGCGCTCGCGCGTCGTGCTGTTCGGGATGTTCATCGCCTTCGGCGCGCTGGCAGCGCGGGCGGTCTGGCTGCAGGGTACTTCCAGCCAGCAGCAGTTCCTGCAGAAGGAAGGCGCCAACCGCTACCAGCGCACGCAGGAATTGCCGGCCGTGCGCGGCAAGATCACCGACCGCAACGGCCAGGTGCTGGCTTCGTCCATTCCCGTGCGCGCCATCTGGGCCGCGCCGGAAGAACTGCTGGCCGCGCCAAAAGAAAAAATCCGCGCCCTGGCCGGCCTGCTGGAAATGAGCGAAGCCGAACTGCGCAAGAAGCTCGATTCCGACCGCAACCTGGTCTACCTGAAGCGCCAGGTCGAGGTGGAAACCGCCGACAAGATCAAGGCGCTCGACCTGGACGGCATGGATATCCGCCCTGAATACAAGCGCTTCTACCCGCAAGGCGAGGTGATGACCCACCTGGTCGGCTTCACCAACGTCGACGACAAGGGGCAGGAATCGATGGAGCTGGCGCAGCAGGCCAACCTGGTCGGCAAGCCCGGCTCGCGCCGCGTCATCAAGGATGGCCGCGGCCACATCGTGGAAGATATCGGCGGCAAGGTCGAGCCGCATAACGGCAAGGACGTGGTGCTGTCGGTGGACAGCAAGATCCAGTACATCGCCTACACCCAGTTGAAGGCGGCCGTGGAGCACTTCGGCGCCAAGGCTGGCGGCGCCGTGGTGCTGGACGTGCATACCGGCGAAGTGCTGGCGCTGGCCAACTTCCCGAGTTACGACCCGAACGACCGCCGCAAACTCACAGGCGCGCAGCTGCGCAACCGAGTGATGACCGACACCTTCGAGCCGGGTTCCACGCTGAAGCCGATCACGGTGGCGCTTGCCCTGGACAGTGGGCGCGTCAAGCCGGGCACCTTCATCGATACCGGCGGCGGCAAGCTGACCATCGCCGACCGAACGATTTCCGATACCAAGGCGCACGGCGTGATCAATGTGGGGCAGATCATCGAAATGTCCTCGAATATCGGCACGTCGAAGATCGCACTGAGCATGCCGGCCCAGGATATGTGGGAGATGTTCACCAAGGTCGGCTTCGGCCAGCAGCCCAAGTGGGGATTCCCCGGGGCTGTGGCGGGAAGGGTGCGGCCCTATAAATCCTGGCGGCCGATTGAGCAGGCGACCATGAGTTACGGTAACGGTATCTCGGTGTCGCTGATACAGCTGGCGCGCTCTTACATGATGTTTGCACGGAATGGTGACACCATTCCTTTGTCGTTTGAGAAGGTCGACAAAGAGCCGCTGGGCCAGCAGATCATCAAGCCCCAGACTGCCGCGCAGATGCGCGAGATGCTGGAGTCCGTGGTGTCGGGCAAGGACGGTACCGCCAAGAAGGCGCAGATTCCGGGCTACCGCGTGGGCGGCAAGACCGGCACCGCCTACAAGGTGGAGAACGGCCGCTATGCGATGCCGCGCAAGTACATCGGTTCCTTCGTCGGCATGGTGCCGATGTCGGCGCCGCGCTTCATCATTGCAGTCATGATCGACGAACCGACCCAGAACGGCCACTTTGGCGGCTCGGTCGCAGCACCAACTTTCGCGGCTGTCGCAATCAACGCATTGCGCGCCTCCAATGTGCCTCCAGACTCCAACGTCACCGAAATCGTGGTGCCGGCGGATACCGGACCGGAGGCCATGTAAATGACGACGATGAACCATCAAGAAATTATCAGCTGGATGCGCGAAGCTGCACCAGACGCGCAACTGGCATCCGATTCGCGCCGCATCAAGCCCGGCGACGTGTTCTTTGCCTATCCGGGCGACGCCAAGGATGGCCGCACTTTCATTTCCGCAGCCATCGCCAACGGCGCCGCTGCCGTGGTGTACGACGACACCGATTACGCCTGGGATGCCGCGCCGGATTTACCACATGAGGTGCCGCACCTCGCTGTGCCGGGCCTGAAAAAACAGGCCGGCCCGATCGCGCACGCCTGGTACGGCCAGCCCGATGCGAGCATGTTCACGGTGGCCGTCACCGGCACCAATGGCAAGACTTCCTGCGCGGTGTGGACCGGACAGGCGCTGGCGAAGGTCGGCGAAACGACCGCCGTGATAGGCACGCTGGGCGTCGGCATGTTCCGCGCCCGCGGCGAAGTGGAATTCGACGAAACCGGCTACACCACGCCGGATGCGGTACTTCTGGCACGCAAGCTGAAGGACGTGCATGCCGACGGCGCCAATGCGCTCGCCATCGAAGCTTCATCCATCGGCCTGCACCAGGGCCGCACCGAAGGCATGCACTTCGACGTCGCGATCTTCACCAACCTGACGCGCGACCACCTGGACTACCACGGCGACGAAGCCAACTACGAAGCAGCCAAGACCATCCTGTTCGACTGGCCCGGCCTGAAGCACGCCGTGGTGAACCTGGACGACCCGATGGGCCATCGCCTGGTCGCGCACATCAAGGCGTCCAAGGCGGCACGCAAGCCGGCCATCATTGGCTACACGCTGAAAGACATCAAGGCCCAGCCGAACGTGCCGGGTATTTCGATGCTGCGAGCCAGCTCGCTGCGCAGCCGCAACCTGGGTACCGAATTCAACCTCGATTCCACCTTCGGCCACGCCCATGTGCGCACCCAGCTGGTTGGGCCGTTCAACGTGAGCAATGCGCTCGCGGTGCTGGCCGCGCTGCTGGCGAAAGGCATTGCCTTCCGTACCGCCATTGACGGCATCGAATCGCTGCAGCCGGCCCCAGGCCGCATGCAGCAGATTGGCGGCCAGGAGGCGCCGATGGTCGTGATCGACTACGCCCATACGCCGGATGCGCTGGAAAAAACGCTGGAAGCCCTGCGCTCCGTGGCGTCCGACCGTGGCGGCCACCTGTGGTGCGTGTTCGGTTGCGGCGGCGACCGCGATCCGGGCAAGCGCCCGCAGATGGGCAGGATTTCGCAGATGGCCGAGCATGTGCTGGTCACCAGCGACAACCCGCGCAGTGAAGATCCGGCCGACATCATTCGCCAGATCGTGGCGGGCATGGACGCCAACCATCCGAATTCCGAATTCATGGCGGTGGAAGATCGCGCCGCCGCAATCCTGTCCGCTGTGCGCAACGCCGGCAAGGCGGATGTGATCCTGCTGGCAGGGAAGGGCCATGAGCCCTACCAGGAAATCAAGGGCCGCAAGATGCCGTTCTCGGATGCCGAGCACGCGCAGCTTGCCTTGTCTGCACGCCTGACCATGATGAGGCCGCACTGATGCGCAGCACGCTTGCCCACATCCTGCCGGCATTGACCGGCGCGCACCTGCACCATGGCGTCCTGTCCAATGAGGCTGCACTGGCGCTCGACTTCGACGGCGTGTCGACCGACACCCGCACGGTCGGCGCTGGCCAGTTGTTTGTTGCGCTGCGCGGCGAGGTATTCGACGCCCACGACTTCCTGCAGCAGGTGGTCGACAAGGGCGTGGTCGCCGTCGTCGTGGAAAAGCTGCCGGAGGGGTGGACCCTGCCTGCCATCGTGGTGCCGGACACCCTGGTGGCGCTGGGCCAGGTCGCCAACTACTGGCGCAGGCAGTTTGCGTTGCCACTGGTATGCGTGACCGGTTCGAACGGCAAGACCACCGTCAAGGAGATGATCGCCTCGATCCTGGCCGCCGCCCATGGCGAAGAGGGCCGGCTGGCGACGCGCGGCAACCTGAATAACGAAATCGGCGTGCCGTTGACGCTGTTCCGCCTCAATGCTTCGCACCGTTCCGCCGTGGTGGAACTGGGCATGAACCATCCGGGCGAGATTGGCCGCCTCAGCGCGATTGCCGCACCGACGATCGGCATGGTGAACAACGCCCAGCGCGAGCACCAGGAATTCATGCACACGGTCGAAGCGGTGGCGCGCGAGAATGGCAGCGTGCTGGCGGCATTGCCGGGCGACGGCGTGGCCGTGTTCCCGCATGGCGACGAGTTCACACCGGTCTGGCATGAGTTGTCCGCCGGCCGCCGCGTGCTGACCTTCGGCCTCGACGCCGCTGCCAACGTGAGCTGCACCTTCACCGCCAACGACTTCGGCGCCGAGCTGGAAGTGACGCTGCGCCCTGCGGCAACCGAGCAGCCTGCCGGCCATGGCGCCGCCGCATCCTTCGCTGCGCCGGATGCCGTGCCGCGCCACTTCAGCGTGTCGCTGCAGGCCGCTGGCGAGCACAACGTGCGCAACGCGCTGGCCGCGATTGCCTGCACCTATGCCGCCGGCATCGACACTTCCACCATTCGCACTGGGCTGGAAGCTTTCGCACCAGTGAACGGACGCCTGCAGAAAAAGCAGGCCGCCAACGGTGCATTGCTGATCGACGACACGTATAACGCCAACCCGGACTCCGTGCGCGCCGCCATCGACGTGCTGGCCAAGGCAAAAGCGCCACGCGTGCTGGTGCTCGGCGATATGGGGGAAGTCGGCACGCAGGGCAAGGAATTCCACGAAGAGGTGGCAGCCTATGCCGCCAGCAAAGGCATCGAGAACGTGCTGGCGACAGGCGAACTGGCGGCGCATATGGCGCCGCACGCAAAGCACTATAAAGAATTCGACGCGCTGCTGCAGGCCGTAAGTGCTGCAGTAACGCCGGATACAACCGTATTGATCAAGGGCTCCCGCTTCATGAAGATGGAACGGGTCGTGCAGCATTTGATTGGATCGCAACACGCTACAAAGGAAACACACTAATCATGCTGCTCTGGCTTGCACAAATCCTGCAGGACGATATCGGGGCTTTCCGCCTCTTTAACTACATTACTTTCCGTGCCGTGATGGCTACCATCACGGCCCTGCTGATCGGCCTGATCGCCGGTCCCGCCGTGATTCGCAAACTGACCGTCATGAAATACGGCCAGGCGGTGCGCACGGACGGTCCGCAGACCCACCTGAAGAAGCACGGCACCCCGACCATGGGCGGTGTGCTGCTGCTGATCGCCGTCGGCATCGCCACCGTGCTGTGGTGCGACTGGTCGAACCGCCTGATCTGGCCGGTGATGGTCGTGACCATGGGCTTCGGCGCCGTGGGCTGGGTCGACGACTACCGCAAGGTGGTGCGCCAGGACCCGGAAGGCATGCGTTCGGCTGAAAAATACTTCTGGCAGTCGCTGGTCGGCATCGCCGCCGCGCTGTACCTGGCGTTTTCCGTGTCGGCGCCGACACCGGCCAAGGTATTCGAGCTGTTCTTCCAGTGGGTGCAGTCGGGCTTTTCGATGGACCTGCCGCCGAAGGCCGACCTGATCGTGCCCTTCGTGAAAACCATCAGCTATCCGCTGGGCGTGTGGGGCTTCATCGCGCTGACCTATTGCGTGATCGTCGGCACCTCGAACGCGGTGAACTTCACCGACGGCCTGGATGGCCTGGCCATCATGCCGACCGTGATGGTCGGTTCGGCCCTGGGCCTGTTCGCCTACCTGACCGGTTCCGCGACGTACTCGAAATACCTGTTCATCCCGCACATCCCTGGGGCGGGTGAGCTGATCATCTTCTGCGGTGCGATGGCGGGTGCCGGCCTGGCCTTCCTCTGGTACAACGCGCACCCTGCACAAGTGTTCATGGGCGACGTCGGCGCACTGGCGCTGGGCGGTGCGCTCGGCACGATCGCCGTGATCGTGCGCCAGGAAATCGTCCTGTTCATCATGGGCGGCATCTTCGTTGCGGAGACGGTCTCGGTGATCATCCAGGTGGGCTGGTTCAAGTACACCAAGAAGCGCTACGGCACTGGCCGCCGCGTGTTCCTGATGGCGCCTTTGCACCACCATTTTGAACAGAAGGGTTGGAAAGAGACCCAGGTCGTCGTGCGCTTCTGGATTATCACGATGATGCTGGTCCTGGTTGGCCTGTCTACTCTGAAGCTGCGCTGATGATCTATAACGGCAAAATTGCACTGGTTCTGGGGCTCGGCGAATCGGGCCTGGCGATGGCGCACTGGCTGGCGCGCTGCGGCGCGCTGCTGCGCGTTGCCGACACGCGCCCGGTGCCGGACCGCCTGCCGCTGCTGCGTGAGCAGCTGCCGGGCACGCAGTTCATTTCCGGACCTTTCAATGCGGCCCTGCTCGATGGCGTGGACTTCGTCTGCGCCAGCCCGGGCCTGGGTCCGAACAAGGAACTGGCCGAGATCATCCCGGCCGCGGCGGAGAAGGGCATTCCCGTCTGGGGCGAGATCGAACTGTTCGCCCAGGCGCTGAAATGGCTGAAGGAAGACCGCGCCTATGCGCCGAAAGTCATTGCCATCACCGGCACCAACGGCAAGACCACCGTCACCAGCCTGACCGGCCAGCTGTGCGAACGCGCCGGCCTGTCGGTGCGCGTGGCCGGCAATATCAGCCCGGCCGCACTGGACGTGCTGCGCGAAGTGATGGAGAACGATACCCTGCCACAAGCCTGGGTGCTCGAGCTTTCCAGCTTCCAGCTGCACACGACTTACAGCCTGAACGCCGATGCCGCGACCGTATTGAATGTGACCCAGGACCACCTGGACTGGCACGGCAGCATGCAGGCCTATGCCGACGACAAGAAGCGCATCTTCGGCGAAGACACCGTGCGCGTGCTGAATCGCGACGACAAGTGGACCATGGCGATGGCCAATCCGACCGGCGAAAACGTCACTTTCGGCACCGATGCGCCGGAACTGGCGCACAGCTTCGGCCTGGTCAACGAGCGCGGCGTGTTCTGGCTGGCGACTGCCGAGCCGGCCGACGACGCCGAACCGCCGAAGCGCCGCAAGAAAAACGATCCGCCGCCTCCGCCTGTGGAGTGCTACGCCAAGAAGCTGATGCCGGCCGATGCCCTTCAGATCCGCGGCACGCACAACGCGTCCAACGCGCTGGCCGCGCTGGCCCTGTGCCGCGCCATCGGCCTGCCGTTTGCGCCGCTGCTGCATGGCCTGCGCGAGTACAAAGGCCAGCCGCACCGCGTCGAGCTGGTGGCCTCGATCAATGGTGTTGACTACTACGACGATTCGAAGGGCACCAACGTGGGCGCTACCGTTGCCGCGCTGGTTGGCCTGGGCCAGTCCTTCGGCGGCGAGCAAAAGCTCATCGTGATCGCCGGCGGCGACGGCAAGGGCCAGGAATTCGACCCGCTGGCCGGACCGGTGCGCCGCTTCGTGCGCGCCGTGGTCCTGATCGGCCGCGATGCGCCGGCCATCCGTTCAGCGCTGGAGCCAACCGGCGTGAAGATGGAGGATTTCGCGACGCTGGAAGAGGCGACCAAGCGCGCGGCCGCGCTGGCCCATTCCGGCGATGCCGTGCTGCTGTCGCCGGCCTGCGCCAGCCTGGACATGTTCAAGAACTACGCGCACCGTGCGCAGGTGTTCATCGACACCGTGCGCGAGATCGCACTTGATGCGGGGCAGGAGATCTGATGGCAATCCAGCTTCCATTCCGCTTCGGTGGCGCCGAGTCCCCAGCTCCGCTGGATGGACGCGCACGCCATTCGAAGATGATGGATTACGACCAGCCGCTAGTCTGGTCGGTGTTGCTGCTCATGCTGTTCGGGATGGTGATGGTGTATTCGGCTTCGATTGCGCTGCCGGATTCGCCCAAGTTTGCCGCCTACAAGAACCACTACTTCGTGCAGCGCCAGGCGATATTCATTGCCATTGCCATCGTGGCCGCCGCCGTGTCCTTCCGCGTGCGCGTGGAAGACTGGCAGAAGGCGGCGCCATATCTGTTCATCGCGACGCTGGTGGCGCTGGTGCTGGTATTGATTCCCGGGCTGGGTGTGAACGTGAACGGTGGCCGCCGCTGGCTGTCGCTCAAGGTGTTCCAGTTCCAGCCGTCCGAACTGATGAAGCTTTTCATCGTGCTGTATGCGGCGGACTACACCGTGCGCAAGCAGGAATTCATGCACCGCCTGTCCAAGGGCTTTGCGCCGATGGCGCTGGCGGTGGCTTTCGTCGGCCTGTTGCTGCTGCTGGAACCAGATCTTGGCGCCTTTGGCGTGATCGTTTGCATCGCCATGGGCATCCTGTTCCTGGGCGGCGTCAATGCGGTCTGGTTCGGCGGCATTGCCGGCATGCTGGTGACGATTTTCGTCGCCATCATCTGGCTGTCGCCATTCCGCCGCGCGCGTTTGTTCGCCTACCTGAATCCCTGGGAAGAGGAGAACGCGCTGAACAAGTCCTACCAGCTGACCCACTCGCTGATTGCCTTCGGCCGCGGCGAGATCGGCGGCGTGGGCCTGGGCGCCAGCGTGGAAAAACTGCACTACCTGCCGGAAGCGCATACCGACTTCCTGCTGGCGGTGATCGGCGAGGAGCTGGGCATGATCGGGGTGCTGGTCACCATCGGCATGTTCTACTGGATCGTCAAGCGCGCTTTCGACATCGGCCGCCAGGCCATCGCCATGGACCAGACCTTCGCCGGACTGGCCGCCAAAGGCATTGGCATCTGGATCGGCGTACAGACATTTATCAATATGGGCGTGAACCTCGGCTTGCTGCCAACCAAAGGCCTGACCTTGCCGCTCATGAGCTATGGCGGCACCGGCATCATCATCAACTGCGTGGGCCTGGCGATTTTGCTGCGCATCGACTTCGAGAACCGCCAGATGATGCGGGGAGGGCGGGTATGACCAAGCGCCTGATGATCATGGCAGCCGGCACCGGCGGCCACATTTTCCCCGGCCTGGCGATTGCCCAGGCCATGCGCGCCCGTGGCTGGGAAGTCACCTGGCTCGGTACGTCGCATGGCATGGAAACGGAGCTGGTGCCGAAGCACGGCGTGGAAATGGACGTGGTCCACTTCAGCGGCATGCGCGGCAAGGGCCTGGCGCACAGCATCGGTGGCGCGTTCAAGATGATTGGCGCGTTCGTGGATTGCTTCCGCTTCATCGGCAAGCGCAAACCGGACGTGGTGCTGGGCATGGGCGGCTATGTCTGCGTGCCGGGCGGCGTCATGGCGAAACTGCGCGGCGTGCCCCTGGCGCTGGTGAATGCCGATGCCGGCCTGCTGCTGTCGAACAAGACATTGGCGCCGATGGCGAAAAGGGTTTTCTTCGGCTTCACGGCCGACTTCGGCGCGGTTGCCGGCAAGGCAGTCGTCACCGGCAACCCGGTGCGCAAGGAAATCCTGGCCCTGCCGGCGCCGGAGCAGCGCTTCGCGGGCCGCGATGGCGTGCTGCGCATCCTGGTGGTGGGCGGCAGCCTGGGGGCCAAGGCGCTCAACGATGCGCTGCCGGCGGCATTGGCGCTGATCGCGCCGGAACAGCGTCCGCTGGTGACCCACCAGTCGGGCAAGAAGAATATCGAAGCCCTGCGCGCGGCTTACGCGCAGGCGCATGTGGAAGCAAACGTGGTCGATTTCATCGACGACATGGCGGGCGCCTACGCGCAGGCGGACATCGTGATCTGCCGCGCCGGCGCGATCACCGTGTCGGAACTGACTGCCGCCGGGGTAGCCAGCGTGCTGGTTCCCCTGGTGGTCTCGACGACCAGCCACCAGCGCGACAACGCGCAATGGATGGCCAAGCAGGGCGCGTCGATCCACATGCCGCAGACGGAATTGAATTCGGAAAGCCTGGCAGCACTGTTGCAGACCTTGAACCGGAGCACTTGCCAGAAGATGGCGTCCGCAGCGCTTGCAGTGGGCAAGCGCGATGCGAATGACGCCATCGCACAAGAATTGGAAGCACTAGCATGAAACATAAAGTAAAGAACATTCACTTCGTCGGCATCGGCGGCAGCGGCATGAGCGGCATCGCCGAAGTGCTGGTAACGCTGGGCTATAACGTCTCCGGCTCGGACCTCGGTTCGAACGCCGTGACCCAGCGCCTGGTCGACATGGGCGCCACCGTGCACCAGGGCCACGACGCCAGCTATATCGGCAACGCCGACGCGGTCGTCACCTCGACAGCCGTGAAAGAAGACAACCCTGAAGTAATCGCCGCGCGCGCCCGCAAGATCCCTATCGTGCCGCGCGCCGTCATGCTTGGTGAACTGATGCGCCTGAAGCGCGGCATCGCCATTGCCGGCACCCACGGCAAGACCACCACCACCAGCCTGGTGGCGTCGGTGCTGGCCGAAGGCGGCCTGGACCCGACCTTCGTGATCGGCGGCCGCCTGACCGCAGCCGGCGCCAACGCCAAGCTGGGCTCCGGCGAATACCTGGTGGCCGAAGCGGATGAATCGGACGCCTCGTTCCTGAACCTGACCCCAATGATCGAAGTCATCACCAACATCGACGCCGATCACATGGAAACCTACGAGCACGATTTCGAAAAGCTGAAGCAGGCTTTCGTGCACTTCACGCATCGCCTGCCTTTCTACGGCCGCGCCATGCTGTGCATCGACGACCCGCATGTACGCGCCATCATCCCGCAGGTGACCAAGCCGGTCACCACCTACGGCTTCGCGGAAGACGCTGAAGTGCGTGCCGTCAATGCGCGCGCCGTCGGCACCCAGATGCACTTCACCGTGCTGCAGGAAGGCTTCCCGGACCTGGACATCGTGCTGAACCAGCCCGGCATGCATAACGTGCAGAACGCCTGTTCCGCAGTCGCCATCGCGCGTGAAATCGGCGTGCCGGATACGGCAACGCAAGCCGGCCTGGCAGGCTTTGCCGGCGTCGGCCGCCGCTTCACCAAATACGGCGAAGTCGCGATCCCGTCGGGCGGCAGCTTCACCCTGGTGGACGATTTCGGCCACCACCCGATTGAAATGGAAGTCACCACCGCCGCTGCGCGCGCCGCCTATCCGGGCCGCCGCCTGCTGCTGGCTTTCCAGCCGCACCGCTACAGCCGCACGCGCGACCTGTTCGAGGACTTCGCAAAAGTCCTGAGCACCGTCGACGTGCTGGTCCTGTCGGATGTTTATGCAGCGGGCGAGGCGCCGATCGTGGCAGCCGACGGCCGTGCGCTGGCGCACGCGATCCGCGCGCGCGGCAAAACTGAACCGGTATTCGTCGAAAACATCGCCGACATGCCGGAAACAATCATGAACGTGGTGCGCGACGGCGACGTCGTGCTCACGATGGGCGCAGGCTCGATCAGCGGCGTCCCAGCAAAACTGACGAACTGGAAGGCTTGACGCGATGACGAAACTGACTGCACAAGAAGCGCAAGCATTCGGCAAGGTGGGCGTGCTGATGGGCGGCCTGTCGGCCGAACGCGACGTGTCCATCATGTCCGGCACCGGCGTGCTGGCGGCCTTGCAATCGCAGGGCGTGGACGCCCACGCCTTCGACCCGGGCCAACGCTCGCTGGCTGAACTGGCCGCCGAAAAATTCGACCGCGTGTTCATCGCTCTGCATGGCCGCTACGGTGAAGACGGCAGTATTCAGGGCGCCCTGGAACTGCTTGGCATCCCGTACACCGGCTCCGGCGTGATGGCCAGCTCGGTGGGCATGGACAAGATCACCACCAAGATCCTGTGGCTGCGCGAAAACCTGCCGACCCCGGAATACGCGGTGCTGGGCGCTGATTCCGACCTGGACGCGGAAGCCGCGCGCCTCGGCCTGCCGCTGATCATGAAACCGCCGCATGAAGGTTCGACCATCGGCATCACCAAGGTGAGCGACAAGGCCGGCCTGAAAGCCGCCTATGACGCCGCCGCTGCGCTGGATGACTGCGTGCTGGCCGAAGAATTTGTGGAAGGCCGCGAGTTCACCGTTGCCGTGCTGGGCACTGGCAAGAATGCACGCGCGCTGCCGATCGTGGAAATCGTGGCGCCGCAAGGCAACTACGACTACCAGAACAAGTACTTCACCGACGACACCAAGTATTTCTGCCCGCCGCAACTGGACCAGGTGATGCAGGACGAGATGCAGCGCCTGGCCGTAGCGGCCTATCGCGCCGTCGGCTGCGAGGGCTGGGGCCGGGTCGACGTGCTGCTGCGCGCCAAGGACCATAAGCCTTTCCTGCTGGAAGTGAACACCTCGCCAGGCATGACCAGCCATTCGCTGGTGCCGATGGCCGCCCGCGCGACCGGCGTAAGTTACGAAGAGCTGTGCGTGGAAATCCTGCGCACCGCGCGACTGAAGCTGAAGAAGTAAGGACCGAAAAGACCTATGTGGCACGACGTCAAAGCCTTGAATGCATCCGCCAGCGGCCTGTTCGCGCTGTCGGTGCTGGCTTGCGCCGTCGCCGGCGTGTGGTGGGTGGCGAATCGTCCTGTATTCGATTTGCGCGCTATCCGCGTTGAAACCATGGACAAGTCCGAGTTCAAGCACGTGAACCACCTGACGCTGCGCAACGGCACCCAGGGCCGCCTGGCCGGCAATTTTTTCACCGCCGACCTGGAGCAGGTACGCAAGGTGTTCGAGTCGGTGCCGTGGGTGCGCCGCGCCAGCGTGCGGCGCGAGTGGCCGAACCAGCTGATCGTGTCGCTGGAAGAGCATGAAGCGCTTGGCACCTGGGGCGAAGATGGACGGCTGCTGTCGGTAAAGGGAGATGTGTTCACCGCCAACCTGGCCGAAGCGGAAGAGGATCACGAGCTGCCGGAGTTTTCCGGTCCGGATGGCAGCGAAAAGGAAGTGCTGGCGCGTTACGGCGAGTTGAAGACATGGTTTGCGCCGGCCAGCCTGGTGCCGAAGAGCGTCGCCCTGTCGGGACGCTATGCGTGGACGGTGAAGTTGGACAACGGCGCCAGTGTGGCGCTGGGACGCGAGGCAACGCATGACACCCTGCATCAGCGGGTGATGCGCCTGGTCGGAATCTGGCCGCAGATTTCCAGCCGCGTGCCGAATATTGAAACGATTGACATGCGCTACCAGAACGGCCTGGCTTTGAGCGCAGCGGGACTGAAGATCCCGTCAGATACGAAGAAACGTTGAAAGCAGGGCATAGAGATGACTAAAGACGCTAAAAACCTGATCGTCGGCCTCGACATCGGCACCTCCAAAGTGGTGGCCGTGGTGGCCGAGGTGATGGGCGATGGACGCCACGAAGTGATTGGCCTGGGCCAGCACGAGTCCAGCGGCCTGAAAAAGGGCGTGGTGGTGAACATCGAGGCGACCGTCGAATCGATCCAGCGCGCGCTGGAAGAGGCGGAACTGATGGCCGACTGCAAGATCCGCAACGTGTACGCGGGCATTGCGGGCAGCCATATCCGCAGCTTCAACTCCAGCGGCATGGTGGCGATCAAGGACAAGGAAGTCACGGCCACCGACGTGGCGCGCGTGATCGAGACCGCCAAGGCAGTCAACATCCCGACCGACCAGCAGTTGCTGCACACGGTGCCGCAGGAATTCATCGTCGACTCGCAGGACGACGTGCGCGAGCCGATCGGCATGAGCGGCATCCGCCTGGAAGTGAAGGTGCACATCGTCACCGGCGCGGTGAGCGCGGTGCAGAACATCGTCAAGTGCGTGCGCCGCTGCGGCCTGGAAGTATCGGACCTGATCCTGCAGCCGATGGCCTCGGCCGACGCCGTGCTGACCACCGACGAGAAGGAACTGGGCGTGGTGCTGATCGACATCGGCGGCGGCACCACCGACGTGGCGGTCTTCAGCGACGGCGCGATCCGCCATACGGCCGTGATCCCGATCGCCGGCGACCAGATCACCAACGACATCGCGATGGCGCTGCGCACCCCGACCGGCGAAGCGGAAGAAATCAAGATCCGCTACGGCGTAGCCAAGCAGGTGCTGGCCGATCCGGGCGAGCACCTGGAAGTGCCGGGCCTGGGCGACCGTGGCCCGCGCAACCTGTCGCGCCAGGCGCTGGCGGCGGTGATCGAGCCGCGCGTGGAAGAACTGTTTGCGATGGTGCACCAGGTGGTGCGAGAGTCCGGCTACGAGGGCGTGCTCTCGTCGGGCATCGTGCTGACCGGCGGCACCTCGATCATGCCGGGCATGGTGGAGATGGCGGAAGACATCTTCCTCAAGCCTGCGCGCCTGGGCACCCCGGACTACCGCGGCCAGCTGGCCGACGTGGTGCGCAGCCCGCGCTATGCAACCGTGTTGGGCCTGTTGTTGGAAGCTAAGAAGCAGTATCTGCGCGGCCACATCGTGACGCGCCAGGATGGATCAGTGAAGGCAGTTTGGCAGCGCATGAAGGAATGGTTCCTGGGTAACTTTTAAGACAATTTTTGAATAATAAACCCCTGCAGTTTTCAATCTCCAGTTCTCCTACCCATATGAGGCCTGGCGCTTGAAAACCGCATTCTAGATAGGAGTAAATCATGGAGTTTGATATGGTTGATAACGCAACACTGGGAACGGTCATCAAGGTCGTCGGCGTTGGCGGTGCAGGCGGCAATGCCGTCCAGCACATGATCAACAAGGGCATGAGCGGCGTGGAATTCATCGCTGCCAATACCGACGCACAAGCGCTGGCCGCTTCCAAGGCAAGCAACATTATCCAGATCGGCGCGAGCGGCCTGGGCGCGGGCATGAAGCCTGAGATCGGCCGTGCGCTGGCAGAAGAATCCCGCACCCGCATCGAAGATGCGCTGCGCGGCGCGCACATGGTGTTCATCGCTGCCGGCATGGGCGGCGGCACCGGCACCGGCGCGGCGCCGATCGTGGCGGAAATCGCCAAGCAGCAGGGCGCACTGACCGTGGCGGTGGTCTCCAAGCCGTTCTCGCACGAAGGCCAGAAATGCCTGGACATCGCCGAAGCGGGCCTGGAAGCGCTGTCGCAGAACGTCGACTCGCTGATCGTGATCTGCAACGAGAAGCTGGAAGAAATCTACGAAGACGAATCGCTGATCGAGTGGCTGCAGCACGCTGACGACGTCCTGAACAACGCCGTAGCCGGTATCGCCGAAATCATCAACGTGCCTGGCCACATCAACGTCGACTTCAACGACGTGAAGACCATCATGGGCGAGCAGGGCAAGGCGATGATGGGTACCGCCACCGCTTCCGGCGTGGACCGTGCACGCGTGGCGGCCGAACAGGCGGTTGCCTCCCCGCTGCTGGACGGCGTCGACCTGGCGGGCGCACGCGGCGTGCTGGTCAACGTCACCGCATCGCGCGGCCTGAAAGGCAAGGAAATCAAGGAAGTCATGGCTGCCGTGCGCGCCTTCGCCGCACCGGATGCGTCGATCGCACAAGGCATCGCCTACGACGACGCGATGGGCGACGATATCCGCGTGACCGTGGTGGCGACCGGCCTGGGCAAAGCCAAGAAGCACGTGCAACTGGTACCGCAGCAGCAACTGCGCACCGGCACCCACGGCGGCAACCCGCTGAACGTCAACGCAGGCCTGGGCGGCGGTGCAGCAACTGCAGCAGTGGGCGGTTTCGGCAACGCAGGCTTCTCCGGCGTGTCCGCCGACGTGCAGAAACAGCCAGCCGTATGGCGCCGTGAATCGGCCACCGAGCAGGTGAACGCACTGGCCAAGTCGGGCATGGAAACCTACGACATTCCTGCCTTCCTGCGCAAGCAGGCTGACTAAATAGGGTCAGCCGCGCCGCCGGATCACGCGTCCGGCGGCGCGGAGTTATACTAGGCATTCAGGGCTACCCGCGCACTGCGCGGTTTTTTATTTTCAGAACCGGTAAACCGGTGTCTGACCCGCAGGGTCAGACACTGACCTGCGGCAGGCGCCTACCGGTTTTCAACAACAGGAGAAAAAGAATGACCATCAAGATCGGCGACAAACTGCCGGAAGGCCAACTGTCCGAATTCATCGAAACCGAGACCGAAGGCTGCTCCCTCGGCCCGAACACCTTCAATGTGCAGGACATCGCCAAGGGCAAGAAGATCGCGATCTTCGGCCTGCCAGGCGCCTACACCCCAACCTGCTCCGCACAGCACGTACCGGGCTACGTCAAGCACGCTGCCGAACTGAAAGCCAAGGGCGTGGATGAAATCTGGTGCATCTCCGTGAACGACGCCTTCGTGATGGGCGCATGGGGCCGCGACCAGAAAGCCACCGGCACCGTCCGTATGATGGCTGACGGCAACGCTGCTTACTCCAAGGCTCTGGGCCTGGACGCAGACTTCTCCAAGTTCGGCATGGGCACCCGCTCCCAGCGTTACTCGATGCTGGTGGAAGACGGCGTGGTCAAGCAACTGAACGTCGAGCAAGGCGGCAAGTTCGAAGTGTCGAATGCCGAAACCATGCTGGGCCAGCTGTAACCCCTGGATTACTCCGCTAGAGACGGCGCTTCGGCGCCGTTTTTCGTTTCGTCTTTCGTTTTTGCGCGCGACTTGCGCTTCTTGGGCGCCAGCATGACGCCGGTGCAGGACGGGGCGCCGCAGTAGCAGGCGAACTCCTTCTTCACCTTGGCGGTGTGGCGGGCTTCGTAGATCAGCCCGTAGTTGTAGTTCAGTTCTTCGCCTTCGGCGATGTCGCGCAGGGAGCAGATGTAGACGCGGTCGTCTTCGTCTTCTTCCGCCTCGCAATTAGGTTCGCAGGAATGGTTGATGTAGCGCGCCTCGTTGCCGCCCGAACCGCCGTCGATCAGCATGCCGTTGTTCAGGCTGAAGAAGAAGGTATGGCCGATCGGACCGCCTTTCTCCTCGGTACGGCGGCAGCACTCTTCCCAGTCGACGATCTCGCCGGTGTATTCGATGATGCGGGTGCCGGCAGGGATCATCCGGCGCGCAAATACGCCGCGCCCATGCACGGGCGACTCATGGACCACGTAGAGTGGCTCGACATCTTCGATCACTTCGACAAGTTGGGCTTCTGTGTTCATCATGCCATCATAACCCGCCACGAAATCATTCGTGATTTCTTTCGGAAAGCGGGAACAATTCCAGCGCGGATTTGTCTCATCGTTTTTGCATTTTGGGACGCTGACATGAATCGCAATGAACTTCACGACCTGACGCGGATGCGCATCAGCGAAGGTAAAAGCCTGCTGGACGCGGAATTTTATGCAGGCAGCTACTATTTGTCGGGATACGCGATCGAATGTGGGCTGAAGGCCGCCATCGCGAAACAGCAGGAGCGCCACGAATTTCCAGACAAGCGATTGGCAAACGAATGCAATACCCACAATTTGCGGACGCTCGTGAGATTAGCCGGCTTGCAGCTCGAGCTCGAGGAAGAAATTCGTTCCAGTGCAGCGTTCGCTGAAAATTGGTCCGTAGTTCGCAAATGGAGTGAGATCGCGCGCTACGAAGTCAACGTGCCTGCGCAAATGGCGCGATGCATGTACGTCGCATGCGCTGGCCATCTGAAAGGAGTACTACCATGGATACAGAAGCACTGGTAGAGGGACAAATGACGCAAGAAATGATCGCTGGCGGACGCAAGTTCCTTCAGCAACTGGACCAGGAAGGGCTAAAGCCGGTTTCCATGTACTGGGAATATGATGAAGAGTGCCGTGAATGGCTGCTCCAGGTCATCATCAAACAAATGGATATAGAGGACAACTTCAAGGTTCTTCGGAGGGTGTTCAAGGCACTGGATGCCTTGCCCGAAGTGAAGGAGCTGTTGAGGCCTGACTACTTTGACGTGAGGGGGGCAATGGATCCCGGTTATAAGTTGTCACGGCAGCGAATGCCTTATGGCCGAGGCGCGAGCGATCGCGAGTGGGCAAACCGGGACTTCTACTGTTACCGGCTAAGCTGACACAGCCTCAGCAGCAAACCCTTTCTTTCAGTACAATGGACGACCCGGCAACGCTTTTGGGCCTTCCATCGTGACTCCGCAACAAAAAGAAAACCTGCAAGCCATTTACGCCATGGTGGCCGCGGTCGCCATGTTCTCCCTCATGGACGCTTCCATGAAAGTGCTGGCCGCGCGCTATCCGGCAGTACAGGTGACTGCGTTGCGATGCATGCTTTCAATGCCCCTGGTGTGCGCATTCATGGCCTATCGCGGCAAGTTCACCGGCATTTTCAAGGTGCGCTGGCCGTTGCACCTGCTGCGCGGCGCCGTCGGCATTGCGATGCTGTCGCTGTTTGCCTACGCGTTGAAGTCGCTGCCCCTGGCAGATACTTACGCCATCTTCTTTATCGCACCGGCGCTGGTGACCGTGCTGGCGGTGTTCATCCTGAAAGAAAAAGTCAGCCTGGGGCAGTGGGTGGCGATCTTTGTCGGCCTGGGCGGCGTGCTGGTGGTGCTGCGTCCGGACGGCACCAACTTCGCGTCGATCGCCGGCCTGGCGGTGCTGGCCTCGGCCGTCTGCTACGGCATTTCCGCGATTGCTGGCCGTGTGCTGGCCAAGACCGACGCGCCCGAGCATGTGATGTTCTGGGTGCTGACCTTGATGGGCATCGGCGTGGCGCCGCTGGCCATCAATGCCTGGGTGAGCATCGACTGGTCGTTGTGGCCTGCCATGGCGGCCTTGGCGGTAAGCGGCTTCTTCGGCCAACTGGCGCTGACGCGCGCCTTCAGCATGGGCAAAGCTTCGATTGTGGCGCCGTTCGAGTACACGGCGCTGGCCTGGGGCGTGGGCATCGACTGGCTGCTGTGGCATACGCTGCCGGATGCTTACACACTGGTCGGCGCAGCCATCATCATCGGCTCCGGCATCTACCTGGTGCGCCGCGAGACCGAACATGCCGAGGCTGAGCATCCGTAAGCGGGGAAGGGCGCAGGGCGCTATAATCCTTGCATGCTGAAACAACGAACCATCAAAGAAATCGTCCGCACCACAGGTGTCGGCCTGCACTCCGGTACCAAGGTCGAGTTGACCTTGCGCCCAGCCGAGCCGGATACCGGCATCGTGTTCCGCCGTGTGGACCTGGACCCGCAGGTTGTCTTCCCGACAAGGGCTGACATCGTGGGCGATACCCGCATGGCAACTGTGCTGATGAAGGACGGCGGCCGCGTCTCGACCGTCGAACACCTGATGTCGGCCTGCGCGGGCCTGGGCATCGACAACCTGTACGTCGACGTCACGGCGGAAGAAATCCCGATCATGGATGGTTCGGCATCGTCCTTCGTCTACCTGCTGCAGCAGGGCGGCGTGCAGGAGCAGGAAGCGCCGAAAAAGTTCATCAAGGTGAAAAAGCCGATCGAAATCCGCGAAGGCAAGGGCGCCGCTGAAAAGTGGGCGCGCCTGGTGCCGCACGACGGCTTCAAGCTGGACTTCTTCATCGAATTCAATCACCCGGCGGTGGACGGTACGGCGCAGCGCGCGACCGTCGACTTCGGCGACGTGTCTTATATTCAAGCCATCGCCCGCGCCCGCACCTTCGGCTTCATGCAGGACGTGGAAATGCTGCGCGGGATTGGCCTGGCGCGCGGCGGCTCGCTGGAAAACGCCATCGTGATGGACGAATACCGCATCCTGAACCAGGATGGCTTGCGCTACGACGACGAATTCGTGCGTCACAAGATCCTCGACGCGATCGGCGACCTGTACATGGTTGGTCACCCGATCATCGCCAGCTACGAAGCCCACAAATCCGGCCACGCCCTGAACAACCAGCTGCTGCGCGCCATGCTGGCCGACCCGGATTCCTACGAACTGGTCACCTTCGACTCCCTCGACACCGCCCCGCCGTCCTACGCCAAGCAGATGTCGCGCGAGTGGGCCTACCTTTAATTTAGTTCTCCTGCTCTGCTTGCCAGACCGGCCTTCCGTTAGCAATACTGACAGTATTGCAACGGGAGGACGCCATGATGCAGATCACCCTTGAGGTTAGCGACGAAGTCGATCGCATTATTTCCGATATCGCCGATCGAAATGGCCTGCCACGCGGCTTAGCAATAGGCAGGGCCCTTGCGCTTCTCGCCATCGCGGATGAAGAGCAAACAAAGGGCAATTCACTCGCTATTGTTGATGCGGAGTTCAATCCGCTACACCGCTTGGTCGGAATCTTTTGATGCAATCGGGCCGAATGAACGGTCAGCAGCATGCCGACATAGATGTCGCCCAGCACTTGCCATGGTCTGCGACGGTTGCTGACATCAGCCCTGGGGCGCGACTAACGTTTGCAAAACAAGTCCTTGGTTGTTTGGCGATCATTTGTATTGGGATCATGGTCGCGTATGGGCTAGATCCAGATAATTCCGCACTCCAGGCCATGTTTGAGCTAGTGAAAATCGGCGCTCTGCCGATTGTGACCTTGATGGTTTCGTTCTACTTTCCGATCAGGAAATAGCAGGTCAGCCGCGGCGGCGGGCAACCAGGCGCCGCATCGCTTCGATCAGCGGCTCGTTGGCGGCGGTCGGCTCCAGTTTCTGGCTTAGCTCGTCGAAGGAATTGACGGCCGTTTCGGGCAGCCTCAGGCCTTCCCCGCTCGGCCCCACGTGGGCGATCCCTTTCGGCATCTGCACCCGGAAGCGGATATTGTTTATCTGCCATCCATTTGCGTTCAGCGCTTCCTGCAGCTTTGGCACTTGCTGCTTGAGCTTGGCTGCCACGGCCGTGTTCGGCACGGCCAAAGTCAGCTCACCACCGTCAAAAGCAAAGATTTCACAGGTTTTAAAGGCTGATGGCAGCACTTCACGGCAGTCTTGTTGTAATTTAGCCATGCGCTGCACGGCCGGCAGCAAAGCGGCCAGCCGTGCGTTGCCGAGCAGGAAATTGGTCGCTTCCTGCGGGGCGTGCTTGCGGTTGGTGAAGGAAAATGCCATACCGCCATTTTACAGTGGCGGCCCCAGCCGGTGAATTTTTCATCGCTAGCCTATTGTTATATAGGTCAAGATCCCAACCTTGCTACGAACGCATGATAAAATCACGCACTTTTGCCATTGGCGGACCCGAGGAAGAATTTAAGAAATGTCCTTACTGACCCAGATTTTCGGCAGCCGCAACCAGCGTCTGCTTAAGCAATACCAAAAAACGGTAAAGGCGATCAACGCCCTGGAGCCGGAGTTTGAAAAGCTGTCGGATGCCGAGCTGCAAGCGAAAACGCCTGCCCTCAAGGAACGCGTTGCCAATGGCGAATCGCTGGACAACCTGCTGCCGGAAGCCTTTGCCGTCTGCCGCGAAGCTTCCAAGCGCGTGTTCAAGATGCGCCACTTCGACGTCCAACTGATCGGCGGCATGGTATTGCATTACGGCAAGATCGCCGAAATGGGCACCGGTGAAGGCAAAACCCTGACCGCGACCCTGCCAGCCTACCTGAATGCACTGTCCGGCAAGGGCGTGCACATCGTGACCGTCAACGATTACCTGGCACAGCGCGACGCCGAGACCATGGGCAAGCTGTACCGCTGGCTGGGCCTGTCCTGCGGCGTGAACTTGTCGCAGATGCCGCACGCCGACAAGCAGGAAGCCTACGCGTCCGACATCACCTACGGCACCAACAACGAATTCGGTTTCGACTACCTGCGCGACAACATGGTGTTCGAAGCCAGCGAGCGTGTGCAGCGCACCCTGAATTTCGGCATCGTCGACGAAGTGGACTCGATCCTGATCGACGAAGCGCGTACCCCGCTGATCATCTCCGGCCAGGCCGAAAACCACACTGACCTGTACCACAAGATCAACCTGGTGCCGCCGCAACTGACCCTGCAAGTCGGCGAAGAAACCGCGGACGGCAAAGGCAAGATCGAAATCCCTGGCGACTACACCAAGGATGAAAAAGCGCACCAGGTGCTGCTGACCGAAGCCGGCCACGAAAAGGCCGAAGCGATCCTGACCAAGATGGGCCTGCTGCCGGAAGGCGCTTCCCTGTACGACTCCGCCAACATCACCCTGGTGCACCACCTGTACGCTGCCTTGCGCGCGCACGTGCTGTACTTCAAGGACCAGCACTACGTGGTGCAGAACAATGAAGTGGTGATCGTCGACGAATTCACCGGCCGCCTGATGACTGGCCGCCGCTGGTCCGACGGCCTGCACCAGGCAGTCGAAGCCAAGGAAGGCGTCAAGATCCAGAACGAGAACCAGACCCTGGCCTCGATCACCTTCCAGAACTACTTCCGCATGTACGGCAAGCTGGCCGGCATGACCGGTACCGCCGACACCGAAGCCTACGAATTCCAGGAAATCTACGGCCTGGAAACCGTGGTGATCCCGCCGAACCGTCCGTCGCAGCGCAAGGACCGCCAGGACCAGGTGTACAAGTCCAACGCCGAAAAGTACAACGCGATGATGCTTGACATCCGCGACTGCTACGAGCGCGGCCAGCCAGTGCTGGTAGGTACCACCTCGATCGAGAACTCCGAACTGCTGTCCAGCATCCTGGACAAGGCCAAGCTGCCGCACAACGTGCTGAACGCAAAACAGCACGCCCGCGAAGCTGAAATCATCGCCCAGGCGGGTGCGCCGAAAGCCATCACCATCGCCACCAATATGGCCGGCCGTGGTACCGACATCGTCTTGGGCGGCAGTATCGAAAAGATGATCCAGATCATCGAAGCCGACCCGGAGCTGAGCGATGCAGATAAAGCCGCCAAGGCGCAGCACCTGCGTTCCGGCTGGCAGTCGCTGCACAACCAGGTGGTGGCGGCAGGCGGCCTGCACATCGTCGGTACCGAACGCCACGAATCACGCCGCGTCGACAACCAGCTGCGTGGCCGTTCCGGCCGCCAGGGCGACCCGGGCTCTTCGCGCTTCTACCTGTCGCTGGACGACCCGCTCCTGCGCATCTTCGCCGGCGACCGCGTGCGCGCGATCATGGACCGCCTGAAGATGCCGGAAGGCGAACCGATCGAAGCGGGCATCGTGTCCCGTTCCATCGAATCCGCGCAGCGCAAGGTTGAAGCCCGCAACTTCGACATTCGTAAGCAGCTGCTGGAATACGACGACGTCGCCAACGACCAGCGCAAGGTGATCTACTCGCAGCGCAACGAACTGCTGGAAGCGACCGACATTTCCGAAACCATCATGAACCTGCGCCATGGCGTGTTCACCGACGTGGTGCGCACCTATGTGCCGGAAGAATCGGTGGAAGAGCAGTGGGACATCCCTGCGCTGCAGAAGACGCTGGCGCAAGAGTGGATGCTCGAGGTCCCGCTGGTCGAAATGATGGAGAAGGAAAGCAGCATCACCGACGACGACATCGTCGAACGTGTGATTGCCGCAGCCGATGCCGCATATCAGGCCAAGGTCGATATCGTGTCGAAGGAAGCCTTCGGCGGCTTCGAGCGCAATGTCATGCTGCAGTCGGTGGACACCCACTGGCGCGAGCACCTGGCAGCGCTGGATCACCTGCGCCAGGGCATCCACCTGCGCGGCTACGCGCAGAAGAATCCCAAGCAGGAATACAAGCGCGAAGCGTTCGAACTGTTCGGCACCATGCTGGACATGATCAAGAACGACGTGATTCGCATGGTGATGATGGTACGCATCCAGTCGCGCGAAGAAGTCGAGGCAGCGGAAGCGGCCATGAACCAGTCGCACGTCGAGAACGTCCACTACCAGCACGCCGACTTCAACCCGAACGCGGCGCCGGAAGAACTGCTGGCGCCGACCGCCATGCCGGCCGGCGAGCTGGACGCGGCGATCAGCCAGGGTTTCAAGGTCGGCCGCAACGACCCATGCCCATGCGGCAGCGGCAAGAAGTTCAAGGCTTGCCACGGCAAGCTGGCTTAAGCCTGAAAGCCCCCAACTAACGGCCCGGCCGCGCAAGCGCCCGGGCCGTTTTGTTTTGTGACGCCAATCAGCAACTACGTCACTTGACGTATGGGCCATCGCGTTCAGCCTCTTTACCCTGTTCACAAGCAGCAACACTTTCAAACTTGTGACAAGAGGACTGGCATGCAAACGATGATCAAGCTCTCCGTATTACTCAGCGCAGCCGTGGCGTCGTTGGCGCACGCGGGCGCCACCATTCCCATCGGCGAAGACAAGTCCATCAGCGTAGGCTTTGGAGCGCGTGGCAGCTTTACCAGCGAGAAGGACGGAGCGCCGGACGGGAGCTCGCGCTCGAACGACTTCAACCTGGACAGCGCGCGCCTGTTCTTCGGCGCCTCCCTGAACAAGAACATCAAGGGCATGCTGAACACAGAATGGGATGGCGACCAGATCCGGGTGCTGGATGCTGCCGCGCAGTTTGCCTTTTCGCCGGAGTTGAATATCTGGGCCGGCCGCCTTTTGTCGCCGAGCGACCGTGCGAATATGGCCGGTCCCTATTATTCGCTCGGTGGCGGCTACTGGGCGGGCGTGGCTTCGCGCTACGGCTACAACGGCGGCATCTTCCGTGGCCGCGATGACGGCGTGGTGGCCTGGGGTAATGCGGCCGAGGGCAAGCTCGGATACTCTTTCGGCGCGTTCGAGGGCCACACCTTCGGCATCGGCAGCCTGACGCAGAAGGAGGCCAAGGCGGCAGGCATCAAGGCCGACGACAGCCTGATGTATGCGGGCCGCGTGCAGTACGACTTCTGGGATGCCGAGCCAGGCTACTACGGCACCGGCAACTACCTCGGAACCAAGGATATCCTGGCCATCGGCCTGGCAGGCCGCTACCAGAAGGATGGTGTGCTGACCATCGCCAAGACCGGCGACTACAAGGCCTGGAACCTGGACTTCCTGCTGGAGAAACGCATCGGCGCCGGCGCGGTGTCGGTGGAAGCAGCCTACTACAACTACCGCAACGGCGACGTCATCCTGGCGGAACAGGGCAAGGCGTGGTCGACCGGCCTCGCTTACGTATTCAACCTGGCGCCAGGCCAAGGCAAGCTGCAGCCTTTCGTCCAATTCCAGAAGTTCAAGCCTGATAACAACATCGACGTCAAGCAGTCGGACATCGGCCTCAATTACATCATCGATGGCTACAACGCGCAGTTGAGCGCCAAGTATTCGAAGACAGAGACCGTTGCCGCCGCCGACCAGTCGAAGTTCGTCGTCGCGCTGCAAGTCCAATACTAAGCACCATCCTTCCACTATCAGAAGAGGTAACCATCATGCAAACTCGCCGTCATTTCATCGCCTCCCTGACCCGCATCGCGGCGGCTGCCGCCATGTTGGGTGGCAGCTTCGCGGCGTACGCTGCCGATACCATCAAGGTCGGCATCCTGCACTCGCTGTCCGGCACCATGGCGATTTCCGAAACGTCGCTGAAGGACGTGGCCTTGATGGCCATCGACGAAATCAACGCCAAGGGCGGGGTGCTGGGCAAGAAGCTGGAGCCGGTGGTGGTCGATCCGGCGTCGAACTGGCCGTTGTTCGCCGAAAAGGCGCGCCAGCTGGTAGCGAAAGACAAGGTGGCCGCCGTGTTCGGCTGCTGGACTTCGGTATCGCGCAAGTCCGTGCTGCCAGTATTCAAGGAGTTGAACGGCCTGCTGTTCTACCCCGTGCAATATGAAGGGGAAGAACTCGAGAAGAATGTGTTCTATACCGGCGCGGCGCCGAACCAGCAGGCGATTCCCGCGGTCGAATACCTGATGAGCAAGGAGGGCGGCGGGGCCAAACGCTTCGTACTGCTCGGCACGGACTATGTGTACCCGCGCACCACCAACAAGATCCTGCGCGCATTCCTGAAGAGCAAAGGCGTCAAGGACAGCGACATCGAGGAAACCTACACCCCGTTCGGCCATTCGGATTACCAGACCATCGTCGCCAATATCAAGAAGTTTTCGGCCGGCGGCAAGACCGCGGTGATCTCGACCATCAATGGCGATTCCAACGTGCCCTTCTACAAGGAGTTGGGCAATGCCGGCCTGAAGTCAACGCAGGTACCGGTCGTCGCCTTCTCGGTGGGTGAAGAGGAACTGCGCGGCGTGGATGCCAAGCCGCTGGTCGGCCACCTCGCCGCCTGGAACTATTTCGAGTCCGTCAAAAATCCGGTGAACGATGCCTTCATCAAGAAATGGAAGGCTTATGCCGTTGCGAAGAAGCTGCCGAACGCGGCGACCGCGGTGACCAACGACCCGATGGAGGCAACCTATGTCGGCATCCATATGTGGGCGCAGGCCGTGGCGAAGGCGAAGTCCACCGATACCGACAAGGTGATCGCGGCAATGGGCGGCCAGTCCTTCAGCGCGCCATCCGGATTCACGCTGACCATGGACCCGAGCAACCATCACTTGCACAAGCCGGTGATGATCGGCGAAATCAAGGCTGACGGCCAGTTCAGCGTGGTGTGGAAGACCAGGGAACCGATCCGCGCCCAGCCCTGGAGCCCGTTCATTCCGGGGAACGAAGGCAAGCAAAAGCTGTAAGCCGTGATGCCGGCGGCTGCTGCGCGCAGTCCGCCGGACTTGATTACTGGAGACTTCCCCATGATGTATTCCGCTGTGCGCCGGCTGCTGGCTGGCATTGCGCTTTACCTGCTTGCCGGGGCCGCGCCGGCGGCCATTGCGCCAGCCATGCTGCAGCCGCTGGCTGGCGACGATCCCGACGCGCGGGTGGCGGCAGTCGCTGCCATCGGCGCGCTCGGCACGCCGGAAGCGGCGGACGTACTGCGTGCTTTGAAGGACGATGCCTTGTACCTTTTGCCCGACGGGCGGGTGGCCAGCCTTGCGCCGTCGGCGCCAGCGCCAGAAGGTGCGTCGGTCATTGTCGTCAATAACCGCCTGCGCGCCGCCATCGAGACGGCCCTGTCGGGCATGGATCTGCTGGCACCCGGGACGGCACAGCGCCTGGCGGCCGCGCGTGCCTTGCTGGGCCAGGAATTGGACCCGGCCCAGGTGGCGCTGGTGCAGCGCGCCCTGCAGGGTGAGCAGGACGGGCAAACGCGATCGGCGCTGCAACTGTTGCTGGCCCTGGCCAGCTTGCAGGCGCCGCAGGCTGGCGAACGTGCCGCAGCCGCGCGCCAGTTGGGTGAACTGGGCGGCAGCGCGCAGCGCGCGCCGCTGCAGGCCAGGCTGGAGCAGCCATCCGCCGAATCTGATGCCGCCGTTCGCCTGGCGCTAACGGACGCCGTGAAGGCGATCGACGCCAGGCAAGCGCGCACTGAGCTGGTCGGCAACCTGTTTTATGGCATGTCGCTGGCCAGCGTACTGCTGCTGGCGGCATTGGGGCTGGCCATTACCTTCGGCCTGATGGGCATCATTAATATGGCGCACGGCGAATTGCTGATGATCGGCGCCTATACGACTTACCTGGTGCAATCGCTGTTCCGCCACTACTTGCCGCAGGCGGTCGAGCTGTACCTGCTGGCGGCGCTGCCTGCTGCATTCGCCGTGGCGGCGCTGGTGGGCATGGCGCTGGAACGCACGGTGATCCGCTGGCTGTACGGACGCCCGCTGGAGACCTTGCTGGCGACCTGGGGCATCAGCCTTGTGCTGATGCAGGCCGTGCGCACCCTGTTCGGCGCGCAGAACGTGGAAGTGGCCAATCCGGCCTGGATGTCGGGCGGCATGACGGTACTCGGATCGCTCGTGCTGCCTTACAACCGCATCGCGATCATCGTGTTTGCCGTGCTGGTGACGGCCGGCGTCTGGCTGCTGCTGAATGGCACCCGCCTGGGCCTGTTCGTACGCGCCGTCATGCAGAACCGGCGCATGGCGGGCTGCGTTGGCGTGCCGACAGGCCGCATCGACATGCTGACTTTCGGGCTGGGCTCCGGCATTGCGGGGCTGGGGGGCGTAGCCTTGTCGCAGCTGGGAAATGTGGGGCCGGACCTCGGACAGTCCTACATCATCGATTCGTTCATGGTGGTGGTGCTGGGCGGCGTCGGCCAACTGGCCGGCACCGTGATTGCCGCCCTGGGGCTTGGTGAAGCCAACAAATTACTGGAGCCGGTGGCGGGCGCCGTCCTGGCCAAGATCGCCATCCTCGCCTTCATCATCATCTTCATCCAGCGCCGGCCGCAAGGGCTGTTCGCTGTCAAAGGCAGGAGCGTTGAATGAACAAGCTGTTTTCCCGCCGCGCCTGGTGCGCTCTCGCGTGCCTGGTGGTGCTGGCAGCCTTGCTGCCGGCATGCAACCTCGCCTTCGCGCCTGGACATGCGCTGCATGTGCCGGATTACCTGGTCGGGCTGGCCGGCAAATTCATGTGCTATGCCATGGCGGCGCTGGCGCTCGACCTGGTGTGGGGCTACACCGGCATCCTGTCGCTGGGCCATGGCCTGTTCTTTGCCTTGGGCGGCTATGCGCATGGCATGTACCTGATGCGCGCCATCGGCCGCGACGGCGTGTACCAGAGCGCTCTGCCCGACTTCATGGTCTTCCTCGACTGGAAGGAGCTCCCCTGGTACTGGGCCATGACGGACAGTTTCTGGTACTGCCTGGCGCTGGTGGTCCTTGTGCCGGGCGCGCTGGCCTTCGTGTTCGGCTACTTCGCTTTCCGTTCGCGCATCAAGGGCGTGTATTTTTCCATCATTACGCAAGCCCTGACGTATGCCTTCATGCTGCTGTTCTTCCGCAACGATACCGGCTTCGGCGGCAACAACGGTTTCACCGATTTCAAGCGCATCCTCGGCTACAGCATCACGGCGCCGGCCACCAAGGCAGTGCTGTACCTGGCGACACTGGGGTGCCTGGTGGGCGCCCTGCTGCTTTGCCGCTGGATCGTGGCCTCGCGCCTTGGCCGTGTGCTGCAGGCCGTACGCGATTCGGAAGCGCGCCTGATGTTCATCGGCTATAACCCGCTGTGGTTCAAGCTGTTTGTCTGGACCCTGTCGGCAGTCCTGTGCGCGATTGCCGGCGCGCTGTACGTACCGCAAGTGGGCATCATCAATCCGTCGGAAATGTCGCCGGCCAACTCGATCGAAATGGTGGTCTGGGTGGCGGTCGGAGGGCGCGGCACTTTGCTGGGCGCGATCCTCGGCGCTTTCACCGTGAATGGCCTGAAAAGCTGGTTTACCGCTGCCTTCCCGGACCTGTGGCTGTTTGCCCTCGGGCTGTTGTTCATCCTGGTGACGCTGCTGATGCAGAAAGGCCTGCTGGGACTGCGCCTGCCGCGGCGCCCCCGACGCGCTGCACCGGCGCCTAGGCAGGAACTGGAGGAGGTGGCATGAAGGTCGCGCAAGACAATCGGCTGGACACCAGCCATGGCGCCATTCTCTACCTGGAGGACGTGACGGTCGAATTCGACGGTTTTCGCGCCCTGAACAAGCTCAGTCTCGATATCTCCGTGGGCGAATTGCGCTGCATTATCGGCCCCAATGGCGCCGGCAAGACCACGATGATGGATGTCATCACCGGCAAGACGCGCCCCAGCTCCGGCAGCGCATGGTTCGGCCAGCGCCTCGATTTGTCGGCGCTGACGGAATACCAGATCGCGCAAGCCGGCATCGGCCGCAAATTCCAGCGGCCTACGGTCTTCGATTCGCACACGGTATTCGAGAACCTGGAGCTGGCCATGAAGATGGACAAGCGCGTGCGGCCCACGCTGTTCGCGCGCCTGGGCGGCGAACAGCGCGACAAGATCGACGCCATCCTGCGCCAGGTCCGCCTGGGAGGGCAGGCGCAGCGCCAGGCCGGGCTGCTCTCGCACGGCCAGAAGCAATGGCTGGAAATCGGCATGCTGCTGATCCAGGATCCCCAATTGATCCTGCTCGACGAGCCGGTGGCCGGCATGTCCGACGCCGAAACGGCGCGCACCGCGGAATTGCTGGATGAATTGCGCGGCAAGCATTCCATCGTAGTGGTGGAGCACGATATGGGCTTCGTGGCCGAAATCGCCCAGGGCGGCAAGGTGACGGTGCTGCACGAAGGCGCGGTGCTGGCGCAGGGGCGCATGGACGAAGTGCAGGCCGATGAACGGGTGATCGAAGTCTACCTGGGACGCTAGGACGATGATGCTGCAAGCCGAAAACCTGAACCAGTATTACGGCTCTTCCCATACCTTGCGCGGCGTCTCGCTGCAGGTGGCGCGCGGGGAGTGCCTGGCGCTGCTGGGCCGGAATGGCGTGGGCAAGACCACGCTGCTGAAATGCCTGATGGGCGTGCTGCCGGTGGCTGGCGGCACCGTGCAACTCGCCGGGCGCGACATCACGCGCCTGCCGCCCCATGCGCGCGCGGCGGCCGGCATTGCCTATGTACCGCAAGGCCGGGAAATCTTTGCACGCCTGACGGTGGAGGAGAACCTGCGCATGGGAATGGCCAGGCTGCCGCGGCGCGAGGCTGCGAACATCAGCGGTGAAGTCTTCGAGCTGTTTCCCGTGCTGAAGGAAATGCTGCAGCGGCGGGGCGGAGACCTGTCCGGCGGCCAGCAACAGCAGCTGGCCATTGCCCGCGCCATGCTGCAACGGCCGCAGGTGCTGATCCTGGATGAACCGACCGAAGGCATCCAGCCGTCCATCATCAAGGATATCGAACGCGTGATCCGGCTGCTGCGCCAGCGCGGCGACATCGCCATCCTCCTTTGCGAACAGTACTTCGATTTCGCCCACGCACTGGCCGACCATTTCGTCGTGCTGTCGCGCGGCGAAGTGGTGGCGGCCGGCAGCCAGGCGCAGATGGCGAGCGACGACGTTACCCGCCACCTGTCGGTCTAGAGGACACCGCCAGCGCGGCCGCGGCAGTGCGCGTCTCCACGCCCAGTTTCGCAAACACATGCTCCAGGTGCTTGTTGACGGTACGGGGACTGGTGCCGAGGATGTCGCCGATGTCGCGGTTGGTCTTTCCCTTGCTGACCCAGTGCAGCACTTCGGCTTCGCGCTGGGTCAGGCGGTGCCTGGCCATCAGCGACTGCACCAAGGCGTCGTCCGCCTCCTCCCGCAGCACCACGCTCCACTGGACCGCTTCGTCCGCCTCGCCAAGCGTGAAGATCAGGCGCCGCGTGCCTTGGGCGATGACCAGTGCGGCCGCTTCCTCGCCGGCGGAGCGTGCCCGCACGGCGCGTTGCAGCCAGGGCGATACCTGCGGCGGCAGCGTTGATTTCGCCTGGGCCGGGAAGTAGATGTCCAGCCATTGCCGCGCCAGCGGGGTTTGCCAGATGATGCGTTCTTCCGGATCGACCGCCAGCACGGCGTGGCCGAAGGCGTCGAGGGCGCTGCGGGCCTGGCTCACCAGGCGTGCATTCTGCGTGTGGGCGCGGATGCGCGCCAGCATCTCGTTCTGTCGCACCGGCTTGGTGACATAGTCGCTGCCGCCGGCCTGGAATGCCGCCACCACATGTTCGCTCTCCGTCAGCCCCGTCATGAAGATCACCGGGATGGCGCGGGTCTGCAGGTCCGCTTTCAGGCGGCGGCAGACTTCGAAGCCGTCCATGCCGGGCATGACCGCATCCAGCAGCACGACGTCGGGCACCAAGGCATTGGCCTGTTCCAGTGCGGTGGCGCCATTGTTGGCGACTACGACGGAATACCCCGATTCATCCAGCGCGTCGTGCAGCACGGCCAGGTTTTCGGGCATATCGTCAACTACCAGCACCAGTTGGCCTGGTGGGCGCTCAATCGTTTGTGGCATGGGATGCTCCCTGTTCGAGCAAGCGCGCCATCGCTTCCAGTTCGAAGCGCTGCGCGTGGTCTCGCATGATGTCGACAAAATGCCGGTACGGTTCGCCGAGCGCGGCGATGACGTCCAGCTGCTGCTTGATGCCGCGCATGTAGCCGGCCTTGACCTGGGCGCGCAAGGGAGCAAGCTGGGCGGGCGAGGGCAACTGCGGTCGGCCGGACGGCGAGGCGCTGGCGGCTGCCGTTTCCGGCGCCAGCCAGTCCAGCTGCAAGCGGCGCCCGATCCAGTCCAGCAGTTCGGCCAGTTGCACCGGCTTGGTGAAAAAATCGTCGGCGCCAATGCCGGCCGGGTTGGGCAAGCCCTTGTCGTAGGCATTGGCCGAGACGATGCCGATCGGCACCGTACAAGCGTGTTCGGTGCGCAGCAGGTGGCTGGCCTCCCAACCGTCCATGCCAGGCATGGCCAGGTCCATCAGGATCAGGTCGGGAGCGAAGCCGGCGTAACTTTGCAGGCACTCCTGGCCAGAGGCGGCCTGACCGACGATGAAGCCGAGCGGCGTCAATATGTCCGCCAGCAGCTCGCGGTCATTGCGGTCATTGTCGACCACCAGGATGCGGCGGCGAGCTCCGGCGTACCCGTTGCGCTGGAGCGGGGCGGTATCGGGCTCCGGCGCCTCGGCGTGCAAGCGTGGCAGCAGCAGGCGCACGCTGAAGACACTGCCTGTGTCCGGCGCGCTGCGTACTGTCAGTTCGCCGCCCATCAGCTCCGTCAGCAGTTTACTGATCGGCAGGCCGAGACCGGTGCCGCCGCAGTTGGCGGCATCGCCGGCGCTGCCGCGCGCGAAGGGCTCGAAGATGCGTTCCAGCTCGTGCTCCAGGATGCCGGGGCCGCTGTCCTCCACTTCGAAATGCGCCATGTCGCGCTGGTAGCGCAGTCGGAAGACAATACTGCCCTGGCTGGTGAACTTGACCGCATTGCCGAGGATGTTGATCAGGATCTGGCCGAGCCGCTTGCGGTCCGCGCGCACCACCGCCGGCAGGCTGCCCTGCACCTCGTAACGGAAGGCCAGCCCCTTGCTGGCGGCCTGCTGTTCGAACATCTGCACCAGCTGCGCGACGAAGGTGGCGAAATCCAGCGGTCGCAGGTCGACGCTCAGGCGGCCGCCTTCGATGCGGGCGATGTCGAGCGTGCCTTCGATCAGTGACAGCAGGTGCTCGCCGCTGCCGCGGATGACACGGATGGCCTGCTGCCGGTGCGGCGGCATGGCCGGGTCGTTCTGCAGCAGTTGCGCATAGCCGAGGATGCTGTTGAGGGGAGTGCGGATCTCATGGCTGATGCCGGCGATGTAGCGGCTCTTGGCCTGGTTGGCCTGGTCGGCCAGCTTCCGCGCCTGCTGCGCTTCTTCCTGCGCCACGCGGCGCCCTTCGCGGTTCAGTACCAGCCACCAGGCGACGATGGCGCTGACCAGCAGCAGCGCGCCGAAGATCTTGAGGAAGGCCAGGCGCAGTGGCGCCAGCAACTGCGCCTGCCCGGCTTGCACCAGGGCCGCTGCCTCATGCAGGTAGAGCAGTCCTAACAGGCCAGCCAGGAAGAGCAGGGTCAGGGTCATGAGGAGCAGGTAGTAGCCCAGCCCGCTGACCAGGTAAGGCCAGGCCGACCTGGGCAGCAGCCAACGCATCGCTGCCTGCCATTGCACGGCAAGGCGCGCGTGCGGCTTGCATGCATCATCGCAGCGCGCGTCGAGGCAGCAGCAGAGCGAGCAGATCGGCCCCTGGTAGGCTGGGCAATGCGCCATGTCTTCCGCTTCGTAGTCCTTCTCGCAAATGCTGCAGGTATTGCTGTGCGCCGCAGCCGCCTGGCGCGCAAGGTAATAGCGGCCGCCGGTGAGGTAGGCAATGGCCGGCGCGGCGGCGAAGGCCGTGGCGAGCGCGATGAAGGCTGAAAAGGCGCGGGCCGTGGCGCCGAACAGGCCGGTGAAGGCGGCCACTGACAGCAGGGAGGCCAGCAGCATGGCGCCGACGCCGACCGGATTGATATCGTACAGGTAGGCGCGGCGGAATTCGATGCCGGCCGGGCTCAGCCCGAGCGGCTTGTTGATGACCAGGTCGGCCACCACGGCGGCGATCCAGGCGATGGCGATATTGGAGAACAGGCCGAGCACCTGGTCCAGCGCCTGGAACACGTTCAGTTCCATCAGCAGCACGGCAATCAAGGCATTGAAGCAGGCCCACACCACGCGCCCGGGATGGCTGTGGGTCAGGCGCGCGAAGAAATTCGACCAGGCCAGCGAACCGGCATAGGCATTCGTCATATTGATCTTGATCTGCGACACCACCACGAACACCACCGTGGCCAGCAAGGCCAGGACCGGGCCTGCGCCGACCAGGCTGAACCCGGCCAGGTACATGTGGGTCGGGTTGACCGCCTGCGCCAGGCTGGCGCCGCCTTGCAGCGCGAGCAGTGCGAGCAGGGCGCCGGCCAGCATTTTCAGGGCGCCGACCACGGTCCAGCCAGGTCCCGCGGCCAGCACGCCAAGGTGCCAGCGCAAACGCTGCTTTCCGGGCGGCGGCATGAAGCGCAGGAAGTCGACCTGTTCGCCGATCTGCGGGATCAGGGCCACGCCAACGGCGGTGGCGGCGCCAAAGGCCAGGGTGTTGAAATGGGCATTGGCCGGATCGCTGCCGGAGAACTGGAGCAATTGGCCGGGAAGGTCTGGGCGCTTGCAAGCGATGGCGACGAAGGGCAGCGCCATCAGCAGCAGCCAGAGTGGCTGGCTCACCATCTGGATGCGGCTGATCAGGGTCACGCCATGCGTTACCAAGGGGACCACCGCCAGGGCGCTGGCCAGGTAGCCGAGCCACAGGGGCAGGCCGAAATACAGTTCCAGCGCGTAGGCCATGATGGCCGCTTCCAGCGCAAACAGGATGAAGGTAAAGGAAGCGTAGATGAACGATGAAATGGTGGAGCCGATGTAGCCAAAGCCGGCGCCGCGGGTCAGCAAGTCCATGTCCACCCCGTGGCGCGCCGCGTAATAGCTGATCGGCAGGCCGGTCAGGAAGATGATCAGGCTGACAGCCAGGATGGCCCAGAAGGCGTTGATAAAGCCGTAGTGCACGGCCAGCGTGCCGCCGATCGCTTCCAGCACCAGGAAGGCGATCGCACCAAAGGCGGTATTGGCGACGCGAAAAATGGACCATTTGCGAAACGCGCGTGGCGTGAAGCGCAGCGCGTAGTCTTCGATGGTTTCATTGGCAACCCAGGTGTTGTAGTCGCGCCGGATCTTGACGATGCGCTGAACCGTTTTGGTGCGTGGGCTTTCCAGGTTTGGTGCAGGCGTGTTCATGGGTTTGCGGGATTCGTGCTGGCTACTGCATTAATGCAATTACTATGCCCATCTGAACCCCTGTTTCAACTGGTATGCGTCTTGCTTATTGAGGAGCATGGCCGATACCCTTCCCGACAATTTGATTGGACTTTGTTTGCTGGTGCTCAGCCTTGGCTTGAGGCACGGCTTCGACGCTGACCACCTGGCGACGATCGACGGGCTGGCCCGCTGGAACATGGCGGCACGGCCACGCCTGGCGCGCCAGTGTGGCGCCTGGTTTTCCCTGGGCCACGGCGCGGTCGTCATGGCCATCGCGGTGGCGCTCAGCACACTGGCGGGGCACTGGCAGCCGCCGGCCTGGCTTGAGCTGTGCGGCGCCTGGGTCTCGATCGCCTGCCTGATCGGCCTGGGACTGTTGAATGTGCAGGCGCTGCTTGGCGCGCCTCGCGGGCAGATGGTCGCGCCGGCGGGCTTGAAAGGCCGCTTCCTGGGACGGCTGGCCGCCGCATCGGGACCGGGCGGGGTGGCACTGGTGGGCGCCTTGTTCGCCTTGTCGTTCGACACCATCAGCCAGGCCAGCCTGTTTGCCGTGGCAGCCACCGAGTTCGGCGGCTGGCGGGATGCATTGTTGCTGGGCGTGCTGTTTACGCTGGGGATGCTGGTGGCCGATGGCGTGCATGGGGTCTGGATTGCGCGCCTGCTGCGCCGTAGCGGCGAGACGGCAGTGCTGGCCTCGCGCATCATGGGCTGGGTGGTGGCCGGCCTGAGTTTCCTGGTGGCGGGTTTCGGCGTGCTGAAGCTGTCATCGCCGGCCATCGGCACATGGAGCGATGGCAAGCAGCTGGCCCTCGGTGCGGCACTGGTGGCATTGCTGGCCGGCAGCTTCCTGATGGCCGTGGCCATGGCGCGGCTGCGCGCGGCTGCGCGTACCGACGCCTCCCTCGGATAGTGGTGGCCGTCATGCGCATGGACCTTCCCGCTGCCGCCCTTTCTCCCGCGTCGTGGCGCGCCAGCCTGGCGCTGGGCTATGCGCGCGCTGGCGCTGCAACGCGGCTGGTGCAGCGCGCTCACAGCGGTCCCTTGCGCGTGCAAAAAGCCCTCTATCCGGAAGGGGAAGCCGTCTGCCACAACATCTTGCTGCATCCACCGGCTGGCATTGCGGGCGGTGACGAGCTATCCATCGACATCACGGCCAGCGCCGGATCGCATGCCCTGCTGACCACGCCGGGCGCCGCCAAGTGGTACCGCGCCAATGGCAAGCCGGCGAGGCAGCGGGTCAGGATCGTGGCTGGGCCGGATGCGCGCGTGGAATGGCTGCCGCAGGAAACCATCTTCTTCGATGCCACGGATGCGCATCTGGCGCACGAGGTCGACCTTGCCGCCGGCGCGCGCTACCTTGGCTGCGACGTCCTGTGCTTTGGCCGCAGCGCCAGCGGCGAGCGCTATGCGCGCGGCACGGTGCACCAGCACCTCGAGGTGCGCCAGGCCGGACGCCTGCTGTGGTGGGACCAGGGCGTGCTGCACGGCGGCAGCAGCGCCATGCAAAGTCCGCATGTACTGGGTGGCGCGACGGTCTGCGCCACCTTGCTGGCAGCGGGACGTGCCGCCGACGCTGCGCTCCTTGCGCAGTTGCGCGCGCTGGATCCGGCGCTGGGCGCGAGCGCGCTCAAATCCGTGCTGGTGTTGCGCTACCTGGGCCACGATGCCGAACAGGCGCGCAAGCTGATGGCGCTGGCCTGGCAAACCATGCGCCCGTACTGGATGGAGCGCCCTGCAACCGAACTCCGGATATGGAATACCTGATATGGATCTCTCTCCACGCGAAAAAGACAAACTGCTGCTGTTCACCGCCGCGCTGCTGGCCGAACGCCGCCGCGCGCGCGGCCTCAAGCTCAATTACCCGGAAGCCGTGGCCCTGATCAGCGCGGCCATCCTGGAGGGAGCGCGCGACGGCAAGACCGTGGCCCAGCTGATGGCCGAGGGCGCCCAGGTGCTGGCGCGCGACGAGGTGATGGAGGGCGTGCCCGAAATGATCTCCGACATCCAGGTCGAAGCAACCTTTCCCGACGGGACCAAGCTGGTCACCGTCCACCACCCCATCGTCTGAGGACGGCATGATACCTGGCGAATACCTGCTTGAAGAAGGCGACATCACCCTCAACGCCGGCCGCGCCGGCTGCACCTTGGTGGTGGCCAATAGCGGCGACCGGCCGGTGCAGGTCGGGTCGCATTTCCATTTTTTCGAGGTCAACGCGGCCCTGCAGTTCGACCGCACGCAGGCACGCGGCATGCGGCTCGATATCGCCGCCGGCACCGCCGTGCGCTTCGAGCCCGGCCAGCGCCGCACGGTGCAGCTGGTCGCGCTGGCCGGCACGCGCCACGTGTACGGCTTCAACGCCCTGGTGATGGGCGCATTGGACGGGGAGGGATAATGGCCCGGATTTCGCGCCGCGCCTATGCGGAAATGTTCGGGCCGACCACGGGCGACCGCCTCCGCCTGGCCGACACCGAACTGTTTATCGAGATCGAACATGACTACGCCATTCCCGGCGAAGAAGTGAAGTTCGGGGGCGGCAAGGTGATCCGCGACGGCATGGGACAATCCCAGTTGCCGCACCGGGACGTGATGGACACGGTGATTACCAATGCCGTGATCCTCGACCACTGGGGCATCGTGAAAGCCGATATCGGCCTGAAAGACGGCCAGATCGCCGCCATCGGCAAGGCCGGCAACCCGGACATCCAGCCGGGCGTCACCATGGCCATCGGCGGCGCCACCGAGATCATTGCGGGCGAAGGCATGATCGTCACCGCCGGCGGGGTCGACACGCACATCCATTTCATCTGCCCGCAACAAATCGAAGAAGCGCTGGCGTCGGGGGTGACCACCATGATCGGCGGCGGCACCGGGCCAGCCGTCGGCACGGCAGCCACCACCTGCACGCCCGGCCCGTGGCACATCCACGCCATGCTGGCGGCGGCAGACGCCTTCCCCATGAACCTGGGCTTCCTGGGCAAGGGCAATGTAAGCCTGCCGCGCCCGCTGGAAGAGCAGGTCGAGGCGGGCGCCATTGGTTTGAAGCTGCATGAGGACTGGGGCAGCACACCGGCGGCGATCGACAATTGCCTGTCGGTGGCCGACCGCATGGACGTGCAGGTCGCCATCCATACCGACACGCTGAACGAGGGCGGCTTCCTGGAAGCGACGCTGGCGGCGTTCAAGGACCGTACCATCCACACCTTCCATACCGAAGGAGCGGGGGGTGGCCATGCGCCGGACATTATCGCGGCGGTTGGCCAGTCGAATGTGCTGCCCTCGTCCACCAACCCGACCCGCCCATTCACCGTCAACACGCTGGACGAGCACCTGGACATGCTGATGGTGTGCCACCACCTGGACGCCGCCATCGCGGAAGACGTGGCATTTGCGGAATCGCGCATCCGCCGCGAAACCATTGCGGCCGAAGACATCCTGCACGACCTGGGGGCGATCTCGATGATGTCGTCCGACTCGCAGGCCATGGGGCGGGTGGGAGAAGTCATCATGCGCACCTGGCAGACGGCGCACAAGATGAAAGTGCAGCGCGGCCCGCTGCCCGGCGACGACAGACGCAACGACAACACGCGCGTCAAGCGCTACGTGGCCAAGTACACCATCAATCCTGCCATCGCCCATGGCATTTCGCATGTAGTTGGCTCGCTTGAAGTGGGCAAGCTGGCCGACCTGGTGCTGTGGCGGCCGGCCTTCTTCGGCGTCAAGCCGTCCCTGGTGCTGAAAGGCGGCATGATCGCCTGTGCCCAGATGGGCGATCCCAACGCCTCGATTCCCACGCCGCAGCCCGTATACATGCGCCCGATGTTCGGCGCCTTTGGCGGCGGCTTGAAAAAGTCGCTGACTTTCGTGTCGCAGGCGGCGTTCGAGGCGGGCGTGGCGCAACGCCTCGGACTTGCCAAGCGCGTGGTGCCGGTGCGCGCCACCCGCCAGCTGCGCAAAGCCGATATGGTCCACAACGGCGCGACCCCGCACATGGAGGTCGACCCCGAAACCTATGAAGTGCGCGCCGACGGCCAGTTGCTCGTGTGCGAAGCCGCGCCGGTGCTGCCGATGGCGCAGCGCTATTTCCTGTTCTGAGAAAGCGAAGACCATGCAGACCCTGCACACCAAACTGGCCGCCGCCGACCGCGTCGACGGTGAGCTGGTACTGACTTACGACCAGCGCGAGAAGTGCCGTCAGCGCGCGCGCCTGGTGTCGGGCGAAGAGATCGCCCTGTTCACTGCGCGCGGCACGGTGCTGCGCGAGGGCGACCTGCTGACCGGTGAAACCGGCTTCGTGGCGCGCGTGCACGCGGCTGCGGAGCCGGTGTACACCGTGCGCGCCGCCGATGCCCACGGTCTGCTGCGCTGCGCCTTCCACCTTGGCAACCGCCATAGCCAGGTGGAGGTGGGCGACGGCTTCCTGCGCATCCGCGTCGATCCCGTGCTGCGCGATATGCTGGCCGGGCTGGGTGCGATTGTCACGGAAGACCTGGCGGCCTTCGAGCCGGAGGCCGGCGCCTATTCCGGCGGGCATGGGCACGGCCACCCGCTGGCCCCGGTGCCGTTGCGGCAGAAGATCCATCGTCCTGCGGACGCATGAGGATGGAAGCGAAGGCGCTGCTGCATCTGCTGCAATTCGCCAGCCCGGCGCTGCCGGTTGGCGCCTACAGCTATTCGCAAGGCCTGGAGGCGGCGCTGGAGGATGGCAGCGTGCACGATGCGGCCACGGCGCGCGCCTGGATGAGCAGCATGCTGCACGAAGTGCTGGCGCGCTGGGACGCGCCACTGTTCTGGCGTCTGCTGCGCGCCCACGCGGCAGGCGATGCGGCGGCTGCAGCGTGCTGGGCCGAGCGCTGCCTGGCCTCGCGCGACACGGCGGAACTGCGCGCGGAGTCGGTGCAGATGGGCTTTTCGCTGGCGCGCCTGCTGGCCGAACTGGAGCTGGCGCCGGCCGCCGAAGGCGAGGAAGCCTATCTCGCCGCGCTGGCCCGGGCCGTGCATGCGCTGAGCGTGCCGCACGAGGCGGCGCTGCTGGCCATGCTGTTCGGCTGGGCCGAGAACCAGGTGCTGGTGTGCGTCAAATCCATCCCGCTCGGGCAGGTGGCTGGCCAGCGGCTGCTGCTGTCGCTGCGACCCGAGATCGAAGAAGCGGCCCGTATTGCGCAAGCGCTGGACGATGCGGACATATCCAACTGGGCGCCCGGGCTTTCCCTGCTGTCGATGCGGCACGAAGTGCAGCACGGCAGGCTTTACCGTTCATAAAGGAATTACCATGGCATCCAATCCCCTGCGCGTCGGCATCGGCGGCCCGGTCGGCTCCGGCAAGACCGCCCTGTGCGAAATGCTGTGCAAAGCGATGCGCGACAATTACGACATGGCTGTGATCACCAATGACATCTACACCCGCGAAGACATGGAGATCCTGCTGCGCGCACAGGCGCTGCCGCCGGAGCGCTTGATGGGCGTGGAAACGGGCGGCTGCCCGCACACCGCGATCCGCGAGGACGCTTCGATCAACCTGGAAGCGATTGCACGCTTGCAGGCGGATTTCCCGTCGCTCGACTTGATCCTGGTCGAATCCGGGGGCGACAATCTTGCCGCGACCTTCAGTCCGGAGCTGTCGGACCTGACCTTGTATGTCATCGATGTGGCGGGCGGCGAAAAGATTCCGCGCAAGGGCGGGCCCGGCATCACGCGCTCCGACCTGCTGATCATCAACAAGACGGACCTGGCGCCGCACGTAGGCGCAGACCTGGACATCATGGCGCGTGACGCCGCACGGCAGCGGGGCGAACGCCCTTTCGTGTTCACCAATTTGCGCAGCGGGCAGGGCGTGCAGGAAGTGGTTGGCTTCATTCGCGAACAGGGTTTGCTGGGCATGCCGCGCTAGTCCCTTTGCGGTGAGCTGGCCGGCAGCGAGATGCGAACCGTGGCTCCCTCGCCGGGGGCCGACTCGATCCCGATGCGCCCGCCCATCACGCCGGTGACGATGTTGTAGACGATGTTCATGCCAAGGCCGGTGCCGCCACTGCCCATTTTGGTAGTGAAGAATGGATCGAAGACTTTGCGCTGGACTTCTTCCGACATGCCGGCGCCATCGTCGCGAAACACGATTTCGACCTGCCCGTCTTCGACAGTACGGGCGGATAGTCGGAGGTGGCCGCTGGTGCGGCCTTCAAAGGCGTGCATCAGGGCGTTGTTGATCAAGTTGTTGAAGACCTGGTACACGCTGCCCGGATAAGAATCGAGTTCCAGTTCCGGGGGCACGTCGACTTCCATCTGGATTGCACTGCGGCGCAGGCGCGGCATGTAGGTCGCGGCGGTGTCGAGCGCGACTGCCTGCAGGCGGAAGCGGCGGCGCTGGTCGTTGGTCTGGTCCACGGCAATCTGCTTGAAGGAAGCGATCAGGGACGCTGCTTTCTCGAGCGAACTGGAAATCAGGCCGCATGCAAGCTGTACCTCTTCCAGGTGATGATTCAACGTAGAGCGCCGCACCGAGCCGTCAGCCACCGACAGTTTGAATTCCTTCACGCGGTCGTCCAGCGCGGTGGAGGCCAGCAGGCTGTTGCCGATCGGCGTATTCAATTCATGCGCGATGCCCGCCACAAGCGAGCCGAGGGAGGCCATCTTTTCAGCTGCGATCAGGTCGTGCTGGGTGCGCTGCAAGGTCTCCAGCGCATGCGACAGGTCGCGATTTGCCTGCTCCAGCGCGGCTGAGCGTTCGCGCACCCGCGACTCCAGTGCATCGTTCAATTCGCGCAATTGCTGCTTGGCCTTCATCTCCTGCGTCAGGTCCAGCAAAGCCCAGATGATGGCGTGCTTGCCGTCCAGGAGCAGCGAGGACGACCAGATCGCCACCTGTCCCGGCCCGCCGTCAGGCAGCATCACATCGGCCAGCTCGCCGCGCACCACGCCATGCAGGCGGTACTCGTTCCAGATGCGCTGGCGCTCGTTGGGCGAGGCCCAGAACGTCACTTCATCCGAACGCCTGCCAATCAGTTCGTGCAGCGGCGTGCCGAAGGTGCGAGCCAGGGCCTGGTTGGCGGCGATGATGCGGCCTTCCTGGTCCGATACCGACAGCGGCAGCGGGGTCATGTCGAACAGGGTGCGGAAGCGTTCTTCGGATTCGCGCAGGCGACGCTGCGATTCTTCGAGCTGGGCGATGCGTTCGCGCAGCGCGGCGCTCATGAGGTTGAGCGAATGCGTTACCACTTCCAGTTCGTCGCCGCCGCTCTCGGGCAACTGGCTGAACTGGCCTTCTGCCAGATGTTCCGAGTGGCGCGCCAGGGCAGCGAGGCGTTTGCCGACGCCGCGCGTCATGGCGAAGAACAACAGCAGGGCCAGTGCGAAACCGAGCAGGGCGATCAGGCCGCCCTGGCGCAGCACGTCGTCGCGCGCTGTTACAAGGTCGACGGTGGAAAGGCCGAAGTGCAGCATGCCCACCTGGTTATCCTTCAACAGCAGCGGCGCTTGCGCGTGCAGCAGGTTGCCGTCGACAGAGGTGCGCACGCCGCCGCCCAACTGGGCCTGGCGCAGCGCTTCCGGCATGAAGTCTGGCCGCTCGCCCGCTTCCAGCACCGTTTCGCCGGAAGCATCAAGGATCACGATATAGCGCAGGAAGCTGTCGCGCGGGTCGGACAGCATTTCCGACCAGTAGCTGCGCAATTCGCCCAGGTGGCCGCTGCTGGCATAGGGCGTCAGCGTGAGGTTGAGGTTGATGGCATATTCGTGGGCAACGCGGTCGGCATTGCGGCTGACGGCGTTGGTCATCAGGCGCAAGCTGTTGCCGATCAACAGGGCCACCACCACGGCCTGGACGAAAGCGCTCAGCAGCAGGAATTTCGCGCGCAGCGAAAGCTTCAAGTTATGCCCCCCAGCTTTGTTGATTTTTGATTATCGGGACATTGTATCCCTTCATTAGTGAAAGTTGCCGAAATTTAAAAAAAACGCCGCCCGGCTGTTGCGGGGCGGCGTTGGCGCGTAGCAGGCGCAGTAACGGTGCTTCGGCTTATGGCAGGGTCAGGATGACCTTGACGCTGTCGTCGACAGCCGATTTGTCGATGTAGCCGATGGCTTTCGGATCGTCCGCCACGGCTTTTTTCACCTCGGCGTTGGACTTGAATTCCTTCGGTGGCGTGGCCTTGCCGGTAAATACCAGCTTGGACCAGATGGCTTTCACCTGGGCAGGGTCCTTTTCGGCGACTTTCTGGTAGAAGTCGGTGCGGATCTTGGAGCCTTCAGCCTGGTCCACCGGGGTGAACATGGCCGATTTGCCGAGGAAGAACTGGGACGCCTGTTCCGAGAACATGCGCGAGGCCGGATTGTCCTTGTTGACGATCACGACGATTTCGGCCGAAGCAGGCAGGGCTGCGGCAGCCAGTGCCGAGGCGAGGAGGGCGCAGAGGATTTTTTTCATGGCCGTAGCTCCTTAGAACACGAAGTCGATGCCGGCGGCATAGACGTTTACGCTGTTGCTGTAAGTTGGCACGCCGGAAGGCAGGATCAGGGAGCCGCCTTTGACTTGTGGCTTGACGTGGTCGATCTGCACTTTCAGGGCCAGCGACTTGGCGAAGTCCCAACGCATGCCGACCAGGTCGGATTTCTGTTCAGGCGACACCAGCAGGCCGCGCACGGCGCCGAAGGTTGCAGCCAGCGGATGGGCGGCAGGCACGGTCGGCACGGTTACGGACGAACCGTGGCCCTTGTAGTAAGCATGGGCGTAGTAAGGCAGCACTTTGCCGAAGCGGTAGCCGGCCATGATGTAGCCCGAGTTGGTCTCAGGGATGTAGACCGGCTCGTGGGCGCGGCGCTGGGCGTACTCGGCTTGCAGCACGATGTTCTTCCAGTCCATCGTCAGGCCGATTTCGGTGAAGCTCATCTTCTTGCCGCCACGCAGGGTCAGGTCGTCGGCGAGCTGGACCGCGGCCGGCACCTTGGTCGCGGCCAGGCCGTCGGTCAGGGCGTTGATCGGGGCCAGGTTGTTGACTTCGATCTTGGCGCGGGCGTGCGCCAGGCGGGCGGTGAACGGGCCGTATTCGGCGGTCACTGCAGCGCCGAACACCGGCGACTGGTGTTTGGCGACCGAACCGCCGCCGGTCGGGATGTACAGCTTGCCGCGGCTCACGCCGCCGAAGCCTTGCACGGTGACGTTGGTGTCGCCGAAGGCATGCTGCCAGTTGACGTCAGCACCGTCCATGTTTTCGATCGGAGCCTGGCCGTACATTTCGATCGGCGGGCGCATCATGGTGTTGGCGTAGCCGACGTTCTGGTAGTCCGAGATCAGGAAGGCAGGCAGCACCACGCGGCCCAGGCGCACGTTGGTCTCGTCGTTCAGCTTGTACTTCAGGAAGCCCCAGGTCAGGTCGGTGGTGAACTGCTGGCTGGTATTCTTGCGGGTCAGTACCTGCACGGTGCCCGACAGGCTCTCGTTGAAGGTGTAGGTGGCTTGCAGGCCCAGGTTGCTGTCCAGGCCGATGCGCGGGGAGTCGCCGGTGCCTGCAGCCTGGTTGTAGCGTGCGAATTTTGCGTCATCGGAGTTGGTCTTGGCCACGCCCAGGGTGCCAAAGCCACTGATGCTCAGGTTGCCGTCGCCCAGGGTACCGGCCTGAGCCATCATGCTGGTAGCAGCCAGCATGGCGGCGGCGAGAAGCTGTTTCTTCATGAAGTGATCCGATCGAATGTTATTTTATTGATAGTGCAGCGCACCAAAGTCGTGCCATTTTGTTTATGGCAGTTTCCTAGAATAAACTAAAATTGCACCAAATTGAATTGGAACCTGCACAAATAGAGAGCAGCTTCTAGAAACTGTGGGGTTTTTGAGTTCTTTGATTGGCGTTATTGCACTGCGCACTGAAATGCGCGTGCGTTTAAAATAACAGCTTCGTTCCCTATCAAGATTGAGAAGAAAACATGGCCGTCAATTCCCCTATCCCAGTTGCCGCTGACCTGAAGCCGGTTGCCGGTATCGAGCTTGGCTATGCCGAAGCTGGCATCAAGAAGCCGGGCCGCAAGGACGTGCTGGTCCTGAAGCTGGCCGATGGCGCCACCGTGTCCGGCGTATTCACGCTGAACCGCTTCTGCGCCGCGCCTGTGCAGATTTCCAAGGAAAACCTGGCGGCCGTGAAAGCCGGCGGCAAGCCGATCCGCGCCCTGATGATCAATACCGGCAATGCCAACGCCGGCACCGGCGAATCGGGCCTGGCCAACGCGCGCACCACCTGCGCGGCGCTGGCCAAGGAACTGGGCTGCGATGCGCAGCAGATCCTGCCGTTTTCCACCGGCGTGATCCTGGAGCCGCTGCCAGTCGAAAAAATCGTGGCAGGCCTGCCGAAAGCCATCCAGAACCTCAAGCTGGACAACTGGTTCAACGCCGCCGAAGCGATCATGACCACCGACACCCAGCCCAAGGCCGGTTCGCGCACGGTCGATGTCGCCGGCCACAAGGTCACCATGACCGGCATTTCCAAAGGCGCGGGCATGATCAAGCCGAACATGGCCACCATGCTGGGCTACCTGGCCTTCGACGCCAAGGTATCGCAGCCGGTGCTGGACGTGCTGGTCAAGGAAGCGGCCGACAAGTCCTTCAACTGCATCACCATCGACGGCGACACCTCGACCAATGACTCCTTCATGCTGGTTGCCACCGGCGCCGGCACCCTGGTGGTGGACTCCGTCGATTCGCCTGAATACAAGGCGCTGGCCGCTGCCGTCACCGAACTGTCGGTATTCCTGGCGCAAGCGATCGTGCGCGACGGCGAAGGCGCCACCAAGTTCATGACCATCACCGTGGAAGACGGCAAGGACACCGCCGAATGCCGCAAGATCGCCTACTCGATCGGCCACTCGCCGCTGGTGAAGACAGCCTTCTTCGCGTCCGACCCTAACCTGGGCCGCATCCTGGCCGCCATCGGCTACGCCGGCGTGGACGACCTGGATGTCAGCAAGATCAACCTCTACCTGGATGACGTATGGGTGGCCAAGGACGGCGGCCGCAACCCGGACTACAAGGAAGAAGACGGCCAGCGCGTGATGAAGCAAAGCGAGATCACCGTGCGTGTGAAGCTGGCGCGCGGCACCGCCGCTTCCACGGTCTATACCTGCGACCTGTCACACGACTACGTGTCGATCAACGCCGACTACCGTTCCTGAGCGGATGTCGCACCAACTCGACCAATTCCTCAAGCGCGCCGAGGCATTGCTGGCGCGCGTGGAAGCCATCATGCCGCCTGCCGCCGCAGCGCCGGACTGGCTGGCCTCCACCGCCTTCCGCTGGCGCAAGCGGGGCCACACCGGCTTTCTCCAGCCTGTGCCGCGCCCTGCGAAAATCGCCTTTGACGACTTGCAGCACATTGGCCGCCAGAAGGCGCAGATCGAACAGAACACGCGCCAGTTCGTGGAGGGCAAGCCCGCCAACAACGTATTGCTGACCGGCGCGCGCGGCACCGGCAAGTCTTCGCTGATCAAGGCGTGCCTGGCGGCGTTCGCGCCGCAAGGCCTGCGCCTGATCGAAGTCGACAAGGCCGACCTGCACGACCTGCCCGACATCATGGACCTGGTAGCAGGCCGCCCGGAGCGCTTCGTGGTGTTCTGCGACGACCTGTCGTTCGAGGAAGGGGAGAGCGGTTACAAGGCGCTGAAGGTGGCGCTGGATGGCTCGGTGTCGGCCGTGATCGACAACGTGCTGATTTACGCCACCTCCAACCGGCGCCACCTGATGCCCGAGCGTATGTCCGACAATGCCACCTACACGCATGACGATGATGGCGACCTGCATCCGGGCGAAACGGTGGAAGAAAAGATTTCGCTGTCCGAGCGCTTCGGCCTCTGGCTGTCCTTCTACCCGTTCAAGCAGGACGACTACCTGGGCATCGTGGCGCACTGGCTGGCCGCCTTCGGCTGCAGCGTGCCGCAGATCGCCGACGCCCGCGCCGAAGCCCTGCAATGGGCGTTGCAGCGCGGTTCGCGCTCGGGCCGCGTGGCCTGGCAGTTTGCACGCGATTACGCAGGGAGATTGAAATGACTGCGCGCCCGATCGATGTCGCAGTCGGCATCCTGATGCAGCCCAATGGCGACGTCCTGCTTGGACAGCGCCCTGAAGGCAAGCCCTACGCCGGCTACTGGGAATTCCCGGGCGGGAAAGTCGACCCGGGCGAGACCATCCTGGAAGCGCTCAAGCGCGAGTTCGTTGAGGAGCTGGGCATCCATATCCAGAGTGCGGAAGAATGGTGCGGCGTCGAGCATGTCTACCCGCACGCCCACGTGCGGCTGCATTTCTTCATCAGCCGCGAATGGACCGGCGAACCGCAAAGCCTGGAAGGCCAGGCCTTCGCCTGGCAGGGAACGGTAGGCGTCGAACCGCTGCTGCCCGCCACGATTCCATTGCTGGAGTGGTTAGACAAAGTACGGTATTAAAAGTCGGGGTCAGGTCTGGCAATCCGCCATTTTGGCGGATTGCCAGACCTGACCCCGACTTTCATTTTGATTCTTCGTCGAGCGGATCGGTGGGGGCGGCGCCGGGGATGGTGTATTTTTCCTCGGCCCAGGCGCCAAGGTCGATCATCTTGCAGCGTTCGCTGCAGAAGGGGCGGTATTTATTGGCTTCCGTCCACTCTACCTTGGCATGGCAGGTGGGGCATTCAACGACAGTAGGCATGGTGCTTAGAAATTACAGAGGGTGAGCTCGAATGGTACATCTTCTTCCAGCGGCTTGGGTTTCAGGTCGCCGCCTTGGGAAGTAAAGCGCACCCACAGCATGTATTTGTTGGCCGAGATCTCGGGAATCGCGCCCAGTGCTTCGTCGACCGACAGGCGCAGCATCTGGTAGACCTTGCCTTGTAGCATCTGCTGGTAACTGCCGGCATTGGCGATCATTTTCACCGGGGCGCCGGAGTCACGCAGCAGGCGCAGCACCAGGGCCAGGGCGTCGAACAGCGGCGCCAGCGGGTTGAACCAGGTGACGATGTCGTTGAAGCGCTTCTCGGCCGGCTGCTTTTGCCAGGCGAAATAGGAAGGCAGGTCGAATTCGCAGGCGCCGCCCGGGATGATGGTGCGGCCGCGGATGCTCATCAGCCATTCGTTGTCGCGCACGTTCTGGCCGGTCTTGCCTTGCGAGGCGACCAGGGCGCTTGAAACACTGTCGAGTTCGGTGAGGATGGCGTCCAGCATTTCGGCCTGGACGTTCGGGTTGGAGCGGTAGCCCAGCAAGCTCTGGCGCTGGCGCTCGAGTTCTTGCAGCAGATCGGATTTCAGGTCGGCCCGCCCGGCCACTTCGAGCATGTCGAAGATGGTGGCCAAAGCGACGTGGTGCTGCATCGGGTGTTCCTGATGCACGAAGAACTTGAACTTCTCGTATAGATCCTCCAGGCGCAGCAAGGTGCGGATGCGCTCATTGAAAGGATATTCGTAAACGATCAAAGCATCCCTCGTGTCGAAGACCTATTAATAATCTCGTGATTCTGAACTATGCGAAGCAAAATTACAAATATTGCTGATAAAAACCATGCAAACGGTCTACTTGAGGGGTTAAAGCTTCGATCCTGCCGCCATTGTCTATGACATCGTCGGCCGCTGCCAGCCGTACCGCGCGCGGTACCTGGGTGGCCATGATGGCCCGCACCTGGTCTTCGGCCAGGCCATTGCGCGCCATCACGCGCGCCACCTGGACTTCTTCCGGGCAGTCGATTACCAGCACGCGGTCGACGCGCTGCTTCCAGGCGCCGGATTCGACCAGCAGGGGAATGGCCAGCATCACGTAGTCGCCGCTGGCATCGGCAGTCGCGGCCAGGGTGGCGTCGCGGATCATGGGGTGGAGGATGGCTTCCAGCCGGCGCTTGGCTGGCGGTTCGCGGAACACGAGCTCGCGCATTTTTGCGCGGTCCATGGCGCCGCGGCTGTCGGCCATGTGGGAGCCGAATTCGGCCAGGATGTCGGGCATGGCGGCGCCATTGGGCCCGGTCAGGGTGTGGGCAATCTGGTCGGTGTCGACGATGCTGGCGCCGCGGTCGGCAAACATATTGGCAACCAGGCTTTTTCCGCTGCCTATGCCGCCTGTCAGGCCGACCACGAAGCGCGCCGTCATGTCAGGGCGGGGCCGTACAGGATGGGGGTGATCTGCTGGCCGAAGAACAATGCCGCCAGGCCGGCGCCGGCCAGGTAGGGGCCGAACGGGATCTTGTGGTCGAAGCCCATGCGCGAGGCGATGATGATGCCGATGCCGACCAGTGCGCCGACCACCGAGGACAGCAGGATAATCGCCGGCAGCATCTGCCAGCCCATCCAGGCACCCAGCGCGGCCAGCAGCTTGAAGTCGCCGTAGCCCATGCCTTCCTTGCCGCGCACCAGCTTGAACAGCCAGTACACGGACCACAGCGCCATATAACCGGCGGCTGCGCCCAGCACGGCATCCTGCAGGGGCACGAACATGCCCTTCACATTGACCAGCAGGCCAAGCCACAGCAGCGGATAGGTCAGGTCGTCCGGCAGCAGCTGGGTGTCGAAGTCGATGAAGGTCATCGCGATCAGCAGCCAGCCGAAGACCAGGGTGGCCATGCCGGTCCAGCCGAAGCCGAAGTGCCACACCAGGCCGGCCGACAGCAGGGCGCTCAGGGCCTCGATCGCTGGATAGCGCGCCGAAATCGGCGCCTTGCAGGAGCTGCATTGACCGCGCAGCACCAGCCAGCTGATGATCGGGATGTTTTCCAGCGCCGTGATCTGGTGGCCGCAATGCGGGCAGGCCGAACGCGGCACCACCAGGTTGTAGCGTTCCGGATGCGGCTCCGGTTCATTGCGCTCGCTGGCGCAGAACTTGTCGGCCTCGCGCTGCATCATGACCGGCACGCGGTGGATCACCACGTTCAGGAAACTGCCGACCAGCAGGCCAAGGATGCCGGCCACCAGGGCGGCGGCCAGCGTTGCTGGCGGCGAGAACAGCATGAATACGTCTTGCATGCTGCTTACACCACCGAGCCGAGTTTGAAGATTGGCATGTACATCGCAACCACCAGGCCGCCGATCACCACGCCCAGGACCACCATGATCATCGGCTCCATCAGGCTCGACAGCTGGGCGACCGCCTCGTCCACTTCATCTTCGTAGAAGTCGGCCACCTTGCCCAGCATCGCATCGAGCGCACCGGATTCTTCACCGATGGCCACCATCTGGGTCACCATGGTCGGGAACACGTCGGCATTTTGCATGGCCACGGTCAGGCTGGTACCGGTGCTGACTTCGGTCTGGATCTTCTTGGTCGCTTCCAGGTAGACGTTGTTGCCGGCAGCGCCGCCCACCGAATCCAGCGATTCCACCAGCGGCACGCCGGCGGCGAACATGGTCGACAAGGTGCGGGTCCAGCGGGCTACAGTTGCCTTGCGGATCACTTCGCCGAACACGGGAACCTTCAGCAGCAGGCGGTCCATCGTGGCCTGCATCTTTGCCGAACGGCGCCAGCTCTGGAAGAAGAAATACAGCCCGGCAAACAGGCTGCCGAAGATGATGTACCAGTACTTGACGAAGTAATCCGAGATCGTCATCACGAACAGGGTCGGCGCCGGCAGGTCGGCGCCGAAGCTGCTGAACACTTCCTTGAAGGCCGGCACCACCCAGATCATGATCACGGAGGTCACGATGAAGGCCACTGCCAGCACGGCGATCGGATAGGTCAGGGCCGACTTGATCTTGGCCTTGATGGCCAGCGTCTTTTCCTTGTAGATGGCCAGGCGGGTCAGCAGGTCTTCCAGGATACCTGCCTGTTCGCCGGCTGCCACCAGGTTGCAGAACAGCGGATCGAAGTACAGTGGGTACTTGCGGAACGCCATGTTCAAGCTGGTACCGGTCTCGATGTCGGCACGCAGATCCAGCACCAGTTTCGATACCGAAGGATTGGAGTGTCCCTTGCCGACGATGTCGAAGGCCTGCAGCAGCGGCACGCCGGCCTTCATCATGGTCGCAAGCTGGCGCGTAAACAGGGTCAGGTCCTTTTCGGTGACCTTCTTGCCTGTCCGGTAGACCTTTTTCTTGATCTTGGTGGCCATGATGCCCTGGCGGCGCAGGGTCACGTTGACCACGGCTTCGCCACCGGCGCGCATTTCTCCGCGCACGGTCTTGCCGGTCTTGTCCTTGCCTTCCCAGGTGAATATCTGTTCTTTCGCGGTGCCCGCAGTAGCCATATCCTATTTCCTATTCGTTGGTGCAGCCCAGCACTTCTTCCAGGCTGGTCAGTCCGTTCTTGACCTTGACCAGGCCCGATTGACGCAGGGACTTGACGCCTTCTGATTCCGATTGCGCCGCGATCTGCATCGCGTTGCCGTGTGCCAGGATCAATGCTTCGATCGCGGGCGTGATCGGCATGATCTGGTAGATACCGACCCGGCCTTTATAGCCCGAGCCGTTGCAGCGCTCACAGCCCACCGGGCCGTAAGGTTTCCAGCTGCCATCCAGGTCCTCATCCTTGAAGCCCGCTTTCAGCAGCAGCTCCGGAGCGATGTCGATCGGCTTCTTGCAGGTGCACAGGCGGCGCGCCAGGCGCTGCGCCGTGATCAGGATGACCGAGGAGGCAATATTGAAGGGCGCGACGCCCATGTTCATCAAGCGCGTCAGGGTCGACGGCGCGTCATTGGTGTGCAGGGTGGAGAACACCATGTGGCCGGTCTGCGCAGCCTTGATCGCGATGTCGGCCGTTTCCAGGTCACGGATCTCGCCGACCATGATGATGTCGGGATCCTGGCGCAGGAAAGCTTTCAGCGCCACCGGGAAGGTCAGGCCGGCCCGGTCGTTGACGTTGACCTGGTTGACGCCGGGCAGGTTGATCTCGGCCGGGTCTTCGGCGGTCGAGATATTGATGCCGGGCTTGTTCAGGATGTTCAGGCAGGTGTACAGCGACACCGTCTTGCCCGAGCCGGTCGGGCCGGTCACCAGCACCATGCCGTAAGGGCGGTGCACGGCGTCCAGCAGGATCTCCTTCTGGTCCGGGTCGTAGCCGAGCGAATCGATGCCCATCTGGGCCTGGGTCGCATCCAGGATACGCATCACGGTCTTTTCGCCGAACAGGGTCGGCAAGGTCGACACGCGCAGGTCGATGGTCTTGGTGGACGACACGATCAGGCGCATGCGGCCATCCTGCGGCACGCGCTTTTCCGAGATGTCGAGCTTGGACAGCACCTTGATGCGGGACACCAGCTTGTCCTTGATCGAGGTCGGCGGCTGGGCGTGTTCGATCAGGTTGCCATCGACCCGGAAACGGATGCGGTAAAACTTCTCATAAGGCTCGAAGTGCAAGTCGGACGCGCCCATATTGACCGCATCCATCAGCATCTTGTTCAGGAAACGCACGATCGGCGCGTCTTCCACCTCGGCGTCGGCACCAGCGCCCTGCGCCTGGGACGCGCTTTCCTCTTCGGCGAACTCGATTTCGGCGTCGTCGCCCGTCATCTCGAGGACGGTCTGGGTCGAGCTCTTGGTCAGGGTTTCCAGCAGCTTGAGCAGCACGTCGTGCTGCACAATGACCGGTTCCACGGTCGATTCGGCCTGGAACTTGATCTGGTCCAGGGCCTGGATATTGGTCGGGTCGGACAGCGCCACCGACATCTTGTTGCCGCGCTTGGCCAGCGGAATCACGCGCTGGGTTGCCATCAGGCGGGTATCGATGGCCTTGGGCGGCAGGATTTCGGGGTTGATGGCGCTCAGGTCGAGCAGCGGGTAGGCAAACGTTTCGGCACAGAAGGCGGCCAAGTCGCGCGCGTTGATGGTACCGCCAGCCAGCAGTACATCAATAAACGTTGACTTTTCGGCAATAGCCTTCTTGTTCAGCGCGTCCGCTTGCGGCGGGGTAAGACGCCCCGCTTGCATCAGGGCCCGGGCCAGTCCCGACATAGGGGAACCAGACGCCGAGGTGGGTTGGACTGCTGCCATAGGAGCGCACTATCAGAATATTAATAAAGAGTGAGTCTCCGGATGATGCCTGTAGGCATCATTTTTGTAAAGGTCCGCACGGTTCACTCTGCCTGGCGGAACTCCGGACGTCGCAATTTCACTACTTTAATGGCCTGGTCTTGTGCTTGCACCACTTCCACGATGCAATCGACCACTTTGATGGAAATGGGGGCATCGGGAATGTCTTGCAATACTTCTAACAGCATGCCGTTCAACGTCTTGGGCCCATCAAGCGGAAAGTTTAAACCCAGACGCTTGTTAATGTCACGTAATGCCGTGCTGCCCTCCAGCAGGCATTCGCCGTGCTCGTCCCAGCCGAAGCTGTCGGCCCGCGCTGCGCTTGGGGTGGAGGTGGTGAATTCGCCGATCATTTCCTCGATGATGTCGTCCAGCGTGACCAGGCCCTGCACCTCGCCGTACTCGTCGACCACGATGGCCAGGCGCTCCTTGTTCTCCTGGAAGTTCTGCAGGGCGGCGAAGGCCGGCGTGTCCTGCGGGACGAAGAAGGGTTCGGATAGCAGCTTGCGGAAATGTTCGACCGTCAGTTCGTCCTGCTCGTTCAGCAGGGCGATGGCCTTGCGCACGTGCAGGATGCCGACGATCCGGTTGATCTCGCCGTCATAGACCGGCAGCTTGTTGTGGAAACAGGTGGTGAGCTGGGACTTGATGTCGTCCACCGGCATGGCCAGGTCCAGCGCCTCGATGTGGGCGCGCGGGGTCATGATGTCCTCCACTGAGATGGTGTCGAGGTCGAACAGGTTGAGCAGGATGCTCTTGTGCTTTTTCGGGATGAAGCTGCCGTTTTCCAGCAGCACCGAACGCAACTCGTCCGGTGACAGATTGCCTTCCTGGATCTGGCCAGTGGGCTTGATGCGGAACAGGCGCAGCCAGGTATTGACGAACAGGTGCACGAACCACAGCAATGGCTTGGAGACCGACAGCAGCGGGCGCAGCACCAGCGAAGCAGGCAGCACGATCTGGTCGGCATAGCGGGCGCCGACGATCTTGGGCGAGATTTCGGCCAGCACGATCAGGATGAACACCACGATCACGGTCGACAGCAGGATCACGTGCTGCTCCAGCCCGAACTGGGTAATGGCGATGGCCGTGGCGAGGGCAATGGCCATGGCGTTGATCAGGGTGTTGGCGACCAGGACCAGCGACAGCAATTGTTCGGTGCGTTCGAGCAGCCACAGGGTAGCGATGGCGCGGCGGCTGCCGCGTTTGGCCTGGTGGCGCAGGCGGAAGCGATTGGCCGCCATCAGGGCAGTTTCGGCCATGGCAAAGAAGGCCGAGGCGAGGATCAGGAAGGCGAGGACGGCAAATTGCGCCCACAAGGGAACGGTATCCAAGGGTCGTAATGACGAGTCAGTAAGGGGACGATTCTAACATGGCGCTGGCCCCGGCCGCGTCGTCGCCGCGGCCAGCACGCCTGGGCGAAGCCCCCTATAATGCTGGCCATGCGTGACGTGGATGCAATTCTGGCGCCGATGCGCCTGGCCCTGGTTCCGCCGCCGCAGCTGGCGGGGGTGGTGCGCTATTTTCATGTCGAAAGAAACAGCCCGGGCGCGGTGCTGGTGCCGGCCTCTCCCTGCCCCATGATTACCTTCTTCGTCCGCGGCGGCTCGCGCTTCAGCGGCGTGGACGGGCGCGAGCGGCTGCAGACCGCCCCCTTCATCACCGGGCCGATGTCTGCGCATACGCCGGCGGTCTGGGAGCCCGGCACCACCTTCATCAGCGCGGTGATCGACGTGGGCCAGCTGGGCCGCCTGCTGGACGTGCCTCCCGGCGAACTGCGCGACGCCGTGGTGCTGCTGGCCGATGCCGCGCCCGACTGGAGCGGCACTTGCGCGCTGGAGGAGGGGCTGCGCGCCGGCGGCGACAGCGCCGGCTGGGTTGCCCTGATGGCTGATTGGCTGACGCGGCGGCTGGCAGTGCGCGAAGCCGGCTTCAGGCGCGGCGCGCAACCATTCACCTTGCCGCCGCTGCTGATGGCCCTGCCTGCCGACGAAATCGCCACCCGTGTCGGCATCAGCGTGCGCCAGCTGGAGCGTCGCGTGATGGCCAGCTACGGCCAGAGCCTGCGCGATGGCAAGCGCATGCTGCGCTATATCCGTGCCTTGTCGAGCATGATCGCCGCGCCGCCGCGGCACGGCGGCCTGACCCGGCTCGCCGTCGACTGCGGTTATCATGACCAGGCCCATATGGTGCGTGATTTCATCCAGTACACCGGCATGGCGCCCAAGGCGCTGCTGGAAGCGGCTGCCGACGCCAGCGGGACCATGCGCCTGATGCGTTATGACGAGGCTTCGCGCGCCATCGTCACGCGCGGGGACTGACAGCCGCGGCGCATGTCGCCTCCGTACAATATTTTTCCCTCCTTCCCCGGTATCGTGGCGACGCTACGAAAGGGGAATGAAATGGAACTGGAAGCTACTCTGGAGCGCGACGGTTACGTGCTCACTTCGCTGGACGCGCTGATGGAAACGGTCCGCACCAACAGCCTGTGGTACCTGAGCTTCGGCCTGGCCTGCTGTGCGGTGGAAATGATGGAAGCCGCGTCAGCGCGCTACGACATGGACCGTTTCGGCATGTGCCCGCGGCCTTCGCCGCGCCAGGCCGACCTGATGATCGTCGCTGGCACCCTGACCAACAAGATGGCGCGCGCCATGCGCAAGGTATACGATCAGATGGCCGAACCGCGCTATGTGGTGTCGATGGGTTCCTGCGCCAATGGCGGCGGCTATTACCACTATTCGTATTCCGTGGTGCGCGGCTGCGACCGTATCGTGCCGGTCGACGTCTACGTGCCCGGCTGCCCGCCGACGCCGGAAGCCTTGCTGTACGGCCTGGTGCAGCTGCAGCGGAAAGCGCGGCGCGGCGAGCGCGCCGTCATGCTGCGCGGATAGTGGACTAGCTGCCGCGGTAGGTCGAATAGGCCCACGGCGACACCACCAGCGGAACGTGGTAGTTCTGGTCCGCATGGGCGATGCCGAAGGCGATCGTCACCTGGTCGATGAAGCGCGGCGCAGGCAAGTCCACGCCGAGCGCCGCGAAATAGTCTCCCGCGCCGAACACCAGCTCATACCGGCCAGGCTGCATGGTGTCGCCCTCCAGCAGCGGCGCGCCGCAGCGGCCATCGGCATTGGTCACATCCTCCTTCAATAGCGTGCGGGCGCTGCCGGCCAGCGCATACAGCGCCACATGCACGCCGGCGGCGGGACGTCCGTTGGCGGTATCGAGGACGTGAGTGCTCAGTTTTCCCATTTTGCATTCCTTATTTTGCTTATCCGGCAGATCATATACCGGTGCCATAACGCCAATATATTATTGCGCATATACCTTTAATCCCGGACCTGTCATGAGCAATTACCCGCGCGACCTCGTCGGCTACGGCCGCAATCCACCCCATCCACAATGGCCAGGCCAGGCCCGCGTGGCCCTGCAATTCGTGCTGAACTACGAAGAGGGCGGCGAGAATAGCGTTCTGCACGGCGACCCCGCCTCGGAGACCTTCCTGTCTGAGATCATCGGCGCGGCCGCTTTCCCGAACCGCCATATGAGCATGGAATCGATCTATGAGTACGGTTCGCGCGCCGGCCTGTGGCGGCTCCTGCGCATGTTTGAGGAGCGCAAGCTGCCGCTGACCATCTTCGGCGTGTCGATGGCGCTGCAGCGCCACCCTGAAGCGGTGGCCGCCTTCCAGGAGCTGGGCCATGAGATTGCCTGCCACGGCCTGCGCTGGATCACTTACCAGAACATGGACGAGGAGACCGAGCGCGCCCATATGAAGGAAGCGGTGCAGATCATCAAGGAGCTGACCGGCAGCGCCCCGCTGGGCTGGTACACAGGCCGCGATTCGCCGAATACGCGCCGGCTGGTGGTCGAGCATGGCGGCTTCCGCTATGACGCCGACTATTACGGCGACGACCTGCCGTTCTGGCAGGAAGTGGCGCACACCGGTGCCGACGGCAAGCCGGCCGTGACGCCGCAACTGATCGTGCCGTACACCCTGGATACCAACGATATGCGCTTTGCCGCCATGCAAGGCTTTAACAGCGGCACGCAATTCTTCGATTACCTCAAGGACGCATTCGACGTACTCTATAAGGAAGGGGACCCGGATGGCCTGAACCAGCCGAAAATGCTGTCGATCGGCCTGCATTGCCGCCTGGTGGGCCGTCCGGCGCGCGCTGCCGCCCTGGCGCGCTTCCTCGACTACGTGCAAAGCCATGACAAGGTGTGGATCACGCGCCGCATCGACATTGCCGAGCACTGGCACAAGCACCATCCTTATATGCGAAACGCCTGATATTCAAAATCAGGGATTTCATATATGGATGGGGTGCGGTAATGTTATCTTGCAAGCTAGGAGACCTGCGAGGACAAGATGTCAGAACCGATCCGCTTTTACTACCGCGGCGCCGTGCATGAAGTACGAGACGCTGCCCCAACGCAGACTGTGCTGCAGCACCTGCGCGAAGACTTGCACTGCACCGGCACCAAGGAAGGCTGCGCCGAAGGCGATTGCGGCGCCTGCACCGTGGTGCTGGGCAGCGTGGTCGACGGCAAGCTGGAGCTGAAAGCGGTCAATTCCTGCATCCAGCTCACCCCTACGCTGGACGGCAAGGCTCTGTTTACCGTGGAAGACCTGCAGCAGGCCAACGGCGCCCTGCATCCGGTGCAGCAGGCGCTGGTCGAATGCCATGGCTCGCAATGCGGCTTCTGTACGCCGGGCTTTGCCATGTCGCTGTGGGGCCTGTACCTGAAAAAAGAAGGCCAATGTGCCTCGCGCAAGGAAATCGACGACTGCCTGTCCGGCAACCTGTGCCGCTGCACCGGCTACCGCCCGATCATCGACGCTGCCCAGCGCATGGTCGAATTGCCGAACGTTGAATTCGACGCGGCTCGCGTGGCGGAGCAGCTCGAAGCACTCAAGCGCGATGCGCTGGCTGTCTACAGCGCACATGGCCAGACTTTCCTGGCCCCGCGCACCCTCGATGAGCTGATCCAGCTGCGTGCGGCCAATCCGTCCGCCGTGCTGCTGGCCGGTTCCACCGACGTCGGCCTGTGGGTCACCAAGCAGATGCGCGACCTGGGCGACATCATTTACCTCGGCCACGTCGATGCATTGAAGGTGCTGCGGGTGGACGAAGGTTCCATCGAAATCGGTGCCGGCGTTTCGCTGGAAGACGCCTACGACGCCCTGTGCCAGCACTACCCGAACGAACTGGGCGAGCTGCGCCAGCGCTTTGCCTCCCTGCCGATCCGCAATGCAGGTACCTTGGGCGGCAACGTCGCCAACGGCTCGCCGATTGGCGATTCCATGCCATGGCTGATCGCCCTCGGCGCGCAAGTGGTGCTGTGCGGCGCGGCCGGCGAGCGCGTGCTGGCGCTGGAAGACTTCTACCTCGATTACATGAAGAAGGACTTGCAGCCTGGCGAATTCGTGCAGGCAGTACGCGTGCCCCTGCCGAGCGAGGACGTGCGCTTCCGCACGTACAAGCTGGCCAAGCGCTTCGACCAGGACATTTCCGCCGTCTGCGCGGCCTTCGCCTTGCGCATGGACGGCGAGGCGGTTGCCGAGGCGCGCATCGCCTTTGGCGGCATGGCCGCCACCCCTAGGCGGGCGGCGCAGGCGGAAGCGGCGCTGAACGGGCGCGCCTGGAACGAGGCCGCGCTCGCCGACGCCATGGGCGCACTGGCGCGCGACTATGCGCCTTTGAGCGATATGCGTGCCAGCAGTGAATACCGGATGAAGACCGCGCAGAACCTGCTGCGCCGCTTCTGGCTCGAGACGCGCAATGATGCGCCGCTGGCGGCCGATGCCGTCAACGCCTTCGCTGTCAGTGCGTAATGGAGAAAGAATGAAGGAGCCAGCATGAACCATCCCGTCACTCCTGAACTGAAGGCCGCCACCTGGACCGGCGTCGGCATTCCGCGCAAGCATGAATCGGCCGAGCTGCATGTGCTGGGCCAGGCGACCTATACCGACGATATTCCCGAAGTTCGCGGTACCCTGCATGCAGCGCTCGGCCTGTCGTCCAAGGCCCATGCCCGCATTACTTCGCTGGACCTGGACGCCGTGCGCGCCGCACCTGGCGTGGTCGCGGTGTACACAGCCTCCGACATCCCGGGCACCAATGACTGCGGTCCGATCATCCACGACGACCCGATCCTGGCCGATGGCCTGGTGCAGTATGTCGGCCAGCCGATCTTCATCGTGGTCGCCGACTCGCATGCCAACGCCCGCCGTGCCGCCAAGCGCGGCGTGGTCGGCTACGAAGAGCTGCCGGCCATCCTGACGCCGCAGCAGGCCAAGGCTGCCGCCTCCTACGTGCTGCCGCCAATGAAGCTGCTGCGCGGCGATGCGCAGGCTGCGTTCGAGAAGGCGCCACACACGGTCAAGGGCCAGCTGTACGTCGGCGGCCAGGAACAGTTCTACCTTGAAGGCCAGATCGCCTATGCCATCCCGAAAGAGGGCAAGGGCATGCTGGTGCAATGCTCGACCCAGCACCCGAGCGAAATGCAGCACGTGGTGGCGCATGCGCTCGGCCTGCATTCGCACCATGTGACGGTGGAATGCCGCCGCATGGGAGGCGGATTTGGCGGCAAGGAATCGCAGTCCGCGCTGTGGGCCGCCGCGGCGGCGATCGCGGCGACGCGCACCGGCAAGCCGGTCAAGCTACGCGCCGACCGCGATGACGACATGATGGTCACCGGCAAGCGCCACTGCTTCTACTACGAGTACGAAGTGGGCTACGACGACGCGGGCCGCATCGTGGCTGCCAGGGTCGACATGACTTCGCGCGCAGGCTACTCGGCCGACCTGTCAGGGCCTGTTGCCACGCGCGCCGTCTGCCACTTCGACAATACCTACTACCTGTCTGACGTTGAAATCCATGCCGCCTGCGGCAAGACCAATACCCAGTCGAACACCGCTTTCCGCGGCTTCGGCGGCCCGCAGGGCGCCATCGCCATCGAATACGTGATCGACGAAATCGCGCGCAACCTGGGACAGGACCCGCTGGATATCCGCCGTCTCAACTTCTACGGCAAGACCGAGCGCAACGAAACGCCTTATGGCCAGGTGATCGTCGATAACGTCATCCACGAGCTGGTGGCGGAGCTGGAGCAAAGCAGCGAATACCGCGCACGCCGCGCTGCGGTGGCCGCGTACAACGCAAGCAGCCCGGTGCTGAAGCGCGGCGTGGCGCTGACGCCGGTCAAATTCGGCATCGCCTTCAATGTCACTCACCTGAACCAGGCGGGCGCGCTGGTGCACGTCTATGTCGACGGCTCGGTGCTGGTCAACCATGGCGGCACCGAGATGGGGCAGGGCATCAACACCAAGGTGCTGCAGGTGGTCGCGCACGAACTGGGCCTCGACCTGGAACGCGTGCGCATCACGGCAACCGATACCAGCAAGGTGGCGAATACCTCGGCCACGGCGGCGTCCACCGGCGCGGACCTGAACGGCAAGGCGGCGCAGGATGCGGCGCGCCAGATCCGCGAGCGGCTGGCGGCGTTTGCCGCGAAAACGCTGGGCGGCGAGGCGGCCGATGTGCGCTTCTTCGCCAACGAAATCCACGTGAACGGCCAGAGCGTGCCGTTCGAAGCGCTGGTGCAGAAGGCTTACCTGGCCCGCGTGCAGCTCTGGTCCGACGGCTACTATGCGACGCCGAACCTGCACTGGGACCCGAAGACCATGAGCGGCCACCCATTCTCCTACTACGCTTACGGCGCCGCCGTGTCGGAAGTGGTGGTCGACACGCTGACCGGCGAGTGGAAGCTGCTGCGCGCCGACGCGCTGTACGATGCCGGCCAGTCGCTGAACCCGGCCATCGATATCGGCCAGGTGGAAGGCGCCTTCATCCAGGGCATGGGCTGGCTGACTACCGAGCAGCTGTGGTGGAACGGTGCCGGCAAGCTGATGACGCATGCGCCGTCCACTTACAAGATTCCCGGCATTTCCGATTGCCCGGAAGACTTCCGCGTCAAGCTGTTCCAGAACCGCAATGTGGAGGATTCGATCCATCGCTCGAAAGCGGTGGGCGAACCGCCGCTGCTGCTGCCGTTCTCGGTATTCTTTGCCATCCGCGATGCGATTTCCGCAGTTGGCGGGCATCGCGTCAATCCTCCGCTGAACGCCCCTGCGACCAGCGAAGAAATCCTGCGCGCCATCGCGGCAGTCGAAGGCGAATCACCTTCTGCGGCAGGCTGAAATGGCTGACTGGTTGACGCCAGCCGGGGAACCGGCGGTACTCGTCACGGTCGCGCGCGCCGAAGGTTCGGTGCCGCGCGAGGCGGGAACGCACATGCTGGTCACCGCCAGCGGACAGTTCGACACTATCGGCGGCGGCCACCTGGAACACAAGGCCTTCGCCATCGCGCGCGAAATGATCGCCGCCCGCCGCGCCGGACGCGCGGTGGCGCCGCACCTAGAGCGCTTCCCGCTGGGACCAAGCCTGGGCCAATGCTGCGGCGGCGTGGTCTGGCTGCTCTTCGAGACGGTCAGCGGCGGCCTGGAAGAGGCCATGGCGCAGCTGCGCCAACGCCGCCGCCAGGACAGCTGCCGCATCAGCGCCATCGACGGCGAAGCGGAATGCCGGCTGGTGGACGAGCAGCACAAGGAAACGCATATCCATACCGACGCCGGTGGCCGCCGCTGGCTGGTCGATCCTGTCAAGCCGCCGCGCGCGCACCTGGTCCTGTTCGGCGCCGGCCACGTCGGCGCCGCGATCGTGCGCGCACTGGCCGAGCTGCCGTGCAGCGTGACATGGGTCGACGAGCGCGACGCCATGTTCCCGGCCGAAGTGCCAGGCAACGTCACGATCGAAGCCACCGACACGCCGGAAGCCTGCGTCGACGAGGCGCCCGACCATGCCAGCTACCTGGTGCTGACCCACAGCCACGCACTGGACTTGCAACTGAGCGAGGCGATCCTGCGCCGCCCCAGGGTCGGCTGGTTCGGCCTGATCGGCTCCAAGACCAAGCGCGCCCAGTTCACCTCGCGCCTCGAGGCGAAGGGCCTGAGCACGCAAAACATGGTATGCCCGATCGGCCTACCGGGTATCATCGACAAGGCGCCGGCGGTGATTGCCGCCTCGGTCGCCGCCCAATTACTGATGGTCTGGGAATCCCAGGCGAAAGACTAGCAATGAGCAAAACCTCCAGCGTGCAAGCCTACCGAGCAGGCTTGCTGCATTTTCACGCCGATCCGGCCTTCATCGAACACGCCCACGCCTGGCATGAGGACGGCCTGCTGATCGTGGCCGATGGCAAGGTACAGGCTGCGGGCGACTACGCCACGCTGGCGCCAACCCTGCCGCCCGGCACCGAAGTGAAGGACTGCCGCGGCAAGATCATCATGCCCGGTTTCATCGACAGCCACGTGCACTACCCGCAGACCGACATGATCGCCTCGCCGGCGCCCGGCCTGCTGCCGTGGCTCGAGCAATACACCTTCCCCACCGAGCGCCAGTTCGAAGACCCGGCGCATGGCGCCCAGGTGGCCGAGTTCTTCCTCGATGAGTTGCTGCGCAATGGCACCACGACTGCCATGGTCTACGGCACCGTGCACCCGCAATCGGTGGACGCCTTCTTCACCGCCAGCGAAAAGCGCGGGCTGCGCATGATCGCCGGCAAAGTCATGATGGACCGCCATTGCCCGGACTTCCTGTGCGACACCGCCGAACGCGGCGCCGAGGAAAGTGAAGCCCTGATCCAGCGCTGGCATAAGAAGGGGCGCTCGCTTTACGCCATCACGCCGCGCTTCGCCCCGACGTCGACGGAAACCCAGCTGCAACTGGCAGGCGAGCTGGCGCAGAAGTACCCCGACACCTTCCTGCAAACCCACGTCTCGGAGAACAAGGAAGAATGCGCCTGGGTCAAGACACTGTTCCCGCAGGCGCGCAGCTATCTCGACGTATACGACCGCTACGGCATGATGCGCCCGCGCGCCGTCTACGGTCACTGCATCTGGCTGGACGAAACCGATCGCGCGCGCATGGCCGAAGCGAAGGCCGCGGCCGCCGTGTGCCCGACCTCCAACCTGTTCCTTGGCTCCGGCCTGTTCGACTTCGAGCAGGCCGACAAGGCGGGCATGCTGCTGTCGCTGGCCACCGACGTCGGCGCGGGCACTTCGTTCAGCATGTTGCAAACGATGAATGAAGCCTATAAAGTAGCGCGCTTGAAGGGCAGCTACCTGCCTGCCATGCGCATGTTCTACCTGGCGACGCTGGGCGCCGCGCGCAGCCTGCACCTGGAAGACACGATCGGCAGTTTTGCCGCCGGCCGCGAAGCGGACTTTATCGTGATCGACCCGCAGGCCACGCCGCTGCTGGCACGCCGCAGCGCCAACACCGACAGCCTGGAAGAACAGCTGTTCGCCCTGGCGCTGCTGGGGGATGACCGCGCCGTAGCGGCGACCTATTCGGGCGGCCGCCTGGTGCATGCGCGCGGGCAGGGCTGACCGCCTCCACCACGCCTAGGAAAGAATATGCATAAGCCATTCAGCAGCCTCCTGCTTGCCGCCGCGGTATCCGCCGCCTTTGCCGCGCCGACGGCCGGCGCGGCATCGAACGCCGACATCACCGCGCGCCATTTCGCCTCGCTGGTCTCCGGCCCGGCGCCGAAGACGGCGGAACTGGCCATGTTCTTCAACAATATGCCGAAGGGCGGCGACCTGCATCACCATTATTCCGGCTCCATCTACGCCGAGCAGTACCTGGAATGGGTCGACAAGCTTGGCTACTGCGTCGACAAGACCAGCTGGAGCGTGCAGGCCGACAAGGCTGCCGACCGCAAGAACTGCGCGACCGTGGCCCAACTCGAGCAGGACCCGGTAGCTTACCGCGCCCTCCTGCACAAGTGGTCCACCATGGACTTCTACAACCACAGCGAAGACCAGCTGGCGCCCGACCTGGCTTTCTTTACCACATTCCCGCGCTTTAACGACGTGGCCTCAACCAATGGCAATGACGGCCAGAAACGCCTGAAAGAGCGCGCGATCGCGGAAAACGTGGGCTATATCGAAACCGTGTTCGAGATCGCCCCCATCACTTTCGACGCCGAATTCGACGGCAAGCTGAACGATGAAGCGGCCTTCGCTGCCTACCTGGCCAAGCTGGAAGCCAGCCCGGCCTTCAACAAGGGCATCGCCGACTACAGCGCCTACGTCGATAGCAGCAGCGCCGGCATCGACGATGAAAACTTCACCATGCGCTACCAGCCTTTCGTGTTGCGCTTCCTGTCGCCGTCGATCGTGTTCTCGCAGATGGCTGCCGGCTTCAAGATCGCTAGCCAGAATCCTAAAGTGGTGTCGGTGAACATTGTGGGCGCGGAGCATTATCCGGTCTCGATGCGCGACTACCACCTGCACATGCGCATGTATAAATTCCTGAGCGCCAAATACCCGAACGTGAAGCTGTCGCTGCACGCGGGCGAGCTGGCCCTGGGCCAGGTGCCGCCGGAAGGCCTGAAGTTCCACATCGCCGAAGCGATCGAGATCGCCGGCGCCCGCCGCATCGGCCACGGCATGGACATTGCCCACGAGCGCCAGCCGCTGGCCCTGCTGAAGAAGATGCGCGAGAAGAATATTCCGGTGGAAGTGAACCTGACTTCAAACGAATTCATCCTCGGTGTGAAAGGGGAGGCGCATCCGGTTAACATTTATCGCAAGTACGGCGTGCCGTTCGTGCTGTCGAGCGATGATACTGGCGTCAGCCGCAATACCCTGTCGAACGAGTACCTGTTGTTCGCCAGCCGCTACAAGACCAGCTACGCCGAGGTCAAAAAGCTGTCATATGACAGCATTCGCTATGGTTTCCTGTCCGACGCCGATAAACAGCGGTTGTTGAAACAACTCGACGGCCGTTTCGCCAAGTTCGAAGCCGACGTGGCAACTTCGCTGAAGTAAGCTCCTCTTTAGCCGTACTTGTGGCCCTTTCGCCACAAGTGCGCGCCTCCCTTACGCCGCCTGCAACCTTATAAAATTCTCCAGAGGCGTGCATTTCTTTATAATTCCGCCTTAACAGCCCCAGTAATTGCAGGAAAGCGTATAACGAACGGCAATTTATTTTCCCTACGTATAAATACGCAAGGGAAAATGAATTTGTGTTCAAGCGCGGCTTTCAGGCATAGTTGACGGAAAGATACGTCTACTGCACTTGGGAAGTCCCGGTCGTCACACAAATGTCACATAGCTGTCGCACCCTTGTCATCAACGGTGCCTAAAATCGCTGGGCGGCTACTATTTTTGCAACATTAGTAAAAAGCGCAAATGCGGCAAGCAGCATGTTGCCGACATTTACCAATATTTTGTTCTCTTTTGGGGTATATCAATGATGAATCATAAACGGCTCCGGCTGACGCAAATCGCGTTTAGCCTGTCTCTCGTGTTTGCCGCTCCGGCATTCGCGCAGAACACGACTTCCGCCATCGGCGGTCGTATTTCTGCTGCTGACGGCAAGCCAGCAGCTGGCGCAACCGTTACCGTGCTGCACGTAGAGTCTGGCTCGGCAAGCAATGTCGTCACCGACAGCGAAGGCCGCTACATCGCACGTGGCCTGCGCGCCGGCGGTCCGTACACGATCACCATTACCAAGAACGGCGTTTCCGAAAAGCGTGAAAACGTCTACGTTGAAGTTGCTGAAACCGCTGCCGTGGACGCCACCATCGGCCAGGCCATGCAGACCGTGACCATCGCCGGCGCCAACGCCGCACGTGCCGAGAAGTTCTCGCGCACCAATATGGGCACCCAGACCTCGATCAGCGCTTCCGAACTAGCCATCCAGGGTTCGATCAACCGCAACCTGCAAGACTACGCCCGTGCCGACCCACGCGTTTCCCAGACCGACAAGGAACGTGGCGAAATGTCGATCGCCGGCCAGAACTCGCGCTTTAACTCGATGACCATCGACGGCGTGGCTGTGAACGACACCTTCGGCCTGGAAGCCAACGGTTCCCCAACCGCCAAGCAGCCGATCTCGATCGAAGCGATCCAGTCGGTGCAGGTGAACGTTGCCAACTACGACGTCACCCAGAAGGGCTACACCGGCGGCAACATCAACGCCGTGACCAAGTCCGGCACCAACAAGGTGAAGGGTTCGGTCTACTACGTGTTCCGTAACGACACCCTGGCAGGCGACCGCTACAACCTGTCGACCGATACCTACACCGCGCCGGCGCCGTTCAAGGAAACCACCAAGGGTGCAACCCTGGGCCTGCCGCTGATCAAGGACAAGCTGTTCCTGTTCGCCGGCTACGAGAAACTGGAATCGTCGCGCGCTGCGCCGCAGTTCGGCCCAATCGGTTCGAACATGACCAACGTCGGCATCACCCCGGACGCGATCGCCCAGGCACAAGACATTTCCAGGACCAAGTATGGCTTTGACGCCGGCACTTCGCAGATCCCTGAAGGCCTGGCAATGGACGTCACCGACAAGCTGGTCAAGCTGGACTGGAACATCAACGACGACCACCGCCTGATGGTGCGCTGGTCCAAGACCGCGCAGTCCGAACCGCAGTTCCCGGGCCTGAGCAATACCGGCCTGTCGCTGAACTCCTACTGGTACGCGCAACAGAAGACGATCGAGACCAAGGTAGCCCAGCTGTACTCCGACTGGACCCCGAACTTCTCGACCGAATTCAAGCTGTCCACCCGCGACTACGATTCCGTGCCAGCGGTGAACTCCACCCTGCCGTCGATCGCCCTGCAATTCTCCGGTCCTAACCCGGCCGGCACCCCATCGGCGGTGTCGACCGGCAACCGCTTCCTGAACTTCGGTACCGAGTTCTCGCGCCAGCGTAACGTGCTGGGCACCAAGACCCTGGACGCTTACCTGGGCGGCAACTTGGCGATGGGCGACCACCAGCTCAAGTTCGGCGGCGACCTGAACAAGAACGAAGTCACCAACGCCTTCCTGCAGGGCGTGTACGGTTCCTACACCTTCGCTTGCCTGAACAACGTGAGCTACGCATTCAATGGCAACAAGCCTCTCACTTCTTGTGGGGCTGCCACCAACGCGCAAATCACCGCTGCCGTGCTGGAGAACTACGCCAACGGTCGCCCATCGAGCTTCTCGGTGCAGGTGCCACAGGCTGGCCGCAGCTTCAACGACGCCATCGCCCACTTCACCTTGAAGTCCTATGGCCTGTTCCTGCAGGACACCTGGACTGTGAACGATCGCCTGAGCCTGATGGCCGGCGTGCGTGTCGACTACGCCGACCTGCCTGAGTCGCCGACCCTGAACGCCGCCGTGGCTGCTGCCCCAGTGCCGGGCACAGCTGCAACCCAGGGCCGCCAGACCGGTGGTTTCGGCCTGGACAACACCAACACCATCGATGGCCAGAAGCTGTTCCAGCCGCGCGTTGGCTTCAACTACAAGCTGAACACCGAGCGCCCAACCCAGATCCGCGGTGGCGCCGGCCTGTTCCAGGGCGCGGCCATGTCCGTATGGCTGGGCAACCCATACCAGAACAACGGCGTGGCCACCATGACCATCCAGTGCGGCAGCTCCTCGGTGACCTGCCCGACCGGCATCTTCACCCCGGACGTGAACAAGCAGCCGACATTGAACGGTGGTTCGCCGCCAGTTGCCAACGTCGATGTGCTTGCCAAAGGCCTGCGTCAGCCTTCCGTATGGAAAGCTAACATTGCCTTCGACACCGAACTGCCTTGGTACAACGTCGTATTCGGCGCAGAACTGCTGAAGCTGAAAACCAAAGACTCGATCTACTACCAGAACCTGAACCTGGGTGCTCCACAGAAGATCGGTACCGACGGCCGTCCGCTGTACTACACCGACAAGGCGCTGCAGCCAGGTTGCTGGTCTGCAACTGGCCTGACCACCACCAACGGCACCGCTCCAGGCAGCCCGCAGTGCTCTGGCGCACGCAGCAAGGCAAACAGCAATGACAAATACGGCAACGTACTGGTCGCCACCAACACCAAGGAAGGCGACAGCACCCTGGCGACCGTGTCCCTGAGCCGTCCGCTGCTGGGTGGCTTCGGCTGGTCGATGGCTTACACCTACACTGACGCCAAGGAAGTTTCGCCTCTGACCTCGTCGACCTCCGGCTCGAACTACGGTTCCCGTCCGGCTTTCAACCCGAACGAAGAAGTTGCCTCCAACTCCTCGTACCTGGTGAAGGATCGCTTCAATGCGATGATCAACTTCCGCAAGGCCTTCTTCGGCAACTACAATACCACCTTCGGCCTGTTCTATGAAGGCAAAACCGGCAAGCCATACAGCTGGACCTTCAACAACGACATGAACGGCGACGGCACCAACTCGAATGACCTAATGTACATTCCTTCGGCGCCGCGTTCGGGTGAAGTCATCTTCGTGGGCGACACTGCAACCAACCACGCCAATGAAGACCGCTTCTGGGCGACCGTTGACCAGTACCGCTCCCTGCGTAATGCCAAGGGCGGCGTCGTGAAGCGTAACGATTCGTTCGCTCCATGGACCCATTCCTTCGACGTGCGCGTGAAGCAGGAAATCCCTGGCCTGTTCGCAGGTAACAAGGCTTCCTTCACCTTCGACATCTTCAACGTCGGCAACCTGCTGAACAAGAAGTGGGGCCATATCAACGAAGTCGGCTTCAACTCCGCCGGCGGCCACGCTCGTTCCTTCGTGGACTTCGCAGGTGTTGATCCAGCTACCGGCAAGTACGTGTACCGCGTGCGCGATTCCGTGGAAGACTACGAAGTTCGCCAGGTCAAGGGCGAGTCGCAGTGGGCCATCCAGGCAACCCTGCGCTACGAGTTCTAAGCTTGAGTGTATGAAGCAGAAACGGGCCGCAAGGCCCGTTTTTTTTGTGCGTAACATATCGTTTCCCGATATGCGCCATGAGCAGCGGGACCTGTACAATCTCCTTTTATCCAGAACGATTCCCATGAAGCCTTTCCTGCGTCCACTGGCCTTGGCGGCCTTGCTGGCTGGCTGCGCAACGCAGCGTCCCGATAACCAGGTCGAGTTGACCCTGGTAGGCCTGAATGACCTGCACGGCCACCTGGAAGCTTCGCGTTTCGATGACGCCGCCAAGGCCGGCGGCATCGATGCGGTGGCCGCCACGGTACAGGCTTGGCGCAAGGAAGATCCGGACCTGGTGGTGGTCGGTGCCGGCGACATGATTGGCGCCAGCCCGGCCATGTCGGCGATGTTCGCCGACGAGCCGACCATCCAGGCCCTGAACCTGCTCGGCATGCGCGCCACTTCGGTCGGCAACCATGAATTCGACGCCGGCCGCGTGGAGCTGCTGCGCCAGGCCAGGGGCGGCTGCGCAAATTCGCCTCGTCCCGAGAAAGCCTGCAAATTCAATCCATCCTGGGATGGCGCCAGGTTCAGCTACCTGGCCGCCAACGTGATCGACCTCCGCACCAACCAGACCTTGCTGCCTGCCTACCGCATCGATGAGGTGAAAGGCGTGAAGCTTGCCTTCATCGGCACCGTGCTGAAAGACACACCGGAACTCGTGGCCGCGGGCGGCATCAGCGGCCTGCAATTCATCGACGAGGCGCAGGCGGTCAATCGCCTGCTGCCGGAACTGCGCGCGCAAGGCGCGACGGTCTTCGTGGTGCTGATCCACCAGGGCGGCCATTCCAAGGCTCGCTACGACCAGCAGTACTGCAGCGACCTCGATGGCGACATCGCCGACGTGGTCAAGCGCCTCGACCCCGCCATACGGCTGGTGGTGAGCGGTCATTCGCACACGGGCTACCTGTGCCGGGTGGACGGCAAGCTGGTGACGCAGGCTGAAAAGTTCGGCCATATGCTGTCGCGCATCTCGCTGGTGGTGGACCGCCAGACCGGCGCCGTGGTCGACGCCAGTGCACGCAATATCGTGGTGGAGCCGGGTAAATATGCCGGCATGCCGGAAGTGGGTGCGCTGCTCGCGTCGGTGCGCGCACGCAGCAGCGATGAGCTGAACAAGCCCGTGGCGAAGATCGCCGTGCCTTCGATCAGCAAGCAGTTGATGCCGAATGCAGACGAATCGCCGCTGGGCCAGGTGGTGGCGGACGCCATCCTCGCATCGGCCCGCAAATGGGGCGCGCAGATTGCATTCACCAATACCGGCGGCATCCGCACCACGCTCGAAGCCGGTGCCGACAAAGTGGTGAGCGTGGCGCAAACCCAGGTTGTGCTGCCGTTCGGGAATGAAATCGTGGTGATGAACCTGACTGGCGCGCAAATCCTGGCGCTGCTGGAAGGGCAATGGAACGGCAGCGAGGCCGACAAGCGCGGCTTGCTGCAGGTGTCGGAAGGCTTCACCTATTCCTGGGATACCCGCAAGCCGAAGGGCCAGCGCATCGTGCGCGACAGCGTCAAGCTGAATGGCGCGCCGATCGATGAAGGCGCCAGCTACCGCGTGGCGGTCTATAACTTCCTGGCCGAAGGCAACGACGGCTTCGTGACTTTCCGCCAGGGCAGCAACCAGGCGGCGACCGGCGTGCGCGATGTCGATTCGCTGCGCGGCTACCTGGTGCGCCTGGAGCAGGACAACAAGCCGGCCGGCACTTACGGAGCCGTTCCGCGCATCATTCGCATCAAGTAAGGAAAGGAAGGCTATGCGCCGCTATCTCCTCGCAGCCGCACTGGCTACATGTTTCACTAGCGCCCACGCGGCTTTCCAGATCCCCGGCTTTGAACTGGTGCAGACCGCGCCGGTTGAAACCACGCTGAAGAGCGACGACCTGCGCGGTCCCGCCGAGGTCTGGACCGAGTTGTTCGACAACGCGAAATCGGAAATCTGCATCGGCCAGTTCTACATCGCAAGCGAGCCGGGCTCGCCGTTCGAGAAGGTGATCGAGCGTCTGGAAGCGGCCGGCAAGCGCGGCGTGAAAATCCGCTTCCTGATCGACAAGAAGGGCGTGACGGGCCTGTCGGACAAGGCCACCGTGGAACGCGTGCGCGCCATCCCGAACCTCGAGATGCGCGTACTGGACGTCAGCCAGCTCACAGGCAACGGCATCATCCACGCCAAATACCTGACCGTGGACCACAAGCAGGCCTTTATCGGCAGCCAGAATTTCGACTGGCGTGCGTTCACGCACATCCACGAAACCGGCTTGCGCATCAGCGATGCCAGGATCGTCGGCCAGGTGCAGGCGATCTTCGAGCAGGACTGGTCCGCGCAAGCGGCCCTGGCCGCCGGCAAGACGGTCGCGCCGCTGCAAGCCAAGGCCCCCATCCTGGCCGGCGCACCTGCGGCCGCCACCCTGGCGTCGGCGCTGCCGGCTGAGGCGAATTTCCTGATCGCGAGCCCGGGCGGCTTCAACCCGGCTGGCGTGCCCGATTCGGAAGTCGTGTTGCCGGCGCTGCTGGCCGACGCGAAACAGGAAATCCGCGTTTCGATGCTGGACTACGCGCCGTTGAGCTACGGCCCGAATGGCACGCGCCCATTCTACGCGGTCGTCGACAATGCGCTGCGCGCCGCCGCTACGCGCGGGGTCAAGGTCAAGCTGCTGGTGTCCAACTGGAACCTCGAGGCGCCTGCCATCCAGCACCTGAAATCGCTGGCCATGCTGTCGAACGTGGAAGTGCGCATCGTGACAATTCCGAAAGCCTCCACTGGCTTCATTCCATTTGCCCGCGTATGGCATAGCAAGACCCTGGTCATCGACGGCAAGCTGGCATGGGTCGGCACCAGCAACTGGGCCGGCGGCTACTTCGACCTGTCGCGCAATATGGAAGTGGTGATGCGCAACGAAGCCATGGCCAAGCGCCTGTATGCGCTTCAGGAGCAGGCCTGGAGCTCGCAGTATGCCGAGCCGCTGGAGGTCAACAAGAACTACCCGAAACCGAACAAAGGCAAAGAAGAATGAAGAAACTCGCATTGATCGCCGCGCTGTCCGGCGCCTTCCTGTCCCCCAACGCCATGGCCTGGGGTAACGCAGGCCACCGCATCGTTGGCGCGATCGCGGATAATCTGATCAAGGGCTCCAACGCGGAGAAGCAGCTCAAGGCCCTGCTGCAACCGGGAGAAGACCTGGAAAAGATCGCCAACTGGGCTGACTGCGTGAAGGGCACTTTCTGCGGCCCGCAGACGCAGGAAATGAACGATTACGTGGCGGCGCATCCGAAGCACAGCGAATACCATTACACCGACGTGCCGTTCCAGCTGACCGAATACCACCTGCACGGCGCGGGCACATCTGAACATGACGTGGTGCAGGTGCTGCAGCAATGCATCGCGACCTTGCAGGGCAAGGGCGACGGCAAGTTCACGCCGCGCCAGGCGCTGCTGATCCTGACCCACCTGGCCGGCGATATCCACCAGCCGCTGCATGTTGGCGCGGCCTTCGTCGACAAGGAAGGCAAGTTCGTGGTGCCGAAGTCCGACAAGGAAATCGACTCCCTGAACATCTTCGATTCGCGCGGCGGCAACAACCTGCAGATGGATGAAGCGGCACTGGCCGCGGCCAGCGCCAAGAGCGGCATCCCCGCTGGCGACGAGGCTCCATCCAAGTACCCGACCAAGCCGTTCCACTCCTATTGGGACACCACGGTAGTCGACTACGCCATGCGCCGCAGCAGCATGCGCACGGTGGACAAGTTCAGCCAATGGGCGATCGACGGCAAACCGGTCGTCACGCTGCCGAAGGGCGAGGCGATCACCTGGCCCGCGCAATGGGCCAACGATTCGCTGGTGGCCGCCAAGCAGGCTTACGCCGACGTCAAAGTGGGCGTGGCCAGCAAGCAGACCAGCCGCAACGGCGAAAGCTACACCGTGTGGGCGATGACCGTGCCGGACAGCTATCCAGTGCCATCGTCCGCCCTCGCGCGCGAGCAGTTGATTAAGGGCGGCTACAACCTGGCCGGCCTGCTGCAAAAGATCTGGCCATAAAGCCGTAGACGATGGCCTCCCAGCTCCCACCGAATACCCGGCTTCCTGCCAGTATCTGGGTGCTGGGGCTGGTAAGCATGCTGATGGACATTTCATCGGAAATGATCCACAGCCTGCTTCCCCTGTTCATGGTCGGAACGCTCGGCGCTAGCGGCCTGGCAGTGGGCATCCTGGAAGGCCTGGCGGAAGCCACAGCGCTGTGCGTGAAAGTATTTTCTGGCGCATTGAGCGACTACCTTGGCAAGCGCAAACTGCTGGTCGCTTGCGGCTACGGCCTGGCCGCCCTGTCGAAGCCCTTGTTTGCCATCGCAGGTTCGATGCCGGTGGTTGCCACGGCCCGCCTGCTGGACCGGATGGGAAAGGGCATTCGCGGCGCGCCGCGCGACGCCATGCTTGCCGACCTGGCGCCTCAGTCCATGCGCGGAGCGGCATTTGGTTTGCGCCAAGCCCTGGACACCGTGGGCGCCTGTGCCGGCCCCTTGCTGGCATCGGGCTTGATGCTGTTGTGGGCGAATGACTTCAGAAAAGTGTTCTGGATCGCGGCGATTCCAGCTTCGCTTTCCGTGTTGCTGCTGTTCGTGGGGGTACGTGAACCGGGTGCAAAGCATGGCCGGGAGCGCGTCAATCCTCTGCGCCGCGACCAGTTGCGCCAGTTGGACCGGCAATTCTGGTGGCTGGCAGCCCTGGGCGTATTGTTCATGCTGGCCCGCTTCAGCGAAGCGTTCCTGGTCTTGCGCGCACAGGAGCGCGGCATGGCCCTGCAACAGGTCCCGCTGGTGATGGGGGCGATGAGTTTCGTCTACGCGCTGAGCGCCTATCCGTTCGGTCAATTGGCGGATCGACTGAGCGGCTCGCGCCTGCTTGCGATCGGGCTGCTGGTATTGGTTGCCGCCGATGCCGTGCTGGCGTCGGCCAAAGGCTGGCAGGGTGTGATCGCAGGCGTATTGCTGTGGGGGCTGCACATGGGCATGACGCAAGGATTGCTGTCGGCGATGGTGGCCAATGCTGCGCCGGCGCATTTGCGCGGTACGGCTTTCGGCCTGTTCAACCTGGCCAGCGGTGCGGCATTGCTGGCGTCGAGTGCGTTCGCAGGCTGGCTGTGGGATTGCTTTGGCCCTGCCGTCACTTTCGGCGCAGGCGCGGTGTTTGCCTTGCTGGCGCTTGCGGTGCTGCCCTTCCTGCCGCGCCGCCCCCAGTCTAGGGCTTGAACCACAATTCGCTGCGCTGGAGCGGAGTGTCCGGCGGCAGTGCCGGGTTTGGCAGCTCAATGATGCGCCGCGATGCGATCCGGGCCCGCTCGACCAGCGGGCCTTTGTGTTTGTTGAACAGCGCTATGAGCGAGCCGTCTTTAACCATCATCTCCATGCCGGTCCTGATCCGCTCGGCGAGCCTGTCGCCGGCCGCATCGCGCCGGACGAAGAAGTAGCGGGGCAGGGGGTAACGCAGCATCAGGGTGGGTTCGATCACGATGTCCGTGTGCTGCTTGCGGATCGCGTCATATTCGTTCGGCGCCTCGTCCAGTGCGCGAGGGAAAAAATCGAAACGTCCTGCCTCCAGCATGCCAAACAGGCTGCCGGGGCGGGGGGATTCCACCACGACGATGCCGGCCGCCGACAGCACGGCAGAATCGATCCAGCCCTGGCCTTGGCCGGCGCTCAGGTGCCGCAAGTCTTCCAGCGTGCGAATTGTCGCGAAGCGCGGCAAGTCGGCTTTGCGCACCAACAGCAAGCGCATGCCCATCAGGCCCCGGTCGATCGGGATGCGCACCGGCTGGAACTGCGTTTCCAGGTCGCGCTGGGTGGCGCGGGCAATGATGTTGATGGAACCATTGCTGCGGCCCAGCTCCTGGAGCATGCGCGGCACGGATACCGGCTCATTCGATGGCGCCAGGGTAAAGGGACCGTATTTTCCGGACGTCTTTTCCAGGGCTGCGCGCAAGACGACCCAGTCGAAACCCTTGCTGGTGTCGAGTATGGAGAAATAGCGGGGATATACCACCTGCATAGGCGGGCTGTCGTGCGCCCGTGCCGGCAATCCCAGTGAGCAAATTGCCGCAGGCAATAATTTGAGCAAGAGCCAGTTGCGCCGGTTCATCAGAGACTCCTTGGTCTATGCAATATAGACCTCCGGCACGCCCGGCACAACAGTGATCCGTGTTGCGCACGGCATACCGGCTGGGCTCGCTCCATGCCAGCCTGCTGTTAGCATCAAAGCTCGGTTTTCACGAGGGAGGGCACCATGGCACGCAAACTTGGTTTGGCGCTGGCTCTTGCTTGCGCCGCTGGCAGCGCTTGGGCTGACGAATGGCGATTCAGTTACACGGGTTTTAACGAGAATGGCGTGTTCCAGCAAGACGCGCGCGTCGACGGAGGCTTTCGCGGCACGGACATGGATCTCGATGGCGTCATTTCCCTGGCGGAGCTGACCTCGTTGTCTATCGCGGGGCGCGATTACCTGGATGGATGCCTGAGCCTGAGCGACCCGTATTTCCGCTGCGAGATTGGCGCATTCAGTTATAAGTTGACGGGGCAATTGACGATCGATGCCAATTGGTGGGGCAATGACGAAGCGTTCTCCGGCTGGGGCGCGGGCTTTCGCACGGGCGACCAATACTCGCAATGGAGCTACGGATGGGAAGAATGGAGCCGCACCTGGTACTGGAGCAGCCAGACTGTTTTCGGCATCACGCCAGCCCCGATTCCGGAACCTGCGGCGGGACTGATGCTGCTGGCGGGGTTGGCGACCCTGGCCGGCCTGGGCCGGCGCAGGGTGGAGGAGGGTGCGCTTAGCGCGACTTGACGAACGGTACGCCGATGGCTTTCGGCGCCACCGACTTGGCCATCAGGCCGGCCAGCACAATCACGGTGACAACGTAAGGCACCATCTGGATCAGTGCGCCCGGAATGCGGCCGATCACCGGCAGGTCTACGCCTTCAAGCTGGATCTGCACGGCGCCGAAGAAGCCGAACATCAGGCAGCCGAGGAAGGTGTACACCGGACGCCAGTTGCCGAACACCATGGCGGTCAGCGCCAGGTATCCGGCACCGGCCGACATATCGCGCAGGAAGAAGCCCGATTGCACGATGGCCAGGTAGGCGCCCGAGAAGGAGCACAGGATGCCGGCGATCAGCATGGCGGCGTAGCGGGTGCGTTCAACGGACACGCCGGCTGCGTCGGCTGCGTGCGGGTTCTCGCCGCAGGCGCGCAGGCGCAGGCCGAAGCGCGAGTGATACAGGAACCAGTGCACCAGCGGCACCAGGATGAAGGCCAGGTAGACCAGCACGGAATGGCCGCCAATCAGCTTGGTGTAGAACCAGCCGAGGAAAGGCACGTCAGCCACGGCGGCGCTGCCAGGCAGCACCACGTCGAACAGGCGCGCGTCGCCCAGGTCAGGGGTGCGGCCGCCTTGCTGGAAGAAATATTGCGCGACCACGAAGGTCAGGCCGCTCATGGCGATATTGATCGCGATGCCGCCCACGAGCTGGTTGCCCTTCTGGGTGACGGCGACAAAGCCTTGCAGCATGGCCAGGATGACGGAGACGCCCATGCCGGCGAGGATGCCAAGCCATGGGCTGCGTGTCGTGAAAGCGACGGCAGCCGATACGAAGGCTGAGGCCAGGATTTTGCCTTCCAGGCCGATGTCGATCACGCCGGAGCGTTCCGCAAACAGGCCGGCCATGGCGGCGAAAATCAGCACCGGCGCATTGCGCACGGTGGAGACGAGAATGGAGCCCAGGTGGAGATCTTCGAAAGTCATGGTCTTAACCTTTGCGTGCTTTGAGCAGCTTGATGATGGCCGGGGCGTACAGGTATTCCATCGCACCGCAGAACAGGATGATCAGGCCCTGGATGAAAATGAAGGTTTCGGTCGGAATGTTCGGTTTTTCCAGCGACAGGTCGAAACCACCCTGGGTCAAGGCGCCAAACAGGATGGACGACAGGAGGATGCCTACCGGGTGCTGGCGGCCCATCAGGGCAATAGCGATGCCGACGAAGCCCGCGCCGCCAACAAAGTTAAGCGACAGGTAGTGGGTCGAACCCATGATGGAGTTGACTGCGCCCAGTCCGGCCAGCGCGCCCGAGATCAGCATGACGAGGATGATCATGGCGCTGATTTTGACGCCGGCGTAGTGGGCCGCATGCTGGTTCAGGCCCAGCGCGCGGATCTTGTAGCCCCAGGCCGAGCGCCACATGACAACGCCGTAGATGACCAGCGCGATAATGGCGAAGAAGAAGCCGATGTTGAGCGGGGTCTCGCCCAGGATCGGGAACCAGGCGTTCAGGCGCGGCATTTCGGCAGCGGCAGAGAACACGCGCGAGGCGGTATTCTGCTCGCCGGCCGGGATCAGGTACTTGACGATGATGAAGTTCATCAGCGAGGCGCAGATGAAGTTGAACATGATCGTGGTCACGACGATGTGCGAGCCGCGCTTGGCTTGCAGGTAGCCGGGAATGAAGGCCCACAGGGCGCCGAACAGGGCGGCGCCGATGATGCCTGCCGGGATCAGCAGGTACCATGGCAGGGATGCGTCAAAGGCCAGCATGGCCAGCGTCACGCCAAGGCCGCCGAAATACATCTGGCCTTCGGCGCCGATGTTGAACAGGCCGGCCTGCATGGCGATCGACACGGCCAGGCCGGTGAACACCAGGGTGGAGGCGTAGAACAGCGTGTAGCTCAGGCCTTCCGGGTTAATGATGGCGCTGTTGATCAGGATCTGCATCGACTCCAGCGGATCTTCGCCCATCAGGTGGATCGCCAGGGCGGCCACCAGCAAGGCGGACAGCAGGTTCAGGATGGGCAGGACAAGGCCGGTTGCCCAGCGTGGCATATCGTTCGTGGTCATGATCAGTGCTTATGCATGCCACCCATCAGCAAGCCGATGCGGGTGGTGTCGAATTCGTCGATTTTCAGTTCGCCGGTAATTTTGCCGCCGCACATCACGAGGATGCGGTCGGCCAGGGCGCGTACTTCTTCCAGTTCCACCGATACCAGCAGGATCGCCACGCCCTGGTCGCGCAGGGCCAGCAGCTGGGTGTGGATGGATTCGATGGTGCCGATGTCCACGCCGCGGGTCGGCTGGCCGACCAGCATCAGCTTCGGCTTGGCCAGCACTTCGCGCGCGATCACCACCTTCTGCTGGTTACCGCCGGAGAGCAAGCCAATGCGCAGGTCCGGATTGGCCGGGCGCACGTCGAACTCTTTCATCAGGCCGGCGCAGCGTTGTGCGATGCCTTTGAAGTCGATCAGGCCCCATTTGTTCTTGACCTTGTCCTGGTAGCCGAAGAAGGTGTTCTGCATGACCGAGAAAGCCTTGATCACGCCGTCGCGCAGGCGGTCTTCCGGCACATGGCCGATGCCCAGTTCACGGAATTTGGTCGGCAGGCCGTCGGCATCCCCGCGTTTCGGGAAGGGCAGGGCCTTGCCTTCGAAGTCCACTTCCCCGGAGGTCGGCAGCTTCATGCCGGAGAGGATTTCCATCAGCTCGGACTGGCCGTTGCCGGACACGCCAGCAATCGCCACGATCTCGCCGGCGCGCAGGGTGAAGTTGATATCCTGCAGCAGCTTGACGCCGTTGTCGTCGGACAGCTGCAGGTTCTTCACTTCCAGCACGGCCTTGCCTGGATTGTATTCACCGCGCGGCAGGTTGTTCTCGATCGGACGGCCCACCATCATCTGGGCCAGTTCTTCCTTGGTGGTATCGGCAGTCTGCACCGCACCCACTACACGGCCGCCGCGCATCACGGTAACCGTGTCGGTGATGTCCTTGATCTCCTGCAGTTTGTGGGTGATCAGGATGATGGTCTTGCCCTGTTCCTTGAACAGCTTCAAGATCTCGAACAGCGATTCGGTCTCCTGGGCGGTCAGCACGGCGGTCGGCTCGTCCAGGATCAGGATGTTGGCCGAACGGTAGATCTGCTTCAGGATCTCGACGCGCTGCTGGGCGCCCACCGACAGGTCGTGGATGGTGGCCAGCGGGTCGACGTCCAGGCGATAGCGGTCGCAGATTTCGCGCAGCTTTTTCTCGACGGCGGCGCGGTGCTCGCGCAGGCGGAAGCCGCCTTCGCTGCCCAGCATCACGTTATCGAGCACGGTCATGTTCTCGACCAGCATGAAGTGCTGGTGCACCATGCCGATGCCAAGGCGGATCGCTTCGTGGGAATTGTGGATGTGCTGCACCTTACCGTCCAGCAGGATCTCACCGCCATCTGCGCGGTAATAGCCGTAAAGGATGCTCATCAAGGTCGACTTGCCGGCGCCGTTCTCACCCACCAGGCCATGGATGGCCCCTTTGGCGATGGAGAAACTGACGTCCGTATTCGCCTTCACCGCCCCAAAGTGCTTGGATATATTGCGGAATTCAACTGCTGGCGTCATAAGGATTTTCGGGTCTTATTTACTGAAAAACGCGCCGGACGGGATTCCCCGTCGGCGCGTTCTTTTTATTGGAACTGCTGGTTAGGCCGGGCAGGCGGCGTTGGTGGTGCGGATGTCGATGACCTTGATCTTGCCATCGATGATGTCCTTGCGCGCGCCCATGACCTTTTTCTCGATCTCAGGCGTGATCACCTTGCGGTTGTTCTCGTCCAGCGCCCAGTCCACACCGCCTTCCTTCAGGCCTTTGGCGGTCACGCCGGCCTTCCAGGTGCCGTTCTTCATTTGCATGAAGGAATCGTACACGGCATTGTCCACGCGCTTGACCATGGAGGTCAGCACGGAGCCTGGGTACAGGTGGTTCTGGTTGGAATCCACACCGATCGACAGCTTGCCTTTTTCCTTGGCAGTCTGCAGGGTGCCCATGCCGGAACCGCCGGCCACGGCGAACACTACGTCCACGCCGCGGTCAAACTGGGCACGCGCCAGCTCGCCGCCCTTGGCAGGGTCGTTCCAGGCGGCGGAGGTGGTGCCGACCATGTTCGAGATCACTTCGGTTTTCTTGTCCGTAGCCTTGGCGCCCTGGGCATAACCGCAGGCGAAGGTGCGGATCAGCGGAATGTCGATGCCGCCAATGAAGCCCAGCTTTTTGGTCTTGGAGGCCATGGCAGCGGCCACGCCGACCAGGTAAGAACCTTCTTCTTCCTTGAACGTCACAGAATTGACGTTATTGCCCTGTGCAACGCCGTCGATCAGGACGAAGCGGACTTTCGGGAATTCCTTGGCGACTTTTTGCACCGCCTGGGTCTGGGCGAAGCCGATCGAAGCGATCAGGTCCAGGTTCTTGCGGGCCAGGCCGCGCAGCACCTGCTCAGCCTGGGTATCGCTGCTGGCTTGAACTTCAATGAATTTGATGCCGGTTTCTTTCTGGAAGCGCGAAGCGCCTTCAAAAGCGGACTGGTTGAACGACTTGTCGAACTTGCCGCCAGCGTCGTACACGATGCCCAGCTTCGGATCAGCCGCGTTTGCGCTGGCTGCTACCGCAACTGCGGCGATCATCATGCTAAGTTGTTTGATTTTCATGTAAGGGCTCCGTCGAAGATCGTTATTGTATATTTTTATGGAGTGCCTAGTTCCGCTTTTTCGCGCCAATCCACGCCACGGCACCTTGTAGCTTGCCAACAACGCACAAATGCAAATTTTGTACATGTACCCTTGATTAATTCTTGGGCACGTAATCAAACTGCAAACACATCTTCCTGCAGTCGAATCCGCTTCTCACGGCATGGATTCGTGCGTCACTACTATGCAGCAGGCGCTATATGTATGGCAAATACGTTTTTGCTTACTTATTTATATGCAAGTCAACTAAATGTAGGGTTTCTCGTAAGTAAGAGAAGGCAATTGCTTTCGTGTTAGCATTCGCGCCATTGCAACATTACGTTACTTTTCTTTTAAAGATTGGAACAACGGGTATGGATAAACGCCTCAAGCACTCCCTGATCGCCCTGGCCGTGGCCAGCGCGTTTCCCCTTCATGGCGCGATTGCGCAAGAAGCTACGACCACCACCGAAGAAGTGAAGAAGCCGGGCCAGCTGGAGACAGTGATTGTTACGGCACAGCGCCGCGCTGAAAACATCAAGGATGTGCCGATGGCGATCGCCACCCTGAAGGGCGAGAAGCTGGACGTGCTGACTTCCGGCGGCCAGGACATCCGTTTCCTGAACGGCCGTTCGCCATCCGTTTCCGTGGAGTCCGACTATGGCCGTACTTTCCCGCGCTTCTATATCCGCGGCCTGGGCAATACCGACTTCGACCTGAACGCCTCCCAGCCGGTTGGCCTGGTGATGGACGACATCGTGCAGGAAAACCCGATGCTGAAGGGCTTCCCCGTGTTCGACGTGGACCAGGTGGAAGTGCTGCGCGGCCCGCAAGGCACCCTGTTCGGCCGTAACTCCCCGGCCGGCGTGATCAAGTTCGATTCCGCCAAGCCGGTGTTCCGCCAGGAAGGCTATGTCAATGTCGGCATCGGCAAGGATCGCGTGCGCAACTATGAAGGCGCATACAACTTCCCGATCAACGACGTGCTGGCCACCCGCATCTCGCTGCAATCGCAGCACCGCGGCAACCGCGTTCATAACGACCGTCCGGGCGCGCCGACCACCGATTTTGAAGGCTACAAGGACAATGCCGGTCGTATCCAGTTCCTGCTGAAGCCTAATAAAGACTTCAGCGCGCTGTTGAACGTGCACGGCCGCGACATGGACGGCAATGCCACCCTGTTCCGCGCCAATATCCTGAAGAAGGGCACCAATGAGCTGGTCGACAACTTCGACTACAAGTCCTACCCGACTGATGGCGGCAACGAGCAGCACCTGAAGAACAAAGGCGCCAACCTGCGCCTGCGCTGGGATACCCCGGGGCTGACCTTCCACTCGATCACCGGCTACGAAAAGCTGGAATTCTTCAGCCGCGGCGACGTGGACGGCGGCTACGGCGCTTCCTTCCACCCTCCGATGGGTCCAGGCTTCATTCCATTCCCGGTCGAAACCGCCGACCTGATTCCTGACCATAAGCAGTTGTCGCAGGAATTCCGCGTCGAGTCCAATTACAAAGGTCCACTGCAGTGGATCGCCGGCGTATTCTACTTCGACGAGCATATCCAGATCGATTCGATCTCCTTCGATTCCTTCACCGCAGGTAACCCGCAAAACGCCGCGTACGCGACCCAGCAGCAGGATGCCAAGTCGTACGCCGCCTTCGGTACCATTAACTACACCGTGTCGGATGCGTTCAAGCTGCGCGCTGGCGTGCGCTACACCAAGGACAAGAAGGATTTTGTGGCCACTCGCGTCGAGCCGCTGCTGCCACCTCCTAATGTAGCGACCAATTACCTGAACGACACCTCGAACAATGTGAGCTGGGACCTGAGCGGTACCTACACCTTGAACAAGGACACCAACCTGTTCGGCCGCGTCGCCACTGGCTACCGCGCGCCTTCCATGCAGGGCCGCCTGTTCGACCTGACGTCCAAGCCATCGCAAGCTGACGCTGAAAAAGCGCTGTCCGTGGAATTCGGTGTCAAGCAGGACCTGTTCGACCGCCGCGCGCGCATGTCGGCCACCGTCTTCAACTATCGCGTGAAGGACAAGCAGCTCACCGCAGGCTCCGGCACCGTGAACATGAACCAGTTGATCAACGCTGACAAAGTCACTGGCCGCGGCGTGGAACTGGACCTGCAAGCCAACCTGAGCGATGCATGGGCCGTGACCTTCGGCACCAGCTACAACGACACCAAGATCAAGGACGCAGACCTGTTCGTCCAGTCCTGCGGCGGCGGTTGCACCCCGCTGGATCCACGTATCGAGTTCAAGGATGCCAACGGCAACGTGATCGGCAGCGCAGCCCTCATCAACGGCAATCCGCTGCCGCGTGCACCGAAGTGGCAGCACAACTTCACCCTGCGCTACAGCCAGCCGCTGGGCGATGGCGAGATCTACGCTTATACCGACTGGGCATACCGTACCTCGTACAACTTCTTCCTGTACGAAGCGACCGAGTACAAGGCCAAGGAACTGCTGGAAGGCGGCCTGCGCGTGGGTTATCGCTGGAACGACGGCAAGTATGAGCTGGCCGCCTACGGCCGCAACATCACCAACCGCATCCAGTCCCTGGGCGCGATCGACTTCAACAACCTGACCGGCATCGTCAACGAACCGCGCACCTACGGCGTGCAGTTCAAGGCGAACTTCTGATCGGAAGATCGCCCTCGCAAGACGCGCACTTCGGTGCGCGTTTTTTTTTGTATCATGTGGCCTGCCTCGGGGGGAGGATTGATGCAAACTGCTGTCAATATGTGGCCGCTGCTTGGCGTGGCCGTGATCGTACTTGGATTCCTGTTGCGGCTGCACCCGGTTCTGGTGGTTGTCGCGGCGTGTTTCACTACCGGTTTTGCTGCGTTCATGCCGGTCGAAGCGCTGCTTGCCTCGCTTGGCACGGCCTTCGTCAGGACGCGCAACCTGCCGATGATCTACCTGCTGCCATTGGCGGCAATCGGCTTGCTGGAGCGTTTTGGTTTGCGCGAGCATGCGCAGTCGGCCGTAGCGCGCATGCGCTCGGCGACGGCTGGGCGGCTGCTGATTGTTTATCTCGGGGTTCGCGAGCTTTCCGCCGCGATGGGTCTGACCTCGCTGGGCGGCCATCCAAACATGGTGCGGCCGGTCGTTGCGCCGATGGCGGAAGGAGCAGCGCAGCTTCGCAACCCCGAACTCAGCGACGATCAACGCCAGCGGGTTCGCGCCATGGCTGCTGCCACCGACAACGTAGGGCTGTTCTTCGGCGAAGATATATTTGTCGCTTTCGGCGCCATCGTTCTGATGCAGACCGTGCTGCGCGCTGAAGGTATCGAGGTCGATCCTTTGCATATGGCACTGTGGGGCATCCCGACTGCCATCAGCGCCTTCATCATCCACGCCTGGCGGCTGCGCCGGCTGGACCGCTACCTGGCGCCAACAGGCGGGGGCGCTGCATGATCATCCGCGTCGAATACTTCTATTTCCTGCTGGGCCTCATGCTGGCGCTGGTTGCCCTGATGTCCTTCCGCGACCGCACGAACCCGCGCCGCTGGACCACGGGCCTGTTCTGGACCTTTTATGCGACGGTCTACCTGGTTGGCGAGCGCTTGCCGCCGGCCATGGTGGGCCTGGCGATGATCGTGATGGCGTTGCTGGCTGGCTTCGGCGGCGTCAGGAGCGGGAAGCCGGACGTGTTGCCGGACGGCGCGCGCCAGGCTAGCGCCGCGCGGCTCGGGCACAGGCTGTTCGTGCCTGCGCTGGTGATACCGGCCGTGACGATGGCCGGTTCCACCCTGCTCAAGGACGTGCACATTGGTGAGTTGTTTGTACTGGATCCGAAACACCTCACGCTGGTCAGCCTTGGCTGCGCGGCCGTGATCGCGGTCGGCGTGGCCTGCTGGCTGACGCGCTCCACGCCGCTACAGGCCGGCCGCGAATCTCGCCGCCTGATCGATGCCATGAGCTGGATGATCGTGCTGCCGCACATGTTGGCAGTGCTTGGCCTGTTGTTCAGCGAGGCAGGTGTTGGCAAGGCAGTGGCACAGGTGACGACGACTTATATTGGCCTCGATTCGAAACTGGTGGCCGTGGCGGTGTACTGTGTCGGCATGGCGTTGTTCACTATCGTGATGGGCAATGGTTTTGCCGCTTTCCCGGTCATGGCGGGCGGTGTCGGCGTGCCGGTATTGGTGGCGAAGTTTGGCGGCAATCCAGCGGTGATGGCGGCGATCGGCATGTTCAGCGCCTATTGCGGTACGCTGATGACGCCAATGGCGGCCAACTTCAATATCATCCCGACAGCGCTGCTGGACCTGGCCGACCGCAATGCCGTGATCAAGGCGCAGGTGCCGACGGCCTTGCCGCTGCTGGGCGCTAATATCATTCTGCTTTACTTCCTGTTTTGACGTCCCCCGCCCTAAAGAACGCGGATTCCTGCTTCCAGCGTCGCACGTCCGCGACGGAGAATGTTTAACGCAGCATTACGATCACGATCATGTACCACACCGCATTCGCTGCATTCCCACTCTCTTATTCCAAGGCCTGCGATACCTTTCGGCCTCGAATCGGGCAGTGCGCCGCAATTCGAGCAGGTCTGGGTGGTGAAGCGTTCGTCCACTTCCACGTACCGTGCGCCATGCCTCATGGCCTTGTACGCCAGCATCTTGCGGAAGGACGACCAGCCTGCATCAAGCACGGACTTCGCCAGGCTGGTTTTGGCGAGTCCACTGGCATTGACATTGCCAACAGCAATATGGTCGAAGGCGCGGGCAAGCTCCACCGACCTGTTATGCAAGAAGTCCAGCCGGCGCCGCGCCGTGCGCGCCTGGATGGCTCTGATGCGGCGCCGCTTGTGGGCTCGCTGCGCTACTGCCAGCGCCGCTTCAGCCTCACGATAAAAGCCCGGCGCCGGAATCTTTTCTCCCTCGGACGGTGTAGCGAGATCCTTCAAGCCAAGATCAATACCGACACCGTGGTCGAGTGGCCGGACCGGCGGCTCGGCAACCTCGATCACAATGTTGAGGAACCAGTTACCACGACTGGCAAAGCTTTTCACGGGGCCCGAATTGCTGCGCAATTCGTCTTGCGCAAAGCAACTGCCGTCTTTGATCTTCCCTTCAGGAAGGGGGCGAGAGTAAAACACGCGGAACGTATTGCCTGCAAAGCGAAAGGCGTTGCCTTCCCGATGCAGGTCGCGTCCTTTGAAAGGAATCCATCCCAAAGACTTCCGACCGCGGTAACGCAGATAAGGACGACGGTGTTGGGCACGGGATTTGGCGAACTGTTCGCATACGGCATTGATCACACCAGAGTGCAGCTCCAATTCTTTGCTGCTGCCGGTAGTCAGCTTGTTCAAGTCGAAGCCGGTCAGCCAGGGACGGTCAAAACGCAACGCATCCTTCTGCCGGTCATTGCAGTAGTTCCAGACGAAATTCACCTTAGGGGCTTGCAGATCAAGCAGCCCGTTTTTCGATTTCACACGGAAACGGTAGACGAGAATCATACTGTAATTTTATACAGTATTTCACTAATCTCAAGGAGAACAGCCGCGTTGCGGTCGGCTCCTTTCACTCCCCGCCCTGAAGGACGGGGTTTCTCGGAACAAACCTGATGAAAACTGTTCTGCTGACGGGCTTCGAGCCTTTTAATAAGGAGCCGATCAATCCGGCATGGGAAACCGTGCGGGCTCTGGATGGCTGGGGTGAGGGCGATTTCCGTGTCGTGGCGCGCCAGCTGCCTTGCGTGTTTGGCGACGCGAATACGGCCATGGCGGCGCTGATCGTTGAGTTGCAGCCGGCGTTGGTGATTGCCGTCGGCCAGGCTGGCGGGCGCGTCGATCTTTCGGTGGAGCGGGTGGCGATCAACGTCGACGATGCGCCGATCAAGGACAACGCGGAGCGGCAGCTGGTGGACGAGGCGATTGTGCGGGGAGGGCCGGCGGCGTATTTTTCCACGTTGCCGATCAAGGCGATTGTGGCGGCTTTGCGGGCGGCTGGCTTGCCGGCGTCGGTGTCGCAGACTGCCGGAACTTTCGTGTGCAATCATGTGTTCTATGGTTTGATGCACGCGGTTGCGGGCCGCGGCGATGTGAAAGCTGGCTTCATTCATATTCCGTATTTGCCGGAGCAGGCGGCGCGCCATCCTGGCGCGGCAAGCATGTCGCTGGAGCAGATGATTGAAGGAATGCGTGTTGCTATCCGTACCGCGCTTGCTACGGATGGCGATGCTGTTGCGGCTGGTGGAGCTACGCACTAAAACCGGTAAACCAGTGTCAGACCCAAGGGTCTGACACTGTCTGTGCGGCGGCTGGCGGCCCTAAGACCCTGGCTTACCGGTTTTCAGCGGGAGGGGGGCGCAGGATGTTGAGGAAGGCGCGCACGACCGGTGCGTCATCCAGCGTCGTGTAGGTGATGTACAGGTTCGCCGATGGCGGGTTGGTGCGGATCGGCAGGAACACCACGCCCGGCCAGCCGATACGTGCCGTGGTCTCCGGCATCAGCGTCACGCCCAGGCCCGCGCCCACCATGGCCAGCAAGGTTTGCGGCTCGTGCGCTTCCTGGAAAATCTCCGGCTGGAAGCCCGCGTTCACACAGCACTGGATCAGGTAGCGCGGGAATGCCGACTTGTCCAGAGCCAGCGTCAGCATCGGATCGTCCGCGATATCGGACAATTCGATGGCGTCCATCTTCGCCAAGGGATGGTGCTCGTTGACTGCCACGCAAACGTTCTCGCGGAAGCATAGTTCCTGCTTCAAGTTGTCGCGCCGCAGTTCGTCGTCGTCCAGCTTCGGCTCGCGCCAGAAGCCGACGTCGATCTGCTTGGCGCGCAAGGCGTCGTACTGCACGGTAGGGCCGGACTCGTGGATGGTCCAGGTCACGCGCGGGTACTTGCTCTGGAATTCTTCCAGCATGGATGGAATCGGTCCCCACATCGCCGAACCCACGATGCCCACGCGCAGCCGGCCCACTTCGCCGCGGTCGATCTGGCGCACGGTGTCGATGGTCATGCGCATCTTCGCCAGCAGGTCGGAGGCCTCTTGCATCAGCGCCTTGCCGGCCACTGTCAGCTCGAAGGTACGCGTGGTGCGGGCGAACAGCTTCACGCCAAGCTCCGCTTCCAGCTTCATGATCTGCTGGGAAAGCGGCGGCTGGGAGATATGCAGGCGTTCGGCCGCGCGGCTGAAGCTTTTCTCTTCGGCGACTGCGAGGAAGTACTTTAACTGTTTCAGGTCGATGGACATGGATGCTCCTGCAGCGCGCGTGCCAGGGCAGCGCCGACACGCGCGTTGTTTTTCACAAGTGCGATATTTGTCTTCAAGCTGCGACCCTCGGTCAGGGTCTTGATGCGGGCCAGCAGGAAGGGGGTAACCTTCTTGCCGGTGACGCCATTCTCTTCAGCTTCCTGCAGGGCGCGCAGGGTGATGGCGTCGATTTCGTCTTTCGGCATGGCTTCTGCCACCGGCACCGGTGCCGAGACCACCACGCCGCCGTTCAGGCCCAAGGCCCACTTGGTCGTGATGAAGGAAGCCTGTTCGGCGGCGGTGTCGAGCTGGAAGTCGGCATTGAAGCCGCTTTCGCGCGTGAAGAAGGCCGGGAAGCCTGGCTGGCCGACGGATACTACCGGCACGCCGTGCGTTTCCAGGTATTCCAGCGTCAGGCCGATGTCAAGGATGGACTTCACGCCCGCGCACACCACGGCGACATTTGTCTGCGCCAGTTCCTGCAGGTCGGCCGAAATGTCCATGCTGGTTTCGGCGCCGCGGTGTACGCCGCCGATGCCGCCAGTGACAAAGACCTTGATGCCTGCCAGTTGCGCGCAGATCATGGTTGCCGCCACGGTGGTGGCGCCCAGCTTGCCTTGCGAGAGCACATAGGCCAGGTCGCGGCGCGAGACCTTGATCGCGTCCGGCGAGTTGCCCAGTCCTTCCAGTTGTTCTTCGGTCAGGCCGACGCAGATTTTGCCGCCAATGATGGCGATGGTGGCCGGCACGGCGCCCGCATCCCGGATGATCTGCTCAACTTCACGCGCGGTCTGCACGTTCTGCGGGTAAGGCATGCCATGCGAAATGATGGTCGATTCCAGTGCGACGATCGGCTTGCCGGTGGCGCGGGCGTTGGCAACTTCAGGGGAAAAGGACAGGAATTGGTGCATGATTTACTCCTCGATATGCGCGGTGGCGAGCAGGTCGGCGCTCAGCTCGGGCGACACGGTGTGCGGGCTGGCGAGCGTGATGGAGGCGGCTTTCAGTCCGCGTTCGCAAGCCAGGGTCAGGTTTTCGGGGTCTTGCAGCAGCGACCAGCAGACGGCGGCCGAGAAGGCATCGCCGGCGCCGGTGACGTCGATCACCTTGGCGTCGTGCGCCGGCAGCCAGTGCAGCGCATTGCCCAGCGTGTGATAGACGCCGCTGGCGCCGCAGGTGACGATGATGTCGCGTACGCCGTCAGCTTGCAGCTCGTGGCAGGCTGCCTGCACGTCGGCTTCGGTCGGCAGGGCGCGGCCGGAGCGGGTTTCCAGTTCACCGCGATTCAGGATCAGCAGCGACAGGCCATGAAGGTTTTTCGGCAGGCGCGCCATTTTCGGCTGCGATACGGCGACTACTACCAGCGGCACGCCGGATACGCGGGCATCCGCCATCAGCATGGCGACCGATTCGACCGGCAGGTTCAGGTCCGCCACCACCATGCCGGCGGCATTGCGCTGCGGCTGGCGGCTGGCCACCCAGCCTGGGGTGAGCTGGTCGAAGATGGCCATGTCGGCCAGCGCGACCACCATCTCGCCGGAAGCATCCAGCACGGCGGTGTAGGTGCCGCTGCCAATGCCGTTGACCTGCAGGCTGCCTTCCATGCCGATGCCGAAGGCTTCCGCCTGGGCGCGCAGGGCGCGGCCGGAGGAATCGTCGCCGAGGGCGGTCAGCAGGGAGCAGGGCAGGCCGAGCTGGGCCAGGTTGGCGGCGATATTTCGTGCCACACCGCCAAAACTTTCCTCGGCGCAAGCTGGGTTGGAGGTGGCCATTTGCAATGGGGCGTGCGGTCGCAGCTTGCGGTCGAGGCAGGCGGCCCCGATACACAGCACAGTGCGCTCGTTGCGCAACACATAGGCCCGGCCCAGCAGCTTGCGCTCGCGGATCAGGCTGGCGATATGGCCGGCTACGGCGGAGCGCGACAGGGCGAGCTGCTCCGCCAGCTCTTGCTGGGAAATAAAGGGGTTGGCACGAATCAGCTCGTAAAGCTGTTCCTTGCGGGAGAGATCGGTCACGAAAAGCTCGCTATAAACATTTGTTTGCGATGCTAAACATTTGTCCGTTCCATGTCAAACGGAAGCTGCTCCTATAATAAACCCATATTTATAGCGCTTGCGTATAAATGGCAAAGAAAAATGGTATTTGCCATACATATAGACGATGATGCATAGTGTCGTGGTACGTTCAAAGGGCCTGTTCTGGCCAGCTCACCTAAAGATATAAAAACGAGGAACTCCATGTCTTCCAATACCCCATTCCAGGCAGCCGCCATCATCCGTGCTCGCATGCCGGCCAATTTCCAGCCACGCGTTGCAATGATCCTGGGCTCCGGCCTGGGCGTGCTGGCCGAACAGATGACCGATGCAGTGTCGATTTCCTTCGATGAACTGCCAGGTTTCCCGATCTCCACCGTGCATGGCCACGCGGGCCAGCTTGTACTGGGCACGCTGGCTGGCGTGCAGGTTGTCTGCCTGAAGGGCCGCGGCCACTTCTACGAAGGCTACGGCCCTGCGGTGATGACTTCCGCCGTGCGCACCATCAAGCTGCTGGGCTGCGAGATGCTGTTTGTGACCAATGCGGCGGGCTCGCTGCGCACCGAGGTGGACGCTGGTTCGCTGGTGGCGCTGAACGACCATATCAACTTCCTGCCTGGGACTCCGATGGTTGGCCCGAACGACGAGCGTTTCGGCCCACGCTTCTTCTCGATGGCCAATGCTTACGATGCTGACCTGCGCAAGCTGCTGCAGTCGACCGCTGCGGACAAGTCGATCACCCTGCATGAAGGCGTGTACATCGCGTACCCTGGCCCGAACTTTGAAACCCCTGCGGAAATCCGTGCGTTCAAGACGCTGGGTGCGGATGTTGTCGGCATGTCGGTGGTGCCGGAAGTGGTGTCGGCGCGTCACTGCGGGCTGAAGGTGGTTGGCGTTTCTGTTGTTACCAACCTGGCTGAAGGGCTGTCGCCGTTCCCGCTGTCGCACGAGCAGACGCTGAAGTATGCGGCTGTGGGCGCGGAATCGCTGATCAAGCTGATTCTGGCGTTCCTGGAGAATGTGGCCAAGGCTCCAAAGGCCTGAAACCGGTAACCCGGTGTCTGACCCGCAGGGTCAGACACCTTGGCCCGCGGCCGCCGCGTATCGGGTGTCTGACCCTGCGGGTCAGACACCGCTTTGATGGTTTTGAATAGAGAGGCAAAAATGTCCCGCGCCTTCATCCTGTTGTTAGACTCCTTCGGCCTCGGCGCAACGCCGGACGCTTCCAAGTACGGCGACCAGGCCTGCAACACCTTCGGCCACATCGCCAAATGGGCAGCCAACGAAGGCAAGCCAATGTCCCTGCCAACCATGGAAGGCCTCGGCCTGGCCGCCGCCGCGTATACCGCGTCGGGCGAGTGGGCTGCCGGTTTCACCAAGCGCGACGGTTTCACCGGCGCCTACGGCGCGGCACGCGAGCAATCCACCGGCAAGGACACCCAGTCCGGCCACTGGGAAATCGCCGGCGTGCCGGTGCTGTTCGACTGGGGCTACTTCCCGAAGGAAGTGCCGTCCTTCCCAAAAGAGCTGACCGACAAGCTGCAGGAACTGACCGGCGTGCCGGGCTTCCTGGGCAACTGCCACGCCTCCGGCACCACCATCATCAACGAGCTGGGCGACGAACATGTGGCGACCGGCAAGCCTATCCTGTACACCTCGGCCGACTCCGTGCTGCAGATCGCATGTCACGAAGAGCACTTCGGCCTGGAGCGCCTGTACGATATGTGCGAGAAGGCTTATGAGCTGGTCAAGCCGTACAACATCGGCCGCATCATCGCCCGTCCATTCGTAGGCGCCAACGGCGACTACAAGCGCACCGCCAACCGCCACGATTACGCCGTGCCGCCAAGCGCGCCAACTCTGCTGGACCACGTGAAGAATGAAGGCGGCGAGGTGATCGCACTGGGCAAGATCAGCGACATCTACGCCGCGCAAGGCGTGAGCCGCGTGTTGAAGGGCCCAGACAACATGGCGCTGTTCGACAAGCTGCTGGAAGCAGAGGCGGAGGCGGGCGACAAGTCGCTGACCTTCGTCAACTTCGTCGACTTCGACATGCACTTCGGCCACCGCCGCGATGTTGCCGGCTATTCGAACGCGCTGCATGAGCTGGATGCGCGCCTGCCGGAATTCATCTCCCGCTTGAAGGATGGCGACCTGTGCGTGATCACCGCCGACCACGGCTGCGATCCGACCGCGCCTGGCTCCGACCATACCCGTGAACATATTCCTGTGCTGTTCTTCGGCCCGAACGTGAAGCCACAATCGCTCGGCATTTCCGAGACCTTCTCCGACATCGGCCAGACCATCGCGCATCACCTGGGCGTGAAACCTCTTTCCAACGGAACCAACCTGCTATGACCATCATTGAAAACTTCAAGCGCAACGAGGCCATCGGCCTCGACCTGGGCTGGCTGAATCACATCCACGTGAACAAGGCCGCCGCGGACCGCCGCGCCGCATCGCTGGCGAACCGCCGCACCGTGAAGAAAGAGTATCAGGCCGCCTGGCTGGTGAAGGCGATCGAACTGATCGACCTGACCACGCTGGCCGGCGACGACACCCCGGGCCGAGTTGAGCGCCTGTGCATGAAAGCCATGCGCCCGCTGCGCCAGGACCTGGTGGAAGCGCTGGGCCTGCAGGAACGCAAGATCATGACCGGCGCCGTCTGCGTGTACCACGAAATGATCCAGCACGCCGACGCAGTGCTGAAAGGCCGCCTGCCAATCGCTGCGGTATCGACCGGCTTCCCGGCCGGCCTGACCAGCATGGAAACCAAGGTGCGCGAAGTTGAACTGTCGGTCGCCGCCGGCGCCAAAGAGATCGACATCGTCATCACCCGCCAGCACGTCCTGACCGGCAATTGGCAAGCGCTGTACGATGAAATGCTGGCTTACCGCAAAGCTTGCGGCGAAGCCCACGTGAAGGCCATCCTGGCTACCGGCGACCTGGTGACGCTGGAAAACGTGGCGAAGGCATCGTGGGTCTGCATGATGGCAGGCGCGGACTTCATCAAGACCTCGACCGGCAAAGAAGGCGTCAACGCCACCATCCCTGTGTCGCTGGTGATGGTGCGCGCGATCCGCGAATACTACGAGCGCACTGGCTTCAAGGTGGGCTACAAGCCGGCAGGCGGCGTGGGCACCGCCAAGGCAGCGTTGCAATACATGACCGTGATGAAGGAAGAACTGGGCAATGAATGGCTGGAGCCGCACCTGTTCCGTATCGGTGCTTCGTCCCTGCTGACCGACATCGAGCGCCAGCTGGAGCACCATGTGACCGGCGCCTACTCCGCCGCCCATCGCCACGCGCAACCATAAGAAGACACCGCCATGCCAACTATTAACGAGATCCTCAACACCATGGACTACGGCCCTGCACCAGAAAGCCAGAAAGAAGCGCAAGCGTGGCTGGAGCAGCGCTCCCGCAAGTTCGGCCTGTTTATCGACAACCAGTGGACCGAGCCGGGCGAAACCTTCGCTTGCTACAACCCGGCCGATGGCTCGCAACTGGCTGAACTGACCCAGGCTACCGCGGTCGACGTAGCACGTGCAGTTACTGCAGCACGCAAGGCGCTGCCGGGCTGGCAGGCACTGGGCGGCCATGGCCGCGCCAAGGTCATGTACGCGATCGCACGCCTGATGCAAAAGCATGCGCGCCTGTTCGCCGTGCTGGAAACCCTGGACAACGGTAAGACCATCCGCGAAACGCGCGACGCCGACCTACCGCTGGTGGCCCGTCACTTCTACTACCACGCCGGCTGGGCGCAATTGCTGGACGAAGAATTCCCGGGCCATCGCGCCGTAGGCGTGGTCGGCCAGATCGTGCCTTGGAACTTCCCGCTGCTGATGCTGGCATGGAAAATCGCTCCTGCGCTGGCCGCCGGCAACACCATCGTCTTCAAGCCGGCTGAATTCACGCCGCTGACCGCGATGCTGTTCGCGGACATCTGCCAGCAAGCTGGCGTGCCTGCCGGTGTCGTGAACATCGTGACCGGCGACGGCCGCACCGGCGAAGCCATCGTCGGCCACCAGGGCATCGACAAGCTGGCCTTCACCGGCTCCACCGAAGTTGGGCGCCTCATCCGCGAAGCCACCGCCGGCACCGGCAAGAAGCTGTCCCTGGAGCTGGGCGGCAAGTCGCCGTTCATCGTCTTCGAAGACGCCGACCTGGACGCTGCGGTGGAAGGCCTGGTCGATTCGATCTGGTTCAACCAGGGCCAGGTCTGCTGCGCTGGTTCCCGCCTGCTGGTGCAGGAATCCGTGCAGGACCGCTTCCTGAAAAAACTGAAAGCGCGCATGGACAACCTGCGCCTGGGTTCCCCGCTGGACAAGTCGATGGACATCGGCGCCCTGGTCGACCCGATCCAGCGTCAGCGCATCGCCGGCCTGGTGGATTCCGCCCGTGCCGAAGGCTGCGAGGTGTACCAGCCGGCCGGCTGCGAACTGCCTGCCACCGGCTCGTGGTTCCCGCCAACCCTGATCACCGGCGCTTCCACTTCCGCCGCCGTGGCGCAAGCTGAAATCTTTGGCCCGGTGCTGGTGGCGATGAGCTTCCGTACTCCAGCCGAAGCTGTGCAACTGGCCAACAACACCGTGTATGGCCTGGCTTCCTGCGTGTGGACCGAGAACATCTCGCTGGCGCTGGACATGGCGCCGCAGATCAAGGCCGGCGTGGTGTGGATCAACACCGCCAACCAGTTCGACGCTGCGTGCGGCTTCGGCGGCTACAAGGAATCCGGCTACGGCCGTGAAGGCGGCCGCGAAGGCATGTTCGAATACCTGGTGCCTGTGTCGGAAGATGCACGTCCGGCCGCGCCTTCGTTCAAGAAGCCTGCCAAGCCTGAAACCGAGTTCACGCCATCGGCCGATCCATTTGCTGTGGATCGCACCGCCAAGCTGTACATCGGCGGCAAGCAGGCCCGCCCTGACGGCGCCTACTCGCGCGCCATCCACGGCGCCGACGGCAAGTTCCTGGGCGAAGTGGGCGAGGGTAACCGCAAGGATATCCGCAACGCCGTTGAAGCGGCGCACAAGGCAACCGGCTGGACCAAGGCTACTGCGCATAACCGCGCGCAAGTGCTGTACTACATCGCTGAAAACCTGGCTGCTCGTGGCGCTGAATTCGCAGAGCGTATCGCTGCGCAGACCGGCACCAAGAACGCCGAGAAGGAAGTGCAGGCTTCCATCGAGCGCCTGTTCTACTGGGCTGCCTGGGCCGACAAGTACGACGGCCTGGCACACCAGCCGCCTATGCACGGCATCACCGTGGCGCTGAACGAAGCGATCGGCGTGATCGGCATCGTGTGCCCGAACGAGAATCCGCTGCTGGGCTTTATTTCGCTGGTGGCTCCGGCTATCGCTGTTGGCAACCGTGTGGTGGCTGTGCCGTCCGAGGCGTATCCGCTGTCGGCGACCGATTTGTACCAAGTGTTCGATACTTCGGACCTGCCGGGCGGCGTGGTGAATATCGTGACCGGTTCGGCGGATGAACTGGCGCGCACGCTGGCGTCGCACGCGGACGTGGATGCTGTCTGGCGTCACGACGGGTCTGCTGCTGGTTGCGCGGAAGTGGAGAAGCTTTCGGCAGGTTCGCTGAAGCGTACCTGGACTGGCGGCGCGAAGGGCCGTGACTGGTTCTCGACCGCGCAGGCTGGCGGGCGCGTGGTGTTGGCGCATGCTTCGCAAGTGAAAAACATCTGGATTCCTTACGGCGTTTAAAACCGGTAAACCGGTGTCAGACCCATAGGGTCTGACACCGATACGCGGCAGCCGCTGGCCTGGTGTCTGACCCTGCGGGTCGGACACCGGGTTACCGGTTTGGAAGTAAAAAGAAAGAGATAAAAAAAATGTTCCTCCCCCAGGAAATCATCCGTAAAAAACGCGACGGCGGTGTGCTGAGCAAGGAAGAAATCCAATTCTTCGTCAAAGGCATCACCGACAACAGCGTCAGCGAAGGCCAGATCGCCGCGCTGGCGATGGCCGTCTTCTTCAACGACATGACCATGGACGAGCGCGTGGCGTTCACCCTGGCCATGCGCGATTCCGGCGAAGTGCTGGACTGGAAATCCCTGAACCTGCCAGGTCCGGTGATGGACAAGCATTCCACCGGCGGCGTTGGCGACGTCGTGTCCCTGATGCTCGGCCCGATGATCGCGGCCTGCGGCGGCTTCGTTCCAATGATCTCGGGCCGCGGCCTGGGCCACACCGGCGGCACGCTGGACAAGTTCGATTCCATCCCTGGCTACTCCACCGTCCCGACCAACGACAAGTTCCGCGAAGTGGTGAAGGACGTCGGCGTGGCCATCATCGGCCAGACCTCGTCGCTGGCGCCGTCGGACAAGCGTTTCTATTCGATCCGCGACGTCACCGCGACCGTGGAATCGGTGGCGATGATCACTGGCTCAATCCTGTCGAAGAAGCTGGCGGCAGGCCTGGACGTGCTGGCGATGGACGTGAAAGTCGGCTCCGGCGCCTTCATGCCTTCCTACGAGAAGTCGGTCGAATTGGCCGAATCCATCGTCAAGGTGGGCAATGGCGCGGGCACGCTGACCTCGGCCTTGCTGACCGATATGAATGAATCGCTGTCTCCATGGGCCGGCAATGCGCTGGAAGTACGCGGCGCAATCGACTACCTGACCGGCAAATTCCGTCCGGCGCGACTGCATGAGGTCACGATGTCGCTGTGCGCAGAGATGCTGGTGCTGGGCAAGCTGGCCGCCAACGAAGCCGATGCCCGCGCCAGGTTGCAGCATGCGCTGGATTCCGGCGAAGCGGCCGAGCGCTTCTCGCGCATGGTCAAGGCGCTGGGCGGCCCGGCCGACCTGGTGGAGAACATGGACAAGCACCTGGAAAAGGCGCCAATCGTGGTGCCGGTGCCGGCGCCGCGTGCGGGTTACGCTGCTTCGACCGTTTGCCGCGATATCGGGCTGGCGGTGGTGTCCCTGGGTGGCGGCCGTCGCCGTCCGACCGATGCGATCGACTTTGCCGTGGGGCTGACCGACCTGGCCGAACTGGGGCAGCCGCTGCAAGTGGGCCAGCCTATGGCCATGGTGCACGCGCGCACGCAAGCTGCTGCTGAACAGGCGGTGCGTGAAGTGCAGGCGGCATACACGATTGCGGATGCGGCGCCGGCGGCGAATCCGATCGTTTATCGCACGATCCGCCCTTAAACCGGAAAAGCAGTGCCGGACGCGTGCCTGGTGTCTGACCCTGCGGGTCAGACACCGGTTTACCGGTTTGGAGAATAAATGAACAACGAAACACTGATCGAAGAGGCCAAGGCAGCACGCCTGAAAGCCTACACGCCGTACTCCAACTTCAAGGTCGGCGCAGCGCTGCTGACGAAAGACGGCAAGATCTTCCACGGCTGCAACGTGGAAAACGCCAGCTACGGCCTGTGCAACTGCGCCGAGCGTACTGCCTTCTTCAGCGCAGTCGCGCAAGGCTACCAGCCGGGCGATTTCGACAAGCTGGCAGTCGTCGGCGAAACGGACAATCCGATCGCTCCATGCGGCGCCTGCCGCCAGGTTACGCTCGAACTGGGCGGCAATCAGTTGCCGGTCGTGCTGGCCAACCTGAAAGGCGACGTCCGCGAAACCACTGCCGCCGAGCTGCTTCCGGAAGCCTTTGGCGGCTGGGACTTGAAGAAGTAAGCAAGCGTGAAGAAGGCCATCGACGTCCAGACAGCGGTCGCCATCGCGGCATCCGAAGCTATTGCGGCAAAGACCCAGGGCACCTTTGGCGTGGGCGGCGTGATGCTCGACGCCAGCGGTACTGTGCTCAAGGCGCTGCATAACAACGTCATCAAGCATGGCCTGATCTACGACCCGACCGCGCACAGTGAGCGCCAGCTGATCGACTGGTACTTCGCCGAACGTGCCAAAGGCCACGAGCTGCCGCCGCCCGAAGAAATCACCATCGTGACTTCGCTCGACCCGTGCTGCATGTGCACGGGCGCCATCCTGGCGGCCGGTTTCAATGTCGTCGTCGCAGCGCCTGACAGCAAGGCCGGCATCAACTACAACGGTTCCGCCTTCTATCCCTCGCTGCCGGTTGCTTTGCGCCCGCAGGCCGAGCGGACTTTCGCCTATCCGGCCGTGCTGGGCACCTCGTCGTATGCACGGCGCGGGGCAGGGGCTACGCCGAAACCTTTCTTCATCGGCAAAACCATCGCCGAACCGACGCAAGCCTTATGCTCGCTGGTGTTCGAGGCGACCTCGGCCAATGTGATGGATTTGTTCAACATCGATCCGCCGCAAGCGGAGCTGAAAGATCCGGCCACACTGCCGGAAGACCATTTCATCGTGCGTGCCCTGAAGCGCGCGTTCCCCGATGCCCTGACTTACCGCTGCGTGCCGCGGACGCCGGATGCCGGCCTTGCGCCATACCTGCAGCAGGCCATGGCGCGCGACAAGGCGCAGGGCGGCAAGGGCGAAGCTGTAGCGCTGCTGGATTCCTTCGGCAATCTCTTGCTTTGCTGCCACGGCCGCCAACAGGCGTCAGCCATTCGCACCGCTTTCATGGAGTGCACGCGGGCTTACGCGCAGCTGCGCTACAAGCTGATGGAAGGCGCCGACGCGGCGACGCAAGCCGAAGTTCGGCACTACCTGGGCCACCCGAAAGACGGCACTTTCGTGTTTGCAGTCGGGCCGGATGAGAGTGCGTTGAGCTTCATGGCCCTGGGCGCTTACGGGTCGACGATGGAAGGCGCGCTGCCGCACAACAACCCGGCCCAGTTCCAGTACGTGCGCCCTGCGATGCCGGAACAGGCGCTGCACGAATTGTGCAGCCACCTGCCTCCGCTCTACCGTAGCCTGATCAAGATCCGCCCGACGCAGGTGGCAGACGCCGCCCTGGTGGCTGCCATCAACTGAGCATATTCGCGTCGCGCGCCAGCTGCCACTGGCCGGCAGCGTTCTTGCGGTACACCGATAACACATTGCCTTCCTTGCGCATGGCCTCGCCACCAGCCAGTGGCGTAATCGCCACGCGCAGATGCGTCGTGCACCAGGCCAGGTTGCCGCTGACTTCCACCTGCTGCACGTCGGCGTGCGATTCGACGCGATGCGATGCCAGCACGGCACGCACGCCTTTCTCAAAGGCGGCACGGCCGCGCATGATGGGCTGGCCGGGCACGTAGAATTCGACGTCCTCCGTCATCAGCGGCAGGATGCGGTCGACTTCGGCGGCGAGGGTGGCACGGGTCCATTCCGCGACCAGGTCGCGGATTGCCTGTTCGTCGCTCATTCAGGCTCCCTCGAAAGATGCGCTGGCATCGTTCTGCATCATGCCGAAGATGTTGCCGTCTGGGTCCTTGGCGTAGGCCAGCCAGCCGACACCGGGCACCGGCATGCGCGGCACGGCAACCGTGCCTTTGAGTTCTTTTAGCAGCGCAAGGGATTGGTCGAGGTCTTCCACGTCGACAGTGCAGACGAAGGCATTGACAGCAGCACCTTCTTCCGGCCGCGGGCCCCGGCGCGGCAGCAAGCCGCCGTTAATGCCGGGCGCGCCGACTTCGCCGGTGCCGACCAGCCAGTATTCGCCGCCTTCCCATTTGGAAAAGCTCCAGTCGAACATCTTGCCATAAAAATCGATCAGGGCTTGCGGTTCGCTGGCCTGGATTTCAAAGTGAACAGTGCGTCCCATCAGTGCTCCCAAGGGTCATAAGTGCCTATGCTCCACACATGCCCTTCAGGATCTCGACAGGTAAATCCACGGCCGCCGTAATCTTCGTCCTGCAAGGGCATCTCGATTGGCGCCCCGGCTTGCACGCAGCGCGCGTGCACCTCGTCGGCGTCGTTGACGACCAGGTAGGCGGTTTGGGTGACAGCTGATCCGATCTGGGCGGGCTGTTTCAGCAAACGGCCGTACTCGGTGTCAAAGATGGAGCTTAGCATGATCATGCCGTTGCCATAGGAAAGCTGGGCGTGGGCGATGGTGCCGTCTTCGTTGGGGACCACAAGCGCGGCCTTGAAACCCAAGGTTTTACACAACCAATCGATAGCGGCGGGCGCGTCGCGGTAACGCAGGCAAGGCATGATGGTCGCGCGCGTGGCCTTTGGAATCGTCATCGTTCTCTCCCTGAAAACGCAGCTTAGTCAGGACAATATAGACTAGCACCGTACAGGGGGCAAGCGAGCGCGGGCGACCTACATTTGCTGGAATAAATGGGTGTTGCCGCGGCTGACTTCGAGTTCTTCGCTGGAGTTGCGCACGCGGACCATCTGCCGGCCGCGCAAGTCGCGCGTCACCTCGGCAATCGCATCCACACGCACGAGGGTAGAGCGGTGGATGCGCCAGAATTCATTCGGGTCCAGTTCATCTTCCAGTTCCTTCAGGGTCTTGCGGATCAGGAATTCGCCCTGTGCTGTTTGCACGCGCGTATATTTTTCGTCGGCGCGAAAGAACAACACTTCCTTGGTCGAGATCATGCGCAGGCTGTTGCCAACCTGGGCCTGGATCCAGTGCAGGTACTCGGGTTGTGTCGCGCTGCCGGCCGGGCTGCGGCCAGTCTGCTGCAAGAGCTGGCTCAGTTGGCGTTCGATATTGTTGGGCGCTTTGCCGAGGCGCGCTTGCAGGCGTTCGCAAGCTGTTTTCAGACGCTCCAGGTTGACGGGCTTGAGCAGGTAGTCCAGCGCGCCCTGTTCGAAGGCCTCGATTGCATATTGATCGTAGGCAGTGATGAAGACGATGTGGCAACGATTGAACAGCATGCGCGCCGCCTCGATGCCGGTCAGGCCCGGCATGCGGATGTCGAGGAAGACGATGTCCGGCTGGTACTGGCCGGCCAGCGCGATGGCTTCGATGCCATTGGCCGCTTCGGCCACGATCTCCAGTTCGGGCCAGGCTTCGTGCAGGCGCTTGCGCAGCATGTCGCGCATTGGTTCTTCATCGTCTGCGATGATGGCGGTGGCTTTTGGCTGCATGCTCATGGTTTGGCAAAAATGTCTGGTGCAAAGGGGATGCAGATCGTGGCACGGCAGCCGCCATCCATCGGCTGCTCAATCAGCAACTGTGCGCGGGTGCCGTACATCAGCTTCAGGCGTTCACGTACATTGGTCAGGCCGACGCCATCGCCGGCGTAGGCATTGAAACCGACACCGTCGTCCTGCACGTCGACTTGCAGCACGCTGCCGTTGACGCTGGCACGGATGTCGATGCGGCCGCCTTCCACTTTCGGCTCGAGGCCGTGCTTGATCGAATTCTCGATCAGGATCTGCAGCATCATCGGCGGGAAGGTGGCGCTTTCAAGCTCCTGCGGCACGTCGATCGAGACGGACAGGCGCGACTTCATGCGGGCCTGCATGATGGCCAGATAAGAGCGCGCCATCTGGATCTGGCGGCCCAGCGTACCGTTGCCGCGTGAACGCATCTGGGGCAGGGTGGCGCGCAGGTATTCGATCAGGTGGGTGTGGATCTTGGCCGCTTCCGGCGGGTCGGTCTCGATCAACTGGCCGATCAGGGCCAGGGTATTGAACAGGAAGTGCGGTTCGACTTGCGCCTGCAGGGCCGACATCTGGGCTTCCACCAGGCGGCGTTCCAGGCTTTCGGTGCCGGCTTGCGCCGCCGCCTTGCGCGCTTCGATTTCCGCCTTGCGCTTGCCGCCGGCCAGGATCTTCAGCCCGGCCGAGCCGACAATGAAGAAAGCTACCTGTTTCGGATGCAGCACGGGCGTCAGTCCCAGCAGGAAGGCGAGCATCCACGTTACCACCAGCTGGCGCAAGGGCACTTGCGCCAGCCAGTCGAAGAAGTCCCACCACAGGCTGCTGGCTGTGTCGCCAATCTCCCCGACAAAGGAGAGCACGCTGCGGGTCCGGTTACCCATGTTGTTTCTTGTCTCCAAAGGCGTTGATGGCCAGCTTGGCGATCAGCACGCCGATGAACAGCGTGATGGCCAGCGGCAGGATGGTCAGGAACAGCGCGATCACGATGCACATGCCGACGATGGCAGGCCAGGACATGTGGTCCAGCGTGCGGACGAAGTGGCGGCCGATGCCGACAAAGGCTTGCCACACTTCTTTCACGGTTTCCTTGGCGCTTTTGTTAATCGTTTTCATCATTTCCTCCTTGCGTTTCGATGATGCAACTGTACCGCTGCGCCTGGCAACAGTGGAGCGGCATCCGACAGACTGCGCTGCGGGGCGGATGATTTGCTCTGGCGCGCGACGAACGGCTAGCGTGCCGCCAGCCAATCGGAACGCAGCAGGCCGAAAAAGTCCGTATCGCAGATCTCGCCATTGATGATCCAGCGTTCGCGCATATGGCCCTCATGCACAAAATGCAAGCTCTTCAGCAGCTTGGCGGAGGCGGTGTTGCGCGGATCGATGTCGGCTTCGATGCGGTGCAGGCTCAGCACCCGGAAGGCGTAGTCGATCAAGGTGGCCATGGCTTCCTGCATATAGCCCTTGCCCCAGAATGCGCGGTCCAGCATGTAGCCGATGTCGCCGCGGCGGTTCTGGCGGCTGAAGCTGTACAGGTTGATGATGCCTGCCAGTTCGCCGCCGACCTCCACGCCCATGCGCAGCAGGTCGCCGCTTTCATAGCCTGCTTGCGCCGCGGCGAAATAGGTTTCGGCTTGCTGCATGCTGTCCCAGGGCGCGCTGCTCCAGTAGCGCATGGCCTCGCTATCGGAATACATCCGATAAAGGGCCGGCACGTCGGCAGCGGTCAGGAAGCGCAATTGCAGGCGCTGGGCGTTCAGGGTGAATGGGGCGAATGCTGGCATGGAATGCTGACTCTAGGAAATTTTTGCATTTTAACAAGGAGGAACAGTAAAATTGATTTTAACTTTTTGTTATCACCTTTCACTAATGGAGTAGTTCATGCGTATTTTGTTAGCCGGTGCTTTCGTTTTATCCCTGGCTGCCCCACTGGCGCAAGCTCAAATGTCGAACGGGAATGGCGGTGCTGCGTTCAACGGCATGGAGCGCGCTAACGATCCAACCAAGGAAATGATGGTGCGCTTTATCGATGCCAGCCGGATGACCTTGACCGGCAACCAGCAACTGCTGGCTGCCCTCGGCCAGTCGCAGGAGGCCGCCGCAATGGGCGAACGTGCCGGCCAGCTGTCCGAATCAATGACACGCCGTGCGGTTGAAGAAACCCTGGAGACCCAGTTGCGCGGCGTAACGGCGTCCACCAAGGCACTGGCTGCAGGCGGCACGGCGCCGGTCGCCCAGCTCGAGCAAGGGCTGGCTTCGCTGGCCCAGGCGGTGGCACAGTATGAGCAGTTGATGAAGGACCTGCCGGAAGCAAAGGCCGCGATGAACACCATGCGCCAGGTGACCAAGACCGATACCCCGACCTTCTTCATGCTGCGCAGCCTGTCTTCCAGCACGGCCAGCCTGAAAAAGGAAATCCGCGCTGTGGCGCAAGCGGCCAAGCAAGCGGGCGCCAACGTGCCGGAGGCCTTGCTGGCAATGTGAGCCGATGTTAGATTGGCATGGTCCAAGCGAGCGGAGGAATTCGGCATGCAACTCGGCGTATTTTCCCTTAGCCTGAACGTCCGGGACATCCATGCCTCGCGCGAGTTCTACGCGAAGTTCGGCTTCCAGGACTTTGGCGGCAACATCGAGCAGAACTGGCTGATCATGAAGAACGGTGAACAGGTCATCGGCCTGTTCCAGGGCATGATCGAGAAAAATACGCTGACCTTCAATCCCGGCTGGGACAGCAACGCCCAGCTCGTGCCGGGCTACACCGACGTGCGCCAGCTGCAACGCCAGCTTGAGGAAAACGGCATTGCGCTGGCTGTCCGCACCGATGAATCGAGCACCGGCCCGGCCTATATCATCGCCATCGACCCCGATGGCAATCCGATCCTGATTGACCAACATATTTGATCGTTGCATTACCTTGAAATTCCTCGACCGTCTCAGCCTTGATGCATCTGCGAATTCGCGAACGATTCGCCGGGCCTATGCTCGAGAACTGAAACTCATAGACCAGGAAGCAGAACCAGCAGCGTTCCAGGCTTTACGCGAGGCCTACGAGGCGGCATTGCGTTGGGCCGAGAGTGGCGCAACCGAGCTTCCTGAGCCAGATCAGCACGAAATGCCACATGAGAGAGCGCTGGCGCAACTGAACGATCTTAAGTCGCTGGAGCAGGCTCGGCAAATTTTGCAATCATTGCGTCCATTGAATCTGGAGGACTCCGAAGCATTCGAAGCTGTCGTGGCACGACTGCTGGAATCCGGGTGGCGGCCAGGACATGAATATCTCTTCCCGGCCGCCTGTGAAATATTCTATTGGGACGGCCGCCAGCTTCCTTCCTACATGGATGATTTTGACGCGCTGGCTGGAGCCCTCTCGGACCTGAAGTTCCTGCGCATGCAGCCGGAGGAAACACGCGAGCAGCATACGCACGTCATTAATCGCTTGCGCGAGACCGGGGTTCCGTCTCTTGCAGACCTGGCGCGCGATATCCTGGTTGCGGAAATCGTATTTACCAAGTATCCGGACTTGATGTATCTGACCTGTGCACCGCGCAAGGTTGAGGTTTGGCGCGAGCATATGTCGCACTTGATCAAGCAGGTAAAAGCGCAAGAAACACACCGGGTAGCCAAAACTGAGTCGAGGTCACTTGAACGTGTGCGCTGGTTTGGGCTTGCCTGGCTGGTCTTCTGGATCTACCTCGGCGCAACAGACTTCCGGCTCTTGCGCAAAGAGGAGCCGCTGCGCCAGCTGACCGTAATGGAAATGCAGTGGATCACGAAGAATGTCGAGCCGATCAGGGTTGATGGACCTGTTGAATATGAAGTCAGCCTGGACCAGGACGGCGACATCAGCAAGCTTGAACTTGTGGGAAGCCAGGAGGGCCGTACCGTCAGCAACATAGACCATGCAATCCGGATCGCGGCCCCTTATCCTGCGGAATATCCAAGGGTGTTCCGGGTCCGGTTTCCGATTTAACGGCAAAGACAACATTCGATAGGGTATCTCATGAAGATTCGCGTAACCATGATTGCCGCTGCGCTGGCGCTTGGCACAGTGAGCGCTTTCGCCGTGTCGCCATCCGAAGAACTTGCACGACAGGCCGACGCCTGGGACAAGGCCATTATCCGCAAGGACCGCGCAGCCATCGCTGACAACATGGCGGAAGACTTCCGCCAGATCAGTGCGCGCGGCGATGTGGCCGGCAAGGCGGCCTTCCTCGATGCGATCACGTCGCCTAAACTGGTGATCAATCCCTACGGCGTCGAAGACATGGATATCCGCTTCTACGGCGACGTGGCGCTGGTGAGCGGCCGCACGCGCATGACCGGAAGCTATGACGGCAAGCCGTTCGGCAGCCATTACCGTTATGTTGACGTCTACGTGCGCAAGGAAGGAAAGTGGCGCGTGGCCAGCGTGCAGATCACACCAGTTCAGGAGTAGGCGATGAGCGACCGGCTGGATCTTCCCCCATCGAAGCTCGTCGCAATCGTAGATGCCCAGCTTGAACTGGCGCGCCTTGGACCGGCCTTTGGCGCGGTGATGGATCTCGCCGCGGCAAAGGCCATGCAGCTGACCGGCGCGGACGGCGCCGTGATCGAACTGGTGGAAGGCAGCGAGGTGGTGTACCGCGCGGCACACGGACTGGCTGAAGCCCAGCTAGGCTTGCGCATGCAGATCAAAGGCAGCCTGTCGGGACTTGTGCTGACCTCGCGCCAGGCCGCCACTTGCACCGACTCCGAAATCGATGACCGTGTGAACCGCGAAGCATGCCGTCGCGTGGGCCTGCGCTCGATGGCAATCCTGCCGCTGTTGTTTGGCGCCCAGGCTGGTGGCGTGCTGAAGTTGGCGTGGCGTGAACCGCGTCCGTTCGATGAAGACGAAGTGCCGATTGGCCAGGCGATTGCCGACATGACCGCAGCATTGATGTTCCACGCTTCGCAGGAAGGTGCGCAGGTATTGCAGCGCAAAGTGACGCAGGATCCTGCAACGGGATTGCCCAACCGTTCTTCCTTCTACGAACAGCTGCGCGTGCGCGTCGATGACGCGATTGCGCGCAGCGGCCACGTGGGTGTGATGGTGGTTCGCGTGCGCCCGCAGCATCGCGACGTGATGGTGGAAATATCCCGGCGGCTCGGCAAGCAATGCCGTGAGGGAGATGTGCTGGCACGACTGGGAGTCGATGAATTTGGCGTGATCCTGAGCGTGGCGGCGCGGCGCACCATTGTCCAGAGCCAGGTGCTGCGCTTCAAGCAGGCGGCTACTGCGGCTCCGTTGTTGCTGCCGGCTGGCGAGAAGGTCGAATTGGCGTTGCGCTTTGGCGGCGCGCTGTATCCGGAGGACGGCAGGGCGATTTCAGAGTTGCTGGCCGTTGCGCGCGAACAAGATTGACCCTGTTTGCCAGCAGGGTGGGGCAAGATGAAACGCATCACCTCCGTGATCCGGGCCGGGGGGCACGGCAATTGCCGTTAGCCGCTGGCTTTCGCTGGCATCAGGGCGGCGATCACCAGCCTGGTGATGGTCTCCTCTGCATCGGCAAAATCGGCACCGGTCAATTGTCCGGCGCCAAGCACCAGCTGCATTTGCGCGGCGAAGTCGGCGTAGGACTGCGTCATGGCCCAGATGGCAAATAGCAGGTGGGTGGCGTTGACGGGGGCGATCCGGCCCTCGGCGATCCAGCGCTCGAACACCTCGATATCCTTGCGCACCAGCGGCACCACGCGTTCGCGAATCTGCTCGCCATACAGGGGCGCGCCGCTGATCACTTCCATCGCATACACGCGCGATCCCCACGGATGCTCGCGCGAGAAATCCAGCTTGGCCTTGATGTAGGCGCGTAGTACTTCGGCCGGTTCGCCGTCCGGCTCGGCGATATTGGCCATGCGCGCCAGCCATTCGTCGAGGACGTCGTCCAGTACACGCTGGTAGAGCGCCTGTTTGGTGGGGAAGTAGTACATCAGGTTCTGCTTCGACAGGCCGACGTTTTCCGCGATGGTGGCGACCGACGCACCTTCGTAGCCGCATTCGGCAAATACACGCACAGCCTCCGTGGCGATGTCCGCTTCCAGCCGGTCGCGGTTGATGACGCGGCGCAGTTTAGCTGATGCCATATTCCCTCCTCATGGACTGCAGGAAGTTCCGCAGTTGTGGGCTGTCCGAATAAGCGACGTTGAAGCGGAACCAGATCGATGCCGGTTGCCGCAACTGGAAAAACTCGCCCGGTGCGAGCAGGATTCCGGACTTCAGTGCCTGGTCGGCAAGCTGCTTGCCGTTGCACTCAGGCGACGGCGCCTGCTGCCAGCCGGCGCTGACGAACATGCCGCCGCGCGGCCTGGCGATCGGCGCCATGCCGGCCAGGGCCAGCAGGTCGATGGTGCGTTCGCGGCCCTCGGCCAGTTGTGCCACCAGCTTTTCGACCATGCGTTTGTAGGGGCGCGCAGTGATGGCGTGGTAGGCGGCGCGTTCGTTCACTTCCGACGTGGTGAGACCGGCCAGCATCTTCACGCGCACCAGCTCCGGCAGGAGCGAGGTAGAGGCGCAAATCGAACCGACGCGCAGCACTGGCGACAGCGTCTTGGAAAAACTGCCGACGCGGATCACGCGCCGCAAGCCGTCCATCGCGGCCAGCGAGGCTTCGCCGCGCGCAGTGAGCTCGCGGTAGATGTCGTCTTCCACCAGCCAGAAGTCGAATTGCTCGGCAAACCCCAGCAGGCGATGCGCCTGCGCTTGCGTCAAGCTGGTGCCGAGCGGGTTTTGCAGCACGGTGTTGACGAACATGAGCTTGGGCTGGGTCTCGCGCGCCTGCGCGGCGAGAAAATCCATGTCGAGGCCATGCTCGTCGCGCGGAATGCCGATGGCGTGGCAGCCGTGGTGGCGGATCAGCGACAGCAGGTTGCTGTACACCGGGTCTTCCACGAAGACGGTGTCGCCAGGCTTGGTCAGCGTGCGCAGGATCAGGTCGAAGGCATGGGTGGCGCCGTGCGTGAGCAGGATCTGTTCGGCTTCCACGGCAAACAGTTCGTCGCTTAGTGTTGACGCCATGTACTGGCGCAGGCCGGGGAAGCCGAGCGGGTGGCCATAGCCGCGCAAGCGGTTGGCGGGGATGCGCATGGCGTGGCGTACGGCGTCGAGGATGGTGTCTTCGCCATACCATTCGGGCGGCAGCCAGCCGGCGCCGACCGGCAGCGCTTCGGAAGCGCCGGAATACAGTTCAGGTGTCAGCGCGTCGACGGCAGCCGGCGTGGCGAACATGGCCGCTGGCGGCAGCAGGGCGGGGACGTCGTGGCGAGCGACAAAATAGCCGGAACCGCGGCGCGATGACAACAGTCCGAGCGTGACCAGGCGGTCGTAGGCCTCGACAACTGTAAAGGTGCTGATGCCATTACACTTCGCGAATTGCCTGACTGAAGGCATCTTTGTGCCAACGCGCAGCTCGCGGCTTGCCACCATCGCGCTGATGGCGTCCACGATCTTTTCAACCAGGCTGCCCTTCTTCGCGCGCTCGATGGAAAGCACGGGCCATGCGGAGTTGGGAGTTGCGCTGTCGTCCATTCGGGCCTCTAAAACTGTACTGTTTTTGCTACCTGTACGGTTGGAGCGTTTCCGCTTGTGTGTATATGTGCCATAGTTAACTTGCTGTCTATTATTGCATCATGATTTTGCCAACTGGTAAAGTTTTTTGAGCATCGTAAAAAAACCCACCAAGGGAGATAGCAAATGAACGAAGCCCGGCCGCAGTCCCTGGCGTCCTTCTGGATGCCGTTCACGAACAACCGCGACTTCAAGGCCAATCCGCGCCTGCTGGTCTCGGCCGAAGGCGTCTACTACAAGGACGTCGACGGCAACCAGGTGCTCGATGGCACCGCCGGCCTGTGGTGTGTCCCCTGCGGCCACCGCCAGCCGAAGATCGTGGCGGCAGTCAGCGAAATGGTCGGCCAGCTCGATTTCGCGCCGACCTTCCAGATGGGCCACCCGGCCGCCTTCGACCTCGCCGAAAAGCTGATGGAATATACCAACCATCGCTTCGGCCACGTGTTCTATACGAACTCCGGTTCCGAGGCAGTGGACACGGCACTGAAAATCGCGCTGGCCTACCATAAGGCGCGCGGCGAAGCTTCCCGGACCCGCCTGATCGGCCGCGAGCGGGCTTACCATGGCGTCGGCTTCGGCGGCATCTCCGTCGGCGGCATCGCCGGCAACCGCAAGCCGTACGGCACATTGCTGCCGGGTGTAGACCACTTGCCGCACACTCACAATATTGAGAAGAACGCCTTCACGCGCGGCGAGCCGGAGTACGGCGCCCACCTGGCCGATGAACTGGAACGCATCGTCGCGCTGCACGACGCATCCACTATCGCAGCCGTGATCGTGGAGCCGGTGGCGGGTTCCACCGGCGTGCTGGTGCCGCCGAAAGGCTACCTGAAACGCCTGCGCGAACTGTGCACCAAACACGGCATCCTGCTGATCTTCGATGAAGTGATCACCGGCTTCGGCCGCCTGACCACGCCGTTCGCCACCGATTACTTCGATGTCGAACCGGACATGATGACCACGGCCAAGGGCCTGACCAACGGCACCATCCCGATGGGCGCGGTGTTCAGCAAGAAGTTCATCCACGATACCTTCATGGAGGCGCCGGCCGGCATTGAGCTGTTCCACGGTTACACCTACACCGGCCATCCGGTCGCCTGCGCCGCCTCGCTGGCGACGCTGGAAGTGTTCAAGGAGCAGAAGCTGCTGGACCACGCCAAGGAAATCCAGCCGTACTGGGAAGATGCCGTGCATTCGCTGAAAGGGCTGCCGCATGTGATCGACATTCGCACCATCGGCCTGGTAGCCGGCATCGAGCTGGCGCCGCGTGAAGGTGCGCCCGGAACGCGCGCATACGCCGCGTTCAAGAAAGCTTTCGCGGATGGGCTGTTGATCCGCACCACCGGCGATATCATCGCGTTGTCGCCGCCACTCACCTTTGAGAAGAAGCACATCGACGAATTATTCGGGAAGCTCGGAAAGGTGTTGAAGACGCTTGATTAAAACCGGTAAACCTGGGTCCGACCCATAGGGTCAGACCCAGTCAGATCGACGGCCTGGGGTTCTGGTTCGAGGCCTTTGATTTTTGACGAAGATCAAAGGCGCATAACCAACACCAACAGCAGGCGAGCAGACAGGGTCCGACCCTATGGGTCGTACCCTGGTTTACCGGTTTTAAGTAAAACAACCAAAGGAGACGAACCATGTTGGTAGGCGTACCGAAGGAAATCAAGAATCAGGAATCGCGCGTTGGCCTTACCCCGGCCAGCGTAAAGGAACTGACACTCCGCGGGCACCAGGTCCTGGTGCAACACAACGCGGGCGCTGCAATCGGTCTGACCGACGAAATGTATGTGGGCTCCGGCGCCACGATCATCCCGACCGCGGAGGAAATCTTCGCCAAGGCCGAAATGATCGTCAAAGTGAAGGAACCGCAGCCACAGGAATGCGCGATGCTGCGCGAGAACCAGATTCTTTACACCTACCTGCACCTGGCTCCCGACCCGGAGCAGACCAGGGCGCTGGTGAAATCCGGCGCGGTCTGCATTGCGTATGAAACCATCACCGGTCCAAACGGCGGCTTGCCGCTGCTGGCGCCGATGAGCGAAGTGGCAGGGCGCATGTCGATCCAGGCTGGCGCTGCCCATCTTGAAAAATCCAAAGGCGGCATGGGCCTGTTGCTGGGCGGCGTGCCAGGCGTAGCCCCCGGCAATGTGGCGATTATCGGCGCCGGCGTGGTCGGCACCAATGCGCTGCAGATCGCTGTCGGCATGGGCGCCCGCGTGACGGTGCTGGACAAGAACGTCGACCGCCTGCGCCAGCTTGACCTGGTGTTCGGCAACCGCATCCAGACCATGTACTCCAATGCCCACACCATCGACGACGCGGTGACCGATGCCGATCTGGTGATCGGCGGCGTGCTGGTGCCCGGTGCCGCCGCGCCCAAGCTGGTCACGCGCAATATGGTGTCGCGCATGAAGCAAGGTTCCGTGGTGGTCGACGTGGCGATCGACCAGGGCGGCTGCTTTGAAACCTCGCATGCCACCACGCACGAGAACCCAACCTTCGTGGTCGACGGCGTTGTGCACTACTGCGTCGCCAATATGCCGGGAGCAGTCGCCCGTACCTCCACCTTTGCGCTGAACAACGCCACCATCGGCCATGCCGTTGCGCTGGCCGACAAGGGCTGGGCCAAGGCCATGAAGGCCAACCCGCACCTGCGCAACGGACTCAATGTCTGCCAAGGCCACGTCACTTATGAAGCGGTGGCGCACGACCTTGGCTATACCTACGTGCCGGCGGAATCGCTGCTGGCCTAATCCTCAGGGCTTGAAATGAGCAATCTCGATACCATTACCCACTTTATCAACGGCGCCAAGGTCGATACGGCCAGCGGTCGTTATGGCGACGTATTCAACCCGGCATTGGGTGAACCGGTGGCGCGCGTGGCGCTCGGCACGGCGGAGGAAGTCGATGCCGCCGTGTGCGCTGCGGAAGCGGCGTTCCCGGCCTGGTCCAACACGCCGCCGCTGACGCGTGCACGGGTGCTGTTCAAGTACCTCGAACTGTGCCACCAGCACACCGAGGAGTTCGCCGCCATGCTGACCCGCGAACACGGCAAGACCTTCGCGGACGCCAAAGGGGAAGTAGCGCGTGGTATCGAGATGGTGGAATTCGCTGTCGGCATCCCGCAGATGATGAAGGGCGAGTACACCGACCAGATTGCGCGCGGCATCGATGCATGGTCGATGCGCATGCCGCTTGGGGTGGTGGCCGGCATCACGCCGTTCAACTTCCCGGTGATGGTGCCGATGTGGATGTTCCCGATCGCTATTGCCTGCGGCAATACCTTCATCCTCAAGCCTTCCGAGCGCGACCCGTCGCCATCGCTGCTGCATGCGCGCCTGCTGAAGGAAGCCGGCCTGCCGGACGGCGTGTTCAATGTCGTGCAAGGCGATAAGGTGGCGGTCGACGCGCTGCTCGATCACCCGGCGATCCAGGCGGTGAGTTTCGTGGGCTCGACGCCGATTGCGGAATATATCTACTCGCGCGGTTCGCAGCACGGCAAGCGCGTGCAGGCGCTGGGCGGTGCAAAGAACCATATGGTGGTGATGCCGGACGCCGACATGGACATGGCGGTCGATGCGCTGATGGGCGCCGCCTTTGGTTCGGCGGGCGAGCGCTGCATGGCGATTTCGGTGGTTGCGGCGGTGGGCGATGCCGCCGACAAGCTGCTGGGTGCACTGAAAGAGCGCACCGCTGCACTGAAAGTGCGCGATGGCATGGCATCGGAGGCCGAAATGGGGCCGGTTGTGACCTCGGCAGCCAAGCAGCGCATTGAGCGCCTGATTGGCGAGGGCGTGGAGCAGGGCGCAACCCTGGTTGTCGACGGCCGCAACTACCAGGTTGCCGACCGTCCGAACGGCTTCTTCATCGGCGGCACGCTGTTCGACCACGTCACGCCCGATATGACCATCTACAAGGAAGAGATTTTCGGTCCTGTCCTGTGCATGGTGCGCCTGCCTGACGTGGCGTCGGCGGTAGAGCTGATCAACAAGAATGAATACGGCAACGGTGTCGCGGTCTTCACGCGCGACGGCGGGGTGGCGCGCGAATTCGTGCGCCAGATCCAGGTCGGCATGGTGGGCGTCAACGTGCCGCTGCCGGTGCCGATGGCATTCAACAGTTTCGGCGGGTGGAAGCGCAGCCTGTTTGGCGACCACCATGCCTATGGTCCGGAGGGCGTGCGTTTCTACACCCGCCACAAGGCCGTGATGGAGCGCTGGCCAAATACCGCAAGTGCTGGCGCGCAGTTTGCTTTCCCACAGATGAAGTGAGGATGGAACCAATGATCGAGTCACTCAAATACATACCGCAGCCCAAAGCCACGAACGAAGAGCTGGCCGGTCATTTCACCGACCTGGCGCCGCCCTTGAACGCGCGCCAGGCTGCGATTGAAAGTTCGCGCTGCCTGTACTGCTACGACGCGCCGTGCACGCGCATCTGTCCGACCGGCATCGATGTCGCGAGCTTCATCCGCAATATCCATGACAGGAACGTGAACGGCGCCGCGGTCACCATCCTGCAGCAGAACATCCTCGGCGGCAGTTGCTCGCGCGTCTGCCCGACCGAGATCCTGTGCGAAGACGCCTGCGTGCGCAATCATGACGCGGAAGGCCAGCCGGTGAAGATCGGCCTTCTGCAGCGTTTTGCACTCGATAATGCCACGCTGGACGGCCATCCATTCAAGCGCGCACCCTCGACCGGCAAGAAGATCGCAGTAGTCGGCGCCGGGCCCGCAGGCTTGTCCTGCGCCCACCGCCTGGCCATGCTGGGCAACGACGTGGTGATCTTCGAGGCGCATGAGAAGTCCGGTGGCCTGAATGAATACGGCATCGCCAAATACAAGCTGACCGACAATTTCGCGCAAAAGGAAGTCGACTTTCTGCTGGGGATTGGCGGCATCGAAGTACGCCACGGCCAGAAGCTCGGTGCCAACCTGCACCTGAAAGACCTGCACGGCCAATACGACGCGGTCTTCCTCGGGCTGGGCCTGGGCGCGAGCCGTGCACTGGGCTTGACCGGCGAGGATGCTCCCGGCCTGATGGCGGCGGTCGATTACATCGCCGAATTGCGGCAGGCGGACGACCTGGCCAAGCTGCCGGTGCCGCGTCGCGCCATCGTGATCGGCGCAGGCAATACTGCTATCGACATGGCGGTGCAGATCCAGCGCCTGGGTGCGGAAGAAGTGACGATGGTCTATCGCCGCGGCTTCGACGCCATGAGCGCTACCCATCACGAGCAGGACATCGCCAAGGCTAACCAGGTGCGCATGCAGACCTGGGCGCAACCGCAGCAGGTGCTGTTGGACGAAGCCGGCCGCGTGCGGGGCATGCGCTTCGAACGCACGGCGATGGAGGGCTCGCGCATGATCGGCACCGGCATTACTTTCGAGCTGCCGGCCGATGCGATCTTCAAGGCCATTGGCCAGGCAATGGAACCGGCCGCCCTGGCCGATCCGCTGGCAGCGATGCTGAAGCGCGATGGCGACAAGATTCATGTGGACGACAGCTTCCGCACCATCCTGCCGGGCATCTACGCCGGCGGGGACTGCGTCTCGCTGGGCCAGGACTTGACGGTGCAGGCCGTGGAGCACGGCAAGCGCGCCGCGATGGCGATCCATTCCGACATCCAATCGAAGAAGGGGACAGCATAATGGCCGACCTGAGCGTCAATTTCTGCGGCATCAAGGCGCCGAATCCATTCTGGCTCGCCTCCGCACCGCCTACCGACAAGGCCTACAACGTGATCCGCGCCTTCGAAGCAGGGTGGGGCGGCGTGGTTTGGAAAACGCTGGGTGAAGATCCGCCAGCCGTGAACGTTTCTTCGCGCTACTCCGCCATCTACGGCAAGAACCGCGAAGTCCTCGGCTTCAACAACATCGAGCTGATTACCGACCGCTCGCTGGAATTGAACCTGCAGGAAATCACGGAGGTGAAGAAGGCGTGGCCTGACCGCGCCATCGTGGTGTCGCTGATGCTGCCTTGCGAGGAACATTACTGGGCCGCGATCCTGCCGAAAGTCGAAGCTACGGGCGCCGACGGCATCGAGCTGAATTTTGGCTGCCCGCACGGCATGCCGGAGCGCGGCATGGGTTCCGCAGTCGGCCAGGTTCCGGAATACGTGGAGCAGGTGACGGCGTGGTGCAAGAAGCACACCAGGCTGCCGGTAATCGTGAAGCTGACGCCGAACATCACCGATATCCGCCGCCCGGCGCGTGCTGCCAAGGCCGGTGGCGCCGATGCTGTTTCGCTGATCAACACCATCAACTCCATTACCTCGCTGGACCTGGACAAGATGGTGGCCTTCCCCAACGTTGGCGGCGCCAGCACCCACGGCGGCTACTGCGGCCCGGCCGTCAAGCCGATTGCGCTGAACATGGTGGCCGAGATCGCGCGTGATCCGGAAACGCGCGGCCTGCCGATTTCCGGCATTGGCGGCATTGGCAACTGGAAGGATGCGGCCGAATTCATCGCATTGGGCGCCGGGTGCGTGCAAGTCTGCACGGCTGCGATGCTGCACGGCTTCCGCATCGTGCAGGAAATGAAGGACGGCCTGGCGCGCTGGATGGACTCCAAGGGCTACCAGACGCTGGACGACTTCATGGGCAAGGCGGTGCCGAACACCACGGACTGGAAGTTCCTGGATATGAACTACAAGTCCATCGCCCATATCAACCAGGACGACTGTATCAAGTGCGGCCGCTGCTATGTGGCCTGCGAGGATACGTCGCACCAGTCCATCTTCCAGTTGATCGATGAGGCAAGCGGCACGCGGACGTACAAGGTCAACGACGAGGAATGCGTCGGCTGCAACCTGTGCGAAATTACCTGTCCGGTGCAAGGTTGTATTACGATGGTCGCAGTCCCCACGGGCAAGCCTTACATGAACTGGACACAGGACCCGCGCAACCCGCGGGCCGAGATCAAGGAGACTGCATGAGCGACAATCCCCAGTTGTGGAACGAAGACCTGGCCCCGACCAATGAATCGCAGCGCACCTGGCGCTGGTATCACTTCGCTGCACTCTGGGTTGGGATGGTCATGTGCATCCCCGCCTACACGCTGGCGGCCAGCCTGATTGAAGGCGGCATGTCGGCGGGACAGGCTGTCCTCACCGTTTTCCTGGCCAATACCATTGTGCTGCTGCCGATGCTGCTGATCGGCCACGCCGGCACCAAGTACGGCATTCCGTACGCGGTGCTGGCGCGGGCCTCGTTCGGCACCTCCGGCGCGCGGCTGCCGGCGCTGATGCGCGCCATCGTGGCCTGCGGCTGGTATGGCATCCAGACCTGGTTCGGCGGGCAGATGATCTATACGCTGCTGGGCGTGATGATGGGCAGCGAGATCGGCGGTGCAAAGATCGGCGGCCTTGGCATCAATGGCGCCCAGCTGCTCTGCTTCATTGCCTTCTGGGCGATCCAGTTCTGGTACATCGTGCACGGCATGGATGCGATCCGCAAACTGGAAACCTATACCGCGCCACTGAAGATCATCATTTGCTTCGTGCTGCTTGGCTGGGTGTACCAGAAGGCGGGCGGCTTCGGTACCTTGCTGGAGCAGCCTTCGCAATTCGTTGAAGGCGGCAAGAAGGCCGGCCAGTTCTGGCCGACGTTCTGGCCTTCGCTGACAGCGATGATCGGCTTCTGGGCTACGCTGGCTTTGAATATCCCGGACTTCACCCGCTTCGCGAAAACGCAGCGCGACCAGGTGCTGGGGCAGTCGGTCGGCCTGCCGGTGCCTATGGGCCTGCTGGCGGCGCTGGCGGTGATCGTTACGTCCGCCACGGTCGTCTTGTACGGCAAGGCGATCTGGGACCCGGTTGACCTGGCCAGCCGCATGACCGGCGTGGCGGTGCTGGTCGCGCTGGTGGTCCTGTTGATCGATACGATCTCGGTCAACCTCGCCGCCAACCTGGTTGGCCCCGCGTATGATTTTTCCGCCCTGGCGCCAAAGCATATTTCCTATCGCACCGGCGGCTACATCACGGCCGGCATCGCGCTGGCGATGATGCCATGGAAGCTGCTGGAAACCACGCAGGGCTATATCTTCACCTGGCTGATCGGCTATTCGGCCCTGCTTGGCCCGATCGCCGGCGTGCTGATCGTCGACTATTACCTGATTCGCAAGACGGAGCTGAACGTCGGCGCGCTGTACGTCGACAACGGCGAATACAGCTATACAAACGGCTGGAATTCCGCTGCACTGCTGGCCTTCGCGTTTGGCGTAGCACCCAACGTGCCGGGCTTCCTGAATGCCGCCTTTCCGGCATCGTTCGGCGATGTCGGCGAGGGCTTCAAGCTGATTTATACCTATGCATGGTTCGTCGGCATCGCGATCGCGGCGCTGGTGTATGGCATCTTGATGAAGGGCAGGGCGGCCAAGGCCGTACCGCCACCCATTCCGGAGAAAGCATAAATGGCAACTTTGATTCGTGGCGGGACTGTAGTGAACGCGGACCGTGCCTTCCGCGCGGACGTGCTGTGCGAGGAGGACAAGATCGTCGCAGTTGGTCCCGCGCTTGAAGCGCCGGCCGGGGCGGAAGTGATTGATGCAGGCGGCCAGTACGTCATGCCGGGCGGGATCGACCCGCACACGCACATGAACCTGCCTTTCATGGGCACCGTCACCCAGGACGATTTTTTCACCGGCACCGCAGCCGGTCTTGCGGGCGGTAACACGACCATCATCGACTTCGTCATTCCCAACCCGCAGCAGCCGCTGCTCGAGGCTTACCACCAGTGGCGCGGCTGGGCCGAGAAGGCGGCCGGCGATTACACCTTCCACGTGGCGATCACCTGGTGGTCGGACAAGGTGCACGAGGAAATGGGCACGCTGGTGCGCAACCACGGCGTCAACAGTTTCAAGCACTTCATGGCGTACAAGAACGCCATCATGGCGGACGACGAAACGCTGGTGAAAAGCTTCCGCCGTGCACTGGAATTGGGGGCAATCCCGACTGTGCATGCCGAGAACGGCGAGCTGGTTTACCAGCTGCAGCAGGACCTGCTGCGCCAGGGGATTACCGGCCCGCGTGCGCATCCGCTGTCGCGCCCTCCAGCCGTGGAGGCGGAAGCGGCCAACCGCGCCATTGCCATTGCCAACGTCTTGAACACCCCGCTGTACATCGTGCACGTGTCGTGCAAGGAATCGCTGGACGCGATCACCCGCGCCCGCGCCGCAGGCCAGCGCGTGTATGGCGAAGCGCTGGCCGGCCACCTGATCGTGGACGACAGCGTGTACGACCATCCAGATTTCGAGTTTGCGGCAGGTCACGTCATGAGCCCTCCGTTCCGCAGCCGCGAGCACCAGAAGGCACTGTGGCAAGGCCTGCAGGGCGGCAACCTGCACACTACGGCGACGGACCACTGCACCTTCTGCGCCGAGCAGAAAGCGGCGGGGCGCAACGACTTCACCAAAATCCCCAACGGCTGCGGCGGGGTCGAAGACCGCATGGCGGTGATCTGGGACGAAGGCGTCAACAGCGGCAAGCTGACGCCGTCGGAGTACGTGCGTGTAACGTCCGCCAATGCGGCGCAGATCTTCAATATCTATCCGCGCAAGGGCCTGGTTGCCGCCGGCTCTGACGCGGATATCGTAGTGTGGGACCCGGAAGGCACCCGCACGATTTCGGCCAAGACACAGTTCGCAAAGGGCGGCTTCAACGTCTTCGAGGGACGTACAGTCAAAGGGATTCCAAGCACCACCGTGGCGGCCGGCAAGGTCGTGTTCCATCGTGGAGATTTGCGGGCAGTCGAAGGCGCCGGGCGCCACGTCGACCGTCCCGCTTTTGCGCCCGTAACGGCGCGCTAAGGAGTGCATCATGAGCGATCTACGTATCAATAGCGACCGCCTGTGGGATTCGCTGATGGAACTGGCCAAGATCGGCGCGACGCCGAAAGGCGGCGTCAAGCGCCTGACGCTGACGGATCTCGACAAGCAGGGGCGCGACCTGGTGACAAGCTGGGCGCGCGCCGCCGGCTTGTCGATCACGGTCGACCAGATCGGCAACGTCTTCATGCGCCGCGATGGCGAAGACAACACGCTGCCGCCCGTCATGACCGGCAGCCATATCGACACGCAGCCGACCGGCGGCAAGTTCGATGGCAACTATGGCGTGCTGGCGGGGCTGGAAGTGGTCCGTACCCTGAACGACAAGGGCATCAAGACGCGTGCACCGGTCGAGGTCGCGTTCTGGACCAACGAGGAAGGCTCGCGCTTTGTACCCGTCATGATGGGCTCTGGCGTATTCTGTGGCGCCTTTACGCTGGAACATGCGTACGCCGCCAAAGACACTGAAGGCAAGACAGTAGGCGAGGAGCTGGAACGCATCGGCTACAAGGGCGACCAGGTGCCCGGCCAGCATCCAATCGGTGCATACTTCGAAACCCACATCGAGCAGGGGCCTGTGCTGGAGGATGCCGATAAAGTCATTGGCGTCGTGCCCGCCGTGATGGGCCTTTCGTGGTACGACTGCACGGTGACCGGGATGGAGGCCCATGCCGGCCCGACTCCAATGCACTTGCGCAAAGACGCGATGCAGGTGGCGGCACAGATCATCCCCGAGGTGGTGGCAATTGCCAACCGCTACCCGCCATACGGCCGCGGTACGGTCGGCATGATGCAGGTCTTCCCTAACAGCCGCAACGTGATTCCCGGCCAGGTCAAATTCAGCATCGACCTGCGCAATGTGAACGACGAGCTGCTGAACAAGATGCACGAAGACATGCTGGCCTTCATCGACAAGACTTCCGCTGAGACGGGCCTGCCTGTCAAGATCGAGCGTGTGTCGTACTATCCGCCATGCCCGTTCCATCCAGACTGCGTTGGCGCTGTCCGCAAGGCGACCGAGAAACTAGGCTATTCCACCATGGACGTCGTTTCCGGTGCGGGCCACGACGCAATCTATGCGGCCCGTGTCGCTCCCGCTGGCATGATTTTCGTCCCCTGCAAGGATGGCATCAGCCACAACGAAATCGAAGACGCCAAGAAGGAGCACCTGGAGGCAGGCTGCAACGTGCTGCTCCACGCTATGCTGGAGCGCGCCGGTATCGCTTGACTTACCTCAACAGCGCGGCGGTATCTACCTTGATATGTATCGGTGCCGGCATATAGTGAAGTTATGGCAGATACCGCAAAACTCTTCTTTACCGGGCGCAGCCAAGCTGTTCGGTTGCCCAAGGATTATCGCTTCGAGGGGACTGAAGTGTTCATTCGGCGCGACCCGGTGACAGGCGATGTAATTCTGTCCCCCCGGCCGACTACTTGGGACGGGCTGTTCGCACTTTACGAAACCACAGTTGTGCCAGCAGACTTCATGAGCGGAATTGAACGTGGTGCACAAGAAGGGCAGCGCGATCCATTCGATGAAAATTCATGAGACCGCATCTGCTCGACACCAATATCGCGAGTCACGCGATCAGAGGCGATAAGCCTGGCGTCATTACCCGACTGGCGCTGTTGCCGTTGAGCTCAGCTTTCGTTTCGGTAATCACAGAAGCGGAACTGCGGTACGGCCTTGAGAAATGTGGGAATCCAGACGGCCTCGCTGCCCGCATCAATGCATTTCTGGTGCGTTCAACTATCTTGCCCTGGACCAGGGATGCGGCGATGGCTTATGCGTATCTGCAGGCCAAATACGAGCGCAATGGCCATCCATTGGCACGAATGGATATGTTAATTGCGGCCCATGCCTGTGCCCTCGGAGCAATCCTGGTGACACGCGACAAGTCGTTCGCAATGCTGAGCGCCGATCTGGAGATTGAGGATTGGCCTGACTAATTCGTTACCTGCCGAAGGCGATACGGGTGATGGCGACCGTCGCTTCGTGCGCAAGGTCCTCCAGTTCTTTATGCTGCGGGCGGGTCTCGGAGATGAACAGCATTGTCCCCAGCATCTGCGCCACGATCAGCGTGCCGCGGATTTCGCATTGCTGCATCGACAGGGCTGGATCGATTTCGTGGATCAGGTTGCGCAGCGTCCGGCGGGCGCGGGTCATCATCGTGTCGAACAGCTTGGTGGCCACCGGGTGGCGGTTGGCCAGGGCGGCGATTTCGAAGAACAGGCCGCTCGACACCTGGTCGCGCAGGTCGGCCAGGAAGTAATCGATGATCGATTCAAACAATTCCACGCGCGGACCGGTACCGGCTGCGGCAACACGTTCGTCGATGCCTGCCTGGTAGCGGGCAAAAGTCTGCTCCAGCAGCGCTTCGATCAGCGCATCCCGGCTCGGGTAATAGTGCTGCACCGTCGACAGGCTTACCCCCACCTGCTGCGCCACGCTGCGCATTGCCAACGCCGCATAACCGTCGTGCGCCAACAACAACCGCGCCGCCTCCAGGATGGCGCTGGCGCGCTCAAACCCTTTGGTGGTGGTGTTGGATTCTTTTGCCTGCAGGGGCGTGTCTGACCTTTTCCTCATAAGACATGAATTATCCCGTCGATTGACAAATAGGTCAACTGACCGATACTATTTCGGTCGACTGACCTATAACTTCCAACGGAGACCACGCCTGATGATCCCTCGCACCTTATTCACCGAAGAACACGAGATGCTGCGCGAATCCGCGCGCCGCTTCATGGAAACCGAGATCGCCCCGCACCACGAGCGCTGGGAAGAGCAAGGCTATGTTGATCGCGATGCCTGGCTGAAGGCCGGCGCTGCAGGCTTCCTGTGCCCGACCATGCCGGAGCAGTACGGCGGCGTTGGCGTGGACCGCCGCTACAGCATGGTGCTGATCGAAGAACAGGCACGCGTCGGTGCGTCCGGCCCCGGCTTCATGCTGCATTCGGAAATCGTGGCGCCCTACATCCTGCACTACGGCAGCGAGTACCTGAAGTCGCATTACATTCCCAAGCTGGCGACCGGCGAGATGATCGGCGCCATCGCGATGACCGAACCGGGCACCGGCTCCGACCTGCAGGGCGTGGCGACCACCGCGATCCGCGACGGTGACCACTACATCATGAACGGCTCCAAGACCTTTATCACCAATGGCTGGAATGCCGACGTGGTGATCGTGGTTGCCAAGACCGATCCGACTGCCGGCGCCAAGGGCATCAGCCTGTTCGTGGTCGACACTTCGATGGAGGGCTTCAGTAAGGGCAAGCGCCTGAAGAAGGCAGGCATGAAGGCGCAGGACACCTCCGAGCTGTTCTTCGAAAATGTGCGCGTGCCGGCGAAAAACCTGCTGGGCGAGGAGGGCGCGGGCTTCAAATACCTGATGCAGGAACTGCCGTGGGAGCGCATGCAGATCGCCATCATGGCTGTGCAAGCTGCTGAATCGGGCCTGGAATGGACCGTGCAATACACGCGCGACCGCAAGGCTTTCAAGCGTCCGATCGCTGAGTTCCAGACCATCGCCCATACGCTGGCCGAGATCAAGACCGAGGTGCAGATGTGCCGCGTGTTCGTCGACCGTTGCATGGAGCTGCTGATCGAAGACAAGCTGGATGCCGCCACAGCATCCATGGCTAAATACTGGACCACCGAGATGCAATTCCGCGTTCTGGACAAGTGCGTGCAGCTGCACGGCGGCTATGGTTATATGTGGGAATACCCGATCACCCGCGCCTGGGCCGACGCACGCGTACAGCGCGTGTACGGCGGCACCAACGAAATCATGAAAGAACTGATCAGCCGCACGCTGTAAGGAGACCAGCTTGGAAGCTTACATCTTTGACGCCGTGCGCACGCCGCGCGGCAAAGGCAAGAAAGACGGCTCGCTGCACGGCGTAACGCCGCTGCGCCTGGCGGAGACTGCGCTGCGCGCGCTGGTCAGCCGCAACAACTTCGACAGCGCGATCATCGACGACGTGGTGCTCGGTTGCGTGGAGCCGGTCGGCGAGCAGGGCGCCTGCATCGGCCGGGTTGCCGCGCTGGCTGCCGGCTACGCCGAATCGGTCGCGGGCGTGCAGATCAACCGCTTCTGCGCGTCCGGCCTGGAGGCCTGCAACATGGCGGCGGCGCAGGTGATGTCCGGCCAGTCCGACATGGTGGTCGGCGGCGGCGTGGAAGCGATGTCGCGCGTGCCGATGGGTTCTTCGGGCGGCGCCTGGCCGGTCGACCCGCAAAGCGCTTTCGATTCCTACTTCGTGCCGCAAGGGATTTCGGCGGACGCGATTGCGACCATCTGGGGCTATAGCCGCCGCGATGTCGACGCCTACGCCGTCGAATCGCAGCAGCGCGCGTATCGCGCCTGGCAGGAAGGCCGTTTTGCACGTTCCGTGGTGCCGGTGGTGGACCGCAATGGCCTGACCATGCTGGCGCGCGATGAGCTGGTGCGTCCCGAAACTACCGTTGAATCGCTTGGCGCGCTGAAAGCATCGTTCGCCGACATGGGCGCCAACTTCGGCTTCGACTTGGTCATCACGCAACGCTATCCGCAGATCGAGCAGATGCAGCACGTGCACCATGCCGGCAACAGCTCCGGCATCGTGGACGGCGCCGCAGCGGTGCTGATCGGCACGCGCGAATCCGGCGAGCGCGCCGGCCTCAAGCCGCGTGCCCGCATCCGTTCCTTCGCGTCGATCGGCAGCGAACCTTCCATCATGCTGACCGGGCCAAGCTACGCTGCCGAGAAAGCGCTGAAGCGCGCCGGCATGAAGGCTTTCGACATCGACCTGTACGAACTGAACGAGGCATTCGCCTCCGTGGTGCTGCGCTTCATGGAAGTGATGAACGTGCCGCACGGGAAAATGAACGTCAACGGCGGCGCCATTGCCATGGGACACCCGCTGGGCGCAACTGGCGCAATGATCCTTGGCACACTGCTGGACGAGCTGGAACGCCGCAACCTGCAAACCGGCCTGGCCACGCTGTGCGTTGGTGCCGGCATGGGCACTGCCACCATCATCGAGCGCATTTAAGGGAGGCAGACAATGATTGATTACAGCCTGGATTCCCACGGCATCGCGACCCTCAGCTGGAACATGCCGGGACGCAGCCAGAATGTGCTGAACGAAGAAAGCTGCAGCGCGCTGTGCGAACTGGTAGACCGCGTGGCCGCGGATGCTGCCGTCAAGGGCGTGCTGATGACGTCCTCCAAGCCGGACTTCATTGCTGGCGGCGACCTGGAGTGGCTGCTGTCCGCCAGGACCGCCGAGGTTCTGTTCGAACGCGTCGTGCGCCTCGATCGGGCGCTGCGCAAGCTGGAGACTTGCGGCAAGCCGGTCGCGATGGCGCTGCCAGGCACCACGCTTGGCGGCGGCCTGGAGGTGGCGCTGTGCGGCCGTTACCGCGTGGCGGCTGACAATCCGAAGGCCCGTTTCGGCCTGCCTGAAGTCACCCTTGGCCTGTTGCCGGGCGGTGGCGGAACGCAGCGCTTGCCACGCCTGGTCGGCATCCAGAAATCGCTGCCGCTGCTGTTGGAAGGCAAGCGCCTGACTGCCGGCGCTGCGCATGAGCTGGGCATCCTGAATGAAGTAGTCCCTGCTGGCACCGAGCTGGTTGCGGCACGCGCATGGGTCGAAAGTGCGATCGCTGCGGGCGGCGTGCATCAGCCCTGGGATGCCAAGGGCTTCAAGATTCCGGGCGGCGCCGTGTCCTCGCCGGCAGTGCAGCAGGTCTTCATGGCGGCCAACGCCATGTTGCGCGCCAAGACCTATGGCAACTATCCGGCGCCGCGCAATATCCTGTCCTGCGTGTATGAAGGCCTGATCACGGACCTCGACACCGGCTTAATGACGGAAGCGCGCTATTTCGTGCAAACCGTGTTGTCGCCGGAAGCGAAGAACATGATCCGCACGCTGTTCTTCAGCATGAACGAGGCGAACAAGCTGGCTTCGCGTCCAAAGGATGTGCCGCAGCAGAAGTACACCAGGATCGGCGTGCTGGGCGCCGGCATGATGGGCGCGGGCATCGCCTATGTCGCCGCCAAGGCGGGTATCGAGGTAGTACTGGTCGATACCGCGCAGGAGGCCGCAGAACGCGGCAAGGCCTACTCGGCGGGACTGCTGGCGAAACAGCAGCAGCGCGGCCGGGTCAGCGCCGACAAGGCGGAAGCGCTGCTGGCGCGCATCACGCCGACCACCGACTTTGCGTTGCTGGCAGGCGCTGAACTGGTGGTGGAGGCAGTGTTCGAGGATCGCGGCATCAAGGCCGACGTGACGCGCCGCGCGGAAGCGGTACTCGGAGCCGACGCGATCTTCGCGTCCAACACTTCCACCTTGCCCATCACCGGCCTGGCAGAAGCGAGCGCGCGGCCGGCCAACTTCATCGGCCTGCACTTCTTCTCGCCGGTGGATCGCATGGCTATCGTTGAGATCATCGTCGGCAAGCAGACTTCCGATGCAACGCTGGCGCGCTCGATGGACCTGGTGCGCGCGCTGGGCATGACGCCGATCGTGGTCAACGACTCGCGCGGCTTCTACACCAGCCGCGTATTCTCGACCTATGTGCTGGAAGGCCTGGCGCTGCTGGCGGAGGGCGTGGCGCCCGCGCTGATCGAAAACGCCGGCCTGCAGGCTGGCATGCCGGTCGGTCCGCTGGCGCTGACCGATGAAGTCTCGTCCGAATTGATCTGGAAGATCGACCGCCAGACCCGCCTTGACCTGGGCGATGCCTACAAGGCGCGTCCGGGCCACGAAGTCGCCGCACGCATGGTGGAGCTGGGCCGCATCGGCAAGAAGGCCGGCAAGGGTTTCTACGACTATCCGGAAGGTGGCAAAAAGGTCCTGTGGAGCGGTCTGGCGGAGCTTTTCCCCCGTGCCGAAGTTCAGCCCGACGTGAGCCAGGTGGTCGAACGCCTGACCGTGGTGCAGGCCGTCGAAACCGCGCGCTGCATGGACGAAGGCGTGCTGCGTTCTGCGCGCGACGCGGACGTCGGTGCTATTCTCGCATGGGGCTTCCCGCCATTCCGCGGCGGTCCATTGAGCATGATCGACCATGCCGGTTCGGCGGCCTTCGTGGCGCAGTGCGAACGCCTGGCGGCCGCCCACGGCGACCGCTTTGCGCCACCTGCGCAGTTGAAGGCGATGGCCGCTACGGGTGCGGCTTACTACACGGAGCGTTGAGATGGGTGTGCTGTCCGGCGTCAGGATTATCGAAATTGCGGGCATCGGCCCGGGTCCGTTTTGCGGCATGCTGCTGGCGGACCTGGGCGCGGACGTGATCGTCGTGGAGCGTCCCGGCCCGGCGGAGATTCCGACCGCCGGCATCCTGCGCCGTGGCAAGCGTTCGCTGGCGCTGGACCTCAAGGAACCCGGCGCGATCGACACCGTGCTGCAATTGATCGAGGGCGCGGACGGCCTGATCGAAGGCATGCGGCCCGGTGCGATGGAGCGCCTTGGCCTGGGTCCTGAGGTATGCCTGGCGCGCAATCCTCGCCTGGCCTATGGCCGCATGACCGGTTGGGGCCAGGACGGCCCGCTCTCGCAGTCGGCCGGGCACGACAACAACTACATCGCGCTGTCCGGCGCGCTGCATTACGCGGGGAGCGGCGAAGCGCCGCCGGTCGCACCGCCAACGCTGGTAGGCGACCTTGGCGGCGGCGCGCTTTATCTTGCGCTGGGCATTGTCTCCGCTATCCTGCATGCACGCGGCGGCGGCAAGGGACAAGTGATTGATGCCGCCATCGTCGATGGCTCGGCGCACTTGATGAACCTCCTGCTTGATTTGTCCGGCGCGGGCCTGATGCGCGAGCAGCGCGGCACATCGGTGCTGGATGGCCCGCATTGGTTCAATACTTACCGTTGCAAGGACGGGCGCGACATCACGGTCGGTGCCCTGGAAGCCAAGTTCTATAGGCTGCTGCTGGAAAGACTCGGCCTGGCCGGAGATCGCCGCTTTGCGTCCCAGCACGCGGCGGGCCAATGGCCGCTTCAGCGCGCCGCGTTTGCGGAGTTGTTTGCGATGCGCACGCGCGACGAATGGTGTGCCCTGCTGGAGGGCAGCGACGCCTGCTTCGCTCCAGTGCTGGCGCCATCGGAAGCGGCGCAGCATCCGCACATGCAGGCGCGCGGCGTTTATTCCAGCGAAGGCGTATTGCAGGCGAACGCCGCGCCGCGGTTCTCCGCCACGCCGGCACCGGCGGCGCCAAATGCGATTCCCGCCATCGGCCAGCACAACGAGGAAATCTTGTCGCGGCTTCGCTGATGGCGCTAGAATCCCCTATTTCATGAAATTTAAACAACTCCTGCTGGCGCTGCCGCTTGCGTGCCTGATGCACCTCGCCTCCGATGCCATGGCCCAGCCCTCGCCTGAGTCGGCCCTGGCGCAGGCGCGCGCCGGATTCACCACCAAAATTATTCGCCAGGGCGAGAAGTTCCCAGCCCTCCCTGCGCCACCGGCAGGTGTCTTCGAACGCGTGCACTACAAGTCGCCGGCTGGCGCCCTGGCAGCTTATGTCACGCCGAAGCCGGACGGCAATGGCAAGTATCCCGCAATCATCTGGATCGCCGGCGGCGACAGCAGTTCGCTGGAAGAGATGTGGAAGCCGAGGCCGCGCGAAAACGACCAGAGCGCAGCGGCCTATCGCAAGCCCGGCCTCGTGCTGATGCTGCCAAGCCTGCGCGGCGGGAACGACAATCCGGGCCGGCGCGAAGGCTTCTACGGTGAAGTGGATGATGTGATCGCGGCCGCGGATTACTTGGCCAGTTTGCCGTATGTGGACCCGCAGCGTATCTACCTGGGCGGGCACAGTACGGGCGCAACCTTGGTGATGCTGGTCGCTGAAAGCACGAAACGGTTCCGCGGCGTCTTTGCTTTCGGGCCGGTAGCGGCGGCGCATTATTACGGCGAAGACTACAACTACTATGACATCAAGGATATGCGGGAAGCGAAGCGCCGCGCTCCGATCCTGTGGATGGATTCAGTCCGCAGTCCGCTGTTCGTACTGGAGGGGGCCGTTGGCGGCAACGTGCAGGACCTGCAGGAAATGCGACAGAAGAACAAGAACAAGGCCATCCACTTCATGGAAGTGGCGAACAAGTCCCACTTCAGCATCCTTGCTCCCGCCAACGACATGATTGCGGCAAAAATTGTCTCCGCCGCGCGTAGTGGCGGCGAAGTCGATATCAGCCCGGCAGATATCAGCGACCTGTCGCAGCGCCGCTAACGAAACTGCGGAGGAAGTCGAGCAGCACCTGTGCTGCGACTTCCGCATCGTCGGCCGTCATGGTCTCCAGCGGGTTGTGGCTGATGCCGCCGTTGCCGCAGCGTGTGAACAGCATGCACACGTCGGTGATTGCGGCGATTGCCATCGCATCGTGGCCGGCGCCGGACAGCAGGTCGAAGCGTGGCAGGCCGCTGCGCTGGACTGCATCGCCCAGCTGCTGCATCAGCCACGGCGCACATGGGGCGGCCTTGGCTTCGACAATCTTCTCCACCTTGAAATCGATGCTGCGCCGCGCGCAAATTGTCGCCAGGCCGTCCAATACATCGCGCACCGCCGCCTCGCGCACTGCATCGTCGGCAGCGCGGATGTCGAGCGAGAGCTTGCAGGCGCCAGGAATGACGTTGACGGAACCGCCCGGCACCTGGAGCTGTCCGACCGTGCCGACCAATGCTTCACCCCGCGCGCAGCGCTGCTCGACCAGCAACACGATCTCGGCTGCCGCCGCAGCTGCGTCTTTGCGCATATGCATCGGCGTGGTACCGGCATGGCTGGCCACGCCTTGCAGCTCGACCAGGAAGCGCGAACTTCCCGCGATGGCCGTTACAACACCGACTGGCAGGCCCCGTTTCAGCAATACCGGGCCTTGCTCGATGTGGACTTCGACATAGGCGGCGATATCCTCGCGCCGCCGCGCTATCGCAGGAATGGCTGCCGCGTCGTGGCCAGCGGCGGCCAGTGCGTCGCGCATCCTGATGCCGTCGGCGTCCACAGCATCCAGCAGGGACATGTCGAACTTGCCGGTGACCGCATTACTGCCGAGGAAGGTGCTGCGGAAGCGCACGCCTTCTTCTTCCGCAAAGCCGATCACCTCAAAATTGAACGGCAGCCTCTCGCCCTTGGCGTGCAGGTGGCGCACGATTGCGATCGGCAGCAGGATGCCAAGCCGGCCATCGTACTTGCCTCCGTTGCGCACCGTGTCGTAATGGGAGCCGGTGAGGACGGTTTTCGCACCCGGCGCGCCGGACTGGTAGCGGCCAACGACGTTGCCGACAGCATCAATCTCGACCTGCATGCCGGCCTCGCGCATCCAGCTGGCCAACTGCGCGGCGGTGGCGCGGTGAGCATCGGTCATGTAAGCGCAGGTGAGGGCGCCAGCCTCGTCGCTCCACTGTGCCAGGTCTTCCGACCATTGCATGATCTGCGGGCCGAACTCCAGCTTCACGCCCAGCAGGTCGTTCAAGCGTATTTCGGCAATGCGGTGGATCTGGCGCAGGCACTCCGCCATTTCGTCGGCCTTCTGGTTTTTCAGGCGGCGCGCGAAGGCGGCGATGACGGCTTCACGCGTCAAGCCTTGTCCAGTCGGGCCTTTGACCGCCAGGATGAACGGGAAGCCGAACTTCGCGTTGTAGTCGGCGTTCAGCTTGTGCAGGGTGGCGAATTCCTCCGCGCTGCACAGGTTCAAGCCGGACCTGGCCTGTTCGCTGGTTGATTCGGCTGTCAGTTCGCCTGCGATGGCCGCCTTGCCCGCCAGTTCCGGGTGCGCGCGGATCAGGCCAAGCTGCTCGCCTTCAGTCGCGCTGGTGACCACGCCTTGCAAGGCCTGTTTCAACGCCGCCAGCGTCGCAAATGGCCGCTGCGCCGCCGCCCGTTCCGGAATCCAGGGCGAATGCTCATAGATGCCGCGCAGGTGGTCGATAAAAGCAGCCGGACTGCAGGAGTTCAGTTCAGTAAGAGTCGTGGTCATCGCATTTGTCCTATCTTGAACAATCGATCATACCCAGTCCCGAGCGCCCCGCCATAATCGCTCCTTTATACCTGCAATTATGAAAGTCGGGGTCAGGTCTGGCAATCCGCCACATTTTTCGCATAGCGAAAAATGTGGCGGATTGCCAGACCTGACCCCGACTTTCAATTAGAGCGCCTTGGCGGCAGCAGTGACCTGGTCGCGCAGCCATTTGTGCTCGGGGGCCTGGTGCACACGCTCGTGCCACAGCTGGTAGAAGCGCATCGGCGGGAACTTGACCGGGGGCGTAAAGACCTTGAGCGGCAGCGAGTTTTCGTAGAAGCGCAGGAACTGGCGGCCGGTGGTCAGCACCAGGTCGGTCTGCGCCAGCATGTACGGGATCAGGCTGAAATAGGCTGATTCCACCGCCACATTGCGCCGCATGCCCTGGCGTTCCAGGAAGGAGTCGATCACGCCGCCGTAGCCGGGCACCATTTGCGATGGTGCGACGTGGGGGAGGGTGAGGTAGTCGTCCAGCGACATCGCATCGCTGGCGGTGCGCTTGGCATAGGGGCTGCCGGCGTGCATGGCGCAGATGATCGGGTCTTCGAACAGCTTGGAGATGTGCAGGTGCTGCGGCGGCTCGTCCCAGTTGGCGATGACCAGGTCCATGTCGCCGTCCGACAGCAGCCGCAGATAGTCTGTACCGGGACCGATTGAGTGGATCACCACGCGGCTCCTGGGCGAGCCTCGGCGTAACAAGGCCACCACGTTCGGCAGGAACTGGCTGTCCAGGTAGTCGGGTGCGGCGATATTGAAGGTGCGCGCTTCCTCCTGCGCCACGAAGGGCGTCTTCTTCACGAACAGCGATTCCGTTTCGTCCAGGATGCGCTTGGCCGGCTTGAGCAGGCTTTCGCCGTGCTGGGTCGGCACCATGCCGCGCGCGCCGCGCACCAGCAGCGGGTCGCCGGTCAGTTCGCGCAGCTTGCGCAAGGACGCCGAAATGGAGGGTTGCGGCTGGTTCAGCTTGAGCGCCACGCGCGATACGTTCTTCTCGACCAGCAGCAGGTAGAGAATGCGAATGAGGTGAATATCGAGGTGTTGCGGCAGGCCGGACATCTTGCTTACGTATATGAATTCGAATATCTTGAATATACGACATATTTCATGTTGTGGGGGCTCGAAAACGCGTATCTTCGATAGATTGCCACTTCTTCAACTCAAGGATTTACATGGATTACCTGCTGCCCTACGGCCTGGAATGGGCGAACCTGCTGGTACGCTGGCTGCACATCATCACGGGCATTGCCTGGATCGGCGCGTCGTTCTATTTCGTCTGGCTGGACAATTCGATCCGGCCACCGGCGCCGGGCTCGGACCTGGCGAAGAAGGGCGTCTCCGGCGAATTGTGGGCGGTGCACGGCGGCGGTTTCTATAACCCGCAGAAATACCTGGTGGCGCCGGCCGAACTGCCGAAGGAGTTGCACTGGTTCAAGTGGGAGGCTTACAGCACCTGGCTGTCGGGCATCGCGCTGCTGACCTTCGCCTATTATTTCAACGCGCAGGCGATGATGGTGGACAAGCAGGTGGCGGATCTCTCCAGCCTGCAGGCTGTCGGCATTGGCATCGGCTTCCTGGTGGCAGGCTGGGTGGTGTACGACGCGTTGTGCCGCTCGCCGCTGGGCAAGAGCGAGAAGTGGCTTGGCCTGGTGGTATTCCTGCTGCTGGTTGCCGCGGCCTATGCGCTGACTCACCTGCTGAGCGGGCGTGCTGCCTTCATCCACATCGGCGCCATGATCGGCACGATCATGGTGGCCAACGTGGCAATGCTGATCATTCCTGGCCAGCGCAAGATGGTGCAGGCGATGCAGGCGGGCAGCCTGCCGGATCCGATCCATGGCATCAAGGCCAAGCAGCGCAGCGTGCATAACAACTACTTCACGCTGCCGGTGCTGTTCATCATGATCAGCAACCATTATGCGATGACTTACCAGAACAAGAATGCCTGGCTGGTGCTCGGCTTCATCATGGCCGCCGGGGTCTTCATTCGCCATTTCTTCAACCTGCGCCACAAGGGCCGTATAGAATGGCGCTATCCCGTCATTGGCGTAGCGCTGCTGCTGGCGGTTGCTGTGGCGATTGCGCCGTCCAAGCCTGCTGTCGTGAGGCCAGCCGCCGACCCTGCTGCGCAATTCGCGAAAGTGAAAGCGATCGTCGATCAGCGCTGCCTGGCCTGCCATTCGGCCACACCGACGCAGCCCGGCTTTGCCACGGCGCCGGCTGGCGTGATGTTCGATACGGCCGATCAGGTGCACGAGCGTGCAGCCCAGATTCACAAGCGCGCTGTGGAGCAGAAGGACATGCCGATCGGTAACCTGACCAATATGACCGAGGCGGAACGCGCCGAACTGGGCGCATGGTTCGCCGCAGGAGCGAAATAATGAACGACAAACTCACCCAATGGATCGACGACCATTTCGACGAGGAAGTGGCCTTCCTGCAGCAGGTGCTGCGCGTGCCGACCGATACGCCGCCCGGCAACAACACGCCGCATGCGGAAACCGTGGCGGGCATGGTAAAAGCCTATGGCTGGAACGCCGAGAAGCACGCCGTGCCGGAACAGGAAGTGCGGGACTACGGCATGGAGTCGATCACCAACCTGATCATCCGCCGCCCGTACGAAGCCGGCGGCCCGACGATCGCGCTGAATGCCCACGGCGACGTGGTGCCGCCGGGCGAGGGCTGGACGTATCCGCCCTACGGCGGGGTGATCGACGACGGCTATATCTACGGCCGCGCAGCAGCTGTATCGAAATGCGACTTCGCTACCTACATCTTCGCCGTGCGCGCGCTGGAAGCGCTGGGCGTCAAGCTGAAAGGCGGCGTGGAGCTGCATTTCACGTATGACGAGGAATTTGGCGGCCTGCTGGGCCCAGGCTACCTGCTGCGCGAAAAGCTGACCAGGCCGGATTACGTGATCGCGGCAGGCTTCAGCTACAACATCGTTACCGCGCACAATGCCTGCCTCCAGCTTGAGATCACGGTGCACGGCAAGTCTGGCCATGGCGCCATGCCGGAAACCGGGCATGACGCGCTGCAGGCGGCAACGAAGATCCTGAATGCGGTCTACGGCCAGTTGCCTGAGCTGAAAAAGATCAAATCGAAGGTGCCAGGCATCGATTCACCGACCATGCTGGTGGGCCGCATCGACGGCGGCACCAATACCAATGTCGTGCCGGGCAAGGTCGTGATGAAGCTGGACCGCCGCATGATCCCGGAAGAGGACCCGGTGGCGGTGGAGGCGCAGGTGCGCAAGCTGATCGAAGAGGCAGTGCAGGGTGAACCCGGGATTCGTCTCGAGATCAAGCGCCTGTTGCTGTCGCACGCCTTGCGTCCGCTGCCGGCCGGCGAAAAGATGGTGGCCAGGCTGCAGAAGAACGCGCGCGAGGTGCTGGGCGAGGATATCCCGGCGGTCGGCACGCCGCTGTACGCCGATGCGCGACTGTACGGCGAACAAGGCATTCCCGCAGTACTATATGGCGCAGGGCCGCGCAGCGTGCCCGAATCGAATGCCAAGAAGGCAGATGAAAAACTGCTGCTGGAAGATTTGCGCAAGGCGACCAAGATCGTGGCCCTGACTTTGCTGGACTTCCTCGCAGCCGAGTAAGGGGGAGTGGCAATGTTTGAACGCAAGATGCTGGCCGGCTGGGGCGATATGGATTTCAACAGCCATATGGCCAACACGGCATACCTGAACAAGGCGGGCGATATCCGCATGATGTTCCTGGGCGAGAATGGGTTCCCGATGGCGGAATTCAAGCGCCTGAATATCGGCCCGGTCGTGATGAAGGACGATATCGCGTATTTCAAGGAAGTGCTGCTGATGGATACCATCACCGTCACGCTGGCGCTGGCCGGGATGTCTCAGGATGGCAGCCGCTGGATGCTGCGCAGCGACGTGTATCGCAGTGATGGCAAGCTGTCCGCCCGGATCAACAGCTCGGGCGGCTGGCTGGACCTGACGGCGCGCAAGCTGGTCACGCCGCCGCCGGCGCTGCTGGCAGCCTGGCACTCGCTGTATCAGACAGACGACTTCCAGGCGTTGCCAAGCAGCGTGGCGAAACCTACTTGAGGGTGCTCTCGAACAGCTTGTAGATGCGGCGGTACTGGTCGTACCAGCTCTCAGGCTGGACGTAGGCATGGCGTTCCATTGGATACGCCGCCAGTTCCCAGTTGTCCTTTTTCAGTTCGATGAAGCGCTGCGCCATGCGCACCGAATCCTGGAAGAACACATTGTCGTCCACCATGCCGTGGGCGATCAGCAGGTGGCCTTTCAGCTTGTCCGCGTACTCGATCGGCGAAGATTTGCGGTAAGCCTCCGGGTCGATGTCCGGCGTATTCAGGATGTTGGCGGTGTAGCCGTGGTTATAGGTGGTCCAGTCGGTCACCGGGCGCAGCGCGGCGCCGGCCTTGAACAGCTCCGGTTCGCGCAGCAGCGCCATGAAGGTCATGAAGCCGCCATAGCTGCCGCCGTAGATACCGACCTTGTCGATGTCGCCCTGGTGGTTCGCTGCCAGCCATTTGGCGCCGTCCACATAATCGTCCAGTTCAGGATGGCCCATCTGGCGATAGATCGCCGTGCGCCAGTCGCGTCCATAGCCCTTCGACGCGCGGTAATCCATGTCCAGCACGATGTAGCCCTTTTCAACCAGCAGGTTGTGGAACATCTGCTCGCGGAAGTAGTTCGGGAAGCGGTTGTGCGTGTTCTGCAGGTAGCCTGCGCCGTGCACGAACATCACGATCGGGTACTTCTTGCCCGGTTCCAGCGTGGCCGGGCGATACAGCTTGGACCAGATCGGCTGGCCAGCGCCGTGGGTCGACGGCACGGCCACCATCTGCGGCTGGATCCATTCGCGTGTCTTGTATTCGGCGCTGCGGGTATCGGTCAGCCTGGTTGCTGCGCCGCCGGTAGCAGGCACGGTAGCCAGTTGCGAAGGGACGTAGGCCGATGAATAGTGGACCAGCAGCTTGCGCTGGTCAGGCGACAGGTCGAACTGTTCGACGCCTCCATTGAGCTGGGTGACTTCGCGCACGGTGGCGTCCTTGGCTGAAGCGGAGCACACCTCGTATTCGCCGGGCGTGCGGCGGTTGCACAGCATATAGGCCAGGGTGCCGTCGGCGTTCCACTTCACGTTCGATGCTTCCCATTTGCCGCTGGTCAGGGCGCGCTGCTTGCCGTCGGCGCCGAGGGTGTACAGGTGGGCGTATCCGGTTTCCTCGGACATGAACCACAGCGTGTTGTTGTCCGGCAGCCAGCCGAAGTCGTTGTAGCTGTAGTTGATCCAGGCATTGTCGGTCAGGCGGTGCAGGGACTTCAGCTTGGCGCCTTCCAGGTCGATGCCGGCCAGCCAGCGGTCTTTATTGTCCACGGTGCGCAGCATGACGGCGACCTTGGCGCCGTTGTCGCTCCAGGCAATGCCGTCGCCTTCATCGGCTTCCAGGCGGGTGGCGCGGTTGCCCTTCAGGGCCGGCTGCTTGGCTGCTTCGCGCAGGCTGGCCAGCGGGTCGGTGGCGATGCCCGGCAGGGAATCGAAGGACAGGTCCTTGATGGCGCCGGTGCGCAGGTCCACCAGTTTGAGCGATTGCGCCAGCGGCAGGTTGCGGCCAACGCGAGCACGCTGGTCGTCGAATTCTTCGTAGCCCGACTCGGTCACGTAGCGCGGCATCTTGCCGACGCGGCCGTTCTCGCTGCTTTTCGGCGAAGTGGCGACCACCAGCCAGCGCCCATCTGGCGACAGAGATGAGGCATCGATGGATACCTTGTCGCCAAAGTAAAGCGGCGCCGGCGCGCGGGTGGCGTCGGCAGCGCGTTCGGCTTTGGCGCGGGCGCGTGTCTCGTCGCGTTCATCCTTCTGGCGCTTGAGGGTGGTGATCAGGCGCAGCTGCAGGTCGCGCAAGTAGTCTTCATCCGGTGCGGCGGCCGGGTCCTTGGCGGCGCGCGGCAAGGCGACAGGGGAGAGCAGGCGCTCGGCGCGGCTCCAGCTGAACCAGTCGTTGCCGACCTTGAACTGCACGCTGCGGCCATCTGCCGAGTACTGGGGGGAGGAAGCGTTGGCAGTGCCGCGGCTGATCTGCACCAGGGCGCCGGATTTCAGGTCGCGTTCGAACAGGTCGCCGTTGCGCAGCACGATGGCGCGGGTGCGCTCGCGATTGAACACCATGTTCGGGCTGTCCTGGTTGGACAGCTCGGAGTCCGCCACCAGGCGCGGCTTGTCGCCGGCCTGGAAGGTGTCGCGCAGCGAGGAGCCGACGCGCTTTTGTTTATAGAAAATCTGCTTGCCGTCCCAGCTCCACCATGCCGCTTCAACTGGCGTGCCGATCCAGTCCGGGTGGGACATGGCCTGGTCGAGGGTGATGGGGGTTGGGCTAGTGGCAAATGCGGGGGCTGCCAGCAGGGCTGCCAGCAAGGGAAGTGCAAGTGGTCGCATGGTCTCGAAAGGGAAATGAAGAACTTCGAGGAAGGATTCTAACAGCCGCCCCCTGTACGAAAAGTATCAGGCTTGTAACAGGGTAGCGCCGGCGCCGCCGGGCCTCTAGAATGTCGGGCATTCAGCACATTCAGGAGACAAAATGGCAAAAAGCCATGTAGCGGCGCTGGTCCTGGCCTTGATGGCCGCCGGCGCGATGGCGCAGCAGCAGCCTGCCATGCAGTGGGAAACCGCGGCATTGGCGGGCTCTTATAAAGAAAACATCAGCGAGGATGAAAAGGTCGCCGGCCTGTCCAAGCTGTGGTCGGAAGTCAAATACAACTTCGTCGATACCGCCACCCTGGAAAAGCTGGACTGGGACAAGCTGTACCTGGAAGCCCTGCCGCGCGTGCGCGCAACGCGCAGTACTGAAGACTATTACCGCGTGCTGACGGAACTGGTGGCCAGGCTGAAAGATGGTCACACCAACGTGATGGTGCCAAACGAGCTGTCCGACCGCATGGGCGGCCTGCCGCTGCTGGTGACCCGGCCGGTCGAAGGCCGCGTCATCGTGACCGAAGTCCTGGACCCCGGCTTGCGCGCCAAGGGCATCATGCCCGGACTGGAAGTGGTGGCGGTGGATGGCGCCGAAGTGAAGGCTTACGTAGCCCGCGAGATCACGCCGTATGTGAGTGCCTCCTCGCCGCAGGACGAAGCACTGCGCGCCTTCGGCACCCAGTTCCTGCGTGGTGCGGCCGGCTCGGCCGTGCGCGCGACCTTCCGCGATGCTGCTGGTAAGCAGTTCGACCAGCAGCTTGCGCGCGTGGGCCGGGAAGCCCGCAAGGCCGCTGCCGCCAACTTTCCTTCGTTTGAGTTCAGCATGCTGCCGGGCGACGTTGCCTACGTTGCGTTGAACAGCTTCGATGACAACAGTGCGGCAGACGCCTGGATGGCCGCCTTCGCCGACATTGCCAAGTCTTCGGCGCTGGTGATTGATGTGCGCCGCAATGGCGGTGGCAATTCGGAAGTGGGCTACAAGATCCTGTCGACGCTGGATGACAAGGCTTTCCTGACCAGCCGCTGGGCCACCCGCGACTATAAGCCGGCCTGGCGCGCCTGGGAAAAGGCACAGCCGATGTACGCCGAAGCTTCCGATGTGGTGCAGCCCGACCCGCAGCGCCAATACAAAAAGCCGGTGCTGGTGCTGACCAGCGCAGCGACCTTCTCGGCGGCGGAAGATTTTGCCGTGGCTTTCGATGTCATGCAGCGCGGTACCCTGGTGGGCGAGGCGACCGCTGGCAGCACCGGCCAGCCGCTCTTCATCAAACTGCCGGGCGGCGGCAGTGCGCGCATCTGCACGAAACAGGATACTTATCCGGACGGCCGCGCCTTCGTCGGCGTGGGTGTGCAGCCGCAGCACCTGGTCAAGCAAACGGTTGAAGGCGTACGGGCAGGCCGCGACGAAGTCCTGGAAGCAGCCCTGGCTTCACTGCAGCCCAAATAGAAAAAAGCCACCGGACCAGGTCCGGCGGCTCTCTGTGCGAAGCAACAGCTTAGAAGTGGTAAGCCACGCCAGCGCTGATGTTGTTCGAGCCGCTAATTGGACGCTGCCATTCAACACGGCCGCTGATTTCTTTGGTGAACTGGTAGCTCACGCCAACGCCGAACAGCGCTTTGTTTTCGTGTTCTTTTTCGCCAAGAGCCTTGGCTTCAACGCGGTTGTAGCCCACGCGGCCGTACACGGCAACTTGGTCAGCCACTGGTACGGAGCCGATTACGGACAGTGCCAGTTGGTTGGTTTTCAGGTCAACGCCCAGGATGTCCCACTTACCCAGGTTGCGGTAGCCGGCTTCAATGGCGAAGTTCTCGTCGAACTGGTAGCCTGCGAAGATGCCGTAGGAGGCTTTACGGCCGTCCAGGTCTTCGTGCTTGCTCGAGCCCACGTCGCCGCCGACGTAGAACGATGGTTCAGCTGCGGATGCAGCGAAGGATGCTACTGCCAGCAGGGTGGCAGCGGTGATTTGCTTGATCATTTTAAGTGTTCCTATTTCTAGTTAGGTTGCCTGCTCTTGATACAAGGCAACATACTATTCTAGCAATGTTATTTTAATGTTGCAAGTGTACTGTGCTTGCATACAGTATAATTTCAGCATGCCTGGTTTTATCCTCACCCGCGCCTGGCGCGACGCCCGCGACGGCACGGAAATCGAGTTCTGGCTCGCGACCGACGACGGCCCCCGCAAAATATTGCTGACAGCACAAGCTTCGGTGGCTTTCGCCGAGGCTTCGCTGCGCGAAACGATTGCGACCCTGGTGGCGGGCATGCCGGGCATCGACATTCGCGAAGTTGCACTCAAGACATTCCAGCGCGAGCCGGTGGTCGGCATCTACGCCAGCCATTACAAGCAGTTGCTGGCGCTGGAGCGCAAGCTGGGCGAGCGCGGCATCCGCCTGTACGAGGCGGACATCAAGCCGCCGGAACGCTACCTGATGGAACGCTTCATCACGGCCGGCGTGGACTTCGAGGGTGGCAAGCTGCGTCCCGCGCCGGCATACCGCCCGCACCTGCGCATGGTGTCGCTTGATATCGAAACCAGCGCTTTCGGCGACCTGTACTCGATCGCGCTGGAAGGCTGCGGCCAGCGCCAGGTCTACATGCTGGGCGAACAGCCGGCCGCGCCGCCCGCGGTGGATTTCGACCTCGAATACTGCCCGACCCCGCGTCGCGTGATCGAGAAACTCAACGAGTGGTTCCGCGTGCACGATCCGGACGCCATCATCGGCTGGAGCGTGGTGCAGTTCGACCTGCAAACGCTGCAAAAGAATGCCGAAAAATACAAGGTGCCGCTGCTGCTGGGCCGTGAAGGCCGTCCGGTCGAATGGCGTACCCACCAGGCGCGCGACGGCTACGTGTTCGCCACCATTCCTGGCCGCATCGCCATCGACGGCATCGAGGCCTTGCGCGCCGCGTCATGGAGTTTCCCTTCCTTCAGCCTGGAGAACGTGTCGCAAGCCTTGCTGGGGGAGGGCAAGGAAATCGGCAGCGACTACGACAAGATGGCCGAGATCGAGCGCCGCTTCCGTGAAGACAAGCCGGCCCTGGCCACCTACAACCTGAAAGACTGCGAGCTGGTGACGCGCATCTTCGAGAAGACGCGCGTGATGGACTTCATCCTGGAGCGCTCCCACGTGACGGGGCTGGTGCCCGACCATATGGGCGGTTCGATTGCCGCTTTCAGCCACCAGTACCTGCCGCGCATGCATCGCGAAGGCTATGTGGCGCCGAATGTCGGCGAAATTCCGGCCGTGGCGTCGCCCGGCGGCTTCGTGATGGATTCACGCCCCGGCCTGTACGACTCGGTGGTGGTGCTGGACTTCAAGAGCCTGTATCCGTCCATCATCCGCTCCTTCCTTGTCGACCCGGTCGGCATGGTCGAAGGCGAGGCGGAGGCGGAAGCCGGCGGCGATTCCGTACCCGGCATGCGCGGCGCCCAATTCTCGCGTACCCGCCACTGCCTTCCTGCCATCACCACCCAGCTCTGGCAGGGCCGCGATGCCGCCAAGCGCGAAAAGAACGATGCCCTGTCGACCGCGCTCAAGCTGCTGATGAATTCCTTCGTCGGCGTGCTCGGTTCCACCGACTGCCGCTTCTACCACCCGCAGCTGATTTCCTCCGTCACCTTGCGCGGCCACGAACTGCTCAAGCTCACGCGAGAGCTGGTGGAAAAGGAGGGCTATGAAGCGATCTACGGCGATACCGACTCCATCTTCATCTGGCTCAAGCGGCCGCATGAAACGGAGGAGGCGCTTGCAATTGCGCGCGCGCTGGTTGCCAAGATCAACAAATGGTGGAAGGATCGCTTGCACAGGAAATACAAGCTGCAGAGCTACCTGGAGATCGAGTTCGATACGTACTACCGGAAGTTTTTCATGCCGACGATCCGCGGTACCGACATGGGCAGCAAGAAGCGCTATGCGGGACTGACCAGCGACGGCGACATCATTTACCGCGGCCTGGAAGTGGCGCGCAGCGACTGGACCCCGCTGGCGCAGCAATTCCAGCAAGGCCTGTTTGCCCGCATTTTCCGCAACGAGCCTTACCAGGACTTCGTGCGCGAATATGCGCGCGATACGCTGTCCGGCGCCCACGATGAACTGCTGGTGTACCGCAAGCGCTTGCGCCATCGTCTCGACGAATACCAGGTCAACGTGCCGCCGCAGGTGCGCGCCGCGCGCCTGGCCGATGAATTCAACAAGGCACAAGGCCGGCCGCTGCGCTACCAGAACGGAGGCCGTATCAGCTATGTCGTCACCACCAGCGGACCGGAGCCGCTGGAAGTGCAGCGCTCACCGATCGATTACCAGCACTATCTCGACAAGCAACTGCAGCCGATCGCCGACGCCATCCTGCTGCCGCTGCACGACAGTTTCGCTGCCCTGACCACGGCGCAGCAGGCACTGTTTTAGTTGCGCGGCATCGACAGGCGCATGACCCATTTGGTGAAGAACAGCAGCAAGACAGTGCCGGCCAGGTCGCCCAATGCCATCACGGCAAAGCCTTGCAGCAGGTGGCCGCGCCCCTCGTACAGGGCAAACCAGATGTGGTGCAGCAGGGGGCTGGCCACGGAATAGGCGAAAGCGCACGCCAGCACCTGCCAGGCGGCCAGGCTGGCGAGCGAGCCTTGCAGGTCGAGCCAGCGCCTGGCGCCAAGGTAGACCAGGTAGGGCGCCGCGCTGGCCAGGATGCCGCCGGCAAAGGCACGCACAGGATCATGCGGGAAGAGGACGAGGAAGCAGTAAAGCCAGGAAACGGCCAGCAGGCCTATCGCGCCTGCTTCGGCAAAAAGCAGGGTGGCCAGCAAGCGCACGCCGGCCGGCAGGTAGATCCAGTTGATCCCTTCGGCGAACTCGAGTTGCTTGAACAGCAGTTCATTGATCAGCAGCGCGGCGCCGAACATGACCATTGTGGCGAGGATCATGGAAAGGTTCTGGCGGATGCTTGCCATGCTGATAGCTTGTCGTGGACGAATCGCCAAATCTTACCGAAAATGCGTGGCCCGGCGCAATCAGCCGTCAAATGGCCATGACAAATTGCGCGCCCCCAGCAACAGAGCAGCGATCGTGCATCAATGCTGCATTGCGATGCACAAGCTGCCCGGCCGTCGCGCCGGGCGTGCGTCGCCGTCAGCTTGAGGCATTCCTCCCGTGGGCTAGCGCGCAGGTGGCCACGCCTGCCACAAGCAAGGCCATTGCAGCGGTCTCGATTGCGGTTGGCCAGCGCGCTTCCCAAAGGAAGCCATACAGCGCCGCAAACAGCGTCTCGAACACGATCATCTGGCCGGTCAGCGTCAGCGGCAAGGCACGGCTGGCATAGTTCCAGAAACCGTTGCCGATGATGGAACAGAGTATGGCAACGCTGGTCACGACCGCTGCGAAGTACAGCCATTCCGAATTGCTGTGCTGCGGCGCTGCGGACGACAGGGCCGGCACCGCCAGCAGCAGCGCTTCGGCGCCGGTGACCAGGCCGGTGAGCATGCTCCATTCATGCGGCGTGACGGTCCCGAGGCGCGCCAGCCAGCGGCTGTTGCCGACTGCGTAAGCCGTCCAGGAAGCGAGGGCGCCGCTGGCATACAGCACGCCAGCCAGCGATCCGGTTTGAAGGTGCTGCCAGCTGATGCAAAACAGGCCTGCGGTGCTGAGGGCAATCGAAGGCAGCAGGCTGCGCAAGGGGACGGCGCCGGCATCGCGGCTGCCGACCAGGGTGATCACCACCGGCAGCAGGCCGATCACGATCGAGGCCATGGCGATGCCGCCAGTCTGCACCGCCTGCGCCAGGAAAAAGTAGTAGACGATATTGCCCGAGAAACTGAGCCAGGCGAGCGCCTTCCACTCGCGCCAGGCCAGCCTGGCGAACAGGCCGCGCCACGAGCGCGATACCAGGATGGCTGCGATCAGGCCGTAAGCGACGTAGCGCCCAGCCGAGAGCTGGATCGGCGTGAAGCCGCGCGTCAGTTCGGGCGCGAGAAAAACCAGTCCCCAGAATGCACCGGCGATGATGCCGGCAATAATGCCAAGTGAAATATTCAACGTCCATCTCCCAAATGGGACATGGTGGACGTCGCGCACTGCATGGTCTTGGCGCGGCCTACTGGATTTTTGTCGCAGGCTCCCGTCCCTGGCGACGATACGCCGCCGGCGTGGTGTCGAGCCGGCTGCGCATGGCGCGGGTGAGGGCGCTCTGGTCGCCGAAACCGCTATTCAATGCAATGTCCGCAATCGGCAGGCCGGTATGGCGCAGCAGTTCGCAGGCGCGATTGAGGCGCATGGAGAGAAGCCAGGCGCGTGGGCTGGTATTCAGCTGGTCCTGGAACAAGGCGTGCAGGCGGCTTACGCTCATGCACGCAAACTGCGCCATCGACTCGGTCGTCCAGGGCAGTGCAAGATTGGCTTCAGTATGCGCCAGCAGGGCGGCCAGGCGCGATTGCAGGCGTGGCGGCTCAAGCATGAGCGTATCCAGCATCAGCGGAACCCAGCCCTGGAGCAGCGATGGCGGCGCGGCGTGCGCTGCGACGGAAAGCTGCATGAACTCGACCAGTTTGCGCGCCGCAGGGCTGATGTCGGCAAATGGCCGCTGCGCGATGCGCTCCCAGATCGGGTGCACCATGGTGGCTTGGTCGACGTCGACGATCAGGGAGTGATTCGCCACGGCGCTCTGCTGCGAATGCCATGCACCCGCCACGACGACAGCACCTCTCAAGGGATTCAGGAGCGCGCCTTTGCCTTCGATGTCGAGCTCCACTTCGCCGGACAGTGGCAGCACCAGCTGGGCAAACGCGTGCTGGTCCGCCGCCCACCGCTCGCCGTAGCTGCGGATGTCGATAGCGGAGGAAGGCGGATGGATGATAGGCACTGCGACACCTGAAATGCTGGATTGATGGCTCCAGTTTACTAAAGTTCGCTAAAGTGTGGCCAGAATGTGCGGAGCCTGTTGAACAGGTCTTGTCTCCTTGCTATAACTTTTGCCGAGACATGGAGGGACACCTGGATGAAGGAAGTTGTGACAGCATTCGCGGCCCTGCTGGCCGCCGCCATTCCTGCCGTGGCCGCGGATTCCTCGCCGCTTGCCTATGAATGCCTGCGGGCTGCGAGCCCGATCATTATTGACGGAAGGCTGGACGACCCTGCATGGAAAAATGCGCCATGGACTTCCGATTTTGTCGACATCGAAGGCGAGCGCAGGCCCAAGCCGAAATTCCGCACCCGCGTGAGAATGCTGTGGGACGACCAATACCTGTATATCGCGGCCGAACTCGAAGAGCCGGAGGTGAAGGCGACGCTGACCCAGCGCGACTCGGTCATTTTCAAGGACAACGATTTCGAGGTCTTCATCAAGCCGCTGCCTGCCACCAAAAGCTATTACGAATTCGAGATCAACGCCCTCAACACGGGCTGGGACCTGCACCTGCCCAAGCCTTACAACGAAGGCGGACAAGCGGATAACAGCTGGGACATCAAGGGACTGAAGACGGCCACCGCCGTGTACGGAACCCTGAACCGGTCCGGCGACAAGGACCGGGGCTGGAGCGTGGAAATCGCCTATCCGCTGGATGCCTTCGCCTCGCGCCAGGCAGTGCCGCATCCCCGCCCTGGCACCACCTGGCGCATCAATTTCAGCCGAGTGGAATGGACCGCGGGCCAGCCAAAGGAGGACAACTGGGTATGGGCGCCGCAAGGCGTGATCGACATGCACGTGCCCGGCCGCTGGGGCTACCTGCGCTTTTCCGAAAATATTTCCACACTAAACAAATAGTCGCAAATCCGCCGCACTCTTGTTTACTAATCAAAACTAAACTTCATTCATTCTCTGAAAGTTTGTTGAAGTGCCATAGCCTCCTTTGTAAGAATTCTCCTTGAGTGGACGCGATCCCATCGATGTGCAGACGGCATCATCGTCGTTTAGTAAATCGAGGATCCGAGGCTTGCTACCGCGATATAAAGCCCGCAAGAGGGCATAACCAGGAGACCCGCATGACGTTCAGAACCCATCTCGCATCACGGCAGCGCGGCTGCCGCGCGACGCCCATCGCCATGGCGGTGAGCGTGGCACTGCTTTCCCTTGCAAGCGCCCAGGCGCAGACCGCGTCCACCGGGCAGGCGTCCGAGCAAAAGGCCGACCCGAATACCGTGGTCGTTACCGGTTACCGCTATGCGATCGAGAAGAGCCTTGACCAGAAGCGAGACGCCAATTCGATCGTTGAAGTGATCACCGCCGAAGATATCGGCAAGTTCCCGGACAAGAACGTGGCCGACGCGCTGCAGCGCGTGCCGGGCGTGGTGGTGACCCGCAGCGGCGGCGAGGGCAAGAACGTCAGCGTGCGCGGCCTGTCGTCGGAACTGACCCTGACCCAATTGAATGGCAACTATATCGCCACCGCAGAATCGAATGGCGATCCATCGCGCTCGTTCAATTACACGCTGCTGCCATCGAATATGCTGTCCAGCGCGGAACTGTTCAAGACCCCGGAAGCGCGCATCGATGAAGGCGGAGTTGGCGGTACCGTGATCTTGCATACCCGCCGTCCGCTGGAAGTAAAGTCCGGTTCCGGCTTCGTTTCCGCCGAGGGCACCTGGGCCGACACCACCAGGAAGACCGACGGCCAGTTCTCCGGCCAGTACGCCTGGCACGACGAGGACAACCGCTTCGGCATCCTGGTCGGCCTGACCAGCCAGAAGCGCACCACCCGCACCATGGGCGCCAGTACTGAGAACTGGCAATGGTATGGCGACGATTACGACGCCCACCCTGCCACCGACGTCAATGGCAAGCCTTCGGACCTGAGCTCTTACTGGTGGGGCCAGTCGGGCTTCTACGACCAGGGCGGCAAGTACTACGCCAACTTCATGATGCCGACTTCGGTCAACCTGAGCGTGAAGAACGAGGAGCGTGAACGCAAGGGCGGCCAGATGACGCTGCAGTTCAAGCCGGTCCGCAACCTGACCCTGACTGCCAATTACTTCCGTTTCGACCTGAAGCAGAATTCGCAGACCAATATCCTGAAGGTGCCTGAGTGGAATTTGGCCCGCTACAGCGGCGACGGCAACTGGCCGGGCGGCCGCATGCTGGATGGCCTGACTTTCGACCGCAGCGGCACCCTGGTGACCGGTGCGCAGTACAGCGTCCACCCCGGCAAAGCCTATTATTGCAGCGAGGCGCAAGCGGCGGCGGCCGGCCAGCAGCCTGGCGGCTGGGGCCCGGACGATTGCACCATTCCGACGCCGCAAATCACCGGCAGCTACAACCACGAGAAGTCGCTGTCGCAGACCGCCGACTTCGAAGCCGAATGGCGCGGCAAGTCGATGGACGGCATTTTCAAGTTCGGCCGTACCTGGGCCAACGGTGGCCCGCAAATGCAGATGACGATGCCGATCAAGCCGCGTGTCCAGAATGCGGACGGCAGCTGGACCCTCGGCAACTACGCCAGCTCCTGGAACACAGTCGGCACGCCGGCCATGGTGTTCTCGCCGGAGCTGATGGCCAACCTGGCCAAGGGCATCGGCGAAATCGACCTCGGTTCCACCTCATCCTCGTGGACGAAGAACAGCACCCAGCAGAAGTACGCCCAGGCCGACATGACCTGGCATGCCGACAGCAACTGGCTGGATTCGCTGCAGTTCGGCGCCAAGTATCGCAAGGGCGGCACCCATCGCGCCACCGGAAACAACTACTGGGTTTGCAAGGGCGCGGATCCAAAGGATTACGACATGCGCTACCAGGCAGGCTGCGATTCGAGCGCGAACAAGTTCCAGCCGCAGTTCCTGTACGGCCAGTCCCTGGGCAACCTGGCAGGCGGCATCAATGCCAGCGCATTCCCGGCGATTGACTACCCGGCCTATATCTCTTTCCTGAACCAGAACTATGGCCAGATGCAGACGCGTAACGAAGACAACTTCGTCTACAACGTGGACGAAAAGATCTCTTCGGCATATCTGCAGGCCAATGTGAAGGCCGATCGCCTGCGCGGCAACGTCGGCGTGCGCCTGGTGCGTACCCGGCAGCACGCCGATTCGACCGACCAGGTGGAAAGCTACAAAGACTACTTCTTCAACGGCGCCAATGGCAGCCCGGCACCTTGCCAGGCCGGCGGCTTGCCGGCTGCCGGCGCGCCTGCCGGTTCCGGCTGCACCAGCGGCTTTACCCGCCTGCCGGACAGCATCGCCCGTGATTCGTCGTTCGTGGTCAGCTCGCTCGACCGTACCTACAACGACGTGCTGCCAAGCTTTAACCTGGCCTATGACCTGACCTCGAACCTGCTGCTGCGTGCCGCCGCCTCCAAGGTGATCTCGCGTCCAAGCTACAACGACATCGCTTCGCCAGGCGCCCTGCGCTATTACAGCCAGGAGTACGTCAACGACCGCCGCCTGATCGGCGGCGGCGACCAGCAAGGCTGGTTCGGCGAAGGCAGCAACAAGCAGCTCGAGCCCTACAAGGCCAAGCAGGTCGACTTGGGCCTGGAGTGGTATTTCCATCGCGGCTCGGTGCTCGGCATCGACTTGTTCCGCAAGAACGTCAGCAACTTTGCGGTGCCGGTGGTGCGCGACGTGACCCTGAACGTGGGCGGCCAGAACGTGACCGTGCAGCGCTACTCGACCAGCGCCGGCGGCCGCGACGGCGTGTCGAAAGGCGTTGAGCTGTACGCCCAGCATACGCTGGACATGGGCCTGGGCTTCCAGTTCAACTACACCTACAACAAGACCAACCAGGCCGACATCACGATGGAAGATGGCACCAGGATCGGCAAGTCGCCGCTGGTCGGCAGCGCCAGGAACCAGGTGAACCTGACCGTGTTCTACGAGACCGACAAGTTCCTGGCGCGTGCGTCGTACAACCGTCGCGGCGAAGTGGTCGATGGCCTGGTCAACGGCTTGAACGTGTATGAAGAGCCGTACTACCAGGTCGACCTGAACGTGGCCTACAACATCACCAGGGAGTTGAGCCTGACCGCCTCGGTGCTGAACCTGACCAGGGAAGAGACGCGTTCCCACCTGGGTAACGACACCAAGGACCGCTTCTACTCCAACGGTTATGCCGGCCGTATTGCCTACTTTGGCTTGAACTACAAGTTCTGATGCTTCCCTCTTTCCTCCCCATGCCGTGCGGCTGGGGAGGTTTTTTCCTGTTTTGGGCCTGCCATGAACCAGCACAACCGAATCAGCAAGATCACCATCGCCGGCGGAGGGAGCGCAGGCTGGCTGGCCGCGGCAGCCCTGGCCACCTACCTCGGCAAGGGAGCCTCGGTGCGCCTGGTCGAGTCCGAGGAAATCGGCATCGTCGGCGTAGGCGAGGCGAGCGTGCCGCATATCCGCCTGTTCAATGGCCAGATGCTCGGCATCGATGAAGCAGAGTTCATGAAGCGCACCCAGGGCACGATCAAGCTCGGTATTGAATTCAAGGACTGGAGCCGCATCGGCGACAGCTATATCCATGGCTTCGGCACCATAGGCCGCTCGGTCGGGCCGCTGCCTTTCCACCAGTTCTGGCTGAAACTGTTCCAGTCCGGGCGCGCCGCGCCCATTGGAGAATACTCGCCGCAAACCGTGATGGCGCCGCAAGGCAAGTTCGCGCCCGGCGATCGCCGTGCAGCCCAGGGCTCGCCGCTGGCCGACATCGCCTATGCCTACCATTTCGACGCCAGCCTGTATGCGCGCTTCCTGCGCGAGCTGGGCGAGCAGCGCGGAGTGCAGCGCATCGAAGGCAAGATCGTTGGCGTCAAGCAGCGCGCCGACGACGGCTTTATCGAATCGGTGACGCTGGAAAGCGGCCAGGTAGTCGATGGAGAATTGTTCATCGATTGTTCCGGCTTCCGCGCGCTGCTGATCGAGCAGACGCTGAAAACCGGCTATGTGGACTGGTCGCACTGGCTGCCATGCGACCGCGCCATGGCCGTGCCTTGCGAAGGCGTGGCGCCGATCGCACCGTACACGCGTTCCACCGCCCGCACGGCAGGCTGGCAGTGGCGCATCCCGCTGCAGCACCGCACCGGCAATGGCTATGTATATTCGAGCCGGCATATCAGCGATGACGAAGCGGCTGCGACCCTGCTGGCGAACCTGGACGGCAAGGCGCTGGCCGAGCCGCGTGCGCTGCGCTTCACTACCGGCATGCGCCAGAAATTCTGGAACAGTTGGTGGCGCTGGGGCTGGCCAGCGGTTTCCTCGAACCGCTCGAATCCACCAGCATCTACCTGGCGCAATCGGGCATTACCCGCCTGCTGGGGCTTTTCCCCAAGCGCGACTTCAACCCCTTGCTGGCGGAGCGCTTCAACCGCGAATCGGCGTTCGAATATGAACGGGTGCGCGATTTCCTGATCCTGCACTACAACGCCACCGAACGCAACGACTCGCCGTTCTGGGACTACTGCCGCACCATGCCCGTCCCTGACAGCCTGCGCGAGACGGTCGACTTGTTCCGCTGCGATGGCCGCTATTTCCGCAACGGCGAGGATTTCTTCGCCTTGCCAAGCTGGGTGCAGGTGATGCTGGGGCAGCGCATCATGCCGCAAGGCTATCATCCGATCGTCGACGACATGCCCGAAGAAAAGCTGGTTGACGTGGTCGAAAGCATGCGGGCGATGCTGGCCAATGCGGTCGACGCGATGCCGGTCCACCAGGATTGGATTGAGCGCCACTGGAAGGCGGCCGCGCCATGAGCACCCACCTGTACTGGCGTTCCCTGGCGGCCCTGATGCTGGGCCTTTGCCTTGCCGTGGTCGCCGTTGTGGCGACGGCTGCCACGCCAGGGCGCAGCGTAATCGATGGCGGTTGGGCCTTCCGCCTCATGCCCGGCAACGCGCAGCTGGCTGCGCATCCCGAAGCCTTGCCATGGCATGCGGCGAAAGTGCCAGGTACCGTGCATACCGACCTGCTTGCGAACAAGCTGATCCCCGATCCCTACGTTGGCGCGCCGGAAGCCGGCTTGCAATGGATCGGCCTGGCGGACTGGGAATACCGCACCCGTTTCGAGGCACCGCGCAGGGCAAAACGCAGCGACCTGGTATTCGAAGGCCTGGATACCTTCGCCGAGGTTTGGCTGAATGGAGAGAAGTTGTTCGAGGCGGACAATGCCTTCCGCACCTGGCGCATTCCGGTGCAGGACAAGCTGCGCGCGAAGGGCAACGAATTGCGCGTCGTCTTGCGTTCGCCGATCAGCCGCCTGCTGCCGGCCGTGCGGGCCATGCCGCGCAAGCTGGCCGGAAACTATCCCTCGCCCTATGGCGACGAATCGGCGGACGCGATGACAGCCAATTTCGCCCGCAAGCCGGGTTATCACTATGGATGGGATTGGGGGCCGCGCTACGTCAGCGCCGGCATCTGGCAACCGGTTGTGCTGGAAAGTTGGGACGCCGTGCGCATCGATAACCTGCAACTGAGGCAGGACCGCGTCGACCAGGCGCGCGCCGACATTGCCGCGGTCGTGCTGGCCGAAGCGGTGCGCGATGGCGCCTTCGACTTGCGCCTGTGGCAGGTCGCGCCGGACGGCAAGCGCTCGCTGGCGGCACTGCGACGCGTCGAGCTGCGCGCTGGCGACAACCGCATCGAACTTCCCGTGCGCATCGACCGCCCGCAACGCTGGTTCCCCAATGGATATGGGGCGCAGCCGCTGTACCGCTTCGAGCTGGAAATCGGCGACGGCAAGGCGGTTGCGGCCAGGGCCCGCGCCCGCACCGGTTTGCGCAGCGTCGCGCTGCGCCGTGAAGCGGACGACAAGGGCAGGAGTTTCTATTTCGAGGTCAACGGCATTCCGGTATTCGCCAAAGGTGCGAACAGCATCCCGTTCGACATGTTCCAGCCGCGCGTGGGCAAGGCGCAATTGCGCCGCGTGCTGCAATCGGCGCGCGACGCCAATATGAACTTCCTGCGCAGTTGGGGCGGCGGCTATTATGAAAGCGACGATTTCTTCGATCTCGCCGACGAACTTGGCCTGCTGGTATGGCAGGACTTCATGTTCGGCGGAGGCATGCAGCCGGCCTACGACGACGCCTTCCGCGCCAATGTGATCGCGGAAGCGCGCGACAATGTTCGGCGCCTGCGCAACCATCCGAGCCTTGTCCTGTGGTGCGGCAATAACGAGGAAGAAATCGCCTGGAAGTACTGGGGGCCGGGCAAGGCAATGACGGAAGCCGATCCGGAGTTCGCCGGCAAGGTGTGGAATGGCTATGTGCAGCTTTTCGGAACCGACCTGCGCAAGGTCGTGGCGGAAGAGGGGGGCGGGATTTCCTATTGGGCCAGCTCGCCCAGCGACGACCTGGCCGAAGTTGCCAATACGCCGGCCAGCGGCGACATGCATTACTGGGAAGTGTGGGGCAATCCGGCGTATCCGCCGTCGAAGTATCTGGAGATCACGCCGCGCTTCATGTCCGAGTACGGTTTGCAGGCGTGGCCGGTACAGCGCACGATCGAGGCTTTCGCCAGCCGTGGCCAGCAAGGCATCGCCACGCCGCTCATCGAGGCGCACCAGAAATTCATGGCAGGGAAGGGCAATGAACGCCTGATGAAGTACGTGAATTTCGAGTTCGGCGACCCGAAGGACTTTTCCAGTTTTGTCTATTTAAGCCAGGTGGCGCAGGCGGAAGGCATCGAGCTTGCAGCGTTGCACCATCGCGCCAGCCGGCCATACACAATGGGATCGCTGTACTGGCAACTCAATGACGTCTGGCCAGGAGCCTCGTGGTCGAGCGTGGACTGGTTCGGACGCTGGAAGGCGTTGCATTTCCATGCGCGCCGTTTCTACGCGCCTGTGGCCGTGGCAGCCCTGCGGAACGCTGAAGGCAGAACGAGGGTCAGCCTGCTCAACGACCGTACGCACCATGTGCGGGGCGAGCTGCGGCTGCGCCTGATGACGCTGGACGGCAAGCTGCTGCGTGACGAGCGCAAACCGGTGGAACTCGCACCGCTGTCGGCGTCGCAGTTGGCCAACTATAGCGACGCCGAGTTGCTTGGAAATGCTGATCCGGCGTCGACGGTCGCGGTCTTCGATTTGCAGTCGGAGGGCGAACCGGCCTCGCGCCGCGTGGTGTACTTCATGGCTGCCAAGGACATGCGCTGGCCCGATCCCGGCCTGCGCTCGGAATTGCGCCGGGACGGCGGCGGCGCCAGGCTCGCACTGCGCGCGACGAAGTTGGCCCGCGCAGTGTGGATCGACTTCGGCGACACCGATGCAGGGATTGCCGACAACGCGATGACGCTGCTGCCCGGGGAAGCCGTGGACCTGCACATTGCTTCCAGTGCCAGCCTGGCGACGCTGCGCACGGCGCTGCGACTGCGCTCATTGGCCGATGAGCTGCGTGTTTACTAAAACTGGCTAAAGATGATTGCTTCCGGCTGCTTTTGTTGACGCCTGCAAAAGGCGGCTGATATAAAACTTACCTATACCGGGAGCGAGAAAAGGCATTTCCGCTCGACGCTTGAAAGCGCCAGAATAGGCGTTTAATAAACTGAACATTGGAGACTCTTCATGCACTTGATTCCTTGCCCAGGGGTGCAGCCGTGAGCCAGGTCACTTTGCGCGACATCGCCGAAGCTACCGGGCTGTCGATCGGCACGGTCTCGCGCGCGCTGAAGAACCAGGCCGGCATGACCGAAGTCACCCGCAACCAGGTGCGCCAGGCCGCGGAGAAAATGGGCTACGACTTTGGACAGCTCAAGAAAGGGCGCATCCGCCGTATCGCCTTCCTCCTGCACAGCCAGCACAACACGCTGGCATCGAGCCAGTTCTATTCGCCGGTCCTGCATGGCGCGGAAGCGGCGTGCCGGCGCGAGGGTATCGCCCTGTCCTTCATCGCAGTAGGGCCGGCCGAACCGGTGCAGGGCCTGATCCGCGTGCACCAGCCAGACGCCATCCTGTGCGCAGGATTCTTCGAACCGGAAGTGCTGGCTGCCCTGCAGCAGTCCGGCAAGCCTATCGTGCTGGTGGACATGCACCGCCGCGGCTTCACTTCGGTCAACCCGGACAATGTGCGCGGCGGCTACCTCGCCACCCAGCACCTGCTGCGCTGCGGCCGCAAGCGCATCGCAATGATGTCCGGCTCGCTGGCCCACTACAGCATCCAGCAGCGCAACCGCGGCTTCCGCCAGGCGCTGTTCGATGCCAAGGTGTTTGCCGACCCGGAGCTGGAAGTCATCGTCCCTACCATGGGGGAGGGCGACGAGGCGGTGGTGGAAGCCATGCGCAGCCTGCTCAGTCTTCCCAAGCGGCCCGATGCCCTGTTCTGCTACAACGACAGCACCGCATTGGTCGCCATGAAGCATTGCCTGAACGAGGGCATGAAGATCCCGCATGACATTGCCATTGTCGGCTTCGACGATATCAGCAGCGCTGCCGCTGCCATTCCTCCGCTCAGCACTGTCCACGTCGACAAGGAGGACCTGGGGCGGGCGGGCATCGAATTACTGCTCCAGAAACCAGACGAAAACCCCTTTCAGATAACCATGCCAGTCGAATTGATCGTGCGCGAAAGCAGTTGCGACGACTAGCGTACCCACCAGGCCAAACATGAACAAACTCCCGAATTTCCGCAACCCGGACGTCCTGCTCGATCACGCGCGCCACACCATGCGCTTTTACCACCCGCGTGCGCTCGACCCTGCCGGCGGCCTGTATCACTACTTCAAGGATGATGGCACCGTCTACGACGCCGCGCACCGCCACCTGGTCAGCAGCACGCGCTTCGTGTTCACCTATTCCATGGCTTATCGCCATTTCCGCGATCCGGCCTACCTGGAGGGCGCACGCCATGCGTTGCGCTTCCTGCGCGAGGTGCACCGCGACCCGACGGGCAGCGGCTACGCCTGGATGCTCGATGGCCGTGACGTGGAGGACGGCACCCAGCACGCCTATGGCCAGGCCTTCGTGCTCCTGGCTTATTCGCATGCCACCATGGCCGGCCTGGAAGAGGCGCGCGGCTGGATCGGCGAAACCTTCGAGCTGATGGAAAAGCGTTTCTGGAACCAGCAAGACGGCCTGTACGCCGACGAAGCGAGCCGCGACTGGAGCGAGCTTTCGAGCTATCGCGGCCAGAACGCGAACATGCATGCCTGCGAAGCACTGCTGGCGGCGCACCAGGCCACCGGGGAGCTGCGCTACCTGGAACGGGCCTACACCGTGGCCTGCAACATCACCCAGCGCCAGGCTGCCCGTTGCGGCGGCCTGATCTGGGAGCACTACGACGCGAACTGGCAGCCGGACTGGCGCTTCAATATCGACGATCCGGAAAACCTGTTCCGCCCGTGGGGCTACCAGCCGGGCCACTTCACCGAGTGGGCCAAGCTGCTGCTGCAGCTGGAAGCGCGCGGCAGTGTGCTGGGCAAGGACCTGGGCTGGCTGCTGCCGACCGCGGAACGCCTGTTCCAGACCGCTGTGGACAAGGGATGGGATGCCGTGCATGGCGGCCTGGCTTACTCGCTGGCGCCTGACCTGACCGTGTGCGATCCGCACAAGTATTTCTGGGTGCAGGCCGAAAGCACGGCGGCTGCCGCTATGCTGGCCAAGCGCACCGGCAACGACGGGTACTGGGACTGGTACCAGCGCCTGTGGGCCTATAGCTGGACCCACTTCGTCGATCACGAGCATGGCGCCTGGTACCGCATCCTGTCCGGCGACAACCGCAAGCTGAGCGACGAAAAGAGCCCGGCCGGCAAGGTCGATTACCACACCATGGGTGCCTGCTATGACATCGTGGCGGCGCTGGGGGCGGGCGATCATGCATGACGCGCCAGTGATGCTGTGCGCTGGCGAGGCGCTGACCGACATGATTTACCAGGGCGACGAGCGCTGGGTCAGCCGCGTTGGCGGCTCGGTGTGGAACGTGGCGCGCGCGCTGGCCGTGCTGGGCGAGCGCACCGCCTTTGCCGGCGCAATCAGCCGCGATCGTTTCGGCGACGCCTTGTGGAGCGCCAGCGAGGCCGTAGGCCTGGACCTGCGCCTGCTGCAGCGCGTTGAACGCTCGCCGCTGCTGGCGATCGTGGAGCAGGGCGAGCCGCCGAGCTACTTCTTCATTGGCGACGATAGCGCCGACCTGCATTTCGATCCGGAGGCACTGCCTGAATACTGGTCGCGCGATTTGCGCTGGGCGCATTTCGGCGGCATCAGCCTGGCGCGCGAGCCGCTGGCGTCGAACCTGGTCGCGCTGGCCGAGAAGCTGAAAGAGCAGGGCGTGGCCATCAGCTATGACCCGAACTACCGCAACCTGATGGATGACCGCTACGCGCCAACCCTGCGCAGCATGGCCGAACTTGCCGACGTGATCAAGGTTTCCGACGACGACCTGCGCGGCTTGTTCCCCGGCGTGCCGCTGGATTCGGCCCTGCAGCAGCTGCGCGCCGCCGCGCCTTCCGCGTGCTGCTTGCTGACCCGCGGCGGCCAGGGCGCAAGCCTGTTCCATGGCGAGCAGCGTGCCGACGCGCGCGCGCCGGCGGTCTCGGTGGTCGACACGGTCGGCGCGGGCGATGCCAGCGTGGCCGGCCTGCTGCACAGCCTCGCACGCCATCCGGGCCGTTCGCTGCAGTCACACCTGCATGCGGCGCTGGCGGCGGGTTCCGCTGCCTGCCTGCAGTCCGGTGCAACCCCGCCGCCGCCCGCAGCCATGCAGCAGCTGTTCGAATTGCTTGAAGGAGAGGCACCGTAATGAAAGCAATCCGCTTTGCCATTCGCTCCGTCCTGCTGGCGGCATGCGCCCTGCCGCTGGCTGCAGCGCCGGCCGACATGCCGGTCAACACCTTCATCGGCACCCAGGACGAAGGCAATACCTTCCCCGGCGCCTCCGCACCCTTCGGCATGATCCAGGTCAGCCCGACCGGCGAACATTACGCCGGCTGGCACTATAGCGATGCGCGCATCCGCGGCTTTGGCCATTCCTTCCTGTCCGGCGCCGGCTGCTGGGAGCAGGGCGGCCAGCTTTCGGTGCTGCCGGTCACCGGCAGCATCGGCCCCGGCGGCGATTTCGACACCAAAAAGGCGGAAAGCTTCAATTACAAGCGCTATGCAGCCAACTACAGCCACGAAGGCGAAGTTGGCCAGGCAGGCTTCTACAAGGTGCAGCTCACCAGCTATGGCGGCATTACCGCCGAGGCCACAGCGCTGACCCGCGCAGCCGCGGAACGTTATACCTTTGCCCCCGGGACCGCCAGCGGCCACGTGCTGCTCAACCTGGGCCAGGCCAACGAGCGCCATTCCGTGGTCGGCAGCGAAGTGCGCGTACTGGACGAGCGCAGTGTCGAAGGCAAGATCGTCACCAGGAGTTTCTGCGGCGGCGCCCAGTACACCACCTGGTTCCGCATCGTGTTCGACCAGCCCTTCGTGGCCAACGGCATCTGGGATGACCGCGGCGGCTGGCCAGGCGTGAAGGGACCAAGCCAGCAAGGGGACAGCCGTCCGCATGGCGTGTGGCTGACATTCGACCTCAGGAACGGCCAGGCCGTGACGGCGGTCAGCGCCATTTCCCACGTTGACGCGGAAGGCGCACGCATCAACTTGAAGGCGGAAGGCATGGCCGGCGGCAAGCCGCTCACGTTCGACGCAATGCGGGCGCAGGCGCAGGCGGCGTGGCAGAAGGAACTGGGCACGGTCCGCATCGAAGGCGGCAGCAACGATGACCGCACCGTGTTCTACACCGCCCTGTATCATGCGCTGCTGCAGCCGCTGACGGGCAGCGATGCCGATGGCCGTTATCGCGGCTATGACGATGCGCTGCATAGCGCCAGGGACTGGACCTATTACGAGTTCTTCTCTCTGTGGGACACTTACCGCGCGCAGAACCAGTTGCTTGCCTTGCTGCGTCCGCAGCGCTCGCGCGACATCGCCAATTCCGTGCTGAAGATCCGCGAGCAGGGCGGCTGGCTGCCGCGCTGGGGCTACGCCAACTTCGACAGCAATGTGATGACTGGCGACCCGGTCACGCCGTTCCTGGTCGACCTGTGGCGCTTTGGAGCGTTGCAAGGACGTGAGCGCGAAGCGTACGCCGCGCTGCGCGAAAACGCCTTTGGCGTGCCGCCGTCGCGCATCCGCGCCGAGGGCCGCGCAGGCAATCCGAACTACCTGAGCCAGGGCTTTGTCCAGTATGACCGTGGCTTTGTCGCCAAGGGCATGGACATCGACCCGCACCACGGAGCGTCGGCGACGCTGGAATATGCGCTGGCCGACAGCTCGCTCGCGATCATGGCCAGGGCGCTTGGCCAACGCAAGGATGCAAAGCTGCTCGAACAGCGCGCCCTCAACTGGCGCAAGATTTGGGATCCGTCGGTTGTCGACGCACCAACCGGGCAGCGCGGCTTCCCGCGTCCGCGCACGCTGGATGGCAGCTGGTTCACCGACTTGAACGGCAGCTATGACCCGCGCGCCGAGCGCGGCTTCCACGAGGGCACCGCCTGGCAGTACCAATGGCTGGTGCCGCAGGACGTTCCGGGCCTGGCAGAGGCTATGGGCGGACGCGCCAAGGCCTTGCAGCGCCTCGACCAGTTCTTCGATTACGACGCCGTGCTGGCCGATCCGGCGGCCGTGCGCAAGTCGTGGGTGGTGGGCGCCTACAGCTACTACAGCCAGTTCCGCTACAACCCGAATAACGAACCGGACCTGCACGCGCCATGGATGTACACTCTGATGGGGCAGCCGTGGAAAACCACCACCGTGCTGCGCGCGGCGGAAACCCTGTTCGGTAACGGTCCCGGCGGCGTCACCGGCAACGACGACCTGGGCACGATGTCGGCCTGGTACCTGTTCAGTGCCCTGGGCCTGTATCCGGATGTGCCGGGCAGCGGCCGTTTCCTGCTGCACGCGCCGCGCTTTGCGCGCGCCGAGATCGACCTGCCGCAAGGCCGCACCCTGCGCATTGAAGCGCCGCAGGCCAGGCCGGGCGAGCGCCGCTTCGTGCAGTCGGTGCAGTGGGGCGGCCGGCCGCTGTCGCGCGTGTGGCTGGATTGGGAACAACTGCAGGGAGCTGGCACCCTGTCGTTCAAGCTTGCACCGCAGCCTGATACGGCCGGCTGGGGCACGCAGGGCCGTGACCTGCCGCGCCCACCAGCCGGCATGTAAACATAAAAACTGAGGAGACATTCATGGCATCCACCGTACCCAACGCTACGCCAACTGCACCGCCAGCGGCGGCAGGCGGCGCTCAGAACGGAACGAACACCGGCGCGCTGGTCATCGTCACACTGCTGTTCTTCATGTGGGGTTTGATTACCTCGCTGAACGACGTGCTGATTCCGCACCTGAAGGCGATCTATACGCTGTCCTATTTCCAGGCGATGCTGGTGCAGCTTTGCTTCTTCGGCGCTTACTTCATCGTATCGCTGCCGGCGGGCGCCCTGATCCGCCGCATCGGCTACCAGAAGGGTGCGGTAGCCGGCCTGCTGATTGCCGCCGGCGGCTGCGTGCTGTTCTATCCGGCTTCGTTCGGCGGCTACGGCCTGTTCCTGCTGGCGTTCTTTGTCCTGGCGTCGGGCATCACGGTGCTGCAGGTTGCCGCCAACCCGTACGTCACCGTGCTCGGGCCGCCGCGCACGGCCTCCAGCCGCCTGAACCTGACCCAGGCTTTCAATTCCCTCGGCACCACCATCGGCCCTTCCGTTGGCGGCATGCTGATCCTGTCGGCGGCCGGCGTGGCGGGCGCCGCGGCTGATGCAGCCACCGTGCGCGGCCCCTACCTGGCCCTGGCCGGTGCGCTGGCCTTGCTGGCTGTGCTGTTCTTTGTCGCCAAACTGCCGCAGATCGCCGACACCGAAGACGTTTCGCTGGCGGGCGAGGGACACGGTTCGGCCTGGGCCCACCGCCACCTCGTGCTGGGCGCCATCGGCATTTTCCTGTACGTTGGCGCGGAAGTCAGCATCGGTAGCTTCCTCATCAACTTCCTGGGCGAGTCGCACATTGCCGGCCTGGCCCACGCCGAAGCGGCGCATTACGTCAGCATCTACTGGGGCGGCGCCATGGTGGGTCGTTTCATCGGCTTCGTGGTGATGCGCGTGGCCAGCCCGGGCAAGACGCTGGCCGTCAACTCGCTGGTGGCAATCGGCCTGGTGCTGGCGGCGACCTTCGGCAAGGGCAGCGTGGCAATGTGGGCCATCCTGGCGGTGGGCCTGTGCAACTCGATCATGTTCCCGACCATCTTCAGCATGGCGCTGCATGGCCTGGGCAAGTACACCGGCCAGGGCTCTGGCATCCTGTGCATGGCCATTGTCGGCGGCGCGCTGGTGCCGTTCGCGCAGGGCGCGCTGGCGGATGCCATCGGCGTGCAGGCATCGTTCATGCTGCCTGCCGCCTGCTATGCCTTCATCCTTTACTTCGGCGCGAAGTATTCTTCGATGTATGCGGCCCAGTAGTGTCCTGGCCGTCCTCGCGCTGGGCGCAGCAAGTACGCTGCACGCGGAAACCGTGGAGCGCATGGTGCTCTCCCGCGGCGGCGTGGTGCTTGAAGTATCTGCACCGGCCAGCGGCATCGTGCGCATCCGCATGGGCCGCGGGAAATTGCCGGAAGATGCCTCGTGGGCGGTGCCGGCTGCAAGGCGCAGCGCGCGCCTGCCGCTGAAAGTCACGCGCCGTGGCGAACAGGTGCTGCTGCGCACGGCGAACATCGCCGCCCGCATCGATTTGCGTACCTTGCGGACGGACGTGCTCGATGGCGGCGGCCGGCTGCTGCTGGCCGACCTTGCCGGACGGGCCGCGCTTTCACCCGATGGCGGCTTCCGCATGCGTGGGCGCATGGGCGGCGACGATCATGTCTTTGGCCTGGGAGACAAGACCGGGACCTTCGACCGCAAGGGTGGCGCCTACACCATGTGGAATACGGACACCTACAAGTTCACGCAGGCGACAGATCCCCTTTACAAGACCGTTCCATTCTTCCTGGCCGTGAGCGACCGTGGGCAGGCCCATGGCCTGTTCCTCGACAACACCTGGCGCACCACTTTCGATTTCGGCAAGACCGAACGGGGCGTGCTGTCGATCAGCGGCGAGGGTGGACCTGTCGATTACTACGTCATGGCAGGCCCCGCACCGAAGGACGTGCTGCAGCAATATGCCCGGCTGACCGGCTCGGCGCCGCTGATGCCGCAATGGGCGTTGGGCTTCCAGCAGTCCAAGTGGAGCTACAAGACGGACGCCGAAGTGCGCGCGATCGCGCGGCGCCTGCGCAGCGAAAGGCTGCCCTCGGACGTGATCTACATGGATATCGACTATCAGGATCGCTCGCGCCCATTCACCGTCAACCGCCAGGCCTTCCCCCACGTGCGGCGGCTTGCCGACGACCTTCGCACGCAGGGCATCCGCCTGGTGCTGATTACCGACCCGCATATCGCCAATGCTCCAGGCCAGGGCTACGCCGCCTACGACAGCGGTGCGGCGCAAGACCTTTTCCTGAAACTGCCGGGTGGCCGGTACTACTCGGGCGATGTGTGGCCCGGCGCAGCCGTGTTCCCCGACTTCAGCCGCGCCCAGGCGCGCCGCTGGTGGGGCGAGCTGCATGCCGGATTCGTGAGTGACGGCGTGGCGGGCTTCTGGAACGACATGAATGAGCCTTCGATCTTCAATGCTCCGGGCAAGACCATGCCGCTCGAGGTCGTGCACCGGATTGAAAGCGACGACTTCGCGCCGCGCAGCACCTCGCACGCGGAAATGCACAACGTCTATGGCCAGCTCAATTCGCGCGCCACGTACGAAGGCCTGCTGCGGCTGCAGCCGGACGTGCGTCCCTTCGTGCTGACCCGCGCCACCTACGCCGGCGGCCAGCGTTATGCGGCAACGTGGACCGGCGACAACGTCTCGAGCTGGCAGCACCTCAAGATGGGCATGCAGCAGCTGGTCAATCTTGGTCTGAGCGGTTTCTCCTACGCCGGCAACGACATTGGCGGCTACGCCGGCGAGCGGCCGTCGCCCGAATTGCTGACGCGCTGGTTCCAGCTTGGCGCCTTCATGCCGCTGTTTCGCGCCCATGCGGAAACCGGCCGGGCCGACCAGGAACCCTGGGTTGGCGTCGCGGCGCAGGTCGAGATCCGCCGTCGTTTCATCTCGGAGCGCTACCGCCTGATGCCCTACCTGTATGCCGCAGCGGAGGAAAACAGCCGCAGCGGCATTCCTCTGCTGCGGCCAGTCTTCCTCAACTTCCCTTCAGTACTGGCGCATGGCGACCGGCTTGGCGGTTCGGAGGACCAGTTCATGATCGGCGGCGACCTGCTGCTGGCGCCATCGCCGATGCTTGAATCGCCGGGCGACTACAACGTGGAGCTGCCCGGCAAGGGCTGGTACGACTACTGGACGGGACGGCGCCTGGACGGCAAAGGGCTTGTCGTCAAACCGGATATCGCCCAGTTGCCGGTCTATGTGCGCCCGGGTGCGATCATCCCCCGCCAGCCCCTGGTGCAAAGCACGGCCTTCATCCCTGAGGGCAGGCTGGAACTCCATGTTTATCCTGGTGCCGGCTGCCAGGGCGACATCTACGCCGACGATGGCGTCAGCCTGGCATACCAGCGCGGCGGCTTCCTGCGCCAGCGCATCCGCTGCGAGCAAACGCCATCGGGCCTGAAGCTGTTGTTCGAGCAGCGCGAGGGGAGCTGGAGGCCGTGGTGGAATGGCATGGCGCTTTATGTCCATGGATGGGATGCCGAGGCCGCGCCGCAAGCGTATGCGGCCGGCGGCGCACTGGCCACTTCCGTGGATCGCGAGCAGAATGCGGCCGTGATCCTGGCGCCGGACCTGGCAGGCGGGGTGGTCGAAATCGACCGGCAGCGAGCGGTTGACCCTCAGGGGCCGCCCCAGCCACCGGCAAGCGCCTTGTAGACCACGACCAGCGAAACGGCCGCACCGGACTGCGCCTGCGCCAGCCGGTCGCGCGCCGACAGCAGTTCGCGTTCGGCATCCAGCACCACCAGGAAATCGGTCGAACCAACCGCAAAGCGCTCGCGCGCAATTTTGGCCGCCTGCTCGGAAGCGACGACCGCGTCGTACAGCAGCGCGGCCTGCTGCTGCGAGCGCGTGTAGTTGATGAATGCGCCCTCTGTTTCCTCCAGCGCCGCCAGTACGGCGCGCTCGTAGTTCACCACCGCCGCATCGGCGCGTGCATCAGATGCGGCAATATTGGCGCGGATGCGGCCGAAGTCGAGCAGGTTCCACGCCAGTTGCGCGCCGAGGTTATAGGCGTAGGACGCGCCCTTGCCAAGGTCGCTCGCATGAGAGGCGTTCTGCCCCAGCGTCCCGCCCAGCGTGATGGACGGGAACCATGCGCTGCGAGCGACGCCGGCATTGGCTGCCGCCGCGGCCAGTTGCGCTTCCGCCAGCTGCACGTCGGGCCGGCGGCGCAGCAGGTTTTCCGGCGTGCCGATGCCGCCGATATCGAAGGATTTGAGCCCCGGCAGCGGGCGCGGCTCGCCCAGCTCCGCATCCAGCCCGGTCGGCGGCAGGCCGCAAAGCACGGCAAGCCGATAGCGCGTGCGGGCTAGCGCCGATTCGAATGCAGGCACCGAAGCGGCAGTCGAATTCACCAGCGAACGAGCGCGTTCCGTATCGAGCGCGGTGCCGCGCCCAACGCTCTCGCGGGCCTCGACCAGCTGCAAGGCGGCGCGCTGGGTCTCCAGGGAAGCAACGGCAACGCGCAATTGCTCCTGCAATCCCCGCAAGTTGAAATAGTTGCGCGCCACTTCGGCCGCCACGCTTAGCTGCGCTGCCCGATAGCCCGCCTCGCCGGCCAGGACGCCGGCTTGCGCCGCGCGCCGCGCGTCGCCCAGGCGGCCGAACACATCGACTTCCCAAAGCACGTCCAGGCCTACTAAATAAGCATTGTCGGTCTTGGGAACGCCGTTGCTATCCTTGGCCCGCACGCGTGCTGCCCCCGCGTTGAGGTTCACGGTCGGCCACAGGTCGGCGTCGGCGAAGCGTCCGATTGCGCGCGACTCGGCCAGGCTGGCAGCCGCGCTGCGCACGTCGGTATTGGCCTTCAGTGCGCGCAGGACCAGGGAAGACAACTGCTCGTCCTCGAAGCGGCGCCAGAATTCGGCCACCGGTTCGCTGTTCGCTGCCTGGCCGGGGGCGTTGACGAAGCCCGCCTGCGCGGGAGGCTGGTAGCGCGCCAGTTGCGGCGCATGGGAGCAAGCGCCAAGGAGCAGCGCCGCAAGCAAGGATAAGGTGCTTTTCATGATTTTCCCTCGGGCGGCGGACTGGCGTCGTCAATGCCGGCGTGGAAGGGGTGGGCGGCGGCGTCGACCGCGCGCCGCACTTCGGCCGCGTGTTCACGGCGCTTGGCTGTGCTCTTGCGCACCATGCTGTAGAACACCGGCGTCAGGAAGATGCCGAAGAACGTCACGCCAACCATGCCCGAGAAGACCGCAATGCCCATGGCCCGGCGCATTTCGCTGCCTGCGCCGCTGCCGAGTATGAGCGGGACGACGCCGGCGCAGAATGCGATGGACGTCATCAGGATCGGTCGCAGCCGCAGGTGGCAGGCTTCAAGCACCGCTTCGACCATGGGCCTTCCGCGCTCTTCCAGCTCCTTGGCAAACTCCACGATCAGGATCGCATTCTTGCAGGCCAGGCCGACCAGCACCACCAGCGCCACCTGGGTAAAGATATTCAGGTCCCCGGTCTGCCCGAAGGGCGGCCAGTGCGACAGCCAGACCCCGAACAGCGCGCACAGTATGCACATCGGCACGATCAGGATGATCGCCAGCGGCAGGCTCCAGCTCTCATATTGCGCAGTGAGCACCAGCACCACCAGCACAACGGACAGGAACAGGACCGCCGCCAGCGTGGGTATCTTTGCGCCGATCACCGGCAAGGTCACGTCGCGCGTCAGGCGGTCCTGGTAGGTCAGGTCGGTCCATTCAAAGCCCATGCCGCGCGGCAGGCCCTTGATCAGCTTTTCGATTTCCGCTTCCGCCTGGCCGCTGGAGAAACCCGGCTTGGGAGCGCCATTCAGGTCGGCGGCGGGAAAGCCGTTGTAGCGGGTCACGCGTGTCGGTCCAAAGGTAGGCTGGACCTGCATGAGGGCGCCGAGTTGCACCATCTGCCCTGCGTCGTTACGGGTTTCAAGGCGTGCGATGCTATCTGCGCTGGAGCGGTAGGGCGCGTCTGCCTGCACCACCACCTGGTAGGTTTTTCCGAAGCGGGTAAAGTCGTTGACGTACAGGGAGCCCAGGTTGATCTGCAGCGTATCGTAGATCGACTGCAGCGGCACACCCATCTGCTTTGCCTTGGTCCTGTCCACATCGGCGAACAACTGCGGCACATTGATATCGTAAGTCGAGTAAGGCGTCGCGATGGTCGACTTGGGATTGCCGTAGATCGGCCCGAGTATGCCCCACACGCTGCCATAAAGCGCTTGCTCGCCCTGGCTGCTGCGGTCCTGCACCATCAGCTTGAAGCCGCCGGCGGCACCCAGGCCCTCCACGGCTGGTGGCGGCACCACGAAGATACGGGCGCCCTGTATCTGCTGCATGGCGCCGTTCACCTTGCCCAGGATGGCGTCCTTGGACAGTGCGGCCGAGGTTCGCTCTTCGAACGGCGTCAGTCCCAGGAAGACAATGCCCTCGTTTGGCGCCGCCGAGAATCCTGCAATCGAAAGACCGGGGAAGGCGATTGAATCGCGGATGCCCGGCACTTTGCGGGCGATATCGCTCATTTCCCGAATCACCTTCTCCGTGCGATCGAGGGTCGCCCCGGCCGGCAACTGGGCTACGCCGATCAGGTATTGCTTGTCCGGCGCCGGCACGAACCCGCTGGGAATGGCGCCGAACAGCACTGCGGTCAGGGCCAGAAGCACGCCATAGACAAGCAACGCCGCAGATTTTCGCTTCAGGATAGCGTCGACGCCGCGACTGTACTTCTTGCTCTGGCGCTGGAAGAAGCAGTTAAACCAATGGAAGAAGCGTCCGAACAGCTTGTCCATCCAGATCATCACGGTATCCTTGGGCGCATCGTGCGGACGCAGGAGCAGCGCCGCCATCGCGGGCGAAAGAGTCAGCGAGTTGATCGCGGATATGACTGTGGAAATTGCGATGGTGACGGCGAACTGCTTATAGAACTGGCCGGACAGGCCGGGCACGAAGGTCAGAGGGATGAAGACTGCGCACAGCACCAGCGCAATCGCCACGATAGGCCCGCTGACTTCGCTCATCGCCTTGTGCGTTGCGGCGTGCGGCGTAAGTCCGTCCGCGATATTGCGCTCGACGTTCTCCACCACCACGATCGCATCGTCGACGACAATGCCGATTGCCAGCACCAGGCCGAACAGCGTCAGAGTGTTGATCGAATAGCCGAGCAGCAGGAGCACCCCGAAGGTGCCGACAATCGACACCGGCACCGCCAGCAGGGGAATCACCGAAGCGCGCCAGGTCTGGAGGAAGATGATCACCACAAGCACCACCAGCAAGATGGCCTCGACCAGGGTGTGCACCACCTTTTCAATCGAGGTCTGCACGAAGCGTGTCGGGTCGTAGACGATGTCGTAGTCGACGCCCTGCGGGAAGGACTGTTTTAGCCGGGCCATGGTGGCGCGGACATTGTCGGAGAGCGCCAGCGAGTTGGATCCGGGCGCCTGGAAAATACCGATCGCCACGGCATCCTTGTTGTTCAACAGGCTGCGCAAGGCGAAGGTGCTTGCGCTCATCTCGACGCGGCCGATGTCCTTGATCCTCACGACCGCGCCGGTGCGCGTATCGCTGCGAACAATGATGTTTGCAAAATCCTCTTCCTTGACCAGCCGTCCCTGCGCGTTGACCGCCAGCTGGAATTCCGTGTTGTTCACGGCCGGCGGCGACCCGACCACGCCCGCCGCGACTTGCGCGTTCTGCTCGCGAATCGCCTGGATGACGTCGCCCGCAGTCATGCTGCGCGAAGCCAGTTTCTGCGGATCGAGCCAGATGCGCATTGCGTAATCGCCGCCGCCGAAGAACAGCACGGACCCCATGCCGGGAATGCGCAGCAGTTCGTCGCGTACATACAGGTTGGCGTAGTTGCGCAGGTAAAGCGTGTCGTGGCTGTTGTCCGGGCTGGCCATGTGCACCACCATGGTCAGGCTGGAGGACTGCTTCTCCGTCGTCACGCCGATCTGGCGCACGATGTCCGGCAGGCGGGGAAGGGCGCGGTTGATCCGGTTCTGTACTGCCGTTTCGGCTTGCTCCGGCACCGTGCCGATCTTGAACGTGACCGTAATGCTCATGCTGCCGTCGGCCGTGGCCTGGCTCTGGAAGTACAGCACGTTTTCCAGCCCATTGATCTGCTCTTCGAGCGGGGCCGCGACCGTCTCCGCAATCACGCGCGGATTCGCGCCCGGGAATTGCGCGCGTACCACCACCTGCGGCGGCGCCACCTCGGGATATTCCGAAATCGGCAGTTGGAAGATCGCCAGCAGCCCTGTCAGGAAAATGAAGATCGAAATGACGGTTGCAAGGCGCGGATGCTCGATGAAATGTTTTGAGAAGTCCATGGCTCCTCCTCAACCCTTGGCCGGTGCAGGGGCTCCGGGCGGCGGGGCAGGGATGGGCATGCCTTGCTCATTCACTTTCAGCACCTGCGGCGTGACGGGCGCGCCAGGGAAGGCGCGCAGCAAGCCGTCCACGATCACAAGTTCGCCTTCCTTCACGCCTTCCACCACACGCATGCCGTCGATCAGTGCTCCGGGCTTGACCTCGCGCTGTTCGACGATATTGTTCTTGCCTACCACCAGCACGACCTTGCGGGTCTGGTCGGTGGTGAGCGCGCGGTCCGCAATCACGGTGGCCATGTACTTGCCGCTGCCCACCAGCTTCAGGCGCGCGAACAGTCCCGGGGTGAACAGGCCGTCCTTGTTTTCGAATACTGCCCGCCCGCGCAGCGATGCAGTGGCGGGATTCAGCCGGTTGTCGACGAAGTCCATCTTGCCTTCGTGGGGGAAACCCTCTTCATTGGCCAGGCCGAGGTAGATGACGTTCGGCGTATCGCGCGACGAGGCGCGGGTACCATCGCGGGCTGCGCGCATGTATTTGAGGTATAGCGCCTCGCTGGCGTCAAAGTATGCGTAGACCTTGTCGGTCGAGACGACCGTTGTCAGTACCGGCTCGCCCGCATTCACCAGGTTGCCTTCGGTGACGTTGGCGCGCGAAGTGCGGCCTTCCACCGGAGAGGTAATGTTGGTGAATTCCAGGTTGAGGCGCGCCTGCGTGAGCGCCGCCTCCCCGGCACGTATCGACGACTGCGAATTGGCGACGGCAGCGCGCAGCTGGTCCAGTTCCTGCTGGCTGACGCCACGAACGGCGACCAGTTTTTCCGCACGCGCGAATTCGGATTTGTTCAATTCGAACTGGGTGCGGGCGGACTGCAACTGCGCCTCGGCTCGCGCCACCTCGGCCGCGTAGGGGCGGGGATCGATGGTGAAGAGCGGCTCGCCTTTCCTGACGACCTGGCCCTCCTTGAAATGGACTTTGACCAGGTTGCCGGTCACGCGCGAGCGCACGTCGACTGTGTGCGGCGCTTCCAGCCGTCCTGTGAATTCATCGAACTCCTGGACCTGCCGCTTGACGACCGGCGCCACCGAGACGGCGGGCGGACCTCCGGCTTGTTTGGAGGGATCTTCCTTGGCGCCGCAAGCGGCGAGAAGTGCCAGGACGGCAAAGGGGACAAGACGTGCTGCCAGCGTATTCATAGCTCGAACCTTCCAAACTGCGTTGCACAGCGGGGAAACCGATTCTTACAGCGTGATACTTACGGCGGGTTTTCAGGAAAATAGCACAAAAATAGCAGCGTGGGCAGGACACGCTTCCACCTTATTAAGACAGGAAATCGCTCGCGGACATGGTTCCCGCGAGGGCTCCGGGTTTCAGCACATAGGCCGCTGTATCCGGCGGCAGCGCCATGTCGCCATCAGCCTTGTTCGGGGAGCTGGTTTCGCGGTCCACGCAAGAACATGGCGGACAACTGGCCGATCTTTTTGGCGAGCGGCCGTGCGCCGCAATTGGCCCGGGCTTGCCGCCCGACGCAATGGAAGTGCTTGCCCTGCTGGACCCCAAGCAGGATGTCGAAGTTTCGCTGAAAGGCTTCGGCGAGCGCGTGCTCAGAACCTTTTTCACGCCGCAGAAATTCGCCATGCGGCGCATGGTGATTGCGGCCTCAGGCAACAATCCCGAAGTGGGGCGCACATTCTACGAGAACGGCCCAGGCAAGGGCATGAAGCTGGTCGCCGGCTATTTTGAAGCTGTGATGAAAGCAGGGAAGTTGCGCATGGCCGATCCCCATGTGGCAGCAAGCCAGTTCCGTGCCCTGCTCGATTGCGAATTGGAAGAGCGCGGCCTGATGAATGCCTTGCCCGAGTTTCACGATGCGCAGGTTGTTGCAACGGTAGCCCGCGCCGTGGACACCTTCATGCGCGCTTACCGCCCGGACTGAAGCCTGCGGTTATTCGCCCAGCGCTGTTTTTTCTTCGGCGGTCAGGCGCTTCGCCTTCACCACGACGATTGGAGTGGTGCTTGCTTTAACGCTGGCGACTTGAGCGGCCGGTGCCAGCAATTTCGGCACGGCGGCGGTGGCTGCGGCAGACACGCCGATCAGGATCAAAGCGCCCAAGAAGATGAATTCCATATGCTTACTGAGTTCCATACTGTTCTCCATAAAATGTAATTCCTTGGAAACATTATGTGGCAGTGCAGCATATAACTCAAATTCAAAGTTTCGATAATCGTCATTCGCAAAGAGAATGACTCGGTTGGCGCAGGGGAACCCCCAATGTGTTGTTCCGCACAGAACCGCCCAAAGCGTCGAGCCTAAACTGAAACAAAGAAACGCCAAGCTATTCGCGCATGTTCGGCGACCAGTTTATGCCACCAAATAGGCAGACACCATGCCCAGGGTTCCCGCCAATCCGGCGCAAGCCGCCTCACCCCGTTCACCACCGGCTATCGAAGTCAGCGGAGAAGGAGAGCGCCACGCACTGTCGGGCTCGCTCGTCATTGGCACCCTCACCACAGCCAGGAACTCGTTGAAGAGCTGGTCGAAGCCCGGGCCGTCGTGCACCCTTGATGTGGCCGGGATCACGCAGCTCGATACGCCGGGTGCCTTGTTTCTTTCAGCCCTCCGCAAACTGGGCGTGGCGCTCACCGGCGTGCGCCCGGAACACCAGACCCTGTTCGACTTGATCGACTCGCTCGATCTCAAGCCGCTGCCGGCTGTAGCAGCAGTTCCGCGCTGGCGCCAGCGGGTGATAGCGTTGGGAAAAAGTGCCCATGACACCTGGCACGAGGCGCGCTCTTTCATTACTTTTGTCGGCTGTGTCGCAAGCTGGACCTTCCATGCCCTGTTACACCCCACTTGCCTGCGTCCGGCGTCGATCTCGCGCCATGTCCGGGAGACCGGGATCCAGGCCTTGCCCATCATCGGCTTGATGGCGGTCATGATTGCAATCGTCATCGGCTACCAGGGTGTCGCGCAATTGCGCCAATATGGCGGAGAAGACCTCACCATCAACCTGGTCGCCGTCTCGGTGTTGCGTGAAATGGGCGTGTTAATCACCTCCATCATGGTGGCGGGCCGCTCCGGCTCCGCCTACACGGCTGAAATTGGCGTCATGAAGACGCGCGACGAAGTCGACGCGCTCACCGTGATGGGGCTGGAACCGATGCAGATGCTGGTCGTGCCCCGCGTGATCGCACTGGTCCTGACCTTGCCTGTGCTGGCCTTTTTTGCCGACATCATGGGCTTGATCGGCGGAGCGGCCATTGCACAAGTGCTGCTGCAGGTGGCGCCGGCGCAATACCTGGCGCGCTTGCCGCAGGTCGTCAGCCTCAGCGACCTGAATGTCGGCTTGTTCAAGGCGCCGGTATTCGCCTTCTGCATTGCAGTCATCGCGTGCATGCACGGGTTGCGGGTCAAGGGTACTGCCGAAAGCGTTGGCCGCGAAACCACCCGTTCCGTCGTGAAGTCGATTTTCCTGGTGCTGGTGCTTGATGCGCTCTTCTCGATCCTGTTTGAAAAGCTTGGAGTATGAAACCCGCCGCCACGCCCATCCTGTCTGCCCGGGGCATCGTCAACCGCTTCGGCAAACAGCTCATACATGACAAGCTTGACCTTGACGTCAAGCGTGGAGAAATCATTGGCATCGCCGGCGGCTCCGGTTCCGGCAAGTCGGTGCTGCTGAAGACCCTGATTGGCCTGCACCAGCCGGACGGCGGCGAAGTCTTGCTCGACGGCGTGGCGATCAGCACCATTTCAGCCCATGAGCGCGCCTTTGCGTTTGGTGTCCTGTTCCAGCAAGGCGCGCTGTTTTCCTCCCTGTCTGTGGCCGACAACATCATGCTGCCAATGCGCGAACATACGAGCTTGCAGGCCGACGACCGTGAGCAGATCGCCGCGATGAAACTGGCGCTGACCGGCCTGGAGGCGGACAGCGGCCTCAAGTTTCCGTCCGCACTGTCGGGCGGCATGGTCAAGCGCGCCGCGTTTGCCCGTGCCCTGGCGCTCGATCCTCAGATTCTTTTCCTCGATGAACCGAGCTCCGATCTTGATCCGATTGCCGCTGCAGGCATTGACGCCCTGATCCAGCAGCTCAATCGTAGTCTGGGGATCACGGCCGTCATCGTCACTCATGATCTCACGACCCTGGTGACCATCTGCGACCGCATCGCCTTGCTGGTTGACCGGAAGCTGACGATCGATACCGCCAGCCAGTTGCGGAAATCCAAACATCCGTGGATACACGACTTCTTCCACGGGCCGCGCGCCGAGGGCGCAATGTCCGCCAGGGAGGTGAGTCATGGAAACTGACAGGCGCTATTTCATGGAAGGGCTGTTCATCATCGCCTTTGCCGTTGCCGCCGCCTTGTTTGCCGTCTGGCTAGGCAGCCCGGGACAGCGCGATGATGTGCTGTACCGCATCCACTTCCCCGAATCGGTCGGCGGCCTGACCGTCGGCGACCCGGTGAAGTTCCGCGGCGTCGATGCCGGCACGGTCAAGTCGATCATCAATGATCCGGACGACCCGAGCCTGGTGCAGGTAGACGTGCGCTTGCGCAAAAATACACCGGTCAAGACAGACACCCGGGCCAGCCTTGCGCTCAAGGGCATTACCGGCGTCGTTTATGTCGAGCTGAGTGGCGGAGGAAAAACCGCCAAGCCCCTGCTTGCTGTGACGGCTCCGGACAAGATTCCCGAGATCCCGTTCCAGAAATCAGGGCTCAAAGCCATGCTCGATGAACTGCCCAAGGCCGTTGAAAAATTCATGGCGATCGAAAACCAGGCCAAGAAGGTCGTGACGGACGTTGGCGCCTTGACTGAGAAGGTCAAGGCTAATCCCTCTCTGCTGCTGCGCCGTCCTGACAAGGACAGCAATGACGGCGCCAAAAAATAGCGGCAATTTAAGAGCAGTGACAGTGCATCGAGATTTGCAACGGATATCGCGATAAGACTGAAGTCAACACAATTGAAAGACCATTGAGCTTCGTTCGTTTGAGGTGGAGCCGTTGACTTTAGTGCGTTGTCATTCATACTGTCTATATATACAGCATGCGCTCGGGTGTAATTGCAAATTGACAACAATTGCTCTTATTGATCAGCAAATGTCGTAATGCCTAACTCAATGAATGACCTAGCTGTAGTATTGTGACGCGATGGAAACACCAAAAGAACTTGATTTCAGCATTGATGCGTTCAGCCCTGACACCATACCAATGTCTCGGCTAGCTGAATACATGCAGCAGCTGGCCGCCTTGTACGGGAGCGAGCCTGCTGTGCATTTTCGAACAGTTCGACCAGGAAGCGCAATTCTCAGCGTGCTGATCGACACCGCCGCTGTCGATTGTGTTGAATCTAGGCTGCGTATGGTTCACGACGCTTCGGCACCCGATGACCTGAAGAAGGCCTATCAAAACCTCAATAATATGCTGAAGGCTGACAAGGCAATCGGAGAGGTTAGGCAGACGACCGGAGGAGTCGTCTTAGCCTTCCCTGGTAGAGACACCCCGATCCAAAAGACGTTCCGTGTCAAAGAAGCAGGCGTACTTGACGGCGTCGTCATTCGAATTGGTGGCAAAGACAACACTATCCCCGTTTGGTTGAAGGATGTCGACGGCACGATTCACAAATGCGAAGCAAACAGCGATATGGCGCGAGAGTTGATTCGAAATTACCTTTCGACCCCGATTCGCGTTTCGGGGCAAGGCGATTGGCTGCGCGGCGAAGATGGGGTTTGGTCGCTTGAGAAGTTTCGAATCAGTGGCTGGGAACCTTTAGACGATGTGTCGATAACGGACATTCTTAATGCAGCTCGGTTAGCTAAGGGCAATGGATGGAACGAAGTTGATGATCCAATCAAGGAGCACCTGCTGATACGAGGATCGGATTAATGGTAATTTTTGACGCGGGCATTCTCATAAAACTGCTTGATCCGCGCACATCGGATATTCAGCGCGATAAGCTGGACTATCTAGTAGTTCGATTGCAAAGATCGAAGACTAAGATATTGATTCCAACGCCGGCCCTTTCTGAGTTCTACGTCAAGGCTGACCCAGACGTTTTGGCTTCCTTCAAAGGCCGTTCGGCCTTCATCATTGCTCCCTTTGATGAAAAGGCTGCAATCGAGTGCGCGATAAGCGTCAGAGACGCGGTTCGTTCCGGTAAGAAGAAGGGTGTCCAAGATGCCGCACCCTGGCAGAAAGTGAAGTTCGACCATCAGATAGTCGCGATTGCCAAGGTTCACAGGGCTACCTGTATTTACTCCGAAGATGAAGGGCTGCGAAACTTTGCTGCATCACTTGGGCTGAGCGCTCAATGCACAGAAGAATTGCAAGAAAATCCGGAGTCTAAACAGCAGAAACTTGACTTGAACATGGAAGGCGACGGGGCAATCCCCCCACCAAATGATAGCCGCAGAAAGTAGAGATGGCACGACACTATGTCGAAGCTGGGCGCATGACCATCAAGAGCGCTTGCCTGGCGGTTTGCATCAGCCAGACCTGGTTTGTTAGGTGCTACGCGAGGTCAGTAAACCTCGGCTGGCATAAGGGACACTGGGACAACAGATTTACTCCATATCGTTATCAATAACTGATCAGTGTGAGATGGGAAACCGTTTGGGTTTAAAAGTATCTTTGGTCGGGGTGAGAGGATTCGAACCTCCGGCCTCTACGTCCCGAACGTAGCGCTCTACCGGGCTAAGCTACACCCCGACTGGTGTGAGCTAATTCTACACATAATTTTGTGGATTTATCAACTCCCTTGCCGGTGATATAGTGCGGCTTTGAATTAACTTCATTTGCATCATGGGAATCACCATTTATCACAACAATTCGTGCAGCAATTCGCGCGGCGCGCTGGCGCTGATCCGCGAAGCGGGCATTGAGCCGGAAATCGTTGAATACCTGAAGGCGCCGCCATCGCGCGAAGTCCTGATAGACCTGATTGCGCGAGCCGGCCTGACGGCGCGCGGCGCCATGCGCAACAAGGGTGAGCTGTACGACCAGCTTGGCCTGGCAGACGAATCGCTGCCGGAGGATGAGCTGGTTGACGCCATGATGGCGCACCCGGAACTGATCAACCGTCCCTTCGTGGTGACCGACAAGGGCGTGCGCCTGTGCCGTCCGCCGGAAACGGTCAAAGAGATCCTTTAAGTGCGCAAAGCCTTCGTTACCGCTTTGCTGGCGCTGGCCGCCAGCGCGCATGCCGACACTTCGGAATGCGAGATCCACAAGCTGGCCACCTACCCATTTCCGCATCGTCCGACGGCGGAGCAGGCCGCGGCATTGAAGGACTGCAATGCTGACAAGCTGTATTACGGCATCGGCGTGCATTTCGATTATGTGAAGGCGCGGCACTGCGCCTTTGCGGCGGATAGCCAGGATGTCCTGATGATGCTGTACGCGAACGGCCTGGGCGTGCCGCGCAATTATGCGGTGGCGAAGATGGCGGCCTGCCGCGCCGATGCCACCGAGATCGAAGCGCGCCTGGCGCGTTTGGCGCGCATGCAGACCGGCAAGGAAGGCCCATCGCCGAAGATCGACATGTGCGATGACGCGGCAAAAAGCCATCTGCTGTCGCGCTGTGCCGCGATCCGGCTGGACCTGGCCGACCAGGACCGCAACGCACGCATCGACACCATTTCGGCACGCTGGAACGATGCCGAGAAATCCGCTTTGCAGCAGGTGCGGCGTCACGGGACAGACCCTGCGCAAATTGAGGAAATCCTCAACTCCTTGCTGGATTTCGAGGCCGGCAAGCTGCCATCCTTCATGGCAGAAGATGCCGCGGCAGCCGAGCGTGAAATGAGCCAGATGAAGATCCCGGCCGAGAAGCAGCGCAGCTGGCTGGCCTACCGCGATGCATGGCTGGCGCTGGGCAAGCTGCGCTACCCAGCGGTCGCACCGCATGCGTGGAAGGCATACTTCGCCAAGCGGCGCATAGCCGCGGTCAAGGCGCAGTAAGAAAAAAGGCGCCGATTGGCGCCTTGTTCTTTAGTGGCTGCGGTCCACCGAGAAGCGGGCCAGTTGCAGCAAGGCTTGTTTGTAGGTGCCGTCCGGCATGCCTGCAATCGCGTCGATGGCGCGCTGCGCTGCCACTTCGGCGGCGCGACGGGTGTAGTCCAGTGCGCCGCTATTAGTGATCGCGGCCAGGATGGTATCGAAGTGCTGCTCGTCGCCGTTTTCGATGCAGGAACGGACCAGGGCGCGCTGTTCTTCGCTGCCGTTTTCCATCAGCCAGATCAGCGGCAGGGTAGGTTTGCCTTCGCGCAGGTCGTCGCCCACGTTCTTGCCGATCTCGCTTGCGTCGCCTGCGTAATCCAGCACGTCGTCGATCAACTGGAAGGCGGTGCCCAGCGAGCGGCCGTATTCGCCTGCTGCGGCGATGTCGGCGTCGGAAGCGCCCGCCACCAGTGCGCCCAGTTCCGCCGCCGCCTCGAACAGCTTGGCGGTCTTGGAACGGATCACCTGCAGGTAGCTTTCTTCGGTCACGTCCGGGTCGTGCATGTTCAGCAACTGCAGCACTTCGCCCTCGGCGATCACATTGGTCGCATCGGACAGGATCTGCATCACGCGCATGGAATCCAGCGACACCATCATCTGGAAGGCGCGCGAATACAGGAAGTCGCCCACCAGCACGGAAGCGGCATTGCCGAACAGTGCGTTGGCAGTCTGGCGGCCGCGACGCATTGACGATTCGTCAACAACATCATCGTGCAGCAGGGTTGCGGTGTGGATGAACTCCACCACTGCGGCCAGCTCGTGATGGCCGGCGCCCTTGTAGTTGTATGCATTCGCTACCAGCAGGACCAGGACTGGTCGGATACGCTTGCCGCCCGCGCTGATGATATATTCAGCGATCTGGTTGACCAGTGCCACTTCCGAGTGAAGGCGCTGGCGGATCACCGTATTGACCGCGTCCATATCGGCGGCAATGGTGCTCATGATGGTGTTCTGGGCGTTGTTCGACAAGGCAAACCTACTGGTAAGGTTGGTAAGAGTGCCGCGATTATACGTTACTCGTTGCCGACATACCACGACGGCCGCCCGTCGACAATACCTTTTGACCAGTTTCCCGAAACTATGTATAATCAGCGGTTCCCCGGCTTTCGTCTGTTGTTTTTGGGCGTCGAGCAAGCGGGACTTATTAACAATTCAAGAGGTTTCCAATCATGTACGCGGTCATAAAAACCGGCGGCAAACAATACAAAGTTGCTGCTGGCGAAAAAATTAAAGTAGAACAGTTGCCGGCTGACATTGGTTCCGAAATCACTATCGACCAGGTTCTCGCCGTTGGCGCGGGCGACAGCATCAAGTTTGGTGCTCCTCTGGTTGCAGGTGCATCGGTTCTGGTGAAAGTAGTTGCCCAAGGTCGTCACGACAAGGTACGCATCTTCAAGATGCGTCGTCGTAAGCACTACCAGAAGCGTCAAGGCCACCGCCAGAACTTCACCGAAATCCAAATCGTTTCGATCAACGGCTAATTGCTGCTTGCCCGAATTTACCGAGCTATCAAGGAGTAACTAAATGGCACACAAAAAAGGCGGCGGTACTACCCGCAACGGTCGCGACTCTGAATCAAAACGCCTGGGCGTTAAAGTGTACGGCGGCCAGTCCATCAATGCTGGTGGCATCATCATCCGTCAACGCGGCACCCCAGTGTCCGCTGGCGAAAACGTCGGTACCGGCAAGGACCACACCCTGTTCGCACTGGTGGACGGCGTTGTGAAGTTCGTGACCAAGGGTCCGGACAGCAAGAAGTACGTTACCGTCGTAGCTGCTGCTTAAACCAGCAAATACAGGTACAGTAAGGCGAAAGCCTTCTCTCCAAAAGGCTCTGCCAGTGGTAGGGCCTTTTTAGTTTTCAAGGTGGTCTTATGAAGTTTATTGACGAAGCACGCATCGAAGTTATCGCCGGCAGCGGCGGCAATGGCTGCGCCTCTTTTTGCCGTGAAAAATTCCGTCCATTCGGCGGCCCTGATGGCGGCGACGGCGGCAAAGGCGGCAGCATCTGGGCGGTAGCCGACCGTAACGTCAATACGCTGGTGGACTATCGCTATTCCAAGATGCACCGCGCCGGCAACGGCGAATCCGGCCGTGGCTCCGACTGCTACGGCAAGGGCGCAGACGACATCTTCCTGCGCATGCCGGTCGGCACCCTGATCATCGACGAAGTCACCGGCGAAATCATCGCCGACATGACCGAACATGGCCAGATGGAACTGCTGGCCAAGGGCGGCGAGGGCGGCTGGGGCAATATCCACTTCAAGACCTCGACCAACCGCGCACCGCGCCAGAAAACCGACGGCAAGGAAGGCGAACGCCGCGAGCTGCGCCTGGAGCTGAAAGTGCTGGCCGACGTTGGCCTGCTGGGCATGCCGAATGCCGGCAAGTCGACCTTCATCACCGCGGTATCGAATGCCCGTCCGAAGATTGCGGACTACCCGTTCACCACCCTGCACCCGAACCTGGGCGTGGTGCGTGTGTCGCACGAAAAATCGTTCGTGATCGCGGACATTCCTGGCCTGATCGAAGGTGCCGCCGAAGGTGCGGGCCTGGGCCACCAGTTCCTGCGCCACCTGTCGCGCACCGGCCTGCTGCTGCACATCGTCGACCTGGCGCCGTTCGAGGCGACTGTCGATCCGGTCAAGGAAGCCAAGGCCCTGGTCAAGGAACTGCAAAAGTACGATCCTGCGCTGGGCGACAAGCCGCGCTGGCTGGTGCTGAACAAGCTGGACGTGATTCCGGAAGAAGAACGCGCCAAGCGCGTCAAGGACTTCGTCAAGAAGTTCGGCTTCAAGGGTCCGGTATTTGAGATCTCCGCACTGTCGCACGAAGGCACGCAGGAACTGGTCAACGCCATCTACCTGCACCTGGAGCAGCAGCGCTATTCCGAGCAGCGCTCGGAAGAAGTGCAGATGACCGAAGAAGCCCGCGGTATCTCCTCCATCGACCCGGACGACCCACGTTTCAAAGTTCTCGATTAAAATCGAGACAACCTCTTATCTTTGCCGCCCCTGCCAACCGCGGGGGCGAGCATTGTCTGCGGCAAGCCGGCATCACCCCGCCCGGCGCATCACCAGAAGTTTCGCGTACCTTTTGTTTGATCAGACTTTTGCCGTCCTATGAATTCGCTTATCCAGAACTCCACCCGCATCATCATCAAAGTGGGCTCCTCGCTCGTCACCAATGACGGCCGCGGGCTCGATCATGCCGCTATCGCCCGCTGGGCCTCACAGATTTCCGCCCTGCGTGCGCTGGGCAAGGAAGTCGTGCTGGTCAGCTCCGGCGCCGTAGCAGAAGGCATGCTGCGCCTGGGCTTCGAAAAGCGACCGACGGACATACACGAACTGCAGGCATGCGCCGCCGTGGGCCAGATGGGCCTCGCGCAGATTTATGAAACCAGCTTCCGCGAGCACAGCATCGGCACTGCCCAGGTGCTGCTGACCCACGCCGACCTGGCCGACCGCGAACGCTACCTGAACGCGCGCTCCACGCTGACCACCTTGCTGCGCCTGGGCGTGGTCCCGATCATCAACGAGAACGACACCGTCGTCACCGATGAAATCAAGTTCGGCGACAACGACACGCTCGGCGCGCTGGTGGCAAACCTGATCGAAGCCGACGCGCTGATCATCCTGACCGACCAGCGCGGCCTGTTCAGCGCCGACCCGCGTAAGGACCCGGCGGCCTACCTCATCACACATGGCCGCGCCGGCGACCCTGCGCTGGAAGCGATGGCGGGCGGCGCCGGCTCCGCGCTGGGACGCGGCGGCATGCTGACCAAAATCCTGGCCGCCAAGCGTGCGGCCAAGTCCGGCGCCCATACCGTGATCGCCTTTGGCCGCGAAGCAGATGTGCTGACCCGCCTGGCTGCAGGCGAGAATATCGGCACCGAATTGTCCGCGCAGACCGGCCACCTGACGGCGCGCAAGCAGTGGATGGCAGACCACCTGCACACCGCAGGCCAGGTTGTGCTGGATGCCGGTGCCGTACAAAAGCTGGTGAAAGAGGGTAAATCCCTGCTGCCGATTGGCGTGACAGAAGTACACGGTGAATTCGGCCGAGGCGCGGTCGTCACCTGCATCGGCGAGGACGGTCACGCCATCGCGCGCGGCATCAGCAATTACACCAGTGCTGAAACCCGCCGCATCAAGCGCAAGCCCTCCGCCGAGATCGAAGCCATCCTCGGCTATGTCGAAGGACATGAGCTGATCCACCGCGACAATATGGTTTTACTCTAAACCGGTAAATCAGTGTCAGACCCGCGGGGTCTGACACTAACCCGCGGCGGCCGCTGGCCAGGTGTCTGACCCTGCGGGTCGGACACCGAAGTTCCGGTTTTCAGGCGTTGGCGGGGGCGGGCGTCTTGCCCTTGAATTCGCATAGGTCGGCGATGATGCAGTTCCAGCACTTGGGCTTGCGCGCGACACAGGTGTAGCGGCCGTGCAGGATCAGCCAGTGGTGCGCATCCATCAGGAATTCTTTCGGCACGAACTTCATCAGCTTCTGCTCGACGATGTCGACGTTCTTGCCCGGCGCGATGCCGGTGCGGTTGGAGACGCGGAAGATATGCGTGTCGACCGCCATTGCTACCTGCCGGAAGGCGGTATTCAGCACCACGTTGGCGGTCTTGCGGCCTACGCCCGGTAATTGCTCCAGTTCTTCGCGTGTCTGCGGTACTTCGCCGCCGTATTGGTCCACCAGGATCTGGCAGGTCGCAATCACGTTCTTCGCCTTGGTCTTGTACAGGCCAATGGTGCGGATGTATTCGGTGAGTTCGTCGAGGCCCAGGTCCAGGATCGCCTGCGGTGTGTTCGCCACCGGATAGAGCTTGCGCGTGGCCTTGTTCACGCCTACATCGGTCGCCTGCGCTGATAGCAGCACGGCGATCAGCAGCTCGAACGGCGTCGTGTATTCCAGTTCGGTTTCGGGATTGGGATTCGCCTCGCGCAGGCGTTCAAAGATCTGTTGGCGTTTGGCGTTGTTCATTTATTCTTGTCGGCTTCGGCGCGCTGGCGGGCGCGCTCCATGGCGGCGGCGATGATCTGGCGCTTGCGTTCCTTTTCCGCCAGCTCGGCTTCATTTTCCGGCGTCAGGCGTTCCACGGCAGCGGCTTTCGCGTGGGCCTTGGCGGCAAGGCGCGCATCGTTTTCTTCGCGCTCGCGGATCAGGCGCGCCAGGCGGAAGTCGTGGCGATCGCGCGCCTCGTCGGCCTGCGGTTGGGTCCAGGCATCCCAGCCGGTGGTTTCGGTCACCGGGTACATCACGATGCAGTCGACCGGGCAGGCCGGCACGCACAGGTCGCAGCCGGTGCACTGTTCCGGGATGATGGTATGCATCTGCTTGGCCGCGCCCATGATGGCGTCGACCGGGCAGGCCTGGATGCACAGCGTGCAGCCAATGCATAGCGATTCGTCGATGAAGGCCACCGCGCGCGGGCGCTCGAAACCATTGACGGGATTCAGCGGAATGACGGGGCGCCCGGTCACGCTGGATAAGCGGCGGATGCCTTCGGCGCCGCCAGGCGGGCATTGGTTGATGTTCGCTTCACCGGACGCAATCGCTTCTGCATACGGTCGGCAGCCCTTGTAGCTGCACTTCGTGCACTGGGTTTGCGGCAGCACGTCCTCGATGCGGTCGGCCAGGGTTTTCGGATCAGTCACGGCGAAAAGCGGAACGTTAAAGCGCTATTATCCAATATCTGCGCGGGCTTTGCGGAAGTTGCTTCGTATAAACTTGTGTGGAACATGCCGCTTCTTACCGGTCAACGTCTCCACGCTCCGTGAGCTGCGCGAGGAGAGCATCGGCATCGTGACCGCAAATTCGAACGCGACTACCTGCGCCGCCTCGACACCGACCGCCCGACAGCCAATTGACCTGCCTCAAAGCTTGTTAGCTTGGCCTTCCTGCTCGCCTTTCGACAATTTCGAATAGCGCCATCCCGCCAAGCATCGCAATGAAAAAAATCCATGGCTTGCTGCCGCCTGTCGCCAGCGATGCGACTGCCGGACCAGGACAGTAGCCGGCCAGTCCCCAGCCGATGCCGAAGCCAAGATTGCCCAGCACCAGGCGGCGGTCGATGTCGCGTTTGGTGGGAATGTTCATCGGGTTGCCAAGCAGTGCGCGCTGGCGCTTGCTGGCGAAGCGAAACGCGATGGTGCCAACCAGCAGGGCGCCGCCCATCACGAAGGCCAGCGATGGGTCCCATTTCCCGAACAGGTCGAGGAAGCCGATGATTTTGGCCGGGTTGGTCATGCCTGAAACGATCAGGCCAATCCCGAACAGAAGGCCGGCCAGCATGGAAGCCAGCGCGTTCATGCGAAGCTCCTTACGACGGCAACTGTCGCAAAGCCGGCTGCCATGAAGCACAGCGTGGCAACCAGCGAACGGGGCGACAGCCGCGATAGTCCGCACACGCCGTGGCCGCTGGTGCAGCCGGAGCCATAACGCGTCCCCACACCGACCAGCAAGCCGGCGGCGGCCAATGTGAGCGTGCCCGCATCGACCTGCACGGATGGCAATGCGGCGAAGGCGCCATACACTAGCGGTGCGGCCACCAGGCCGCCGAGGAAAGCGAAACGCCAGGCCGCATCGCCTTCCGTGGCCTGGCCAGGGAAGGCGCGCGACAGCAAGCCTCCCACGATTCCGCTGATGCCGGCAATCCGGCCGTTGACCAGCAACAGCATCGCTGTCGCCAGCCCGATCAAGATGCCGCCTGCCAGCGGCGCGTAGTAAGCACTCATTTGCATCACTCCTTGGGACAGTAAAGTTTGTACAGCACCTGCAGCACGGCCATCGCTTCCGCGCTGGCGATGCTGTAGAAAATCTGCTTGCCTTCGCGCCGCGTGGCAACCAGCTCGCCGTTGCGCAATACGGTCAATTGCTGCGACAAGGTCGGCTGCGAGATCCCGGTTGCCGCTTCCAGCTCCCCGACTGAATGCTCGCCTTGCACCAGCTGGCAAAGCAGCAGCAGGCGGTCCTGGTTGGACAGGGACTTCAACAATCCGGACGCGCGACCGGCAGCGGCCTGCAAAGCAACGGGATCAATCTTCATATTATATAAAAAAGTATAATGTATACGGTAATAAAAGCCGGGCACGCAGGCCCGGCCGGCTGAAGGGCAGGCCCTTAGCCGTGTTTCTTGATGAACGCCGCGATCCGCGGGCAGACCATCTCGCGCCAGCGGCGGCCGGAGAAGATGCCGTAGTGGCCGGCGCCCGGCACTACGAAGTCTTCCTGCATATTGGCTGGAATGCCGGAGCACAGGTCGTGCGCCGCCTGCGTCTGGCCGGCGCCGGAAATATCATCCAGTTCGCCTTCGACCGTCATCAGCGCTACGTTCTTGATGTCCTGCGGACGCACGAACACGCCATCGACTTCCCAGGTCCCTTGCGGCAGGCGGAATTCCTGGAATACGGTCTTGATCGTGTCGAGGTAGTACTCGGCCGGCATGTCCAGCACTGCATTGTATTCGTCGTAGAACTTGCGGTGGCTTTCCGCCGGTTCGTCGTCGCCGCGCACCAGGTGCATGTAGAACTCTCGATGCGACTGCGCATGGCGGCCCGGGTTCATGGCGATAAAGCCCGCGTGCTGCAGGAAACCGGGATAGACCTTGCGGCCAAAGCCCGGATAGTTCGGCGGCACAGCATAGATCACGGTGTTTTCGAACCACGAGAACTTCTTTTCCACTGCCAGGTTGTTGACCTGGGTCGGCGACTTGCGCGGATCGATCGGGCCGCCCATCATGGTCATGGTCTTCGGCAGCTTTGGATCCTTGGCCGTCGCCATCAGGGAGATGGCCGCCATGACGGGCACGGTAGGCTGGCAGACGGAAATGACATGCAGGTCAGGGCCGAGCAGGCGGATGAATTCCTGCACATATTTCACATAGTCGTTCAGGTGGAACGGGCCTTCCGACAGCGGCACCAGGCGCGCGTCGATCCAGTCGGTGATGTATACGTCGTGTTCGGACAGCAGCGCCTGCACGGTATCGCGCAGCAGCGTCGCGTGGTGGCCGGACAGCGGCGCCACCAGCAGCACGGTCGGCTGCTTGAGGGCCTTGAACTCCTTCTCGCTCAAGTCCTTGCGGAAGTGGAGCAATTTGCAGAAGGGCTTGTTTTCCACGACGCGTTCATCGATGTGGACTTGCTTGCCATTGACCACAGCCTGCTTGATGCCGAACTCCGGCTTCTCGTATTCCTTGCCCAGGCGGTACATCAATTCGTAGCCCGCTGCGATACGCTGTGAGAACGGTGTGTGCGCAAACGGCGAGACAGGATTGGTGAACAGCTTGGACGAGGCTTCAGCCCACTGCATCAGTGGATGCAGGAGCGAGCGTTGCATTTCGTGCAATTGGTAAAGCATAGTATGTCCCGCCGAAAATTGTGGCAATGCGCAAAGATGGTCCAATTATAGGCCATTTATACATGACCTACAGCATTCCGCAGTACCCCTCAGAAAGTACGTAAACAACGGCTAACACAACATGATTCCAACATAATACGAGGCGGGAAATAAAAAAAGCAGCGTTTCCGCTGCTTTTTTGTAGGATGCGTCCGAAGAACCGGTCGGATCAGTCGAACACCGGAGTTTCCACGCCCAGCACCTTGTGCAGTTTTGGCGACGTGGTGGTGTACTGCATGTGGATCTTCTTGTCCGGGAAGATATATGGTGCAGCGCCGAAAGCGGCCAGCGCGGCTTCGTGGAAGCCCGACAGGATCAGCTTTTTCTTGCCTGGGTAGGTGTTGATGTCGCCCACGGCGAAGATGCCCGGCACATTGGTTTCGAACTTCTCGGTCGACACCACTTTCAGCTGCTTGCGCTCGATATCCAGGCCCCACTCGGCGATCGGGCCCAGCTTTGGCGACAGGCCGTAGAATACCAGCAGCATGTCCAGCGGCACACGGCGGGTCACGCCGTCGGCGCCGGTTACGCGCAGTTCAGACAGCTTGTCATCCTTGGTTTCGATGCCCGACACCTGGCCGATGATCAGCTGCATCTCGTACTCTTCGCACAGCTGCTTCATCTTCGCCACGGAAGCCGGGGCAGCGCGGAAGTCTTCACGGCGGTGCAGCAGCACTACGGACTCGGCCTTGCCGACGAAGTTCAACGCCCAGTCCAGCGCGGAGTCGCCGCCGCCGCAGATGACCAGGTTCTTGCCTTCGAACATGGCCGGGTTTTTCACGCGGTAGAACAGCTGCGAGCCTTCGAAGGCGTCGATGCCGTCCACCTTCATGGTGCGCGGCTGGAACGAACCCACGCCGGCAGCGATGAAGATGGTCTTGGTGATGAACTTGGTGCCCAGCGAGGTCTCGACGTCGAAGCGGCCGTCTTCGCGCTTTTGCACGACAGTCACTTCCTGGCCCAGGTGGTAGGTCGCGCCGAACGGCTCGATCTGCTTCAGCAGGCCGTCAGTCAGTTCCTGGCCGGTGCAGGATGGAATGGCTGGAATGTCGTAGATCGGCTTGTCCGGATACAGTTCCACGCACTGGCCGCCAACGGCGCTCAGCGAGTCAATCACGTGGGCTTTGATCTCCAGCAGGCCGAGTTCGAAGACCTGGAACAGGCCGACCGGGCCGGCGCCGATGATGACTGCATCGGTCTCGTGGAGACCGCCTGGTGGGGTGCTGACGACATTCATAATGATTCTCATTCCATCTGAATAAGCGAACACCGCGTCAGGCGCGGTGTTGCACGGTGAATAACAGGCTGCTGGAAGCGTTTAGCGCTTCAGCAAGTGGGCCTTTTCCTTGACGTCCTTGAACTGCTCGGCTTCCGGCAGGGCAGGCTTGGTCTTGGTGATCGAAGGCCAGTTGCGCGACAAGTCAGCATTGATCTTGATGTATTGCTGCTGGTCGGACGGCACGTCTTCCTCAGCGAAGATGGCGTTGACCGGGCATTCGGCCACGCACACGGCGCAGTCGATGCACTCGTCTGGGTCAATGGCCAGGAAGTTCGGGCCTTCGCGGAAGCAATCTACCGGGCAAACATCGACGCAATCGGTATAGCGGCAGGCGATGCAGGATTCGGTGACAACGTGGGTCATAACAGTCCTATCTATGTTGGAGCGCTGGAAAAAGCTCAGCAAAGCACTGTATTTTAAGGCAATCCGCTATTTCTCACAATTCGGGCTTAGATACAATCTAAATAAGCAAATTCGTGGCGTGACTCTAACAGTCTTGCTTTCAGGCAGCGGAACGGATCAAATCGAGCAGATTTTGCCAGGGCGGCGCGCCAGTCTCGACAAAGCTTAAGCTATGTCGTCGACGGCCATCGTCGGCTGTGATAGTCCAGTGCCCCAGATCGGCGCCAAGCGGGGGCGAAAAATTTTCTGCGGACGCGAAAAAACCACTGGAGGCGAGGGCCGCCTCCAGCGCCGAACCGACTGGACTTGCATCCGTGTCAACTTCGAAGTGCTGGCTGAGGCCGGCGAAGCCGCCTCCACCGGTCGCGGTGATCTTCATTTTTCGACGGTCAATTCTCCATGGCGGGTACTGTAATTTTTGCACCAGGCCGCTAAAGCCTGGCGCTCGGCATCGAGCACGCCTTCCAGGTCGAAGTATTCGGCATGGTTCATGGTACCGCAGCAGGCGCGGCGGTCCTGGCGCGCGTCGGGGGCGTCTTCCACCATGGCCGGCAGTTCCAGGTTTTGCGGCTGGTCCTCGGTCAGCGGCACGGGCGAGACCACCACCTCGCGCAGGGCGAAGCGGTTGCGGATGAAGTTGGCGTAGTCGACAGGCTTGCCGTCTTCCTGCGCAATGCGCAGCATCTGGTTGACCACGTCGGCATACTTGGCGTTGGCGTCGGGTGCTGCGACCAGGGCGCGCAGCACCAGGCTGCACAGGTAGCCTGCCACGCCGTGCAGGCAGGCTGCATCGTCGCGCAGGCCCGGGGCGCGTTCGAACGAGAAGATGTCGGCCAGGATGTCATAGATGGCGCCGGTGAACACCTGGGAGATCGCGTGCACTTCATTGCCGGTTTCGGACAGCTTGAGGTCGTTGTCGGCATTGCGCAGGCCGTTCGGACGGCCGAGTGCGAGGCCGAACTGTTCCGCCATATCGGCCAGGAAGGTCTTGTCGTGCAGGTCAGCCTTGGTTTGCGCGATCACCGCTTCCACCTGGTCGAGCTGGGACAGCGCCAGGAAGATCGCCGTCAGGTCGCCGAAGGATTCATGCAGGCCGCCGGTTTGCGGCGGCGCGCTGTTCAGTATCCATTGTGGTTTCAGCCCGTCCAGCACGGCGTGGCCGGTCTCGTGCGAGACGATATCGAAGGAGCGGCAGGTGAACACGCGCCCGGCGGCGCCGGTCGGCACGAAGTCGCCGAATTTCAGCGCGCGGTCGCTGCGGCTGTAATAGGCGTTCATTACATTCGGCAGCCCATGCGGGAACACCTGCAGCGGATCGGTGTTGCTGCCGCTGTTCCAAGCCCAGGGCAGGGGCGCGCTTGTGTCGGCACGCGATAGCACGCGCTGGTACATGGTCAGGGTCGAGCGCACCACGGCAAAGGCATGCACGGCATCGAACTGGTCGGTGTCCGGCGCCATGATGAAGTCGCCGAAAGCATTCGGGCTGACCGGGGCAATGCCGGGCTGGCCGTACGTGATGCGGGCGTCGCGCGGACCTTCCAGGATCACGCCGGGCAGGAAAATCTTGCGGGTGCCGAGTTCGCTGACGGAAGGGTCCTGCTTCCAGATCAGCACGCGGGCGCCAGCGGGCGGTGCGGCGGCGGGACGCGTTGGCAACGCGGTATCTTTCAGGCGTGGCAGGCTGGGCTGCTGTAGCAGTTGCGCCGACTTACGGTGTGCGCGGTACAGGGCGGATGGTGTCGGCACAAAGCTGACAGGCAAAGTCATGCACATATTCTCATCCATGATCACTCTCCCAAGGGCGGTTGAATGACCATGGTTACCCTGTCTGTGGCATCGCCCTTTGATCCAGCACAAAGGTGCGTGCGTTAAAATAGCGCCTTTTGTGCTTTTTGATTAGCAGAGTATGGCCGATATCAACATCACCCAGGCCCACAGCCTGGAACCTGCGCAAGCGCGCGCAGCAGCAGAACAAGTCGCACAACGTATCGCCAAGGAATTCGACCTGGCCTGCCAATGGCACGGCGATACCCTGAAGTTCGGCCGCAGCGGCGTGGAGGGCACGCTGACCCTGGCCGACAGCGCAGCCCATATGAATATCAAGCTCGGCTTCCTGATGGGTGCCTTCAAGAGCGCCATCGAAGGCAAGGTGGCCGAGAAGATGCGCGCGGTATTCGCTCCGGCCTAAGCGGCCCTGGTGGGTTGGCCCACCGTCTCGCTCATCGCCACCGCAGCACGCTCCAGTTCCTGCCTGCCTGGCTCATGCTTGCCGCTGCCTGCCATGCGCTGCTCGATGTGCAGCAGGCGCTTGCTTCTTCATCGTTCCAGGTCCTTTCTCATCGCTAGGGCGGCTCGGCAGGCTGGATCTTCCTCGCCAAACTTGCACGATTTCTTGAGCGCTTCGAGGGCTTTCTGCCTGTTGCGCGGATTGCTCTTGTCCCCGCCAAGGATAAACCCGTACATCGAACAGCCCCATGGGTCGTTTGCCGCACAAGTTCGCTCGAACGTGCGCGCAGGGCAGCTTTGCGCGTCCACCTTCGCTGGACGTTCCGGCATCAAGGTGGCTGCACGGTTGGTGGGGATGCCACGCCTAATTTGCAGGATCGCTGGAACAGAATGTCCGACGCGCGATCATCCTGCTCCGATGCTTGCAGCGCAACCCCTAACCAATAACAATATTCGCCTTTGCCGGCCTTGCAAGCAGCCATGCATGCCGGCTGGCTGGACGCGGTCTCGCATTGCGCTTTGACGCCGTGGTTGTAGTCTGGCTGGCTGGTTGCAGGCATCAGGTCGGCAGGGCATCTTGCGAGATCGCCTGCCCAGTCCTTGCTTGCATTTATCTCCTTGACCAGCGCCGAAGTGTTTGATTCGGCCCACGCTGAAGGCAGCATCAAGCAAAGCAGCAGGAACATTAACTTCTTCATTCTTCTTCAAGGAATCGATGTAAAACGTAGGCGTCGACCAGTCCAAGTTCGCGATGACGGAAAGCTTGCGGCAAGATGCCGGCGATGTTGAAGCCAAGCTTGCGATACAGCGCCAACGCCGCGGCGTTGGTACTGACGACGTAATTGAACTGCATGGCGAGGAAGCCTTCGCGACGCGCCTGTGCCAGGCTGTGTTCGACCAGCGCGCGGCCGATGCCATTCCCATGCGCCGGTGCGGCGACGGCGTAGGTGGCGCTGGCGACGTGGGCTCCGTGGTCGGGATAGTTGGCGCCCATTTTGTACATGCCGAGAATGACGTCTCCCGCGCAGGCAACATAGGCCGGGTGGCTGCCGAACCAGTGCAACTGGAAGGTGGATTTCTCAAATCCCTGGCCAAACGGGAATGCGTCGCCGCCTGCCAGCAGCGGCTGGAAAATGCTCCACATTGAATCAAGGTCGCGCGGTTCGGCAAGGCGAATCGTCGTCGCTCGCTCGAGCCGGTAGTGCACATCGACGCCATTGCTGATCTCACCGCGCTGCCAGCCTTGGGCCAGATAGAAGCGATCGGCGCGCGTGTCGGCCGCAGTGGAGAGTTTGATGGATTGGGCGCCGCTGGCAAACAGCCATTGCGTCGCCAGTTGCAGCAAGCGCTTGCCCGCGCCCAATCCTTCAAATGCCGGCTCAACGAATAGTGCCCAGATCGAGTTGTCTTCGCGCGCAGCGTAAGAAAAGCCGATTACTGCTCCTTCGCGTTCGCACACCCAGCCCTGGCCAAGGCGATCCAGGTAATCTTCATACATCTGTTGCGTAACGCGAGCCGGATTGGAAAGTGCGTTTTCGCGCACGGCCAGCCTGATCGCACTCATGGCGGGAATATCGGCAGTTGTCGCGCGGCGGAAAAGAAGTGTCATGCGTCGGGATTGGCTTATAGAAAGCGCAACTCTAGCATGCAGGTGGAAGAGGTGGCGAGCTCGCGCGCCTGCTTGCACATTGGCGGCGTGTGCTACCGACAGCGATGCGCGAACGTCGCCAAGGCTGTCCTCTTCAGCATTGTCCTGACAATTATCTTGTGCAGAGGCGTGACCGGCAACATGTACAAGCGCCCCAGCCAATTGTGCACATGGACGACAGTGGTCACGCTGACCGCACCTTGCGGCGCTTTGCAGACGGATAGCACCACGTTCAGGTGCTTGTCCGAGTCGCCCAGCAGCACTTCATCCTGCGACAGGTAAAGCAGGGAGAAGATGCCGACGCGATCGCCGATACGATATTCGCTTACCGGTTTGGCCGCGCGCAGCGCGCCTAGGTGGCCCAGGTTTTTCAGCCCGGCCAGGCCGGCCAGCCAGTTGCGCAAGGCCATGAGCCGGTTTACCCAAGCTGGAGTCTGCTCCACAACGTGCAAGTACAGCTCCAGCGCGGAGACGTTGGCGTCCGGCGAGACGATCTGGTAGCAGTCATGGAAGTACGCGCCCGGCAGGCGCAGGCTGGCCTGGCTGCCCGCTGGCACTGAGGCGGGAGTAACTTGGCCGCGCATCATTTGCGCAGCAGCGCCCACAGGGAATAGCCGCCTGTCACGGTGCCGACTGGAACGTTGAACAGGGCGACAATGCTGAAGATGATCAGGGGCGTGCGCGCGGCGCGCGAACCCTTCAGGTAAGCGATGGCTGAGCCGATTTGCAGCAGGCAAAGCGCAACCAGCAGGCCAAGAATGATGGTGCCCGCACCCGTGATGAATTCAACGACACCCGGGGCATTGCGTACGATCTCCGCCAAGGCGTGGAAGAAGACGGCCAGGCAGGCCACCAGTAACAAGGAAAGGAAGCCGAGGACGATGTGGGCAATCGCGGCGATCCTGGAGTGGTTGTCCAGCATTTGACTGTTAATTATTTTGCAAATACTGGAGTGTGCAGCGCCGCGCTGGTTTTGACAAGCGCGGCGTCAAGGCGGGAGGATTACTTCAAGCTTTCGATCAGGTCGATGTACTGCTGCTTGGCGTCGTCCTGGCTGGTGCCTGCCAGTGCCGCCCATGCGTCGAACTTGGCGCGGTTGACGAAGTCGGTCATGCCAGGGCGCTCGCCGGTGGCGTCGCCTGCCGAGCCTTGCTTGAACAGGGCGTAGATCTTCAGCAGGGTCATATTGTCTGGGCGTTCCGGCAGGTTCTTGGAATCGGCCATCGCTTGGTCAAACTGTTCTTGCAGGCTCATGGTGTCTACCTTTGGTTTAGTGGAGTTATGAAGCGCCATCATACAAAAGAAAGCCTGCGCTGCCTTAGAGGGGAGGCTCCAAATTCTCCTACTCCTGGGTCACCACGGTTGGCAGGTGCCAGGTTCCGTCAGGTGCGATCGCCTGGCACATGCCGGTCGTGGATGCTGCGGTGAGCTGAAATTGCTTGCCGTTCCAGCGCAGGGTTTTATAGGTCCAGCAGTCACCGAGGCCACGTCCCTTGTGCATCTCGCTGATCTTGCCGGAGGCGTAGTCGCTGCCGGTCGTGGTCACCAGGACTGGCCGGAACGGCGGCTTGTCGTTGACGACCCAGTAGCCAGCTCCTGCGTTATAGGCCGCTATCCAGCAGCGCATGGATACCAGCATCTGATTGGAAGTCAGCCTGACCGCTTTCAGCGAGTACAACATCTCGTCGTCAAAAAGTTCTTCGCAATCGTCCGGCTTCACGCTGGTGCGCAGGGCAGCCACCAGGTTCTTGCGATGGCGATCCACGAAGCGGGAGTCCGCCTGCTGCGTCATGGCGGTTGGCGCGGGCAGGAACTTCGGCTTGGCGACAGCCGGCGGGACGCTTGATTCGGGCCGCGAACCCTTGCGAACCACCGCGCCGGGCGTGCCAACCCGTCCCTGGTATTCGTCCATCTTCAGCAGGACTGCGGTGGCGCCAGCGTCGGATATCTCTCCCCATAGCTCGTCTCCCCGCTTCAGTTCAACGGTGGCATGCTGGGGCAATGCGGCCAGCAGCGCCGCGATCTGAGCCTGTGAAAGCTCGGCCACAAACGTTTCCCGGGCAAATTCCAGCGAACCTGTCGCCGTGTCGTTGATCCACAGTTCAAGCTTGAACTTTGCCGGCATGTGCGCGATCGCTTCCCTTTCGTCATAATGGCCCAGCATGACTTGTCCGCTGACTTGCTGGCCAGGGCCGGCTTGCCTGGTCAGCAGGATGGATGCTGCCTGGTCTTTCTGGAGATTCCCGCCGTAGCCGGCAGCACGGCAGGCGCCGGTGTTGTCGCAGGCCAGTTCCCATGCGTCGTGTTCGAAATACAGGCCGGACGGATTGAAGGCGTGGGCGCAAAGCGGCAGCAGTGCCGCGGCGAGGGCAAATATCAGGCGCATGAATTTTCCTGGCGTGGGCGCCGTGTGCGGCGCACCATATAAAAACGGCGGTTCAAGACAAGCCGCTTGGGCCAGCCTTGAACCGCCGTTCTGGCGGTAAGCCTGAAGAATTACTTCTTCTTGGTTGGGTTCACAGCGGCTTTCAGGGTTGCGCCAGCCGAGAACTTAGGGGTCTTGGATGCAGCGATCTTGATCGCTTCGCCGGTTGCCGGGTTGCGGCCTTTACGGGCAGCGCGCTTGGCGACGGAGAAGGTGCCGAAACCGGTGATGCCAACGGTGTCGCCCTTTTTCAGACGCTCGGTAACGATCGCGATCAGGGTGTTAATTGCGTCGTTAGCGGCTGCGCCGGACATTTCGGTACGCTTCGCAAATTCTGCAATCAGTTCGCCTTTTTTCATTACTACCTCCTTGGTTAATGGAGCGCGCAGATTAGCACATTAATTGAAAAAAGTGTGTACCGTTTTTTGAAGAAGCCCATATAGTGACTGGCTCGCCACGAAATCTGGGGCGGTTTATGGCGAAAACCTCAGCTAGTTTAAGCTTTTCCGCCGCGCCGCCCCAGCCTGGTGCGTCATTGCGCGGAGCCTTCAACGGCGGCGTTCCTGCCTGCCTGGGCGCTGAAACCGGCGTTCACACCGCCGTTTGCGGAAGCGCTTTTCGGCGATTGCTGCGCTGCGGTTTGGCTACCGCTGCGGGCGCTTTTGCTGGCGCTGGCGGAACCGTTGGCCGAGCCGTTTGCCGCGGCGTTGGCATGGCGGGAAGGCGTCGCTGCCTTGCCGCTGGCCGCGCCGTTGGTGCTGCCGTTCGCCGAACCGCTGGCGCCGGAACGGCTTGCATTCGCATTTGCGCTGCCGTTGGATGCGCCGTCTGCGCTGCCGCTCACGATGCTTGTGCCGCGCGCCAGGCTGGCGCCCAGGCCGGACGCGCCGTTGCCGCTGCCGGATGCCGAACCGGACTTGCCGCCGTTCGAAGTTCCGCTTGGGGTGTTATTGGCAGTGCTGTTGGAAGCGCCGTTCGCGATACCGCTTGCCGCGCCGTCGGCGTTGCCGCTGGCCGCACCTGCATTACGCGCGACCTGAGCGCCCAGGGAATGTGCGCCCGCTGCGCCGCCTGCCAGGCTACCCGCCAGGCCATTCGCCGCACCATTCGCCGCGCCGTTTGCTGCGCCGCCTGCGTTGCCGCTGGCGTTGCCGTTCGAGGTGCTGCTGGATGCTTTGTTTGCCGTGCCGTTTGCGGTGCCCGATGCGGCGCCGTCCACTGCACCGTTTGCGGAACCTGCACGGTGCGCCACCTTGCCGCCGAGGGCGGATGCGCCTGCCGCTGCGCCAGCCAGGCCGCCTTCCGCACCATTCGCGCCGCCACTGGCCGCGCCGCTAGCCGCGCCGTCGGCGCTGCCGCTGGCAGTACCAGCACCGCGCGTCAACTGGCCGCCGAGCGCAGATGCGCCGCCGGCACCACCGGCCAGGCTGCCGGCGATGCCGTTCGCCGCTCCATTAGCGGCGCCATTTGCTGCACCGTCTGCGTTACCGCCTGCCGCGCCAGCATTGCGCGACAGGTTGCCGGTCAGGTTGGCGGCGCCGTTGGCCGCACTGCTGGCGTCCAGGCCGCGCTGGGTGGCATTGTTAGCCGCCGAATCCGCAGCTGCGACGCGGGAAGCGGTAGCGGTGACATTGCCTGCCGCATTGCCGGCGATATCCGCGCCGGCGCGATTGCCGCGCATGGTGCTGCCGGCGATATCGCCGGTCATTCCGCCGCGCATGGCGCCCATGCCGCCGCCAAAAGCACCGCCGATACCGCCGCCGATATTCCCCCCCAGTGCGCCGCCGAGCGGGCCAGCCTGGGCGATGGATGCGGCGCTGGCAGCAGCGATAAAGGCAGCGCGGATGATGGTTGCGATGTTGGTCTTCATATCAGTTCTCCTTGGTCTGGCTGCGGGAAATCCGCCGCGTACATACAGAGAACGAACCGGGAAATGGATTTCTTCCATCCATCCGGAAAAAAAATTCAAATTCTTTTCAGCGGAAGGCTGAAGGGGGAACGCGCAGGTTTTCGGCAACCACGCCGCGGCCGGTGCCGTCGCCGGCTGCGCTGGCATCGGCGGCGAGGGCGGAAAGCGCTTCGGCGGCCTGCGCCGGGGAGGGCGAGTGCAAGCGCGGCGCCAGTAGCGCCGCCACCAGGGGCGAGGCGAAACTCGTCCCGCGCACAAGCTTATACGGCGGCGTGCCGATGGCAGCTGCGGCCATCTGGCTGCCTGGCGCGGCGAACATCACTTGCGGGCCGCGCGCAGCTTCCGGCAGCGGGCGGCGCTTCGGATCGATGCCCGTCACGCCGACCACGCCGGGGTAGCTGGCCGGATATAAAGGAGGTGCAGCAGGCCCGTCGTTACCGACCGCAGCCACCAGCAAATGGCCGCGCGCCACCATCGCCTGCACCACACGGCCCAGCATCTGGTTGGGTGGGCCGACCAGGCTGATATTAATGACGCCGACTTGTTCCCTTGCCAGCCAGGCCAGTGCCTGTACGATCTGGCTGGCGGAGCCGCCGGTCGGCTGGTCGCAATATATATCTGCTGCATAGAGTTTCGCGCCCGGCGCCGCGCCGGTGAAGCGCTCGGACTTGCCGATCATCAGGGCGCCTACCGCCGTGCCATGGGGCGCAGGACGGGCCGCTCCGTCGCAGCCCCAGCGCACGATGCGGGCGTTCTCGAAAACCTCGTGGCTGCCATCGATGCCGCTGTCCACCAGGCCAACGCGCACATCGCCGCCAACCGCGCGGGCTGGCGCGGTACGCGGCAAGCTGCCCGCATTGTCTCGCGCCGCTGCCGGATCGGCATCTGGCGCATCGTTCGCACCGGCGCCTGTATACACATGGTTGAAATCGTAGCTGCTATCAGGATCGGCGGCGCGCAGCCTGGCCAGCGCGTCCGCCGTGGCAACGCCATCGGGCACCCGCAAGGTCACCAGCACCTGGCCGACCTCCGGCATTTCCTGCCGGCCGGTCAGCGTCAGCCCGGCCGCGACGGCTGCCGCAAGTCCGGCCTCCGATGGCGACCAGGCCAGGATTTCCTTGCGCACAATAGGAAATCCGGCGGGATCCGGCTCAAGCTGCGCCGGATGCCGCTGCAGCAATTGGCGCATGTTCAGCGCACGGAGCTGGTCCAGCGACACCTTGCCTGGCAGTTCGGCCGTGTCCAGCAATTTTTCGCGCAGCCGGTCGCGCAAGCCGTTGTCGCCAAGACGGGATGGCAGGCCGCCGGGCAACTGGGGCAAGCCAGGCAGGCCGATTTGCGCCGCCGCCGGCCCCGCGCCGGCCAGCAGGCCAAGGGCCAGCAGCAGGCAGCGGCAGGAACGCAACAGGGAATAAGTCGGGCGCAAGGTTGGCATGGTCGGATGATAATATAAGCTACCGGTATCTATTCTGTATTAACGACGGAGAGAGGGAAGAAAATCCCGATCCCGTTCGTTATCTTCATATGATGGACAACGATAGCGCCCTGCACGAGGAAATCGCCACACTGTTGCCGCGACTGCGGCGTTTCGCCCGTACCCTGGCCTGGCACCGCGAGGATGCCGACGACCTGGTCCAGCTCTCCGTGGAGCGCGCCATCCTGCACAGCAGCTCTTACCAGCCGGGAACCCGCCTGGATAGCTGGTTGTTCCGCATTATTAAAAATGCCTGGATCGACGAAGTGCGTTCCCGTACCCGCCGCAGCGAACTGTTTGCGCCGGAGGAGGAAGGCGAGCACGTAGGCGACGATTATGCCGAAGCGCACCAGCAGCGCATGGCGGTGCAAAAAGCCGTCAGCCTGCTGAGCGAAGAGCACCGGCTGGTGGTCGGCCTGGTGCTGGTGGAGGGGCTGCCTTATAAAGAGGCGGCCGAGGTGCTGGATATTCCGGTCGGCACCCTGACCAGCCGCCTGGCGCGTGCCCGCACCGCGTTGCAAGAAATGTTATCGGAACAAGCGAGGACAGTATGAAGAGTTTTTCCGACGAAATCCTGATGGCCTATGCCGACGGCGAGCTGGATGAAGTCACCCGCCGCGCAGTGGAAGAAGCCATGCACAAGGATGCCGCGCTGGCGCGCCGCGTCGCCCAGCACAAGGCCATGCGCAATGACGTCTTTGCCGCCTTTGCCCCGGTGGCGGAGGAAGCGGTGCCGCCAAGGCTGGCGCAGCCGCTGCGCCAGGCCACGGTGGTCAGCCTCGATTCCGTGCGCGCCCGGCGCGAGGCCGAGCAGCAGGCTGCCCGCAAGGCCACTCGTGGCCGGCGCTGGTCATGGCCGGAGTGGGGCGCGCTGGCGGCGATGTTGATGGTGGGCGTGATGGCCGGCCATTACGGCGTCGGCATGCTGCCGATCGACCGCGGCGAAACGGTGGCCAGCCGCGATGGCGTGCTGGTGGCGCAAGGCCGCCTGGCAACGGCGCTGGACCAGCAACTGGCCGGCAGCGGCGGCCCGGTGCGCATTGGCACCAGCTTCCTGGCGCAGGACAACAGCTACTGCCGCAGCTTCACCACGGCCCAGGATATGTCGGGCCTGGCCTGCAAGCAGGGCGGTGCATGGAAGGTGCAGCTGGCGGTGCAAAGCCAGGGCAAGGCCCAGCAGGGGGAATACCGGCAGGCGGCGGCGGACATGCCGACGCAGGTGTTGGATGCGATCGACCAGCGTATTGCCGGCCAACCGCTCGATGCAAAAGCGGAGCAGGAGGCCGTGCAGCGCAAGTGGCAGCGCTAGGCCTCCCGTCGCAGGGCTGGCTTATACGCCCAGCAGTTCCACGTCGAAGATCAGGGTGGCGTTGGGTGGAATCACGCCGCCGGCGCCGCGCGAGCCATAGCCCAGTTCAGCAGGGATGATCAGCTGGCGGGTGCCGCCTACCTTCATGCCTTGCACGCCTTCATCCCAGCCGCGGATCACCATGCCGGCACCCAGGGCGAATTCGAACGGATCATTGCGGTCCTTGGACGAATCGAATTTCGGGCCTTTGCTGCCGTCGTCGTTGCGCAGCCAGCCGGTGTAATGGACGGTGACGTTCTGGCCAGCTTTTGCTTCCGCGCCATCGCCAACCTTGATGTCGTCGTATTGCAGGCCGGATGCGTTAGTGATGATAGTCATTTGGATTCCTTAGAAATGTGGGGCTTAGGCCGCGATTGTAGTCCATTCGCGGCCGATACCCATTAAATGTTGTCGGCAATAACTTGATACAAGACGTTTGACCGTAAAATACTGGTTGGCTTAACCAATAAGCGAGTTTTCATGTTCCGCAGTATCCGTAGCGCAGCAGTTTTATGTGGTTTGCTGGCAGGCGTGCAGCCTGTCCAGGCAAACGTCGTCGTCGTGCTCAATTCGCGCGATGCCACGGTCCAGTTGCTGGACCAGGTAAGCTACAAGAGCCTGCAGACCTTCCCGGTGGGGAAAGAGCCCCACCACCTGATGGCCACGCCCGATAACAAGTCGCTGATCGTCGCCAGCGCCGTGGGCAATGAGCTGGTCTTCCTGGACCCTGTGACCGGCCAGGTGCAGCGCCACGTCAAGGATATCCTCGATCCATACCAGATCGGCTTTTCGCCGGACCAGAAATGGTTCGTCGCGACTTCGCTGCGCTTGCACCGGCTCGATGTCTATTCGTATAACGGCAAGGAAATGACCCTAGCCAAGCGGATTCCGCTGCCCAAGCTGCCCAGCCATATCGCCTTCGATGCCAAAAGCACCACGGCCTTCGTCACCCAGCAGGGCAGCGACCAGGTCAGCGCGGTCGACCTGAAGACGCAGAACGTGCTGTGGACTATCCCGGTCGGCAAGCTGCCGGCCGGTATCGCCATGACGCCGGACGATAAATACCTGCTGGTCGGGATCATGGGCAGCGACTACGTCGAAGTAATCGACTGGCGCACCCGCCAGACCGTCAAGCGCATCAAGGCCGGCGCCGGCACCCACAACTTCCGCGCGCTGGGCGATGGCCGCTACACCTATGTGTCGAACCGGGTGTCGAATACCATCAACATCATCGACCAGAAGACGCTGGAGAACGTCGGCACCATCGACGTGCCCGGCGGCCCCGATTGCATGGAAATCACGGCCGACAAGAAATACATGTGGGCCACGCTGCGCTGGATTAAAAAAGTGGCAGTGATCGACCTGCAGCAGAAGAAGGTCGTCAAGATGATCCCGGTCGGCCGCTCGCCGCACGGCGTCTTCTTCGCCAACTCGTCCGCGAGGATGTAATGCGGTTGCAGGCATGCGTGCTGGGACTGGCCGCTGCGGCGGCCACCGGCGCGTCGGCCGCCGCGCAGGCGCCCGCGCCGGCATGCCGCGGCACGATCTACCTCACCTTCGACACCGGCAGCCAGTCGCAGGCCGACCTGATCGCGACGGTCCTGGCGCGGCAAAACGTCAAGGCCACCTTCTTCCTGGCGAACGAAAAGACCGTCAAGGGCGACTACAGCCTGGACCCGTCCTGGCAAGCCTACTGGCGCGCCCGCGTCGCCGAGGGCCATGCCTTCGGCAGCCACACCTTCGACCACACCTATTACGTGCGCGACGCCGGCAACGGCAAGATCAGCGTCAAGCCGCAATTCGGCGCCCGCGCCGGCAAGGTGCAGGACTGGACTTCGCAACAGTACTGCGCGGAGTTGCGCCGCGTCGACCAGCGCTTCCAGGAACTGACCGGCAAGGCGCTGGACCCGTTCTGGCGCGCTCCCGGCGGCAAGACCAGCCCGCGCACCCTGGCTGCCGGCAAGGCCTGCGGCTACCAGCATGCGGGATGGGCCACGCCCGCCGGCTTCTCCGGCGACGAACTGCCGGTGGAACGCGCCTCCAACGCGCAATTGCTGAAGCGCGCCCTGGACGGCCTGCGCGACGGCGACATCTTCATGGCCCACATGGGCATCTGGTCGCGCAAGGACCCATGGGCGCCGGCCAACCTGGAACCCCTGATTGAAGGCTTGAAGCAGAAAGGCTTCTGCTTCGCCACCCTGAGAGAACACCCGGATTACAGCAAATGATTCAATTCTTCCTGGACCTCCTGGGCCAAGCCCAGGGCTGGCTGTTTGAAAACGCCATCCAGCCGCTGATCTATTACTCCGGCATGGGCGACATCACCGAAGAAGCCTTCGAAGGCACGGAATGGCTGCTGATCGGCATGGCCGAACTGCTGCTGATCTACCTGGTGCTGCGCCCGCTGGAAGCGGCCATCCCGGTGCACCAGTTCAGCGACAAGCGCGCGCGCTGGAATGACTTCATCTACACGGTGCTGCAGCGTATCGGCCTGATTCCGCTGCTGCTGTTCTTTACGCTCGATCCCGTCATGGACGCCATTTCCGGCGCCTTGCACATGGAAGGCGTGCAGCCCTTCAACCTGGAAAACCTGGTCACCAATATGCACCCGCTGGCCAGCTTTGCCGTCTACCTGCTGGTGCTGGACTTTTTCGATTACTGGTTCCACCGCGCCCAGCACCAGTTCAACTGGTGGTGGGGCCTGCACAGCCTGCACCACAGCCAGCAGAACATGAACCTGTGGAGCGACGACCGCAATCATTTGCTGGACGACCTGCTGCACGATGTCTTTATGGCGGTGCTGGCGCTGGCCATCGGCGTGCCGCCAAGCCAGTACGTGCTCCTCGTATCGCTGTCCCGTATCGTACAAAGCTTACAACACGCCAATGTTCGTATACACTTCGGCCGCATTGGCGAACGGCTGCTGGTGTCGCCGCGCTACCACCGCATGCATCACGCGATTGGCGTCGGCCATGAATCGAAGGGCCAGGGCACGCTGGGTGGTTGTAATTTCGCCGTGCTGTTCCCGATCTGGGACATTATTTTCCGCACCGCTAACTTCACGCCGCGCTTCGAAGCGACCGGCGTGCGTGACCAGTTGGCGGGCCGCGATTACGGCCGCGGCTTCTGGGCCCAGCAATGGCTGGGCCTGAAGCGGATGTTTGAATATTTGAGAAAGAAACCGAGTTAATGCGCGCTGTTATCCACGCTTATGGCAGGGCCCTGCTGTCCCAGTTCCACGGCAAGATCTTATTGCTGAGTATTGTTCCTTTCATTTTGTCAGTCGCCCTCTGGGCATTGCTGCTCTGGCTTGGCCTGCAGCCGCTGCTGGACTGGCTGCACGGCCACTTCGTGGAATTCGAGGTATACCGCGTCACCAGCGACTGGCTGCAATCGATCGGCCTGGGCGGCTTGCGCTCGATCGTGGTGCCGCTGTTTGCGCTACTGCTGCTGCTGCCGCTGATGATCGTGACGGCCATGATCTTCATCGGCGTGGCTGCCATGCCGTTCATCGTGCGCCACGTCGGCGGGCGCCATTTCCCGCAGCTGGAAAAGAAGCAGGGCGGTTCGATACTGGGCGGCGTCGTCAAGGCGCTGGGCGCCTTCGGCATCTTCGTCGTGGCCTGGCTGTGCATCCTGCCGATGTATATCTTCCCGCCGCTGGCCGGCCTGGCCACGGTGCTGCTGTGGGGCTGGCTCACCAGCCGCGTGATGAGCTATGACGCGCTGGCCGACTATGCCAGCCCGGAAGAACTGTCCAAGCTGCAGCGCGAACATCGCTGGCAGCTGATGTCGATCGGCGTGGTGTCCGGCCTGGCCGGCTCGCTGCCGGCACTGGTGTGGGTGGGCGGCGCGGCTGCTGCCATTGCCTTCTTCCCGATCCTGCTGGCCGCATCGATCTGGGTGTATGTGGTGATTTTCATCTTCACCGGCCTGTGGTTTGAGTATTATTGCCTGCAAGCGCTGGCGCAATTGCGCCATGAACCCTTCGAGGAAAGCCTATGCGAATCGGACTGATCATCATTGGCGACGAAATCCTTTCCGGCAAGCGAACCGACCAGCACTTCCCCAAAGTGGTGCAGCTGCTGGCGGCACGCGGCTTGCAACTGTCCTGGGCCGAATTCCTGGGCGATGACCGCGAGCGCATCACCGCCACCCTGAAGCGCACCTTTGCCAGCGGCGATATCGTGTTCTCCTGCGGCGGCATCGGCGCCACGCCGGACGACCATACGCGGCAGGCCGCCGCTGCGGCACTGGGCTTGCCGCTGGAGTTGCACGAAGGCGCAAAAGACAGCATCCAGCAGCGCGTGCGCCAGGTGGCTGAAGAGAAGGGCGAGGTAGCCGATCTCGCTTCGGCGGAAAACCTGCAGCGCTTGCAAATGGCCGAATTCCCGCAAGGCGCTGCGCTTATTCCAAATCCGTATAACAGCGTGGCCGGATTCGCGCATGGAACACATTACTTCGTCCCCGGCTTCCCGGTCATGGCGTGGCCGATGATCGAATGGGTGCTCGACACGCACTACACCGACCTGTTCAATCGTGAGCCTCGCGCTGAGCGATCGGTGTTAGTGTACGAGGCAGCGGAAGCAGCGCTTACTCCGCTGATGCTGGCCCTGGAAGCAGCCTGGCCGCGCATCAAGGTCTTCAGCCTGCCAAGCGTGGGCGATGCGAACACCAGGCGCCATATCGAGCTTGGCGTGAAAGGCGATCCGCCCCAATGCGAGGCTGCATTTTCCCAAATGTGCCGTGAGCTCGATGCCCTGAACGTGGAGTACGCGAAGCCCTGAATCCACAGTGTGAAAAGGGTGTTAACTGCTCTTGCAACGGCGCTTACAAACGTGTGAAGCGCCGTTGTTTTTTTGCGAAACTGAACCGCGAAGTTTAAATATTTTGCGAGTTGCCCCGTGCAGTGCGCGCCGATGTGGTGCAATGGTAATCAAGCAGAAATACTCTGCGTGTACTGTCCGGTTTGAACACTATGTTAAGCAATCGTCGTTTTCGCCGGCCCCGAGTTGTCGTTCGAGCGGTGCGCAAAATGCGCGCCGGCGCGGCAGCAATTGGATATGGCGGCAACAGGCGGCGTTTGCGCTCGGTACCTATGCCTTCCCAACAAGATCACGAATCAAGCTCCTTCGAACCAAGCCCGCCAACCGAGCCAGCACTGCCACCTCCATCTGAACCGAAGAAGGGTTCGCGCTTGCGCAATGCGCTGATTGTGCTGATCCTGGTGCTGCTGACCGTGGGCGGATTCTGGGGCTATCACGAGACCCGCACCTCGACGATGCAGGCGAAAGTGTTCACCGACCTGGTCGGCAAGCTGACCTACAAGGTGGAACCGGGGCCGAGCAAGTCGATCCGCTTCCCGCACGACAGCCCATACGACGAGCGCCTTGGCTACGCCAACCTGCCGGATTACCTGGACAAGCTGAAGGCGCGCGATTACGAAGTCATTTCGCAGGCGCGTTTCTCGCCGAAGATGCTGGAGCTGACCGACATGGGCGTGTTCGCGACCTATCGCGAAAAGACCCGCACCGGCCTGTCAATCTTCGACTGCCGCGAACAGCCTCTATTCACTGCCAGCTATCCGGAGCGCATTTACGGCAGCTTCGAGCAGGCGCCGAACGCGCTGGTGCAAAGCCTGCTGTTCATCGAGAACCGCGAGCTGCTGGACAACAAATACCCGAAACGCAACCCGGCCGTCGAATGGGATCGCCTGTCCAAGGCCATCCTTGAAAAAACCGCGAGCGCCGTGGGCGCCGGCGGCCACCGCGCGGCGGGCGGCTCCACCCTGGCTACCCAGATCGAGAAATATCGCCATTCGCCGGAAGGCCGCACGGGCTCGATGAAGGACAAGCTGCAGCAGATGATTTCGGCCTCGCTGCGAGCCTATCAGCAGGGCGAAGACACAACCAAGGTGCGGCGCCAGATCGTGGTCGACTACCTGAATACCGTGCCGCTGTCGGCCAAGCCGGGCTACGGTGAAGTGAACGGCGTGGGCGACGGCATGTGGGTCTGGTACGGCCGCGAGTTCGACGAAGTGGGGCGCCTGCTGGGCGGCAAGATGGACCAGCCGGGCAGCCCGCTGGCTTTCAAGGAAGCGCTGTCGCTGCTGATCGCGCAGCGCCGCCCGAGCTACTACCTGGGCGAGGGCGATGAAGACCTGGAGACGCTGGCCAACAGCCACCTGCGCCTGCTGGCCAGCGCCGGCATCATCACGCCGCAGCTGCGCGACGCCGCGCTGAAGGAAAAGCTGCACCCGGCCAAGGGCAACGGCGTGCAGGCTGCGCCGCCGATGACCTATGTCACCAAGAAGGCCTCGAACGCCGTGCGCGTGCACCTGGCCAACCTGTTGGGCGACAACCGCATGTACAACCTGGACCGCCTCGACCTGTCGGTGAACACCACGCTCGACGCGGAAACCCAGAAAACCGTCACCGCCATGCTGCGCCAGTTGCGCGAGCCGGAGACCGCCGTGCAGGCCGGCCTGACCGGCAAGGGCATGCTGGGCAATGGCGACCCGGCCAACGTGGTGTACAGCTTCACGCTGCTGGAGCGCGGCGAGCACGCCAACTACCTGCGCGTGCAGACCGATAACTACGACCAGCCGCTGGACATCAACGAAGGCGCCAAGCTGGACCTGGGCTCCACCGCCAAGCTGCGCACCCTTGTCACCTACATGGACATCGTTGACCAGCTGTACAAGAAGTATGGCCAGATGGAGGTGGCTGAACTGAAGAAGGTCAGCGTCGACCAGCGCGACCGCCTGACCACCTGGGGCATCGAGTACCTGACCATGACGCCGAAGGACAAGCGCAACCTGCCTGACATGCTGCAGGCGGCGCTGGAGCGCAAGTATTCGGCCAATCCTGGCGAGGGCTTCTTCACCGGCGGCGGCCTGCATTACTTCGGCAACTTCAGCAAGGACGACGACTTCAAAATCATGACCGTGCGCGAAGCGCTGCGCCGCTCCACCAACCTGGTGTTCGTGCGCCTGATGCGCGACGTGGTCAAGTATTACTCCTTCCAGATGCCGGGCTCCTCGCAGACGCTGCTGACCGATTCCGACGATCCGCGCCGCGCGGCCTATCTGGCGCGCTTCGCCGACAAGGAAGGCAAGGAATTCCTGTATCGCTTCTACGCCAAGTACAAGGGCAAGAAGACGTCGGAGCTCGATGCCATCCTGCTCGATACGATCCGCCCGACGCCGGTGCGCCTGGCGAATATCCACCGCACCGTATATCCAAACGCGACGCTGGCGGAGTTCGACAAGTTCGTGAACGAAAACCTGAAGGTGCAGAACGATGTGCCGGAAGAGCGGCTGGCGAAGATGTACGAGCAATACGCGATGGACAAATGGAACCTGGCCGACCGCGGTTACCTGGCTGCCGTGCACCCGCTGGAATTGTGGCTGGTGGCTTACCTGCACCAGAACGAAGGGGCTTCGTTGTCCGACGTGGTGGCCGCCAGCGAGAAGGAGCGCCAGGAGGTTTACCAGTGGCTGTTCAAGACCCATCACAAGTACGCGCAGGACAAGCGCATCGCCGGCCTGCTGGAGATGGAGGCCTTCATGGGCATCCACCGCCAGTGGAAGAAGATGGGCTATCCGTTCGATTCGCTGGTGCCATCGTATGCGACCACGCTGGGCGCGTCGGCCGATCGTCCGGCAGCGCTGGCCGAGATGATGGGGATCATCGTCAACGGCGGCGTGCGCAAGACAACGCAGCGCATCGAGTCGCTGCACTTTGCGGAAGGCACGCCCTACGAGACCACGGTGGCGCGCAACAAGTCGAGCAGCAATGAGCAGGTGCTGACGCCGGAAGTGGCGCGTGCCGTGGCCGACGCGATCCGTGAAGTGGTGTCGGATGGTACGGCGCGGCGCGTGAAGTCCGCTTTCGTCGGGTCGGACGGGCAGATCATTCCTGTGGGCGGCAAGACCGGTACCGGCGACCAGCGCTTTGACGTGTACGCGGCGGGCGGGCGCCTGATCGAGTCGCGTTACGTGAACCGCTCGGCCACTTTCGTGTTCAATATCGGGGAGCGCTTCTTCGGCTCGATGACGGCTTATGTGCATGGGCCGGAGTCGAAGAATTATGACTTCACCTCGGCGCTACCGGTGCAGCTGCTGACGGTGCTGGCGCCTTCGCTGATGCCGCTGATCGAGCCGAATGCGCAGAAGGCTGCGCCGGTGGTCACAGCGATGGCGGCTGGCGCGCCGGGCGGCGTGCAGCCGGTGGCCACGGCGGCTTTGGTGGCGGCGACTTCCGCTGCAGCTCCCGCCGCGCCGCTGCGCGCCTGCGGCGCGCGCTAAACCGGTAAACCTGGGTCTCCAGGCCGAGGGCTTGGGTTGTGCGCCGTTGATCTTCGTCGAAAGTCAAAAGCCTCAAACCCCGTCAGCGGCCGCCGCACTGACGGTGTCTGACCCTGCGGGTCAGACACCGGGTTACCGGTTTAAAATGCGCGAATGAAACTCATCACCAAGTTCACCCGCATCAGCCTGCGCGACCTGCTGGTCTCGTTCGCCCCCACCATCCTGCTGATCGCTGGCGCCTGCGCACTGGCCTACTGGATCATCGACCCCACCCCTCCGCGCGTGGTCAAGCTCTCCACCGGTCAGGAAAACAGTGCCTACGAAAACATCGGCAAGCGCTACGCGCAAGCGATGGCCAAGCACGGCATCAAGGTCGTCCTGCAGCAAAGCCAGGGGTCGCAGGAAAACCTGCAGCGCCTGAACAAAGGCGAAACCGACATCGCCTTCGTGCAAAGCGGCTCCACCAACGAAGCCGAAGCCGAACGCACCGGCCTGGTCTCGCTGGGCAGCCTGTTCACCGAACCTGTGTGGCTCTTCATGCGCGAGAAGAAAGCCGTCAACAGCCTGACCCGCCTCAAAGGACTGAAGGTCAACCTCGGCCCCGAAGGCAGCGGCGTGCCGCGCCTGTTCCGCCAGGTACTGCAGATTAACGGCGTCCACAACGGCGACATCATCGCCAGCGACCTGGAAAACACGCCCGCCACGGTGGAACTGCTGGAAGGGCGCATCGATGCCCTGGTATTCGCAGCGGCGCCGGACGACCCGCTGATCCAGATGCTGTTGATGACGCCCGGGATCAAGCTGTTCAACTTCACCCAGGCCGAAGCCTATGCGCGCCGGCTGCCGTTCCTGACCCATGTCACCCTGCCGCGCGGCATCGTCGACCTGGGCCGCGACCTGCCGGCTCGCGACTACCACCTGATCGCACCAACCGCCACCCTGGTGGCGCGCGAAGACTTGCACCCGGCCTTGATCGACTTGTTCGTACAGGCCGCCAGCGGCATCCATAGCGGGGCGGGCTGGTTCCAGCAGCAGGGCCAGTTCCCTTCACCGCGCTATACCGAGATCCCGGTCGCGCGGGAAGCGGCCAAGTTCTACAAGGATGGCCCGCCGTTCCTGCAGCGCTACATGACCTTCTGGCTGGCCAACCTGTTCGATCGCCTGTGGGTGGTGGTGCTGGCCGCCGGCGCCCTGATCCTGCCGCTGTCGAAAGTCGTGCCGCCGATCTACGTCTGGCGCATCCGCTCGCGCGTCTACCGCTGGTATGGACAACTGCGCTCGGTGGAGCAAGGTGTCGATGAGGGCAAGCCGCGCGATGAGCTGCTGCACCGCCTGGACCAGATCGAAGAACGGGTCAACCGTCTCACCGTGCCGCTATCCTTTGCCGATGAGTTCTACGGCTTGCGCAACCACATCGAGTTCGTGCGGCAGAAGCTACGTACAAACACGTAAAACACCTTGAAAGTGTTGTATCCGCGAGACCCTTAATTGACAGTTGCTTACAGTTACCTCAAAGATAAGCCGGGGAGTGAAACTGGTTTAACAACAAGGGGTAGCTATGGCACCAAAAAAACAGGTTCTGGCAATCGCAGTTGCATCACTTTTCACCAATGCCGCATGGGCGCAGGAAGCGCCTGCCGGCGAAACCGCTACGGTGGTGGTGACCGGTACCCGGGTCTCCAACCGCACTGTGCTCGACACCACCGCACCGGTGGACGTCATCAGCGCCGACAGCATCAAGAATGCCGGTGTGCCGGAAGTGACGCAAGCGCTGTCCGTGGCGCTGCCTTCACTGAATTTTCCGCGTCCGGGCCTGGCCGACGGTACCGACACCATCCGCCCGGCCACCCTGCGCGGCCTGGCGCCCGACCAGACCCTGGTGCTGGTCAACTCCAAGCGCCGCCACACTTCATCGCTGGTGAACCTGAATGGCACTATCGGCCGCGGTTCGGCAGCGGTGGACATGAATACCATCCCGGCCGGTATTGTGAAGACCATTGAAGTGCTGCGCGATGGCGCGTCCGCACAATACGGCTCTGACGCGATTGCCGGCGTGATCAACGTGCGCCTGCGCACCGATCGCACCGGCGGCGAAGCCAGCGTGAGTTATGGCCGTCGCGATACCGAGTACAACTTCAATCCAGGCACGCCGCCGGCCGGCGCCACCTGGGGCGTTGAAGATTCGCGCAAGCGCAAGGACGGCAATACGCTCAATCTCAGCCTGTGGAAAGGCATGGAGCTGGGCGAAAGCGGCTTCCTGACTCTCGCGCTGGAGCGCAAGCGGCAGGATCATACCGAGCGTTCCGGCTGGGACGTACGCCAGCAATATCCGCTGGTAAACGGCGCCTTCGATCCGCGCGAAGCGAACTTCAACCGCTTCAACGCCTGGTACGGCGAGCCTGAGCTGACGCAGAGTACCTTCTTCGCCAACGCCGGCTACAACCTGGCAGGCGGCGTCCAGCTGTATGGCTGGACCAGCTACCAGGACCGCGATGCGCGTTCGGGCGGCTTCTTCCGCCGCGCCCAGCAGGACAACAATACGATCGAGATTTATCCAAATGGCTTCCTGCCGATCATCGCGCCGGCAGTATCGGACTTCAGTGCCGCCTTCGGCGCCACCTGGACCGCCGGCGAGTGGGACATGGATGCATCCGTGACTTACGGCGACAACCGGATGGACTTCACCATCGAGAACACGCTGAACCGTTCCCTTGGCCCGTCCTCCAAGACTGTCTTCGATGCAGGCGGTTTCAAATACGACCAGCTCACCTTGAACCTGTCTGGCGTGCGGCAGTACGAAGTAGGCCTGTCGTCGCCGCTCAACGTGGCCGTTGGCGCGGAAGCGCGTCGCGAAGGCTACGCACTGCATGCTGGCGAGCCTGACTCCTGGCGTAACGGTGGAGTGACGCTGCCGCCGCTGCCGCCGCCGGCGGCGCAAACGCCACGGCCTACGGCTTCCGGTTCGCAGGTCTTCCCAGGCTTCCGTCCGAGTGATGAATCGGATGCCAACCGCAAGGCCTACTCGGTATATGTCGACGTGGAAGCGAACCTGACGCAGAACCTGTTGGCATCGGCCGCAGTGCGCGGCGAGCATTACACGGACTTCGGCAACAACTGGTCGGGCAAGCTGGCGGCCCGCTACAACTTCTCGCCATCGTTTGCGCTGCGCGGTTCGGCGCAAAATGGTTTCCGCGCACCGTCGCCGCAGCAGCAGTTCTTTACCTCCACGGCGACCAACTTCGTTGGCGGCGTGCCATACGACATCACCACCTTCAAGCCTAGTGATCCGGCTGCAGTGGCGCTGGGCGCCAAGCCGCTCGATGCCGAAAAGTCGACCAACTTCTCGCTGGGCGCGGTCGGCAAGATGGGCAAGGCCAGCCTGACGGTGGATGCGTTCCAGATCAAGATCCGTGACCGCATCGTGTTGTCTGAGAACCTGCTGCAGGACAATGTGCGGAACTACCTGACATCGCTGGGCTTCATCGGCATCGGCGGCGGGCGCTTCTTCATCAACGGCGTGAACACGACGACGCGCGGCGTGGACGTGGTGGCCAACTATCCATGGAATGCAGGCAACGTGGGCAAGTTCGACTTCACTCTGGCGGGCAATTACACCAAGACCGAAGTGACCAAGGTGCCGGTGACTGCGCAATTGGCCGCGCTGAATCCTGCGCCCCCGCTGTTCGACCGCGTGAACGTGCTGACCTTTGAACATGGCACGCCGCAGACCAAGTTCACGGCCAGCGTGAACCATACGCTGGGCAACTGGAGTGGCACCTTCCGCGCCACGCGCTACGGCAAGGTGTTGCAACCGGATGCGAATCCGGCACGCGATCACTGGATGACGCCGAAGACTTTGGTTGACGTGGAAGGGCGCTACAAGATCACGCAGCGCCTGACTGCAGCGCTGGGTGCGGAGAACCTGTTCGACCAGTATCCGGATCCGTATCCAGCGTTGTTGAATGGCACCGGCAATGCGCCATATTCCAATTACTCGCCGTTTGGCCGCTCGGGGCGCTTTGTCTATGCACGTTTGAACTACGCGCTTTAACCCAGAAGCCGCGGATCGGATAGGCGGCAGTTACACCGGAGAGATGATGGGCATCGGCGATATTGAACTATCCCGATGCCCATTTAATTCTTACGCGCCCGCCCAGGGCAGGCCTGCCTTGCACCAGCCGCCCACGTTCTTGCGGTGGCCTTCGGCATCCTTGTCGCCTTCGAAGCCTTCCAGGATGTCGTAGCACTGGGTGTAGCCGGCCTCGGTCGCCGCCTTGGCCGCATGGCGCGAACGCACGCCAGAACGGCACAGGAACACAATCACTGTGTCCTTGCCAGGCACCGCCGCCGCCAACTGGCCCAGGAAGTCAGGATTGGGCGTCCCGCCCGGATAGACGTTCCACTGCGCCGCATGATGCTGCTCGGCCGGAATCGCCACGCGCCCCACCCAATCGCGCTCGGCATTGGTCCGCACATCGACCAGGCGCACATGCGGATCGCATTTCAGCAGCTCGTATGCCTCATGCGGGGTCACCGCACCGGCATAGGGCAGGGAAGTGTCGCGTTTGCGTGCACGGTCGAGGATTTCGGCGGTGGAACTCATGGTTTTTCCTTTATGATGACTGCACCACAACGATGCATTTGCTTCAATTGGTGCAAATATGCACCACAGTGGTGCGATAATCGGCAGATGCACCCGCATGGTGCGCCTTTTGCGTGTTGGTAGCATGGAATTGGCTGGCATGATATCTGCTTAATGTACCACCAGCGTTCGCCGCACCCAAGTGGTCGCGGCAGTTTTTTCACTTAGGAGATATGTAATGGCACTGACCGCCGCAGACGTTCTGAAGATGGTACAAGAGCACGAAGTCAAGTTCGTGGACTTCCGTTTCGCCGATACCCGTGGCAAGGAACAGCACGTAACCGTGCCTGTGTCCCATTTCGACATCGACAAATTTGAATCGGGCCACGCTTTCGACGGTTCTTCCATCGCCGGCTGGAAAGGCATTGAAGCTTCCGACATGATCCTGCTGCCGGATCCTGCGACCGCCAACATCGACCCATTCTTCGAAGAAACCACCCTGTTCATGCAGTGCGACGTGATCGAACCGTCGGACGGCAAAGGTTACGACCGCGACCCGCGCTCCATCGCCAAGCGCGCTGAAGCCTACCTGAAATCCTCCGGCCTGGGCGACACCGCCTACTTCGGCCCAGAGCCAGAATTCTTCATCTTCGACTCCGTGAAGTGGAAGATCGACATGTCCGGCGCCATGGTCAAGATCGACTCCGACGAAGCTTCGTGGTCGACCGACAAGGACATCGACGGCGGCAACTCCGGCCACCGTCCAACCGTGAAGGGCGGCTACTTCCCAGTGCCTCCAGTCGACTCCTTCCAGGACATGCGCTCCGAAATGTGCCTGATCCTGGAATCGATGGGCATCCCGGTCGAAGTGCACCACCACGAAGTGGCCGGCGCCGGCCAGAACGAAATCGGCACCAAGTTCTCGACCCTGGTCGAGCGCGCCGACTGGACCCAGAACCTGAAATACGTGGTGTGGAACGTTGCCCACTCCTACGGCAAGACCGCTACCTTCATGCCTAAGCCAGTGGTTGGCGACAACGGCTCCGGCATGCACGTGCACCAGTCGATCTGGAAAGACGGCAAGAACCTGTTCGCCGGCGACGGCTATGCCGGCCTGTCCGACTTCGCGCTGTACTACATCGGCGGCATCATCAAGCACGCCAAGGCACTGAACGCGATCACCAACCCAGGCACCAACTCGTACAAGCGCCTGGTGCCAGGCTACGAAGCTCCAGTGAAACTGGCTTACTCCGCACGTAACCGTTCGGCTTCGATCCGTATTCCACACGTGGCCAATCCAAAAGGCCGCCGCATCGAAACCCGCTTCCCGGACCCGCTGGCCAACCCATACCTGTGCTTCGCTGCACTGATGATGGCCGGCCTGGACGGCGTGCAGAACAAGATCCACCCAGGCGAAGCAGCGTCCAAGGACCTGTACCACCTGCCACCGGAAGAAGATGCACTGATCCCAACCGTCTGCGCATCCCTGGAAGAAGCCCTGGATCACCTGAACAAGGACCGTGAGTTCCTGACCCGCGGCGGCGTCTTCACCGATTCGATGATCGATGCCTACATCGAACTGAAGATGACCGAAGTGACCCGCATGCGCCAGACCACTCACCCGGTCGAGTTCGACATGTACTACTCCCTGTAATCAGGGGGCGATTGCCGGAATTAACCGGCAGTCAACAAAAACGCGAGGCCAGCAGCTTGCTTTCCTCGCGTTTTTTTTCGGATGTTGTATAGTCGGGGCATGAACACTCGCACTCTCGTATTACATGGGCTGGCGTTGCTGGCCGTGAGTGGCGCAGCGCAGGCGCAGCAAATTTTTCTCTGCGTGGATGCCGATGGCCGCAAGGAACTGACCGATACCCGCAAGGGGAAGAACTGCAAGACGCTGGACCTGCCGGGCGCCACCATTCCCGCGCCGGGCGGCGCGCGCCGCGGCTCGACGCCGTCCGCACCTGCCGTAGCGCCAGCCAACTTCCCACGCGTGGAAAGCTCGGAACAGAAAGCCCGCGATGCCGACCGCCGCGCCATCCTGACCGATGAGCTCAACACCGAAAACCGTAAGCTGGCGGATTTGCGCAAGGAATTCAACAACGGCGAACCTGAACGCAGGGCCGACGAGCGCAACGCCGCCAAGTACCAGGAGCGCGTAACTGGCCTGAAGGACAGCATCGCGCGTGCGGAATCGAACGTGGAAGCGCTGAAGCGCGAGCTTGCCAATATAAAATGACCCCAGACAGCCCTGCCAGCATCCGGCCCGCTGAACTGGCAGGGCTGGACCTGCTGGCATCGGCCGTTGTCATCGTCGATGGCGGCGGCCATATCCTGTACCTCAACGCGGCTGGCGAAAACCTGCTGGAATCGTCGCTGAAGGCCTTGGTACGCCAGCCGCTGGGCGGCCTGTTTGCAGCGCCGCTGGAGCTTGAGAACATCATCGCGCAGGCGCGCGAGCACAAATTCTCCGACGTACGGCAAGAGCTGGTGCTGGAACGCAGCGGGCGTGAAGCGCTGCACGTGCACATCATCGCCAGCGCGCTTGACGAGCCGGATGGCGCCGTGATGATCGAGCTGCGCGAGATCGTGCAGCAGATGAAGCAGGACCGCGAAGAACGCCTGATGGACCAGAGTCAGGTCAACAAGGAGCTGATCCGCAACCTGGCGCACGAAATCAAGAACCCGCTGGGCGGCATCCGCGGCGCTGCCCAACTGCTGGAAATGGAACTGCCGCCGCTGCACCTGACGCAGCTGCGCGAATACACCCAGGTCATCATCAAGGAAGCGGACCGCCTGCAAACCCTGGTGGACCGCCTGCTGGCGCCGCACCGCCGGCCGCACATCGTGGGCGACGTCAATATCCACGAAGTGCTGGAGCGGGTGCGCAGCCTGATCCTGGCCGAATTCCCGGTCGGGCTCACCATCCGCCGCGACTACGACGCTTCCTTGCCCGAATTCCGCGGCGACAAGGAGCAGTTGATCCAAACGGTCCTGAACATCGCCCACAATGCCGCGCAGGCGCTGGCGGCACGCATCGAGCAGGGCGATGCCGAGATCATTTTCCGCACCCGTGTGGCGCGCCAGATGACGCTGGCGAAGGTGCGTTATCAGCTGGCATTAGATTTGCATATCATCGATAACGGACCGGGCATCCCGCCCCAGATCCGCGACCGCATTTTCTACCCGCTGGTGTCGGGCAGGGATGGCGGCAGCGGCCTGGGACTGACGCTGGCGCAAACCTTCGTGCAACAGCACATGGGTGTTATCGAATGCGAAAGCAGGCCTGGTCAAACGGACTTCAGAATCTTATTGCCTTTGCCTTGATCGGAATACATGAAACCAATCTGGATAGTTGACGACGACGAATCGATCCGCTGGGTGCTGGAGAAAGCCCTGGCGCGGGAGAACCTCGCAACGCGCAGCTTTGCCAATGCGCGCGATGCGGTCGCCGCGCTGGAACATGAGACGCCGCAGGTGCTGGTGTCGGACATCCGCATGCCGGGCGACTCCGGCCTCGACTTGCTGCAACTGGTGAAGCAGCGCCATCCCGGCCTGCCGGTGATCATCATTACCGCCTTCTCCGACCTGGATTCCGCCGTGGCGGCCTTCCAGGGCGGCGCCTTTGAATACCTGGCCAAGCCCTTCGATATCGACAAGGCGGTGGAGCTGATCCGCCGCGCGCTGGACGAAAGCCTGCGCGAGTCGAGCATCGAATCCGGGCCGGCCGATACGCCGGAAATCCTGGGCCAGGCGCCGGCCATGCAGGAAGTCTTCCGCGCCATCGGCCGCCTGTCGCAATCGAATGTGACGGTGCTGATCACCGGCGAATCCGGCACCGGCAAGGAGCTGGTGGCGCGCGCATTGCACAAGCACAGCCCGCGCGCCGAGCAGCCCTTCATCGCCATCAATACGGCCGCAATTCCCAAGGACTTGCTGGAATCCGAATTGTTCGGCCACGAGCGCGGCGCCTTTACCGGCGCGCAGACGACTCGCCGCGGCCGTTTCGAGCAGGCCGAAGGCGGCACGCTGTTCATGGACGAAATCGGCGACATGCCGTTCGACCTGCAAACGCGCCTGCTGCGCGTGCTGTCGGACGGGCACTTCTACCGCGTCGGCGGCCACTCGCCGCTGAAGGCCAATGTGCGCGTGATCACGGCCACGCACCAGAACCTCGAGCAGCGCGTGCGCGACGGCCTGTTCCGCGAAGACTTGTATCACCGCCTGAACGTGATCCGCCTGCGCCTGCCCAGTTTGAGGGAGCGGCGCGAGGATATCCCTATCCTGGTGCGCCACTTCCTGGTGCAGAGTGCGCGCCAACTGGGCGTGGAAGCCAAGCGCATGAGCGATTCGACGCTGGCGTTCTTGCAGCAGCTCGAGTTGCCGGGCAATGTGCGCCAGCTGGAGAACCTGTGCAACTGGATCACCGTCATGGCGCCGGGCCAGACGGTGGAAGTGAAAGACCTGCCGCTGGAACTGACGCAAGGGCAGGAGAGCGCCATGCATGCCGCCGTGCCGGCCGCGGCCGAAACCGCGATGCCGCAGCACCACGGCACAGTGCAGCCCTTGGCGCCACCGCCATTGGCTGCATCGCCGGAAGGCTGGCTTAGCCTGCTGGAACTGCAGGCGGCCGGCATGCTGAGCAGCGGCCAGCAGGACGTGATGGACGTGCTGGGTCGCCAGTTCGAATCGGCCCTGATCCGCACCGCGCTGAAGTACACGCACGGGCGCAAGAACGACGCCGCGATCCGGCTTGGCATCGGGCGCAATACCATCACGCGCAAGATTGCCGAACTGGGCATCGACGGCGCCAAGGATGACTGAAACCGGTAAGGCGGTGTCAGGCACAAGTGCCTGACACCGGTCTGCGGCGGCCGCGTGCGGGGTCAGGCCTTGCGGGCCTGACCCCGGTTTACCGGTTTTCAGTTATGCTGCGGGCTTGGAAATTTGAGGAGCCTGCATGCTGATTAACTGCGTCGCCTACCAGGATGGGCGCAAGCTGGCTGATATCCCGGTCGAGGACATCAGCGATTACGTGGCGCGTCAAGACGCCTTCGTCTGGGTCGCCCTGCGCGACGCTTCACGCGCGGAACTCGAAGTGATGCAGGAAGAATTCGGCCTGCACGAACTGGCGGTGGAAGACGCCGGCCGGGGCCAGCAACGCCCCAAGATCGAGGAATACGGCGACTCCCTGTTCGTCGTGGTCAAGATGCTCGAGTTGCGCGAGGACGAGCTGCATGTCGGCGAAGTCGATATCTTCGTCGGCCCAAACTACGTCCTGTCCAATCGCTCCAATTCCACCAAGGACTTCCTTGGCGTGCGCGCCCGTGCCGAGCGGGAACCGCACCTCTTGCAGCAAGGCTCCGGCTTCGTGCTGTACGCGCTGATGGACGCTGTGGTCGACCGCTATTTCCCGATCATCGACACGCTGGAAGTCGAACTGGAAAAGATCGAAGAGCGCATCTTCATCCGCGGTTCGCAGCAGGACAATATCGAGCGGCTGTATGAGCTCAAGCGCAAGGTGATGACGGTGCGCCACACCGTCGCCCCCTTGCTCGATGCCATTGGCAAGTTGCACGGCGGCCGCGTGCCGGCGGTCTGCCGGAACACGCAGGAATATTTCCGCGATGTCCACGACCACTTGCTCCGCATCAACTCTGCCCTCGATACCATGCGCGAGACCATCGGCACCGCAATCCAGGTCAACCTGTCGATGGTGGCGCTGGAAGAAGGCGAGGTCAACAAGCGCCTGGCCGCCTGGGCTGCAATTTTCGCCGTCTTGACCGCCTTCGCCGGCCTGTGGGGCATGAATTTCAAGCACATGCCCGAGCTGGACTGGCGTTTCGGCTACCCGGCGGCCCTGACCTTGATGGCTGTTGTTTGCGGCGCATTGTATCGACGCTTTAAGAAGGTGGGCTGGCTGTAGCGGTATATAATTTTCAATAAACAACCTCTGGTGGGGCTGGGCATGGTTGATGACGCAATGTTGTTCGACGATGATGAAACGCCAGCCCCGGCCGCGTCCCTCCCGCCCTGGGAGATCCTGGTCGTCGATGACGAGCAAGCGGTACACCAGGTCACCGAGCTGGTGATGTCGGACTTCGAGTTCGACGGCCGCCGCGTCCATTTCTCCCATTGCTATTCCGGCAGCGAAGCGCGCGCGCACCTGGCCCGGCCCGGCCAGTTTGCCCTGATCCTGCTCGACGTCGTGATGGAGTCCGAGCACGCCGGCCTGGAGCTGGTGCGCTATATCCGCGAAGAGCTGGGCGACCGCAACGTGCGCATCGTATTGCGTACGGGCCAGCCTGGCCAGGCGCCGCAGGCGCTGGTGTTGAAAACCTACGACATCAACGATTACCGCGAAAAGACCGAGCTGACGCACGCCAAGCTCAGCACCGTGTTCTATTCCGGCCTGCGCGCCTATCGCGACCTGATGCGGCTGGAGCGGGCCCGCCTTGGCTTGCGGCGCTCGATCGACGCCATCACCCATGTCTGCGATTCGGACAACCTGCGCCATTTCTGTTCCGCAGTACTGGAACAGGCCTCGGCATTGCTGGGCCGGCAGGCGGAAGGCGTCTGCGCCAGCCGCATGAATGCCTACGCTGCGGCGCGCCAGCCAAGCCGCCTGCAGGTGCTGGCGGTGACCACGGCCTACGCCGACCTGGCCCTGGAGGAAACGCTGGACCATTTGCCGGCGCAGGTGCGCGATGCCTTCCTGCGCTGCATGGCGGAGCAGGCCGACCATTATGGGCCGCGGTACTACGCTTGCTACTACCGCACGCGCGACGGCAACGAGAGCCTGCTGTACATGTCTTTCAGCGAAGCGCTGGAAACGGAGGAGCGCGAACTGCTTGGCCTTTTCTCGGCGAATGTCGCCATCACCTACGAACGGCTGCTGGCGCGTGAGGAACTGGAGGCGACCCAGGAAGCCATCATCCACATCCTTGGCGAGGCGCTGGAAAGCCGCTCGGCAGCGTCCGGCGGCCATGTGGAACGCGTGGGCGAGATCGCCGCCATGCTGGGCGCAGCGGTCGACATGCCGGAAAACGCCGTGCGCCAGCTGCGCCAGGCCGCCCCGCTGCACGATATCGGCCATGCCGGCATCCCGGACGACATCCTCAACTTGCCCGGCCCGCTCGACGCGGCGCAGCGCACGCGCATGCAGGGCCATAGCGACATCGGCTGGCATATGCTGTCCTCGTCGACCCAGCCGGTCCTGCAACTGGCAGCGCGCATCGCCCACGAACACCATGAGCGCTGGGATGGCGCGGGCTACCCGCAAGGCTTGCAGGGTGCCGATATCAGCCTGGCAGCGCGCATCACCGCGCTGGCCGACTTCGTCGACGCCATGGTGAGCCCGCGCAGCTATCGCCCGGCGCATACGCTGCAGCATGCGCTGGATGAGGTGCGCGAGGGCAGCGGCAGCCGCTTCGATCCGGCATTGGCCAGCCTGCTGTTGCAGCATAAAGATGACCTGCAAGACCTGTACCGGCGCCACCCACCCCATTAGGAGCCCGTGATGGAACTATTCGACGCCAACGACGCGCGCACCCTGGCCGAAGCGGCGTTGCGCTCGATTACCGATTCCACTGCGCGTGCGCGCGGCGAGGAATTTTTCCGCGTACTGGTGCGCGACCTTGCGGCGGCGCTGGACGTGACCTATGTGATCGCGGGCCGCGTGATCCACATGCCGGACGGACAGGAAGGCATCCGCACCCTGGCCGTGTGGGGCGGCGAAGAGTTCCTGCCGAATATGGAATACAGCCTGGAGCACACGCCTTGCCACAACGTGACCGACCAGACCATGTGCTTCCACGGCTGCGGCATCCAGCAGGATTACCCGCTCGACACCCTGCTGGTGGACATGAAGGCGGAAAGCTACGTCGGCATGCCGATGGTCGATACCGAGGGCAAGACCCTGGGCATCCTGTCGGCCATCGACACCAAGCCGATAGATGAAAACAGGCGCTTGCTGGCGCTGTCGCTGCTGTCGATCTTCGCCGCGCGCGCAGCGGCCGAGCTGCAGCACCAGGATCGCGAGCACCTGCTGGAGGAAAAGGTCTCGCGCCGCACCGAGGCCCTGCGCGCGGCGCAGGCCAGCCTGGTGGAGCAGGAAAAGCTGGCGGCGCTGGGCGCGCTGGTGGCCGGCGTGGCGCATGAGGTGAACACGCCGGTGGGCGTGGCGCTGACCGCCGCATCGGCCATGAGCAGCTATACGGCGCAACTGGTGCAGGCATTGGAAGCGCCGAAAGTGAGCCGCTCCGACCTGGTCAACCTGGCCGCGCGCTTGAACGATGCGGCAGCGCTGATCGAGCAGAACCTGCACCGCGCCGCCGCCCTGATCGGCAACTTCAAGCAACTGGCAGTGGACCAGGGCACCGAGCATGTGAGCACGCTGGCGCTGAAGGATTATGTGCAGGGCGTGGTGTCGGCGCACAGCCCGGAATTGCGCAAGGCCGGCATCAAGGTGGAGGTGGAGATCGACCATCTGCTGCGGCCACGCCTGCCGCCCGGGAAGTTCTCGCAAGTGCTGTCCAACCTGCTGATGAACGCCGCGCGTCACGCCTACCCGGATGGGCAGGGCGGCACGGTGACCGTTCGCGCCAGCACGGCCGACGGCTGGCTGGAGATGGACTTCATCGACCAGGGCGTGGGACTGGCCCCCGGCGTGAGGGAAAGGATTTACGAGCCCTTCTTCACCACCAAGCGCGGGCAGGGCGGCTCAGGACTCGGCATGCATATTGTCTACACCATCATGCAGCAGATGGGCGGCGCGGTGGAAGTGCACAGCAAGCCCGGGCAAGGCTGCCGCTTCCACCTGCAGATGCCGTTTGAAGTCAGGACTTCTCCGCCGCCTGCATAGACAGCGCCACCGCTTCCGCCACCTTGATGCCATCCACGCCGGCCGAGAGGATGCCGCCGGCATAGCCCGCGCCCTCGCCGGCCGGGAACAAACCGCGCGTGTTCAGGCTTTGCAGGTCGTCGTTATTGCGCTTGATGCGGATCGGCGAGGAGGTGCGGGTTTCCAGGCCGGTCAGCACGGCATCGTGCTTGAAGTAGCCCTTGACCTGCTTGTCGAAGGCCGGGAAGGCTTCACGCAGCGCGACCACGGCGTAGTCCGGCAAGATGGTGGCCAGGTCGGTCCAGGTGATGCCGGGCTTGAAGGAAGGGACTACGGCGCCAACGTCGCTCGACGCGCGGCCGGCCACGAAGTCGCCCATCAACTGGCCCGGCGCATTGTAATTGGAGCCGCCCAGCACATAGGCCTTCTCTTCCAGGCGGCGCTGCAGTTCGATGCCGGCCAGCGGGTGGCCAGGGTAGTCTTCCTCAGGGCTGATCGACACCACGATGGCGCTGTTGGCATTGCGCTCGGCGCGCGAGTATTGCGACATGCCGTTGGTGACCACGCGGCCCGGCTCCGAAGCGGCCGCCACCACGGTGCCGCCCGGGCACATGCAGAAGCTGTATACCGCGCGGCCATTGCTGGCGTGATGCACCAGCTTGTAGTCGGCCGCGCCCAGGATAGGATGGCCGGCATTCGGGCCGAAACGGCACTGGTCGATCAGCGATTGCGGGTGCTCGACGCGGAAGCCGATCGAGAACGGCTTGGCCTCGATGTAGACGCCGCGCTGGTACAGGGTTTCGAACGTGTCGCGCGAGCTGTGGCCGATGGCCAGCACCACATGATTGGTTGCGAGATATTCGCCGCTGGCCAGGTGCAGGCCGCGCATCTGGCGCACGCCGCTTTCCTCGCCGATGTCGAAATCGGTCACGCGCTGCTCGAAGCGGATTTCACCGCCCAGGGCGGTGATTTCCTCGCGCATGTTTTCCACCATCTTCACCAGGCGGAAGGTGCCGATGTGCGGCTTGCTGACATAAATGATTTCTTCCGGCGCGCCGGATTTGACGAACTCGGTCAGCACCTTGCGGCCATAGTGCTTGGGATCGCTGATCTGGCTGTACAGCTTGCCGTCCGAAAAGGTGCCCGCGCCGCCTTCGCCGAACTGCACGTTCGATTCAGGGTTCAACACGCGCTTGCGCCAGAAGCCAAACGTATCCTTGGTGCGCTCGCGCACGGTCTTGCCGCGTTCGAGGACGATAGGCTTCAGGCCCATCTGGGCCAGGATCAGGGCGGCGAACAGGCCGCATGGGCCCATGCCGATGACCACCGGGCGCGGCTGCTTGCCGTCGGCGTTGACGCCATGCGCGACGAACTTGTAAGCCATGTCCGGCGAGACCATCAGGTGCTTGTCGTCGGCGCGCTTGGCCAGGATGCCGGCATCGTCCGTGGTTTCCACATCGACCGAGTAGATCAGCGAGATGTTGGACTTCTTGCGCGCGTCATAGCTGCGTTTATAGACGGTAAAGCCCAGCATCTGCTGCGGTGAAATCTTCAGGCGGGCCAGAATGGCTTTGGCCAGCTCCGGTTCTTCGTGGTTGAGGGGGAGCTTGATTTCGTTCAGTCGCAACATGGTGGTCTTTCTCTCTCGGATGGGGCGCGCAACGGGCCCAAAGGCGACATTTTACCCGCTTCCTCCAGATTGATTTGTGTTGGTTGCACGCCATAAGGCTTTGCCGATTCGCCGCCGCCTTCCTGGCGACTCCGGCACAATCCGCTTTTTTCATTATTCATTGCTGAATTGACATGCTTTGATTCACAAGCCGCACCCGGCGGCGAGTACAAAAAACAGAGAGTCAAAGAGGAAACGATGATGAAAGAAACCATCCTGTCGCGTTCGGTGCGACTGATGTTCATGGCCGGCCTGGGCGTTGCAGTCCAGCCGGTGATGGCTGAGGAGAACATCCAACGGGTCGAGATCACCGGCTCGGCAATCAAGCGCGTTGCAGTGGAAGGCGCGCTGCCGGTGCAGACCCTGTCCAAGGCGCAGATCGAGCAGACCGGTGCCACCACGGTGGCCGACCTGGTAGCAACGCTGCCGTCGATGCAGGGCTTCGTGACGTCGTCGGCGTCGATCAACGGCGGCGGCGGCGGGGTGCAGACGGCTTCGGTGCATGCCATTGGCACCGGCTACACGCTGGTATTGCTGAACGGCCGCCGCATTGCACCTTACAGCTCGGGCTCCGCGGTCAACCTGGCCTCGATCCCGCTGTCGGCGGTCGAGCGGGTCGAGATTCTGACCGACGGCGCTTCGGCCCTGTACGGTTCCGACGCGATTGCCGGCGTGGTCAACTTCATCCTGAAGAAAAACCAGACCGACGCCAACATCGAGCTGACCTACAACCGCCCCACCAAGGGCAGTGCAGGCTCCACCTCGAACGTGGCCATTTCCAAGGGCTTTGGCGAGCTGGAGAACGATGGCTTCAACGTGCTGCTGGCCTACAGCCACGACACGCAGAAGGAGCTGAGCGCGAGCGACCGCCGCTTCTCGGCGCCGGGCGGGGTGCATGCCTTCGGCGAGGGCGGCAAGGCCTATTCGATGTATCAGGTATCGGCCAATTCGATCCCGGGCAACGTCAATGCGCGCACCAGCAACGGCAATGTGCTGTTCAATCCAAGCCTGATCAATACTGGCGCCTGTGGCGCGCCGAACACCTTCAAGGTGGGCGACCGCTGCATGTACAACTATGGTTCGGTGGTCGAACTGTTGCCGGAACTGAAACGCGACGGCCTGTTCGCCTCCACCAACATCAAGCTCAATGCCGATTGGACCTTCTTCGCCGAAGGCCTGTATTCGAAGTTCACCAGCACCGCGCGTTATGCGCCGCCGGCCCAGCCGCTGTCGCTGGATATCAATTCCGCGCTGTACAAGGCCAACGTGGTGCCGGCGCTGGTCAAGCTTGGCGTGGACCCGGCGACGGTGAATTCCGCCACCATGAGCTTGCGCCTGGTCGATGCAGGCGGCCGTACCGACGACTGGAAAACCGAAGCGAGGCACCTCGCGCTCGGCGTCGAAGGCCGGTTGGGCGGCTGGGACCTGACCGCCTCGTACACGCATTCCGAAACCAAGGCGGAAGACCACGCGGTAGCTGGCTACACCAGCAGCGACAAGCTGGACGCCTTGATGGCCTCCGGCGCCTACAATCCCTTCATTGTGCCGACTGAGGAAACCCGCGCCGCGCTGGCTTCTGCCGTGCTGCACCAGCAACTGGATGAAACCACCTCGAAGATCGATGTCGTGAACCTGCGGGGCTCGCGTCCGGTATTCGAGGCGCCGGGAGGGGCCGCCATGCTGGCTTTGGGCGGCGACTTCCTGCGCCAGAAATATGTTTACGATCCAAGCGCGATCACCATGGGTGCCAACAGCCTGCAGCCGAACTTTACCGATAGCCCGATCGGCGGCATCTCCGGCTCCTTGCCGACCGATGCCTCGCGCAAGAACTGGGGCGCGTTCGCCGAACTGGTTGTGCCGGTGATGAAAGGCCTGGAGCTGACTGGCGATGTGCGCTATGACAGCTACGACGCGGTGAAGGACAAGATGAACTTCGACAGTACCGGCAAGCTGGTCGCGCCGGGAACCAAGGGCAATGAGGCCAGCAAGACCACCTACAAGCTGGCCGCGGCCTGGCGTCCGGCCGATTCCGTGCTGGTGCGCGGCTCATACGGCACAGGCTTCAAGGCGCCGGTGATGACCGATATCACCAACCCGCTGCAAGGCGGCGGCTCGTCGAATGCGCATCCATGCCCGATTACGTCAGGTCCGCTGATGCCGCTGTGTAACGGCACCTCAGAATATAACCTGCTCAGTGGCGGTAATCCGTATTCCGGCGCCACCGGCTTGAAACCGGAGACTTCGAAACAGGCTTCCATTGGCTTGCGCGTGGAGCCGATGCGCGAACTGTCCATTGGTTTCGATTTCTGGGATGTGAAGATCAACGACCAGATTTCCAAGTTGCCGGAGAACGAAGTGTTCAACAATCCGGCCAAGTATATGGGCCTGTTCGTGTCCTACTACGACCCGATCCAGAAGCAGGATACGCTGGCCGCTGCGCTGACGCCATTTAACCTGGCCAAGTCGCACTACCAGGGCATCGACTGGGACCACACCTACAAACTGGGCAAGCTGGCGTTCAACTGGACCGGTACTTATATGAAGAAGGCCGATTTCCAGACGCTGGCGACCGACCCGGTCGAGAACAGCGTGGGGCGTTTCGATTCGTATAACTCGGTGACCTTCCGCTGGATCAGCAAGGTGGTGGCGAGCTGGAAGCAGTCGGATGTGCTGACGCATTCGCTGACCGGGGTGTACAAGTCCGGCTATCACGATATGCCGATCAGCGCGGACAGCCTGGCGGTGCGGGATGAGGCGGGCAATTTCGTGGCGTCGAACCGCAAGGTGGATGATTACCTGGTGTGGGATTGGCAGACGCGCTATCGCTTCAATCCGAACCTGGTGCTGACTGGCGGCATCAAGAACTTGTTTGACCGTGAGCCGCCGTTCTCGCAGCGGATCGCGGGGGGCGGTAACCAGATGGGGTTTGATGCGCGGTATACCGATCCACTGGGGCGGCAGGTTTATCTGGTGGGCAACTACAAGTTCTAAACCGGTAAACCGGGGTCAGACCCGCAGGGTCTGACCCCCAACGGTCTTGAAGCCTGGGGTTGGGTTCGAGGCTTTTGATCTTCGCAATAAGTCAAAGGCCTACAACCACCCCCGCGGCAGTTGAGTCGACCGGGTCTGACCCTGCGGGTCAGACCCGGGTTTACTGGTTTTCAGATCCCGCCCCAGGCCGCAGACAGGATCGACACCGCCGCTAAAGCGGCCGTCTCCGTCCGCAAGACCCTCGGCCCGATCGACAAGGGCAGGACCCCATGCCGCAAAGCCTCAGCCTCCTCCTCATCGGAAAAGCCGCCTTCCGGCCCAACCATGATGCTGAGCGCCTGCGCCGGCTGGTGTCTTGCCCAATCCGCCAGCGACTCCGTGGCGCGCGGCGTCAGGATCACGCGTTTATGCAAATCCTGCCGCGCAATCCACTCGCGGAACTCGAGCGGCGCCGCCACCGATGCCAGCCGGTTGCGTCCGCACTGCTCGGAAGCCGACACCACGATCCCATTCCAGTGTTCCAGCTTCTTCTCCGCCCGCTCGGCCGACAGCCGCACCACGCAGCGCCGCGCCGCCAGCGGCTGGATGCCGGCCACGCCCAGTTCCACCGCCTTCTCGATAATCCAGTCCATCTTCGAGCCCTCGGGCAACGCCTGGGCCAGGGTCACGGCAAACGGCAGTTCCGCTTCGCGCGGGTCGAAGACCTTGATCTCCGCCCAAGCTTTCTTTTTTTGCACATCTGTCAACACTGCCGTATACTCGCCGCCATCGCCATTGAACAAGGTCAACGTGTCGCCCGGCTCCATGCGCACCACGTTGATATGGTGGGCAACGTCGGCTGGCAGCTCCAGTTGCTGGCCTGCGGCAAAGGGCTGTTGCACGTGGAAACGGGGCATATGGTCACTTCGGAAAGGTTGAAATGCACCAATTTTAAGCGTTGCTGTCACGCTCTGGTAAAATATCGGGTTCCATAGGCGGCGTCTGCCGCAGTGCACCAAATACTCAACCTTCCTCGAACTACGATGAAAACTTCGCTCCCTTTCACCAAAATGGCCAACGCGATCCGTGCGCTGGCAATGGACGCTGTGCAGAAGGCCAATTCCGGCCACCCAGGCATGCCAATGGGCATGGCTGAGATTGCCGTAGCACTGTGGAGCGGTCATCACCGCCACAACCCGACCAACCCAGCCTGGGTCAACCGCGACCGCTTCCTGCTGTCCAACGGCCACGGCTCGATGCTGCACTACGCGCTGCTGCACCTGTCGGGTTACGACCTGCCGATGGAAGAGATCAAGAATTTCCGCCAGCTGCACTCCAAGACTCCGGGCCACCCGGAAGTGGGCTACACCCCAGGCGTGGAAACCACCACCGGCCCGCTGGGCCAGGGTATCGCCAACGCGGTCGGCATGGCGCTGGCTGAGTGGCTGCTGGCATCCGAATTCAACAAGCCAGGCTTCGACGTGGTCGACCACTACACCTACGCCTTCATCGGCGACGGCTGCCTGATGGAAGGCATCTCGCACGAGGTGTGCTCGCTGGCCGGCACCCTGGGCCTGAAGAAGCTGATCGCCCTGTACGACGACAACGGCATTTCCATCGACGGCAAGGTTGAAGGCTGGTTCACCGACGACACGCCTAAGCGTTTCGAGTCCTATGGCTGGAACGTGATCAAGAACGTCGACGGCCACGACGTGGCAGCGCTGTCCGCAGCCATCGAACAAGCGAAGAAATCCGACAAGCCAACCCTGGTTTGCTGCAAGACCATCATCGGCAAGGGCTCGCCAAACCTGCAAGGCGGCGACAAGGTGCACGGCGCACCGCTGGGCGACAAGGAAATCGCCGCAGTGCGCGAGTACATCTCCTGGGGCGCCGAGCCGTTCGACATTCCTCACGACGTGAAGGAAGCGTGGGACTTCAAGGAAGAGGGCGCGAAATTCGAAGCCAGCTGGAACGAGATGTTCGCCAAGTACTCCGCCCAGTACCCAACCGAAGCTGCTGAACTGACCCGCCGCATGAAGGGCGAACTGCCAGGCAACTTCCAGGCAACCCTGGACGCCGCCATCGCCGCCTGCGTCGAAAAGAAAGAAACCATCGCCACCCGCAAGGCATCGCAGAACGCAATCCAGGCCCTGGCGCCAATCCTGCCTGAATTCCTGGGAGGCTCGGCCGACCTGACCGGCTCCAACCTGACCAACTGGAAAGAATGCATCGCCGTTCGTTCCGGCGTGCCGGGCAACCACATCAACTACGGCGTGCGCGAGTTCGGCATGTCCGCCATCATGAACGGCGTTGCCCTGCACGGTGGCTATATCCCGTTCGGCGCGACCTTCCTGACCTTCGCCGACTACAGCCGCAACGCGCTGCGCATGGCCGCGCTGATGAAGCAGCGTTCCCTGTTCGTGTTCACCCACGACTCGATCGGCCTGGGCGAAGACGGCCCGACCCACCAGTCCGTGGAACATGTGTCCTCGCTGCGCCTGATCCCCAACCTGGACAACTGGCGTCCGGCCGACACCGTCGAATCGATGGTCGCATGGGGCGAATCCGTAAAGCGCGCCGACGGCCCGTCGACCCTGATTTTCTCGCGCCAGAACCTGCCGTTCATCGAGCGTTCCGCTGAAGTCCTCGCCAACGTCGCCAAAGGCGGCTATGTGCTGTCCGACGAAGCCGGCGCTAAGGCCATCCTGATCGCCACCGGTTCCGAAGTGGAACTGGCCATGAAAGCCGCCGCCGAACTGAAGGCAGCCGGCACCCCGGTACGCGTGGTTTCCATGCCGTCGACCGACGTGTTCGACCGCCAGGACGCAGCCTACAAGGCATCCGTGCTGACCAAGGGCCTGCCACGCGTGGCGATTGAAGCGGGTGTCACCGCCTTCTGGTACAAGTATGTTGGCCTGGAAGGCGCGGTTGTCGGCATCGACACCTTCGGCGAATCCGCACCGGCTGGCGTGCTGTTCAAGCACTTCGGCTTCACCGTCGACAATGTTGTGGCAAAAGTCAAAGCAGTCATCTAATTTCTATCATCAGGAGTAAACAGCATGACGATCAAAGTAGCAATCAACGGTTATGGCCGTATCGGCCGCAATGTCCTGCGCGCTTTCTACGAAGGCGGCAAAAAGCAGGACATCCAGATCGTGGCGATTAACGACCTGGGCAACGCCGAGTCGAACGCCCACCTGACCCGCTACGACACCGCCCACGGCAAGTTCCCAGGCACCGTCACGGTGGAAGGCGACAACATGATCGTGAACGGCGACAAGATCCGCGTGTTCGCGCAACGCAATCCAGCTGAAATCCCATGGGGCGAGCTGGGCGTGGACGTGGTGCTGGAGTGCACCGGCTTCTTCACCACCAAGGAAAAAGCTTCGGCCCACCTGAAAGGCGGCGCCAAGAAAGTGATCATCTCCGCGCCAGGCGGCAAGGACGTTGACGCGACCGTCGTGTACGGCGTGAACCACGGCGTGCTGAAGGCTTCGGACACCGTGATCTCGAACGCTTCCTGCACCACCAACTGCCTGGCCCCGCTGGTCAAGCCGCTGAACGACGCCATCGGCCTGGAAACCGGCCTGATGACCACCGTGCACGCCTACACCAACGACCAGGTGCTGACCGACGTGATGCACGAAGACCTGCGCCGCGCCCGTTCCGCCACCCAGTCCATGATCCCGACCAAGACCGGCGCTGCTGCCGCTGTCGGCCTGGTGCTGCCGGAACTGAACGGCAAGCTGGACGGCTACGCCATCCGCGTTCCGACCATCAACGTGTCGATCGTCGACCTGTCCTTCATCGCCAAGCGCGACACCACCGTTGAAGAAATCAACAAGATCATGAAGGAAGCTTCGGAAGGCGCACTGAAAGGCGTGCTGACCTACCAGACCGAGCCGCTGGTTTCCGTCGACTTCAACCACAACCCGGCCTCGTCCAACTTCGACGCCACGCTGACCAAGGTGTCGGGCAAGCTGGTCAAGGTATCGTCCTGGTACGACAACGAGTGGGGCTTCAGCAACCGCATGCTGGACACCACCGTCGCTCTGATGAGCGCCAAGTAATTCCTGGCTTCAGCGACAAGAAAGCGCCCTGCGGGGCGCTTTTTTTTTTCAAATTCGCAAATTCGGGGTCAGGTCTGTCATTTGGACATCTACGAACATCCTTTGATCTTGATCAATACGCGAAACGCACAACTTTTGCTCCTTGATCGGCATCAAAGGATAGCGCTAGCTGTCCAAATGACAGACCTGACCCCGAATTTATCCTGCGAGGCGGGCGAGGCGGCGAGCTTCGTCGCGCACGGCGTTGCGTAGCTCTTCCGGGCCTTCGATCGTGAAATCGAAATTCAACGAGGCCAGCAGGCGCGCAAACCAGCTGTAGCTGGTGGTCGTTGTCTTCAGGCGCACCCCGCCTTCCACTTCCGCCAGCGGGCCGATATAGCGGCCGACTTCCCTTGCGGCGCTGGCCAGGTCCGCGTGCAACAGTACTTGTACCGGCAGGGGCCGCGGCAAGGTCGCCATGGCGTGCTGCAATTGCGCGGCGGCGTCAAAGCTGTCGGGCTTGTCGAACACGGCACCGGTTTCGCTCACCTCCGCAATACGGTCCAGCCGGAACGAGCGGATTGCCAGTCGCAGCCGGCACATTCCCACCACATACCAGCGTGTATGGCTGAACACCAGCCCGTAAGGATCGAATTCGCGCTGCATGGCTTCACCGTCTTGCGGCGTGTAGCGGAAGCGCACGCGGTGCTGGGTCTGCGCGGCCAGTGCCAGCGCCGTCAGTTCGCCGGTCAGGGCAGGACGGGCGGCGCCGGAATAGGTCCAGCGCTGTTCTGGCGTGTCGAGTACCGCGGTCTCGCGCAAGGCTTGCACGCTGCCTTGCAGGGCTGGCGGCATCACGCGTTCCAGCTTTGCCTGTGCGCTGGCGACCGAGGGCGCGGTATCGGCCAGGCGCAGCGAGCGTACCGCCATCAGTCCCAGCGCTACGGCGGACGCCTCGTCATTGGTGAACATCAGCGGCGGCAGCTTGAAACCCGGCACCAGCATGTAGCCGCCATAGCGGCCTCGCTCAGCCGTGATCGGAATGCCCAGCTCTTCCAGCATGGCGATGTAGCGGCGCAGCGTACGGCGGTCGATGCCGAGCCGCTCGGACATGTCGGCGCCGGAAATCTGCCGCTGGCTTTGCAGCAGTTCGAGGATGGAGAGGGCTTTGATGGCGGGTTTCGACATGATGTGGCAATCATGGCACGAAATCAGGGCGGATATTGTCCTATATTAGTCAGACAATGCCTCATCCCCAACAAGAACAATGAGGCAAGCACATGGAAACCATCCTGTACCACGGCGCACCGCAGGGCTGCGCATTCGGCGTGATCGTCGCCCTTGAATGGTTGTGCCGGCCGTACCGGCTGGTGCGGGTCGACCTGCCGGGCTTGCCGGTGCCGGTCATGCAGGCGGGCGGCAGGATGCTGCGCGATTGCCGCAGCATCCTGCGCCATATCGGCCAGCAGAAACGCTACCTGCTGGGCTACCGTGCCGGCACGGCGGAGGCGCGCAAGCTCGACACGCTGCTGGATTACCTGCACGAAGGGTTCGATGGCGGCCCGGCGCGCATGGCGCTGGCCTGTGCCGCGCTGGACGAAGTGCTGGCTAGCCAGGAGTGGCTTGACGGCTGCAAGCGCACCGTGGCGGATGCCTGCCTGGTGGCCGTGGTGCGCTGGGCGCAGCGCGAGGCGGGACTGGAACTGGCGGCTTATCCGGCGTTGCAGCGCCATGTGGCGGATCTGCATGGCGATCCGGCCGTCTTCTTTGCCGATGCGATTGAAGCGCGGCGGCCGGCGGTGAGCAGCGGCCGCTTCCTGGGCAGCGCATCGGCCGATGCGCTGCCCATGGCTGCCTGATCAGAAGAAGCGGTACTCTGCCGTCAGGCGGATGCGGCGGCCGGCCACGTCATCCAGGTTTTGCGGGACGATGCCGCCGCCATCGCGGTTGACGGCCTTCAGGTCCAGCGGCGGGCGCTGGTCGAACAGGTTGCGGATATTCACCGACAGCGTCAGGTTCTTGATGCCGTTATAGGCGAAGTTGTAGTCCCAGCGCACTTCGGAACCGACACGGCATACGCCCGAACCCCATTCGTTCGCTTCGCAAGCTTCCTTGGTGTACTCCTCGTCGAAGTAGTCGCCCTGCAGCTTTTGCGGGCTGAAATATACTGCGCGCAGGCTGTTGGTGTAGGCGCCGGTGGTCAGCGCCGCCATCAGGTTGGCGGTGAATTTGGAGTAGTTATAGCGGCCCGCCAGGTTGTCACCCCAACTGCCGCCATTGCGCGTCGGAGCAAAGTTGCGCAAGTCGATCAGGTAGGTGGCATTGCCGTTGATGTCGAGGCGGCCGGCCGGTACCGTGAAGCGCGAAGCCAGGCCCAGGTCGACGCCGCTGGTCTTGGTCTTCGACACGTTCTCGAACATGCCGTTGGTGGAGGCCAGCGGGCCAGCGGTCACGCCATAGGTCGCGCGTTCGGCGGCGCTGAAGGTCGTGTCCTGCGCGAGGGGCAGGCGGGTGATCGTGCCCGCTGGCAGGGAGTCCTCCGCCGACAACAGCTCGGAGGTGTTCTTCAAGCCGATTTCGTTCTTGCGCTCGATACGGAAATAATCGAGCGCAATCGAGGTGCCTTTCACCGGCTCCAGCACGAAGCCCAGCGTGGCGCTGCGCGAGGTTTCCGGCTTCAGGTTCGGGTTGTTGCGCACGATGGACGCCACGCCGGCCGCGCATTCGTTGCCTTCCACCGTGTCGGCGCGCGCCAGCAGCAGTGCAACATTGGGATCGCTGGGCGGCAACGCGTCGGCCTGGGTGCGCAAATCGTTGGCCAGGGCCTGTGCCTGGTCGCAGCGTTTCGGATCGGTGACGCCGTTATCGAAGGCGAACTTGCTCGATTGTGCGCTCTCGGTCAGGTTCGGTGCGCGGAAGCCGGATTCCACGGTCGCCCGCAACAGGAACGATTCCGCGGCTTGCCAGCGTGCGGCCACCTTTGGCGAGAAGCGGCCGGAAAAGCCAGGGAATTTGTCGTAGCGCGCGGCGCCGATCAGTTCAAGCTTCTCCAATACCGGCAGGCTGACCTCGGCAAACAGCGACTCGTTGGTGCGGCTGGCATTGGCGGCCGACGCGCCATTGCTGACGATATCGCCCGCCAGCAAGTTGGCCGTCGGCATGATGCGGATCTTTTCATGCCGTACATCGCCGCCTACCGCGACACTGACCGGGCGATTGGCGATGCTGCCGGCCTGGCCGTTAGCCTTCACATCGATGAAGGTTTGCGTGATCTTGCCGTCGTAGCCGTTTTCCGGGAACAGCCTGGCGATCACGTCGGGCGAGTTCATCTGGCCCAGCTTGTAGTCGCGGTTGAAGAAGTTCGCGTCAGGGAAGAGCGCCGGGTCGCGGTCTTCGCCGATCACCTGCCTGAAACCGCTGACGCTGAAGAAGCCGCCGCGGCTGCGGTCCTTGGTCTTGCCGCCCATCACGCCCAGTGCCGCCTCCCAATCCCATTTATTCGGCAGCGTGCCTTTGATGCCGGCCAGCGCGCGGTATTGGTCGCTGGTCGACTTGCGGTAGGAAGGGTCATCGGCGAAGCGGTAGCGCAGTTCGAGCTCTTCGCCGCTGGTGTTGAGCGGATGGGTGGCCGGCAGGCCGCGAGAGAAAAAGCTGCGTTGCTGGCCTGAGCTCGGGTCACCCCAAACGGCGACCGGATTGGTCGAACCATAGGTGGCGAAGGCACCGCCGTAGTCGGTAGTGGTGTGCGAGTACAGGACTTCGGCAAACCCTTCGGTGCCCTCATTGATCTTGAAGCGGCCGGAAATCAGGCTGTTGACACGTTCGGCACCCGGTTGGGCCTGGAAGCGGCTGAAACGGTCGTAGATGCACAGGCCGCCCGCATTCAGGGTGCTGCAGCCTGGCAGCGGGCCCTGGCCGATCAGGTTGCCCGGGAAACTGTAAGTGGAAGGCAGGCCGCGGTTGCCGAACATCTGGCCGCTCTTCGGCGCCAGCGCGCCGAAATAGTCGCCGTAGGTCGGGTTGATATCGTCCACCACTTCGCGCCAGAACACGCCGTTGCGCTTGTAGTACTCGATATTGGCCAGGACGTTGAAGCGGTCGGTGTCGAGGTCGCCCATGCCGCCGGTCACGCTGACGGTGCCGTTGCGTATCATTTGCTGCTCCACGGAGCGGGTGAAGCTGCCGCTGGCCGTCAGGCCGCGGAAGTCGGAGCGGGTAATCACGTTGATCACGCCGGCAACGGCGTCGGAGCCGTAAATGGCCGAGCCGCCGTTGCGCAGGATCTCGACGCGCTCCACGGCGTCAAGCGGCAGCGAGTCCAGGTTGGTGAACACCTCGTTGTAGTCGGCCAGCGGATAAGGTGCGACGCGGCGCGAGTTCAGCAGTACCAGGGTCGATTGCTTGCCGAGGGCGCGCAGCGACACGGACGAGGCGCCGCCGGCGAAGGAGTTGCTGCCGCCGGCATCGGTGAGGGCGGAACGGTCCGACGAGGTCAGGGTGTTCATCAGTTCCTTGACCGAGCTGACGCCGAGACGCTTGATGTCCTGCTGGCGGATGACTTGCACCGGCTGCGAGGTTTCGGACTCGATGCGGGCAATGTTCGAGCCGGTCACGATGACTTTGGGGATGGGCTTGTCGCTGGCTTCCTGAGCCAGCAGGAATGGCGATACAGGCAGAGTCAAGGCTACTGCGATGACACTGCGTTTCGGCAGGATTCGCTTCACTATTGTTCTCCCATAGATGTTGCACAAAGGCCATGCATGTGTCGCATGGCCGCACGCTTCAATCTAGGAAGCAGACGTTATAAGCTCAATAATTTTGGTTGAAATGCACCTGAATCGGTGTTCATGGCGTGGTGTAGAAGATACATTCCCACAGCTTGCGCACATTTTTAGCGTGCGATGCCGCTTTCTCCGGCGCCACCCGGGACTGGTCCTGGCCTTGCAGGCGCAACTGGTGTTGCCACTTGCGCATGTCGCGGTAGGCGTCAGCCACCGCGCCCGCCAGCGTGGCCTCCACCAGGCCCAGCTGGCCGGCCAGGTGCAGCAGGGCGATGTTGCCGATGTTGCCGGTCAGCTCGCTGTATTGTGCGGCGTGCTGCAGCACCAGGTATTGCACGATGAATTCGATGTCGATCATGCCGCCCTCGTCCTGCTTGAGATCGAACAGTTCGCTGCGGTTGGGGCGGGCGTCGCGCATTTTCTGGCGCATGGCCAGCACTTCCTGTTTCAGGGCGGCAGCGTCGGGGCGTTCCTTGCGCAGCACCTGGCAGCGGATCTGTTCGAAGCGCTGGCCGATGGCGGCGTCGCCGGCACAGAAGCGGGCGCGCGTCAGGGCCTGGTGCTCCCACAGCCAGGCCGAAGTCTGCTGGTATTTTTCAAACGAGCCGACGCTCGATACCAGCATGCCGCTGGCGCCGTCCGGGCGCAGGGCGGTGTCGATGTCGAACAGGATCCCGGCCGGGGTGTGCGAAGTCATCCAGGTGATGAAGCGTTGCGCCAGCTTGGCGTACAGGCCGGGCGCGTCCTGGTCTTCATCGTCGAACAGGAAGATCACGTCGAGGTCGGAGACATAGCCGAGTTCCTTGCCGCCCAGCTTGCCATACGCGATCACGGCGAACTTGGGCACTTCCACATGGCGCTTGGCAACGGTCTGCCAGGCGGCTTTCACCACGGCGGCGACGATCACGTCGGCCAGGGCGGACAAATGGTCGGCCAGCTTTTCCACCGTCAGCGAGCCGGCCAGGTCTTGCGCCAGCAGGTGGAACAACTGGGCGTGGTGCACTTCGCGCAGGATGTCGAGCTGGCGCTCGGTATCGCCGGGGGCGGTGGCCAGTTGGCGCTCCAGCTCGGCTGCCGCGGCAACCGGGTCGAACGTGGCACTGAGGATGCGGTCGTCCAGCAGCTCGTCGAGCAGGATCGGGTGCTGGGTCAGGAATTTGGCGGCCCAGCCGCTGGCGTGCATCATGGTGATGACGCGTTCCAGCGTGTGCGGGTATTCGGTCAGCAGCGACAGGTAGGAGGAGCGGCGTGAGATCGCTTCCAGGAAGTCGAGCAGGCGGCCCAGCGTGCCAAGCTGGTTGCCTGCGCTGTTGCGCTCGGCGGCGCGCGCGATCTGCGGCAGGGCGGCGTTGACCAGGGCCACCAGGCGCTGGCGGCTGGCGTCGGGCAGGGTGGCCAGCTTGGGTGCTTGCCAGGTGGCGATCAGGCGCTGGGCTGCGGCGGCCGGGTCTTCGTAGCCGAGGCTGGCAAAGCGTGCTTCGATGGCTTCGCGGTTATCGGGATCGGCGCATTCATTGCTGGTGGCGGGATCGACATCTTCGCTGCCGTTGCCGCTCTTGTCGGCGAAGATGGCGTCAAATTGCTCGGCGACGTACTGGCGGCGGGAATCCATTTCAGCCAGCAGGGTGGCGACGTCAGGCAAGCCCATCATCTGCGCCACGGCCAGGCGGTCGGCCTCGTTCGGCGGCAGGGTGTGGGTCTGGGCGTCGTCGAGGTATTGCAGGCGGTGCTCGAGATTGCGCAGGAAGGTGTAGGCGTCCATCAGGCGTGCGACCACGTCGGCGCCCAGCAAGCCTTTTTCCGGCAACTGGCGCAAGGTGCCGCGCGTGGAGCGGCCGCGCAGCTCGGGATCGCGCCCGCCGCGGATCAACTGGAAGACCTGGGCCAGGAATTCGATTTCGCGGATGCCGCCGCGGCCCAGCTTGACGTTGTGGCTGCGTTCCGGGTGCAGCCTTTCCTGGCGCGCCACCTCGGCACGGATCTGGGCGTGCATGGAGCGGATGGCGTCGATCACGCCGAAATCGAGGTAGCGGCGGAAGCAGAACGGGCGCACGATGGCGTCCAGGGCTGCGATGTCTTGCGCGCGGCCGGTGACGGCGCGCGCCTTGACCCAGGCATAGCGTTCCCATTCGCGGCCTTGCACGATCAGGTAGTTTTCCACCATGCCCAGGCTGGCCGCCAGCGGGCCGGAAGCACCGTTCGGACGCAGCGCCATATCGACCCGGAAAGTGAAGCCGTCTTCCGTGATTTCCGCGATAGCGGCAATCAGCTGCTTGCCGAGGCGGACGAAATACTCATGGTTGGAGAGCTGGCGCTGGCCGGCACCGGCCGCAGTTTCGCCGTCTTCCGGATAGACGAAGATCAGGTCGATGTCGGACGACACGTTCAGCTCGCCGCCGCCGCCTTTGCCCATCGACAGCACCATCAAGTGCTGCTCTGCGCCCGATTCGGCGCCCATCGGCACGCCGTGCGCTGCCCGCATGGCCGCGTCCAGCTCGGCCAGGTGGCGCTCGATCACGAAGTCGGCCAGCCTGGTCATGGTGGTGACCACTTCGTCCAGGTCCGCCTTGCCCTCCAGGTCGCGCCGGATCAGGGTGGCCAGCACCAGGTTGCGCAGGCGGCGCATGCCGCGTGCCAGCGGCAGGTCGCCCTGCTCGTTTGCCAAAACATCGGCAAAGTTCAGCGTGGCAAGCGATAATTGCGCTAGAGCATCTATTTTGCCCTGGCGGGAGGGATCGGCAGCCAGCCAGCGCTGGTAAAAGCGGGATGCGGAAACGAGTGCGGAAGTGCTCATTGACAGATGTTAGAGAGTGTAAAAAGCCTGCGAAACCGTGCCTATTGGAACATAGTTTAACGGGGCAGTGCGGTAAAATGCTGTATTGATAAGGGCCTGGCTTGAGCGTATTGAAGGACAACCTGGTAGAGCAGATCGAGGCAGTCGAGGCCCCGCTCAAGGAGCGCTGGCATCGCCTGCAGGCCGCCTATCGCTTCTGGAACCTGGCTACCCATCACGTCCTCGGCTTCACCATCAAGCTGGTGCTGCTGCTGTATTTCGCCTTCACCATCGTGTTCCTGGCCCTGCGCTGGGTGGTGTTGCCGAATATCGACCATTACAAGCCCGACATCGAACGCCTGGCCACCCAGGCGGTCGGCAACCCGGTGGCGATCGACCGCATCTACGCTTCCTGGAAGGGCCTGCGCCCGCAACTGATTTTGGGCGACGTGGTCATGCGTGACGCGCGCGGCCAGCAGGCGCTGCACCTGCCGAGCGTGTCGGCCACGCTGTCGTGGTGGAGCGTGCCGGCCGGCGGCCTGCGTTTTGAATCGCTGGAATTCCACCGCCCCGAAGTCGCCGTGCGGCGCGAGGCCGATGGCAAGCTGTACGCCGCCGGCATCTACATCGACCTGGAAAAGAAGGGCGATGGCAAGAGCGCCGACTGGCTGCTGTCGCAACGCGAGGTGGTGGTGCGCGACGGCCGCATCGTCTGGACCGACCTGCAGCGCGGCAGCGCGCCACTGCAGCTCGAGAATGTCACGGCCCTGATGCTGAACAAGTGGCGCCGCCACCAGTTTGCCTTCAAGGCCACGCCGCCGGCCGCGATGGCGGCGCCGCTCGATGTGCGCGCCGATTTCAGCCACCAGCCGTTTTCCCGTATTTCGGACGTCAAGCACTGGAAGGGCGAGGTGTATGCGGAACTGCGCCATGCCGACCTGGCGGGCTGGAAGCCTTACCTGCCCGGCAAGCTTGACGTGCAGTCCGCCAGCGGCGGCGTGCGGGCCTGGCTGAGCATCGATAATGCGCGCCCGGCGGCCATCACGGCCGACGTCGCACTGGACAATGTGGTGGCCACCCTGGGCAAGGATTTGCCGCAGCTGGACGTTGCGGCCCTGCGCGGGCGCGTGACCGCCAGCGAGGAACATGCCGCCACCCTGGTGGCCACGCCCGGCACGCCGGCTGCCATCACGCGCTCGCTGGAATTGAAAGACGTGACGCTGCGCACGCGCGACGGCGTCGAGCTGGCGCCGACCACCGCCTCGGCACGCCACGTGACGGCCGCCCAGCAGCCGTCCTGGACCGAAGTCAAGGCTGCCGCGCTGGACCTGGAAATCCTGTCCGAACTGGCCACCCGCCTGCCGCTGCCGCAAGTGCAGCGCGACCTGCTGGCGGAAGCTGCGCCGCGCGGCCGCGTGCGCAACCTGGTGGCTGAATGGCGCGGCCCGTTGTCGGCAGCCAGGGACTACAAGCTGAAGGCGGACCTGGACGCGCTGGGCATGGAGGCGCTGGCTGCGCGTCCCGCCGTGCCGCGTTCGGCCAAGGCCCTGCCGATGCCGGCGCTGCCCGACATTCCCGGCTTCGCGAAACTGAGCGGCCATGTCGAAGCCGGCGAACAGGGCGGCAGCGTGGCCTTCGATGCGCCCGGCTTCACGCTGGCGATGCCGGCCTGGTTCGACGACGAGCCAATGGAATTCGAGCAGTTCAAGCTGAACGGCAGCTGGTCGCTGGCCGATGCCAGGCAGCTCGCGCTCAAGCTGGAGCAGCTGGACCTGGTGCAGGAGGGCATGAACCTCAGGCTGGCCGGCAGCCACAGCTTGCCGCGTGGCCCGGGCGCCAAAGGCCCCGGCGTGTCCGACTTCACCGGCAGCATCGACAACTTCACCATCAACCGCATCGGCCGCTACCTGCCGAAGCAGACGCCGGAGCACACCCGCCAGTGGCTGGTGGGCGCGCTGGAAGACGGCATGCTGCAGGAGACTTCGCTGCGCCTGCGCGGCGACCTGTCGCACTTCCCGTTCAAGGAGGGCTCGCCGGACAAGGCCAAGGGCGAATTCCGCGTGGCAGGCCGCATCGTGGACGGCCGCCTCAACTATGAACCGGGCTATTTTGCCAAGGATGGCAAGACTCCGGTCTGGCCGCTGGCGGAAAAGATCCGCGGCAGCATCGTGTTCGACCGCGCCCGCATGGAGATCAAGGCCGACACCGCACGCACCCTGGGCGTCGCGCTCTCCAATGTGAAGGCGGTGATTCCCGACCTGGGCACCCACGACAGCATGCTCGACATCGACGGCACGGCTGCCGGCGCGATGCAGGACTTCCTCAAGTACGTCACGGCCAGCCCGGTGCTGGAGTGGATCGGCCACTTCACCGAGGAAACCACGGCCAGCGGCAATGCGAGGCTGGCGCTCAGCCTGCACTTGCCGCTGTCGCACATCATCGACGCCAGGGTGCAGGGCAGCCTGCAACTGCAGGGCAACGACGTGCTGCTGTGGCATGACATGCCAACCGTGGCCGGCGCTACCGGCAAGATCGAATTCAATGAGAAGGGCGTCAACCTGAACAACCTGGCCGGCACCTTGCTGGGCGGCCCGCTGTCGGTGAGCGGCGGCAGCCAGAAGGATGGCAGCATCCAGGTGCGCCTGGGCGGCACGGCGACGGTGGACGGGTTGCGCAAGCAGTACCCGAACGCCGCGGTGCAGCGCCTTGCCAACCACCTTGGCGGCGGCGCCAGGTTCAGCGGGCTGGTCACGGCTCGGGACCACAAGTACGAAGTGGCGATCGATTCGAGCATGCAGGGGGCGAGCCTGGACTTCCCGGCGCCGCTGAAGAAAGCCGCGGCCGACAGCATGCCGCTGCATTTCCAGCTCAACGGCGGCAGCGCCAACGAGCAGGGCGTGGCGCGCGACGATATCCGCGTGACGCTGGGCAGCGCCTACGCAGCGCGCTACCATCGCCAGCGCGTCAACAAAGGCCCGTGGAAGCTGGTCAACGGCGGCATCGGCGTCAACCTGCCGGCGCCGGAACCGGACAGCGGAATGATGATCAATGCCAGCCTGAAGTCGCTGAACGTGGATGACTGGATCGACCTGGCGGCCGAGATCGCCGGCAAGGACGAGCATGAGCCGGCCGCTGGAGCGGCCGCCCACGACGCGGCCGACGGCGCTGATATCTCGCAGTACGTGGTGCCGGAAACCATGGCCGCGCGTGCTGCCGAGCTGATAGTCGGAGAGCGCAAGCTCGATAACGTGGTGGCCGGCGTCACCCACAGCAAGGGCGTGTGGCAGGCCAGCATCGATTCGCAGCAGGCGGTCGGCTACATCACCTGGAACGAATCGCCGACCGGCAAGGGCGTGGGCAAGGTCACCGCACGCCTGTCGTCGCTGATCGTGCCCGAATCGCAGGCGGCGGAAGTCAAGGATCTGCTGGAAAGTTCGACCAATGCACCGACCATCCCGGCGCTGGATATCGAGGTGCAGCGCCTGGAATGGTTCAACCGCCCGCTGGGCCAGCTCGAACTGCATGCCTACAACGCGCTGATCACATCCGCACGCGAATGGCGCATCAGCAAGCTGTCGCTGGTCAATGCCGATGGTGAATTGAACGGCACCGGCCGCTGGCAGAGCAAGGATGGCCAGCACAACACCTCGCTCAACTTCAATATGGATATCCATGACGCCGGCAAGCTGCTCGAGCGCTTCGGCTTCAAGGACACGCTGCGCAACGGCAAGGGCAAGCTGAGCGGCGATATCGCCTGGAAGGGCTTGCCCTACCATATGGACTTGCCCAGCCTGTCCGGCACGCTGGCGCTGAACGTGGAGAAGGGCCAGTTCCTGAAGCAGGACCCGGGCGCCGCCAAGCTGCTCGGCGTGTTGAGCCTGCAAGCCTTGCCGCGCCTGCTCAAGCTCGATTTCAACGACGTGTTTTCGGAAGGCCTGCAATTCGACGGCATCACCGCCAACGCCACCATCAACCAAGGCATCGTCAAGACCGATAACCTGAAGATGCACGGCGTGCAGGCCACGGTGCTGATGGACGGCTCGGCCGACATCGCCAATGAATCGACCAACCTGCGCGTGGTGGTGATCCCGCAGGTCAACCTGGGTACGGCGCCGCTGGTGTACGCGCTGGCAGTCAACCCGGTGATTGGCCTCGGCAGCTACCTGGCGCAGCTGTTCCTCAGCGCGCCGGTAATGAAGGCGCTGACCTACCAGATGCAGGTGACCGGGCCGTGGAAGGCCCCCGTCATCACCAAGATCGAAAATCCGAAGGAGCCGACGCCATGACGAATGTAGCCAATAAGGTCTCAGCGATCCAGATGGTATCCACCCCCGTGGTGGAACAGAATATCGCCACCGCCGCCCGCCTGATCGGCGAAGCTGCCGCCCAGGGCGCCAAGCTGGTGCTGCTGCCGGAATACTGGGCCATCATGGGCATGAGCGACAGCGACAAGGTGGCCAGGGCGGAGGCGCTGGGCAAGGGCCCGATCCAGGACTTCATGTCGGCGATGGCGCGCGAGCATGGCATCTGGCTGCTGGGCGGCACGCTGCCTCTGGCGTCCGACGATCCCGAACGTGTCATCAATACCACGCTGGTCTACGATCCGCAGGGCAAGCATGTTGGCCGTTACGACAAGATCCACCTGTTCGGCTTCACTAAGGGAAACGAGTCTTATGACGAGGCGCGCACCATCGTGCCGGGCAAGGCTGTCGGCACGGTCGAGACGGCAGTGGGCAAGGTCGGCATGTCGGTCTGCTACGACTTGCGCTTTCCCGAGCTGTACCGTGCCATGGGCCCGCTCGACCTGATCGTGGTGCCGGCAGCCTTTACCTACACCACCGGCAAGGCGCACTGGGAAATCCTGTTGCGTGCCCGCGCCATCGAAAACCAGTGCTATGTGCTGGCTGCCGCGCAGGGCGGGACGCACGTCAACGGCCGCCGTACCTGGGGCCATTCGATGCTGATCGACCCGTGGGGCGAGGTCAAGGCTGTGCTGGCGGAAGGCGAGGGCGTCGTGACGGGGGAACTGGACCCGGCCTTCGTACACGGCGTGCGCGAGAGCTTGCCAGCGCTGAAGCACCGAATCCTCTAAAATTCGGCTAAGAGCACATTTCAAAGAATTCTTCTCATATGAAACCATTCGACCCTAACCTGTCCGCCATGGCCGCAGCGAAAGATATCTTGCTGACGCCTTTTGGCCTGGATGAAAGCAAGCTGCTGACAGCACTCGGCAGCATGTTCACCCATAAGGTCGACTACGCCGACCTGTACTTCCAGTTCACCAAGAACGAGGGCTGGAGCCTGGAAGAAGGCATCGTCAAGACCGGTTCGTTCTCGATCGACCAGGGCGTCGGCGTGCGCGCCGTGTCGGGCGACAAGACCGCCTTCTCCTATTCCGATGAGATCTCCGAAGCGGCGCTGCTGGACGCTGCCGCGGCAACGCGCACCATTGCCCGCGCTGGCGCCGGCAAGATCAAGGTGGCCGGCAAGATGACGCCGGTCGGCGGCCGTTCGCTGTACATGCCGCATGACCCGCTGGTGTCGCTTGATGCGGCATCCAAGGTTAAGCTGCTCGAACGCGTGGAGAAGATGGCGCGCGCCAAGGATCCGCGCGTGGTGCAGGTGATGGCTGGCCTGGCTGGCGAATACGACGTAGTGCTGGTGGTGCGCAGCGATGGCGTGCTGGCGGCCGACATCCGCCCGCTGGTGCGCGTGTCGGTGACCGTGATCGTGGAACAGAACGGCCGCCGCGAAGTCGGCTCTTCCGGCGGTGGCGGGCGCTATGAATACAGCTATTTCACCGACGCGCTGCTGGACCAGTATGCGACCGATGCGGTGAAATCGGCCCTGGTGAACCTTGATTCGCGCCCGGCGCCGGCCGGCCCGATGACCGTGGTGCTGGGCCCGGGCTGGCCGGGCATCCTGCTGCACGAAGCGATCGGCCACGGCCTGGAGGGCGATTTCAACCGCAAGGGTTCTTCCACTTTCTCCGGCCGCATCGGCGAGCGCGTGGCAGCCAAGGGCGTCACCGTGGTCGATGACGGCACGCTGGCCAACCGCCGCGGCTCGCTCAACATCGACGACGAGGGCAACCCGACCCAGTGCACGACGCTGATCGAAGACGGCGTGCTGAAGGGTTATATCCAGGACACCATGAATGCGCGCCTGATGAAGATGAACGTCACCGGCAATGCGCGCCGCGAGTCGTTCGCGCACCTGCCGATGCCGCGCATGACCAACACCTATATGCTGGGCGGCGACAAGGATCCGCAGGAAATCCTGGCTTCTGTGAAGAACGGCATCTACGCGGTCAACTTCGGCGGCGGCCAGGTCGACATCACCAACGGCAAGTTCGTGTTCTCGGCTTCCGAGGCCTACATGATCGAAGACGGCAAGGTGACCTATCCGGTCAAGGGCGCCACCCTGATCGGCAACGGCCCGGACGTGATGAACCGCATCACCATGATTGGCAACGACATGAAGCTCGACCCGGGTGTCGGCGTGTGCGGCAAGGAGGGGCAGAGCGTGCCGGTCGGCGTCGGCCAGCCGACCCTGCGCCTGGATGGCGTGACAGTCGGCGGCACCGCCTAAGAACGGGTGCAGCGCAAAGACCGGGTAAAATACCCGGTTTTTTTTGCCTGGGACGGAAATCACATGAACAATTCGAGCAACAAACCCTTCGTGATTGGCGTCGCAGGCGGCAGCGGCAGCGGCAAGTCGACGGTCACGCGCGAAGTGCTGAAATCCTTTGGCTCGGAAGTGGTGTCGGTTGTCCTGCAGGACGACTACTACCTGGACCAGACCCACATGTCGCCTGAAGACCGGCGCAAGGTCAATTACGACCATCCGGAAGCCTTTGACTGGGCCCTGATGATCGAACACCTGCAAAAGCTGCGTGAGGGCCAGTCGATCGAGATGCCGGTGTACGACTTCTCCATCGACAACCGCACCACCCGGACCATCACGGTCAAGCCGGCGCCGGTGATCGTCGTCGAGGGCCTGTTCGCGCTGTACGACGCCGACCTGCGCAAGCAGATGTCGCTGAAGATCTTCGTCGACACCGCGGCTGACGTACGCTTTATCCGCCGTCTGCAGCGCGATATCGCGGAGCGCGGCCGCAGCACGGAGAGCGTGATCAACCAGTATATGGAAACCGTGCGGCCGATGTACAAGCAGTTCATCGAGCCGACCAAGCGCCACGCGCACGTGATCCTGCCGCACGGCGCCAACGGGCCGGCGGTGGACATCATCACCACCAAGGTAGCGAGCCTGATCAAAGGCGAGTGATCAAAAAAAAACCGCGCCCCGAAGGGCGCGGCTGTCAGGGGCGATGTGCCCCGCCTGCTTAGAACTTGTAGCGCATGCCAATGTTGAAGTAACGGCCCAGAGCGCCGCTGTAGTCCAGCGGGTTGTAGCTTTGGGCGCCATAGGTCAGTGGATCCAGCGGAGCCTTCTTGTCGAACAGGTTGTTGATCGAGCCGAACAGTTCAGCTTTGTCGCTCAGGCGATAACGGCCCACCAGGTCGAACGTGGTGAAGGACGAGATCTTGCAACCTGCTGGAGCTGGCTCACCGTTAGCGAAGTGGGACGCGCAACCATCCGGGTCATCCTTGAAGTTGATGTTGTCCAGCTTGTCGCGGTAGGTCATGTTCAGCGACATGCGCAGCGCATCACGTTCCCAGGTAACGCCCAGGTTCACGCGGTTGTCTGGCGTACCCATGCAGTTGGTGGCGTCGCAGTTACCGTGGGTACCAGCGAAGTCACGCTTGCTGCCATCCTTCTCTTCGCGCTCCATCTTGATCAAGTGGGTCCACTTGGCGTCGATAGTCAGGGTGCCATTGCCGTCGCCCAGCGCGAAGCTCTTGCGTGCATCCAGGTCGACACCGCGTACGATGGTCGAAGCCGAGTTCACGTAATTGGCCAGCACGGCGGTGATAGCACCTGGGTCGCCAGGAATGTTGGTGGCGGTCGACGGGTCACGTGCGACGTGGCCAGCAGCGATTGCGGCATCGGTCTGCTCCTGGTTGATCTCGTTGGTACGCTTGATCTGCCAGAGGTCGAGTGCGAAGCTGGTACGTGGCATCGGATCCCACAAGATGCCCACCGAGTAGCTCTTCGAGCGTTCCGGCGACAGGGCCGGGTTCGGGCTGGTAATGATCGCGACCGAAGCAGGGTTACAGGCCGATGCTACGCCCAGGGCGCAACGTACCGGGTCGGTTGCGGTGGAGAACGCCGCCAGGCCGCCTTTGCCGTTTTCTGCTGCGCTTGGCGCGCGGAAACCACGCTCCGCATTCGCACGCAGCGCGAAGTTGCCGGTCGGATTCCATTTCAGGCCGAGCTTCGGCGTGTAGGAATTGCCGACGTCGGAGAAATGGTCCCAACGAATTGCGGTTTGCGCTTCCAGGGTCTTATGCAGCGGGATCGCCATTTCAGCGTATACCGCGCTTTCGTTGCGCTTGCCGTCATAGGCCGAGTAGCCGAGGCCGATGATGTTGCCTTTGTCGGTACCCTCGGTCGGAGCCAGGCGGGTTTCGGCGCGGCGGTATTCTGCGCCGAATGCCAGGCCAACCGAACCAGCTTCCCACTTGGCGATTTCACGCGAAGCCTTGAAGTCGATTTGCGAGATGCTGGTTGCTGCATCGTTGGAAATGTTCGGCGACAGGGCGGCGTACAGTTCGCGCGAGTTCAGGCCGGCGTTCTCGCCGATGCGCCAGAAGCTGCCGGCAGGCAGGGCTGCGTAGCGCGCGTTGCCCATGGCCGCGGCGACGTTGGCTGCGGTCGGGTTCAGCAGGGCGAAGGTAACATCGCGCTGCAGGTAGCCGCTACGCTCGTTGCTGACCTTGGTTGCCGAGTACAGGTAGGCGGTGTCGATATCCCAGCCGGCAGCAGTACCCTTCACGCCGATCAGGGCGCGATAGAAGTTGGAGTCGACGTTGCTGACACGTGGGCCGACGTCCGCAGCAAGATAGCGCAGGCGGGCGGCGGTGCCGAAGTAAGGGTTGTCAGGGTGGGTTGCACCCAGAGCCACGGCCGCGTTGCTGACCGGACCTCCAGGATAGCCAACGCTGCCGGAAATGCCGGATGGCGTGCCGCTGGCGATCGATTCGCTGCGGTAGGCATTGCCTTCGAAGTAGGCTTGCCAATCCTGGCTCAGGTTGACGGTGGCACGGGTGAACAGGTTGGCAGTCTTCTGGCGTGGCTGAATCTGGCCGTATTCCTGCGCAGCGTCGGTCAGGCAGCCGCCCAATGGGTCACCTTGCGGATGGCTGGTCAGCTTGCTGCAGTCGGCGCCTGGGAAGGTGCGGGTGAAGCCCACGCCAGCCAGGTTGCTGCGGCTGTAGTAGTCCAGAGTCGTTGGATTGCGAACGTTACCGACAATGGAACTGCCGGCCAGGTTGTTGTCGACGATGGCGCCGGTGCCGCCCAGCGATTCCTGGGCGCTGAAACCGAAGTCGCGCAGGTCGCTCTTGCCGATGGCACCGCGGTCGCTGCGGTCGCGGTTCCATACTTCGCGCTTGAGACCGAACTCAGCGTTGAACAGCACGTTGTAGCGATCGCTGTCCAGGTCGCCGAAGCCGGTGGTCAGTGCCAGGCGGGTATCGCCGCCATCGCGTTCTTGCGACAGGCCTTGGCTGGCGCGCACGGTGGTGCCCTTGATTTCCTTGCGCAGGATGATGTTGACCACGCCGGCAATCGCGTCCGAACCGTACAGGGCGGAGGCGCCGCCTTTCAGCACTTCAACGCGCTCGACCGCCTCGGCCGGGATCACGTTCAGGTCGGAGAACACTTTCTGGCCGTCGTCAGCCAGGCCGTACGGTGCCATGCGGCGACCGTTCAGCAGTACCAGGGTGGAAGCTGCCCCCAGGCCGCGCAGAGAGATGCCCGATGCGCCGGAAGCGAAGCCGTTACCGAAGGAAGTCGGGACCGAACCCTGGTTGTCGACTGCCAGCGTTTGCAGCAGTTCGGCGACGGTGGTCTTGCCGGACTTTTCAATGTCCGCACGCGACAGTACCTGGATCGGGTTCGAGGACTCGGCTTCGGCACGGCGGATGTGCGAGCCGGTGATTTCAACGCGCTGGATTGGCGCGGTGGCCTGCTGGGCTTGGGCGGCCACAGAAGACAGCAGCAGCGGCGCAGCCAGGTAAGGCAGGCAGCGGCGCAGATTCACAACCAGTTTCTTTTGTTGCATTGAACATTCTCCAAAAGGTGGGGATAACTCTTTTGCAAGAGATCTATCTTTTATAATATTTTTCAATTGGCAAGGGAATAGGGCGTTACAAAAAATCTTTGCCGAAAATAACTTGCAAATGAAAAGTAGTATTTGCGCAAAACAGGCCAAATGTCGCGAAAATGTAGCGAAATCGAGGGAATTCACCTGTGTATACGACTTTTTCGGTGGTTTCACTTAATCTTTCGGCTTTCTTCCCGCGCGGCGATTGTGTAACAAGCGGTTCGCGTAAAAACAACAGAATTACCGGCAGAAAGCTAAACAAGCCGACCAATTAAAGAACCCCAATTGTTGGATGCCAACAATTGGGGTTTAGTTTTAGATACCGTATTTCTCTTTAGCTTACGTATTATTACGCACGAGTCAGAAGCTGTAGCTGGCGCGCAGGTAGATGGCGCGGCCGATCGGGTCGGAGTAGCGCGGGTCATACCCCTTCTGGAACACGGTGCCCTGGTTGGTGAACGGCGGGTCCTTGTCCAGCAGGTTCTTCACGCCGCCAGTCAGGGTCAGGCCCTTCCAGCCGGTGTAGGTCGCCGACAGGTTCCACAGCTGGTAGGAGTCGACCTTGTTGAAGAATTCCGGCGCCACGAAGTTCTGGTCTACATAACCGGACTTGAAGTTCTGCGACAGCGTCGCGCTCCATGGGCCTTCGCGCCAGGTCAGCGAGGCATTGTGGCGCCAGCGCATGATCGGGCCGTTGTCGCCGTAAGTACCGACGTTCTGGATGAACGCGCCGTCGCGCTCGTTCTGGTACTTGTAGCTGTGGACCCAGGTACCGTCCAGGGTGAAGCTGAAGTTGCCGTATGCGGTGCGGCCGGAGCTGACAGTTGCACTCAGGTCGATACCGTCGGTCTTGACCCGGCCCAGGTTTTCGTTCAGGTCGAGGATGGCGAACGGCGAGCCGTCCGGGTTGCGCAGGAAGCGATCCTTGTACTTCGCATAGTTGCCGTAGATCGCTTGCTCCGGCAGGGCGCCGATCTTGTCCTTCAGGCGGATGTTCCAGTAGTCCAGCGCAATGGTCGTATTGCGCACCGGCTCGAACACGGCGCCGAAGGAGAAGGTCTTGGATTTTTCCGGCGTCAGCGCAGCATTGCCGCCTTGCAGCTTGAACTGCTGCAGGTCGCAATCGCGCAGCGGGTTGGCTCCAGGCTGCGGCACGCCGCCCGGGCACAGGATCGGGTCGTCGTAGGAGTTGCTGGTGTCGTTCTTCGACTGCGGCGCGTTCTTCTCGAACAGGGTCGGGGCGCGGAAGCCGGTGCTGGCCGATGCGCGCAGCAGCAGTTGCTGCATCGGCTGGTAGCGCACGCCCAGTTTCGGATTGGTGGTGCTGCCCGCATCGCTGTAATGGTCGTAGCGCACCGCGGCCTGGATGTCGAGGTCCTTGATCAGCGGCACGCTCAATTCGCCGTACACCGCTTTCACATTGCGCGAACCGGTCTTGGACTGCGAACCGGACAGGCCGGAGCTGGACGCCTGGCCCGCGATATCGCGGTTCACGTTGAAGTCGGCGTCTTCCTTGCGGTATTCGGCGCCGAGCGCGACCGCCATGGCGCCGCCGGCCAGTTGCATCACGTCGCGCGAACCTTTGATGTCAAAGGTAGTGGACTTGTTCTTGGCGTCCTGCACCTTGCCGCGCAGGGCCACGCTGGCCAGGTAGGCACGGCCGGCTTCATTTTGCAGGCCGAAGGGATTCAGGATGCCGTTCTGCACGCCGGCAGCGAAGCCGGCGTCCTGCACATAGCCGCCGGTAAAGTTTTCTTCAGACTTGCTGACCGAGTGGTTCAGGCCGGCCTTGTAGTCCCAGCCTGCGGCGATGCCTTCCAGCGCGGCCACCAGGCGGTCGCCTTCACCCTTGGAGTTGATGCGGCGCTGGCCGGCTTCCGTTGGACGCCAGTTGACCGACAGCGGCTCGCCCGACAGGTTAGGCTGGGCCGGCACGCCGCCCGAATTACCTGGATAGTAAGGGCTGGTGATGGGCAGCGACAGGCCGGTCTGCGGCGGCGGCGCGGTGCGCGACACGACCTTGTTACGCGAGTGCAGGTATTCCAGGCTGGCCGTGGTATCGGCGTTCAGCTTGAATGCTGCCTTGCCGAAGAAGACCAGGCGGTCCTGCTCAGGCAGGTCGTCGATCTGGCGCGTATAGTCCTGGCGGCAGGTGCCATCCGAGGCGCGCGGCAGCGAGAGCGGCGGGTTGCAGCCGCCGGCAAAGCCGGGGTTGCCGGTGGCTTCGGTGACCGGATCGAAGTAGTTGCCGGGGAAGGTAGTGCCGGAGGTGCCGTCCGATACAGTCATGCCGCGTTCGGGGATCACGGCAGTCTTCGAGAAGTCGCGCTGTTGCGAGGTCAGTACATCCTGCTTCTGCCAGTCCAGCACGCCCATCAGGTTCCAGCCATCCTGGTCGAGGTTGCCGATGCCGCTGACGATATTGGCGCGGCGTTCCTTGCCGCCCGATTCGCGCGGCAGCATGGTCTCGGCCGTGACGGTGGTGCCGGTCACGGAACGCTTGGTGATGAAGTTGATGACGCCGCCGATGGCATCGGTACCGTAGATGGCCGAAGCACCGTCGCGCAGTACTTCGACCCGCTCCAGTGCCGCCACCGGGATCACGTTCAGGTCGACGCTGGCACCGTCATAGGGGTGGTTGGCGATGCGGCGGCCATTCAGCAGCACCAGGGTCTTGTCGCCGCCGAGGCCGCGCAGGTCGGCCACGGCCTGGCCGCCGGTCGGCAGGCCGCTGGCGTTGCCGCCCACCACGTTGCCGGCACCCATACTGGTCTGGTTGGACGGGATGCGGTCCAGGACTTCCTGGGCGGTGGTCAGGCCTTGCTTGGTGAATTCCTCGGCCTTGAACACGGAAAGCGGCTGGGAGGTTTCCGACACCAGCCGCTTGATGGACGAACCGGTCACTTCGACGCGGATCATTTTTTCTTCAGGAGCCTGTTGCTGCGCCATGGCCGGCAACACCGCCAGTGCGCCGAATGCTGACAACAGGGAATAGATCATGGATTTAGCCTTGATTGTAGCCAACGTACTTCTCCTCAAATAGAAGGTGTGCCAAGACCGACGGAAGTGCTTGAGTTAGGCACTTGCAAAGGTTGAACAAATTCTATTTGATATCTGATAACAATCGCCAAAAACTACTATTCGGAAACTCTTTTGTGTTGCGCCTGCGCGTCTACTTCCTGCTTGCAAGCGAACTCAAGCCTCGCTTGCAATGGGCGCTAACTGTTGTTATAGTGGATCGAAATCCGCGGAACTCTACCCATGCACCTGCACTTTTTTACCGGCTTTTTTTACTTTAGCAATTCCAACCCAAAGGCGGTGGAGTAGCGGCCGGTTCACGTAGCAGCAAAACGAGATCCCAGCAGATACAAGACAAACCGCCAGTAATGGCGGTTTTTTTTTACCGATTTTATTTAAGTCTCAGGAGAAACCATCATGCAACGTACCGACGACCTGCGTATTCGTGAAATGAAGGAGCTGACGCCACCGTCGCACCTGATTCGCGAATTTCCCTGCACGGAAGCGGCATCCAACACGGCCTCCCAAGCGCGCGTCGCGCTGCATCGCATCCTGCATGGACAGGACGACCGCCTGATGGTGGTGATCGGCCCATGCTCGATCCACGACCCGAAAGCCGCGCTGGAGTATGCGCGGCGCCTGGCGCCGGTACGCGAACGCCTCAAGGGCGACCTGGAAATCGTGATGCGCGTGTACTTCGAAAAGCCGCGTACCACGGTGGGTTGGAAGGGCATGATCAACGACCCCTACATGGACAACAGCTTCCGCATCAACGATGGCCTGCGCATGGCGCGCGAACTGCTGCGCGACATCAATGAGATGGGTCTGCCGGCCGGCACCGAATTCCTGGACGTGATCAGCCCGCAGTACATCGCCGACCTGATCTCCTGGGGCGCGATCGGTGCCCGCACCACCGAATCCCAGGTGCACCGCGAACTGGCTTCCGGCCTGTCCTGCCCGGTGGGCTTCAAGAACGGCACGGACGGCAACACCAAGATCGCAGTGGAAGCGATCAAGGCCGCATCGCAGCCGCATCACTTCCTGTCCGTGACCAAGGGCGGCCATTCGGCGATCGTGTCGACCAACGGCAATGAGGATTGCCACATCATCCTGCGCGGAGGCAAGACCCCGAACTATGATGCGGCCAGCGTGGAAGAAGCGTGCAAGGCCATTTCCGGCTACGGCCTGGCAGCGCGCCTGATGATCGATGCTTCGCACGCTAATTCCTCGAAGAAGCCGGAAAACCAGGTGCCGGTCTGCGCCGACATCGCGCAGCAGGTGGCGGGCGGCGATACGCGCATCGTTGGCGTCATGGTGGAATCGCACCTGGTGGCTGGACGCCAGGACCTGGTGCCAGGCAAGGAATTGACCTACGGCCAGTCGATCACCGATGGCTGCATCGACTGGGATGCCAGCGTACTGGTGCTGGAAAACCTGGCTGCCGCAGTGCGCCAGCGCCGCCTGCAAGGCGAATAAACCTGCGGTTTGAGCCTGCCCCAAGGGGCGGGTTCGATCTGCGAAGGCTGCAGGCTGAAAAAGCAATAAAAAACCCCACCTGCGCATTGCGCAGGTGGGGTTTTTTGCACTCAGGCTACTTCAGCGATCAGTACTTGTACGTTGCGCCAACGTAGTAGGTACGGCCGATCGCGCTGGCGTAGCGTGGGTCGTAGCCCAGCTGGTGAGAACCAGTGTTACGCAGCGACAGCGGTGGGTTGCGGTCGGTCAGGTTCTTTACGCCGAAAGTCAGGTCCAGGCCCTTGATGGCGCGGAAGGTGGTCTGCCAGTCGAAGGTGGTGTAGCTTGGCACGTCCAGTTGCACGTCCACGCACTCCGCCGCTGCGTCGTTGGTATTGACCGCGCAGTTGTCCACGTCGTGGTGCTTGTCCTTGTAACCATTGCGGAAGTTGCCGGTCAGGTTGTGGGTGAAGCGACCAATGTCGTAGGTCAGGCTGGTGGCGATCACGTTGCGGAACTGCACAGCGTTATCGACGCCGTACACGTTCAGGCTCGACTGCCATTCGTCGTCGGTACCTGGAGTGGTGTACTTCGAGTGGTACAGGTAAGTACCGGCCAGGCGAGCGGTCAGCTTGCCTTCCCAGACTTTCTCGCGGAACTGGAAGTCGTAGTCCACGCCCTTGTTTTCCTGACGGCCGATGTTGATTGGCAGCAGTTTGATAGCCAGTTTGTCCAGGCCGGTGGAGGCCTTATGCTTCACCGTGTACAGTTCGATGTACTTGTTCGGGTTGGTGGCGATCAGGTCTTCGCTGACGCTGGCAACCGCATCACGGATTTCAACCGACCACAGGTCGATCTTGGCGCTGAAGTTCGAAGTTGGCTCGAATACTGCACCCAGGGTCCACTGGCGCGATTTTTCCGGCTTCAGTTCGGTGTTGCCGCCCTGGAACACTTCCAGCTGGCCGCGGGTGTCGCAGTATTGGGCCAGTGGGTGGTTCTGCAGGCCATTGGCTGCGCTCAGAGGGCAGTTGTAGGTACCGCCGGTCACGCCGAAGTCAGCCAGTGGCTGGCCGATCTGGGTCATGGAAGCGACCTTGAAACCGGTGCCGTAAGCGCCACGGAATACCATGGTCTTGGTTGGCTGCCAGCGGGTGCTGACCTTGAAGGTGCCTGCGGACTGATCTTTGCCCAGGTTGCCGCCATGCAGGTCGTCGCTCAGCTTGGTCACGCGGTCATAGCGCGCCGAAGTGGTAACCGACCAATCCTTGGTGATTGGGGTCTCCAGTTCGCCGAACACGCCGCCGCTCTTGCGCGAGAAGGCGAATTCCGGCTGCACGTCGTCGAACAGGATTTCGGCATTTGCCACAGCCTGGTTAGCCAGCTGAGAGAACTTGGTCTTGCGAATGTCTACGCCCATACCCAGCATGGCAGGGCCGGCCGGCAGGGAGAAGGCTTCGCGGGAACCGTGCAAGTCCCAGCCGTACACTTTAACGTCGGTAGTGTTGTAGTTGCCAACGTATTGGGTGGAGCGCAGCACGTCCTGCATGTCCTGAGGCATTTCGCCGAGTGCGTATGGGAACGGGTCCAGTTTGCCGGCCGCAACAGCTGCATCGAACTTGTCGGCCAGCGGGAAGCCGCCGAGGTAGTTCTGTGGTTGCTTGTTGCGAGAGTAGACCACAGCGGAATTGATATCCCAGCCTGCTGCCGAACCTTCCACGCCAGCGACGATGTTGCTTGCCTTGCTCTGGTAGTCGTAAGCGCGGCCACCCAGGTCTTGCAGACGGTACTTGACGGTTGCCGAGGTCATGCCGTTGAGCTGCTCAGCGGTCAGGTAAGGCTGCACGTATTTGGTGAATAGCGGGCTCGACTTCGCCAGCGAGAATTCAGCTGGGTATGGAGCGATGGTGGCGTAGATATCCGACTTGTTGTAAGAGATATCGGAGAAGGCTTTCCAGCCGGTGTTGCCCAGTTTCAGGCTGCCAGAGGCCCAGAAGCCATCGCGCTTGATTTCAGGAGAGATTTCCACCGAGGTGGTGTAGTCGAAGTAGCACTGGCCGTCGCCCAGATCAACGTGAGCGGCTGGGCACTTGCCGTTGAGCTTCAGGTAAGGGTTGACCGAGACCGAGCTCTTCTCGCCGGCGCTGTCCAGGTAGCCAACGGTCACGTTCGGAGGGATCGACCGCGAAGAACCGTTGAAGAACTGCAGTGGCTTGCCGGTCTTGGGATCGTTGAAATTGATGATGCCGGTCTTGGCGAAGTCGCGCTGCGAAGCCTTCAGGCGGTCGGCGTCCTGGTGGCTGTAGGACATGAACAGGCTGTAGCCATCATTCTCATAGTCGCCGAAGCCTTTGGAAATGGACACGGTGCGGTCGGTGCCGCCTGGGTGCTGTGGCTTGCTGTATTTAGCGTCGATGGTCAGGGGAGCTGCGCCCTTCTTCATGATGAAGTTAACCACGCCGGCGATCGCGTCTGCGCCGTACAGTGCGGAAGCACCGTCGGTCAGCACTTCGATACGCTCAACGGCTGCCAGCGGGATGGTGCTGATGTCGATGGTGGTGCCGGAGGTCGCAGGTGCGATACGACGGCCGTTAACCAGGACCAGGGTGTAGGATTCGCCAACACCGTGGATGGATGCGGTGGTCAGGCCGCCGCCGCCGCCGCCGACCGAGTCGGACGACGCGGTGAAGCCCTGCATCACAGGCAGTTGCTGGATGAAGTCGGTGACCGAGGTGACGCCGGTGCGCTGGATATCCTTCTGGCTGAATGTCTGAACCGGCAGCGATGCCTCAGCAGCGATGCGCTTGATCGAGGAACCGGTGATTTCCACGCGTTGCATTGGCTGTTCAGCTGCTTCTTGTGCGAATGCGGCGTGCATGCCAAGCGCCAGGCCCCCCGCGCAGATCACGCGGACCGAGCGGGACAGAATGGTTTCCTTCAACATATCTTTGATACTCCCAAGAATTACAAACTGTTTAAGGCCGTTGCCAGCCCTTAATTTTTGTTTGACGACAAACAGTGCAACTTGTGGTCTCTGCTTTACGTCCGCGCTTATCAAATCATTCATTGACGAACTGTGTCAATGAGAACCAAGTCGCAAGTTATCGAGACAACTTCAGCTTTGGCGCTGGCTTGGAACGATGGAAAAGACGTAAATTGGCCTGAGTTAGGAGATTTAGTGATGGGATGGCGACAATTTGAGCAATTGACATTGAGCTCGAATTTGCCGAAATGCAGCTTTTGAAACGGAAGGAAGTGTGCCCGATTTGCCACAAAAATTACAGAAACGATAAAAAGCCCCGCCCGGGCAGGCGGGGCTGGTCTTAGCGTTGCAGCTTAGAACTTGTAGGAGGCGCTCACATAAAACTGGCGACCCAGTGCCGACGAATAGGATGGGTTGTAACCCACCTGGTGCGAGCCGGTGTTGCGCAGGGTGAACGGCGGGTCGCGGTCGAACAGGTTGATGATGCCGCCGGTGATTTCCAGGTTCTTCACCGGGCGGTAAGCCGTCTGCAGGTCGAAGGTGGTGTAGCTCGGCACCTGCAGGGTGATGCCATAGCATTCGCCCGGTTGGCCAGCCACGATCACGGCGCAGTCATCGACGGATTGTTCCTTGTCGGTGTAACCGTTGCGGTAGCTGGCGCTCAGGGTATGGGTCCATTGCGCCTGCTCGAAACTGGTCGACGCGCGCACCACGTGGCGGAAGCTGACCTTGTCGTTCGAACCGTAGCGGTTCAGGCTCGATTCCCACTGGTCGTCGGTGCCTGGCGTGGTGTAGCGCGAACGGATCAGCCAGGTGCCGGCCAGGCGGCTGGTCAGCTTGCCGTCGAACAGCTTGGTCTTGTGGGTGAAGTCATAGTCGACGCCGCGGTTTTCCACCTTGCCGATATTGATCGGCAGCAGCTTGATGGCCAGCACGTCCTTGCCGGTCGAGCCGATGTGCTTGGTGGTGAACAGCTCGGCATACTTGGCCGGGTTGTCGAAGATCAGGCCTTCGGAGACGGCGGTCACCTGGTCGCGGATTTCCACGTTCCACAAGTCAAGCGACATCGACAGCGAGTTGGTCGGCTCGAACACGGTGCCGATGCTCCACTGCTTGGATTTCTCCGGCTTCAGGTCGGGGTTGCCGCCCTGGAAGGCTTCGAACTGCTGGCGTACCACGCCGTTGCAGTAGGAGGCCAGCGGGTGGCTGGTGCCAGTCAGCGGGCACTGGTAGTTGCCGCCAGTGACGCCCCAGTCTTCCAGCGGGCCGGCGATTTCCTGCATCGAGGCAGCGCGGAAGCCGGTGCCGGCTGCGGCGCGGAACAAGAGGTTCCTGGCCGCGGTGTACTTGGCGCTCAGCTTCCAGGTGGCAGCGTTTTCCTTGTTGCCGACTTTTTGGCCGGTCAGGTTGTTGTCGATGGCGCCGATCTGGTCGTAGCGGGCGGAACCGGTCAGTTCCAGCGCTTTGCTGACGGGCATGACCAGCTCGGTGTAGGCGCCAAAGTTGTCGCGCTCGTAGGCGCTGTCCACCTGCGGGTTGTCGAACAGGATCTGGGCGTTCTTGGCCACGTCGGCCTGGTTGACCTTGAACGAGGTGTTGCGGTAGTCGACGCCGACGCCGACCTGGGCCGCGCCGCCTGGCAGGGTGAACGCTTCGCGCGAGGCACGGGCATCCCAGCCCTTCATTTCCACGGTCTGGGTGTTGTAGGTGCCGTTGAATCCGGTCGACAGCAGGGTGTCGCGCATGGCTTGCGGCATTTCGCCCAGGCCGTATGCGAACGGGTCGATGCTGCCGGCGTCGATCGCAGCCTGGAACTTGTCCGCCAGCGGGAAGCCGCCGACGTACTTCTGGGTCTGCTTGTTCTTGGAGTAGGTCAGGGCCGAGTTGACATCCCAGCCTGCAATCGCGCCGTCCACGCCAGCCACCAGGTGGGTCGCCTTGGTGCCGTAGTCATAGGTGCGGTTGCCCATTTCGTACAGGCGGTACTTGGCCACGACCGAGGTGGCCCCGGCGTCCTGTTCGGCGCTCAGGTGTGGCTGGATGTACTTGTTGTACAAAGCCGAACCCTTGGCGACCGAGAAGTCGGCCGGGTAGGGCGCGATCGAGGCGACGACTTTCGCTTCGGTGTAAGCCAGGTCGTAGAAGCCCTTGAAGCCGGAATTGCCGAGCTTGACGCTACCGGACGAGAACAGGGCGTCGCGCTGCGATTTCGGGTTGATCTCGATGGTCGAGGCGCTGTCGAAGTAACAGTTGCCGTCGCCGTAGAAGTCGGCATTGACCGCGGCGCACTTGCCGCCGTGGGCCAGCGCATACGGGTTCAGGTTGACGGTCTTTTCCACCGGCTGGCCTGTGCCTGGGTCGATCTCGCTGGAGTTGTACGTCACGCCGGCGTTGGCTGGCAGCGAACGGGAAGAGCCGTTGATGAACTGCAGCTGCTTGCCGTTGGACGGGTCGGTGAAGTTGATGATGCCGGTCCGCGCGAAGTCGCGCTGGGACGCCTTGAGCTGCTTTTGCTCATCGTGGCTGACCGAGAAGAACACGCTGTAGCCGTCTTCATCGATGTCGCCAAAGCCCTTGCTCAGCGAGATGGCATTGCTGGCGCCACCGCTCTGCTCAGGGCGCGAGTACTTGGCGTTGATTTCCCAGTCGGTGGCACCCTTTTTCAGGATGAAATTGACCACGCCAGCGATGGCGTCGGCGCCGTACAGGGCGGAGGCGCCGTCGGTCAGCACTTCCACGCGCTCGATGGCCGACAGCGGGATGGAGTTCAGGTCGATGGTGGTGCCGGAGTTGGCCGGGGCGACGCGGCGGCCGTTCAGCAGCACCAGGGTGTAGGCGGCGCCGATGTCGTGGATGGAGGCGGTGGTCACGCCGCCGCCGCCGCCGCCGACCGAGTCGGCCGCCACGGAGAAGCCCTGCATGGCTGGCAGTTGCTGGATGAAGTCGGTCACGGTGGACACGCCGGACTTCTTGATGTCTTTCTGGCTGAACGATTGCACCGGCAGCGAGGATTCGGCAGCAATACGCTTGATGCTGGAACCGGTGATTTCAACGCGCTGCATCGGCGCTTCGGGGCTTGCTTCCTGGGCAATGGCGGCGGCGCTGCCGATGGCCAGGCTACCGGCGAACATCACGCGCAGGGTGCGCGACAGGGCTTTCTCGATGATCATTGATAAACATCTCAGTAATAAATTAATGGGAGTGTTATCAGATCATCGGCGGCTTAGTTTGGCAATGGATGTTTGATAAGTGAAACAAATGAAACATTAGGCGACAATAAAAAAATCCCCGCCAACTTGCGCGGGCGGGGAGCGGGAGTCGTGCTAAAGGTGGGTTACTTGAACTTGTAGCTGGCAGTCAGGTAGAAGGTACGGCCCAGCGGGTCGGTGTAGCGACCGTCGTAGCCAACCTGGTTGCCGCCGCCGGTGTCGCGGATCGACAGCGGCGGATCCTTGTCCAGCAGGTTGCGGATACCACCGGTGATCGACAGGTTCTGGTTGAAGACGTACTTCGACTGCCAGTCGAGGGTGGTGTAGGCCTTGACCTTGCGGCCCTCCATGTCGACGTAGCCGCCCAGTGTGCCGTCGTCGTTGACCGAGCGCACGCGGCCATCGTCGGCCGTGTAATTCTTGTCGGCGTAGCCGGACTTGTAGTTCACGGTCAGCGAGTTGGCCCACTGCTCGCTCGACTTCAGCGAGAACACCAGGCGCGAAATCCAGCGGAAGGTCACGTCGTCGTAGGAGTCGAAGCGTGCGATGCTGCTTTCAGTCTTGTTTTCGCCAGGCTTGTCTGCGTCAGGCACGGTCTTTTCGGCCTTCAGCATATAGGTGGCGGACCAGTTCGTGGTCAACTTGCCGATCGGGGTGGCGGCGCGGAAGGTGGCATCGAGATCGATGCCGCGATAACGCGAGCTGGCCAGGTTCAGCGGCGACTGGGTCATCACCAGGACTTTCGATTTCTGGATCGGATCGAAGTAGATGGTGGCGTACTTGTTGGCCAGTGCTTCGGTGCCGAACAGCATGTCCTGCGACAGGTTCTGGATCTGGTTCTTCAGGCGCACGTCCCAGAAGTCCACGCCCAGCGACAGCGAGTCCATCGGTTCCAGGCGCATGCCGATCGACGCCTGCTTCGAGGTTTCAGGCTTCAGCGCATCGGCGCCGGTGCCTGGGTTACCCACGGTCAGCAGGCCGTATTCCTGCACGCCGCGGCAGTAAGCGAAGCGTGGGTCGGCCGCGTTCTTGATCGGGCAGGCGAAGAAGTTCGACGAGCCTGCGTTTTTCAGTGGGTCGGAGATGTCATTCATGGTCGGCGCCTTGAAGCCGGTGCCGTAGGAGCCACGCAGCATCACTTCTTTCGAAGGCTGCCAGCGGGCGGACAACTTGAAGGTAGTCTTCGAGACGTCTTTGCCCTGCTTGCCTGCCAGTGACGGATTGCCGTTTACGTCATAGCTGGTATTGCGCTTGTCGACCGCGTCGTAGCTGTCATAACGCGCCGAAGCGGTCACGTCCAGGCCTTTGATGACAGGCATTTGCAGCTCGCCGAATGCACCCCAGTTGTTGCGCTTGGCATCCAGCGGCTGGGAGCCAGTGCTGCCGCCGATGACGGTGTCGGTCCAGCCCGGATTGCCTGGGCCAGGGCCCATCACGATCCTGCTCGGCGAGTCTTCATACTTCTGCATGGTGTAGTCGGCACCCAGGCCCAGGGCGGCATTGCCGCCTGCCATGGCGAACACTTCACGCGATGCGTGGGCGCTCAGCACGTCCAGCTTGGACTTGGTGGTCGACAGGTTTTCATGCAGCACAGCCGGCGCCAGGATGGAAGCGGCATTCGGGTCGAAGACGTAAGGGTTGTAAGCGCCGGACTGGACCAGGGCTTCGAACTTGTCGCCGCTCATGTAGCCGCCTGCAGCCTTGTCGGTCTGCTTGTTCTGCGAATGGGTGTAGGCTGCGCCGACGTCCCAGCCAGCGAACTCGGAGTCCAGGCCGACGGAGAAGTGCAGGGCCTTGGTGCCCCAGTCATCGGTACGGCCGCCCGCGTCACGCGCACGGTAGTACAGGTAGGCGTCGGTCACGGCGTTCGGGTCGATGCCCTGGCCAGCCAGCAGCGGCTCAACCGACTTCTTGTAAGGCACGATGTAGACCGGGCTGATGGTCTTCACGTGGGTTTCCGGATCGGTGCTCATGGTGGTCAGCGGCTGCGCCGGTGCCGCGTAGCGTGCGGTGCTGGTGAACTTGGAATAGACGAACTCGCCGGTCAGGCGGGTCTTGTCGGAGATCTTCAGCGCGCCGGAAGTGAACAGGCTGTCACGCTTCAGCTCAGGCAGCAGTTCCACGGTTGCCGCATAGTCGTAGCGGCAAACGCCGCTGCGCGCGAACGTGTTGGGGCCGCTGCACTTGCCGTTGTTGACCAGGTCCGGCGAGAACGTTGCTTCGACATCGGGACCGTTGAACACGTCGGCATTGGCCGGGATCGAGTTGATCGAGTTCTGCCAGGTCGCATATTGCTTGCCGTCCTTGCTGAACTTGACCACGCCGGAGTTGGCGAACGGGCGCTGGGTGGCGTTCAGTGCCTTGCTCTGGTCGTGGCTGTACGCCAGCATGACGTTGAAGCCGTCGCTATCATAGTTGCCGAAGCCTTTGGTGATCGAGACGTTGGCGCTCTGGCCGCCTTTATGTTGCGGGCGGTTGTAAGTGGCGTCGATGTTCAGGTCGTTCTGGTTTTTCTTCAGGATGAAGTTGACCACGCCGGCGATGGCGTCCGAGCCGTACAGCGTGGAGGCGCCGTCGGTCAGGATCTCGACGCGCTCAACCGCTGCCAGCGGGATCGATGCCAGGTTGACGGCGCTGCCGGTGCCATAAGGCGCCATGCGCTTGCCGTTCAGCAGCACCAGGGTATAGTCGGTACCGATCGAGTGCACCGATGCGCTCTGCACGCCGCCGCCGCCGCCGTTGATGGAAGCGGACGAGGTGATCATGCCCTGCATCGAAGGCAGCAGGGCAACCAGGTCGGCCACGTTCTGCACGCCGGTTTGATCGATGTCCTTGCGGCTCAGGGTTTGGATCGGCAACGCACCCTCTTGGGCAATGCGTTTGATCGACGAACCGGTAATTTCAACGCGCTGGATGGCAGCGTCAGTTTGCTGGGCGAAAACTGGTGCACAGACTCCGGCTGCCAGCAAGCCGCTGGCGCAGGCCAGGCGGATTGCATACGACAGGCTGTTCTCTTTCATCATAATTCTTTGATCTCCCAGAAGGTGGACTGTTCTTTGCATTTGCGCAAAACCTAGCAATAGGCTGCTAGTACTTTCTTGCAAGTGTTCTCGTCTTGCAATCTTTTCGATACAAAAAGCCACAGACTGTTACGAAAGCGCAACAATGGCTGGCTCCAGGCGTGTGGGAAGTTGGCCTGAGATGAAGATCTTTACTGTAGTTGGAAGGATTTGGCTCCTTTTTGCCAGAAAGGCGCAATCGCTCTGCTACTGAATATTTCTTATTGTAACTATTCAGAAACATGCGCCTTGTGTACACAACTTGCGGCAGGGGTGAAAAAAAACGGCACCGAAGTGCCGTTTTGGGAGTGCTTCAAGCCTCGTGGCTTAGAAGAACTTGTACTGCGCGCCGAGCTTGAAGTAGCGGCCAATGGCGCCGGAAGCGTCCATCGGGTTGTAGCTCATGCCGCCGTAGGTCAGTGGGTCCAGCGGCGCGATCTTGTCGGTCACGTTGTTGATCGAAGCGAACACCGTGAACTGCTGGTTCACGTTGTAGCGCGCCGACAGGTCCAGGGTGGTGAACGAGGCGATCTTGCAGCCGTTGGTGCCCGGCTGGCCGTTGGCCAGGGTGGAGGCGCAAGGATCACCGGCGAACTTGACGTTCTCCATGCTATCGCGGTAGTTGACGATACCGGCAACGTTCCAGTCACGGAAGTCCCAAGATGCGTTCAGGTTCATCTTGTTCTTAGGCGTGCCGGCGCAGTTTGAAGTGTCGCAGTTGCCGTGGGTGCCGTTGAACTGGTACACGGTCGTGGCGGACTCGTGACGCTTCCAGGTCGCGGTATGGGTCCATACGAAGCCCACAGTTGCGCGGCCGTACTCGCCCAGGCGGATGCGCTGCTTGACATCCAGGTCCACGCCGCTGACTTCGGTGAAGCTGGAGTTGCGGTACGGCGCCTGTGTCAGCACCAGGGTGCCCGAATTCGGGATCACGACGCCGTTGACGACCAGGTTGTTGTCGTTGCGGATGGCGGTTGGCAGGGCAGCTGCTTCGTTGTATGGCAGCGGGTTGATCTCGTTGCTACGCTTGATCTTCCACGCATCGAGCGCCAGGCTGGTGCCGTCGAACGGGTCCCACACGATGCCCAGGGTCGAGCCCTTGGAGGTTTCAGGTTTCAGGGCAGAGGAGCCAACCTTCACAGCTGCAACCGGAATGCCGCAGTCGGTCGAGGTAGCACCGCCAGGTGCCGGCGTTTTGCCGTTCGGGCAGCGGATTGGATCGGTAACGGTGGAAGTGCCGGTCGATTGCGACAGCGGGGAACCTTCCGCTGGGCCAGGAGCACGGAAGCCTTCGGTGTAAGTACCGCGCAGGGCGAAGGACTTGACCGGGGTCCATTTGAAGCCGGCTTTAGGCGTAGTGGAATTGAAACTGTCGTACTTGTCGTAACGTACGGCAGCGCTCAGTTCCAGGCCTTTCAGCACCGGGGCGGCCAGTTCGAGGAAGACTGCCGATACCTTGTTGTCGCCGAAGGCTGCAACGTAGGAAGAGTTGATCGAACCGTCGATCGAGCCGGACAGCGACGGGTTTTCCAGCTTTTCACGGCGGTGTTCGGCGCCGACTGCCAGGCCCAGGTTGCCGCCTGGCAGGGCGAACAGTTCACGCGAAGCGTGGAAGTCGATCACGTCCAGCTTGGTGGTCGAATCCGAGGTCGCGTTGGTGACCAGGGCAGAGTACAGGGCAGCCGAGTTCTTGGACGCTTCGGTGCCGATGTAGTACCAGCCGTACTGGGTCGGATCGCGCATTGCCGTGCGCAGCACGTTCAGGTTCAGCATATTGCTGTAGTCCAGGTGCAGCTTGGACTTGGAGTGGGTCAGGCCAGCGTCGTAGTCCCAGCCGGCGACCGCGCCTTTGATTCCCACCACGAATCGATTGAACTCGTTGTTGGCCGAGCGGGTGCTTGGGCCGATATCAAACGCGGTGTAGCGCACGCGGGTCGCCACGCCATATGGGTTCTGCGGGTGGTTTGCGCCCATCAATGCCAGCGCGCCGTAGTTGACGAAACCCAGCGGGTTGGCGGCATTCGGCGGGAAAGCCACCGTTGGCGTGATCGATGGCGGCGTCATGGTGAAGGCGGTATCGCGCTTCGAGTAGCCGGCTTCAGCGTACACCTGGGTGTCGCCATTGACCTGCCAGGTGCCGCGCGTGTACAGGTTGACCGATTCGATCTCCGGCTGCATGTCGCGGAACTGATCCTGATGCCACAGGCAGCCGCCGTTGGCGCCGGTCTGGTCCTTGGTGGCGCTCAGGGTGGAGCAGCCAGGCAGGCCGACGTAATCCAGGGTGGCCGGATTGCGGATCGCGCCGGCTGGACCAGCCGAAGCGTTGTTGTTGCCGGCGATGTAGCCGCCGGCGAACTGGGTGCCGACCGGGAAGCCGTACGGACGCAGGTCGCCCTTGCCGATGTGGCCGCGGTCCTTGCGGTCGCTGTTCTTGATACGGTCCGAATCCGTGAACTCGGCATTGACCACCCAGTTGTACTTGTCTTCGTCCAGGTTGCCCAGCCCGTAGGTGATGGAAGCCTTGTTCTGCTTGCCGTCGTCGTAGCGCGACCAGCCGGTATCACCCTTGACTTGCAGGCCCTCGATGTCCTTGCGCAGGATGATGTTGACCACGCCGGCGATTGCGTCTGCGCCGTAGGTGGAGGAAGCGCCGTCTTTCAGGATTTCAATGCGCTCGACGATCTGCATCGGCACCGTGGACAGGTCGGTAAAGCTCTTCTGGCCGTCGTCGGCACGTGCGAATGGGGCCATGCGGCGGCCGTTCAACAGTACCAGGGTCGACGTCGCACCGAGGCCGCGCAGGGAAATCGCGGTGGAGCCAGCAGCGAAGCCGTTGCCGAAACCAGTCGGCAGCGAACCGGCGCCGTCAACGGTCAGGGTCTGCAGGTATTCGGCCACGGTTGCCTTGCCGGACTTCATCAAGTCTTCCTTGCTGATGACCTGGATGGGCGATGCAGTTTCCTGGGTCGCACGCTTGATGCTCGAGCCGGTCACTTCCACGCGCTGCATTGGCGCCGGGGCTTCCTGCGCAAAGACAGGGGCGGCTATGGTGGCCAGCATACCGCCGGCGCAAACCAGCCGTACGGAACGAGCCATGATTTTTTCCATCATGTTTGCTATCTCCAAAAATTTGGAATAAAAAGACGAGCTACAGCTTTTGACTACTGCTTCGGCGCTCCCATTGGAAGGAACCATCTATGTGATTCCTCGGGGAAAGATGAGAGCATTTGGACTAATATTGCGTCAATTAAAAACTGGCCAACGATACAATTTTGAGAAGATCCGTCTCATTTATGAAACGATAGCAAGTGAACCAGTTATAGATTGATTACCGAGGATGATTTCATTTTTAATACGTCGCATCTGGCAAATGGCGCCGACACTGCTGGGTGTTGTGTTACTGGTGTTCGTGCTGTTCAACTGGGTAGGTGGCGATCCTGCCTATATCCTGGCCGGCAAGATGTCCGACGCCGCCAGCATCGACAATATTCGCCGCCAGCTTGGCGTGGACCAGCCCTGGTACGTTCAGCTGGGAATTTTCCTGAAGCAGATCGCGACTTTCGATTTTGGCCAGAGCTGGGCCACCGGGGAAGCGGTATCGGACATCATCACTTCCCGCCTGGGGCCTTCGCTGACCGTGCTGGTGCCGCTGACCTTGCTAGAAACCGTGCTGGGCATTGCACTGGCCCTGGCGGTGGCCTTCGTGCGCGGTTCGCTGGCCGACCGCGCCGTGATGGTCGCTTGCACGGTAGGCATGTCGATCTCCATCCTGGTCTATATCATCGTGTTCCAGTATTGGCTGGCCTACAAGGCGGGCTGGTTCCCGGTGCAGGGCTGGGGTGCCGGCTTGCCGGAGAACCTGCGCTTCGCAGCGCTGCCCATCCTGATCGGGCTGGCTGTGTCGCTGGCGCCGACCTTGCGCCTGTACCGCAGCTTCGTGCTGGACGAAGTCGGGCAGGATTACGTGCGCACGGCGCGCGCCAAGGGCTTGCCCGAGCGGCGCGTGATGTGGCTGCATGTGCTGCGCAATGCGGCGATCCCGATCATTACCCACGTGATGGCGAATTTGCCAGCCATGCTGATCGGCGCCTTCCTGCTGGAGCGCTTCTTCGGCATCCCGGGCATCGGGCGCGAAGTGATCCTGGCGGTGGAGCGTTCCGATTTCCCCGTGATCAAGGCGATTACCGTCTACGTAGCCGTGGCGACCATGGTGTTCAACCTGCTGACCGATCTGCTGTACCAGGCTGTCGATCCGCGCGTACAGCTCAAGTAAGAAGGACAGCGCATGCATGCCATTCATGACTCGGCCGGACTGTGGACCCTGGCCTGGCGCCGCCTGCGGGCAGACCGGCTTGCCATGGCGGCGCTGGCGGTCGTAGCCGGCTTCCTGCTCCTGCTCGCAGCTTCCGCCAGCGGCATCGTAGCAGCCGACTGGGAAGAGGAGGTTGCGCTCAACTATGCGCCGCCGACATTTGCTGCGCCGCCTGCGGTGCAGGTGGCGCACGATGCCGCCGCCGGGACCGACAACGCCGGCAGCGCAGCGCCACCCCCCAATGAATTCGACCCGCTGGCGGAAGACCTGCGTGAGCTGCGCGCCACCTTGGGCAAAGCGGTCGCCGAGCCCGCTGCAGGACGGGCTCCGAGCCTGCCGTTCGGCGCTGACAAATGGGGCCACGACATCATCAGGAAAACCATCAAGGGCGGCGAAACCTCGATCGTGGTCGGCCTGGCTGCGGCCACGCTGGCAGTTGGCCTGGGCACGTTTTTCGGCGCCGTTTCCGGCTTTTACGGCGGCGTGGTGGACGATTTCTTGAACTGGTTCTACAACGTCTTTACCTCGATCCCCTCGATCCTGATGATCCTGACCGTGGCCGCCGTGCTGCAGCAGAAAGGTGTGCTGACCATAGTCCTGATCCTTGGATTGACCGGCTGGACCGGCCCATACCGCCTGATCCGCGCCGAATACATCAAGCACAAGGCGCGCGAATACGTGCTGGCTGCCGACGCCATCGGCGCTTCGGCCTGGCGCAAGATGTTCAGCCACATCTTCCCGAATGTCAGCCACGTGGCCCTGGTGCAGCTGTCGATCCTGGTGGTGGGCTTCATCAAGGCCGAAGTGATCCTGTCCTTCCTTGGCTTTGGTGTGCCGGTCGGCGTGGTGAGCTGGGGCTCCATGCTGAACGAGGCCCAGAATGAACTCGTTCTCGGCAAATGGTGGCAGCTGACTGCTGCCGCCAGCGCCATGGCCTTGCTGGTCACGGCCTTCTCCCTGTTTGCCGACGCCCTGCGCGACGCGCTCGACCCCAAGGTGAAATGACATGCTGCTACAGGTCCGCAACTTGCGTATCCGCTTCCGTACCGACAAAAAGAACACTGTCGAGGCGGTGAAGGGCATTTCCTTCGACATCCCGCATGACCGTACGGTCGCCCTGGTGGGCGAGTCGGGCAGCGGCAAGTCGGTCAGCTCGCTGGCTGTCATGGGCCTGCTGCCGCCGCAAACGACCCTCATCGACCAGCAAAGCAGCGTGCTGTTCGAGGGCCGCGAAGTGCTGCACCAGCCGGCACGTGAACGCCGCGCCATGTGCGGCAGGGATATTGCGATAATTTTCCAGGAACCGATGTCCTCGCTGAACCCCGTGTTCACGGTCGGCTTCCAGGTCGGCGAAGTGCTGCGCCTGCATATGGGCATGGACCGGCGCAGCGCCCGCGCCCGCACGCTGGAGTTGCTGGAAGAGGTGGGCATCCCCGATCCGCCGGCCAGGATCGACGCCTATCCGAGCCAGTTGTCGGGCGGCCAGCAGCAAAGGGTGATGATCGCCATGGCGATAGCCTGCAGGCCCAAGCTGCTGATCGCCGACGAGCCCACTACCGCACTGGATGTCACGATCCAGAAGCAGATCATGGAACTGATTGCCGGGCTGCAGAAGAAACACCGGATGTCGGTGCTGTTCATCACCCACGACCTGGGCCTGGTGGCGGAAATTGCCGATGACGTGATCGTGATGCGGCACGGCGAAGTGCGCGAAACTGGCGATGCGCGTGCGGTGTTCGCCGATCCGAAAGACCTGTACACGCGCGCGCTGCTGCACTGCCGGCCATCGCTCGACGCGCGCCCGGTGCGCCTGCCGGTGATCAGCGACTACATGGAAGGGCGCTTCGGCGCTGCCGTGCAGCAGGCGCAGCGCGCGCGCGGCAGCGCTCCGGGCGATGAGATCGTGCTGGACGTGCGGGGCCTGAAAAAGAGCTTCTGGCTGCGCGAAGGCCTGTTCGGCAAGCGCGAATTCCAGGCTGTCAAGGACGTCTCGTTCACGCTGGCGCGCGGCAAGACACTGGGCGTGGTCGGCGAATCGGGCAGCGGCAAGTCCACGCTCGGCCTGACGCTGCTGCGCCTGCACCAGGCCAGCGGCGGCAGCGCCCTGTTCAAGGGGCGTGACCTGCTGGCGATGAGCGACAAGGAGTTCCGCCCGTTCAAGCGCCGCATCCAGATCATTTTCCAGAACCCGTATGCCTCGCTGAACCCGCGCTTTACCGTGGGCCAGATCCTGCTGGAACCGATGCGGCTGCACGGCATCGGCGCCGACGACGCCCAGCGGGTAGAGCTGGCGCTGGCGCTGCTGGAGCGGGTAGGGTTGCCTCAGCAAGCCTACCATCGCTATCCGCACGAATTCTCCGGCGGCCAGCGGCAGCGCATTGCCATCGCGCGCTGCCTGACCATGAAGCCGGAAATCCTGGTATGCGACGAGTCGGTATCGGCGCTGGACGTGTCGGTGCAGGCCCAGGTGCTGAACCTGCTGCAGGACCTGCAGGACGAATTCGGCCTGTCCTATATTTTCATCTCGCACGACCTGTCGGTGGTCAGGTACATTTCCGACCAGGTGATGGTGATGCACAAGGGTGAAGTGGTGGAAATGGCCGACTCGGACGAACTGTATCGCAACCCGCGGCACCCCTACACGCGCTCGCTGCTGGCGGCTATCCCCAGGGCTGCTTGATCGCCCCCAGCAAAGCTGGCACACTGGTCATTCGCGCCGCATACCGCGGCGCCCCGGCCGGAGCAGGTCTTTGCGTTCGAACAAAGTTGCCTCCATCGCATTATTGGTCAGCGTGGCGTTAGCGAGCATCGTCAGCGCCGTGCTGCTGGTGTTCGCCGCTTATTCCTATTCCTCGGAGAGCAGCAAGCGCTGGCAAGAGCTGCAGCGCGTGCTGAACATCAGCGCCGACCAGTTGGCGCTGGGGGTAGCCATGCCAGCCTGGAATTTCGACGACAAGCAAGTGTTGTCCATCATGCGCGCCAGCATGAACCAGCGCGACCTGCATGCCATCGTGTTGTACGGCACGGGCAGCAAGCGTGAGCTGGTGGTGCAGCGCGGCCCCGGCGACAAACTTGAAACCAGCCTGCCGCTGGCAACCACGCCGGACATGCTGGTGGCCCAGCGCCCGGTCGTCGTCGATGGCGCCGCGATCGGCACCATCAAGGTTTTCGCAACGCCAGCCTATATGCTGCAGCAATTGCAGGACCAGCGCCGCGCCAACCTGATGGCGATCCTGGTGCTGGCCGCGGCGCTGGTCACCAGCCTGTACGGCTTGCTGTGGTTCCTGATCCTGCGGCCACTGAAGGCTGTAGGCCAGTACGTCATGGGCGATACGCCGCAAAAGGCCTGCTTCTACGGCGAACTGCGCACCCTCAAAGAGTCCATCCACAAGATGTGGGAGCTGCTCGACAGCCGCTACCGCGCGATGCGCGAGAGCGAGGAACGCCTCAGCGTTGCCACCCGCGCTGCACGCATCGGCATCTGGGACTGGGACGTGGTCTACGACGAATTGATGCAGGACGACGAGATCATGCGCCAGTACGGCCTTGGCAGCCGGCTGGGCGGCGGCAACTACAAGGCCTGGCTGGAGCGCGTGGTGCCGGAAGACCGGGAGCGCGCGCGCGCCGAAGTGGCGGCCGCCTTGAACGGCGAGCGCGACTTTTCCCTGCAATTCCGCATCCGCCGGCCTGACGGCACGCTGCGCCACTTGCGTTCAATGGCTCGCTCCTTCCGCGATGCGCAGGGCAAGGTGGTGCGCATGGTCGGCGTCAGCATCGACGTCACCGAGGCTACCGAAAGCGAGCAGGAGTTGCGGCGCCACCGCAGCCACCTGGAAGAACTGGTGAGCGAACGCACGGCAGCCCTGTCGGTAGCGGTCGCCGAAGCCCAGGCGGCCAGCCGCGCCAAGAGCGTGTTCCTGTCCACCATGAGCCATGAACTGCGTACGCCCCTGAATTCGGTGATCGGCTTTTCGCGCCTGATGGCGCATTCGACCACCATGTCGGCCGATGAAAAACGCAATATGGCGATCATCCACCGCAGCGGGCAGCATTTGCTGGCCTTGATCAACGACATCCTCGAGCTGTCGCGGATCGAGGCCGGCGGCGTCAGTTTGCACCGGGAAGCGGTCGACGTGGCGCAGCTGCTGCGCGATGTGTGCGATATGGTCGGCGAGCGTGCCGTGCAGGCCGGGGTGGCGTTGAAGATGGAATGCGGCGCCTTGCCGCGCGCGCTGATGATGGATGGCGCCAAGGTGCGCCATGTGCTGCTCAACCTGGTGACCAATGTCCTCAAGCATGCGCGCCAGGGCACGATCACGCTGTCGCTGCGGCCGACGGGCTTGCCCGGCGGGCGGCATGGCCTGGCGTTTGCAGTATGCGCGGGACAGGCTGGCATTCCAGAAGACCCCGGCCTTGGCCTGGCGATTTCGCGCCAGTACGTGCGCATCATGGGCGGCGAGCTGGAAGTCGAGCCCGGGCCGAGGCCGGGAGCGGGCACGGTATTCCGCTTTACCATCGAGGCGGAAGAGGCCGATGCCGGCGAGCCCCTGGCGCGCCTGCCGCAGCTGGCGCCGATGCACCAGGGCCGGCGCATCCTGGTGGTGGATGACGGTGTCGAGGGCCGCCACCTGTTGCGCAGCATGCTGCTGCCGGCCGGCTTCGAGGTTCAGGAGGCGTCCGATGGCATGGAGGCACTGGATGTCATCGCCAAGTCGCAGCCGGAACTGGTATTGATGGACTGGCGCCTGCCAGTGCTGGACGGGCTGGAAGCAACGCGCCGCCTGCGCGCCGATCACAGCCTGCCGCAGCCGCGCGTGGTGTTGATGGCGGCAACGGCCTTTGGCGGCGAGCGGCAACAGGCCCTGGCGGCCGGCGCCGACGACTTCCTGCACAAGCCGGTGGAACAGGACAGGCTGTTCCGGATGCTGCAGCAACAGCTGTCGCTGCAGTACGTCGAGGGAGCCCTGCCTTAGCCCTCGTTTTGCGCTACCATAGTCGAACTATGGCTAACCTAATATCCTTGTTGCAGCAGTATGGTGTCCTGATCGTCTTTGCCGTGGTGCTGGTCGAACAGATGGGGTTGCCAATTCCTGCCTATCCGGTGCTGATCGTGGCCGGTGCGCTGGCCATCGATAATGGCAATAGCGCGCCGTTTCCGGTGGTGCTGGGCGTTGCCATGCTGGCATGCCTGCTCAGCGATTTCTTCTGGTTCCGCGCCGGCCGCCGTTTTGGCAAGCGCATCCTCAAGCTGCTGTGCAAGATTTCGCTGTCGCCGGACTACTGCGTCAGCCAGACGGAAGACAACTTCCGCAAATGGGGGCCGAAGTCGATGGTGGTGGCCAAATTCATCCCCGGCTTCAACACCATTGCCCCACCGATGGCAGGCGCGCTGGGCACCGGCGTGCCCACCTTCCTCGGTTTCAGCCTACTGGGCGGCCTGCTGTGGAGCGCCACCGGACTGCTGATCGGGGCCTATTTCCATGCCGACGTGGACAAGGTGCTGGACGTGCTGTCGACCATGGGGTCGACCGCGCTGACGGTGCTGGCTATCCTGCTCGGCCTGTTCGTGCTGGCCAAGTTCATCGAGCGGCGCCGCTTCCAGAAGGCCATGCAGACCGAGCGCATCAGCATCGACGAACTGAAAGAGTTGCTCGATTCGGGCCATGATCCGGTAATGGTCGATGCCCGCAGCGCCACCGCACAATTGCTGGATCCGCCGGTGCCGGGCGCCCTGCTGGTAGGCGCCAGCGACCCGCTGGCCGTGATCAAATCCCTGCCGAAGGACCGCCACATCATCGTCTACTGCAGCTGCCCGAACGACGTCACCGCCGCCAAGGTCGCCAAGCAGCTCCACTCCCACGGCTACAAGCGCGCCAAGCCCTTGCACGGCGGCCTCGATGCCTGGAATACCGCCTTCCGCAGCGAGGGCGAATCCGCCGTGATCGCCGAACAGACCCCCGACAGCCTCACCCCCGCCGACTCCCGTCATTAATTAAAGTCGGGGTCAGGTCTGGCAATCCGCCAAAAAAGGCACGCACGTGCCTTTTTTGGCGGATTGCCAGACCTGACCCCGACTTTTTTTTACGCAAGCTGGAGTAGTCATACTACCGTCGAAATATCGCGTAATGTAGTGTGTGTACCTAATTTTTACGTTTCTTGTACTCAAACTACAAAGAATTCCTTGCGTCTCGGCTAACAAATCCCTTAGGATTAAGGCTCAACTTAATCGCTTGTGCCCATGACTGCCCAGACCATCCCTGTCACGCCTGCCTTCTTCCAAAGCCCGCGCCTGCTGGCCGATGTGGGTGGGACCAATGCCCGGTTTGCCCTGGAACTAGCGCCAGGCAGGATTGAGCATATCCACGTGCTGTCCGGCGCAGCTTATGCAACGCTGGCCGATGCGCTAAGGGCTTACCTGGCGCTGCCGGATGTGGTGGCGGCTGCCGGCCTGGGCGTGCGTCATGGTGCGATTGCGATCGCCAATCCGGTCAATGGCGATTACGTCAAGATGACCAATCACCATTGGGAGTTTTCGATCGAGGCACTGCGCCTGGAAGTGGGCTTCGAGGTGCTGGTGGTGGCCAATGATTTCACCGCGCTGGCGCGCTCGCTGCCGCTGCTGGCGGATGACCAGAAGCGCCAGGTCGGTAGCGGCACGCCGCAAGCCGGCGCGCCGCTTGGCCTGATCGGCGCTGGCACCGGCCTTGGCGTGTCGGGCCTGATCCCGTCGGCTTCCGGCTGGACCGCACTGCTGAGCGAGGGCGGCCATGTCAGCTTCCCGCCGATGAATCCGGAAGAGGTGGCGATCCTGCAATACGCCTGGACCGAATTTCCGCATGTGTCGGCGGAGCGCTTGCTGTCCGGCGTCGGCATCGAACTGATTTACCGCGCGCTGGTGGCCCAGCGCGGCCATGAGGAGCCGGTACTGCCGGCGCCGGAGATTGCGCGCCGCGCGCTGACCGGCGAGTGCCCGCTGTGCGACGATGTGATTGAGCACTTCTGCACCATGCTGGGCACCATTGCCGGCAACCTCGGCGTGACACTGGGCGCGACGGGCGGCATCTATATTGGCGGCGGCATCGTGCCGCGCCTGGGCGAGCGCTTCGACCGTTCCGGCTTCCGCGCCCGTTTTGAGGAAAAAGGGCGCTTCAACAAATACCTGGCGGCGATTCCTACCTATGTGATCACTGCCGAGTACCCGGCTTTTGTTGGTGTTTCGGCAATCCTGGCCGAGCGCCTGGCCGGCTAAGCGAGCAGGCTTTTACACTTCTCCTGACTTTTATCAGGTACAATTGGCCAAGTTGGATGAAGCGGCGCCTGTCGTCCGCCTTGTTTTCGCCCTGAAAACGCTCTCCACCTGAGACTCTCGCCCCGGCGCGTAGCGGTCCGGCGCCTTCTTACTTAGTTACACAACCAAATGTAGTGTATGGATAATGCAGAGGCTAAGAAAGTCCTCGAAGCTGCGCTGCTATGCGCCCGTGAACCCTTATCGATCCACAGCCTGAAAAAGCTGTACGTCGAAACCGACGACCAGGGCAATCCGCTCGGAGCTGGGGTCGGCGCTGATACGATCAAGGAATTGCTGGAAGAGTTGCGCCAGGATTGGCAAGGGCGCGGCATTGAGGTGGTCAGCCTCTCCAGCGGCTGGCGCTTCCAGAGCCGGCCTGAAATGAAGTTGTACCTGGATCGCCTGAATCCGGAAAAACCGCAGAAATATTCGCGCGCCACGCTGGAAACGCTGGCCATCATCGCTTACCGCCAGCCGGTGACCCGCGGCGATATCGAGGAAATCCGCGGCGTTGCGGTGAACTCGCAGACGATCAAGATGCTGGAAGACCGCGGCTGGGTCGATACGGTCGGCTACCGCGATGTGCTGGGCCGCCCGGCCTTGCTGGGCACGACCAAGCAGTTCCTGGACGACCTGGGACTGGAATCGCTGTCCCAATTGCCGCCGCTGCAGCAGATCAGCGATACGCAGAATGAAAATCCGCTGGAAGTACTGGAGGCTCGCTTGACCGAGAACTTCGAGAAGGCGGCGCAGGAAGCACAAGTAGTAGAAGAGAAAGAGGCGACGCCAGACGAGGCGCCGCCGGTAACAGATGACCCGGCGCCCGATAACGTCGAGCCCTTAGCAGAAACGAATAATGAACAAGCCTGATAACTCCCCAGAAACCGGTACCCCGGCAGCCGCCGAGACCGCACCCGCCAAGCCGAAACGCCGCACCAAGGCGCAGATCGAGGCTGACAACGCTGCCGCCCTGGCGGCCGGCGAAACGCCAAAGCCCAAGCGCCGTACCAAAGCCGCGGCCGAAGCTGTGGCGGGCGAGCAGCCTGCTGCGAGCGCGGAAGCCGCTCCGGTCAAAAAGCCGCGTGCCAAGAAGGTTGTAGTGGCGGAAGCGGCACCGGTTGCGGAAGCAGCTCCAGAGCCGGCCGCACCGGCACCTGCGGGGGCAGCGCAGGCCGGCGAAAGTGGGGAAGGCCAGGGCAAGGATCGCGGCCGTGCGCCGCGCGGCCCGCGCCAGATGCGCGAACAGCGCGCACTGCGCCAGGCTGAAAAGGCTGCCGTGGCGGCAGCGGCACTCGGCGCCGAAGCAGTGCCTGCCGAGGGCGCCGCGCTGGCCGCCGCTGAGGGCGGCGACGGTGCGAGCCCATGGCCAAGTGCAGTCCCTGCTGAAAAGCGCCACGACAAGCATGGCAAGCACAAAGGCAAGAAGGGCAAGCACGGCAAGCAGGCGCATGGCGAAGGCCAGGGCGCGCAAGCCGGCGAAGGCGGCCAGGTTCAAGGCCAGGGCAAGGGCGGCCAGGGCAAGCAGCGCGTGCCGGGCGCCTTCGGCAACAAGATGAAGGCCAAGGACAAGTCGTCCGAAGCCGATGCGGTGTTCTCCTTCGTGACCTCCGACGCGTTCGACCGCGACGAGGGCGGTTCCGGTAAGCCGGTCAAGGCGCGCCGCGACCTGACGGCGGAAGACGATGCACCGAAGTTGCACAAAGTGCTGGCGGAAGCAGGCATGGGCTCGCGCCGCGACATGGAAGAGCTGATCATCGCCGGCCGCGTGTCGGTGAACGGCGAGCCGGCCCACATCGGCCAGCGCATCCTGCCGACCGATGCGGTCCGCATCAACGGCAAGCTGGTGCAGCGCAAGGTTTCCAAGAAGCCGCCGCGCGTGCTGGTCTACCACAAGCCGGCCGGCGAAATCGTGTCGCACGACGACCCGGATGGCCGTCCATCGGTGTTCGACCGCCTGCCGACCATGAAGACCGGCAAATGGCTGGCCGTTGGCCGCCTGGACTTCAATACCGAAGGCTTGCTGCTGTTCACCACCTCCGGTGACCTGGCGAACCGCCTGATGCACCCGCGCTACAACATCGACCGTGAATACGCGGTGCGTACCCTGGGCGAGCTGGAAGAGGGCATGCGCCAGAAACTGCTGGCCGGCGTCGAGCTGGAAGACGGCATGGCGCAGTTCACCAAGATCGCCGATGGCGGCGGTGAAGGCGTGAACAAGTGGTACCGCGTGGTGATCGGCGAAGGCCGTAACCGCGAGGTGCGCCGCATGTTCGAGGCGATCGGCCTGACTGTGTCGCGCCTGATCCGTACCCGTTACGGCGCGCTGACCTTGCCTTCGAACTTGAAGCGCGGTCGCTGGGAAGAGATGGAAGAGAATTCGGTGCGCGACCTGCTGACGGCTGTCGGCTTCAAGAAAGAAGGCAGCGCCGGCGCTGGTGCTGGCGAGGGTAAGAAGCCGCAGGGCGGTCCGGGTCAAGGCCAGGGCAAGCGTGAACGTGAGCGCGAGCCGAATGGCAACCGCATGGATGTGAGCAACAAGAATGCCGATCCTTTCCCGCAGGCGCCGCGCGGTGGCCGCAACCAGGGGCAGGGGGCGTTCTATGGTGCGCCGCGTCATGGCGGCGGCTTCACCGGATTCGGTGACCAGCAGCCGGGTGGCCGTGGCGCCGGTGGTGCTGGCGGCGGCAAGGGTAAGGGTAAAGGCAAGGGGCAGGGTAGCGGTCCTCGCCAGCCGGATCCGCTGATGACGACTTTTGGCTTCGCTGGCCAGGGCCACGGCCACGGCCAGGGGCAGCAGCGCCGCGGCGGGCACCAGCCGCGCGGCGGGGCTTCGGACCATGGCATGCCGCGCCGCCGTAAGGGCTAAAACCGGTAAACCGGTGTCTGACCCGCAGGGTCAGACACCTGCCCAGCCAGCGGCAGTAGCGTACAAGTGTCTGCCCCCCGCGGGTCGGACGGGGCGGCCGTCCGACTGCAGTGCCGGTTTAAGGTGTTGGTTTTTGAGCACCTTCCTATTGTTACACCCTCGTCCGATGTGGTATGCGGCATTGCAGCGAAGTCAATAAGGCGCTATAATGAGCAGCCTAGTTAAAGTTCTTCGCAGGTATTTTTGCCGAGAGTGCTTTCATCTGGCTGCAGTAACGAAAGATGGGCAGTTGCCCATTTTTTTTTGGTTGAATCGTTTTAAGTATCTGGAGATTTCTTTTGCAACTGCCTGAATTGATTGAAAAAACCGTCGCTGGCCTCGGCTACGACCTGGTCGATTTCGAACGGGCCGAACGCGGACTGCTGCGTGTTTATATCGACTTCACGGCGGAAGATGCAGAAGAAAAGGGCCCGATCACGGTTGAAGACTGCGCCACGGTGAGCCACCAACTGTCGCACGTGCTGACGGTCGAGAACGTTCCTTACGAACGCCTCGAAATTTCGTCGCCTGGCCTGGACCGTCCGCTGCGCAAGTTCAGCGACTTCGTCCGCTTTGCCGGCTCCGAAGCGATCGTCAAGCTGCGCATGGCCATTCCAGGCACTGCAAATCGCAAGTCCTACCAGGGCATCCTGACGGAGCCTGAAGGCGATCAACTGGGTATTGAATTTGAAGGTAAAGAAGGTCCTGCGGTGCTGAATTTCACGCTCGCGGACATTGACAAGGCACGCTTGGTGCCGCAGGTGAATTTTGGGAGCCGCAAAGCATGAGTCGCGAAGTATTGTTATTGGTTGATGCGCTGGCGCGCGAAAAGAACGTCGACAAGGAAGTCGTGTTCGGCGCGCTCGAGTTCGCACTGGCGCAAGCCACGAAGAAGCGCTATGAAGGCGAAGTGGATATTCGCGTTTCGATCGACCGTGAAAGCGGCGAGTTCGAGTCCTTCCGCCGCTGGCACGTAGTGCCGGACGAAGCCGGCCTGCAACTGCCTGACCAGGAAGTGCTGCTGTTCGAAGCGAAAGAGCAGATCCCTGACATCGAAGTCGATGAATACATCGAAGAGCCGATCGAATCCGTGGAATTCGGCCGCCGCTTCGCCCAGGACACTAAGCAAGTGGTCCTGCAGCGCGTGCGCGATGCTGAACGCGAGCAGATCCTGCAAGACTTCCTGGAGCGCGGCGACGCGCTGGTCACCGGCACCATCAAGCGCATGGAACGCGGCGATGCGATCGTCGAATCCGGCAAGATCGAAGCCCGTCTGCCGCGCGACCAGATGATCCCGAAGGAAAACCTGCGTATCGGCGACCGCGTGCGTGCCTACATCCTGCGCGTTGACCGCAATATGCGCGGCCCGCAAGTGATCCTGTCGCGCACCGCGCCAGAGTTCATCATGAAGCTGTTCGAACTGGAAGTGCCGGAAATCGAACAAGGCATGCTGGAGATTAAATCCGCTGCGCGCGACGCCGGCGTGCGCGCCAAGATCGCCGTGCACACCAACGACAAGCGCATCGACCCGATCGGTACCTGCGTCGGCATGCGCGGTTCGCGCGTGCAGGCCGTGACCGGCGAGCTGGGCGGCGAGCGCGTGGACATCGTGCTGTGGTCGGAAGATCCAGCGCAATTCGTGATCGGCGCGCTGGCACCTGCCAACGTGTCCTCGATCATGGTTGACGAAGACAAGCACGCGATGGACGTGGTGGTTGACGAAGAAAACCTGGCAATCGCCATCGGCCGCTCCGGCCAGAACGTGCGCCTGGCTTCCGAGCTGACCGGCTGGAAGATCAACATCATGACCGCGGAAGAATCGGCCGACAAGCTGGCGACCGAAACCGCTGCAGTGCGCGCACTGTTCATGGAAAAGCTGGATGTGGACCAGGAAGTGGCCGACATCCTGGTGGAAGAAGGCTTCAGCAGCCTGGAAGAAATCGCCTACGTGCCGATTTCCGAGATGCTGGACATCGAAGCGTTCGACGAAGACACCGTCAACGAGCTGCGTACCCGTGCCCGCGACGCCCTGGTGACCGAAGCCATCGCTTCGGAAGAAGGCCTGGAAGGCATGGAAGAGCAGCTGGTTGGCCTGGAAGGCATGGACCGCGTCACCGCGGGCAAGCTGGGCCTCGCAGGCATCAAGACCCTGGCGCAATTTGCCGGTCTGGCCTATGACGAGTTCGGCGCCATCCTGGCATTGTCGAGCGACCGCGCGCGTGAACTGATTTCGAATGAGTTTGAGAATGTGACCGACGATGAAATGAAGCTGGTCGACGGTAAGTACGATGATCGCGCCAAGGCCCTGCAAGCCAAGGCCTGGGCATCGTCCGAAGCGGCCAAGGCCTAAAGAATGGCCTGAACAGCAGTAGCAGCTTTATTTATCATCGAGACACATAGAAAAGAGGACTGAATGGCGAGTAACAACGTAGCCCAATTTGCCACCGAACTGAAGATGCCTGCAGATTTGCTGCTGTCGCAGCTGAAGTCTGCTGGCGTCGAAAAGAGTTCGGCGTCAGATCCATTGTCAAAAGATGATAAGGACAAGCTGCTGGAACACCTGCGCCGTACCCACGGCGCAGGAGCAGAGCCGGGCGAAAAGAAAAAGATCACCCTGACTCGTAAAGAGACCACGGAGATCAAGCAGGCCGACGCCTCCGGCAAGGCCCGCACCATCCAGGTCGAAGTGCGCAAGAAGCGCACCTTCGTCCAGCGCGACGACGTGGTGACCACCACCGCCGCCAAGCCGGCCGCGCCGGTGATCGACGCTGCCGAACAGGCGCGCCGTGAAGAAGAAGCACGCCGCCAGGCCGAGCTGATCGCCCGCCAGGAAGCGGAGCTGAAAGAGAAACAGGAACGCCTGGCCAAGCTCGACGAGGAAAAGGCTGCCCAGGCCAAAGCCGCCGAAGAGGAAGCCAAGCGCGTAGCGGAAGAACAGTCCAAGAAAGCTGCAGCCGACAAGGCCGCCGCCGAAAAGGCCGCTGCTGCCGCTGCTGCCGGCGCCGCGCAGAAAGCCGCTGCCGAAGAAGAAGAGAAGAAGCGCCTGGCCGATGCCGAAGAGTCCAAGCGCAAGCACGAAATCGCCGCCAAGGAAGCCGCCGAGCGCGCCGAAGCGACCGAACGTGCCCGTAAAGCTGTTGCAGACGAAGTGGCCCAGATCAAGCTGATGATGAGCCAGCCGCGTCGCGTCATGAAGGCTCCTGAGCCGGCTCCGGCCGCTGCTGCAGCCAAGCCGAAAGTCGCCGAAGGCACCCTGCACAAGCCAGCCGACAAGAAGCCTGCCGCTACCGCAGCAGCTCCAGCCGGCGACAAGAAAGAAGGCAAGCCAGGCGACAAGAAATCCATCAAGTCGGCCAACGTGGCTTCGACCTGGCAGGATGAAAAGCGCCGTGGCGCCCCGGGCGGCGGTGCAGGCAAAGGCCGCGGTGGCAACACCGGCGCCAATGCAGGCGGCCGTGACGGCTGGCGTGCAGGCGGCAAGGGCGGTCGCCGCGGCGGTCATCATGACGATCGCGAAACCAACTTCCAGCAGCCGACCGAGGCGATCGTGCATGACGTGCACGTGCCGGAAACCATCACCGTGGCCGAACTGGCGCACAAGATGGCGGTCAAGGCATCCGAAGTCATCAAGCAGCTGATGAAGCTGGGCCAGATGTGCACCATCAACCAGGTGCTGGACCAGGAAACCGCGATGATCGTGGTGGAAGAGATGGGCCACAAGGCCTTCGCTGCTGCCGTCGACGATCCGGAAGCGCTGCTGGCCGACCAGGGCGAGCACGCCGAATACGAAGCAACCCCGCGTGCACCAGTGGTGACCGTGATGGGCCACGTCGACCACGGCAAGACCTCGTTGCTGGACTACATCCGCCGCGCCAAAGTCGCGTCGGGCGAAGCCGGCGGCATTACCCAGCACATAGGCGCTTACCACGTGGAAACCCCGCGCGGCATCATCACCTTCCTGGATACCCCGGGTCACGAAGCCTTCACGGCCATGCGTGCCCGCGGTGCGAAAGCAACCGACATCGTCATCCTGGTGGTGGCGGCCGACGACGGCGTGATGCCGCAGACGAAGGAAGCAATCGCCCACGCCAAGGCAGCAGGCGTGCCGCTGGTGGTGGCGATCAATAAGATCGACAAACCAGGCGGCAACGTTGACCGCGTGACCCAGGAGCTGGTGGCCGAACAGGTGGTGCCGGAAGAATACGGCGGCGATTCGCCGTTCGTGCCGGTGTCCGCCAAGACCGGCCAGGGCATCGACGACCTGCTGGAGCAAGTGCTGCTGCAAGCCGAAGTGCTGGAACTGAAAGCCCCGGTGGAAGCGCCTGCGCGCGGCCTGGTGGTGGAAGCTCGCCTGGACAAGGGCCGTGGTCCTGTGGCCACCATCCTGGTGCAATCTGGCACCCTGCGCCGCGGCGACGTGGTGCTGGCAGGTTCGTCCTTCGGCCGCGTCCGTGCGATGCTGGACGAGAACGGCAAGTCGATCGCGGAAGCAGGTCCTTCCATCCCAGTGGAGATCCAGGGCCTGACCGAAGTGCCGGCCGCCGGTGAAGAAGCGATGGTCATGGCTGACGAGCGTAAGGCCCGTGAGATCGGCCTGTTCCGCCAAGGTAAGTTCCGCGACGTGAAGCTGGCCAAGCAGCAAGCCGCGAAGCTGGAAAACATGTTCGACCAGATGGCCGAAGGCGAAGTGAAGAATCTGCCGCTGATCATCAAGACCGACGTGCAAGGCTCGCAGGAAGCGCTGGTTGGCTCGCTGCAGAAGCTGTCGACCTCCGAAGTGCGCGTACAGATCGTGCACGCAGCGGTGGGCGGCATCTCGGAATCGGACGTCAACCTGGCGACCGCCTCCAAGGCAGTCATCATCGGCTTCAACGCCCGTGCCGATGCACAGGCGCGCAAGCTGGCCGAGACCAACGGCGTCGACATCCGCTACTACAACATCATTTACGATGCGATCGAAGAGGTCAAAGCGGCGCTGTCGGGCATGCTGGCGCCGGAGAAGCGCGAACACGTTACCGGCCAGGTCGAGATTCGCCAGGTCATCCACGTCTCCAAGGTCGGCGCGATTGCGGGCTGCCTGGTTACCGATGGCGTAGTCAAGCGTTCGTCTTCCGTCCGCCTGCTGCGCAACAACATCGTGGTGTGGACCGGCGAGATCGACTCGCTCAAGCGCTTCAAGGACGATGCGAAGGAAGTTCGCGCCGGCCTGGAGTGCGGCCTGAACCTGAAGGGCTACAACGACATCGTCGTAGGCGACGTGCTCGAAGTGTTCGAAGTGCAGGAGATCGCCCGTACCCTGTAACAGCAGGACGGCGCGATACACGGCGGGTGCTTCCCGCCTCGCGAGAGCGGGGCAGGGCACCCGCCTTTTAGTTTTATGAAAACCGGCAAACCGATGCCCGACCCGCAGGGTCAGGCACCTGGCCCACGGCAGCCGCGTATCGGTGTCTGACCCTGCGGGTCAGACACAGGTTTACCGGTTTAAAAGGAAAGAAAATCATGGCAAAACACAGCAAATCCATCCCCCAGCGCGGCCTGCGCGTGGCGGATCAAATCCAGAAAGACCTGTCCGAGCTGATCGCCTTCGAAGTGAAGGACCCGCGCGTCGGAATGATTACCCTGTCCGAAGTGCAGCTGACGCCCGACTATGCGCATGCGAAAGTCTTCTTCACCACCCTGAAGGACGATCCCGAGTCGATCAAGAACACCCTGGCCGGCCTGGCCGCCGCCGCCGGCTACCTGCGCAACCAGCTGGGCAAGCGCCTGCACATCCACACCTTGCCGCAGCTGCACTTCCTGCACGACATGTCCGCCTCGCGCGGCATGGCGATGTCCGCCCTGATCGACAAGGCCAACGCCACCCGCGCCGCCGACTTCGAAGAAGACAAAGACGAAGAATGACCGAAGCACGTGTAAAGCGCGTGCGCGACGCTGTGAACGGCGTGCTGCTGCTCGATAAGCCGGTTGGCCTGTCCAGCAACGACGCCCTGATCAAGGCCAAGCGCTTCATGAACGCGAAAAAAGCCGGCCACACCGGCACGCTCGACCCGTTTGCCACCGGCCTGCTGCCGCTGTGCTTCGGCGAAGCGACCAAGTTCTCGCAAGACCTGCTGGAAGCCGACAAGACCTACCTGGCCACCGTGCACCTTGGCGTGCGCACCGACACCGGCGACACCGAAGGCCAGGTGCTGGAAACGCGCGACGTCGGCGCGACGCTGGCAGACATTGAAGCCGTGCTGCCCCGTTTCCGCGGCCCGATCAAGCAAGTACCGCCGATGTACTCCGCGCTCAAGCGCGATGGCAAGGCCTTGTACGAATACGCCCGCGAAGGCATTACGCTTGAGCGCGAGGCGCGCGACGTGGTGATCCACAAGCTGGAAATCGTCGGCTATGAGGCGCCGTTCCTGCGCATTGAAGTCACCTGCAGCAAAGGCACTTACATCCGCGTGCTGGGCGAAGACATCGGCGCCGCCCTGGGCTGCGGTGCGCACCTGAATGCCCTGCGCCGTACGCAAGTCGGCGCGCTGACCACCGACAAGATGGTCGCGCTGGAAGACCTGGCCGCCCACGCTGCGCCACGCGAGCTGCTGGCGCCAGTGGACGCTCTGCTGTCCTCTTTCCCGCGCATCGTGCTGAACGCCGACCTTGCGAAACGCTTCCTGCACGGCCAACGCCTGCCGCTCGGCAAAGAGCCGAGCATTGCCGTCCCCACGCCATACGAGGGCCGGGTGCGCATTTACGATGAAGCCGGCCGCCTGCTCGGCACTGGCATCTTCGGCGAATATGCCATCCTGGCGCCGGAGCGCTTGATCGCAGCTGCGTGAAGGCGTACTTTGAACTCGGCGCACCTGACGGCCTCCGCTCCAGGTTTCTCGCCGATGCCGCCGAATTCGAAAGCTGGCTTCTTGACCTGGCAGGAGAACTATCCGGCGAATATCCGCCTGCGGCGCTGGCCAAGCTTGCGGACATTTCACTGCGCGGCGCTGCAGCGCTGAAGACTGCCCATCTGGACGAAGCATGCCTGATCGACCGCCTCATGCACGATTACTGGATCTTCTGCACCATGACCGCCCGGCATGGAGAGCAGGACGTCACGCCGGCGACCGGGCATTGCTACCCGATGGAGCTCGCGCGGGTCCTGCCGGCTGCCAGCCCCGAAGTGTGCGAATACTATCGGCGCCTGTTCGCGGGCAACACGCTGGCTGAGTGCAGCGGCCATACTTTTCGATCGGCAGACGGCGTGTTCCGCTGGTCCTGGCTCTTGCCGCATGAGGTGGCGGATTTTTGCGACAGGTTGCAGGACCATGCACATTCCGAAAGCGAAGATGCAGTACGCGAGACTCTCGCGCTACTCCGTATGGCAAAGGACGAGCGAAGCAGTCTGCTGATTTCGATTGCCTGAGCGCCCAGGTTTTTTGCCACTTGTCCCCGCATAGCGCCGTTCGGCCCCTTTTTTTCCAGGCTCAAGGAAGAGGTCCGAGAATGAACCACCAATTCATTCGAAAGGCTCACCATGAAACTGCTGAAGCTTGCCAGCCTGGCCGTGCTGGCTTCCCTCGCCGCCCAGGCCGGCGCCGCTGCGCCGCGCATCCAGGATGACCTGTACCGGGCCGTCAACGGCGCCTGGATCGAGACCACCACCATTCCCGCCAGCCGCACCGAGTCCTACGGTGCGGAGCTGCCCGATATCGTCGATCAACGCGTGCGCGAAATCGTCGAGGAGCTGTCCGCGCGGCCGCAGCGCGCGGGCAGCATTGAGCGCAAGATCGGCAGCTACTACGCGGCCTACCTGGATACCGGACGGATTGAAAAGGCAGGCTTGGCGCCGGTCCGGCCCTTGTTGGCCGAGATTGACGCGATTGGCAATCGCCGTGAGCTGGCCCGGTGGATGGGACGGGCGCAGGGACGCATCGAGACGCCGCTGTGGCTGTGGGGCGGCTTTGCCGACTTCAAGGATCCGACGCTGAACCGCGTCATGATGTGGCAAGGCGGGCTTGGCTTGCCGAGCCGGGATTACTATCTGTCGCCGGACGACGTTCCGATGGCGAAAGCGCGCGCGGCCTACCGCGAGTACCTTGCGGCGCTGGCGGCGCTGGCGGGCCAGCCGCAGCCCGCAGCGATGGCTGCACGCGTGTTGGCGCTTGAACAGCGCATTGCTGCAGTCCAGCTTCCGCTGGCGCAGGCGCGCGATCCGGCGCTGATGCACAACCCGATGAACGCGCGCGAGCTGCTGCGGCATGCGCCCGGCATCGACTGGCCGGCCTTCATGCGCGCCGCCAGCATGCCCGCGGACGAAGCGGTAACGGTGGCGCAGCTTGCGCCGGCCAAGGCGATTGCCGCGCTGTTCGCCGCAGTTCCCCTGGACGACTGGAAGATGTACTTCAAGCTGCGCAGCCTGGACGAAGCGGCACCGGTATTGCCGAAGGCTTTTCGCGACGCCAGGTTTGCTTTCAGGGGCAGGGCCCTTGGCGGCCTGGGCGCTGAAGCGCCGCGTGCCGAAAGCGCGATCATCGAGCTCAGCTCGGCCTTGAGCGAACCGTTAAGCAAAGTGTATGTCGAACGCCATTTCCCGGCTGCGCACAAGGCGCGCGTGAGCGCCATGGTCGATCACCTGCTGGGCGCCTATAGCGAGGTGATTGCCGACAGCAGCTGGATGTCCGCGGCGACACGTGAGCAGGCATTGGCCAAACTGTCCAAATACCAGGCCAAGATCGGGTATCCGGAGCAGTGGCGCGATTATGCCGGGCTTGTCGTGCGTGACGGCGATGCCCTTGGCAACCGTCACCGAGCGCGTCGTTTCGAGTGGGAATACAAGGCGGCGCAGGCGGGCAAACGGATGGACCGCAGCGCATGGGCAATGTCCCCGATTGCCGTCAACGCTTTCTACGATCCGATGCTGAACGAAATCAACTTGCCGGCCGGCCTGCTGCAGGCGCCCTTGTTCGACATGGCAGCGGACGATGCGGCCAACTACGGCGGTATCGGGGTCCAGATTGCCCATGAGATCAGCCACGGTTTCGATTCGATGGGCGCGCAGTTTGATGGCGATGGCGTCATGCGCAACTGGTGGACCGATGCCGATCGCAAAGCTTTCGAGGAAATCGGGCAGCGTCTGCAAGCGCAGTACGCGCGCTACGAGGCCTTGCCGGGCAAGTACGTCAACGGCGCCATGACGCTGGCGGAGAATATGGCCGATCTGGCCGGGCTGCAGGTGGCGTTCCGCGCGTATCAGCTCGCATCTGCCGGCAAAGTCGTGCCGCTGGTGGACGGCTTCAGTGGCGAGCAGCGCTTTTTCCTGAACTTTGCAAAAAGCTGGCGCAAGAAGGCGCGCGACGAACGGGTGCTGCAGCTGCTGGCGTCCGATCCCCATGCGCCGAACGAGTTTCGCGCCAATGGGCCGGCAGTGAACGTCGACGCCTTCCATGAGGCGTTCGCCACCAAGCCGGGCGATGCCATGTTCAAGCCGGCGGATGAGCGTATTCGGGCGTGGTGAGGCGCATAGCTCGCTTATTGCATAAAAGTCACCTAGAATGCGGTACTCGAATCCTTTGCCTGCCACCTGCATGCGTCAACCCTTCTTCTTCCCGCGCGACAGGCAGTTCTGGATCTTCCATGGCAGCGCGCTCGCCCTTGGCTTTGCGGTGTCGGCATTGATGATCTATTTCGCCGGCTACCGCGTCGCCAGCAAGCTGCTGGCAAGCACGGTGTGGATGCCGGTATACACGGTGGCAGTGCTGTGTTTCCGCTGGCTTTACCTGCGCCGCGCATGGCAGCGACTGTCCATGGGACGCCTTGTTTTCATCGCGGTGGGCTACAGCGCGGTGGCGGGCATCGCCATCGGGGGGCTGGTCGTGTCGCTTGTCGCTCCGCCGTTCATCGGCGATGTGCGTGTCCAGTACCAGGCTCTCGGGATGTCGTTCGATCCCCGGCGCTATTACTTCGATTCGTTCGTTGAACAGGCGGTGCAAAGCCAGCTCTTTGTCTGCATCTGGTGCTTCATCTATACCAGCGTCACCTCGATGCGACGCATCCGGGAGACGGAATTGCAGACCTTGCGTCTGCAAAACGGCTTGAAGGAAGCCCAGTTGAGCAGCCTGTCAAACCAGCTCAACCCCCATTTCCTGTTCAACGCCTTGAACAACATCCGTTTCATGATGCATGAGGACGTGCAGTTGGCCGACCGCATGACGACGTCGCTGTCGGACATCTTGCGCTATTCACTGGAAAGCAGTCGCCATGACAAGGTGAGCTTGCGGCGTGAGCTGGCCATCATCCACCAGTACGTGGACATCGTGAAGACCCAGCTGGAAGAGCGCATGGATTTCGCGATCCGCATTCCCGAGCAATTGCACGGCGCCCTGGTGCCGCCGATGGTGCTGCAGATGCTGGTTGAAAATGCGGTCAAGCATGGCCTGGAGAACCTCCAGCGCGGCGGCAGGCTGGCGGTGGACCTGGCCGACCGCGGTGATTGCCTCGTATTCGAAGTCTGCAACGATACGCCGCAACAGGCGCCCGGCAAGACAGGCGGCATGGGTATCGGTTTGCAGAATATCGAACGCCGCTTGAAGCTGCTGTATGGCGAACTGGCCGCCATGCTGGTCGAGCGCAGCGCCGGCCAGTTTAAAGTGACCGTGACATTACCCAAGGAATATGCAAAGTGAAAGCTGTTGTCGTTGAAGATTCCCGCCTGGCGCGCGAAGGGCTGGTGCGCATGCTGCAGGCTTTCCCCGCGATGGACGTGATCGGACAGGCGGACCATCCGAGCACGGCGCTGGCATTGATGCGGGAGACGCGGCCCGAAGTTGTTTTCCTCGACATCCATATGCCCGGTGCCACAGGCTTTGATTTGCTGGAGCAGCTCGATTATGTGCCGCGCGTGATATTCACCACCGCCTATTCGGAACATGCCATCCGTTCCTTCGACTTCCATACGGTCGATTATCTCCTGAAGCCGATCAGCGCCGAACGCCTGGCCCTGGCCATAGCCAAGCTGACGGGTGCCCCCGGCGCCTCGGACGAGGGTGAGGCGCACAAGCCGGAACTGGAATTTAACAGCAGGATCTTTATCAAGGATGGCGACCGCTGCCACCTGGTGTCGCTTGACGCGATCCATTACATCGAGAGCTGCAGGAACTACGTACGGGTGTTCTTCGGCGAGAAGAGCGCCTACGTCAAGAAGTCGTTGAACAGCATTGAGGCCCGCCTGCCCAGGCAGTTCTTCTTCCGCGCCAATCGCCAGCACATCGTCAACCTGCAGTCCATTGTGCGCATCGAGGAGTCGATGAATCTAGGCTACGACGTGACCCTCGCCTGCGGCAAGGTGCTGGAAATTTCGCGCCGCAACGCAGCCGAGTTGAAAGAGCTGCTCAGTTTCTAAGTCGCGCCACACCATGCTATACTAGTGGGTTCAGTGCTTCCGCACGTGCAGAATTCCTGTCAATACACAAATCATGTCTAATACTAAACGCGCAATTCGCAACATCGCCATCATCGCCCACGTTGACCATGGCAAAACCACCCTGGTGGACCAGCTGCTGAAGCAATCCGGTACCTTCCGCGAGAACCAGCAGGTTGACAACCGCGTCATGGACTCCAACGATCTGGAGAAAGAACGCGGCATTACCATCCTGTCGAAGAACTGCGCCGTTGAGTACGAAGGCACCCACATCAACATCGTCGACACCCCAGGCCACGCCGACTTCGGCGGCGAAGTGGAGCGCGTGCTGTCGATGGTCGACTCCGTGCTGCTGCTGGTCGACGCGCAGGAAGGCCCGATGCCTCAGACCCGTTTCGTCACCCGCAAGGCGCTGGCCCTGGGCCTGAAGCCGATCGTGGTGCTGAACAAGATCGACCGTCCTGGCGCGCGCGCTGACTGGGCGATCAACCAGACCTTCGAACTGTTCGACAAGCTGGGCGCAACCGATGAACAGCTGGACTTCCCGATCATCTACGCATCGGGCCTGAACGGCTACGCCGGCCTGACCGAAGACGTGCGCGGCGGCGACATGAAGCCGCTGTTCGAAGCGATCCTGAAGTACGTGCCGGTGCGCGACGACAATCCGGACGGCCCGCTGCAGATGCAAATCACCTCGCTGGACTACTCGTCCTACGTGGGCAAGATCGGTATCGGCCGTATCAACCGTGGCCGCGTGAAAGCAGGCCAGGACGTGGTCGTTGTCGACGGTCCAGGCGCTACCCCGATCAAGGGCCGCATCAACCAGGTGCTGAACTTCAAGGGCCTGGAGCGCGTGCTGGTTGACGAAGCTGTCGCAGGCGACATCGTCCTGATCAACGGTATCGAGGAAATCGGCATCGGTTCCACCGTGTGCGCGGCCGACACCCCTGATCCGCTGCCAATGCTGACCGTGGATGAACCAACCCTGACCATGAACTTCATGGTCAACACCTCGCCGCTGGCTGGCCGCGAAGGCAAGTTCGTGACCTCGCGCCAACTGCGCGACCGCCTGGACAAGGAACTGAAATCCAACGTGGCACTGCGCGTTGCCCCGACCGACGACGACACGATCTTCGAAGTGTCCGGCCGCGGCGAACTGCACCTGACCATCCTGATCGAGAACATGCGTCGCGAAGGCTTCGAAATGGCCGTGTCGCGTCCACGCGTCGTGTTCAAGATGGTGGACGGCGTGCGCCATGAGCCGTACGAAATGCTGTCGGTTGACGTGGAAGAAGCCAACCAGGGCGGCGTGATGGAAGAACTGGGCCGCCGCCGTGGCGACCTGCAGAACATGGAATCGGACGGCAAGGGCCGTGTGCGCCTGGAGTACCGTATTCCTGCGCGCGGCCTGATCGGCTTCCAGGGCGAATTCATGACCCTGACCCGCGGTACCGGCCTGATGTCGCACGTGTTCGACGCCTACGCTCCGGTCGACACCTCCAAGGGTGAAATGGCTGGCCGCCGCAACGGTGTGATGATCTCCCAGGACGACGGCCAGGCCGTTGCCTACGCACTGTGGAAGCTGCAGGACCGCGGCCGCATGTTCGTGGTGCACAACGACCCAGTGTACGAAGGCATGATCATCGGTATCCACTCGCGCGACAACGACCTGGTGGTGAACCCGATCAAGGGCAAGCAGCTGACCAACGTGCGCGCTTCCGGCACCGACGAGGCAGTGCGCCTGGTTCCGCCAGTCCAGCTGTCGCTGGAATACGCAGTGGAATTCATCGAGGACGACGAGCTGGTGGAAATCACGCCTAAGTCGATCCGCCTGCGCAAGCGCTACCTGAAGGAACACGAGCGCAAGCGCGCTTCCAAAGAAAACGCGTAATCGCCTCAGCGCATCGCGCCAGCCCGCCGCCTCGCAAGAGCCGGCGGGTTTTTTCTTTGCGCCGGCGCGTAACAAGCAATCACCGGATTGATCGTTTGCGCATTGCAGCAAGCATATCCTTATTCGTGGAACGCCTTTAACTGCGGGGTTTTTTCAACACTTTGATCATCGTAGTGATTCTTTGGCAGAGCCGTGATTTTTCGTTACAGGGCTCACTTAGAATCGGCTCACCAAGCAAGCAAAACTACAACAAGGAGATCACCGTGAGTCAGCCGCAGTACAGGAAAGTCCGACTGTTCAATCGAACGATGTTCATTTTGGTATCGCAACTGGTCGCCAGCGGCGCCTTTGCGCAGGAGGCGGAGCAGCAAGCGACGCATGTGGTGACCGTCAGCGGCACGCGTGCTTCCGTGGCGTCGGCCATCGAGCGCAAGATCCGCAGCAGCACCGTCTCCGATTCGCTGGTGGCGGAAGACGTGAACCAGTTCCCGGACAAGAACGTGGGCGAGGCGCTGTCGCGCATCACCGGCGTGCAGTTGACCCGCGATTTCGGCGAAGGCTCGCAGGTCTCCATCCGCGGCGTTGAGCCGGACCTGAACCGGGTGGAGATCAACGGCATGTCGGTGCTGGCCACGGGTGATGGCGGCGGCCGCGGCGCGGAATTACGCGAGCTGGCATCGGAACTGATCCAGTCGATCGACGTCTACAAAGGAACCACCGCCGACCTGACGGAAGGCGGCGTAGGCGGTACGGTGGTCATCACCACGCGCAAGCCGCTGGACTTCACCAAGCCCACCCTCAGCACTACAATTTCGGCCGAACGCGCGACGAGCCGTGGCGGCGCGCAGCCGCGTGCCAGCTTGCTGCTGGCCGACAAATACCTGGACGGCAAGCTGGGCCTGATGGCCAATATCGTCTACGACAAGGTTTTCACCCGCAACGACTACGCGCGCAATACTTCGTGGCGCTTCCTGCGCGACTGGGACTTCTCGCCGGAGAAGACCGTCACCAGCCTTGACCCGGCCGTGGCGGCTGTGAGCACGCCTGCCGGCTGCGCGTCGACGACGCTGACCTCGGCCCAGCGCACCGCCTGCAACGCGCAATGGTCCGACTATTCGCCGGGTATTTCGCGCTACGGCATCTGGACCCGCGACCATCAACGCACTTCGGCGGAACTGACGGCGCAATACCAGTTCACGCCGGGCTTGCGGGCCTTTGTCAGCTACGAAGGCAATGACCAGGACCAGCGCCTGAATGACCGCAACTTCGGCACGGACCTGGGCAACGTCAGCCGCCTGTCCAATGCCGGCACCGCGCCGGTGTATAACCCCGCCACAGGCGTCCCGACCACCGCAGGCAGCTGCGTGGGCGTCCCAACCACGAACACTCCCGCAGGCGTCACGGTGCAAAACCATTATGTGACCCAATACACAATCGGCAACTGCCTGTATGTGGGCGGCGCCGGCGGACAGGGCGCCTTCGGTACGTCGGCGCGCGACTTCTCGCTGAAGGTCCGCTCGGATTACCTGTCCACGGGATTCAACTGGAAGACCGGCGCCTGGGAGGTGGACGGTTTGCTGAATACGTCGAAGTCCAAATACAGCTCGCAGAGCAATAATATTTCGATGACGCAGAATGCGCCCGGCCTGAAGGTGTCGCTGGATGCGCAAGGCTTGCCGCATTTCGAATTCCCGTCAGGGTATTCGCCGGATGCCAACACCTCCTATACGCAAGTACAGCTGCAATACCGGCCTTCGGAAACCAAGAACACGGAAGACCAGGGCAAGCTGGATTTCAAGTACAAGCTGGATAACCCATTCTTCCGCAAGCTGTGGTTCGGCGTGCAGGGCCGCCGCTCGACGGCGCAAAAATATGGCGGCGGCGGCTACCTGGCCAGCAACGGTGCGAACCTGGCCTCGACTGCGGACGACGTCAACGTATTGCAGGCCAATGTCAACCAGACGCTGATCTACGATCCTTTGAACAAGACCGGTGTCGTGCGTGCTGCGGACGTGCAGCCGTTTATCTCGTCGACTTCTTCGACCAAGTACATCAATGCGGCGCAGATGGAAGCGCTGGTGGCCGCCGTGCGCGGAACTTCGCCGGGCACCTTCTTCAAGGGCTTCGATGGCGTCAGCAACATGCCTTCGGGCTGGTTGAGCCCCAACTACCAGGCAGCGGCGCCTTATTTCGATACGTCGAATTTTACCCACCAATACCTGTACAACGCACCGGGCAGCGACGGCAAGACCTATCCGCAGATTCCTGCATTCAAGGCGGAGGAACGCGTGCTTGCCGGCTACGGCCGCCTGGACTTCAGCACCGAGCTGGCAGAGCGCCAACTCTTCGGCAACATCGGCGTGCGTTATGCCCGTACCCAGGAAAGTGCCACCGGTCTGGCGAAATACCAGGTGCGGGTCGCCACTGCGCCTGGCAGCACGTCTTTCGTCGACCGCGTCATTTCCAACGGCATCGCTACCGTCGACAACACCTATCACGACTGGATGCCGAGCGTGAACGCCGGCTTGTGGCTTGTCCCCGACACTTTCCTGGTCCGCACCGCCTGGGGCAAAGTGCTGGCGCGTCCGAAGATCGACTTGCTGGTGCCGAACGCCACCTGTACCGCAGGCAGTGGCCTGGCGCAATTCGGGGGCGATGGCGTTGACGACTGCAAGGCCGGCAACCCTGACCTGAAGCCATACCGCGCAACCAATACTGACCTGAGCCTGGAATACTATCCAAGCAAGGATACCCAGTTGAGCATGGGCCTGTTCAACAAGAAGATCACCAGCTACATCGTCGACAAGGCGGTAGTGCCCAAGGTCGACTTGTTCAAGGATGGCGTGCTGTTCGACGTGACCCAACCGATCAACGGCCAGGGCGCAACCACCAAGGGCATCGAGCTGACGGCACGCACGGCCTTGACCATGCTGCCTGGCTGGCTCGGTGGTCTCGGCATCGATACCAACTACACGCGCATGAAGTTCAAGTACGCTGCCGGCACGGCGCTGGTGAATGCCCTGGACGGGACCGAGCTGCCATATCCGGGCTTGTCGAAGAACAGCTACAACATCGCCTTCTGGTATGACCGCAATGAGTACAACGCACGTATCGCATATACTTATCGCGACCGCTTCTTCACCGGCGGTAATGACGTGTCGGGTAATCCGAACTTCCAGGAGAAGACAGGCTTCCTGGATGCGAAATTCCAGTACCGCTTCAACAAGAACCTGACCTTCTCCATCGAGGGCAAGAACTTGACCGACCAGGAACAAGTCACCGATGCCGGCGACCTGTTCCGCGTGAACGAGCTGGCCTTCTCCGGACGTCGATATTTTGTGAGCCTGACTTATACGCACTAAGGAGTAAGATGGTTGCACGCTTCCTTGTAGTTTTGCTGGCTTTGCTGGCGATGGGGGAGGCGTCTGCCAATCCCCTGGTCCTGCAGCGCGCCGATCCACAGGTGCTGCTGCAGGACGACGGCAATTACTATCTCGCCGCCACCGTTCCCGAATATGACCGCATCGAGCTGCGCCGCGCGCCCACGCTGGAAGGCCTGGTCAAGGCCGAAGCGCATGTGGTCTGGCGCAAGCATGCGAAAGGTGAAATGGGCGCGCATATCTGGGCTCCCGAGCTGCACCGGATCGGCGGCAAGTGGTACATCTACTTCACGGCCGGCCGTTCGGATGCGATCTGGGAAATCCGCTTGCACGTGCTGGAGAATAGTTCGCCCGATCCCTTCAAGGGCGAGTGGATAGAGCGCGGCCAACTGAAGACCGGCAGGGAGTCCTTCTCTCTCGATGCCACCACCTTCGCGTTGCGCGGCCAGCGCTACCTGTTGTGGACGCAGAGCGATCCCGATCCTGCCAGGAAGGCGACCAACATCTATATCGCGAAGATGGATTCGCCGCTGTCGATCAAGGGCCCGGCAACCATGTTGTCGACACCCGATTACGCGTGGGAGAAGAAGGGCCATAACGTGAACGAGGCACCGGCTGCGCTGGTGCGCAACGGGCGCGTGTTCGTGACTTATTCCGCCAGCGCGACGGACGCGAACTATGCCTTGGGGATGCTGACCGCGCGCGACGATGCCGACCTGCTCGACGCTCGCTCGTGGAGCAAGTCGCCCGAGCCGGTGCTGCGCAGCAGCGTCGCGAACGGCCAGTTCGGACCGGGACATAACTCCTTTACCACAACACCGGACGGCAAGACGGATATCCTGGTCTACCATGCGCGCAATTACCGCGACATCAAGGGCGATTCATTGCTCGACCGGAATCGCCACACCCGTGCGCAGGCAATTCGCTGGCGCGCCGACGGTACGCCGGATTTCGGCGAGCCGGTGCCCGACGATGCCGGGGCTGTGGCCCCCAAACCGCTGTTCCGCGACCCGGTGCATGACGGCGCGGCAGACCCGGTCGTCATCTGGAATCCGTTCGTGGGGCGGTGGTGGATGTTCTATACCAACCGCCGTGCCAACGTCCCGGGCCTGGCTGATATCGCCTGGGTCCACGGTACGCGCATCGGCATTGCCGAATCGGATGATATGGCGGCGCATTGGCGCTACGTGGGCACGGCCAACATCACGCTGCCGGAGGAGCTGGGCGGGGCCGGTGCGACGCAATGGGCGCCGGACGTGGTGCGTGCGCCCGATGGCCGCTATCACATGTTCCTGACGGTGGTGCCGGGCGTCTTCAACGACTGGAAGCATCCGCGCCATATCGTTCACCTGACCAGCGGCGATTTGCGCAACTGGGGCGATGCGAAGGAAGTGCCGTTGGCTGTGCCGAAGGTGATCGACGCCAGCGTCGTAGCGCTGCCCGAAGGCGGCTGGCGCATGTGGTACAACAATGAGGCGGACAAGAAGTCGATCTATTTCGCAGACAGCGCGGACCTGGTGAAATGGACTGACCGCGGCCGCGCCATCGGCGACCAGGCCGGTGAAGGGCCAAAGGTATTTCGTTGGAAGGACAGTTGGTGGATGGTGACCGATGTTTGGCAAGGCCTGGGCGTGTACCGCTCCTCAGACGCCTTGAACTGGAAGCGCCAGCCGGGCTACCTGCTGCAGCAGCCAGGCAATGGGGAGGACGACCGCGCGATCGGTGGGCATCCGGATGTAGTGGTCAGCGGCGAGCGCGCATTCCTGTTCTATTTCACGCATCCGGACGGGAAGGGCACGCGCCGCTCCAGCATCCAGGTGGTGGAATTGGCCAGCGACGGCCAGGTACTGCATGCCGAGCGCGATGCTGCGGCACGCGTCATGCTCATCCCTCAATAAGTTCGCGCCAGCGCTGGCGGTAGGCTTGCAGGCCGTCCAGCGCAAGCGCTTCGGCGGCTTGGCCCTGCAGTTGGGGCGTGCCTTCGCGGCGATGCAGCAGCCAGCCGCCGCAAGTTGTTCCGCTGGTATCGTCAGTTGCCAGCACGCGGCCGGTGCGCAGCGCTGCCAGCACCGGAGCGAAGTACGCATTTCCGGTAAAAGCTCCCTCGACCACCACATCGCCGCGCACGCCCAGCGCATCCAGGCAGTAATCGCACATCAGGACGAGGTACAGCGTCGCCAGGGCTGAACGTTCCGCAGCGCTCGTCGGCGCCGGTCCGGCAATGCCGCCATTGCGCCGTGCGAAGGGGCCTGCCTGGGCGAATGCCGGCAGCGCGAACGTGGCCTGGTGCACGATGGCCGCCAGGTCGCTTGCCAGGAAGTCCGTTGGCGGTGTGCCGTCCGTGCCGCTGGCGATCGCGCCGAATTCCCTTCCGCCCATGAAGCGCATGCAGGGCACCGGTTGCGCGAAAGCGCTGCTGTTGGCCAGCATGTCCGCCTTCTCGCGCAAGCCGTCGAGCGCCATGCCGGGGGCGGCGGCGATGACCCAGGTGCCGGTGGAGAGCACGGCTGGGGCGGCAGGCGCGCCAAGGTGGCGCAGCAGGGACGCATTGCTGTCGTGGATGCCGCACAGTACCTGGCAATCGACCGGCAAGCCGGATTGCGCCGCCAGTTCGGGCTTGAGCGTGCCAAGCGCCTGCCAGGCTGGCTGCAAGGGCGGCAGCAGTGCATGCCAGCCCATGCGCTCCACCAGGGCGGTGTAAGCCTGCCTTGCGGGCTGCCACAAGTCGGTATGGCAGCCTAACGACGTCACTTCGCCCGCCGCCACCCCGCACAGGCGCCAGGCCCAATACTGCGGATACATCAGGATGTGCTGTGTTTGCGCGAACTCGTCGGGGTAGGCTTGTGCCAGCCATGCCAGCTGGCTGCCCAGGTTCAAGCCGGCGGGCAGGCGCGGCGAGTAGCTGCTTGTGTAGGCAGGCCGCAGCTCATCGTAGCGTTGCACGTGTGCGGCTGGAAGCACGTATTCATAATCCAGTACCGGCAGCACCAGGCCGTCGCAGTTGACCAGGGCCGCTGTGGCGCCGTGGGTAACAGGCACGATGGCGCCGATGCTGGCCTGGCCGCCAAATTGGCGCAGCACGCCCAGCATCCAGTGCCAGATGCCTTCCGTGTCGTGATGCGGATAGGGGCCATCCTGAAGGATGGTATTGGACCGGCGTTGCTCGGTAAGCTGGCTGCCGTCAGCGGCGATCAGGGTCAGCTTGGCGTTGGTCTTGCCGATGTCGAGGACGACGGTGGCGCGCTGATCGCTCATTTCGCCACCTGGCGACGACGAAACAGGCGCGGCAGGGCAATCGCGACCAGCAGCAATACGCCTACGGCAATCGTCATGGAAATGCCAGGCACGTTAGCCAGCGACAGGCCGAAGGTGACGGCGCCCAGCGTCAACACGGCAAGCATCACGCCGCCGATGGTGCCGATGCCGCCGGCGATGCTGACGCCGCCGAGGATCACCATCGTGATCGCTTCGAGCTCCCAGCCCATGGCAATGTTGGGGCGCGTGCTGCCTATGCGGCCGGTCAGGAGGAAGGCGGCCAGGCCGGCCATGGCGCCCGCCAGGACGAACAGCATGAAGCGGTAGCGTTCCACGGCGATGCCGGAAAAGCGCGCCGCCACCGGGTTGTTGCCGATAGCGTAGATGCGCCGCCCCCAACTGGTGGCGTGCAGCACGAAGGCGAACAGGGCGGCACACAGCAGCAATACGGTGAATTCACGCGGCAGGACGCCGAAGAAATAGCCCTGGCCCCAGTCGGCCATCTGCTGCGGGTAGCCGGTGAAAGCCTGGTCGCCCAGCACCACGCTGGCGAGGCCGCGGAACACCGACACCGTGCCGATCGTGACGACGATGGAGGGCAGGGCGAAATGCGTTACCAGCACGCCATTCAGGGCGCCGCATGCCATGCCGGTCAGCAGGGCTACCAGGAACAGGGATTCCGGCGGCCAGCCGGCGCTGTTGGCCAGGCCCATCGCAACGGAGCTGAGCGCGAGGATGCCGGCCACGGAAATGTCGATCTCGCGGCAGATGATCAACAGGGCCATTGGCAGCGCAAGCAGGGCCTTCTCGCTGAAGTTGAAGGTGCCGTCGGCCAGGTTGTCCAGGTCCAGGAAATGCGGCAGCAGTGTGCCGTTGACGGCGAACACCGCGACGAGCAGCAGGGCGAGCATGGATTCCCAGCGCCCGAGCAGGGCGCCGAGCCGGAAGCCGGGACGATCGAGGATGGTGTAGCGAGAGGTGCTTGGAGCGGTCATGGTCTGGGCGGAGGTCATGCGGCACTCCTGGCGGGATTATTCAGGTGCAGCTGCAGGATCTGGCGCCCTTTGCTGCGGCCGCCGCGTGCATTGATCAGCACAGCGACCAGGATGACGAGGCCGGTCAGCGCACTTTGCCAGAATGGCGATACCTTGATGACCGGCAGGGCGTTGCCGATCACGGCGAGGAAGAGCGCGCCGAGGACCGCGCCTGTCACCGAGCCGCAGCCGCCGGCAATGCTGATGCCGCCGATGACGCAGGCTGCAATGACGGTGAACTCAAAGCCGTAAGCGATTTCGGTATAGGCCACGGCATAGCGCGCCACCCACAGGTAGCCGCACAGGCCGGCCACGGCGCCGGACAGGCCGTAAGTCCACAGCAGTCGGCGCGCGATCGGAATGCCGACGTAGCGCGCCGACGCCGGCTCGTTGCCGATGGCGTACAGGTCGCGGCCAAAGCGGCTGTGGCGCGCTACGTACCACGCTGCGAGCGCGGTGGCTGCGGCGATCCAGACCAGGTGGGTCAGGCCGAGCAGGCGTTCAAGCGGGAAAGCAATGAACTGCGCCGGCATCTGGTGCGAATTGACCCAGGCGCCGCCCGAAAGCACGAAGACCAGGCCGCGATAGACGCTCATGGTGCCTAGCGTGACGACGATGGGCGGCAGTTCAAGGTAGCCGACCAGCCAGCCATTGAGCAGGCCAAGCACGAGGCCCAGAGCCGTCGCCGCCAGCATGACGAAGGCAAGCGGCAAGCCGGGATTGCGCGACGCCAGCAGGGCGGCAGACATGCCGCAGAGCGCAAGGGTGGACGCTACCGACAGGTCGACACCACGCGTGACAATCACCAGCATTTGCGCCAGTGCCAGCATGACCAGCAAGGTGCCGTCGGTCAGCAGGTTGGCCAGGCTGGGCGCGGTCAGGAATACCGGCGCGCGCCAGCCGACCAGCAAGGCCAGGGCGGCAATCGAAAGCGCAAGCTGGGCTTCGCGTTGCTTCAATATCTTCATGCCGTCTCCATCTCCAATCCTGACGCGGCGGCCACCACGTTCTCGGGCGTGGCTTCACCGCGCTTGAATACCTGCTTCACATGACCCTTGTGCATGACCAGAACGCGGTCGGCCAGGCCCAGTACTTCCGGCAATTCGGAAGAGACGAGAATGACCGACAAGCCTTGCTCGACCAGCCGGCTGACGAAGCGGTGCACGGCGGCTTTGGAACCAATATCGATGCCCTTGGTCGGTTCGTCCAGGATGATGACCTTCGGCTGCGTTGCCAGCCATTTGCCCAGCACGACTTTCTGCTGGTTGCCTCCGGAGAGTTCGCTCACGTTCTGCAGCAGGTGGCTGGCCTTGAGTTCCAGCTGCTCGCTGTAGTGGCGCGCAATTGCGCATTCCTCGGCACGCCGCCGGCGCAGCAAGAAGCCAACGCGCGAAAGGATCGGCAGCGTGATGTTCTGCAGAATCGGCATCGACAGATGGGCGCCCTGATGCTGGCGGTCTTCCGGCACGTAGGCGATGCCGTGACGGATCGCGTCCTGCGGCCCGCGGATGTGCAACGCCTTGCCTTCCAGCCTGATGCTGCCGCTGACGTTGGCGGTCAGCCCGAACAGGCCCTGCATCACTTCCGAGCGGCCGGCGCCGACCAGGCCATAGAAGCCGAGGATCTCGCCGCGCCGCAGGTGGAAGCTGACCTGGTCGAATTCGGTGGGGTGGCACAAGCCTTCCACCTCCAGCAACACTTCGCCCGGCTCCACGCTGGCCTTGGGGTAGGCGTCGTGCACGGCCCGTCCAACCATGAGGGCGACCAGGCCGGCTTCATCGATGTCGGACAGCGCACCAGCAGCGATGAACTGCCCGTCGCGCAGCACCGTGTAGCTGTCGGCGACGGTAAATATCTCATCGAACTTGTGCGAAATGAAAATCACCGCCGTGCCGGCCGCGCGCAACTGGCCGATGATGCGGTACAGCTCCTGGATCTCATGCTGCGAGAGGGAAGCGGTCGGTTCGTCCATGATGACCACGCGCGCTTCCTGCGACAGGGCGCGGGCGATTTCGACGAAGTGTCGCTGCGCGACGCTCAGGTCCTTGACGCGGGCGCGAACCGGCAACGACACTTCGAGCCGCGCGAACAGACGCTCCGCTTCCGCTTCGATCAGCTTCCAGTCGATATGGCCCGCGCGGCTTGGGTGGCGGCCGACGTAGATGTTCTCGGCTACGGTCAGCTCGTCGAACATCACGGTTTCCTGGTGCACGGCAGTGATCCCCGCGCGCATGGCGTCCTGCGGACAAGTGAATGCCACGTCCTGGCCGGCGAGGCGAACGACGCCTTCGTCCGGCGTGTAGATCCCGGTGAGAGTCTTGACCAGGGTCGACTTGCCGGCGCCGTTCTCGCCCACCAAGGCCATGACTTCGCCTGCGCGTACAGAGAGGCTGACCTTGTTCAGCGCCACGATGCCGGCAAAACGCTTGCTGATGCCAGAAAGTTCCAGCACTGGTGCCTTGTTTTCCTGCATGGCGCTCAGAAGATACTGGAGAACTGGTCGACGTTCTCCTTGTTGTAGGTGAACGGCGGCGCCATGGCGGCTTCGCCGTGCGCGTCGAGCGAAATCGCGCCCATGCGGCCGGCGTTGATGCTGCCACCGGCCTTGGCTCCCGGCTCGCCCTTGACGAAGCCGTAGGCCGCATACGTTGCCGCGTAGCCCAGGTCGATCGGGTTCCAGATCGCGAACTCGCGTACTGCGCCGCTCTTGACGTGACCTGCCATTTCCGATGGCAGGCCAAGGCCAGTGACGAAGACCTTGCCGACCAGCTTTTCGTCCACTACTGCCTTGCTGGCTGCGTTGATGCCGACGGTGGTCGGGGCGATAATGGCTTTCAGTTGGGGATTGCTGCGCAACAGGCCGATGGCTTCGCGGTAGCTTTTGTCGGACTGGTCGTCGCCATACACGGTGGCGACCAGCTTGAGTTTGGCAAACTCTGGCTTGGCCAGTTCGTCCTTCATCACCTTGATCCAGATGTTCTGGTTTGTCGCCTGGGCCGATGCGGACAGGATCGCGATGTCGCCCGCGCCGCCGATGGCGTCGGAAGCCATCTGCACCTGCTTGCGGCCGATCAGCTGCGCATTGGAAGGATTGAGGTGCATCTGGCGGCCTTCTTCGGCCAGACCGCTGTCGAAGGAGATCACCTTGATCCCGCGCTGCATGGCCTTCTTGGCGATCGGCACCAACGCGTTCGGGTCGTTGGCCGAGATCACGATAGCGCTAACCTTCTGGCTGATCAAAGAGTTGATGATCTCGATCTGGCCTTCCGCGCTGGGCGTGGTGGGGCCGGTGTAGATAATCTCCACGTTCTTCAACTGTGCCGCCGCCTCGTTGGCGCCGGCATGGGCGGCATCGAAGAAACCGTTGCCGAGGCTCTTGACCACCATCGCGATGCGGATTTTCTCGGGCGCTTTTTGGGTGCAACCGGCGACGGCCGCCAGCATGCCTGCGGCGAAGGCCGCAATGACTAATCTCCTGGATTTCAATGCGAAGTCTCCGTGTGGTAAAGCGCTGCAGGCTGGAAGTCGAAGTTGGGTGCGAATGCGGCTGGGCTGATTGTTTGCGGCAGTGCCTCTGGCGCCACCGTGACAACGTTGACGCCGGATTGTTCCAGCAGCTGCACGGCGTAGTCGGAGGCATTGGTGTCGGTGATAACAGTCGAAACGCGATTCAGGCCGCACAGGATCAGGCCCGCTTTCTTGGCGAACTTGGAGCTGTCGGCCAGCACGATCAGTTCCTCGGCCTGGCTGATCAGGCGCTGCTCGGCCTGGATCAAGAGCGGATCGGCCTCCATCAGGCCAAGCAGGGACAGGCCGTACACGCTCATGAACATCTTGGCGGCGTAATGGTGCTGGGTGATGTCGTTGTCGAAGGGGCTGAGAATCACGTTCTGCTCGCGATACACTTTTCCGCCCGGGAGAATGATTTCGTTATCGCTCGAGACCAGCAGGCGCTCCGCCATCAGGAAGGAATTGGTCAGGATCTTCAGGTGCTTGTCGGTCAGGAACTCGGCCATCATGAAGGTCGTCGTTCCGCCGTTGATGATGATCGTTTCGCCATCGCCGCACATGCTGGCGGCATAGCGTGCAATGGCGCGCTTGCGCTCCGCATGGCACTGGATGTTGTTCTGGAAGGTTTCGCTCGTGAGCGGGAAGCCGCGCTTTTTCTGCGGCAGGTTGGCTGCGCCGCCCCTGGTACGCGTCAGGAGGTTGCGGGCGGCCAGCCAGCTGATGTCGCGCCGCACCGTGGCAGGCGAGGCGCAAAGCCATTCGACCAGTTGCGGAACGCTGGCTGTCGTATGTTCCGCGAGCAGCTTGAGCAAACGTTTACGGCGCTTGTGATTCACCATCTTCGTCTCCTTATGTTGTGCCTTCCCTCGGTTCCGGAGCCGGGCCGGGTGGCTACTTTATTAAATCGAGGCTAATCAATCCGCCGGCACAGGTCAATCAAGTGATGATCAATTCGCTGATTATTTCGGGATTTGCTGTGACTGATAACCAAATGCGATCAACGATATGATTATTTCGTTCTTGGTCATCATGTTGATTGCTTTCGCATTGACACTCCACCGGCGCCTGATTTCTACTGGTTTCCAGGCAAATCAACCAACCAATACGGAGAAAGTAATGCAAGATTCAAGGCAGAAGGCGGCGATTGCATCGCTGTGGGACGATGCGAAGGCGGCCGCCATGAGCGAGCCGGAGCTGCTGCTGTACCGTTCCAACCTGCTCGGATCGGACCTGCGCATCACCAATTTCGGCGGCGGCAACACCTCGGCCAAGGTGATGATGGAAGATCCACTGACCGGCGGCCAGGTCGAAGTGCTGTGGGTGAAAGGCTCCGGCGGTGACCTGGGCAGCATCAGGAACGACGGTTTCTCGACCCTGTACATGGACAAGCTGCAGGCGCTCAAGCAGCGCTATCGCGGCCTTGAGCACGAAGACGAGATGGTGGGCTACCTGCCGCACTGCACCTTCAACCTGAATCCGCGCGCGGCTTCGATCGACACGCCGCTGCATGCCTACATCGACCGCAAGCATGTAGACCACATGCATCCCGATTCCGTGATCGCAATTGCGGCCTGCGCCAACAGCAAGGCGTTGACGCAGAAGATCTTCGAAGGTGAACTGGGCTGGCTGCCATGGCAGCGCCCGGGCTATGACCTGGGCCTGAAACTGGAGGCCCTGTCGCAAAGCCAGCCGGAGCTGAAGGGCATCATCCTGGAGGGCCACGGCTTGTTCACGTGGGGCGACAGCGCCAAGTCCTGCTACGAAACCACGCTGGCCATCATTAAGCGCGCCGAGGAATGGCTGGCCGCGAACATCCGGCAGCCGGTCTTCGGCGGCGCGGCGATCGCGCCGATAGCTGCGCAGGAGCGCGCCGACCTGGCCGCGCGCCTGATGCCCATCCTGCGCGGGAAAATCAGCAAGACCGAATTCAAGCTGGGCCACTTCGACGACAGCGACGCCGTGCTGGAATTCGTCTGCAGCCGCGACCTGAAGCCGCTGGCTGCGCTGGGCACGTCCTGCCCCGACCACTTCCTGCGCACCAAGATCCGTCCGTTTGTGATCGACTTCGATCCTGCCCGTCCGGATTTCGAGGCGCTGGTGGCGGGACTGGATGCCAGCCTGGAAGCCTACCGCGCCGACTACACGGCCTACTATGAGCGCTGCAAGCGGGCCAACAGCCCCGCAGTGCGCGACGCCAACCCGATCATCTACCTGATTCCCGGCGTAGGCATGCTGTCCTTCGCCAAGGACAAGGCAACCGCCCGCATCGCCGGCGAGTTCTATGTCAACGCGATCAACGTGATGCGCGGCGCGAATGGCGTCGACAGCTACGTCGGCCTGCCGGAGCAGGAAGCCTTCGACATCGAATACTGGCTGCTGGAAGAAGCAAAGCTGCAGCGCATGCCCAAGCCGAAGTCGCTGGCCGGACGCATTGCACTGGTGACGGGCGGCGCCGGTGGCATCGGCCAGGCGGTGGCGCGCCAGCTGCTGCAGGAAGGCGCTTGCGTGCTGCTGACCGATATCGACAATGAGGTGCTGGCCGAGGCGCACCATGCGCTGTCGAAGGTGGCCGGCAAGGACAATGTCGCGAGCATCGTCGCCGACGTGACAAGCGAGCAGGCCGTGGAGGCGGTGCTGCGCGAATCGGCGCTGCGCTTCGGCGGTGTCGACCTGCTGGTGTCGAATGCCGGTATCGCGTCGTCTGCGCCGCTGGAGGAAACCACCCTGGAGATCTGGCAGCGCAACCAGGACATCCTGGTCAAGGGCTACTTCCTGGTCAGCCGCGGCGCCTTCCGCGTCATGAAGCAGCAAAAGCTGGGCGGCAGCATGGTCTTCGTCGCCAGCAAAAACGGCTTGGTGGCTTCGGCCGGCGCGTCGGCCTACTGCACCGCCAAGGCGGCGGAAATCCATCTGGCGCGCTGCGTGGCGCTGGAGGGTGCCCCGCACGGCATCCGTGTCAACGTGGTCAATCCGGATGCGGTGATCCGCGGCTCGCGCATCTGGGATGGAAAATGGAAGCAGGAACGGGCACAATCGAACAAGATCGATGCGGACGACGTGGAGGCCTTCTACCGCGACCGCAGCATGCTGAAACGCAGCGTGCTGCCGGAAGACATTGCGGAAGCGGTGTATTTCCTGGCTAGCGACAAGGCTGGCAAGAGCACCGGCAACGTGCTCAATGTCGATGCCGGCAACGCGGCAGCCTTCACACGATAAGCAGCGCAACAAGGAGACATGATGACGGCAGTAGTCAAGCAGGACCAGGTGGCGGAACATAACGCCACCCAGCAGGCGGGACTGGATGCGGATTACGCAGCCCTGGGCGGCATGCTGGGACGGCGCGGCGTGGATATCGAGCAGCTCACCGCCGTGGCGCAAACCTTTGCGGTGGCCTTGCCCAGCTGGGGCGCCGGCACCGGCGGCACGCGCTTCGCGCGTTTCGCGGGCAAAGGCGAGCCGCGCAATGTGGTCGAGAAGATGGAAGACTGCGGCGTGATCCACCAGCTGACGCGCGCAACGCCGACCGTTTCGCTGCATTTCCCCTGGGACCGTACCGACGACCCTAAAGCGCTGCGCGAGCAGGCCGCGTCATATGGCCTGGGCTTCGATGCGGTCAACTCCAATACTTTCCAGGACCAGCCGGGCCAGCAGCATACCTACAAGTACGGCAGCCTGACTGCGCAAAGCGCTGAAGCGCGCGCGCAGGCAGTTGCGCACAATATCGAGTGCATTGAGCTTGGCAAGGCGCTGGGCTCGAAGGCGCTGACGGTATGGGTGGGCGATGGCGCCAACTTCCCGGGGCAGCATAACCTGCGCGGGGCGCTGGAGCGTTACCTGGACAGCATGCGCGACATCTACGGCGCGCTGCCGGCGGATTGGCAGGTATTCATCGAGCACAAGCTGTTCGAGCCGGCCTTCTACGCCACCACCATCGCCGACTGGGGTACCAGTTTCGCCTGCGCGCAGCAACTGGGCGAGAAGGCGAAATGCCTGGTCGACCTGGGGCACCACGCGCCCAATACCAATATCGAAATGATCGTGGCGCGGCTGGCGCAGTTCGGCAAGCTGGGCGGATTCCACTTCAACGACAGCAAGTACGGCGACGACGACCTGGATTCGGGCAGCATCAACCCGTTCCAGCTGTTCCTGGTGTTTAACGAGCTGGCCGATGCTGCGCAGCGCGATGCGGCATTGCAGCCCGCCTATATGCTGGACCAGTCGCACAATGTCACCGATCCGATCGAAAGCCTGATGAATAGCGCGGCCGAAGTGCAGCGCGCCTTCGTGCAGGCGGCCCTGGTCGACCGCGCGGCGCTGCGCCGCTACCAGGAAGCGAACGACGTGCTGCAGTCCGCGCAGACGCTGAAGCAGGCCTACCGCACGGACGTCAGCCCGATCCTGGCCATGGCAAGGCTGCGCTCCGGCGGCGCAATCGATCCGGTTGCGGTATACCGTGCTTCCGGCTATCGCGAACAGGCGGCGGTGCGTCGCCCGGCCAAGGCCGGCGCCAGCAGCAGCGGCATCGTTTAAGGCGTGCTGCGCTACCTTGCCGCCGTACTGCTGGCCTTGGCCCAGGCCTGTGGCGCTGCGCACGCGGCAAGTGCCGCCACGGTGGCCGAATTTGGTGCGAAAGGCGACGGTGTCACGCTGGATACGGTCGCTATCCAGCGCGCTATCGATGCTGCCGCGTCGAAGGGCGGCGGCACCGTCAGCTTCCGGCCCGGCACTTACCTGACCGGCTCGATCTTCGTCAAATCCGGCGTCACGCTGTACATCGGCAAGGGCGTGACCTTGCTCGGGTCCCAGCGCATCGAGGACTATCCCGTCATGCCGACCCGCATTGCCGGAATCGAAATGAGCTGGCCGGCCGCGCTGGTCAACCTCTATGGGCAGAAGGGCGCGGCGATTGAAGGCGAGGGCACGATCGATGGCGACGGCAAGGTTTTCTGGGACAGCTACTGGACGCTGCGCAAGCAATATGAGCCGCGCGGCCTGCGCTGGGCATCGGATTACGATGCCCGGCGCCCGCGCCTGGTGCAGGTTTTCAACAGCAATGACGTCAGGGTGGGCGGCGGCCTGCTTCTGCGCCGTTCCGGCTTCTGGACCCTGCATATCTGCTATTCGGAGAACGTGACGGTGGACGGCGTCACCATCCGTAACAATGAGGGCGGGCGCGGGCCGTCGACGGACGGCATCGACATCGATTCGTCGCGCAAGGTGTTGGTGCAGAACGCTGATATCGCCGTCAACGACGATGCACTCTGCATGAAGGCTGGCCGCGACGCGGACGGCCAGCGTGTGGCGCGGCCGACGGAAGACGTGATCATTCGCAATTCCATCGTGCGCGACGGCGCCGCCGGCATCACGTTCGGCAGCGAGACTGCCGGAGGCTTCCGCAATGTGGAGGCCTACAACATCACCGTGGAGCGCGCGGTACCCGTCGGCATCCTGTTCAAGTCGGCCCACACACGCGGAGGCTTCGGCGAGAACCTGCGCCTGCACGACTTCACGATGAAGGACGTTGCGGTGGTTCTGCGCATTACGATGAACTGGAACCCCAGCTACAGTTACGCCGCCATACCGCCCGGGATGAAAGACGTGCCGCCGTACTGGAAAGTGCTGGCGACGCCGGTGCCGCGCGAAAAAGGCATCGCGCATTTCCACGACGTGGAGGTCAGGAAGATCAAGGCAACCGGCGCTGCCACGGCCTTTGAAGTCAGTGGCTACAAGGAGGCGCCCCTGCAGCGCTTTACCCTCGACAAGCTGGAAATTCAGGCTGCCAAAGGCGGCCATCTGTACGACATCGACGGCTGGCGCATCACCAACAGCCGGCTGGAACTGGGTGCGCCGCTCGAGATGGAAGACGCCCGCGGCGTGCAAGGCCTGCCGCAAGGGAGCTTCATCGTGCGTCCGGCTGCGCCGAGGGTGGATCCATCGAAAAGGAGTTTTGAGGAACAGGACAAGACATGACGACGACCCGAGCATTCCGCATGAAGCTGAAACCCGGCATGGTGGAAGAATACCGCCGCCGCCACGATGAACTGTGGCCAGACCTGGCGCAGGCGCTGGAAGAGGCTGGGATCTACGACTATTCGATCTTCCTCGACGAAGAGACGCTGCACCTGTTTGCGGTCCTCAAACTCAGGCCGGATCACAGCATCGATGCACTGCCGCAGCAGCCGGTCATGCGCAAATGGTGGGATTACATGGCGGACCTGATGGAGACGGTGCCCGGCAACCGTCCCCGCGAATGGCCCCTGCAGCCGATGTTCTACTTCGCTTGAGGCGTCGCCAGCAGGCCGCGTGCGCGCAGCCACTCCTCGGCGCGCCTTGGCCAGGCCGAAGCCGTGCCAAGGTTGTCGCGCATGCCCATGCCGTGCGAGCCCTGTTCGAACAAATACATTTCAGTCGGCACCTTGTGGCGGGTCAGGGCCTGGTAGAACAGGACGCTGTTCTCGACCGGCACCGACTGGTCAGCCTGGGTGTGGATCAGCAGTGTCGGCGGCGTGCGCGGGTTGACCTGCTTCTCAAGCGACATCAGCTCGATCAGGTCCGGCGACGGTGCCGCGCCAAGCAAGGCTTTGCGCGAACCCTGGTGGGCGGCTGGGCCGTCCAGCGTGATCACCGGGTACATCAGGACCAGGAAGTCGGGCCGCGCGCTGACGGCGTCGAGCGCTGCGCCGGTGCGGCCGGCGGGATGGTCGAACAGGGTGCCGGCGCTGGCCGCCAGGTGGCCACCGGCGGAACTGCCCATGACGCCGATGCGGTTCGGGTCGATGCCGAATTCGGCTGCGCGCGAGCGCACTAGGCGGACTGCGCGCAGCACGTCCTGCAGCGGGGCCGGGTGGCCGAACTCCTGCATCCGGTAATTCAGTACGAAGCTGGTGACGCCGAGGGTGCTGAGCCAGTTGGCATATTGGTAGCCTTCGCGCATGGCGGACTGCCGCACGTAGCCCCCGCCCGGCGCGATGATGACGGCGGTGCCGTTGGGGCGGTCGATCGCGGCGGGAACGACGGTCAGCGTCGGCACGCTGGTATTGGAGATATAGCCGTCCTTGCGCACTTCGGCGCCGATATTGCGTGCACCCGGCACGCCTTCGGGCCACAATGGCAGTTCGGCGGCTTGCGCGAGCAGGGCGCCGGCGGACAGGATCAGGAACAGCAGTGTTTTCTTCATAGGGAGTCCAGGTGGTGAATCGACGAATTCTTGTTGCGGCTTTGGCGCTGGCCCTGGCCGGCGACGCGGCGGCAGCCGATATGTTCAATGGCCGCGATTTCAGCGGATGGGAACTGCGCACGGAGCCCGCGGCGGCAATCGATAGTGTATTCAGCGTCCAGCCGGGCGGTGTCATTGCGGCCAGCGGTTCGCCGCTCGGTTTCCTGGCGACGAAAGCCAGCTACCGCAACTACAAGCTGCACGTGGAATGGCGCTGGCCGGGAAAGACCGGCAATGGCGGCGTGCTGCTGCACATCAGCGAAGGCCCGTTGGACCGCGTCTGGCCTCTGAGCCAGCAGGTCCAGACCAAGTTCGGCGCTGTGGGCGACCTGCTGCCGATGGCGGGCGCCAGCTTCGCCGAACCACTGACCGGCGACAAGCCGGCGCTCAAGGCACATATTGCGCCAGCAAGCGAGAAGCCGGCAGGGGAGTGGAATGCCGCCGATATCGTCAGCCGCGACGGCGTGATCGAAGTGGCCATCAACGGCGTGCTGCAGAACCGCATCAGCGGCGCGGCGCCGCGCGAGGGACGCATCGGCTTCCAGCTGGAGGGCACGCCGTACGAGCTGCGTGCGGTGACGGTGACGCCTCTCGACTGAGGCGGCGCCACGCCTCATTTCCGCTTCAGCCATTCCTCGGGCACCGGCACCACCACGATATTCATCGAGCGTCCGTTGGGTGACAGCATGGCCGACTGGATCTCGATCTTCGTCCCGTCGGCATTGAAGGTCGGATGGGGATGATCCTGGGCGGTGTCCTTGTGGCCGGTGGTCAGCATGATCATCTCGCGCGTACGGCGGTCGATCAGGTAAAGGCTGCGGCTGAAATCGTCGCCGACGGCAAAGCGGCCGTCGGGCGAGCCATGCACGTGCCACAGGCCGCTGCCTGAAGGGGTTTGGCCGGCGATGGTCATTTCACGGGTGCGCAGGTTGACGATGGCAAGGCCGGTTGGTTTTTCGCGCGTGCCGCTGTTGCCCCAGCCGGCATCCTGGCCAGGATTTGCGCCATACACACCGGTGGCCGGCGCCGCGACACCGCCTCCGCCGCCCGCCACGGGCCGATGGCCCATGATGGCCATCGCCACCTCGTCCTTGCCGATCACCGCCTCGTGCGTTACCCATTCATACGGCGCTTCCGGATACAGCGGGCGCAAGCCGCTGCCGTCGGCCTGCACGGTCCAGGTGCGCTGCGGCGACTTGCCGCCGGTCTCCCAGCAGAAGACGATCTCGCCCGCCTGCCACAGGTTGGCCTGGATATGGCCGATCTGGAAGGGGACCGACACTACGTGGCGGATTTCTCCCGTCTGCAGGTTCATGCGCGCGATGCCGTTCGGCCCGGCGCCCATATTGCGCGGGCCGAAATTGGGTTCGATCCTGGTGCCTGGCTTCAGGTGGGGGGCTGCAGCCTCTTTGCCGACCCTGAAATAGACCCATTCCTCGTCCGCATCCAAGGCCATGTCGCCGCCGGCCTCCAGCTCTGCGGGCGTGATCCCTGCCACGCGCTGGTAGCTGGCTGCAGGCTGCATGGCGCCTGCCTGGCTGTCGGCCAGGACCCGTCCCAGGTCGACTTCAACGATCTGCACCCGGCCCGGCGTGCCGTCCTTGCGCATGAAATACAGCTTCATCGCCTTGCGGGCCAGGTTCAGCATGCCGAGGTAGCCGCCTTCGGTCACCTGCACCAGGTCCCCGGTCGCTTCGTTGACGGCCATCGCTTCGCCGTGCACACGGTTGGAACGGAACACCAGCCATTTGCCGTCGGACGTCCATTGAGGGTGCGTCGGGTAGATCTTGGCGTCGCCATGCGGCTGGCTGGTGAGGAAGGTCAGCATGGTGCCGGTAACCGGGTCCTTGACGACCTTGCGCTCGGAAGCGAAGCGCTTGCCGATCTGCGCCTGCGCAGTGGTGGAGAGGAAAAACGCCACGCACAGCATGGCGCAGGTGGTCAATCGTTTCATCTTGGTCTGGTTCGCCTGTTGAAGGAATTTGATTGTCGGCGCTTTCTTTTGATCATATTGCTCATTTTCTTGATTCTTTAAACCGGGGGCGTTTTGGCCGAAACGCGCTCGCTTAGAATTGGCCGCATGAACAGCTTCCAGAAGGCGCTTGCCAGCGCCGCCGCCTACATCCTCCTGCTGGCGGGCTGCGCCCAGCAGCCTCCCGCTGCCGTCAACACCGACCCGGCGCGGGCTCAGGTCACGCTGCCGGAACCTGCCAACCCGGCATTGCCGTCGCTGATCCTGATCGGGGATTCTACCGTGCGCAATGGCCGCGACGATGGCCAGGGCAAGGGACCGCAAGGGCAGTGGGGCTGGGGCAATCCGATTGCCGCCTATTTCGATCCCGCCAGGGTGAATGTGGTGAACCGCGCTGTTGGTGGGTTAAGCAGCCGCACCTACCTGACGAGCGGTCACTGGGCGAACACGCTGGCGCTGGTCAAGCCGGGCGACGTGGTGATCATGCAGTTCGGGCACAACGACAGTTCGGCCATCAACGATACCTCGCGTGCGCGCGGCACCATCCGCGGATTTGGCGACGAAAGCCAGGAGATCGACAACCTGTTGACCGGCAAGCACGAAACGGTGCGCAGCTACGGCTGGTACCTGCGCATGTACATCGCCGCCATCCGCGAGCGTGGTGCGACGCCGGTGGTGGCGTCACCGATCCCGCGCAAAGCCTGGGATGCGGAAGGCCGCGTGGTGCGGGCGCGCGGCGATTACGCCGGCTGGGCGGAGGCTGTGGCGCGCCAGCTGAATGTCGGTTTCATCGACCTGAACGAACTTGTGGCGCGCCAGTACGATGCACTGGGCCGCGACGAGGTGACGAAGCTGTTCCCTCAGGTGACGCCGGATGAGCGGGTGCACACCAACCTTGCCGGCGCCGAACTGAATGCGCGCACCGTGGTGGCAGGCATCAAGGCGCTGCGGCTGCCGGTACTGCTTGCCGCGCTGTCGAACCGCGCGGACAGCATCGCCGCCGCCGAGGACGAGCGTCCGGTGGTGGATGCCGCCAGGATCAAGGGCGAGCAGCCGCGCGATCCGCGCCTGCCCAGCATTTTCATTGTGGGCGATTCCACCGTCAGGAGCGGCGGCCAGAACGGCGCTATCGGCTGGGGTGAACGCATCGCGGCTTACTTCGATACTTCGCGTGTGAACGTCGTGAACCATGCGATAGGTGGGCGTAGCAGCCGCACCTTTTTCACCGAAGGGCGCTGGGAGCGCGTGCTGGGCCAGTTGAAGACGGGCGATGTGGTGCTGATCCAGTTCGGCCACAACGATGGCGGCCGCATCGGCGACCCGGCCAACAAGAACAGGGCATCGGCTACCGGTACCGGGCCGGAAACCGTCACCGATACACGTCCGGACGGCAGCCAGGAACAAGTGCATACCTTCGGCTGGTATATGTCGCGCTACGTGCAGGACGCGAAGGCACGCGGAGCGCGCGTGGTGCTGCTGTCGCCTGTGCCGCACCGGGATGCCTGGGAGCAGGGACGCGACTTTGCCAATTTTGCCGAATGGGACCGCGAAGTCGCTGCGCGCGAAGGCGCATTGTTCGCAGACCTCACCATGACGGTCAGCGACGGCTACCGGCGCCTGGGGGCTGCAGCGGTCAATACCTTCTTCTCCGACGCCCGTACGCATACCAATGACGCCGGCGCGCGCTTCAATGCCGAAAGCGTGGTCGCGGCCCTGAAGTCCTTGCCCGAAAATCCGGTTGCCGCCTGGCTCTCCCAGCGGGAACCGCAAGTCTGCACCTTTTCCGGCGAGCGCGGGAAGCTGCTGTATGCCGACGATTTCACTAGGGGACTGGCGCAGTGGCAGGCGGAGTACAGGCGCGGCGCATCCGGGGCGCCGGCGGCTCGCATCGGCGCCGCCAAGGGCCTGTTGGTCATGGACCTGCCGGGCGACGCCACGCTGTGGTTCAAGCCAAAGCTGAAGGGCGATATCCTGGTCAGCTACAAGCGCAAGGTGGTCATGGCCGGTGGGACGAACGACCGCCTGTCCGACATGAACCAGTTCTGGATGGCCAGCGATCCCGCCAACCGCAAGCTATTTACCCGCGACGGCACGTTCGCGCAATACGACAACCTGTCCCTCTACTACGCTGGCATTGGCGGCAACGGCAATACCACAACACGTTTTCGTAAATATGACGGCAAGGGCGAACGCGTCTTGCTGGCGGAGCGCAACGATGCCGCGCACCTGCTGCAGCCGAACAGGGAATATGCCATCGAGATCGCGGTGCGCGATGGCTGCACCCGCATGACGGTGGACGGCGAAGAATACTTCAACTGGCGCGATGCCGAGCCGCTGCGCGAGGGCCACTTCGGCTTCCGCAGCACGCATTCGCACCAGCAGATCCGCGATTTCAAGGTTTACCTGCTGAAGTGATAACAACGAGAGACAAACGAATGAACCGAAAGAACCACCTGCTGACCGCTATCCTGGTTGCGCTGGCGTTGCCGGCGTATGCTGCCCCGCAAGCTCCGCTCAACGACGTGACAGCGCCGCTGCACCTGATGAAGCCGGACTACCCGACCCCGTACGGTGCGCCGTCCGTGGCGGACGTGAGCAAAGTGCTGGACCGCGTCTTCACCTACCTCGACGCGGTGACCCCGGCCAAGGTGATCGACCAGAACACCAAGCAGGAGATCAGGGATTTCAGCAAGATCGACGACAATACGGTATTCGCCCAGGGCGATTACCGGCTCACCAGCTACGAGTGGGGCGTCACCTACGCGGGCATGCTGGCAGCCGGCGCCGCCACCGGCGAACAGCGCTACGTGGATTACACCAATAAGCGCGTGGCCCTGCTGGCCGGCCTGGCCAGGCCGACCCTGGCGCGCCTGAAGGCTAATCCGCAAGCCAAGTCCCCGGTGCTGCGCACGCTGGAACCGCACGCACTGGACGATATCGGGGCGCTGTGCGCAGCCTTCGTCAAGGCCAAGCGCAACGGCCTGCAAGCTGATGTAACGCCGCTGCTCGATGCCTGCCGTAATTTCATCGGCAGCAAGGAGCATCGACTGGCCGACGGTACGCTGGCACGTTTGCGCCCACAGCCAGATACCCTTTGGCTGGACGATATGTTCATGGGCGTGCCGGCTTGGGCGCAGTTGGGCAAGCTGACCGGCGAGCGCAAATACTTCGACGAGTCGGTCAAGCAGATCCTGCAGTTTTCGCAGCGCATGTTCAATCCCCAGAAGGGTATCTACATGCACGGCTGGGTGCAAGGCATGGAGGTACATCCGGAATTCCACTGGGCCCGCGCCAACGGCTGGGCGGTGATGACGATGGTGGAAGTGCTGGACGTTCTGCCGGAAGACCATCCGGGACGCGAGGCGGTACTCAAGCAATTGCGCGCGCACGTCAAGGGCCTGACGTCATACCAAGATGGCACCGGCTTCTGGCACCAGCTGCTGGACCGCCCGGACAGCTATCTCGAAACCTCCGCCACCGCCATCTACGCCTATTCGATGGCGCGCGCCATCAACAAGGGCTATGTCGACCGCATGGCTTACGCTCCGGCCGTCATGCTGGCCTGGAATGCTGTCGCCACCAAAGTCAACGCCAAGGGTCAGGTGGAGGGCACTTGCGTCGGTACCGGCATGGGATTCGATCCTGCCTTTTATTATTACCGCCCGATCAATGTGTTCGCTGCTCACGGGTATGGGCCGGTGCTGCTGGCCGGTGCGGAAGTCATCAACATGCTGAAATCGCACAAGTTCGAAATCAACGACAGCTCGCTGCAGCTGGTCACCCGCAAGTAAGCGGGGAAAGCACTGCGGCCGCGAGCCGCAGTGCTTATTTCCTCGATTTTTCGTAGAACTCTGCCTCGATAATCGACAGCACGCCGCGTGGCGCGCGATTGGCGCCGGTATCCGGCACGGCGTTCGCGTCGACTTCGATCAATTTCAGGGCGTCGCTGTCCACCGTGGGCCCGGTCAGTTCGATTTTTACGCTGGAGCCGTGGACCGGCCGCAATGGCAAGGTGACGTAGCCCAGGCTTTTCGGCGTGTCGCCGGCAAACACTTCTTGACCATCGACCGTGATGCGGATCGGGTAGCTGCGCTCGCGCCAGCCGGACAGGCGCAGGCTGGCTGCCGTCAGCGTGGCAGGATTTTCCAGCTCATAAGCGATCCAGCGTTTGCCCGCCTCCTGGCTGCTGGTCCAGCCGGTGGTCTCGTCGTCGTCGATGGTCCTGGCGGCGGCCGCGTCGTTGCTGCCTGCCGTGGTGCTGGCCACGCCGACCGATACGCGCGACACCTTGAACGATGGACCGGCCGGCGTCGGGCCGCGTTCCAGGTAGGAGGGCAGGCCGTCAGCGGCGCTGCCGACAACCAGCCCGCCTTGCTGTGGAACCGCATGCGATTGCAGTGTGACGGCTGCTGGCTGCATTCCCTGGGCGCTGGCGCGCAGGGTGATGGCGCCGGGCCGGGTCGTGCTGCGCACCAGGACTCGGTTGACGCCGCCCTCGACGGGGAGGCTGGTCTTGAGGATGTAATTGTCCGGACCTTGCGCGATGCCGCCGCGCCATTCGGCCGGCCCTTCCAGCCTGAAGTCGACCATGTCCAGCGCGACCGGGTTGCGGCGGCCTTCGGCGTCGATGGCTTCCACTTCGAACAGGGCCATGTCTGCCCCGTCGGCGCGCATGCCGCCAGGACCGGTGACGGCCTTCAGGCGCAGCGCGACCGGCGCTCCGGCTGTGTGCAAAGTCGCCTCGGCGACCGGCCTGCCGTCGGTCGAGTAACCGATGGCTTTCAGCTCGCCCGCTTCGTAGGCCACGGAAGGGAAGGTATGCAGGAAGCCGGCGCTGCGCTGGCCCCTGCCAAGGGAGCGTCCGTTCAGCAGCAGTTCGACTTCCGCCGCGCTGGAGACGACCGTGACGTCCTTCTTTGTCGCAGGGGCGTAGTTCCAGTGACCGATGATATGGAGCCGCGGCTTCTCGACATCGACCCAGCCATCCCACATGACCTGGTGGGCAAAGTAGCCGTCCTTCGGAATGCGCATGGCGTCGACCTCGCCGCTGCGGCGGTAGTTCTCCGCGCCCCGATGATGGGTATTGGTGTCCGAGAACACGATATTCACGCCGCCGCTGTTGACGCGGCGCCCGGTGCCAGGACGTTCGGCGTAATAGTCGTACCAGCGCAGTACGTCCTCGATGGCGTGCGTGTCCTGGTTTCGGTTGTAGGCGCTGGCGTCTTTCCCTTTGTGCAGGGGACCGTCGCCATTCTTGTGGAAAGGCGGAGAAAAATCGTCCCAGTACTTGCGCAGCGCTTCGTCGCGCGAATACTCCATCGACCAGAAAGGCTGGCGCGCGCTCTTGTTCACGTAGAGCATTTCGCCGCCGTATTCGTTGAAGCGGCTGCCCAGCATGTCGCGGCTACCGGAAGCGCGGCCGCCGTGCGGATCGAACTGGTTGCGCAGCGCCTTCATCTCCTGCATATGCTCGTCCGAAACACCGCGGTTACCGGATTCATAGAAGACGATGCTGGGATTGTTGCGGTTGTAGATGATGGCGTCGCGCATGAGAGCGATGCGCTGTTCCCAGCGGCGCCCCGTCACGTCGGCTTCGGAATCGCCAGCCGGCATGGCCTGCATGATGCCGAGGCGGTCGAGCGATTCAACGTCCTGCTTCCACGGCGTGGTGTGCATCCAGCGCACCAGGTTGCCGTTGCCTTCGACGATCAGGCGGTTGCTGTAGTCGCTCAGCCAGGGCGGCACGGACATGCCCACCGCCGGCCATTCATTGGAGGTGCGCTGGGCGTATCCCTTGAGCTGGATTACGCGGTCGTTCAGCTTGACTACACCGAAGTCGAATTCGGTCTTGCGAAAGCCGGTGCGGGTGCGCACCGTGTCGACCGCCTTGCCGTTGACCTTGAGCGTCGTATCGACGTCGTACAGGTAGCCGTAGCCCCAGCCCCACAGGTTCAGTTGTTCGACACGACCTCCGGCGCTGACGGTGCCGGTGGCGCCGGCGGCAAGCGTCTGCACCGGGCCGTTGAAGCTGGCTACCTGCCTGCCGTCACGGTCGCGCACTTTCACCTCATAGGCGAAAGTGCGCGGCCGTCCCGTTTCATTGCGGACCTGTGATTCGGCGTGGATATTGGCCGTGCGCGCCGCGACGTTGATGCCCTTGGCATAGACATACACGCCAGTGGTGCCGAGCGACGAGTAGAGGGGCAAGGTCTGGTAAAGCTTGCCCGCCACGTGCAGGCGGACGTTCTTCGGGATGCCGCCGTAGTTGGCGTTGAAGTTCTTGTCCGACCACTGGAAGCGCTGGTTGCTGGCCTTCTCTCGATAATCCCAGGCGTTGTCCGTGCGGACGGCGATCACATTGTCGCCAGGCCGGATGGCATCGCTGATGTCGACGCCAAACGCCATCACGCCATTTTCATGCAGAATCAACTGCTTGCCATTGACATACACCTCCGCCGCCTGCCGCACGCCTTCGAACTCGAGGAAGATCTTGCCGCCGGCAGATCCGGGCGGAAGGCGGAAAGACTTGCGGTACCAGGCGATGCCGGTGGAAAGGTCGGCGATGTCCTTCTTGAAGGCGTCATCCTCATTCCAGGCGCGCGGCAGCGTAACCGGCTTCCATGCCTGGTCGTCGAAGCCGGGCTGGCTGGCGCCGGCAGGGTCGCCCACCAGCAGGCGCCATCCGGGATTGAAGTCGTAGACGCTGCGCTGTGACGGCGCCGCCTGCGCGACAGCTGCCGCCACGCAGGCGGCCATCAGGGTAAGGTAGGGGAGTGTGCGGAATGTCATGGCTTGGCGGCGGCAATGGTGGAGAGCAGGGATTCCAGTTCGGCCGCCCACGTGGCGTAGCCTTCGGTGGTCAGGTGCAGCTTGTCGCGGCTCAGGCCTTTCCAGTTGTCGCCTTCGGGCGTGAATTTCGATGCGAGGTCGAGGTAGAGCACATTGCGCCCGTCGGCCATTGGCACCAGAAGCTTGTTGGCGGCGGCCATCTTGTCGTTGGCGCGCGCATTGGGCAGGATGCTGCACAGGACTACTTTCACGCCGGGGAATTTGTCCTGGATCGCTGCAATCACGGCGCGCACACCGGCGGCAATGTCTTCCGGCGAATCGCCAACATTATTGGTGCCGATCATGAGCACGGCAATTTTCGGCTTCAGGAAGGACAGGTCGAAGTTCTGCAGGCGCCACAGCACGTGCTGGGTTTTGTCGGCGCCAAGGCCGAAATCAAAGGCGCGGTCTTCGAAGCGCTGCTTCCAGACCGGAGCGCCCGCGCCCCAGCGCCATTGCTCGGTGATCGAATCGCCGATGAAGATCAGCTCCGCCGGCCGGCCCTTGCACAGCGCCAGGTAGTCGGCGAAATAGCTCTGGTAAGGCACGCGCGCTTCGTAATTCTGGGCGCTCGCGACCGTGGTAGCCGGTCCGGCTGCCGCGTTGAGCGCCGCGATGGCGCTGGCCGGTGCGGCGAATACGGTACCGTGGCGCATGCGCTGCAGCGTGCCCTCGTCGGGGAAGTGCATGCGATCGCTGACGTCCTCCCAGTTGACCAGGTCGCGCGAGCGCATGCCGCCATAGCGCTTGGCCTGGTAGGCGTCGTAGTAGACCAGGTATTCGCCGTTGGCCTTGATGGCGGTTGGTCCCTCGACCCAGAGGCCGGGCGGGGTGAAGGGCTTGCCGAGCGTGCCAAAGGGCCCTTGCAGGTCGGGCGCATCGGCCAGTTGAAGGTATTTGTGGGCCGGGACACTGGTTTCATCCTTCACCAGCAGCAGGTTGCGGCCGTCCGCACGCAGGAAGGTCGCGTCGATCACGCTGAAACCGGGATCGTAGAACAACCGGGTGGGCGTAAAGGTGACGAAGTCCTTCGTAGTGGTGGCGTACATGCGGTGGTTGTACTTGCCTTCCGGCGAGGCTGCCGGCGCAGGGAACTTGCCCGGCACGGTGGAAGCCCAGAACAGCAGGAACTCGCTGCGCTTTGCGTCCCACACGATTTCCGGCGCCCAGGTATTCAGAACGCCGGGTTCGTGAGCCATCACCGGCAGCTCCTTCTGCGCCGACCAGTTGACCAGGTCTTTCGAAGAGGCGTAGCCGATATTGTTTTCGTTCCAGCCGCTGGTCCAGACCATGTGGTAAGTGCCGTCCGGACCGCGCACGATGCACGGGTCGCGCATCAGTTTTGCCTTGCCCACCTTCGGCGCCAGGTAGCTGCGCCCGAAGCCGACTTTCTCCCAACGGTAGCCGTCAGTACTGCTGGCGAAGTGCAGGCCGTCTACTCCATTGCCGGTGAAATAGGCGAACAGCCAGGCGTCGCCGGCATTGGCATCGTCGCCAGGTGGCCGTTCTGTGGCCCGGTTCGGGCTGGCCGGGACGGCAAAGCGTTCGGGCGGCGCAGGATGGGCTGGGTCGATGACCGCGACATCGGAAGCGATATCGGTTTGCAGAGGAAGCCGGTTGTCGCGAATGCCCTTGATCACCAGCCTGGCCAGCTCGTAACTGCCGTAGTTATTGTGGTGGGTGTTGTCGATCTTGCCGGGAGCAGGGGAAGCAAAGGCCGCCTTCGAACCTTCAGGGCCGAGCGCTTCGTAAAACACCTTGCTCATCGCGTTCAGGTCGATGAAGGGCGTCTTCAGTTCCGTCGCGGACTGGCGCGCCGCCTCGGCATAGTCGGCGAGGGAAGGGACGATCTTGCCGCTGGCGTCGAAGTTGCGGCGCTCCATCGGCGAAATGATGACGGGCAGGCCGCCACGCTTGCGGATGGCTTGCACGTACTCGCGGATCTCTTCCTTGTAGGTAGTGAAAGGAGCGCCCTTGCCATCCTTGATCTGCTTCTGGTCGTTGTGCCCGAACTGCATCAGCACCACGTCGCCCGGATGGAGCTGGCTCAGGACCTTGTCGAGCCGGCGCCGCGCCAGCGAATCGCGGTAGGTTTCGCCCGACTCGGCATAGTTGGCGACTGCGACGCTGCCCGGCTTGAAGAAGCGGGGCAACATCTGGCCCCAGCTGCTATACGGCTCCTGCGGCTGGTCGCTGACCGTCGAATCTCCAAGCAGGAAAACCGTGCGGCCGTTTGCCGGCTCGATATCCAGCGATTGCAGCGATGGGTTGTTGCCATTGAATTCAAGCGTCAGGCGGTTATCCCAGGCCCAGGCCTCCTGCACGGTCTCGCGCGGGACTTTCAACTGGACTTCGCCGGCGGCGACATCGTTTGCTGCGGCGATGGGGGGAGTGCGGATATTGACGGCGAAAGTCTTGACCTGAGACTGGCCGGGGGCCGTCTGCACGTTCTCCAGCATCAGGCGGCGCAGCTCGGCCTTGACCGTGGTGCTGGCGGCAGCGGCGCCGCCAAGCCTGACGGTGACCTTGTAGCTGCCTTCGGGCAGGTCGACTGAAAAGTAGAACGGCTTGCCGCCGCCGGGCGCCGCACCGGGTTCGAAGCCGTAGCCGTGCGCAGCGGTGTAGGCCATATCGGGAGTAACGGCAATGACAGCGGCGCTCCTGGCGGCAACGGGGGCGTCGCCGAAAGCGAAGTGCCGGGGCTGCGGCGCAGCGGCGCTTGCAGCCTGTGCGAACGTGCCGGCGGCAAGCAGGATGGTGGCAGCAAGGCGTGGCGCGGGCATCATTTCCTCCCCGCCGCGATGCTGACGGACCCCGCTGCGATGCCCGGAGCGGAAGCCCGCAGCGTGATGGCACCGTTGGCGGCGCTGGCTTTCACTACCGCCAGGCAGCGGCCAAACTGCGGTTTGCACTGGTTGGACTGGTAGGAATCGTGGCTCGTGTTATCGCCATTATCGACGGCAGCCAACATGCCGGGACCGTCAATGCTGAAGGTGATGGCGGCCGTGGCATTCGGATGGGGGACGCCTTTGGCATCGACAACCTGCGCCCAGACGAAGGCCGCGTCGTCGAAACCATCGCCCAACTCGCTGCGGCTGGTGGTGAGCTCGATGCGCGTAGGCGCGTCGGCGGTCTGCAGCTCGTCCGAGGCCACTTCCTTGCCGCCGTTCCGCGCCACGGCGCGCAGTTTGCCGGGGGCGAACGTGACGTCCCTCTGGCGCGGGGAATCGTTCTTCGGTTTGGCTTTCACGCCCAGCGAAGCGTCGTTGAGGAACAGTTCGACCTCCTCGGCATTGCTGTAGACCTGGACCTTGGCATCGTCGTAGGTATGGATGTCGGTCGGGGTCCAGTCAGCGCGCAGCGGCCCGACGCCGCTGTTATCCTGGCTGCGCACAATATGCACCACCGGCTTGCCGGACCACCAGCTGCGGCGCTGCAGGCCGCGCGGCTTCCAGTTGCCTGCGCGGTCGAACAGGCCCTGGTCGTAGGTCGTCATCGGCCAATCGGCTTCGCCCAGGTAGTCGAAGCCGACCCACAGGAACTGGCCTGCCATGAAAGGATTGTCGCGCAACGCCAGCCAGGCCGAAAGCGCATGGTTGTTTTCGGTGCCGATCACCTTGCGCGCCGGCTTGGCCTTGTGCGCCGCCACCAGTTCGTTCTCGCGATAGTTCTGACCGACGATATCCATCATGTCGGCAAAGCCGTTCTCATACACCTTGGAGAGGCCGGGGCGGAACAACGCCATGGTGACGGGGCGGGTCGGGTCCAGCTGGTGCACCAGGTCCTGCTGTTGCTTGTATTTGCGGAAGCCTTCCGGATTGTCCAGGTTGTCGTGGATCTCGTTGCCCACGCTGTACAGGATGATGCTCGGGTGGTTGCGGTCGCGCAGGACCATGGCGCGCGTATCGGCTTCCCACCAGTCGGTGAAGAAGCGGTTGTAGCCTTGCTCGCCGTTGTGCTTTGCCTCGTTCCAGGTGTCGAAGGTCTCGTCCATGACCAGGAAGCCCATCTGGTCGGCCAGGTCCAGGAATTCCGGCGCCACGGGATTGTGCGAAGTGCGGATGGCGTTGACGCCCGCCTCGCGCAGCAGCTCGAAACGGCGCCGCCACGCATCCAGCGGCACGGCAGCGCCCAGAGCGCCGGCATCATGGTGCAGGCAAACGCCTTTGATTTTGAGGTTGACGCCGTTCAGCCAGAATCCGGTATCGGCATCGAACCTGAAATCGCGGATGCCGAGGGTGCTGGTGTGCTGGTCCAGCACCGTGCCGCCATTGCGCAGCGTGGCCACGGCGCGGTACAGCTTTGGCGATTCGAGCGACCAGCGCTGCGGCGCGGCCACTGGGAGGTCCAGCGCGATGTCGGCGGAGGCGCCGGCAGCGATTTGCCGGCGCACCTCGCCGTCCTGCACCGCCTTGCCATCGGGGTCGTAGATGGTTACCTGCAGCGTGTATTCGCCGGCGGCGCTGCCGGTGTTCCGGACGTCGGAACGCAGACCGAGCGTCGCGCCGGCGGCACTGATTTCAGGCGTGGTGACATACACGCCGCCGTCGCCGAATTGCACGGCCTCGGTGCTGACCAGCCGTACGTGCCGGTATATGCCGGCGCCAGTGTAGTAGCGCGAGGCCGGCTGGGCGGAGTTGTCGGCACGTACGGCGATGGTGTTGGACTGGCCTTTGCCGAACCTGAGGTGGGGCGTCAGGTCGTAGCTAAAGCTGCTATAGCCGTAAGGACGCTTTCCAAGCAGTTTGCCGTTGATCCAGACTTCGCTGTTGGACATGACGCCATCGAATTCGATGCGCACGCGGCGCTTCGCTTCCGATTGGGGGAGCGTGAATGTCTTGCGGTACCAGCCGACGCCGGCGGGCAGGTAGCCGCCGCCACGGCCGCTGGGATTGGCCTGGTCGTACGGACCTTCGATGCTCCAGTCATGCGGCACAGCCAGGGTGCGCCATTTGCCGTCGTTGAAGGCCTGCTTCTCCGCCCCTTTGGCGTCCGCCTTCAGGAAACGCCAGCCGGCGTCGAAGTTGACGGTGGAACGGCCGTCGGCCAGGGCGTGGCCGGAAAGCGCAGCTGCCAGCAGCGCTGCAAGTAATCTGGTCTTCATGTCTCGTTGGCTTGTTATGATTTGGTTGGAAGCTGTGCGCCAGCGAGCGCCAGGTTCTGGATAGCCGCGAGGCCCCATTGCGCGGTGTCGTTGGTGGTCATCCATGGCACTTCGCTGACCGGCACCAGCACGTCGGGACCCTTGATCGTGGTGCAGCGCAGCGCTGGCGTGCGGCCGCTGAAGAACTCCTGCCACGCCCTGCGCGCAAGTTCCGCATCGTTGCGGCGCCAGGCCGCGTAGGCAGTCAGGCGCGAATGGCCGACCCGCAAGGCATTGGTGCCGCCATGCGGCCCGCCAAGTTCGCGTTGCTGCTCCGCAGGATTTGCGTTGTAGAGGGCGCAGTAGCGCAGCCACGCTTGCTCGAAGCGCGGCTGGTCGAGCATTGCAATCAGTTCGGCGAAGATTTCCGGCGCGCCGAAGGCGACGTTCAGGTGGCTGGCGGTGACTTTGCCGCCCTGGGTGTTGTGCAGATGGCCGCTGCTGCGGTCGTAGCCCATGGCATTGGCGCTGAAAAAGCCTTGCGGCATGGCGGCGATGTCGCGCATCCCGGCCAGCAGCATGTCGCGCCAGCGCTTGTCGCCGGTGCGCTCCCATTCCACCAGCCAGGTGCCGGCCAGCGAGCTCCAGTCGGTGCCGAAACTGGCGCGCGCCGTGTACGGTCCTTGCAGCGCGCCGGCGCGTTTGCGCAGCGGGTCGACGGCGGCCAGGCTGGCGTCGGCATCCAGCAGTTCCCGCATGATGTCGCCGATGCGTTCGTCGGCTGTCAGGTAGTAATAGTAGCGGCGGTACAGGGCCTGGCTGATGCGCAGCTGCTTGGCGCTGCAGCCCCAGTGCTGCACGTTGTGGCGCGAGCCTAGGCCGGCGAAGCGGCCCAGATGGTAGGTGTCCACTTCGCTGGTGTGGCGCGCCATGGCTTCGGCCAGGCGGAAGATATCGGCTCGGCCGGTGCGAAGGAATGAGTACCAGAGCCACAGGTCGGGCGACAGTTCGGAATTGTCCCAGGCGTAGCCGCCGACGTCGTAGCGCCAGGTGTGGCGGTCGGCGTCGTAGGTGTGCATGACGTCGCCGTAGTCCCAGAAGCCGTACCAGTGGCGCTGTTCGACCTCGTTGCGGTAGAAGTCGAAGCGCTTGTCCAGCTCATTTTCGAGCTCCGCGCGGGCGGGGGAGGAGCGGTCGGGCAGGTCCCACATCGGGCCAAACACGCCGGTCGCCAGGTAGCGGGCGGGCGAGACCACCAGTTGCGGAGGCGTTTGCGCGGCGGCGGCCATGCGCACCATCTGCTCGCGCTGCGGCGTCGCGGCCAGCGCCCACAGCGTGATCTCGCTGCTGCGTGCCACGCCGACCGGTGTGCCGAAGCCTTTTTCGTAATCCTCGTAATTGATCTCCAGGCCTTCCAGTTCCTGCTCGTGGGTTTCCATGCCCATGCCGTCGTGATAGAAGCGCAGGTCCATGGCCGGGGCGTCGGGAGACCACATCCACATCGTCACTTCGGCTTTTTCCGTGTGGGCGCTGCGGATGTCGAGCTGGGTGGGGTGACGCTGCCAGAAGTCGCGCAGGCCGAATACGACGCCGCCGCTGGCGCCGCCAACGTAGCCGCAACCGGCGGCGCGACGGCCCCACGCGGCGTTGATCCAGCCGTGGCCAGGCTTGGTGCGCTTGCGGATCTGGAAACCGTCTGCCGACAGTTGCGACAGCGTGTAGTCGCCCCAGGCAGGGATCAGTTGCAGGCGTTCGCTGACCTGCTTGTTCATTTGCCCTAGCGGCGGCACGGGCAGGCCGGCTACCTGGGCCTGGCGGAACGCTGCGCCGGGATCGCGCCGCAAGCCAGTCAGCCCGCGCACGCCTTCACCCCATAGGCCGCCGTCCTCGCCGCTGAAGCGCACGTGCCGGTCGTGCGGGGCGTCGCGCATAGGAACTTCAAAGCGAAGGCCGATCCCGCGCAGGAAGTCCTTGTTTTCGTCTCCGTCGAACACGAAGGTGTGCATGATGCGGATGGATTCGGCGCCAGCGTAGAAGTACAGGCGCACGGTGAAGGGCAGCCAGGCGCGGTTGGCGCTGCGGTGGCGGCCTTCGATCTTCGCGACGGTGCGCAGGGGGCCGCGCTGTTCGATAGTAGTGCGTTCGATGGCGCTGGAGAAATGCTGCTGCCGGGTGGCGCCGTTGCCGGCGTCGGGCTGGTCGTCGCAGAGCGCCACCAGGCGGCACGCCTGCGCGATGGACCTGCCGTCGCGCGTGATGCTGCGGATCAGTTGCTCGCCCCTGCGCGGCAGCACGCAGCGGATGATGCCGGTGTCGATCGTGAACGCGTCCTGCGCTTCCTGCACCACGATGGCGGCGGCAGGACGGGAAGCGGGCTTGCCGGGCCGGACGCTCAGGGAGCCGCCGACGAGGAGGGAGGGCTCGGCCGGCATCGCATGGGCGGTCCACTTCAGCGAGCCGTCGGGCCAATAGGCGAGCGGCCAGCTTTGCATGGGGTGTTCACCGGCAGCGCTGGCGAGGACGAAGGTTTGCTGTTGTTTCTGTTGGCCGCGCGGCCACGGAACGGTAAAGGTCGTGCCAAGCGACAGCGCTGGAGCGGCGCCTTCGAGCCAGCGCAGGGGGACGTCGGGTTCCGAGGCAGCGGCAAGTGCCGCGGCATTCGCGGCCGTGTCGGAACTGTGCGCCGCCCCGCCGGCCCCGCTGGCATCGCCCGCACCGGCAGGGCCGGCGATGCCGGCCAGCGAAGCGAGCGCGGAGGCCTGGATAAACTGTCGTCGTGTCAGCTGCGCCATATCATTGAGCGCCCTTGTACGAGACCTTCAACGGCGACTTGATGCGCGCGGTCTCGGCGGCGATATGGCGATCCCAGTCAGCCTTGCTGGCGAACGGGCTGCCGCGCGACCATGTCGCGCCGGCGTAATAGCGCAAAGGCTTGCCTGAAACGACAGGCGCGGTGACCAGTTCATTCAGGTCGTCCTGCGCGTAACCCTCGGCGGACGGCAGGATGACGGCCACGCCAAACGCACCATTACTTTTCTGCTCGACCCACTGGCTTAGCGAGCCTGCGGCGCGTCCCGTCGTCACGACGGCCTCCTGGCCCTTGTCGGCCGGATTCCGGTTCAGCCCCAGGGCCGCCGTCAGCGAGGGAACGCCGTTGAACGTGAAAGTGCTTTCAACCTGGTCGAAATAGTGTCCCGCGTCGACGGTGAAGCGTTTTGCTTCCGAGACCTTGACGCCGGCGGCATCCCAGCTGTCATAGGAGAGTTCGAAGACTGCTCGCACCGGTCCGTTTGCCAGCACCTTCCATTTTGCATAATTGCGCGCGGTGGACAGTGTCATGCCATCCCAGATCCCGGTACCGCCGGCCCCGCGCGAGCGGCCGACGTTGTACATGTCCATGCCTTCGCCTTCGTCATGGTGATAATGGTCGTGCCCCTTGTTGTACCAGCGGTCGACGATCGGGTATTCCACGCGTTTGAACCAGATATCGAGACCGCTCGTGACCAGCACTTCCTTGCCGCTGCCCGGTTCTGCCGGCGCGCCCAGCGCTGGCCCGTAGGTGCGGTGCGCCACCTTGTCGTTCTCCCACGCGAAGTCGTCCAGGCGTTCCGGCACGTAGCGCGCAAACACCTTGGAAGGGAACGGGGGCGACACGGCGCCGCTTTTCTCGACGGTGAAGGTAGCGCTACGCTCACCAGCCGCGAAGTCGTGCTGGAAGATCAGCTCACCGTAGGCGATGCCTTTGCCCTCGGGATCTTTCGCTTCCGGCAGAACGTTGGTCACCTGGTAGGGCAAGGCCTTGCCCGACGCATCACGCACCGTGATCTTCTGCAGCAATGCCCCGGGCAGGGCGCGATTGACTTCTGCCCATGGCACAGCGATCGTCTCGGAGGGGCGCGCCTGCGCCAGTTCATGGCTGGCAGTGATGGTGAGGCGTTCGGCGGCATGCGCGCTGCCGGCAGCGGCGAGAATAAGGAACAGTGCTTTGGCGCGCATGGTAGGCTGTGTTAAGGTTGATGTGATCACAATAGTGTTCCGAGTATTGGATTTCGCGCAGGGAGTGTCAACGGAGCAGGGCATAGTAATCATGTAAATGATCAGATACACGCTGAGGGAGAATTGCATGGCCGACCAAACCAACCTTGCAGCGCAAGCAGTGGAGTACTGGACCGACGCCTGGCAGCGTTCGATCCTCTTCATGGACGTGCTGTATCGCCGCGGGACCGAGCGCAATGCGCGCGAACGCGAGACCGCGCCGCATGTGCTCAATTTCGAATTCGAGACCGTTATCGATGGCCGTACGCTTCCGCGGCCGGTGAATTATTCGCTGATGCGGATCATCCCGCCTGAGGGCGTGGAGATCGACGAGAGCAAGCGACCCTTCATCGTCGTTGATCCGCGCGCCGGGCATGGCCCGGGCATCGGCGGCATGAAGCAGGACAGCGAGATCGGCGTCGTCCTGAAGGCGGGCAATCCCTGCTACTTCATCGGCTTCCTGCCGGCGCCGGTGCCGGGGCAGACCATCGAGGACGTCTGCCATGCCGAAGCCCAGTTCATCGAACAGGTGGCCTACCTGCACCCGCAGGCCGAAGGCAAGCCGGCCCTGATCGGCAACTGCCAGGCCGGCTGGCAGATCATGATGACTGCGGCGTTGCATCCCGAGCTGGCTGGGCCTCTGGTGCTGGCTGGCGCGCCCTTGTCTTACTGGGCCGGCGTGCGCGGCAAGAATCCCTTGCGCTACCTGGGCGGCCTGACCGGCGGCACCTGGATGACGTCCCTGGCGGGCGACCTTGGCAACGGCAAGTTCGATGGCGCCCACCTGGTCAGCAACTTCGAAAACATGAACCCTTCCAATACCTACTGGAAGAAGGGCTACCACGTGTATGCCAATGTGGACACCGAGGAAAAGCGCTTCCTCGAGTTCGAGCGCTGGTGGGGCAACCCGGTGCTGCTGAACGCGGAGGAAATCCAGTTCATCACCGACAACCTGTTCGTCGGCAACCGACTGAGCAACGGCACCATCCACGACACGGCCGGGCGCCGCATCGACCTGCGCAATATCCGCTCACCGATTGTAGTGTTCTGCTCCTGGGGCGACGACATCACGCCGCCGCAGCAGGCGCTGGGCTGGCTGCTTGACCTGTATGAAGACGATGCGGCGCTGGTGGCTGGCGGGCAGACCGTGGTGTACACATTGCACGAATCGATCGGGCACCTTGGCATCTTCGTGTCGGCTTCCGTCGCCAACAAGGAGCACGATGAATTCGCGCGCTCGATGGACTTGATCGACGTGCTGCCGCCGGGGCTTTACGAAGCGGTCTTTATCGACAAGGCCGGTGACGGCGTGCACAGCCCCGAGCTGGCAGCGGGTAATTACGTTGTACGCTTTGAAAGGCGCGACTTGAACGAATTGCGCGCGCTGGGCGGCAACGACGATGAAGATGAACGCCGCTTTGCCGCGGTGGCGCGGCTGTCAGAAATCAACCAGGGGCTGTATCGCACTTTCGTCAGCCCGTTCGTGCAGGCCGCAACCAATGAGCAGTCGGCAGAGTGGATGCGGCGCATGCATCCCTACCGCATGCGCTACGAGCTGTTCTCAGATATGAATCCTTTCCTGGGCGGGATCAGCGCCCTGGCCGAGCAAGTGCGCGGGCAGCGCAAGCCCGTTGCGCAGGATAACTTCTTCCTGAGGATGCAGGAGGCGGCTTCCGAGCAGATCGTGGCGGCGTTGGATCAGTACCAGGTGATGCGCGACCAGTCGGTGGAGCAGTTCTTCCTGTCCACGTATGGCCAGCCGCTGCTGCAGACGCTACTGGGCTTGCGCGCCGATTCGGCCAATATTCGCCGCCGCATCGGGCGCGATATTGCGCGCGAGTCGGTGGTGGCCGCGCGGCGCACCGAAGCGGCCAAGCGCCTGGCGAGCGGCGGCGAAAGGGAAGCGGTGGTGCGGTCGATCCTGTATATCGCCCGTAGTCCCGAAGTGCGCGTGGCCGACGAGCGGGCCTTTGGCGTGCTGCGTGAACTGCGCACACTGCTGCCGGCGAAGGAGCGCGTATCGCTGGCCCGCTTCAAGGAAGTGGTGCAGGAACAGAACATGATCCTGCAACTGGATGAAGAGCGCGCCATGTCGGCGGTGCCAAAGCTGCTGGCCGACGTCGACCGCAAGCGCGCGCTGGAAGGCATCCGCCAGATCATGACCGCCTCCGGCGCCCTGTCAGGCGAAGCGGCCCGCCGCATGTCCCGCGTCGAAGAACTCTTCGCTTGAAAGTCGGGGTCAGGTCTGGCAATCCGCCAAAATGGCGGATTGCCAGACCTGACCCCGACTTTCGCTATAATATGCGGCCCTTCTTGTTGACCTTTGCATTATGACCACCCCGATCGCCCCCAAGCCTTCCCGCCGCCTGTCCGTGGCGCCGATGATGGATTGGACCGACCGCCATTGCCGCCATTTCCATCGCCTGATCTCGCAGTACACCTGGCTGTACACGGAGATGGTGACGACCGGGGCATTGGTGTACGGCGATGTGGAGCGCCACCTGCGCTTCAATGAGGAGGAGCATCCGGTGGCGCTGCAGCTTGGCGGCTCCGATCCGAAGGATCTTGCCATTTCCGCCAAACTGGGCGAGAAGTGGGGTTACGATGAAATCAACCTGAATTGCGGCTGCCCGTCGCCGCGGGTGCAGAAGGGCGCTTTCGGCGCTTGCCTGATGACCGAGCCGCAGCTGGTGCGCGATTGCGTCAAGGCGATGAAGGATGCGGTCGATATCGAGGTCACCGTCAAGCACCGCATTGGCATCGACCATGAGGAAAGCTACGGCTTCGTGCGCGATTTCGTCGGTACCGTGGCGGAAGCCGGCTGCACGACCTTCGTGGTGCATGCGCGTAACGCTATCCTGAAGGGCTTGTCGCCCAAGGAAAACCGCGAGATTCCGCCGCTGAAGTACGAATACGCTTACCAGCTCAAAAAAGACTTCCCCCAGTTCGAGATCCTGATCAACGGCGGCATCAAGACCCTCGAAGAAATCGATACCCACCTGCAGCACGTGGATGGCGTGATGCTGGGCCGCGAGGCTTACCATAACCCTTATCTGATGGCTGCCTTCGACCAGCGCTACTACGGGGCGAGCGAGCCTCCGCGCAGCCGCCAGCAGGTGCTCGAGGCGATGATCCCGTATATCGAGGAACAGCTTGCGAAAGAGGGCGGCAAGGGCTTGAAGATCAACACCATCACCCGTCATATGCTGGGCCTGGCCCAGGGTTTGCAGGGCGCGCGCCAGTATCGCCAGACCTTGTCCGATGCCAGCAAACTCGCGGCAGGCGATCCGGCAATCCTGCTCGACGCTTTCAGTCGAACCAAGTAAACGCGAGTTGTCCTGCGTATTCACTTCCGATTTGCGCTGCTGCTGAGCTGTTTCTCCGAAGGAAGTTCAATTGCCAACAGGGTAAGCAAAATTTGCTTGCCCTGTGGAAACCTCACGTCTATAATTTCCTTGATACACACTTGCAATTTGCGGTTCCTACCGCGTTTTTGGGATGAAATACGACAGGTTTCATCCCGCGGCGATAGCGGTCTTTGCATTCGCAGTCATAGTTTGCTACTGTCGATACTTGCGTAGCAGCAAGGGTCAGTGGATGTGGTTAATGTTTCACTAAAGCATCCTTCAGGCAATCGAAAATCTTCTAATTAAGAGCCGAAATGAATTTGAGCAAAATGAAAGTAGGGGCCCGCCTCGCCCTCGGATTTTTCCTGGTACTGGCGTTTCTCGTCATTATCACCATCGTCGGCATCTGGCGCATGGCTCAGATTCAGGACCGCCTGGATCATGTGGTGAGTGTGAATGCTGTGGCTACCCGGCTGGTGGTCGACATGCGTAACAACGTTGAAAACGTCAGCGACCTGAAGATCCTGACGCTGATGTCCGAACCTTCCGACATGGAGCCGGAACTGGCCCGCATCAACAAAGAGCTGAAGGATTACCAGGACGCCGATGCCAAGCTGAGCGCCCTGTACGCCAAGGATGCCACGCCAGAAGAAAAAGCACTGCTGACGCAAGTGAAGGCGCAGGAAGCGCTGGTGCTGCCTGCCGTGAAGAAGGCATCCGAACTGTGGCTGGCCAATGATGCCCTGGCCGCAACCAAGATCTACCTGAAGGAAATCAAGCCGGCGCAGAAGAAGTGGACCGAAGCATTGGTCCAACTGGCTTCGCTGGAAGACAAGATCAACGAAGAAATGAAAGTGGAAGCCGCTGAAGGCTTCTCGTCGGCACGCCTGTTCATGATCGTGGCAGGCCTGGCCGCCACGGTAGTGTCGATCTTCGCAGCCTGGGTCATCACCCGCGGCCTGCTGAAGCAACTGGGCGGCGAGCCTGACTACACGGCGTCGATCGCTGGCGCCATCGCCAATGGCGACCTGTCGGTGCAGATCGACACCGCGTCCACCGACAAGGATTCGCTGCTGGTCGAAATCAAGGAAATGCGCGACAGCCTGGTGGATATCGTTGGCCAGGTGCGCCAGGGTACCGAAACCATCGGCACCGCTTCGCGCGAAATCGCTGCCGGCAATATCGACCTGTCGTCGCGTACCGAAATGCAGGCTTCGTCGCTGGAGAAGACTGCTTCCGCGATGGAAGAACTGACCTCCACCGTGAAGCAGAATGCCGACAACGCCCGCGAAGCCAACCAGCTTGCAGCATCGGCTTCCGACGTGGCGCTGAAAGGCGGCCAGGTGGTATCGCAAGTGGTCGAGACCATGAGCTCGATCAATGCTTCCGCCAACAAGATCGTCGACATCATCGGCGTGATCGACGGTATCGCCTTCCAGACCAATATCCTGGCGCTGAACGCCGCTGTCGAAGCAGCGCGTGCCGGTGAACAGGGCCGCGGCTTCGCCGTGGTGGCATCGGAAGTGCGCAACCTGGCCCAGCGTTCCGCTGGCGCCGCGAAAGAAATCAAGTCCCTGATCGGCGACTCGGTCGAGAAAGTGGAACGTGGTTCGAAACTGGTCGGCCAGGCTGGCGTGACCATGGATGAAGTGGTTGCTTCCGTGCGCCGCGTCACCGACATCATGAGCGAAATCGCCAGCGCTTCGCAGGAACAGAGCGCCGGCATCGAGCAGGTGAACCAGTCCATCATCGAGATGGATGCCATGACCCAGCAGAACGCTGCGCTGGTGGAAGAAGCTGCTGCCGCTGCGCAGTCGCTGCAAGACCAGGCTGGCGAGCTGTCGCGCGTGGTGTCGATCTTCAAGCTGGACGCTGAAACCGAATTTGCGCTGACCGCCGCCAAGCCGGCCGTCACCCAGACCGCTGTTGCCGTGGTGCCGAAGGCTCCGGCGAAACGCGCGGCTCCCGCCAAGCCGGGCGAGCGGCATGCCGCGAGCGCGCCAGCGCCGAAGAAAGTGGTGGCCGCCACCGCCGGCAGCGACGAGTGGGAAGAATTCTAATAATCGGGGACACACCCGCAGTCTTTTATAAATTTTGATTGGGATTTGAAATGAACAAGCGTCTGATTGGTTTTATCGCAGCATCCATCGTTTCCGTTTCCGCATTCGCGGGCGAAACCCCAGCAGTATTCGATGCCAAGAATTGCAAGGCTGAATACCCGAAAGCTTCCTTGATGAACGAGGAACAGGGCCAGGTCACCATGTCCTTCCTGATCTCGGCTTCGGGCGAGGTGATGGATTCCAAAGTGGATAAATCCAGCGGCTTCAAGAACCTGGACAAGGCGGCAGTCAAGGCCATTACCGCTTGCAAATTCAAACCAGGCACCAAGGACGGCGCCGTAGCCCAGACCTGGACCAAGGTCGACTACGTCTGGTCCCTGTAAATCATTTCTTTTCTCATTCGGTAGGGGAACATCATGATGACCAAGTTGAGTGTTATCACTGCAGCGCTCGCAATGGGCGCATCGGCCTTCGCGGCCGAAGTACCAGCATCGTTCGATGCCAAGAATTGCAAGGCTGAGTATCCAAAAGCGTCCCTGATGAATGAAGAGCAGGGCACCGTGAGCATGTCCTTCCTGGTTGCCGCCAACGGCGACGTCAAGGATTCCAAGCTGGACAAGTCATCCGGCTTCAAGAACCTGGACAAGGCTGCAATGAAGGCGCTGAGCGCCTGCAAGTTCAAGCCGGGCACCAAGGACGGTGCGCCGGCCGAGACCTGGACCAAGGTGGACTACGCCTGGAAGCTCGACTGACCGGTGTTCCTGTACAAGAAAACGGCCCCTCGTGGGCCGTTTTTTGTTAATCTGCGGGTATTACGTCTGGATAGCCCGTATGAAAGTTCTGTTTCTCGTTCCACTAGCCGGCATTTTGCTATCCGGTTGCGCCATGTGGCGCGACCCGAATGACCCGGTGCGCAACAAGCAGTATGTTGTTGTCGTCAATTCCATGACCTGGCCGAATGCGGCGAGCGGCAAGCTGGACGGTACTCGCACCGCCTGGCAGCTCCAGGAATTGAGTAATAACGAGGAAATCTTCCCCTTGGCCCAGCTCAAACATTGCCCGGATGCCCTGCCTTGCGCCTGGGGCGTGCTGCTTGCCTCGCGCAACGTCACGCGCTACGCCTTCGAGCGCGGCGGCATTACGCTCGACTTGGGGCTGAACGTCGACGTGCACCGCCGCCAGCAAGACCGCCGCCGCAACTTCCATACATCGATCGCGGTGCCGGCCGACGTGCCGGCCCTGAGCTACCAGCACGTGTTGCAGGAGACGGTATCCCTGCCGTATGGCAAGGTGTACCGGGTCGACATGGATTATGGGATCACTTACCGGCTATGTGCCCAGCGCGTCGATGCGGCGGGCAAGGCGGTCGACAATTGCGACATCCCGTATATTTGAGTTGCCCGCGGTAAGCATTTGTAAAACCTGCGACATGCGCGCGATTTTTCCCTATAGTTGAATCCTGGGAAGGAGAATGCCATGAAAACCTTGATGATCTTGCCGGTGCTGGCCCTGGGCCTGGCCGGTTGCGCCACCCAACAGCCGGTGCGCTATGCCTCCAGCAATCCATATGAATGGCGGACGGTGTCGGTGACGCCGGTGCCGAACGGTACCGCTGCGCGTTCCGGTTCGCAGGTGACCTATTCGAGCGAGCCGGTGTATGTTGAACAGCAGCCTGTGTATGTTGCGCCGCAGCCAGTCTATGTGGCGCCTGCGCCTTACTATGCGCCAGCGCCGGTGTATGCTTACCCGCCGGTGACAATTGGCTTTGACTTCCTGTTCACCAACCGCCATCGCCACGGCTATCGTGGCCGTCGCTGGTAATCAGTGGAAGAAGAGGGGGATGTGCGTCAGCACGTCCGCCGAGCACAGCAGCCAGGTTGCAGAGGCCACCAGGCTAAGCAGCACAGCGCTGCTGGCAAATGGATGGTGGGACATGGGATGCTCCTGCCTAAGATTATGATCTCATCTTAATCAAGTGCAAACAAAAAAGGCATCGGAGAGCTGCCGATGCCTTTGTAGGACTATTGCTCGTCCGCTATTTTTTACCCCATAACACGACAGGCGCTTCCGGCGCGGTATCCAGGGCGTTGGACAGGTTCAGCCAGTCGTTCAGGCGGTCCGGCTCCTTCAGCGTAATGCCGGCGCCGTCGATATAGCCAACCTGCTCCAGGAACCGGGCATCCATCTTGGCTTTGGAAACGGTCGGCGCCACGGCGACCATGCGATCGTATGCCTTGCGCGCCTTGTTCTCCCATTTGTGCAGGGACGAGTCGTCAAAGCGGTTGACTTCGAAGTAGACAGTCAGCGAACCGTCCGGGTTGCCAAAGCCGACAATGCCGGCCCCCTTGCGGATGGTGGTGGAATTGGCGAGGTCGAACAGGTCGGTCGGGACGAACACGCCGGCGCGCCCGCCAATGGCAGGGAGGCCAACCGGGGTGTCCTTGCTGTAAGTGGATAGTTCTTTCAACTCAGACATGACTTTTTCCATATTTGCAACGTTCTCTGAGTCGATATTCTATCCCCAAAACAAATGCTGTAGCACAACGAATGTTGCCTAAATTTTCGTGTGGTAACGCAGGCGTGAACGATGCGTCGGCCGCAGCAGGATGCGTTCGGGCGGTTCGCGCAGCAGGTCGCGGGCCGGGTCAGGGAGTGCTTCCAGCGCTGGCGGCTGGCAGCCCGGTGCGGCGCTGCCCAGCCAGACCAAGTGCGGGCCATCACCGCGCACCGGCAACTGCGGGAAGTTGTTCGGCATGTCGAGCGTGACAAGGGTGCCGGCATCGCGCCAGCCGGAATCACGCCAGGCTGCGAAGGCCGGCGCTGCCAGTGCGGAAAAGCGCTCCAGCTGGCCGGGCTTGACCGTACAGAGGACCGCTACCGCTTCGCCCTGTGCGCCTTCGGACTCCAGCACCGGATCGACGGCGGGCATGACCGGCACGCCGCTGCCGGGTTGCAAAGGGCGCAGCAGCAGCACATTATCGCTGTCGGTCATCAACCCGTTCAGCGTGGCTTTGTGCTCCTTCCACACCGGGCCGTAGTAAAACGCGGCGTTGACCACGGCGCGCTGCTCCCAACTGGTGAAGCCGCGCATCCAGAGGAAGCTGTTCGGGTTGCCGCGCTCGGTGAACTGGCCGAGCGCCAGCGCGCCCAGCTGCTGGAAGGCTTCCGGGAACAGGTTTTCGAAATAGCGTGAGAACGCTGCCTGCCCGCCTTCTACAGTCGTGTAGCGGCGGAATTCAATGACGGGGTAGGTATCCATGCCGCCAGCTTAGGCGGCAATGCGGTCGGAATGCGCCCTATTTTCCAGTTCGAATGTGTTGCCAGGTCGGGCCGTACGAGCCGAGGACCACGGGCAGGTTCGTGAGGCTTTGCAGTTCATCGACGTATGCGTCGGCGTCGGCGATGGGCATGTCGGCGTAATTGGGGCTCGCAGCGCGCAGCTGCGCGCACAGCGCTTCCTGGTGACCCAGGTCGGGCTGGCTGGCGAGGGAGAGGTCGCGGATTTCACCGCCGTGCAGCTTGTAGCTGTGGGCCCAGCGCAGTTCGGCCCCGCCCCGGAATGCGTCGAGGTGGCTGACCAGCAGGCCTTCGATGCGGCCCGCGGCGGCAAGCGCGTAGCGCAGCAGGACGGCGTCTGGATGGCCGCGGCGGAAGCGGCCTTGCCAGCCGCTGTCGGCGTTATGCGGTTCTGCCAGGGTTTGCAAAGCCCGGTCCTCGGTTGGCATGGGGCCCTGGCCGTGGCGGGTGAGGTAGCTGCGCATTGCGCCGAAATGGGTAATGCGTTCCGCCAGGCCGTAGCCGGCCAGAGCGGCTTCGGCGGCAACGGGGCTGGTGCTGCTCCAGGTCGTATGCGGGTGGAAGCCGTGCCACTCATCGAGCAGCATTCCCTGGGCGCCTTCCATCACAATGCTGCCGGGTCGCGTGAGTTGTGCGGCGACCTGCTCGGGCGCGGAGGGCGCTACCTTGGCGATAAGGCGCTGTACGTGTTCGAGCCACAGCAGCCCGAAACCTGGATCATCCAGGATTGCTGCGTCTTGATGGTCCAGCGCCGCAGCGCGGGTGGGTAGCGCAGCGCGCAGGTGGTGGCGCATGGCTTCCAGCTTTTCGCGGACGCGTGAGTGATGCAGCAAGTCGCCATAGCGCAGCGCCTGTTCGGGCTGGGCCAGCGCATGGCCAACCGTTTCGCCGAAGCCTACGCCACAGCTTCCGTGTGCAGCGGCGCCGCGCGCGCGTTCGCGCAGGCGGCCGGCTGCTTCGTGGTATGGCGTCGTGACGAGGCAGCGGGCGTCGATGAGCAGGCGGTCCAGCGCATCGCTGATGCCCGCGCGCTGCAGGTAGGTTTCTTCGACCAGCAGCGCGGTCGGATGGACCACGACTGGCGCGGACAAGACGGTCGCAACGCCGGGATTGAACGTTCCGGCGCCGAACTGGGAGAAGGTGTGATGGCGGCCGTCAGGCAGGACCACATTATGCCCGGCCTGCGCGCCACCGTTGAAGCGAACTACCGTGTGTGCCGACCTGGTACGGCAAAGGTAATCCGTGAACAAACCTTTGCCGCAGTCGCCAAAGGCTAGTCCGATGACCGATACGATCCTGCCCTCAGCCAAACAGACGCCTCCACCAAGGGCGTTCGCCGAGCGCCACGGCCGGCGACGATACCGGAATGTCGTGCGCCGTGCCCTTATCCAGCAGCGCTGCATATGGGCGCAGGGCGCGGACGATAGCGGACACGCGGCCGCCGTCGATGCCTTCGCCGGACAGCACGCCTGGCAAGGCGTCCAGCTTCGGCAAGGCGCCTTCGGTCAGGGCCACGATGGAGGCGGCAACTGCGCAGGCATCTTGCGGCGCTTCCATGCAGATCACATGATCGCCCAGCAGCTCGCGCCAGCGCGCTTCGCATCGCTGGCGGCGCTGCAGGTCGGGAATCAGGAAGAACAAGTGGAAAGTCTCGGAAGCGGCTGCGATCACCTCTTCAATCGGCAAGTCCTGGTCAAGGCGGTCGCCGACCAGTGCTTCGACCTGGTGGCGCGACACCGCAGGGTAGGGCAGTTCATCGCCGGTCAGGAACAAGTAGCCTTTCTTGCGGCGCTTGGCCCAGCAATCGAGGTCGGTGTGCTGGGCCGCCATGTAGAAGGCCAGTTCATAGCTCTCCTCGCCCGAGCCGCCCCCGCCGCCTTCGATATAGCTCCAGGTCAGCCACTGGTCCATCAATTCCGCGGTCGATTCGAACTGGCCGACCTGCAGAGGCGCATGGTCGGATACCGCATCGCCGATTGCCATGAATTGGATTTGCGGGTCCGGGACGCCGCAAGCCATCAGCAAGCGCATGAAGGTCGGCAGCTCTTTCGTCGCCAGCTGCTGCGGGATGTCGCCCATCGAACCGGTGACGTCGAGCGCAAAGACAATGCCCAGCGAGTTCGGATGGTCGGCATTGTCGCGCGACTCGCGCATCTTGATGCCCTTGGGGTTCATCAGGGGATGGCAAGCACGTTGCTGGAATACTTCGGTGCGCGACGCGGATGCGCGGTCGGCGACCAGGGCAGCGTGGGCTGCGAAGGAGTAGTTACCGTGTCCCAATTTGGCTCCTTTGGATACGATTAATGCGTTGGGTGGAAATGCAGGAAGCGCGGCGGGCCGAAAGCGGCTGCCGCTGCGCTGGTGACTTCGTAGTGCAAACCTGCTGCGCCTTGCGCCCGAAGCCAGCGGGCGTCGGAACAGGCGCGCTGCAGCAACTCCGCCAGGGGCGCCGGAACCGACGCCGGCAAAGCTGGCGCGTCATCGCCAGCACGCTGGCCGGCGAGCAGGGCGCGCATGCTCCACGCCGACTGCAGCAAGTCGCGCGACTGGTCGCCAGCCCGCTTCGCGCCTGACCAGCCGATCAGGAAGACGCCATGGTCGGCAGGGTGCACCAGCATATGTTCCAGACTTACCGCGCCATGGCTCCAGCCGATACTGTGCACGTGCGCCAGAACTTCAAGCACGCGGCGCCACATCCAGACCACATGGCGCGCATCAAGACCGGTTCCATAATGCCGGTGGACTTCGGCCAGGCTTCCCCAATAGCCCGGTGGATGGCGCAGTATATGTACCGTGCCGCCATTGCCGTCCGGGCCCAGTGCGATCGATTCGGGCAGGCGCTGCGAAAAATATGCGGAGCCCGGCGAGGTGTCCGCCTGCAGTTGGCGCAGGATGTCGTGTTCGCGCCCCAGCTTGGCCGCGTCGGCGTATTTCAGCACCACGTGTTCGCCCAGCCGCCCGCAGCGGCGTGCCAGCACGACACGCGAACCAGCGCCTTCGTATAACAGACGGATGATGCGGTAGCGCCGTTCGCCGCAGCGGGCATCCTGGCCGACCGGGTCGTTCTGGAAGCGCAGGAGCGCTTCGCGGAAGCGCGCCACGTCGACGACGGCATCGGAACGGGTGACGGTGGCGGCGCAATATGGGCACTCGACGGTGCGCCAAATGGCCTGGCGTGGCAGCACTCCGCCACACTGCGGGCAACTCAAAGACTGGAAGTCCACACGAATCCTGGAGGGTTGTCTGAAATCAGCAAAATCCGCAACCGGACCTTTTGGGGGGCAGAAGGCTTGAACTTAACTGGGAGAATCCCCCACGATATGGTCTGGTCAATCGCTGTTCGTTACTGTAACACAGCGAATCATTCCGGAAATTTGCGCCTGCGATACGATGTGGCCACCAGCTGCAGCCTTCGCAATCCACATCAGCCCTAAATTGTCGTCCTTGGGAACACCTGTGCCCTCGACGTAAGCCCGGCCCATCCAGTGCATCGCGCTCACATCGCCCTGCTTTATCGCGAGTTCGAGCCAGTACAGCGCCTCCTTGTGCTTCTCTAAGTCACGAAAAAGTAGTGCCAAATCGGACTGGGCCTGCGCATGGCCCGCATCTGCATCTAATACAAGCTGTAAATCCTCGGCTGTTAGCGTCACCCATAGGTGCGGAAGTATTGAATCCAGCACAACTGTCGAAACTTCATTTGCTTTTACATGGTTCTCGGCGCCCCGTTCCACCGAACCATCGGCAAATCTGCGCCAAAACGTGCGCTTGCTCCAACCGGTCAATGTGATGGCGGTGCTAATTTTGATCTGTTGGTTCATTTCTCATCTTCAGTAAAGTTTGCTAGCGAACATTTCAGGAATATTCTGGGCAGAAACTTACGGGGTAATAGTTGCCGTGGCGCATCAAAAGGCTGTGCCAAGCCCGGATGATACGCTGATTGTCGTGCCACGCCAAAACTGTGGCGCAGCATGGACCTGCGCCACCGGGCGAGATGCACCAAAGATATTGCCAAAAAACGGCAAAAACATCGCGAATTTGGCCTGGCACGCTCATTGCATAGTATGCGGTGTGCAGCAAAACTTTGAGCCGATGAGGCTCCCAACACTCAACAGGAGAGAAGCATGAAATTCGCACAATACAAGAAGCAAGCACAGCAGGGTTTCACCCTGATCGAACTGATGATCGTTGTGGCGATCATTGGTATTCTGGCAGCTGTTGCCCTGCCTGCATACCAGGACTACACCGTTCGTTCCCGTGTTGCTGAAGCAATTACTGCTGCTGATGCCGCTAAAGTTACCGTAGCCGACAACGCTGCCAATGGCACTCCGTTTGCAACTGGCCTGAATCCAGGTAAGGCGACGCAAAACATTGCAACCCCACCTGCAATCGACGCTAGCGGCGTTATCACCGTCGTGACGACTGATAAAGCAGGTGCTTTCACTATCACCATGACCCCGTTTGATGGCGCTATCGGCACCGGTCTGACTGCAGGTACTCCACCAGTCAACCAAATCGTATGGGCCTGCAGCATTAGCGACGAGAAGAAATATAAGTACGCACCAGCAAACTGCCGCCAAACTGAAGCTAAAGCTCTGCTGTAATTAGCGGCTAGCTCGACTAAAAAAATGCCCGCTCTTTGCGGGCATTTTTCATACAATTGGTGCCAAATCCATAATGTCGTGCATGGCTTTTTGGTAAGCACCGCTAATGCATTTTGCTGCCCAGTGGCTTCACTTTCATTACGCTAAGTCAGGCATGCATCCTTTTAGCCTGTTGGTGTTGACCGAGCTTGTGAGTGTTGCTTATATGCGAAGCGCCCGTCTTGTTCGTGCCGGTAGCTTTCATAATTCGGATGCCAGGCACACCCTGCACGGCAAAAACCGTCTAGATGCCTGGCACGCTCATTGCTGAGCATTCTGTGTGAAGTAAAACGTTGAGTCGTCGTGATTCGCAATACTTAGTAGGAGAGAAGCATGAAGTTCGCACAATGCGAGAAGCAAGCGCAGCAAGGTTTTACCCTGATCGAGCTGATGATCGTCGTGGCGATCGTTGGTATTCTGGCGGCAGTTGCTTTGCCGGCATACCAAGACTATGCCGTTCGCGCTCGTGTGACCGAAGCAATGGCTGTTGCTGATGCTGCTAAAATTGCGGTTGCCGACAATGCTGCCAATGGCACTCCGTTTGCGACTCCTCTTAATGTAGGTAAAGCGACGCAAAACATTGTATTAGTACTTAGCGTCGACATTGGTGGTGTGATTACTGTCAAGACAACCGAAAAAGCCGGGAATGTAACGCTCACCATGACTCCCTTCGATGGCGCAGGCGCCAATGGTGCTCTTGGCAGTCGACTAACCCAGGGCATTATTCCAACCCACCAACTCACCTGGGCTTGTAGCGTAGATTCGATGAGTAAATTCAAATACGTGCCAGCAAACTGCCGCCAGACTGCTGCTAACGCATTGTTGTAATTGGCGACTGAGATAGCTTCCTGAATCGCCGGACACAGTCTATGCATTATCCTTACGACTAGCAATAGGACTAGGCATATGACTAAGAGCAGGCAATCAATCGAGTTGGTGGCGGTCAGCGACGAGAAGCGTTGTCGATGGTCCGCAGCAGAAAAGGCAGCACTGGTGCGCGAAACGTACGAGCCAGGAATGAGCGTTTCGCTGGTGGCGCGCAAACACGGAATCAGCGCGAGCCAGCTATTCAACTGGCGGAAATTGGAGCGCGAAGGCGCCCTGGTGGCAGTCCATGCCGGCGAATCGGTCGTGCCAGCCAGCGAGCTCGCAGCCGCCCGCGCCCAAATCGCACACCTGCGGCGCATGCTGGGCAAAAAAGCCATGGAGGCTGAAATTCTGAAGGAGTCCGTGGACTTTGCCCGCGAAAAAAAAGTGGCTTGCCCGCGCCCTTGTTGCCGAAGGACGACCAGTGAAACCGGTCTGCGAGGCCTTGGGCGTGGCGCGCTCTCACGTGATTGAGTTGATAACGCGGTCGCCGGATTGGGTTGATGGCCGCACGGTGCGCGAGATGGACGTACTTGCCGACCTTGCCTTGGTCGACGCGATTCGCGCGGAGATTGGTCAATTGCCGACGTACGGCTATCGACGCACTGGGCGCTGGTCAACCGCCGGCGCATGGCAGCGGGCCTGGCGCTGTTTAATCACAAGCACTTCTATCGAGTCATGAAGGCTTATAGGCTGCTGTTGCCGAAAGCGCCGAAGCGAATCGTTAGCGCTCGCGTGCACAACGGCACTATGGCAGAATTCATCGCGGATTGCCGGGAAACGTTGCTTTGACCTTCAGGAGGAAGAGTTCAGAGTCGCGGTAGTCATAGGTCACCCGTTTCATGACCCTTATCTTGTTGTAAATCCCTTGAGCTGACCGGTATTCATGGAGCAGCGCATGCGCACTAAGTTCCAGTACAGGGGTAGTTTTAGGGCGGGGAGTAGGAAAGGTTGGATGGCGTTGCTGCGTGCCATCGCTTGCTCCTTGCTCCACGGTGTTACGAACCCCGGCTATCGGCGCGACACTCGCGAACGGCGATTAAGCCAACTAATGCGCTGGGTACGGCAACGACTACAACCGTAGCAGCGTAACCCAGCTTCCCAAATGGGAGGCTGAGTCTATGATTTGGCATGAGAGCAGTGGGTTAGTTAGAGGGTTTGGAGGTACAAACACAATAACTCTTACTCATTGCTCTCTTGCGTTTAAAGCATGGTCATTCCGGAAATCCGCGATAACCCATTTTTAGGCCACAGTGAACTGGTCATGGAAATGGTAAGCGTAAATTGCCTGACACTTTGCGTGCCACCCTGCGGCGATGATCTGGATGAAAAAAAAGCCGCAAATGCGGCCATTTTTATCGTTCATTTTCAGCTAAGAAATTTGGGGTGGCTGATGGGGCTCGAACCCACGACAACAGGAATCACAATCCTGGACTCTACCAACTGAGCTACAGCCACCACTGAAAACTTCTTTTCCATCGCACCGTAGCGCGACAGAGCCGAGATTATATAGGGACTCCGATAATCTGGCAAATATATTTCAAACGGCCACGGAATCGACCTGAGGGTGCAGTCCGAGCAGGCTGGCAAACTGCTGCTTCAGAGCCTCTGCGTTGCCGCTGGTGTAGCCATGCAGGTGGGCTGGCGTGCCTCCTGGACGCAGCAGGCCGGCGCCTTCCAGCAGGCGTGCCAGTTGGCGGGCTACGGCGTCGCCGGTGTCGATCAGCGTGACCGCGGCAGCGTCGCCGCGTGCCGCAACTAGCTGTGCGATGGCGTCCCGCACGAACGGGTAGTGCGTGCAGCCGAGGACCAGCGTATCGGCGCCTTGCTCCAGCAGCGGCTCAACATAGCCCTTCAGCATGGCTGCTGTTTCGTCACCGGTCAGATCGCCCTGTTCGATGCGTTCTACCAGTCCGACGCAGGGCTGCAGCAGGAAGCGGGTGCCGTTCGAGCCTGAGATCTGTTCGCGCAACGCCAGGAACTTCTCACCGCGGAGCGTGCTTGCCGTCGCCAGGACTGCGACCGTGCCATTGCGGCTAGCCGCAGCGCCAGGCTTCAGGCCCGGCTCCACGCCAACCACGGGCAGCGAAGGATAGGCGGCGCGTACTACCTTGATGGCAGCCACGGTGGCCGTATTGCAGGCCACTACCAGCGCCTTCGCGCCCTTATCGAGCAGGAAAGCCGTCACCGCAATCGCGCGCTGCACCAGCCATTCGTCCGTCTTGGCGCCGTAGGGGGCAAAGGCGGAGTCGGCGAAGTACAGCACGTGCTCGTGCGGCAGCTGCGCGTGGATATGGCGCAGCACGGAGAGCCCTCCGACGCCGGAGTCAAAGACGCCGATCGGCGCGTCGGCGGAGAAGGGGACAGGATGGACCATTTATGCTGGCTGCGCCGCCTTCAGGGACTCGATCTTCACCTGCCATTCTTTCGGACCGGTGTTGTGCACGGAAGTGCCGGTAGAGTCGACGGCCACGGTGACAGGCATGTCGACCACGTCGAATTCATAGATCGCTTCCATGCCCAGGTCTTCGAAGCCGACCACCTTGGCGCCCTTGATCGCTTTCGATACCAGGTATGCCGCGCCGCCGACCGCCATCAGGTAGGCCGACTTGTGCTTCTGGATCGATTCGATCGCGGTCGGGCCGCGTTCCGCCTTGCCGACCATGGAGATCAGGCCGGTTTTCTCCAGCATCATGTCGGTGAACTTGTCCATGCGGGTTGCGGTCGTCGGGCCGGCAGGGCCAACAACTTCTTCGCGCACTGGATCAACCGGGCCAACGTAGTAGATCACGCGGTTGGTGAAGTCCACCGGCAGTTGCTCGCCCTTGGCCAGCATGTCCTGGATGCGCTTGTGGGCGGCATCGCGGCCGGTCAGCATCTTGCCGTTCAAGAGCAGGGTCTGGCCCGGCTTCCAGGACGCCACTTCTTCCTTGGTCAGGGTGTTCAGGTCGACGCGCTTGGACTTCTCGGTGTCGGCAGCCCAGGTGACATCAGGCCAGTCGGACAGCTTTGGCGGCTCGATGTAGGCCGGGCCGGAACCATCCAGCACGAAGTGGGCGTGGCGGGTAGCCGCGCAGTTCGGGATCATGGCGATCGGCTTGGAGGCAGCGTGGGTCGGGTACATATTGATCTTCACGTCCAGCACGGTGGTCAGGCCTCCCAGGCCTTGCGCACCGATGCCCAGGGCATTGATCTTGTCGCACAGTTCGATACGCAGCTCCTCCAGCTTGTTCTGCGGGCCGCGCTTTTTCAGCTCGAACATGTCGATGTCTTCCATCAGCGACTCTTTGGCCAGCAGCATGGCTTTTTCGGCGGAGCCGCCGATACCGATGCCCAGCATGCCTGGCGGGCACCAGCCGGCGCCCATCAGCGGCACGGTCTTCAGCACCCAGTCGACCAGCGAGTCGGAAGGGTTCAGCATGACGAACTTGGTCTTGTTCTCGGAGCCGCCGCCTTTGGCCGCAACGGCTACTTCCACGGTGTTGCCTTCCACCAGTTCCATATGGACCACGGCCGGGGTGTTGTCCTTGGTGTTCTTGCGCTCGAAGTGCGGGTCGGCCACGATGGACGCGCGCAGCTTGTTGTCGGAGAAGTTGTACGCGCGGCGCACGCCTTCATTGACGGCGTCCGTCACGGTGCCCTTGAAGCCTTCAAAGCGCACGCCCATGCCGATCTTCAGGAAGACGTTCACCATGCCGGTATCCTGGCAGATCGGACGCTTGCCTTCCGCGCACATGCGGGAGTTGGTCAGGATCTGGGCGATCGCATCTTTCGCGGCCGGGCTTTGCTCGGCTTCGTACGCGCGCGCCAGGTGCTGGATGTAATCGGCAGGGTGGTAGTAGCTGATGTACTGCAGCGCGGCGGCAACAGATTCGATCAGGTCGTCTTGCTTGATGATGGTCATGATTGGCTCGTTGGCTAATTAGTGGTGCTTGGAATCGTTGTGCGTCAGGGTGGTGATGCGATCGGTGTACGCAATCGCCATTGCGGACAGCAGGAATGCGATATGGATCACGGTTTGCGCGATCAGGACCTTGGGCTCGTAGTCTTTCGCGTTGATGAAGGTCTTCAGCAGGTGGATCGAGGAGATCCCGATGATCGCCATCGCCAGCTTGGTCTTCAGCACGGAGGCGTTCACGTGCGACAGCCATTCCGGCTGGTCCGGGTGGTCTTCCAGGTGCATGCGCGAGACGAAAGTTTCATAGCCGCCCACGATCACCATGATCAGCAGGTTGGAGATCATGACCACGTCGATCAGGCCCAGCACCACCAGCATGATCACGGTTTCGGTCAGCTTGGTGGGAGCGCCTTCAGCCCCGTGGAAGGTCACGGAGATAATGTGCTCCAGCGAATGGGCGTCGCCCAGCGCCGCGCCGATCAGGTCCTTCAGTTCGACCCAGAAATGGAACACATAGACGCACTGCGCCAGGATCAGGCCCAGGTACAGCGGCAGCTGCAACCAGCGGGACATGAAGATAAAGGCGGGGATAGGGCTAAGGCGTTTGCCGTTGGAGTTCTGAGGTTCGGTCATCTGGGGATATTGGTGGAGCGTTTGAAAAACAGCCGATATTCTACACTCGCAACGGTGGCGTGGTAGCGGGGCGGCTGTGCTACATTGCCGTTTTGTCTAATTTGCCTGAAGATTATGAAGCTCGATTGGGTGCAGGGCCTGCGCGGGTTCGCCGTGCTGCTGGTGGTCCTGACACATGGCCGCTTTTTCCTGGACGGTACGCCGAATGAAGGATTGGCCACCGCGCTGTTTTTGCCAGGGGCGATGGGCGTCGACCTGTTTTTCCTGCTTAGCGGCTTTATCATGGTCTACACCACCCAAGGCGCAGGCGGCCCGCGCGATGCGGCGCTGTTCGCGGCCAAGCGTTTTGCGCGCATCTGGCCGGCCTATGTGGTGGTGACGCTCGCCTGGATCTTCATCAAGCGCGATGGCCTGTGGTTCTTCCAGGATGCGGAACACCTGCAGGCACTGTTCCAATCATTGACCTTGCGCCCGGTGACGGCGCAGGATGCCCCGTTCTTTGGCCTGGTGTTCCCGCTGGCGTGGACGCTGGCGTTCGAGATGTACTTTTACCTGGTGTTTGGCGCCAGCTTGCTGGCAGGGCGCTTGCGCTGGCTAGCGCTGGCAAGCTGGATGGTGCTGACGCTGATCTTGCTGCCCTTGGCGGCAGGCGGGCCGACGCTGGACGTGCGCCAGTACCTGATGTTTGACACTCCTTACCTGCACCTGATGACCAACCCGATCATCTGGGAATTCGTGGCCGGCATGGGGATCGGCTTGCTTTACCTGAACCCTGGCATCCGCTTCCCCAATGCGGCGCTGGCCTGGCAAGCCGTGGCTTGCAGCGCAGGCTTCGTGCTGTGGTGGGGCTGGTCCGGCGTGGGCGGATTTCACGGGCCGGCAGGGTGGGGTTGGCCGCTGGCACTGATGCTGCTGGTGCTGGCCATCGCCAGCAAAACGGTGACCTTGCGCACGCCGCGCTGGTTGCAGTGGGTCGGCAACGTCTCCTACTCGATGTACCTCACTCATTTTCTTGGCCAAGTGGTCTTGACCCGCTGGCTGGACCAGCACTACCTGCACACCCGAAGCTGGAATGAGGTCTATCTCGCGCTGTTGCTGGCGATTCCGCTTGCTTCGGCTTCGCACTGGTTGCTGGAGTGGCAGTTGGGCGGATGGGCGCGGCGCAAACTGGTATTGCTGGTCGACCGCGCGCTGCCAGCGCCGCCTGTACCAGAGGGGCAGGATGTGATTAAAATGGCAAAAGTAGCGCCTCGAAAAATGTAAGGGCGCAGTAAGCGACAAGCTCTATTGTTGCAAGCAAACCATCACTAACCGGAGACAAGCATGACCAACCAGGGCGCAGACCAACAGGGACCAATGGAATCGCGTATTTTCGCGCCGCCAGCGGCATTTGTCGAAAAGGCTGCCGTATCGGGCATGGACGCATACAAGGCGCTGTGCGACGAAGCGGAGCGCGACTACGAAGGCTTCTGGGCGCGACTGGCGCGCGAGCACGTGGAATGGCAAACGCCCTTCACCCGCACGCTGAACGAAGACAACGCCCCATTCTACAAATGGTTCGAAGACGGCAAGCTGAATGTCTCCTACAACTGCCTGGACCGCAATATCAAGAACGGCCTGGGCGACAAGACCGCGATCATCTTCGAAGCCGACGACGGCCAGGTGACCCGCGTCAGCTACCAGCAACTTCACGACAAGACCTGCAAGATCGCCAACGGCCTGAAAGCGCGCGGCATCAAGAAGGGCGATCGCGTCGTGATCTACATGTCGATGTCGGTCGAAGGCGTGGCTGCCATGCAGGCCTGCGCCCGTATCGGCGCCACCCACTCTGTCGTATTCGGCGGCTTCTCCGCCAAGTCGCTGCAAGAGCGCATCATCGACGCCGGCGCTGTCGCCGTGCTGACCTGCGACGAGCAACTGCGCGGCGGCAAACAGCTGCCGCTGAAAGCCATCGTCGACGAGGCGCTGGCCATGGGCGGCTGCGACACCATCAGGAATGTGGTGGTGTACAAGCGCACCGGCGGCAATATTGCCTGGACCGAAGGCCGCGACATCTGGCTGCATGACCTGGTCGAGGGCCAGGCCGCAACCTGCGAACCTGAATGGGTGGAAGCGGAGCATCCACTGTTCATCCTGTACACCTCCGGCTCCACCGGCACCCCGAAAGGCGTACAGCACTCGACCGGCGGCTACCTGCTGTGGGCAGCGCTGACCATGAAGTGGTCCTTCGACATCAAGCCGGAAGACGTGTACTGGTGCACCGCCGACATCGGCTGGGTCACCGGCCACACCTATATCGCTTACGGCCCGACCGCCGTCGGCGCGACCCAGGTTGTTTTCGAAGGCATCCCGACCTTCCCGCACGCCGGCCGCTTCTGGGAAACCATCGCCAAGCACAAAGTCAACATCTTCTACACCGCACCGACCGCGATCCGCTCGCTGATCAAGGCATCCGACGTGGACCCGAAAGTCCATCCAAAGAACTTCGACATCTCCTCGCTGCGCCTGCTGGGCACCGTGGGTGAGCCGATCAATCCGGAAGCCTGGATGTGGTACTACAAGAACGTCGGCGGCGAGAAATGCCCGATCGTCGACACCTTCTGGCAGACCGAAACCGGCGGCCACATGATCACTCCGCTGCCAGGCGCCACCCCGATGGTTCCGGGTTCGTGCACCTTGCCTCTGCCAGGCATCATGGCCGCCATCGTGGACGAAGCAGGGCACGACGTACCGAACGGCAGCGGCGGCATCCTGGTCGTCAAGCGCCCATGGCCATCGATGATCCGCACCATCTGGGGCAACCCGGACCGCTTCAAGGCCGGCTACTTCCCGGAAGAACTGGGCGGCAAATACTACCTGGCAGGCGACGGCGCAATCCGCAACGCCGAAACCGGCTACTTCACCATCACCGGCCGTATCGACGACGTGCTGAACGTGTCGGGCCACCGCATGGGCACGATGGAGATCGAATCGGCGCTGGTCGCCAACCCGCTGGTGGCCGAAGCCGCCGTGGTCGGCAAGCCGGACGAAACTACCGGCGAATCGATCTGCGCCTTCGTGGTGCTGAAGCGCGCCCGCCCGACCGGCGACGAAGCAAAGCAGATCGCCACCGAGCTGCGTAACTGGGTAGGCAAGGAGATCGGCCCGATCGCCAAGCCAAAAGAGATCCGCTTCGGCGACAACCTGCCGAAGACCCGTTCCGGCAAGATCATGCGCCGCCTGCTGCGCGTCCTGGCCAAAGGCGAAGCGATCACCCAGGACGTCAGCACCCTGGAAAACCCAGCCATCCTCGAGCAGCTGAAAGAAACCTCCTAAGCCTGAGTAGGCGGTGTCAGACCCAATGGGTCTGACACTGGTTTACCGGTTTCAGGAGAAAACCTTTGCACTCTCCAGAAACGCTGCTATAATTCGGGCCTCTCGCGATCAGCGTGAGAATGCAGGAGAGATGGATGAGTGGTTTAAGTCGCACGCCTGGAAAGCGTGTATAGGTTCATAGCCTATCGGGGGTTCGAATCCCCCTCTCTCCGCCAAGGACACCTAGTGCTTGAAGCACTTAAAGAAAATGCCAGCTAGATTAGCTGGCATTTTGCATTTCAAAGGCCTTTATTTTAAGTTGGGCGAGCACTGGGCTCGCGCTCTCCCTTACCCGGCTTCCAGTGAATTCGGAACGAAGCCCTCATCTGTCAGGGCCTTGATGACGCCGCGAAGCAAAACGTTGTTGGTGAAGCAGATCGCGTATTGTCTTGCGTTGGGATGGATTGGTTGAAGCATCTTGGCAGCGACCAGCTTTTTAATTTGGTACGTCCTCTGCGCATCATTAAGTGCTGGCATCACTTTTTGGAGATCTGCGGACTTCGCGGTCTTCAGGCGAACCACCTCTGCCAGCACATGGTATTCGTCAATAGTGATGAGCTGTCGCTCGCGCGAGATCGCTAGCGCAGGGTGAAGGATTTTTTGCTGAAGGTATTCGTACTTGGTCAGCCTGTCGACTTTTTGGAGTTCGAGCAGAATGCCTTCAAGAACGTAGGTACACCACGTATCGATCCCATCGGTCGTTCCCGTGTCCGCTGCGCTCAACATCTGGTAATAGCGTTCCCTGTCATTGCAGAAAACTGCAGTAGGATTCAGCACCCGTCCGCCCTCCTTGACGTTAAATCCGTACTTGATCAGCAGTGCGTAGGTGATCAGGCGTACGACCCTGCCATTGCCGTTGGAGAATGGGTGTATCCATCCAAAGCGATGATGAGCAAGTGCAACCTTGATCAAGTCGTACTTCTGTTTCGCGGGTGTGTTGACGAAATCGGTAAGCTCCCGCATGTACTGCGGAACAGACAGCGCATCCGGCGGTAAATGGTTCGACTTCGCGATTTTGACTGGACCTTCGCGGTATGCGCCTGGGGTCTTGTCTCCCTCGCGCTTCAGATCGTCGACGGTCATGCTATGGAGTTCACGAATAAACGTTTCAGTCAGCGGAGCCCCAGGTTCCATGACATCCTCGACGAACTGCATTGCCCGTTCAATGTTCGAGATCTCTTTGATTTGATCGCTCTCGTCGCCCCCCAGAACCGTAGTCTCGACGTAGTCGGCGAGGGTAGTGTGGTTACCTTCGATTCGCGCGGACCCGAGACTTTCGAGCATGTGAAAGATGTGTTTCAATTGAAAAAACACCCCTTCAGGGGTACTGCCCTCGAGGCGCAGTCGCCTTAAGTATTCCAGCTCAGTTACAACATCGACGAGCGGCGAGTCGTACGCCGGGTTGTAGAGCTGGAGATCGAAGTGCTCAAACTTGGGGCTATCCATATCCGAAGGTTTGATTATCTAAGCAGGCCGGTAGGAGGTAACTCAAATTATTGAAAAAAATTGCTGTGTAATCAAATGGTTGTAAATATTCTTGAAGTACGTTATGTGGAATTATGGCATATGTTATGTAGAAAATCCTCCACCGATAAGTGGAGGCCCTGTTCTTGGATGCCAAGTCAGGAGTCCCGTTGGATCCATAGTCGAGTGTGGAAAAGTTGATAGAAATGCACGTAAACGTCGCTAGGGTGAAATCATGCCCCCATGTTTCCCGCACTTCTGGTGCATGGGCTCCCCTTGACACTGATTGGATAGCCTGGTTTCTGCCAACGCCATCCGTCGAAGGCTCTAATCAGACAATACCGCCGAAACAATCGATCTGCGCAGGACAGTCTTCCCGGCATCGATGCCGCGCTGCGAAAACGCCGGCGGTAAGTCGATGCCATGCGCGTCCTTAGCGGCCTCGCCTGACGCGTCGCTCGGTGGCGCCACTTCTTTTACCAGCATGGTGGCGCTGTTCTGGACCTCGAAATACTCGTCCCAATGAACAGGGACCTGATGTGAACGGCCATCTCCACCGTGGACCGAAACGTAATGGATCCGTTCAACGCTTCCGAAGCCGCTGGCCGTCACGTGCACTTTCTGGGATCCATCGCTCTCCTCTTGCGTGGATGTCTTCAGGATGCTGCGTGAAACGCAATCCGGATGGTTGAACGTCGTCTCCCCGTGGTAATTGGCAATCGCTTCATGCTCCCAGAAACAGGGTTTTTGCGAGTAGGTGTCTTTGTAAATGTCCGCGTGCGACCGATGCTGCTGGTACAGCGGGATGGCAAGCAACGGGGCGATCCCAAAGTAGAACGACTTGAAGAAATCGTTGTGGTAGCCATTGAAGAACCTCCGTGCCTGCGCGAGTTCGTAGGCATGGAACTTTTCCGGCGCGCCGCTGATATCGGTTTGTTGCATATGCCCCGATTCCAGGACGTTGATCATGTGCGCTTTGTCGAACGCAAAAGTGTCGCCATAACCAATCTGGCTATCCTTGAGTAGCTTCAGCATTTCCTGCTGCGCCAACGGCGTGAACAGCAGCCGGAACTGCACTTCATGATTCCGGTCCGTGGCGCCAAATAGTGCATCGAATTCCCGATTGGCCATTACCGTAAAGGCACTTCCATCGTTGACATCACGGGACTTTGCTTCAAGCTTCTTGATGGCGCGATTCTTCCGCCACTTGTCGAATAAGCCGTCGTCCAGCTTGGAAAGCTCCGACGGGCTACGGCTGAACACGAGATCGGGCGCTGCTTCGTTACCGTAGACGATGAAGGTCCGGTATGCGTATTCGGGGAGCGGACGTTCGATCGACGCATGCAGTGTATCGTGGTGGGTTCGCGTTTCCCATTTACCTTCCGAATTACGGTGCTGTTCTGTCCAGGTGATATGGAGGGAGCCGTGGTAGGTCTTACTGCCCATCCAGTGCGACAACGTTCGCGCAAGAATGAAGGGATTGCCGTTCAGTATGCCGCTATGGGAGAACACGATGGATTGGTCATCGCCCAGGTTTCCGGACCAGCGAAAGCTGTTTCGCAGCTCCTCCATGCGCCCGTTGCTGAAATACGAGTCGAATGCGATGCGAGGCACCGTTTTCTGCACCAGCTTGGCCACGATATCCCAGTCGAACAGGCGGTTCAATGGCGCCATCTGGCCCCACGCGAGTGCACGCTTCTCGTCACAGGCTTCCCGCAAGTGATTCAGCTGGGCGTCGGAGTCGTTGATGATGCGGTTTAGCTTATAAATTGCAAGGGCAAAAAGGACTGCTGGAACCAGCAGCCACGGCCACTGGTAATTGGCGAAGACGTAGAGCGCCGCCAGCAGCATGGCCGCGATGGTGATGCCGCGCAGAATCCGCCACCATCTGTTGCTGGAACCCGTGCCCGCAGCCTGCGTTTCTAGCTTTCGTAGTTCCTGCACCGTCTTGATGTTTGCGTTCTCGTCTACCCCGGAACGGCGTACGAGGTCTTCGAAAAAGTCCGACGTGTTCTGGACGTGAGCAGTCTTGAACTGGGAAGAATACTGCTCCAATGGTTCATGGACGTCGTCGATCAAAAGAAGACGCTCCGTGCAGCTGCCTTGGTTTCGGCGGAGGCAGTGAAAGGAATGCGCGTGGTATAACCTGCGCGCGCCGCAACGATCTGCTTGGTCGGCCAGGCAAAGATGTCCTGGTTCCACATTGCGACGGTGTCGTTATAGAGCGTGCGAGCCGCGGTAACCTCCTTTTGAAGGTAACTGTTCTGGCGCATGGCATCCGCGATGACGGCTTGCGCTTTCAGGTCCGGGTAGGACTCGCAGGCCAAGCTGATGCGGGAAAAAATGCTGTCGATTTGCTGGGAAGCCTGGTTGCGTTCAGCATCGGCATTGTGTCCGCTCCGGTAAGCTGCTACCGACTTCATGACATCCTTGTCCAGGTCGATTGCTTTTGCAACCAGGCCAACCACATTGTTCAGGATGACGACGCGCTGCTCGAGGTAATTGTCGATCTCCGACGCATCGGCCTGGATCTTCTGCTGCAGCTTGCGCAGGTACGCCAGGGCGTTGATCTTCATGAACAGGAAAATCAAACCGGGCAGGGTACCCAAAACGAGGAGTCCGAGGCAGTATTCCCGCGGCAATGCGCCGGTCAGCAGTGCCAGGGCGCCGATTGCCGGAATGACAGTCCACAGGGCGATTTCGAAGATCAGCGACCCGATGCCAATTTGAACGGGGATTTGCTTGCTGATGACGTTGATATCGCGCCCATCCTCATTGACCGGGCCAGTTACTTCGTCCAAATCGTTTGCCATGCGTGTCGATCCTTTGTCGTGAGCGTCTTTCGCTCGGTTGCAAAATTTTTCGCTTCCGCCTTACGGCGCTCGGGCGAAATGCAGGTGCGTCGTGAAAGTTGCCAATAATTACTTTTCATTATCATCATATCTTGCTTAATAGGAAACAATCAAGTGCGGCGAAGCCTTTAAACAAAATCCGCGCGGGGATTCCAGCCGATCCCGGAGCGCGCGCGGGCTGCTTGATCTGCAAGCCCGTTCAAGCTGACTACCGGCAGCAGCAAAGCATTGGAACTGCACTCTGGTGTGATCAATGCCGTATGCCGTCGCGGACGTGTGACGCTGGAAGCAGGAATCCCCGTCCGTTAGGGCGGGGTGACGTCAATGCATAGATAGTGCGCATCTGGAGAAAGGCCGCCTTGATGGGCGGCCTTTTCATTCTTATCGATTTATACCAGGTTGATGGCCACATCGATATTCCCGCGCGACATTTTCGAGTACGGGCAAATCTGGTGCGCAGTCTCAACCAGCTCTTGCGCGACTTCGCGCGCCAGGCCAGGCAAGCTCACATTGAGGCGTGCCTGCAGCTGGAAGCCGCCCTCATTGGTACCCAGGTCGACATCAGCGTCGACAGCCGTATCGGCTGGCAGCAGCACGCGTTTGTCCTTGGCCGCGCGTCCCATGGCGCCGATGAAGCAGGCCGACCAGCCGGCCGCGAAGAGCTGTTCCGGATTGGTGCCCGGGCCGTTGGAGCCTGGTGGCGAAAGTTTGATGTCGAGGCGGCCATCGTTGCTGCGTGCGGCGCCATCGCGGCCGCCGGTGGTGCGGGTCTTGCCGGTGTAGAGAACGTTCTCAATCTTGTTCATGGTGTGTGTTCCTTTCGGTTGGTTGGGGGGAATCAGAAATGGTCGACTGCGATCACGGCATCGGCGAAGGCGCGCGGTGCTTCCTGCGGCAGGTTGTGGCCTACGCCGCCCGAGATCAGCAGGTGCTTGTATTTGCCGGTGAAGCGCTTCGCATAGCTCGCCGGATCGGGATGCGGTGCGCCGTTGGCGTCGCCTTCCATGGTGATGGTCGGCACGGTGATGGCAGGGAAGGTCGCCAGCCGCGCTTCCATTGCTTCGTATTGCGCTTCGCCCTGTGCCAAGCCGAGGCGCCAACGGTAGTTGTGGACCGTGATCGCGGCGTGGTCCGGATTTTCCAGAGCGGCGGCGCTGCGGTCGAACGTCTTGTCATCGAAGCGCCATTGCGGTGATGCGGTCTGCCAAATCAATTTGGCGAAGTCGCGATGGTTCTTTTCGTAGCCGATGCGGCCGCGCTCCGTGGCGAAATAAAACTGGTACCACCATTGCTGTTCTGCGCTCGGGGGCAGGGGATTCTTGCCGGCTTCCTGGCTGCCGATCAGGTAGCCGCTGACCGAAACCAGTCCTTTCACGCGCTGCGGCCACAGCGCGGCGACGATGTCGGCGGTACGCGCGCCCCAGTCGTAGCCGGCCAGGATGGCTTTGTCGATCTTCAGTGCATCCATCAGTGCCACCGTATCGGCGGCCAGCGCGGCAGGTTCGCCATTGCGTACGGCATTCGGATCGCGGAAACGCGTCGTGCCGTAACCGCGCAGGTGCGGAATGATCACGCGGTAGCCTGCCTTGGTCAGCCTCGGGACCACTTCGGCATAGCTGTGGATGTCATAAGGCCAGCCGTGCAGGAGGAACACGACCGGGCCATTGGCCGGGCCTTCATCCACATAGCCAACATTCAGCGGGCCGGCGTCGATCTGCTTGATGGCCTCGAAGGTAGCCAAAGCCGGTTTTTCGGCCTGAGCCTGGGCTGCGGCGGGGAAGGAGAGTTGCGTGCTGGCCAGGGCGAACAAGGCGGCGACGATGTGCTTTTTCATCTGCGTGCTCCAAAATTCGTTATCGAGATAATGATTTGTGAGATAACTATATCCCGGTCTGCGCAGCTTTTCAAGTACGATAATCATTATTTCGATAATTAATTTGAGCGGGGTGTCAAATGAGCAATAGGGCCAGGCTCGGCGACTTCATGTGCTTTGCCATTTATTCAACCAACCTGGCGTATTCGCGCGTGTACAAGCCCGTGCTGGAGGAGCTTGGGCTGACCTATCCGCAGTACGTCACCATCATCTGCCTGTGGGAAGAGGACAAGCAGACTGTCAAGGGCTTGAGCGAGAAGCTGTTCCTCGAGCCAAGCACGATGACGCCGATGCTGAAGCGGCTCGAGGCGATGGGCTACGTAACGCGGGAACGTGATAGCGAGGACGAACGCAGTGTGCGCGTATCGTTGACCGAGGCTGGGCGCCAGCTGCGGGAGAAAGCCTTTGACTATCGCGAGACGACGGCAAAGGCGGCCGGACTGTCGCCTGAGGAGTTCCGTGTGCTGCAAAAGGCGATCGTCAATCTGCGCACAAACCTCATGAACGCTGCCGGCCCTTAAGCCTGGATCATTGCAGGCCGGAGTGCTGGCGGGTTACCGCCAGGCGTTGGGGCTATCGGCTCAGGCCATCCAGAAGAAGACCGCCGTCAGGCGCTTGTCTGCGTGGTCGAAACCAAAGTATCCGGTGGCGGAGTGCACCAGGTTTGCCTTGTACAGCAGGATGCGATTGAAGCGATTCTCCACGCGCACGTCCTCCTGCCATGCTTCCGGAGGCAGGCCCTTTACCTTCAAGGCTTCGCGCAGGTTGGCATGCGGCGGCATGCACAGGTTGCCGCCCAGCGTGCCGTTAGGCTGGCGCTGGCGGTAGAACGAGGTTCCGCAATCGGGATCGGGGTCCGGCGTCAGGTAGATCACGCTGGCGTAGCGGCAAAGCTTGGTCGAGTCGGTGTGCGGGCGTGCGCCGGAATCGGGCATGCCAACCAGCTGCGCGTAGTTGTGGTTCAACGACGTGCCTTCGGGCGTCGCTTCCTGCCACAGGCGCTTGGCGCCGGTCATCTTCTTCACCCACGTTTCCACGTACTCCATCTCGGCTGGTGTAAGCGCGTTCGGTGTGCGCTTGCCGGGCCAGGGCTCGTTGGCGTAGGGCGCGCCCAGTTCCCAGTATTCCTGGGTGTAGCAGCGCTGAGCGATTTCTTCGGCGTTGGGCAGGAAGTCGTCCTGCACCCAGTAGTCACGGCCTAACTGGGGTTTGCGGTAGGGGAGGATTGGCAGCATGGCCAAGAGCGTAGCAAGAAAACAGCGTTTTAACGTCTTCTTAACGCGCGTACTGTGTTCGGATTGACACGCCGGTGCGTCGGATTGCAAGATTTGCATGCAATATCGTCCATAACCAGGCCTCACGAGGGCCTTTCCAAGGAGATGACGCACTATGATGAAGTGTTCATTTGCAGCGCTGGCCCTGCTGGCCGCCGCCCATGCCCAGGCAATCACCTACGGCCAGGCCGACGGCAGCAAGCACCCGCAGGTCGGGGCCCTGGTCGATTACGACAGCAAGGGTACGGCTTACGCGTTCTGTACCGGCACCATGATCAGCCCGACCGTCATGCTGACGGCTGCGCACTGCAATCCCGGCGTGGCAACGGTGAAGGTGACGTTCGACAGCAAGGTGCTGAATTCGGCGCTCATGTACATGGGGCAGTATCACGCTCATCCCGAATACCGCGCGCAGCAGAATGATCCGCACGATATTGCCGTCATCGTGTTCGACCGGCCGATTCCGGACGTGGCGCCTGCGCAGTTGCCCACCCTGGGCCTGTTCGATACCCTGAAAGCCAACGGCCTGCTGGCCAACACCAGCTATACGGCGGTCGGCTACGGTGGCCAGGAACGGACTTTCGACGGTAAGGGCGGCTGGACCATCGCCTACCAGGATACGCGTGAATGGTCGGTGTCGGGCTTCGGCACCTTAAACGATAGCTGGTTGCGGCTGTCGCAGAACAATGCGGTCGGCAATGGCGGCACCTGCTACGGCGATTCAGGCGGTCCGAACTTCTTTGGCAGCGGCACGGCCGAATCGAAGATGCTGGCTGGTACCACCATCACTGGCGATACGCCCTGCGTGCAAAGCAATGTGATTTATCGGCTCGACACCCCGTCGGCGCGTTCATTCCTGGGGAATTTTGTGGTGCTGCCATAAGCTAGGCGGCGAGGCGGTCAGGCCCGCGCCTTGCGTTGTCCTGCACCAGCACCTGTGCGCCGGTGCGGGCGGCTGCTTCACGCAGGGCGGGAGTGTCGTCCTTGACCAGCACTTGCACGTTCAGCGATGCGACCTGTGCGAGGACTTGCGTCAGTTCGGCGGCGCCCGCCCCGTGCAGGCTGGCGATGCGTATGGCGTCGACCCGTGCTGGGCCGAGGACGGCCGGTAACTGGGATGGGGTGGCGACTTTCACTGATATACGGAAGCCGTTGCGGCGGTAATTGTCGGCGACGTAGTTCAGCATCCAGTTCTGCCGCGCATTCACTGCGGGCAGTTGCAGGACGATCTGGTCCAGCGGCAGGCCCAGGGAGTCGAGGATGCGGCGGAACGCCATGCCGTGGTTGCTGCTCACGGCGCTGAGAAGGCGGTCATGCACATTCAGGTGCAATGCCTGGCCGTCGACGGTTTCCTTGCTGAAGAAATTGATTGCGTGGAGCGTGCGGCACATGCGATCCAAGGCAACGGACTCGTCGTCGCTTGCTGCGCCATCGAGGTAGGTCCACAAAGGCAGTCCCTGGTCTTCGTCCGTGACGGCTCGTACGCGGCCGGCATAGCCGCTTACATTTCCGCTTCCGAGTTCGCGGAGCGGGTGGAAGGCGCTTCCCAGCCAGCAGTTGAAGATATGTCCCTGTACTTCGTCGTCGCCGCTTAGGCGCAGGCTGCTGGATGGCGTCTCGTCGGTCGCAAGACGATCCAGGTAGTCATTCAAGGCTGGGTAGCGCATTTGAGGCTCCTCGGGATAACGGGGGAGCCCAGTCTACGCCGCAGCCATCACCCAAGTGAACGAAGGTTTCGGCATATCCAACTGCACAATACTCAGAACGAGCCTGTGCAGGACCGTGCTTGTGGGAGAATACCGCCTGCAATGAAACAGAATCCCCTCACAGAAATCTACCGCGACCAATGGCTGCTGGCGGTGCACAAGCCGGCCGGCCTGCTGGTGCATCGCAGCCCGATCGATCCGCATGAAACCGAATTCGCCTTGCAGTATGCGCGCGAGATGAATGGCGGGGAGTACGTCTACGCCGTGCATCGCCTGGACCGGCCGACCTCCGGCTTGCTGGTCTTTGCGCGCGACCAGCAAACGGCCAGTGTGCTCGGCAAGGCTCTCATGGCGGGCGACGTGCATAAGCGCTACCTCGCCATGGTGCGCGGCTGGGCGCCGGAAGAAGGCCTTATCGACCACCCGCTGCGGGAAGAGCCGGAGGACCGCCGCTGCAAGGATGAGGAGGCGCCGATACGCGAGGCAGTGACTCGCTTCCGCCGATTGGCGACGACGGAAATCCCGGTCGCGATTGAAGGCTACAGCAGCAGCCGTTACAGCCTGGTCGAGCTGTTCCCGGAAACCGGCCGTCGCCACCAGTTGCGGCGCCATATGAAGCACATCAGCCATCCGATCATCGGCGACGCCAATCATGGACGGGGGCGCCATAACCGCTATTTCGCCGAGCGCTTCGGCTTTGGCCGCCTGATGCTGGCGGCAGTCGGCATGTCGTTCAGGCACCCGGCGACGGGCGAACTGCTGGAGCTCAGCGCCGCACCGGAAGCCAGCTTCCTGCAGGTGCTGTCAATTTTCCCCGGCGACAGCGGCATTCGCGATGCCGTAGGGGACGTGCCCGGTTGGGACGAACTCCCGCGCTGAATCGCAGTGCATGGTCTGGTCGTCGAAGAAGATATCGGCGCCGAAGGCCTTGAGGAACGCACCCTTGGGCATCCCGCCGAGGAACAGCGCTTCATCGATGCGGATGTCCCAGGCACGCAAGGTGCGGATCACGCGTTCGTGCGCCGGCGCCGAGCGGGCAGTGACCAGCGCAGTGCGGATTGGCGCATCGTCGGCGCCATGCGCCGCCTGGATCGCGTGCAGTGCCCCGAGGAAGTTCTTGAACGGGCCGCCCGGCATCGGGTTGTGCGCTGCTTCCCGTTCATTACGGGCAAAGGCGTCAAGGCCAAGCTGCTTGTAAATGCGCTCGGAGTCGTCGGAGAACAGCACTGCATCGCCATCGAAGGCAATGCGCAACTGGCCGGTGTCGTCTTCACGGTGCGAAGGCAGGATGGTTGCCGCGGCGTGGCCCTGGGCCAGCGATTCGCGCACGTCGTCCGGGTTGGTGGACAGGAATAGCTGCGCGCCGAAGGCTTCCACATAACGGTGCGTGCTGGCGCCGGAGCAGAAGGCGGCGCGCTTGATGTCGAGCTGGTAGTGCTCGATGGAGTTGAAAATGCGGATGCCGGTGTCGGCGCTGTTGCGCGACAGGAGCACCACCTCCACCAGCGGCGATGCCGGCGCGCCCTTGTTCAGGGCCAGCAGCTTGCGCACCAAGTTGAAGGCAGGGCCCGGCTCCAGCACCACATGTTCGTTTTCGCGCTGGTGGGCGCAATACGCCGCCACGCCCTGGGATTCGAAGATGGCATGGCTCTCGTCCAGCTGGAACAGGGCGCGCGATGAAATGGCAACGACTAGCTTCATGTTTTCCTCCTTGCGCCTATTTTCGCAGACGCTGCGACAGATTGTGTCGCAGCGTCTGCGACATGGGCTGTCGGAAGCGCGCCCGATACTGCGGCATCTTCATTGAATAGAGGGAGCGCAGTTTGGGAGACGGGAAATTCACGATGAACGAGATCGCAGGGGCCATCGATTTTGTGCGTGCGCTGGAGGCGGCGCGCGGCGGCTTGCTGGCCTGTCCGGTATCGCGCTTGCAAGTCCGGTTCCGGCTTGGCTACCGGCGCGCCTGCGCACTGGCCGGGCGGCTGGAGGAGCTGGATGTGTGGGAGATCGTCGTGACGCCAAGCGGCATGCGGGGCGCGCGGCTTAAATAATTGCTACAATGAAATTCTTGATAACTGAGCATTCATCGGATGGCTTCCAAGGACTCCATGTTCCGGCAATGGAATATGCTGCGGCTGGTGCCGCGCGCACCATTGAGCATTACGGCCGCAGAGATTACCGAACGCTTGGCGCAGGCGGAGTACCCGATCGACAAGCGCACGGTCGAACGTGACCTGAAGGCGCTGGAATCGGTGTTTCCGCTGATGGTCGATGAATCGGCCAAGCCATTCAAATGGAGCTGGCGGCGCGATGGCGCAATTTTCAGCCTGCCCGGAATGTCGGTGCCGGAAGCGCTGACGCTGACGATGGTGGAGCAGTACCTGCACCGGCAGCTTCCGCCTTCGACACTGGATGCGCTGCAGCCGCACTTTTCCGCAGCGGCCCAGACGCTGGCGGCAATTGATGAAAGCACGCAAACCAAGGCATGGCTTGGCAAGGTGCGCAGCATTCCGTCGGCGCAGCCTTTGCTGCCGGCGGAAGTGGACGAGCAATGCCAGCGCACGGTCTACGATGCGCTGATGAAGGATCGACAGCTCAAGCTGCATTACCAGAAGCGCGATGGCAGCGCGCCGACTGTCTACGAATCGGTGCATCCCCTGGCCATCGTGCAGAAGGCCGGCACGGTCTACCTGGTTTGCATGTTTTCCGATTATGAGGATGCGCGCACGATTGCGCTGCATCGTGTGAAGCAGGCGGAAATGCTGTTCCTGCCGGCGCGCCGCAAAGCCGGCTTCGATATCGATGCCTTCATTGCCGAAGGACAGTTCGGCATTGCGAACGGCGGCGAGATCCGCCTGCAAGCGGTGTTCGCTCGCGCGGCCGGCGAACACCTGGCTGAAACACCTTTGAGCAAGGATCAGGTGCTGTACAGCGAATCGGCAGACCATTTGCGCCTGATCGCCACTGTACCGCGAACCCGCGCACTGACCTGGTGGCTGCTGGGTTTTGGCGATGGCGTGGTGGTGTTCGAACCGGCCGACCTGCGGGAAGAAATCAAGCAGACCGCCGAGCGCATGGCTGCCGCATATCAGGACCGGCGCTGAGCTGACTTGCCCCGTAGCCGCCGCCACAGGCCGATCAGCCACTCGATGAGGGCCGCCATCGGCTTGCGCAGGAAGGGAATGTCGTAGGACAGCAGCAGCAAGCCGATTGGCACGTCTTCCACACCAACCACCGGCATATACGGCGCAAGTATTCCGACTGCGATCAACGCCAGGGCGAGGGGAATCCGCACCCAGCGTGCACGGTCCGAGCGCGCCCATTCGATGAAGCGCTTCGCCTTGCTCGGCACCTCATGTTCAAGATCGTCGACCGCATGGTCGAGCTGCTGTTTGCCGTCCTTAGCCATTCCAGAATGCTACCCCTCCTGGACTTTTCAGCGCGCCCGGCTATAAGTACTGAAATGAGCTATATGCTTTTGATCTAGAAACTTCGAAAGAATATATAGGTTTCATATTTCTAATTGCATAGAATGATTTCGGCTTATTTAACGATTGCAACTCGACCATGAAATCATTCGCGAGGAAATGGAAGGCAATAGCTGCGGCGATGCTGGCCGCGCTGTGCATTCCGGCCGCGCAAGCAATCGACATCAAGCAATCCACCATTGGTCCCGGATGGGCCAATAATTCGGTCAACGTGACCGTATTCCGCAAGAATTCCCTCGTTACGCATGATGGCATGCAGTACGCCGCCTATTACGACGCCGAGCGCTACGTGGTGCTGGCCAGGCGGCGTGTGGACAGCAGCGACTGGACGGTCCAGCGCAGCCCATTCCGGGGCAAGGCCGAGGACGCGCACAACGGCATCAGCATCATGGTTGACGGGGCGGGCTACCTGCACGTGGCCTGGGACCACCACGACAATCCCTTGCGCTATGCCCGCAGCAAGGCGCCGGGTGGACTGGAACTGGGCGACCCGTTGGCAATGGTGGGGCGCGACGAACAGGCCGTGAGCTATCCAGAGTTCTATCGCCTGCCCGATGGCGACCTGCTGTTCCTGTACCGCGATGGCGCGTCGGGACGCGGCAACCTGGTGATGAACCGCTATCGCCACGCCAGCGCGAAGTGGGAACGCCTGCAGGACAAGCTGATCGACGGCGAGGGCCGGCGCAACGCGTACTGGCAGGCGCACGCCGACGGCCGCGGCGTGCTGCACCTGTCCTGGGTGTGGCGCGAGTCGCCGGACGTGGCGAGCAACCATGACCTGGCCTATGCCCGCTCGCGCGACGGCGGCAAGAGCTGGGAACATTCGGACGGGACGCCATACAGGCTTCCCATTACTGCGGCCAGCGCGGAATATGCCTTGCGCATCCCGCAGGGCAGTGAGCTGATCAACCAGACTTCGATGGCCGCCGATGCGGAAGGCCGTCCTTATATCGCGACATATTGGCGGGATGCCGGCAGCGCGATTCCCCAGTACCGCGTGGTATTCAATACGGGGCAGCGCTGGGAAGCGCGCACCCTACCGCTGCACAAGACGGCTTTCAGCCTGTCAGGCGGCGGCACCAAACGTATTCCGATGGCACGGCCGCAGTTGCTGCTGGCCGATAAAGGCGGCCTGGTGGTATTTCGCGACGAAGAGCGCGGCAGCAAGGTGTCGGTCGCAGTCATCGAGGATTTCCAGTCTTTCCAGTGGTCTGTGCACGACTTGTCCGAAACTTCGGTCGGCGAATGGGAGCCGACGTTCGACAGCGAGTTGTGGAAATCGCGCGGCATCCTGAGCCTGTTCGTTCAGAAGGCGTCGCAAGTGGACGGGGAGGGCGTTGCGCAGCGGCCGGCAGAACCGGTGCGTGTGCTGGACTGGGAGGTGTCAAAGCAGGTTCGTTAAAAAAGAAGTTAACAAGGGAGACATAAGAAATGAGGAAGAAAGTTCTTGCAACGCTGGTGCCCCTGGCATTGGCAACAGCATATGGCACTGGGGCCATGGCGCAGGAGGCGGCAGAAGCTCCGGCAGCACCGGCCGCACCCGCGGCAGCTGCTGCTTCGGGCGACGTTGCGGCAAACGTGGATGCGGCCAACACTGTGGTGGTGACGGGCTTCCGTTCCAGCCTGCAGAAGGCCCTGAACCTGAAAGCCCAGGCAATCGGCGTGCGCGATTCCATCGTGGCGGAAGACATCGGCAAGTTCCCGGAGTCGAACGTGGCGGAATCGCTGCAGCGCGTGCCGGGCATTATCCTGAACCGCGATGAAAGTTCGGCCGAAGGGCAGCGCATTTCGATTCGCGGCTTGCCGACGGAGTATTCGGTCACCACGCTGAATGGGGCTCCGGTGAACACCACCAGTACCGGTTCCATCGGCAACGCAGCGCGCGGCTTCAACTACGACGTGTTTGCTTCCGAACTGTTCGGCCGCGTGGACTTCTACAAGTCGCCGCTGTCCGAACTGCCGGAAGGGGGCATGGGCGGCGTGGTGGACCTGCAGTCCCCGCGCCCGTTCGATAATCCCAAAGGCGCGGTGCGCTATTCGGTAACGGGCGCGTACAACACCATGTCCGAGAAGACCGATCCGGCGGCATTCGGCCTGTTCTCCAAGACCTGGGGCAACTGGGGCTTCCTGGTCGGCGCTGCGCATTCGAAGGCGATGAACAATCGTTCCGGCTTCGAGGCGACCGGCGGCTATAACAGCTCGGCGCGCGGCAGCAAGACGCCGGTGCAGGGCAACTTCGCGATGCAGCTCGATTACGACGATCCGCGCGCCAACCTGTCGGGCTACACGCGCGACCAGGTGGACAATGCGCTGCTGCCGCGTATCTACCGCTTCTACGGCTCGTCCAATGACCGCAGCCGCGATGGCCTGGTCTCTTCGCTGCAGTACAAAGACAGCACGCTGAACGTCAGCCTGGATACCATGTACTCCAAGCTGAAAAACTCGCGCGACGAGCTGTATTACGGCATCCTGGTCCGCAACAGCAAGACCACCAACCCTAGCGCGCCTCCGGGCACGGCCGGCCACAATGGCCTGGTGCCGATCAACGTCCACATCGATCCGGGTTCGAACCTGTTGACCGGCACCTTCGGCAATACCTCGTACAGCAGCGGCGTCACCTACACCGAAGACGAGACGAAGTTCAGCTACGCGTCGCTGAACGCGAACTGGAAAGCCAACGACAGGCTGTCGCTGACCGGTCAGCTGAGCGTCAACAGCAGCAAGGCGCAAAGCTACCAGGACACGCTGTCCGGCCAGATTTTCGGCATCACCTCCACCATCGACTATGGCAGCGACCACGTTTATCCGTCGCTTTCGTCGACCAGCGATTACCTGAACCCGGCCAATTATGCCGGCTTCGGCATCGGCACCGGCCTGACGCGCGAGACCGACCGTGGCCGCCAGGGCCGCGTGATCGCGGACTGGGACTACAACCTGTGGGGCGATTGGACCGGCCACCTGAAAACGGGCCTGGTGTACGTGGAAACCGAGAAGGGCGTCCACAAGCGCAATGCCACGTCAGATATGACGGCCAAGCTGAATAGCCTGGGCAACACCGGCATGCGGCAGGGCATGGTGTTCGACCTGCCGATCAGCAACCTGGACATGAGCGCCGGCTGGCCGCACCAGTTCGGAACCTTCACCCGCAATTACACCTACTCGACTTTCGATCCGCTGGCGTACAACACCGAGGCGACCTTTACCCCGGCACAGAGCTTTACCGCGACCGAGAAAGTGACCTCCGGTTTCGTGCAGTCGGACTTCAAGGGCGAAGTGCTGGGCCACGGCCTGCGGATCAACGCGGGTGTGCGCTATTCGCGCACCGAGCTGGATATCGACAACTTCAAGAAGACCGGCGCCGGCGGCACCTACCAGCCTAACCAGGAAAGCGGCTCTTACCATAACCTGCTGCCGGCCATCAGCGGCGCCTTCGACGTTACCGAAGACCTGATGTGGCGCGCCTCCTTCGGCAAGACCATTTCCCGTGCTTCGCTGTCGATCATCGCAGCGCAGACCGTGGTGCCGAACCCGTTCGACAACTCGGCCACGGCGGGCAATCCGAACCTGCGTCCGCAGCAGTCGAAGAACATGGACACCAGCCTGGAATGGTACTTCCGCAAGGGCAGCCTGCTGTCGGCGGCATACTTCCGCAAGGTGCTGACCGATGCCACCGTGTCCAGCACGACCCAGACCACCTTCGGCGCTTTGGGCCTGCCGGATACCGCGATGGGCGCGATCTTCTACGGACCGGATGGCCGCGTGGACCCGAACCTGCCGATGACGCTGCGTACGTACAGCAACGCCGGACGCCAGGTGCTGAAGGGCTACGAGCTGTCGTACCAGCAGGACTTCGATTTCCTGCCTGCGCCTTACAAGGGCTTCGGCATGCTGGCCAGCTACACCCACATCGATCCGTTCAACAGCGCAAAGTGGATCACCAATGCGGGCAGGGAGATCGAGGTCAACTCGGTGCCGAAATATGCCTACAGCACCACCGCCTATTACGAAAACGGTCCGCTGGCGATTCGCTTCTCTTACAACTACAAGGGACGCAGCCTGCACGGCGACAATCCGAAGAATAACGGCGATGACCTGATCCGCTGGCGCGCGGCACGCGGCTACCTCGATGGCAATATCAGCTACAAGATCAACGACAACCTGGAACTGCGCCTCGACGCGCTGAACCTGTCGAACACCTTGTCGTACGATTATTTCGAGGATGCCACCGGCCAGTACGGCAGCGGCAAGAAGACCCGGATGGACTACGCGAAGTACGACGGCCGGACGATCAAGATCGGCCTGCGCGGCAAGCTGTAACAAACCTGGGGCGGTCTACTCTCTCTCCCGCTCCCGGTCTCCTTCGCCGAAGGCACGCAAGTGTCTTCGGCTTTTTTCGAATATGGACTATCGAAAACATGAAGCTAATCCACACAGTTTTTCTGTTTTTTGCGGCCGCTCTGGGCGGCTGCGCTTCCACACCGACGGCGCCGCAGCGGCAGGAAGTTGTCGGCATCATCGACAAGGTCAACACCTATTGGCAGTCCAACACGCCGGCCAGGGAATGGTCGTTCTGGAATGTGGCGGCCTACCACACCGGCAATATGGAGGCTTACCGCATCACCGGCAACCAGGCCTACCTGAAGTACTCGCTGGACTGGGCGCAGCATAACCAGTGGCAGGGCGCCAAATCGACCGACAAGGGACAGTGGAAGCTGACCTACGGCGAGACCGACGATCACGTGCTGTTCGGCGACTGGCAGATTTGCTTCCAGACTTACGCGGACCTGTACCAGCTCGACAAGGACCCGGCACGCATCGCCCGCGCCCGCGAGGTGATGGAGTACCAGATGTCTACCGTCCGCAACGATTACTGGTGGTGGGCGGATGGCCTGTATATGGTGATGCCGGTGATGACCAAGATGTACAACATCACGGGCAATCCGCAGTACCTGGAGAAGCTGCACGAGTATTTCCAGTATTCGAACAGCATCATGTACGACCAGGATGAAAAGCTGTACTACCGCGACGCACGCTACGTGTACCCGGCCCACAAGAGCGTCAACGGACGCAAGGACTTCTGGGCGCGCGGCGATGGCTGGGTGTTTGCCGGGATGGCGAAAGTGCTGCACGACCTGCCGAAGGACGCGCCGCATCGCGAGGAATACGTGCGCAAGTTCCAGGGCATGGCGGCGGCACTGAAGAAGGCGCAGCAGGCGGAGGGCTACTGGACGCGCAGCCTGCTCGATCCGCAGCATGCTCCTGGTCCCGAGACCAGCGGCACGGCCTTCTTCACTTACGGCTATTTGTGGGGCATCAATAATGGCCTGCTGGACCGCGCCGAATACGCGCCGGTCGCACTGAAGGGCTGGGGCTACCTGGCAAGCGTGGCACTGCAACCGGACGGCAAAATCGGCTATGTGCAGCCGATCGGCGATCGCGCCATTCCGGGGCAGGTGGTGGACAGGAATTCGACCGCACACTTCGGCGTCGGCGCATATTTGCTCGCGGCCGCCGAAATGGTGCGCTACATCGATAAAAGCAAATAGAAGGAGACACAGGATGGAACGACGTAATTTCATGCGCGGCCTGCTGGCTGGGGGAGCAGCGGCCGCAGCTCCGGCGATGGCTCTTGCGGCTGGCGCTGGCGCGGCTGCTGCTGGGGCGCCGGGCGGCGATCGCGCGTACATGGCCGGGCTGCTGCAAAAGATGGCCGATCCGGTGCTGGCCAGTATGTCAAAGGGGGAGCTGAAGAAGAAATTCGCCCTGGAACTTAGCCCTACCTGGGACGGCCGCGATTCCGGTGTGGCCTACCTGGAGTGCTTCGGCCGCCTGATCGCCGGCATGGCGCCCTGGCTGGCGCTTCCCGACGACGACAGCGCAGAAGGCCGCGCCCGCAAGCGCCTGCGCGAACAAGCCCTGCAAAGCTACACGCACTCCGTCGACCCGAAATCCCCGGATTACCTTTCGTGGAAAGTGCACGGGCAGACCCTGGTCGATTCCGCCTACTTCACCAATGCCCTGATGCGCGCGCCAAAAGCGCTGTGGGAGCCGCTGGACGCCGCCACCAAACAACGCATCATCGATGAAATCAAGGGCCTGCGCCGCATCGAGCCGCCGTACATCAACTGGATGCTGTTCGCGGCCATGAATGAGGCCTTCCTGCTCTCCATCGGCGAGCAGTACGACCCGATGCGCATGAACGTGGCGATCCGCAAGGTCAATGAATGGTATGTGGGCGATGGCTGGATCAAGGATGGCGAAACCTTCCACTTCGACTACTACAATTCCTTCGTGATGTATCCGATGCTCGTGGAGATCCTCGAAGTGCTCGCCCGGGCCAATGGGCCGTTCTGGAACGGCAAGCCGGCGGACCTGCTGGCGCAGGCGCAAAAGCGCATGCAGCGCTATGGCGAACACCTGGAACGTTTCATTTCGCCGCAGGGCACCTTCCCGCCGATCGGCCGCTCGCTGACTTACCGTACCGCCGCCTTCCAGCCGCTGGCGCTGCTCGCCTGGCGCAAGCAGTTGCCGGCCAGCCTGCCGGAAGGCCAGGTGCGCGCTGCGATGACGGGCGTGCACAAGGCGATCTGGACGGAGCCAAGCAATTTTACGAAAGAAGGCTACCTGACCATTGGCTTTGCGGGACACCAGCCGGAACTGGGCGACTGGTACTCGAACAACGGCAGCATGTATATCGCCGCATCGAGCTTCCTTGCGCTTGGCTTGCCAGCCGACGATTCGTATTGGACCTCGGCGGCGCAGGACTGGACGCAGAAGAAGGCCTTCGGGGGCAAGAAATTCCCGAAGGACTACCACGTCAGTTATTGAAGGAGACTTAACGCCGGTAGCGCGCCTGCGCGGCATCGCGCAGGGCTACCAGCATGGCTTCCGCGCCCGGCGACAAGCGGTGGCGCTTGCGGGTGACGATGCCGTACATGTCCATGCGCAGGCCAAGGTCCCAGGGCAGCACGGCCAGCAGGCCGGCATCCAGGTAGGGGCGCACGGTTTCCTCCGGCATGGCCGCGATCATGCGACTGCCGGGCAGCAGGTTGACCACCACCGGCATGGCCAGTGTTTCCACCACTTCGGTTGGCGGTTCCAGGCCTTGAGACAGGAACATCGATGTCAGGCGGTCGCGCAGGATACTGCCGGCCGGCGGCAGCACCCAGGGTTCGCGCGCCAGGTCGGCCAGTTGCAGGTCCTTGCGTCCCACGAAGGGATGGTCGGCTGCGGCGATCAGGCTATGCGGCTCGTCGGTGAGCGGCTCGAAATTGAACTCGGAAGCGACGTTGGAATCGAGCAGGCGCCCGATCACCAGGTCGAATTCGCCGGCACGCATGCGTTCGACAAGAATCTTGGAAGTGTCGACGGTAATCGATACCTGCACCTTGGCGGTGCGGTTCTTCAGCAGCTTGACGGCGTCGGTGACCAGGCCGGCGGAAGGCGTCAGCACCGTGCCAATGGAAACGCGGCCGGAAAGGCCCGAGACCAGTTCCATCACTTCCTGGTGCGCCGCATCCATTTCTGCCAGCGCGGTGCCGGCGCGCCGTATCATTACTTCGCCGTACCACGTCGGCACTACGCCTCGCGGCAGGCGCTCAAACAACTGGACGTTCAGTGCGTGTTCGATCTCGCCCAGCAGCTTGGATGCCGCGGGCTGGGTGAGGTTTGCCGCCTGTGCTGCATGCAGGATCGAGCGGTGCCGGCCCAATTCGACCAATAGCACCAGGTGGCGCGTTTTCAGGTGGGACCTTACAAATCGGTCCGAGCGTGGATCTGACATGCGGACAATAATAGGGCCGCTTCCCGGCAGCGTCAATCAGCGGCGTCGTCAAACAGGGACGGGGCCAATCCCTGCACGCCGGGTATCTCGATGGCGTGCAAGCCGCCGTCAAGGGCGCCTGCTGCCAGTTGTTCCAGCCCCAGTCCACCGAAGACCGGGCGCGAGGGTTGTGTTGCCGACAACGGCAGTTCGCGCAACGGCGTGCCGTCGGCGGTGAATTGCGCCAGGCGGCCGCGCCGTCCTTCTTCGCGCAGCGCAATCCATACGTTGCCGCCGGCATCCAGCGCCAGGCCGCCGGCACGGGCATCTCCCAGGCTGGCGAACCGTTTGATTCTACCGACTTCGGCACCTGCCGGGTCATACGTAGTTTCCAGTACTTCGCGGCCGTCGCCGCTGGCGAAGTACAGCGTGCCGCCATCGGGGCTGAAGCCGATTCCATGCGCGGCAACGACTGTCGGCAAGGCCAGCCGGCGCAGGCCGAAACGCCGCGAGAACTGGTAAAAGCTGCCGATGGGAGGAGAGTCGGGATTCAGGTTGGCAGTGCCGAGGACGAAGTTGCCGTGGCGGTCGGCACAGCCGTCGTTGATGCGAGTGCGTGCTTCGGCGGGATCGACGGCGGCGATGGCGAGGGGCAGGCGGCGCGCCAGTTTCAGGGCGCCCGGCGGGGTGCGTTCTGCCAGGTACAGCCATTTGTCGAGGCCAAGCAGCAGTTTGCCGCTGCGGCAGAAGGCGAATGCGGCAAGATGTTCCGGCAAGCGGCTGTTTTCCGGGGCGCCCTTGCCGCCCCAGGCCTTCAGGGCCGGCGTGGCGGCATCGCTCCACCACCAGCAGCTGTCGTGCCAGAGCAGTGCGCCAATGAGGGCGTTGGGCAGGAGCGTTTCAGGCTGGGCGTGCTGTTCCATCCTGCCTCCAGGCGGTGACGAAGGCGTTGGCTCGTTCGGCTACGGCTGCGGCATCCAGGCCTGGCTGGTACAGCGCCGAACCCAGGCCGAAGCCGCTGGCGCCGGCGGCACGCCAGGTGGCCATGCTGCCCGGCGTGACGCCGCCCACCGGCAGCAGCGGCAAGGCAGGCGGAAGCACGGCGCGCATGGCGCGCATGACAGTCGGCGTCACCAGTTCGGCTGGGAACAGCTTGAGCGCATCGGCGCCGGCGTGGGCGGCCGCGAAAGCTTCGGTCGGCGTGGCGGCGCCTGGTACGCAGAACATGCCGGCTGCCTTGGCGGCGCGGATCACGGACGTATCGGAATGCGGCATCACGATCAGCGCGCCACCGGCGTCGCGCACTTCCTGCACGGCGGTGGTAGTCAGGACGGTGCCTGCGCCCAGCACGGCGTCGGCCGGCAGGCTGCGCGCCAGGCGGGCAATGGAATCCAGCGGCTGCGGGGAGTTGAGCGGAACTTCGATCAGGCGGAAACCAGCTTCATACAGGGCGGCGCCGATGGCTTCCACCTCGTGCGGCTGGACGCCACGCAGGATGGCTACAAGGGGCAGCGTCTTGAAGGCGGTTTCGAAAGGTGTGGCGGAAGGTGCGGTCATTTCAATCCTTGAGCATGCCGGCGGCGCGTGCCAGGTGGTACAGGCCGGCGGGAGCGGTGTTATCGAGCAGCAGCGGCGCCGCGGCGTGGAAGCATTGCAGGGCAAGCGCGTAGCGCCGGCACAGGACCTGGCTGCCGACCAGTGCCAGCGGCGCACTCGCCAGGCCGGCCGCATCGCGCCAAGCCAGGCCGGCGCGCAGTTCGTGGCCGACCAGCAGGCCGGAAAGGTAATCAGCCAGGTCGCTGGCCGGCGCGCGGCCGGTGACGCCGAGGGTGCGTGCTGCAAAAATCTGGTGGCTCATGCCGAGATGGCCGTAATCGCGCGCGGCTTCGACGCCGGCGACGAAGGCATGTTCGGCGAAGGTTTCGCTGTTGCCCATCAGGCGGCCCAGCACGGAATGGGTGCGCAGCACGGCAAACAGTTCGCCCGTCATATGGGTCGCGAAGCGCATCAGGCGGCCGTCGTTCACTTGCGCCCATTTGGAATGAGTGCCGGGCATGACGATGCAGGATGAGTCGCGCAGCGCGGGTTGCAGTTGCAGGGCGCCAACCACCTGAGTTTCCTCGCCGCGCATCACGTCGGGGGGCAGGGCGCCGTCGTCGTACAGCATGCCGGGAACGATGGAGATTTCGGCGCCAGGGCTGGCCAGCATGCCGGCTGCCAGCGCGCTGGCGTTGGCGGGGCAGGCAGCGTATGGCACGTCGCGCCAGCCGTGCTGGCTGCCGATCATGCCGCAGGCCAGAACCGGCAAGCGCCGATGCGCGGCCAGCCAGTCGCCGGCAATGCCGTCCAGCGCGGCCGCGAAGGCCGTCGCGCCGGACAGCGTGGACGCACCTTTGCCGTTGCTGCGTTCCGCCAGCACTTTGCCGCCGGGGCCCAGCAGGAAGGCGCGCAGGCTGGTGCTGCCCCAGTCAAGGGCGAGCAGGCTGGCGGTGTTGGCGTTGCTTACCATTCCGCTACGCTGCCGTCAGGATGGCGCCACAGCGGATTACTCCAGTCGGGCGCATTGCGGCTGGCTTCAATCACGCGCTGTTCGTCGACCACCACACCCAGGCCTGGCTTGGGCAGCGGCTTGATGTAGCCGTTCTCGATCTTGAAGTCTTCCTTGTTCACCACGTAGTCGAGCAGCTCGCCGCCCTTGTTGTAGTGAATGCCCATGCTCTGCTCCTGCAGCACGGCGTTGTACGACACAAAGTCGACGTGCAGGCAGGCGGCCAGCGCAACCGGGCCAAGCGGGCAATGTGGGGCCAGGGCAACGTCGTAAGCTTCCGCCATGCCGGCGATCTTCAGGCATTCGGAAATGCCGCCGGCGTGCGACAGGTCGGGCTGCACGATCGAAATGCCGCCGGCCTGGAAGACGTTCTTGAATTCGAAGCGGGAGAACATGCGTTCGCCGGCCGCCAGCGGAATCGAAGTCGATTCGGCCAGGCGCGGATAGTACTCGGCCTGTTCCGCCAGCACCGGTTCTTCGACGAACAGCGGGCGGTAAGGTTCCAGTTCGCGCAGCAGCACCTTGGCCATCGGCGCAGCGACGCGACCGTGGAAGTCGATGCCGAATTCGATCTGGTTGCCGAAGGCTTCGCGGATCTCGGCGATACGGGTGACGGCGGCATCCACGGCGGCGGAACTTTCGATGATGCCGAATTCCTCGGTGCCGTTCATCTTGAAGGTATCGAAGCCTGCTTCGCGCAGCGTCTTGATGCCGGCGATGACGTCGGCCGGGCGGTCGCCGCCTACCCAGCTATAGGTCTTCATGCGGTCGCGCACCAGGCCGCCCAGCAGCTCGTACACCGGCACCCCGAGGGCCTTGCCCTTGATGTCCCACAGCGCCTGGTCGATGCCGGCGATGGCGCTCATCAGGATGGCGCCGCCGCGGTAAAAGCCGCCGCGGTACATGACCTGCCACAGGTCGTTGATGCGGCGCGGGTCCTGGCCCACCAGGTATTGCGAGAACTCGTGGACGGCGGTTTCCACGGTACGTGCCTTGCCTTCGATGACCGGTTCGCCCCAACCGACTACGCCTTCGTCTGTTTCAATCTTGAGCAGCATCCAGCGCGGTGGAATGCGGTAGGTGGTCAGTTTTGTGATCTTCATTTTTGTTCGTTTGTGAAGTGGTAAGGCAAGTCTATCTTGGCGAGCTAGTTCAGAAATATGAGAAATTTATCGTCTTGTATATCGATTGGGCATAACGTCGACTTATTCCCCCGGGTCCACCAGCTGCGCGCCAACGTAGGCGTTGAAGCGCTTGATGCGGCCCGTCACCTTGTCGTCGCCCTGGCGGGGCGTATAGCGGATGCCGGCCACTTCGACGGTCTTCTCGAGGTCGATCACCAGGCGGTGCGGGTGGGTTGGCGCCGGGGTCTTGCCTGCGAACGCGGTGTGCCAGAAATCGCTGGCCTGGCCATTGATGGCGTTCAGCGCCTGCCCGTCTTCGCGCTTGCCTTCCTCGCTGCTCACGTAGGCGATGGTCCAGGCGGACTGGTTGATCGGCTGCCCCTTGGCGTCCAGCAGCGAGATTTCGGCCACGGCTGCGTATTGCTTGCCGTCGAAGGCATCCAGCGATTCGAGGCAGAACTGGCGCCCGCTGACCGGGGCGGCGAAGCGCAAGTCCTGCGTGGCGCTGCCGGGCTGGAACTGGCCACTGTAGGCAGGCGTGACGCCTTCCAGCTTGGGCTTGGCCTTGTTCGGAGGGCGGGGCAGGTCGCGTTCCGGTTGCAGGCGGTCGAGAATCGGGGTTTCCAGGCCGCGCAATTCGGCGCGCTGCGGGCCGGTCAGGTCAAGCACCACGACTTCATTGCGGCCCCGTTTCAGCCATGGGCCGGGCAGGTACATGGTTTGCGTCGGGCCGATGCTCCAGTAGCGGCCCAGGCAGCGGCCGTTGATCCAGACAACGCCCTGGCCCCAGGCCGACATGTCGAGGAAGGTATCGGCGGTTTTGGCCGCGTCGAAACTGCCGCGCCAGAAGGCGGGCCCGCGCGCGCGCTGCTGTTTCCATTGCAGCGGCGGCAGCACGCCGTCGGCGTCGAAGTCGATGGCGCGGATCTCCCAGTTTTCCAAGGCGACCGGCGCGCCGCCTTTCGGCTGGAATTGCACCGGGCCGTGCAAGCCTTTGCGGTCGTGCACTTCGGGACCGAAATTGACGCGGGCAATGGTGTACAGCAGGATTTCCAGCGTGGCGGGCTTGTCGCGCGCGGGCAGGTCGATGCTGAAGCGGCGGTGTCGGGTGTCGAAGGTCCCGGCCAGCTTGCCGTCGACATGTACCCAGGCCAGGTCGCGCACCTTTGCGGCGGTCAGCTTGCCGGCCGGGCCGGCAGGCAGGGTAACGCGGTAGGACACCATGCCGCGGCTGATGTCGTATTGCTCGATCGGCTGCGGCGATTTGTCGCGTATCGCTTCCTGCGGCAGGCTGGCGAAGACCGCAGCCGATTCCTTGAGCGTAAAGGCGGGAATCGCCATCACAGGCTGGCGCGCCGGTGGCGAAGGCAGTGTTTCGCCGGGCTGCAGGAACGGCTCGATGCCTTTGCGGTAGGCCTGGAATTTTTCGCCGGTCCATCCCGCTTCGCCGATCGGGGCGTCGTAGTCGTAGCTGCTGGTGTCGGGGCGGAAGGGACGGTCGCAGCCGCCCCACAGGCCGAAGGTGGTGCCGCCATGCGCCATGTACAGGCTGAAGGAGCCGCCCACTTTCAGCATCTGCTGGATATCGGCTACGGCCTTGGTGGCGGCGCCGCGGCGGTGCGGGTTACCCCAGGTATCGAACCAGCCGGAATAGTATTCGCCGCACATCAGCGGGCCTTGCTGCACGGCTTTCAGTGCCTTGAAGCCTGCATCGGGATCGGTGCCGAAGTTCGCTACCGAGAACAGTTCCGGGATATGGGTGCGTGAGACGGCATTGGTCGGATTGCACTGGAATAGCGGCACGTCGAACTGGGCGTCGAGCAGGGCCTGGCGCATGCCGCGCATGTATTCCAGGTCGTCGCTGAAGAAGCCATATTCGTTTTCGACCTGCACCATCAGGATAGGGCCGCCGCGCGTGACCTGCTGCCCACCCAGCACGCGGCCGACTTCCGCCAGCCAGCGCTTGGCCGGCTTCATGAAGGCTTCGTCGCGGGTGCGCAGGAAGGCGTCGCTGCTGCTCTTTTTCAGCAGCCACCAGGGCAGGCCGCCCATCTCCCATTCGGCGCAGGCGTAAGGGCCGGGGCGCAGAATGACCCACAAGCCCTCCTGTTGCGCCAGGCGGCAGAATTCGGCGGCGTCGCGCTGGCCGCCCCAGTCGTAGCGGCCTTCGCGCCATTCGTGGTAGTTCCAGAACAGGTAGGCGCAGACGGTGTTCAGGCCCATGGCCTTGATGGCTTTCAGGCGGTGCTGCCAGTATTCGCGCGGCACGCGGGCGAAGTGCATTTCTCCGCAGCGGATCTGCAGCGGTTTCCCGTCGAGCAGGAAATCGTCCTTGCCGATGCTGAAGCGCGCGCTGGCGGCAGCATGCACGGTGGCGGACATGGGCAGCAAGGCAGCGCCGGCGCTTGCTGCGGCGCCGGCCAGGACGCGGCGGCGGGTTTGGTTTGTCATTGCGCGGCTCCTTGCGGCGTGATGGTGAACTGGTAGGTGGTTGGCTCCAGCTTGATGCGGTATTGCGTGTGCGGACGGCCTACCTGGCTCCAGCCGGTGTCGCCGCCTACGCCGGTCTGCACCGCGTCAACCAGCAGCGAGCCGTCGCCGTGCGGGCGGATGTCGGAACTATGCCAGGTGCCGCGCGGGCGCGGGTACAGGTCCTCGTATGGGAATGGCAGGGCGTTGACCGAGAGCGCCTGCGTGCCGCGCAGTTGCAGGCCGCTGCCGCCACCTTTCAGCGTCAGCCAGCGCACGCCGGTCTTGTTGCCGCTTTCCTGTGGACGGATGTAGTTGTGGTACTGGTCGGCCAGCTTGCCGCTGTATCGGCCAAGCGGCGCGCCGGTGATGCGGTCGCTATACGATTCCTGTGGGCCGCGGCCATACCATTCCACCGTGTCCAGGGAAGGATTGCTGTCGAAGCGCATGCCGATGCGCAGCGGGTCCGGCAGGTCGCCGCGCAGTGGGGCGAAGGTGGCGGTAACCTGCACGGCGCCCTTGCTGTCCATGCGGTAGGTGGCGTCCCAGCGCGCGGAGCCGGCGCCGAAGATGTATTCGATGCGCACGCCGTCTTTCAGGACATCGAAGGAGCGCACGTTGCGTTCCTCGCTGAACTGCTTCCAGATGGTATGGGTTTTGTTGAGGCCAGTGCCGAGGTCGTTCTCCGTCAGCGCGCGCCAGAAGTAGGGCATGCCGCCGGCCAGCAATTGCTTGCCGCCTGCAGAGTAGGCCAGCTTGCCGCTAGCCGCATCGACCTCCAGCACTGAGCCTCCCGCGCGCAGCTCGACGCTGTTCCCGGCGCGTACGGGCACAACCCAGGCGCCGTTGCCCGCCGTAACGGCGGCAGCGGTTGGCGACTGCAGCACGAACTGGCTGAAGCCGAGCACCATGCCGGCCGGAACGCCGCGAATGGCGCCGTCGCGGGCCTTGGCGCGCAGCGTCAGCACGTACTCGAAGCGCGGATCGCGTTCCAGCCTCGGCAAGTTCAACGATACATCGGCAGACGTCTGTGCGGCTGCCTTGACGCCAGCAAGCGATCCGCCCGCGACTTGCGTGCCGTCGCGCGCAATCGACCAGTCAAAGTCGAACCCGGACAGGTCTGCGAAGTCATAGCGGTTGACGACTTTCAGGCGCCCGGACGCCGGATCGCCTTCAAAGACCACCGGCGAGTAAACCTTTTGCACCTCGTAATACTCAGGATCGGGCGTGCGGTCCGCCTGCACCAGGCCATCGCCGACTTCCGACATGTCCTTGCGCGGATTCGGGCCGTAGTCTTCGCCCTGCGCCCAGTAGCTGCGGCCCTGCTTATCCTTGAGCAGCATGGCCTGGTCCACCCAGTCCCAGATAAAGCCGCCCTGCAGCTTGCGGTGCGAGCGGATCACCTGCCAGTAGTCTTCAAAGTTGCCGAGGCTATTGCCCATCGCATGCGCATACTCGCACTGGATCATCGGCTGCTTGTAGCGTGGGTCCTGCGCGTAGTCGATCATTTTTTCGATCGGGTCATACATCGGCGCGTAGATGTCGACGTAATCGTTCGGCAAATGCTCCTCGCCGATGGTGCCATGACCAAGGTAGCTGATCAGGCGTTCCGGATCCTGTTCCCGGATCCATTTGGCCGCGTTCTCGAAGTTCGGCCCGGTGCCCGCCTCGTTCCCCAGCGACCACAGGATCACGCTCGGGTGGTTGCGGTCGCGCTGTACCATGCGGCTCACGCGGTCCAGGTGGGCGGCCGCCCAGTGCGGCTGGTAGCCCAGCTGGATCTTTTCGCGCTGGCCGGGGATGTTGCGCGCGTGGTCGCCCATGCCCATGTACTCGTGCGACTCGATGTTTGCTTCGTCCATCACGTACAGGCCGTACTCGTCCGCCAGGTCGTACCAGCGCGGATCGTTCGGGTAATGCGAAGTGCGGACTGCATTGATATTGGCCTGCTTCATCAGCTCTATGTCCTTGCGCATCGACTCTTCCGACATGACGTGGAAGGTTTGCGGGTCATGTTCGTGGCGGTTGACGCCCTTGATCATGATGCGCTTGCCGTTGACGCGCACTTCGCCATCCTTCACCTCCACGGTTCGGAAGCCAACCATGCGCGACGTCGAGGACACCAGCGCGCCCTTCGCATCATGGAATTCGAGCAGCAGGCGGTACAGGTTGGGCGCCTCGGCCGACCATTGGCGCACGCCGGGCACGGTGCCGCGCAGCGGCGCAGCCTTGCCGCCGTGGACGCCGCTTTCGAGCGACAGCACGGCCTTGTCGCCGTCCAGCAAGGTGGCGGTCAGCTTGCCCTGTGCGGCGCCCGTAAACTCGGGCTGCAGGGTGAATTCGCCGTCGCGGTAGGCGGCCTTGTCCAGGGTGGCGCGCACCACGTAGTCGCGCAGGTGAGCCTTCTGCTCGGCATACAGGTAGACGCTGCGCTCGATGCCGGAGACGCGCCAGAAGTCCTGGTCCTCAAGGTAGGAGCCGTCCGCGAAGCGATACAGCTCGATGGCGATGGTATTGCTGCCGGGGCGCAGGAAGCGCGTCAGCTTGAATTCCGACGGCAGCTTGGAGTCTTCCGAATAGCCGACCCGCTGGCCGTTGACCCAGATGTAGTAGGCGGCGCCGGCCGCGCCGATGTGCAGGAAGACATCGCGCCCATCCCAGTTGGCCGGAAGGTCGAAGTTGCGGCGATAGGAGCCCACCTCGTTCATGCTGTGCAGGATGTAAGGCTGGTTGGGCGGGAAAGGGTAGTCGCTGTTGTTGAACAGGGGCTGGCCGTAGCCCTGCGCCTGCATCATGCCAGGCACCTGGATGGTTTTCCAGCGGCTCACGTCGAAGCCGGGCTTGTAGAAATCGACCGGCCGCGATTCCGGATTGCGGGAGTAGGCGAACGACCAGGTGCCGTCCAGCGAGAGGTAATACTGCGAAGCCGCCTTGTCGCCCTTCAGCGCAAGGTCGCGCCGTTCGAAGTTGAAGAAGGTGGTTTTCATCGGCTCGCGGTTCACTTGAACCACTTCCGGTTGCTCCCATTCGGCATACTTGCTTGCGGGAGCGGCGCTGGCGGCCAGGGGGAAGGCTGTCGCCAGCGCACTGGCCAGGGCCAGCAGGGCGGGGAGTCGCGGTGTCGTCATTGGTGCTTGTCTCGTAGTTTTGTGTGTTGGACGGTATCCGGCAGCACAATCCTACGGTTGGCAGCAATAGCTTACCAATGGCTTATTTCGCGGCTCCTATATCGGTTTGATATACCGATCCCTACAACTTGAAGGTCAGGCCGGCATACACCGAACGCCCCATGCCGCGCACCCCGATTCCATAGGGAACGCCGTTCAGCGCCATGGTCATGCCCTGGCCGACATAGGCCCCGCCCAAAGGCAGGTCGTAACGGCGGTCGAACAGGTTTTCCACGCCAAAGTCGAGCTCCACCTTGTTCCACGCATAACTGGTGCGCAGGGCGGCCAGGGCGTAGCCGCCGGTGCGCAGTTCGTTGTGCAGCGACGAGACGCGGTCCTTGGCCTTGACGGCCCGCAGTTCCAGCGCGTTGCTCCACGCACCGAGGCGATGGTTCAGCGCCAGGCGGGTGTTCAGCGGCATCATGTTGTACAGGTTGTCGCCCGTGCTGCGGTTTTCGCCGCGCACGTAGTTGACCAGCATGTCTCCCGACAGCGTGCCGTAGCTGCCCGAGGCCAGCGCCGCGTGCGCCGACACCTCGGTGCCGTACAGCTTCCCATCGACGTTGGCAAAGCGCAGGTTGACGAAGGCGCCGGCCTTGCAGGTGGTGAGGCAGCGCGCGTCGATGTAGCCATCGACCCTGGTGTAGTACGGGGAGATGGCGAACGACCATTTTTCCTGCGCCGGATCGTGCCATTCGATGCTGCCTGTGGCCATGTGCGCCGTTTCCGGACGCAGCGACGGGTCGCCGACATAGCCGTTGCCGTCGCCGGCGATATTCACCATGGCCATCGCCATGCCGCCGGTGGACCAGGTATAGCGCTCGTACAGGTTCGGTGAGCGGGTCTTGCGGGCGTAGCCGAATTTGACCGTCATGTCCTGGGAGGGCACGTAGCGCGCCTGGGCGGTCAGGTCCAGGTTATGGTCGTTGCGTTTGCGGTCAAGGGCGTTGAAGACCGATGCATCCTTGCTGTAGCCGGCGTTATAGCCCTGCACCGTGCCGGTGTCGCTGGTCACCAGTTCGCCGCGCACGCCGAATTGCGTGAACCAGGCCGGATTCCAGCGGCGGTCCCATTCGGCGAAGGCGCCCAGGCGGTCGCGCTGGCCGTCGCGGATGTTCCAGAACGTGTCCGGCGCCATTCCGCCGCCTGAGGGATCCCACCAGTCGTCGAGCCGGTAGCGGCGATAGTCGGCGCCGACGCGCAAGGTGTCGGGCTGCGACAGCGGGATGGTGGCTTTTACCGAAACGCCGGTGTTCTTGCCTTCGGTATCCATCGGCATGCCGGGGATGTTCTTCTTCGCGCCGTACCAGAATTGCTTGTCCGGGCCGAAGTTCATGGCGTGGCGGGTGTGTTCGTGGTAGGCGCGGCCTTCCAGCGTGCCCCAGCCGAAGCGCTCAAGGTAGCGCAGGTTGACCTGTTCGCTGTCGTTGCGGGTGAGGTCCATACGCTGGTTGGGGAAGCCCTGGTAGGGCATGCGCTGCAGGCCGAGCTTGAGCTCCAGCAGGCGCGCTTCGGAACGCATGGCCAGGGTTAATGAATGGTTGCGGGATTCGTAGGCGGAGGAGCCGATTTTTTTGCCGTCGCCATCTTCGTAGTTATGGGCCTTGATCGCGGCGCCGCGATAACTGGCGGAGAACGTGTCGCTGGCCATGGTGGCTGCCAGGCTGGCGTCGCGCACATTGCCGTTGCTGCGGTAGACGAAAGTGGCCTGGCCTTCAAGCAGTTGCGCGCCGGCTTCGGCGAACTTGGGGTCGGCGGAGCGCACGCGGATAGTGCCGCCGATGCTGTCGCCGCCAACGCTGACGGGCGTAATGCCAGGCAGGACCTGGATCGATTCGACTTGCGATGGCGCGATGTAGGACAGCGCGGGATTCATGTGGTTGGCGCAAGCCGAGACCAGATCCATGCCGTCGACCTGGATGCGCAGGCGGTCGTCAGCTAGGCCGCGGATCGACGGCAGGCCGGACACGCCGCCGCCGCTGACCATGCTGACGCCGGCCACGGATTGCAGCAGGTTTGCGGTATCGCTGGGGAAGCCTTTCTTGCTGACGTCTACTTGCATGACGTCGGGATTGGTGCCGGTGATGATGACGCTGGGGAGGGTGGTTTGCGCGTAGCAGGGAAGGGCGGTGGCAACAGACATTGCAAGCAGGTGCTTGCGTAACTGCGGATTCATTTTTATTCTCCGGTGTGACGAGTCGTGCGCCGCCGGGGGCGGCGGCGCATTGGAATAAGAGCAGGTGTCACACTGCGGATGGAGGCCCTCGCGCCAGGTGCGGCAGATGGGATTCGCCATCGTACTGCGCCGCGATGATGGCGGTCCGAGGACCTGTGAGGTCATGCGGTGCGGGAGCAGAGGGCTTGCTGTAGCCGGGAGCCATGGCCAGTGCGCCGCACAGCGTGCACTGGGTGAAGCAGTCCGCCATCCCATGTTGGTCGTGGCCTTCATGATGTTCAGCGCATGCAGCGTGATCCATCATCGGCATCGCTACCTGCGCTGCGGCTGCGTAGCCTTGCAGTGCTACATACAGCAGCAACAGCAGTGTTACGAAGCGGCGAGTGGTGCGGTGCGAGAACATGTGCCCATCGTAGCGATTGGGCTGTTGTCAAACCATGAACTCGGTCAAGTTTTTGCGATCAGCGCATTTTCTCGATCAAGGCCGGCGTGATAACACCGGAGTGGGCCACACGCTGGCCCTGTGCGTCGTACCAGTAGCTGCGCGGTTTCTCGCCGCGCCAGCGTGGATCGATGGCGTAGCGCAGGCGTTCCGGGGCAAGGCCTCCGAAGCTCCAGGCATCGGCCAGCAAGTCGATGCCGGACAGGCGCTTTGCCACCAGTTGCGACAGCGCTGCATCGGACAGCGGGTCGGTGGTGATGGTGACGATGTCGAAGCCAGGATTGGCGGCGCGTGCTTTGGACAGGACGTCCAGGCTGTGCTGGCAGAATTCGCATTCCATGGACCAGACCAGGACCACGAAAGGCTTGCCTTTGTGGCTGGCCGCGATCTGCTCCACGCTTTGCGGTGCGAAGGCTTTCAGGCCCGCATTGCCGGCGGCGTAGGCGCTGGGGGATGCCGCCAGGGCGGAAAGGGCGGCGATGGCAGTCGCCACGACTGCGGCGGCCAGGGGATGGAGCATTTTCATGATCATTCCTCGAGTTTGCGAACAACGATGCCTTCATCGGCGGTGCGCCACAGCAGCCAGAGTTCGGCGCCGCGGCGCATGATGTGGGGATGGTCGGAACTGCCCTCGGTGGTGGCGACGGTGTGCTTGCTCCAGCTTGCGCCGCCATCGGGCGATACCTGCGCGTGGACGCCGGTTGCCGTGCCGTCGAACTCTTTCCAGACGACGGCGACACGCTGGCCGGCTGCCGCAACCTCCGCGTGTTCCGCCTGCGGGCCGCCAAGGCGCATCAACTGTCCGTTCCCGGAATAGAACGCGCCGCCTTCATAACCGGCCGCGCTGAACCAGGCCTGGTGGCGCTGGCCCTTGGAATCGAAAGCCAGCGACGGGCCGTGATGCGGGCAGGCGTCGATCTTCCAGCCGTCCTCCGTAGCGCGCGCCGGCGCGGCTGGTTTGCCGTTGGCCGGCAGCCAGGCTACGGCATGGTCGCGGATATTCGGCTCGAAAATATGGCGCCACATGGCGGCGACCCGTCCATCCGGCGCCACGGCGGTGGCGATGCGGCAGCATTCGCAGGTGTGGTCGGCCAGCTTGGCGTCTTCGCCGAAACTGGCCCCGCCGTCGGTGGAGACGGCGTAATAGATGGCGATACCCCGGTAGGGGCGCTGGGCGGCCTGGGCGGCGTCCTTGTCGCGCTGGTCCAGCCAGGCCAGGAAAATGCGGCCCTGAGGGTCGACCTGGATGTCGTCGAAGCGGTGGCCGATCGGGGCGCGGTCGCGCTGCACGGTGTACGGGGGCGAAAAAGTCCGCCCGCCGTCCAGTGAACGGGTGAAGCGGATGTTGCCGGTGTGGCGTTTGCCCAACGTTTGGGTGTAGCTCAGATAGAGCTGGCCTTGGGGGCCGAAGGCGATCTTGGGGCGCGCTTCGCCGTTCGCCTCCACCGTTTCCGGCTTGGGCAAAACCAGGCGCGGCGGGGTCCAGCTGCGGCCCTCGTCGGCGCTCGATTGCAGCACGATGCCGTTGTCGCCAGTGTGCGCCACCCACAAGCGGCCCTGCTGGTCAAAGGCCCCCGAGGTTCCGAGGGTGGAAGCGGCAAGGGCCGCCAGGAGTGTCAGGTTCATGGTCTGGAGGGCGAGAAGGGTCACTGCCAGTCATAATCCTGCATTTTCCTTACCTCTTTCCATGACCCAGATCAACCAGGGTGACATATCGGTTTTGATATCGAACTTTGATAAAAATTGATTAGTTCGATCTCAATGATTTACCTAAGATGAGTTCAAAGAACAGGTAACTTACAAAAACTATAGTCAGGAGACCCTATGAAGCGCCAAGCATTCGCGCCTGGGCTGGTTGCACCGCGCCGTCCGATCGCACTTAAAGTATCCGTAGCTGCATTGGCCGGCATTGGCTTGTTCAGTACCGTTCCCGCCCTTGCGCAGCAGGCTGCCGAAACCGAGATCGCAGTGGTGCAGGTGAGCGGCGTGCGCGCCGCGGCCCAAAGTTCGCTCGATATCAAGCAAAAGGCCGACAATGTGGTCGATTCCATCGTCGCGGACGATATCGGTAAATTCCCTGACACGAACGTTGCCCAGACCCTGGCCCGCATTCCGGGCATCCAGGTGCGCCGCGACGCGGGCGAGGCGAACTCGGTCCTGATCCGCGGCCTGCCCGGCATCGCCACCATGCTGAATGGTCGCGAAATGTTTACCACCACCGGCCGCTATATCCAGCTGGCCGATATTCCGTCCACCATGCTGCAGCGGGTGGACGTTTACAAATCCCAGAGCCCTGAATTGGTTGAAGGCGGCATTGCCGGCGTGATCGACGTGCGCACCAACCGCCCATTCGACTTCAAGGGCTTCACGCTGAGCGCCAACGGCGGCGTGAAAAACCAGGACAAGGCGCACAAGACCGATCCGGAAGCCAATGGCCTGATCTCCAACCGCTGGAAGACCGAATACGGTGAAATCGGCGCGCTGTTCGGCGTTTCGTATGTGCGCAACAATTTCCACGAAGAGCGCAGCTTCAATACCTTCCCGGTCGAGAAAAGCTGGCTGCTGCCGAACCTGACCGGCCCGGACCTGGTCGGCCTGCAAGGCATCTACGGTGAGCGCAAGCGCACGGCCGAGAACTTCGCCCTGCAATGGCGTCCGAACAAGGATACCGAGATCTACGCCGAAGGCCTTTATTCCCGCTACAAGAACCAGGACGAAACCGACTTCTTCGTCGGCCTGCCATGGTGGGCGCCGGGGGGCGGCATCAGCGGCACCAAGATCCCGGGCACCGACCAGCTGGACGAGCTGACTTCGCATGATGCCAACACCATCCTGTCGACCCAGGCGCGCGCATCGCAGAACACCACCTGGCAGACCGCTGTCGGCGCCAAGTGGCGTGCCGCACCGGGCCTGCGCCTGAGCACCGAGCTGGCCCGCACCAAGTCGAAATACGACTGGCGCAACCCGATCATGGACACGATCGTTACCGTGCCTGACGTCTTCCTGAAGACCAATGTCAACGGCGGCGCCTTCATGCGCTACGGCGGCATCGACATGACCGATCCGAAAAACGTGTACCTGTTCCAGTTGTTCGACCGTTACGGCGACGACAAGGGTGCATCCACCGATTGGCGCGCCGACGCGACCTATACGCCTGACGGCAACGGCATCTTCCAGGAGTTCAGTGCCGGCGTACGCTTCAACAAGCGTAGCGCCGAATCGATCAAGTCGATCGAAGGCAGCATGGGTGCGCCGGATGCTTTCAATGCCGCGACGCGCGTTTCGGCTGCGACCCTGCCTGGCATGAGCTGCACCAACCGCGAGCTGTCTGAAGATTACGGCACGCCATACTGGTACACACCATGCGCCAGCTTCCTGCTGAATAACACCAGCGAGGTTCGCAAGGCAGTTACCGGCTCCACCGCCGCCAAGGCGCTGGACCAGGGTTCCTTCTTCTCCGTCAACGAGAAGAACTACGCCTTCTACGGCAAGGCGCGCCTGGGTTGGGAGTGGGGCAGCGTGCCGGTCGACGGCGTGGTTGGCGTGCGTGTCTCCAAGACCGATTCGGACCTGCTGGGCTACAGCATGGTGAATGGCGTTCCAGTCGCTACGCCGAAGGAAAGTTCGGGCACCGATACCCTGCCTAGCGCCAGTTTCAAGGCGACGCTGCGCAAGGACCTGATCGCGCGCCTGGCATACGCCAAGACGCTCAGCCGTCCTGACTTCGCCCAGTTGAACCCGGGGACAGCCTATGTGAACTCGAACGGCAACACCGTGCAGGCTTCTGCGTCGGGCGGCAATCCGGACCTGAAGCCGGTCACCGGCCAGAACGTCGATGCGGCGCTGGAGTGGTATTTCGCGCCGGCGGCAATGGTCAGCGGCACCGTGTTCCGCCATAACTTTGACGGCTATATCGTCAGCCGCGCCCAGCCCGAGGTGTACCAGGGTGTGACCTACCAGACGAGCCGTCCTTTCAATACCGACAAGGGACACCTGCAGGGCGTGGAGCTGTCCTACCAGCAGTTCTACGACAAACTGCCTGGCTGGCTGAGTGGTTTCGGCACCCAGTTGAACTACACTTATATGGAAGGCGGCGTGACGTCGTCGTCCATCGGGCCGGGCGACCTGCCTTTCCCCGGCATGTCCAAGAACTCGTATAACATTGTTCTGCTGTATGAGAAGAATGGCATCTCCGGCCGCCTGGCCTATAACTGGCGCTCGAAGTTCACGCAGATTTATGGCGACGGGTCGGCAATCCAGGGGGCTGCGCCGAGCCGCAACCTGGTCGCAGGTGCCACCAGCAGCCTGGATGGTTCCCTCAGCTACAAGTTCACCCCGAACCTGTCTGTGACGCTGACCGGCACCAACCTGCTGAACTTCAAATACAAGGACTACTGGACCGACGCGAACGTGTATCCACGCGATATCCGCCGCTACGACCGTACCGTTGGCCTGATGTTGAACTGGAAGAACTGATTTACCATGCAAAACCAAAAGATGTCGGTGCTCGAAAAGGCGGGCTTCGGGGCAGGGGATGCGGCACTCAATGTCGTGATCTCGTCCATGATGCTGATTATTACTTTCTTCTACACCGACATCTACGGCTTGCGAACGCAAGACCTGGCGCTGTTGTTCGTGCTGGTGAAGATTGTCGGCGCGGTGGCCGACCTGACGATGGGGCAGATCACCGACCGTTTCACCAGCCGCTTCGGCCGCTATCGCCCCTACCTGCTGTGGCTTGCGGTTCCTTACGGCGTAAGTATTCTCTTCGTGTTCTCCACGCCGGACTGGAGCTACGACGCCAAGCTGGTGTGGGCTTACTCCACCTACATCATCATGACCGTGATGACGGCGGGTGTTGGCATTCCGTATATTTCCCTGCCAAGTGCGCTGACCAGCGATCCGAAGGAAAGCCTGTCGGCCAACGGCTACCGCCTGTTCTTTGCCAAGATTGGCGCTTTCCTGGTGACCATCGTGGTGCCGCTGCTGTCGGAGCGCTGGGGCGAGGGTAATGCCGCCCACGGCTACCAGATGGCGATGGCGGTGATGGCGGTGCTGGGCGTGGCGCTGTTCCTGTTCTGCTTCTTCACCACCACCGAGCGCGTGCACCATGTGGTGGTGCGACAGTCGCTGGGCGAGCAGTTGAAGGTGCTGATGAAGAACGACCAGTGGCTGATCCTGTGCGGCGTGTGCGTGACCGGCACCATCGGCTATGTGGTGCGAGGTTCGGTGGCGATCTATTACGCCAAGTACTATCTGGGCCTCAATACGGCGCAGGTATCGGCCTTCCTGTCCACCGGCGTGGTGGCCGCCATCCTGTCGATGATCGCATCGACTTGGATCACGAAGGTCTACTGCAAGGTCAAGCTGTTCCGCTGGACGCAGTTGATCGTGGCGGGCATCAGCCTGGCGATTTACCTCCTCGTCAAGCCGGGCGATGTGATGCTGGCCTTCATACTGTTCTTCGCACTGTCGTTCATCGTCGACCTGCATGCGCCGGTATTCTGGTCCGCTATCGGCGAGACGATCGACTACGGCCAGGTCAAGACCGGCAAGCGCGTTTCCGGGTTTGCTTTCGGCGGCATTTCGGTCTGCCAGAAGGCGGGCATGGCGATCGCCGGCGGCCTGGTTGGCATCCTGCTCACCTATTTCCATTACGTGCCTAATCAGGCGCAATCCGAATTCGCACTGAACGGCATCGCCCTGATGCTTTCGGTGATTCCTGGCTTCTTCCACCTGCTCATGGGGCTGTTGATGTTCGCCTATCGCATCAGCGATGAGTATTACGGCACCGTGAAAGAGAGCATGAAGTCCAACGGCTATGTAAGCGCTTGAACATGCAAAAACTGTCTCCCTTGATCGAGCAACGCGCCGATCCCTATATCGTTCGCCACAGCGACGGCTATTACTACTTCACCGCCTCGGTGCCGCAATACGACCGCATCGAACTGCGTCGCGCCGCCACCATAGAAGGCTTGCGCGATGCGCAGACCGTGGACGTATGGCACAAGCCGGACACCGGCGCCTACAGTGAATTGATCTGGGCGCCGGAACTGCACTACAACCAGGGCGCCTGGTACGTCTATTTTGCCGCCGCACCGAGCCGCGAGATCAAGTACAAGCTGTTCCAGCACCGCATGTACGCGATCCGCAACCAGAACGCCAATCCGCTGGAAGGGGAGTGGGAGTTCATGGGGCAGGTCGATTCCGGCATCGACACCTTCTGCCTGGATGCGACCACCTTCACCCACAAGGGCAAGCTGTATTACCTGTGGGCGCAGAAGGACAATGAAATTGAAGGCAATTCCAATCTCTACATCGCAGAGATGGAAACGCCGTGGCAGATCAAGGGCAAGCCGGTGATGCTGACCAAGCCGGAGTTCGACTGGGAGATCCGCGGCTTCTGGGTCAACGAAGGCCCGTCCGTCCTGCAGCGCAACGGCAAGGTGTTCATCAGCTATTCCGCCAGCGCCACCGACGAGAATTACGCCATGGGCCTGCTGTGGGCCGATGCCGATGCGGACCTGCTGGACCCTGCCGCCTGGACCAAGTCGAAGGAGCCGGTACTGCAGACCTGCTTCGAGCACGGCATCTACGGCCCTGGGCATAACAGCTTCACCGTGGACGCGGACGGAAACGTGCTGCTGGTGTACCATGCCCGCACGTACACGGAAATCGTCGGCGACCCGTTGTGGAACCCGGACCGCCATACTTTCGTCAAACCGCTGCGCTGGGATGCGCAGGGCATGCCCGTCTTCGGACGGCCCTCAGTTATCGAGTAAGCACACATGATCCAGAGCGCGCCATTCGGCCACGCACCGGACGGCACGCCGCTGTCCCTGTTCACCCTGACCAATGCCCAAGGCATGGAGGTCAGGATCACCAATTACGGCGGGATCGTCACCCATATCCTGGCCCCGGATCGTGACGGCCGCTTGGCCAATGTCACGCTGGGCTTCGACACGGCGGCTGAGTATTTCGGCCGTTCGCCTTATTTCGGCGCGCTGATCGGACGCTGCGGCAATCGTATCGCGCAAGGCCGCTTCACGTTGGACGGCGCCGAGCACCAGTTGGCCGTCAACGATGGCGCCAACCACCTGCATGGCGGCGCGCAAGGTTTCGACAAGGTGGTGTGGGATGCCGACGTGGAAGGCGAGGCCCTGGTGCTGCGCTACCGCAGCCCGGACGGGGAGCAGGGCTATCCCGGCAATCTTGACGTGCAGGCAAGCTACACGCTCAGCGACGATGGCGCGCTGACTGTGGACTTCCGCGCCACCACAGACCGCGCAACGCCGGTCAACCTGACCCACCACGCCTACTTCAACCTGGCCGGCAGCGGCACCATCAACGATCACGAAATGTGGATCGATGCGCCGCATTACACGCCGGTCGACGACGGTTTGATACCAACCGGCGAACTGGCCGCCGTGGCGGGAACGCCGTTCGATTTCCGCGAGCCGCGCGCCATCGGCGATGCGGTCTACGACCATAACTTTGCGCTGGCGCCGGCCGAGGGCATGCGCTGCGCGGTACGGGTGCGCGAACCGCGCTCCGGGCGGCAGTTGGAAGTGCTCACTCACGAGCCGGGCATCCAGTTCTACAGCGGGAATTTCCTTGACGGCTCGCTGGGTTTCCCGCATCGCGGCGGCTTTTGCCTGGAGCCGCAACACTTCCCTGACGCGCCCAATAAACCGCATTTCCCCAGCGTGATCCTGCGCCCGGGAGAGGTCTATCGGAACACCCTGGCCTTCCGTTTTTCTCGATATTGATTTTGATATTGATAGGAACAAATAAGTCATTAGAAATATATTGCTCTGAGCCGTAACATTTCCTCCATCAATAAGCGGAGGAATCCATGTCAGAGACAAAGAAAACGATAAAACTTCGCTCGGCCGAATGGTTCGGGACGCAGGACAAAAACGGCTTCATGTACCGGAGCTGGATGAAGAACCAGGGCATTCCTGATCACGAATTCCGCGGCAAGCCAATCATCGGCATCTGCAATACCTGGTCCGAACTGACCCCGTGCAACGCACACTTCCGCCAGCTCGCGGAACACGTCAAGAAGGGCATCCTGGAAGCGGGCGGCTACCCGGTCGAATTCCCTGTGTTCTCCAACGGCGAATCCAACCTGCGCCCAACCGCCATGCTGACCCGTAACCTGGCCAGCATGGACGTGGAAGAATCCATCCGCGGCAATCCGATGGATGCCGTGGTACTGCTGGTGGGCTGCGACAAGACCACCCCGGCGCTGCTGATGGGCGCCGCCTCGGTCGACCTGCCGACCATCGTCGTGACCGGCGGCCCGATGCTGAACGGCAAACTGAACGGCAAGGACATCGGTTCTGGCACCGCCGTCTGGCAACTGCACGAGCAGGTCAAGGCCGGCGAAATCACCATGCACCAGTTCATGTCGGCCGAAGCGGGCATGTCCCGTTCCGCCGGCACCTGCAACACCATGGGTACCGCATCCACCATGGCCTGCATGGCCGAATCGCTCGGCACCTCGCTGCCGCACAACGCTGCGATTCCTGCCGTCGACGCGCGCCGCTACGTGCTGGCGCATATGTCCGGCATCCGCATCGTCGAAATGGTGTGGGAAGACCTGCGCCTGTCCAAGATCCTCAAGCGCGAAAACTTCGAGAACGCGATCCGCGTCAACGCCGCCATCGGCGGTTCGACCAACGCCGTGATCCACCTGAAAGCCATCGCCGGCCGCATCGGCGTGCCGCTGGAGCTGGAAGACTGGACCAAGGTTGGCAAAGGCATGCCGACCATCGTCGACCTGATGCCTTCCGGCCGCTACCTGATGGAAGAGTTCTACTACGCCGGCGGCTTGCCGGGCGTGATCCGCCGCATGGGCGAAGCAAACCTGCTGCCGCATCCGGATGCGCTGACCGTCAACGGCAAGACCATTGGCGAGAACTGCTCCGAAGCGCCGATCTACAACGATGAAGTGATTCGCAAGATCGACAACCCGCTAATCGCCGATGGCGGCATCTGCATCCTGCGCGGCAACCTGGCGCCGCGCGGAGCAGTGCTGAAGCCTTCCGCCGCCTCGCCGCACCTGATGCAGCATCGCGGCAAGGCCGTGGTGTTCGAGAACTTCGACCACTACAAGGAGCGCATCATCGATCCGGACCTGGACGTCGACGAGAACTCGATCCTGGTGATGAAGAACTGCGGCCCGAAAGGCTATCCGGGCATGGCGGAAGTCGGCAATATGGGCCTGCCGCCAAAGCTGCTGGCCAAGGGCATCAAGGACATGGTCCGCATTTCCGACGCACGCATGAGTGGTACCGCCTACGGCACTGTGGTGCTGCACGTGGCGCCGGAAGCGATGGCCGGCGGCCCGCTCGGCGCCGTGAAGGATGGCGACTGGATCGAGCTCGATTGCGCCAACAACAAGCTGCAGCTCGAGATTAGCGACGAGGAAATGAAGGCGCGCCTCGCCGAGCGCGCCGCGCAGCAGGAGCCGCCGAAGTCCGGCTACCAGCAACTGTATATCGACCACGTGTTGCAAGCCGACGAAGGCTGCGACTTCGACTTCCTGGTTGGCTGCCGCGGTTCGGCCGTGCCGCGCCATTCGCACTAAGGAGAACCCATGCTGCTCGTACAATTCACCAATGAAGCCGGCTCGCGCCGCGTAGCCTCGCTGGACGGCGACGTGCTGCGCGTGCTGGACGGCGTGTCCACCACCTATGAACTGGCGCAGCGCGCCATCGGCAGCGGAAAAGGCCTGGCCGCCGTTGCGCAAGCTGCCATCGGCACCAGTACCGAAAGCTACGAAGCCGTGGCGACCGCCGGCCGCATCCTGCCGCCGCTGGACCACGCCGACCCGGCGCACTGCTACGTCACCGGCACCGGCCTGACCCACCTGGGCAGCGCCGATGCGCGCGACGCCATGCACCGCAAGATCGGCGGCGACGTCGAGTCGCTGAGCGATTCCATGAAGATGTTCCGCCTCGGCGTGGAAGGCGGCAAGCCTGCGGAAGGCCAACGCGGCGTGCAGCCGGAATGGTTCTACAAGGGCGACGGTTCGATCGTTGCCGCCACCGGCCAGGCGCTGACCATGCCCGAGTTCTCGCTGGACGGCGGCGAAGAGCCTGAGATCGCCGGCCTGTACGTGATCGGCGAAGACGGCCAGCCTTACCGCCTCGGTTTCGCCATCGGCAACGAGTTTTCCGACCACGTGACGGAACGCCAGAACTACCTCTACCTGGCGCACTCCAAGCTGCGCAACTGTGGCCTCGGCCCGGCCCTGCGCGTGGGCGAACTGCCGCAGCATATCGACGGCGCCTCGCGTATCGTCGGCAAGGATGGCGCGGTGCGCTGGCAAAAGGCCTTCGTCAGCGGCGAACAGAACATGTCGCACACCATCGCCAACCTGGAATACCACCACTTCAAGTATGGCCTGTTCTGCCGCCCTGGCGACGTGCACATCCATTTCTTCGGCACCGCCACCCTGAGCTTCGCCGACGGCATCTCCGTGCAGGCAGGCGAGACCTTTGAAGTCGAGGCACCGGCATTTGGCCCGGCCCTGCGCAATCCGCTGCGCATCCAGGAATCCCGCTACAAGAAAGTGAACCAACTATGACCATTACCGGCGAAGCACTCATTGGCGGCGTGGCCGTGCGCGGGGAGGGCGCCGCACAGCGCGCCTTCAATCCCGGCCTGGAGCAGCAGTTCGGCGAAGAATTCAACGCTGTCAGCGTCGAGCAGGTAAATGACGCTTGCCGCCTGGCCGGCGCCGCATTCGACACCTTCCGTGCCACCAGCGACACCGCGCGTGCGGAACTGCTGGACGCGATTGCCCGCAACATCCTCGACATCGGCGCGGAACTGATCGAGCGGGCCATGGCCGAAACCGGCCTGCCGCAAGCCCGCCTGGAAGGCGAGCGGGCGCGTACTTGCAACCAGCTCAAGATGTTCGCCGCGTTGTTGCGCGAAGGCTCGTGGTGCGATCCGCGCATCGACGTGGCCCTGCCGACCCGCACGCCGCCGCGCGCCGACCTGCGTTTCCGCCTGATCGGCGTTGGCCCGGTTGCCGTCTTCGGCGCTTCCAACTTCCCGCTGGCGTTCTCTGTAGCCGGCGGCGATACGGCTTCCGCGCTGGCGGCCGGCTGCCCGGTGGTGGTGAAGGCGCACTCCGCCCACCCTGGCACTTCCGAGCTGGTGGCGCGCGCCGTGGTGGCCGCCGTGGCCCAGTGCGGCCTGCCGGCGGGCGTATTCGCGCTGCTGACCGGCAGCGGCAGCCACATCGGCCAGACGCTGGTGGCGCATCCTGCGATCCAGGCGGTCGGCTTTACCGGTTCCCGCAGCGGCGGTACCGCGCTGATGGTTACCGCCGCAGCGCGCAAGCAGCCGATTCCCGTGTACGCTGAAATGAGCAGCATCAACCCGGTCTTCCTGTTGCCGGAAGCCCTGGCTGGCCGTCCTGACAGCATCGCTGCCGGCTTTGCGGCATCGCTGACGCTGGGCGTCGGCCAGTTCTGCACCAACCCCGGCCTGGTGCTGGGCATTGAAGGCCCGGGCCTGGAGCGCTTCTGCGCCAGCGCCGCGCAGGCATTGGGCGGCGTCGCACCTGCGACCATGCTGAGCGCAGGCATCGCCGGCGCCTACCAGCGCGGCGTGCAGGCGCTGGCCTCGCGCAACGACGTTGAAACTGTCACTGCCACCCCGCACGGCGGCTGCAAGGGCGGCGCTGCGCTGTTCCGCACCACAGCGAAGGCCTTCCTGTCGCAGCATGCGCTGTCGGATGAAGTATTCGGCCCGGCTTCGCTGGTGATCGCCTGCCGCGACATCGACGAGATGATCGCCGTGGCGGAACACCTGGAAGGCCAGCTGACCGCTACCCTGCAGATGGCCGACGGCGATGCCGCGACTGCGCGCAAGCTGCTGCCGGTGCTGGAGCGCAAAGCCGGCCGTATCCTGGCCAATGGCTATCCGACCGGCGTCGAAGTCACCAGCGCGATGGTGCACGGCGGCCCATTCCCATCCACCTCGGATGGCCGCAGCACCTCGGTCGGCACGGCGGCAATCTACCGCTTCCTGCGCGCCGTGTGCTACCAGGACTTGCCGGCCTCGCTGCTGCCGCCGGTGCTGCAGGATGAAAATCCGGGCAATACCTGGCGGCGCCGCGACGGCGTCCTCGGCCAGCACTAGAAAAACAGCAATAAAAATATGGAGACACCATGACACAAGCAGCAAACTACCCGAGCCTCCAGGGCAAGCGGGTATTTGTCACCGGCGGCGGCACCGGCATCGGCGCCAGCATCGTCGCGGCCTTTGCAAAACAGGGCGCCCGCGTGGCGTTCGTCGATATTGCGAAAGAGGCCAGCGAAGCATTGTGCGACGCTGTTGCCGCCAGCGGCGCCGAGCGCCCTCAGTTCCGCGCCTGCGACATCACCGACATCGCGGCGCTGCAGCGCACGATGAAAGAGTTTGCGGCGGAACTGGGCGATTTCGACGTGCTGGTGAACAATGCGGCGAACGACCAGCGTCATAGTGTCGAAGATGTGACCCCGGAATACTGGGACCAGCGCATCGCCATCAACCAGCGCCCGCTGTTCTTCACCTGCCAGGCAGTCCTGCCGGGCATGAAGGCCAAGGGCGGCGGCTCCATCATCAACATCGGTTCGATCTCCTGGATCGCCAAGGGCGCCGGTTATCCCGTGTACGCGACCGCCAAGGCCGCGACCCACGGGCTGACCCGCGGCATGGCGCGCGACCTGGGCAAGCACAATGTGCGCGTCAACACGGTCACGCCAGGCTGGGTCATGACCCAGCGCCAGGTGGACCTGTGGGTCGACGCTGCGGCGGAAGAAGAGATCGCCCGCAGCCAGTGCCTGCCGGGCAAGCTGCTGCCGGAACACATCGCTGCCATGTGCCTGTTCCTGGGCGCCGATGACAGCGCCATGTGCACGGCGCAGGATTTTATCGTTGACGCAGGCTGGGTTTAAAAGGAGATTGCCATGATCAAGCTCGCCCTTCCGGCATTGCTGGTGGCAGTCCAGTCGTGGTCCTTCGCGCACGACATCGCCAGCCCTGACAAGCAGGTCAAGGTGCAGTTCGAACTATCGCCGCGCGGCGAGCCGACCTATGCGGTCGCCCGCGCCGGCCAGCCGGTGCTGCTGACTTCCCGCCTTGGCCTCCAGTTGCAATCGGCCGACCTGACACGCAGCCTGCGCCTGGCTTCCGCCGGCGCAGTGCAGCGCATTTCCGAAGATTACACGCTCGCCACCGGCAAGCGCCGCAGCAACCATTACGAAGCCAACGAGCGCCGCTTCTCCCTGCGCGACAAGCAGGGACGCAAGCTCGACATCGTGTTCCGCGTTTCCAACGACGGCGTGGCCTTCCGCTACGAGACCGCCGGCGGCACTGTGCGCCGCGAGGCCACCAGCTTTGCCTTCGCGCCCGCAGCCCGCGCCTGGCTGCAACCGATGTCGGTCGCGCAGACCGGCTGGGCCAACACCAATCCTTCCTACGAAGAGTACTACCAGGCCGACATCCCGGTCGGCACCGCGTCGCCGCTGCCGTCGGGCTGGGTCTTCCCGGCGCTGTTCCGCAGCGGCGACAACTGGGTCGCGCTGACCGAGGCCGGCATGGACGGCAGCTGGCACGCCTCGCGCCTGCAGGACAAGGCGCCCGGCGGCGAATACCGCATTGGCGGCCCGAGCGCTCCGGAAGTGTTTCCCGGTGGCGCCCTGATGGGCAGCGGCGCGGCCTCGCCATGGCGCGTGCTGGCCCTGGGACCCTTGGCTACGGTCATGCAGTCGACGCTGGGCACCGACTTGGCTGCGCCTGCGATCCCGTTCGATGCCGCGCTGGTGCAGCCGGGCCACGCTTCGTGGAGCTGGGCCATCCTGAAAGACGATGCCACCGTGTTCGATGTGCAGAAAAAGTTCATCGACTATGCGGTGCAGATGAAGTGGGATTACACCCTGGTCGACGCCGACTGGGACCGCAAGATCGGCTACGACAGGATGCGCGAGCTGGCCCAGTACGCGGCAGGGAAGGGCGTCGGCCTGCTGGCCTGGTACAACTCTTCGGGCAGCTGGAACAAGACAGAGTATTCGCCCAAGGGCAAGCTGCTGACCCGCGAAGCGCGCCGCGCCGAATTCGCACGTTTGCGCGAAATGGGCATCAAGGGCGTGAAGATTGACTTCTTCGGCGGCGATGGCCAATCCTTCATCGCCTACTATGTCGACATCCTGAAGGACGCGGCGGAAGCCGGCCTCCTGGTGAACTTCCACGGCGCCACGCTGCCGCGCGGCTGGAGCCGTACCTACCCCAACCTGATGACGGCGGAGGCGGTACGCGGTTTCGAGTTCTCCACTTTCGAGCAGGACGGCCAGGACAAGGTGGTCAAGCATGCAGCCATGCTGCCTTTCGCACGCAACCTGTTCGACCCGATGGACTTCACTCCCATGGCTTTCGGCGACATCCCCAAAATCAAGCGCGCCACGCGCAACGGTTTCGAGCTGGCGGAAGCGGTGTTGTTCACGTCCGGCATCCAGCATTTCGCCGAAACCCCGGACGGCATGGCAACTGTGCCGGCCTATGTGCAGGACCTGCTGCGGCAACTGCCACGCAGCTGGGACGACGTACGCTTCGTCGACGGCGTGCCGGCACGCTACGTGGTGCTGGCGCGGCGCGCCGGCGACACCTGGTATGTGGCGGGTTTCAATGCGCAGGACAGCGCGCAGGAAGTATCGGTGGAACTCGGCGCGCCCGGCACGCTGATCACCGATGGCGCCGGCGAGCGCGAATTCAGCCAGCGGGCGGTTGCCGCCGGCAAGCAGAAGATCACGATGCAGCCACACGGCGGCTTCGTTGCGGTATTCAAACAATAAACTAGGAGATGCTATGAAGAAGACGATGATCGCGTTGGCCTTGCTCACCGCAGGCCTGGCGCAAGCTGCCACCACCGTAAAGATCGACACCGCCAAACCCGGTCCGGTCATCAACAAGGACGTCTACGGCCAGTTCGCCGAACACCTTGGCACCGGCATCTACGGCGGAATGTGGGTCGGCCCGCAATCGAAGATCCCGAATACGCGCGGCTGGCGCAACGACGTGATCGGTGCGCTGAAGAAGCTGAACGTGCCGCTGGTGCGCTGGCCAGGCGGCTGCTTCGCCGATGAATACCACTGGCGCGAAGGCATCGGCCCGCGCAACAAGCGTCCGGTCAAGATCAACACCACCTGGGGCGGCGTGGACGAGAACAACGCGGTCGGCACTCATGAATTCTTCGACTTGGTCGAGCAGCTGGGCGCGGATGCCTACGTGAACGGCAACCTGGGCACCGGCTCGCCGCAGGAAATGGCGGAATGGCTGGAGTACATGACCTCCGATAACAAGTCGACCCTGCCGGAATTGCGCCGCAAGAATGGCCGCGACAAGCCGTTCAAGGTAGCCTACTTCGCCGTTGGTAACGAAGCCTGGGGCTGCGGCGGCAATATGAAGCCGGAGTACTACACCAACCTGTATCGCCAGAGCGTCACCTTCCTCAAGACCCCGGCCGGCGCGCGTCCGAAAATGGTCGCCAGCGGCGGCAACGACAACGACACCAGCTGGACCGAAGAACTGAGCAAGTCCGCCAAGAATATGACGGACGGCATCAGCTTCCACTACTACACCATCCCGACCGGCAAGTGGGAAGTGAAGGGCGCGGCCACCGGTTTCCCCGACAATGAATGGTTCTCGACCCTGCATGCCACCATGCGCATGGAAGACCACATCCGCAACAACGTGAAGGTGCTGGACAAGAACGATCCGGAGAAGAAGCTGGGCTTCTATGTCGACGAATGGGGTACCTGGTATGACGTGGAGAAGGGCACCAACGCCGGCTTCCTGTACCAGCAGAACACCCTGCGTGATGCAGTGGTGGCCGCGCTGAACTTCAACATCTTCCACGACCATGCCGACCGCGTGCGCATGACCAATATTGCGCAGATGGTCAATGTGCTGCAGGCCATGATCCTGACCGACAATGAGAAGATGCTGCTGACGCCGACTTACCACGCATACGAAATGTACGTGCCGTTCCAGGGAGCGACCACCCTGCCGCTGTCGCTGGAAGGCAACCGCAAGTACAGCTCCGGCGACAAGAGCATCCCGCAGGTCAGCGCTTCCGCCGCACGCGGCAAGGATGGCAAGATCTACGTGGCGCTGGTGAACACCAATCCCGGCGAGGCTGAAGAAGTGAACATCGATGGCGTGGGTGCAGGCAAGGCCAGCGCACGCGTGCTGACCGCCAACGCGATGGATGCGCACAACACCTTCGCCAAGCCGGACGCCGTGAAGCCGGCGCCGATCGCCGTGCAGTCCAGCGGCGGCAAGCTGACCGTGAAGATGCCGGCCAAGTCGGTCGTCGTTGTGGCCGTCGGAGACTAAGATGGAAAACATCTCCGTGCAACGCCGGGCGTTTCTGCGCTCGGCGGCGGCCGGTGTCGCCCTGGCGGGCCTGGGCGGCTGCGGTGGCGGCGGCGGTGGCTCGTCCACCGCCGTGGCCCCGGCGTCGGCGCCACCCGCGGCGTCGCCAGTGCCGCCAACTACGCCATCGGTGACGACGGTCGCCTTCGCCAACGTATCGGTGCATGACCCTTCGGTGATCAAGTCGGGCGACTCCTATTACGTATTCGGTTCCCACCTGGCGGCGGCAAAAACCACCGACTGGATGAACTGGACGAAGATTGCCGATGGCGTCAACGCCGGCAATCCGCTGTTCAACAACGTTACCGTGGCGCTGACGGAAGCGCTGACCTGGGCCCAGTCCGACACGCTGTGGGCGCCGGACGTGGCGAAACTGGATGACGGCAAGTTCTACATGTACTACTGCGCCTGCAAGGGCGACTCTCCGCGCTCCGCACTCGGCGTGGCGGTGGCGGACAAGGTGGACGGTCCTTACGTCAACAAGCAACTGCTGCTGAAGTCCGGCATGTGGGGCGAGGTCAGTCCCGACGGCACCATCTACGACGCCACGAAGCATCCCAATGTGGTGGACCCCAACGTCTTCCGCGACAGCAGCGGAAAGCTGTGGATGGTGTACGGCTCCTACTCCGGCGGCATCTTCATCATGGAGATGGACCCGGCGACCGGGCTGCAGAAGCCCGGCCAGGGCTACGGCAAGCACCTGATGGGCGGCAATCACGCGCGCATCGAGGGCGCCTACATCCTGTACAGCCCGGACAGCAAGTACTACTACCTGTTCGTATCGTTTGGCGGGCTGGATGCAAATGGCGGCTACAACATCCGCGTTGCCCGTTCGCTGAACCCGGATGGCCCGTATGTGGATGCTGCGGGCACCGACATGGCGACCGTCAAGGCCAACCCGGCGTTGCCGCTGTTTGACGACGCCAGCATCGCACCGCACGGGCAGAAGCTGATGGGCAGCCACCAGTTTGCGCTGGCGGCAGGCGAGAGCGGGACGGCGCTCGGCTACGTATCGCCGGGCCACAACTCGGCGTACTACGATGCGGCTGCCGGCAAGTACTTCCTGGTGTTCCATACCCGCTTCCCGGGTCAGGGCGAGGTGCATGAGGTACGCGTGCACGAAATGTTCATCAACGCCGACGGCTGGCCGGTGGTGGCGCCATTCCGTTATGTTCCGCTGTCGAAGAATGCCACCACGCTGTCGGCAGACGTTACTGCGGCCGATGCGGCAGGCACGTACAAGGTGATCAACCATGGCAAGGACATTTCGGCAACCATCAAGCCATCGCAGGTCGTGACCCTGGCGGCCGGCGGCGCCGTCAGCGGCGCGCTGGCAGGCACCTGGACGCACCAGGGCGCAAACAAGGTCGGCATCGTGCTGGCCGACGGTACAGCCTACAATGGGATCTTGTCGCGGCAGTGGAATACCAACGCCGGCGCCTTTGAGGTGACCTTTACGGTGCAGTCGAAGGCAGGCGTATCGCTGTGGGGCGCGAGAACGGGAACTTGAGATGACGATGAAGTGGATATTTGGCGCGGCCCTCGTGCTGGCGCAGGCGGCGATGGCTGCGCAGGTTAGTGTGCATGATCCGGTGATGGCGAAGCAGGGCGATACCTATTACCTGTACTCGACCGGGCCTGGAATTACCTTCTACAGCTCGAAGGACATGCTGAACTGGCAGCCGGAAGGCCGCATCTTCGCGGGCCATCCACCGGCCGCCGCCAAGGCGGCGCCGGGCTTCGACGACCATGTCTGGGCGCCGGACATCCAGTATCACAATGGCAAATACCTGTTGTACTACTCCGTTTCGGCTTTCGGCAAGAACACCTCGGCCATCGGCGTGACGGTGAACAAGACCCTCGACCCGCGCTCCCCAGACTACAAGTGGGAGGACCAGGGCATCGTCGTGCAATCGGTGCCGGGGCGCGACATCTGGAACGCGATCGATTCCAATGTCATCGAAGACGACAAGGGGACAGGCTGGATGGCCTTCGGCTCGTTCTGGGGCGGCATCAAGCTGGTCAAGCTGAATGAAGCCTGGACGCGCCCGGCCGAACCGCAGGTCTGGAGCACCATCGCCGCCCGCGAGCGTCCGGCTTTCGTGAAGGATGACAGCGGCGGCCCGGCGGAGATCGAGGCGCCCTTCATCTTCCGCAAGAACGGCTGGTACTACCTGTTCGTCTCCTGGGGACTGTGCTGCCAGAAAGAGAAGAGCACTTACCACGTTGTCGTCGGCCGTTCGCGCACGGTCACCGGCCCTTATCTCGACAAGGATGGCAAGGACATGCTGCTTGGCGGCGGATCGCTGGTCGTGCAGGGTAACGCGGACTGGAAGGCCCTCGGCCATAACAGCGCCTACACTTTCGACGGCATGGATGTGATGGTGCTTCACGCCTACGAAACGAAAGACAAATACCTGCAAAAGCTGAAGGTGATGGAAATGCGCTGGGATCGCGCAGGCTGGCCTGTGGTCGACACCGCAGACCTGGACCATTACCAGAGCGTCCAGAAATGATCGCGCCAAAGTTGGCCCGGGCATTGCAGCGCGGCTTTGCTGTGCTGCTCGCGGCTGGCGCAAGTGCAGCGGCATTGGTGCCGGATGCTGCGAGCGCCGCCGAACTATTCCCCCTGCAGCACGTCCGCCTCCTGCCTAGCCCCTTCCTGCAGGCCCAGGAAACCAACCGGCGCTACCTGCTGGCGCTCGACGCAGACCGGCTGCTGGCGCCGTTCCGCCGCGAGGCCGGCCTGCCGCTGCCAAAACCATCCTACGGCAACTGGGAATCCAGCGGCCTCGATGGCCACATGGGCGGGCACTACCTCTCTGCGCTGTCCCTGATGTGGGCTGCCACCGGCGACGGCACCGTGCGCGAACGCCTCGACTACTTCGTGCAGGAGCTGAAGAAAGCACAAGCGCCGGACGGCTACCTGGGCGGCATTCCCGGCGGCCGCGCGGCCTGGAACGATATCGCCAACGGCAAGCTCCATGCCGACAACTTCTCGGTCAACGGCAAATGGGTGCCTTGGTATAACCTGCACAAGATCGCCGCCGGCCTGCGCGACGCCTGGCGTTATGCCGGCAACGAAGATGCGCGGCAGATGCTGGTCAGGTTTGCCGACTGGACCGTCGCGATGACCAGCTCCCTGAGCGACGAGCAGATGCAGTCGATGCTGCGCGCGGAGCATGGCGGCATGAACGAGGTGCTGGCGGACGTCTACCAGTTGACCGGCGACCAGCGCTACCTCGCTGCCGCCAGGCGCTTTTCGCACCAGGCCATCCTGCGGCCGCTGGCGGAGGGCCGCGATGAGCTGACCGGCCTGCATGCCAATACGCAGATCCCGAAAGTGATCGGCTTCGAACGCATTGCCGAACTGACCGGCGAGCAGCAATGGCACAACGCCGCCAGCTTCTTCTGGCGGACCGTGCACGACCACCGTACCGTCGCCATCGGCGGCAACAGCGTCAAGGAGCACTTCCACGACGATAAGGACTTTTCCTCGATGAGCAGCGAGGTGGAAGGGCCGGAAACCTGCAACACCTACAATATGCTCAAGCTCACCGAGCTGCTGTACCAGCGAGACCCGAGCGCGGCGTATGGCGACTATTACGAGCGTGCGCTGTACAACCATATCCTGTCCTCCCAGCGCCCGGAGAGCGGCGGTTTTGTGTACTTCACGCCGATGCGGCCCAACCACTACCGCGTCTATTCGGAAGTGGACAAAGGCATGTGGTGCTGCGTCGGCTCCGGCATCGAGAGCCACGCCAAGTACGGTGAATTCATCTACGCCCGCGACGGCGATGCCTTGCTGGTCAACCTGTTCATCCCCTCACGGCTCGAATGGCGCGAGAAAGGCGTCGTGCTGACCCAGTCCAACAGTTTCCCGGACCAGGCCAGCACCCGGCTGTCCATCGACAGCGGCGGCAAGTTCACCATGAAGATCCGCTATCCAGGCTGGGTGGCGAAAGGAGCGCTGGCCGTGCGCGTCAACGGCAAGGCGGTGACGGTGCAGGGCGCACCTGGCGGCTACGTGGAACTGGCCCGAGTGTGGCGAAAAGGCGACACTGTCGACGTGCGGCTACCGATGCGCACCACGCTTGAGCAGATGCCCGACAAGTCGAACTATTACGCCGTGCTGCACGGCCCGATCGTGCTGGCGGCGAAAACCTCGCCTTTCCCCGGCGAGCAATTGAATTTCATGGCCGACGACTCGCGCATGGGCCATATTGCGCAAGGCCAGGTCTGCCCGCAGGAGGCGGCGCCGGTATTCGTCAGCGATCGCAAGGATTTCCTCGACAAGTTCAAGCCTGTGCCGGGGCGGCCCCTGACATTTACTGCGCCGGGCCTGGTGCAAGGGCAGGGCGCAAGCGTGCTGCGTTTCATTCCGTTCTTCCGCCTGCACGATTCGCGCTACATGATCTATTGGCAGGAGACCACGCCGGCCGGCCTGGCGGCGATGCGCACGAAAGCAGCGGCCGCCGAGGCTGAGCGGCTAGCGCTCGACGCACGGACTGTCGACCAGGTGGCGCCCGGCGAACAGCAACCGGAATCGGATCACTCCTTCAAAGGCGAAGGGGCGGACGCGGGCCTGAATGGCACCCGGCATTGGCGCCATGCCAGCGGATGGTTCAGCTACGAGCTGAAAGACCTTGAAGGCGCGGGCCGCGTGCTGCGCCTGACCTTTGCATCCGGCGACGCTGGCCGCAAGTTCGACGTGCTGCTGAACGGCCGGCTGCTACAGCAGGTCATCATCGAGCGTAAAGGCGATGCATTCTATTCCCTGGACCTGCCGGTTCCGGCCGGCGCCGCGCGCGATGGAAAGCTGGAAGTGAAGTTTGTCGCCCATTCCGGCTCGATGGCTGGCGGCCTGTATGGCCTGCGCCTGCTGAGATAATAAAAATGATATGAGTCCTGCGAAAAAATGAATTAGATCGGCATGACGGATTCTCCTAATATTGATCTACTATAATTTTGGAGACCGGCATGAAAGTCACCCGCAGGACTATCCTCGGCGGCGCGTTCGCCCTCGCCTTTGCTGCTTCGGGCAGCGTGTTCGCAGCCAAGCCTCTGGTAATGGGCTTTTCCCAGGTTGGCGCCGAAAGTGAATGGCGCACGGCCAATACAACCTCCATCAAGGATGCCGCCAAACAGGCCGGCATCACCCTCAAGTTCGCCGACGCCCAGCAGAAGCAGGAAAACCAGGTCAAGGCGATCCGTTCCTTCATCGCCCAGCGCGTGGACGTGATCGCGTTCTCTCCGGTCGTGGAAACCGGCTGGGAAACCGTGCTGCGCGAAGCCAAGGCAGCCAAGATCCCGGTCATCCTGACCGACCGCGCTGTGAAAGTGGCCGACAAGTCGCTGTACGTCACCCTGATCGGCTCCGACTTCGTGGAAGAAGGCCGCCGTGCCGGCAAATGGCTGGTGGACTATGCGGCCAAGCAGAGCAAGCCGGTACTGAATGTGGTGGAGCTGCAGGGCACCGTGGGTTCGGCGCCGGCGCTCGACCGCAAGGCCGGCTTTGAAGAAGCCATCAAGGGCAACGCCAAGCTGAAGGTGATCCGCACCCAGACCGGCGAATTCACCCGCGCCAAGGGCAAGGAGGTGATGGAAGCCTTCCTGAAAGCCCACGGCAAGGACATCAACGTGCTGTACGCGCACAACGACGATATGGCGATCGGCGCCATCCAGGCCATTGAAGAAGCGGGCCTGAAACCGGGCAAGGACATCATCATCGTTTCCATCGACGGTGTGAAGGGCGCTTTCCAGGCCATGATCGCCGGTAAGCTGAACGTGTCGGTCGAATGCAGCCCGCTGCTTGGCCCGCAACTGATGAAGGCGGCGCAGGATGTGGTCGCCGGCAAGCCTGTGGCGCCGCGCATCGTGACCGAGGAACGCGTGTTCCCGGCGGAAGTGGCAGCTAAAGAACTCCCTAACCGGAAATACTGATGATGGCCACCGCAGCGGCGGCCCCGGTGCTGGAGCTGTCCGGCATCCATAAGGCCTTCCCGGGCGTGAAGGCGCTGAGCGAGGCGGGGCTGCGGCTCTACCCTGGCGAAGTGCATACGCTGATGGGGCAGAACGGGGCGGGCAAGTCGACCCTGATCAAGGTGCTCACCGGCGTGCATGCGCCGGACCAGGGCAGCATCACGCTTGAAGGCCGTGCGATCCATCCGCGCTCGACGCTGGAGGCGCAGGAGCTGGGCATTTCCACGGTGTACCAAGAGGTGAACCTGTGTCCGAACCTGTCGGTGGCCGAGAACATCTTCATCGGCCGTTATCCGCGCAAGTGGGGCACGGTGGACTGGAAGGGAATGCGGACGCGCGCGGCTACCTTGCTGCGTGAGCTGGAGATCGATATCGATGTGACGGCGCCTTTGTCGCGCTATCCCTTGGCGATCCAGCAGATGGTGGCGATCTCGCGTGCCTTGAACATTTCCTCGCGCGTGCTGGTGCTGGACGAGCCTACTTCCAGCCTCGACGAGGCGGAGGTGCAGTTGCTGTTCCGCGTGCTGCGCCGGCTGCGCGAGCAGGGCATGGCGATCCTGTTCGTGACCCACTTCCTGGACCAGACTTACGCGATTTCCGACCGCATCACCGTGATGCGCAATGGCGAACGCGAAGGAGAGTATGCCGCGGCCGACCTGTCGCGGCTGGCCCTGGTGAACAAGATGATCGGCAAGCCGGCGGATGCGGCCGACCCGGCTGCAAGCACCGGCACAGTGGCGGAACCTGGTAGCCGCACACAGGAAGCGGCTGCGGCACGCGTTGTCCTCGAGACGCGCGGCCTGGGCCGCAAAGGCGTGCTGCAGCCGATGGACATGCAGGTGCGCGAAGGCGAAGTGCTTGGCCTGGCAGGCTTACTGGGCGCCGGGCGCACCGAGCTGGCGCGCCTGCTGTTCGGAGCCGACCGCGCCGACAAAGGCGATATCGCCATCGCCGACAAGGCCTACGGCACGTTTGCCAACCCGCGCCAGGCGATTGCCGCCGGCATTGGCTTCTGCTCGGAAGACCGCAAGCTGGAAGGCGCGATCCTGTCGCTCTCCGTGCGCGAAAACCTGGTGCTTGCGATGCAGGCCCGCCAGGGCATGTTGCGCGCCATCCCGATGCAACGCCAGCGCGAACTGGCGGAAGAATATGTCAAGGCGCTCGGCATCAAGACTGCCAGCATCGAAACGCCGATCGGCGCGCTATCCGGCGGCAACCAGCAGAAGGTTCTTCTGGCGCGCTGGCTGGCCACCGATCCGCGCTTGATGATCCTGGACGAACCAACGCGCGGCATCGATGTGCGCGCCAAGCAGGAAATCATGGATTACGTAACAACGCTGTGCAAGCGCGGCATGTCGCTGCTGTTTATCTCGTCCGAGCTGCCGGAAGTACTGCGCTGCAGCGACCGCATGATTGTCATGCGCGACCGCGCAGCATGCGGCGAATACCAGCGCGGCGAGCTCGATGAAACCACCGTGCTGCATGCCATTGCAGGGGAGGCAGCATGACGCAGAATACCGCCCACCTGGCTGCTGCGCCGGCCTCGCGCGCAGCGAACGCCGGCCCGGGCATGGCTGCGCGCCTGTTGGCCCACCCGCTGGCACGTCCGCTCGGCGCATTGGCCGTGCTGCTGCTGATTAACCTGTTCGCCGTGCCCGGCTTCTTCCACCTGGAAGTGAAGGATGGCCACCTGTACGGCGCCATGGTTGACATCCTGAACCGCGCCGCGCCATTGATGCTGGCGGCTACCGGCATGACCATTGTGATCGCCATGCGCGGCATCGACATTTCGGTCGGCGCCGTGGTAGCGCTGGCCGCTGCCGTCGCCTGCACCGTGGCCGCCGCCGAGCAGCCGCTGTGGCTGGCCTTTGCCGCAGCACTGGGCGCCGCGCTGTTATGCGGCGTCTGGAACGGCCTGCTGGTAGCCAGCCTTGGCCTGCAGCCGATCGTCGCCACCCTGGTGCTGATGGTCGCCGGACGCGGCCTCGCGCAGCTGGTTACCGACGGCCAGATCATCACCGTCTACCGCGAAGATTTCTTCGTGCTGGGCAGCGGCTACCTGCTTGGCCTGCCGGTGGCGCTTTACCTTGCGCTGGCAGTGGTCGCAGCCGTCGCGCTGGCGATGCGCAAGACCGCGCTCGGCCTGTTCACGCAAGCAGTCGGCATCAACCCGGTTGCGGCGCGGCTGGCCGGCATCCGCGCCGGGGCGCTGATTTTCGCCAGCTACGCCTTCTGCGCGGTATGCGCCGGCCTGGCGGGGCTGATCATCAGCTCCAACATCAAGAGCGCCGACGCCAATAATGCCGGCTTGCTGCTGGAACTGGACGCCATCCTGGCCGTCACCCTGGGCGGCACCTCGCTGGCCGGCGGCAAGTTCAACCTGGTCGGCAGCGTGATCGGCGCCCTGATCATCCAGACCCTTACCTACACCGTGTATTCGCTCGGCGTGCCGCCGGAAGTCAACCTCGTCGTCAAGTCGCTGGTGGTGTTCGCGGTATGCCTGTCGCAAAGGAGCAAGGCATGACCCGCGCCCCGTACTTTACTTCCCTCGTTACTGTCGGCCTGTTGCTTGCATTGCTGGTGGCAGGGGGCATCGCCTATCCCGGCTTCCTGTCGCTGCAGGTGATGCTCAACCTCCTGATCGACAATGCCTTCCTGCTGGTGATCGCCGTCGGCATGAGCTTTGTCATTCTGTCCGGCGGCATCGACCTGTCGGTAGGCTCGGTGCTGGCGCTCAGTACCATGGTCGCCGCATGGCTGCTGCATGCGGCGCACTGGCCGCCCGCGGCCGTGATGGTTGCCGTGCTGCTGATGGGCGTCGTGTTCGGCGCCGGCATGGGCGCCCTGATCCACTTTTTCCGCCTGCAGCCTTTCATTGTCACCTTGGGCGGCATGTTCCTGGCACGCGGCCTGTGCTACCTGATCAGCGTGAATTCGATCCCGATCGAGGACCCGGCCTTCGTCGCCATCTCGCAGGCGCAGGTCGGGGTCTTTGACGGCTTTATCTCGCCGGGCGTGGTGATTGCGCTGGTCCTGTTGGCGGTGGCCATGGTGGTGGCGCATATGACGCCGTTCGGCCGCGCCGTGTATGCAGTCGGCGGCAACGAGCAATCGGCCCACATGATGGGACTCCCGGTGGGAGCCACCAAGGTCGCCGTGTACGCCATCAGTGGCGGCTGCGCGGCGCTGGCCGGCCTGCTATTCGCCTTCTACATGCTGTCGGGCTACGGCCTGCACGCGCAGGGCACCGAACTCGATGCGATCGCCGCCGTGGTGATCGGCGGCACGCTGCTGACTGGCGGCTACGGTTACGTGGCCGGCGCCCTGACCGGCGTGCTGGTGCTGGGCGCCATCCAGACCCTGATCGTGTTCGACGGCACGCTCAGCTCGTGGTGGACCAAGATCGTCATCGGCGTGCTGTTGTTCGCGTTCTGCGCGCTGCAACGCCTGCTGGCCTGGAAACAGAAAAACTAAAAGGAGACTTCATGTTCAAGAAATCGGCCGTCGCATCGGCATTGGCGACGATGTGTACCCTGGCGCAGGCAGCCAATCCGCTTGTATCGAATATCTTCACTGCCGACCCGGCGGCACTGGTCGACGGCAACCGCGTCTACCTCTACGTTGGCCGCGACGAAGCGGCGCCGGAAGGCAAGGACTACCTGATGCGCGAATGGCGCGTGCTGTCCTCCTGCGACATGAAGAACTGGACCGACATGGGGTCGCCGCTGAACGTGAAGACCTTCAAATGGGCCAAGGCCGACGCCTGGGCTGCCGACGTCACCAAGCGCAATGGCAAGTACTACTTTTACGCCCCGGTCGAACACGATGCGAGCAAGCCGGGCAAAGCGATCGGCGTGGCGGTGTCGGACAAGCCGACCGGCCCCTTCGTCGATGCGCGCGGCAGTGCCCTGATCACCAACGACATGACCAGGGAAACCGATATTCCCTGGGACGATATCGACCCGGCGGTCTTCATCGACAAGGACGGCCAGGCCTACCTGTACTGGGGCAATCGCGTGCTGAAATACGCCAAGCTGAAGCCGAATATGATCGAACTCGATGGCCCGATCCATACCGTCGGCATCGACAATTTCACCGAAGCGGCGTACCTGCACCGCCACGACAAGACCTACTACCTGACCTATTCGCGCAACTTCCCGGAGGAGACTGCCTACGCCACCGGTCCTAGCGCCACCGGCCCATGGACTTTCCGCGGCAAGATCATGGACATGAACAAGGTGGTGAAGACCATTCACCAGGCGGTGATCGACTTCAACGGCAAGTCCTACATCTTCTACCACAACGACAAGCTGCCGACAGGCGGCGAATACCGCCGTTCCGTGGCGGTGGAAGAACTGCACTACAACCCTGACGGCACCATTGCCTTCATCCCGCAAACGGCTGAAGGCCCGGCCGCCAATCCTGCGCCGGGCTGCAAATGAGGCGCGACTTATTGGTCGATAACGGCGGTGGTATCATGCCTCGCATGACTACCCCGAATCCGAACTGGTTCCTGAAGGCGAGGTTGAAAACTCGTCAACTGCTGCTGATGATCGCGCTGGATGAACACCGCAACATCCACCGCGCTGCGGAAGAACTGCACATGACGCAGCCCGCCGCCTCCAAGCAACTCAAGGACCTTGAGGACATGCTGGACGTGAAGCTGTTCGAGCGCCTGCCGCGCGGCATGGAGCCGACGCTGTACGGCGAAACCATGATCCGCCACGCCCGCATGGCCCTCACCAGCCTGGCCCTGGCGCATGACGATATCGTGACGCTGAAAGCCGGCTTGTCCGGCCAGGTGGAAGTCGGCGTCATCATGACGCCGGCGATGAACCTGCTGCCCAACGCCATCACCCGCGTGAAAAAGGAAGCGCCGCTGCTGCGTATCGGCGTGCAGGTGGAAGCCAGTAACGTGCTGATGGAACTGCTCCAGCGCGGCACGCTGGATTTCATGATCGGACGCATCCTGGAAAAGGAAAGCACGGCGGGCCTGGTGTACGAGGAGCTGACCGAGGAGCCGGCATGCGCCGTTGTGCGCACCGGCCATCCACTGCTGGAGCGCGAGAAGCTGCAATTGAAGGATATCGCCAACCGCCCGTGGATCCTGCCGCCGCAAGGCAGCATCCTGCGCCACCGCTGCGACATGATGTTCCGCCGCGCCGGCCTGGAACCGCCGGTCGACGTGGTCGACACCACTTCCCAGCTCCTGATTACCGCACTGCTGCAGAAGACCGATGCCATCCACGTGATGCCGGTGGAGGTGGCGCGTTATTACGCAGAGCTGAACGTACTGTCGATCCTGCCGCTGGAACTGCCGTTCCGCATGGACGCATTCGGCATCATCACCAAGGCCGACCACCTGATGTCGCCGGGCGCCAACCTGTTGTTGCAGGCTGTGCGCAGCGCGGCGAAAGAGTTGTACTGACTTAGCCGAAGGCGTTGGCCGGCAATCCCGGCACGTCGATGCGGGCGCTGAACAGGGCGCCCGCCAGCGGTTCCTGCGCCAACTGTTCCGCCGACAGGCCTTCCCGCGCCGTGGTGATGTACAGCGTGCGCAGGTCTTCGCCGCCGAATGCCAGCGACGCAGGATGCGATGTCGGCAGCTGCACTTCCGCCAGCAGTTCGCCTTCCGGGCTGAAACGGCAAACGCGTTTGCCGCCCCAGGTGGAAATCCAGATGCATCCTTCGCTATCCGCCTGCATGCCGTCCGGCGAACCGCCGTCGGTATAGCGGCGCCAGGTTTCGCGTGGTCCAAGGCTGCCATCGGCTGCCAGCGGGTAGCGGTAGGTCACGTCGAGGAAGCTGTCCGAGTGATACAGCGCGCTGCCATCAGGCGCGAAGGTCGGGCCGTTGCAGATGTGGTAGCCCTCGTCGGCCACGCGCAGGCTCTGGTCCGGATCAAGGCGGAACAGCTTGCCCACCTTTTGCCGGTAATCGGTATTGTGCATGGAGCCCAGCCACAAGCGGCCGCTCGGGTCGACCTTGGCGTCGTTCAGTCGCTGGCCAGCGGCGCCATCGACTACGCGCACGACCGTCTCGACGCGCAGTTCCGGCTCCAGCCACAGTCGCACTACGCTGTCGCGCAGGCCGGCCATGAAGCCATCGCCGTCGCGGCGCGGCACCAGCCAGCAGATATAGTCAGGCAGCAGCCAGCTGCGGTGCTCGTGGACGCCGGCATCCCACGCATGCAGGATGCAACGCTTGAGATCCACAAACAGCAGGCGATCCTGCCCTGGCAAATAGAGTGGTCCTTCGCCCAGCTCAGCGGCAAGGGGCAGGACGCATTGGGCGGTATAGGATTTCATTCCTGCATTCTATGCGGCGAAGCGCAGGACGCGTGATTCATTTTTTCAGGCCAGCTATAACTAATTTGGCATGGGGTGACGATTGGAGAGAATCAGATGCGTTTTCGCGCACTACAATGAAATACCCAACCAAAGTGTTTAGCCCGCCACTGGCGGGCTCTTTTTTTGCGGCAGCGGAGCGGCAGCGCAAGCCAGCACGGTCAGCGTCAGCAGTCCAATCGCGGCCAGCACCAGCCAGGGCAATGCAGGCGTGTGCACGGCGCGGCTCCAGTCCAGCAGCCAGCCGCCTGCCGTGTAGCCGAACAGGCCTCCCAGCGCAAGCCCGAAACGGCTCAAGCCCATATAGCTTGCCCGCGCGGAGGGCAGCGCGTAGCGTGATACCAGCGACTCGCGCGCCGGTTCGGCCACCAGCGAACCGGTATAGAACACGGCGATACAAACGAACATCGGCAGCAACGCAGCTGCCACCGACATGGCCAGCACCGCGCCGCACATGATGCCGATGCCGGCCAGCAGACGCGCTTCCAGCGTCAGGTAGCGCTCGCCCAGGCGCGCCATCGGGTACAGCAGCATCAGCGCCAGCAGGGCATCCACCGCATACATCCAGGCCACGGTGCGCGGTGTGCCGGAAAGCTCGGTCAGGGTAACCGGCACCAGCATCATCAGCTGCACCGTCATGATGTAATAGCCGCTCAGCGTCAGCACCAGCATGATGAAAGGCTTGTCGCGCAAAGGAATGCGCATGGCTTTGACCGCCGAAGTGCCGGGAGTGGCGACGCGGTAGGCTGGCAGCAGCCAGGCGTTCGCCAGCGCCGCCAGCACGAAAGCCGCACAGCCGCCCAGACCCACCCACCGGAACTCGACGCCGAGCAGCATGGTGCCGAGCAGGGCGCCGGTCACGGCGGCCACGCTTTCCTGCATCATGAGGATGGAGTAGAAGCGGGGCCGTTCGGCAGGGCGGGTCAGTTTGACGACCAGGGCGCCGCGCGCCGGGTCAAACAGGGCACCGCCCAGGCCGGACAGCACGCAGGAGAGCACCAGCATGGCGGGATTGACGGCATAGGCCATCGTTGCGAATCCCAGCGCCCGCAGCAGCATGCCGCCGACAATCATCGGCTTGGCGCCGAAACGGTCGGACAGCGAACCGCCGAACAGCGCCATGCCTTGCTGCGCCATCTGGCGCACGCCGAGTGCGAGGCCGACCGAGGCCGCGGCCCAGCCAAGCTGGCCAACAAAGTGCAGTGCCACCACGGGAAATACAAGATAGAAGCCGGATACCACCAGCATGTGGTCTGTCATAAGGAAACGCTTGCCCAACTTCCTTGCCCGTGCCGCAGCCGCCATGCATGCCTCCGTGAGTGATGCTGACAGTTTAGATAGCGTTAAGACATAATAGAAGCAGTTATCTCATGATATTTCATATTCAAATTTGTTATGGCACTCAACTTTGATGACCTGGCCCTGCTGGTGGAAATCGTGGAGTCGGGCAGCTTCTCGCAGGCGGCGGCGCGGCGCCGCTGGTCGCAGCCGCAAGTGAGCCAGCGCGTTGCAGCGCTGGAAGAGCAATTGGGCGTGCAGCTGTTTACCCGCCATCGCCGCGGCGCCACGCCCACCCCGGCGTGCCAGACCTTCCTGCCTGCGGCGCAGCAGGCGCTCGATGCCATGGCAGCCGGCAAGCTGGCGGTGCAGGGCGCGCCGGCATTGCCGCAAGTGGTGCTGGACTGCGTGCCTTCGCTGGCCTCGCTGGTGTTCGGTCCCTTGCTGCTCAAGCTGGCCGATGCGCCCCTGGAAATCCGCTGCACCACCGATCATTCGCCCGTCATCATGGAAAAGCTGCTGACCGGCCGGGCGCACCTTGGCTTCGTGTTGAAGTGCCCAGCCATCGCAGGCATCCAGCTGGAACGCTTGTATAGTTCGCCGATTGTCGCGGTGGTCCGGCGCGGCCATCCGCTAACGCGGCGCAAAGCATTGAAACTGGCCGATGTGGCCAATGCGCGCCTGGCGCCGCAATTCTGGGGCGAGGCTTGCGACGAACTGATACGCATGCTGCGCGCCCATCGCCGCAACGACAGCGCGATCCATGCCATCCAGCCGGCCAGCGCAGCAATCGAACTGGCGCTGGAACATGGCTTTCTTACTTTCATGCCCGAGATGGCTGCCGCGCGCCAGCTCAAGCTGGGCAGCTTGGTGAAACTGGAGATTGGCGATTTGCCCCGCTGGGAGTGGGAGGCGATGGTGGCCTGGCGCAGCGGCAAGCGGCCCGATGCCGCCAAGCTGCGCGTGCTGCAGGCGGTGCGTGAATTAAGCTAGTGGACCGAAGGGCCGCAATTGCGGCGCTGCCCAGGGTAGGCCAGCACGCGCAGGATCACGCTGCGCGGCACGTGCATGGTTTGCATGTAGATCCAGGCGTTGGCCGCGCCCATCTGGGCGAGCAGTTCGATGCCCTTGTCCACCTGGACTGCCATCTGCTGGTCATAGCGCGTATCGCTCATGATGCTCGCCTCTGCGGGATTATTATCGGGTCATTATCGACCAACGGTGTCAAGCGATCAAGCGCTGGTTTTCGAGGAAGCCGAGCAGCGCCTGGTTGACGTCGGCCGCGTGGGTGATCGGCGCCATATGGCCGCCGGCGGTCAGCGTGAACTGCGCTTGCGGCAGTGCGGCAGCCAGGGTTTCGGCCACGCGGCGGGTGGAGGCCGGGCCTTTGGCGCCGGCCATCACCAGTGCCGGCAGGTCCAGTTGCGCCATGTCGGGCACGCGGGCCGGTTCGCCGAGCAGGGCGACGAAGTCCAGCTTGACCTTGGCGATGCCATTGGTGAAGCGGTGGCGCTGCACTTCCGGCAGGGAGTCGAAGGCGCCGGCGCGGTTCCAGTAATCAATGAAGGTACGGGTGGCGTCTTCCGCGCTTTCCGCAGCGTTGATATTTGCCACCACGGCCTCGATTTCCTGGCGCCCGGCATCGCTGGCTGGCAGCAGGTGGAAGGCGACCGGTTCGAACACGGACAGCGACAGGACACGATCGCGCATCTGGCGCGCCAGGCGCAGGGCGGTGGCGCCGCCATAGGAGTGGCCAACCAGGTGGAATTGCTCGCCGGCATCAAGATGGGAAGCCAGGGCCGCAGCCACTGCATCGGCTTCATGCGCCAGGGTGTAGCCGGCGGCAGCAGCTTCGGTCGGGAAGGCGGACTTGCCATAACCCAACAGATCGATTGCGATAAAGCGATAATTGGCTTCTTGCTCGGCCATCAGGGTGGTCCACTGGCTGCGCGAACTAAGCGAACTGTGCAGAAGTACAACGGCGGGGCGGGTGTCTGGCGTAGTGTGCATCTTCTTCTCTGAAACCGATATCCAAAAGACAAGCCCGCTATTATACCGCGCCGCAACATTCACCCGCCGGCTTCAAGCGTTGGATGTCGGAATTCCTTACAGAAATCGAGCAATTCCGCAACGCACGGCCCGGTTCCCCCTGACACATAAGCGTGGCATAGAAACTGCTTTGTTACTTTCAGTGACGATGGAGGCCAACGTGATCATGGAACGCTCAGCCTTGCCCGCGCTTCTACTGACGTTATTGCTCGGGTTGCTTATGCAAGGGATGCTTGCAGGGGTGCACTTTGCCACCGCCCGTTCCGAATGGGTGTACCGCGCCCTCTACCTGGTGGCACTGCTGCTGAACCTGCTGGCGGTGCGCCGCCTCAATCCCGCCAACTTGTCGGCGGCGGTATTGCCCTTGGCGCCCATTGTGATGGCGGTGGCAATCACTTACTTCTCCGTCAGCGATCCCGAAGCCCCTGCCCAGATTACCTTGCTGCTGCTGCCGATCGTGCATGGCGCAGCGGCAGGCTGCATGCTGTTGCTGCCGCTGGACGAGGAGAACGGCCAGCGCTAAGGCTGGCCTTATTTTGCGCTGGCGACCTTGTCTCGAAGCTCGAGGACTTGCCGCGCCATGCGCAAGGTCTGAACATCGATTTTCGGCGAGACGTGAACCGGCGCTTTATTCACCCACTGGCTGCGCGTCTGTTCGGATGGCGGCAGGACGAAATGCTCCTTTTCCAGCATGGGCCGGGCGCCGTTCGGCACGTTCTCACAAGGCCGGTCGGTCAGCATGACGACCCCCTGGTTGTCGACGCAGCGGAAGAAATTGTCCTCGGCGGTTGCCGGTAGCGCCATGGCGCACAAGGCGCAAAAGATCAGTAAATGCCGCATGGCCCACCTCCTTTCGCTTGGTGAGGCCAGTATGCGGCGGGCCCTGCTTATGGTCTGTGCGGCGTCTCACCGTGGGCTCGCAGCACTGCGTCCCAGGCCGGAACAGCCGCGCGCCAGAAGGCGTCGATATTGCCGGCCTTCACGTCGAGCCCGAGGAATCGCGCGGCAGGCAGCAATGCGCTGCCGAGCAGGCTTTCGGCCGGCGCACCGGTATCGAAGGCTTGCGCGCCGGTCTGCTTGGACAGCTTCTCGCCGTCGGCAGTAACCACTAGTGGCAAATGCAGGTAACGCGGCTGCGGCAAGCCAAGCAGCTGTTGCAGGAAAATCTGGCGCGGCGTCGAGTCAAGCAGGTCGGAGCCGCGCACGATGTCGGTGATGCCTTGCGCGCCATCGTCCACCACGACGGCAAGTTGATAGGCCCAGAAGCCGTCGGCGCGTCGTACCACGAAGTCGCCCACTTCAGCCGTGATGTCCTGGCTGATGTCGCCGGCGAATCGGTCGTGGAAGTGGATCACGCAGTGTGGTTCCTGCGGCGTGCGCAGGCGAAGCGCGCGCGCCGTGCGGCCGGGTGCCAGTCCGTTGCGGCAAGTGCCGGGATAGACCAGGTTGGGGTTGCCGGCTTGGCCCTGGCGCAGTTGGGAATCCGCGATTTCCTTGCGCGAGCAGCCACACGGATAGATGTTGTCGCCCAACTGGCGCAGCGCCGCTTCGTATAGACCCTCGCGTTGGGTTTGCCAGGTGACTTCGCCATCCCATTGCATGCCGCAGCGTTGCAGCGAAGCGAGGATGTGCTGGTCGGCGCCTTCCACGTTGCGGTCGCGGTCAACGTCTTCCACGCGCACCAGCCATTGGCCGCCGTGGACCCTGGCGTCGAGATAACTGGCCATGGCCGCCACCAGGGAACCAAGGTGCAGCGGTCCGGTCGGGGAGGGCGCAAAGCGGCCGATGTAAGGCTTTTGTTTCATACGGGCCGTAGCATACCACCCCGCATGCTGCGCTGCAGCTTGGCGCATGCGGCAAATCCGCTAGAATGCCCGCGCGGCCATCAGCCGCGCCCAATGGACAATCCACAAGACAAAGACATGACTAAATCCATCACCTTCGTAGCGTCCACCCTCGCGGCCAGCATTGCGCTGGCGCTGGCTCCGGCCCACGCAGCAGGCGTCAAAGGCGGCAAGGCAATGCAGCCGATTGTGCAAGAGGCGCCGCTGCGCGCCCATTTGGCGTTCCTTTCCAGCGACCTGCTGGAAGGCCGCGGCACCGGCCAGCGCGGCGGCGACCTGACCGTCGCTTACCTGGAAAACCAGGCCCTGGCCGTGGGCCTGAAGCCGGTTGACGGCGTCACCTACCGCCAGCTGGTGAAGATCGCCGGCGTGAAGACCGATGCGGCGGCTTCCAACCTGCGACTGGAAGTGAATGGCGTGGCGCTGCCTGCCAGCTTCGGCAAGGATTGGGTCTATGCTCCGGGCGATGCGAAGGCTGCGCACAGCTTCAATGCCGACCTGGTGTTCGTCGGCTACGGCATCACCGCTTCGGAGGAGGGCTGGGACGACTACAAGGGCCAGGACGTGAAGGGCAAGGTCATCGTCATGATGGTCAACGACCCGATGCCAACGGCCGAAGCGCCGAACCGCTTCGGCGGCAAGGCCCTGACTTACTACGGCCGCTGGACCTATAAATTCGAAGAAGCCAAGCGCAAGGGCGCGATCGGCGCGCTGCTGATCCACACCGATGCTTCGGCTTCGTATGGCTACAGCGTGGTGAAAAACAGCTGGGACGGCGTGGAACGTTTCCAGCTTGCGCAAGGCACGCCGGGCACCGAGTTGCAAGGCTGGATAACCAACGATACTGCGCTGGCGTTGTTCAAGGCTGCAGGCCTGGACCTGGACCAGTTGCGTGCGGCCGCTGAACGTAAGGACTTCCAGCCGGTGGCGCTGAAAGCCAGGCTGGTGGGCGACATGAAGGCTGAAGTGCGCAATGTCGAACAGTTCAATGTGGCGGGCGTGGTACCGGGCACCGATCCGAAACTGAAGGATGAAGTGGTGATCTACTCGGCTCATTGGGACCACCTGGGCAAGCAGGGCACGAGCGGTGACACCATCTACAACGGTGCAGTCGACAATGCCTCCGGCAGTGCGGCCTTGCTGGCGATGGCGCAGGAGGCGGTGAAGTCGCCTGCCAAGCGTAGCCAGATGTTCCTGTGGGTGGCGGCGGAAGAGCAGGGCTTGCTCGGTAGCGCAGCGTATGCTGAATCGCCACTGTGGCCGTTGGCGAAAACGGCTGCGAACCTGAACCTCGATTCCCTGAACTGGATCGGCACTACGCGCGATATCGGCACCGCTGGGAGTGAGCGCACGGACTTGGGCAAGATGGCGGAAGCCGCCGCCAAGGGCATGAAAATGGTGATCGCGAAAGAGAAGCCGGACCTGGCGGGCGGTTACTTCCGTTCCGACCACTTCAGCTTTGCCAAGGCGGGTGTGCCGGCATTCTCCATCACCTCGGGCAGCGATTACCTGGGCGACAAGGAGAAGGCGGAGCAGATGCGTGCAGCGTACCGCAAGAGCTATCATCAGGTCAGCGACGAATATGATCCTAACTGGTCGATGGCTGGCATGACGCAGATGGCGCAGTTCACCCTGAACCTGGGGCGTATCGTGGCCGATGCGCCGAAGATGCCGGAGTGGAAAGCTGGCGACGCTTTCGGCAAAGCGCGCGCCAAATAGGAAGATTTAATCAAGACCTCACCTGAGGGTGTCTGTCAGGTGAGGTAAACGAAAAGGAACAGTTTTGAGCGACGCCGTATCTTACTGGGCCCCGATATGCGGGCTGGTTGCACAGCTTCGTTGCTGGATTCGCGTTGCATCGACATCCGGCCTCTCAACCGAAGAGGGGGATTGGGGGCAACTTCTGACGATACCTGTAGATGGCTACCTTGAAGGGCCAAATGGGCCATATCCCTTCCGCGATGTTCAATGGATCGAGTTATCAACGAATCGCATCAAAAGCGGCATGGCAGGCCATCCACTTCAATTCGTTGATATTAAAGACCAGATTCTTGAGCAGTTGCTGAACACGCGAGTCACATGGGAAATTCGTGAGTCCATATGGTCGGTACCGCGAATTTTTGAAGATCAGCCAGTGCAGGTTGTTCGAATCGTGAACCCAGTTAGCCCTGCGATGGCGCCGTGACGGGCCAAGAGCGGGTATTCGGTAGAATTCCAACTTAGTAGCTCGCTGCCGAGATCGGTCGGCACAGGCGTGCTTCGGGGCTGCGGGCGCCTACGGCGCGCCGATTTCTCTATTTCTCCTTCTCTTTCTCCCCCTTCTCTTTATCGTGATGCCATTTGATGGCGAAGAACATGCCCGTGCCGAACACGAGAACCTTGAACGTAACTAAGACAACTGGAATCCATTCCATCTTTTTTGCGTATTTGCGAATGCTGATCAGAGAGGAGAGAGTGCCAGCGATTGCTGCACGACCTGAGGCATACTACCCAAAAGCAATTTCCATACATTGAGACAAAATGTCCCAGTTGAAATCCATGCAAGATGAAAATTCGCCGATCTGGATGCCGCGCTTGGCTGTGCATGGCGGGCCGCGTTTTTTACAGATCGCGGATGCGTTGCAGGCAGCGGTAGAAGGCGGTTCGCTGAAACCGGGAGACCGCCTGCCTCCGCAGCGCCAATTGGCAGCACAGCTGGACGTCGACCTGACGACGATCACGCGCGCATACGACGAAGCCAGGCGCCGCCACTTGTTGGAGGGCCGCGGCGCTCGAGGCACCTATGTCGCGGCGCCGAAAGTTGAATTGGACTCCATCCTCGACCTGAGCATGAATACCCCGCCGCCGCCGGATGGCGTGGACTTTGACGACATGTTGAAACAGGGTTTGTCGCAAGTATTGATGAGGGCAGATAGTGAATTGCTGATGACTTACCACTTGGCCGGGGGAAGCAACTCCGACCGCAAGGCTGGAGCCAAGTGGCTCGAACCGATGTTTGGACATCCGGATGCACGACAGCTAGTTGTCTGCCCGGGGGCGCAAGCGGCGATCGCCGCATTGATCCTTGCGCTGACGGAGCCTGGCGACGTTATCCTGGCAGAGCCAATGAGTTATCCCGGCTTGCGTGCCGCCGCGGCCCAATTCGGCCGGCGCATCATTGCGGTGGAAGCGGACAAGCACGGGATGGTGCCTGGGATGCTTGAGGAGGCGTGCCGCCAGCACAAGCCTGGGCTGGTGTACCTCAATCCGACTTTACAGAACCCGACCGCCGTCACTATTCCGGAACGCCGGCGCAAGGAGCTCGCCACCATCGCGAAGCGCTGCAATGTGCGCATCGTCGAGGACGATCCCTACTGGCTCCTTGCAGATAGCCCGCCACCGCCTATTGCCACATTTGCACCGGAACAGGTGTACTACATCTCAACCCTGTCGAAATGCCTGACGCCCGGCTTGCGTGTCGCCTTCGTGCTAATACGCGACCCGCACGAACGCGAACGTTTCCTGGTCGCGCTTAGATCATTTGCGCTGATGGTCGCTCCTCTGACGGCGGCACTGGCCACTCAGTGGATACTTTCCGGTTCGGCAGACGGATTGCTGGAAGGTGTGAGCAAGGAGGCGCGCCTGCGCCACTTGATGGCTCGGGATCTCCTGGCCGGGCGGTACAGCGGCGCAGGGGATGGCCTGCATGTATGGTTCGAGTTGCCGGCGTACTGGAACCCCTCGCAGCTTGTGCGTGCAGCCGAGAGCGAGGGCATTGCAGTCACGCCTGCAGAGGCATTTGCAATCGGCACCGGCTCTGTGAATGCAATCCGGATCTGTTTGGGTAGCATCAAGGATCGCGGGCGCTTGCAGGCCGGTCTTCAAAAGCTGTCGCACCTGCTTGCACGGCGGCCCGAAGTCTTACGCGCCGGCTGACAGCCGCCGCGTTGCCGCACTGCGGCGTTCTTCGTTCTTCAGGGTTTCGCGCATGGTCTGCTTGACGAAATCCAGGTGGTGGTGGGCAGCGTGTTCCGCCATATCCATCCTTCGTTCCCGTACCGCTTCCCAGATCGCGCGGTGCTGCACCTGAAGCTGCGCCCACAGTTCCGGGCGAGCCGTCAGGTATTCCAGGTTGCTCTGCACGTGGCCTTCCATCACCTTGTGTAGGCTGGAGCTCAAATGCCCGATCAGCACATTGTGCGAGGCCTCTGCAATCGCCTGGTGGAATTCCACGTCGGTCTTGATGCATTGCTCGAGGTCCTGCGTCGCCAACGCTCGCTCCAGTGACTCATGACATGCGCGGATGCGTTCGAAATCCTCTTCCGTTCCGCGCTCCGCCGCCAGTTGCGCGGCCTGGCCTTCCAGCATGTAGCGGAATTCGAGCATGTCGCCGTGGATATCCGGATGGTCTTTCAGCATCTGCTGCCACGGGTCGGTGAATGCCGCTTGCATCGAGTCGGTCACGAAAGTTCCGCCGCCGTGGCGCGTGATCAGCAGCCCCTTGGCCACCAGCGATTGCAGGGCGCCGCGCAGGGAGGGACGCGACACGCCCAGTTCCACTGCCAGTTCGCGCTCGGGCGGTAGGCGGTCGCCAGGCTTCAGCGAACCTTCGAGGATACGGGTTTCCAGTTCAGTGGCGACGACATCGGACAGGCGTGGGGCGGATGGCATGGCGGCTCGCAGCTTAATGGTCAGACGGCCGGATGCTACCACAATTGACCTTTTGTCGCGCCGTGCTCTATATTGCAATGCATGATTGATCTCCTGATACTCCTGGCCGCAGCTGCGGCGACGCCCGACAGTATTGGCTACCCCAGCGCCGCCGCAGCATTGGATGCCTTGAAAGCACGCGGCGACGTGGCGATCACGGAGGAGGGCGGCTGGACTGTCGCAGACGATAAAGCGAGCCATACGTTGTGGTCCTTCACCCGGGCCGGGCATCCTGCCCATCCTGCGGCAGTCCGGCGCACGGTGGTTGTGGAAAATGGCCAGGCATCGATCAGGATGAATGCGCTATGCCAGGCAAAGCGCGAAGCCTGTGACAGCATGCTGGAGGAATTCCGCCGCATGAACGCGGCGCTTCAGCAGTCCCTGGCGCCACCAAAGACCGTGAGTGCAACGCCAGCGTGGCAACCGACCGCCTCCCAGAAAACCCGCGTCGAGGCGCTGAGCAAGGCTTACTTTACGGAGAAGGATGCGGCGCGCTATGCCGAGGCATGGGCGCGCCTTGGCGCCGGCTTGCGGCAGCAGTGGACGTTTGAGGAATGGCGCGATGCCATGGCGGCGAGCGCTGCACGGGCAGGCAGTGTGCAACAGCGTGACCTGAAGAAAGTGACGATCTATCGCAGCTCGCAAAGCGGCGCGCCTGGCACCTATGCAGCGGTGGATTTCACGGGCCGTTTCACCAATGCCGAGACCTACTGCGGCTACCTGGTCTGGAGCGAGCAGGCGGACGGCAGTTTCCTGCTGATGCGGGAAGAAGAGAACTATATCTACAACGAAACCGCGGCGCGGCTGACGGCCGAACAACGGTCGAAAATGAAGGGTGTGTTTCGCTGCGTGGAGTGATAACTTTCCTTTACCTGGCCGCTTGCGCACGCAGCGCTTCCAGCGTGCGCGGGAGGCTGCGCTTGCTCATCATCTCGACGATCCAGCCGAAGCCGTAGGGCACCGGTCCCGGATCGGCATAGACATGATATTCAACCAGCGTCTTGGCGCTTTCGCCGGGGATCGGCGTGAATAGCCAGTAGCCGGCGGTGTCGGCAATGGTGTCTGCTGGCGCCAGGCCGGTCGGCACCAGCTGCCATGCGAGTTTGCATTGGGTGGTGTCGGGCTGCTGTTGCTGCTCCAGTCGCAGGCGGTACCTCTTTTGCTGTCCCAGTGGCAGGTCGAGTGTCATGTCGACCAGGACGTAGCCGTCTCCTTCGCCAACCGGCAGCGCGCTCTTTGTATTGGGCATGTAAGAGGAATAGGCGGCGTAGTCTTGCACCATCGCGCACAGGCGCGGGACGGGAGCTGCAACCAGCGTCCAGGCAGTGAAGGCTTTGCCGGGCAGGCCAGGACTTGGCGCCTCAGCCACATGGACAGTATTGCCCGACAGGGCGGACACCGCAGGTGCCAGAGGCTCTGCGCCTGTTGCCGCCATCGCGGGCAGGGCGACAGCCAGGGCCAGCCAAGGCGCGCGATGCAGGCGCTTTGCGACGGGGCGGACGGCGCGGTTCATCGCTTGAGCGCCATCGTGATGACGGTACCGGTCAGGTCGATGCCCCTGATCGAGATGCTGCCGAAGCTCGGTCCACTGCCCGCGGCGCCATGCACGCGGATGTTGTTGAAATTGATTTCTCCGATCGTGGTCGGAAGGTTCAGCGACAAGGAGCCGTCGGGATTCACGGTGGTCGCCGCGCGGTTCGGCGCGTACACCACGTTATTCACGCTGACATCGGAGTCAATCATGCCAAGCACCGGATTCACCAGCTTGGCCAGGTCTCCGCTCACTTCCACGCCGTTACGTTTCAACTGATCGCGTACCTGGCGCACCAGGTCTTCATCAAGCCCTTGGGCTGTCACGGCGTCGAGTTCACTTTCCGCCAGTGCCGCAAACGAGCCCTCGCGGGGCACGATTGCAGCCGGGGCGCTGATGGTGACGGGGGCTGTAGCCAGCGTTTCGGCGGCATACGCCTCCAGTGGAGCGAAAATCGCCCCGATCAGCGCCGCCGCCATGCGCACGCGGCGCTGCTTGCGCAGGATGTCCTGCACATGCTGGTGCGTGACAAGCTCCCACTCGGCGAAAATTTCGCCGAGCCGCTGGCCGGTTTGCCGCTGATGTTCGATCGCGCTCTGAAGCTGTTCTTCGGTGACCAGCTTGTGCTTGACCAGCAATTGGCCAAACAGTTGCGCAGGATGCTCCGGTTTATACCATGCCATGTTTTTCTCCGTGATTGGCCAGGTCGGAAGGCGTCATGCCGAACCAGCGCTTGCAGGCCCTGTAGAATGCGCTCGGTTCGGAAAAGCCCAGTTGGAAGCTGAGCATCTTCAGCGACAGTTCGCCAGCTTCAAGCGATTGCCGCGCCAGCGCGCGCCGGGTGTCGTCGACCACATTGGAAAAGCTGGTGCCTTCCTCGGCCAGGCGGCGCTGCAAGGTGCGCTCGCTCATGGCCAGCAAGCCGGCGACGGCGTCGCGATGCGGCGGCCCTTTCGGCAGCAGCGAGGCGAGGATCTCTTGCACACGGGCTGTGAATGCAGGCGGCTGCGCTTCGGCCAGTTGGGCCAGGATAGGCTTGGGGCCGGGCAGCGGCATGCCGCCGTTGGGCAGCGCCGCCACCATGTCCGCGTCGGAAAACTCCATCACATTGTGCGGCCGGTTGAAATACACCGGGCAGCCGAAGGTATTTTCGAAGAATGCCGAATTGGCCGGTTCCGGGAAGGCGTATTCCACCTTCACCGGCACGGCGTCGTCGCGGCCGGAGGCACAGCGCAGGGTGCGCAGCAGCACGCACCAGACGAAGTCGTAGCGCTGGCGCGGCACCACGCGCTGCAGGCCGGGCAGCAGGATACCGACGCGCGTATGGCCGTGACAGCGCTCGATCGTGCTTTGCACGGTCGGCGACAACAGCATGATGTGCCCCATCACGCCCAGCCAGCCCAGGCGATGCGGGGTAGAGACTTTCAGGCCGATCAGCGGATCGCCCGAATGTTCAACCACCAGCTCCCACAGGTGGCTGAGTTTATCCGACAGCGTCAGCGCGTCGCAGGCCAGGCCATCGCCTTCATTCAGGCCAGCTTGCTCGAACAGCGCTTCCGCTTCAACGCCGGAATGGGAAAGGCGCGATTTCACACCGCGCACCAGGTGAAGAGCCGAGGAATAGCTCATGGCCTGTTCTCCCGGTCAGGGCGACACCGCACTACGAAGGCGCATGCCGATGCGCTGCTGCAGTTCCTGCAGCTTGGGATCCATCACGGCACGCGTATCGGCGGCAACCCCTTCGCCCAGCTTCTTCTGCAGCTCGGGCACCATGCCTTCGAACTTTTTCTTCACCGGCGATTCGAGAATGGTGATGATCTGGCGCAGTTCCTCCTCCGTGAAGCGTTCGGCCAGCATCGGGGCCACCGTGGTGCCGACCAGTTTCTGCGCGCTGGCCTGCGCCAGCGGCTTGTTCTCGTCCATGAACTGGCGGGCATCGGCCACGATCTCCTTCAGCGCGGCATCGCGCTTTTCCGGCGATACGCGGCCCTGCAGCACGGCGCGCGCCTGCTGCACCGCATCGCCTACCGGCGCCTGCAGCATCGATTCCCCGATGGTTTCCGGGTGCCAGAGCTGCAGCACGCGGTTGACCAGCTCCTGTTTCGCGGCCGGTACCGGCGCCGCATGCACCGTGCCCCCGATGGCCAGGGCGGCGATCATTGTCGCGAGTTTTTTCATCTCAAACGCTCCTAGAAATGTTCAACAAGACTGAATCCGGTGTACCGGACCTTGATATCGCCAGCCACGTCCTGGCCGGCATATGGGTTGTAAATGATGTTGAGGAATTTGCTGCTGTTCATGTTGTCCGACGATTCGGCCGGCGCATTGAACTTGCCCGTCATGTAGGAGGCGGCCAGGTTCAGCTCATACTTCTTGCTGAGACGCCAGTTCAGGCCCACGCTATACAGCTTGGTATCCGGCAGCGGCGCGATCAGGTCGATCTTGTTGGCCGGGACCGAGGTCTTGCGCGGTTCGTAGCCCAGGCGCAGCGCCACGCCTTCGAACGGGAACAACTGCAGGCCGTAGCCCATATTCAGCACGCTCTTGTAGCCGCGCGGGATCTTCAGCTTGGTCGAATCCGGAACGCCGTACAGGCGCGCCACTTCCAGCAGCTTGATGCTCTGGTCGAATTCGAACACCAGCTGGTTCCAGTCGCTCCAGCGCGCGTAGCTGGCGTCCACGTTCAGCTGCACGTAGCGCACCGGCTTGAATTTGACGCCGACCTGCAGGTGCGCAGGGAAGGGGATGCTGGCCGACATGTAGCCGTGCTGGACTTCCGGGATCGACTGCGGCAGGCCGAGGATGGCGCCTGCCACGGGGCCGAACAGGCTGGAATTGAGGCCTTTAACGAAATTGCGCAGCATCGGCTCGGTCTCGAAGGTGTAATGCCCGGTATAGCGGGTCTTCGAGCCGCCCTGGTAGACCGCGCCCAGCGCGAACCACGGCTGCGGTTCCCACAGCACGCCCAGGTTCAGCGTCGGGTCGACCGGCGAGGTCATTTCCAGCCGCATCGCCGCAGCCTTCTTGAACGGATTGACCATGCCGGCCTTGCCGCCGCCGCACAGGCCGAAGCCGAAGGTGTCGATGATGTTGCCGCCTTCTTCCGGGCACCAGCCTTCCTGCAGCTTGCCGAAGATGCCCAGCAACTGGTTGGGGAAGCGCATATGCGTATCGACCACGAAGGCCGAGTGCGCGATCGGCACGGCGGCGCCGAAGCGCAGCGTGTCCGAATACTTGTAGCCGACGGCTGGCGAGGCCCACACCAGCCTTTGCAACTGGATCTGGCGCCCGTCGAAGCGGCCCGGGTCTTCCGGGTCCTTGGTGCGGTCAAGGCTGATCGCCTGCGCCATGTAGGAATTGGTGGCGAAAGTCCACGGCGAGCCCGGATTATTCCAGGCGAAGCCGAAAGTCGGCACCACCACCCCGGGCAAGCGCCAGCCCGGCATGCCGTAAGTCGGCACATACATCGCTTGCCGCATCGGCCCGGTGTGGGTGCCGCTGAGCGGATCGTCCTTCCATCCGCCGATATCGAAGCCGGCCGGCGCCGAGAAGCCGGCGCGGGCGCGGATCGAGGCGCCGAACGCCGTGTGCTGCATGCTGTCGCCCTGCAGGCGCGCCAGTCCTGCAGGATTGAAGTGCACCGAGTCGATGCCGGGCGGGTCTGCCGTCACGGCGTTCCCGAGCGACATGGCCACCACGCTGGTGGTCAGGTTTTCCACCAGCGCGGCATGCGCGGGCAGAACGTGGGCAAGCGCTGCGGCACATGCCGCCAGGCGGAGCGGGGCTCGCATTGCTGCCTCGTCAGAATGCCAGCGGCAGGTTCAGGCCCACCGAGAAGTTAGGCGAGTCGCTGGTCAGGCCGATGCCAACCGACATATTGACGGTGTTCTTCGGCGACATGCGGTAGCCCATGCCGAAGTTCAGGATGGCCGAGGTTTGCGTATTGGTGCGCACGTTCAGGCCGTCGGCAAAACGCAACTTCGCGCCCTGCGAGATCGCGCCCTGGAAGGACATCGTTGTAGAAATGCCATACGACAGGGCATAGGCGAAGCCCATGCCGAAGCCGAACTGTGTGCCCGGCGCCACACGCGTCAGCACGCGGGTGCCGTTGGCCTGGTGCAGGCCGGTAGCCTGGCTGCTGGCGGTCAGCGACAGGGAGCCGAACAGCGCCACCGGATCGACGATGCGGTTGACGTTCATGCCCAGCGACAGCGAAGCGACACCGCTGCCGGTTGCTTCGCCGCTGCCGGCGATGATCTTGAACGGGCTGCGCCCGGTGGGCAGGCGCAGGTTGCTGGTGGCGGTGAAGTTGGCGCGGTCGCGCCGTGCTTCCCACGGCTGGTAGCGGGCGCCGATGGCGATGTCGCCCAGCGAGAATGAGGTGTTGTTGCCGTTGCGCGACTCGGCGAACTTGCCGATCACGGGCAGGGTCACGTTGGCGGTCAGGTTGTCCCACACGCCGTAGTCGACCGACAAGGTGTTGGTGACCACGTGGGCCGATACGTTCTCGATTTCGAACAGGGTCAGGCCGTCGGCCGCGATGTCGGTGACGATTTTTTCCTGGCCGATGTAGGTGTAGTTCAGGTCATAGGTGTATTGCGATTTGCCTTTGCGGATCAGGGAATACTGCTTATCGACTGCGGTAAGGGTTTCCTTCAGCAGGGCGCTCTGGTCGCCTTCGCCTTCCTTCTTCGCCAGCGCGTCGCGTGCGGCGGCGGTGGTGTTGGCTGCCGTGCTTTCCTGCGCGCCGGCGGTCGAATGCACCAGCAGGGCGGTGGCAAGCATGAATGGCAGGTACTGATATTTCATTCGCGTTTCCTTATTGACGGTGCATCCAGGTGCGGGCCGGGCCGGAGTTGACGGCACGTTCCAGCAGTTGCGTGGTGTTGTTGAAGGGATCGAGCTGGCCATGGTTGGTGACGCGGTCCATGTCGACCACGCCCAGTTCCTGGTCATTCAGCGCCAGTTGTGCCGGCGCTTTCTGTCCGGCCGGCGCGGACAGGATGAATAGGGTGTTCTTGTCCCACAGCGTGGCAAATTCCTCTACCGAGAAGGCCAGGTTGCCGGCGGAGGGATCGGCGATGAAGACCACGCCATTGCGAATGCCGCGCAAGACCACGAAGTGCTTGGCGCCGGCATAGTCGATCGGCACGATGGCCGGTTCTTCCAGCGTCAGCAGGTCTTTTACTTCGGCCTTGTAGCCGGCGGCGGGCACGTTGAGCGAAGCGGCGTAGCGCTTCATGTCCAGCAGCGAAAAGCCGCGGCGCTCGATGATCTTTTCCTTCTCGCCCTTTTCCAGCATGCCTTCCATGGCTTGCTGCTCGGTGACGTCGAGGCCGAGGTGGAACTTGAGGATGGTGACCAGGGCCGCCGAACCGCAGCTGTAGTCATAGGCCTGGCGCACGATGTGGCGGTACTTGAGTTCGGAGAACGGCTCCATGCTCACGGCCTGCGAATAGCTGCCGCCGCCCAGCATGGTTTGCGGCATCTCGTACTGGCCTTTGGGACGCTCCTGCACCTCGTGGCGGGAGAGGGCGGCGGAACCGCCAATCAGGGCGGCCAGGACCCCCATCAACAGCATCAGCATGGCAGCTCCCGATCGTTGGGGTAAGCGCTGCCCTTGCGCGTCGCGCGCGCGTCGAATCCTGCTCCCATGGCGTCTCCAATGTAATTTGGACGAACGTTCGTCCTTGCTCTTTTGTTATTTATTTACGCACGTTTCGTGGCTTGCACGATGCATAAAAATTAGATGCACACCTCTACTTCGCACCCGAAAACTTATGCTAAAGCGAGCAACATGCGCACAACAGCGCTCTTCCTCTGTGTGGCTCCCCAGGACAATTGTTTGGCCTGTGCGGTCAGTGTGAAACGCTAGACCCTGTGCGGCGGCGCCACCTATCATAAATTTAATTAATATTCGAACAATATTAAGACGGCGCTTCGCCAACCCGGGCTTACCAGGCCAGGGGCCGGCAAGGAGGCGCAACAGGTGCAGCAAGCAAACCAAATTATTCTTATTCGAACGGAGATCAACGATATGAAACGCATTACCACCGCTGTAGCAATCGCCCTGTCCACCCTGGCCCTGTCCGCATCCGCAATGACCCCGATCAAAGACGCAGAACTGAGCGCAGTTACCGGCCAGGACGGCGTGTCGATCGGCGCCAACCTGAACGTCAAAGTCGAATCCTTCGTCTACACCGACACCGACGCTCTGGATGCCAACGGCCTGGGCGGCGGTTCGGTGAGCTTCAACGGCATCAAGGTCAATGGCCTGATCGCTGCCACCATCGACATCCTGTCGCGTAACTCCTTCCTGCAGGCTGCCGGCGCTGCCGGCGTGACCAACCCAGGCACCTTCTACAACCCGGCAACCGGCGGCGACGTGGTGCAGATCGCGATCCCGGCCGACGTGCAAGTGGCAGCAGGCAAACTGCTGAACATCTCCGTTGACGCAATCAAGATGGGCGGCAGCAATGCTTCCTACGGTTCGATGGCCATGAACCAGCTCGACCTGCGCGGCACCCAAGTGTGGATCTGGGCACACTGATCGCAATAGCGGCCGTGGGAGCGGCCGCTTTGCGAAGTTCCTGATGATGGAATCCCGTCTCTTTGCGGCCGCCCTCGCGGCCGCCTTTTTCTGCGCACCGGCTTCTGCGCAACTGCGGCCCATGAGCGACGACGACCTGTCGCGCGCGCGCGGGCAGGGCTTGCTGGCAGTGAGCAACAGCACGCTTGGCGGCTTCGATTTCACGCGCATCGCGCTGGACGCGGACGTGGAAATGAATGCGAGCTTGCGTAACATTCGCCTTGGCGATTACCGCTTTCCTTCGCGTGAGGGGACGGGCGCCGATATCGACATGCCGGCCCTGCAGTTCGGGCAGAACGGCAGCAAGGTTTCGATCACCAATCCGTATTTCGAAGTCGTGTACCGCAACACGGGCGATGCCAATGCGCCACGCGAAGTAGTGGGCATGCGCATGGGCTTCGACAGCATAAAGGGCGACGTGGGCCTGAAGGTGAACGGCCTTTCCGGTTCGCTGCTGGTCAGCGGCGTGGACGCGAACGGCCAGCCGGCTACAATCGATTCGCATACCGATGCCGGCGGCGGCAAGCGCTGGGATGGCGCCAGCTCCCTGGCCGGCGTGCGCGCAGGCGACGCTTCGGGGCCGAGCCGCGATTTCTGGATTTCCGTGCTGAAGTCGGGCGTGCAGTTCCAGGCGCCGAGCGGCACCACGCAGATGCCTGATGCCGCGCAGTCGGGCGTCTGGCTCAATTGGCGCGACAAGCTGGTGTCGCTCACCAACCTGCCCGCGGCGCAAGTCCCGGCGCCCGTGGCCCCAGCAGTGACGCTGGCTGCGCCAACCGTGTCGGCGGGGCGCTGATGCAGCGTGCACGCCGCTCCTTGCTGGCTGCAGCCCCCGCGGCCGCTGCCAGGGCCGCGCTTGTGTGCTGGGCGCTGGCGCCTGCGCTGGTGCTGGCTGACGGCCTGCGCCCGCTGAACGACAGCGCGCTGTCGGACGTGCGGGGACGCGATGGCGTCAGCTTCGACCTGAACGGCTTTTCCATGAACGGCGACCTGCGCGTGACCTATACTCGTCCGGACGGCGCCAGCATCTGGGCCGGCAACCCCAGCGCATCGCGCAGCGACAGTGCGATCCCGTTCTCCGATCCCTACCGCTTCGACATCATGCGCAGCACCAACGGCCTGGCCGACGTCGCGCAATTCTCCTTGCCGCAAAATGCCAACGGCGAACAGAAATGGCAGCTTGCCTTCGACTTTGGCGTGAATGCCGACGGCATCGACCGCGATGGCGGTTCCATCGTAGTAAGCGACCTGGCCTTGTATGGCGGCGGCTGGCAATTCTCCACGCCACGCACGCAGGACGGCCTTGCCCTTGGCGTAGCGATGCGCATGGACATCGGACAGTGGGCGTTGCGCCCGAACGGCCGCGCCAATACGGTGGGCCAGATGGCGCTGGATAACATCCGCATCGGCGCCACCGACGAAAACGGCAACTTCACCGGCCAGCCCTGGATGATTGCCGACGTTGCGCGCCAGCCCGCGCTGGTCAATGCGCTGGCCGACGAGAACGGCCCGCGCCTGCACATCGGCATCGGCGCGCCGGATGCGCAGTACGGCACCGGCCAGGCAGCCAGCGGGGGCATTGAAATCGGCAAGATCAGCTTCACGTCGCCCAGCGGCAACGTGGACCTGGGTTCTTCGCGCATCGGCAATATCCAGATCAACTACCTCGATATCAAATTCCGCCAATGACGAGACTTGCCACGCTATTGCTGCTGGTCCCGGCCTTGCTGCAGGCCGCCCCCTCCCGGCCGCTCGACGACAGCGAGCTTTCCGGCGTCAGCGCCCGCGACGGCATCAGCTTTGCCGCCCATGTGGTAGTGAACGATCCGACCCTGGTTGGCGCCGTGACCGACAGCCGCCTGTCGCTGGGCTTCCACGATGGCGGCCAGCCGCGCTACATCGTGCTGCGCAATGTGCGCGGCACGGTCGACATGTTTGCCATCGGCCTGAACGTACAAGCCCGCCCCGACGGCAGCGGCGATTACATCGCCATCACGCTGCCGTCGCAAATGCGCTACACAAACTTCGGCTTCGAATCAATGAGCGTGCAGAACGACCCCAACGCCGCCGTCACCGGCAACCTTGGCAGCGTCAATATCAACGGCAACCTGCAGATGCAGGGCGAGTTCCGCATGTGGGCGCATTAATCGCGGCGCTCGGTCGCGAACAGCAGTAGCGCCAGCAAGGGAAACAGCAGCCCCGCCACCAGCACGCCGTTCCAGCCGTAGCGGGCCCAGGTCCAGCCGCCAAGCCACGAGCCGAAGGCTCCGCCGGCGAAGAATATCGAGATATACAGGCCATTCAGGCGGCTGCGCATTTCCGCGCCCAGTGCGAAGATGGCGCGCTGGCCGACGACCAGGTTGCCCGAAGCGCCCATGTCCAGCACGATCCCGCACAATACCAGCAGCACCAGCGTGAACTCTCGGCCGCCATGCAGCAGGAGCGGCGCGCCAAAAGCTGCCGCAGCGGCCAGCAGCGCCATCAGGGTGGTCGAGCGGCTCTTGCCCTGGTCGGCGCGCCGGCCGGCGATCGGCGAGGCGATCGCACCTGCCACGCCAAGCAGCGCAAAGATTGCGATGCCGGTTTGCGAAAGGTTGAAGGCGGGGCTGGCCAGCACCAGCGGCACCGTGGTCCAGAACAGGCTGAAGGCGGCGAACATGCAGGCCTGGTAGGCCGCGCGCCGGCGCAGCACAGGCGTGGTGCGCAGCAGCGTCCACATGGAGGCTAGCAATCCGCCGTAGCGGTAGCCGCCCTCCGGCCGGCGCTGCGGCAAGCGTAGTTGCAGCACCACGGCCAGCACCGCGATGGCAGCAGTGGAGATGAAGAAGATTGCATGCCAACCCAGCGCGTCGGTCACCAGGCTTGATACCGGCCGCGCCAGCATGATCCCCAGCAGCAGCCCGCTCATTACCGTGCCCACCGTCTGGCCACGATGTTCCGGCGCCGACAGGTGGGCGGCAAACGGCACCAGAACCTGCGCTGCCGCCGAACATAGCCCGATGAAGAAGGCCGCCGCGAGGAAGGTCGCGGCATTGCCCGCCATCGCTGCGCCGAGCAGCGCCAGCGAGGTTGCGCCCAGCAGCGTCACGGTCAGGCGGCGGTTTTCCAGCAGGTCGCCCAGGGGCACGATGAAAGCCAGGCCCAGGCAGTAGCCGATCTGCGTCAGCGTGACGATCAGGCCCGCCGCGCCGGGTTCGATCCCGGTGGCGCGGCTGATCGGGCCCACCAGCGGCTGGGCGTAATACAGGTTGGCGACTATCAGTCCGCTGGCGACAGCCAGCAGCAGGATCATGGCTGGGGTGATGTGGTGCTCTTGTTTCATGGCGCAGGAGGATAGCACCGAAACAAAAAGCCTGCTGGTGGGTTAATATTTCCAAATGAAAGCCATTTCCGCCATCGTGTTCTCCCTGCTGACCGCTGCTTCGGCGCGCGCCGAAAAAGTGGTCATGCTGGTCGATACCGGCACTGAAATGCCGATGGCGGATATCCGCGGCGGCGAAGTCGTTGGCGGCATCCACAAGGATCTGGCAGAAGCGCTGGCGCAAAAAATGGGCCGCACGGCGGTGACGCTGGCGATGCCGCGCAAGCGCATCTCGATGGCGCTCGAATCGGGGCAGGGCGACGTTCTGTGCATGTACCTGCCCGAATGGCTGCAGGGGCGCTTCGGCTGGACGCAAGCCTTCATGCCGCAGACTGAAACAGTCATTACCTCGCGGACTGTGGCGCAGCCGCAAAGCCTGCTTGAACTGTGGGGCCAGCCGATCGGCACGGTGCTTGGTTTCCAGTATCCCGAAATGGAAAAGGCGATGGGGACCGGCTTCGTGCGCGCCGACGCGCACTCCAACCTGGCCAACCTGCGCAAGCTGGCAGCCGGCCGCCTGCGCCACGTCGCCACCATCAAATCGTTCTACGATTACCAGCTGCACAGGGGCGAGAAGGTCAACGTCCATGAACCGCTGGCAGTGCGCAGCTACTATACGCGCTGCGCCGTGTCGGAAAAGGGCCGCGTGGCCCTGGCCGAGGTCGACGCCGCCATCACCCAGCTGGTGCGCGAAGGCGCCATCAACAAAATCCTGTCCAACTACCAATAGCACAATGATCAAGAGACTCGCACTAGCCACCACGCTGGCCTTTGCCACCGCCCATGCCGCAACGCCTCTCAGCAGCGACGCCACGGCCGCCGCGCGCCATGCCCGCCAGGCTTACGGGGAAAAAGTGATCGACAGCCTGGCCAATATGGTCAGCTTCAATACCGTGGCAGACGACAAGGTACCGTTCGAGAAGAACCCCCAGCACATCGGCTTCAAGCGCTTCATCAAGGAAGAAGCCCGGCACCTTGGACTCGATTTCGCCGACCATGGCTACATCATGGTGATCGGCCTGGGCGAAGGCAAGGAGCGGGTTGGCGTGATCACCCACGGCGATGTGCAGCCGGTCGACCCGAGCAAGTGGAAGCAGTCGCCATTCAAGCTTGATCGCACCAGCGAACCAGGCTTGCTGCTGGGACGCGGCACCGAGGATGACAAAGGCCCGATCGCCACCGCCATGTATGCGATGAAGGCGATCAAGGACCGCAATGTGCCCTTGAAAAAACGCATCGAACTGTATATCTACATGGCCGAGGAGTCGGACTGGGCGCAGCTGGAAGCCTTCCTCAAGACCCATACGCCGCCGCAGACCAACATCACCATCGACGCCGAATATCCAGCGGTGACGGCCGAAAAGGGTTGGGGCGCCGTGCGCGTGACCTTGCCGGACATGGCGCCGGCGCCGGGCAGCGGGGCGCTGGTGACAAGCTTTACCGGCGGTTTCTTCGACAGCCAGATCCCGGAAGATGCGCGCGCCGTGATCGACAATGCCGATGCGGCGCTGGAGACGGCGATCCGCACCCGCGCCGCGCAGCAGAAAGGCATGCGCTACCAGTACGCGTGGCAGGGAACGCGACTGACCGTCACCGCCAAGGGCCTGGCCGCCCATTCTTCCAAGCCGGAGGACGGCGTGAACGCCATCGCCATGCTGGCCGATGCGCTGGACGTGCAGCACTGGGGCGCCAGCCAGGCCGGCATGATGGTCGATTTCGTCAACGACATGATCGGCACCGGCCTGAAAGGTGAGAAGTTTGGCAAGATTGCCTACAGCGATGACTTCATGGGGCCGATGACGGTAGCGCCGACCACGTTGAAGGCAAGCGACAAGGGACTGGTCCTGGGCATCAACCTGCGTCGCCCGCGCGGAAAAACAACAGCCCAGCTGACGGCGGAAATCAATGAGGCCTTTGACGCCTGGAAGGCGGAAAACCAGCCGCGCGCGACCCTGGCCGCGCAGATCGGCGAGCCGTGGGTGCAGGACAAGGCGCCGCAGTTGCCAACCCTGATGAAGGTGTTCTCGCACTACACCGGCATCAAGGATCCCCAGCCGATCGCCATTGGCGGCGGCACCAACTCGCGCCTGTTCCCGCGTGCAGTGAGCTTCGGCCCAACCATGCCGGGCAAAGTCTATACCGGCCACTCGGAGCATGAGTTCATAACGGAAAAGCAATTACTTCTCAACCTGGAAATGTACACCGCAGTCCTGGTCGAACTGGCGAAGTAAATGTCGACATTGTTGGCGAAACGAGTATTGCTTTACGGCAGCAAATGACCTTACCATGGGCAACAAGGCTTTCGCACCGGAAGCCTTCAGCCCATGCCTGGCTGCGCTACAGGCATCCCATGAAAAGATGCCATGTTCCGCAAGCTTGTCTTCCTGACTGCATTGTCATTTTCCCTGTCGGCACACACCATGGATATGAGTATCCCGCCGGCGAATTCCGCCGCGCCCGCGGATGCCATCCAGGTCAACGACGTGCCGCGCCGCGGCACGCTGTACCGCGTGCATCACGAAGGCAAAACCTCTTACCTCTTCGGCACCATCCACGTGGGCAAGCAGGACTTCTTCCCTTTAGAGCCTGAAGTCACCGAAGCGCTGGCCAAGTCCAGTTCGCTGGTGCTCGAGCTCGACGTGCGCGCCAGCGGCCCTTATTATCGCGCGCTGGAACGGCATGGCCAGTACCCGGCCGGGCAAACCATTCGCGACCACTTGTCGCCCGCCGCCCTGGCCAGGCTGCAGGTCGCGCTGGACAAGGTCAAGCTGCCGCTGTCCAGCGTCGAGCATTACCGCCCATGGGTGGTGGCGAATATCCTGGTAGGACAGGAAATCGAAAAGGGCGGCTTCAACCGCGGCCTGGGCGTGGAAGGCTATTTGCTGAGCAACGCCACGCGGCAAAAGAAGCCATTGCAGGAACTGGAAACTGCCGATTACCAGCTTGGCCTGTTCGGCTCACTGAGCGATGCGCAGCAGGAAGCCTACCTGCTGGAGAACATCGCCGATATCGACAGCGGGGCAGCGCTGCGTAAATCGGCAGGCCTGGTGGACGCATGGGGCGCGGCCGATGCTTCACGCATCGCGGCGCTGACGCGGGAGTTGACCACGGGCGACACGGTGTCCGCCCGCTTCATGGACCGCACCTTGCTGGGCAAGCGCAATCCGGAAATGGCAGCCAATATTGAAGCGATCATGCGCAAAGGCGATGCCTTCATCGGCATCGGCCTGTTGCACCTGGTTGGCGACAAAGGCGTGCCGGCCTTGCTGCGCCAGCACGGCTACCAGGTCGAAAAGGTCTACTAATATTTCGGGCTGGTGCTCAGCGAACCGTTCGCATAGCGGACGTTGTCGCCCACGCGATAGCTGGGCATGCTGTCCACATTCACGGTCTCGATGGAGCCGTCAGCCTTTTTCACGGTGACGCGGTAACCGCTGCCGCTGCCGGCCGCTGCTGCGCCAACCGCGCCGCCTGCCGACATCGAACCTGCCGGGTCGATCGACTGCACCACGCCATCCCAGTTGCCGGCAAGCGGGCTTCCTTCCGAAGCGCTGGCCGTCGAGGTGCTGGTGTCCTGATCCATGCTGGCGGTTTTCTTGCTGCTGTCATGGGCGCAGCCCGCCAGGGCCAGGCTCACCAGCATGATTACGGAAAGTTTCATACATCCTCCATAAGAAGCCCACGTAAGGTCTGCGCGCCGGGGAAGTGTACGCCGTTCCGTCAACGGCCGACGCACGTCAAGCGGCGGGGCGCTTGCGCAAGCTCCACAAGGCCCACATCAGCGTCGCGGCGATGATGGCAGCCGACATGTCGACCAGCCAGTCATCCACCGAGCCGTGGCGGTAGGGGAAGAAGGATTGAACGAATTCATCGATGGCGCCCATGACGGCGATGCCGAACACCGCCTTCAGCGCGCGCTGCGCCGGCTCGCCCTTGCAGCCTGTGAACAGCATGAAAGCCAGTACCGAATAGCCGAAGCTGTGCAGCACCAGGCCGCTGGCATATTCCGCCGCTTCGGCACGGGCGCCGGGAATCGATCCGATGATGCAGTTAAGTGTGAAGAGGGTGATGGCGCCCCAGAAACGCAAGCGTGCGTGGGCGTCGCTGAGGAACAGCAGGGTCAGGAATTTTTGCATGGGTGGGAAGATACCACGGAAGCGGTTGCGCCGGCACAAGGCCGGCGCACCTTCTGGCGCCACGCATATCGATTGCGTGTGCAGCAGATGTGTCCATTATAGGGATTGGCTGTGACAGCACCATGACATAAATCAATCTTCGTTCAAACTTTGAAGAAAGCCACAGCGTCGAGCAGGATGTCGGCCTGGCCCGCCAGTTCTTCCGCAGTGGCCGCAAGCTGTTCGGCGGCGGCGGCATTGCGCTGGGTGGTTTCGCTGAGCTGGTTGATCGCTTCGCTGATCTGGCTGGCGCCGCTGCTTTGTTCGCGCGAAGCCGCGTTGATCTCTTGCACCAGCTCGGAAGTCTTGCGTATGCCGGGCACGATTTCCTTCAGCAGCTTGCCGGCAAGGTTGGCCACGGCCACGCTGTCCTGCGCCACGCCGCTGATCTCCTGCGCAGCGGCCTGGCTGCGCTCGGCCAGCTTGCGCACTTCCGCTGCCACCACGGCAAAGCCTCGTCCATGTTCGCCCGCGCGGGCGGCCTCGATGGCGGCATTCAGCGCCAGCAGGTTGGTCTGGTAGGCGATATCGTCGACGATTGCGATTTCCCTGGTGATCTGCTGCATCGCCGTCGCGGTGCGCGCCACGGCGTCGCCGCCTTCATCCGCGTAGCCGGCCACGCGTGCCGCCATCTCGTCCGTCACGCGCGAGTTCTCATGGTTCTGGAAAATCGACGCGCTCATTTCTTCGATTGAAGCGCCGGTCTGTTCCACGCTGGCTGCCTGCTCGGTGGAACTGGTGCTCAGGGCTTGCGCAGTGGCGCTGGCCTGTGCTGCCGCGTTGGCCAGCGTATCAGCCGACTGGCGCACGCTGGTCACGGTGGCGTGCAGGCGCTGGGCCATGTCCTGCACCATATAGGCCAGGCTGCGGCGGTCGTCCCGACGCAACTGCATGCGCTGCGTCAGGTCGCCCTGTGCGACTTGCTGCAGTACCTGGCATACCTCCGATGGCTCGCCGCCGATCTGGTAAATCAGGTGGTGGCTGATCGCGTAGCCGACCAGGATCGCCAGCGTGGCAATGGCGATGATGCCGCCGGTGAGCAATTGGCGTGTCTTGTTTTGCTCATGCAAACGCTGTTCGATGTGGGCCGACAGCAGGGCGAAGGCGGTATCGTTTGCGCTGAATTGCTGGTCGATGGCGCGCGTGGTGGCGGCGATGTAATCCGGCGCGGCGTAGTCCAGCGTATCGGCCATGACGATGCGGGTGCGCGCCAGTTCCGTCACTTCGGCGGCGGCAGCGGCGGCGGCGGTGACCGGAATGTCCAGCTTCTGCTTCAGAACAGGATTGGCGGCATAAGCCTTGCCCATGGTGCGCTGCATGCCGGCGCTGGAATGGCGCGCCTTGCTGAGCAGGCTGTACATGATGGCGCGGCCTTCGATGTCGATCTTGCGGGTGGCCAGGAAGCCGGCGCCGCGGGCACGCATCTGTCCCAGGTCTTCGGCCACGCGCGGCAGGTCGAAATACGTGGCGCGCATCAGGTAGTAGGAGTCGGCGTCGGGATCGAGCGAGAGGCCGGACTGGTCGGCCAGCTGTTCGATGAAGAGCAGGGTGAATTCGCACAGGGCGGTATGGCGCTGGTAGCTCTCCACCGTGGCCAGGCTGCGCGTGCTGACATCGCGCGCCAGGGCACTCCACTCGTCGCGGATGCGGGCGAACATTTTGCGGTCCTGGCCATCGCCCTCGGCCAGCATGGACGACATGCCGAGCAGCAGGCGGTTGACTTCGGCCTCTTTGGCGCTGCGTTCACTGGCGAGCTGGCCGGCACCGACGAAGGCTGCCGACAGGCCACGGTGCTGCTGGATGCTTTGCAGCAGGTCGAGCGCCTGGGCGCCCGGTTTGAGGCCGGTCTGCTCGACGGCGGAAAAGTGGAGGCTGCGGCTGTTTTCCGATAAGAACAAATAGAACGGTGGCGCGACCAGCAACACGGCAATGATGCCCAGCACTGCAAAGCGTTGCCATAGTTTCATCCTATCCAGCAGGGTGGCCACCGCGTTCTCCCAGGATTGGCAGGTCTGATCAGTGTAGCCGGGAATCGCTGGGCCCGATACCGCGGCATGCCGTGCCGATTCTCGCTGCTATAATTCCGTGCGGAAAAATTGCAGTTTATTTAACTCTGGAATCGTCAGCGCAGAATCCATCCATTCGCGAGACTTGAAAATGAAGAAAAGTACTATAGTCGTTGGGCTCCTGCTGGCAGCAGGCCTGGCACAAAGCGCCTTTGCCGCTGCCAAGGCGCCGCTGCTCAAGCGCAGCGCCGTCATGCAATGTGCAGACCGCAAGATTGAATTGAAGGGCGATTGCTTCAAGCAAGATGAGATCGCCGGCTTGTCCTGCACCAGGCAGCGCCTGAGCAAAGTCTGAATATGAAATCCTTGTTGAAGGCATCGCTTTCGATGATCGCGTTTTGCTGCATGGCGCAGGCAAAAGCAGCAGATGTTTATTCTCCTTACGGCTTGCATTGCCCGGCCGTCTCCACGCCATCTGATGAAGATATCAGCAAGGTTACAGGAAGTCTCGATCAGCGCTACCGTGCAGCCTGGGGGAAAGAGCGGAAGCCTGGCCAGCCGATTCCTACCAAGGCTATCGATCCCAGGTTAATGGAAGAGATTGCAGCAATCTCGGCGTGCGGCGCACTCATGGATCAACCCTCCTGCTCACAGTATTACGACCCTGAGTTTGGCGGGAAGGTTAGCGTCTTGATGGACCTGAGCGCTAAAGCTCCGGTCCGCAGGCAATTTGACGAAGCAATTGCGGCGCTGCCATCTGTCGAGGCGAGGAAGGCAGCCCTGCACTGCATCAAACTAGTTGGAAGGAAATAAGTTCGCATGAAGCCTGCATTTTTAACGGCACTGAGCCTTCTTTTGTCTTGCGCGGCGGCACCAGCGATCGCGGGTGAGGCTTACGCGCCGTTTGGCCTGCGTTGTGTCGCCGCAGCGACGAACGCAGACTCTACAAAAGTTGCGGAAAGCCTCAGCCTGCGCTTTTCGAAAGTCTGGGGAAAAGACTGGCTGACGAAGCCAACGCCGCCCGGCCAGATTGATCCGAAGGTCATGGAAGAAGTTGTCGCCATTTCGGCATGCGCAGCAATCGTCGATTGCCCGAATTACTTTAACCGCGAAATCGGTGGCGACCTGACGGTGTTTACCGACATTGGAACCAAAGTGCCATTGCGCAGGCAATTTGATGCAGCGGTGGCCGCGCTCCCTGCGTCGGAAGGCAAGACCGCGCTGCAAAGTTGCATGAAGCTCGAAGCCAAAAAATAAAAAAAAGCCCGCTGGTTAAAGCGGGCTTAAACTATTTTCTTGGAGGAGAATAGTGGAGACATGTGCAATTATGGTGCGCCGCCACATATTAGTCCAATTTTCGTTTTCGATAATCGTTATTCAGATTTCGTATAACTAATCTTTTACTGGTACAACGTAGTTCAGCGCCATGCGGCCACCATCAACGAAAAGCGTCTGTCCGGTCATATAGCTGGCATCGTCGCTAGCGAGGAAAGCGCATATCGAAGCGACCTCTTCCGGCTCACCGCAACGCCCCAAAGGAGTGCGCGACAAAATGGTGCGTTTTGCTTCCGGGCTGGCCAGGACCGCCTGTTTTGCCAGTTCGGTCAGGATGGTGCCGGGGCCGATGCCGTTGACACGGATGCCATAAGGCGCCAGGTTCAGCGACATGACCTTGGTCAACTGGTTCACGCCGCCTTTGGACACCACGTAAGGCACCTGGTCCGGGATTGCCAGTTCCGAGTTCACACTTGACATATTGATAATGCAGCCGCTCTGCTGCTTGACCATTTCGCGTGCCACTGCCTGGCCGCACAGGAACATGGATTTCAGGTTAATGCCAAGCACGCGGTCGAAATCGGCTTCTGCCAGGTCGAGGAAGCTGCATTTGTGGGTCACGCCGGCGTTATTGACCAGGATGTCGATGCGGCCGAAAGCAGCCAGGGTGGCAGCGACCAGCGCGTCCACGTCGGCTTTCTGACTGACGTCAGCGGTGAAGAAGCGGGCCTGGTCGCCCAGGGCTTCGGCAGCCTGGGCTCCTTCCGGCTTGATGTCCACCAGCATGACCTTGGCCCCTTCGGAAATGAGGCGCTGGGCGCAGGCCAGGCCGATGCCCTGGGTTGCGCCGGTGACGATGGCTACTTTATTCGTTAATTTCATAGTGCTTCCGCGGTTCGGTTAGGAAGCTTATTTTAGAGGATGACCGCGTCGTTGGGCAGTTGGTTGGGGCGTGCGCCGTCGGCGGGATAGTGGCGTGCCAACAGTGTGTTGAGCTGCTCCAGTGCCGAAAGAGTGGGGGCGTGGTAGTCGCCCTGGGCGAAGCCGGTGGTCATGGTGCGGCAGATGGTTTGCCATTCGGTGTCGGCAACCAGTCTGCCGACATGGCGGTCGGCCACGATATCCACTTCGCGCGCGGCGAGGTTGATGTAGATGAGGACTCCGCAGTTTTCCTCGGTATCCCAGACGCCGTATTGCGCGAACAGGGCGCGGGCGCGCTGGCGGTTGCTGACGTTGTTGAAGGCTGAAAGGGCGTCCAGGCCCGGTTCCACGATCAGGCGCACTTCGGCGCGATGGCGTTGTTCGCCTTGCGTGATGGCTTGTTCGATCACTTGCAGGGTGGCTGGTGGGAAGGCGCGCTTGCCCACGCTTGTGCCGCTAGTCATATGCCGCCAGGCGCGCTTGCAGCGGCCGAAGAAACTTGTCGCTTGGGTTGTCATCACCAGTCTCCCGAGGCGCCGCCGCCATCGAAGCTGCCACCGCCGCCGCTGAAGCCGCCGCCGAAGTCGCCGCCACCGCCCCAGCTTCCGCCGCCGCTACGGCTTGCCGCGGCACTCAGGGCATTGCCCAGCGCGGCGCCGATCAGCACGCCTGTTGCGTCCGAACCCCAGCCGCCGCGCCGCAGTCCCCGGCGCGAACCGCCGCGCATCATCGGCAGGATGACGAAAACGCCAAACAGCAGCAGGGGGAAGAGCCAGCCGGCCGACCAGCCGCCGCCTTCGCGCCCGCCACGTCCGCTATCGCCATCGCCCGCGTTGCGACGGCCGGCCTGGCCCGTGCCTTCATCCGGGCTGCCTGGTGACCGGGTCTCGCCAGCGCTGTCCGGAACTTTCGCGCCGCCGGTATCCGCTGCGCTGCGCGCCAAGCCCGATTCTCCGCTGCCTGGAATGCCGCCTGCCCCCGCTGCTGCCGCCATACCGGCCACGCCAGCGTTTCCAGCTGCAGCGCCGCCGGCCGCCGAGCTTTGCTGCGCGCCGCCCAGCGTAGCTCCTGGCGCTGACGCGGATACGGTGCGCTGTCCTCCCGGCGGAGCAGGGAAGTGCTCCTTATCAAGCAAGGTCGCGATCGAGCTCACGCCGGCCGCCAGCCCACCGTAAAAATCCCCTTGTCGAAAATGCGGCGCTATCACATCCTGCAGGACGCGCTTGGATTGGGCATCCGTCAGCGTCCCCTGGACCCCGCGGCCAGCCTCAATCCTCAGCCTGCGCAGCGAAGACGGATTATCCTTGGCCACTACCAGCAGCACACCATCATCAACGCCCTTGCGTCCCAGCTTCCACGCCTCTGCCACGCGAATGCTGTACTGCTCGATCGCCTCCGGCGCCGTGGACGACACCAGCAGGATGGCAATCTGGCTGCCCGTCTTGCGCTCATAATCGGCCAACACCCCATCGAGGGACGAGCGTTGCTGGGCGGTCAACATGCCCGCCTGGTCGGTAACGCGGGCCGCGTGCGCCGGCACGGCGACGAAGCCATCGGCCGCCTGTGCGCCGGTGACGACAAGCGCAAGCAGCGCCATGATCGCCAGCCCGATCACCACCCTCAGCCACGGCGAGCCAGGCAAGATGGTCCAGCGCCGCGCATGCTCCGCCAGCCCGCCAGTACGCCGCGCCAGGTCGCGATCGATGAGCGGATCGCTCAACCGATCCTCATCGCGGCTGGAAGCCTTGCCGCCGCCGCGGGTATGCCGAGGTGTAGTCGCCATTGCGACTCCTTACTTCTTGTTGAAGTCCACCGTGGGAGCAGTTGAAATGGATTTTTCGTTCTCGACGGTGAAGCTGGGCTTCACGTCGTAGCCGAACATCTTGGCCGTCAGGTTGGTCGGGAAGCGCCGTGCCAGGACGTTGAAGTCCTGCACCGAGGCGATATAGCGCTGGCGTGCCACGGTGATGCGGTTCTCCGTGCCTTCGAGCTGCGATTGAAGGTCGCGGAAACTGGCATCGGCCTTCAGTTCAGGGTATTTTTCTGCCACCACCATCAGCCGCGACAGGGCATTGGTCAACTCGCCCTGGGCCTGCTGGAATTTCTGCAGGGCCCCCGGATTATTCAGTACATCCGGCGTCACCTGCATACTGGTGGCCGAAGCACGGGCCCGGGTCACCGCCTCCAGCGTTTCGCGCTCGTGCGAGGCATAGCCCTTCACCGTGTTCACGAGGTTCGGGATCAGGTCGGCCCGCCGCTGGTACTGGTTGACCACCTCACCCCACTGGGCCTTGACCGCTTCGTCCTTGGCCTGGAACTCGTTGTAACCGCAGCCGGACAGCAAAACCGTTGCCAGCACACCCATTGCCAAAAATTTTCGCATCATTCGCTCCTTGGAACGTATTATCGAAATATACACGCAATCAGCCGGCGGCCATGTGCGGCAATGCACACACCCGGCCCGTTATAATGGTGGGTTTGCAACGCAAAGAATAAAGAGGCCCGCTGTGACATTTATCGAAAAATTATCCGCTGCCTGGGCAGCCAACGATTCCCTGCTGTGCGTTGGCCTGGACCCGGATATGGCGCGCCTGCCTGCGCAATTCCAGAACAATCCGCAAGGCATTGTCCAGTTCTGCACCGGGATCATCGACGCCACTGCCGACCTGGCATGTTCGTTCAAGCCGCAGATTGCCTATTTCGCGGCACTGGGGGCGGAAGGCCAGCTTGAAAAAATCTGCGCTTATGCCAAGGAAAACTATCCGCATATTCCGTTGATCCTGGACGCCAAGCGCGGCGACATCGGCGCCACCGCCAAGCAATATGCGCGCGAGGCGTTCGACCGCTATGGCGCGGATGCGGTGACCGTCAATCCGTACATGGGTTCCGACTCCGTTGAGCCTTACATGGAGTGGAGCGACCGTGGCGTGATCATCCTGTGCCGCACCTCGAATGCGGGCGGCTCGGACCTGCAGTTCCTGAAGGTGGACGGCAAGCCGCTGTACCAGCATGTGGCCAAGCTGGTGGCGGAGAAGTGGAATGCCAACGGCCAGTGTGCGCTGGTGGTGGGGGCGACCTTCCCGGAAGAACTGGCGCAGGTGCGCGGAATTGTGGGCGACATGCCGCTGCTGGTGCCGGGGATTGGCGCGCAGGGCGGAGATATTGAGGCGACCGTCAAGGCGGGCCGTACTTACAACGGTACCGGCATGATGATCAATTCGTCGCGTGCGATTTTGTATGCGGCGCCGCAAGGCGGGGAGGATTTCGCGGCCGCGGCACGCCGCGTAGCGCTGGAGACGCGCGACGCGATCAATGCACATCGCGCCTGAAACCGGCAAACCAATGTCAGACCCATAGGGTCTGACACTAGGTGTCTGACCCTGTGGGTCAGACAACGCCGTACCGGTTTCAGTAGCGCTCCGGCGCAATCATTTCAACGTATTCGTACAAAGCCCCCAGCACCTCCTGCCCCCGCTCATCGGTCTCCGCCCCAAGCCGATCCAGCTCCGAGAACAACTCATCGACTGTCCGCGCCCCGCCGGCACCTTCAAACAAGCGCGCCGCACGATGCTGTTCCCAATGCTCATGCTCTTCCTCGGACAAAGTCTGCGGGAAGTTACGCGCCCGGTAGCGGAAAAACAGTTCGCCCAACCGGTCATCCTGGAAATGCGGTGACGCCGACGCCAGCTTGGCCGGATGCTCGCGCCGCAAGGATTCCAGCAAGCGCTTGTCGCCATTGCTGACAAAGCCGCCATACAAATCCTCATCGACATCCGCCGGCTCGCCGACAGGGCGCCAGAACACCTGTTCCCAGATCGCCGACATATCCGGCCCTGCCGCAGCACGCGCAGCATGGGCACGCGCCGCCTCCAGGTCCAGTCCCCAGCGCTCGGCCAGTTCCGGCCGCAGCGTCTTCAGGTTCGACACCAGCATTGGCGACTTGTTCAGGTGGATGCTCTTGATCGGCAGGCGCGTCATCCCCTCCGGCATGGCGTCGGCGCGGGTAAACATGCGGATGCGGATCGTCTCCGCATCCAGCGCAAACAGCTCCTGCGGGTCATAAGTGCAATCCCACACCAGCAACTCGTTCTTGTTGGATGGATGCGGCGCCAGCGGCCACACCAGCGCAAGGCAGCCGCGCTCCGCCGGGAACATGCCCGACACGTGCAGGAAAGGCTGGCGCAACTCGCGCGCCAGGTGCAGCCCGATCTCCTCGGAGACGCGGTCCTTCTTGTGCAAGGCCAGGCAGAAATCGAACAGCTTCGGATGCTTCTGGCGGATCAGGCGGGCCAGGGCAATCGTCGCGCGCACGTCGGACAAGGCATCGTGCGCAGCCTCGTGCACCAGGCCATTGGCCTTGGTCAAATGCTCAAGCTTGAAGCTCGGTTTGCCGCTATCATTAAGGGGCCACTCAATACCTTCGGGGCGCAACGCATAGGTCATCCGCACCACATCCAGCAAATCCCAGCGCCCGCACTGGTTTTGCCACTCGCGAGCGTAGGGATCGATCAGGTTACGCCAGAACAAGAAGCGCGTCACTTCGTCGTCAAAGCGGATAGTGTTGTAGCCTACGCCTATGGTGCCAGGCTCCGAAAAAGCCTTCTCGACGGTTGCCGCGAATTTGTGCTCCGGCACGCCCTGTTGCAAAGCTTGCTGTGGGGTAATGCCGGTAATCAGGCAGGCGACCGGGTCAGGCAGGTAATCGTTGGCTGGTTGGCAGAACAACATGATCGGCTCGCCGATTTCGTTCAGCTCTGCGTCGGTACGGATTGCAGCAAACTGGGCTGGGCGATCGCGGCGTGGCACGGCGCCGAAAGTTTCGTAGTCATGCCACAGGAAGGTATGGTTACTCATGGTGCAAATGTTGGTTCTCGTTATCGAATGCTGAGGCAAGGAGGACTGCTGTGTCAAATACCATTTCCGTCAATACCCGTGCCACGCCCGCCGCCGCGAGCAGCGACACGGCCATTTCGGCGTCCACCCGCGCCAAGATGCAACTGAACGTGTCGATCCTGCAGGAATCGGCCTCGGTTTCGCTGAATTCCGAAAATGATCCGCTGGCGCTGGTCTACAAATCGGCAATCACCTCGATCAACGAGCAGCTTGAGTCTGATTTCGGGCCGGATGCGATCCAGGACGCCACCGGGCAGGACAACTCGCCGGAAGGCACGGCGGGGCGCATTGTATCGCTATCGACGGCCTTCTTCAGCGCTTTCCAGCAACAGCACTCCGAGCTGGAGGGGGATGACGCCCTGAATCGCTTCATGGACACGATCAAGGGCGGCATTGAAAAAGGCTTCAAGGAAGCCCGCGATATCCTGAAAGGCCTGAAGGTGCTGGGCGGCGACATTGCCTCCAACATCGACAAGACCTACGAGCTGGTGCAGAAAGGCCTGGATGCCTTTGCTTCGAATCAAAGGCAAGCTTCCTCCACCGACGAGTCCCAAAGCGGCAAGGTGGCGTAATAAAAGTCGGGGTCAGGTCTGGCAATCCGCCATTTTGGCGGATTGCCAGACCTGACCCCGACTTTTATTTTGCGACTTCAACGCGGTTGCGGCCGGAATCCTTGGCGCGGTAGAGGGCCGCATCGGCGGCGGCGATGAGGGCCGTTTCGTCCTGGCCGGGACCCAGTGCTGCGACGCCGAAGGAACTGGTGATGTGCGGCAGCGGCAGGCGCATGTCGCTGAAGACTATCGCGTCGCGCATGCGCTGGCACAGGCGGCCGGCCACGGCTTCGGCCACATGCACATTCGTCTCGGGCAGCACCACCATCATTTCTTCACCTCCGTAGCGAACCGCGAAGTCGGTTGGCCGCAAGGCGCCGGTGAGCACTTGCGCGGCAGCGCGCAGGGCTTCGTCGCCTTGCAGGTGGCCGTGGCTGTCGTTGAATTTCTTGAAGTGGTCGATGTCGAGCATGATCAGCGACAGCGGCTGGCCGGTGCCCTGGGCGCTGGCGACCAGTTGCGGCAGGAAGTCGTTCAGCCAGGCGCGGTTATACAGGCCGGTCAGGCCGTCCACCATCGAGAGCTGGCGATAGAACTCGCCAAGCTTTTGGCGCTTGCGCATCTGCGCGTTGGCGGCGCGGATACGGAAGGAAAGCAGGCGTAACAGATTGCGCGCTACGCCGTTGGCGGCGTCGATCAGTTCCCACGCCAGTTCCGATTCGATCACCAGCAGTTCGCTTTGCTCCAGCGCGGTAATCGCGGCCTGGTTGGCTTCTTCGTCGAGCACAGCCTGTTCGCCGACGCTCTCGCCGGGCAGGACTTTGCTGATGGTGCCGTCGGACATGCCGGTACTCATATCGGCCGCCACCGACAAGGCGCCGCGCAGTACGATGTACAGGCGGGCGCGCTGCGGGTCTGAGACCACTTCGCCTTGTTCGACCTGCACGATCGGGCAGTCCTTCAACAATGGTGCGATGCGCGGGCTGTCGGCGCCGCGGAATAGTTGCAAGGCCTGGATCTGGTAAGCGGAAGTGCCGAAGGTGCCAATCGGTTTCAAGATGAACTTTCTTACTGCGGTATCAACAGGTGTTAATGATAGCCTAAGTGTGGTTCAATATCGGCCATGACTTTTACCGACATCCTGGGCCAGCAACATGCGGCCGCTCCAAACGCGCGCATCGTTTCGCTGGTGCCTTCGATTACCGAGCTTCTTTGCGACCTGGGCCTGGCGCCGCAACTGGTGGGCCGAACGGGTTTCTGCATCCATCCGGCGGACGTGGTGCGTAATATCCCGAAGGTCGGCGGCACCAAGGACGTCAACATCGAAAAGATCCGCAAACTGGCGCCGACCCACCTGGTGGTGAACATCGACGAAAACGAAAAGCCTACCGTCGACAAGCTTGCGGAATTCGTGCCGAATATCGTGGTCACGCATCCGATCGAGCCGCGCGATAACCTGGCGCTGTTGCAGCTGATGGGAGGCGTGTTCTGTGCGCAGGAGCGCGCGGATGCCTGGTGCGGCGAGTTCGAACGCGAACTGGCGCTAATGCAAAAAGGCCGTCCGCAGCGCGTGCTGTACTGCATCTGGAAGGACCCGTGGATGACGGTCTCGCGCGATACCTATATCGCCCGCATGCTGGCGCTGATCGGCTGGTCGGTTCCCGAGATCGGCGACGTGCGCTATCCAAGCTTCCAATGGAGCGATGCGCTGGTGCATGACGTGGACCAGGTGCTGCTGTCGTCCGAGCCTTACCGCTTCACGGAAGAACACGTGGACGCACTGGAGCGCCAGATCGGCAAGCCGGTGCAGTTGGTCGATGGGGAAATGATGTCCTGGTACGGCAGCCGTGCCCTGCAAGGTATCCGATACCTGAAAGGCCTGGCCGCCGCGGGCTAGGAATTACTCTTCAGCCTCTTCGAAGTTGGGCTGGGACGTGTGGCGCTTGCCATCGTTCAGGCGGCCCAACGCGCTGTCGATGGCTCGTTGCAGCTTGTCTGCTGCGCCGTTGATGGATTGATGCAGGGTTGCGTCGTGGTCGGTGACGGCAATCGGCTGGTAGCCGTTGACGCGCGCCTCGATCATGCAGCGGATATCTCCGTCAGAGGACTTCTGTGCATTGCCTTCGCTGAGGTGGACGTCGACGCGTCCGATGTGCTCGCCGAACCGGTGGAGTGCAGTCTTGACCACTTCTTTCACATGGTCTTCCAGGCCTGCAGTACGTTCGATGGTTTTGTCGGTGTTCACACTGATTTGCATATGCTGCTCCCGTTTGTTAACCAAAACGTGTTGCCACGCGATTTCATCATACGCCTACATCAGCGAAGCCGCCATATTCACAAATAAACCCAGGATAAGAAGATTGAAGAAGAAGCTCAGCACAGACTGGCCCAGCACCAGTTTGCGCATGGCGGGTGCTTGCACCGACACGTCCGAAGTCTGCGCGGCGACGGCAATCGTGAAGGAGAAATACAGGAAATCCCAGTAATCGGGCTGGGTCTCGCCGCCAGGGAATGACAGGGGGCGCTGGCGCCCCTCGGCGTTGTAATAAAGGTGGGCGTAATGGAAGCAGAACAAGGTGCCGACCAGGAACCAGGAGCCTACCAGCGTCATCACCACAAAGGCGTAATGCAGCCCGCGTTCATTGGCGGGCATGTCGCGCAGGCTGGCCAGTTCGCTGCTGATGGCGATCATGCTGGCGACCGTGGCGATCACCAGGCTGGCCAGGATGGTTGCTGCGCGTTCATCCTGGCGTGCGGCGATGCGCTTCACCTCGCGGTGGTCGGCGCGCATCATCATCCAGCCAACTGTGAACAGGTACATCCAGACCGCGATGTCCCAGGCAGACAGCACGCGCACCAGCGGTTTCCAGTGCGAAGGCAGGAACACTCCTGCCAGTGCGCCGACCGCGATGGCGGCGCTCAGGTGCGGGCGGCTGCGAACGATGTGGTAGCGCATGCGGCCAATCTTACTACTTGTCGTGATGGGGGAAGCGGTCCATGCGCGACAGGACAGGGAAGCGCCAGGCCCAGATGCCCGTCACGGCCAGCGTGGCGACGCCGCCGAAGACCACGGCGCGCGTGAGTCCCAGCCAGCCGGCAGTGACGCCGGATTCGAATTCGCCGAGTTCGTTGGAAGCGCCAATGAACACTGCGTTCACGGCGCTGACCCGGCCACGGATTTCATCGGGCGTTTCGAACTGCACCAGCAAATGGCGGACGTAGACGCTGATCATGTCGCCGGCGCCCAGCAGCAACAGGCAGGCGAGGGCGAGCGTGAAGCTGGAGGTGGTGCCGAGGATTACGGTGCAAATGCCGTACACGGCGACGCCGCCGAACATCCAGATGCCGACGCGACGGGTAATCGGCCAGAAAGCCAGTGAAATCGAGCACAGTGCGGCGCCAGCACCGGGCGCGGTGCGCAGCAGGCCAAGGCCGGAGGGGCCGATGTGCAGCACATCGTGCGCCAGTGCCGGCAGCAGTGCCGTGACACCGCCAAACAGCACGGCGAACAGGTCGAGCGAAATTGCCCCCAGCATGATGGGGCGCGACCAGACGAAGCGCAATCCTTCCAGCACGCTGTGCCAGGTGGCCGGCTCCTTGCGCGTGGCCTGCGGGGCGGGACGGGTCAGGCACATCAGCACCACGGCCATCAGCAGCATGACGGAAGTGACGGCGTACACCGTGGCCGGGCCATACACGTAGAGCAGGCCGCCCAGCGTCGGGCCGAGAATCACGGCGACCTGGAAGGTCGAACTGTTCAGGGCCACCGCGCGGCTGAAGTCCTCGGTGGGGACCATGTTGACCAATACTGCCTGGCCGGCGGGGCTCGAGAAGGCGCGCGCGCTGCCGTACAATACCAGCACCGCAAAGATAGGCCAGACGGATTCGAAGCCGCTGTGCGTGTAGCCCAGCAGCGCCAGCCCGCACACCAGTTGCGCGCCGAGGCAGGTGGCAATGATGTTGCGGCGGTTGTAGCGGTCGGCGGCATGGCCGGCGTACAGGATCAGCAGCAGGAAAGGCGCGAATTGCGCCAGGCCGATCATGCCGAGGTAGTATAGGTTCTTGGTCTGTGCATAGACTTGCCAGCCGATGGCGACGTTCTGCATTTGAACGGCGATGGTGCCGAGCAGGCGGGCTGACAGGTAGAAGGCAAAGTTGCGGTGGCGGAGGACAGAGAAACCGTTGGATGACATACGTTTGCGTGCTTGGGGGAGCCGAAGGGCGCTGCGCGCCCCACGGCACGCAGCGCGGGGAAAGACTTAAGGTTGCTGGAGGTCTGCTTCGGAAGTGAAGGCGTCCGCGTAGAACTCATCTTCCGGCAGCTTGCAATCCTTGACGAAATCGCGCTTGGCCGATTCGACCACGATCGGGGCGCCGCAGGCGTAGACCTGGTAGCCCGACATGTCCGGCAGGTCGTCGATCACTGCCTGGTGGACGAAGCCGGTGCGGCCGCTCCAGTTTTCTTCCGGCAGTGCATCGGAAACCACCGGCACGTACTTGAAGTGGGGCAGTTCTTCCGCCCATTGGCGGCACAGCGCGTCCATGTACAGGTCTTGGGGGCGGCGGCCGCCCCAGTACAGCGTCATCGGGCGCTTGGAGCCGCTGGCGCGTTCGTGTTCGACAATGGCCTTGATCGGCGCGAAGCCGGTGCCCGAGGCCAGCAGCACCATCGGCTTGTCGGAATCGTCGCGCACGAAGAAGGTGCCCAGCGGGCCTTCGAAGCGCAGGATATCGCGCTCCTTCATGGTGCTGAACACCTGGTCGGTGAACAGGCCTCCCGGCATGTGGCGGATGTGCAAGGTGATCGCGCCGCCTTCCGGTGCGGTGGCAATCGAGTAGGCGCGGCGCTTGCCGTCGCGCAGCAGGAATTCGAGGTACTGGCCGGCCTTATACTGGAAGGTTTCGTTGGCGGGCAGCTGCAGCGTCAGCACCATCACGTCCGGCGCCATTTTCTCCAGAGCGTTGACGCGTGTCGGCATTTTCTTGATCGGGAATTCGCCGCTGCCGACCACTTCGCGCGCTTGCAGCACCAGGTCGGAATGCGGAATCGCACAGCAGAACAGGGACATGCCGGCTGCTTCTTCTTCCTCGCTCAGGGCGCGGCGCTGGTGCGCCTTGTGGCTGACGGAGCCGGACACCACCTTGCCCTTGCAGGAGCTGCAGGCGCCATTCTTGCAGCCGTAGGGCAGGCCGACACCGGCGCGCATGGCTGCGGCCAAAACGGTTTCATCGTCTTCGCAGGTGAATTGGTGGCCGCTAGGCTGAACAGTTATTTGGAAAGACATACAATCTTAAAAATGGAAATCAGTAAAAAATTCAACAAGCCGCGCCTGTTGGTCATCGGTTGCGGCGATGTGGGCATGCGTCTGCTGCCTTTGGTGCGCGCGCATTACCGTGTATTTGCCGTGACCAGCCAGCGCGAGCGTTTTGCCGAATTGCGTGCGGCGGGCGCCGTTCCCTTGCTAGCCAACCTGGACCAGCCCGAATCGCTGCGTCGCCTGGCCGGGCTGGCGCAACAGGTCGTGCACCTGGCTCCACCGCCGGGCGAGGGTGTGCTGGATCGGCGCACCCGCAATGTGACCGCCATTTTACCTGACCGGGCGCAAGTGGTTTATGTGAGCACCACCGGCGTGTACGGCGACCTGGGCGGGCGCTGGGCTGACGAAACCCAGACCGTTGCTCCTCGCAATACGCGGGCGCTGCGGCGGGTTGATGCGGAGCAGGTGCTGCGGGACTGGGCGTGCCGCGCGCAAGGGCGACTGGTAATCCTGCGCGTGCCGGGCATCTATGCTGCGGACCGTTTGCCAATCAAGCGCCTGGAGCAGGGAACGCCAGCGCTGCGTCCGGAAGATGACGTTTTCACCAACCATATCCACGCCGACGACCTGGCGCGTGTTGTTTTGGCGGCCTTGCGCAAAGGATTTTGTAACCGTGTGTATCACGCAGTGGATGACACGGAACTCAAAATGGGGGACTATTTCGACATGGTGGCCGATCATTTCGGCCTGCCGCGCCCTCCGCGCCTGGATCGGGCAGCACTGGCGCAGGCCGTGGCGCCAACCCTGTTGTCTTTCATGTCGGAATCGCGCAGGCTGGCGAACCGGCGCCTGAAAGAGGAGTTGCAGGTACGGCTGCAGTACCAGGATGTTGCAGCCGCCTTGAGATGCATCAAGCGCCCGTGATGCTGCCGGCGCTATCTTGTGCCAACGTCTGCCAAGGAGGGCGCCATGTATAGCCATCCCACCAAGGAACAAGTCCGTGCTTACCTGGCCCAGCGCGGCCACGCCCACCTGCCTCCGCCTTCACCCGAGGAAATCAGGCGCCGCCTTGACTGGCGTTCGGAGTACACTCCCATGCCGGCTGCCCTGATGTACCTTCCCCCCGCACTGGCCTGGATCACGTTTGCCTGGCTCTGCTTGCCGTTTACTTTAGCAATAAACGACCATCAGTAGTCTTTTTGTTAAACAAGATGAATTCCTAGCACAGCTTTGTGCGCTACAATCTATCAAAATCTCACGGCGTTAAGCGAACGGCAATAAATCGGTGTATGATACCGTCCGTGTGCCGAAAATTGCGTCAATAACGGCTTTTTCTGGCGCTCTTTGTCGAAAATTCCGCCAATAATTTTGTTGCGACCACGCAACACATTGAAAAAGTACCCAGTCATGAGCTCTCTGAAAGAAATTACTGCATCGTCGACCTACAATCCGAACCGCGTTCTGGACGCCATCATCGAAAAGCTGCAACTGAAAAATGACGCAGCCCTGTCCCGCGCGCTGGAAGTTGCTCCACCAGTGATCAGCAAGATCCGTCACAACACGCTGCCAATCGGCGCGACGATCCTGATCCGCATGCATGAAATCAGCGATTTCAGCATTCGCGAACTGCGCGAACTGATGGCGCACTGAGCTTTCGCCCGGATGTAAAAAAACGGCCGCACCTGCTTGGCAGGTGGCGGCCGTTTTCATTTGCGCGCTCGATCGGGCTCAGGCAGCTGCCAGGCGAGGACGGGCGGTGTAGAACAGCGATTGCGATGCGGCCTGGGCTTCGGCGCTGACGCGGCCGGAATAGGCGGTTTTCGCTTCGGCGGCGACACGGCCGGAGTAAGCGGTTTGCGCTTCAGCCGCCACGCGGCCTGAGTAGGCCGTCTTCGCTTCGGCTGCCACGCGGCCTGAGTAAGCGACTTGCGGCGCTGCCCCCGATGCGACGCGTCCGGAGTATGCCACTTGAGGCGAGGCTTCAGCTGCCACGCGGCCCGAGTAGGCCACCGCGACACGGCCGGAGTAGGCGACCTTCGGTGCAGCTTCGGCAGCGACACGGCCCGAGTAAGCCACTTGCGGCGCGGTTTCAGCAGCGACGCGGCCGGAGTAAGCGACCTTTGGCGCCGCTTCGGCGGCGACGCGTCCCGAATAGGCGACTTGCGGCGCGGCATTCGCGGCGACACGACCCGAGTAAGCCACTTGCGGCGCGGTTTCAGCAGCGACGCGGCCGGAGTACGCGACCTGCGGCGAAGCCTCGGCAGCGACACGGCCAGAATAGGCTACCTGCGGCGCGGCTTCAGCAGCCACACGGCCCGAATAGGCAACTTGCGGCGAAGCCTCGGCGGCGACGCGACCCGAGTAAGCGACTTGCGCGCCCGCTTCGGCAGCCACGCGGCCGGAGTAGGCCACCTGCTGGCCAGCTTCATCTGCCACGCGGCCCGAGTACGCAAGCTGGGCGCCATCCGCTGCAGCCTCGGTTGCGACACGGCCCGAATAAGCAACCGCGCTGCGGAAATAGTCTTCGCCGAAGGTTTCTTCATACAGCTCCTTCATGCGGTTGCCCACGCGTTCATGCGCCTCTTCATCGTCTTCGCCGCGCAGGCCGATGTACGGGAAGTGGTGCAGGTAGTAGCCGAACACATTTTCGCAGTCGATGAAATACTTCATCGTGTCGAGGATGTGGTAGTGCCAGAAGATGTCCACGTCCATCAGCGGAGCGGTCTGCTCGTTGGGGAACATTTTCATCAGGTACAGGAAGCGACGGTATTCGAATTCGATTGCGTTAACCTTTTCCAGCGACCAGCCTTCGCCAGATTCCACATGCATCAGTTTCACCTTGATAGGTTCGAGGTCCAGGTCGGCAATAGCCTTGAAGCTTTCAGCAGAAATCATGAGTGACATCCCTTTATGGTGAGCGAATTTAAGACTGACTGAAGAGAGAGAAGACGCCGTTCTAGGGGGCTGGTGTTGTACTGCCTGGCATCTGAGGCGTTCGGAGTTGGGAACGCGTGTTGATGTAGATCAACTAGCTCAAGTATAGACATGGCCCCCGCTAATGCAAGTAACAATTCAAGCGTGCGCGGATTAAACAACACAGGAATGCTACTTTCAAATCAATAGCTTATCGCATCGCCAAATGTTACAAATGCATTTTTGCTGAGCTAGGGAAAGGGAGTTTGATTTGGATCAACGACGTCAGGCAAAATCCTACCGAGTGGTAAAAATGCCTAAGCGCTGAGGCGCATATCGTCGGCCGGCGCCACGCGGTAGCCGACGGGGACAGCAATGCTGACCGCGGTGCCGCCGTGTGCAAGGCTGGTGATCGAGCAGTTCCCGCCAAGCAGGCTGATGCGCTCCTCGATGCCGACCAGGCCGAACGAGCCGGCCTTGTGCCGGCTGGCCGTATTGATGCCGATGCCGTTGTCGCTGATGGTCATGCGCAGCATGCCATGCGACTGGTGCAGTTCAACGCGCACCATCGTGGCCGATGCATGCTGGTGGATATTGCTGAGCGATTCCTGCAGCACGCGGAAGAAGGCGGTTGCGCAATGATCGTCGACGCCATGATCGGCCACCGCGTCTTCAGTGAATTCGCACTTGATGCCGGAGCGCAGGCGGAACTGCGCGATCTGCCATTCCACGGCAGCCGACAGTCCGAGGTCCAGCACATTTGGCCGCAAATCGTTGATGATCTGGCGCACGCTGCGGATGGTATTGTCGATCTGGTGCAGCGTGGCGCGCGCCCGCGCATGCAATCGCGGATGGGTTTTTTCAGTGCGCGTGGCGAGGATATCGGCTTCAATGCGCAGGGCCAGCAGGTTCTGGCCCAGGTCATCGTGGATCTCGCGCGCGATACGCTTGCGCTCTTCTTCCTTGATGTGGTCCGCGTGCGCGGCCAGGCGGCGCAGGCGATGGTGCGACAGCTGCAGGCGCGCCTGGCTGTCGCGCAACTCGCGCGTCATGGCGCGCGCCAGCTTGACGGCGCGGCGGCGCGAAGAGGCCAGCGTGATAAACAATGCATAAATCAACACGCTTGCACCGAAACCCATGCTGCCTGCCAGCGCGGGCAGGTATTGATCGAAAGTCGAATACAGTGCGCGCTTCGGCACGCTGAACTGGGCATGCCAGGTGCGGCCATGGAACTGTATCGGCAGCTCGGTGATGAAATGGCTGCTGTCCGCGCCAGGCATATTAGGCTGGCTGTCGAACAGCAGGGTGGCTGGCCTGCCGATGCTGCTGCTATCGCGCAAGACAACGCGCACGGTGCGCACCGGCATTTCACCGAGCGCCACATCGACCAGGCGCGGCACGCTGAAGCCCAGGCCTACCGACCCGATGCAGGCAAGGCGCCGTTCTGCGACCGTGGTGACCCGCATGCCGTTGCGGTAGATCGGGATGCGCATGGCCATGCCAACATGGCTTGGCGCGCTGCGCAAGGGGATGGGCTGGCCGGAGCTGCTCAAGGCGCCCTGGTCGCGCGCCGAGAACAGGGCGCCCGCGACGCCTGGCCGGGCCGCAATATCAAGCCCATAACGGTCGCCGAAGCCTTCGAGCGGTTCGATCAGCGTCAGCACCGCGTATTCGGGACGTTTTCCTTCAGGGTGGAGGCGGTAGGCGGGGTAGAGCTTGTCTGTGAGCTGGCGCTGGCGGGCTTCCGCTGCCGGACGATGCTCATCCGTGTAGTACTCGGCGAAGTTGATGTTGTCCATCGCCGGATAGTTGTGCTCCAGGTCCAGGCCCTGCACGTAGCGGTGGAAGGTCTCCCGCGTGACTTCGCCGCCGGCCTGGAAGTAGCTGGCCGCGGCACGCAAGACATCGGTATAGGCCTTGATGCTGGCGTTGATATTGAATTGCGTATTGCGGGCCTGGTTATGAAAGCGGGCACGCGCTTCGCTTTCGACGGAGCGGGTGGCAACCGTATTCAGCCCGAGGCCGACGCCCAGCGATAAAGCAACGCCCAGCCACCACAGGGGTTTGGACGGAGAAAACAGGCTGAGCTGTAGGCGGGTCATTGCGCGACTATAAGAATTCCCACCATTCAAGGTCAAGTTGCAAAAACGCCACTTTGATTGAAATCAAACTAACAATAAAAAACCGCCCGAAGGCGGCTTTTTTGTCACAGTTCGGGTCAGTTATTTTGCCCAGCTATCTTTCAGTGTGACGATGCGGTTGAACACCGGCTTGCCTGGCTGCGACAGCACGCGGTCGGCCACGAAATAGCCGTGGCGCTCGAACTGGAAACGCTGCTCGGCGGTGGCGTCCTTCAGGCCCGGCTCCAGGTAGGCTCTGACGATTTCCAGCGCTTTCGGGTTCAGGAACTCCTTGAAGTCCTTGCCGCCGGCGTCCGGTTTCTCTTCTGTGAACAGGCGGTCGTACAGGCGCACTTCCGCTTCCAGGGCCGCTTCGGCGCTGACCCAGGTGATATTGCCCTTCACCTTGTAGGTGTCGGCGCCCGGGGTGCCGGACTTGGAGTCTTCGAAGTACTTCACGCGCACGGCGGTGACCTTGCCGCTTTCATCCTTGTCGTAGCCTGTGCATTCGGCCACGAAGCCGTACTTCAGGCGCACGCGGGCGCCTGGCTGGTCGCCGACCGGAGGGGTGAAGCGGAAGTAGCCCTTGGTCGGTACTTCCATGAAGTCTTCTTCTTCGATCCACAGTTCGCGGGTGAACGGGAAGGTGCGGTGACCCAGCTCAGGGTGGTGCGGGTGGACCGGCGAGGTGCACTCGACCGACTGGCCTTCCGGGAAGTTCTCGACGATCAGCTTCAGCGGGCGCAGTACGGCGATGGCTCGCGGGGCTTTCGGGTCCAGGTCTTCACGCACGGCGCCTTCCAGCACGCCGAAGTCGATCCAGCCGTCGGACTTGGTCACGCCGGTGCGCTCGCACATCAGCTGGATGCCCTCCGGGGTGAAGCCGCGGCGGCGCATGCCGGCCATGGTCGGCAGGCGCGGGTCGTCCCAGCCGTCCACGATGCCTTCTTCCACCATCTGGCGCAGCTTGCGCTTGGAGGTGACGATGTAGGTCAGGTTCAGGCGTGCGAATTCGTACTGGTGCGGCACCGGCTTCTTGAAAAAGCCACCCTCGGACAGGGTTTCCAGCAGCCAGTCGTAGAACGGGCGGTGATCCTGGAATTCCAGGGTGCAGATCGAGTGCGTGATGTTTTCCAGCGCGTCCGAAATCGGGTGCGTGTAGTCGTACATCGGGTAGATACACCAGTCGTCGCCCGTGCGGTGGTGGTGGGCGTGGCGGATGCGGTAGATCGCCGGGTCGCGCATGTTCATGTTCGGCGAGGACATCGCGTCTTCGCTGATCTTGGCGCGCAGTGCGTGCTCACCGTCCTTGTATTTGCCCGCCTTCATGTCGCGGAACAGTTGCAGGTTTTCTTCCACCGAACGGTTGCGGAACGGGGAATTGGTGCCGGCGACGCCGAAACCGCCGCGGGTATTTTTCATTTCCTCGGCGCTCTGGCTGTCCACGTAAGCCTTGCCGACCTTGATCAGGTATTCGGCCATTTCATACAACTTGTCGAAGTAGTCGGAGGCGTAATACAGGTGTTCGCCGGCGCCTACCGGGCCTTTGTAGTTCCAGTCGAAACCGAGCCAGCGCACGCTGTCGATGATGGAATCGACGTACTCCTGTTCTTCTTTTTCAGGATTGGTGTCGTCGAAACGCAGGTGGCAGCGGCCGCCGAAATCGCGCGCCAGGCCGAAGTTGGTGTAGATGGACTTGGCGTGGCCGACGTGCAGGTAGCCGTTTGGCTCCGGCGGGAAGCGGGTGATGACCGGCGGCAGGCCTTCGCGGGTATGCGCGCCGGAGGCCAGGTCGGCTTCAACGATATTGCGCAGGAAATTGGGCGCTGGGGCGTGGGTTTTGTCGTTGCTCATGTATGTTTTAGTCTTTAAAACCGGTAAACCAGGGTCTGACCCGCAGGGTCAGACCCTGTCAGCTCCACCGCCTGGGGCTTGGATTGAAACCCAACCCCCAGCCGTTGAACAGACAGGGTCAGACCCGTGGGTCTGACCCAGGTTTACCGGTTTTAGGGTGATATTCAGCGTAAACAGGGCATTTTATAGGATAATTCGACATTACGCGTTTAAAAACCGGCCCGGAGTTGCAATATGGAAAATTTATATAATGTGCTCGGTGTCGCGCCCAATGCCTCTGACGAGGAAATCAAGAAGGTCTATCGTTCCCTGGCGATGCGTTTCCACCCGGACCGCAACCAGGAACCGGGCGCCGACGCCCGCTTCAAGGCCATCGTCAAAGCTTATGAAGTGTTGTCCGACCCCGAAAAACGGGAAGAATACAACCAGAGTGTGCACCACCGCATCATCATCGACCCGGAAGCGGAGGCCTACCAACAGTGGCGTTCCATCTTCAGCGTCAACGGCGTGACGATCCCCGCCGCCTGAATCAACAGAAAGACAGCAGCAAATGAGAAAAGTACACCCAGAGTTCGCCTACCAGGCGCGCGAACTGGAAGGGCAGATCGAGGGCATCCTCGGCGATCCGCCTGACCACAAGAATTACAAGAAGATGGTCGAAGCCCTGCGCACCGAATACGTGAACGGCGGCGGCATCGACGATTTGAACATGATGGCTTTCGCCCTGGTGGACGTGATCGAATTCCACGACCCGAAGGCAGCTTTTGCCGACGCCGAGGATTTCGAATACGGCGATCCGGCCCGCGTGTTCGGCGCCGCCACCTGCCCGAAGGCGCAAGGCCTGCTGGAAGCGCTGGAAGAGAACCACCCGGACCTGGCGCGCCAGGCCATCATCACCGCGCTGCTGCACAAGCATCCGCGCATGTGGGACGACGAGGACACTTCGCTCGACCGCCTGGCTGAAGGCGACGAGGGCGATGATGAAGACGATTACGCGGATGATGTCGCAACCGACGACTTCACCGGCATCTTTGACCAGCAGGAGGATTGAGCATGACCGACAAGAATCTGCCAGCCATTCGCAAGCAGGTCACCGAACTCGTTCTGGCGGGCTCCCTGGAGCACGCCGAGCGCGCCTTTGCCGAAGCAGCGGATACCCACGGCGACCTGGCCGTGGTCGAAGTGCTGCAGGAGCTGCCGCCGCACGTGACGGCGCTGCACATGTCCGGCTTCGACGGCGGCAAGATGTCGCTGGCGACCCTGCTGGTGCCGCCGAAGCAGTGGGCCGAAAGCCTGGCCTACATCGCCGCCACCTGGCCGGACGACATGATCGAAGACGATCCAGAGCGTATCGCCGAATCGCTGTTCGCCCACATGCACGGCGTGATCTTCGGCACCGAAGATGAAGAGCGCCGTGCCGAACTGCTGAAAGAAGCGTCGGCTACCGACTGGGGCTGCACCGCGTTCGCGATCCTGTTCTCGCTGGCGCCGAAGGAGGTGCTGGAGGTTGCGGGCGAAGTGATCTCGAAAGGTGCCTACCTGACCGGCCAGACTTCGTCCGACAACGACATCGTTCCCGTTGCCGTCGCCCTGGCGCAAGCCAATGAAGACGGCTGGGACCGTGCGCTGTTCGAATTGTTCCCGGAATTCCGCCACAGCGCCGACCTGGCCGATGCGGAATTCAGCGACGATCCGGACGAAGAGCCCGAGCACCTGCAGCGCTCCACCAAGGAGCTGCTGTACCGCCTGCGCAAGCAAGTGCCGACCACCCGCAGTGGCACCGGCCGCGAACGCGCACGCCGCTCGATCGGTACGGGGATCTTCGGCTGATGCTGCCCGCACTCGTCAAAGAAAGCCTGCCGCGACTGACCCGCGCCATCAAACTGCTGCCAGGCGACGACCGCGAAGATGCGGCCAGCATCCTGGCGGAAGAGTTGAGCGGCATCACAGCCATGGTCGCGGACAAGTTCACCAACAACCGCACTGCGGAAGGCATCCAGAAGGCAGTCAACCTGACGGTTGGCGGCGTGTCGCTCGGCCTGGAGCAGGTGCTGACCGTCGATTCCGACGAGCTGGCGCTGGACTACCTGGTGGAGCAGGGCGCTGAGCTGGCCTTCCAGGCGGGCTTCCGCCAGTTGAAAGACCTGGCTGCGATGCCGGAAGATACGCTGATTGGAGAGTACGACAACGACCCGATGTATGCACAGCGCCGCCTGCGCGACCTGTTCTTCGACATCTGCTTCACCGAGCCCGGCGCCAACTGGGATGGACCATCCAAGTACCAGGCGCAGTTGAAGCAGCGCCAGGAAGTGCAAGCCGTGGTGCGCCTGGCGAACTGGCTGCGCCGCCACAACCTGGAAGGCGCAATCAAGGACCCGGACCTGAACGCGGAAGGCGTGATCGCGCTGGCGATCATCTTCGCGGTGGAAGGTGGTGGCCGCATCGTCGCCCGCACCGGCCAGAAGGAGTTCGAACGCTTCGTGAAGGCTGTGCGCAAGGCCAAGCCAGATTACGAAGCGGGCTGGCAAGCGCTGGTCGCAGCGGTGCCCGAGCAGCATCACCCGGTCCTGCTGCATCGCATCGACCTGTACCGCCGCACCTGCACCGTGCTGCAGAAGCTGCCGGGCCGCTACGCAATGAAGACGCTGTGGACCGAGCTGGAAAACTACGCCGGCTCCGAGCTCGACGCCGACTACGATTGATAAACTGGACCAGCGCCAGACGAGCATGCGTGTCTGACCCTGTGGGTCAGACACCGGTTTACCGGTTCTCCTCCAGCGCCACCCGGACAAACGCCTCCACCAACGCCCCGCCATCCCCCCGCCGCTGCGCCAATTGCAGCGAAGTGACCGCCCCCGCATCATCCAGCGGCCGGAACACCACTCCCTCCAGATGCATCGACTGGAACGGCGAAGGCAGCACCGACACCCCAATCCCCGCCGCAACCAGCCCGATAATGGTTGCCGCCTCGCCCGCTTCCATGGCCACCTGCGGCACGAAGCCCGCCGACCGGCACATGCCCAGAATGGCGTGATTGATGCCCACGCCAGACTCCTTCGGATACATTACCCACGGCAGCTCCGCCAGGTCAGCCACCTTGATCATGCGCTTGCGCGCCAATGGCGAATCGCTCGCAAGCACCAGCAACAGCGCATCGCGGCGCAGCGTCGTCAGCTCCAGGTGCTCCGGCAAAGCCACCTCCGGCGGCCGCACGAAACCAAGATCTATCTTGCGAGCCTCCAGGGCATCGATTTGATGCAGCGTCGTCATCTCATGCAAGGTAAGCGCCACGTCCGGATAAAGCTGGCGATAGCGGCGGATCGCGCGCGCAAACAGCGGCGTGAAAGGCGTGGAAAACGTAAAGCCCACACGCAGTTCGCCAGCCTCGCCACGCTGCGCCCGGCGCGCCCGCTTGGCCGCGCGCTCGGATTGCGCCAGGATGGCCCGCGCATCTTCAAGAAACAGCTTGCCGGCTTCGGTAAGGCGCACCCAGCGCTTGCTGCGATCGAAGAGGCGCGCCCCCACTTCCGCTTCCAGCGCCTGGATTTGTTGTGATAGGGGCGGCTGGCCGATATGCAGCCGCTCAGCCGCGCGAGTGAAGCTCAGTTCCTCGGCCACAGCCACGAAATAGCGCAGATGACGCAATTCCATAATATGTTGAAGCGATTAATAACGCCTTAAATATATATTGGACGGTAATACAGGGCAATCCTAAGATGAATTCACGATGAAAGCCCTCAGCCACCCCACCAATCGCGCCATGTTCTTTGGCGGCTTTTCCTGCTTCGCGCTGTTGTACTGCGTGCAACCCTTGATGCCGCTGCTATCCAGCGAATTTGCGCTGACGCCCGCGCAGAGCAGCCTGTCCTTGTCGCTGGCCACGGCGGCGATGGCAGTCTCGCTGCTCGCGTCGAGCGCCATTTCCGACCGCTTCGGCCGCAAGCCCTTGATGGTGGGAGCGCTCGCGATCTCCGCGATCATGACTTTGCTGTGCGCTCTGGCCGATGGATACGGCCAGCTGCTTGTCGCGCGGGTTTTGCTCGGCGTGGCGCTGGGCGGCATGCCAGCCGTCGCCATGGCATACCTGGCAGAGGAGATCGAACCCGAATCCTTGGGGCTATCGATGGGTCTTTACATCAGCGGCAGTGCGTTCGGCGGGATGGTCGGGCGCATGGTGACATCGATACTGAGCGACTTTTTCTCCTGGCGCGTGGCGCTGGTGGCGATGGGCGCGGCAGGCGTATTGGCTGCAGTCGAATTCTGGCGCAGCCTGCCGGAGTCGCGTCGTTTCCGCCCGTCGCCCGGAGGCTGGCGCGCGCTGCCGGAGAATGCACTCCGCCACCTGCGCGATGACGGCCTGCCTTGGCTGTTCACCCTGGCCTTCCTGTTAATGGGTTGCATGGTCAGCGCCTACAACTACATCAGCTACCGCCTGCTGGCCGCGCCGTTCGAGCTGCGTCAAAGTGTGGTGGGTGGAATTTCGTTTCTGTACCTACTGGGGATTTTCAGTTCGGTCTGGGCAGGCAAGCTGGCGGACCGTTATGGCCGCAAGGGCGTGCTGTACCTGGTTCTCAGCTTAATGCTGACAGGCATTGTGTTGACCTTGTCGAGCTGCTTGTCGCTGGTAATCGCCGGGCTGGCCCTGTTCACCTTCGCTTTCTTTGCATCGCATTCCATGACAAGCAGCTGGGTAGGCCGACGTGCGCGCGGGGCGGCATTGGCGTCCGCGCTATACCTGTTCTTCTACTACCTTGGCTCCAGCGTGATTGGCTGGGCTGCAGGAATACTGTGGGGAAGGGCAGGCTGGGCGGGCGTGGTGCTGCTGCTTGCAAGCTGCCTCGTCGCAGCTGTCGCGATCGCAATCCACCTGCGCCGGTTGACGCCAATCGCGCCAATGTTGAGACAGATCAAAGCTGAGGCAGGGTGATTGAACCGCCGAGCGCGAACGGTCTCCAAGTCCCACCGGCACGCTGGGTGCCGTTTTGAGCAAGGAGATCATCATGATGCACGATCGAGAAATCCGTATCAGGCTCAGCAACATCCAAATGGCTGTCAGCCAGGCCGCGCAAGCCCTGTCGGCCGAGCGCCACCTGACCGGCGAGCTGCGCGATACGATCCAGAAGCTGGACCGCCGCTCCGACGACATCAGCGAAATGCTGGTGAGTGAGGACTACGCCAACGTACCCAAGTTGGTAGACGACATGGAAATGCTCGGCGCCCGGGCCCGGCGCGTCTGCGCCAGCGAGCGCATGCAAGTGACGCCCGAGATGAAGGCCGCAGTCAACTTCATGCATCGCGAATTATTCGACTTCAAGCAGCACCTGCACTAAAGGCGTACCAGCCGAGCCCGTGTCACACCATGGGGTCACACCCCAGGTGTGACACGGGCTCTTCCGCACTGCGGTTGGGCTCGTGTCACTCTCGGGGTGTGACCCCAAGGTGTGACACGGGCTCGGCCGTAACGCGTTACAGGATGCCTTTGGCGCGCAGGGAGGCGATGTCGGCCTCGCTGCGGCCGAGGACTTCGCGCAGCACTTCGTCGGTGTGCTGGCCAAGCAGGGGCGGGGCCATGTCGGTTTCTGCGGGACTGGCGCTCAGGCGCATTGGGTTGCGCACCAGTTTCACTTTGCCGGCGGTCGGGTGGGCTGTTTCGATCATCATGCCGCGCGCTTGCACTTGCGGGTTCTTGAATACGTCGTGCAGGTCGTTGATTGGGCCGCATGGCACGCCTACCGCTTCCAGCTGTTCGATCCACCAGTCGCGCGGTTGCGACTTCACCATGTCAGCCAGGATCGGCACCAGCTCGTCGCGGTTCTTCACGCGCAGTGGATTGGTGGCGTAGCGTTCGTGTGTGGCCAGGTCGGGGCGGCCGCCCACTTCCACGAATTTCTGATACTGGCCGTCGTTGCCGGTGGCGACGATGATGTAGCCGTCGGCGCAGGCGAAGGTCTGGTACGGCACGATGTTGGCGTGGGCGTTGCCCCAGCGCTTGGGCGCTTTGCCGCTATTCAGGTAGTTGGAGCCCATATTGGCCAACATCGCGACCTGCACGTCCAGCAGCGCCATGTCGATATATTGACCTTCGCCGGTCCGGTCGCGGTGGGTCAGGGCGGCCAAAATTGCGATGGTGGAGTACATGCCGGTCATCAGGTCGGTCAGGGCCACGCCGGCTTTCTGCGGGCCGCCGCCCGGCAGGTCGTCGCGCTCGCCGGTGACGGACATCAAACCGCCCATGCCCTGGATCAGGAAGTCGTAGCCGGCGCGGTGTGCGTAGGGGCCGTCCTGGCCAAAGCCGGTTACGGAGCAGTAGACCAGGTCCGGCTTGACGGCCTTCAGCGATTCATAATCCAGGCCATATTTTTTCAACTGGCCGACCTTGTAGTTTTCCAGCACCACGTCGGCGTGCCTGGCCAGTTCGCGGATCAGGGCCTGGCCCTCCGGCTTGGAGATGTCGCAGGTGACCGAGCGCTTGCCGCGGTTGGCGGACAGGTAGTAGGCGGCTTCGGTGGTGTCGGCGCCGGAGGCGTCCTTGGCGTAGGGAGGACCCCAGGCGCGGGTGTCGTCGCCGCTGCCCGGCCGCTCGATCTTGATCACGTCCGCGCCCAGGTCGGCGAGGTTCTGCGAGCACCAGGGGCCGGCCAGCACGCGGCTTAAATCCAGTACGCGAATGTGTCCAAGGGCCTTCGGGGTCATGTTGTCTTCTTCCTACTGTTTTCAGGGAGCGTTAGCTTAACGCATCCAACCGTGTTAGTGTCTTAATCCTATGTGGCCCTACCCAAAAATCGTTGCGCATCGCGGAGGCGGCACGCTGGCTCCGGAAAACACCATCGCCGGCTTGCGTGCCGGCCTGGCTTATGGTTTCCGCGCGGTGGAATTCGACGTCATGCTGTCATCCGATGGCATTGGCGTGGTGATGCATGATCCGCACTTTGGCCGCACGATCTATGGCGATGGCTATGTGCCGAACTTTTCGGCAGCCGAATTGGCGAAGATGGATGCCGGGCGATGGTTCGGCCCTGAGTTCCGCGGTGAGCCAGTGCCTTTGTTCCTGGAGTGGGTCGACTACTGCAAAGAGCATAAGATCTGGATGAATATCGAGATCAAGCCGGCTGAAGGCCATGATGAGGCGACCGGCCGTTGGGTGGCGCAGACTGCGCGTGCCCGTTTCGCTGCCGAGGTGGCGGCCGGCGATCCGGCGTCAATGCCTTTGCTCTCGTCCTTCAGCATGCCGGCCTTGGCGGCGGCGCGCGATGCTGCGCCCGAACTACCGCGGGCTTGTCTGTTTGATAAAATTCCCCCCAATTGGCTGGAAACGGCGCGCGACCTTGGCGCGGTGGCGATCCATACCAACCACAAATACCTGACACCGGACCAGGCAAGAGCGGTGAAGGCAGCAGGCCTGGGCCTGTTTTGCTATACCGTCAATACGCCGGAACGAGCGCGGGAAATCCTCGCGCTCGGCGTAGACGCCTTCTGCACCGACCGCATCGACTTGATCGGGCCGGACTTCGCTTGATAAATGGGGACGCACCCCATCTAGAGGAAATTTCCCTCTAAATGGGATACGTCCCCATTTATCAGGCGAACTGTTCACGTATAATCAACCCTTTGCACCAGCCTGCAACCTACCTTTTACGACATGAAATCTGCTGAAATTCGCGAAAAGTTCCTGAAATTCTTCGAATCCAAGGGCCATACGATTGTCCGTTCCAGCCCGCTGGTGCCAGGCAACGACCCGACCCTGCTGTTGACCAACTCCGGCATGGTGCAGTTCAAGGATGTGTTCCTGGGCCAGGATGTGCGCCCGTATTCCCGTGCCACCACCGTGCAGCGCTGCGTGCGCGCCGGCGGCAAGCATAACGACCTGGAAAACGTCGGCTATACCGCGCGTCACCACACTTTCTTCGAAATGCTGGGCAATTTTAGCTTCGGCGACTATTTCAAGCGCGATGCCATCCAATACGCGTGGGAGCTGCTGACCAAGGTCTACGGCCTGCCGCCTGAGAAGCTGACCGTCACCGTCTATATCGAAGACGACGAAGCCTACGACATCTGGGCCAACGAAATCGGCGTGCCGAAAGAGCGCATCATCCGCATCGGCGACAACAAGGGTTCGCGTTACGCGTCGGACAACTTCTGGCAGATGGCCGACACCGGCCCATGCGGTCCTTGCACCGAGATCTTCTACGACCACGGCGCCGACATCTGGGGCGGTCCTCCGGGCTCGGACCAGGAAGACGGCGACCGCTTCATCGAAATCTGGAACCTGGTGTTCATGCAGTTCAACCGCGACGAAGCGGGCGTGATGCACAAGCTGCCGAAGCCTTGCGTGGATACCGGCATGGGCATGGAGCGCCTGGCTGCCGTCCTGCAGCACGTGCACTCGAACTATGAGATCGATTCCTTCCAGGCCCTGATCAAGGCTGCCGCCCGCGAAACCGGCGCGACCGACCTGGAAAACAAATCGCTGCGCGTGATCGCCGACCACATCCGCGCTGCTGCTTTCATGATCGTCGACGGCATCATCCCTGGCCCTGAAGGCCACGGCTATGTCCTGCGCCGCATCATCCGCCGCGCACTGCGTCACGGCCACAAACTGGGCCAGACCAAAGCCTTCTTCTACAAGCTGGTGGCAGACCTGAACACCGAAATGGGCGTTGCCTATCCTGAGCTGGCGGAAGCCAAGGACCGCGTGGCCCAGGTGCTGAAGGCGGAAGAGGAGCGTTTCGGCGAGACCCTGGAAAACGGCATGAAGATCCTGGAAGCCCAACTGGCCAAGGATCCGAAGAACCTGGATGGTGCTACCGCCTTCACCCTGTACGACACCTACGGCTTCCCACTGGACCTGACCGCCGACATCTGCCGCGAACGCGAAGTGACGCTGGACGAAGCAGGCTTCAACGTCGCCATGGAAGCGCAGAAGCAGAAGGCGCGCGAAGGCGGCAAGTTCAAGAAGATGGCTGCCAACGTTGAATACTCCGGCGAGAAGAACAAGTTCGTCGGCTATGACCAGCTGCTGCATGATTCGAAAGTGATCGCCCTGTACGCCAACGGCGCACCGGTGCAGGAACTGAAGACCGGCGAGCAGGGCATCGTCGTGCTGGATACCACCCCGTTCTACGCCGAATCCGGCGGCCAGGTGGGCGACCAGGGCCTGATCACCGGCGCCACCGGCCGCTTCGACGTGGAAGACACGCTGAAGATCCAGGCTGACGTGTTCGGCCACCACGGCGTGGTGGCACAGGGTTCGCTGAAAGTGGGCGACGCTGTCGGCGCTGCTGTGGACCAGCATTCGCGCGGCCGCACCATCCGTAACCACTCGGCGACCCACCTGATGCACAAGGCCCTGCGCGAAGTGCTGGGCTCCCACGTGGCGCAGAAAGGCTCGCTGGTTGATCCGGACAAGGCGCGTTTCGACTTCTCCCACACCCAGCCGATGACCGCCGAGGAAATCGCCAAGGTGGAAGCCATCGTCAACGCCGAGATCCTGGCCAATGCTGCGACCCAGTCGCACCACATGTCCTTCGACGACGCCGTGAAGCATGGCGCCATGGCGCTGTTCGGCGAGAAGTACGGCGACGAAGTGCGCGTGATGGACATCGGTTCCTCGAAAGAGCTGTGCGGCGGCGTGCACGTGCACCGCACCGGCGATATCGGCCTGTTCAAGATCGTATCGGAAGGCGGCGTTGCTGCCGGTATCCGCCGCGTGGAAGCCGTGACCGGCGAAGGCGCCTTGGCGCTGGTGCAGGGCATGGCTCGCAAGCTGAACGAAGCTGCTGCCGCGCTGAAGTCGAACCCGGAAGAACTGACTTCCAAGATCGCCGCCGTGCAGGACCAGGTGAAGTCGCTGGAAAAAGAACTGGCTGCGTTGAAGTCCAAGCTGGCTTCCGGCCAGGGCGACGAACTGGTCAACAAGGCGGTCGACGTCAAGGGCCTGAAGGTGCTGGCTGCAACCATGGAAGGCGCCGACGTGACCGCGCTGCGCGAAACCATGGACAAGCTGAAAGACAAGCTGAAGTCCGCTGCCATCGTGCTGGCTTCCGTCAATGACGGCAAGGTCAGCCTGATCGCCGGCGTGACGGCGGACTCGATCGGCAAGGTCAAGGCCGGCGAGCTGGTCAACTTCGTTGCACAACAAGTGGGCGGCAAGGGCGGTGGACGTCCTGACATGGCGCAAGCCGGCGGCACCAATCCGGATGCACTGCCAGGTGCTCTCGGTGGCGTTGCAGCATGGGTGGAGTCGCGTATCTAAAAGCTGCCAGGGGCCCGCGCTTCCTAGTGCTGGCCTTTCCGACATTGCAAGGTCGTTGTGATTTTGCAACGCAACATTAACTATTTTGGTGCAGTGCGTCAGACGCACAAAATTGGAGTAGTATGTCGGAACCAGTTGTACAGAAGCGAGATATTGATGAGCGAAACTCTTACTCTCGAGTCCGAGACCATGGAATTTCATAAGGACCTCGACGCCCGCGGCCTGAATTGCCCGCTGCCTATTCTGAAAGCCAAGAAAGCCTTGGCGGAATTGGAAAGCGGCCAGGTGTTGCGTATCGTGGCTACCGATCCAGGGTCAGTGCGTGACTTCCAGGCCTTTGCCAAGCAGACTGGCAATGCACTCTTGTCCTACGTCCAGCAGGGCACTGAATTTACGTTTTTGATGCGCCGCAAGTAAAAACTGCGGTATGCTACCGGTTGCTGATTTTCGGCGCCGGATTGTATTCAAAAAACGCACGATCGTGCTTTTATTCGATCAGTGATATCGAATTCCAATATAATCTAGCCCACTAATTTTACTTATCTCTTTTTCAAAGGCACACCTATGAAAGTCCTGGTACCTGTCAAGCGCGTCGTCGACTTCAACGTGAAAGTGCGCGTCAAATCCGACGGCACTGGCGTAGATATCGCCAACGTCAAAATGTCGATGAACCCGTTCGACGAGATCGCACTGGAAGAAGCGACCCGCCTGAAAGAAGCTGGCAAAGTAACCGAAGTGGTTGCCGTGTCCGCCGGCGTGACCCAATGCCAGGAAACCCTGCGCACCGGCATGGCGATCGGCGCCGACCGCGGCATCCTGATCGAAACCGGCGTTGAACTGGAGCCGCTGGCTGTAGCCAAGCTGCTGAAGGCCGTTGCCGACAAAGAGCAACCGCAACTGATCATCCTGGGCAAGCAGGCTATCGACGACGACTCCAACCAGGTTGGCCAGATGCTGGCAGCGCTGCTGGGCTGGCCGCAAGCGACCTTCGCGTCGAAGGTTGAGCTGGGCGACGGCAAAGTCACCGTGACCCGCGAAGTGGACGGCGGCCTGGAAACCCTGGCGCTGCAACTGCCAGCCATCGTGACCACCGACCTGCGCCTGAACGAGCCGCGCTATGTGACCCTGCCTAACATCATGAAGGCGAAGAAGAAGCCGCTGGATACCGTCAAGCCGGAAGACCTGGGCGTCGACGTGACCCCGCGCCTGAAAACCCTGAAAGTGGCCGAGCCTGCCAAGCGTTCCGCTGGTATCAAAGTGCCTGACGTAGCGACCCTGGTGTCCAAGCTGCGCACCGAAGCTAAAGTCATCTAATTATTTGCTAAAACCGGAACTGCAGGTGTCTGACCCATTGGGTCAGACACCGGTCTGCCGGTTTTCACTCAAGGAAAAAATATCATGGTCGCACTCGTAATCGCAGAACACGACAACGCATCCCTGAAGGGCAGCACCCTCCACACCGTTACCGCCGCCGCCAAATGCGCAGGCGAAGTGCACGTGCTGGTCGCTGGCTCGAATGCCGGCGCCGCTGCTGCCGCCGCTGCCAAGATCGCTGGCGTCACCAAGGTGCTGCACGCAGACGCAGCTTACTTCGCGGACGGCCTGGCCGAAAACGTCTCCGAGCAGATCCTGGCGATCGCTGGTGGCTACACCCACATCCTGGCTCCGGCAACCGCTTACGGCAAGAACATCCTGCCGCGCGTTGCCGCCAAGCTGGACGTGGCTCAGATCTCCGAAATCACCAAGGTTGACGCGCCTGATACCTTCGAGCGCCCAATCTACGCCGGCAATGCGATCGCGTACGTGCAATCGTCGGACAAGGTCAAGGTGATCACCGTACGTAGCACCGGCTTCGACGCTGCTGCTGCCGAAGGCGGTTCCGCTGCTGTGGAAAGCGTGGCTGCAGCCGCTGATTTCGGCAAGTCCGCTTTCGTTGGCCGCGAAGTGGCCAAGTCGGACCGTCCGGAACTGACCGCTGCCAAGATCATCGTTTCCGGTGGCCGCGGCATGGGCTCCGCTGACGCCTTCAAGATCCTGGAACCACTGGCCGACAAGCTGAACGCCGCCATGGGCGCATCGCGCGCTGCGGTGGACGCAGGTTTCGTGCCGAACGACTGGCAGGTTGGCCAGACCGGCAAGATCGTTGCTCCTTCCCTCTACATCGCCGTCGGTATCTCCGGCGCGATCCAGCACCTGGCTGGCATGAAGGACTCCAAGGTCATCGTGGCTGTGAACAAAGACCCTGAAGCTCCAATCTTCTCCGTTGCCGACTACGGCATCGTGGGCGACCTGTTCGAGGTTGTGCCTCAACTGGTCAAGGAACTGGGTTAAACCGGTAAAGCAGTGTCAGACCCTCAGGGTCTGACACTGGCTCGCGACGGCCGCCTGATCGGGGTCTGACCCTTGGGTCAGACCCCGTTTTTCAGGTTTCTGGAGATTTTTGGAGACATCAATGAGCTATCAAGCCCCAATGAAAGACATGCTGTTCGTGATGAACGAACTGGCAAACCTGGCTGGCGTGTCCGCGCTGCCAGGCTGTGAAGATGCAAACGCGGAAACCGCGGAAGCCGTGCTGGAAGAAAACGCGAAGTTCGTGAGCGGCGTGATCGCCCCGCTGAACCACGCGGCTGACAAGGAACCAAGCTCCTGGGCCGACGGCAAGGTAACCACCTCGAAAGGCTTCAAGGAAGCCTTCAAGCAGTTCGCGGAGGCCGGCTGGCAAGGCCTGCAGCACCCGACGGAATTCGGCGGCCAGGGCCTGCCGAAGCTGATCGGCACCCCGTGCGTGGAAATGCTGCACGGCTCGAACCTGTCGTTCGCGCTGGTGGCGCTGCTGTCCGACGGCGCGATCGAAGCGCTGCTGACCGCCGGTTCCGACGAGCAGAAGGCGACCTACCTGGAGCCGCTGGTGACCGGCAAGTGGACCGGCACCATGAACCTGACCGAGCCGCAGGCCGGCTCCGACCTGGCTGCCGTGCGCACCCGCGCCGTGCCGCAGGGCGACGGCACCTACAAAGTATTCGGCACCAAGATCTTCATCACCTACGGTGAGCACGACATGGCCGAGAACATCATCCACTTGGTGCTGGCGCGTACTCCTGATGCGCCTCCTGGCGTGAAGGGCATCTCGCTGTTCATCGTGCCGAAGTTCATGGTCAACGCCGACGGTTCGCTGGGCGAGCGCAACGACGCGCACTGCGTGTCGATCGAACACAAGCTGGGCATCAAGGCTTCCCCAACCGCCGTGCTGCAATTCGGCGACAATGGCGGCGCCGTTGGCTACCTGGTGGGCGAAGAGAACCGCGGCCTGGAATACATGTTCATCATGATGAACGCGGCCCGCTTCGGCGTCGGCATGCAGGGCGTGGGCCTGGCGGAGCGCGCTTACCAGCAGGCTGTGACCTTCGCCAAGGACCGCGTGCAGTCGCGCGACCTGAACGGCTCTCCAGCCGGCGTGGCGATCATCAACCATCCGGACGTGCGCCGCATGCTGATGTCGATGCGCGCCCAGACCGAAGCGGCGCGTGCGCTGGCTTACGTGGCTGCCGGCATCCACGACGTGGCTCATCACCACGCCGATGCGGAAGTCCGCGCTGCGAACCAGGCTGTCTACGAATACCTGGTGCCGATCGTGAAGGGTTGGTCGACCGAGATGTCCGAGAACGTGACCCGCGACGGCGTGCAGGTGCACGGCGGCATGGGCTTCATCGAAGAAACCGGCGCGGCGCAGCACTACCGCGACGCCAAGATCCTGACCATCTATGAAGGCACCACCGCGATCCAGGCCAATGACCTGATCGGCCGCAAGACCGTGCGCGATGGCGGCGCTTTGGCCAAGTCGATCATTGCCCAGGTGCGCGCGACTGCCGAAGAACTGGCTGGCGTGAACAGTCCTGACTTCGCGGCGATCCGCAAGCACCTGGTGCAGGGCGCAGACGACCTGGAAGCGGTGGTGGACTTCGTCGTCAACCACGCCAAGTCGGATATCAAGGGCGTATTCTCCGGCTCCGTGCTGTACCTGAAGCTGGCCGGTATCGTGTTCGGCGGCTGGCAGATGGGCCGTGCTGCGCTGATCGCGCAGTCCAAGCTGTCGGCAGGGGAGGGCGATGCTTCGTTCTTCCACGCCAAGATCGTGACCGCGCGTTTCTTCGCGGACCACATCCTGTCCGGTTCCACCGGCATGCGCACCGCCATTGTTGATGGCAGCGCCGGTGTGCTGGGCCTGGACGTCGAGCAGTTCTAAGCCAGAACCATGGTGTCTGATCCAATGGGTCAGACACCGCTTTGCCGGTTCTGCAGTTCATGCGCAAGGAGCCACTCCTTGCGCGCCAATCCCCCTCCGTATCCCGTCAGCGAACCATCCTTGCCGATAATCCGGTGGCAGGGAATGATGATCGCAATCCGGTTCGCCCCATTCGCTCCAGCTACCGCCCGCACCGAGTTGGGTGCACCCAGGCGCGCTGCCAGGTCGGCATAATGCGTCACTTCCCCGAACTTCATTGCGCGCAAGGCATCCCAGACGCCGCGCTGGAAATCGCTGCCCGGTGCGTCCAGCGCCACGCTGAACTGCTGACGTTTGCCTTCGAAGTATTCCGCGATCTGGGTCTCGGCTTCTCGCGTGTGTGCGTTTTCTCCGGCCAGGATGCGCGCCTTGAACAGGCGCTGCAAATCGCGGAACTCGGTTTCCAGCATGCGTCGGTCGGTGAATTCCAGTAAGCACACGCCGTTCTCGCTGGCGCAGACAAACATTGGCCCAAGCGGCGTCGCAAAGCGGTGCAGCACTAGTTGCTGTGCGCCCTGGCTGGGCGCATTGCCGGTCATCTTCTTGTAGGTATAGGCGAAGCCGCTGAGCGATTCGTAACCGCTGTCGAGCGCTACTTCGGTGGCGCTGCGACCCTCCTTCAGTTCCGTCATGGCCAGGTTGATGCGCAACATGCGCTGGTAGGCCTGGAAGCTGAAACCGTGGTGTTTCTTGAACCAGCGCCGCACCAGTTCCGGGCTGATGCCCAGTTCGCGCAGTTCGGCATCCTGGATGCGCCGCTTGGGATGTTCCCGCACCAGCGCGACTGCGCGGGCGACTTGCGGCGGCACGTCGGGTGCATTTTCGGTCGGGCGGCACACCTTGCAGGGGCGGAAGCCAAGCGCCAGCGGCTCCTTGATGTCGGAGAAAAAGTCGACATTTTCCGCCTTCGGTTTGCGCGCGCGGCAGGTCGGCAGGCAGAAGATGCCGGTGGTCTTGACCGCTGCATAAAAAGCGCCGACATGCTCGGGCGAGCGCGCGACCAGGGCCTGGTAGCAGCGCTGGATGTCGGCGGGATCAGTGAATTTCATCGGCGAACAGGGGCGAGAAGGATTGCTGGTGGCGGGTCGACTCAAGCATGGCCTGCAGTTGCCGCGTCATGGCGCCGTGCACGAAGTTGCCCATGCTGAAACGGGCGGCAGCATACGCGCGGCCACGGGCAACGGTTTCCTCAAGCGCCGCAGCGCGCCAGGCAAAGAAAAATAGAGGCATGAAATGGATTCCGGTTGCAGTGATGGCTGGAGCTTAGCGAGGCTCCAGCTTTGGCGACAACCGAAAAACAGACGACTATTTTTATGCCGGGCGTTACAGTCCTTTCTTTGCCAGTTCGGCGATTTCGTAATCGCCGTCATCGACCAGGCGCTCCCCTCCAGGCGTCAACCCCAATCCCAGGGTGCGCCCCAGCGACAGCAACTGGCTCTGTCCTGCGGCCTTGCGCACCGGCTCCAGCATGTAGACCGGATCGGCAAACGCTTCCGCCGGCGTGATGATCTTCCAGCCCATTTCCTTGAACTGTGCCAGCACGTCGTCCAGCCACAGCGCGTTGAGCAGGTTGTGGTGCAGCAGCAGGACTTGCGAAATATCGCGCCCCTGCAGTTGCTGCGACAGCTCGCGGTAAGCCAGCGCGCGTTGCCTGACGTGGGTCAGGTAAGCGGTCCGGATAGCGCTGATGTCGGCATTTGGATCCTTCTTCAGTACTTGCTCCAGCTTTTCGTTAAGGCGCCAATCGCTGGTGTCCAGGCTCACGCGAGCGTTGCGGTAACCATGGTCGCGCAGGAAGGTGCGCATGCCGTCGATCTTTTCAGGCGTGTTCCCCTCGCGCAGGTAAGTGAAGCGCAGCCATTTCTGGTAGCCGGGCTGGGTGCTGATCAAGCGGTCGCATTCCATCACCTGGCGCTGGTACTCGGCCAGTGGGATTCTTTCCAGGTCCGGATGGGTCACGGTGTGATTGCCGATGGCATGGCCCGCCTTGCTCCAGGCTTGCAGCAGCGGCAGGCCTTGCGGCGTGTTGGCGCCGAAGCCGGAGGTGACGAACAGCGCGGCCTGCACGCGGTGCTTGGCCAGCGCATCCAGAATGGCCTGGTTGCGTTCCGGGGCCGACATGCGGGGCGTGCTGCCTGCGTTCGGACCATCATCGATCGTGATGGCTACCGATTGCGCTTGCGCTGCGCTGGCAGCGGCCAGTGCAGCGGCGGCGAGAAGGCGGCGCATCATGCGGCACCCAATGCGTCAATGACGGCCTGGTAGACGCGTACGGGTTCCTCAGAGATGCGGTTCAATACGTACAGGAAGTACTCCTTTCCAAAAACTGCGTATTCACGCGTCGGAAATCCGGCGTCGCGCAGGTGGGCGATGTTCTGCTCGCCCAAGCCTATCAGGGATTCGAATTCATAGGGGCCTGCGGCGATGCCTTCTGCGCGGATCATCGCCGTCAGCTCATCCTGGATCGCCCGGTCATGCGTGGCAATCGAACATTTGTGGCCGCTGCGCAGCAACAGTGCGGCATAGCGGCGATAGGCCGATGCCAGTTCGGGACTATTGCGGGGATAAGCAATTTCCACCGGTTCGAACATCGCGCCTTTGACCAGGCGGATGCGGCCGGGATGGCGCAGCAGCGCGGGGAGATCGTTGGCGGTGCGATGCAGCTTGGCCGGTACCGTGATGCCGACGTTCGACAGGCCATCCTTTTCGTGCAGGCGGCCGTAGATCTCGTAAATGCCGGACGTGCGGTCCGAGGCCTCCATCGAGATCATCACTTCCTGCCCGATTTCACTGGCGGCGCGCGCGATGCGGCGCGCGTTCTGGTAGCCCAGTTCGGGATCGACCAGCGAGCCGACGTGGGACAAGTCGAAGGAGATCGAGCAATCAAGACGCTGCTCGCCGATGGCCTGGACCAGCTGCAAGAAGACGCCAGTCTCCGCATTGGCGAAGGCTTCGTTACGCACGCTCTCGCCCATGTATTCGGCGGAAGCGCGGTGCCCGTTCTGGTTGATCATGGCAGCGCGCACGATCGCGTCCGACACGGTGCTGCCGGCAACGTAGCGCTGCGACACGCGGTCCATGTAAGGGCGCAGCAGCGGGTCTTCGAGGAATCGGGCCTTGGCATCTTCATTGACGGCCAGTTCGCGCAAGGCGCTGGCCGCCCGGTCGACCAGGGGTTGCCACTGGGGCGGGAAATGCGGCGTGGTATTGTCTGTCACGGTGTCTCCTTGCGCGTTTGGACGTTGTATATTAACTAAAATTTCAATATGGAGCCGGCCATGGATGCTTCAACCCTCATGCTGTTCGTGCCTGCCTGTTTTGCGCTGAACATGGCGCCGGGGCCGAACAACCTGCTATCGGTCAGCAATGCCACGCGCTATGGCTTTCGGCGCTCCTGCCTGGCTGGTGCCGGGCGACTGGTGGCATTTGCGGGAATGATCGCCTTGGCATCGGCAGGGCTGGCAGCGGTGCTGCATACTTCGGAGCTGCTGTTCTACGGGATCAAGACCGTCGGCGCGATCTACTTGTTATACCTGGCCTGGCAATTGTGGCGCGCGCAGCCGGGCGTGCAGGTGGACAACGCTGCGTCGGCGCCAGGCTGGTGGCAGTTGGCGCGGCAGGAGTTTTTTGTCGCATCGGGCAATCCGAAAGCGATCCTGATCTTCACGGCGTTCTTGCCGCAGTTCGTCGATCCCGCCGGGCCGGTAGGCGCACAGTTCTTTGTGCTCGGGGTGTTGTTCCTGCTGCTGGAAGTGGTGGCGCTGGCAGCTTACGCCTGGATGGGCGCACGCCTGCAGAGGTGGTTTGCGCAACCGCGCGGGAAGAGGGTATTCAACCGGATTTGCGCCGGCCTGCTGGCCGGCGCGGGGATGGGCTTACTGCTGTCGCGAAGGACTTAGATGCGGTTCAGGCCGCCGTGCTCGCGCTTGACGTGGTCGCCGTTACGCAGGTTTGGATCGTTCTTCAGGACGACGGTGCCGACCTTGCCGGTTTCGTAGCGGACAGTCACGTGCCATTCCTTGACCTTGTTCATCTTGCCTTCGATCTTCTTGCCAGCGTAAGCGCCGCCTGCAGCGCCAGCAACGGTGGCCAGGGTCTTGCCGGTGCCGCCGCCAACCTGGTGGCCCAGCAGGCCGCCAGCAATACCGCCGGCAACGATGCCGGCTGCGCTGCCTTCGCCGTCTTTTTCGATCATTTTCACTGCGGTCACAGTGCCGCAATCAGCGCAAACAGCGCGCTTTGGCTGTGCGTAAGCGCCAGTCACCGTTACGGCCAGGATGGCTGGCAAGAGGAATTTAATTACTTTCATATGGGTTCTCCAAAAGCGTTGTGGTGTTGGTGAGTATAGGCCATTAGTTTCCTTCTGGAATGCTAATTTGTGACAAGGCGTTGCAGAGGGTGATATGTAAGAACGGCTATAATCGCGGATTGTTAATGCCTTAATTGATTTTTTACTATGATTGGCCAGTCATCCGCGCGCGTCGCAATTTTGGTGCCTTGTTACAATGAGGCGCTTACCATCGAAGCCATCGTGCACGATTTTCGCGCTAGTTTGCCGCAAGCGACAATCTACGTCTTCGACAATAATTCAACCGACGGCACCGCCGAGATTGCCCGTCGTGCAGGAGCCAGCGTGCGCCTGGTACCGCATCAGGGCAAGGGCAGCGTTGTACGCCGCATGTTCGCCGATATCGAGGCTGATGCCTACATTATGGTGGACGGTGACGACACTTATGATGCCGCGATTGCCCCACAATTGGTCGCTAAGCTGTTTGATGAAGGCCTGGACATGGTGGTTGGGAATCGTGTCACCGAGGAACAGGCTGCCTATCGCCTGGGACACCGCTTCGGTAACAACCTGCTGACCGGCTGTGTGTCCATGTTGTTCGGACGTACCTTTACCGACATCCTGTCCGGTTATCGCGTGTTTTCTCGCCGCTACGTAAAATCGTTTGCCGCCCATTCCACAGGTTTCGAAATCGAGACCGAGCTGACGGTGCATGCCCTCGAGTTGCGCATGCCGGTGGCAGAGGTCGAGACCGTATACAAGGCTCGGCCAGAGGGCTCCTTCAGCAAACTCAATACCTACCGGGACGGATGGCGCATCTTGATGACCATCTTGCGCCTGTTTAAGTCGGAGCGCCCGTTGGCATTCTTTGGCATCGGTTTTATGGCTTGCTTCCTGCTTTCGGTCGGCTTGGCCGTGCCACTACTAAGCGTCTATTGGGATACTGGGTTGGTACCGCGACAGCCTACCGCCGTATTGTGCTCGGCCATCATGCTGTTTGGCGTGGTGCTGCTGGTCTGCGGCATTGTCCTTGATGCAGTGACCAAGGCGCGTATTGAACAAAAGCGCTTTGCTTACCTGGCTTACCCGGCCCATGGAAACTAAGGGCGTGCGCCAGTTCCTGCGCTTTGGCATCAATGGAGTTGCCGGTGCGGGGGCCGACATGGGCGCTTTGTACCTGGCGCTGGCGTTGGGTTCGGGGCCGTACCTGGGGCGCCTGCTGTCTTTTCTGTTTGCGGTTTGGGTCACCTGGCGGCTGAACCGGCGGTTTACTTTCCGTGCCACGGCATCGGTCTGGCGTGAATGGTGGCGCTATTTGACGGTCATGGTTGGCGGCGGCGTGATCAACCTGGGCACCTATATGGTGCTGTTGCAGTTTTTGCCTGAAGCGCGCTGGGCACCAGCCGTTGGCGTGGTGGCTGGCTCGCTGGCCGGCATGACTTTCAACTTCATTTCCGCAAAATATTTCGTATTTCGTGAGCTCCATGATTAATAAACTCGTCTACACGCTATCGCATTATTTCGCCTTACTGATCTTCCTGGGGGCATGCTGGGGAGTTGGCCGCGCCATGCTTCGCCGCTGGGCGTCGGAGGTAATCCAGCAGGAACCCGAAGAAGCCCTGCTATGGCATGCCATTGCAGCCACGCTCGGCATGGGACTGTACATATGCGTACTGCAATGGCTGGCTATCGCCGGACAGTTGCGCATGATTCCACTGGTATTAGTGCTGGTGCTCGGCCTCGGTCTATGCCTGGCTGAATGGCGTGCGCTGCAGGGCCGCTGGTGGGCCGCCATGGTTCCGCAATGGCGTGAAGCAAACTGGCCTGCGCGCGGCACCGCCTTGCTGATTGCCTTGATGGTTTTCCCGACCCTCGTCGCTCCGTTGTGTCCGCCAATAGTATGGGATGAGGTGATGTACCACCTGCCGCACGCTCAGGAATGGGCTCGGAGCGGCAGGCTGACTGTCAATGACTGGCTGCGATATCCATGGTTTCCCTATAATGCAAACCTGCTGTTTGCCGGAGCCATGATCGCCTATGACGATGTGATGACCCACCTGATCAGCGCACTGATGGCGTGGCTTACCACCGTTTTGGTATATGTCACCGGCAAACGTTACGCTGGCCAAGGTGTCGCCAGCATCGCCACCCTTATCTACCTGTATTTGACGCGCAGCCTGTACGATAACGCGATGGTCGATGCCGCCGTCACGCTATTCATTTTTGCGGGCTGCCTGGTCTTCTATCGTTGGCAGCAGCAACCTCAGCGGCGCGCATTGCTGGCGATGGCTTGCTTCTTGTTGGGCGTTGCCGTCGGCATCAAGTACCAGGCGTTGCAGTTACTCCCCGTGCCGGCGATCGTTTTGTTGGTGCGGACACGTTCCCCGCGAGACTGGCTCATCGCGGCGGTCGCGCTGCTCCTGCCTTGCGCATACTGGTACGCCCGGAATTATGTGCTGACCGGTGACCCAGTCAATCCAATCGGTGGCAAGCTATTCGGTTTTAGCGATTGGAACCTGGGGGATTTCCAGCATCAATTCGAAGATCTCAAACGCAACGAGGGGTGGCCGGTGTGGTTTATCTGGCCAGCATTGTTGGCGCCTGTGATCGCCAGCGTGCGCCGCTTGCCAGGCGTGCGTGCCGGAAGCATGCTGGCGGCTCTCAGCATTACGTTGTGGTTGCTGAGCTCGCATTACCCGCGCTACCTGATGCCGCTCTATCCTGTCCTGGCACTGTTGGCGGCGGCAGTCTGGTACTGGCTTTTTGTCGCCGTATGGAAGCTGCTGGCCCGTGGGGAAACGTCGAAGCTGCAAAGCAAGGCGGTCGCAGTTTGTGTCGCCTTGGGGCTCCTGGCCGTTCTGCCAGGTGCACTTAAAACCGTACACAGGACCTGGAAGCTTGTTTCGCCGACAACTGCTGCCCGCGAGGCGGTTTTGCAGCAGAGGATTACCGGCTATCCAATGCTGGTCTATCTGCGCGAGCATCCGATGGGCCGTACCTACCAGTTTGGTCTGGAGGACTCAATCTATTACGCTCCACCGCGAACGGGCGGTGACCATTTTGGCCCGGGGCGCTATCGCGATCACGCCGATCTGCCTCCTGCTGACCTGGCCAAAGCCTTGCGTCGTTCCGGTTATGCCAGCCTGTTGATCCATACGGTGCGTTGGCCGGGCATCGAGACCAAGCCGGGATTCGCGCAGTTCTTCACGCTGGTACATCGGGACGGCCCGGTTTCCTTGTACCGGATTGCAGAACCTGCGCCGAGCGCCGCGCCGGCCAATTAACCGTAGATGCCGTCGGTGTAGAGCAGGTCGAACAGGCGGGCGATGGCGGCGATCAGGCCGAAGGCGCCAAACATCAGGGCGGCGACCAGCACGGTCGCCAGCGGCCAGCGCGAGTTCGATTGCTTGCCGCTGCCGGCGTTGAAGGTGGCGTCCCACTTCTCGTCGGGCATCAGGCCCAGCACGAGGGCTTCGAGGACGCCGGCCAGGATCGACAGGATCAACGGCAGCAGCAGGAAGTAGGGATCGGCTTTCGGCCATAATGCAAACACGGCTGCGACGCCGAGCAGGCTGGCGGCGTGCAGCCAGCCCCATTTGTCAGCCAGGCCGCGCAGGTAGAAGCGGTGCAGGCCGATGCCGCCGGCAACAGCGGCGAGCAGGGTGGCGAATGTTTTGTTCTTGTGTAAAACAGACATGATTGCAGCCGAGAAGTCCGAAAAACCGGCAGTATGGCACAACAAAGCTGTTGCCGACGAGGCCAGTTCAGGGGATAATCCCGGATTGTCCAATTCCCCACCAATTTGATTAATCTTGCCGGTTGGAGTTAAAGCGCGCTATAATTTGCGGCTTTTTCCGACTCAGCACACTTTTTTGGAATTATTATGGTCGTTATTCGTTTAGCTCGTGGTGGCGCCAAGAAGCGTCCTTTCTACAACATCGTTGCAACCGATTCCCGCAATCGTCGTGACGGCCGTTTCGTAGAGCGTATCGGCTTCTTCAACCCAATGGCTACCGGCCAAGCAGAAACCTTCCGCGTTGCTGCTGACCGTCTGGCTTACTGGCAAGGCGTTGGCGCTCAGCTGTCCCCAGCTGTTGCCAAGCTGGTTGCTGGCCAGAAGGCTGCTTAATAGTAGCTTCAAGTTTTGAGCAGCAAGACCGCATCTGGGGCGCAAGCCCCGGCTGACCTGGTTCAGGTTGGCTTTGTTTCTGGTGCCTACGGCATCACCGGCGGGGTCCGTGTCCGACCCTTCTCCACCGAAGCAGATGCGCTGCTGCATGCCACCACCTGGTGGCTCGACAAGCCAAGCCTGCGTGACGTTGAAGTCAAGCGGGCTAAGCTGCATGGTGGCGACGTGGTCACCACTATCGTCGGGATGACGGACCGTAACGAAGCAGAAGCGCTGAAGGGTGCATCGGTGTTCGTGTCGCGCGCCGATTTCCCGCAGCTGGAAGACGATGAATACTACTGGGGCGACCTGATCGGCCTGGCAGTTCAGAATCAACAAGGCGAGAGCCTTGGCACGGTCGCGGACATGATGAGCAACGGACCTCAGTCCATCCTGCGCGTCGAGTACGAGGCCGAAGGTAAGGCGCAAGAGCGCCTGATCCCGTTTGTAAGCCAGTTTGTTATCAAGGTGGACAAGGACGCGAAGCAGATCATCGTGGACTGGGGCCTGGATTACTAATCCGGAACCGCACAATGCAATTCGACGTCATTACCCTGTTCCCTGAGATGTTCGCTGCCTTGACGCAGTCCGGCGTGACCCGCCGCGCGTTCGAGCAGAAGCGCTGGGGCCTGTCGCTGTGGAATCCGCGCGATTTCACCACCGACAACCACCGTACCGTGGATGACCGCCCGTATGGCGGTGGCCCGGGGATGGTGATGCTGGCCAAGCCGCTGGAGCAGACCATCGCGGCCGCGAAGCAGCGCCAGGTGGTTTCCGGCCTGCCGGCGCCGCGCGTGGTGTACATGTCGCCGCAAGGCAAGCAGCTGACCCACGAACGCGTGATGCAGCTGAAGCAGGAACCCGGCCTCGTGATCCTGTGCGGCCGTTACGAAGCGGTGGACCAGCGTTTGCTGGACCGCTGCGTCGATGAAGAAATCAGCCTCGGCGATTTTGTGCTGTCCGGCGGCGAGCTGCCTGCCATGGCCCTGATGGATGCCGTGGTGCGCCAGCTGCCAGGCGTGCTGAATACCGATGCCTCCGCAGTCGAAGACTCCTTCGTCAATGGCTTGCTGGATTCGCCGCACTATACGCGGCCAGAAGTTTACGAAGGCGAGGCCGTGCCGCCCGTGCTGTTGGGCGGTAACCACGCCGAGATCGAGAAGTGGCGCCGCGAGCGCATGCTGGAGGCGACGGCGCGCAAGCGTCCCGACCTGCTGGTAAAGGCCCGCGAAGCCGGCCTGCTCTCGAAGAAGGACGAAAAGTTTTTGACGGGTTTATAAAAACCCGTTGTAGTACCGTGGCAGGCATGTTGCCTGCCGTGTTTCAACCCCATCCTCTACCGGGCATCTTTTTGGCGCCGGCAAGATGGTAATAGGAGTTTTAAAATGAACCTGATCCAGCAACTGGAACAAGAAGAAATCGCTCGCCTGGGCAAGAACATCCCTGAGTTCGCCCCTGGCGATACCGTGGTTGTCAACGTGAACGTAGTCGAAGGCACCCGCAAGCGCGCCCAGGCTTACGAAGGCGTTGTTATCGCCCGTCGTAACCGTGGCCTGAACTCGAACTTCATCGTTCGTAAAATCTCGTCCGGCGAAGGCGTTGAGCGTACCTTCCAGCTGTACTCCCCACTGATCGCTTCGATCGAAGTGAAGCGTCGTGGTGACGTTCGCCGCGCCAAGCTGTACTACCTGCGTGAGCGTTCGGGCAAGTCCGCACGTATCAAGGAAAAACTGCCAAACCGCAAAGTTGCGGCAACCGCAGCGTAATCCATACCCCGGTATCGGATTCGGAAAGGACGCCTTCGGGCGTCCTTTTTTTTCAGCTTGGTACAATGCCGCCTATGCCAAAAACACCTTTCGACCCGACTCAGCTACCGATTGAAGCGATTGCCGGCGAAGCCGCGGTGCTGCTGGAGCATCTTGCGCCGGATTGGCTGCGCCAGCGTTTTGCGCAGCCGCCGGAATGGACGCCCGAACCATCCGAGCCGCCGCTTGGCCTGCATCGCGGCGAGCCGACACCGGCTTCCGTGCTGGTGCCCTTGGTGCTGCGCGAGGACGGCGTCTACCTGCTGCTGACGATGCGCACGGCGCATTTGAACGATCATGCAGGGCAGGTGGCGTTTCCCGGCGGCCGTGCCGAGCCTGCCGATGCGGATGCGATCGACACGGCGCTGCGCGAAACCGAGGAGGAGATTGGCCTGGATCGCCGCCATATCGACGTGATCGGCACGCTGCCCTTGTATTACACCGGCACCGGCTATGCAGTGACCCCGGTGGTGGGGCTGGTGACGCCGCCGTTCGAACTGAAGGCCGATCCGTTCGAGGTGGCGGAGATCTTCGAGGTGCCGTTCCAGTTCCTGATGGATGGCGCCAACCACCAGCGCCTGGCGGCCGAACTTCCGAATGGCCGCCGCACTTTTTACGCAATGCCATACCAGAACTATTTTATCTGGGGCGCAACGGCCGGCATGCTGCGCAACCTGTTTCATTTCTTGCGCGCATAAGCTATCGTAGCGGGCATTGTGGTACTGCTAATCAAAGGATTTAGATGACTTTTCTCTCCATTCTCGTGGCCTTGCTGTTTGAGCAACTGAAGCCCCTGCGAGCGGACAACCCGATCTGGGCTGAATTCAAGCGCCTGGCCGTACGCATGGAGCAGTGGTTCAATGCCGGGCATGCGAGCCACGGCCGCATGGGCTGGTTCCTGCTGGTTGGCGCGCTGACGCTGCCGGCCGGCCTGGTGTACTGGCTGTTGCTGCGCTATAACCTGATACTGGCTGCCTTTGCCTGGAATGTGCTGATTGTTTACCTGACACTGGGCTTTCGCCATTACAGCCATTACTTCACGTCGATCCAGCTCGCGCTGAACGCGGGCGACGAGAGCCAGGCGCGTGTGCTGCTCGCAGAGTGGTGCAAGATCGACACCGTCGGCATGGAGCTGACCGAGATTTCCCGCATCGCCGTGGAAAAAGCGCTGGTCACTACCCACCGCAATGTATTCGGCGTGTTCTTCTGGTTCCTGATGCCGCTCGGTCCTTGCGGCGCCATCCTGTACCGCGTATCCGAATACCTGGCGCGCGCCTGGAACGAGCCGGAACACATGCGCCAGGAAGCTTTCGGCATCTTTGCCGCCAAGGCCTTCTACTGGATCGACTGGGTCCCGGCGCGCCTGACTGCCGTAGCTTTCGCCGTGGTCGGCAATTTTGAAGACGCGATCTACGCCTGGCGCAATTTCGCCCACCGCTGGAAGGATGAGGCGATCGGCATCATCCTGTCGGCCGGCGGCGGCGCCATGGGGGTGCGCCTCGGTACCCCGAATGAAAATGCGGCCAAGATCATCCCGTCCGATGCGGCGACCGTGGATATCAGCGACATGGAAGTGGACCAGCTGCCGGGCGACGAGCCGGGCGTGCGCGCCCTGCAAAGCACGGTCGGCCTGGTATGGCGCGCCTTGTTGCTGTGGATGATGCTGCTGCTGTTGCTGTCCGGAGCGGTGTGGCTCGGCTAAAATGACCTGAACCCGGAGCCCCGTTCAAGTCTTCTATAAGATATAATACTGGGGTTCCTTACAGCAACCGGGTTTCAGGTATATGGCCAGCGAGTTCTTCATTCTTGGGCTTACGACCGACGGCAAACAATTCCGTCCAAGCGACTGGGCGGAACGACTGGCCGGCGTGCTGGCGTGCTTCCGCCCGGAAGGCTCTGGCGGCCGCCACGCCCACCTGCAGTTCTCGCCTTACGTCACGCCGACCGTCGTCAATGGCATCAAGGCCGTCGTCGTCAACGAAGGCCTGCGCGAAATCCAGCCGATGGCTTATAACTTCGTTAAGGAATTCGCCAAGGATAACAAGCTGCAGGTCGTCGAGGCTTGTCTGATACCTGACGAAAAAGCTTAAGTGTCGTAGGATAGGGTTTTGCCAACATGAGCAGAACCCCATGCAAATCAAATACGTCGCAGCGCTGCTGCTGACCGCTTCTTCAGCTTTCGCCCAGACCTTGCCCGCCGGTGTCGCCAAAGGCCCTTCGGTCGAAGGCATCACCGAATACCGCCTGCCCAACGGGCTCAAAGTCCTGCTGTTCCCCGATGCGTCGAAACCGACGGTGACCGTCAACGTTACCTACCTGGTCGGCTCGCGCCATGAGAACTATGGCGAGACCGGCATGGCGCACTTGCTGGAGCACCTGATGTTCAAGGGCGCGCCTAACCATCGCAATATCCCGCAGCAGTTCTCCGAACGCGGCATGGAATTCAACGGCACCACTTCGCTGGACCGCACCAACTACTACGAAGTATTCCAGGCCAGCCCGGAAAACCTGAAGTGGGCGCTGGACATGGAAGCCGAGCGCATGACCAAATCCTTCATCGCCAAGAAGGACCTGGATTCGGAAATGACCGTGGTGCGCAACGAGTACGAGAGCGGCGAGAACAGCCCGTTCGAAGTGCTGTACAAGCGCCTGGAAAGCATTGCTTACGACTGGCATAGCTACGGTCGTTCCACCATCGGCAACCGCAGCGATATCGAGAACGTCAAGATCGAGAACCTGCAAGCCTTCTATCGCACCTACTACCAGCCGGATAACGCGGTGCTGCTGGTGGCAGGCAAGTTCGATCCTTCGCAAACGCTGGCCTGGATCAGCAAGACTTTCGGCGCGATCCCGAAGCCGAAGCGCAAGCTGCCGCAATTCTGGACCGTGGAGCCGACCCAGGACGGCGAGCGCCAGTACGCAGTGCACCGCAAGGGCGACGTGCAGATCGTCCTGGTGGGCTACAAGATTCCATCGGGCCTGCATAACGACGCCGATCCGCTGGCCTTCATGGGCCAGGTGCTGGGCGACACGCCAAACGGCCGCCTGCACAAGCAGCTGGTCGAAACCGGCAAGGCGGCACAGGTGTTTGCCATGACCCAGCCCGGCATTGCGCCAAGCCTCCAAGTGTTCGGCGCCGTGGTGAAGATGGGGCAGCCGATCGGGCCGGTGCGCGATGAGCTCATTGCCGCAGTGGAGGGCTTTGCCAAGGCGCCCCCGACCGAAGAGGAAATGGAGCGCACGCGCCGCGAATACAGCAACGCGATTGAAAAGGCGCTGAACAATCCGCAGCAGGTGGGCGTGGCCCTGAGCGACCATATTGCTCTGGGAGACTGGCGGCTGCTGTTCCAGGGCCGCGACGGACTCGCGTCCATCACTTCGGCGCAGGTCGCAGAAGCGGCAGGGCGTTACATGAAGCGCGATAACCGCACTGTCGGTACCTTCGTTCCAGACGACGCGCCTCAGCGCGCGGAAATCGGCGCGGCGCCGACGGCGGCCGAACTGCTCAAGGACTACAAGGGCAAGGCTAGCGCACTGACGTCCGAGAATTTCGATCCGAGCCAGGACAACATCATGGCGCGCACGGAGCTCAAGGAAATCGGCAATCTGAAACTGGCGCTGCTGCCGAAGAAGAATCGCGGCGAGACCGTGGCGGTGGACATGCGACTCCATTGGGGCGACGAAAAGAACCAGTTTGGCAAGCAGATGCTGTCGGCGGCAGCGGACCAGATGCTGGCGCGCGGCACCAGCAAATATTCGCGTGCGCAACTGGCCGATGCGATGTCGAAGCTGAAGATGAGCGGTTCGCTGTACCACTTTGAAACGACGCGCGAGCACCTGCCTGCCGCGCTGCGCCTGGTGGCGCATGTGCTGAAAGACGCTTCATTCCCCGAGACGGAGTTCGAGCAGATGCGCCAGCAATGGATCGTCGGCATCGAGGCTTCGCGCAACGACCCGCAGGCGATGGCCGGCAGGAAGCTGGCCGAATACTTCGACCATTGGCCGAAAGGCGATCCGCGCAGCGTGATGACGCTCGACGAACAGGTCGAGGCGGTCAAGGCGATGAAGCTGGCGGATGTGAAGGCTTACCACGCCGAGTTTTACGGCACCTCGCGCGGCGAGCTGTCGGTGGTAGGGGATTTCGACAAGGCTGAACTGGTCAAGGTGGTGAGCGAGGAACTGGCGGGCTGGCAAAGCAAGGCCGCTTACGCGCCGATCCTGGACAAGCATGTCGAGAAGGCCCCGACCCGCATCACGCTGGATGCACCGGACAAGGAAAACGGCATGTTCGCGGCGCGCATCAACCTTCCGCTGCGCACGGATGACCCGGACTACGCCGCACTGGAGGTGGCGAACTACATCTTCGGCAATGGCGGCCTGAAGTCGCGCCTGATGGACCGGATTCGCCAGAAGGAAGGCTTGTCTTACGGCGGCGGCTCTTCCCTCGATGCGGGCGACCGCGACGATGCGGGCGGCTTCACCATTGAAGCGATTGCAGCGCCGCAGAACATGGTCAAGCTGGAAGCTGCCGTTCGCCAGGAACTGGAGCGCGCCGTAAAGAGCGGCTTCACCGCAGCCGAAGTGGCTGGCGCCAAATCGGGCCTGATGCAGCAGCGCTTGCAGAACCGTTCGAAGGATGATGTGGTGGCAGGCGCCTGGTCGCACTTCCGCTACCTGGATCGCACTTTCGTGTGGAGCAAGGAGTATGAGGCGAAGCTGAAGGCGTTGACCGCGGAGCAGGTGAGCGCGGCCTTCCGCAAGCATATCGATCCTGCCAAGCTGTCGGTGGTGATCGCCAGCGACGCATCGAAAGCCAAGCGATGAAAAGGGCGCTTGCATTGATACTGGCGCTGGCGGCGGGCACTGCGCTGGCCGGTCCTCCGAACCAGTTATACCTGATCAAGCCGGACGGAAACGCTGCGCCGCTTGCGCGCATCGTTTCCGGCGGTTTCGAGTCCCTGAGCCTGGGCGACGACGAAACGGGCAAGCCGCCGCGCTCACTGCATGTCTATCTCGGCGCCCGGCATGCGGGCAAGGTCAAGGTCGGGGCGGCAGCAAGCCCTGACGACAGCGGCTGCAGCGATGGCGAAAGCCTGGCCCTCGCGCCACTGGCCGGCAGTGAGGTGCCGGGCAGCGGCCTGGCCACATCGCGGCCATTGACCTTGCGGCCGGCACGTCCTGAAATTGCCTTGACGCCGACAGATCTGCGAGGGCTTTCCCAGCTTGCCAGTGCGTGGATGGAAAAGCACGGCGTCAAGCGCAAAGATCGTATTGCCGCATTAAAGACACTGGAGGCGAACGAAGCCGGCCAGGCCGTGGCGGTATCGATCAACTACGACAATATCGAGGCGAACCAGATGGTGACGCTGTTCTTCCTGGCCGAAAAGGGCGCAGGCGGGCAATTTTCTCTGGTGTACGAGGACTCTTATGTCGGCCCGCATGGCGAGGCGGAAAAGGCGAACAAGAAGTACCTGGAACACCTGGACCTGGATGCAGATGGTGTGGACGAAGTCGTGATCTCCGGCAGTGCTTATGAATCCTGGTTCTACAGCATACTGAAACGGCAGGGCGGAAAATGGGTGGAGGCCCATAGCCAGGACGGTGGCGGATGTTAATCCTCAGGGCGTGCTGAGCTCCGCCACGAAATCGTACATGTCGCCGCGGAAGATCGAGCGGCAGAATTCCACTGCGCGGCCATCGCGCAGGAAGCCAAGGCGTTCGACGGCCAGGCCGGCGTCGCCTTCCTTGGCCTGCAGCAGCTTGGCCTGTTCGCCTGTCAGCAACAGGGCGGACAGGCGCTGCAGCGCGCGTACCGGCCGGTGGCCCGCCGCTTCCAGCGCCTCGTACATCGACACATCCACTGATTCCAGCGACGGCAGCGCATCGGCAACGATGGTCGCGTATTCGACGCACATCGGCACTTCGTCTGCAAAGCGGATGCGGTGATAGCGGTAGACCGGTGCGCCCGGGCTAAGCCGCAGGCGCAGGGCCTCTTCCGGCGTTACCGTGCCTTCCGATTTCTTCAGCCACACGCTGCGCGGCGTGCGGCCGCGCGAACGCATATCCTCCGAGAAGGACGTCAGCTTGGCGAAGTTCTTTTCAATGCGTGTGTTGATGAAATTGCCGGAACCTGGCCGCCGTACCAGCAAGCCTTCTTCCACCAGGCCGTCGATGGCCTTGCGCACTGTGATGCGGGAGATATTCAGGTCGGCCGCCAGCACACGTTCGGCCGGCAGGGCCTCGTCGGGGCCGAACACATGCAGGTTGATCGCTTCACGCAAGGCGCGTTGCAAAAGCTGGTAAAGCGGCTGGCTACTGGTCTGCACCAGGTCTTGCATGATCTGCGCGAGCGATGCCATTTAGTCTCCCTTTTTGTGTGCGGCTGATAATACCAAAAAAAGACCTTATGACCAGCGGTATGCTGCCACTCGCATCCGGCTTCCCCCTTGGATAGCGCTAACAGCAGCGCTTTCTAGCCAAAGTGGTATGTCTTTTCAGTACAACATGTGAAAAAAATATGTAAATTGGTAGTGTTCTGGTATTCAATCGGGGTATATTGGCGTCCAATTGGTTTGAACGTGGTTTTAGAAACTGGTAACAACAGACCGGGCTTTGAGACAGCCCATACTTAGGGGGAGTAAATGAACCGCAATATGACACCGATCGCGACTGCAGTCGCCATCCTGACCGCCACCATCGGCATGGCGCAAGCACAGCAAGCTGCTCCGGCAGAGCAGAACGTCGTGATCGTGACCGGCGTGCGTGCCGCACTGGCACAATCGATCAACCAGAAGCGCAACGCCGACTCGCTGGTTGAAGTGATTACCGCCGAAGACGTGGGCAAGATGCCGGACAAGAGCGTGGCCGACTCGCTGCAGCGCGTGCCGGGCGTATCGGTTGCCACGGCCGGCGGTTCAGAAGGCGGCTTCGGCGAGAACGACCGCGTCAGCCTGAAGGGCACTCCCTCCAACCTGGCGCTGACCACCCTGAATGGCCACACCGTGTCGAGCGGCGACTGGTACATCTCCAACATCACCAACGGTGGCCGCTCCGTCAGCTACTCGATGTTCCCATCGGAGCTGATCGGCCGCGTGACCGTGCACAAATCTTCGCAGGCCAACCTGATCGAAGGCGGCGCATCCGGCAACGTCGACATCGAAACCCGCAAGCCCCTGAGCTTCAAGGATCCGCTGACCCTGATGGGCGCCGTGACCGGCGTGTACAGCGAAGGTTCGAAGAAGACCGATGCGCAGTTCAGCGCACTGGGCAACTGGAAAAATGAACAGAACAATGTGGGCGTGTTGGTCCAGCTGTTCGATGAAAAGCGTACCCTGCGCCGTATCGGCCAGGAGTTCCTGTGGTGGGACAAGCTGAGCGCAGGCTATGCGCCGCAGTGGGTGGCCGCCAATCCTGAAGTGGAAGGCAAGTACATCTCCCTGCTGACCGGTACCGCCATGTTCAACCAGGAGCGCGAGCGCAAGGGCGGCATGATCGACGTGCAGGTCAAGGTCAACAAGGAATTCGACTTCGACATCAACGGCTTCTACACCCGCCTGGATGCGGACAATATCAACGCCAACTTCATGCTGGCGCCATACCAGCCGCTGACCAACAACTGGTCCGGCGTGGGCGGCGTGATTCCTTCCAAGTGGACCGTCACCGGCGACACCATCACTTCGATCACCTTCCCAAGCACCTGCCCGGTAGCAGACTGCTCGAAGATGGGGCCATCGGTGCAAGACATCATTGCCCGTCCAGGCTCCTATAGCGATTCGAAATTCGTCAACTTCGACTTCAACTACCGTCCTACCCAAGACCTGAAATTCAAGGGCCAGATCGGCACCACCCGCGGTACCGGCTATGCCCGCGACTATGGCTACGAAGCCTGGCTGGCTTATTCGGGCAGCAGCCTGACCACCCATGGCCTGGATTCGCCAGCCACCGTGACCGTGGATAACGCAGGCACCTTCAACCCGCGTACCGGCGCCGACTTCTTCGGCGGCTGGGCTTCCGACGTGACCGCGAAAGACAAGGAAACCTACGGCCAGATCGACGGCCAGTACAAGACCCAGTGGAATGGCGTGCCAACCCTGCATTTCGGCGTGCGTAACGCGAACCATGAGCGTTCGCTGACCTGGCTGGGAGGCACCGTTGCTGCCGCCGGTTCGCAGCTGGCCAACCGTCCTACCGGCTTGACCAGCTTCCCGAGCAGCCCTCTGCCTAACTTGCTGAGCAATGCGTGGACCTTCGATGCGGAATCGATGAAGGCCTGGGGCGACAAGTATGTCAGCTTCGCCAACCACGCCTACCAGAGCGAATTCCTGATCAAGGAAAAGGCCACTGCAGCATACGTGATGGGTGACCTGGAGTTCGGCAACTTCGGCGGTAACGTCGGTGTGCGCTTCGTGAAGACCAAGATCGATGTGGACAACGGCTCGCCGAACAACGTCTGGAATCCGACTCACAGCTCCAACACTTATAACGACTTCCTGCCAAGCATCAACCTGTACACCAACCTGACGCCGGACCTGAAACTGCGCGGTGCCGCCAGCCGCACCCTGGCTCGTCCAGACTTCGGTTCGCTGGGCGCCTTGAGCCTGAACGACCTGACCTTCTCCGGTTCCGGCGGCAACCCGAACCTGCGCCCGATCATGTCGAACAACGTCGATGTGGGCCTGGAATGGTACTTCATGCCGAAGTCCCTGCTGGGCATGAACATCTACAACATGAACATGGGTTCGTACGTGACCTTCGGTTCCTCGAAGGCTGACTTCTTCAACCAGTCGGTTGGCAAGATCACCACCTACAACATGAGCTCCGCAGTGAACACCAAGGCACGTGTACGTGGCGTGGAACTGCAGTATGTACAGGACCTGGGCAACGGTTTCGGCCTGAACGCGAACTACACCTATGCCGACGGCAAGGAAACCGCCGCTGCACCGAAATCGGCCTGTGCCGACCTGGGCGACTGCAGCATGATCGGCACTTCGAAGAACTCCTATAACCTGGGCGTGTTCTACGAGACCAGCAAATTCAGTGCACGCATCAACTACAGCTACCGTTCGGCTTTCCTTAATGGCCTGGACCGCAACAGTGCAATCTACCAGGATGACGTAGGCACCCTGTCCGCAGCCCTGAACTACAACCTGACCGACAACATCACGCTGTCGCTGGAAGGCAAGGACCTGAACGATCCGACCCTGAAGTCCTACGCAACGTCCCGTGACCAGCCACGCGCGTTCTACAAGAACGGCAAGCAGATCTTCTTCGGCGTGCGCGGCAAGATGTAAATGATCCCGATGTGAGAGTGTTATGGCAGGGTTCCTCCGGGGCCCTGCCTTTTTTGTATCCGGAGTTTGAATGCGTAAAGTAATGCTGGCGGTGCTCGCCGCCTTCTCGACTGTTGCCGTCGCGGCGCCGGCAGTCGTCCATAGCCCCTATAAATACCTGTCGCCGTGGGATCCTGCGCAGGGCGTCCAGACCTGGGCCTTCGCTAGCGGCGAATGCGGCGAAGAGCGCTGGGGCGAGGTTGACGGCGCCGCTGTCGCAGCCGCCAACGTGCCGCGCTTCGTCCAGGCTGGCGTTGGCTATGTCGTTTCGACAGGAGGGCAGGGCAGTATCTTCACCTGCGCCACTGACGAGGGCATGGAGCTGTTCGTGTCGCGCTATATGTCGCCACAGCTGATTGGCTTTGATTTCGATATCGAACATGGCCAGACGGCCGCGCAAATCGATTCGCTGGTGGCGCGCATCGCCCTGGTGCAAAGGGCGCGTCCGCAACTGCGGTTGAGTTTCACCATTGCCACCCATGCCGCTTCGGACGGCAGTGCGCGCAGCCTGAATGAAACGGGAGAACAGGTGCTGGCCGCCTTGCGCAAGCATGGCGTGCAGGATTACGTGCTGAACCTGATGGTGATGGATTTCGGGCCGGCCAGCCGTAAAGTATGCGTGGTGCGGCGTGGCCGCTGCGATATGGCCGCTTCCGCCATCCAGGCCGCGCAAAATGTACATCACAAGTACAAAGTGCCGTTCGCGCAAATTGAGCTGACACCCATGATTGGTGTGAACGACGTGGCGGAAAACGTCTACACCCTGGACGATGCACGCGCCACAGTAAGTGCCGTGCGCAAGATGGGCATGGCGGGAGTCCATTTCTGGTCGCTTGACCGCGACCAGCCTTGCGGCAAGCCGTCCAAGGGGGCGGAAGCGAATTGCAGCTCGATGGCGAACGTAGCGGCGGGCTCCTACCGGCGCATCCTGGTGCCGGCTGCGGCAATTCCGCGGAAGGCTTCACAATGACTGCCGCAGCCCGTTACCAGTCTCTGGACGTCCTGCGCGGCCTGACGGTCGCGTTGATGATTATCGTGAATACGCCGGGTGACTGGAGCCACGTCTACTCTCCCTTGTTGCATGCGCCCTGGCACGGGTTCACGCTGACTGATTGGGTATTTCCGAGTTTCCTGTTCGTCGTTGGTAACGCGCTTGCGTTCACGCTTCCGCGCTATGAAGGCATGGGTGGCGCGGCCGTGCTGGCCAGGATTGCCAAGAGGACCATTACCATCGTTGCCCTCGGCCTGCTGCTATGCCTATTGCCCAAGCTGGGCGGGCCTTTAAGCGAGGTGCGCCTGCCGGGCGTGTTGCAGCGCATAGGCCTGTGCTTCGGCATCGCCGCGCTGGTGCTGCATTATCTCGGCGAACTCGGTGCAGTGGTGTTCAGTGTCCTCGCTTTGCTCGGCCACTGGCTGGTCATGGCGCTGTTTGGTGACTATAGCCTCGAAGGCAATGCAGGCCGGGCTATCGACCTTTGGATATTTGGCGCAGGCCACCTGTACCAAGGGGAAGGCCTTCCCTTCGATCCGGAAGGCCTGATGGGTACTTTGCCCGCCACGGTAAATGTCATCGGGGGATATTTCGCAGGCCGCTACCTGCGCGGGCATGGCGCGACCGTGCGAACGCTCGGTGTGCTGGCCGGCGCTGGCGTCGTGCTGTCGGTATTGGCGCTGTGCTGGGCTCCGCTGCTGCCGATCAATAAGAAACTGTGGACTGGCAGTTACGTGCTTCTGTCGACCGGTACCGCGCTGCTCGTGCTGGTGGCGCTAGCGTGGATCATCGAAGTACGCGGCGCCAGGCGCTGGACCTACTTCTTCGAAGTGTTCGGCAAAAACACGCTGTTCATCTACATGCTGTCGCAAGTGGCTGTGGTAGCACTGGACAAAACCGGCACTTACGCGCCCTTGGCCGCAGCGCTGGAGCCGGTCGGCAGCCCTAGAGCCGCCTCGCTGGCGTTTGCGCTGCTTTTCATGCTTGCCTGCTGGCTGGTGGGCTATTGGCTGGACAAACGGAAAATCTACATCAAGGTGTAGTTTTCACGAACTCGAGGCGATTGTTTTCATATTTCCATTCGTTGTACGGTCCGAAGACTCGCAAGTTTTCCGGACTAACGGAAATCTGCTGCGCGCGCTTCAGTCGCCTGGACAGCGTTCCATCGCTTGGCGGGCCACTGGCCGGCCTGAACGAATCAAGCTTATACAGGCGTTTTCCATCAACGCTCACCATGGCCAGGGCGATCTCGCGCGGCGCTGGACTGAAGTAAATGCGCCTGACAGTCGTGTTTCGGTCCTGCAGATAGACACCGTCGTTGTGCCACTTTGCAAAAAAATAGTCGTCACATGCAGCCTTCGGCGTGTGCTTCCATTCACAGGCGAGCAGGATTTTCACATGGCGGTCATCCAGCCTTTTGATGGAGATGTGCGCCTTGCTATAGCCCCATTTGTCTGGTGACGAATGAAGGCTGTATTCGCCTTCCAGCTCCTGCAATGGGGCGCGTGGCGCGTTCTCGCGTGCGACGCTGCCGGAAGTTTCGTTCCAGATGTTACGCAGGTGATCCAGGAAGGCCGCGTTTTCCGGCAGCAGCAATGCGGCATCCGGCTTTGGCGTTCCGCCGCTTACCGGCTGGGCGGACGTGAAAACAAGTGCCTGTCCCCGCATCGCGTACTTGTCGTCACCCTGGCGCATGATGGCTTTGATTTCCGATGGCTCCGACTCTGTTCCACAAGTCAGGCTGTATGCGACGGTTACTTCTGCGGTGCCATCGTTATTAAGGTCTGTCACCGGGGCGGCATTGGGAAAAAATGTCGGCTTTGCTCCGGAACCTGCGGGACACTCTGCGCCATCCCTGATGATCCATTCACGCGCCCCGTTCTTGTTGAACGACATGGCGGCAAGGTTGATGGCCTTTCCAGCACGGCTTTTGGCCGCCGTTTCCCGTTCGGTGAGCAGGAGCGTATGGTCGCCATGAGAGTCGCTGTAGCGAACCAACGATACGACTTGCTCGTTTGGCTTCAAGTCTTCCTTGAGCATGGCAGGGATTTCGGATGTGCAGCAAGCGGCCATTAAAAGGCCCAGGAGATTATTCATGAACTTGAGGGTCCAAGGGCAGATACACCAATATCTTTCCAGAGGAGTTACAGGCAACGCCAACAAGCTCTCGGCCAGACTTCGTGACCGTCGTCGCATATTTTCTGCAATTGGCGCGGCTGGAGAGAATTGCTGTCGAATTCCTGTTCCTGTAGAGGAGATCGCGAAATTCCCTGGTGAGCCAGGGACGCGCGGCTTCGGGAACAATGAAAATTTCCCGGGCCGGCTCTTTGAGGGAGCTGAACCAGTCTTGTTCCTGCTCCAGCTCCGCGATTAAGGTCTGGAAGTCAGTGGGGCCAGGCACCCAGCCGGAGTCGTCGGGAGTCCCAAAGATCTCCCAGCGGGCGGATTTGGCCTCCATCGGGAGATTGACGATTGCGCGCAACGCGGCAATGTCTTCCGACTGCGGCTTCGGGTCTCCGAAGGAGCATCCGCAGAGGAGGAAGATGGTGGCGGCAATGAGAATTCGATTCAGGGTTTTCATTTCTGGATTCCGATCCGGTTGAATATTGCCTCAGTCTTATCATGGCTGGCACTAATCGTTAGTGCGTGAAAACTGCGTGGATACTTTTCGCTCACACTGGAAACGTCTGGCCTTGCTTCAAACCTGAACTTGATGTTCGCATTGCGCTGGAGCGCAAATTCAAACACGTTCACGTTCGTGACCGACTCGTGTTCCCGTTTCTCGGGAAAGGAGCCGGTCGAAACCAGGTCGGCGAAGAACGTCTTTGGCAAGCTCATACTGTACACACCGATGGGGAAATTCCTCGGGTGCACAGAAAGTATTGCGCTTTCCCAAGTACTCTTCGAAGTCTCGCGATGAAAGTCCACGGAGATCGACCTGAATCCAAAATTCTCCACTCCGAACCACAGTGCTGTTTTGATGGGAGCTCCTGGGTTCTTCGGCCAAAAGTACTTCCCCTCACCGAACACAGGATCGGATTCTTGCAGTGGCCTCTTGTTTTCGATCACCTCACGCATCGTTTGCGTAATGAGGGTCAAATGCTCCCGCTGTTCTGGCGACATCGGAACAGTGGTGGGAAGCTCCCTTGGGTCCATTTTGTCGAAGTTGACCGGGCCGCTTTGATCCATGTTTCTGGTTTCGGTGAATGGATTGTCCAAGTCGCGCGTACGTACCCAGGCAGTTGTGATTTTGGCGGTTGCAGGGTGTACGTATCGAACGCGCGTATAGGAATCGTCGCCTTCAAGGGCTGCGACTACGTCGCCGGCAACGAGCAAGCCCTTTCGTTCCTTAATGGCGTCGCCATCTTTGTCGTTAAATTTTGTCGTTCTCAGAACAACGCGAATACCGATGGCTGGCATCTTCTTCAAGATGGTGTAGCGTGTCGGATGGTCGTCGTCCGGGCCTTTGTCAAAAGTTCCAGCGGCGCTGCCGCAACCGGCCTGGGGTTCGTCGGTCTGAATGATCCATTCGCCGTTCCTCTCCCAAACTCGGCCCGGGATGTCGTCTTCCTTGCTTCCATCCCGAATGGGAAAAGAGTTGATGACGATAGGAGAATTGGCGTGGCGAGCGGTCTCCTTGAAGAGGAAGCTGCAAGAAAAATGCAGGATCTGGTGCGTCATGTTGAAGGCACCGCGAATGCCTTTGCTGGAAGTGGTGGCGACCAGGTGTGGATGGTCAAAGACCAGCAGCGTCTCGTTCGCGGTGGTGCTTGCGGCTGCGGTGCCCCCCGCCGCCAGGAATGCCAGCAGAATTGCCAAATGCGCCTGGATCTTCATTGTTCGGTTTGCGGGAATTCAAGCTGGCGAAAATCGTCGGACAGTATGCCGGTCGGCGTGCCCTCGACATCGGGGTAACTGCTGAACTTGACCGCCAGCCTGCCGTCCCGGATGGAATATGCGGAGAAAGCCGAGGCATTTTCCAAATGGTCGGGGAAAATCGATCGCCAGCAGCTCTCGACTTGTACCTTGCCGAGCACTTTGACTTTCGCATCGCTCATGCTCAGCGCATTGATAAATACCTCGGCTCCCGAGCCGCACTGGCCCATGCCTTCGCCGCCGCTGCTGCGAATGACAGAGTTGAACAGGACTACATTGCGTGACAGGTAGGGCTGCAATGCCATAGGCAGGAATCGGATGGATTTTTCCATGCCGATCAGTTCCGGGCCGTAGTTCATGTCGATTCGTTCTACCGTATGCGGGCGGCCGTTGACTGCGATGCTGACAGTGCGGGCTTTCGGCTGATAGTCCAGCGTCAGTGTCCTGCCAGGCAGGCAAAGGGAGGCTCCTGGCTGCTGTTGCTTGGCGCCGGCCGCGCAACCGAAGTCTTTTAACCCGGTCGCTTGCGCAGAAAAAGCTGCGAAGCAAGCGAGTACTGTGATCATGCGCATCAGGTTACTCGCAAGTTTAGTCGTTGACATGTCTCGACGTGACGAGAGGCGGCCGCTCCCCCTCACAATAGCCGGCCTCAGTGCCTTTGCCTTCAGTTGCGGCGTTATCGATGCAGGTCAGATTGCCTGCGCCATTTCGCAAGTAGCTCGTGTCGATTACACGTAAGTTGTACTTGGAGCAGACCGTGCGCCTCGCATTGCGCGCAGCAGCGATGGCGAAGACTTGGACGCTTCCTTTGGAGCTGAATTCAAGATGGCCGCGCGACGGATCAAGTTTCATCCACAATCCGGCGTCCTTGACCAGCGGCATAGCCAAGTCTTCAGGGGCCTCCGAATCCGAATAAAGCGAGATACGTGCCCATCGCTGCTTATCGTTATCACCTTGCTTGATGCGTTCGCTCATCGCTTCGCTTTCGCGCTGAGATTTATCCGCGGGGTTGGCAATGGCGGCGCAGCAGGCGAATGGCAGGATGATGGCGAACAGGATTCTCTTCATTGAAACAGGCGGCCTTGCCGGGACAGGCTGTCCCGGCAGCAAGCGCTTTACGGCAGGGTAATCGTGACGTGCGCTTGTCGCGGCGCCATGCGCACGACGTCGTTATAGGCGCTCACTTGCTGCGCCGTATGGCTGGACAGCGAAGTGCGCAGGCCGATATACGCCAGCGCGGAAATCAATGCGAACACGGAGCACAGCACCCACAGCGGCAGGTCGCTGCGCAGCTTGTGCATGACCTGGTCGGGACGTTCGGCGTGCGGCGCGAAGCCGGGACGGCGGCCCTTCATGTGGGCGATTTCGTCGCCCAGGCGGCTGGTCAGGTAGCCCAGTTTTTCCGAGCCTTCCAGGATGTAGCGGCCCTGGAAGCCAAGCAGCAGGCACATATGGAACACTTCCAGCGCTTCCACGTGTTCGCTGCTGCGGGTGCGCAGCGCATCCAGGCGGTTGAAGAAGTTCTCGCCGGCGAGCTGGTCGCCGAACAGGGTCAGTTGCAGCGGCTTCAGTTCCCACGCATCGCGGATGGAAAAGTGGGAGCGAAGGATGATCTCGTCGACCGCGGCGCAAAAGGCGTACTTGGCGGCGTCGATATCGTCGGCAGAGGCGTTCTTCTTGCGCGCATTGCGGCCGAAGTCGTCGAGGAAGCGCGTCATGCGCGACTGGAACTCGGCGTGGTCCTGCGGCGCGCTGCCGTTTTTCAGCATGAAGAGGGCGTAGAAGCCGTCGTACATCATGTCCAGCAAGGAGCCGCTGGCGGCCGGTGCGGCAACTGGTTCGGCGATAAGTGAAGGTGGGGCGATGGTGTTCATGTTCTGCTCTGATTCAGGAGTTCACGGCAATCAATTCAAGTCTCAATTCGCGCATGCCGGCCGGGGCATAGATTTCGATGGACTGGGCCTGCAGCATGCGCTCGTACAACGGGCCTTTGGAGTCCAGGGTGAAGTAGCAGGTGTCCGGGCGCACCGGCACCGCGGCCGGGACTTGCGGCGCATGTGCCAGCCGCACGCCAGGCATGGCGGACAGCACCAGCTTTTCGACGTCGTCCGGTGCGCCGACCTTGAAGCGCAACGGCACGACTTCCACCAGTTCGACGGCCGGCATCTCGGCGCCGACAGCCAGGTAGAAGGTGGTGTCTTCGCTGATCTTGCCGGAATCAAGCATGCCGCGGTGGTGAGCCGGCTTCGGCTGCGACAGAGCGATGGCAAAGTAGCGCGAGGAAATCACGGTATCCAGCAGTTCGCGCACGATCATGTAAAGCTGCGAAAACGCGGGGCCCGGATCGTCGTGGCGATAAGGCGGCAAGTCCGACAGCGACCAGCTGCGCGAGTACGTCATCAGCGCGCCCGCCAGCGACAGCAGCTGTTCGTACAGGCGTTCCGGGTGCAGCTCGGGGTTATGGTAGTAGTGCGACAGCGAAGCGAAGGCGGTGCTGGCGGTATGCAGCAGCCAGAAAGTGGACATGTCGCCGCTGCGGAATTCAATCACGTTGCGGCTAGGCTCGCGATGGTGGCCGTACAGCGCATTGACCTTGGCCTGCAGCGCATCGAGCAGGCGGCGCAGTTGCAGGAACAAGGGCTGGGCGGTGCGAATGGTCAGGCTTGGCGGCACGAAGCTCGGATCGAGTTCGAAGCCGCCGGTGGACAGGCGGCGCAGGCGCAGCAGCGGCAGGCACACATAGCCTTCGCGCGGTTCGGCGTCGGACACCAGGCGCAGGGATTTTTTCAGGTAGGCCAGTTCGGCTTGCGCAGCCTGGGTGTACAGGTCGGGCGTCTCGGCATTCGCTTGCGAGAAGCGGGCGCCATTCGCGGGCTGGCCGGCTTGCGCGAAATTGCCGCCGAAATGCTTGAACACGGGCAGGGCGGCGTACCAGGTCACGCTGTGCTGCGATTGCGCGAGCTGGCCCAGGTCGATCGCTTCCGGCAGGTTGTCATGGCCCGGCGCTTCAATCAATTCGCCATCCGGCAATACCAGCGACAGTTCGAGCAGGCGCAGCGTGTTATGCGCCAAGGCTTCCATGTCGATCGACAGGCGATCGACGCCCCACGCATACGGATGCACGGCTTTTACGCTGCGATGCAATCGGTGCTCGTGATAGCGGTCCTGCTGCTGGAAATGCTGAGGGCGCAAAAACAGGCCTTCGCCCCATAACACCTTGCTGGCCATCTGTGATCCTTCTGATAATTGTTTTCTGGTAAGTGCCAGAACAATAACACTTCCTGAGAAAGCCTGTATTAAAAGGCTCAATCGTGCGCGGGGATGTGGAAATTGGTGAGATTCAATTGTGCGTAGGTAATATTTTTTTTCTGCTAACGTTCGTCCGACGCAATTATTGTAAAAAAGCTATTTGTCCGTTCGATGAGGTTAGTTATGAAGAAAATCACTGTTATCTCCCGTATTTTGTGCATCGCAGCAATCGCTGCTTCCCTGTCTGCCTGCCAGACCATGGATACCGCTAAAGTTGCCGTTCCGGTAAAACCGAAGCTGGAAGACATGCTGGCCCGGGCTACCGAAGCCAAAGTGGCCGGTAAACAAGAGCAGGCCATCACCCTGTGGAAGGAAACTGCCAACGCCTACCCTGCCGATAAGTCGCCATGGGTGAACATCGCCCAGTCCCGCTATGACGCAGGGCAATATGGCGAAGCGATCGTGAGCGCCCAGGAGATCCTGGTGCGCGATCCATCCGACCAGCTGGCCAACAGCATCATCGCCATTTCCGGCCTGCGCCTGTCCACCCGTGCCCTGGGTGACCTGAGCCGCCAGAACAACCTGTCCGGTTCGATCCGTACCGAATCCCAGGACCTGGCCAAGCTGCTGCGCGAGAGCCTGGGCGAAACCGTGCTGGTGCCAAATACCGATAAAAAGCCGCAGGCGCGCAGCAACAACACCGCCAATGCCGCTGCCAATGCCGTCCGGACCAGGGCTCAATCTGCCCGGACGCCTGCATCGACCCCTAGCGCCGACCCATTCGGCGCACTGAAATAACCACCAAGTCCAAAGAAGGAGAAGCCATGTCCAAGAACGAAAGCGTCCAGAAGCGCCTGCAGAAAATCCGTCCGCCACGGGTCCAGATGACCTACGACGTGGAAATCGGCGACGCAATCGAAAACAAGGAACTGCCCTTTGTGATGGGGGTTGTCGGCGATTTCGGCGGCAATTCCGAGGTGGAGAAGAAGCGCCTGAAGGATCGCAGCTTCGTCAACATCGACCGCGACAACTTCGACGAAGTGATGAAGGGCGTGGAACCGCGCGCTGCCTTCCGCGTGCCGAATGAGCTGGGCGGCGAAGGCCAGTTCGGCGTCGACCTGAAATTCAAGGCCATTTCCGACTTCCGTCCGGAGTCGGTGGTGGAGCAGGTGGAGCCGCTGCGCCAGTTGCTGGAAGCGCGCAACAAGCTGGCCGACCTGCGCAACAAGCTGGCCGGCAATGACAAGCTGGAAGACTTGCTGAACGACGTTTTGCGCAGCACCGAGAAACTGGCCGAGTTGGGCCAGAAGCCTGAACAAGGAGAATGAGATGTCGGCACAATTGAACGCCGCCGGTGCACTGGCCACCGCAGAAGTAAACCTGCTCGACCAGATCGTCGAGCAGAGCAAGGTCGCCAAGTCGACCAGCGAGCACGCACGTGCGAAAGACATCATTTCCGAACTGGCGCAGCAGGTCATGGCCGGCACCGTGGTGGTGTCGGATAACCTGGCCGCCACCATCGACGCCCGCGTGGCGGAACTCGATCGCCTGATCTCCTCGCAACTGTCGGTCATCATGCACGCACCGGAATTCCAGAAGCTGGAAAGCAGCTGGACCGGCCTGCATTACCTGGTCAAGAACACCGCGACCAGCACCGGCCTGAAGATCAAGATGCTGAACGCGACCAAGAAGGAACTGGTCAAGGACTTCCAGGGCGCGCTGGAATTCGACCAGAGCTCCATGTTCAAGAAGGTCTACGAAGAGGAATTCGGCACCTTCGGCGGGGCTCCGTTCGGCGCCTTGCTGGGCGATTTCGAAATCACCCGCCAGCCGGAAGACATGTACTTCATCGAGCAGATGTCGCACGTGGCGGCTGCCGCGCACGCGCCTTTCATCAGCTCCGCTTCGCCCGAGCTGTTCGGCCTGGAGACCTACGCCGACCTGGGCAAGCCGCGCGACCTGTCGAAAGTCTTCGACACCGTGGAATACGCCAAGTGGAAGTCGTTCCGCGAATCCGAGGATTCGCGCTACGTCGGCCTGACCTTGCCGCGCTTCCTGGGCCGCCTGCCGTTCAACCCGGCCGATGGCGCCACGGTGGAAGGCTTCAACTACGTGGAAGACGTGGACGGCACCGACCACGAGAAATACCTGTGGTGTAACGCCGCCTACGCCTTCGGCGTGCGTCTGACCCGCGCTTTCGAGGACTTTGGCTGGTGCGCAGCCATCCGCGGCGTGGAAGGCGGCGGCCTGGTGGAAGACCTGCCAACCCACACCTTCAAGACCGACGAAGGCGAAGTCGCGCTGAAATGCCCGACCGAAATCGCCATTACCGACCGCCGCGAGAAAGAGCTGAGCGACCTTGGCTTCATCTCGCTGGTGCATTGCAAGAATACCGACTACGCGGCCTTCTTCGGCGCGCAGTCCGCGCAGAAAGCGCGCAAGTACAACACCGACGCTGCCAACGCCAACGCCGTGCTGTCGGCCCAGCTGCAGTACATCTTCGCCGTATCGCGCATCGCCCACTATATGAAGGCCATGATGCGCGACAAGATCGGCAGCTTCGCGGCTGCTTCGAACGTGGAGGATTACCTGAACCGCTGGCTGACCCAGTACGTGCTGTTGGACGACAACGCCAGCCAGGAGCAAAAAGCGCAGTTCCCACTGCGTGAAGCTAACGTGCAAGTGTCTGAAGTGCCTGGCCGTCCAGGCGTGTATCGCGCTGTGTCCTTCCTGCGTCCCCACTTCCAGCTCGACGAGCTGTCCGTTTCACTCCGTTTGGTCGCGGAGCTGCCGCAATCGACCAAGTCGTAATTTTTATCTTTAAACACAGAAAGGAATACCATGGCAATCGACGTTTACCTGCAAATCGACGGTATCAAAGGCGAGTCCACCGATACCGCCCACAAGGATTGGATCGAAGTCAAATCCGTCCAGTGGGAAGTCCTGCAGCCAAAGTCGGCCACCGCATCTACTGGCGGCGGCCATACCGCGGAACGCACCGAGCACCGCGATATCGTCATCAACAAGCTGGCCGACCTGGCTTCGCCACTGCTGCTGCAGAATTGCTCCTCGGGCAAAACCCTGCCAAAAGCGAAAATCGAATTCATGCGTGCTGACGGCCAGGGCGACCGCGTCAAGTACTTCGAAATCGAACTGGAAAACGTGCTGATCTCCAGCGTCGCTCCAGAAGTTCGCCAGGGCGACATCCTGGGCGAAGACGTTTCGCTGAAATACTCCAAAGTCAAGTGGAAGTACACCCAGCAGAAAGTCAACGGCGGCACCGGCGGCAACACCTCCGGCGGCTGGGACCTGTCGACCAATAAAGTAGCTTAAGCGGGGACTGAATGACGGTAAGGGGATTTGCGCCGGGGCTGATGGACCGGTTGCTCCAGCCTGGTGATGGCTCCGGCAGTGCGGCCGTCTACCGCATGTCGCTCGACGAGATGAAGGACTCCGTCGCGCGCGACCTGGAAGCATTGCTGAATACCCGAACCGTCATCCCTGAGCATCTGCTCAAACGCTTTCCGGAGTGCGGTCGTTCCATCGTCAGCTATGGGCTGAACGATTTCGCCGGCATGTCGCTGGCGAGCCCGGACGACCGCGCTGCCATTTGCCAGGGGCTGGAACGTGCCATTGCACGGCATGAGCCGCGCCTGCGCAATGTACGAGCCTCACTTGAAATGCAAGAGGGCGGCATCGACCGCCTGAATTTCGCCATTACGGCGCTGCTGGTGCTGCACGCGGCACAGGAGCCGGTCAACTTCGACGCGGTCCTGCAGCCATCCAGCCTGCAATACACGATTAGCAAGGCACGCCGCGCGCTGCCGGGAGCATGATTTGGAAGAGTTACTGCCGTATTACGAGCGCGAACTGGGTTTCCTGCGGCGCTATGCACGCGAATTCGCCGAGCGCTATCCCAAGATTGCTGGCCGCCTGCTGATTGGCGGCGAGGTATGCGAAGACCCGCATATCGAACGCATGATCCAGTCCTTCGCGCTGCTGAATTCGCGCGTGTCGAAGCGCCTGGACGACGATTACCCCGAATTTACCGAAGCACTGTTCGAGGTGCTTTATCCGCACTACCTGCGCCCATTCCCGTCCTGCTCGATCGCGCGCATGGACTATGCCACCACCGCCGCCCAGTTGACGGCGGCCAGCGAGATTGCGCGCGGAACGGTGCTCAACACGCGGCCCGTCAACGGCGTCGCGTGCACTTTCCGCACTTCCTATCCGGTGACGGTAGCGCCCCTTGTGCTGAGCCACGCCTCGTTCACCGCGGCGCTGGCCTCGCCGGAATCGGTGCAACTGCCTCCGGGCGCCGGCGCCGGCCTGGCGATCACGATCGATTCGGTGTCCGAGCAGATTGGCCTGCCTGCGATGGGCGTATCGAGCCTGCGCGTCTTCATCGACGGCGAACCCTCGTTCTGCGCCGCCCTGCGCGATGCGCTGTTCATGCGCAGCGCCAAAGCCTGGGTCGAGTGCGATGGCGACGGCCGCTGGCTGCCGCTGGCGCGCATTCCCGTCGCGGCCGCAGGCTTCGAGGAGGAAGATGCGCTGATCGATTTTTCGGCGCGCTCGCACCAGGCTTACCGCCTGCTGACCGAGTATTTCTGCTTCCCCGAGAAGTTCAATTTCTTCGATATCGACCTCGCTGCCCTGTGTGCGCTGCTGCCGATCGGCACCAAGCGCCTGACGCTGCACATCGCCATGAACGGCATACGTCCCGATTCGCATGTGGCGCGCATGCTGGCGACGCTGTCGACCAACAACCTGCTGCTGGGCTGCACCCCTGTGGTCAACCTGTTCCACCAGCGCGGCGAGCCGATTCGCATCTCGCATACGGCTGCCAGCTATCCAGTGCTGGCCGATGCGCGCCGCGCCTATGCCTACGAGGTTTACTCCATCGACGCGGTGCGCATGGTGCGCCAGACCCCGCAGGGCGAATCGATCGTCGAGTTCCGGCCGTTCTACTCGCTGCGCCACGGCGAGACGCCGGAAAAGCATGGCCATTACTGGGTGATGCGGCGCGATGAACAGATGGCGCACAAGAGCCCCGGCTATGAGACCGAGATCACTGTTGTCGACATCGACTTCGATCCGGCGGAGGTGGAAACCGATACCCTGAGCCTGCAACTGACTTGCACCAACCGCGACTTGCCGGCATCGCTGGCCTATGGCCTTCGAGGCGGCGACTTGTTCCTGGAAGGCGGCTCCAGCGTACGCAGCATCAGCTTCCTGCGCAAGCCGACGCCTTCCCAGCGCTTCGAGCGCGGACATGGGGCGCACTGGCGCCTGGTGTCGCACCTGTCGCTGAACCACCTGTCGCTGTCGGGCGGCGGCCTGCAGGCTTTCCAGGAAATGCTGGGACTGTACGACTTGCCGCGCTCGGCGGCGACCCAGCGCCAGATTCGCGGGCTGGAATCGGTGGAATACAAGCCGGCCAACGCCTGGCTGGCGGGAAACCCGTTCGCCTGCGTGGTGCGCGGCATGGAAGTGCGGCTGACGATCGACGAAGAAGCTTTCGTCGGCAGCGGCATCCATGCCTTCGCCCAGGTGATTGAACGTTTCCTGGGCCTGTACGTGCATGCCAACAGCTTTACGCAACTGGTCGTCGTGGCCGAGAGGACTGGGGAGGAGCTGCTGCGATGCACACCGCGAAGCGGCGATTTGAGCCTGCTGTAATCGAGCGCCTGTTCGCCGAGCCGTTCCGCTTCCAGTTCTTCCAGGCGGTGCGGATGGTGGAGCTATGGCTGCGCCGCAACGGCGTGGCGCAGGAGGGCGCGATCGCCAACTTCATGCGCTTCCAGAATTCGGTGACGCTGCGCTTCCCCGCCAGCCAGCTCGAAACGCTGCATCCGGAGCCGCGCGAGATCCTGCCTACCGCGCCGGCGCTGGCGGATGCCTTGCAGAGCAAGCAGCTGCGCTACCTGCGCATGACGCCCAATTTCATGGGCTTCCTGGGCAGCTCGGGAGCGTTGCCGGCGCATTACACGGAATCCATTGCGGCGCACCAGCTGTACGCGAAGGACGAGGGGCCGCGCGCCTTCCTCGATGCGTTTTCGACCCGCTCGCTGTCGCTTTTCTACGAAGCCTGGTGCAAGTACCGGCTGGAGCTCAAATACCAGGTCGATGGGCAGGACAGGTTCCTGCCGCTGCTGCTGGCGCTGGGCGGGCTTGGCAACAAGGGGCTGACGCAAAGGCTGTCGGGCCGCGAAGCCCAGGCTTCCGGTGCGGTGCGCGACGAGTCGCTGGCTTACTTTGCCACGGCGCTGCGCCAACGTCCGGCTTCGGCATCGACCATGGCGCGCGTGCTGGGCGAATACTTCCGCGTCGATATCAAGGCAACGCAGTTTGTCGGCTGCTGGTGCGAGGTGCCGGCGCTGCAGCAGACCATGCTGGGCGGCGTGCAGGCGCAACTGGGCGCCACCGCCATGATCGGCTCGCGCGTCTGGCAGCGCGACTTGCGCATGCGCCTGACCATCGGCCCGCTGCGGCGCACAGATTTCGATGCTTTCCTGCCCGGTGGTACTGCTGCGCGTGCCCTGGAAAAGCTGCTGTCGATGTTTACCGGGGTCACGCTGGAATACGAAATCTGCCTGGTGCTGCGCGCCGAAGACGTCTCCGGGGCGTCGCTTGGCGCCGGCGCGCGGCTGGGCTGGGACAGTTTCATACCGGACGAGGGTGCAAGCGAAGACCGCACCGATGTCCGCTACTTCATCCATGGATTAACAATGTGAGGACCGCTCGATGAGCATCAACCTGAAAACCCTGATCGGGAAACTGAATGACACTTGCCGCAATGCGGCCACTCGCGCGGCCAGCATCTGCGTTGGCCTTGGCCAGTATGAAGTAGACCAGGAACACCTGCTGCTCGCATTGCTGGAGAACCCGCGCAGCGACATGGTGGCCCTGGCGCGCCATTTTGAAGTCGACACCAGCCGCCTGCAGGCCGACCTGCAGGCCGAGATCGCGCGCTTCCGCAGCGGCAATGCGCGCACCCCGGTGTTTTCGGCGCGCCTGCCGAAGCTGTTCGAGCACGCCTGGCTGATCGCCTCGCTCGACCTGCAGGCCGGCCAGCAAGTCTTCATCCGCAGTGGCCACCTGCTGCAGGCCATGCTGACGGATCCGGAACTGTCGCAGCTGGCTTACCGCAGCTCGGCCCTGTTCCATCGCTTTGAGGCCGACGATATCAAGCACCACCTGGACAAGCTGACCGCCAATTCGGAAGAAGCCGAGGCGGCGGCCGCCACGCGCGCCGCGGGCGCGGGCGGCGACGGCGACCTGGGCGGCGATCCGGTCGGCGAAATGCAGCAGCCCGCAGGCAAGACCCCGGCGCTGGACCAGTTCACCACCAACCTGACCGAACGCGCACGCGCCGGCAAGGTCGATCCTGTGATTGGCCGCGATGCGGAAATCCGCCAGGCCATCGACATCCTGATGCGCCGCCGCCAGAACAACCCGATCCTGACCGGCGAGGCCGGCGTCGGCAAGACTGCCGTGGTGGAAGGCCTGGCCCTGCGCATTGCCCAGGGCGACGTGCCTGACGTGCTGAAGGGCGTGGCGATCCACACCCTGGACATGGGCCTGCTGCAGGCCGGCGCCAGCGTCAAGGGCGAATTCGAGAACCGCCTGAAGAACGTGATCGACGAAGTGCGCAAGAGCCCGACGCCGATCATCCTCTTCATCGACGAGGCGCACACCATGATCGGTGCAGGCGGCCAGGCCGGCCAGAACGATGCGGCCAACCTGCTCAAGCCGGCGCTGGCGCGTGGCGAACTGCGCACCATCGCAGCGACCACCTGGGGCGAGTACAAGAAGTACTTCGAGAAGGATGCCGCGCTGGCACGCCGCTTCCAGGTGATCAAGGTCGAGGAGCCGAGCGAGGAACTGGCTTGCGCCATGCTGCGCGGCATGGCTCCGCTGATGGAGCAGCATTTCAATGTGCGCATCTTCGACGAAGCGATTACCGAGGCGGTGCGCCTGTCGCATCGCTACATCATGGGTCGCCAGCTGCCGGACAAGGCAATCAGCGTGCTCGATACCGCCTGCGCCAAAGTGGCGCTGGGCCAGAGCGCCACGCCGGCTTTGATCGAGTCGCTGCAGCGTCGCCTGGAGCGCATGGCAGCTGAAACGGGCGCGCTGGAGCGCGAACTGGCGGCCGGCGGGGCGCATGAAGAGCGCCTGCAGGAACTGGCTGAAAGCCGCAGCGTGGCACAGGAAGAACTGGCTGCACTGCAAGCGCGCTGGGAGCAGGAGAAGGCGCTGGCAGCGCAGATCGGCGAGGCGCGTGCCAGGGTCGAGGCGGCATCTGCGCAGCTGGCCGGCGCCGGCGGCGCAGCGAGCCAGGCGCACGACATCCAGGCGATGCTCAAGGAGCTGCGCGCGCTGCAAGGCGAAGCGCCGATGGTGCCGGTGCAGGTGGACGGCAACGTGGTGGCTGAAATCGTTGCCGGCTGGACCGGCATCCCGCTGGGCAAGATGGTGAAAGACGAAATCCAGGCCGTGCTGAAGCTGCGCCCTGCGCTGGAAGAGCGCGTGATCGGCCAGCCGCACGCCATCGAAGCGGTGGCGCAGCGCGTGCGCACGGCACGCGCCAACCTGGACGACCCGAACAAGCCTAAGGGCGTGTTCCTGTTCGTCGGCCCGTCCGGCATCGGCAAGACCGAAACCGCGCTGGCCCTGGCCGACGCGCTGTACGGCGGCGAGCGCAAGATGGTGACCATCAATATGAGCGAGTACCAGGAAGCGCACAGCGTCTCCGGCCTGAAAGGCTCGCCGCCAGGCTACGTCGGCTACGGCGAAGGCGGCGTGCTGACCGAGGCAGTGCGCCGCAACCCGTACAGCGTGGTGCTGCTCGATGAAGTGGAAAAAGCCCACCCGGACGTGCTGGAACTCTTCTTCCAGGTGTTCGACAAGGGCGTGATGGACGACGCGGAAGGCCGCGAAATCGACTTCCGCAACACCATCATCATCCTGACCTCCAACGTCGGCTCGGCGACCATGATGCAGGCTTGCCTGAACAAGGAGTCGGAAGAAATGCCGTCGCCGGAAGAACTGGAAGCGGCGATCCGCCCGCAACTGGTGAAAGCCTTCAAGCCGGCCTTCCTTGGCCGCCTGAAAGTGGTGCCGTACTACCCGCTGGGCGACGATGTCCTGGCCAGCATCATCACGCTCAAGCTGGACCGCATCGGCCAGCGCGTGGCCGCCAACCACAAGGCGACCTTCCATTACGACGATACGCTGGTCGAAGCCGTGCTGGCGCGTTGCACCGAAGTCGATTCCGGCGCCCGCAATGTGGACAATATCCTGAATGGCACCTTGCTGCCTGAGATTGCGGAAGCGGTGCTGGCGAAAATGGCGGAGGGCAGTGCGATCGGCCGCATTGAAGTAGCGGCCGACCAGCAGGGGAATTTCAGCTACAGCGTAGTCTGATCAGTTGGACGAGGAGATGCCCAGCATCTCCTCGATATGCTGCAGCGAGTTGGAGTCTTTCACTACGCTGCGCAGCCAGGTGTGCAGGTCCTGCTCACCGGCGTCGGCGGCCTTGTCCGCGAAGTACGAGACGGGGCTGTGCGGCTCGGTGCGGCGGAAGAAGCTGGCGATCTCGCGCAGTTGCGTGATGGCCTGGGCGCGCGAAGCAATCGGGCCGCTCGCTTGCGGTGCAACGCCGGCCACCGGCTGCGCAATGATGATCTGCTCGCCGGCGGGAGCCGTGCCAAGCGGCGTGCTGACCGTGGCCGGCAGGCTGGCGTGCGACGGCATCGCGTCGATCATGGCCTGCACGGCATCGCGCGCTGCTGCAAAGCCGGGGCTGTCATTGCCCAGGAATTCATCGGACACCTGTTCCAGTTCTTTCAGGGCATCCATGCAATAGCGCGCATCGGTCGCGAATTGTTCGCGGAAGCGCGGCGAATTGCGCGAGCGAGCCGTCTCCATGTCGGCCAGTTTTGGCCAGTCCGGATTGCGCGCATGCTCCGGCAGGCTGGCCTGCTTGCGGGCCATGTCGAAGTCGATGGCGGAAAACGCCGTGCCCTGGCCTTCGGTCAGCGGCATTTCACGCAGCAGGGTGGGGGTGCGGCCCAGGATCCAGGCCAGGTTGCCGACGCGCTGCTCCATATCGTCGCCGTCCGGCTCAGGATACAAGCCGTTGTTCCAGAATTCACGGATCAGGCCCGCCAGCAGGCGGAAGGCTTCGCCCAGGCCCTGCATGCGGTGCTGCTTGGCCGCGGCTTCCGCCAGCCAGACTGCCACGCGCAGATCTTTGCTCTTTTCGCCCAGCAGGGTGCTGCAGCGCTTGACAACGAAGGCCCAGTCGGCCTCTTTCAGTTCGGTGACCCATTCGCCCTGCTCCAGTGAAGGGTCGTCAAAGCGGCGCGCCTGCGCAATGGCGTCGAAGTCGCTGGAGAAGGACAGGTCGTCGCCGGCCGGTTGTGCCGGCGAGATCGGCGCCAGCAAGGTTTCTGCGTTAAACATGGATATCTCCTCGGTTACTGCGCCATGCGGAATTCAATACGGCGGTTGCGTGCACGGCCTTCGACCGTGTCGTTGCTGGCGATCGGGCGATCCGGGCCGGAGCCGGAAGCGACCAGGGTCTCGGCAGCAATGCCCTTGCCGGTCAGGTAGTTGCGGACTGCTTCGGCGCGCGCTTGCGACAGGTTCTGGTTGCTGGCGCGCAGGCCCACGTTGTCGGTATGGCCGATGATTTCAACCTTCTGGCCTTTGAGCTTCAGCATCGCGGCGCCCATTTCGTCGAGGATGGCCCTGCCGGTTGGCGTCAGCACGGCCTGGCCGCTTTCGAACTCGACGATGCGGTTGGCCAGCGTGCGATCGAGCACGCCCTGGTCGGCGGCCGACACGCGCAAGCCGTTGGTGACGGTATAGGTAGGATTCAGCCGGGTGGCAAAGTCGCTGGCAATGCGCTGGCGCTGGGCTTCGTTGGCGACTTCGCCGCGCACGGAAACCGTGGTGCCGTCGATCTTGAGCTGGCCGCGGCTGACCTGTTTCAGGTCGGGCGTAATGAGCTTTTGCACGTAATCGCTCCAGTTGGCCGGCGTGGTGACCTGGCCCACGTTGATCTGGTCGAGCACCTTGTCGGCGCCATAGACTTCGCGCAGCTTGGCCAATACTGCAGCCTTGCTGGCTTCATCGGCCACGGTGCCGCTGGCGACCACCTGGCCGGGTACTTGTGCCTGCGCCGCAAAGGCGGCGCACAGCAGGAGGAGGGGAAGGTAACGCATATCAGTTTCCAATAAAGGAAGTACGCAACGAGTCGTGCGCAGATTTCAGGGAAAGTCCGGGATTGGCGAGGTAGGCCGACACCCTCTGGATCGCATGGTCTTCATTCACCTGGTCCTCGACCCAATTGACCTCGTCGAAGGCGATATGGTGGCCTTCGCCGACCTGCGGGTCCATGATGCTGAGCAGGGTTTGCGGCGAGGCGCCGCTGAAACCGAGCACCAGCACCGGCTTGTCATCCAGCCGTGTCAGGAACAGCGACAGCTCGAAGTCGGCGCGCGCCAGGAATGGCGTGACCACGTGCATCCAGAACGCCGCCACCAGGTAGCGGTAGATCGGGTCGGTAGGCAGGGGCAGCACCAGGCTCTTTTCCAGGCGGCTCGAGCTGCTTGCCATCACCGGTTGCAGCAGGATGCCAAGCGCCAGCAGCACCTGGCGCACGCTGCCGGTGAAGCCGGCCTGCGCCAGCATGGCGTCCAGGCCGCCGACAGTCTGCAGTTCGAGGAAATCGGCAAAGGCGGCATCGTAGGCGCTGGCATGGGTGTCCAGTTCCACGGTGTTGCCGTTCAGGGCTTGCAGCGGCGCGGCCGCATCCTCGGCGGACAGCACGCCGCCGCTCAGGTTTTCCAGGCGGTTCCACAGGCGGTTCAGCACCAGCGGGCTGTTGGCGGCAAAAGACGACGGTTCGTCGACGTCGATGCTGCCGGCCATCAGGAACGGAAAGCGGCGGCTGGACTGGTCGCTGCTGGCCGCGATATGGCCGGCGATCGCCGCGCGGCGGCGCGGCCCGAACAGCGCAAAGTGCAGCGGCTGCACGGCGTCGTAAGTCAGTTTCCAGCGCGCGTCGGTGCTCAGCATGTCCATCGAGCGCGCCATCCAGTCGTCCATCATCTGCAGCACTTTCGGGTCGCTGCCGCCTTTTACGAAGTCAGCCCGGCTCGGAATCTTGCCGAAGTAACCGATAGCAGCAGCGCGACTCATTGCGCACCTCCCGCGGCGGCAATGGCTGGTTCGCCACCGGCGCCGGCCGGGGCCGGGCCGCCAACCACGGTGTCAGGCAGGCGCAGCTTGCGGAAGCCCTGGCTGGCCTGGGCCGGTGCTGCAACCGGAGCAGGCGCCGAAGGCAACAGGCGCAGGTTGGCTGCCACGGTCACGCCGCCGTTGGTCCAGTTCAGTTCAAAGCTGCCATCCGGACGGCGCTTGCGCTGCGCCGCATCGATCATCTTCTTCAGGCCGAAGTGTCCATTCTCTTCCAGCACCACGACCTTCCTGCCGTCCGGCGTGAAGGCGGTAATGCGCGAACCGGGCACGCCTTGCGGGTTAGGCCAAACCATCGACACCCACGGCTGTTGCTGGCCTTTCCAGCGTACCGACTGGCCATCGATCTCGATGGTGTATTCGCTGACGCCCGTCACGGCCACGGTCTGCAGTTCGAAGCGGGTTTGCGCTTCCTCGCTGCTGGCGGCCTGGTTGGCGACGCCGTTCGCACTGAGCGGCGCAATCCAGCCCGGGAAGGCGGTAGCGACGGCAGGCGAGAGGGTAATGCCCATATTGGCCCAGGTCTTGGCGCTCAGGGAGTCGCCGCGGCGCACCACCAGCGGGCCGATGGTCGTGTTGAAGAATTTCGCCACGGCGCCTTCTGGACCGAACACCTGGCCGATTTCGGCATTGCTGGCTTCCTGCCTGGATTCGGTCGCGAACGGATACTTGGTCTGCAGGTCGCGGCGGAACGGCTCCAGCACCTGCGCCGCCCATACCTTGTTGATCTCGGCTTCGGTCGGCTGCACGATGACAGCAAAGGTTTGCATCAGTGGGCGCACCAGCAACGGACGGATGGCCTGCTTCTGCGGGTCGCTCATGCCGACCAGCATCTGCTCGTCGACATATTTCAGGGCGTCGGCCAGTTCGGAGCCGCTGCCATCCAGCGTTTGCTGCATGAGCTGCTTGGCGCCGGGGCCGGGGTCGCCCTGGTTCTTGATCTGGTTGAAGCGCGCGCGCAGCTTGCCCAGGCTATCCATATAGCCGCGCATCAGCGACGCGTTGTTGTCCTTGACGACCACCAGTTGCGCCACGCCGGCGAATTCCCGGCCGACAGGACCGAGCGGCAGCGGTGCGCCAGGCTGGCCTTGCGGATTGGCCGGCAGGTTGATGTTCACCTGCGAAGGCTTCTGGCGCAGGATGGTTTCGCGGAACCAGTCGCCGATGCCGCGCTGGGCACGCTGCAGGCCGCTATCCAGCAGGGTAGGGTTATCCCACGAGGTTTCCTGGTACACGGTGGTGACCAGCTTGGAAATCGGCGAAGTCTGCGGATCGCCCAGGCGATTCATCGCGGTTGCCGCCGCTTCGAAGCCGTTCAAGTCCTTGATCGCCACGCCCTGCAGGAATTTCTGCCATTCCTTGGCATAGTCGTTCTTGTACAGGTCGACCAGGGCTTTCTGGATCTGCTCGGGGCTGCCTTCCAGCGTCAGGTCGTCCTTGGCGGCGGTCTTCAGCACCCAGTCGGCGCTTTGCAGCTCGTGGTTGGCGGCTTCCTTGAAGGCGTCGCGCACATAGCCTTCCCAGGCGGCACGGGTGTAGGCGCCCGAAATCGAATAGCTGCCCACGACCAGTTCGCGGTCCTGGTCGCCAACGATGCGAGCCACGGTCATGGACGGGAAGCGGGTCGAGGCGCGGGCCTTGACGTCCGCATACACGCGTTCGCGCGCCGGCATGCCGCGCACCACGCCGCGCAGGGTGTTGCGCGACTGGTCGACCAGCGCCAGGCGGTTCTCGACGGTCGGCCAGGAAGGATCGTTGATCTCGGACAGGTAGAAGGCGATCAGGCGTTCGGCGCTGCGGATCATCTGCTCGCGCGGCATCGCCCCGCGATTCGACTCCAGCCATACGCGCCAGAAGCGGGTCAGCTGGTCGTTCAGGTGGCTCGCTTCGGCGCGCGACTTATCACCCAGCATCAGGTAGGTTTTCAGCGCGTTGTAGGCGTCTTCCACGTTTTCTGGTGAGGCGTCCTTGAACTGCTGCGGCCCGGCGTGTGCCACGGCAGGCGCCGGCGTTGCAGGCGCAGTGCCTGGCGTCGCGCCTGGCGCTGCAGGCGCCGCTGCGGCTGCCGGCGTGGCAGCGGCATTGCGCGCCAGCGGTTGAAGGCGCTCGGCATTGGTATTGACTTCGCCCAGGAAGGTTTCCAGGGATTGGCCAACGGGTTTCAGCATCACTTCACGAACGCCGGCGAAGTATTCTTCGCGCAGCTTGCGTTCCAGATAAGCACCCTGGTACAGGCCCAGGCTGACCGACAGTGGACGGTTGTCGCGGAAGCGGTCCAGTTGTTCGATACGGTCCTGCAGGATTTCCAGCGCCTCCAGGCGTGCCGCCAGGTCAGGGCGCTGCTTTTGCAGCTTCACGACTTTGTCGAGATCGGCCTGCACATTGGCCACCAGGGTGCGGTTGCCCATGTAGGACCAGCTCCAGCCGCCCAGCAGCAAGCCGCTCAGCGCCACTGCGCCGAAGAAGGCCGCATAGCGCATGCGCACTTTTGCCGGGCTGGCGTATTGCGCCACCAGGTTCTTGTCCGCAAAGATCACGTTGCGGAACAACTTGAGCAGGAAGTAGCCATGCTGCTGTTCGCTGCCGTGGTGCTCTTCGCGTTGCAGGCTCAGGTCGAAACGCTGCGCCACGCGGTGCGAGGTGGCGGAGACGCCTTCGCCTTCCTGCAGCGCGCTGGTGAAGTAGAAGCCGCGGAACACGGGCTTGAACTGGAAGGGGTTTTCTTCGAACAGCGTCGCGATGAAGGTGCGCAGCGGCGCCTTGACCGAGTTGAACTCCAGCGGGAATGTGAACACGCCGGACGGCAGGCGTTCGCGCCATTGCAGGGCCATATTGGCCAGGCTCATTTCCTTCAGGCCTTCATACAGCTCGTCAAAGCGCGCATCGAACTGGCGCAGCAGGTCTTCGTTCGGCTGGTTCTTGTGGTAGGGCAGGGTGGCGCCCCAGACGCGGTCGCGTTCGCCGATTTCGGAATCGTGGAAGAAGTCGGTGAAGCCGTTGATCAGGTCGGCCTTGGTAAAGACGACGTAGACCGGCGCATGCACTTCCAGCTTTTCGGTCAGCTCCTGCACGCGCTGGCGCAGGTTCTTGGCCAGTTCGATCGCGAATTCCGGGCGCTTGCCGGTCAGCTCGGCGATGCTGACGGCAATGATGATGCCGTTGATCGGTGCTTTCTTGCGGTACTTCTTCAGCAGGTTGAGGAAGCCAAACCATTCGGCGCGGTCTTCGTCGTTGACCGCATAGCGGCCGGCGGTATCGAGCAGGATGCCGTCGGTGGTGAAGAACCAGTCGCAGTTACGGGTACCGCCCACGCCTTGCACGATACGGCTGCCGGCCAGCGGAAACTGCAGGCCGGAATTGGCGATCGCCGTGCTCTTGCCGGCGGCCGGATTACCAATGATCATGTACCAGGGCAGCTCATACAAGGCAGCGCTGCCGGAGCGCAGGCCCAGCTTGGAAGTCTTGATGGTCTGGATCGCATCGAGCATGCGCTTGCGCAGGGCTTCCGTTTCGTGGCGCGGCGCTGGTTCGGCCTTGGCAGGCGTTGTGACGGCCTGCTGTTCCAGCATGCTGCCCAACTGGGTGGCGGCGCGGCGCGCGCGATAGCGACGCCACGACCAGACCATTATGCCAAGCAGCAGGGCGGCTGCCAGCACGGCAAAGGCCAGGGTGTATGGCAATTCCAGCAGCACCGCCGCCACTAGCAGGAATGCCGCGAAGGCAAGCCAGCCGTAGATAAGGAAGGCGGTGCGCGAGGTCAGGATTTCCCGGATTCTGTGCATCATTTTTCTACTCTTGCAAGGTTAGCTAAGGGATTGCGCTTTATTTGCCGGGGCCGGGTGCGGCCGGCCAGCAAGGCGTAACGTTGGGGTGGGGCGCTGTTGGCCAGCGTGAGCGCAAGGGCGCCGCGTCTTGTAAATGTGCTCCAGGCATTCCGAATTCCTATTTCCTTCTCACGCCGTCCACACGCAACTCCGTGTGGCCGAAATCCATCATCTTCCAGCGGCCGCCCCAGGTCAGGCCCAGGCTTTCCGCCACTTCACCGAACAGCTGGTATCCGCGCATGGCCCATGGATCACGCTCCGAGATCACGAGCTTGCCGTCGCGCAGGAAGGCGCAGTCGGCGGCCAGGCCGTATTGGTGCCAGCTCTGGAAGGCCTTGGCATTGGTCACGTTGCTGCCTTGCGCCGCCAGCGCGTCCTGGCGCTCAGGACTGCGGTAGCCTTCCAGGATGGCCATGTCGTAGCCATGGCGCTCCTTCATGATGCGGAACGCCTGCAGCAAGCGCTGCGAATAGTCCTTATCCAGCAAGGCCCAGTCGCGGCTTGCCGACACCAGGCCAGGGCGCACGATTTCGACTTCCGGTGTCATGAACAGCATCGGAGGCAGGGGAGCCGGCGGCACCAGCTGCTCACCGTGCAGCAGCTCCGATACCTGCTGGTTCGCTTCGCGCACCGGCGCATCGAAGCCGCCCACCATGGTGCGGCTGCTGGCCATCCAGGCGACGACTGCCGGCAGCAGCATGATGAACAGCGCCGCAAGCGCGGTCCATTTGTGTTCGCGCAGGAAGTTTCCGCCCTGGCGCATGGCCAAGGCCGATTCCGAACCCAGTGCACCGGCCTGCTCGCCGCCGCGGCGCGCGATGTTCTGCACGCGGCGCTGGAAACGGCTGCCCACCAGCTCCAGGCGGCGCGAGACATAGGCCCGCCCGGCAGGGAACAGGACCATCCAGCTCAGCGCGCAAGCCAGCAGGAAATACAGCACGACAGCGACGAACACCACAATTGACCTCTGGAATCTAAATTACTAATTTGATAACATCGCGGGCGCGTGTCGCCTTAGCAATAAATTATTGCGGGAAAGTATATCTTGAAGTTCTGATAATCTGCTTTTACTTGGATTTCAATCGTGCGCGCCCCCGTTAAAGGCGGTCTGCCCTAGAGTGCGCACCTTTTTCCTGGGATAAAGTATATTAATGATAACCTTTGCCAGGAGTAATCCATTGTCATCAAGCAACGAAACCCGGAAACCGGCAGGCCGTCCAAGCCTGCTTTCGGCCGAGCAGCAAAATGCTCTAGAGAATCAACCAGCTTCGCCGGCAGCGTTTGAGCCGCCGCCTGCGGAAGCTCCGCGCCGCAAACACTTGTGGATTGCCGGCGGCGTGAGCGTCCTGCTGATCGCCGTCGCCCTGGCGTTTGTGTCGTTCGGCGGAAGTGAACCGGCTGCCGAAACAGTGGCTGCCGCAGCGGCGCCTGCAACAGCGCCGGCATCCGCAGCAGCGACCGCGCCTGCTGCCGCACCCGCCGGTGCAGCGGTGCAGCCCGCACAGCCAGCAGACAATTCGCCGCTAGGCGCCTTGAATGCGCCACAAGTCGCAGCCATCATCGATGAATCGCCGCCGCCTGTCGTCGGCAAGCCAAAGGAATCGCTGAAGCAGATGCTGGAAAGCGGTACTCCGGCCGCAAGCAAGCCCGCTGCGGCAAAGGCGGTACGCAAGCCGGCCAAGGAAAAACCAGCCAGGGAGTCCGAGCAGGAAGCCACGCAGCCATCCGCGGAAGAGGAGAATGACGTCCAGCTCCTGGCGGCGCTGGTGGCCCACGCCAAGTACGACACTTCAGCAAACGCCCGCATGTCCTTGTCTAAGGCGCTCGACCAATGCAAGAAGCAGGGCAAGCAGGATGCGGCCCGCTGCCGTCTCCGTGTCTGCGAAGGTCGCTGGAAGAAAAACGAATGCCGCGTTTACAGCCGCAGCAAGCTTGAAAAAGCCGCGATGGGCGCTTGAGGCTCTGAGCTCGGAGGGGCGCCCCTTCAGTTCGTCGCCGGCATTGCGCGACCTTCGTCATAGTGCGCGCTTGGCAGCAACGACAGCATCAGGATTGAGAGGGAATTGTTGGCGGACCGGATCGCGCCTTCCGACGGAAGGCCGAGTGCTCCGTCATAGCCACATGCCAGGACGGCAACCGGCCGTGAGTCCAGCCATCCGCGCCTTGCTTTCTCGATCGTCACATGCGCGTTTTCCATTTTCAGGAAGGGCAGCGGGAATTGAAAGACTTCTGCCAGCACGCCCGTTTCTTCCGGGGCGGCCTGATGGACTAGCTCCTTCAGCATTTCGGGATCGCCGCAATGCTGTTCAACCAGTTGCGAGAAGTTGTCGGAATCCAGACTCTCAATCCCGAACTGAGGCAATGCCGAATACGTGATCTTTTCAACGCCAGTTGATTCGGGCGCAATCCGCGCGCTCCAACCGAAGGTTACCTGGCTTTGCCAGTTGTCGATGCGGATGCCCTGTAGCAGCGGCAGCTTCTCGAGCTTTTTCCAATGGATCTCGTTCGAGTAAATCCGGCCAAGGCCAGCCTTGCGCAGGACAGGGGTGATGTCCTGCCCGAGGAAGAAGGCCCGTTGAGTACTCGTTACGCGCAATGGGGCGCCGTCATGGAACGCCTTCAGATCGCGGAAGGTCTTGTCTGCATACGCTTCGCCTTCGCCAAGGTACTCGAACAGGGGAGTCGCGGCGTAGAGACCGGCATACTGCGGATGCTTCGTCGCGTTGTGAAAAGAGAGCGCCAGTTCCACCTCATGGCCGTTCAGGCGAATCCGGACGTCGTTGATCCTTGTCTCGCCCAGCTGGACGCCGACCGTCAATGGCACTGCATTCTCGAAGTCGTAAGCGAAGCCTGTGCTGGCGAAGCAGGCAGAAATGATGAAGGCCAGGGTGGTCTTAAGCCGCATGTTTGATTAATTTGCTGGTCTGATTCGCTTGAATTTACCGCTTTCGAGAAGCTGGTATTCCGGGTTGCCGTCCTCATCGACGCAGATATATTCTTCAGTGAAGTTGCAGCGTACATTGAGCTGATCGACGACCTTTCCGGATTTAATGGAGAGGTAAGCGCCACCCATGACATCGCGGCCTCCGTTCTCGCCCGCCTCAAGGTCGTTCACTCGAACGACGACAATGCCTTTGAATGGTGGGAGAACGTTAAAGACCGGGTGCAGGCCGTGTGAGAAAGGCGTTGCGTAGTCATCGGCAAAACTTGCGCCACCTTTTCGATAGTCGTGGTGGCCAACAAGCTGCGCGATATAGTTCGCGCTCTCTTTCCTGGCGATATAGGGGTTGAAAACCGGCGAGCATTGACTGGTTTCCCGCAAACCTCCGCCGCGGCCGGCCAGATGGCTCTCGCAATGGTTTGCAAAAATCTCGGCATCGAACGGCAGGTGAGATGGCGAGAGTCCCGCTAACTCGGGCTGGCGGGCTTCGTTGTTCGCGGCCATGCCTCCAGCGCGCACAAAGCTATAAAAGGTCTCGCCACCGGCTGCGACCAGCAATCTATCTCCGTCAACCAATACATCTTCGAATTCTTCGCTGCAGTCCTGCGAGGGGCCTTCCAGATGGTAGTAGAAACCGTTCTTGGGGAGTGCAACATCAAACTCTTTCCTGATGAAGGCGCCCAGGGCAGTCTCGCTTACCCCTCCTTTAAGCGCCAACTGAAAGAGTTCGCTGTAATAGTACTTTTTCCGCTGGTACGTGCCTAAGCAACGCGGATCAAAGTTGGTTCGATTGTTGACGATCTGGAGTATCTTTTTGCCGGGTGATCGAACAGTTTTCTGATGACGGTAGTAAGCGCTGGCCTTTTCAAATCGCCAGGTGCCGGAAAGGTCCGCGGCAGACGAATGAGAACAGGGAAGGAGAGCCAGAAGGTAAAGAAGAGTGAAGGATGTTAACCGGTTCATTCGCGTGGCGATCCAGGGCTTTTGTTAGAAGTGCTTGAACTTGCCTGTCGGCTGAAGCTGGTATTGCCTGGTTTCGCCCGCCATGCAGATGTAGTTCTCATTCATGACGCACGTGGCGTTGACCTGGTCGACCACCTTGCCGTCTTTGATCGACAGGAATACGCCGGACATCACTTCGCGTTCTCCATTCTGCGGCTCGAGGTCTTCCACATGAACCACGGTCACGTCTTTCATTAGCGGCAAAACCGTATACACGGGATGAAGCTTGTTCGCAAACGGAGGAGCGTAGTCTTGCGCCATCTGTGCTCCTCGTTTCTCGTAATTATTACTGCCAATTAGCTGTGCGAGCCTGTTCTTGCTTTCGCTATCTGCCACATATGGGTAATAGACGGGGGCACACTTCGTGGTCGCACTGGGTTTGCCGCTCTGGCCAGTGATGTTGGCGGCACAGAGCTTGTAGAAGCCAAGGGTATCGTAAGGCAGCTGGGAGAATCGATGGCCGTCCGCGATCGTCGAGGGCGGATTCGAATTGCCCTGGCCGGCGCCCGTGCGCCGGTAAACGCGAAGAACAACGCCGCCAACAGGAACGAGCAGGGTGTCGTCCTGGACCAGAAGCCGTTTGTAATCATCGCCGCACTTGGGTGAACCGACGTCGGATTTGAAGTAGACGGCCTTCGGGCCAAGGTCGAATGAAGCCTGACCCTTCAGGAAATCCTTCAATTTCGCTTCATTGAAGCCATTCCTTAACAGCAGCTGGAAGGCTTCCGAATAGTTGAACCTCTCCTTGTTCGCTTTTCCAGAGCAGTTTTCATTCACCCAGACCCCATTGTCAACAATTTGCAGATAGGGATTTGCAGGGGGCTTCGGTGAATCCATGACCTGGAGAGGGTCGAGGCTGCGTGCATACTTCCAGGTGCCATTGACGTCAGAACCGGAAGCTGCCTGAATTGAGAGTGCGCCGACCAGGGCTGCAGTAAAGCGCATCATTTACTTGAACAGGCGGGCTGCTTCCGCGGACATTGCTTCGTTCACGTCACAGAAATTGCGCTTGCTGGCGACCTTGCCAACCTCTCGGAAGGCCAGCGCCGGTGCGTCCACCGTCTCGGGATCATCATTCTTTTTCAATTCCAGCACCGTGAAGTTCACGCGGCGCTCGTCTGCCCACATGCCATCGCGCTCGGCATAAACCACACGCAGGCCAGACTTTGTCTTGAAAGCGCGGAATCCGCTGATGGCGCAATCTGCGCCAGATTCCAGTTGCAGCGCAGGAACGAAGCGCTTCTTGATTTCGAAGGGAATCTGCTGTGCTGGACCCTTGTCATTGGCGCGGAAAAAGGTGATGGAACGCAAAGTATGGGGCGTATTCCTGTCGATATCGGTGTACAGCATTTGCAGTTCCATGCCGTTTGCCGAAATGCTTGTGATGTCGCGTTGCGGGGTGATGAATTGCTGCGCGTGCAGCGGCAGGCCGATGGCGAGCAGCAGCGCGCCAAGGAAATGAGCTTTCATGTGACTCTCCGGGTTATGCGATGTGCGAGCGGGCGAAGTCGATCAGCTCGCGCGGATAGAAGTGGTCTTGGCGGTAGGTGGTGTCGTCGATGCCCAGCACGAAGCTGATGGCTGCGGCTTCCAGCGACCAGTAGCCGAAGAACTGGAAGCCCTTGCGGTTGGTGCCGAAATACGGTTCGTCTTCGCTCATGTCGTACCAGGCACGCATGTAGTCGGCCATCAGAGCGGGGCGCTTTTCGGGTACTGCGGCGAAAATCGGCAGGGCTTGCGAGTAGGGCCTGCCCCGCGTGCATTTTTTTGGCGGGGCTTCGCGGCCAGGCACGAATGGTGCGACCAGTTGCTCCAGCAGCGCGTCGCGACGACGGTTGCCATGGTCGAGGATAGGCATGATGCGCGCCAGCTTGTCCTGGTGGCCCAGCAGGATGGCGAAGCACACCAGCGACAGGCCGGTGTGATAGTCATCGTCTTGCAGGTCCAGCCAGTGCCTGTAGCAATCCTCGTCCTCGCCGTTCTCCGGCGCTGTAAATGGCGTTAGGAAGCGCGCGTAGTCTTCCCAAAAGCTGAGAGCCAGCGGAAAAAAAGTATTGAGGTCCTCCAATGCATGGCCGGCGCTGTAGCCATTGCGCAGGTGATTCACGGACTCCCATGCCAGCAGGTGTGCTCCGTCATACTGGTCCGGGTCGGCGCATTCGTAACAGACCTTGTCGGTGAAGTGCGCCAGGTTTTCTCCGTAGCTGTCATAGCGCATGCGGCTGGAGCGGCGCCGCTGCTCGAAATCTGCAGGGGACAGCTTCTTGTGCCGCCAGAACATGGCCAGCTCGTCAAGCGTGACGGGCGGCGCCAGTTCGGAGCCCTCTACGATAGAGGGAGCGACGTAGGACGGCATCTTGCCAGCGTTGGCCTGGCGTGCAAAGGCGACCATGTCCGCCGGGTAGTAGGGCAGGTGGCGATAGCTCGCCTCGTCGATGCCCAGCACCAGGGTGATTGCCGCAGCCTCCCACGACCAGTAGCCGACGAACTGGTATCCCGTCTTGTGCAGGTCGTAATAGTTTTCGCGGCGGCTGGCCTCGTACCATTCTGCGAGATATTGCGCCATCAGTGCCGGCCGTTCGGCGGGCTGCGCGGCAAAGATGGGGAGAATTTTCGAGTATGGCAGGTTGCGGCGGCAGATGCCGACAGCCGGATCGCGCCCTTCAACGCAGCAACTGAGCAAGCGTTCGACCAGCGCGTCGCGCTTCTCATTGCGGTAGTCGATCAGCGGCACCAGGCGATGCAGCATATCCTGCTTGCCGAGCAGGAGGCCAAGGCAAACCATGGTCAGCGCCTGATGGTACTCCGGACCGGCCAGCGCAACATGCGGCCACGGAGTCTCGCGATCATTGCTGTCGTTATAGGCCTGGTTGTAGTGGGCGTAGGTTTCCCAATGTTCGACCGCACGGTCGTAGAAAGCTTGAAGCTGGGCGATGTCATGCCCGCCGCTATAGCAGTTGACCAGGAACGCGGTGGCGTCAGTCGCCAGGCGCTTGGTCGTGTTCATCAGGTTATAGAGCGGGATCGCCGAGATCATCTCGGGCGGTTGCTGCAGGCGTTCCCTCACATGCTCGAACGTCTCGAGCTGGTCATGGAAGTTTTCTTCGTAGCCGTGATACCTAAGCAGGGGTTCGCGCAGGGACTGGTGAAAGTCGCTTTCTGACAGCGGGGCATGCATGGGTGTTGCTCTTTCTGTAACGATGCGGACCGCCATTACAGCCTAGAATTTCGTGAACGGCAAGAGTGATTCAATTGAATCGGGGGTAGCAGGCGAAAAAAAGCGGGAAGAGCCCGAAAGCCAATCCCGCTTTGTTGTATTGCATAGACGTTCAGGCGTCCTGCTTAGCCTTGTTTCTCGTCGTCGCCAGCAGTCGCTGGGTATGGACGGTTGACCCACAGGATCCAGTAGCGCGCCAGGTCGGCACGGCCATCGGCGCCTTGCACGGTTTCCAGGATCTTGATGGCTTCGTCCTTCTTGCCGGCCATCGCGTAGGAGTAGCCCAGGCGCAGCTTGGCATCTTCCGCGTTTTTCAGGCCGCCTTTGGCGATGCCGTCCTGGATCAGCTGGATACCCTTGTCATACTGGCCCATGGTCACGAACGCGTAACCAAGGTTGACCATGCCGGTGCCGTTCTTGGCCTTGCGGGCCGAAGATTCGGTGGAGGCGATGTTCTTCATGTCGTCTGCGGCTTGCCTGTCAAGTTCGCCCTTCAGCTTCTTGATCTTGGCGTTCTGGGTCACAGCACCGTTGGCGATGCCGGCATCCAGGGCGGCCTTGCCTTCGATGAACTGGCCTTCGAGCTGGTCGACTTCGGCCAGTTCCACGTAGTCCTGTTCTTCCATCTTGGTGGTGGCCACTTTCTGCAGGCGAATGATGTCAGCCGAGAAGCGGGTGGAGTAGTTTTCCTTGCCGCGGGTGCGGTACAGCATGTCCGACCAGTAGCGGTCACGTGGATGCCAGCGCACCAGGCCTTCCAGCGCCGTCAGGTAGGTAGCCTTGTCCTTCAGGCGATGCGAGGCGTCGGCCAGCATGTGCAGCTCTTCGCGGGTCATTGGCTGGTTAGCCTTGATGCTGTCGTTCAGCTTCTTCAGCAGGTCGGCCTGCACGCCCTTGTAATCGCCCGATTCGAAGCGGATCGCCATGATCTGGCGCGCCACTTTCGGGTCGCCGGACAGTTCGCCGTACTTCTGCAGGTTTTCGATGGTCTTGGGGTAGTTCTTCTGTTCCTGGTAGTAGCCTGCCAGCGCTTGCGTGAACTTGGCCTTCTCTTCTTTCTCCAGGCGGCCCGAGGCCAGCACGTACTCCAGCATTTCGATCAGCTTGGGCTTGTCGCCCATGCCAAGGGCGGTGGCCAGGCGCATGCGGTTGATGAAATACTGCTCGTAGGAGGATTTGTTCGGCATTGCATCTGCCTGGTCCAGCAAGGCGTTCACTTCGCCATATTTTTTGGCATCCAGCAGAGGGGCCAGGATTTTGCTGTCCAGGAATTTAACCATCTCTTTGCGCACCGTCTCTTGTGGAGCCGCGGCAGCCTGTTTGTCTTGCGCGTGTGCGGTCTGGACCAGCGCCGGGACGGCGCCCAGGCCGATGGCTGCCAGCAGCAGGCCGATACGTGCGAAACGATGTTGGGTCATGGTATGTGATCCTTCTTGTGGTTGAGGCAAACGTCTATTCTCCCATAATTTCGTCATGGGACCGGTTTTCTGAAGTAGCCAATTGTAACGATTTATTATGGCCGGTCGAAAGCCGTGCCATCGGCCGCAAACAGCATGCAGCGCTCCGGCGGCAGGAACAGCGTGGCAGTTGCGCCGGGAGCTGGCAGCGGATGATCCTGTGCCAGTTTCACCGCCAGCGCCTCCGCCATGCCGGGCAAGGCCGCGTAAACGATTGACTGATCGCCAAGATACTCCACATGGCTGATCGCGACAGCGGCCGCATTGTAAGCTTCTTCCCGCAATTGCAGGTGTTCCGGACGCACGCCAAGCGTGACGCTGGCGCCGCGCTCGACCTCGCCGGGCAGGACCGCCACTTCGACGATGGCGCCGCCCGGCAGCAGCACCGCCACGTGCGTGGCGCCCACGGCCATCACTTCGCCCGGGATGAAGTTCATGCGCGGCGCGCCGAGGAAGCCGGCCACGAACAGGTTGGCCGGGCTGTTATACAGTTGCTGCGGCGTGCCTGCCTGTTCAACCTTGCCGCCGTTGAACACCACGATGCGCTGGCCCAGCGTCATTGCTTCCACCTGGTCGTGCGTCACATAGATGGTGGTGGTGCCCAGTTCCTTGTGCAGCCGGCCGATTTCCAGCCGCATTTGTACGCGCAGGCCGGCATCCAGGTTGGACAGCGGTTCGTCGAACAGGAACAGCTGCGGCTTGCGCACGATGGCGCGGCCAATGGCCACGCGCTGGCGCTGGCCGCCGGATAGTTCCTTTGGCTTGCGATGGAGCAGGTGGCCGATCTGCAGCGTGGCGGCGGCGCGTTCCACTGCCGCGCGCAATTCGGCGGCGGGCGTGCCGGCCAGCTTCAGGCCGAATGCCATGTTTTCATACACCGTCATGTGCGGGTACAGCGCATAGGACTGGAACACCATCGCCAGTCCTCGCTGGGCCGGCGGCACGCTGTTGGCGAGCCGACCGCCGATATGCAGTTCGCCGCCGCTGATTTCTTCCAGCCCGGCGATCATGCGCAGCAGCGTCGACTTGCCGCAACCGGACGGGCCGACAAACACGGTGAATTCACCGTCCGCGATGTCCAGGTTTATGCCCTGGATGACCGGGTCATTGTCGCCATAGCGCTTGGCGATATTGCGCAGCGAGACCGATGCCATGAATCAGGCCGCCTCGGGCACGGCGTCGGCGCCGGATCGCTCGCGCGACTCCATCGGAATGAACTGCGACAGGATGGTGACGGGGATGGCAGCCACCAGTACCCACAGGAAGAAGTTCTTGTAGCCCAGCGCCATCTGGATATCGCCGCTGATCCAGCGGAATAGTACAAAGCCCCCCTGCATCACGCCGGTAGAGAAGGCGTAGTGCGCCGTGGTGTACTTACCCGGCGCTACGACTTGCATCATGTACAGGATGACGCCGACGAAGCCAAAACCGTAGCCGAACATTTCCACGCTGAGGGCGACGCCGATCGTGGTCAGGTCGGTCGGCAGGGAGTGCGACAGGAAGTAGAAAACCAGGTTCGGCAAGTTCATCGCCAGGATGAGGAACAGGATGGCGCGGCGCAGCGACAGCCAGGAGGTGAAATAGCCGCCGGCGATGGAGCCGATGATGAAGGCGATAGTGCCGCTGGTGCCGTAGACGGCGCCTACTTCGGCAGTGCTCAGGCCAAGGCCGCCCGCCTCGCGCGCTTCACGCAGGAACAGCGGGCCAATCGTCTGCACCTGCGCCTCGCCGGCACGGAACAAGATGATGAACAGGATCGAAATCAAGATGCCCGGTTTGCGGAAGTAGTCGGCAATCACTTCCACCAGGGTGCGCGCCACGCCGCCCACGGTATGGTCGTCCATGCGGGCGTTGGGGCTGAGGGGCAGCGCCCAGAGGTTATATGTGCCCAATGCGCACATCGTCAGGCCGAGGATGCCGAAGATGACGGTCCAGGCGGCGGTAACGCCCTGGGTCTTCTCCAGGTAGCCAGCCAGCATCAGCAAGCCGCCTTGTGCCAGGAATCGGCCGGCATTGAAGAAAGTACCGGTCCAGCCGGCGTATTGCGCCTGTGCCTTCTTGTTCAGGCTGGCGATGTACAGCCCGTCACAGGAAATATCATGGGTAGCGGAGGCGATCGACACCAGGAACAGCACGCCGATGCTGGCGCTGAGCCAGAACGGGAATTGCAGCGCGAGCGCCACCAGGCCAAGGCCCACGCCGCCGAACAGCTGCAGGCTGACCACGACCAGCTTTTTGCTGGACGCCAGTTCCAGGAATGGACTCCACAAGGGTTTGAAGATCCAGGCGCCGCCGAGGAAGGCCAGCCAGTGGCTGATTTCCGCGTTCGACATGTTCATGCTCTTCATCATCTGGCCGAAGACGAGCGCAATGGCGAAGTAGGGCAGGCCCTGCGCCAGGTACAGCGTGGGGATCCATTTCAGCGGGTTGTGGCGTGCGGCGTCCATCTTCTCTCCTTAAGCCTTAAGCAAAGCCGGGAACCGGGCAGCGGCCGGTGGCTTCAAGTTCGCCCGACAGCCAGGCGTTGACGGCTTCCAGTGCGGGAGCGGCGAAGCCATAGGTCATCAGGGCCGGGGACTGGATGTCCAGCGCCTGGTACGGGTTCCACAACGCCAGGTGCAGGTCCGGCTTCCAGTTGTTGCGGGCGTTGTCGCCGTAGCGCAGGCGCGATGTGGAGGCCAGCACGGTGAAGCGGCCATCCTGCGGCAGCGCCGACCAGTCAAAGGTGTTGGCGTCGGCGAAGGTGACCAGGTCCACGTCGTACAGCTTGCCCAGCGAAGCGGCCACGGTGGCTGCCGGTACGCCGGCTTCGGAAACGCCATCGCTGACCACATCCTGCCGTACCACCAGGCGCAGTTTGCTGCCCGGCGCGGGACGTTGCGGATTGCCGCGTGCTGTCAATGCGCGACGCCAGCCTTCGGCCATGATCACGCGGTCCGCGGCATCTTCCTTATAGGAGCGCTGCTGGCAAGGATAGGCTTGCGCCAGCGCGTTAAGGCGCGCCAGGCGTTCGTCGACAGCAGACTGCGACAGGGAACCATCGGCCAGCGCAGCCGCGATGGCGTCCAGGGTTTCGTTCTGGGTTTCGGTGGTGCCAAGCGCCATCACCATGTCGGCCCCGGCCAGCAAGGCGCGCACGGCGGCGTTGCCCACGCCGTAGCGGCCGGCGATGGCGTGCATGTCCATGCCGTCGGTGATGATAATGCCCTTGTAGTTCCATTGCTTGCGCAGGATGCCGTCCAGGATGGCCGGCGACATGGTGGCGGGATTATCCGGATCGATGGCAGGGTAGACGATGTGGGCGGTCATCATGGCCGGCGCCACCGGGGCGGCGGCGCGAAATGGCGCCAGCTCCAGCAGGTCCAGTTCCGGCAATGCCTTGTCGACGGTCGGCAGGTCGCGGTGCGAATCGACGTGGGTGTCGCCGTGGCCGGGGAAATGCTTGACGCAGCAGGCGACGCCTTCGGCATGGCTGCCGGCCATCCAGGCCATGGCCAGTTCCACCGCGCGTTTCGGCTCGGCACCGAAGGAGCGCTCGGCGATCACAGGATTGTCCGGATTGTTGTTCAAGTCCAGCACGGGCGCGAAATTCCAGTTGAAGCCGAGCGACTTGGCGGCGCGCGCCACGGCAGCGCCGGTGCGGTAGGCCAGATCGGCATCGTCGGCCGCGCCCAGGCCCATTGCCGCAGGCGGCGCCGGCACCCAGGTCGAACGCACCACAGCGCCGCCTTCCTGGTCGATGGCGATCAGCGCGTTCGGGCCCATGGCGTCGCGCAGGTCGGCGGTCAGCCTGGCCAGTTGCACGGAGTCGGTCATGTTCCCGCGGAACAGGCACACGCCGCGGATGCCGTTCGCGCGGATGAAATCGGCAGTCGCCTGGTCCAGCACCGTGCCGGGAAAGCGGATCATGATCAGTTGTCCCGCGATTTTTCGTAGTTCTTGTGTGCTCATTTGACTGCTCCGTCCATGCCGCGCATGAAGTAACGTTGGGTGAAAAGGAATGCCGCCAGTGTCGGCACTATGGTGATGATGGTACCCGCCGCGATCACGCGCGTGCTGCTGCCGAAGGTGCCGCGCAAATACAGCACGCCCACCGACAGCGGGAATTCGTCCGGCTTGCTCATGACGATCGATGGCCAGATGTATTCGTTCCATGCTTCGACGGCGGTCAGGATGCCGACTGTCGCCAGCCACGGGGCGATCAGCGGCAGCATGATCTTGCTGAAGATAGTCCATTCCGAGGCGCCGTCGACGCGGGCAGCATCGACCAGGTCTTGCGGGACTTCCTCGAAAGCCTGTTTCAGCAGCAGGATCGCGACCGCATTCACCACGTTAGGCAGGATCACGCCCGAGTAGGTGTCGACCAGCCCCAGTTCCGTCACAGTGATGAAATTGACCAGGAAGTTGACTTCGGACGGCAGCACCATGGTCGCGACGATCAGGCCGAATACCAGCTTCTTGCCCCTGAAGTGCAGGCGCGCCAGCGGGTAGGCAGCCATGGAGCACAGCACGAGTTTCCACAGCACGGTGCAGGCCGTGATCAGGATCGAGTTCTTCAGGAAGGACCAGATCGGGATGACGCGGAATACCTCGGCGAAGTTCTCCAGCGACGGCTGCCTGGGCCAGAAAGTCGGCTGGTAGGAGAAGACATTGCCTTCCGTGGACAGCGCCGTGACCAGCGTCCACCAGAACGGAAAGATGCACAGCAGCGCGATGGCGGCCAGCAGCAGGTATTGTGCGGTCTTTTTCATCGGTGCTTTGGCTTCAGGTAGCGCAGGCAAAGCAAGGCGATGCCGATGCAGATCAGGGAAACGATGAAGCTTGCCGCCAGGGCGCGCGGCAGCTTCAGGTGCTTGAGTCCCTGGTCGTAGGCGTAGTACAGGGCGGTGAAGGTGGAATTCATCGGCCCGCCCTGGGTCAGGACGTCCACTTCCTGGTAGGCCTTCAGCGCGCCCAGCACGGAAAGGATGGTGCAGACCATGATGGTCGGGCGCAGCATTGGTACCGTGATATGCCAGAAGCGCTGCCAGCGCGAGGCGCCGTCGAGAATCGCCGCCTCCTGCATTTCCTGTGGCACCGATTGCAGCGCGGCCAGGTACATCACCATATACCAGCCAAGGCCGCGCCACAACGTGACGAACATGATCGCGGCCAGCGCAAAAGTATCGTCCTGCAGCCAGCCGATGCGGATGCCGAGGATGTAATTCAGCGCGCCCTGTTCGTGGAACATGAAACCCCACATGATGCCGACCACCGAGACAGTCGTCACCACAGGCACGTAATACGCGGCGCGGAACATCTTGACGCCCGGGAGCTGGTTGTTCACCAGCACAGCCAACGTAATGGCGCCGAGCTGCACGCAGGGCACGATCAGCAGGAAAACCAGCGAGTTCTTCAGGCCGGTGACGAACATCTCGTTATTGAAGATGTAGCGGAAGTTGTCCAAGCCGACCCAATGCGTCGGCCGCACCAGCGAGAAGTCGGTGAACGCCAGCACGGAGCCGAAAAGCACCGGCCAGAACGCAAAGACGGCCAGCAGCACCAATGCCGGTGCGAGAAACAGCCAGGCAGCCAACGAGCGCTTCATTGTCCGTCCCTTACAGCTAACAAGTCGGGGTCAGGTCTGGCAATCGGACACGGGCTCAACCGTAGGCAGGGCCTACGGTTGAGCCCGTGTCCGATTGCCAGACCTGACCCCGACTTTATTAACGCAAGCTTGCGGTTCCAGATGGCGACCGCGGCGTTGAGCGCTTGCTGGATATCCTGGCGGCCGGTGACGCCGGCTTCGACGGCCTTCACCAGCGCGCGCCGCAGTTCGTCGTAGTCTTCGATGCCGGCCACGTACATCGTGCGGGAATAGGGCATCGATACGGCGCCGGCGGCAACGGCTTTTTCCGCTGCCCCAGCATTCGGCGGCACGGCGGTGAAGAAGGGATCATTGGCAGCCTGCGCCGAGGCTGGAAACACGCTGGCCTGGCGCGCGAATTCAAGCTGGTTCGCATCGCTGGTGAGGAAGCGGGCGAACTTGCCGATGCCAGGCAAGTCCGCCGCCGGCACCCGGGCCGGCACGCCAAAGTGGATCAGCCAACCGCCGTCGGCAATCCCGGTCGGCCCCAGCGGGGCAGGCGCCACATCGGTGATGGCGTAGACTTCGCGCGCATCGGCCTGGATGCGCTTCAACGCCGTCGGCGGCGCCAGCAGCATTCCCAGGCGTCCGCTCTTATAGGCCTCCACCGCAGGCGGGAAGTTATCCTCGGCAAACAAGCCATCCTTCAGCAGGCCTCCAGCGCGATAGGTCTCGGCCAGCTTGGCGACAAAGGCGACGTGCGCAGGCGTGTTGAATACCGCCCGTCCGCCAGCCAGTACCGGAAGGCCTTGCTGCAGCATCAGGCCATCAACCTTTGAAAGGGCTGGGCACAGGCCGGCCTTGCCGGTACGCTGGGCGATCTGGCGCGCGAACGCGAGCTGTTCATCGAGATTGCGCGGCGCGTGTGGAATGCCGGCGGCGCGGAAGATCTCGCGGTTATAGGCGATCACCGCGACATTGCTGTACATCGGGAAGCCGTAAGTCTTGCCCGAGAACGAAAGATCGCGCAAGGCGCTTTGCAGATAGCGTGCGCGATCGGCGCCCAGCAGCGGATCGACTGGCGTCAGCAGCCCGTCACGCGCGAACTCCTCGGCCCACGGCACGTTCAGGTTGACCAGCGCCGGCGGCTTGCCCGCCACGATGCGCGTGACCAGCTTGGTCTGGATGATGTCCCAGGGGAAGTCGACCCATTCGAGCTTGACGCCGGGATTTGCGGCCTCATAGCGCTGTACCACGTCCTCGAAGTAGGGCGTGAAGCGCGGCTTCATGCTGAAGGTCCAGAACTCGATATGCTGCACCGGCGCGGCGAATGCGGCGCCGGCAACGGCCATCAATGCAGCAAGCAGGAGTCTGTTCTTCATTGATGGCCGCGCGCAAATCAGTGGGTCTTGGTGACTTTGTTCAGGTGGCGCGGACGATCCGGGTCCAGGCCGCGCGCTGCGGACAGCTTGGCCGCCATCACGTAGAAGGCCTGGATCGCAACAATCGGGTCGAGATCCGGCGTGGCCGCAACCGGCAAGGTCAGGTCGCGCGTTGCCACGTCCTCCGGCGCCGCCAGCAGCACGCGCGCGCCGCGGCCGCGCATTTCTTCCGCCAGTGCCAGCAAGCCAGCCTGGGTCGGGCCGCGCGTTGCGAAGATCAGCAGAGGATAGCCTTCCTCGATCAGCGCCATCGGGCCGTGCTTGATTTCCGCGCCGGAGAAGGCTTCCGCCTGCAGGGCCGAGGTCTCCTTGAATTTCAGCGAAGCCTCCAGGGCGACCGGGAAGCTGATGCCGCGCCCGACCACCATGATGTTGCGGGCCGGGGCCAGGACTTCAATGGCCGGCGACCAGTCCACATTGCAGGCTGCGCGCAGTGCATCCGGCAGGGCCGCCAGGCCTTCCAGCAGGTCCGGGTCGTTCTGCCAGTGCGCAACGAGGCGCGCGCCGGCGACGAGGGACGTGATGAAGCTCTTGGTGGCGGCCACGCTCTGCTCCTTGCCAGCGCGCAGCGGCATGGCCCATTCGGCGCTGTGCGCCAGCGGCGATTCAGCGTCGTTGACCAGTGCTACGGTGGTCGCGCCGCCGTCGCGGAAATAGCGGATTGGTTCTACCACGTCCGGGCTCTGGCCGGATTGCGAGACCGACACCACCAGCGTATCGCGCGTGATCAGCGGCGATTTGTGCAGCGTCACCAGGGACATTGGCAGCGAAGCGACCACCCGCCCCAGGCGCGACATGATCAGGTAGGCGATGTAGTTGCAGGCATGGTCCGAGCTGCCGCGCGCCACCGTCAGCGCGGAGTTGAACGGCGTGCTCCTCAGTTTGCGGCCCAGTTCCGCGTAGCGGTCGGTGTCGTTCGCCAGCTGCTGTTCCACGCAGTCGGCGGCAGACAGGGCTTCTTTAAGCATCATTGAGGTCACAACGTTCTCCTTCGATATAAACGGCTTTCAGTTTCAAGTCCCGGTCCATCACGACCAGGTCGGCATACGCGCCGCGTGCCAGGCGGCCGCGGTCCTGCAGGCCGAGGTAGTCGGCTGCATGGGTGGAAACTCGTTTGGAGGCGTCGGCCAGGTCGAGGCCAAGCCCGACCAGGTTGCGCAGCGCCTGGTCCAGTGTCAGCGTGGAGCCGGCCAGGGTGCCGTCGGGCAGGCGCACGCCGCCCATGCATTTATGGACGATGTGGCGGCCCAGCATGTATTCGCCGTCCGGCATGCCGGTGGCAGCCGTGGAATCGGTCACGCAATACAGGCGCGGGATGGCGCGCAGCGCGCCCTTGATTGCGCCCGGATGCACGTGCAGGAGATCGGGAATCAGTTCGGCGAATTCGGCGTGCGCCAGCGCGGCGCCGACCATGCCGGGCTCGCGGTGGTGCAGGCCGCTCATCGCGTTGAACAAATGAGTGAAGCCGGTGGCGCCGTGGTCCAGCGCCGCCACGCCTTCCTCATAGGAGCCCAGCGTATGGCCGATCTGGACCCGCACGCCGTGGTTGGCCAGGTCGCGTACCAGTTCCAGGTGGCCCGAGATTTCAGGCGCCACGGTGATCACGCGCATCGGCGCCAGCGTTTCCAGTCGATGGACTTCTTCAATGGTGGCGGCGCGCGCAAAATTTGGCTGCGCCCCGAGCTTGCCGCTATTGATATAAGGGCCTTCCAGGTGAGCCCCCAGCACGCGCGCTTCGCCCTTGCCGCGCTGGCGCACGGCCTTGCCGATGGCGGCCAGCGCCACGTCGATGTCTTCCGGCGGGGCCGTCATGGTGGTGGCCAGCATGGAGGTGGTGCCGTGGCGCGCGTGGATTGCCGCAATGGCGTGCACCGCATCGCCGCCCTCCATCACGTCCTTGCCGGCGCCGCCGTGCACGTGCAGGTCGATAAAGCCGGGCAGGATATAGTCGTCGCCGTTCGCTGCCGGGTCGGTGCTGCTGCCCGCGACGTCCTCGATCCGCTCGCCGAAGGAAATCGTTCCGTTCAGCCAGCCGGACGGTGTCAGGATATTGCCTTTGATTGCCTGGTTCATCGACGCGACTCCGCTACAAATTCATAATAGTCACTCCGGCAGTAGGAGTGGGTAAGTTCTACCGCTGCGCCGCTTTCCAGGTAGCTCACGCGCGTAATGTGCAGCATGGCGGTGCCGGGCGCGATATTGGCCAGGCGCGCCTGCTCGGCATTGGCATTGATGGCGCGGATGTGCTGCAGCGCGCGCATCGGTACATTGCCGCTGGCTTCCAGGTAGCCATACAGCGAGCCGTGCACCGTGCCGGGATCGGGCATGTACATGGCCGGAATGGTCGAGGTCTCGATCGCCATCACCACGTCGTCGGCCGTGCGCAGGCGCTTCAGGCGCGCCACCGGCATGTTGGGCGACAGGCCGAGCGACAGCAGTTCCAGCGGCGCCGCCACGCCGATCTCGCGCTGCAGCCAGCGCGAGCCGGCAGTAAAGCCGCGCTGGCGCAGCTCTTCCGAAAAGCTGGTCAGGCGCGACAGCGGCTGTTCCAGCTTGGGCGTGATGTAGGTCCCGGAACCGCGGCGGCGCGTCAGCATGCCGCGCGCGCACAGCATGTCGATCGCCTTGCGCGCGGTCACCCGCGAGATATTGAGTATTTCCGACAGCACGCGTTCGGAAGGCAGCGCCTCGTTGGCGCGCCAGTCGCCGCTTGCTATGCCATCGGACAGCTTGTTTGCCAACTGCATGTACAGAGGGGTGTCGCTGTCGGCGTCAGGCCGGAAATCGCTCAACTGGGATAGCACGGGCTACTCCTTCAAATGTTGTTGGATCAGGCGCAGGCCACCCGCGGCCGAATCGCCCCTGGGGGGAACAATCCGCTGCAGCAGGGCAGGCGGCAGGAAAGCGCGCAGCGGCTCACCGAGGCCGCCGCACAGGGCGATAGGCAAGGTGCCGCTCGGGTCCAGGCCATGGGCGATCAGCGCCACCTGCTGGCCAGCTTCGGACAGGATGCCGCGCGCGGTCGCATCGCTTTCCCCAAATTGCAGCACGATGCGAGCCAGTTGCGCAAAGGCGGTCTGGTTGGCATTTGCCAGCCAGACCTGGATGCGGTCGCGGCTGCCTCCGCACGCCTCGGCCACCGCCTGCGAGAAGGCGCTGCCCCGGACCCGGCCGTCGACCACTTGCTGCACATGGTTGATCGCCTTCATGCCGATCCATGCGCCGCCGGCTTCGTCGCCGGAAGGGAAGCCCCAGCCGCCCACTTCATGGCGCGCGCCATCGGCATGCAGGATTTCGCCCACGCTGCCGGTGCCCAGGGCGATGATGGCGCCCGGCTGGCCTTCGTGAGCACCGAGCACCGTGGTAAACGCATCGGTTTCCAGCGCCACCGCGGCAAAACCGGGATTGGCGGCCACGAAATTGGCGGCCCACTGCTTGTTGTGCACGCCGGCCAGCCCCAGCCCGATCGCAATGTGTTCGCGCGCCGGTTGCGTCACGCCGGCCGCTTCGAAGGCGCGCCCCACGGCTTCTTCAACGGCAGCCCATGCATTCTTAATGCCGTGCAGCAGGGCAGATGGACCGGCTTGGCCTTCGCCCAGCAACTGTCCGTCGGCCCGCGCCAGGCGCACCCGTGTGCCGCTGCCGCCGCCATCGACGCCTATCAGGAATTCGATCATTTTTTCAAGGGATGAAAAGAACTGTGGCGACTATATGAGGAGCACACCAGCTTGTCAACAGGTATTTAACTGGTATTGTTTAGGTCTGCAGCTAAACTCGGATTTGCAATCACAAGTCTTTGATTTGTAATTGAAATTGTGCTGTCGCTAATGGTATGCACTTTGGTATGGACTGTGGTGCCAAAGTTGCAATATGGACGAAAAAAAGCCCGGCACGCTGGCCGGGCTCGGGAGAAAAGCTAATCGCTGCCGGCGCCTCAGGCGTCAGCAGCGATTTCGTCAATCATTCGGCGTGGGCGCCACGACGGTCGACCGTCAGCACACGCTGTTTGTCGGAAATCAATTGCTGGCCCTGGGCTGCGACCTTGCCTTCCACATTAACCGTGGCGTTGCCTGGACCGCGTACATTGACTTCTGCCTGCTTGGCCAGCATGTCGCGTGCATCAAGGCTGCCCGAGCCGGTGAGCTGCGCGTTAAGCGTGCCAGTCCAGCCGCGCAGCTGCACGCCGCCAGGGCCGCTCATCGTGACCTTGACGTCCTTGCACTCCGGTTCGGCCTTCAGGTCGCCCGAGCCGCGCACGTCGGCATCCAGCGAATCGCTTACCTTGCTCAGGTAGATATTGCCGGGGCCCTTGCTGCGCGCAATTGCCTTGGCTACCCGGAGCTGCTTGGCATCGAGGTCGCCGGAACCGCTGACGTCCGCGCTCAGGGTCTCGCTGCTGCCGGACAGATTCATGCCGCCGGGGCCGCTCAGGCTGACGCGCGTATTCTGGGTTTGCAGGCCGCGCGCTTCCAGGTCGCCGGAACCGTGCACTTCGGCGTCGAACTTCCTGATCTGGCCGCTCAGGCAAGCGCTGCCCGGCCCATTCAGCATGGCGCTGACGTTTTCGACCTGCATGCCGCACGCTTCCAGGTCGCCCGAGCCGGAAATCTCGACGCGCAGGTCGCGGCTGCTGCCGCGCAGTTCGACCGAGCCGGGGCCGCTCATCGCTGCGTTCACTTTATTGGCGCGCACGTCGCCCGCTTCCAGGTCGCCGGAGCCGGACAGCACGGCATTCAGGTCGCCGGTAATCGCCGGCGCACTGACGTCGCCAGGGCCGCTCATGACCAGGTTGACGTTGGTGGCCCGCATACGGTGCAGGTGCATGTCGCCGCTGCCGCTGGCCTTGACGGTCAATTCGGTGGCGGTGCCGGAAGCGCTGACGTCGCCCGGGCCGGTGGAGATCAGCTTCAGTTCAGTGCTGTCCACGCGTTCTAGTTCCACGTCGCCGCTGCCGCTGTTGCTCAAGGCTTTCAGGCCCTTGGCGCTGATTTTAACGATCACCGGTTCGCGCTGTTTGCCGAAGCTGAACACCCAGTGGTGGCGGCGCAAAGGCCGGACGTGCAGGGTATCGCCCTGGACCACGGTTTCCAGCTGTTCGACCTGGCGTTTCGGCCCGCTGACTTCCACCGCAGGCTCGCCTTGGGCATTGATCAGCACCTTGTAGGGGCCGTCCACCTCGATGCGCGAAAAAGCCGTCACCGGGCGGTTTTCCCGGGTCGGCGTGGCATCGGCCTTCTTTTCGCTTTCCGGAGGGCTCGCGTGCAAGGCCGTAACGCCCAGCGCGATCAGGGAAGCAGCGGCGCCGTAGGTGATCAGCTTATTCATTTTGATTGTCACTGTTCAGGATTGGTGATGCTGCAACGATAGGCGAATCGGCGTCGCCGCCGGGCCGGAAAAAGACAGACGCGCAAAAACGAGGAGCCAACTGCATTTTTCCGATACTGAAATGCACACGGTACCGGGCAAAAAGTTGTGATTTCGCCTTGAAATGTCATAATGCTCGTCAGGAGAGACACTTATGATCAAGTACTTGGGAACCAAAAAGACCGACCAGGGTGGAACGGTATACGTGTTCCTGATCAATGGTTTGCAAAAGGAAGTCCGCGAGGGTTCCCTGAAGCAATACCCTGGCTGCTATGAAGCGTTGCCTCCCTCGGCCAAGGCCAAGATCAGTGCCAACCGCGCCTGGTTCCAGAAGTTGTAACTGATGCGTCGATTGCGCTTCCTCACGGCGGCAGGCGTGCTCGCCGCCAGCCAGGCGACGCAGGCAGCGCCGCCTTCCCACTTCGGCGACGTGCTTGGCAATGGCCTGCTGTGCCGCGACCAGACCTCCAACCGTTATTATTTCGACTACCTCAGCCAGTATTTCGGGCGGCCTTACAAGCGCGAGGGCGGAGCCTACTGGTTCCGTACCAATGACGCGATCCTGTGGGGCTTTCCCGTGCTGGAAGTGATGATCAGCGACGAGAGCTTCCCCTACAGCTTTGTCGGCGCCGTGACCGACACCACGCCGGAGGAGCTCGAAAAGGCCATCCTTCGCCAGGACGGCCAGGCCTATGCGAAAATCGACACTTCGCGCTACCCGGTGCGGGAGTCCAAGCCGGGCAGCCGCATCGTCTATTTCAATACGCGCTCCAAGATATACTGCGCCAAATTCAAGCAACTGCCGCCCGCGCTGCGCTAAGCGCCCACCATGTACACGCAATACTTCAACCTCAGACAGCAGCCGTTTTCGATTGCCCCCGACCCGCGATACCTGTTCATGAGCGAACGGCACCGCGAGGCGCTGGCGCACCTCCTGTATGGCGTGGGCAGCGGCGGCGGCTTCGTGCTGCTGACCGGCGAGATCGGCGCCGGCAAGACCACGGTGTGCCGCTGCTTCATCGAACAGATTCCGGCCGACTGCCGCCTGGCCTATATCTTCAATCCCAAGCTGACGGTGGAAGAACTGCTGCAGTCGGTGTGCGATGAATTCGGCGTGGCGCCGGAAGGGGCGAGCGTCAAGTCCTATGTGGATGCGGTCAACAGCTACCTGCTGGAGTCGCATGCGGCGGGCCTGAATAATGTGCTGGTGATCGACGAGGCGCAAAACCTGTCGGCCGACGTGCTGGAGCAGTTGCGCCTCCTGACCAACCTGGAAACGAGCGAGCGCAAGCTGCTGCAGATTATCCTGATCGGCCAGCCGGAACTGCGCCAGATGCTGGCGCGCCCCGAGCTCGAGCAACTGGCGCAGCGCGTGATCGCGCGCTATCACCTGGGGCCATTGTCCGAGGCGGAAGTAGGCAGCTATATCCAGCACCGGCTGGCGGTGGCTGGCGCCGGGGCGGTGGAGCTGTTCCCGCGTGGCCTGCTGCGGCGCATCCACCAATTGAGCAAAGGCGTGCCGCGCCGGATCAACCTCTTGTGCGACCGGGCTTTGCTTGGCGCCTACGTTGAAAATCGTGCGCAGGTCAATGCCGTCATCCTGCGCCGCGCGGCGCAGGAAGTGTTTGCAGGCGAGAGCGCTCCAGTCGGGGCGCGGGCGTGGCGCGTGGCTGCAGCCGGAGTCTTGGCGGGGGCTGCGCTGACAGCCGCCGCGGCCTGGCAGCTGATGCCGTCGGTGCGCTCGCCGTCCGCTACGGGGGCCGCCGCCGCGCCGCGTGCACCCGCTGCCGCGCAGGCTGCTGCCCGTGCCTCTCAGGCGGCTGGCCGCGTGACGCAGGCCTCCGCCGCAAGTTCCGCTTCGGCCGCTGCCACGGCGCCGCAAGGGGCTGCATCGCCAGCGACCCTCGTCGCGCCAAGCTGGCTGACGATGGATGCCGCCCTGGGACAACTGGCGGCGAAGTGGGAAGTGGCATTGTCGGAAGGCGAAGGCTGCGCCGAAGCTTCCCGGCACAACCTGCGCTGCATGCAAGGCAAGGGCGGCCTCGAAGAAATCCGCAATCTCGACCGCCCCGCCATCATCAAACTGCGCGACGGCGATTCGCTGCCGCGCAATGTCCTGCTGACGGCCATCGACGGCAAGAGCGCCACGCTGGTTGGAGCGCGCGGCAGCGAAACGGTCTCGCTCGACGCCCTGGACGCCCGCTTCGACGGCACCTTCACCACCTTCTGGCGCGCGCCGCGCTCCTGGCGCGAGGAAGTCAGCGAAGGCGATAAAGGCCCGGACGTCGACTGGCTGGCCCGCCGCCTGGCACAAATAAACGGGGTCAAGAAACCGCGCGAGAACCTGCCACTAGCCGGCGAAACTTTGCGATACTTGCGCGAGTTCCAGCTTGCCCAGGGTTTGAAGGCCGACGGCGTGGCGGGACCGCGAACTTTCATCCGCCTGTCGCAGCCGGGCCGGGAGACCGAGCCGCACCTGTTGGCCAAGGCGGGTAATTAACATGTCCTATATTCTCGAAGCACTCAAAAAAGCGCAGGCCGAACGCCAGATCGGCAGCACCCCGACCATCCACGCACCCACGCTGGCCAGCGTGCCGGCCGGGCAGGGGGCGCGCAGCAGGCGTACGCCGGTGATCGTGGCCATGGCCCTGATGGCAGCCGCCATCGCCGGCCTCGCGACGATGCTGGTGCGCCAGCAGCCAGCCGCGAGCCAGCAGCCCGCCGCAAGCGCGCCGGTTGCCGCCGCTCCGGCCGCGGGTCCAGCGGCCGCCAACGGCAGCGCCACGCCTGTGGCCACGGCTTCCGGCCCGGGCGGCAACGCCCACAGCGCACCGGCAGCTCCTGCAGTCACCGTTGCCGGCGCCGCCCCGGCAGCGCCGGCCGCAGCGGTCACCGCAAGCCAGGCGCCAGCACGCCCAGGAGAAGCGCCTCCTGCACAGCAAGCTCCCGGCCAGCCAGCGGCCAACCAGCGTGCTGCCGACGCCCACGTCGCCGCTGCGCCACCCGCAGCCCGCGCCGCGGAGGCTCCCCGGTTGCCCGCCCAGAAGCAAGCCGGAAACGCGGCCCGCGGTGCAGACGTGACGCAGGCGGTCCCGGTCGCAGCGCAACCGCAGGCTGCAGTCCCGGCGCCAGCGCCGGCAGAAGAACAGGTGCAATCCCTGCGCGAGCTCCCTGAACCAATCCAGCGCGCCATCCCCCAGATCACCCTTGGTGGCTACATGTATTCGAAAAATCCCGCCGATCGCCTGCTCCTGATCGACAAAGTGCTGCGCAGGGAGGGCGAGGAAGTGGCCCCCGGCCTGATCCTGGACAAACTCCAGCCCAAGCAAGCCATCTTCAGCTTCCGCGGCTACCGCTACCGGGTACCGCTATGAGCAGCAAGCAGAACGTCGTCGGCGTCACCGGCCCCTCGGGCAGCGGCAAGACCACCCTGATCGAGTACCTGATCACCGAGCTGGCCGCGCGCGGATGGAAAGTCAACGTCATCAAGCATAGCCACCATGACTTCGAGCTTGAGCCGCCAAGGAAAGACAGCGCCCGTTTCCGCCATGCCGGCGCCGCCGAGGTGATGATCGCCTCGCCTTATCGTTTCGCCATCATCCATGAACTGCGTGGAGCCGAAGAACCCGGCGCCGACGAGCAACTGGCCCGCCTGCAGCCCGCCGACCTGACCCTGGTGGAAGGCTTCCATGCATGGCAAATCGACAAGCTGGAAGTTTACCGCGCCATCGCCGGCCAGCCGCCGCGTTACCTCGACGACCATACGATTGTCGCCGTCGCCTCCGACCAGCCCGCCCCGGAAGGCCTGCCGCCCCGCCTGCAATGGCTCGACCTGAACCGTCCCGACACCGTTCTGGCCTGGTTAATCAAAAAAATCGCGAGTCAGACCTAAAGTTCGCCAAATCCCATCCGTAAATCTGGATAGATATCAGTGGGAGGTTTAAATGGATGCGATGAGCATTGCAAAGCTGGCAACAACAATGGCCGATACGAGCAATCGTACCGAGGTTGGTTACGCCGTGTTAAAAAGAGCAATGGACGTGCAAGCCTCCAGCGCCCAGGCCCTGATCGAAGCGATTCCGCCAGCGACGCCTGCCGCCAACCTGCCATCCCACCTCGGCCAGAACATCAACACGACCGCCTGAACGCCGGTCGCCAGACCTCGCGCAGGCCGCAACGAACCCGCCGCACCGGCACCGGTGTCAGCGGGTTTTTTTTATGGTCTAATCGCAGACCTGCAAACCTACAGAGGAGACTCCGCATGAAAAACCGTCAAGCCCTGATCGCCGCCGCCCTGGCCACCGTCTGCGCCGCTACCAGCAGCGTTGCTTCCGCAGCCCAGGACAAGCCAGCAGCGGAAAAAGAAAAGTGCTACGGCATCGCCAAGGCTGGCCAGAACGACTGCGCCACCGGCACCCATGGCTGCTCCAACCAGGCCAAGACCGACAATATGGCAGGCGAATGGAAATTCGTCGCCAAAGGCACCTGCGAAAAAGCCGGCGGCAAGACCGCTGCGCCAGCCAAATAATCAATGACGCAACACGCGGTGGCGCGGGGAGCAGGCATTGGATTGCGGGCACCGCACTACCGCCAGTTCCTCGAGCAGCGGCCACGCGCCGCCTGGCTTGAAGTTCACACTGAAAACTACCTCGACCAGGCCGGCGGCGACTTCCACGTATTGCAGGAACTGAGGCGCGACTACGCGATCAGCCTGCACGGCGTAGGCCTGGGCCTCGGTTCGGCACGCGGATTCAGTGCCGGTCACCTGGAGCGTGTCGTGAGCCTCGCCCAGCGCATTGAACCGGCGCTGGTCTCCGAACACCTGTGCTGGGGCGCCATTGTCGACCGCCACCTCAACGACCTGCTGCCGCTGGCGCTGAACCACGCCGCGCTCGACCTGATGGCGGAGCGGGTAGGACGCATGCAGGACGCCCTTGGGCGCGCCATCCTGCTCGAAAACGTTTCCAGCTTCGTGCGCTTCGCCGACGACGCAATGAGCGAAGCAGAATTCCTCGCTGCGCTCGCGCGCCGCAGCGGTTGCGGCCTGCTGCTGGACGTGAACAACCTCTACGTCAACCAGCTGAACCACGGCGAAGACGCCATGGCGGCGCTGCAAGCGATCGCCCCCGGCACAGTCGGGGAAATCCACCTCGCCGGACACCTCGTCACACCCGATGCCGTGGTCGACCATCACGGCGCAGTCGTCGCCGATCCGGTCTGGCGGCTGTACGAAGCAGCGTTAAGCCGCTTCGGCGCCGTCCCCACGCTGATCGAATGGGACACCGATATCCCGCCCCTGGAAGTCCTGCTTGGCGAGGCCGGCAAGGCAGCTGCGATTGCCGAACACTTCCCGCCTCCTGAGAAAGTCGACTGGGGCTCCGGGAGCCGGAGCGGGCAATGCCTGCCGGTCGGCTGCGACGCCTTGGCCGCGCAGCAGCAAGCATTTTCCGACGCCTTGTTCTCGCCTGCTGCCGAGGCCACGCTACAGCTCAGGCACGGCGAACGCTTCGGCCTGTACCGAGGCAACCTGGCTTCGACCTGGACCAGGGCCCTGGCCGCCGCTTATCCTGTGATTGCGCAACTGGTGGGCGCAGAATTCTTCGCCGCCCTGGCGCGCGAATACGGCCGCGCCCACCCTTCCGACAGTGGAGACCTGAACCGCTTCGGCGCACACTTCGAGCCCTTCCTGCGCAGCTTCGAGCACGTCAAGGACTTGCCCTACCTTCCAGACATGGCGTGCCTGGAATGGCAGCTGCACCGCATCCATTACGCGCGGCACGAGCCCGCGCTGCAGGCGAAGGACATCAACCCGCAAACGGTGGAGGGCCAAAGCTTCCCCTGGCAGCCTACCGCCAAGCTATTTGAATCGGAATGGGCAGTCGTGCCCCTCTGGCTGGCCCATCAGGGCATGCCATTCCCACGGAAGATGGACGAGCCAAGCCGCGCGCTGCTCAGCCGCCCCGAATGGACAGCCCAGGTCACGCTGCTGCAAGTGCCGCAATACGCAGCGCTGCAGGCATTAAAAGAAGGGAAGGCATTCGGCGACGCGCTCGACGCCGCCTTTGCGCTGGATGAGAACTTCGACGTTGCCGCCAGCCTCCAGCAATGGCTGCAGCAGCAAATCCTAGTTAAACGCCCGCATTAACTTGTCTTCGCCGGACAAGTCCCGGTGCAGCAGGTTGGCGCGGTGGGTCGCCTCGATCATGCGCAGGAGCTGCGCGTCTTCACACCGTTCCAGTTCCTCGTTGGCGGCCAGCAAAGCCTGGGCGAGCTTGGCGCGCGCCGACTGGTACAGCACGCTGGTGTAATGATCGGTATTCTTGAGCAGCTCCTCGGCATTCTCGATGACCTGCCGCAGGTCGCCGATCAGTTGTTCCTGGGACTGCACTTGCTTCTCGTCGGGACCATCCATGGAGCTAACCCTCCGCGCGGATCAATCAGGCCGCACTGCCCTCGGCATGAACGTCGATCTGCACGTCGCCCAGGCGCACCTTCTGGCCCGCCCGGATCTTCGCCGTCTTGCGCAACTCCTGTTTGCCGTCGACCTTGACGTCGCCGCTAGCCACGATCTGCTTGCCGGCGCCGCCGCTGTCGCACAGGCCGACCACTTTCAGGAGCTGGTTCAGCTCGATGTACTCGCCTGTCAATTCGAAATCTACTTTCTGCATTTTAATCCTCTTTCTGTTGGGTTGGCGCGGAGGTGTTGTATTCCCACCTGGCATTAACCCTTGCCGCCTGGCTTGGTCATCTCCAGTGGAACAATCCACTCGTTGAACTGGCTTTCGTTCACAAAACCAAGGGCCAGTGCGGCTTCTTTCAAGGTCGTGCCCTCGTGCTGCGCCTTCTTCGCGATTTGCGCGGCGCGATCATAACCGATATGCGGGGCCAGGGCGGTGACCAGCATCAGCGACCGTTCCATCAGTTCTTCGATGCGGCCCAGGTTCGGCTCGATACCGTGTGCGCAATGCTCGTCGAAGCTGCGCATGCCATCGGCCAGCAGGCGGGCGCTTTGCAGGAAGTTGTGGGCGATCAGCGGCTTGAAGACGTTCAGCTCGAAATTGCCGGACGAGCCGCCAACGGTAATGGCCACGTCGTTGCCGAACACCTGGCAGCACAGCATGGTCAGTGCTTCGCTTTGGGTGGGGTTGACCTTGCCCGGCATGATCGAGCTGCCCGGCTCATTCTCGGGGATGCTGATTTCACCGAGGCCGGAGCGCGGGCCGGAAGCCATCCAGCGCACGTCATTGGCCAGCTTCATGAGTGCCGTGGCCAGGGTTTTCAGCGCGCCGTGAGCCGATACCAGGGCGTCATGCCCGGCCAGTGCGGCGAACTTGTTGTCGGCGGTGCGGAAGGGGAGTTTCAGGCGGCTCGCCAGTTCGGCTGCGATACGGCTGGCGTACTCGGGGTGCGAATTCAGTCCCGTGCCCACCGCGGTGCCGCCGGCTGCCAGTTCCAGCACGGCGGGGAGGGTGGCTTCGATGGCTCTCTCCGCATAGTCCAGTTGGGCGACGTAGCCGGAAAACTCCTGGCCAAGGGTGAGCGGTGTTGCATCCTGCAGGTGCGTGCGGCCGATCTTGACGATGCCCTCGAACGCCTGCGCCTTCGCCTGCAAGGTGGCGCGCAGCTGGCGCAGGGCTGGCAGCACATTGTTCGCGACTGCCTGCGCCGCCGCCACATGCATTGCGGTGGGGAAGATGTCGTTCGACGACTGCCCCTTGTTGACGTCATCGTTCGGGTGCAGCTTGCGCCCTTCGCCGCGCTCGCCTCCCATCAGCTCGGAGCCGCGGTTGGCCAGCATCTCGTTCATATTCATATTGGACTGGGTGCCCGAGCCGGTTTGCCACACGGCCAGCGGGAACTCGCCCGGATGCTTCCCATCCAGGACTTCATCGGCGGCCTCCATGATGGCCTTGGCTTTGACGCTATCGAGCACCCCGAGGTCGACGTTCACCTTGGCCGCCGCGCGCTTCACGCTGGCGAGGGCGGCGATCAGTTCGGCCGGCATGCGTTCGCTGGAAATGCGGAAGTGCTCGAGCGAGCGCTGGGTCTGCGCACCCCACAACTGGCTGGCTGGAACTTCAATCGGGCCAAAGCTGTCGCGCTCGGTTCTGCTGTTCATGTGCGGCTCCCTCGTTGGAAAGTGATGACTGGATTCTAACGCCAATGCTGCTTACTCTGCCGAGGCCTACAAAATCGGGATATTCTGCCGTTAATGAGTACATTGAAGTAATAGGCCTGTCCTCCATGTTAAGCAAACGATTGATCATTCGCGCCTTTGCGCTGCCGGTCTGCGCTGCTGCCCTGTGCGGTTCGCTGCGGGCGGCCGAGCTGGGCGAAATAAAGGTCAATTCCCACATTGGCCAGCAGCTTTCGGCGGACATCGAATTGGTCGACCTGACGGCGGCCGACTTGGCCGACATCCAGGCTCGGCTCGCCAATCCGGACGTGTTCAAGGGCGCCAATGTGGCCATGCCGCCTGCGCTGGGCGGCCTGTATATCTCGATTGCCAAGCGCGACAACAAGCGCTTCCTGCACCTGACCACGCTGCAGCCAGTGAATGCCGAGGCCTTGCATCTTTTCCTGGAGTTGAATAGTGGAGGGCGGCAGATCATCCGAGCCGCTTCGCTCTGGCTGACGCCGGAACCTTCGGGCCAGCGCGCTGCGGCTGTGGCCGCGATGCCGGCGGCGGAGCCGCTGCCTATGGCCGTTGCAGCAAGCAAGCCGGCCGCAGCCCCTCCCACATCGGGAGACAACGGCGAGGCGGGATTGAATGAAGCCGCCCAGCGTGCCTTTGCCCACCGCCAGCAGGTCGCCTTGGCGAAGGCACAGGAGCGAAGTGCCAACCCTGCGCCGCAAGCTGCACTGGTCACCGGCCCGAAGGCGGGGCCAGGCCCTGGGTCCGGGACGACGGCGCCTGTCCGCCAGCCAACCTCCAAACCGGCACAGCTGCCCACAGCCGTTCCCGCTGCGCCGGCGGCTTCCGCGCCCGCACAGTCTTGCGCCCCTGCGCAGCAGGTGGAAGCCCAGCTCCGTCAATGTGAAGCCATGACAAGCAAGCTGGCCGATATCGAAGGCAAGGTGCATCGCCTGCAAACCGCCATGGTGGCGCCTGCTGCCGCTGCGCCTGCGCGAACAGTCGAGTTGAAACCCGAAGCCGCGCCTGCCAAGCCAGCCGTTGCCCCGAACAAGCCAGGCGCGACGCCAGCCAAGCCGGGCGCCACTCCTGTCAAGCCCGGCGTTGCAGCAGATCTCGCGGCCAACCCGCGCAGCCGGCTGGCCATGATCGCCGGTGGTGTGCTGGCGGGGTTGGCGGCGCTCGGCGGCCTGATCTACTTCCTGCGCAAGCGCCAGGCGAAAGGCCCGCTGAAGATCTGGCAATCCTTCCGCAAGAAAGGGGGCGCGGAGGATGACGTGCCAACGCTGGAGGACGCAGTGGAGGTTGCTGCACACTAGTAACTACCGTTGCATTCCAGTGCTGGACAAGATTTTTTTACCTGCGTTATACTGGGCTCACACGGACCGGGTTCTGCCGCAGTCACCACCGATAGCGTGACGCGAACCGCAGAGCGACGTTGAAGAAACGACCCCGTCTGGAAGCAGTTCATAGCCGACTGAGGCGATATGAACGCCGGGTGCAACCGGCGCTGAGGCGACGCCAGGAGATACCTGGTGCTCGCCCCTCCGAATTCCAGGGCGCCCCAAGTGGGCGCCTTTTGTTTTAAAGGGTACGTCCCTTTAAAACAAAAAAGCGCCCGGAGGCGCTTTTATTGAGGGGCAGGCCGACTTAGCCGTTCAGGCGACTCTGCCAAGGATCGGTCACTTCGCGGATGGTGCGGTCGTTGGCCATGATCTGCTTCAGCAGTTCGATCTTGCGCTTGCGGGCGTCACCCTGCAGGGGAGCGGCACCGCCCATCAGGGCTACCGAAGCCGCAGCGCACTGGTTTTCCATGCTGTCGAGCGAATCCCAGTCGCTGGCTTGCGCGGCGCCCACCATCTGGCTGGTCAAACCGGCAATTTTTTCGTAGGTAGCGAGAATTTGGGTCGAGGACATTTTGAGCCTTGGATTCTGTGCGCGGAGTACCGCATGTCAGGATTAACGTCAGGCTCGGAAGGAACTTTAGGGTCTTTCTGAAAAATATTTGAGAAAATTCCAAAAAAATGCCGTTGCGCCCCCATCCCAAGGGTCACAACGGCAGACATCAAGCGAAATCGATTAGCTGATCAACTCATCCAGGCCGGCGCTCAGCTCGTCCAGCGATGGCATCTGGTCAATCAGCGCGTTCTCTTCCAGGCCCAGGCTTTCGGCAACTTCGGTCGGGTAGCAGGCCGCGATTGCGTCCGGGGACAGTTTGTTCTCGTCGACGCGGGCACGCCAGGCCGCCAGGTGAATCACTGCAGCCAGTTCGTTCTCGCCGGGATTAGGGATGGCGGCAATGGTCTCGCCAAAGGTTGGCGGGAATTTCCAGCGGTTGGCCAGTTCGGCGCCCACGTCGGCATAGGTGTAGCCCAGCGCGTTCTTTTCAATTTCCAGGCGGCGCTCGTCCAGCGGGCTTGCCACTTTGTCGAGTGCCTGCGCTTGCTCGGACATGCCGGCATGGATTACCAGCTGGCCGATCGCATGCATCATGCCAATGGTGAAGGCGAGGTCGGTGTTTTGCTTGCAAGCCTTGGCGATGAACTTGGCGCCCACGGCGGTGCGCAGGCTGTAGCGCCAGAACTGGCGCAAATCCATGCCGGGAACGGTCTTGAAGCCGCTCACCAGGCCGGAGCTGATCACCAGCGTGCGCACGGTGACAAAGCCCAGCATCAGGATGGCATCTTCAACGGTGCCAATCGAACGCGACACATGGTAGTAGGCGGAATTCGCCAGGCGCAGCAGTTTGGCGCTCAGCACGGGGTCGGCCGACAGCTTCTTTGCAATTTCCTCGGTGGAGACGCTGGCCTTGTCGAAGCTGCTGATCAATTCGTCAACAACCTTCGGGGCGGTTGGCAACGCAGTTGGATTCTGGAACAGTGCTTCGAGCTTCATGAAAAATCTCCTCTAAATTCGGCGTTGCTGTGGGTGAAACTATATAGCGATTCCAGAGGGGAGTGCAGCAAGTTTTTAACATTCGTTGGCCGCGCTGCACAGCATTCCCAGCTTTCTGCATTTGATCCCCGAAATTTGCAGTCTGTCGCAACGGGGCGATGTCACGCTTGCGTTGCAGTTAGAGTGCAGCCTGGCTCATTCCGCCACTTATAACTAGATAGGGATACAAAAAATGCAAGCATCCAACCGCGTTACGCCGCTCAAGCTGGCCCTTACCCTGGCCTTCTGTGGAGCCACCTTTGGATTGGCCCCGGCGATTGCCCAACAGGCAGCCCCGGCCGCGCAAACGCAAGACGCCGTCCCGCTGCCGGGCGACGATTTCTTTGGCCATGTGAACGCCGAATGGCTGGCCAAGACCCAGATCCCGGCCGACAAAGGCAGCTGGGGCGCCGGTTCGGCGCTGGGCGATGCGACCAACGAGCGCATCGTCAAGCTGATCGACGAAACCGCCGCCAAGTCGCCAACCGGCGACACCCGCCGCGTGACGGACTTCTACCGCAGCTTCATGGACGAAGCGGCAATTGAAGCGCATGGCCTGAAATCGCTCAAGCCGGAACTGGAAAAGATCGACGCCATCAAGGACAAGGCCGCGCTGGTTCGCGCCCTGGCTACCTCCATCCGCGCCGACGTGGATCCGCTGAACTCCACTAATTTCTACACCGAGAACCTGTTCGGCATCTGGATCGCACAGGGCCTGACCGACCCGAAGCACTACACTCCATACATCCTGCAGGGCGGCCTGGGCATGCCGGACCGTGCCTACTACCTGGACGACAACCAGCGCATGCACCAGCTGCGCACCGCCTACCAGGCCCACATCGCCGCCATGCTGAAGCTGGCCGGCTATAGCGAGCCGGAAACCCGTGCCGCGCGCGTGTATGAGCTGGAGCGCAAGCTGGCCCAGGCCCACGGCAGCCGCGAGGATTCGGCCGACATCCAGAAAGCCAACAACACCTGGACCATGCGCGACTTCGCCGCCAAGGCGCCAGGCATGGACTGGCGCGCCTTCTTCCGCGCCGCCGGCCTGGGCAAGCAGAACAAGTTCATTGTCTATCACCCGACCGCAATTACCGGTAGCGCCGCCCTCGTGAACGAGATGCCGCTGCAAGCCTGGAAGGACTTCCTGGCCTTCCACACCGTGAACCACTTCGGCGGCTTCCTGCCGAAAGCCTTCGTCGACCAGCGCTTTGAATTCTACGGCCGCACCATGAACGGCACGCCGCAACTGTCGCCGCGCTGGAAACGCGGCCTGAGCGCAGTCAATAACGCGCTGCCGGATGCCGCCGGCAAGATGTACGTCGAACGCTACTTCCCGGCTGAAGCCAAGGCGCGCCTGCAAACCATGGTGGCCAATATCGTCGACTCCTTCCGCAAGCGCGTCGATGCGCTGGACTGGATGGCGCCTGCCACCAAGAAGGAAGCGCAGGAAAAACTGCGCACCCTGTACGTTGGCGTGGGCTATCCGGACAAATGGACTTCCTACGAAGGCCTGGAAATCAAGGCTGACGACGCCATGGGCAACGCCCTGCGCGCCGAGCAGTTCCACTACAAGCAGCAGCTGGCGAAACTGGGCAAGAAGGTTGACCCAACCGAATGGTGCATGCCGCCGCACGTGGTGAACGCCGTGAACATGCCGATGCAGAATGCGCTGAACTTCCCCGCCGCCATCCTGCAGCCGCCATTCTTCGACATGAAGGCCAGCGATGCGCTGAACTATGGCGCGATCGGCGCCGTGATCGGCCATGAGATCAGCCACAGCTTCGACGACCAGGGCGCCCAGTTCGACTCCAAGGGCCGCCTGCGCGACTGGTGGACCAAGGAAGACGGCGAGCACTTCAAGCAGGCAGCCGCCAAGCTGGTGGCACAGTACGACGCCTATGAAGCCTTCCCGGACCTGAAGTTGAACGGCACCCTGACCCTGAGCGAAAACCTGGCCGACCTGGCGGGCCTGGCTGCAGCCCTGGACGCCTACCACGTTTCGCTGGGCGGCAAAGCCACCCCGGCGCAGGACCGTGACTTCTTCAACGGCTACGCCGCAAGCTGGGCCAACAAGGCCCGCGACGCCTCGCTGCGCAACCAGGTCATGACCGACGGCCACTCGCCGGCCAAGTGGCGCACCTACACCGTGCGCAACCTGGACGCCTGGTACCAGGCCTACGACGTGAAGCCTGGCCAGAAGCTGTACCTGGCGCCTGAACAGCGCGTGCGCGTCTGGTAAAGTAGGAGGATGGACGACATCGAGCAGATCACCCGCCGCACGCTGGAACACTACGAGCGCAACGCGCAAGCCTTCCTCGAAGGCACGCGCGACCACGACGTAAGCCAGAACATTGCGGCGCTGCTCGATGCGATTGAAGGAACGCCTCCGTTCCGCATCCTCGACCTGGGTTGCGGCCCTGGCCGCGACCTGCGCACCTTCAAGGCGCTTGGACATGAGCCGGTCGGCCTCGACGGCTCAGCCCATTTCGTGGAAATGGCGCAGAACTGGAGCGGATGCACAGTCCTGCACCAGGATTTCGTCGCGCTGGACCTGCCGCCCGTGTCGTTTGACGGCATCTTTGCCAACGCCTCCCTGTTCCACGTTCCCAGTGCCGTGCTGCCCGATGTGCTGAAGCGCCTGCATGCAGCGCTGAAACCGCGCGGCGTGCTGTTCAGCTCCAACCCTCGCGGTCACAATGAGGAAGGATGGAACGGTCCTCGTTATGGCTGTTACTACGATTTCGAGACCTGGTTTGAAGTCGTCACCGCAGCCGGCTTCGAGCCCATCACCCACTATTACCGCCCGGCAGGCTTGCCGCGCGAACAGCAGCCATGGCTGGCTTCAGTCTGGCGTAAAGCCTAGTTCTGTTAGCTTGCGTACAGTGGGTCTCGATGCCGATTCGTATCATTTGCTCGTCTCACTTTTTTAATGAGGAGCGCATCATGAACAAGGACCAAGTGAAGGGCAAAGCCAAGGAAATCGGCGGCAAGATCCAGGAAGAAACCGGCGAACTGGTCGGCAGCTCGAAACAACAGGTGAAGGGCGTCGCCAAGCAGGTTGAAGGCAAGCTGCAGAAACAGCGCGGCGACCTGCGTGAAGCCATCGACGATGCCACGGACGAGCTGATCGACCGCGGCAACCGTCAATAAGTGAACACACGGCAAGGCCGGCCCTCCCGGAGCCCGGCCTTGCTGTGCTAATCAGCTACAGGTAGGGCAGGGCTTGGCGAGCGCGAATGCGGCGTGGTCGTGGGCGTCATAGGTATAAATCTGCCCGTAGCCGTTGACTGCCCAAGCCTGGACCGACAGCGCTTCCGAAAATGCCGCGTTGTCGCATTCGCCCAGGATGTCCGACACCGTGACGTCTTTCCCGTAGACGAAATCCGCGCCTTGGGTAAAGCCATGGGTCCCCGCAGGGTCGCCACTTCTGCCGGTCGTGTCCGCGGCCCCGCTGCTGATTGATGTCGCCGCCCGAGTTGTCTGGAACGTGAACGTGGCAAAGTGGTTCGGATGCCGGGCCAGGAATGACACGTGCGCCTGGCTGTCCGGGCCGGCGTACAGGTGGAAACCGCATTCCGGGTCTGCCGAGACTCCCCCATCCACTGGCAGGATATCCGCCGCGCAGCGGTTGTTGTCGACGCGCAGTACCATGCGGAAGGCGCAGGTCTGTCCTGCTTCGCGCACCCTGTTGTACTCTGGTGCGCTGCTGGTGGTCAGGACGGGTGCTCCGGCCGGTTGATCCATGACGCGCAAATCGATATGCCGGGCATCCCAGTCCACGACCCTCGCGCCGGATGAGTCAAACAGTTCCAGCTTCACTTCATACAGGCCGGCGGCCATGTCTTCCGCCAGCACTGCGTCGGCTCGCGGCGCGCCGGGCAGGATATCGGTTTCAAAGTAGGCCGTCGCCTTGTCAATATGCTCCGACATCTCGTACCAGTAGCCTGAGGTGGACGGGGGATTTGCGGGCTGGATCCTGAACAGGTTTTCGGGACTTGGGCCGACAGCGGGCACTGGACCCATTGGTTCGGATGGATAGCTGTCGCCGTCGCGGTAATAGCGGTAGACGGCATGTGTCATCACGCGCCAGTCGCCCAGCGGAACCGAACCGGGAGCGACAATGGTTGATGTGCCGTTCGGCCCGGTCAAGCGCCGATATGACCATTGATAGTAAGGAATCCCCATCGCGATCAGCGTGGTCCGGCTGAAGTCGACGCGCATTTCCAGGGTGCCGCCAAGCGGTGCTCCGCCCAGGGTCGTGCCCTCCGTGCCGGATGTTTGCAACTGGTTCACCGTGATATTGGAGCCGATGGTGTTGAAGATCAACTGGCAGCCGGACAGGTCAGGGTTCGGGTCGCACGATGGCACCCTGGGGTCGGTGATACGGATCGTCACCTCGCTGCCGCAATGGTAATTCCAGTAAGTGTGGCAAGCCATGGCGGGCCGGTAGACCGTTTCGTAGCCTGCGCCAAAATTGAACTCAACCCAGAAATACACGTCGGGCTGGTCGCCGTGGCAAGGGATGATCAGGGTGGCGTCGAAGTGGCCATTCCCGTCAGTTTCGACGACGGCCATCTCGTCACAGCGCAGCCGGTGCCACCAGTGCGGCCAGTAGCAGAACCATGGAATCAGCACGGTCCAGTTCTCACGCAACATCGCCCTCAGGTGTGTCGACGACGCGCTGCGCAGCATGCGCGGCAAGCCGGCCGGCATGTCGGGCATCTGCAGCGCCATGTCGTTCATTGCCTGTGCTGCCTTGGAAGGAGCCGGTTGTGCAAAGCGTAACGGCAAGCGCAGGGGACCGGGATCGGGGTCTGGTACGGGCGGGAAGCGCAGGATGGCCAGCAAATCGTCGCGCAGGTGGAACAGGTCATGATCGGGCAGGGTATCGATCCAGAACGGAATGCGGTCCACTTCGCAGATGTGCACTCGCGCATGGCAGATCGGGCGATTATCGTCGTTTCGCACTACGCGGCCGCGCACACGGCAGAAGCAGAACGGCCAGATGTCGATCAGGGAGCCTGGAATGTCGATCAGGCTCTCCAGGCGGCCTTCGACATGCAACACAGGTTCATAGGCGCCCATGCGTTCCAGCCTGGCCGGTGTTGCCTTGGCGTCGAGCCGCTCGTTGAACGGTGCGACGAACAGGCGCATATGCCCCAGTCCTCCCGGTGGCAGCGCAAGTTCCGCCTTGCCTTCCTTCACTTCAACGCGCTGCTTGAGTTGCTGTCGGGTGTCGAACAGGTAAAGCACCAGGGGATGTTTGAAGTCGGGACGTTCCTCGCTGGTGATGTGGAACGTAATGGATTTTTCGGCGGACTGAGCCATGGCACACCTCGCTAATGTTGACAATCCAGGGGATTTGCCACCCTGGGTTCCAGGGCGGCATAGCGAGCAATGTATTGCGCATGGGCCTGATGCGAATTGGTGCTGGCACTCAGATTTCGGTGATGGCCCTACTCAGTTTTCGCCGTTTGCGGCGCTTATTCCTCGCCTGCCGGGACGCCCAGCGGGAACATATGGCGGTACGGCTTGGCCTCGGCCCAGGCCCGGGCGAACGAGGGGCGCGCACGCAGGCGCGCCAGATAGGCCAACACATGCTCATGCAGGGCAGGAATCGGATGTGACCAGTGCGCATACAACAGGAAGGGGGCGGCTGCGCAATCGGCCATGCTGAATTCCTCGCCGGCTGCCCAGATGCGATGTGCCATCACGTTGTCCAGCCACGCGTAGGCCGTATCGAGCTTGCGCCGCGCTTCGGCCGTGCCGTAGCCATCGTGCTCGCCTTCGGGGCGCAGGACGTCGGCCACCAGTTTTTGCTGCGGCGTGGCGATGTGGTTGTCGAAGAAGCGGTCCATCATGCGTACTTCCAGCGCCGCCTTCGGATCAGTGGGGAGCAGCTTTACCATCCCGGGATAGTGAAGCGCCAGGTGTTCGATCACGATGCTGGCCTCGACCACCATGCGCTCGCCGTCCAGTAGGATGGGGAATTTCTGGATCGGCCACAGTCCGGCAAACTGTGCGCAGTTTTCAGGATGTTCCGGCGACAGCATGCGGTACTCGAACGGCGTGCCGTTTTCATATAGCGCAATCAGCGCCTTCATGGAATAGGATGAAAGGGGATGGTAGAAAAGTTGCAGGGACATGAGGACTCCGTCGGTGGTGGTTGGATCGTACCACTACGACGGATGAGACTTTCTTAAATCGACATCTCGCTTCACTTCATTAACATCAACGCGGCCAGTGACCCCAAAAGGCAGGTAAAGCTTAGTCCTGCAATCCAGTTAAGGATGACTCTCGATGCTCGTTGCTCGTCTTTGAGAAATGCGGTGATTCTTTGCTTCATATCTTTTCCTTCGTGGGTACTCCCAGTCTGGCAGGGGAATGGCTATTTGCAAGCGAGCCCGAGCGCAAAAAGAACGACGCAATGCAAAACTGCGGCAATAATCATTGTGAATGTAGATACGCAAAGTAGTCGGTAGTGAAGGAGACAGGCGGCGACCGATCTAAACGTGATTGTCGGTTCGGCTACTGGGATTAGCGCTCCCAAGACGGCGAGCATGCAAGACAACCCGCGAGGCAAATGGTTCGATAGGCGTGCAGATCTTGCCGGCGATGAAGAGCAATGCCAGCGGGGCGAAAACCGGTAGCAGGATATTGATGGAGAACCAGCCCATCTTATAAGCGTAGCGCGGCAGTATCGGCACTGGCTTGAGGCGCAGCAAAGAAAAAGCCCGCCGGCTTGCGCGGGCGGGCTTCAGGGCAGGGCGCGTGGCCCGGGGCTTAGTTCGATTCCGGCTTCAGGTGCTTGCGGAAGAAGGCGTCGATGTAGGTTTGCACGTGGCGCTTGGCCAGGCGATTCGACACGCCGTGCTTGGCGCCCGGGTAGGTCATCAGCTCGAACTGCACGCCGCGGTTCACCAGCGCGTCGATCATTTTGGTGGTGTTGGTGAACAGGACGTTGTCGTCCGCCATGCCGTGGATCAGCAGCAGCTTCGACTTCAGGCCGTCGACGTGATAGAACACGTTCGATTGCTTGTAGCCTTCCACGTTGTCGGATGGGCGGTCCATGAACTGCTCGGTGTAGTGGGTGTCGTACAGGCCCCAGTCGGTCACCGGTGCGCCGGACACGCCGGCTGCGATCTTGTCCGAGCCTTGCGACAGCAGGCGCAGGGTCATGAAGCCGCCATAGCTCCAGCCGTACACGCCGATGCGCTTGGCGTCCACGAACGGCTGCTGGCCCAGCCAGTCGATGCCGGTCAGCTGGTCTTCCACTTCCACCTTGCCCAGGTTGCGGTAGATGGCGTCGGTGAACACGCGCTCGCGGCGCGAGGAGCCGCGGTTATCCAGGCGGAAGACCACATAGCCTTGCTGCGCCATGTACTGGTCGAACTGCTGGCTGTCCCATTTGCGGGTCACGTGCTGCGAGTGAGGGCCGCCGTAGGTGGACAGGTAGACCGGGTACTTCTTGCTGGCGTCGAACTTGTACGGCTTGATCATCGAGTAGTACAGGGTCTGGCCATCCTTCGCCTTCATGTTGCCGAATTCGACCGGCAACTGGTCCGATTTGTACTTGAAGTAGGGGTGCGACTCGTTGACTTCATTCTTTTCCAGCCAGCTCACCAGCGCACCGTCCGGACGGCGGATCGCGACTTGGGGCGGGGTGGCAGGATCGGACCAGGTATCCACGAACACTTCGCCATGCTTGGAGAAGGAGGCGTCATGCCAACCGTCAGCCTGGGTGATGCGCTTTGGCTTGTCGGCGGTCGAGCCGTCCAGTTTCAGCTCATAGACCTGCTTGTCGTAGACTGCGTCCTTGTTGGAGGAGACGAAGACCTTGCCCGCTTTCTCGTCCACTGCCAGCACATCGTCAAAGCCCCATTCGCCTTTGGAGATGGCGTGTTTCAGCTTGCCGTCCATGCCGTAGAAGTACAGGTGATTGCGGCCAGTGCGCTCGGACGACCAGATAAAGCCCTTGCCGCTTTCCAGGAAGCGCAGGTCGTCGTTGATGGTGGTCCAGGTTTTCGAGGTTTCGGTCAGCACAGGGCGCTGTGTCAGCGTGGCCGCATCGACTGCGATCAGCTCCAGCGTCTTCTGGTCGCGCGACTGGCGCTGGAAGAACAGCGACCGGGAGTCCTTGCTCCAGTCGGCACGCACCAGGTAGATGTCCTTGTTGGCGCCCAGGTCCACGTCGCGGATCTCGCCGCCGGTTGGCGACACGATCTTCAGGCCGACGATGGCATTCTTGTCGCCGGCGGCAGGGTAGCGCTGCTCCACGACGTCGGTGCGGTCGGCATAAATCTCGAAGCGGCGCGCCACCGGCACCTGCGCTTCGTCATACCAGCGGAAGGCAATGGCGGAATCGTCCGGCGCCCAGTAGTAGCCGGTGAACTGGTGCATTTCTTCTTGCGCCACGAATTCTGCTTCGCCGTTATGCACGGTGCCCTTGCCGTCAGTGGTCAGCTGGCGCTCCTTGCCGGTAGCCAGGTCGATCACGAACAGGTTCTGGTTGCGAACAAAGGAAACGTATTTACCCTTCGGCGAAATCTTCGGATCGATGACGCTGCCCGAAGCCACCAGGCGCGCGCTGTCAGGTTTCGACAGGTCGACCAGGTACAGATTGCCGGCCAGCGGCACCAGCAACTGCTTGCCATCAGGTGACCAGTTGTAGGAAATAATGCCTTTCAGGGCCGCGGTGCGGGCGCGTTCGCGCAGTGCTTTTTCAGCGTCGGACAAGTTCTCGACCGGGACCAGGGCCTTGGAGTCGACCAGGCGGCGCGTGGTCTTGTCCTTCATGTTGTATTCCCACAGGTCCATCTGGTATTGGTCGTCCGCGCGGGCGCGCAGGAAGGTGACGCGGGCGCCATCCGGTGAAACCTTGAGGGCGCGCACGCCAGGGCCGGACAGTGCCGGGTCGGCGTACAGGCGCTCCAGTGTCAGGCGTTCAGCGGAAGCGGTACCGGCAGCCAGCAGGGCTGCCAGGGTGAGGATAAGGCGCATTGTTTGTCCCGGAATGGTTTACTTACGAATCGCAAGACAATACCAGAACCCGCCCCCGCTGAAATTCGGAATGCAACGCCCTATGCCGTTTTTCCTTCGGCCACCCGGGAATTCGACAGTGTGCGCAGGTAGGCCGTAAGCAAAATGGCAGCAATTGTCAGGCCGAGCACCAGCCCGATCCAGAATCCGGCTGCCGCCATTTCCTTCCACAAGCCCAGCAGGCAGCCGACCGGCAGCGCAAACACCCAGAACGCCAGCAGCTGGATCAGCATCGGCCCGCGCGTCACCTTGTAGCCGCGGATCGCGCAAGCCGCCGCCACCTGCGTCGCGTCGGACAACTGGAACAGCGCGGCAAACAGCAGCAGGGTGACGCACGTCTGCTGGACTGCGACATCACTGGTGTAGGCGGCCGCGATCTCATTGCGGAATGCGGCAATGAACGCAGCCGACACCACGGCAAACGCCAGCGACATGCCGAGCCCGACCCATGACGCCGAACGGGCACGGCGCGCATCGCCTTCGCCCAGCGCCTGGCCCACGCGCGTCACCATGCCGATGCCAAGGCTAAGCGGCACCATGAACACCAGCGAAGAGAAGTTCAGCGCAATCTGGTGCGCCGACTGTTCGATCACGCCGAAGCGCGCCACCAGCAGCGCCACCGCGCCGAAGGCGCTCACCTCGGCGAAGTAGGTCACGCCGATCGGCAGGCCAAGCCGCAACATGCTGCGGATTTCAGGCCAGTGCGGTCCCTCCCAATGCGTGAAAGGATAGGTGGCGCGATAGGCGCGCGAAATACGCATCCACGCCAGCATGGCGCCCAGCATCAGCCACATGCAGATCCCGGTCGACACCGCGCAACCGACGCCGCCCATGGCCGGCAAGCCCCAATGGCCGAAGATCAGCAGCCAGTTCACGAACACGTTGAAGGCCAGCCCGAACAGGGCAATCACCATCACGGGCTTGGTCTGGTTGATGCTGGCGCTGTAGCCATACAGTGCGCGATAACAGGCGAACGGCGGCAGGCCGATACTGATGATGTGCACGAACAGCGAAGCGCGCTGGTTGACTTCCGGCGCCAGTTGCAGGTGGTCGAACAGCAGGGTGCAGAGATTGGCCAGCAGCATGGCCACAATGCCGACGCCCAGGCCTTTCCACAAGCCCTGGCGCACCAGGTGCGGGATGCGCTGGTAATTGCCGGCGCCCACTTCATGCGCCACCAGCGTATTCATGGCCATCATGGTGCCCATCACGGTCACCAGCACGATCGACCAGATCGCAGCGCCGGTCGACACTGCAGCCAGCTCGGAAGCCCGGGTGTGGCCGGTCATCGCCACGTCCGCCACCGCCATGCCGACCGTGGCGAGTTGCCCAATCAATACCGGCCAGGCCAATTTCCATAATGCTGTTGCTTCGTTGCGTAAATTAGCGGTCGAAATTGTCGTCGGCATGTGTTGCACAGTAGGAATTTGTTACAAGGTAGGGTAGTCTAACGGCCTTTGCGCCGCGTTAGAGCGCTTAGGATGCCTGAATATCGGAGATTTAGTAATGAAGAATACCTTGACCGCCGCTATCCTGCTGGCCGCTTCCCTTCTTGGCCAGGCCGCTTCGGCCGGTGAACTGCAACTCTTCTCGCGCGAAGACTTTCGCGGCCAGCGCGTGGTGATTGCCGACGGCGCCGCCGACAACTTCCGCGACTTCGATTTCAACGACCGCGCTTCGAGCCTGGTGGTGCGTTCCGGCACCTGGGAATTGTGCGAGCACGTTAATTTCCAGGGCCAGTGTGCCGTCTTCGAGCGCGGCGAATATCCTAACCTGCGCCAGTTCAACAACAACTTTTCTTCTGCCCGCGAGATCGAGCGCCGCCGCGACCGTGGCCAGGGCTGGGGCTGGGGCCGCGATAATCGTGATGACCGTGATGACCGCTGGCGTGAAGAGCGTCGCGAAGAACGCCGCGACTATCGTGGATATGAGCAGGAGCAGCGCGGTCCGGCGGTGGAGCTGTTCAACGACAACGGCTTCCGTGGCCGCATCGTGCAGGTCAATAACGACTTGAGTACCCTGCGCGATGTCCATTTCAACGACAACGCGAACTCAATGGTCGTCAACTACGGTACCTGGGAAGCATGCGAACACGCCGACTTTGGCGGCCAGTGCCGCACCTTCGCCCCAGGCCGCTACCCGGACCTGAGGGACTTCAGCGACCGCATCTCCTCGATCCGCCGCGTACGCTGATCGGAAACTGCTCCCAAGAAGAGCGCGCTTCACAGCGCGCTATTTTTTTCGCAACGCCGGAATTGAGCCGGGTTCCAGGGCTGTGCTAGCATTGTCTAATAGTATTTATAATTTCCATATGGAAATATTAATAATGTCTATTAAATAATCTAAATGCTAACAACCTGAGGGCAGAATGAAGTTCAATAAACTGATTTTGGCAAGTGCCGTGAGCATGGCCTTGGCCGCATGCGGCGGCGGCAGCAGTTCAAGCAGCGAAACGACGCCGCCACCGGTACAGACGTCCCCGGTTTCGGTGGTATTCAGCGGTACGGCAGCAGTGGGCGCGCCACTGGCCGGCAGCGTCACCGTCAAGGATTCGAAAGGCGCCACCAAAGTCGCCCAGATTGGCGTCAACGGCGCGTATTCGGTCGATGTCACCGGCATGACCGGCCCGTTCGTGTTCCGCGCCTCTGGCTCGGCCAACGGCCAGGTCTACACCGTGCACTCGATCGCCACCAGCGCCGATGCCTCCGGCAAGATCAATATCACCCAGCTTACCGACCTGATCGCCGCGAATGTAGGCGGCCAGCTTTCGGCGGATTACTTCGACCAGTTCGATAAAAACGCCGCCACCGCAACCGCTGCGACGATCGATGCTGAAGCTGCCAAACTCAAGGAAAAGCTGCAAGCGATTCTGACCGCGCTGGGCGTCGATGCCAACGCCGACCTGCTGCGCACGCCCTTCGTTCCATTGTCGAGCCCGCTCGATAAGGCACTGGACGCAATCCACGTCACGGTAGACTCGAGCACGGCCGTAGCCACCATCAGCACCAGCGCCAACACCTCGGTGATCACCGACGACCTGAAGCAGAAGGCAGCCGTCGAAACCAACCCGACGAAACTGGCAGCGGACAATATCAGCACCGCCACCACCGATGCACCGCTGGTGAAGAAGGCGCTGACCGACTTCATCGCCAAGTTCGCCGACGGCCTGCCGACGGTAGATGCGCTGCTCCCATTTGCAACCACCGGCTTCCTCAGCGACGACGTGGATGCCTCGGCCTTCTTCCGCCACCTGGTGAGTGAACCTGCCCTGGTAGGCGCCACCTTCAGCGACATTGAAATCCACCAGATCGATTACAGCGATCCGGCCAAGATCACTGCCCGCGTATCGTTCACCGTGAAGACCAAGTCTGGCCAGATCATGGACCGCCTGGAAAACTGGAAGATTCGCAAGAGCCCGACCGACGGCGTATGGCGTCTGCACGGCAACCAGCGCGCACTGGAGCTGGAAGCGTTTGCCAGCATGAGCAAGATTGTTGGCGCCAGCGGCACTTGCTACCGCACCGGCATCAATTTCAATATTACCGACCGTACCCTGAACAACAATACGACCGCTGGCACGCTCGACCACATCGTCATCACCGGTCCTGGCATGCCGCTGGCAGGCCTGCGCTACAACGCGCCAGGCGTGGGCGAAAGGTGGGTCAACGCTGTCAATTCGTCGGGTACCTATGTGATGGGCACTGACTGCGGCGGCAATTCTCCAATGGGCGACGATGGCATTGGACGCCTGCCTGACAATGCGGTGTATGTGCTGACTGCGTATGACGCCGCCAATGCCAAGCTCTCCTTCGCTTCCGGCAGCGCCGACGGCACTTACGTCCTGAAAGTGCAGCGCCGTCCACTGAACCTGACCGAAACCAAGGCCAGCACCGCCTTCGCAACGCTGTCGGAGCAGAGCCTGGCAGCACTGTCCAGCTACAGCACCCGTGACCTCACGCTGGCAGTCTCCAGTGTCAACCCGGGCACAGTGACCTGGCTCTCCATCACCGAGGAAACCTCGAATGGCCGCACAGGCCTGGAGTCGACCGAGTCGCCGACCGCGGCGGGAACCTTCAGCACCAGCTTCAAGCTTCCAGCGCTGGCGACTGGCGAGACTGTCAAGGCGCGCACCGTCTGGATGGAGTCCCGGGACAACTACCAGCGCATCATGGAGACTGTGTATAAGCGCTAATCTGCAGTAATGCCAGGCCAGCGGCGTGCCAGCGCGCCGCTGGCCCTGGGCGCGGCTTCGCTGACGAAGTCACTGAGGCCGCTATCGGGACTGCTTTCTCCGGTCAACTTGGGCATCTGTGCCTGGCACGTGCACGCGGACTTTTGATGCTGGCCGACCAAACACCTCTTCCGCCAGCGGCGCATGGACGCCGTAGAACAAGGCGGAGCGCAAACCTGCCTTAGCACCAAATGCCGCTCGAGTGAGCAGTGCAATGGACATTCGTTCTGCGGTAATAGTGTCGTGGCGCCGTGTCATGACATTTATGCTACAGCCGGACTCAAGAATAGGTCGCCACTTTGGAGTAAACGCGCGCATACTATCGGTATCAAGAGCACCTGCCATTTGACAAGAGGGCTGCCATGTCATCGGAACGGCCAGACCACAACAAGTGCGCGTTAGCCGATGACGCCATTGCGATTGCAAACAGCCAGTCTCGACTCGCCGCCGTTGAATTCCTGTTTGAGCACGGCTGTACCCCAGAGGTCATTGCCCACATCCTGGCGGCGCACATGGAAACTCAATTATCAAATCCGGCGACCGTGGCCTGACGGACCTTACAAAACAGTTGTTTTCGCACGCTCGTATTGTGAATATCCAAGCAAGCCATCTGACGTGTGCATATACTTTCTTTCGGCAAGGAGGTGCATATGTCTAACAGCTTAAGCAAGCCTCAACGGCGGCAAGATCACGAAATGGCGAAGATAGTGCAATGCGGCCTGTCGCTGCTGTATTTGGCAGGTGTGGCGGAAGCTTGCCAGTACATGACTCGTGCAGGGATATCGGGTCATATTGTCGAACGCATTGTGACAGCGCGAAATGTACGTGGGGCCAAGATTCCTGTCCGCGTGAGCGTTAATCGGAGCCCATGACTGGCGGTCTACTTTTCCTCGACCACTCCCCCCGATAAGGCGCCTGGGCGCAAATCCGATGGCTCACCTTACCTAGGGTGCATCATTGAACGCCGTTGGTGGAGGAGACCGAAGACACAGTCGAGAATGCTATTGCGCTATGCCCGAATGCCATCGTGAATCGCACTTCGGGTAGGCGGTTTTGCTAGTATTGTCATCGTATATCCCTTGAGTGAGCTCAATATTCTGTAGTCGTCATTCTGCGCCGTGGCACATGAGAATGCGGCAACGGACGTTTGTGGGCGTTTTCCGCTAGACTGGCAAGGACGCCATTTCGGGAGCGTGTACGTGGAATACAAGGACTACTACGCCACGCTGGGAGTCCCCAAGACTGCCAGCGAAGACGAGATCAAGAAGGCTTATCGGAAGCTGGTCCGCAAGTATCACCCGGACGTCAGCAAGGAAGCCGATGCCGATGCCCGCACCAAGGAGCTGAATGAAGCTTACGGTGTGCTCGGCGATGCCGAAAAGCGTGCCGCCTACGATTCGCTGGGCAGCGGCCAGTACCGCGCCGGCCAGGAATTCCGCCCGCCGCCCGATTGGAGCGCCGGCTTCGGAGGTGGCAGCGCCGAAGATTTTTTTGCCGACCTGTTTGCCCACGTGGGTGGACAGCGCGGCGGCCGCCAGGGTTTCCGCATGCGCGGAGAAGACATTCATGCCGTTCTCGAAATCAGCCTGCATGACGCCTACCACGGCGCCCAGCGCGAGATTTCGCTGGGCCGCGAACGGACGCTCAAGGTGAATATCCCGAAGGGCGTGACGGCCGGCCAGCAGCTGCGGCTGGGAGGACAGGGCCAGCCCGGCATGAATGGCGCCGAGGCAGGCGACCTGTACCTTGAAATCGCCTTCCAGTCCGATGACCGTTACCGTGCCGAGGGCCGCGACGTCTACGAGAAAGTCCCGATCCCGCCATGGCTTGCCGCGCTGGGCGGCGAGCGCGAAGTGAGCACGCCTTCGGGCCGCGTGACCGTGACCGTGCCGCCCAATTCGCAAAGCGGCCGCAAGTTGCGCCTGAAAGGACGCGGCATTCCCGCAGCCAACAGCTCGGGCATGGCGGGCGACCTCTACCTGATTCTTGAAATCTTCGCCCCGCCAGCCGATACGCCCGCGCGGCGCGCGCTATACGAACAGATGCAACGCGAAATAGGAGGATGAGCGATGCCCAAGGAAGAGATTGTGGAAGGCGTGCCGCTGGAACACCAGGCGCTGACGCTGGATGAACTGGCGCGTGCCTGCGCTGTCGAGCCGGAATGGGTCGTGCATCACGTACAACGCGGCATCCTGGTCGGAAGGGAAGGGGCAAGCATCGAAACCCTGCAATTCACCAGCGTGGACCTGGGGAGGGCGCGTCGCTTGGTCCAGCTTGAACGGGATTTCGATGCGGACGAAGATTTGGCGGCGCTGGTGGTCGATTTGTGCGACGAGGTCCGCCGCCTGAAGTCGCGCCTGCGCGCCGCCGGAATGGCTTAGCTGCGTGACAGCTTAGCGTTGCTGGTCTCGGCCGCCGCGATTGCCGCGGTTGCCGGTATTGCCTTCTTCCTCATCCAGCAAGTCATCGCGGCTGCCCTGGCGCTGGCCCTGGCCGACGTCGCTCTGCTTGTTGCCGCGCTCCTGATCGGATTGCTTGCTGCCGCGGTCCTGGTCGGATTGCTTGTTGCCGCGGTCCTGGTCGGATTGCTGGTTGCCACCGGTCAGGTTTTCGCGCTGGCCTTGTTGGCGATTACCGCCGCTCTGGCCAGCTTGCCCAGCCTGGTTGCGCCAATCGTCCGATTGCTCACTGTCCTTGCGTGGTGCCATGATCGCTCTCCTTTATGGTTGAAGCGAATCCATGCTAGGCCGAAGTGGCAGGCAAGCCTGTAGGTGCACACGCCGCTGGCCTGTAGGAATGTTTAGAAAGCGTCCGGCGGCAGCGTATGGTCGATGTCGACGAATTTCTGACGCAGCCATTTGCCGGCCGGCCCCAGCTCATCGTCGCCGCGGTGGATCACAAACAGTGGGTAATCAAGCTCGCGGCCCTCCTGGGTGTGCAGGCTCAGCAGGCGTCCTTCGGCCAAATCGCGCATGACCATGTGTTCGGGCATATTGCCCCAGCCTAAGCCGCCTAACAGCAGGGCGTGTTTGGAGCCGAGGTCGCCCAGCCGCCAGTCGCGCAAGCCCAATACGCCGAAATCGCGGCCCTCGGTCAACGGGCTGCGGTCGGTCACCACGAGTTGCAAGTGCTCGCGCAAGACCGCAGTCGGGATCGGCGCGGGTTCACGCGACAATGGATGCAGCGGCGAGCAGACCGGCATCATTTTGACGAAGCCGGCGGCATGACGCTCGATATTGACGGGCGCGGTGGCGGCCATGCCGGCCACGCCCAGCTGGCAGCGGCGGTCGGCCACCATCTGCGCCACGGCGCCCAGCGCTTCCGTATGCAGGCGCAGCGAGACGGTCGGGAACTCACGCTGGAATTGCTCGAGCGCGCGTACCAGCACGCAGGCCGGGAACATGACGTCGACCACCACGCTCAGCTCTGCCTCCAGCCCCATGCCGAGCGCCTTGGCGCGGGAACGCATGCCGTCCACCTTGCTGGTCACGGCACGCGCATCGGCCAGCAGGGTCTTGCCCGCTTCGGTCAGGGTCGGCTTGCGCGTGCTGCGGTCGAGCAGGGCGATATTCAGCTGTTCTTCGAGGTTGGCGATGGTGTAGCTGATCACCGATTGGGTGCGGTGCAAGGCCCGCGCGGCATGGGCAAAACCGCCGTGGTCGATCACGGCGATGAAGACGCGCAACTGGTCGAGGGTGGGAAGGCCGGGGTCTCGCATATCAATAAAATCGATAATTTCTATCGTTATAAAACCTATTTCATCGATAATAAACCCGTTCTAAGATGGCCGCAATCATCAACTTTCTTGGAGCAAGTACATGGCAAACGTTCTCTACATCAATAGCAGCGTGCGTAGCGCTGGTTCCCTGTCCCGCCAACTGTCGGCTGAGTTCATCGCCAAGTGGAAGGCTGCCAACCCGGCGGACACCGTGGTCGAGCGCGACCTGGCTGCCAATCCGGTGCCGCACCTGACGGAGCAGATGATGGGCGCCTTCTTCACGCCAGCTGAAGCGCGCAATGCGGAACAGGCGCATGTGGTCAAAGTGTCCGACACCCTGGTTGACGAACTGTTTGCAGCCGACGTGGTGGTGATCGGCGCCCCGATGTACAACTTCTCCGTGCCATCGTCGCTGAAGGCCTGGATCGACCACGTAGCCCGCGCCGGCCGCACCTTCCAGTACACCGCCAACGGTCCGGAAGGCCTGCTGAAGGGCAAGAAGGTCTACGTCTTCACCGTCAGCGGCGGCGTGTACAGCGAAGGCGCGGCGGTCGCCTACGACCACCTGACCACCTTCCTGCGCACCGTGCTGGGCTTTATCGGCCTGACCGACGTGCAGTTCATCCGCGCCGAAGGCGTATCGATGGGCGAGCAAGCCGTCGCCGATACGCTGGCCAAGGCCCAGAAGTCGATCGAGCAACTGATCGCAGCCTGATACAGCCCAGCCCGTGTCACACCCTGGGGTCAGACCCCAGGGTGTGACACGGGCTCGACCATTCACTCTCCCCGTAGTGGACTTGGCAGCATCGGCCCGCCGGCCCGTGCTGCCTTTTTTATCATTTGCTATCATTGCAAAATGAAACGCCACTACCACTTGCTCATCATCGATCCGCAGAACGATTTCTGCGATTTGCCCGTCGAGGCCAATTCTCCTGCCGTACCGGCCTTGCCGGTTCCCGGCGCCCACCGGGACATGCTGCGCGTCGCCAGCCTGATCGACCAGGGCGGCGCCGGGCTTTCGGCCATTACCGTCACGCTCGATTCGCACCATCGCTATGACGTGGCGCATCCGACCTTCTGGCGTACGGCCGAAGGCACGGCGCCGGGGCCGTTCACGCAGATTTCCGCTGCCGATGTGCGCGCCGGCCGCTTCGCGCCGCGCGATGAAGCCGCCTTGCCGCGCGTGCTGGCTTACCTGGATGCGCTGGAATCGGCAGGTCGCTATCAGCTGATGGTGTGGCCCGTCCACTGCGAAATCGGCAGCTGGGGCCACAATGTGCACGACGCCGTGCGCGCTGCCTACAACGCCTGGGAAGAGGCGCGCCATGCCGTGGTCGCCAAGGTCGGCAAAGGCTCCAATCCGTGGACCGAGCACTACTCCGCTGTCATGGCCGAAGTGCCCGATCCAACCGACCCTGCCTCGCAATTGAACCGCGAACTGATCGCAAGCCTGTCGCAAGGCGACACCGTCTACATCACCGGCGAAGCCGGCAGCCATTGCGTGAAGGCGACCACCGAACATATCGCCGACCACGTCGACCCGCGCAAGCTGGTGCTGGTGACCGACTGCATGAGCCCTGTGTCCGGCTTTGAAAACCAATACCTCGAATTCGCGCAAGCCATGCAGCGCCGCGGCGCGCGCCTTGCCACTTCGGCTGAAGTCCTGCCGGAACTGCTGGCCAATGCGGAGAACAAATAATGATCCCTGTCGTCCGCAGCTTGCTTGAAACCGACCTGTATAAATTCACGATGTGGCAGGCTCTGCTGCATAGCCACCCAAGCGCCCATGCCGAATATGAATTCGTATGCCGCAACCAGACCGTCTTCCCGCTGTCTGAGCTGAAGGAGGAAGTCGAGGCGCAGCTGGACCACCTGTGCGGCATGTCCTTCACCGAGGACGAGCTGAATTACCTGCGCTCCCTGCGTTATATCAAGAGCGACTTCGTTGACTTTCTCGCCGTGTTCCGCTTCCAGCGCAAGTTCATCGAAGTACGCGCGGAAGGCGATACCCTGGTCATCCACGCCGAGGGCCCGCAAGTGCACATCATGGCGTATGAGATCTTCGTGCTCTACATCGTCAACGAGTTGTACTTCCGCCGCGCCGGCACGCCGGCCGCGATGGAAGAAGGGCGCAAGCGCCTGGGCGAGAAGATCGCGCAGTTAAAGGCTTTCGGCACGACGCCGGCGCTGCGCCATCCCTTCGAATTTTCCGACTTTGGCCTGCGCCGCCGCTTTTCTTCCGCATGGCACGATGAAGTCGTCGAGCGCCTGGAACGCGAAGTGCCGCAGTGCTTCAAAGGTACTTCGAACGTCTATATCGCGAAAAAATTTGGCCTGATCCCTATCGGCACCATGGCCCACGAGTACATGCAGTCCTTCCAGGCGTTCGGCGTGCGGCTGCGCGACTTCCAGAAAGCCTCGCTCGAGGCCTGGGTGCAGGAGTACCGCGGCGACCTCGGTATCGCGCTGACTGACGTGGTGGGCATGGACGCCTTCCTCAACGACTTCGACCTGTACTTCGCCAAGCTGTTCGACGGCTTGCGGCACGATTCGGGCGATCCGATCCTGTGGGGCGAAAAGGCCATCGCGCATTACCAGGCCTTGCGCATCGATTCCAATACCAAGCGCCTGGTGTTCTCCGACGGCCTGGACTTCGACACGGCGTTCCGCCTGTACCGCCAGTTCGCCGACCGCATCATGGTGGGCTTCGGCATTGGTACCTGGCTGACCAATGATGTCGGCATCAAGCCGCTGAACATCGTCATGAAGCTGATCCGCCTGAATGGGCAATCGGTCGCCAAGCTGTCCGATTCGCCGGGCAAGACCTTGTGCAAGGACGAGACTTTCCTGGCCTACCTGCGGCAGGTGTTCAACCATCAGGCGTCCTGAGGACGGAAGCGCAGGCGGTAGTCGCCCGGCGTTACGCCAAGGCGGCGCACGAAGGCCCGCCTTAAGCTGTTCTGGTCGTGGAAGCCGCTGCGTGCCGCTATTCGCTTGAGCGGGTTGGCGGTTTCCTCCAGCAAGCGCCGCGCTGTGTCGAGCCGCGCGGCTTCGACAAAATCGGCCGGGGTTTCACCAGTATCGCTCTTGAATGCGCGCGAGAAGTTGCGCACGCTCATGCCCGCTTGTGCGGCCAGCTGGTCCACGGTCAGGTCCTCGTCCAGGTTTTCCAGCACCCATTCCTGCACTTGCCGGATCGGGGCGCGTTGCGCGGTTTGCGCGGCCAGGTGGGCGCTGAATTGCGACTGGCCACCAGGGCGCTTGATGAACATTACCAGTTCGCGCGCCACGGCCAGCGCCACGTCGCGGCCAAGGTCTTCTTCGACCAGGGCCAGCGCCAGGTCCATGCCGGCCGTCACGCCGGCCGAGGTATAGAGGTTCCCGTCGCGCAGGTAGATCTGGTCATGTTCGACCTGCACCTGTTCGAAGCGCCGCGCCAGCGAGGCCGAAATATTCCAGTGGGTGGTAACGCGCCGGCCGTCCAGCAGGCCGGCATGGGCCAGCAGCCAGGCTCCGGAGCACACGGAGCCCAGACGGCGCACGACGGCAGCCTGCCGCTGCAGCCACTGCGCCAGGCGCGGGTTGCCGGTGACGTCCTGCACGGCGTGGCTGCCGGTGACAAGCAGGGTGTCGACCGCGTGGTCCAGCGTATCGATGGTGGCCGTCGGCTGGAACAACATGCCGTTGTCGGCGCGAACCGGACCTTCCTCCAGCGCGACCAGGTCGAACTGGTAAGCGCCTGGCTTGCCCGACTGTCGGGACGCTTCGTGGAAGACATCCATCGGCCCGGCCACGTCGAGCAATTGCACGCCAGGGAAAACGAGTAAAGCGATACGCATGGTTAGCCTGCCAGGAGTTTGCCGGTGTATAGCGAATATAAGGTACGCACCAGCAGCGCGGCAATCGTCACGGTCAGGAAGGCAAGCAGCACGCCGGCCAGCAGCACCACGCCAGCGCTATCGGCCACGGCGGCATATTTGATCGCAGCGTTCACCAGCGCAGCGATCGGGAAGCTGATAGCCCACCAGGCAGGGCCGAAGGGCACCGAACGACGGAACACGCGCGGGGCCAGCACCAGGAACATGAACAGGCCAAAGTAGAACAGCATGGCGGCGAACATGTCGACGTGTTGGGTGACGTTGACGTAGGCCAGGAAGCCGACTTCGAATGGCGCGATCATCACCATCAGCGATGGCAGCATGCCGGCCGGCAGCGCGTCGCCGTGCACCAGGCGGCTGAAGATCATCACGTAGAAGACGATGGCGATGGCCGTGCCGATGCCAAGCGCGATCATGTTCATTTCATGGCCCCAGGCGCCGCCGGTGACGGCGATATCGAGCGAAGCCACGCCGGGAATCAGCCAGGCCGGCACTACATTGGCCGGCGTGATATTCCCTTGCAGGACGCGTGACACCACCACATAACCCAGCACCAGCGTGGCGACCGAACCGACAGTCCACACCAGTTTCTGGAGCTGCTCGCTCCAGGGCGCCACAACGCTTGAAAGCAGCAGCACAGCGATGGCAATCGTGCCGAAGAAGTTGCTCGCCACCGGGTGCGAGAATTCGGCCTTCACAGCATCGGGGAACGCAGCCAGTTTCGACAGGTAGCCCACGGCCAGCACCGCAAACACCAGCAGCGACAGGATGCCGACGCCATCGGCGATCAGCGTGCTGCTGCCGAACAGGTGGGCGGCGCCGCGCCAAGCCAGGGCCAGGCCGGCGATGCCCATGACGGAGCCAAACAGGTTGACGGGGAGGTTTTTGACCGTGGCGCTGCCGGCGGGCAGGGCGGCGATGGTAGTGGTTTGCATGATTTTCATCCGATGGATTTGCGATGAATCCATTATCGGACGGCAAGCTTTTGGCCGATAGTGTGTACATGCATCATTTTCGGCCAACCCTGCGCCACCCTCGGCCAAGGCCATTCCTGTCGGGGTGCGCCGGCCCGACAATGGCCACCCCCAAACAAGTTGCATCTTTACAACCCCAGCCCACTTGCTTAGTTGTATATTAAATAATTATTTCTTGGCAATGGGGACTTTTATGTGGAAGTCGCAATTTGCTGCATTGAGTTTGGCGCTGCTGGCCAGTGACGCGATAGCGCAACAATTACTGGCGAAAGAGGAAATTCTGCAGATGAAGAGCGGAACTAATTTCACGCTGAATAATTTGGAGAATGGGCAGACACAAAGCTTCAAGAAATCGCAGTTGAGTGGGCCGCCTCACGTAATTTTGCAAGATCTGGAGGGCAACGTTGTCATGGATTCGAAACTCTCCGTGAGCCCAATGATGAAATCTGTTCTGGATAAGCTTCATTCACGGCCAGAAACTATGCAAGTAGTTTCGCCGGACGGAATCATCAGATTAAACGAACAGCAGCCACGTGACGGGCTCATTTCTGCATTTTGTGACCAAGCCGACCAAACCTGCAGGGATGCAATCAAAGCATACGGCACAAGGGCAAAAGAATATGCCTCTGCCATTTCACAAGAGTGCAAGGAGGCAAAAGTCGCGTTAGCAAAAAATGATGCGATGGCTAATGGTGAGGTAACCTGACTTTTTCGGACACTCTCGTTTGTTAAACTTAGCAACGGGAGAAGCATTTATGAAATCGAAGACATACACACCGGAGTTCCGGGCAGAGGCGGTCAAACTAGTCCTCGCACAGGGACTGACACTGGAGGAAGCCGCGCAGCGGCTTGACATTCCTAAGGGAACACTGGGGACTTGGGTTAACGCTGCAAAGCGAAGCAATGATACTGGGGCTGCTCCCGGTAGTCGCAGCGTGGCGGAGCTTGAAGCGGAAGTGGCTAGGCTGCGCAAAGAATTGGCCGTTGAACGCATGGAGAAGGAAGTGCTAAAAAAAGCAACGGCGTACTTTGCAAGGGAGTCGCTGCCAGGTACGCGTTCATGAAGTCGGTGCGACTCGACGGATACCCGACGGATTTGCTTTGCAGGGTCTTCAATGTCTCTCGCAGCGGCTTTTACGCATGGCAGGGGCGCAAGCCGTCGCGCCGCGCTCAGGAGGACGCCAAGCTGAAGGTGGCGATTCAGGCCGTGCATCAGCAATCGCGCGAAACCTATGGCACGCTGCGCGTTCATCCTGAACTCCAGGAGCAAGGATTTGAGGCCGGGCGTGATCGCGTCGCCAGGTTGCGGACAGAACTTGGTCTGCGCTGCAGACAAAAGCGCAAGTTCAAGGCCACCACCAATTCCGGGCATGACATGCCGGTCGCGCCGAACTTGTTGAACCAAACGTTCCTGCCGACGCGGCCAAACGAAGCCTGGGTGGCAGACATTACCTACATCGCGACTGAGGAAGGCTGGCTCTATCTGGCCGGCGTGAAGGACGTTTTCACCTGCGAGCTGGTGGGGTATGCGATGGGGCCACGCATGACGCAGGACTTGACGGCGCAAGCCTTGTGGCGGGCTGTGCGCAACAAAAGACCGGCGGCGGGATTGATCCATCATTCTGATCGCGGCAGTCAATACTGCGCCGAGAAATACAGGAAACTGCAGAACCAATTCGGAATGAAGACTTCGATGTCGCGCAAGGGAAACTGCTTCGACAACGCGCCGATGGAGAGCTTCTGGGGCAGCTTGAAAAATGAGCTGGTTCATCATCGTCGCTTTGCATGCAGGTCTGAAGCGCAGGCGGCCATTACGGAGTACATCGAGATCTTCTACAACCGCCAACGGCGTCATTCGCGCCTTGGCTACAAATCGCCGGCACGCTTTGCGGCAGACTTCAACAAGGAAGTGCTGGCAGCTTGAGACGAGAGTGTCCACTATTGACAGTACACCTCATGGTGATGCTGACAGTATCGATACCAATGACCTCGCATTGGTGCGTACGTACTATGAGAAGTGTACCAGCCATGTTTTTCCAAGCGAAATGCGACAGCGAATTGGCGTCATTGTCGATCTGGGCGAGTCGTTGGGCGATGGTCATTCAGGGATCGTCATCAATAGCAAGACTTATCTGCCAATAGGCATGGCTGTACAACTGGCGCCAGACCGAATTTATACGGCAAGGCATGTGATTTTTCGTTGGGCATCTGATGATGGCGCGCTGCAAAGTAAACGACAAATCAGCAGTCTGGTCTTCATTCCCATGAACGCACCGCAGCGTGTCATAAGTCTGATGAGCGAGCTCGGCTCAGCAGAGGATAATCGAGATGATGGCCTGGTGGCCTTTGACCAAGTTATGTTGAAGCTTCAACAGCCGTATAACCCAGGTGGGTTATGGCCAATTGTTCGCGATGAGCGCTCCAAAGTGAGTAGCGAACCGCCAGAAGTAATATTGGCTGGCTTTCACGCCCCGTTTGCTCGAGCGCTTGCAGCGCCATCGTCGAAGCCAGCAGCCATTAAGTTGGCCGACTGGCCGCAATATGTCCGATTTGATTCCTCACTTTCTTGTCGCATCGTCACCAAGAGTGTGGATGGATGCATGATTCATGCGTGCGACACGATTGGCGGCGTCAGCGGAAGCCCAATTTTCCTGGCCAGACTTGAAAGTGGCAGGCCGGTCGTCGTAGGTGTGCATCATGGTACTGCATTCAATACCCAGCACCGCGCTTGCGCCGCTGGAAATACTGGAGTCGTGTTCAATATGGGGGCGATTCCACTCAAAACGGCAATCCAAAACTAAAGGGAATATATGAAAAAAATACTGTGTTTCGCGATGTTGACGGGAGCCTTGTCGTCCGTTGCTCTCGCTGCAGATGAGAAAAAGGAAGTTTCGGCCACCGCAGCGCCACAATTCCCTCGCGCCGATCCGCCCCTGTTCATCGACGTCAGCAACAAATGCCCGGTTACGAAATCCGGGCAGGACGACTCGCCTATGCTGTTGATCGCAGGCGCTCTCCTTAAACCGCTGGTCGATACCGTTGTGCCAGCGGCGACGGGGTGGTTGTATGACAAGGGCGTTCAGGCTCTCGCGAAACACAACGAGAAAAAGACTTCATCTTCTACCGCAGTACAGACTACGATGTTGTACTCGCCAGATGCCAAGAAATTCAGCTTCGGTTGCATCACGTTGATACGTGCCCCTCATGGCAAGGCGGAAAGCGATAATTATTTGAAATTGTCGAAAGATCTCAATGCGAAATTGAGTGCTGACAGCCCTTGGCATGCAATCGACAAGGACAGTGCGATTGGTAAGCTGAATCTCGCGCGCGTGCCTGATTTTTATATGGAGTTGACACTCGGTTCTGAAAAATCTTCCCCTGCACCAGTTGCTCCAGCTGCAGCAAAGAAAACTCCCCCGCCTGAAGCTAAGCAGCCACGTACCTTATATCGTACGTTGCGCCCGGGCCGTTTGGATTACTTCAACACGGGGGCGGAAGATGGCAAGCGCAAACATGTCAGCGTTGAATTGCACATGGATATTATGGAAGCCAATGGCGAATGGAAGCCCTTTTACGCGAAGACGTATGATCTGGGGATGCTAAGCGTCAACAGCGAGAATGTAGATTTGCAATCTCAAGGTAAAGATACATTCCTGCCTCCGTTGCCTCGTACTACTGCGGACGGCTATATCGATCCGATTCCTTTGCGTATTACTGCCGTGTTGACCGAAACCGAAGATAACCTGGATCTAGGACGCGCTATCGAGACTGCCCTTAAAGAAGATCAGCACCGTAAAGCAGTGGTTGATGCAGCGTCTACATCAATCGGCGACGCAATTAAGGATGCTATTGACAAGAAAACTGGTACAGCGTCGACTCCCGCCAAATAATTCTCCAAAGGCCTTGCGTTGGGCCCAACTTCGATGCATGGATTAATTGGTGCGAAATTGGTCTGCGTGGCGCCTTTGGTTGTCACGCTTCCTGCGCGCCGAAGCGCGACATGATGCGGTCGGCCTGCTCGCGCTGGGCGTCATCATCGACGTCGACCGACAGCAGGGCGGCAGGGCGGTCCGGCTTGTCGGTGTTGTCGACATCGTCCGGCGTGAGCGAATCCATGATGTTCTGCACCGCCGAAGCAGTAGTGCTCAGTGGGCGTGCTTCATGCAGGTTCAGTTGTACGGCCGAATTGGCAAAGCCTTCGGCCAGCAGGGCGCTGCGTGCGCCTTCGGCATCGGCGATCTGGCGGAAATTTCGGTAAATGGTGCTTGGCATGATTAGTCTCCTGTTTGGCGGGATTGTCGCGTAAGGCGCTGCGACGTGGCGCGCGCTTACTTCGCCTGCGACTTGCGTGACGACCAGTGCAAATGGACGATCTGCCAGCCGTCGCCCGCTTTTTCCAGCACGGCGGTTTCCAGCCCGAACAGGTGAATCTCGGCATCCTTGTAGCTGCCGGTGGTTTCCGTCTCGCGCATGACGATTGCGGTCGCGCCATCGCGGCGTTCTTCATGGCGCAGCAGGCGCGTTTTTGTCGTGCGCAGGAAGTCGATATCGCTGTCGAGATGGTGCGCGGCATATTCGTCGCGGCTATTTTCGGTATAGCCCGATTCGAATATCTTCACCTTGGGGCTGAGCAGGGCAAGCGCCGCATCGCGCTTGCCTTCGGCCAGCGCGCGCTGGAAAGCGTCCATCGTCTCGGCCGGCGTGGCGGCCAATGCTGGCAGGCTGGCCGCAGCCAGCAGCAGGCAGGCGAGGATTCGCATCAGAATCCGGCGACGACGTTGCTGGTGTGTTCGACGCGCGGGGTGTTGGCGAAGTATTGGCCAACCATGCCGCGCCACGCCTGGAAGTCTTCGCTGCCGCGGAAGTCGACGGTGTGGTTCTCCAGCGTTTCCCACACGATGACCAGCATATAGGTGTTGGCGCGCTCGATCACGCGCTCAAGCCGCATCGACTTGCAGCCTTTGGCGCGCTGGAACAGCGGCACGGCCTTCTGCACCGCTGCTTCAAACTCGGCACCCTGGCCATCCTTGATCTCAAATTCCGCCAGCTCGTAAATCATCGGGACATTCCTTTCGCAAAGTAATGTCCCGATTGTGCCTCAGATGGATCAGAAGCGGTAGCGGGCCGTTACGCGGAAATTGCGCGGCGCGCCCGGCAGGTTAAGCAGCTTGCTTGACCCGTGGCCGGAAACGATGTATTCGCGGTCGAACAGGTTGTTCACGTTCAGCTGCACGTCGTACGACGCGGTGCGGTAAGCCACCATGGCATCGACCACGGTGTAGCCGGGCAGGGTGGTTGTGTTGCCCGGGTTGGCAAAGCGGTCGCCCTGGTAGTTCACGCCGGCGCCGGTGAACCAGCCGCCGCCCAGTGCCTTGTTCAGCCACAGGTTGGCGCTGCGCTTGGGCGTGAGCGTTGGCTGCTTGCCTTGTACGTTCTGGCCGTCGTCGCGGGCGATGGACTTGATGATTTCCGCGTCCAGCAGCGCCAGGCCGGAAGCCACTTGCCAGCCCTGGCCCAGTTCACCGGTGAAGGTCAGCTCAAGGCCGTCGGTACGCTGGGTGCCGACCGGCATGACGACGTTCGTGACTGGATCGGTGGCCTTGATGCCAGTGCGCTGCAGGCGGAACAGCGATGCGCCAACAGTCGCCTGGCCATCAAACAGGTCGATCTTGGCGCCCACTTCCTTGTTGGTGGTTTCTTCCGGTTCGATGGCTGCATTGTTGGCGGCCAGCGCGAAGGTTTCACCCGAAGGCTGGAAGGACTTGCTGAACGAAGCGTAGTAGGAAACGCTGCCGCTCGGCTGGTACACCAGGCCCGCGCGCGGGCTCCAGGCGCGGTCGGTGCGCTCCAGGTCTTTCTGGCCTGCGCGGCGTTCGCGTGTCTCCTGGCTGAAGTCATCGTAGCGCACGCCGGCCAGCAGCTTCCACTGCGGCGTGAGCGTCGCCAGGTCTTGCACGTAGATGCTCTTGTTCTTCATGATGCCGAGGTTGTCCGTGCCCGGAGCGACGTTGGCTTCCCGTTGCAGTACCGGCAGCACCGGCTTGAAGAGGTTGACCGTGGCGACATTGGTCCTGGAGCGGTTGACCTGGTCCTTGTCCTGCTTGCCGATCTCCACGCCGTACAGCAACTGGTGCTGCATGCCGAAGAATTCTGCGCGCTGGGTCAACTCGGTCTGGTTGAAGTAGCCGTCTTCTTCGCGGCGCACATTGCCGTGGGTGAGGGAGGCGGTTTGCGCCGCTTCGTTAACGCTGCCGACCAGGGTGTTGTTGCGGTTCAGCGAATAGTCGTAGCGGCGGAAAGCGTTGCGCAGCGACCAGTTGGCGTTGAATCGGTGATCGAGCACCGCAGCCAGCGATTTCACGCGCGCCTGGCTGAAGTCCACATCGCGTGCATTGGCCGCGCCGTAGTAGGTGCCTGGGGCCACGTCGACCGGCGAGCCCTTGTAGGAAGGGATGCCGAAGTCGGTCAGGCGGCGGTCGGACAGGTATTCACCCTGCAGCAGCAGGGAGGTATCGGCGCTCAGCTTCCACAGCAGGGACGGCGACAGTGCTTCACGCTTGAGGAATTGCTGGTCGCGGTAGCTGTCCGAATCTTCCTTGGCGCCGGTGACGCGGAAAGCGACGCCGCTGTCCTTCAGGTTGCGCGCCACGTCGAACTCGCCGCGCTTCTTGCTCCAGCTGCCGAAGGTCACGCTGGCTTCGGTGCGGTCGATGCCAGGCTTCTTGGTGATGCGGTTGATCATGCCACCCGACGAACCGCGGCCATACAGCACCGAGGCCGGGCCCTTGATCACTTCAATCTGTTCGACATTGGACAGGTCGCGGAAATACAGCGCGTCGTCGCGCATGCCATCGATGAACTGGTCGGCGATCGCTGTGAAGCCGCGGATGGTCACCTGGTCGCGCTGGCCGTCGCCGTGCGACAGGCCGACGCCCGGGATACCCTTCATAGCATCCTCCATCGAGCTCACGCCTTTGTCGCGCAGCAGTTCCTGCGGCACCACGTTCACAGTTTGCGGAATGTCGCGCAGCGGCGCGTCGATCTTGGTGGCGCTGGTGGCCGTGCCCGGGTTGTAGGCAGCTTCGCGGCCGGCGGTGACGGTGACGGAGGGGAGGGTGGCTTCTTCGGCGAATACGGCGAAATGCGGCAACGCCAGCGCAATGGCAAGCGCCAGCGGGGACTTGTTCAACGACATGCTATTTCCTAAGTGGCTACGTAATGAGAATTGTTATCATTCTCAATTATGCGCCACCCAGGAAATTTGTTCAACAGTAAATCTTGTACTGGATTAAGAATTAGCGTTCGCTGCGGCGGACGGTATCGGGGCCGGTTTGCCGCGCGTCGCCTTGCCGATATTGCGGACCGGTCTGGAAACCGTGCTCGCGTTCGTCCTCATCGACACAGCCGGATAGCAGGTCGTCGGTACGGCCGGCCGTGTCGGCCGATTGCTGGTTGCCTTGCTGGGATTGCGACAGGTTGCGGCGGCCAGTGCAGCCGTCGCCCATGGTCGCAATGCTGCTGGTGCCATCGTGGGTTTGCTGCGCCAGGCTGCGTCCCTTGTTGAGTGTGGACATGATTGCCTCCTTGTAGCTAGGGCCAAAGTTCATTGTAGGCCTGCGGGGAGGAATCTCCTAGTTCTCGGTGTACTTGCGGAGCAGCAGGTTGAAGCGTTTGTTGCCCTCGGTGCCCATCCAGTTCCAGAGCGTATCGACGTCGTGGCGGTGGGCCTCGTAATAGGCGGTATTGGTTGCGATCCAGTTAAAGGATTTGAGCACGGGTTTCTCCAACCGGACCAGTTGGCCCTTGTAGCGGTCGGCCACATACTTGTCGAGGTCCGTCGCGGTGAGCATCGGCACCACAAAGGCATCGATGCGGCCAAGCTGGAGCTTTTCAAAATTGCTCGGGACAGTGGGGGCGCCCTGGTCGATGACGGCGCCGGCCTTCTCCAGCCGCACCGCATAGGACGAGCCAAACATCACGCCCACCCGTTTGCCGCGCACCATTTCCATCGGGTCGAGGTCGCGCGGATAGCCATCTTTGGCGCGCACGAAGGCGGCCACGACCAGGGTGGTGGCGCGCTTGGTGTCTGGCTTGCCCTGTGCATCGCGCGGGATCACGATGCCCGGCTGACCGTCGGCGGTGATGTCGACCGGCACGAAGTCCACGGCGCCGCTGATGAGCGAGCTGCGCAAGCGCATCACCGGCAGTCGCACCAGCTCGATCGCACAGCCACCGCTGGCGGCAAACTCGCGGATCCAATCAACGTTGGCGCCGGGCGGATCGGGCACGGTGGGGCCATTGCCCAGCCAATATGGGGGGCGGTGCTGGTCGGGGTAGGCGTAACGGATCGTGCCGCAGGCGGCATGCACGGTGTTGGCAGCGAATGCGAGGAGAGCAGCCGCAATGAAAGCTATGCATTTCATACTGCTACTATTCTAAGCCAACAGTACAGCGGCAGGCTGGGCAGAGTAGAATCTTATGGAAGGAGGCGACTATGGAAACCACTATGCGCCCGATCCATCCGGGCGAAGTCTTGCTGGAAGAATTCATGGACCCAATGGGGCTGACCGCGAGCACGCTGGCAGGCGTGCTGCACCTGGAACCCGGCTACCTGACTGGCATCGTGCGGCAGGAGCGCAGCATTTCGCCCGCCACCGCCCAGCAACTGGCCAGCTATTTCGACACCACGCCGGAGTTCTGGCTCAACCTGCAAACCACCTATGACACGCGCCGGGCCTTGCTAAAAGGGCGGCGCGCGCTAAAACGCACGCTGCATTGAATCGCCGCGGCGGTCGCTGGAGTGCCAGGGCAGGGATGCGACCGAGCGAACTTGCGTCGGGAAGCGCTCGGCGAAGGAGCGGATCAGCATGTGCTCCACGCCGCACAGGGCAAGGTAGGTATATGCTGCACCCTGGTCGAAAGCCAGGGCTGTGCGCACTGCCATGTCAAAACGTTCGGCAGTGCCGCTGTCGTTGCGTCGTTCCTGGTGACTTCGTTTTTCCACGCTGCCTCCTCGACCAAGCGCTTAGGCTACTGTGCGCGAGTTGGTGTGGTCTGTGCGTCAGTCCACATCGTGCAGCCAATAGCCTTTGTAGCCCGGATCAAGTTTGACTGCGGCGATGCCGACCAGCAGGCCTATGGCGCTTGCGATGAGTGCAGGTGTGGCCGACGTTTGCCAAAATGCGATGACAGGTAACCCAAAAGAGCCAGCAGCGGCAAGTATGGTCGCTATCGACAAAAAGAATGGCTTGCGTTGCGGCGAAGGAGAGTTGTGGACCGTTTTCGCTTCTCTCTCCTCCATGCAAATGATTGCTTCTTCAAGGAGCTTTGCCTCGTTCTCCGAAATGCTGACATTGGAGCGATTCGTCGCGAATCGGTCACGTAGCTTCATCAGGATGTATTGCCGATTTTCAGTATCGTTCTCGGTCATGTTTAAGCTCCCTCTTGTGCGAAATAGCCTAAAGATAGTACTCCAATGACCAAGAGGCTTGCGAAGACCTTGAGCGGCAGTCGAGGTTGCCAGCCTGAAGCTTGCCCGCGTTGATTCATTGCAGCCAGCAATAGCATTAGACAAAATCCTGCACCAATCATACACCCCCATGTTAGGAGTGAACGTTCGGCCCTTCCGACCGCACTTCTGATAGAAGCCTGAATTGCAATGATTAATGCACCGTAAAGCCAACCTAGCGGATCAACCGCTTCACGCCAAGCAAATGCCGGTTTCCAAGACCCTCTCGCTATGGCGATCAACAGGCCCCATAGGCTATAAAGGACGCCAGCGCCGAAAATTGGGAGCAGCCCTTCGAAGATGAGCCATTTCATCGGACCGTCGAGTGCCATTGTGGTATCCCTGGTCTGCAGTAGACCCAGGATACGCATGAGTCAATCGGTTCGATTGAGCTTGCTCAATGGCTGGTGGCTTCAGCCTAAGTCGCGGGCGTCGACGTAAGCCCACGCAACAGTTCCGGATGCCAGCGTGACGCTGTGCCGACGATACGCTGCCACCTCGTACGAGTCCGCTTGTCGTAGCTCCTCAGGTGTGACAAGGAGTACCGAACCCGTGACAGCATCCTCCTCGCTGCGACTGCGCGAAATGATCGGATGGTGCGTCTTGCCGCTCGTCGCAACCACGGCAGGATCATCGATCTCCTGCAGCCCGAGCTTATACCCGTTCAACTTGTCCGCCATGCCTTCAAGCTTGCGCCCAAACGTTGCAAGCTGAACGTCTTCCTGTTGCAGCGTCCCATAAGAAAACAGCCTCTCAAACTTTTCCATCTCGCCTCCGATGCGAACATTGAATTGTTTTAATGATAATGTAACGCAGCTGTCCACCATTCAAACACCAATACCGGAGCAAAGAATGCGACAAGATTTCCAGCCACGTTTCCAATCGTTCCTGCGCGTGTTCAGCAGCCTGCTGCTGATGGCTTCCGCAGGCTTCGCAGCCGCAGAACCATGCCGCAAGATCAGCACAGAAGCCGAACTTTCCAGCTACACCCAAACACAGGGAACCCAGGCCACAGTAGCCAGGGACATCTGCTATGCCGAGGGCACAGCGTGGGAGGAGAAGTCGCCAGCCGGTGCTTACGACGTTACGCTGGACCAGCGCTTCGACTTCTATCGACCTGCTTCACTGCCTGCCTCGCAAAGGCTGCCCTTGATCATCTGGGCGCATCCGAACGGCATGACCGATAACCTGCCGCAGCAGGGCGACCTTTATGCCAAGCTGGTGACGCCCGCGCTGGCGCTGGGCTTCGCGTTCATGTCGGTCGAATTCCGCCACCCGGTTGCGAGCCAGAGGTATGGCCAGCCGCCCAATCTCGATATCCCCAATACGGACATCGCACGCGCGGTGCAATGGGCGCGGCACCGTTCCGGCATGCTCGGCATTGATGGCACGAATATTTTCATCGTCGGCCAATCACGTGGCACGCTTGGGCTGATGAATGCGTTGTCGAAGAACCTGGCCGATGTCCAAAGCCCGTTCCCGTACCAGACCAAGTCTTCGCGTGTCAGGGCCGTGTATGCGGTGCAGGCGCAAACCAGCTACGAGAAAGACCAGGTCAAGGAGACCTTTATCCACCCGGACAGTTGGCCGGCATTCGATGAGCTCTATGCAAACTTCCACCAGCCGGGTAGTGCGATCAACGAAATCTCCACCGACGACCCACCCATCGCGATGCGATATGAGCGCATGCCGACCGACCAGTCGCTGCAGACAGTCGTGCCCCTTCATCTGCCTGCGCAGAACGGCAGCTGTGCTTATCCGGAGGGATGCTTCGACTTCCATCATCCGAACTTCGGCTTGAAACTGCACTTGGCATTCAAGGCGCTCTCACCAACCCAGCCGGCTTCGAAATTCGACATCGCGTACAACGTGCCGACCGGGTATCTCTACGTTGACCAAGCGACCAACCGCCCCTATGCCTGCTTCTTCGCGAAGAACCTGACGCTGGAAGGTCGTGCGAATCTGAGCGCTTATGCAGTTGAGGCATGCGGACTGTAAGCGGAATTCTGCGAGGGAAAACGACAAATCACCCTGAAAATGCGAGGGAAAACGACAAATCCGTCTAGATGAGCTGGAAAATGCGAAGGAAAACGGCAAGTCAAGCAATTCTATGAGCGAAAACGACATACCGCTAGAATTGGTGTGCGCCAAAAAACTGGGGCTCCAAGCTTGGCTTGGAGCCCCAGTTTTTGTTCGGTTGGTGGAGACGGCGGCTACCGTATCGAACGATGCCGTATGAGCAGAAACAGCGTGAAAATTTGAGTTCGGTACACGTAAATACCCCCAAAAATACCCCTCGTACGCGCCAAACGGCACTGGTTGGATTGATCCTTTAGGGCTGGCGAAGTTCGGGACTGGCAAGGGAACCCATACCGCGAATGTTTCGGTAACCAGCAAGGACGGTCAGGTCACGGACTGCGGCGTATTCGTCAGTGGGAATATGACCCCGGAAGAAAAGGCGCTAGGGTTCCCCAAATCGTCGCTTGCCACGCACACCGAAGCCAGGGCGACCAAAGAGGTCCCGATGGATGTGGGCGATACAATGCTGATCGAAGGGCAGTATCCGCCATGCCCTTCTTGCCGAGGTAAGATGAACGCCAAGGCGAAAGCCACTGGCGGCACCGTGATCTATGAGTGGGTAGAGAACGGAGAGAAGAAGACGTGGCAAACTCGCAAACCTAAACCACCGTGTAAATAGCTATGAGTAAAAAACTGGAATTCGACGCGACGGTTGTGTCTGTAGACGAACAAGACGAAGCCTACATCGTTGGCTTCGCTGACGATGCAATGGAGCCTTCTCAATACATCATCTTGCAGCGCTCTACCGAAGAGGATGAGCAAGACGATGAGCTTGGACTCAACACTTACTTCCTGGAAATAGGTAATCCATCAGTGTCTGGGTACGGCGGGATCAGTAGCGCGAAGTTAAAGCACAGCCAAATGGAGCTGAATCTTCGACAGCCGAGTGATTACGCCAATGAAGTAGAGCAGATCATTGTTCGCTTCCATGCGTCACAAGAGGAAAGGGAGCAACTTGCCAGGCACCTCGAACTCATCTTCCGAGACTCGGACTGCGCCTTGAACATTGGGTAGTAACAGACACCTGCGGGAACGGGGTAGGGCGCGCATTATTTTCTGCCTGCAGTGCTGTTTCCTAGCTCGGTTACGGCCCAATTTTTGGGCTGCATGATCGCTGTTTGGAAAGTTGTGATGGTTCTCCAGAACCGGTGAAGGCGGGCAGGTGGTTGCTGGCTTGATGGAGCATGGTAACGTCTTAGTGCTGCCCATGCGGCCACATGCTCCAGATTCAATGAATGGGAAGAATAAATGTCAACTTGGGCCGCAATCGAACTGGATGGGATGAGCATCCTTGAAGCGCAAAACTATCTTCCGCAGTGGCACTTCAGAAAGTCGGAGCGTTCAGGATTACATTCGGTGGGCCGCCCCGGTTGATGCTTCGGGGCGGTATTTCAGCAGCCTGCTAGTGCAGTCAATCAAGCTAATCATAGGAGAACACTCTGCTGCATCATCAGTGTGGCTCTTTGCTAATGGCGAAAAAATAGCCGCACTAAGCGGCTATTTTCATGTTGTCATTATGCTGTCATTCCAGTGCCAAAACAGCCCCTAAATGTCCAATTAATGACAGCATTAAAATCATAACTTCATGATTTTAAAGGAATTGGTGGTGGAGACGGCGGGAATCGAACCCGCGTCCGCAAGCACTCTACAGACAGTTCTACATACTTAGCACTATCATTTAATTTAACCTGTACGGCACGGATGTGCACGTTCCGGACAAGCGATTCACCTTAGATTTAGAGCTACTCGAAGTGAACCCTCGTAGCTCGATCCCTTCTAAATGACCCAACACGGCCTTGCGGCCACACCCGAAGGGCGAGGTGTTGTCGGGCAGGTCAGCGATTAAGCTGCCAGTGCGTACGAGTTATCGTTTGCAGTTAGTTTGTTTCTGGATGTATTTACGAGGTGACCAGCCCTCGGTATGCCCTGTTCTGCTTTGCAACCCACGTCGAAACCAGGTCGTCCCCACAGAAGGAAGCTCTATTTTACATGAATCTTTTCCGCCGCGTCACTCTTCGAGCGAAACCAGCGGGCGGGCATCCTCGGGCAGGCGATTGGCGTGGATCTCGCCGCCGGGGCCGAAGGTGAATTCGACCAGGTGGCGGCGCGAGACTGGCACGTTGGCGGACTTCAGGTCGTGGAAGCTGTCGGCTTCCTTGAAGCCGAGGTCGACGGTCAGGCTCTGCAGCTGGTAAGTCTCGACCAACTGCTCCACGCGGTTGCGCCGGTTGTTGCTTTCGATAGTACCGTGGTGGGCAGGTTTTTCGCCTTCGAAGTAGCGGATCAGCGCGCCTTCCATGACTTCGACGTGCGAGCGGGTGGTGGCTTCGCCGAGCGGGTCCTGGGTTGCGGTTTCCACTTTCACATCCATGCGCTTGATCAGCAGGAAGGTGTCGCGCGCGCCGTCATTTTCTTCCACGATGCGGTTGACGGACGGCAGGCGGCCCTTGGCCAGGCGCGATTGCTGATCGCGCGTGATGCCGACGTATTCCACCGTGCTTTCGTACTTCAGGTCGTTCGGGAATTTCTGCAGCAGGTCGTGCGCGGAATAGCATTCCGTCAGCGCGCCCCAGTTCAGCGTGATGTATTTGTCGTGCAAGGTGACGATCGGCTTTTTGAAGGTCGCTTCAAACGGCACTTCCAGCTCGATCGTGAGCGATTCCTTGCGGTTGTCGGTGCCGGCCAGCAGCGGCACAGTCAGTTTCAGGCCGAAGAAGCCCCAGCTCGTGCCTTTCTTGATGTCGAAGCGCAGGCGCGGGCGGGAGACGACGAAGAACAGCAGCTGCTTTTCCATGGTCGCGTCGAGCGCGAACTGCATGCGGCGCTGGTAGCGGCCGATCGGGGCGCGGAAGTCGGGCTCGAGCGGGTCGTTGACCAGCAGGTCGTACCAGTAGAAGCGGCTCTCGGCAACGGAGGCATCCCAGACCTGCGGCGCGCTGCTGCGCGGTGGGAGCGCCGTCTCGATGTTGTCGTCCCCGTCCATAAAATCTCCAGTTGCCTTTTTCTGTAATCGCTACTGACTATAGTATAGAAATTTATTGCCGTTGGGCAAGTGATAACGTAGTTTCTAGGCTGCCAACGGTGTCGGGGATGGTACGGTTGCGCGAATCAGGTCCAGCAAGTCGGCCGGTGAGGCCAGCAGGTGGTCGGCGCCCCAGGCTGCGGGTTCGACCGCGCCGCAATAGCCCCACTGGCAGGCGACGGTGCGCATTCCGGCGGCATGGCCGGCCTGGATGTCGCGCAGGTCGTCGCCGACGTACCAGCATTCTTCCGGCGCCAGGCCAAGGCGGGAAGCGGCTTCCAGCAATGGGGCGGGGTGCGGCTTTGCGTGGGGAGTCGTGTCGCCGGAGACCACGCAGCTTGCCAGTTCCAGGCCGATTTGCGGCACCAGCGGGTCGGTGAAGCGGGCTGGCTTGTTGGTGACGATGCCCCAGCGCAGCCCGGCTTCGGCAATCCCGGCCAGCATTTCGTGAATGCCGTCGAACAGGGTGCTGTGCACTGCCATCGCCGCTTCGTAATTGGTGAAGAAGCCGTCGCGCAGTTCTTCAAAGCCTTCGTCCTGCGGCTTGAGGCCGAAGGATACGCCGATCATGCCGCGGGCGCCGTGCGATGCCTGTGGGCGCAGCACCTCGTACGGCGTCGGCTCCAGTCCGCGCACGGTGCGCAGCAGGTTGATTGCGGCGGCCAGGTCGGGCGCGGTGTCGGCCAGGGTGCCATCCAGGTCAAACAAGATGGCGCGCGGGGCTGGGAACAGGCTCATGGTAGGGAAGGGGCTTTCGAAGCAGGCGGCGCGCAGGCCGCCTGGCTTTATGCGGGGCGGGTGCAGGCCACCAGGTAATTAACGCTGGTGTCGTTGTTCAGGGAGTAGACCTTGGTGAGCGGATTGTAGCCCATGCCCTTCAAGGCATCTACTTGCAGTCCAGCAGTGCGCACATATTGCGACAGTTCGGCTGGAGTAATGAACTTTTCATAATCGTGCGTGCCCTTGGGGAGCATGCGCAGCAGGTATTCTGCGCCAATCACCGCGAACAGGTAGGCCTTGGGGTTGCGGTTCAGCGTGGAGAAGAAGACGTGGCCGCCCGGCTTTACCAGGGCGGCTGCTGCGCGCACGATGGCGCCCGGGTCCGGCACGTGCTCGAGCATTTCCATGCAGGTGACCACGTCGTACTGGCCTGCTTCCTGGGCTGCCATTTCTTCGGCGGCGATCAGCTTGTAGCGTACCGGTACGCCGGATTCCAGGCTGTGCAGGTCGGCTACTTTGAGGGCTTTTTCGGACAGGTCGATGCCGGTGACCTTGGCGCCTTTGCGGGCCATGGACTCGGACAGGATGCCTCCGCCGCAACCGATGTCGATCACGTTTTTCCCGGCCAGCGGGGCGCGGGCGTTGATCCATTCCAGGCGCAGCGGATTGATCTCGTGCAGGGGTTTGAATTCGGACGTGGGGTCCCACCAGTGATGGGCCAGTTCGCTGAATTTTTGCAGTTCTAATGGGTCGGCGTTCATAGGGCGGATGATACTTTAGATTCTTCCGGTGCCCAAGCACAAAACCGGTGAATCTGGGTCTGACCCAAGGGTCAGACCCAGATTCACCGGTTCAAAAAAAAAGCCCCGCTCAGGGCGGGGCTGCAATAGCGCTTTAGCGCCGGGAATTACTTCTTGGTGCCAACAACCTCGATTTCCACGCGGCGGTTCTTGGCGCGGCCTTCGGCGGTCGTGTTGTCCGCGATTGGCTGCTTCTCGCCCTTGCCTTCGGTGTACACGCGGTTGGCTTCAACGCCCTTGCTCAGCAGGTATGCCTTGACGGCTTCTGCGCGGCGCAGCGACAGCTTGTCGTTGTACTGGTCGGTGCCCATGGAGTCGGTGTGGCCGACGCCGATGATCACTTCCAGGTTGATGCCGTCCAGCTTGCCAGCCAGTTCGTCCAGCTTTTCTTTCGCTTCTGGCTTCAGCACGGCCTTGTCGTAGTCGAAGAAGGCGTCGGCTGCGAAGGAAACTTTCTCAGCGGTCGGTACTGCGGTCGGGGCTGCCGGGGTTGCGACTGGCGGTACGGCGACTGGCGGCTGCTCTGGTGCTGGTGGCGGTGGTGGCAGCACGCACTTGCCATCCTTCAGCTCTTCCGGTGGGGTGCAGAGCGGCAGGTCGCAACCTGGCACGGCATCGGCCGGGGTCCAGTAGCCGGTGCGCCAGCACAGGCCGAACGGATTGCGGGCGATGACGCCGCGGGCATCCTGCACATAGGCGCTCTTTGGCGTCGCGGCCTTGATGTCCTGGGTTACTGGTGCGAACGGAGGAGCGGTTGGCTTGTCTTGTGCTAGCACAGGGCCGGCCAGAACGGAAGACGCAGCAAACACGGTGGCGAGGATTTTCTTCATATTGGTCTTTTCCTTAAACGGGGTGTCACGCAAATAAAACTAGCTTTTTCATTAGTTTCTCGACCATTTTGCCATATTTTGCAAAACCGCATCAAAACTGGGAGAAAAGGGCAGTTTCGCGTATCTGACCAAAATGTTGTTTTGTTGCAACGCAGCGGTCATAATAAGGTGCATTTGTGTCAACCAGATGACTTTCATCCGGCCGCCTTGGCGCCATGCTAAAATCGCAGGCTTGTACGCCTGGACACTATAGATCGACCCGCCAATGGATCAATTCGCAAAAGAAACAATCCCAATTTCCCTCGAAGAAGAGATGCGCAAGAGCTACCTCGATTACGCCATGAGCGTGATCGTTGGCCGAGCTCTGCCGGACGCTCGTGACGGTCTGAAGCCAGTACACCGCCGCGTCCTGTTCGGGATGCACGAACTGAACAACGTGTGGAACCGTCCTTACGTGAAATGCGCCCGCGTCGTGGGTGAAGTCATGGGTAAGTACCACCCGCACGGCGACGCGTCGATTTACGACACGCTGGTGCGCATGGCGCAGGATTTCTCGCTGCGCTACATGCTGGTCGACGGCCAGGGTAACTTCGGTTCCATCGACGGCGACAACGCCGCGGCGATGCGTTATACCGAGTGCCGCCTGGACAAGATTTCGCAGGAACTGCTGGCCGACATCGACAAGGAAACCGTCGATTTCGCGCCGAACTACGACGGCAAGGAGAAAGAGCCTACCGTCCTGCCGACCAAGATTCCTAACCTGCTGATCAACGGTTCCTCCGGTATTGCAGTGGGTATGGCGACCAATATCCCGCCGCACAACCTGACGGAAGTGATCAACGGCGCGCTGCACGTGCTGTCCAACCCGGATTGCTCGATCGATGAACTGATCGAGATCATCCCGGCGCCGGACTTCCCGACCGGCGGCACGATCTACGGCGTATCCGGCGTGCGCGATGGTTACCGTACCGGCCGTGGCCGCGTGGTCATGCGCGCCAAGACCCACTTCGAGGAATACGGCAAGGAAGGCGGCCGCACCGCGATCATCGTGGACGAGCTGCCATACCAGGTCAACAAGAAGTCCCTGCTGGAGCGCATCGCCGAAAACGTGCGCGACAAGAAGCTGGAAGGCATTTCCGACATCCGCGACGAGTCCGACAAGTCGGGCATGCGCGTGGTGATCGAGCTGAAACGCGGTGAAGTGCCGGAAGTGGTGCTGAACAACCTGTACAAGCAGACCCAGTTGCAGGATACCTTCGGCATGAACATGGTCGCCCTGGTGGACGGCCAGCCGAAGCTGATGAACCTGAAGGACCTGCTGGCCACCTTCCTGTCGCACCGCCGCGAGGTGGTGACCCGCCGTACCGTATTCGAATTGCGCAAGGCGCGCGAACGCGGCCACGTGCTGGAAGGCCTGGCGGTTGCACTGGCCAACATCGACGATTTCATCGCCATCATCAAGGCGGCGCCGACGCCGCCGATCGCGAAACAGGAACTGATGGCGCGCGGCTGGGATTCGTCCATCGTGCGCGAAATGCTGAAGCGTACCGGCGAAGAAGGCCAGGGCGGCATCGAAGCCTTCCGTCCTGAGCACTTGCCGAAGCACTACGGCCTGCAGTCCGACGGCCTGTACAAGCTCTCCGACGAACAGGCAGGCGAAATCCTGCAGATGCGCCTGCAGCGCCTGACCGGCCTGGAACAGGACAAGATCGTCAACGAGTACAAGGACGTGATGGCCCTGATCGCCGACCTGCTGGACATCCTGTCCAAGCCTTCGCGCGTGACCGCCATCATCACCGACGAACTGAATGCCTCCAAGCTGGAGTTCGGCGAGAAAGATCCGCGCCGTTCGAACATCGAGAACAACGCGACCGATCTGGAAACCGAAGACCTGATCACGCCGCAGGACATGGTGGTGACCCTGTCGCACATGGGCTATATGAAGGCCCAGCCGCTGTCCGAATACCGCGCCCAGAAGCGCGGCGGCCGCGGCAAGCAGGCGGCGGCAACCAAGGATGAAGACTGGATCGACCAGCTGTTCATCGCCAACACCCACGATTACATCCTGTGCTTCTCCAACCGTGGCCGCATGTACTGGCTGAAGGTATGGGAAGTGCCGCAAGGCTCGCGTACTTCGCGCGGCAAGCCGATCGTGAACATGTTCCCGCTGCAGGACAACGAGAAGATCACCGTGGTGCTGCCGCTGTCCGGCGAAAACCGCACCTTCCCGGAAGACCACTACGTCTTCATGTCGACCAGCCTCGGTACCGTGAAGAAAACCCCGCTGAAGGACTTCTCCAATCCACGCAAGGCCGGCATCATCGCGGTCGACCTGGACGAGGGCGACTTCCTGATCGGTGCTGCGCTGACCGACGGCAAGCACGATGTGATGCTGTTCTCCGACGCCGGCAAGGCAGTGCGCTTCGACGAAAACGACGTGCGTCCGATGGGCCGTACCGCGCGCGGTGTGCGCGGCATGAACCTGGAAGAAGGCCAGAACGTGATTGCGTTGCTGGTGGCAGAGAACGAGCAGCAGTCGGTGCTGACCGCAACCGAGAACGGCTTCGGCAAGCGTACCCCGATCACCGAGTACACCCGCCACGGCCGCGGCACCAAGGGCATGATCGCGATCCAGACCTCCGAGCGTAACGGCAAGGTGGTGGCGGCAACCCTGGTGCAGGCAACCGACGAGATCATGCTGATCACGACCGGCGGTGTGCTGATCCGCACCCGGGTATCGGAGATCCGCGAGATGGGCCGCGCGACCCAGGGCGTGACCCTGATTGCGGTGGAGGATGGCACCAAGCTCTCGGGCTTGCAGCGGATCGTCGAGGCAGACGCCGACGAGCCTGAAGCGGAAGCCGAAAACGGCGACGCGGCCGAATAAGGCCGACCCGCAACGGGCCCCGTCTGAGTGATCAGGCCGGGCCCGTTAGTTTTTTCAACGACCAAATTCGAAAAACGGATAAGCAATGAAGAAAATCGTCGTAGCCTTGATCGCTTCCCTCGCCCTGGCCCAGGGCGCATTCGCTGCCGAACCGGCGCCGGCCAATGCCGCCGCAGTGCGCGAACTGCTGGACGCAATGAACTACCGCACCATGTGGAAGGCGTCGATGGAGCAGATGTCGAAGACGCTGCCTGGCATCATGCGCCAGCAGATCGAAGCCACGATCCAGGCCGACACTACCCTGACCGAGGCGCAGCGCAAGGAAAAGCTGCAGCAGCTGCAGGCGCAATTGCCGAAAATGACTGAAATGCTGAACAGCGTTTTCACGGACCCGGGCCTGATGGCGGATATGGAAGCGGAAATGATCGCGCTGTACTCGCGCCATTTCACTGCCGACGAACTGAAACAGATCGCGGCTTACTACCGCACGCCGGTCGGCATGAAGAGCATGCAGTTGATGCCGCAAGTGATGGCAGAATCGATGGCGATTGGCCAGCGCGTGACCATGCCGCGCATTCAGAAGGCAATGGAGCAGTTCCGTTATAAATAAGGGAGCAAGCATGAAGAAGATCGCCTTTGCAGCTGCAGTATTCGCTTTCGCCGCCGCAGTCCATGCCGCCCCGGCAAGCGAAGCATCGGTCCGTGAGCTGATGGAAACGACTGGCGCCCGCGCCAACATGGCTGTTTCGCTGCAAAACCTGGCGAAGACGCTTCCGCAGATCCTGCGCATGCGTGCGGAAACGATGGCGCGCAATAATCCCAAACTCAGCGAGGAGCAGCGCAAGGCGGAACTGGCGACTGTGGAGCGCCGCATGCCGGCCATCACCATCGCGCTGCAAAAGGACCTGAACGATCCGAAGCTGGTCGACGAGCTGTACAACCAGGTGGTGCCGCTGTACACGCGTCATTTCACGCAAGATGAAGTGAAGGCATTGACGGCTTTCTACCGCAGCCCGGCCGGCAAGAAATCGCTGGAAGTCATGCCTGTCCTGATGGGCGAAAGCGCACAGGCTGCACAAAAGCTGGTGCAGGAGCGCGCCAAGCGCATTGTCGAACAAACGAAGTGAGGAGTATCGAAGTGACGAACACCTACAATTTCTCCGCCGGCCCGGCCGTGCTGCCTAAGGAAGTGCTGCAACAGGCGGCCGCTGAAATGCTTGACTGGCAGGGTAGCGGGATGTCCGTCATGGAGATGAGCCACCGTGGTCCGGAGTTCATTTCGATCTACCGCGCGGCCGAGCGCGACCTGCGCGAGCTGCTGGCGGTGCCGGACAATTACAAGATCCTGTTCATGCAGGGCGGCGGCCTGTCGCAGAATGCCGTGCTGCCGATGAACCTGTGCGGCGGCGCCGACAGCACCATCGATTTCGTGCAGACCGGCTCTTGGTCCAGCAAGTCGATCAAGGAAGCGGCGCGCTATGCCCGCGTCAATGTGGCTGCCTCGTCGCAGGCTACCGGCTTCGACCGCGTGCCGGACCAGAAGGACTGGAAGCTCACGCCGGGCGCGTCCTACCTGCACATCTGCACCAACGAGACCATCGACGGCGTTGAATTCAACTTTGTGCCGACCGCGCAGGGCGATACCGATATCGTGGCCGACATGTCGTCCCACATCCTGTCGCGTCCGGTGGACGTCAGCAAGTACGGCGTGATTTTCGGCGGTGCGCAAAAGAATATCGGTCCGGCCGGCGTGACCGTGGTTATCGTGCGCGATGACTTGATCGGCAAGGCGCTGCCATTCTGCCCATCCGCCTTCGACTTCAAGAACGTGGCGGATAATGAATCGATGTACAACACGCCACCGACCTACGGCATTTATATTGCCGGCCTGGTGTTCCAGTGGCTGAAGAAGCAGGGCGGCGTGGCTGCCATGGAAAAGCGTAATATTGAGAAAGCCGAGCTGCTGTACAACGCACTCGACGCCGACGAGTTCTACCAGAATCGCGTCGCAAAAGAATACCGTTCGCGCATGAACATCCCGTTCTACCTGCGCGACGAATCGAAAAATGAAGCATTCCTGGCCGGTGCGAAGGCGCGCGGGCTGTTGCAGCTGAAGGGCCACAAGTCCGTCGGTGGTATGCGGGCGTCGATCTATAACGCGATGCCGATCGAGGGCGTGCAAGCGCTGGTCGATTATTTGAACGAATTTGCTGGCCGTTAAAACCGGCAAACCGGTGTCTGACCCACGGGGTCAGACACCTATACGCAGCCGCCGCAGGCCGGAGGTGCCTGACCCTGCGGGTCAGGCACCGGGTTACCGGTTTAAGCCAGCACAAAAGTGAACGCAAACTAATGACAGACAAACTGAAACCCCTCCGCGAGAAGATCGATTCGATCGACGCGCAAATCCTGGCGTTGCTCAATGAGCGCGCCAAAGTGGCGCAGGAAGTCGGCCACGTCAAGGCCGAAACCAACGCGCCCGTGTTCCGTCCCGAGCGCGAAGCCCAGGTGCTGCGCGGCGTGGCCGACCGCAACCCTGGCCCCCTGGGTGCACGCGAAGTGCAGACCATCTTCCGCGAAATCATGTCGGCATGCCGCGCACTGGAGCGCCGCGTGACCGTGGCCTATCTCGGCCCGGCCGGCACCTTCAGCGAACAGGCGGTGTACGCCCAGTTCGGCACAGCAGTGGATGGCATCCCTTGCGCCTCCATCGACGAAGTGTTCCGCGCGACGGAAGCCGGTACCGCCGATTTCGGCGTGGTGCCGGTCGAGAATTCCTCCGAAGGCGCCGTGAACCGCACCCTCGACCTGATGCTGGCCACACCTTGCCTGATCTCCGGCGAGATCGCCATCGCGGTCCATCACAGCCTGATGACCAAGACCGGCACCATGGAAGGCGTGCAGGTGATCTGTGCCCATTCGCAGGCCTTGGCCCAATGCCAGGTCTGGTTGAACCAGAATTATCCGCACATCGAGCGCCGCGCCGTGGCCTCGAATGCTGAAGCGGCACGCATGGCGGGCGACGACCCGACCATCGCTGCCATCGCCAGCGAACACGCCGGCGCGCAATATGGACTGGGCGTGGTGAACGCCCACATCCAGGACGACCCGCACAACCGCACCCGCTTCGTGGTGATCGGCAGCCTGCAGACCAATCCGTCCGGCCGCGACCACACTTCGATGGTGCTGGCAGTGCCGAACAAGGCCGGCGCCGTGTACCAGTTGCTGGCTCCGTTGGCCAAGCATGGCGTGTCGATGACGCGCTTCGAGTCGCGCCCGGCCCGCATCGGCACCTGGGAATACTATTTTTATGTAGACGTGGAAGGGCACGTACAAGACCCGTCCGTGACAAAGGCATTGGCTGAACTCAAGGACAATGCTGCCTTCTTCAAAGTGCTGGGCTCTTACCCGACCAGCCTCACCTGACCTTTAAAAGAGATTAGAAACATGTCCAAGACTTACGGCCCTGAATACGTTCGTGCAATCGCTCCTTACCAGGCGGGCAAGCCTATCTCCGAAGTGGCGCGCGAATTTGGCCTGAAAGAAGAATCCATCGTCAAGCTGGCATCGAACGAAAACCCGTTCGGCGTGCCGGAATCGGCGCAGAAGGCGATGGCCGCTGCCGCCGCGGAGCTGGGCCGCTACCCGGATGCCAACGCTTTCGACCTGAAGATGGCGCTGTCCAAGCGCTATGACGTGCCGATGGATTGGATCACGCTGGGCAACGGCTCCAACGATATCCTGGAAATCGCTGCACACGCCTTCGTTGAGCGCGGCCAGTCCGTCGTGTACTCGCAGTACTCGTTCGCCGTGTACGCATTGGCGACCCAGGGCATTGGTGCGCGCCATATCGTGGTGCCGGCCAAGAACCATGGCCACGACCTGGATGCGATGGCTGCCGCGATTGAGGCAGATACCAAGCTGGTGTTCATCGCCAACCCGAACAACCCGACCGGCACTTTCGTGTCCGGCGCCGAGATCGAAGCTTTCCTGCAGAAGGTTCCGGCGCACGTTGTCGTGGTGCTGGACGAAGCTTACAACGAATTCCTGAAGAAGGAAGACCAGTACGAGTCGGCTGCCTGGGTCAAGAAGTACCCGAACCTGCTGGTGTCGCGTACCTTCTCCAAGGCCTATGGCCTGGCGGGCCTGCGCGTGGGCTTTGCGCTGGCGCAGCCCGAAGTGACCGACCTGATGAATCGCATCCGCCAGCCGTTCAACGTCAACTCGCTGGCGCAGGCTGCTGCGATTGCGGCGCTGAACGACAAGGAATTCCTGGAGAAGTCGGCTGCCAACAATACCGCGGGCTACGAGCAGTTCGTGGAAGCATTCAAGGATATGGGGCTGGAGTATGTGCCTTCGTACGGTAACTTCGTGCTGGTGCGCGTGGGTTCCGATGACGCGGCTGGCGCGCGCATCAACCTGGCGCTGCTGAAGCAGGGTGTGATCGTGCGCCCGGTGGGCAATTACGGCTTGCCGCAGTGGCTGCGTATTTCCATCGGCCTGCCGCAAGAGAATGCGGTGCTGATTTCTGCGCTGCGCAAGGCGCTGGCGGAGGATCGTGCTTAACAAGGTCGTCATCTTTGGCGTTGGCCTGATCGGCGGCTCGTTTGCGCGAGGGCTGAAGCAGGCTGGCGCTGCTCGGCATATTGTTGGCGTTGATCGCTCGGAGGCATTCCTGGCGCGGGCGCTTGAGTTGGGCATCATCGACTCGGCCGCCCAGACCGGTAACCCGGTGCCTGACCCGCAGGGTCAGGCACCGATACGCGACGGCCGCATACCGGTGTCTGACCCTGCGGGTCAGACACCGCTTTACAGGTTTGAAGACGCAATAAAAGGCGCCGACCTGATCCTGCTGGCCGCGCCAGTCGCGCAAACAGCCCGTATCCTGTCATCGATCCTGCCACACCTGGACGCCAACACCGTGGTCACCGACGCCGGCAGCACCAAATCCGACGTCGTCGTTGCCGCGCGCACCGTCATGGGCGACAAAGTCAGCCAATTCGTCCCCGGCCACCCCATCGCCGGCCGCGAAACCAACGGCCCCGACGCCGCCATCGTCGACCTGTACAAAGGCAAAAAAACCGTCCTCACGCCCCTGGCCGAGAACGCCCCCGCCGCCATCGAGCGCGTGGCGCAAGCCTGGAAAGCCTGCGGCGCCGTCATCCACACCCTGACCCCGGAAGAGCACGACAAAGTGTTCGCCGCCGTCAGCCATCTTCCCCACCTGCTGGCCTACGCGCTGGTAGACGACATCGAACGCAAGCCCCACTCGGATTTGCTTTTCCAATATGCTGCCAGCGGATTCCGCGACTTCACCCGCATCGCCGGCAGCTCGCCTGAAATGTGGCGCGACATCAGCCTCGCCAACCAGGCCGCACTCCTGACTGAGCTGGATGCATATCTGGCACAATTAACCCGTTTGCGCGCCAGCCTTGCCGCTGGCGACGCCGCCGCCCTTGAAGCGACCTACGCCAACGCCCAGCGCGCGCGCCGGCAATGGATCGAGACCATCGAGGCGGCTGAGCCGCCGCAGCCGAAAGACGCGGCGGCAGAATAAGGAACACGCATGACTGATTATCCGCATTACCTTGACCTGCTGCCGGTCGCCCGCGCCGAGGGCACGGTGCGCCTGCCAGGTTCGAAATCCATCTCCAACCGCATCCTGCTGCTGGCCGCGCTGGCCGAAGGCGAAACCCGCGTGATCGACTTGCTAGCCTCCGACGACACTGCCGTGATGCTGGCCGCCCTGCGCTCGCTGGGCGTGGAATGGACCGAGCATCGCGAAGGCGAAAGCACAGTGCACGTGGTGCAGGGCGTGAAAGGCAGCTGGCCGCTGCGCACTGCCGACCTGTTCATGGGCAACGCCGGCACCGCGATCCGCCCGCTGACCGCTGCGCTGGCCGTGATCGGCGGCGACTACAAGGTGCACGGCGTGCCCCGCATGCACGAGCGCCCGATCGGCGACCTGGTCGACGCGCTGAACGCCGCCGGCGCCGATATCGAATACACGATGAACAAGGGCTACCCGCCGCTGCACATCCGCACTGGCGAGTTCAAATCGCAGCGCTTGAAGGTGCGCGGCGATGTGTCGAGCCAGTTCCTGACCGCGCTGCTGATGGTGGCGCCGCTGATGGCGCGCGAGCATGCGGTGACCATCGAAGTGGAAGGCGAACTGATTTCCAAGCCTTACATTGAGATCACCCTGAACCTGATCCGCCGCTTTGGCGGTGTGGTCGAGCAGGATGGCTGGTCGTCGTTCACTACTCCGGCCAGCCAGACCTACAAGAGCCCGGGCACCATCCATGTGGAAGGCGATGCCTCCAGCGCCTCCTACTTCCTGGCTGCCGGCGCGATTGGCCGCGGCCCGGTGCGGGTGCAGGGCGTGGGCCGCGATTCGATCCAGGGCGACGTGCGCTTTGCGCAGGCGCTGGAGCAGATGGGCGCGACCATTGTCATGGGCGATAACTGGATTGAAGCCAGCGCGCCTGGCCCGCTGAAGGCGGTCGACATGGACTTCAACCACATTCCGGATGCGGCGATGACCATTGCCGTGGCGGCGCTGTATGCCGAGGGCACGACCACCTTGCGCAATATCGCTTCGTGGCGCGTGAAGGAGACCGACCGGCTGTCGGCCATGGCGACCGAGCTGCGCAAGCTGGGCGCAACGGTGGAGGAGGGGGTCGACTGGCTGTCCGTGACGCCGCCGGCTACACTGCTGCCGGCTGCCATTGATACCTATGACGACCACCGCATGGCGATGTGCTTCTCGCTGGCTTCCCTGGATGGGTTCATCCGCCAGGGCGCCAAGGTTCGCATCAATGATCCAAAATGCGTCGCGAAGACGTTCCCTGAGTACTTCACCGCGTTTGCGTCTATCGCTAAGCGTGGTAGCGTTTAACTTTTAGCCAAGACCTGGAAAACCGGTAAACCAGTGTCAGACCCGCAGGGTCTGACACTCGGCCTGCGGCTGCCGCGTCATAGGTGTCTGACCCTGTGGGTCAGACAACGGTTTACCGGTTTTAATGATTAAATTTATGCCAACATCGAACATCCCAGTCATCACCATCGACGGCCCGACCGCTAGCGGCAAGGGCACCGTGGCCCACAAGGTCGCGGATAAGCTTGGCTTCCACCTCCTCGATTCCGGCGCCCTGTACCGCCTGACCGCCCTGCAGGCCCTGCGCCGCGAAACCAACCTGAACGACGAGCACGCCCTGGCCAAGCTGGCCGAGCACCTGAACATCCATTTCGCTGGCGACGCCATCTACCTGTCGCAGGAAAACGTCACCGACGCCATCCGCGCCGAGGAAGTTGGCAATACTGCATCGAAAATCGCTGCTTTGCCCGCCGTGCGCCAAGCCCTGTACGGCCTGCAGCTGAGTTTCCGCAAGACCCCAGGCCTGGTGGCCGACGGCCGCGACATGGGCTCGGTCATCTTCCCGCACGCCCCCCTGAAGGTGTTTTTGACCGCCTCCGTCGAAGCGCGCGCCGATCGTCGCTATAAGCAATTGATCGGAAAGGGAATTTCTGCTAGTATGCAAGACCTGCTGATGGATTTGAAAGCGCGCGACGACCGGGATATGAACCGGGCCATTGCACCGCTGGCGCCGGCAGAGGGTGCGTACCTCCTCGATACGTCTGCCATGAACGCTGATGAAGCGACCGAGCAGGTGTTGAAATGGTGGGCCGCCGCCCATAAATAAATAGCTGTTTTTGTTCAACCCTCAACCCAGTTGAAGCCGCATAGTGCGGGCCTTACTGGCTAACCTGGAAATAAATAATGGAAAGTTTTGCAGCCCTCTTCGAAGAGTCCCTGTCGCGTCAAGACATGCGCTCTGGCGAAGTGATCTCCGCTGAAGTCGTGCGTCTGGACCACAACTTTGTGATCGTTAACGCAGGCCTGAAATCGGAAGCTTTCATTCCTGTTGAAGAATTCAAGAATGACCAAGGCGAACTGGAAGTCAAAGTAGGCGACTTCGTTTCCGTGGCCATCGAATCGCTGGAAAATGGTTTCGGCGATACCATCCTGTCCCGTGACAAGGCCAAGCGCCTGGCATCGTGGCTGGCACTGGAAAAAGCAATGGAATCCGGCGAAATCGTCGTTGGTACCGTCAATGGCAAAGTCAAGGGCGGCCTGACCGTTCTGACCAACGGCATCCGCGCTTTCCTGCCAGGTTCGCTGGTAGACACCCGTCCAGTCAAGGACACCACCCCATTCGAAGGCAAGACCCTCGAGTTCAAGGTTATCAAGCTGGACCGCAAGCGTAACAACGTGGTTCTGTCCCGCCGCGCCGTCATCGAAGCTTCGATGGGCGAAGAGCGTCAGAAGCTGATGGAAACCCTGAAAGAAGGCACCGTGGTGACCGGCGTCGTCAAGAACATCACCGACTACGGTGCGTTCGTTGACCTGGGCGGCATCGACGGCCTGCTGCACATCACCGACCTGGCATGGCGCCGCGTGCGTCACCCGTCGGAAGTCCTGACCGTTGGCCAGGAAATCACCGCCAAGGTCCTGAAGTACGATCAAGAGAAGAACCGTGTGTCCCTGGGCGTGAAGCAACTGGGCGACGATCCTTGGACCGGTCTGTCCCGTCGTTACCCACAAGGCACCCGCCTGTTCGGTAAAGTCACCAACCTGACCGACTACGGTGCGTTCGTTGAAGTTGAACAAGGCATCGAAGGCCTGGTTCACGTGTCCGAAATGGACTGGACCAACAAGAACGTGGCTCCTAACAAAGTCGTTCAACTGGGCGACGAAGTTGAAGTCATGGTCCTGGAAATCGACGAAGAGCGTCGTCGTATCTCCCTGGGCATGAAGCAGTGCAAGGCAAACCCTTGGGACGACTTCGGCATGACCCACAAGAAGGGCGATAAGGTCAAGGGCGCCATCAAGTCGATCACCGACTTCGGCGTGTTCATCGGCCTGCCAGGCAACATCGACGGCCTGGTGCACCTGTCCGACCTGTCCTGGACCGAGTCCGGCGAAGAAGCCGTACGCAAGTTCAAGAAAGGTGACGAACTGGAAGCCGTGGTTCTGGCAATCGACGTTGAGCGTGAGCGCGTTTCCCTGGGCGTCAAGCAACTGGAAGGCGATCCATTCAACAACTTCGCAGCCATGAACGACAAGGGCTCCCTGGTGACCGGTACCGTTAAGTCGGTTGAGCCAAAAGGCGCCGTGATCGCCCTGTCCGAAGAAGTTGAAGGCTACCTGCGCGCTTCCGAAATCTCCCGCGACCGCGTGGAAGATGCCGGCACCCACCTGAAGGTTGGTGATTCCGTGGAAGCCCTGGTGATCAACATCGATCGCAAGGCACGTTCGATCCAGCTGTCGATCAAAGCTAAGGACAACGCAGAAACCGCTGAAGTGATGTCGAAGATGGCTGCTGATTCCAGCGCCGCATCCGGCACCACCAGCCTGGGCGCGCTGCTGAAAGCCAAGTTCGACAACAAGAACTAATCTACCGAGCACTTAGATGACTAAGTCCGAATTGATCAACCGACTGGCTGAGCGGTACTCCCAGCTGGTGGCCAAAGATGCGGAGTATGCCGTCAAGACCATCCTCGATGCGATGACCAACGCTTTGGCCGACGGCCAGCGCATCGAGATCCGTGGTTTTGGCAGCTTTGCCCTGAATTCGCGGCCGCCACGCATTGGGCGCAATCCCAAGTCCGGCGACAAGGTGATGGTCCCTGAAAAACGGGTGCCGCACTTCAAGCCGGGCAAGCAGCTGCGCGAGCGGGTCGATGCGATGGTCGGGCAACCGATCATTGAGGACTGAGTCTCTGGCACAGTAGAATGAAGGGGCGGGCATTTGCCTGCCCCTTTTTTTGTTGTTAGAACCGGTAAACCAGGTTTCGAAGCCGCGGGTTTGGTTTCGAGGCCTTTGATCTTTTTCGAAAGTCAAAAGCTCAGAACCAACACCAACGGCCGTCGAGCAGACAGGGTCTGACCCTGCGGGTCAGACCCTGGTTTACCGGTTTTAAAGATAGGAACCAAGAATGAAATTTATTTCCACCGCCTTCGGCGTTGTCCTGTTTGTCCTGTTCTTTGGTTTTGCGTTAAAAAACACGCAGGAAGTCGACCTGCACCTGTTCCTGAATTACGAGCTGCGCGGCCCACTGGTGCTGATGCTGCTGGCCTTCTTCGTGGCCGGCGCCGCCCTGTGCATCCTTGCGCTGACTCCTACCTTGTTCCGCCAGCGCCGCGAATCGAACAAGCAGAAATCCACCATCCAATCCCTGCAGACCGCGGCCATGCAAGTAAACGAGCGCCCGCTGCCGGACAGCATCAACCCCCAGCGCTAAAATAAATATGGATTTTGAACTCTGGTGGCTGCTGGGCATCCCAGCCATGTTTGCCCTTGGCTGGATCGCCGCACGCGTCGATATCCGCGCCGTGGTATCCGAATCGCGCACGCTGCCGCGCGGTTATTTCCGAGGCCTGAACCATCTATTGAACGACCAGCCGGACAAGGCCATCGATTCGTTCATCGAGATCGTCAAGCTCGATCCCGAAACCGCCGACATGCACTTCGCACTGGGCAACCTGTTCCGCCGCCGCGGCGAAACGGAGCGCGCTATCCGCGTGCACCAGAACCTGCTGTCGCGCCCAGACCTGCCGGCCGAGCAGCGCGCCCATGCCGAATATGAGCTGGGCCAGGATTACCTGAAAGCCGGCCTGCTGGACCGCGCCGAAGAAACCTATACCCGCCTGCTGGACACTTCCTACGCCGTGCAAGGCCGCAAGGCGCTGCTGGAAATCTACCAGCGCGAAAAGGAATGGAAGCGCGCCATCGAAGCCGCGCTTGCGCTGCAGGAGTCCGGTGCCGGCTCGCGCCAGAAGGAAATATCGCAGTTCTACTGTGAACTGGCGCAGGACGCACTGGTGCACATGAAGCCCGAAGAAGCGGAAAGCCTGCTGGAACAAGCCCTGCAGGCCGACCGCAGCAGCGTGCGCGCCACCATCCTGTGCGGCGACGCGCAGCTGGCGAAAGGCGACACCGAAGCCGCGCTGGTCACCTGGCGCCGCGTCGAGCAGCAATCCGTGCCGCATACCGCGCTGGTCGCAACGCGCCTGATGGACGGCTACCGCAAGGTGGGCCGCCCGCAGGAAGGTGTCAGCCTGCTGAAGTCCTACCTGGAACAAGCATCCTCGATCGACCTGCTGGAAGTAGTGTTCAAGGCCGTCATCGAACTGGAAGGCGTGGACGCCGCCAAGCAAGTGGTGCTCGACGAACTGCGCCGCACGCCGACCCTGCTCGGCCTCGACAAGCTGCTGGAAGCGCGCATGATGGACGCGCCGGCCTCCGTGCTGTCCGAGCTGTCGATGGTCAAGAACCTGGTGCACGGCTACACGCAAAAGCTGGCCCGCTACCAGTGCAGCCACTGCGGCTTCAAAGCCCGCCAGTTCTACTGGCACTGCCCGGGATGCAGCCGCTGGGATTCCTACCCGCCGCGCCGCACCGAAGAACTCAACGTGATGAATTAATAGGTGCCTGACCCTGCGGGTCAGACACCGGTTTACCGGTTTTCAAAAATGACCACTAAAAAAGCGCTCGCACTCGACAAAGTACGCATCCTGGTCGCAGGCGACGTCATGCTGGACCGCTACTGGTTCGGCGACGTCAGCCGCATTTCGCCGGAAGCCCCGGTACCCGTGGTGCGCATCGAACGCCGCGAAGCCCGCCTGGGCGGCGCCGCCAACGTCGCACGCAATGCCGCAGCCTTGGGCGCACACGCCGGCCTGCTGGGCATCGTCGGCGCCGACGAAGCAGGATCGGAAGTGGAGCTGCTGCTGCAAAGCGGCGGCATCCACAGCTACCTGAAGCACGACAACGCCATCTCCACCATCATCAAGCTGCGTGTGATCGGCCGCCAGCAGCAGATGGTGCGCATCGACTTCGAAGAGCCGCCAAGCGACGCCGTCTTGCGCAACAAGCTGGTGCAGTTCAAGACCCTGCTGCCGGAATACGACGTGATCGTGCTGTCCGACTACAACAAGGGCGGGCTGGTCGACGTGGCGGAAATGATCGCCACCGCACGCGCAGCCGGCAAGATCGTCATGGTCGACCCGAAAGGCGACGACTTCTCGCCATACAAAGGCGCCACCGTACTGACCCCGAACAAATCGGAACTGAAGCGCATCGTCGGCTCGTGGAACAGCGAAGAACAGCTGGTCACCAAGGCACAGAACCTGCGCGCAGAATTGTCGCTGGACGCGTTGCTGCTGACCCGATCGGAAGAGGGCATGACCCTGTTCACCGACGAAGGCATCTTCAACGTGCATGCCAGCGCCCGCGAAGTGTTCGACGTCTCCGGCGCAGGCGACACCGTGATCGCCACCATGGCCGCCATGCTCGGCTCCGGCGCCGGCTGGCAAGAAGCCGTCGAGACCGCCAACCGCGCCGGCGGCATCGTCGTCGGCAAGCTCGGCACCGCCACCGTCACCCGCGACGAGCTATTCGCATAAAAGTCGGGGTCAGGTCTGGCAATCCGCCACAAAAGGCACGAATGTGCCTTTTGTGGCGGATTGCCAGACCTGACCCCGACTTTTATGGTAATTGCCGCGTGAGATTACCGGCGCGGGAGGGGAGGGATCTTTGTTATATTGGCAATCCGCTCACTCTTCCCGAATTGCCATGCGCCCGATCATCCTTTCCCTGCTGGCTGCCGCGTCGCTGCAAGCGAACGCGCAGCCGAACTTCAATAAAGACATCGCGGGCGGCAGCGACCATCCGCTCGTGCACCGCTATCAAGGTTCGATGCTCTACATGGTCGGCGGCGAAAACCTGGGCCAGGCTAAGGTCGTCGATACCGAAGCTGGCAAGCCGGTACTGAAAAAGGTGGAAGGCAAGACTGCCAACCGTTATTACTGGGGCCCGAAAGGCCGCAGTCCGCTGGAAATCCATCGCAACTACCAGCAGGCGCTGACTGCCGCCGGCTTCAAGGTCCTGTACGCCTGCGAGACCGACCAGTGCGAAAAGGCCAAAGTGCAGAACCTGGTCCAGGAGCTTCCGCGTGAAGTGAACTGGAAATCGTTCGACGCGTATATCAGCAGCACCTTTAATAGCGCCAACCAGCCGGGCTTCCATCTGGTGAGCGCTGCCAAGCCGGGGCCTGGTGGAAACACCTATGTCATGGTCGCACTGTCCGAGTACACCGACTTCCAGCGCGTGCGCCAGTTCGTGCAGATCGTCGAACCGACCGTGATGGAGGGCGGCAAGGTCACCGTTGACACGCGCGCCATCCAGGAAGGCTTGCAGCGCGACGGCAAGGTGGCGCTGTATGGCGTGACCTTCGACACCAACAAGGCCGTGATCCGTGAGCAATCGAGCGAACAACTGGAGCAGATGGCCAAGGCCCTGCAGGCGCAGCCCAAGATGAAAGTCTTCATCGTCGGCCATACCGACGACCAGGGCGAGTTCGAAGCCAACATGACGTTGTCGCAGAAGCGCGCCCAGGCCGTGGCCGATGCGCTGGCAGGCAAGTACGGCATTCAGGCCAGTCGCATGATGCCGCGCGGCGTTGCCAACATGGCGCCGGTGGCCAGCAACGCCAGTGATGAAGGGCGGGCAAAGAACCGTCGTGTGGAATTAGTTGTGCGTTGATTGATCTGCCTCAAACCGCGCGCGGCCCGTGTCAGCCGGGCGGCGCGGGCTGCGTTGTGGCGAAACGAGGTCTTCTCGTGTCCACTTTATGGAGGCAATCATGATCAGGAAACTGCTGCTCGCCGTCGCTACGCTGGTCGCTTGCATGGGCATGGCATTCGCCCAGGTTGACGTCAACAAGGCCGACCAGGCCGCACTGGATAGCGTCAAGGGCATTGGCCCGGCCAAGTCCAAGGCCATCATGGCAGAACGCGCAAAAGGGGAGTTCAAGGATTGGGCCGACCTGGAACAGCGCGTCAAAGGCATCGGCGAGAAAAACGCCATCAAGCTGTCGGAAGCTGGCCTGATGGTCAACGGCAAATCGCGCGAAGGCGCGGCGCCGCGCAAGGAGACTGCGCGCAAATAAGCCAGGACTCGCCGCGTTAATCCGCAGGCAGCGCCATTTATCGGGACGGGGAGGCGTTCATCGCATGCTTCCCCTGGCGCCAGCGGCATGGGGCACAGTTATGGACATGACAATGTCGTCATGCCATGAGAAACTAACGCCCCATGAAACCCCACGTTGTATTCCTCGCCGCAGTCGCCTCTGTTTCTTTGCTTGCATTAGCCCAGCCCACCGCAAGCCTAGACAAGAGCTGGTACCTCGCCGGTGAAAACCCGGACCTGTATGAAATAGGCGCCGACCCCAATGGCTTCCGCCGGGGCAGCTTTGCGAAGTTCCTGCGCGCGAAAACAGATGATCGCAAAGCATGGGCAACGCTGATGCAGACCATCGCTGCCGACAAGTATCGCGGCAAGCGCGTGCGTTTTTCTGCGCAGGTGCGTGCCGACAGCATCGGTGCCTGGAGTGGCCTGTGGATGCGGGTGGACCTGGAAAACGGCGAGACGGATGGTTTCTACAATAGCCAGGATAAGCCAATCAAGGGCAGTGCTGATTGGCAGCTGCGCAGTGTGACGCTTGATGTCGCTGAAAACGCGGACGTTGTCTTATTTGGCGTGAATGGCGTCGGCGGCGGCACGGTGTGGATCGATGACCTCAAAATGGAAGTGGTGGACAAGAGCGTGCCGGTCGATAAAATGCCGCCGCGCGAATACTGGCGTGCCCAGCACACCAATCCAAGCTTGTAATATGCAGAACGGACCCATGGCCGCCTTGCGCGCCCTCTTATCCGTGAGCCTGCGGGAAGGCGCTTCCAGTGCCTGCATATTTTTGCTGGTGGCCGGCTGCGCCGTGTTTGCTGGCTCTTACGACCGGCTTGCCTTGTTCGGCGCGCTCTTGCTCGATGCAGCGATCGTGCTGGCCGGTGCGCTGGCGCTGCGATGGCTGCTGCCGTCAAAGGCTGGCTGGACCTGGTGCTGGGCTGCCCAGCCACTATTGCAACTAATCGCTGCCGTGGCAGCGATGCAGGCTTACGCCAAGGGGACAAGCTACTTCCTGCTGCTGGCGCTGTCGCCCTTGCAAATGCTGGGGAGTGCGCTGGCTTTCGGAACCATCGTGCTGACGGTCCCGCTAATATATGCCCATCGCCAGGCGCGTGCCCTGGAAATTTCGGAGTTGCAGCGCGCAGCCTTGCAGGCGGAGTTGAGGTCCCTCCAGGCGCAGGTTGAGCCGCATTTCCTGTACAACACGCTGGCCAATACGCGCTACCTGGCGCGCCATGCGCCGGAACGTGCGGTGGACATGCTGGACCACCTGATCGCCTATTTGCGCACGGCCTTGCCCGACATGCGCACATCGTCGTCCACGCTGGCCCGGGAGTGCGAACTGGCGGGCCATTACCTGGCACTGATGGAGATCCGTTTCGGCACGCGCCTGGCCACCAGCATCGATTGCCCGCAAGGGCTGGGCGATCTGCCGGTGCCGCCGATGATGCTGATGTCATTGGTGGAGAACGCGGTGCAGCACGGAGTGGAGCCGAAACCGGGCGCCGTTTGCGTAAGCGTGGCAGCTGGACTCCGGGGCGATGGCCGGTTGGGCATCATCGTGCGCGACGATGGGGCTGGTTTGCAGCGCGAACAAGGCGCGCAGCTGCTGGGCAGCGGAGTTGGACTGCGCAACGTCCGCGAAAGGTTGCAAGCGCTATACGGCGGCCAGGCCGCGTTCGAACTGCGCCAGGCAGGCGATGGCGCCACCGAGGCGGAACTGTTGTTGCCGGTCGGGGGCGCTGCATGAAACCGCGCATCCTGATCGCTGACGATGAACCGCTGCTGCGCGCCGAGTTGCGCGAACTGCTGGCTGCACTGTGGCCCGAAGCGCAGCTGCTGCCCGATGCGGCGGATGGTTTCGAGGCGTTGCGGCTGGCACGCGAGCTGGCGCCCGACGTGGCTTTCCTTGATATCCGCATGCCGGGGCTGGATGGGCTGCAGCTTGCGGCCACCTTCGGCTCACGCACGCACGTCGTATTCGTCACCGCGTACAACGAACACGCACTGGCCGCCTTCGAGCAGGGGGCGCATGACTATTTGCTGAAGCCGGTCGATGCGGCGCGGCTGGCTCGCACTGTCGAGCGGCTGCGCGAACGTGTGTTGCTGCCGCCGCCGGACTTGCGCCGCATCGCCGGCGTTCGCGCGGCAAGCGCCGCTCCAGTGCAGCCGCCGTCATGGATCCAGGCTTCGGTGGGGCAGGCGGTGCACTTCATCGCGCTGTCCGACATCCTGTACTTCGTGGCGGAGGACAAGTACACGCGCGTGGTGGCGCAGGGCTTGGAGGCGCACATCCGCACTCCGCTCAAGGAACTGGCCGAAACGCTGGAAGGGGAGGGATTCTGGCAGGTCCACCGCAGCTACGTGGTGGCCGTGAAGCGCATTGCCGCCGCCGTGCGCGACGGCGACAACGCCATGTGGCTTTCTTTACGCGGGCATGGAGCGCGGCTGCCGGTCAGCCAGCGCTTCCAGCACCGCTTCAGGACGATGTGACAGGCAGGTTGGCCAGGAAGGCGTGGATCTGCGACACCACGGCCGCGCCTTCGCCGACGCCGGCTGCCACGCGCTTGGTGGAGCCGGAGCGCACGTCGCCGATGGCAAACACGCCGGGCACGCTGGTTTCCAGCGGCGCGCGCTGAGGCGCGTCGGCCAGCGTCATCTTGGCGCGGCACTGGTCCTTGATGGCGTCGAAGCCGGTGCGGATGAAGCCCTGCGCATCGACTTCCACGCCGCAGTCGGCCAGCCATGCCGTGTTCGGGTCGGCGCCGATGAACAGGAACAGGCGGCATACGTCGCAGCTATCGACTTCGCCGGTGTCCTTGCAGCGGAAGGTCACGCGCGACAGCCCGTCGTCATTGCCTTCCAGCGCCACGATCTCGGTATGCGTGTGCAGTTCGATATTCGGCGTGGCCTTGATGCGATCGATCAGGTAGGTCGACATGGTGGCCTTCAGGCCGTCGCCGCGGATCACCATATGCACCTTGGAGGCGAAGCTGGACAGGAATACTGCCGCCTGGCCGGCCGAGTTGCCGCCGCCCACCAGCACCACTTCTTCCGACTTGCATAGCTTGCCTTCGATCGGCGAAGCCCAGAAATAGATGCCGCGGCCTTCGAATTCGCCGATATTGTCGAGGGCAGGGCGCTTGTAGCGCGCGCCGCTGGCCAGCACCACGGTCTTGGCGCGCACCACCTGCCCGCCGGCGATCTCGACGCGCAGCGGCCAGCTGTCGCACAGCAGGCGGGTGGCTGGCGCGGGAATGGCAACTTCGACGCCGAACTTCTGCGCTTGCACGAAGGCGCGGCCGGCCAGGGCGCCGCCGGATATGCCGGTCGGGAAGCCGAGGTAGTTTTCAATGCGCGCGCTGGCGGCGGCCTGGCCGCCAAAGGCGCGCTGCTCCAGTGCCAGCACGGACAAGCCTTCCGAACCCGCGTAGACGGAAGTCGCCAGGCCGGCTGGGCCGGCGCCAACCACCACCACGTCCCACAGCTTTTCGGTATTGATGTCCGGCAGCAGGCCGATGCAATAGCCTACTTCCGCATTGCTCGGGTTCTTCTTCACCACACCGTCCGGGCACACCACCAGCGGCCAGTCGTCCGGGCCGGGCGCGTAGTACTCGCACAGCGCGCGCGCCTGCTCGTCGTCTTTCGGATCGAGGATGCGGTAAGGGTAGCCGTTACTGCTCAGGAAGCTGCGCAGGTGGAACAGGGCCGCATTGCCGGCCGGGGAAACCAGCACCAGGCCGCCGCCTTCCCTTTCCAGCAGGCCGACGCGGCGCAGGATCAGGGCGCGCACGATGCGCTCGCCCAGTTCCGCTTCCGCGATCACCAGCGCGCGCAGGTTTTCCGGCGATACTTCCAGCACTTCGACATCGTCCTTGGCGGTCGCATTGACCAGGGAAGGACGGCCGGACAGCTGCGACACCTCGGCGGTGAATTCGCCGGGACCATGCTCGGTCAGGAATTCGGAATTGCCAAGGCCGTCGTATTTGCAGATCGTGATCGTGCCTTTCAGCCCGATGATCAGGCCGAAGCAGGTGTGGCCCGCTTCGAGGATGCGCACGCCGCGCGCATACTGGCGCACCGTGCCGAATCGGTGCAGGCGCTTGATTTCCTGCTCGGTCAGCACCGGGTTGACCTGGTGCCGGCGGCTCTCCAGCGTGGAGGGCATGGATATGACTTCGGTGTCGCTCATGGGGTAGGGCTCCTGTGTTATCCGGGTAGTTTAATTCAATTACCCCGGCCTGCTATGATTTGTCATGACCTTTACCATCCGGCCGCTGCATCCAGAAGAATTGGCCGCCTTCTTCCGCTACCTCAACGACCACCTGCTCGATAACGGACGTGATGGCGCTCCCCTGTTCCAGCCCATGTCGCGCACCAGCGCCGGCTTCCCGCCGGAGAAGGTGAATGGCTTCAGCACCGGCCTGCAGGCCAGTTTTGGCCAGCAAGGCTGGCGCCGGGTCTGGGTTGCGCTGCGCGATGGAGAAATCATGGGCCATATCGACCTGCGTTCGCGCCCCGAGCCGGCGGCACGCCACCGCTGCTTGCTGGGCATGGGCGTGCACCGCGCTGCACGGCGCAGCGGCCTTGGTACGGCGCTGGTGGAAGCGGCTGCCAACTGGGCGCATGGCCAGGGGCTGGAATGGGTCGACCTGGAGGTTTTGGCGGGCAACCAGCCGGCCAGGGCCCTGTATCGCCGCTGCGGCTTCGTGCAGACGGGCGAGATTCCCGATCTGTTCCGGATCGACGGCGAGAGCCTGGGCTATGTCTTCATGTCCCTGCAGCTCGCCGCTGGAGCGGATAGAATGGGCGTTTGACAGAACAATTCATAGCAGGAACCATGGCATACAAAACAATCGCCGATACCATCGGTAACACGCCGCTGGTGCAGCTGGTGCGCATCCCCGGCGCGGAAGCGGCCGCACGCGGCAATATCATCCTCGGCAAGCTGGAAGGCGACAACCCGGCCGGCTCGGTGAAGGACCGCGCTGCCATGTCGATGCTGCGCCGGGCCGAAGAGCGCGGGCAGATCAAGCCGGGCGACACCCTGATCGAAGCAACCAGCGGCAACACCGGCATCGCGCTGGCCATGGCCGCCGCCATCAGCGGCTACAAAATGATTTTGCTGATGCCGGAAAACCTGAGTGAAGAGCGCCGCATGAGCATGGCCGCCTACGGCGCCAACATCATCCTGACGCCGAAAACCGGCGGCATGGAATACGCGCGCGACCTGGCCGAGCAGATGCAAAAGGATGGCAAGGGCATCATCCTCGACCAGTTTGCCAACGGCGACAACCCGCGCGCCCACTACGAAGGCACAGGTCCGGAGATCTGGCGCGATACCGAAGGCCGCGTGACGCACTTCGTGTCCGCCATGGGAACCACCGGCACCATCATGGGCGTGTCGCAATACCTGAAGGAACAGAACGGGAACATCCGCATCATCGGCGCCCAGCCTGAAGAAGGCTCGTCGATCCCGGGCATCCGCAAATGGCCGGAAGCCTACCTGCCGAAGATTTACGACAAGGCGCGCGTGGATCAGGTGGAATACGTGTCGCAGGCCGCGGCGGAACGCATGGCGCGCCGGCTGGCTGCTGAAGAGGGCATCTTCTGCGGGATTTCGGCAGCGGGTGCCTGTGAGATTGCGCTGCGCATTTCGCAGCAAGTGGAAAACGCGACGATCGTGTTCATCGTCTGCGATCGTGGCGACCGCTATCTGTCGACCGGGGTGTTCCCAGCCTGAGCATAGGGCTGCTCACCCTCCCCGGGCGGGGAGGGTCAACCAGGACTGGAATCAGCCCTCGTTTTTCGAGCCGCCGGCGCCTTCTTTCGGCTTGAACTGCTTGTCGCTGATGCGGAACTTATTGCGGCGGTCGCCCATCAGGTAGCGCAGGTCACGGATGCTCAGGTCGGAAACCTCGTGCATGCGGATCAGCAGCGATGCGCCAACCGGCAAGCGGTGGTGGCGGATCTTGGAGATCACAGGCGGCGCCACTTCCAGAGCGCGCGACAGGGCCGCATCGTTCTTCAGGCGCAGGTTTTCGATCAGGGTGTCGAGCAGACGGTTCGGATTGTACTGCAGCAGATCATCGCCTTCCGACTCGTTGTTCATATCGTTACCGACTTGGTTGGTCATGTCTTCTGTTCCTTCTCTAAAGTTGTCCTGCTAACGACCCACGTCCTGCGACGGATTCCTGTTTAACAAGTTTCATAATATATACACAATTGTACAACAGTGCGGTCAGCAGTACTGGCGTGCAACAAAAAATAGTATATTGCTCTCGAAACGCGTTGTCCTATCGCAACATTCTGAGAGAATTCTACCTGAATTTTTGTGTTAGGGTAATTCTCTACTCTTGTATTTCACACAAGTTACACGCAGTTACAAAGTTTCTTTCATTGAAAGCTTTACGGCGCGCCCAAGTTCGACTACTGACATGGCATAGAAATAACTTCGGTTGTACTTGGTGATAGAAAAGAAATTATTGCTGCCAACCCAGTACTCGGTCGGTTCAGGGCCGTTTTGCAGGTCGACCAGGCCGTACAGGCCCGGCGGCAGGTCGGCGTCCGGGTGCACGCCGGCAGCCAGCAGGTCGGCGCCGCTATATTGGGCTTCCAGTCCGGTGCCCAGGTATTTTTCCCAGCCGCGTTCGGGCGATACGGTTGCCGGATAGGCCAGCCGCGCCGGGTCGTCGCGCTTCCAGCCATGAGCAATCAGGAAATTGGCCACGCTGCCGATCGCGTCGGCTGGCGAATTGCGCAGGTCGACCTTGCCGTCGCCATCGAAGTCCACACCCAGCTTGTAGATATTGCTCGGCATGAATTGCGGCATGCCAACCGCGCCGGCGTAGGAACCGGTCAGCGATAGCGGGTCGATTCCGGTCTGGCGCGCCGAAACAATGGCTGCTTCCAGTTCGCCGCGGAAGAATTCCATGCGCGCTTCGCGGTTCGGCGTCAGCGGGTAGGAGAAGGCCAGGGTGGCCAGTACGTCGAGCACGCGGAACTTGCCCATGTCGCGGCCGTAGATGGTTTCCACGCCGATGATGCCGACGATGATTTCGGCCGGCACGCCATACAGCGCCTCGGCCCGCGCCAGTGTGTCGCGGTTGGCAGTCCAGAACTCGACGCCCGCATTGATGCGCTTGGGTTCGATGAAGCGGCTGCTGTAGGCTTGCCAGTTTTTCGGCTTGCCCGGCGGCGCCGGCTTCACCAGCTGCACCGCGGCGTCGATATAGCGCAGTTCGAGAAACAGCTTTTCGGATTCGGCGATCGGCACGCCATGCTTCAGTTCCAGGTCGCCCATGAACTGCTGCACGTCCTTCCATTGGCCGAAGTTGACGAATTCGCCGCTGTAGTCAATGGCTGGCTTCTTTGGCGCTTTCTTGACCTTGGCCGGCTTGTGGATGGCGGCGTCGGCCACTGGCGCCAGTGCCAGGCCAAGGCAAGCCAGGGCGAGCGTAATGGTGGGGAATTTCTTTAGAAAAGTCATCGGCATTGCTTCAGCAAACTATTCAGTCGTGCGACCGAGTTATCGTTTTGCGCCACCGGTGCGCCATATTTGAGCGCGCCGTATAGCTCCAGGAATCCTGTCATGGCCGCTATTTTCTCGCGGGGCAGGTTCAGCTGCCGCACGCGTTGGGCCAGGCCCAGCGGGCCTTCGTCCGGCGCCTTGTGCACGCCATGCCGCGCCAGCTGGCGGCAGAAGGCGAGGTAAGCAGCATCGACGGGGTCGCGCGCGCTTTCGCTGCGGCGGTATTTGATCATCAGCCACAGCCCGGCGCACAGGGCCAATGCCGCGAGCAGGCGCCAGTCGCCAAAGGCGGTGGCTAGTTCTCTGAGGAAATCTTGCTGCCTGTTTGGATTGTAGTCGAGGATCCATTGATTCCAAGCATTATTCATCGCGCTGATGCCAAAACGCATCTGCGCCAGCCAGGAATCCTGGTCGCGCGCCAGGTCGGCCAGGCCTTGCAAGCCGAAAGGTGCTGCTTGCGGCAAGGTTTGCGCCAGGCTGGTGCGGATGCGTTCCGGCGCCACCGCGGCAGTCGGGTCGATGCGCATCCAGCCGCGCTGGGGGCCCAGCCAGACTTCGCTCCAGGCGTGCGCATCGGACTGGCGCACCGTATAGTAGCCATCGACCGGATTGAGTTCGCCGCCCTGGTAGCCGGTCACCACCCGGGCCGGCAGGCCGGCCGCCCGCATCACGTAGACGAAGGCGCTGGAATAGTGTTCGCAAAAGCCCTTGCGGGTATCGAACAGGAACTCGTCGATTTCATCGCGGCCCAGGCGGCCCGGCTCCAGCGTGTATTCGAAGCCTTTGCGGAACATGTCCAGCACGGCAGCAATGGCGGCTTCGTCGCCGCGTTCGGCGCGCAGGGCCTGGATCTGCGCCGCATAGCGCAGCGTGCGCGGGTTGTAGCCTTTGGGGAGCTGCAGCCAGCGCCTCAGCGCCTGCGGCTCCAGGTCGGGTTGTGCGAGGTAATCCGGATGTGCCACGGAACTGTAGCGCAGGCGCTTGTCGCTGCTGGCCCGCACCAGCTGTTCCAGCTCGCCGGTATAGAAAGTATCGCCGTCGCTGGTCCTGGCGCCCGGTTCGCTCAGTTCCAGCATGAACAGGAACTGATGGCGGCCCGGCTCCAGCGTCACCTCGTAGGGATAGGACGGCCCTTTCCAGGCCAGTTGCCTGGAAAGGCGCAACTGGGCGCTTGGAAGCAGCGCCTGGGCGATGCGGTTCCAGGTGCGGCCGTCGTAGTTGCTCATCACCGGGCCGCGCCAGTACAGCAGCGCTTTCGGCGGTGCGGCGCCCTTGAAGCTGGCGCGGAACGCCACCTCTTCTGACAGCGCCAGGCTGCTCATCGAGCCGGGCGACATGGTGTCCGACATGCCGCTCTTGCCCGCAGCGTCGCCCGGCAAGCCCCACAACGGCCCCTGGATGCGCGGGAATCCGACAAACAGCAGCATGCCCAGCGGCGCGGCGATGAGAAAAATGCGTCCGGCCAGCTTCAGGCGTGCGGCCAGCGGTGGCACGGCGCCGGTGAACTGGAAGGTAATCTGCGCCGACAGCAGCACGATGATCGTGGCAATCATCGCCAGCGCCGTGAGAATCGATTGCGAGTAGAAGAAGTTGGTCAGCAGCAGGAAGAAGCAAAGGAAGATCACCACGAACAGGTCGCGCCGCGCATGCATTTCCAGGAGCTTGAAGGTCAGCAGCAGGGCCAGCATGGTGACGCCGGGTTCACGCCCCAGCAAGGAGCGGAAGGTCAGGTAGACGCCAGCCATGGCCAGCAGCGAGACCGGCAGCAGCAGCCACATGGGCGGCAGGCGGCTGCCGCGCAGCGTGATGGCGCCGCGCCAAGCCAGGGTCACGCAGACCGCAGCCGAGGTCCACAGCGGCAGGTGACCGAAGTGCGGCAGCAGAACCATCACGGCAGCCAGCAGCAGCAACAGGGTGTCGGCTTTGTCGCGTGTGAGGCGGTTGGCCATGCCGGTCAGGCGCGCAATCATGCACCCTCCTTGCCGTATAAGGCGAGAACGCGCAGGCAGTCGGCGCAATGCGCCTCGCCCAGGCCTTGCGCGATCTGGCGGTGGCCAACGGTCAGGGCGTAGGACAGGGCGCGCCGCTCCGCTTCCAGCACCCAGGCGGTCAGGCGTGACAAGCGTAGTTCAATATCGAGCTGCGGCGGCAGCGCGTTGAGGTCCAGCAGCAAGTCGGATACGGCGCCTCCTTCGAAATGCTTGCTGACCAGGTTGCCCCCATCGGCCGGGTGCAGGCGCGCAATCTGGCGCCAGGCCAGGTGGCGCATCGGGTCGCCCGGCTGGTAGTTGCGGATGCCGGAGAAATTATCCAGGCCCACGGTGCCGTGGCCATCCTCGCGTGCAGCGCCGGTGGTCGGCAGCGGCGGCGGCGCCACTTCCGGCTGCGGATAGACCAGTACTTTCAGGTCCGGTTGCCAGTACGACCAGGCACCGAACAGGCCAAGCGGGAAGCGGGTGAACAGGCGCACGCGCGGCGCCGCCAGCCAGCCGCGTTCCGTGGTGGGGCGCGACAGCACGATAGCCGCGCTGCCTTTCGACGCGACATCGATCGACTGGCGCGGTTCGCCGTCTTCCTGGAAACCAAGCCAGATCGCGTAGCGGTCGCGCGGCGTGGCGTTACGCACCAGCAGTTCGAACTGGGCCTCGTCGCCGGCAAACACCGGCTGGGCACGGCCCGGCGACAAGTGCAGGAAGGCCAGGTTCTTGGCCGTCATGTACATGTCGACGATGGCGCAGGACCCGGTGAAGAAGGTCAGCACGAAGCCCAGGCCAAGGGTGTAGTTGATGGAGCCGATCAGCATGATCAGCAGCAGGCCGATAAAAGCCAGGCCGGGCCTGGTCGGCAGGATGAACACGCGGCGCATCACCAACTGCACCTCGCCCGGTTCCCTTTCCTTCAACTGGAAGATCCAGCCCCTGAGCCATCTCTGCGTTGCAGCAAACATGGACTTAAACAGGTACGGATTTCTGCAGCTGCAGCACCAGGTCGCGGCTGGCCATCGCGGTGCCGTGCGAAGACTTGAGCGGGCGCAGGCGGTGCGCGCAGACCGGCACCAGCACGGCTTGCACGTCTTCCGGCATGACGTGGTCGCGGCCTTCCAGCGCGGCCCAGGCACGCGCCGCCTGCAGCAGGGCCAGCGCGGCGCGCGGGCTCAGGCCTTCGGCAAAGAAGCCGTTCTGGCGCGAAGCCTGCGCCAGCGCCTGGACGTAGTCGATCAGGGCCGGCGAGGCATGGATCTGGCGCAGCGACTGCTGTGCTGCAAAGAGTTCGGCCGGCGTCATGGCCGGCGCCAGGTGCTTGAGCATCTGGCGGCGGTCTTCGCCCATCAGCAGCGCGCGTTCGGCGGCAGCGTCGGGGTAGCCGAGCGAAATGCACATCAGGAAGCGGTCCAGCTGCGATTCCGGCAGCGGGAAGGTGCCGACCTGGTGGGTCGGGTTCTGCGTCGCGATCACGAAGAACGGTTCGGGCAGGGGGCGGGTCACGCCATCGGCCGAAACCTGGCGCTCTTCCATCGCCTCCAGCAGGCCGGACTGGGTCTTCGGCGTGGCGCGGTTGATTTCGTCGGCCAGCAGCACTTGCGTGAAGATCGGGCCCGGATGGAAGCTGAAAGCATTCAGCTCGCGTTCATAGATCGAAATGCCGGCCACGTCGGCCGGCAGCAGGTCGCTGGTGAACTGGATGCGGTTGAACTGCAGGCCCAGCGACAGCGCCAGGGCGTGCGACAACGTGGTCTTGCCGACGCCCGGCAAGTCTTCCAATAAAAGGTGGCCGCCGGCCAGCAGGCAGGTCAGGGACTGGCGCACTTGCAATTCCTTGCCGACGATGACCTGGCCAACCTGGCGTGCTACGGCGTGTAATTTGGTATACATGGTTTTGGTACTCATCCCGCCGCGTGGTAGATTAGTCGCATTCTATGCGAGAACGCGATTCATGAGCACAGCAATTTACAGCCATCCCGACTGCCGGCGCCACGAAATGGGCGATTGGCATCCAGAATGCCCGGCGCGCCTGCAAGCCATTGCCGACCAGTTGATCAACGCCCACATCGACGACCTGCTGGAACACCGCGAAGCCCCGCTGGCCGAGGAAGCTTCCATCGCACGCAACCACACTGCCAACGCCATCGCCATCGTGCGCGACCACCTGCCGGCTGCCGGCGACTACTACCCGATCGATGGCGACACTTCGCTCAACGCGCATAGCTGGAACTCGGCGCGGCGTGCGGCCGGCGCCGCGATTGCGGCCACCGATGCCGTGATTGACGGCGAAATCGACAATGCCTTCTGCGCCGTGCGCCCGCCGGGCCACCACGCGCGGCCGACCGAGCCGATGGGCTTCTGCCTGTTCAACAATGTGGCAATCGCCGTCAAGCATGCGCTCGACGTGCGCGGCCTGGAGCGCGTGGCGGTGGTCGATTTCGATGTCCATCACGGCAACGGCACCGAAGAAGCGCTGCTCGACGAGCCGCGCGCGCTGATGGTGAGCTTCTTCCAGCATCCCTTCTATCCGTATTGCGAAGTGCTGCCGGAAACGCCGAACCGCGTCAACGTGCCGGTGCCGGCCGGTTCCAAGGGCGACACGGTGCGCGCGCTGGTGCAGGAAAAGTGGCTGCCGGCGCTGCACGCGTTCAAGCCGCAGATGATCTTCATCTCCGCCGGCTTCGATGCCCACCGCGAGGACGACCTGGGCGGCATGGGCCTGGTGGAAGCCGATTACGCCTGGATGACGCAGCAAGTGATGGAGGTCGCGCGCCAGCACGCGCAAGGCCGCATCGTGAGCTGCCTGGAAGGCGGCTACAACCTGTCGGCCCTGGGCCGCAGCGTGGTGGCCCACGTAAAGGCCCTGGCCGAGATCTGACATGCTGTCGCTGCTGCTCGCGCTGGCCGGTGCCAGCGCTTTCCCCTATGAGTCGCTGGCCACCCCGGCCAGTTGCACCGTGCCCGAGTGGCCGCGCGAAGCCGTGCGCTACGAAATCGAAGGCACCACCACGCTGCAGTTCCAGGTCGGGCCCGACGGCGCCGTGCGCAATGCGCATGTGAAGCAGGGCAGCGGCTGGAGCATCCTGGACCAGGCGGCGCTGGCGGGCCTGGCGCGCTGCCGCTTCAAGCCCGGCCTGCTGGCGGCGCGCGAAGGCACGGTGTTCCCGCTGCAGTATGCGTGGACGCTGGAAGGCCCGGCGCCATTGCGGCCGGTTCTGATCCCGGGGAGCTGCAAGGCGGAGCCCCACATCGCCGGCTACGCCAACTTCGACCAGCAGGCGGAACTTCGCGCCGGCGTCAAGGTACGCTTCCTGGTCGGTTCCGACGGTGTGCCGCGCAATATCATTCCCGAACCGGGGCGCTATGCCCCACAGGTGGTGCGTGACGCAGTTGCCTACGTCGCCGGCTGCCGCTTCGGCATTGCACCTGGCGCCAGCGGCGAGCGCACCGATACCTCGTTTGGCAGGGTGCTGCTGAAGTAATCGTGCTATCAGCCGACCGAGGCGTTGGAGCTGCCAATCAGCTTGCATCCGCACTCAGTTTCGCAACCTTCCACCGCTACGGGAATTCCGCCGACTGTCAGTGACTCGTGGGCGGTGATGATCTTGTTGATCCCGTGTGGCTTGCCGCCCGGGTAGTGGTCCGGACAATCGACTGCGTCGCCTAGCCGTGCAATGGCCTTGCCGGCGATGTCGTGATCAGGCGAACCACTAATGACTTTGCCGTCATGGCTGGTTTTGTCGCCCACAGTGATGATTACTAAAGACATACTTCCCTTTCGAGGAAAACAGAACGCTTTTCCCGGACCGCATTGCTCGGGACGTGACGTGATCGCTGCATAGCTTGTTCAGCGGCATTGGGAGAGATATTTTGTCAGATGAGCGTAGGCCGCCGGAGGGTAGCTATGCATTCGGTGCGACAAGATGATTTCAATGTGGGTCAATTTAGCTGACCTGCGCATCGGCAGCATCCATTAGGTGCCACGTCAAATCCGTTGCTGGCAGGTCTAGTAGCCAGTCTTTGTCCGCTTGCGGGAAAGGCTGGCCTGCTGTGAGCCATGCCTGTCGCCAAGACTGATTGACGATGCTACTCAAAGCGTGATCTGGGTGCACCCACGGTTGCCAAGTGCCGGTGGCAGGACAAAGATCCTTGGCTGCGGCTGATTGGGCAAGAGGAAGCGGGGCGGTACGCGTAAGTCCGCTTGCCGCGCGTGGTGCGACCGAAGAGTGGTCGTGGCGGATGGTGTCCCAACGTTCCCATACCACGTCGCTGATCAAACGCCCGCCACCATTTGGCTGATAGAAGCGTTCGAAGGGCTCGTCCTGCAAGTACAGGCCTGGCGGGATAGCTGCCAGCGCTGCCTGGATCGTGGCATCCTGACCTGGCGCGGTAGGTTGCCAGTAGGCCGGAGCGGGCGCCAGCACTGCTGGGGCCTTGACTTCAGACTTGCGCAGCGTGAATTCGGCAGCCACGAAGTGTCGGCCTTTGAGTTGGGCCGCTGCGCTTGGTGGTGGTGCAACTGGTGGTGGATTCACACCCATCGCAGCTTTCAGCAAGGATTCTTTCTTGCCGTCCCAAGGAGGAAGTTTAGCTGGAGGCAGTGGCAAAATTTTGTCGAGGTTGGGGAACCGACGGTTGGGGTTAAAGCTCAAAGCATCACCAAGAATTCCATAGCGTTGCGCGCGACTCTTGTCAATTTGTGGTGGCAGCATCTTGGCTGGATCAAATGGCTCGCCGAATTCGATCTGCAATTTGTTAGCACAGTCTGCACAACCCAATTTGACCCCCTCGTGTAAAACCTTCAACGCACGTTCGTTGTTCTCTCGAGTTGGATTGCGGGCGATTTCGCGGTATTCGGACGCCAAGTAGTATGCCGCTGGACCGAAACCTTGTCCAAAGGCGCATTCGAGCATTTTTCTTCCAATAGGGATATTTGCCCAAAATCCATCCGCCGGACTGTCCCAAGTTGCCGTCAATTTCTCGCCAAGGAAAGTCATCGATTGTGGGTTACCCATTTCAGCTGCGCGCTGGAAAAATGAATACGCTTTGGTGGCGTCACTGTCGACTCCTGTGCCATTCATGTAATAAACACCCATGCGATCAAAGGCAGCAGGTACTCCGAGCTGCATCGCGTCTTCGACTAGCTTGATTGCATCTTGCGCGCCGTATTGGGGATCACGTTTTTCTAGGTAAAGGCTGGCCAGATTAAGCATCGCTTTCCAGTGATGTCGCTCGGCGGCCTGCCTCGTCAGCGCAACGATTTGTTTGTAATCACGGTCGTCTACGTAGATGGACGGGTCTTCGAGTTCAATGGCTTTTTTCAACCACGCATCGGCTTGCGCATCAATTGGGGGCAACTTATCAGCCTCGACCGTGCAAGTGAAATCTGGGCGGTGAGGGTTAAAAAGTGGAAGTTCTTGACTTCGCGGGCGGCTGTCATGTGTCATTTTGCAAGCGAATAACGTGAAACATAAGAATGCGAGCGCAGCAAGCGCCCTTAATCGTTGAAAGTTCTGTAGTAGTAGCATGACTAACTAAAACGAATTGTTGAACTGCGATTGTCACTGAAAGGAAGCAGGAAGCCGGTCATGCCTTGCCTCTTTGACTTCTGTATTTTGTTTGTCTTCATCAAATCGGCCCATTTCTTAAATGCTGAAGTAATCTCTTCCGCCGTGCCGTTCCCTCCTGATACTACGTCACCGCTATGCATCTTAAATATGCGCTGCCTCAATTCCGTCGCATGTCGCGGATCGTCGCTCGCGATATTGATCTCGCTGTCGACCGCCATGCTGCGCTGGTTTAAGTTGGCGCTGCCCAACGTGAAGAAACTGTCGTCAACTAACAGCAGCTTTGAATGGATGTAGATTTCGCGATAGCGCCAATGACCTTTGTCGACGCCGCTTGTTTGTAACATGGCAGTGCTCACCCTCAGGCCGAATTGATCTTCCAACATTTTCAGACTAGGCTTGCTGATGGTATTCGCGTACTGCACCACTTCAGGCGGCGGGGCCGGGCCTAAGTCGCGGGCGCCGGCTCGGGTGACTACGATGTGGCGTTTTGGGTTTTCATTGGCGTCTTTGATCAGCTTGCCTTGACCGGTCATGCCATCTTGTTGACCGAGTACGGCAAGGGTGTCGTAGGTGCGGGGAACCATCTGCGCGCGCTCGGGGGCCGGGATGACGATGAATACATGCATGTGGGGCATTTCTTCCATGCTTTTGCCGGCTTTTGCGCGGGCACGGTTCCAGGCGGCGACCACGCTTTTGCGCTTTTCGAGCAGGCGGCGCGACCAGTCTTCATATTGGAAGTACTGGTTCTCCATATACAAATAGCCACCGCCGAGGGCGGCGATATCGGTGGCCTGGAAATAGACCTCTTTGATCGTCATGTCACCATTTTCTTCGGGTTGGGTGCGTACGATCTGGACGGTAGAATCGTCGGGCCTTGCCGGGCGCGCCAAGCGGGCGGGCGGGGCACTGCAGCCATCTTGCCAGCTCGTGCAGGCGCGTTCCGCTGCGCGCGTTCGGTCGTCGACGGCGCGATCCCAAGCAGTGACAAAATTCTTGTACAGGCAGTGCAAGGCAGCGCCTTCAACACGGCACGCGTAGTCCTGGTAGGGCTTTAGCGTGGCAAAGCCTTGGTCAGGATTAACTATTGCAGTGCCGTCGGCAGCGCTAAGTTGCACGGCCTCCTCGGCTTCTTTCTCGCCCCCACATTCGCGGCGAGAGTCTTCCAGCAAGTGTGCCGTGGTACACCAGTAGTCGGTGACGGAGTTGAGGCCCATAACGTATCCGACAGCTTTCGCCCCTTCATTGTAGGCGTAATCGATCAGGATCGGTTTCTGGTGGTGGGTGCCGCCGTGCACCAGGAGCGCACGTTCGACTTCGCCATCGCGCAGCCTGCCGGGTTTCAGCCTTTCCATGCCAAGGGCGGAGTTGATGGCACTCGCATCTCCTGTACGGACCCGAACTTTAATCAGGCCCAGCAAGCCATGCATCGCCGCCTTGTACCAGCTGCAGCAATATTCGGTGCGCGCATCGGAGTGAATGTTCTCCTGCTTGAGTCTGCTGAAGAAGCCGGGGTCCTTCTGCGCAGCCTGGCGCCGCGCCAGGCTATTTGCAGCGCTAAAGTGTTCCCTGTCGACCCGGTCATCGGTCCAGGGATCATTGTCGTGTGAATAGCCCGGCATGTTTTTTTGCAGCCAACTTCCAATGGTGTCGTGCCAAATTAGCAGACGAACTGTGACGCCACGTTTGGCCGCCGCGATTAGCAGGTCGCCGTAGGTAGGTCCTCGTGGCCAGGTTTTCCCCGTGCGCACCAGTTCCATGCCGGGGTCGAAGCCCCAGCACACCAGGTCGATGCTCTGTTGGGCGGCTGCGATTTCTGCTGCGATGTCGGCGAACCCTTCCTGGCCGCAGATGAACAACTTAAGTTGATTGTTGTGCGTGATCGGATGGCTTGCCGCGCCTTTTTTGTTGCGATTTTCGGCAAACCATTGCACTGAACCATTGGCGGTGCGGTTTGTTTCGCAAATGTGCGAGGTTTCAGTTCGTTTGATCGGATCGGTCATGAATTGCTTGAATTACTCTGTCAGATGGTGCCGGTTTAAACATAGGTGCGGCTTTGCGCTTCGCCGTCGAGGGCGCGTGAACCGCGATTGGAAAGCGTTTGTTCCGCATGGGCGGCGTCGCCCGCCTGGGCCAATTGCTCTCTGACGGCCACCACGAACTCTTCGCCGGTCGGCAGTTTGACTTTATATTGCGGCGTTCCTGGCTCGTGATCGATGACGATGCGGCCGAACTCGTCGCTGAGGCCATCCTCGACCTTGGCGTCGCCCTTGTACAGCTCGTAGGGGACGTTGGCGAAAGGCCGGCCGCCGGCGCGCGATCGAATGGTGTAGTGCAATTGCTCTGGTGTGGGCTTGAGGTCCTTGTCAACCAAGGTTGGCGGTGTCGCGTTTTGCGGCCCCACGAGGCTATGTTTTGCGGCGTGGGCGACGAAGTCCCCATTGGTACCATGCTCAATGCCACCGGCTTTATAGATGCTGTAGCTACCCCCGCCGATGATTTTCAGTTCTTCCTTGGCACTGATGGTGATGCGATTGGCAGTCATGCTGATATCGAGTTTGGCGAGCATGTGGATGTTGTGCTTCAGTGCCTGAATGTCGATATCGCCGCTGTAGGCTAGCAGTTTCATGCCCAAGTTCTCGACGAAGAGGCGGAAAGTCTGTTTGACGCTGGCGAACAGGCTGCCGCCGCTGGCGAGCGACAAATTTTTGCCGGTCGTCAAGGCGGTATCCTGGTCGCTGGCGATGTGCGTGGACTGGGCGGTTGTTGTTGCGATGCCAGCGGGGCTGGCCAGCACCAGCAAGGGCTTGCTCAGTTCCGGGAAGGGGCCACTGCCACCCCGGATGGCGTCGTTTTGCTGCTGGATGCCAGCCGCCACGATGGCTTGTTGCTGTGCTTCCTGGGCGCCAGCCTGCTGCGCCAGGTCAGCCAGCGCGGCATGGTTTTCGCTCGCCACGTCCAGTCGCCGGGCGGATTCACCCATGTCCTTCACCGTGCCGCGCGCGCGCTCGCGCGCTTCGGTCGAAACCAACATGCCGAGACCGGCCCGGATTACGCCCCAAGCACCGGTGGCGAGTTCGAACCCTTCGCCACGCGTATCTTTGCGTCCGGCATTGTCTTCGATGCGGGTGATCTGGCCGAGGCTGAGTTGGCTGTGCTGGTGATCGCTTTTGAGCTGAGCCTGGATGCTCTGGTAGGTGTCATCGAGGATCAGGTGGTTGCTGCGTCCGCCGGCCTGGTTGCCGCCGCCCGGTGCCAGCTCGCGGCTGCGCATGCCGGTCAGCGCTTGTTGTTCGGGCAGCTTCCACGCCGGCATATTGTCCTGGTTGCTGACGGCTCCCATGATGATGGGGCGGTCAGGTGAACCATCCAGCCACTGCACAACGACTTCGCTTCCGACCCTTGGCGTCGCGGGGCTGCCCAGTTGGCTGCCTGTCCATGGATTGACGACCCTGATCCAGGCCGAGCTGCGGTCGTCGTGCTGGCCAATCCGGTCCCAATGGAATTGCACGCGGACCCGTCCAAATTCGTCGACGTGGATGCTGTCGTTTCCGTTTGGCCCGACCACCGTCGCTGTCTGTGGCGCAAAGATTTTGGTGTCGATGCTGTTGAAGCTGCGTCCTGGCCGCCATGGAATCATCTTGCGGATGCAGCTCAGGCTATTTGCATACTCGACGGCGTACTCAGGCTCTTGCAAGTAATTATTGGTGGCTATGTGGCGAACCTGAAGAACCAGGAACTCGTTCTGGTTCGAGGTGGCGTTGCCGAAATCCGCAGTGTCATCGAAATGGCCGGTCAAATGGAAGGCGCGACCAGGCATCATGAAGCGGTTGTTACCAGCACCGTCAAAGTGCTTGCCAAGCGCTTCCATCTCTTGCATGCGCAAGGTTGCCAGACCATCGCCGTCCTGGTCTTTGAACCCGTAAGCGCCGGTGTATTCGTAAGATTCGATATCCAGCACCGCGCCTTGCTTGTTCAAGGTGGGAGCAGTGCTTTGCATTTGCGGGCTTTGCAAAGGGTTCTTGAAATCGTACTGGGACAAGCGGACGCTGCCCGGCATAACCTGGCGTGTGGGCGACCATTCGCCTATGCCGTCTTCTTCGGTGGCGCCGCCGTGGCGCTGGAAGGGGGCACTGCCGCTGCCGTCGATGGGGGCGGCAGCCGTGGAGTCGTCCGTCAGGATCAGCTTATGGCCGGTGCTGCTGTGCTCATACCAGTAAAGCAGGCCAGCAGCCTCCCATCGGCGGCTGAGGTAATTGTGGTCGCTTTCGGCAAACTGGCAGGCGTCTGTCATTTGCGGATCCATTCCGGCGACGCGCCAGTCCCAGTCGGGGAGGGCACCGTAGCTGCCCAGGATGGTTTCTGTCTGGCCGTGCAGGTTCTTGTTGTGGAAGAGGTAACTATTCTTACGCAGGCTCAGGTATTTCAGCCAGGGACCGAGCTGAGCCTCGTAAAATGCCACCGCTCCGTCGGTCCGCTTCAGGCGGAATGCAAAGCAGTAACCTGTGAAATAGCGCAGAGTGCCATCGCCCCCGACCAATTCGATGCAAAGGAGCTTTCCTTGAAGTTGTTTGAGTTCCAGGGTGGCGCTGCCTGAGAGGAGTTCGACAGTAAATTCGAAGTCCCGCGACAGGCCCTCGTCCGCGTCGAGGCGGTTTACCAGCAGTTGCGCGGCAGGGCCGTCTTTATGCGGGAAAGCCAGGCGCAAAATACGGTTGTGTTGAGGGGTACTAATGAGTTCCCTGAAACTCTGGATGAACTTACTCATGCATTTTCGGCCCAACCACGAAGGATTGGTGTTGCAAATTGACAATAGTTACAAACTTTACCACATTATCAAAAATCTTCGGGATGGGCGGCGGGCAATCGTGTGAGCCCAAGTGTATGTGGGTAAAAGGCTGTGGCGCCATGTAAAATAGCGGATTGTTTATTCGATTTTTAGGGCAAGAGCATGTCTATCCAATGGTTCCCCGGGCATATGAACGCCGCCAAGAAAAAGGCGGCGGAACAGATGGCCGACGTCGACGTCGTCATCGAAGTGGTTGACGCGCGCCTGCCTGCGGCCAGCTGCAATCCTCTTGTGGAAGAGCTGCGCAAATTCCGCTCGCGCCCTTGCCTGAAGATCCTGAACAAGATCGACCTGGCCGATCCCGATGCCACCGCGGCCTGGATTCGCCATTTCGAGCAGGACAAGACCGTCACTGCCTACGCGATGACGACCAAGAAGCCGTCCGACGTAGCCAAGGTGATCGCCAAGGCGCGCAAGCTGGCGCCGCACCGCAATGAGCCGACCAAGCCATTGCGCATGATGATCATGGGAATTCCCAACGTCGGCAAGTCGACCCTGATGAACGCGCTGCTCAAGCGCCGCGTGGCGAAGGTGGGCGACGAGCCGGCCGTCACCAAGCAGCAGCAGAAGATCTACCTGGATATGGAAACGGTGCTGATCGATACGCCGGGCCTGCTGTGGCCGAAGATCGAGATGCCGTCCGACGGCATGGCGCTGGCGGCCTCGCACGCGATCGGCGCCAACGCGCTGATCGAGGAAGAAGTGGCTGTTTGGCTGGCGGAAGAACTGTTGAAGCGCTATCCGGAATTGCTCAAGGCGCGCTACAAGGCCGACGTGTCGGCGATGGATGGCGTGGCGCTGATCGAACGCGTGGCGCAATTGCGCAGCTACCGCTTGAAGGGCGGCGACTGGGATTTCGAGAAGGCGTCGCATATGCTGCTGCAGGACTACCGCAGCGGCGCACTGGGTCGCATTTCGCTGGAAACGCCGGCCACCCGTGCCGAAGCGCTGGCGGTCCACGCGGAGGCCGAGCGCATCAAGGCGGAAGAGGCGGAGCGCAAGGCCGCCGAGAAGGAAGCCGAGCGCATGAAGGGCAAGCGCGGGACCTGAAACCGGCAAACCCGGGTCAGACCCACAGGGTCAGACCCGCCTGCTCACCTGCAAACTGGAAAGTCTCCAGCAGCAGCTGATTTGACCGGGTCAGACCCTTGGGTCTGACCCTGGTTTACCGGTTTTAGCCAAGCTTAAAGCTGGACACCGCCAGCGCCCCCATGAAACGGTCTTCGTGATACACCACTTCGGCGGCTGCATCCTCGGCCGCACCCACCACCACCATCAAAGGCAGCAAATGCTCTTCGCGCGGATGCGCCATGCGCGCGGCAGGCGCCCGTTCCCATTCCAGCAAGCGCGCCGTGCGTTCACCCGGTGCTGCCGCCATGGTCTCGCGCAACCACGCATCGAACAGGCGTGAAGCCTCTGCGCCAGCGGCGTTGAACGCGCGCAGGTTGTGGAAACTCAGGCCGCTGCCGACGACCAAAATACCCTCGTCGCGCAAAGGACGCAGCAAGCGGCCAATCTCCAGGTGCTCCGCCGGATCCAGCCCGTGGCGCAGCGAAAGCTGCACGATCGGCACATCGGCTTCAGGAAAGGCGGGATACATGGCGCTGAACGTCCCATGGTCGAAACCGCGCTCCGGATCGAGGCGCGCCCGCCCGGCAAGCAGTCCTGCCACGCGTTCGGCCAGTTCCGGCGAGCCGGGGGCGGGGTACTGGATCTGGTAGGTATGCGGCGGAAAGCCGCCGTAGTCGTAGATCATCGGCGGCCTGGCCGACGATGAAACGAGGAAGTCGCGTCCCTCCCAATGGGCGGTGACGACCAGCAGGGCCTTCGGCTTGCCGCCGGCCTGGCGCGGCAAGTCGCGCAGCGATGCATCGAGTTGGTCGTAAGCGTTGCCGAACTGGTCACGCATCCAGGGCCATGGGCCGCCGCCGTGGGACAGGAAGAAGGTGGGCAAGGTAGTCATGCCCACCAATATACTCTGGTCAGCGATTCGTTGCAGACAGCGACATCAGCGCAAACAGGCGGGCGGCGCGCATCCACGCCATCGCCAGGGCGATCAGCTGTGCCAGCACGAACGCAGCTACCAATAGCGCGGCATTGCTGCCGGCCACATTCAGCCGTGCCACTGCCAGCACGGCCGCCAGCAGCAGGCCGCCCGCAGTCAGCGCCGTGTAGGCGCCCAGCATGGCCACGGGCCGGCGCAAGAGAAGCTTGACGCCCCGCCACCAGGCCTTGACGGCAGACGTGCGGCGGCGGTCGATCGCCAATTGGGCGCGCCCGGCATCGAGCGTCAGGTTGGTCAGCGCCACCAGCAGGGCTGTGACGACCGTGGCTGCCAGCTGCCAGCGTGCCGCATCGGCTTCCAGTACTGCCTTGCCGGCATAGTTCTCGGCAGCTTCCGCCAGCGCACCGCCCAGTGCAAACGCCACGCCCAGCGGCACGATCGCCCACAGCAGCATGCGGAACATGCGCGGGTATTCGGCGACCCCGCCTGCGCACAGTTCGCGCAAGGTGGCGGTTTGCTGCGCACGGCCGGCAGTGACGATGGCGCTGGTCAGGAACGGCGACAGAAGCAGGGTCAGGACCAAGGCAGCGATGCCGCCGGCTTGCAGCGAAACGGCGTTGCGCCGCAGTTCGGCGGATATGTCGGTGAAAGCGAGGCCGTCGAGCGCGCGCGCCAGTTCGGGGGCGCGCACCGAGTTGTCCAGCAGCGGCGCCAGGCTATTCCAGATGGGCAGGGCCAGCAGGGCTGTCGGCAGCAGCATGGCGATCAGCCAGATCAGCATCAGGCGCCATTGCAGGGCGGCGCGGGCGGCGTGTTTGAGGTTGGTTGTCAGCTTCATACAGTGGCGATGAAAGAGAGCAGGGTCTGGATGATGGCGGCCAGGTCGAAGGTCCAGCGGCGCGACGCGCTGCCGTCCTTCTTCAGGGTGCGGCTGTCATCGAGCTTGCTGACGTCGAGCAGGTGTTTGCCCTCAGGGTCGAGCTGGGCGGATACCGCTTTCACGGGCTTGGTCCACTCGTAGGTATGCCAGCGCTGTTCGCCGCCCCAGAACACGGTCTCCTTGGTGCCATCGGCGAAGGTGACCACCAGTGTTTGCAAGACATCGGCGCCGCGCCGGCGCACGGTGACCCGTGTCAGGTAGGGGAACGGGCCGGTGCCCGGCTTGGCTTCCGGGTTGGCCTTTTCCCATGCATCGCGCAGCTGTTCGACGTGCTGGTCGACCTGCTCTTCGCTCAAGTCGGCAAGCTTGCCGCCCTTCATTTGCCGGCCCGGCAGTGGCAGCACCTCGTCGCTGCTGAAGGAGGAAATGCGGTCATCCACGCGCGTGGTGGCGTAGACCTGCTGCGCGAAGACGGTTTCCACCAGCTGGCGCTGGCCGCTGACTTCTGCCAGCGTCTCACGGAAATCAGCCACGCTTGGGTGGCGGAATTTCCAGCGGCGGTAATACTCCTTGAAGGCGCGCTCCATGGTTTCCTTGCCCAGCTGCGCTTCCAGGTCATGCATGACCAGGGTGGTGCGCGAGTACACCGGGCCAATGCCTTGCAGGCGGGTATAGGCATTCTGGCCCAGCGGATCGGAGGGCTCGTCGCGCGGCGTGCCCTGGCGTTCGAACTCGAAGCCCTTGATGGTGGGCGCAAATCCGATCGCTCGCAGGAACGGCGTCGTGAGGTAGGCCTTGCGGCCCGTATCGCGCAGCATGCGCTGGTTCCAGTACTCGTTCAGGCCTTCGTCCAGCATCGGCTCTTCGAACTCGTTGCTGGCGAGGATGCCGTAGAAGTAGCCATGGCCGAATTCGTGAATGGTGACGAAATCCAGCGCCGCCGATGCGAACGTGCCCGGCTTCAGGCCGGCGAAGTTGTCGACAGTGAAGAAGGTGGGGTACTCCATGCCGCCCGCTTCGCTGGCGTTATGCGGAGGAATGACCACCGTCACGGTCTTGTATGGATAGGGGCCGAGGGTCTTCGAGAAGTAGTCCAGCGAATCCTTGGTGGCCTGCAAGGCAGGCGCCGCGTTGGATGCGAATTCCGGCGGATAAAGCACGGTGATCTTCACTTGCGGGCTGCCGGGCCCGGTCCAGGTGCCGGTCAGCGGTGCCGCAGTGCGCTTGTCGGCGGTCCACGCGAAATCGTGCACGTCGCCCTGCACGAAATGGTGGGTCAGCTTGCCGTCCTTTTCCTGCGGTGCGCCCTGCAGTTCGCCGGTGGCTCCCACGGTATATTCCCTGGGGACGGTGAGCTTGACGTCATAGCTGCCAAAGTCCGCGTAATACTCGGATTCCGCGTGGTATTCATGCGCGTTCCAGCGCACCGCGGTGGCGCCCCGTTCGCCCGGCAGTTCCAGCACGGCGATCTTGGGGAACCATTGCGCCACCAGGTGGAAGCTGTCGAAGTAGCCGCTGCGCGCCATCACGCGCGGAAGCTGGTCGAAAAAGGCGATATCGAGCGTGGTGCTGGCGCCCGCTGCGACAGCCTGCGGCAGGTCAAGGCGCACCACGGTCTGGTCGGCCGCCGGGCCGCCGTCGGGATGCACGAAAGTCCACGGCACCTTGGCGCCGCCTTGCTGCACGCTGCGCAATTCCGTGTAGCCCCATTCTCCATCTTTGCTCAGGGCGCTGTTGCGAATGCCGCTGCCGGTTTTGCGCTCCTCGGTGTGGAAGGTGCTGTAGCCGTTCTGGAAGGCATTCAGGTACAGGTGCAGGTAGACGCTGCGCACCGGTTCGGCGCTGCGGTTGCGCCAGGTCAGGCGCTGCTTGCCGTCGATGGTGTGCTTGACCGGATCCAGGCTGGCTTCGATCTGGTAGTCCACCACGCGGTCGGACAACGTGGCCTCCTGGCCGGTGCGGATGCCGCCCCAGGCGCCGGGAGCGCTGGGCTGCATGACGGCGGCCGCCTTGGCTGGCGCCAGTGCGATGCCGCTACCGGCTTCCGGCACGGTGGCGGACGTCGCGCCACCGGCCCACAGGCTGGCCTGGACCGCGACCCCGCCCAACAGGGCGGCCGCGGCCAAAAGGTGAGTGATGCGCATAAGACTCCATTGGGTTTTTTGCAACACCAAAATATAGCCCGGGTGGCGGCCGATTGCCAAACTTTTATGCCAACTTTAACCGGCGTATAATGGCGGCGCCTTGGTGCCCGCCTCCTGTTCGTGGAGGCAGTTAAACGGGAAACGCAATGTGCTGCCCCCGCAACGGTACGCAAGCGCCGTCATTGAGACGGCAGGCCGCGCCAATTAGCCACTGCTGCTGCAGGAAGGTGGCCCGGTCAGTCTTGCCAGCCCGGATACCGGCCAGGGAGGTGGAAGCGCGCCCGCGCAGGGTTCGTCTTCTGTGGATTCCGGCTGCGGGGACGCAGGCGGATACTCTTTCTACTGATTTGCCATGACCTTCATCACTTCGCGCTGCGCCGTTGCCGCAGCGGTTGCCCTGTGCTTTGCCGCAGCGGCCCAAGCCCAATCGAACACCGTTGTCGTTTCCGGCTCCCGCTTCGCCAGCGATCCGTCGCTGCTGCCGATCGGCGCCACCACCATCACCGCGGCCGACATCCGCCGCGCCGGCGTGTCCGACGTCAACCAGGCGATCCGCAAGATCGGCGGCGTGTACGGCCGCCAGAGCCTGACCGGCAGCCCCGACTTCGGCCTCGACCTGCGTGGCTTCGGCACCAACAGCGACCAGAACGTGGTGATTGTGCTGGATGGCGTGCGCCTGAACGAAAACGAGCTGTCCAGCGCAACCCTGTCCACCATTCCGATCGACATGGTGGAGCGCATCGACATCATGCGCGGCGGCGCCAGCGTGCTGTATGGCGAAGGCGCCACCGGCGGCGTGATCCAGATCACCACCAAGCGCCCGCAAGCCGGCGAGCGCAGCGGCAATATGTTCACTGAGCTGGGCCAGTTTGACAGCGGCGAGGTGCGCGCCAGCGTGGCACAGGGCTTCGACGGCTTTGCCTTCGACGCGTCGGCCGGCCACCAGCGCTCCGACAACTACCGCGACAACAATGAATTCAAGCAGTCGCGCCTTAACGGCGGCGTGAAGTTCAGCACCGGCGTGGGCAGCTTCTCGCTGCGTGCCGACATCGCGCGCCAGGACCAGCGCTTCGCCGGCAGCCTGACGGAAGCGCAATTCAACGCCAATCCGCGCCAGACCCTGACCCCGAACGATTTCGGCAAGCTCGATAGCGACCGCTATACCGCCGCCTGGGAGCACAAGGTAGGCGCTTTCGACCTGGCTGCGGAGCTGTCGCATCGCAAGAAGGAAGCGGAAGCCACTTACTTCAGTCCATGGGGCGTTTCCAGCTCCGCCTACGACACGAAGCAGACCCAGTTCTCGCCGCGCGTGCGCCACCTTGGCCAGTTCGACGGCATGCTGAATGAACTGGTCGCCGGCTTTGACTTCGGCCGCTGGAACCGCGTCACCACCGCGTCCTTCTCCGCCGCCGACGCCAGCCAGCGCAGCAAGGCTTTCTACCTGCGCGACGAAATGAAGTTCTCCGGCCCGCAGCAATTCCGCCTGGCCGCCGGCGTGCGCCGCGAACTGTTCGACAAGGATTCGATCGATCCAGTGCCATTCACCACCGCCACCTACAGCGTGAAGCAAGCCAACAACGCCTGGGAAGTGCAGGGCAGCATGCTTGCCGCGCCGGGCCTGACAGCGTGGGCCAAGATTGGCCAGAGCTACCGCGTCGCCAACTCCGACGAGAACGGCTTCACTCCGCAGGCCAACAAGCCGCTGGAAACCCAGACTTCGCACGATGTTGAAATCGGCCTTGGTTATGCGCAGGGCGCCGCCAAGCTTGACGCGCGCATTTTCCGCCACAACCTGGACAACGAGATCTATTACGACCCGACCGCAGGCATGTTCGGCGCCAACACCAACCTGGCGCCAACCCAGCGCAAGGGCTTCGAGCTCGATGGCAGCTACCGCTTCGCGCCGGAATGGCAGGTGCAGGGCCACTTCCAGCAGGTGGATGCCGAGTTCCGCTCCGGTCCGAACGCCGGCCGCGAACTGGCGCTGGTGCCGAAGAACATCCTGACCGTGCGCCTGGCCTGGCTGCCGTCCGACGGCCAGAGCGCCGACATCGGCGTGCAGCGCGTCGGCAAACAGCGCTACGGCAGCGATTTCGACAACAGCTGCGACGCCCGCATGCCGGCGTACACCGTGGTCGATGGCCGCTACGCGCGCAAGTTCGGCCAATGGGAACTGGCTGTGACCGCGCTGAACATGTTCGACAAGGAGCATTTCAGCCAAGCATTCAGCTGCCGCGCAGGCATCTACCCGAACAGTGGCCGTCAACTGAAAGTATCGGCACGCTACGACTTTTAAGCGCTTAAAACAGGCTTAAAAATGCCCCGTTGGCGCCTTTTTGGCCCACGGGGCTGATCACGGCGCGCAAAAAATGGTAATCTCGCGGCGTTTACCATTTACCTGTAAGGATGACCATGCGTTTGCTGCGACTGCTGCTTGCTTCTGCCGCCCTGATGTTCACCGCTGCCGGCGCCTATGCCGCCGAGCCGAAACAAGGCGTTGACTATACGGTTCTCGACACCCCGGTGCGCACCGAAGCCCAGGGTAAAAAGGTCGAGGTGGTCGAGTTCTTCATGTTCACTTGCCCGCACTGCAATGCGCTCGAACCGCGCATGTCGGCCTGGGTCAAGCAGAACGCCGACAAGATCCACTTCCGCCGCATCCACTTTGCCCGCGGTGAAAAAGACGTGCTGGCACGCGCCTACGTCACCCTGGAAACCATGGGCACGCTGGAACCAGCCAGCCAGAAGCTGTTTGACGCCATCCACAAAGAGCACAAGCGCCTGATGCGCGAGGACGACGTGACCGCCGTGGTGGTAAGCGCCGGCGTCGACAAGGCCAAGTACGAAAGCGTCTACAAATCCTTCAGCGTCGAGTCTAAAATGAAGCGCATGGAGACCATCATCGCCCAGTACAAGGTGGACAGTGCGCCAACCCTGGTGATCGATGGCCGTTACGTGACTTCCCCATCAATGGCCGGTCGTCCAGGCCAGCCGGAAGACCAGTCCCAGGCAGCCGCCCTGGCAGTTGCGGACTACCTGGTAGCCAAGGCTGCAGCGACCAAGAAGTAAGACATGGATCAACGTGAAGAAGGCGTGATGCGTGCGTTCCGGGAGTCGGCCCCTGACGAGGCCGGCTTGGTGCAGCGCACCTGGGTCAACCATTTTGCCTGGACGCTGGTGGTCCTGTTGTCCGGGCTGGTGTTCTGGCTCGTGGTGGCCGTGGTGAATGCCGAAAACCAGCGCAATGCGCTGGCCAATATGCAATGCCGCGACCGCGTCTTCAAGGAAGAGATCGACCGCCAGTGCATGCTGAGCGTGCAGTCACGCGAGCACTGGTGGCAGCACCTGGTCTACGCAATGAAGCACACCAAGCCCCAGAAATAAAAAAAATGGGGACGTACCCCATTTTTTTAATCAGGCTGTGACGTCGAGGTTGGCTAGCTGGCGCTTGAAGAGCTGTTCCTGCACGCGGATATCGTCGCCGTTGTAGCCGTCGTAAGCGCGGGTGGTGCGCGACCACACTTCCGGCATCACCTGCTCGATCAGGTTGCGGCCGGCATCGGTGAGGGTAATCATCACGCAGCGGCGGTCGCCCGGGCGGTTGCCGCGGGTGATCAGGCCTTGCGCTTCCAGGTCGTTGCAGACCCTGGTCAGGTTGGCCGGCTTTTCCATGCAGGCTTCGCCCAGGTTGGACGCCGTCGAAGTTTCATTCTCCGACCCATACAGCACCGCCAGCACCATGTAGCTGGCATCGACCAGGTCATACTTGCGCAGCACCGAATTCGCCAGGTCCTTCATGCGTTTCTGGACGTGATAGGTCATGCGCAGCAGGCGTACCAGGTCTTCCGGGAATTCCGGGATGCGAGTATGAATATTTTTCAGGCGCTTATTGGTTGCGTCAAAACTACTCATTCTGCAGGCACTCCTGTGCAATTTGTTCAAGCCTGAATTGTACTAGTGTTGACCTAAGGTAAATGCCTTTTTGATCTGTATCAAACCCCAAACGAAAGCTTCGGTGACGCTCGGGTTGCGTCTTTTTTGAAAGTTACATATTGGGAAAACCTTATACTTAAAGGGGAAATTTGGTACAAGCCGGATACGGCCGAAGATGTTTCAGCTTTATTGCCCATGTAACATAGTGTTGGCAACTTCCAACACTGCGCCGCTTGGCCCCTGTTTTCGTTAGATTATTGGAAACAGGAGGACACCATGTCAGGAACCAGTACCCTCGACCCGGACAATATGCCAGCCCAGCCTGACCGCGAAGTCAGCAAGGGCCATGGCACCGGGGCCCTTGGCCCCAGCGATTCGTCCGATTCCGGCAGCGACCTGCAAGGCGCGCGCCCGCCAGGGCCCGGCGACACTGAACTCGACAGTGATTCCGATGCCCAGGGCACCGGCGAACGCGCCAGTGTCGGACGCGATACGCCGGCCCCGGATGGCGGCGATATCGATGTCGACCATGTCGAATCGCTGCCCGACGCCAAACGCCAGGAACACGACGACGTCGAGCGCGGCAGCTAAAGGCTGTTGCTACAAGACTACAACCCACCCCGGCAGGGCGGGCCGGAAGAGGCACGAACGCGCTTTCTCCTCTGGGCCGCGCCGCTCCTCGATATCAAAACTGGTATTAAAGTCGGAAAAGATTTAATTGGATTGCATCCCGCTTGATCCCCTACATTCGGTTTTAACAAAAACCAACTCAGGGAGACCGCAAATGCAACACCAGTTAAATTTGAAAACCACCGTCGCCTGCATGCTGGCCACTGGCCTGCTGAGCAGCGCATCGGTCTGGGCGCAGGAAGCCGCCCAGGCCAATCCTGACGTCGTCGCCGAGAAGAAGGAAGCGACTGACAACGCGACCGTGATCGTCACCGGCGTCAAGGCATCGATGATCAAGAGCCTGGCGATCAAGCGCACCAGCGACCAGGTCCTGGAATCGGTCGTTGCCGAAGACATCGGCAAGCTGCCCGATAATAATGTCGTTGAAGCGCTGCAGCGCGTGACAGGGATTCAGGTCACCAACCGTTCCGGCGGCGAAGTCGGCACCTTGTCCATCCGTGGCCTGCCGGACGTGCAAACCACCTGGAACGGCCGCAACATCTTTACCGCGTCGGGCACCCAGGTCGCGCTCCAGGACATTCCTTCGACCCTGGTGCGCCAGATCGACGTCTACAAGACGCGCGACGCCAGCCAGTTGGACACCGGCATTGCAGGCCAGGTTGACGTCAAGTCGCTGCGGCCGTTCGATTTCAAGGGGCCAAAAGCTTCGCTGTCGGTGCGTGAAACCTATCTCGATCCCGCGAAAAAGGCGAACCCGCAGCTCAGCGGCATGTTAAGCAACCGCTGGCAAACCGGCGTCGGCGAAATCGGCGCCCTGGTCAATCTGTCGGTCAACAAGACGAATTACCGCAATGAAAGCGTGACCCCGGGCGCCATGGTGCCGTTCACCAGCCCCAATGCCGGCGAAGTTCCCCCAGGTTACATCCCGTTGCAGCGCATCTTCGATAATAAGATCTGGACGCCAGGCACCCATGCCGGCTTGCCGATGGCCGAGGGTTCAACGCTGGATTTCAACGGCAAAGCTTATCCTTACTACCTCGCGCGTGACGCCGTTTTCCAGAGCGACACCCACGGGGAGCGAAAGCGTCCGGCCGCCAATATCGCCTTGCAGTGGAAACCGAACGCCGATTCGGTCTACACCTTCGAATCGATGTACAACGGTTATCGTGACAAGTCCTTCAACCGCTTGCTGTTCAGCTTTGTTGACTGGTGGGGGGATCTCGGCAGCAATCCTGCGGGGACCATTACGACGTACCCGGGAACCAACGTTATCAAGAGCCGTCAAGTCAATAACGTCTATGGCTTCAACAGCGGCGACTACACCACATCGGCAACCGATTCTCGCATATATGCCCTGAACGGCAAGTGGGACCTTGGCGATCGCCTGAGGCTGGAAGGCGACCTGTCGTACCAATCCAGCACCTATCACTCGGAATTCACGGCCACCCGGATTGATCGCGTTGCACCGTCGATCAACGTCAACTTCAATGACGGCGGCAACAATACCGCCTTCCATTTCAACAACGATGCCGACCTGGCCGACCCGGCCAAGTGGAATGTTGCGCAGTTCTACGATAACGCCAACCGCAACAAGGGCAGCGCTGCGACGGCCAACCTGTCGGGCGTCTACGATGCCAACTGGGGTGCGCTGGAGACGATCCAGTTCGGCGTGCGCTTCGACGACCGCAAGGCGTCGGAGGCCAACCGGACGCAATCGGGCAATCTGGGCCGCACGCTCGCCTCGCTGGGCCCGGCGTATTCCTCCACCAACTCGAACTTCGGCACGGACATTTCGGACGTTCCGCGCTCATGGGTGGAGCCGAATGCTTATTACATCCGCGACCACATCGACGACTGGCGCAAGCTCTATAACTCGGTCGATGCCAACTTCCTGACGACAGACAAACTGAGCCTGCAGAAGACGTTCGAGGTCGATGAAAAGACGAACAACCTCTTCCTGATGGGGAATACCCAGAACGAATTGTTCGGCCGTCGCCTGCGCGGCAATTTCGGCGTGCGCTACGTCAAGGTCGATACCGACATGACCTTCTATAAGGTTGATCCCACCACCAAGGCGGTCTCGTCGTCTACTGCCAGCAAGTCGACTAGCAAGGTCCTGCCTAGCATGACCCTGATTTATGACGCATCCAAGGACGTGGTGACGCGCTTCAACTATGGTGAAACCCTGCGCCGCCCGAAGTTCAGTGACCTCAACCCTATCCTGCAGCTCAACGACGATGTTTCGAAGGTGGGTTATGGCTCGGGCAGCGGCGGCAATCCGGACCTGAAACCGACGCATTCCAAGAACTTCGACCTGACGGCCGAGTGGTATTTCCAGAAGGACAGCGCACTCTACGGCACGCTGTTCAAACGCAAGATCGACGGCTTGACCGTAGACTTGCGCCACAAGGTTCACGTCGATCCGGCGAACGACCCATTCCGCAACTCGACCGCGGGCGGCGACCATACGAACGGCTATGACTACGTCATCAACTCGCCGGTCAACGCCTCCAACGGCACGATCAAGGGCGCCGAGCTCGGCTTCATTTACTTCCCGAAGGGGCTGCCGAGCCTGCTGGACGGCCTGGGCGTCCAGGGCAGCTATACGCGACTGACCTCGTCGCAAAACGTGCCTGACGCCAATGATGCCGGCGTCATCGTCTCGCAACTCGAAACGCCGTTCTTCGGCGTGTCCAAGAGCTCCTACAACGCCACCCTGGCGTACGAAAAGGGCCCGGTCAGCGCGCGCTTGTCCTATGTCTGGCGCTCCGGCTTCCTGGACCGCAATGAAGCCGCCTTGTTTGCCAATCCGATTGGTATCTGGCGTCATCCGGAAAAGAGCGTGGACATGCAGATCTCGTACAAGATCAACGACAACATGTCGTTCGATATCAGTGGCGTCAACTTGACGAACGAAATGCAGCAGCAGTACTACCACTTCGGCAATGCGGGTAACGCGCAGTTGACCAATTTCGGCACGGTGCAGATCGGACGTTCGGTTTCGGCAGCGTTGCGTTGGAGGATGTAAGGCTAGACGGTCAAGAAGACCCCCTAGCCACGCAGGGCGTTGCTCGGTTCACACCGGCAACGCCCTTTTTCATGCACTCGGCCGGTCCCGGCGCTGGTGCAGGTGATCTGCCGCCAGCGGGACCGCAGGGTTCTCCTCCGCGCTCGCGAGGTAGATCGGCGTAACCTCAAGCAGCGTGTCGATTGCGACCCGCAGCTTGGCGGGCATGTAGGGAGTATGGGGCCACACCAGGTGCATGCGCGAGGCTTCCATTTCTCCGCAATCGAACAGCACCTTCAGTTCGCCCCGTTTCACGTACGGGGCCACCAGCCAGCAGGGCAGCCATGCCAGACCCATGCCGCGCGCTGCCGCGTCGGCAATCACCTGCAAGTCATCCACCAGCATGCGCTGCCGCGGCAGCAAGTCGTGCGTGCGGCCGTCCGGCATGGCGACCGTCCATTCTTTCACCACGCGTCCGCGCGAGTACAGGATGCCATCGCGCTCGCAGACTTCCTGGATGTCCTGCGGTTCGCCGTGCGCCTGCAGATAGGAGGGCGCGGCGCAGATCAGCATGCGCTGCTGGCCCAGGGGGCGCGCAGCCAGGCTGGTACTGTTCGGCAGCGGACCGACGCGCAGGCCGAGATCGAAGCCTTCATCCAGCAAGTCCACCACCCGGTCGCTGAACGAGATATCGATGGTCAGTTGCGGGTAGCGCTGGGCCAGGTCCATCATCAGCGGCGCCACGAACTGCCGGCCGAACAGCACCGGCACGCTGATGCGCAAGCGGCCGGTCGGCTCGCTGCGGCCGGTACCGATGCAGGCTTCGCCCGCATCCAGTTCGGCAAGAGCGCGCACGCAGCGCTCGTAATAGGACTGGCCCGCTTCGGTCAGGGCCTGGCTGCGCGTGGTGCGATGGAACAGGCGCACGCCCAGCCGTTCTTCCAGCCGCGCGATGGCCTTGGCCACGGCGGAGCGGGTCTGGTGCAGCCGCGTGGCCGCCGCCGAAAAACTGCCTGCCTCCACGGCCTGCACGAAGACGTTGATGCCATTCAGGCGTTCATTCATATTGATTCCTTTTGGGCGACAATCTGTCGATGAAACTCCACCACTGTGGATAACGTGGAAACTATATAGTTCTTCTCACTTAACCACAACTTGTAAGGAGATCCAAATGCATGCATACCAAATCACCCCCGGCGGCGGTATCGACAGCCTGGAAGCCGTCAAGCTGCCGAAACGTGAACTGCAATACCACGAGGTTCGCGTAAAGGTGCGCGCGGTTTCGCTGAACTATCGCGACCTGATGGTGGCGCAGGGCACTTACCCGACCAGCGGCGAAGGTGCAGTGGTGCCGGGTTCCGACGCGGCCGGTGAAGTGGTCGAGGTAGGCCCGGGCGTTGAACGATTCCGCGTCGGCGACCGCGTAGCGACCGCGTTTTTCCCTGAGTGGGAAGAAGGCAAGGTCACGCCGGGCAAGACGGCGGTGACGCTGGGGGCGGGCAGCAATGGCGTGCTGTCGGAAGAACTGGTGATCAAGGAAGGCGGCCTGGTTGCCGTGCCGGCGCACCTGAGTTATGAGGAAGCGGCGACCCTGACCTGCGCCGGCGTCACAGCCTGGAATGCGTTGTTCGTGGAAGGCGGCGTGAAAGCCGGCGACACCGTGCTGTTGCTGGGCACCGGCGGCGTGTCGGTGTGGGCGCTGCAACTGGCCAAGGCGGCAGGCGTGCGCACGATCGTCACCTCGTCCAGCGACACCAAGCTGGAACGGGCACGCGCCTTGGGCGCCGACGTGTTGATCAACTACCGCAAGACGCCTGAATGGCAGGACGAAGTGCTGCGCGCCACCAACGGCGAAGGCGTCGACCTGGTGCTGGAAGTGGGTGGCCAGGATACGCTGGCGCGCTCGATTGCCTCGGCCGGCATGGGCGGCAAGGTGGCAGTGATTGGCGGCCTGGGGGGCGGCTTCGAAACCAGCGTTCAACTGCTTGGCATTGTCATTGGCGGCAAGAGCATGAGCGGCATTTACGTCGGCAGCCGCAAGATGCAGGAAGACTTGTCGCGGCTGGTCTCCCAGCGCAACATCAAGCCGGTGGTGGACCGCGTGTTCGACATCCACGAGGCGCGCGAAGCCTACCAGCACCTCGCATCCGGCAACCACTTCGGCAAGGTCGTGATCAGCGTCAAGCCGCGCTATTGATCCTTCAATTCGGGGTCAGGTCTGTCATTTGGACACGCGTACAGTTTGTTTGACAAATCTCAATACGCAAATTCCGTGGAATTAGCGTATTGAGAAATATCAAATGAGAGCGCTAGCTGTCCGAATGACAGACCTGACCCCGAATTTGACCCCGAATTTGGTCGAAAAAAAGCCCGCTCGTAGCGGGCTTTCGATGGGCGAAGAACCGCGATCAAGCGAAGTTCTTGGCCACGAAGTTCCAGTTCACCAGGTTCCAGAAGGTTTCAACGTACTTAGGACGTGCGTTGCGGTAGTCGACGTAGTAGGCGTGTTCCCATACGTCGCAGGTCAGCAGCGGCTTGTCGGCGCCGGTCAGCGGAGTGGCGGCGTTGGAGGTGTTGACGATCTCGACCGAGCCGTCAGCCTTCTTCACCAGCCAGGTCCAGCCGGAACCGAAGTTGCCCACGCAGGACTTGGTGAATTCTGCCTTGAAGTTGTCGAAGGAGCCGAACTTGGCGTTGATGGCGTCAGCCAGGGCACCAGCTGGTGCGCCGCCGGCGTTGGGAGCCATGCAGTTCCAGTAGAAGGTGTGGTTCCAAACCTGGGCTGCGTTGTTGAACACGCCGCCGGAAGACTTCTTCACGATCTCTTCCAGGGACAGGTTTTCGAACTCGGTGCCCTTGATCAGGTTGTTCAGGTTGGTGACATATGCCTGGTGATGCTTACCGTAGTGGAATTCCAGGGTTTCCTTGGAGATGTGCGGCTGCAGTGCGTCCATCGCATACGGCAGTGGTGGCAGGGTATGTTCCATGAATGTTTCCTTTTGATTGAGACGAAAAGTTATTTTTGCCGAAACGGCCACTATTCTAATACGAACGCTAGGTAAGCGTCGGTTGCACGTTGGCCACGCCGATTTGGGCGCTGCCTTCGGCCAGGCGGACGCCCAGCGGCTGCCCCGGTTGGATATGCGCCGGGTCGCGCAGTACGGCGCCGGCGGCATCGGTGACGATGGCGTAGCCGCGTTCCAGCGTGCGCTGGGGATTCAGTAATTCCAGTTGCGCCGACAGCGCATTCAGGGCATCGCGCCGCTGCAGCAGTTGCGCACGCATGCTGGCGCCGGCGCGATGCTGCAAGGCTTCCATTGCGGCACGTGCCTTGCTCGCGTCGGGCTTGCGCGCGGCCAGGCGGCCGGCCAGCCGGTCGACCGTGAAGCGGGCCTGCTGCAGCGGGTTGCGCGTGGCGTGCATCATGGCGGTGGACAGGCTTTGCAACTGCATGCGCTGCTGGGCGATGCGGGCCGTCGGGCTGAGCAGGCGGCGCTGCAGGTTGTCCAGCGTCTGCGTGGCGTCGCTGAGGGCGCGGCGCATGGCGCGGCGCAGGTCGGTGGCGTCGGCGCGCAATGAACCGAGCCAGTCGGCACGCGGCGTTGCTGCCAGTTCGGCTGCGGCGGTTGGCGTGGCGGCACGCACGTCGGCGGCGAAGTCGCAGATGGTGAAGTCGGTTTCGTGGCCAACTCCGGACACTACAGGGACATTGCAATTGGCGACGGCGTAAGCGACCACTTCTTCATTGAAGCACCACAGGTCTTCCATGCTGCCCCCACCACGCACCACCAGCAGCACGTCGCATTCGGCACGGCGCGAGGCAGTTTCGATGGCGGCCGCAATCTGGGCGCCAGCCTGCTGGCCCTGTACCAGGGTAGGGTAGAGCACTACGTTGACGTGTGGCGCCCGGCGGCGCAACGCAATCAGCACGTCGCGCAGGGCGGCTGCCTGGGGGCTGGTGACGATGCCGATGGTGCGCGGGAACAGGGGCAGGGCGCGTTTGCGCTCGGTGTCGAACAGGCCCGCCGCCGCCAGGCGCTCCTTGAGGCGCTGGAAGGCTTCGAACAGGGAGCCGACGCCGGCCCGGCGGATTGCTTCTACATTGATCTGGTAGTCGCCGCGTGGCCCGTACAGGGTGACCAGGGCCCGCACCTCGACCTTGTCGCCTTCGCGCGGCACGAAGCCGGCGTACTGGGCGCGGCCGCGGAACATGACGGCGCGCACCTGGGCGGCATCATCTTTCAGGGTGAAATACCAATGGCCCGAACTGGCGCGCGTGAAATTCGAGATTTCCCCAGATATCCACTGCAAGGGGAATGAGCGCTCCAGCAGGCGCGCGACTGCCTGGTTGAGGGCGCTGACTGAAATGACCTGGTTGGGTTCGGGGCTATTGATCATGGACCTGTCCACACTTTTTGAAAGCGGTCATGCTTATGTCATATATCACTTCATATCGCAAGTATTTTTTGTAAACACATGATTATTAAGGGTAAACGCCAATGCCAAATAAGCGGGCAATTGTTGAATTTCCTTATAGATCAAGGACTTTGCGATAGCGCGTGGCTGTTACGCACAAAGATATCCACAGAATGTGTGAGGAACTTCTCGGCCCGAAGCCTTGCGTGATGAAAATGTTTGCAGGGTAACTTTCATTTTAGAAATCAACGGCTTGGCACTCCAGTCTGTCCCTTGCTAACAATTTTATCCACAGAAGCTGTGGGGAAAAACGCTGCCTAAATTTTCAGCTCGAAGTGATTGTCTTTCCATATCAAAGACTTGCGCTACCTCCTGTGGCCTTGCTCACACTTTTGTCCACAGAATTTGTGCATTTCGCTGAAAATGTGCCTGGAATGCATCGGGAAATCAGCGTGCGAGATTTTTACGCACGGCAAGAAAACCCTTATAGATCAAGTACTTTACCCCTCAAGCATAGCCTTGCTAACAATCTTATCAACAGAATATGTGAAGAAGTGCACAGATGGGGAAAAGCAGGAAAAGTGCCAATGCGCATTTTTTGTGCTTGAGAATAATTCGCTTTCCTTTCAAAGGCTTAGCATATAAAAGCCACCATTCCCCACAATTTTGTCCACAGAATATGTGTAGAACTGCGCTGAGCGAAGCTGATGAAAATTTTTGCATTAGGAAAAATCATAAACAAATCATGGGTTTAGGGTGAATTAGTTGGATTGCCAACAATGTTGTCCACAGAAAATGTGAAGAATGCGCACACTTGCCTGATAGCTCTCGACACGCTACATTGCGCGTTTAGGTTTTCTTTCTTAGGAGTATGTCTTGCTCGCAATTTTCCAGGCCGCCGGCTGGCCTATCTGGCCTCTGCTGATCGCTTCCATCGTTGCCCTTGCTCTGATCGTTGAGCGCCTGATGTATCTGCGCCGTTCGCGCATCATTCCGAAGACACTGCTGGACGAGGTGGTTCGCGTCTATCGCAGCGGAAACATCAATAACGACATCATCACCAAGCTGGAAAAATCGTCCCAGCTGGGCGTTGTTCTTTCGGCAGCGTTGCGTAACGTCAACGCCCCACGCGATGTGATGAAAGAGTCGATTGAAGAGGCGGGCGGCGCCGTGGCGCACGAGCTGGAGCGCTTCCTGACCACCCTCGGCACCATCGCTACCCTGGCACCGCTGATGGGCCTGTTCGGTACCGTGGTCGGCATGATCGAGATCTTCGGTTCGCAGAATTCCGCCGGCGCCAACCCTGCGCAACTAGCGCACGGTATTTCGGTGGCGCTGTACAACACCGGTTTCGGCCTGGCGATCGCGATGCCGACCCTGGTGTTCTATCGCCACTTCCGCGCCCTGGTTGACTCCTTCGTCATCGACATGGAGCAGCAGGCGGTCAAGTTCGTGGACGTGGTCCACAACTCCCGCAAGTAAGCGAGGGATCAGTTTATGGCGATGAATTTCCGCCGAGGCCAGAAGCGCGAAGATCCCGAGATCAACCTGATCCCGTTTATCGACGTGCTGCTGGTGATCCTGATCTTCCTGATGATCACCACCACGTACAGCAAGTTCACCGAGCTGAAAATCACCTTGCCGACCGCCGATGCGGAAAAGACGGTGGAGCAGCCGAATGACCTGAATGTGACAGTGGATGCCAAGGGCAACTACACCATCAACGGCACGCCGGTTGCGTTCCACGACGTAGCCGGCCTGGCCGAGCAGATGAAGGCTGCCACCAAGGATGCCAACCCGATCGTCAAGATCAACGCCGACCAGTTCGCGATGCACCAGATGGTGATCAACGTGATGGAAGCGGCGCGCGTGGCTGGCTTCGAGCGCGTGACCTTCGAGGCACAGACCGCCCAGGCCAGGTAATGGCCTCTTCCCTCGAGACGACGTTCTCGCGCGAGTGGTTGCGGCGGGGCGCGCTGGCATGCGTGCTCTGGCCCTTGTCCCTGCTGTTCCGGGGGCTGGCCGCCGTGCGCCGCGGCCTGTATGCGCTTGGCGTCTCGCACGCCGAGCGCTTGCCGGTGCCGGTCGTCGTCGTGGGGAATATCTTCATTGGCGGTACGGGAAAGACGCCGCTGACCATCTGGCTGGTCGATGCGCTGCGTGCGGCCGGTTTCCGGCCGGGCGTTGTGTCGCGAGGCTTCGGCAGCACGGATGCCGCGCCGCGCGAAGTCAGCGCCGTGTCGACGCCGGCCGAGGTGGGCGACGAACCAGTCCTGATTGCCGTCCGTACCGGCTGCCCGGTTTTCGTTGGCCGTGCGCGTGCGGCGGCGGGCGAGGCGCTGCTGGCGGCTTACCCCGAAGTCAACGTTATCGTCACGGATGACGGCTTGCAGCATTACGCCCTGGCGCGCGACATCGAAATCGTGCTGTTTGACGGCAGGGGAGTTGGCAATGGCTGGACGCTGCCGGCCGGGCCGCTGCGCGAGGCGCCGTCCCGCAAACGCGATTTCACCGTGGTCAACGCGCCCGAACTGACGGCAGCGCTGTGCACCGCCATCGCGCCACCCGGCGCTGTCCGCGGTGGCGCACCGGGTGCTCCCTGGCAGATGCGCCTCGCCGGCGACGTTGCAGAACGGCTGGCTGAGCGCAGCGAGCGCATGACGCTGGCCGAACTGGCTCGCCGTGCGGGGCAGGGCGACGGGCTGCGCGTGGCCGCGGCGGCGGGCATCGGCAATCCGGGCCGTTTTTTTGCCATGCTGCGCACCGCAGGACTTGAGCCGCAGGAGTTGCCGCTTCCCGATCATCACGACTTTAAAGACCGCCCGTTCGCGAATGTCGAGGCCGACTTTATTCTGGTGACGGAGAAGGATGCAGTAAAATGCTGGCAAATTGAAGAACTACGCAACGATCCAAGAATCTGGGTCGTTCCAGTCAGCGCCCGCATCGACGCGGCGCTGGCCGATCAAATTGTGGAGAAACTACGTGGACGCACGCCTGCTTGATATCCTGGTCTGCCCTGTGTGCAAGGGCCCTCTGGAGTACGACAAAAAAGCCCAGGAAATGATTTGCAAAGGCGACCGCCTGGCATACCCGATCCGCGACGGCATCCCGATCATGTGGGCCGACGAAGCGCGCTCCCTGCCAGACACCACGGAGTAAGCGGTGTCCTTCATCGTCATCATCCCGGCCCGCCTGGCCTCGACCCGCCTGCCCAACAAGCCCCTGGCCGACCTGGGCGGCAAGCCGATGGTGGTGCGCGTGGCCGAACGCGCGAAGGAAGCCGGCGCGGCCCGCATCGTTGTCGCCACCGACCACGCCTCTATCAAAGAAGCCTGCGAACAGCATGGCATCGAAGCTTTCATGACCCGTGCCGACCACCCGTCCGGCACCGACCGCATCGCCGAAGTGGCGCGCGCCATGAATTTGCCGGCCGACGCCGTCGTGGTCAACCTGCAGGGCGACGAGCCCCTGATCGAGCCGCAACTGCTGAAGGCTGCCGCCGCCCGCATCGGCGCCGACGTGCCGATGTCCACCTGCGCCCATCCGCTGCACGACGTGGCGGACGCCTTCAACCCGAACGTGGTGAAGGTGGTGCTGGACAAGCAGGGCCGCGCATTGTATTTCAGCCGTGCCACCATCCCGTGGCACCGCGATGCCTTCGCCAAGGACAAGTCGGCCCTGCCGGCCGGCTACGTTCCCTTGCGCCATATTGGGCTGTACGCCTATAGAAACGACTTCCTGCAGGCCTATCCGGCGCTGGAAGTGTCGCCGCTGGAAGGGATTGAAGCCCTCGAGCAGCTGCGCGTCCTGTGGCATGGATACCCCATTGCCGTACACGTGACCGATTCCGCCCCGGCGGCGGGCGTGGACACCCCGGAAGACCTGGCGCGTGTACAAGCACTCTACAAAAGTGGCGGATAAGCCAACTTCTGTGGTAAGTTTCTAGCAAGGTGGCTAAGGCATCATCAAAAATTATTATTAAATCGTTTAGGAACATTCATGCGTCTCATTCTGTTAGGAGCACCAGGAGCCGGTAAGGGCACCCAGGCCAACTTCATCAAGGAAAAGTACAACATCCCTCAGATTTCCACCGGCGACATGCTGCGTGCGGCAATCAAGGAAGGTACTGAACTGGGCCTGGCCGCCAAAAAAGTGATGGACGCGGGCCAACTGGTTTCGGACGACATCATCATCGGCCTGGTGAAAGACCGCCTGAAAGCGGCCGATTGCGCCAATGGCTACCTGTTTGACGGCTTCCCGCGTACCACCGCGCAAGCCGACGCGATGAAGGACGCAGGCGTCAAAATCGACTACGTGCTGGAAATCGCCGTACCGGACGACCAGATCGTCGAACGCATGAGCGGCCGCCGCAGCCACCCGGCTTCGGGCCGTGTGTACCACGTCAAATTCAATCCTCCTAAAGTCGAAGGCAAGGACGATGTCACCGGCGAAGACCTGGTGCAGCGCGACGACGACAAGGAAGAAACCGTCAAGAAGCGCCTGGACGTCTACCACAACCAGACCGAAGTCCTGCTTGGCTACTACGGCGAGTGGGCCAAATCGGGCCAGCCTGGTGCGCCGAAATATCGCAAGATCGAAGGCGTTGGTCCAGTCGAAGAGATTCGCGACCGTGCGTTCGCGGCTCTGAACAGCTAATACTTATGAAGCGGGCTCCTGGCCCGCTTTTTTCAAACCGGTACGCGACAGTCGCGTCGCAAGTGTCAGACCCTGCGGGTCTGACACTGGTCTACCGGTTTGGCGGCCCCCTGGCCGTGAAGTGTCAAAGTTTTGCAGTACGTAGTTCGGTCGTACCGAGTTCGTTTTGTGGCTTTTGATTCTAATAACGTAAGGGGGCAATCTATGGCAGCAAGTTTGTGGTTCGCGATTGCGTGCGGCGTGCTCGCGGTGGTGTACGGGCTGTGGGCGCGCAGCTGGATTCTTGGACAGAACGCGGGCAACGCCCGCATGCAGGAAATCGCGACAGCCATCCAGCAAGGTGCTGCGGCCTACCTGGCCCGCCAGTACCGCACCATCGGTATCGTCGGTGTTGTTCTGCTGGTAGCCATCGGGGCGGCGATCGATATGAAGACCGCCATCGGCTTCCTTCTTGGCGCCGTGCTTTCCGGCGCTTGCGGCTTTATCGGCATGAATGTGTCGGTGCGGGCCAACGTGCGTACCGCGCAGGCTGCGTCGGTGGGCATGAACGAGGCGCTCAATGTCGCCTTCAAGGGCGGCGCCATCACCGGCATGCTGGTGGTCGGCCTCGGGCTGCTGGGCGTAGCCGGATTCTACTGGGTGCTCACCGTGATGGGCGCTCCGGGCGCGCCTGACCCGACGCACAATGTGCATGAAGTGCTGAAGCCGATGATCGGCCTGGCCTTCGGCGCTTCCCTGATCTCGATCTTCGCCCGCCTCGGTGGCGGCATCTTCACCAAGGGCGCCGACGTGGGCGCCGACCTGGTGGGCAAGGTGGAGGCGGGCATTCCCGAGGACGATCCGCGCAATCCGGCGGTGATCGCCGACAACGTGGGCGACAACGTGGGCGACTGCGCCGGCATGGCGGCCGACCTGTTTGAAACCTATGTGGTGACCCTGATCGCGACCATGCTGCTTGGCGCGTTGATGATCACCAGCGCGCCGGCGCAGGCGGCCATCTATCCGATGCTGCTGGGTGCCGTGTCCATCATCGGCTCCATCATCGGCTGCTCCATGGTCAAGGCGAAACCGGGCAAGAAGATCATGTCGGCCCTGTACACTGGCTTGTGGTGGGCCGCCGGCCTGTCGCTGATCGGCTTCGTCATCGTAACCTGGATGGTCTGGCCGGATGATGAGATGCGCTACAAGATGCTGGGTGCAACGGTTGTCGGCATCGTGCTGACCGGCCTGATGGTCTACATCACGGAGTTCTATACCGGCACCGAATTCACGCCGGTGCGCCATATCGCGGAAGCTTCCACCACCGGCCACGGCACCAATATCATTGCGGGCCTGGGCGTGTCGATGAAATCCACCGCATGGCCAGTGCTTGCCGTGTGCGTGGCGATCCTGGTTTCCTTCAAGCTGTCCGGCCTGTACGGCATTGCGATTGCGGCGACCTCCATGCTGTCGATGGCTGGTATCGTCGTGGCGCTGGACGCCTACGGCCCGATTACCGACAACGCCGGCGGCATCGCCGAAATGTCGGGCATGCCGGATTCCGTGCGCGCCATTACCGACCCGCTGGATGCGGTGGGCAACACCACCAAGGCGGTGACCAAGGGCTATGCGATCGGCTCGGCCGGCCTGGCTGCGCTGGTGCTGTTTGCCGACTACACCCACGCCCTGCAGTCGCGCGGCATGGAGATGTCCTTCGACCTGTCCGACCCGATGGTAATCGTCGGCCTGTTCATCGGCGGCCTGATCCCTTACCTGTTCGGCGCCATGGCGATGGAGGCCGTCGGTCGCGCTGCCGGCGCCGTGGTGGTGGAAGTGCGCCGCCAGTTCCGCGACATCAAGGGCATCATGGACGGCACTGGCAAGCCGCAGTACGACAAGGCCGTCGACATGCTGACTGCCTCCGCCATCAAGGAAATGATCGCGCCTTCGCTGCTGCCGGTGCTGGTGCCTATCCTGGTCGGCATGCTGCTCGGCCCGCGCGCGCTGGGAGGCCTGCTGATGGGCACCATCATCACCGGCCTGTTTGTGGCGATCTCGATGACCACCGGCGGCGGCGCCTGGGATAACGCGAAAAAGTATATTGAGGACGGCAACCATGGCGGCAAAGGTTCCGACGCGCACAAGGCGGCGGTGACCGGCGATACCGTGGGCGACCCGTACAAGGATACTGCCGGTCCGGCCGTCAACCCGCTGATCAAGATCATCAACATCGTGGCGCTGCTGCTGGTGCCGCTGTTGCCGGTCACCGGCATCCTGTCGGTGACCATGGCGCCGATGCAGGCGCAGCAACAGGTGGTGGCCCCGGCTTCGGCTGCGGCGCCGCAGGTGGCAGCGCCCGTGGCTGCGCCAGCGGTGGCTCCCGCCATGGCCGAGGTGCCGGCCCAAGCCGCAAGCGAGACGCCGGCGGCGAAGTAAGTCGCGCCGCGTCAACCCTCTGCGGCGTATGATGTCTGTACGCTGCGGAGGGCAACATGAACTATCCACTCCTGCTGGCGCTGGCCGCCGGGCTGTCCGGCCCGGCCGCTGGCACCGAATCCCTTGACGAGTACCGGCGCTTGCCGGAATGCCGGCTCAGCGCAGATGGCAAGCGCCTGCTGCAGGAGCCTTGCCGCACGGCGCCTGCCCGCAAGAATATGCCGCGCCGCCCGGTGCCGCTGACTGTCACCCCGACTCCGCGCATTGCGCCGGCCCCCGATCCTTCACTGACCTGGGCGCCCATGCTGACCAAACGCGATCCGCATGCGGCGCCGACGGCGATCGCCCAACTGCCGCGTGCGGGCCAGCCGTCGCTGCCGCCGGGCGCTGTCTTGCCGCCAGCGACGCCGCTGCCCGGCCCCAGCGCGCCGATCCCGGTCCAGTGCGACGCTGGCGGCTGCCGCGACACCAGCGGTACCTATTACCACGGGCCGCCCGGCCAGGTCATCAGCCCGAGCGGAAAAGTGTGTTCCCAGAGCGGAGGATGGATGACTTGCTACTGATTTCGGCTACAATACGCCTCGATTGACGTTTACGTAACGTAAAGTGAATAGGGGAGACAAAAGCATGCAGATCAAGGACCAAGTATTCATCATCACCGGCGGCGCGTCGGGCCTGGGCGCGGCGACCGCGCGCATGATCGTCGATAACGGCGGCAAGGTCGTGCTGGCGGACGTGCAGGTGGAAGCCGGCGAAAAGCTGGCGGCAGAACTGGGCGCAGCAAAATTCGTCAAATGCGACGTGACTTCGGAAGCGGACGGCCTGGCTGTGGTGGCTGCGGCTACCGCCATGGGCACCCTGCGCGGCCTGGTCAACTGCGCCGGCGTGGCGCCGGCGATCAAGACCGTGGGCAAGGATGGCCCGCACCCGCTCGAATCCTTCGCGCGCACCATCAATATCAACCTGGTCGGCACCTTCAATATGTGCCGACTGGCGGCTGATGCCATGGGCAAGACCGAAGCGGCGGAGTGGGGCGAGCGCGGTGTGATTATCAATACTGCATCGGTGGCCGCATTTGATGGCCAGATCGGGCAGACGGCTTATGGCGCCTCCAAGGCTGGTGTGGCCGGCATGACCTTGCCGATGGCGCGCGACCTGTCGCGTTCGGGCATCCGCGTGATGACCATTGCGCCGGGTATCTTCGAGACCCCGATGTTGCTGGGCATGCCGCAGGAAGTGCAGGATGCGCTGGGCAAGATGGTGCCGTTCCCGCCACGGCTGGGCAAGCCGTTCGAATATGCTTCGCTGGCCAAGTCCATTATCGAAAATACTATGCTGAATGGTGAGACGATCCGTTTGGATGGCGCGATTCGGATGCAGCCTAAATAAACCGGAAAACCCGTGTCTGACCCGCAGGGTCAGACACGAATACGCGGCCGCCGCATGCCGAGTGCCAGACCCTATGGGTCTGGCACTGAATTGCCGGTTTTGGTGTAGCATGGCCGGATGAAAGCACTAGCCCTTGCCGCAGCACTGCTCTGCACCCTCCCGCTCCACGCCCAAGACAACCGTGCTCCTGAAATCGCCACTGGCTGGCAGGATAAAGCCGGTTGGTCCGCACAGAAATTCATGGTCGCCGCGGCCAACCCGCTGGCCACCGAAGCCGGCTACCAGATGCTGAAGCAAGGCGGCTCCGCCGTTGATGCAGCGATCGCCACCCAACTGGTACTGACCCTGGTCGAGCCGCAATCTTCCGGCATCGGCGGCGGCGCCTTCATGATGCATTGGGACGGCAAGAAAGTCCGTTCCTTCGACGGCCGCGAAACCGCGCCCGCCGCCGCCACCGAAACCCTGTTCCAGGACGCCAACGGCAAACCCTTGCCGCGGCCGGAAGGCGTAGTAGGCGGCCGTTCGGTCGGCGCCCCCGGCGTGCTGCGCATGCTGGAACTGGCGCATAAGGAGTACGGCAAGCTGGCCTGGTCCAAACTGTTCGCGCCCGCCATCAAGCTGGCGGAAGAGGGCTTCGCCGTCAGTCCGCGCCTGAACGCCTTGCTGACCAGCGAGCGTTACCTGCAGCGCGACCCGGTCGCTGCCGCCTATTTCTTCGACAAGGACAAGAAACCCTGGCCCGTCGGCCATGTCCTGAAAAATCCGGCACTGGCCAAGACCCTGCGTGAAATCGCTGCCGAAGGCGCCGATGCCTTCTACCGTGGCCGCATCGCGCGCGACATCGCTGCGAAAGTGCAGGGCCACCCGACCAATCCCGGCGGCCTGACGGCAGCCGACATCGCGGGCTACCGGGCCAGGGAACGCGAGCCGCTGTGCACCGACTACCGCGCCTACAAGGTGTGCGGCATGCCGCCGCCGTCGTCGGGCGGCGTAGCGATCGCGCAGATCCTGGGCATCCTGGAGAACAGCAAGATCGGCGACTATGCGCCGGTCAACGGCGTGATCACGGCTGACGCCATCCACTTGATGACGGAAGCCGAGCGCCTGGCCTACGCCGACCGCAACCGCTACGTGGCCGACACCGACTTCGTGCCGCTGCCCGGCAAGGGCGCCAGCGGCCTGCTCGACAAGTCCTACCTGCGCCAGCGCGCCGCCCTCATCGGCGACAAGTCGATGGGCCGCGCCCGCGCCGGCGTGCCGGCTGAAGTCAAAGTAGCCTGGGGCGATGACACTGCGCTGGACAAGCCGTCCACCTCGCACCTGGTGGTAGTCGACGGCAACGGCAACGCCATTTCCATGACCACTTCGGTGGAAGACGCCTTCGGTTCGCGCCAGATGGTCGACGGCTTCCTGCTGAATAACCAGCTGACCGACTTCTCCTGGGATTCGGTGGACGAAAACGGCCCGATCGCCAATCGCGTGCAGCCTGGCAAGCGCCCGCGCAGTTCGATGGCCCCGACCCTGGTCTTCGACAGGCAGACCAGGCAACTGGTGCTGGCCACCGGCTCGCCGGGCGGCTCGACCATCATCAACTACGTGGCCAAGGTGCTGGTTGGTGCGCTTGACTGGAACCTCAATGTGCAGCAGGCCATCAGCCTGCCCAATTTCGGCAGCCGCAATGGCCCCACCGAGCTGGAAGCGGGCAAGTTCCCGGGCGAGGTGGTGGATCAGTTGAAAGCGCGCGGCCACGAGGTGCGCCAGGTGGAACTCAACTCGGGCCTGCAAGGCTTGCAGCGCACGCCGGCCGGCTGGTTCGGCGGCGCCGACCCGCGCCGCGAAGGCATCGTGCGCGGCGAGTGACGAGCGCGCGACAGGCTGCTGGCGGGCAGGGCGCAAGTCATTCCCGCCCCGCAGCCAGCATGTTACCCTTGATAAATGGGCATGAAAAAGAAAACGGGCTTGATCCTGACGGGCGGCGGCGCCCGGGCGGCTTACCAGATTGGCGTTTTGCAGGCGATTTCCGAAATCCTGTGGGAAGAGGGATGGCCGCCGGCACGTAATCCCTTCCAGATCATTTGCGGCACTTCGGCTGGCGCCATCAATGCCACCGCGCTGGCCTGCCGCGCCGACAATTTCGGCGAAGGCGTGCAGAAACTGCTCGATGTATGGAGCAATTTTGAAGCGAACCAGGTGTATCGCGCCGATTCGCTGGGCGTGCTGCGTTCGGGGGCGCGCTGGCTGTCGCTGCTGTCCTTCGGCTGGCTGCTGCGCAAATGGCGCGCCGCGCCGCCGCAGTCGCTGCTCGACAACACCCCGCTGGTGAACCTGCTGCACCGCATGCTGGACTTGCCGCGCCTGGACAACTGCCTGCAGGAAGGCCTGCTGCACGCGGTAGCCGTCACCGCATCGTCCTACACCGGCGGCCAGCACATCACCTTCTACCAGACCGCCGCCGAAATCGCACCCTGGGTAAGGATGCAGCGCGTGGCGATGCAGGACCAGATCGGCGTCGAGCACCTGCTGGCGTCGTCGGCGATTCCCTTCATCTTCCCGGCCACGCCCCTGTACATGGGCGGCCACCTGGAGTATTGCGGCGACGGTTCGATGCGCCAGCTGGCGCCGATTTCGCCGGCCATCCACCTTGGGGCGCAGAAGGTGCTGGTGGTCGGCGCCGGCCGCCTGACCGAGCCGCCGCGCCAGATGACGGAAACGCCGCGCTACCCGAGCCTGGCCCAGATCGCCGGCCATGCCATGTCCTCCATCTTCCTGGACGGGCTGGCGGTCGATATCGAACGCCTGAACCGCGTCAACCAGACCTTGTCCGTGCTGCCGGAAGACCTGCTGGCCAAGACTCCGCTGCGGCCCGTGGAACTGCTGGTAATCGCGCCGTCCGAACGGCTGGACGACCTGGCTGCGCGCCACATCGGCAGCCTGCCGGCGCCGATTCGCACCATGCTGTCCGGGATCGGCGCCACCGAGGCGCGCGGTTCGGCGCTGGCCTCCTACCTGCTGTTTGAAGCCAGCTACACCCAGGAGCTGATCCGGCTCGGCCAGCGCGATACCCAGGCCCGCCGCGCGGACGTCCTGGCATTTTTCGGGTCCTGATGGCGAGCAATAGTAAAATGGCAGCTTTTGCCCATTTCTGAACCGTGGCTGGAATAGTTCGTCGTCTGCTTCCTCGCCTGGCCGCACTGGCCCTGGCTTGCACGCTCGCCCTCCCGGCGCTGGCGGCGCCGCCGCGCACCCTGCGTTTCGAGCAGCTGGACGTGGACGACGGCCTGGCTCAGGAGTCGGTACTGGCGATCATGCAGGACCGCCAGGGCTTCATGTGGTTCGGCAGCCAGGCGGGCCTGAGCCGATTTGACGGCTACAAGGTCACGGTCTACCGCAATATCGTTGGCGACCAGCGCAGCCTGGCCGAGAACTGGGTCGGCGTGCTGCACCTCGATCCGCGCGGCCGCATGTGGGTCGGCACCGATGGCGGCCTTGACCTGTTCGACCCCAGAACCCAGTCGTTCAGCCACCATCTGCCGCGCGAGCCGGAAAAGCGCGGCAGCGGCAACCGCCATATCAAAGCCATCATCGATGACGGCGCCGATGGCCTGTGGATCGGCACCGCCGACGGCCTGCAGCATTTCGATCCGTCGACGGGCAAGTTCCTCATTTACCACCACGATCGCGCTGAAGCGGGCAGCCTTGGCCACGACCAGGTCAATGCCCTGGCGCGCGACAAGCAGGGCAGGCTGTGGATTGCCACCTCGGCCGGCGTCGACATGCTGGAGACGGGGTCGCGCACGTTCATCCACTATCCGCTCAAGGCAGCGGGCGCCCGCGGCGCCCAGTCCCTGCTGGTGGACCGCGACCAGGTGCTGTGGGTCGGCACCCAGAACGGCATCGAGCGCTGGACGCTGGAAGGAAAATATCCGCAGCGCCGGGTGCTGGGCGCGGCGGAAGGCCTGCCGCAAAGCACGGTCAAGCGCATCTACCAGGACCAGGATGGCACGCTGTGGGTCGGCAGCCAGACCGGCGGCTTGTTCCGCTGGCGCCAGTCGGACGACCGCTTCGTGCAATACCGCCACCAGCAGGGCGACCCGCACAGCATCGCGGACAACTATGTGTTCTCGCTGTTCCGCGACAACGTCGGCACCTTGTGGGTCGGTACCTGGTATCGCGGCGTCAGCCGGGTCGACCTGGGCAGCGGCGGCTTTGCGCGCCTGGTCAAGGACCCGGGCCAGCCCTTCACGCTGACCGACAACAAGGTGCGCGCCTTGCTCGACGCAGGCGACGGCAAGGTCTGGGTTGGCAACAGCGACGGCCTCAATTACTACGATCCGGTGACCGGCAAGACCGTGCTGTATCGCACCGGCAGCGGCAACGACAGCCTGGAATTCCAGGTCACGGCCTTGCTGCACGACCCGCGCGACCGCAATGTGCTGTGGGTTGGCAGCCGCAACGGCGTGCGCCGCTTCGACATCAGGGCGCGCCGCTTTGGTCCGCTGATGCTGTCGCACGGCGATCCTGAAAACGATGTGATCCGCTTCCTGTACGGCGACCGCGACGGCATGGTCTGGGCGTCCGCCCGCAATGGCCTGCACCGCATCGACCCGTCCAGCAACGGCGTGCTCACCTTCCGCCACGATCCGGCCGACATCCACAGCATGGCCGACAGCGTGGTGCGCCCGGTGCTGGAAGACCGGCGCGGCAACCTCTGGATCGGTACCTTCAACGGCCTTGACCTGCTGGACCGCAAGACCGGCCGCTTCACGCACTATCGCAACAACCCGAACGACCAGGGCAGCTTGAGCCACAACGAGGTGCACTACCTGTTCGAGGACGACGATGGCATGCTGTGGATCGGCACCGCGGCCGGCCTGAACCGGATGGAGCGGCGCCCCGACGGCAGCGTGCATTTCCGCCGCTTCCTGCGCAAGGATGGTCTGGCCGACGATGCGATCGCCGGCATCCTGCCGGACCGCGGGAAATACCTGTGGCTGTCCACCAATACCGGCATCTCCCGCCTCGACATGGGCAACGGGCAGGTGCGCAACTACTCCGGCGTGGACGGCACCATCGAGGGCGCCTATTTCGACGGCTCGGCCTTGCGCGCGGCCGACGGGACCCTGTACTTCGGCGGCTTCAACGGCATCACGGCATTCGATCCGCAGGAGGTGCGGGAGAACAGTTCGGCGCCGACTGCCGTTATCACCGATTTCCAGATCTTCAACAAGCCGGTGCGGCCGGGCCAGGGCGGCGCCAACAGGGGCGTGCTGCAGCAGGCCATCGAATACACCAGCTCCCTGTCGCTGCGCGAAGGCGACTCCGTATTCTCGCTGGAATTCGCGGCGCTGCACTACGCCGCGCCGCAGCGCAACCGCTTTGCCTACCAGCTGGTCGGCTTCGACAGGGACTGGGTGGTGACCGATGCGGGCAAGCGCTTCGCGACCTACACCAACCTTGACCCCGGCACCTACCAGTTCCGCGTCAAGGCTGCCAACAAGGACGGCATCTGGAACGACAACGCCGCCACGCTGGAAATCACTATCGCGCCGCCGTACTGGAAAACCTGGTGGTTCCGCCTGTGCATGCTGGCCGCCGCGCTGGGCGCCGCCGGGGGCGCTTACCACATGCGCGTGCGCGTCCTGCGCAGCCAGCAGCTGCAGCTGGAAAAGCAGGTCAGCCTGCGCACGGCCGAAGTGGAGCTGAAGAACCAGCTGCTGGAAGAGCAGAAGCGCGAGCTGGAGCAGCGCGACAAGCACCTGTCGCTGGCCAAGCAGAGGGCTGAGGACGCGACGCGCCAGAAGTCCGAGTTCCTGGCCAATATGAGCCACGAAATGCGCACCCCGCTGGCCGGGGTGATCGGCATGCTGGGCTTCGCCCTGCGCGACAACGCGCTGGCCGAGCGCACCCGCGAGCAGATCGAGCGCGGCCAAGGCAATGCACAGTCGCTGCTGGCCATCATCAACGACCTGCTGGACTTCTCCAAGATCGAAGCCGGCAAGCTGCACATCGAGTCGATCGACTTCGCGCTGGCCAGCATGGTGGAGAACGTGGTCAGCCTGTTTGCCGAGCACACCATGTCCAATATGGTGGGCTTCGAAGTCGATTTTGCGCCCGACCTGCCGGAATTCGTGGTCGGCGACCCGACCCGCCTGCGCCAGGTGCTGGTCAACCTGGTCGGCAACGCCTTCAAGTTCACGGAGCGCGGCAAGGTATCGCTGCGCGTGGAGCGCGAAAGCAGCGGGCCGCAAGGGCATCGCATCCGCTTCACGGTGGAAGACACCGGCATCGGCATTCCGCCCGACGCCTTGCCGCGCCTGTTCCAGAAATTCGAGCAGGGCGACACCACCACTACCCGCCGCTACGGCGGCACCGGCCTGGGCCTGGCGATCAGCAGCCAGCTGGTGGAGCTGATGGGCGGCCAGATCGACGTAGTCAGCGCGCCTGGCGCCGGCTCCAGCTTCGCCTTCACCGTTCCGCTGCGCGACGGCGTGGCGCCGCCGCTGGCGCCGCACGTGGCGCGCGAGCCGCATACGCATCAACTGCGCGTGCTGTGCGCAGAAGACTTCCCCACCAACCAGATCATCGTGCGCATGATGCTGGAAGACCTGGGGCACAAGGTCGATATCGCCGGCAACGGCGTGCTGGCGCTGGCCGCCTGCGCCCAGCAGCGCTACGACCTGGTGCTGATGGACGGCCGCATGCCGGAAATGGACGGCTCCACCGCGACGCGCCTGATCCGCTCCGGCGGCCCGCGCGAAGCGCCGGTGCTCGATCCGCACCTGATGATCGTGGCCCTGACGGCCAACGCCAGCGACGAAGACCGCAGCCGCTACCTGGCCGCCGGCATGGACGATTTCCTGACCAAGCCGATCGACGAGGGCGCGCTGCACATGCAGCTGGAACGGGCCATCGAGCGCCAGCTGGCGCGCGGCATCAAGCTGCCGCCGTTGCGGGCGCGAACGGCCGAACTTCCTTCGGTGGCGGAGCTCGATGCCATGTTCGGCGTGTGCGACCTGCCGCCGCCGGCGCCGATGCCGGGCCAGGCAGGACAGGCGCTCAAGCTGCGCCTGCGCGATGCCTTCATCGCCGACTTGCCGGCGCGCCTGCGCGAACTGGACCAGGCCCTGGCCTCGGCCGACGCCGATGCTGCCGGCCGCCTGTTCCACGGCATGAAGGGCAGTGCCGCCTACCTGGACGAGGCCGAACTGCATGCCCTGTGCGGTGAACTGGAACGGGCCGCCGACCGCGCCATGTGGCCGGCGATCCGCGAAAAGCTGCCGCGCTTGCGGCTGCTGCTGGAACACGTCGTATCCCCAACGCGTCATTAAAACAAGAGCGGAGAGAGCATGAAAGTATTGGTAGTCGACGACGACGTAGTCTCACGCATGGTGCTCATGCACCTGATCGATGGTTGCGGCAAGTTCGAGATCGTTGAAGCGGAAGACGGCGCCGACGCCTGGCGGCAGCTGGAGGGTGGGCTGCGTCCGGGCATCGTTTTCTGCGACCTGCGCATGCCGCGCCTGTCCGGCATCGAATTGCTGCAGCGCGTGCGCGGGCAGGGCGACCTGGCCGAAGTGCCGTTCGTGCTGGTGTCCTCCGCCACCGACAAGGAAACGGTGCAGCAGGCCACCCTGGCCGGCGCCACCGGCTACATCGTCAAGCCGTTCCAGTCGGAGCAGGTGCGCGCCCACCTGGGCGCTTTCCTCGACCAGGCGGCCAACGGCTATGAGCACCGGGCGGAAGAGCCGGCAGCCACCCTGGCGCGGCTGGGCATTGCCGCCGACCGTTTGCTGGTCTACCTGACCGGTTTCCAGAACCAGCTGACGGCAGCCAGCAACGAGATCGATGCGCTGCTGGCGCACGACGAGCAGGCGGAGGTTCGCGTGCGGCTGGAGCGCCTGCTTACCGGCTGCACCACGCTGGGCTTGCACGGCGCCGCGGCCTCGCTCAAGCCGCTGATCGGCGTCCACGTCAGCAACGAAGCCGTGCAGGCGGCGCTGACGGACGTGATCAGGGCAGTGCTGCACCAATCCTCGCTGGTGCGCCAAAGCTGAGAAAATCGCCAGCCCGCTTGCGGGAAAATCCTCCCACCGGGCTGGCGCGGCCTTGCGGTAAATATAGTTTAGGTTTAAAGTAGTCTGCACCGCAGGCTGTACTTTCAACCGAACCTTACCCAGGCGACCATGAACAGACCCACTGCAGCAGAACCGAGCGCGCATCTCGACCAGTTCGCGCGCCAGCATCTACCTCCGGTTGAACAATGGCCGGACCTGGTGTTCGATCTTCCCGAGTTGCAGTACCCGGCGCGCCTGAACTGCGTGGCCGAGATCCTCGACCAGGCCGTGGCGGCGGGCAGCGGCGCGCGCATCGCCCTGCACGGCGAAGGCTTCAGCTGGACTTATGGCGAGCTGCAGCAGCAGGTTGACCGCATCGTCAACGTCCTGCGCGGCCCGATGGCGCTGGTGCCCGGCAATCGCGTCCTGCTGCGCGGCGCCAACCATCCAATGATGGCCGCCGCCGTGCTGGCCGTGCTCAAGGCCGGATTGATCGCGGTGCCCACCATGCCGCTGCTGCGCGCGCGGGAGCTGGGCGTCATCATGCAGAAGGCGCAAGTGCAGGCGGTGCTGTGCGCCCATGCCCTGCGCGAAGAGATCGAGGCTGCGCCCAACCGCCCTGGACGCACCCTGTGGTTCAACGTGCCGGCCGAGGCGCAGGCTGCCGCCGCGGCGTCCGGGCATTCGCTCGAGGCCATGATGGATGCGCAGCCGGCGAGCGCCGCGGCATGCGACACGGCGGCCGACGATATTTGCCTGATCAGCTTCACGTCCGGCACCACCGGCGTCCCGAAAGGCACCATCCACTTCCATCGCGACGTATTGGCCATCTGCGACTGTTTCCCGCGCCATGTCCTCGAGTCCCGCGCCGACGACCTGTTCATCGGCACGCCGCCGCTGGCCTTTACCTTCGGCCTGGGCGGCCTGCTGCTGTTCCCGCTGCGGGTGGGCGCCGCCGCCGTGCTGCTGGAAAAGCTGACGCCGGAAACGCTGCTGCAGGCGATTGAAAAATACCGCGCGACGATCTGCTTTACCGCGCCGACCTTTTACCGCCAGATGGCCACGCTCGCGGGCAAATACGATCTTTCGAGCCTGGACAAGTCCGTCTCGGCCGGCGAGGCGCTGCCGGTGGCAACGCGCGAAGCCTGGCAGCAGGCCACCGGCTTACGCATGATCGACGGCATCGGCGCCACGGAGATGCTGCATATCTTCATTTCCGCAGCAGGGGGCGATATCCGGCCGGGCGCCACCGGCAAGCCGATTCCCGGCTACCGCGCTTGCGTCCTCGATAACAAGGGCCAGCCGGTAGGCCCCGGCGTTGTCGGCCGCCTGGCAGTGAAAGGCCCGACCGGCTGCCGCTACCTGGACGACCCGCGCCAGCGCGACTACGTGCTGGACGGCTGGAACCTGACCGGCGACGCTTACGAAATGGATGCCGACGGCTACTTCTTCTACCGTTCGCGCACCGACGACATGATCATCTCCGCCGGCTACAACATCGCCGGCCCCGAAGTTGAAGACGCCTTGCTGCGTCATCCCGCCGTGGCCGAATGCGGCGTGGTCGGCAAGCCGGACGAGGAACGCGGCCAGGTCGTGGAAGCGCATGTCGTGCTCAAGCCGGGCTTTGAAGCAACGCCCGACATGGCGGCGCAGCTGCAAGACTTCGTCAAGGAACAGATCGCCCCGTACAAGTATCCGCGCTCGATCCGCTTCCTGCCTTCGCTGCCGCGCACCGAAACCGGCAAGCTGCAACGCTTCAAACTCCGTAGCACTTGAGGAACAGCATGAATATCGTTTGTATTGGCGGCGGCCCGGCCGGCCTGTATTTTGCCCTGCTGATGAAAAAGCAGGACCCGTCGCACCGCATCGTGGTGGTGGAGCGCAATCGGCCTTACGATACCTTCGGCTGGGGCGTGGTGTTTTCCGACCAGACGCTGGGCAACCTGGTGGCGGCCGACGAAAAGACTGCGCGCGAGATCCTGCAGTCTTTCAACCATTGGGACGACATCGACGTCTTCTTCAAAGGGCAGAAAGTCACCTCCGGTGGCCACGGTTTCTGCGGCATCGGCCGCAAGCGCCTGCTGAACATCCTGCAGCAGCGCTGCGAAGAACTGGGCGTGGAGCTGGTGTTCGAGACTGACGTGCAGGACGACCAGGAACTGGCGGCGCGCTACAACGCAGACCTGGTGATCGCTTCGGACGGCCTCAATTCGCGCGTGCGCGCTCGCTACGAGGCGACGTTCCAGCCGATGATCGAAGCGCGCCAATGCCGCTTCGTCTGGCTGGGTACGACGAAGAAGTTCGACGCCTTCACCTTCGACTTCCAGCAGACGGAACATGGCTGGTTCCAGGCCCACATCTACCAGTACGACGGCGAGACGTCGACCTTCATCATCGAGACGCCGGAATCGGTGTGGCGCGCTGCCGGGCTGGACGACATGCCGCAAGAAGAAGCGCTGGCCTGGTGCGAGAAGCTGTTCGCCGAGCGGCTGGAAGGGCATAAGCTGATGTCCAACGCCGCCCACCTGCGCGGCTCGAATGTCTGGATCAAGTTCCCGCGCATCGTGTGCCAGAAGTGGGTGCACTGGAATGGCGACGTGCCGGTGGTCCTGATGGGCGATGCGGCGCATACTGCGCACTTCTCGATCGGTTCCGGCACCAAGCTGGCGCTGGAAGACGCGATCGAGCTGGCGCGCTGCTTTGCTGCGCATGGCAGCGCACGCGACGCGCTGGCTGCCTATCAGGACGTGCGCGCGGTCGAAGTGCTGAAGATACAAAGCGCAGCGCGCAATTCGATGGAGTGGTTCGAAAACGTGCAGCGCTACTCCGCGATGGAGGCGCCGCAGTTCGCCTACTCGATGCTGACGCGCAGCCAGCGCCTGTCACACGAAAACCTCCGCGTGCGCGACAAGGATTACGTGGCTGGCTTCGAGCGCTGGCTGGCCGAACGTGCTTTCGCACAGGCCGGGGTGCCGCAGCCGGCGGCTGGCCGCCCCGTGCCGCCGATGTTCACCCCTTACAAGGTGCGCGGCCTGGTGCTGAAAAATCGCATCATCGTTTCGCCGATGGCGCAATACAGCGCAGTCGACGGCTGCGTTGGCGACTGGCATATGGCTCACCTGGGATCGCGCGCCATGGGCGGCGCAGCGCTGGTGATGGCGGAGATGACCTGTGTTTCCGCCGATGCCCGCATTACGCCGTTCTGCCCCGGGATGTACGCCCCTGCGCACACCATGGCCTGGAAACGCATCGTCGATTTCGTCCACCGGAACACGGACGCCAGGATCGGATTGCAGCTCGGCCACGCCGGTGCCAAGGGTTCGACCCGCGCCATGTGGGACGGCATTGACCTGCCGCTTGACAAAGGCAACTGGCCCCTGCTGGCGGCCTCGCAGCAGCAATACCTGGCCGGTGTGTCGCAGGTGGCCCGCACCGCGAGCGCGGAGGACATGCGGCGCATCGAGGCCGACTTCGTGCGCGCCACGCTGGCGGCCGAGGAAGCGGGCTTCGACTGGCTCGAGCTGCATTGCGCGCACGGCTACCTGCTGTCGTCCTTCATCTCGCCGCTGACCAATGAGCGCGGCGACGAGTATGGCGGCTCGCTCGAGAACCGTTGCCGCTTCCCCCTGCGCGTGTTCTCGGCCATGCGCGCGGCGTGGCCGGCGCATAAGCCAATGAGCGTGCGCATTTCGGCCCATGACTGGGTCGAAGGCGGCATCACGCCGGATGATGCCGTGCAGGTCGCGCGCCTGTTCAAGCTGGCGGGCGCGGACATGATCGACTGCTCCTCGGGCCAGGTCAGCAAGCTGGAAAAGCCGGTATTCGGGCGCATGTTCCAGACGCCGTTTGCGGACCGGGTGCGCAACGAGGCGGGGATTCCGACCATTGCAGTCGGCTCGATCTTCGAAGCCGACCATGCGAACGGCATCATCGCGGCCGGCCGCGCCGACCTGTGCGCCGTGGGCCGCCCGCATCTCGCAAACCCTTCCTGGACGCTGGCCGAGGCGGCCAGGCTTGGCTACACGCCCGTGACCTGGCCGAAGCAATACCTGGCCGGCAAGCAGCAGCTCGAGCGCAATCTTGAGCGCGAACGCCAGCTGGCCGCCGCCAATGCCGGGCTGACGCCGCAGCAGGTCGCGGCGAAATTGCTGGAGGGCTGACGATGGTGCTCTCTGGCCAGCATGCATTCATCACCGGCGGCAGCAGGGGCATCGGGCTGGCCTGCGCACGTGCATTGCTGGCCCAAGGCGCCAGCGTGACGATTGCCGGACGCGATGCGGTAGCGCTCGAACGCGCGGCGGACTCGCTGCGTACCGGGAACGCTCGAAGCGGGACGCAGGTGCCGCGTGTGGACATCTGCGTGCTGGACGTTACCGACGAAGCGGCCGTCCACGCGGCCATCGCCGCAGCCGCGCAGCAACTCGGCCCGATCACCATCCTGCTGAACAATGCCGGGCAAGCGCAGCCCGCGCCGTTCGCGAAAACCACCAGCCGGCACTGGCAGCAAATGCTCGACGTGAACCTGACCGGCGCCTTCCACTGCACGCAAGCGGTCCTGCCGCAGATGCTGGAAAAAGGCTGGGGAAGAATCGTCAACATCGCCTCCACGGCCGGCCTGAAAGGCTATAAATACGTCAGCGCCTACGTCGCCGCCAAGCACGGCCTGGTCGGCCTGACCAAGGCGCTGGCGCTGGAACTGGCGACAAAGAACATCACGGTGAACGCCGTCTGCCCCGGCTACACGGAAACCGACATCGTGCAGGACGCAATCGCCAACATCATGCAAAAAACTGGACGCAGCGAGGAGCAAGCGCGCGCCGAGCTGGCGGCCGGCAACCCGCAACAGAAGCTGGTGCAGGTCGAGGAGGTCGCCAACGCCGTGGCCTGGCTTTGCCAGCCATCCTCCAGTGCAATGACCGGCCAATCCATCGCCGTCGCCGGCGGTGAAGTCATGTAAGGAAACAGGAACAATGCAATTAGACCTGGAAAGCCGCCTGACCAAGGACCACCACCAGTCGCTGAAGCTGTGGCTGCGCATGCTCTCCTGCACTACCAAGATCGAAACCGAAATCCGCAGCCGCTTGCGCACCGAATTCGGCATCACGCTGCCGCGCTTCGACCTGATGGCGCAGCTTGAGCGCCACCCCGAAGGCCTGCGCATGGGCGAACTCTCCAAACGCATGATGGTCACCGGCGGCAACGTCACCGGCATCACCGACCAATTGGAGCAGGAGAACCTGGTCGTCCGCGTACCCGACCCGAAAGACGGCCGCGCCTTCAGTGTCAAGCTCACGCCCGCTGGACGCAAAGCCTTCGCGCAAATGGCCGCAGTCCACGAAAGCTGGGTTGCCGAACTGCTGCAAGAGATTTCGCAAGAAGACAAAGGACAGCTCATCGAATTGCTGTCGCAAATGAAGGGCCACCTGTACGCCCGCGAACCAAAGGACAAACCATGAAATACCTGCAAGGGGAACCGCAACACCTGCCGGGCAACCGCGCGCAACTCGCCGCCTACCAGGCCAGGCACTTCCAGTTCACGGTGGAGCAGGGCGTCGCCACGCTTACCCTGGACCGCCCCGAGCGCAAGAATCCGCTCACCTTCGACTCCTACGCCGAGCTGCGTGAACTGTTCCGCGCACTGGCCTATGCCGATGACGTCAAGGTCATCGTCATCACCGGCGCCGGCGAGAACTTCTGCTCCGGCGGCGACATGCATGAAATCATCGGCCCCTTGACCAAGCTGGACATGCCTGGCCTGCTGGCCTTCACCCGCATGACCGGCGACGTGGTGAAAGCCATGCGCGCCTGCCCGCAACCGGTCATCGCCGCCATCGACGGCGTGTGCGCCGGCGCCGGCTCCATGCTTGCCCTGGGTTCCGATATCCGCCTCGGCACGGAGCGCAGCAAGACCGCCTTCCTGTTCACCCGCGTCGGCCTGGCTGGCTGCGACATGGGCGCCTGCGCCTTGCTGCCGCGCGTGATCGGCCAGGGCCGCGCCGCAGAACTGCTATACACCGGCCGTTCCATGTCCGGTACGGAAGGCGAGCGCTGGGGCTTCTTCAACAGCCTGCACGCGCCGGAAAGCCTGCTCGCCGCAGCGCAAGCCTTTGCCCAAGGCCTGGCCAGCGGCCCGACCTTCGCGCACGGCATGACCAAGAAGATGCTGCAACAGGAGTGGAACATGGGCGTCGACGAAGCCATCGAAGCGGAAGCGCAGGCGCAAGCCATCTGCATGGCCACCAACGACTTTCACCGAGCCTATCACGCCTTCGTGGCGAAACAGAAACCGGTTTTCGAGGGCGATTGAGATGGCTGATAAATCCTACCTTGGCTGGCCCTTCTTCGAACAACGCCATGCGGTGCTGGAGCGCGACCTGGACGCTTGGGCCGCCGAACATGTGCGCGACGCGCACGGCAGCGACACAGACGCCCAATGCCGTTCCCTGGTGCGCGCCCTCGGCGATGCGGGCTGGCTGCGGCACGCCATCGGCGGCACCGCCTATGGCGGCGCGCTGGACGCCATCGACACCCGCGCCATCTGCCTGATCCGGGAAACCTTGGCCCGCCATAACGGCCTGGCCGATTTCGCCTTCGCGATGCAGGGCCTGGGCTCCGGCGCCATCAGCCTGTTCGGCAGCGACGCCAGCAAGCAAGCCTACTTGCCGCGCGTCGCGAAAGGCGAAGCGATTGCCGCCTTCGCGCTGTCCGAGCCGCAGGCCGGCTCCGACGTCGCCGCCATGCAATGCGCCGCCGTGCCGGATGGCGACCATTATGTGCTCAATGGCGAAAAGACCTGGATCTCCAACGGCGGCATCGCCGACTTCTATGTGGTCTTCGCCCGGACCGGCGAGCAACCCGGCGCGCGCGGCATCAGCGCCTTCATCGTCGACAAGGACACGCCAGGCTTCGCGATCGCGGAGCGTATCAACGTCATCGCCCCGCACCCGCTGGCGCGCCTGGAATTCAGCAACTGCCGCATTCCCTCCAGCCAGCGCCTTGGCGAGGCAGGGCAGGGCTTCAAGGTCGCAATGGCAACGCTGGACGTATTCCGCACCTCGGTCGCCGCCGCCGCGCTGGGCTTCGCCCGCCGTGCGCTGGACGAAGCGCTGGCCCATGCCCAAAGCCGCAAGATGTTCGGCCAGGCGCTGGCCGACTTCCAGCTCACGCAAGCCAAGCTGGCGCAGATGGCCACGGGCGTCGATTCTTCCGCCTTGCTGACCTACCGCGCCGCCTGGCAGCGCGACCAGGGCCAGAAAGTGACGAAAGAAGCCGCCATGGCCAAGATGACCGCGACTGAGACTGCCCAGCAGGTGATCGACGCCGCCGTACAAATGTTCGGCGGCATGGGCGTGGTCAGCGAACATCCGGTCGAGCGCCTGTACCGTGAAATCCGCGCGCTGCGCATTTATGAAGGCGCCTCCGAAGTACAACAATTGATCATCGCGCGCGAACTGCTGCGCGAAGGCTAAGGAGTCAGTATGCAAGTATTACAACCGCCGGGTTGGGCGCGTCCACGCGGCTATTCCAATGGCATCGCAGCGACAGGCCGCATGGTGTTTGTCAGCGGCATGATCGGCTGGGATGCAAATTGCGAATTCCAAACAGATGATTTCGCCGGACAAGTACGCCAGGCCATTGAAAACATCCTGACCGTGCTGAAAGAAGCGGGTGGCGGGCCTGAGCATATTGCCCGCATGACCTGGTATGTGGTGGACAAGCATGAATACATGGGCGCCTATAAAGAGATCGGCGCCATCTATCGCGAGCTGATCGGCAAGCACTATCCGGCCATGACGGCAGTCGAGGTCGCCGGGCTGCTGGAGTCGCGTGCAAGGGTGGAAATTGAGGTGACGGCAGTCGTGCCCGCGTAGTTTTAATGAAGTGCTATAGTCCGGCCGTGGAGGTGCAATCCCATGGCCAAACTTCTCTCGCGCCTGCTTGGCGCAATTTTCCTGCTAGTCTTGTCGACCGCGCAAGGCGCAACGCCGCTGTTGACGGAGGCTGACATTGCCCAGCTATCGACCTGGCTTGGCAATGGCCCGATCAGGCTGGAGCGCTTGTACAAGAAGCGCGATGGACAAACCGCAGCGGATTTCCACGCGGCAGTTGACGGCAAGGGCCGTACGTTTACCGTGATGGAAGCGACCAATGAGCTGGGGCAACTGTTCAAGGTCGGCGGCTATAACCCGCAAAGCTGGGACTCGTCCGGCAAATTCCACATCACGACCGAAGATGAAAAGCGCACCGGCTTCCTGTACAACCTGACGTCGCGCCAGATGCATCGCCAGACGCCGCGCACCTATGCGCTCGATACGGTCGGCTCCTTCCAGACCTGGAACGATGCCAGGACCGGCCCGGTGTTCGGCGCCGGCCATGACTTGTACGTGCCGTGGGACCTGACCAACGGCGGCTACTCGATCATGTATTCCTACATCGATCCCGAACGCAGCAATTTCGATTCCAGCCTGCTTGATGGGAGGGATTACAAGTCGCCGAACATCACATTCGGCGATATGGAAGTGTGGCGCGTCTTTGCTGTTCCCGAGGCCGACACCTGGTTGATGCTTGTAGCGGGCCTCGTCATACTGGGCTTTGCTGCTCGCTTCGCCCAACCCTTAAGACCGATCAGTAAAGCCCCGCAATGCGGCCCATCAAGCCAAGCAGAAAGAGGAAACCGGTCAGGAATGTCCCCATTGTCCACCTGAAATTTGTGTTTGCCTCGCGACGCAATTCCGCAATCTGCGCTTGCTGCTCATTGAAGCGCCGATCCATCGTGTCGCGCAGCGCAGTAATTGCTTGCGCATTTTTTTCGACCAGCTCTTTAAGTAATTCCACCTCAACCTCGACTTTTGCGAGACGATTCTCCCTTGCTATCTCCCAAAGCAGTTTGGCTAACTGTGGTGTGAAACAAGCCGGGAGATTTGAAATTGGACAGGCGGGAAGGAAAAAAGTTCCACTTCGGAGCTAATCGGTACGCCCCACCAGGTCGTTGAGAGCCCGGAATTGCTATGCCTTGCGGAGGTTCGGCAGCGTCGAAATCAGCACCGCACCGCAACTTACCTGATGACCTTCGTACGCCACTTCGATGCCGCCAATGCGATGCGTCGGATCGCCTTCGACAATGACGCAGTTGGTATGGCCAGGGCGTGGACAGGAACAAGCGTCTCCCTTGCGTGCCACCTTGATACCCACGATGCTGAAATTGTCGGAGGCGGAAACCACTTTTCCACCATGGCTGGTCGGGTCACCCAATCGAATAATTCTACGCATACAAAATCTTCCAGTGTTAACGGACAAAAATGACGACCTTCATGTCGCCGCGTGCTATTGCAGGCAATGTACCTTGCCCGCCGGCCGCGGAGGCGAGGATGTCAAATTGCATAGGCCCTGGCGGCGCATATCGGTCATGCGGCTTCTTGCATAACGTCTTGTGGCGCTTTCTCAAAAGGCGGAGCAACGAAAAACATCGCAACGGACTCGTCCTGATTGAATTCCGTACACATTACCGGCTGCTTCAACATGGCACTTTGCATTGCCGACAGAGCGAGCATGCCGACGCCGTTCGCTTTGCCAAAATCGCCGAGGACGATGGCCACATTGGTCGCTTTCTCCAACGGGTCGACATTCATCTTGTGATGGTTCATTGCCGTCGCGGTCGCCGCCAACCGCGCGCCCATGACGCTGACACTCCCGGCGTTGTGAATCAGCCAGCCGCATTCCGCCTTGTCTTCAGCCCTGTTGGCACTGTCGGATGCGGCCGGTTCGCCTACCGCTTCGCCATCAGCAATTGACGGCTGATCCGGCCAACCGGCATGCGCTTTGGCGCGCTCCAATAAAGTGCTCAGCGCGTTATGCAAGGCCGGCGGGCGCGCCGGGGCTTCGGGCTTGAGGACGATGGCAGTGCCGCGCCGGATCTGCGCCATGACAGGCAGCTCTATCAGCTGTTCTCGGGCCGCATGGTAAGCCTCCGCTAGTAGCTTGATCGCCAGCTGCTCGGCCGATGGGCGTCCAGAATACCTATTTTCTTCTTGCGTGCTTTGCACCGGCAGCGGTGAAAGCCCCGCCGGGGTCATCAGCAGGGCGATCACGCCTTGGCCTGGTGGTCCAGCCCATCGTTCCTGCGGCGTGGCGCCGGAACCCGTTTTCTGTGCCTGTACCAGCGGTGAGTCGAAGGCCAGAATCACTGCGCCAGGAAGGGCAGAATCGTTTTCGAATACCGACAGCACGGCATCTGCAATATTGCCGTCAACATGCAAGAGGCGAATAAAAGCAGGGTCATTCGGGACTGTGGACACAGGCTCCATTGCTTCCGCAATTTCTTTACGGATGCGGCCCAGTCCAGCGGACATCTGTGCCATGTCAATCTGATCCGACGCCACGACATAAATCGGCAATGCGATGCTCGCGGGGCACTTATCATAGAGATGCTGAAGTGTGTCGTATATCAACGGCGCAAATCCGTCGACAGCCAAGGCCGGATCGGCCTTCTTCATCGCCTCGAATACGTCCGACTCATCGCCTTTAGGCTGGGCAAGTTGAAGCACGACGTTGGGCAGATCAATATCGAACAACGTCTCCGGCGCCAGCGCCTTGGCTTGCATGACGATCGCGCGGCATTCGCAATGAGAACGACGGCTGGAGCATTCCTGTTCGTGGCGCAATTGGGCCGCCTCCATGTTTGCCTGTTGTTTGATGGCCGCCTCGTCTTCCTTTTCCTGGTCCTCGCTCCGCCACTGACGAAGCAAGCGCCAGCCACCCCAGGCCAGCAATGGGGGCGCCACGTGCATGACGATCAGCACGACTGCACTCCACCGCGCGAAGTTGAGAGTGATGCCGAACCATAGGATGGCTATCCACGCTACAGCTGCGACGAATAGGATAAAGAGATTGATTAAGAGACTGGTGATCACGATAAAGTCGAATGCTAATGATTAAACCGGAGCGAAAGAGTAGTCGGACGCACGACGGGGCCTGAGGGTGTGATGCAGGATGAACTCGTTACTTCCGTATCAACTAAAAAGGCCACATCAACGTTTGCCGCGAGAACTGGCGCGGCGCGGTTTCTTGGCTGACTTCTTTTCGGTGGGCAGGGCAGGCTTTCGGTCAAGGGTAGGCTTTCGGTCGCGTAGTAGGGGATAATCATCGAGCCGCTTCAAGAGTTCATTCCTCGCCGACTCATAGTCCGGAAAAATATCTTCCCAATTCGTTTTCCTCATCATCGGCGTACCGTCAATTTCATCTTCGTGTTGGATTCCGATAATGAATCCGGTTTTCGCCTCGGCAATGTGGAAATCATATCGAAATCCATCCTGATCGCGGACGCTTTCAAGCGGCACCGATTCGAAAACCGGAAAATTACGCGCGTAACGCCTGTCTTTTGCACCGAGTAAATATATCCACAAAAAAATACATGCGAACACTGCCACCATTGCAAGGAACATTCGCCAACCAATCATCAAAAAAAGGCCAATGGTTATGAGCGGGGCATAGACGAGGAAAGCCCGGTAGCTTAAAAGAAAGAAAAGACTGATTAAGGAGCCGGAAACAAAGAGCGCAGTTCCTGTTAATTGATAGTTGTCCATGAAAAAAAGGCTTTACTCGGCGGTAGATTGAGATCAATGGTGCTTATTTTTCATTGAGTTTTTGGATCATCAAATCAGCTTGCCAAGCAAATTTCCACCCCGTTTTTCCAAGATTCATGCTCCCAATTTTTAAAAGATCAATATTATTTGGCTGTGGAAAATTGAATATTTTGAAAATTGCTTCTGCATAAAAACAGGTACATTTGAATGTGCGGTATGTCCAGATTTCCATTGTGAAACTTAGGAAAAAAGTCCCTAATATAAAAACTGAAGTCAAGATCAACTGATCCATTTTTCCAATATTTTCATATTTCCCATCATGCAATCCCAAGAAATAAGATATTGCAAGAAAAAGAATTGAGCCTGCCGAAGCTAACCGGCTTGCGGTACGCATGCAGCTTTTAAAGAAGGCGTCTTTGCCCGCAAATACGTTCGGTGGCATATAAAATTGCCCGCTTTTTGCCTGCATGATGGCATGTAAATAAAATATGTCGCCTCGCTGTGACACCACAGCCTTAACCGGTTCGCCATTCTTGAACTGGTCGGCATGTTGCAGGGTGCCGCATACTATATGCTCACCTAATGCAGCAGCAAAGTTGTACGTGTCTTCTCCATCATACAACGCCAACGCGGCGGCATTGGCTACCACGCCGTGCATGCCACCGACCACACCGGCTGCCCCACTTGCGACGTTTTTTGCTTGGCTATTTTTCTCGATTTGCGCCATCAAATTTACGGCGGTGCGGGCGATTTGCAATTCACTAAGTGTGCCTTCAGCTAGGAAGAGTTTTTCGCCGTCGAATGTCACCAGCGGTAAGTCGGTATTCATTGAAATTCTTCACCTCTTGTGCTATATGCAATGCTTGAATGCGAACTTGAATGCAGAAGTAGGCAGCATGAGGCCAATATTTTTATTTTGCATTGAGTTTCTGGAGCATTAAATCTGCTTGCCATGCATGTTTCCACCCTGTGCTTTCATGATTCAGGAAACCCACTTTGGTGAGGTCAATGTTATTTGGCTGTGGGAAGTCAAATAGTTTAAAAATTGCCTCTGCATAACTCCCGGTATATCGAAAACTGCGGTATGTCCAGATTTCCATAATAAAACAAACGGAAAAACTCCCTGCTATGACGACTGAAGTCAATAGCAATTGTTTTTCTTGATTAATATTTTTATATTTACCATCATATAGTCCAATTGAATAAAATGCCGCAACGCAAGCAATTGATGTTGCTATAGTTAATCCATTGGCCACACGCATGCAGTGTTTTAAAAACGCCCCTTTGCCCGCGATTACATTCAAAGGCATATAAAATTGCCGGGTTTTCGCCTGCATAATTGCATGGACATAGAGCACATCACCTCGTTGTGACACCACCGCTTTGACGGATTCGCCATTCTTGAATTGGTTGGCATGCTCCAAGGTGCCGCATACGAAATGCTCTCCTAGTACGGCGGCGAAGTTGTACATGTCTTCGCCATCGTACAACGTCAACGCAGCGGTATTGGCAACCATGCCGTGCATGCCGCTGACCACACCGGCAACGCCGCTGACGAGGTTTTTTACTTGGTTGTCTTTTTCGATTTGCGCCAGCAAATTTACGGTGGTGTGGGCGATTTGCAATTCACTGAGCGTACCTTCCACGAGGAAGAGTGTTTCGCCGCCGTACATCGAGGATGGAGACTGTGTCATGGGACCATTGCCTGATAGGCTCTTTCAAGTTCTCCTAGCTCTTAAATGCAATGCTTTAGTGCCACCTTCAATCGCATAGGGGAGACTGGTCGTCGCCGACTATTTAGTATCGAGCTTTGGGAGTAGTAAATCCGCTTCCCAAGCCCTTTTCCACCCCCGTATTTTTAAAGTTAATGCTGCCTACCTTAAAGAGGTTAATTTTATGGGGTTGGGGGAAACCAAATACTTGAAATATTGCTTCCGCGTAAAAACCGGTATATCGGAAGGTGCGGTATGTCCATATTTCCATAATAAAACAAAGAAGAAAACTCCCCGTGATGACAACTGAAGTTAGCATCAACTGTTGCATGCGATTAAGGTTGTTGCCCTTTTCATCATATAGGCCGAAGAAATAAAATGCCACAATGAACACGATGGAAACCGCTATAGCCGATCTATTTGCCACACGCATACAGCTTTTAAAAAATGCTTCTTTACCGGCAAATACATTCAAGGGCATATAAAAATGCCGAGTCTGCGCATGCATGATGGCATGGACGTAGAGCACATCTCCTCGTTGAGACACCACGGCCTTGACAGGGTCGCCATTCTTGAACTGGTCGGCATGCACTAGGGTGCCGCATACGATATGCTCACCCAGTGCGGCGGCAAAGTTGTGCGTATCCTCTCCATCGTACAAGGCCAACGCAGCAGCATTGGCAACCATGCCGTGCATGCCGCCAACCACACCGGCTGCCCCACTTGCGAGGTTTTTTGCCTGGATGTTTTCTTCGATTTGTGCCAGCAAATTTACGGTGGTGCGGGCGATTTGCAGTTCACTTAGCGTGCCTTCAACGAGGAAGAGTGTTTCGCCCTCATACGTTGCAGATGGAGAGTTGATAAATGGTGTCATTGGGCGATCGCCTTATAAGCTTTTTCAAGTTCTCGTAATTCAATAGTTGCATCGGGATAGGGCTTTTCGCTAAGCCAACCTTTGCTTCTGTCTTTTCGGAAACAACAGGCTTGACACCAATTTTCCAGATCGTCGTCCATGATCCAACAGCGGTAAATAACTTCTCCCGCCGTGAAAGCAAAACCGATCAGATTAAATCTTGCCAGCCGGATGAGCCAGATGGTGCGTGCAGCCATAAATTTTTCTGCATAAAACATGCCTTTTGTAAGCAATGGGGCGAAGCGTTTAGCAATGACGGTGCCGTTTTCTGATATGCGTGTCAAGATAGGAACGGTATAAGAGAAGGCTGCGATTAAACCTATTCCGGTAGTTAATAGACTCACGCCTGCTCGAGAGAAATATAAGCTTGCCAATACCCAGTTCGTTCTATCCTTTTTGGCTTCTGTCACTCCTGAATATATGTCTAGCAGCACCGAAGTCGCCCCTGCCGCCGCACTGAAGGTTCCTGCAGCCATTTTGAGCCCGCCACGAATCAGGTCCGCAGCCGTATCCACGGTCGCGATACTCTTGAGCGGTGCAATCTTCACAGTCGCCATACTCTTGAACGGTTCAATTTCGCGAAGGGATTTGGTAACGGCATACACTAGATCAAGCGTCATGCCGATAAGCGAAAATGCGGAGGCGACCACTTCGGCCTTGCCGCGATAGGTCAGCTCTTTGTTATCGGTCAATTTCAAGGTCAGCGCCAAGCCTTCGATGGACATGAGCAGCACCCCCATGCGCGCCTGGCGGAAGTTATTAGTTTCAGGGCGCTTGCCCTTGTCCAATTCGTCTAGCGCAATTTTGACTTTGTCCCTGACTTTTCTTTGTTCATCGCGAATCAAGACCTCGATCGGGTCCTCCATAAACAATTGTCGCGGAGTGCGGCCAGCTTTTTTCGCAGCATCGCGCTCGGCCAGTTCAAGGTTGCGTTGTGCGGAACGTTTTCTGTAGCCTTCAGCTAGCCTGTCTGGCGGCACCTTGAGCATGAATGCTTCAAAACTGATTTCTTCCGCCAGTTTGCCGAGCCTCCCATAAAGCATCATGCCTACAACGGCCTGAATGCCTTTATCCATTTTCCCAGCCTTGTTGGACAAGGCTTGTGACCATTCGGCAATCCTGGCGTACATTCTCCCTTCGTTGCTGCGATGGAAGGTGGAAAGGTTGTGAAGGCGATCGCCGGATTTGAACTCGATCGAACCGCTTTGAACACCTTTAACCACTTTATCGCGCAGCCATTCGTCCCATGCTGAATCGGTTTTCTTCAGCACGTCAATCAAGCCCTTGCCAGCCTTGAGCCACGGTGCGCTTGCCACAGCACCTAAACTGCCCGCCGTCGCAACAAGTTGCTTGGCCTCGGTAAAAGCTTTGGCGGCTTCTTCTTCCAGCGACTTATGGTTATACAAATTGGCGCGCATGTAGAGGTTTTTCCGCTCCACCTTGCTCACATTCATCCATTCAGCCAATTTGGGTTTGTTCTTATCAATGCCAAACATGCCGAAGGTGCATACAGAGTGTTCTTGCGTAAAGCAGAAACCACTCCCCAGGTTGTTGGGGTCATATGTGTCAAAGGCATCAACCAGCCTGTCAGCGACAAGCCATTGCAGATGATCGTCTGTGCGGCTGTCGGCTTTTTTTCCGCAAGCTTCGGACAGTGCAGCAAGATCGTCTCCGAACTTTTTGATGCCGTCCATATCGAGCAGCTTGGCATACTTGTTTTTCCATTCGCGCTCTGCATCGGCACCCGACAGTATTTTCTGGCGATTGGCTTCGCGGGTTGCATGACTTCTCTTTATGTCTTCTTCGACTTTTTCTGCCTCTGCTACCCGACCCATACTGCGCAGATTTTTGGCGGTATTTTCCCGGAAGTCCGGCATGTGGCGAGAATCCATAAATTCGACCTGTTTTTGAGCCAAGCCGATGCCGTGCTGCATAAAGCCATATTTGATGTCTTCGATGGCATGTGCCACGTCCATCTTGCGTCTGTTGTCGACGCCTTCGCTGTCCTTTGTCTCAAGAAACTGTTCGATTGGTTCTAGCGCAGCATTCCTGAAATTATTGAGTTCCTGTGTAATGCCGATATAGTCGTACACGACGAAGCTTGCGGCACCACGGTCGCGCATGCTGAGATAAAGGGGCGTCAGCCGATCCGCAGCGGGGATTGCGCCCACTAGGCCCAAATCGGGCTTAGGAGATGCGGCCGGCGGGAACAACTGGTTTTCAAGGCCGGGGCCCAGCCGTGATTGCCACAATTCCTGCTTACCTTGCTTGTGCAGTATCCATTCCGTGGTGTGCGTGTGCATTTCGTCAGCCTGCATGGCATGCGGCTGGTTGGTCGATCCTGCCAGCCATGCCTTCGGATTGAAGACTTGCATCTTCCCTTGTCGGGCCAGTTCCGTTGCGTTTTTCTTGTATTCGTCCAGCTTGGCCTTGGTCATGGCAGTGGGCGTAAACAGGAAGTAGACTTTTTCGATCTCGCTGGCGTGCTCAATCGAGATCATCGACGCGTCGATGCCGCAGCTATTGGGCGCGCAGGTGAATTCGACCTTGGTCTGAGGTGGAACATCCACCGGGAATTTGTAAAGGTAAGCGTCTTTGGTGACCTGATAGCCTTCCCAGCTTTTGATGCCCTCTCGGTCGATCAATACGTATAGGTAGCCGGCCCGCAGCATTGCCGGAGCATACTTGCCCTTCGTAAGGACCAGGTCGCTTACGCCTTTGCCAAGGGTCGACGGCAGCGCTGGAATGGCGCGTAAGGATGCCATGTCGTCGGCAAGCGCCACGCTGTAACGCAGCGGCAGGATCATCAATCCTTTTTTGTCGCAAAATTTGCAGTCTTTTTTCATCAGAATTATTTGTTGGCAGGTGTTACTCGTGCTGGGCGGCCGGCGATACAAGCGCGATGCCAGCGGCTTCCAAAACGTCTCTCAGTGCGAAGGCGCGTTCGCGCACCAGGTTCAGTGCGCGCTGCCACTGCGGCTGGCGCAGAATGTTCTCGCTGCGACTGATAACGTGGCAAGCCAGTGTTGCTCGATCTTCCTTCGTCGACAATCCGCAGGCGTGGGCGGTCTTCAAGGCCGCATGCAGCGCAGCTTCGGTCTTTTCATCCAGTGCATATCCCTCCTGCCATAGCGTGTGCAATGCGAGGTTGAAGGTTTCGATCTCTTGCAGGGATGCCGATTGGGCGCTGCTGAGGCTCATGCGAACATAAGCAGGTTTGTCGGGCTGGGGGCCGTAGTCTTGCGCCTTGAGCGCAATGCGCCGGTCGCTCCAGTGCGGGTAGGTCCAGTAGTCTATGCCATTGAGCAGTTGCGCCATTTCCGCCGGCTGAAGCAGACGCGGCAAATGGTGCATCACGCGCGGATCGAAGAACCGGAAAAAAACACGTTTGCCGGTCTTGATGCGAAGATCGAGCTGGCGGGTCAGGTGCCCGGCGAGTTTTTCACATGGCAGATGGCTGAACAGGAAGGCGCAAATCGCTTGTCCTTGTCCAGGCCTTTGCGCTTCCTCTGCGGCGAGGGCAAGATAGCTCTCGATGAGGCTTGATGCATCCACCGACAGGCGCACCAGAAGCGGCGCCTCATCGGGAATCGTCATAAACAGCGGATCGATCAGCGGCAACGACTCTGCCAGATGGCCTTTCAGTGCTTTCAGTTCTTCGCGCAAGGGAAAGCCGCGCATCCGGTCGATGACGATGTCGCAGTGTCCGTATTCTTCCAGATGCGTGTGGAAAGACGTGGCGATATTGGGGGACGGGAATGACATGGCAACCTTACCTTTCTACAAAGGCTGCACCGGCGTCACTCGCACCTGATAATTTCATCTTGCACGGTTTGGCCGTTCCAGTGGGCAGTGTCAACGACGTGCTGCTGCTGGCCGGTCCCGCCAGGTCAAAGTCCGCCGCCTTGAGCGACAGGGCGCCAGGGTTGTGGATATCGATCCGGTTGCCCACATGGATCAACCCGCCTTCTCCCTTGATCCAAACTCCTTGCTCCGCCTCGATAATGTATTTGCCCCTGGTCTTGAACACGATATCGCCGTTCGATTCGACCTCGTATTTGCCCGCCAGCACGCGCTGCAGCATGTCGCCCTTGGCGACAGTGGTCTTGAACGTGTATTTGATCTTCGCCTTGCCGCCGTCAATGAACAGGCTGGCCGACTCGCCGACATTGTGAATCCAACGCCGCCCTGTCGTCTGGTTTGTGTCGCGTTGCGCTACCTGGTCGAGGTTGGTGTTGGCCGCCATGGTCACGCTGCCCTGGCTGGTCAAGGCTGTGCCATCGGTGGAACCGAGCATGAGAATGCCTTGCTTGCCGCGCTGCCCGCCCTGTCCGCTGCTGCCCTTCGGGTCGGTATTCCAGCCCCGCTCCAGATTGTCGACCGCTTCCTTTAATTGGGTTTGATGACCGGCATCGGTCTTGGCGCCGGGTTTGCTGTCTTCTTCGACCAGCATGTTATCGCGGCCCGTTTCCGGCAGATTGGCTTCGACTTCGCCGGCATGATCGCCTTGGCGCTGCACTTGGTCCAGTGCTGCGGTGAGCACTTGAATAATGGCTTCGCGCATCAATTGCGGTCCGGAGCCGCCTTTTTGCTGTTCGGCCGTCAGCAGCAGGGAACATGCGCGCAAGGCACCGGCAGCTTCGCTCGCCACTTCAAATCCTTCACCTCTCGGTTCGGCTTTGCCGTCGGCTCTCGGGTGCGTCAAATAGCCGAGATTCAGCTCGGTGTTCCCGTGTTCGCTCGCCAGTTGTGCACTGATCTGGCCGTTGGTATCGTCCAGGCGCAGCTGGTTATGGCGGGTTCCTTGCAGCTCCTGGCTCAGGAAGCCCGACAGCGATTTATTGCCGGGCAAGCTGCCCTGGCGGCTGAACCTCGGCGGCAGCGCGCGGCCGTTGAAAGCACTGCCGACAATAATCGGCTTGTCGCAGTTCCCATTAAGAAATAGAACAGTCACTTCGTCGCCAGCCCGGGGCAGGGCAATCATGCCGTAGCCTTCCCCGGCAAAGGGCGTGGCTACGCGCAGCCACGCTGAGCCAGGAACGGTGCTGTGGGCGATTGAATCGCCGCCGCGGGTATCAGTGCGGCTGCCGGCTTCGATCGTGTAGCCCGGAAAGCGGACCTTGACGCAGCCCAGTTCATTGCACAGGATTTCATCGCCTTCGGCATCCCCGGCGACCACAATGGCGCTCATGGGATGGACGGCCGGCAGATCGGTGCGCGGATCGTAGGACGGGACGATCGGAATGCCGCGCCGAACGCAAGTGAGGCGGTTGCTGTAGCGCGCGTTGCGTTCGCCGCTGGCTTCTTCTAGCGCTGCGGGGTCGAAGCCAGTCGCCGATGCTGTGTTCCAGCCGTTGCGGGCGAACAGGCGGCGCGCCTTGTCGCTGAGATCCGGGTGGACGTTATTTTCTGCGGTGACGTGCAGTTCAGTGATGACGAATTCGCGTTCTTCGGCCGGGTGGGCGTCGATTTCGGCGTGGCCGGTCAGGCTGAATGAGGCACCGACGCAGGCAGTGCGCTGGTCGGATTCGGCATAGAATTTCTTGCTCTCGTATTCATGGTGCTGGATGCGCAGGCGTGTCAGGTACTGAAAATCCGCGCTGTCTTCCCCAATATGCGGCGCCTCGACCAGGTTGTCGGTGAGGCTGACGGCGCATTGGTTGCCCAGCTCGCCTTGGTCGAGGGCGGTCGGGTCGCTGTAGGAATCCAGCTGCACCGTCTTGTAATCCCAGGTGTGGCGCGTGATGTTGCCGGGCGCGAGGGTGCGGGTCGCACTCCAGGCGGTGACGCTGTCGGCTTTTTCGGTGCCATCGGCGCGGTGGAAGCGCCAGACAGTGGCGTCTGCCTGAGGGAGCGTCCTGACGTCGTCGAACATGACCATGACATGGGTGGGTACGTGGTCGCTGCCGGAGTTGCTGGTGGGGCCGGGGCGGGTGAACCAGGCAATGCCCCGCCGGCTAAGCAATCGTCGGATGAACTGGGAATCGCTTTCGTTCGCCTGCATGGTGAACGCCCGCGCCGGATGCTTGGCGGCGCTCACGCCCGATAAGTCGAAGCTGAAGGTGCGCGCAGCACGGGGTTGGTCTGGCGCCATTCGCTCAAGTTCTGCTGAACAATATCGACTTCGCTCATATTGACGAAGACGCGGGTGTTTGTGTGCAGCGCCTTGAAGGCCAGGGCATCGCGCATGACGAGTTCATACGTGGCCCAGCCGCCGTCGCTGTGACCTTCCGTGGCGCTTTGGACGATGCCGCATACGGAGCGCAGGGCGCCCGCGGCGGTGACGAACTGCACTTCGGCAGGCATCGCGACGAATTGCTTGAGGGGCAAGCCGGCTTGGGTGGAAACACAGAGCAGGCGATATTCGATACCATCGCCGCACATCGCTTCGACGCCGCTCACGCATTGGACCATGAGCATATCTTCGGCGGCGAGGGCGCTACCTTTGGCGGGGAACAGGCGCAGACGGATGGGGCGGTTGGCTTGGGTGAAGCGGTCTCGTGATGCGAATGGATCGGACAAGTCCATGGAACTCCGTTTAAGTCAAATTGAGCGCTTGGGTCGTCAGGCGGCTCAGGGCAAGATATTTCTGTCGGTCAACTTGCAACTTTAGCATGATATAAAAAAAACAGCTCGCACAGTACGAGGCTCCCGATCCACCGGACTGGACGCGGCAGCGGGCATACGGCTTCAGGCCTAAATGTCGGAGGCGGATTGTGATGGAATGGCAGGCGGAGACAGCGCAAAACGACTGGAAACGCGCTTGGCCTTGAGTTGCGGGATGTATGAGGTGAGGGGGAATGCGGTGAGAGTGCCGATTGGTCCCCCCGACTGGAATCGAACCAGTATCCCACGCTTAGGAGGCATGTGCACTATCCATTGTGCTACGGGGAGGACGCAAAGCGAGCGCAATTATAGCTGACAGGCTAGCAACAGGTAAAATGCTTGTTTTTCTGTCCCTATTTGCACCCCATGGCTGTCATTTCCTTAACATCCGCACAACTGGCTTTTGGCCACCACGCCCTGCTGGACCACGCTGAATTTTCCCTCGAGACTGGGGAGCGGATCGGCCTGATCGGGCGCAACGGCACCGGCAAGTCCTCCTTGCTGAAAATTATCGCCGGCATGCAAAAGCTGGATGACGGCCTGCTGGTGATGCAGCAAGGCCTGAAGATCGTCTACGTGGAGCAGGAGCCGCAATTCGAGACGGGCCATACCGTGCACGATGCCGTCGCCGCGGGCTTGGGCGAACTGCCGACGCTGCGCAAGGAGTATGACGCGCTGACCAGCCAGTTCGGCCAGGGCGACGATGACAAGCTGATGGAGCGCATGCACGACATCCAGGTCCTGCTGGATGCCGGTGATGCCTGGAACCTGGATAACAGGGTGGAAAACGTGCTGGGCCGCCTGAACCTGGATGGCTCGGTGCTGGTGGAAACCCTGTCGGGCGGCACCAAGAAGCGTGCCGCGCTGGCGCGCGCCCTGGTTGGCGCACCGGACGTGCTGCTGCTGGACGAACCGACCAACCACCTGGACTTCAGCTCGATCCAGTGGCTTGAGAGCCTGCTGCGCGATTTCAAGGGCAGCATCCTGTTCATCACCCACGACCGCTCCTTCCTGGATAACGTGGCGACCCGCATCATTGAACTGGACCGCGGCATCCTGCTGTCCTACCCTGGCAACTTCAGCGCCTACCAGACGCGCAAGCAGGAGCAGCTGGCGATCGAGGAAGTGGAGAATGCCAAGTTCGACAAGGTGCTGGCGCAGGAAGAGGTGTGGATCCGCAAAGGCGTTGAAGCACGCCGCACGCGTAATGAAGGTCGGGTGCGCCGCCTGGAGCGCCTGCGCGAGCAGCGCTCTGCGCGCCGCGACCAGCAAGGCCAGGTGCGCTTGGAAGTGGGCACTGGCGAGCGTTCCGGCAAGATCGTGGCGGAACTGGAAAACGTCAGCAAGGACTTCGGCGAGAAGGTCATCGTGCGCGACTTCAGCGCGATCATCATGCGCGGCGACAAGGTCGGCTTGATCGGTCCGAACGGCGCCGGCAAGACCACGCTGCTCAAGCTGATCCTCGGTGAAGAGCAGGCTGACGCCGGCACCATCAAGCAGGGCACCAAATTGCAGGTGGCATATTTCGACCAGATGCGCGCGCAGTTGAACGACAATGCCACGCTGGCCGATACCATTTCGCCCGGCTCGGACTGGGTCGAAATCAATGGCCAGCGCAAGCACGTCATGAGCTACCTTGGTGACTTCCTGTTCGAGCCGCAACGCGCGCGCTCGCTGGTGAGTTCGCTGTCCGGTGGCGAGCGCAACCGCCTGCTGCTGGCGCGCCTGTTCGCCAAGCCTGCCAACGTGCTGGTGCTGGACGAACCGACCAACGATCTCGACATCGACACGCTGGAACTGCTGGAAGAATTGCTGGAGGATTACGCCGGTACCGTCTTCCTTGTCAGCCACGACCGCATGTTCCTCGATAATGTCGTCACGCAAGTGATCGTTGCCGAAGGGCAGGGCAAGTGGAAAGAGTATGTGGGCGGCTACAGCGATTGGGAACGCGTGCGCGACGCCAGCGTTGCCGCTGCACCCGCGCCGAAGAAGGCTGAAGCAAAACCCGCCGCAGCACCGGCCGCGCCCGCGGCACCGGCGCCAGCCAAGGCAAAAAAACTCAGCTACAAGGAACAGCGCGAGCTCGAAGAATTGCCGCAACTCATTGCCAAACTGGAAGACGAACAAACCGCGCTGAACCTCACGCTGTCCGATCCGGACTTCTATAAGAAGACGCCAGCGGAAGCGAAGCGCCTCAACGAACGCATTGCGCAGATTGAAGAAGAGCTGATGGCAGCGCTGGAGCGTTGGGAAGCAATCGAATCCCGCAACAACGTTTGATGTAACTCAATCCACTCTTTGCACTTTCTCACTTTCGTGCGCTTGCGCACGATTGCCCGCTGTAATATCTGACAACCTTAATGCCGAGGCAGTCCTGCTTCGGCATTTCCAACGGGAAGGCAGATATCGTGACTTTACAGCAGCCACCTAAGCGCATTTCCCAACAGCCGCAGGCCAGCGCGGCTGCCGCGCCTGTGCTCGCACTGCGCGCCCGCAGCGGCGCCATGCCGCGCGTGCTGCCGTTTGCCACCTTCATTATTTTCATCATCTTCGCCGACGTGCTTGAACGATTCGGTGCGCACGCTAACACCATGCGCTGGCTGTATCCCGCCAAGATTGCGCTGGTGCTGGCAATGCTGCTGGCGTGGCGCAGGCATTACCGCGAATTGCGCACGCTGCCTGCCAGGCGCGACGCCTTCGTTGCCGCCGGCATCGGCGCCGGTGTCTTCGTCTTATGGCTTGCACTCGATGCGAGCTGGATGCAGATTGGCGCTGCGCGCGGTTTCGATGCCGCCGGCAGCGATGGCCGCATCGACTGGCCGCTGGTTGCCGTGCGTGCATTGGGCGCGGCCCTGGTGGTGCCAGTGATGGAAGAACTGTTCTGGCGTTCCTTCCTGCTGCGTTGGCTGGAACAACGTGATTTCCTGTCGTTGCGTCCGGCAGCTGTCGGCCTGCGTGCAGCAGCGATTTCGATTCTTCTGTTCGGTATCGAACATAACTTGTGGCTGGCCGGCATTGTCGCGGGCCTTGCCTACACCTTGTTGTACATGCGCAGCGAAACGCTGTGGACTCCCGTCCTGGGGCATGCCGTGACGAACGGCTTGTTGGCTGCCTGGATCATGGTGACCGGCAGCTGGACCTATTGGTAGTGTTACATAAGGCTAAAAATAATATGCGCATCCTGCCAACTCCATTGGCGCTGGCTGCCGCACTGGCGTGCAGTCCTGCGCAGGCGGACATCAGCGAAACCTTCAAGCCCTTTATCAGCGTGGGCCAGACCTACGACGACAACCTGCTGCGCCTGCCGGACAATACGCCGGACGGCATCCAGCGTTCCGACCGCGCCACGCAAGCCATTGCCGGCATTGCGCTGGATCGCCCCATCGGGCGCCAGAAGATTACCGGGCAAGCGAAAGTCTCGCGCGTGACTTTCGACCACTACGACCAGCTTGATTACAACGGCAAGGATTTCAGCCTGGACTGGGCCTGGGTGGTGGGCAACCACTTCGACGGCAATATCGGCGGCAGCTACCAGCAGGTGCTGACGCCGTTCAACGATTTCCACTCGGAAGAACGCAACCTGCGCACGCAGCGCCGCGAGTACGCCAACGGCGGCTGGCGCATGCATCCGAGCTGGCGCATTTACACCGGCTTCCAGCGTGACCGTTTCGACTACGAGCTGGAAGCGCAAAGCCTGAACAACCGCAAGGAAGACCGTAGTGAAGTCGGCATCGACTATCATGCGTCGAGCGGCAGCAGGGTAGGCCTGGTGGCACGCCATATCAAAGGCAACTTCCTGAACCCGCGCCGAATCGGAGCCACCTTCCTCGACCAGAACTATACGCAGGATGAGCTGAAAGCCAATATCAATTGGCTGTACAGCGACATCACGCAGTTGCAATTGCTGGCCGGCTACGCCAAGCGCAAGCACGATACCTTTACCGAGCGTGACACCAGCGGCCTTAACGGCCGCGCCACGCTGAACTGGCGGCCGCGCAGCAAGCTGCGCTTTTCCGCCGAGACCTGGCGCGAATTCGCGGCGGTGGAAAGCATCGTGGTCAACAACAGCGTCAACAAGGGCGCCAGCCTGAATGCCACCTGGGACCTCTCGGCCAAGGTGCAGGCCAACGCCGGGATCAAGCGCGAGAAACGCAAATTCGAACGCATGCCCTACGTCACCTTCAATGGCGACCCGAGCGATACCACGCGCAGCACCAATGTCGGCGTGGTCTACCAGCCCTGGCGCAAGGTCCAGCTGAGCGTGACCGGCTTCAAGGACCGCCGTACCGGCACGCCGCTGATCGGCACCGGCAGCTACAAGGCCAAGGGCGTTTCCTTCATGGCCACAGTGCAGTTCTGATGACAAGGAGCGACGATGACGGTAAACGATATTCCCCTGGTCTCCTTTTTCCAGCGTGTGCTCGATCCGCTGATCATCATGGGGATGCTGTACGCCACGTCGATGGTGTATGGGGAGCCGTTTACCGGGTATTCGCTGGTGCTGATGGTACTGGCTTTCTTCATCTCGTCGGCGGTGTACCAGCACGTCGATCCTTACCGCACCTGGCGCAGCGGACGGATCACCGCCTATGCACGCGATATCTTCATGGGCTGGATCGTCACCGCCGTGATCCTGGTCTTCCTTGGCAATGTCAGCGGCCTTGCTTACCACTACGATGAGGCCGTGGTGTTCAGCTGGTTCCTGGCGACGCCGTTCGCGCTGCTCATGAGCCACCTGGCGGCCCGCCATGTCGGCACCGACCCGGCCAAGGAAAGCGAGGTGCGCTCGGTGGTCATCGTCGGCGCCAATGAAGTGGGCACCAAGTTCGCCGCCACCGTGGAGCGCATGCCCAACCTGTTCCTCAGCGTGCGCGGCTTCTTCGATGACCGTACTGCCGACCGCCGCAAGTCGGGCCTGTCGCACCCCGTGCTGGGCAATATGGGCGAGGTCGCCGGTTTCGTGCGTGACCACCACATCAAGATGATCTTCATCAGCCAGCCGATTTCGGCCCAGCCGCGCATCCGCAAGCTGTTGGACGAGTTGCAGGACACCACGGCCTCGGTCTATTTCCTGCCCGATATTTATGTGTTTGACCTGATGCAGGCGCGTTTCGACAGCGTGGGCGGCATGCCTGTGGTGGCGATTTGCGAAACGCCGTTTGTCGGTTTCGACGGCATCGTCAAGCGCGCCAGCGACGTGCTGATCGGCAGTGCGATCCTGATGGCGCTGGCGCCGCTGATGCTGGTGATTGCGCTGGCCGTGTGGATCAGTTCACCAGGCCCGGTGATTTTCCGCCAGCGCCGCTACGGCCTGTATGGCGAGGAAATCATCGTCTACAAATTCCGCTCGATGCGCGTGACGGAGGACGGTCCGGTGGTGAAGCAAGCCACTGCCCATGACGCGCGCATCACGAAGATCGGCGCCTTCCTGCGCCGCACCTCGCTGGATGAATTGCCGCAATTTATCAACGTGCTGCAAGGAACGATGAGCATAGTCGGGCCACGCCCGCATGCCGTTGCCCACAACGAACAATACCGCAAGCTAATCAAGGGCTATATGTTGCGCCACAAGGTCAAGCCGGGCATTACCGGCTGGGCCCAGGTCAACGGCCTGCGTGGTGAAACGGAGACCCTGGAAAAGATGGAGGCGCGCATCCGCTATGACCTGGACTACCTGCGCCACTGGTCGCTGTGGCTCGACCTGTGGATCATCTTGCGGACAGTCAAGGTGGTGTTGAAGCGGCAAAACGCGTACTGAGTCAATCGTGCGCGCTGGTCGCGCTATTAGAATGAGTTGCAACAGTCGAGGGAGGATATTTTGAAGCACATCAACCCGAATATGGCTTTCGCGGGCATGCTGGTGGTCCTCGTTTCCGCCTGCAGCAGCAAGGCGGAACAGAAACCGGGCCAGGCCCTGGCCAACGTCAATGGTGAGGAAATCACCGTGATGCAGTTGAACGACGAACTGTCGCGCAGTAACGCTCCGGCCGCGCAACAGGAAGCCGCGCGCAAGCAGGCACTGGAGGCCCTGATCGACCGCCAGTTGCTGATCGGCGAAGCGGCGAAAGAGAAGGTCGACCGCGATCCGCGCGTGGTGCAGGCGATCGAGAGGGCGCGCTCGGTGATCCTGGCGCAAGCCTATATGCAGAAGCGCCTCGGCACGCCGGCCAAGCCGACCGCGGCGGAAGTGGAAGCCTATTACAGCCAGAACCCGCAATTCTTTGCGCAACGCAAGCATTTCGACATGCGTGAAATCATCTTGCCGACACGCGAGGTGAACGATGAGTTGAAGGCGGTAATGGACAAGACCCGTTCGCTCGATGAGGTGGCAGCCTGGCTCGACCAGCACAAGGTCAAGTACCAGAAGGCGCAACTGAGCCGCAGCGGCTCGGAGCTGCCGCCGGAACTGTCGGCCAAGTTGCTGGCGCTGTCGAAGGGCCAGCTCTTCATCGTGCGCGAGGGCGAGCGCAGCATGCTGGTCACCATTGCCGATATCCGTTCTTCGCCGGTGGAACTGGATGCGGCCAGGCCGCAGATCGAGCAATACCTGGTCGCCAAGAAGGGCAAGGAGTCGGCCGAGGAGGAGGTCAAGCGCCTGCGCGCCAGCGCCAAGATCGCCTATATCAACCAGCCCTCGCCGGTAGCGGATGCGGGCGCCCCGGCCACCGCACTGGAACGTGGTGTGGCCGGCCTGAAATAATACTGGATCGAGGAGCAATCATGAAACGACTACTGATGTGGATGGTGGCGATGGCTTTCGTACTGGGTGCAGGCTTTGCACAGGCGGCCGACCTGACGCTGGGCGCAGGCGACGTGATCAAGGCTTCCGTGTTCGGCAACCCGGACATGGCGACAGAGACCCGGGTCAGCGAATCGGGCAAGATCACCTTCCCCTTGCTGGGGGAAGTCAAGGTCAGCGGCATGACAGTGCAGCAGGCCGAGCGGGCGATTGGCGAGCAGCTGGTCAAGAAGGGCTACCTGAAAACGGCGCAGGTCAGCATCATCGTCTCGCAGATCCAGAGCGCGCAAGTGTCGGTGCTGGGCATGGTGAACCGTCCGGGGCGCTATCCGCTCGATGGCGGCAAGCGCGGGGTGATGGACATGCTGGCGCAGGCCGGCGGCTTCAATGCCGATGGCGGCGATACCGTGAGTGTGGTGCGCACCCGCGATGGCAAGACCACCAAGACCGTGATCGACGTGGTCGACATGGTGCGCAATGGCGCGCTGGACAAGGAGATCGAGCTCGGCCCCAACGATGTGATCTATGCCGAGCGTTCGCCGCGCTTCTACATCTATGGCGAGGTGCAGCGCCCCGGTTCCTTCCGGCTGGAGCGCACCATGACGGTCAGCCAGGCGCTGGCGGTGGGCGGCGGCCTGACCCCGCGCGGCACTGAAAGCGGCATCAAGATCAAGCGCCGCGGCGGTGACGGCACGGTGCAGGTGATCGCCGCCAAGAACGAGGACGTGGTGCAGACCGACGACGTCATCTTCATCAAGGAAAGCTGGTTCTAAGGAGGTGTCATGAATTTCGCCCAGTTCCTGCTGATCCTCCAGGCGCGCAAGAAGATCGTGCTGCTGACCTTGCTGGTCACGGTGGCCGCCACCCTCGTAGTCAGCCTGCTGCTGCCCAAGACGTATGAGGCGACCAGTTCGCTGGTGATGAATTACAAGGGCGTCGATCCGCTGACCGGCATGGCCCTGCCGGGCCAGCTCTTGCCCGGCTATATGGCGACGCAGATCGACATCATCAGCAGCAAGAATGTCGCGCTGCGCGTGGTGGACCAGCTCAAGCTGGCCGAAAGCCCGGCCGTCATCGCCCAGTTCAATGAGTCGACAGGCGGCAAGGGCACAGTGCGCGATTGGCTGGCCGACCTGCTGCAGAAGAAGCTCGATATCGTGCCGGCCAAGGAAAGCTCGGTGCTGAACGTCACCTTCAAGGCTTCCGATCCGCAGTTTGCCGCCGCGGTGGCCAATGCCTTCGCCGACGAATACCAGAAGATCAATGTGCAGCTCAAGGTCGAGCCGATGAAGAAGGCCACCAATTATTTCAACGCACAGTTGAAAGTGCTGCGCGATAACCTGGAAGTGGCGCAGGCCAAGCTGTCGAAATACCAGCAGGAGCACGGCATCGTCAGCGTCGACAACCGGCTCGACGTCGAATCGATGCGCCTGAACGACCTGTCGGCGCAATTGGTGGCGGCGCAGTCGCAGGCGATGGAAGCCAATTCGCGGCAGTCGGTGGCGCGCGGCTCCGGCAGCGCTTCGCCGGACGTGACGGCCAGCCCGGTGGTGCAGAACCTGCGCGTCAACCTGGCGCAGCAGGAATCCAAGCTGGCGGAAATGGGCCAGCGCCTGGGCCGCAACCACCCGCAATACCAGAGCGCCGCGGCCGAAGTGGCGCGCCTGCGGGCCGGCCTCAATGAGCAGACCGCCCTGGTTACTTCCTCGGTCAGCAACAACGCCAATGTCTTTGCCCAGCGCGAAGCAGCGTTGCGCACGGCGCTGGCCGACCAGAAGACCAAGGTGCTGCAGCTGAACCGCCAGCGCGATGAAATGAATGTGCTGAACAAGGATGTCGAGAGCGCCCAGCGTGCCTTCGACAATGCCTCGCAGCGCTCTTCGCAGACCCGCATCGAGGGCGGCTCCGACCAGTCCGACGTGTCGGTGCTGAACCCGGCCGTGGCGCCGATCGAGCCGGCTGGTCCGCGCGTGGTACTGAACACGGTGCTGTCGCTGCTGCTGGGGAGCATGCTGGGCATCGGCATTGCGATGCTGTCTGAAATGTTCGATCGCCGCGTGCGGTCGGAAGCCGACCTGGCCGAAGTGGTGCACATTCCGGTGCTGGCCACGATCGACTGGAATCCGCCGCGCCAGCGCCGCTTCGGCCTGCCGCACCTGCATGCGCCGCGCACGCTGCGGCTGAACTGAGGAGGTGCTGATGAACAGCCCATTGCATTTCAATCCCGCCTCGCCGCACGGCGTGGGCGATGCGACCATCGGCGCCCTGCTGCAGGAAGCGGGCAAGCTGACGCCGGAAAATACCGATGCCGTGCTGCGCATGCAGGAGGAAACCGGCGTGCGCTTCGGCGAGGCGGCGCAGGCGCTGGGCATGGTCAGCGCGGCCGACATCCAGCAAGTGCTGGCGCGGCAGTTCGACTATCCCTATATCCCGGCCGGGGAAAAGTATTTCTCTTCGCGCCTGGTCGCTGCCTACGATCCCTTCAGCCGCCAGGTCGAAAAGCTGCGCGCAGTGCGCGGCCAGCTGATGCTGCGCTGGTTTGCACGCGGCCACAAGTCGCTGGCCATCGTCGGCGTCGAGCCGGGTTCCGGCACCAGCCTGTTCGCCGCCAACCTGGCGGTGGTGTTTTCGCAACTGGGGCAGAACACGCTGCTGGTGGACGCCAACCTGCGCCAGCCTTCCCAGCACGAGATCTTCAACCTGCAGGGCAAGACAGGGCTGTCGGACATGCTGGCCGGGCGCGCCACGATGGCGGCGGTGACGCGCATCGACGCGTTCGAATCGCTGTCCGTGCTGGGCGCCGGCACGCTGCCGCCCAATCCGGCCGAACTGCTGGCGCGCAAGGACTTCACCGGCCTCAATGCCCAGCTTGAGGCGCTGCACGATGTCGTGTTGTACGACACCTCGGACGTGCTGACGGCGCACGACTCGCTGCCGGTGATGGCGCGGGCCCACGGCGTGCTGCTGGTGGTGCATCGCAATGCCACCTCGCTGTACGAGGTGGCGGCGCTCAGCGAGCAGGTGCGCTATGCCGGGGCCGAAGTGGTAGGTTCCGTGCTGCTGGAGTTCTGAGTGGACCCGGGCCTGGCCATCCGCCCCCAAGCCGCAGCGCGTGCGGCCCTGCGCGATGCGCTGCCCGATTGGGCGCCCGTCCTGGCCGGCATGCTGGTGCTGTATGTCCCCACCTTCTATCGCCTGTTCACCGGCTTGTGGGCGACCGAGGAGCAGGCCCATGGGCCGATCATCCTGCTGCTCGCGCTGTGGCTGATGTACCGGCAATGGCCGGCCATGCAGGCGCGCGCCGACGGCCAGCCCGCCGCTGCCGGCTGGCCGGTGCTGGGCGTGGGCCTGCTGGCCTATATCCTGGGCCGCTCGCAAGGCATCATCGCCTTCGAAATTGCCTCCTTCGTCCTGTTGCTGGCCGCGGTGCTGATGCTCAAATGCGGCCATGGCGCGCTGCGCGTGCAGTGGTTCGCCTTCTTCTTCATGGCCTTCATGGTACCGCTGCCCGGGCCCCTGGTCGGCATGCTGACCATGCCGATGAAGATGGCGGTGTCCTGGGCGACGGAGCACATGCTGTATGCGGCGGGCTATCCGATTGCGCGCAGCGGCGTGATCCTGCAGGTGGGCCAGTACCAGTTGCTGGTGGCCGATGCCTGTGCCGGGCTGCAGACCCTGCTGACGCTGGAGGCGCTCGGGCTGTTTTACCTGAACGTGGTGCGGCATTCCTCGGCCTTCCGCAACGTGGCGCTGGCGCTGCTGATCATCCCGATCTCCTTTACCGCCAACGTGATCCGCGTGATCACGCTGTCGCTGGTGACCTACTACCTGGGCGATGCGGCAGGGCAGGGCTTCCTGCACGGCTTTGCCGGCATGGTGCTCTTCATCACGGCGCTGCTGCTGATTATCGGCGTGGACGCCTTCCTGCAATGGTTCGTCAGGTGGCGAAACTCATGAAAAAATCAATGATGGTGAGCTTGGCGCTGGGCGCGCTGATGGTGTGTTCCGCCGCGCTGACTCGGGCCTTGACCCCGACGGCGCGCATGGCCGATGCGGCTGGGCGCTTCAGCCTGGAGCAGATGGTGCCGCGCACCTTCGGCGAGTGGCAGGTCGATACGCGGGTGATGCCGCTGCAAGTCGATCCCGCCACGCAGGCCAAGCTGGACAAGATCTACAACCAGACCCTCGGCCGCACCTATGTCAACCGCAATGGCGAGCGCATCATGCTGTCGATCGCTTACGGTGGCGACCAAGGCGACAATATGGGCGTGCACAAGCCTGAGGTCTGCTATACGGCGCAGGGCTTCACCGTGCGCGATGGCCGGAAAAGCAGCCTCGATACGGGACTCGGCGTGCTGCCGGTGAAGCGCTTGTTTGCCGTTGCCGGTGCGCGCCAGGAACCGATTACCTACTGGATCACGGTCGGGCGCAAGGCGACCATGCCCGGCGTCGACCAGCGCCTGCAGGAATTGCGCTACGGCTTGAGCGGCACGGTGCCGGATGGCATGCTGGTGAGGGTGTCGAGCATCAGCGCCGATTCCGCTCCGGCTTACGCGCTGCATGACCAGTTCGTACGCGCACTGCTGTCTGCGCTCGACAAGCCCGCGCGCGAGCGCCTGGTCGGCGTGTTCGAAGGATAGGGGGCGACGATGCGCATGCCATTGTTCCACCGGGCTGCAGCGGGAACTGCCGTCGCCGCCGGACCGCGCGCGCTGGTTCGTCCCAATCGCGGGCTGCCGCTGATGCTGCTGCTCCCCTTCCTGCTGCTGGCGGTCTTCGTCGGCGTGGTCGGAGGGCTCGATTCGCCGCCGCTGGTGGCCATCGTCGGCACGGCCGTCTTGTCGGTGCTGATGGTGTTCGTCCTGCCGCTGCATGGCATGTTCTGGTGCCTGTTCGTGCTGACCTTCCTGCTGCAGGGTTCGGCCGTCTACTTCCTGAAATTGCGGCCGGCCGCCTGGCTGGCCTTCGGCCTGGCCATCTTGTTCTTTTGCCGCGCACTGCTTGACCTGGTGGTGCACAAGCGCGAGCAGCAGCGCATGCGCAAGGGCGACGGCTCGACCGTTGAGCTGGCGGCTGTGTTGTTCGTGGCGGCCTTCGTGATCAGCCTGGTGTTCAACCGCGTGCCGAAGTCGCAGATCTTCTCGGCGGCGAAAGCCATGCTGCCGATGTTTTCGGTGCTGTTTGCCCTGTACTGGTTTCGCTGGAAGGAGCAGCACCTGGAGCTCAGCTGGCGCATGATGTTCTGGGTCGTGCTGGTGCAGGTGCCTGTGGTGCTGTACCAGCACTTTTTCGTCGCCACGACAACCACCTTCGATTCCATCGTGGGGACCTTTGGCGGCACGCCTGGCTTTGGCGGCAATAGTGCAATCATGGTCTTGTTCACCGTGCTGGCCATGGGCTATGCCGCTTCGCGCTGGAACGCGGGCCAGATGTCGGGCAAGGCGATGTGGGCTTTCCAGGCGACCGGCTTTGCCATCATCCTGTTGGGCGAGGTGAAGGCTGCTTTCGTCTGGTTGCCGCTGGTGCTGGCCTGGGTGCTGCGGAAGCGCATCCTGCGCAGCATCGGCGCCTTCATCGGCTTTGCCGTGCTGCTAGCAGCCTTCGTCGGCACCACGTACACCGTGTACGAAACGCTGTACTGGGGCAAGAAGGTGCAGTCGGCGCATAGCATGGCCGAAAAGCTGGACCGCGGCGGCGGCTACTTCTTCGACCCGAACAACGTCAATTACCGCACCGGCGAGATCAGCCGCGCCGCTTCGCTTGCGCTGTGGGCGCATGACCCGCTGGCTTCGGTGCCGCGCCGCCTGGTCGGCTACGGACCGGGCGCCAGCAAACCGTCCGGCCTGCTCGGCGCGGGCGAGGTCGCCAAGCGCTACCAGCCGCTGCATCTCGATGCCACGGCGCTGGCGATCCTGCTCTGGGATGTGGGCCTATTGGGCGCTCTCGCTTATAGCTCCATGCTACTGTTTTCACTGCTAGCTGCCTGGCGCTACGTGCGCCGAAAACAAGGTAGCGTGGCCCAGCTCGCGCTGGCAGATACCTGTGTCGCAGCCATGCTGCTGTTCCTGATGATGCTCGTATATAACCGCGCGCTGATGGATGAACCCACCGCCCAGCTGCTCCTGATGATGTGCATGGGGACGATTGTCCAGTTGTGCCGTTTCGGCTCGTCCCAAGGCTAGGGGATTGTGTCATTTCTGAGCGACACTGTTACAAAAATTTTGTCGCACGGAAACGAATTTGTGAAATGCGTGATGTTAGACTTTCCTTGTTGTGCCGGATCAAAAAGTCGTTAACTTATTGATTCGCAAACGAAATTGTCTGGAGAGTATCACATGAAATTCGTTAAATATTCCCTCTTGCCCCATGCAGTCTTCGCCGCCCTGGCCACGTTCGCAAGTGCGAGCCGCGCCGACTGGGCGATTTCCCCCAACATCGAAGCTGTGCGCCCGGCGCCGGACAAGATGCAATTGCAGCCACAGAATCCGCCGGGATTTTCCTGGTCGCGTTATCCGATCGCTACTTCGTCCACCTGGTACCTGGTCATCATCCAGCCGCCCGGCACCGCCTCGCCCATCAAGCACGTGGTGCCGCGCAACTGGCTGCTGCCGACCCACGCTTTCGCCACAGCCGGCATCTATACCTGGAAGGTGGCGCCGTTCACCCGCACCCAGGCCATGAACGATGCCGACGCGGCAGCGCGCGCCAAGGCCAAGGCTGCCGGCTCGAACCTGGCGCAGATCGAAGCGGCAGCCGAAGCCGCAGTGGTGCCGCTGGCTGAAGCGGTGGCCAAGGACTGGTCGACCGTGCGCAGCTTCACCATCGACAGCAGCGCCATCAAGTTCGAGGTCTACGACAACGCCACCCTGCGCGACAATGTGCTGCGCCATGGCCGCTCGCGCACGCTGGCGCCGAACTTCCTGCCTTACCTGAAGTGGACCTCGGCCATGGTGACCGAGCGCGGCGACCAGGTGCGGCGCCTGATCGAGACCGTGCAGTCGCGCCTGACCATGGCGCCGGTGCGTGACAGCGATTGGCCGCTGATCAGCAGCGGCACCATGACCACGGCGCTCAGCAACCAGAACTCCGATATCCGCAACCGCATCAACCGTACGGCGCACCAGGTGGAAGCGGCTGCCTTGTTGTACCGCCTGAAGCAGGGCGAGGCCATCGCCACCGCCTACCTGAACGAAGCGATCAAGCGCGGCGACGAACTGGCTGCGCTGAGCCCGACCGGGCCGACCAGCTATGCCAACCAGGACCAGGCGACGCGCACCATCGCGCTGTCGCTGTCGAAGGCGCTCGACATGCTGTGGAATAACCTCGACGCCACGCGCAAGGCAAACTGGCAAGCTTCCATCGCGCGCCGTACCACGGATATCTACAACGACCTGGCCGGCAGCAATGGCCGCATGGACCAGTACCCGTATGACGCCCACGGCGGCAACACGCTGGGCTTCCTGGCGCTGATCGCGGCGCTGAACCTGGGCGACGTGCCGGCGGCGCAGACCTGGTTCGACTTTGCGGTGCGCACCTACGTGCACCAGGTGTACACCTGGAGCGGTCCGGAAGGCGGCTATGCCAACGGCACCGCCTATGGCCAGGCGGCGGCCGATTTCTCGATCCAGATCTGGGACCCGCTGAGCCAGGCGCTGGGCGTGTCGATCTACCGCAAGCCATGGTCGGACGGCTTCCTGCGCTTCATGGCGCACTTCGTCCCACCAGGCACGCCGAACCACGTGTTTGGCGATGGCCACGAAGACGTGCCCAACACCTATCTGCTGAAGGCCTTTGCGTCGCGCTTCAATACGCCGGCGGCAAAATGGTACTTCAGCAGCATGGTCGGGGTGGAAGATCCACTGACCCTGCTGCAGGCGCCTTCGCCGCTGCCGGTCAATACCGTGACGACCGCGCTGCCGCCGCCGAACGGCGCCTTTTATCCGAGCGTAGGCTGGGCCGCCATGCACAGCTCGCTGGCGGACATGAAGCGCACTTCGCTGTACTTCAAGTCCAGCCCCTACGGTTCGTACAACCACAGCCACGGCGACCAGAATTCGATCGTCCTGAACAGCGGCGGCAAGCGCCTGCTGATCGAGGCCGGGTATTACGACTGGTACGGCTCGCCGCTGTGGAGCAGCTGGTACCGCGCGACCAAGTCGCACAATGCGGTGACCTACGACAACGGCATTGGCCAGCGCATCGAGGGCAACACGGTGAACCTGGGCCGCAACGGCAAGATCACCGGCTTCTCGACCACCTCCGCCATGGACTACGTGGAGGGCGATGCCACGCCGGCGTTTGAAGGCGCGTTGTCGCTGAACCGGCGCAAGGTGTGGTATTTCCGCAGCCAGGATGCGGCAGTGGTGATGGATACGCTGACCGCGCCGGTGGCCCATTCCTGGGAATGGAACTTCCACGCGGCGGTCGCCATCACGGTCAACACCGATGGCACGGCAACCATCGTCAACGGCGACCGTTCGCTCTGCGTGCGCTCGATCACGCCGGGGGCCACCCTGGTCAAGCGTGACGGCCCGGCGCCGCGCACCGGTATCGAGGAGCATGCGGCGTTCACGCGCCCGGCCGCGCTCAAGGGCGAGTTCGTGATCTTGCTCGATGTGGGCTGCAAGAAGCCGGCAGTCAAGCTGACCACCGGCACCACCAGCCGCGTGCTGACGGTGGGCAGCCAGACCATTACGCTGCCGCTGCCTTGAGCCGCCAGGGGGACTGAGCCATGCTATGACAGCACCATACTCGGGCCCCCAGACGCGGCGTAATATCGCCGCTTTCCTGGTAGGCAAGGTGCCTACCGCCGTGCTGACAGCCTGCGTGCTTGGGTTGTCGGCACGGGTGCTGCCGTCCGCCGAGTTCGGCCACTACGTGGTCGGCATGGCGCTGGTGGAACTCATCCTCGGGCTGTCGAGTTTCGGCCTCGACTGGGTGCTGCTGCGCTTCCTTCCCGAATATCGCTTGCGCGGCAGCCGCCAGGCGCTGCTGCGCCTGGTGCTGGCGGTCGCCGCCTGCCGCATGCTGGTGCTGGCCCTGGTCGCTGGCGGGCTCCTGCTGGCGCGCGGCGCCGGCGTGCTGCCCGTTTCGTTCCCGGCCGAACTGGCCAGTGTGGCGGCCATCCTGCTGGTGGTGGAAGGCGTGATGCGCATCCTGCGCGACAACACGCTGGAGGCGCTGGCCCTGCAATCGCGCATGCAGCTGGTCACGGTGCTGCGCGGCGCTGTGATCGCCTGCGCCTTGCTGGCGATGGGCAGCGGCACGGCACGCCAGCTGCTGCTGGCGGAACTGGCGGCCAGCGCCGGTGCGCTGCTGCTGGCGGCGGGCTTTGTGGCGCATGCGGCGCGCAGCTTGCCGGTTCACGCGCATGCCGGTTGGCTGCCGCCCACGCGGGCGCAAATGCGCTCCGTAGCCTTGCATAACTATGCCAGCGGCATTGTGGAATACCTGTATTCGCCGTCCTGCCTGATCCTGCTGCTGGCGCGCAGCCAGGCGCCGGAAACCATGGCGGGACTGGGATTCGTCCTGCGTTTGACGGATATCATCCGCAACTACATGCCCGGCATGGTAATTTTCTCGGTAGTGCGCTCGCGCATGATCGGCGCCTATGCGGGCAATCGCGACTACGGCGAATTGCAGCGCTGGGCGCACTTCGTCTTTAAGGTCAGCGCCCTGAGCTTGCTGCCGGTGCTGGCGGTGGCGGCGGTGTATGGCGACCTGGTGCTGCAGCTGGCCAGCGGCGGGCGCTTTGGCGAATACCGCCTGCTGTTTGCGGTGCTGTGCGGCTGGCTGGCGCTGCGCCTGCATCGGCTGATCCTCAACGTGGTATGCAATGCGGTTGGACTGATGGGCATGTGGGCGCTGGCCTCGCTGTGTTCCTTGCTGGTGCTCCCCTTGCTGGCCTGGCTGGGCTCTGCGGCCCTGGGCTTGTGGCTGGTGCCTGCCGCCTTGCTGGGCAATGAGCTGATCGTCAACGGGCTGGTGGTGACGGGCATGCGGCGGCGCGGATTCGCCTGGCCGCTGGGCTTGCGCTGGTGGGCGCGCGCACTGCTGGCAATTGGTGCGGCGGCTTGCGTGGCCTGGCTGTTGCCGGGGCAGGGCGTGCTGGGCGCAGCGGTCGGAGCCATGCTGCTGTGCGCCGTTTTTGCTGTAGCGCTGCTATTGTCGGGTGCAATTGATGAGAAAGATCGACAGCTCATCAACCGAGTACTGGGACGCCAACTACTGCGCGAGGCCTCATGAAAGTGCTTGCCATCTATCCAGGATTGAATCCAACCTTCGACGAAGTAGCCTATGTGCTGCCGCCCCTGGTTGCGAAAGGCGTGGCGGTGCAGGTTGTGACGTCGCGCGTGTCGGCGCTCAAGAGTTCGGAGCCGGGCGAGGCATACGAAAATTTCCAGGGCGTACCGATCCACCGCATCTTTCCTAGCCTGCGCGCGCTGTCGCACGAAGCGGGGCGCTACCTGCCGCAAGTGCGCGAGATTGTCGATGCCTTCCGGCCGGATGTGCTGCTGGTGAATTCCTTCCACAGCCTGCCGTTGCTGGAGTTGTTGCGCCCCTTGTATCCGGTGCCGGTGCTGCTGCGGGTGGAGTCGGCCGACCCGGTGCAGCTGCTGCGGCGGCGCTATTACGGCGGCGTGCCGGCGCTGGGGCGGGTTGCGGGGCGCATGCGCTGGTGGCAGGTGTGCGGGCAGGTCGATGCGCTCATGAGCAACGATCCGGCGGACCTGCCGCAACTGGCCACGCTTGGCTTGCGCGGGCGGCGCGCCTACTACGCGGCGCATTGCGCGCAGCGGCCGGCGGACTGGCGGCCAGCGCGCGAGCGGCGGCAGGGCGAAATGATCTATGTCGGTTCGCTGATCCGCCACAAGAATTGCGAACGCTGGCTGGAGACGGTGCCTGCCATCCTCGAGCACACGCCGGTGGAGCGCTTCGTGGTGATCGGCCGCGGGCCGTATGCGCATATTGTCAAGCAGCTGCAGGAACGGCTTGGCGATCGCGTCGAGCATGTGGAAGGGGTGACGCGCATCGAGGCGCTGCAACGCCTGTCGTCGGCCTGGTTCGCCTATACGGAGAGCCATTCGGGGTGGGGCTTCCTGTGCGATGCGTGGTCGACGCGCACACCGGTGCTGTGCCCGCAATCGACTTTCAGCATCGTGCCTGGATGGACCGGGATGATGCCGCAGGACGTGCCGGCAATGCTGGCGACCATCAACCGCCTGTATGACGATGCCGAGTACTACAGCACCTTGCAGGATGGCGGCGCGCTGCGCTACGCCTCGGAACATACGGCCGAGGTGGTGAGCCGGCAGTATATGCAGATCTTGCGCGAGGTGGTGGCGGAGGGGCGGCGGCCATGATCCATGTCCTGCTTCCGCAAGCGAGCAGCTATCGCGACATCACCGGCTACCTGCGCGAACGCGGTGCGCGCGTGACGATCGTGGGCTCCGGCGCGCAGGGCATGAGCGGCAAGCTGTCCATCGTGATGTCGATGTTCTCGCCGAAGCTGCTGCGCTGTTTCGGCTTGTGGCAAAAGACCGACCGCTTGCTGGTGGTTGGCTGGCAGGCGCTACCTGTGCTGGCGCTGGTCAAGGCGGGCTTGCTGCCGCGGCCGCAGCGCCTGCTGGTCATGAGCTGCTTCGTCCACGGCAAGCGCGCGCGCCGCATTGCCGACCGCGTGCTGCGCGCGCTGCGCGTGCCGGGCCTGGGCTTCATCGCCTTCTCGCCGGGGGAGGCGCGCAACCTGGTCCAGAACGTCGGCATGGCGCCGCAGGACGTGCATTGCCACTTGTGGCGGCAGGAGCTGGATGGCCGGGCCGCGCAACAGGATGATGACGGCAGTATTTTCGCAGGCGGTTTCTCCAATCGCGATTACGACCTGTTGCTGGAAGCAGCCGAACCCCTGCCGGCACCGCTGGTGATCGTCGCTTCGCAGCGCAACCAGATACGCCAGCCGGCGCGCGGCAGCACCCGCATCCTGCGCGACCTGCCGGAGGCTGAATTCGAAGGTTTGCTGGCGCGCAGCAGCGTGGTGGCGATGCCGCTGCGCGGCGTTGGCGAGGCCTGCGGCCAGAGCGTCCTGCTGCGCGTCCTGCGGCATGGGAAGCCGCTGGTCGCGACCCGCCACGAGTCGATTGAAGCCTATCTCGGCGAGGACTACCCGGGCTTCGTCCCGCATGACGACGTAGGCGCGATGCGCGAAGCGCTGGCGCGTGCGATCGAGCAACCGGCGCGGCGCGCCGAACTTGCACAGCGCGTGCGGCTGGCGGCGGGAAAGCTGGAAGGGCGAGGCGAACCGGGCGCTGAAATCGAGCAGTTCTTGCTAGGATGAAGCATGGCTCGCCCAGTACGCATCTTGCAGCTGGTGCCGGAACCCTTGCCGACTTTTCGCGCCGACGTGGCGACCCTTTTCGGAAAATACCTGCCGCGCCATGGCGTGCAATGCCACCTGGTCGGCAAAGGCAGCGCGGCGCCAGCCGATAACCAGGGCTTCGCTTCTTCACGGCGGGCACGAGTTGGTGCGCGCTGGAAAGCGGAACTGTCTTTTCTCTGGCTATGCCTGCGCGCCTTGCTTGGCGCTAACCGCCGCACCCACGATGCGCTGCAGGTGCGCGACATGGTCAGCATCGGCTTGCTGGCGTTGCTGGTGGCGCGCATGAAGGGGATGCCGATGATGTATTGGCTGTCATACCTGATGAGCGAAGGGCGTATCGAGCGGGCTCGCGATGAGCTGGCGCGGCTGCAGGGGCGCCCTGGCTGGCGGCGCCTGCGGGCGCGCCTCGTCCTCGCCAAAGGCCTGGCCGAACGCTGGCTGCTGTACCGCGTGCTGCTGCCGCGCGCCGATCACGTGTTCGTGCAAAGCGAGGCGATGGCGCGCCTGGTGGCGCAGCATGGCGTGCCGGCAGGACGGATCAGCGCGGTGCCGATGGGCGTCGACATGGAAGCCCTGGCGCGGCCCGAGCTGCGGCCCGCGGCCCGTGCCTGGGCCGGCTGGCAAGGGCGGCCGGTGGTGGCCTATCTCGGTACGCTGGACCGGGCGCGCTGCCTTGAGCGCGTGCTGGATGCGCTGGTGCTGGTGCGGCGCGAGTTGCCGCAGGCGAGCTTGCTGCTGATCGGCAGTTCGCCGCAGCAGGGCGACGTGGTGCAGTTGCTCGGCGCCGCGCGCGAACGCGGGCTGGAAGAAGCGGTGCAGGTCACCGGCTGGCTGCCTCCCGTGCAAGCCTGGGAATACCTGCTTGGAGCGCAGGCGGCCATATCGTATGTGCCGCGCGGCGCACTGTATGACGTCAGTTCGCCGACCAAGTTGCTGGAATACCTGGCATTGGGCATGCCTTGCGTCGGCAACGACATCCCGGACCAGGAGGCCGTGCTGGCGGCAAGCGGCGCCGGCTGGCTGGCGGCAAGCACGCCGCAAGCCATGGCCGAGGGCCTGCTGGCGATCCTGCGCGATCCGCAAGCGGCGCGGGCACGCGCTGCGGCCGGCCCGGCCTATATCGAGGCGGCGCGCAGCTACCGCGTGCTGGGCGAGGCGGTGGCGCAACGCTACCGGAACCTGGTTGGAGGCGATCATGCTGGCCGAATTGCGTAAAGAGTTCCTGTACGGCGGGCGCGCACTGGTGCGCGACAATGCGCTGAGCCAGCGCCTGGTGCGGCGCCTGCGGGGGCATGAGCTGATGGACGATTACGCGCTGAAGGTGATGGGCGACCGGCTCCTGCACCGCAGCCTGCAGGCCGCGATCGAGAAGCTTCCATACTACGCCCACATCACGCGCGATTTCTCGCCTGTCGAAGCGCGGCAGGCCTTGCGCGAGCTGTTCCCGATTGTCGACAAATCGGCCTTGCTCGAGCATCCGCTGGCGCTGTATCCGAACGGAGGCAGCAAGCGGCCGTGGCAGGCGCTCGGCAAGACCAGCGGGACCACGGGCACGCCGCTGGTGATCATTCGCAGCCTGCAGTCGGTGCAGATGGAGCAGGCCTTCATCAAGCGCCATTGGACTTGGGCCGGCTATGTTGACGGCATGCCGCGCGCGACCTTGCGCGGGGACATGGTGGCCGGCCTGGACCAGGCGCGCCCGCCCTACTGGTTCGAGAACCGCTACAACCGGCAGTTGCTGCTTTCCTCGCGCCACCTGACCGATCATTGTGTCGGTCCCATCATCGACAAGCTACGCGACTATGCGCCCGCCATGATGCAGGCTTACCCGTCCACCGCCTACACGCTGGCGCAGCAACTCGAGCGGCGCGGCATGCGCTTGCACGTGCCCTACCTGTTCACCGCGTCGGAGCCGCTTTACCCGCACCAGAAAGAGCTGATTGGCGAGCGCCTGGCGGGAAAGATCATGGACATGTACGGCATGGCGGAGCGGGTTGCCTTCGCGACCCAGTGCGAGTATGGCTCCATGCACGTCAATCCGGACTATTCCCACGTCGAAATCCTCGACGAGCATGGCGAGCCAACCGACGGCTACGGCCATGTGGTGGGCACCACCTTGCATAACCTGGCGATGCCGCTGGTGCGTTATCGCCTGAGCGACCGCACGCGCTGGAGGCATGGCCATTGCCTTTGCGGCCGGCCGTTCCCCATGATCGAGCCTGTCACCGGCAAGCTGGAAGACCGGATCACCGGCGGCGATGGCTCGGAAGTCAGTCCTTCCGTGCTGACTTTTGCCTTCAAGGGCGTGGAAAACGTGCGCAAGTCGCAGGTCGCGCAGGTCGGCCCGGGCTTGTGGGAACTGCGCCTGGTGCCGGATGCGCGTTTCTCGCAGGCGGACCAGGACAAGCTGCTGCGCAACATCGCCCAGCTGGTCGATGCGACGGTGCAGGTGAAGGTGGTGCTGCGCGACGAGTTGCCAAATACCGCTGCAGGCAAGTTCCGCTGGGTCGTCAACGAATGGCAGGACGGGCGGCGCTCATGAAAACCATCGTGATGCTGGGCACCGGCATGGACACCATGGGTGGCATCGCTTCCGTGGTCAAGGTGTATGAGCAGGCGGGCATGCTGCGGCGTTTTCGCGTGCGCTACCTGGCTACGCATTGCGACGGCAGCAGGTGGCGCAAGCTGCGCGTGATGCTGGCGGCCTACGCCGTTTTCGCGGGCATGCTGTTGCGCGGACAGGTCGGGCTGGTGCACGTGCACCTGGCTTCGCGCGCGAGCTTCTGGCGCAAGTCGGGCTTCTTCCTGCTGGCTTTCGCCGCCGGGGTGCCGGCGATCCTGCATTTGCACGGGGCCGAGTTTGCGCAGTTCTATGGCGAGGAGTGCGGACCCTGGCGCAAGCGCTTCGTACGCTTCATCTTCGATCGCAGCACACGCGTCGTGGTGCTGTCGGAGGCCTGGCGGCGCTGGGTGGAGGGCATGTCGCGCAACCGGCATGTGCAGGCGATCTATAACCCGGTGCTGCTGCCTGCCGCCAGTGCGTGGGAGCAGCGGCGGCGCGGTGCGGTGCTGTGCCTGGGGCGCCTGGGGCGGCGCAAGGGCAGCTACGACTTGCTGCAGGCGGCGGCGCGCGTGGCGCCGCAGGTCTCGGCGCTGGAGTTGCGGCTGGGGGGCGATGGCGAGCTTGATGCCGTACGCGAGCGGGCGGCGCAACTGGGCATTGCCAACCAGCTCAACCTGCTCGGCTGGGTCGGGGCGGAAAGCCGCCAGCAGCAGCTGGCGCTGGCCTCATTGTTTGCGCTGCCTTCGTATAACGAGGGCCTGCCCATGAGCGTGCTGGAAGCGATGGCGGCGGGCTTGCCGGTGCTGGCAACGCCGGTCGGCGGAATTCCGGAAGCGGTCGCCGACGGCGTGGAGGGTTTCCTCGTCGCGCCGGGCGACGTCGATGCGCTGGCTGCGCGGCTGGCGCAGCTGCTGGAAGACGATGCGCTGGCGCGGCGCATGGGGGAGGCAGCGCGGCGCAAGGTGGAATCCACCTTCTGCAGCGATGCCGTGTTGCCGCAGCTTGAGCGGCTGTATCGCGAACTGGGGTTCTTGCCGCAATGACTGCACTTGCCTGGAAAATCAATCGCCTCAAGCTGATGGGGCCTGCCGAAGTTGTCTGGCGCGTGCACCAGCTGGCGCGGCGCAAGGCCGCGGCCATGGGGCTGGGACTGGCGAGCTATCCGCCGGTGCCGGCGCTGGACCGCTTTGGCGCGGCCTTCCTTGCCGCGCCGGCGGGCGTCGACCAAGCCGCGCTTTGCCTGGCCGCCGACTCGCTGCTGGCAGGGCGCTGGAACGTGTTTGCGCTGCAGGGCGTGCAGCTTGGCTTCCCGCCGCAATGGAACCGCGATCCACGCACCGGCACCACGTCGCCGATGGCGCCGGGGCCTTCGATCGATTACCGCGACGCCTCGCTGGTGGGCGATATCAAGTACCTGTGGGAGCCGAGCCGCCATCTGGAACTGGTGACGCTGGCACAGGCGTGGCGCGGCTCCGGCGAGCGCAAATACAGGGACGGCGCGCGTACGCTGCTGCTTTCCTGGCTCGACCAGTGTCCTTATCCGCAAGGCGTGCACTGGGCCAGTTCGCTGGAACTTGGCGTACGCCTGCTGAACTGGTCCGCCGCCTGGCAACTGCTGGCCGGCAGCCTTGACGACGACTGGCGGCATCGCTGGCTCAACGCGGTCTACAAGCATTGCCACTTCATCAGCCATCACCTGTCGCGCCATTCGTCGGCCAACAACCATTTGCTTGGCGAGTACATGGGCTTGTACATCGCGAGCGTGCAATGGCCTTGCTGGAGCGAGAGCGTGCGCTGGCGCGCCCTGGCCGAACGCGGCCTGGTCGAGCAGGGCTTGCAGCAGAACTGGGAGGACGGCGTCAACAAGGAACAAGCCATCTACTATCACCACGAAGTGATGGACATGATGCTGCTCTGCCAGCTTGCGGCGCAAGCCAACGGCAGCAGCTTCCCGCCTGCATGGCTGGCGCGCCTTGAGCGCATGGCGGAGTTCCTCGCGGCCGTGATGGATGCCGGGGGCAACGTGCCGATGATTGGCGATGCCGACGATGCGCGCATGCTGCGGCTGGACGGCTCGGCTGGGCCGCCGTACCGCTCCCTGCTCGCCAGCGCGGCGCTGCTGTTCGGGCGCGCCGACTTCAAGGCAAAGGCGGGCGTGCTCGACGAGCGCAACCGCTGGCTGTTCGCCGATGCCGACGCGCGCTGGGCCGCCTTGCCGGCGCCTGCGCCCGGCGCAAGGGAGACACCGCGCCTGGCGTTTCTGCAGGGCGGCTACTACCTGCTCGGCAAGGACTTTGGCACGCCGCAGGAAGTGCGCATCGTGGTCGATTGCGGCCCCCTGGGCTATCTTTCGCTGGCGGCGCACGGGCATGCCGATGCGCTGGCCTTCACGCTTTCCATGGGCGGGCAGGAGATGCTGGTCGATCCCGGCACGTATGCCTACCACACGCATCGCCAGTGGCGCGATTACTTCCGCAGCACGGCTGCGCACAACACGGTGCAGGTCGATGGGCTGGACCAGTCTGAGATCGGCGGCAATTTCATGTGGCTGCACAAGGCCAATGCGCGCGCGTTGTCGCACGATGCACCACATTTCTTCGAGGGAAAACATGATGGCTATATGCGCTTGCGCGATCCCGTCATGCATCGCCGCACCATTCGTTTCGATTCCAAACGGAACACGGTAAAAGTTGAAGATACCCTAGAATGTTCTGGCGAGCACGAGGTAGCCCTGCACTGGCATTTTGCGGAAGGCTGCCATGCCGAAAAGGTTGGGCAAGCTTTGCATGTCGCCAGGCGCGACAAGGGCTTGCACATGGCATGCCATTTCGGGAATGGGCCGCAACTCCATTGCGCCAGCACGGCGCCAATCGCGGGATGGATCTCGCGCAGCTTTGACAGCAAATCCGGCATCGCGACAGCAGCGTGGCGCGGAACGATACGCGGCACCAGCACGATCGTGACCGAAATTACCTTACTGGAAGGAGCGTCATCGTGAAGATCAGTATCTTTGGCATGGGCTACGTAGGTGCAGTGTCGGCAGGCTGCCTGGCGGCAGAAGGCCATACGGTGATCGGGGTCGATCCGAACCGCACCAAGGTTGGGCTGATCAACGAGGGGCGCACGCCGATTATCGAGAAGGATATCGGCGAGATGATTGCCGGCGCGGTGCGCGATGGCCGCTTGCGCGCCACCGACAGCGTGCGCGATGCCGTGATGTCGAGCGAGATTTCGCTGGTGTGCGTCGGCACGCCATCGCAACTGAACGGCAATCTCGACCTGAGCGCGGTGCGCAAGGTGTGCGAACAGATCGGCCATGCGCTGCGCGAGAAAGACGGCTTCCATGTCGTGGTGGCGCGCAGCACCATGTTGCCCGGCTCCATGCGTTCGCTGGTGATTCCGACGCTGGAGGAGGCGTCCGGGAAGCGCGCCGGCATCGATTTCGGCGTGTGCAGCAACCCGGAATTCCTGCGCGAGGGCACGGCGGTGCATGACTACCACCACCCGCCGAAGACGGTGATCGGCGAGACCGACGAGCGTTCTGGCGAGCTGTTGCTGCAACTGTATGCCGGCATGGATGCGCCGGTGGTGCGCACCGACGTCGAGACGGCTGAAATGGTGAAGTACACCGACAATACCTGGCACGCGCTGAAGGTCGATTTCGCCAACGAGATCGGCAACATCTGCAAGGCAGTCGGCATCGACGGGCACGAGGTGATGGAGATCTTCTGCAAGGACACCAAGCTGAATCTCTCGCCCTATTACATGAAGCCCGGCTTCGCCTTTGGCGGTTCCTGCCTGCCGAAGGACGTGCGTGCGCTGGTCTACAAGGCGCGCCAGCTCGACCTGGAGCTGCCCCTGCTGAACGCCATCCTGCCGTCCAACCACAAGCAGGTGGAAAAGGGCCTGAAGATGGTGATGGAAAAGCCGGGCAGGAAGGTCGGCATCCTCGGCTTTTCGTTCAAGGCGGGAACCGACGACTTGCGGGAATCGCCGCTGGTGGACGTGATCGAACACCTGATCGGCAAGGGCTATGAGCTGCGCCTGTACGACAAGAACGTGAAACTGGCGGCGCTCACCGGCGCCAACCAGGACTACATCATGAATATCATTCCCCACATCTCGCGGCTGATGGTCGACTCGATGGACGCGGTGCTGGCCTTTGCGGATACGGTGGTGATCGGCAACGGTGCGCCGGAGTTCCAGTCGGTGCCCGACCGGCTGCGGCCCGGGCAGCACCTGGTGGACCTCGTGCGCGTCTCCGGCAAGCAGAGCGAGGGGGCATACGATGGCATCTGCTGGTAAACGCACGGATCAGCGCCGAGTCCTCATCATCGTCGAAAACCTGCCGTCGCCATTCGACCGGCGCGTATGGCAGGAGGCGACGACCCTGCATGCCAACGGCTACCAGGTGGCGATTATCTGCCCGACCGGCAAGGGCTACGAGTCGCGCTACGAGGAGCTGGACGGCATCCACATCTACCGCTACAAGCTGCCGATGGAGGCCGAAGGGGCGCTGGGCTACGCCATCGAGTATTCGGCCGCCCTGTTCCACAGTTCGCGGCTGGCGTGGAAGGTCCTGTTCCGCCACGGCTTTGACGTCATCCATGCCTGCAATCCGCCCGACCTGCTGTTCCTGGTCGGGGGCTTCTTCAAGTTCGTGCTGGGCAAGCGCTTCCTGTTCGACCACCACGACATCAACCCGGAACTGTACGAGGCCAAGTTCGGGCGGCGCGACTTCTTCTACAAGCTGATGGTCTGGCTGGAACGCCTTTCGTTCCGTACCGCCGACGTCTCGATTGCCACCAACGATTCGTACAAGCGCATCGCCATCGGGCGTGGCGGCATGGACCCGGACAAGGTGTACGTGGTGCGCAGCGGGCCCAAGCTGGACCGCCTGCGCGTGCTGCCCGCGGTGGATGCGCTGAAGCAGGGCAGGCGCTTCCTGGTCGGCTATGTTGGCGTGATGGGAGCGCAGGAAGGCATCGACCTGCTGCTGCAAAGCGTGCGCGTAGTGGTGCACGACATGGGCCGGCGCGACGTGCATTTCGGCCTGGTGGGCGGCGGCACTTCGCTGGAGGACATGAGGTCACTGGCGCGCGAGCTTGGCGTGGCCGACTACGTGACCTTTACCGGGCGCGTGCCCGACCAGCAATTGCTGGAAATGCTGAACACGGCCGATGTGTGCGTGAATCCGGATGTGGCGAACGAAATGAACGACAAGTCCACCATGAACAAGATCATGGAGTACATGGCGCTGGGCAAACCGATCGTGCAGTTCGACCTGACCGAGGGCCGGGTCTCGGCACAGGAAGCTTCGCTGTACGCGGCAAGGAACGACCCGGTCGACATGGCCGTGAAGATTGTGGAACTGCTGGACGATCCGGAGCGGCGCGCCCGCATGGGTACCTACGGGCGCAACCGCGTGGTCAACGAACTCGAATGGGAGTACGAGGCGCCCAAGCTGCTGGCGGCCTACGAACGCCTGTACTCCGCTCCCGAGCTGGTGTTAAGAAAGGACAACCCATGAAAGCGATGATTCTGGCGGCCGGCAAGGGCACGCGGGTGCGCCCTTTGACCTATGAACTGCCCAAGCCGATGATCCCGATCCTCGGCAAACCCGTCATGGCCTATCTCGTCGAGCACTTGCAGCGGCATGGCGTCAGCGAGATCATGGTCAACGTCAGCTACCTGCATGAGAAGATCGAAGAGTATTTCGGGGAAGGGCACCAGTTCGGGGTGCAGATCGGCTATTCCTTCGAGGGCTATACCAACGACAAGGGCGAAGTGGTGCCGCAACCGATAGGCTCGGCCGGCGGCATCAAGAAGATCCAGGAGTTCGGCGGATTTTTCGACGAGACCGTGGTGGTGCTGTGCGGCGATGCGCTGATCGACCTGGACCTGAAGTCGGCCCTGTACGAGCATCGGCGCAAGGGCGCGCTGGCGACCGTCATCACGCGCGAGGTGCCGTGGGACAAGGTGAGCAGCTATGGCGTGGTGGTCAGCGATGACGATGGCCGGGTGCTGGAATTCCAGGAAAAGCCCGCGCGCGCGCAAGCGAAGTCGAATTGCGCCAGCACCGGCATCTACCTGTTCGAACCGGAGGTGATCGACCTGATTCCCTCCGGCCAGGAATTCGATATCGGTTCCGAGCTGTTCCCACTGCTAGCCCAGCGCGGCCTGCCGTTCTACTGCCAGACGCGCAAGTTCGACTGGATCGATATCGGCAGCGTCAAGGATTACTGGGAGGTGCTGCAAGGCGTGCTGACCGGCGGCGTCGCGCACATGACCGTGCCGGGCGTGCAGGTGGAGCAGGGCGTGTGGGTCGGCCTGAACACCAGCATCGACTGGAACGGCACGCGCATCATCGGGCCGGTGTACATAGGTTCCGGCTGCCGCATCGAGGCCGGCGCCACCATCATCGGGCCGACGTGGATTGGCCACGGCAGCCACATTCGCAGCGGGGCAAGGGTAGTGCGCAGCGTGTTGTTCGAATATACTCGAGTCTTACCAGACGTTACGCTCGACGAATTGATCGTGTTCAAAGAGTATAGTGTCGACCGCGCTGGCGAAATGCAGCATATTTCGCAGGCAGAAGGCGGGGGCTGGGCGAATGCGCGGGATCGACGCGCGACCCGGCGTGCCGCGCACAATGTTGCCAAAGAGACAACTCTAATATGAAAATTTATCCTGTCATCCTGTCCGGCGGCGCCGGTACCCGGCTGTGGCCCCTGTCGCGCGCGGCCTTGCCGAAGCAGTTGCTGCCTTTAGTGTCGGACAAGACGATGTTGCAGGAGACCGTGCAGCGCCTGGGCGGGCGCAACGGCATGATGGCGCCGCTGATCGTGTGCGGCAATGAGCACCGCTTCCTGGTGGCGGAACAGATGCGTGAGATCGGCGTGGCCCCGCTTGGCATCCTGCTCGAGCCGGTGGGGCGCAATACGGCACCGGCGGTAGCCGCCGCAGCCCACTACCTGAAAGCGATCGACCCGCAGGCGGTCATGCTGGTGCTGCCGGCCGACCACGTGATCAAGGACGTCGATGCTTTCTATGCCGCGATCCAGCGCGCCGCCGGCCTGGTGGAGGAGGGCGCGCTGGCCACTTTCGGCATCGTGCCGACCGCGCCGGAGACCGGCTACGGCTATATCCAGAGCGGCGAGACCTTGTCGTCTGAAGGCTGCTTCAAGGTGGCGAAGTTCGTCGAGAAGCCAGACCGAGAGACGGCACAGGGCTTTATCGCTGCCGGCAATTTCTTCTGGAATAGCGGCATGTTCCTGTTCCGCGCCGACGCCTACCTGAAAGAGCTGGCGCAATTCCAGCCCGACATGGCCAGGTTCAGCGAGGAGGCGGTGGGCAAGGGCTATCGCGACCTGGATTTCTGCCGCCTCGACGAAGCGGCATTCACGGCATGCCCGTCCGATTCCATCGACTACGCGGTCATGGAGCACACCCGGCAGGCGGTGGTGGCGCCAGCCTCGATCGGCTGGAACGATGTCGGGTCCTGGTCTGCGCTGGTGGACGTGCTGCAGGCCGACGGCGACGGCAACGTGACGCGGGGCGACGTGTACACCGATAACGCCAGGAACTGCCTGGTGCGCGCCGAAGGCCGCATCGTGGCAGCGATCGGCGTGCAGGACCTGGTGATCGTGGAAACCTCCGATGCGGTACTGGTGGCGCACAAGGACCATGTGCAGCGCGTGAAGCAGGTGGTGGACCACCTGAAGGCCAATGGCCGCACCGAGCACCTGCACCATACCAAGGTGTACCGTCCGTGGGGATCCTACGAAGGCATCGACATGGGCGACCGCTTCCAGGTCAAGCGCATTATCGTCAACCCGGGCGGCAAGCTGTCGCTGCAAATGCACCACCATCGCGCCGAGCACTGGGTGGTGGTGTCGGGCACGGCGCGCGTGACCTGCGGCGACAAGGTGACCCTGCTGACCGAGAACGAATCGACCTACATCCCGATCGGTATGAGCCATCGCCTGGAAAATCCCGGCAAGCTGCCGCTGCACCTGATTGAAGTGCAGTCGGGCAGCTACCTCGGCGAGGACGATATCGTTCGCTTCGAGGATGTCTACCATCGCGGCTAAGCGCTGCGCCTTTGCCGCGCTCCTGCTGATTGCAGCCGGCGCGCGCGCCCAACTCCAGCCGGCCCAGCTTGGGCTGGTCATCAACGATGCCGATCCTGCCAGCGTGGCGCTGGGCGCCTACTATGCGCAGCTGCGCGGCATCGCGCCGGCGCACATTGCCCACGTCAGCATTCCCGGCAAGCCGCACCGCCTCGATGCCGAGGCTTTTGCGCGGCTGAAAAGCGAGATCGACCAGCAGCTGCCGGCGGAAGCACGCGCCGTGCTGTTCGCGTGGACAGCGCCTTACGCAGTCGAATGCAATAGCCTGACATCGGCCTACACCCTGGGTTTCGATGCGGCGCAATGCGAGCGCAGTTGTGCTCCCGGCCGCAAGAATCCCTATTTCAATGCCAAGGCGCTGCCGCCCGGCATGCGACTGTCGATGCTGTTGCCGGCCGAGCCGCTGGACGTGGCGCGCGCCGTGGCCGAACGCGGCAAGGCGGCCGGCTTCAGCCTGCCGCAGGCGGGCGCCTACTTCCTGCAGACCAGCGAAGCCGCGCGCAATACCCGGGCACGCTTCTTTCCCCCCAGCGGCGCCATTCCCGCACGCAAGCTGACCATCCACACGCTGCAGCAGGATGCACTGGAGGGCGCGCAGGACATCATGTTCTACCAGACCGGGCTGGCGCGCGTCGGCAAGCTGGAGACGTTGCGCTTCTTGCCCGGCGCCCTGGCCGACCACCTGACTTCCTACGGCGGGGATTTGCTGGGCAGTGGGCAGATGAGCAGCCTGCGCTGGCTGGAGGCGGGCGCCACCGCCAGCTATGGCACGGTCAGCGAACCGTGCAACCACTGGCAGAAATTTCCCCATCCACAAATCCTGTTGCAGCATTACCTCAGCGGAGCCACCGCCATCGAAGCGTATTGGCGCAGCGTGGCCTGGCCGGCGCAGGGCCTGTTCATAGGAGAACCGCTGGCGCGGCCCTATCCCCGTTAGTCCGTTCGGACTAATCGTGTGTCACCAACTAGTCATATCAAACAGTTAATATGCAAAAGAACAATAAAAAATCCTTTTGGTAAAAACTCTGGGGGTACACCTTTTCATGGACAAACGCATTTCCTTGCGCGCTACCGCGCTGGCCGCCCTGTTGGCCTGCCAGCCGGCATTCGCTGCCGACGTGGTGATCAGCCAGATGTACGGCGCGGGCGGCAACAGCGGCGCTACCCTGCGCTACGATTACGTTGAACTGTTCAACCGCGGCAGTGCTGCCGTGGCGGTGGGCGGCTGGACCATCCAGTATGCGTCCGCCAGCGGCACAAGCTGGGGCAGGGCAGAACTGCCGGCCGGCACCAGCATCGATCCGGGCAAATACTTCCTGGTCAAACTGGCCAGCAGCAATACCGCCGTCGGCGCCGACGTGGCGGCCGATTTCTTCAGCGGCAGCGTGAACATGAGCGGCGCTTCCGGCAAGGTGGCGCTGGTCAACAACAACAGCGCGCTGACCGGCGCCCAGCCGAGCAGCGCGGCGATCCAGGACGTGGTCGGCTACGGTTCGGCGAATTTCTCCGAAACTGCGGCGGCGCCGGCAATGAGCGCCACCACCAGCCTGCTGCGCGCCAATAACGGCTGCACCGACAGCAACAATAACGCTGCCGACTTCACTGCCGTCGCGCCGCAATTCCGCACTGCCGCTTCGCCGGCCAATATGTGCGATGGCGGGCCGCTGCCGCAACCTGTCGTGCCGGTTTGCCCGGCCAGCGCCAAGCTGACTTTCGGCACGGGCGGCAGCATCGCCTTGTCAGCCTCGGACGCAGACGGCATCGTCAACGGCGCTGTGATTACGTCGGCAGCCGTGCCAGGCCTGAGCCTGGGCAGCCTGACTGCAGCTGGCGGCATCGGCGGCAGCGCCAGCGTGTCGCTGGTGGCGTCGCCATCGGTGGCAACCGGCACGTATCCGGTGGCCGTCAAGTTCAGCAACGACCAGGGCCAGGACGCCAGCTGTACCGTCAGCGTGACCGTGGAAATGGGAGCCGGCACCGTGGTGCCGGTGCCCCAGGTGCAGGGTTCGGGCGCCACCAGCCCGTACAACGGCGTGAAGCTGACCACCGAAGGCGTGGTGACCGCCAGGGTTGGCAGCGGCTTCTTCATCCAGGACCTGGCTGGCGACGGCGATCCGCATACCTCGGACGGCATCTTCGTCTACATGGGCTCGTCCCAGGTCACCGTGGGGCTGGGCGACCTGGTGCGCGTAAGCGGCACCGTAACCGAGTACAAGCCTAGCGGCGCCACGCGCTCCTACACCGAACTGTCGACTGTGACCAGCGTCGTCACCCAGAGCACGGGCAACAGCATTACCCCTGTCAATATCGACCTGCCCGGCACCAACCTGGCCAATGTGGAAGGCATGCTGGTACGCTTCCCCGCCAAGTTGACCGTCAACGGCACCGAATCGCTGGGCAGCCGCGGCGAACTGGCCTTGGCCGATGGCCGCCGTGAAGTGCCGACCAACCGCTATCCGGCGCGCAGCGCCGAAGCCATTGCCATGGCAGCCGCCAACGCGGCCAATATGATCACCCTGGATGACGGCCTGTTCGTTACGCCCGATAGCGTGCCATATCTCGGCCAGGACGGCACCGTGCGCAGCGGCGACACCGTCAGCGGCCTGACCGGCGTCATCGATTTCGGCGCGCTTGGCAGCGGCGGCGCCGGCTTCAAGCTGCAGCCGACTGAAACCCCGGTCTTCGCGCGCGAGAATCCGCGCAGCCTGGCTCCTGAAGTGGCGGCGGGTAACGTGAAGGTGGCCAGCGCCAACGTGCTGAACTTCTTCACCACCTTCACCGACGGCACCGACGTGCTGGGCCAGTCCGGCCAGGGCTGCACCCTCGGTTCAGGCACCAGCAAGAGCAACTGCCGCGGCGCCGACAATATGACCGAGTTCGTTCGCCAGCGCGACAAGATCGTGGCGGAATTGAAGGCGATCGATGCGGACGTGGTCGGCCTGATGGAAATCCAGAACAATGGCGACTATGCCGCCAGCTACCTGGTCGACAGCCTGAACGCCGCATACGGCAAGGTGGAATATGCCTACGTGCCGAAGCCGGACGCGACCGGCACCGATGCAGTTCGCGTGGCGATGATCTACAAGCCTGCCAAGCTGGCACTGGTGAGCGGCGCGCTGTCCGACGCGAACAGCGTCTACGAGCGTCCGCCGATGGCGCAGACCTTCAAGGCCGCCAACGGCGCGAAATTCAGCCTGGTCGTCAACCACCTGCGGGCCAAGCGCTGCAATAACGCCAGCGGCGCCAACGCCGACCAGGGCGATGGCCAGGGCTGCTACAACCCGGTGCGCATGGCTCAGGTGCAACAGTTGTCCGACGGCTTCGTGCCGCAAGTGGTGGCCGCGTCCGGCGACGCCGACGTGCTCCTGATCGGCGACTTCAACGCCCATGGCATGGAAGACCCGATCCTGTACCTGGCGTCGCAGGACCGCCAGGTCCGCTTCGAAAACCAGCTCGAGCGCTTCGTGCGTCCGAACGGCATTCCGCATTCCTATGTGTTTGGCGCCGAGAGCGGCTACCTGGACCAGGCATTGGCCAGCACTTCGCTGAGCCAGCAAGTGGCCGGCGCCGTGCTGTGGAATGTCAACGCCGATGAACCGGAAGTGCTGGACTACAACCTCATTGGCAAGAACGCTGCAGCCCAGGCGCTGTACAACACCCTGCCTTACCGTGCCTCCGACCACGACCCGGTGGTGGTCAGCCTGAACCTGCCGGCCGCGTATGTGGATGTGACGTCCAGCGTGCAGATCCAGCGCTCCGGCCTGGTACAGGGCCGCTTCAGCAGCGTCGGCACCGCGACTGCCTGGATCACCAACACCAGCGGCGCCGACATGGCCGCGCCGGTGCATTATGTGCTGCAGGGCCTGCCGGCCGGCGTGACCCTGGCCAACGCCATCGGTTACGTCAACGGCATGCCCTACATCACCGCCGCGCCGGCGCTGGCTGCCGGCGCCCAGGCCACCGTCCAGCTGCAATTCAATAATCCGAGCCGTGTAGCCGTCAACTACACGCCAAAAGTCTACAACGGCAGTTTCTGAGGACAGCAACCATGCAAAACACATTCATCACCCGTTTCCTGCGCAGCTTGGCGCTGCTGCTGGCTTTTAGCGCCAGCAGCCACGCCATGGCCGACGTCGTGCGCCTGGTGACGCTGGATACCGCCATTTATGGCGCCGGCCGCGCCGGCTACCTGGACTTCACCTTCAATGGCGTCGATGGCGCGCCGGCCGTGACTGCGACCATGTCGCAACTGCAGGGCTTTGACATGGACCCGGCCAATTTCTCGCCATGGGGCGATGCCGCCGCCGTGCCGGGCGGCTTTGCCCTGTTGAATACTGCCACCCCCAACGATGTGCTGTACCAAGGGGTGTTTGGCGGCGTGTTCAGCTTCCTGCTGACCATTTCCGGCGATCCGTCGGCATTGATGTTTTCCAATTTCGGCGTCCTGGCCCTTGACGATGCCGGCGTCCAGATCAAAGGCAAGGTCCTGGACCTGATGTTTGTCGCCGCGGCGGACGGCAGCCCGGACCTGCAAATCCTCAGCATCAACGACGCGGTCGCTACCGTTGCGGCGCCGGCCGCCGTGCCGGAGCCGGCTTCGCTGGCCCTGGCGGCACTGGGCTTGCTGGCGCTGGCCTGCGCGCGCCGGCGCCGCGCTTGAATACGGCAGGTTGCACAAACACCACAAGCATCCTGGGAGTTTCGGCTTCCAGGGTGCTTTTTCATTTGGATGGCACAGAGTGAAGCGGGGTATTTATTTCGGCAGAATATTAATACTTAATTAAAATTGTATTAGCGTGCAGGACTTGGCATGATTCATAGTTTTCCGCATAACGACCTGCGTTTTTTGCCATGTCCTTCAACATTCTCGTCATCGACAGCGACCCCGCTGTGCAGCAACTGCTGGCCCATAACCTGGGGCAGGCGGGCTACGCGGTGCAGTGCCACGGCGATGCGATGAGCTCGCTCGCAGCGCTGCAGGGGACGTTGCCGGAAGCGGTGCTGCTGGAGTGGGATTTGCCGGGCCAGTCGGGCCTGTCGCTGATCCGTCATGTGCGCGCCGCGCCGCGCACCAGCGAGCTGCCGCTCCTGATGCTGAGCGCGCGCTGCGCCGAACAGGACAAGGTGCTGGCGCTGGAAAGCGGCGCTGACGATTTCATCTGCAAGCCCTTCGGGCCGCGCGAAACCATCGCCCGCCTGCATGCGGTGCTGCGGCGCCGGCGCCCGGCTGGCATGCCGGGGACGCTGCAGGTGGCGGGCCTGCGGCTCGACCCGCATACCCTGAGCGTCACCGCCGGCGACCGCCAGTTGAACCTGGGACGCGTCGAATTCCGCCTGCTGAACTACCTGATGCACCATCCGGGCCGCGTGCACAGCCGCGCGCAGTTGCTGGACCAGGTGTGGGGCAGCCATGTCTTCCTCGACGAACGCACGGTCGACGCCCACGTCGGGCGCTTGCGCAATGCGCTGCAACCGAGCGGCCTGCACCAGGCGATCCAGACCGTGCGAGGCAGCGGCTACCGCTTCCACACCCAATGCTGAGCCCCGACGCCCGCGAGCAGGAATACCTGCTGCACGCCATCGATGGCGCGCATGGCCTTGCCACGCTGGGCGAGTTATTCCTGTGGAGCCAGGGCGCCTTGCAGGCCCTGTTGCCGCATGGCGTGCTGCTCTGCATGCAGCTTGACGAACAGGGGCGGGCGCGTAAGGTGGACTGCCTGCACAGCACGATGCTGGCGCCGGCCGAGCGTGCCTTGCTGTGCGAGGCGCGGCAAGGGCCGGTGCCGGCCTGGCTGCGCCTCTGGCAGCAGGCCGGGGGCCGGCCGCTGGCGCTGCAGGCCGGCGCCATGGGCCATGGCCTGCTGCACGGCAGCGGGCCGCTGGCGTCCGGCGGCAGCGCCGTGGTCCTGCTTGGCTTGCCTGCGGCGGCCGGCTTGCGCGAATGCTGGCTGTTGCAATTGCTGCTGCCGTACCTGCACCTGGTGCTGCAGCGTATCGCCACAGCGGCCCAGGCCCCGGCCATCTCGCCGCGCCAGGCGGAAATCATGCAATGGCTGCGTGAGGGCAAGAGCAATGAAGAAATCGGCCGCCTGCTCGGCATCAGCCCCTTGACCGTCAAGAACCACCTGCAACGCCTGTACCGCCAGCTCGGCGTGAGCAACCGCGCGCACGCCGTGGCGCAATTCCCGATCCTGCCTCTGCCCGATTTGTCGAAGATCTTTACAGTTTGATTAATTGCCAATAGTGGCATGACAGCAAGCGATTGATTCTTTTGGAAATGTTGTTTTGGCATGTTTTTTGCGTGCGCCGTCCCCCACGCACAAGTATCCGTGCGTAAAGTTGTGTTGTAGGCAATAGATTGGAGTCAGGCACCTATCCACGAGGCAGGCGCCATTTTCGAGAGTTCAACCATCCAGGGGATTCTGTGGCTAATTTTTCTAAGAACCAAACACATCGCGCAGGCAAGGCGATCAAACAATTCCTGTGTGCGGCAGCGCTGGCAATGGGCAGCGTGGCGCAGGCAGGGGTACTCGATTTCGAAGGCCAGGTAGATTCGCCGTTCGTCTTCGCCGGCGACCACATCAAGGTCGGCTCCTATTGGATCGAGTCGTATGGCGGCAGCCTGACTTCCGACCTGGTCGGCGCCTTTGTCGACGGCAGCGATACTGCCAGCTGCTTCGGCGTCAGCTGCCCCGTCAACAACGCGTCGCAGTACTACAGCGGCCTGGATGATGGCTACTTCTACTTTGGCATGAATAACGATTCCCTGTTCCGGCTCGGCAGCCTGCGCGCCAGCTTCATCGGCAACGGCCAGGCCAGCTTCCCGGCCGTCGCCGGCATGCTGGTGCTGCAAGGTTTTAATGCCATGGGCCAGGCGGTGGGCGCGGCGCGCCAGCTCGGCCTGTCCGGTCCTGTCGGCGGCCAGTTCCGCTTCGGCACCTTCGACCTCAGCTCCATCAAGGAACAATTCGCCTTCGTGCGCGTGCTTGGCTATGCCTGCGATGCCGCTGGCAGCTGCAACCGCAATTCCAACCTTGCCAACTTCGCCATCGACGATATCGTCACCGTTCCCGAACCAGGCAGCCTGGCGCTGTTCGGCCTGGGCGTGGCCGGCCTCGGCCTGGCCAGCCGCCGCCGCCGTGCGCGCTAAGCCGACGCTCTTTCGCTAACCTGAACCGGGAATCCAAATGAAAATGACCATGAAACTGCGTCCTGCGGCACTGGCGGTGCTGGCCGTGCTGTCCTGCCTGGCCGTGAGCGCCGGCGCGCAAGAGGCGCGCAAAACCTATATCGTGCAATTGAGCGACCAGCCGGCGACGACCTATGTCGGCGGCATCAGCGGCTATCCGGCTACCCAGCCGGCGCCAGGCGCGGTGTTCGACTACCGCGATCCCAACGTGCAGAACTATGTGCGCTACCTGGGCGACCGCAAGGCCGACGTGCTGGCCAGCGTCGGCAATCCGACCGTGATTGCCAATTACGATGTGGTGCTGAACGGCTTTGCCGCGCTGCTGACCGACAGCGAAGTGCTGGCCCTGAAGAACAATCCCGCCGTGGCCGACGTGCAAGCCGATTCGGTGCGCCGCATGGAAACGATTTCGACGCCGCGCTTCCTGGGCCTGAGCACCGCCGGCGGCCTGTGGTCGCAATTTGCGAGCGGCAGCCAGGTCAAGGGTGAAAACCTGGTGGTCGGCATCGTCGACGGCGGCATCTGGCCGGAAAACCCGGCCTTCGCCGACCGCGTCGATGGCAACGGCGTGCCGACCTTCGATGCCGGCGCCAGCCTGGCCTACACCGCGGCGCCGGCCACGTTCACCGGCGGCTGCGTGGGCGGGGAGGGCTTTGATCCTGCCACTCACTGCAACAACAAGCTGGTGGGCGCCAAGTACTACAACGCCGGCTTCCTGGCCAGCGGCCGCCCCAAGAACTGGACGGAATTCTATTCGCCGCGCGATTCCAACGTCGGCAGCAATGGCGTCAGCAGCGGCCATGGCGGCCATGGCGACCATACCGCCTCCACCGCGGCCGGCAACAGCAATGTCCCTGCCGTGGTGGCAGGCATCCCGATGGGCCCGGCATCGGGCATCGCCCCGCGTGCGCGCGTGGCCGCCTACAAGGTGTGCTGGACCTATGACGATCCGGCGGCCGACGACGGCACCGGCGCCTCCAACGGCTGCTTCAATTCCGATTCGGTGCAGGCCATCGACGACGCCGTCAAGGACGGCGTGAACGCCATCAACTTCTCGATCAGCGGCGCCCAGAACACGGTCAACGACCCGGTCGAACAAGCCTTCTACCGCGCTTCGCTGGCGGGCGTGTTCGTTGCCGCTTCGGCCGGCAACAGCGGTCCTGCCAACGCGGTGGCCCACATCAGCCCGTGGCTGACCACGGTGGCAGCTTCCACCCATGACCGCAGCCTGGTGGCCGACGCCACCACCGGCGGCGGCGTCAAGTACACCGGCGCTTCGCTGAACACCCATGCGCTGCCGCAGACGTCCCTGGTGCGTGCCGAGGATGCCGGCGTGGGCGGCGGCAACGCCAGCCTGTGTTTCAGCAGCTCGCCGCCTGCTGGCCAGGTGCTGCTCGATCCAGCCAAGGTGGCCGGCAAGGTGGTGATCTGCACCCGCGGCACCAACGCCCGCGTGGACAAGAGCCTGGCCGTGCTGAACGCCGGCGGCGCAGGCATGATCATGATGGACAATGGCGCCGGCCTGGTGGCCGAGGCGCATTCGGTGCCGAGCGTGCATGTCAGCTCCGCCGACGGCGCTGCCATCAAGGCTTATGCGGTGGCCCAGGGCGCTGCTGCCACCAGCGCCATCGGCACGTTCTACCCGGGCAGCAAGCCGGCGCCGGTCATGGCCGGCTTCTCGTCGCGCGGGCCGAACATGGGCGACGCCAACGTGCTCAAGCCCGACCTGACCGCGCCGGGCGTGGACATCATCGCCAGCGTGTCGGCAGCCTTGACACCGGCCCAGCACAACGCGGTGGTGGCGGGCAGCTTCGTGCCGCCGGCGGCTTACGAGTCCTACCAGGGCACGTCGATGTCGAGCCCGCACGTGGCGGGCCTGTCCCTGCTGCTGCGCCAGGCGCATCCCGACTGGTCGCCGGCCGCCATCAAATCGGCCCTGATGACCACCGCCTATTCGACCCTGAACGACGGCCTGGCCGGCGCGCAGAACGGCTTGCTGCCATGGTCGCAGGGCGCCGGCCATGTGGATCCGAACAAGGCGGTCGACCCGGGCCTGGTGTACGACATGGGCAAGGCCGACTACGTGCAGTACCAGTGCAAGGTCAACCGGCCTGCCGTGCCGGCAGCCGATTGCACCGCCTTTGGCACGCTGGACGAGACCTATAACCTGAACCTGCCGTCGATCACGGTCGCTTCGGCACTGGGCGGCGTCGGCACCACGGTGCGCCGCAAGGTGACCAATGTGGGCCCGGCAGCCACCTACACCGCCAGCGCGGTGCTGCCAGGCTTCACCGCAGTGGTTTCGCCGTCGTCGCTGACGCTGGCGACCGGCCAGAGCGGCAGCTTCACTGTCAAGCTGACCCCGAACGGCGCCCCTGCCAACGCCTGGCAGTTCGGCAGCCTGACCTGGAACGATGGCAGCCATAGCGTGCGCATTCCGGTGCAGGCCAAGGTGGGCAAGGCGGTGACGGCGCCAGCCATGCTGAGCGGCGACAAGGTTTCCGGCAGCCGCCTGTTCCCGGTCCTGACCGGCTTCTCCGGCCGCATGGGCTATGCGAAGGGTGGCCTGAAGGCGGCCAGCTATGGCGATGCCGTGACCCTGGAAGCCCAGGCGATCAACTCCGCCACCCTGAAGACCCTGTGCACGGCCGGAGTCGATACGGCCAACGTCAAGGTCTACAAGGTTAGCGTCCCGGCCGGCGCCGTGGCTGCCAAGTTCGCCCTGTTCGGCAAGGACTCCGGGGCGACCGACGACCATGACCTGGGCGTGCTCTCGCCAAGCGGCACCTGGGGCTACTCCGGCAACGACGGCAGCAACGAGTCGGTGCAACTGGCAGCACCTGCGGCCGGCACCTACAATGTCTGCGTGGTGGCATACGGCAGCACGACGCCGCAAGCCATGCAGCACAAGCTGGCATCGTGGGTCGTGACCACGGCCGACGCTGGCGGCAAGTTCGTGGTGGCAGTGCCGAGCAAGGTGGTGGCGGGCAACAACACCACCGTGGGCGTCAGCTGGTCCGGCCTCGACAATGACCAGAGCTATGTCGGCGCCGCCCAGTTCATGGACCTGAATGGCGTGGTGCAGGCGACCACCCTGGTCAATGTCAACACCGGTACCGCGGCCGTTCCGATTGCCGAGACCGACCGCGTGGCGGCTGCCAAGCTGAAAGACTAAGGCCTGGCAGGAGGCATCAGCTCCGCCCTGGCATGCGCAGCAGCGCATGCCAGGGCGGTTTTTTTTTGCGGCGGGCTGCCGGCACGGTTGACCGGGCGGGCGGCGGGGCCGATGATAGGCCATCGCCTTTGGAGCAATATGTCATGAAACAGTTTGCCATCCTGCTGGCCTGCCTGGGCGCCGCTGCCTGCAGCCACGCCACCCCCGACACCTTGTCGCAGTTGCGCGCGATGGGCCGCGATGCTGGCTGCGACAGCGACCAGCAGTGCCGGACTGTGCCGCTCGGCGCCAAATCCTGCGGCGGGCCGGAAGGCTACCTTGCCTATTCCACTGTGCGCAGCGACCCCGCCAAGGTCGCGCAGCTCGCCGAGCGCTACCGCAAGGAGCGCAGCGATGCCAATGCCCGCTCGGGCATGGCCAGCGACTGCCGCTTCATGGCCGATCCCGGCGCTGCCTGCGTGGCCGGCAAATGCCAGTTGGGCGGCGCGCTGGACCGCTGACCTCCTTTCTTCCTCCCCCGACCAAGCCGGCCAAGTGTCGGCTTTTTGTCGTGCATTCGTATGCAAAGTGTCGGAAATCTTTACACTTTTTGTAGTTAAATAAATCTTGCCAAGATAACATATTGATTCTTTTGATAATTATTTCCTTGGCATGAAATATGCTTCCTACCGGCAACTTGTGGTTAGAAAATTTTCCACAAGTAAAGTTGCTCGATAAGCAACCGTGTTGTAGTGGAGCCGGGCGGTGCGGAGCAAAAGTTCCGCCATCGCCTGTCATGATGATAATTCGCAGAGGAATCGAAGTTGAAATTTTTTAATAATCAAGCACCTCGCGCAGGAAAAGCATTCGGTCAAATAATGTTGGCGGCAACGCTGGCCATTGGCGGCGTCGCCCAGGCAGGAACCTTGAGTTTCGAGGGCAAGCCGCAATCGCCATGGGTGACGGCTGGCCAGCATGTCCAGATTGGCGACTATTGGATGGAAGCCTATGGCGGTAGCCAGCTGGGCGATCTGGTGGGGGTCTTTGTCAAAGGCAGCGAGCCGGAAACGTGCGTCTCGGCCAGCTGCCCCGTCAACAATCCCAGCCAGTATTACGCCGGCCTGGACGATGGTTATTTCTATTTCGGCCGCAATGACAATACTTCCTTCCGCCTGGATAGCCTGAACGCCAGCTTCGTGGGCGCCGGCCAGCAGAGCTTCCCGGACATGGCCGGCCAGCTGCTGCTGCAGGGCTTTGATGCCGCGGGCAAGGAACTGGGCCCGCTGGTGCGCCTGGCCCTGGCCGCGCCGGAAGATGGCCAGTTCAGCTTCCAGCATTTCAACCTGGGCAAGCTGACCGATTACTACAACTCCGTGCTGGTGTTCGGCCTGCAGTGCGACGACGTTGGCCAATGCTTCCGCGGCGCCGGCATGGCGAACTTCGCGATCGACGATATTGCGACTATCCCGGAACCGGGCAGCCTGGCGCTGTTTGGCCTTGGCATGGGCGGCCTGGCCCTGGCCAGCCGTCGCCGCCGCGTGCGCTGAACCTCCCGCTAACCTGAACCGGAAAGATTCCATGAAACTGAATTTGAAACGCCGTCCAGCCGCCCTGGCAGTGCTGGCGCTGCTGTCCAGCTTTACCCTGTCCGCCGCCGCGCAAGAAGAGCGCAAGGCCTATATCGTGCAACTGCAAGACCAGCCGGCCGCCACCTATACCGGCGGCGTCACCGGCCTGGCCGCCACCCAGCCGGCCAAGGGCGAAGTCTTCGATTACCGCTCGTCCAAGGTGCAGAACTACGTCAGCTACCTGGGCGCCAAGAAGGATGAAGTGCTGGCCAGCGTCGGCAATCCGACCGTGGTCGGCAATTATGACGTGGTGCTGAACGGCTTTGCCGTGATGCTGACCGATGCCGAAGTGCTGGCGCTCAAGGCCAATCCGGCCGTGGCCGACGTGCAGGCCGACGCCGTGCGCCGCATGGACACCGTGTCCACTACCCGCTTCCTGGGCCTGAGCACCATCAATGGCCTGTGGTCGCAATTTGCCGGCGGCAGCCAGGTCAAGGGCGAAAACCTGGTGATCGGCGTGATCGACGGCGGCATCTGGCCGGAAAACCCGGCCTTTGCCGACCGTGTCGATGCCAACGAGGTGCCGACCTTCGACCCGGCCGGCACCCTGGCCTACACCGCGCCGCCGTCGACCTTCAAGGGCGGCTGCGTGGCGGGCGAGGGCTTTGACCCGGCCCAGCATTGCAACAACAAGCTGGTGGGCGCCAAGTTCTATAACTCCGGCTTCCTGGCCACCCGCAAGCCGAAACACTGGACTGAATACTTCTCGCCGCGCGATTCGAGCTCCGGCACCGACGGCCATGCCATCGGCCACGGCGGCCACGGCGACCATACCGCGTCGACCGCAGCCGGCAACGCCAATGTGATGGCCACCATCGGCGGCGTTCCGATGGGGCTGACTTCCGGCATGGCGCCGCGCGCCCGCGTGGCCGCCTACAAGGTGTGCTGGAGCACGGCCGAAGAGGGCGCAGCCGACGGCACCAATGTCAACAACGGCTGCTACAACTCGGACTCTGTGCAAGCGATCGACGACGCCGTCAAGGATGGCGTCAACGTGATCAACTTCTCGATCGGCGGTTCGCAGACCAGCACCGGCGATGCCGTTGAACAGGCCTTCTACCGCGCCTCGCTGGCAGGCGTGTTCGTGGCTGCGTCGGCCGGCAACGCAGGCCCGGCCAATACCGTGGCCCACATCAGCCCATGGCTGACCACCGTGGGCGCATCGACCCATGACCGCAAGTTCCAGGCCGACGTCAAGCTGGGCAACGGCAGCAAGTATTTCGGCGCCTCCAACAACCTGAACAGCCTGCCCGATACGGCCCTGATCCGCGCCGAAGATGCAGGCGTGGGCGGCGGCAACGCCAGCCTGTGCTTCAGCGCCGCGCCGCCGGCCGGCCAGGTGCTGCTGGACCCGGCCAAGGTGGCCGGCAAGGTGGTGATCTGCACCCGCGGCAACAACGCGCGCGTCGACAAGAGCCTGGCCGTGCTGAACGCCGGCGGCGTCGGCATGGTGCTGAGCGACAACGGCACCGGCCTGGTGAGCGAGATCCACTCGGTGCCAACCGTGCACGTGAGCGCCGCCGACGGCAGCGCCATCAAGGCCTACGCCGTGGCGCAAGCTGCCGGCGCTACCGCGTCCCTGAGCGCCTTCTATCCTGGCACCAAGCCGGCGCCGGTCATGGCCGGCTTCTCTTCGCGCGGCCCGAACATGGGCGACGGCAATATCCTGAAGCCGGACGTCACCGCGCCGGGCGTGGACATCATTGCCAGCTACGCGGCACCGCTGAACCCTGCCGAAACGGCAGCGGTGGCAGCCGGCGCGCCGGGCCAGCAAGCCTATGCGTCGATCCAGGGCACTTCCATGGCCAGCCCGCACGTGGCCGGCCTCGGCCTGCTGCTGCGCCAGGCGCATCCGGACTGGTCGCCAGCGGCCATCAAGTCGGCGCTGATGACCACGGCATACGATACGCTGGACGACGGCCTGGCAGGCGCGCAAAACGGCAAGCTGTCATGGTCGCAGGGTGCCGGCCATGTGGCGCCGAACAAGGCCAACGATCCTGGCCTGGTGTACGACATGGGCAAGGCGGAACTGGTGGCCTACCAGTGCAAGGTGAACCGCGCACTGGTGCAGCCGGCTTCCGACTGCACCACCTACGGCACGCTGGATGAGACCTACAACCTGAACCTGGCATCGATCACGGCCGGCGCGATCCAGAACAGCGTCACCATCAGGCGCAAGGTCACCAATGTGGGCGGCGCAACGGCCACCTACAATGCCAGCGCCTCGGTGGCCGGCTTCAGCACCGTGGTGACGCCTTCCACGCTGACCCTGGCGCCTGGCGCCACCGGCAGCTTCACCGTCAAGCTGACCCGCACCACGGCGCCGGAAACCGCGTGGCAGTTCGGCAGCCTGGTATGGAGCGATGGCAACCACGTGGTGCGCAGCCCGATCCAGGCCCGCACCGCCAAGCCGGTCATTGCGCCGGCGCTGATGACTGGCGACAAGGCTGACGGCACCCGCCTGTTCACCGTGCGCACCACCTTCAGCGGCCGCATGACGGCGCTGAAGGGCGGCCTGAAAGCGGCCACCTTCGGCGACAGCGTCACGCTGGCTGCCCAAGGCCTCAGCTCGGCGGCACTGAAGACGGCCTGCGCGGCCGGCGCCGATACCGCCAACGTCAAGGTCTACAACGTCGCCATCCCGGCCGGCGCGGTAGCGGCGCGCTTCGCACTGTTCCAGAAGGATACCGGCAACGCCAGCGACGACCATGACCTGGGCATGCTGGCGCCGGATGGCAGCTGGAACTATTCCGGCCATGACGGCAGCGCCGAAGCGGTGCAGGTGGCATCGCCGGCAGCTGGCAACTACAAGGTGTGCGTGGTGGCTTACGGCGGCGAGAACCCGGCAGCGATGCAGCACAAGCTGGCATCGTGGATCGTGACCCCGGGCGACAGCGGCGGCCAGTTCACAGCGGCCCTGCCAGGCCGCGTGTACAGCGGCGCCAACGCGATCGTGGGCGTGAGCTGGGCCGGCCTGGACGAGAACCAGAGCTATGTCGGCGGCGTGCAGTTCCAGGACCTGAGCGGCACCGTGCAGGCGACCACCCTGGTCAACGTGAACACCGGCAGCGCCACCGTGCCGGCGGCGGACTCGGACCGCGCCCAGGCCAAGCTGCAGGACTGATTGCGGCTGGCTGAGTGAAAAACCGCCTGGACGCATGCCGTCCGGGCGGTTTTTTTTTGCCATTGACTGCAAAGACACACACTATTGCGCAAAATGTTGTTGAATACTTAAACCGCATGGTAGGCTTGCGAGTTTCTTCAGCGGTCATCATAGGAGTCGTCCGGATGCAAGTAGCAAAGTTTCAAGGTCAGCGCCGCGCCACCGGCTTCACCCTGCTTGAGTTATTGGTGGTGATCGTCATCATCGGCCTGCTGGCCGCCTATGTTGGCCCAAAATATTTCTCCCAGCTGGGTAAATCCGAAGTCACGGTCGCCAAGGCGCAGATCGAAGCCTTCGACAAGGCGCTCGACACCTACCGCCTGGATGTCGGCCGCTATCCGAGCACGGAAGAAGGCCTGGCTGCGCTGCTGACGGCGCCGGCCACGGCGGGCGCCAAATGGAATGGCCCCTACCTGAAGAAGGTTGTGCCGGCCGATCCATGGGGCCGTCCTTACCAGTACAAGGCGCCGGGCGCCAAGGCTGAATACGAGATCATCTCCCTCGGCAAGGATGGCCAGCCGGGCGGCGAAGGCGAGAACGCCGACATCGGCGCCCAGTAAGAACAGCGCAGACTGGATTATGCAGTTCGACGTTCGCACCCTGTCGCCGGACATGGCTATCGGCCAGATGGTGGTCGACGGCCGCGACGAGGCCGATGCCCGCCGCCAGGTAGAAGCGCGCGGCCTGTTTGTCAGCGCCATCACGCCGCGCAGCGCCGGCCTGCGCGCAGGCAAAGCCAAGGCGCTCTCGCTGGTGCTGTTCAGCCAGGAGCTGCTGGCGCTGCTGAACGCCGGCCTGGGCGTGGTGGAGGCGCTGGAAGCGTTGCTGGAAAAGGAATCGGCGCCGGCCACGCGCGGCGTGCTGGAACGCCTGCTGGCCGGGCTGCGCGAGGGCCAGCGTTTTTCCACGGTGCTGGCGGACCAGCCGCAATTGTTCCCGCCGCTGTATGTGGGCATTGTCAAGGCGGCCGAAGGCACCAGCGACCTGCCGCGCTCGCTCGAACGTTTTATCGATTACCAGCAGCGGGTGGACCTGGTGCGCGCCAAGCTGGTGAGCGCGGCCATTTATCCGTGCATCCTGCTGCTGGTGGGCGGCGGCGTGTCGCTGTTCCTGATTGCCTATGTGGTGCCGCGCTTTGCCGAGGTCTACCAGGGCGCGGGGCGCAACCTGCCGTGGATGTCGCAAGTGATGCTGAGCTGGGGCCAGTTTGCGGCCGCGCATACGCTGCCGCTGCTGGCCGGCATTGCCGCGGCGATCGGCAGCGCGGTATTTGGCGTGCGCCAGCTGGTGCGCAGCGGCGGCATGGCGCGCCTGCTGGCCCGCCTGCCGGGCGTGGGCGAACGCGTGAAGATTTACGAGTTGTCGCGCCTGTACCTGACGCTGGGCATGCTGAGCGAAGGCGGCATCACCATCCTGAATGCGGTGGACACGGTGCAGGCCATGGTGTCGGCCAATGTGAAAGAGGGCCTGCAGGGCGCACGCGCCATGATCGAGGCGGGCTTGCCGCTGTCGTCGGCCTTCGAGGCCAACGGACTGACCACGCCGATTTCGCTGCGCATGCTGCGCGTGGGCGAGCGCACCGGTGAGATGGGGGCGATGCTGACGCAGTCGGCGGCCTTCTACGACGGCGAGATCGGGCGCTGGATCGACCGCTTCACCCGTACTTTTGAACCGCTGCTGATGGCCGGCATCGGCCTGGTGGTGGGGGCTATCGTGGTACTGCTGTATATGCCGATTTTTGACCTGGCCGGAGAAATGGCATGACCTTGCCGGTGCTTGACGCAACCCTGCTGTCGAAGGCGCGCGCGCAAAGCGCGTTGTCGAAACGCAGCCTGGTGGAGGAGCTGGAAGAATTGTCCGGCATTGAACCGCGCATGGCGGTGCGGGCGCTGGCCCAGCCTTTCGGCCTGGCCGTGCTGGAAACGGCGGACATGCTGGCTTTCGCGCCGGCCTTCGACCTGCTGCCGCTGTCGCAAGCGATGGCGCGCCACTGCGTGCTGCTGCGTTCACACGAGGGGGCGGCGGTGGGCGTGATTGCCGATCCTTTCGACCTCGATTTGCAGACCTGGCTGGCGACGCAGGCGCGCTGCTCGGCGGCGGCGCCGCTGCAATTGCGGCTGGCGCTGCAGGCCGATATCCAGGCCTACCTGTCCAAGCAGGAAGAATCGGCGCGCGCCGTCGACACCCTGGTGTCGGGCGCGGAGGGCACGCGGCGCGACGGCAAGACGGCTGCGGTGCTGTCCTTTGCCTCGGTGTCGGAGGGCGCCAGCCCGGCCGTGAGGCTGGTGAATTCAACCCTGTACGACGCGCTGAAGGCGGGCGCTTCCGACATCCACCTGGAGTCGACCGCCGGCGGCCTGGCGGTCAAATACCGCGTGGACGGGGTGCTGGACCATGCCACGGCCGTCAACGGCATCGACGTGGCGGAGCAGATCATTTCGCGCCTGAAGGTGCTGGCCGAACTGGACATCGCGGAGCGGCGCGTGCCGCAGGACGGCAGCTTCCGCGTCGAATCGATGGGACGCGAGATCGACTTGCGGGTATCGATCATGCCTTCCATCCATGGCGAAGACGCAGTGATCCGTATCCTGGACAAGCGCGCCATGATCGAATCCTATGGCTCGCTGACGCTGGAAGCGCTGGGCTTCGACGAGTCGTCCCTGTCGACCTTGCGTGCGCTGGCGCAGGAGGCATACGGCATGCTGCTGGTGACCGGGCCGACCGGTTCCGGCAAGACCACCACGCTGTATGCGGCGCTGACCGAGATCCACAATGGCCGCGAAAAGATCATCACCATCGAAGACCCGGTGGAATACCAGCTGCCGGGCATCCTGCAGATCCCGGTCAACGAAAAGAAGGGCCTGACCTTCGCCAAGGGCCTGCGCTCGATCCTGCGCCACGATCCGGACAAGATCATGGTGGGCGAGATCCGCGACCGCGAAACGGCGGAAATCGCCGTGCAATCGGCGCTGACCGGCCACCTGGTGCTGACCACCGTCCACGCCAACAACGTATTTGATGTGTTCGGTCGCTTTACCCACATGGGCATCGATCCCTACGCATTCGTGTCGGCCCTGAACGGCATCTGGGCGCAGCGCCTGGTGCGCATCAACTGCCCGCATTGCGCGGTCGAAGTGACGCCGTCCGACGAGGAACTGGCCAGCGTGGGGCTGGCGCGCGCCGACGTCTACGAATACAGCTTCAAGGAAGGCAAGGGCTGCGGCGATTGCCGCGGCACCGGCTACAAGGGGCGCCGTTCGATCGCCGAGATCCTGACCCTGAACGATGAAATCCGCGAACTGATCGTGGAAAAACGGCCGATCCGCCAGATCAAGGCGGCCGCCTATGCCAACGGTACGCGCAGCCTGCGCCACGCGGCGCTGGAAGTAGTGCGGCGCGGCGATACGACCCTGGCAGAAATCAAGCGGGTGACCTTGCATGCTTAAGAATTTCACGCAATCGCTGCGCATCGACGTCACGCCGCAAGCCTTGCGCCTGCTGCGCGTGCGGCGCTGGAGCCCGGCCGCGCCGGAACTGCTGGCCGGTCAAGGCCTGGCCGCCGGAACCGCAGGGCCGGCCGGCGTGGCAGAAGCCTTGCCTGGCGCGCTGGCCGCGCTGCTGGCGGGGCAGGACGCCGCCGGCATGTGCGCCAGCTTTGTCCTGTCCGATGAACTCGTGCGGCTGTGGCAGGTAACCCCGCCGGTGCAGGCCGCCCGCCTGGCCGACCTGGAGGGCGCCGCCGCGCTGCGGTTTTACACGCTGTACGGTGAAACCCCTGCCGCCTGGCACGTCAGCGCGGACTGGAACGCTGCCGCCCCCTTCATGGCCGCTGCGGTTCCGCGCTTGCTGAAGGCCGCCATTGAAAACGCCGCTGCGCAGCATGGCCTGGCCGTCATTGCCATCGTTCCGCATTTCGTGGCGGCCTGGAACCGCCATGCCGGCGCCTTGAAGAACGACGCCTGGTTCGGCGTGGCACAAGACAATGTGCTGGCCTTGGCGGCCTGCGAAGACGGCAAGTTGCGCGCCGTGCGCCACGTCGCGATTCCGCATGGCGCCGATCATTACTGGCTGACGCAAGCGGCGCAGCGCGAGGCGCTGCTGCTTGGCCTTCAGCCGCCGGCGCTGATCCAGTTGAGCGGCGACATCCCGCCGGCGCTGGCAAAGCCGGCCGGCAGCGACAAGCATATCGCCACCGCCGCGCTGGGAGTGGCAGCATGAGGCCGATGCAGATCGATTTCGCCGCTGCGAGCTGGCGCGGCACGCTGTATCGCGTGCATCCGGCCTTCCTGGCTGCCGGCGCGCTGGGCGCCGCATTGCTTCTGGCCGGCGCCGCCTTCGGAATGCAGGCCGCAAAACAGCAAGCGCTGCGCGAAGAAAGCCTGCACGCCCAGCAGCGCAAGCAAGCCGCCGCCGTGCGTGCGCCGGAGCGCAAGCCGGAAACCGTGATTCCGGAAGCGCAGGCCGTGGCCGTCAACGCCGCCATCCTGCAATTGAACCTGCCATGGCGCGACCTGCAGGACGCCGTTGCAGCCGCCAATACGCCGGCCGTGGCCTTGCTGGCGCTGGACCCCGACCCGCGCAAGCAAACGCTGAAAATCACGGCCGAGGCCAAGAACAGCGACGACATGGTTGGCTACATCGAACAATTGAAGCAGCAGGAATTCTTCGCCGGCGCGGCGCTCTTGCGCCATGAAATCAACGACCAGGACCCGAACCGCCCGCTGCGGTTCCAGGTGGAAGTGCAATGGAGGGCGCGATGAACCTTGCCGCCCTGTTGCTGCGCCTGCGCCTGGTGGCGATGCGCCTTGGCGTTGCCGGCTGCGTTGCGCTGGCGCTGCTGCTGGCGGGGGCTTGTGCGCTGGCATGGTCGCTCAAGGCGCGCCAGCAGGCAGCCGAGCCTTTGCCGCCGGCGCCGCCGGTGCTGGTGCAAGCGGCGCCGCCGCCAACTGCCAACGAGAACCTGGCCCATTTCTATGCCACGCTGGGCGAAAAGCGCCTGGCGGAGCAGCAGGTCAAGCAACTGTTCGACATCGCTGCCAAGACCGGGCTGGCGCTGGAGCAGGGCGATTACAAATTCAGCGTAGACAAGGCCAGTGGCGTGTCCGCCTACCAGGTGACGCTGCCGCTGAAAGGCGCCTACCAGAATATCTGGCAGTTCAGCATGCAGGCGCTGTCGGCGATCCCGTTCGCGGCGCTGGACGACATCGCCTTCCGCCGCGAAACCATCAGCGAACCGGTGGTCGAGGCGCGGATGCGCTTTACGCTGTACCTGAAGGAGAAACCATGAAGCCTCGCCACATGCTGATGGGCGTGGCGCTGGCGGGGGCTGCCGCGCTTGTGCTGTTCGGCGACAAGGCGCCCAGCGACACGGTGGCGGAAGCGGTCGAACGCAAGCCTGCGCGCGCCCCGGCAACCAGCGTGGCGCCCGCCACCAAGGCGGACAGTGCGGCCAAGGGGGCGCTGGGCGAAGCATCGATCCTGCGCCTGGTGCCGCGCGAAGAATTGATTGGCGAAGTTGGCGAAGGTTCCTTCAAGAGCAAGGACGGGGTGTTCGGCGGCCAGAACTGGAATCCGCCACCGCCGCCGCCAACGGCAGCGGAACTGAAGCCGCCGCCCCCGCCGCCGCCAAGCGCGCCGCCGTTGCCGTTCCAGTTCCTGGGCAAGGCGGCCGCCGACGGCCAGTGGGAAGTCTACCTGGGCCGCGGCGAACAAACCTTTGTTGTGAAAAAAGGCATGCAGATTGACGGCACTTACCGCGTGGATGCCATTGCACCGCCAACCCTGACGATGACCTACCTGCCCATGAACCAGGTGCAGCAGTTAAATATTGGAGTGATTGAGTGAAGCCAAGTCTGAGAACGCTGTCGCTGTCCGTGCTGGTCCTGGCACTGTCCGGCTGCGCGGCCGAAATGGCCTACCGCGACGGCCGCAACCTGGTCGAAAAGGACCAGGTGGAAGCGGGGCTGCTGAAATACCAGGAAGCGATGCGGAGGGAACCGGACAACGCGATCTACCGCTCCGCCTACCTTGACACCCGCGACCGGGCCAGCGCGCGCCTGCTGGTGCAGGCAGACCAGTTCGTGAACGAGGGCAAATACGTCCCGGCTGCACAAAATTTCCAGCGCGTGCTGTCGATGGACCCGCAGAACGAGCGCGCGCGCGCCGGCTTGCGTTCGCTGGAAATGGCCGATCGCCATGATAAGCTGCTGGCGCAGGCCGGCGCGTCCCTCGAGCAGAAGGAATTCGAAGCGGCGAAGAACCGCATCGGCACCATCCTGGCCGAGAAGCCTGACCATGCGCGCGCCCGCGCCATGATGCGCGAGATCAATGAGCAGATGCCGCAGCCGCCGGCTGAAAGCGGCCTGTCCAAGGCCTACAAGACGCCGATCACGATCGAATTCCGCGAGGCGCCGCTGAAGCAGGTGTTCGACATCATTTCGCGCCGATCGGGACTGAACTTCATTTTCGACAAGGACGTCAAGAGCGACGCCCGCACTACCATCATGCTGAAGAACAGCACGGTGGAATCGGCGATCTACTTCCTGCTGATGACGAACCAGCTGGAACAGCAGGTGATGGATGCCAACACCATCCTGATCTACCCGAACACGGCGGCCAAGCTGAAGGAGTACCAGGAAACGGTGGTGCGTACCTTCTACCTGTCGAACGCGGAAGCCAAGACTGTCGCCAACACGCTGAAAACCATTCTCAAGTCGCGCGACGTGGTGGCCGACGAAAAGCTCAACCTGGTGATCCTGCGCGACAGCGCCGACGCGGTGAAGCTGGCCGAGAAAATCATCGCCACGCAAGACCAGGCCGAGCCCGAAGTGATGCTGGACGTGGAGATCCTGGAGGTCAAGCGCAGCCGCCTGCTGAAGCTGGGCGTGGATTGGCCGAACACGGTAGGGCTGTCGGTGCTGAACAGCGCTGGCGCCGGCGACAAGCTGAGATTGCGCGACCTCGATTCCATCAACCGCGATACCATCGGCGTGTCCGCGCTCGGCACGACCGTCAATATCAAGAAGACCGACGGCGACACCAACCTGCTGGCCAGCCCGCGCATCCGCGTGCGCAACAAGGAAAAAGCCAAGGTCGTGATCGGCGAAAAGGTGCCGGTGATTACCACCACCATTTCGCCGGGCACGGGCGGCTTCGCCTCGGAGTCGGTGAGCTATGTCGACGTCGGGCTGACCCTCAATGCGGAGCCGATCATCTACCTGAACAACGAAGTGGGCATCCGCATTGCGCTGGAGGTGTCGAACCTGATCGACCGGGTGACCACCGCCACCGGCACCACCGCCTACCAGATCGGCACGCGCCAGGCCTCCACTTTCCTGCAACTGAAGGATGGCGAGAACCAGGTGCTGGCGGGCCTGATCAACAGCGAAGAGCGCAGCACGGGCAACCGCGTGCCGGGCCTGGGCGACCTGCCGATCCTGGGCCGCCTGTTCGGCACCCAGACCGACGACAACCAGAAAACCGAAATCGTGCTGTCGATTACGCCGCACCTGGTGCGCAACCTGCAGCGCCCGGAAATCTCGGCCGCGGAATTCTCGGCCGGCACCGAAGCGAACTTCCGCCGCAAGCCTGATGTCGCGCCGCGCCAGGCCGTGGTGTTGCCGGGTGCACGCCCGGCCGGAGCCGCTCCGGCACAGGAGGCGGCACCGGCAGCCGTGCCGACCGCCGTGCCGACCCCTGGCGCCGCGCCAGCAGCCCCGGCCGACCTGTCCGCGCCGCAGAAGCTGCCTTTGTCGAACACCCAGCCCGGCCCCGCGTCTAGCGTGACCAAGCCGCTGCCGCCGCCGGCGCCCGCGCCGGCCAACACCGTGCAGCCGCCTGCCAGCACGGAGCGTAAAGAGTAAGCATGCGCGCGCGCGGATTCACCCTGATCGAACTGCTGGTGACGCTGGCCATCCTTGGCCTGCTCGCCGCGCTGGCGATCCCGGTCGGCCAGACCGTGGTCCAGCGCCGCAACGAGCAGGAGCTGCGCAGCGCGCTGCACGTGATCCGCAAGGCGCTGGACGATTACAAGACCGCCTACGATGAAGGCCGCATTGCCAAGTCCATCACCGGCAACGGTTACCCGCGCACGCTGGAGGTGCTGGTGGAAGGCGTGGTCGACGTGCGCAGCCCGAAGCGCGCCAAGATCTTCTTTCTGCGGCGCATTCCGCGCGACCCTTTCAACGCGGACTCGAACGCCAGCAATGGCCAGAGCTGGGGCAAGCGCAGCTACGCCAGCGATGCCGACGATCCGCGCGAAGGCGAGGATGTTTTTGACGTGTATTCGACTTCGGAGCAGGTGGGCCTGAACGGCGTGCCTTACAAGAAATGGTGAACAAGAAGGGCTTCACGCTGATTGAACTGCTGGTGGTGCTGGGCATCATCGCCTTGCTGCTGACGCTCGCCGTGCCGCGCTACTTCCCGAGCGTGGACAAGACCAAGGAAACCATCCTGGCCGACAACTTGCGCAGCACGCGCGCCATCATCGACCAGTACTACGGCGATACCGGCCGCTTCCCGGACAGCCTGGAACAGCTGGTGGAAAAAAAATACCTGCGCGCGGTGCCGATCGACCCGATCACGGAGAAAAGCGACAGCTGGACCATCGTGCCGCCGGACGACGTCGGCAAAGGCGGCGTGGCAGACATCAAGAGCGGAGCGCCCGGCAATGACCGAAGCGGCAAGCCTTATTCGGAATGGTAGGCAGCGCGGGTTCACCTACGTCAGCGTAGTGATCCTGGTGGCGATAATCGGCCTGGTTGGCGCCATGTCGCTGCGGCTTGGCACGACCATGCAGCGGGCGGCGGCCGAGCAGGCCCTGCTCGATATCGGCATGGAGTACAGCAATGCGCTGGCCAGCTATGCCGCCGCCACGCCACAGGGGCAGCCCAACTATCCGAAGTCTTTTGCCGAACTCCTGAAGGATCCGCGCTTCCCGCAGTTGCGCCGCCATTTGCGCCGCGTGTATGTCGACCCGATGACAGGCAAGGCTGAATGGGGGCTGGTGAAGGCCACCGAAAACGGCGGCATCCTGGCCATCTACAGCCTGTCCAAGGCCACGCCGATCAAGATCGGCAATTTCCCGCCGCGCTTCGTCGCATTTGAAGGCAAGACCAGCCTGGCGGACTGGAAATTCAGCGGCGAAGGCGTGCAGGTCGCGGGAGCCAAGAGTGGGGACGGACAGCAGCCCGCCCAGCAGCCGGGCCAGCCGGCCAAGCCGGGATCGGGCATGCAGCCAGGCAGCCCGCTGACCGGCATGGACGGCACCCAGCCGGGTGGCTTGAATGGCACGCCGCCCGGCAGCAAGACCGGCACGCCGCAAGAGCCGCCAGAGCCGCCACAGGAGCCGCAGGAACCGCCGCAAGAACCGGCACAGGAACCGCAGGAACCGCCGCAAGAACCGCTGCCAGGACAGTCCGGCGAGCAGCCGCGCGAGGAGCCGCCAGCACCGCCGCCGCGGCGCTGAGGCTGCGCCGCCTTATTTGGCGCGGCGCTTGAAGTCGCGCAGACGGAAACCGAGAGCGAACAAGGTGCCGAAGTACACCACCACGCAAGCGCCGATCACCAGGAACAGCGCACCTGCGCGCAGGAACGCATGGTGGCGCATGGCCAGCCACTCAAACTGCTGCGCACCGAACCAGCCGGCAAGGCCCATCAGGACGACAGCCAGCAGCAGGCGGGCCAGGAACTTCGGCCAACCCGGTTGCGGCGCGTAGATGCCCTTTGCGCGCAGGCCGCGGTACAGCAGGGCAGCGTTCAGCAGTGCCGCCACGCTGATCGACAGCGCCAGGCCGGCCACCTTGAACTGCCAGACGAAAGCCAGGTTCATCACCTGTGTCGCGAGCAGGGTGATGATGCCGATGCGTACCGGCGTGCGCACGTCCTGGCGCGCGTAGAAGGCCGGCGTCAGCGACTTGACCAGGATGATGCCGAGCAGGCCGACCGCATAGGCCAGCAAAGGCTGGGCCGACATCACGGCAGCGAAGTCGGTGAATTTGCCGTTGTGGAACAGGGTCGCCATCAGGGGCAGGGCCAGCACGGCGATGCCCACAGCCGCCGGCATGGCAAGCAGGAAGGTCAGGCGCAGGCCCCAGTCCAGCAGGGCCGAATATTCCGCGTGGTCCTGTTCCTGGCTGGCCTTGGACAAGCTTGGCAGCAGGATGGTGCCGAGCGCCACGCCGAGCAGGGCGTTGGGAAACTCCATCAGGCGGTCGGCGGCGGTCAGCCAGGAAACGCTGCCTTCCTGCATCCAGGAGGCATAGGTGGTGTTGATCATCAGGCTGATTTGCGCCACCGAGACGGCAAACAGGGCTGGCACCATATTCTTCAGCATGCGGCGCACGCCCGGATCGGCCAGGCCGGCGCGCGGATTCCACGACAGGCGTGGTAGCATGCCGATCTTCACCAGCGAAGGCACCTGGATCGCAACCTGCAGGACGCCGCCGACCATGACGGCAATCGCCATCGCGTAGACCGGCTGCTTCAGGTGTGGCGCCAGGAACAGTGCGGCGCTGATGAAGGAAATGTTCAGCAGCACCGGAGTGAAGGCCGGGATCTTGAACTGGCGCCAGGTATTCAGCACGCCGCTGGACAGCGCGACGAAGGACATGCAGGCGATATAAGGGAACATCAGGCGCGTCATCCAGACGGCGGCGTCGAACGATGCCGGATCCTTGCTCAGGCCGGAACCAATCAGGTAGATGAACAGCGGGGCGCCTATAATACCGACTGCGCTGGTGAGCAGCGTGGCCCAGACCAGCACGGTCGCCACATGGTCAACCAGGGAGCGGGTCGCTTCTTCGCCCTGTTTGTTTTTGTATTCTGCCAACATTGGCACAAATGCCTGCGAAAACGCGCCTTCGGCAAACAGGCGGCGCAGCAGGTTGGGGATGCGGAAGGCAATGTAGAAGGCGTCGGTCATGCCGCCCGCGCCGAAAGCGCGGAAGAACAGGACTTCACGAAGCAGTCCCGTAATGCGGGACAACATTGTCATGCTTGAAATAGCGGCGAGGGTCTTGAGCAAGTTCATGGGCGCTGATTATAGCGAAAGCGGCAACGCCCCGATATTTAGAATTGCCCTGGCAGCAAAACCCCGTTATAATTTAAGGCTGTACAGAATTCAGTAAGGCAGGCAGCGACGTTCAGCCGGCTCTGAAAACACCGCACCGGTTTGGCAAACGCTATTGTTTGCAAACGAACTTTGACAACGAATTAGGATTCTCAAATGGCAAATACCGCACAAGCGCGCAAACGCGCTCGTCAAGCAGTCAAGCAAAACGCTCACAACTCCGCTCAGCGTTCGACCCTGCGTACCGCTATCAAGGCTGTTCGCAAGGCAATCCAGGCTGGCGACAAAGCTGCTGCTACCACCATCTTCCAGGCTTCCGTGTCGACCATCGACTCGATCGCTGACAAGAAAATCATCCACAAGAACAAGGCTGCTCGTCACAAGAGCCGTCTGGCAGCTGCCCTGAAGGCACTGTCCGCCTAAGTTCGTGTGCTGGCGGCATTAGCCGCCAAACAGGTGTACCGGAATAACCCGCATGGCATTGCGCCATAGCGGGTTTTTCGCTTTGTGCTTACTTCATCGAAGCAGCCGCGGAAGCAGCGGAAGCGGCCGATGCGGCAGCGGAGGCTGCGGCAGAAGCGGCTTTCCTGGCTTTCTTGGCCGATTTCTTGGCGGAGGCAGCATCCGAGGCGGCGGCGGAAGCGGCCGATGCGGCGGAAGCCATTGGCGCGGCGGAAGCCATCGAGGCGGCGGAGGCTGCGGCCGAAGCGGAAGCCGAACCTTTCATGTGATGGTCGGCAGCGAAGGCGGAGAGGGAAAGCAGGGAGGCAAGCAGCGCGACAGTAGTCTTAGACATGACGAACTCCTTTTATAGTGGGTGCAGGTTCAGGTGAACCTGATTCATCAACGCTGCTGCAAGTTGCCTGGTTGACTTATTAGCGCGTGCTGAGGTCGTCTGGCGACACTTCGGCCCACTCGCCTGGCAGCAGCGGGTGGCTGGCCAGTGAGATGCCGCCGATGGCCGAGCGCACCAGGCGCAGGGTGGGGTGGCCGATGGCGGCCGTCATGCGGCGCACCTGCCGGTTCTTGCCTTCCTGCAGGGTGATCGCTAGCCAGGAGGTTGGCTGGCCGGCACGCTGCCGGATCGGCGGATTGCGCGGCCACAGCCAGACTGGTTCAGCAATGCGCACCGCCTTGCAGGGCAAGGTGGTGAAGTCGCCCAGGTCGAGCGGCGCCTGCAGGCGCGCCATGGCGCCGGCATCCGGCACGCCCTCCACCTGCACCAGGTAAGTCTTGGCCTCCTTACGGTCGGGGTGGGCGATCTTGTGCTGCAGCTTGCCGTCGTCGGTCATCAGCATCAGGCCTTCGCTGTCGTAGTCGAGGCGACCAGCGGGATAGACGTTCGGGATCGTGATGTAGTCGGCCAGCGTTTCCTTATCTCCAGAGGGGGAAAACTGGCACAATACCTGGAAAGGTTTATTAAAAAGTATCAGAGGCATAGGTAGCTAGTATAGCGCCCAGTAAAATACTGGTGCATAATGTGGAACGCTAGTGTCTTATGTCTTATAGAAGACTGCCAAAACCCTTCTTCGGAGAACACGATGTACCAACATATCAAAGTACCTGCCGGCGGCCAGAAAATCACCGTTAACGCCGACTTTTCCCTGAACGTGCCTGACACCCCGATCATTCCTTACCTGGAAGGCGACGGCACCGGCGTGGACATCACCCCGGTGATGATCAAGGTGGTGGATGCTGCGGTTGCCAAGTCCTACGGCGGCAAGCGCAAGATCAGCTGGATGGAGATCTTCGCCGGCGAGAAGTCGACCAAGGTCTACGGCCCGGACGTGTGGCTGCCGGAAGAGACCCTGAAGGTACTGAAGGATTATGTGGTGTCGATCAAGGGCCCGCTGACGACCCCTGTCGGTGGCGGCATCCGTTCCTTGAACGTGGCACTGCGCCAGGAACTGGACCTGTACGTCTGCCTGCGCCCGGTGCGCTACTTCAAGGGCGTGCCTTCGCCAGTGCGCGAGCCTGAGAAAACCGATATGGTGATCTTCCGCGAAAACTCGGAAGACATCTACGCCGGCATTGAGTGGCAGGAAGGCTCGGAAGGCGCCAAGAAGCTGATCGAGTTCCTGACCAAGGAAATGGGCGTCAAGAAGATCCGCTTCCCGGGCACCTCCGGCATCGGCGTCAAGCCGGTTTCGCGCGAAGGCACCGAGCGCCTGGTGCGCAAGGCGATTCAGTACGCGATCGACAACGACAAGCCATCGGTGACCATCGTCCACAAGGGCAACATCATGAAGTACACCGAAGGTGGCTTCCGTGACTGGGCCTACGAACTGGCGCAGAAGGAATTCGGCGCCGAGCTGATCGACGGCGGCCCATGGTGCAAGTTCAAGAATCCGAAGACCGGCCGCGAGATCACCGTCAAGGATTCGATCGCCGACGCGTTCCTGCAGCAGATCCTGCTGCGTCCGGCGGAGTACTCGGTGATCGCCACCCTGAACCTGAACGGTGACTACATTTCCGACGCGCTGGCGGCACAGGTAGGCGGTATCGGCATTGCGCCGGGCGCCAACCTGTCCGACTCCGTGGCCATGTTCGAAGCGACCCACGGCACCGCGCCTAAGTACGCGGGCAAGGATTATGTGAACCCTGGCTCCCTGATCCTGTCGGCTGAAATGATGCTGCGCCATATGGGCTGGACCGAGGCGGCGGACCTGATCATCTCCTCGATGGAGAAGGCGATCACCTCCAAGAAAGTTACCTACGACTTCGCCCGCCTGATGGAAGGCGCGACCCAGGTGTCGTGCTCCGGCTTCGGTGACGTCATGATCGAGCAGATGTAAGCCAAGCTCGTTTCCATGCAAACCCCGCCATCCGCAAGGAGGCGGGGTTTTTTGTTGTGCGCCTGACGCGGCTCAACATGGCGGCGTGTGAAGCGGCAGAGAATAAACCGCTTACGCTCACTCGAGGAGGCTGCCATGCCGCAGAGCTTGCTTGACGATGAATCGTCCCCGTCCGAAGATGATGATGACGCGCGACTTCACCGGCTGGAGAAACAGGTGGATACCCTTAATTGCGAACTGGCCTTATTACGTCAGCACATGGACAGTGGCTTTGCCCTGGTGCGGTCCGATATGGCGGCGCGCTTTGCCGAAGCCGACCTCAAGAGCTCCGAGCGCTTTGCCGAGGCGGAATGCAAGAATATGGAGCGCTTTGCCGAGGCCGAACGCAAGAATATGGAGCGCTTTGCCGAGGCCGAACGCAAGAATATGGAGCGCTTTGCTGAGGCCGAACGCAAGAATACGGAGCGCTTTGCCGAGGCCGACCGCAAGAATACGGAGCGCTTTGCCGAAGCCGAACGGAAGAATCTCGAGCGCTTTGCCGAAGCCGATCGGAAGAATCTCGAGCGCTTTGCCGAAGCCGATCGGAAGAATCTCGTGCACTTTGCCGAAGCCGAACGGAAGAATCTCGTGCACTTTGCCGAAGCCGAGCGCACGACCTGCGAGCGCTTTACCGAGGCGCGCCGAGAGTCGGAACAGCGTTTCATTCGGCAGGATGACAATATGAAGGCGCTAATAGGCCAGTTGCAAACGCAGATGCTTGAAATGGACAAGCGTCATGATGCACACATGGTCGAGATGAGACGTCGGCACGATACGTTCAGCCGCTGGATGGTAGGTCTGACGCTCGGCGTCGTTGTGTTGGTGGCGGATCTGGCCAGCCGCATGTTTTAGCGAATTGCGCGAGCGTGACAAAAGTGCAGGCAATCGAGTGCGCTGCCGGCGACTTCTGCCTGGATAGGGGAGGGGCCGGCAAAGATGAAGCCGGCCCGCTGCAGGACGCGGGCGGAGGCGGCGTTGGCGATAGTAACGTGGGCGTCGAGGCCACGTAGCTGCCAGTGGCCGTAAGCCAGTTCCATCAAGTGTGCCAGCGCGGCGCCGGCAAGCCCCCGGCCGCAGGCATAAGAGGCGATCCGGTAGCCGACTTCGGCGCGCAACGAGACCTGGTCGATACCTTTCAAGTTGCAACGGCCAATAATCTCCCCATCTTCAACCAGCAGGCAGGGATGCATGGTGCCGCTCGCATGGCGCGCCAGGTAGTCTTCGATATGCGCAGCCACGCCGATAAGATTGTAAAAGTCTGGCGCACGGGCATCGACCTGGGATTCGAACCAGTCGCGGTTGGCGAGCTCGAATTCCAGCAGCGCGGGCGCATCGGCTGTTGTCAAAGTGCGGATTTGCATGACGAAATCGGCATAGTGCAGGTATGATGGCAGGCGAAAAAAAACCCCGCGGGGCGGGGCTTTTCGTTGTCCGAGGCCAGGGATTAGTTGGTCTGGATGTTGGAAGCTTGCTTGCCTTTAGGGCCCTGAGTAACTTCGAACTGCACTTTTTGACCTTCTTTCAGGGTCTTGAAGCCGTTCATGTTAATCGCGGAGAAGTGTGCGAACAAATCCTCACCGCCATCATCAGGAGTGATGAAGCCAAAACCTTTGGAGTCATTGAACCACTTAACGGTACCAGTTGCCATTTTAAAAAAACTTTCAATAAAAACGAATCACACGAGCCATAAAAGCAAGAAGCTTCCTGCCCCCTCCTCGACAACTCACTTCTTACCAACATGTACAGATCTGCACAAAGTCGATATCGCATTGTTGGCGGAACAATTTTTAATGTCAAGCGCTTTCACTAGCACATGGTGAGCTTTTTGCAACAGCTTTTTTTCGAGCCCTTGATTTTGACCAAGCTGACCGCCATCTGCGGCAATCGGCGAAAACGCGTAAGATGAGTACTGGTGGAAATGGCCCTCTGAAATGGGCGTTGCAACTAGTCTGAAAGCATTAGAATATAAGCGTATGGCAACCAAGCATGACACCGAAACCGTCCTGGAACGGCAGGCGATAAAGCCGCCACCTATGTACCAGGTGGCGCTGCTGAACGACGACTACACTCCAATGGAGTTTGTGGTCGCCATCATCCAGGAGTATTTCAATAAGGACCGGGAAACGGCCACACAAATTATGCTGAGTGTCCATCGCTACGGCAAAGGCGTGTGCGGCGTTTTCTCTAAAGATATAGCTTCAACCAAAGTGGAGTTCGTTTTAACGCATGCACGCAAGGCGGGGCATCCCCTGCAATGTGTGATGGAGGAAGTATGATTGCGCAGGAATTGGAAGTAAGTTTGCATATGGCGTTTGTCGAAGCGCGGCAGGCGCGACACGAGTTCATCACCGTGGAGCACTTGCTGCTGGCGCTGCTCGACAATCCATCGGCAGCCGAGGTGCTGCGCGCCTGCGCAGTGAATATTGAGGACCTGCGCAAAACGCTGACCAACTTCATCGGCGACAACACGCCGACCGTGCCTGGCACCGGCGAGGTGGACACCCAGCCTACCCTGGGCTTCCAGCGCGTGATCCAGCGCGCGATCATGCACGTGCAGTCGGCTTCCAACGGCAAGAAGGAAGTGACCGGCGCCAATGTGCTGGTGGCCATCTTCGGTGAAAAAGACTCGCACGCTGTTTACTACCTGCACCAGCAGGGCGTCACCCGCCTGGACGTGGTCAACTTCATCTCGCACGGCGTGCGCAAGGACCAGCAGATGGATTCCGGCAAGGCATCCGAGGGCGTGGAAGAAGGCGCCGCGCCGGAAGGCCAGGCCAAGGAATCGCCGCTGGACCAGTTCACCCAGAACCTGAACAAGTCTGCCGCCGAGGGCAAGATCGACCCGCTGATCGGCCGCGAAGACGAAGTGGACCGCGTGATCCAGGTGCTGTGCCGCCGCCGCAAGAACAACCCGCTGCTGGTGGGCGAAGCCGGCGTGGGCAAGACCGCCATTGCGGAAGGCCTGGCCTACCGCATCACCCAGGGCGACGTGCCGGAGGTGCTGTCGAACGCGGTGGTCTACTCGCTGGACATGGGCGCGCTTCTGGCCGGCACCAAGTACCGCGGCGACTTCGAGCAACGCCTGAAGGCCGTGCTCAAGCAGCTGAAGGATAATCCGAATGGCATCCTGTTCATCGACGAGATCCACACCATCATCGGCGCCGGCTCGGCGTCGGGCGGCACGCTGGATGCGTCCAACCTGCTGAAACCGGCCCTGGCCAACGGCCAGCTGAAGTGCATCGGCGCGACCACGTTCACGGAATTCCGCGGCGTGTTCGAGAAAGACCATGCGCTGTCGCGCCGCTTCCAGAAAGTCGACGTCAACGAGCCGACCGTGGAACAGACCGTGCAGATCCTGCGCGGGCTGAAGTCGCGCTTCGAGGAGCACCATGGCGTGAAGTATTCGTCGTCGGCGCTGTCGACCGCAGCCGAATTGGCGGCGCGCTTTATCAATGACCGCCACCTGCCGGACAAGGCCATCGACGTGATCGACGAGGCGGGCGCCGCACAGCGCATCCTGCCGAAGTCGAAGCAGAAGAAGACCATCGGCAAGACCGAGATCGAGGAAATCATTTCCAAGATCGCGCGCATCCCGCCGCAGACCGTCAACCAGGACGACCGCAGCAAGCTGGCTACCATCGACCGCGACCTGCGCAACGTGGTGTTCGGCCAGGACCCTGCAATCGAAGCGCTGGCATCTGCGATCAAGATGTCGCGCGCCGGCCTGGGCAAGCAGGACAAGCCTATCGGTTCCTTCCTGTTCTCCGGCCCGACCGGCGTCGGCAAGACCGAGGTGGCCAAGCAGCTGGCCTTCATCCTGGGCATTGAGCTGATCCGCTTCGACATGTCGGAATACATGGAGCGCCATGCGGTGAGCCGCCTGATCGGCGCGCCTCCTGGCTACGTGGGCTACGACCAGGGCGGCCTGCTGACCGAAGCGATTACCAAGAAGCCGCACGCCGTGCTGCTGCTGGACGAGATCGAGAAGGCGCATCCGGATATCTTCAATATCCTGCTGCAGGTGATGGACCACGGCACGCTGACCGACAACAACGGCCGCAAAGCCGACTTCCGCAACGTGATCATCATCATGACCACCAATGCGGGTGCGGAAAGCCTGCAGAAGCGTTCGATCGGCTTCACCGACAGCAAGGAAGCGGGCGACGAGATGGCGGACATCAAGCGCATGTTCACACCGGAGTTCCGCAACCGCCTGGATGCGACCATCAGCTTCCGCGCGCTGGACGAGGAAATCATCCTGCGCGTGGTGGACAAGTTCCTGATGCAGCTGGAAGAGCAGCTGCACGAGAAGAAGGTGGAAGCCATCTTCAGCGAGAAGCTGCGCAAGTTCCTGGCGAAGAAAGGCTTCGATCCTTTGATGGGCGCGCGCCCGATGTCGCGCCTGATCCAGGACATGATCCGCAAGGCGCTGGCCGACGAACTGCTGTTCGGCCGCCTGGTGTCCGGCGGCCGCGTGATTGTCGACCTGGACGAAGCGGAAGCAATCAAGCTGGAGTTCCCGGAACCGGATGCGGCGCCTACGCCGCCACCGGAGACCGTCGAAGTCGAATAAGCAGTGTGCCGCTTCGAAAAACCCGCTCGCCGAGCGGGTTTTTTTTCCTTCAGAATTCCTGGAGTTGTTTCAATGCCGCCACGCGGCGGCGCGACACCTCTACGCTCATGCCGTCGACGCGCAGCAGGACGGCGCCACCGTCGCCATTCTCGATGCTGCACACGGCGGCCAGGTTGACGATGTGGCGGCGATTGGCGCGGAAGAACTGCTGTGGATCGAGGCGCTGTTCCAGTTGCAGCAGCGAGCGCGCCAGCAACGGCGCGGCGCCGTCGAAGTAAAGGCGGGTGTAATTGCCCTCCGATTCGAACAGGCGGATGTCTTCCAGCCGCACGAACCAGCAGCGTTCACCGTCGCGGATGAACAGTTTTCGCGGAATGGCGCTGGGCGCAGGCGCGAAGCCAAGCCGCGCAGCGGCACGCTCCAAAGCCGCGGCCAGGCGTCGCGGCTCGATGGGCTTCATCAGGTAGTCGAGCGCACTGGCTTCGAAGGCCTGCAAGGCGTACTGGTCGAAGGCGGTGGTGAAGATCACCTCGGGCGGGTCGTCGAGCGCGGCCAGCAGGTCAAAGCCGCTGGCGCCGGGCATTTGCACGTCCAGCAGCAACAAGTCGGGCTGCAACGCAGCCACCTGAAGCGCCGCTTCGGCGGCATTGGCCGCCTCTCCAACCACGGCGACGCCGGCGTGGCAGGCCAGCATGCGCCGCAGTTCGGCGCGAGCCAGGCGCTCGTCGTCAACGACCAGGACGCGTATCATGCGGCCCGTACCGGCCAAGCTTGCCAGAAGCGGATGCAGGGTGTCCGCCATTGTCATTGGGTGGCACCCATGACTTCCACAGCCACGCCCGCCACATTCAGCGCCAGTGAACCGCCGGCGGTTTGCACGATGCGATCGACATCGGCCAGGTTGACCAGGTGGCGGCTGCTGGCGCGGAAGAATTGCTGGCGGTCGAGCATTTGTTCGAGCTGCTGCAGGGAGCGCGGGATCAGTGGCGCAGCACCGTCGAAATAGGCGCGCGTATGCTCGCCTTCCGCTTCGAACAGGCGGATGTCGGTCAGGCGCACGAACCAGCAGCGATCCCCCTCGCGGATGAACAGCTTGCGTGGCCTGCTGCCCATGCCGGCGCGGACGGCAGCACGTTCCAGTGCGGCGGCAAGGCGTTGCGGGTGGATCGGCTTGAGCAGGTAGTCGGCCGGGCAGTGGCCATGGCCCGTGGTGAAAATAACTTCCGGCACGTCGTCCAGCGCATCGAGCAGGTCGAAGCCGCTGCCGCCCGGTATCTGCACATTCAGCAGGAGCAGGTCCGGCGCCAAAGCCCTGGCCCGCGCGATGCCATCGGCAACATCGGCGGCCTCGCCGACGATTTCAAATTGCTGCTGGCCTGCCAGCAGGCGGCGCAGCTCCTTGCGGGCCAGCCGCTCATCGTCGATAACCAGCACGCGCATCGTCATGACAAAGGGAAGCTCAGGGTGGCGCGTACCCAGCCATCGCGCTCCACCAGTTCAAGGCTGGCGTTGCCGCCCTTGGCATGCAGCAGCCTTTTGCGGGCGTTGGCCAGGCCGACGCGCGTCGAATCGCCTAGCCTTGCCAAGGCGCCGCGGTTGGCCACCTCGATAGCGGCGTGGCCGTTGGCATGGCTGGCACTGATGCGGATTTCCGTGCCGGCGCTGCTTTGCTCGACGCCGTATTTCACCGCGTTCTCAACCAGCGTCTGCACGGCCATCGGCGGAATGGTCACGCTATCCATGCCGTCGGCGATGCAGACGGTGACGTTCAGGCGCTCTTCGAAGCGGATCTTTTCGATGGCCAGGTAGGATTCAACAGCTTCCATCTCTTCTTGCAGCGGCACCGTATCGGCATAGCTGGCAGCCAGCGTATAGCGCATCAGCGTTGCAAGCTGGTCGATCATTTGCGCGGCCGATTGCTGGTTCTCGAAAATCAGGGCGCGCACGCTGTTCAGGCTATTGAAGAAAAAATGCGGGTTCACCTGGGCCTGCAGGGCCTTCAGTTCGGCTTCCTTGGCGAGCACGTCGAGCCGCAGCGCTTCCGATTCGAAGCGGTTGGCGCGCCGCAGGGCCGTGGCAGCCATATATGAGACCTGCCATGCTGTCATGATGCCGGACCAGAACAGCAAGAGCATGGGCAGCCAGCTGCCGCCGTCTGCCGCGCCGACCAGCGAACGGGCAATGATGGTGACGAGCGCCAACTGCACGGGGCCGAGGATGAAGATGGCGACAAGGACCTGCCGCCAGTCCACGCGGCGCGTGTTCCAGTCGCGCAGCTTCATGTAGCGGCGCCACAGGTCCGTCAGCAGCAGGCCGCTGGCGCCGTCCAGGATGCAGGTCAGGACGGCGCCCGGCCGCGCCAGGAACGGCCCGTTGACCAGCATGAGGAAGGCAATCACGGCGCTCCAGCCAAGCCCTTGCAAGATCCAATACCAGTTGAGCCGCGCCAGCAGCGGCATGTCGCTGCCGTCGGTGCGGTTCATTTGGTCGTTTTCCGTCCCGGTGAGTGCTCTTTTCATGGCATGGGAGCATACCGTATCCATCCAACTGGCGCTCCAGCGATATGACGAGCGGTCGAATCGGATGACAAGCGGTTGCTCAGGAGCTGTGCCGGCGGCGCCGGGCGCGCAGGGGGAAGACGAACCACGTGCCGATCAGCAGCAGGAAGGCGGCCAGTCCTCCGGCCGCGCTGCCCATATCGCTGCCGGTGACCATGTAGAGCACCACGGCGATGTCCATCGCCAGGCCTGCGGCCAATGGCGCGAGGGCGTAGCAGATGGCGCGCGAAGAAATGGTGATCGCATGCATGGAAACCTGGCCTGGTTCGGCGAGGCGATGGTAGGCGGCCGGCAACATGACCAGCGCGATGGCCACCACCACCAGCGCCAGGGCAGCAGCGTGGCAGTCCTGGGCATAGACCGGCAGCTGCTCGAAACGGTCGTTGAAGACGGCAATGGCCTGGAAGCCGAACAGGGCCTGGATACCTGGCAGTATCATGCGCGCCTCTTCGATGATGCGGCCCATCTGCTCTTTCAATGACTCTTGCTCGGTGTGCTCGTCCATGCCGTCGATTCTAGCGAGCAGCCGTTTTGACAGGCGCGCGCCTGTGCTGCCACGACCTGCTGCGCCACCAGCCCGGCGCCGTAGCTGGACATGTGGTCATCATCGAAATACAAGGCCTTGCCATCCTTGACGGCGTAACAGCGCGCAGCGTCACAGAACAGCGTTTCCGGCCGCAGGATGCGCACGCCTGCAGGCAATTCACCCAGCCGCTGCTCCACGAAGGCGCTGCGGCGGCGCCACCAGTCGGTCGTGACCCCATCCACCGTGCGCGGATCGTCGGCCTGGCGTATCAGCTTATCCACCTGGCGCGGGAGTTCGGGCGCCTGCAATACCACGGTGACATGCTTGCCCGCGCTGGCAAAGTGGTTCAATATCGTCTTGTACGAGGCCCAGATGGCGTCGCGCTTGGCATCGCTGAATTCGTCCGGCAGGCGCGGGTAAATGCCTTCATGGTCGCCAAACAGGGCACTGTGGATGCGGTAGCTGACCACGACCTCCTTGATATGCGGATCGGCGGCGATGAAGTCGACGGCCTCGCGCGTCCAGTCGCTGCAGCCGGGATTGGTGTCGGCGCGCTGGTAGGAAGGCGAGCAGCCGCTGAAGCTGAACTGGCGCACACCCTGGTGGCGGCCGTTCAACTGTACCGCCAGCGCGTGCGCCAGTTCGATCGCATGGCTGTCGCCGAACACTGCCCATTCCCCGGCGGGACCGTTGAAGGCGCAGGCGTCTTGCGGCTTGCGGTACTCCAGACCCTTGGTATGGCAGGCAGCGCGCTCCGGGCTTGCAGTGACAGTGCGCAGCACCTCTTCCTGCTGCGGGGTGGTCTTGACGCTGCGCATGCCGTTGGTCTTGTGGCCCGCCATGCCGATTCCGAAGAACAGCAGCGAGCCGGCAATGGCGAAGGCGAATATTTGTTGCCGGCCAAACCTGCTGCGGTTGCGGAACGGCTTTTCGACGAATTGCCAGCTAAGATAGGCCAGCACCAGCGTCAGCACCACCAGCGCGGCCATCAGGGCCGGACTTGGCCCGTCCAGGCTACGGTGGCGTGCGAATGCAAGGATAGGCTGGTGCCACAAGTAGGCGCTGTAGCTGACCAGGCCGACGCCAACCATCAGCCGGCTGCCCAGGATCTTGCCGACCGTGGTCGACGGGACTGCGAACAGGATGATCAGCGCTGCGCCGACCGTGGGCAGGAGCGCGTACACACTGGGGAAGGGCGTGTATTTGCTGAAAGCGAAAATGCCGGTGCCGATCAGGCCGAGGCCGGCAAGGCTGGCAAGTTCGCGCGTGCGTTGCGAATGCCGGCCGGCGCCGGGGCGCGACATGTAATAGGCGCACAGCGCGCCGATGGCCAGCTCCCAAGCGCGTGTGGGCAGCAGGAAGAAGGTGGCGGAAGGGTCCCTGGCCACACCCCATTGCGCCGCACCGAGGCTGGCCAGCGCCGTGCCGACCAGCACCGCCAGCAGCAGGCGCTGGTCGCGGCGCCAGAACACCATCAGGAACAAGGGGAACAGCAAGTAGAACTGTTCTTCGACCGCCAGGCTCCAGGTGTGGAGCAGGGGCTTGAATTCGGCCGAGCTGTCGAAGTAGTCGCTCTGCTCCCAGAACAGGATATTCGACGCGAAGGCGGTGACGGCCACCAGGCTTTGCGCAAAGCCTTTCAGGTCGTCCGGCACCAGCCAGAGCCAGGCGAACGGCAGGCAGGCAAACAGCAGCAGGAATAGCGCCGGCAGGATGCGGCGCGCCCGTCTTTCATAGAAATTGAGGATGGAGAACTGGCCAGCTTCCAGCTCGTGGATCAGGATCGTCGTGATCAGGTAGCCGCTGATGACGAAAAAGACGTCGACGCCGACGAAGCCGCCGCCAAAGAACTGGAACCCTGCGTGAAACAGGATTACCGGCAGGACGGCAACCGCCCGCAGACCATCGATTTCCCTGCGATATTCCATGTAATGCCCCTGAACTCAACGCAAGAAGATACTACGGGATTGTCATTGATGCAATATGCTGTGGCGTCGACGCCTCGGCTCAGGGTTCCTGCTCTTCGCGCAGGCGGCGCCACAGCGTCGTGCGGCTGATGCCCAGGTAGTCGGCGGCGGCGTCACGGCGGCCGCCGAAGCGGGCCAATACTTCGGTGACGCTGTTCGGCGCGGGGGCGGATGCATGGGGCGCAGGCAGTTGCGTTGCCGCCTGCGGCAAGGAATGCAGTTCGGGCGCGACGCCTGCAACGAAGCTGGGCGTCAGGGCCTGCAGCGGTTCGGCGGCGAGGAACAGGGCGAGGCGTTCGGTCAGGTTGCGCAGTTCGCGTACATTGCCGGGCCATTCATAGCGCAGCAGCAGGGGCGCGCAGGCGGCCAGTTCGGCCGGCAGGTTCGGATGGGCGCGCGCGCCCAGGCTGGCCAGGGCGGTACGCAACGACCATTCGGCCAGCGGCAGGATGTCGGTCGGGCGCTCGCGCAGCGGCGGCAGCGACAGGCGCAGCACGGCCAGGCGGTAGAACAGGTCGGGGCGGAAGCGGCCCTCGCGCACCCTCGCTTCAAGGTCGCAATGGGTGGCGCTGATGATGCGTACATTGACCGGAATCGGCCGCGTGCCGCCGACCCGCACCACTTCGCGTTCTTCCAGCACGCGCAGGAGCCGGGTCTGCAGTGCAAGCGGCATTTCGCCGATTTCGTCGAGGAACAGGGTGCCGCGGTTGGCTGCTTCGAACAGGCCGGCGTGGCCGCCGCGCCGGGCACCGGTAAAGGCGCCTTCCTCATGGCCGAACAGTTCCGACTCCAGCAGCGATTCGGCGATCGCGCCACAGTTCACCGCGACAAAAGGACGGTTGGCGCCGCCCAGCGTGCGCGGGGATTCGCGGTGGATGGCTTGCGCCACCAGTTCCTTGCCGCAGCCGGTTTCACCCTGGATCAGCACAGTGGCAGGCGACTTCGCGTACAGCACGACCGCCTGGCGTACGCGCTCCATCGCCTCGGACTCGCCGCGCAGGTCGGCCAGTCCATGCTTGGCGCGCAAGGTGTCGGCCACCACGTGGCGCCTGCTACGGTTGGATTCCAGCTGCGCCAGGCGCGCCAGTTCAAGTGCGTCGTCGAAGGCCTGGCGGATCGATGCGGCGGAATAGACAAAAACGCCGGTCAGGCCGGCTTCTTCGGCCAGGTCGGTGATCAGGCCGGCGCCGACGATGGCCTTGATGCCGGAGGCCTTCAGGTCATTGATCTGGGCGCGTGCATCTTCCTCGGTTGCATAGGTGCGCTGCTCGATCGGCACGCCGAAGGTGGCGGCGAATTCCGCCAGCGCCGGCATGTCTTCCTGGTAGGTGATCACGCCGATGCGGTCGGAAACCTTGCGGGCGCGCGCCAGGGCCTGCATGAAATCGAAGCCGCTGGCCTTGGCGATCACCACGGGCACCGACAGGCGTCCCTTCAGGTAGGCCGCATTCGAGCCGGCCGCAATGACGGCATCGCAGCGCTCCGTCGCCAGGCGTTCACGGATATGGCGCGCAGCCTCGTCGAAGCCAAGGTTGATCGGTTCGATATCGGCCAGGGCGTCGTATTCCAGCGTGATGTCGCGGAACAGCTCCGACAGGCGCGAGACGGAAACCGTCCAGATCACCGGCTTGTCGGCCGGGTCGAAGGGCAGGGGAGTGGAATGTCGCATGTTTCACCTGAAACGTTTCACGTGTTTCAACCTGAAACATTATACTCTGGCGCCCGCGTTGCAAGTGCTTGATTTTGCTGGGAAGCCACGGCTGGCATGCCACTTGCACTATGGACGGCAAACATTCCTCAAACAGAAAGGACATCATGAGCCAATATTCCGCAGGCGCCGCCTTCCGCAAGGCCGTGCAAGAAGAATCCCCGCTGCAGGTGGTGGGCGCGATTAACGCCAACCACGCCCTGCTGGCCAAGCGCGCCGGCTTCAAGGCGATCTATCTGTCGGGCGGCGGCGTGGCTGCGGGCTCCCTCGGCCTGCCGGACCTGGGCATCTCCAACCTGGACGACGTGCTGACCGACGTGCGCCGCATCACCGACGTGTGCGACCTGCCGCTGCTGGTGGACGTGGACACCGGATTCGGCGCCTCCGCCTTCAACGTGGCGCGCACCGTGAAGTCGATGATCAAGTTCGGCGCCGCCGCCATGCATATCGAAGACCAGGTGGGCGCCAAGCGTTGCGGCCACCGCCCCGGAAAGGAAATCGTCTCCAAGGGCGAAATGATCGACCGCATCAAGGCTGCCGTGGACGCGCGTACCGACGAAAACTTCGTGATCATGGCCCGTACCGATGCGCTGGCCGTGGAAGGCCTGGACGCCGCAATCGACCGCGCAATGGCCTGCGTGGAAGCCGGCGCCGACATGATCTTCCCTGAAGCGATGATTTCGCTGGATATGTACAAGCAATTCGCCGCAGCGGTAAAAGTCCCGGTGCTGGCGAATATCACCGAATTCGGCTCCACCCCGCTGTTCACCGTGGAAGAACTGAAGTCCGCCGACGTGGGCCTGGTGCTGTACCCGCTGTCCGCCTTCCGCGCCATGAACAAGGCTGCGGAGAATGTGTACACCGCGATCCGCCGCGACGGCACCCAGCAGAACGTGGTCGACACCATGCAGACCCGCGCCGAATTGTACGAGCGCATCAACTATCACGATTTCGAACAGAAGCTGGACGCCCTGTTTGCAGCCGCCAAAAAATAATTCGACGATCCGAGGAGAGACCAAAATGACCGAGCAAGCCCCAACCTTCAAGCCTAAGAAATCCGTCGCCCTGTCCGGCGTCGCAGCCGGCAATACCGCCCTGTGCTCCGTAGGCAAGACCGGCAACGACCTGCACTATCGCGGCTACGACATCCTGGACGTGGCCACCACCTGCGAATTCGAAGAGATCGCCTACCTGCTGGTGCACGGCAAGCTGCCGAACATGGCCGAACTGAAAGGCTACAAATCCAAGCTGAAATCCCTGCGCGGCCTGCCGCAAGGCGTGAAGTCGGCGCTGGAAGCGCTGCCTGCATCGGCTCACCCGATGGACGTGATGCGTACCGGCGTTTCCGTGCTGGGCTGCTGCCTGCCTGAGAAGGACGACCACAATATCGCCGGCGCGCGCGACATCGCCGACCGCCTGATGGCTTCCTTCGGTTCCATGCTGCTGTATTGGTACCACTACAGCCATAACGGCAAGCGCATCGATGTGGAAACCGACGATGAAACCATCGGCGGCCACTTCCTGCACCTGCTGCATGGCGAAAAGCCGTCCGAATCGTGGGTGCGTGCAATGCATACCTCGCTGATCCTGTACGCGGAGCACGAGTTCAATGCCTCCACTTTCACCAGCCGCGTGATCGCCGGCACCGGTTCCGACATCCATTCCGCCATCACCGGCGCGATCGGCGCGCTGCGCGGTCCCAAGCACGGCGGCGCCAACGAAGTGGCGCTGGACATCCAGCAGCGCTACGAAAACGCGGACGAAGCGGAAGCCGACATCCGCAACCGCGTCGCCAACAAGGAAGTGGTGATCGGCTTCGGCCATCCCGTGTACACCGTGTCCGACCCGCGCAACGTGGTGATCAAGGAAGTGGCGCGTTCCCTGTCGCAAGAAGCCGGCTCGATGAAGATGTTCGACATCGCCGAACGCCTGGAGTCGGTGATGTGGGAAGTCAAGAAGATGTTCCCTAACCTGGACTGGTTCTCCGCCGTGTCGTACCACATGATGGGCGTTCCGACCGCCATGTTCACCCCGCTGTTCGTGATTTCGCGCACCTCCGGCTGGTCGGCGCACATCATCGAGCAGCGCATCGACAACAAGATCATTCGTCCAAGCGCCAATTACGTCGGACCTGAAGACCTGGCCTTCGTACCGATCAAGGATCGCAAGTAATCATGAACTCCCAATACCGTAAGCAACTCCCTGGCACCAAGCTGGGTTATTTCGACGCGCGCGAAGCGGTCGATGCGATCAAGCCGGGCGCCTACGCCACGCTGCCGTACACCTCGCGCGTGCTGGCGGAAAACCTGGTGCGCCGCTGCGACCCGGCCACGCTGACCGCGTCGCTGTCGCAGCTGATCGAACGCAAGCGCGACCTGGACTTCCCATGGTTCCCGGCCCGCGTGGTGTGCCACGACATCCTGGGCCAGACCGCGCTGGTCGACCTGGCCGGCCTGCGCGATGCCATCGCAGAGCAGGGCGGCGATCCTGCCCTGGTCAATCCGGTGGTGCCGACCCAGCTGGTGGTCGACCACTCGCTGGCAGTGGAATGCGGCGGTTTCGATCCGGACGCCTTCAACAAGAACCGCGCCATTGAAGACCGCCGCAACGAAGACCGTTTCGACTTCATCAACTGGACCAAGAAGGCGTTCCAGAACGTCGACGTGATCCCGCCGGGCAACGGCATCCTGCACCAGATCAACCTGGAACGCATGTCGCCGGTCATTCAAGTGAGCGATGGCGTGGCCTATCCGGACACCCTGGTAGGCACCGACTCGCACACCCCGATGGTTGACGCGCTGGGCGTGATCGCCATCGGCGTGGGCGGCCTGGAAGCGGAAACCGTGATGCTGGGCCGCGCCTCCTGGATGCGCCTGCCGGACATCATCGGCGTTGAGCTGAGCGGCAAGCCACAGCCCGGCATTACCGCGACCGACATCGTGCTGGCGCTGACCGAGTTCCTGCGCAAGGAAAAAGTGGTCTCGGCCTACCTGGAGTTCTACGGCGAAGGCGCCGCCGCACTGACCCTGGGCGACCGCGCCACGATCTCGAACATGGCGCCGGAATTCGGCGCCACTGCCGCGATGTTCTCGATCGATGCGCAGACCATCAAATACCTGAAGCTGACCGGCCGCGACGACGACCTGGTGGCGCTGGTTGAAACCTACGCGAGGCACACCGGCCTGTGGTCGGACGACCTGGCAAAGGTGGAATACGAACGCGTGCTGAAGTTCGACCTGTCGACCGTGGTGCGCAATATCGCCGGTCCTTCGAACCCGCACAAGCGCGTCCCAACCTCCGAATTGGCAGCGCGCGGGATATCGGGCGTGGTGGAAAACGAGCCAGGCAAGATGCCTGACGGTGCCGTGATCATCGCTGCCATCACCAGCTGCACCAACACCAACAACCCGCGCAATATGATCGCGGCAGGCCTGCTGGCCCGCAACGCGAACAAGGCCGGGCTGCTGCGCAAGCCGTGGGTCAAGTCTTCGCTGGCGCCAGGCTCGAAAGCCGTGACGCTGTACCTGGAGGAAGCAGGCCTGATGCCTGAGCTGGAAAAGCTGGGCTTCGGCGTCGTGGCGTACGCCTGCACGTCCTGCAACGGCATGTCCGGCGCGCTCGACCCGGTGATCCAGAAGGAAGTGGTGGAGCGCGACCTGTACGCCACCGCAGTCCTGTCTGGAAACCGCAACTTCGACGGCCGCATCCACCCGTACGCCAAGCAGGCCTTCCTGGCATCGCCGCCGCTGGTGGTGGCCTACGCCATCGCCGGCACCATCCGTTTCGACATCGAGAAGGATGTGCTGGGCCACGATGCCGCCGGCAAGCCGGTCACCCTGAAGGACCTGTGGCCGAGCGATGAAGAGATCGACGCGATCGTGGCAAGCAGCGTCAAGCCGGACCACTTCCGCAAGGTCTACATCCCGATGTTCGCGCGCAGCGAAGAAGCTGCGGAACGCGCCGAGCCGCTGTACGACTGGCGTCCGCAATCGACCTACATCCGTCGCCCTCCTTACTGGGAAGGCGCGCTGGCAGGCGAACGCACGCTGAAGGGCATGCGCGCGCTGGCCGTGCTGGGCGATAACATCACCACCGACCACCTGTCGCCATCGAACGCGATCATGATGGACTCCGCTGCAGGCGAATACCTGCACAAAATGGGCCTGCCGGAAGAGGACTTCAACTCCTACGCCACCCACCGCGGCGACCACCTGACCGCGCAACGCGCTACTTTCGCCAACCCGACGCTGAAAAACGAAATGGTGCGCAATGCCGACGGCAGCATCAAGGCCGGTTCGCTGGCCCGTGTGGAGCCGGAAGGCAAAGTGACCCGCATGTGGGAAGCCATTGAAACCTATATGGACCGCAAGCAGCCGCTGATCGTGATCGCCGGCGCCGATTACGGCCAGGGCTCTTCGCGCGACTGGGCAGCCAAAGGCGTGCGCCTGGCGGGCGTGGAAGCCATCGTTGCCGAAGGCTTCGAGCGCATCCACCGCACCAACCTGGTGGGCATGGGCGTTCTGCCGCTGGAGTTCAAGGCTGGCGTCAACCGCCTGACCCTGGGCATCGACGGCACCGAAACCTTCGACGTGATCGGCGAACGCGCGCCACGCGCCACGCTGATCCTGGTGATCAACCGCAAGAACGGCGAACGCGTGGAAGTGCCGGTGACCTGCCGCCTCGACTCGTCGGAAGACGTATCGATCTATGAGGCAGGCGGCGTGCTGCAGCGCTTCGCGCAGGACTTCCTCGAAACCGCAAAGGCTGCGTAAATGGCACACAAACCGCAAATCAAGGTAGCTGCCACGTATATGCGTGGCGGCACCAGCAAGGGCGTGTTCTTCCGGCTGCAGGACTTGCCGGAAGCGGCCCAGGTGCCAGGCAAGGCGCGCGACGCCTTGCTCCTGCGCGTGATCGGCAGCCCGGACCCGTACGGCAAGCAGATCGACGGCATGGGCGGCGCGACATCGAGCACCAGCAAGACGGTGATCCTGTCCGCCTCCACCCGCGCCGGCCACGACGTGGATTACCTGTTCGGCCAGGTCAGCATCGACAAGGCCTTTGTCGACTGGAGCGGCAACTGCGGCAACCTGTCGGCGGCAGTGGGCGCGTTTGCCATCAGCGGCGGCCTGGTGGCGCCGGCCCGCGTGCCGCGCGACGGCATGGCCGTGGTGCGCATCTGGCAGGCCAATATCGGCAAAACCATCATCGCGCACATTCCGATGACCAACGGTGAAGTGCAGGAAACCGGCGACTTCGAACTGGATGGCGTGACCTTCCCGGCGGCCGAAGTCCAGCTTGAATTCATGGACCCTGCGGCGGAGGAAGAGGGGGCAGGCGGTTCGATGTTCCCGACCGGCCGCCTGGTCGACGACCTGGAAGTTCCGGGCGTCGGCACGCTGAAGGCGACCATGATCAACGCCGGCATTCCGACCATCTTCATCAACGCGGATGCCATCGGCTACACCGGCACCGAGCTGCAGGAAGCGATCAACGGCGATGCCGCTGCCCTGGCAAAGTTCGAGACGATCCGTGCGCACGGCGCAGTGCGCATGGGCCTGATCAAGGACGTGTCGGAGGCGGCCACCCGCCAGCACACGCCAAAGGTCGCCTTTGTCGCCCCGCCCACCGGCTATGCCGCGTCCAGCGGCAAGCAGGTGCAGGCCGGCGATATCGACCTGCTGGTGCGTGCGCTTTCGATGGGCAAGCTGCACCACGCGATGATGGGTACCGCCGCCGTGGCAATCGGCACGGCGGCGGCGATTCCCGGCACGCTGGTCAACCTGGCCGCCGGCGGCGGTGAACGCGAAGCAGTGCGCTTCGGCCATCCATCCGGCACGCTGCGCGTCGGCGCCCAGGCCAGCCTGGAAAACGGCGAGTGGACCGTGAAGAAGGCCATCATGAGCCGCAGCGCGCGGGTCTTGATGGAAGGTTGGGTACGGGTACCGGCCGAATAAGCCTTGCGCGCCCGGCTGCCGGCCGGGCGCGCATTTTAAAGCTGCAGTGAGAGCGCGTCCAGCATGCGGGATACCGCCGCACCGGCGTTGGACCTTGCTTTGGCGATGGCGCCCCGCAGTTGCGTGGCTTGGCCGCCGATGTCCAGGCCGTAGCAGGCCAGGGCATTGATCGAGTCGAGCGCGGCGATCGTCACGTCATCGTCTCCCTCTTGCATCAGCCGAAGCAACAAATCGAAACTCCGAGTCTGATTCGTGACTTCGCTGAGCGTTTCTGCGCATGAGCGCTGCCAGAGCCGGGGGCGTTCTGCCAGCAGGTCTTGCAACATGATCCACTCTTGGTCGGAAAATGCCTCCAGGAAGGCAATGGCGTCGAGGATACCGACGTCAGCCCAGTAGTCATCGCATTCGCGCACGCCCCTCAGCAGGGCATCATAATTTTTCAGCGTGTAGTTCATCCGAACAGACCGAGATCAGACCTTGCACGTCTTCTGCACGCGTGCTGTGGCGAGAGGTCAACTGATCCAATAATTGCTGCAGCCTTCCTCGCAGGGAAACTGGCAGTTGAACCTCCATATCGTCTAGTTGGCTGGCAGCGATTGCCGCGACATCGAGGCAGGACGATGACATAAGCAGCGTCGTCAAAACGCCAATTCCATCGTTGCTCCTGGACTCGCCAACTGCCTCGGCACAGCGCTCCTGAAGGCATGCGGAAAATGACAGGACCCTGGACTGCAGGTCGCTCCAGTCATCGGAGGTAAATTCATTCAAGGCTTCGCTAGCGATCTCCAGGTTGTATTCAAACCAGGGGGAGCTTTCATTGCCAAGCAGTCTTTCAAATTCACCTGTACTCATCATCCGATATCGTCTTCATCATAGAACTTTCCGGGAGGGCCATATTCCCCGTTCTCTAGTACCGGACACCAGCCAAAGCTTGTGTCGAACATGGCCAGGTCGATGATCTTGTAAATGCCCGGCTGCGCAATTTCCAGGGTCACCATGCCAAACGTGTAATGGGTGTACAGACCGCCAATGCCCGAAATAACCCGCTCGTGAAGCAGCTTCCAATCCCAGCCCTGCACAACACCTGTCGATCCCGGTAATGGATCCAAAAATTCGATCTCGAATTCCTCGGCTACCTTGCAAAGGCAAGGGATGTTTTTTTGCCGGGTCACTTCTTCCGAACTGAGGTTCTTTGGCAAATCAATTTGCAGGTACAAACTCACTACTTCTCCTGGAGCTCATTAGCAGTGCATCGTATCTGCTTAGCGCTGGCCCTCATCTTCCGAAATCGTCTTCTTCGTCATCATCAGAGAATTTTCCTGGGGGAGCGTAGTCTCCGTTTTCCAGGATCGGGCACCAACCAAAGATTCTGTTAAAGAACGCCAAATCGACGATCCTGTAAACGTCCGGCTGTACCTGGTCGAGGGTCACGAGACCAAATGCATAGTGCGTATAAAGCCCTCCCGCGCCGGCGACAGCACGTTCATCGAGCAATCGCCTGTCCCAGCCCTGAACCACGCCGGTCGCCTCTGGCAGCGGGTCCATGAATTCGATCTCGAATTCCTTGGCTACTTTACATAGGCACGGGATATTCTTTTGCCGGATCAGGTCAGCGGTGACCAGGTTCTTGGGCAGAGAAATGTTTAACTGCAGACTCACTTATTTACTCCTCGGTACTATGACTTCCCGCGTATAGTTTTTCTCAAATGTGCTAACCGGGCTGAAATACTGCTTGCCGTGAGGGTCCCGGATCGCAACAACCGGTACGCCGTTCCTCGTCGTCACGCCATCGACAACAATGAAGTGACGGAAGCTGGAACCGCCCGTTCTATCTTCAATGACAGCAACGACAGGTGTTCCATCCTTAGTATAACGTGCCAGGTCATTCACGTTGCGCCCAGTCCTGTAATTGGCGCGAACGCCTTCGGACTTGAACAGGGCAACGACGTCCTGCGGATAAATGCCATCCTTGCCGGGTGGGATGCGTTCAATCAGCGCGCCAATCTCAACGGGTTTTCCCATCGTGTCCAGGACCATGCCGCAGGAATTATGGCCGCAGGTCGGTACCCGCCCCTGGTTGACCACCAAGCGGTCCCCATCGCGCGGCATCGCATCGTCCTTCAGCGGGTTGCGGGCCGGGTTGGTATTGACAGTCGGTTCGCCTGCAGGACTCTTTGGAGACCAGAGCTTGCCGCCTTTGGCACCCAACAAGCCACCCAGCAAACCGCCGCCCAACATCGACCACTTCTGTCCATCGGACCCTTCGCCAAAGACTTTTCCACCCACCCAACTGCCGCCCATGCCACCAAGTATGCCGCCGGCAAGGCCGCCAATCGCTACGAGGGGCGCCGCCAAGACAAATGCAGCGCCTGCCCCCACGACGAACATGGTCACATGTACCCAGGTGGGCACCAGGTCTTCGGCGTGAATTTCGTCGGTCTGCACAGTCTCGCCGCCGATGTTCACGTTGGGAGAACCCTTGGTGATGGTGGCGCTGCAGGTCGTCTTGTCGTCGACACGCGCGGCAGGCCAGCTGTTGATGAACACCTTATTGCTGCCGGTCGCCACCTTTTCAGTGTCCGTATGCTTGTCGCATTTTGCCGTGTCGAGATGGGCACGTATGGCGCGCAGGCTGTTGGTGAAGACATTGGGCGAGCCAGTCGTGGTTATATTTCCCACTTCTTCCTTGGGAGCCCAACTCATGGTGCTCAATACTTCGCCGATGCCGCCGCCGGCGGCGGCAGCGCCGCCAATGATGGCAGCGGCAGCCAGGCCGCCAGTGCCGACGACAGCAACCGCCGTCACGGCGATGGCCGCGGCGGCAATCACGCCGGCCAACAGCCAGCTCATGGTCGGGCTATGGCCGATCGGGTCATTCAGCCTTGCAGCAGCCTGCGCCATGGCTAGCCTGCCTGCCGCTCAAGGAAGCTGCGCACCGCATCGAGGTGCGGAAGGCCCGGGATGTCCATCGGGGGATCGTAGATAGCCGCCAGGTGCAGGTTGTCGAGCAGGGTGGCCGCATCAGGATCGGAATGGGCGGCGAGCTGGTACATGCCTGTGTTGCGCAGCCCCGGATCGTAGGAATTGGGCGCCGTGAAATGCGGCTGCAGACGGTTGCCGGCAGCGTCGAAAAACGCCCAGGTTTCCAGCTCCACTTCGCGCGGATCGGTCCTGCGGCAGGCCTCGCCCTGGTTTGCGAAGACGTGCAGGCTGCGCCGGCGGGCGGAAAGCGCGAAGGTATAGGGCTGCGTGGCCACGACGACCTTGCGTTTTGGAGCTGCCGCGGCCACGCTCAAGGGATTGCGCAGCGTCATGCTGGCGAGGAGGCCGTCGAACGCTGCGTTCCATTCGTCGCTGAAGGCATTCAGGCAGGTGGCGGCGACCATCATGGCTTGCCGCGTGCCGGGCGCTGGCCCTTCGACCAGCACGATGGCCTGGCGCTGGTGCATGAAGTTGCCGTCCTTGCGCCAGCTATAGGCCAGCTCGATCGCCGGCGAGCCGCCGACTTGGCATTCCTTCAGGCCCCGCAGCTGGAAGCGGGGCAGGGCGCGGCCCAGTTCCTTTTGCAGGCGGTCGCCGAAGTCGGCCAGGCTCTCTTCCCGCTGAACGTCGGCTTGGGTGATCACTACGCTGAATTCACTGGGCCCGTCGTCGCGCACGACGAACATGTGCATGGACTTGTCCTTGAGCGGTGCCGGAAGCTCGAAGGTGGCGCTGTTGGTGTGATATTGCATGGTTGTCGGCTCCTACTTGTTCAGGTCGATACGGTCGCTACCGACGATGTCGACATACTTGCCCTGGATCGTGATGGTGCCGTCGGCGCGCAGTTCGATCTTGCTGGCGCCGACCTGCAGCGTGATGTCGGTGTTGGCCGTCAGGTGAATGTGCTGGGTGTCGGATTTAATGTCGACAAATTTGCTGGCGCCCACTTCCACGTGCTCGGTTTCGGCTTTCAGCTGGATGTGCTTTTTCGCCGTGGCGGCAATGTGTTCGGTCTCCGCCTTGAGTTCCACGAATTTCTTTGCGGTGGCGCCGATATGCTCCGTTTGCGCCACTACTTCGACATGTTTTTTCGCGGTCAGGGCGATATGTTCGGTCTCCGCCGTCAGCGCGATATGCTGCTTGGCCCGCTGGTCGATATAGGATGTCTCGGAAACGATTTCGATCTGCTGCTTGACCGTGTTGCGCTGGTAGCCCTGGCTCACCGTGTTGGTCTGGTGCGGGCCATTGACGGTCGTCGCGTGCGCATTCTGCACGGTCGTGACCATGTCCTTCTGCGCGTGGATGTTGATCAGCTCCGAGCCCTTGGAGTCGTGGATCACCATTTCGCTGTAGCCGCCACCGCCCGGCGTGGAGCGGCTCTTGAAGCCCATCATATGGGCGCCGCCGGGCAGTGCGTAAGGCGCCGGCTGGTCGGCGTTGAACAGGCGGCCGGTACAAACCGGGCGGTCCGGATCGCCTTCCAGGTAGTCGATCAGTACTTCCTGCCCGATGCGCGGGATGGAAACCGTGCCCCAGCCCTTGCCGGCCCACGGCTGCGAGACGCGGATCCAGCAGGAACTGGCTTCGTCGCGGCGGCCGTAGCGGTCCCAGTGGAACTGCACCTTGATGCGGCCATACTGGTCGGTGTGGATTTCCTGCCCCTTCGGGCCGACCACGGTGGCGGTCTGCGGGCCGGGCATGCGCGGCGAACGATGCTCGCGCACCGGGCGATAGGGGATCTTGCGGCGGATCGCCGTGAAGCTGTTGCGATAAACGTCGCTCTGGTCGCTGCCGAAGAAATTGTTGCGGCAGTTGATTTGCACGCCGATGACCAGGAAATCGTTGTCCTTTTCGTCGGTGACGTCGAACCAGTGGTGGCCGTGCAGCTTGAAGGTGTGGCCCGGCGCCAGGCCGCGGCAATCGGATTCGCCGGCAAACAGCTTGGCCTGCCATTCCATGGCTTCCATGCGCAGCTGCGCCTCGCGCTCGCCGCTGTCGCGGTCCTTGTAGGAGAAGGCCGGGTTGCCGTCGTAGACTTCGAGCGTCGGCACATCACCCTGTCGCGCGGCGGTCGGCAGTTCCACATATTGCACCGTGTTGGGCGACTTGAAGTCGAAGGTATTGAGAGCGACCTTGGTCGGTTGCAGCACACGCCGTGCGGTGAAGGCCGTGACGGCATCGCGGTCGTGCCAGCGGTTGCCGCCATTGAATTCGATGTCGGCATGTGCGGACTGCGGCGGGCAGAACGAGCTGTCACGCGAGTCGTCGCTGATCACCATGACGTGGCCTTCTTCGCTGTGCTCGAAGTAGTAGAACAGGCCATACTTCTCCATCAGGCGGCTGGCGAAGTGTTCGTCGGTTTCGTCGTACTGGACGATGTAGTTTTCCGGCAGGTAGGTCCTGGCGGTGCGGAATTCATAGGCCGCCAGGCTGCCGTAGTCGGAGCTGAAGATCTGCGTCAGCACATCGACCACGCTGGCGTCCTGGAAGATCCGCGAGTTGGTGCGGCGCTGCAGGAAGGCCAGCCAGGGCACGATTTCGGCGTGGTAGAAGGCGAACCCGCCATCCGATCGGGTGAATCCGAATACGTTGACATAGCCGTTGATGAAATGCTCGCTGCCGTCGGCCAGGCGCACGCCGACGCTGACGTTCTTGCCCAGCAGGTCTTGCAGGTCGATGCTGGAGCTCTTGGAGAGCAGGCCTAGCGTGTAGCGGTAAGGCGACGACAGCCTGGCTTCGCCGGTGACCGTTTCGACCAGCAGGGCCTTGTCGCCCTCCAGCGGCGAGTAAAAGCGCAGCAGGCGGCTGCCTTCGTGGAATGCGGCAAAGGGGCCGCTGCCAACTGCCTCCTGCAATGCCGCCAGGTGCGGCTTCATGACGGCCGGCGCATATTCCGGGGCCGGCGACATGAAGTCCTTGATGGCCAGGCCGGCCAGCGGGTGTTCTTCGATTTGCAGCGCCCTGGCAACGGCCGACGCGGCGACGGGCGCGGCTTGTTCGGCAGCGTACGTCCCCGCGGCACCAGGCTCGGGGGCCCGGCCTTCAGCAGCGTGGAGCCGGACGGCCTGGGATCCGGCGGTCAGCGCCTCCTCGGCAACCGGCGCCTTTTCCGGCGCGAGCAAGCCGCCGAGGCTTTGCACGGCCAGGGCGGTCGCGCCTTGCGTCAGCGCGCTTGCCGGCGCTGCAGCAGGCGCGTCGCCGCTTGCATTCGTGCCAAATCCGGCGCCAAGTCCGCCGATCGCGGTTTGCGCCAGTTGCGCAGCAGCGGGTGGGATTTTGTCTTGCGCCGCCATCTCAACTGCAGTGGGCACGATGTTGTCGGCCAGCTTGCCGACCAGCGACGATGCGCCAGGCGCTTCGCCCAAGGGCGACGACGCCAATGCTGTCTTGCCATCCAATGGTCCAAACGACATTCAGGCAACTCCTATCAATTATCAAGTTGCGACAAGCGCGTATCTAACGTACTTATCAAATAAGCAAACTTGCGGACGATACCAAATTGCGCCGAATTACTTCGCACGGTTGAAACTGGATGGTGGATTACTGCGTGGCGGCAAAAAGACATGTTTTTGTTGTAACAATGTCAGCAAGCCCGGCCTTTTCTTTGACTAGCCAGGTTTGTACGCTATGATCGGCTGGATACCCCCGGAGTCCAGGCGTACATGAATTCTGTTTCGAGTAATGTTGAAGTTGTGGCCAATGCCTTGCAATTGGTCGGAATGCCAGCCTGCGCCTGCGATGCGGACGGCCTGGTGTTCGCTTCCAACGCCGAATTCGACGCCTTGCTGCGATCCGATCCGCGTGGCCGCAACGTGGTGGAAATGTTTGCCCGCCATGTGCGCGCCGAAGCGAATGCGCAGTTGAATGCCGCGCTGGTGGTGTCCGCGGCATTGCCGAACATGGCGCCGCGCACAGCGCCCAAATGGGACAGTGTGCTCACCAACGCCAGCGGCAATTACGTCGCGGTGCAACTGACCGTCAAGGCGCTGCCGGGCGGGCTGGATGGCGGCGCCACCATCATCTTCAACGATATCAGCAGTGCCCAGCGCGACCAGCGTGCGCTGCGCAAGGCCATGCTGGAGCAGCAGGCCATCCTGGAAAATGCGGCAGTTGGCATCATCCTTGCCAAGAACGGCTATATCGTCGAGTGCAATATGCGCGCTGCCGAAATGTTCGGCTATGCACGCCAGGAGCTGGAAGGCGCGCCAAGCGAAATCCTGTACTCGACGCCGGAAGAAGCGCTGCGCATCCGCACCGAGTATTTCCCGATGCTGGCGAAAGGCACGCCGCTGACGCTGGAGCTGCAGTTGCGGCGCCGGGACGGCAGCCTGTTCTGGTGCCGTTCCAACGGCCGTGCGCTGGACCCGGCCGATGCCCGCGAAGGCACCGTGTTCATCCTGGAAGACATCAATGAGCAGCGCATGGCGAACGAAGCAATGGGCCGACTGTTGCTCGAGCAGAAGGCGATCCTGGACAATGCCTCGGTCGGCATCCTGTTCACCAAGAACCAGGAAATCATGACGGTCAATCCGCGCATGGCTGAAATGTTCGGCTATACGCTGGAAGAGCTGCGCGGCCGCCACGCTTCGCAGCTGTTTGAAAACGTGGAGCAGCACACGGCCTTCGGCCTGCAGGCGGGGCCCTTGCTCGCTGCCGGCCAGCTGTTCGAACTGCGCGAATGCCAGCTGGTGCGCAAGGACGGCAGCATCATCTGGTGCCGCGTGCGCGCCCAGGCCGTGGACCAGGAGCACAACGCAGGCGGCACCATCTGGATACTGGAAGACGTGACCGTTTCGCGCCAGACCCAGATGGAAGTCGAGGCCATCATGACCAATGCCTCGATCTCCATCCTGTTCACCAAGAACCGCCTGATCACGCGCTATAACCGCGGCTTTGCCGACATGTTCGGCTACCAGGGCGAGGAAGCGCTTGGCATGCCGGGCCGCGCCATTTATCCGGACGACGAGACCTATCATCGGGTCGGCGCCATTGCCGGCCCCCTGCTTAGCCAGGGCAAGCACTTCCACTGCGAAACGCTGATGCGCCGCAAGGACGGCAGCGACTTCTGGGCGCAACTGATCGGCTATGTCGTGAATCCGGAAGATCCGACCCAGGGCACGATCTGGATCATCGAGGATCGCACCGCGCAAAAGCATGACGAGGAATCGCTGCGCAATGCCTTGCTGGAAAACCAGGCAATCCTGGACAGCGCGGTGATGGGCATTTCCGTCTGCGAGAAGGGGCGCAACCTGCGCTGCAACGCCAAGATGGAAGAGTTGTTCGGCTACGGCCCGGGCGAAATGGCCGGCGTCAGCGTGCAGACCTTCTACCCCGACCTGGCTGCCTGGGACGCGGCGCGCAAGGCCACCGAAAAGGACTTCCTGGCGGGCCATGCCAGCTCCTACGAATACCAGCTTGTGCGCAAGAATGGCAGCAGATTCTGGGCACGTCTGTCGGGGCGTCCATTCGACATGGCCGACCCCAAGGGCCGCTCGGTATGGCTGATCGACGACGTCACCTCACGCCGCGAAGCCGCCGAAGCAGTGCGCCGTGCGCGCGACGAACTGGAGGTGCGAGTGCTGGAGCGCACCGCCGAACTGGCCGGCGCCAACGCGCAACTGCAGGCTGAAATCGTGGAACGCCGCCAGGCCGAGGCCCGCGTGCACCATATGGCCTACCACGACAGCCTGACCGGCCTGCCCAACCGTGCATTGCTGGCCGATCGCCTGGATCGCGCCATGCTGGCCGCGCAGCGTTCGGAGCGCCGCCTGGCCGTGATGTTCATTGATCTCGACCGCTTCAAGACCATCAACGATTCGCTGGGCCACATGACCGGCGACGCCTTGCTGAAGGAAGTGGCGGGGCGCCTGGTGGGCGCGGTGCGCGCCAGCGATACCGTGGCGCGCCTGGGCGGCGACGAATTCGTGGTGCTGCTGCCGGGCATCCACGGCACGGACGAATCGAGCCACGTCGCGCAAAAGATCATCGACCTGCTGTCCGAGCCGATTGCGCTGGAAGGGCGCCTGCTGCATATCACGCCGTCGATCGGCATCTGCACCTATCCCGACGACGGCGGCGACGTCGCCACCCTGATGCGCAATGCCGATGCGGCCATGTATCACGCCAAGGCTTCCGGACGCAACAACTACCAATACTTCAACGAAGAGATGAACACGGCGGCGGCCATGCATTTCGAAATGGAGAGCGCGCTGCGTTCGGCGCTGCAGCTCGGCCAGTTCGAATTGCACTACCAGCCGATCATGGATATCGCCACACGCCGCCTGGCCACGCTGGAGGTGCTGCTGCGCTGGCGCCGCCCGGCCGGCGGGCTGGTGATGCCGGACCAGTTCATCCCGCTGATCGAGGAAAATGGGCTGATCGTGCCGATCGGCGAATGGGTGCTGCGGCGCGCCTGCGAGCAAAGCATGGAATGGCAGCGCCAGGGCATGGCGCCGGTGCCGATGGCGATCAACCTGTCGGCGCGGCAGTTCATGCACCGCGGCCTGGTCGATTCGATCCGCCGCACGCTGGAAGACACGGGCATCGATCCGGCGCTGATCGAATTCGAAATCACCGAAACAGCGCTGATGCAGCATGGCGAACAGACGCTGGCTATCCTGGGCCAGATCAATGCAATGGGGATCCGGCTGTCGATCGATGACTTTGGCACCGGTTATTCTTCGCTGGCTTACCTGAAGCGCTTCCCGGTGCGAAAGATCAAGATCGACCGCGCCTTCATCAAGGACCTGGAGCAAAGTGCGGAGGACCGCGCCATCGTGGCCGCGATCGTCGCCCTGTCGGACAGCCTGCAGCTGTCGGTGGTGGCCGAAGGGGTGGAGACGGAAGGACAGTTCCAGCTATTGCGCGAGCAAGGCTGTACTTATGCCCAGGGCTACCTGTTCTCGAAACCGGTGCTGGGCGTGCGCGCCCAGCTCATGATGGAGCGCCAGGCCGCTTAGGCGCCCAGGGTTGCAATCACCGGCGCGTGGTCGGAGGGCTGCTGCCACTTGCGCGGTGCGCGGTCGATCACGCAGGAAACGCAGCGCTCCTTCAGCGGCGCGGACAGCAGCACGTGGTCGATGCGCAGGCCTTTGTTCTTCTGGAAGCCCAGCATGCGGTAATCCCACCACGAGAAAGCCTTCTCCGGCTGTTCGAACAGGCGGAAGGAATCGTGCAGGCCGAGGTCGAACAAGGCTTGCAGGGCGGCGCGCTCCTTGTCCGAGCAGAAGATGTCGCCTTCCATCGCCGGATCGTGCGTGTCGCGTACATCGGGCACGATGTTGTAGTCGCCCAGCACGGCCAGGTGCGGGTTGCGCGCCATTTCTTCGCCCAGCCAGTCGCGGAAGCCGGCCAGCCAGCCCAGTTTATAGGTGTATTTGTCCGAGTCCAGCGCCTGGCCGTTCGGCACATAGGCACTGACCACGCGAATGCCGTTGATGGTGGCGGCCAGGATGCGCTGCTGTTCGTCCGGGTAGTGCGGATTGTTCTTGACCACGTCTTCCATCGGGTGGCGCGACAGGATGGCGACGCCGTTGTAGGTTTTCTGGCCGCTGAAGGCCACCTGGTAGCCCATCTCCTCGATTTCGCGGACCGGGAACTTGTCGTCGGTGAGCTTGGTTTCCTGGATGCAAAGCACATCGACCGGATTTTCGCCCAGCCATTTCGTAACGTGCGGCAAGCGAACGTTCAATGAGTTAACATTCCAAGTGGCTAATTTCATTTCAGTCTTTCTAATCAGGTGGGGGCAGATCTTATCAATACTCACTATGCTATGGGAAGCTGTCGTATTTGAGCCAAACAATGATTCTACGGTGACATCAAAATTGTGCTTTCTTGTCGCAAAAAAGGTGCCGCTGTAAAAATAATTTCCAATAGTGCTTCATAGTTATCAGATTGGTACTAAAATTACGGTATCAACAACCGTAAATGTCAATATAATTACAAGGTTGGTATCGAAGTTGTTTCCACGAAGCTGGGTGATTTTGCTTATTTACAACGGATTTGAATGTTGTCCTGCGTCAATAAGTGGTAATATAGGGAAACTAATTCCGATTTAACGAGCACTGCAAACTAAAGGAATACACATGCGATCTGCATTCGAAGCATGGGCGCAGAAGGACGGCCAAATCGTCCGTCGGCGCGAAGACAAGCCAGAAGAGTATCTGGTCTATGAGACACAACGTCGTTGGCTGATCTGGCAAGCGGCGTTGGAACATGGCAAATCGCCAAGCGGCCGCAAGTCGGCCCGCGAGGCAAGCGCCCGCGCAGCGTCCCAGCGCCCGCAAGCGATTGCTACTGCTGACGCCGAGGTGCGTAACGAAGTCCTGAACGAAGTCCTCGATGCGTTCCAGGGCATCGGCGCGAACAGCATGGACGACATCATGCACGTCATCCAGGGGCTGCGTCAGAAAAGAGGCCAGTCGGCCGACTGAGCCCGACTGCATGCCATCCAGGCTGAGCCGATCCGCGTTCGCTGCGCTGTGCGCAGCGGCGTTGGTCGGCTGCGCCACGTTGTTCGACTCGACCGAGCAGTCGGTGCTGGTGCAAACCGTGCTGGATCACCAGCAGGTGTCAGCCATCGGCTGCGTGCTCTCCAATGACAGGGGGCGCTGGTTCGTTACTTCCCCCGGGCGGGTGACGGTGCGCAAGAGCACTCAGCCGCTGGTGGTGGATTGCCGCCGCGAAGACGTCTGGGCTTATGACCAGATCGAAGCGCGCCAGAACGCCTCCAAGTGGGGCAACATCATCTTCACGCTCGGCGCCGGCCAGATAGTCGACAAGCAGACTGGCGCCGGCTTTGACCTGCCTTCCACGCTGACGGTCGTCCTGCAGCGCGGGGAGGGCGCCGCCGCGCGCGGTGCGCCGCCGCAGCAGCCGATGCCGACATCGTCGATCTACTAAACAAAAAAGCCGGGTCTCCCCGGCTTTTTTGTTGGTCACTCCAAATATCAGCCTGCGCGGCCGATCAGGAAGTTGGTCAGCAGCGGCACTGGACGGCCGGTGGCGCCTTTGGCAGCACCCGATTTCCAGGCGGTGCCGGCGATGTCGACGTGCGCCCATGGATACTTGCGGGTGAAGTTTTCCAGGAAGGCGGCAGCGGTGCACGATGCGCCGCCTGGGGAGCCGATATTGGCCAGGTCTGCGAAGTTCGACTTCAACTGTTCGTTGTACTGCTCGCCGATCGGCAGGCGCCATGCGGTATCGCCGGTTGCCTTGCCCGATGCCATCAGGGCGTCGGCCAGCGCGTTGCCAGCTTCATCGTCGCGTGCGAACACGCCGCTATTGTGGTGGCCCAGGGCGACGATGCAGGCGCCGGTCAGGGTTGCCACGTCGATCACGGCGGCCGGGTTGAAGCGCTCGGCGTAGGTCAGGGCGTCGCACAGGATCAGGCGGCCTTCGGCGTCGGTGTTCAGGATTTCGATGGTCAGGCCGTTCATCGAAGTGACGATGTCGCCCGGCTTGGTGGCGCGGCCCGACGGCATGTTTTCGCATGCAGCGACGATGCCGACTACGTTGGACTTCAGTCCCATTTCGCCGATCGCGCGGAAGGTGCCCAGCACGGAGCCGGCGCCGCACATATCGTATTTCATCTCGTCCATGCCGGGGCCGGCCTTGATCGAAATGCCGCCGGTGTCGAAGGTGATGCCCTTGCCCACCAGGACGGTCGGCGCATCCTTGGCCTTGCCGCCCTTGTGTTTCAGGACGATGAACTTGGGCGCCTGCTCGGAGCCGTTGGTGACGGACAGGAAGGAGCCCATCTTCAGGGCCTCCATCTGCTTGCGGTCCAGGATTTCGACTTCAAAGCCGAAGTCCTTGCCCAGTTTCTTGGCGACGTTGGCCAGGTAGGTCGGGGTGCAGACGTTGGCGGACAGGTTGCCCAGGTCCTTGGTCAGTTCCATGCCGTTGGCGGTGGCAACCGCTTGCGACAGCGCCAGCTTGTTGCCTGCGTTGTTCGCCACGGCCAGGGCCACTTTCCCGGGGCCTGCCCAGGCAGGGTCTTTCCTGGATTTCTGCGCGTCGGTACGGTACACGGCGTCGCGCCCGGCCAGCACCACGGAGCGGATCGCCCAGTTGGCGTCGCGGCCTTTCACTTCTTCCAGCGGCAGTGCGATAATAGCGTCGCTCGATGCGACGGTGCCCAGCGCCTTGATGGCGGCATTGATCGCGGAGCCGATGGCTTTTTCGGCGACTGCTTCATCGGCGCCCAGGCCTACCAGCAGCACGCGTTCCGCAGCGGCGCCTTTCAGGCCGCGCAGCAGCAGGGTGGTGCCGGCTTTGCCGGTAATGTCGCCGGATTTCAGTGCGGCGGTGATTTCGCCTGCGCTGTCGAGGGCTTTAGCCGCTTTCGAGAGCTTCTTGTTTTCGAAGACGCCGACCACGACGCAGCCGCTTTTGGCGCTGGCGATGGTGTTCTTGGCGTCGAGTGCTTTTATGCTAAAGTCCATTTGGTTTCTCCTTAATTTTGTAGAACGAATTATAAACGTCGAATGATTTTCCATCGCGCCCTCCGCCGAGAGCTGGTCAGCTCTGCCGGGGCTTCCTTTACGGTGCTGTTCTCGATCCTCCTGACGTGGACCCTGATCTCGATCCTCGGCAAAGCCGCAGGCGGCAAGGTCGCGTCCAGCGATGTCATCGCGCTTATTGCGTTCGCAGCCCTGAATTATCTGCCAATTGTCCTGATTTTCACCAGTTTTATTTCCGTGTTGATGGTGGTGACCCGCATCTACAAGGATTCGGAGATGGTGGTATGGTTTGCCGCAGGCGTCAGCCTGACTCGTTTCGTCAGGCCGGTGTTCCTGTTTGTCCTGCCGCTGGTCCTGCTGACCGGTGCGCTCAGTTTTTATGCAACGCCGTGGGCGCGCTCGAAGAGCGCCGAATATATTGAGCGTTTCTCCAAGCGGGAAGACCTGCAGAAGGTTTCCCCCGGCCAGTTCAGGGAATCCTCGTCGGCCAACCGCATCTTCTTCGTGGAAGGCGTTTCGGGCAGCAGCTCGGTGGTGCGCAATGTGTTCGTCAACCAGGTTGATGCCAAGGGTACTTCCGTCGTGGTGGCGAGCGAGGGCGTGATCGAGACGCTGCCCTCCGGAGATCGCCACCTGGTCCTGAAGAACGGTCGCCGCTATCAGGGCAAGCCGGGCGATGCCAGTTTCCAGAGCATGGAATTTGAGCGCTACAGCATGCGCGTCTCGCAGCAGTCGTCCGAGGGCGATGGCCAGAAGGAAACCAAAACCCTTCCGACGTTGGAGTTGATCGCCGCCGGTACCAATCCGGCCAAGGGGGAGTTGATGTGGCGCCTGTCGCTGCCGCTGGCCTGCCTGGCGCTGTCGATGCTGGCGATTCCGCTCGGTTTCGTCAATCCACGGGCGGGCAGTTCGGTCAACCTGATTCTCGCAGTGCTGATCTTCTTCACTTATAACAACCTGATCAACGTGTTCGAATCCGGTATCCGGCGCGGCAACTTCACGTTTGGCTTGAGCTGGTGGCCCTTGCACCTGGCGATGGCACTGGCAGTACTGGCATTGTTTGCCTGGCGCCTGAACGTGAATCACCGCTACCATCCACGCGCGATCTGGGCGGCATTCAAGCGAGGCGCGCGCAAATGAGCATCCTGCAACGCTATTTCTTCGTCTCGATCCTGCAGGCGGTCGCATTTGCACTGGCGGCATTGCTTGGATTGCAGGCATTCTTTGACCTGACCGGCGAGCTGCCAGTCGTCGGCAAGAACGGCTATGGCATGCAACATGCTGCCTTGTACACGCTGACGATGCTCCCTCAGCACGTGAACGAGGTGCTGCCTGTGGCGGCCCTGATCGGCACCATCTACACCATGGCGCAGTTCGCGTCGACTTCGGAATTCACGATCATGCGTGCCTCGTCCCTGTCCACGGGCAGGGCCGCGGTCATGGTCGGGAAGGTGGGACTGGTGCTGGTCGTTGTTGCCTTCATCTTTGGCGAACTGATTACGCCACGCCTGGCGCCGGTGGCGGAGAAAGTTCGCTTGATGGGCCGCGGCGCCACGGTGTCGTCGGAGTTCCGCTCTGGCATGTGGACCAAGGATATCATCAAGAGCGGAGGCATGACCGGCGATGTGCAGGGGACGCGCTTCTTCAATGTGCGCGAAGTGCGCTCGGATGGACAACTGGTGGATGTCAAGCTGTACGACTTCGACAACCGTTTCCGCCTGCGCACCCTGACGCTTGCCGAGACGGCCACTTTCAAAGGCAACAATACCTGGCTCCTGAATGGCGTGACGGAAAACATCTTCAGCAATCCGGCATTGCTGGCCGACGGCGCGCAAGCCAATCTGGCCAATAATTACGCGCAGGCGACCAGCTCGGTGGAGATCCAGCGGCATGCCAGCAAGGAGCTGATTTCGGAGATCACCCCGAAAATCCTGTCGGTCTCCGCATCCGATCCGGAACATATGTCGGCCAACGAGCTGGCGGTTTACACCCGCCACCTGCAGGAAAACAAGCAAGGTACGGAACGTTTCAAGATCGCCTTCTGGAAAAAGCTGTTCGACCCATTGGCCATCTTCGTGCTGATGGCGCTGGCACTGCCTTTCGCCTACCTGCATACCCGCTCCGGCGGCGTGAGCCTGAAAATCTTCATCGGCATCATGATCGGCGTCAGCTTCCTGCTGGTGAATACGCTGTTCTCGCATATTGGATTGTTGTCGGCGCTGCCGGCATTCCTGACGGCGCTAATGCCAAGCCTGCTATACCTGTTGCTGGCGCTGGGTGCCCTTTACTGGGTGGAGCGCCATTAGCATGGGCGGCCGCGCGCTGGTGCTGTTTGCCCACGGCGCCCGTTCCGCCAGTTGGGCGGCGCCGTTCGAACAGCTGCGCGACATGGTCGCGGCGCGCGCGCCGGGCATCGATGTTTCGCTGGCTTTCCTGGAATTGATGTCGCCGCGCTTGCCGGAGCAGGTGGCTGCGCTTGCCGCACTGGGCATCGACGACGTGACGGTGATTCCGGTATTCCTGGGACAGGGCGGGCATGTGCTGCGCGACCTGCCGCTGATCCTTGACGAAATGCGCCTGGCGCATCCGGGAGTGACGATACGCGCAGTCGGCGCGGTAGGGGAAGACCCCACGGTGCTGCGCGCGATGACGGACTACTGCCTCAACTCGGTGACCAATGGCGCCTGACGTGCCGCTGGTTGCGGCAATCCAGTCGCTTTCCATCAAGGGTGATATCGCCGCCAATGTTGCGCGCCACGTGGCACTTGCAAGCCAGGCTGCGGCGCTCGGCGTGCGGCTTGCGCTATTTCCCGAACTTTCCCTGACAGGTTATGAGCCTGAAATTGCGGCAGCCGCGGCGCTGCGTGGCGATGACCCGCGCCTTGCGCCGCTGGCCTCGCTGGCCCGGCGCAGCGGAATGATTATCGTGACCGGCGCGCCGCTACGAATCGAGGGCGCACTGTACATCGGCGCCTTGTCCTTCCTGCCCGACGGCCGCGTGGCCGAATATACCAAGCAGCACCTTCACGCTGGCGAGGAGACCGTGTTCGCGGCCGGCAGCGGCGGCGCTTTGCTTGACGTCGATGGCGTCCCGGCCGCCTTGGCCGTCTGCGCCGATTTTGCGCATGCCAGTCATGCGCAAGCTGCAGCCAGGGCGGGGGCCATGCTGTATGCCGCCAGCGTCCTGGTCTCGCCAGCCGGCTATGCAAAGGACGGCGCAATCTTGCAAGGGCACGCCTCCCGCCACGCCATGCCCGTGCTGATGGCCAATCATGGCGGCCCTACGGGTGGGTGGCAATCGGCGGGGTGCAGCGCGCTTTGGGACGAAGGCGGGCAACTGGTGGTGCAGGCGGGAGAGGGCGAATGGCTGCTCCTGGCCAGCCGCGTGGCTGGCCGCTGGCAGGGACGGGCCGTGGCGGCCGGCCAGGCGGCTTAAGCGCCCTTGGCGTGGGAGACCATGGCGGCAATGGTGCTGCCCGGGTTGTCGAATTCGCGCTGCACAGCGTCGCGCAAGGCTTCCGACTTCAGGGAGTCGAGTGCCGCGGCGCTTGCCTTGGCCACTTCCTCATCTTTGCCCAGACGGCGGAACACTTCGACGATCAGGCGCACTTCCTTGGTGTAGTTCAACACGAACGCCAGCAACTGCGGGGCAGACGAGGTGTTGCCGCGCTTGGCCAGTTCTTCGGCGAAGTCGTTGACGCGCTTGGCCAAGGCAGCGATGCGTGCCACCGGGTCCGGTAGGTAGCGGCGCGCCAGCTGGAAATCCTCTACCGCCACCAGGGCCGGCAGGGCCAGTTCGGCACAATCCTTGGCTAATTCGGGCAGTTGGGCGTCGATCTGGGTGAACAGGTCGTGGGTGGCGCGTTCTTCGCCCAGCGCACTGTTGATGGCGCTGACGTCGTGGAAGCGGGCCAGGGTGGCGCTGCCGTTCAGGATGCGCTGCGTGTCGCGGTCGCGAATGGCCTGCAGTGCGCGGCGCGCCAGCGGGAATTGTTCGGCGAGGTAGATCCAGTCGCGCAGGGCGAAGGACAGGCGAACGCCCGCCAGGGTCGGGTCTTCGTCGAGCGCATGTTCGTGGAACCACAGGTGGTCGCGCAGGGCGTCTTCGTATTTGCCTGCCAGGCGCGCATTGCGGGCGCGCTCCAGGACTTCGTGGGCTTGGCTCATCTTGTTCCTCTCATTGCAAGAGGACGATATTCTACCGTTTTTGCTGCGGCCGCGGCGCCATAGCCTTGCCCAGCATGACCAGCACGGGACCGTGCGCGGCCGGCAGGCCATGCGCCAGCTCGGCCAGGGTGATGCGTTCGACGCGCTGGTCGGGGCGGCTGACATTTTCGATCACGACCACCGGCGTATCCGGCGAGCGGCCCTGCGACAGCAGATTGTTGGCAGTGGCAATCGCCTCGCGCCCGCCCATGTACTGCACCAGGGTGTCGGTGGAAGGGATAGTGAGTTCTTCCGGATGGCCCGGCGCGGTGGAGGAGGTGAAGAAAGCCACGCTGCGCGCCACGCCACGCTTGGTCAGCGGCTGCTGTGTTGCCGCGGCGGCGGCAACCGCGGTGGTGATGCCCGGAACGACTTCGACTTCGATGCCGTGCTGCTCAAGCGCCGTCAATTCTTCGTCGGCGCGGCCGAACAGCATCGGGTCGCCGCCCTTGAGGCGCACCACCAGGCGGTAGCGCGCTGCGCATTCGACCAGTTGCTGGTTGATGACGCCCTGGGCGGTGGAGCGTTGGCCGGCCCGCTTGCCGACTGAGATCTTCTCGGCCTGCGGGCACAGTTCCAGCATTTCTTCAGTCACCAGCGCGTCGTACAAAACGACGTCGGCTTGCGCCAGCAGCCGCGCGCCACGCATGGTGATCAGGTCCTGCGCCCCCGGTCCAGCTCCAATCAAATACACTTTCCCGTATGGCATGCGCAGGTTTCCTTTCTTGGCGAAGCTTACTCGCCGAGGCGGATCATGCCTGCAGCGACTGTCTGGTGCGTGACCTCATCGATCAGGATGAAGGCGCCGGTGGCGCGAATATCCGAATAGGCATCGGCCGCCAGCGGTTGCTGCACGGTCAGCGCAATGCGCGCCACGTCGTTCAGCTTCAACGCATCCGCATCGTGCCGCTGCTGGGTGTTGATGTCAAGGATCGAATCGATCTTCGTCACTTTGGCGGCGGTCTGCTTGGTGCCGTGCTTGATCCAGTATTTGCGGCGCAGGTCCAGCGGTTCTTCGGACAGCCAGCACACATCGGCGTTCACCTGTTTGAGCAGGTTGGCCGGTTGTGCGCTGGAGGCCAGCAGGTCGCCGCGCGACACGTCCACGTATTCTTCCAGCACGATGGTGACCGACTGGCCGGCGCTGGCCGTCTGCAGGGAGCCATCGAAAGTGACGATTTCCTTGACCGTGGCGCTTTGACCGGACGGCTGCACCACCAGTTTGTCGCCGACCGCGACGCTGCCGGCTTCGATACGTCCCATGTAGCCGCGGAAGTCGTTGGCTTCATGGCCGTTGTGGCGCGCCACCAGTTGCACAGGGAAGCGGAATGCGGAGTTGTGCGACTCATCGTACACCGACAGGTCTTCCAGCAGCTCGATCAGGGTAGGACCCTGGTACCACGGCATGCGTTCGCTTGCGTCGACCACATTGTCGCCGGCCAGTGCCGACAGCGGAATGGTCTTCACGTCCGTGATGCCCAGCGTTGCAGCGAATTCGCGGTAAGCCTTGACGATGCGCTCGTACACGTCCTGGTCGTAGTTCACCAGGTCCATCTTGTTCACGGCTACCACCACGTGCTCGATCTGCAGCAGGTGGGCGATGGTGGAGTGGCGCTTGGTCTGGATCAGCAGGTCCACGCCACCGTCTTCGCGCAGCTTCACTTTCGACACGTCGACCAGGATGATCACGGCGTCGGCGGTGGAGGCGCCGGTCACCATATTGCGGGTGTACTGCTCGTGGCCCGGGGTGTCGGCGATGATGAACTTGCGCTTTGGCGTGGCGAAGTAGCGGTATGCGACGTCGATGGTGATGCCCTGTTCGCGCTCGGCTTCCAGGCCGTCGGTCAGCAGGGACAGGTCGATGGTGTCGCCCACGGTGCGCTTATGCTTGGCGCGCGACACGGCTGCCAGCTGGTCGGCGAAGATGCCCTTGCTGTCGAACAGCAGGCGGCCGATCAGGGTGCTCTTGCCGTCGTCGACGGAGCCGGCCGTGATGAAGCGCAGCAGGTTACGTTCGTTCAGGTTGTCGTTCAGTGCGTTCATCAGAAATATCCTTGCTTCTTGCGTTTTTCCATGGAGGCTTCGGAGGTCTGGTCATCCATCCGGGTGGCGCCGCGCTCGGTGATCTGGGTCACTGCGGTTTCGGCGATGATCGCGTCCACGTCGGCAGCGTCCGAAGACACGGGGCAGGTGCAGGAGATATCGCCCACGGTGCGGAAGCGCACTACTTGGGTTTCAATGGTCTCGCCTTCACGGGCCGGGGTCAGGTCGGTCAGCGGCACCAGCAGGCCGTTGCGCGGGATCACCTGGCGCTCGTGCGCGAAATAGATCGACGGCAGCGCCAATTTTTCGCGGGCGATGTACTGCCACACATCCAACTCGGTCCAGTTCGAGATCGGGAACACGCGCATGTTTTCGCCCGGGTGGACGCGGGTGTTATACAGGTCCCACAGCTCCGGGCGCTGGGCTTTCGGGTCCCATTGGCCGAATTCGTCGCGGAAGGAGAAGATGCGCTCCTTGGCGCGGGCCTTTTCCTCGTCGCGGCGCGCGCCGCCGATGCAGGCGTCGAAGCCGTGCTCGGCGATGGTTTCCAGCAGGGTCACGGCTTGCGCGGCATTGCGCGAATCGGTGGCCGGATTGCGCAGGCGTACGGTGCCCTTCTTGATCGAGTCTTCGACCGAACCGACGATCAGGCGCTCGCCCAGTTCGGCCACGCGGCGGTCGCGGAATTCGATCACTTCCGGGAAGTTATGGCCGGTGTCGATGTGCACCAGCGGGAAGGGGAATTTCCCTGGGCGGAAAGCCTTCTCCGCAAGGCGCAGCAGGACCACGGAGTCCTTGCCGCCGCTGAACAGCAGGGCAGGGTTCGAGCATTCGGCGGCAACCTCGCGCAGGATGTGGATGGCTTCCGACTCCAGGGCGTCGAGGTGGCGCGAATTGACGTGTTGTTCTACCAGTGCGTTCATTTAGCCTACTTTCTTGATTCGAATCAGTTTGCCGTCTACCAGGTGCAAGCCGCATTCCTTCGAGTCCGGGTTTTCCCACCACCAGCGGCCGGCGCGTACGTCTTCGCCAGGCTGGATGGCGCGGGTGCAGGGTTCGCAGCCGATCGACGGGTAGCCCTGGTCGTGCAGCGGGTTGTAAGGCACGTCGTTGGCGCGGATGTAGTCCCACACTTCCTGTTCCGACCAGTCGGCCAGGGGATTGAACTTCTCCATGCTGTGCGAACCATCATACTCCTGCACCGACAGGTCGGAGCGGGTTGCAGATTGGGCGCGACGCTGGCCGGTAACCCAGGATTTTTTGCCGCTCAGGGCTCGGCCCAGCGGTTCGACTTTGCGGATCTGGCAGCATTCCTTGCGCAGTTCCACACTGTCGTAGAAGGCGTTCAAGCCTTTTTTTTCCACATAGGCGTCGATGTCGGCCTGCACGGGACGGTACAGCGCGATTTCGTAGCCGTAGCGCTCCTGCACGCGTTCGACCATGCCCAGGGTTTCCTTGTGCAGGCGGCCAGTTTCCAGTGAGAAGATGCCGATCGGCAGGCCGGCCTTCAGGATCAGGTCCGTCAGGACCATGTCCTCGGCGGCCAGGCTGGAGGCGAAAACGGCAGGCGAAAACTCTTCTGCAACGCGTTCGAGCGTGGCTAGCGTATCCCGCACGCGGGTGGCGAGCTCGCTCATGTTCAGGCTCCGGCGGCAGGCGTTGGACGCGCGTGGCGGCGAAACAGCGGTACGCGCTGGTCGACCGATGCCTGGTAAGTCTCGCTGAACACGGTCAGGCCTTTCAGCGCGTCTTCAATGCTGCGGTCCGGACGGGTGTCGTAGGCGTCAAAGCCTACGCGCTGCATCGAGAACAGCTGGTCGCGCAGCACGTCGCCGATGGCGCGCAGTTCGCCGGTCCAGCCCAGGCGGGAGCGCAGGTTCCAGGCGTGGGAGTAGCCGCGGCCATCCGTGAATTTCGGGAAGTCGATTGCGACCAGGGCCAGGCGCGGCAGGTCGTCGTGCAGGGCGACCGGATCTTCGTCAGGCGCCAGCCATACGGCGATCTCGCCGGCGGCGGCGCGGGCAGACAGCGCATCGCGCTGCGCCAGCCAGGTTGCCAGCGGCAGGATTACGCGGCCTGCCGGCACAGCCAGCGCAGCCACGGTGGCGGCTTCGGCGCCTTCCTCGGCGCGCAGCAGGTTCCAGTCGTCGGCCACGATCGCGCGGCCCTTGATGATTTGCTTAGGCATATTCGTCTTCTCCTACCAGGCGGCCAGCGGTTTCAATCGGCGTGGCGTATACATATTCCTTGAACGGGGCAATGCCCAGGCGCTGCGCGGTGTCCACGAAGCGCTCTTCCGGGGTACGCTCGCGTACATACACTTGCAGCAGGCGGTCGATCACTTCCGGCATCTGCTGCGCGGAGAACGACGGGCCAATGATCTTGCCGATGGCGGAGTTGTTGCCTTGCGCGCCGCCGATCGACACCTGATACCATTCGCTGCCGTCCTTGTCGACACCCAGCACGCCGATATTGCCGACGTGGTGGTGGCCGCAGGCATTGATGCAGCCCGAGATATTCAGCTCGAAGTCGCCAATATCGTGCAGGAAGTCGATGCGGTCGAAGCGTTCGGCAATCGCCTGCGCAATCGGGATCGACTTGGCGTTCGCCAGCGAGCAGAAATCGCCGCCAGGGCAGCAGATGATGTCGGTCAGCAGGCCGATGTTAGGAGTAGCCAAGCCGTGCGCCTTGATCTCCTGCCACAGGTCGAACAATTGGGATTGCTCGACATCGGCCAGAACGATGTTCTGCTCGTGGGTCACGCGCAGCTCACCGAAGCTGTAGCGGTCGGCCAGGTCGGCCATGTAGTCCATCTGTTCCGCAGTCGCGTCGCCCGGCGGCACGCCGGTCTTCTTCAGCGACAGCACCACGGCTGCATAGCCCGGCACCTTGTGCGCCTTTACATTGCGCTTCAGCCAGTTGCCAAAAGCCTTGTTGTCGGCGTGGCCCGCGGCCGGGTCGATGGCTGGCAGCGACTTGTAGGCGTGCGGCTGGAAGTAGGCGATGATGCGCTCCATTTCTTCCAGCGTCAGGGTCTGCTCGGTGCCTTTCAGGTCTTCCCACTCGACTTCCACCTGGCGGGTGAATTCTTCCACGCCCAGGGCTTTCAGCAGGATCTTGATGCGGGCCTTGTACTTGTTGTCGCGGCGGCCGTGCAGGTTATACACGCGCATGATCGCTTCGATATAGGTCAGCAGGTGCTCGCGCGGCAGGAACTCGCGGATCACGCTGCCCAGGATCGGGGTACGGCCCATGCCGCCGCCGACCATCACCTTGAAGCCGATCTCACCGGCTTCGTTATGCACAACTGTCAGGCCGATATCGTGCACGGCGATGGCGGCACGGTCTTCCACGGCGCCATTGATCGCCACCTTGAACTTGCGGGGCAGGGCGATGAATTCCGGGTGGAAGGTGGACCACTGGCGCAGTACTTCAGCGTATGGACGCGGGTCGATAATCTCGTCGGCTGCTACGCCGGCGAATTCGTCCGAAGTCACGTTGCGGATGCAGTTGCCCGAAGTCTGGATGGCGTGCATCTCCACCGAAGCCAGGTCGCTCAGGATTTCCGGCGTTTCTTCCAGCTTGATCCAGTTGAACTGGATGTTCTGGCGGGTGGTGAAATGGCCGTAACCGCGGTCATATTTGCGGGCGATGTGCGCGAACATGCGCATCTGCTTGGATGACAGCAGGCCGTAAGGGACGGCAATACGCAGCATATAAGCGTGGCGCTGCATGTACAGGCCGTTCTGCAAGCGCAATGGCAGGAATTCGGCCTCGGTCAACTCATCGTTCAGGCGTCGTTGAACCTGGTCGCGATACTGCTCGATGCGTTCGCGGATGATGAGGTGGTCGTATTGATCGTATTGATACATAGCTTTCCCAGTAAGGCATGCCCAAAGTGGAATCAATGGTAATAAACTGGGGGCTTATTCCAAACAACATAGTCTTTATTTGCTTATATGCTGTTAAGGCATAAGCATCAGCGTAAAATATGCGCTGGGGAGTCCAACGAGAGCGAGAATGAACCTTCACCAACTGCGATTCGTGCGGGAAGCCGTGCGCCAGAACTACAACCTGACCGACGCCGCCAAGGCCTTGTTTACCTCCCAGCCGGGCGTTTCCAAGGCGATCATCGAGCTGGAAGAGGAGTTGGGTGTTGATATTTTCACAAGGCATGGCAAGCGGATTCGCGGCCTGACCGAGCCTGGCCGCCTGGTTTTGTCTTCGGTCGAACTGATCATGCAGGAGATCGACAGCCTGAAACGGATCGGCAAGGAATACGCGGCCCAGGACTCGGGCAGTTTCACCATCGCCACCACGCATACCCAGGCACGCTATACACTGCCTAAAGTAGTACAGGCCTTCATGCAGAAGTACCCGAAGGTGCGCTTGTCTTTATTGCAAGGCAATCCGAAGCAGATCGCGGAGATGGTGCAGCGCGACCAGGCCGACCTGGCCATCGCCACCGAATCCATTGCCGCCATCGATGGACTGATTACGCTGCCTTGCTACCAATGGGAGCACGTGGTGGTGGTGCCGCCGGACCATCCGCTATTGAGGATCAAGTCCGTCACGTTGGAAGAAGTGGCCGAGCACCACATCATCACGTATGATGCCGCCTTCGCCGGCCGGTCGCGCATCGACCAGGCCTTCGAAAAGCGGGGCCTGAAGCCGGACGTGCTGCTGGAGGCGATCGATGCGGACGTGATCAAGACCTATGTGGAACTGGGCATGGGGGTCGGGATCATCGCCGGCATGGCCTTCGACCCTGAGCGCGACCGCAACCTGCGGGCCATTCCCGCCGGCCACCTGTTCGGCATGAATGTGTCGCGCGTGGCTGTCAAGCAGGGCGCCTACCTGCGATCCTATATATATACCTTCATCGAGCTGCTGGCGCCGACGTTGAACCGCAAGCTGATCGAACAGGCGATGAAGGGCGAACATGAGAACTACGAACTGTGATTAACGAAGAAGAATTGTACGAAGTGCGCGAGCACATCGAAGAACTGCTGGATGGCCACGAGGTCCTGCAGCTGGAAAGCGCCGACCTGTCCATGCTGGACGTTCAGCCGGGCCAGTACACGGCTGTCTACGCCGAATTCCTGTGGGCCCAGGTGCCGCGCGAGAACCAGGACAAATTCCTGAAACAATTGCGCGAGAAGGTCGGCAAGGATGTCTTGCTTGTCTTGATGGGTGAAGACTATGTCGACGGCGAGAGTTTCCCGGTTGCGCGCACCGACCAGCACGGAAATACCTACGAGTTCCAGAAAGATGACGAAGGAAATCGCTTCGAAGTGATGAAGAACTACCCATCCGACAGCTGGCTGCGCAAGCGTTTGGGCATCGCTGCGCGTGAAATCAAAGTGTTGCGGTCCGAATATTACTGGGTTGTTACATCACGCCTGAAGTAATTTTTTTCCTGTCACATTGTTGAAGTAATTGAGGGGCAATATAGCTGCGTTTGAAACATTTCCCTTAACTTCAACAACGTAGGACAACAAGTGAAAAAACTTACTCTGGCAGCACTGATCATCAGCGGTTTCGCAGCACAAGCTCAAGCCCAGTCCAATGTGACCATCTACGGTATCGCTGACGCAGGCTTCGTCGCAGAGCGTGGCGGCGTAAACGGCAGCGTCAACAAGGTGACCAGTGGTGTGGGTTCGGCTTCCCGCCTGGGCTTCAAAGGTGTTGAAGACCTGGGTGGCGGCACTTCCGCCATCTTCACGATTGAATCCGGCGTCAAGATCGACACCGGCGACCAGGACACCGCAGGCGTGTTCGCACAGCGCCAGGCCTTCGTTGGCCTGAAGAGTGCTGAAGCCGGCCAGATCACCCTGGGCCGCCAGTACACCATGCTGTACAACGCCCTGTCGCAGGTTGCCGACCCATTCGGCGCCGGCTATGCTGGCAGCGCCAAGAACCTGTTCCCAACCGGCGGCGTCAACACCCGCCTGTCGAACTCCATCGTTTATAACTCCCCAGTGTTCTCCGGCTTCAGCGTCGATGCACTGTACGGCATGGGCGAACAAGCCGGCGACAACACCGCTGGCCGCCAGTTCGGCTTTGGCGTGAACTACACCAGCAAGGAACTGAATGTTCGCCTGGTGCACAACAACAAGAACAACGACACGGCTGCAGTGGGTGCCACTCCAGCCGTGCGTAAGGACAAAGCCAAGAACACCCTGTTGGCAGCCAACTACGATTTCGGCGTTGCCAAGGTCTACTTCGGCTACGAAAAGGACAAAGGCGCCGGCTCGGCACCACTGCCAGTGGCTAACGCCTACGGCCTGAAAGTTGCACCCAAGTCCTCCGCGGACAGCGCTGAATGGCTGCTGGGCGTAGGCGTGCCAATGGGCGGCGGCACCCTGGTTGCTTCTTACATCCATAAAGACGACAAGCAAAACGACCAGGACGCCAACCAGTTTGGCATCGGCTACCTGTACGCCCTGTCCAAGCGCACCACTGCCTACACCGCGATCGCCAAGATCAAGAACAAGAACGGCGCCGGTTACACCGTTGGCAACAACACTGAAGCGGGCACTGGCGACAAGGCATTCAACCTGGGCCTGCGTCACGCCTTCTAAGCAGTTTTTGTAGCAAGCAGTACCTCTCTCTCTCGAGGTGATTCATGATCTTTGGCGGGTCTTCGGACCCGCCCTTTTTTTATGCGCCTGCGGGGAGGGGAATGCGGATCGCGATGCGCGTGCCGCCGCCGCCGTCGACGTTCATGGTGCCGCGCAGTGCGGCGACACGTTCGCGCATGCCAAGCAGGCCAAGCGCGTCTGCCTTGGCCATGTCGCCGACAGCAATGCCGCGCCCATCATCCGAAATATTGATGAGCAGTTCCCGGCTGTCGCGCCGGACACGCACTTCGGCAGTGGCGGCTTCCGCATGGCGGGCGATATTGGTTAAAGACTCCTGCACCAGCCGATAGATGGCGGTGCTATAGCGCTCGTCAAGCACCAGGGTCTCTGGCCGCGCATCGAGCAGGCAGCTAATGCCGTGCCGTTTTTCGAACTCGCGCCGCAGCGATTCCAGTGCAAAGTACAAACCGCCTTCATCGAGCGCGCGGGGGCGCAAGTTGCCTGCAATGCGGCGCAGCGAACCAATGGCCGTCACGAGCAGGTTGTCCATGCTGGCCAGGCGCGCCTCGGCATCGGGCGAGCCCGGAGGCAGCTGCTTCAGGAGAGTGAGTTCGACGCGCAGGGTTGCCAGCAATTGCCCCAGGTCGTCGTGTAGTTCGCGCGAGATGTGGACGCGTTCATCCTCACGGATTTCCGCCAGCGCGGAATCTGTGGAGCGACGTCCCTGGACGCGGGTGCGGGGATTCTTCAAAGTTGGCCTCCTGGTGGCTGCAACCACCAGGACACCGTATTACAGCAAGCCGGTGGACGGCTTGATCTGGATCACATCTGCTTGAACAGATGGAGGAAGGAGCGGCTGACTTCCAGCTTATCGGGGCGGCCTTTGATCATAACCAGGTGGCGGCCGCGAATGTCGCGCGTTACGCCTTCGATGGCGTTCACATTGACGAGGGTCGCGCGGTGGATTTGCCAGAACAGGGAAGGGTCCAGCTCTTCGGCCAGGTCGCGCACCGGCTTGCGGATCAGCGCCTCGAATTTATCGGTCTGCACGCAGGTGTATTTTTCGTCCGAACGGAAGAACAGGATTTCCTCGACCGGGATCATGCGCAGGTCTGAACCGATGCTGGCCTGGATCCATTGCAGGTACTTCGGTTTTGGCGCTGCGATTTTCTCGGCAAGCTGGTTCAGGATCGCGGCCATGTCGGCGCCTTGAGCGGCGCTGGCTGCCGGCGAAGACAGGCGACCTTTCAGGCGCTCGACGGTGATCTTCAGCCGCTCCGGCTCCGGTGGTTTCAACACGTAGTCGACTGCGCCGCGTTCGAAGGCTTCCACGGCGTAGGCATCGTAAGCGGTGACGAAAACCACATTGCTCTTGTTGCCGATTTCGGCAGCTGCTTCCATGCCGGTCTTGCCCGGCATGCGGATATCGAGGAAGGTGAAATCAGGTTTCAGTTCGTCGACCAGTTCTACTGCTTCGTCGCCGTTCTTGGCTTCGCCGAGGATCTCCAGTTCCGGCCAGACTTGTTCCAGCCGCATGCGCAGTTGGTCGCGCATCAATCGCTCATCGTCGGCAATAATTGCTGTGGGCATAGTGCTCAATATGTGGAAATAAGAAGTATCAATTATTCAATGGATCGCAGCGTAAGGCAATCGCTTATTCCGAACGCGCCAACTGGTATGGCACCTCGATAATCGCGATCACGCCGCTCGGCTGGTTGGGCTCGATTTTCAGCGAAGCCTGGTCGCCGTGCAGCAGCTTAAGGCGTTCGCGGATATTGGTCAGGCCCAGGCCGGTGCCGGTGCTCGGCTTGGCGCCAAAGCCCAGGCCATCGTCGCTCACCGTCACGCGCAGCTTGCTGTGCGCCACTTCGGCGCGGACTCTCAGGTAGCCGCCCTCCGGCTTGCCTTCCAGGCCGTGCTTGATCGCGTTTTCGACCATCGACTGCAGCATCATTGGCGGGAAGGCGGCGGTGCGCAGTCCTTCCGGCACATCGAAGTCGATGGTGAGGCGCTCTTCCATGCGCATCTTCAGCAGGGCCAGGTAGGCCGCCACCATATCGGACTCGCTGCCGAGCGTGCTGGTCAGCTTGTTTTCACGCATTTGCGGCAGTACCGCGCGCAGGTATTTGATCAGGCTGCGCTGCATGGCTGAAGCGCGCGGCGGATCGGTCTCGATCAGATGCTCCACCGAAGCCAGGGTATTGAACAGGAAATGCGGTTCGACCTGGGCCTGCATCATTTGCATTTTGGCTTCGCTCAGTTGGCGCTGCATGGATTCGCGCTCGGCCGCGGCGTTTGCCACTTGCGCCTCGGCTTCTGCCTTCTTCTTGCCGCCAACCAGCGCTTTCATCGCGAACAGTGCTAGCAAGAGCAGGGTGATGAAGCTGGTGAACCAGGTCGACGCCTGCTTGTGGTAGCGCGAGACTTTTTCTTCGGCTGCACTATCGACAGCCTGCTCCAGTGCGTTTGACAGTTCTTCGCCGATCTGCGGCGGCAGTTCGATATGGACTTCTTCGCCAGGCATTGGCGCCACTGGAGCCGCCGGCGCCGCAGGAGGTTTAGCCCGACTGGCCTTCGGCGCCGGCGGGGCAGGGGGCGTTGGGATCGCGGCATCTGCCGGCTCGGCTGGCATCGCCGGCGCTGCTGCTTCGGCTGCCGCCGCTTCAACAGCATCCGCTGATTCATGTTCATTGGCCGCATCATCGCTGCTGGCTTCAGTGCTGGCTGGCTTCTTGATCTTCCCAGCGCGCGGATTGAAATGGATGCCACTGTCGTCAATCGTGATGTTTGGGTCCGCGTTACCTGATTTTGTACGCTTATGGGAGCGAATCACCATCTCTTCGTCGCGGGAGGGCGAGAACAGCTCATCCTGCAAGATCGATGCTGCGATCATCGACAGCGCCGCAAACAGGAAGAACTTCCACCAAGACAAGTGCGTAACCCAGCCGGTCGTCGCATCAAAGCCGCGGTGGAGCCAGGCCAGGATGGTTTTTGCTGTGTCTTGGGCTTTCGGAGTTGGAAACATGCGCGACTTTCTATTGAATATGGGGCAAGTGTAGATAACCTTGCGTAAAGCCGCCACCGATGTGCGACAGAATGCAGAAATACGGGAATAGAAGAAGGCCCTTGCGGACAGCCGGGTCGTTTGCTATAGTTCTGTCCCTCGCAACGCAGCGCTGACAACTCAGCGAAGCGAAACGAGGAAAAGATGGGGTTGACGAGTTATACGAAACATTGCATAATCTCGCTTCTCTGCTGCAACGAACACAACGCTTCGTTAAATAAAAGCAGCGATCTTTAAAAATCAACAGTCGATAAGTGTGGGCGTTTGACGATATGCCCGGACCTTCGGGTCCGATGCTCAAAATATACGTTGTAACGCTCGCACAAAATTAAACGTAATCTCGAAAGAGATTTCGTCAGTATTTTGAGTGAGTGACCTGCCGCAGAAATGCGGCAAAAACAGAGATTGAACTGAAGAGTTTGATCCTGGCTCAGATTGAACGCTGGCGGCATGCTTTACACATGCAAGTCGAACGGCAGCGCGGGCTTCGGCCTGGCGGCGAGTGGCGAACGGGTGAGTAATATATCGGAACGTACCCAAGAGTGGGGGATAACGTAGCGAAAGTTACGCTAATACCGCATACGATCTAAGGATGAAAGCAGGGGACCGCAAGGCCTTGTGCTCCTGGAGCGGCCGATATCTGATTAGCTAGTTGGTGAGGTAAAGGCTCACCAAGGCAACGATCAGTAGCTGGTCTGAGAGGACGACCAGCCACACTGGAACTGAGACACGGTCCAGACTCCTACGGGAGGCAGCAGTGGGGAATTTTGGACAATGGGGGCAACCCTGATCCAGCAATGCCGCGTGAGTGAAGAAGGCCTTCGGGTTGTAAAGCTCTTTTGTCAGGGAAGAAAAAGGGTCTGGCTAATATCCAGATCTGCTGACGGTACCTGAAGAATAAGCACCGGCTAACTACGTGCCAGCAGCCGCGGTAATACGTAGGGTGCAAGCGTTAATCGGAATTACTGGGCGTAAAGCGTGCGCAGGCGGTTTCGTAAGTCTGTCGTGAAATCCCCGGGCTTAACCTGGGAATGGCGATGGAGACTGCGAGGCTAGAGTTTGGCAGAGGGGGGTAGAATTCCACGTGTAGCAGTGAAATGCGTAGAGATGTGGAGGAACACCGATGGCGAAGGCAGCCCCCTGGGTCAAAACTGACGCTCATGCACGAAAGCGTGGGGAGCAAACAGGATTAGATACCCTGGTAGTCCACGCCCTAAACGATGTCTACTAGTTGTTGGGTCTTAATTGACTTAGTAACGCAGCTAACGCGTGAAGTAGACCGCCTGGGGAGTACGGTCGCAAGATTAAAACTCAAAGGAATTGACGGGGACCCGCACAAGCGGTGGATGATGTGGATTAATTCGATGCAACGCGAAAAACCTTACCTACCCTTGACATGGCAGGAATCCTGGAGAGATCCGGGAGTGCTCGAAAGAGAACCTGCACACAGGTGCTGCATGGCTGTCGTCAGCTCGTGTCGTGAGATGTTGGGTTAAGTCCCGCAACGAGCGCAACCCTTGTCATTAGTTGCTACGCAAGAGCACTCTAATGAGACTGCCGGTGACAAACCGGAGGAAGGTGGGGATGACGTCAAGTCCTCATGGCCCTTATGGGTAGGGCTTCACACGTCATACAATGGTACATACAGAGGGCCGCCAACCCGCGAGGGGGAGCTAATCCCAGAAAGTGTATCGTAGTCCGGATTGTAGTCTGCAACTCGACTACATGAAGTTGGAATCGCTAGTAATCGCGGATCAGCATGTCGCGGTGAATACGTTCCCGGGTCTTGTACACACCGCCCGTCACACCATGGGAGCGGGTTTTACCAGAAGTAGGTAGCTTAACCGCAAGGAGGGCGCTTACCACGGTAGGATTCGTGACTGGGGTGAAGTCGTAACAAGGTAGCCGTATCGGAAGGTGCGGCTGGATCACCTCCTTTCTAGAGTCGGCATCAGACTCAAACGTTCACACTTATCGACTGTTGTAATACGAAGAACAGCAATGTTGGGGCTGTAGCTCAGCTGGTTAGAGCACCGTGTTGATAACGCGGGGGTCGTTGGTTCGAGCCCAACCAGCCCTACCAAACCAATGGGGGATTAGCTCAGCTGGGAGAGCACCTGCTTTGCAAGCAGGGGGTCGTCGGTTCGATCCCGTCATCCTCCACCAAGTTTTCAAACGTAAGCGTAGCCGCTTAGGTTTGAACGCTTAAATGTTCATCGTTCTTTAACAATCTGGAAGAAGTAAAAGTTTTATTAAGCGATATCGAAAGATATTACTTAGGGTAGTAGTAAAACTCATCAAACACAGTAGTAAGTGCTTGAACCTGTAGCCGTCAAGGTTATAGGGACAAGTGAATAAGTGCACATGGCGGATGCCTTGGCGATTACAGGCGATGAAGGACGTAGAAGTCTGCGATAAGCTTCGGGGAGCTGACAAACAAGCTTTGATCCGAAGATTTCCGAATGGGGAAACCCGGCCTTATAGGTCATCACTCACTGAATACATAGGTGTGTGAAGCGAACGCGGCGAACTGAAACATCTAAGTAGCTGCAGGAAAAGAAATCAACCGAGATTCCCAAAGTAGTGGCGAGCGAAATGGGAAGAGCCTGTACGTGATAGTCGTTTGGATAATGGAACAGATTGGAAACTCTGGCCATAGCGGGTGATAGCCCCGTACATGAAATCCAAGCGGTGGTACTAAGCGTACGACAAGTAGGGCGGGACACGAGAAATCCTGTCTGAACATGGGGGGACCATCCTCCAAGGCTAAATACTCGTAATCGACCGATAGTGAACCAGTACCGTGAGGGAAAGGCGAAAAGAACCCCGGGAGGGGAGTGAAATAGATCCTGAAACCGTGTGCATACAAACAGTCGGAGCCTCGTAAGGGGTGACGGCGTACCTTTTGTATAATGGGTCAGCGACTTACATTCAGTGGCGAGGTTAACCAGATAGGGGAGCCGTAGAGAAATCGAGTCCGAACAGGGCGCCAGTCGCTGGGTGTAGACCCGAAACCAAGTGATCTATCCATGGCCAGGTTGAAGGTGCGGTAACACGCACTGGAGGACCGAACCCACTAATGTTGAAAAATTAGGGGATGAGCTGTGGATAGGGGTGAAAGGCTAAACAAACTTGGAAATAGCTGGTTCTCTCCGAAAACTATTTAGGTAGTGCCTCAAGTATCACCGACGGGGGTAGAGCACTGTTATGGCTAGGGGGTCATCGCGACTTACCAAACCATTGCAAACTCCGAATACCGTTGAGTGCGAGCTTGGGAGACAGACATCGGGTGCTAACGTCCGGTGTCAAGAGGGAAACAACCCAGACCGCCAGCTAAGGTCCCAAAGATTGGCTAAGTGGAAAACGAAGTGGGAAGGCTAAAACAGTCAGGATGTTGGCTTAGAAGCAGCCATCATTTAAAGAAAGCGTAATAGCTCACTGATCGAGTCGTCCTGCGCGGAAGATGTAACGGGGCTAAGCCAGTCACCGAAGCTGCGGATATCCGCAAGGATATGGTAGGAGAGCGTTCTGTAAGCCTGCGAAGGTGTCTTGTAAAGGATGCTGGAGGTATCAGAAGTGCGAATGCTGACATGAGTAGCGATAATGCGGGTGAAAAGCCCGCACGCCGTAAGCCCAAGGTTTCCTGTTCAACGTTCATCGGAGCAGGGTGAGTCGGCCCCTAAGGCGAGGCAGAGATGCGTAGCTGATGGGAAGCAGGTTAATATTCCTGCACCGTCGTATGATGCGATGGGGGGACGGATCGCGGAAGGTTGTCTGCCTGTTGGAATAGGCAGTTCCTGGTTCATAGAAGGCGCTTAGGCAAATCCGGGCGCGTAATTCAAGGGACTGGGACGAGCGAACTTGTTCGCGAAGCAATCGGAAGTGGTTCCAAGAAAAGCCTCTAAGCTTCAGTCATACGAGACCGTACCGCAAACCGACACAGGTGGGCGAGATGAGTATTCTAAGGCGCTTGAGAGAACTCGGGAGAAGGAACTCGGCAAATTGGTACCGTAACTTCGGGATAAGGTACGCCTCGGTAGCTTGACCACTTTACTGTGGAAGGGCGAAAAGGTTGCAATAAACTGGTGGCTGCGACTGTTTAATAAAAACACAGCACTCTGCAAACACGAAAGTGGACGTATAGGGTGTGACGCCTGCCCGGTGCTGGAAGATTAAATGATGGGGTGCAAGCTCTTGATTGAAGTCCCAGTAAACGGCGGCCGTAACTATAACGGTCCTAAGGTAGCGAAATTCCTTGTCGGGTAAGTTCCGACCTGCACGAATGGCGTAACGATGGCCACACTGTCTCCTCCCGAGACTCAGCGAAGTTGAAGTGTTTGTGATGATGCAATCTACCCGCGGCTAGACGGAAAGACCCCATGAACCTTTACTGTAGCTTTGCATTGGACTTTGAACCAATCTGTGTAGGATAGGTGGGAGGCTTTGAAGTAGGGACGCCAGTTCCTATGGAGCCATCCTTGAAATACCACCCTGGTTTGTTTGAGGTTCTAACCTTGGTCCGTGATCCGGATCGGGGACAGTGCATGGTAGGCAGTTTGACTGGGGCGGTCTCCTCCCAAACGGTAACGGAGGAGTTCGAAGGTACGCTAGGTACGGTCGGACATCGTGCTAATAGTGCAATGGCATAAGCGTGCTTAACTGCGAGACCGACAAGTCGAGCAGGTACGAAAGTAGGACATAGTGATCCGGTGGTTCTGTATGGAAGGGCCATCGCTCAACGGATAAAAGGTACTCTGGGGATAACAGGCTGATTCCTCCCAAGAGTTCATATCGACGGGGGAGTTTGGCACCTCGATGTCGGCTCATCACATCCTGGGGCTGTAGCCGGTCCCAAGGGTATGGCTGTTCGCCATTTAAAGTGGTACGTGAGCTGGGTTTAAAACGTCGTGAGACAGTTTGGTCCCTATCTGCCGTGGGCGTTGGAAATTTGAAGGGGGCTGCTCCTAGTACGAGAGGACCGGAGTGGACGAACCTCTGGTGTACCGGTTGTCACGCCAGTGGCATTGCCGGGTAGCTAAGTTCGGAAGAGATAACCGCTGAAAGCATCTAAGCGGGAAACTTGCCTTAAGATGAGATTTCCCGGAGCCTTGAGCTCCTTGAAGGGTCGTTCGAGACCAGGACGTTGATAGGTCAGGTGTGGAAGTGCAGTAATGCATTAAGCTAACTGATACTAATTGCCCGTACGGCTTGTCCCTATAACCTTGACGGTTATGTAGCACTTACCGTGTTTGAGAAACACTACCCCAACCTTACTTCTTCCACGATTGTTGACAAGTCATGCCTGATGACCATAGCAAGTCGGTCCCACCCCTTCCCATCCCGAACAGGACCGTGAAACGACTCTGCGCCGATGATAGTGCTGCAACCAGTGTGAAAGTAGGTTATCGTCAGGCTCTTATTAGAAGAGGCCCGCTAAGCATAAGCTAGCGGGCCTTTTTGCTTTTCCGAGCAGGAGAATCAGCTACATCGCCTTGAACAAGTGTACGAACGCACGGCTGACCGGCAGTTCCTTCGCTTGCCCTTTCATGCGTACGAACAGGCGGCTGGCCTCGTCGCGCCGGGTGCCTTCCACGAAAGCCAGGTTAATCAGGGTGGAGCGGTGGACTTGCCAGAACTGGTTCGGATCGAGCTGTGATGCGAGGTCGGTGATGGTGGTACGGATCAGGTGCTCGCCGGCGGCGGTGGTGACCACCGTGTACTTGTCGTCGGCATGGAAGAACATGATGTCGTCGACCGCCACCTGCGATGTCAGTTCGCCGCGCGCCGCGCGGATGTAGCGCAGGCGCGGTTGCTGGGGCGGCGCCATCAGGCGTGCCAGAGCATCGGCCAGGCGCGCGTCGGGTTGCACGGAGGCGCGCGCCGCCTTGATCCGCTCCAGCGTACGTGCCAGCCTTTCGTTCTTGAGCGGCTTGAGAACATAGTCCAGTGCCGCGTGATCAAACGCCTCGACCGCGTATTCATCATAAGCGGTCACGAACACCACGCGCGTTGGTCCTTCGATTCCCTGAGCCACCTCGAGCCCGTTCATGCCCGGCATCTGTATATCCAGGAACGCCAGGTCGGGCGCGAGCGCAGCGATACGTTCGGCAGCTTCAATGCCATTGCGCGCGACATGCACGATCTCGAGCTCGGGCCATAGCAATGCCAACTGGCTGCACAAGTACTGCGCCAGGTGCGCCTCGTCATCGGCGATCAAGGCGCGCCATGGCGATTGCGTATCCAGTTTAGAAGTCATGGCGGCATTGTAGCCACTCGTCGGCTCGATTGTCGATTCGTCGCTTAGCGCGTGGCGTCGCGTGCGGGTTCTGGAATCCTTCTTTCATCTCAACCAACGAAGAAGGAATGCAATGCCAAAAAATATCGTCCTGATGTCCGCCTTGCTTTGGGCAGTGCCCGCTTTCGCGACCGACAAGGTCATGCCGATCGAACCGCCGATGGTCACCATCAAGGCCGGCGAGTTCATGATGGGAAGCGATCGCAAGGCCAACTCGCAGCCGGTGCATGCGGTGGCCATCAAGTCGTTCAGGTTGGGGAAGTATGAAGTCACTGCCGCTGAATTCCAGCGTTTTGTTGAGGCCACCAATTACCGCACCCCGCGCATGTGCACACAAATGGCGTCGAGGAGTTGGTTTCTCAGCATTCCGGGAGAATATCCTGTGGCCACCACGCTGCAGTCGATGAGCAAGTTCGAACCGGCAACCTGCATTGGCTGGAACGGCGCCGACGCCTATGTCAAATGGCTGGCCAAGGAAACCGGCAAGAAGTATCGCTTGCCGACCGAGGCTGAATGGGAATACGCGCATCGCGCTGGCAGCACCCAGCGCTACTTCTTTGGCAACGACGAAGCCCAGGCGTGCCGCTATGGCAATCTAGGCGACCGCTCGGCCGAGGCTGCGATCCGGCGCGACTTCGGGCTGGAGTCAATGAACCACGTCGGCGTCATTCCGTGCGACGACAAAGCCGAGTACGCCAGTATCGTCGGCATGTACGAACCGAATGCCTTCGGGCTGTACGATACGCTTGGAAATGTCGCCGAATTCCTGCAAGACTGCGAACACGATGATTATAACGGTGCGCCGAAGGATGGCAGTGCCTGGGTGAACGGAGCCTGCAAGGCGCGCGGACTGCGCGGCGGCACTTGGCACTGGCGCGGTTTCCACGCCTCGATGCGCGGCTTCACGGCGCCTGATTTCATCGGTGGCTTAGAGGGCTTCCGCATCGCCGAAGACTTGGGAGGGGGGCAGGCTTCTAGCGATAAGCCAAGCGCATTCGAAGTGGAGCTGGCGCAGGCACAGCGCATCGAGCGCGAACGGCGCAGCGCTCTTGCGGAAATCAAGCCGCCCAGGAACTGAGCCGTTACACTGTCGCCCCATGACGATCATACAAACCCTGAAATATACGCTGCGCACCTTCCTGGTCCTGAAGAAGGAGCGCGTCGATCCGTGGTGGGCGCGGTTGCTGGTGGGGAGCGTCCTGGGGCTCAGCGTTGCAATGGCATTGATGGGGCTGTCGGTCTTCTTGATGGGCAGCGATGCCCAGGGCTGGATGGCCTCGTCGTTACGCACCAATCTGCTGCTCGGACTGTGTGCGGCATGCACAATGATGTTCATGCTGCGCGGCTTCGAACTGTTGCTGCCAGGCGCGAAGCTCGACGCGCTGTCGGCCCGGCCGGACTGGCGCGCGGCAGCAGTCGTGAGTGTGCTGTTGATCGCAGGCATGGCAGTGGGCGTGCGCCTGGGCTACGTGCTATTGGGGTATCCATACAGTCTCAACCTTTGGAACAAGTTGTCTGGTGTCCCCTTGGTCCAGCTCAAGTTCTTGATCTTTGCGCTTTTCATTGTGGCAGCGAACTGGATCTGGTGGCTGCTGCGGGCGAAGGAGAATGCGTTGGCGCAGCAGGCGGCCGAATCGCAATTGCGCATGTTGCAGGCGCAGATCGAGCCGCACTTCCTGTTCAATACCCTGGCCAATGTACAAAGCCTGATTGCCATCGATGCGCCGCGCGCGCAGTTGATGCTTGAATCGTTTACCGACTATCTGCGCGCCAGCCTCGGCCAGATGCGGGCGAGCGACAGCACGCTGGACGTCGAGCTGGAGACTGCACACAATTATCTGCAATTGATGCAGATCCGGATGGGAGACCGGTTGCGCTTCTCGATCGACGTGAGCGAACAAGCGCGCAAGGCGGTGCTGCCGCCGCTGCTGCTGCAGCCGCTGGTGGAGAACGCCGTGCACCACGGGCTCGAGCCGAAGCTGGAGGGTGGCACGGTGCGCCTGTTTGCCGACGTCAAGGACGGGCAACTGAATATTCGAATCGACGACGATGGGCTTGGATTACATCATTCGCGGCGTCCGGCGCGACTGGGCAGCGGTGTTGCCCTGGCGAATATCCGGGCGCGTTTGCACACCCGCTACGGCGCACAAGCCTCGCTGGAGTTGGCCGCGCTGGAAGAGGGAACACGGTCATCGCTTACCTTGCCTTACTCCGGCAGCCAGGCGTTTAAACAAGATAGCGCTGAAACCGCTGTGAAAGCGGGCTATCGTCAGGCTCTTATTGGAAAATCCCGCTAGCCATGTGCCAGCGGGACTTTGTTGTGGAAAAGCATCAAAGTTTTCATTTATATTATGTTGCTTAATGGAAAATTCATATAATTTTCATTTTCCACCTAGCAGAAACATAATATGGCGTTGAAGTTCCGGTACGTAGCACTCCTGGCTTGTCTGCACTTCCCCGTGCATTTTGCACATGCGCAGGCATTTTCCCGCACCCCTAATGAAGAGTACGCAAAAGGCAATTACGCGCGCGCTTTCCGAGGGTTTTTTGAGCAAGCCACACGCAGCAATGACCCGAACGTACAGTTCAACTTGGGCATGATGTACGAGCGCGGACAGGGTACCGACCAGAACGATGTCGAGGCTGTGAAGTGGTACTCGCGCGCTGTCGACCAGGGCAGCGTACCTGCGATGCGCCAACTGGCTGGCCTGATGGCCGCTGGCCGCAGCATCAAGCAGGACGGCGCCGGTGCACTGGCCTTGCTGCGCAAGGCGATCGAACAGAATGATGTTGCAGCGATCGAGCAGGTGGCAGGCATGTATTTCGAAGGCCGGGGAGTCCCAGCCGACCAGGCGCAGGCAAAGCAGTGGTACCAGAAGGCAGCCGCCGCCGGCAGCAAGAGTGCACAGGAGGCGCTGGACCTGATCGCAGCAATGGAGCGCCAGGCGGCCGGTCCTCTTGCGCCAATCCGCAAGCGCGCCGTGACCGGAGATGCCAACGCCCAGTACGACCTTGCAGTGGCCTATCACACCGGTAATACGGTGCCAAAGGACCCTGCCCAGGCGCTGGAGTGGTACCTGAAAGCTGCCGCGCAGGGACATGCGATGGCGCAGTTCTACGCGGGGCTGCTGTATTCCAATGGCGACGGCGTTGCGCAGGACCTGGCGCAGGCCCGCGCATGGTTCAGCAAAGCTGCTGCACAGGACAACAAGGATGCCGCCACCAACCTCGCCGTCATGCTCGACCTGGGCAAGGGCGGCCCGGTCGACCTGGCGCAAGCCGCGGTGGTCTACCAGCAGGCGGCAAAGCTGGGAAGCGCGCAAGCGCAAGTCAGGCTGGCTGGCATGTACTGGATGGGGCAAGGCGTGAAAAAGGACTACATCCAGGCCGCAACCTATTATCGCCAGGCAGCGGAGCAGGGGGAAATTACTGCTATCCGCAAGCTGGTCTACCTGCTCGAGAATGGCGTCGGCACAGCCCGTAACGTCGACGAGTCGAAGAAGTGGGCCGCCAAGCTGGAACAACTGGGCGGCAGCAACTGACATGAAAAGCCCGCCAGGCGTTTGCTGGCGGGCTTTTTAGTTTAAGGGCTGACGTTCATGCGTTGCGTGTGCGTCCAATTGTGGTCATAGGCGCTGACTGCCGATGCAAAGGTGCGGTAGGTCTGTCCTTCGCCTGGCCACGGGTTCATGATGTAGATGTAGTTGGTTCCGTTGTAGGTTTCGTAACCGCGTCCCACCATGATATGCCCCCCGCCATTGGTCCAGCCGTAGCGGATCACGAAGGGGCGGTTGCCATTGATCTCATTCACCACCGAATTCCACGACAGGTAGTTGTTGATCGCCGTGTTTGGCACGCCCCAGTTGTACAGGATGTTCTGCACGCTGCCGGACGTGCCGTACATATTGTTCGGCCGGTTGGCGTAGCTGTTCCAGTTGAAGGTGCTGTTGCCGCAGGCGTAGTTGATGCCGTAAGCCCAGTTCACGATCTGGCATTGGCTGGGTGTGCGGCTGTAGTAGTTCAGGACCGCTTTGCTGGAGCCTGCCCAGCACCACTGGCTGTGTTCCTGCGTCACCAGCGGGACGTTCAAGGTACGCCATTGCGCGAAGGCTGAGGGCAGGGCAAGCACCAGCGCTGCACCGGCCACGATTTTTGCGATTTTCATAGTCGGTCCTCCTTAGCGAAATGCTTCAATGTTGGCTTTGACGGCGGCGCGCAATGGCTCCAGCAATTCCGTGCCGTCGACCAGCTGGTTGCCGTTCTTCTGAAGCAGCAGCGATTCGCGAGCCGAGTGCAGCGGCGCGAACTTGGCGTGGTCCACTTCCAGCAGGTCGGCGCGGGCCTGGTAGATGCGGATGAAGCGCAGGTTGGAACGCGCGCTGTTGCCGTGAACCGCCATCGCAGCATCCACGTCTTTTGCGAGGATGGAGGCGCCATAGGCGACGGTTTCATAACGGCCGTTCACACGCTGGACAGTCGCCAGTCCGATGGGCTTCCCGTGCAGGGAAATGACGAAGCGCCATTCGCCGGTAGGCTTGGCTAGGGATGCCAGGTCGCCGCGCGCCAGCAGGTCTTTCGGGTCGACGGTGTAGACCTCGAAACCGTGGCCGACCGTGGCTTGCTTCAAGTCGCCCACGTCCGTGATATCGAGCGGGAAGTCGACCGGTGCGCTGCCGGGGCGAATCGCCTGCTGGTGCTCGGCGAATTGTACGAGTCCGCGTTTGGCGGCCTGCAATGCCGCGCCGTTGTCTGCTTTTGCCAGGAACGGGGCGGCCAACATCGCTGCGCAGGCAATGCGCAGCCAGAGTCGATGCGTATGCATGTGACTACTCCTCTGAAGGTTGATCAGATGTTCTTGAGGTGCGAGGTGATTGCCCCCTCTGTGCTGGACCTGAGAGTTTCACAGGCGTTGGCGGCCTGCTTGCTCCTTCGGTGCGCCGGCGCTTACCCTTGCCGGCGGCTCTTCAGAGTTGTGAAAACACGCGACCGGTCCTTTGGCCTGAGAGATTCCGGGGGCGGCTTGCTCCTTCGGCGTTGTCCATGGGTGGGACAAACTCTCCCGATCGCGCGACCGGAATGCTCCGGCAGCGAAATCAGGATATCCCAGGGATTTATTCGATTTCAATCGTTTTCCGATACACGTTGCGTTTTCGCCAAGAAGGACTTTCCTGTTATTCTATTGACACTCGCCTGGGAAATTGGTAACGTTTCCAAAAATAAGCGGCACACAGAGGAGACGGGATGTTTAAGCAGTTATTTGCTTGTGCAATGGCGTTCGGCGCCACCTCCGCGCAGGCTGCCGGGCCAAGCGCAGAAGTGATCCATTGGTGGACGTCAGGCGGTGAATCCGCTGCCGTCAAGCAGCTCGCAAGTGCCTATCGTGCCGCCGGCGGCACATGGATCGATACGGCGATTGCCGGTGGCGAGCAGGCTCGCGCGGTGACCCTCAATCGCATGGTTGGCGGCAAGGCGCCTGCTGCAGCGCAGTTCAATATTTCCAAGCAGTTCCTCGATATAGTGGACCAGGACATGCTGGTGCAACTGGATGATGTCGCACGCCAGGAGCGCTGGGAATCCACGCTGCCGGAACCGATCGTCAACACCATCCGCATCGATGGCCATTACTACGCGATGCCGATGAACATCCACATGCAGACCTGGATCTGGTATTCCAGGGCCGCCTTCAAAAAGGCCGGCATCGCAAAAGAACCTGCAACCGTCGACGAACTTTTTGCCGCGCTGGATAGACTCAAGGCCGCGGGCCTGGTGCCGCTGGCGCATGGCGGGCAGGCGTGGCAGGAGCACATTCTGTTCGCATCGCTGCTGGCAAACATGGGAGGGCGCCAGCTCTACCTGCAAGTGATGCGCGATCGCGACCAGCGTGCGATCAATTCCGAACCGGTGCGCAAAGTGCTGCTGGCCTTCAAGCGCCTGCAATCCTATGTCGATCCCGCGTCACCGGGCCGCAACTGGAATGACGCGACCGCAATGCTGGTTAGCGGCAAGGCGGGCATGCAGATCATGGGGGATTGGGCCAAGGGCGAATTCAGCAATGCAAAAATGGCGCCCGGCGTCGATTACGGCTGCATCGCGGGCCTTGGCGCGAATTCGCCGTACCTGATCCAGGGCGACGCTTTCGTCTTTCCTCGTTCGGAGCAGGCGGTAGTGCAGCAGGCACAGAAGCTGATGACCAAAGTGCTGCTGGCGCCTGCGACACAGGTGAGCTTCAACAAACTCAAAGGCTCGGTGCCTCCGCGTGTGGATGCCGATACCAGCCAGCTCGACGCCTGCGCCCGCGCGGGCGCCGCCATCATGCGCGACCGCAATCGACAGGTCGGGGCGCCCGAAATCTACCTGACTCCCGACCAGAACGGTGCAGTCCAGGACGCGCTGACCGCGTACTGGAACACATCGATGACGGTTGACAAGGCGCAGAAGGCGCTTGCTGCGGCGCTGAGGAACTGAGCGGTGCGTCGAGCCATGTCTTATGCGGCGCTGTTGCCGATGTTGCTGACGGTATGCGTGGGCTACCTCGGCTCCTTCGCCTGGACGTTCTACGTATCCCTCACCAGTTCGCGCAGCATCGCGACCAGCAAGCTGGTTGGCATGGCGCAGTATGAGCGCCTGTTCGACAATGAGCGCTGGCTGCTGTCGCTGCACAACCTGGCGTTGTTTGGCGTGCTGTTCGTGCTGGCCTGCATGGTGATCGGCTTTCTGCTGGCTGCCGCGATCGATCGGCAGGTTGCCGGCGAGGGTGCACTGCGCACCCTGTTCCTGTACCCGTATGCGATGTCATTTGTCGCGACGGGGCTGGTGTGGCAGTGGATCCTGACGCCCGGCGGCATGCCGGGCGTTGAGATTGACTGGCTGGTGGACCAGGACATGGTGCTCTATACGGTGGTGCTGGCGTCGGTGTGGCAGGCATCAGGTTTCGTCATGGCGCTGATGCTGGCCGGCCTGCGCAGCGTTGATCCGGAAATATGGAAGGCTGCGCGACTGGACGGCATTCCGGCCTGGCGCGTCTATGTTTCCATTATTCTGCCGATGCTGGCGCCAACCCTGGCGACCGTTTTCATCCTGCTGGCGACCATGGTGGTGAAGTTATACGACGCCGTCGTGTCGATGACCCAGGGCGGCCCGGGTACGGCCAGCGAAGTGCCGGCGAAATTCATCATGGATCACCTGTTCCTGCGCGCGAATATCGGCCTGGCCTCGGCCGGCGCGGTGGTGTTGCTCCTGACGGTGCTGGCCCTGCTGGCGCCATGGGCTTATGCCCGCAGCAGGAGAGGTAGGGCATGAAGGCGGCGCGTATCGGGCTTTACGCCTTCCTGGCCAGCGCGGCGCTGTTCTTCCTGCTGCCGCTGTACGTGATGCTGGCGACTTCGCTGAAATCGATGGACGAGATCCGGCTGGGGAATATTTTCGCCTTGCCGCTGGCGCCCACACTGGACGCCTGGCGGGCTGCCTGGAGCGAGGCATGCACCGGCGCGGCTTGCGAGGGTGTGCAGGGCGGGTTCTGGAATTCGGTGCGTATCGCCGTGCCAAGCACGATGCTGCCGATTGCGCTGGGAGCGCTGAATGGTTATGCCTTGTCTTTCTGGCGGCCGCGCGGCGCGAATCTGTTGTTCGGCATCCTGTTGCTGGGAGCCTTTGTACCGGTACAAGTGATGATCTATCCGCTGGTGCGCATGATGGCCGGCCTGGGTGTCTTTGGTTCGTTGCCGGCCATTGTGATCGTGCACCTGGTGTTCGGCATGCCGGTGCTGACGCTGCTGTTCCGCAATTACTACGCGGCGCTGCCGCAGGAGCTGTTCCATGCCGCGCGTATCGATGGCGGCGGTTTCTGGCGCATCTTCTGGCACGTGATGCTGCCCTTGTCGGTACCTATGCTGGTAGTGGCGGCGATCATGCAGCTTACCGGCGTATGGAACGACTATATCCTGGGCCTGGTTTTTGCCGGGCGCGACAACTTGCCAATGACGGTGCAGTTGAACAATGTGATCAATACGACGACAGGCACGCGTCTTTACAACGTCAATATGGCGGCCACGATCCTGACGGCACTGGTGCCCTTGACGATTTATTTCCTGTCGGGCCGCTGGTTCGTGCGCGGCATCGCTGCCGGCGCTGTGAAAGGTTGAACGGATGTCGAACGTAAGTCTTAAAAAGCTGGACATTAGCCTTGGCGGCAACGCCATTATCCGGGGCCTGGATCTGGAGGTGGAGGAGGGCGAATTCCTGGTCCTGCTCGGGCCCTCCGGTTGCGGCAAGTCGACCTTGTTGCACAGCATTGCGGGGCTGACGGAAGCCAGCGGTGGCACGATCGAGATCGGCGGCAAGGACATGTCGCGCACGGATCCGAGCGATCGCGGGATCGGCATGGTATTCCAGTCCTACGCCCTGTATCCGACCATGACGGTCGAAAAGAACATGTCGTTCGGCCTGCGCATTGCGGGTGTGGCGAAGGAGGAAATCAGGCGCCGCGTTGACCGCGCGGCAGCCATGCTGCACCTGGGCGACCTGCTTGGCCGTAAACCGGCGGCACTTTCGGGAGGGCAGCGGCAACGAGTGGCGATTGGCCGCGCGCTGGTGCGCGAGGCCAGCGTTTACCTGTTCGACGAGCCGCTCTCCAACCTCGATGCGAAGCTGCGTACCGATTTGCGGCGCGAGCTGAAGCTGCTGCACCAGCAACTGGGCGCCACCATGATCTACGTGACGCACGACCAGGTGGAAGCCATGACGCTGGCCAGCCGCATTGCCGTCATGCGGGCGGGGCAGATCCAGCAGGTCGGCACGCCGGGCCATGTGTACGAGCGGCCGGCAAACCTCTTCGTCGCCGGCTTCCTCGGTGCGCCCGCCATGAACTTCATTGAAGGCGAAGTCGATGCCTCCGGCACGTTTGCGGGCGGCAGCCTGCGCTTGGCGATGGACGAGCATGCCGGGACTGGCGATGGGCGCAAGGCTGTATTGGGCGTCCGTCCGGAACATATTTCCCTGGTGCTGGCCGGCCCGATGCAGGGGCGCGTCACGCTGGTCGAGCCGATGGGAAGCCATCGCGTAGTATGGCTCGATTGCGGCGGCAAGCTGCTCTCCTGCATCTTGCAGGGCAGCCGCCCGATTGCGCCGGATGACATGGTCGCATTCGAGATTGATGCACAACGCGCTTCGCTGTTCGATCCGGATAGCGGCAGTCGCTTTGATTTGGCGGGCGCTTCAAGTATGCTCGCGATGACGTTATAAGAAGAAAAGGATTCCAGTGGCCACTATCAAAGACGTAGCCCGCCTTGCGGGTGTAGGACTGGGCACCGCCTCCCGTGTAGTCAGCGGCAAAGGTTCGGTGTCCCCAGCCACGCTTGAAAAGGTGAAGAAGGCGATTGACGAACTGGGATTCCGGCCGTCGCATGCGGCGCGCACGCTGCTGACCGGCACCAGCCAGATGATCGGTGTGTATATCCCGGTCCTGAGCGGCACCTTCTACACGCCGATCCTGCAGATCATCGATACCGAACTGCGGGCGGCCGGCCTGCACATGGTGGTGGCTTTCGGCGTCGGCCTGGGCGACGAACGCAAACAGGCCAAGGACGGCATCCAGTTCCTGATGGAGCGTGGCTGCGATGGCCTGATCGTGATGACCAGCGCCTTGCAGGACGAAGATATCGAGGCGCTGGGTACGCAGCAGGGCCGGATCGTGGTGCTGAACCACAGCCTGGCCAGCATTCCCGACCAGTGCTTCACCGTGGACCACAAACTTGGCGGCCGGCTCGCGGCACGCGCGCTTCTGGACCACAAGCACCGCGATATCGCCGTGGTGGCCGGACCGTCGCGCCTGGCCGACAACGTGGAGCGGATCGATGGCTTCATGGAGGAACTGCAGGACGGCGGCATCGACACCAGCCGCATGTGGGTCGCCGAGAGCGACTTTTCGCCGGCTGGCGGCTGGGCGGCGGCCAAGGAGCTGGTGGAGTCGGGGCACCGCTGCACAGCCCTGTTCTGCGCCAACGATGAAATGGCGGTCGGAGCGCTGTCCTATTTCCAGGAGGCGGGCATCCGCGTTCCGGTCGACCTGTCCGTCATTGCTTACGACGATACGCCAAGCGCGGAGTTTTCTGCGCCACGCCTGACTACCGTCCACATGCCATGGCGCGAAATGACCATGAATGGCCTGAGCGCCTTGCTCAACCGCTGTTACGACTTGCGGCGCACGGTTACGCGCAGCTTCCCCGTGACGGTAACGCTGCGTGCGTCCCTGGCCAAGGCGGCAAGCGCCAAGCGCCAGGCCGCTGCATGAACTGAACCAGTAGAAGGGCGCGTGCGCCCTTTTTTTTCGACTAGATATGGAAACCTTTCCAATTCCTGTACACTATTGAACATGACTACTCCAGACCAGATTGAACCAGGCGCCCCGGCGCGCAGCGACTTCGCCCGCGATTTTCTTTGGGGCTGCGCCACCTCGTCATACCAGATCGAGGGGGCCGGCAGGGAAGATGGTCGGGCCGAATCAATCTGGGACCGCTTTGCCGCCACGCCCGGCAAGGTGCGCGACGGCTCCAGCGGCCTGGTGGCCTGCGATCACTATCACCGCTGGCCGGAGGATCTGGACATCGCCCGCGACATGGGCTTGAACGCCTACCGCTTTTCGATTGCCTGGCCGCGCATCGTCTCCGGTTTGGGCGAGGAACCCAACCGGAAGGGACTGGACTTCTATTCGCGCCTGGTGGACGGCATGCTGGAACGCGGCCTCCAGCCCTGGGCCACCCTCTACCACTGGGACTTGCCGCAGTACTTGCAGGACCGTGGGGGCTGGGCCGAACGCGACACGGTGCGGCGCTACCTCGAGTTCGTGGACGCTGTAACGCGCCGCCTGGGCGACCGCGTGCAGCACTGGATTACGCACAACGAGCCCTGGTGCACCGCCATCCTGGGCAATTTCGAAGGCCTGCATGCGCCAGGGGTGACTGATTTCGGCACCGCGCTGCAGGTTTGCCACCACGTGCTGCTTTCGCATGGCAAGGCGGTACCCTTGATCCGCGAAAACGTGCCTGGGGCACGCGTAGGCATCTCCCTCAGCCTGCATCCGCTGCGCGCCGCCAGCTCCAGCGAAGAAGATCGCGCGGCATGCGAACGCCACGATGGCCTGCGTTACCGCTGGTTCCTCGACCCACTGCATGGCCGCGGCTACCCGGCGGCAGCGCTGGAGCGGTTTGGGGTGGCGGCACCGATGGTGCACGAGGGCGATATGGAGGCGATCGCGGTGGCGACCGACTTCATGGGCGTGAACTACTATTTTCCGGAAACGGTTGCCGACGCGCCCGGCCACGAGCCGCTGGATGCGCGCGTGCTGCCGCCTCCAGCCGGTGCGGAGACCACTGCGATGGGCTGGGAAGTGGCGCCGGAAGGTATGAGCGAGCTGCTTGGCCGCATCCATGCCGATTACGCGCCGAAGGAGTTGTACATCACCGAGAATGGCTCCTGTTATGACGACGAAGTGCTGGCCGATGGCAGCGTGGCCGACTTTGGCCGCCGCCGTTACCTGGCGCGCCACCTGGGCGCCATGAAGGATGCGATAGCGGCCGGAGTGCCGGTGAAGGGCTATTTTGCCTGGAGCCTGGTTGACAATTTTGAGTGGGCTGAAGGCTACCTGCGCCGTTTCGGCCTGGTCCACATCGATTACACAACACAAGAACGAAAGCTGAAGGAAAGCGGCAAGTGGTATCGCGCCTTCCTGCAACAGCCATAAAAGGAGGCAGGATGAAGCAGGTTTCAATGCTGGTCGCGGCGCTTGCAATGGCGCTACCGGCAGCGGCTGCGCCGCTGGCCGACTGGCCGCACGCAAGCAGCGCAATCAAGCGCGACCCGGCGCTTGAGAAGCGCGTCGCCGATATTGTCGGCAAGATGACGCTGGAGCAAAAGATCGGGCAAATGACACAGTCCGAAATCAAGGCCACCACGCCGGATGACGTGCGGCGCTACTACCTCGGCTCGGTGCTCAATGGCGGCGGTAGCTGGCCCAATGGGAACAAGCGTGCCAAGGCGGCTGAGTGGCTGGACCTGGCGCAGAAATACCATGACGCATCGATGGCCACCGACATGGCAGTCAAGGTGCCGGTAGTGTGGGGCATCGATGCAATGCACGGCAATAGCAATGTGTTCGGCGCTACCTTGTATCCGCACAATATCGGCCTCGGTGCGGCGCATGATCCCGGGCTCGCCTACGAGATCGGCGCGGCTACGGGCAAGGCCGTGCGCGCAACCGGCATCGCCTGGGTCTTCGGCCCGACTGTCGCGGTAGTGCGCGACGACCGCTGGGGGCGTACCTATGAAAGCTTTTCGGAAGATGGCAGGCTGGTGGCGCAATATGCCGGGCAATACGTGAAAGGCCTGCAGGGGCGATTCAGGTCCGATGCCAACGTGCTGGCCAGCGCCAAGCATTTTGTCGGCGACGGCGGCACCGACCAGGGCAAGGATCGCGGCAATACCAAGGTATCGCCGGCGGACATGGTCAATATCCACGGTGCAGGCTATGGGCCGGCACTGGCGGAAGGGGCGCAGACAGTCATGGCCTCGTTCAATAGCTGGAACGGGGTGAAAATGCACGGCAGCCGCGAGATGCTGACCGATGTGCTGAAGACCAGGATGGGCTTTGACGGATTCGTTGTAAGCGACTGGAACGGCATCGCCGAAGTGCCAGGCTGCCGTAACGATAGCTGTCCGCAGGCGATCAATGCCGGCATCGACATGATCATGGTGCCGGACGACTGGAAAGCCTTCATTGCCAACACCATCGCACAGGTGAAGGCGGGAGAGATACAGATGTCCCGCATTGACGATGCCGTGACACGCATCCTGCGCGTCAAGCTGCGTGCGGGCCTGTTCGGAAAGAGTCCTTCGCAGAACGCCCATGCCGGCCTGGACGCTGCCCTGCAGGACCGGGAGCTGGCACGCCGCGCCGTGCGGGAGACGCTGGTGCTGCTGAAGAACGAAGGACCGGCGCTGCCGCTGGCGCGCGGCAAGAAGATCCTGGTGGTCGGAAAGAGCGCCGACAATATCGCGAACCAGGCCGGCGGCTGGTCGTTGACCTGGCAGGGGACCGATAATACCAATGCCGATTTCCCGAATGCCGATAGCATCCTGGCCGGCATCCGCGCAGCGGCGGGAGAGGGCAACGTGGATTTCAGCGTGGATGCGCAAGGCGTCGACCTGTCGCGCTTCGATGCAGTGATCGCGGTCGTCGGTGAGCGCCCGTACGCGGAAGGCGATGGCGACATCGGACCGTCGGGCACGTTGCGCCACAGCAGCCGGTATCCGGAAGACCTTGCGGTCCTGGAAGCGGTGGCGGGCAGGGGCAAGCCGGTGATTACCGTATTTGTTGCCGGCCGCCCGCTGTTCGTGAACGACCTGCTCAACCTTTCCGATACCTTTATCGCGGCATGGCTGCCGGGTACCGAAGGCAAGGGCGTGTCCGATTTGCTGGTGGCTGGCCCGCGCAGCTATGACTTCCGTGGCAGGCTATCCTTTTCCTGGCCCGGAGCGGCATGCCAGACGCCGTTGAACTTTGGCCAGGCCGGCTATGCGTCGCTGTTCGCATTGAACTACGGCTTGCGCAAGGCGCAGCGTTCCAAGCTGGGCAAGCTGGATGCTTCCTATGCTCCTGGCGGCTGTGGATCGAGCAATAGCGTGCCAGTGCACGGCCAGGCCGACCGCGCCAGCTTCCCTCTCGTGATCCGCAGCGGCGGCGAGCAAATCGCGCTGGGCGCGGACCTGAACGCGACGTTCCGCCTGCCCGGCATCACGGTGCAGACAGCGCAGGTGAACACGCAGCAGGACGCCAAGCTGGTGACATGGTCGGCCGGCGCCCCGACCGGCGCCGCCCTCGTTGCGCGCGGCGCAAAGCCTATCGTATTGCCTGCCGCCGCCATGCGTGATGGCGCACTGCAATTTGATGCGATCGTCGCTGCCGCGCCGCAGGGAAAAGTCATGCTGGCGATGCAGGACACCGCATTGGATGCGACCCGGCTGTTCACCCGCATTGCGGGCAAGGGCAAGCAGTCAGTCAAGCTGCCTCTGGCCTGCTTCACGGCCCGGGGCCTGCAGCTGGAGCGCATGGATGCACCGTTCGCCATCAGCGCCGGGGCGCCGTTCGCCGTGGCCATTGCCAATATCGAAATCGCTGGCGGCGCAGCTACAGCTGCCGACGCGATACCTTGCGAAGAACTGGGACAGGAGAACTGAATGGCAAGCATCGCTCCCAACTCATCCCCCGCCACGCAGCAGGAGGCGGCCGGCGCCCGGCAGGACGGCGGCAACACCGGTGCCCTGGTGATCGTCACCATCCTGTTCTACATGTGGGGCCTGATCACTTCCCTGAACGACGTCCTGATCCCGCACCTGAAGTCGATCTATACGCTGACCTATGTCCAGGCAATGCTGGTGCAGTTCTGCTTCTTTGGCGCCTATTTCATCGTATCGATGCCCGCCGGCGCGCTGATTCGCCGCATCGGCTACCAGAAAGGCGCGGTGGCCGGCCTGCTGATCGCCGCCTGCGGCTGCGCGCTGTTCTATCCCGCATCGTTCGGCGGATATGGCCTGTTCCTGTTTGCTTTCTTTGTGCTGGCATCGGGCATCACCGTCCTGCAGGTGGCCGCCAACCCCTACGTGACGGTACTGGGCGCGGCGCGCACGGCGTCGAGCCGGTTGACAATGACTCAGGCCTTCAATTCGCTCGGCACCACGATCGGCCCGGCAGTCGGAGGCTTGCTGATCCTGTCGGCCGTTGGCGCGGCCGCCGGCGCGGCAGCGGATGCGGCGACGGTGCGCGGTCCTTACCTTGGCCTGACTGCTGCGCTGGTGCTGCTGGCCGTCCTGTTCCATGCCGCCAGGCTGCCTCGGGTCGCCGCCAGCGATGATCTGGCGCAGCCGGGGGACGGGCAAGGTTCCGCGTGGGCGCATCGCCATCTGGTGCTCGGCGCCATCGGCATCTTCCTGTACGTGGGCGCGGAAGTCAGCATCGGCAGCTTCCTGATCAATTTCCTCGGGGAGCCGCATATTGCCGGCTTGTCGCATGCCGAGGCGTCGCGCTACGTCAGCATTTACTGGGGCGGCGCCATGGTGGGCAGGTTTATCGGCTTCGCTGTGATGCGGGTTGTCAGCCCGGGCAAGACGCTGGCCTTCAATTCCTTGCTGGCGATTGCGCTGGTGCTGGCGGGGGTGTTCGGCAAAGGCAGCGCGGCGAAGTGGGCGATCCTGGCGGTTGGATTGTGCAACTCGATCATGTTCCCGACCATCTTCAGCATGGCGCTGCATGGGCTCGGCAAGTACACGGGGCAGGGGTCGGGAATCCTGTGCATGGCCATTGTCGGCGGTGCGCTGGTGCCGTTTGCGCAAGGCGCGCTGGCCGATTCGATCGGTGTGCAGGCGTCCTTCATGCTGCCGGCCGCCTGCTACACCTTCATTCTTTACTTCGGCGCCAGGTATTCTTCCATGTACGCGGCGCAGTAGTTTTCCACGTACTGCTGGTGCGGCGGCAGCTGCGCTACGGTACGCGCCACATTGTTGCGGATGCTGTCGAGGAAATAGGACAGCTCCGCATCTCCCATCAGGTCCGCGGAAGGGTGGTGCTGGAGCGGCATGATGCCCTGGCCCAGCATCACCTGGACCCATGAGTTTTCGGCGAACAGTTCGTTCGACAGGCGGAACACGCGGCCCGTGTCGCGGAACATGTCAATACGCTGCTGCAGGGATGGGGGCACCTCCATCTCGGCGCAATGACGCCAGAAAGGTGCATCGCGGCGGTTCGTTGCCTTGTAGTGCAGGATGATGAAGTCGCGGATATGTGCGATCTCGTCCCAGGCTTGTTTGTTGTATTCGTCGACCTCGGACTGGAAAATGCCCGCGGAAGGGAACATCTGCAGCAGGCGGACGACGCTGCGCTGGATCAGGTGGATGCTGGTCGATTCAAGCGGCTCGAGGAAGCCGCCGGCAAGGCCGATAGCGATGCAGTTCTTGCTCCACACCTTGCGGCGCTGGCCAGGCTTGAAGCGGATCAGGCGTGGCTGCACCAGTTGTTCGCCGACGATGTTCGACATGAGCTTGGCGCGTGCGGTATCGTCGTCGGCGAATTTGCTGGAGTAGACGATGCCATTGCCGACGCGATGCTGCAGCGGGATGCGCCATTGCCAGCCCCATTCGTGGGCGATGGCCCGGGTATAGGGCACGGCTGCCCCCGTCGAGGAAGTCTGTACAGCGATCGCGCTGTCGTTGTGCAGCCATTGCGACCAGTCTTCCAATGCCGCGCCCAGGGTTTCGCCGATCAGCAACGCCCGGAAGCCGGTGCAATCGATAAACAGGTCGCCTTCCAGCATGGCGCCGGAATCGAGTTGCAGCGCCGTGATATGGCCGATCGCGCCGTCGGTATGGACCCTGGCAATTTTTCCCTCGATCCGTTGGGCGCCGTAGCCTTCCGAATATTTGCGCAGGAAGCGTGCGTAGGCGCCGGCATCAAGATGGTACGCGTAGTTGATGCCTTCGCGCGGCAGGTGGCCAAAGCGGTTCAGCTGTGCCGCTTTCAGCTCGATGCAGTAGTCGCCATAGTCGCCGGCCAGTTTTCGTTCGCGCCCCTTGCGCCAGAAATGATTGAAGCCGGCGGTCCAATGATCGGTGCCGGTCACGCCGAAGGAATGAATGTAGTCTTCATGTACGTTGCGCCAGCTCTCGAAGCTGATTCCAAGTTTGAAGGTGGCCCTGGTGGCGGCCATGAATTCCTGTTCATTGATCTCCAGCAGACGATGGAAATTCAACAGGCTGGGGATGGTCGCCTCGCCAACGCCGACGGTGCCGATTTCGTCGGACTCCACCAGCTTGATGTCGAGGACCTTGCCAAGGTTGCGGGAAATCGCCGCTGCAACCATCCAGCCTGCAGTGCCGCCGCCTGCAATGACAACGCGCCGCACTGGGCGGCGCAGGAACTGTTCGTCTCTCACTTCGGTCTCCGTTATCGGTTGATTTTCCTGAGAAGCTGGGCGCGCAGCATGCGTGCTGTGTCGTCGTCGATCGGGCCAAGAGCACGCCTTGCGCCGGCGGGGATGTGGGCTGCGGTTTTCTCATCGGCCTGGAATACGTAATGGCGGAAAATTTCCTCCCAGGCGTGGCGCTGCTCGGGCGGCAAGTCGCGGATCGATAGCAGCGAGAGCAACAGCGCATTGGCAGGCGTGTCCATGTATGCAGGCGACTGGCGCCACCAGTAATTGACCAGGACATTGAAGCACTCCAGCGCTTCCACATGGTGCCACCACATGCTGGGAATGAAGATGGCGTCGCCGGGCTCAAGTTCGGCGGCTTGTGCATGGCGCATCGCTTCCCTGAAGCGAGGAAAGCGCTCGAGGTCCGGCTGGCCCAGGTCGACCAGGCTGATTGGCTGGCCGGCCGGGGTCAAGTCCAGCGGGCCGATATACAGGTTTTCCAGCTGCGCCGGCGGGAACAGCGTGAACCTGCGCCGGCCTGCCGTGACGCAGGCCAGGTTGTCGGGCAGGTCGTAATGGGCCGGAACGCGGGTCTGGTTGCCGATCCAGATGCTCGCGAGCGCGTCGCGCGGATGCAGGTTGAGCGGGTTTTCTTCGAGGTAGCCCGGCAGGGCCGTTTCTGCCGTGGTGGAGCCGACGTAGATGGCGGGTGGACGCGGGTTGCCGCGGTGTGCCGCCAGTTCGTTCAACACGTGGTCGAGGCGGGTGTGCACCGAGGTGAAATTGAAGCCGCTCAGGTCTTCGTTATAGAAAATGCGTCCGCCGATGGCGGGTGCGCCGAGCATGGCAACCACGCTGGCGTCGCGGCAGAAGCGGCGCAGGTAAGCGTCGGCGCTGGCTGCGCGTGCGATGCTGTCGGCGCCTTTGCGGCCAGCCTGCACCGCCGGCCAGCGCGCAACCAGGCCGCGCAGTACCAGCGGCCGCGTGGACGCCAGCATTTCATCGCCCAGGTCGGACGGGGTTACGCCGTGCAGTTCCCGGATTGGCTCAGCACTGGGCAGCATGGGCGCGGTTCTTGCGTTCGATCAGGGTGCGGAAGTTGGACATGGAGGCGATCACCATGTAGACCGGCTGCAGGTAGCCGGCGCGGTTCAGGCGTTCCAGCACGTTGCCCGGCAGCGTAGCGAGGCGCTCTTCGTTGATAATGTGGAAGCCGGCCAGCCGGCACTGTGCGCCATCATCGAGTTCGATATCGAATACAAAGGGCTCGAGCAATTGGTGCTCCAGGAGCGCCGCCAGAAAGCCTCGTGCCTGCCGCAGTCCCTGGTGGATGGCAAGCAGGGTAGAGTTGATGCGTTCCAGGTACTCGGAGGTGCCGCCATGCGGCAGGAATACGCGCTCGCCGCTGGAGGTGCCGACGCGCGGGTTTTCCAGGTCGATGTGCACGGTCAATTCATCGCCGCTCACCCCGATCAGGAAAGGCTGGCGCTCGATTGCCAGCGGGACGTAAGGCGCCTCCCAGCCGTGCAAGCCGAGGAACAGGTTTTCACCCTCCTGGAAACCGAACAGCGCATGGGCCTCGAAGCCGCCGCCGGCAGTCCGGCGGAACACGATCGGGTAGCTGGCCTGCACGTCGCGGAATTCGGCCGGGAAGGTGAGGGCGGACATGACGTTGTCGCCGAAATGGGCGCCGCGCCCGGTCTGCACATGCAAGTCTTTGTGGTCGATATTATTCAGCAGGACGGCTCTGGCCATGGAGATCCTCGGTTGGACGGCGGGCCGGGTGGTGCTGCCTACCCGGCCGCGCCGCCGCTTGTCATCAGAACTTGTAGCGGGCGCCCAGCATGTAGCGCGGCCCGGATTGGGTCACGAAAAGCGCCATCGTTTCAGCGCGGCCGTGGACACGCTGGATTTCATTGGTCAGGTTGATCGCCTCGAACTGCACGCTGAGCTTCTCGTTGAAGGCGTAGCCGACGCTCAGGTCGAGCTGGCCGTAGGCTTCCGTGTAGTTCGGATTGGGGCCTGCGCCGTCGAAGGTCGAGGACAGGAACTTGTCGCGCCAGTTGTAGGCCGCGCGAATCGACCAGTTCTTGTCTTCGTAGATACCGACCAGGTTGGCGGAGTTGCTCAGGCCGACCAGCGCAAATTGCTCGCCAATCTTGAAGTTGTCGTACTTCAGGCCCGAATCGACCCAGGTGTAGTTGGCCGAGAGGCCGAAGCCCGAATTGCCGAACATATGCTGCACATTGATCTCGGCGCCTTTCAGCTTCTCGTTCTTCTGGTTGGCGAAAGAGTTGATCTCGAACGACATCACCGGATCGTTTGGCTGGCCGATGATGGTGCCGGTAGCATTGCCGCTGGCGTCGTCCTGGCCGCGCGTCACGCCGGGAGCGGTAGGGTGGTTGCGGAAGATGTAGTTGCGGATGCAGACACGGTCGGTGCCGCAATTACCCTGCTGGACAGCTTCGTTCCACAGCGCGCCGCCAACCGGGGTATGCAGGTTGAACGGGGTAGCCGTGATCTTCGATTGGCCGGCATAGTTGCTCAGGTCTTTGTGGAACAGGCCGATCGAGGCGAAGCTTTGCTGGCCGTAATACCATTCCCACGACAGGTCCAGGTTCTTCGACTTCACCGGCTTCAGTTGCGGGTTGCCTTGGCTGCCGGTGCCGCCGAAATCACGCGCCAGGCGGTCCAGCGTGGTGCCGCCCTGGATCTGGTCGTAGCGCGGGCGGCCGATGGTTTCGCCGTAGCTGGCGCGCAGCTTCATGTCGGGACGGATATCGGCATCCCAGTCCACGGCGGGCAGCCAATGGCTGTATTTGCCGTCCAGCGTAGTGAAAGTCGGCGCGCCGAAACTGAGAGGGAACTCATTGGCCGACACCCAGCTGATGCCGGTCGCTGCGGGTACCAGCGCGGTCGAGATGACGTCGGTCTTTTCATAGCGCACGCCGATATTGGTATGCATCGGGATCGCGGTATCCCAGTCGGTGCCGAACTGGATATAGGCGCTTTTCGATTTCTCCTGGGTGCGCTGGTCGGAGTCGAAGGTACTCTTCGGCATGTACATGTCCGGCAGGCCGGTGACCTTGGCGGTCAGGGCACGCACTTTGGCAAAATTGAAAGTGTAGAACTGGTTGAACAGGGCAGGGTTGCCGCTGCCGTTGATCTTGTCGTAGTACTGCCGCAGCGACTCCTGGTGGAACAGGCTGGCCGGGTAGTCCGATGCCGTCGACGCGCCGCCCCAGGAATCGCGCTGCTGGGTCGACATGGCGGAGCGGTTCTTCACTTCGATCGCACCGACCCCGAAGTTCAGGTTCGACGCTTCCAGCAGCTTCAGGCTGCCCTTGAATTGGGCCTGTTCGATCTCGCCTTTCATGTAGCCATTCTGGAATACGGAGCCCGTCACCTGTTGCGGAGCCCTGGCGAAATCCGCGCCCTGGATGCTCAACACCGGGAAGTCGTCGCGGAAATCGACGGTAGTGTCGCCGCGGCTGAAGCTTGCGGTGCCGATCACGTTGCTGGAGCCGAAAGGACTGTCGGCCTTGGATACGGCGCTGGACTTGTGCATGTCCAGCTCCAGCTTCAGGCCATCGGTCTTCCAGGCGGCGTTGAAGCCGAGCGATTTGTTCTGGGTCTTGGTGGCAAAGTCGGCGCCGCCCATGGCGATATCGCTGTTGGCCGCCGGCAGCAGTTCGGTGTAGACCAGCGGCGCGGCGACCGGTCCGTTGCTCCAGGTCGAAGTGGATGGGCCGAAGTTGAACCAGGCGGACAAGTCCTGGCGGCGGGTCTGGATCTTGTTCTCGGAGTAGGTGTAGTCCAGCGTGGTGGTGAGCTGCTTGAGCGGCGCCCACTGCAAGGTCAACTGGCCGTTGGTGCGCTGGCGCTGCACGCCGTTCATGTTGTAGTTCAGGTTTTGCGGCAGCGAGTAAATGTCGCTGTCTTTCGGATGGTTGGTGGCGCCGGCTTGCGGGACCGGCCCCGCATTGCCCTGGTAAGGGCCGCGCCAGCCGTTCGAAACGGCTGCCTGGTTGAAGCCCAGGTTGCGCTCCTGGTAGCTGGCGCTGAGCGCCACGCCGAAGCGGTTGTCGTCGAAGGTATTGCTGTAGATGCCCGACACCTCCGGCGTGGTGGCGCTGCCTTGCTTGACGTCGCCTGGCAGCTTGTTGTGCGAGGTGTCATGTACCGCCTTGACGCCGACGCTGGCCACCATGCCCGGGCGGTCGAGCGGACGCGCGGTCAGCACATTGACGGTGGCGCCGATGCCGCCGGTCGGCGTTTCGGCGCGGCCGGTCTTGTAGACCTGGATCTGCGAGATCGCTTCCGAAGCCAGGTTGGCAAAGTCGAAGGCGCGGCCATTCAGGTCGCCCAGGTTGGAGGTCGGCATCTGGCGGCCATTCAGCAGCACCAGGTTGAAGTCGGGACCCACGCCGCGCACGGTGATCTTGGAGCCTTCGCCGATGGAGCGGTCGATCGACACGCCGCTGATGCGCTGCAGCGATTCAGCGAGGTTAGTGTCGGGGAATTTGCCGATATCGGCTGCCACGATGCCGTCCACGATACCGTCGGCATTGCGCTTCAGGTTCATCGAGGAACCCAGGCTGGCGCGCAGCCCGGTCACAACCACCGTGGTCACGTCGCCTGTACTGGCAGGGGCGGGCGCCACCCCTGCCTGGTCCGATTCCTGCGCCTGGGCTGGTGCGATGAGCGCCGCGCAGGCGGTGGCTACTGCAAGGCTCATCAATGTCTGCTTCGCCTTTGGATAGTGCATTTGGTCTCCTTGGTTCTTATAGTCTGGCCGCCTCCCAACTAGCATGGAAACGTTTCCATAACATGCTTAAAAATACTAGGGGCAGCAAAATCGATTGTCAATAAAATACGCCGGGGATCGGCTGGAAGTGTGGGATTTTCGTCATCAAACTGGAAACGTTTCCACTCTGGTTGGCGCAATATAGCACTCCTCAAATTTTGAAGTCAACAGCCTTTCCGTGCCGTGTTTGCAACAATAATGGGAACGTTTCCAGTGTGCGTGCGCGCTGACCCTGTGGCCGTCCTTGCAGTGGAAACGTCGCCAGGCGATATTCGGATTTTTCACTGGAGAGTCTGGTGGTACACTCGGTGCATGAATGCAATCATTCTTGCTGCGGCAATGCTGGCCGCCCCGGCCACGCCGGAACAGGCAGTCGCCACCCTGTGGCGTTCTCTAAGCCACGCTGCCGGCCAGGCCGGGGATGAGGCGGCCCTGCGCGCCATCCTCCACCCTGACGCCATGGTCTACGGCGCCCGTTACCGCGACGGCGTCGCCGCGCTGTCCGTGGCGCGCGGCAGCGATTTCGCCGCAGGCATTGGACGTGCTGCTGAAAAGGGCTTCTACGAATGTGAAGTGGCGCGCGAAGTACGCCAGTACGACCGCTTCGCCACTGTCTACAGCGTGGTCGAATCGCGCAACGAGCGCAATGCGCATCAGGCCAGTTTCACGGGCGTCAACAGCATCCAGTTATACCGCGCCGATGATGGCTGGCGCATCATCGGCCTGTATTACCAGGTCGAACGGCCCGGCCAGCCGATCTCGCTGCAGGGCGGAAAATCCGGCGCCTGCCTGGAGGGCTGAATGAACGAAAAGACCGCCCGAGCCATCATGCTGGTCAAGGCCATCGAGGAGGCCGACCAGCACAAGGAAGTACTGACTGACGACGACAGAAAATTCGCCAGCCGCACAGCGCGTGAACTGGCGCACTGGCAGGCGGCCGAGCAGCGATCGGCGTCCACGCTGCCGGACTTCCTTTACCAACGCGCCGAGCAATTGCTCAAGCGCCTGGCCACACGCCACAAGCTGTTCGCCTCCGTCACGCAAGGCCACAGCGGCCTGTGGGGAGCAAGCTGGATGCTGCCGCTGGCGGCGTTGCTGGCTGGCGGCATGGCGGAGCGCTTCGGCGACCCGCACCGCGTCGACTTGCTGTCAATGCCGCTGCTGGGAATCATCGCCTGGAATATGCTGGCCTACCTGTTGCTCATCTTGTGGGCGCTGCTGCCTGCACGCCGGGCCGGCCTGCGGCGGGGCCTGGCCAACCGCATGGCGCTGGGCGGCGGCCATATACCGCGCCGGTTGCCGCACGCGCTGGCGAGCGGCGTGCTGCAATTCATGGTGGACTGGGCGCGCGTGGGCGCCCGCCTGAACCTGGCCCGTATCGCACGCATCCTGCACTGGTCGGCCGCCGCCTTTGCCGTCGGCGCCTTGCTGTCGCTGTACGCGCGCGGTATCGTCGAGAGCTACGCGGCGGGCTGGGAGAGCACCTTTCTCAGCCCGTGGCAGGTACACCATCTGCTGTCGGTGCTGTTCGCGCCGGTGGAATTCATCTTTGGCCTGGAAGGCTTCACGATGGACGAGGTGATGGGCTTGCAGAACTGGGAAGGATCGCGCCTGGGCAACGGCGCGCGCTGGGTGCACCTGTATGCTGCAAGCCTGCTGCTGTATGTGGTGCTGCCGCGACTTGCGCTGGGCGCCATTGCCGCGCTGCGCGCCTTGTGGCTGCGCCGGCATTTTCCGCTCGACCTGGACCATGCTTACTACCGCCAGCTATCGGCGGCTGCCGGCGGCGAACCGGGCCTGTTGCGCGTGCTGCCCTACAGCCTGACGGTGGACGAAGCGCGCAGCAAGGGACTGGATATCCTGGCGCAAGCGATGCTTGGCGAGCAGGCTCGCCTACGGCTGCTGCCGCCGGCCGCATACGGCAGCGAAGCGCCGGCGCTGGAGGCCGGAGAAGGCGTGACCAATGCAGTGTTGTTTGGCATCGCCGCCACGCCGGAACAGGAAAATCACGGCGTTTTCCTGGCTGCGCTGGGGCGCGGGCGCAAGCTCATTGCCTTGCTTGACCAGTCCGCGCTGGCAGCACGCATGGACGCCGCCCGCTTGAGCGAGCGTATCGAGTTATGGCGCGAGTTCTGCATACAGCACGGCGCCGAGCCCATGGTGGTCGATTTGCTGGCGCCCATGGCGGCAAGCGAGAATCCGGCATGAGCGGCGCGCCTGTCACCATCCAGCTTGCGCTGGTCTCCCACACCAACAACGGCAAGACCACGCTGGCCCGCACCCTCCTGGGCACCGACGTCGGCCAGGTGCGCGATGCCGCCCATGTCACGGCTTTCGCCGAATCGCATGCGCTGATGACGACCCAGCAAGGCGACCGCCTGGTTCTGTGGGATACGCCGGGCTTTGGCGACTCCATGCGCCTGATGAAGCGCCTGGCGCTGACCGGCAATCCGATCGGCTGGTTCCTGCGCGAGGTGGTGGATCGCTACCGCGACCGTCCTTTCTGGCTTAGCCAGCAAGCCGTGCGCACCGCGCGCGACGAAGCGGACGTTGTACTGTACCTGGTCAATTCCACCGAGAACCCGGGCGATGCCGGCTACATCCCGGCCGAAATGCGCATCCTCGACTGGCTGGGCAAGCCGGTGCTGGTGCTGCTGAACCAGATGGGGCCTCCACGGCCGCTGCCGGAAGAGCAGGCCGAACTGCTGCGCTGGAAAGACTTCATGCTGCAGTTCGGCCAGGTGCGCGAAGTGCTGCCGCTGGATGCCTTTGCCCGTTGCTGGGTGCACGAGCGCGTGTTTTACGATGCGCTGGGGGCGCTGGTCGGGCCGGAAAAGCAGCCGGCCTACGAGCGCCTGTTCTCCGTATGGGAAGACACCAATGCGCGCCGCTTCAAGCAATCCATGGCGGTGATGGCGCACCAGCTGGCCGATGCTGCGCACGACAGGCAGATCGTGGAAACGGTGGAGCGCGGCGTCATCGCATCGGCCCTGAAGATCATCGGCATCGGCAAGGGCGAGGACCGTAAGCGGCAGGACCGGGCCATGAATACGCTGGTGGCGCGGCTCAACCTCTCGATCGGCCAGGCGACCGTCAACCTGCTGGCGCTGCACAAGCTGGACCCGAGCGAGGCGCCCAAGATCAATGCCCGCGTCAGCAACAACTTCGTGGTGCTGGCGCCGGTCGACAAGGGACAGGCGGCGCTGCTGGGGGCCATCGTCTCGGGAGCGGCAACCGGCTTGTCAGCCGACCTGGCTGCCGGCGGCCTGACGCTGGGCACGGGTGCATTGCTGGGCGGCGTGATCGGCGCACTGACCTTTGCCGGCGCGGCCTGGGGCTTCAATGTCGGGATGGAGCGTGAAGTGCCGACCATGTCGCTGTCCGACGATTTCCTGCGCACGCTGCTGGTATCCAGCGTGCTGCGCTACCTCGCCGTCGCGCATTTCGGCCGCGGGCGCGGCAACTTCGTCGAGAGCGAAGCGCCTCCCTTCTGGCAGGAGGAAGTGGAGCAGGCCGTGGCGTTGCATGAAACGGAGGTTGCCGCCCTCTGGAAGACCCTGCGCGAGCAGGAAGAGCGCGACCTGGCGCCGGCCAGCGCCGTGATCACCGGCATCACGGCGCACGTGCTGGCACGGCTGTACCCCGAAGGTCAGGCGGCGAATCCGCCGTCGATATTGAGGCCGGCACCGGTCACGTAACCGGCATCGTCGCTGGCCAGGTAGGCCACCATGGCGGCGATCTCCTCGCCGCGCGCGTGGCGCTTGATCGGCATCAGGTCGTGCAGCGCCTTGGCAAAATCGCTGTGCGCCGGGTTCATGTCGGTGTCCACCGGGCCAGGCTGCACATTGTTGATGGTGATGCCGCGCGGGCCCAGGTCACGCGCCAGGCCTTGCACCAGGCCAGTCAACGCCGATTTGCTCATCGCATAAATCGAACCGCCAGGGAAGGGCATGCGCTCGGCATTGGTGCTGCCGATATTGATCACGCGGCCGCCGGCTTTCATATGCGCCACAGCTGCCTGGGTGGCCGCAAACACGCCGCGCACGTTGACGGCGATGGTGTGGTCGAAGTCTTCCAGCGTCAGTTCGGACACGTCGCCCAGGTGCAGCACGCCAGCGTTGTTGACGAGGATGTCGAGGCGGCCGAAGCGCTTGGCGATATCGTCGATGGCGGCGCGGGTTGCAACGGCATCGGTGGCGTCGACTTTCAGTGCGAGGGCCTTGCCGCCGGCAGCGGTGATTTCGCTGGCCAGGGCGTCGGCTGCTGCGCCGGAGCTCTGGTAGGTGAAGGCGACCGTGGCGCCATCCTTGGCCAGGCGGCGCACGATGGCGGCGCCGATGCCGCGGGAACCACCGGTAACGAATGCGATCTTGCTCATGATTTTGCTCCTGAATGTTGGTTGGGATGAAGCTAGTATGGTCGCGACATTGCATGCCGACTAGATGGTAATATTGATTATCACTTTCAACCAAATGTATCAAATGCAGCCACTGAATCTCCTGGAATCCTTCCTGCAGAGCGCCGAATGCGCCGGCTTTTCCGAGGCGGCGCGGCGCCTGGGACTGACGCCGGCGGCGGTCAGCAAGAACGTGGCGCGGCTGGAGGCGCAACTGGGCGTACGCCTGTTCCAGCGCAGCACGCGCCGGCTGGCCTTGACCGAGGCCGGCGAACGCTTGCTGCAGCAGGTGCGCGGCCCGCTGGCCGAATTGCAAGGCGCGATCGCAGGCGCGGCACAGGATGCGGGCGAACCGGCCGGCACCCTCAAGGTGGCGGTGGCGCATGGGGTGGGCCGCATGTACATCCTGCCGTTGCTGAAGGGCTTCCTGCAGCGCTATCCGGGCGTGCAGCACGACTGGCGTTTCGACAACCGCACGGTGGACCTGATCGGGGAAGGCTATGACGTTGCTATCGGCGGCGGCATCGAACTGGCCCCCGGCGTGGTGGCGCGCGAACTGGGGCGGCCGCGCATCCTGGTCACGGCCGCCCCGTCCTGCCTGGCTGGCCGCAAGCGGCCTTCCCATCCGTCCGAGCTGGCCGGGTGGAAAGGCATTGCGCGCCGCTCCGCCGAAACCGGACGCCTGCGCGAATACCTGCTGCGCAACGCGGCAGGGGAAGAGGCGGTGGCCCAATTCAGCGCAGTCGCCACCTTCGACGATCCGGAAGCGATGGCGCAGGCGGCCTGCATGGGGCTGGGCGTGGCGCTGCTGCCAGGGCCGCATGCGGCCCCGCTGCTGGAATCCGGCCAATTGGTGCGCCTGCTGCCGGACTGGCATGCGGAGGTGGGGCCGCTGTCGATCTACTATTCCAGCAAGAAGCTGTTGCCGGCCAAGACGCGCGCCTTCGTCGATTACGTGATTGCTCAAATGCGCGCAGACGACTTTGCGGGGCGGCTCGACAGGCTTTGAAAGATCACGGTAATATGGGCTTCCAATTCATCAGCGATAGGGGTGCCTTCCATGAAGTTCCGCCTTGTTACCCGCAGTGATTTTGATGGCCTGGTGTGCGCGGTGCTGCTCAAGCACCTGGACTTGATCGACGAGATCCTGTTCGTGCACCCGAAGGATATGCAGGATGGGAAAATCGCCATTACCAGCCGCGATATCACCACCAACCTTCCTTACGTATCCGGCGCTTATCTGGCGTTCGACCACCACCTGTCCGAAACCATCCGCAATACGGGCGAGCGGCAGAACCACGTGATCGACCCCGGTGCGCCGTCGGCCGCGCGCGTGGTGTACGACTACTACGGCGGCGGCAACAAATTCCCTTCGGCGTGGAACGACATGATGCTGGCGGTGGACAAAGGCGATTCGGCCCAGTTCAACCGCGATGAAATCCTCAACCCGCAGGGCTGGGACTTGCTGAACTTCCTGATGGACGCGCGCACGGGCCTGGGGCGCTTCCGTGATTTCCGCATTTCGAACTACAACCTGATGATGGACCTGATCGATTACTGCCGCTCGCACACGATCAGCGAAATCATGGCGCTGCCGGATGTGAAGGAGCGCAGCGATCTGTATTTCGACCACGCGGAAAAGTGCAAGGAGCAGATTCGCCGCTGCTCGAGCGTGCATAAGAACCTGGTGGTGCTGGATCTGCGCCATGAAGAGACGATTTATGCGGGTAACCGCTTTGTCATTTATGCACTGTATCCTGAGCAGAATATCTCTATCCACGTGCTGTGGGGCCTGAAAAACCAGAATACGGTGTTCGCGACCGGCAAGTCGATCCTGAACCGTACGTCAAAGACCAATATCGGGGCGCTGATGCTGGAATACGGCGGGGGCGGGCATGAGAATGCCGGGACGTGCCAGGTGGAGAACGAGATGGCGGAGGATGTGCTGGGCGCGCTGATCGTGCGCATCAACAAGGAAGGGTAGAACCTCTAACCGGTGCCCGACCCGCAGGGTCGGGCACCATTGCCCGGCAAGCGAATTAGAAGTCTTTTTCAGGTAAAGCTATAGAATTATCGGTCGAGAACTGGTAGTCCTTGAACACGTGCTCCGCAGTCAGGATCTGGTAGGAACCATCCGGCTTCCTGAACGAAGTGTCCTTCAGGCGGTAGGTGTAATGACCGCAAGTCCAGCAGTTGAAGTTGCGCATGTGGGTGCACAGGCAGGTCTTGTCCATCACCTTGATGCCCTTGTCGCTGCCGCCGTTGGCCATCACTTCACGGTTGTACGAATTGATGTAGGCGCAGTTGCCGGTGGCATCGAGCAGGTAACCGTAGGATTCGCAGCCCGGACGAATGCCGGCGCCGATTGCCGGGGTGCTCTTCAGCATGCGCATCGGATAGCCGGTCGGCGAAACGCCGTTGACGATGATGTCTTCCTCGCTGGCCTTGAAGTATTCCTGCTTCACGTCTTCAGGCAGGCCGCATTCCTTGGTTACGGTAAAGCGGGTCGCTACCTGCACGCCGGCCGCCCCCATCTCCAGGAAGGACACCGCATCGCTGCCGGTGAACACGCCGCCTGCGGCGATCACTGGAACGTCCAGGTTTTCCGCCTTCATGTAGTCCAGGATCTCTTGCACGATCTGGTGCAGGTCGAAATCCTTCCAGTCTTCCAGGCCGAAACCCAGGTGGCCGCCGGCCAACGGGCCTTCCACGATCACGTAGTCGGGCAGGCGGTTCAGCTTCTGGTTCTTGCGCAGGAAGATCTGCAGCGCGCGCACGGAGGAAACGATGATGCCCAGCTTCGCTTCGCGGAAGCGCGGGTGGTCGGCCATCAGCGCGAAGGAGCCGAAGTGCAGGCCGGCCGACAGGGTGATGCCGTCGATGCCCGCGTCCAGCGCCGCGTTCAGGCGCGTGCGCAAGGTTTCCTTCGGGCCGTTCATGGTCAGCTTTTCCATGCAGTTCACGAAGATCAGGCCAGGGCCTTCCTTGCGCTGCATGGTGTCGCCGATGTGGCGGCGCTGGGCTTCTGCCAGGCGTCCCAGGTCGAACTGCACCTCGGACTTGTCCATATTGTTGATGTTGTGCTTGTACAGGCGGGTCTTGTCCTTGACGAAGGTGGTGTCGAACTTGCGGTCCGAAACATCCTCCACCATGGCATCGGAAATATGGCCGATGCCGCCAAGGCGCGCTGCTTCCAGCGCCAGTTCGGTCGTGGAAATATCCACGCCCATCCCGCCGATCATGATTGGCACATACTCTTTGTCGCCAAACTTGAGGCGGAAATCGTCAACACGTTTCATTACAGTCCTTCGATCAATCGCGGAAATTGTTGAACTCCAGAGGCGTGTCCGGCACGTCCTTGCGCAGCAGCTGCATCGCAGCCTGCAGGTCGTCGCGCTTGGCACCGCTCACACGTACCGACTCGCCCTGGATGCTGGCCTGGACCTTCATCTTGCTTTCCTTGATTACCTTGGTGATCTTCTTGGCGGTCTCGGAATCGAGACCGTTTTTCACCTTGATGACCTGCTTGACTTTGTCCCCACCAATCTTCTCTACCTTGCCTTCGTCGAGGAAGCGCACGTCGACCTTGCGTTTGGCCAGCTTGTTGGTCAGCACATCGCGCACCTGGCCAAGCTGGAATTCCGAATCGGCGAATGCCGTCAGGTCGTTTTCTTTTTGTTCTACGCGCGCATCGCTGCCTTTGAAGTCGAAGCGGGTCGAGATTTCCTTGTTGCTTTGGTCGACGGCGTTGCGCACCTCGATCATGTCCGCTTCGGATACTACGTCAAACGATGGCATATTCTTTCCTTTACAATGAAGCACCCGCCCAAGGGGCGGATTCAAAAGAAGCGACATTTTAACGGACAAACAAGCGAACGCTCGGTCGTTTTTGTCATAATTGCACTATAATCGAGCAAAAACTTGATCTACCCATGCCTTTCCCTGATTTTCTCCAGCACGAATACCCACTGAAGCATTTAAATACGTTTGGTATTGATGTACGCGCCAAACATTACCTGCGCGTGACATCGCTGGAGCTGTTGCGCAGCGCCCTGGCCGATCCCCAACTGGCGGCCATGCCGCGCCTGGTGCTGGGCGGCGGCAGCAACCTGCTGCTGACCCGCGATTTTCCGGGCCTGGTGCTGCATATTGCGCTGGAAGGCCGCGAAATCCTGGCAGGCACCGCGACTCACCACCACGTCCGCGCCGCAGCCGGCGAAACCTGGCACGGCTTTGTGCAGTGGGCGCTGGCGCAGGGCGTCGGCGGGCTGGAAAACCTTTCGCTGATCCCGGGTACCGTGGGCGCAGCTCCAATCCAGAATATTGGGGCGTATGGGGCGGAAACCAAGGACTGTTTCCTGTCGCTGACGGCGTTCGACCCGGCCAGCGGCAAAGTGCGGGTAATGGACGGCGCCGACTGCCGCTTCGCCTACCGCGACAGCATCTTCAAGCACGAAGGACGCGAGCTGATCATCCTCGACGTGAGCTTTGCCTTGCCGCGCGCCTGGAAGCCTAACCTGCGCTACGCCGAACTGGCCAATGCCGTGGCGGAGCAGGGCCTGGCGGCGCCAACGCCGCAGCAGGTAGCCGACACTGTGATCGCGATCCGCCGCCGCAAGCTGCCCGACCCGGCGCAAATCGGCAATGCCGGCAGTTTCTTCAAGAATCCCGTGGTCAGTGCCGAGCACTGCGCCCAGTTGCTGGAGAAGTTCCCAACACTGGTGCACCACCGCCAGCCGGACGGCAGTGAAAAGCTCGCTGCGGGCTGGCTGATCGACCAATGCGGCTGGAAAGGGAAGTCGATGGGCGCCGCCGGCGTCTACCCAAAACAGGCCCTGGTGCTGGTGAATAACGGCGGCGCCACCGGCACCGAAGTGCAAGCCCTGGCCGCAGCCATCCAGGCCGACGTATCTGCGCGCTACGGCGTATTGCTCGAACCCGAGCCAGTATTCATTTAAAAGTCGGGGTCAGGTCTGGCAATCCGCCATGTTTTTCGCGATGCGAAAAACATGGCGGATTGCCAGACCTGACCCCGACTTTCATTCTGCGTTGACGACGCGGTTGCGGCCGCCTGCCTTGGCGGCGTAGAGCGCGCGGTCGGCGGCCGATACCAGTTCACTCCACGATGATTGCTTGGTGGGCACGACGGTCCGCACGCCGATCGACATGGTGAGCACGCCGTAAGGCGCGGCATTGGCGTTTTCGATTTCCAGTTTCTCCAGCTGGCGCAGGCAGGACTGGGCCACGTTCATCGCACCGGCATTGTCGGTCTCCGGCAGGATGATGGCGAATTCTTCTCCGCCGTAGCGCGTGACCAGGTCGGCCGGGCGCTTCAGGTTCTCGGTCATGACTGCAGCTACCTTTTTCAGCGCCAGGTCGCCTGCCGGGTGGCCGTAGCTGTCGTTGAACTGCTTGAAATAGTCGACGTCGATCATCAGCAGCGACAAGGGTGTCTTGTCGCGCTTGCCGCGCTGCCATTCCAGCATCAGCGTTTCATCGAAACGGCGTCGATTGGAGATGCCGGTCAGCGGGTCGAGCGCGGCGAGCTTTTGCAGCTCCACATTGGCGGCGGCGAGCTTTTGCTGGCTTTCGCGCAGGAAGCGGAAGGCCTGGTCGCGCTGCAGGCGGTGGATGTGGGCATTCGAGTGGTGGCGTACGCGCGCCAGTAGCTCCAGCTTGTCGGGCAGCTTGACCAGGTAGTCGTTGGCGCCGACGGCAAAGCCGTGTGCTTTGAGCTTGGGGTCTTCGCGCGCCGACAGCACGATGATCGGAACATGCGCCAGCATTTCCTCGGCGCGGAAACGGCGGATCAGCTCAAAGCCGTCCACTTCCGGCATCACCAGGTCCTGCAGGATTACGGTAGGCTGCATCGAGTTGGCGACGGCAATCGCTTCGCGCGCATCGGTGATGAAGTGGAACTCGATGTCTTCCTGGTCGGCCAGCATGCGCCGTACCGCTTCCGCAATGATCAACTGGTCGTCAACCAGCAGCACGCGTACCTTGAAGTGGGTCAGGCTTGGCTCGGTTTCCAGGTTCAAGGTGAGTACGTCAGGCATCGCTTTCCTTTAAATCAGTTTGCCTCCGATCGTGCTTCGCAGGAATGGCCCGATCTTATCGAGAGGCAGGATGGTTTGCGCCGCGTCCAGTTCGATCGCGGCGCGCGGCATGCCGTATACCGCGCAACTGGCCTGATCCTGGGCAATGGTGTTCTTGCCCGCGCGGCGCAATGCCAGCATGCCCTCGGCGCCATCGCGTCCCATGCCGGTCAGCAGCACGCCGACTGCGTCGCCTTTCCAGTGCTGCGCCACGCAATTGAAGAACACATCGACCGAGGGCCGGTAGGCATAATCCTTCGGGTTGGCATCGTAACCCAGTTGGTGTTTTTCATCCAGTACCAGGTGGTCATTGCTCTTGGCGACCATGACGATACCACCCTGCAGGGGCGTGCGGTTTTCAATTGGGCGCACCGGTACCGCCAGTTGTTCCGACAGCCATTTGGCGAAATGGTCGGCAAAGTTTTCGTCGATGTGTTGTACCACGACGACGGCGCAATTGGCGGGCGGGGTCCAGCCGGCCAGGATGCGCGCCACTGCCATGGGCCCGCCGGTCGAGGCGCCGATCGCCACCAGCGTGTCGAGCACCGCTTCGCGCGGTTGCGGCAGCGTTGCGTGCCGGCGCGGCGGCATGGACTGGTTGCCGCCGCTGTGGCGGATCAGCTTGTCCATGGTCTTGATCTTGTGCAGCAACTCCGCGTCACCGCCTTCTTTCCCCTGCAGCACCGGGGTGGCCGTGACGTCCAGGGCGCCGGCGCCCAGGGCGCGGAATACCTGGTTGACGTTGTCCTGCGGGCGCCCCGTCACCACCAGAATGGCGCAGGGACTTTCCTCCATGATGCGGCGCGTTGCTTCAACCCCGTCCAGTTCCGGCATATTGAGGTCCATCAGGACCAGGTCAGGGCGGTCGGTTGCGCATTTCAGCACCGCTTCGAGACCGGTGCGGGCGATCCATGCCACCTGGTGTTCCTGCGTGCTGGCGACCACGCGCCGCAGCGCTTCAGCCGCCATCGGAACATCGTTGGCGATGGCGATCCTCATCGGTAAGCGTCGCCTATCAGGTCGGACACCGCATCCAGCAGCGTCTCGTCGTGGAAGCTGCCCTTGGTCAGGTAATAGTCCGCCCCCGCAGCCAGGCCGCGTGCGCGGTCTTCCGGCCGGTCCTTGTAGGAGACGATCATGACGGGCAGCTTATGCAAGTGCAGGTCTTTCTTGATCAGGGTGACCAGTTCAATGCCGTCCATGCGTGGCATGTCGACGTCGGTGATGACCAGGTCGTAGTCGCCGCTGCGCACCACGTTCCAGCCATCGATGCCGTCGACGGCGATGTCCACTTCAAAACCGCGCCCGACGAGCAATTTACGCTCCATTTCACGTACTGTCAGCGAATCGTCCACGACAAGGATGCGTTTCATTCTACGCCGTCCGGCGTGGTCTGCGCGCGTAAGTTGATGCAGGCCGCCTTCTTCCAGCAGCTTTTCGACGGAAAGCAACAGGTCCGGTACGTCCAGGATCAATACCGGTTCGCCGTCGTCCAGCAGCGCGGCGGCTGAAATATCGCGCATCTTGCCGAAAATTGGGTCGATCGCCTGCACTGCAAGGCTTTCCTCGCCGCGGATCTTGTCCACTACCAGGGCGTAGCGGCGCGCGCTGCCGCCGATGACGACGACGGGCATTTCCTCGGCATGTTCCATATCGCCCAGTTCCAGCACCTCGGCTGCAGCCACCAGGCCAAGGTGTTCGCCGTCATGGTCGAAGAACTGCTTGTTCTCCAGCGTGTGCACGGCGCCTTGCTGCACCATGAGGACGCGCTCCACCTTGACGATGGGAACCGCGTAGGCTTCGCCCTTGACGTCCACCACCAGGGCACGCACGATCGATTGCGTCAGCGGCAGCGTGATCGAAGTGCGGAAGCCTTTGCCCAGCTCCGATTCGATGCGTACCGTGCCGTTCTGCTGGCGGATGGTGTCGTGCACGATGTCCAGGCCGACGCCGCGGCCTGAAATCTCGGTAATGCCTCCCTTCAGGCTGAAGGCCGGCAGGAACAGGAATTCCATCAGCTCTGCCTGCGACATGGCAGCCACCATCTGCTCGGTGGCCATCTTGCGCTCGATGACGGTGCTGCGTATTTTTTCCGGATCGACGCCGCAGCCGTCGTCGCTGATCTCGATATTCAGCATGCCGGCGCGGTGGCGCGCCTCCATCACGATGGTGCCGGTGGCTGGCTTGCCGGCTGCAAGCCTTTCTTGCGCGCTTTCCATGCCGTGGTCGACGGCGTTGCGCAGCATGTGGCTGAGCGGGCTCTCGATGCGCAGCAGGATGTCGCGGTCGACCAGCGTGTCTTCGCCTTCCACGTGCAGCACCACGTCCTTGCCCAGGTTGCGGGCCAGGTCGCGCACCATGCGCGGGAAGTGCTGGATGCCGTCGCGGAAAGGCCGCATGCGCAGCGACAGCACTTCATCGACCATGTTTTCGGAGCCAGTCAGCAGGCGGCGCTCGTAGTTTTCCATGTCGGTGATGTGCTCCAGCATGAATTGCTTGAGCGGCTGGCTTTTCTGGATCGCCAGCAGGGCCTTTTCCTTCAGTGCCGGGTCGCTGGTGCGGGATGCGGCTTCCATCACGTCTTCCAGCACCGCGAACAGGGCGGCCTGGTTGCGCTTGTAGCGCTGCATGCCTTGGATCAGGGGATGCAACTGGTGGGCGTTGATGCGGGCTTCGCTCGCCAGCGCGAGCAGGCGGTCGAAGTTTTGTGCGTTTTTCATCGGCGGCAGGGAGCGGCCGGGCACCGGCTGTTCCGCTACGCCGTCGGCCTGCGCCGCCTCGACCAGACTCTCCGGCCGGATCTCAGGCGCCGGCTCCGCTGCCCGCGCCGCCTTGACGGCTGGCGCGGGCGGCGGCAGGGCAGCCGGCAGTTCGACCGGCTCGGGCAGGAAGGCAATGCCCTGCACATCGTTCATGGTCTTGCCGACTTGCGCGCTATTGGCCGCCAGCCAGGCATCCAGGTCGCCATTGAGGCGTGAGCACTGCACGATCAGGTCGACCGCAGCCAGCAGGGCGTCAACCCGGTTGGCAGTCAGTTTCAGCTTGCCTGCCTGGGCGGCGATGAATGCATCTTCCATGCCGTGGGCCAACTGCACGATCATCTCCAGCCCAACGATGGAGGCGGCGCCCTTGATCGAGTGCGCGGCGCGCATCATCGATTCCACGGCAGCCGGGTCGTTGCGGCGCTCGAAGGCCAGCAGGCCGTCGGTCAGGATCTGGGTCTGGCTGTCGGCCTCCATGCGAAACAGGTCCAGCATGGAGAACTGGCTCAGGTCATCCTTCTTGTCGGTCATCGCAAGGTCCTCGCTAGCTGGTGGCCGAGCAGGCTGTCGTCCAGGCAGCCCACCTGCATGTCCTGGTGCGGAAGGACCCCGGCCAGGTAACGCTCAATGCCCTTGTTGATGGTGGCGGCAGGTGGTTTCAGTTCGCTGGCCGCATAGCGGATGATGCCGTGCAGTTCCGCCACCGGCAGGGCGTAGGACTGGCCCTCCCACTGCACCAGCAGCATGCGGGCGAAAACATGGCGGCCGCCGGTTGCCTCGCCGCCGGCTTCGTCGATGCCCAGCAGTTCGGCCAGCGAGATGCAGGGATACAGCTTGCCGCCAGCGTTGACGATGCCGCGCAGCCCGCGTGCATTGCGGTGCGGCAGGCGATGCGAAATGGCTTTCGGCGCAATCTGCTGGAACATATTGGTCGGCAGGGCTAGCCACTCGCGGCCAATGCGGAAGGCGACGCAGGAGCTGTCGTGGCGCGTGCCCTCATCTTGCGGGGCGCGGAAGTGTTCGGCCCATTCGCGCAGGTAGGCCGGATCGACAGGGCGTTGCAGGTTGCGCAATGCGGCGCCGGCATACACGTCGCAATTGCGGCAGTGGACCGCCTTGTCGAGGATCTCGCAGCTATGGTCGCCGGCGACGCCGATACGGTTCCAGCAGGCGTCCAGGTCTTGGATTTGATCAGTCATTGTCTTGGTCTGCTATCACTGTGGCTGCTGGCGCTGGAAAGCGCGCGCGGCACGGGCCTTCAACGTAGCGGCGGCGCGGCTGTTGCCGCCTTGCTCCTGCAGCAGGGCCAGGTGGCACAGGGCTTCGTAGTGTTCCGGTTGCAGGTAGAGGCAGCGCTTCAGGTGTGCTTCGGCATCGGCCGGCTTGCCGGCGGATTCAGCCAGCAGGCCGAGGATGAAATACGCTTCGGCCGACTCGGGCTGCTGGGCAAGAAATTCACGGCAGGCGGCATCGGCTTCCAGCAGTTTGCCGGCGTCGGCCAGCTTGCGCGCGTGCGCGAGCAGGGATTCGTCGCCGGCAGCGACCGGACGGGACGTTGCGCTGGCGTTGGCGCGGTTGGCACGGGGCGGGTGCGGCGCCACCGGGGCAGGGCGGCTGCCGCGTGCCGGAAGGCTTGCCAGGGCCGGCGCAGCGGATGCGGTGGCTCGCTCCGGCGCGATGGCGGCGGGATGCGCGAGGCCGGCGCCGGACGGCAAAGGCGTGCCGGCAGGCAGGGCAGCCCGGGCCGGTGCCCCGGAGCGTTTGATGTCCTTGCGCAGGGCGAATGCCTGGCGGTGCGGCAGCGGCGAAAAGCCGTGACGCACGAAGGATGGCACTTCTGCGTATCCGGCCAGGATCATGCCGTCTCTGGCCAGGTATTCAGACAACCGTGCAATGGCAGCAGCGGTGGTTGGCTCGTCGAAATAGATCAGCAGGTTGCGGCAAAAGATCACGTCATACTGGCGCGCCGTTCCAAGCTCGCCTTCCAGGATGCTGCCCTGGCCGAACCGGATGCGCGCCCGCAGCGCGTCATTGATGCGATACAGTTCGTCGTCGCCGGACCAGGTGAAATAGCGGTCGCGGAACGACATTTCCCGTCCACGGAACGCATTGCGTCCAAATACCCCGGCCTCGGCGCGCATGATGCAGGCAGCGCTGATGTCCACGGCATCGATCATGAACGCTTGCGGCTTCACGCCGGCATCGAACAGCGCCATCGCCATCGAATAAGGCTCTTCGCCACCGGCGCAGGGTACCGACAGGATGCGCACGAGCCTGGACCCATCGGCCAGCCTCTGGCGCACAAACGCGACCGCCGCGGCGAAAGCTTGCGGATCGCGGAACAGCCACGACTCCGGCACCACCACCAGCTCCACCAGCTCGCGCAGTTCCGCTTCATCCAGCCCGTCGACGTAAGCCTTGCGCTCCGTTGCGCGGGTCGCCTCTATGCGCCGCTTGACCGCCAGTTCGACCGTGTCGCGGGCCAGGTTCATACCGGTCAGGCGGCGCAATGTGGAGAGTACATTCATTCCGTCGCCACCTCCGCCGGGAACAGGCGTGCCCGCAACTCGGCTGGCAACAGGTCATTGACCTCGACCAACTGCACCATGCCTTGCGCATCGCCTGCGACCCGGCCCAGGAACGGCGCCGCCTGCACGCCGCTTGGCACCAGGTCTTGCGGCGCCACGTCCTGCACGCCCTGCACCCGTTCGGCCATCAGTCCCAGTGCGTGCACTGTGCCATCGGGCGCCGTGTAATCGGTCACCACGATGCGCGTGTCGTAATGCTGCCGCGACGGCGCCCGGCCGCTGATGCGCGACAGGTCGATCACCGGCATCGGGGCACCGTGCAGGTTCAGCAAGCCCGCCACACTGTCCGGCGCCAGCGGGATGCCCTTCAGTTCCAGCAGGGGCAGCACGCGCTGCACCTGCCGCAACGGAAGACCGTAGCGGTCGGCTCCAATGTGGAAGACTAATACTTTCATGCGTTCACGGCGAAAGTGGAGACGCTCGACTGCAGGTCGCCGGCCGCATACTGCAGCTGGTGCACGGCCTCGCTGGTTGCCTTCAGCGATTCGACGGTCTGCTGGGTGGCATCGTTAAGCTGCATCATGGTTTCGCTGATCTGCTGCGCGCCCACAGCCTGCGCCTGCATGCCTTGCAGCACCGCGTCGAATTGCGGGGCCAGTTTCTGCACCTGGTCCATCACGCCGGACAACTGGTCGGTCACCTGGCGCACCTCGCCCACGCTGCGGCGGATCTCTTCCGAGAATTTGTCCATGCCCATCACGCTGGCCGAAACAGCCGACTGCATTTCCTTCAGCATCTGCTCGATATCCCAGGTCGACACCGAAGTCTGGTCGGCCAGGCGGCGGATTTCGGTTGCCACCACCGAGAAGCCGCGGCCTGCTTCGCCGGCCTTCTCGGCTTCGATGGCGGCATTCAGCGACAGGATGTTGGTCTGGTCGGCCACCTTGGTAATGGTGGTCAGCACCGAGTTGATGTTGGACGCCTTTTCCGACAATGCCGCCAGCTTGGCATTGATCGAATCGGTCGCGTTGACCATGTTCTGCATGGTCTGGTCCATGCGGCGCAGGTTGCCCTGGGCCTCAGAAGTGGCGGTGGTGGTGTAGTCGGCCACCGCGGTCGCATCTTCCATCGTCTTCAGCAGTTGCGAGGTATTGGACGAAATCTCCTTGGTGGTGCTGAGCACCTCGACCGAAGTCTGTGCCTGCTCGACACCGGTGGCTTCCTGCTGCTTGGCCGAAGCGGCAATCTCGGTGGCCGAGGTGGTGACCTGGATGCCCGCCTTCTGCACATTGTTCAGCAACTGGCGCAGGTTGTCGAACATGCGCTGCAAGCCATCGCCCAGCTGGCCGATGGCGTCATCGCCGCCCACGGAGATCTTGCCTGTCATGTCGCCGCCGGCAGCGCGCGCCACAACGCCAAGCAGGGAATCGACTTTCGCGCGCAGCTCATTGGTCTGCGCCTGCTCGCGCAGCGTTGCATCCTGCAGTTGCTGCGCCATCTTGTTGAAGTCTTCGCTGACTTTCCCCAGTTCGTCGCCTGACGTCACCACGGTTCGGGCGGCCAGGTCGCCGCCGCCCAAGCGGGCGAGCCCAGCGGTCAGGTTGGCCAGCGGGCCCAGGATGGCGCGCCCCAGCGTATAGGCGATCAGCAGGGACAGCATGAATACCGCCGCGCCGCCGCCCAGCAGCAGGTTGGTTTGGTTCGAGTGCAGGTCGACCGCTTTGGCGCTGCGCTCGGCCAGCAAGCGGCGCTCTTCTTCAGACGCCTGGTCCAGCAGTTCGCGCGCGCTGCCGACGATGGCGCCGGCTTCCTTCAGCTCCGACGACTGCCCCAGGATTTCGGCCGCGCCTTTGGTGTCGCCGAGTGCGCGGCGCTTGTCGATCTGGCGACGGATATTGACGTCGGCCCAGGTCGTGAGCAAGGCCTGGGCGCGCTTCAGGCGCTCGTTCTGTTGCGGATTGTCTGCCGTCAGCTGGACTGCTTTGGCGATATGCTGCTTGAGTTGTTCCGCGTTTTCACGCTCGCTGCCGATCAGGGCTTCGCTGCCGGTCAGGATATAACCGCGCGTGTCGACCTGGATTTGCAGGGACACGCTGTTGATGCGGTCGAGCTGAAGCAGCACCTCCATCGTGTGCCGGTCCCACCTGTTGGCATCGGTCAAGCTGGCGAAGTTGTTATAGGCCGTGATCAACAGTAGCAAGATGATTGCCACGATGCTGCCGAAGCCGATATACAGTTTGTTCTTGATGCTCAGATTGTTCATGCGCGGGTCTCCGGGGACGGGGGGCTTTCTTCCAAGGCAATGTAGCAAAAAAAACGGGCCGCGCAAAGCGGCCCGTCTTAGAGGAGCGGAGGCAGCTTACTGGCCGCGCTTGTTCCTTGCGTTGGCGGCGATGCGCATGCGCAGCGCGTTCAGCTTGATGAAGCCGCCGGCGTCGGCCTGGTTGTAGGCGCCGCCGTCTTCGTCGAAGGTGGCGATGGTCTGGTCGAACAGCGAGTCGGTCTTCGAATCGCGCGCGACGACGATCACATTGCCCTTGTACAGCTTGACGCGCACCCAGCCGTTCACGGTGGCCTGGGTGTGGTCGATCAGGGTTTGCAGCGCGACGCGCTCCGGCGCCCACCAGTAGCCGTTGTAAATCAGCGAGGCGTAGCGCGGCATCAGGTCGTCTTTTAGGTGGGCCACTTCGCGGTCCAGGGTGATCGACTCGATGGCGCGGTGCGCCTTCAGCATGATGGTGCCGCCAGGGGTTTCGTAGCAGCCGCGCGATTTCATGCCGACGTAGCGGTTTTCCACCAGGTCCAGGCGGCCGATGCCGTGCTTGCCGCCCAGGCGGTTCAGCTCAGTCAGCACGGTGGCAGGGGACATGCGCTTGCCGTTCAGGGCGACGATGTCGCCTTTTTCGAACTCGATGTCCAGGTATTCCGGCTGGTCCGGTGCAGCCTCCGGGCTGACGGTCCAGCGCCACATCGATTCTTCGGCTTCGGCGCTCGGGTTTTCCAGGTGGCGGCCTTCGAAGGAGATGTGCAGCAGGTTGGCGTCCATCGAGTAGGGCGCGCCGCCGTTCTTGTGCTTCATGTCGATTTCGATGCCGGCATCTTCCGCGTATTTCAGCAGCTTTTCGCGCGACAGCAGGTCCCACTCGCGCCATGGCGCGATCACGCGCACGCCTGGCTTCAGTGCGTAGGCGCCCAGTTCGAAACGGACCTGGTCGTTGCCCTTGCCGGTGGCGCCGTGCGAGATGGCGTCGGCGCCGGTCTGGTTGGCGATCTCGATCAGGCGCTTGGCGATCAGCGGACGCGCGATCGAGGTGCCCAGCAGGTACTCGCCTTCGTACACGGTGTTGGCGCGGAACATTGGGAAGACGAAATCGCGCACGAACTCTTCGCGCACGTCGTCGATGAAGATGTTTTCAGGCTTGATGCCGAACTTCAGCGCCTTGGCGCGTGCCGGCTCCAGCTCTTCACCCTGGCCCAGGTCGGCGGTGAAGGTCACGATTTCGCAGTTGTAGTTGTCCTGCAGCCATTTCAGGATCACGGAGGTGTCCAGGCCGCCGGAGTAGGCGAGGACTACTTTCTTTACGTCGCTCATGATTTTCTCAGTCAGTTGATATTGGTTGGTGTTGCCTGAAAAATGGGGTACGTCCCCATTTATTGAGCAATCTTGCCCAGCAGCAAATATTCGATCAGGGCCTTCTGTACGTGCAGGCGGTTCTCGGCTTCGTCCCACACCACGGATTGCGGGCCGTCAATGACGTCGGCGGAGACTTCCTCGCCGCGGTGGGCCGGCAGGCAGTGCATGAACAGGGCGTCCGGCTTGGCGCGGGACATCTTGGCGGCATCGACGATCCAGCCGTCGAAGGCCTTCAGGCGGGCGGCGTTTTCTTCTTCGTAGCCCATCGAGGTCCAGACGTCGGTGTTGACCAGGTCTGCGCCTTCGCAGGCGTCGGACGGGTTGGCGAAGAAGGTGTAGCGGTCGGTCGATACCAGCGACATGTCCATGTCGTAGCCGTGCGGCGTGGAGACATTGACGTGGAAGCCGAACACTTCGGCCGCCTGCAGCCAGGAGTAGAGCATGTTGTTGGCGTCGCCCACCCAGGCCACGACCTTGCCCTTGATCGAGCCGCGATGCTCGATATAGGTGAAGATGTCGGCAAATACCTGGCATGGATGATGTTCGTTGGTCAGGCCGTTAATCACCGGCACGCGCGAATGCGCTGCGAAACGTTCGATGATGTCCTGGCCGAAGGTGCGCACCATGATGATGTCGCACATGCGGGACATGACCTGGCCCGCGTCTTCCACCGGCTCGCCGCGGCCCAGCTGGGAATCGCGGGTATTCAGGTAGATCGCTGCGCCGCCCAGCTGGTGCATGCCGGCCTCGAAAGACAGGCGGGTACGGGTCGAATTCTTGTCGAACACCATGACCAGGGTGCGGTCGATCAGCGGGTGGTAAATCTCGTAGGCCTTGAATTTGCGCTTGATTTCCGCTGCGCGGGCGATCACATATTCGTACTCCTCCAGGGTCAGGTCCTTGAACTGGAGATAGTGCTTGATGCTTTTAGGTGGTATAGACATCTTTGCAAAGTTTTGCTGCGGTGGACTAAAGATTATACGGGCATTTCAATAAATCGTGGCCGGGCGTTCGGGGTCATGCCTCGGCGCCGATATCGGCAGGTCCAGCGTGAAGGTGGTGCCTGCGCTGCTGCTGTCGACGGCGATCTGGCCGCCCAGCAGGGAAGTGACGATGTTGTAACTGATTGATAACCCCAGCCCCGAGCCGCCCTGTCCCAGTTTGGTGGTGAAAAACGGGTCGAAGATGCGCGTCTGGTTCTCCGGCGCGATGCCGCTGCCGTCGTCACTGAACGATATTAGCACGCGGCCTTCTATCGGCGTGGTCGCCAGCAGGTGCAGCTGGCCCCCTTCGCGGCCGTCGAAGGCATGCAGCAAGGCGTTGTTGATCAGGTTCGTGATGACCTGGCCGAAGGGGCCGGGATAGCTGTCCAGCATGATCAGCTCCGGCACCTCGAATGCGATCGTGTGGCCTTCCTTGCGGATGCGGTTCATCACCGTCGCCACCACTTCATGCGTCACCTGCTGCAGGTTGAAAATGCGCCGCTGCTCGGTGGTGCGGTCCACCGCCACCTGCTTGAAGCTTGACACCAGGTCGGCCGCGCTGTGCAGGCCGCGCATGACCAGGGTGGAAGCCTTGCGCGCGTCGTCGATGTAGGCCAGCAGCTCGGATTTGCGCAGCCCCCGGCCATTGACCACTTCTTCCAGTTCGGTGGTTTTCTGTTCCAGCGTGCTGGCAATCAGCAGGCTGTTGCCGATCGGCGTATTCAGTTCATGCGCCACGCCTGCCATCAGCGCGCCCAGCGCCGCCAGCTTTTGCTGCGACACCAGCTGCGACTGGGCTTCCTGCAGCTGCCGGTAGGCGAGGGCGTTGTCGAGCGCGATGGCGCCGTAGGCGCATAGGGTGCGGAAAATCAACCGTTCCCGTTCGCCATAGGCATTGGCATGCATGGCTTGCGCCGTCATTACGCCCAGCGCACGCTCGCCCACCAGCAACGGCACGTACAGGGCGCTGCGGCTGGCTGCCGTGCCGGGCGTGGCCGTGCTGTCGCGCTCGGGCGGGATCTGGTCGATGTACACCTCGCGCCGCTCGCGCAGGCATTGCGCGGTGTAGGCGGTGGGGTGGTCGAGCGGGATTGCGTTGCGGGGCAGGGCCTGGCCGGCTTCCACGCCGAAGGCACGTTCCAGCTGGCGGCCGGCCGGATCGACCAGGTAGACCGCGAAGGTATTGGCCGACAGCAGGGCGTGGGTGTGGCGGTCCAGGGCCTGGAATACGGCGCCGGCGTCGAGGTGGGTGGTGATTTCCTGGCCGATGGCCGATAGCCGCTCCAGCAGCTTGGTGGTTTGCTGCAGCACTTCGGCGCGGCGCGCTTCGGACATTGCCAGTTCGCGATGATGCAGGCCTTCCGCACGCGCCTGTTCCGTCTGGTGGTGCACCTGCATGGCGATGGCGCGGCTGGTGGCGTCCAGCGTGTGGGTCTTTTCGCGCGCGGCGCTGGCGGCGGTCGCCATTTCGTAAGCACGGCCGAAATCGCCCAGGCGCGCGTACTCGGCGCCCAGTGCGTCATACAGGTCGCCCGGCACTGTGTAGCCTTTGATGGTCTGTGCCGCTTCCAGGGCTTGGTGCAGGTAATGCAGTCGGGCGTTGGGCGCCTGCATGCCGGGCGGCGCGGACAGCTGGAGCTGGCCGTGGATCAGGGCCAGCACCCGCAGTGCCGCCACGTGGTGGAAGGCATTATGGTGGCGCGATGCGCGTTCCACCGCCATCAGCGCCATGTCCAGTGCTTCCAGCGAACGATTGAGGAAGCACAGGGCATGGGCCTGGCCGCGCAGCGCTACGATCTTGAAGTCGCCCTGCTGCAAGGCTTCCGCGCGCTCAGACAGCCGCTGGAAAGCATCCAGCGCTTCGCCGTAATCCTTCTTGTCCAGGCACAGTTCGCCCAGGTGCTGCAAGGCGATGGCGTAGGTGCGGCCGTTCGCTTGCGGCGCCAGGATTACCAGCGCCTCGCGCAGCAGCTCTTCCGCCGCGCCAAGGCGGCCAAGGCGGCGCACGATGTCGGCCGTGTGCACCAGGCAGGAGCCGATGCTGCGCGGCCAACCGGTAGGTTTGGCCAGGTCCATGGCGCGCTGCATCCACTCCAGGCCGGAGTGGTGGTCGTTCAGTTGCGAGAATTTCTCCGCGATATTGATGGCGGCCGTGGCGGCTGCGCGAATCTGCCCCGTTTGCAGCGCGGCTTCATAGCTGCGGATGTAGAAGCTGGCCGAATTGCCGATATCGCCGGCCTGGCTGGCCGCGATGGCGAAAAAGTCGTTGATCCAGCATTCGACGCTGGGCGGCGCTTCCACCGACATGTTGAAACGCTCGCCCCAGCGCTCTGTCGCGGCGTGCAGGTCGCGCAATGCCGCCCAACGCGCCTGCACAGCATCCGCAATGGTGGCGCGCTGCTCGTCGGGCGCCGCATGGGCTGCGTTGGAACAGGCTTCCAGTTCAGCATCGCGCTGGCCATGGTTGCCGCGGTCGACCGAGATCCAGGCCTTCAGCCAATGGGCGTCGGCCCGGCCGATATTGTCGTTTTGTGCTTCGAACGCCTCCAGCGCGCGCGAAGCGAGGCTGGCGGCGGCATCGAGCTCGCCAAGCAGCCAGCGGATTTCGCCGTCGACCAGGTGCAGTCGCGCTTCGAGCGAAGCGCGTGCATCGCCCGGCAGGTGAGCCAGGGGCAGCAGGGCGGCTGCTTCGCGCGCCAGTTCCTGCGCGCGCTTGCCGTCGCGCTGGCGCAAATGCCAGGCCAAGGGGAGCAGCACCGGAAGCCGCGCAATGCCGCGCAAGGGCAGCAATTCGAGCTCCCAGTGCGCAACGGCATCGTCATCGGCAAACAGAAGCTGCATTGGCGTCCCGTCAATAGAGCGTCTGCGAGGACTCGTGCAACAACTGGCCGTACAGCGTATGCCGCATTTTCGCGATCTTGCCTTCGTTGACGGCCTCCAGCACCGCGCATTGCGGCTCGCTCAGGTGGCGGCAGTTATAGAACCGGCAGCCGCCGAGATAGGGCTGGAAATCGCGGAAGGCCCGTTCCAGCATGCCTTCGCTCAGGTGGTAAAGCCCGAACTCCTGGAAGCCAGGCGAATCGATCACGCTTGAATCCGGGCCCACATGGTACAGGCGGGTGAAGGTGGTGGTGTGCTTGCCGGTGTCGAGCGCCTCGCTGATTTCTCGCGTGGCGATATCGGCGTCCGGCACCAGGATGTTGATCAGCGAAGACTTGCCCATGCCTGACTGGCCGATCAGAATCGAGGAATGACCTTGCAGCAGCGGCGCCAGCGTTGCGCCAGTCTGCTCGGGCTGGCCGGTGGCCGAGACTTCGATCACTTCGTAGCCCATCGCCGAATAGACCTGCAGGCGCTTGCGCGCGTGTTCCAGCATGTCGGTCACGTCAACCTTGTTCAGCAGCAGGCGCACGTGAATGCCGGCCGCCTCCGCAGCCACCAGGGCGCGCGACACCAGGTCGTCCGAGAAGCTTGGTTCCGTTGCGACCACGATGAACAGTTGGTCGACATTGGCGGCCAGCAGCTTGGACTTGTACTGGTCGGAGCGGTACAGCAGCGTCTTGCGCTCCTGAATCTTGTCGATCACCCCCTGGTCGGGCGAAGTCAGGGTCAGGTCAACGATGTCGCCGACCGCCACATTGGTCTTCTTGCCGCGCGTGACGCACTGCAGGCGCTGGCCGTCCGCTTCGGCCAGGTAGTGGCGGCCGTGGGCTGCGATGATGGTGCCGGTGCGTTTGGTCCCCTTGCTCATGCCTGGCCCAGTGCATCGGCCTTGGCGGCGCAAATGAAATCGTTGATCGACAAGCCGTTGACCGAATGCGTGTCGTAGCGCACCTGGCAGGTCTTGTAGCCCACCACCAGTTCGGGGTGATGGTCTTCGCGGTGGGAGATGTAGGCCAGCGCATTCACGAAAGCCATCGTCTCGTAGTAGTTATTGAAGCCGAAAGTGTTCACCAGCTTGCCGCTGGCCATGCTCCAGCCATCCAGCAACTGGACCAGACGCAGCGCCTCAGGGGCGTCCAGGGCCTGCGTCTGGTGGCTGCAGCGCAGCGCGCGCAAATCGGCCGCGGTGTGGATATTCGCTGTCATTGAGATGCCGCCAGGTTGAGTTGACGAATCCGCACGCTGGCGGGCGGGTGCGAATCGTAGAAGGCCGAATGCAGCGGGTCAGGCGTCAGGGTCGACGCATTGTCCTCGTACATCTTGACCAGGGCCGACACCAGGTCGCGCGCATCGGTATGCCTGGCGGCGAAGGCATCGGCCTCGAACTCGTGCTTGCGCGAGCTGAGCGACGTCAGCGGGCCAAACAGGAAGGTAAATACCGGCAGCACCAGCATGAACAGCAGCAGCGCCAGTGCGTCGTTGGACTGGCCGGGCACGATGATCGGATTCACGCCCAGGCCGGTGTAGAACCAGAGCTGGCCTTTCAGGTAGCCAAGCAGTGCGAGGAAACCCAATGACAAGCCGAATATCACCACGATGCGCTTGATGATGTGTTTCAGCTTGAAGTGGCCCAGCTCGTGCGCCAGCACCGCCTCGACTTCCTGAGGCGACAGGCTGGACACCAGGGTATCGTAGAACACGATGCGCTTGGCCGCGCCGAAGCCGGAGAAATAGGCATTGCCATGCGCGCTGCGCTTGGAACCGTCCATCACGAACAGGCCCTTGGAGGCAAAGCCGACGCGCGCCATCAAGCCCTCGATGCGCTGCTTCAGCGATTCGTCGGCCAGCGGCGTGAACTTGTTGAACAGCGGAGCGATCAGGTTCGGGTAGAGCGCCATCACCAGCAGCTGGAAGCCGCACCACACGAACCAGGCGTACAGCCACCACAGGCTGCCCGATTTTTCCATCAGCACCAGGATGACCCACACCAGCGGCAAGCCGATCACGCCAGCGACGCCGACACCCTTGAGCAGGTCGATGAAGAACAGGCGCTTGCTCATCTTGTTGAAGCCGAAGCGTTCTTCCAGCTTGAACTGGCGGTAGTAGTCGAGCGGCAGGTCGACCAGGCCTGAGATGACGCAGACGGCAACGATCAGGCCAAGCTGGTAAGCCATGCCGCCGCCGGTGGCATTGAACAAAGTGGCCGAGAGCCATTGCAGGCCGCCCAGCAAGGTAAGGCAGATCAGCATGATGCTGGACACCATCATGTTCAGCAGTCCCAGCTTGGTGCGCTCGATGGTGTAGTCGGCGGCTTTCTGGTGGGCCGCGAGGGGGATTTTTTCCGCGAAATCGGCTGGCACGGCGGCGCGGTTTTGCAATACATGGCGGATGTGGCGCGAAGCGAGCCAGAATCGCACCACCAGAGTTGATGTTAAAAATGCAATGAACAAATACGAAAACGCGTGTGAATACATTCTGTGCCTGTGAGAAAATGGCGGATTAACCTGCCCTATATTGTCTTAGAGAGAATTATGTCACAAGCGAACGACACCCCAGCAACCCCGGTCACCCCGCAGCGCCCGAATGAAATGAACCTGGTGTGGGTCGACATGGAGATGACCGGCTTGGAGCCTGAGACCGACCGCATTATCGAAGTGGCAATGGTGGTCACCGACATGCACCTGAACGTGCTGGCCGAAGGCCCGGTGCTGGCGATCCACCAGTCGGACGAAACGCTGGACAAGATGGACGCCTGGAACAAAGGCACCCACGGCCGCTCCGGCCTGATCGACCGCGTGAAAGCGTCGACCGTGACCGAAGCCCAGGCCGAAGCCGAATTCATCGCCTTCATGCGCCAATGGGTCCCGAACGGCAAATCCCCGATGTGCGGCAACACCATCGGCCAGGACCGCCGCTTCATGGTCAAGTACATGCCCAAGCTGGAGGCCTTCTTCCACTACCGCAATATCGACGTGTCGACCCTGAAGGAGCTGGGCCGCCGCTGGAAACCGGAAATGGTCGCCGGCTTCAAGAAAGCCCAGAAGCACACCGCCCTGGCCGACATCATCGAATCGATCGAAGAGCTCAAGTACTACCGCGAGAACTTCATCAAGCTCTAATCAGCCGAGCCCGTGTCACACCATGGGGTCACACCCCAAGTGTGACACGAGCTGTGCTGCGCAGCCCGAGCGCCAGCGCGGCGCCCGCCAGCAGGGCCAGCGCGCAGGCCAGCAGGGCAGGCGGAAAGCCGGCGCCCGGCGCCGGGACAAACACTGGCAACCGTGTAAAGTCCGCCGCGCCGAACGGCTTCTCGTCAAATACGTAAGGATAGAAGTGGCGTCGCACCCGCTCATGGTAGGCGGCCACGCGATCCTGGTAGGCCATGCGGGCCTGCATATCGGTTCCCGCCAGCCGATGCAGCAGCACCTGCACATTCACTCCCGCCAGAAATATTGCCGCGTTGCGCGTCCACTCTTCACGCGACCACAGTGCGTTGCGGTACTGGGCTGCCTGCCCAGCAACCATGTCATCCCCGGCCTGGTGCATGGCGTAATACCACTTCCAATGGAAGCCTTCAGGCAGCGGCGCCGTGTTTTTCCACTCAGGATGGGTGCGGAAGAAGCGCTGCATCGTCTCCTCCTTCGGTTTGTCCCATGCCGCATGCACCGCCTGGCGCTGCGCCAGGGCCAGTTCCGCGCCTTGCGCTACCGGGATGGCCCGCTCCAGCGCGGCGTTGACTGCCGTCGGCAGCACCAATGCGAGCAGCACGAAGGCGGCCAGCAGCAACGCGGCGCCCGCTGCTGCGTTACGCGCCACAGTCGCGCCCCAGGCGGCCACGCCGCACCAGAAAACAAGGTAGAGCAGCGCAGCACCCGCCATCAGGGCCGTTTCACCCGGTGCGGCGTCGGACAGCAGCGCACCGGCAAGCAAAGGCACAAGCAGGGCCGCGGCAAGCAGGGCAAGGCGCAGCAGCACGCGGCGCCGCCACAGCGCGCCGGGCTTGCCGGGCAGGGAGGACAGCAAGCGCAAGCGCCCGGCCTCGCGCTCGCCGCTGACCATGTCGTGCATCAGGGCGATGATGAACAGCGGCGCCAGGTAGACCAGCACAAAGGCGAAGTCGAATCGTCCCGGCGCAGCCAGCTCGGGATTGATCGCTTCCGATTCATAGAGCTGCGCTTGCAGCCCAAGGGCGCGCACCTGCAGCGCATAGGGCTGGACGTCGCGCTGCCCGATGGCGGCAAAGGCCAACGGTGACGCCGGGTCGAAGGTCAGGTGAGGCGTGTAGTAGGCCGTGAGCCCGGCATCGCCGTCGGCAGGCTGGCGTTCTGCCCGTTCTGCAAGGTCGGCGGCATGGACGGCGGCGATCCGCTCCAGCGCGACGCGCTGAGCGCCCATCGCCTGCATGCCGTTCCAGACCGACAGTGCGGACAAGAGCGCCAGCACCACGAGCGCCGCAGCCGCAGGCCGCGAGCGTAACAACAGCAGCAGTTCAAATTTCCAGTTCTTCATTCAGATATTCCTTTCCAGACGGCGCGCGATCCAGGCGGCCAGCAATGCGGCGGCGCCCAGCCAGCCGGCGAGGACGGCCAGCGCGGGCCATACGCGCTGCGCGACTGTGCGTTCCAGCGGGGAGGGGGGATGGCGGTAGCGCGGCAGTGCGCGCCAGTAGTCAGCCGAAATGCGCTGAGCGCGGTCGTCGTGGTACTTCACTTTTTCGGCGTGCAGCCGGTTCAGCGCCTGGATCAGGCGATAGCGATAGTCCTCGCCGGCCAGAAGAAAGCGCTCATGCGCCGCCCGGTCGGTATCCGCCAGCGCCGCCGACATGCCGCGCAGGGCCAGCAGCGGCACCGCCAGCGCCGCCGTATCCAGCACGCTGCCTTGCGCGGCCTGGCGTGCGAAGTCGCGCTGCATGCTGGATAAAAACAGCTCGCTGGTCAGGCGCTCGCCTTCCTCGATCACCAGCCCCTTGTAGTTGACGGGCAGGTCCTCGACCTTGCTGACACCATACCGTTTCAGCACGCTGTCGCGGAAACTGCGGAAGTAGGGATCGTCCGGGTTATGGCTGTCGCCGATGCGCGCCAGTTCGGCGTGGACGGCCGCTTCCATTTCGATGCGGGTAGGGCGCGGCACCATGCTGGAAGCCAGGTCGGGCAGCATGCGCGGCAGCAGCACCGCCATCAGGGCCCAGGCGCCAACCAGCAAGAGCAGCGCATCGCGCGCCCGCCGCGCCAGGGCGGAAAGCAAGACCGCAGCAGCCGACCACAATAGCAGGTAGGCGGCGTAGCCCAGCGCCAGCCAGCCGGCCGGCGCCACCAGCAGCGGATCGGCCGCAGCGATCAACAGCAGGGCTGCCAGCGCCGGCGCCGCCAGCATGAGGGCCAACGCGCCGTGCGCCGCCAGCTTGCCCGTCACCAGCGCGCCGCCGCCGACGCCATGCGCCAGCATCAGCCGCAGTTGACCGCGTTCGCGCTCGCGCGCCAGGGCGCCGAACGCCAGGAACACCAGCAGTAAAGGGGCCAGCACCTGCAGCACGAAGGCCGGCGTCAATTGCCCGAAGCGCAGCAGCAGCGAAGACTGGCCGGCGTCGCTGAAGTTGGCGCTGTTCTGGCGGTGCCCTTCCAGGTACAGCGTGCTGCCGGTGAAAGGCGCCACGCCGAAGTCGAAGAAAGCGAGGGCGGTCAGCGGGCGGAACACGTAGTGCCCGTAATGCACCACCCGGTGCGGATGGCGGTCCGGCTGGCTGTTCCACTGCTCGTCGGCCTGCTGCTGGAGGCGGGCACGCTGCGCTTCCACGCTGTGGGCGCGTTCCAGGCTGACCATGATGGCCGCCAGCGTCAGCACCAGCAGCAGGCCCGCCGCAGCAACGGCGACCCTGCTGCGCCGCAGGGCGCGCCATTCCTCCAATGCCACGCGCCAAGCGGTGGCGGCAAACGCGGGCCTCATGCCGCCCTCCGTGCATCGGCATAGCGCTGGAACAACTGCTGGACATCGAAGCGCTGCGGCCCGTGCGCGGCCAGTTCATGGGCGATGCGGCCCCGGTCCAGGAAGCCGATGCGGTCTGCCACTTCGGCAGCGCCCAGCAGGTCGTGCGTCACCATGAACACCGTGACGCCGTGCTCGCGCAGCTTGAGCAGCAGGGCATTGAATTCGCTGGTGGCATGCGGGTCCAGGCCGGACGTCGGCTCGTCCAGCAGCAGCACCGGCACCAGGCGCGCCGCCGCCAATGCAATGGCAACCTTCTGGCGCATGCCTTTGGAGTAGCCGCCGAGACGACGGTCCCAGGCCGCCGGGTCCAGGCCGACGTCGTCCAGCGCCGCCTCGATGATGGCGGGCGCGGCGTCGGCGCCGCCCATGCGCAGCAGGTAATCGAGGTTCTCGCGTGCCGACAGGTGTTCGTACAAGGCGACGTTCTCCGGTACATAGGCCAGGCTGGCGCGCGCCGCCAGCGGATCGAACGCGGGATCGATGCCGCACACGCGGGCATAACCCTCCGCCGGGCGGGCGAAGCCGAGGAAGGCGTTCAGCGTGGTGGATTTGCCGGCGCCGTTGCCGCCCAACAGGGCGTAGATCTCGCCCTGGCGTACCTGCAAGTCGAGGCAGTCAAGCACCCTGGCCGTGCCATAGCGGACCGTCAGGCCCACCGCTTCAAGTGCAATCTTGGTCATCTGTGTTCTCCTTTCAATCAGTAGGAAGCCTGCAGCCCCAGCGAGACCGCACGCGGCGTTCCGGGCGCGACCCAGGTGCGCTGGTAGGAACTGGTGTAGTAGGTTTTGTCGAACAGGTTGTCGATATCGAGCGACAGCCGCAGGCCGCGGGCGATGTGCAAGTGCGCGACCAGGCGCGCCACCGTATAGGCCGGCAGATCGAACGGCGCTGCACCGCTGCTGGCCTGGGCCTGGGTGCGTGCTTCGCCCAGGCGGCGGCCCGTGTGCGTCACGCCGCCGCCAACGCCGAAGCGGGCGCCGTTGGCCAGCGCGCCTTCGTACATCAGCATCAGGCTGCCGTTCACGCGCGGCACGTTGAGCAAACGGCCTCCCGTTTCCAGCGTGTTGTCGCGCACCACCTGGGCGTCGATCAGGGACAGGCTGGCATTGGCGCGCCAGGCGCGGCCCAGTTGCCCGGCCAGGTCGAAGTCCAGTCCCCGGCTGCGCACCTCGCCAGCCGCCACGGAATAGGCGGGTTGCTGCGGATCGGTGGTGAGGGCATTGCGTTTGCGGATGTCGAACAGTGCCAAGGTGGCGCCGAGCCGGCCGCCTGCCTGCTCCCATTTCAGGCCCGCCTCGCTGGCCTTGCCGCGCTCGGGCGCGAAGGCGGAGCCGCTGGCGTCGCTGCCCGTGTTGGGACGGAAGGAGCTGCCCCAGTTGGCAAACAGCGTCCACGCCGGCGTGGCGAGGTAGCTGGCGCCGATGCGCGGGGAAGTGGCGTTCGGCTCCTGGCGCGCAACCGTGCCGTTGCGCCGGTTGGCCAGGGTCTGCTCGTGCCGGTCGTGCCGCAAGCCGGCCACCACGCGCCAGTGCTGGCCGAGGCGCAGCGTGTCCTGCGCATACACCGCCACGTTGCGCTGCTTCTCCAGCGTGTCGGTAAACAGGGCTGGCACCGGCAGCGGCTGGCCGTAGACGGGCGCCAGCACGTCGATCGCATACGGCGCGGCGGCGCTCGGGCTGGCGCGGAACATGCGCAGGTCGTAATCAAAGCGGTAAGCTTCGGCGCCGAGCAGCAGTTCATGGCCCGGCGCCGGACTGCCCGCCAGTTCCATGTGTCCGCCCAGGTCGTCGGAGCCGTAATCGCGCAGGCGGCGCTGGCGGCGCAGCGTGCGCTGGTCTGCATTGAGGGCGGCGGCCGGTTCAGTGGAGTAGCCATCGAGCAGGCCGCGCTTCCACAGCAAGCCGCCGCGCAGTTGCCACGCGTCCGACAGTACATGCTCGAACATCAGCTGCTGCGTGCTGTTGAAGATGCGGATATCGCCGTCGCCCGGTTCGCCGAGGAAGCGCCCGCGCGGCACGGCGCCCAGTTCATCGTTGACCGCTGCGATGCCGCGGTCCAGCGTGCCCACATGGCGCAGCAATTCGCCGCGGTACTCGAGGCGCGTGCCCGGTCCGGCCTTGATGCTGAGCGCCGGCGCCAGCAGGGTACGGCGTGAATGGACATGGTCGCGGAAACTGTCGCGCTTTTCGCTGGCAGCATTCAGGCGCCAGGCCAGCGCTTCGCCCAGCGGGCTGGTGGCGTCGAGGGCCGCGCGGCGCAGGCCGAAGCTGCCGGCCACCGCATCGAGCGCGTAGGCGGGCCGCCAGAGCGGCCGTTTGCTGACGATATTCAGCGTGCCGCCAGGTTCGCTGGCGCCGTACAGCGCCGCCACCGGGCCTTTCAGGAACTCGATGCGTTCGACGGCGGCCGTGTCGCGCGGCGCGTTGATGCCGCCGCGGTTGGCGGCAAAGCCATTCAGCAACAGGGCCATGCCGTTGTTCGGGTCCCCGGCCAGGCCGCGGATGGCGATGTTGTCCCACAGGCCGCCAAAGCTGTTCTGGCGCGACACGCCGCCAGCGTAATCGAGGGCATCGTCGATGCGCAGGGCGCCCAGGTCGTCCAGTACCTGGCGCGGCATGATGCGCACGGCTTGCGGCAGTTCACGCAGCGGCAAGTCGGTCTTGCTGCCCAGCGCGTCGCTGGCCAGGTAGCTGCCGGAGTCGCGGCGGCCCACGACTTCGACGGATTGCGGTTCTTCGGCACGAACCGACAGGGTGAGCAGTGCCAGCGCAGCCGGGATGGCACGCAGGCGGATTTTCTTCGTCATTTTTATCTTCTCGTCTTGCTTGATCAATGCGCCGCCGCACTGGGCGGCGCCGGGTCTTGGTCAGGGCAAGGCGTTGGCGGGCGGGCCGCGCGGGAGGTAGGGCGGTGCGGCGCGGCGGCCAGGCAAAGCCCGCTCGGCATAGGCCAGCGGGCGTGCCGGCGCCTGTGCCTGGGGCAGCAGGAGTGGCGCGGCCGGCAGGCGTTCGGCCAGCGTGGCGGCATCGTAAGCCAGGCAGGAATGCGCGTGCGCGACGTCGCGCACGTCCTTCTTCCAGGCGTGGGCGAGGCGGTGCTGCAGGCCGGCGGAAACCGCTGTCAGCAAGGCGGCCGCCAGCAGGGCGGCCAGCGCAATATGGATGGCACGCCGCGATGTCACGCGGGTGCGGCGGAATATGGGCATATCGGGTAGCGGCACGATGCCGCGGACGTAACAGGGAATCCTGCGCGCAAGCGGGCAGGGAGGTCAGGTCACGAAGCGATATGGGGCGGCGCCTGCCGCTGGGGGATCAGGTAGCGCTGGGGCGAAATTGCCGCTGGCGCCGAAGGCTGGCGCGCCAGGAAGTAGGCGACTGCCAGGAAGACCGCCAGGAGGGCGGGCGGCGTCGAAGGAACGTCGGCCGGGAAATGGCTGGCCATCTGGCAGGCCACGCAGTCATCCAGCTTGTCGGCCAGGTCGTGGCTGTGCGAGGACGCCGCCAGCAACTGCAATGCAAACACGATCGCGCACAACGCCAACAGCCAGCGCCACAAGCGATTGCCGTGGCGCAGTCCGGAACGTTGGGTATCGGGCCTGGTTTGCATAGCGAGCGAGTATAGCAACTTTTGTCCACTTTGTTCCTGACCCCAGGTGGACAAATTTTGCTGGTTGTTACTTGTCAGTCCTTGAACGCGGGCGGGCGCTTGGCCATGCCGGACATCATGGCTTCCTGCAGGTCGGCCGACATCAGCATGGCCGCGTTCCAGGTGGCGTTGTAATTGAGGCCGTCGGCAATCGAGTGGTCGCGCGCGTAGGTGATCATTTCCTTCACGCCCCGCACGGCCAGCGGCGCCTTGGCGGCGATATCGGCGGCAATGGCGCGCACGCCTTCGCGCAGCGCTTCCGGCGATTCGAACACGCGGTTGACCAGGCGGATTTCCCTGGCTTCCGCCGCCTCCACCTTGCGCGCCGTGTAGGCCAGTTCGCGCGCCATGCCTTCCCCGATCAGGCGCGGCAGGCGCTGCAGCGTGCCCACGTCGGCCGTCATGCCGATATCGATTTCCTTGATCGAGAACCAGGCGTCCGCCGAGCAGTAGCGCATGTCGGCGCAGGTGACCAGGTCGATGCCGCCGCCCACGCAGGCGCCATGCACGGCCGCCAGTACCGGCTTGCGGCAGCGTTCCAGGCTGGTGAGGGTGTCCTGCAGATCGAGGATGATGCGGCGCAGCGATTCGCGCATGCGGCCCTCGCAGTCGTTCTGGATCTGCTGGCCCAGGCCCATCATCATTTGCAGGTCGATGCCTGCCGTGAAGGCCTTGCCTTCGCCTTCCAGCACGGCGACGCGGATCTCGGGCGTGTCGTCAACGTAGCGGAAGGCGCTGCGGATGTCGTGCCACATGGCCAGGTTCATCGCGTTCAGCTTTTCCGGCCGGTTCAGGCGGACGGTGGCAATGTGGGCGTCAACGCTGATGGCGACAGTTTCGAGGACTGGAATGCTCATGGGGCTCTCCGTGCTTATTGCTCGGCGCCGTGGCACTTCTTGTACTTCTTGCCGCTGCCGCACGGGCAGTCGTCGTTGCGGCCGACTTTCGGCTCCTCGTGCTTGACGGTGGTCACGCCGGTCTTGCGGCGCGGCACCCACCATTTGTGGATGGCCGGCAGGTTGGCTTCGATGTCCAGCGCCAGTTGGTGGGCTTTCACCGGATCTTCCACTTCCGGCAGTTCTTCCGGCTTGATCTCGTCGGCGCCCAGCAGGTAGATCGGGCGCATCAGCGGAGCAGCTTCGGAATCCCAGATCTCGTCCCACGACCCCTCGCGCAGTTCCATGCCTTCCCAGAAGCCCCAGCACCAGGCCTCGGCGTTCAGCAGGACCTTGCCTTCATGTTCGTGCTCGACGAACAGCGGTTCGAATTCTTTCGGCGCCACTTCAAAGGTCACCAGCACTTCGTTCATGAAGCGGGTGATCAGGTTGTAGATGCGCTCTTCCTGCTTCGGGTTCTTGAACTTCGGACCGTCCTTGCGGTCCTCGCCCCAGATGCTCGGCAGCCATTCGGCCGGGGTAATCGGTTCCGGGCCGATGGCGATGGCGGTCAGGTAGCCATGCAGGTGGTCCATCGTCATGGAATCCTCCGGGCTCTGGTCGCCCAGCAGGAAGTTGTCGAGTTCGTCGAATTCTTTGTCGGTCAATGGCTGGTCGAGTTGCATGGCTTGGTGCTCTATATATTGGGTCGAAGGGCGACAGTATACGCCCTGGCCCTTACAATAGCGAGAATGACGCATCCATTCCTTGAATTGAGCCCGGACCGGGTACTCGACGCCCTGGCCAGCATCGGCCTGTATGGCGATGGCCGCCTGCTGGCGCTGAATTCCTATGAAAACCGTGTTTACCAGGTGGGCATGGAAGAGGGGCCGCCGGTGGTGGCCAAGTTTTACCGCCCGGGGCGCTGGACCGGCGAGCAGATCCTCGAAGAGCACGCCTTCGTGCAGGAGTTGCAGGAGCGCGAGGTGCCGGCCGTGCCGGCGCTGGCGCGCGATGGCCGCACCCTGCATGAATTCGAGGGTTTCCGCTTTGCCGTCTTCCCGCGCCACGGCGGCCGTGCGCCGGAAATGGACGATCCCAAGGTGCTGGAGTGGACCGGCCGCTTCATCGGCCGCATTCACGCGGCAGGGGCGGCGCGGCCGTTCGCCACCCGCCCGACCCTGGACATTGCCTCCTTTGGCGAAGAGCCGCGCGACTGGCTGCTGGCCAACGACTTCCTGCCGCCGGAACTCGTGACACCCTGGCGCTCGGTGGTCGACCAGGCACTGGACGGCGTGCGGCGCTGCTATGAGCGGGCAGGGCAGGTCGAGCTGATCCGCCTGCACGGGGATTGTCATGGTGGCAATGTTTTGTGGACTGATGCCGGGCCGCATTTCGTCGACTTCGACGACGCCCGCATGGGCCCGGCCGTGCAGGACCTGTGGATGATGCTGTCCGGCGAACGGAGCGACATGGTGCGCCAGATGGGCGATATCCTGGCCGGGTACGAAGACATGCGGGAGTTCGACCCGCGCGAGTTGTACCTGGTGGAAGCCCTGCGCACGTTGCGCCTTATCCACTACTCGGCCTGGCTGGCGCGGCGTTGGGACGATCCTGCGTTCCCGGTGGCTTTTCCGTGGTTTAATACACAACGATACTGGCAAGATCGTATCCTCGAATTGCGCGAGCAAATCGCGCTGATGGACGAGCCTCCCCTCTGGCCAGTTTGAAAAACCGGTAACCCGGTGTCAGACCCTGTGGGTCTGACACCTGCCACGCGGCTGGCGCAAGTCCGTGTCGCGGGCTTACCGGTTTTAAAACGAGAATTGCCGGGAAATCCCCGCTTTCCTCAAGAGCTTCGCCCCTGTTGGACTCATCGATAATGGCAACATCACCCCAAAAGCCAAGCGAGACCCTCATGCAAGCACAACTGCCGCCAAATACCGACGCCGTCGCCAGCGACCGTGCTGAGCATGAGAAAGCCGAGCTGAAGGCGATCACCGAAGCCATCGCCCGCGTCGAAGCCGAGGCGAAAGCCCAGTGCGCCGCAGAATCGCGCGCCGTGGCCGAGGCCCGCGCCCGCGCTCTGGCCGAAGACCGCGCCGCCCTCGAATCAGCCGCTGCTGCTGCTGCGGTGCAGAACGCCGAAGCTGCTGAAGAAGCCATCAAGATTAACAAGGAGCGCCTGGAAACCCTGCGCGCCGCCGCATCCGCCAGTGTGGCCCGCCTGGAAGCCGTCAAGCAGGAAACCGCCGAACTGCGCGCCCGCGTCGATGCCGACATCCAGGTGCGCCTGGCCGCCGAACAGCGCGCCAGGGCTGAAGAGGAAAGCCGCCGCCGCGCCGCCGAGCAGGTGGCCGAAGAGGCCAAACTGACCGAACTGGCCAGCAAGGCCGCCGAAGAACTGGCCGCGCAAGCCGAGCAGGCCCGCCTGCAAGCCGCCGAACGTGCGGCCGCCGTGCAAGCCGCCCGCGATGAAGTGGTGGGCGTGGCCTCGGCCGACGCCCGCATGACCACGATTGCACGCGAGCGCGAACGCCAGGCCCACGCCGCCCGCCTGACGGCCGAACAACTGGCCCAGGCCGAAGCCGAGGCCCTGGAAGCAACCCGCCAGCGCGAGCGTGCCGACCAGGTGGCCCTGGAGGCCGCTTTCAAGCGCGCCGCCGCCGAAGTGCGCGCGCTGGAAGAAGCCCGCGCCTTGGCACACCTGGAGCAGGAGCGTGAACAGATCGCCTTGGCCAAGGCCGAATCCGACCGCAGCGCCGCCCAGTCGCTGCACCTGCGCCTGCAAACCGAAAAGGAAATCCGCGACGCCGCCCTGCACCGCGAACGCGTCGAAGCCATGGCCGCCGACGCAGCCCAGGCTCGCCGTGATGCCGACCTGCAGATCATCGCCGCCACCGAGCGCCGCGTAGACACCGACCGCCAGCTGCACGCCATCGCCATGGCCCGCGTCGAGGCCGAGCAGCAAGCCGATTTCGAAACCCGAGCCCGCCTGGAGGCGGAGGCGGTAGCGCTGGAGCAGGCCAAGCTGCGCGAACAAGCCGAGCAGGCCGCTGCCGAGCAGGCCCGCATCGAAGCCGAGGAACACCAGCGGGCGGCCGCCATCGCAGCCGAACGCCAGCAACTGTCAGCGCGCTCCGTCGCCGTGGCAGCGGAGCAGGCTTCGGCCGAGAAGATCGAGCGCGATGCCGTCGCTGCGCAACTGGCCGCCGCAGAACAAGCCAATGCCCTGGCCCAGGAAAAAGCCGCCGCCGCTGTGCGCCTGGCCGATGCCGAGCGTGCCCGCGCGGAAGCCGAGCAGGCCGCGCAGGCAGCGATGAATGACCGTATCGCCGCTGAAGAAGTGGCCACCGCAGCGGCCAAGGCGCGGGTCGATGCCGAACGCGCCGGCGCTGCCGAAGCTCGGCGCAAGGCGGCTGCCGATGCCCGCTTGCAGGTGGCGGCTGAGCAGGAAGCCTCGGCCGTGCGTGCAATGGCTGAGCAGGTTGAATTTGATGCGGCCAACAAGGCTGCTGCTGCCGAGGCTGCCGCTGCCCAGGCGCGGCTGGCAGGTGAACTGGTCAAGGCGCAGGCTGAGCGTACCAAGGCCGAGCAGGCCCGCGTTGCGGCGGAGGAGTCGCTGCTCAAGTCGGAGCTGGAGTTCGTGGCCAAGGAGCGTGAGACCCTGGCGCTGATCGACCAGAAGCTGGTGCAGCAGCGTGCGGCCAATGCGGCCGAGGTGCGTGCGGCCAAGGCGATCGAAGTGCGCGTTGAGCTGGAGAAGAAGGCAGCCGCGGCCGCAAAGGCGCGTGCGGATGCCGAGGAACAGTTGGTGGAAGTGGCGCGCCAGCGTGAAGCGGCTGAGGTGGCGGCCAATGAGGCGGAATGGGCCAAGCTGGCGGAGCAGAAGACCCTGGTCGATACTGTTCATGCGCATGCCGAATTGCAGCGCCGGGTGACGGCGACAACTGCGGCGATGGTGGAGTCGAAGAAGAAGCTACTGGAGCAGGAGGCACGCCGCCAGCATGCGGCGCAGAATATGCTGAGTGCGATGGAAGATAAGGCGGCGCATCCGGCCGACGAGCATTCGGAGACCATGGCGCGCGATGTGATTGGGCGGCTGAAGGAAACTGCTGGCGCCGTGTGGCGCGGCCGTTAAACCGGTAAACCGGTGTCTGACCCACGGGGTCAGACACCTGGCCAGCGGCCGTCGCGTCACAGGTGCCAGACCCTGCGGGTCAGGCGGGACGGCCATCCGGCTGGTGTACCGGTTCAAGGCTGAACGTTCACCGACTCAACAAAATACTGCGTATCGCCGAAGCACGAAGTCGGCAACCCCTTATGCTGCGCATAATGCAGCACCACCCGCTTGCCCGCGGCCGCCGCGATCTGCGACGCGACAGCATCATCGCGCACGGTAAATTCGAACTTCTCCGGAATCGCCCCCGGCATCGAGGTCAGAAGAATCTCCCCCTCCCAGGTCTTGCAAATCCACCCGCGTTTGGAAAACTTCTGCAAATAACCGGCGCGCTCGCCCTCCGAATACGAATAGCTCAACGCCACCCACACATACGCTGCAAACAGCAGCGCCACGGCGGCCAGCAGGCCACCGACAATCACCAGCACACGACCCATTAAGACTCCTGAGGATGTAATTTCTTGTATTTGAGGGAAGACCACAGCGACACGGCAATGAACGCCACCCCGGACAGGCCGGTGAACCACTCCGGAATGTGATACTTCACGCTGGCGAACATGATCAGCGCCAGGATGCCGATTGCGTAATGCGCGCCGTGCTCGAGGTAAATGAACTCGTCCAGCGTGCCCTTGTGCACCAGGTACACCGTCAGCGAACGTACGTACATCGCGCCAATGGCCAGGCCCAGCATGATGATCACGACGTCGCTGGTAATGGCAAAGGCGCCGATCACGCCGTCGAAGGAGAACGAGGCATCCAGCACTTCCAGGTAGAGGAAGCCGCCGATCGAGCCGCCGGCCACCGCCTTGCCCACTTCGCCATGGCCTTCTTCTTCCAGCAGGCTGCTGATCCAGCCCACGCCCACGTAAATCGCGGTACCGATCACGCCCGAGTACAGCACGGTATAGCGCTTGGCTTCCGGCACCATCTGTACGCACAGCACCACGGCAACCAGGGTCAGCAGCACGGCCAGGCTTTCGGTGCCGTATTTGCCCACTTTTTCCTCGAACCAGTGGATCCAGTGCACGTCCTTTTCTTCGTCGAACAGGAAGTTCAGGAAAACCAGCAGCAGGAAGGCGCCACCAAAGGCTGCCACTTCCTCATGCACCCCCAGCAGGTGGCGCGAGTATTCTTCCGGCGTCTTGAGCGCCATGTCCCACACCGACAGCATGTCCAGCCCGGTCGCCGCCGCCACGATGGCCAGCGGGAAGATCAGCCGCATGCCGAACACGGCCACCAGGATACCGACGGTCAGGAACAGTTTCTGCCAGAACGCGTTCCAGTTCTTGAGGACCGAGGCATTGACCACGGCATTATCAAACGAGAGGGAGACTTCCATCACCCCCAGGACGCCGGTAATCCACAGCGCGGTAATCGCAGCGGACATGCCGCCATGGTTATAGCCCCACCAGCCGGCCAGCCCCATCAAGACGATGGTGACAATAATCGAAATCCTGAAATGCTTCATTTTTGCTTGCTATTAATAATTGTTAGTGCGCCGATTATAATGGGGGATTGCACCTTAGGACGCTATAAATGGATCTCGCTTACCTGCTGACGCCTGTCTTGACCTGGATTACTGTCGGTCCGATCAAATTCCTGATTAACAGTATCAAAGCCCGCAAATGGGCATTCAACCTGGTCGGGAATGGCGGCTTCCCATCCAACCACAGTGCCGTGGTCTCCAGCATGGCCACCCTGATCGCCCTGCGCGAGGGCATCGGGCATCCGGCCTTCGGCGTGGCAGTCGCGCTGTGTTTCATCGTGATCATTGACGCCAACAGCCTGCGCCAGCACGTCGGCCGCCAAGCGGCGGCGATCAACCGCCTGGCCAAGGATGCCACGGACCATAAATGGCTGCGCGAACGGATGGGCCATACCGTGATCGAGATCACCGGCGGCCTGGCCACCGGCATCGCCATGGGCCACATCATCTTCGCCCTGTTCCCGCGCGTCTGATCCCTTCAAATACCCCTGGATTGCTACACTAATGTAGCAATCCTTTCTTGCAGTTCAGCCACCGTTTTTGCGGTTCATCCGCGAATCCTGCAGTCCAGCCCTAAAAACCCGCAGTCTGGCCCGCGGTGAATTGACACTCTCCCTCTGTAAAAGGATACTTTTGCACGCTGCAGAAGTATGCATTCCATATTCAAAAATAAGCCGTCCACCAAACTGGAGATTCACATGTTGCGTAAAACCCTATTAGCTCTCGCCGTTGCATCCGCGCTGGTCGCCTGCGGCAAGTCCGACAAGGCGCCTGAAGCCGGCAAGGCCAGCGCCTCGGCGACTGCCGACGCGAAAGGCAAGGGCGATGACAAGAAGCTTGCAACGCTGCAGGTTGCATCTGAAGATCTGGTGACGGTGGAAAGCAATGCCCTGTCGTCCGGCCCGGTGATCACCGGTTCCATCCAGCCTGAACGCAAGGCCGACCTGCGCGCCGAAGTTGGCGCCGTCGTGATGCAGGTGCTGAAGGAGAACGGCGAAGCGGTCAAGAAGGGCGACCTGCTGGTGCGCCTGGACGATACTTCCCTGCGCGATGCGCTGAATTCGGCCCAGGAAGCCGTGCGCGCCTCGACCCAGTCGCTGGACCAGGCCGAGCGCGTCCTGCAGCGCCAGAAAACCCTGAAAGCCTCCGGCATGGTGTCCTCGCAGGTGCTGGAAGACGCCGAAGTGCGCCGCAATAACGCCCAGTCCGACCTGTCGGCTGCCAAGGCCCGCCTGGTGGCCGCCAACCAGCAGCTGACCCGCACCCTGGTGCGCGCGCCATTCGACGGCATCGTCTCCGAGCGCAAGGTCTCGGCCGGCGATACCGCGCAGATCGGCAAGGAACTGGTGAAAGTGGTCGACCCGGCGTCGATGCGCTTTGAAGGCCGCGTCTCCGCCGACTCGGTGGGCGTGGTCAAGGCAGGGCAGGGCGTGGTGTTCGCCATCAACGGCTACCAGGGCCAGAACTTCCTGGGCAAGGTCAAGCGCGTCGATCCGGCCGCCAATCCGGTCACCCGCCAGGTGGAAGTGCTGGTCGATTTCGCCGACAAGAACCTGCCGCGCGTCGCCGGGCTGTTCGCCGAAGGCCGCATCGAAGCGGAAACCACGTCGGCCCTGATGGTGCCGGAATCGGCCCTGGTCAAGCAAGGCGACACCACCTACGTCTGGAAGATCAAGGACAAGGCCTTGTCCAAAGCCACGCTGCAAATGGGCGCACGCGATGCGCGCAGCGGCAACTGGCAGGTGCAGTCGGGCCTGGCCAAGGGCGATATCGTGATGCGTACCCCGGCCTCCGGCTTCCGCGATGGCCAGAAAGTGGACCTGCAGATGAACAAGGCGGTTGCATCCGCTTCGGTGCCGGCCAATGCCGTCAAGGGCAACTAAAGAAGTATAAAAACCAGGGAAACCGGGGAAACTAAGTCATGTTCCTTTCCAATTTCAGTATCAAGCGCCCCGTCGCCATGATCGTCCTGATCGTGGCGATGATGGCCATGGGCCTGCTGGCCCTGTCCAAGCTGCGCGTCAACCAGAATCCCGACGTCGAGATTCCTCTGTTGATCGTCAACATTCCGTATCCTGGCGCTTCGCCGGAGACGGTCGAACGCGAGGTGGTCAACCGCCTCGAAAAATCGCTGCAGTCGATCGCCGGCGTGACCGACCTGTATTCGACCTCGCGCGAGGGCAGCGCCACCATCGAAATGCGCTTCACGTTCCAGAAGAACCTGATCGAAGCGTCCGACGAGGTGCGCAACGCCATCGCCTCGGTGCGCTACAAGCTGCCGACCGAGATGCGCGAGCCGATGATCCAGCGCATCGACACCTCGGCCGACCCGATCATGCAGATGTCGCTGTCGTCCAAGACCCAGTCGCACGCCGTGCTGTCGCGCCTGGCCGAAGACAAGCTGGCCGACCGCTACCGCGCGCTGGACGGCGTGGCCGTGGTCAACGTCAACGGCTCGCTGCGGCGCGAATTGTCGGTGCTGCTGCGCGCCGACAAGCTGCGCGAGTTCAACGTCTCGGTGGCCGAAGTGGCCAATGCGGTGCGCATGCAGAACACCAACGCCCCGGTGGGCAAGGTGCGAGGCGACCTGGAAGAGAAGGCGATCCGCCTGGTCGGCCGTATCGAGCGTCCGGAAGAATTCAAGGACGTGGTGGTCAAGCGCAACGGCGACCAGCTGATCCGCCTGGGTCAGGTGGCGACCATCGAAGACGGCTTCGCCGAGATCAATAACGTCAGCCTGCGGTCCGGCAAGCCGAACGTCGGCCTGGCCGTGATCCGCGCGCGCGATGCCTCCACCGTGTCGGTGGCCAAGGCAGTGCGCAAGCTGACCGAAGAAATCAACAAGGAATTCAAGGAAGAAGGCAACGGCACTTCGCTGGAAGTGACCCGCGACGGCGGTGAAGACGCGCAGGATTCCCTGAATAACGTGATCGAAGCCCTGGTATTCGGCGCCGTGCTGACCATCTTCGTGGTCTACGCCTTCCTGAACTCCTGGCGCTCGACCCTGATTACCGCGCTGTCGCTGCCGACCTCGGTGGTGGCGGCGTTCATCGCGGTCTGGCTGTGCGGCTTCACGCTGAACTTCATGACCCTGCTCGGCCTGTCGCTGGCAATCGGCGTGCTGATCGACGACGCCATCGTGGTGCGTGAAAACATCGTGCGCCATATGCAGAACGGTTCCGACCGCCGCAAGGCTGCACTGGAAGGCACGGCCGAAATCGGCCTGGCCGTGGCAGCGACCACCTTCTCCATCATGGCCGTGTTCATCCCGGTCGCCTTCATGGGCGGCATGCCGGGCGAATGGTTCCGTCCATTCGCGCTGACCGTGACCTGCTCGGTGGCGGTGTCGCTGTTCATCTCCTTCACGCTGGACCCGATGCTGTCGGCTTACTGGGGCGATCCGCCTGACCACCACAACGCGCCGAAGAAAGGCATCGGCAAGGTGCTGGACAAGTTCAACCACTGGTTCGACCACCAGGCCGACCGTTACGGCAAGGTGATCGCCTGGGCGCTGCACCATCGCCGCTGGATGGCTGTGATTGCCGTGGCGACCTTCGTTGGCGCGCTGGCGCTGCAGGGCACCATCGGCGGCTCCAGCTTCCTGCCGAAAGTGGACTTCGGCACCATCGCCATCGACGTGCGCACCCCGTCCTCGTCCAGCCTGGACTACACCAAGACCAAGATGGACAAGGCCGCGCAGATCGCTCACACCATTAAAGAAGTGAAGGCGACCAGCACCTACGTCAACCTGTCGGGCGGCCGTATCTGGGTCGACATCGGCAAGCGCAAGGAACGCAAGCGCGATGCCACCGAGATCGGCATGGAACTGCGACAGAAGCTGGCCGGCCTGGTGGGCGGCGAGTTCGTGGTGCTGGAAGACATCAACAACGGCGCCCGCAAGCCGGTGCAGATCGACTTCGTCGGTCCCGATTCGCGCAAGCTGATGGAGATCACCAACCAGTACATGGACAAGCTGCGCCAGGTCAAGGGCGCGGTCGATGTCGGCCTGTCCGAGCAGGATCCGAAGGACGAACTGCAGATTGAACTGAACCGCGGCCTGGCCAACTCGATGGGCATTTCGGCAGGCGATGCGGCGCAGTCGCTGCGCGTGGCCTTTGCCGGTATCGAGGTCGGCGACTGGGTCGACCCGACCGGCGAGACCCGCGACGTGGCAGTGCGCCTGCATCCGGAAGACCGGGTCAGCCCTGACAATATCGAGCGCCTGCCGATCGCCGTCACCGGCACCAACCAGATGGTGCCGCTCGACCAGATCGCCAAGATCACCATGGGCAAGGGCCCGGCCACCATCCGCCACAAGAACGGCAAGCGCATGGTGTCGGTATCGGCCAACGTGGAAGGCCGCTCGAACGGCGAAGTGATCAAGGAAGCCCGCGAGCTGGCTGAAAAGATGGACTACCCGCCAGGCTTCGGCATGGACGTGGGCGGCTCCGGCAAGGACCAGGCGGAAGTGTTCGGCGCGATGGGCATTGCCCTGGTATCCGGCATCGGCCTGATGTACCTGGTGCTGGTGATGCAGTTCGGCTCCTTCACGGCGCCGGGGGCGGTGATGCTGTCCTTGCCGCTGTCGCTGATCGGCGTGGTGGTGGGCCTGCTGCTGACGGGCGGTACGCTGAACCTGATGAGCTTTATCGGCGTCATCATGCTGATGGGCCTGGTCGCCAAGAACGCCATCCTGCTGCTCGACGCGGCGCGCAAGCGTGAGGAAGAGGGCTATGGCCGCGAGGATGCACTGATGTATGCGGGCCGCATGCGCTTGCGCCCGATCCTGATGACGACCTTCGCGCTGATCGCGGGCATGATGCCTGTGGCAATCGGCATGGGCGACGGCGGTGAGTTCTATCGCCCGATGGCGGTGGCCATTATTGGCGGCACCATCACTTCGACCCTGCTGACCCTGCTGGTGGTGCCGACCTTCTACGACAGCATCGAGATTACCCGCGACCGCATGGTGGCCAAGTTCAAGTATCGCGAGCAGCGCTGGAATACGGCAGTGGCCTTTGTGCTGACCTTCGTGGAAGCGATCCTGGCGCTGACCTTTGTGCGCCTGGTGTTCCGACTGGTGATGAAACTGGTTGGCCTGGTGACCGGCCGCCGCCAGCCATCGGCAGCGTAAAGCGCCTGAAACGCGTCAAGCGCGTACCAAGAAGGGCCTTCGGGCCCTTTTTTTGAACCAATGAGTTAAGGAAAATGCAAGATGTTCCTCTCCAATTTTAGTGTCCGGCGCCCCGTCGCGACGATCGTCCTGATCATCGCCATGATGGCCATGGGCTTGCTGGCCCTGTCCAAGCTGCGCGTCAACCGCGAGCCGGACGTTGAACTGCCGATGTTGTTCATCAATATCCCCTATCCGGGCGCCTCGCCGGAAACCGTGGAACGGGAAGTGGTCAACCGCCTGGAAAAGTCGCTGCAGTCGATTTCCGGCGTGGACGACCTGTTCTCCAATTCGGGCGAGAGCATGGCGACCTTCCAGATCCGCTTCAGCTTCAACAAGAACCTGATTGAAGCCTCGGACGAAGTGCGCAATGCCATTGCCGCGGTGCGCTACAAGCTGCCGACGGAAATGCGGGAACCGATGATCCAGCGTGTCGATACCGCGGCCCAGCCCGTGATGCAGCTGGCGCTGTCGTCGAAAACGCTGTCGCATGCCGCCATTTCGCGCCTGGCGGAGGACAAGCTGGCCGACCGCTTCCGCGCGTTGGACGGCGTGTCGGTCGTGAACGTCAACGGCGCGCTGCGGCGTGAGCTGTCGGTGCTGCTGCGCGCCGAGAAGCTGCGCGAGTACAACGTTTCGGTGGCCGAGGTCACCAGCGCCTTGCAGATGCAGAACACCAATGCGCCGGTGGGCAAGGTGCGCGGAACCCTGGAAGAAAAGGCGATCCGCCTGGTAGGCCGCATCGAGCGCCCGGAAGAATTCAGGGACGTGGTGGTCAAGCGCAATGGCGAACAGCTGGTGCGCCTGGGCCAGGTGGCGCAGATCGAGGACGGCTTCGCCGAAATCAATAGCGTCAGCCTGCACAGCGGCAAGCCGAACGTGGCACTGCATGTGATTCGCGCCCGTGATGCATCCGCCGTGTCGGTGGGTAAGGAAGTGCGCAAGCTGACCGAGGAAATCAACAAGGAACTGGCCGACAGCGGCACTGTGCTGGACATCACCGAAGACGGCGGCAAGGAAGCCCAGGAATCGCTGGACAACGTGATCGACGCGCTGGTGTTCGGCGCCGTGCTGACCATCTTCGTGGTGTACGCCTTCCTCAACTCCTGGCGCTCCACCCTGATTACCGCGCTCTCGCTGCCAACCTCGGTGGTGGCGGCCTTCATCGCGGTCTGGCTGTGCGGCTTTACGCTGAACTTCATGACCCTGCTTGGCTTGTCGCTGGCGATCGGCGTGCTGATTGACGACGCCATCGTGGTGCGTGAAAACATCGTGCGCCATATGCAGAATGGTTCCGACCGCCGCACGGCTGCGCTGGAAGGCACGGCCGAAATCGGCCTGGCCGTGGCCGCGACCACTTTCTCGATCATGGCGGTATTCATTCCGGTGGCCTTCATGCCCGGCCTGGCCGGCGAATGGTTCCGCCCATTCGCGCTGACCGTGACCTGCTCGGTGGCCGTGTCGCTGTTCATCTCCTTCACGCTGGACCCGATGCTGTCGGCCTTCTGGGGCGACCCGCCGGACCACCACAGCGCGCCGAAGCAGGGCCTCGGCAAGCTGCTGGACAAGTTCAACCACTGGTTCGACCGCCAGGCATCCCGCTACGGCAAGGTCATTGCCTGGGCGCTCGACCATCGCCGTTCGATGGGCGCGATTGCGCTGGCCAGCTTCGTTGCCGCGATTGCGCTGCAGGCGACAGTGGGCGGCACCAGTTTCATGCCGAAGCAAGACCACGGTGCCCTGAAAGTCGAAGTACGCACCCCTTCTTCGTCCAGCCTGGCCTACACGCGCGGCAAGATGGAGAAGGTGTCCGCTGTTGCCATGGGCATCAAGGAAGTGAAGTCGACCGAGGTGTACATCAACCAGGCCAGCGGCAATATCTGGATCGATATCGGCGAGCGCAGCGAACGCAAACGCGGCGCCGGCGAGATCGCCTCCGAACTGCGCCAGAAGCTGGCTGGCATGGTGGGCGGCGAGTACACCGTGATCGACGATTTTGGCGGCGGGGGCGGCGGCAAGGCCGTGCAGATCGACTTTGTCGGCCCGGACTCGCGCAAGCTGATGGAGATCACCAACGAGTTCATGGCCAAGCTGCGCCAGGTGCCGGGTGCGGTCGATGTCGGCCTGTCCGAACAGGATCCGAAGGACGAGCTGCAAATCGAACTCAATCGCGGCCTGGCCAACTCGATGGGCATTGCCGCCGGCGATGCCGCCACCTCCTTGCGCGTAGCATTTGCCGGAGTGGAAGTGGGCGACTGGGTTGACCCGACCGGCGAAGCGCGTGACGTGGCTGTGCGCCTGCATCCGGATGACCGCCTGAGCCTGGAACATATCGAGCGCCTGCCGATCAAGGTGGCTGGCACCAACCAGATGGTGCCGCTGGACCAGATCGCCAAGGTCTCGATGGGCAAGGGCCCGGCCGGCATCCGCCACAAGAATGGCATGCGCACGATCGCCGTCACCGCCAACGTGGAAGGGCGCGCGGCAGGCGAGGTGCTGGCCGACGCCAAGAAGATCGCCAAGGAAATGAATTATCCGCCGGGCTTTGGCCAGGGCGTGGGCGGCGCCAGCAAGAACCAGGGCGAAATCTTCTCCGCGATGGGCATCGGCCTGCTGTCCGGCATCGGCCTGATGTACCTGGTGCTGGTGATGCAGTTCGGCTCGTTCACGGCGCCGGGCGGTGTGATGCTGTCGCTGCCGCTGTCGCTGATTGGCGTGGTGGTAGGCTTGATCGTGACCGGCGGCACCCTTAACCTGATGAGCCTGATCGGCGTCATCATGCTGATGGGGCTGGTGGCCAAGAACGCCATCCTGCTGCTCGACGCGGCGCGCAAGCGCGAAGAGGAGGGCGCCAACCGCCACCAGGCCCTGATCGAAGCGGGCCAGATGCGCCTGCGCCCAATCCTGATGACCACCTTTGCCCTGATCGCCGGCATGATGCCGGTCGCGATCGGCATGGGCAACGGCGGCGAGTTCTACCGGCCAATGGCAGTGGCCATCATCGGCGGCACCGTCACCTCGACGCTGCTGACCCTGCTGGTCGTGCCGACCTTCTACGACAGTATCGAGATCGCCAAGGAGCGCATGGTCGCCAAGTTCCAGCGCCGTGATGAACGCTGGGGCGCCGCGCTGGCCTTCATCCTGACCCTGGTAGAAGCGATCCTGGCCCTGGTTTTCGTGCGCCTGGTCTTCCGCCTCGTTATGAAGCTGCTCTCGTTTGTAACCAGAAAGCAACGGAGTCAGCTCGCCTGATTCCCCTATGACAGAGGGCTTTCGGGCCCTCTTTTCTTAAACTATTTTCAATTAAAAAGCACCGTCGTACGGTTTTGGTGTAGACTGCGGTGCCCTCGCGCATTTCTTATGACGCAAGGTTGAACATATATCAATAACGAACAGCCGAGACCTACCTTGAACCCAAAATACCTCTCCCTGATGGTTGCTGCCGCCCTGTCGGCCGCCGCAATGAACGCAAACGCATCCGGTTACCGCTTCGGTTCCCAGTCCGTGTCCGGCCAGGGCACTGCGGATTCCAACACCGCTGAAGCTGCCGATGCTTCCACCATTTTCGCCAATCCAGCCGGCCTGTCCCGTCTGGAAGGCACCCAATTCTCCGGCGGCATCACCGCCGTGGTACCGCACTCGACCTACGACGACCAGGGCTCGCAGCGTTACGGCAAGGTCGGCTCGACCGGCGGCGCAGCGCATCAGGATGACTACGCTCCAAGCGCGGTGGCGGCTCCTTCCCTGTACATCTCCCACAAGCTGAACGACAAGTGGGCGTTGGGCTTCGGCGCCTTCGTTCCTTACGGCGCGAAGCTGGACTATGACAACAACTGGGCCGGCCGCTACGCGCTGACCAGCATCGACCTGAAGTCGGTGACCCTGAACCCATCCGTCTCGTTCAAGCTGGACGAGCGTCACTCCTTCGGCTTCGGTATCGATGCCGAGTTCATGAAGGCCGAGCTGGGCCAGGGCGTTGACGTGCCAGGCTCCATCATGTTCCTGAGCGCCAACGCTGCCACGAACCCTGCGATTGCCGCGCGTCGTGCTGAACTGCTGCAAAAGATCGTTTTAGCCGGTGGCAACCCTGCTGCCCTGTTAGCCGCTAAAGATGGCCACGCCACCATGGACGGCAAGGATTGGGGCGTAGGCTTCAACCTGGGCTACATGTTCAACCTGACCAAGGACACCCGCTTCGGCCTGGCCTACCGTTCGTCGATCCATCACAAGCTGAAGGGCGACGCGGTGTGGGACTTCTCCACCGTCACCAGCGATGCAAAGGTGAACGCCGTGTTGCAAGCGTCCTCCCGCAAGGCCAATTCGGGCGCCCTGGTTGACATCAAGACCCCGGAAACCCTGTCGGCCAACGTGTTCTCGCAGATCGACGACAAGCTGGCTCTGATGGCTGACCTGACCTGGTCCCGTCACTCCCGCATGAAAGACCTGCATATCGAGTTCGTCGGCACCGGCGAAGGCGATGAAGTGATCCGCCAGCAGTGGAAAAACACCATGCGCGCATCGCTGGGCATGAACTACAAGCTGAATGACGCCTGGCTGCTGCGCGCCGGTGTGGCAATCGACGAATCCCCAGTGGAAAAGGCATCCCTGCGCCATCCAGCACTGCCTGATTCGGACCGCAAGCAGCTCTCCTTCGGTGCAAACTGGAAGGTAACGGCTAATTCGTCGATCGACCTGGCTTACAGCTACCTGAAGTTCGACGACGCGTCGTCCACTTACCAAAACCAGTGCAGCACCCTGGCACCTGCCGGCACCTGCACCGGCAACGGCGAAACCACCGTCGGCACCTGGAAGACCCACATGTCGCTGGTTGGCCTGTCGTACAACTATAAGTTCTAATCCTCCACGGATGAACCGAGAAGCCGGCGCTTGCGCCGGTTTTTTTTATGTTTGAACCCACTGGCGGTATCGAAAATTCCCGATCGTTGTGCCCCATTGCTGCTGCAACAGCGCGAGAACGGGCGTCACGTTGGGGTTGGCCGGTTTGCCGCGGCTCAGGCGGCGCAGCTGGTGCTTCACCATCGCCATGTAGGTCACCGAAGCCAGCACCTTGTTCTTCCAGGTGATGGCGCGCAGCAGGGGAGCCTGCGCCTTGTCCGTGCGCCAGGCATTGGGCAGTTGCGGGTCGAGTGCGAGTGCGGTGCCGATGCCCGCCATGTCGATGCCGCTGGCCAGTACTTGTTCGACGACAGCAAAGCGGCGGATGCCGCCGGTGACCATGACCGGCATGCGCGCCACCGACCGGATGTCCTTCGCAAATTCAAGGAAATAAGCTTCGCGCGCCAGCGTACGTCCATCGCGCGCCTCACCCTGCATGGCCGGCGCCTCGTAGCTGCCGCCCGAGAGTTCGATCAGGTCCACGCCTAGCGGGTTGAGTATCCCGACCACCTTCTTCGCATCGTCGGTACTGAAGCCGCCGCGCTGGAAGTCGGCCGAATTAAGCTTCACGGCAACCGCGAAACTGCTGCCCACCACAGCGCGCACGCCTTTGACGATGTCGATCAGCAGGCGGGCACGGTTTTCGAGCGAGCCGCCCCAGCGGTCATCGCGCTTGTTGGTGATGGGGGAGAGGAATTGGCTGAGCAGGTATCCATGCGCCGCGTGGATTTGCACCCCATTGAAGCCGAACCCCTCAGCCAGTTGCGCGGCCTTGATGAAACGCTCCTTCACTTCGGCGATATCTCCCTCCGTCATCGCGCGCGGGGCTGCGAACTGCTTCGAAAAACTCCCCAGATCCATCGCCACAGCGGAAGGCGCGATGGTCGGCTGCCCCAGGGCGGCCGGCATCTGCCGGCCCGGGTGATTAAGCTGCAGCCAGATGTGGGCGCCATGGGCTTGCGCAGTTGCCGCCCAATCCTGGAAGCGGTCGCTGTGCAGCCAGGAATCCAGCACAACGCCGCCCGGCCCGGTCATGGCGCGCCGGTCGACCATGACGTTGCCGGTTATGAGCAGGCCCGCGCCACCTTCAGCCCAGGCGCGGTAAAGCCGGATCAACTGGGCGGAAGGAGCATGGTCCTTGTCCGCCATATTCTCTTCCATGGCGGCTTTGGCGATGCGATTCGGGATGACGGCACCGTTGGGCAGTGCCAGTGATTCGAAAGGGTTCATCGTGAAGTCCAGTGAGTTGCGATGGCTCCACCTTAGGATTAAAGTTCACTTGAAGGTCAAGCATTTATTTCGGTCATTGACCTTCAAGTGGGCTTTAAGCTTATAGTGATGCCGTGAACAGCGGGTGGACACTATGAAAATTGGGGAACTGGCTCGGCAAACAGGCTTGGCTGCATCGGCGATACGCTTCTATGAATCGAAAGGGTTGTTGAAGGTAGGGAGGCGGCAATCGAACGGCTACCGCGAATACCCGGAGGAAGCGGTAATGGTGCTGACGATCATCAGCGATGCGCAGCATGCAGGCTTCTCGCTTGAAGAAATTGCCCAGTTGTTGCCGGACGAGGCTTCGGCGTGGAAGCACGATGAATTGCTTGCGGCCCTGCGCAAGAAGATCGCCGACATCGAGGTGCTGGAACAGCGCCTGGCGCGCAGCAAGTCCGAACTCCAGTCGCTGGTGGAACTGATTGATTCAAAGCCCGCAGATGTTGGCTGCAAGGAGAATGCCGAACGGGTGATGGCCGCCATGGAAGGGCGCAGGAGATCGACGCTGCCGAAGCAGCCCTGAGCTGTCTCTGTCTTCCGGCAACCAATGTACCGTTTGACTTTCGAATCAGCGTTGCGCCGCGTCGCTGTCAAAGTGGAGCATGTGCTCGACATGCACCTTGATCTCGCCATTCAGGCAGGCCAGTTCCGAGCGCAGCTCACGCGCCGATTCATCGCCAATGCCTTTCACGGTAATACAGTGATCGTAGCAGCCTGCGCGGCGCGAGATAACCCATTTCTCGATTTGGGCGTTTGAGTTTTTCAGCGTGGCTTCCAGCTGGCCCGCAACGGGTTCGTTGGTTCCCAGCGAGAGATGGAACGTGTGGGTCATGCGGAACTGGTTGCGCCAGGCGCTGAGGTCCAGGGAGGAAGCAGGGGAGGTGTGAGTTGTCATGGTTTCTCCTGAGAGCTTGGCCCGATTCGGAGCAAACCATGTCGCACCCGCTTCGTTGCCGTTAATAGGCCGCATCGCCGTGATGGCTTCCACCTTGCCCGGGGAGGCAGGTTGGCGTCGAAAATTCGACTCTTGATGCTGATTAGTTGATAACAAACGTCGCTAAACGAATTTCGTTATACAGAACTTGCGTTCAATATAGCGGAATTTCTTTGGTTGAGCAACAAATCATTGTAGTGGTGAGCAAAGCACTAATATTTCACCTGCCAGCCGCTGGTAGAACTGCAGTAGACCACGGAGAAATGACGCTCCAGCCAAGGCGGGTATAGAGCGCCCGACCATCCTCGGTCGCCACGAGCAGCCGTTCGGTTACGCCGGCTTCGGTCGCGAGGGTATCGAGAGAGTGCATGACGACACTTCCCAGGCCGCGGCGTCGATGGGATTCTGCGGTTTCGATCTGGTCGAAGATGGCGGTCTGGCCGTGCAGCACAATACGGCCCGACGCTGCCAATTCCTGGCTTTCGTGAAACACTCGCACAACGTGCGCGCCGTGTTGGGTTTCGACAGTAGTCCGGTAACCCGGAGGCATCGCCACTTTGATGTTTGGCTGCGAAGGTCCGGCCATGAGGTAGCCGCGTCCTTCAACACTCCAATGCGCTGGCAATGCCCGCCGCAAGTCCTCCGGCTCGACAGGGGCCTTGAGGAAAATGAATGGTTCCCGTATGCGATCCGCGCATGCTTGAAGTGCTTGCCCTGCATCGGCAAACACGTAGCGCCGCAATTGCGCCGGCATGCCGACTTCAACGACCAAGCCACCATCGTAGGGCACTGGCAATGGCACGCCGCGCGACAAGCTCCAGCCCATAAGCCAGCGTTCGATCAGCGCAAGGTCGATATTCTTCAAGCCGGTTTCTCCGATTGAGATCAGGACGTTAGCCTAACATCAAACGCGCGCCGTTGCTTGGAGCCTCGCCGCCCAACCGCCGCCTTTGCAGTGGCAAGGCAAATTCCAGATCAATCGGGGGTAGGCAAGGGGCGGGTCAGCGCGCGTTCATTTGGCCTCGCAGAAGCTGTTGCCCGGACTGTCTCCTGGCACGTATCGAAGTTGCTCGATGTCGCGAATTTTCAAGTAGGGCCCTTCTTGCCGATCGCTGTATCCAACCAGGATGACGCATGCGTCTTGCCTGAGAACGCTGTATAGCTCGTAGAAGTGGCCAGCTTTCGGCTGGAAACTGGAGGTGATGCGGCAGGCGTAATCGCCTTTGGTAAGGTAGGCCGTAAACGTGAGCTGGCGATCCGCAGATAACTGCAAGGGATTTTCAAGCCGCCGAACGCGCCTTGGCGAACGGCAGGTGTTCGGGTCGTCATAGATGACAAGACCGGAGATCGCAGCGGAGCCACCAACGGCAACCTGAAGTTGTGCAGTCCTTCCTTCAGTGGGAGAAACGAAGTCTGGAACAGGGCTGTACTGCGCGGCTGCCGGCAAAGCTACAGCCATCAGCCCAACTAGAGCGAAGTGAGTGAAGTTGAACACGAAATGAGACTTTGATGTCACGAGCGACGCACAAGGCGTGAAAAATAACCCAGATCATCCCATGCAGCTGCGCCAGAAACGATTGCCTGGGCAAGCTCGGGAGCCAAAGCGTCCGCTCCGATTTGGCCCATAAGACTGAGCATACTCACTTGGTATCCCGCCACTATTTCAGCGCGTCGCTCCGGACTATGCCCAGACCACATGTAACCCTTGTCGTTGTACATTGCCGCTATTGAGGTAACCTGACTTTTTCGGACACTCTCGTTTGTTAAACTTAGCAACGGGAGAAGCATTTATGAAATCGAAGACATACACACCGGAGTTCCGGGCAGAGGCGGTCAAACTAGTCCTCGCACAGGGACTGACACTGGAGGAAGCCGCGCAGCGGCTTGACATTCCTAAGGGAACACTGGGGACTTGGGTTAACGCTGCAAAGCGAAGCAATGATACTGGGGCTGCTCCCGGTAGTCGCAGCGTGGCGGAGCTTGAAGCGGAAGTGGCTAGGCTGCGCAAAGAATTGGCCGTTGAACGCATGGAGAAGGAAGTGCTAAAAAAAGCAACGGCGTACTTTGCAAGGGAGTCGCTGCCAGGTACGCGTTCATGAAGTCGGTGCGACTCGACGGATACCCGACGGATTTGCTTTGCAGGGTCTTCAATGTCTCTCGCAGCGGCTTTTACGCATGGCAGGGGCGCAAGCCGTCGCGCCGCGCTCAGGAGGACGCCAAGCTGAAGGTGGCGATTCAGGCCGTGCATCAGCAATCGCGCGAAACCTATGGCACGCTGCGCGTTCATCCTGAACTCCAGGAGCAAGGATTTGAGGCCGGGCGTGATCGCGTCGCCAGGTTGCGGACAGAACTTGGTCTGCGCTGCAGACAAAAGCGCAAGTTCAAGGCCACCACCAATTCCGGGCATGACATGCCGGTCGCGCCGAACTTGTTGAACCAAACGTTCCTGCCGACGCGGCCAAACGAAGCCTGGGTGGCAGACATTACCTACATCGCGACTGAGGAAGGCTGGCTCTATCTGGCCGGCGTGAAGGACGTTTTCACCTGCGAGCTGGTGGGGTATGCGATGGGGCCACGCATGACGCAGGACTTGACGGCGCAAGCCTTGTGGCGGGCTGTGCGCAACAAAAGACCGGCGGCGGGATTGATCCATCATTCTGATCGCGGCAGTCAATACTGCGCCGAGAAATACAGGAAACTGCAGAACCAATTCGGAATGAAGACTTCGATGTCGCGCAAGGGAAACTGCTTCGACAACGCGCCGATGGAGAGCTTCTGGGGCAGCTTGAAAAATGAGCTGGTTCATCATCGTCGCTTTGCATGCAGGTCTGAAGCGCAGGCGGCCATTACGGAGTACATCGAGATCTTCTACAACCGCCAACGGCGTCATTCGCGCCTTGGCTACAAATCGCCGGCACGCTTTGCGGCAGACTTCAACAAGGAAGTGCTGGCAGCTTGAGACGAGAGTGTCCACTATTGACAGTACACCTCAGTACGCCCAACTATGAGGCATTCCATGGCTTCATGATTTGACCGTTCCAGGGCGTAAAAAGGTACCCCGATGAAGCATCCTGTAAAGCGACTTGGGCTTCCATCAGCGAGTTAATTTCGTCCAGAGCCGCATCCAGATCGGAAATAAAGAGTTCGAATCGAGATCCGCACTTAGACAGAAACTGTTCGTGCTCCGATCCTTGGCCAATTTCCTTTGCCTCCAGCAAAACATGAGGAAGTTGGACAAGCGTGATCTTAAACTCCTGTGATCCAAGCCTTTTCGCGAATAGCGAGCCCCCGCTCGATCTCACGTCGAAGTCGTATTTCGTAAGTTCTTGCTCCGCTTGCTGGAGTGAGGACGAACCTTCGGGAAAGAAGATAAGGCATGTGCTATTCAATGTTTGCGCTCCTACGTGCGTGCTAATCGACGGCTTGAGCGCGCAACCCGCAAGCTATCCGATTGGCTTTAAGGTTTGGCATTTGCGTCCACCCGCTTGAGCCGAAAAAGTTTATGAAGCACCCACACGAAAAGGCTAAGCAGGACAAGGAACGACGCTTGCAACGAGTACACTTGAACCGTTGAAGTGCAGCCCCGAGCGCAGACTGAGATATTGAGCGCAGCGGAAAAAGCTAGCGCGGCGATCAGTACAGCCAGTATAAGGAAGCGCTGCAACTTCGTCATGGCCAACGAATAGGTTCAGCTGCGTCGAAGACGTCGGTTGGAACACTTGGTTATGCGGATTCAGTCATTCGAGCGTAACCAAGAATGGTTAGGAACATGCAGCCAATGGCGATGCCAATAACAAGCGCTGAGATGAGACCCTTTTTCCAGCTGGGCAGTGAGTCCCAGTTTGTTGCTGCGTTGAAGAGAGACTGGCCTCCGACCAGTTCAATCGCTCCAACCAGCGCATAGGCGCCCATTATGACCCATACTGCCATTTATGTTCACGGACCACATAACGGCGCCGATCAAAGTCAAGGGCAACGCAATCAGGAGCTTTTTTTTCGCCGAGGATTGCGACAAAGTAGGTTTGGTGGGTTCAGACGTGTCGTTTGAAAAATCGGTCATAGGTTCCTCTAAGTGGCATAACATTGGACGTAACCGGCCGCATCAGCGCGAAGCGATGCGGAGGTCTGGTTGACGGAGCTGTAGGAAGTGTCAGGCGCTGCGTTTATTTTGCTTCGCATTAAGGCCGATATAAAACACCTGCGTTCCTGGTGGAACGTCGTCCTTCGTGATTGGATGAGGTACTGAAATTGGCACGTAGATCGTCGTGGGCCGTGGTCTCTGGCCGTAGTTGATCGTCTCCACTCCGTGGACTCTCGTTTCGATTGATTCGCCGTTCGGCTTGACCAAACGAATTGGGTCACCCACGCGTACCGGTGGGAGACCGGGCGTGGGGGCTATGCCGGGAGCAAGCACGCAGCCGCGCCCAGAAATTTGGAACGCTTGTTCCACGGTGAAAAGAATCGGCAAGTCCACTTGGTGCGCCTTTCGTCAAAATTCAGCCGCGCTGCAGGCGTCGGCCGCAATGCATGGTTGGGGTGTAGCCACCATCCTAAGGCGGGTTTGCAGTTCAATCGTCATCAAGAGCATCCAATCCGTCCAAGACTCCTTCGCGGCGCGCAGGATCACGAAGCTCATGCGCTGCGAAAAGAGCGCCAATCAGTGAAATAACTCCAATCAGAATGCACCAAACGATACCAGCGCCTTCAACCAACCCAAAGTGAAAAACGAAGATTGATCCAACTAGAGCCAACGCAAAGCCAGTGAAAATCGCTTTCCAACGCCGCTCGAATCGGGCGAATTCTTGTGCGTTCATGCGCTCGCTCATTCCATCCTCCAACGTCGAGCTCAGCGGCGACGCTGCGAAGCAGCGGCGTCGGCAGGTTGAAAAAGCCACGGCTCGCCTTTTGTGCAGCCAAGCATAAGGCGCCTTTGAGTAAACAAAAAACGGCTTACGCGAGAACGTAGGTCACCAATTCGGAAGGACCAAACAGGTCTTTCGCAAATGCGCAGGCTCCATTGATCATTTGTGCCGTAGAACCTGAAATTCAGCTCAAGTTCGGCCGGGCTTTCAACATCTTGAAGGAACCCGAAGTAGTCAGGAGTCGACACGATGTCTCGGATTCTTCCCTCGTCGTCAATCAGATGAAACCAAGTACTCACGCCGTCAAAGTAGTCGTAGTTTGTAACAAAAATGGTGAAGGCGCCGCACAAAAACTGTGCGGCAATCTCATCTCCATCGACCACCACCCGGTTGGTTTTCCATCGCGAACCAACCGGCGTTTGAACGCTCTGAAAGGGTACCAAGCGGGAAGCACTTGAAGTGAATATCGTTCAATCGGTTTCATGCGAATTTCTACGCCGAACGTGGCGCTAACCGGCGGCTGGAGGGTGCAGCGCGTAAGTCGTTCGGTTGAGCTAGATGTTGGACGCGCGCGTGAACTGGCCGAGAAGGCTCAGACGATAGCGTGTCCGCGAATGCGTCAACACGAACCGGAGCAAAACGCGCATGCTGGCACCTGCCACCGACCTGGGAGCAGCCAGCGGCCCAATCGCCACCGATAGTCACGGAGGCCGAGCAGTGGGCCTTGGAGCCAAGCGGAGAGGACGAAGCGTGCATCATGTTCACAGCGATGACCAACGTTACCGATCAGCGGCGCCGTCAGGCGTCCGCTGGATTGAATGGTTGGGCGGATTTAGCTGGTCGAGACGTTTTCCAACGGCCGGCCAGGGCTCCAGACCGAATTGATGCGACAACTTACTTAGCGCTGCGCTTTGATCTTCGGCAGTCTGGATTGCGCGAATTGCGCCTTCCATATTGTATGCGAGCTGTTCCAGTCCGAAGTACCCGTAGACGCAGCCAAGAGCGAGGAATTCCTCAATGTTCGCTCCGACAACGATATTTGGCCCATCAAAGGCCATAGGAACAGTCATTACAATGGGGCCGACGTCACCAAGTGGGACGTTGAACTGAACGCCATTGCCACCAGTTGACGCAAAAGTGACGTAGCCAAACGGTGACGCATCATAACCGCTCGACGCAAGCAACTCGTCTACACGAAGGCCTTCGTCTTCGAGCTCTGTTCGTTCAGAGTCCGATAGGCTTCGAAAGTAGTTTTGTAGATCAGAGATGTTCATAGCGCTACCGTATTGGCCCAACGTGGCTGTTCAGCGGCGCCGGTAGGCGTCCGTTGGAACTGGAGGTTATGCCAAAGCGTCATTGTAAGGGGCATCGGGTTTGGCGACGGAATACCTGGTTAAGGAGCGGCAAGCGAATCTCAGATATGTTGGGGTTGTGCTTGAACTCTTCGATCTGGCGCAGCTCGTACAAGTAACGATCCCAGAAAGAATTCCACTTCTTTGTTTTTTTCGGAGACGGGACATGGAGCTTCCAATGCACACGAACGCTCTCGCGACCGCAAAGCGGGCAGAAGAAAGCCTCGATGTTTTGATCTTTGCGTTGAAGTTTGCGGCAATGGAGGCACGCGAATGTTCGATTACTCATGATGCATAACGTTGGACGTAACCGGCCGCAGCAGCGCGCAGCGATGCGGAGGTCCGGTTGACGTGAAGGTTAGACTTTTCGCGCAAAATCATTGCGTCCTCTCCCAATGAATGCCAGGGAACTTCGTTTCGGCATGCGCAATCGCAGCATCGAGCGTCACAAGGTTTGGAATGAGGTTGCAGAATACGCCAGGAGCCCCCGCCATTTCGTATGCAAGAAAATAGCAAAGTTCCTCGCGATCTTCGCGAACATCTTCATCATCCTCGTAGTCGCCAGAGCCCCAAAACTCTGCACTTTCGAGAACTCGAACTTCGACCGGCACCGAGCCATCATAGAGCCAAGTGCCTTGTCGAAGAATTGGCCAGGTATCAGTATCGGGCATGGTCTAACGTTGGACGTAACCGGCCGCAGCAGCGCGCAGCGATGCGGAGGTCCGGTTGACGGAATTGTTGGGCGATTTTAGGCAAGTGCTCACTTGGGGTTGATCCAGTGACGAATAGCTTTCCCGCTGTGACATACCATGATGTAGGTTTGGCCACCGAACTGGCTTTGGCAACACCCGACCTCCCAACCTTCCTCATTAATTTGCAACGTAAATGCAGGCTTCCAACGCAAGGAATTGGCATTTGCGTATTCACGAGCAATCACCAACGCGAGCGCGGGTTCTAGTCTGTCCGATTCGTCTACGACCCGCCCATTCTCGCCGTTGATCCGAATGATCGATTCATTCTCAGCTTGAACTTGCCACTCACCTGCATCGAAGCCAATAAAAAATGGCGGTCGCCATGCCCAGCTTCGATCCTTTGCGGTGGCGCAAGCAGTTCTAAACACTTCGATTTCATCAATGGTCATGGCTGAAGGGCCCAACGTTGGACGTAACCGGCTGCAGCATCGCGAAGCGATGCGTAGGTCCGGTTGACGGAATGGTTGGGTCTATTCCAAAGCGTATGCGAGTTCAAATGCTCCTCCTCGATTGGTCGGCTGCCAGCCTTTGGTCAGGGCCTGTCGAATCGCCCGTTCGACCACAACTGGAGTGATTGGAACGAAATCTTCATTCATCCAATTGTCTGGGCGAACTACATTGAGCTTCACCAACAGCGTAGTCAGTCCGCCGTTTTCAAGATCTACAGCGAAAGTCATTCCGGCCTGTGCAAGTGCCTGATCATAAGTGGGGCGTGGCCGAACAGTCCATCGATAGGGTATGGAATCAACAACCACGCGACGACTGCCTTTTCTTGCGATTGCCATAGAGTTAGTTGGCCCAACGTGGTGCTAACCGGCGGCTGGAGCGCGTAGCGCGTAAGCCGTCCGGTTGAGCTAGATGTTGGACACGCGCGTGAACTGGCCGAGAAGGCGCAGCCGATAGTGTGTCCGGGAATGCGCCCACACGAACAGCGGCGAACCGCGAGTGCAGGCCCCTGCCACCAAACTGAGAACTGCAAGCGGCCCAAATGCCGACATTGGCCGCGCTGGCGGATTTGCCAGCGGCCCAAGCGCCAGAAGTAAGAGCTGAAGTCTGCATCATGTTCAAAGCGATGACCAACGTGGTGCTAACCGGCGGCGGAAGCGCGCAGCGCTGTAGCCGTCCGGTTGAGCTAGATGTTGGACACGCGCGTGAACTGGCCGAGAAGGCGCAGCCAACAGCGTGTCCGCGAATGCGCCGGCACGAACAGCGGCGAACCGCGCTTGCAAGCCCCTGCCACCAAACTGAGAACTGCCAGCGGCCCAAACGCCGGCATGAGCCGCGCTAGCAGATTTGCCAGCGGCCCAGGTGCCAAGCGTAGAGGACGAAGCGCGCATCATGTTCACAGCGATGACCAACGTAAAGTCGACGTCAAATTAACGTTTTAAGAAATTTCATAATGCCGTTGATTGGCAATCAATGCAATGCCAAGCCCCAGGTTTTGGCAATCTGCGCGCACAAAACCTCCCAAACTTAGATAAAAAGCGTCGATCGGTAGGCTTCGAAGGCAACTACGGCTGAAGGCGAGCAAAAAAGATGGGTGTAGTTGAATTACGTCGCACCAATTCAGCTTGGTTGAGTAAACAAGAGCTAAGGAGCAAAATCGATTCGCTGTTACGTAGTGGAAGTACATAAACCAATAAAATAGGAAGACTATATGAAAGTTCGCCGTGCCCTCGGGTTGGCGACGTTGGGCTGCGCCATGCTTGGCAGCCCGCTCGTCGTTCAAGCCGCTATCAATGCCAACAATCTCGGCGCCGCCTATGACGCCACGAAATCCAGCATCAACTTCAAGATCTACTCCAGCCGTGCCACCCGCATTGACCTGTACCTGTATGGCGCCGCCACCGGCCAGCAGGAAAAAGTCAGCTTGCCGATGACCCTCGGCACGGGAGGTATCTGGAGCCTGAACGTCACCAGCAGCCAACTGGCCGGCTACGGCATCACAGGCACCGTCTACTATGGCTACCGCGCCTGGGGACCGAACTGGCCCTACAACGCGGCGTGGACCAAGGGCTCATCAACCGGGTTCATCGCGGACGTCGACGCCAATGGCAACCGCTTTAATCCCAACAAGCTGTTGATCGATCCCTATGCGCTGGAGATCAGTCACGATCCGACCACGGCCACCATGAGCAACGGCACGATCTACGCCAGCGGCGCGTTATACCGCAACATCGACAGCGGCAGCAGTGCTCCGAAAGGCATCGTGCTGCAGGGCGATGCGCAATCGATCGGCACCAAGCCCACGCGCGCTTTCAAGGACGACATCGTGTACGAAGCCCATGTGCGCGGGCTGACAAAGAACGACGGCAGCATCACGGCCGCCTATCGCGGCACCTACAAGGGCGCGGGGTTGAAAGCGCCATATCTCGCAAGCCTTGGCGTGACCGCGGTCGAATTCCTGCCGGTGCAGGAAACCCAGAATGACACCAACGATGCCGATCCGAATTCAAACACGGGCGACAACTACTGGGGCTATATGACCCTGAACTACTTTGCGCCGGACCGACGTTACAGCTACGACCGGACGGCCGGCGGCCCGACCCGCGAGTTCAAGGAGATGGTGAAAGCCTTTCACGACAACGGCATCAAGGTGTATATCGACGTGGTCTATAACCACACTGGCGAGGGCGGCCAGTGGAATGCCGGCGACAAGACCACCTACAACATCTATGGCATGCGCGGGCTCGATAACCCAACCTATTATTCTCTGACCAGCGACTTCCAGAATTCCTGGGACAACACCGGCGTGGGCGGCAACTACAACACACGCAACACGGTGGCGCAGAACCTGATCGTCGATTCGCTGGCTTACTGGCGCGACATGCTGGGAGTGGACGGCTTCCGCTACGACCTGGCTTCGGTGCTGGGCAACACTTGCCAGCATGGCTGCTACAACTTCGACAAAATGGATAGCGGCAATGCGCTCAACCGCATCGTGGCGGAGCTGCCGGCACGCGCGGCCGCTGGCGGCAGCGGTGTTGACCACATCGCAGAACCATGGGCAATCGGCGGCAACTCTTACCAGGTTGGCGGCTTCCCGGCTGGCTGGGCAGAATGGAACGGCATCTACCGCGATGTGATCCGGCAGGACCAGAACAAGATGGGGCAGGTGGCCATCACCCCCGGCACGCTTGCCACGCGTTTTGCGGGTTCCAGCGACTTGTATGGCGACGATGGACGCAAGCCCTGGCATTCGGTGAACTTCATCACGGCCCATGACGGCTTCACGCTCAAGGATCTGTATAGCTGCAATTCGAAGAACAATTCCCAGGCCTGGCCTTATGGCCCAAGCGATGGTGGCGAGGACAATAACAACAGCTGGGACCAGGGTGGCGTTGCGGGCGAGCAGCGCAAGGCCGCGCGCAACGGCATGGCGTTGATGTTGTTGTCGGGTGGCGTGCCGATGATGGTGGGCGGTGACGAGTCGCTTCGCAGCGTCAACTGCAACAATAATCCCTACAACCTGGACTCCGTCGCTTCGTGGCAGAACTGGAGCTGGACTGCGGACCAGTCCAATTTCCAGTCCTTTACCAAAGGCCTGGTCGCCTTCCGCAAAGCGCATCCGGCGCTGCGTCCTGCGAACTTCTATTCATCGACGGACGGCAACGGCAACGTGATGGAGCAACTGCGCTGGTTCAGGCCGGATGGTGCAGTGGCCGATGCGACGTATTTCAATGACAACAATAACCACGCGATTGCCTGGCGCATCGACGGCAGTGAATTTGGCGACAGCGCTTCCGCCGTCTATGTTTCCTACAACGGCTGGAGCGGCAATGTGAACTACACGCTGCCGTGGCCGGGTTCGGGCAAGAGCTGGTACCGCGTGACCGACACTTGCACCTGGGCCGAAGGCGCCGGCCAGGTTCGCACGCCAGGCGCGGAAGACTTCATCGGCGGCGAAAACTATGTCTACGGCGTTTGTGGCCGCGGCTTGCTGCTGCTGATTGCGAAGTAGAAAGCTTGGATGGGTAAAACGCCGACGCTGTGACGCCGGCGTTCCGCTATCGGCCTGGTTGCTGGCCGCTGGGCGGCGTTGACGTTCCCGGTGTGTTGGCCGGGCTGGTCGCAGGCGTCGCGCCGCTGGCGGGGGCCGTTGGCTGCGTGCCCTGGGTGGCGGCGCTGCCGCCGCTGGCGCCGCTGGTCGAATTGCCGGCGCCGGTGGCAGGCGGGCTGGGAAGCGCGGCTGCTGGCGCTGGTGCGGTACCGGTGCCGCCAGTATCCGGCGTGGTCTGGGTTCCGATGCCTGTTGGCGGGTTGGCAGGGCTTTCGGCGTTATGTTTGCTGCAGGCCGGGAGGACGGCTGCAAGCAGGGCGCCCAGCATCAGGGCGCCCGCATGGCGGAGAATCGGCATGGCAGGGCCTCCGTTCTAATAAGTTGGGCGTCGATCGCGCTGCATGTCCTTCTGGTCTGTCTTGTCGGGCACAGTGGACGGCGGCTGGGCGGCGCCTGTGGTGCCTTGCGTGCCGCTGGTCCCGCTGGTTCCTGGCGTGGCTCCGCTTGCTGGCGTTGTCGTGGTGTCTGGTGCTGGCGTCGTGGAGTCGGACGGTGGCGTGGTTGGCGTCACGGGTGCCGGGGCAGGGGTTGCCGGCGGCGGCGTTGGCGTTGTTGTTTCTGGCGAAGTTACCGGCGCAGGCGTCGTGTCTTCCGTGCGGTTTTTGCAGCCGGCCAGGCCGGCGGCCAGGACTGCGCCCAGCAACAGGGCGCCTGCTTTGCTCATGGTGTTCATCTTGAATCTCCTTTATTGGGCAGCCAGCACCCGCAACAATGCCGGTACTTCGGCTGCAATTTCACGCGCCAGGTAGCCCAGTGGGCCGCAACGCAGCGCCAGTTGCTCGCCGGCGGCCGCGTGCAGCACCACGCCCCAGGCCGCAGCCTGTTCCAGCGAAGCACCACGCGCCAGCAGCCCGGCGATGATGCCGGCCAGGGTATCCCCCGAACCGGAAATGGCCAGGCCGGCATTGCCGCCCTGGTGTTGCCACAGCTTGCCGTCCGGCGTCGCCAGCACCGTGGTAGCACCTTTCAGTGCGAGGACGGCATTCCAGCGGTCGGCAGCGGCTTGCGCGGCGCCATGCGGCTCCCGCTCGATATTGCCGCGCACACCGCCCGTCACTCGCGCCAGTTCGCCGGCGTGGGGTGTCAGCAGTACAGGCGTGGAAAAACGGAAGTGCTCCCAATCGACTGCTTCGTCCAGCAAATGCGGCTCGCCACGCGGATGTACCGCGCACATGGCGATGGCATCGAGTACGATGGGAATGGCGCTGAAGCGCTGCAGCAGCTGGTGCACCAGTTCCACGCAGCTGGCTTCGTCCTCCATGCCGGGGCCGACCAGCAAGGCATCAGCCTTGCCGGCCAGTTCAGCGAGGCGGCGCGCGCTGTCGGCCTGGAAGCCGTGTGCCGCGGTTTCGCCCAGGCTGATCACGCGTGCTTCGGGGATGGCGGCGCCCACTTGCGGCGCCACGCTGGCAGCGGTAGCGATGGTCAGCTTGCCGGCACCGGCGCGCAGGGCCGCTTCGCCGGCGAGGATGGCGGCGCCGGGCATTTCCGCCGAGCCGGCAACCACCAGCACGTGGCCGCGCACCTCCTTGTCGCCATCGAAGCCGGGTTGCGGCAAGGGCCAATCGCGCAGCAGGGCGGGAGCCAGTTCGATCGGGGCGGCGTTGCTCATGGTTTCGGCGCGGCCGGGACGTCCGGCTTGTCGGTGACGGGGGTGCCGCTGTCTTTCAGCGGGGCGACGAAGTTTTCCAGCTCCAGCACCAGCTTGCCGCGTTTGCCCGCTTGCGGATCGAACTGGTAGGAGGTCACGCCGCAATTCGGCACATCGGCCGCGCGGTCGATGGCGAGAATGGTTTCCTCATCCAGCCGCTCGACCAGGTAGCGGAAGCAGTTCACGATCACCTGGTGGCCGATGATCAGCACGCGCTCGCGGCGGTATTCGCGGGTGATGGTGTCGAGCACACTGCGCAGGCGCAGGATCACATCGCACCAGCTCTCGCCACCTGGCGGTCGGAAGTAGAACTTGCCGACGTGTTTGCGCTGTGCCGCCAGGTCGGGGTATTTCTCAGAGATGCCCAGTGGTGTCAGGCGATCGGTAATGCCGAATTCCTTTTCGCGCAGGCGTTCATCGGAGACCACGGCCAGCATGTCCTCAGGGCCGAGGCATTGCAGCACCGCTTGCGCCGTCGCGCGGGCGCGCAGGTAAGGCGAGTACAGCACGACATTGGGCTGCTGCCCGGCGGGCAAGGCCGCGAACCATTGCGCCAGTGCGTCCGACTGGCGCATGCCCAGTTCGGAGAGGGGGACATCGACATCGCGCTCGGCAATGTCGATCAGCAACTCATTGGCAGCCGTGGCAGCATCACGCGCCACGTTGCCGGCACTCTGGCCGTGGCGCACAAGCCAGATCTGTTGCGGCCATTTTTGCTCCATCGCATACCTTTCGGTGGATAGCCAAAAGCCTATGGTAAGCGATGCGATGGCAGGGCGGCACACAATCCCCGCCAGCAAGAATTACAGCCGCGCCCGTGTCACACCCTGGGGTCACACCCCAAGTGTGACACGGGCTCAGCCAAGCCGTAGTCGAGGCCGTGTCACTTTCGGGGTGTGACCCCAAGGTGTGACACGGGCTCGGCTGGTGGGGCGGCTTAGGGGTTCCAGCCGGCGCCGTTGTTGTAGGCGGCGAAGAGTTGGGCGCGGGTGGCGAAGCCGGCAGCGACGTCGGTGGCGCTTAGCTGGTAGCCGCCGACGCGCGTGGCGAGGTTGAGTGGGGCGCCGGACAGGTCGGTGCTGCCGTACTCGCGCCAGCCGCTGCCGGCATTGGGCACGGCCGGGCTGGGCGCGGGTTGGCCGTTGACGCCGGCACCGGCCCAGCCGACTGGCGCAACGTGGCTATCCATCTGGCAGTTGATGAAGGCGATGTTGTCCCATACGCTTGCGTTGCCTGAACTGCGTGCCAGGTAGGTGGCGCCGTTTGGCACGTCGCCGTGCGCGGGGCCAGGGCCGGGGCCGTGCGTCAGGCGGCTGTTGAGGAAGACGTAGCCTTTGTCGCTGGCATTCGGCACGCGCGCTTGCAGGACATACCCGCCGCTGCTGGCGCTGGTAGTGTCGCCGACCGAGCGGATTTCGCTTTCTTCGAACAGGGCTGCGTGGCTGCCTCCCCAGATGAAGTCGACATTGCCCGCCACCAGCGTGCGGTAGAACCAGGACCAGCCTTTCAGGTTCAACGTGTCTTGTTCGCTGTAGAAGGCGGCGTCGCGCGCAATCAGCCGGCCGTTGTCGTTGTTGAAGTACAGCGTTTCCGCCTGTGCCGAGATGTTGGCGGCGCGCAGGGTGGTGTTGCGCAGGGTGAGGGTGTCGAGCAGCAGCATGTCCGAGGTTTCCACCAGCATGACGGAACGTCCACCCCCAGCAGTGGCGCTGGTGCCTGGAGCCTGGCTGGCGCCGGTGCCGGGATTGAGGGTGTCGTGGTTGGTGTATTGGATTACCGTGCCGTCGCGGCTTTCACCGCGCAGGGTGACGTTGTCCTTGCCCCGCAGGTAGAGCAGTTCGTTGTAGCTGCCGTTGCGGACCGTGACCGTGGCTGGCGTGGCCTTGTCCACGTTCTGCATCAGGAAGTTCAGCGCTCCCTGGACGGTGGCGAAGTCGCTGCCGGCATCGGCTCCGACCACCAGGTCCGGGCCCGCCGGAGCCGCAGCCTTTGTCGTGAAGGACCAGTTACCCAGCTTGCCGATGCCGACGAAGGGTGTACCACCCAGCGTGGCGCCATTGAATACGCCGTTCGCTATCGCAACGTAGTATTCGGTTGCGTAAACGAGCTTGCCGTTGTGCGGCTTGATTGTCACGACGTTGCCGTTGATCGTAATCGGATGGGTATTTACCTTGCGTACTGCCGCCTGGCCGGGGTAGCCCAGTTCATCGCTCTCGCCGGACAGCTTGATCACATCGACCAGCGCATCGTCCATCTTGCGGAAGATGCGGATGGTGCCGCTGCTGCCCAGTGATGGCGTGCTGTCGAATGCCAGGCGCAGGCTGGCGTCCACCTGGGCCTCGCCCTGTGCCGCAGCGGGAGAGGCGCGGTCGGCCAGGGTGTAGGTTTGCGTCGGTTGCACGAATTGCGCACCGATGGTGGCGCTGATCAACCGTACCAGCGTCGGGTCGCTGTCGCTGGTCACGCGCACCGTGGCGTTGCCGGCGCCGACCGGCGTCAGTGCCAGCGTGTTGCCGCTGATGCCGACTGCCAGCACCGCCGGGTTGCTGGAACTGGCGCTATAGCTGTCGGCCGATCCATCGGGCTTGACGGCGGTAACAGCCAATTGCAGCGGCGCGTCGCCCGCTTCGGCGGTGTAGCTCGTGGTGGCGGGATTGAGCGTCAGCTGCGCGGGCTTCAGGCTTGGGTCGCCAATCCGCACGTCGTCGATCTGGAAGGATTTGTTGGCGGTGTACAGGCCGACCAGCCCGCGCGCGCTGAAGGTAGTATCGGTCACGGAGCCAAGCGATTCGCCATCGAGATAGACCGTCAGCGTGCTGCCAATCATCTCAAAGCGCACGGTATAGAACACCGAATCCATATTGATTGGCTTGCGCACTTGCTTGGGGCGGGTCAGCGCGCCATTCAGCATCCTGGCGATTTCAACCTGGGTGCTGGTGTTGGCGTTCTGGACATTCAGGCCGGCGCCGTACCAGTTGCTGGCGTTGGTGTAGCGCGTAATCAGGTAGAGCTGCTTGTTGCCGGTGGTGCTGTTGGTTTGCGGCTTGATGCGCGCTTCGACAAAGTAGTCGCCGCTCGGCACATTGGCCATGGCGGCTGGCTTTAGCAGGGCCAGCACGCCGCCGGTCGTGGCGGCGGTGTACTGTATCAGCATATTCGTCGCGCCGACCGCTTCCGCCTTGACGCTGAAACTGCCGTTCGCGCCGGCCACGGGCAGCAAATCCCAGTTGGCGGAGGTGCCGGACTGGAAGTCGTCGCAGAAATACAGGCCGCTCGGCGGGCAGCTCCGGGTAAGGATCGGCGTGCCGCTGGTGTCGCCCGTGCCGCTGATGCTGATGGACAGCTTGCCGGCGCCGGCCTGCGCCAGCGCGTTGGCCTTCACCAGGGAGGTAGGGCGCACGCTGTAGGTATATGGCGGCGTCCACGTCACGTTATTGTTGATGGTGCATCCTCCAAGCAGGGTGCCGTTCAGCAGCGAGCCACTGTCCTTGAAGGCGCCGGTGGCGGCGCCGCCCGGATTGACCACGATATTGCTGCAGCCCTGGGCTCCGGTGATGTCGAACACGTTCGATTGCGACAGGATCCTGGAGTTGTAGCCGGCGCCGATGCTGTACAGGTTCGCATACACCGCGGCATCTCGGCTGCCGGTGAAATAGTTGTTAAACAGGTGGACCTGGCCGTAACGCACGCGCGGTGCGCGGCTGGACACGTTGCGGAAGACATTGTTGCTGAAAGTGACGCGCAGCTTGCCTTCGTCGGCTGTGGCGCCGTCGCCCGAACCGATCAGGTTGTTCTTGTGGTGCTCGCCGAACACGTTGTACGACACTGTCACGTAGTCGGATGCGTTGGTGATGTCGAGCGCCCCATCGTGGCATTGTTTCAGCTGGCCGTTTTCGATCGGCAGCAGGTTGTCCGTCATCGGAGCGTCAGTGAATGTATTGTGGTCGATCCAGACGTGGTCGGAGCCTGAAACGCCGATCGCGTCATAGGCCGAATTCCATGCACCATTGGCGCCGTCGTTCGGGTCCCACACCGGCCCCACGTCGCAGGGCGCAACGATCTTCAGGTTGCGGATGATGATTTGCGAGACGCCGACAAGCTGGATATGGCCGTTGACGATGCCTGCGCCGGCTCCAGCACCGACCAGGGTCGTATTGCTTTTCAAGCGGATCGCGCCGCGAATGGCCTGGTCGCCCGTGTTCGCGTAAGGCACGCCTTCAGTCATGTCGATCGTGCCGGTGATCTTGATGATCTTGGGATTGATGCCGCCGTTATTGATGGCGTTGACCAACTGGGCGCGATTGCTCACGCTGTAGATTTGCGAAGCGATGGCGGCTGAGCCGCCGGCGGTTCCGCCAGCTTGGCTTGCCCAGCCGTCGGCCGGGGCGGCGACGCGCGCCGGATCGTCGGCCGCCTGCGCGGGCAGGCATAACGCTGCAAGCAGGGCGAGCGCGATCCTGAAACCTTTGAGTTCCATAAGATTCTCCTTGGGGGAAAGGGGGACAGTGTCAGCTGCGTCGTGTGCGGCGGCGGCCTGCCGCCAGCGCGGCAAGGCCGCCCAGCATCAGTGCAGCGCTGCCCGGTTCCGGCACGGCGGTGGCATCCAGCTGGGCCGTGATGCTGGCAAATTCGGTCCAGGTGGTGCCGCTCAGGTCGATGTCGATCGAGTTGCCGTTGGCGCCCAGCGACAGGATGGGCAAGCCGCCGATGCCGCTGGCGTCAAGCAGTTTGAAGGCGGTCAACGGTGCAGCCAGGGTGCTGCCGAAGTCAAAGTGGAACTGGTATGTACCCGGCGTGACCGCGTTATTTGCGATCACGGTCAACAGGCCGCTGGCGTCGAAGTCGAAGCCGAACATGGCATCGGCGCTGAGGAATTCGACGCCGGTGCCGGTTGGATCAAGGGCGGTGGTGTTGGCGCCCGGTTCGGGTTGGAACAGGTGGTCAAGGCCGACGATGGTGTCGGGCGAGCCGTTGTAGGTGGCGGTGATGACGGCATCCTGCAAAGGTAACGGTGCTGCGTGCGCAATTCCGGTGGCGAGTACGGCAGCCACCAATGTCTCCATTATGGTTTTTCTCATCGTGTGCTCCGGTGGGGCTGAATAGGCGTGCCTGATCGGCACTGTCGATCTTATATTGGCCTGACCAATATTTCAATCAATCAGGCCAAATGTGATGCGGTCAGACCACGTTGCCTCGCGGAAATACAAGTCATTCTGTCGCGACCATTCAACACTCCACGCCACGAAGGTGTCATCGCCCGCAGCGCAGCGGCTGCAACCACAGGACGTAGCAGTGCTTAAGCCAAGGCAAGCGGTACCAGACAAGCAAGCAAGAGCGTTCCGCATAACCCGGGGGCTGCAAGACACGCCTATCGAGCATTAACTTTCGCATGACAGGGAAGCATTAATGTCAGCGTCATGCCTCATGGTGTCCGGCCTTGAGTCAGGTTGGACCATAAGACAAGTGCGCCTTCGCGATCAACTGGCGAGAGCCTCGTTGATTCCAGTACTTCCGACATATCCGAGTCTGAATACTTTGTGTAGAGCGCATAGCCATTCGAAAAGATCGAGATGCTATAAAGCGGGCCAGACGCCGACCCGCATTCAATCCAGGCATCGGGGTGGTCGGCGTCGGCTTTCTCAAAGAGCTCGTCAAGCGCGGTTTCCATTTCCGCTATTGTCGGATTGCGCAGGGAACTTCCGAATACCTTGGTGAGAGTAATCCATTCGTGCATGTGGTCCTCGATACAGATACGTGCCTGAAGCGTCAGGCTACATTCTCGAATTTGGCCGTGAAGCCAATCACTTTGCCCCCTGAAGCTTGAACAGCCCTCAGCACGAATACCTGCATTTCCGGCGAGACCGTTTCAAGAGGCATTGTGATGAACTGCGCCTTGGAAAACAACAGAAGCCAGAAGCCGGGAAAACACCATATTTCGACAACCGATGACCACTGCATGGTGGAGCTTCCAATGCCCGACGAAACTGAAAACGTCGATGCGTCGGCAGTGAAGACCGCTTGCGGCCTTCCCATGTCATGCAGCTTTGCCATCACGCTGCGATAGTGGACCACATAGATTGCCAGAACAATGGCAAAGGCAAACGCCAGAGCGGCGCCAAGGGCGCCAATGAACCAGGACGATTCACCTTCAACGAGCAGCCACACGAAGGCAATGGTGGCGAATGATAGTGCCAAAGGAAGGCTTATGCCGACTGACCGGCGCCAGAACGCCAGCACTGCTCGACGGAGGAGTTGTTTGTCATAGGTGAGCGTGGCTTGATGGGACATATTATTGGAGGCCACTGGGCCACCTGTAGGCGAGAACCATGGACTTTGGATAGAAGTGTTCCCGTACCTGTCCAAGCTGATTACCTCCGAGGAGGTAAACGAATTCTTGGTCTTCCCTCAAATAGAAGCCTACGTGTCCTTTCCAGCTGGCCGGATCATCTCGCCAAAGAACTGCAACGCAACCAGGTACCGGACGTTCAATTTCCTCACCCCACTCAAGCCACGATCTGGCGAGAGCAGACGCCGTACCGGCAATGCCCGCTTGTGCAAACGACCAATTGACGAACGATGAACACCAGGACACTTTGTCATCGTAACCTTCGATATTGGTGCCTGCGTGGTATGAATTGATTCGCGGGTTGCTCGAACCGACGGGGTATGCTGCGATCCCCAATTCGCCGATAGCGATTGCCAGCCAAGGTGGAGTGTTCAATTGAGCGGTCAACTTAACAGGTCAGGATTAAATTCTAGCCAGCGTCGTGCTTTTGCTATAGAGGGCGTAGTAGTACTGCTGTACTCTGCCTCTGAGCTCAGAGTTGGCTACGATAGTTCGCTGCCGCATACTGCTGAAGCGCGGCGATACGCTTGCGCGTCTCTCGCTTGAAAAAGAACACTACCGCTGGAGTCAGCAGCCAGGATAGCCAGCGCGGCTTGGTCGTGATGTTGTATGAGAAAAGAACCCTGGTCCTGTCGGGGCCGAGTTCCTTGAAATTCCACCCGCCGGCAAATTTATCGAAGATGTATGGGCCCTTGATCAGCTTCACGGCCGCAACCTTGTTGGGCTGGTAGGACACGTAGACCGTATCCATGCTAAGGCCATTGGCCGCAGTGCAGCGAACCAGTTCGCCTTGCGCAGCGTCCGTCGCATTGACCAGGAATGCCTCTGTCGTGAGAGGATCCCACTTTGCCCTCAGGTCGTAGTCCTGGGTGAGCTTGAACAGGTATTCGGCACTTGCGCTGACTTCGAAGTCGTAACGTATCAGCATAGTGAGCGTAGGTAGAATCTGGTATCGACTGCCATTACCGGGAAGGCAGGAGGCAATTCGCACTGGTTTATTTCGGTGAAGCCGTTCTTCTCGTAGAAGCGATGTGCCGCGACGAATGCATCGGTTGTTCCAAGATAGACTTTGTCGATCCCCTGGAGGCGCGACCATTCGAGCAAGCTATTGAGAAGATGCCTGGCCACGCCATGCTCGGCGCCTCGATGGGATTGCGAGACGAACAGTTTGCGCAAGGCGGCCTGGCTGCTGCCGATGTCCAGCAGGGCAATGGTGCCGACGATGGCGCCTCCATGCTCGGCCACCCAGAAGCCACCGGCGCCGTGCTGATAGAAGCTCGGAATGTTCAGCAGGTCGGGCTGGGCTTCGAGCGTGATCGGAATGCCGAACTCGGATTGCTGGATCGGAAGGATCACATCGATGACGGCTTGAGCGTCAGCAGGTGTGTATTGGCGAATGCGTAAGGTCGACGTCATATTGACGGATTACGCCGCGGCCTGGGAATCGACCTGCAACTCCTGGTCGCTGGCGAATGCCGCCATATTCGTTTCGCCCATCACGCGGCTGGTGACGGTGCCGGCGGCGATGGAGCCGCTGACATTCAGCGCCGTCCGGCCCATGTCGATCAGCGGTTCGATCGAAATCAGCAGGCCTGCCAAGGCCACCGGCAGGTTCATTGAGGACAGCACGATCAGCGCCGCAAAGGTCGCACCGCCGCCAACGCCGGCCACGCCGACGGAGCCGATGGTGATGATCGCCAGCAGCGGTACCAGGAACGAGGCGGTGAAAGGATCGATTCCGACCGTCGGCGCGATCATCACGGCCAACATGGCGGGATAAATGCCGGCGCAGCCGTTCTGGCCAATGGTGGCGCCAAACGACGCGGCGAAGTTCGCGATGCCTTCCGGCGTGCCCAGGCGCTGCGTCTGGGTCTGCACGCTCATCGGGATGGAGCCTGCGCTGGTGCGGGACGTGAACGCGAAGGTCAGCACCGGCAGGATCTTCTTCGTATAGCGCAGCGGATTGAGGCCGCTTGCGCTGACCATCGCCAGGTGCACGCAGAACATCAGCAGCAGGGCGCAGTAGGAAGCCACGACAAAGCCGATCAGGTTCAGGATGTCGGCATAGCTGGAGCTGGATACCACCTGTGCCATCAGCGCGAACACGCCGTAGGGCGTCAGGCGCAGCACCAGCGTCACCATGCGCATCACGATGGTGTGCGCCACGTGCACGGCATGGTCGAAGGAAGTGAAGTGCTCGGGCTTTTTCTCCGCGATGCCGATGGCGGCCACGCCGATAAACACTGCGAACACCACCACCGCAATGGTCGACGTCTTGCGCGCGCCGGTCATGTCGAGGAAGGGGTTGCTCGGGATGAAGGAGAGCAGCATGTTCGGCAGCGAAATCGACTGCGCGTCGGCCAGCTTGCCTTCCAGGTAGGCGCCGCGCGCCACTTCCGCCGCGTTCGACGCCAGGCCGGCCGCGCTCAGGCCGAATACCTTGGCCATCAGGATGCCGATCGCCGCCGCCACGGTGGTCGTCAGCATCAGGGTGCCGATGGTGAGGGCACTGATCTTGCCCAGCGAGCTGGCGTTGCGCAGCTTGAGAATGGCCGAGACGATCGACACCATGATCAGCGGCATGACGATCATCTGCAGCAGCTTGACATAACCGCTGCCGACGATATCGAGGTACTGGCCGGTCACCTTGACGATGTCGCTGCCGGCGCCGTACAAGGTTTGCAGCCCGGCGCCCAGTACAACACCCAGGCCCAGCGCGCTGAACACGCGCACGGTGAAGCTGGCATGGCGTTTCTGCTGCATGACGAGGAAGGCCAGCACGATGGCGGCGACGGCCAGGTTGAGGATCACTTGCAGGTTCATGTAGGGTCGGCGGCTTATATTCTGGAATCGACAGATTCTAATTGAATTGGTGTAGTCTTGCCTATTTGCAGTGCCGAGGTTGCAGAGTCGCTACGAAAGGAATAGCCATGTCGAAGCAATCGATGAAGGTGGGCACCCGGCTGGCGCTGGGTTTTGGCCTGGTGCTGGCGCTGATGGCCGGCGTGTCGGGCCTCGGCATCTTCAACATGCACCGCATCCACGCCCAGCTCGAGAAAGTCGTGCGGCTCAATGTGGCGAAGCTGACCTATGTGCAGGACATGTCGGAGGCGGTGCATGTCGTGGCACGCGTCACGCGCACCCTGGTGCTGCTCTCGGACGAAGCGGCAATGCAGCGCGAACTGCCCAAGATCCAGGCCGCGCGGGCTCAGTACGACAAGGCGCAGGCGGCGCTGGAAGCCTTGCCTGCCACGGAGGAGGGCAAGGCGATCCGCGCCCGCATTCGCGCGCTGCAACAGGAGTCCCGTTCATTGACCGACCAGCTGCTGCAGCTGGCCATGCAGCACAAGGATGACGAAGCCGTGGCCCTGCTGATGCAGAAAGCCGGCCCCGCCACTCAGCGCTGGCAGGACGTAATGGATGAAGACGTGCAATTGCAGCGCCAGCATAATGCCAGGGACGCTGCCGCCGCGACCGAAGCCTATGCCGCGGCCCGCAGCATGATGCTGGTGATGAGCGGCGTGGCGCTGGTGGCCGGCGTGGTGGCCTCTACCCTGATTGCGCGCCGCTTGCTCGGCCAGTTGGGCGGCGAACCCGATGTGGCGGCCGAAATCGCCGGCCGTATCGCTGCCGGCGACCTGACCGTGCATGTGGAAACCCGCCAGGACGATGAAGCCAGCATGATGAAGGCCATGAGCATGATGCGCGACAGCCTTCTGCGCATCGTATCCGAAGTGCGGCAGGGGACAGAGACCATCAACACCGCCGCCACCCAGATTGCGGCCGGCAACCTGGACCTGTCGTCGCGTACAGAACAGCAGGCCAGCGCGCTGGAGGAAACCGCGTCCTCGATGGAGGAGCTGACCAGCGCCGTGCGCGAAAACGGCAACAATGCACGCCAGGCCAACGAACTGGCCGCGGCGGCGACCGCGGTGGCGCAGCAGGGCGGCGCCGTGGTAGGGCAGGTGGTGCAGACCATGGGCTCGATCAGCGATTCTTCGCGCAAGATCTCGGACATCATCGGGGTGATCGACGGCATTGCCTTCCAGACCAATATCCTGGCCTTGAATGCGGCGGTGGAGGCGGCGCGCGCCGGCGAGCAGGGGCGCGGCTTTGCCGTGGTCGCCACCGAAGTGCGCCAGCTTGCGCAGCGTTCGGCCGCTGCGGCCAAGGAGATCAAGGACCTGATCGTCAATTCGGTGGAGCAGGTGGACCAGGGCAGCGCCCTGGTCGCCCGGGCCGGCAGCACCATGGATGAAGTGGTCGCTTCGGTGCAGCGGGTGTCTGAGATCATGCGTGAAATCACGGCCGCCGGCGATGAGCAAAGCGCCGGCATCGAACAGATCAACCGGGCCGTGACGGAGATGGATACGGTCACGCAGCAGAACGCCGCGCTGGTGGAGGAAGCCGCATCAGCAGCGGATGCGCTGAAGCAGCAGGCCGCCCACCTCGATACGCTGGTGGGCGTGTTCAAGCTGCATCACGATGTGGCCAGGCGTACCGCAAACAGCAGGATGGCGACGAAGCAGCTGGCCGCAATCAGCCCGCCTGCAATGACGTAGCCGGGACGCAGGGCGCCGGCGTCGCGCTCGAAATCGCTGCGCCGGCGCAGTCCGATGAAGGACCAGGCAACGGCCAGCATGGTTTCGCCGAAGCTGCGGGGTTTGGTGTCGTCCATGTCGTATCCTTTCGAGGTTGGGCCTATTGTGCGCCGGCCCGGCCTCGAAAAACAGGCGCAGAAGCGCCCGGAAACGACCGTATCAGTTGGCAGCCGGCTGGCCGCGCAGCCGGGCCAGGGCCTTGAGCAGTTTGCCGCGCTGGCCCCCGGTCCAGTCCAGGCGCAGCAGGTCGGCATCGCCCAGCGACTCCAGGCTGGCCGCCGCCTCGTCGCTGCCGCCGTCCGCTTCTTCCAGCATTTCCTCGTACAGCTCCGGGTAGGCCTGGATGCGCAGCATGACTTCGTCCGCGACCTCGTCTTCCACCAGCGTGTCGCCCCAGGCGAGCAGGCGTTCGGCCAGCTCGGACAGCGCGGCGTGGCGCTCGGGCGACGTGGCCTGCTGTTGCAGCAGGTCGAAACTGGCCAGGGCTTCCTGCAGCTGGCGGGTGCAGGCCGAGACGTGGCAGGCGTAGGTGGCGAATTCGCGTGCCAGCGGACCGCCTTCGGCGATCTGGCGCCAGCTCGCCAGCATGGCGTCGCCGCCCAGCACCGGGCCGGCGCCGGGCACTTGCCAGGCCTGGGGGGCGGCCAACTGGCGCAGCTGCACTTCGGCGCGCCCCAGGCAAACCTGCAGGTCGTCAAGGCGGCGTGCATAGGCGCTGTTGGCGCGCGACGCGCGCAGCCTGTCCAGCAGGTGAATCGGGATGGCTTCGCGGCCGCGCCATCGGGCCACGGCTGGCAGGGTGGCGGCACGCGGCGCGGATGCCGGTGCCAGCAGGTGGTTCATGGCGCGCGCTCCGCGGCTACGCAGCAGCCAGGTGTCGCCAGGTTTGAACTGTATTAAAGAGTCCATCACAACCTCCCTCGGGCTTTGAGGGAATTCTGAACCTTTTATCAAGCCCCCGCAAGCCTCAGCCAGCGCCGATGATGCGATTGCGGCCGGCGCGCTTGGCCTGGTACAGGGCGTCGTCGCCGCGTTTCAGCACGTCTTCGCAGGATAGGTCGCCGGCGCGAAAGCAGGCCAGGCCGCCGCTGATGGTGACGGAGTCGCCAATGCAGCCCAGGGCTTGCAGGGTTTCCGCGATGCGCAGGCGCAGGCGTTCGGCAATGGGCGTCGCCTGTTCGCAGGTGGTGTGTGGCATCAGGACCACGAACTCGTCGCCGCCCAGGCGGGCCGGCGCGTCGGTCGTGCGCAGCTCGCGCTGGCACACGTCGGCGGTGGTCTTGATCACCATGTCGCCGGCCAGGTGGCCGTGTTCGTCGTTGACGCGCTTGAAGTGGTCGATATCGAAGATCAGCATGGTCATCGGGGTGGCGTAGCGCTCGAAGGTATCGAAATGCTCGGCCAGCACGCTCATCAGCTTGCGCCGGTTCAGCAGGCCGGACAGCGAATCCACTTCGCTCTGCATGCGCAGCTGAACTTCCAGTTCCTTGCGCGCCGTGATGTTGCTGGCCACCCACAGCACGGCATCTTCGTCGTCAACCTGGAAGTCCAGCGCCTGGAGGCGGCCCTCGAACCACAGGCGGTAGCTCGGACCGCTGCCAGCCTGCCCCTTGATGTCGCCTTGCACCAGGCTGTATTCGACAATGTGCAGGGCGCGCCAGGCCAGGGCGGTTTCGATCTCTTTCAGGAACCAGCTGGCCTTGTCCGGCGTCAGGACGTCATGGACGGTTTTGCCGATCAGGTGGGTGCCGTCGTGGTAGTACCGCAGGTCGATGCCGCCAAAAATAGCCATGTAACGGCCGCTGCGGGTCAGGACGAACGCAGGGTCGGGCAGGGCATTCAACAGCGATGAGAGTTGATTGCCAGAAAATAGTGTTTCATCGCGCATGACTATGACAGTATCGAGACCCGCCCAATAACGCAAAAATTGTTAATAGGAAATTATTTAATTGTAACTATTTAACTTTCATCGTGTCGTGCCTGCCACGCGAGCTGGCCGCTGGCTGCCTCGTTCAGCTGGGCCGCCAATGCCGGCGCGGCGGCCTGGGCGATGCGGAAAGCCAGTGATACGCGCTGCCCGTGGCTCACTTCCAGCAGGATGGCGCCGGCGGCGGCCAGTTCACGCCGCACCATGCCTTCCAGCGAGTAAGGCAGGGTGCAATGCACTTCGGTATGGCGCACGATGGCGACTTTTTCCACTTTCATCAAGGCCTGGGCCACGGCATCGGTATAAGCTCGCACCAGGCCGCCCGCGCCCAGCTTGATGCCGCCGTAATAGCGCACCACGGCTGCCAGCACGCCTTCCAGGTCCTGGTGGCGCAGCACGTCGAGCATGGGGCGGCCCGCCGTGCCGCCGGGTTCGCCGTCATCGACTGCCGCCGACTGGCCGCCGGCCAGCAGGGCCCAGCACACATGGGCCGCAGCGGGGTGCTCGGCGCGCAGGCGGGCCACGACGGCCTGCGCCTCGGCGCGGCCGGTTACCGGAGAGACAAAACCGAGAAAACGGCTCTTCTTTACAATCAAATCGCTAGTCGCGGGAGATATAATGGTTTGTGGCATGGGGCCAACATGATACAGCTTTGCTGAACAGTTAACGTCCGGCTTCCCTTACAATGCCGTTGCAATTTGTTCAACTTGGTCTACGTGGCGACGTTCGTGGCAACTTATCGGATCAAAACCCTTGGCGTACAAAGCGGCTTCCTGCAGGAGCGGGTCGAGGCACGCCTGATGCTTTTGTTCCGCCGCCCCCTGGAGGCGGTGCGCCCGATCACGGCCGGCAATGGCGCGATCGTGAAGAAGGGCGTCGACTGGGCCATGGCCGAGCGCTTCCGCGACGCCTTGATGACCTGCGGTATCCGCTGCGAAGTGGAGGAGGAAAAGGCGCCGCCCCCGCGTGCGACGCTGGCTGAATACGCCGTGCAATTGCAATCGCACCTGGAATTGCTGGACCCGGGCCGGCGCTGGACTTTCATGGCGGCAGAAGGCGAACTGTTTGGGGTGCCCGGCCCGGAGTCGCCCTATCCGCTTGAACTGCTGGTGCCGCTGGAGAGCATGTACCAGGAATGGCTGGGCGCATCGCTGGCCGCCAGCGAAGACCTGCTGCGGCACACCGCGGGCATGGTCCTGATGGGAAATACGCCCGGCATGGTGGAGGAGGCCGTGCGCCACCTGCTGCCGATCGTGCGCAACAGTGCGGAGCGCGGGCAAGCCATGCTGGCTGCCGCCCGGGGCTACTCGCCGCTGCTGTTCCGTCCCATTTGCGAGGGCCTGGAAATGGGCCTGGCCTTCCACCGCGGCACGGTGACCCACCGCGTGGCACGGGCGCATCTCGAGGCCTGGGGGCTGACCGAGGATGCCGCTTTCGAAGCTGCCTTCGCCAATTTGCGCGCGCGCTCGACCGCGCCGCTGCTGTCGTCCCCGCAAGGTGTCTTTGCCGGCGGATGGGAAGATGGCTACAGCTCCTCGCGCATGCTGCTGCCTGAATTGATCAAGGCGGCCGTTCCGGATGGACGTCCGGTCGTCATGGTGCCGACGCGCGGCATGCTAATGGTGTGCAGCGACCAGAACCTGGTGGCGATGGAGGCGATGCTGAAGGCCGCTATCGAGGCCATGCGCGAAGAGAAAATGGTCATGCCACGCCTGCTGCGCCTGGTGGACGAGCGCTGGCAGGTCTTCGTGCCGCCAAGCCTTGAGCGGCGCCTGAACAGCCTGGCCAAATACGTCGAAGGCAATGATTACCGCTTGCAGAAGGAACTGCTGAAAACACACGAATGGGCCAGTGGGCGCAATCGCTGCGTGGTCACCTACCTGGTCGGCAAGCTTGGCCCGGAGCAGGTCCGCACCAGCGCCTGCACCTGGACGCGCGACATGCCAAGCCTGCTGCCGAAAACCGACCTGCTGTACTTTGCCGATCCTTCCAGCCTGGACCCGCCGATTACCGTGAGCTGGGACGCCGCCATGCCGGTGGTGGGAGCGCTGATGCAGCGCACCGACGATTACCCGCCGCGCTATTTTGTCGAAGGCTTCCCGAACGAGGTGCAGTTGGCGCAACTGGCCGATATCGCTGCCGGCGCGCGGCGCGAAGCAAAGGCGAAGGCCCTTGCCGCCGCCCAGGCTGCACAAGCGGCCATGGCCGCGCAGAACACCCGCCCCATGCTGGACTCGCGGCGCATGCAGACCGTGGCGGCAGTGCTGAACCGTCCTGTCGGCGAAGTGCTGCGCAGCGCGCTTGGCCGCAAGGCCGGCGCCAAAACCGCGCATGCTCGATAACAATGCACTGGTGGCTGCGGCCACGCCCGTCTTTCTTGTCATGATCGCTGCCGAAGCCTGGCTGGCCCATCGCCGCCGGCTGCAGGCCTATTCGCTGGCCGACAGCCTGACCAGCATGGGCTGCGGCATCTGGACCGTGACGCTGGAAGTGTTCACCAAATCCGCCATGCTGCTGGCCTATGGCTGGGTGTTCAGCCATTTGTCGCTGTGGCAGTCGGCGCCCGCGTCGGCCTGCACCTGGGCGTGGTCGTTTGTCGCCTTCGATTTCGTCTATTACTGGGCGCACCGCTGGTCGCACGAAATCAACTTCCTGTGGGCCGTGCATTCACCGCATCACCAGAGCGAAGAGTTCAACCTCACCACGGCGCTGCGGCAGGGCGCTTTCCAGGATCTTTTCCACGCGCCGCTGTTCATGGCGCTGGCGCTGCTCGGCTGCCCGCCGGGCGTCTTCATCATCCAGCTCACGCTGAGCAAGTTCTACCAGTTCTGGATTCATACGCGCCTGGTTGGCCGGGTGCCGCTGCTCGAGGGCATCCTCAACACGCCCAGCGCGCACCGGGTGCACCATGCCGTCAACGACGTCTACCTCGACCGCAACTACGCCGCCACGCTGATGATCTGGGACCGCCTGTTCGGCACCTATATCGAAGAAGGCGAGGCGTGCGTTTACGGCGTGCGCAAGGGCGCGCCGGGCTGGAATGCGGTGCGGGCGCAATTTGCCTGGCCGGCCGTGATGTGGCGCGATGCGCTGCGCACTGCGCGCTGGCGCGACAAGCTTTCGCTGTGGTTCCGCCGCACCGGCTGGCGTCCCGCCGATGTTGCCGCTGCCGATCCGTGGCCGGCCTTCTCGCTGCCTGCGGGCCGCCTGTACAGCGCCACCCGTGCCACAGCCGGCGGTGCGCGCTGGACCTTCGCCGCGCTGTCGATGTTTGCTGCCGCAGTGGCCATGCAGAACCAGCTGGTCCTGCATGCCGCCACGCTGTCGCTGGCGGCCAGGCTGGCGCTGGCTGGCGCCGTTACTGCGGCGCTGCTGCTGGTGGCGTATTGCCTGCAGCCTGTTGCGCCTTCTGCCGCCAACGCACCAGCCAGAACACGGGCAGGCTGACCGCACCCAGCGCCATGCCCCACCAGAAGGCTTCCCTGCCCATGCCGTAAAAGGCCCAGAGCGAAAAAACGCAGCTCATCACCGCACTCAGGGACAGCGCTGCCCCTCGCGCCAATACGCCGCGCCGGTGCAGCCTGAATACCGCCGCGCCGCCGACCAGGTAGAGCGGCATGCTGGCTGCCGTGACCACCAGCGTCAGGAAAGTGAAGGCCTCGGCCGTCGAGCGGCTGTAGTTCATTGCGATCATCACGCTGGCCAGCGCTCCCACCAGCAGCAGCGACCAGGCTGGCGCGCCGTGGCGGTTGGGCGCTTTCAACATGGCGGGGAAAATGCCGTGGCGAGCCATCGACGCGGTCACTTCGCCCGCCAGCATGGTCCAGCCATTCAGCGCCCCCAGGCCGCTGAAGATGACGGCCGTCGCCAGCCAATGCCCGCTGCCGCCATCCCAGTAGCGGCGGAACAGGTCGACGAAGGGGGCGTTGGAGGCGGCCAGCTCGGCCTGCGGCAGCAAGAGCATGGGAATCGTGCAGACCAGCACATACACTGCTGCCGCGGCCAGCGTGCCGGCAATCGTGGCGCGCGGGATGGTGCGCTCCGGCTCGTGCACCTTGGTCGCAGGCAGCGAGGCGCATTCCACGCCCAGCATTGCGAACAGGGCAATGGTGCCGGCTGCGGCGGTGCCGTCCAGCGTGAATGGCGTGGGCGGCAGGTGCGCCGCGTAGGCGGCGCTGTCGGTTCCCAAGATCCACACGCCCAGCAGCACGATGGCGCTCATCGGCAGCAGCTTGAGCGCCGCCGACACCAGTTGCACCCGGCCCGAAGCCAGCGCACCGCGCAGGCTGACCAGCACGAAGAACCAGATGATGCCCATGGCCGCCAGCGGCGGCAGGGCCGGGTGCGCGGACAGCGCCGGCGCCAGCGTTGCCAGGTAACCCACGATGCCGATCGCCAATGCGGCATTGGTGACCCAGATCGACACCCAGTAGCACCACATGGTGAAGAAGGCAACGCCGTTGCCGAAGGCGCGCCGGCAATAGCCGTAAGGCCCGTCCTCGTCCGGCATGGCGCGCGCCAGGCGGGCGAAGACGTGGGCGATGAACAGGCAGCCGATGACGGAGATGGCCCATCCCGCAAACGCGTTCCTGCCGAACGGCGCCAGCGCGGCGGGCAGCATGAAGATGCCCATGCCGATCATATTCCCCACGATCAGGGCTGTGCACATCCAGAAGCCGAGCGGCTTGGCCTTATCCGTGGCGTGCATAGGCCGCGCGCAGCAGGTTCTGGAAATGCCACACGCCGCTTTCGCGCCTCGGGTTCAGGCGCCCGGCGGTGTATGAGCCGGATGCCAGGCCTTGCTGGACGTGCTGGCAGATGCTGATGTCCTCGGCCTGGATCTCGTCGCTGAAGGCTTGCTCGGCCTGCGCCCGCGCCTGCACTGCCGGATCGTCGGCGTAGTAATAGTCGAACTCCACGATGCACTGCCTGTGCCCGGCCGGCAGGATGCGGTTGGTCTGCAGCCGGCCCGGTGTGATGTTCAGCATGATGTTGGGGTAGATAAAGTAGTACCAGGCATTGCCGTCGCCGTAGATGCCGTCGTTGTTGCGCAGCGGCGAGTGCTGCAGCGAATGCCATTGCGCCAGCTCGGTGTCGTAGGCGCGGTAGTCGAGCACCTGCGACAGGCCGGGATGGACGAAGGGCAGGTGATAGCCTTCGAGGAAGTTGTCGACATAGACCTTCCAGTTGCATTCGAGCTTGTAGGTGTCGCGCTTGGCGAAGCGCATGGACGACACGCCCGCCGGGGCGATGAGCTCGGCGATGCCGGCAAAGACCTGTTCGAACGGCGGCGCGGCGGCATCCAGCGCCACGAACACCAGCCCCTGCCACTCGCGCACCTGGATGCGGGGCAAGCGGATCGCCGACTTGTCGAAGCCGGCCGCGTCTTGCATTTCGGTGGCCGCACGCAGTGTGCCATCCAGTTCGTAAGTCCAGCCGTGGTATTTGCAGTGCAGCGCCCGCGCGCCCTTGCCGTTACAGGTCGCGAGCGGGCCGGCGCGGTGGCGGCAGACGTTGAAGAAAGCCTGCAGGCTGCCGTCGCCCTGGCGTATGATGATAATCGGCTTGCCGGCAATGTCGCCGACGACATGGTCGCCGGTTGCACTGAGCTCCCCGGCGTGCGCCGCCAGTTGCCAGGTCGATCCGAACACTTCCCGCAGCTCGAATTCCAGCCATTGCTGGTCGGTATAGAAGCTGGCATGCAGCGCGCGGGCGCGTTCCAGCGGCTCGATACGGCAATGCTCCTGCAGGGTCATATGTGCTCCGCGGCGCGAAAGATTCACTGTCTCATAAATTGCAGCGCACTGGAAGAAAGAGGTTGCAAAAATGGACGAAGGTCTTTTCTTTGAGGGTTTGCAAGCCTTGCCTGCATCGGCCTTCCCCAAGCATTGCGGCAATTGCGGGCGGGCTTTCGCCACGGCGCAGGAATTCATGCAGCAGACCCAATCGGTGCGCAAGGACATCACTGGCCTCAAGCAAAGCTTCGACGACGACAGCGTTGCGATCGTCGAAGCCTATCGCAATTGCCTGTGCGGCTCGACGCTGATGGACTTTTTCAGCGACCGGCGCGGTATCTCGGAGGCCGGAGTCCGGCGCCGCGAACTGTTCGAAAAGCTGCTGCCGCACCTGCAGGAAAAGGGCATGGCGCCAGCGGCGGCACGCCAGCATTTGCTGGCGCTTTTGCGCGGCAAGGAGAAATCTGGCAATATATGTAGGTAGCCTACCTAACTATATGGCCGATGCCGAAAAAACATGAAGCGATCCTGACGCCGCGCGTGCTCGCCGCCAGTGAAGAGCTGCGCCTGACGCTGAAACGGCTGGTGCGCGAGATGCGCCGCGACGCCAGCGAAAACGGCGGCGATATCCCCTTGGTGCAGTACATGCTGCTGGCCATCATCCAGGAACAGCCTGGCATCGGCGTGGCCGAACTGGCGCGCATGGAAAACGTGCGCACCGCCACCATGAGCGGCCATGTCAAGGCGATGGAGGAGGCGGGGCTGGTGCAGCGCAGCGCGCCCGATCCGCAAGACCGGCGCCGCTCCGGCCTGCAGGCGACGGCGCATGGCGCCGCGTGCATCGAAGCCTTGCGCGACAAGCGCCGCGACTGGATGGCGCAGCGCATCGCCCGCCTGACGCCGGCCCAGCTGGCTGCGCTGGAAGCCGCCATTGAACCCCTGAACATCATCGGAGCACCATGAAGGACACCGCTGTTACCGAGCGCGAAATCCGCGCTGTCTACCTGGCCATGATGGCCGTGCTGGGCCTCAGTGCGCTGGACCAGAGCATCGTCGCCACCGCCTTGCCGCGCATCGTGGCCGACCTGGGCGGCATGGCCCACCTGTCGTGGGTGGTCACCGCCTATGTGCTGGCTTCCACTGCCACCATGCCGCTGTACGGCAAGCTGGCCGACCAGTACGGCCGTCGCCCGATGATCTTCGCCGCCATGGGCGCCTTCCTGCTTGGCTCCGCGCTGTGCGGCCTGTCGCAGAACATGACGCAGCTGATCGTGTTCCGCGCGATGCAGGGCGTGGGCGCGGGCGGCTTCCTGCCGCTGGCCCAGATCATCATTGCCGACATCATCCCGCCGGCGGAACGCGGCAAGCGCATGGGCATGGTGCCGGTGGTGTATGCCGCCACCAGCCTGCTTGGGCCGGTGCTGGGCGGCCTGATTACCGACGCCTTGTCGTGGCACTGGACGTTCTACGTCAACCTGCCGGTTGGCGCCGTGGCCTTCTATGCCATCGCACGGGCGCTGCACAAGGAAAAGGTGCACCATGCGCACCGTGTCGATTATCTGGGCTCCGTGCTAATGACCGGCTCGATCACGTCGGCGCTGCTGGTGCTGGCGCTGGGCGGCACGGAATGGCCTTGGGATTCCCTGCAGGTGCAGGTGTGCAGCGCGGTGGCCGTGGTGCTGGGCGCCTGGCTGGCCATGCATGTACGCAAGGTGCCGGAGCCTGTGCTGCCGCCGGATTTGTTCGGCAACCGCGTCTTCAATATCGCCAGCGTGGTGATGGCGCTGACCTTCATGGGCCTGATGGGCGCGACCGTGTTCTTCCCGCTGTTCTTCCAGGTGGTGATGGGCAGCAGCCCGGCCAGCTCCGGCCTGCTTACCGTGGCCATGATGATTGGCCTGGTCGGTTCTTCCATGCTGAGCGGCCGCAGGCTGGCGCGCACCGGCAAGTACAAGGGCGTGCAAGTGGCTGGACTGGTCGCCGCGCTGGTGGCGTTCAGCACCCTGGCGCTGGGCATGGAGTCCGGGTGGGGCTACTGGGTCATCGAGCCGGCGATCTTCCTGCTCGGCGCCGGCCTGGGCCTGGTGATGCCGAACATGACGATCGCGGTGCAGAACGCCTTGCCGCTGCCGCGGCGCGGCGTGGGGACGGCGATGCTGACTTTCTTCCGCTCGCTGGGCGGCTTGCTGGGCGTGACCGGTTCGGGCGCCATGCTGGCGCATTCGCTGCATGTCCACGGCGTGAACGCCGTGGCGGCCGTCGGGCCCGGCGTCAGCGTGCTGGCTTCGACGGTGGCCGTCTATCGCCACGCAATTGCCGGCGTCTTTGGCGCCGGCGCGCTGCTGGTCCTGCTAGGACTGATTGTGCTGCTGTTCCTGCCGGAGATCGCGCTGGCAGGGCACAAGGCCGATTAGCGCGCGGCGCCGGCGTTCATCAACGAACGAGCAGCAGGCCGATGGCGAAGAAGAACCAGGCTAATGCGCCGAGCACGCACCAGGCGATATTGGCCGCGGTGAAGTTGTCGTTGCTGCTGCCGGCCGGGTCGCCGCTGCGGATGTTGATTTCCAGCTGGACCTGCTTCAGCAGCAGGCCAGTGGGGATCAACAGCAGGATCGAGACCACGTCCAGGAGCAGCGAGCCGGTGCCGGCCCATGACAAGGCGTAGCCAGCGAGCATCAGGAACACCATGCCGGTCGCGTAGGTGTCGCTGTTCCAGCTGCGGCCTTTGCCGCTGGGGTCGTAGTCGGCCACTTCGTGGTACAGGGTATGCGTAAAGAAGAGGGCGAACAGCGCGCGCGGCAGCGGCCAGACGTCATCCCCGGTAGCGCGCTTGTGCCGCTGCCAGTTCTGGAAATTCCAGTGCAGCTGGAACAGGCCGAAGGTGAGGAAGAACAGGATCAGCATCTTGCGCGTGGAGACCACGTAAAAGCGGTCTTCCACGCCGGAATGGAAATGTTCATCAAGGTTGGCGCTCGGCGCGGCGTATACGTTATCAGACACTGGGAATCCCGAAATTTTCAGAGTGCAAATTGTAACTTCTGTTGCTGTCAGCAAACTATCGAATAGTCACGGGTTGCATAAATCCGACATCAGGCATCGTGCTCGCGCGCAGCCAGCGGGCCAGGCTGACTCATACGTTTTCGGAATATCAATACTGAAAGACGCAATACTTTGATATTGCAAGCCCTGCGTAACATTGGCTCACCAAAACCAAAATAACGGAGACAATTTATGCGTAAGACTGTATTGGCGGCGCTGATCGCAGAGATCCTGCTGCCGCTGGGTGCCAATGCTCAAACGGCGGAAGAGCAGATCGATCCTTCTGCCAAGGTGGTGGTGAGTGGCGTGCGCGCTTCGCTGGCGTCCTCGCTCGCGACCAAGCGCTTGCAAGAAGGCGTCGTGGATGCCGTATCGGCCGAAGACGCCGGCAAGTTCCCCGATACGAACATTGCGGAATCGCTGCAGCGCGTCACCGGCGTGCAAATCCAGCGCAACAACGGGGAAGGGCGCTACATCTCGGTACGTGGCCTGGGCCCCGAGTTCAATAATGTGCTGGTCAACGGCCGCACCATGACCAGCGACACCGGCGGCCGCGATTTTTCGTTCGACCTGCTTTCGTCCGACCTGATCTCGAAGGCCATCGTCTACAAGACTTCCATGCCTTTCCTGCCGGAGGGCGGCATCGGCTCCACGGTCGATATCCAGACCGCGCGTCCCTTGTCCGGCAAGGCCGGCCACTCGGGCGTGATCAATGTATTCGACTCCTACGATTCGAACTCGAAGAAGAACACGCCCAACGTCAGCGGCATGTATTCCTTCGCCAATGAGAACAAGACTTTTGGCGTGACCGGTTCGCTGTCGTACACCGACCGCGCGTCGAAGCAGAACAAGGCCATCAACGATGCCTGGAACCTGCGCGACGTGTATATGATCGACGGCGACCTGAATTCCAAGGGCCTGACCATGGCCAACGTCACCAGCAAGAAGCTGCTGATGCCGCAAAGCTTCGGCTACCAGCAGGAGAACGAAACGCGCAAGCGGCTGGTCAGCAACGTCACCGTGCAGTACAACCCTTCCGCGGACTGGAAGCTGACCGCCGATGCCTTGTATTCGCGCCTCAACCAGCGCAACGACGTGATCGCCATCAGCGACTGGAACAACCCGGTGCAACTGGGCGTGAAGTACGACTCCAACAACCAGGTCACGAGCTTCCTGCGTCCCGGCGCGAACTTCTTCGCCAATAACCCGGCCCTGGTCGGCGACGGCACCGGTATCCTGACAGATGCCAATTCGAACGACATGATCGTCAAGGGCGGCGACCGGCTGTCGATTACCAAGGCCTTTGGCCTGAATGCGAAATGGAACGCTTCACCTGAGTGGAAGCTTGAAGGCGACGTCTCGAATTCGCGAACCACCACCAAGACTCCGGACCAGTGGATCGTGGCGGGCATGGTGCCGAAAAATGGCGATTCGCTGACCTTTGGCTCCATCCCGAGCCTGTCGTTCGGCGACGGCATTACGGACCCGAACGCGGTACGCGCCCACGCCGTGTCCAACAAGGATGTGCGCTTTGCCGATGAACTGAGCGAAGCCCGCATGAACGCCTCCTGGGCGCACGAGATGGGCGCCTTCAAGGGCATCGACACCGGCGTCTCATATTCGCAGCGCAAGGTCGGGCGCAACCAGTGGGAAAGCGATTCGTGGAACGCTTTCAGCGGCTACCACGTGTCGCTGCCGTCATCCTTGTTCACGGTGAAGTCGCTGGATAACGCCTTCCCGGGCGCGCCGGCGAGCTACCTGAGCTTCGATCCGTATGCTTACATGAATTACCTGAACCAGCCGTCCACGCTGGCGCTGTCGAACGATCCGGCGCTGTACCTGGACAAGAGCAAGTTCCCGAACGGCCCGATGTCCATCGATTACACCAAGCCGAACTTCTGGAGCGTGAAGGAGAAGGTGTCGAGCATCTTCCTCGATTCGAAGTGGGAAGGCGAGCGCTGGTCGGCGAATGCAGGCGTGCGCGTGGTGCGCGTGAATTCGACTTCCACCGGTATCAGCCGCGTGCTGCTGTCGGCGACCAAGAGCCCGAACGACACCACCTACATCCTGAACTACGGCCCGGCGGTCGAGACGTCGGTCGAGAACAGCTATAACAGCGTGCTGCCATCGGGTAACCTGAAATTCGACCTGACCGATGACATGGTGCTGCGCCTGGCCGCCTCCAAAACCGAGACCCGGCCGACGCTGAACCAGATGGGCGTCGACAACTGGTACGGCGGCCGTTTCGGAGACGTGCAGACCGGCGGCGGCAATCCATACCTGAAGCCGATGGAGTCGAAGAACCTGGACCTCTCTTATGAGTGGTACCTGTCCAAGACCAACTTCCTCGGTGCGGCGATCTTCCAGAAGAATGTGTCGAACTTCCTTGAAAAGCGCCTTGAAGACATCACCATCCCGCAGTACTCGGAAGTAGTGCACGATACCCGCATCCGCAATGGACAGAAGGGCAAGATCAAGGGTATCGAGCTGGCCGGCCAGTATGCCTTCGACAACGGCATCGCGTGGCTGCGCGGCTTTGGTGTCGCCGCCAACTACACCTTCGTCGACGCTACCGCCAGCCGAGACGATGCAGCAGCCCTCGATTGCGGCTACCCGGGCTTGTCGAAGCAGTCGTACAACGCTTCGCTGTTCTATGAGAACGAGACCTTCTCGGCGCGCGTGAGCTACAACTGGCGCAACAAGTTCGCCGTCGATTGCGGCGGCGGCAGCACCCAGCCACGCACCCGTGCAGCCTACGGCCAGTACGACCTGAGCCTGCGCTACAACATCACGCCGAAGATCGCCTTGTACCTGGACGGCATCAACTTGAGCAATTCGCGCATGCACGAATATGCCAACAACGAGAGCCAGTTCCTGACCCTGGAAGATGTGGGGCGCCGGGTCAACGCCGGCCTGCGCTTCGCCTTTTAAGCGAGCAAAGGAGCGATATCGTCTAGATGGGCGGCTTCGAAAGTGGGCAGGGCTTCGGTGTCGTTGTCTAAACGGCCCGGGTTGTACCAGCAGCTTTCGATGCCGAAACGGTTGGCGCCGAGAATATCGGCGTCCAGCCGGTCGCCCACGATGATGGTTTCATCCTTGTTGAAGGCACGCGCCATTTTCGTGGCGTATTCGAAGAAGCGGCTATCCGGCTTGGCATAGCCGCATGCTTCGGAAGTGGCAGTGAAGGAGATGTAATCGCCCAGGCCGGAGCTGGCAATGCGGCGGTCCTGGATGTGCGCCACGCCGTTGGTGATGATGCCCACTTCGCCGGCTGCGGCCAGCGTTTCGCACAGGCGACTGGCGCCATCGACCAGGACCACGGTTTCGGACAGGGACTCCAGGTAGCGGTAGCTGGCTTGCTGCGGATCGATCTCCAGCCCGTTTGCCGCAAAAGTTTTGCGGAAGCGTTCCACTTTCAGGAATTCCTTGGAAACCGTACCGGCTTCAAACGCCCGCCACAGTTCGATGTTGATGCCTTGATATTGCTGGAACATTTCATCGATGCTGTCACGGAAGCCAAGCTGCCGCAGCACGCGCTCAAAGGAAAGCTTCTCGGAAGCGCGGAAATCGAGCAGGGTGTCGTCGAGGTCGAACAGGAAGAGGGAATGCTTCATAATGCAGATAATAAAATAGCCAGCCCGAAGGCTGGCTATTCTATCTTTTTCTGGTAGGCCGTGCGGGGCTCGAACCTGCGACCAACGGATTAAAAGTCCGCTGCTCTACCAACTGAGCTAACGACCCGAAGGGCCCGAATTATATAGATACGGAATCGTTTCGGCAAGTGCCCGCATGACGCGTATAATCGGCGCCGGAAGGAACCGATCATGACTTACGAAGAATATCTCGACGAAGTGACCACGCTCATCTTCGAAAAATACAACCTGAAAGACACGCTTGCGGTCAAACTGGTGATGGATGCGCAGGACGCAGAATTCTTTGTCCGCCATGACGACGACAAGAAGCTGCGCAATATCGACCAGGCCCACAAGGACGCCAAGACGATCTACGAAGCCTACGCCGCCCGCACCCGGCGCCGCTAACATGGAGATGGATCGCGACTCGCTGGTGGAGCAGCTTTCGGCAGGCGTGCGCCATTTCGTGCAGTGCAGCTTTGACGAGGCGGACCTGTCGCGCCTCGACCTGCAGGACTGCGTCTTTGAGCGCTGCACTTTCAATGAAACGATTCTGTACGCATGCAAGCTGGCTCGCAGCAGTTGGCAGCGTTGCCGCGGCATGTCGGCCGATTTCGAATCGGCGGACCTGGTCGATGCACAATTCCAGGGCTGCGACCTGAATAACAGCAAATGGCGCCGCAGCAAGCTGGCGTCGGCCAGTTTCCGCAGTTGCAAACTGACTGGAGCGTCCTTCGAAGAGGTGTCGCACCTGGGCGCCAGCTTCGAGGAAAGCCTGCTGGTTGGCGCGGATATGCGCGGCTTTTCATTCCGCAAAGCGACCTTGAACCAGCTCGATTTTTCGGATGCCGACTTGTCCGGCTGCGATTTCCGCGAGGCCGTGCTGGAGGGCTGCAGCCTGCGCGAAGCCGTGCTCAAGCTGGCCCGCCTTGAAGGCGCCGACCTGCGCGGGGCAGATATCGGCGGCCTGGATCTGGCCGACTTGCGCACCTTCAAGGGCGTCGTGATATCCCACGCCCAAGCGGCGGCAATCCTGGGCGAGATGGGACTGTTGGTCGCCTGATCGCCCTAATGGCTGGCCTGTTGTGCGGCCAGCTTCTCCTCCGCTTGTGCCAGCGTGTTCGCGATGCGACGTGCATTGCGGTCGCGCCAGCCCGGCTCTAGCGCCACCCTGGCGTGCAGTTCACGACATTGGTTCAGCAGGCCCCAGGCCTCCAGCCGCGCCGAGCCAATACCCTGTTGATCGGCGTGCACGCAAGCGGCGACCGCCTTGCGCAGGCGCGACAGAGCTGTTTTGAGCGCCTGGCCTTCGCGTTCTGGCCACAGCAGCGCGTATATGGTGATCGAAACCGCCAGTCCAAGCAGAATGCCAATCAACCGGTCGCGGATCTCAGTGACGTCGGTGACGGGCCCGAAGCTGCCCAGTTGCGCCAGTGCGAATGCAAACATCATTTGGACGCCGATGTAGTTCGAACGCGGCGGCCCCACGGCAATCCACGCACCAAGCGCGATGATGGGCAGGGACATGGCCAGCAGTCCGACGATGCTGTCGAGGTGCGGCACGACAAATACCGTTGCCGCCAGCGCGGCCAGGCTGCCAAGGCAGCAACCCAGCAAGCGGTTGATGCCTTTATGCGTGGTCGCGCCGAGGCTTGGCAGGGCGAGAATGATGCAGGTCTGCATTGCTGTATGGATGCCGGGCCATTGAAGGCCCGTGTAGATGACGTAGGTGATCATCGCAGCCAGGACTGCCTTGAAGGCAAACTGCAGGTAAACGAGGCGCAAGGGATTTCCGACGGCACCGGACGAGCGGGTTCCGCCTTGGCGCGCCAGTCCGGCGGCACCTGGGGTGGCATCGGCGTCCGCATTTGCCGCGGCGTGCAAAGCCCGCGCCATCTCGCGCAAAACCACGCTGTGCGCGTGCGACGCGCCGGTTGCAGCTCCCGCTGCGGTGCCAGCCAGGCCGGCCGAAGCCGGCGCTGCAGAATCCGGCGTGAAGGCCGTCCCATGCCCGAGACACTCCCGCAGTGACGCGCAAGCCTGTCGAATCGCGATCATCTGCTTGTGCTCCTCCTGCGAAGCTTCGAACGGCGCCAGCCTGGCCAGTTGCGCGGCCGCGGCATGCAGGCGACCGACGGCCGCAGCACGCGCCGCAGTGCGTTCCTCATTGCCCAGGGCTGCAAACGCCAGTTGCCGCTGCAGGGCCAGCACGCCGCGCCCGACCTGGCCGCTGTGAAAGGCTGGCGCTGCGGCACCGGCGATGCGCGCCTCAAGCTGGTGCTCGACTTCATCAAGCTGGCGGCCATATTCTTCCACCAGGAGCTTGACCGGCAACGCAGGCCGGAACAGGCGCTGGATGATCATCGTCACCACCACCGGATAGGTCGAAGCTACCCATACCCACAACAAGGCGCGCGTCATCACTTCGGGATCTTCGTAAATGTCGGCCATGCTTTGCCCATACACCACGATCAGGGCGGTGAGGAAGCCGATGGCGCCGAGCTTGCTGGTCCGCATGAAATACATGCCGCAGAAAGCAACCAGCGCCGCGCCGAGAATCCGCAGCATCGGGGCGTCGATGAAGAATTTGAGCAGGAGGATGGACGACGCCACCGCCAGCGTACTGCCGATCCCCAGCACGATGCCGCTCATGCGGGTCAGCACGGTATTCTCCTGCGCGGTGAAGAACACCATGATCAGCGACAGCGAGAGCGAAGGAATTTGCAAGGCCATCGAGCAGACGATGACCACGGTGCAGCTCGCGAGCAGGCGCCACACCGCATCCATGCGGCCAGGGAAGGGCGCCAGTTCGGCGCGGATACGCGCCATCAGCGCTTCCATGATGTTCACTTCGCGTTCAGCATGGCGACGGCCGAAGCGCCGATGCGGAACGCTGCGTCTGGCTGTTCGATCAGGATGCGCACGGGGAAGCGCTGCGCCACCCGCACCCAGTTGATGGAACGCGGTACGCGCGGCAGCCCTGCCACTTCGCTGCCGCCGTCGTCGGGGAACACGCCGTAGCCGATGGACTCGACGGTGCCGCTGTAGCGTTTGGAGGTGTCGCCAAGCAGGTAGACTTGGGCATGGCGGCCGGCCTTGATGCCGGCCAGGTCGGTCTCGCGGAAATTCGCCACCACGTACCAGCGGCTGGAGCTGGCCAGCGTAAACACCGGATGGCCGGCAGCGGCAAACTGGCCCACCGAGGTTTTCAGGTTCAGCACGATGCCGTCGCCCGGCGCGCGCACCTCGGTATAGGACAGGTTCAGGCGCGCCAGCGCGATCTCGGACTTCACGACTTCGCGCCTGGCGACCAGCGCATCGACGCCGCTGACGGAAGCTTCGGCTCGGCGCGCATCAAGCAAGGCCGCACTAAGCTGGGATTGCGCGCCGCGCCTGGCGGTGCGAGCCTGGTCGATGCGCTCGGCCGACACGAAGCCTTTGGTGAGCAAGGGTTCGAGCCGCGCCAGCGTGTCGCCCGCCTGCTCGGATGCGGCCTTTGCGTGTTCGACGTTCGCCTGTGCTGCAGCGGCGGCAAACTTCTGGGCATCGACCGAGCGCTGGGTCAGCCTGATCTCGCTGTCGAGCGCTTTCAGGCTGGCTTCGGCCTTTGCCAGGGTTTGCTCGAAGGGCTGGGGATCGATGCGGAACAGAAGGTCGCCTTTCCTGACACGCTGGTTGTCCGCCACCGGCAGCTCCACGATCCTTCCGTTGACTTCGGGGGCGACGTTGATGGTGTCGGCATAGACGTAGGCATCATCGGTGCGCGGCGCTTGGTCGATCGTGCGCACGACGTAGATGGCGAGGCCGATTGCGGCCAGGGCCAGCACCAGCACGATGGCGCTCCAGCGGCGGGAGTTCCTGGTTTTCTTCATGACCTCACCTCAATGTTGGAAAAATACGAGCCACGCCGACAGGGACAGCACGGTGGCGAGGGCGGGGTAGCCCAGCGCGAGCAGATGCGCCGGGGCGCCGGCCAGCCAGCCGCGCGCATTCAGCACTGTGTGCAGCACGAAGCACAGCACCGTGGCGCCGGCAATGCAGAAAAGCCAGTCGGGAAAATAGGCTCCCAGCACATTGATTGAAGGTTCCACATTACTTCCTTAATGTAACATTGCCTAGGCAACCTATTCGGCAAAAAAAAGATCTATTTCCCGGCGAACATCTTCAGCAACAGGGCTTCGAGAGCATGCAGTTCCTGCGCACTGAAAGTACCGAAGTACTGTTCGATCACGGTGCCCGAAGCTTCCAGCAGGCTGGGGAAAAGACGCCGGCCTTCTTCGGTCAGTTCCAGTTGCACGGTGCGGCGATTGGCGGCGCTCGGCCCTTTCTGGATCATGCCTTTCTGTTCCAGGCGGTTCAGCATGCGGGTCATGGCGCCGGGGCTGTACGAGAGCTCCTTGCAGATCTGCGCTGCGATGTTGGCGCGGCCGCCATGCAGGGCAGACAGCACCACGTATTGCGCCGCCGTGATATCGAAGGGCGCGAGCCTGGCATCGAGTTCTTCTTCCAGGGCTTTCTGGGCGCGGCTGACCAGGCGGGCAACGCGGCGAGGGTCGGCTTGTTTGTTCATAAATGAACTATACGTTGCCTAGGCAACGGTTGTCAAGCACCTCGAGCACGCTTGCGCAATTCACAAGCTTGTCATTTTCGCTACCTACAATCCGCCAGTTTTCAACTTACACAGCGGGGCAACGATGAAGAAGGCGATAGCAGGAGCGGTAGCGGCAGCGGTATTGGCGGCATGTGGCGGGACTTCGCAGGCGCCGCTTCCCACGTTGGACGGCAAGCCGGCCCTGGTGGTGGCGCACCGCGGCGCCAGCGGCTACCTGCCGGAGGAAACGGTGGAAGCCTATGCCAAGGCCATCGAGCTGGGCGCCGACGCGATCGAGCCGGACGTGATCTCCACCAAGGATGGCGTGCTGATTGCCCGCCACGACCCGAACCTGGCGTTCAGCACCGACGTGGCGCAACATCCGGAATTCGCCGCCCGCAAGCGCAAGCTGAGCGTCGACGGTGAACTGCAGGACGGCTGGTTCGCCAGTGATTTCACGCTGGCGGAGATCAAGACCTTGGGCGGCATTTCAACCGATGCCGAACGCCCGCAGCAATTCAACGGCCAATACAAGATCGCGACCATCCAGGAAGTGATCGACATGATCAGGAAGAGCGGCCGCAATATCGCCATCTACCCGGAAACCAAGAACCCGACCTTCCACCGCCAGCAAGGCTTGCCGCTGGAAGACAAGCTGCTGGCGATGCTGGCGGCCGCCGGCTGGACCGAACGCGACTCGCCGGTCTACATCCAGTCCTTCGAGCCGGGCAGCCTGAAGTACATGCGCAGCAAAGGTTCGAAGCTGAAGATGGTGCAGCTGATCGACGCCGACGACGTCGATCTGAAAACCGGTGCGCTGACCTACGCCGCGCCATACGACAAGCCGTTCGACTGGGCGCAGGCCGGCGACAAGCGCCTGTTCAGCGACATGGTGACCCCGGCCGGGCTGGCCGAGATCAAGACCTATGCCGACGGCATCGGCCCATGGAAGCGCTACATCGTCAGCGTCAAAGGTGCTGCTGATATCAACGGCGACGGCAAGGTGAACGATGCCGACACCACCACCATGGAGCCCACCTCGCTGGTGGCGGATGCGCACAAGGCTGGCCTGTTCGTGCACCCGTACACCTTCCGCAACGAGAAGCGCCGCCTGGCCAGCAACTACAAGGGCGATCCTGTGCTGGAGTACAAGCACTTCTTCGCCCTTGGCGTCGATGGCGTGTTCAGCGACTTCGCCGACACCGCGCTGGCAGCGCGTGCGGAATACCTGAAGGAAGCGGGGCGCTGATTCAGAACTTGTGGTGGTACTCCGCGGCAAAGCGCACCTGGCGTTCAGGTGCGCGCCCCAGCACCTGCCCATAGTAGGGGCTGACGGTGTTGGCGCCCGCGTTGTAGACCGGCTGGGTCGCCAGCGTGGTCTGGCGGTTCAGCAGGTTGAACACGTCCGCCTTCAATGCCAGGCCCTTGAACATGCGCGGCATATAAGTCGTGTTCAGCGCGATGCGGAAATCGGTCGGCATCCTGCCCGCGGAGCCGCGCGGCGCCGGCTTGTCGTCGCAGTAGAAGACGGCAGCGCCATAGCCGGCTGCCGGATTCTTGCCATCCTGGTTGAGCGCGGCCGGCAGGTTGCCGATGCAGGACTTCGGCGCGCCGGTGACGATGTTGACGTTGCCGCCCACGGTCCATTCCTGGCCAAGCTGGTAGTAGCCGAAGGCCTTCAGCACGTGGGTATGGTCGTTCGGCAGGGGGCCGCTGGCGTGATCCATCAGTTCCGGGAAGTCGAACGAGGTGGTGGCGGCGATGTCGGCCTGGCCGATATCGGACATCACCTGGCCTTCCATATTGCCCCTGGTGCGCGACAGCGTGTAATTCAGCTTGCCGTACCAGCCATTGCGCATCGGGTGTTCGATGAAGAGGTCCAGTGCCGTATAAACGCGGCTTACCTTCGGCAGGCCGATGTCTTCAGCCGTCAATGGAATGGAAACCAGCTTGCCATCGCCGGCCAGGTCCAGCGTCAGGGTGTTGTCGCGGCCGGGATTGATCAGCAGGCATGGCATATCGTATTTGCTGGTATCGACGTTGTTGCGCTTGCCCCAGGCGCGCAAGGGACGCGAATCGCACCAATCCTCGATCGTGTTGCGCAGCGTGCGATAGGTGACCTTGCTGCCGACCGTGTACTCCGGCGTCAGTGCCGCCTCGAAGCCGAGTGCCAGCTCGTCCTGGTAGGTTGCACCCAGCTTGCTCGATGCGACCTGGCGCGGGTCTTTGGGCGTGCCCCATTCGTTGCCGCCGGAAACCGGTGGGGAAATTTCCGTCAGCCCGGTCGGTACGCCGGTTTTCGGATCGACGCCGGTATAGGTGTAGTAGTGGTCGATGTGGACCGGATTGCCGGCCAGGCGCGATGCCACGCTGGTCGGAATTTGCAGGTGGTAGCGGCCAAGGTTGGCAAAAGCTTTCAAGGTGCTGTCTCCGCGCACGTCCCAGGATGCGCCGATGCGCGGGGCGAGCATATGGCGCTGCGCTGCATAAGCCTGGCCGAAGCTGTTCTTGTTGGTGAACTGCTCGTTGCGCAAGCCCAGGTCGAGCAGCACTGTATCGGTGACCTGCCAGCGATCCTGGATGTACTGGGCCGACTGATCGGTTTTTGGCGAGGCGGAGTCGCTCTGGTGATACTCGTTCACGTAGTAGCCTTGCAGTCCGTATCCACCTCCCGATGCGGGCGTCCTGCCGCCAGGAACCGCTTTACTGGGATCGCCGCGGAAGTAGGTCCAGCTGCCACCGCCGGCCAGTTCCGAGCCATTGATCGATGAGACGTTGTTGCGGTCGATGCCGGCGCGCAGGCCGTGGTTGCCAAGCTTGTACTCCACGTCCAGGCGCAGCGTGGATTGCCTGTCTTCCGCATTCGGCACCTGGATGGTGCCGCCGATGGCCTGCGGGTTGGTATAAACCAGTCCCGGCACCTGGGCATTGAGCGGGGCATTAACCTGGTACACGCCCGGCACGTAGCCTTCACGCGATTGCGGATAGGTCGACTTGAAACGCCCCGCCAGCGCAGTCACTGTCAGGCTGTCGCTCAGGAAGCCGGTATATTTCACGATCGAGTCGTTGGTCTTGGCGCCATCGCCGGTGGTGCCGCCGGCGCGCACCTCGTTGCGCTGCAGGCTGGCGTAGTCGAAGCCGTAATTCTGCTGCGTTTTCTTGTTCTCGTCGTGGATCTGGGTGAACTCGAGGCGATGGTTGTCGCTGATGTTGTAATCGAGTTTGAGCAGGTAGCGCGGCGTGCGGGTCTCGCGTTCGGTCCAGCCGTTGGTCTTGTTGAGCGAATCGGAATCCTTGCTGATGTAGCCGGTGCTGAAGCGGTCCTGCTCGATATTGGCGAACATGAACAGCTTGTCCTTGACCAGCGGGCCGCCGACGTAGGCGCTGCCGAAGACGTCGGTGGCGTTGTTGCTGTGACGGTAGGTGAGCAGCTTGCCGTCGGTCTTCGGGTTATGTCCGGTGTTCGGATAGTAGGTGTTGTCCGGCTTGGCGCGCAGCCAGTCCGGCGTGTATTGCAGCACGGCGCCGGCTTCCCAGTTGTTGGTGCCGCTCTTGGTGGTGATGTTCACCACGCCGCCGGTGGAACGGCCAAATTCCGCACTGTAGCCGCCTTGCAGGATCTGCGCCTGTGCGATCGCGAAGAAGGGCAGGGTGGTCGAGCCGATCTGGCGATAGACATTGGTGACCGGGAAGCCGTTGATGAAGTAGGCGTTCTCGCTCACGCCGGCGCCGCCGAAGCTGTCACCACCGATGCGCGTGTTGCCGCGCGCAGTGCCGGGCGCAAGCTGGATAATGCCGGACAGGTTTTGCGAGATCGGCAACGTAGCCAGTTGGCGGGCGGTGAACACAGCGCCGTTGTTCGTGTTGCTGACGTCGATAGTCGGGCGCCGGCTGGTCACCTTCACTGCCTGGATGGGTTCGAAGGACGCTTCCACGCCTTGCCCAATCAGCGCCTCCACTTCCAGCTCGCGTTCGACGACGCCGTCGCGCATCAGCAGCACCTTGTAGACGCCCGGCGGCATGGAGCTGGCGTTATAGCGCCCGTTGGCATCGACGGTGATGGTGCGGCGCGCGCCGGTTGCGACGTTCACCAGCACGATGCTAGTCCCGCTCGCGTTGGCAACCTGGCCGAAGATGCTGCCGGTGGCATTCGATTGAGCAAGGACTGGCCCGGCGAAAGCCAATGCAAGGGCGTGCGCGACGAGCGTCAAGCGCACACGTTGGGAAGGGTTCTTCATTGCGTCTCCTGTTGTGGTTATGATTCGGCCGCGCAAGGCGGCCGACGGAGACATGCTAGGTAGCTTGGTGGTGGCGAACAATTGAATGTTTACTCGCCATCTATGCACAAAAGGTTATATCTTGCCTGGCAGCGTGACGAGCAGCGGCGCCTTGCCGTCCCAGGCCTGGTCCAGCAAAATCTTTCCATCCAGGCGAACCAGCACGCGCTGGCCGCGCGGCGTGCGCGTGGTGACGATGTCGATGCCGCCGCCGTCTTCGCCCGCGCCGAAGGCACGCATATGCCGCAACGCCATGCGCGGCCAGCCATGCGGCAAGCGCGGTGCGATAGTGAAGCTGCGCAGGCTGGCCGCCTCGATGCCGAACAGGCCTTCCGTCATGACCCGCGCATACAGCCCGCTTTCGGCGGACAGGTGGCGTTGCTGGCCTTCCGGCCAGGCTTCCACCGCATACGGCACGTGGTCGCCCAGCAGGCGCCGGCCGGAGTAGTAGCGCAGGTAGGGCATGGTGCGTTCCAGTTCGCCCGCTTTCAGCAAGCCGCGTAACGCATACAGCGTGGCGCGGTCCCAGAAGGTCTTGTCGCCCGCTTCGGTCAGCACCCCGTTCTCGCTCCAGAGTTGCGGCGACAGCAGGGCATCGACGGTGCCGCGCTGGCGCTCGTTGATGCCCACGGCCAGCGGCAGTGCGATCCAGGCGCGCAGCTTTTCGTTGCCGTCGTAATAGCGGTAGGTGTCGAAGCCACCCATGCGCGCACCGAAATGGCGTTCGATCGCACTGCGTTGCGCTTCCGCTTCCTGCCGCAGCGCAGTCGCACGCTGCGTATCGCCCAGCGAAGCTGCCAGCCGGGCAGCACCTTGCAGCCCGGCGTAGGCCAGCACATTGGTCGACAGGTTGGCCTTGCCGGCCGGGAAGCGGCCTTCCAGCTCGTCGCTGTCCGAATGCACGACGCCTTGCGCGTCGCGCTTGCGGCGTGTGAATTCCAGGCACCAGTCGATCAGGGGCAGCAGCTGGCGCGCGGTGCCCGGGTCGCCTTGTGCCAGTGCGAACTGGCTGGCGCCGTAGGAAATCATGGCGCAGTCGCCGCGGTCGCCGGCACCGTTCCAGTAGCTGCGTCCTTCGGCGATGATCGAGGAGGGGATGGGCTTGTAGGCTGCGTTCATGTAGCGCGCGAACATGCCGAAGCTGGTGAGCGCGCTCTGCACGCCGGCGCTGTCGCCCAGGTAAGGAAAGAAGGGATTGACGTATTCCGCCTGGTCGTTGGCCCAGATGGCGGCGTAGTAGCGCGTGCCGCCGGGCCCATGCAGCAGGCCGCCGCGCGTGGCGAAGATGCTTTCCGCAGCCCGGATCTTGGAGAAGGCGAACATGGCGTCGAGCACCGGCTCCGGCGTTTCCAGCACCAGGTTGCCGCGCCATTGCGCTACCTTGCGTGCGCGTTCCTGCAAGGCTTCGCCGCCGTCCACGTAGACCATCTCGTTCTGCAGGCGGCCGCTGATGATCACGTCCACGTGCACGCGGGCGCCGGGCGCCAGCTCGCCTTCGCGGGCCGGGGAGCGCACTTCAATCACGTAGGTGCCGTGGGTGCCGCGATCGGCCGGCGTGGTTTCGCTGCGCTCCAGCGCGCCGAAGCTGTAGTGCAGCATGCTTTGGCCGCTATTTTCCAGTTCCAGCCGCTCAACCAGAGCCGGCTCGCTGGGCGACGGCGTCAGGGTGCGCGTCAGCGTCAGGCCAGGCGCCAGCTCCGAACGCAGCGCGAGGCGGCCGTCGAATCGAACTTGCTTCAGGTGCTCGCCAGCGGCGGGTTGGCCGTCGATGGCGATGACCGGCGAGGCTTCCGCACCGAATTTACGAATCAGGCTGGCATGGGTGTCGTCGGGAATGGTGCGCAACATCGGCCACACCACGGTGCGCGCCAGCAGCAGCGAGCCGTCGCCCTGGCTGCCGTAGTCGATCACGGCCGAGACCTGGCGGCCGCTCATTTCAAGCTGGTCGCGGTGGACGTCTTTCACCTGCCAGCGGATAGCGTCGCCGTCGATCTGCCAGCGCGGCGCAAAGGCCGGCGGTACGGCGTGTGCAGGGCTTGCGGCTGTTGCGTCGGCGGCAAGGGTTGCGGCAATCAATGCCGCGCAAATGCGGGAATTAATTTGCATCCGCTTCTCCTCAATTCATCTTGCGGATGATCGCCGCCCAGCCGCCGCCCGGCGCCAGGCGCATCGTCAGGCGGCTGCCGCGGGTGACGCTGGCGCCGCCCTTCTGCACGTCGGTGGCGAAGACGCCGGCGTTCGGCCCATCTTCCATGCTGTCCAACTGGTAGCCGCCGTCGCCCAGGAAGGACAGGTCCAGCTCCAGGTCGCGGCCGTCGGCGCCGGTCATGGCGCCCACATACCAGGTATCGCCGCGGCGGCGCGCCATGGCGACGTAGCGGCCAAGCTCGGCGTGCAGCACGCGGCTTTCGTCCCATTCCACCGGCACCTGGCGGATGAACTCCAGCGAGGATGGGTTGGCGCGGTATTGCGAAGGGCTGTCGGCCAGCATTTGCAGCGGGCTTTCGTAGATCATGTACATCGCCAATTGGTGCGCGCGCGTGCCCTGGCTCATGGGGCGGTCGAAACTGGCGACGAAATCCTTGCGGTGCGCATTGTTCATGGCGCCCGGGGTGTAATCGACCGGGCCGGCGAACATGCGGATGAAGGGCAGGGTGACGTCGTGTTCCGGCGTCTGTTTGTCGCTCCACTTATTGTTTTCCAGGCCCTTTACGCCTTCGAAGGTCAGCACGTTGGGCCAGGTGCGCTGCAGGCCGCTGGGCTTGAAGCTGCCGTGGAAGTCCACCAGCAGGCGGCGCGCGGCGGCTTCGCGCGCCACGCGCTCGTAGTAGTTCACCATCCACTGGTCGGAGCGCTGCATGAAGTCGACCTTGATGCCGGCAGCGCCCCAGCGCGCGAACTGGTCCAGTGCCGCCGTCATCTGGGTGTCCAGCGTCTTCCACGACACCCACAGGATGATGCCGACGCCGCGCTGCCTGGCATATGCCATCAGTTCCGGCATGTCGATCTCCGGCTTGACGGCCAGCAGGTCGCCCAGCTTGTACCAGCCCTCGTCCATGATGATGTATTCGAGGCCGTTGTCGGCCGCGAAGTCGATGTAGTGGCGGTAGGTGCGGGTATCGAGTCCCGACTTGAAGGATACGCCATAGAGCTTGTTGCCGTTGTACCAGTCCCAGGCCACCTTGCCTGGCTTGATCCAGGCGGTCTCCTTCAGTTCTTGCGGCTCGGCCAGCAGATAGGGCATCTGGTTCAGCAGGAGGCCGCCGGCGTCGGCGGAAATACCCAGGATGCGCCACGGGAAGCTTCGCTTGCCAGCGGTGCGTGCGATGTAGGGTGCCTCCTGCGTGACCGGCACATTGCGGTCGTCGCGCGCCGTTTCGGCCAGCGCCACTTTCGGGAAGACGGCGCGCAGGCCCGCCGCTTCGCCGTGCAGGTACAGGCCGGGATAGTCGTGCAGGCCCGATTCGGTGAACACCAGGTGCACCCCGCCATCACGCACCAGGGCCGGCACGCCAACCAGCTTGCCGGCGGCGTCGCCTATGGTCAGCGCCTGGTAATAGTGCTCGTTGTGCGACTGCATCGACTTTTCCTGGGGCCAGTACAGGGTGTCCTGCGGCCGCAGCCTGACACCAGCCTGCTCGTCTTCCACCGTGACCTGGCCGGGCAGGGAGGTGTGGAAGCGGTAGGCGATGCCCTCGTTGTAGGCGCGCACTTCCAATGCATAGCCGCCGGCGAAGTCGAGCTGCAGGGAGTTGTAGTGGTCGCGCACTTCACGCGACTTCTGCGCGACCACCGGCCGCACGGTCGTATCGATGCTGCGGCGCTGCTGGCCGGCCAGGCGCGGCTTGTCGCCCAGCGTGCCAAGGCCGGCCAGGGTCATGCTGATTGGCGTGGGCAGCACCAGTTCGGTGCCGCGATGGCTGACGGCGAAGGCCAGGTGGCCGCCGGTATCTATCGTTACGAGCAACTGGCGGTCGGGGGAGCTGAGTTCGACGCGGGGCGCGGCGTGGCCGGCCAGCGGCGCGATCAGCAGCAGCGCACTGGCCAGGCAGCGCATAAGGGGCATATGGTTCAAGGCAGGTCTCCGGATATGGGTGTGCCGGTCCATGCTATGCGCATGCACCGGTACCGATCCAATGACTTTTTACGCGAGAGCTATGTCGTAGAGGTTATACGCCGCAGGCGTCGGCGCGGGCGCCGGCACAGCAGGGGGCGGCGCCGAAGCCTCGCGCCGGATCGCCTCCAGCAATAGTTCCGCGCCTGGCGACAACATGCTGTCGCGCCGGCGGATGATGCCGAAAGGGTCCATGCGGCAGTCCAGCTCCAGCGGCAGGATCGCCAGCAGCCCCAGTTCCCGAAGGCGCCGCGCCACATCCGCCGACATGACGTTCAGCGCATCGCTCATCTGCAGCATGCTGGTGATCAGCACAATCTCGCTGGTATCGACCACGTCGGCGGGCGGCTCCAGTCCAGCGTTGTGGAACAACTGGTCGAAACGCTGGCGCAGGATGCTGCCGGGCGGCGGCGTAATCCAGGGCGCATGCACCAGGTCCTGCAAGCCAAGGCCGTGGCGCACGGCCAAGGGGTGTCCAGCGCGAGCCACCACCACGACCGGCTCCGGCGCCAGCTCCTCGTACAGCAGTTCGGCGCAGTCGTGGAAACCTGTAAGGCGCGCCAGCAGGAAATCAAGCGTGCCCCGCTGCAGGCGCTCCAGCAGTTCGTTGCTGGACTCGACCTGCACGCCGATGCGCAGTTGCGGCACCTGCTGCTTGATGCGCGTGATGGCCCGCGGCAGCAAGCCCAGTGCCGGCGTCATGATGCTGCCCACGTCGACCTGGCCCGCCAGGCCGGCCTTGAGCGCCACGATATCCTCGTGCGCACGCGCCAGGCTGCTCAAGGCCATGCGTGCGTGGCGGATCATGCTTTCGCCGTAAATGGTGGGCAGCATGCCGCGTGGATGGCGTTCGAACAGCGCGATGCCGAGCATGTCTTCCAGTTCCTTGAGCTGCTTGGAAGCTGCCGGTTGCGTCATGCACAGGGTCTCCGCCGCGCGCAGGATATTGCCCGCGTCGTCGATGGCGATCAGCAGCAGGAGCTGGCGGGTCTTGAGCCGCGCGCGCAGGTACCAGTTCGGATTCGGAGCAGTCATTGCAGTGCCTTTCGGGTCGATTGGCGTTTTTAACATGTTCAAAATGGTATCGGTGTTGCCAATTTATCGATTGCGCGCATATCGTGGCCTCCTTTAACTTATTCAGCACAACGCGCCCCGTGGTAGACTGCGCCGTCCAATTGCCAATTTTCTAACGATGAAGATCCAGCAAAAACTGCGCTCAGTGAAAACCGCCCTGTCCGAACGCCGCGAAGTGCGCAAGCGCCTGCGCGGCCCCGCCCAACTGCGTTACGCCATCGCCGACTCGATCGGCATGCTCGACGCCCAGGCATGGAAAGGGCTCACGGCCCAAGCGGGCTTCTTCCTGTCCTACGATTACCTGCGGTCGCTGGAGACCGTGCTGCCGACCAACCTCGAGCCGCGCTATGCGCTGGTGTACGAGGATGAACAGCCGGTGGCCGCGCTCTATATGCAGCTGGCCGACATCAAGCTGGCCCAGGCCAGCAAGACTTCCTTCGGTGCGCTGGGCGAGAGCCTGGGCCAGCGCGTGCTCACCTGCGGCAACCTGCTCACCTTCGGCCAGCACGGCATCGCCATCGCCCCCGGCGTCGATCCGGAACTGGCCTGGCACGGGGTGGCCGAAGTGCTGTACCGCGTGCGGCAGGCCGAAAAGCTGGCCGGCTCGGCCAACTTCGTCATGATCAAGGACTTGCACGGACCGCAAGCGGAGGATGCCGCCTTCCTCAAGAACCTCAGCTACCGCTTCGTGGAAACGGAGCCGAACATGGTGCTGGCCCTCGGCGAAGACTGGAAAAGCTACGACGACTACCTGGCCAGCCTGGCCTCGAAGTACCGCGCCAACATCCGCAACGGCATCCTGAAGCCGATCGAGGCTGCGCAATGCACGGTGGAGCACTTTACCGGCATGGCCGCCATGCAGGACGAGATCCATGCCCTGTACAAGGCGGTGCAGGTGAACGCCGGCTTCCGTCCGTTCGAACTGCTGCCGGAGTACTTCCCGGCGCTGCAGCAGGCGGCAGGGGAGCGTTTCCGCTGCAGTGTGCTCAAGCGCGAAGGCAAGATGCTGGGGTTCCTGGTCACCATTGCCGACGGCGAGACCGCCATCGCCTTCCACATTGGCTTTGACCGCGCCGCCGCGGCCGACCTGCCGATCTACCTGCGCCTGCTGCACGCCGGCATTGCCGACGCCATTGGCCTGGGCTGCAAGCGCGTGTCCTTCGGCCGTACCGCGCTGGAGCCGAAAGCGGCGCTGGGCGCCCGACCGGAAACGTTCGGCGTCTTGATCCGCCACCGCCAGCCTTTGATGAACAAGGTGATCAAGCACCTGCTGCTGAACATCGACCACGATGAGGCGCCGGATCGCAGCCCGTTCAAGAAGGCCGAAGGCAAGGCTGCGTAACATCTGGTTACTTACGCGGTGCTAGGCGCGCGCCTCTAATCTGCTGAGCTCGGTTATCATGTCGACCTTTTGCACAGTCGGCAGCAGATGTAATGAAGTATGGCGTGATCAATTTATTAAAGGCTGTTGCAGCACAGCTAATTGTGTTGCACCACCTGGCGTTTTACGGCCCCATGGCCGACCACGTGCGGCTCATCCTGCCAGACCTGATCGACTGGCTGGGAGGCAGCGCGCGCATTGCCGTGCAAGTGTTCCTGGTGGTGGGCGGCTTCCTGGCCGCCAAATCACTGGCGCCGAGTGCGCAGCCGGTGATGGTCGACCCGCTGGGCGCCGTCTGGCGCCGTTACGCCAAGCTGGCGCCGCCTTTCATCGCCGCGACCCTGATTGCAGCGCTGGCGTCCGCGTTTGCCAGCCAGTGGATGGACCATCATTCGATTTCCGCCCCGGCGACAGTCGGCCAGTTGGCTGCGCACGCCGTGCTGGCACATGGCGTGCTCGGTTTCCCGTCCCTGTCGGCAGGCGCCTGGTACGTCGCCATTGATTTCCAGCTGTACGCCATGGTCGTGGCCATCCTGTGGCTGGCGGCCCGCATCAGCGGCCCGGTGCGCCGCGCCTGGCTGGTGCCAAGCCTGGTTGCCGTCGGCAGCGCGCTGTCGCTGCTGCACTTCAACCTGGACTCCGATTGGGACAATTGGGGGCAGTACTTCTTCGGCAGCTATAGCCTGGGCCTGGCCGCATGGTGGGCCGGCGATCCGCGACGCAAGACGCGCGGTGCAGTGCTGGTGCAGGCGGCGATTTTCCTGCCGGCCTTGCTGGCGCTGGCTGTGAACTTCCGCAGCCGCCTGGCGCTGGCCATCATGGTGGCGTGCGCGCTGGTGATCTTCGGCCGCATGCAGTTCAGCGGCGAAGGCCGCTTGCTGGCCGTGGTCAATTCACTGGCCCGCACCTCGTACTCGGTTTTCCTGATCCACTTCCCGGTCTGCCTGCTGGTGAATGCAGCCTTCACCCGCTTTGTGCCTGCCGATCCGGTGCTGCAAGGCGGCGGCATGCTGGCCGCCTGGGGCGCCAGCCTGGTTGCGGGCGCTGCTTTCCATCGCTGGATCGAAGTGCCGCTCGGACGCCTGCTGCAGCCTTCTTCCTCCACAGCCAGCGCTGCCCAGCGCGCGTAGGCTCGCTTACTCGAGCGACCAGACATACTCCATCACTAGCCATGAAGCGACGCGCTTGCCGTCCTGCTCGGCTGGTGTGAATTTGCTGGCGGCCACCGCCAGTAGCGCTGCGTTATCAAGCTCGCTGTAACCGCTCGATTTGAGCTTCCTGGCGCGCTTTACATTTCCTTCTTCATCAACCAGGAATGCGAGCCTGACGGAACCAGTCTCTTCGTAGCGCAATGAGGCGTGGGGCCAGGTTGGCCGGTTAAAGCTGGCGATGCTCGGGCGTGCCACTTTCTTGCCCGTTGCAGGATCCCTGGCGCCGGTGATCAGCTCAGGAAAAGCCGCTTCAACCTGGGCCAGCTTGGCCGCGTTCTGGTCGATCAGCGAGACGGCTTCATTGAAAACGGTTGCCGAATCACTTGCCTGTGCAGCCTTCAGGTATGCATCGCGCATGACGGTCGGGTTGCTTGCCCAGTTATATGCGACCAGCAGTGCCGCGACCGCATCGTCTTTCTGTCCCTTGCCCATGAAAACGGCAGCCAGGTCCGACCAGAACGGCGCGTAAGACGGTTGATGGCGGATGGCTTCCTTCGCTTCGCTCTCGGCGGCCTGGTACTGCTTTAGCTGCAAGTACTGCAGGGTGAGGGCGCGGCGGAACGCCGGCAACTGATCGTAGTCCTTGTTCGCATTTTGCAGAACCGCGGTCAGTGCGGTAGCAGGAGAGTCAATGCCTGTCGCTTCGGAGCCAATTCCCGGCCGGGTCTTCTGCCTGCTCTGTGTGTCTTGCCAGTTGGGGGCCAGGGAGGTCAAGTGCGCCATTTGCGCAAGCTCATTCGCATGTTCGCCCGCCCTGGCGCTTGCCAGCACACCTGCAATGCAGGCGTTTTGGTCCGGACACGCAGGACCTGCCAAGACGAGGCTCGGCGCCATTGCCGCACAAATGATCAAGAAGTGGCTGATTCGCATCGCTCTTAACATCTTTCCTGGAATATTGAGAAAGGCGCAATTATAGGCGCCTCAGTACGAGGCAACTAGGCATTCGGCCACGCCTGGTATATCGTGTAAGAAGCGCAGCTGTAGCTGGAGGCTGAATGTGGCGTTGGCATGCACTGGGAGTCCTGGCGCGAAAGTGGCTTTGGCTAGCCTTGGCCATAGGCTGCGCCGCGAGCGCGGCTGAGCCGGTCATGCCGGAGGTCCACGTCGGCATGGGTTTGCCCAAGCCGCCTTATGTCATGGAGTCAGGCATTGCAGGCCTGGACTACGACATCGCCAGACAAGCTTTGGCGTCCGGCGGCTATAAGCTGGTTGGACATATGCTTCCGCAGACCCGGGCGCTGGCGATGCTGCGCGCCGGCCAGCTCGATGGCCTGCTGTCCATCAGCGAAGGGATTGGCGGCCAGGACTACTTCACGGACAACTACATCGTCTACCAGAACGTCGCCACCACGCTCACCCGCCGCAACCTGAAGATCCAGCAGATTGAAGACCTGGCCAATTATTCAGTGGCAGCTTTCCAGAATGCGAGCATGGTGCTGGGCGACCGCTTCAGCCTTGTTGTCAGCGGCCATTCAGATTACAGGGAAGTGCCGGCCCAGATCACGCAGAACAAGCTTCTTTTCACAGGCCGGGTAGACGTCGTGGTGGGCGACCGCATGATCTTCCGCTACTTCTCGGAAAAGCTGGAGCCGCGAATCGATGCCAGGCAGCCTGTGACCTTCCACCGGATCTTCCCGGAAAGCCCGCGCAGGGCTGTCTTTCGCGACGTACGTGTACGCGATGCATTCAATACCGGCCTGAAAAACCTCCATGCCAACGGCACTTATGACGCACTGGTGAAGCAATACCTTGGCCCGCAGCCTTAGGAGAGCGAGAACTCTCGCAGGAAGCCATTGCGCCGGCCCATGCGCACCAGTGACGGCGGCGCACCAAGGTAGGTGGCGAACCTGGCGACCAATGCCTGCAAGGGGGCGCTTTCCATGTGCGCCTGCAAGGCTGCTGCATCGGCATAGTGTTCGAACACGATGATGCGGTTCTCGTTTTCCAGATCCGTGAGCACTTCATATTGCAGCGTACCGGGCTCGGTACGTGAATGTGCCACCAATTGATCGAGTGCGGCAAGCAGCTCCTGTTGGAATTGGGGATGGACGTCGAGTGTGGCAAGCAGGTACATGGCGGCTCCGGTGAATGAATGGAATCGCGAGTCTACGCAACCGGCCGCGATGGCGGATTGTAGAAATGGGACTTTTCGCGCAGGCCTGTGATGATTGCCTGCGGAGTGCTGCCGGTCAGTGCGCGCGTCTCGTGGATAAAGTGCGACTGGTCGAAATAGCCCATGCGCAATGCTGCATCGAGCGCAGGCAGGGAGGGGGTGAGCGCCAGCATGCGCATCGTATGACCCAGGCGGGCGACGCGGGCAAACTGCTTGGGGCCGAGGCCATAGGCATCGGTGAACTTGCGCTGGAAGTGGCGGCGGGTCCAGCCCGATAGTTCGGCCAGGGCATCAATGCTGGTGCCCGGCGCGTAATAGAGCTTATCGAGCAGGGAGTCCAGCCCGTGCCCGCTGCGGTCTTCATGCTTACCCAGGCGCGCCAGGAAGAACTGGTCGAGCGCAGCGGCGCGCGCGGCTGGGCCGTCGGCCTGCGCCAACTGGTCGGACAGGCGCTCAGCACCATCTTCCCAGACCGCTTGGGCCGGCCAGGCCTCGTCATGCAAACGGGACAGCGAGGCCGCGCAAAAATGCCGCAGGCTGCCTCCACGAAAGCGCACTGCGACGAACCCGAAAGCCCCATTTGCTTCGATGGCGATGGCGCGCGTGCGCAGGCAAAGCAGGACCGCCCGTGGCGACTCTTTGCCGTCCAAGAGATAAGGCGAGCTGTAATGAAATATGCACTCGGAACCGGTACCGGGCGGAAGCCGGGGCGGAAGGGGAGAATCGCCCTCCCAGCCCCAGTAGCGGTCGATAAACGGGCGCAATTGAGCGGTCGGGCGAAGATGCCAGCATTGTAGGAGCATGCCGGCGATGTTACCCGATTCCTGCCAACTGCTTAGCTGCCAATGGTGAGCGTCAAGGTAGCGGCACTGTAATTTGGCGTGACGTTGGCAAAGCCATCCACCGTAATGGTGGCGAACTTTCCCTTCAGGCTGGCGGCCGTGATGAGCGTCAGGACATCGCCGGCTTTAGGCTTGTAGCCGTTGGCGAACTTCACGTGCAGCGTTCCGCCGGCGATGGTGGCGGTAGATGCCACGGCCAGGCTGCCCTGGCTGCCTGAAGCGGCGCCAAGATCCAGCTCCAGGGTGGTGCTGCCGCTTAACTGGGTGTAGTTGCCGGCCAGTTTCAGCGCAGTCTGGGCGTTAGCCACCAGGGTTCCACCGCGTACGTACATGTCGCCTGTGCCGAATGCAGAGGCGGAGTCGCCTTGCAGGGTTCCTGCGGTCAGCTCGGTACCGCCACTCCAGGTATTTGCCCCGGCCAGTTTCAGCGTGCCTGTGCCTTGCTTGACCAGTTTGCCGTTGCCACTGATGTCGTTACGCCAACGATCTGCCGCGTTGAAGCCACCTTTGCTGGCATCCATCACGATGACGACGTTGCCGCTGAACGCCCCGTAGCCGTCGGCTGCGGCAAACAGGTTGATTCGGCCCCATCCCTCCGCATCATCCATCACTGGGTAGCCGGATGGCAGGGCGGTGGTTTTGAGCACGACGCGGCGCTGCGCATCGCTCAGGTAAGGCTGGCGCGTCTCCAGCAACACTTCGGCGCCTTTCGGTACAGCGGCGATGGCATTGGTCGCGGAGACAGGCGTGAAGCCATACGTGAGCCGGCGCAGGTAGTTGGCCTTGTTGGTCGCATAGTCGGCAAACCGGTCGTCGGCGAGCGTGCCCGATTGCGCGAACGTGGCAAAGGTATCGGCGTTGGTGCCGGTAGCCGCCATCAGTGTGGCGTGCGCCTGGGTGACGGCAGCGGCTTTCCTGGCCATGTTCGCAGGGTCCGCCAGATTCGCCGCGGCGCTGGCCTGGCCGAGGATACGGCCGCTCAAGACATCCAGCGGCGAATGCATGCCGGCCAGGATGCGCGATTCACCCAGCTCGAGGCCGCGGCTAAGCATTTCCTGGAAGCGCTCCGGCACCGCATACGCCATGGCGACAGCGTCGCGCACGGCTTCGGCTGAGTGGCCGCTGGTGAAACCGCCGTCGGTAGTCGGAGTGCTGCTCTTGGCCGGCACCAGTGTCGGCAGCACCTGCACGCTGCTGCTCCAGCGGTAGGGGCGGGCGTATTTGTAGAAACGCTTGGCCGGTTCGGTGGAAGCGTTGTTGCCGACCAGGTTGACAAGGTCGACCACGCTGCCGAAACGTTCATTGGCGCTGCCGGCAACGCCGGTGTTATTGCCGGTATCGTTATACAGCTTGCTGGTGGCGTCGCTGGCGACGGTGGTAATGCTGGTGACTTGCTGCGCCGCGCTGCGCCAGGCGTCGGTCAGTGGGCCCATGCCGTCGGTGACGCTGTAGCCTTTGCCGCGGCGGTCATCCAGGTAGGCCTGCACCGCTTGCACCGCGCTGCGGCTTGCGGTGGCTTTGACGACATAATCGATATTGGCCTGGTGCACAGCCGCGTTGACCACCTTGCCGTCCGGCGTGCCATCGTTAGGTACGCCGCTCCATGTTGAAGGGACCACCGCCGGGAAGCCATCAACAGCGGGCGCGCTGACGCCCGCATCGACTATTTCGGTCAGCGGTTTCCATACATCGAGAAAGCCACCCAGAACGCGTACGCCGGCATTGGTGGATAGCGTGGCATAGCGGGCGTCGCCGCGCTGGTTAGTGGCGATGGTGTCGACAAAAGCGGTCACGGTGGGAAGCGGCACCACTTCCGCCGCGCCCTGGTCGGCTGGCGCCGCCGGGATCACCAGCGGTTCGTCGGAGGAGGCGCCGCCGCAGGCGCTCAGGCCGAGCGTAATGCCCAGGGCCAGGAGGTTGCGACGCGAGGAAGGCTTTTGCATGTTGGTTACCGTGCGTTAGTTGAAAACGCACAAAGGTAAAGAGGGCTTGTGACATATCGATTACCCGGGGCCGCTGAAAAGCCTGATGATGAAAATGTCATCGCATGATATCGAAATCGATATTGCTAAAACTTCTTTTCAATTCGATAAAGTGTTATCTTGCGGCCTGGATTCCCTCATTACCCGCACCTGCCTCAAAGATGATCAGACATTTTCTTATTCCAGTTGCCGCGCTATGGAGCAGCGTGGTATTTGCCGCAGCTGTCAACCCGCTCACCGTCGATATTGGCACGGACGATGCCCGCCGCTTTGCAAACCTGATGAAGGACAATGCCGTGCCGACGGCCGAAGTCCTGCAACGTGAATACCTGGATCGCGCCGGCCCAGGCGTCAAGATTTTCACCCCAATGCGCATTGTCAACGCCGAGCGCCTGGCGCGCAACGTTGCGTCCAAACCTGACACCTATCGCTATGCCATCAGGGAATGCCTGCCACGCCTTCCAGCGTTGCGAAGCGACCTCAGAGCGATCTACCTCGCCTTTTCAGGCTTGCTTCCCGAGCGTCCGCTTCCTGCAATCGAGGTCGTGTTCGGCGCGTTGAATTCAGGAGGAACAGCCAGTTCGGACACGCAGGTAATTGGCCTCGAGGTGACCTGCCCGCCGGGCACAACCCCCGAACAGTTCCGTACCAGGATGCGCGGCTTCTTCGCGCACGAAACAGTCCACACCTGGCAGGAGGCGGAAACACCGCAGGCCCTCGCCGATCCACTGTTAAGCCAAGCCTTGAGGGAGGGCGTTGCCGATTACCTCGCAAATTTGGTCACCGGCGAAATACCCGAACCCGAGCGCGATGCGTGGGCACGCCAGCGCGAGTCGTGGTTGTGGGAAGAGTTCAAGCACGATCGCCAGTTTATGCAGTCCGACAGCGATAGTTTGCGCAAACCTGGCGCCAGCCCACGATTCAAGCGTTGGTTCGCTAACTACGGCAGCGCTCCGGAAGGCTGGCCGAGCGAGGCGGGCTATTGGATCGGCATGCGCATTGCCGAAGCTTACGTGAACCGCGCCTCCGACAAGCAGGCGGCGATCCGAAAACTTGTTGAACTCGAAGATCCTGCTGCCATCCTGGAGGCAAGCGGTTATAAGAATTAACCCTGCCGGCCAGAGACGTTATTTACCACTTCGGTATTGGGTGGCTGTGGGACTTGTCCCATTCATCAAAACTTGTGGGAACGTCGGGCTCTCCGTCCGACTTTGGTATGACGGCCAATTCTGGTTCCTCGCGCGGTTCGTGCGTGTACGCATCCAGTTTCGTCACGGTGCCCTTGATTTGATCTTTGTCGATCTTGCCCGAGAACGTTAGCTGGACGCGTGCCTCGCGCTCCTTGTCGCCCACAAATTCGGAGCCGTCCGAATACTTTGCCTTGAACGAGATGGTCTTTTGTTCTTCATTGTAGATAACGTCATAGATGGACGCTTGCGATGGTTCCAATGAACCGTCGGCGATACCAATGGCGCCAAAGACGACATTGCCTTGCTTGTACAGATCCAGGCTATAGCCGGAATTGGCGTGGGGCTCGTCGGTGTCGCTGTATTCCATGCTGAAGTAGGTGCCAATCACTGTCACAGGCCCGGCAGGAGTGCTTGCAGGTTTTGCGTTGGCCGTCACCGACGGCTGGACCGCCTTGGTGTCTGAAGCGGGCTGGCCGGCGGTCGAATAGCTGTAGATGCCAGCGGCCAGTGCCGCGAACACGGCGCCGGTTGCAGCGACAAGTGCGAATGTTTTTTTCATGAGTTTCCGATGTGGTCCCGGCAATTCGGCAGTGGGCGGGCATGTTATCAGAATGGCCGCATTGCAAATTGCGCAAAAAGTCACAAGATCGCTTGCCGCTTCAAGAACTCTTAATCCGTTGGTGTCCGGGATCATTAAGGAAACTGTTGTCGGGTATGGACTACGGCAAGAATTTCTATTGCAGTCGCGCTAACACGATAAACGACAAGGTAGTTTGGGTGAACAACCATTTCGTGGGTGTCGGCTACGCGTCCCAATCGGTATATGTATGGGTGTAGCGGGAGCTGCGAAACAGCGCGATCGATTTTGTTGTACAGATCAGTTGCGGCTTGCAGGTTGCGCTCTGCAATGTAGGCAAGAATCGTCGCCAGATCGGCTTGCGCTTCAGCTCGCCATTGAATCGGAAGCATTGATGTCACGCTTCGCTTCGATAATCTTGCGGAGTGCAGCCATTACTTCTTCGTGGGGGGCGGGGAGACACCGATCGTCAAGCGACTTCTGTACTTTTGTCCGAAACCAAATATCGTAGGCTTCGGCTTCTTCAGCCGTTGCGAACTCGGACTCGGTCGGGAGGGGGGAGGCAGACATGATTTGGGAATTATACGGCAGAAGGAATGCAAGTCGTCCGCCCAACGAACTTCATTGACTGGCGTCAAAACGGACGTTGTTCTCCGCTCAGCGCTGGCTTCACTGAGTTCGAATCCGTGGCTCGAGTCGGCGCCCAGGTGGGCGCAACCCAATGGGTGAGGCTGGCGGTGGGGTATTGCTTGAGATTCCCCTTGGTATTCCCATTTCTGAGGTAACCTGACTTTTTCGGACACTCTCGTTTGTTAAACTTAGCAACGGGAGAAGCATTTATGAAATCGAAGACATACACACCGGAGTTCCGGGCAGAGGCGGTCAAACTAGTCCTCGCACAGGGACTGACACTGGAGGAAGCCGCGCAGCGGCTTGACATTCCTAAGGGAACACTGGGGACTTGGGTTAACGCTGCAAAGCGAAGCAATGATACTGGGGCTGCTCCCGGTAGTCGCAGCGTGGCGGAGCTTGAAGCGGAAGTGGCTAGGCTGCGCAAAGAATTGGCCGTTGAACGCATGGAGAAGGAAGTGCTAAAAAAAGCAACGGCGTACTTTGCAAGGGAGTCGCTGCCAGGTACGCGTTCATGAAGTCGGTGCGACTCGACGGATACCCGACGGATTTGCTTTGCAGGGTCTTCAATGTCTCTCGCAGCGGCTTTTACGCATGGCAGGGGCGCAAGCCGTCGCGCCGCGCTCAGGAGGACGCCAAGCTGAAGGTGGCGATTCAGGCCGTGCATCAGCAATCGCGCGAAACCTATGGCACGCTGCGCGTTCATCCTGAACTCCAGGAGCAAGGATTTGAGGCCGGGCGTGATCGCGTCGCCAGGTTGCGGACAGAACTTGGTCTGCGCTGCAGACAAAAGCGCAAGTTCAAGGCCACCACCAATTCCGGGCATGACATGCCGGTCGCGCCGAACTTGTTGAACCAAACGTTCCTGCCGACGCGGCCAAACGAAGCCTGGGTGGCAGACATTACCTACATCGCGACTGAGGAAGGCTGGCTCTATCTGGCCGGCGTGAAGGACGTTTTCACCTGCGAGCTGGTGGGGTATGCGATGGGGCCACGCATGACGCAGGACTTGACGGCGCAAGCCTTGTGGCGGGCTGTGCGCAACAAAAGACCGGCGGCGGGATTGATCCATCATTCTGATCGCGGCAGTCAATACTGCGCCGAGAAATACAGGAAACTGCAGAACCAATTCGGAATGAAGACTTCGATGTCGCGCAAGGGAAACTGCTTCGACAACGCGCCGATGGAGAGCTTCTGGGGCAGCTTGAAAAATGAGCTGGTTCATCATCGTCGCTTTGCATGCAGGTCTGAAGCGCAGGCGGCCATTACGGAGTACATCGAGATCTTCTACAACCGCCAACGGCGTCATTCGCGCCTTGGCTACAAATCGCCGGCACGCTTTGCGGCAGACTTCAACAAGGAAGTGCTGGCAGCTTGAGACGAGAGTGTCCACTATTGACAGTACACCTCATTCTTTTGGTAGGCTACCTTCTTGATGAACGATTATCTCAGTTAGAAATACTGTCTTATCATTTTCCAGTTTCAAATAAATGCCTTTGGTATAAGAGCAGGGCGCAAATGCCGGATGATAAGCAAGCCCATCAAACTCAAGTGCGATGTGTTTTTGCTGGCAAACTAAGTCGTATACATGGGGCAGGAAATTTTCCCGAGGCGCTGTGCCATGATAGATCATCTCGTTCGTAAGATACGTATGGATTTTCCCATCATCTTGCCAAAATTGCGATAGCCAATGGCGTCGATAATACGCAGTTCGTGGATGAGATATTTTTACGAAGTTCTCATAATATTCAGGAAGGGGAAGTCCTCTGGCAAAAAAGTCAATTGGAAACTCTTCGCCTTGCTTTAACTTAACCCATGGTATTGCCAACAGCGCTGCTAAGACGGGGTCATTCTTTGTGTTAGGAAATAAATATTCAGTTGAAATATCTGGAATCGCATTGGACGCGAATTTCGCAAGTATGTCGGCTGGCGCAACAATTTTTGCGACAAGACAGTCGGGCGGAAGTGACTCCAGCGGCCCCACCATGAAGGCGTCTTGTACCAAAAATCGTGGGGTCCCCTGAGCCGTCGTAATCTCGGCGCGTGTCAAGGTAGTTGTCGCCCGATTCAAGCAGCAATTTGCTGAGTATGGCTCTCCTTTGCACTGGTGGAAACGACGTGATCGCGCTCTGGGTTCAAGGTAACGGCGCCACAAGGTGCCCAGTTGCGCGTATTGCCCGACCAGCGGGCCGGATGGCGCGCCTGGGCAGCCAAATAGAGCTGATGCCGCGCTGCCAGAATAGCCTTGTCTTGCCCAGCATGGCGCTGTGCGGGGCTGACATAGCGAATGCCGCTGTGTCGATGTTCGACGTTGTACCACTGCACAAAGCGGGCGGCCCAGTCGCGCGTGGCGGCCAGATCGGCGAAGCCACCCGATGGGAATTCCGGGCGATACTTTGCGGTGCGGAACAGTGCCTCGGCGAACGCGTTGTCGTCGCTCACACGCGGGCGCGAGTAAGAAGGCTTGATGCCCAGCCAATGCAGCATGGCTAACACCGTGGTCGCCTTCAGTGTGGCACCGTTATCGCCATGCAGCACTGGCTTGTTGCGGTTCATAGCGACGCCTTCGGCCAATGCGGTGCGGCGCACCAAGTGACTGGCATGGTCGGCATCATCCTCGGCATGCACCTCCCAGCCAATGATCTTGCGGCTGTAGAGATCCAGGATCAAGTAGAGGTAAAACCAGCGGCCCGCCACCCGAGCCGGCAAATAGGTCATATCCCAGCACCAGACCTGGCCGGGCGCAGTGGCGATATGTGTGGTCGGTGGCCGCTGCCGACGCGGCGCTTTGGCCCGACCGCGATGGCGAATCTGACCATGGGCGCGCAGGATACGACTGAATGTCGATTCGCTGGCCAAGTAGACGCCCTCGTCGGCCAGCATGGGGACGATGCGAGCCGGCGGCATGTCAGCAAAACGCGGTTCGTTCGCGGCGGCCAAAACGGCAGCGCGTTCGTTCTCCGTCAGCGCATGCGAAGGCAGAGGGCGTATTACCGTCGGCCGGCGGTCGCCGTTTTCCAAGCCGCCGTGCGCTTGCCAGCGTTGCAGGGTGCGCGCATTCAAGCCGACTGTGGCACATGCCTCACTCAGGCGTGCACCGGCCTGGCAAGCGTCGGCGATATCTCGGGCCATGACTTGGCGATCTTCGAGTCCGATCATTCGTCCTCGGCCTTGTACTTGCTGAAGATCGCCTCGGCTTTTTTTGATAGCACGAGCAAAGCTGCCGTCTCCGCTAACGCCTTGTCCTTGCGGCGGATCTCGCGTTCCAGTTCCTTGATGCGGCGCCTGTCTTGCTTGGCCTCTGCCGCAGTCACGCGCTTCTCTCCAGGTTCGGCTAAAGCATTGATTGCATGCTCGCGCCACACTGCCAGCTCGTGCGGATAGACGCCATTACTGCGGCACCAAGCGCCTTTGTTTGCCTCGTCCATCATGGACGTCGCCAGCACCGCTTCAAACCGCGCGGCGGGCGTCCATTCGCGGCGTTGCGTCGGATTGGCCAGCGCTTCACTGCGCCAGCGTTCCAATGTCGATTCGCTCACGCCAATCGACAAGGCGACATCCTTGATCGACGCGCTCTCTGGCGGCAACAAACGCGCTACCGCCTTATCCTTAAATTCCTGTCCGTACCGTGCCACTTCACACTCCTGTTATCGCCCCCATTTTCTCAGATCTATCGGAGCGACAACTATTTTGACACTGGGGGATCTCAACTAGGTCTACGGCGTTTATCGAATTACGGCGCAAGCTTTTGCGGCTGATCGCGTATACGACTCCCTTTCCAGGGTGGGGTTCATATTTTGCGTAATCACGAATTTTGTAAAGAGGGAGTTCGTCGCAGTCTTCGCTGAGTTCGATCGCTTGTTGTGAGTTGTACCGATTTGCAGCAAACCATGAAGCTACAGCAGGGCTAGATGTAGCATCGATGAAGAAAGACCTCCAGCCATAGTGTTGCAGAATAGCTTGATCAATCGCGAGGTCTGAAGTTTGCTCGAAGTTCTTGACGAAGGATTCCAGCAACGCTTTCGAATAATGCGTCCACTTCAACATTCTTTCGGGAATGCAGCCGTGGCGGCTAAAGCTTGTAACGATGCTTGGCGTTAAATCGGTGTTTAAGTATTCTTTGGTTTGCCCTCGGAATAAAGCGTTTGGCCCACATTCCTCAAAGGCCTTTGCAAGCTCGTTGATGCTTTCGCATTTGAAGGTCTCCATCATTTGCCCCTAGTTCCGCCCTCTGATGATCTGATCTGGCGACGATTACCGATTGAAAGGATGAGTGTACTCTGCAATTCTTTAGTGAGGAGCAAGTGCAGCAATGACGAGGAGGGGACCAGAGAGCGACCAGAAACAAAAAAGCCCACGAACCGAAATTCGTGGGCTTCTCTGCGTATCTTGGTAGGCCGTGCGGGGCTCGAACCTGCGACCAACGGATTAAAAGTCCGCTGCTCTACCAACTGAGCTAACGACCCAAGGTTCTCATTTCGAATGGTAGGCCGTGCGGGGCTCGAACCTGCGACCAACGGATTAAAAGTCCGCTGCTCTACCAACTGAGCTAACGACCCGTCGAAAGAAGAAGCGAGATTATAGGCTGGGTCGGCCCAGCTGTCAAATACTCGCCTGCACTTTTTACTTGATGGATTTCAGGCGGTCCTTGGCGGTAGCGGCCGCTGGGGTGCCTGGATAATTCTTGATCAGCTCCTGCAATGTCTTTTTGGCATTGTTGACCGCCTTCAGTTCGGTTTGGCAGCTTGCGATGTTCAGCAGGGCGTCGGCGGCTTTCGGGCTATCCGGCCAGGTCTTCACGACCACTTGCTGGGCGGTGATGGCGTTTTTGCAGTCGCCCTGGGCATAATAGGCGTTACCCAGCCAGTATTGGGCGTTCGAAGCGTAGGCCGAGGCGCCGAAGCGCTTCACGAAGTCTTGCAGCGCGCCAGCCGCGCCTTTGTAGTCGCCGCCCTTGAACTGTGCCATCGCGTTGTCATAGGCGTTCTGTTCGTCCATATTGACCGAGGAGGTCTGGCCGTCGATGGTTACCTGGCGCGGTTCCAGCTTCTTCATGCGAGCATCGAGGTCGGTGTAGAAGTCCTTCTGGCGCTTTTGCGCGACCTGGATTTCGTTCAGCAGAATTTCAGTCTGGCCGCGCAGGCGTGCAACTTCTTCGCGGAGCTGGTCCTGCTGCGAGATCATGTCCAGCGTGGTGTTCTTGTCGGTCTTGGTGTCGATCAGGTTTTTCAGGTCCGCTTCCAGCTTGGCGACCTTGGACTTGAGATCCATGATGGCCTTGCGTGCTTCATCATCGTCGAACAGGCCGGCCGATGCGGTCAGGGGCAGGGTGGCAGCGAACAGGGCTGCCATCAGGGCAGACTTAGTGAATTTCATTTTTTCTTCCTTGCACAAAAAAAGAAATGGGGCAGGGCGCAGTATAAACTGCGCGCTGCCCCTTGTGCGACATCTCTGGCGGTTGGCCTATCGCGCCTTGTAGACGATGTCAGCACGGCGGTTCTTGGACCATGCTTGTTCGTCGTGGCCTTCAGCCGCGGTCTGTTCCTCGCCCTGCGAGACGGCTTCCATCCGGCCTTCTGGCACGCCCAGTGCGGCCATCGTCTTGCGCACAGCTTCGGCTCGCTTCTGACCAAGGGCCAGGTTGTACTCGGAGCCGCCGCGTTCGTCGGTGTTCCCCTGGATCAGGACGGTACGCTTGTTCTTGACCAGGTACGCGGCGTGGTTCCGCGCCACTTGTTTCCCATCTTCGCCCACAATGTAGCTGTCGAAGTCGAAGTGTACGGACCGCTCGGCCAGGGAGCCCCCGGGGATATCCAGTTCGTCGATATCGGTGTCTGGGAGCGGCATCGGGCCACAAATCACGCGCTCGGGAGGCACCTGAATTTCCTGCGCAACCTCTTTTGACGCTGCCAATTGCTGCGGGGTGGAGCAAGCAGCCAGCAACGCGATACTGCAGATTGCGGGAATATGATTTTCGATTTTGCGCATTCTATTGCGAAAAAATTAGGGGCGGTGCGCAGACTAGACTGCGCACCGCCCCTCGAGTGCGGCATTGTTAAGCTAAAAAATTACTTAGCTTTGTAAACGATGTCAGCACGGCGGTTCTGCGACCATGCTTCTTCGTTGTGGCCTTCAGCCTTAGGCTTTTCTTCGCCCAGGGACACGGCTTCCATGCGGGACTCGGCCACGCCCAGGGCTGCCATCGACTTGCGCACAGCTTCAGCACGCTTCTGGCCCAGGGCCAGGTTGTACTCGGAGCCGCCGCGTTCGTCGGTGTTACCCTGGATCAGGATGGTGCGCTGGTTTTTGCCCAGGTATGCAGCGTGGTTCGACACCACTTCTTTGCCGTCTTCACGAACAACGTAGCTGTCGAAGTCGAAGTACACGGAACGGTTGGCCAGCTTGCCGCCTGGGATGTCCAGTTCGTCAACTTGTGCTTGCACTGGCTGAACCACGCGTGGTTCTTCCTTAGGTGGCTGAACCACTGGCTTTTCTTCCACGGCTACTGGCTTGGTTTCTGGCTGTGGGGTGGAGCAAGCTGCCAGCAGGGCTGCAGTGCTGAGGATGAAGGCTACGTGTTTTACGTTACGCATTTTTATTTCTCCTGGTCGTTAAAGGTGCTACTTCTCGTTTACTTCTTTTACTTCTTCACTTCATGAAAGGGCCCCAAGTGGGTTCCTTGATATTGCCCGCCTGAATACTCAGGCGTTGCTTAACCCGGCCGTCTGTCGATGCCACGGCCAGCGAGCGGCGGCCGCCGTTCTGAGTGGCGTACAGGATGTACTTGCCATTCGGAGCGAAGCTTGGCGAATCGTCGCTTGTGGTATCGGACAGGCGTTGCTCTTGGCGGGATTCCAGGTCCAATACGAACAGCTGGAAGGCGCCGCCATCGCGCCGCGAAATATAAGCCAGCGTCTTGCCGTCAGCGGAAATGCGCGGGCTGATATTGTACGAGCTGCCAAACGTCAAACGCTGTGCTTCGCCACCGTTGACGCTCATGCGATAAATCTGCGGACCGCCGCTGCGGTCGCTGGTGAAATAGATCGACTGGCCATCGGCGCTGAATTGCGGTTCGGTGTCGATGGTGGTGCCGTTGGTCAGGCGGCGCATGCCGCTGCCGTCGGCGTTGACGATGAAGATCTGGGTGTTGCCGGGCTTGGACAGCGCCACCGCCAGGCGCTTGCCGTCCGGCGACCAGGCCGGCGCGGAGTTGTTGCCCTTTTCGTTGGCCACTACGGTGCGCTGGCGGGTCGTCAGATTCTGCACGTAGACCACCGGTTTGCGCTGCTCGAACGAAACGTAGGCGACCTTGGTGCCGTCAGGCGACCACGATGGCGAGATGATTGGTTCGCTCGAGGTCAGGGCCGGGATCACGTTCTCGCCGTCGGCGTCAGCCACTTCCAGGCGGTACTGGCGGCCTTGCTGGACCACGTAGGCGATGCGGGTCGAGAACACGCCCTTGAAGCCGGTCAGCTTTTCATAGATGTCGTCCGCCAGCTTGTGCGCTGCCAGGCGGCCATACTGGTTCGGTACCTGTGTTCTCAGGGCCGACAGGTCCTTGCCCAGGGTGGAGATCAGGCGGTACTGCACTTCGAACGAACCATTCCCGGCTGGCTGCACGGCGCAAGCGGCCAGTGCGTCGACGCCGAGCGACTTCAAGCCGGTGGCATCGACCTGCATCAGGTTAGTGGTCGGCGTAACGTCGATGACCTTGAACATGCCGCTGCGGATCAGGTCAGCCTTGATAATTTCCGAGATCTGGGCCGGTGCCGCTGCTTCATTGGCGCATGGGCCGATGGCAACCGGGATCTGGTTGCTGCCGACACCGGAAATTTCGACGCGCAGTTGCGCCTGGGCCGACAGCGCAAACGCCGCGCCGGCCGCTACGAACATCAATTTAGCTTTGTTCATCAAGGTACGTCCTTCAAATTGAACACGAGTTCAAGCTCGCGCGCCACCGTGCCGTCATCGCGTTTCGGCAGGGGCGAGGCCTTATAAATCGCATTCTCCACCGCAGTGTCATACGCAGCTACACCGCTGCTTTTCGTTTTCTTCACGGACATGACTTCGCCGCTAGGAAGCTGGCTGACCATGAACCTTGCCTCGATATCCTGCTTGGCGCCAGGATAGTCGATGCGGCCCATGATCTTGGTGCGCAGCTTTGCGACATAGCCCTTGTCCAGGTTAGGCGCGGTTGAACGTGCCGCCGTTCCGGTGGAGCCTGCAGCTGCCGAACCCATGATGCGCTGCATTTCTGCAGCACGGGCTTTGGCAGCTTTTTCCTTCTCTTTCAGTTCCGCCAGTTTTTTGGCTTTTTCTTTTTCCAGCTTATCCAGCTTGTCTTGCTTGTCCTGCTGCTCGGCCAGACGCTTTTTCTCATCTTCGAGCTTTTTCTTTTGCTCGGCGATCTTCTGTTCGAGCTCTTTCTTCTCTTTTTCTTTCTTCTTCTGCAGCGCGATCTCAGGATCAGGCTGCACCGGCTTCACCACTTCCGGTGGCGGAGGCGGCGTCGGCTCAGGCTCGCGCGCAGGCGGCTCTGGTTCAGGCTGCGGCTCCGGTTCAGGCGCTTTAGGTGCGGCCATCTGCGTGGTCATGTCCCAGATTTCGGCGTCGACGCCGACCGGGTCGTTGTTCCACCGAATACCGACCCACAGGAACGCAAACAGCACGCAGTGCATCGCCAGCGCGAGCGCAAACGCGCGCGTGCCGCCGTGCCGCTTCGGCACGCGATACGGTCCGCCTGCATTTGCCATCGTCATTGCCATGCCTTACTTCGTTGCCAAGCCAACGCGGTTAATCCCCATCTTCTTCGCTTCGGAAATCAATTGGATCACATCGTCGTACTTGCTTTCCTTGTCGCCGGCGATCAGCACCGGGTACTCGGGATATTGTTCGTGCAGCGTGCGCAGCTTGCGCACCAGTGCATCGCGGTTCGGTTCGGTTTCCGGCGCTTCAGCCGACTTGCCGGCGATGCCGATCATCAGCGAGCCGTTCGGCTTCACCTGTACCTGGATATAAGCATCCGGCGGGCGCGACGCTTTTTCCGCGTGGGGCAGGTCGATCGACTGCGGGTTGTTCGAGGTCGGCATCACCATGAAGATGATCAGCAGGCAGAGCATCACGTCGATATAAGGCACGACGTTGATCTCGGACTTCAGCTTGCGGCCGCCGCGGCTGCCGCGCATGCTGCTGGAGAAGGAGGAAGCCATCTTCAGTTTCGCCTTTTAACGGGACTGGCGCTGCAGGATGTTCGAGAATTCTTCAACGAAGCTCTCGAAGCGGATCGCCAGGCGGTCAATATCGTGCGAGAAGCGGTTGTACGCCACCACGGCCGGAATTGCTGCGAACAGGCCGATAGCAGTCGCGATCAGCGCTTCGGCAATGCCGGGCGCCACAGCCGACAACGTCGCCTGCTGTACATTGGCCAAACCGCGGAAGGCGTTCATGATGCCCCACACAGTACCGAGCAGACCGATGTAAGGGGAAACGGAACCGACCGAAGCCAGGAAGGCCAGGTGCGCTTCCAGCGCATCCATCTCACGCTGGAAAGCAGCGCGCATGGCGCGGCGCGCGCCGTCCAGCACGTCGCCCATATTCATGTCGCGGCTGGAAGCTGCAGCCTGTTTGCCCTTGATGAATTCACCCATGCCGGCCTCGAAGATGCGGGCCAGTGCGCCGCTGTTGGCGCGGTTGCTGCCTGCGCTGGCGTGCAGGGCATGCAGGTTGCCGCCGGCCCAGAAGGTCTTCTCGAATTCGATGGTCTGATTGCGCGCACCGCGCACATCAAACAGCTTCTTGAAGATATAGGTCCAGCTGATAACGGAAACCGCAAGCAGCAGCGCCATGATCAACTGAACGATCAGGTGTGCGTTGGTGATGAGGGCGATGAAGGAAAGGTCTTGGGTGACGTTCATTGTTTCTCAATCTAATTATTATGCGCGCATGCGGGCCGCAACGGCATCAGGCACGGCGCGTGGGCGCAGGGCCGAGTCGACGCAGCCTACTTTTACGTGGGCAGTATTTAAGAGGCGGTCGCCGCACCACGCCTCCTGTACAAACTGGATCGAAGCGCGGCCCAGTTTATCAATACGAAGCGTCAATTTTATTACATCGTCTAGTCGCGCTGGCGCGTGGTAGTCCGCGCTGACATTTTTGACAACAAACATGGCGTCGTGCTCACGCAGCAGGATGTCCTGGTTAACGCCGAGGGAGCGCAACCACTCAGTACGTGCGCGCTCGAAGAACTTCAAATAGTTCGCGTAATAGACAATTCCGCCGGCGTCCGTGTCTTCGTAATAAACACGGACATCCCAGGTGAACTCAGACGACATAGATAGAAGAGCTACTAAGTGAGAATCGGCAACATTTTACGCCAAATGAATCAGCGACAAGGCATTTTGCACAATCTCGTAACAATTGCTTACGGTTTTCCCTTATATGGGGCGGCATTTTAGCTGCGTTTGATCGCGAATGGCGAGAATCCTTGGCAGGTTGGCATCAATTCGATGGAATTTACATTAATGTGTTGCGGCAATGTTGCAATCCAGAAAGCTGTGTTGGCGATATCGTCGGCGGTCAGCGGGGTGGTGCCTTCGTAAACCTTGGCTGCGGCAGCGTCGTCTTTCAGGCGCACGTTGGAAAATTCGGTGCCGCCGCACAGGCCTGGGGCGATATTGGTAGCGCGCACACCGGTGCCGATCAGGTCGGCGCGCAGGTTCAGGGTGAATTGTTCGACGAAGGCCTTGGTGGCGCCGTACACATTGCCGCCGGGATAAGGGTAGGCGCCAGCGACGGAGCCGAGGTTGATGATGGTGCCGCGGCCGCGTTCGACCATGCCTGGCAGCAGGGCACGCGTGATGGTGACCAGGCCGGTGCAGTTGGTGGCAATCATGGTTTCCCAGTCTTCCAGGTCGGCTTCGTGGGCGCCTTTGATGCCGAGGGCGAGGCCGGCGTTATTAATCAGGACGTCGACTTCTTTCCAGTCGGCGGGCAAGGACGCCAGGGCTGCGTGGATCGCGCCTTTGTCGGTGACGTCGAGCTTGACCGGCAGCAGGTTCGGGCCGAGTTCGGCGGCCAGGGCTTCCAGGCGCTCGGCGCGGCGGCCGGCGGCGATGACCTTGTGGCCGTTCTTCACGAAAACACGCGCCATCGCGGCGCCAAAACCAGCGGTTGCGCCGGTAACTAACACGATCATGGTCGAACTCCCAATGTTAACTTGGGGGATTCTAACGCCAAACCGGTAAGGCGGGTCAGACCCGCAGGGTCAGACCCCTGTGCGCCGAAGCCCCACGCCGTAGAGCAGAGGGTGCCTGACCCTGCGGGTCAGGCACCGGTTTACCGGTTTTAGGCCGAATAACCCCCGAAATCCGCCGAATCCGGCCAAACGATTGCCGGATCTGGCCACTTAATCTACAATCTTGGCTCCATTACTGTCTCACGTAACTGGCGAAAAACTAGCTGGCGCTTGCGCTGCTGGTGAGAGGTGGGCAACCACCGGGGAACGTGAGATCTCAAACAGCCGTTCGCCTGGGCAGCCACGATGGAAACCTGCGTTTCGGCTGCCCTGTCACTTTTTGGCTCCCGATTCGATCCAATCTGCCTTAAAAACTGGAGTAATTTCATGTTCGCAAAAGATCACACCCTCGCCAACGTTGACGCGGAGCTGTTTGCCGCTATCCAGAACGAGAACAAGCGCCAGCACGACCACATCGAGCTGATCGCTTCTGAGAACTACACCTCGCCAGCCGTAATGGAAGCCCAGGGCTCGCAGCTCACCAATAAATACGCCGAAGGCTATCCTGGCAAGCGCTACTACGGTGGCTGCGAGTACGTGGACGTCGTCGAGCAACTGGCAATCGACCGCGTGAAGCAGCTGTTCGGCGCCGAAGCAGCCAACGTGCAGCCTAACTCCGGTTCCCAGGCTAACCAGGGCGTGTTCTTCGCTGTCCTGAAACCAGGCGACACCATCATGGGCATGTCGCTGGCGGAAGGCGGCCACCTGACCCACGGCATGGCGCTGAACATGTCCGGCAAATGGTTCAACGTCGTTTCCTACGGCCTGACCGCTGAAGAAGACATCGACTACGACGCAATGGAAGCCCTGGCCAAGGAACACAAGCCTAAGCTGATCATCGCCGGCGCGTCCGCCTTCTCCAAGAAGATCGACTTCGAGCGCTTCGCCAAAGTCGCCAAGGCCGTTGGCGCCTACTTCATGGTCGACATGGCCCACTACGCCGGCCTGATCGCCGCTGGCCTGTATCCGAACCCGGTTCCGCACGCCGACTTCGTGACCTCCACCACCCACAAGTCCCTGCGCGGCCCACGTGGCGGCATCATCCTGATGAAAGCCGAACACGAAAAGATCATCAACTCCGCGATCTTCCCTGGCATCCAGGGCGGCCCGCTGATGCACGTGATCGCCGGCAAGGCAGTGGCCTTCAAGGAAGCCCTGTCCCCTGAATTCAAGGCCTACCAGCAGCAAGTGGTGAAGAACGCCGACGTGCTGGCCAAGACCCTGATCAAGCGCGGCCTGCGCATCGTTTCCGGCGGCACCGAGTCGCACGTGTTCCTGGTCGACCTGCGCGCTAAGAACCTGACCGGCAAGGAAGCGGAAGCGATCCTGGGCCAGGCGCACATGACCTGCAACAAGAACGGCATCCCGAACGACCCGCAGAAGCCATTCGTGACTTCGGGCATCCGCCTGGGTTCGCCAGCCTTCACCACCCGCGGTTTCAAGGAAGCCGAAGCGGAAGAAGTGGGCAACCTGATCGCCGACGTGCTGGATAACCCGCACGATGCAGCAACCATCGAGCGCGTGAAAGCCGCTGTGAAGGTGCTGGCTGACAAATTCCCTGTTTACGCCTAAGCAAGCGGTTGGTACTATCGAGGCGCCGGATCGTAAGGTCCGGCGCTTTTTCATTCAATAATAAGAGACGCTCAATCCATGAAATGCCCGTTCTGCCAGCACGATGATATCCAGGTCCTCGACACCCGCGTGTCGGAGGAAGGGGACGCCATCAAGCGGCGCCGGCGCTGCGTGAACTGCGACAAGCGCTTCACCACCTGGGAGCGGATCGAACTGACCATGCCTTATGTGGTCAAGAAGAACGGCAGCCGCACCGAGTATTCGGCCGACAAGCTGCGCGCCAGCCTGATGCTGGCCTTGCGCAAGCGCCCTGTTGCCGCCGAGTCCGTTGACAAGGCGGTTTCCTCGATCGAAGAAAAGCTGCTGACCAGCGGCCAGCGTGAAGTCGATTCGGTCTTCGTCGGCGAACTCGTCATGGCCGAGCTCAAGCGCCTGGACAAAGTGGCGTATATCCGCTTCGCATCCGTCTACAAGAACTTCGAAGACCTGGCCGAATTCCAGGACGCGATCGAAGAAGTTGGTGACGGTCAAGAGCTCTCTCCCAAGGCTTGATATTTCTCAAACCCGCGAGTCCTCTGCTGACTAATTTGATCAGCAGGGGAGGGCTGTGCCATGCATCGTCCATTTGCTGGGTTCACCATGGTGGAAGTGTTGGTTGCCGTGCTGCTGCTCGCCGTCGGCCTGGTCGGCGCGCTGGCGATGCAGGCCCACGCCATGCGCACTCGACAGGAGTCGAGCCTGCAGACCGAAGCCCTGCAGGCTGCCGCCACGCTTGCTGACCACATCCGCGCGAACGCCGCGCAGTCCTCCGCTTACCTGGGATTCGAATTCGACGCCAGCGATGCCAGCGGCGTTTCCGGCGCACCGGCTTCCTGTGCCGGCGCGCCCTGCGATTCCGGCGCCATGGCGCGGCAAGAGCTGGAAGAGTTCCGCCGTCACCTTGCGGCTGTGCTGCCGCAAGCCCGCGCCGTCATCTGCCGCGACGCCGACACGGCGCCGGGCGGCCAGTTGCAATGGCCATGCTCCGGTGGCGCCGATGCGCCCGTCGTCATCAAGATAGGCTGGCGCTTCCGGCGGCCAGATGGGGCTGCTGCCGGTTTGGCCACCGTTCCAGGCGTTGCTTTGCCCATCGCGCTGGCCGATCCGCCACCCTTGCCCGGCCCACCGCCAGCGGCGCCCGCCCAGCCGGCTCCAAACGATCCGGTTGATCCGCCAGCCGCAGGAGACATGCAATGACAGCACGCCAGCATGGCCTGGCCATGGCCGAAGTCCTCGTCGCGATGGCGCTCAGCCTGTTGGTAGCGTTGGCGGCCGCCTCCCTCCTGCACGCGTCCGATAGCGACTTCCTGCATAACGGCGCCAATACCCGCATTGACGATAGTGGCCGCTTCGCACTGGCAATCATCGGCCAATCCCTGCGGCAGGCGGGCTATCCCGGCGAGCCAGGCGCGGAGGTCGCCGCCGCGCCAACGTCGCCCATGGCCATCGAAGGCCGCGACGCCGCAAGTGTGGCAACCAACGCCGACGGCCTCGGCCCAGCGCTGCCAGCTGTCAACGGCAGCGACGTACTCGCCATTCGCTATGCACCTGCAGCAATCGCCGGCGCGGAGGGCGGCGGCGCCATGCTCAATTGCGCCGGTTTCCCGGCCGACCCAGGCGAATGGGCCTGGAGCATTTTCTACATTGCCCAAGCTGGAGACGGCGTTGCTGAACTTCGCTGCAAATACAAGGGGGAAAACGGTTGGGGCTCGGACGCCGTGGTGCGTGGGGTGGATGCCTTCCACGTGCTATATGGCGTCGATACGGATAGCCCGCGCGACAGTATCCCCAACCTTTACCTGACCGCCAGCGGCATCGATGCCCTCGATGCCGCGCTTCCCGTATCCGAGCGTGCGCTGCGTCCTCATTGGCGCCGCGTCACCAGCGTTCGCATTGCCTTGCTGCTGCACGGTGAGCGCGGTTCGCGTGCGGGCGGCCGGCTTGGCAGCTACGATTTGCTGCCGGGCCTTGACCCGGGCGCACGTATCGACGAAGCCGGTTTGCCGCAGCCGATGCAGCGTCGCGCGCGCCGGCTGTTCACGGCGACGGTCGCCTTGCGCAACCATTAAGGAGAGCACCATGCATGAATACCAGCGTGGCGTCACTCTTCCGGTAACGATGCTGTTGCTGTTCGCCGCCCTGACGATCGGCGCATCGGCCGCACAAATGGCGATGCTGGGCGAGAAGGCCGCCCGCGCTGAACGGGACCGCCTGCTTGCCTTCCAGTCTGCGGAGGATGGATTGATGGATGCAGAACGCGATATCAATGCCGGCCTTGGCCAGCCGCTCGACGTGCCCGCCACGCCGGCGCAGCCCGGGAGCGCGGCTCCCGCCTGGCAAACCGTTGACCTTGCAGGTATCGGAGGTACGGAATACGGCGCGCTGACCGGCGCCGCAATGGAGACAGGGCAGGGCGTGCTGCCATTTCGACGCCCGCGCTACCTCGTGGAGCGCGTCGGGTACACGCCAGCCGGAGCGCCGCCGTCCCACTATTACCGCGTGACGGTAATCGGCTTCGGCACGCGCCCCGGCGCCGAGACCGTGATGCAGGCCAGCTACACGCCCCCGGTACCGGTGCGACGCCACAGCTGGCGTGAAATCATGGATTGGCAGGCGCTGCACGATGCCGCCAGCCGCGAGGAGGAACAATGACCGCGCGCCCATCCGCCGGCGGCACCTTGCTCGGCATGCTGACCACCCTGATCATCATCGGCATTCTCTCGGCCGTGGCGATACCGGTCTGGAGCGAAGCGGTCATCCGCATGCGCCGCAGCGAAGCGCAGGCCGCACTACAAGAGCTGATGCAGCAGCAGGAGCGCCACTTCACGCGGTTTAATAGCTACGCCGCGTTTTCGGCGAATACCGTGAGCGACTTCCGGTGGTGGTCGGGCCGGAACGCCAGGTCCAGCGCTTACGAGCTTGAAGGCAAGGCCTGCGATGGCCAGCAAATCCGCGACTGCATCCAGCTTGTTGCCACGCCCGGCACGCCCAATGTCGACAGCCGATTCAGGGACCCGCAATGCGAACGCCTCATACTCACCAGCAGCGGGCTTCATCTCGCCACCGGGCCTTCCCGCAGTTGCTGGCGCTGAAGTGGGCGATGCGCCAGCAAGCGGGAAGGCGCCCCGGCTTTACGCTGCTGGAGCTGATGATTGTCCTTGCCATCCTCTCCATCCTGTTTGCCACCGCGCTGCCGAACCTGAGCAATATGCTGGCCGGACGCCAGCTGCGCACCGCTTCGGCCGACCTGCTGGCGGCAATCAACGACACCCGTGCCCAGGCCATCGCCCGCCGCCGCGTGGTCACCCTGCTGGCAGAAAGCGGCAACTGGCAGCAAGGTTGGCTGATTGTCATCGATGCCAACGCCAACCGTAGCCTGGACGAAGGCGAGGCAATCCTGTCCCGCCACAGAGCCGCGCCCGAGCGCCTGCAGGTAAGGGCCAGGTTCACCGACAACACAGCCCCGGCCTATATTTCATATAATGCAGCAGGACGAAGCTGCCGCGCCGCCCACCCGAATGCCGCCAACTTTGGCACCATCACGCTTGAACTGGCCGGTGCGCAGCGCAATATCAAGATCAATATGCAGGGCAGGGCGCGCTTATGCGATCCCGCCCTGGAACCGGCAACCTGCGCAAGCATATGAATATCAACAGCGACCTCGAAGGCATGCGACTGGCCCTGCAATGGGCAGAAAAAGGGCTGTTCACCACTTCCCCGAACCCGCGCATCGGCTGCGTGATCGTGCGCGACGGCGTCGTGATCGGTGAGGGCGTGACGCAAGCCGCCGGCCAGGACCACGCCGAAGTGCAGGCCCTGAAAGACGCCAAACGCCGCGGCCACGACGTACGCGGCGCCACCGCCTACGTCACGCTGGAGCCGTGCAGTCACCATGGCCGCACGCCGCCCTGCGCCGACGCGCTGGTGCGCGAAGGACTGGGCCGCGTTGTCGCGGCGATGGAAGACCCTAATCCGCTGGTTGCAGGAAATGGCATGGCGCGACTCTCCGCCGCCGGGATCGAGGTCGCCAGCGGCCTGCTGGCCGACCAGGCCTATGAAATGAACATTGGCTTCTTCCACCGCATGCGCCACGGCCTGCCGTGGGTGCGCATGAAGACCGCTGCCAGCCTGGATGGCATGACCGCCTTGCACAACGGCCAAAGCCAATGGATCACCGGTCCCGAGGCACGCGGCGACGGCCATGCCTGGCGTGCCCGCGCCTGCGCCATCCTGACCGGCATCGGCACGGTGAAAGCCGACGACCCGCAACTGAATGTGCGCGCAGTCGAAACGCCGCGCCAGCCGCGCCGCATCGTGGTCGACAGCAAACTGGAAATCAGCCCGCAAGCGCGCGTGCTGCAAGGCGGCGGAACCTGGATCGTCGCTGCCGGCCATCACCCGGAAAAGGAAGCAATCTTGCGCGACCAAGGCGCCGAGATCATTGTGCTGCCCAACGCGCATGGCAAAGTCGACTTGCCGGAGCTGATGCGCGAGCTTGGCCGCCGGCAGATCAACGAACTGCACGTCGAAGCAGGCGGCAAACTGAATGGCTCCATGATCCGCGAAGGCTGCGTGGACGAACTGCTGGTCTACCTTGCGCCAACCCTGCTGGGCGATGCGCAAGGCATGTTCGCCCTGCCTGCGCTGACTGAGCTCAGCGGCAAGCACAGCCTGAAATTCCACGAGGTTAAGCAAGTCGGCGCCGATTTGCGTATCCTTGCCCGATTCAACCCTCATTAAAGATCACTATGTTTACTGGAATCGTTGCCGCAATCGGCAAAATCAAAACCGTAACCCCGCTGGAAGGCGGCGCTGATGCAGGCGTGCGCCTGGACGTGGATGCCGGCGGCCTGCCGATGGCCGATGTCGGCCTGGGCGACTCGATCGCCCTGAACGGCGCCTGCATGACCGTGGTGGAAAAGACCGCGACCGGCTTCACCGTCGACGTCTCGCGCGAGAGCCTGAACAAGACCGTCGGCCTGGACACCACCACCGAAGTGAACCTGGAAAAAGCCCTGACCCTGGCTGAGCGCCTGGGCGGCCACTTGGTTTCCGGCCACGTCGACGGCCTGGGCGTGGTGCGCAAATTCGAACCGGTCGGCGAATCGCACGAACTGGTGATCGAAGCCCCGCGCGAGCTGGCGAAATACCTGGCCTACAAAGGCTCGGTGGTAGTGAATGGCGTGTCGCTGACCGTCAACCGCGTCGAAGACAGCGCTTCCGGCTGCTCGTTCTCGATCAACCTGATCCCTCACACCATCCAGGTCACGACGCTGAAGCACCTGAAGGCCGGCTCCAAGGTTAACCTCGAGATCGACCTGATTGCCCGCTATGTGGAGCGCATGCTGTCGTTGAAATCCTAAATGGATATATCGATTTCATTCGCCAGCCGACCAACAACAGCTCTTGCCGAGCTCTGAGTTGGACCGCTAACGGCCAAAAGCTGCCTGCGGCGAGTGCGTAAATTTTTGGAGCTTTCATGGGGCCGCATCGGGTCAACATCATTAACCTTTTGGACCTTAGCGCATCGCGCAGCGAGCAGCTTGAATACCAAGGATCAGCGCCAGTGAGGCGTTCATAAAGAGCCACTACAGCTCTGTGGGCAGCGTGACCTCATCGGACGCATGATTGTCGATGATCGGCAGGGCGGCGATGAGCATCGAGCTTAGTCGCTGCTGTGCCTTGCCGGCCCGCACCTTGCTGCGCAGGAATCGCGATATTGAACCTGCCTTCGCCATAAGGAACTCCGCAAGAATGGGGGGGCACCGCGGAATGCTACCTTGGGGCGGCCGTTCGCAAAGTTCGTTAAGCCGCGCAATCGCGCTGCACCACGTAAAATGGCGGGTTCGTTACCTGAATTCACCCCCCAATGCGGATATTGCATCTTATTCGGAATGGCCTCATTCTGTTTCTGCTGACTTCGCCGCTGCACTCCGGCGCAGCCACGGCAGGTTTTAGTCCGATTAATCTGCACCATAGGAGCTGGACGGCCAAGGACGGTTCGCCTTCGTCGATTATCGGAATTGCACAAACACCCGACAGGTGGATGTGGGTCGCGTCATTGGGCGGTTTATACCGCTTTGATGGCATCGAGTTCGAACGCTTCACTTCGGGAGGCGGCGCGGGCCCGAGAAGCGATATCTGGGGAATCAGGGTCCTGGAGAACGGCGACCTATGGATAGGGTACCGTTTTGGCGGAGCAAGCGTTTGGCGCGATGGGCGCCTGCGAACCTTTGGCGCCGCAGAGGGGTTTTCCGGAACAAGTGTCTTGGACTTTGCGCAGGATGCGCGTGGACGCGTATGGGCATCCACGGCGCGCGGCTTTCGCGTCTTCGATGGGGAGCATTGGACTTCTGCGGATGAAAGCGAATCAGGCCGCACCGGTTCATGTTTCCTGGCCAAGGACTCCAGCGGCACTATTTGGGCTCGATGTGAAACGGGGGTGTACGCGCTGGCAAAGGGCGCTGATTCGTTTGGCGCGAGAATTCGTCATCTGAGTTTCGGCCGCTTGGCCCTGGCTCCCGACGGAACGCTTTGGGCAACCGGAGGCTCGGCAAATGAACTGATCCCGCTGGGCGGGCCCGGAAAAGACAAGCCTGTTCCGGATTGGCCGCGTCCAAGAGGTGGCAATGGCCCCATGCTGTTTGAACGCGACGGAAAGCATGTCTGGTCTTCTCAGCCAGTTGGAGTAATCCGTCACGGGCCAACCGAAAAAGGCGAACCGTTTGGCGTGGCGAACGGACTGAGTGGAAGCCTGGCCAACTGTTTCTATCAGGATGACGAAGGAAACATCTGGGTCGGCACTGAAAACGGCCTGGACCGCTTCAGGAGAACTGTATTGTCAGGAGTGGCCTTGCCGCCGGCCTATTGGGATGCGGAAGCCATTGTTCCAGGAGAGGACGGAGCCCTGTGGGTCGGCGGCGTGGAGGTGAAGTCGCCCGGTGTTCGCACATTGGGCGCACTCCCGACTCAGAATTCGGCGACCGCAGTGAGTGTCGTCTACAAGGATGGCGCAGATGTCTGGACGGGTGGGCGCGATGGCGTCTGGCACTATGCCGCTGGTATCCGGACGCGTGTTCCTTTGCCCGATTACGTTAACGTGATGCAGTTCCATGCAATCGCCCGGGATACGGAGGGCGGCTTGTGGGTTTCGGCTCGTGGGGCCGGCGTCATACGCTTGAAAGATGGTGCCTGGCAGCGTGGCGGCGGATATCGGGAACTGGAAACGTATGCGAGTTCGATTTCGCGCGATCGTCATGGAAAGATGTGGTTCGGATACCCGAATAATGGCATCCGCATGCTCGACAAGAACACCGTTCGATCGTACGGGGAGGAAGACGGTTTGGCGCTTGGGGCCACCCTGCAAATACTTGACGATGGAAAGCGCGCGTGGGTTGGCGGCTCAGACGGCTTCAATTACTTCGATGGCACCAGGTTCCACCGGCTTGTCGGCGAAGGGGATGATCAGTTCCTCGGAGTGTCGGGAATCGTTGAATATGGCGGATCGCTTTGGCTCAATGGGGCGGCAGGTATCACCGTCATTGCTAACGCTGAACTGGAACGTGCCGCGTCAAACGTGAAGCACCGCATAAGATTCAGGCGCGTCAACCATCTTGATGGCTTGCGCGGTGCGGCAACAAATTCGTTCCCGATACCGACTGCGGTCGCCGGCACTGATGGCAAGCTGTGGTTTTCCACTGCAGCGGGCATCTTCTGGCTGGATGCTAAAAGGCCGATGACAAACAAGATGCCACCGGGAGTTCATGTCAGGGCCATCAACGTGGACGGCGCCAACTTCAAGTGGTCGAAGGATACGGTGACGCCCATCCCGCCGAACCCGGGCCGGTTGCGCATCGACTACACAGCCCTCAGCTTCAGCATGCCGGAGCGCGTGCGATTCCAGTATCGCATAGAGGGTATCGACCGTGACTGGCAAGACGGTGCGGCCGTGCACAGTGCAACGTACACCGGACTCGCTCCCGGGAAGTATCGGTTTCGCGTGCGAGCGGCCAACAATGATGGCGTGCGGAGTGAGGCAGATGCAGTAGCCGACTTCGAGGTACCCCCGGCCTATTACCAATCCATTTGGTTTCGTACTTTAGTCGTGTGCCTGCTGGCGCTTGCCCTATTGGGGATATACAAGCTTCGTGTTACATATGTGGCGCGGCGTGCGGTCGAGGGTTACGCAATCCAGGCGGCTGAAAGGACGCGCATTGCGCGCGACCTGCATGACACTTTGCTGCAAAGCGTGCATGTGCTATCTCTGCGGCTGGCGAAGGTGCTCGATCGCCTGCCAGCGGAGAGCTACGGGCGGGATGAAATTGAACGCTCGCTGTGCCTGGTTGAGGCAGCGCTGCAGGAAGGGCAGGATAAGTTGCATGGATTGCGGCGCGGGCCGGCGTCGGACCTGTTAGGCGAGCTAAGCAGTTCCTTTGCGGCCGAATATCCGCTGTTGCCGTTGAAGTTGTCATGTACTGGCGACGTAAAAGAATTCCAGCCTCCTGTCCGTGAAGAGCTCCGGGCGGTAGCCTTCGAAGCGCTTCGCAACGCCGCGCGGCATTCCGGAGCTTCACAGATTCGTTTTGGCATGGAGTTCGACAACCACGAATTTCGAATGTCGATCATCGACAACGGCAAGGGCCTGCCTGAAGAAGTCGCGTTAGCTGGTTTCAGCAATGGCCGCTGGGGCCTGGTTGGTATGCGTGAGCGCATCGATCAGCTTGGCGCGCAATTGATCGTTGAGAGCATTCCCGGGGAGGGAACGATGATCAAAATCTCGGTAACCGCGACCCGGGCATACGTGGGCTGATCTGTACTGGCGATCAGGCTGATTTTGTAGACGCTGACGGGGGGGTGTTGCGGCGACAGGAGGAAGGCCAGTGCGCAGGTCAGAATGGCAACCAGGAGCGATTCGAACATGCGTGGCAATTTGCCCACGTAAGGGCGAGCCACCTTGACCAGGCGACAGATGGCGACGACAAGACTGGCGGCAATTAGCGCGGCCAACGAAATCTCCCTCATTCCCCGAGCATTGCTAATCGCTCCAACTGGGCCAGGCTTTGGCGATGGAAGGTATCGGCAATTGATTTTGCTGCGATACCACTGCGTCGGGGAAGAAATATGACTGTCGAGCTGTGCCGCTTTGCGACTAAGGTGCGAAGTGCACCGCGTTTGCCATGGCCATGAGTTGCGATGTGCTTCTTGCACAAACCAGGACCGAGGTCGGCTTCGTAAAGGCCGGCCTCGATTTCACAGGCAGCGATGCAAAGCAGGACATCGCCAACTACTTTCCTGGCCCAGCGGTCGAAAGTCTTCGTCTTGAAAACTCTTTTGCAGTCCCTGGGCAAGGGTAGCGCGCAGTGCTACACCTTGTCGCAATCAAGCGGCTGCGCGTGAGGCGGCGATGTAGGCCGGCAGTTCAGCGTTGATGCCCAACTTGACCTGGCGGGTCAGGTCGTCCGCCAGTACTTCTTCCTTGCCTTCGGCCAGAGCGGCAAAGATTTGCGCTGCCACTTCTTCCGGCTTGATCTTCGCGACTTCGTAGCCGGCGGTCATGTCGGTATCCATATAGCCCATGTGGGCGCCGACCACCTGCGTACCTTGTGCGGCCAGTTCGATGCGCAGGCCGTTGGTCAGTGCCCAGGCGGCCGACTTCGACATGCTGTAGGTATTGGTCGGGCCCTGGCTGTACCAGGCCAGCACGGACAGGATGTTGACGATGGCGCCGCCGCCGTTGGCTTTCAGCGTTGGGGCGAAGCCTTTGCTCAGCAGCATAGGGCCGATTACGTTGGTTTCCATTTCGGCGCGGGCCTGTTCGAGGGAGTTGTCGGCCAGGATGCCGCCGGCGCGGACGATGCCGGCGTTATTGATCAGCACACTCACATCTTTGTATTCACGGGTGACGGCGGCGATTTCGTCGTGGTTGGTCACGTCGAGCTGGACCGGGGTGACGCCGGGCAGGGTGACCGATTTCGGGTCGCGGGCGGCGCCGTAGACTTTCTTAGCGCCTGCGGCGAGGGCGGCTTTCGCCAGTTGCTGGCCGAGGCCACGGTTGGCGCCAGTGATGAATACGACGGAATCTTTGATGTTCATGGTGGTTTCCTTGAGGGTTAATGATGACGGTCGTAATCGAATGACTTGATAATAGTGATCGCAATTAAAAAGTTCAAGGGAAATTTTTGGAAACCGGTAAACCAGGGTCAGACCCGAAGGGTCTGACCCTCGCTAAGCGACGGGCGCGGGATTACAGGAGGGTGGTGGTGAGGGTGATGTTGGCTTTGAAGAGCTTGGAGACGGGGCAGCCAAGCTTTGCTTTATTGGCAAGTTCTTCGAACTTGGCCTTGTCGGCTCCGGGGATCTTCGCCTGCAGGTCGAGGTGGATGGCGGAAATCGAGAAGCCGTCGGGCACTTTATCCAGAGTCACTTCGGCCTTGGTTTCCATCTTTTCGGCCGTCAGCCCGGCCTCGCCCAGGATCAGCGACAGGGCCATTGTGAAGCAGCCGGCATGCGCCGCGCCGATCAATTCTTCGGGGTTGGTGCCCGGTTTCCCTTCGAAACGGCTGGAAAAGCCGTATGGCGCCGCCTGCAGTGCGCCGCTTGCCGTGCTGATCGCTCCACGTCCATCCTTGATGCCGCCAGTCCAGACGGCCGAACCGCTAGTCTTCATCGCTGCCTCCTTCAGGGTTGAAAAGCAATTCAGTCTAGGCCAAAACCCCTAATGGCGGCGCTCGAGGGGGCGGAAGTGCGCCAAATCCTTTAAAATAGCGGGTTAACAAAGAAACGCTCTGTGCCTCACATCAAAGGAAAAAAATATGTCCATTTCCAGCACCGAAGAAATCGTCGCCGAACTGCGCGCCGGTCGCATGGTGATCCTGGTCGATGAAGAAGACCGTGAAAACGAAGGCGACCTGGTGCTGGCCGCCGAGCACGTCACGCCGGAAGCGATCAATTTCATGATCAAGCACGCGCGCGGCCTGGTGTGCCTGACTTTGACCGAAGAGCATTGCAACCAGCTCGACCTGACCATGATGACGGCCAAGAACGGCACTTCGTTCGGCACCAACTTCACCGTGTCGATCGAAGCGGCGGAAGGCGTCACCACCGGTATCTCGGCAGCGGACCGCGCCAAGACCATCCAGGTGGCCGTGGCCAAGGGTGCCAAGCCAAGCGACATCGTGCAGCCGGGCCACATCTTCCCGCTGCGCGCGGTGCCGGGCGGCGTGCTGATGCGCGCTGGCCATACCGAAGCCGGCTGCGACCTGACCGCGATGGCTGGCCTGATGCCGGCTTCCGTGATCTGCGAGATCATCAAGGATGATGGCACCATGGCGCGCCTGCCGGAACTGCTGGAATTCGCCAAGGAACATGGCCTGAAGATCGGCACCATCGCGGATCTGATCCACTATCGCAGCCAGAATGAATGCATGGTGGAGCGCATTGCCGAACGTCCGCTGCGCACTGCGCACGGCGACTTCCGCATGATCGCTTTCCGCGACAAACCGAGCGGCTCGGCCCACCTGGCGCTGGTGCATGGCGATATGGCGCCTGGCAAGGAATCGCTGGTGCGCGTGCACCAGCCGGTATCGATCCTGGACCTGCTGGAAACCGAAGCCACCACGCACTCCTGGAACGTGTCGTCCTCGATGAAGGCGATCAAGGCGGCGGAGCAGGGGGTGATGGTGCTGCTGAACTGCGGCGAGACTGCGGAGCAACTGTTCGGCCAGCTGGAAGCGCTGGACAAGAACGTGCGCCCAACCGGCCGCGCCGCCAGCATGGACCTGCGCAGCTACGGCATTGGCGCGCAAATCCTGCGCGATGTAGGCGTGCACAAGATGCAGTTGCTGGCCAGCCCGCGCAAGATGCCTTCGATGACCGGCTTTAACCTTGAAGTCACCGGCTACATGGCCAAACCTGCCGCCTGAAGCGCGGCTTAACCGAAATCCAGAAAAGAGGACCACCATGACCGTAGCAACCTACGAAACCAACCTGTCCGGCGAAAACCTGCGCATCGGCATCGTGCAAGCGCGCTTCAACGAAGACGTTTGCCATGGCCTGCTGTCCGCTTGCCTGCAGGAGCTGAAGAACCTGGGCGTGGAAGATGAAGACATCCTGCACGTGACTGTTCCGGGCGCGCTGGAAATCCCGCTGGTGCTGCAGAAGATGGCCGAATCCAACCAGTTCGACGCCCTGATCGCGCTGGGCGCCGTCATCCGCGGCGAAACCTACCATTTCGAACTGGTGTCCAATGAGTCCGGCGCAGGCGTGACCCGCGTGGGCCTGGACTACAGCATCCCAATCGCCAACGCCATCCTGACCACCGAGAATGACGAGCAGGCGGAAGTCCGCATGGCTGTCAAAGGCGCCGAGGCTGCCCGCTGTGCCGTCGAAATGGCCAACCTGTCGATCGCCCTGGAAGAACTGCACCAGGACCTGGGCGACGACGAGTAATTCAACAAGAAGGTAAGAACATGACTGACAAAATGACGCACGCCAACCCGAGCAAGAACCGCACGCCGCGCCATCGCGCGCGCGAGTTCGCGCTGCAGGGCCTGTACCAGTGGCTGCTGAACAACGAAGACGCGACCAAGGTCGTCAACAACATCCGCGGCGCCCATGGCTTCGACAAGGCGGACGGCGAGTACTTTGCCGACCTGCTGCGCGGCACCATCAAGCAATCGGTCGAGCTGCGTGAAGTGTTCACGCCGCTGGTCGATCGCGGCATTGGCGAACTGTCCCCGATCGAGCACGCGGTGCTGTTGATTGGCGCATATGAGCTGAAGAACCACGTTGAGATTCCATATCGCGTCGTGATCAACGAAGCGGTAGAGCTGACCAAGTCCTTTGGCGGTATCGATGGCCATAAATACGTGAACGGCGTGCTGGACAAGCTGGCGGCCCAACTGCGCGGCGACGAAGTCGCGGCAGACAAGAAGCGCTAATCCCTTCCCCCGGTGCCTGCGGCAGTGGCCGCGGGCCCGTCTTTCAGCACCAGTTGTCCCTTCACCAGCCATGCGGCCGAAAAGGCCATGACCGCAAGGGTCTCCGGCCAGAAGATCGATTGCTGCTGTCCGTTCAGTTCCAGGATCGCTATCCACGCGAATGCCACCGTCATCAGGGCGCCGCAGGCAATGTAGACCTTGTTGCGCGTGCATTTCTGTTGCGTCGGCAGGGAAGGCGTATTGGCGCGGAAGCGGAACGTCACCAGGTAAAACGTCAGTACGAAAAAGGCGGCAACGAAGATGAAGTGGTAGCCCAGCGGGCCATGCGGGGCGTGCAGCAGGGCTGCCACCAGCTTGCTCTCGTCGTCGGGCAGGATGGTGTCGGGTGACCTGAGGACGCCGATCGAGATTTTCATGGGGAAAAGGGCGATGCCGATGGCCGACGCTCCGGCCAGGATGGAAAACCAGCGGTCGCGCCGGTGGCCGGTATCGAAGAACGCCATGACCACTCCGCCCACCACCAGGGCGCCGACGAAGATGTCGCGCGCACTGCTGTAGTAATAGGCACTGATGGAGTTGGTGGTCCAGACCTGGTCCGGCGAGAGGAAGGCGAGCAGGCGCACGCTGACCGGCATCAGGAAGGCGATCCAGCCCACGGTTTGCTGCAAGGCCCGCTCGGAGATGAGCAAGTGGTTTGCGGTCGACATGCCTCCATTCTGCGCCGCGCATAATAAAAAAGCCACCCGAGGGTGGCTTCGTGCGCGGCAGGTGGTCGATTACAGGCCGGCCAGCTGGTCTGCGCTGATCGGCTTGTCAGCCTGGGCCACGGTGGTCGGGGCTTCTTTCGGCTTTGCCGGGGCAGGGGCGGAGGACGCGACCTGCTGCGGCGGGGTAATGTAAGGCACTTTCTTGCCGGCGGAGACTTGCTTCAGGCGCGAGTATTCCGCCAGCACGCGCGAACCATAGCCGTCATCGGTTTCGAAGGCGGCTGCGCCGACGTAGGATTTCAGGCCCGCTTCAACGGAACCGCCCTTGGCCACGTAATCCTTCAGGATCAGGGCGCCGACGCGGATGTTGGCGACCGGGTTCAGCGCAGCCTGCACGCCGCCCATGTCCTGGAATTTGTCGGTGTGGACCTTGGACATCACCTGCATCAGGCCTTGCGCCCCCATCGGGCTTTCCGCGAACGGATTCAGGCCCGACTCGATTGCCATCACGGCCAGGATCAGCAGCGGATCCAGCTTGATTTCGCGAGCGGTAAGGTAGGCGGTAGAGACCAGCATATTGGTCGCATCGCCAGCCACGCGGTAACGCTTGGAGAGCCAGTTGGTAACGGCATCCTGCTGCTTCTTGGAGCCCACCAGGTCTTTGTCCTCGGCGGCAAGCTGCGCTTCGGCAGTGGCGATGACCAGGCCGGCCGGACGCACTGCAGGCGCTTCCATCAGTTCGGACAGCGGAGGCGCCACGACGACTTGCTGAGGCGCTGGCGGCGCGCCGCGCAGGGCCTGGGCCAGATCGGTCGCCAGTTCAGGACGGGCAACCATGGCGCAAGCCATGACCAATGCAGCGATACCCAGGAGGCTCAGCAGAGACTGAGCGGCGGTCAGCAGACCGCGTGCCGAAATGCTCTGCGTGGAAATCCACGCGGCGGGCTGGCGAGCCCACAGGCGGGCGCTATCAAGCAACCCATTGAATCGATTGTTCATTCAGAACTCCCCTGAAATGTAAGAGTCAAAACGCGTCCCCGCCGCGCTAAAACGCGGTCAATTCGACGTGCCATAGTCGTTACATCAGTGTTATCTTCGTCCACCGCCGCACAGGTCGCACGGGACTGGACGCCATCATTGTTTGCTAAAGCTGGCGGGTCTATGGGGCCAGTTGCAACACAACTTTTTCCGGGAGGGAGGCAGACGCCTCGTGAAAAACACTCCTTAAAATGTCTGTGGAGCCCGGATACTCCGTGAATGTAATGAGTGACAACTTAGTTGGCATAAAGGCCATGTCCTCATCAGGTAGGTCAAATTGTAGGAGGGGTATTATATCTAGTCAATACTAACACCGTCGTTCTTTATTACTTTTGAGTATGATTTTCTCGTGAACACATTGACAAAAACCAATAAAATCAACGGCTTGACCAAAAGTGCTCAGACGGCCCGTCGGGAGCAAAAAAATCGTAAAAAAGTATGAAATATCGCGATCTCCGGGATTTTATTTCCCAACTGCAAGCAATGGGCGAACTTAAGCGCACAAGCTTGCCTGTTTCGCCACACCTCGAGATGACGGAAATTTGCGACCGCACCCTGCGTGCCGGCGGACCGGCCATCCTGTTCGAGAAACCGGCCGGTTTCGACATGCCGGTGCTGGGCAACCTGTTCGGCACCCCGCGCCGCGTGGCCCTGGGCATGGGAGCGGACGAAGTCGGCGAACTGCGCAAGATCGGGCATGTGCTGGCACAGTTGAAAGAACCCGAGCCGCCAAAGGGCTTCAAGGACTTGATGGGCCTGGGCTCGCTGGTAAAAGCAGTATGGGACATGTCGCCGAAGGAAATGCGCGGTGCGCCATGCCAGGAGATTGTCTGGGAAGGCAATGACGTAGACCTGGCCCGCCTGCCGATCCAGCATTGCTGGCCAGGCGACGTGGCGCCCCTTATTACATGGGGCCTTGTGATTACCAAGGGGCCGAACAAGAAGCGCCAGAACCTCGGCATCTACCGCCAGCAGGTCTTGGGGCGTAACAAGGTCATCATGCGCTGGCTGGCGCATCGCGGCGGCGCGCTGGACTTTCGCGAGCACTGCATCAAGCATCCGGGCCAGCCATATCCGGTCTGCGTGGCGTTGGGCGCCGATCCTGCAACCATCCTCGGCGCCGTCACGCCAGTGCCGGACAGCTTGTCGGAATATCAGTTTGCGGGCTTGCTGCGCGGCAGCCGCACCGAACTGGTAAAGGCGATCGGCAGCGAGTTGCGCGTGCCTGCTTCGGCCGAGATCGTGCTGGAAGGGCATATCTACCCGGACGAGAAGCATCCGTCGGGCTTCGAGCATGGCCTGGAAGGCCCGTATGGCGACCACACCGGCTATTACAACGAGCAGGACTGGTTCCCGGTCTTTACCATCGACCGCATCACCATGCGGCGCGACCCGATCTACCACTCCACTTATACAGGCAAGCCGCCGGACGAACCGGCTGTGCTGGGCGTGGCGCTGAACGAAGTGTTCGTGCCGTTGCTGCAGAAGCAGTTCAGCGAGATCACCGACTTTTACTTGCCTCCGGAAGGCTGCAGCTACCGCATGGCGGTGGTGCAGATCCGCAAACAGTACGCGGGCCACGCCAAGCGAGTCATGTTCGGCGTGTGGAGCTTCCTGCGCCAGTTCATGTATACCAAGTTCATTATCGTGGTGGACGAGGACGTGAACATCCGCGACTGGAAGGAAGTGATCTGGGCGATAACAACCCGCGTCGACCCGACCCGCGACACCACGCTGGTCGACAATACGCCGATCGATTACCTGGACTTTGCCTCGCCGGTCAGTGGCCTGGGCAGCAAGATGGGCATCGACGCTACCAATAAATGGCCGGGTGAAACCAGCCGGGAATGGGGCACCACGATCGCCATGACGCCCGATGTGAAAGCCCGTGTGGATGATATTTGGCAGCAGCTAGGTTTATAGCCTATAATTGCCGCCGGGCGGGCCCCTGCGCATTGTGGCACGGTTAACCTGGTCAGGTCGGGAACGAAGCAGCCAAAGCTGTTCACCGCAAGTGCCGCAGATCAGGCTCGCCTCCTTGAATTCTTAAAAAGCTGCCAATGGCAGCTTTTTTCATTCTGATTTTCCTTCAGCAGCACAGACTTCAGCGTGGGCGGTGCCGGTGCCGGTGCAGGCCAGCAGGGCAGTCAGCAGCAGCTTTCTCATGGTGGTGAGGTTGTAAGAAGACAAAGTCCGGGCGAAGCCTGGCCAAACGTCTAATGTTGTCCGCAGTGCTTGCTAACTACGGTAAAATTCCGTTCATGTCCTATCAAGTCCTCGCTCGCAAATACCGTCCCCGGAACTTTGAAACGCTCGTCGGCCAGGAGCACGTTGTCCGTGCACTGACCCACGCGTTGCATACCGGTCGCCTGCACCACGCCTACCTGTTTACCGGGACGCGCGGTGTCGGCAAGACGACGCTGTCCCGTATCCTGGCCAAGTCGCTCAATTGCGTCGGCCCGGACGGCAATGGCGGGATCACGGCTACCCCGTGCGGCGTGTGCGAGGCTTGTACCGCGATCGACGGCGGACGCTTTGTCGACTACGTCGAGATGGATGCAGCATCCAACCGCGGCGTCGATGAAATGGCGCAGTTGCTGGAGCAGGCGGTGTACGCGCCGTCCAATGCACGCTTCAAGGTCTATATGATCGACGAGGTGCACATGCTGACCAACCACGCTTTCAATGCGATGCTGAAGACGTTGGAGGAACCGCCTGAGCACATCAAGTTCATCCTGGCGACCACCGATCCGCAAAAGATTCCTGTCACCGTGCTGTCGCGCTGCCTGCAGTTCAATCTGAAGCAGATGCCGCCGGGGCATATCGTCGGCCACCTGGAAAATATCCTGGGCCAGGAAAATGTGGTGTTCGAACAGCCGGCCTTGCGCTTGCTGGCGCAGGGCGCGCACGGCTCGATGCGCGATGCCTTGTCGCTGACCGACCAGGCGATTGCCTACGCCGCCGGCGCTGTCACGCTGGATGCGGTGCAGGGCATGCTGGGCGCTTTGGACCAGTCCTATCTGGTGCGCCTGCTGGACGCACTGGCCAATAAGGATGGCGCGGATTTGATGGCGGTGGCCGACGAGATGGCGACGCGTTCGCTGTCATACAACGGCGCCTTGCAGGACCTGGGCACTTTGCTGCACCGGATTGCGCTGGCGCAGACCGTGCCTTCCGCCGTGCCGGCGGACCTGCCTGAATATAGCGATATCGTGCGCCTGGCTTCCCTGTTCGATGCGGAGGAAGTGCAGTTGTATTACCAGATCGCCGTGCACGGGCGGAATGAGTTGGGGCTGGCGCCGGATGAATATGCCGGCTTCTCCATGACCCTGTTACGCATGCTTGCCTTTCGGCCCGGCATCGGCGGGGCAGATGGCCAACCGGGCGGCGCCCCGGTAGCGGCTCGTCCAGCCGGTGCGAATCCGGCCCGTGCGGCTGCTGCAGCCGCCATGGCCGCATCGGCAGCAACGGCGGATCGCATGAGTGTTCCGGTTGGCCAACCCGCACCGGCCAGCGCCGCCCCGGCTGCGGCCGTGCCGCCAGCGCCGCCGGTCCAGCAAGTCGCACCCGCTGCCGCAGCGGCTGCAAACGCTGCCAGTGCCTCGCACCTGAGCAGCGTTCCGGCCAGTGCCCCGGCTGTCGCCGCGCAAGCCGCACCAGCGCAGCCAAGCGGTTCGCAGCTTGCCAACGCATCCGCTCCTGCGCCAGTCGCCACGTCGCAAACTGCTGCCGCTGCAGCCCCTGCGCAGCCCGCGCCAGCAGCCGTGGCAGCACCGCAGCCTGCTGCTGCACCTGCCCCGGCTGCAGCGCCTGCGCCGCAGCCAGCGCCTGCCGCCGGCAGCCGCCCGATGAGCCCAGCCAAGATGGCTATCACGGCGGCATTGGAAGCCGCGCGCGCCGCAGCCGCTGCCCGTACCGGCCAGCGCGCGCCGGCGCCAGCACGTCCGGCAGCGCCGCAAGCCGACGCGCCAGCATCGCCGCCTGCAGCGCCAGCCTCCGCGCCGCGCGCAGCGATGTCGCCGGCACCGGCCGCCCAGCCTCCTGCCGCGCCATCGGCACCCCGGGCACCGGCGCCGTGGGAAGACGCCCCGGCGATGCAAGCCAGCGCTCCTTGGGACGACCACGACGGTGCCGCCGCCGTGATGGAAGCCCCGCAGCAAGTGCAGCAGCGCCGCGCTCCTCCAGTGCAGCAGCCGGCGGATGAAGACGAGCTCCCGCCCTGGGTCACCGACTTCTCCGAAGACTCCGCAGTGCCGGCCGGCGCCGACCACATTTCCGGCATGGCGCAGGCAGCGCCGCAGCAACGCGCCGCCGCGCCGGCCCAGGCGCCATATGAATATGTCATTACCCCGGTTCCTGAATTGGGCTGGGACGGCAACTGGCCAGCGCTGGCCGCCCACCTGCCGCTGCGCGGCGTGGCGCAGCAGCTGGCAACCCAGGCCGAACTGGTAAGCTGTGCCTTTGACGGCAATATGGCCGTGTTCCGCATCCGCTGCCCGATCGAAACCTGGGCCACCCCGGCCAACGTGGAAAAACTGACCTCCGCCCTGACCGAACGCTTCGGCCGCGCCGCACGGGTCGAGACCGAAATCGGCAAGGCCTGGTACACCACCAGCGTCGAAGCCCAGGTGCACCGCGACAATTGCCAGCGAGCCGCTGAAGAAGCCGTAGCCGCCGATCCATTTATCAAAGCCATGGTGCGCGACTTCGGCGCCTTCGTCGTCCCCGGCTCGATCGTGGCGCCGATGACGCCAGCGCACTAAACCCAATACTCAACACCGAAATACGGAGAACCACACCATGATGAAGAACCAACTGGCCGGCCTGATGAAGCAAGCGCAAGCCATGCAGGACAACATGAAGAAGGCGCAAGAAGCGCTGGCCCTGATCGAAGTTGAAGGCCAGGCCGGCGCCGGCATGGTGAAGGTCGTCATGACCTGCAAGAACGACGTGAAGCGCGTGTCGATCGACCCATCGCTGCTGGGCGACGACAAGGACATGCTGGAAGACCTGGTAGCCGCCGCCTTCAACGACGCCGTGCGCAAGGCCGAAGCCACCGCTTCGGAAAAAATGAGCGGCCTGACCGCCGGCCTGCCGCTGCCACCCGGCTTCAAGATGCCTTTCTAAACCAACATCATGTTCATCATCACGCTCACGTACCTTAAACCGGCCGAGGAGATCGACAAGCTCCTCGCCGCGCACAGCGAGTACCTGCGCGAGCAATATGCCAACGGCATGTTCCTGATGTCTGGACGCCTGGTGCCGCGCACGGGCGGCATCATCCTTGCCACGGCCGATAGCCGGGCCGATATCGAAGCGGTGATCGAGCTGGACCCGTTCAACGAAGCGGGAGCAGCCAGCTACACGATCACCGAATTCGTGCCGACCAAGACGGCCGACTTCCTGAGCGCGTTCAAGCAATCCTGATCCAATGGCGAAGTCCTTTGAATTCCTGACGGAGGCGCTGCGCCGCCTGCCTGGTGTCGGCCCCAAGTCGGCCCAGCGCATGGCCTTCCACCTGCTGCAGCACGACCGCGAAGGCGCGGCGATGCTGTCGCGCGCTCTGTACCAGGCGGTGGAGCAGGTGCACCACTGCGCGCTGTGCAATACCTTCACCGAAACCGAGATCTGCGACACCTGCGCCGACGAGTCGCGCGACAAGCGCCAGCTATGCGTGGTCGAAACGCCGGCCGACCAGGCGATGATTGAATCCACGCTGACCTACAAGGGCCTGTACTTTGTCCTGATGGGCCGCCTGTCGCCGCTGGACGGCATCGGCCCGAAGGACATCCACCTCGAAAAGCTGCTGGCGCGCGCCGCCGACGGCGTGGTGGAGGAAGTGGTGCTGGCGACCAACTTCACCAACGAAGGCGAGGCCACCGCCCACTACATCAGCGAAATGCTGAAAGCCCGCGGCCTGGCCGTGACGCGCCTGGCGCGCGGCGTGCCCGTTGGCGGCGAGCTCGAATACGTCGACGCCGGCACCATCGCCCGCGCGATGCTGGACCGCCGCAGTACCTGATCGCCGCTGTCAAGTTGACGCGATGCCCGTCGGGCATGCGACCAGCATCTGGCTGATGGCTTCCTGCGGGGCGGGGCGGCCGAGCAGGTAACCCTGGGCCATGTCGCAACCGTAGTGCTTCAGCAGGTCGAGCTGTTCGGGCGTTTCGACGCCTTCGGCCACCACGATCATCTTCAGGCCGTGCGCCATGGCGATGATGGCGCGCGTGATGGCGGCGTTTTCGCTGTCCTGCGGCAGTCCGCTGATGAAGCTCTTGTCGATCTTCAAGGCGCGCACGTCGAAACGTTTCAGGTAGCTCATGGACGAATAGCCGGTGCCGAAATCGTCGATCGACAGGAATACGCCGATGCCGCGCAACTGTTCCAGCGTGGCCAGCGTGGCGAGGGCGTTGTCCATCAATGTGCCCTCGGTCAGCTCCAGCTCCAGCAGGCCCGGATCGAGCCCGGTATCCTGCAATACCGCCAGCACGATCTGCGCCAGGTTTTCATCCTTGAACTGGCGCGCGGAGAGGTTGACTGCCATGCGGACAGGACGATCGCATTCGCGCTGCCAGGCGCGGGCCTGCCAGCAGGCTGTGCGCAACACCCATTCGCCGATCGGCACGATCAGGCCAGTCTCCTCCGCCAGCGGAATGAACTCCGTGGGCGGGATGATGCCGTGTTCCGGATGGCGCCAGCGTATCAGCGCTTCCACGCCGACGATGCGCGTGGTGGGCACGTCGACCTGGGGTTGGTACAGCAGGTAAAGCTCGTTGTTCTGCAAGGCCTTGCGCAAGCCCACCTCCAGCTTGACGTGGCTCATGATCTGCATCGTGAGCGAGGAGCTGTATAGCTTGGCGTTGTTCTTGCCGCAGTTCTTGGCGTGGTACATGGCGGTGTCGGCGAACTTGAGCAGCGAGGTGCAGTCTTCGCCGTCTTCCGGGTAGAGCGAAATGCCGATACTGGCGGTGACGAAGATTTCATGGCCGTCCAGGTTGAAGGGGCGGCGCATGGCGTCCTTCACGCGATGGGCGACGGCCAGGGCGTCGTCCACGCGCTCGATATCGGGCAGCAGGATCGTGAATTCATCGCCGCCCAGGCGGGCCAGGCTGCTCAAGTGGTCGCTGGGGCGTATGGTTTCGCGCAGGCGCTCGGTGACGATCTGCAGCAGCAGGTCGCCGACATTATGGCCCAGCGTATCGTTGATGCGCTTGAAGGAGTCCAGGTCCATGAACAGGATGGCGAACTTGCGCTGTTCGCGCTGCGAGCGCTCCAGCTCGCGCTCCAGCGTCTCGAGGAATGCCTGGCGATTCGGGATGCCGGTCAGGCTATCGCAATAGGCCAGCTTGCGGATCTGTTCTTCGGTGCGTTTGCGCTCGCTGATGTCGCGCACCAGGCCGAGGACCTCGCCCGAGGCTGTGCCGACCAAACGCGCTTCAAAGTGGTGGCTGACGCCGTCGCGCGTCAATTCGTAATCGACCGAGTGCACGGAAGTGGAATGCAGCACGGCCGACAGTTGATCCAGCATGCGGCTTGCGATCGGGGCGGGCAGCACGTCGCGGATGTGGCGCCCCACGCATTCGCGGCTGGCGAAATCGGCTCCAGGCTCATGGCCTTCTTCGTAATCGAGGTAGTAGCCGTCGGCGCTGAGGCGGAAGAAGGTGTCGGGGATCGCGGCCAGCACGGCGCGGTTGTGGGCGTCGGCAATGCGCAGGCGGGCGATGGCATCGCTGGCGCGCAGCACATAGAGCACGCGGTGCCCGAGGATGGGCCAGTTGATCGGCTTGGAGACGAAGTCGGTGGCGCCGGCTTCATAGGCTTGCGTGACTGCGCCCAGGTCGTCGCCGCCGGTGACCATGATGACGGGAACGTGCGATGAGCTTTCCAGCTTGCGGATGGCGCGGCAGACGGAAAAGCCGTCGAGCAGCGGCATGTCGACGTCGAGCAGCACCAGGTCTGGCGCGTTGTCGCGGAAGCTGGCGATGGCGGCACGGCCATCGCTCGCTTCCACGGCGTCGAGCCCGACCTGGGCCAGCATTTCAAGCATCAACAGGCGCATGACGGGATCGTCGTCCGCCACCAGCACGGTGCCGCGTTTGGGTGAATAGAGCGCTGCCATGATTTCATGCTCCCTTCGGCAGAATGAGGCTGAGCGAATGCCGGACTGACTGGAATTCGCGCTCCAGTTGCGCTATCAGGTCTGCCGCACCATCGGTCTGGCCGGTGCGGGCAAGCTGTTCCAGGTCGCGGAACAGCCGGGCCAGCGTATCGGCGCCGACGTTGGCGCTGCTCGATTTCAGGCTGTGGGCGGTCTTGCGGATGGTGTTTGGGTCGCTTTCTGCGACCGCTTCGTGCAGGGCTGCGAGCTGGCGGGGCGTGTCTTGCAGGAAGGTGGCCAGCACGCGCTGCAGCAATGCCTCTCCTTGCCCTGCGCTGAGGGCGCGGATGGCGTCAAGCGCGAGCGGGTTGATGGCTGCGGGCATGGCTTGCAGGGGGGGGCGCACATGGCTTGCATCGGCTGGCTCGGCTGGGGGCGGGGCGTGCGCCTTGTGGTTGCCGACGGCGCTTGCTGGTGGTGCCTGGCCGGACGCGGCGCGCACTGCGAGAGCTACGGATAGCGCGCTGGCGGAGGCGCGGCTGTCCGGGGCCGTGGCCGGCAATGCGGCAGGCGCCGGGCGGGGCAGGGCGATCCACCGGCCAAGCGTATCGGCCAGGGCCTGTTGCGAGAACGGCTTGCTGATGTAATCGTCCATCCCCGCCGCAAGGCAGCGTTCACGGTCCCCTTGCAGGGCGTTGGCGGTGATGGCGACGATAGGCGTGGCGCGTGCGCGGCCGCGCTGCTGCTCCAGCCGGCGGATTTCGGCGGTGGCGGCCATGCCGTCCATCACCGGCATCATGCAGTCCATCAGCACCAGGTCGTAGTCGCCCGCCCGCACGGCCGCCAGCGCCTCCTCGCCGTTGGCAGCGCAGGCCACTTCCATGCCCAGGCCGCGCAGCATGGCCGACGCCACTTCCACATTGACGGGATTATCTTCCGCCAGCAGGGCGCGCGGGCGTTGGCCGAGGCGAGGACGCAGCGAGGCCTGGGACTGCGATGCGCCGCCGTGCGCAGCAGCGCCCACGCCTTCATTGGCCCGCACCGGCGTCACGATGCAGTCGTACAGGTCCGGCTCGCGCACCGGCTTGATAAGCTGGAACGCCACGCCGGCGGCACGGCGCTGCACCTGGTCCGCTGCATTGCGCTCGGAGGCCAGCAAGATCAGGCGGATGCCCGAAATGTCGGGATCGGCCTTGATCTCGGCCGCCAGCGCCAGCCCGCCGATATCGTCCAGCCCCATGTCAAGCAGCGCCACGTCGTAGGGCGTCCCCCGTGCGGCCGCCGCGTGCAGCTCGCGCAAGGCATCGGCGGCGCTTGGTGCGCAATGCCCCTGCAAGTGCCAGCGGCCCAGCAGGCGCTGGAGCGCCAGCGCGCTCTCGGCCTGGCGATCGACCACCAGCGCGCGCAAGCCCTTGGTCGGTTTTTGCTGGAAGCCTGCATCATCCGCGTCCACGCGCCGCTTGTCGAATTGCACGGTGAACCAGAACACCGAACCGCGTCCCAGCGCGTTGTCGACGCCGATCGAGCCTCCCATCAACTCCACCAGCTGCTTGGAAATCGCCAATCCCAGCCCGGTACCGCCATGCTTGCGGGTAGTCGAGCCATCGCCCTGCGAGAACGAGTCGAAAATGTGGGCCCGCGCCTCGCGTGAAACGCCGATGCCGGTATCTTGCACTTCTATGCGCAGGCGCGCCGATTGCGCGTCTTCCTCCGCCACGCGAACCGCCACCTTGATCCGTCCCTGGTCGGTGAACTTGACCGCGTTGCCCAGCAGGTTGACGATCACCTGCCGCAGCCGGTTTGGGTCGCCGCAGATCGCCAGCGGAATATTGTTCGCCACAGCAAACTCCATCTCGATGCCCTTGGCCTGGGCCTGCGGCGCAAATACGTTCTCGATATCGTCAAGGAGTTCGCGCAGGTTGAAGTTGATGTATTCGACGGTCAGCTTGCCCGCTTCAACCTTGGAAAAGTCGAGGATGTCGTTGATGATCACCAGCAGGTGCTCTCCCGAGCGACGCACCATGCTGGTGTAGTGGCGCTGGGTCTCGGTCAGCTCGGTCGCCGCCAGCAGCTCGGCCATGCCCAGCACCCCGTTCATCGGCGTGCGGATTTCGTGCGACATATTGGCCAGGAACGCGCTCTTGGCCTGGCTGGCCGCTTCCGCCGAATCCTTGGCTTTTTCCAGTTGCGCAGTGCGGATGCTGACCTGGCGTTCCAGTTCGCCGCGGTACTGCGCCAGCTTGGTGTCGCGGCTCTCGATCTGCGCCAGCATGCCGTTGAAGCTGTCGATCAGCGTGCCCAGTTCATCGCTGCGCTGGTGCTGCACCTGGGCGTAGGTCTGGCTGCTGCTCACCTTGTCCGCCGCCGCGATCAGCTGCGCAATGGGCGCCGCAATGCCTTCGCGAAAGCGCGCCGACAGCACCAGGGCCAGCCCGAAGGAGGAAACGGTGGCCGCCGCCGTAATGCCAAGGTTGCGCAGGATGCCAAGCCACAGCGAAGCCTGGCCGGCCTCGATCATCACCGCCCCGATCACATGCTGGCGCACCCGCACCGGCCGGTAAAGCCGCAGCAGCGGCGCCCACGGCGGCCCGTCACGCTCGGCCAGTTCGCCCGACGCCAGTTGCCGCAAGCGCGGCGCATCCAGCGCAATGGGCGCCGGTTCGCGCTGGGCAGGGTAGGAGGCAAACAGCCTGCCGTCCCGGTCGAACAGGGCGGCGCGCGTGATGTCGCTCTTGACCGCCAGCGCGGCCAAGGCCTGTTCGGCAGTCGGCCGGTCGGCATAAAGCAGGGAAGAGACGCTGTTGGCGCCGATGACATCAGCCAGCGAGGTTAGCTGCTTGCGCTCCTCGCTGGTGTGGGAAAGGATGGACGCGACGGCGAATGCCACGAACACCAGCAGCAGGGCGCTGCCGGTGGTGAGCACCGAGATGATGGTCAGTTTCTGGCTTAGGCCGGACCGTTCGAAATTGAGCATTTTCGCCGCCGAAGGACGATTCCATCGGGCAAAGAATAAATGCTAAGAATTTCGACACTTTGATCTGGCTCTAACTTCCAGTTACTAGCAGCAGCCACCCCGCTTGCCGGCGCCGCCGTAGCGCGCTTCCTGGCGTTCGCGGAAGAATTCCTCGTAGCTCATCACGGGCTCACCCGGGTGGGTGGTCTCGCGATGGGCGACGTAGGTGTCGTATTCCGGCAGGCCGCACATCAGCCGCATGCTCTGTCCGAGGTAGCGGCCTGCCTTGACGATTTCTCCGAGCATGGCTTTACTTGGCCGCGGCGGCGTATTGGGCCGGGGCTTCGTTGTGGGTCGGGCGGCTGGCGTTCCAGGCAGCCAGCGCGGTGCGCACGCCAAATACCAGTACGCTGACCACGACGATCATGAAGAAGGCTGCCAGGCCTGCATCGAGGTAGTCGTTGAAGATGACCTGCTGCATCTGCTCGATCGACTTGGCCGGGGCCAGCACTTTGCCGTCCGTCAGGGCCGCCTGGTATTTCGCGGCGTGGGCCATGAAGCCGATCTTCGGATTGGCGTCGAAGATCTTCTGCCAGCCGGCGGTCAGGGTGCACAGCAGCAGCCAGATGGTCGGCAGGATGGTGACCCAGGCGTATTTGGCGCGCTTCATCTTGAACAGCACGCAGGTCGCCAGGATCAGCGCAATCGCGGCCAGCATCTGGTTGGCGATGCCGAACAGCGGCCACAGGGTGTTGATGCCGCCCAGCGGATCGACCACGCCCTGGTACAGGAAGTAACCCCAGGCAGCCACGCACAGGCCGGTGGCCAGCAGGCTGGCGAACACGGAGTCGGTGCGTTTCAGCGACGGTGCGAAGGAGCCCAGCAAGTCCTGCAGCATGAAGCGGCCGGCGCGGGTGCCCGCATCGACAGCGGTCAGGATGAACAGGGCTTCGAACAGGATGGCGAAGTGGTACCAGAACGCCATCATGGCCTTGCCGCCCACCACGTTGGACAGGATGTGCGCCATGCCCACCGCCAGGGTCGGTGCGCCGCCGGCGCGGGAGATGATGGTGGATTCGCCCACGTCCTTGGCGGTCTGCGTCAGCATTTCAGGCGTGACGTAGAAGCCCCATTGGGAAATCGCCTGCGCTGCAGATTCGGCGGTGGTGCCGAGCAGTGCGGCCGGGCTGTTCATCGCGAAGTACACGCCTGGCTCGATGGTCGAAGCGGCCACCAGCGCCATGATGGCGACGAAGGATTCCATCAGCATCGCACCGTAGCCGATGAAGCGGGCGTGGGTTTCGTTCTCGATCATCTTCGGCGTGGTGCCGGAGGAGATCAGCGCGTGGAAGCCGGACACGGCGCCGCAGGCGATGGTGATGAACAGGAAGGGGAACAGGTTGCCGGACCATACAGGGCCGGTGCCGTCGATGAACTTGGTAATCGACGGCATCTGCAGCATCGGCGCCACGATCAGGATGCCCAGCGCCAGGCCGACAATGGTGCCAATCTTCAGGAAGGTGGACAGGTAGTCGCGCGGCGCCAGCAGCAGCCACACCGGCAGCACGGAAGCGATGAAGCCATAGCCGATCAGCATCCAGGTCAGTTCAGTGCCGGAGAAGGTGAACATCGGCGCGAGGGCAGGGTTTTCCTGCACCCACTGGCCGCCGAAGATGGCCAGCATCAGCAGCACGAAGCCGATCAGCGACACTTCGCCGACGCGGCCGACGCGGATATAGCGGGAGTAGACGCCCATGAACAGCGCAATCGGGATGGTCGCCATCACGGTGAAGGAGCCCCATGGCGAGTGCGCCAGCGCCTTCACCACGATCAGCGCCAGCACGGCCAGGATGATCACCATGATCATGAAGGTGCCCAGCAGCGCGATATTGCCCGGGATCGGGCCCAGTTCGGACTTGATCAGGTCGCCGAGCGAGCGGCCATCGCGGCGGGTGGAAATGAACAGCACCATGAAGTCCTGCACCGCGCCGGCGAACACCACGCCGGCCAGGATCCACAGCATGCCGGGCAGGTAGCCCATCTGCGCCGCCAGCACGGGGCCGACCAGCGGGCCGGCGCCGGCAATCGCGGCGAAGTGGTGGCCGAACAGAACGTTCTTATTGGTTGGCACGTAGTCCAGGCCATCGTTGTGCTTATGGGCCGGGGTCAGGCGGTTGGCCTCCAGGCCCATGACGTTTTTGGCAATAAACAGGCTGTAGAAGCGGTACGCGATCAGGTACACGCAAACGGCTGCAATCACCAGCCAGATGGCGCTGACAGGTTCGCCGCGCTTGAGGGCAATCACGCCCAGGGCGCCGGCACCGAGCACCGACATCGCTGCCCAGCCAAGTTTCTTCATAACGGGATTCATCGGGGTCTCCTCCAAGGATGAATGGCCAGTATTCAGGAATTGAATATCTGTCACAAGCGCACCACTACGCAAACGCCGTCCGTATAACTACGTAGGACAAGCGCCCGGCAGCGGGCTTACAATCGCCGCATGAAGCTGCGGCAAAAGTTCCTGTTCCTGGCCATTGCGCCCCTGATCCTGGCCTTGTGCGCGATCGCCGTCGCGGTGCGCTACCAGGCGGCGACGCTTGCCCGCCAGCAGCGCGACACCATCCAGCAGGCCTACCTGGCCAGCAAGGAAGCGGAGCTCAAGCACTACGTCACCCTGGCCAATCACTCGATTGCCCACCTGGTCAAATCGGGGCGCAAGGACCAGGCCACGCTGGACGAAGCGAAACGCATCCTGTCGACCCTGAGCTTCGGCGACGATGGTTATTTCTTCGTCTACGACATGCAGGGCAATTCGCTGATGCACCCGCGCCAGCCGGAGCTGGTGGGCCAGAACCTGTTCATGCTGAAGGACCAGGAAGGCAATCCCACCATCCAGCGCCTGCTGGCCCGCGCCCGCGAAGGCGGAGGGCTGGAGCGCTACAACTGGGTCAAGCCTTCCACCCACAAGCCGGCGCCCAAGCTTGGCTACGTGATCCCGCTGCCGGAATGGGGCTGGATGCTGGGCACCGGCATCTATCTCGACGACGTCGATGCGGCGCTGGCCCAGGTCGACGCCCAGCAGCGCGGCAACATCCGCAATACCCTGCTGTGGATGGCGGCGATTGCGGCGCTGGCCCTGGTGGCGGTCGGCGTATCGGGCCTGGCGCTGAATATCCGCGAATACCGCGTCGCCGATGCCAAGCTGAAGGTGTTGGCTCAGCGCGTGGTCGAATCGCAGGAAGAGGAGAGGGCGCGCCTGTCGCGCGACCTGCACGACGGCATCAGCCAGTGGCTGGTGTCGATCAAGCTGCAGATCGAGGCCGGCATCATCCGCCTCGGCAACCCCGCGCAGCAGGACAAGGCCAAGGCGGCTTTCGAACACACGGCGGAGCAGTTGAACAATGTGCTGGGAGAAGTGCGCCGCATCTCGCACAACCTGCGTCCCGCCATCCTGGACGACCTGGGCCTGGCCGCCGCGCTCGACCACCTGGCCGCCGAATTTCGCGAGCACATCGGCGTCGACGTGGCCTTCATCGCCAACGGCTGCACCGACCGCCTGCCGGACGTGGCGAACACGGTGCTGTTCCGCATTGCGCAGGAGGCGCTCACCAATATCGAGCGCCATGCTGCGGCGACCAGCATCAATATCGGCCTCGAAGGCGATGCCGAAGGCGTCACGCTGCGCATTGCCGACAATGGCAGCGGCTTCGATGCCGAGGGCATCGCCGGCCATCCGAAGCGCGGCATCGGATTACGGAATATGATGGAGCGCATGGAAGCGATCGGCGGCCAGTTCCGCGTCGAGTCCTCGCCAGCCGGCACCACGGTGCTGGCGCGTGTAGACAATAAGGGCAAAAAATGAGTGAGCTGCGGACAAGGATCCTGCTGGTAGACGACCACCCCCTCGTACGCGACGGCCTGCGCGCGCGGCTGGAAGCGATGGCCCAGTTCGACGTGGTAGGCGAGGCCGGCAGCGCCGCCGAGGCGCTGGAAGCTGCCGGCCTGCACAGCCCCGACCTGGTCCTGATGGACATCAATATGCGCGGCACCAATGGCATCGAAGCGACGGCCCTGTTCAAGCGCCAGTTCCCGTCGATTGCAGTGCTGATCCTGTCGATGCATGACAAGCTGGAATACGTGACCCAGGCCATCCAGGCAGGCGCCCGCGGCTACGTGCTGAAAGACGCGCCGGGCAAGGATATCGTGGTGGCCATCGAAACCGTGATGGCCGGCGGCATCTACTACAGCGCCAACCTGGCGCAGCAACTGGCCAAGCCCATGGCGCAGGACAACCATCTCACCACCCGCGAAGCGGAAGTGCTGCGCCACCTCGCCAACGGCGAATCGAACAAGCATATCGCGCGCGAGCTGGACCTCAGCGTGCGCACGGTGGAAACCCACCGCCTCAATATCAAGCGCAAGCTCGGCATCGAGGGACAGGCAGAATTGATCAAGTTTGCGGTACAACACGCACAATTCGACAAATAGAAATTGCTAAATAGCTCAGGAATGTATCGTTGCAGGTACAATCCGGCAATTCGATTGCTCCCTCTATCCCCAAAAAGCTGACTTTTCAGCAATTTCTGTTATATTCCCGGAGTCTTGTAACACAGGGTGTCAGCGGGCGCTCAATGGTTGCTTTACATCAATAAACCATTTACCATTGTTCGTATTGCCACACCGAGATTCCGATGTCTGCGTCAGATCCGAATTCGTTTCCGTTGGTGGGAATCAAGCCTGTCCTGGATAACCAAAACCACTGGGCAGGACTGGCGTTTCAAATGCCGGCAGCGGCTTCGCTGCCCGCGCTGCAATTGCTCCTTGGCTGTCCTGAATCCGAAGCACTGGGTTCGCTCGATTACTACATTCCCCTCGCCGATCCGCTTGCCATCGAGGCCAGCCAGCTCGATGGCCTGCCGCTCGCACGCATCGTCTTCACCGTCTCCGCCGCGCAGCTGGCCGACAGCGCAGTGCAGCAGCGGTGCAAGCAACTGGCCGAGCGCGGACTGCGCTTGCTGGCCGATGGTGAAGCTGGCGTCGCACCGGCCCAGGCCTGTCTCCGCAGCGAACTGCCGCGCGCGCAGCAACATGAAGCGGCGCAAGGCGACGGCACCACCCGCAAACGCTTGCTTGCCCTGCTTGGCCTGCTGGCCCGGGACGCCGATTCGCGCGAGCTGGAAACCCTGCTGAAACAGGACCCTGCGCTGTCCTTCCAGTTGCTCAAGCTGGTCAATTCAGCCGCCTTCGCGCCGAACAGCAACCCCATCCACAATTTCGGGCAGGCCATCAACCTGCTGGGCCGCCGCCAACTGCAACGCTGGCTGCAACTGCTGCTGTACGCGCGCCAGCAAGCGGACGGCCCGGCCAATGCCCTGCTGCCGCTGGCTGCCCTGCGCGCCGCGCAAATGGAAGCCTTGTGCAAGCTGCGCGAAGGCGACCGCGATGAGCAGGACATGGCGTTCCTGGTCGGCGTGTTCTCGCTGCTCGACGTGTTGCTGGCAATGCCCATGACCGACATCGTATCGGCACTGAACCTCGACCTGGACGTCGTTGCGGCCCTGCTGGACCGCACCGGCGAACTGGGTGAGATGCTGGCGCTGGTGGAAATGCACGAACCGCAGGCGAGTGCGCTGCGCGACGTCGGCATCGACAATGAGACCTATTGGCGCAGCCTGTTGCAGGCCTACCATTGGGCGCTCCAGGTCAGCAGGAACGTGTGAGCATGCCCGCGCAACCGCTTGCCAATTTCCTCGCCAGCAGCGCCGCCGTGTGCGATGCCGTGCTGCGCCTGCGCGGGCACGCGCTGGTGGAGGAGCTTGGCCGCGTCGCGCGCGAGGTCACCGGCAGCCCGCACGGCCGCTACGTGCCGCGCGACATGACGCCGGCCACCGGCCTGCCGGGATGGGAAAGCGGCTTGTCGCAGCTGATCCAGTTCGACAGCCAGTATTTCGGCCGCTTTGAAGTATCCGGTCTCGCATCCTATACCGACGCCAACCGGCAGAATCTCGCCAGCCTCGCCAGCCTGGCCGCCAGCATACTGCAAGTGCATTCGGTAGCGCAGCGCACCACCCACGCCTATGTGCAGGTGGAAGCGCGCCTGCAGCACCAGACGCAGATCCTGGACCAGATCCACGAGTCGGTACTGACCATGGACCCGAACGGCTTCATCACAAGCTGGAACAAGGGCGCCGAGCGCCTGTTCGGCTATTCGGCGGTGGAAGCGGTCGGCCGCAACATCATCTTCCTCTACGACGACGAAGACGAAGATCTCGGCGATGCATTCCTGGAGCAGGGCGGCCGCCTGATGGAAGTGCGCCGCAAGAAAAAGAACGGCGAAGTATTCTGGGCCAGCCTGTCGCTGTCGCAGCTATGCGATATGGAAGACCGCTCGATCGGCCTGATCGCCTACCTGACCGATATCACGGAGCGCAAGCGGGCGGAGGAGCGCATCCACCACCTCGCATACTACGATGCGCTGACCAACCTGCCGAACCGTTCGCTGCTGACCAAGCTGGTCGACCAGGCCTTGATCGTGGCCCAGCGCAGCAAGGCGCACGGCTGCGTGATGTTCATCGACCTGAACCGCTTCAAGCTGATCAACGACACCCTGGGCCGCGCCGTGGGCGACGCGCTGCTGCGCGAAATTTCGCAGCGCTTCCGCCTGGCCCTGCGCGACCAGGACGTGGTGGCGCGGCTGTCCGGCGACGAATTCGCGGTTGGCCTGTTCGACATCCACCAGCATTACGAAGCAAGCATGGTGGCAAACAAGCTGCTGTCGGCGCTGAACGAGCCTTTCCTGATCGATGGCCATGACTTGCGCGTCAGCGCCTCGATCGGCATCAGCGTCTACCCGCAGGATGGCAACGACGCGGAAACCCTGCTGCGCTTGGCCGATATCGCCATGTATCGCGCCAAGCAGAATGCCTCGACCGACGGCGAGCATATCGCCTTCTACAGCCAGGACATGAACAAGGGCATGCAAGAGCGCATGCGCATAGAATCCGGCTTGCGCCAGGCGCTGGGCAATGGACAGCTGCTGCTGCACTACCAGCCAAAATTCGAAATCAGCAGCGGCAAGATCATCGGCGCCGAAGCGCTGGTGCGCTGGAAGCACCCCGAGCGCGGCCTGGTGCCGCCGGCCGAATTCATCCCGCTGGCGGAAGCGACCGGCCTGGTGGTGCAAGTCGGCGAATGGGTGCTGGAAGCTGCTTGCGCGCAGGCGCAGGCATGGAAGGAGAAAGGCTTGCCGCCGATTCGCCTGGCAGTCAACGTCTCTGCGCGCGAGTTCACTTCCGCGTTGCCAGGCCGCGTGATGGAAACGCTGCAGCGCTACGGCCTCGAACCATCCTGGCTGGAACTGGAAATCACCGAATCCACCCTGATGCACAATATCGAGCGCGTGATCGGCATCATGGATCGCCTGACAGCGGCCGGCATCACCTTGTCGCTGGACGACTTCGGCACCGGCTATTCCAGCCTGTCCTACCTGAAGCGATTCCCGATCGATACCTTGAAGATCGACCGCTCCTTCACCACCGGCATTCCGGTCGACACCAACGACTGTGCCATTGCCAGCACCATCATCAGCATTGCCCAGCAACTGAAGCACAAGGTGATTGCCGAGGGTGTGGAAACGCCGGAACAACTGGCCTTCCTCAAGGATTCCGGCTGCGACGAAGTACAGGGCTACCTGTTCTCGCGCCCCCTGCCGGCCGAGGAGTTCGAAGAGGCCCTGGTGCAGAACTGGGCGCCGCCAGAACGTATCGCCGCGGCAGGCTGACCATGTTGCGCGCCGCCCTCCTGGCCATGCTGGTTTCCTGCTCCGCGCAGGCTGCAGAGCCGGCGCGCATCAGGTTCGGCCTGCAGGACGACATTGCCCCCTTTGTCATGCCCGACCGCCACAGCGGCCCGATGGTCGATGTGCTGCGTGACGCCATGGCAACGCAAGGCATCGCAGCGGATTTCCTCTACCTGCCGCAGAAGCGAACCGAGGAAGCCCTGCGCAAGGGCGTAGTCGACGTAACGACCAGTGCCAAGCCAGGGATGACGCTGCCAGGCGTGATGAGCCGCTGGCCGATAACCAGCTTCCACAACCTTGCGATCACCCGGCGCGCCAACTTGCCGCGGCTCGATTCGGTCGCCGACCTGTCGCACTACCGCGTGACCGCCTTCAATGGCGCCAGCCGCATGCTAGGCCAGGCCTACCGCGACGCAGTGCAGGGCAATGCTCGCTACTCAGAACCCTTGACGCTGCAATCACCGCTGCTGGTGCTGAAGCAGGTGGACGTAGTGATCTCGCAGAAGGATATTTTCAACTTCTACCTGGACCGGCAGTCCTACCTGCGCGATGGCGATTTCGACCTGGTGTATCACGACATCCTCGGCAAGCCGAATGAATATTGGTTTGCCTTCCGAACGGTCGAAATGCGTGAAAGCTTCGAGCGCGGCATCGCGGCCCTGTACAAATCCGGCGACATCGACCGTATCTTCAATCGCTATAACAAAGCTTACGGCACCTCGCGTGATTTCTTCCGCCCATTGGACTGCCGCTTCGCTGCCATCAAGCCCCAGGACTGCTAGCTTATCGCGGCAGGAAGTTATTCATTGTGTCGTTCAACCTGCGCACTGCAGAACTTATCGAAAATTTAATTATTTTGCTATCCTACCGGTTTTCCAATTGAGCAACGCCAGAGGGTAGCAATTTGCTTAACCAATCGTCGCGCATATGGTCTGAACTTGAAAAACGGGAGCGCCAGGTCAGCAAGGGGCATGGCACGGGTTCGGTTTTCGACAGCATGGGACGGGCCATCAGCCCCGCGCCCCCATTCGGCATCGGCAATTTCGCAAGCCAGAGCTCACGCGTCGAGCGCGTCCAGCGCGCGCTGGAGCAGTCGGGTGACATGGCCAGAAGGATCATTGTCCAGCAACTGTCGGGCATCGACCTTTCGTCCATCTGGCACATTCTCATCGAAGTCTGTAAAGACATGGCCCTGTACTATGGCGGCTCGGTTGTCGCCGGCGCCACGGTCGGCGCTGTCGGCGGCGCGTTCTTTGGTGGAGTCGGAGCTTTGCCGGGTGCTGCAGCCGGCGCGGCGGTGGGCTCACAAGTCGGCGCCTGGGTGATGGCGCTCTTGGGACTGAAATCGCTGATTGAAGGCATGGTGACGGCAATTCCCGAAGCCATGGAGCACTATGAACGTGGTTTCCGTGAAGCCTGGGGGCCGCCGCCGCGGGGTGAGCGAACCTGCAGTTACGCGCTAGCCGGGCCGGAACAAGGAAACGTACGCCACGCAGCCTTTGAGTTCGCCAACGGCCACGTGATCATGATCATGGCCATCCTGATGGCGCTGATGGCCTACTTCTCGCGGGGAAAAGGTAACAAAGCCCTGGCGTTGAAAGAAGTCCGTGAGAGCCCGCGCCTGGGACCAAAAGTGGCGCGCTGGATCGAGGAAAATGAAGAGAAGTTGAGCCGGCATCCGGCCTTACAATCACGCCGCAAAAATGCAGCGAGCGCGCTGGAGGAACCTGCACCTGCGCCGCCGAAACGAAAACGTCCAACTGAGGAGCCGGAACCACGGCGCCCGGCAGGTATGCCTCAAAAGAAGGTTCCGTGTTTCAAGCCGAATGACCTGCCGCAAGGAAGCCTTCCCGAATTTGACCGCCAACTGGCGGGGCAGGAAGCGGGTTTGAACGCAATGACTGTCGAGGAATACATGGAAGGCCGCAAGGCGTTCACTGCAAAAGATGCAATTCGTGATCCCAAAGTGGCGAAACAGGCTCGTGAGGGGTACGAAAGGAGACTTGTGGAAGCACTTACCATCCAATTCCGCAAAATTGGATTGTCGGTAGGCGATGCTGAAACTAAGGCCATGCAAGAAGCAGCAACTAGAATGAAGGCGTTGGCAGCCTTACATAACCCCGACATGGTCGTAGCTGGACGGGATGTTATCAGCGATTTCGGTGATCGCAATATTAACTCGCGCATCGGTTCTCAATGGCGAAGCCGAGTTGGAACACTTGATGACGCAGCAAAAGAAGTGCCAATCTCGCAACGCACCGTTGCCAAAATGAATGTAAAGCTCGAACGATGCAAATAAGGGAATAAATTATGGATGAAGACTTTGAGTACTTCCTTGAGAAAATGGGGCCGGTGATGAATAAGCGCCATGTTCCACCATCAAGCATTGCTCGCTTTCGAGGAAAACTCCCTGATCAATTGCTGGCGTATTGGGAAGAACATGGCTGGTGTGGTTATGCAGAGGGTTTATTCTGGACCGTCGATCCGCAAGAGTACGAGCCTGTTCTCGAGGCATGGATCGGTGAAACGCCCCTCATGGAAAGGGATGCGTATCACGTCATTGCGCGGAGCGCCTTCGGTGAGCTCTACTTCTGGGGCGAACAAACGGGCAACACGCTGACGTTATTTGCGCCAGGGTCGTACTGCTTTCCTACCGAACCAGCTTTTCAGGAGCATGAGCTAGAGTTTGGTATGCGAGTTTTTTTCGGCATGCGGAAACGAAAGGACAACGACTTTGCTGAAATGTTCTCGCCAGCGTTGAAGAAATTAGGCCAGTTGAAGCACGATGAAATGTATGGTTTCGTTCCTGCGCTGGCGCTCGGAGGCCCATCGGAACTGCCGCATCTTCAAAAAGTAAAAGCCGTCGAGCACTTGGTTCTTCTTGCTCAACTCGCCCCATTGGAAGTGATGAGATCGCCTACGCTTACTGATTTCTAAAGTGATGGACGAATACTTCGAGTTCTTCTTGAAAAAAATGGGGCCTGCCATGCACAAGCGTTGCGTCCCAGCGCTGAGCATCGAACGCTTTCGAGGAAAACTCCCTGAACAATTGTTGGCATATTGGGAGGACCATGGATGGTGTGGTTACGCGGGTGGTCTCTTCTGGACCGTAGATCCTCAAGAGTACGAGCCCGTACTGGAAGCATGGATTGGTGACAGCCCATTCATGGAAAAGGACGCTTATCACATCATTGCGCGTGGCGCTTTTGGTGAGCTGTATTTTTGGGGCGAACGTACTTGCGACTCATTGAAAGTCTTTGCGCCGGGCTCCTATTGTTTTCCTCGTGAATCGGCATTCCAGCACGGAGATATGGAACGCGGCATGCGGGTCTTCTTCAGCAAGCGAGATCGTGAAGAAAATGATTTTGCTGACTTATTTGTGCCGGCCTCAGAAAAACTCGGGCCGCTAAAACACGATGAAATGTATGGTTTCGTCCCCGCATTAGCGCTGGGTGGCCCGTCGGAATTGTCGCATCTCCAAAAGGTTAAGGCTGTCGAGCACTTGGTGCTGCTGGCCCAACTCGCGCCATTGGAAGTAATGACCCCACCTTAGCTGATTGCGGGCACATCGACCGAACAATAAAGTGATGGATGACGACTTTGAATTTTTCCTGGCGCAGATGGGACCTGCGATTGAGCGGCGGCGTGTCTCAACAGCGAGCATGGCACGCTTCCGAGGAAAGCTCCCCGAGCAGCTATTGGCCTATTGGGAACAGCATGGCTGGTGTGGATACGCCGACGGATTGTTCTGGACCGTCGACCCCCAAGAGTATGAGCCGGTGTTGGAAGCATGGATCGGCGATACGCCATTTATGGAAAAGGACGCGTATCACATCATCGCGCGCAGTGCGTTTGGGAAGCTGTATTTTTGGGGAGAGCGTACCGGAGACTCTCTGAAAGTGATAGCGCCTGGAGCGTATTGTTTCCCTCGTCAATCGCGCTTTCAGAATGGCAGACTCGAACTTGGCCTTCGCATGTTTTTCAGCAAACGGGATCGTGAAGAAAATGATATGGAGGGCCTTTTCTCTCCAGCGAGGGAGAAGCTAGGACAATTGAAGCATGATGAGATGTACGGCTTCGTTCCTGCATTGGCGCTGGGCGGCCCATCGGAACTGTCGCATCTTCAAAAGGTGAAAGCCGTCGAGCACTTGGTCTTACTAGCCCAACTTGCGCCATTAGAAGTAATGACCCCGCCCTAATTGATTGTTGATGCAATGGACGAACATTTCGAATTATTTCTGGAGGAGATGGGGCCGGCGATTGATAAGCGGCCCGTTCCGCCATCGAGCATTGAACGATTCCGCGGTAAGCTCCCCAGCCAGTTGTTGGCTTACTGGGAGGAGCACGGCTGGTGCGGTTATGCAGACGGGCTTTTCTGGACGGTCGATCCCCAAGAGTATGAGCCTGTGCTGGACGCATGGATTGGCGATACCGAGTTCATCGAGAGGGATGCTTATCACATCATTGCGCGAAGCGCCTTCGGTGGGTTGTACTTCTGGGGCGAACGTACCTGCGACTCGCTAACTGTGTTCGCTCCGGGCACTTACTGCTTTCCTCACGAATCAATTTTCCAGAACGGGGATATAAACCTCGGCCTTCGCACGTTCTTCGGCGTGCGTGATCGCAATGAGAACGATTTTGATGACATGTTCTCCGGCGCCCGAAAAAAACTGGGTCAATTGAAGCACGATGAAATGTATGGATTCGTTCCGGCATTGGCGCTCGGCGGTCCTGCACCCTTGTCACACCTCAAGAAGGTTAAAGCGGTTGAGCATTTGGTGTTCCTCGCACAGCTCGCCCCATTGGAAGTGATGACGCCGCATTCGCTTGCTGATTTCTAAAATGACGGACGAACATTTCGAGTTCTTTCTTGAAAAAATGGGACCGGCAGTGCACAAGCGTTGCGTCCCAGCGCAGAGTGTCGAACGCTTTCGAGGAAAACTCCCTGATCAATTGCTGGCGTATTGGGAAGAGCATGGCTGGTGTGGCTATGCTGACGGCTTGTTCTGGACCGTCGATCCGTCTGAGTATCAACCGGTCCTGGAGGCGTGGATCGCCGGTACAGGCTTCATGGCGCAGGATGCGTATCACATCATCGCGCGGAGTGCATTTGGTGAGCTGTACTTTTGGGGCGAGCGTACTGGCGAGTCCCTCCGGTTGTTTGCGCCCGGTTCTTATTGCCTTCCCGTTGATCCGGTCTTTGAAGAGGATGAGCTGGAGCTCGGTGTGCGTGCGTTCTTCAGCGTGCGAGATCGCGAGGAGAATGACTTCGCGGGCATGTTTCTCCACGCATTGGAAAAGTTGGGGCATTTGAACCACGATGAAATGTATGGTTTCTCGCCAGCGTTGGCGCTGGGAGGGGCTTCGATGTTGAAGAATCTAAGGAAGGTAAAGGCTGTCGAGCACTTGGTATTACTTGCGCAGCTCGCCCCTTTGAGGCTGATTTCGTGAATGAAGACTTCGAGTACTTCCTTGAAAATATGGGGCCGGCGATAAGCAAACGCCGTGCTCCGCCATCAAGCCTCGCACGCTTCCAGGGAAAGCTCCCTGACCAGCTTTTGGCTTTCTGGGACGAGCATGGCTGGTGTGGTTATGCCGATGGCTTATTCTGGACCGTCGATCCTCAAGAGTACGAGCCGGTGTTGGAAGCATGGATCGGCGACACGCCGCTTATGGAAAGGGATGCGTATCACGTCATCGCTCGAAGCGCATTTGGGAAGTTGTATTTATGGGGGGAGCGAACCGGAGACTCCTTAAAAGTGATGGCGCCTGGAGCTTATGGTTTTTCACGTGAATCGATTTTCCAGGGTAATAGGTTGGAGTTTGCGCTGCGTTTGTTTTTCAGTAATCGAGACCGCGAAGAGAACGATTTTGCAGACCTGTTTTCCCCTGCCTTGCGTAGGCTCGGTCAACTGAAACATGATGAGATGTACGGGTTTGTTCCGGCATTGGCGCTCGGCGGTTCCGCGGCCTTGACACACCTCAAGAAGGTCAGGGCTGTTGAGCACTTGGTGCTGCTCGCGCAGCTAGCGCCCTTGCAAATCATGAACCCCGCAAATTGATCCAGTTTCCGCATTATCGGAATCCGGTTTGGTGATTTTCGTAATTGCCGGGTAATCCTGTGCATTGGAGAATGCGCTTCCGATACTCTCCGGGAGACGACGCATGGGGTCTTTACTTAACGCTGGCCCGATTGGTGCAGGGATGGCGGCAATCATCTTATGCGTGGGCGCGGTTGCTGCGCCCCAGGCACCTGGCTATGTGTGGGACAGCGTGGCAATTGGCGGCGGTGGATTTGTGTCCGCCGTCATTCCGAGCCGTAGCGAGGCTGGCGTCGTGTATGCCCGAACGGACGTCGGCGGCGCCTACCGCTGGGACAAGGGTGCTGGGCGCTGGATGCCGCTGCTGGACTGGCTGGGCGATGCAGATACTGGCCTGTTAGGCATCGATTCCCTGGCCGTTGACCCACACAATGCCGGCAAAGTCTACCTCCTGGCCGGCATCGGCTACTTGCAGAATGGCCGCACGGCGATCCTGCGTTCCAGCGATTACGGCAAGACCTGGGCCGTAACGGAGACCACTGGCCAGTTTAAAACGCATGGCAATGGCATGGGGCGCAATAACGGGGAGCGGCTGGCTGTCGATCCCGGCAACGGCAACGTGCTCTATGTCGGCACACGCTGGAATGGCCTGTTCAAGAGTACAGATGCCGGCGCTAGCTGGCGCCATATGGCGAGCCTGGATGTCAAATCTACTCCGAACGGTGCGGGCATCAGCTTTGTACTGCCGGACCCGGCCAGCGTGAAGGACGGCGCGGTGCGGCGCCTGTATGTTGGCGTATCGCGCTACGGCTCCGTCGGCCCGAACTTCTATCGGAGCGACGACGGCGGCGCAACATTCACGCCAGTGCAGGGTGCTCCCGCCGCGCTGATGCCGCAACGGGCGGCGCTCGATGGCGCGGGCAAGCTTTACATCACGTTCGCGAACGGTGCTGGCCCGCATCCGAACGACAGGCAACCCGAGCCCATGGACCGGGGACAGGTCTGGCAATACGCCATCGCAACCGGCGCATGGAAGGATGTGACGCCAGCCGGTTTCACGGCGCCTTTCAGCGGTATCAGCGTCGATGCGAAGAACCCGCGCCGGCTCGCCGTATCCACCATCAGTACTTACCTGCCGCAGGGCGACGCCAAAGGGGACCGCCTGTTCGTCTCTAACGACGCCGGCAACAGCTGGACCGACGTCATTGCTCGTGGCTTTAAAAAGGACCTGCAAGGCGCGTCCTGGATGGCCGGACATGGCATCCACTGGGCCAGCACGTTCGAATTCGATCCTTTCGATTCAAAGGCAGCCTGGGTTACCTCCGGCAATGGCGTTTTCCGTACCGCCGATATCGATGCAAGGCCGGCGCGCTGGTCCTTCCATGTGCGGGGACTGGAGGAAACGGTTCCCCTGAATGCCATCAGCGTTCCGGGTGGGCCGCTGGTATCGGCACTGGGCGATATCGACGGCTTCCTACACGCGAATCCCGCCCGCTATTCGCCGATCCATATGCCGCAGATGGGCACGACGTTTGGCCTCGCCGTGGCCAGTGCCAGGCCTGGCGTAATGGCCCGAGTCGGCAAGGCGATGTACCTCACCACGGATGGCGGCTCACACTGGACGCAAACACGCTCGTTGAAGGGCGAGCAGGGCCAACTCGCCCTGTCGTCCGATGGTGCCGTCATGCTGCACGCTCCGCGCGGCAGCCGGGAGGTTTATCGCAGCAGCGATTCAGGGACTAGCTGGAGCGTCGTGCGCGGCCTGGCTGGCGCCAACCTGCGCCCGGTTGCCGATTCGGTTGCGTCGGGACTGTTTTATGCCTACGACAACGGGGTGATGCAGGTCAGTACCGACAGCGGCGTTTCATTTGCACCGCGTGCGCGGCTGGCTGCAGGCGGTTCGCGTGTGATCAGGGCTGCACCGGGCAGGGAAGGGGATATCTGGGTTCCGCTATACGGTGGCGGACTGGCGCGCTCCACGGATGCAGGTGCCAGCTTCGCGCCCTTGGCCGGCGTTACCTATTGCGCAGCCGTCGGCTTTGGCAAGGCTGCGCCGGGCGCCGATTATCCGGCGGTCTACATCTGGGGCAGTGTCGGCGGAGTGCGGGGCATCCACCGCTCGCTGGACGGCGGCACGACCTGGCAGCGCATCAACGACGACGCAAACCAGTTCGGCGGACCTGGCGATGGCCAATTCATCGTCGGCGACATGAACCGCTTCGGCGTGGTCTACATGAGCACTGCCGGACGCGGAATCATTTACGGCCTGCCAGCCGCGGGCAAGGGGGACCCGGTGTTGTAGCAAGTAGACACATGCGAGTAGGTCTATGGTTCGGAAATCCGGGTAATTGTTTGAAAACGTTTTCAGCTTTGGTGAATTTCATAATTGCGAACGCAAAAATAGCAAAGCAAACTCCAATCACTCAGTGGAAAACCACGAGATAGATACTAAAAAAGGAGACTACAGCGTGAATCAGACTCACCTCAGGAAGACCGCTATTGCCCTCGCCGCGGCCCAGTTTGCACTGCTTACCGCCAGCACCGCGATGGCCCAGGTGGGGGGCGATGCGGCCCAGCCTTCGTCAGTCGTGGTGGTGACCGGCCAGCGGGCGGCACTGCAATCGGCACAGAACATCAAACGCAATTCAGACGAAATCGTCGACTCCATCGTCGCCGAAGACATTGGCAAGCTGCCGGACCGTTCCATCACCGAAGTGCTGCAGCGCGTAGTCGGCGTGGCGATCGACCGCACCATGGCCAAGGGCGACCCGGAACACTATTCGGTGGAGGGCTCCGGCGTGACCGTGCGCGGCCTGACCTATGTGCGCTCTGAACTGAATGGCCGTGATTCCTTCTCCGCCAATGGCGGCCGTTCGCTGAATTTCGAGGACGTTCCACCGGAGCTGATGGCCGGCGTGGACGTGTACAAGAACCCTTCCGCAGAACAGATCGAAGGCTCGATCGGCGGCCTGGTCAACCTGCGCACCGCGCTACCCTTCGATTACAAAGGCTCCAAGGTCTCCCTGAGCGCCGACTACACGTACAATGAGCTGGGCGGCAAGAAGAAGCCGGGCGGCTCGATCCTGGCATCGGATCGCTGGAAAACGCCGATAGGAGAGTTTGGCGCGCTGGTCGACCTGGCATACTCGGAAAGCGCCACCCGCACCGACGCCTTCCAGGTCGAGCCTTATTATCCGCGCACCGACGTCGTCAACGGCAAGACGGTGTGGGTGCCGAAGGGCGCGCAATGGCGCACACTGGAATTCGACCGCAAGCGCGAGGGCTATTACGGCGCACTGCAATGGCAGAAGGATTCCACGCTGAAGTCGCACCTGACTTATTTCAAGTCCAAGTACCAGATGCAATGGGATGAGCGCGCAATCTTCTCGCAGGCCAGCCCGTACAACATCCGCGTCAGCCCCGATGCCACCTACGGCCCGAACGGCAACCTGCTGACGGGTACCTTGACCGATCCGGCCGATGGCGGCATCAATTTTGGCGGCGACACCCGTACCGCCAACCGCAAGTCCGACACCACGGACATCGGCTGGAATGTTACCTGGCGCCCTGCGAACCGCTGGACCCTGAAATCCGACCTGCAGTACATCAAGGCCAAGACCCGCAGCCTGGACTCCACCGTGGCGACCGGCATCCAGATGGCCAAGGAACAGGTCGACCTGAGCGGCGACGTCCCGCGCCTGATCTTCGACCAGTCCGACCTGGCTCACCTGGCCGACCCCAGGAATTACTACTGGGCCTTCACCATGGAGCACCTGGATCGCTCCAAAGCCACCGGCAAGTCGTGGAAGGGCGATGCCATTTACGACTTCGAAGACCATCCCTTCCTGAAGGACATCCGCTTCGGCGTCCGCCTGTCCAACAAGGACTCGGTGACGATGAACTCCAACCCGAGCTACAACTGGTCGCCGATCACCCAGACATGGCAACTTGGTGGAGACATCAAGCAGCTTGCTTACTTGGGCGACCCACGGTTCAGCGGCAATACCGAGGTGCATGCCTTCAATAACTTCTTCAACAAGAACATGCAGGTGCCATCGCTGGTGTTCCCGGCGGTCTCGCTGGCGAATGGTTATCCGGACAGCTATGCAGCGCTGCACAAATACCACGACATCCTGTGTACCGAAGCGCATAACGGCGACTCTTCCAGCTGCACCCCGTGGAAGGCCGCCACGTTCGGCACCGATCCGGCCGGCACCAACGTGCAGTCGGAAAAGACCAAGGCCTTCTATACCCAGGTGCGCTTCGGCTTCGATGAACTGAAGTACCCGATCGACGGCAACCTTGGCGTGCGCTATGTGAAGACCGACATGACCGCCCAGGGCTACGTCACCTTCAAGCCTGACTACACCATCCCAGCCGGTAACGTTGTGACTGGCCTGCCGTTTGCCCTGATCCCGGCCTACCAGGCAGCCCAGGACTTCGACAACAGCTACCACAACGTGCTACCTAGCCTGAACCTGCGCATGAAGGCCAGCGACAAGCTGCAATTCCGCTTCGGCTTTGCAGGTGCGATGTCGCGGCCGGACTTTGACCAGTTGCAGGCCTACACTTCGCTGTCGCAGAAGCTCGACATCACCAACAACGGCGGCGTCACCACCATCAACAGCGTCAACCAGTCGGGCGAGGCCAAAGGCAACCCGCAACTGAAGCCGATCACCTCCAGGCAGACCGACCTGACAGCCGAATGGTACTTCTCGCCCGTGGGTTCGTTCACGGTGGCCGTGTTCAACAAGCAGCTCAAGGACGTGATCCTCAAGCAGTCCCTGGTCTACCAGATCCCTGACGTATCGGGCAACCTGCAGAACTTTGTCGTGACCGGTCCGGTGAACGGCGCCAAGGGCCACGCGCGCGGCATCGAACTGGCTTACCAGCAGTACTTCGACAAGCTGCCGGGCTGGATGTCCGGCATCGGCATGCAGGCCAACTACACCTACGTGGACAGCAAGCAGAAGCTGTACACCCCGGTGTTCTCGCCGTACTGCAGCGGCAGCAGCCAGGCCGCTGGCCTGAACACCAGCATGAATGGTTGCGACACCAACGGCCAGACCTTCAACGATTTGCCGCTGCCACTGCTGTCGAAGAATGCCTACAACATCGCACTGCTGTACGACAAAGGCCCATGGTCGGCCCGCGTGGCCTACAGCTGGCGTTCCAGGAACCTGCAGGCGATCGACGTGAACGGCACCAACGGCGGCGACGCCACCGACACCAATCCGGCCAGCCCGACTTTCGGCCAGCACGTGCTGCACTGGGCGCTTCCGACCTGGGCCGATTCCTTCGGCCAGCTGGATGCCTCGGTGTTCTACCAGATCAACGACAAGGCAACCATTGGCATTGAAGGCACCAACCTGACCGATGCCAAGTACCGCCAGTTGATGCAGCAGCATACCGGCATGATGGGGCGCGCATGGTTCGTTTCGGGCCCGCGCTACGCCGTCAAGCTGCGTTATTCGTTCTAATCACAGGAGAGAGAATGCGTTTTAAACCGATGCGGGCCGCGCTGTTGTGTGCCCTGGCGGCGGCCGGCAGTGCAGGCGCCGGCACCTTCGAACAAACAGCCCATGGCCTGGTGGTCAAACCGGACCGCGGCGCTGCGAAGGAAGTCCGCCTGGAGCTCATGGACGACAACATCATCCATGTGCTGAAACTGGACCAGGGCGGCAAGGCGCTGACGCCATCGCTGATGACGGTCGCCAAGCCATGCAGCTGCAGTTTCACTGTCCAGCGCAAGGGCGATACGGTGATCCTCCAGGCTAACAAGATTGCTGCTGCCGTGTCGCTGGCGACCGGCAGCGTGCAATTTTCGGATGCGGGAGGCAAGCCGTTCCTGAGCCAGGCATCGGAATCCATTGAACCGATTGAAGTCGGCGGCAAGCCTTTCGTGGCGATCAAGCAGGGCTTCAACTACGGTACGAAAGATGCGTTCTACGGCCTGGGCCAGCACCAGAACGCCCAGATGAACCTGAACGGCGAAGATGTGCTGCTGGCCCAGCACAACATGATCGCCTCCGTGCCCTTCGCGGTCTCGGACAAGAACTACGGCGTCCTGTGGGACAACAACGCCATCTCGCGCTTCGGCAACCCGCATCCTTATGGGCCGTTAAAGCGCGACCTGAAGCTGGTAGATGCGGAAGGCAAAGCGGGTGGACTGACCGCGCGCTACTACGTGGACGGCAAGCTGGCGCTGACCCGCCAGGAACCTGATATCGCCTATCAGTACCTGAAGGACGTTGCGGAAAACTGGCCGAAAGAACTCGGCCCAGTGAAAAACCTGAAGGACGTGAAGGTGGTGTGGGAAGGCACGCTGTCCAGCGACAAGCCGGGCGTCCACAAAATGCAGCTGTACGCATCCGACTATGCCACGCTGACCATCGACGGCAAGCAGGTGCTGGATGTGTGGCGCCAGGGCTGGAATCCGTGGTACCACAACTTCGAGCTCAATATGGCCAAGGACAAGCCGGTCAAGCTGAAACTGGAATGGAAGCCATCCGGCGGCATGGTGGCCATGACGCACAGCGACCCCATGCCGGATCGCGAGCGCCATTCGCTGACGCTGTCCTCGGAAATCGCACAAGGCATCGACTACTACGTGATCCGCGGCACGAACATGGATTCCGTGATCGGCGGCTATCGCCAGTTGACCGGCCAGGCGCCCATGATGCCGAAATGGGCTTATGGCTTCTGGCAATCGCGCCAGCGCTACGAAACCCAACAGCAGCTGCTCGACACCCTGCACGAATATCGCAGGCGCCAATGGCCGCTGGATAATATCGTGCAGGACTGGTTCTACTGGCCGGAAAACGCCTGGGGCTCGCACGACTTCGATAAGACCCGCTTCCCGGACCCGAAGGGCATGGTGGACGAAGTGCACCGCCTGCATGCGCGCATCATGATCTCCATTTGGGGCAAATACTACGACACGACCGACAACTACAAGGAGTTCGCGTCCAAAGGCCATATGTGGACGAAGAACGTGGAGGACGGAGCGCTGGACTGGGTTGGTCCTGGCTACAAGAACAGTCACTACAGCCCCTATGCGCAAGAGGCGCGCGACATCTACTACCGCCAAATGAAGCACAAGCTGGTGGACCTGGGCTTTGACGCCTGGTGGATGGATAATACCGAGCCGGACGTGCTGTCCAACACGCGCCCCGAGGATTTCAAGAAGCTGATCGGCCCGACCATTTACGGCCCGGGCGAGGTCACCTTCAATCCGTATAGCCTGGTGCATACCCAAGGCATGTATGAAGGCTTGAAGCGCGACCAGCCCGACAAGCGCCAGTTCATCTTGTCGCGTTCCGGTTTTGCCGGCATCCAGCGCAATGCCACAGCCGTGTGGAGCGGGGACGTGGCCAGCCGCTGGAATAACCTGTACGACCAGATTGCCTCGGGCGTGAACATGTCGATGTCCGGCATCCCGAACTGGACGCACGACATCGGCGGCTACGCCCAGGAGAACCGCTACCAGTATGGCGACGTGGGTTCGGCGCAGGAGAATCGCGGGACCGGCGGCGGCAAGATCGATCCCGCCGACCTGAAGGAATGGCAAGAGCTGAACCTGCGCTGGTTCCAGTTCGGCGCGTTTTCGCCGCTATTCCGTTCGCACGGCGAAGTGGTCAAGCGCGAGATCTACAATATCGCGCCGGAAGGCTCGGAGATGCGCGACTCGATGGTGTCGTACCTGAAACTGCGCTACCGCCTGATGCCGTATATCTACGCGACCGCGTCGGACACCTATCACAAGTCCGGCACCATCATGCGCGGCATGGTGATGGACTTTCCGTATGACGAGCGTGTGAAAGACATCAAGGACCAATACCTGTTCGGCCACGACATCCTGGTCGCCCCGGTGACCAGCTACGGCGCCCGTGAACGCAGCGTCTACTTGCCCAAGGGGGCGTCGTGGTATGACTTCGACACCGGCGCCGTGCACCAAGGCGGCTCGACAATCACAGCTGCCGCGCCCGCCTCGCGCATCCCGCTGTTCGTGAAAGCTGGCGCGATCATTCCTACGGTGCCGGTGCAGCAGTATGTGGACCAGCAACCGGATGCGCCGGTTACCTTGAAGATCTACACGGGGGCCGACGGGGACTTCTCGCTTTACGAAGACGACGGCGTCAGCAACGGCTATACGCGCGGCGAATACACCCGCATCCCGCTACGTTACGACGCGAAGACCGGTGTCGTAACGATCGGTAAGCGGGAAGGGCAGTATCCAGGCATGGTGGCGGCGCGCAAGTTCAAGGTTCACTTCATCAAGCCGGGCACCTCGACCTCCGGTAGCCTCGATGTTGCCGACAAAGAGGTCACTTACGACGGAAAGGAAGTCGCAATCAAGCCATGATGAGTGCGCGGCCCTGCTTTTAGGGGTTCCCCGGCTTTAATGGGGATTTGGGCCGCGCTACCGAATACATCTCCCAAGTGATCTTCTCCAGCAGGGCGAGTTTGTTCTCGCCCTCTTTGTAGAGGTCAAAATGCGTTTTGCCGGAGACGAAGCGGAAGTCCGATTTTGCGTTCAGGCCTTCCATCACCGCTTGCAGGCGACGGGCCGAACCATCCAGGTAGAAAGTGTCGGCGGTACCCACGATCAGGTGAATCTTTCCATCGAGGTCGGCCTTCAGTGCAGGCCAATCGCGCTTCATGCGGTGGGCAATGTCGAAATTCTCCCGCCAATAAGCGACTACGGCGGGATCGACGTTGCCCGTGTCGCGGTCGAACATGGGCTGCGGCGCTCCGGCATGGCCGCGCGGCGAGAACACCCATTCCATTGAGGCGAGTTGGCCGCCATAGCTGCCCAGCACGCGTTCCAGCTTGGCGAACTGCTCAAACGTGCCAAGGACCTTGTCGTGGTCACGCACCAGCGGATAGGCGCTGCCATCGGTCTTGCGGAAGACATTGGCCTGCGGTGCGTACAAGTCTACACCGGTGAAATCGTGGAAGTCCGACGGGTCCGGCGACGTGGACCAGGTTCCGCCGAACAGTTTTGGATAGCGCGTCTGCAGCCAGAGGGTTGCCCAGCCACCCGACGAGTGGCCGTTCAGAAGGCGTCCATTGGCGTTGGCATCCATGCGGTAGTTTGACTCCAGCTGAGGAATCAGCTCGGACGTCAGCGCCTGGCCCCAAGGGCCATTATTCACAGAGTCTGCAAATTCGTGCGTGCCGGTGGGGCTCGATTCATCCAGCAGCACCCAGATCATGGGCGGCGTTTTCCCGCTTGCCATGCCTTTAAAAATGTCCGCCATGATCGGCACCAGGTAGGCGGCATTGCCGCCAAATCCGTGGGTGAAATAAACCGTAGGATAGGTCTCCTTCGCTTTCGCGTCATAGCCAGGCGGGGTCAGGACCCAGCCATCCATTTTGACAGGGCGGCCCCAGAAAGCGCTCAGGGCAGGGCTGGTGAACGCGATAGGCTGGGCGTGCGGACGGGCTGCATCCAGCGCCGCGCGCTCCTCGGCGGAAGCGGACTCCCGCGTCCACGGATCGGTTGCGGGCAGGGCTCGGGCCAAGTGGATCGTGGGTGCTTCCTTGGTTGGCAAGTGCACCTTGACGACGTCGCTGACCAGATCGCCCGCGCCACGCCCTGTGTAGTTGTAGCTGTGATCCACGTCAAGCACCGCCTGAACGTAATAGTCGCCGGGAGGCAATTGCGAGTATGGATGCGGGAAAGCGATGTCGTCTCCGTCAATGCCTACGCTTTCTCCTGGGTGGAGGCGGCCAACTTCCCGCGCCGTGACAGCAGTTTCAGTTGCAGCAAAGGGATCGGCATCTACTACCGTCACTGCATTGGACTTTTGCTTGGACTTCTCCAGCGCGTTCGCTTCGGCGGATTTGGCCTCTCTCGCAAACACCAGTAGCCGGCCTTGGGTGGCAGGGCTGGCGGCGGCATCCAGTTGGACCTTGATGAACTGCCGGTCTGGCGTGGCGGCGGCCTGCACGTTTGCTGCGCTGGCCAGCATCAGAAGGAGGGAGAGTGTCGAAATCTTCAAGCAGCTATGCATGGCGGCCTTTCAAAGAAATGGAAACACGAGAGTATCAGGATCAGCGGGAAACGCAACGAAGCCATAATTTCGTAGAACGATGCCGCTCCATCTTCCGCATCAACAAACAATGTGATTCCGCCGACATTTTGTGATGCGCGCCAGACGCGCTCCCCGCTGCATGGCGGCAGACTGAAGCCACCCCGTTGGTGGCAAATCGGGCTTGCTCTGTTTCGCAAGCCTTTCTTGAAGCAGGGTGCGATGGTGTTCTTAAGCCTTGCCGTAGGCTTTATGCGGGTGCTGTGCGGGTGTGGGAGCTTTCTTTGCCCCACCTTTCTTTGCAGGTGCATGGGGAGTCTTCTTTGCCGCTGACTTGGCTGGTGCGTTGGCCGGAGTCGCTTCGACCGTCATGGCTTTTGCAGCCGGCATTGAATGCACCGGCGCTCGCTTAGGTGGTGCCTTTCGAGCTGTTGGTGACAGGTGACGCACTTCCACTTTTCGTGAATCTATCTGTTGAGTCGCTTCTGCCTTTGTTAATTCAGCAGGAATTGGCTCGACCACCAAGCGTAACTGCATTGCGCCAAGAACTCGGGCGATAGTTTCCATGCGTGGCTGGCTGTTCTGGCGCAACGCCTTGTACAGCGCCTCCCGGGTAATACCAGCGCTTTTGGCAATTTCAGTCATGCCGCGAGCGCGGGCAATGTCACCGATTGCGGACGCGAGAAACGCTGCATCGCCTGTTGCCAGGGCTTCGTTAATATAAACAGCGGCGGCCTCCTCGCTGGTGAGGTATTCCGCAGGGTCGAAGTCCTCCAGGCCCAGACCGTCAAGGTCGGACACAGTAATATTTTGATCGGACATACATTTCTCCTTGCTTACCTTATTGTGCTATGTGAGTGAACTTAGTGTGTGCTTAAGTGGCACTATCTTTGTACGGACTTTGATGTCGATTTTGCGCCCGGTCTCGCCGCTGCGTTCGCGGCTGCCCGTTTCTTCAATTCTTTAAACATCGTTTTTGCGTCATCAATGTCGGCTTGTTGCCCTTTTTTTGTGCCGCCTGCGAGCAGAATGATTACTTGGCCGGCGAGCTCGCCGAAGTAGACCCGATACCCAGGCCCATGGTCGACCCTAATCTCACTGACCTCTTCTCCAACCGGTGCGACGTCGCCGAGACCCCTTTCCAACTTCTCGACGTTGGACGCAACGATCGCCGCTGTCTTGACATCCTTGATGCTGGCCATCCAGTCCCGATACTTTTGCGTGCTTTTGATAGCCTTCATAGGCAACTCGTGTAATCATTCGATTACATTCATTGTAATCACTCGATTACGGCAACGCAATCGAATAATCATGCGCTGCGGGAGTATTGCGAAGTCGCGGACTTAATGAAGTGTCCCAAGTTGCGGAACGTCGTTGCCTGTAATCTGCAATTAACAAGACGCCAAAAGAAATCTCATAACTGTTGTTACGCATTCCCAACCGGCATATATTGTGTCAAATATGCAATTTCCGGAGAGGAGGGCAGATCATGACTGTAGCTGAACATCAGCGGTTGCAAAGAGCTTGACATGAAAAAGGCAGCCATTTGGCTGCCCTCAACTGGTGTGACGCTTACTGCTTAACCCCAGCCGTACCACGCATCGCGCAGTTCGCCGACTTTGACGTCGGTCAGCTTGCTCTGCTTGGCAAGCCATTCCTGAACCAGGGTGCGATGGTGTTCTTCAACCTTGCCGTAGGCTTTGTTCGAAACCACAATGCCACCGAAATCATCGTTGTAGCCGCCGCCAAAAGCGAGGCCGTTTGGCTCGATTGCTTCGTCGAGGAATTGATGGATCAGCGCATTGTGTTCGGCCATGGACAATTGGCCCACGATTTGTGCTTCCACGAGGAAGCCGAGTTCCTGGAACTCACCGAGGTGTTTTTTCTTGAGTTGGCGTTTGTTGTAGCGGCGGGATGCGGTCATGGTAGATCGTGGTCAAAAAAATTGGGTTGATGGTCATCTATTACCACCAACCCATCAGTCAGGCTTACCTCACAATTCCGAAGTCAGCAGCCTTGATCTTCACCATGCGACCATCCGGGTGGTACCAAACCACACCTTCCATCACATTCTTGGTCAAGTAAGACTTCAGGCCATCGAAATCACGAGGGCAATCAACAAGTACATCTTTGCCGTGAGGTACCAGCAGGTGTTCAGATAACCGTTCAGGATTTGCGCCATGGCGGGTGCCGACCGTAGGACCGCAGAATTCGTACGTCCCATCAGGCAGGCCTTCTTTTACGGCCGCCATGATCCTCTTCAAGTTCTTGCCTTCCACCTTGACCCAGCCCGGCCAGTGACCGGTTTCAGGATCGGGTTGTGGTTGAGCAGGCTCAAAGCCGGCGGGAGGGGTGCGTCCTGTTTTCGCGTCGTAGCGTACAAAGATCACGCCATCTTTCAACCGCACAGCCAAGCCATCCCATTTACGGGTTGCGTAGCCGGTACCTTCGGTGACCCATTCGGATCCCGGCACGACTTCGTTTCGAACTTGACGATTTCCGTCGTAGTTACGCTGAAACAACGACTTAATCTTAATCATTTGCTGCTCCTAGGTAGTTGGTAAGGTTTCGATTCCGGCCCCATCCACACTAGGTACTTCTACTACTGCACTACTACTGCACATCAGGATCAAAGTCACGCGACCAAGTCCCAAAGCACGTTGGCGGAAGCGGTGAGATTCGAACTCACGAACGGGATTAACCGTCGGCAGTTTTCAAGACTGCTGCCTTCAACCACTCGGCCACGCTTCCGGAGGGCTGGATTATACATTCCCGGAGCGGATCGCGCCAAGAATCGTGCAGTTCGTCGCAAATTCCCGCGCCGGGATGCCTGCGCCGGTATGGTCGGCCCACGATTAAAACCCTGGGGGACCGAATGAAACTGCATGCCATCGCTTTTGCCGCAATGACCTTGACCTTGGGTGCTGCCATGGCCGCTCCGATCGAGGTGAGCGTGGCGCCTTCAAAGCCGCTGATCGAGCAGGGCAAAGGCCAGCAATTGCTGAACATAGACTTCCTGATCAAGAATGACAGCCAGGATAAGGTTGAATTGAGCGAGGTCGAAGTATCCGTGCTGGGCGACGCCGGCAAGCTGGTGGCGCAGTATCGCGTAGGCGCCAATGGCCGCAGCGTGCTGGTGGTGCCGAACCGTTTTATTGAGCCGGGCAAGTCGGAGCTGGTCTTCAATCCCCTGTATGCATTCCCTCAGGAGCTCGATTTGTCGCGCCTGCGCTATACCTTCAAGTTCGACGTAGGCGACGATACCAAATACACGGTCGAAATCCCGGTAGCGCCAACTTCCTACAAGCCGAAAGCGCAGCTGCAACTGCCCGTTGCCGGGCCGGTCCTGGTACATGACGGACACGATTTTTACGGCCACCATCGCCGCCTGCCGTTGCTGGACCCTATGGCGCAGGCGCTGAAATGGAAGCGCAACTTCATGCGTTACAGCTATGACTTCGTGGCCACCGATGACCAGGGGCGCATGTTCAAGGGCGATGGATCGCGCAATGACGATTGGTATGGCTGGGGCAAACCGATCCTGGCACCGGCTGGCGGGAAGGTAATCCGCGCCGTCGGCACAATCCCGGACAATGCCAAAGGCAAGGGGCCGTCGTTTGGCAAGGAGCAGTTCATCGCTGATCCGAGCATCATGTGGGGCAACCACGTGGAGATCGAACATGGCAACGGCGAAATCAGCTTGCTGGCCCATATGAAGCAGGGCAGTGTGGCGGTCAAGGCCGGTGATATCGTGAAGGCTGGCCAGAAGGTCGGAGAAATGGGCTTTTCCGGCGATGCCTTCCTGGTTCACCTGCACTATGACCTGAAAAACGCGCCGGGCTTCGATGCCGATGCGCTGCCATCGCCGTTCAATACCTTCGAACGCCTGACAGGCAAGAACTGGCTCAAGGTCAAGCAAGGCCAGGTCGATAGCGGCGATGTGGTGCGCCGCCTGCCGTAAGCCTTAGCGGATGCGCCGGGTGGTTTCGCGCACCACCAGCTCCACCGGCGGGATGGTGCCTTCCACTTCCTCGCTGTTGATGAGGCCGAGCATCGATTGCACGGCCGTCTGTCCGATCACGTACAGCGGCTGGCGGATGGTGGTCAGCGGCGGCGTGGTGTAGGAGGAGCCGGGCAAATCGTCGAAGCCGACCAGCGAGATGTCGTCAGGTACGCGAATGCCTTTGCGATACAGGAAAAGCCGCGCGCCATAAGCCGTCTGGTCATTCACCGCGAAGACGGCGGTAAAGGGATGGCCGCCGTCGAACAGTCGATTCATGGCCAACAGGCCGCCGGCCTCCTGCAGGTCGCCTTCCACCACCAGCGCCGGATCGAAATCGATGTCGGCTTCTTTCAGCGCGCGTTTGTAGCCGGCCAGGCGCTCGACCGAGTCGCGGTTCTCGCCCGGCCCGGCCAGGTGGGCAATGCGGCGATGGCCCATTTCGATCAGGTGGCGTACGGCCAGCCAGGCGCCGTGTTCATTATCGAGCGCGAAGCCGATTGCGCGGTTGGTGCGCAATACGCGGCCCAGCGAGACGATAGGGCGCTGGGCGGCGAAGCCCAGCACCGCTGCGTCGGTCATGCGGCCGGTCAGCAGGATGATCCCGTCCACTTTGCGCGCCAGCAGCAGGCGGATGCGCTCCGCTTCTTCGTCGGCGTTCCAGTGGCCGCTGACGATTACCGAGGCGTAGCCGGTGCCTTTCAGGCCATCGTCCACACCGTGCAGGATCTCGTCGAAGAAGGGTGAGGCGATATCCTGCACCACGATCCCGATCGTCATCGTGCGTCCGTGCTTCAGGCTTTGCGCCATCTGGTTGGGTGCAAAATTCAGTTCGCGGATCGCGGCCAGCACGGCTTGCCGTTTATCGTCGGCGACCTTGGCGGTGCCGTTCAAGATACGCGATACGGTGCTGGGGGAAACGCCTGCGCGGCGGGCGACGTCGGTCAGCGTGGCGGGCGATGGAGCAGTGGAGTGGTCGTTCAAAGGATTTCTCATTCTGAAAAGCTTTTCAAATGGAGATTACCATAGAACACAGCGGCAACTTCGACTTAATGAATTACTGTTGCACGAATAGTATGAAAATCGTTTCTGAAAGCGTTTTCATGCCGGCATAGCAGGTCTACGAAGGCGCGATGGTCGGGCAGGTCCGCCACTGCCCGTGCCGACACTGCAGCGATATTGGCGAATTCCTGGCGCGCGGCTTCTGCCAGCGGTTCAAGACCGGGCAGGGGAGGCATGGCTTTCGGGAAGTCCATTCCATACAAGACGTATTGCCAGCTGGTGGGCGGGTACATCTCGAAATCGGTCAGGAAATCCATGCGTTGCGGCGGGCGGCAGCGCCACATGGCCAGCTTGTCGCGCAAGCTGTCGGTCCAGGTGGCGGGGTCGCAATTGTCGATCCAGAATTGTTCGCGGCGTTTGCTCAGGCAATAGTGCAGCTTGATGAAGTCGACGATGCGGGCATAGCGCTCGCCCATGAACTGGTTGAAGTGGCGCGCCACCGGCGCCATTTCGCCGTTATGCGGGAACAGGGCGCCCAGCATGTGCACCGCGGTTTCGACCAGGCCGATGCCGGATGCCTCCAGCGGTTCGAGGAAGCCGCCAGCCAGGCCGATCGCCACGCAGTTTTTGATCCAATGCTGTTCGCGGTAGCCCACGCGCATGGGGATCTTGCGCACGTTCAGGCCTTCGGCGGCTGGGCCGGCGTAGGCGCGCAGCACCTGTTCGGCGCGCTCGTCGCTGGTGTGGCGGCTGGAGTAGACGTAGCCGATGCCGCGCCGTTCCTGCAGTCCTATGTCCCAGGTCCATCCCGCCTCGTGCGCGGTGGAGATGGTGGCGGAGGCGATCGGCGTATCGGGCGCCGGATGCGGCACTTGCACGGCCAGCGCGGTATCGCATAGCAGGATATCGCTCACGCTGTGGAACGGCGCGCCAAGTGCGCCGCCGATCAACAGGGCGCGGAAGCCGGAGCAGTCGATATAGAGGTCGGCCATGAGCGCGCCGTGTTCGCGGGTGTCGACGCTGGCGATGGCGCCATCCAGGTCGAGCTGTACGCCTTCGACATGATCCTGCACGTGGCGCACGCCGAGTTTGCGCGCATGCTTTGCCAGCAGGCCGGCAAAGCGCGCGGCGTCGAAATGGTAGGCGTAGTTCATCGGGCCGTTGTAGTCGCTGTCGCCGGGACGTTTCGGCGCGCGTTGCGCATCTACCACGCGCTTCTGCATGGTGACTGCTTCGGCAAACGGCTTGTTGCCGGCCAAGCCTTGCAGCCAGTAAGGCAAGAGCTCCGGCGCGCCCGGCCGCTGGCTCGGCATGGAGAAGGGATGGAAGTAGTGCTCTTCGCCGTGCAGCCAGTTCTGGAAGGTGATGCCTTGCTTGAAGGTGGCACTCGATTCGCGAATGAATTCCGCCTCCGGAATGCCGATCGCCGCGAGCGTGGCGCGCAGGGAGGGGAAGCTGCCTTCGCCCACGCCGATGGCGCCGATTTCGGGCGCTTCCACCAGAGTGATTTGCTTGCTGTCGCCGAACATCTTGGCCAGGTAAGCGGCGCACAGCCAGCCTGCGCTGCCGCCGCCAACGATCAGTATCCGCGTGGTTGGGATCGTTCCCATTTTTGTCGTCTCCTTAAAAATTTTTGTTGACTTTTTATTTTTTGAAAATGTACCATGAAAACGTTTTCAAGAAATAAGAAATCGTTTTTACAACAACTACCGGAGACAACATGAAGTTTTCTGCAATCCAGGTCGGGGTGCTGGCCCTGGTCTCGTCCGTCAGCGCCTCGGCGCAGCAAGCCGCCCCTGCGGCCAACACCGAATCCGCCGTCGTGCCAGAGGTTCTGATCACGGCGACCAAGCGCACCACCTCCCTTCAAAAGACCCCTGTGGCTGTTACCGCCCTGGATGCAGCGGCACTCGAAGACGCACACGTGCAAACCATCCAGGACGTGACCAACCTGGTGCCAAGTTTCCAGGCCACCGGCCAGGGCGACCACGGCGTCATCACGATGACCATGCGCGGTATCGGTAACGACTCCGCCAAGACTGAATACGCCGATCCGGAAGTAGCCTTCTTCGTCGACGGCATCTACTCGCCTCGTCCGGAAGGGGCTACCGCGCTGCTGTTCGACGTGGAAGCGATTGAAGTCCTGCGTGGCCCGCAAGGCACGCTGTGGGGCCGCAATTCCACCGTCGGCGCAGTCAATATGCAGACCGTCAAGCCCAAGCTGAAGGAGTTCTCGGGCAGCGTTTCCGGCGGCATCGGCGATTACGCCCGCCTGGGCGCCCGTGCGGCGTTGAACGTGCCGACCGGCGACAACTCCGCCCTGCGCGTGGCCGTGATCCACGAGCAGCACGACGGCTACGTCAAGTACCAGACCTTCCCGAACATTTCGCTGGCCGACCAGCGTGCGGCCTACCTGGCTGGCGGCGGCGACCCGGCCAAATTCCAGCCGATCAACCCGAACCAGTACGTCGTCAACGGCCCGCGCTACAACGCGCAGAACCAGAGCGGCGTACGTGTGAGCTGGCTGTACCAGCCGACCGATCGCCTGAAGTGGAACATCTCCTACGAGCGCTTCCAGGACCGTGGTACCCCGAACATGAACCTGATGCAGACTCCGCGCGCCGGCCAGGACGAGTGGTCGGCACTGATCGACACCGCGCCGTTCCTGCACCGTAACGTGAACACCTTCCGCAGCCGTCTCGAATATGCGGTGAGCCCGGACATGGCGCTGACCTACATCGCCGGCCATTCCAAGTTCTCCGGCTCGTCGACTTACGACCAGGACGGCGGCCGCGTACTGCCGACCAGCTTCACCACCGGCGGCGACTTCCAGGCCAATAACACGGTCTGGTCGAAATACAGCAGCAATAGCCACGAGCTGCAACTGCAGTCGGTCGGCCAGAAGGAAGTGGACTGGCAACTGGGCGCCTACTACGCGGCGGAAGACAACGGCATCCGCTTCGACATCCCGATCATGCACGGTACCCAGCAAGGCAGCGTGGCATGGCAAGGTTCCTTCATCCAGCCGAAGGAAACCGTGGATTCGCGCGCTGTCTTCGGCCAGGCGACCTGGAACGTCGGCAGCATGCACCTGACCGGCGGCCTGCGTTACACCTCGGACAAGCGCACCAATGAAGGCGGCAACGGCTATACCTGGAATTCTGACCCGAACGCACCGCAGGTTCCTCTGAGCCCAAGCATCGACCCGACCAAGCCGGGCCAGGGCTACAACCCGAGCGTGCCGTCCAACGATGGCCGCTACAAAGGCAGCAAGACCACCGGCCTGGCGCGCCTGAGCTACGACGTCGATAAGAACCACATGCTGTACGCCAGCGTCGCCACCGGCTACAAGGCGGGCGGCCTGCAGGACGGCGGCCGTACGTACGACCCGGAGACCCTGACCAACTACGAGATCGGCAGCAAGAGCTCCTTCCTGGGCGGCGCATTGCGCATCAACAACGCGCTGTACTACGAGGACTTCAAGGATTTCCAGTTCAGCTCCCCGGTCACCAATCCGGACGGTTCGCACACCTTCGTCACCAGCAATGTGGACGGCGCGAAAGTGTGGGGCTTCGAATCGGAAATCCAGGCCAAGCTGTCGCCGGATGACAAGCTGGCGCTGGCCCTGGCTTACACCCACACCAAGCTGGGCTTCCTGATCGCCGGCTCCAACGACTACGCGCTGCCGTTCTGCCCGGACCTGAACTCGAACTGCCTGAACGTCACCGGCAACATCATGCCGCACGCGCCAAAGTTCTCGGCCCACCTGAACTACCAGCACACCTTCCGCATGGCGAATGGCGACACCCTGATCCCACGCGTTTCGGCACACTACGAAACCAAGTCCGAACTGTCGATCTTCAACCTGGGCCCGGAAGACCAGCAAGCTGCCTACACCAAGTTCGACCTCGGCCTGCGCTACCAGGGACCGAAGCAGTTTTGGGTGGACGCCTTCGTGCGCAATGTGGGCGACAAGCGCATCAAGACCAGCGCCATGAACGGCGCCAATGTGTGGGTGGCGCAGTACCTGCCTCCGCGCACCATCGGTGTGAATGCGGGCATCGAATTCTAAGCCCGTTGCAACGCGGCCTGCCTCGTCCCTCGGGGCAGGCCATCCCTAAGCCTTAACCTGTGAATCAAGAAATGAAAGATAAACGCCTGCCGCCCGAATTTCTCTGGGGCGTAGCCACCAGCGCCTTCCAGATTGAAGGCGCCAACCAGGAGGACGGCAAAGGCCTCTCTATCTGGGACGTTTTCTGCAATACGCCCGGCAAGATCAAGGACGGCAGCGACGGCAGCGTCGCCTGCGATCACTATCATCGCTACCGCGAGGACGTCGACATCATCGACTGGCTCGGTGTCGATGCCTACCGCTTCTCGATCGCCTGGTCGCGCGTCCAGCCGGACGGCAAGGGCGCCTGGAATGAAGCCGGTTTCGCTTTCTACGACCGCCTGATTACAGCCCTGCACGAAAAGGGCAAGCAGGCATACATCACGCTGTACCACTGGGACTTGCCGCAAGCCTTGCAGGAAGAGGGCGGCTGGCTCAATCGCGATACCTGCTACCATTTTGCGGCCTACGCTGCCGAAGTGGCGCGCCGCTTTGGCGATCGTGTGGCCAGCATCGCCACCCACAACGAGCCGTGGTGCACAGCCAACCTGGGCTACGGCAACGGACAGTTCGCGCCTGGCGTGCGCGACGCCAAGGCGGCCATACAGGTTTCGCACCACTTGCTGTTGTCGCACGGCCTGGCTATGAACGCCATGCGCGCCGTCGGCTCGAAGGCAAAATTGGGCATCGTGCTGAACCAGTGGACCGCTGATCCTGCCACAGACAGCGACGCCGACCGCGAACTGGCGGAGTTCGAGTATGCGCGTTCGGTACAATGGTTCATGGACCCAATTTTCAAAGGCCGCTATCCGGAACTGGCGCTGCGCAAGCACGGCGCGAACGCGCCGCTGGTTGAGCCGGGCGACATGGCCGTCATCCACCAGCCGATCGACTTCCTCGGCGTGAATTACTACTTCCGCGCCTTCTGCAGCGCCGAAGACCCGCCGCGTACGCCGCCGCTGGAAAACGGCCGCACCGACATGGGCTGGGAGATCTACCCGCAAGGCCTGACCGAACTGCTGCTCAAGCTGAAGGGCGAGTACGAGCTGCCACCGATTTACATCACCGAGAACGGCATGGCCAGCAGTACGCCGGAGCACGATGAGGAGCGCATTTCCTTCGTCACGCGCCACCTCGATGCGCTGGCCAGCGCAATGGAGCAGGGCGTCGACGTGCAAGGCTACTTCATGTGGAGCCTGCTGGACAACTTCGAATGGGATTCCGGCTACGCCAAGCGCTTTGGCATCGTCCACGTCGATTACGCCACGCAAAAGCGCACGCTGAAAGACAGTGCGCACTGGTATCGTGAATTGATCAAGGTACAGCGTTCATGAACCGATCGCCGCTGCAGTGGGTCCCCACCGGCTACTTCGCGATGGCGATGGGGTACATGATGCTGACCAGCGTCACGTCCATCATGTTCAAGAACCTGGGCATGGACAATGGCCGTGCCGCGCAGTATTCGAGCATGCTGATCCTGGCCTACACCATCAAGCCCCTGTTCGCGCCAGTAGTGGAAATGTACCGCACCAAGAGGTTCTTCGTGCTGGTCACACAGTTGCTGCTTGGCCTGGGCTTCGGTGCGGTAGCCCTGGTGATGGGCATGCCGGGTTCGATGGCCCTGATGATGGTGCTGTTCTGGATCATGTCCTTCATCGGCGCCACCATGGACATTGCCAGCGATGGCGTGTACGTCACTTCGTTAAGCTCGCGCAGCCAGTCGCTTTACTGCGGCGTGCAAAGCCTGAGCTGGAATATCGGCCCGGTGGTGGCCTCCGGCGTGCTGGTTTACCTGAGCGGCCGCCTGCATTCGGACTACGGCATGGATTGGCTGGGCGCTTGGCGCATCGTCTTCGTGGCCGTGGCGATCCTGTTGCTGGCAATTACGGCATGGCACTGGCGCGCTATGCCGGATGGCGCCCGTGCCGCCGATACGCCGGAAAGCCTGGGCCAGGCTGCCTTCATCCTGCGCGACGCGTTCAAGACCTTCTTCGAAAAACGCGGCGTGTGGATGATGGTAGCCTTCGCGCTGCTGTACCGAGTCTCGATCGGCCTGCTGGAAAAAATCGGCCCCTTCTTCATGGTCGATCCGGTGGGCAAGGGCGGCCTGGGCATGTCGAATGAGTTGCTGGGCATCGTCTACGGCACATACGGCTTGCTGGCCGTGCTGGCGGGCTCCCTGATTGGCGGCTGGTACGTGGCGAAGCGCGGCCTGAAACCGGTGTTGTTCACGCTGTGCTGCGTACTGAACATCCCGATTGCCACCTTCCTGCTGATGGCGATCTACCAGCCGTCCAACCTGTGGGTAATTGGCGCCGGTGTGGTGATCGAGAAATTCTCCTTCGGCTTTGGCTCGGTGGGCTTCATGATCTACCTGATGCAGCAACTGGCGCCTGGCAAATACACCACGACCCATTACGCCTTCGGCACTGGCCTGATGGGGATGTGCGGCATGTTGACCGGCATGGTCAGCGGCCACCTGCAGGAAGCACTGGGCTACGTCAGTTACTTCTGGCTGGTGATGGCGGCGACCGTACCATCCTTCATCGTGACGTGGTACGCGCCTTTCCACCATGAAGAAGCGCGTCCTGCTACCGAACCCGATCAGCTGCAGCGCAAGGCTGGCTGACGCTTGCCGTCGTGGGCGCCGATCACGTCGCGGATCGCGCTGACCACGACCTCGGGATTGGCCTGCTGCATCTGGTGGTCGGAATCCACGATCACCTTGCAGGCTTTCGGATACATGTTCTTGACCATGTTGCGAGTCTGTTCGTCGTCGTTGACGGTACCTAGGTCCACCGCCACGGCGCCGGCCGATTTGGGCACGTTAAACAGGCGCACGACCGGAATATCGTCATTCCACGGCATCGCCAGCATGGCCTGGCCGGTGCTGTTGATCTGGTCGACTTCCGCCTCCATCGCCGCGTTCAGGAACACGTACTTGGCCACGCGCGTCATGAAGGGAAATTCTTCCGGCTTCTTGATGATGCCGGGGTAGACCGAGTCGACCAGCACCACCCCCTGGACTTCCTGCGGGTAGGCGCGCGCATACATCTGCATGTACAGGCCGCCAAGGGAATGACCGACCAGGGTATAGGGCGGCTGCAAGCCTTGCTGGCGCAGCAGCTGGCGCAACTCCTCGACCACGGTCTTGCCGTCGCGCGGGGTGGAAGGCTTGTCGCTCTTTCCGTATCCGGGGCGGTTGTAGGCAAACACCGTCGATTCCTTGGCCACTTCCGCAATTACCTTGTCCCATTTATCAAGGGTGATGCGCGAACCGTTCTCGAAGACCACGGTGGACGGCGCTCCTGGCTTGGCGATTTTCAGGACTTCGATCTTATGGCCTGCAAAGTTCTGCAGCACGGCTTCGGCATGGGCCTGGGCGCTGGCCAGCGCGATTGCCAGCACAGGCAGGGTGAAACGAGTCAAGGGCATGAATGTCTCCAGTTTGATAACGGTGGCGATTCTGACGGCTGCCACAGCTAGCTACCGGAAGATTGCGACGAGTTGTCAAAAATAATGCTTGAATTGCACAAATCGCGGCCTGGGGGCTAGAATAAAAGTCACTACTTAGAGGGGAATCGCCATGAAGCCTATCCTGTTCGCACTGCCCGGCAATGAGGCAATGACAGCGCAACTGTCGGCGTTGCTGGGTTGGGAGCAGGGGAGTTTGCAGGTGCGGCGCTTCCCGGACGGCGAATCCTACGTGCGCTACCACTCGGAAGTGAAAGGCCGCCAGGTGGTCTTGGTGTGCACCCTGGACCGGCCGGATGATCGTTTCATGCCCCTGTATTTCGCCGCCAGCATCGCGCGCGACCTGGGCGCGGCCAGCGTAGGACTGGTGGCGCCATACCTGGCCTATATGCGCCACGACGCCATCTTCAACCCCGGCGAAGGCATCACCTCTGCCCATTTTGCGCGGCTGGTGTCGGGCGTGTTCCATTGGATGGTGACCATCGATCCGCACTTGCACCGCCACCATGACCTGGCCGAGATCTACACGATCCCGACCCGCGTGGTGCGCGCCGCGCCTGCCATCTCGCAATGGATCGCGGCCAATGTGCCGCAGCCGCTGGTGATCGGGCCGGATTCGGAAAGCGAACAATGGGCCTCCGAAGTGGCGCGCGGCGCCGGTTGCCCCTTCATCGTGCTGGAAAAAGTGCGTCGCGGCGACCACGACGTGGAGGTATCGGTGCCGGACACCGAACGCTGGCTGCACCACACCCCCGTCATCGTTGACGATATCGCATCCACTGCCCGCACGATGATTGCCGCCGTGGGCCACGTGCGTCGGGCCGGCCTGCCGCCTCCCGTATGCGTCGCGGTCCACCCCCTGTTCGCAGGCAGCGCCTATGAAGATCTGCAAGCCTCCGGCGTGGCCCGCACTGCCAGCTGCGACACCGTCCCGCACAGCAGCAACGCCATTCCTGTCGCATCCTTGCTGGCCCCGGCCCTGGCAGGCATGACACAAGGCGCAGGCTAGGCTATATTCCTGCCTATGTGGAATTGGATTCGTAACTGGTATCGCAAGCTGCGCATGCCCGCAGCCTATCGCGCCTACGAGCGCAGGCTGCGTGCCGCCCATGAGGAAGAGGCACGCAAGAAGTTTTCAACCGTGCGCTACGAGGCGCGCCTGCTGGCCGCCAACAAGGCGATGGAGGAGCGCGCCCAGCGCCGGTTCGACATGCCGGTCGCCAAACTGCAGCTGGAAGTGGTGGCGCTGGAAAAGCAGCTCGAGTCCTGCCGCGCCCAACTGGGCAATTTCGAACGCCCCTTCCGCGACGAGTACGAAGTGCTGGAAGCGGAAATGGCCCTGCTGGGGGAGCGCCGCCGCAACGCCTACGCGGCCAAGGACGCCCAGGCCATCGACGAGGTCAACGCGGAAATCGCCGAACTGCAGAAGCGTACCAACGCCGTGCGCGGCGACCTGGCAGTGCAGACCGACTTGCGCGACCAGGGCCTGACGCCGGAAAAGCTGCGCCGCACCGTGCAGCGTTGCGAGGGGCGCCTGCAGACCATCAAGGACGAGCAGGAACGGATCCAGCGCGAACGCGCCAACTACATGAACCATTCGGCGGACCGCGCTGAAATCGACGCGATCGAGCGCGAGATGCTGGCGCTGGAACGCAAGCACATCCAGTTCTTGCGCGACTTCGACTCTCCGGCCGAGCGCCGCCGCCGTGAACGCGCCCACGAGCAAACCTGGCTCAACGGCGCTTAATCGCTGCACCTTTAATCTGCGTCAAGCCGGGGTATATTCCCGCCGGCCCAGTGCTGCCTATACTTGGCTTGTCGCGCCATGCCTTTGCACGGCGGATCGTCGGGAGGACGGCCATGCGCAACCAATCCCTTGGCAGCAATCTCGGTGCGCTCCTGCGCCGCTGCAAAAAAATGGAAGCCACAATGCGGGGCGTGGGCTTGCCAAGCTTCCTGGCCTGCCTGCCGCTGGCCCTGCTGGCCTGGCAATACGCGTTGATGCTGCACCAGAAAAATGCCAACATCAATCGCATCAGCCGCCGCATCCAGCGCTGGCAAGGCACGGTGTCGCAACTATCGGCCCATGAATACGCGCGTACCGAGTTCATCGACCTTGACCGCAAGATGCGCGCCGACATCGAAGGCGCTTGCGCTTCCATGCGCACCCTGCGTGACCTGTGCTTGGATATCTGCGAAATGTTCAGCGTAGTCGGTTACCAGTCGGCCATGCTGACGCGGGGCCGCGACCGCTTCGATGCCACGGTCAGGGAGGCGTGCCGGCTTTCGCAATCCTTAATTGACCTGGTCGATGCGCATGATCGCCGCGCGCTGGCAATCCGCCAGCAACTGCACGCGATCGAACAGGCCGGCGAGGCGAGCGCGGCAGCGCATGCCGCGCGTGCCGCCGCTGAAGCTTAAAACCCTTCCAGCACGATCTTGCCGCGCGCGCGATTGCTTTCGAGCAGGGCGTGTGCGCGTTTCAGGTTGGCTGCGTTGATGGCGCCGAAGCGCTCGCCCAGCGTGGTTTTCAGCACGCCGCTATCGACCAGGCGCGACACGTCGTTCAACAGCGCATGCTGTTGCGCCATGTCGTCGGTCTCGAACATTGAGCGCGTGAACATGAACTCCCAATGCAACGATACGCTCTTGCGTTTCAGCAGGCGCACGTCGATATGCGCAGGATCGTCGATCAGGGCCAACTTGCCTTGCGGTGCCACCAGTTCGGCCAGCGCGGCGAAATGGCGTTCGCTCTCGTTCAGGCTGGCGATGTAGTGGACGGGCGGCAGGCCGAGGCGACCGATTTCTTCATCCAACGGCTTGCTGTGGTCGATAACGTGGTGCGCGCCAAGCGACTTGACCCAGTCTGCAGTTTCAGCGCGCGAAGCGGTACCGATCACGGTCAGTCCCGTCAACTGGCGTGCAAGCTGGACCAGGATGGAGCCGACGCCTCCGGCGGCGCCCGTCACCAGCAGGGACTTGCCGGCTTCGCGCGCCTTGTCGCGGCTGGCGCCAAGGCGGTCGAACAGCAATTCCCAGGCGGTGATGGCGGTCAGGGGCAGGGCAGCCGCTTCGGCGAAGCCAAGCCTGGAAGGCTTATGGCCGACGATGCGTTCGTCAACCAGGTGCAGTTCGGCGTTCGTGCCCGAGCGGCCCAGAGCGCCGGCGTACCACACTTCATCACCCGGCTTGAACAGCGTCGCCTCCGGGCCGACCGCGCGCACGATGCCGGTGGCGTCCCAACCGAGCACCTTGTGTTCTCCTTCGGCGGGAGCGACGTTGCGCCGAATCTTGGTATCGACTGGGTTGACGGAAACGGCCTTGATTTCGACCAGCAGGTCGCGCCCGCTGGCAACCGGTGCCGGCAATTCGATGTCGACCAGCGCTTCGGCGTGGTCAATGGGCAGGGAGGCGCGGTAGGCAACAGCTTTCATTGTGATGTCCTTCGTCAAAAGTGGTGATGTCGCTATCTTCGATCATCACGGCTTCGCGAAAAAGACTAAAATTATGGAAACACTTTCAAAGGAATGCTGAAAATGCTGCGCCTCGACGATCTGGAAGTCTTCGTCAGCACGGCCGACCGCGGCAGCCTGTCAGCGGCGGCGCGTTCGCTCGACATCTCGCCGGCCCTGGCCAGCGCAGCCTTGAAGCGGCTGGAAGACGAACTGCAACTGCGGCTGTTTGCCCGCACCACGCGTTCGCTGCGCCTGACGGCGGAAGGCGAGCATTACCTGGGGCACGCGCGCGAAGCGGTACGCCAGTTGCGCGAAGGACATGAGGCGATCAGGCAAGGCCAGCAGGAGCTGGCGGGCTTATTGAAAATTTCGATGCCGTCCGATGTGGGCCGTAACGTGCTGCTGCCCTGGCTGGACGCTTTCCAGGCCGAATATCCGGCCATCAGCCTGCAGTTGTACGTCAGCGACCGGGTTGCCGATATGTATCGCCAGCCGGTAGACCTGGCCCTGCGTTATGGCAAGCTCGATGATTCAAGTCTGGTTGCCATGCCTGTTGCGCCAGGAAATCGACGCACCCTGGTGGCCTCGCCGGACTACCTGCGCCGGCACGGCGCCCCGGCCAACCTGGATGAGTTGGCGCGGCACAATTGCTTGCGCTTTGCTTTGGATGATGTGCTGTATGACCGCTGGGCCTTCCCCGCCCAGGGCAAAGTCGTGCAGGTCAGGGGCAACCGCAGCAGCGATGATGCCGACCTGGTGCGCCGCTGGGCGGTAGCGGGACTGGGGATTGCCTATAAATCACGGCTGGACGTGACCGCCGACCTCAAGGCCGGTCGCTTGCGCATGCTGCTACCAGATGTAATGGGTGAAGAGGTGCCATTACAGCTGGTTTGCATGCATCGCTCGCAGGTCACGCCCGTCGTGATTCGTTTGCGCGACTATTTGCGCGCTCGGTATGAACAGCTATGCGAGACTGAAGCTTAGTGGGCCTTGGAGAAGATCAGCAGCCAACGGCTGAACAGCAGTACTTCCAGGTGGCCAGGCTGTACGCCGGTGTCGCATTCGATGATCGGGTTCACAGCGTAGAAGCGCTTGCGGAAGTCGCGGCACACCAGCACTTCGCGTTTGCCGAAGCGAACCAGGAAAGACATAGGGGCATATTCCAGGCCAAAGCGGGAGCCGAAGGTGCTGTGCATAGTGGTCATGACGAATTCCTTTTGCTGTGATGTGTTTAACGAGTGATTAGAATAACACAAATACTGTATGAATCAACAGTACTGGATGAAATATCAGGTTTTTTTATTAAGCGTTGTATGAGAGATACGATCCGACTTCCCCTGCATCTGGTGGCCGGCCTGCTCCTGTTGCTCAGCGCCGCGGCCGTGTTTGATGCGATTGCCGGCGCTGCGATGGGACCCGGCGCCCGGCTGGCCGCACTCGATATCAGCGTTTCCCAATGGCTGCACGTTCGCGCCAGCGAGCCCTGGACTACGCTGATGCTGGCGGTCAGTCATCTGCACAGCGTGGCGGGCATTGCCTTCCTGACGCTGCTGTTTGCCTGGCAGCTGTGGCGGCGCCAGGCGCATTACTGGCTGCTGACCTTGCTGCTCTCCGTACCACCGGGCATGGTGCTGAACGTGTTGCTCAAGTACAGCTACCAGCGCGTGCGGCCCAGCTTCGACGCGCCCCTGCTGACTTTGCCGACCTACAGCTTTCCCAGCGGCCATACGCTGGCCGCAACCGTGTTTTATGGCGTGCTGGCCTGTTACCTGTGGCCGCGTGCCCGCGGCGCGGCCCAGCACGCGGCGCTGCTTGCTGGCGCAGTGGCGATGGTGGCGCTGGTCGGGTTCAGCCGCGTCTATCTCGGCGTGCATTTCCTGAGCGATGTGCTGGCGGCGGTGGCGGAGGGGCTTGGCTGGTTGGCCATCTGCGTCACGGCGGTGTCCAGCCTGCGCCGGCACCGGGAGCGCCGATGAGCCGCATGGCCGTCATCATCAACGCTGGAGCTGGCCTCGGATATGGCCTGCCGTGGCGCGATTCGCTGGCCGCGCGTTTCGCCAGCCACGGACTGGATGCCGACATCACGCTGGCCGCCGACCTCAATCATCTGATGGAGGCCGCCCGGGCAGCATTGGCCGCCGGCGCGCCAGTGGTGGTGGCGGGAGGCGGCGACGGCACGGTCAATGCCGTGGCCTCGGTGGTGCTCGATAGCGGCGCCATGTTCGGCGTCCTGCCGATGGGGACGCTGAACCATTTTGCGCGCGACCTGCGCATCCCGCCCCAGCTCGACGCAGCCATTGCCAACCTGGCTGCCGGCCACGTGGCAATGGTCGACGTCGGGGAGGTCAATGGCCGCATCTTCCTGAACAACTCGAGCCTTGGGCTCTACCCGGACATCGTGCGCGATCGCCAGCGGCAGCAGCGCCGCCTCGGGCGCGGCAAGTGGACTGCGTTCGGCTGGGCGACGCTGGCCGCGCTGAAGCGTTATCCTTTCCTCAGCGTGCGCCTGACCCTTGGTGAACAAGGCCATGCGCGGCGCACGCCCTTCGTTTTCATCGGCAATAATGAATACCATATGCAAGGATTCAACATCGGCGAGCGGGCACGGATTGATGGCGGCACGCTGAGCGTCTACGTGGCCCAGCGGCCGACACGTTTCGGCTTGCTGAAACTGGCCTTGCGCGCGCTGTTCGGACGGTTGCGCCAGTCGCGCGAGTTCCATGTATTCCAGGCCGGCGAGATGGTGATCGAGACCCGCCACCGCCGCTTGCGGGTGGCGACCGATGGCGAGGTGTCCGTCATGGCCCCGCCTTTGCGTTACCGGATCCGCCCGGCAGCCTTGCCGGTGCTCGTGCCGCGCCCTCTGGAGAAGTGATGCGAACCCTGGTCCATATCTCCGACTTGCATTTCGGCCGCGTGGACAACGCCTTGCTGGCGCCCTTGCGCGAATTGATCGGGGATTTGCGGCCGGACGTGGTGGTGGCTTCCGGCGACCTGACCCAGCGTGCCCGCAGCGCGCAATTCCGCCAGGCACGGCACTACCTCGACACCTTGCCCCAGCCGCAGATCGTGGTGCCGGGAAATCACGACATTCCCCTGTATAACGTGGCAGCGCGCTTCTTCCAGCCGCTGGTCAAATACCGGCGCTACATCACGCGCGACCTCGCGCCAGAGTTCGTCGACGATGAAATTGCCGTGCTGGGGTTGAACACGGCGCGCTCGCTGACCTTCAAGGATGGCCGCGTCAATCGCCGCCAGGTCGAATACTTGCGGCAACGCTTCTCGCGCCTGCCGCGCAGCGTCACGCGGGTTGTCGTGACTCACCACCCCTTCGACCTGCCACCGCACAAGGACAATGACGATATCGTGGATCGCGCGCCAATGGCGATGGAAACGTTCGCGCGCTGCGGCGTGGACTTGCTGCTGGCAGGGCACTTGCATACCAGCCACACTCACAATACTTCTGAGCGCTATGAGATAGACGGCTATGCCGCACTGGTGGTGCAGGCCGGCACTGCCACCTCCACCCGTAGCCGGGGGGAGACCAATTCATTCAACGTGCTGCGCGTACAGCACGACGAAATCCAGGTTGAGCGTTACAGCTGGCGCGAAGGAAGCGGCTTCGCCTTGGCTGCTACCGATATCTTCTGCCGTGTGGGTGACATCTGGCGCCCAGCTGCTTAAAGCACGCCAAGGTGGCGAGCTTCAATGCATATCAAACCTCAGAGCCAGTAGTCCCATACGCGGGCAAGCCACTCCTTCAGACGCGTGGAGATCGGCCGCTTGTTCCACTCCACCAGCGTGATCTCACGGGAATTGTGCAGGTCTTCCTTGAACGCCTTTTCCATCTCGAGGCCGAACACATCGCCCATCACGATCACATTCACTTCACTGTTGTGGAGGAAGCTGCGCCGGTCGAGGTTGGTTGAGCCGACAGTGGACCATACGCCGTCAATCACCACCGTCTTCGCATGCAGCACCGACAGCTTGAGCTCATAGATCTTCACGCCAGCTTCCAGCAAAGGCTGGTAGAACGCCCGCCCTGCGTGGAATACGAGCCCGCTGTCCGACACGCTGGGCAGCACAAGCTGCACATCCACGCCGCGCCGGGCGGCATCGGTCAGCGCCTCCAGGGTCTGGTCATCCGGCACAAAATAGGCGCAGGTGATATGGATCGACTTCTTCGCTTCCTGCATCGCCAGCAGCAGCGCCTTGTAGATCTCAAAATGTCCTTCAGGCCGCGAACCCAGCACGCGCACCACCTTGTCTCCCGCCGGCGCTACCTGGCTGAAGTATTTGGCGTCGCGCAAGTCGTCCGCATCCTGCTCGATCCAGGCTTGCACGAACAACCACTGCATGGCCTGCACGGCCGGCCCCTCGATGCGCACATGCGTGTCGCGCCAGCCGACGTCATTTTCGCCTTTTTCACGCCCCGGGCCGGACCCGCCGCCGGCGCCCGAACCCACGCCGCCGGAGCCGCCGCGGAATGGTGAACTCTTCGAGTACGTATCGCTGATATTGATCCCGCCCGTGAAGCCGACCTTGCCATCGACGATCAGCATCTTGCGGTGGTCGCGCGCATTCAGCTTCCAGCCGTTGCCGCGCGCCTTGGCAGGATTTACCGGGTTGAAGGCCAGCAGCTTCACGCCGCCTTCCTTCATGCGGTCAAAGAATTCCTGCGGCACGCCGATGGTGCCGACACTGTCGTAGATCACATTGACCACCACGCCTTCGCGCTGTTTCTGGATCAGCAGGTCGGCGAACTTCATCCCCAGTTCATCCTGGTCGAAGATATAGGTCTCGAAATTGATATGGTCGCGGGCTGCCGCAATGGCCTTCATCATCTCCGCCATGGTCTGCGGGCCATCGAACAGCAATTGCACCTTGTTGCCGGCAATAAGCGGCACCCCGGTTGCCGACTCCTCCAGGGCCGCCTGGGCTTTCAGGTCCAGCGTGGACTTGGCCCAGCGTTTCTTCAGCAGTTGTTCGGTGGTCTGGCGCGGCAGCTTGCCCTTGGCGGTGATGACTTGCGGCACGGTGCCCGCACGTGGCTTGGCCTGGTCGGCATCGACCTCCGGCAACGAAGCGCAGGCCAGCAGCGTCCAGCCCGCGAGGATAAAAGCCAGCCAACGACTTGCCTTCATGGGGCACCTCCGAAGGCCAGTCTAAGACAGCAGCGAACGGTTGAATGTTCGCTGCCGAACATAGTCAGCTGTAGTTCAGCCGGGCTGCTTCACGCCGCAATTCGCCCCTGAAATCGGGATGCGCAATCGAAATCAGCGCTTCGGCGCGTTGCTTGGCCGACTTGCCGCGCAATTGTGCCACGCCATATTCGGTCACCACGTAGTTGATGTCGTTCTTGCTCGTGGTCACATGTGTCCCGGCGCACAGGGTGGGCACGATGCGCGAAATGCTGCCTTCCCTGGCGGTCGACGGCAGCACGATAAAGGACTTGCCGCCGCGAGAACGATTGGCTGCCCGCACAAAGTCCACCTGGCCGCCGGTGCCGGAATAGGGCAGGTGCGCCAGGCTTTCCGAGCCGCACTGTCCCAGCAGGTCGATCTGCAGGCTGGCGTTGATCGATACCAGCTTGTCGTTCTGCCCGGCGATATAGGGATCGTTGCTGAAGCTGACCGGGTGCATTTCCAGCATCGGGTTGTGGTGCATGAAATCGTACAGCTTGCGCGAGCCCAGCGCGAAGGTCGCCACCATGCGCCCGGGCATGAAGCTCTTGCGGCGATTGGTCACGGCGCCGCACTCCACCAGCTTGAGGATGCCGTCGCCAATCATTTCGGTATGGATGCCCAGGTCCTGCTTGCTGGTCAGTTGCATCACCACCGCGTCGGGAATGCCGCCATAGCCGATCTGCAAGGTCGAGCCGTCTTCGATCATCGGCGCCACATGGGCGGCAATCGCCTCCTGCACCGGTCCGATCTTCGGCAGCCCGACTTCGATCACCGGCGCATCGCTTTCCACCACCGCCGTCACCTGCGAAATATGGATGTGGCATTGGCCGTGCGCAAAGGGCACGTTGGGATTCGATTCGAGCACGATGACACGTGCTTTCTGCAGGGCAGCCATGGTGTAGTCGGCGCCCAGGCTGAGCGAGAAGTTGCCGTGCTGGTCCATTTCCGATGCCAGCGCAAAGACCACGTCGGCGGGCATCTGCCCGTGCTCGATCAAGGAGGGGATTTCAGAGAAATACGCCGGGATGAAGCCTGCCCAGCCGGCCTGGCCCGCCGGCCGCGAAGCGCCGCCGAAGAACAGCGCGCAATGCCGCACGTGGTGCGCCGTTTCCTGGTCGAAGTAATCGTACTTGCGCATGGCCAGGATTTGCGCCACCTGTACGCCCTTGAAATTGCGGCGCTGCGCCGACAGTTCGGTCAACAGGGCCGGCGGCTCGCCGGCGCCGGTAGGAACAATGATCATGTCGCCATCACGCACGAGGCGAATGGCGTCGGCGGCGCTGCAACGCTTGCTGGACATACGCGGTCTCCGAATAGTTTTGTTTGTGTGCGCACAGATTGCATGACCGTGCTTACCCTAAGCTGACAAGCATGAAAGCTCTTGCCATCCTGCTCACAATGCCCGCACTGGCGCTGGCGCAGACCAGGGAACCGCCGGCGGGACAAGGCGTCCAGCCCTATGGCGTGGTCGATGCCGGCGTGGTGCTGGAGCGCGGCTGCAAGGAGGGCTGTGCCGGCAGCAAGGTTTCCCCCGGCATAGCGGAAGGCTCGCGCATCGGCATCACGGGGCGCGAACCGTTGGGCAGCAACGGGAATTCCGCCGTCTTCACGCTGGAAGGCGGCGTCGAGAACGATACCGGCCGCTCCGAAGAAGGCCGCCTGCTGGGGCGCCAGGCCTGGGTCGGGCTCGATGGGACGTGGGGCATGCTGACGCTCGGTCGCCAGTACAACCTGCAATACGAAACCTTGGCCGAGGTGGCTGACCCCTTCCATGGCGGACTCGCCGGTACCGCTACCAACCTGATGGGCTTTACCACCAAGCGTTATGACAATGCCGTCAAATACCGCACGCCGTCCGGCCACCAATGGAATGCCAGCGCCATCTACAGCTTCGGCGAATCCGAATTCAGCACCTCGCGCAACCGGGCATACGGCGCGACGCTGGGCTTTGCCAACGGCATCTTCAATGTCCGCATCGCCCACCAGCGCAAGCGCAATCCGATCGAAGCGGTCGGCACCACGCAGCCGGTCGACCTTTCCGCCCGCAATACCCTGGTGGCGGCCAACCTGAACTTTGGCGCCACCACCGTCTTCGCGGCCTATGGCATCAATCGCGGCCTCGGCAGCTCGCCGTGGGACCCGGCCAACCCGTATGGCGCGCTGACGCTGAACACGCCCTCGCTCTACAGCCACGATATGCTGGCAGGCATTTCCTACACCCGCGGCCGCACCACCTACATGGCTTCCTTCATCCACAAGGACGATCGCAGCCCCCCCAACCAGGATGCCGACCAGGCGGCTGTCGGCGTGGTGTATTCGCTGTCCAAACGCACCGCCCTGCATGCCTCCCTCGCCCATATCCGTAACCGCAACAACGCAGCTTATACCGCCGGCACCGCGACCGAAACCGGCAAGGGCAACCGCGCCATCACCTTCGGCCTGCGCCACGCTTTCTGATGTGCTACATTCCCAAGCTGGAACTTTCAGCGGGGAACACTATGTATCTGACTTACTTCAATGGAAACTGGGCGGAAGGCAATGCGCCACTGTTCGGCGCAATGGACCACAGCGTCTGGCTCGGCTCCTCGGTATTCGACGGCGCGCGCGCCATGCGCGGCAAGCTGCCGGACTTGCGCCCGCACCTGGAGCGCGTGATTCGCTCGGCGCGCAGCCTGGGCCTGGAATGCCCGCTCAGCGTGGATGAAATGGAGGAGCTGGTGAAAGAGGGCGTGGCCCGCTTCCCTGCCGATGCCGAGCTGTACATCCGCCCGCTGGTATTTGCCACCGATGGCCTGCTGATCCCGGTCGCTGAAAAATCCGCCTTCGCGCTGACCCTGTTCGACGCACCGGTGCCGCCATTCACAGGTTTCTCGGCCTGCCTGTCGGCCATGCGCCGTCCGGACCCGGACATGGCGCCTACCGATGCCAAGGCCTCCGCGCTGTATGCCAATTCGACCCGCGTGCTGCGCGAAGCGAAAGAACGCGGCTGCGACAACGCCGTGGTGTGCGATAGCCAGGGCAATGTGGCGGAGTTCGCCACCGCCAACCTGTTCTTCGTAACGCCGGAGGGGAACGTGGTGACGCCGGCCCTGAACGGCACCTTCCTGGCCGGCATTACCCGCGCCCGCGTGATCAAGCTGCTGGCCGAAGCCGGCATCGAAGTCGAGCAGCGTACCGTCAAGCCGGAAGAGCTCGATCGCGCCAGCGAAATCTTCAACACCGGCAACTTCGGCAAGGTCACGCCTTGCGTGCGCTATAACGGCCGTGAACTGCCGGCTGGTCCGGTCGCCACCAAGGCCCGCGAGCTGTACTGGGCCTTTATTGAGCGCGGCGAGTAGGCGCCTGCAAATCCGGCCCGGGCTTGCTGGGCGGTGCAGCGGGCGCCGGCGGCGCCACGCTGCCGCAGTCGGCGCTGAGCCAGCGGCCGCTGCCCTCCACCACCATGTTTTGCGGCTTGCCCTGCGCTGAACTGTTCACGTTCATGCGCATGCTGTAGGCCGTATTGCCGTTGAAGATCACCTGGCCATTACCGCTGGACGGCGGCCGGGTGCAATTGAAGGTCACGTTCAGGCCGCCCGGCACGGGCGTGCGGGTAGTGGTGCACTGGCCGGGTTGGCCGGCCGGCAGATCCTGCTTCTCGGCCATGTCCTTGGTCAGGCAATAGGTGAGCTTGACGCCACCGTTAGCGCCCAGTCCCAGGTTGACGCCGTGGCGCGCCATCATCTGTTCCATGGCCTTGCGCTGTTCCGGCGCCATATTGGCCATCTGTTGCTGGGCTGCCTCCATGATGGCCATCATTTCGGGACTGGCCGAGGCAATGCGGTTATCCAGCTCCCACAGTCCCGGTTTCAAGGTCTGCGCCATCGCCGGCGCGGCGGCCAGGCAAAGCAGGAAGAAGGCTTGGATTTTCATGCGGGCTCCTTGGGGGCAGGATGCGCGGCCCGGAGCGCCATGCCCCGGGCCGATGCGGCTTGCTTAGCCTTGCGGCTGGCGTGGCTCGGCCACGAAGATTTCCACGCGGCGGTTGCGTGCGCGGCCGGCTGCGTCGTCGTTGGAGGCGATCGGCTCCTGCTCGCCGCGGCCTTCGATCACGATGCGGGTCGGCGATACGCCGCGCGTGGCTAGGTAGTCGCGCGTATGGGCTGCACGGTCGACCGACAGTGGCTGGTTCACGCTGGCGTTGCCGGTGCTGTCGGTGTGGCCGACAATGCTGACGGTGGTCGCCGGGTTTTCATTGAGCGTGGTGGCAAAGCGGTCCAGGATCGGGCGGAAGTCGGGCTTGATGTCGGAACGGCCCGTATCGAACGAAATATCGCTCGGGATTTCCAGCTTCAGGCGGTTGTCGCCGGTTTGCGAGACTTGCACGCCAGTGCCCTGGGTGGCCTGTTCCATCTGCTGCTTCTGCGCTTCCATGCGCTTGGACCAGACGTTGCCGACCACGGCGCCGACTGCCGCGCCAATCGCAGCACCGCCGGCCGCCCGTTTGCCGCCGCCTGGACCGGTCGCGGCGCCAAGCACGGCGCCGATGCCGGCGCCGACGCCGGCGCCGGTGGCAGTGCCGCGCTGGGTGGCGCTCATGTCCGCACAGCCGGTTGTGGCGAGCACGGCAATCAGCAGGGCAGCAAGGGTTTTATGAGGCATGAGCTTTCTCCTTCGTTAAATATGCTCGAAAAAAAGCGGGACGGGTCCTGCGCCGCAGTTCCCGCCCCGCTAGTGTACGCCGGCTTGGCCGGCTTAACTAAATGCCGCGCCCACTGATCAGGCGCAGCAGGATCATGATGACTGCCACCACCAGCAAAATATGGATGAAGCCGCCCACAGTGTAGGAGGTCACCAGGCCGAGCAGCCACAAGATGATAAGTACGACAGCGATCGTATAGAGCATGATGTTTTCCTCTCATAATCCGTAATCCTGGATGCATTATTGCTGCGTCCGACCGCGTCATCTGTACGTTGTCGAACTATCAGCGTCGTTGCAGGCGTCCCTTGACGACTTTTACATGGTCGCCAGCCTGCCAGTTGGCCGAGCTGCTGCTGACGGTGCGCACCTTGCCGTCATCCATGCGCACGCGCACCTGGTAGGTGGTGGTCGACTTCATATTGTCTTCCACCTGGTTGCCGACCACGGCGCCGCCGACCGCACCGGCCACGGTGGCCAGCTTGCGGCCCGAGCCGCCGCCGATCTGGTTGCCCAGCAGGCCGCCGACAATCGCGCCGCCCGCCGCGCCCAGGCCGCTGCCCTGGCCGCGCTGGGTGACGGCATGCACTGCTTCCACTACGCCGCAGCTATGGCAGACGGCGGGCGCCGGCGCCGCCATGTGCGCTGCGGCGGGCTGCGGTGGAGACGCTTCTGCCGGGGCCGCCCTGCCGCCGCCATCGTTGCCGGCGCCATAACTGCCGCCGCCTGCGCCGCCACCGCTACCGGAATAGCCGGAGGTGTCGGCCACGCGATTGACCGGCGCATAGCCGGCCGGCGGCGGCGGCGGGCCGGCGTCGCGCGTATCGACCTGTACCGGCGCTTCGGCAACCGGCGGCCCCATCTTCGCCCCTGATTGCGGCAGCCAACCCATGACCGCAGCGATGCCGACGCCGCAAAACAGCACCACGGCAATGGCTGCAATCAGCAGCATCGGGTGGGTGGTGTAGCTCATGATTTTGGTTTCTCGTTGCATGCCGTAATTCCTTTCCTATTGGATAGACGCATTCTGGCGGCCGGGCTGGCCTGCTTCCGTGCGTCAGCGTACATACAGTCTTTTTAATTGCCGATACGCTCCGCCTAAACTCCACCAGGCTGACGGCAATGACCCTGAATCTTCATACCGTTCCAAGCAGTGAATCGCCACCACCCCGTATTGGCAACCGCCTGCTGGCAACCCTGCCGGAAGACGACCTCGAGCACCTCGAGGGCCTGTGCGAACTGGTGGACCTCGCGGCCGGCGATATCCTGTTCGAAGCCGGCCAGCCCATCGACTACATCTTTTTCCCGCTCGATACCCTGGTCTCGCTGCTGGCCGTGGCGGAAGGCCGCATGACGCTGGAAGTTGGCTCGGCCGGCCGCGAAGGCATGGTCGGCGCTTCGGTAGCGCTGGGCCAGCGTTTCGCCCAGGTGCGTGCCGTGGTCCAGCGCAGCGGCCATGCGCTGCGCATGGAGGCGGAAGATTTCATCGCCGAGTTTGCGGAAATGGAATCGCTGCAGCGCCTGCTGCACCGCTATACCGACACCCTGCTGGCGCAAGCGATCCAGATCGCGGTCTGCAGCCGCTTCCATGTGCTGGAGGCGCGCTTGGCGCGCTCGCTGCTGGTCACGCGCGACCGCCTGCAATCGGACCGCTTCCACATGACCCACGAATTCCTGGCCCACGCGCTCGGCGTGCGCCGCGTTGGCGTGACCAAGGCGGCCAGCGCCTTGCAGGGGCAGGGCTTGATCAGCTACAGCCGGGGCAATATCGAAATACTGGACCCGGCTGGCCTGGAAGCGGTGTCCTGCCATTGCTACCAGCAGGTCCGCACGCCGTCTTAGCGGCGAGGTTTGTCGACCTGGTTACCGATCACGCCGCCGACCACGGCGCCGCCCACCGTACCGGTGGTGGAGCCGCCCGTCAGCACGGAACCGGCGACCGCGCCGACACCGGCGCCAATGGCCGTGTTCTTATCCTGTTGCGACATCGAGGAGCATGCGCCCAGGCCCAGCATGGCGGTAGCGATGGCGAGGCGGGCTGCGATCTGTTTGGTATTCATGATGTTTCCTCCGTAACGTGGAATGCTGGCTCCAGCTTACGGGGGAGGGCAGATGTGATCTGTTCGCTATTTCACGGTGTAACGGTTTGTTACCTTTGCGTCTTGCCCGGCGGCGGCGCCTTCGGCTTTTCGCGCGCGGCGGCCAGCAGGCTGGCGCATTGGTTGTCGCCTTCGCCGCCCGCGCTGATCAGGGGCACCAGGGCCGCCGGTGCGGCCAGCGCGCCCAGCGCCAGTGCGCCGCCGGCCCGCATGGCGATCACGCCCTTGTCGATGTCGACGTCGGGTTGCTTGAGCGAGCCGCGCACATAGATTGGGGCGCGCAGCGAAATAATGCGCAAGCCCTTGCTTTCCGGTTTCATGGTGAGGTCGATTTTCTCGCTGGCCAGGTTGACTGCGCCGTTGATGCGCACCGTGGCATCGTCGGTATCGGCGATGAAATAGCGCGTCTGCGCCAGGCCGTCGCGCACGCCGAAGTCGCCGGCCAGGCAGTTCAGGTGCACCGGCTTGTCGCCAAACAGCTTGGTCAGCACGATGTTGCCGATGTTCAGGCCCATCTGCTCCAGCAGCAGCTTGCTGACGGTGCCGTCGTTGACCAGGGTTTTCAGTTCGCCATTGGAATGCGCCAGCAGGGTGGCCACCGAGTTGCCTTTCGCAGTCAGCTTGGCGTCGGCATTGATTTCGCCGATGGTGGCCTGCTTGAGTTCGGGCAGCTTGGGCAGCAGTTGCCTGAGCTTGATATGGCGGGCCGTGGCGTCGAGCGTGGCGGCGACAGCTTCGCCGCTGCTGCCGTCCAGCGTTGCCTTCGAGGCGACGCGGCCGCCGGCGAAATCAAAGTTGAGCGGGGTCAGGCGCAGCACGCCGTCTTTCAGGTGGAACGCCGTTTCCAGTTTGCTGAGCGGCAGTTCCTTGGTGCGCACGATGCGCTCGGCGCGGAAGCCGACGTCGGCATCGAGCGCCGTCCAGCGTTCAGTCTTGAAGGTCTCCACCGGCAGCAGCTTGCCGGCCGGCTGCACTGCCGCCACGCCGCGTTCTTCTTTCTTGGCATTGGAGTCGGCGCCGATCAGCGGCCCCAGGTCGGCGAACTGCAGCAGGCGCGAGTGCACTGAGCCGGTCAGCAAGCCGCGCGGCTGGCGCTGCTGGTAGGACAAGGTGCCGGCGATATCGCTGTCGCCGACGCGGCCGGTGAATTTTTCGTAGGTCCACTGGCTGGCGCCCTCGGCCAGGTGGCCGCTCAGGCGCCCGGCGGTACTGAAGGGCGGGGTTTCCGGCAGCAGCAGCCCGGTCAGTGCATACAGGCGTGCGGCCGAAGCGCCGGCGACCTTGAGCTGCAGGTCGATGGCAGCGAGCTGGGCCGGATTGGTCAGCGTGCCTTCGGCAGCCACGCTGACCAGGCCGATCTTGGCATCGGCCTGGATCGGGAAGGGCAGGCCGGTGTCGCGCAAGGCCAGCACGGCGCCGGTCTTGCCCTTGCCGCTGATGTCCTGCTTGTTCCATTTGCCGGCCAGGGTCCATTGCACGCCGTAGCGAGGATCGTTGTCGAGCGTGTCGACGTGGGCGGTGGCCGCGATCTGTTGCTGGGCATCGTCCAGCTTGATGGTGCCGCGCGTGAAGACCACGCGCTCCAGTTCCATGCGCCACTCGGACGGCGGGCGCTTGGGCAGGGTCCAGTTGTTCCTGCCGTCGGCCTGGCGCAGCAGGTCGAGCTGCGGCTGGTCGAAACGCAGTTCCGGGATGGCGATCTTGCGGCCCAGCAGGGCAAATGGACTCAGCGAGAACGCCAGGCTCCGGGCTGCCGCGGTGTCGCCTGCCGGCAGGCCGGCCGGGTTACCGACGTGCACGTCTTGCGCGACCAGATGGGGCCAGGGAATATGGTCGCGCCAACTGCGCGCCTGCGGCGGCAGCGCCTGCTTTTGCCAGGTCAGCGACAAGTTGCCGCGCAGTTCCACCGGCCTTTGCAGTGCCTCGGTGGCGCGCGCGCCCAGCCAGGGGCGGGCGCGGTTCCAGTCGTAGTTCAACACGATCACCAGGGCCACCGCCGGAATGGCCAGCAGGAAGCCCAGCACAGCCAGGCTAATCTTTGCGCGGCGAGAAATTGTGTGTGCCATGGCGCCAGCTTACACCCGGGCAGCCCGACTTCAATGTGCGGCACCGTACTGAACCCATCGGGGACAGCTTATATAACTGGCATACCCCAATCGCTTTGAGGAGAACAACAATGGATTCGCTGAATCGCCTACCGCTGTTGACTACCGCCTGCGCAGCATGCGTGATTGCGTTGGCAGGTTGCAGCAGCATGAAGACCCCGGCCACGGCCGAAGTAGCATCGTCGCGTACGGCGGTGGAAGCCGCTGCCTCGACTGGCGCACCGGAACTGGCTCCGGCCGAAATGGCGGCAGCGCGCGACAAGATGCTGCGCGCCAACCAGGCGCTGGCAGCCAAGGATTACCGCACCGCCCAGGACCTGGCACAGCAGGCGCAAGCCGACGCCAAGCTGGCGCAAAGCAAGGCCAGCAGTGCCAAGGCCACCGAGGCCGCCAACAAGCTGCAAGACGATATCCGTGTGCTGCGCGAAGAACTCGATCGCGCCAACAGCACCATGACTCGCTGAGAAAGGGGCCATCATGTTCAAGCCATTCCTGAAACCTGTTGCCCTGGCCGCCGCCCTGGCCCTGGCAGCCTGCAGCACCACCCCGACCACCACCGGCGAACTGGAAACCGCGCGCGCCAATTACGCGCAGGCGCAGGGCAACCCGATGGTCGCCAAATACGCCAGCGCCGAACTGGCTGCCGCCACCCGTGCCATGGACCAGGCCAATACAGCGGCGGCGCGCAATGAAAGCCTGCAAACGATCGACAAGCTGGCCTACATCGCCAAGCAGAAGACCGCCAGCGCCGAGGAAATCGCGCGTGCCAAGTCCGCCGAAGACCAGTTGAAGGACGCCGCCTCGCAGCGCGACCAGGTGCGCCTGCAAGCGCGCACGGCGGAAGCCGAGGCGGCCAAGCGCCGTGCCGACCAGGCCCGCATGGAGGCCGAAAATGCGCAGAACCAGGCCGCCAGCGCCGAAGCGGCGAAAAGCGACGCACAAGCCCGCGCTGCCGCCCTGGCGGCGCAGCTGGCCGACTTGCAGGCCAAGCAGACCGAGCGCGGCATCGTGATCACCTTCGGCGACGTGCTGTTCAACGTCGACCAGGCCGTGCTGACCTCGCAAGGCATGGCGACCGCCCAGCGCCTGGCCGATGTGCTGCGCGACAATCCCGACCGCACCGTGCTGATCGAAGGCTTTACCGACAGCACCGGCAGCGATGCCTACAACCTGCAGCTGTCGCAGCGCCGCGCCGAAGCGGTGCGCAGCGCACTGGGCCAGATGGGCATCGAGCGCTCGCGCATCGAGACGCGCGGCTATGGCGAAGCGTATCCAGTGGCCGGCAATGCCACGGCTGGCGAGCGCCAGATGAACCGGCGGGTGGAAATCGTGCTGTCCGAAGCGGGCCGCCCGGTGACCTATCGCCGCTGACGAGGAGTTTCCATGATCGATAAAAATGCGATCCGCGCGGCAGCCCGCAATATGGCCGACGGTCCGGTGACCGAAGGCTACAAGGGCAACCGCGCGATGGTGCTGCAAATGCTGAACGAAGCGCTGGCCACCGAACTGGTCTGCATCCACCGCTACAAGCGCCACTACTACATGGTGACCGGCCTGTCGAACGCCTCGATCAAGGCCGAGTTCCTGGAGCATGCGACGCAGGAGCAGCAGCATGCCGACTGGCTGGCCGAGCGCATCGTCCAGCTCAATGGCGAACCCGATTTCAATCCAGCAACGTTGCTCGACAGGAGCCATGCCGAGTATGATGACTCAAGGGAGGTGCAAGCGATGGTGCGGGCCAACCTGGTGGCAGAACGGGTGGCCATCGAGAGCTATCGCCAGATGATCGAACTGATTGGCGACAGCGACCCGACGACCAAGCAACTCTTGACGCAAATCATGGCGGTGGAGGAAGAACACGCCGACGATATGCGAGACCTATTGGCGTAAATCACTTACGAAAGAGGAGTCCTATCATGCTGGAACAGAACATCAGTACCGTCAATAACGATGTGAAAACGCTGGTCAAGGATGCGCAAGCCCTGTTCACGGCCGCCACCGCGCTCACTGGCGAAAAAGCGGATGAATTGCGTGGCCGCGGCATGAAAGCGCTCGATAGCGCACTGGCCAAGGCCCATGAAGCCCAGGCCAGCGCGATTGCCGGCGCCAAGCATGCCGCTGCTTCGACCGATGCCTACGTCAAGGAAAATCCATGGCGTTCCATCGCCGTGGCAGCCGGCGTGGGTCTGCTGGTAGGCGTTATCCTCGGCCGCAAATAAGCGATGTCCGCCGAGAACCAGGTACCACCACCGCCCGGCCTGATCGCCTCACTGGCCGGGCTTGCCAAAAACAGCCTGCATCTTTTACTGTCGCGCCTGGAACTGGCAGCCCTTGAGCTGACCGAGGTGCGCGACACCCTGCTGCAATTGTCCATCGTGTTTGCCGTGGCCCTGCTGGCTGCCTGGTTCGCCATCGCGTTCGGCACGGCGACCCTGATCTACCTGTGTTGGGAAGCGATGGGCTGGAAGATCCTGCTGGTGCTGGCGATTGCCTTTGCGGTAGTGGCGATCGGCCTGGTGCTGTGGGGGCGCAGCCTGGTGCGGCAAGGCAAACTGGGCTTGTCGGCGACGATGGCGGAACTCAAGTCCGACCGCGACATGCTGCTTTGAAAGGGAGACCATGGCGTCCAGACAGGAATTACAGGCGCTTGCCGTAGCCAAGGAAAGGCTGGTGCGGGAAGGCGAGTTGTACCGCCTCGGCACGCTGCGCTCCAAGCATGAAGTGATCAACGCCCTGCAGCCGCAAGCGCTGCTGCATGGGGCGGTGGACCAGGCCATCGGCACGCTGCAGTCACGCCTTGGCAGCTTCATCGGGCAGGGCGGCGGCTTGTCCGGCATCAGCTTCAAGACCGTGCTGCCGTATGCGGTGACACTGGGTTCGTGGATTGCCCGCAAGCGCTTGTGGAAGCCGGCCGCGGCGGCCGGGGTGCTGGCGGCAGTCGGCGCCTGGTGGCTGATGCGGCGCAAGCCCGATGCTTAAAGGGTCTTGCGCAGGCGCGACATGTACTGCGTCGTAATGCCGAGGTAGGAGGCCAGCGCGCGCTGGGTGATGCGTTGTTCCAGGCCGGGGAACTGGCTGCGGAACGCTGCCAGCCGCGCTTCCGCCGTATTGTGGCTGCGGATCTGCAGGTTGGCCGCATAACGGCGGATGCTGCATTCGATGATCTTCAGGTAGTACTCATTCACAAAGCCATGCTCGGCCCTGTGGCGCTGCATGGCCATCCAGTCGATGCGCCAGGCCTCGACGGCCGTCTCGGCGACGAAGAATTCGCGCGCCGGCTCGCCCTGCAGGCCGCCCATCATATCGCTGTGCGAACCGGTGTTTTCACCTTCGGTGATGAAGCCCAGGGTCAGGTCTTCGCCGGCCACCGAGATATGGCCGCGCCGCGCCACCCCGCTGGAAATCCAGTAGTAATGGGTGGCGCGCGTGCCGGCCTCCTGCAGCATGGTGCCCTTGCGCACGTGTACCGCAGTCACGTGCGGGGCGCTCAGCTCGGTGTAGCGGTCGTAGAGCTCAATGCCAATGCCCAAGCGCTGGACGGTGGTAGCCCGGTGTTGCTCTCTTTGTAATTGGTATGCATGTGGCATGCTCGCATCATACCCGACCTGCTGCCAGGCCAGGATGACTTTTTATGATGCGGCCATAACTGGCGGTTGTACGCTTGCTTATTTGCCACTGGTTTCAAAGGTACGCGACATGTCGCGCGTGGCCAGGTGGATCTGGCGCGCGTTGGCCATGTCCGACTGGGCAATGCTGCGCGCTTCTTTCACGCAGTCGCTGTTGGCGCCGGCCCCTTGCTGCTTGCAGGCTTCCAGGGCTTCACGCAGGGCTGCGTTGATTTCCTTGCGCAGCGTAGCAAGCTGGGCCGCTTCGGTGCGGTCCGGCCTGGTCCAGCGCGGCGGGTCGCCGCGCTTCAGTTCTTGCTGTTGCTGCCTTGCAACTTCCGGCGGCGTGACCTGGGCGCTGGCCAACCCGCACAGGGCCAGGGCGGCAGCGCCAATCAGCATTTTCATGATGGGCTCCTTCGCTACAGCCTGCCGGTCAGCAGCAGGATGAGCAAGACGACAACAATCAGGCCGGCAACGCCGCTCGGGGCATAACCCCAGTTGCGGCTATGCGGCCAGGTTGGCAGGGCGCCGATGACAAGCAGGACCAGCACGATCAGCAGGATGGTGGCCATGGCAACCTCCTTTAATAGCGGTAAACCCGGCCATCGACCACGCGCACGCGCGTGCCGACCCGCAGGTCGTAGGCGCTGTCCTGGTTGACGGTACGGTAGTCGCCGTTATCCAGGCGCACGCTGATCTGGTACACATCGCGCGGCATGTTGCGGCTCTCTTCAACGCGGTTGCCGATCACGGCGCCGCCAATCGCACCGGCAGCGGTTGCCGCGGTACGGCCGGAACCGGAGCCGATCTGGCTGCCGGCCAGGGCACCCAGCAAGCCGCCGGCGACTGCGCCGGCTCCGCTGGTGGCCGGGTCAACGCGCACCACGCGGATCGAATCGACCGTGCCATACGTCGAGACATCGGCCTGCGAGGAATAATCGGTTGCCTGGGGATAGGATGAGTTGCTGGCGCAGCCGGCCGACAAAGCGGCCACCGCCACCATCATCGCTGCAAGGGATACAGTCGGTTTCATAACGTCTCCTCCTGTGGGTGGGATTAGGCGCAGCTTATGGCCGCCCGCCCTTGCTCGTCTGTGCGATTCCGCACAATGTTCGCCAGCGAACAGAAAAAGGGGCTTGTTAGCTGGACACTAGTGCCCGGAACACCCACCTCACAAAGGAGAAGCGTCATGAAATTCACCCAGAAATTCGCTACTGCCGTGTTCATTGCCTCAACCCTCGGCCTGGCTGGCTGCGCCTCGACCCCCACCAAGGAAAGCGCCGGCGAATATATCGACGACGCCGCCCTGACCACCAAGGTCAAGGCCAGCATCTTCAACGAGCCATCGCTGAAGTCGACTGAAATCAATGTCGAGACCTTCAAAGGCACCGTGCAGCTGAGCGGCTTCGTGGCCCAGCCTGCCGACATCACCCGCGCCGGCGAAATTGCCCGCGGCGTGAAAGGTGTCAAGGAAGTCAAGAACGACATCCGCGTCAAATAAACGCGGGTGGCATGGCTCATGCGCCTGGCGCAGACCATCCTTGCCACCGTCGCCTTCCTGTACGCCTTGCAGTGGGGCCGGGGTTTCCTCGTGCCCCTGCTGCTTGGCATCCTGCTGGCCTACACGCTGAACCCGCTGGTGGCCTGGCTGGAACGCGTGCGCGTACGGCGTGCGCTGGGCACGACGCTTGTCACTTGCGCCATCCTGGGGGGCGGTGCGGTGACGGCGGAGAAAGTGCACGTCGAATTTTCCAACATCATCGAAGAACTGCCCGATGCGGGGCGCAAACTGTCGCGCCTGGTGGCCTCGACCACCAGCGGCAAGGACAGCACGCTCAAGCGCATCCAGGATGTCGCCACCCAGATCGAGCAGGCGACCGCTGGCAAGCCTGCCACGCCGCCGCGCAAAGCGATCGCCGTGGTCACGCAGGATGGCGGGCATATCAAGGTGATCGACTGGGTCTGGGCCGGTTCGCGCGGCCTGCTGTCTTTCCTGAGCCAGGCCACCATGGTGGTGTTCCTGGTGTTCTTCCTGCTGCTGTCCGGCGACACCTTCAAGCGCAAGCTGGTCAAGCTGGCCGGGCCTTCGCTGACGCGCAAGAAGGTCACGCTGCAGATCCTCGACGAGATCAACAGTTCGATCCAGGGCTATATGTTCATGCTGCTGGTGACCAATGTGCTGCTGGCGCTGCTGATGTGGCTGGCCCTGCATTTCATCGGGGTGGAAAACGCCGGCGCCTGGGCCATCGTGGCGGGGCTGCTGCACCTGATGCCTTATTTCGGCCCGCTGCTGATTGTCTGTGCGCTCAGCGTCGCCTCTTACCTGCAATCGGAATCGCTGCAGATGGTGGCGCTGGTGGCGCTGGCCTCGATCGCCATCGCGACCCTGGTCGGCACCGTCATTGCCACCTGGATGACCGGGCGCATCGCGCGCATGAATGCCGCCGCGGTGTTCGTCAGCCTGCTGTTCTGGGGCTGGCTGTGGGGCGTGTGGGGCTTGCTGCTCGGCGTGCCGGTGGTGGTGATCGTCAAGGTCGTGGCCGAGAAGGTCGAGGGCATGGAAGTGGTCGCCGAGCTGCTGGGCGAGTAGGCGGGGAATGCTGCCGCTATCTGAGCGTATCCATTCGGGGGCTGCCGTGCCGGTGGCGCAGGCTGCCCAGCTGGAGCGCATACTGGCGCGCAAATTCGGCGCCGAGGAAGAACACCTGGGCCGAGTAATAGACCCACAGCAGGACCGCGATCAGGGAGCCGGCGGCGCCGAAGCTGTCGGTCACGCCGCTGTTGCCGATGTAGACGCCGATGCCGTATTTGCCCAAGGTGAACAGGGCCGCGGTGCCGAAGGCGCCAATCACCACGTCGCGCCATGACAGCCTGACGCGCGGCAGCATCTTGTAGATCACGGCAAACAGGGCGGAAATCACGAAGAAACTGATGACGTGGTTGAGGATGGTCAGCAGCAATGCGGCATCCTGCCAGTAAGCGCCCATTTTCTTTTCGACGAGGGCGAGGGCGGCGCTGACCACCAGCGAAACCAGCAGCAGGAAGCCGAGCACCAGCACCATGCCGAAGGATAGCAGGCGCGTGCGTACGGTATCCCAGATGCCGCCGCCTTGCGCAGGTGGCAATTGCCAGATTTCGTCGAGGCTGCCTTTCAGTTCGGTGAACACGCTGGTGGCGCCAAACAGCAGCAGGGCGCCGGCCACCAGGGTGGCGATCATGCCTTGTGTTTCATTGCTGGCGCCAGAGAGGATCAGCTGGATCGCTTCCGCGCCCTGGCTGCCAACCAGGCCGCGCAGCTGGAAGAACAGTTCCCCCTGGGCCGCCTCCTTGCCGTAGAACAGGCCGGCTATCGCGATCACCAGCACCAGGATCGGCGCCAGCGAAAACAGGGTGTAGAAGGCGAGCGCGGCCCCTTTGCTGCTGGCGCGGTGCTCGAGCCATTCGGTGATGGCGCACCAGCCAACGGCAGGCAGCTTCTTGGCGATGTGGGGAAAGCGTCTCCAGCCCATGAGCCGAGTGTACGTCCGGCGCGGCCAGGCTGACGGTGCGCCGGGGCACAAAAAAAGGGGCCCGCAGGCCCCTTCCATACCGCGTTGGCAGTGATTACTTCACACGGCGTTCCGCGGTCACATTGTCGATTTCAACGCGACGGTTTGGTTCCAGGCACTTGATCAGGTCGGCGCGCTTCATCTTCTTGTCGTTGCACTGTACCACTGGCTGGGACTTGCCCTTGCCTTGCGCGGTCAGGCGGGATGCATCAACACCCTTGCTGACCAGGTAGGTCTTGACGGCTTCGGCACGACGCTCGGACAGCTTCTGGTTGTACTTGTCCGAACCCAGGCGGTCGGTGTGGCCGGTGATGACCACGTTGTTGACCGACTTGTCTTCGTTCAGCAGCTTGGCCATGTCGTCCAGCTTAGGCTGTTCCGGCGCCAGGTTGGCGCTGTCGAAGGCGAACAGTTCGTTGGCGGACATGGTGACTTTTTCGAACTTCGGTGCTGGTGGCGGAGGCGCCACTGGAGCGGCGACTGGCGCCGGGGTTGGCTCAGGCGCCACGACTGGCGCCACCGGTGCAGGCGGTGGCGCTGGCTGTGGCGCTGGGCCCAGCAGGTAGTTCAGCGAGAACATCAGGTATTTGTTGTTCGATTTCGAGTTGTCGAACTCGTTGCCGCGGATGAAGCCGTGCACATTGCGCAGGTCAGCTTGCAGGAACAGGCGGTCGGTGATGTTCGACTGCAGACCTACGCCAACGGAGACGAATGGGGAATTGCGCTTTGGCTCAGCAACGCTGTTCGCTGCGGTGAACACGTCGCGTTCCATGCCGGCACCAACCAGCAGGAATGGACGCACCGTCTTACGGGTCAGCATGTACAGGCCGTCAACGCCCAGGGTCTTCTGGCCGTAGCGGGAGCCGAACTTCTTGGTGGCAGCGTGGGTGGCGTTGAATTGCAGGTCCCACTGTTCATTCAGGGCTTTACCCAGTTTCAGGCCGTAGGCACCGTCGTATTTGTCGATGCCCCAGTCGCCGTCAGGGCGGAACGCGCCAGCGCCAGCGCCGACGTACCAGTTCTGGTTGAGCAGGGTGTCCTGCGCCGAAGCGGCGAACGAAGCCGACAACATCGCAGCGGCGATGGCGATATTCTTAATCTTATTCACTAGAAAACTCCCGTTGTTTGAGTAGCAAAGTCGCAAAAAAAAGTTGCGCGACTCCCTTTCCCAGCGGTGATACATTGCTGTGGGTTCAGTTTAGGCGGCGTTAACCGTCAGTATCCGTGCGTTGGCGCACATTTGGCTTGAAGTATAGCAATCACGTGGCATTTATACAACATATACCATAATTCACTATTGAAATTTCGTCAGGCCGCCACCTAAACGGGGATAGGTGGCGGTCGGTTGACAGACTGACTATTTCTTTTCAGGCTCAGGCGGCGGCGTCTGCGGCTGCACGATGACGGTGTCGCCGGCCTTGCCTGGCTCGCCTTGCGGACCAGGGGTGCCAGGTTCGCCTTTCGGGCCTTCCGGCCCCGGCGGACCCGGCACGACCGCTGGCGGCGGCGCCGGTTCCACCGTGGGCGGCGGATTATTGGTGACGGTCTTTTCGCAGGCGGTCAGGCCCACCAGGGCCAGGGCTGCGAGCAGGACTGGATATTTCATGGTCGTTCCTCTCTGGTTGGTTGATGCCGGCTCCAGCATAGGCCGCTGTCGGGTTGCGCCTCTGTTCGGGAACACACACAGGAAATCAAGGTCCAAGCTCCTGACGCAGCAGAGATTGGCAAATAACCAATGTTTGTTCGTTTGTATGTTCGTTGCCGCACAGACCGATGAGTCGCAGGCAGGGCACTCTGGAGCCTGCGAATCCACCCTGGCATCTACAAGGAGTGTTCAAATGCACGCAATCAGAGAATCGTCCCATGGCCTCGAAATCGAAGCTACCGCAGAGCTGCCGGCACCGTTGCCGGCTGTGCCGTCCCGTCCACGCCTGGCGCTTGTCGAGCGTCCCGGTCCCGTGACGGAGCGCAAAGCCCTGTCGCTGGCCCCGATCGAGCGCGTCCGATCCACCTCGGCGACCCTGCGCCGCATCGAAAATATGCAGAAACTGGTGGCGGAATTACAAAACCACGAAATGCTGGCTGACGAAATCGCCTGGTTCCTGAAATTTTCCCCATCCGGCGCCCGTAAATATATCCGCGACCTGCGCGAAGCCGGCGTGATCGAACTGGCCCGTTATATCGAAGGCACGGCGACCTACCTGGGCAAGGCTGTCTACCAGCTGACCCCGGATGCCGAACGCGTGCAAGCCTTCCTGGCCGCGATCGCCCAGCCCAAGCGCGAAGGCGCGCCGCCGCGCAAGGAGCGCCCCAGCCTGCGCGAACAGAGCATGGCCGGAAATGGCCGTCACTTCCATATCCTGGCAGATGACACCCATTACGCCATCCGCGTCAACCGCGGCCCGGTCCAGCGCGACCCCCTGGTGGCAGCGCTGTTTGGCGCCCCGAGCTCCCTGCAAAAGGCCATGCCTTAAGCCGGAACAGTGATAAGCTTCCATCAATGGCATGTTGAAATGCCATTGACCAGCCCCATCTGTGGCGGAACGAGTTCTGTTATGGACGGCATCATGGACGCTTGGGTTTTGCTTATCTTGACGGCGCTGGGCATCGCGGCGCCGATCGTGTATCCACGCTGGACCTTGCGGCGGGCGCTGGCCCGGCCGCTGGCAGCCGCCGAGCAGGCTATGCTCGAGCGCAGCATGCCTTTCTACCGCCAACTGGCGCCGGACTTGCAGCGCCAGTTGCAGCGCATGGTGGTGCAATTCCTGCACCAGAAAAAATTCGTCGGTTGCGCCGGCCTCGAGGTGAGCGATGAGATGCGCATCACCATCGCCGCCCAGGCTTGCCTGCTGTTGCTGAACAAGCCGAGCAAGGTCTACAGCGCCTTGCACACCATCCTGGTCTATCCGGGCGCCTTTGTCGCCAACCGCGACGAAGTGGGGGCGGGCGGCGTGATCACGCCGGCGCGCCGGCAGATGCTGGGTGAATCCTGGAGCGATGGCCGCATCGTGCTGTCCTGGGACGATGTCGCGCGCGGCACGCTGGATTGGCAGGGCGGAAACAACGTCGTGCTGCATGAGTTCGCCCACCAGCTCGACAGCGAATCGGGCAGCAATAACGGCGCCCCCTATCTTGGCAGCCCGGACAGCTATCGCAGCTGGTCGGAAGTGCTGTCGCGCGACTACGCCAACTTGCGCCATGCTGCCTGGCTGGGCCGGCAGGATAGCGTGCTGGACCATTACGGTGCGACCAGTCCTGCCGAGTTCTTTGCCGTGGCGACGGAAACCTTCTTCACGCGGCCGTGGCAACTGGCCGAGCGCCATGCCGCCTTGTATGACGAGCTGCAAAAGTATTACCGGGTCGATCCGCGCGACTGGCTGGCCGCACCGCCGCCGCCAGCGCCCGAACCGGCCTTCCTGTCAATGCCAATGCCTGTGCGGTCGTTCGCCTGGGCCGACTGGTAAGGAGACTCAAAGGCGCCCATGGAATTCGAAGACTTCGATTTCATCACCAGCGAAGCGCCGGCCCGCGCCAGCGAACCGGCCGATCCGCTGCAGCGCCTGAAATACCTGGTCGACAATACCCCGGCCATCATCTACAGCACCGTGCCAAGCGGCGACTTCAAGATGACCTTCGTCAGCGCCAACGCGCTCAACGTGCTGGGCTACCGGCCGGAAGACATGGTGGCCGACCCCAATTTCTGGTTCGACCATATCCACCCCGACGATGCGCCGAACATCTTCTCCAGCCTGGCGCAGATCTTTACCGAAGGCGAGAAGGCCTACGAATACCGTTTCCGTACCGCCGATGGCCGCTACCTGTGGATGCATGACCAGTTGCGCCTGATTCGCGACGAGCAGGGCGCGCCGCTGGAGGTGATTGGCTCGCTGACGGACATTACCGACCGCAAGCAAATGGAAGAGACCCTGGTGCAGGCCCAGAACATGGCCTCGATCGGCCAGCTGGCGGCGGGCGTGGCGCACGAAATCAATAACCCGGTCGGTTTTGTCACCTCCAATATCGGCACCCTGAAAAGCTATGCCGACACCCTGTTCGAACTGGTCGAGCACAGCACCACGGCGGAGCAGCGCAGCGCGGCCGATTTCGAGTTCATGAAGGAAGATACGGAAGCCTTGCTGCGCGAGTCGATGGATGGCCTGCGCCGCGTGCGCGACATCGTGCAGGCGCTGAAAGACTTCTCGGAAGCCGGCGACAGCCAGTGGCAGCAGACCGACCTGCATGAGGGTCTGGAGAGCACGCTCCATGCGCTGGCCAATGAGCTGCGCTTCAAGGCCAAGGTGGACAGGCATTATGGCAAGCTGCCGCTGGTGCGCGGCTTGCCGGGCCAGTTGAACCAGGTATTCCGCAACATCCTCATGAATGCCATCCAGGCCATCCCCGGCGAAGGCATCATCCGCATCGTCACCAGCGCCGACCGCGAGGCCGTGCATGTGCGGATCCAGGACAACGGCGTCGGCATTCCGCCCGAGAATCTGGGCCGTATTTTCGATCCCTTCTTCACCACCAAGCCGGTGGGCAGCGGCACCGGGCTGGGGCTCTACCTGGCTTACGGCGCCGTCAACAAGCACGGCGGCCGCATCAATGTGATCTCCGAGCCCGGCAAAGGCTCGGCATTTACCGTGGTCCTGCCACTGCGCTCCGCTGAACCCAGATAGGCAGACGGTGGCCGCTCTTTTTCTCGAAGTCCTGCAACTGCTGGATCATGCGCTCATTGAGCACGTGGTCGGAGGCCAGCAGCATCAGGCCATCGCGGCTGACGACGTCGCGCGCGAGCACCATGCCGGGCACCAGTTCGCCCGACAGCAGTTCGACGTCGGTGCTTTCCGCCACGCCGCGCACGCCGCCGTCGACCACCTGGCGGAAGGCTTGCACCACTTGCGGGTCATAGCGCTTGCCGCTGCCATCCATGACCAGCGACTTGGCTTCTTCCGGCTTCAGGTGGCGCTGCACCAGGGCGCCTTGCTGCAGGTTGAAGTAATCGATCGCCAGCGTCAGGATGCGCGAGCCGATCGGGATCGCAAAGCCCGCCAGCCGGTCCGGGAAGCCCTGGCCGTCGAAGCGCTCCATCTGGTGCCGCACGATGGCGGCGACGCCGGCCATGTCGGTCAGCGGCATCAGCAACTGCGCGCCGGAAACAGGATGCTTGCGGAACAGCGCCAGGTCGGCGCCGTGCAGCATGGTCATCGGGGTGCGCAGCATCTCGTCGGAAAAGCCGATGCGGCCAAGGTCGTGCAGCAGGGCGGCGATGAAGATATCCTGCACCTCGTTCATGTCGAGCTTGAGCTGGGTCGCCATCTTGCGCGCCAGGTCGGCCACCTGGCGCGTCTGGCCGGTCTGGCCGGTGCCGCGCGCTTCAGCGATGCTCGACAGGATCTTGATAGTGGTCAGGAAGTTGGCCTTGAGCTGGCGCGTACGTTCCTCGACCTTTTGCTCCAGGCCGGCGTTGAGCGACTTCAGTTCCTCGTTCTGCTTCAGGGTCAACGCTTCCAGGCGCTGCTTTTCCAGCTCGAGCTGGTGGCGTTCCAGCGCGTGGCGCACGATCAGCAGGATGTCGTTGTCGTCCCAGGGCTTGGTGATGTAGCGGTAGATCTCGCCGCAGTTGATGGCGTCCTGGATCGACTGCACGTCGGAATAACCGGTCAGCAGCAGGCGCACGGTATTGGGCCAGCGCTCGCGCACCTGGGCCAGGAAACGCGCGCCGTCCATTTCCGGCATGCGCATGTCCGAGATCACCAGGTCGACCGGCTGCTGCGCCAGCAGCTCGAGCCCCTGCGCGCCGCTGATGGCCGTCAGCACCTCGTAGCCTTTGCCGCGGAACAGGCGGCGCAGGGAAGAGAGGATGTTCGGCTCGTCGTCGACACACAGGATGGTCATCATGGGGTGGCTTCCTTCTGCTCGTTGGGCGGTCGCTTCTTGGGTAGGGTGACGCGGAAAGTGGTGCCCTGGCCGAGGGCAGAATCGACCTCGATCCGGCCGTGGTGCTTTTGCACGATGCCGTAGGACAGGGACAGGCCCAGGCCGGTTCCCTTGCCGACTTCCTTGGTGGTGAAGAAGGGGTCGAAGATGCGGCCCAGGTTTTCCGGCGCGATGCCGGCGCCGTTGTCGGAGACGCTGAACCAGACGTGATCGCCGTCGCAGCCGGTGCGGATCTCGATGCGGCCGCGCATGGAGCCGATGGCGTGGGCGGCGTTGACCAGCAGGTTCATCACTACCTGGTTGATTTGCAGCGGCAGGCATTCGATGTCGGGGATTTCGGCGTATTCGCGCACCACGTCGGCCTTGTACTTGATTTCGTTGCTGACGATGTTGAGGGTGGAGTCGATGCCCTGGCGCAGGTCGGCCCAGACCCATTCCTGCTGGCTGTCGACGCGCGAGAAGTCCTTCAGGTCTTGCACGATATGGCGCACGCGCACGATGCCTTCCTTCGATTCCTGCATCAGGGTCGGGATATCGGTGCGCAGGAAGCCCAGCTCCACCTGGTCGCGCATGGCGCGCAGCCGGGCCGCGACGGCCGGATCGACAATCGCCGCCTCGGCTTCCTGATAGGCGTCGAGCATGGAGAACAGGTTGTCCAGGTAGCTTTGCAGGGTGCCGAAATTGGAAAAGATGTAGCCGATCGGATTATTGATTTCGTGCGCCACCCCGGCCGCCAGCTGGCCAATGGAGGCCAGCTTGTCGGACTGCACCAGCTGCTGCTGGGTGCGGCTCAGGGTTTCATTGAGCTCGGTCAGTTCGATATTGCGGCGCCGCAGCTCCTCTTCGGCGCTCTGGCGCTGGCGGATGTCTTCGGCCAATTGGGCGGTGCGCTGGCGCACGGTCTGCTCCAGGTTGTCGTGCGCGCGGCGCAGGGCGTTTTCCGCCACGCGCCGCTCGGTCACGTCGCGCAGGCTCTGGATTGCGCCGACCAGCTTGCCGTCATGCCCGCGCAGCGGCGCTGCCGTCGATTGCAGCCAATGCCCGGCCGCGCCGAGGTTGGGGAAGAAGTCCTCTTCCTCGTAGGCGCCGTCGATCAGCGAAGACGGCTTGTATTTGTCGCGGAAATTGCGGTCGGTGGCCGGATCGATGTTATCGACGATCAGGTCGGCCAGCAGGGGGCGCGGCTTGGTATAGAAAGCTTGCCAGTGCTGGCGGGTGCCCACCATTTCGTGCGTGCCCCAGCCCAGCAGGTGTTCGCAGGCCTTGTTCCAGTGGGTGATGACGTGGTCGGTATCGATGACGAAGGTCGCAACGGGGTGACCGTCCAGCAATTCGGACAGGGCGCGTTCGACAGACCTTTCGACGTGGAAGCTGCTCATGTCAAAGTGGCATCTGGTGTGGACGGTCTGATTATACGGCGGGAAATAGAAAAGGTGCGCGTGCGATAGCTAACAGTCATAAAGGCCAGGCTTAGGCAGGCTAGGGCTTTTGGGAGGAACCGCCATGGCCACCATCATTGCAGGACATTTCCAGTTGCAGGAAACCGCGCTCGAGGTATGCGAAGCGTTCAAGGCTGCCGGTTTCGCTGCCGGCAGCGTATCGACCTTCTTCAACAACCCGCCCGGGCAGCACAATGTGATTCCGACCGGCGGCGACCGCCCCGAGTCGCCGGGCGCGCAGCAAACCCCGGAGGCGGTGGCCAAGGGCGAAGTGACCGGCGCGGCCATCGGCGCCGCGGCAGGGGCGGCCACCATTCCCTTGACCGGGCCGCTGGGCCCGGTGCTGGGCGGCCTGGTCGGCGCCCACGTGGGCTCGCTGTACAGCTTTTCCGAACTGAAGGAGAAGAACGAATCGGGGCCGCCGCCACGCCGCTCCGGCATGATGGTTGCCGTGGCAGTCGACGGCGGGCAAGAGGCGCGGGCGATCGAGCTGATGCGCCAGCAGGGCGCGGAAAAAATCGAGCGCGCCCAAGGCATTATCGAGAACGGCGACTGGAAGGATTTTGATCCCTTGTCAGTCCCACAATTTGTTTGAGCGCCCTGTTGCGGAATGCAAACGCCCCCTGTGCGAAAAGTAATTTTCGGTATGATAGTTGCTACAATAAAAGCAGCGAACTAGACGTGGATCATGACCACGGCGTGCCGTCCAGTACATCATCTGCCACAAGAGCTATCGCTTTGTTCTGAGGGGGAGAGGGCCAATGACACAGGCATGGGTAGTCCTTTCGCGGCCGGATCGCCGCGATATTTCGGCGCCGACCGAAGCCCAACTGGTGGCGGCACTGTCGGATGTGTACGGCGGCAAGATCCACGGCCCCGATGGCATTCCCGGCAGCGCCACCCTGAAGTTCGGCTATGACGACGGCCTGATGTACCAGGTCGAAGTCGGCCAGGACGGCGCCGTACGCTACGAGGAGTGGTCGGACCGCGATTGCGAAATTGCGCTCGCCACGCCGCGCCATATGAGCTGCAAGCAGGAAGATGCATTGCAAATCTGGAAGTGGCTGGCGCTGCGCCAGGTCGCCAAGATTCGCAGCCAGGCCTGGCTCTCCGAGGGATGATGGCGCGCTCAATGCGACATCAGCAGCGGCAGCGTCATCGCGTCGAGCACGCTGCGCGTGACGCCGCCCAGCAGCGTTTCGCGGAAGCGCGAATGGCCGTACGCCCCCATCACCAGTAAGTCGCAATCGCGCTCGCCGGCCAGGGCCAGCAGCTGTTCGCCCACGTTGCCGGGGCGCTTCAGCAGGCCCAGGCGTTCGCTCTGGGCCAGCACCAGTTTCGCCATCACGCCATGCCGCTCCAGCCAGGCCAGCACGTCGGTGCCGGGCGGATCGCCGAAGACGCCGGGACGCGCCTCGGCATCGACAATCGCCACCGTCACGCTGTCGGCGCGGCGCAGCAGGGGCAGCGCATCCTGCAGTGCGCGCCCGGCTTCGCGGCTGGCATTCCAGCCGACCAGGATGTGGCGCGCCGGCGCCGGGCCGCCCGGGCTGGCCACGCCATCGCTGCTGACGGCAATGGCAGACGAGGTGCGGGCGGCAAAGGGCATGACCAGCACCGGCTTGCCGCTGCCGGCCAGCACTTCGGCCGGCACGTCGGGACCGCGCCCGTTCGGCGCGAGCTGGCCGACGATCACCAGGTCGGCATGGCGCGCCATCAGGCTCAGGCCGGCAGCCGGTTCATCGTCGAGGATGCGCTGTTCGAACGATTGCACGCCCAGCGCCTGCAGGCGCGGCGCGAAGTCGGCCAGCGCATGGCTGGCCCGCTCGCGCAGGATGTCGAGGTGGCGTGCCAGATTGGGATCATTGTCGTCCACCGTTTCGTTCTGGTACAGGAAGCGCGAAATGCCGGTGGTGGCGACGCCGATGACGTGGGCGCCTTCCTGCAGCGCCAGTTCGCCGGCCAGCAGGATGCGCGCTGCGCTATGGGGCGCTTCATCGACGTGCACCAGGATAGTTTTGTAGGCCATGGCTTTTTCTCAGCGCAGGGCCGCCGTCGCTTTCTCCAGCCGCGTCTGGCACGCGATGCACAGCGGTGCTTCGGGCCGCGCATTCAGGCGCGAGAAGGGGATCTCATTGCCGCAATTGTCGCACAAGCCGTAGCTGCCTTCGTCGATCTTGGCCAGGGCGTGGCGGATACTGCTGAGCTGTGCCTGCTTGTGTTCGTCGGCTTCCAGTTCGAGCTGGTTGAGGGTGCGATTGCTGGCGCTGTCTGCCGGCGAGGTTTCGATTTCCTCCACCGCCGGGACGCGCGCCAGCTCGCCGTCCATGCGGCCGGCAAGCTGCTGCAAAAGTGCTAGCTTGCGTTGCTCCAGCGCGGCTTGCAATGATGCAAGCTGATCCGGCGACAGGCCCATGGCGGTCTCCACGAATTCATTGTTCGGAAGACCATTGTATGCCTGCTGCGTTAATTACGCACTCTCGCGTGCATGGCGTGCGGCCAGCTGTTTTTTCAGGCTCTCCAGCGGCGCTGCCAGGTGTTCGGGCCGGGCCGCGGCAATCGCTGCCGCCACGGCCAGCAAGTCGGCGCTGATGCCGGCCAGTTCCTTGACGCGCTCGATGCGGCGGATGGTTTCGCGTGCTTCGCTGGCCAGCCGCAGCAGTTCGGGCAGGGTGACGCCCATGCCTTCCAGCGAATGGCTGGCGGCATCGACGTACAGGCTGTTGGCCTGCTGGCGCAGCGCCACTTCGTTTTCGAACAGGGCCTGGGCCGCGCCGTGCGTCAGCGGCGCGCCTGCGCCCTTGCCGTTGTTGCCCTCCAGCCGTTGCTGCTGGCGGATGCCGCGCATGATGCGCTCGTGCAGTTCGTCGGCGCTGGCGGACAGGCTGTCGGCCAGCGTTTCCAGGTCGTGCGGCAGGGCGGCGGTCAGGCTCATGGCTGGGCTCCTTGGGCGGTGGCAGGCGGGATGGCGGACGATGCGCTGCCGGCGGTGTCGGTCGCCGGCAGCGGGTCGAGGCCGCGGTACAGGGCGGCGTGGCGTTCGCGGATGGCATCGATGTTTTGCGCCGCCAGCGTGTGGCGCAGGCCGAGCAGGCGGTACTCCTTCAACTTTTCCTGCTGGTGCGCGCGGGCCAGGGCGGCCAGCAGGCGGTCGCGCGGCGCGTCGGCATAGGGAATTTCCACCGCCAGCATGCCGAGCACGATGCGCTGCTCGTTGTCGTGGTTCTTGTTGAAGTAACGCAGCAGGGTGTGCATGGCGTCAAGCGTGCCTTGCAGCGGCTCGTACCCTTCGCGCAGCATGGCTTGCACGGCCTGGTCCTGTTCGCGTGCCGTGGCGCTGCGCAGCAGCAGGCGCACCAGGCCGGCATAGGCGTTGACATGGCGGTCGCTCAGGCCGGTATCGGGCCAGGCCTTGATGCTTTGCGACATTTGCTTGACCTGGTCGCCGTAATGGAAGGTGTCGCCGCTGGCCAGGGCGCCCAGGGCACGCAGGTAGGTGGTGGCGGCGCTGTGCAGGGCGATGAAATCGGGATAGGCGTCGTGGCGCTTGCGGTCGATCGCTTCCTCGCGCTGGACGGCTGCGGCGCTGAGGTAGGGCTGCTCGCGCTGGAAGGTATCGCGGAAGCGTTGGCTCAGGTCGTTGAATCCGGCCAGCTTGGGCGCGTCGTCGGCAAGGGCGCGCACCTCCCGCAGGCGCGGATTGCTGGCGCAGGCGGCCAGTAGCAGGCACAACAGGATGCACAGGTAACGTTTCATGGCGGGTCTCCTCGGGCGGCAGAGACCATCTTGCACCTCGGCGCAGCGGGCGCGTTTGCGCCAGCGCAAAGGTCAGGCGCGCAGGTAGGGCGTGGCCCAGGCCAGGCTGTCTTCGGTGCGCGCGCCAGGCAGGTACTCGCAGCCGATCCAGCCCCGGTAGCCGAGCTCGTCGAGCAGGCGGAACAGGAAAGGATAGTTGATCTCGCCCGTGCCCGGTTCATGGCGGCCCGGCGTGTCGGCCAGTTGCATGTGGCGGATATGGGGCAGGCAGGCGCGGATGGTGTTGGCCAGCTCGCCCTCCATGCGCTGCATGTGGTAAATGTCGTACTGCAGGAACAGGTTGGGGCGCGCGGCGTCGGCCAGGATCTCGAGCGCCTGGCGGCTGTGGTTCAGGAAATAGCCGGGAATGTCGAAATGGTTGATCGGCTCGATCAGCACCTCAATGCCATGGGGCGCGAACTGGTCGGCGGCGTATTGCAAGGCGCGGATATACGCCTCGCGTGCACGTTCCGGCGCCAGGCCGCCGGGCAGGATACCGGCCATGCAATGCACGCGCGGCGTGTCCAGCTCCCTCGCGTATTCCAGGGCGAGGCCGACGCTATCCTGGAATTCCTCGAAGCGGCGCGGATCACAAGCCATGCCGCGCTCGCCCGCTTGCCAGTCGCCGGGCGGCAGGTTGTGCAGCACCAGTTGCAGCTGGTGGCGCTGCAAGCGTTCCTTGATGTCGTCGGAATCGAAGGCGTAGGGGAAAAGGAATTCCACGCCCTTGAAGCCTGCCGCATGCGCCAGCCCGAAGCGCTCGATGAAGGGCGCTTCGGTGAACAGCATGGACAGGTTGGCAGCGAACTGTGGCATGCCCGCGATTATAGCGGGCCTGGCCTGGTTCAGCGTGGAGGGCGGTTGCGCGGGGCGTTGGATGGGCGCGAGCCGCTTGGGCTGCCGCCTGGACGGGCGTCGCGGCGGATGCCGGCCGGGGCTGCTGCGCGCGGGGCGCCGCCGTTGCCGCTGGCAGCCACGCGTGGCTTGCCCTGGCCATTCTGGCTGCGGTTGCCGCCGCCGTTTCCGCCATTGCCGTTGCCGCCAGGGCGTGGGGGGCGATTCGTATGGCGGCCGACACCGCTGCGCAGCTGGATCGGCTGCGCCTTGGCGTTCGGGTCCGGCTCGAAGCCCGGGATGATTTCGCGCGGCAGCGTGACCTTGATCAGGCGTTCGATATCGCGCAGCATGACGTGTTCGTCCACGCACACCAGGGACACTGCTTCGCCCTTGGCGCCGGCGCGGCCGGTGCGGCCGATGCGGTGCACATAATCTTCCGGCACGTTCGGCAGGTCATAGTTGACCACGTGCGGCAACTGGTCGATGTCGATGCCGCGCGCGGCGATATCGGTGGCGACCAGGCATTGCAGCGTGCCATCCTTGAACTCGGCCAGCGCGCGGGTACGCGCGGTCTGGCTCTTGTTGCCGTGGATCGCCATGGCTTTCACGCCGTCCTTGCCCAGTTGCTCGACCAGCTTGTTGGCGCCGTGCTTGGTGCGGGTGAAGACCAGTACCTGGGTCCAGGCGTGGGTGCGGATCAGGTGCGACAGCATCGGGTGCTTCTTGTCGCGGTCGACCGGATGGATCTTCTGCGAGATGATTTCCACCGTCGAATTGCGGCGCGCCACTTCGATGGTCTTCGGGTTGTCCAGCAGGCCGTCGGCCAGGGCCTTGATCTCGTCGGAGAAGGTGGCCGAGAACAGCAGGTTCTGGCGCTTCGGCGGCAGGGCGGCCAGCACTTTGCGGATATCGCGGATGAAGCCCATGTCCAGCATGCGGTCGGCTTCGTCCAGGATCAGGATCTCGATCTTGTCGAGGTTGACGGTGCCCTGGCCCATGTGGTCCAGCAGGCGGCCTGGCGTGGCCACCAGGATGTCGACGCCGTGCTTGAGCAGCTTGATCTGCGGGTTGATGCTGACGCCGCCGAAAATCACGGCCGAATTCAGCTTGGTGTATTTACCGTAAGTCTTGACGCTTTCTTCCACCTGGGCCGCCAGTTCGCGGGTCGGGGTTAGGATCAGGGCGCGGATCGGGCGCGGCGAAGTATTGTTGACCAGCTTGCTGCCGAAGGCGTCGGTGGACAGGCGGTGTAGAACGGGCAGCGTGAAGCCGGCAGTCTTGCCGGTACCGGTCTGGGCGCCTGCCAGCAGGTCGCCGCCATTCAGTACGGCAGGAATGGCCTGGCCCTGGATCGGGGTTGGGGCTGTATAGCCGGTTTCGGCGACCGCGCGCAGAATGGCATCGGACAAGCCGAGATCGGAAAAGTTCATAGTTATTATATAAATTATGTGGAAATTATTGCCATACGGAAACGTCGGCCCTGTGCGGAGTATAGCAGCAAGTCCGATTCATTGACGCACGGCAATAACAAAAGAGGCCCCGCAGGGCCTCGTTTGTGGCGGTTTTGGGCTTGTTTTTATGCAAATTCTGCCAGCAGGCCAACCATCTGGCCGAACACCTTTGGCGAGGCCGCGATGATGTGGCCGGTGTTCATATAGTTCGATTCGCCGTTGAACTCGCCGGCGATGCCGCCCGCTTCGGTCACCAGCAGGGCGCCGGCCGCGATGTCCCATGGCTTGAGGTTCTTTTCGTAGTAGCCATCCAGGCGGCCGCAAGCGACGTAGGCCAGGTCCAGGGCGGCGGAGCCGGCGCGGCGGATGCCGTGCGAGCGCTCGGCCATGATGGTGAACATCTTGGCGAACTCAGCGATGGCGGCCGGGCTGCCTGGCTTGTAGCCGGAAGCGAGCAGGGCGCCGCTGATGCGGTCGAGCTTGTTGACGCGGATGCGCTTTTCGTTGAGGTAGGCGCCGGCGCCCTTGGTGGCGGTGAACAGGTCGTTGTGTACCGGGTCGTAGACCACGGCCTGGGTCACTACGCCTTTTTGCTGCAGGGCGATAGAGATGCAGTACTGTGGGAAGCCGTGCATGAAGTTGGTGGTGCCGTCCAGTGGATCGATGATCCACACGTATTCGCTCTCGTCATTGACGGTGCCGGTCACGCCGGATTCTTCGGCGAAGATGGCGTGGTCGGGATAGGCTTTCAGCAGCACTTCGATGATGGCCTGTTCGGCGGCCTGGTCAACATCAGTGACGAAGTCATTGTGTTGTTTTTCAGTTACGTTCACGCGATCCAGGTCGAAGGATGCGCGGTTGATCACAGCGGCGCCACGGCGCGCGGCCTTGATGGCCGTATTCAGCATTGGGTGCATACTAGCTTCCGTAAAATAGACATTGCCGCCCACGGAAACGCTTCGCGCATCCGGCAGCGGAAATGATGACAAGATTGAAAAAGAGCGGCGCGTTGTGCGGGCAAGGTAAAATGCGGCCCAACGCAGAATCCCGCTATTGTAAATGAAGCAGACCGAAACCGCACCTTCCGCCTTCCACCGCCTCCGCGTCGTCCTGGTGGAAACCAGCCGCCCCGGCAATATCGGATCAGTGGCGCGCGCCATGAAAACCATGGGTTTTTCCGACCTGGTGCTGGTCAATCCGCGCTTCGAAGGGGCCTGCGAGCATGAGGAAGCGGTGGCCTTTGCCTCCGGCGCGCAGGATATCCTGTCGTCGGCGCGGGTGGTGGGCAGCATGGCCGAAGCGCTGGAAGGGATCAACTTCACGGCGGCCGTGTCGGCGCGGCTGCGCGAGTTTTCGCCGCCGGTGGTAACGCCGCGTGAATTTGCTGGCCAGCTGGCGGCCGGGGCGGAGCTGAACGCGGCCCTGATCTTCGGCAATGAGCGCTTTGGCCTGCCGAATGAGATTGTCGAACCTTGCAATGTGCTGGTGAATATCCCGGCCAATCCCGACTATTCCTCGCTCAACCTGGCGCAGGCGGCCCAGGTCCTGGTGTATGAATGCCGCATGGCGGCGCTCGACGGGCAGCGTGCGGCCAGCCCGGTCGGTTTCCACGGCGAAGCGGCCAGCGCGGCCCAGATCGACGGCATGTACGAGCACCTGGAGCAGGCGCTGGTCGAGGTCGGCTTTCTCGACGCCAGCAATCCGCGCAAGCTGATGCCCCGCCTGAAGCGCATGTTTGCGCGCGCCGGGCTGGAAACGGAAGAAGTCAACATCCTGCGCGGCATTGCGCGCCAGATGCAGGTGCGCAGCCGCAGGGATTAGAGGTCTTTCTCTAGTCGGGGCGCGGCGGCGTCCTTAGAATCCCCCTATAACTATTAAGAGGGGACTAGATGCAACGCAGATCATTCTTGAAGGCTGGGCTGCTGGGCGGCCTGGCGCTGGTCGCCGGCGGGGCCGTGTACCGGCAACTCCGTCCGGCCGTGGCCGAGCGTTTTGCGCTCGATGCCGAGGGCCGCACCATGCTGGCGGCGCTGATTCCAGCCATTACCGGCGTCGCGCCCGACGCGGCAGCGCTGCAGGCGGCAATCGACCGCGTCGGCGCGGCCATCAATGGGCTGCCGCTGCGCGTGCAGAAGGAAATCAGTGACCTGTTCGGCTTGCTGAACATGGCGCCCACGCGCCGGCTGCTGGCTGGCGTGCCGGCCTGGCATGACGCAACGGCGGAGCAGTTGGCGGCCTTCCTGGAGGGGTGGCGCACCCATCGCACCGAGATGCTGCAGACGGCTTACCATGGCTTGCATGACCTGGTACTCGGCGCCTGGTATGCCGAATCTTCGACCTGGGCGGCCATCGCCTATTCCGGCCCGATGAAGGAGTTGAGCGCATGAGCAGCCCGATTCCAGATCCAATCCAGGCCGGCATCGCCGCTGGCTGGCAAGTCATCGATGCCTCCACCTTGCAGCAGGACCGCAGCTTCGACGCCGACGTGGTCGTGGTCGGCACGGGCGCGGGCGGCGGCGTGACCGCGGAAATCCTGGCGCAAGCCGGCCTGAAAGTGCTGATGGTGGAAGAGGGCGCGCTGAAATCGTCGAAGGACTTCAAGATGCGCGAGGCCGATGCCTATCCTTCCCTTTACCAGGATTCCGCCGCCCGCAAGACCGCCGACAAGGCGATCAACATCCTGCAGGGCCGCACCGTCGGCGGCACCACGGTGGTCAACTGGACATCCAGCTTCCGCACTCCGGCCGACACGCTGGGCTGGTGGCAGTCGAAATACGGCCTGCGCGACTATAGTGTGGAAGGCATGGCGCCCTGGTTCCAGAAAATGGAAGAGCGCCTGCACATCAGCGACTGGCCGACCCCGCCGAACGCCAACAATGACCTGCTGCGCACCGGCGCCGACAAGCTGGGCATCAAGACCGCCCTGATCCGGCGCAACGTCAACGGCTGCTGGAACCTGGGCTATTGCGGCATGGGCTGCCCGACCAATGCCAAGCAGTCGATGCTGGTGACGACCATTCCGTCCGCGCTGGAAAAAGGCGCCGTGCTGCTGACGCGCGCCCGCGCCGAGCGCTTCACGCTGGCGGGCGGCCATGCCACCTCGCTCGAGTGCGCGGCGCTGACTGCGGATGGCATGGAACCGACCGGCCGCCGCCTGACGCTCAAGGCGCGCCACTTCGTGGTCGCGGGCGGCGCCATCAACTCGCCGGCGCTGCTGCTGCGCTCCGGTGCGCCCGATCCGCAGCAGCTGCTTGGCCAGCGCACCTTCCTGCATCCGGTGGTGGTGTCGATGGGGCTGTACCCGCAAGCGGTGGAAGCCTTCAACGGCGCGCCGCAGACCGTCTATTCCGACCATTTCCTGCATACCCAGGCGCTGGACGGCCCCATGGGCTACAAGCTGGAAGTCGCGCCGCTGCATCCGGTGCTGGGCGCGACCACGCTGGCAGGCTACGGCCCGTCCCATGCCAACCTGATGAAGCGCTTTGCCAACGTGCAGGGCATGCTGGCGCTGCTGCGCGACGGCTTCCATCCGGAAGCGGCCGGCGGCCGCGTGACGCTGCACAGCGACGGCTCGCCGCGCCTGGACTATCCGTTGACGCCTTACTTCTGGGAAGGCGCGCGCCGCGCCTTGCTGACCATGGCGGAAATCCAGTTCGCCGCCGGCGCCGACGGGGTAGGCCCGGTGCACGAACTGGTGCGTCAGCCCTACAAGAACTGGGATGAGGCGCGCCAGGCCATTGCCGTGCTGCCGATGCAAAAGCTGCTGACGCGCGTCGTCTCGGCCCACGTCATGGGCGGTTGCGCGATGACGGGCGATGCCGCCACCGGCGTCGTGGCGCCGGACGGGCTGTATCGCGGCATCGGCAACCTGTCGGTGCACGACGGCTCGCTGTTCCCGACCTCGATCGGCGCCAATCCGCAGCTGTCGATCTATGGCGTCGCGGCCCGGCTGGCAAGCGGCCTGGCCGAGCGCCTGGCAAGGAAGGCCTGACCAATGGTAAAACGCATGCTGCTGATGATCATGGCCACGCAAGTGGCCGTTGCGATCGTCATCGCATGGGCGTTATCGCGCCTGGTGCCAGCCGATGTGGCGCTGCTGCTGGCGGTGATTGTTGTGCTATTGGTACGCCTGGCGATCACGGCCAACAATTTCCGCATGACGCTGCGGCCGCTGCCGGAAGAGGCGCACCTGGGCCTGCTGCAACGCTTGCAACTGTTCTTTCACGAGTATGCGTCCACCATGGCCGTGACGTCTTGGCATATGTTGCGCCACCAGCCGCGCATGCATATTGCAAGGACGCCGCGCGGCTTGCCGGTGCTGCTGGTGCACGGCTATGGCGCCAACGGCGGCTTCTGGGTCCACCTGGCCGAGCAGCTGGAAGAGCGCGGCTACAGTCATGCCACCGTGGATCTGGAACCGGTGTTCGGCGATATCGAAGACTTTGCCGTGCAGCTGGAGCAGGGCGTGCAGGCGCTGCTGGCTGCCAGCGGCAGCGAGAAGGTCATCATCGTGGCGCACAGCATGGGCGGGCTGGTGGCGCGCGCCTGGCTGCGCCGCTTCGGCGCCGCGCATGTGGCGCGCATCATCACGCTGGCTACGCCGCACCACGGCACCGACCTGGCGCACCTTGGGCCGGGCCACAACGCGCGCCAGATGCAGCGCAATGCCGAATGGCTGGCGCAGCTGGATGCCGCCGACCGCAACCGGCGCGGCCTGTTCACCTCCATCTACTCCTGGCACGACAACATCATCGCGCCGCAGGATTCCTGCCACCTGCCCGGCGCCCGCAATATCGCACTGCATGGCATCGGCCATGTCGGCATGGGCCGCCATCCAGCGATCGCAAGCCACATTCTTGCGGAGATTTTGGGTATCACTTAGACTGTCTTGAGGCCAAGCAAGAAACGCTGCAATTTTGACCCTGGTTGGTTTCAATAAGAAAGCGGGACGATGGCGACAGACTACGGCAAGCTCGAAGAAACCCTGGAGGCCGAAGAGTGCTTTGGCAGCCTGCTCGAATCCATGCCGGATGCTATCGTGGTGGCCAACGAATCTGGCCGCATCGTGCTGGCCAACTGCCGCGCGGAAGACCTGTTCGACTACCTGCCGGGGGAAATGCGCGGCATGGCCCTGGAAGCCGTGCTGCCCAAGGGGCCGGAAGCCTGGGGGGCGCGCAAGGGCGGGGACAGGTTCGCGGCCGACGTGCGCAGCAGCCAGCTGGGCGCCGGCGCCAGCAGGCTGCAAGTCCATTCCGTACGTGATATCAGCGAACTGGCAAAGGCCAGCCAGGCCAAGGAGCGCTTCCTGGGCAGCATGTCGCATGAATTGCGCACGCCGCTGAATGCCATCATCGGTTTCACAGGCACGTTGCTGATGCAGCTTCCGGGTCCCTTGAATGCGGATCAGGAGAAGCAGCTGCGTACCGTGCAAGCCAGCGCGCGCCACCTGCTCGCCCTGATCAACGACCTGCTGGACTTTGCCAAGATCGGCTCGGGCAAGGTGGAGTTGAACGCCGAGCCGCTGAACTGCCGTGCCGTTGTCGAAGAGCTGGCGATGGCGTTCCGCCCGCAGGCAAAGCAGAAAGGGCTGGTGCTGCATTTCCGCGCGCCGGCGCAAGCCGTGATGCTGCGCACCGACCGCCGCGCCTTGCAGCAAATCCTGGGCAACCTGTTGACTAACGCGATCAAATTTACCGAACGTGGCGAAGTCAGTATCGCCCTGGAACGCAGCGTGGCCGGGGGCAAGCCCGTGGTGCAGGTCAGTGTCAGCGACACCGGTACCGGCGTCACGGAAGACATCATGCAACAACTGGGCATTCGCCTGAGCCAGAAACTGGCGGCACTGTTGAACGGCTCGGTCCGGCATTTCGACAAACCTGGCAATGGCAGCATATTTGTGCTCACATTGCCGCTGGAATAGCGGATACTAGAGGCGATACATTGACAGGAGTACCAATGTCAGCACGCATCCTGATTATCGAAGACAACCCTACGAATATGGAGCTGATGGTGTACCTGCTCCGTGCCTTCGGCTATCAGCCGCTCCTGGCCCACAACGGAGAGGAAGGCGTGGAAGTGGCGCGCCGCGAAGTGCCCGACCTGATCATCTGCGATGTGCACCTGCCCAAGCTCGATGGCTACGGCGTGGTGGCGCAACTGAAACAAGACCCGGAACTGAAAGACATTCCCGCGCTGGCCGTGACCGCACTGGCCATGGTCGGCGACCGCGAAAAGCTGCTCGCTGCCGGCTTTGACGGCTATATCGGCAAGCCGATCGAACCTGACACCTTCGTCTCGCAAATCGAGTCTTTTTTGCCGGGGGAGATGTCGCCCCGGGATGAGAACGACATCGCGACGATCCTGATCGTCGACGATCATGTACTGAACCGCGAATTCCTGATGACGCTGCTGGGCTACAGCGGCCACCGCCTGCTGGAAGCGTCCAGCGGCATGGAAGGCTTGAAGGTGATGGAAGCGGAGCGGCCGGACCTGGTCATTTCCGACATCCTGATGCCGAACATGGATGGCTATGAGTTCGTCAACCGCATCCGCAGCAAGCCGGAACTGGCTGACGTGCCGATCATTTTCTATACCGCGACCTACCGCGAGCGCGAGGCGATGGCAGTGGCGGAAGCGTGCGGCGTGCGCTGGGTGCTGCCCAAGCCGTCCGACCCGGACGTGATCCTGAAGACGGTGCACCAGGCCCTGGGCATGGCGGAGCAGGGCGAGGCGCTGCCGGCATTTGCACCGGAGCCGCCCAGCCAGGGCCGCCTGTTCGATATCGAGCACAAGGTGGCGGAATACATCGACGAACTGGAGTCGAGCAGCCAGGGCATTACGCGCATCGCCAACAACGGCGAGACGCATGAAGGCGAGCCGGAACACCTGAACCAGATGACCGAGCGCCTGTCGCGTTCCCTCTCCAGCCTGCAGGCTGTCAGCTTGCGCCTGACGGCCCTGATCGAGCTGGGGATCGAGCTCGGCGCCGAGCGCGATGCGCAAGGCCTGATTGAAATCGGCGTGCGCGTGGCCCAGAATATTTGCGTGTCGCGCTTCGCCTGCATCGGCGTGCTGGAACAGGATGCGCAGGAGACCAGCTATTTTGCATCCTGCGGCGTGGGCGAACAGGCCCAGGTCGTGGCGGGCCAGCCGCGCGCCGGCATCCTTGACAGCCTGCTGCAGCAACGCCAGCCGGTTCGCATGAGCCGCCTGGGCGGCGATCCGCGTGAGATCGGGCTGCCGGCCGGGCACCCGCAGGTGCATTCCTTCCTTGGCGTGCCGATTGCCTCGCGCGAACGCGTGCACGGCTGGCTTTACCTGGTGGACAAGCTGGGCGCCGACGAATTCAACGAAGTCGATGAACGGGTGGCGGTGACGGTGGCGGCGCAGATTTCAGTCGCCTACGAAAACCTGCTGCTGTACGAGGAAATCAGCCGCCACCACGCCCAGCTCCAGCTGGACATGAACGCGCGCATCCGGCTTGACGAAGACCTGCGCCGCTTCCGGCTTGCCATGGACGCGACGGCCGATGCGATCTTCCTGGTCGACCGCGCCAATTCCTGTTTCATCGACGTCAATGTGACAGCCTGCCGCATGCTGGGTTTCGCGCGCGAGGAATTCCTGAAGGTTGGGCCGGATCGTGAGCTGGTTCCCGGCTTGCAGCCTTTGCAGGACCTGTACGACAAGCTGCTGGCGGGCGACCAGAGCGGGGCGATGGCCGAGTTGCTGCTTGAATGCAAGGATGGTTCGCCGCTGTCCGTGGAAGTGCAGCGCCGCACGCTGCGCTCGGGCCAGAACTGGATCCTGGTGGCCGTTGCGCGCGACATCACGGAGCGCAAGGAGGCGGAGCGCCGCCTGCTCAAGCTGGCCCATTTCGATACCCTGACCGGCCTGCCGAACCGCAGCCAGTTCTACGATTCCCTGACGCTGTCGCTGAAACAGGCGGCCGAGCATAACTGGGCGCTGGCGGTACTGTTCCTCGACATGGACCGCTTCAAGAACATCAACGACACGCTGGGCCACACCATCGGCGACGAGCTGCTGCGGCAGTTCTCCAGCCGACTGGTGGAGTGCCTGCGCGTGCGCGACACCATCGGGCGTTTCGGGGGCGACGAGTTCGCGGCGATCCTGATGCTGCCGGAAGGTGCGCAGAACGCCATCGCGGTAGTCGACAAGATCCGCGAGGCGATGCGCCAGCCCTTCGACCTGAAGGGCCACGAGGTGACGGTCACCGCCAGCATCGGCATTTCCGTTTTCCCGGAAGATGGCAGCGATCCCGATACCTTGATCCAGTACGCCGATACGGCGATGTACCGCGCCAAGGAGGCGGGCCGAGACGCCTTCCGCTTCTTCACCGCGGAGATGAATGCGCAATCGCTGGCGCGGCTGGACATGGAAAATGCGCTGCGGCGCGCCATCGACAACAATGAATTCAGGCTGTACTACCAGCCCAAGGTGCATATTGCCTCCGGCCGCATCAGCGGCGCCGAAGTGCTGCTGCGCTGGGAGCGGCCAGGCCACGGGCTGGTGTCGCCGGCGCTGTTCATCCCGCTGCTGGAGGAAACCGGCCTGATCGTGCGAGTCGGGAGCTGGGTGATGCATGAATCCTGCCGCAAGATTGCCGAGTGGGCGAAAGGAGATGTCGGCCCCGTGCATTTGTCGGTCAACGTATCCGGGATACAGTTCTTCGTCGGCGGCCTGGAAGAAGAGGTGATGCGGGCGATCAAGGAGAACGATATCTCGCCGGAACTGCTGGAGCTGGAGCTGACCGAAAGCTCGCTGATGTCCAATGCCGAGGAAACCATCACGGTCCTGCAAAACCTGAAGGCGCTGGGCGTGAAGATTTCGATCGACGATTTCGGCACCGGCTACTCGTCGCTGGCTTACCTGAAACGCTTCCCGATCGACAAGCTGAAGATCGACATCGCTTTCGTGCGCGAGGTAACCAGCAATCCGGACGATGCGGCGATCGTGCTGGCCATCATCAATATGGCCCACAGCCTGAAATTGAAAGTGATTGCGGAGGGCGTGGAGAAGGATGCGCAACTGTCCTACCTGCGGCGCCACGACTGCGACGAAATGCAGGGCTATTACTTCAGCCGCCCCTTGCCCGAGGCCGACTTCGTGCAGATGCTGCGCGAAGGGCGCCACCTACAAACGCCGACGGACGAAAGCATCGTCGACCAGCAAACCTTGCTGATTGTCGATGACGATGCCTTCATGCTCGATGTGCTGAGCGATTTCCTGGCGCAGGACGGCTACCGGATCCTGACTGCCCAGACCGCGGCGGAAGGCTTCGACGTGCTGGCGCGGCACCGCGTGCAGGTGATCCTGTGCGACCAGTGCATGCCGATGATGACCGGGACCGAGTTCATGGAGCGGGTCAAGAACCTGGCGCCGGATACGTTCCGCATCATGCTGTCGGCCTATGCAGACCTGACGCCGATCATGGCTGCCATCAACCACGGGGCGATTGACCGCTTCTACACCAAGCCGTGGAAGGGGGCGGTGCTGCGCGAGAATATCCGCGAAGGCTTCCGGCTGCATTCGCAAGTCAGGGCGCCGCAATACCTCAATTAATCGGCCGCCTGGCCGAGGGCGGCGAAGTGCAGGACCCAGCGGCCTTTCTCCGCCTTGACCAGCGCCGCCGCCTCGTCGTCGTAGAACGCACCGACGGGACAGGCGCCCAGTCCCCTGGCGACGGCGCCCAGCAGCCAGCGCTCGCTCATCAGGCCTGCTTCCAGGAAGGCCATGCGGTAGCCGCGGGCGCCGTTTTTCAGCGCCCGGGCGCTGTCGGCGGAGAGGATGAGGACGACGGCGGCGTCGCCGATGACGTCCTGGTCCAGCGCTGCGTTGCGGGCCTGTGCCGCGAAGTCGCCAAGCTGCACTGGCTGCAGCGCATGCCGCGTTGGCAGGTAGCGATAGACGCCGGGCCTTAGTCCAGCTACGCGATTCACCACCAGGTCTGCATGCAATGCGCCTGACAAGAGCGGTGCCTGCGCCATGTCGGCCAATATCGATGCCAGTTGCTGGAGCTGGACCGGCCGTTCCGGGAAGCGGCGCTGGCTGCGGCGCTGCAGGATTGTTCGGGCCAGGTCCATTGGCGCCGCATCGCCCGGCGGCAGGGCGACCAGTCCGTCCGCACGCAGTGCGCGCGCGGACGTGCCGCCGTTGGCCGCCGAGGTGGCGGCATGGATTTCGCCGGTCACGCCGAGGCTGGCCCCTGGAGCAGAATCGGCACTGCCGGGAGGCAGCGTTTGGGCTGCCGGCCTGCCCGGCGCGGCTGCAGTCGGGCGTGAAAAAGTCGCCATCGCAATCACGCCTTCCTGCACGCCATCCAGCCCGAATAGCGACGCCAGGGCCGTTTCGTCGAATTGTTCTAGAAGGACGGCGTGCACGCCAACATAATGTCCCGCCAGCCGGGCATTTTCCAGCAGGTGCCCCAGGTCGGCTGCGACATAGCGGTAAGCGCGATCGCGATACTTGTAACCGGTCCTCTGGAAGACAGCCGACACCACCATCAGCAAATCCGCCTCGACTGCAAGCAGCCCGGAACGAAGTCCGCCAAGCCACGCCAGCCGATGCTGGTCGGGATCAAAATGGTAAAGCCCCGGTTGCAAGCCATTGACACGCCTGGCAACCAGGTAAAGCTCGGCAGGGAACAGGGCGCCGGAAGAGGGCGCGGCGCGCAATGCAAGTCCTCCGCGCCTGGCGGTGACGCCTGCAGTCAGGTGCAGTAACTGCCCAACGGCCGCAAGGTCGAGAGCCTGCCCTGGGTGCGGCGCTGCCGGGCCGCGCAGCATGGCGCCCAGACTGCGAGAGTCGGCATCGTCCGGTACGGCGCGAGGCAAGGCGATATGTGGCGAGGCCGGATAGCTTTTGAAGGGAGGCCGTTGTGCGCCCCAATCGACCGCGGGAGCGCGGCGCAACATGCCGCTGCGCGAAGACGATGACGCTTCGTGATAGCGCAGCACCGTCGCAATGGCAGCCGCGAGAGTGTCGCCGCGCGCATCCGTCACGCCAACCGGGGGCGGTACGCCGCGTGCGCCCCAATGCGCACCAAGCGCAAAGGCCAGCACCAAAGCCCCCGCGATACCGGCGATCAGCACGCTGCCGCGCCACGCCCTGGCGCCGGCAGGCCGGTGCGGCGCTGGCGGCGAGCCATGCCGCTGCCGCAGCCAGCGCAGGGCCGTCGGCAAATTGAAGAACAGATGCAGCGACACCAGGAGCAGCGTCGCATAGCCGAACAGGTAATGCCAATCGAACACGGGAAGCTGCTGGTTGGCGACCCAGAACAATCCCAGGCCGGCAGTGCAGAGAAGGTAGGCCATCAGCAGCAGGCTGCTATGCATATTGAGCGCAAGGCGCGACGGTGCTTTCCCGCGCCATGCCAGCGCGAGCAGGGCGGCGTACACCGCCAACGGCAGCAGCACCCACAGGATTTTCGGCCCCATGCGGGCATTGTAGACCGCATTAGAAGCCCCGTTCTAGAGAGCGCGACTTACAATGGCAGCAGAATAAATACAGGAGCCGCCGCCATGGGTAAAAAGACGAAATCGTTTGAGGAAAGCGAAGAACGGCTGACCAAGGCAGTACGCGAATCGGCACAGGAGATCTGGAAGGCGGGGCTGGGGGCCTTCACCGACCTGCAAAAACGTGCCCGAGCCGTCGAAGGCGACCGCGCCGTCCATGTGCGCGAAACCGTCAATTCGCTGGAAAGAGTGTTCGAGGAGCGGGTGACGCGGGCGCTGGACTCGATTGGCGTGCCAATGCGGCAGGACATCAACGCCCTGATCGACCGGATGGATGAACTGAGCCGGCAGGTCGAAGAATTGAAGGCTTTGGTGAAAAAGCCCGTCAAAAAGGCCACAACGAAAAAAGCGTAACTTCTGGAAAGCTTCTAATAGTGATATCCTTGCAGGGGAAACAATAGAGCCCCCCTGTTATGCTACAAAAAGCGCCAAGACGAACCCGCGAACGCATCCTGGAACTCTCGCTGCGCTTGTTTAACGAGTTCGGCGAGCCCAATATCACGACCACCGTCATTGCCGAGGAGATGAATATCTCCCCGGGGAACCTCTATTACCATTTCAGGAACAAGGACGACATCGTCAACTCCATCTTCGTCCAGTTCAAGGCCGAAGCCGAGCGCATGCTGCAGGTGCCTAGCGGCCGCCGCTCAAACGTGGAGGACGTGTGGCTGTACCTGCACCTGATGTTCGAGCTGATCTGGCGTTACCGCTTCTTCTACCGTGACCTGAACGACCTGCTGTCGCGCAACCGCAAGCTGGAGCTGGAGTTCAAGGAACTGCTGGCCCACAAGATCAAGGTGGCGCGCAATCTGTGCCTGGACCTGCGCAGCGAAGGCTCGCTGGAAGCCAGCGACATGGCGATCGACGCGATGTCGGTGAATATGGTGGTAGTGGCGACGTATTGGCTATCCTACGAATACGTGCGCAACCCGCGCAAATACTCCGAACAGCAATCGATGGCGGATGCACTGGCGCGCGGCTGCTACCAGGTGCTGTCCCAGATCGGCCCTTACCTGCGCGGCGAAACCAGCCTGCTGTTCCAGAAACTGTCTGAAGAATACCTGAAGAAGCTCAAATGAAATCGATTTGCGTATATTGCGGCGCCAATGCCGGCGCCTCCCCTCGTTACGCCGAACAGGCGCGTGCGCTGGCCGCGGCCCTGGTGGAGCAGAACCTGGCGCTGGTGTATGGCGGCGGCAATGTGGGCTTGATGGGCGTGATTGCCGACGAAGTGCTGCGCCTTGGCGGCGAAGTGACCGGCGTGATCCCGACCGCCCTGGTCGAGCGCGAAGTAGGCCATAACGGCCTGACGCGCCAGTTCATCGTCAAGGATATGCACGAGCGCAAAGCCATGATGGCGCAGTTGTCGGATGGCTTTATCGCCATGCCGGGCGGCATGGGCACGCTGGAAGAACTGTTCGAGATGCTGACCTGGTCGCAGCTCGGCATCCACAGCAAGCCGGTTGGCCTGCTGAACGTCGATGGTTTCTACGACAAGCTGGTCGGCTTCATCGAGCACGCCCGCGACCAGGGATTCATCAAGCCCCAGCACGCGGCCATGGTGCGTGTGAACGCCTCGCCGACGGCCCTGGTGCAAAGCCTGCGCGGCTAAGGCCAGAGCTTCTTGCCGGACGCATCGAGGTACGTCAGGTACAGGCGGGTGTCGAACTCGTATTGGTGGTAGTTCGGCTCCATATACGTGCACAGCTTGTAGAACGCCTTGTCGTGTTGCTTTTCTTTTACGTGGGCCAGTTCGTGCACTGCGATCATGCGCAGGAATTCCAGCGGCACTTCCCTGAACATCGTCGCGACGCGGATTTCGTGCTTGGCTTTCAGCTTGCCGCCCTGGACGCGTGACACGGAGGTGTGCAGGCCGAGCGCGTGGTTGATCACGTGGATCTTGCTGTCGAAAGCCACTTTGTCAATCGGGGCCGCATTGCGCAGGAATTCGTTGCGAAGATCCTGGACGTAGTCGTACAGCGCACGGTCATTGCGGATATCGTGGGCTTTCGGATAACGTTGCAGCAGTACTTCGCCAAGGCGGCCCTGGTCCATTACCTGGCGGACCTGCGAAAGTGTCTGTTCTGAGTAAGCGCTGAGGTATTTCATGGCGGGGCGAATGGTATCATGGCCGCATGCGCACCCACGTCAATTCGGTGGGACTGCTGGTGGTCAGCGACCCCGTATTGAACTTCAGCTATCCCGCCCACATCCCCAGAGAATGCATCGATGCCTTGCCGTCGCTGCCGGGTATTTACATCTTTCGCGATGCGGCCGGCAAGCCGGTCTACATCGGCAAGAGCGTCAATATCCGCACACGGGTGCTGTCGCACATGCGAACGACGGAGGAAATGCAGATGCTGGCGCGCGCCGCCACGATCGACTTCGAGCGCACCGGCGGCGAGATTGGCGCTTTGCTGCGCGAATCGGAACTGGTCAAACGGCACCAGCCGGTCTTCAATTCCAAGCTGCGCAGGCTGCGCGAAATGTGCTCGATCAGCATGGCGGGCGACCGTCCCGAGATCGTCTTTGCACGGGAAGTGGACTTTGCGCTGGCCGGCCAGCTATATGGACTGTTTGGCAGCAAAAAGGCGGCCATCGAAACGCTGCGCGACGTGGTTCATGCACGTAGCCTGTGCCCGGTGGCGACCGGGCTTGAGAAGGGCGTTCCGGGTCGGCCGTGTTTTGCGCGGCAGGTGGCGCGCTGCAAGGGCGCTTGCACTGGCGAAGAGCCTGCAGCCGATCACGCGGCACGGGTACGCCAGGCGCTGGAACCGTTGCGCGTGACACGCTGGCCGTTCGCTGGCGCGGTGGCAATCGTCGAAGAATCGGCGGGACTGCGCCAGCGTGCGATCGTCGATCGCTGGTGCTATCTTGGTGTCGACAAGCCGCGTGCGGCCGCTGTGAGCTTCGATATCGATGTGTACAATATCCTCGTGCGCCCGCTGCAGTCGGGCACTTTACGCATCGAGGAGCTTTGAATGTCGTTGAAGTTCAATGTATTCGGCACGCGCATCCATATTGAGCGCCAGGGCGGCCAGTGGGCTGCTTTCTATCCCGGTTCGGACGGCAAGCGGCGCGCGGCCGACTTCGTCATCCCGCACGATGTCGAGGAGGCCGACCTGGCCCTTTACCTCGGCGATCTTTTCCATGAAGAGGCGCGGCCTGCCTACCCTGAAGTGATCAGGGTAGCGTAATGGTTCCGTCAACACAGGTGATGGCGTTGCCGCCGACGCGGATTAGCTTGTCGCCGGTCGACAGTTTCAATATTCCCACACGTCCGACACGCGCGCCTTGCGACGCAAGGAATTCGCGGCCAAAGGCGTCGGCCTGGCCGGTGTGGCGCAGGTAGGCGGCCAGGCTGCCATTGCCGCTGCCGCAAACCGGATCTTCATTGATGCCATGTGCAGGGGCGAAGGCGCGCACTTCGATATGTGTCGCGGCGCCTGCAGCGTGCGGACCGAAGATCACCACGCCAGTGTGGCGGCCTTTGATGTCTTGCGCCTTCATCCGCGCAAAATCCGGAGCGCATTCCAACACCGCTTCTGCGCTCGGCAACTGCGCGACTACCCAGCGCGCGCCGACCTCGACCAGGTGAGGTGAGGCGCCTTGCGCCACTGGCGTGTTGAGGATAGCGTGCAATTCATCAGCCTGACCGGCGTCGAGCGCGGTACAGGTCGGGGTGGGCAGGTCAAACGCGATCCATTGGGCGCCGTCCGGGGCGCTTTCCACCGTCAAGCGGACCAGTCCAGCGGCGCACTGCTGGACTAGCGCGCCATCGCGGGCAGTCACCATGCCGGCTTCCAACAAGGCGTGTGCCGTGCCAATGGTTGGATGCCCGGCGAAAGGCAGTTCGCCACCGGGAGTGAAAATCCGCACGTGGTAGTCGGCGCCAAGGGCGGTTACTGGTAACACGAAGGTGGTTTCGGACAGGTTGGTCCAATTCGCGATTTGCTGCATCTGCGCCGTGGACAGGCCAGCGGCGTCAAGCATGACAGCGACCGGGTTGCCCTTGAAGGGCGTGCTGGTGAAGACGTCAACAGTTTTGAGCGGAACGGTTTTCATGGCCTCAAGTGTATTTGCCGCTTGCCGCGGGCTGAAGCGACACTTGAGCAATCCAGGGCCAGTACTGTACTGGCCCTGCGACCGTTACACATCGGCGTCGCGTGCGGATTCGAAGCGGGCGCGCGTCAGTTCTTCCTTGCGCTCTCCGAAGGCGTAGTTCGCCTCCAACCACATCACATTGATGATGGCGGCGAAGACGGCGACGCAGATGCCGAGGATCCAGGTGAAGTACCACATGACTGATTCCTTTCAATAAGCGGTGTGTTCGTTTTCGTGAATATGGGCGCTGGTGACCTTGCCGCGCACCACGCGGTACACCCAGCTTGTGTACATCACGATAATCGGCAGCATGATCACCACGACCCAGAACATCACGGCCAGTGTCTTGTGGCTGGAGGTGGCGTCCCATGCAGTCAGGCTGTGCGAGGGCGCCAGCGAAGACGGCAGGACGAAGGGGAACATGGCGCCGCCAACAGTGAGCAGGATGCCGGCGACGCTCACGCCGCTGGCAAGGAAGGCTGCAACGGTGCGGCCTGCGGCGCTGAGCACGATCACCAGCACGGCGCCGAGGATGGCTGCCGCCGGGAAGGCCAGCGTCAGCGGCCAGTGCGAATAATTGTCCATCCATGCGCCGGCGGCAAGTACCACGGTTTTCGCCGGAGGCATGAAGGCGGTGCCGGCATCGGGCATGGCGGTGATGCGGTAGCCGGGCAGGGACGTGGCGACCCATAGTCCGGCGGCGGCGAACAATACGATGGTCAACGCGGCGGCAACCATCGCCATGCGGCGCGCGCGCTCGGCGATGACGCCCTCCGTCTTCTGGTGCAGGAAGGTGGCGCCGTGCATGGCGAGCATGGCGACAGCCAGCACGCCCGACAGCAGGCCGAATGGGTTGAGCAACTGGAAGAAATTGCCGGTGTATTCGAGCCGCAGCAGGTCGTCGTAGCGGAACGGGACGCCTTGCAGCACGTTGCCCATGCCGACGCCGAAGATCAGCGGTGGCACGAAGCCGCCGATGAACAGTCCCCAGTCCCAGCTGTTGCGCCAGCGCGGGTCGGCGATCTTGCTGCGGTAGTCGAAGCCCACCGGCCGGAAGAACAGGGCGAAGAGGGCGACGAGCAGGGCGATGTAAAGGCTGGAGAATGCCGCGGCATACACCAGCGGCCAGGCTGCGAACAGCGTGCCGCCCGCGGCTATGAACCAGGTCTGGTTGCCTTCCCAGGTCGGGCCGATGGTGTTGATGATGACGCGGCGTTCGGTGTCGTCCTTGCCGAGGAAGGGGAGCGCCATGCCGACGCCGAAGTCAAACCCATCGGTCAGTGCAAAGCCAAGCAGCAGTACGGCGACGAAGCACCACCAGATCACCTTATAGGTTTCGTAGTCGAAGATCATGCTTGCTGCTCCCAATGGTATTTGCCGGTGTGCAGGGCGCTTGGGCCGAGGCGGGCGTACTTGAACATCAGCTTCATTTCAATCACCAGCAGCACGGTATAGAACAAGGCGAAGCCGGCCAGGCTGAAATACAGGTTCGATGGCTGGATGCTGGAGGCCGACAGGTGGGTCGGCAAAATCCCCGCAATCGTCCAGGGCTGGCGGCCGTATTCCGCCACGATCCAGCCCAGTTCCGCGGCAATCCACGGCAGCGGGATCGCCAACACGGCCAGCTTGAGCAGCCAGCGCTGCGGCGCCAGGCGCTGGCGGATCAGGAAGTAGAACGAGGCGCTGAAGATGAACAGGAAGGCCAGGCCAAGTCCTACCATGCCGCGGAAGGCCCAGAACAGCGGGGCTACTTTGGGGATGGTGTCATCCACCGCCATCTTTACCTGGGCGTCGGTGGCGTCGATCACGTTTGGCGTGTACTTCTTGAGCAGCAGACCGTAGCCCAAGTCTTCCTGCAGCGCTTTGAAGCCTGCCAGCGCCTCGGGCGACTTATCGCCGGCCTTGATGCGCGTCAGTGCGGCATAAGCTTTCATGCCATTGCGGATGCGGACTTCGTGGTTCGCCTTCAGCTCGGAAATGCCAGTGACCGGCTTGTCGATCGAGCGAGTGGCAATGAGTCCCATGACGTAAGGGATCTTGATCGCGTAGTCGGTGCGTTGATGCTCGTCGTTGGGCAGTCCGAATACGGTGATGCCGGCAGGAGCGGGTTCCGTGTGCCATTCGGCTTCGATGGCGGCCAATTTGACTTTGTTCACTTCACCCACGGTGTAGCCGGATTCGTCCCCCAGCACGATCACGGACAGGGTCGAGGCCAAGCCAAAGCCTGCGGCAATCGCGAACGAGCGCAGGGCAAACGCCACGTCGCGCGCCTTTAGTAAATACCAGGCGGAGACGCCGAGCACGAACATGGAGGCGGTGACATAGCCTGCCGCCACGGTATGCACGAACTTCACTTGCGCCACCGGGTTGAAGATCACGTCGGCGATGCTGGTCAGTTCCATGCGCATGGTTTCGACATTGAACTCCGCGCCGACCGGATGGTTCATCCAGCCGTTGGCGATCAGGATCCACAGCGCGGACAGGCTGGAGCCGAAGGCCACCAGGAAGGTGACGAGCAGGTGCTGGCGCCTGGAGAGCTTGTTCCAGCCGAAGAAGAACAGGCCGACGAAGGTTGATTCGAGGAAGAAGGCCATCATGCCCTCGATCGCCAATGGCGTGCCGAAGATATCGCCCACATAGTGCGAGTAATAAGCCCAGTTGGTGCCGAACTGGAATTCCAGCGTGATGCCGGTGGTAACACCCATGGCAAAGTTAATGCCGAACAGCTTGCCCCAGAACTTGGTCATGTCGCGATAGATTTCGCGGCCGGTCATCACATAGACCGACTCCATGATGACCAGGATCCAGGACAGGCCCAGCGTCAGCGGGACAAACAGGAAATGGTATAGGGCGGTGAGCCCGAACTGCAGCCGGGACAGGGCAACAACTTCATCGACGGGTGCCATCTTTGACCTTTTCGGTAAGGGTTGGCGCGGGCGCCGCCAGCAGGTGTTTTTCCACCTGCCCGGTCGGCAGCCGCATTTTCTTGGTTTGCGGATGCGAGAAGAAGGCGTACCACAGGCCGTACAGCAGCAAGGCCTTGACGGCCAGTGCGATCGTGATGGTCAGGGCCAGGCTGTGGCGGCCGGGGGGCTTCATTTGCTGTCCTCTTCAGCCTCGCTGCGGCTGGAGCGGAATTTGCCGCGCACAACGTCGCCCACATCAAGCAGCTTCTTGACGGTGGAGCCCATTTTCATCAGGGAAGCCAGGGTGTCCGGCGACAGGCGCTGCACGTCGTCGAACCAGGAGCTGGAAAGCTCGATCAGTTCATACATCTCGCGCATGCGTTCCTGGGCATAGCGGTCTTCCGCCGTGGAGGCGGATTCGAGCATCGCGTCGCGCAGCATGGACAGGGTCGGTTCGACCTCGCGGCGGCGCCGTTCTTCCAGCAAGGCCTTGAAAATGTCCCACACGTCTTTCGGCGGTTCGAAATATTCGCGGCGATCGTTTGGCTGGTGCAGCAGCTTGACCAGGCGCCAGGATTGCAGTTCCTTCAAGCCCATGGAAACGTTGGAACGCGAAAATTCCAGGTGCTCTGCAATTTCATCGGCATTCAGCGGGCGGTTGCTGACGTAGAGCAGGGCATAGATTTGCCCGACAGTGCGGTTGATCCCCCAGCGGCTGCCCATTTCGCCAAAGTGGAGGATGAATTTCTGTGCGAGGGGGCTCAGGTTTACCATTTCTTGATCTGCTTCCTTGAGTTTTTGAATTTTCAGGATTTCCTGAAATTATAGGACGATTCAAAAAACTTTGCGCTGTATAATCGTGTATATTGCGCTTTTGCAAAGGAATGCTGATGAAACGTATCACTGCTGTCTTGCTGTTGGGCGCCGCTGGCGCCGCCTCTGCTGCAGATATCACTGTATCCGCCGCAGCCAGTCTCAACAACGCTTTCCGTGAGGCAGCAGCGGCCTACGAAGCAGCCCATCCGGGCGACAAGGTCCTGCTGAACTTTGCAGCATCCGATGCGCTGGTGGCCCAGATTGCCAAGGGGGCGCCGGTGGATGTCTTTGCCTCCGCCGACCAGGACGCCATGGACAAGGCCCAGCCGCACCTGGCGCCGGGCAGTCGCCGCGACTTCGCCAGCAATCGCCTGGTGGTGGCTGTTCCGTTCGGCAGCAAGCTGGAACTGCGCACGTTGGCCGACTTGCGCCAGCCGGCGCTGCAGCGGCTGACCACGGGCAATCCGGCCAGCGTGCCTGTTGGCCGCTACACCAAGGGCGCGCTGGAAAAAATAGGGCTGTGGGGCGAACTGGAACCCAAATTCGTGTTCGGAACGAATGTGCGCCAGAGCCTTGACTATATCGCCCGTGGCGAAGTCGAGGCAGGCCTGGTGTACCAGACCGACGTCGCTTCGCAAGCGGAGAAGGTGCGCACAGCGATGGTGGTGCCGACCAGGACGCAGATCACCTATCCGCTGGCCGTCATCAAGGACGCGCCAAATCCGGTGGGTGCGCGCGGTTTTGCCGATTTCATCATGTCCGCCGGCGGCCAGGCCATCCTGGCGCGCCACGGATTCGGAAAACCATAAGCAATGGATGCTGCGCTGATCGCCCTTGGCCTGTCACTGAAGGTGGCGTTGTGGGCCACCTTGATTGACCTGGTCCTGGGTGTCGGCTTCGGCTACCTGCTGGCGCGCGGCCGCTTCCCCGGCCGCGATGTGCTGGATGCCTTGCTCACGCTGCCGATGGTGATGCCGCCGACGGTGCTGGGTTATTACCTCCTTGTGCTGATCGGCCGCAATGGCCCGTTAGGTCATTGGCTGCAGCAGCACTTCGGCATCAACCTGATCTTCACCTGGCAAGGTGCAGTCATCGCGGCAGCGGTCGTCGCTTTTCCGCTGGTGCTGAAAGGTGCGCGCTCGGCCTTCGAAGCTGTCGACGTGCAGCTGGAGCAAGCCGCCCGCGTGCTGGGCGTGCCGCCGCTTGGCGTATTCCTGCGTGTCAGCCTGCCGCTGGCGTGGCGCGGCGTGCTGGCCGGCACCTTGCTGGCTTTCGCTCGTTCGATGGGCGAGTTTGGCGCCACGCTGATGGTGGCGGGAAGCATTCCCGGCAAGACGCAAACGCTGTCGATTGCCGTCTATGAGGCGGTGCAGGCGGGGCAGGACGATACGGCCAACCTGCTGGTGATCATTACGTCGCTCACCTGCATTATCGTGCTGGTGGCTGCGAACCGGCTGGTACCGAATCGCGCGCAGGGGGCGGCATGACGATCAGTGTGAATATCCGCAAGGCCCTGCGCGCCGGGCCGCGCAGCTTCCTGCTCGATGCGCGGTTCGAATCGGCGAGCAAGCGGGTCGTGATTTACGGCGCATCAGGTGCCGGCAAGAGCCAGATGCTGAAAGCGATTGCCGGCTTGTCGCGTCCTGACAGCGGCATGATCGAACTGGATGGGCAGAAGCTGTTCGACAGCAGCACGGGAATCGATGTGCCGACGCGCAAGCGGCGCGTAGGCTACCTGTTCCAGGACTATGCCTTATTCCCGCACCTGAACGTGCGGCAGAATATCGGCTTCGGCCTGCAGCGCGGCTGGTTCAATCCGTCGCATCGCGGCGAGCCGGAAGCAGTGCGCTATTGGCTGGAAGCCTTTGGCCTGGCCGAGGTCGCGCATCAGCGGCCGGCGGAATTATCCGGCGGCCAGCGGCAGCGCGTGGCGCTGGCCCGTGCGCTGGTGGCGGAACCGAGTGCGCTGCTGCTGGACGAGCCATTCGCTGCGCTGGACCCGGCGCTGCGCGTGCGCATGCGCGCCGAACTCGATAGCCTGCAGCGCCGGCTCGATATCCCGATGCTGCTGATTACGCATGATCCCGACGACGCCGCCACTTTCGGGGGGCATGTATTGACGATGGCTGACGGCCGCGTGGCCGGAGAGGGCAGCAATGGTTAAAGAGGTCGCACTGCAAGGCGAGGTGTGGATCACGCTTGATGGCAAGGACTTCGGCGGCCACCAGCGCGTCGAATTGCTGGCCAGCATCGCGCAGCATGGCTCGATCACGCAAGGCGCCAAGGCAATCGGCATGAGCTACAAGGCTGCATGGGATGCGATCGATGCGATGAACAACCTGGCCGGCGAACCGCTGCTGGAACGATCCGCCGGCGGCAAGGGCGGCGGCGGTACGCGGCTCACGCATCGCGGCGCGCAGCTGGTGGCGAACTTCCGCCGCATCGAATACGAGCACAGGGTGTTCATGAAACACCTGAGCCGCCAATCGCAAGGGTTGGCAGATGATTACCTCCTGTTGCAATCAATGAAAATGAAAACCAGCGCGCGCAATCAATTCTCCGGAACCGTCACACGCATCAAGCCGGGCGCGGTCAATGACGAAATCATCCTGCGCATTGTTGGCGGCCAGGAGATTGTTGCAATCATCACACACGAGAGCGCAGAAAGCCTTTGTTTGCAAGAAGGAACGGAAGCTTTCGCTTTAGTTAAGGCTTCTTCGATCATCCTGGCGACCGGCGAAACCGGCAAACTGTCGGCGCGAAATCAGCTGCGCGGCACGGTATGCCGCGTGCAGCCTGGCGCCGTCAATTCCGAGGTGACCATCGCCTTGCCCGGCGGCGGCACCATCGCGGCCACTGTCACGCGCGACAGCGAGCAAGCGATGGAGCTCGAAGTGGGCATCGAAGCAACCGCCTTGTTCAAGGCGTCGAGCGTGATCATCGGTGTTCCGATATGAATTCCGTTTTGCAACCTTATGAGGATTTGCTAAGCTAGTCCACTTTTCGGGCCCGCCCCGTCCTTTGTGGAAAAGAAATGGAACTGCTAGCAAAATATTTCCGATGCCAGGGGCGCATCAATCGCCGCACCTGGCTGACACGTATCATCGCGCTTGGCCTGGTCTGCCTGGCCTTCGGCATGCTCGCCAATGAGCTGCTTGGCGATCCCGGCGCCGCCGCGTTCGCGCTGGCCTTCACCTGGGGCGCTCTGGCCGTCTCCACCCAGCGCCTGCATGATATCGGCCGCTCCGGCCCGAGTCTTCTTTTGCTGTTGATCCCTGTCCTGGGCCCGCTCTGGGTACTGCTCCTGCTTTGCCGCCGCGGCGGAGAAGGCAAGAACCGCTATGGCGACGACCCGCTGTCGCGCCACGATTACCTGCAAGTGAACATCGCAAAGTAAGACTATGCCAACTGTAAACGACGTCACCCAGCTCAACCCGATCAATGTCTACGCGGTAGCGACACCAAGCACCACGGCCGACCTGCAGGATGCGTTGCGCAAGACCAGCCTGCCGATTTCCATCGGCGGCGGCCATTTCAGCATGGGCGGCCATACGGCCAGCCCCGGCAGCCTGCACCTTGACCTGCGCGGCATGAACCGCGTGCTCGAATTCTCGCCGGCGGACCGCCTGATCCGCGTGCAGGCCGGCATCCGCTGGTGCGATATCCAGCGCTTCATCGACCCGCACGGGTTGTCGGTGAAGATCATGCAGACCTATGCCAATTTCACCGTCGGCGGCGCGCTGTCGGTCAATGCCCACGGGCGCTATATGGGCCTGGGCCCGGTGGTGCTGTCGGTGCGTTCGATTACGCTGGTGCTGGCCAGCGGGGAAGTGCGCGAAGCGAGCCCGCAGCAGGACAGCGAGCTGTTTTACGCGGCAATTGGCGGCTACGGCGCGATCGGCATCATCGCCGAGGCGGAGCTGGAACTGGTGCCGAATACGCGCGTGCAGCGCGGCAGCGTAAAGCTGGCGACCAGGGATTACCCGGCGTGGTTCGACGTGAATGTGCGCGGCCGCAAGGAGATCACTTTCCATAACGCCGACCTGTATCCGCCGCAGTACAACCGTGCGCGCGCCGTGACCTGGACCGTGACCGACCTGCCGGCCGACAAGCCGCGCCTGCAACCGCTGAACCGCGCCTACCTGGCGGAGCTGTATTTCCTGTGGTCGGTGTCCGAATCGCCGTTCGGCAAATGGCGCCGCGAGTACCTGCTCGACCCGCTGCTGTACCGGAAGAAGAAGGTCCACTGGCGCAATTACGAGGCCGGCTACGACACGGCGGAACTGGAGCCGCTGGGCCGCACCGAGCGCACCTACGTGCTGCAGGAGTATTTCGTGCCTTGCACGCGCATGGACGAATTCGTGCCGAAGCTGTCGGCTATCCTGGCCAAGCATCGTGTCAACACCATCAATATCTCGATTCGCCATGCACTGTCCGATCCGGGCACCTTGCTGTCGTGGGCGCGCGGCGAGACCTTCGCTTTCGTGCTGTACCACAAGCAGCGCACGCGCGACAATGCGCGCGAACGCGTTGGCGTGTGGACGCGCGAGTTGATCGACGCCGTGCTGGAATGCGGCGGCACCTACTACCTGCCATACCAGCTGCACGGCACGCATGAACAATTCCACCGCGCCTACCCGCGCGCGAAAGAGCTGTTCGCCATGAAGCGCGAGCTCGATCCCGAGTACCGCTTGCGCGGCGCCCTGTGGGACAAATACTATGCGCCGACGCTGGACCTGAACCCGGATGGCGAAGCGGCGCGCCGTTCGCTGTTCCATTCGGTGTACGGCAGCGAGCGCGAAGCGGACAAGTTCTACGCCTTCCTGCAGAACATCTTCAACCTGTTCCCGGAAGACCGCTTCCACACCCTGATCCGCAAGGCGACCACCGAAAACGACGACGAGGAATCGATCTACCGCGCCTTGCAGGCTGGCCTGCCGGGCATTACGCCGCCGCTGTCGCTGCTGCGTTATGCCTTGCCGTCATTGATGGTGCAGAAAGAAGAAATGGGTGTTCAGGCCAAGCGCCTGCTGGGCGACCAGGTGTTGAGGGATTACGTGGAGATCGGCACCACCGGCCGCTACGTCAACGCACTGCGCAAGCACCTCAAGCTGAAGGGCAAAGTGACGCTGGTGCACGACAAGGCGCCAGGCTATTCTCCTGTCGATATCGTGGAGCGGGGCGGCTTGCTGCAGGTCGGCAAGTTCGTGCAGATGAAGGACTTCGCGCCCATCGAACTGCCGGAGCAAAGCGCGGACCTGGTCAGCTGCTTCGTCGGCCTGCATCACATGGAACCGCACAAGCTGGCGCCGTTCCTGGCGTCGGTGGCGAATGTCGTGCGTCCCGGCGGCTATTTCGTGGTGCGCGACCACGACGTGAAAGACCGCGCCATGGACGATTTCGTCAGCCTGGCCCATTGCGTGTTCAATGCCGGCCTGGGCGAGCCGTGGGCGGTCAATTCGTCGGAGCTGCGCTTCTTCGCTTCGGTGGACGAATGGATCAAGCGCGTGGAAGCAGCCGGCTTCGAGCACACGGGCGAGCGCATCGTGCAGGCTGGCGATCCGTCCGCGAACGTCCTGATGGCCTTCAAACGGATCTGATATGCGCAAACTCTTGCTGGCTTTGAGCCTGCTGGCCGCTTGCCTGACCAGTTCCGCCGAAAGCCCGATTGCGGCGGAACAACGGCGCAGCGTGGAGCAGACTTTCCTGACCTTCCCTGAATGGTTCCTGGTGCACAGCCCGGCCGAATACGCCCGCTATGTGAAGCAGCATCCGGCCCACAACTTCCCCTTCCTCGGGCATGTAGGCCAGATCTGGACCAGTTATGCAGCCGTGACTGAAGAACAGGTGCGTGCCAGGTATCCGGGCAACGCCGGCTATCACGTGATGATCGGCGTCATCGGCGGCAGTACCTCGGTGGAATATGGCTTGCGCTCGCTGTATGAAAACACGCTGGGCCGCATCAGCTGGGCCACCGCCTCGGCGCTGACGCCGGAAGACGAATACGGCGCGCGCGTGGCGCAGGATTACGTCGACTTCATCCGCAAGGAGCCTTGGTACCTGTACAACTTCAGCATCAAGCTGAAAGGCCTGTGGACGGATACGCCGCTGTTCGGCGCCAATATGCTGCGCAAGCTCGAGCGGCGCTATGCCTTGACCACCGAATACCTGGTGAAGGCGGCCTACGGCAAGTTGATCAAGCTGGCGACCAGTGCCGCCTACGAGCCGGCCCTGATGACGACGCAGGTGGTGGTCGACCACGAGCCTTACGACCTGGCAGACATGCCCAACGTCAAGCTGCTGCGCATGCTGGACGATGGCCGCGCCGTGCTGGAGCTGCCGCGCTATTACGACTTCCGCCTGGCAGCAACGCGCCTTGGGCTGCAGGACGTGCAGTTGCAGGACATTGCCGGCAACAGCGGCGTCATCCTGGTGACGGTACTGACGCGCGGGCAGGGCACGGCGGCGCCACCGGACACGCGGGTGTTGTTCGAACAGCCGATCCTGACCGAACCGGGGCGCAAGCGGGTGGCGCTGGTGATGCGGGTGTCGGCATTGTCACGCTACCTGGTCGACGCGCCGCGCCAGGGCGTCGAGGTGGAGCACGTGTACGACTATTAATGCCGGCCGCTGCTGGCGACGCGCTGGAGCGCGCCGTGCTTGACGCAAGGCGCGGCCAGCGCTCGCCAGGCAGGCCTCAGCCTGCTTCGCCTTTTTCGCCTTGCCGGTTGCCGCCGCGCGCAGTCTGTCGACTCTCGCCGCCTTTGCGCCCGATTTCCGCCATGTGCTCGCGGTTGCGGCTCACCACTTCGCCGCCTTTCTGGCCGGCGCGGCGCGCTTCTTCCGGGGTGAATTCATGCGCCGTGCCCTTCTGGTGCGCGGCCTGGCCGCCCTTGCTGGCAATCATGCGCTGGGTTTCCTTATCCATCGCTGCGAAGCCGCGCTTGCCATTGCCGATTCTGACCTGCTCGTCCTGTGTAGCCATGATCCACCTCCCTCAATGTGCCCAGAAATCCGGGCGTGTGCCCGGGCCGGAAGCAGCGTCGCGGCTGCTTCTTGGGCTTGGAGGGAAGGTCTGCAATAAAGTTCAAACTTTTTTTTCGGTTCAGGAACCAGCCTGCCCGGTGGCGGAACGTTCGCCCTCCGCTTCGGCGGTGTTGTTGCCGCGCACCGGGGTGGCGCCGAAGTCATGCTCCAGTTCTTCCTTGCGGTCCTTGAGCTGTTCGCACAGTTCGGCCAGGTTGGCATCGCTCTGGCGGACTTTGGGGAACATTTGCTGTTCTTCTTCGGTAACGTGGTGTTCCACGCATTCGTGCAGTTTTTGCACGGTGGCATCCAGCTCGCCGTTCCCGGTGGCCATGCCGCGAATGTGCTCGACCAGCTCCTTGATCGAGCCATGCTCCTCGAGGGCTTCATCGACTTGCTGCTGGTGGCCGGTCTCGGCGCGCACAGCGGGATAGAAAATCTCTTCTTCGATGGTGGCGTGAATGGTCAGGTCCATGCAGATTTGCTGCGCCAGGTCGTGCTTCAATCCCTGGTGCGAGGCATCGCATTTCTCGAATTCACGGAACAGTTTCTTGACCTTGTCGTGGTCGGCGGTGAGTAGCGCCACGGCATCTTTTGCCGTGGCGCCCTGGTTTTGCTGGCTCATGCTGGCTCCTTCGCTGCGTCGGTTAGGCCGCGCAGAAGGAGCCGCAGGGGAAGGGGCTCAGGCGACTTGCAGCACCAGCTTGCCGAAGTTCTTGCCTTCGAACAGCATGGTCAGCGCCTGCGGGAATTTCTCGATGCCTTGCACGACATCTTCCCGGCTTTTGATTTTGCCTTCCTGCAGCCATTTGCCGAGCGCGGCAACGGCTACGTGGTAGCGGTCGGCGTAGTCGAACACGACCATGCCTTCCATGCGCGCGCGGTTCACCAGCAGGGACAGGTAGTTGGCCGGTCCTTTGACCGCCGTCGTGTTGTTGTACTGCGAAATTGCGCCGCAGATCACGATGCGGGCCTTCAGGTTGATGCGCGTGAGAACGATGTCGAGGATGTCGCCACCAACGTTGTCAAAGTATACGTCAACGCCATTTGGACAGTGTTCCTTCAGGCCGGCTCGCACATCGCCGCCCTTGTAGTCGATGCAGGCGTCGAAGCCGAGCTCATGGACCACGAAATCGCATTTTTCCTTGCCGCCGGCAATGCCGACCACGCGGCAGCCAAGCTGTTTGGCCACCTGGCCGACGGTCTGGCCGACGGCGCCGGCCGCGCCGGACACCACCACGGTTTCGCCGGCTTTCGGCTGGCCCACTTCGAGCAGGCCGAAGTAGGCGGTCATGCCCGGTATGCCGAGGGTGTTGAGCCAGGTGGTCGCGGGAGCCAGGCGGGTGTCGATCTTGTGCAGGCCGGCATGACGGTCGTCGGCGGCGCCGACCCAGTACTGCTGCACGCCGAAGCCGCCGCCGACCTGGTCGCCCACGGCAAAGCGCGGCGATTTGGAAGCGACCACCTCACCCAGGCCGCCGGCGCGCATGACTTCGCCGATGCCGACCGGGCGGATATAGGATTTGGCGTCGTTCATCCAGCCGCGCATGGCGGGGTCGAGCGACAGGAAGAGCGTCTTGACCAGCACTTCACCGTCGGCCAGCTCGCGCACCGGCTCCTTGGTGATTTGCCAGTCGCTGTCCTTGGGCAGGCCGACCGGACGGGCGGCGAGGCGGAACTGGGTGTTCTCCATTTTTGCTCCTTTTTTATAAAAAAGTACGGTCATTCTATTCCGGAATTTGCCAGACGTGGCAATGTTCATGCGACAATACCGTCCCGCCCATGACTTGAAATGCCATGAATCACCCAGAATACATCCTTACGCTCTCTTGCCACGACCAGCGCGGCATCGTCCATCGTGTATCGGGATTCCTGGCTGAACATGGTTGCAACATCATCGATTCCGCCCAGTTTGGTGACGCGGAAACGCAACGATTCTTCATGCGCGTGCACTTTGCGCGCGAGGATGCCGCGTTTACCGATGCCGCACTGCGCGAGGATTTCGCCAAGGTGGCGGAAGCCATGGGCATGGAATGGGCGCTGCACGATGCGCACGCCAAGCCGCGCGTGATGCTGATGGTGTCCAAGATCGGCCACTGCCTGAACGACCTGCTGTTCCGCTACAAGAGCGGGCTGCTGCCGGTCGACATTCCAGCCATCGTGTCCAACCATATGGACTTCTACCAGCTGGCGGCCAGCTACAACATTCCATTCCACCACCTGCCGCTGGCAACCGGCGCGCCGGAGGAAGCCAAGCTGGCGCAGGAAGCCCGCATCGCGGAACTGATGGAGAACCACAAGGTGGACCTGGTGGTGCTGGCGCGCTACATGCAAATCCTGTCGCCGTCGATGTGCGAACGCCTGAAAGGGAAGGCGATCAACATCCATCATTCCTTCCTGCCCAGTTTCAAGGGCGCCAAGCCTTATGCGCAGGCGCACAAGCGCGGCGTGAAGCTGATCGGCGCCACCGCCCACTTCGTGACCGGCGACCTGGATGAAGGCCCGATCATCGAGCAGGACGTGGAGCGCGTCGACCACGCCATGGATTCGGATGCGCTGACCGCGATCGGCCGCGACGTCGAGTGCGTGGTGCTGGCGCGCGCCGTGAAATGGTTCGTCGAACATCGCATCCTGCTGAACGGCGACCGAACTGTAATCTTCAAATAATTAGTAATGGCACTGAAATCTACGATCTACAAGGCGGAACTGTCCATCGCGGACATGGACCGCAATTACTACGCAACCCATATGCTGACCCTGGCGCGCCATCCGTCCGAAACGGATGAACGCCTGATGGTGCGCATTGTCGCCTTCGCGATCCACGCCGATGAAGCGCTGGTGAATGCGAAAGGCATTTCCGATACCGAAGAACCTGACCTGTGGCAGATGGACCTGACCGGCGCCATCCAGTTGTGGATTGAAGTCGGCCAGCCGGACGAGCGCCGCATCCTGAAGGCCGCCGGGCGTTCCGAGAAAGTGATGGTGTATTCCTATAGCTCCGCCTCGCACGTGTGGTGGAAGCAGCTCGCCAGCAAGATCGACCGCGCCAGGAACGTCAGCGTGGTGAATATCGATGCCGAGGCCAGCGCCGCGCTGGAAAAGATGGCGCAGCGTTCCATGCAACTGCAGTGCACGATCCAGGACGGCCAGATCTGGCTGACCGACGGCGCCACCACCGTGGAAGTCACGCGCGAGGTCTGGAAGTCCTGATCCGGCGAATCGGTGGCAGAATGTGCTCATCATGTTGCGCTACCTGATTGCCTTTCTATTCCTCGTCCAGGGGGCCACGGCCCAGGCGGTGACGCAGGCTGAAGTCATGGCCGGTTCCGCAAAGCTGTATCGCGGGCAGCTCGATGAGCTTCGCAAAGGCTATCGCCTTGTCGACGATGAGCGTTTTGGCGCGCGGGTGGCAGCGCTGGCGCGCCCCTTGATCGAGCAGGCGAAGCGCGAGTTTCCGGAAACGACCGCATGGGACTGGGAGCTGCACACCACGACCGACGGCGATGCCAATGCCTTTGCCATGGCGGGTGGAAAACTACTGGTCAGCCGCGCCTATGTCGATGAGCTGGCGCTGTCCGATGCGGAACTGGCAATGCTGCTGGCGCACGAAATCATGCACGCGGTACTGCGTCACAACCTGAAGGAATTCGAAGAGGCGCTGCGGCTCGAGCCGGGGCGGGCGACGCAGCCCTTCGCCGAATTCGAATACGATATCGACAACGATAGTGCCCTGATGCGCAAACTGGCGAGCTTCAATCAGCAACAGGAATTGGAAGCCGACCGCGAAGGCCTGCTGTTTGCGGCGCGCGCCGGATGGCCGCCGCAGGCGCTGGCGGCCTATTTCCGCAAGCTGGCAAAGCACAGCCACTCCCCCAATGTCGCACGCTTCGACCATCCTTCACCTGCCAGCCGCTGGCACGCCGCGCGGGAGCTGGCTGCGCAAATGGAAGCGTCCCGCTAGGCTATAATGCCCGCCATGCATATCAAATCGTCAACCCGCTTGCGCTGGATCTGGATCGCGTGCTTCGCCATCCTGATGAACGCACTTGCGCCGGCAATTTCGCATGCGGTGAACGGCAAGCCGCGCACATGGGAGATCTGCCTGAACGACGGCACGCGCGTGACCGGTGTCGGCGATCTCGATTACGCCACCTTCGTGGCCGTGACCGACCGCAGCAAAGCGCAGTCCCCGGCGCGGCCGATGGCGCAAATGGACATGGAAGACTGTTCCTACTGCTTGCCGCATGCCGGCTGGTTTGGCCTCCCGCCAACCGACCTTGCCTTGCCGTTGCCCCTCGACGGTGCGACCATGCGCCCAACCCTGTTCTACCAGTCGCCACAACCACTGCCGGTGTGGTCTGCGTCCAATCCGCGAGGACCGCCTGCACACGCCTGATTTCGTCCCCCATTTAACGAATCAAGGAGTGAAAAATGAAAAAGCAGTTCTTCGCGTTCGCAATGTCGATCGCCTTCGCCGCCTCCGCCGCGGCACAAGTTACCGTGCGCGAGCCATGGATTCGCGCCACCGTGCCGGCCGCACAGGCCACCGGCGCCTTCATGGAGCTCGTTTCCAAACAGGACGCGCGCCTGGTGGAGGTGCGTTCGCCTGCCGCCGGCATTATTGAAATCCACCAGATGTCGATGCAGGGCGACCGCATGATGATGTCGGCCGTCGAAGGCATCGACCTCCCGGCCGGCAAACCGGTGGCGCTGGCATCCGGCGGCTACCACATCATGATGATGGACCTGAAGCGCCAGATGAAGGCGGGCGAAATGGTGCCCATGACGCTGGTGATCCAGGGCAAGGGCAAGAAGCAGGAGACGGTGCAAGTGCAAGTGCCGGTCAAGCCGCTGTCGTACACCGCTCCCAAGCACTAAGGAGCCGACCATGAAAAAATACCTGATGGCCGCAGCACTGCTCGCGGCAGCGTCCGCGCACGCCCATATCTCGCTGGAGCAGCGTGAATTTGCGGCGGGCAGCTACCAGAAGCTGGTGTTCCGTGTCGGCCATGGTTGCAATGGCAGCCCCACGGTGGCGGTCAGCATCCGGCTGCCGGAAGGCTTTGCGCCGATGAAGCCCATGCTGAAGAATGGCTGGAGCATCGAACGCACGCCCGACAGCCTGGCCTGGCGCGGCGGTCCCTTGCCTGACGAGTTCTACGACGAATTTGTCATGTTCGGCAAAATGCCGGCGGCGGGCAGCCACACCTTCAAGATCGTCCAGTCCTGCCAGTTCGGCAGCGCGAACTGGGAAGCCACCCTCGAAACGCGCTAGGGGCTGATCATGAAATGCCAATACAAACCGCTGGCCGCAATGCTGGCGGCGATGGGCCTGGCTTGCCCGGCGCAAGCGGACCACGTGGTGACGATCAACGGTGGCCGCCCGACGTCGCTGCCTACGCAGATACCGACCACGATCGAAGGGATCACCGGGGCGCAGGTGGAAGACCGCATCAACGCCTTCGATAGCGAGGATGCGCTGAAATACCTGCCAAGCCTGAATGTGCGCAAGCGTTTTATCGGCGATTACGACCATGCTGTGCTGGCCAGCCGCGCTTCCGGCACTGGCAACAGTGCACGTTCACTGGTGTATGCGGACGGCATCCTGCTCTCCAACCTGCTGGGAAATGGCGCAAGCTACACCCCGCGCTGGGGATTGGTAACGCCGGAGGAAATCGAACGCGTCGACGTGCTGTACGGTCCGTTTTCAGCCGCCTATGCAGGCAACTCGGTGGGCGCGGTGGTGGATTTCCAGACCCGCATGCCAAGCAAGCTGGAGGCGCACGCCAAACTGTCGTGGGTGAGCCAGGATTTCGAGCAATACGGAACTGATTCTCGCCATGCCGGCAGGCAGTACAGCGCCTCGCTGGGTAATCGGACGGGCGCCTTGGCGTGGTGGCTGAACCTGTCGCGCCTTGACAGCGACGGCCAGCCGATCGCCTTTGCCAACAAGCTTTTGTCGGCAGGCGTCGCGCCAAAACCGGGCGAGCCGGCCGGCGTGGCCGTGACAGGCGCTGTTGGGGATCGCAATCCCGCCGGCAAGGATTGGTACATCCTTGGCAGCACGGGCCAGGTGAACACGGTGCAGGACCACGCCAAGCTGAAGCTGGCATATGATTTGTCGCCAACGCTGCGTGCCAGCTACACGCTGGGCTGGTGGCGGAACGACGTGGTGCGCAGTGCCGAATCGTATTTGCGCGATGGCGCAGGCAATGCCGTGACCAGCGGCGCAATCAATATCGGCGGCAAGCGTTTTACGCTGCTGCCTTCCGACTTTGCTGGTGCGCGTGCGGACCTTGAACATCTGATGCACGGATTGTCGTTGAAAACGCACGGGCGCGGCAGCTTCAATTGGGAAATCGCCGGCAGTGCTTACGACTATTCGCGCGACCTCGCACGAGTGCCGACAGGAGGCGGGCAGGGCAACCTGACCGATATGGGAGGCAGTGGGTGGAACACTTTGGCGTTACGCGGTAGCTGGCGCGCTGGCACTGTGCACCAAGTGGAGTTTGGCGTGCAGCGCGAGAATGCCAGGTTGCGCACGCATGTGACCAGCGTGGCGGACTGGATCGCAGGAGCAGGCGGCAAGCATGTGTCGACCTTCAATGGCAATACGCGGCTTGAGAGCCTGTATGCGCAGGACACCTGGCGGCTGTTGCCGGATTGGAAGGCAACGCTTGGCCTGAGGCAGGAAACCTGGCGCGCATATGGTGGACAAATCTCGGCTGCGACTGGAAATCTGCTGCCTTTCACCGAACGCCGCGAGCAGGCCTGGTCGCCCAAGGCTGCGCTGGCGTGGCGTGCAGGCGAGACCTGGAGCCTGAAGGCATCCATCGGCCGTGCGGTACGTAATCCGACCGCGGCGGAGCTGTTCCAGGGTTCCATCGTGGACGACAGGATCGTCAACACGGATCCGAACCTGGGTGCCGAGAAATCGTGGACCAGCGAGATGACAGCGGAGCGCATGACAGCGCAGGGTAGTGTGCGCGCCACGCTGTTTGGCGAAGCCACGCGCGATGCCTTGTATTCGCAGCCGCTGACTGCGACTGTGAATACGGTACAGAACGTGGGCAAGATCCGTACACGTGGGTTGGAGTTGTCGCAACAGGCTGACGACGTCCTGACGCATGGGCTGACGCTGCAAAGCAGTCTTACCTATGCGGATTCCGAGATCGTCTCGAACGATGCCATGCCTTCCAGCGTCGGCAAGCGGCAACCGCGCGTGCCGAAGTGGCGCGCGAATGCCTTGGCGTCTTACCATGTGGGCCAGCACTGGACCGGTACATTCGGTGTGCGTTATAGCGGCAAGCAGTTCGGCACGCTGGATAACAGCGATCCGAATGGGGCAACGTATATGGGAGTGTCGGACTACCTGGTCGCCGACGTGCGCTTGCGCTACCGCTTCAATCGCCAGTGGACGGCATCGGTCGGCATCGACAACCTGAACGGCGAAAAGTACTGGGCTTTCCACCCATATGCCCAGCGCACGTTCAGCGCTGACCTCAAGTTCGACCTCTAAGCCCCCAGTGAACAACGCCCCGCCGGGGCGTTCTCCTTTGCGCGGCTTGACAAGCTGATCGCAGGTGAAAAATTAGAAGAATTTCTGAGGGACGATGGCCCGTGAACTTTGTGGCGACACGGGCCGGGACAGAGGCATTGATCAGTTCGGGTTGCCAGTCAGGCGCTTCACGCTGCCGGAGCCCATCACGCTCTTGGTGAGCTGCGGCTCACCGTAGTAGCTGACATCGCCCGAGCCAGCCACGCTGACCGACAGCGATTGCTTGGCCCACACCACAGCGCGGCCTGAACCGCCAATGCTGACCGCAGCTTCGCGCGTCGCCAGTTGCCCGGTGCTGACCTTGCCCGAACCGCCAATCGACACCTTCAGTTTGTCGGCCGAACCGCTTGCCTTCAGGTTGCCGCTGCCGCCGAGGGAAACGGTGACGGACTCGCCTTCGATATTGCGCAAGTTCATGGAGCCGGAGCCGCCGACATTGAAGGACAGTTTGCCGCCACGCAGGCCTTCCGCATCGACCGAGCCGGAGCCGCCAACCGAAATTCGTTCCAGATTCTTTGCAATGATCACAACCTTCAGGTTGCGGGTATCGAACTGCAGGTTGGGACGGACAGGACGAATCTGCAGGGTGCCGTCTTCGACCACGGTTTCGATCAGCGGCAGGATGTTGTCATCCGATTCGATGCTCACGCTCTCGGTACTGCCGATGCGGACTTCGACGCTGCCGGGCAAGCCCAGGCCAAGGCCGGTGAAGTTGGCCGCTTCCCGCGCCTGCCTGGAGATTTTGCCATTGCCCTGCACGCGTTCGCCGGCAAACCAGCCCAGCGGGGCGGCTGAGACCACGGCAACCGGAGCGGCGACAGCAAAAACGGAAGCGGCGACCAGGGCATTGCGCATTGCAGCAGACATCTTCATCTTGTTTCTCCTCAATTTGAATAAGAAACATCGTATCGAAGCCGGCGCCCTGATGCCTGCGCAATGCGACAGGACGCCGCCTTGCGGGAACAGAATGCAAATGCCGCGGGCAGGGCGTCGCTCCTGTATCATTTCGCCCATGCTTACCATCATCATCAAACAGGGCAAGGAGAAATCCATCCTTGCCGGCGATCCCTATATTTACCTGTCCGCCATCGAGCGCGTCGACGGCCGTCCCGCAGAGAAAAACAAGCCAGGCGCCACGGCCACGGTCGTGTCCTCATCGCGCCAATTCCTGGCCCGCGCCGCCTATAACGCCAAGTCGCAGATCGCAGCCCGCGTCTGGACCCTGCGTGAAGACGAGCCGGTCGACCACGCCATGGTGAAACGGCGCGTGCGTGCCGCCATCGCGCGCCGCATCCATTCCCTGCAAGCGGCGCGGCCAGATGAGCTGGTGCCGATCGTGCTCGGCGATGAAGATGGCTTGTCCGGCCTGCTGGTGCAGAGTTATGGCGGCAAGGATGGCTACCTGGTGTGCCAGTTCCAGTCGGCTGCGGTGGAAGCGTGGAAGATCGCCATCGTGCAGGCCCTGATTGCCGAAACTGGTTGTCAAAATGTTTACGAGCGTGCGGACAAGCTGATTCGGGAAGGAGAAGGCCTGCATGTGAAGTCGCGTGCGCTGGCCGGCGAGGAACCGCCGCAACGGCTGACTGTGAGCGAGCGCGGCCGCAGTTTTGCCTACGATCTCCGTACCGGATTTGAATATCCGAAATAAATGTTGTTCACCAGCCACTTACATTCTACAAAGCAAATGCAATAGAATCTTGCGTAACAATTGGAGAACACAGGCACAATGGAAACCTCGCAAATTCGCACCCTGACGTATATCGAGAACGAAGACCACCCGGTCTTTGGCACCCTCGTCGAGCAAATCCTGCACCTGCTGAATTCCAAACTGGTTTTTTCGGACATCCTGATCCACCAGAACAGCCCTTTGCTGCTGCGCCAGCCGAAGGGCCTGGTGGCCGTGACCGATTCGCCGATCACGCGCGAAGAGCTGGAAGAATTCTTTGAAGTGGTGGAGCCAAACTGGCGCGAACGCATCCAGGACCGCGCCTTCGACCGCGCCATCGACCTGCACACTGCGCGCATCCGCGCCAACTGCTTCAGTTTCCAGGGCAAGAAGCGCCTCGGCTGCGTGATTCGCCGCTTCCCGAAAGAACCGCTGCTGTTGTCTGGCCTGGGCCTGCGCCCGACGGAAGAAAAGTTCGCGCAGCTCTCGAGCGGTTTGGTGCTGATTATTGGCGACACCTGCCAGGGCAAGTCGACCACCATCGCCTCCATGCTGGACGACATCAACAAGAACCGTTCCGGCCATATCATCACCATCGAAGACCCGGTCGAGACCCTGATCCCGCAACGCAAGTGCGTGATCACCCAGCGCGAAGTCGGCTTTGACGGCGACGTTGAAACCTTCGACCTGGGCGCCAAGGATGCGCTGCGCGAACGTCCCGACGTGATCGTAATCGGCGAGATCCGCGATGCGGAGACCGCACACGAAGCGCTGGCGCTGGCCGAATCCGGTCCGCTGGTGCTGGCCTCGCTGCATGCACGCTCGACCGAGCTCGGCCTGCAAAAGATGATCCGCCTGCTGGGCAACACCGAACCGCAACGCCAGGCACTGGCGCACGCCCTGCGCGGCGTGCTGTGCCAGGCGCTGATGCCGGCGATGGATGGCGACCGCTACTACTTGGGTACGGAAAGCCTGACCGTCAATCCCGACGTGGCGGCCGTGATCGAAAACGGCAATGTGGCCGACCTGCGCAATGTCATGGAGCGCAAGTCCGCCCCCGGTTGCTACACGATGAACGAATGCCTGCGCAAGCTGCTGGCCGAAAAGAAGGTCAGCATCGAAGACGCCCGCCACGCCACCACCGACCGGCTCGGCTTCGCCGACATGCTCTAAGAACAGCCGAGCCCGTGTCACACCTTGGGGTCACACCCCGAGTGTGACACGGGCTCATCCGATACCAGTTGAGGCCGTGTCACAGTTTGGGTGTGACCCCAGGGTGTGACACGGACTGGGCTGTAGTTATTCCAGCGGTACGTTGCGGTAGCGGTTGACCGTGCTGCTTTCGACCGGTGGGGCGTTGTTGCCCCATGCGGCGCGCAGGTAGGACACTACTTGTGCTACTTCCACATCATTCAAAGAATGGCTGAACGGCGGCATGCCGTAGGGACGCGGGTTGCCTGCCGTGCCGGGGGCGAAGCCGCCATTCAGCACAATGCGGATCGGGTTTACCGCTTCGTCCATCGTCAGCGCGCGGTTGCCGGCCAATGGCGGGTAGTGCGGCGCGATGCCTTCGCCTTTTTCACCGTGGCAGTCTACGCACGCCTTGCTGTAGATCTTTTCGCCCGCTGCGAGAAAGGCGGCGGCTTCAGGTTCCTTTGAACGTTCGTACGGCTCGCGGCTGCCGCTTTCGTTCGGCAGCGATTTGAGGTACACGGCCATGGCGCGTGCGTCTTCATCGCTCAGGTGCTGCAGGCTTTCGCGCACGACTTCCGCCATCGGGCCGAACACGGTGGCGCGCTGCGAGACGCCGGTCTTCAGCAGGTCGGTGATGTCTTTTACTTCCCAGTCGCCCAGGCCGGCTTCCCGGTCGGAGGTGAGCGAGGGCGCGTACCATCCCAGCACGGGAATCAGGCCGCCTGACAGGCCTTTGTCGCTGGCGCCCAGGGCGTTGCGTTCGCTGTGGCAGGCAATGCAGTGGCCGGGGCCTTGCACCAGGTAGGCGCCGCGGTTCCATTCGGCGGACTTGCCGGCGTCTGGCGTGTACACGGCGGGCTTGAAGTACAGGGCGCGCCATACCGCCAGCATGGCTTGCTGGTTGTAGGGGAAGCGCAGGCTATGCGGCTGGCTGGCCTGCTTCACCGGTGTGATGGACTGGAAGTAGGCGTACAGCGCGTCCGAGTCGTCGCGCGTCATTGCGGTGTAGTTGGTGTATGGGAAGGCTGGGTACAGCAGGCGGCCATCCTTTGCCTTGCCGTTGTGCAGCGCGTTCCAGAAATCGTCGGCGCTCCAGTTGCCGATGCCGGTTTCCTTGTCTGGCGTGATGTTGGGCGACATCACGTTGCCGAACGGCGTTTGCAGGGCGCGGCCGCCGGCAAAGGCGGCGCCGCCGCGCGTGGTATGGCAGGCCATGCAATCGGCGGCCTTGGCCAGGTAGGCGCCGCGCGCCGCCTTTTCCGCGATCGGCATGGTCTTCGAGGCGGCGCTTGGCGCCGGGCCGGTGTCGTGCTTGGGCCAGAGGAAGCCGACCGCTGCGACGACGAGCAGCAGCGGTACGGCGATGGCGATTTTCGTATTGCGCTTCATGGTCGGTTCTGTTTATTTGTGGATGCCGCCGCATTCCAGCGGCAGTTGTCCGGGCAGGGCGGGCGCTGGACGCGCGTTCGGGTCGGCCGGTTGCGCGGCCAGCCAGCCGGAGACGGCGGCAACGTCGGATTCGCTCAGGCGATTGGCCACTTCGGCCATGCAGTCCGGCGCGTGCGCCTTGCGTTTCTGGTTGCGCCAGGCGCCGAACTGGGCGTTGATGTAGTCGCGCGGCAGGCCAATCAGGCCGGGAATCGCGGGTGCCACCCCGGTCATCGCCTCGCCGTGGCAGGCCACGCAGGCCGGCACTTTGCGCGAGGGGTCGCCCTGGTGCACCAGCACGCGGCCACGCTCGATCATTTGCGGCGTGGCGCTGGTGGCGGCCGGCGGCGGGTAGGGGGCGTGCTGTTCGGAGAAGTATTGGGCGATCTCCCTCAGGTAGGCATCCGGCAGCTGTTCGACCATATACGTCATCATCGGGTACTGGCGGCGGCCCTGCTTGAAGTTCAGGAGCTGGTTGTACAGGTAGCCGGCGGGCTTGCCGGCAATGCGCGGGAAGAAGGCGTCTCCTTGCTCGTTGGCTTTGTGGCAGGCAATGCAGGCGGCGACGCGCTGCTCGACGGTGTCCGGCAGGCTGGCCGGTGCGGCCAGCGCCGAGGTGGCCACAACTGCGGCGCCAAATGAGAGAATGCGGAGCATGATGAATCCGTTTTTCTTGTGATGGGTCAAGGATACGCCTGCGAGGCGGAGAATAACAGGCTCAGAATGGCCACGGAATGAGGGTATCAGTTTGAAGCTTTACGAGGCGCTAGCCGATGAACTGGCGGGCTTGATGGCGTCCGGCGTGCTGCGGCCGGGCGAGAAGCTGCCTTCGGTGCGGCAGCAGCAGGAGCGGCGCGGCGTCAGCCCGTCCACCGTGTTCCAGGCTTATTACCAGCTCGAGGCGCGTGGCCTGATCGAGTCGCGTCCGCGCTCGGGGTATTACGTGGCTTCGCGGCGCTTTGCTGCCGCGGCGGAACCGGAGGTCTCGCGGCCCGATGCGGCTTCCACCCTGGTTGACGTCAGTGAGCTGGTGTTCCAGGTGCTGGAGGCCAGCCGGGCGCCGGGCAACGTGCCTTTCGGTTCCGCCTTCCCCAGTCCCTTGCTGTTCCCGCTCGATAAGCTGGGGCGCGCGGTCGCGGCCAGCATGCGCCATATCGATCCCTGGAGCACGATTGCCGACCTGCCGCCGGGGAATGCGGAGTTGCGGCGCCAGATCGCTTTGCGCTACCAGCTCGATGGCTTGCAGGTGGCGCCGGACGACATCGTGGTCACCAATGGCGCGCTGGAAGCGCTGAATCTCTGCCTGCAGGCGGTGGCGCGGCCGGGCGACACGGTGCTGGTGGAGTCGCCGAGTTTCTACGCGGCCTTGCAGGCGCTCGAGCGCATCGGCTTGAAAGCGCTTGAGGTGGCGACGCATCCGCGCGAAGGGATCGAACTCGGGGCGCTGGCTGCGGCGCTGGAGCAGCACAGGCCGAGCGCCTGCTGGCTGATGACCAGTTTCCAGAATCCGCTTGGCAGCCTGATGCCGCCGGAGAAGAAGCGGGCCCTGGTCGAATTGCTGGCGGCGCATGACGTGCCCCTGGTCGAGGATGACGTGTACGGCGAGCTGTATTTCGGCGCGCAGCGGCCGGCGCTGGCGAAGCGTTTCGACAGCAAGGGACTTGTGATGCATTGCAGCTCGTTTTCAAAATGCCTGGCGCCGGGATTCCGGGTTGGCTGGGCTGCGGCGGGGCGTTTTGCGCGGCAGGTCGAGCGTCTTAAACTGACTACCTCGCTGTCGGCGGCGATGCCTTCGCAGCTGGCGCTGGCGGAATACCTGGGGCAGGGTGGATATGAGCGGCATCTGCGCCAGTTGCGTGGTGCGCTGGCGGGACAGCAGCAGCAGATGTTGGCGGCGATCGCGTCGCACTTCCCGGCGGGGACGCGGGTGACGCAGCCGCAGGGCGGGTATTTCCTGTGGGTGGTGTTGCCGGAGTCAGTGGATGCGCTGGAGCTGCATCGGCTGGCTTTGGCGCACGGGATCAGCATTGCGCCGGGGCCGATGTTCAGCGCGAAGCGGGCGTTTCGCAATTGCATTCGCCTCAACTACGGGCATATTTGGGATGAACGGCAGGCGGCGGCGATTGCGAAGCTTGGGGTGCTGGCGAAAACCGTGAAGCCAGTGTCAGACCCTTGGGCCTGACACTGGCTTCCCGGTTTTAGGTCGCTTGGGCGGCTTGATCGGCGGCAGCACATTGCCGATGCCGACCCAGTGCCGGTACACGCGCAGCGCCACTTGCGCATCGTCGGCGGCGTACAGGATCTGCTTTTCATTGAGCCGCGGCGTGGCCCAGTTGGTGGTGGAGATCTTCTTGGACTTGGTCAGCGCCTGGCCGAAATACTTGGCGACAGCGCTCTTGGCGCCCAGGTCATTCTTCTGTCCTGGCACGCGCAGCACCACGCCCAGGTCCACCACTTTCAGCGGCTCGATGCCCAGCTTGGCGCGCACGCGCTTGATGTCGTCGGACAGGCCGAAGCCGATCTTCAGCGTCATGTCGGATTCAAGGATAGCCTTGACCACGGCCAGATGGGGAAAGGCAGCGCCAACCTGGAACAGCCAGGCATGGCGGTCGTCGGCAAACTGGATCAGGTGCGGGCCGTCCGAGCTCTCCCCCTTGACAAAGGTCGGCTTGGATTCGGTATCGAAACCGATAGCATCCGCCGCCAGCAGGGCCGCTTGCGCTGCCTCCGCGTCGGCGGCGGTCTTCACGAGCCTGACGTCGGCCAGCCGGATGCCTTCATAAGGAGGCAGCTCGGGGACCGCTTCTGGCGCGTCGCTCATTACTTCCTGGAGAACTTGGCGGTCAGCGCCTGCAGCTTCTCTGCGCGGCGGCGCTCAGCTTCCTGGGCGGCTGCAGCTTCGCGTTCGGCAGCGCGTTCAGCCTTGCGACGCTCCACTTCTTTCTTGTAGCGTTCAGCCAGGGTTTCCTTGGCGTGCTTGCGGTGTTCGTCGGTGACTTCAGCGCCGGTGCTGCCATCCAGGTTGTAGCGGACGGTGGCTTTTTCCATGGCGCGCAGGTAGCGCTGCGAGGAGGTGTGAATGCCCAGGGCGGCGCGCATCAGCTTGCGGTTAAGCTCCGGCATCGCGGCGATGAGCTGTTTGTCGATGCCGATCGACAGCGGCAGGCTGTCGCGGAACGGGGCATACTGTTGCTGCAATTGCTTGAGCAGGGCGCGTGCGGAATTGGGAGCGGCAGGTGCGGCGGCTTGGCCTTCGGCCGACTGCTGAGGGGTAGTGCTAGTGTTCATCGACTTCATAGGTTAATCAAGAGCCGCCAGCATACCACGACGCAAGCGCCCGGCGCATTGTGTTTTCGCTCATGATGTGGTTTTGATATCGAATTAATGGGTGCAGTCCGGGCCGAAACCTTGTATAATGACAGACGCACCAAATGCAGGACGGTGCGAATTCAGTTTGGTAAAGAGTTTTCGGCCGGGGCCGCGCTGCCCTGTGAAGTCCAGTTCCAGGGCATGTGCCCTCTCTAATCACTGAATCATCGGAATCGAGCCCGGTCATGCGGGCTTTTTCTTTTCCCGATTATCCCTGAAACCGGGCCATCGCGAGCCTTCGATAAGTGCACCTTCGGGTGTGCTGAGAGAGATATTGAATGACGAAACCTAAGACCCTGACGTTGTCCGCCAAGAAGTCCACTGGCTCCTCCACTACCAGCGCTCCGTTGGCTGTGCCAAAGACCAGCCTTTCGTATGTGATCGACAACGCTCAAGAGGAAGCAGGAAAAGTCACCGTAGTAAAGAAATCGCGCCGCCTGGCTGCCGTGCCGCCAGTGGAAGCGCCGGCGGAAGCCGTGGCCGACGAAGCGGTCGTCAAGACCCGCGCCCGTAAGACCGCTGCTGCCAAGCCGGTGTCGCTGGCTGTCGTCGCTGAAGAAGCGCCGGCGGCGCCTGCAAAGCGCGGCCGCAAGCCCAAGGCCGCCGAACCTGCGCCCGTGATCGTGACGAGCGGCCCGGCTGCCGTGACTGAAGTGCGCGACGCAGCCGTGCTGGCATCGATCGACACTTCCGGCTACCTGCTGCCGCAAGTGAAGGTGCCGGGCCGTCGCGGCCGCAAGCCAAGCGAATTCACCCCGGAAAACGATGAAGTGGCGGCACTGAACGCCGTGGAACGCGCCGAACTGAAGGCAGCGTCCAAGGCGCGCGAGCGCAAGGCCAAGGGCATCGACGCCTTCGGCATGGCCGACGGCGCCAACGCGGAGGAGCTGGAAAAGCGCCGCACCCAGTTCAAGAACCTGATCAACCTGGGCAAGGACCGCGGCTACCTGACTTACGCCGAAATCAACGATCACCTGCCGGAAAACATCGTCGAGCCGGAAGCGATCGAAGGCATCATCGCGACTTTCAACGACATGGGCATCGCCGTGTACGAGCGCGCGCCGGATGCGGAAGCGCTGCTGCTGTCCGATAACGTGCCGACCGCCGCCAGCGACGATGAAGTGGAAGCCGCAGCTGCCACCGCGCTGTCGACCGTCGATTCCGATTTCGGCCGCACCACCGACCCGGTCCGCATGTACATGCGTGAAATGGGCGCCGTGGCGCTGCTGACCCGCGAGGGCGAGATCGAGATCGCCAAGCGTATCGAAGGCGGCTTGCGCGACATGATCCAGGCGATTTCCGCCTGCCCGACCACCATCGACGAGATCCTGCTGCTGGCGGAGAAGATCGCGAAGGACGAGATGAAGGTGGACGACGTGGTGGACGGCTTTGTCGACTTGAACGAAGACGCGCCGGTTCCTGCGCCCGCCAAGGTCGTTGCCGCGGCTGACGAAGACGAGGAAGAGGAAGAGCTGGACGACGAGGAAGAAGACGGCGACGTCAACGGCGGCGCTGCCGGCTACTCGACCGAACAACTGGCGCAGTTGAAGGATGACGCGCTGGCCAAGTTCGCCCTGATCTCGAGCCAGTACGACAAGATGCGCAAGGCCGCCTACGGCAATGCCGCCTACGTGAAAGCGCAGGACATCATCTCCAACGAGCTGCTGGGCATCCGCTTCACCGCGAAAGTGGTGGAAAAGCTGTGCGACACACTGCGCGGCCAGATGGAGCAGGTGCGTTCGATCGAGCGCGCCGTGCTGGAACTGTGCGTGAACCGCTGCGGCATGCCGCGCGCTCACTTCATCAAGGTCTTCCCGGGCAATGAAACCAACCTGGATTGGGTGGACGGCGAAGTGGCGGCAGGGTATCCATACAGCGCGGTGCTGGGCCGTAACGTTCCCGCCATCAAGGAACTGCAGAACAAGATGATCGACCTGCAGGAGCGCGTGGCGCTGCCGCTGGCCGACCTGCGCAAGATCAACAAGCAGATGGCTGCCGGCGAAAAGCGTGCGCGCACCGCCAAGCGCGAAATGACCGTAGCCAACCTGCGCCTGGTGATCTCGATCGCGAAGAAGTACATCAACCGCGGCCTGCAGTTCCTGGACCTGATTCAGGAGGGCAATATCGGCCTGCTGAAGGCGGTCGACAAGTTCGAATACCGCCGCGGCTACAAGTTCTCGACCTACGCTACCTGGTGGATCCGCCAGGCGATCACGCGTTCGATTGCGGACATGGCCCGCACCATCCGCGTGCCGGTGCACATGATCGAGACCATCAACAAGATGAACCGCATCTCGCGCCAGATCATGCAGGAAACCGGTTCCGAGCCGGATATGGCAACCCTGGCGCTGAAGATGGAAATGCCGGAGTCCAAGGTGCGCGAGATCATGAAGATCGCCAAGGAGCCGATTTCCATGGAAACCCCGATGGGCGAGGACGGCGATTCCCAGCTGGGCGACTTCATCGAAGACAACACCACGCTGGCGCCGCTGGACGCCGCGCTGCACGCATCGATGCGCAACGTGATCAAGGAAGTGCTGGATTCCCTGACCCCGCGCGAAGCCAAGGTGCTGCGCATGCGCTACGGTGTCGAGATGTCCAACGACCACACGCTGGAAGAAGTGGGCAAGCAGTTCGACGTGACCCGCGAACGTATCCGCCAGATCGAAGCCAAGGCGATGAGCAAGCTGCGCCAGCCTTCGCGTTCGGACAAGCTGAAAACGTTCCTGACGGAGAAGTAATGAAGACGGAGGCCTCGGCCTCCGTTTTTTTTTGGCCTTGCGCGTCGCCGATTGCCTGAACAACTGCGATTAAGCGAGGATGGGAGCCGCTGCTCCCTCCTCAAGCAAGTTCTATGCGATAGAAAGCATCAGGCGTTTGCCGAAATCAAAGCCTTTGCGGAGGTGTTCGCGGACCTTGAAGCCTGCTATTGCGGCGATAACGGCCAGGAAGCCGAGCGTGAGCCAGTCGACCGGCTTCAGGCCATGGTCGGGGCGGGCCGAATCCACCGCGCCGGACTTCAGCACGTGGCCGGTGTAGCTGGAGCCAATCACCGTGCCGTCTTCCGTGATGTCGCGCGTCAGGTACAGGCTCTCATAACCGGAGCGCACCTGCATCCGGCCGCCCTTGTAGATGAAGGTATGCGGCGCGTCGTGGTCTTTCATGCGCACGGTGCCGACGATGTCGCCGTGGTTGTTGATGCCGTTGGCGAAGCTGGAGCCGTGCGCGATCATCGCGCCCAGGTCGATCATGCGGCCGTTTTCGTACATGAAGGCGTGCCAGCTGCGATCCTCCATTTCGGAGGCGCCGCCCACCACGCCGTGGTCGTTGACGCCGGTTGCCACGCTGACGCGGCCGCCCAGCGTCGGCAGCTCGATCATGCCGCTACCCGGCTTGTACAGGAAGGCGCGGCGGTAGCCGTTCGGCAGCTGCGCGGCGCCGACCACATAGCCATTGATGTTGATGCCGGTGGCGTAGCTGTTCTTGCCTCCGAAGGTGCCCAGGTCCAGCATGGCAATGCCGGTATCGACAAAGGCGTGGTAGTTGCCGTCGGCGGTGTCGGCGTAGCCGACGATGTGGCCGGATTCATTGAGTGCGGTGCCGACGCTGCTGCTGCCGCCCAAGGTGCCGAGGTCGCGCATGCCCAGCGACTCCTCGTAGCGGAAGGCATGCCAGGCATTGTTGGCGGTCAGGGCGCCGCCGGTGACCACGCCCTGGTTGTTGATGGCGTTGGCGGTGCTGTCGGTGCCGCCGAGGGTGCCGATCTCGATATGACGGCCTTGCGACATCAGCACTGCGCGGCGGCGGCCGTCTTCGTCCTTGATTTCGCCAACCCATTCGCCTGCTGCGTTAATGCCTGTCATGGTGCTGGACTCTGCTTTTCGTTCCCCCATCGGGCCGGCGGCGTGGGTAGTGGTGAAGGGCAGGGCCAGTGCGATGGCCAGGGCAAGCGTGGCAGGCTTCATAGGCAGTCTCCGGTAAATGGGAATTATTCCGGAGACTATACGGGAATCTTGCGAATAAATATTCGCAAATTGTCACACTTTGCGAACGAACTCCGATTTCAGGCTCATGGCGCCGAAGCCGTCGATCTTGCAGTCGATATCGTGGTCGCTGTCGACCAGGCGGATGTTCTTTACCTTGGTGCCTTGCTTGATCACGCCGCCGGAGCCTTTTGGCTTCAGGTCCTTGATGACGGTGACAGTGTCGCCATCTTGCAGGAGATTGCCGGCGGCATCCTTGTAGACACGTGCGGATTCGCCGGCTGCTTCAGCGGCCTGCATTGGCCACTCGTGGGCGCATTCAGGGCAAACATAGTTTTCGCCGTCTTCGTAGGTATACTCGGACTGGCATTTTGGGCAGGCTGGGAAATTGGACATTGGAACTCACATGCAGGAATTGGAAAACCCGATCTGGGCTGCGCTGTATGGCGCACAGCAACATTTTAGCATTCCGGCAGGCGCGGCCCGCCGCTATCCGGCCGAGGTGGCGCCGTTCATGGCGGTGCCCGAGGCCGGCGTGGCCTTGCCTGCGGCCGACCTGGAAGGCGTGGGCGCCGGCTACTACTTCCTCGGCGCCATGCCGGAACTGCCGCGGGGCTGGTCGCTGCAGCCGCTATCGGGCGTCCTGCAAATGGTGTACCAAGGCGGGCCGGTCGCGGCACCGGATGCCGGGGCGATCCGCGTGTTGGCGGCAGACGATCCCGCGATGGTGGAGCTGACCAATCTCGCCTTCCCCGGCTACTTCCGGCCGCGCACCGGCGAAATGGGCAGGTACGCCGGCATCCACGACGATGGCGGCCGGCTGGTGGCGCTCAGCGGCGAGCGCATGGATCTTGGCCACCTGCGCGAAGTGAGCGCCGTCTGCACCCACCCTGAATTCACGGGGCGCGGCTACGCGCGCAAGCTGGTGGAATTCATCATGCACGGCATGCAGCAGCAGGGCGTGCGCCCCATGCTGCACGTGGGAGCGGCCAATGCCCGCGCCCAGGCCTTGTACCGCTCAATGGGATACGTGCCAACCCGCGAGCTGGCGCACGCACGGCTTATTTGCCCGGACTGACGTTGCCGATGCCCTTGGCCGACTTGTTGATGTGTTTCGGGTTGCCGTAATAGGTGAAGTTGCCCATGCCTTCCACAATCAGGTTCAGGGTGTCGCTGGCGTAGAGGCTGATGTCTCCCATGCCGGTGAAGTTCACGTCGGCGCGTTCGGCTTTCAGGTCCTTGAGGTTGGCCTGGCCAACCCCCTGGCCTTTCATGCGCAGCAGCTTGACCTTGCCGCTGGCGTAGAGCGCGCCGGCGCCTTCGAAGCTGATGTCGATCCGTTCGCCGTTGATGTTGGTGACGCGCGATTCGCCGGCGCCCAGCACGCGATAGCTGGTCAGCGCCGGCACGGTGACGGTGATCTTGTCGCCTTCTTTGACGTCGACCGGGGCCTTGTTGGTATTTTCGTAGACGACGCGCAGCACGCCGCCTTCCACGACGATGCTGACCTTGTCGATGTATTCCTTGCGGCCGCTGATCTTGACCGACTGTTCCTTGCCGACGTCAACGTAGACGTTGATCGGGCCTTTGACGTTGATGCCATAGAAATTGTCAAGCTTGCGAGCCTGGTCCGCAGCCTGCGCCGAGGCAGATAGCAGCAGGGCGGAAAAGACGAGGGTTCGATACATTGTAAACAGCTCCTGGGTGAATGGACGCCTACTTCGTTGCCGCGCAAGTTTAACTGGCAATGCACCAGCTTGCACGCGGATTTCCGTGAGGCTTTTCGGGTGAATTAGCCATCTGGCCAGTTGGCGCATGAAGACAGGCTGGTTATTCTGGATCGGACCAGCCTTCAACTGCCGGATACCCCATGACCACGGTCACGCCAGCCGCCGCCGACAATATCGACCAGGAGTTGCTCCTGTTCTTCGCTCGCCAGGGCCGCAGGATGCCTGTGCCGGTATTTGTTGCTGCGCTCATGCTGGCCATGCTGGTGCATGGCCATGTGGCCGATGCGCTGGTGGTAGCCTGGGTCGGCGTGGTTTGTCTGATGCTGGTGGTGCGGCGCATTGCATTGGGACGGCTGCCCGCCATGCATGGCCTGTCCGGCGCGCGACGCTTGCAGATTGCAATTTGCCTGAGCGGCTTGAACGGGCTGGCGCATGCGCTATCGCTGCTGTTTTTCGGCAGCCTGCCAGAGTTGGAGCGGGTCATCCTGACGTTGTTGCTGGTTGGCTTATGCACCGGCGCCATCGCGACCACCGCAGGCTATCGCCCGGTTTTCGTGGCCTACATCCTGCCGATATTCGCGCCGCTGGTGCTGCTGTGGGCTGGCGGGCAGCGCACCGGGCATTCGGGCTGGACCCCTGGCGCGGCAGCCCTGATTCTTGCCGTGCTGGCGACGCTCCTGACCGCCATTGCAGGTGATTCCTATCGCCTGTTCCGCGAATCGTTCGAGATCCGGCTGCAACAGGTGCGCCTGAACCGGGAACTGACGGATGCGCTGGCAAGAGCAGAGCAGGCGAACCAGGCCAAGACGCGCTTCCTGGCTTCGGCCAGCCATGACCTGCGCCAGCCAATCCATACCTTATCGCTGTTCGCCGCTGCCTTGGCGATGCGTCCGCTGGACGAAGCAAGCCGGGAGATCTCCGGCCACATGCAAGCCGCCCTTGGCAGCCTGACCGCCCAGCTCGACGCGCTGCTCGATGTTTCTAAGCTCGACGCCGGCGTGGTACTGGCCAGCGTGGTGCCGGTGCGCCTGCCCGCCCTGTTGCATCGCGTGCACGACGAGTTTGCGCCAATCGCGCAAAGCCGTGGGCTCGCCCTCGGCTTTCACAGCGTTGGCGAGGCAGTAGTCGATACCGACCCGGTCTTGCTGGGGCGTGTGCTCTGCAACCTGGTGGATAACGCCATCAAGTACACGGCGGAAGGCGGTGTGCAGCTTGAGTTGCTGGCGCAGGGCGGCCTGGCTGTCGTGATCGTCGAGGACAGCGGTTGCGGCATTCCGGTCGATGAGCAGGGACGGGTGTTCGAAGAGTTCTATCAACTGGACAATCCGGAACGGGACCGTGCCAATGGCCTCGGCCTCGGCCTGTCGATTGTGGCGCGGCTGGCAAAGCTGCTGGCGCTGCGGCTGGAAATGGTGTCGCGCGAGGGCGTGGGCACCGCATTTTACGTGATACTGCCGCTGGCGCAGGCGGCGCCGGCGCCAGTCACTGCACAGTCGAGTGTGGCCGGTTCGCTCGCCGGGCGCCAGGTGCTGGTGGTCGACGACGAATTGGCAGTGCGCAGCGGAATGCAGGCGCTGCTGGTGGAGCTGGGCGCGCGGGTCAGCCTGGCCGATGGCACGGCGCAGGCCGTCGCGCTGGCCGCGCTGGACCGGCCCGACCTCGCCCTGGTCGATTTCCGCCTGCGTGGGCAGGACAGCGGCCTGCTGGCAGTCCAGTCGCTGCGCGAGCTCTATCCCGGTTTGCCGGTCATCCTGGTCAGTGGCGATACCGCCCCCAACCGGCTGCGCGAAGCGCGCAGTGCCGGCCTGCCTTTGCTGCACAAGCCGGTTCCGCTGGCCGCCTTGCTGGCGGCGGTAGCGCAACTGGAACAGTCACCGAAAGGGGTACATCATGGATACATGCAATAGGGAGCCGGACGCTGGCAGCACGCAGCGCCATCGCAACTGGCTGTCGCACGGCCTGGAGAGCCTGGCCGCGAAGCTGGCGCTGCGCGGCGCGGAGCCAGCGCCGGACTATGATGTCGTTATCGTCGGCAGCGGCTACGGCGGCGCAGTGGCGGCAGCCGGGCTGGCCGGCTGCCGTGGCGAGGAGTCGGGACAGCCGCTCTCGGTCTGCGTGCTGGAACGGGGCAGGGAATACCTGCCGGGCGCCTTCCCCAGCCGGCTGGCAGAATTGCCTGGACACCTGCGCTTCAGCACCCCGGGCGGCCAGGTACGCGGCCAGCGCGAGGGCTTGTTCGATTTGCGCCTGGCTGGCGATGCCAATGTGCTGCTGGCCAATGGCCTGGGCGGCGGTTCGCTGATCAACGCCGGTGTGCTGGAAGAACCTGCGGCCGAGGTGGTGGCGGCGCTGGAACAGGCGGCGCCCGGGCTGGCAACCCATTTCGCCAGCGCGCGCGCCAGGCTGATTGCCGTTGATGGCGGCACCTTGCAAGCGCACGGTATTGCCGCTCCGGCCAAATTGATGGCGCTGGAGCAGCTGGGGCGGCAAGTCAAAGGGGGCAAGCTGCGCCAGGCCCGTATCAGCGTGGCGCTCGAAGCCCGCGACAGCAGCGCACAGGTGCGGCTTGACCGTTGCGTTCAGTGCGGCGACTGCGTTACCGGCTGCAACTTCAACGCCAAGGAATCGCTCGACACCAACTTGCTGGTAGACGCCTGGCGCCATGGCGCCGAACTGTATACCGGCGCCACGGTGCTGCGGTTCGAACACGACCGGGCCGCCGGTTGCTGGCTGCTGCACCTGACGTATACCGACCCCGGCTTGCGCGAACGGCAGCCGCAGCCGCTGGTGCTGAGGGCCGGCAAGCTTATTCTCGCTGCCGGTGCGCTGGGTTCGACCGAGATCCTGTTGCGCTCCCAGACTGCTGACCTGCAGTTTTCCGGTCAGCTGGGATGCGGCTTCTCGAGCAATGGCGACATGATCGCCGCTGTCTACGGGCAGCAAGCCCCGGCGCATCCGACCGATGATGAAAACACGGCTGCGGGCGCGCGCAGGGTTGGCCCTACCATCACCGGCATTGTCGATGTGCCGGCGCAGGATGGGCAGCCGGGCTTCGTGGTCGAAGAGCTGGGAATTCCGGCGCCGCTGCGGCGCGTGCTGGAAGAAGTACTGGCCACCACCCATACCCTCGATGCGCTGGCCTATGCGGACGAGAGTGAACACGGCAACGATGGCAGCCAGGGCGATCCCTGCGCAGTCGATGCCGGGGCGATCGAGCGCAGCAGCATCCTGGCGATCATGGGCGATGATGGGGCCGCCGGCGCGCTGGAGTTGGCCATCGCCGACGATGAGAACGAAGGCAGCTTGCGGGTACGCTGGCCGGGCTTGCGGAACAGCGAACTGTTCCAGGGCCAGATGGCGGCGCTGGCCGCCGCTTGCGCCGGCCTGGCGCCGGACGGACAGGGCGAACCGCCGCGCCTGCTTGCCAACCCGCTCTGGAAGACCCTGCCCGATTCCATGGAATTCCTGCTGTCGGGGCGGCGCGGTCCTCCCTTGACCGTGCATCCTTTAGGCGGCTGCCGGATGGCGCACGACAGCGAGCATGGCGTGGTGGACGATTGCGGCCGCGTGTTCATGCGCCGCAAACGGGGCCAGGAGTCATTTCATCCAGGACTGGTAGTGCTGGACGGTTCCATCGTGCCGCGCGCGCTTGGCATCAACCCGGCGCTGACCATTGCGGCGCTGGCCGAACGGGCGATTGAGGCGCTGCGCAAAGAGTGGAAACTGGCCAGGCCGCCTGAGGCCGGCCTGGTCGGCCTGCCGCAGGAGCGCCCGCGCTTCCAGCTGGCGCCCAGCGCACAGGCGCGCAGCGCAGCGCCCACCATGGTCGACCTGCGCGAACGGCTGTGCGGCCCAAGCTGGCTCGATACCGCAGCCGGTCCGCGCCAGTTTTTTGTCGAACTGACGATCGCTTACGAACGGCAGGACCTGGCGCGGCTGGTCTTGCCGGCGGACGGCGGCGCCGTGCCGCTGCAGCGCCGCATGCTCACCCGGCCTGGGGAAAGCTGGCTCACGCTGTATGACTGGGATGCCTGGCAGGCGTGGAGCCCGAAGCGCGATGACCCCAGCCATCCCAAGCCGCCCATCTTGCTGAAAGCCAGGGTGGAAGGCGAGTTGCGCCTGTTCCATCGCGAGCCGGGCACGGCAGGCGGGCGCCGCTGGGCAGCGCTGCCCGCCTGGTTCCTGAACCGGGGCCTGCGCGACGCCTGCCAGGTATTGTGGCAGACGGTGCGCAGGGGGGAGTGGCGGCACGAACCCGCCCTGTTGTTTGCCAATGGCGGCCGGCGCATCCGGTCGGCCTGGAACCTGGCCTCGCGGGCCGGCGAGGTGCGCCTGCTGGAGTACGTGCTGCAGGTGCGCGAGCTGGTGGTCCCGCCCGCTGAGGCGCTTGCCGGGCTGGAGGTGGAGGGCCAGCCGATCGTTGGCCGCAAACGCCTGACCTATGCGCGTGCCGCCAACCCCTGGCACCAGTTGACCCGGCTGCAGCTCGAGCAGTTTCCCGGCCTGCGCGCCGGCAGCCCGGCCCGGCTCGAACTCGACACCGGCTTCCTGGTATGGAAGCAGCAGCCGCTGCTACGCATCCTCCGCCAGCAGGACCAGGTGTCGGCACTGGCCGATTGCGCCGGACTGGCCGGCTATTTCCTGCGCCTGTTCCTGAGCGTCCACGTGTGGAGCTTCCGCAAGCCGGACGATTCCGCGCCGCGTGCGCCGCGGCGCCTGCCTGGCAAGCTGCCGGGCTGGTTCCGGCCGGCACCCGAGGTGACCGAGCTTGAAGTCGACCGCCTGCCCGACGGCACCCCCGTGGTGGCGCGCCTGACCCGTTACATGGGCCACGTCGACCAGGGGACGCTGCCGCCCGTGCTGCTGATACACGGCTACAGTGCCAGCGGCACCACCTATGCCCATCATTTGCTGCGCCCGGGGCTGGCCAAGTACTTGTGGCAGCGCGGCCGCGATGTATGGGTGGCCGACCTGCGGACTAGCAGTGGTTTGCCCAGCGCGCGCCACCCCTGGACACTGGAAGATGTGGCGCTGGCCGATATTCCGGCCGTGGTGGCGCATGTGGCGCGCAGCAGCGTGCACGGCACGGTTGACGTGTTCGCGCACTGCATCGGGGCGGTAATGACCAGCATGGCGGTGCTGGCGCTGCCCGAGCCTGGCGCGCGTTTCCAGCAAGAGCGGCAGGCGCTGCCGGGAATGATCCGCAGCCTCGTGCTATCACAGCTGGGACCGGTGGTGAAGTTCAGCCGCGACAACCGCCTGCGCGGCTACCTGATGGGCTACCTGCGCCGCATGCTGCCGCTGGACCGCTACGAGTACCGGCTGGAGCGCGAGGCGACCTTGCTTGACGAACTGATTGACCGGCTGCTGGCGACCTTGCCGTATCCGGACGAGGAGTTCCGCATCGAAAACCCGCTCGGGCCGTGGCGCAACGCAAGCTTCGTGCGCACCCGGCATCGCATGGACGCCTTGTATGGGCGAGACTTCAACCTGCCGCAGCTCAGTTCCGCCATCCTCAAGCATATCGACGACTTCTTCGGGCCGCTGAATACCGAGACCCTGGCCCAGACCATCCATATCGCGCGGCTGCAGCGCATCGCCAACCGCGCCGGACGCAATGTCTATGTCGCGCAGGGAACGCTGGCCACGCGCTGGACCTTCCCCACCCTGGCACTGTTCAGCGACCAGAGCGGGGTGTCCGATCATGCGGCAGCCGCCTTGTTGCAGCGCCAGTTGTGCGGCACGCCGGTCCGGCTGACGCCGGTGATCCTGCACGATTTCGGCCACCAGGACTGCCTGATCGGGAAGCGCGCCGCCGGCGAGGTGTTCGGGCGGGTGGCCGCCTTCATGGCGCAGCCGCAATGCGCGGCACCGCTGCCGGCCATGCGGCGCTGGCGCGTGGCGCCCCCGGTTGCAGGCCCCTTGCGCAGCAGCCTTGACGAGGCGGTGCGCTGGAAGATTGGGCTCGGCATCGATCCGCAACAAAATGGCGCGGCCATGATTGCGCTGGTGCCGGTGGTGGAAAGGGGGCAGCGCCTGCAGGCGTCGCACGCGCCGCTGGCGAGCCACATCCAGTTCCGTCCAACCCCGGCCGAATGCGAAGGCTGGCTGCGGCTGGATATACCGCCGCCGCCCGCCGGCGCTACGGGCTGGCTGGTGCTGGTGGTGTACGACCTGGGGGCGCAGGCGCACGCGGATCGCGAGATCTACCACGAGCCCTCGGTGCGCGACATGAAGTTCATCGCCGGCAAGGCTGAGGCGGGACTGACGGCGGACGAGTCGGCACGGGTCCGCATGCAAGCCTTTATCAACCAGCAAGCCGCCGATATCGCCGCCGCAGTCGGCGATGCGCTGCAAGCCGGCTCGGCGATCGCCCACGGCTACCTGCCGCGCCGCCAGCGCGACGACAGGGTCGCACCGGCCCTGTGCATCGCCTTCGGCAGCTGCCAGTACCCGGCTGGCCTGTTGGATCGCTATCCGGCATATGGCTCCTATTTCCGGCTCGGCAGGCTGTTGCGCGAGCATGCCTGGCGGCCTGACTTCCTGCTCTTGCTGGGCGACCAGATCTATAGCGACGCGACGGCCGGCCTGTTCGATCCAACCGCCAGGGACGATCGCTTTGTGCGGCCCTACGAGAAGTTGCTGGGTAATCCGGATGTGCGCCGGGTCCTGCGCCGCCTGCCCGTGCTGGCGATGCTGGACGACCATGAAATTGCCGACAACTGGGAAGGCGCTGCCGGCGACCCGCAGATGCAGGCGGGGCGGGACGCCTTCCGCGGCTATTTGCGGGCCAAGGAGCGCGCTGGCGCGCCAGCGTGGCTGGATTTTGCCGCGCAGCCGCGCGGATTTCCACTGTTTGTCGCCGATACGCGCACCGAACGCGCCCGGCGCAGCGCCGCCGGCATCGCGCAGGACCGCATCATGAGCGAGCGACAGATGCAGTGCCTGCTCGATTGGCTTGACAATGCACCGCCAGAGCGGCCGAAATTCATCGCCAGTCCGTCCATGGTGCTGCCGCGCCGCCTGCTCGCTGCGCGCGACATCAGCGGCCCGCATTGCTTGCGCTCCGATGCCTGGGATGGCTATCCCGCATCCTTGACGCGCCTGTTGGGGCATATCGCCGAGAATGGCATCCAGCACGTGGTGCTGCTGTCGGGCGATGAGCATATCTCCTGCGATGCGCAGGTAACGTTGTCATGTCCTGGACGCGAGCCGGTGCGCCTGCGCTCCATTCATAGCTCCGGCTTCTACGCGCCGTTCCCCTTCGCGAATTCGAGCGAGGCCGACTTTGCGGGCGACGAGGACTTCAGCTTCAAGACGGGCGGCGGGCTGCAGGTCGATTGCCAGGTCCGGACGCGTTTTTACCCGGGCGACGGCTTTGCCCTGCTGCGCGTTGTGGCGGCAAGCGGGGGCGGCTGGCGCACCGAACTGCGCTTCCACCGCGGCGCTGGCGTCAGTGTAGCGAGCGGGTCAGGCCAAGCCGCGCAATCAGGGCAGCCAGTTCGCTCCTTGTCCGAGCCCCAAGCACCCCTCGAGCTCCAGTCAGATGAACCTTGACGGTGGCGATCGCCAGGTCCATGTCGCGGGCAATTTCCTTGTTCGACTTGCCCGCCGCCACCTGGCGCGCCACCTCCAGCTGGCGCGGCGACAGGCCGTGGGAACCCGTGTCGCCAGCTGGCGGAGCCGGGCGGGGAGCCCTGGCGGAGGTTGCCACGACAGCGAGATACTCCATGACCTTGCGCGGAATCACCACCCCGCCAGACATTGCCGCCTTGAGCGAGCCTTTCAATTCTTCTTCGTCCGCTGATTTCATGATCAGTCCGTCCGACGTGATCTTCAGCACGTCCACCGCCAGCTTCATGTCTTCATCGCCGGTGAGCACCACCACGCGCGATGGGGGGCGAAAGGCCGCGCGCGTCCTCTCCAGTGTCTCGATCGGCGTGCAGCCGGGCAGGTGAAGATCGAGCAAGACCAGGTCCACCACAGGGCCGCCGGCAAAGGCCAGGGCGGTGGCGGTGTCGCCAGCTTCCAGCACCTCGTAGCCGCCCTCGGGCATGACCGAGGACAGCGCGCTCATCAGCCCGCGGCGGTACATGGGGTGGTCGTCAACTAGCAGCACACGCATGGCACGGCTCCTTAAGCATCCTGGCCGTTCGGCCTAGTCCCAGTGTCTAGGTTAGCACAGCGCCACCGTGCTGAATACGTTGTTGGTTTAGCCGTCCGGCGAATGGCGCCGGCAGGGCTGCTTTCCTACACTGGACACGTTCCGATAACAACAGTGTCGACGAGGAAGGAGACCCAAATGAATATTCTGATGCAAGGCACAAAGGCCGCTACGGCAGGCGCCATGCTGGCGTTGCTGAACGGCTGTGCGGGATTCCAGCTGTATGACGAAGCGCGCGATAAACAAGGCCAGGCAGTGGTGAAAGCGTGGGGTGAAGTCAAGGCGGAAAACTACTTCGACTCCGTGCGCAAGGTGCGTGCCGCGGATGAAGTGCAGGCGCGCGAGTACCGCAAAGCCAAGCTGATGTTCGAGCGCGACAGCAGCTTCCAGCCCGTGCTTGATCTGCCCTTGGATAAAGGCCTGGCGGCCAATATCGACCACCGCCTGCTTGAGCTGGCCGGCCCCGCAAGCGCGGACTATGCCGTGCTTGACAGGAAAGTGCGCAACATCATGGACGCGATCGGCATCGAGCGGGTGAGCCAGGAGTTCTTCCAGCGCAGCCTGCTGGAGCGCCATTTCGCTGCGGACTGTACCAGCGCGCTGGCGGGCGAGCTGCGTGCCAGGCTGGAGAAGGCGCGCGAATTCGGCCTGTTGCTGGAGGCTGAAGGCTTGCGTGCTTCCTGCCAGCAGGAACAGGAGGCATCCGCCAGGCTGGACCAGGCTCTGGCAGGCACAGGCGGCGAATTGAAGAAGCAACAGGATGCGCTGCAAGCCTTGCGCAAGCAGTTGGTGTTCGAGGCGGGGCAGGCCCGCCAGGCGGAACAGGCGTTCAAGCTGGCCCAGGAAGAATACCGGCTTGCCGCCGAGCGCGCAGCACAATTTGCCGCCCGGCCGCTGCCGGGCGATGAGTTGCAGAAGTCGGCCGCGTCGCTGCACGACGCCATCGCCGTGTTGCAGAAGCTCGAGACCGCTGCCGGCAAGGAGGCGTTGGCCAGGACCAGCCTTAGCACGATCGACGATATCCTCGCCAGCGTCAGCGGCGACAAAGCGCCTGCCGCCGATGACGGCAAGCTCGAAAGCGCCGCCAGGATGTTCCCGGCGCTTGCCAACGACCTGCATCAATTACGCGCAGTGCGTGGCACCAACGTCATGCCTTCTTTGCAGATCGCGAAGGCGATTGCCAGCAGCCGCTCCGACACGGCACACAAGATGCTGGCGCTGCAAGCGCAACGGCTGGAGTACCTGGACCAGGCGCGCCTGGCCGCCTATGGGGAATTTGCATCCCTGCTTGCGGCGCGCGGGGCGCTGCCGGGCTTGAACGGCCCGCAGCGCAAGCTGAGCTTTGCTCAATTGTGGGACAAGTTTCCCGCCCATCGCCACGCGCTCGCGAAATCTGCCATCGACTACCAGACGGCGATCGGCGCGCGCCACCTCGCTACAAGTGATCTGCTCGCGGCCGCTGAAACCGTCAGGAACGAAGGCCCCTTGGTGCGGGCGGAGGGGAACTTCGGCGAATGGAGCAGCCTGATTACACCCACCGTGGACGAAGCAGCGCGTTTCGCTGCCAACGGACAGAAACCGGACCTTGTGCTGAATCTGGTCAAGGCCATTTCCCTGCTATGGATTGGAGTAGAACAATGAATTATCTCGCCATCTTGGGAGCAAGCTTGCTCAGCGCCTGCGCGGCGCCCCCTGCAATCCAGGCCAATATCGACAACGGAAGAAACCTGCTCGCTTCGGTGCGTGAGGAGCTGGCGGCGTTCAACGAACACGAGCAGGCCGCACGGCGCGGCCGGGTGACCAACCTGCGCTCGGATTGGGCGAAATTAACGAGCGACATGCACCAGGCCATGCTGGAGCGGCTGGCAGCACAATCGGCCGGCAATCCCGGGGCGGGGCAGTTGTTCGACCACCTGCGCCAGGCAGCCGACCAGCGTGTCCAGCAAGAGGCCGCCCTGGCCGGCCAGCAAGGCCATTTCCATGAGCGCGCCGATGCGCCGCCCACCGCATCCTTGCAGGCGACGGAGCTGTCCTTGCAGGAGTTGGGTAGCACGGCCCGCAAACCCGACCGGGTCAGCGTGTTGCGCCAGTTCGCCGTGGAACTGGCGCGCACGCAGGGGCCAGCTCCTGCCGCCGCCGAAGGCGTTCCCGCACCGGTTGCCGCCAACGAGGGCGCGGCACCGGTCCTGTCCAAATGAACTTGAATGGAGGTTGCCATGCCCGAAACCCTGATTGAATACCACATCTGGCTGCAATTGCTGATTGATTTGTGCATCGCAATCAAGAAGCGCATGGAGTCCGACGGCCGGCCGGAGCTGCACAGCCGTTTTACCAAAGCCGATGCGGCACGGCGCGAAGTGATGGGGCGCATCGTCGAGGCCGAGACCCAGGGGCTGAGCCTGGCGCCGCCGTCGCCGGCAGTGATCGATGGGACCAAGCGCGTGGCTGATGCCGCACGCGGCAAGAACCTGCAGCTCGAGACGACCTCGGCCCTGATGAAGCTGTCCACCGACCTGCTCAATCTTGTGTCCGTCGGTACCGGCAAGCCCGGGCTGGCCGCGGGTTAGCATCATGGACATGTGGCAAGCGATCGGCAACGTCAGCTCCCCGCTGACGTTCGTTGCCTTCCTGGCTGCCCTGGTATCGCGCATCTACGAAGGCCAGTTGCAGCGCATGGCGGAGGAAGTGCGCAGCAGCAGCGGGGCCCAGCGCGATGTCCTGCTGGGCGCCCTGTCCAACGTCATGCGACGCGCTGATGGCGATCAGGCGATGGCAGCGCTGACGCGCCAGGAAACCCGGCTCAAGCTCGCCTGGTTTAGTTTCCTGATCGTGGCGCTGTGCCTGATCGGCCTGTCGGCATTCGCCTATTGGGGCGAACATCCCGAGCGTACGGTGCGGGAAATGCTGCAGGGAGAGCACAAGGCGGCCGTGATTGCTGCGCTGAAGAGCCAGAAGATCTATCCGATCACCGATGCCGAACTGCCGGATGCGCTGACAACGCTGGTCAGCCTGGATGCCAGGGAAAATGCGCTGGACCGCTATGGCAAGTGGGAGAGCAAGCAGGTCAAGATCATGGCCGTGCCGTCGCTCGCCGAATTGCGCCGCCGGGCGGCCAAGCGCGAAGAACCGTTCGAGCCCATGGGAGAGCAATTCAGGGTCGGCGTGCCGAACATCGGGCCGGAACAGCCGGCGCGCTTCCACGTCTATGTGGGCATGAAGTCGCCCCTGGCCTGGCAGCGCCTCAGCATCACCAATCCCGTTACCGACCGCACGCTGCGGGTGCTGGCCAAACCCGGAATCGAGGAAGACAGCGATGTTGACCTGCACTTGAATTACCTGCAGGTCCGGCAGCTATTCAATGGAAACCTGCCGGCCCGGACCGCATCGGTGTGGGTTGAAGTACTGCAGCCAGGCACCTTGTACGACCCAGCCTGTGAACCGGCCCGCAAGCGGGGGGCGCGCGCTGGCCAATGCGATCCGGACCAAAGGCCCGATTCGAAGCAGTTCCTGCCCAAGGCCGGCGCCCTTTAAAGCAGCCCATACCTACCGGAGGAAGACATGAAAGAAACAGCCAAGTTCAAGCTGACAGTACGCGACCTCGACATCGGCGAGCGGCATGAAGACGTGCCGCGCGTTCAGATGTTCCTGCGCCGTTTTGGCTACCTGAGCGAATCGGCCTCGACGGACGGCACGTTCGACGAAGCGACGCGGCAGGCCGTCAAGCGCTTCCAGGCCTACCACCGCCTGCACGACTCCGGCCTGCTGGACGACCCGACGGTGCACCAGATGGAGCGCCCGCGCTGCGGCAATCCCGATTTGCGTCCGCCAGGGTTGCAGTCGCGCTTCCTGTTAAAAGGATGCAGTTACTGGTCGCGGCGCCGCTCGCTCACCTTCGGGTTTGCCAACGCGACGCCGGACATCGCGGGGGACGGGGAAAGGGAAGCGGTTCGCAGTGCTTTCCGCACCTGGCAGCAGGTGGCGTGGGTGGATTTTGTGGAGGTGCCGATCGAAGCCAACCCAGACCTGCGCATCGAATGGCAGGCCGGCGACCATGGCGATGGCTCGGCCTTTGACGGCGTGGGACGGATATTGGCCCATGCCTTTTACCCGCCGCCTTGCGGCGGGGCGCATGCCGGCAAGTGTCATTTCGACGAGGCCGAAGCCTGGGCGCTGGGGGCCTTGTCCGGCATGATCGACCTGGAAACCGTGGCGTTGCACGAGATCGGGCACCTGCTTGGCCTGGACCACAGCGCCGATCCGTCCAGCGTCATGGCGCCCAGCTACCCTGGCGTCAGCCTGCGCACCCTGCAGCCGGATGATGTCGCCGGCATCGAGGCCCTGTACGGCAAGCGCGGCCCGGCTATGCGGGTGCGCGCGCACGTGGAGGGTTATGGCGACATGCTTGGCGTGGAAAACCAGTTCCTCGGCACGCGCGGGGAGTCGCGCCGGCTTGAAGGGATGCAGCTGGAAATCAGCAGTCCGGTGCCCGGCCTCAGCATCGAATACATGGGCCATGTGGAAGGGTATGGCGACACGCAGTTCCAGTCCGAAGGCAGTTACCTGGGAACGCGCGGCCAGGGGCGCCGGCTGGAAGGAATCGCCATCCGGCTGGCAGGTCCAGCCGCCGGCCAGTACACCGTGCGTTATATGGCACATATCGAAGGGCATGGCGACTCGGCGTTGCACAGCGATGGCCAGTTCCTCGGCACGCGCGGTGAAAGCCGGCGCCTGGAAGGGCTGCTGGTGAGGATCGAAAAACGCTGAGGGAAAGGGGCAGCCGCCGTGCCGGCTGCCCCGCTGCGATCAACTTAGCCTGTGTTGCGCAGGCCGGCGGCGACGCCGTTGATGGACAGGTGGATGCCGCGGTTGACGCGCGGATCGGCCCTGTCCTCTTCATTACCCAGCGCGCGGCGGCGCTTGATCAGCTCCACCTGCAGGTGGTTCAGCGGATCGAGGTAAGGGAAGCGGTTGGTGATGGAACGCGCCAGCAGCGGGTTGCCTGCCAGGCGGTCGCGGGTGCCGGTGATCGACTCCAGGCAGTCGAGGGTCTGGTGGTATTCCTCGGTGATGCGCTTGAAGATGCGTTCACGCAGCTCCTTGTCCGCCACCAGCTCGGCGTAGCGCGAGGCGATTGCCAGGTCGGTCTTGGCCAGCACCATGTCCATGTTCGACAGCAGGGTGGCGAAGAACGGCCAGTGCTGGAACATGTCGCGCAGTTGCGCCTTGCGTTGTTCCTCGTTGCCGGCGGCGATCCAGGCGCCGATGGCGGAGCCGAAACCGTACCAGCCCGGCAGCAGCAGGCGGCACTGGCCCCAGCTGAAGCCCCACGGGATGGCGCGCAAGTCTTCGATGCGGCGCGTCGATTTGCGGGAAGCCGGGCGCGAACCGAGGTTCAGTTCCGCGATTTCCGCAATCGGGGTGGCCGAGAAGAAGTAGTCGGTGAAGCCCGGGGTTTCGTACACCAGGTTGCGGTAAGCCTTGTAGGCCAGCTCGGAGATTTCCGCCATCGCGTTTTCGAATCCGGCCAGGCGCGGGCCGTGGCAGGCGTCGGCCGGCGGCGGCATCAGGCTCGCTTCCAGGGTCGAGCACACCAGCAGCTCCAGGTTGCGGCGGCCGATTTCGGCGTTGGAGAACTTGGAGGCGATGATCTCGCCCTGTTCGGTCAGGCGCAACTGGCCGTTGACGGTGCCTTTGGGCTGCGCCAGGATGGCCTCGTAGCTTGGACCGCCGCCGCGGCCGACAGTGCCGCCGCGGCCATGGAACAGGCGCAGCTTGACGCCGGCCTTGGCGAAGATTTCCACCAGCGCCAGTTCCGCCTTGTACAGCTCCCAGTTGGACGTCATGAAGCCGCCGTCCTTGTTGGAGTCGGAGTAGCCCAGCATGACTTCCTGGATCTGTCCCTGCTTGGCGATCAGCTTTTGCACCATCGGCACGGCCATCAGCGCTTCCATGATGCCGGCGGCGCGCTGCAGGTCGGGGATGGTCTCGAACAGCGGGATCACCATCAGGTCCGAGGTGCGTTCGCCGTCGGCACCCTGGCGCAGCAGGCCGGTCTCCTGCTGCAGCACGAACACTTCCAGCAGGTCGGACACGGTCTCGGTGTGCGAGATGATGTAGTTGCGGATGGCGCGCTTGCCGTAGCGCTGGCGGATGTCGCGCGCGGTGCGCAGGATGGTCAGCTCGGAGCTGGTCTCGTCCGAATACTCGATGTAAGGCGAATACAGCAGGCGTGGTTGCGCTAACTCCGCCAGCAGCAGCTTGACCTTGGCATCCTCATCCAGCGACGGGTAGTCGGCCTGCACGCCGGCCTTGGCGAACAGCTCCGCCAGCACGCGTTCGTGGATGTCGGACGACTGGCGCATGTCCAGCGACGCCAGGTGGAAGCCGAAGATGTCGGCGGCGCGTTTCAGGGTGGTCAGGCGCGGGCGGGCCAGCACGGAACCGTGGTTGGCGTCCAGCGACTCGATCAGCACCTGCAGGTCGGCCGAGAAATCGGCCGGACACGGGTAGGGGGCGGCGTGGCCGACTTCCTTGCGCAGGATATTGGTCGCGCCCAGTGCGCGGGCGGTCGCTGCCAGTCGGGCGTACATGCCGATCAGGGCGCGGCGATAAGGCTCGTCGCTGCGGTGGTCGGACGTGTCGGTGGAGGCATCCGACAGTGCCTGCAGTGCGGGCGAGCAGCCGATCATCAGGGTCGACACCGACAGCTCGGCGCCCAGCGCGTGGGTTTCGTCGAGGTAGAAGTCGAGGATGGTGGTGGCCTGGCGCTCCAGCGCATGCTGCATGGTGCCGGCGTTGACGTTCGGGTTGCCGTCGCGGTCACCGCCGATCCAGCTGCCCATCTGGACGTAGGAACCGTCGATGGCGGCCGGCGCGGCCTGGCCGTAATGCTCGGCGATCTCGGATTCGATGTCGTCGTACAGGGCCGGCAGTTCGCGCAGGAAGGTAATGCGGTAGTAGGACAGGGCGTTGTCGATTTCATCGGCCACGGTCAGCTTGGAGTAGCGCAGCATGCGGGTCTGCCACAGCGTCGCGATACGGGCGCGCAGCATGTGCAGGTTGGCGGTGCGCTCCTTCGGCGTCAGCGGCAGGTCGCGCTGGGCCAGCAGGCGGGCGATATCGTGTTCCGCGTCCAGGATGGACTTGCGCTGCACCTCGGTCGGGTGGGCGGTCAGGACGGGGCTGATCAGGGCTTCCTTGAAGAAGCTGGTGACGGTGTCCAGTTCGACGCCGGATTCTTTCAGCTTGTCGAGAGCAAAGCTGATGCTGCCTTTTTGCGGCGCCGAGCCGGCCAGCAAGTGGGCGCGGCGGCGGCGGATGTGGTGCTGGTCTTCCGCAATATTGGCAAGGTGGGAGAAGTAGGAGAAGGCGCGCACCACCGTGATGGTCTGTTCGCGTGTCAGGATTTTCAGCATGCCGTCCAGTTCCTTGGCGGCGCCGGCGTCGGCTTCACGGCGGAAGCGGACAGCGGTCTGGCGAATGGTTTCTACGACGGCGAATACTTCCTCTCCCTCCTGTTCCCGCAGGACGTCGCCCAACAGGCGGCCCAGCAGGCGGATGTCTTCTTTCAATGGCGCGTCTTTATCGGCGCTCTGGTTTGCTTCGTCTGTTGCACTTACTTGATTTGCCATAGTTAATCAGTCAAAAGATAAGAATGGTCGTGCAATAGGCTTGTGGCCCGCTCTCTGCATAGGGGCGCGCATGCTAGAATTTGTGGTCCCAATCATGCGCAATAAACTGGTGAACGCCGGTTTGGCGCTAGCAACAGCGAAAGAACTGGTCTTGAATACTCCTGAAATGGCCCAACAGCTCCCTTCCAAATTGGTGATCGCTTCGCGCGAGAGCCGCCTTGCCATGTGGCAGGCCGAACACGTCCGCGCTCGCTTGTCTCAATTATATCCGCAGTGCAGCATTGAGATCCTGGGCATGACAACCCGCGGCGACCAGATCCTCGATCGCGCCCTGTCCAAGGTGGGCGGCAAGGGGCTGTTCGTGAAGGAGCTGGAAGTGGCGATGGAAGAAGGCCGTGCCGACCTAGCCGTCCATTCGCTGAAGGATGTGCCGATGGAACTGCCGGAAGGCTTCGCGCTGGCGGCGGTGCTGGAGCGCGAAGATCCGCGCGACGCCTTCGTTTCGAACGACTATTCCTCGCTGGCCGAACTGCCTGCCGGCGCCATTGTCGGCACCAGCAGCCTGCGCCGCCAGGCCCTGATTTCGGCGCGTTACCCGCACCTGGTGATCAAGCCTTTGCGCGGCAACCTGGATACCCGCCTGGGCAAGCTCGATCGCGGCGATTACGCGGCCATCATCCTGGCCGCCGCCGGCCTGAAACGCCTCGGCCTGCCGCAGCGCATCAAATCGCTGCTGGCGCCGGAAGATTCGCTGCCGGCCGCAGGGCAGGGCGCGATGGCAATCGAAATCGCCGAGCGTAACGATGGCCTGGACCTGAAAGCCATCCTGGCGCCGCTGAACGACCTGCCGACCGCGCAGGCCGTGACGGCGGAACGCAAGGTGTCGAAAGTGTTCGGCGGCTCCTGCCAGGTACCGTTGGCAGCCTTCGCCACCGTTGATGGCGGCCAGATGCACCTGCGCGCCATGGTCGCTACGCCGGACGGCACCCGCGTCGCCCGCGCCGAGATCAATGGCGCCGCCGCCGATGCCGAATCGCTTGGCGCCCAGGTTGCGGAACAACTGCGCGCACAGGACGCCGAAGCCATCCTCGCCGTCTGCGCCGCCGAGCAAGCCGACGCCATGAACCCCAACGCCGCCCCATCGGTATAAAAGCGCCGCCCGGATGTCCGCCGATCCCGCGAGCCCAGCAAACCAGGGACAGCCCCTTGCCGGATGGCCGTCCCGTCTGACCCAGATTTACCGGGTTTAAATGCCACGCCCAGTCATACTCACCCGCCCGATAGCCCAGGCCGAGCCCCTGGCCAGCCGCATCCGCGCCCTCGGCCGCGAGGTCGAAGTGCTGCCGCTGCTGGAAATCAGCCCGCTGCCAGACCAAACGCCATTGCAGGACGCCCTGGCCAGCCTGGCGAGCTACCAGCTGGTGACCTTCGTGTCCCCGAACGCCATTGACGCGGCCTTCGCCCACATCCCCGCATGGCCGCCAGGCCTGCAAGCCGCAGTAGTGGGCGAGGCCAGCCGCCTGGCGCTGATCGCCCAAGGTGTCCCCGCCAGCCAGATCTCCAGCCCCGCCGACCCAGCCCACAGCGACACCGAGCACCTGCTGCAAGCCCTCGACCTGCCAGCCCTGCGCGGCGCCAGGGTCCTGATCGTGCGCGGCGAATCCGGCCGCGAACTGATGGCCGATTCCTTCCGCGCAGCCGGCGCCGAGGTCACCGTGCTGCCGGCCTACAGGCGCGCCGTGCCGCAGCTGACGCCAGCACTGGCCGGGCGATTGACAGAACTGGCCGCCACGCCAGCCGACTGGATCATCACCAGTTCCGAAGCCTTGCGCGGCCTTGTCGGGCTGCTAAAGGAATTAAACAAGTTGACAATCGTTGCATCTTTGCAACATCATCGCCTGATCGTCCCCCATCCCCGCATTGCCGAAACGGCAAGAGATTTGGGCTTCCCGAATGTGACTCTCACAGGATCAGGCGACGAACGGGTACTCGCCGCGTTACAATCACGTCCATGAACGATTTGCCTAACCAAACTGACAACTTGCCAACGACGCCAACTGCGCCGGCCGTCGACACTCCCAACACCGCCCAGGCTGCGCCCGCGACCCCGCCGGCACAGGAGCGCGATGCCTTGCGCCAGCCGCTGACCATTGCCGTAGTGGTGCTCGGTATCCTGCTGGCAGCGCAAGCCTTCTACTCGAAGAACCAGGTGTTCCGCCTGCGTGAAGAGATGGCGCGCCGCCTGCAGCAGGGCGACTCGCTGAATGGCCAGACCAGCCAGCTGGCGAAGAACGTCCAGGAGACGACCAAGGAAATCCAGCTCAAGGTAGGGGTGCTGGAAAACCGCCAGCAGGAAGCGCAGGCGCAGCAGCTCGCGCTGGAACAGCTTTACCAGGACATGTCGAAAAACCGCGACGAGTGGGCGCTGGCTGAAATCGAGCAAGTGCTGTCCACTGCCAGCCAGCAGCTGCAATTGGCCGGCAACGTGCCAGGCGCGCTGATCGCGCTGCAAAATGCCGACCGCAGCCTGTCCCGTTCCGACAAGCCGCAATTCATCACCATCCGCCGCGCCATCGCCAAGGACATCGAACGCCTGAAGGCGCTGCCGAACGTCGATAACGTCGGCCTGGCCGTGCGCCTGGATAACGTCATCGCCCAGGTCGACGGCCTGCCGATGCTGTCGGACGCCAAGCCAACGCCGCCGGCGCCTGCGGAGCGCAAGCCGCACACCCCAGCGCCGGCCAAGGCCAAAGGGAAGGGCGCAGCCGGCAAGGAAGCTGCTTCCGCACCGGCAGAAGATGAAGATAGCTGGGGCAACCGCCTGAAGACCGTGTGGCAGGACTGGAGCAGCGACATGTGGTCGGAAGTGTCGACCCTGATCCGCGTGCGCCGCGTCGAAACACCGGACGCCATCATGCTGGCGCCGGAAGAAGCCTATTTCCTGCGCGAGAACCTGAAACTGCGCCTGCTGAACGCGCGCATGGCCCTGCTGTCCCGTAACGAAGCCGCCTTCCGCGCCGACCTGCTGGCCGCGCAAGAAGTGCTGGCGCGCTACTTCGACACCAAGACCGCCCAGACCAAGACTGCGCAGCAGCTCCTGCGCCAACTGCAGGGCAGCAACCTGCAGATCGAAATGCCGACGCTGGCCGATAGCCTGAACGCGGTGCGCAACTACAAGGCGAAGCCATAATGCGTCTCTTTATCTGGCTCGTTGTAATGATGGCTGCGGCCATCGGTATCGCCGTGACGGCGCGCTTCAATCCCGGCAATGTGGTGCTGTTCTACCCGCCGTACCGCGTGGACCTGTCGCTCAACTTCTTCATGGTGCTGCTGGTTGCAGCTTTCCTGCTGGTGCATTTCCTGGTGCGCGCCTTCAACGCCACCGTCGACATGCCGCGCAAGGTGGCTGCCTACCGCCAGAACAAGCGTGAACGCGACGGCAACAAGGGCCTGCGCGACGCACTGAAAGCCCTGTTCGAAGGCCGCTTCGGCCATGCCGAAAAGGCCGCGCTGCGCGCTGCTGAATTGCCGGAAAACGCCGGCGTGGCTGCCCTGATCGGCGCCCGCGCCGCGCACCGCATGCGCCAGCAAGCCCGCCGCGACCAGTGGCTGGCCCGCATCGCCAGCGACAACGGCATGAAAACCGCGCGCCTGATGACCGTGACCGAACTGCTGGTCGACGACCACCAGCCGGAAGCGGCGCTGGAAGCCGTGCGCGAACTGAATGCCAGCGGCACCCGCCATATCCATGCCCTGCAATGGTCGCTGAAGGCCGAGCAGCAAGCCAAGAACTGGCCCGAAGTGCTGCGCCTGGTGCGCCTGCTGGACAAGCACAAGGCCCTGCATCCGGCCCTGTCGGCGCGCCTGCGCGAACTGGCATATGACGACCTGCTGTCCGATAACTCGCACGATGCGGAATCGCTGCAGCGCGTCTGGAGCACCATCCCGAACGCCGATCGCTTGAAGCCCTACGTCGCCTGCCGTGCAGCCACCGCCCTGAATGCGCGCGGCCTGCATGACGAAGCGCGCGTGGTGTGCGAAGAATCGCTGGCCGCCAACTGGGACGAGCGCGTGCTGCGCGCCTACCGCGACGCCGCGGCGCCGGTTGGTTCCGCTGCGCTGCTGGTGCAGATCGAACACTGCGAAGGCTGGGTGCGCGAGCGCCCCAACGATGCCGAGCTGGCGCTGACCCTCGGCTCCCTGTGCCTGAAGCAGAAACTGTGGGGCAAGGCCCAGCGCTACCTGGAGCAGGCCCTGTCCGATGCCTCCGAATCGCGCATGGTACGCGAGTCCCACCTCAAGCTGGCGCAGTTGCACGAAGCGCTGTCCCAGCCCGAAGAAGCGGCGAACCACTATCGCCAGTGCGCCTTGGCAACTATTTTGTGAGACTGCTGCGCCGCACAAGCGGCGCGCAGTTCGCTATAATTGCAAGGTTAGACTGTCCAAAAATGCATTAATCCGAGGAAAACATGAGCCTGAACAAAGTACCGGCCGGCAAAGACCTGCCGAACGATTTCAACGTGATTATCGAGATTCCGATGAACGCGGATCCGATCAAGTACGAAGTGGACAAGGAATCCGGCGCCATCTTTGTCGACCGTTTCATGGGCACCGCCATGCACTATCCGTGCAACTACGGCTACATCCCTAACACCCTGTCCAACGACGGCGACCCGGTCGACGTGCTGGTGATCACCCCGTTCCCGCTGATCCCTGGCGTGGTGGTACGTTGCCGCGCTATCGGCGTGCTGAAGATGACCGACGAATCCGGCGAAGACGCGAAAGTGCTGGCCGTTCCGGTCGACAAGATCCTGCCGATCTACAAGCACTGGCAGAAGCCTGAAGACCTGCAGGACCTGCGCCTGCAGCAGATCCAGCACTTCTTCGAGCACTACAAAGACCTGGAGCCAGGCAAGTGGGTCAAGGTTGAGGGCTGGTACGGTCCTGAAGAAGCCAAGAAGGAAATCATGCACGGCGTTGCACAAGCCGCCAAGCAGGAAGGCAAATAAGCCTGATCGAAGAAAGCGCCCCGCGGGGCGCTTTTTTTGTATAGTCGTTGCGTGCACCCTTGCAGGGAGGACGCAACATGGAAGGATCATTGTCGATCTGGGCGAAGACCGCCCCCGTCGCCGCGATGCCGGAACTGAGCGGCGAACTGCAGGCCGATGCCTGCATCATTGGAGGCGGCATTGCCGGCCTCACCACCGCCTACCTGTTGACGCTGGAAGGGCGGCGGGTGGTGCTGCTGGAAGCGCGGCAGCTCGGCAGCGGCGAAACCGGCCGCACCACCGCCCACCTGATGCCGCCGGACGAGTGGTATCACTGCATAGAGCAAAATTTCGGCTCAGTCAACGCGAGGCTGGTTGCCGCTGGCCAGATGGCGGCCATCGAACAGGTGGCGTCCATCGTGGGCAGCGAAGGACTGGACTGCGAATTCGAGCGGCTCGACGGCTACCTGTACTCCGCAACTGGCGACCCCAATGAAATCCGGCGCGAGTGCGAAGCTGCAACGCGCGCCGGCCTGGAGGCCGAGCTGCTGCCCCAGGTGCCTGGCCTGCCGTTTGAAAGCGGCAGCTGCGTGCGTTACGCCCGACTGGCGCAATTTCATCCGCTGAAATACCTGGACGGGCTTGCCGACTGCATCCGCCGCCGCGATGGACGCATTTTCTGCGGCAGCCGCGCCACCGGCATCGACCGGGTTGGCGACAAGCTGCACGTGAACACGGCCGGCGGGCGCGTGGTGGCAAACGCCGTGGTGGTGGCCACCAACACCCCGTTCAACAACCGCGTCGTATTGCATACCAAGCAGAATGGCTACCGTACCTACGTGATCGGGGTCGAGGTGCCGCGCGGGTCCTTGCCGCGCATGCTGCTATGGGACAGTGGCGACCCCTATTACTACGTCCGGCTGGAATCGGGCGGGGCCAGCCCGGGCCACGACGTGCTGATTGTCGGCGGCTGCGATCATAAGGTCGGGCAGGACGGCGACCCGCGCCACCGGCATGAGCAGCTCGAGGCATGGACGCGGCAGCACTTCCCGATGGCAGGCGCGGTAACCCTGCGCTGGTCCGGGGAAGTCATGGAGCCAGCAGACGGCTTGCCCTTCCTGGGCCGCAATCCGGCCGACGACAGCCAGGTGTACGTGATAAGCGGGGACTCGGGCACCGGCATGACCAACTGCACGCTTGGGGCGATGATCGTGCGCGACCTTGTGGCCGGGCGGGAAAATCCCTGGACCGAACTGTATGACCCGGCGCGCAAGCCTTTCCACGGCATGAAGGAATTCATGCAGGAGCAGGTGAATACGCTGGCGCAGTATGGCGGCTGGCTGCGCGGCGGCGACGTGGAGTCGGCGGTGGAAATTGCGCCGGGGCAGGGCGCCATCCTGAATCGCGGCGCCAGGAAACTGGCGGTCTATCGCGACGACGATGGCGGGCTGCATGCCATGTCGGCCGCCTGCACCCACCTGGGCTGTGCAGTGAGCTGGAACCCGGCCGAGAGGTCCTGGGATTGCCCTTGCCACGGTTCGCGCTTTTCAGCCGAGGGGGCGGTGCTGCACGGGCCGGCCAACACGGCGCTGGCGGCGGAAGAACTGGACGATGACGAAGCCGGCATCCAGCCTGTGCCCGGCCAGCACGGCAGCAGCCACCGCGCGCCGCGCTAGCGCCGGAAAGGCGTGTGCTCGTTCAGTTCATCGAGGTAGGCATCGATACCGCCTGCCTCGCGCTCCAGGAAGCGCTCCACCGCGTCGCTGAAAGCGGGGTGGGCCAGCCAGTGGGCAGAGTAGGTTTTCTGCGGCAGGAAGCCGCGCGCCATCTTGTGCTCGCCCTGCGCGCCGCCTTCGAAGGTCCTGATGCCGTTGGCGATGCAGAATTCGAGCGGCTGGTAGTAGGCGGTTTCGAAATGCAGGCAGGGGATGTGTTCCATCGCGCCCCAATAGCGGCCGTACAGCGTGTCGCCGGTGTGGACGAGCAGCGAGGATGCGAGCGGCTGGCCATCGCGCTCGGCGAGCACCAGCAGCAGGTTTTGCGGCATGGTACGGGCCAGGCGCAGCCAGAAATCCAGGTTCAGATAGGGCGAGGAGCGGTGCTCGGCGTAGGTGTTGCTGTAGCAGCGGTGGAAGAAGCGCCAGTCTTGCTCGGTCGTTTCGGCTCCGCGCAGCTGGCGCATGGCGATGCCGGCTTCCCTGACCTTGCGGCGCTCGGCGCGGATGTTCTTGCGTTTTTTGTGCTCCAGCGTATCCAGGAACTGGTCGAAGTGCTGGTAGTCCTGGTTCAGCCAGTGGAACTGCACGCCGGTGCGCAGCATGAAGCCCGCCTGGCGCAAGTGTTCCGCTTCCTCCTCCGTCGGGTAGAGGACGTGGGTAGAGGACATGCCGGCGGCGCCTTGTTGCTCGCAAAGGAAGGCCAGCAAGGCGCTTCGCGCCGCTGCGTTGCGCGCCATCAGGCGCGGGCCGGTAACGGGCGTAAACGGGATGGCGGAGAGCAGCTTCGGGTAATACTCGATGCCGTTGCGGTGGTAGGCGTCGGCCCAGGCCCAGTCAAAAACATACTCGCCGTAGGAGTGGGATTTGACGTAGAGCGGCATGGCAGCGGCCAGGCTGCCGCCCTGCCAGACGGCCAGGAATTGCGGCTGCCATCCCGTATCGGCGCACGCGCTGCCCGATTCATGCAGGGCATGCAGGAAGGCGTGCGACAGGAAGGGATTGCCCGCCGCCAGCCGATCCCATTCGGCTGGATCGACATCGGCAAGGGAAGAAAGGACGCTGGTACGGTATTCCATCGGGCCATTCTAGCCAATTACGGCCGAGCCCGTGTCACACCATGGGGTCACACCCCAAGTGTGACACGGGCTCGGCCGTACGCTGGGGCGGGGGCAATGTTAAAATCTTCGCCATCACCTTTGCCTTGCCGAGATATGCCGCATTTCTTCCATAATTTGTACAACCATGACTTTGCCCGTGTGGCGGTTGGCGTGCCGCGCTGCCGGGTGGCTGATCCGCAGTTCAATGCGGCGCAGACGATCGCCTTGGCGGAGGAGGCGGCGGCGAAGGGCGCGGTCCTCGTGGCTTTCCCGGAGCTGGGCCTGTCTGCCTACTCTTGCGATGATCTGTTCCACCAGCGCGCGTTGCTGGACGGGGCGCTGCAGGCGCTGGCTTCCGTGGTCGAGGCTTCGAGCCGCATTCCGACGGCGATGGTCGTGGGCGCGCCGCTGCGCATCGACCATCAGCTGTTCAATTGCGCGGTCGTGGTGTCGGGCGGCGTGATTCGCGGCGTGGTGCCGAAGTCCTATTTGCCGAATTACGGCGAATTCTACGAGGCGCGCCAGTTCAGCGCGGCCGATGAGGCGATTTCCACCGAAATCTCGCTGCTCGGCCAGCAGGTGCCTTTCGGAGCCAACCAGCTGTTCGAGCTTGAAAACCTGCCGCTGTTCAAATTCCATATCGAGATCTGCGAGGACGTCTGGGTCCCGATTCCGCCGTCGTCCTTTGCCGCATTGGCCGGGGCGACCGTGCTGGTCAACCTGTCCGCTTCCAATATCCTCGTCGGCAAGGCCGATTACCGCCGCCAGCTGGTCGGCCAGCAATCGGCGCGCTGCATTGCGGCTTACCTGTATTCTTCGGCAGGCCGCGGCGAGTCGACCACCGACCTGGCCTGGGATGGCCAGGCGCTGATCTGCGAGAACGGCGAAATGCTGGCCGAGTCCGAGCGCTTCGCCGAAGAATCGCACATCATCTTTGCCGACGTCGACCTGGAGCGCCTGTCGCGCGAACGCATGCGCACCACCACGTTCGGCCATTCGACCCGCCGCCATAAGGCCGAAGTGGCGCAGTTCCGCACCGCGCGCTTTCCGGTCGAGCTGCCGTCGCAGCGCGTGCTGCCGCTGGAGCGCAATGTGGCGCGCTTCCCTTACGTGCCGTCCAACCCGCAACTGCGCGACAAGCGTTGCAACGAGGTCTATCACATCCAGGTCAGCGCGCTGGTGCAGCGCCTGTCCTCGTCCGGCATCAGGAAGGTGGTGATCGGCGTGTCGGGCGGCCTGGATTCAACCCACGCGCTGCTGGTCTGTGCCAAGGCCATGGACCACCTCGGCCTGCCGCGCACCAATATCATCGCGGCCACGATGCCGGGCTTTGCCACCAGCAGCCGCACGCTGGACCAGGCGAGGGCGCTGATGCAGTTCGTCGGCTGCACTGCGATGGAAGTCGACATCAGGCCAAGCTGCATCCAGATGCTGAAGGACCTGGGCCACCCGTACAGCGAGGGCAAGGAACAATACGACATCACCTTCGAGAACGTGCAGGCCGGCGAACGCACCAACCACTTGTTCCGCATGGCGAACCACCATAACGGCATCGTGATCGGCACCGGCGACCTGAGCGAGCTGGCGCTGGGCTGGTGCACCTACGGCGTGGGCGACCATATGTCGCATTACAACGTGAATGCCAGCGTGCCCAAGACCCTGATCACCCACCTGGTGCGCTGGGTGGCCGAGAGCAAGCAGTTTGGCGACGTCAATTCAAGCGTGCTGCTGGCAGTGGTGAATACCGAAATCAGTCCGGAGCTGGTGCCTGGCAAGGCCGACGACGAAGCACCGGCGCAGATCACGCAGAACGTGATCGGCCCCTACGAGCTGCAGGACTTCAACCTGTACTACACGCTGCGCTTCGGTTTCTCGCCGGCCAAGGTAGCCTTCCTGGCTTACCACGCCTGGCGCGACCGCGACGCAGGGTTGTGGCCGGAAGACGAGCACGTGGTGCGCAACCAGTACGAATTGAAAGACATTAAACACAACCTGGGCATCTTCCTCAAGCGCTTCTTCCAGACCTCCCAGTTCAAGCGCACCTGCGTGCCGAACGCGCCGAAAGTCGGATCGGGCGGCTCGCTGTCGCCGCGCGGCGACTGGCGCGCGCCAAGCGACTCGGAGGCTGCAGCCTGGCTGGAAAACCTGAAGACCGTGCCTGACGCTTAAAACCACTATAAGGAGAACGCAATGAAGCAAATTACCGCCATCATCAAGCCATTCAAGCTGGACGAGGTACGCGAATCGCTGGCCGAAGTGAACGTGACCGGCCTGACCGTGACCGAGGTAAAAGGCTTTGGCCGCCAGAAGGGCCACACCGAGCTGTATCGCGGCGCGGAATACGTGGTCGATTTCCTGCCGAAGGTGAAAGTGGAAGTGGTGGTGGACGACAGCGTGGTCGATACCGCTGTCGATGCGATCATCAAGGCGGCCCGCACCGGCAAGATCGGCGACGGCAAGATCTTCGTGCAGAACATCGAGCAGGTGATACGCATCCGTACCGGCGAAACCGGCGCTGACGCGGTTTGATCAGGCCGCAGATCTAACGACCTGCACGCAATCGCGGCCTGCGTGCTTGGCCGCGTACAAAGCCTGGTCGGCACGCGCCAGCAGCGTGTCCGGCCCGCTGTCTCCCGCCTCCAGGCAGGCAATGCCGATGCTCAGCTTGAGCGGCACGGCCCGGCCCTCATGCATAAGCAGCAGCGCCCTGGTGCCGGTGAGCAGGCGCTCCGCCACGATCTGCGCTTCGCTGATTCCTGTCGATGGGAGCACGATTGCAAATTCCTCGCCGCCCAGGCGGGCCGCCAGGTCGCTGCGCCTGCAGGCGGTGGCGCAATGGTGTCCGATGGCGATGATCGCCTGGTCGCCGGTGGGGTGGCCAAAGCTGTCGTTGATTGCCTTGAAGTGATCGATGTCGATCATCAGCAGCGAGAGCTTGTGCCCATAGCGCCGCGAGCGTTCGATTTCCATTTCCGTGCGCGCCATGAACTGGCGCCGGTTGGCGATGCCGGTCAGGAAATCGGTGGTCGCGATCTCGTGCAGTTCACGGTTGCGGTCCTCGATCGTTTTTTCCAGTTGCAGGCTTTCCATTTCCAGCGCTGCGGCCAGGGCCTCGAGCGAAGCGCGTGCATTGTCGCTCTCGATGCGGAACTGGGCTGCGATAACGAGGATGGCCAGGGCCCCGCGCAACAGCTCGCCGGCAACGACGTCTCCGCCCTGGACGGCCAGGGCGGCAAACAGCTGCCATGCAGTGTCGATGCCAAACAGCGCGCACAGCATGGCGCGGCCATTGCGCGGCGCATGACGCGAAAGGAGCGCGATGGCTGCCAGCAGCAATGGAATGCGTATCGCCGCCGCGAGAACCAGGCGCGCGTGGTCGCTTGCATGGCCGGTCGAGGCGCAAAGGACGGCGGCCGCCAGCAGGAATGCGAGCCAAGGCTGGGGCTTGAGCAGGCATGGCGGCGGGGCAGGCATATAGCGCACGGCGCCGCGCAGCAGCAGCATGGCGTTGGCGGCGGCCAGCACATTGGGCAGCACCACCGTCAGCGCCACAGGCAAGTCGCCGCGCATGCCGGCCAGTATCCATGCCAGGCCCTGGCAGATCGCCGCCAGGCTCCAGTTGGACCCGGCGGAACGGCCATCGCGTACCGCGTGCAGGCCGATGAAGGCTATGCCGAGTGCCAGGCAGGCAATGCCGAGGGTCAGTTGGCAAGTTCCGATGTGCAGGGTATTCAAACTGCCTCCACCCGGTTGCGGCCGCCGTTCTTGGCGCGATACAGGGCAGCGTCGGCCCGAACCACCAGGCTGTCCATCGAGGCATCATGCGACTTGAGTGCGGCGATGCCGAAGCTGGCGGTCACCTGGTGCGGCACGCCGGACAGCGCGGGCGGGATGGCGCTGATGGCACGCCGCAGGCGCTCGGCCGCAAGCCGGGCCGCAATGGCGCTGGTTTCAGGCATCAGCAAGGCAAATTCTTCGCCGCCGAGGCGGCCGGGCAGGTCGACGTTGCGGGCATTGGACTGGCAGGCCTGGGCAATGACTTGCAGCAGCTTGTCGCCTGCCGCATGACCGAAGCGGTCGTTAATCTGCTTGAAGTGGTCGATATCGAGCAACAGCAGCGTGAGCGGCAGGTGGTAGCGGCGGGCCCGTTCGATTTCGTCGTTGCCGCGCTCCATGAAGTGACGGCGATTGGCGATGCCGGTCATGCTGTCGGTGGTCGCTTGCCGGGTCAGTTCCGCGGTGCGTTCGGCGACCACGGCCTTCAGTTTGTTGCGCTTGTCCTGCAGGCGGCCGGCGTGGGCCGCAAGCTCGTCGCGGATCTTTTCGCTCTCCAGCCGGAACTGGAAGGCGTTCACCAGCAGATGCAGGATGCCGCCCACCGAGACCATGACTGCAAACGAGGAGCCGCCGTCCAGAAAATTGTCGACGTGCTCGCCTGAAAGGAGGGCAGTGCCTAGACGCACCACGCTCCAGATGGTGGCCAGCGCCAGGATGTCGACCAGGTAGCGGGTGCCGGCCGGCAGGCCGGGCCGCCTGACCAGCATCAGCAAGGTCGCGCAGTAAAAGGCGGCGCGGCAGGCAGACACCAGCCCGATCCGGGCCTGCACGCTCGGCTGGCCGTAACTGAACCAGGCGAACGCTGCGGCGGCCGCACCGACGCACAGGGCGTAATAACGGTCGCTGTAGCGTGCGCCGACCAGCATTGCCGTGCCGCGATGAATGAACACCAGGCTGACGACGGACAAGGCGTTGTCGGCGACGGTTCCAATGTAGCCGGGGAGTGTGGCGGAATTGGCAACAAGCAGCGCTGCGACACCGCCGGCCAGGGCGGAAAGGGCCCACTGGCCGCCGGGCGTGCCCGCCAGGGAGCGGCCGTGCAAGCCCCGGAAGGCGCAGGCAATCAGGATCGACAGGAAGCCGACCAGGCTCGTTGCAGTAGCGACATCAAAGGTAAACACGGACAGGCAAGCGCATCAAGAAAGTTGCGCAATTGTATCAGTTGTTACTTGATGGTAAGTTTTAACTTTCCAATTGAAAGTCTGTTGGCGATAGCCCTACGGCCGGCTGATCTTCAGGTCAAAGCGCCAGGCCAGCAGGCGCATCACGGTGATCAGGCCGGCACTGGACCACAGGGCGACGTCGTCCGAAACCTGGGTATATTGCAGCGCGATATAGAACCAGCAGCCGAAGAAGGCGCAGATCGCGTACGGTTTTCCATCGCGGAAGACCATCGGCACCTCGTTACAGATGATGTCGCGCAGCACGCCGCCGAAAATGCCCGTTACCACGCCCATCATCACGGCGACGAAAATCGGCATGTCGGCCGCAAGCGCTTGGGCCACGCTGGCAACCGCGAACAGGCCGAGGCCCACCGCGTCGGCTATCACGATCAGCCGTTCGGAAACGATATGGCGGATATGCTTGACGAAAGGCGCCGCCACCAGTGCCACCACGAACAGCAGGATCGTATATTCCTGGTGCGCTACCCAGAACAGCGGACGCTTGTCGAGCAGGATGTCGCGTACGGTACCGCCGCCGAAGGCGGTAATGAAGGCGACGATGAACACGCCGACAATGTCCATGCGCTTGCGGCGCGCTTCGATGAAGCCGGAGAATGCCCCAACCAGGATTGCTACGACCTCAATGATGGTGATCAGGGAAACGGCGGGGACTATTTTCATGAGGCGCAGATTAGCATCCTGATAGCAGAACCTGCAAGCCACGCATGCCGTGGCGCCGCCGCGGCGAAAGGAGGCCGGTCAGCGCTGGGGCGCGAGGGCGGAGCGCAGCAGCACCATGATGGCGCCTTCGCCGCCTTCTTCGGCGCGGGCCTGGCAGAAGGCGATTACGCCGTCGGTCTGCACCAGCCAGGAGTGGACCATGGATTTCAGCACCGGCTCGCCGCCGCGCGAACCGAAGCCGCGGCCGTAGATCACGCACACGCAGCGGTAGTTGCGGCGTTTGGCCTTGAGGAGGAAATCGTCCACCGCCTGGCGCGCCTCGTCGCGGCGCTTGCCGTGCAGGTCCAGTTCATCCTGTACCGGCCAATGGCCCTTGCGCATCTTCTTCATCACGTCCGGGCCGATGCCGGGCGCGCTGTAGTTCAGCGAGGGATCTTCTTCCATGTAATGGTCGACGTCGAACATATCCGACAGCATCGACTCGCGCAGCACGGCTGCGTCGTCCGCCGCCTGCTCCTCGGCCGTCTGCTGCTTGCGCGGGCCGGATGGGGCAGGGCGGCCCGCCGCGGCCGGGCCCTTGGCGGGCGGCGGCACGTAGCGGTCGGACGGCTTCATCTTCTGCACGCCGGCCATGGAGGACTGGAACACGTTGGCAGCGGCGGCCGCGGCCTTTTCCTGCCTGGCGCGCTCCTTCTGCTCGGCCGCGCGCTGCTCTTCCTGCTCCTTGAGCTGCTTGCCCAGTCCCTTCAGGTCGGCGAAGCTTTTCACTCTTGCGCTTCCAGGTAGCGTTGCGCGTCCAGCGCGGCCATGCAGCCGGTGCCGGCGGAAGTGATGGCCTGGCGGTAGATGTGGTCTTGCACGTCGCCGGCTGCAAATACGCCTGGCACGGAGGTGGCGGTGGCCATGCCTTCGGTGCCGGTGCGGGTCTTGATATAGCCATCCTTCATTTCCAGCTGGCCTTCGAAAATGCCGGTGTTCGGCTTGTGGCCGATGGCGATGAACAGGCCGTGCACTGCCACGTCGGACAAGCCGCCGTCATTGTGCTTGATGGTGATGGCGTTGACGCCGGACTGGTCGCCCTTCACTTCGTGCAGGGTGGAGTTCAGCTTCAGCTCGATCTTGCCTTCGGCGACCTTGGCCATCAGGCGGTCCACCAGGATAGGCTCGGCGCGGAACTTCTCGCGGCGGTGCACCAGGGTGACCTTGGTGGCGATGTTCGACAGGTACAGGGCTTCTTCAACGGCGGTATTGCCGCCGCCAACCACGGCCACTTCCTGGCCGCGGTAGAAGAAACCGTCGCAGGTGGCGCAGGCGGACACGCCGCGGCCCATGAATTCCTGCTCGGTCGGCAGGCCCAGGTACTGGGCCGAGGCGCCGGTGGCGATGATCAGGGTGTCGCAGGTGTAGGTGTTGCTGTCGCCCACCAGGCGGATCGGCTTTTCGTTCAGGTGGGTGGTGTGGATGTGGTCAAACACGATTTCGGTCTTGAAGCGCTCGGCGTGCTGCAGGAAGCGCTGCATCAGGTCCGGACCCTGGACGCCCATCGGGTCGGCCGGCCAGTTTTCCACGTCGGTGGTGGTCATCAGCTGGCCGCCTTGCTCGACGCCGGTCACCAGCATCGGATTCAGGTTGGCGCGCGCGGCGTAAATCGCGGCGCTGTAGCCTGCTGGACCGGAGCCGAGAATCAGGACTTTGGCGTGTTTGGTAGTAGTCATATGCGGATTCTTTACCTAGTTGGAGTGTCTGGTATATGGGTGCGGACAGGAATGCGACAAGTCCGGCCCCAAGCAAACCGAAATTATATGCGAAGCGTGCATTTCACATGTACCGTGGGGCCGTTTTACCTTGATATGCCTTAGAATAAGCGCAATTATGGAATTTTTGCCTCCAAGCAATGAGTAAGAAGAGTCAAAAGAGCCAGGAGACTTCTTCTGGTTACACTCGCAATGTCACCGAACGCCAGCCCTTACCCAATCGGCTGGTGCGACTGCTGTCGGAGGCCCGCTTTTTCGCGCTGTTTGTCGTCTGCGTTTATTTCATCCTGATCCTGGCCAGCTACAACCGGCTGGATCCGGGCTGGTCGCACAATAATGTGGTGCCCACGGTGTTCAACCTGGGCGGGCGCGGCGGCGCCTGGCTGTCCGATTTGATGCTGTTCATCTTCGGCTTCTCAGCCTGGTGGTGGTGCGTCTACATGCTGCGCGTGGTGTGGCAGGGCTATCGCCGCCTGACCCGTAAGTTCGTGCTGGAGAAGGACGAAGATCCTGAACACAAGCAGGAAGGCCTGATCCGCGTGATCGGTTTCGGCCTGATGCTGGTGGGTTCGATGGGCCTGGAGTTCCTGCGCCTCTACACGCTGAAAGTGCAGTTGCCGCGCGCTCCGGGCGGCGTGCTGGGTGAACTGATCGGACACGGCGCGCACGTGGGCCTGGGCTTTACCGGCGCCACGCTGCTGTTGCTGCTGTTGTTCGGCACCGGTTTCAGCCTGTTCTTCCACGTATCGTGGATGTCGGTGGCCGAGAAGATCGGTGAAGTCATCGAGATGGGCATCGACTGGGTCCGCGCCCGCATGGAAGACCGCGAGGATCGCCGCCAGGGCGACGTGGCCGTGGTCAAGCGCGAAGAAAAAGTGGTCAAGGAACGCGTCAAGCACGAGGAGAAGCATCCGAAGCCGGCCGACTTGCCCCCGGATGCGCCGCCGGCGCCTATCGTCAAGATCGAGCCGCAGATCACCCAGGTGGTGCAGTCCGAGCGCGTGATCAAGGAAAAGCAGGGCACCCTGTTCCAGGAAATCGAGAACACCACGCTGCCGCCGTTGTCGCTGCTGGACGATGCGCCGCCGCAGCAGGAAACCGTGGCCGTGGAAACGCTGGAATTCACCAGCCGCCTGATCGAGAAAAAACTGTCCGACTTTGGCGTGGAAGCCAAGGTGGTAGCCGCCTATCCGGGTCCGGTCGTGACCCGCTACGAAATCGAGCCTGCCACCGGCGTGAAGGGCAGCCAGATCGTCAACCTGGCGCGCGACCTGGCGCGTTCGCTGTCCCTGACCTCGATCCGCGTGGTGGAAACCATCCCGGGCAAGAACTACATGGCGCTGGAGCTGCCGAATCCCAAGCGCCAGATCGTGCGCCTGACCGAGATCCTCGGCTCCAAGGTCTATAACGACAACCATTCGCCGCTGACCGTGGCGCTGGGCAAGGATATCGCCGGCAAGCCGGTGGTGGCCGACCTGGCCAAGATGCCGCACCTGCTGGTGGCCGGTACCACCGGTTCCGGCAAGTCGGTGGGCATCAACGCCACCATCCTGTCGCTCTTGTACAAGGCCGACCCGCACGACGTGCGCATGATCCTGATCGACCCGAAGATGCTGGAAATGTCGGTGTACGAAGGCATTCCGCACCTGCTGGCGCCGGTGGTGACAGATATGCGCCAGGCCGGCCACGCCCTGAACTGGGCGGTGAACGAGATGGAGCGCCGCTACAAGCTGATGTCGAAGCTGGGCGTGCGTAACCTGGCCGGCTACAATGCCAAGATTGCCGAGGCCGAGAAACGCGAAGAGAAGATCCCGAATCCGTTCTCGATCACGCCGGACGCGCCGGAACCGCTGGAAAAACTGCCAACCATCGTCATCATCATCGACGAGCTGGCCGACCTGATGATGGTGGTTGGCAAGAAGGTGGAAGAGCTGATCGCCCGCATCGCGCAGAAAGCGCGTGCGGCAGGCCTGCACTTGATTCTGGCAACCCAGCGCCCATCTGTAGACGTGATCACGGGCCTGATCAAGGCCAATATCCCGACGCGCATTGCGTTCCAGGTATCGTCCAAGATCGACTCGCGCACCATTCTGGACCAGATGGGCGCCGAAACCCTGCTGGGCATGGGCGACATGCTGTACATGCCGCCGGGTACCGGCTTGCCGATCCGCGTGCACGGCGCCTTCGTGTCGGACGATGAAGTGCACCGCGTCGTGAAGCATCTGAAAGCCCAGGGCGAGCCGAATTACATCGAGGGTATCCTGGAAGGCGGCACGCTGGAAGAAGGCGGCGGCGACGGCGCCGCGGCCGGTGCTGGCGGCGGCGGAGACAGCGAGGCCGATCCGATGTACGACCAGGCCGTGCAAGTCGTGCTGAAGCACCGCAAGGCATCGATCTCGCTGGTGCAGCGCCACCTGCGCATCGGCTACAACCGGGCGGCACGCCTGTTGGAACAGATGGAAAACAGCGGCGTTGTATCGGCCATGCAGTCGAACGGCAACCGCGAAATCATCGCACCTACCGCATCGGCGGAATAAGGATTCTTATGAAGTACACCAAGTTGATGGCGGCCCTGGCCGCCGGCCTGCTGTTCGCAGGTTCCGCCAGCGCTGCGGCGCTGGACCAGTTCAAGTCTTTCGTTGCCAGCACCAAGGCAGCCAGGGGCGAATTCACGCAAAAGGTCGTGGCGCAGGGCAGCAAGGACAAGCTGTCCTCCGGCAGCTTCACCTTTGCCCGCCCGGGCAAGTTCATCTGGACCTACACCAAGCCTTACGACCAGGTGCTGCAGGCCGACGGCGAGCAGCTGTATATTTTCGACAAGGACCTGAACCAGGTTACCGTGCGCAAGCTGGGCGACGCTTTGGGTTCCTCGCCAGCCGCCATCCTGTTCGGCTCCAACGACCTGGAAAAGAACTTTGCCCTGGCCGAGGCGGGTTCGCGCGATGGACTCGAATGGCTGAAAGCCACGCCCAAAGCCAAGGATGCCAGCTTCGAGCAGATCCAGATCGGCCTGAAAAACGGCGTGCCGGAAGCGATGGAACTGAAAGACAGCTTCGGCCAGACTTCCATCCTGTCGTTCAAGAAGTTTGAAAAAAATCCAGCGCTGAATGCAACGTCCTTTAAATTTGTCATGCCCAAGGGCGCGGACGTCATCAACAATTAAGGCATGATGACGCAAGACCTGTTCGCCCCGGAACCCACCCCGCCGCTGGCCGAAGCGCTGCGCCCGCATACCGTTGCGGACGTGATCGGCCAGAGCCATTTGCTGGGCGAGGGCAAGCCTTTGAACCTGCTGTTCAAGTCCGGCAAGCCGCATTCGATGATCCTGTGGGGGCCGCCGGGCGTGGGCAAGACCACGCTGGCGCGCTTGTCGGCGCGCGCCTTCGACTGCGAGTTCATCGCCATTTCGGCCGTGCTGGGCGGGGTCAAGGACATCCGCGCCGCCATCGAACAGGCGGAGCAATTCGTCGCCAATGGCAAGCAGACCATCCTGTTCATCGACGAAATCCACCGCTTCAACAAGGCGCAGCAGGATGCGCTGCTGCCGTATGTCGAATCCGGCCTGGTCACCCTGATCGGCGCCACCACCGAAAACCCCTCGTTCGAAGTCAACTCCGCACTGCTGTCGCGCGCCCAGGTCTATGTACTGAAGGCGCTGACCGAAGAAGAGATGCGCCAGCTGCTGGCCCGCGCCCGCGAACGCTCCATGCCGGACCTGGACTTCGACGAGCTGGCGATCGATACCCTGATCGGCTACGCCGACGGCGATGCGCGCCGCTTCCTGAACCTGCTGGAGCAGACCAAGACCGCTGCCGCCACCGCGCGCACCAGCAAGGTCACCGGCGAATTCGTGCAAAACGCGCTGACCTTGAATGCGCGCCGCTTCGACAAGGGCGGCGACAATTTCTACGACCAGATATCGGCCCTGCACAAGTCTGTGCGCGGCTCAAACCCGGACGGCGCCTTGTACTGGTTCTGCCGCATGATCGACGGCGGGGCCGATCCGCGCTACCTGGCGCGCCGCATCGTGCGCATGGCGTGGGAAGACATCGGCCTGGCTGACCCGCGCGCCCTGACCATGGTCAACGACGCCGCCGAAACCTATGAGCGGCTCGGCTCTCCGGAAGGGGAACTGGCGCTGGCGCAGGCCGTGATTTACCTGGCGGTTGCGGCCAAGAGCAATGCCGGCTACAACGCCTATAACGCCGCCATGGCCTTCGTGCGCCGCGACAAATCGCGCGAAGTGCCGGTCCACCTGCGCAATGCGCCGACCAAGTTGATGAAGGAGCTGGGCTACGGCCACGAATACCGCTACGCCCACGACGAGCCGGACGCCTATGCCGCCGGCGAAACCTACCTGCCGGATGGCATGGCGGAACCGGGCTGGTACCAGCCGGTTCCACGCGGCCTGGAATCCAAGATTGCCGACAAGCTGGCCTTCCTGCGGAAACTGGACGAAGAAGCCCGCAAGGGTTAAGTGGCCGGTCTAGAGCGCAAGGGTGATGGTTTTACCTAGTTTGTCGCCTTTGCGGCCGAAGTAAGTGATGTTGACGGTGCCCGGCGATGCCTCCATGCGCGCGAAGTTGTCGTCCGAATAAACCGGCGAGGTTCGCTTGATCTGGTAGTTGCCAGGTCCTGCGGTCTGGAATCCAGAAAAGTCGAACTGGTTTTCTTCCATGTGCGGGTAAGGCCAGTAGAACGAGGAAGAGACAATCTGGCTTATCTTCAATGTGGGCGACAGCTGTAGCTGGCAGGTAAAAGAACAGTGAACGTCGCCAGAGACGAAAGCTACCCGGCGTATGCTGTTCTTCTCGATGTGCTGCAAGATGCGGTCCCGGTCCGGTACGAAACCATCCCATTTGTCGTTCCTGTCCGATTTCATGTCGGGGATAAAAGGCACCGACGTGACAATGAACTTGTTGCGGCCCGACCCGTCGGAAAGCCAGTCAAGAAGCGCCTTCATCTGCTCATCCTTGATCATTCGGCGATTTGCCGTCGGTGTCGGGATTCGCTCAGTACGAACATCCATCACGAACCAATCGACGCAACCGTCCTGGAAGGTGTACCAGAAGTGTGTTGGCGTACCTTCTATGCGCCCTTCAGCATTGGATTCGAACAGCGGGCTATGGCTGCACTGGTATATCTGGTAAGCGTGGATGGCGTGCGGATAAAGGTTGATCCGGTCACTGGGCGAGGCATTGCTTGGCCAGTTGTTTTCGATTTCATGATCGTCCAGAATCATGTAGGTTGGTACACGCGACATCAGTTCACGAATCGAGTCCTGTGAAAATGCGGTCCGGTACCGGTCCAGGAAATCGTCGATTGCGCTTGCTGGATCGAGGAAACTCTTATCGTCGGCGTAAATCTGGTCACCTATCATCAACAAGGCATCGACAGGTTGAGGCTGTTTGGCGTCGTCAATCTGCGACAGAATGCTTCTGAAACATTTGTCGCCCCGGCTGTCAAAGATGGCGCCCCCGAACAGGCGCAACACGTAACGGCAAGACCCGACGATATATGACCGCGCGTGGTTGGCGGCTTGGCTTCCGCTATTGAAGACGCGGGCATCGGGCCATTGGAAGAGAGCGCCATCCATGCGGGCCACATCGGTCAGTTCACTCTCGGCAAAGAACCATCCTGCCTGGTATTCATACGGCGTATTCCGCGCCAGGCCCTTCAGCGCAAATACGCCGGTCATGTCGAAATGTGGCTCGAGTTTGTTGAAAATCGGGTCGGACCATTGCTTGGCTCCCGGCTTGCGATAGCGCACCGCACCGAAGCAACGCCGTGGCTGGCCATTGTCCAGTTTCAAGTCTCCGCGTAACCAGATGCGTGACTCGGCTTCGCTGGTATAGCCCACGATAGGGCCAACTGTCGGCTGCGAAAGTTGCATTTCAACTCCTTTCGTGGCGGGCGTAGGAAAAATCCTACGTCATTATTGGCCTAAAAAAGAGGCAATATTCTCACGGATCGTAACGATGGCTTAAATTCTTGACATCGTAGGACGACTGTCCTACTCTTGTCGGCATGAACAAGCAGGCAATCAGCACCCGCGAACGCATTGTCGAAACGGCCGACCGGCTGTTCTATGAGCGCGGCTACGGCCACACCAGCTTCGCCGACATCGCGGCGGCGGTCGAGCTCTCACGCGGCAATTTCTACTATCACTTCAAGACGAAGGACGAGATCCTGGCGGCCGTGATCGAATTGCGCCGGCAGAAGACGCAAGCCATGCTCGATGCCTGGGCCGCGGACTCCACGCAGCCGGCGGCGCGCATCGGCCGCTTCATCGACATGATGGCGATGAACGCGCCATCGATCCGCCGCAATGGCTGCCCGGTCGGCACGCTGTGCACCGAACTGGCCAAGCTTGAACATCCTGCGCTGCCCCAGGCGAATATCCTGTTCACGCTATTTCGCGAATGGCTGCGCGCGCAATTCGCGCAGCTGGGCAGGAAGGCTGCGGCCGATGCCGATGGCCTGGCCATGCACCTGCTGGCACGCAGCCAGGGCATTGCCACGCTCGCCAACGCCTTCGACGACGGAGCATTTATCCAGCACGAGGTTTCGCAACTACACAAATGGCTGCACGCCATTTCCAACTAAAGGAGGAATCATGTTTGTTGTATCGCTCAAACTGACCGGCAGCCGCGAACAGGCCGCGCATTGGATGGCCGCACACAAGGATTGGTTGCAGGCGGGTTTTGACGATGGCGTATTCCTCGCGGCGGGCAACCTGCTGGGGCAGGCGGGCGGCGGCATCCTGGTGCATGGGCTGGAAGAGGGCGCCGTGCGTGAGCGGCTGGCGCTAGACCCGTTCGTTGCAAACGGGCTGGTGGAGGTGGAACTGACCGGCTTCACACCTGCCAAGACAGATTCCCGGCTGCAATTCCTATTGCCTTCATAAGCGGAACCCTTAAGCGAAGCGTTTACATTTCTATTGTCCAACGTTAGGATGTTGTAAATATTTTAACGGAGGGCGGGATGTCGCAGCGTCTGACAGTCGATGGAGTGACCGTCCATGTGGATGGTGTGGGAGAGGAAGCCATCATGATGATTCATGGGTGGCCGTATGACCGCAGCCTGTGGGATGCCCAGGTCGCTGCCTTTTCTTCGAGCTATCGCTGTGTGCGGTTCAGCTTCCCCAGCCAAGGCGCCAAGGGCAGCCATACGATCGATGAAGTCGCAAAACTCTACGCCGATACGGTCCAAGCCGTGAATGGCGGCCGCCCCGTGATCCTGATGCTGAGCGACTGGGGCTGCGTGTTCGGCTACCAGTTCGCGCTGCGCTATCCCGAACTGGTGAGCCGGGTGATCAGCGTCGGCATCGGCGGCTCCAGCCAGATGACTTACCGTGCCTCGCTGGACTGGAAAACCCGCTTGCGCCTGGCCTTTGCGCACCGCCGCCTGAAGGCATCCAGCAGCACCAGCCGGGCGGCGCGCGATGCTTGCGACCGCCTGCAATTGCCGCACGCAATTACCTGGCTGCGCGCCGCCACGCCTGCCGCAGGGACGCTGCCATTCAAGCTGCGCTGGCCCATGCTGTACATCTACGGCAAGCGCAAACCGTTCCCGTTCCATACGCGCAGTTTCGAGGCGGCCGTGCAATCCAAGCCGGACAGCCGCGTGATTGCCTTCCGTAGCGGCCACTGGGTCATGCGCGAGCAGCCGGAAGCGTTCAACAGTGCCGTGAAGGGATGGCTTGAGCAGGGCCGTACGGTCTGAAATTTGCATTTCATCCCGTGTTTTTTGCGCTTCGTCGCAAGTGCAAGGCAGGGCAGGGAGGCTTTAGGTACAGTGTAACCATGGAAGCACGGAAGTAGTTCAACACTGACCTGAAGGAGAACATCATGAAAGCCCTGAAACACATGGAAGCGATCTTCGTTATTGCAGCCGCCCTGGCCACCGTCACCAGCTTTGCAACCGCCACCACTCCGGTCCTGCACGTTGCCGCCGACCCGGTTGTTGCCAAGGTGGATACCAGCATTCCAACCGTGGTGGTGGCCGCCAAGCGCCTGACTGCAGCCGAAAAGGCAGCACTGATCTGACAGCACAACGCCGGAGGGCGTAAAACTCGGTTGTTGTGCTGTCATCTTGGTACAATTGCCCCTTTCGATTAAACCTCGTAGCGGCAGCAAAACATGATTGACATCCAACTTCTCCGTAAAGACATTGATACTGTCGCCGCCAAACTGGCGACCCGCAAGTTCCAGCTCGACGTAGCCGGCTTCAATGCCCTGGAAGGCGAACGCAAAGCCATCCAGATGCGCACCGAAGAACTGCAAAGCAAGCGCAATTCGCTGGCCAAACAGATCGGCATGTTGAAGGGCAAAGGGGAAGATGCCTCCGCCGTGATGGCCGAAGCAGCCAGCCTGCCCGAAGAACTGAAGGCCAACGAAAGCAAGCTGGCCGAAGTGCTGGCCAAGATGAATGCATTCCTGCAGGCTGTACCGAACCTGCCGCACGAATCCGTGCCGGCCGGTGCCGATGAAACGGCCAACGTGGAAGTCCGCAAATTCGGCACTCCGCGCAGCTTCGACTTTGAAGTCAAAGACCACGCAGACGTAGGCGCGGCACTGGGCCTGGATTTCGAAACCGCCGTCAAACTGACCGGCTCCCGCTTCAGCGTCATGAAAGGCGGCATCGCTCGCATGCACCGCGCGCTGGCGCAGTTCATGCTGGACACCCACACCGACAAGCACGGCTACACCGAGTGCTACACCCCGTACATGGTCAACGCGGAATCGCTCCTGGGCACCGGCCAACTGCCGAAGTTCGAAGCGGACCTGTTCTCGGTGAAGAAGGGCGGCGCCGAAGGCGAAGGCCAGAACTTCTACCTGATCCCGACCTCCGAAGTGTCGTTGACCAATATGGTGCGCGACGAGATCGTGGCAGTCGAAACGCTGCCGATCAAGGTCACCGCCCACACTCCATGCTTCCGTTCGGAAGCCGGTTCGGCAGGCCGCGACACCAAGGGCATGATTCGCCAGCACCAGTTCGACAAGGTTGAACTGGTCCAGGTCGTGCATCCGGATAAGTCGTACGAAGCGCTGGAAGAAATGGTCGGACACGCCGAAACCATCCTGCAGGCCCTGGGCCTGCCATACCGCGTAATGCAGCTGTGCACCGGCGACATGGGCTTTGGCGCCGCCAAGACCTACGACCTGGAAGTGTGGCTGCCGGCGCAGAACACCTACCGTGAAATTTCTTCGCTGTCGAACTGCGAAGCCTTCCAGGCGCGCCGCATGCAGGCCCGCTTCCGCAACGCGCAAGGCAAGCCGGAACTGCTGCACACCTTGAATGGCTCCGGCTTGGCAGTGGGCCGCACCCTGGTCGCCGTGCTGGAAAACTACCAGCAGGCCGACGGTTCCGTGGATATTCCAGCCGTGCTGCAGCCTTATATGGGCGGCCTGACGAAGCTCGTCGCATAAAGTTGAAAATAGCCCTTCCTTTTTTCGGAAGGGCTGCTATAATCTTGGCTCTCAACGGCGACCACCGTTAAATGCAGTACCTGGAGAGGTGGCAGAGTGGTCGAATGTACCTGACTCGAAATCAGGCGTAGGGTGTCCCCCTACCGTGGGTTCGAATCCCACCCTCTCCGCCAGAACACTGAAAAAGCCCTCGAGCGATCGAGGGCTTTTTCTTTTTCTTCGTCCAAATTTGCGCAGGAGGAAGCACAATGCAGGCATTCAAAGGATTTGCGGCACTGGTAAGTGGTGTTGAGAACTTTCCCGATTCCGGTGGGCTTTACACAAAGCCAAAGATCGACCGCAAAACAATTATGGATGCCGAGTTCGTAGTCATTCCGAGCATGGAGATGGAAGAGTGCATGGATGAAGAGGGCGGATATATTCCGGAGCAGTTGGCAGGGAAAGGCTACGTCGAATGGCTGGAGGCACCGATGGTTCGTGCCGTGGTCAGTAACAAACTTCAGCACTCCCCCCTGGCATCGACGGCGGAGATTGTCGATGCCATGTTCTACTATCTTGAATACGACACCTTTAAGGATGCGTAGTTGCCGCGTGCCGCGCAGCAGGATCTTTCAAACTGAGGGACGCAAATTGGCGAAAACCTATCATGGATTTATTGCGCTGAGAAATGCAGTCGATGACATGCTTCCCGCTGGAGATCGGCTTGAGAGGGACGCGAAGGCTCCACTGCACGATATCGTTGAAGCCGTCTTTCATTTTGAGAAATACGACACCTTCAAGGATTCAGAGTACTGAGGATTAACTGTTGAGGAATGACTATGGGTGCCTGGGGCCCTGCGCTATATTCGGATGACACGACATGCGAAGTGCGCGATGCATACATCGAAAATCTGAAGTTGGGGCGATCCGACACGGAAGCCTATGAGCAAATACTGCACGGTTATGCCGATCTGGCCGACGACCGCGAGGTCATGTGCCTCGTGTATTTCGCATTGGCGGATACAGCATGGAAGTATGGACGCCTCCACGAACATATCAGGGCTCGCGCACTTGATCTGATCGGCCAGGGTGGCGACATATCTGTTTGGGAGCGCGACGCGCCAGGTGAAGTTTCGGCACGACGAAAAGTACTGCGCACCCTGGAGGCGAGGCTGCTGTCTAAGCAACCAGAGCCCCGGCAGATCAAGGTATCAAAGCCCAAGCCGAAGAAGATCCGATGTAGCGCACCTGTCGGCTCGGTGTTTACGCTGGACTTGCCCAGCAAATACAGGGCCTTCCTGGCGTTGGTGGGGTTTATCGATCTCGGGAAAAGCGTAGATCCTGTGTTTTCGATACTGGACTGGCGCAGTCATCACCTGCCATCCGACGCGGAGCTCAATGAGGCGGCGCGAAAAACCCTCCCTGTCAAATCGGGACTTGGCGATCAAGCGCATTGGGGCATTTTCCCCAAGGACGAGCGAAAGAATGTCATGGCCTGCCTCCAGCAGACCAGGCACTCGCTTACCATCAACATGCCATACGACCCCTCGAAGGTAGTGTTTACGTATCCGGAGTCGCTTGCTGATGATATCGATGCCCACTATGCTGCCCATGGCCCGGCAGCGCGAGGAGAACCCTGAAAACTCAGAGCCTTTCGATCTGGCGATTGATGGCGGCTCGCGCCCGTTCGTTTCGTTCGCTGTAACGGTCGGTCAGGTAATCGCTTCGTCCGCGCATCAGTAATGTAAGCTTGAACAGTTCTTCCATCACATCGACGACCCGGTCGTAGTAGGCGGACGGGCGCATCCTACCCGCATCGTCGAACTCCTTGTAAGCCATTGGCACGGACGACTGGTTCGGGATCGTGAACATGCGCATCCAGCGGCCGAGCAGGCGCAGCGTGTTCACCACATTGAACGACTGCGAGCCGCCACACACCTGCATGACAGCCAGCGTGCGCCCCTGGCTTGGACGCACAGCTCCTTGTTCCAGCGGTATCCAGTCGATCTGGTTCTTCATCACGGCAGTGATTGCGCCGTGCCTCTCAGGGCTGCACCAGACCTGGCCTTCCGACCAAAGGCAAAGCTCCCTCAGTTCTACCACTTTGGGGTGCGTTTCGGGCACGCTGCCAACCATCGGCAGTTCCATCGGATCGAAGATTCTGACTTCGGCGCCGAAGTGTTCGAGGATGCGCGCGGCTTCGAAGGTCAGGAACCGGCTGAATGAGCGCTCGCGCAACGAGCCGTATAGCATCAGGATGCGCGGCGGATGGTTCATGTCACCTTGCGGCGCCAACTTGTCCAGGCTGGGAGCGTCGAGAAGCTCTGCTTTGATGTTCGGAAGTTCAGGGATGTTCATGCGTCAGTGCTTTTCGAGAGAGTCTGCAAAATCGCCGGGTGCTACAGTACCGCCAACGGTGGCATCGGCGGGCGGGGCTGGGTAGAGCCAGCAAAACAATGCAGTGGCTGCGACCATGCCCGCCAACTGAGCCAGGATGAAGCCAGGCGCATCGGCGGGGCGAATGCCGGCGAAGGTGTTGCTTGCTGCGCGGGCCAGCGTCACGGCAGGATTGGCGAACGACGTCGAGGACGTGAACCAGTAAGCGGCAGTGATGTACGCGGCCACGGCAAACGGCGTGACGGCGGGGCGGCTGCGGGAGCAGCCGATAATCACGCCGATCAGGCCGAACGTGGCGATAAATTCGCTCCACCATTGCGCGGGACCAGAGCGTACATGTTCGGACGCGAAGAACAGCGCTTCACCGAACATGCCGTGAGCTGCCGCCACGCCTGCGAATGCACCGGCTAGCTGCACCGCGATGTAAGGCAGGACTTCAGCCGCGGGAACATTGCGCTGCCAGGCCTCCGACAACGTCACGACGGGATTGAAGTGCGCGCCGGAGATGGTGCCGAACATCAGGATCAGGGCCACGAGTCCTGCACCGGTCGCAATCGTGTTGGCCAGCAGGGCGATGGCCACATTGCCGCCCGCAAGGCGTTCGGCCATGATGCCGGAACCGACCACCACCGCCAACAGCATGGCTGTGCCGAGTGCCTCGGCGACCAGGCGCCGAGAGAACGTCATGGCTGCACCTTCCCAATGCGTTCCAGCTCCGCTTTCATGCGTACCGGATCCTTCTTCAGTTCCTCCAGCGGCAGTGCGAAGAAGGTTTCGATGCGGTGGCGCAGGATGCGGTATGCCTTCATGAACGCGGCGTCGATTTCTTCGTCGGTGCCGGTCGCGTGTGCCGGGTCTTCAACCCCCCAATGGGCGCGCATGACTGGGCCAAGGTAGGCCGGGCAGGTTTCGCCTGCGGCGCTGCCACAGACGGTGATCACGATGTCCGGGGTGACCGGCAGGCTGTCCCAGGACTTGCTGTGATAGCCCTTGGTTGAGATGCCTTCGCGCTCCAGCAATGCCAGCGAACGTGGGTGGACGTAACCTGCAGGCTTGCTGCCTGCGCTGATTGCATGCCAGCCAGCTGGAGCGAGGTGGTTGAAGGTGGCTTCGCCGAGGATGGAGCGGCAGGAGTTGCCGGTGCAGAGGATCAGGACGTTCATGGTTTGCAGGATTTGATGGTGGAGGATGGGGCGCAGCTTTGTCCGCCGCAGCAGTTGTCGGTCAAGAAGGAAAGCACGCCGTTCATGGTGTCAAAGTTGGCGCTGTAGATAATGAAGCGGCCTTCCTGTCGCGGCTCGATCAAGCCCGCATTGGTCAGCTCTTTCAGGTGGAACGACAGCGAGGATGGGGCAATATCCAACTGTTCACCGATCTTGCTTGCTGCCAGGCCTTGCGGGCCGGTCTGGACCAGTAGCCGGAAGGTGTTGAGCCTGGACTCTTGCGACAGTGCCCCTAAGGCGGTCAATACGGCTTTCGTTTCCATGGTGCGGCTTTCTTTAAAGGTGTGGCCTGATTATGGCACAACGATACGACAGTTCAAAGAATATCGAAATATCTTGACAGCTTGATGACATGGACGCTAACCTTTGTTCGTAGATTGACGAATCGCTTGATGAATATGCTTAGCTGCTGCACCTCCAACCCCAAAACTGACCTGCCCGAGCTGGATGCCGACGAGGTGGCCATGCTGTGCAAGGCGTTGGCGCATCCTGCTCGCGTACAGTTGTTGCGCTACCTGGCAGCGTACGGGGCTTGCTACTTTGGCAGCCTGGCCGATGTGTTGCCATTGGCGCCCTCGACCATTTCGCAGCATGTCACCATCCTCAAGCAGGCGGGGCTGATTCTTGGTTCCGCCGACGAACAGCGCGTCTGTTATTGCGTCAATCCCGAACGGCTGGAGCAGTTCAAGCAGTTGATCGGCAGCTTGTAAAAAATTTGTCTATTTATTCGTAATTCGACGAACTTCGAAAGGAGCGCATCATGGTGCAATTGAATGATCTCCCCGTCGCTGTGCTGGGAGCTGGCCCCGTCGGTTTGGCTGCCGCTTCACACCTCTTTCAGCGCGGCCTGCGCCCAATCATCTTTGAGCGTGGGCTTGAAGCAGGCGCTAACCTGAATACCTACCGGCATGTGCGCTTGTTCTCGCCATGGCAATACAACATCGACAAGGCCGCGCGCCAGCTGCTGGAGCGTCATGGTTGGCGGGCGCCTGCCGAAGATGGCTTGCCGACCGCGGGGGAGTTGCTGGACTCCTATCTTGCGCCGTTGTCGAAAGTGCCTGAATTGGCTGGTGCGTTGAAGCTTGGTCATAAAATTATCCAGGTAACGCGCCAAGGGTTTGACAAGGTCAAAAGCCGTGGCCGGGAGTTGGCGCCGTTTGTGATCCGCGTGGCGGGGCCAGATGGTGAGGCAGACTACCTGGCGCGGGCAGTCATTGACGCCACTGGCACGTGGTCGAACCCGAATCCGCTCGGCGCCAACGGCATTCCTGCCCTGGGCGAGAAGGAACTGCACGACCGCATCGCCTACGGCATGCCGGATGTGGCGGGCGGGCAGCGATCCGACTACGCAGGCAAACGCACCTTGGTCGTAGGTGCAGGCCACTCTGCAGCCGGCACCTTGCTGGCGCTGGCTGAACTGGCGGAATCCGTTCCCGGCACATCGATTGTCTGGGCGACGCGCGGCGATCAACTGGCTCGCGTCTTCGGCGGTGGGGAAGCTGATGGACTCCCGGCTCGTGGCCAGCTTGGCCTTCGGCTCAAGGCATTGCGCGACTCTGGCAAGCTGGAGCTGCATACCAATTTCCGAATGGTCGCGTTGCAGGAGTGGGCTGGAGCTATCACGGTTGTCTGTGACAAGCCGGATGGCCAGCAACAGGTGATCAACGAAGTCGATCGTATCGTCGCAGCGACAGGCGCGCGCCCGAACCTGGACCTGACCCGTGAAATGCGTGTTCGGCACGATCCTTGGCTGGAAAGCACGGATGCGCTGGCTCCGCTGATCGACCCGAACGAACATAGCTGCGGCACCGTGCGTCCACACGGGCACCGGGAACTGGCCCACCCCGAGGCGGGATACTACGCAGTCGGCGCCAAGAGTTATGGCCGTGCGCCGAACTTCCTGATGGCGACGGGTTATGAGCAGGTGCGGTCGGTCGTGGCGAGGCTGGCCGGCGACATGGCCGCCGCCGATGACGTTCAACTGGACCTGCCGGAAACTGGCGTGTGCAACACGCGCCTCGCGTATGAAGGCGAGGCCGAACCCGGCGACGGCTGCTGTGGTGGTCCGGCCATCGATGCCGGCACGGCGTGCTGCGCTTTGGACGAGGCGGAAAAGGCCAAAGGACAGCCTGGTTGTTCGTCGTCGGCCGCTTGCAGCCCACGGTCGAAAGCAGGCGCGTGCTGCATATAAGTCGGGGAGGTAGCGTGATAAAGACTTTGCTCGCACGCTTTTTCCTGCCAATGGCGCTGGCGTTGAATTCCGGAGTCTTCCTGGTGGCCAGGAAAATTGGCGGAAGCCTTGAACTTGCTGTCGTGATCCCGAGCGCTCTGGTTCTCGCCGCTGCAGGATTTGCAGAGCGGAACATGACATACCGCCCTGATTGGAAAACAGGGCAGGGCGACCTGAGTACGGACATCACCAGCGCGGCGCTGCTGTTTGGCGTAGTCGATCCGCTACTGAAGTGGCTACTGCCGGTACCGGTGCTGGCGCTGGCGGGAGCGCAGGCGATGGAGATTGGTGCTGCAGTCTTCCCCGCCGATTTGCCCTTCGCCACGCAAGTCCTGGTCGCCACCCTGTTGGCCGAGTACACGAGTTATTGGTCGCACCGCTTGCATCATCGCCTGCCTTCATTGTGGTGGCTGCATGCCCTGCACCATGGCAGCCAGCGCCTGTATTGGCTTAATAACTTCCGCATCCATCCCTTGAACTATGCCATCAACTACATTCTGGGCTTTGCACCGCTTCTGTTAATCGGCACGCCGCCGGACGTGGTGCTTGGCTACCTTGCGCTGACTTATCCCGTCTTGATGACGCAACATGCGAACCTGCCGCTACGGAGCGGATGGTTGAACTATGTGTTCAGCACCAATGAAGTTCATCGTTGGCACCATGCCGATAACGCCAGGGACGGCGACCGGAATTTTGGCCGTGCTTTGGTGGTCTGGGATATGGTGTTTGGCACCTACCGCTATCATGCAAAAGGCAATGATCCTGCTGCGGTAGGCCTGTATCGGCCGACCACGTATCCGGCCAGGTCGTCTTTCGCAAAACAGGTGTGGTCGATGTTCTTGCCTGGCTGCTGCAAGGCTGCGAACTGAAGGAGGTGAAATGCAAATACGGAAGCCTGTTGCAGTTCTGGCGGTAACGCAGGTAATTTCATGGGGAATGTTGTACTACGCCTTCGGCATCCTGGCCAGCCGAATCCAGGCTGACCTGGCGCTGACGGCGAGCCAGACTTTTGGTGCATTCTCCTGGAGCGTGCTGGTGGCGGGGCTTGCTGCAACGCCGGTCGGCATTGCGATTGACCGGCATGGCGGTCGCTGGATCATGGTGGCGGGGTCCATGGCCGCTGGTTTGGGCTTGTGGTGCCTTGCGGTTGCCGGGTCGTACGCCACCTATATGGCCGCCTGGACCTTGATTGGCGCTGCAATGTCGCTCACCCTGTACGAGGCAGCCTTTGCAACGCTGAATGGCTCCCTCGCCAATGATGGTGCAAGGGCCATATCGACAGTCACCTTGCTGGGCGGCCTTGCCAGTACAGCATTTTGGCCACTGACCGAGGCCTTGGAGGTGCATTTGGGCTGGCGAGATACATTAACGCTCTACGCGCTTGTGCAACTGCTGGTTTGTGCGCCATTGCATTGCCTTCTTGACGGCGCGCACCAGCAGAAGGCGTTCGCATCATGTCACGCCGGTGCGACACTGCAGCAAGCCATCCGACAGCCACAATTCTGGCTTCTGGCCGCGGCTTTTGCGATTAACGCATTCATCTTTGCTGCGATTTCCGTCCACCTGATCCGCGTCATGCGGGCCTTGGGACATTCGATGGAGCTTGCCTTGATGCTGGCGGCCTTGATTGGACCGATGCAGGTGGCAGGACGGCTTATCGAGCGTACCTGGGGCAACGGAAGGCCGCCGACGATCGTGGGAATCTATACGTTCGCAGCATTGCCGGTGGCGCTGTTCGCGGTTGCTGCATTTGGAAGCCAGGCTTGGGGTGTCGCGGCTTTCTGCCTGCTGTATGGACTCAGCAATGGGGTGCTTACTATTCTGCGCGGAACGTTACCGGCAGCGATGTTCGGCCGTCTGCATTACGGGGCGATATCCGGCGCGCTTGCGGCGCCGGCGCTGCTGGCCAAGGCCAGTGGGCCGCTAGTGTTCGCAATGTCGTTTGACGTGATCCGCCCTCGTCAAGTACTGATTCTCCTGCTCGTGATGTCGCTCATTTCCTTCGCAGTGTTCATGCAGGCCATCCGGAAACGCGTTCGCCATTCAATGGCAGCGGTATAGCGCCAGAAGCGTGACGGCCAGTCAGCAAACGTCGCCGGTAACGCGGCGTTCCACCAGCACGACATCGCGCCAGACGCCATGTAACTGCCCCATCCTTTCCCTTCGGCCGACCTGGCGGAACCCGACGCTTGCATGCACAGCCAGGCTCGCGACATTCTCCGGAAATATGCCAGCTTGCAAAGTCCAGAAACCGTGTTGTTCCGAGGCCGATACCAATTCCCGCATCAGGGCCTTGCCAACCCCTTGTCCGTGGACAGACTGTGTTACGTAGACACTGACTTCAGCCACGCCGCGGTAGACCGGTCGAGCCGATATCGCCGCCAGGACTGCCCAGCCGACGACGGAATCGCCTTGCACGGCAACCAGGCGGCAGGCCTGCAAATGGTTGGCGTCCCATTGTTCCCAGTCTGGTGCTTCGGTCTGAAAGGTCGAATTTCCGCTGGCAATACCTTCGAGATAGATGCTGCGGACCGCAGGCCAATCCTCCGGACGCATGGGGCGTAACGTTATTTCTGGCATTTGACCCTCGATCTTTCATCAGGTGCGCTCAGCGCGGCGTGCAAGGTTTGCAAAGCATTGCGCAGCGCGGCCCTTTGTGCAGGTGGAACATCCGCTAGCAAGCCTTCTACATGTTGATTCAGTTGGAGATTCAAGGAAGCAGCGCGAGCTTTGCCTTTGGCTGTGAGCGACAGCATGACACTGCGTCTATCGCGCTGGCTCGGTTCCTTCGACAGGCATCCTTCCATGCAAAGGCCGTCCACAGCTCGGCTGATCCATGCTTTGTCCAGGCCGAGGCGATTGACCAATGCTTGTTGTGGCAGGGGCGTTTCGCGCAGCAATTCGTTGAGTATGTGGCAGCGTACCGTCTGTCCACCGTCCATGCACCCTGCGTTTTCTCTTTGGTCGCGAACGAATAGGCGCACGACGTCGCGGAAAAGCTGAGCAGTGTTTTCGTTGGTACTCATGGCGGATTGGTTGTGTTAGTCAACCAATTTTAGTTTTTGCACCGACTGGTTGTCAAGAACAACTAAATTCCCGGCGCCGGTGCTGGTCACAGGATCATTCGACAGGTATCTTGACTCGCCATTTGCCTTTGCCCCAGGTGGTCTGGACGGCCTGGCGGCAGATCACATCGACACTGTTCCTGGCGCCGTCCCGCCATTCGACGGCGAGGGGGACCGCGCATTTGGGCACCTGGGTCTCATTTGCCGGGTATCCGGCCTTGCGGTTCGATTTGCGCCGCGCGTTTTCGCGGCGTACGAATGTGCTCGCCGCTTTGTGGATATGGTAGTTCAGCTGCTCGCTCTCGCTGTAGACGTCGACCGCGGCCTTCCAGGTGCGCTTGTAGGCCGATGGATCGGTGCGGTCGCAACTCACCGTCACGCTTTTCCGGGCTTCGTATATGGCCCAGGTCGCACCCAGGGGGACGAGGCAGGTTTCAAACATCATCCTGATATCGGGGCCGAGTGGCCGCCAGTCGGTCTTGTCGCGGATGTTCTGCTGGTCCAGGAATCGTTTTGCGGCCGCCTGGATCGCACACAGTTCGCGTTCGGGACCGCCGTTTTCGGGGCGATAGTAAGGCGGCTCGCAAACTACTCCACCTGCCCAAGAGGGAAGGGCCACGAGCAGCACGGCGCCCCCAATCGCTGATCTTAACAGTCCTGGCAAACCTCCTCCTTTGTCGTCGTCCTGCCGCCCGGCGAGAGTTTGGGTATTATTATCAATCCGACCCGCTACCACCAACACTTTTGAGCCTCGACATGACCTCTGCTCCACAATTCGACTCCAGCCTGCCCCTCGACATGATCATCTTCGGCGGGGTGGGCGACCTGGCCATGCGCAAGCTGCTGCCGGCGCTGTATATGGCGCACCTGCACGGCAACCTGCCACCCGGGACCCGCATCATTTCCACCGGCCGCCAGGACTACGACCGCGCGGCCTACCTGGCCTTCGTCGAGGAGCATTCGCGTCCCTTCATCAGCGGGGAGAATTTCACGGACGAGGCCTGGCGCAGTTTCCTGCAGTTGCTGGAGTTTGTGCGGGTCGATGTGGAAAAAGACGGCATGGCGCCGCTGGCCAAGGTCTCGCGTCCTGGTGCAGAACGGGTTTTCTACCTGGCCACGGCGCCGTCGCTGTTTACCACCATCTGCGACAAGTTGGCCGAAGCCGGCCTGGTTGACCGCAACGCGCGCGTGGTGCTCGAAAAGCCGCTTGGCCGCGACCTGGCGTCAGCGGTAGAGATCAACGAAGCGGTCGGCAAGCATTTCGAAGAGTCGCAGATTTACCGCATCGACCACTACCTGGGCAAGGAAACCGTGCAGAACCTGATGGTGCTGCGCTTTGGGAATTCGATCCTGGAGCCGCTGTGGCGTGCGCCGAATATCACCAGTGTGCAGATCACGGTTGCCGAAGAAGTCGGCGTGGGCAGCCGCGCTGGCTTCTACGACAGCGCCGGCGCCATGCGCGACATGGTGCAGAACCACTTGCTGCAGCTGCTGTGCATCGTTGCGATGGAACCGCCTGCCTCGCTGGCGCCGGATGCGGTGCGCGACGAGAAGCTCAAGGTCCTGCGCTCGCTGCGCCGCTTCAGCCTTGCCTCGATCGCACGCGACACCGTCCGGGGCCAGTACGTGCGCGGCGTGAGCGGCAATCAGGAAGTGCCGGGCTACCTGGAGGAGCGTAACGTGCCGCAGGGCAGCAGCACTGAAACCTTCGTGGCGATGCGCGCTTACGTCGATACCTGGCGCTGGTCCAAGGTACCGTTCTATCTGCGTACCGGCAAGCGCATGGCGCGCCGCTCGTCCAAGATCGTGATCGAATTCGCCAACCCGCCGTTCCCGCTGTTCCCTGAGACGCCGGGCGGGGTAGCCAACCGGTTGGTGATCGAACTGCAGCCGGAAGAAGCGATCAAGCTGCAGCTCATGGCAAAGCAGCCCGGCAGCGGCATGCAAATGCAGCAGGTGGCGCTGAACCTGGACCTGCAATCCGCATTCTCGCAGCGCAGGGCCGAAGCTTACGAGCGCCTGCTGATCGACGTGGTGCGAGGCCGCCTGACCCACTTCATGCGCCGCGACGAACTGGAAGCTGCATGGGAATGGGCCGATCCGATCATCAACGGCTGGAGCGCCCTGGCCGAGAAGCCGAATCCTTATGCTGCCGGCACCTGGGGCCCGTCGGAATCGTTCGCGCTGCTGGCGCGCGATGGCTTCAGCTGGGTAGAGTAGGCCGCGCGAGGCGGTCTTTTACCGCCGCGGCATAACGTTCGCTGACCGGCAGTTGCGCACCGCCGGCCAGTGTCAGTTCGTGGCTTCCTTCCTGGAGCTGGCGAACGGCCAGCATTTCGCTGCTGCGCACCAGGATGCGGCGGTGAATACGAAGGAATTGCGCCGGGTCCAGGTAGCGCTCCAGCTCCGTCAAGGTGCTGCGGTGCAGGAAGGTACGCTGCGGCAGGTGCAGTTCCACATAATTTCCCGCGGATTCGATCCACAGCACTTCCGACAGGTTGACCCGGTCTATCCTGCCGACCGAGCGCACAGCCAGTTCGGTCCAGTAGCCGGGGCGGGGATCGACGAAGCCGCGCAGGGCTTGCGTGTATGCGGCGCGCTGGTCGAGCAGCTTGGCGGCGCGTTCCAGGGCCTGCTGCAGCCGGCGTTCATCCACAGGCTTGACGATGTAGTCGAGCGCGTGGACGTCGAATGCTTCCAGGGCGTGGCCCCGGTGTGCCGTCACGAACACGATCAAGGGCGGCAGTTCGCGCCGGCTCAGTTCACGCGCAAAGTCGAGCCCCGACTCCACCGGCATTTGCACGTCGAGCAGCACGATATCCGCGCCGCCGGTGTCCAGGAAGGTGCGTGCGGCCGAGGCGCTGGCGCATTCCGCCACGATCTCCCATCCCGGCAATGCCTCCAGGGCAAACCGGAGGTTGGTGCGGGCGTGCGCCTCATCGTCCACGATCAGCGCTTTCACGGCTGCGGCCTCCAGGGAAGGGAAAGCTCCGCCAGGAAGCGGCCGCCGGTGCGCGACGTCGCCAGGGTGGCTGCATCGCCGTAGGCCAGCTGGAGGCGCGCGCGAATGCCGCGCAGGCCAATGCCCAGGCCTGCCGAAGGCGCAGCGTGCATGCGGGCCGGATTCGATACTTGTACCGTGAGCCGGTCACCATGCCGCGTGAACGCCATGTCGATATCGCTGTCGCCTTCATGGCATTCAAGGTCGTGGCGCAAGGCATTTTCGATCAGCGGCTGCAGTAGCATTGGAGGGCAATCGATGCCGTCGTCCAGCAAATGGGCGCCTGCAATGCGTACCTTCAGGCGCTCGCCGAAACGCAGGCGCTGCAAGTCCAGGTAGCTGCGGACAAATTCCAGCTCCTTGCCGGCCGCCACCCAATCGCTTTCGCTGCTCGTCAAGGCATACTCCAGCAGATCCCCCAGCCGGGACAGGGCGTCCAGTGCGAGCGCCTTGTCGTCCATGCGCACCAGGGCGCCGATCGCGCTCAAGGTGTTGAAGATGAAGTGCGGTTCAAGCTGGCCGCGCAAGGCGGCCAAGCGCTGGCGTTCAAGCGAAAGCAGGGCCTGGGCCAGTTGCCGGTCTTGCTGCCGGCGCTGGCGCCACAGCAGGAGCGCCACCACGACGCCAAAAGCCATCGTCAGCAGCACGTACTCGATAAACCACTCGAGTTTGTCCATCGTGGCCACGTAGGTCCAGGCGTTTCCAAAGGTCGGGTCGATGTCGAATTTGAAGCAGCGGCGGAATGCCAGCCCAAGCATTGCAGTGGGCCAGCCTACTGCGAGATAGGCAAGGTAGCCAAGGCCGACGCGGCGCATGCTGGCGAGCCATTCCGGATGGCGGCGGTAGACCATGTACAGCATATAGCTTTGCAACATCATCGCCGAGTAGCCAACCCACCAGCCGGCGGTCATCTGCCAGTAGCTGCGGGTGTCGCCGCTTTCGATACGTTCGCCGTAGGTGGTGATGCCGGCCAGCGCGCAGACCAGCGTCCACAGCGCGAAGTTGGCCAGCAAGGCGCGCAGCCAGGCTGGCATTGAATGTAGTCGGTCCATGGCGCGGCAGTATAGCAGCCGCATTCCGGCGTTCGTCCCGGTGGGCCGGGTGTTCGTCACACTCCGTATCGGCTTTCCCGAGGTTTCGCCAACAATGCGCATCGTTCTTTTACAACCGGGTCTTTACGATGCGAATATTGCTTTACTTGCTCCTGTTTCCCCTTTGCGCCAGTGCCGAAAGCGACGTGGTGAGTGTCGAGGTCAAAGCGGCCAGCACCTTGCAGCAACCCCGCGATGATGGCGCGGGCCGGGTTATCGTTTCACGCGATGAGCTGTTACGCTATGGCGATCCCACCATGTCCGAGGCCCTGCGTCGCCAGCCCGGAGTTACGGTAAGCGGGGGGCAGGTGCAGTTGCGGGGGCTGGGCGGCGGGCATACGCAATTCTTGCTGAATGGCGAACCGGCGCCGCCCGGATTCTCGCCGGAGAACCTGGCGCCGGAGCTCGTCGAACGTATCGAGATCCTGCGCAGTGCAACTGCCGACAGCAGCACCCAAGGCATCGCCGGCAGCATCAATATTGTTTTGCGCCGAAGCACTGGGCGGGCCCGGTCGCTGGCCTCGCTGGCCGGCAAGGACGCTGGCGCCGGCTGGTCTCCGGAAGCGTCGTTCGACCTGTCGCGTCCCGGCGAGGTTTATTCCGGCAACGTGGCGATACAGGCCGCACGCGGAAAGAGCGCACCGGCAAGCAGCATTTTCGAGAGCACCTTGTCGGCCCGGCGCCAGACTGCCGAAGCGAACTTCTTGGCCACGGAGCGCATAGGCCTGGCGCCGCGCCTGAATTGGAAATTCGACGGCGGAACGAAGGTAGCCTGGCAAGGCCTGCTGGACCATGTCCGCAATCGCAACCGTGGCAGCAGCGGGGAAACTGCGCTGCTCGGCGCATCGAGCGATTTCCCGGTGAGCGCATACAGGGCCGATGCCCGCACCGGCATCGCGCGCAGCGATATCGAGGCCAGTCATCGTCTTGGGGACGCAAACCGCATCGATTGGAAGGCTGGCCTGGCGCATAACCGGCGCAACAGCGACTATCTTTTCACCGGAAGTGACGCGTCAGGAGATGCGGTCTGGCTGCGCCGCGTGATTTCCAGCGCGTCGGACGATAGCGCCAGCAGCAGCGGAAAATGGCGTCTGGGAGGCAGCAGCGGACATGTACTGGCGGCAGGGTGGGATGGTTCGGTGGCGCGGCGTTCGGAATGGCGGCGACAGGAGGACGCCAGTGCGGCAGGCGAGCCGCTTGGCGAGCTTGACCAGCGTTACATCGCCCGCGTGCGGCGCTTTGCCGTGTACGCCCAGGATGAATGGACGGTATCGCCTGGATTTGAGGCATATATCGGCCTGCGCTGGGAAGGGCTGCGCACGATGACCAATGGACGCGACCTGGCGGACGTGCGCAGCAGCACCGCCGTCGGGAGTCCGGTGGCGCATTTGCTCTGGCGCCTGCCCTGTTCGCGCGATCAGCTGCGGCTTGGTCTCGCGCGCAGCTACAAGGCGCCCAATACGCGCGACCTGGTGCCGCGCCGTTTCACGGTCAACAATGGCAACGGCCCCGCAAATCCCGATGTGCAGGGCAACCCGGCATTGCGTCCGGAGCTGGCATGGGGAATCGATGCCGCTTACGAACGCTATTTCGGCCAGGACAGCATGGCCAGCGTGGCTGCCTATCATCGGAGCATTGCCAATGTCATCGGTTCAGTTCTTTTCGAAGACAAGGGCAAGTGGGTGGCGACGCCTGGCAATATCGGCGGCGCCGTGACCCGCGGCCTGGAATTTGACGGGCGCCTGGCTTTGGCGGCGGGGACGATGGCGCGAATAGGCGTCGCGCGCAATTGGTCGAAGGTGGATTCCGTGGCATCGCCCGGCAACCGGCTTGGCGAACAAGTGCCGCTTACCATCAACGCGGGTGTCGATATTCGCTTCGGAGCGGGAAAGACGGCGGGCTTCAACTGGAACCTGCAGAAGGGTGGCCTGGCGCATATATCTGCCTCGCAGTGGAGCGGGCGAGGCACAGAGCGCCGGCTGGACTTGAACGCCGCCTGGCAATTGCGGCCGGGGCTGACCTTGCGCGCCACGGCTGGCAATGTATTGAAGCCCGATACCCGCAATACGCAAATTTTCGAGGACGGCCGCCACGATTCCTTGCGAAACGTGACAAGCAGTGGGCAGCGCACGTTCAAGCTCGCTGCGGAAGTCGCGCTATGACGCTACAATTGCGGCCGTCTAAACAAGTGGAGTAGGGAAATTAAGAAGCTTGCACTGATCTTTGCACTGATTTGTACTCATTCATACGCAGACACGGTCATCGGCGTTTCCGATGGCGACACGCTGACTGTGCTGAGCAAGGGCCGTCCGGTCAAGGTTCGCCTGGCGAATATCGATGCGCCGGAAAAGAAACAGTCTTTCGGCGCGCGTTCGAAGCAGTCGCTGTCGGACCTTTGCTTTGGCCGCGACGCGACGCTCGACTCGGGGAAACAGGATCGTTACGGACGCACCGTGGCCGTCGTCCATTGCGGCGACGTCAACGCCAACGTGGCGCAGGTGCGCAAAGGCATGGCCTGGGTCTACCCCCAGTACAACCATGATCCTTCGCTGCCGGCAATCCAGGCCGCAGCGCGCAGCTCCCGGGTCGGTTTATGGGCGGAACGCGAGCCGCTCGAACCCTGGTTGTTCCGCAAGGAGCGCAAGGCGCGCAGCAGCTACCTGAACTAGTGGACTGTGCCCTGAACGCCGCCCTGCAGCCGCCGTCAATCTGTTTTACTATTATCCGCCTGACGACACCCAACTCAAGAGGACCAAGATGGCGGAATTCAAATTGCACTGCTTTGCTGCTTCCGGCAACTCGTACAAGGCAGCCCTTTTCCTGGCGCTGGCCAACGCGGACTGGGAGCCTGTGGTAGTGGACTATTTCGGCGGCGAGACGCGCACGGAAGGCTGGCGTGACAATCTCAATGAAATGGGAGAGATTCCGGTGCTCGAGCACAAGGGGCTGAAGATCAGCCAGTCCGGCGTGATCCTCGACTACTTGGCCGAGGTGACCGGCAAATTCGGTCCTCGCACCGATGAAGAGAAGCGCGAAATCTGGCGCTGGATCCTGTTCGACAACCACAAGTTCACCAGCTATTACGCGACCTTGCGCTTCATGTACGGCCTGCAGAAGACCGGCGACACGCCCGTCACCCAGTTCCTGCGAGATCGTGCGATCGGCGCTTATCGCATCGTCGACAAGCACCTGGCCGCCAACAAGTTCCTGGTTGGCGACCGCCTGACCATCGCGGACCTGTCGCTGATTGGCTATGTCTACATGCCGGAGGAGACCGGGATCGACCTGGCTGAATTCCCGCACATCGAAGCGTGGAAACAGCGCATCAGCGACTTGCCTGGCTGGCGCCACCCGCACGAGCTGATGCCTGGCAAGAAGGCTTTCTAAGCCCAGGCGGTTTATTGCCCACTACAGCAGGAAGGAATGAACTTTTTCGCGGCATGCCGGTATTAACCTGCATTGTGATTATTTGAGGATCCCGACATGCCACAACATTCCCGCCTGCTCATTCTCGGTTCAGGTCCTGCCGGTTACACCGCCGCCGTCTACGCTGCCCGCGCCAATCTGCAGCCAACCCTGATTACTGGCCTCGAGCAGGGCGGCCAGTTGATGACTACGACCGACGTGGAAAACTGGCCGGCCGACCCGCTGGGCGTGCAGGGGCCGGATTTGATGCATCGCTTCCGCGACCATGCCGAGCGCTTCGGCACCCGCTTCATTTTCGACCATATCCACACCACCCACCTTGATGAGCGCCCGATCCGGCTGGTCGGCGATGCCGGTGAGTACACTTGCGATGCCTTAATCATCGCCACCGGCGCCTCGGCCCAGTACCTGGGGCTCCCCTCGGAGCAGGCATTCATGGGACGCGGTGTGTCGGCCTGCGCCACTTGCGACGGTTTCTTTTACCGTGGCCGCGAAGTGCTGGTAGTGGGCGGCGGCAATACCGCGGTGGAGGAGGCGCTTTATCTGTCGAATATTGTGGCGCGCGTGACCCTGGTCCACCGGCGCAGCCGGTTCCGCGCAGAACCAATCCTGGTCGACCGCTTGATGTCGAAGGTTGCCGAGGGAAAGGTTGTCCTGAAACTCGACACGACGCTGCACGAAGTCCGGGGCGACGATGCCGGAGTAAGCGGCGCGGTACTGCGCGACGCCAGCGGTGAACTGGAAGCGCTGGCGGTGCACGGCATCTTCATCGCCATCGGGCACAAGCCCAATACCAGCATCTTCGAAGGCCAGCTGGCGATGCGGGACGGCTACATCAGGACGAAGTCCGGCCTCGACGGCATGGTAACCCTGACCTCGATCGACGGCGTGTTTGCGGCGGGAGATGTGCAGGATCACATCTACAGGCAAGCAATTACGAGCGCGGGGACAGGCTGCATGGCGGCACTGGATGCACAGCGCTACCTGGAGCAGCTTTCCAGATAGGCCGGGCAGGGCGTCAGCGTTCTTCGGCCAGGAAGGCTTGCATCGCCCTGGTCGGCCTGCCGTCGTCGCCCCAGGCGCTGAGCGGGTAGTTGCTCCAGCTGCGCGCGCCCAATGGTTCCCAGTAGATCACGCCCAAGCCCTTCTGGTTGGGTACCGCCTTGACCTTGCGCTGCACGGCGACCAGCATCTCATACGTGTTTTGCGGGCGTTTGTCTTCGCCGCCCACCTCCACGATCATGACCTCCTTGCCGTAGCGCGCGGCCATGTCGTTCATATTGCGGGCAAGGGCGTCGATCGACTGTTTATAATCCGGCTTGCCGGGCAACCAGTAGGGGTAGTACGACATGCCGATCACGTCGTAGCGTGCGCCATTGGCCCTTGCATTGTCGAACCAGGTCCTGAAACGCTTGCTGTCATTGCCGCGGTCCAGGTGCAGGATCACCTTGGATACAGGGCTGACGGCCTTGATGGCATCGTAGCCCTTGTTGATCAGTTGCGCCAGTTGCGGCCAGTTCCTGGTGCTGCCTTCGGGATAAATCATCCCTCCCGGCGTTTCATTCCCAACCTGCACCCATTCCGGCGCGACGCCAGCCGCCTGCAGGGCGGACATGACCTCATAGGTATAGCTGTAGACGTCTTCCAGCAGGCGCGGGAAGTCGTGGCCTGCCCAGGCAGCGGGCTTGTTCTGCTTCGACGGATCGGCCCAGCTATCGCTGTAATGGAAGTTGATCATCACCCGCATGCCCATCTTCTGCGCGCGAACGGCCATGGCCACGGTTTCGTCCTTGCTGTTGTGGCCATTCGTCCTGTCGTCCGAAGGATTGACCCAGGTGCGCAGTCGCACCGTATTGATGCCGTGGTCCTTGAGGATCTGCAAGGCGTCTTCCTGCTTGCCCTGCTCGTCATGGAACTTGTAGCCGGTGGCTTCCATTTGCTGGAGCCAGCCGATGTCGGCTCCCTTGGCAAATTCCCCGGCTCCGGCAGGCGTCGCGATTGCAAGGAGCAAGGCAAGCAGCGCACCAATCTTCTTCATCATCCTCTTTCGCTATTTTTGGTGGCACAATGCTAGACCAAGGACAGGCTTCGCAGGTATGACGAAACTGGTGCGGGCCATGCAGGATTGATATGAGACTTTGATCGAGGTTTCAAGATGAAGACATCCCATCAGTTGAGCGAACTCCTCGAGCAGCGCTTCCTCAAGAACATGGAGCGCCACCAGGAACTGGCATGGAACGCAGTGCAGGCACGCCTGGATGCGCATCCAGGCAAGCTTCGCGTACTCGAGGAAATGGAACGTACCGGCGGCGAGCCCGATGTCGTGGGCGTCGACGCCGCGACGGGTGAAGTGGTGTTCTGCGACTGTTCGCCGGAAAGCCCGGCAGGGCGGCGCAGCCTGTGTTTCGACCGGGCCGCACTGGATGGCCGCAAGGAAAACAAGCCTTCCGGCAGCGCGCTGGAAGCGGCCAAGGCGATCGGCATCACGCTGCTGACCGAGGCCGAGTACCGCCACCTGCAAACGCTGGGTGAATTCGACCGCAAGAGTTCAAGCTGGGTGCAGACGCCGGCCGACATCCGCAAGCAGGGTGGCGCCCTGTTCTGCGACCGGCGCTACGGCCACGTCTTCCTGTACCACAATGGCGCCGAGTCGTATTACGCGGCGCGCGGCTTCCGCGGCATCCTGAGGGTTTAAGGCGGCAGGTAGCGTTCCAGCGTTTGCATCATCTCGTCGATATCGAGCGGCTTGGGAATGAAGTCGTCCATTCCCGCCGCCAGGCAATCGGCGCGTTCGGATTCCATGACGCCTGCCGTCATCGCCACGATAGGCAGCTTCAGGCCCAGTTCCTGGCGGATGATGCGGGTCGCCGTGTAACCGTCCATGACCGGCATCTGCACGTCCATCAGGACCAGGCGGTAGGCCTCGGGCGAGGCGCGCAGGATGCGCACCGCTTCCTCGCCGTTGCCGGTGACATCGATGGTAGCGCCGGCGCGCTCCAGGATGCCGACTGCGACAAGCTGGTTCATCGCGTTGTCTTCCACCAGCAGCAGGCGGCCGCTGATGCGCAAGGCCGGCGCTGCATCCGCCTGCACCTCATGCAGGTCGGCCTTGTCCAGCACCTCGTGCACGGTATCGTACAGGGCGGACGCGGTAATCGGCTTGGTGAGCAGGCCTTCTCGATCGGCATCGTCTTCGAGCATTTTGCTGCGCTCGTAGGCGCTCACCATGAGTATCACGGGAACTGCCGGTCCTTGCGCATGGCGCAGCGATTCGATATAACGCTGGTCTTCGCCGGGCACGCTCCAATCGGCGAGTATCACGTCATAAGGCAAGTTGCGCTGGGCGGCGAGGGCGAGCATCTTCTCCACCTCTGCCCCGGAGGAGGCAACGTCGACGCCCCAGCCCCAGGCTTGCAGCGTCTTGGACAGGTAGACGCGGCTGGTGAAGTGGTCGTCCAGCACCAGCACGCGCAGCGGCCGTGCGCCCGCGCCGCTTGGCGCCTGCTGCTGGCCGGCCGGTACGGCGCCGAAGGGCAGGGTGACGGTGAAGGTGCTGCCTTCGCCCGGCCGGCTTTCAAGCGCGATGCTGCCGCCTTGCAGTTCGACCAGGCGCTGGCAGATCACCAGCCCGAGCCCGGTGCCGCCAAATTTGCGGGTGACGGATTCGTCGGCCTGGGCAAAGGGCGCAAACAGGTTGGCCTTTTGTTCCGCCGAGATGCCGATACCGGTATCGCACACGATAAAGCGCATGACGGAGCGCTGCTCGTCGCACTCCGCGCATTCGACCTTCAGGCTGACTTCACCCCTTGCCGTGAACTTGATGGCATTGCTGGTGAGGTTGACCAGCACCTGTTGCAGGCGCAGGGGATCGCCGAGCAGCATGCGCGGAACGTCCGGTTCGACGCCGATGGCCAGTTCCAGCTCCTTCTCGCCGGCGTTCACGCTCATGATGGTGGATACCGCGTGCAGTACCGCGTCAAGTTCGAAGCGGGTCGTATTGAGCTGGACCTTGCCGGCTTCGATCTTGGAGAAGTCGAGGATGTCGTTCAGCAGTGCCAGCAGGGACTGCCCCGAAGTGCGCAGCATCGTCAGGTAGCGCCGCTGCTCCAGCGACAACGGGGTGGTGGTCATCAGATGCGCCATCCCCAGCACGGCATTCATCGGCGTGCGCAGTTCGTGGCTCATGTTGGCGAGGAAGGAACTCTTGGCCGCATTGGCTGCCTGCGCTTCCTTGACCGCCTCGCGCAAGGCTTCCTGCGACTTCTTCAGCTCCGTCACGTCGCGCAGGACGCCGACGAAACGATATTTGCCTTCGTCGCGGATGGCGCTGATGGTCAGTTCAACGGTGAACTGGGTGCCGTCCTTGCGCAATGCGGGCAGTTCGACGGCGCCTTTGCCGATCACGTGCGGATCGCCGCCCGACAGGAATCGCCGCATGCCATGCTGGTGCGCGGCGCGTATCGGCTCCGGCATCAGCATCTGGATGCCGGCGCCGACGGCTTCTTGCGCTGAGTAGCCGAAGATTTCGCTGGCCGCACGGTTGAAGGTTTCGATCCGGCCTTGCTCGTCGATGGTGACGATGCCTTCCCCGACGCTGTCGACAACAGTGCTGATGCGCACGTTGGCGTCCTCGAGCTGGTCGGTGCGTTCGTGGATCAGGCTTTCAAGCTGCCGGATCTTGCCGCTGATGAACCAGGCCAGGCCGAAGCCCGCCAGCAGGAGCGCCAGCACGATCCAGGTAAGCCAGGTGACGGAGGCCAGCAGCTCCTGCAAGATGGTGGCGCGCGGCACGCCGACCGCGACGGCCCAGCCGCTGCGGCTGGAGCGGGTGAAAATCGTGTACACCGGGATGCCCTCCAGCGTCGTGGACTCGAACACGGCTTCATCGGTCTCGCCCAGCCGCTTGACCAGGGCGTCCGAGCCGGGCTTGCCGACAAAGCGCTCCGGTTCGTGGGTGCGTGCAATGATCACGCCTTTACGGTCGAAAATGGCAAGCACCCGATCCCTGGGCAGGGTTCCGGAAGCGAGGACGCGCCCCAGGTTGCCGGGCTGGTAGCCAACCGAAAGGCAATAGACGACCTGGCCGCCCCGTATGACCGGCACATGGACCGCGACCAGGGGCTTGCCGGTAACGCCGCCAATAAATACGTCCGACACCACGACTTGCCCCGTTTCGAACACGCGCTGGATACGTTCGCGGCTGCCGGGGTCGGGAATCTGCTGGCCGAAGGGGAGCAGCGTGTTGAGGAGCTGGACCGAGTCGCGCGTGCTGAGCACGATGTTCGAACCGGGAAAGCCGGCATTGACGATATTGACCGCTTTGCGGTGAAAGCCGGCCAGGTCGCCCTGGTCGAGTTCCGCCGACATGGCCAGCGCCCTGGCCGCAGTGATGCCGAGGTCGAGATCGCGGTCGACCGCCTGCATCATCGAGCGCACGACGAACAGGGAATCGCGCTCGACCTGGGCCCGTTCGCGGGTATAGAAGTGCTGGATCAGCAGGCCGAAGCCCAGGGCCGCGGGGAGGGCGCATGCCAGCACGAGTGCAAACAGCATGCGGCGAACGGTGGGCCTTCTTGGTTGCCGAATTTGAGCCAAGTTGCTTCTTCCTTCGGATGGGCAAGTTGTAAGCTGGTCATGGCATTGTACAGTTGTAGGCCTCGACTGGGCGCTGGATTCCCACTGTGCGCATCGCCCGCTCGGCAACGTCGGCAATACTGGGATGGGCATCGCCCCAGCGGTCGAAGGGTGTGCGCAAAATGGCAATGATCTCGGGATCGGCTACCCCTGCCATGGCAAGATAGGCCCAGGCATATACACCGCCGTAGACGAAATCAATGCAGTGGGCATTCAGGATAAGGGAAGATGTGGGCGTGCGCATGCAGTTTCATGGTGAAGCTAGCGCACAAGAGTGGGGTGCAGCGGATATCAGGGCGGCGGCAGGCGGGATCGGGCATGCCGGAGCGTAGTGCTGCACTGTAGCACGCGGCAAGGCTTCATATCAAGTTTTGCCGCCCGCACCCGGCCCTCGGTCAGGATTGCCTGTAGCCGTGTGCGTGAAGCCATCAACGGAAGCGGTGAGCTGGTTCACGAACGGCTTCAGGACGTTTCGGGCGGCGGCAGGAAAAAGCTGCGCGGCGCCTGGCGGAAGCGCTGCCATACCATGCCGGCCAGGGCCCGGCCGCGGCCGAAACTGACGCGGCGCGAACGCAACGCAACCATCAGGGCCAGCGAGAAGCTGACCGCCAGGTTGGTCAGCGCGATCAGCACAATGCCCGACAGCGACAGCAGCCATTGCTCGGTGCTGAGCTGGTAGTCCAGTCCAACCAGCGCGAAAGCGAAATTGGCGCTCGAGAAGGTCACATGGCGGATGTCGATCGGCAGTCCCAGCACGTATCCGATGGTGCCGATCGTACCGAGCATGATGCCGAAGAAGAAATTACCTGCAAGTGCGCCAAGGTTGCGGCCGATGTAATCGGTGACGCGCCCCAGCCGCTTTTCGCCCAGCAGCCAGCGCAACCAGTGCAGCTGCCGTAGGCGCGCGGCGATATCGTTATAAGCCGCCTTGTTGTCGTAGTAGCCAGAGATCAGTCCGGCCAGGAACAGGCACACGCCGGCAATTGCCGCATGCGGCAAGGCCAGGCTATGCAGCGGGTCGATATCGTGCAGCAGGTGCTGGGCCTTTTCCGCGCCGGCCAGGTGCTGGCCGAATGCCGCCTGCCATCCCACGGCGATGGCGAAGGCGGTGGGCATGGCAAGCGCCACATTGCCGACGATCGCCACGAATTGCGAGCGCAGCACCCTGACCACCAGCTCGGCCAGTTCATCGAGCTTCTTCTGGCCTTCGTCGATTGCAGCGGCGATGCGCGCCGCCGTCATTGCCGGCTGCTTGGTGGCCACCGTGAAGTGCAGCACGTGGATCAGCATGAAGCCGAGCGAGTAGTTCAGGCTATACAGCGCGGCGTAGCCGATCGGGGCAAGCAGCAGGCGGGCCATCAATATCTTGAGCGTCGCCATGAAGCCGACGATGAATCCCGCGCCGGCGGCGGAGCGCATCATGGACAGCCATTCGGCGCGCGTGCTGGCGACATAATGTTCGCCCGAACGCCCGGCGTGCTCCGTCACCTGCAAGGCCAGCAACTCGGTATTGGTCTGGAACAGGTCGGTCAGGCTCAGTTTACGATTGTCGGCTTCCACCAGTTGCTGGAACAGGCCGAGCGCGCTGGGCAGGGATTCCTGCAAGGAGGGCGCTTCCAGCAGGTCCAGCAGGATGCGCAGGCGGCCGATGCTTTGCGTCAGGCGCAGGAACAGACGGGTCAGGCTGACCGACACCCCTTGCACCGATGCCGCCTTGCGCGCACGGCCGATGATTTCTTCGCACTGGCTGAGAAGCACGTCGAGGTGGCGGGCATCCGGCACTGCGGCCTGGGCGTCGACCAGGCGGGCGCGCCAGGCTTCGGTCAGCTGCACCACTTCGGCATTCTGGCGCAGGAAGGGCGATTCGAAGCGTTCGATGTCCGGATGGACGCGCACCAGTTCAGGCTCCAGGCCGATGGCGCTGATGCGGTAGGAGAGCACCTGGATGGCTTCCAGCAGTTCACTCAGCGCCTGCCCCTGCAGCCAGCCATGCTGCGGCAACTGGAGCGTATTGAGCAAGTCCAGCCAGACCGTGGGTTCGACGCCGTTGACCCACTTGTAGTCATCCTGGCGATTGAAGATCTGGCCGAAGACGTCTTTCAGGTAGGCGTCGTTGACGGTCGGCGGCAGCCATTTGTGATTCAGGCGGCGCCATAGCTCGCCGAAGAAGCCCTGGTTCTGCAACACGCCGGTATCGGTGAGCAGGTGCACCAGCTTGCGCTGTCCGATTACTTCGGCCAGGTATTCGCGCAGGGCTTGCGCCCACTCTGGCCGCGTAGCAAGCAGGTGCGCCAGGGCGCGCAGGCGGTTGGTAGCCTGTTGCAGGTCATTTGCATGGCGGGGACGTACAGTGCCGACCAGTTCCTGCAGCAGGGATGTATCGCGCGACGGGGCCGTGGCCTGGATGCGCGCCAGTATGCTGTCCATCATCATTCGCGACAGCATACTGGCGATCGCGCTGCTTGTCCAATCAGGCGCTTAGGGTAGCCTTAAGGACCTTGCCGCCGATCCTGACGTTTTCCAGCGCGAGGCCGGCCACGTTATACAGCCAGACCGGCTGCGCAGCATTGACCGGGTTGCCGAAGTCGCAGTTGCTGATGGTGACCCGGCGTACCGGCAGCACAGGCGGTGCGGGCTGCGGGCCGTTGTAATCGCTGGCGACGGGGCCGAGGATCGCAATGGCCTGGTAGCAGGAGCCGGAGGTGCCGCCTTTGGTCACGTTGCCGACGGTGAGGTTCTCGATGTGTACATCGGAGACCTCGGGCGGCCGGATGCGAACGCTGTCGGCGCCTGGCTGGTAGTCGCAGTCGAAGGAAACGACGGCGCCGGCGGCGGTGGCCAGCCCCCTGGTGTCGATCGGCGACCCGGGCAGCAGGGCGTAGTGCGAAGGGCTGAGCTGGACGCCATTCGGGATCTTCACATTCTTCACGTAGAAGTGGCGCAGGTAGCCGCCGCGGTTCATATTGGTCTTGAGCCGGATGGCGATATTCAGCGGATCGGTCTCCCAGTGCACGTTCTCGAATACCAGGTCGCGGGCGTAGACGTGCTCGATGCCGCCGGCCATTTCGGAGCCCAGCGTCACGGCGCCGTGGCCGCTGTGCATGGTGCAGCCCTGGATCACGATATTGCGCGTCGGGCCGTACTGGACGTCGCGGTTCTTGCCGGCCTTGATGGCAATGCAGTCGTCGCCGGAATCGAAGACGCAGTCTTCCACCAGCACATGGTCGCAGGCTTCAGGATCGAAGCCGTCGCTGTTCGGGCCGCGGCTTTCGGCGTGGACCTTGCGGATCACTAGGTTGCGGCAGTTGACCGGGTGGTGCTGCCAGAAAGGGGTGTTCTGCACATGGTAGCCCTGCAGCAGGACGTTGCTGCAGTTGATGAAGTGGATCATCGGCGGGCGCAGGTAGTGGCCTTTGCCGAACACGCGCTGTTCAACCGGCAGGCCTGCTTCGGACAAGGCAGGCAGGTAGCGCTCGTCGCTGCGCCATTTGTCGCCTTCGCCTTCGATCAGCTTGCGCTGGGCGGCGTTCAGGCCCGGGGCGATTTCCGCCAGCGGCTTGTTGAGCGGGTTGGGGACCACTTGCGTCGGCTGGCCTTCCTTGTAGCCGGGCGCCGTGGTCTGAGAGACCGCATTCATGGTGCGGTTGCGGCCCTTCCAGGACCACCAGCAATCGCCGGCTTCGTTGAAGGCGACGCCGCCCTGGCCGTCCAGTTTCGACGTCCAGTCTTCGCCGGTCAGCGCGATATTCCTGGCGTTGACGGCGTACACCATGGGCGAGTAGTTCAGGCAATCGTTGCTTTGCCAGCGCGAGAGCACCAGCTTGCCGTTTGCGTCGCAGTCGAAGTCGCCGTGGCGGGCGTAATCGTCGGGGTACTGCGAGAACAGGATATGGGCTCCGGCTTGCAGGTGGACGTGGACGTTGGAGCGCAGCACCAGCGGGCCGGCGCAGTACCAGTGCCCTTTGGGAATGACGACCCGTCCGCCGCCGGCGGCAGCGCAGGCGTCGATGGCCGCCTTGAAGCCTGCGTAGCAGTCATGGGCGTCGTCGGCCTGGGTCGGGACCAGCTCCTGGTCGTCGTGGGTAACCCAGGCCTTGACCGTCTTGGTACCGCAAGGCCTGGCGCCAAAATCCGTGACCAGGAAATCCTCGTTGCGGAAACTGACGGGAGCGCGCAGTGCAGCGGCGATGGCGTCGGCACGGCGCCAGGCATTGGCGCGGCTGGGCGGGGAGGCCGCCAGCGCGGGCAGCCATTGCGGTGCGAGCAGGGCGGCGGCGCCGGCTTGCAGCAGTTTGCGGCGGCGTAGTTGTCGTGGTGCGTTCAAATCAAGTCTCCTAAGCAGAGAAAGTGCGTGTCACGCGGCCAAGGTGCACCCGCATGGCCTTGCGGGCGGCGCCCGGGTCGTGGCTGGCGATGGCCTGCAGGATGGCGCGGTGATCGCCCAGGGTTTCCTTGCGCAGTTCTTCGGTCTGGAAGTGTTCCTTGAGCTTGTGCCACAGGTGGCCGCGCTGGTCCCACAGGTGGTTCATCACGCCCACCAGCGCGCTGTTGCCGGTGGCATTGGCAATCGCCATGTGAAAGTTGCGGTCAGCCTGTTCATTGGTGGCCACGTCGTCGTGGTCGCGCTCCATGGCTTCCACCGCGAAGAGGATGGCGTCGATCGCACGGTCGGTGGCCACTTGCGCGGCGATGGCGGCAATCTCGGCCTCGATCACGCGCCGCGCCGACAGCACTTCAAACGGTCCCGGGCCGGCTTCGGGCAGGGCGGGCGCGTGCCCTGGACGGTCGCATATATAGACGCCGGAATTGCTGCGCACCTCGATCACCCCGCCCAGCTCCAGCGCAATCAACCCTTCGCGCAGGGACGCCCGGCTCACCTCCAGCTTGGCCGAAAGTTCGCGCTCCGACGGGAGGCGATCGCCGCTTCCATATCCCTCGGTGGCGATCATCGCCTGGATCTTGTCCGCCACCTGTCTATATAGTCTGGTCTCCATGTGCGCAATTCTAATGTGGTCAGGCCAAAACAACAATCTGGACTGGCCAATAGTGGCTTTTTTGCACAAGCTTGCAATTTCTTCTTGTGAAATTGGCCTAACCACTTTAGTCTGTGGTTATACCAAAATCGAAAATCGATCAAACCAATTTGATCATACAACTGGAGGAGACTCATGAATTACGTTGCAGGCCCTCAAACCAAACGCGCCGTGCTGGCAGCAGCCGTAGCAGCGGCCGTTCTTCAGATGGCGAACCAGGCAGCCGCACAGACCGCGGCCCCGGCGGAAGAGCCGGTGGCTTCGGTGGTGGTGACCGGCTCCCTGATCCGCCGTGTAGCCAATGAGGGCGCCACCCCGCTGGTCACCATCAAGTCCAGCGAACTCCAGGCGCGCGGCAACACCGAGTTGAAAGACCTGGTGCTGGAAATGCCGCAGTCGCTGTCGCTGGGCACCAATAGCGGCGCGGCCGGGCCGATCATCAACCTGCGCGGCCTGGGGCCGATGCGCACCCTGACGCTGCTGAACGGCCGCCGCCTGGCCAACGAGCCTTTGCAGGACCAGTATGTCTCGGTCAACGTGATGCCGCGCATGGCGCTGGACCGCGTGGAAACCCTGAACGGCGGCGCCGCGTCGATCTACGGCGCGGACGCCATCGGCGGCGTGCAGAACTTCATCACCAAGCGCGGCTTCGAAGGCGCTTCGGTCAAGGCCGAATACGCGCCGACGGAAAAGGGCGGCGCCGATACGAAGAGCTTCGGCATGATCCTGGGCGCCGGCAACCTGTCGCGCGACGGCTGGAACGCCTATATTGCGATCGACCACCAGAAGAAGGATGCGCTGTTCCAGAGCGACCGCCCGGAGCAGCACGACCCTGCCATCCTGCGCACGCTGGGCCTGGGCATCACGCCGGACGCCCGCAACGCGACCCCGGCCGCCAACTTCGGCTTCGCGCGCAACGCCAACTCGAACTACAACCCGACTTTCGCCACCGGCTGCCTGTCGCCGTACGCCACACCGACCCTGGGCAACAACAGCACCGCCACGCCGCCAGTGTATGCGCCGGGCTGCGCCCGTAATCCGCTGTACTGGAATGCGGTGACCGACGGCAGCGAGATCACCAACATCAGCGGCCGCGCCAGCATGAACCTGCCGGGCGGCCACAAGGTGGACCTGGACATCCTGCACTCGGAGTTCACGGTCCAGAAATACCGCGGCATGCAGGCGCCGGGATCGACCAACCCGTTCACCACATATTCGCTGCCGGCTTCCAGCAAATACTATCCGGGCAAGGGCATCACGCCGGCCGTTCAGGTGGTGGGCAGCAATACCGGCAGCAACACGCCGACCATGTTCATCGACCCGGCCAAGACGCCGGGCACGGTCAGTAACCTGAACATGAACAACCGGACCATCTACTTCCAGTGGGGTCCTGCCGAACTTGGCCCGGCATACCGTAACGACGAACAGACCAACGACCGCATCGTGCTGACCGCCGAAGGCGAGGTGCTGGGCTGGGACTACCGCGCCGGCCTGAATTACGGTGAGTCGAAGCGCGACACGCGTGCCGGCGCAGGCTATATCTCGTACACCAAGGCGCAGGAAGGCTTCAATAACGGCACCCTGAACCCGTTCGGCCTGCAGGACGCGGCCGGCCTGGCTTACCTGCAAAGCATCCAGGCGGACGACTATACCTATCGCCTTAACAAGGCCTTCAACCAGAGTGTCGACGTGACCCTGTCCAAGGGCGTGTGGGACCTGAAGGGCGGCCCGCTGACCCTGGCCGTTTCGGGCGAGTTGCGCCGCGACGGCGCGCAGACCTTCAATGCGCCGCTGGACTACGTGCTGAAGAAAGCCGACGGCAGCTACAACATCGATGCGGCAGGCAACGTGGTGCAATCGGACCTGGTGGGCGAGACCCCGCAAGGCGTCGCCAAGAAGATCCACCGTACCATCGCTTCGCTGCTGATGGAGGCCGATGCGCCGATTACCGACAAGTTCCTGCTGAATGCAGCGGTGCGCGCCGACCGTTACTACGACCTGAAGCAAACCACCGTCAACCCCAAGCTGGCCGCACGCTGGCAGCCGTTCCAGCAGCTGGTCCTGCGCGGCAACGTGAATACCGGCTTCCGCGCGCCGTCGATCATCGACATCCAGAACCCGACGCCGGAAGTGCGCAACCAGGTGATGGACGATCCGGTCCTGTGCCCAAGCCCGCAGCCGCTGGTGGCGGGCACCGGCACGCCAAAGGCCGGCTACACCTATGACCAGGTGTGTAACGTCGCCACCAACTACTGGACCAAGTCGCCGAACAACGATTTCCTGAAACCGGAAAAATCGCGCGGTTTCTCGCTCGGCTTCGCACTCGAGCCGGTGAAAGACCTGTCGATCACCGTCGACTACTGGGGCCTGAAGCTGCGCGACGTGCTGGGCGCGGTGACCATCGCCGAGATTCAGCAGAATCCAGCCAAGTACGACGTGAACTTCGTGCGTAATGCGGACGGCACCATCGACCACATCGTGGCGAGCCAGGCCAACCGCGGCCAGACCCGCATCCGCGGCCTGGACCTGTCGGCCAGCTACCGCTTCCCGAAAACCAGCTTCGGCACCTTCGACGCGAAACTGGACGGCACTTATATGGACAAGTATGAGTTCCAGTCCGAGAAAAACGGTGCTTGGCTGAGCAACGTGGGCATCATCACCAACGATGGCCGCTACGGCGGCTCGGGTCCGAACGCTGGCCTGGCCGGCCTGCCGCAGATCAACCCGCGCTGGAAGCATACCGCCTCGGTGACCTACACCAACGGCGCCTGGGCCAGCACGCTGTCGCAGCGCTATAACTCGAGCGTGACCGACGTCACCCCGCGTGCCGGTTCCACCCTGACTGAAGTGGAGGCCTACAAGCAGTACAACCTGAACGTGAACTACACTGGCTTCAAGAACACGACCCTCAGCTTCGGCGTCAACAACCTGACCGAGGAATGGCCGCCACTGACCTCCAACAGCACTTATAGCGGCGGTTACGTGACCTCGATGGCCGACATGCTGGGCCGTGTGTATCGCTTCTCGGTGGAGTTCAAGTTCTAAGATGCTGCTGCGTTGCCTGTTGCTGGCCTGCGTCCTGCTGCTGTCGGCAGCGGCGCAAGCCGATCCTGTGGAACAGTGGGGCACGGCCGAGATCGAGCTGGCCGGGCCCCGCGACGGCAACCCTTTCCTGGACGTGCAACTGGCGGCCACGTTCAGGCAAGGGGGCCGCAGCGTCCCCGTGGCAGGCTTTTACGACGGCGACGGCAGGTACAAGGTCCGTTTCATGCCGGACAGCGTCGGCACCTGGGAGTATGAAACGCGCAGCAACCGGGACGCCTTGTCCGGCAAGACGGGCAAGATCCAGGTGGTGGCGCCGAGGCCGGGCAACCGCGGGCCGGTGCGCGTGCACAACACCTGGCATTTCGCCTATGCCGATGGAACGCCGTTCTGGCAGGTCGGCACCACGTCCTATTCCTGGACCAACCAGCCGGCGGCCTTGCAGGAGCAGACCTTGCGCACGCTGGCTATGGCGCCGTTCAACAAGCTGCGCATGGGCGTTTTCCCCAAGCGCTATGAATTCAACAAGAACGAGCCGCCGCTGTATCCATTCGAGGGCAAGGCGCCCTCGCAGTGGGATTTCAGCCGCTTCAATCCGGCCTTCTTCCGCAATCTGGAGCAGCGTGTCGGACAGTTGCGCGATCTCGGGATCGAAGCGGACATCATCCTGTTCCACCCTTACGACAAGGGGCATTGGGGCTTCGACGCCATGCCGCAGGAGGCCAATGAGCGCTATCTGCGCTACATCGTGGCGCGCCTGGCGGCCTACCGCAACGTGTGGTGGTCGATGGCCAACGAGTTCGATTTCATCAAGTCGAAGTCGATGGCGGACTGGGATCGCTACTTCCACCTCGTGCAGGCGAGCGATCCCTACCAGCACCTGCGCTCCATCCACAATGCATTCGAGTTCTATAACCATAGCAAGCCCTGGGTGACGCATGTCAGCGTGCAAAGCGGTTCGCTGGCCACGGATTACGAACGTGCGGTGCTGTTGCGCGATGTCTACAACAAGCCGGTGGTGTACGACGAAGTCAAATACGAGGGCAACTTCCCTCAGCGCTGGGGCAACCTGACGCCGCAGGAAATGGTGCTGCGCTTCTGGGAAGGGGCGATTGCCGGCACCTACGTCGGACACAGCGAAACCTACACTTCGCCGGACGAGGTGGTGTGGTGGGCCAAGGGCGGCGTGCTGCGTGGCCAGAGCCCGGCACGGCTGGAGTTCTTCCGCAAGATCCTGGCGGAAAGCCCGGCGCAGGGCCTGGAGCCAATCGACAAATGGCAGGGCTTCCCGTTCGCCGGGCGGCAGGGGCAGTACTACCTTGGCTACTTCGGCCGCGAGGCGCCGGTTTCCTGGCCGGTGGTCCTGCACAACAAGGGACTTGCCGAAGGCACGAGATTGCGGGCGGAGGTGATCGATACCTGGAACATGACCGTCTCGCCGGTGCCGGGAGTGTTTGAAATGCGCAAGCGCGATACGTACAACTTCGCCGACAAGGACGGGCGCAGCATTGCACTTCCGGGACGGCCCTACATGGCTGTGCGGCTGGTGCGCGTTGGCGAAGGGGCTGCTTGCGCCGGCGGAGCGGCGTGGTGCCGCGGCGAACCCTGGCTGGTTTCGCCTGCCGCGCCGACGGCTGCCGCGGCGCTGGTGCCGGCTGCGGAAACCGCGGCGGCGACCAGCGCTTCCTACTATGTCGAGGCGCGCCTGAGGCCTGCGCCGGGATCGGCGGCGACCGACGCGAAACGCAGCGGCTACGTCATTGCGCGCTACGCCGACGACCGTAACTGGCTTGGCTTCGGCCTGGAAGCCGCACCGGGCGGCAGGATGGCGGTCAATATTCTCCGCATGATCGACGGCCAGCCGAAATTCCTGAAGCAGGTGCGCATCGAGCCGGATGCAGGCGAGGCGTTCTACACGATCCGCGTCGACGTCGACGGTGCGGCGCTTACTGCCTACCTGAACGGCACGCGCCTGATCGGTGTCGACGAAGCCAATTCGCTGCCGCCGCGCATCGGCGTGCTGGCGCAGGGCGGCCGGTTCGAGATCGATGGCTTGCGTGCGGGAAGCATGGCGCAGCCGCCGGCCAGCATCGGCCTGGCCCATCGGCACAAGCAGCTTGCCTTGCAGGCCGGTGATCCGCCCCAGCGCTTTGCGGTACGCGCCGCGAGCCGCGGCGGCCTTCGTGCCCTGCGCTTTGCCGCCAGCTCGAGCGATGCCTCGGTGCTTGATGCCAGCGTGGACGGCGATGAGCTCGTGCTGGCGCCCCGCAGCGCCGGCTTTGCGGCAGTCACGCTCGCCAGTGCGGAAGATCCGAACGTGGCAGCGACGCTGGCGGTCCGCGTGGGGGCGGCGTTTGCAGCCTCTTCGCGCAGCGGCGCACTGGCTACGGGCAGAGCTTCGCCGGCGGCCGGTGAGCGCGACGTCCCGGTCGACACGCGGCTGCAGCTTCGTTTCGACCAGGCGCCGGCTCTCGGCGACAGCGGTTCGGTCCGCATCGTCCGCGCCAAAGACAATGTGACGGTCGACGTCATCCGCCCCGGCCTGGAACTGGACGAAATCGGCGCCAGCCGGGACGGCGTGAAGCGCGTCGTCCGCTACAAGGCGATCACGCTCGATGGAGCTACTGCCACGATCCGTCCACATGACGGCAAGCTGGCATACGGCACCGACTACTACGTGCTGGTGGACGGCAAGGTGTTCACGGGCGCGGCACTGGGCAAGGTCCCGTTCGAAGGCATCGCGAAGCCGGCCGGCTGGACCTTCCGCACCCGCGACCGCGCCCCGCAGGGCACGGCGCTGCGCGTGGCGCCGGCAGGCAAGGCCGACTTCCGTACCGTGCAGGGCGCGCTGGACCACGCCATGCAGAACATCCCGCGCGCGACCCCGGTTACCATCAACCTCGCCAACGCCAAGCACGACGGCCTGCTTTACCTGCGCGGCAAGGACAATGTCACGTTGCGTGGTGACAGCCGCCATGGCGCCATCATCGCAGGCGAGAACAGCGACGGCGTCAATCCTGGCAGCGGCAACGGCCAGTTGCCGCTGGCACCCTGGGCCGGCGGCGGCCGTTCAGTGTTCCTGGTCGAGGATGCGGACCTGCTGCGCCTCGACAGGCTGACAGTGGTCAACACGACATGGCGCAGCAAGACCATTGGGGCGCAGGCGGAAGCGCTCAACTTCAACAGCGAAGGGCGCCTGGTCGCCAACGAGGCCGATTTCCTCAGCGAGCAGGATACGATCCAGGTCAAGGGCTACGCCTGGTTCTACCGCAGCCTGGTGGCGGGCAACGTGGACTTTGTGTGGGGCTATAACCGTGCCGCCCTGTTCGAAGAATCCGAGATCCGCTCGGTAGGCGACAGCGTCAACCCCTCGAGCGGCGGCTACCTGGTGCAAGCGCGCACTGTGGCTGAAGACGATCCCGGCTTCGTCTTCCTGAACAGCCGCCTGACGCATGGACCGGGGCCGGCCGGCAACGATGTGCCGCCCGCTGCAACCTTCCTGGCGCGGCCGGGCGTGGCCACGGCCTGGGACAATGTGCGCTTTATCAATTGCAGCATCGGGCCGCACGTCAATGCCGCAGGCTGGCATGGCAAGCCGCGCGCCGGCAAGGGCTGGGAAGAGGGCGGCAGCACCGACCTGGCGGGCAGGCCGCTCGACCTTTCGCAGCGCGCAGCAGGGCGCGTGCTGGCGCCCGCCGACGCCGCCCGTTATGACAGCCGCGCCAAGGTCTTCGCCCAATACGCAAACGGGAAAGGATGGAACCCTCAGCCATGAGTAAAAATGTCCAGCATTCAGCGCGCCGCCGCAGGCTGCTGCAAGGCGCCGCCGCCGCGGGCGCGCTCGGTTTTGCCAGCGCCGCATCGGCCGTGGCGGCGTCCAATCCTTGGTCGCGGGCGCAGGATATCCGGCACCGCTTTGCCGTGCCGCTCCGCTTCCCCCAGCGCGACTACCTGGTGAGCGACTTCGGCGCCAGGCCCTGCGAACTGGCGAAGGTACACGGCTATCCCACTATCCGCGCCAAGGGCGAACTGGAGACGCAGGCGCCGGGATCGCATGACAGCCACCCTGCCTTCAGGGCGGCCATCGCAGCTGCGCACAAGGCGGGCGGCGGCCGTGTCGTCATCCCGGCGGGGAACTGGTACCTGAAAGGCCCGATCACGCTGCTGTCGAACGTTCACGTCCACCTGCAGGCCGGCGCGCATATCCTGTTCAGCGCCAACCCTGCCGATTTTGCGCGCGATGGCGACTATGACTGCGGCGGCAACGGCAAGCTGGTGCTCACGCGCTGGCAAGGCAACGACTGCCTGAACTTCAGCCCCATGGTCTATGCGCGCGGCCAGCAGAACATCGCCCTCACCGGCGAAGACTGGAGCAGCATCCTGAACGGCCAGGCCGGCGTTCCTTTCGAAGACGGCGGCGGCAACTGCTGGTGGGGCATGAACCCGAAAGGCGCCTTGCCCGGCGCCGTGCACCAGTCCGTTCCGAACCCGGCCAATCCGGCTTCGCTGGCGCAAGTGGCGCCCCAGCTCGATGCCGCGGCGCGGGCCCGGATACAGGGAGCGGGCGAGGGCTGGCGCGCGGACGCAAGCCTGTTGCCGGCGCTTTCCGAAGCCGGCGTTGCGCCGGAAAAGCGGGTATTCGGCCTTGGCCATTTCCTGCGTCCTTCGATGATCCAGTTCGTCGACTGCACCAATGTGCTGATGCAAGGCTATATGGTCGTCAACACGCCGATGTGGATCCACCATCCGCTCAACTCGCGCAACGTGCACATCAAGCGCGTGCGCATGGACAGCATCGGTCCCAACTCCGACGGCATCGACCCGGAGGCCTGCGACACGGTGCTGGTCGAAGGCTGCGAATTCAATACTGGCGACGATTGCATCGCCATCAAATCCGGCAAGAACCGCGACACCCAATACGGCCCGACACGCAATATGCTGATCCAGGATTGCGTGATGAACAGCGGCCATGGCGGCATCACGCTGGGCAGCGAAATGTCGGCCGGCATCGAGCATATCTATGCGCAGGACATCGAGTTCCGCAACGCGCACTGGGCCAGCGACCCGCTGTGGACCGCGATCCGCCTGAAGACCAATATGAACCGCGGCGGCTACCTGCGCCACCTTCACGTGCGCAACATCACGCTGCCAAATGGCGTACAGACCACGCCACGGCCCTACAAGCCCCTGCCGGGCAACAGCCTGGGCGGCAAGCTGCCATCGACCGGCGGCGGCGCGGTGCTGACCATCGACTGCGACTACGCTCCCGCGGACGATATCGTGCGCAGCCGGCCGCCCAGGGTGTCCGACGTCCACCTCAGCGGCATCCGCGCCAGCAACGTGCAAGGCCCGGACGGGGCCTACTCCTGCAACCAGGTCATGGTGGTGCTGGGCCCTGTAGCGGGCAGCTATAACGGGCCGCCCGGCACGCCTGTGCTGCCGCTGCGCGATATCTCCATCACCGATGCCGATTTCGGCACGCCGCGCAATGCCGCCGATCCCTGGTTTGTTTTCAACGCCAGGCGCATCAGGCTTGCCAATGTACGGATAGCCGGGAAAACCATCAACACGGAGCTGAACGCATGAAGAAGATGCTTGTGCTGCTGGTGGCGGCCCTGTTCGCCGCTGCGGGGGCGCAGGCGCAGGATGCTGGTCCGGTCGAGCGCTGGGGCAGCAAGGAAATTTCGCTGAGCGGGCCGCGCGACGGCAATCCCTTCACCGAGGTGGAAATTTCAGCCACCTTCCGCCAGGGCGCGCGCCAGATGACGGTGGACGGCTTTTACGACGGCGATGGCCAGTACAAAGTACGCTTCATGCCCGATGCCGCCGGCGAATGGGAGTACGAAACCCACAGCAATCGCACAACGCTTGACGGCAGGCGCGGCAGCTTCACGGTCATGGCTGCGAAACCCGGCAACCACGGTCCGGTGCGGGTGAAGGGCGTGCATCATTTCGGCTATGAGGACGGCACGCCGTTCTGGCAAGTCGGCACCACCAGTTACGGCTGGACCCACCAGCCGGAATCCATCGAGCGCCAGACCCTGGCGACCCTGGCGGCGGGGCCGTTCAACAAGATCCGCATGCTGGTATTTCCGAACCAGGACGTCCGGCACCAGCCGCCGCGCTTCCCCTTCGAAGGCACGCCGCCGAAAGAGTGGGACTTCACGCGCTTCAATCCCGAATTCTTCCGCCACCTGGAGCAGCGCATCGGCGACTTGCGTGCTCTCGGCATCGAGGCTGACGTCATCCTGTTCCATCCCTATGACAAGGGCTTCTGGGGCTTCGACCAGATGCCGGCCGAAGTCAATGAGCGCTACCTGCGTTATGTGGTCGCGCGGCTGGCTTCCTACCGCAACGTCTGGTGGTCGATGGCGAATGAGTTCGACTACCTGGTGAAGAAGCAGATGCCGGAGTGGGACCGCTACTTCGAAATCGTCCAGCAGCGCGATCCCTACCGGCACCTCCGCTCGATCCACAATGCCGTGCTGCTGTACAACCACACCAAGCCTTGGGTAACGCACGTCAGCGTGCAAAGCGGCGCCATTGCGGAGGACTTCGAGCGCGCCGTGCTGCTGCGCGACGTGTACTCGAAGCCCGTGGTCTACGACGAGGTGAAATACGAGGGCAATATCGAGCGCCGCTGGGGGCAGTTGTCCGGGCAGGAAATGGTGCTGCGATTCTGGATGGGGGCGATTGCGGGCACTTATGTCGGTCATGGCGAAATCTTCAAGGACCCTGGCGACATGTCCTGGCTGGGCAAGGGCGGGACCATGCGCGGTGAAAGTCCGCCGCGGCTGGCGTTCTTCCGCAAGATCTTTTCCGGCAGCCCGGCCGAAGGGCTGGAGCCGATCGACAAATGGCAGGAGTATCCGTTTGCCGGCAAGCCTGGCCAGTACTACCTGGGTTATTTCGGCCGCCAGGCGCCTGTTGCCTGGCCTTTCGTGCTGGCCAAGCCAGGCCTGGCGGATGGCATGAAGTTCAAGGCCGAAGTGATCGATACCTGGAACATGCTGGTCACGCCGGTGGAAGGCACGTTCGAAATCCGGAAACGCGACAACTACAGCTTTGCCGACAAGGACGGCCGCAGCATCGCGCTGCCAGGCCGTCCCTACATGGCCTTGCGCATCACGAGGCTGCTGTGAAGCGCGGCGCGGCACCAGCGGCCGGCGGAAGCCACACGCGGGGAAAATGCAGCCGCGGTTCGCGCAGGGCCAATTAGTTAAAATGTCTGCCATCATTGTTATGGGGAGACATTCTTGGAAAGCTCGAAGGGACACAAGATCGCGGCCGGCGCCGGCCTGACGCTGGCTGGGTTACTGGCCTACCTGCTGCTGTGGCCAGTGCCCGCTGAACCGGTTTCGTGGACGCCACAACAGGCCCCGGGATACCTTGGCGCGCATGCGCCAAACACGAGGCTCGCCGGCCTGCAGAAAATCGACATCGGAACCGAGCAAGGCCCTGAGCACCTGGCCATGGGACCGGACGGCAAGCTGTACGCCGCCGTCGCCAGCGGGAAAATCCTGCGCATGGCGCCTGATGGCAGCCAGCGCGAAGTCTTCGCCAGTACCGGCGGACGGGTGCTTGGCTTCGACTTCGACGCCGGCGGGCGCCTGATTGCAGCCGACGCGATGAAAGGCCTGCTGGCGATTGCCCCGGACGGCAAGGCCACCGTGCTGGCCGCGCAAGTCGCGCAAGGCGATCCAATCCGCTATGCCGATGGCGTCGTGGTGGCGCCCAGCGGCATGATCTACTTCACCGACGCCTCGACCCGCTTTGCGCCCGCCGAGTGGGGCGGCACGTTCGAGGCCAGCGTGCTGGATATCCTCGAACAGTCGGCAACCGGCCGCGTGCTGGCCTACGACCCATCGAAGGGCAGTACGCGCGTGCTTGCCGGCGGTTTTTCGTTCGCCAACGGCATCGCACTGTCGGAAGACGGGCGCACCCTGTTCGTCAGCGAGACAGGCCGCTATCGCATCTGGAAAATCGACGCGCAAAGCGGCAAGCGCGAAGTCCTGCTGGACAACCTGCCAGGCTATCCCGACAACCTGATGCGCGGGCGTGACGGCAAGATCTGGGCCGGCCTGGTCAAGCCGCGCAACCCGACCATCGACAAGCTGGCGCAAAAGCCCTTCATGCGCAAGCTCACGCTGCGCTTGCCGCGCGTCCTGTGGCCGGTGCCGAAAGCCTATGGCCACGTGTTCGCCTTCAGCGAAGAAGGCAAGGTGCTGGCCGACCTGCAGGATCCTTCCGGCGCCTACCCGGAAGCCACGGCAGTTCTGGAAAGCCAGGACCGCCTTTATATCCAAAGCCTGCACGCAGCCTATATCGGCTGGATGCCACGGCCCTGACCGGCCGGCGCGTCGTCTGGCACCGCCGGCAGGGGCGCCGGCGGTGCCGGCGTCGGCACGACGATCGTCGTGGTATCGACGGCGCCGGTGACGCGCTGCTGGACGACCTGCATGGCGACTGCCTTGCGCGGCGGTTCGGGCCGGGGTGGTTTCGGGAACATGGCTTCTCCTGTCTGTGCGGTCCGGCCCATATTGGGCGCCCCTGTCAAATTTACAAGCACATGCTGTTGCCAATATGGTCACAGCGAATCGTGCGCCGGATAGTTGTGTCTATAATTCCCTACGACAATTTTCCTCTTCGCCATGTACAGGAATTCCACTCCCTTGCTGTTGCTGGCCGTACTGTCCCTGGCGCCCGGCGCGCGCGCTACGGGCCTGGCCGATGGCGACATCGCCGACCTCACGCTGGAACAACTGAATGAAATTGTGGTCACCTCGGTCTCGCGGCAGGAAGAAAGGCTAAGCAAGGCCGCCGCTTCATTGTTCGTCATCAGCGCCACCGATATCCGCCGCAGCGGCGTGCGCTCGCTGCCGGAAGCACTGCGCCTGGCGCCAAACCTGCAAGTGGCGCGCATCGACGCGCGCAACTATGCGATCAGCGCGCGCGGTTTCAACGGCGCGTTCGCCAACAAGCTGCTGGTGCTGATCGACGGCCGCAGCGTCTACTCGCCATTCTTCTCCGCCGTGTTCTGGGACGCCCAGTCGGTGGTCATGGAAGACATCGAACGCATTGAGGTGATCAGCGGCCCCGGCGCCACCATCTGGGGCGTGAACGCCGTCAACGGCGTGATCAACATCATCACGCGCAGTGCGAAGGACAGCCAGGGCACGCTGCTGTCGGTCGCCGCGTCGAGTGGGGAGGGCGACGCCAGCCTGCGCTTCGGCGGGCGCCTGCCGCACAATGGCTACTACCGCGCCTACGCGCAAGCCATGGCTTCCGAAGACACCGAGACCGAAACCGGCCTCAATACCTACACCGGCATGCAGCGCCGCCAGGCCGGCTTCCGCGCCGACTGGGGACTGGAGCAAGGCAGCTTCGCCGTGTCGGGCGACGCCTACCAGGCCAACCTGGGCCAGCTCGGCACGCGCGATATCCGCCTGTCCGGCGCCAACCTGGTGGCGCGCTACATGCGCCAGCTGGGCGAAGACAGTGCGCTGCGCCTGCAGTTCGTGCTGGACCACACGGAACGCAACCAGCCCAACGCCTACGTCGACCGGCTCGATACGGTGGAGCTGGAAGGCCAGCACGACGTGCGCTTCGGCCTCCACAAGCTGTCGTGGGGCGGCGGCTATCGCCATTCGCGCGACGACAATACGCCCGGGCCGAACTTCGGCTTCTGGCCCTACGAGCGCAATATGCATTGGGGGAACCTGTTCGCACAGGACGAGGCGGCGTTGTCGCCGAACCTGCGCGCCACCGCCGGCGTGAAGGTGGAGCACAACACCTACACAGGCTCCGAAGTGCTGCCCACGCTGCGCCTCGCGTGGAGCCCGGATGCCAGGCAAACGGTCTGGGGCGCGCTGTCGCGCACGGTACGGGCGCCGGCGCGCGCCGACCGCGACTTCGTGCAGCCGCCCACGCCGGTCATGATCGGCGGCGTGCCGCGTTTCGCAGTCGGCGCCAGCCCCGAGTTCGAATCGGAGGTGGCCAAGGTGCTGGAACTGGGCTACCGGGCGCAGCCGGGGCAGAACTGGTCATACTCGGCCACGGCCTGGTACGCCGATTACGACAAGCTGCGCACCCTGGAGCCGAACGCCACGGCCGAACCTTACCGCGGCATCTTCGAATTCCGCAACCTGGCCGAAGGGCGCACGCGCGGCATCGAACTGTGGGCGCGCTGGCAACCGATGCTGCGCTGGCGCCTGAATGCCGGCTTGGTGGTGCAGGACATCGACACCAGGCTCAAGCCAGGCAGCAAGGACGCCAGCAGCATCGGCATCCTGATCAACGACCCGCACAGCTACTGGCAGTTGCGTTCTTCCCACGAAATTGGCGAACGCATCCAGTTCGACTGGACATTACGTTACAACGGCAGCATGCCTAAACCCCATGTTCCGTCGTATCATGAGCTGGATACGAACCTGGTCTGGAAAGCCAGCCAGCATATTGACGTCGCGCTCGCCGGACAGAACCTGCTGCATGCACGGCATGGCGAGTGGGGCGGCTACCCCGGCCGCAATGTGTTCGAACGGCGGGCGGTCCTGAAATTGACGATGCGATACTAAGGAAATGGTAAGCGCAAGCCTTACTTTATGGGCCGCGCCGCCGCTGGCGGCCGGCAGTTGGCGCAACCGCCTGCTGGCGCTGGCGCTGATGCTGTTCGCCTTCAGCTGCCTGGCGGTCGGCTCCCAGCAGAACGGCGCAACGCCGGTGCTGGAGCGCAGCGTCAAGGCTGCCTTCCTGTATAAATTCCTGGGCTATATGGAGTTTGCATCCGATCCCGGGCCGACGCTGGTGGTGGGCGTGCTGGGGGCGGACGAGGTGGCGGCGCAACTGGCGCAGATCAGCAGCGGCCGCAGCGTCGGCAACCGCAGCATCAGCGTGCGCAAGCTGAGCGAGGGCGACGCGCTGGGCGGCCTGAACCTGCTGTTCGTCGGCAGCGATGCCAGCCTGCCGGAAGCGGCGCTGCGCGCGGCGGAAAAGAACGGCACCGTCACGGTCACCGAGCAGGAAGATGGCTTGCAAAGTGGGGGTGTCATCAATTTCCGCCTGGTTGACGAGCGCGTGCGATTTGAAGTCTCGCTGCCGGCTGCCGAACGCTGCAATGTACGACTCAGTTCACGCTTGTTGTCGGTCGCCTATTACGTGCAGAAAGGCGGGCAGTAAATGATCACCAGGGCGGCAGGATCAGTGCGCATCAAGCTGATCCTGACGGCACTGGCCACGACTTTCGTCGCGCTGGTGGTGACCACGGTGACCATGCTGGTGTACGACCTGCAAAGCTTCCAGCAGGGCTGGATCGATGACCTGACCACGCAGGCCGAACTGGTGGCCACGGCCTCGGCGCCGGCGCTCTCTTTCAACGATCCGCGTGCGGCGCGCCAGAACCTGGGGCTGCTGCGCGTTCGGCCGCAGATCGAGGCCGGCGCGATCTATGCCGCCAATGGCGCCTTGTTCGCATCCTACGTGCATGCGCCGTCGGAAATACCGGCCCTGCCGCAAAAGCCCGGCCCGCTCGGCTATGCCATCGAAGGCGGGCGCATGGTGGTGACCCACCCGATCGTCGAGGAAGGTGAACGCATCGGCACGGTGTACCTGAGCGCCTCCTACCGCCTGCTCGACCGTGTGCAAAGCTATGCCCTGATCCTGCTGGGCGTGATGCTGGGCAGCCTGCTGCTGGCGGCCGTCGTCGCGCATCGGCTGCAGCAGGCCATCACGCGCCCGCTGCTGGCCATGACCGACGTGGCGCGCGCGGTGATGCAGCGTCGCGATTATTCGCTGCGCGTCGGCGAGCGTGCCAGCGGCGAGATCGGCACGCTGGTCGACGCCTTCAATGACATGCTGGCCGAAATCGCACGCCGCGCCAATGCACTGCAGGATGCCAACCTCACGCTGGAGCACGAAATGACCGTGCGCCAGGGCGCCGAGCGCGCGCTGCTGCTGGCTGATCGCCGCAAGGACGAGTTCCTCGCCACGCTGGCGCACGAGCTGCGCAACCCGCTGGCGCCGATCCGCACCGGCCTTGACATCATGCGCATCAATGCCAGCGACCAGGTGGCATGCGAGCGCGCCCGCTCCATCATGGAGCGCCAGTTGAAGCAGATGGTGCGGCTGGTGGACGACCTGCTGGACGTCTCGCGCATCAACACCGGCAAGCTGGCCATCCGCCGCGAGCAGCTCATGCTGCAGGACGTGGTGAACGATGCGCTGGAACTGGCGCGGCCTTTCATTGCTGCGCAGGGACATACCCTGCATGTGCAGGTCCCGGAGCAGGCGGTCTACCTGGTCGGCGATGCCACGCGCCTGGCGCAGGTGATATCCAACCTGCTGCATAACGCCGCCAAATACACCGCGCGCGGCGGCAGTATCGCGCTGGAAGCCGAGGCGCACGCGGGCCAGGTCGAGCTGCGCGTGCGCGACAACGGCATCGGCATTTCGTCGGCGATGCTGCACGCAATTTTCGAGATGTTCATCCAGGCCGACTCCTCGCTCGAGCGCAGCACGGCGGGCCTGGGTGTCGGCCTGTCGTTGGCGCGCAAGCTGGTGGAGCTGCATGGCGGCAGCATCCGCGCCGACAGCGCCGGCGAAGGGCAGGGCAGCACCTTCATCGTCACGCTGCCGGCGCTGGCCGACGGCCATGCCGCAACGCCCGCGGCGCAAGCCTTGCCGTCCGATGCGCGCCTGCACCGCATCCTGCTGGCCGACGACAATGTCGACTTCGTCAATGGCATCGGCGGCCTGTTGCGGTCGATGGGCCACCAGGTGCATATCTCGCACGACGGCAAGCAGGCGCTGGCGGCCGCCGAAGCGTTCGCACCGGAATTCGCCTTCCTCGACATCGGCTTGCCGGAGCTGAATGGCTATGACCTGGCGCGGGCGCTGAAGCGCCTGCCGGCCCTGCGCCATACGGTGCTGGTGGCGGTGACGGGCTGGGGGCAGCAGAAGGACCGCCAGCAAGCGTTCGAGGCCGGCTTCCACCATCACCTGGTGAAGCCGGTCAGTATTGACCAGCTCCAGGAAATCCTGGCTCACGCTGGCCCTTGATATCCGGCGAAAACGCCCGATCTGCTTTGACAGGCAACGTTAATCGAGGAGTAATGCCATGCGAGCGCATATCACACCCGACCCGGAATCCCCTCCGCCCGAGCCGGAAAAAGATCCGCCGCCGGACGACCTGCCACGGCCGGCCGAGCCGCCTATCGAGGAGCCGGTGCCGAAGCCGCCCCCGATGCAGGCTTGACCCCCGCGTCGGGCAGGGGAGGAATCTGGCGAATCTGCTCGTCGGTATCCTGTTCGCCCGGCGTTTTCTCGCCGCTGCCAATGTCGGCTTCTTCAATGAAATGGCGGCCTTTTTCAGGCTGCGATTTTGCTGGCTGTTCCATGCTGGATCCTCCTTGTTGCCGATGCTACCAGCGCCCCACACCTGCTGTCGCTTGCTTGCTAAAAGGAAATAAGTGTTGTGCGTTGAGAATATATTTTGCGCTGTCACGAAAGCGTCACGATCCGCTATCTATAATAGGTCATCGACACATGCTTTTTCTTCGTCGGAGGCCGCGATGGGCAATTCCCTGCACAACAAGATCTACCTCAAACGCCGTATTGACCTGCACAGCCGCCGTCTCCAGGCGCTGGTCTGTGCGACTGCCGTGACGGGGCTGGCGCTGGCATGGCTGGCGCTGCGCGCGCTCAAGTAAGCTTGCCGCCTCCGGTGCAGGCGCGTACCATGATGGGTTGCAAAGGCACCATCATGGAATACGAGCAATGAAAAACGAAAAACTGAGCACCGACGAATTCAACGCGCTGGAAGAGATTGCCCGCGGCATCAAGGGCAAGCCCAGCGCTTGCGTCGGGCGCAACAGCAAGCGCCTGTCCGGCATCAAGTTCATCAAATTCGAGCGCAGCGGGGCCATCATCCTGACCGATGCCGGCCGCCAGCAGCTGTTCCTGCGCCGCTGCGTGATGGCCTTGCGTGCGCTGGCCGTGGCGCCCGGTGCGGTGGCGGACAAGGACGTGGCCCTGTTCCTGGGCAAGAAGTCGCACATCGTGGCGACCGAAGGCGGTTTTGCCATCACTGAAAAAGGCCGCGAGTCGCTGGCCGATATCGAAGCGCAGGGCATGTAAGCCCCATGTCCAGCCACCTGCTCAGCGAAGGCCAGCCCAGCCGCAGCGCGCTGATGGTGGCGCGCTTGCGCGCAGCCCACCAGCTGCTGGACACGCCGGCCATTTTCGACGACCCGCTGGCGCTGCCGGTGCTGGGGCCGGAAGACTGCGTGCAAGTGCAGTCCAATGCGCGCGTCTACGACGCCGGCTTCAGCCGCATCCTGCGCGCTGCCATGGCCGTGCGCAGCCGCTTTGCCGAAGATGAACTGGCGCGCGCCGCTGCTGCCGGCGTGCGGCAATACGTGGTGCTGGGCGCGGGCCTGGATACCTTCGCCTGCCGCCGCCAGCATGACGCGGCGCTGCAGGTGTTCGAAGTGGACCACCCTGCAACCCAGGCGTGGAAGCGCAAGCTGCTGGCGGCCAGCAGCATCACCGTGCCGGACAGCCTGCGTTTCGTGCCGGTCGATTTCGAACGCGATGCGCTGGCCGATGCGCTGCGTGCGGCCGGCTGCCGCCTGGACCGGCCCGTGTTTTTCTCTTGGCTCGGCGTCACCCTCTACCTGACCGAACAGGCCATATTCGACACCCTGGGTTTGGTCGCCAGCCTGCCTTGCGGCAGCGGCATCGTGTTCGATTACGGCATCAAGCCGGAGCTGCTCGATACGCTCGAGCGGGCCGGCGTCGAGTACTTCGCGCGCCGTTATGCCGAGCAGGGCGAGCCCTGGCTGTCGTATTTTGATCCTGCCGGACTGTGCGCGCGCCTGCGCGATTTGGGATTTTCCGCAGTGCAAGATTTTGGGCGCGATGCGCTGGAAAGCCGCTATTTTGCTGGGCGCGGGGACAATTTGCGCCTCGGCGGCGGCACGCATTTAATGCTCGCTAGCAACTAGAAAGTTAATATTTTTGGAATGTTTCTTCTACTAGATGTAGTTTAGTTTCATGCTACCTTCCGGAGCGGTCGTGCCCGATGCGGAATCCGCATTTGCTTATGCTGGTTTCGCATATGGCGCGGCCATTCTCTTAAAAACTCAAAAGGAAGCAGAGAAATGACCATTCTGATTGAAACCACCCACATCCAGATCACCGACTCCACCGAGCCGGAATACCTGATGGACGACATGAGCGGCGCCCTGGCCGACGTGAGCGTCTCCTGCTGCACCTGCTCCTGCTCTTGCTGCTGCTAAACGGTTAAGTCCGGACACCGGCGTCGTTGCCTCGTGCAGCAGCGCCGGTGCCACGCCTTTTTTCTGAGATTGGTTAAGAGAATGAGTGAGTCCCTGTACATCTCGCCGCTGGCCGAAGTGACCACGCTGGGCGAAGGCAAGATTGCCATTTCCGTCGTCGGGCGCCGCTTCACGGTGGAAGACCGGGTCGGCATCCTGAAAAGCATCCTGGCCGACGCCGCGCAAGGCGTCACGCTGAAAAAGCTGCTCGACGACCGCGCCGAGAGCTTCCCGCCCGAGGCGGTGGAAGCGGCGGTCAACGCCCTGGTCGAGGCGCGCGTGCTGCTGAAGCAGAACGGACGCAGCGGCGGCGATGCCACCTTCCACCACCTGCAGCACCGCCGCGAGCAGGACGGCATGTCCGGCCCGGCACAGCGCCCGCACTACGACAAGTCCAACTGGGTGCTGGCGCTGGCAGGCACCGGCTCCTGCGCCGATGCGCTGGCCGCTTCGCTGACCGAACTCGGCGTGCAGGTGGAGCGCGTGGTGCGCGACGGCCCCTTGCCGGACAAGGGCGAACGCCGCGCGCTGCTGCTGGTGGCGTCCGATTTCGACGACATCGCGCTGTTCCGCGCCATGAATGCCACGGCCGTTGCTGCCGGCTGGCCGGCGCTGTTCGTCGGCATCGACTGGAACACCGTGCATTGCGGCCCCCTGGTGCTGCCGAAAGCCACCGGCTGCTACGAATGCTATTTCCACCGCGTGCGTTCGACCCGCAAGTTCGTGGCGGAATTCGACATGCGCAGCCAGTCGGAGAACATCCTGTACCACGCGCTGCCAAGCCGCCTTGCCGTCCAGTTCGGCGTGGCCGAGGCGTCGCGCCTGGCGCTGCAGTTCCTGGCCGGCACGCTGGAAGGCCTGCAGCAAAGCGTGTTCAGCGAAATCGACAGCGCAAGCGGCGAGATCGTGCGTTCGCGCGTGCTGCGCTTGCCGCGTTGCCAGGTGTGCGGCACCGCCAGCACCGAGCGTCCGGTAGGCAGCGTATTCCAGCAGGCGCTGTTGCGCCGTCGGGCCTGAGCCATGGAGCGCCTGTCCGATGCGGGCCAGCTGGCCCTGGTGCACGACGCCCTGGTGCATCGCCGCCACGGCATCATCACGTCGCTGCTGGAAGAAACCGAGCACCCCGATGCACGCGGCCTGTTCGTCTTTAATGCCTTGATGGTCGACATCAAGAGCATGATGGTCGACCCGGCGCGCGGCAAGGCGAACAACCCGAACACCGATCGCGCCAGCCTGGCCGGTTCGGGCGCTGCGTTCGATCGCACCTCGGCCATGTGGGCGGCGTTTGGCGAAGCGGTGGAGCGCTATGCGGCGGCCGCGCATTTCGACGACCAGTTGCTGTATGCCTCGCAGGATTCCCTGGGCGACGCGGCGGTCGGCCCTGGCCAGTTCATCCTCTTCGCGCCGGAGCAATATGGCGAGGGCTTCGAATTCGCGGCCGACGACACGTCGGTGGTGCGCGCCTGGGCGCCGGCTGCCGACCTGATGGACCCTGCGCGCGAGGCCTATGTGCCGGCGCAGATGGTCTACCTCGGCATGCAGGTCAAGGACAAGCGCGAGATCGTGATGCAATCCTCGTCCACCGGCCTGGCAACGGGCATGGACGAAGGCAGGGCCTTGCTGAGCGGCTTGGCGGAAGTGATCGAGCGCGACGCCTTTGCTGCCATGTGGCAGATGAAGCATGCGCCGCGCAAGCTGCTGGTGGCCCCGTCCACCATGGCACGCCTGCTGCCCGGCGTGCGCCGCCAGCTGGCGCACCCCAGCCTGGACGTGCATCTGTGGGACATCACGACCGATGTCGGCATGCCGGTGGTGCTGTGCCTGGCGCGTAGCCGCAACGACGGCACCATGTCGCTCGGCGCCAGCGCCCACCTCGACGTCGCCACGGCCATCAACAAGGCCGTGGTGGAAGCCTTCCACGGCTATGTGTGGGGCAGCTCCATCCTGGCGGCGGGCACGCCGCTGCCGGAGCAGGGCGCGATCCGCAACCCGGGCGACCATTTCGCCTTTTTCCTGGATCGTTCGCGCCAGGGGGCGATGGACTTCCTGTTCACCAGCGAGGCCACGGTTTCTTCCGACGACCCCGCGCTGCGCCAACTGGCCGGCATGGGCGACTTGCTGGCACGGCTGAAGGTCATGGGCCTGCGCGCGCTGGCGGTGGACGTGACTTCCGCCGACGTGGCCAGCCTTGGCTTCTGCGTGCTGCGCGCCTTCATTCCCGGCCTGCATCCGCTGCTGTTCGGCGACGGCCTGGTGAGCCGCGATGAGCGCCGCCTGCGCGCCATCGCTGCACACTGGGGCTTGCCGGGCGTGCCTGAACCTAACCTCGAACCGCATCCGTTCCCATGACCAAGACACTCCAGGAATTGCTGCCGCCGCAGGCCATGGCGGGCCAGTTCGACATCGACGACCCGGCCGAGATCCTGCATGAGCAGACCAAGTTCCACCGCGCCACCCTGATGGGTCAGGTGAAGAACATTGTGCGCTTCCTGCGCCATCCGGCGTATATCGCGCGCGGCGCGGCGGGCTATAACGCCTATCCGTCCTGCCCGGCGATTGAATTGCCGGAACCGGTGCTGGCGCTGGGCGAACTGGCGCAGGCCTTGGCGCAGCGCAAGAGCGCGCGCGCCTTTGCCGGCGCCATGACGCTGCAGGAGCTTTCCAGCCTGTTGCACCATTCGCTGCGCGTGCGCCGCATGGCCAAGAGCGATATCGCGCCGCATGTCAAGCTGGCGTTCCGCTCCTATCCGTCGCCGGGCGGCCTGTACCCGACCGAGTTCTATTTCTTCCTTAACCAGGTAGAGGGCATCGAGCCTTGCATCGCGCATTACGATGCGCGCAACCACTTGCTGCGCGTTTTGAAACCGCAGCAGGGCGACGCCTTCGGCAGCGCGGAAGTGAAGTCGGGCGAGTCGGGCGGGTCGGGCGTCCAGGCGCCGGTGGTGTGCGTGATGACCAGCGTGCCGCAGCGCGCGACCGCCAAGTACGGCGCGCGCGGCTATCGCATGTCGCTGCTGGAAGCCGGCCACGCTTCGCAGAACCTGTGCCTGGCCGCGCAAGGGCTGGGGCTGGGCTCCCTGGTCTACGGAGCCTATTATGACGACGAGCTGGCGGCCTTGCTTGATATCGATGGCGTGACGGAAACCGTGGCTTCCGTCATGCTGCTCGGCCGCGAAGCGCCGCTTGCACCTGCCGCCAGCGAGGACGAATGAACGACGCGCCGGGTTGGCAGGATAGTGAGTTGTGGCTGCGCGATGCGGCAGGTGCCGTGCTGCGCCTGGCCACGGCTGGCGATCGGGATGGCGCAGGGGATGCGCTGGAACGCCTGTTCGCGCTGCGCGGGCGCTTCCATGCCTATCCGGTCCTGCAGGACATCCTGGCCGGGCGGCGCGCCTGGCGTGCTTGCGGCAGCGTTTATGCGCTGGGCGAGCACGAACCGCCGCCTGCGCTGCTGCGCAATTTCGACGAGGCGGCTGCAGCCTGTGCCGCTTTTCTCGGCCTGCCGCCGCCGTGCATCCTGCTGCAATGCGTGCCGTCGGAGCGCGACATGCACTTGACGATGGAGAGCTTGCCGGGACTGGCCATGGTGCGCCTCTCCACGCAAACTGAAGGCTATTCCGATGGCCTGCGCGCGGTGGTGTTCCATGAAGTCGCGCATTGCTTCCTGACGTGCGGCGTGCGCCTGCTCGACGAGGGACTGGCGCAACTGTTCGCCAACCGGCTCGGCGGCGCCACGCCGCTGCCGCAGCGGCCGGAACTTGCCCCGCCATTGCGCAGCATGCTCTCGCGCGACGGCGATGCCATGTTCGCTGCGTCGGCAGGTGCCGGCATTGACGCCTACCGTGCTGCCTGCCGCCTCGGCGCCGACCTGCTGGATGCTGTCTGTGCCCGTGGCGGTGCGGCGGCGATTGTTTCGCTGTTCCGTGCCGTCGCCCGCGCCGCCAGCGACGCACAGATCGCCGGGCTGGTGGAGCAGGCCAGCGGCCTGGCGATTCCCGCCGCGCATGTTCAGGCCGTACAGCAGTCGGGGAACGAGACTACTGCCCAAGTGCAGCAAGCGATTTTCTCCGCGTGGAGCAGCAAGCGCGCCGAAGACCTGTCGGCCGGCATTGCTTTGCTTGAGGCGGAAGCGGTATTCACCCAGCCCGTGCTGCTGGACGCCTTGCTCAGCGCGCGCCTGAACCAGGCGCTGCTCCAGGTCCACGGCGGCGCCAAGCTGCCGGCCGAGCAGGAGGCAAGCATTGACGCGCTGCTCAAGGCTGCCGATATCCTCCCGGCGGGCCGCCAGTGGCTGTGGCGGGGCGTGCGCGCCATCCTCGCCATCCTGCTGGCCCAACCCAACATCATCAAGGTCGCGACGGCAGGGCAGAACGCCTTGCACGCCTTCGGCAAAGCGCAGGAATTGATCGCCGGCGACCCGGACCTGCTGATTCATCATGCTTCGCTGCTGTTGCATGCACCGCCCAATTACGGCGGTGATCGCGACCGCGGCGCCGGCATGTTGCGGCAAGCGATGCAGCACCCGCTGTACCGCGCCCACGCGCGCGAAATGCTGCTCGATAACGGCATCGATCCCGGCGACGAAGTCGTGGCCATCGCACCGTCGATACCCGAACCGGCGCCTTCCGCGACCGCGCATGCGCGCGAGCCCGCCGCCATCGCCCTCGAAGCGCTGGGCATCACGTTGCAGCTCCCGTCCGGCTTCAGGTTGAAACCAGGCGACCTGGCCCTGCGCAAGGGCGAGCGTGTCGCCATCGTCGGCCCCAATGGCAGCGGCAAGACCATTCTGCTGGAGACCCTGCTCGGCCTGCGCGCGCCCGACAGCGGCCAGATCCAGCTGGCCATCGGCGATCCGCGCGACGCCAGGGCAAGGCAGAAGCTGGGCGGCCTGCTGCAAAGCGCCGACCTGCCGGGCCAGATGCGCGTCAGCGAAGTCATGTCGCTGCACGAAACGATCTACGCCCGCACGGAATCGGCGGTGACCCGTGCCCTCGGCATGGACGAACTGCGCGGCAAACTCTGGCAGCAACTCTCGCGCGGCCAGAAGCAGCGCGTCATGCTGTGGCTCGCGCTATCCCACGTACCGGAACTGGCAATACTCGACGAACCATCGCTCGGCCTCGACGAATGGCATGCCCGCGCCTTGCGCGAGCTGTTGGCCGGCATGCCGACCACCGTGCTGCAGATCTCCCACGTCCCCGCCGACCTGCTCGGCATGGACCGCATCCTCTGCATGGAAAGGGGGGAACTGGTCGACGGCGGCACCCTGGACGAACTGCAGGCGCGCCGCGTCGGCCGCTTCAAGGCCCGCATCGGCCAGGCATTGCCCGGCGAGGCGGAACAATCCATGCACGCGCTGCCAGCGCTGCTGCGCGCTGAAGCAATGCAGGGCGGCTGGCTGCTCCAGGGCGCGCAAGGCTTCGACGCGGGATTCCGCCGCTTCATCGAGCAGCAAGGCATCGCCAATTTCAGTCTCGAAGCTTCGACCATCGAAGACTTCCTGGCCGACCTCACCAAAGGTGGAACCGCATGAAAAACCTGCTGCACCTGGTGCGCGCCGACCTGGCGCTCTTCCTGCGCGGCCGGCTGGCCTTATTCTGGACCTTTGCCTTTCCCTTGCTGATGCTGATGATGCAGATGGCGCTGTTCGGGCAAGAGGCGAAGCTGGGTCCCGTCACGCTGGTCATCCATGACATGGACCGCAGCACGGAAAGCACAAGTTACGCCAGCGAGCTGTCGCGCGGCCTGCGCCTGCAAAACAGCGTTGAATTCCGCGTGGTCGCGCCATCCCGCACGGTAAAGCCCGACCTGGAGCTCACCATCCCCGCCGGTTTCGCCGAAGCCGTGCGCGCGGGCCAAAGCACCGAGATGAAGCTCGAAACCTCGCTCGCCGCCGGCCCTACGCTGGAAGCCAGTTACGGCATGCTGCGCGGCTTCAGCGACGGCTACAACCTGGCCGGCCTGCAGGACGAACCGCGCGTCGTGATGCCACCGCCGCCGGCGCCGGCCGCCGGCGCACTGGACTACCGCCTGTTCCTGGTCAGCGGACTGGCCGGCCTGGTCATCCTGTCCACCAGCCTGATGGGATTCGCCGGGCCGCTGGTCGCCGCCCGCGAAGGCGGCATGTTCCGCCTCTACCAGCTGTTCCCGATGCCGACAGGCGTGGTGGTGCTGGCCTGGTGCCTGTCGCGCCTCGTCATCATCGTCCTGGCCAGTGCCACCATGTTTGCCGTGGCCTGGGCTGTCTATGGCGTGAAGCTGAATGCCGGTCCCGCCGGCATCGCGGCAGCTGGCGGCATGCTGGTCCTGGGCTGCGCCGCCTTCCTGGCATTGGGACTCTTGCTGGCCGCAGCGAGCCGCAGCGTGGCGGGCGTGACCATGGCCAGCAACCTGCTGTACTTCCCGCTGCTTTTTTCCGGAAACCTCATGATCCCGCTGGGCGGCTTGCCGCCGTTGCTGCGCGACGCACTCGAATTCCTGCCGCTGAATGCGATGATGGCCAGCATCCGGCGCGCGCTGACCGGAAGCATGAGCTGGAAGGGCGACGCCTACAGCATCGTGGTACTGGCCGCAATGATGTGCGCCTGCCTGCTGCTGGCTGTGCGCCGCTTCGGCTGGACGCCGCGTGACCTGCACTGAGAAGGAGTCCTGGATTGAAGAAGATGAATATCCTGATGATCGCCGGCGTGCTGGCACTGGCCGCTGCCGCTGCCGCCTATGCCTTCGGCAACCGCCAGCCCTCGGCCTCCGGCACGGCAACGGTGAACGTGACCCTGGGCGGCGTCGCAGGGCAGAAGGGCGCGTTGATGGGCGCCATCTGCAACAAGGATTCCTTCCTGAAGACCTGCCAGTACTTCGCAGTGGAGCCAGCCATCGCAGGCAATGTGCTGAGATTCCCCGGCGTGGCGCCCGGCAGCTACGCCGTGATGGTCTACCACGATGAAAATGCCAACGGAAAGCTGGACAAGTCGGCCAACGGCATGCCGCTGGAAGGCTGGGGCTTCTCCCGCAACGCGCGCGGCCATTACGGCCCGCCGGCCTTCGACGACGCCCGCATCGACATCAAGTCCGGCGCCAACGACATTGCATTGGACATGGTGTATTGATGGCGCCCATTGTCGACGTCAGGCAGGTCAGCAAGCATTACCGGCGCGGCGAAGAAAGGATCGCCGCGCTGGACAGCGTTTCCTTCCAGATAGGCGGGCCTTCGGTCGTGGCCATTGCCGGCCCCTCCGGCAGCGGCAAGACTACCTTGCTCGGCATGCTGGCGCGCTTCGAACAGCCGGACAGCGGCAGCATCCACCTTGACGGCGCCGCGCTGGACGCCTTGCCGGACCACGAACTGGACACTTTCCGCAACCGCAAGCTCGGCTTCGTCTTCCAGAACTTCAACCTGGTCGGCACCCTGACTGCGCAGGAGAATGTGGAACTGGCGCTGGCCACGTGCGCCTTGCCAAAGCGGGAACGGCGCAAGGCGGCAGCCGAAGCCCTGTCCCTGGTCGGCATGGAGCACCGCCTCGGCCACACCCCGGGACAACTGTCCGGCGGCCAGCAGCAACGCGTTGCCATTGCGCGCGCCCTGGTCAATCGCCCCAAGCTGGTGATTGCCGACGAACCCACCGGGAACCTGGACAGCAAGACCGCGCAACAGATGCTGGAGCTGGTCGATCGCCTCCACCGCGACCTCGGCACGACCTTCATCATCGCCACCCACGACCAGCGCGTGATGGATATGGCCGGCCAGGTGCTGCGCCTGGAAGACGGCAAGGTGACGGCATGACACAATGGCTGGTGCTGGCCCATCGCAACGTGCTGCGCAACGGGCGCCGCTCGCTGCTGCTCGGCGGGACCATCGCCATCGGTACCCTGGCCTTGCTGCTGTTCGCCGCCTACATCGCCGCCTCGCTCGATGGCCTGCGCGAAAGTACTATTCGCGGCGGCCTGGGGCATGCCCAGGTCAGCGCGCTCCCGCCTGCTGACGGTTACGTGGAACAGCAGCTCCAGTATGGGCTGGACGGTGCCGAGCGTAGCCGCATCGAGACGCTCCTGGCGAAAATGGACGGCGTCCGGCGCGTCGCCCCGCGCCTGCAATTCAGCGGCCTGGTATCGAACGGACCGCGCACGCTCACCTTCGAAGCCCAGGGCGTGGACCCGGTGCGCGAACTGCAGGCATTCGGCACTTTCCAGTTGCTGGCGCAAGGCGCACCGCTGCGCGCCGGCGACGAGGGGCGCTACCAGGTCCTGGTTGGCCGGGAAATGGCGCGCCGCCTAGGCGTTCGCCCCGGACAATCGCTGACGCTGATGACCACGACGGTGCAGGGCAGTGTGAACGCGATGGATGTCGAAGTCGCGGGCCTGCTCGCCACAGGCATTCCGGAGCGCGACCTGTATACGCTGCAGATTCCGATCGAGACCGCGCAGGAGCTGCTGCGAACCAGGAAGATCTCCCACCTCTCCGTGCTCTACCAGGACACGGCCATCGCCGATGCGCAATCGGCCGCCATCGCACAGGCAATCGGCGGCAAGGTACGCCTTCAGCGCTGGCAGGAACTGGCGCCGCTCTATCCGCAGGTGATGGCCCTGTTCCGCAACCAGTTCATCGTCTTCGGCGCCATTATCGGCCTGATCGTCTTCCTTGGCGTGGCAGCGATGACCCTGGCCACCATCTATGAGCGCGGTAAGGAGATCGGCACGCTGCGCGCGATGGGCATTCCGCAAGCGATGGTGCGCCGCCTGTTCATGTTCGAAGGCCTGCTGCAAGGCGCCTTCGGCGCTCTGGCCGGCGGCACGGCTGCATGGCTTGCCACGTTGGCGATCAACGCCGCCGCCATCGAACTGGCGCCGCCGCCCGGCCGCAACGTCGGCGTGCCCCTGCACCTGCTATGGCTGTTCCAGCCAAGCCTGGTGATCGTGCTGGTATTGCCGCTGCTTGCGATGGCGGCAGCCTGGCTGACCAGTCGCCGCATCGGCCGCATGCCGGTGAAAGCCATCCTGACTTCCAACTAGACCATGCTGAAACGATTCCTGATCCTGATGGTGTACGCCGGTGCGGCACAAGCATCGCCGCCGGGCGCCACCGAAATCCTGCAACAGGTAGACCAGTACCGGATGCCCGTCAACAGCTTTGAAGCGAACGTGCGCATCGAAGCCGGCGACGGCCAGGAGCCAGGCACCTATGTGATCCGGGGCGCCAATTACAACCAGGTGCTGGTGGAAGCGACCAGCGTCGACCAGCGGGGCCAGAAGTTCCTGACTACGGACAGCGGACTGTTTTTCTATGCGCCACGTACGCGGCGCGCCATTCGCCTGACCCCCTTGCAAACACTGCTCGGCAAGGCAAATATCGGCGACCTGTCGCGCATCCGCTTCAGCCATGATTACGACGCTACCGTGCTGGAAGGCGAGACCGAGGGTTGCCCGGCGAAGTCCTGCATCGCGCTCGAACTGCGCAGCCGCAACGAAGCCGCCACCTATGCCAGGATCAAGCTGCTGGCCGCAAGGCAGGACGGGCGTTATGTGCCGCTCAAGGCAATGCTCTACGTCGCCAGCGGCAAGCTGCTGAAGATCGCCACTTTCGATGCAGCGCATGGCGGCCTGCCGCCGACCACGCGCTATGCCGACCCGCAACAGCCCGGCGGGGAGACGAGGGTGGTGTTTGAAAAGGTGAGGGCGGCTGAATTCCCCGCCAATATGTTCAACCCGCGCACGCTGGAGCAATGAAGCGCCTGCAATGCCTGCCGCTGGCGGCGGCCGTCGCTGCCGCCGCTCCAGGCGACGCCTCGGCCGGCGAAGACTGGACCGGCGGCTTCGTTCTGGGTGCGCAAGAGCGCACGATCTTTCAGAACACGCCGCTGAATCGCGACAACTTCCTCGGCATTGCCGGCAGCGGCACGCGAGCCGTCGCACTGTTCGAAGGCCGCCGGCAGGACTTCACATGGCGCCTGCGCACCGAAGCACTGCGTACAGATCTTGACGGCACGCGCGGCAAGGCGGTGCTGCAGGAACTGAACCGCGTGTTCGACCTTGGCGCAGGCGCTTCGCTCTCGCTCGGCAAACGCCTGTATGCACTGGATCCCTCGTACATCAACCAGCCGCTAGGCTTCCTGCAAAAGCGCACGGACCTGAGCGACCCGCTGGACACGCTCGGCAATTCCGAAGGCATCCCGATGGCCGTCCTCTCCTGGAGCGGCGCGCGCGCCAGTGCAGCGGCCCTGCACGCCCGCGAAGCAGGCGGCCGCGTGCAAACCATCCTCAAATTCGGCTACGAATTCGACGCCATCAGCGCCGGCATGGTGCTGCGCCGCGCACATGGCGAACATGCCGGCATCGGCGCCACCATCAGTGCCGCGCCGGCCGATGCCCTATCCTGGTACGCCTCCGCCTACCGCGCCGGCGGTGCGGCCCGCTACACCCGCGCCACCGCAGGCCTGGTGCTGACACCCGCGGCCCTGCCGAAGCTGCAACTTGAATACGCCTACAATGGCCGGGGCATGCCGGACGGCGAATTCGAAGTACTCCAACAGCAAGCGCAATCAAGCCTGCCGCCCTATGTGCTGGCAACACTGGCGAGCCGCCTGCCCAGCCTGGGCGCAAGGCAGCACTACGCCAGCCTCACGATATCGAAAGCAGCAGGCGCCTGGGATGCCGGCGGTGGAATGTACCTGGGACTGGATGACAGCAGCAGGGTGTGGCACGGCCAGGTCGACTATGCCTTCAGCGCACGCACGCACCTGATGTTGTCAGCGATGCGCCAGCAAGGAAAGAACGGCAGCGAGCGAGCGCTCTCGCCGGTAAAGGAAACGCTGGCACTACGGTTACGCCATGCATTTTGAAAGTCAGGGTCAGGTCTGGCAATCCGCCACAAAACGCACGAACGTGCGTTTTGTGGCGGATTGCCAGACCTGACCCCGACTTTTATTATGGTTGGAAGCCGTCGGCGGTGATGTCGAGGTTGATGACGTCGCCGTATTTGGCGGCGATCTTGCCGATCTCGGATGCTTTGCCTATCAGTACCATCTGCAGGTTCTTGCGCGGGAAATGTTTGTCTATCAATTGCCTGGCGCGCTCGGGCGTCAGGCTGTCGACGTCTTTCATGAAGTTGTCGATCTGGCTGCGGCCTACGTCGTTGGCATACATGTCGCCGAGCAGCGATGCCAGCTGTTCGCTGGTCTCATAGCGCGGCGGGAACTGGCCTTTCACGTAGGCCTTGGCGGAATCCAGCGTCGCCTTGTCGATGCCTTTGCTCCACAAACGGTCGTAGGTTTTCAGCGCCAGGTCCAGCGCGGCTTCCGTCTTCGGCAGTGCGGTGAAGCTGGAGATCGAGAACGTCCCGGTTTGCGACAGCGTGTTGAAGCCGGAATTGGCGCCGTAGGTCAGCCCGGAGTTCACGCGCAGTTCGTCGTTGAGCCATGAAGTGAAACGGCCGCCCAGCACGGTGTTCAGCACTTGCAGCGGCACGTAGTCGGGGTCGTTGCGCGCAATGCCGGCGCCGCCGATCAGGAACGTGGTCTCGATCGCATCGGACTTGTTCACCACCCAGACGCGTGCCTTGTCCGCTTTCACCGCTCCGTAATCGGCGTGTTGCGGGGCGGGGCCTTCGGCTTTCCATTGGCCGAACAGTGTTTCGACTTTCCTGCGCATCTCTGCCGGATCGAAATCGCCGACCACCACCAGCGCTGCGTTGTCCGGGCGGAAGTAGCGCTTGTGGAAGGCTTTCACGTCGTCCTGCTTCAACCCCGCCAGGCTGTTGACTGTGCCCGAGGGGGGATTGGCGTAGGGCGCATGACCGAACAGCATGGCGCGGTAATAGTTGCCGGCCACCATGCGCGGGCTTTCCTTGGCCTGTTTCAAGCCGTCGACCTTGCGCGCACGCAGCTTGTCCAGTTCCGCGGCATCGAAGCTTGGCTCCTGCACCAGTTCTGCGAACAGCGGCAGCAGGGTATCGGTGTCTTTGCGGGCGAAGTTGGCGGCGATGGTCGATTGCTCGACGCTGCCGCCACCTGCCAGGACGGCGCCGCGGAAGTCGAAGGCCTGGTCGATTTCGGCCTTGCCATGCCTGGCGGAGCCGAGCAGCACGCCGTCGCCGGTCAGGTTGGCCAGGCCGGCCTGCGTGCCGTCGTTGACGGCGCCAGCTTTCACCACGGCGCGCACGGCGACCAGCGGCACGTCGTGGCGTTCCATCAGGTAGACGGTCAGGCCGTTTGGCAGCCTGGCGGTTTCAAACGCGGGCAGCTTGAATTCGGCGCCTTGTGCGGAGGCGGCAATTGCGCCGGTGAGCGCGATGGAAATCAGTTTCTTCATCAATCAGTCCTCCTTCGCGGCCAGCACGCCGATGGTGCGCTGCGATTTCTTAAGGTACTTGGCCGCGGCGGCCTGGATGTCGGCGGTCGTCAACTTTTCGTAGGCGGCAGGGGCGTTGAAGGCTTTCCTGTAGTCGCCGTTGAAGACTTCGTAATTGCCCAGCAACTGCGCTTTGCCGTTGATGGTTTCCTGCAGGCGGTAGATGCCCAGCAGGCGGGAATTCTTCACCTTTTGCAGTTCTTCCTCGCTCACGCCTTCCTTCACGACCTTGTCGATCGCTTCCAGCATCGCCTTCTCGATCCTGGACGGTTCGACGCCGGCGGCGGCCACTGTCATGATGTACAGCAGGCCGGGATCGAATCCGTCGCTGCTGTTGGCGCCGACGCTGGTTGCCAGCTGGGTTTCCACCAGGGCTTTGTACAGGCGCGACGTCTTGCCTTCGGTGAGCACGGATTGCAGCAGGTCCAGCGCGTAGGTGTCGGCGGAAGCCCGCTGCGGCACTTTGTAGGCCACGATCAGGTTGGCCGAAGTCGCGGACGGCTTGGCGACAAACAGGCGGCGTTCGCCTTTCTGTTCCGGCTCCACGGTGCGCACGGCGGGCGGCGCTGCGCGTTGCGGAATGCTGCCCAGGTATTTGGTGGCCAGCTTTTTCACTTCGTCCGCCTTCACGTCGCCGACGATCACGGACACCGCATTGTTCGGCGCATAGTAGGTGCGGAAGTAGTTCTCCAGGTCCTTCTGGGTCCAGGCCTTGATATCCGATTCCCAGCCGATGGTGGGAATCGCATAGGGGTGGGCCACGAAGGCGACGCTGTCCAGGTCCTGCATCAGCATCTGCACATTGGAGTTTTCCAGGCCGGTGCTGCGCTCGGACAGCACGACACCGCGTTCGCTGTCCACCATCTTCGGATCGATCGAGAGGTGGCCAATGCGGTCGCCTTCCAGCTTGAAGATGGTCTCCAGCGAAGAGGCGGGGAACCAGTCCTGGTACACCGTCACATCGCTATTGGTATAGGCGTTGTTGGAGCCGCCATTGGCTTCCATGGTGCGGTCGAACATCTTCGGCCCGTAGTGCTTCGAGCCGTTGAACATCATGTGCTCGAAGAAGTGCGACAGGCCGGTAATGCCCGGCGCTTCATTGCGCGAGCCGACCTTGAAGTAGGTGTACATGGTCGCATTCGGAATGCTCGAGCTTTCCAGCACGATGAACTTCATGCCGTTCTTGAGCGTGAAGGTCTTGACCTGGTCGGCCGTCAGCGCGGCCTGGGCGTGCGAGGCGGCCGCGCAGGCCAGCACCGTTGCCAGCATTTTCAACCTCATCTGGGTTTCCTTTTCATGACAGAGTTGCCGAAAGAGTACTAGATCCATAGGGGAAATGCCATTTTTTCAGGAAGGGCTAGAATGGGCCAGGAGCTGAGATGCCGATGAATGCGCCGAATACACTGAAGGCTGAGATGGGCATGGCCAGCGTAACCTTTCCGCTAGTCGGGATTGGTGCGTCGGCGGGCGGCTTGGCGGCGCTGGAACGTTTGCTCCCAGGCCTGCCGGCGCAACCGGGTTTTTCCATCGTGGTCATCATGCATCTGTTGCCGGACCATCCGAGCCAGTGCGCCGAAGCCTTGCAGCGCTTCAGCAAGCTGCCGGTGTCGCAGGTGACGCAGCACCCGACCGAAGTGCTGGTCAACCACATCTACGTCATTGCGCCCGGCACGCTGCTGAAGGTGGAAGACCGCTACCTTTTCATCGATGAAGCCAACGCCGGGCATACGACGCTGGGCGCCATCGATTATTTTTTCCATTCATTGGCCTTGTCGCACCGCCAGCGCGCTGTTGGTGTGCTGCTGTCGGGCATGGGGCACGACGGTTGCGGCGGGCTGGCGGCCTTGCGCGAGCAGGGCGGCAGCACCATCGTCCAGTTGCCGCAGGACGCGCAGTTCGGCACCTTGCCGCAGGCGGCCATCAAGGCCAGCCAGGCCGACATCATCCTGCCGGCCAACGATATCGCGGCGCGCCTGCTAATGCTGTGCAATGCCGCTGCCAGCCCCGTACTGGTTGGCGACGGCACGGAAGCGGAAGCCGAGGCGCAAGCCTTGCAGGAAGTGCTGGAGATGGTGCACCGGCACACCGGGCACGATTTCCGCCATTACAAGCGGCCGACCATCCAGCGCCGCCTGGAACGGCACCTGCATCTGCATGGGGTGCACAATGTGGCGGCCTATCGCACGCTGATGGCCAATGATGGCGATGAAGCGCGCAGGCTGATGAAAGACCTGCTGATTGGCGTGACCGGTTTCTTCCGCGACCGGCAGGCATTTGAGAAGTTGCGCGAGACGGTGCAGCCGGCCGTGCTGGAGGCGCGCACCAAAGGCGAGTTCCGGGCCTGGGCTGCTGCCTGTTCGACCGGACAGGAGGCGTATTCCTTGGCCATGCTGCTGGCTGACGCGGCGCGCAATATGAGCGATCCGCCGCGCATCCACATTTTTGCTTCCGATATCGATGAACAGGCGCTGGGTGTGGCGCGTGCCGGCCTGTATCCGGCAACGATCCAGGACGAGGTGCCGCAGGAGAGCCTGGAGCGCTATTTTGTACGCTCCGGCAAGCAATACCGCGTGCGCCAGCCCTTGCGCGAACTGATCACTTTCGCCAGCCATAACCTGCTGCGCGATCCGCCATTTTCCGACCTTGACCTGGTGAGCTGCCGCAACTTCATGATCTATCTCGACCGCGCGATGCAGAGGCATGTGCTGCAGCGTTTCCACTTGAGCCTGGGCCGCGGCGGCATGCTCTTTCTCGGCAGTGCTGAAACGGCGGGGGGCGTGCCGGAACTGTTTTCACCGCTTGACCGCACGCACCGGATATACCGCGCGCGCGTCATCAAGAAGCTCGCGCCGGTGACGGAACCAGGCGGCGAGGTGCTTGCCGCTGTCGAACCGCCGTTACCGCCTTTGCAGCACCGCGTCAGCTTTGCTCACGTGCCAAATGGCGCCGGCGCCGCGCTTCCGCTGCATCTGTCGCTGGACGAGTTGCGCGACCGGCTTTCGCTAGCGGAAAGCGGCTGCGAAGAACTGCAGTCGCACAACGAGGAGCTATCCACCGTCAACGCCGAGCTCAAGGCGCGGCTTGACGATAGCGGCCGGGCCCACGACGACCTGGCCAACCTGATCGCTTCGGTCGACCTGGCCACCATCTTTGTCGGCCCCGACCTGACGGTCAAGCGCTTTACCCCGCGCGCTGCCGGCATCTTCAACCTGATCCCACGCGACGTGGGGCGCAGCCTGCTGGACATTACGAATCGCCTCGATTATCCCCAGCTCAAGGAGGACGTGGCCGCCACTTTTGGCAGCCTGCAGCCGCTGGAGCGGGAAGTGGCCGCGACCGACGGCAATCACTACATTGTGCGGATGCGGCCTTACCGCACCGGGGAAGACGTCATCGCCGGCGCAGTAATGACTTTCTTCGACATCAGCCGCCGCCGCGCGGCCGAGGATGTGGCGCGCGCCCTGGCCAGCGACCAGGAATTCCTGCTGCAGCTGGGCGACATCCTGCGTCCCCAGTCGGACCCGATGCAGGTGCTGGCGCTGGGCTGCCGCTTGCTGGGCGAACGGCTAGCGGTGCCGCAGCTGGCCTTCGCCAGGATCCAGTCCGGTCGCTATGCCGTGCTGCCGGGCCACGCGGCCGGCGTGCCAGCGCTGCACGGCGAGGGCGAGGTGGAGGCGCTCGGGCAGCAGGCACTGGCCTGCTGGCGCGCCGGCGAGACAGCGGTGGAGGCGGACCTGTCGCGCGCCTGCGCCGGCGGCCTGGCCGAACTGGCCGGGGGGCGCGGCGCCTTGCTGGCGACCGCCTGCCGCAAGGGCGAGCAGTGGCTGGGCTTCTTCCTTGCCTGCCAGGCGGCTGCGCGCGAATGGAGCGCGACGGACATTACCTTGTTTTCCGAGGCGGTGGCCCGCATCGGTGTTGAATTCGAGCGTGCCCGTTCGCAGGCCGCCTTGTGCGCCAGCGAAACCCGCCTGCGCGACTTGCTGCGCGGGATCGCCAAAGTGTGCTGGGAGGCCGATGCCAGCGGCAAGGATGGCGAAGCCTGGCTCGCGGCTATCCATCCCGATGACCGAGCCCGCGCCCTGGCCATGTGGCGCGAGGCGGTGCGCACTGGCGGCAGCCGCGAAGCCGAAGTCCGGCTGGAAGATGCCGGCGGCGGCTGGAGCCGGGCCAGCGTGCTGGCCAACCCTTTGCTGGACGAGCAGGGCAACGTGCGCAAATGGACTGGCTGCATCATCGACATCGATGAGCGCATGCTCGCGCCATCGGGTAGCATATAGCCATCTATAACTACCCGTGGCAATAGCGATGGAAAATACGATGCACTGGTCGGCGCACGAGCTGTCGATGACGGTCTTGATGACGCCTGACATGGCAAACTTCTCTGGGAATGTGCACGGCGGCGCCATCCTCAAGCTGCTGGACGGCGTGGCCTATGCCTGCGCCAGCCGCTATTCGGGCAGCTATGTGGTGACGCTGTCGGTGGACCAGGTGATGTTCCTGCAGCCTATCCATGTCGGTGAACTGGTCACTTTCCTGGCCTCGGTCAACTACACCGGCACCAGTTCGATGGAAGTGGGCATCCGCGTCGTGGCGGAAGACATCCAGAAGCGCCTGGTGCGCCATGCGAACAGCTGCTACTTCACGATGGTGGCGGTGAGCCAGGACCGCAAGCCGCAGGCGGTGCCGCCGCTGGTGCCGCAGACGCCGGAACAGATCGCGCGCTGGGAAAAGGCAAAGCTGCGCAAGGCCGCGCGCCAGCAAGTGGCGGGCGCGGCCAAACAGGCTTAATTAAAAGCGACAGTAAAACCAGGCGGGTCTGGCCCTTGGGTCAGACCCGTCCAATCTGGCCTAGAGCGCGCGGCGGTGGGTCGGGTAGACCAGCGTGCGCAGCGCAATCGGCTGCGGCACGCCCATCGCGAACAGGAATTCGGCGGCGCGGCGCAAGCCCACTTCGGGCAGGGCGGCGACGGCCTGGTTGATGATGTCGCGCGTCCGGTGGTCGGTGCGCACTTGCTGCCGGTGCAGGTCTACGCTGTTCATGTCCACTCTCCTTATCTCCTCAGGCTCGCAGTCGGCGGGGCGCCGCGCTGGCTAGGTGCTTGCCTTCCTGCAACATCTGGCGCATGGCCGATGCGTCCACAGGACGGCTGAAATGAAAACCCTGGATCTCGTCGCAGCCATGGCGGCGCAGGAACTCAAGCTGCTCTTCAGATTCTACCCCTTCCGCAATCACGCGCAACTCAAGGTTGTGCGCCAGGGCGATCACCGACACCACGATGGCCGCATCGTCGGCGTCGGTGGCGATGTCGTTGACGAAGGAACGGTCGATCTTCAGCACGTCGATCGGGAAATTGCGCAGGTAGGACAGGCTGGAATAGCCGGTGCCGAAATCGTCGATCGACAGCGCCACGCCCAGTGATTTCAGTTCGTGCAGCAGGTTCACGCCTTGCGCCACGTCGTGCATGAACAGGCTTTCGGTCAGTTCCAGTTCCAGCGCGGAAGGCGGCAGGCCGGATTGCTCCAGCGCAGCGGCGATGGTGGACACCAGCTCCGGCTGCGCGAACTGGCGCGCCGACAGGTTGACCGCCATGCGCAAGTCCCTGAAGCCGGCATCGCGCAGCGTACGCGCCTGCTGGCAGGCCGTGCGCAGCACCCAGGCGCCGATCGGCACGATCAGGCCGGTTTCCTCGGCCAGGCTGATGAAGCGTGCCGGCGGCACCATGCCCAGTTCCGGATGCTGCCAGCGCAGCAGGGCTTCCATGCCGACGATCGCGCCGGAGGCCAGGTCCACCTGCGGCTGGTAATGCAGCACGAATTCATCGCGCTCCAGGGCATTGCGCAGGGCGCTCTCGATGCGCAGGCGCTCTTGTGCCTCGTCGTTCATTGCCGGCTGGTAGAACTGGTAGGTGTTGCGGCCCAGCTTCTTGGCCGAGTACATCGCGATGTCGGCGTGCTCGATCAGGTTCTGCGCCGGCGTGCCGCCGGCATCGTAGACCGCCACGCCGATGGAGCAGGTGACGAAGAATTCCTTGCCTTCCAGGAGCACCGGCTGCGCCAGGGCCTTCATCACCCGGTCGATGATGGCCGGCGACAGTTGCTCGTCCGGGTACTGGCTCAGGATCGCCACGAATTCGTCGCCCGACAGGCGCGCCACGGTATCGCTCTCGCGCACGCTCGATTGCAGGCGGCTCGCCACGGTCTGCAGCAGCTGGTCGCCGGCCTTGTGTCCCAGGCTGTCGTTGACGAACTTGAAGCGGTCCAGGTCGATCAGCACGACCCACATCGGCAGGCCGCTGCGGTTGGCGTAGGCGATGGCTTGCTGCAGGCGGTCTTGCAGCAGTACGCGGTTGGGCAGGCCGGTCAGCACGTCGTGGTGGGCGATGTGCTGGATGCGCTGCTCGGCTTCCTTGCGCTCCGTGATCTCGCTGCCGGTGCCGCGGTAGCCCTTGAATTCGCCCTGCGCGTCGTACACCGGCTCGCCGCTGGTGTTGAACCAGCGCGTCGCGCCGTCATGGCCGACGATGGCGTACTCGAAATTCGAGAAGGGCAGGCGGGCCTGTACCTTGTTGATGTGGTCGCGGCCGGCGCTGCTGGTATACAGCTCCGGCGTGCATTCCCAACGGGTGCGGCCGAGGAAATTCTCCTTCGCCACATGGCCTTTTTCGAAGAAGCCGCCGGTGATATGGGTGAAGCGGAACTGCGTGTCCTGTTCCCAGTACCAGTCGGAGGACAGGGCCAGCAGGCGGCGGAAGCGGTGCTCGGATTCCTGCAGCGCGCGTTCGGTGCGCTTGCGCGAAGCGACGTCTTCGGCCAGGCGCTGGTTGGAGCGCTGCAGGTCGGCGGTGCGGGCATCGACCAGCCATTGCACGCGGCGCGAGCGTTGCACCAGGGTGTGCACGAAAGCCGCAGCCAGGGCGCTGAACAGCAGGCCGCCAAGCAAGGTGCCGAGCGAGCCAAGATGGTCGGCCAGGAAGGGGCGCGGCAAGTCGTCGCTGCGGATATGCCAGGTGCGGCCCAGCACGTCGAAGCTGCGCATTTCGCTGCCGTGGTAATCGAAGTCCAGCCAGCGATGCAGCCAGTGCTGCTTGCGGTCCGCCGGCAACGGGCCGTGGCGGTAGGCCAGGGTGCCGTTCTCAGACGGGTCGCCGGCGTACACGCTCAGGCCCAGGCTTGCGTCGTCCAGCAAGCCGTTCTGCTGCAGGATGGTATGCACCAGGTGCGGCGTGCGGATCACGGCTGCCGTATCGCCAACCCAGGCCGCATGGCGCTCGTCGCGCGTGCCGGTCGGCATGCCGGGGCGGTACACCGGCATGATCATGATGAAGCTGTTGTGCTGGGCCGGGTCCTGTGCCAGTTGCAGCTGCTCGGTGGCGGAGGGGCGGCCGTTGTGCAGGATGCGGTCGATGGCGCCGCGCACATGCACGTTGTTGCCGGTATTCAGGCCCAGTGCAGGCTCGTTGCCGCGCATCGGCTCCAGGTATTCAACCACGTTGTAATAAGGCCGTTCCGGAGCGGGCACGGTCTTGCCTTCGGCAGAAAGCTCGGTGATCTGGAAGCCGGGGAAGCGCGCTTGCATGGAGGCTTCGAAAACCGGGCGCTCGGCTTGCGTCAGCACACGGTGGTAGTTGAAGGCCTGGATGAAAGGGTAGCGCTGCAGCAGCGGTGCCGAGAAGGTGTGGAATTGTTCACGGCTCACCGGTTGCACGGTGCGGAACAGTTCATTGATGACATTCAGTACTTCTTCGGCATCGGCCAGTCCGCGCTCGATGGCGGTCATGCGGGCATTGGCGCGCTGCTGGAAGCCCAGTTCCATCTTGCCGAATTCCAGGGCGCTGACGGAGACGAAAAGAACGGCAGTGGCCGCCAGGCCTGCGCCGAGCGTGAGTGCGGCTGCACCGTAGTGCGATAGTCTCCTGCGCCGACCTGCCATGGTGTCCCTTGCATAAAAAATGTAGTTTGTCACAATTCTCATGGCTTTGGGGCAATACCCATTAATTTCCCGTCAAATCTCCCTTGCGCAGGCGGGCAACGGTGTAAATTGCCAACAGTCGATTGGCCAGGCCAAAGCCAAGCCCGGGCGTTGGGCTGCCCCAGGCGGCCACGCGGCGCTGCATGGTGCTGGCCAGCGCACCGGGCGCGCGTCCTGGACGAATCGCAAACAGGATGTGGTTGTTGCCGGCGATGCCAGTGAACTGGCAGATGCGGTCATGGAAGGCATTGGACAGGCGCACCAGCACGCTGCGGTACTTGGGGTCATAGCTGAACACATTGGCCGCCAGCACGCCGTCCGGCCGCAAGGCGCGCCGGCAGTCGGCGTAGAAGTGCTCGCTCGCCAGGGCATTCGGCAAGCCGTCGGCATCGAAGCCGTCCACCAGCAGCACGTCGGCGCTGTCCTTCAATTCCTTCATGTAGCTGGCGGCATCGCAATGGATGACGCGGAAGCGCTCGCTGTCCGGCGGGATGGCAAAGCGTTCGCGCAGGGCGATGACGTCGGCGCGCAATTCGAGCACGGTAATGCGGGTGCGGGGCAGGTAACGATGGCAGAATTTGGCCAGCGAGCCGCCACCCAGGCCCACCATCACGATATGCTCCGGGTTGGGCTTGAACAGGACAAAGCACATCATGGCCCGGGCGTAGGCCAGCACCAGCGCGTCAGGATCGGCCGGATCCATCTGGCTTTGCACTTCGCCGGGCGTGAATTCCAGCGACAAGCGACCGCGCCGGTGGCGAACCAGGGGACGGTGGTGGTCGGGGATGGAAGTCATTTTGTCAACTTGTTACGAGCCGTGATGATCTGCTAAGCTGCCGGGCTCCGGTTTCGACCCCAGTGTACCGGATGAGCACTGCGTTTGGGCGCTCGCGTTTACATCGGCAACTTTTATAGGTACATTGCCAACATAGGCAGCTTGGAGACGATAAATGTTCTTAGACCATCCAACCATTACAGCGACCAACAGTTTTACCGAGCCGGATCGCATCGAGCGCCTGACCCGCGTGTATGGTTACGTGGCCGCACTGGCCGACCACGCCGGCAAGCAGCAGTTCATCGAAAAGGTCAGCCAGCTGCATGACCATAAAGGCACGCTGATCGTGTTCTGGCACGACGCGCCGACCGAAGACGAAAAAGAGTTCTTTTCCAAAGCCTGGGCCAGCAAGATCGGCGACGGCAGCAGCAACGTCGAACACGAAGTCTGATCGCGGCCCGTCCGCCAAGCAATGGATATCAAAACCCTGGTTCTCGCCCTGGCGCTGGGCAATCTCAGCCTGTGTGCAGCGCTGTTTTTCTTCGAGTACGAGAACAAGAAGTCGCTGACCCTGTCCACCTGGGCCATCGCGAAGCAGTGCCAGGCCGTGGGCTGGATCCTGCTGTATTTCCGCGGCGTGGTGCCGGAACTGCTGGCCGGGCCGCTGGCCAATACGCTGCTGCTGGCCGGCTTCGCGCTCGATGCCGGCGCCCTGTGGGAAGGCGTGGGCCGGCCGCGCTGGCGCAACATCCTGTACCCGGCGCTGTCGCTGGCAGTCGGCACGCTGCTGGCCTTCCACATCCTGGATACCTCGCCGGCGATCCGCATTTCTGTGGGTTCGCTGTTCGTCGGTTTCTTCTTCCTTGCCGGCGTGCTGGCGCTGGCGCGCGCCTGGCGCGGCGGCAGCATGCTGCGCCGGTACCTGGTGGTCGCCATGTTCGTGCTGGCGCTGGTGATCGTCGGGCGCGGCCTGCTGGCGGCGGCTTACCCTGAAGGCCTGTCCTGGATCAGCGCCAATGCGATGCAGCTGTTCGGCTTCGGCGGCTTCTACCTGATGATGCTGGTGAACGCTTTCGGCTACCTGCTGCTGTCGCGCGAAAAGCTGCAGATGGACCTGGCCCGCCTGGAAACCACCGATGCCCTGACGGACGTGCCGAACCGGCGCGGCTTTTACCAGGCGCTGGCGCCGTGGATGGCGCTGGCGCGCCGCCCCGGCCAGCCGACTGCCATGATCATCCTGGCGCTGGACCAGTTCAAGCGCGTCAACGACAGCTACGGCCACGCGGCGGGCGACGCTGCCCTGAAATCCATGGTGGAGACCTGCAAGAAGCAATTGCGCGATTCGGACCTGATGGGCCGCCTGGGCGGCGCCGAATTCGCCATCCAGCTGCCGCGTACCGAGCAGGAGGCCGCCATGCTGGTGGCCGAGCGCATCCGCCGCGCCATCGAGGCGACGCCGGTAAAGACCGAGCGTGCGATTATCAAGCTGACCGCCAGCATGGGCGTCACCACCATCCGTGCCGACGACAGCACGGTCAGCCTGTTCAAGCGCGCCGACGAAGCATTGCAGGCGGCGAAACTGCGCGGCGAAAACCAGGTGGCGCAGCCGCCGGAACCGCAATCCCTGGAGGCATTGTCATGACAGCGTAACACTGACGGCGTACTGTGCTACCATTTTCGTTATAAACGATATAAATGGATTCCTCGATGTACGCCGCAGTGGACCTGGGCTCCAACAGTTTTCGACTCTCCATCGGCCAGCACGATGGAGGCAAGATCCGCGTGCTTAACAGCATGCGCGAGCCGATCCGCCTTGCCGCCGGCCTGGATGCCGCCGGCAACCTCACCGACGAAGCCCTGCAGCGGGCGCTGATCTGCCTGAAGAACTTCCGCGTGGCGCTGGCCGCCTACCAGTTCGACGGCGTGCGCGTGGTTGCCACCGCCATCTTGCGCCAGGCGCGCAATGCAGCGGATTTCCTGCCGCAGCTGGAGCAGGCCATCGGCTACCCGATCGAGATCATTTCCGGCGAGGAGGAAGGGCGGCTGATCTACATGGGCGTGGCCAATGCGCTGGGCCAGCCGAACGAGAGCCGGCTGGTGGTGGACATCGGCGGCGGTTCGACCGAACTCATTCTCGGCCGCGGGCTCGATATCGAGCGCGTGGAGTCGTTCAGCGTGGGCAGCGTCAAGCAGAGCCTGTCCTTCTTCGTCGGCGGCCGCGTCGATGCGCGCTCCTTCGAAGCAGCCGTGCTGTCGGCGCGCTCGCATTTCGAGGATGGCGCACCGCCTTATCATCCGGAGTACTGGAAGCGGGCTTATGGCTCCTCCGGCACCATCCGCGCCATCGGCGAGATCATCGAAAAGAACAAACTGGGCGAGGGCATCACCCTGGCCGCCCTGAATGCAGTGCGCAAGCGCTTCATTGAATTCGGCCAGGTGTCGAAGATCGACATGCCGGGCCTGCGGCCGGACCGCGCCAGCACCGTCATCGGCGGGCTGGCAATCCTGATTGCGGTAGTGCAGGAGCTGGGCATCGAAAAGCTGGAGCCGATCGATGCCGGCCTGCGCATGGGGGTGATGTGGGACCTGTACCTGCGCTCGACCCGCCGCGACCGGCGCGACGAATCGGTAGGCGAGTTCCTGGCGCGCTTCCATATCGAATCGGAACGCGGCGTTCGCGTGTCGGAGGCGGCAACCATCCTGTTCCAGCAGATGAAGCCCGCTAGCGACGCCTTGCTGCGCCACCTGTCCTGGGGCGCCCAGTTGCACGAAGTAGGGCTGGTGGTATCGCAGACCGGCTACCACAAGCACTCGGCCTACATGATCGAGAACGCCGACTTGCCGGGCTTCACCACCCGCGAGCAAAAGCTGATGGGGCGCCTGGTCCTGGCCCAGAAGGGCAATCTGCGCAAGGTCAGCGAGCACCTGGCCGACAGCGATTTCGCCAAGGCGGTCGTGGCTTTGCGCCTGGCCATCGTGTTCATGCACTGCCGCATCGAGGTCGACGATCGCGCCGTGCGCTTGCGCATGAAGAACCGCATTGACCTGGAATTGAAGCGCGACTGCGTTACCAGCCATCCGACCCTGTCCTACTGGATGGAGAAGGAGCAGGAGTTCTGGGATGAAATCGGGGTTGACTTCAGTGTTCGTACCGTTGCGTAATAATCGTATATACTGTTTATATTATTCAATAATGGAGTATCCATGAACGCAACCAAAGCGAAAGCCCCTGCCGCCAAGCCGGCAACCAGGACCACGGCCAAACCCGCCGCCAAGCGCGCGCCAGCCGCCGCGAAGGCCGCCGCAGCCGCCAAGCCGGCGCCAGTCAAGGCTGCAACCAGGCCGGCGGCAACCAAGCCCGCCGCCGCCAAACCGGCCGCGAAGGCTGCCGCCAAGCCTGCCGTGAAGCGCGCAGCCGCCGTCAAGCCCGCTCCAGCCCCGGCGCCAGCCACCAAGCCGGCCAAAGTAGCCAAGGCCGAAAAACCAGCCAAGCAGCACAAGGAAAAACTGGTGCGCGACAGCTTCACCATGCCGGAATCCGAATACGCGGTGCTGGGCCAGGTCAAGAAGACCTGCCTGAAAAACGGCGTGGAAGTCAAAAAATCCGAGCTGTTGCGCATTGGCGTCGCCCTGATCAGCCGCCTGGACATGGCCACGCTCAGGGAAGTCCTGGCCTCCCTGCCGCAGCTGAAGACCGGCCGTCCGAAGAAGGCTTGATGTCATATTACTGACATGGAGTTGTCATGTTCGTGCAGCAATAGCGCAGCAAACTGGCTTCGTCACTACAGAAAGGACGAAGCATGCAAACTACGACGATTGCTACCGCCGAACAGCGGGTTTCCACCCCGCGACTGGCATTGAGCATGGCAGCCACCCCGGAAGAGGTGCGCGAAGTCCAACGCCTGCGCTATAAAGTCTTCATCGAAAACCAGGGCCTGACCGCCCTGGCGACGCCGGATGGCCTGGATTGCGACGAATTCGACGCCGCCTGCGACCACCTGATCGTGCGCGACACCGCCACCCTGAAAGTAGTAGGCACCTACCGCCTGCTGAACCCCGCCGGCGCCCGCAAACTGGGCCGCCACTACTCCGAAAACGAGTTCGACCTCGGTCGCCTGAAGCACCTGCGCAGCCGCATTGTAGAAGCTGGCCGCGCCTGCATCCACCCGGATTACCGTGGCGGCAGCGTGATCATGCTGCTGTGGTCCGGCCTGGCCGAATACATGCGCCGCCACCAGTGCGAATACCTGATCGGCTGCGCCAGCATCAGCCTCGCCGACGGCGGCCACAATGCAGTTGCCGTGTACCAGCAACTGCGCGAGAAGCACATGGCGCCAATGGAATACCGCGTCACGCCGCACCTGCCTTTTCCGGTGGAGAAGGTGGAGTCGGCACGCGCGGCCCAGGTGCCGGCCCTGCTGAAAGGCTACCTGCGCTCCGGCGCCTGGATTTGCGGCGCACCGGCCTGGGATCCTGATTTCGAAAGCGCCGACCTGTTCGTGATGATGCCGCTGGCGAACCTGGACGGCCGCTACGCCCGCCACTACAACGTTTGAAAAAACGTGCTATTCTTTCTGTACCGATCGGTAAATTGTGATCCGATCGGTACATTTGAAAGGATAAAACCATGTCGGTCCGACCACCTGTACCACCCTTCACCCGCGAAAGCGCCATCGAAAAAGTCCGCCTGGCCGAAAACGGCTGGAATACCCGCGACCCGGAAAAGGTCTCCCTCGCCTATACGGAAGACAGCTGGTGGCGCAATCGCAGCGAGTTCGCGCAAGGCCGCGCCGCCATTGTCGCCCTGCTGAAACGCAAGTGGGCGAGCGAACTGGAATACCGCCTGATCAAGGAATTGTGGGCCCATGACGGCAACCGCATCGGCGTGCGCTTTGCCTACGAATACCATGATGACTCGGGCCAGTGGTACCGCGCCTACGGCAATGAAAACTGGGAGTTCGACGAAAACGGCTTGATGCACCACCGCCACGCCAGCATCAACGAGCACCCGATCAAGCCTGAAGAACGCAAGTTCTTCTGGGATCGCAGCGGGCCGAGGCCTGACGATCATCCCGGCCTGACCGAGTTGGGGCTGTAAGCATGGCACGCGTTGTCGCAGAACGGGAAGACGTCATCCCCCTGGTGGCGGAAGTGTTCCGCACCTATGGCTTTGAAGGCTCCAGCCTGTCCCGCATCACCGAGGGGACGAAGCTGGGCAAGGGCAGCATCTATCACTTCTTCCCAGGTGGGAAGGACGAGATGGCCGCGGCCGTGCTGGAGGAAATCGACCAGTGGTTCCGCCTGCACGTCTTCGAACCGCTGCGCGAGAGCGCAGATGCAGGGCAGGGCATCGCCGCCATGTTTGCGGAGGTGGAGCGCTATTTCCTGTCCGGACAACGCGTGTGCCTGGTGGGCGTGTTCGCGCTTGGCAATGAGCGCGACCGCTTTGCCGAAGCTGTGCGCGACTACTTCGAAGAGTGGATCGAGGCGCTGGCGGCAGCGCTGGTGCGCAGCGGGCGTAAAGGCAAAGAGGCCACGGCGCTGGCGGAAGAAGTCGTGGGCGGGATACAGGGGGCGCTGGTGCTGGCTCGCGCGTTCAACAGGCCGGCGACGTTTAGGGCGGCGTTGAAGCGCTTGCGGGAAAGGTTGTAGAACAGCCTGAAATGGCGCCGGTGAATGCGATGCCGGCGCCTGGCATCTATCTCAGTGTGGACCGAGCTCAGTGTACTGAGGCATTCGACAGCTCTTTGAGCTCACGGATAGAGAGCTCGGATTTCTCATGCATGCGCAGCAGGATGGTGGCCCCGACTGCGAGCTTGCGGTGACGGATCTTGCTGATAATGGGCGGTTGCACTTCCAGCACCCTGCAGAGTTCCGCATCATTCTTCAGGTGCATCTTCTCGATTAGCGTGTCGAGCAGTTTATTTGGTACGAAACTGGATGGCTCCAGCGCGCGCGCCCTGTTCATTGCCTCGATTAGTTCGAGTTTCTTCTGCCTGACGCTCATTTGCTCCTCCTTGACGTTGTTAACTACGTGGATAGAAAAAGCAGGCTTGCATCTTGTATTGATAACGAAGCAAGTTAATTAAATAATACTCCGCTTACCAAAAAAGCCAAGAATTTGTGAGAAAAATAATGAGTTTTATTGCGTGGCAGGGTTGACGACTGTTGTAACTTTGAGTCCATTTTTAGTGAGGCGCAGAACTTTGTCGGCGCGCGCAGCGGCGGCCGGCGAATGCGTCACCATGATGGTCGTTGCTCCGCTGGATTTAAGTTCCTGGTGCAACAGTTGCAGTATGGAATTTGCCGTGTCTGGATCGAGGTTGCCGGTCGGTTCGTCCGCCAGCACAAGGGCCGGGCGGTGCACCAGGGCACGAGCTATTGCAACCCGTTGCATTTCACCGCCGGAAAGTTGATGGGGGTAGTCGTGGCCGCGGCCGCCGAGGCCAACGGCGTCGAGCATCTCGCGCTCGCGCCCATGCGGCATGCCGTTCAGCAGCAGTGGCAGGGCCACGTTTTGCTGCAAGGTCAGGTGGGGCAGCACATGGAAAGCCTGGAAGATGAAACCCATGCGCGCCCGGCGCAGGCGCGTGGCCGCGTCGTCGTCGAGCGAGGCGAGGGGCGTGCCATCGACGATGATCGCCGGCTCCTCGCTTGGGTCGGGCTGGTCAAGGCCGGCGATCAGGTTCAGCAACGTTGATTTGCCGACGCCGGAGTCGCCCATGATGGCGATGAATTCGCCGGGCTCGAAAGTCCAGCTCAGGCGATCGAGGACGCGCCGTTCGTTCGAGTAACTCTTGGTCAGGTTCTTTAACTGGAGCATGATTTAGCGGGTCAGGGAACGGCGCAGCGCAAAACTCAGGGCATCGACCACGGCCACCAGCAGCAGCATGGCCAGGATCACGGTGGCGGCGCGTTCCATCTGGAACAGGGACAGGTGATACTTGAGCATTTGCCCCAGGCCTCCGGCGCCCACCACGCCCAGCACTGCCGCGGCACGAATATTGTTCTCCCACCGATAGAGCGTGTAGGACAGCATCTGCGGCAAGGTTTGCGGCAGCGTAGCGTAGAAGAAGGCCGCCATCGGGCTGGCGCCGTTCAGGCGCAGGCTTTGTTCCGGCAGCGGCGGGGCATTTTCCAGCGCATCGGCGAACAGGCGGCCCAATACGCCGGCGGTGTGCGCGGCCAGCGCCATGGTGCCGGCGAATGGCCCAAGGCCCGCCGCCACGAGCAGGATCGACGCCCACACCAGTTCTGGGATGGAACGCAGTACGTTCAGCATGCCGCGCACCAGCGCACGCGGCGCACGCCCAAAGCGCCCAGCGCCGGGAATTGCCAGCAACAGCCCGCCAGCAACCGCCAGCAAGGTGCCGAGCGCCGACATGGCCAGCGTTTCCATGGTCGCGATGCCGGTCTTGCGCAGGAAGCCGCTGGCCATCTCCGGCGGGGCGAAGCCGGCCAGGAATTCGCCCATGCTGCGCATGGCTTCAATGGTGAACAGGTCGCCCAGCTTGAGCGACAGCGTGGCGAAGCTGGCGATGACCAGCGCCATGAGCGCGGCGGCAAACAGCCAGCCGGACCAGTTGCGTGCAGGCGGTGCGGGCATATGGCTCATCCCAGCCTCCTGCGCAAGAACTTGGACACCAGGTCGGCCGCGGCAACCAGCAGCACGAACACGATCAGCATGGTGGCCACTTCACCGCCGGCCAGCATCTTGGTCGATTCGTCCATGCGCTGCCCCAGGCCGCCAGCGCCGACAAAACCCATGATCACCGAGCCGCGAATCGCGCACTCCCAGCGATAAACCGTATAGGAAACGAGTTCGGAAGCCGCCTCCGGCAGTGCACCGTACAGCAGGGCTGCCAGCCGCCCGCTGCCGTTTTGCAGCAGGACTTCGCTGGCGTGATGGTCGGTCGATTCCAGGATTTCGGCGTACACCTTGCCCAGCATGCCGGCATAGGTCAAGGCGATGGCCAGCACGCCGGCGGTCGGCCCCAGGCTGAAGATGCGCACGAACAGCAGCGCCCACACCAGCTCCGGCACGCTGCGCAGCAGGACCAGCAGCCAGCGCACCAGCTGGCGCACGGCGCGCGGGAAAGCAGCGATACGGCCGGTGCCGATGCGCGAGATCGACAAGCGCTCGGTGACGATCAGCGTTGCAGGGATCGCGCCGAGCAGCGCGAGCGTCAGGCCACAGGTGGCAATGGCCACCGTCTTCCATGCTTCGCGCGCCACCATGGCAAGGAATTCCGCGTCATGCGCCGGCTTCAGGAAATCGGACAGGAAGCGCCAGGTGGCCTGCAGGCTTTGCAGGTCGAACAGCGTCCACGGGTAGAACTCTGTCGCCACCACCAGCGGCCAGAGCAGCACGATGCCGACAGCAATAGCCGCCAGGCGCTGGCGCCACGCTGGATCGGGATGGTGGGGCGAAAGGGGAACGGCAGGAACGTTATGCATCGCTTACAGGCAGGCCCCAACGGCCAGCTTGGCTGCCATTTCTTCCGGTTGCGGCGAATTCGCTGGCGGCAGTTCGCCGAGATAGAGCTCATCGATCATGGCTTGCGTGACTTGCTCGCGCGGCAAGTCGAAGCCGACGCGGCCGTTTTTCAATGCCACGATGCGCGGGAAATAGGCCAGCGCCAGGTCGACCTGGTGCAGGCTGCACACCAGCAGCGCGTTGCGCTCGCGCGCTTCCTGCTGCAAGGTGTTCAGCGTCAGTTGCGACAGCGCCGGATCGAGCGCGGACAGCGGCTCGTCGACCAGCAGCGCCTGCGCTGACGACAGCAGCAGGCGTGCCAGGCCGCAGCGCTGGCGCTCGCCGCCGGACAGGCGGTCGACGCGCGAATACAGCTTGTCGCCAAGGTTGAAGCGCGCCAGCGCGCGGTAGGCCGCCTCCGGATCGGAGGGCTTAAACAGCGACAGCAGCGCCTGGCCCAGGCTCCACTTCGGCAGGCGTGCCGCCAGCACAGCCGTCACCACGCGCTGGCGCGGCGGCAGCGGCGGCGTTTGCGGCGCCAGGAAAAGGCGTGCCCGCATGGCGTGGCGCCCGGCGTCCGTCAGATGCCAGGGATCGGTGCCAAAGGCCTTGAAAGCGCCGCTATCGGGGCGATGCGAGCAAGCCAGGGTGGAGAGCAGGGTGGTCTTGCCGGCGCCCGAAGGACCGATCAGCGCCACCTGTTCGCCAGGCTCGAAGTTCAGCGAGATGTCTTGCAGCGCAAGGCCGCGCGAACCGCCGATATGGCGGACCGAGAGGCCTTGCAGTTCGTACCAGGCAGAAGACATTGATTACTTCAGCAGGCCGGCGTTCTTGGCTGCCGCTTCGATATTGGTGTAGTTGGCAGCCTTGGTCGGGATGAACTTCGACGCGCGCTGCAGGTCCAGGATCGCCTTGTCTTCAGGCTTGGCGCTGTCCAGCGCCAGGAAGGCGTCGGTGATCTTCTTTTTCAGCGCTTCCGGCATGTCGGAGCGGACGGTCCAGTTGTAGTCGTAGTAGGCCGGGGTGGTGTAGAACACGCGCACCACGGATGGGTCGACTTTCTTCTGTTCGTTCAGCTTTTCCCACACCGAGATATTCAGTGCGCCGGCATCGACCTTGCCGCCGGCAACGGCTGCCACGGTTGCATCGTGCGCACCGGAGAAGGAAATGCGTTTCAGGTCGGTGTCCGGGTCGATCTTGGCCGCCAGCAGGAAGGAGCGCGGCATCAGGTGGCCGGAAGTCGAGGACTCGGAGCCGAAGCTCAGGGTCTTGCCTTTCAGGTCGGCCAGCGAGTTGATCGACTTGTTGGTGGTCACGAAGACGGAGCGGAATTTTTCATCTTCCACACGCTGCACCAGCGGCACGACCTTGCCCTTGCTCATGTGGTTGGCCTGCACGAAGGTGAAGCCGCCGAACCAGACCATGTCCAGTTTGCCGTTCACCAGGCCTTCCACCGAAGCGGCGTAGTCGGTCACCGGGGTGAATTCCACTTTCATCGCCAGTTTCTTCTCGAGGTATTCGCCGAGGGGCTTGAATTTACGCTGCAGCTCGGTTGGCGCTTCATCAGGAATCGCGGAAACGCGCAGGACTTGCTGGGCTTGGGCGCCGGCAGCGGCGAAGAGCACACCGGCTGCAAACAGGGCCGATTGAATGGTGCGGAGGGAAAACAGGGACATGGAAGATCCTTTTTTATGTTAATGACGAGCCGCACGCCTCGGGCGAGGGTCCGGTACCTGGTCTTGGATATTCAGCTATGATAGCAAAAATGTCCCTGGAGCCTGAGCCATGACCTTGTCACGCACGGCTGCGATCCGCGTGGTCGCACCGGAAACGAGCAGTGTGTTGTCCCCCAGAACCGCCCACGGCGATGCCGCAACCATTGCAGAGATCAGCGCAGGGCTGCTGGCGCCGCAAGCTTCCACCTCGCCCAAATACTTCTACGACAGCCTCGGTTCGCACCTGTTCGAAGCCATCTGCGAATTGCCCGAGTACTATCCGACCCGTACCGAAGCAGCGATCTTCGCCCGCCACGGCGCCGACATGGCAGCACGCATCGGACCCGGCATGACGCTGGTCGACCTGGGCGCCGGCAATTGCGCCAAGGCTGCCAGCCTGTTCCCCTTATTGCAGCCAAGCCAATACGTGCCGGTCGACATCGCCGGCGAATTCCTGCAGCAGGCCGCCGCGCAACTGCGCCAGCGCTTTCCCGCCATCGAGATCACGCCGCTGGTGATGGACCTGTCGCAGCCCTTAATCTTGCCGCCGTCGTTGCCGGCAGCGCGGCGCCAGTTCTTCTATCCCGGTTCATCGATCGGCAACTTCACGCCCCACGATGCGGTAACCTTCCTGCGCCAGGTGCGCGAGAACGTGGGCGCGGACGGCGGTCTGCTGATCGGCGTGGACTTGGTCAAGGACCCGGCGGTGCTGGACGCGGCCTATGACGACGCGATAGGCGTCACCGCCGCCTTCAACATGAACCTGCTGCGCCACCTGAACCATCTCGCCGGCGCAGACTTTGATCCGGCGCAGTGGCGCCACGTGGCCTTCTTCAATGACGCGGAAAGCCGCATTGAAATGCACCTGGAAGCGCGCTGCGCATTGAGCGTGCACTGGTGCGGCGGCGAGCGCAGTTTCGCCCAGGGCGAGAGGATTCATACGGAGAACAGCTACAAATACACGCTGGAAGGCTTCCGCAGCCTGCTGTGGGAGGCCGGCTTCCGCGTCGACGGCACCTGGACGGACGATGCCCACTGGTTCGCAGTGATGCACGCCGCGGCGGCATATGCGTGACGCCAGCCCCTGGACCGAACGCTACGCGCAAGTGCGCGCGGCAACCATGGCGCTGGCCGCGCCGCTGTCCGACGAGGATTGCGGCGCGCAGTCGATGCCCGATGCCAGTCCGGTCAAATGGCACCTGGCGCATACCACATGGTTTTTCGAGACCTTTATCCTGGAACGCTTCGAGCCCGGCTTCCAGCCTTTCCACCCGGCGTTCAGGGTACTGTTCAACTCTTACTACAATGGCGTCGGCGACAAACACCCACGGCCGCATCGCGGCCTGCTGACGCGGCCCTCGATGGCCGAAGTGCGCGCCTATCGCGCCAATGTCGACGCCCGGATCGCGTTGCTGGCAACGCGGCTCGCGGCCACGGATTCCCGCCTCGCCGCGCTGCTGACGCTTGGACTGCAGCACGAACAGCAGCACCAGGAACTGATCCTCACCGACCTCAAGCACCTGCTGGCGCAGAATCCGATGGCGCCAGCCTACCTGCCCGGCCCGGGGCCGGCCGCGCCCGCTGCTACAGCCCTGTCCTGGCACCGCTTCGAAGGCGGCGTACAGGAAATAGGCCATCATGGCGACGGCTTCTGTTTCGACAATGAGCTGCCGCGCCACAAGGTCTTCATCGCCCCGTTCGAACTATCCACGCGCCTGGTGAGCAACGCGGAATACCTCGCCTTCATCGAGGCCGGCGGCTACCGCGACCCGAGCCTGTGGCTGGCGGAAGGCTGGGACTGGATTCGCGCCCAAGGCATCGAAGCCCCGTTGTACTGGCGGCGCGGGGAGGGGAGCGCAGGCTGGACCGCCTACACCCTGCATGGCCAACAGCCGCTGGAGATGGGGGCGCCGGCAAGCCACATCTCCCTGTTCGAGGCCGACGCCTATGCCCACTGGTCCGGCGCCCGCCTGCCGACCGAAGCGGAATGGGAGCACGCAGCCGGCGCCGGCGCACTCACGCAAATGTTCGACCATTGCTGGCAATGGACCAGCAGCAGCTACGCCCCATACCCCGGCTTCCGCCCGGCCGAAGGCGCCATTGGCGAATACAACGGCAAGTTCATGGTCAACCAATACGTACTGCGCGGCTCCAGCGTGGCGACCCCGCCAGGCCACGCCCGCCCCAGCTACCGCAACTTCTTCCCCGCCAGTGCACGCTGGCAATTCACCGGCATCCGCCTCGCAAAATAAAAGTCGGGGTCAGGTCTGGCAATCCGCCACAAAAGGCACGCATGTGCCTTTTGTGGCGGATTGCCAGACCTGACCCCGACTTTTTAGTTGCGAGTTACAGGCGGATGCCGAGGGCCTGGACGATCTCTGCCTTGAACTTGGCTGCCTGGTCGGCGTTAGGAATCTCGCCGGCCAGTTTCAATGCCAGCAGGCGCACGTCGGTGATCTCGTCGAAATAGTCCCCGCAGACGATCGCTGCCATCGGACCAATGTAGGTGGCCAGGGTGTTTTCGAAGATGCTGCGCTGCGCTTCCGTCAGTGCCGGCTTGCCGGCAGGCTTGCTGGCGGGGGCCGCTTCCGGTGCTGCTGCCGGGCGGCGTGCGACGCCGGCCAGCAGGGTGGACGCCGGGGAGCTGCCTTCCGGCAGTTCAGTGATGCTGCCGTACAGGTAGTCGAGAATCGCTTCGGTCGACCATGGCAGAGGCTCGTTATTGCCCACGCTCGGACGGTCCATGCTCATCCGTGCGCGCTGGATGGTGCGCAGGATGTCCAGGCCGTCACGGCCGCGGCGGCCGCGGCACAGGACGAACACGATGCGTCCGTTGTCGAGATGGATCTGCGCCATGCGGTTGTCATCGCTGACCAGCATGATGGTCGCGGTGTCGCCCTGGGCGCAGAAGCCGGCGATCTTGTCGAGCAGCTCTACGAAGGGAGTGAACTCTGGCTGTGCCATATCAGTTCGCCTTTATCAATTATTTCTTACGCAGGCGATCCATCGCCATCTGGATACTCACGCCCAGGCGTTCCACAGCACGCGCCAGCGAACCGATTTCGTCGCCGCGGCTGGTCTGTGGAATGGTCACGTCGAGCTGGCCCTTGCTGAGCTTCTCGGCGATGTCGGTCAGGTGGTTGATCGGGCGGGTCAGTTGCTTGCCCAGCACGAACGCCAGGGCGCCAACCAGGACGATAACGATGATGATCAGCAGGCGCGCTTCGCTGCGCATCTTGGTCATGGCAGCATAGGCTTCGTCGTAGCGCTGTTCAACCAGCACGGTCCAGCCTTGCGGCAGGTTGCGCACGAAGCCCACCATCTTCACGTCACCGTCCATATAGACTTTTGGCTCGTCGGTGATGCCTTCCACTTGCAGGGCAGGGTGCTTGCTGAAGTCTTGCAGTGCGGATTTGATCTTGCTCGCATCGCCGTGGGCGATGACTTTCTTGTCGCCGTCCAGCAGGATGGCGTGGCCGGTTTCGCCGATGCGGATGTCGGTGACGGTGCGCGATACCACGCCCAGGTCCATCGCCATCGCGAACACGCCGACGATGGTGCGGTTTTCATTGCGGATCGGGACGCCGATGTTCAGCGATGGCTTGCCGCTGGTCTTGCCGATTGCCACCAGGCGGCCTTCGTTCTTGCCGGACATGATGGCTTTGAAGTACGAGCGGTCGCCGTAGTCGAGCATGGCGCTGCCGTCGCTGCGTGCCACGTCCTTGCCGGTGGTGTCCAGGGTGTGGATCAGGTACACCCATTCGTAGGACGCGGCGGTTGCCATCAGGACCGGGGTCTGGCGGCCGGTGTTCATGGAAATGACGTCGTCCAGGCGGGCGGCCTGGCGCATGGCGCGCATATTGGTGTCGTCCCAACCGTTAACGCCAGTGGCCACGGTGTCCGTGGTGGCGATCAGGTTTTCCGAAATTTTCGTGGTCAATTCCTGTTCGGCGGAAGAATTGCCCAGGTACCAAAGGGCAAACAGTGGCACGAGGGTTACCACGAGCAGGGTGATCAGGACTTTTTGAAAGATATTAAGAGACAGTTTCATTTTTATAAATCATTCGTAATAATCGAGCTGACACAACCGCATTCAGAATACGGACAACGTCTGCATTATGGCTGATTTCGAGGCAAAGCTGATGACTTGCCCGAGGCGGTTCGCAGCGCCAAGCACGCTACTTCGGGCATATGCCTGAGCAACTTATTGTGAACTCACAGGCCGCTTCTGGGCCCTTGTTGGCGTGATTTCGCTGTTGCTCAGTTTATAAGTACACGATTATACATCAGCCGCTTTCCATGCGGAAATGATTTATGTGTCGCGCGAATTGGCCAGGCGCGGCGTGTTGCGCGCCTGCGCCGGCAGGGCCGGGCGCTGGCGTTGCTGGCCAGCTTCCCCGGACAGGCGGAATTGGCTGACCAGGTTCTCCAGCCCGACGGCCTGGTCGCTCATGGCCGCGGCGGCGGCCGCAGCTTGCTCCACCAATGCGGCATTCTGCTGCGTGGTCTGGTCCATCTGCATGATGGCCATGTTCATCTGCTCGATGCCGTCGGTCTGCTCGCGCGTGGCCAGGGAGATCTCGGCGACGATGCCGGTGACGCGCTGCACGGCCGACACCACTTCTTCCATCGTGGCGCCCGCCTGCGCCACCAGCCTGGCGCCGGCATCGACCTGCTCGACCGAGCTGGAAATCAGTTCCTTGATCTCTTTGGCGGCGCTGGCCGAGCGGGCTGCCAGGTTGCGCACCTCGCTGGCGACCACGGCGAAGCCGCGGCCTTGCTCGCCGGCGCGCGCCGCCTCCACCGCGGCATTCAGGGCCAGGATATTGGTCTGGAAGGCGATGCCGTCGATCACTGCGATAATGTCCACCACCTTGCGCGAGGAATCGTTGATCGAGCCCATGGTCGTCACGACCTGGGACACCACTTCGCCGCCGCGCTGGGCGATGGTCGAGGCGGAGCTGGCCAGCTTGTCCGCTTCGCGTGCATTGTCGGCATTGGCCTTGACGGTCGACGTCAGTTCTTCCATTGATGACGCGGTTTCTTCCAGCGCGGACGCCTGGTTCTCGGTGCGCGCCGACAGGTCCATATTGCCGGTGGCGATTTGGCCGGAGGCCGAGGCAATGGCGACCGTGCCATTGCGCACCTGGCCGACGATCTGCGACAGTGCATCGTTCATCTCGCGCAGGGCTTGCAGCAGCTGCCCGGCTTCGTCCTGCGAATGGGCCTTGATATGGCTGGTCAAATCGCCGGATGCGACGGTGCGCGCCACCTGCAGGGCATAGTTGATCGGACGCGTAATCGAACGGGTAACCCAGTATGCGCACGCAACGCCCAGCACCAGCGCCGCCACGCCCAGCGCGACCATCATGACCTGGGCGGAGCTGATGTGCTGCTTGATCTCGGCGCCGTTGGCGGTGACGATGCCGTCCTGCAGGTCGGCGAGTTTTTCCACGGTGGCCTGCAGCCTGGCCAGGCGCGGCATGGTGTCCGATAGTGCGCGCTGCGTCGCCTGTTCGCGCTGGCCTTCCGCGAGCAGATTGAGCACGCCGGTAAACGATTGCACATAGGCGCTGCGCTCGCTGCCCACTTGCGCCAGCAGTTCGCGTCCGGCGGGCCGGTAGACCAGCTTGTCGAGCGTGGACAGGGCGGCTGTGATGGTGGCCTTGTTCCTGTCGACCTGCTTGCGCAGTTCCGCCGCTTGCGCGGCATCGGTCACCAGCAGCAGTTGCAGCACCAGCGCCGAATTTGCGCGGGTGGTGGCGGCAACGGTGGCGGCCGCATCTGCCTTCGCCCAGTCCTTGTCGATGATGGTGGAACTCAGCTCGCCGATACTGGAGAGGCGCAGGCTGGCTACGGCAATCAGCATGGCCATCAAGGCGAAGACAATCGCGAAACACAAGCCCAGGCGGGTCCCGATCTTCAGGTTGGCAATGCGCATGACTGCTCCTTCCGGCGGCGTGGAAAACGATTTACCAGTATAAATACTTGCCAAAAGGAGATAAATTCGGGGGCGGCGCGCAAGCCGTCCCCGAATGAAAAAGCGCTTAAGCTTCGGCTTGTGCGATGCTAGCCGAGGCCTCGGCCTTCAGCGCGATCTGGCGGTTGATGGCGCTAAGCACGGCCTTGAACGAGGCGGTGACGATATTGCTGTCGATGCCCGCGCCGAACAGGGTAGGGCCGCCGTCCAGGCGCAGTTCGACATAGCAGGCTGCCTTGGCGTTGGCGCCGTGGCCGATGGCGTGCTCGTGGTAGTCCATCAGCGTGACGTCCAGGCCGAGCGCGTCGACGAAAGCGTCGATCGGGCCGTTGCCGCCGCCTTGCAGGGACATTGACGCCTTGTTGTGCAGCAGGCCGATGTCGATCTGCACCGGCTCGTCGCTGGAGCTGTCCTCCACCATCTTGTGCGATACGTAGGCGTATGGCGTGCCCTGGGCCAGATACTCGCTTTCGAAGATCTGGTAGATGCCTTCGGAGGTGATTTCCAGGCCGGTCTGGTCGGCCACTTTCTGCACTGCGCGGCTGAATTCGATCTGCAGGCGGCGCGGCAATTCGAGGCCGTAATCCTGTTCCAGCAGGTAGGCCATGCCGCCCTTGCCGGACTGGCTGTTGACGCGGATGACGGCGTCGTAGCTGCGGCCCAGGTCTTGCGGGTCGATCGGCAGGTATGGGATTTCCCACGGCGCGCCTTCCTGTTGCTTGGCGAAGCCCTTCTTGATCGCGTCCTGGTGCGAACCGGAGAAGGCGGTGAACACCAGGTCGCCCACGTATGGATGGCGCGGATGTACCGGCAGCTGGTTGCACTCCTCGACCACTTTGCGCACGGAGTCGATGTCGGAGAAGTCCAGGCCAGGATGCACGCCCTGGGTGTAGAGGTTCAACGCCAGGGTCACCAGGTCGACGTTGCCGGTGCGTTCGCCGTTGCCGAACAGGCAGCCTTCGACGCGCTCGGCGCCGGCCATGACGGCAAATTCAGCGGCAGCGATGCCGGTGCCGCGGTCGTTATGCGGGTGTACCGAGATGATGATGGAATCGCGGCGCTCCAGCTTGCGCGACATCCATTCGATCTGGTCGGCGTACACGTTCGGCGTCGAGCATTCGACGGTGGCCGGCAAGTTGACGATCATTTTCCTGTCCGGAGTCGGCTGCCAGATGGCGGAGACCGCATCGACGATGTGCTTGGCGAAATCCAGCTCGGTGGTGGAGAAGGACTCGGGCGTGTATTCGTAAGTCCAGTCGGTTTCAGGATGCTGGGCCAGCAGTTGTTTCACCAGCCTGGTGCCGTCCGTGGCGATCTTGGTGATTTCTTCGCGGCTGGCGCCGAACACCACTTTGCGGAATACCGGTGCGGTGGAGTTATACATGTGCACGATGGCGCGCTTGGCGCCAATGCACGATTCAACGGTGCGGCGAATCAGTTCTTCGCGCGCCTGGGTCAGCACGATGATGGTGACGTCGTCCGGAATGCGGTTTTCCTCGATCAGCTTGCGCACGAAATCGAAATCGGTTTGCGAGGCGGAAGGGAAGCCCACTTCGATTTCCTTCAGGCCCACCTTGATCAACAACTCGAAGAACTTGATTTTCTTTTCCACGCTCATCGGCTCGATCAGCGCCTGGTTGCCGTCGCGCAGGTCGGTGCTCATCCAGATCGGCGGCTTGGCGATGACGGCGTTCGGCCAGGTGCGGTCGCTCAAGCCGACGGTTGGGTATGGACGATATTTGGCGGCAGGGTTCTTCAACATCATGGTGATACTCCTGTGTTTTTCAAATTTTGGGAAACCGGGACGTGGCGCGAGGGAGGCCGACGTGGGGTACTGCAGGGGGAAATCAGGCGCGTGCCAGTAGTAGCGCGCCTGGTAGTAGGGCGCCTGGCAGGTGTGCAGAAATGTGCAAATGCGAGGTCATGTCGACCAATGTAAGGCACCGGATTTGACCTTGTCAAGAAAAAATCTCAACAGAAATTTGCGATGTTTTCGCACTTTCTGCTGATAAAATGGTGGTCATGGCGAGGATAAATCGGATATGGATAAGATTGATCGAGAAATAATCGGACTTTTGCGCGATGATGCGAGGATAAGTTTTAAGGATCTGGGCGAGCGCGTAAGCCTCAGTGCGAACACGGTGGCGGACCGCGTGCGGCGCTTGGTGGCCGACGGCGCCATTCTCGGATTCGAGGCTCGCCTCGACCACGCGGCGCTCGGCCTGCACCTGCAAGCCTATATCGACGTCAAGCTGAAGTCGGGCACCAATACCCACGAGTTCGAGGAAATCGTCAAAACCATCCCCGGCGTGCTGGAAGTGGCGCTGCTGACCGGGAATTACGATGGCTTGCTTCGTGTGGCCTGCAAAGACCAGGCCCACTTGCTGCGCCTGATCGACACCTTGCGCGACCGGGCGGGCGTGCAGGATACCTACAGCCGCGTGATCCTGCACCAGACTCCGGTCAGCGCGCCGCTGACTGTGACAGAATAACGGCCCTGATGTTTGATTGCGGAATTCCGATGCAAAAGCTGAATGCAGAATTGACCCGGCTCTATCTCGCTCCACCGGCCGGTGGCACGCGCAGCATTTCCCTTGCGTTCAAGCGGCTGGCGGGCGACGGCGAGGCAGGACATTGGGAGCGCCTGTGCCAGGTGGCGAATGCACTGCAGGCGGAGCTGGGCTTGCCGGCGCCTGCAGTGAGCATTTCGGGCGCCGGCGCTTTCGGGCTCTGGCTCTCGCTGGAAAAGCCGGTGACGGAGGCGCAAGCGCAGGAGTTTGCGGCGCTGCTTTGTCCCGAGGCCGAATCCGCTGCGGCAGCGCTGCCGCCATACCTGGACCAGGCGAGCGGTAAATGGGCGGCATTCATTCACCCTGGCATGGGGGCGTCCTTTGCGGGCGATGAGGGCCTCGATATGCAGCCGCCGGAAGCGGGGCAGGTCGCCTTGCTGGAAGGGCTTGAGAGCATCGGCCCGGCCCCGTTTGCGCAAGCGCTTGACCAATTGCGGCGACCTGTTGGCATCGCGCTTCAGCCGTCCCCGCCAGCGCCCGAGGCCAGCGCCACGCCAAGAGGTTTGCTGTTGAAGGACGCGACGCTGGAAGACATCGTCAACTTCCTCCATTCAAAGAACATCGAGCCTACTTTCCGCTTCCTGAAATAAGCGGCAACTGCTCGACGAGTTGCGCTGTGGCCTCTGGCGTCATGTTGATGAATTTGCAGCCTATATGAAGCTGTTCGCCCAACAGGAAGGAGCGGAAACCTCGCGTGAAGCGCACTTCCAGCTCGGTGGGAATCTCAATGTCCGGCCCCAGCTCCAGTACCACGTCAGGAATCTTGCGGCCCTTGAGCAAACCCTTCGCTTCGATCTTCGAGCAGCGCAGCCCGATGCCGCCTAGCGAAAAATCGTAGATCGGCAGCTCATATGTGTGGCCGTTCAAGACGAACGACGCCATGAAGTTGGCGCCCAGCGGCGTTTCCACCCGCTCGGAGGCACGCCGGTCCAGCACCGCACAGGTCTCCGGGAATGTCATTGGAATCAGATGCGGCTTGCCGGGCACCGGACTCCATTCCTGGTTGGACAGGCGGAATTGCAGCTTGGCGGTACGCAGCCAGCTGACAAAAGTGACCTTGCCAGGCTGGAGGACGCCGCCTTCATTCAACTCCATCACGAAATGCGGCAATTCGGGATCGACCGACAGGATGCGCCCCAGCACCGCGTCACGGCTGCCGGCCGCGTACATCGAGATCGCATCGCCGCTCGCCGCCAAGAGGGTCAAGGCATCGCCGATATCATCCTCGCTCGTCATTTCGTACGAGCTTGCCGTAGCCAGGAAGGGGGCTAGCGCGTCTTGTGGCCGCGGTGGTCCCTTGCGAACCGGGACGGCATGGTGCTCATGGAGCTGCATAGCGCACGTTTATGAGGATGGCATGAATCCATCATAGGATGCGAATTGCCAAATAGCAACCTCTTTTGAATCCCTGAAAAGAGCCTTGAACCATCCTGTCATTCGAAGCGTTATCAGGCTGCGACTTGCACGCGCGCTTCGCCGGCGGCCATTTCGCCGATGACGGCGGCATGCTCGAAGCCGTGGCTGCGGAACAGGGCCAGTACTTCGTCGACGCTCGCCGGATCGCAGGAGACCAGCAGGCCGCCGGAAGTCTGCGGGTCGGTCAGCAGGGTATGCTGCGGCTGGGTGATGTTCGGCGACAGCAGCACGTCCTTGCCGTAAGCATCCCAGTTGCGGCCCGAAGCGCCGGTGAAGAAACCGTCGTGCGCCAGCTTCTCAACCCCTGGCAGCAGCGGTATTTGCGACATATTCAGCTTGGCGGTCAGCTTGGCGCCTCGCGCCAGTTCCAGCAGGTGGCCAAGCAGGCCAAATCCGGTGACGTCGGTCAACGCATGCACGCCCGGCAGTTCGGACAAGGCCTTGCCCGGCTTGTTCAACTTGGTGGTGTTGTCGATCATGGCCTGGTAGCCTTCATCGCCGAGGACGCCTTTTTTCAGCGCTGCGGACAGCACGCCCACGCCCAGCGGCTTGCCCAGCACCAGCACGTCGCCGGCCTTGGCATCCGCATTGCGTTTCACTTTGGATGGATGCACCAGGCCCAGGACCACTAGGCCGTAGATCGGCTCCACGGAATCGATGGTATGGCCGCCGGCAATCGGGATGCCGGCTTCGTTGCAGATCGATTCGCCGCCCTTGATGATCTTGCCGATCACCTCGATCGGCAGTTTGTTGACAGGCATGCCGACCAGGGCTAGCGCCATGATCGGAGTGCCACCCATGGCGTAGACGTCGGAGATGGCGTTGGTAGCGGCGATGCGGCCGAAGTCGAACGGATCGTCGACGATCGGCATGAAGAAGTCGGTGGTGGCGATCAGGGCCTGCTCGTCGTTCAGTTTGTAGACGGCAGCGTCGTCGGCCGTTTCGATGCCGACCATCAGTTCCTTCGGCACTGGGAAGCCGTTGGTGTTCTTCAGGATCTCGGACAGCACGCCGGGCGCGATCTTGCAGCCGCAGCCGCCGCCGTGGGAGAAGGAGGTGAGTTTGATTGGTTCAGTGCTCATGATGGGGTCTTTCAGTTCGTATGGAGCAGATTATCCACCAAGTCGAGCAGGGCTGCCTGCTCGGCTTCGGGAGTGAAAAGCCTGGCGCGGCGGGCGCATTGCTCTTGCAGCCTGGCGTACCAGCCGGCGTCGTCGATGCTTTTGTCAACCAGGGCTGCCAGCGCTCGCGCGTCGCCCAGCGGGAAGTAGCCGAGGTAGTCGTCGCCCAGCATGCCGCGGTTGCCGCTGATATCGCTGGCCAGCACGGGCACGCCGCTGGTGACCGCTTCGATGATGACGTTGGCGCCCCCCTCCATGCGCGAGCAGATGGCCATGGCGTGGGCAGCTTTGAGCCGCTGGCGCGTTTCGGCATGGGGCAGGGGACCAAGCCAATGGTAGCGTCCTGGCCAGGCCGCATTGGCTGCGGTGGCAGCCTCGCCTAGCGCGGGATCAAGCACGCCGCCGATATGCACCAGGCGCGCGCTGCGGGCGGTGACGTGCGAGGCGGCCAGCATGAACGTGCGCGGGTCTTTTTCCTCGCGCAGGTGGCCGACCATCAGGATGTCGTGGTGATGCGGCGCCGCGGCACGGGCGGCCGGCTGGAGCGAGGGCGCGGATTGATAGATGACGCGGGCCTTGGCGCGCAGGTGCGGCGGCAGCTCGTCCAGGCCGGCCGGCTGCAGCAGGACCAGCGCGCTGGCGCGCTGCAGCGAAGCTTGCGCGTCGGCGTCGACGCGGATGTCGCGATACAGGTCGGTGCCGGTCAATACCAGGACCGTTGGACGCTCGGGATGCGCTGCGCAAAAATGCGCCAGCGGCGCCGCCGAGCGGCGCGCATGAAGGGCGATCAGCAGGTCCGGCGCGGCCTCGGCAGGCCAATCGGAAGCGATGTCGGCCTGGTAGCGCGGGCGCAGGAATTGCGCCCAGCGGCGCGCTGTTTGCCAGTTGCCGTTGTTGGCCTGTGCCAGCGCCGGGCTGACGATGCAGATTGTCTGCTTGCTCACTGGTGTAATTCGCTCAAATATCGCTACAATCGACCCATGAATGCCATCCATGCCTCGTTCCGCGCCGCCCGAACACAGCAACTTGCCGATGCCTTGCAGGCTGCGCGCAATTATACGCTGAGCCTTTTCGAATGCTTTGCCGCCACCGGCATGGATGTATCGATGCGCGTGCCGCAGATGCGCATCGTCAATCCGCCGTTGTGGGAACTGGGCCATACCGCCTGGTTCGCCGAATGGTTCGTCTTGCGCGAAGCGATTTCCAGCCATCCGGCCGACGCTTTGTACATGTCCTTGCTGCGCAAGGGCGATGACTGGTTCGATTCCAACATGGTGCCGCACCGCAGCCGCTGGAGCCTTGACCTGCCCAGCACGGGCGGCGTGAAGACCTACTGCCACGAGGTCCTGGACCGCGTCCTGGACAAGCTGTCGCGCGAACCGAACACGGACGAAGCGCTGTACCCATACCGGCTGGCGCTGGCCCACGAAGACATGCATGGCGAGGCCTTCCTCTACACCTTGCAGACGCTGGGCTTGCAGGCGCCGGCGCACCTGACCCACGACGAACGTGCATCCGGCGCTCCCGGCGATATTGCTTTCCCAGGCGGCACGCTGCAACTGGGAAGCGCGCCGGAGACGGGCGGCTTCATCTTCGACAACGAAAAGTTTGCGCATCCCTGCTACGTGGCGCCATTCCGGATGGATGCCACGCTGGTCACCAACGCCCAGTATGCCGACTTCGTGGAAGATGGCGGCTACGAACGACGCGAGTTCTGGAGCAATTCGGGCGCCGACTGGCTGCTGCGGCAGGAGCGCTCGGCGCCGCGCTACTGGCGCCGCGACAACGGCCAGTGGCGCACGATGCGTTTCGGCCGGCTCACGACGCTGGCCGCGCACGAGCCTGTGCGGCACGTGTCCCTGTACGAAGCGCAGGCCTATTGCGCCTGGGCCAATCGCCGCCTGCCGACCGAGATGGAGTGGGAGTACGCGGCCTTGCACGGCCATCCTGCTTTCCGCTGGGGCCAGTTGTGGGAATGGACGGCATCGCCGTTCGAACCGTATCCCGGTTTTGTGGCAGACCGCTACCGCGAATATTCGGCTCCGTGGTTCAGTACCCACCAGGTACTGCGCGGCGCATCGTTCGCCACGCCATCCCGGCTTGGCTCCGCCAAGTTCCGCAACTTCTACCTGCCGGAACGGGACGACATCTTCAACGGCTTCCGCACTTGCGCATTTGAATAAGAAAGTCGGGGTCGGCAATTAAAATGGGGACGTACCCTTTGAACGGGTACGTCCCCATTTAATTGTTACTTCTTCAGGTGGTCATCCAGCCAGCCGATCACGGTGTGGTGCCACAGGATCGAGTTGGCGGGCTTCAGGACCCAGTGGTTTTCGTCCGGGAACACCAGCAGCTTGGACTCGATGCCCTGGCGCTGCAGCGCCGTGAAGGTGCCCAGTGCCTGCGCGGTCGGGATGCGGAAGTCCAGGTCGCCCTGTACCACCAGCATCGGGGTCTTCCACTTGGCCACGTGGTGAACCGGGTTGAACTTTTCGTAGCCGTTCGGGTTGGCGTAGTAGGTACCGCCATTGTCCCATTCAGTGAACCACAGTTCTTCGGTGGAGTAGGCCATGCCGCGCTGGTCGAACACGCCGTCGTGGTTGACGATGCACTTGAAGCCGTCGCTCCAGTTACCTTCGATCCAGTTCATCATGAAGCCGCCGTACGAAGCGCCCAGTGCGCAGGCGTTCTGGCCGTCCAGGAAGTCATACTTTGCCACGGCTGCCGCCAGGCCTTTCTGCAGGTCTTCCAGCGGCTTGCCGCCCCAGTCGCCGCTGATCGAATCGGTGAAGCCCTGGCCGTAGCCGGTCGAACCGTGGAAGTCGATGAACACCGAGGCGTAGCCTGCGCCGGCATACACCTGCGGATTCCAGCGGTAGCTCCAGCTATTGCCGAAGCTGCCCTGCGGGCCGCCGTGCACCAGGAAGGCGACCGGATATTTCTTGCCCGGCTCGTAGTTCCATGGCTTCATCACGTGGCCGTACACGGTCTCGCCGTTTGCGCCCTTGAAGGAGAACTGTTCGTACTCCGCCATCTTCACGTCTTTCAGGCGTTCGGCATTGGCCCAGGTCAGCTGCGTGCCTTTCTGCTCGGCGCCATCGGCCTTCAGCTTGACCAGTTGTGCGCCGCCGCCCAGCGAGGCTTGCGCGGAGATCACGGTGTCTTTCTGCACGTCGAACTCGCCGGCGTAGCCTTTGCCGGTCAGCGCGGTGACCTTGCCCGAGGCGACGTCCAGCGAGAACAGGCGGTGGTTGCCGATATCGTCGGCATTGGCCAGCAGGGCCTTGCCGTCAGGGCGCCATTTGTAGTCGGCGATGGAACGATCCCATTCCTGGGCCAGCACGCGCTTCTTGCCGGTGGCGACATCCATCAGCACCATATGGAAGCGGTCGGCTTCAAAGCCTGGGCGCTTCATCATCAGGTACGCGAGGGTCTTGCCGTCCGGGGAGAAGGATGGTTTGGCGTCCCATGCCGGGTTTTCGGCAGTCAGGTTGCGCGGGGCAGTGCCGCCGGCCGCAGGAACTTCGTACAGGTCGAAGTTGGTGGACCAGGATTCGGCCTTGCCGGCCACGCGTGCCGAGAACACGACCTTCTGGCCGTCCGGCGAGAACTGGTAGTCGGCGTTGTCGCCGAAAGGCTTGGAATGGACGTCGCCGTCCAGCGCGCCGCTCAGGCTGACCGGTGCACCAGCCTTGCCGCCGGCGTCGATCGGTGCCGAGTACAGCACATTGCGGCGGCCGTCGGCCCAGGTATCCCAGTGGCGCACGAACATTTCGCTGTACAGCATGCCGGTGGCCTTGTTCCTGGACTTGTCGTCCAGGCGCTTTTTGGTGCAGGCCAGGTCGGCGCAATCGCGGAACACTTCGAAGGCCATGGCCAGGCGGTCACCTTTTGGCGACAGGCGGAAGCTCTCCACGCCCAGCGGGTAATCGGTGACGCGCACAGCTTCACCGCCGGCGTTCATTGGCAGGCGCCACACTTGCGCGGAGCCCGAACGGCCGCTCACGAAATAGAGCGCGTCGCCCGAAGGGGACCATTGCGGCTGGCTGCTGCTGGCATCGTGCTGGGTCAGTTGGACCGGGGCCGGCTTGGCGGCCTTCAGGTCGATCATCCACAGTTGCGTGATGCCGCGGTTCTTTTCCATATTGGTGGCGCGGACGGTATACACCACGCGGCTTGCGTCCGGCGACAGCACAGGGCTGCCAACACGGTCCATGCTCGCCAGGTCTTCGATGGTCAGGCCGCGCGGGGCGGCAACGGCATTGGTTGCCGCTGCGATGGCGGCGCCCAGTACCAGCAGGCGTAAGGTCATTCGGGATCTCCGGTCTGTTATCAAATCTGCCAGCGGGTGGCTGGCCAAGCGGGCATGATACTGTAATATTTCGCGCATGGAGATCAACACTAAGAAAATCGCGGTCTGGGGATTGACCGGCGCGACGGCTGTTTTGTGCGCCGGCGCCGTGCTGTTGACGCAAACGTGGTATTCGAAACCGCTCAAGCTCGAATGGTTTTACATGCGCGGTTTTGCAGCGGCCGCGCTGAAAAGCCCGGAGATGATGTCGCGGCTTCACGTGCTGCCGGGCTGGCTGGATTTTTCCAGCTCGCGGCTGGACGACGAATCGCCCCGGCGCCGGCATGAGTTTTACCAGGACATGAAAGGTAACCTGGCCATGCTGGAGCGCTACGACCGCAATGAGCTGGGGCGCGAGGCCCAACTGTCCTACGATACGCTGCACTATTACCTGAACACCGTGACGGAAGGCGAGCGCTTCCAGCTTCATGAATTCCCTGTCAATCAGGTGCACGGCCTGCAAAGCGCGCTACCTGAATTCATGGCCGACGTGCACAGCGTGAGCTCCCGCAGCGAGGCCGAGAGCTATATCGCCCGCCTGCAGAAGTTCCCGCTCAAGTTCGAGCAGTTGATCGAGAGCCTGCGTGCGCAGGAAGCTGCCGGCATCTTGCCGCCGCAATTCCTCGTCGAGAAAGTGCTGCTGCAGATGCACGGCTTCGCGGGACGCCCGGCGCGCGAGAACATGCTGTACACCACCTTCAAAGCCAAGCTGGATGCGATCCCGCTGTCCGGCATGAGTGAGAAGGTGCGCAGCGAATTATTGCAAGGCGTGGGCGACGCAATCCAGAAAAGCGTCTATCCGGCTTATGCTGAACTGATCCGCCACTTCGTCGAATTGCAGGGGCGCGTTCGTTCCAACGACGGCGCCTGGTCGCTGCCAAACGGCGATGAATACTACGCCTGGTGCGTGCGCTATCACACCTCGACCAACCTGACGCCGCAGCGCGTGCACGACCTGGGACTGGCCGATGTCGATCGCCTCACCGGCATCATGGACCGCCTGCTGCGCCAGATCGGGTTGGAAGATGGGAGTATTGGCGAGCGGATGCAGCAACTGCAGCGCGATCCGAAATACCGTTACCCAGACACTGAGGAAGGCCGCAAGGAAATGCTGGCCGACTACCGCGCCATCATGAAAGAAGCCGATGAAAAGTTGACCGGGGCCTTCCTCAAGCACCCCAAGGCTGCGATCGAAGTGCGTCCGGCGCCTGCCGAATCGGCCGCCACCGCGCCGACCGCCTATTACATGCCGGGAGCGATGGATGGCTCGCGTCCTGGCGTGTTCTATGCAAACATGCGCTCACTGAAAGACACGCCGAAGTACGGCATGCGCAGCACGGTATTCCACGAAGTCATGCCGGGCCATCATTTCCAGATATCGCTGGCGCAGGAGATGAAGGGTGTGCCGTTTTTCCGCCGGGTGATCGGTTTTTCTGCATACCAGGAAGGCTGGGGGTTGTACGCGGAACGGTTGGCGTCTGAAATGGGCCTGACGCCCGATCCGGTCGACCAATTAGGCCGCCTGCGCGACGACATGATGCGCGCCGCAAGACTGGTGGTCGATACCGGCATCCATTACAAACGCTGGTCGCGCGAAGAGGCCATCGACTACATGATGGACAACACCGGCATGGGCGAACAGGAAGCGACGGCGGAAGTGGAGCGCTACATCGTCTCGCCGGGCCAGGCGCTGGCATACAAAGTTGGCATGCTGTCGATCCTAGGCTTGCGCGAGAAGGCGCGCGCCGAATTGGGCGACAAATTCGACCTCAAGGAATTCCACAACGAAGTCCTGGGCCACGGCGCATTGCCGATGACCGTGCTGGAGCGTGTGGTGGACGACTGGATCGCCCTGCGCAAATGAAAGTCGGGGTCAGGTCTGGCAATCCGCCACATTTTTCGCCATGCGAAAAATGTGGCGGATTGCCAGACCTGACCCCGACTTTAATTACAGGAGCTGCTTGCCGAGCGCTTCCAGGCGCTCGAAGTAGGCGGTCATGTCCAGCTCTTTACGGGCTACGCCGCTGCGCATTGCTGCTTGCGCGATTTTCGGGGTGACGGTTGGCAGCAGGCGGTCGTCCAGCAGGCCGGGGACCACGTAGTCCTTGCCGAAGCGGGCGTCGCTATGCGCCAAGCCGGCCAGGGCGGTTACGCAGGCGCGCTTCATTTCCTGGTTGATCGTGGTGGCGCCGGTGTCCAGCGCGGCGCGGAACAGGTATGGGAAGCACAGTGCGTTGTTGATCTGGTTCGGGTAGTCGGAGCGGCCTGTGGCGATGATCGCATCCGGCGCCACTTCGCGTACCAGTTCAGGGCGCAGTTCAGGCTCGGGATTGGCCAGGGTGAACACGATCGGCTGCTTCTTCATGCGCTGGACGTCGGCTTGCGACAGCACGCCAGGGCCGGATACGCCGAGGAATACGTCGGCGCCTTCCATCACGTCGGACAATGTGGTGGCAGTGGTGTCCTGCGCCCAGTCGGCTTTTTCGCCGGTCAGGTTGCGGGCCTTGGTCAGCACGCCTTTGGAGTCGCACACGAAGATGTTCTCGCGGCGCGCGCCGATGTCCACCAGCAGTTCCAGGCAGGCGATGGCTGCGGCGCCGGCGCCGGAGCAGACGATCTTCACGTCGGCGATGTCGCGGCCAGTCATTTCAACGGCGTTCAGCATGCCGGCGCCGACCACAATCGCGGTGCCGTGCTGGTCGTCGTGGAATACCGGGATCGACAGGCGTTCGCGCAGCTTGCGTTCAATGTAGAAGCACTCCGGCGCCTTGATGTCTTCCAGGTTGATGCCGCCGAAAGTAGGGTGCATGGCGGCGATGATGTCGACCAGCTTGTCCGGATTGGTTTCGTCCAGTTCGATGTCAAAGGAATCGATGCCGGCGAATTTCTTGAACAGGATGGACTTGCCTTCCATGACCGGCTTGCCGGCCAGTGCGCCGATATTGCCCAGGCCCAGCACCGCGGTGCCATTGGTGATGACTGCCACCAGGTTGCCCTTGGCCGTGTATTCGTAGGCCAGTGCCGGGTCACGCGCGATTTCCACGCAAGGCGCCGCTACGCCCGGCGAGTAGGCCAGGGCCAGGTCGTCCTGGCTGCCAACGCTCTTGGTCACTGCAATGGCCACTTTGCCGGGCGTGCCGGCTTTATGGTATTCCAGTGCCTTTTGTTCAAGACTGCTCATTCTGTGCTTCTCCTTTAGTTCTGCGAAAAACGCCCGCTACAGGCCAGTTTAGCCTGTGCGGGCGTGCTTTGCAGGGCGCTACGCGGGCGCCCGGCTCAGTATTTGATTATGGATACAGGCCACGTACTTCGCGGGCAGCCAGCACGCGGGTGCATGCCAGGATGAAGGTTGCGGTGCGCAGCGATACCTTCTTCTCTTGCGAGACTTCCCACACGGAGTTGAACGCGTCCTGCATGATGCGGGTCAGGCGTGCATTGATTTCTTCCTCGCTCCAGAAGAAGGAGGAGAAGTCCTGCACCCATTCGAAGTAGGACACGGTCACGCCGCCGGCGTTACACAGCACGTCCGGAACGATCAGGATGTCTTTGTCGTTCAGGATGTCGTCCGCTTCAGGAGTGGTTGGGCCGTTGGCGCCTTCCAGGATGATCTTGGTGCGGATCTGGCCTGCGTTCTTGGCGGTGATCTGCTGTTCCAGCGCTGCCGGTACCAGGATGTCGGACTCGATGCCCCAGAAGGAATCGCGGTCCTGGGTCGCTTCTGCGCCTGGGAAGCCGGCCACGCCGCCGGTTTCGGCTACGTGCTTGTGCAGTTCAGCCACGTTCAGGCCGCCCTGGTGCACCACGGTGCCGGTGTGATCCTGCACGGCGATGATCTTGGAACCCGCTTCAGCGAACATGTTGGCAGCGATGCCGCCCACGTTGCCGAAGCCCTGGATTGCAATGCGTGCGCCCTGGATTGCTACGCCGCGCTGTGCAGCCGCTTCACGGCCGGTCACGAACACGCCGCGGCCGGTTGCTTCGCGACGGCCCAGCGAGCCGCCCATCGAAATTGGCTTGCCGGTGACAACGCCGGTCGACAGGTTACCTTCGATCATGGCGTAGGAGTCCATCATCCATGCCATCACCTGTTCGTTGGTGTTGACGTCTGGTGCAGGGATATCCTTGGTCGGGCCGATGATCAGGCTGATCTCGCTGGTGTAGCGGCGGGTCAGGCGCTGCAGTTCACCTTTGGACAGGGTCTTTGGATCGACACGGATACCACCTTTTGCGCCACCGTATGGCACGTTGACGGCGGCGTTTTTCACCGTCATCCATGCCGAAAGGGCCATCACTTCCGACAGGGTGACATCCTGGTGGAAGCGCACGCCGCCCTTGCCTGGGCCGCGAGACATATTGTGTTGAACGCGATAGCCTTCGTAGTGGGCGATCGAGCCGTCGTCACGTTCGATCGGAACGTCGACAACGAGGATGCGCTTAGGGCGCTTCAGGGTTTCAACCCAGCGGGACAGGCCGCCCAGGTGAGGGGTGACGCGATCAATTTGTTTCAGGTACTGGCCCCAAGGACCGAGATCTTCAGCGTTGAGGTAAGACGGCAAGGCGTGGTTGGTCATTGTGTGACTCGCTCAGGTTGTTCGGTAACGCGGCGAATCTTATTCCTGTGCAATTGCCGAGGCCAATGCCGAGTGCGCATCCGGTTATGCAAAATTTGCATAACCTGTCTTTTTGGTATCGCTTGGTAGGCAAACTACAAACCCGTGCCCCAGTGTCTGACCCGCGGGGTCAGACACTGATACGCGGCCGCTGCAGGCTAGTGTCAGACCCTGTGGGTCGGACACTGGTTTACCGGTTCTATCGGTCCGAAGCCGGCACGCGCCGCTTCGCCGAAGCCGGCTTTTGTTTTTCCGCCAAATGCTCCCAAAGCCGCGCCACCACGGCCTTCCCAGGCCGCGCCGTGCTGGGCCGCTCGCGATAGAGCCGAATCTCCATCTCGATTTCCCACTCCGCCCGCCCGCCATCGGCCGGTGCCAGCAGCTTCTGTTTCACCTCGCGCGTCACCGCCGATTCGGGCAGGAACGCGATCCCGCGCCCCTCCAATGCCATCATCTTCAACCCTTCCGCCATATCGGTCTCGTAATGGGTCTCAAGGTGCAAAGCCTGCTTGGCATCGGACATGATCAGGTCGACCATGCGACCCAGGTAGGCATTGGTCGTGTAGGAAAGGAAGGGCAGGGGCGACGTCTTCCGCCCCGGCAGCACGAACTCCGGCTGCCTGGCCTTGTCGCAACGCGCATAGGCACGCAAAGCCTCGCGCCCCAGCACCAGCATGTCGTAGCGCCCCGGATCAAGCTGCACCGGCTGGCGCGGATGGTGGTAGCAAAGCAGCAGGTCGCAGCCGCCTTCCACCAGCTGCAGCACCGCATCGTGCACGTTCAGCGCCATCAGGCGCGAATTGATCGGCGCGAATTCCTCCTCAAGCTGCGCGATCCATTTCGGGATGAAGGTCAGCGACAGCGTGTGCGGCACGGCGAGATCGATGCTGTTCTGCGTCGCCGCCCGCTTGCCGCGCAACAGCTCGCGCACGCCGTTGATCTGGCTGAGCATTTCCAGCGCCTGTTCGTAGAACACCAGCCCCGCCGGCGTCACGCGCGTCGGGTAGGAGGTGCGGTCGATCAGGTCCATGCCCAGCCAGTTTTCCAGTGACTGGATGCGCCGCGAGAACGCAGGCTGCGTGACGTGGCGCAGTTGTGCGGAGCGGCTGAAGCTATTCGTTTCAACCAGGGAGATAAAGTCTTCCAGCCATTTTGTTTCCATGAACGAGATCCTAAGCAGCGGTTGCGATGCGGCGCATTGGCGTGAACAGCAGCGCAAGCGTAGCGCATACCACCAGGATGACGCCACCTCCAAAGAACATCTGCGGCAAGGTCGCGCTCTGCATGATCCAGCCGGTTGCGGCGGATGACAGCGGCGCCAGGCCGAACATGATGAACATGAAGATGCTCATCACACGTCCCATCATCTGCGGCGGCACACGCTTCTGGATCCAGGTGAACACGGCCACCTGCACCAGCCCGACCAGCGCGCCAAGCGAGAGCAGCAGCAAGCCGCCTTGCCACGCCGTGGTAATCAGGCCGAGCGGCATGATCAGCAGGCCGGCCATCGCATCGACCGACAAGGCGAGCAGGCCAATGCGCACCGGCTTGCCGGCATTGTACTTGGCCGTCATGCCGGAGAAGGCCATGCCCGCCAGCATGCCTGCGCCATGGGCTGCCATCAGCATGCCAAAGGCCGAGCCGTCGTGCAGGCGCTCCTTGGCCAGCACCGGCAAGGCCACCTGCATGGTGCCGCCGATCAGTACCGATACCAGGCCCCAATAGGCGAAGCAGGTGCGCATCTCCACGTCGCGCCATACTGCCAGCAGGCCTTCGCCGACAGCATGCAGCACGTTTTGCGGCACCGCAGGTGCGCCGCCTGGCAGCGGCACCACGCGCGACAGGGTCCACGCGGAGACCACGAAGCTCAGGCTGTCGAACGCGAAGGCCATGCCCAGTGCGCGCATGCCGCCATCGGAGCCGCCGGCGTCGCCGATCGCCAGCAGCAAAGCGGCCAGCAAAGGACCCGCAAGCATGCCGACCTGGCGCACGCCCATGATGGCGCCGTTCGCTGCCTGCAGCAGGTCCGGAGGAATGGCGCGCGGCATGATCGAACTGCCGGATGGATAAGCAAACGCCTGCGCCAGCCCGATGCCTAGCGAGAGCGCATACACCAGCGGCAGCGTAGCTGCGCCGGCCAACGTCAGCACAGCCAATGCGCCTACCAGCAGCGCGCTGGCGTGCTTGGTCAGCATCAGTACGCGCTGGGGCGAATGGCGGTCCACCACGGCGCCGCCAATCAGGATGAAGATGGCGCGTGGTGTGCCCAGCAGGGCGAGTACCAGTCCGAGCGACAGCGGATCGCCGGTCAGTTTAAGCACGAGCCAGGGCAGGGCGATCAGGGTGAACTGGTCGCCTAGCATGGACAGGATGCCGCCGCTGAGCAGCCAGCGGAAATTGGCATTGTTTTTAAGGGTGGGTGTCATTATCAGGGGCCGATCAAGTTGGCGAGGACGGCGTTCAGCGGCGCCAATTCTTCATCCTTTGAATGGCGCAGCAGGTCCGCAGCGTATTCGGCGGCGGTGCGCTGGGCGTTATCCAGCAGTGCGTGGCCGGGCGCAGTGATGACGGCATAGCCGACGCGCGCATCACGTTCGTCAGCCTGGCGTGCCACCCAGCCGGTCTTTTCCAGCGGCAGCAGGGTACGGGTGACCCCTGATGCGGTCAGTCCCAAGCGGTCGGCCAGGTCGACGCGGCGCAGGCGGCCGCCTGGTGCGTTGGCCAGGCTTTGCAGCAGCATGAAGTCGCTGAAGCTCAGGCCGTGGTGGCCGCCCAGCACGGTGTCGAGGCGGCGGATAATGGTGGCGTGGGCGCGCGCAAGGCGCAGGCAGAATTCGAGTGCGTTATCCATGACTATTCATTGAAAAGTGCTTGAGTAATCAAGTATATAGAAACTTCTTGCTGCGCGCCATAAAAACTTCGAATCGGCGTCAGCGGTAGACTAGAGCCATGAATAAGCGCAGATCATTCCTCAAGAGTTCAGTCGCGGTGGCATCGGCTTTGGCGCTGCCGGCAATGGCTCGCGCTGCCATCGCTGCGCCGCACGAACGCAGCCTGCGCTTCTACAACACGCACACCGGCGAAACCTTGCGCACGATGTTCTGGGCCGAGGGGCAGTTCATTCCCGAGGCGCTGCAGGACATCAACCACCTGCTGCGCGACCATCGCAACGACAAGGTCGCAACCATCGATCCCGAACTGATCCTGCTGCTCGACCGCGTCAGTTCGCAATTCAGCAACCACGAAGTGATCCATGTGATTTCCGGCTATCGCTCGCCTGAAACCAACCAGATGCTGGCCGAAGCCAGCGGCGGCGTGGCGAAACACAGCATGCATATCGAAGGGAAGGCGATCGATGTGCGCCTCCCCGGACGCGACCTGGAACGCCTGCACAAGGCGGCGCTGGCGCTGAAGGGCGGCGGCGTTGGCTACTATCCAACCTCACAGTTCGTGCACATGGACACGGGACGCGTGCGTCACTGGTGAACTACTGGCGGCCCAGCAGCGGATAGGGATTGATTGGCTTGCCCTGCCACCAGTTCTTCTCCGGACCCAGTTCAAACATGGCGAAATGCAGGTGCGGCGCGGTGGGATCGGCATTGCCCGTGGCGCCTACATAGCCGATCAGGTCACCGCGCTTGACCTGCTGGCCTTCTTTCAGCGCCGTGGCGTAGTGGTCGAGGTGGGCGTAGTAATACGAATACTTTTCATTCGGATCGAACTGATAAATCGTCAGGCCGCCGGGCTTGCTGGTAAACAGCTTGGCGATCTTGCCGTCGGCTACTGCGTAGACCGGGGTCCCGACCGGTGCAGGGATGTCCAGCGCTTCATGCATTCGCTCCGAGCCGCGCGGCTGGGCGTAGGTGTCCTGGATCTGCTCCGGCTTCACGCCAGCCACGGGGATAAACAGGGAAGTGCCGCTGCCGCTGGCAACCAGCCCGCCGGTGCCGCTGGTGTCGCCCGCGCGCATGCCGGCCAGCGAGTCGCCGGCCTTGCCGGCACCGGCGACATGCGGCGGATCGATCGGCGCCGCCTGGGCTGGCGTGAGCACCGGGGCTGCTGTTGTTGCTGGCTCGATGACTGGCGCGGATGCCGGCACGGTCTGCGGTACAGGCGCCGGCCGGTCGCCGGGAATCGTAATGGCAGCGGTCTCTCGGTTGTCCAGTGGCACGCGGCTAATCAGCAGCAGTGTGCCGCCGGCGCCAAGGACAATCCCGGCAATCAGGGTGCCGAATGCGCCTATGGGTCTCATGGCAGCCTCCTTATTCCTGTAGCACGGCTGGCGTCCCCGGCCCTACTGCATCGGCGACGCGTGCGGCGTCCCAGTTGGCGAGCCGGATGCAGCCATGCGACTGCGTTTGGCCGATCTTGCCCGGTTCGGGCGTCCCGTGGATGCCGTAATGGTCTTTCGACAAGTCTATCCACACGACGCCAACCGGATTGTTCGGTCCGGGCGGGATGGTGGCCTTGCCGTCGCCCGGCTTCGCATCCCAGAATAGTTTCGGGTTGTAATGGAAGGGAGGATTCCGTGCCACGCCATTTATCTTCCAGTGACCGACCGGTAGCGGATCATGTTCGCTGCCGGAAGTGACGGGCATTTGTGCGATCACCTTGCCGCCGGCATCGAGCAGCGAAAGCGTGCGGTCGCTGCCGTCCACCACGATGCTGGCCGCTTTCGGCAGGGGCGGCGCGGCGCCCACGTTCGGCACCATGATTTGCGCGCCTGCCTGTTCGATGTCCCTGCCGGAGTTGAGCTTGCGCAGCAGCGCCGGGCTGGCGTGGAAGCGCTCTCCCAAGGCTTCGGCGGCGCTCGAGTAGCTCAGTGCCTGAAGCTTGGCCTTGTCGGCCATTTCTTCCGGTACCGGCACGAACGGTCCGGCGACGTCGGCATCGGTGACCGTGTAGGCAGCCAGCACTGGCTGGCCATCATCAAGCGCCGCCAGCGTAGCGTCATCTGCCTTGCCGGTCTGGGGCAGGCCGCGTGCACGCTGGAAGCCAAGCAAGGCTTGCCGCGTATTGCCGCCTGCGGTGCCGTCGATCTCTCCGACGGAAAAATTGGCCCGGTCCAGCAGCACCTGGGCGCGCACGGTTGGGGAGGGCGAGTCCTGGGCCGCATGCGCGCCCGTGCTGGCTAACAACAGGGCAATCAGGATTGTTCTCATGGGCGCAGTGTCGCGCTGATTTTGCGGCCGCTCCGTTCGGTAACGTACAAAAGAAAAAGGCCGCCAGGTTGCCCGGGCGGCCTTGCTTATTGCACGCTAATGATTAGCGATCGCCCCAAGGACGACGCGGCGCATCGGTGCGCGGACCCTTGAAGCCGCCGGCATCACGATCGCGGTTGCGGAAGTTGCTCTCGCCGCGCTCGCGGAAACCGCCTTCTTTGCGGACGCCGCCTTCAGGGCGCTCAGCGCGGAAGCCGCCTTCGGAACGGAAACCGCCGCCATCAGCGCGATTGCGGAAACCGCCTTCGGCTGGACGCTCGGAGCGGAAGCCGCCTTCATTGCGGTTGCGGAAGCCACCTTCAGGACGCTCGTTGCGGAAACCGCCTTCAGCACGGAAGCCGCCTTCGTTGCGATTGCGGTAGCCGCCCTCGCTGCGTTCACGGAAACCGCCTTCGTTACGATAGCCACCTTCCTTGCGCTCGCCCGCAAACGGATTGCCTTCGCTGCGATAGTGGCCGCCTTCCGAGCGCGGGTTGGAGAAGGAGCGCTGGCCCGGCTTGCTGTTGCGGCCATCGCCTGGCTTCCAGCCTGGGCGCGATGCGGAGCGCGAAGGCGCTGCACGCTTAGGCTCGAAGCCTTCGATCACTTCGACCGGAATCGGCTGGCGGGTCAGGCGCTCAATACGGCGCACCAGCATGTTTTCAGCGTGGTTCACCAGCGATACTGCGATACCGTTGCGGCCGGCGCGGCCGGTACGGCCGATGCGGTGCACGTAATCTTCAGGGAATTTAGGCAGGTCGTAGTTGAACACGTGAGTGATGTTCGGCACGTCGATGCCGCGTGCTGCCACGTCGGTTGCAACCAGCACTTTCACGTTACCGCGGCGCAGGCCGTCCAGGGTGCGGTTGCGCGCGCCCTGGTGCATGTCGCCATGCAGCGCAGCGGCGGAAAAACCGGCGATGTTCAGGCGGTCTGCGATGGTGTCTGCGTCACGCTTGGTGGCGGTGAAGACCACTGCCTGGTCCATGGTTTCGTCGCGCAGCAGGTGGTCCAGCAGGCGGTTCTTGTGCGACAGGTCGTCCACGAAGTGCACGCGCTGTGCAATGTTTTCGTGCTTGGTGGTCGCGGTGTTGATCTGGATGACCAGCGGGTCCTTGGTGATGCGGCGGGCCATATTGCCCACCACGCCGTCCAGGGTTGCCGAGAACAGCATGGTCTGGCGCGAATCAGGGGTGGCGGCAACGATCTTCTCGATGTCCTCGATGAAGCCCATGTCCAGCATGCGGTCGGCTTCGTCCAGCACCAGCACTTGCAATTGCGAGAAGTCGATCTTGCCCTGTTCCATGTGGTCGATCAGGCGGCCTGGAGTCGCAACCAGGATTTCCGGATTCTTCGCCAGCAGTTGCATCTGTTTAGGGTAAGGCATGCCGCCCAGGATCGCCACGGACTTGATGTGGCGCAGGTTGGCGCAGTACTTGGTGGTGTTGGTGGTGACCTGCAGGGCCAGTTCACGAGTAGGAGTCAGCACCAGCATCTTTGGCTGGGCAGGGCGGAAGCGCGGGCGCTCGCCGCGGGCACGCGCGGACTGGGCTTCCTGCGCTGGAGTCTTGCCGGTGCCGGTGAAAGGCGCGCTGGCCAGGCGGTGCAGCGATGGCAGCATGAAGGCCGCGGTCTTGCCGGAGCCGGTTTGCGAGGAAACCAGCAGGTCCTTACCCTCGATCGCGGCAGGAACGGCCTGCTGCTGGACTGCGGTCGGCGCGGTGTAGCCGGCTTCGGTCAGTGCGGAGAGGATGGACGCGTGGAGACCAAGTGCTTCAAAAGTCATGTAAATCTTTCGTAAAAAGCGAGAAAATAGCTACGCTAAACCAGAACGAAACGACTCTATTTGTATAGAAATTTCGGCACAAAAGCTTTGCGCCGGGACGGTGTCATTTGACTACGACACACAGGGCGGAGGGCTTTTTAGGCGGCATCCAATGTTCAGGATGCGGCAGATAGTTTCGCGAAGCTGCTATTTGTGTTGTTATTTTCAGCTGCGTTATATGTGTTGCAGCGCACAAGCGATGAATTATACACGGAATCTCGGCTGCGCGGTAGCTTTCCATTCGGTTTGCGGCAGAGCAATATTGCTTAGTTTGGGGCGGACATGGGTAGCCCAACCATATGCAGATTGCAGTTGCATGGCCCGGCATGCGGCGCCGGGCAATATCATTTGTCGACGACGTTAAAACTGTCAATCACGCCTGCGACTCCAAGAAGATCAAAGCCATCTTCATAGTATGACTTTCCCCATTCAATAAACTCGACCGCGTTCATCTGAACCATGCTTAAAAGCCAGGCCGAGCCATCGTCGACTCCTGCAGGGAACAAGGCGGTTCCAGTTTCCCACGTTTTACCGTCAGTACTCCAGAAGCAAAATGTAACGTCTTCATGTTCTACCGCATCGTCCTTTAGCAGATCCAAAAGATCCGAAGGTAGACCGTCGTACATACCGGGCCAGACTGCGTATTCCTCGCGCGCGTATGGGCTAGCCTCTGATTCATGGTCAAAACCCTTGATCAGTGCTTTTCCGTCTTGCGTAAAAAATACAAATACATGGTCCCCTGCACCGTTGTCGTACTTCGCCATGGCAGTTCCATTTGACCAGTCTTCGTCATACCAAAAGGCTCTGAGCCAATCTTCAGACGTAATGATGGCATCGCAACACGCAGCTGACCGCAGCGCATGCCGAAGTTCGATAGGGGAGAGCTTAGGAATATTCATTGCGGGAGGCAGTTTAATTCAGCAGTAGGCAGTTTGAAGTCAATCCGATTTGAATCTTGTGGAACTTACTCGTCATCGTTCGCCGCCGAGTCGCGCGTCGTTCTCGGCTTGATGCCCCGGCGCGCCAGCGCCTCGCGCAGCAGGAACTCGATCTCCGCGTTCACGCTGCGCAGGTCCTGGGCAGCCAGACGTTGCAGTTCGTCCCACAACGCCGGGTCTATCCTTAGAGGGAAAGCTTTTTTGCCGGGGCTTGCCATCTTGACTCAGTTATACAGGGTGCCTGTGTTGACGATAGGCTGGGTCTCTTTGTCGGAGCACAGTACCACCAGCAGGTTGCTGACCATCGCCGCCTTGCGTTCCGCATCCAGTTCAACGATTTCGCGCTCGGCCAGCGCGTTCAGGGCCGATTCAACCATACTGACTGCGCCGTGCACGATGCGTGAGCGGGCGCTGACGATGGCTTCGGCCTGCTGGCGCCGCAGCATGACTTGTGCGATTTCGGGAGCGTAGGCGAGGTGGGTCAGCTTGGCATCCACGGTTTCCACGCCGGCGGCCTTGAAGCGTTCCTGCAGTTCGCTGCGCAGCGCAAGCGAAACTTCATCCATGCCGGAGCGCAGCGTCATTTCGCCCTTGGCGAGGTCTTCGCCGTCATCGTAGGCATAGCGCGAGGCGAGGTGGCGAATTGCGGCCTCCGCTTGCACCGCGACGTAGCGCTCGAAATCATCCACATCGAAGATGGCCTGCGCCGTGTCCTGCACGCGCCAGACGATGGCAGCTGAAATTTCGACCGGGTTGCCGCGCTTGTCGTTCACCTTCAGTGTTGGCGCGTTCAGGTTGCGGGCGCGCAGCGACAGGCGCTGTTTGCGATACAGCGGGAAGGCCCAGCGCAGGCCTTCGTTGCGGTCGGTGCCGATGTACTGGCCGAACAGGGTCAGGATGGCGCTTTCGTTTGGCTGCAGCATGTACAGCCCCGGCGCCAGGAAAACCGCCACGATGACGCAGGCTGCTGCCAGCAGCGGCTGGAATCCGCGCGCCAGAAGGAATGCGAAAATCGCCAGCAAAACGACGACGGTCAGCGCCAGGTAACCACTGTGAGACGAGAAGGGCTTTTCGGTTCGGTTCATGATCAATCCAGAGGGGGTTAAATCAAAGTGATATCACTTTAGTCTCACCTTTCCAAGTTGTCAATTTGATTCTGCATGAAGGCTTAATGGTGGGCCGCAGCGTTTTGAGCGTGCCAAACAGGTTGAGGTTGGCGTCCGCTGCAGCGGATTCGCAAGTGCGATAAAGAAAAAGCCGCCCGGATCAATCGGGGCGGCTTTGGCAGGCTTAATTGCCGAGATTGAGGCGGGTGGCGGTTGGAGTTTGCTGCACCAGGTCACGCGGGATTGGGATCGCGGCGATCTTTTTATTCCCTGCCCAAATGATGGTGTTACTGGATGGTGTGATGCTGAGCGCGCCGCGATAATCGCAGTTGGTGTTCGTTGGGCATTCGGACACGCCAGTCGGCAACGGAATCTCTCCGATCTTGGTCATGTCCGAGGTGCGGATCACGTCCAGGCGCACCAATCGGTTGGTGCCTGTATTTTGACTGTATTGCATTGCCGATGCATAGATCAGGCTGCCGTCGTAGGAGACCAGCGCTGGTTGGTAATAGCCGCCCGTCCCGCTTGGCAGGCGGCCGATCCGGCGGTAGTCCGCCACTTCGAAATAATCCGTGGCGCCGGTCAGCAAGTATTTGCCGTTACCGGACAGGGCAATGCCAGCGCCATAGTTGTACGGCGGTGCATTGTTCGGCATGACCATTTGGCCGTCCAGCGGATCGTAGCGGTAGGATTCACCATGGCCACCGGACCCGGTCGAGACGATCATGCGGCTGCCATCGCTGGAGACAGTGAATTTCGGATCGCTCAGGCTGACCCGGGCTGGGTTGAACGTGATAAACGTTTTGGTGCGCGGGTCAAAGTACATCAGATCGGACCATTGCGAAGACGTCAGCCATACTCGGCCATCGGCCGTGATTGGCAGTTCGAGGCCGTTCCACATGTAATCCTGGTACATCTGGGTGCATTTCTCGCACTTGTAGGTCGCCGTCACTTCCAGCGTGTCCGGACTGCGTGCCTCCAGCACGCCGGAGCCGTTGGTGGTGTATAGGATCTGTTGGTCGGCCGTCAAGCCGAGGCGTGCGCCGCTGCTGACTGGCATCGACTTAGCCAGGCTCCAGGCGCCATTGCTGGCGACGTATTGCTGCAGGACTGCGCGGTCGGCATTGACTACGTAGAAGGCATTACGCGGCGGGCTGAATGCGATCGACTTCTTGTCGCCTACGTTATCCAACATGGCGGCCGGCAAAGCCTCGGCGCTAGCCACAAAAATGCCGGGGTAGCCGGCAGTCAGGTTGGAAGCGAGCTCAAATGTGATCGGGTAACGTCCGATGGCAAGGCCCGGCAAGTTCAGCACGATCTCGGTATCGGAGACGATGGTGCCGGATGTAATCTGCGCGCCTTGCATCTTGACGCGCGCAATACTGCCCAGTTGCAGGAAGCCGCGGCCACGCAGGCGCACTTCTCCCGCTACCGATGGATGCAAGAGGTAAGGGCTGGAGGCAATTACCTCGGGCAGTTTCTTGCTCAGGGTAATGCTATACACAATGTCGTCCAGGCCTGCCGACTTGAACGTCAGCTTTGCAGTATCGCTGGTGAAATTCGGCACGTCGGCGAGTTTGCTGCCGTCGATGCGGTAAGCGACATTGCTGCTGCCCTGGCCGCTGAGCGAGCCAAGTGTCAGCCATGGCTTGTCGCTATATGCGGTCCATGCAGGCGACTGGCCGCCTTGGTAGGTCAGGTCGAACGTGCTATCGATGACGGACGGCGAACTAGCGTCAAAATCAAGCGAGCGATTGGCTGGTAGAGCTGCGCCCGCTCCTATATCAGCAATGACCTGGATTTGAAGACTGATACCAGGCATCGATTTCGCTCCAACCCACACCGTGCCGTTGAAGCGGCCTCGGGGCATGCCGGCGCCGTCAACATAAACCTGCAACCGGCCTTCGCTATCGATTTGTGAGCTCAACCATTTGCTGCCATTGTCTGCATAAGCCCTGACAGTCAAATCGGATGCTGCCTCTTTATAGCCCAGGTTGCGCAGCAGGATGGCTTGCCCTCCCTGGAAAGCGGTGATGCTGATTGGCGAAGCATCGATCTTGTAAGTACGGATCGAATAAGGGATGGTGCGCGACCATGCAACAGATCCGCAGTTGGCATCGTTGCATAGCTTGAACACGAACTTTCCATCGACATTTCCTGTCACGTTGGTGGTGCTAATGTTTACGGTCACCGACGTCAGGTTTTGCGATGCCGAAGTGTTAAAAACCGCCTGATTGTCCGATTCCACCTTCGCATAATAGGTTGCGTTGGCTGGAGCGCCGTTGAGCGAGAAGCGGATGACGTCACTTGTCGCGGATGGAGTGCCATTTAAGGTAACAAAAGCCAATGACGATTTATCGGCGGCGATTGAGAGTCCGGCTGTATTGACGTCGGCGCCGCTGCTTGAGCCACCGCCAGTGTTGCTACCCCCGCCGCCGCAAGATGCAAGAACCGCACAAGCCGCAATCAGCAGGAGTTTTTTAAATGAATAGAAATATTGCACAATATTTACAGTTGTATCAAAACAGTAATTGTAACAAATGCTACGCATGTTCGTGACAAGTAACTATCTACTTGGATGTCCGTGGCGTCGATTGCGCCTAGCTGTCCTGTTCGGTTCCATAAGTGTGTGGACAATATGCATAAACGCCCTGACCTTGCAGCAAGAGCAGGACGGACTGGCTGCGCAATCTTCGCGAGTAAAAAAAAACCGCCCGAAGGCGGCTTTTTTCCGAAGCGGGAGATTATTCGTAATCGCTCGAGTTCAGGCCCATCACATGGGAGAAGCCGCCGTCGACGTACATGATGTCGCCGGTGATGCCGGACGACAGGTCCGACAGCAGGAAGGCTGCGGCATTACCCACTTCTTCGATGGTCACATTGCGGCGCAGCGGGGCGTGGCCGGCGGCAAAGCCGAGCAGCTTGCCGAAGTCCTTGATGCCGGAGGCTGCCAGGGTCTTGATCGGGCCGGCGGAAATGCCGTTGGAGCGGATGCCGTGCTGGCCCAGGTTCTCTGCCAGGTAACGCACGGAGGCTTCCAGCGATGCCTTGGCCAGGCCCATGGTGTTGTAGTAAGGGATCGCACGAACCGCGCCCAGGTAGGACAGGGTCAGCACGGAGGAGCCTGGCTTCAGCAGCGGCAGGGCGGCTTTCACCATCGCTGGGAAGCTGTACGCCGAAATATCGTGGGCTACGCGGAAGTTTTCGCGGGTCAGGCCATCCAGGAATTCGCCGGCAATCGCTTCGCGTGGGGCAAAGCCGATGGCGTGCACGAAACCGTCCAGGCGGTCCCAGCTCTTGGCCAGGTCGGTGAACAGGTTGGCGATTTGTTCGTCGCTGGTCACGTCGCAGTCGAAGACCAGATTGCTGCCGAATTCGGCGGCGAATTCAGTGATGCGGTCTTTGAAGCGCTCGCCAACGTAGGTGAAAGCCAGTTCGGCGCCTTCGCGGTGGGCTGCCTTAGCAATGCCGTAAGCGATGGAACGGTTGGACAGGACGCCAGTAATCAGGATTTTTTTGCCTTGCAAGAAAGCCATATCTACTCCAATGGGGTTATACCGCAAGAACGGGATTGTAAACGTGCTGACGCCACCCCTGCAAGTTTGGCAAGGGGTAGCGTGTTGGCAACACGGTTAATTGCTGCGGCGGGACTTCGATTTGCCGGCTTCGTCACGCTTCACGCGTGCCTTTACCATGCTGACCGCTGGCTTGGAATCGCCGCGCGATGAGGAGGCTTGACGGTAGTTGCTGCGTTTTGGGCCGGAGCGTTCGTTTTCCACGGCCATCACGGCGTTTTCAATCACGTCGGTCGAAATGTCCGGGCCGGCGGCGGAGGCGGAAATATTCGGCACCAGGATGGTCGAGCCAGCCTTCAGCACCGACCGTTGCGGCATATTATTGGCCTGGCGGATGGCATCCGGGGTGGTGCCGAACTTGCGGGCCAGGGAGGCAATGCTCTCACGGGCGCTGGAAATCTTGTGGGTGGTCCAGCTCGACAGGGCGTGGGTCCACGAGGCCAGGTTGGCGGCGAACTTGGCGGCATTCTCGGTCGGCAGCAGGATCTTGGTCTGCTCGTTGCCGGTAATGACGGGCTTCTTGAACTGCGGGTTCAGGGCCTTGAACTCGTCGACCGAGATTTCGGCCAGCTTGGCAGCCAGCGCCATGTCGATGTCGCGGGTCTTGTCGATCGCGGTGAAATACGGCTCGTTGTCGATCACCGGCAGGTGGACGGCGTATTGCGACGGGTTGGCGACGATATTCTTCACCGCCTGCAGCTTCGGCACGTAGTTGCGGGTCTCGGCCGGCATGAGTTCGGCCAGGCTTTCGAAATTGGTCGGCTTGCCGGCGGCGCGGTTGCGCTGGACGGCTTTCTGCACATTGCCTTCGCCCCAGTTGTAGGCGGCCAGGGCCAGGTGCCAGTCGCCGAACATGGTGTACAGGCGCTGCAGGTAGCTTAGGGCGGCATCGGTGGAAGCCAGCACGGAGCGGCGGTCATCCTTGAAGGCGTTCTGCTTCAGGTCGTAGTCGCGGCCGGTGCCCGGCACGAACTGCCACAGGCCGGCGGCATTGGCGGTCGACAGGGCTTGCGGATTGAAGGCGGATTCGATGAAGGGCAGCAGGGCCAGTTCGGTCGGCATGCCGCGCTTTTCCAGCTCTTCCACCACGTGGTAGAGATAGAGCGAGGCGCGGGCGGTAGTGCGGTCGAGGTAATCCTGGCGGTCGGCGTACCACTTCACATGCTTGGCGACCAGCTCGTTGTTCACGTCGGGAATGGCGTAGCCGGAGCGGATGCGGCCCCAGACGTCGGTTTCCTTGTATTCTTCCACGGCAGGCACCTGCATCACCACGGATTTCGCGGCGTCGGTGGAGGCCAGGGAGGAGGCTGCCGGGAGCGCGGCGCTCAGCGCCAAAGCGATCAGGACAGCACTTTTGATTCGTTCTTGCATAGCGTTTCGCAGTTGTCTTGTGGAAACAAAGGGCGGACTATCTAATGGCGGAGTGTAGGGTTGAAACCTTGTCGAGTCAAGGAAAAATTCGCTATGTGCCTGATTTTCTTGGATAATTATGTCGATCAAGCTATATAATTGGTGTCTTGGATAACGACTTTTGGATGTATAAATGAGCAACACCCCAGTGGATTACGAAGCCGTTATCGCGGCAACCGAGCAGTGGCTGGAGAAGGCGGTCATCGGTTTGAACCTGTGCCCCTTCGCCAAGGCCGTGCACGTGAAAAAGCAGGTGCGCTATGTCGTGTCGGAGGCTTCCTCGCCTGAGGAATTGCTGGAAGACCTGATCAAGGAGCTGGAATTCCTGGCTGAGGAAGATCCGGAAGTGGTCGACACGACCTTGCTGATCCACCCGCTGGTGCTGCAGGATTTTGGGGATTACAACGAATTCCTGGATGTGGCGGACGCAGCTTTGGAAGAGCTGAAGCTGGATGGCGAACTGCAGGTGGCGAGCTTCCATCCCGAATACCAGTTCGCGGATACCGACAAGAACGATATTTCGAACTATACGAACCGTTCGCCTTATCCGACCTTGCACCTGCTGCGCGAGGCTTCGATCGACAAGGCGGTGGAGGCTTTCCCGGAGGCGGCCGATATTTTCGAGAAGAATATCGACACCATGGAAAAACTCGGCCATGAGGGTTGGGACAAGCTGGGCTTGCAGGTGAAGTGATGGCGGAAGAGAAATTACCTGAGCGGCCGGATACGCCTTGCGTGGCGGTTTGCTCGACGACCTTTGATGAGATCTGCCGCGGTTGCGGGCGCACTTATATCGAGGTGGCGCACTGGGTGGCCATGAGTGCGGAGGAGAAGGAGAAGGTTTGGCAGCGGATTCTGGCGCAGGGGTATCCGCGGCGGAATTCCTGAAACCGGTAATTCAGGGTCTGACCCGCAGGGTCAGACCCTTAACGGTTTCGCGGCCAGGGGTTAAGGTTGTCCGCCTTTGATCTTCGACGAACGTCAAAGGCCCAGAACCTACGCCCGAGGCCGACAATCTGACAGGGTCTGACCCTGCGGGTCAGACCCGGGTTTGCCGGTTTTACTCAGCCTTCCACGACCCAATAAAATCCTTCTTCCCAATCTCCAGCCCATTATGGCGCAGGATGTTGTACGCAGTGGTCGCATGGAAGGTGAAATGCGGCAACGCATAATGCATCAAATACTCCTGGCCAACCCACTGCTTGGCCTTTTCTCCGCTACCAGTAGTCACTGAACGTTGCGCAGAATCCTCAATCGCCTGGCGCGGCAGCGAGTCCAGGAAAGTCAGCGTGCGCTGGATGCGCAGTTTTAATTCACCAATGGTCTTTTCAGTATCTTCGTAAACCGGCACATCCGCGCCGGCCAGTCTTGCGCCTGCGCCCTTGGCAAAGTCAGTAGCAATCTGGATTTGACGGGTAAAAGGCAGCATGTCCGGGAACAAGCGGAACTGCAGCAGGGCATTCGGATCAATCTTCTTTTCCTCGATGTGGGCCTCGGTCTTGTCCAGGATGGCCAACAGGCTGCCGAGGATCTGGCGGAACACCGGAATCGAAGCGGAATACATGGAAAACGACATGGGTAAACTCCTCTGATATAGAGTAGCGATGATAGCGCGTTACGTGCATAATTGCTGCTGGATAATCTTTTCCACCAGACCCGCTGAATGGCTCGGAATTTTTATAACAAATTAAGGTCCCGCCTGAGCGCTCTGTATGGGCTGTCGATTTATGGCGCCTTGTTACTGGTGGTATTCGGCGGCCTGGTGATTCCTGCCATTATCGGCTCTTACCTGCTGATCGGGGTGCACGAACAGAAGTCCGCCCAGACCGCCCTCAACGAATCGCTGCAGCGCAACGCCGACATCCTGGCCCTGGGCATGCAGGAATCCCTGTGGAACATGAATGCGGAATCGGCTCACTCGCTGGTCGAATCCGTCATGCGCGACCGCTCGGTGCTGCAGGTGCAGGTCACCGGCCAGGCCGACACCCAGTTCATGCACGTCGAAGCGCCCAAGCGCGCCATCGGCAACGTGGTGCGGGCCGAGCGTGAAATCACGGTGCGCGGCGAAAAGATCGGCAAGATCATGGTCGAGATGGACGACGCCCGCAGCCAGCAGGAATTGCGCGAGAAGCAGCTTTCCTATGTCTTCGTGCTGGCGGCCCAGCTCACGGTGTCGCTGTTGCTGATCGTGCTGTTCCTGAACCAGCGCCTGCTGAAGCCCTTGCGCAAGCTGATGCGCTTCTCCGACCGCCTGTCGCATGGCGATTTCGAAACACGCATGGAGTTGAGCGGCAGCGATGAACTGGGGCGCCTGGCAGGCCAGCTGGACCAGATGCGAGTGGCGATCAAGCACCTGTTTGAAGATATTGCCCAGCGCGAGGAGCGCTTCCGCACCATCGTGACCCAGGTGCCGGGCGCCGTGTTCCGCTTCCGTCCCGACGGCCCGATCGATTTCGTATCGGACGCCATCGAGGAGATCTCCGGCTATTCGGCGTCGCAGTTCATGCGCAGCACCACGCACGCCTGGGCCAACCTGATTTGTCCTGAAGACCGCAAACGCCAGCGCCGCGTGGTGGTGCAGGCGATCCAGGACGGCAAGCCCTACGAAATCGAATATCGCATCATGGACTCCACCGGCACCGAGCGCTGGGTGGCCGAGAATGGCCAGCCGCAGGCGGTGGAGGCGGGCGGGGCGCCTTGGGTGGACGGCATCATCTCCGACATCAGCCAGCGCAAGCACAACGAAATGCGCATCGAAGCCCTGCTGGCCGAGCAGAGTGCGATCCTGGATAACGTGATGTTCGGCGTGATGTTCGTGCGCCACCGGACCATCGTCTCGGTCAACCGCCGCTGCGAAGAGCTATTCGGCTATGAGCCCGGCCAGATGATCGGCGCTTCCACCGCCATCGTGTTCCCCACCACCTTCGATTTCGAATCGGCCGGCGCGCGCCAGTATTCCACCCTGGGCAGCGGCGAGTACTTCAGCGAAGAGCGCAACTACCGGCGCCAGGATGGCTCGCTGTTCTGGTGCATGGTGTCCGGCTGCGCCATCGACCAGAACCGCCCGAACGAAGGTTCGATCTGGGTCTATGCCGACATCAGCGCCCGCAAGGAAGCGGAAGAAAAACTGCGCCTGTCGGCCACCGTGCTGGAACACATCGCCGACGGCGTGATGGTGATCGACGACAAGGGCACCATCGTGGCGGTCAACCCGGCCTTCACCCAGATTACGGGCTACACCGAAGCGGAAGCCTTGGGCCACGACGTTGGCCTTACGCGCTCCGGCCGCCACGACGAAGGCTTCCACGCCGAGTTGTGGAAAGAGCTGGTGGAGCATGGCTATTGGCGCGGCGAAATCTGGAGCATGCGCAAGAGCGGCGAGTTGTTCCTGGAGTGGCTGACGCTGACCGCGGTGCGCGATACGCGCGGCGTGACGACCCACTATGTCGGCGTGTTCAGCGACATTACCCTGGTCAAGCAATCGCAGGAAAAGCTGGACCACCTGGCCCACCACGACGCCCTGACCCAGTTGCCGAACCGCCTGCTGTTCCACGACCGCCTGCAGCACGCCATCCAGCGCGCCACGCGTGGCAACGAGCAGCTGGCGCTGCTGTTCATCGACCTGGACCGCTTCAAGAACGTCAACGACACCCTGGGCCACCACATCGGCGACGAGCTGCTGAAGCAGGTGGCGCATGCGCTGTCGGAAAAACTGCGCGAAGGCGACACCCTGGCGCGCCTTGGCGGCGATGAGTTCATCGTGCTGCTCGAGGATGTGGAAGGCCAGTATGGCGCCGGCCAGGTGGCTGAAAAGCTGGTGACGATGTTCGAACATCCTTTCATGGTGGCGGGCCACGAACTGTTCGTGACCTGCTCGATCGGCGTCTCGGTGTTCCCGACCGATGCGAGCGACCTGAATATGCTGATCCGTAATGCCGACGTGGCCATGTACCAGGCCAAGGCGCGCGGCCGCAACGGCTACCGTTTCTACCAGCCTTCCATGTCGGGCGAGGGCGTCGAGCGCCTGCGCCTGGAAACCTATTTGCGCCGCGCCATCGAGAAAGAGGAAGTGTTCCTGAACTTCCAGCCGCAGGTGGAAATCGATACCGGCAAGCTGCTGGGCGTGGAAGCCCTGGTGCGCTGGAACCATCCGGAACTGGGGCTGGTGCCGCCGAATCGATTCATCCCCCTGGCCGAGGATACGGGCTTCATCAGCCAGCTGGGCCAGTGGGTGCTGTACGAAGCTTGCCGGCAGATGGTGCGCTGGCAGGAGGCCGGCCTGCACGTGCCGAAGATCGCGGTCAACCTGTCCGCCAAGCAGTTCGAGCGCGGCAGCATGGTCACCACCGTGGCCGACATCCTGCGTGAAACCGGCCTGGAGCCGCATCGCCTGCAACTTGAAGTGACCGAGTCGGTAATCATGAATACCGGCGATGCGCTGGGCTTCATCAACGATCTGCACGCGGTTGGCGTGTCGCTGGCGATCGATGATTTCGGCACCGGCTATTCGTCCCTGGCTTACCTGAAGCAGATGCCGGTGCAGACTCTGAAGATCGACCGCTCCTTCATCAAGGACATTTCGACCGACGTCAACGACGAGGCGATCGCAATTGCCATTATCCAGCTGGGGCGCAGCATGAACCTGTCCGTTATCGCCGAAGGCGTGGAGACGGAGCAGCAGGCGGCCTTCCTGCTGCGCCACGGCTGCAACCAGGCGCAGGGATTCTATTACAGCCGTCCGGTCATGCCGGAGGATTTGCTGCAGCGCTGGCTGCCTTAACGAGAGTGCCATGCTCAAACCGAAGAAATTTTCCCGTCGCCGTTTCCTGCTGAGCGGCGTTGCCGTCGCCGGGGCGATGGTGGTGGGCTGGGGCGTGATGCCGCCGCGCCAGCGCGTGCGCGGGCAGGCGCCGCTGCCGCTTGAAAACGGCGCTGTCGCCCTGAATGGCTGGATCGCCATTGCCCCCGACGGCAGCGTACAACTGGCCATGCCGCGTGCGGAAATGGGGCAGGGCGTGCACACGGCGCTGTCCATGCTGGTGGCGGAGGAGCTGGATGTGAGCCTGGACGCGATCAAGGTCATCCAGGCGCCGGCCGACAAGATCTACGCCAACCTGGCGGTGATGCGTGAAACCCTGCCGTTCCATCCGGACGATACCGGCCGCTCGCGCGAGCTGGCGAGCTGGATGCTGGGCAAGGTGGCGCGCGAGATGGGCATTGTGATTACCGGCGGCTCGTCCAGCGTGAAAGATGCCTGGACTTCGATGCGCGAGGCCGGCGCCACGGCGCGTGCCATGCTGGTTGCCGAAGTGTCCCAGCAATGGAAGGTGCCGCCGGAGCAGGTGCGTGCCGAGAACGGCGTACTGTATCACGACATCAGCAAGAAATCGGTCGGCTATGGCGTGGTCGCCGCGCGCGCTGCGCTTGGCCAGCCGGGCAAGGTGACCCTGAAAGACCCGCACAGCTTCCGCCTGATCGGCACCAGCGTGCCGCGCCGCGATTCGCGCAGCAAGTCGGAGGGTACGGCGCTGTATGGCATCGATGTGCGCCCCGAGGGCATGGTGTATGCAGCGGTGCGCATGTCGCCCGTGGTGGGCGGCAAGGTCGCAGGCGTGACGCCGGGCGAGGTGGTGAAGATGTCGGGCGTGCTGTCGGTGATCGACTTTTCCAATGCCATCGAAGAGAACTATGGCGCCGGGGCCGGCGTTGCCGTCCTTGCGCGCAGCTACTGGCAGGCCAGGCAGGCAGCCGCCGCGCTGCCGATCCGCTGGGACGAAGGCCCGAACGCCAAGCTCTCCAGCGAGGAAATCTATGCATCGCTGACCAACGCCCTGGAGGCGGAGGACGGCGACAACTACCACAAGCGCGGCGACATGGCGCAGGCATCCAGCGCACTGCGCACCATCAAGTCGGTGTACCGCGTGCCTTACCTGGCGCATGCCTGCATGGAGCCGATCAACTGCACTGCGCAGGTCAAGGACGGCAAGGTCACGGTATGGGTCGGCACGCAGGCGCCGACTTTTGCCCGCGCCGCTGCCGCGCGCGTCGGCGGCGTCAGTGAAGCCAATGTGATCCTGCACGAATACCTGCTGGGAGGCGGCTTTGGCCGCCGCCTGGAAATGGACATGGTGGCGCAGGCGGTTGCCATTGCGCGTGAAGCCAAGGGCCTGCCGGTGCAGGTGATCTGGAGCCGCGAAGACGACACCACGCACGACGTGTACCGTCCGGCCGCGGTGGCGCGCATGACCGCGGGCCTCGATGCGGCCGGCAATATCATTGCCTGGGAAGCCAAGACGGCCGGCGGCGCGCTGACCCACCAGTTCACCAGGCGCAACCTGCGCATGCCCGCGGCAGGGCCGGATCGCTCGACTGCCGAGGGCGTGTACGACATGCAGTACGAAATCCCGAACCAGCAGATCAACCACGTCGTGGCGGACAGCGCCGTCCCGCTGGGCAACTGGCGTTCGGTAGGCCATTCGCAAAACGCCTTCTTCAAGGAGAGCTTTGTCGACGAAATGGCCAGTGCGGCCGGCAAGGACCCGGTGGAATTCCGCCGCACCATGCTGCTTGGCCACCCGCGCCACCTGGCGGTGCTGAACGCGGCCATCTCCAAGGCGGGCAAGGCGCCGGAAGGGCGCGCGTATGGCGTGGCGCTGCACCAGTCCTTCGGTACCATCGTCGCGCAGGTGGCCGAGGTGTCGGTGCAAGACAAGCAGATCCGCGTGCATCGCGTGGTGTGCGCGATCGACTGCGGCATCGCCGTCAATCCGAACATCATTGCGCAGCAGGTGGAATCGGGCGTGGTCTATGGACTGTCGGCGGCCCTGGGCGGTGAAATCACCATCAAGGACGGCAAGGTCGTGCAAAGCAATTTCGCCGACTATCCGGTGCTGCGCATGAACGAGGTGCCGCTGGTGGAAACGGTGATCGTGCTGAGCGCCGAGCCGCCGGAAGGCGTCGGCGAACCTGCTACCCCGCCGATCGCGCCGGCCGTGGCAAACGCGGTGTTCGCGCTGACGGGGCAGCGCCTGCGCAGCCTTCCCTTACGTTTGGCCTAACAGGGCGCGCAGGTTGCATTCCTGCTGCCATTGGCGGCGTTCCGGGGTGGACGCCGCCTGGCGTTCCAGTTCTTCGTCGGAGAGTTCGGCCTGGGTTTCGATCAGGCGGTGTGCTACCTTCGGATCGGGCAGCATGGTGCCGAAGAAGGCCACGTGCTCGTGGCGCTGGATCAGCAGGGTAGGGAAGTTTTCGACATCAAGGTCGCCGACCAGGTCGGCGTGGTCTTCGATATCGACCCACAGGAAGTATTTGTCCGGGTGGCGGCTTGCCAGTTCCTCGAAGACCGCGCGGTAGGATGCGCAGGTGCCGCACCAGGCGGCGCACAGGCAGGCCACGACCAGGTGGTTCTGCGCCAGCGCGGCGGCTACTTCGGCGCGGTTGTCGGCATGTAGGGTAGTGCTGTGCATGGGGTGCTATTGTACATGCCCACAGGGTAAAATACCGGCCATGGCTACCATTCTTGCAATCGAAACATCCTCTGAAATGGCTTCCTGCGCCCTGTTGCGCGGGGAGCGCGTGACTTTCCGCGAATCGTCCGGCGTGCGCACCCACTCGCAGGCAGTGCTGCCCATGGTCCAGGAATTGCTCGCCGAGGCAGGCATTGTCCTGCGCGATTGCGATGCCATAGCCTATGGCGCGGGCCCCGGTTCGTTTACCGGAGTGCGCACCGCTTGCGGCATCGCCCAGGGGCTTGGTTTTGGCGCCGGCTTGCCGTTGCTGCCCGTCGTCACGCTGGACGCCATGGCGCTGGCTTGCCGCGAACGCCACGGCTCCGGCGAAGTCCTCACGGTGCTCGATGCGCGCATGAACGAGGTCTATTGGGCCCTATACCGTTTTGAAGGCGGCCTGCCGGTTGCGATCCTGCCTCCGGCATTGTCGGCTCCTTCCGGTGTCGCTCCGGCCGGCCCGGCGCGCGCCTGCGGCAATGGCTTCGCCGCCTATGCCGAGGCGTTTGTCGGCCAGGCCTTTGCCGATGGCGCCGACGGCGAAGTGATGCCGCATGCGGTGCAGGTTGCGCAGCTCGGGCGTGCTGCTTTCGCCGCCGGCCACGCCGTGCCTGCGGCACAGGCGCAGCCGCTGTACTTGCGCAATAAGGTTGCCTATACCAAGGCGGAACGTGAAGAGATGAAGGCGTCGCAGGCATGATGCATCAGTTATGGGACCTGGCCCGGCTAATCTACGAGCCAATGCAGGAAAGCGACCTCGATGAGGTGGTGGCGGTGGAGCAGGAGGTTTACCCCTACCCATGGAGCCGCGCCAATTTTTCCGATTCGCTGTCGCAGGGCTATCACGCCTGGATTCTGCGCGCGCAGGATCGCCAGTTGATGGGATATTTCCTGGTGATGGGAATTGTCGACGAGGCGCATCTGCTGAATGTGGCCGTGTCGCGCAATTGGCAAGGCCGCGGCGTGGGACGGCTGCTGGTGAACCAGGCGGTCGCCTTGTCGCGCGGCCTTGGCATGGAGTCGATCTTGCTGGAAGTGCGGCCTTCCAACGTGCGCGCCCTGGAGATCTACCAGCGCTACGGATTTGCCGAAATCGGCCGCCGCAAAGGCTATTATCCCGCTGCCGATTCAACCCGCGAGGACGCTATCGTGATGCGTTTTGGCCTATGAGCGATCGCCGGTCTGCCGTGTTCCTGGAGGAGATGGGCGTGGGGCCGCAGTGGCGCCTGCGCAATCGCCCGGTTGCGGCTGATGCAGCCGGCGCCGGTGAAGTGGATGACGCGTTCGCCGACGCACAACCTGCGCCGGCCGCGGTGCAATTCGCTCCCGCTGCCGGCCAGCAATTGCCTGCCGCACAGCAGGAAGCCGCCGCCCTTGACCCTGCGCCGGCCGCAGGACTCGCTCCCGCCGCGCCACCGCGCCCGCCCGCCAACGCCCAATCGCCGGCCGCCGCCGCTGCCGCGCGCGCAGCTTCCACGGCGCCAGGGGCGGCAACAGGCGCGCGCCAGGCGCCGCCGATCCCGCCTGCGCCTGATGCGCAGGCCGCTCCGGCTCCGGCCGCACCGGTTCGCGTGCCCGGCACGCCAAGCATTGCATCGACAGGCGAGGACATGTCCTGGTTTGACGACGCCCCAACGCCGGAATACAAGCCGCAGCGCAAGAAAGTGGCGGCTCCGGAGCAGCCCGCCGAAACGCCGCCACAGCGTCCTGCGCCGGCAGCAAGGCCCGCGCCAACGCCGCCGCGCACTGCCGGCGTCCCAGCCTACGACGATATCCCGATGGACGAGCCGCCATCCTGGTTCGACGAGGAGCAAACGCCGCGCGGCGCTGCCACGGCCGTCGCCAGCGCCCCGGCGCCCGGCGGTGCAACGGATGAACAAATCGCCCAGATGGACTGGCCTGCACTGCAAGCAGCAATCGCCTCCTGCACCCGCTGCGGCCGCTGCCAGACCCGCCAGCAAGCCGTCCCGGGCCGCGGCGACGAGCAGGCGACCTGGATCGCCCTCGACACCGCGCCAGGCCAGGCTGAGGATGCGGAAGGTTACCAGTTCGCCGGCGATCCCGGCTACCTGCTCGACAACATGCTGAAGGCCGTCGGCCAGGTAGCGGAAAAGGGCGCCTACCTCACCAGCCTGGTGAAATGCCACGCCCCGCACGCGCCAGGCGCCGAAGAGTTGCAGGCCTGCCGCCCATACCTCCAGCGCGAACTGGAACTGACGCAGGCAAAAGTCATTGTCGCCTTCGGCCACAGCACCGGCAAAGGCCTGCTTGGCGGCGCCGCGCGCGGCCGCATCATGCTGCACGGCGCCGTGCCGGTCGTCGCTACTTACCACCCGGCCGACCTGCTGAAAAAGCCGGAAGAGAAGGCCAAGGCATGGCAGGACCTGTGTCTGGCCAAAGCCGCGCATGCCGGCCGACGCTAGGACATTCCACCGCAAATGGGGCCATCTCGCGCGGCCCCACGTCCGCGCGCTGGCCTGGCTGCTCGACTCGCCCGACCTGCTCGACCCGAACAGCCCGCACTGGCAGGGCAAGATCGCCACGCTCGGCCCCATGACGGCCGCGGTGGCAAACTGGCTGGACGACCTTGACGCCGATCCTGCGCCGCTCGAGGACGCCCTTGGCAACCGTTTTTACTCGCGCCTTGGCCTGTATGCCGAGAAGCTGATGGCCTTCTACTTCGCCCAGCACGGCGCGCTGGCTGCCCACGGCCTGCAAGTCCGCGACGGCAGGAACGGCACCATTGGCGAATTCGATTTCCTCCTGCGCGAGAAGGGCAGCGAAAGCTTGCGCCACATCGAGTTCGCCACCAAGTTCTACCTGCTGGACGGCGACCCGGATTCCGGGAATTACAATCGCCTGGTCGGCCCCAACCTGGCCGACACGCTGGGCCTGAAGATGCACAAGATCTTCAACGCCCAGTTGCAGCTATCACAGCACCCGATCGCGCAAAAAGTCGCACCCGCGCCCGTCACCCGGGCCCAGGCCCTGGTCAAGGGCTGGCTGTTCTACCATGCCACCGAAGCTGCGCCGCAGATCGAAGGCATTTCGCCTGAACACTGCCGCGGCTATTGGCGCACCCACAGCGAACAAGCCGCCGCGCAAGGCGAGCAATTCATCGTCATGCCGCGCCTGCAATGGCTGGCGCCGCTGCGCACGCCAGTCCAGCGCAGCGAAAGCACGCCCACGCCGGCTCCGCTCACGCGCGCTGCGTTGCTGGACGTACTGGCGGAAAAGTTCGTCGCCGATCCAGGCCCCGTGCTGGTGGCAACGGTGCGGGAAGAGGGCGGTTGGCTGGAAGAAGTGGAGCGCGGCTTTGTGGTGCCGGATGATTGGCGCGCCCGTGCCCAGGCGCGCCGCAGCGACGGAGGCCTGCCGTCCTAGTGGTGCTCGCCGATCAGGCCGAGCGAATCTTTCTTGCGCTGGTTGGCGGCATGCAGCGCCATGATGGCCAGCATCGATCCCGCCAGGAACAAGCCAAACAGTACGATGATGGTGTTCAGGCCCAGGCCAAGCTTCACCATCGTGGCATACACGGCCAGCATGGTAAGGATGGACAGGTTCTCATTGAAGTTCTGCACCGCGATCGAGTGGCCGGCGCTCATCAGCACGTGGCCCCGGTGCTGCAGCAAGGCATTCATCGGCACCACGAAGAAGCCCGACAAAGCGCCGACCACCAGCAGCAATACATAGGCGATGCGCAAGTCGTGCACGAAAATCATCGACATCACGATCACACCCATCGCGATCCCGAGCGGAATCACCGAAAGCGCCTTGCGCAAGGTAATGAAGCGCGCAGACAGCACGGCGCCCAGCGCCACGCCGACCACCACGATGGCAACGGTGGTGGTGGCCTTGTTCAGCGGCATGCCCAGCGACTGCTTGGCCCATTCCAGAACGATGAACTGCAAGGTCGCGCCGGCGCCCCAGAACAGGGTGGTAACCGCCAGGGAAATCTGGCCCAGCTTGTCGCGCCACAGGATGCCGCAGCAGTCCGCGAAATCGCGCACCAGGCGGAACGGGTTGCGCTCTTGCCGCTCATAGACATAACCGGTGTCCGGTATGCGCAAGTTGAAAACGGTCGCCAGCAGGTAGACCACGCCCACCCAGGCCAGCGCTATCTCGCCGACCGTGTCGAAGCCGGTGTCGATGCCAGGCACGTCGAAGGCCAGCAGGCCCGCCGAGACCGGGCCGCCGATCAGGGCGCCGCCCAGCGCGGTGCCAAGGATGATCGAGCTGACGGTCAAGCCTTCGATCCAGCCGTTGGCTGCGACCAGCTTTTCGGGCGGCAGCAGTTCCGTGAGGATGCCGTACTTGGCCGGCGAATAGATCGCAGCGCCCAGGCCTGCGACAGCATAGGCGGCCAATGGGTGCACGTTGTAGAAGAACAGGGCGCAGCCGAAAATCTTTATCATGTTCCCGATCAGCATGACGCGGCCCTTGGGCAGGGCATCGGCAAAGGCACCGACAAAAGCAGCCAGCAGCACGTAGAACAGGACGAAGGTCTCCTTCAGCATCGGCGTCATCCACGCCGGCGCTTTCATGGCTCCCAACATATAGATTGCGATGATCAGCAACGCCGAATCGGCCAGCGACGAGAAGAACTGCGCCGCCATGATGGTATAGAAACCTCGTTTCATCGCCTTAGTGCTTATGCTCTCCGATCAGGCTGAGCGAGTCGTGCTCACGCTGGTTAGCCGCATGCAGCCGCATGATGCCAAGCATGGAGCCGGCGACGAACAGGCCAAACAGCACGATGATGGTATTCAGGCTCAGGTGCAGCTTCACCATCAGCGAGTACACCGCAAGCATGGTCAGGATCGACAGGTTCTCGTTGAAGTTCTGGACCGCGATGGAGTGGCCTGCGCTCATCAGCACATGGCCGCGATGCTGCAGCAGCGCATTCATCGGCACCACGAAGAAGCCCGACAGCAGTCCGACGACCAGCAGCAGGGGATAGGCCAGGCGCACGTCATGCACGAAGATCATGCCCATCACGATGATGCCCATGGCAATTCCCAGCGGGATCACCGTCAGCGATTTGCGCAGCGTGATGAAGCGCGCCGACATGCCGGCGCCCACTGCCACGCCCACGGCAACGATGGCGATGGTGCTGGTCGCCTTGTTCAAAGGCATGCCCAGCGATTGCTTGGCCCATTCCAGCACGATGAATTGGAGGGTCGCGCCGGCGCCCCAGAACAGGGTGGTCACGGCCAGCGAAATCTGGCCCAGCTTGTCGCGCCACAGGATGCTGCAGCAGCCGGCGAACTCGGTGATCAGGCGCAGCGGGTGGCGCTCCTGGTGCTCGTAGACATAGCCCGTATCCGGAATGCGCAGGTTGAACAGCGCCGCCAGCAGGTAAGTGACGCCGACCACTGCCAGCGCGATTTCGGCCGTCGTGTCCAGGCCCGTTTCGATGCCCGGCAAATCGAAGTGGAGCAGCGCCGCAGCAACGGGCCCGCCGATCAGGGCGCCGCCCATGGCAATGCCGAAGATGATGGAGCTCACGGTCAGGCCCTCGATCCAGCCATTGGCTACCACCAGCTTTTCCGGCGGCAGCAGTTCGGTCAGGATGCCGTATTTGGCCGGCGAGTACACAGCCGCGCCAAAACCGACCACCGCATAGGCGGCCAGCGGGTGCACATGATAGAAAATCAGTGCGCAGCCGAAGATCTTGATCAGGTTGGAAATGAACATGACCCGGCCCTTCGGCAAGGCATCAGCGAAAGCGCCTACAAATGCTGCCAACAGCACGTAAAACAGCACAAAAGTCAGCTTCAGCAATGGGGTGACCCACGCCGGAGCTTGCATGGTCACCAGCAGGTCGATTGCCACGATGAGCAGCGCATTGTCTGCCAGCGACGAAAAGAACTGCGCGGCCATGATGGTATAGAAACCACGATTCATTCAGGACGCCAGATAATAATCTCGGCATGCTTTATACCATGGAAAGTAAGGTTTCCCAAGAATTCGGCCAGCATCCGGCAGGTACAAAAGGTAGAATGCTGCTTTCTTATTCTGCCGGTTTTAGACATGCCAAGGCCCATCGTCGCGCACATCCATCTCGCTGCAATGCAACATAACCTGGAGCGCGCCAAGGCCTGTGCGCCGGGCGCCAAGGCCTGGGGAGTGGTCAAGGCCAACGCCTACGGGCATGGGCTTGAGCGTGGCATGCGCGGTTTCGCCGCCGCAGACGGCCTGGCGCTGATCGAACCGGACAACGCGGTGCGACTGCGCGAGATGGGCTGGAGCAAGCCTGTTCTTCTTTTAGAGGGATGGTTCGACACCGCGGACTTGCTGGCAATGGCGGAACATAGTATCGAAGGCGCCGTTCACTGCATCGAACAGCTTGAAATGCTCGAGCGCACACCGCTGGGGCGCCCGCTCAATGTGCACCTGAAAATGAACACCGGCATGAACCGCCTCGGCTTCAAGCCAGGCGAATATGCCGCCGCCCACGCCCGCCTGCGCGCCATCCCGCACGTTGGCACCATTACCCTGATGACCCACTTCGCCAACGCCGACGAACTGCACCACCCGTGCATGCCGCTGGCGGAACAGGTGCGCCGCTTCAATGAGGGCACTGCCGGCTTGCCGGGCCCGCGCAGTTTGTGCAATTCGGCCGGCATCCTGCATATGCCGGAGCTGGGCGCCAGCCTGGCGACCGACTGGATCCGTCCGGGCATCATGCTGTACGGCGGCACCCCCGGCGGCCAGACGGCGGAAGAATTCGGCCTGCAGCCGACCATGACCCTCTCCAGCGAATTGATCGGCGTGCAGGAAATCGGCCCCGGCGACTATGTCGGCTACGGCAGCCGCTTCAAGGCCGAGCGCGCCATGCGCATCGGCGTGGTGGCCTGCGGCTATGCCGATGGCTACCCGCGCCACGCGCCGGTCGATACGCCGGTCCTGGTGGACGGCGTGCGCACCCGTCTCGTAGGCCGCGTCTCGATGGACATGCTGACGGTCGACCTGGGCAATATTCCAGATGCGCGCGTCGGCAGCAAGGTGGTGCTGTGGGGCGAAGGCATGCCGATCGATGACGTGGCGACGGCTGCCGGCACCATCGGCTATGAGTTGATGTGCGCCCTGGCGCAACGCGTGCGTGTGATCGAGGCGTAAGCAGATGGCCAAGGCAAAGACCAACTACACCTGCAGCGAATGCGGTGGCATCAGCAGCAAGTGGACCGGCCAGTGCTCGTCCTGCCAGCAGTGGAACACCATGGTGGAGACGGTGATCGAAGCCGCCGGCGCCAACCGCTTCTCGCAGGCCCAGCACCAGTCGCTGGCGCAGACCGCGCCCGTGCTGTCGCTGCAGGATATCGAAGCGCTGGACGTGCCGCGCTTTGGCACCGGCATTGAAGAATTCGACCGCGTGCTGGGCGGCGGCCTGGTGGCGGGCGGCGTGGTGCTGATCGGCGGCGACCCCGGCATCGGCAAATCGACACTGCTGCTGCAGGCGCTGGCCAATATGTCCAAGGTTAAGAGCGTGCTGTATGTCAGCGGCGAGGAATCCGGCGCCCAGATCGCGCTGCGCGCCAAGCGCCTGGCGGTCGATGCCAAGGACCTCAAGCTGCAAGCCGAAATCCAGCTGGAGAAAATCCTCGGCACGCTGGCCGACCTGAAGCCGCAGGTGGCGGTGATCGACTCGATCCAGACCCTGTATTCGGATGCGCTGGCCTCGGCGCCCGGCTCGGTGGCCCAGGTGCGCGAATGTGCGGCCCAGCTGACCCGCGTGGCCAAGATGAGCGGCACCACCATCATCCTGGTCGGCCACGTCACCAAGGAGGGCTCGCTGGCCGGTCCGCGCGTGCTGGAACACATTGTGGACTGCGTGCTGTATTTCGAGGGCGACAACCACTCCAGCTTCCGCCTGGTGCGCGCCATCAAGAACCGCTTTGGAGCGGTCAATGAACTGGGCGTGTTTGCGATGACGGAAAAGGGCCTGAAGGGCGTATCGAATCCTTCTGCGCTGTTCCTGTCCTCGCATGAAAACCAGGTGCCCGGTTCCTGCGTCATGGTGACGCAAGAGGGCACGCGCCCGCTGCTGGTGGAAGTGCAGGCCCTGGTCGATACCAGCCACCTGCCCAACGCACGCCGGCTGTCGGTCGGCCTGGAGCAGAACCGCCTGGCCATGCTGCTGGCCGTGCTGCACCGGCACGCCGGCATTGCGGCCTTCGACCAGGACGTATTCATCAACGCCGTGGGCGGGGTAAAGATCACCGAACCGGCCGCCGACCTGGCGGTCCTGATGGCGATCAATTCTTCGATGCGCAACAAGGCGCTGCCGAATGGCTTCGTGGTATTCGGCGAGGTGGGCCTGGCCGGCGAGATCCGGCCGGCGCCGCGCGGGCAGGAGCGCTTGCGCGAGGCGGCCAAGCTCGGCTTCTCGATCGCCATGATTCCCAAGGCGAATGCGCCCAAGCAGCCGATCGAAGGCATGACCATCATTGCGGTCGAGCGCATCGACGACGCATTCAATCGCTTGCGCGAGCTGCAGTAATGTAGATTTTTACGAAATATTGGCTACAATAACAGGCTCGATTCCAACCAGAAACCGGACAAGAAATTGTTAGTAGATTCAAGGCAAGGCGCCCGTAAAATCCTGCGCGTACGGGCAATGATCGTGATGGACGGCGGCGCGCCGATGGCGGCACGTACCTTCGACCTCGGCCTGGCGGGCATTTCCCTGACTTCCGAACATAAGGTGCAAGTCGGGGCCAGCGGCCAGATCGTGTTCGAAATGCTGGTCGATGGCAAGCCGCAAATCGTCAATACGCGTGGCAAGGTCAACAATTGCATTTTCAGCGGCGACGAATTCAAGATCGGTTTCACTTTTGCGCCACTCGACAACGAAGCAGCCGGAGCAATAACCAAGTTCATGCGCTAATATTAGGTTATGGACTATGTGAGCAGCTTGCTAAGCACAATGTACGGGACCTCGCTGGGCTTGGGGAATGCCAGCGTCATTGGTACGCCGTCGGAGGCAGTGCTAGCCCGGGTCGAACAGACGCTGGCGCCGCAGCGCAGTGCCGCGGCCAAGCTCAACGCAAGCATCAGCCTGACCCAGGCGCGTTTTTCCGGCCTGGGACAGCTGCAATCGGCTCTGTCGGTGTTCCAGGATATTGCAGAAAGCCTCGCCGGTACCGGCCTTAGCACGCGCGGCAGCAGTTCGGCGAGCGGCGTGCTGGGCGTGACGACTAGCGCCTCGGCGGCGGCCGGTTCGCATGATGTCAAGGTCAGCCAACTGGCCCAGCAGCAAATCCTCATCAGCCCCGAAGCGCAGACCGCTGATACGCGGCTCGGTACCGGCTCGCCGGCCGTGATCCGGATCGGCACCGGCGACAGCAGCAAGACCATCACGATTGATAGCCGCAACAACACCTTGCAGGGCATCGCCGATGCGCTCAAGGAGGCGGGCGTCGATGCCAGCCTGGTGCGCTCCAGCACCGGCACGGCGCTGCAATTGCGCAGTGCCAGCGGTGAAGCGAGCAAGCTCAGCATTTCAGTAGCAGGCGACACCACGATCCGCAGCCTGTTCAGCCAGGCGACCCAGACCCAGGCGGCGCAGGACGCCGTCCTGACCGTTGACGGCAAGACCATCAAGAGCGCCGACAACACTGTGGAGTCGGCCATCGAGGGCGTCACGTTCAAGCTGACCGACGAAGGCGACACCACGGTCACCATCGCGCGCGACAACAGCCAGGTTGCCAAGAACGTGGAAGCTTTCGTCAAGGGCTTCAACGCGCTGCAGGACCGGCTGGACAACCTGGGCAGAGGCGCGCTGCGCGGCAATCCGGCGCTGGGCCAGGTACGCACCCAGCTCGATCAGTTGCTGCGTTCAGCGGGCGGCAGCAGCGAGGCGCTGGCCAATGTCGGCCTGTCGGTCGACACGAATGGCCGCCTCAAGCTGGATAATGGAATCCTGAATGCCGCGATGAACGCCAACCCAGATGCGGTGACCAAGGTCTTCACCAACGAGGGCAGGGGCTTGGCCGATGCCCTTGGTTCGCGCCTTGAAAGCCTCGGTGGCGAACGCAGCGTGGTATCGCGAGCCCTGGCGCAGGCCGACCGCGAAGTCGATACCCTGCAAAGCCGCAAATCCTCCATGGCCCAAATGCTCACGGTGCAAGCACAGGCACTGGTGCGCCTCTATACGCAGGACGAGCAACTGGGCGGCGCCTCGTCGCTCTTCGACCTGTTTGCCTGACCCCATAAAGACTGAAGGCCCCGACACCAGAATCCCGGAGGATCTGTTGCGGAGCCTCGCTTCTGCAGAAGCGCAAAGCTACTCGTGGTAGCGGTCGACCAACCTATGATGTCCGCCGCGATATTCAGCGACAATTTCGAACGCGATTAACGCGATCATGGCGCCGAAGATGCCCATGGTGAACAATACCCACATAACAAACCAGCCGACGTTTCCGGAGGCTGCTCCCTAGAGTTGATACAATTAAACTCTAGCATCCATTTAAGCAATTACAAGCCCAGCAGAAAGATCTATTTCGTCACGAGGTCAGGCTGCATCACTGCCTTGAGGTAAAAGCTCGATGGATCGCCCGCTTCACGCTGCACAAACCACCACGCAGCGCCTTTTTTCATCTCCCAATCGCTATCGTCGCCTGTCATCAACAGGGCTGCAGCCTGGCCAAGCGTAGGCTGGTGGCCAACAATGAGCACCGATTCCTTCGACGACGGCCAGTTGGCCGCCTTCAGGATATCGCCGGCGTCCGCCCCCGGCGCCAGGTCGGGGTGGACCTTGTACTTGCGTCCCAATCCCGCCACAGTCTGCACCGTGCGCGTGGCCGGGCTGACCAGGATGCGGCAATTTTCCGGCAATACGGAATCCAGCCACTGGCCCATGCGCCGCGCCTGCTTATGTCCTTTGGGCGTGAGCGTGCGTTCCAGGTCTTCCAGGCCGGGCTGGGATGGTTCGGCTTCTGCGTGGCGCCACAAGATCAAGTCCATGCTTCCTCCCGTGACCAGGCTTCAATCCGCCGGCGCATCGGCCGGCGTACCTAGTAACTCCATCAAATGCTGCTGGGCGCTGAAGGCCTTCTGCTTGCCGCGTGCTTTGCGGCGGTGATACTGGCCGTGCGAATCCAGCTCCCATGCGTTGGAGTTGTCCTTCAGGTAAGGCGTCAAACCTTCCGCAATGACACGCCGTTTCAGGCCCCGGTCCAGCACCGGGAACGCCACTTCAATGCGGCGCAGCAGGTTGCGGTTCATCCAGTCCGCGCTGGCCAGCATGACGTCATGGGCCAGGTCGTTGCGGAAGTAATAGATGCGGCTATGTTCAAGGAAGCGGCCGATGATGGAGCGCACCCGGATGTTTTCGGACAATCCCGGCACGCCCGGCATCAGGGTGCAGGCGCCGCGCACGATCAGGTCGATCTTGACCCCGTCCTTCGAGGCGGCATACAGCGCCCGGATGACCGGTTCATCGGTTAATGCATTGATTTTAGCGATAATCCGGCCCGGACGCCCGGATTTCGCGATTTTGGCTTCGTTCCGTATCGCTTTGATGATCTGGTCTTGCAGCGAGAACGGCGCCAGCCAGATGTGGTTCATGCGCTGCGGCTTGGTCAGGCTGGTCAGGTGCATGAAGACTTCGTTGACGTCGCGGCCCAGTTGCGGCCCGCAGGTCAGGATGCCGAAGTCGGTATAGAACTTGGTCGTGGTGGGGTGGTAGTTGCCGGTGCCGAGGTGGGCGTAGTAGCCGAGGCCGCCTTCATCGCGGCGGATCACCAGGGCGATCTTGGCGTGGGTCTTCAGGCCCACCACGCCGTACACCACCTGGGCGCCGGCCTGTTCCAGCTTGTCGGCCCAGTTGATATTGGCTTCTTCGTCGAAACGCGCCATCAGTTCCACCACTACCGTGACTTCCTTGCCGCTGCGGGCGGCTGCAATCAGCGCTTCCATCAGGTCGGAGTTCATGCCTGTGCGGTAGACGGTCTGCTTGATCGCCACCACCGCCGGATCGAAGGCCGCGCTGCGGATGAAGTCGATCACGGTCTGGAAGCTCTGGTATGGGTGGTGCAGCAGGATGTCATGCTTGCGGATGGTGGCGAAGATGTCATTGTTGACGGTCTTTGCTTGCACGCCCGCGATGAAAGGCGGGAAGCGCAGCTCGGGGCGGCGCGCCTGTTCCACGATTTCGTTCAGGCGCACCATATTCACCGGGCCGTCGACGCGGTACAGGCGGCTCTGGTCCAGGCTGAACTGGTCGAGCAGGAATTGCGACAGTTCGGGCGGACAGTTCTTGGCCACCTCGATCCGCACCGAGCGGCCATAGGCGCGACCTTGCAGCTCGCCTTTCAGCGCCTGGCGCAGGTTTTTCACTTCATCTTCATCCACCCACAAGTCGGAGTCGCGCGTGACCCGGAACTGGGAATACGCCATCACATCGCGCCCGGCGAACATTTCGGAAATATGGGCGTGGATGACGGAGGACAGCAGGCAGAATGACACGCCGCCCTCTTTAGATAGATGGTCGGGCAGGCGGATCACGCGCGGCAGCACGCGCGGCGCCTTGACAATAGCAATGGCGGTGCCGCGCCCGAAGGCATCCTTGCCGCTCAGCGCGACGATGAAATTGAGGCTCTTGTTTACTACTTGCGGGAAAGGGTGGGCCGGGTCGAGGCCGATCGGGGTCAGCAGGGGGCGTACTTCGCGGTCAAAATAATCCTTGACCCAGGCCCGTTGGGCTTCGTTGCGCTGGCTGTGGCGCACGATGTGGATGCCCTGGGCTTTCATTTCTGGCAACACTGCCGTATTAAATATTTCGTACTGGCGCTTGACCAGTTCATGACACTCGTGGCTGACCCGTTCCAGCGTGGCCGCGAGGGCAGGGTGATCGCCCAGGTCGCCATCGACGCTGGCGGCGGCCAGCAGGCTGGCGACCCTTACTTCAAAGAACTCGTCCAGGTTGCTGCTGACAATGCACAGGTAGCGCAATCGTTCGAGCACAGGGATGGTGGCGTCTTCTGCCTGGGCCATCACGCGGCGGTTGAACGCCAGCTGTGACAGCTCCCGATCAAGGAATGCTGTTTTCATAACTAATAGTATATTTGAGAAATATGACAAGTTTGTGACCTTGTCCTAGACTTAATTTTGACGTGTCATAAAGCTGTCATATTGACGTCATACACTGCGCAGCATTCAACCCAACCCCTGAAAAGGACCTTTGATATGCGCATGAAACAGTTGTTGACCTCCTTCGTTGTTGGCGCTTCGGCGGCAATGGCATTCTCGACCGCTTTCGCAGCGGACATGACCGGTGCAGGCGCAACTTTCCCTTATCCGATCTACGCCAAGTGGGCTGAAGCCTACAAAGCATCCACCGGCAATGGCCTGAACTATCAGTCCGTCGGTTCCGGCGCAGGTATCAAGCAGATCAAAGCCAAGACCGTCGATTTCGGCGCTTCCGACATGCCGCTGAAAGCGGAAGAGCTGGACGCTGACGGCCTGATGCAGTTCCCGGCCATCATGGGTGGCGTGGTGACCGTGGTGAACCTGGACGGCATCGCTCCAGGTCAGCTGAAACTGACCGGCCCGGTTGTGGCTGACATCTACCTGGGCAAGATCACCCAGTGGAACGACGCAGCGATCGCTGCCCTGAACCCAGGCGTGAAGCTGCCAGCTGCTGAAATCACCGTGGTGCACCGCGCTGACGGCTCCGGCACCTCCTTCCTGTTCACCGACTACCTGTCGAAAGTGAACCCAGAGTTCAAGACCAAGATCGGTGCCGGCACCGCCGTGAAATGGGTAACCGGCGTGGGCGGCAAGGGCAACGACGGTGTTGCCGCCAACGTGCAGCGTATCAAGGGCGCCATCGGCTACGTGGAATGGGCCTACGCCAAGAAAAACAAGATCGCGCACACCCAGCTGAAGAACAAGGACGGCAACTTCCTGCAACCTGACGACGACAACTTCAAGGCCGCTGCTGCCAACGCGGAATGGACCAAGACCCCAGGCTTCGGCGTGGTGCTGACCGACCAGGCCGGCAAGACTTCGTGGCCAATCACCGGCGTGTCCTACATCCTGATGCACAAGCAGCAGGCTGACGCGAACAAGGGCAAGGAAGTCATCAAGTTCTTCGACTGGGCTTTCAAGAACGGCGATGCGGCTGCTGTCGAACTGGACTATGTGCCGCTGCCTGACACTGTTGTGAAGCTGGTGCAGGGTTCGTGGAAGGCTAACCTGAAGGATGCTTCGGGCAAGCCGCTGAACTGATCTTCTGAAACCGGCACCCCGGTGTCAGACCCGCAGGGTCTGACACCTAGGCCCGCGGCAGCCGCAGGCCAGGTGTCTGACCCTGTGGGTCAGACGGGGCGGCCATCCGATCGGGGTGCCGGTTTAAAGAGGAAGCTAAGCGGGGTGGCTTGAACAGAAGGCCTCCCCGGTTAGCTAAACCAAAAAACTAAATCATGAGTGCAGAAATCACCTCACCAGCTCCCCTCCAGTTATCGGAACCCGCCACCATGAGTGCCTCCGTTGCTGCCATGCAGTCCGTGGTGCGCAAGCAGCGCATCCAGGATTGGTTCTTCCACAAGATCACGATGGTCTTTGCGCTGACCGTACTGTTTGTACTGGTCGGCATTATCATTTCCCTGATCAATGGCGCCTTGCCTGCCCTGAAAGAGTTCGGGCCTGGCTTCATCACCACCGTTGAATGGGACCCGGTCAACGACCAGTTCGGCGCCGCGATTGCCATCGTCGGCACGCTGGCCAGCGCCGGTATCGCCTTGCTGATCGCCTTCCCGGTCAGCTTCGGCATCGCGCTGTTCCTGACCGAGGTATGCCCGGTCTGGCTGCGCCGCCCGCTAGGCACCGCCATCGAGCTACTGGCTGGCGTGCCATCGATTATCTACGGCATGTGGGGCCTGTTCGTGTTCGCCCCGATGTTCAGCGAATACGTGCAGCCGCTGCTGAAGTCCACCCTCGGCGCCTTGCCTTTTATCGGTGCGCTGTTCAAAGGCCCGACCATGGGCATCGGCATCCTGACCGCAGGCCTGATCCTGGCCGTGATGATCATTCCGTTCATCGCTTCCGTGATGCGCGATGTCTTCGAGATCGTGCCTGCCGTGCTGAAGGAATCGGCTTACGGCCTGGGTTGCACCCGTTGGGAAGTGGTGCGCAAGGTTGTGCTGCCGTACACCAAGACTGGCGTAGTGGGCGGCGTCATGCTGGGCCTGGGCCGCGCCCTGGGCGAAACCATGGCGGTCACCTTCGTGATCGGTAACGCGGCCAAGCTGCCTACCTCCCTGTTCTCGCCGGGCAGCTCGATCGCTTCGACGCTGGCCAATGAATTCGCCGAAGCGTCCAGCAAGCTGCACGTGTCCTCGCTGTTCGCGCTGGGCCTGCTGCTGTTCATTATTACCTTTATTGTCCTGTCCGGCGCCAAGCTGATGCTGATGGGCCTGTCGCGCAAGGAGGGCATCAAATGATCCAGACCAAAAATCCTGTCTACCGCAAGCGCCTGTTCTTCCATCGCGTCGGCATGGCGCTGTCGGTCGGCGCCATGTCAGTCGGCCTGGTTGCACTGCTGTGGATCCTGGCAACCCTGCTGATCAACGGCTTCTCCGCCCTGAATGTGCTGATCTTCACCGGCGATACCCCGGCGCCAGGCAGCGATGGCGGCGGCCTGCGCAATGCCATCGTCGGCTCGCTGATGATGGTGGGCCTGTCGACCGCTGTGTCGACCCCGATCGGCATCCTGGCCGGCATCTACCTGGCTGAATACGGCGAGGAAAACAAGGTGGCGCAACTGACCCGCTTCGTGACCGACATCATGCTGTCGGCGCCGTCGATCGTGATCGGGCTGTTCGTGTATGCGCTGTACGTGGCGAACGTGCAGCACTTCTCGGGCTACGCCGGCTCCATCGCGCTGTCGCTGATCGCGATCCCGGTGGTGGTGCGCACGACCGACAATATGTTGAAACTGGTGCCGAACTCGCTGCTGGAAGCGGCCTACGCCCTTGGCGCACCGCGCTGGAAAGTGTCGGTGATGGTACGCCTGCGCGCAGTCAAGGCCGGCGTGATGACCGGCGTGCTGTTGGCCGTGGCCCGCGTGGCCGGCGAAACCGCACCGCTGCTGTTCACGGCCCTGAACAACCAGTTCTTCAGCGCCGACATGAACCAGCCGCTGGCCAACCTGCCGGTGGTGATCTACCAGTTCGCCATGAGCCCATACGACAACTGGCGCGAGCTGGCCTGGGGCGGCGCGCTGATCGTGACCTTCAGCGTCCTGGCACTGAACATCCTGTCGCGCACCGTGTTTGCGCAAAAAGCACCAAAATAACGAGTACAGATCATGACCCAAGCTAGCAAAATCATTGAAATCTCCGGCCTGAACTTCTACTACGGTAAGACGCGCAGCCTGCACAACGTCAACCTCGACATCCACGAGAAGAAGGTGACCGCCTTCATCGGCCCGTCCGGCTGCGGCAAATCGACCCTGCTGCGCACCCTGAACCGCATGTACGACCTGTACCCGGGCCAGCGCGCCGAAGGCGCCATCCGCTACCGTGGCCACAACATCCTGGAAGCGGGCCTGGACGTGAACATGCTGCGCGCCAAAGTGGGCATGGTGTTCCAGAAGCCGACCCCGTTCCCGATGTCGATCTACGACAATATCGCTTTCGGCGTGCGCCTGTACGAAGACCTGTCGAAAGGCGAGATGGACGAGCGCGTCGAATGGGCGCTGAAAAAAGCCGCCCTGTGGGGCGAAGTGAAGGACAAGCTGGCCAAGAGCGGCCTGTCGCTGTCCGGCGGCCAGCAGCAGCGCCTGTGCATCGCGCGCGGCGTGGCGGTGAAGCCTGACGTCCTGCTGCTGGACGAACCGACTTCCGCGCTGGACCCGATTTCCACCTCCAAGATCGAAGAACTGATCTCCGAGCTGAAAGAGGACTACACGATCGCCATCGTGACCCACAATATGCAGCAGGCGGCGCGCTGCTCCGACTACACCGCCTATATGTACCTGGGCGAGCTGGTGGAATTCGGCGAAACCGACCAGATTTTCATGAATCCTGTGCGCAAAGAGACCCAGGACTACATCACCGGCCGTTTTGGCTAACCAGAAGAAGAGAGAGAAGCGATTATGATGGGCGAACATTCCTCCAAAGCTTACGACACCGAACTCGAAGGCATCCGCTCCAAAGTGCTGCTGATGGGCGGCATGGTCGAGACCATGTTCCTGGACGCGATGACCTGCTTCCGCATCGGCAACCTGGAGCGCGCCGAACGCGTGGTGGCCGAAGACGCCAACGTCAACCAGCTGGAAGTGCAGCTGGACGACCAGTGCAGCCACCTGATCGTCAAACGCCAGCCGACCGCCAATGACCTGCGCACCGTGATGGCCACCCTGAAGGTGATCACCGACCTGGAACGCATCGGCGACGAAGCAGCCAAGATCGCGCGCATCGCCAAAGCCCTGCACGGGCGCGGCGCCGTGACCCTGAACCACTATGAAATGGTGCGTACCATCGCCACCGCCACCAGCGACCTGCTGCACGATGCGCTGGACGCCTTTGCGCGCAGCGACGAAAAGGCCGCGCTGGACTTGATCGCCCAGGATGCCGTGATCGACCACGAATACCGCTCCATCATGCGCAACCTGATCACCTTCATGATGGAAGATCCGCGTACAATCTCGGCAGCGCTGGACACGATGTGGGTGGCCAAGGCCATCGAGCGCATCGGCGACCACGCCAAGAATATCGCCGAATACGTGATCTACGTGGTGGAAGGCAGGGATATCCGCCATTCCCACGGAGCGACCCAAGAAGCAAGCAAATAAATGGCATCCGACAAAACGACTGTACTGATTGTTGAAGATGAACCGGCGATCGTGGAGCTGGTGAGGTTCTCGCTGCGCGAAGCTGGCTGGAACTGCGTGGTGGCACAATCCACGCAGGAAGCCTGGGAAGTCATGCAGACCCGCACGCCGCAACTGGTGTTGCTGGACTGGATGCTGCCGGACCAGAGCGGCCTGCGCCTGCTGGCCCGCATCCGCGGCGACCGCCACTTCGCCGCCGTTCCTGTGATCATGCTGACGGCCAAGAGCATGGAAGAGGACAAGCTGGCAGGCCTGAATGGCGGCGCCGACGACTACATCACCAAGCCGTTTTCACCGCGCGAGCTGCTGGCCCGTGCCCGCGCACTGTTGCGGCGCAAGAGCCCCGAACTGGCCGAAACCCAGCTCAAGGCCGGTCCGGTGGTGCTCGATCCGGTCAGCTGCACCGTGTCGATGAACGACAACAAGATCGACATCGGGCACGCCGAATACAAGCTGCTCAAGTTCTTCATGGCCCACCCGGAGCGCGTGTTCTCACGCAGCCAGCTGCTGGACAAGGTGTGGGGCGACCATGTGGTGATCGAGGAGCGCACGGTGGACGTCCACGTGCTGCGACTGCGCAAGGCGCTGAAGGATGCCGAGCACCTGATCAAGACCGTGCGCAGCGTGGGATATATGCTGACCGAGAAGCCATGAATCCAAAAGTCGTGTTCTGGGTACCTGTCGCCATCCGGCTTGGCTTCCTGCTGGCAGGCGCGGGCCTGATGTGGTGGTGGTTTGGCCTGGCGGCCGGCATTGTCACCGCCTTTGCCGGCGTGCTGGCTGCCGTGTTCATCCAGCTCAAGTACCTCTATCAGCTGAGCGAATGGCTGGACAAGCCCGAGTCGGGCCGCCTGCCTGATGGCTGGGGCGAGTGGACCAATATTTTCTCGCGCCTGTACCGCCTGCGCCGCGACGACGAAAAGAACCAGGCCGAGTTGACCGAATGGCTGGCGCGCTTCCGCCAGGCCATGCACCTGCTGCCGGACGGCGTCGTGATCATGGACGACGTGCTGTTCCTCGAATGGTGCAATCCGGCGGCGGAAGAGCACCTGGGCCTGCAGCAAGCGCGCGACAAGGGCATGCGCGTGACCAACCTGGTGCGCAGCCCGGACTTCATGGATTACCTGATCCTGGGCCGCTACGACCAGCCGCTGACGCTGAACTTCCGCGGCCGCAAGCTGGTCGTGCACATCATCCCGTTTGAAAACCGGCGCCAGATCCTGGTCACGCACGACATCACCGAGACCCAGCGCGCGGAAATGATGCGCCGCGACTTCATCGCCAACGCCTCGCACGAGCTGCGCACCCCGCTGACCGTGATCGCCGGTTTCCTGGAAATCGCCGCTTCGATGGAGCTGGACGCGGAGACCCGCGCCGCCCACCTCAAGCTGATGACCGAGCAAAGCCACCGCATGCAGCACCTGATCGAGGACATGCTGACCTTGTCGCGCCTGGAATCGGTCGACCACCCGATGCGCCCGGAGCACGTCAACATCCCGGCCCTGCTGGAGCAGGTGCTGCACGAAGCGCGCGCGCTGTCCGGCGGCAAGCATGAAATTTCGCTGGAACTGCATGGCGGCGATGTCATGGGCAATATGGACGAATTGCACAGCGCCTTCGGCAACCTGGCCTCCAATGCCGTGCGCTACACGCCTGCGGGCGGCACCATCAAGCTGCGTTGGGAAGACACGCCGACCGGCGTGCAGTTCCAGGTGCAGGACACCGGCATCGGCATCAATCCGGAGCATATTTCCCGCCTGACCGAGCGCTTCTACCGCGTCGACAAGAGCCGCTCGCGAGAGACGCAGGGCACCGGCCTGGGCCTGGCCATCGTCAAGCACGTACTGCTGCGCCACAGCGGCAAGCTGAATATCAGCTCCGAGGCAGGGCAGGGCAGCACCTTCACGGTCAGCCTGCCAAAATCGCTGGTTTCCACTACCGTCGAACCGGCGCAAGCTGCCTGAGAAGAAAAATGGGGACGTACCCCATTTATTAGGTAAAATCTGCTCGCCTAAAAAAACGAGCAGATTAACCACTACATGCACTTGAAACGTTTCGCTTTTGCCATCCTGGCCGCCGCAGCGCTTGCCGGGTGCCAGACCAATCCCAATACCGTTACCACCGAACTCGATCCGCCGATCAAATCGACCGACGTGCCGCTGGTCTCCGTTGAACCGCCGGTGCAGCCCCCTGTGGTACCGCCGGTTGCGCCAGTGCAGCGCAAGGTGAAGATCGGCCTTGCCCTCGGTGGCGGCGCCGCCCGCGGTTTCGCCCACATCGGCGTGATCAAGGCGCTGGAAGCGCAGGGCATCGTGCCGGATATCGTGGTCGGCACCAGTGCCGGCTCCGTGGTCGGCGCCCTGTATGCGGCCGGCAACGATGCCAAGGCCCTGCAGAAGATGGCCGTCGACCTCGATGAATCGGCCATTTCCGACTGGGCGCTGCCCTTGTTCGGCAAGTCTTCCGGCGTGCTGAAGGGCGAGGCCCTGCAATCCTTCGTCAACAAGGCTGTCGGCAACCGCGTCATCGAGAAGCTGAAAATGCCGTTCGGCGCCGTGGCGTCGGACCTGAAGACCGGCCAGCCCATCCTGTTCCAGCGCGGGAATACCGGCATGGCGGTTCGCGCCAGTTCCGCTGTTCCTGGCGTATTCCAGCCGGTGAAGATCGGCGACCACACCTACGTCGATGGCGGCTTGGTGGCGCCGGTGCCGGTGCGCTTTGCGCGTGAAATGGGCGCGGAATTTATCATCGCGGTGAATATTTCGACCCAGGCCGAGGCGCAGGCCACCAATTCTTCGCTGGAGGTCATCATGCAGACCTTCTCCATCATGGGCCAGCGTATCAACCAGCTTGAACTGCGTGATGCCGACATCGTGATCCAGCCGCCGCTGGGCAAGATGGGTTCCGCGGAATTCACCAACCGCTCGGGCGCCATGCAGGCGGGCGAGCGTGCAACCCTGGCCGTCATGCCGCAACTGAAGCAAAAGCTGAAGGCGCGCCGCGAAACGCCGGCCCCATAATTATCAGGAAACGAGAGAATGATCACCAAGCCAGTGCTGTCCCTGGACGACATCAAGAAAATCGCCGCTGCCGCCGAGGCCGAAGCAAGCAAGAACAACTGGGCGGTCACCATCGCCATCGTCGACGACGGCGGCCACCTGCTGTGGCTCCAGCGCCTGGATGGCGCGGCGCCGCTGTCGTCGCACATCGCGCCTGCCAAGGCACGCCTGTCGGCCCTGGGCCGCCGCGAAACCAAGATCTATGAAGACATGATCAACGGCGGCCGAACTTCCTTCGTCGGCGTGCCGATGGTGGAAGCGCCGCTGGAAGGCGGCGTCAATATCGTGGTCGATGGCCACACCATCGGCGCGGTGGGCGTGTCGGGTGTGAAATCGAGCGAAGATGCACAAATCGCCAAGGCGGGTATTGCTGCACTGGCTTAAGTCTTGCAATTGAGGCAATGACTTCCTAGAATACAGGCAAGGGGGAGTTATGAGACTGCCGTTTGCCTTGCTGCTTTGTCCAATCATCCTGTCGGCGCCGCTGCGCGCTGAAGAGCTGCAGCTGTCCGTCATCTCGCGCAGCACCACTCATGCCGATTTGTGGAAGGCGGCGGAAGTCGCTTTCCAGCGCGCCGGCATCAATGCGGTGGTGCGCGAGGTGTCGCCCGAGCGCTCGGCGGTGCTGGCTAATGAAGGCACGACCGATGGCGACGTCGGACGTTCCTCCGGCCTCGAAAAAAACTACCCCAACCTGGTCCAGGTACCTGAGCCGATCTACCAATACGCGCCAACGGCGTTCTCTTATAAACGCTTCGACGTGACGGGCGGCTGGGAGTCCCTGCGCGCGCACACGGTCTGCATTCGCCGCGGCCTGCGCCAGACCGACCAGCGCACCAAGGACCTGGCGCGCCAGGTGCTTGCCGACGAGGCGACCATGCTGCGCATGCTGGCAGCCGGCGGTTGCGATGTCGCGGTCATGGAGCGCAATAATGCGCTGGCGCGCGCCGCCATGACGGCGGACCCGCCGCTCCAGCGCCTGCTGCCGCCGATGGAAATCATGCCCCTCTATATCTACCTGCACAAGAGCCATGCGGCGCTGGTGCCCAAGGTTGCCGCCGCCCTGAAGCAGATGCGGGCCGACGGCACCATGCATAAGCTGCTTGGCGAAGGGGAGTAGCGATGAAAGTCCTGGTCGCCTTGCTGTGCGCGCTGGCTTCAGCGCCCGTGCCAGGCCAGGACCTGCAGCTCTTCGTGATCCCGGATACGCCAGCCCATCTCGCGGCGTGGAAAACCGTTGAAGCCGCAGCTCACCGTGCCGGGCTGGGCGTCAAGGTGAGTGCCTTGTCCGCTGAACGCGGCATGGTGCTTGTCAATGAAGGCAAGCTGGATGGCGCGATCGGACGCACCATGCTGGCCGCCAGCAGCTATCCACAACTGGTGGCAGTTCCGGAGCCGATCTATATGTACGCGCCAACTGCCTATTCCTATAAGAAGATCGACGTGTCGCGCGGCTGGAAGTCGCTGCGCGGCCACACACTCTGCATGCGGCGGGGCTATAACTTCACGGAAGAGCGCACGGCCGGCATGCCGCGCCATCGCCTGGACAACGATGCGTCCTTATTGCGCATGCTGAAGGCCGGCGGTTGCGATATCGCCATCATGGGCCGCAGCAACAAGGAGGTGCTGGCGATGCAGGGGCACGACCCGGACCTGTTGCAATTGCTGCCGCCACTGGAAGAAGTGCCGCTTTACCTGTTCCTGCACAAACGCCATGCGGCGCTGGTGCCGCGCCTGGCCGAGGCCCTCCGCCAAGGCCGGTGATGCTCCGGCAGGGGCTTGCCGTTGAAGGAACTTTGGGTTATAATTCAAAGGTTTAGCCAATTACCATTCGACCGTAGCGCCTACCTCACACATCCATCATCATCTGACCCGCGAGCCCGGCATTGCGCCCGTACACCCGTGGGTTGTCTGAGTGGCGTCGCTACGGTAACTTAATCAGGAGTTGCCCTTGCCGCCATTTTTTTCTGGCCCAGCCGTTCCAGCCATCCTGGCACTAGCCGACGGAACAATCTTTAAAGGTATTTCCATTGGCGCTGCCGGTCACACGACGGGCGAAGTCGTTTTCAATACCTCCATGACGGGTTATCAGGAAATCCTGACCGATCCATCGTATTCCCGCCAGATCGTCACCCTGACTTACCCCCACATCGGCAACTACGGTATCAATACCGAAGACGTCGAAGCTTCCAAAGTCCACGCCGCAGGCCTGATCATCCGCGACCTGCCGCTGATCCACTCGAATTTCCGCTCCAGCCAATCGCTGACCGATTACCTGAAGGCCGAGAACATCGTCGCCATCGCCGGTATCGACACCCGCAAGCTGACCCGCGTGCTGCGCGAGAAGGGCGCCCAGGCCGGCGCCATCGTGACCGGCGTGCAGGGCAACGAGCCGTCCGTGCAGCAGGCACTGGAACTGGCACGCAGCTTCCCTGGCCTGGCGGGCATGGACCTGGCAAAAGTCGTGACCGTGCCGGAAGTGTACGAGTGGACCGAGACCGAATGGGAACTGGGCAAAGGCTATGGCAAGGTAGCTGACCCTAAATTCCACGTTGTCGCCTACGACTTCGGCGTCAAGCGCAACATCTTGCGCATGCTCGCTTCGCGCGGCTGCAAGGTGACCGTGGTGCCGGCGCAGACTTCCGCCGCCTACGTGCTGTCGCTGAACCCGGACGGCGTGTTCCTGTCCAACGGTCCCGGCGACCCTGAGCCATGCGACTACGCGATCGAAGCGACCAAAGTCTTCATGGAGAAGAAGATCCCGGTGTTCGGCATCTGCCTGGGCCATCAGATCATGGCACTGGCGTCCGGCGCCAAGACCCTGAAGATGAAGTTCGGCCACCACGGCGCCAACCACCCGGTGCAGGACCTGGACAGCAAGAAGGTGATGATCACCTCGCAGAACCACGGTTTCGCCGTGGATGCGGACACGCTGCCGGCCAACTGCCGCGTGACCCACGTGTCGCTGTTCGACGGTTCGCTGCAGGGCTTCGCCCGCACCGACGTGCCGGCCTTCTGCTTCCAGGGCCACCCTGAAGCATCGCCTGGCCCGACCGACGTCGCCTACCTGTTTGACCGCTTCATCAACATGATGAATGCCGCGGAGAAGAAATAAATGCCAAAACGTTCTGACATTAAAAGCATCCTGATTATTGGCGCCGGCCCGATCATCATCGGCCAGGCCTGCGAATTCGACTACTCCGGCGCGCAAGCCTGCAAAGCGCTGCGCGAAGAGGGCTACAAGGTCATCCTGGTGAACTCCAACCCGGCGACCATCATGACCGACCCGGAAATGGCCGACGTGACCTACATCGAGCCGATCACCTGGCAGGTTGTGGAGCGCATCATCGACAAGGAGCGTCCTGACGCGATCCTGCCGACCATGGGCGGCCAGACGGCGCTGAACTGCGCGCTGGACCTGCACCGCAACGGCGTGCTGGACAAGTACAAGGTCGAACTGATCGGCGCGACCCCGGAAGCCATCGACAAGGCCGAAGACCGCGCCAAGTTCAAGGATGCGATGACCAAGATCGGCCTGGGTTCGGCGCGTTCCGGCGTGGCGCACTCGATGGAAGAATCGTGGGCGGTGCAGAAGGAAGTCGGCTTCCCGACCATCATCCGTCCATCGTTCACCATGGGCGGTTCCGGCGGCGGCATCGCTTACAACGAAGAAGAATTCGAAGCGATCTGCAAACGCGGCCTGGAAGCATCGCCAACCAATGAGCTGCTGATCGAAGAATCGCTGCTGGGCTGGAAAGAGTACGAGATGGAAGTGGTGCGCGACAAGGCGGACAACTGCATCATCGTGTGCTCGATCGAAAACCTGGACCCGATGGGCGTGCACACCGGCGACTCGATCACCGTCGCTCCAGCGCAGACCCTGACCGACAAGGAATACCAGATCATGCGCAATGCCTCGCTGGCAGTGCTGCGCGAGATCGGCGTGGATACCGGCGGCTCCAACGTGCAGTTCTCGATCAACCCGAAAGACGGCCGCATGATCGTCATCGAGATGAACCCGCGCGTGTCCCGTTCCTCGGCACTGGCATCGAAGGCCACGGGCTTCCCGATCGCCAAGGTGGCGGCGAAACTGGCCGTGGGCTTCACCCTGGATGAACTGCGCAACGAGATCACCGGCGGCGCAACCCCGGCTTCGTTCGAGCCTTCGATCGACTACGTCGTGACCAAGGTGCCGCGTTTCACCTTCGAGAAATTCCCGACCGCCGACCACCACCTGACCACCCAGATGAAATCGGTGGGCGAAGTGATGGCGATTGGCCGCACCTTCCAGGAATCGTTCCAGAAAGCCCTGCGCGGCCTGGAAGTTGGCGTGGATGGCATGAACCAGAAGACCGTCGACCGCGAGAAGCTGGAAGAGGAGCTGGGCGAGCCAGGCCCGGACCGCATCTGGTATGTCGGCGACGCTTTCGCCCAGGGCTTCACCCTGGAAGAGGTGTACCAGCTGACCAAGATCGACATGTGGTTCCTGGTGCAGATCAAGGAAATCATCGACCTGGAACTGTGGCTCGACACCCAGAAGCTGGAAAACCTGGACAAGAACACCCTGTACAAGCTGAAACAGAAGGGCTTCTCGGACCGCCGCCTGGGCTACCTGCTGCAATGCGGCGACACCGCCGTGCGCAACAAGCGCCGCGAACTGGGCATCCGTCCGGTGTACAAGCGCGTCGACACCTGCGCCGCCGAGTTCTCGACCGACACCGCCTACATGTACTCGACCTACGATGAAGAGTGCGAGTCCAACCCGACCGACAAGAAAAAAATCATGGTGCTGGGCGGTGGCCCGAACCGTATCGGCCAGGGTATCGAATTCGACTACTGCTGCGTGCACGCCGCACTGGCCATGCGCGAAGACGGCTACGAGACCATCATGGTCAACTGCAACCCGGAAACCGTGTCGACCGACTATGACACCTCCGACCGCCTGTACTTCGAATCGCTGACCCTGGAAGACGTGCTGGAAATCGTCGACCTGGAAAAACCGGTTGGCGTGATCGTGCAGTATGGCGGCCAGACCCCGCTGAAGCTGGCGCTGGACCTGGAAGCCAACGGCGTGCCGATCATCGGCACCTCGCCGGACATGATCGACGCCGCGGAAGACCGCGAGCGCTTCCAGAAGCTGCTGCAGGACCTGGGCCTGCGCCAGCCGCCTAACCGCACCGCGCGCACCGAAGAAGAAGCGCTGGCGCTGGCACAGGAAATCGGCTACCCGCTGGTGGTGCGTCCTTCCTACGTGCTGGGCGGCCGTGCGATGGAAATCGTGCACGAGCAGCGCGACCTGGAGCGCTACATGCGCGAAGCGGTCAAGGTGTCGAACGACTCGCCAGTGCTGCTGGACCGCTTCCTGAACGACGCCATCGAGTGCGACGTGGACTGCATCTCCGACGGCGACACCACCTTCATCGGCGGCGTGATGGAGCACATCGAACAGGCCGGCGTGCACTCGGGCGACTCCGCCTGCTCGCTGCCGCCGTACTCGCTGTCGCAGGAAACCATCGATGAACTGAAGCGCCAGACCTCGCTGATGGCCAAGGGCCTGAACGTGGTTGGCCTGATGAACGTGCAGTTCGCGATCCAGAAGCAGGATGGCAAGGACGTCGTCTTCGTGCTGGAAGTGAACCCGCGCGCCTCGCGTACCGTGCCTTACGTTTCCAAGGCGACCGGCCTGCAGCTGGCCAAGATCGCCGCACGCTGCATGGTCGGCCAGAAGCTGGCAGAGCAGGGCATCACGAAAGAAGTCGTGCCGCCTTACTTCAGCGTCAAGGAAGCCGTGTTCCCGTTCGTGAAATTCCCTGGCGTGGACACCATCCTCGGGCCGGAAATGAAATCGACCGGTGAAGTGATGGGCGTTGGCACCACCTTCGCGGAAGCCTTCGTGAAGTCGCAGCTGGGCGCCGGTGTCAAGCTGCCGACCTCGGGCAAGGTATTCCTGTCGGTGAAAGCGTCGGACAAGCCGCGCGCCGTGAAAGTGGCGAAGGACCTGGTCGATGCAGGCTTCACCCTGTGCGCCACCAAGGGCACCGCCGCCGTGATCGAGGCAGCCGGCATTCCTGTCACCCCGGTGAACAAGAAGTCCGAAGGCCGTCCGCACGTGGTCGACATGATCAAGAACCACGAAATCGTCCTGGTGATCAACACCGTGGAAGAGAAGCGTACCGCGATCAACGACTCGCGCAGCATCCGTACTTCCTCGCTGGCGGCCCGCGTGACCACCTACACCACCATCGCCGGTGCTGAGGCCGCCGTGGCCGGTATCCGCCACCTGGACGAATTGCGTGTGTACGATTTACAAGGCCTGCATAAGTCTTTAAACTAAGACCCGGTAAAGTAGTACGCTTGACAATATAACCACAGAGCCCGCGCTGAAGCATGGCGCGGGCTCTGTGCTTTTTAGCAATTTGACTAGAGACAGATATGAATTCCGTTCCACTCACTAAATACGGCGCCGAACTCCTGAAAGAAGAGCTGCACCAGCTCAAGACCAAGGAACGCCGCATTGTCATCGATGCCATCGCCGAAGCGCGTTCGCACGGCGACCTGTCCGAAAACGCCGAATACGATGCCGCCAAGGAGCGCCAGGCCTTCGTCGAAGGCCGTATCGCGGAACTGGAAGGCAAGCTGAGCTCGGCCCAGATCATCGACCCATCCACCCTGGACGCGGAAGGCCGCGTGGTGTTCGCCTCCACCGTGGACCTGGAAGACCTGGAATCAGGCCAGAAGGTGAGCTACCAGATCGTCGGCACCGATGAAGCCGACCTGAAGATGAGCAAGGTGTCGGTGACTTCGCCGATCGCCCGCGCCCTGATCGGCAAATACGCCGGCGACGTGGTGGAAGTGCAGGCCCCGTCCGGCCCGCGCGAATACGAGATCATCGACGTACGCTACGTTTGATGCTGCTGGCGAAAGTACGCCTGCTGGTGGCCGCCCTGTGGGCTGGCAGCCTGTGGGCGGTCGGCTACCTGGTGGCGCCGGCCCTGTTCGCATCGCTGGACCGCGTACTGGCCGGATCGATTGCCGGCCTGATGTTCCATGCCCAGGCCATGCTATCGCTGGGTTGCGGCGCCGCCATGGGCGTGCTGCTGTTCTTTGGCACCCGCGACTGGACGCCAAAGCGCCGCCGCTCGGTGCTGCTGATCGTGGTGGCGATGGTGATGTGTACGGTGGTTTCGCACTTTGGCCTGCAGCCGATGATGGCTGCGGCGAAGGCTTCGGGCGACGGCAGCTTCGGCAAGCTGCATGGGATTTCGAGCAGTATCTACCTGGCGCAGAGCCTGCTGGCTGGCTGGCTGGTCTGGAAGCAGTAAAACCGGCAAGTCAATGTCTGACCCGCAGGGTCAGACACTTGGCCAGCGATCGTCGCGTGTCGGGGTGTCTGACCCTGCGGGTCAGGCACCGGGCTACCGGCTTTAGGCAGCCGACTTCTTGGTGCCAACCTTCTTCTTGACCCGCTTGATAGTACCGCCAGCGGTAACGCGTTCGTTCCCCTTCAGCAGGACCTTGCTCACGGATGGCTTCTTGGTGCCGGAGGCGCTTGGCTTGACGATCGTTACCATGCGCATGCCTTTGCCGGCCTTGCCGGTCGAGGCCTTCTCGGCTTCCACGCGCGGGCGGTACAGCACGAGCAGCTTGCCGATATGCTGGACCGGCGCGGCGCCGGTCTTTTCGCAAATGGTTTCGTACATTTCGATGCGGGCTTCGCGGTCATCGCCGAAAACGCGCACCTTGATCAAGCCGTGGGAATCCAGGCCCAGCTCGATCTCCTTCATCACGGAAGGGGTCAGGCCGGATTCGCCAACGAGGACGATAGGCTTCAGGCCATGGGCTTCGGCGCGCAGGACGCTGCGTTCGGCAGGAGTAAGGTTCAGCATAGTTTTTTTTGGATAGGTTCTCTTAAAGGCAGTATTCTACGCTAATGGCTAAGAACAAAATAAACAAAAACTGGTTGCACGACCATATTAACGATCCGTACGTGAAGGCCGCCCAGAAGGACGGATACCGTGCCCGGGCAGCCTATAAGCTGAAAGAGATCGACGAAGATGCCAAGTTGATCAAGCCCGGCCAGGTGATCGTGGACCTGGGCTGCACGCCCGGCTCCTGGGGCCAGTACACCCGCCGCAAGCTGGCGGGCAAGGAGGGCGGGGGCATCAATGGCACCATGATCGGCCTGGATATCCTGCCGATGGAGCCGATTGCCGACATGCACTTCATCCAGGGCGACTTCCGCGAGCAGGCAATCCTCGACCAGCTGGCCGAAGTGCTGCAAGGCCGCAAGGCGGACCTTGTGCTATCCGATATGGCGCCCAATTTATCCGGTATTGCGGTAGCCGATGCTGCCCGTATGGAAGACCTTATCGATATCGCCATCGATTTCAGCCAGCATCATATGAAACCGGGTGGCGCTTTATTGGTGAAATGCTTCAAGGACCTGGGATTCAGCCAGATCGTCGAGAAATTCCGGCGCGAATTCAAGACCGTGGTGCAGAAAAAGCCGAAAGCCAGCCGCGATAAATCGTCGGAAATCTTCTTGCTGGGCCGCGGGCTGAAAAATCCGGTGGAATAATGCCATTTTCGCTCTTGATTTAGCTGGAAAAACCCACATATCCGGCGCAGGAGTGTGCACCATAGGGCCGGTTTGTAGCACGGCCCGGGTTTAACGAGTAAAATCGAATTTCTGCTACAGGTAACTGGTGCGCTTTCGCATCCAAGGAGTTTTCGTGAATAACATGTTTTCCAAATCGGCTATCTGGGTCGTTGTAGCCTTGCTGTTATTTATGCTGTTTAAGCAATTTGACAGCCACAGCATCGCCGGCGGCGCAAAGCCTATCGCTTATTCCGATCTGCTGGATGAGGTCAAAGCGAAGCGCGTGAAAGATGTCCTGATTGAAGGGCAGACCATTACTGCCACCCGTGTTGACGATTCCAAAGTCCGCACCACCTCCACCTTCCTCGACCGCGGCCTGATCGGCGACCTGCGCGACAATGGCGTGCGCTTCGACGTGAAGCCGCCGGAAGAGCCAGGCATCCTGCAACAGGTCTTCGTGTCCTGGTTCCCGATGCTGCTGCTGATCGGCGTGTGGGTATTCTTCATGCGCCAGATGCAGGGCGGCGGCAAGGGCGGCGCGTTCTCCTTCGGCAAGTCGAAGGCGCGCATGCTGGACGAAACGAATAACACCGTGACCTTCGCCGACGTGGCAGGTTGCGATGAAGCCAAAGAGGAAGTGACTGAGATCGTCGACTTCCTGAAAGATCCGACCAAGTTCCAGAAACTGGGCGGCCGCATTCCACGCGGCGTGCTGATGGTTGGTCCTCCAGGTACTGGTAAGACCCTGCTGGCGCGCGCCATTGCTGGCGAAGCCAAGGTGCCGTTCTTCTCGATTTCCGGTTCGGACTTCGTTGAAATGTTCGTCGGCGTGGGTGCATCCCGTGTCCGCGACATGTTCGAGAACGCCAAGAAGCATTCGCCTTGCATCATCTTCATCGACGAGATCGACGCTGTGGGCCGCCATCGTGGCGCCGGCATGGGCGGCGGCAACGACGAGCGCGAACAGACCCTGAACCAGTTGCTGGTTGAGATGGACGGCTTTGAAGCATCGTCCGGCGTGATCGTGATTGCCGCAACCAACCGTGCCGACGTGCTGGACAAGGCGCTGCTGCGTCCAGGCCGTTTCGATCGTCAGGTTTCCGTTGGCCTGCCGGATATCCGCGGCCGCGAACAGATCCTGAACGTCCACATGCGCAAGGTGCCGATCAGCACCGACGTGAAAGCCGACATCCTGGCACGCGGCACCCCGGGCTTCTCCGGCGCCGACCTGGCCAACCTGGTTAACGAAGCCGCACTGTTTGCCGCGCGCCGCAACAAGCGCCTGGTCGACATGATCGACTTTGAAGATGCGAAGGACAAGATCTTCATGGGCCCGGAACGCAAGTCCATGGTAATCCGCGAAGAAGAGCGCCGCAACACCGCTTACCACGAGTCCGGCCACGCCGTGGTGGCCAAGCTGCTGCCGAAGGCTGACCCGGTCCACAAAGTAACCATCATGCCGCGCGGCTGGGCCCTGGGCCTGACCTGGCAGCTGCCTGAGCACGACAATATTTCGGGCTACAAGGACAAGATGCTGGAAGAGATTTCCATCCTGTTCGGCGGCCGTATCGCGGAAGAGATCTTCGTCGGCCAGATGTCGACCGGCGCCTCCAACGACTTCGCCCGCGCCACCAAGCTGGCCCGTGCCATGGTCACCAAGTACGGCATGTCCGATGCGCTGGGTGTGATGGTATATGAAGACAGCCAGAACGACGGCTGGCTGGGCGGCGCCAACAAGACCATCTCGGAAGCGACCCAGCAGAAAGTGGATGCGGAAATCCGCACCATCCTCGACACGCAATACGCCCTGGCGCGCAAGCTGCTGGAAGAGAACCGGGAAAAGGTCGAAGTGATGACCAAGGCCCTGCTGGAATGGGAAACCATTGATGCGGACCAGGTGAACGACATCATGGCTGGCCAGGAGCCGCGCCCGCCGAAGGCTGGCACCACCATCCGCAAACAGCCAGGCGCTGACGGCGGCTCGGGTTCCAACCCGAACCCGAACGCCACCGCCCCAGCTTAATCGCTTTTCAAAAAAGGGGACGTAACACATTTAAATGTGTTACGTCCCCTTTTTCCGCCACTATGCCTCAACACAAGTTCGGCCGATTCAACTTCCCGACCAGCCGCGCGCTGGTAATGGGCATCCTCAACGCTACTCCCGACTCCTTCAGCGACGGCGGCCAATTCGCCAGCCTGGACTATGCGATCACCCACGCCGAGCAAATGATCCGCGATGGCGTCGACATCATCGACATCGGTGGCGAAAGCAGCCGCCCCGGCGCACCAGCCGTTCCCCTGGATGAAGAACTGCGCCGTGTCATGCCCCTGATTTTTGCGCTGCGCGATTGCGGCAAGGCGATCAGTGTCGACACCTATAAACCGGAAGTCATGTGTGAAGCAGTACTGGCAGGGGTCGACATGATCAACGATATAAACGGTTTCCGCTCCCTAGGCGCAATCGAAGCCGTCAAGGATAGCGATTGTGCGTTGTGCATAATGCACATGATTGGTAATCCGACAACAATGCAATCCAACCCCGAGTACAATGATGTTGTGCGTGAAGTCACAGATTTCCTGGCTGAGCGCATTACTGCCCTGACCGGGGCAGGCATCGACAGGGAGCGCCTGTGGATCGACCCGGGCTTTGGGTTTGGCAAAACGGTAGAACATAATTACGCACTGCTGAAGGCCGGCAAACAGATGGTTGCCGAGCTCGGCGTACCGCTGCTGGCCGGCCTGTCGCGCAAATCGATGATCGGGGCGATCACGGGCAAGCCGGTCGAGCAGCGCCTGGCCGGCAGTATCGGCGGCGCGTTGGCAGCGGTCGCGCATGGCGCCCAGATCGTCAGGGTGCATGATGTAGCTGAGACCGTCGACGCACTTCGTGTGTGGCAGGCGGCGCATTAAGAAAAGGAAGAGAAGACAATATGGCACGCAAATATTTCGGTACTGATGGCGTACGCGGCCTCGTCGGCCAGGCGCCGATAACCCCCGATTTCGTCATGCGCCTGGGCTATGCCGCAGGCAAGGTGCTGGCCAAGACTGCCGCGACTGGCACGGCGCGCCCAGCCGTCCTGATCGGCAAGGACACCCGTATTTCCGGCTACATGCTGGAAGCTGCGCTGGAAGCAGGCTTTTCGGCTGCGGGCGTGGACGTCAAGCTGGCCGGTCCAATGCCGACCCCGGCAATTGCCTACCTGACGCGCGCGCTGCGTCTGCAAGCCGGCGTGGTGATCTCTGCGTCGCACAACCCGTTCCAGGACAACGGCATCAAATTCTTCTCCGACCAGGGCACCAAGCTGCCCGACGCAGTCGAGCTCGACATCGAAGCGATGCTGGAGCAGCCGATGGAATGCGTGTCGCCGGAAAAGCTGGGCCGCGCCCGCCGCCTGGATGACGCTCAGGGCCGCTACATCGAATTCTGCAAGAGTACCTTCCCGTACGAGCTGGACCTGCGCGGCCTGAAGGTCGTGGTCGACTGCGCCCACGGCGCCGCCTACAACATCGCCCCGCACGTATTCCACGAACTGGGTGCGGAAGTTGTCGCCATCGGCAACAAGCCTGACGGCCTGAACATCAACGACGGTGTCGGCGCCACGGCCCCGAAAGCCATGGCTGCCGCCGTGCTCGAGCACAAAGCCGACCTCGGCATCGCGCTGGACGGCGATGCTGACCGCCTGATCATGTGCGACGCAAGCGGCCGCCTGTACAACGGCGATGAGCTGCTGTATGTCATGGTGATGGATCGCGTGGCCAATGGCGGCGTAGCTGGTGCCGTTGGCACCTTGATGACCAATATGGCCGTCGAGGTGGCGCTGAAACAGAAGGGCATCGGCTTCGCGCGCGCCAAGGTTGGCGACCGCTACGTGCTGGAAGTGATGCAGGAAAAGGGCTGGATCCTGGGCGGCGAGGGCAGTGGCCACCTGCTGGCGCTGGACAAGCACAGCACCGGCGACGGCATCATCTCCGCGCTGCAAGTGCTGTCCGCGCTGAAGCGCAATGGCAAGACCCTGGCCGAAATCGCCGGCGAAGTCACGCTGTTCCCGCAAACCCTGATCAACGTGCGCGTGCCGGCCGGTTTCGACTGGCAGAAGAACGCAGCCATGGTCGCGGAAAAAGAGAAGGTGGAAGCCGAGCTGGGCGACACCGGCCGCGTGCTGATCCGTGCTTCCGGTACCGAGCCGCTGATCCGTGTGATGGTTGAAGCACGCGACGCCGACAAGGCCCAGAGCATGGCGCGCCGCATCGCGGACAAGGTTGAAACGGCCCTGGCGGCATAAAGTTGCCGCCGCGACATTGACGGATGATGCCTCGCCGGGGTATTATTCGTTTATCGGAGTGTAGCGCAGCCCGGTAGCGCACCTGCTTTGGGAGCAGGGGGTCCAAGGTTCGAATCCTTGTACTCCGACCAGGAAATTCTCGAGCGGGTTGTCTTCGGACAACCCGCTTTTCATTTGCGGCATGGCTTTTTTTGCTTCGCCCGCGACTCTGCCCTTAGCTCAGTTGGATAGAGCATCGGCCTTCTAAGCCGAGGGTCGCAGGTTCGATTCCTGCAGGGCAGGCCAATCTCAGCTTCGTTTCCAACTTGGAATTTTGGTATCCTCGCCCGATCGATAGATCATTGGCCAGAATTTGAACAAGTTGCGCTTTTTCGCCGCCTGTGCCGGCGCCGTTATTGTTTTCCAACCCATGCTGGCCAAGGCAACACCGCCACCAAGGCAGCCGGAGTGCATAGTCCCGCCTGCAGCAGCCCAGCCGATTTCAGCTGGCTATCGCTACAGTACGTCGCTGGTGGATGCGATGTTCAAGCGCTACCTGCAGGATTAGCCGAATTGTGCCGAGCTCCGCTTGGTCCTTGGCGAACCCAGTGGGCTGATCGGAAGCGAATTGAATGGGGAACTCAGCCGACGTTACGGCGGCGCAGGAGCGCCAGTGAAGCCAGGCCAATTGCCAGCAAGGGCAGTGAGCCTGGAACCGGCACTTTCGAGTTTTCCTCCGGCATGGCGGTCACGATGGTATCCAGGTCCAGCTGAATGTTCTTGCCTGCCATGAAGATGCCGCCCAGCTTGTTGCCCTGGTTGAAGTGCATATTGCTGTTGGCGCCGGAAGCGAACAGGGTGCCGAACCATTCACCCCAGGCGCCCTGCGTCCAGTTGCCAGTCGTTTCAGTGTAGATGTCGTTGGCGGTACCGTTCAGCATTTCGAAGTCGAAATTCGAGCCGATGTTCACGTGGTTTTTGATGAACAGCTTGATGGCGCCACCGGACAAGTCGAAGATGAACGCGCTCTCGGCACCGACAGTCAAGGAATCAAAGTAATACGTGCCTGCAGTCAGCTTCAGGGTGGAGTCGTACTCAAGGTTGACGTTGCCGTACTGGCCGCCCGCCAACACGGCCGTTGCGCCGGATTTGAGGCCGTATGCGTTTCCGCCCGACTTGAAATCGGTTGCAGGCGGCAAGGTATTCAGCGTTGGCGAATTCATCTTGCCGGACACGTTGCCAGTCACATTGGCTTGATATTTCACTTCCACCTGGTTGCCGGCGGTGGCATTGCCTTTGATTTGCGAGTTCTGCTCAAGGGTGATGTTCCTGCCAGCTGCAACGTTGCCGGTTACCTGGGAGCCATACTTTACGGTGACGTTGCCTTTGGCGCCCACATCGCCAGTCACTTTGCTGCCTTGTTCCAGGGTGACGTTGTTGCCAGCGAAAAGGGTGAGTGGGGTGGCGTTAGCGAAAGCCGGGACCGTGAGAATGGCTGCGAGAGCGAGGAACTTTGGTTTCATGGATGGCATCTGAAATTTGCTTTTGGAAATTTTTAATAATCATAAGCAATTTTTAGGCCATGCATTTGTAAATCATTGATTTGTAGAGAAATGGCGTGGGTCAGGCATTCAGAAAGAATGCCGACTGTAAAGTTTCTCGACATTAAAAATCCAACAAAGATTGCTGTTTCTCTAATGTTGGCTTTTTCTTGGCAGCCGGGCGCGGATCTTCCCATGCCTGCATTAGTTCGTGCGGGTAGGGGCTGAGGAAGGCGCGGGCAACTTCAGGATCGCGGCAGGAGAGCCAGTCGCGGTAGGCTTCCGGTGGCACCACCACCAGGGTGCGCTTTTCGTCATCCGGCTTGTGGAAGCGGTTCAGTAAAGGGTGCTCATCGGCATTGATGGTCAGTTGCGTGAATGCGTGGCTAATGCTCCCGTCGGCTTCTTCCCAGCTGCGCCACATGCCGGCAACGGCAAAGGGCCTCTGGTCCGCCATGCTGATCTGCCAACGCACCGCCTTGCCGGACTCGTAATTTGGCTCGTAAAAACCGGTCATTGGAACCAGGCAAAGCTGGCTTGCACGCCAGTACTTGCTGTAGGAGCGCAGTTGGCCGATGGTTTCGCTGCGGGCGTTCATGGTGATCAGCGATGGCATTGCGGCCGGAGCATGCCGACGCGGCACAAAGCCGAAAGACGCGACCAGGCATTCCGGCTGGCCGTCGAGGCCAAGACGGATGATGGGGGCGTCGTAGTCCTTCCAGGTTTCATCGGGCCATTCCATGCCGGCGAGCGTGGAGAGGTCGAGATCCATCATCTCCTGCAGGAGGTCGCGTGAAGTCGGGCGGTAATTAGTGCACATCGGCCTATGCTAACCGGAACGGGCTTGCTAAACTACTGTATATGCATACAGTTACACGAAAGCCGCTGACAGCCGCGCAACTTCGCGAAATCTGGCTTCGAAACCAGAATGAAGACATGCTCGCCGTGCTGTGGGAAGTCAAGCGCTTGCGTGGGCTGGTAGTGCGAGCGAGCCATCTGCATTGGACATTTCGCGATGAACTGAAGGACGAGCCGTGCTTGGAAGAGGATCGTCCGTTTGCCACGGAGAGGGAACTGCGGCGGCGGGCTAATGCAATCCGGAATGCGGACTGATAAGATCCCTGCATGAAAAAACTGCTCCTGGTGGGATCAACCGGCCTTGTCGGCCGTGAAGTGTTGAAGCTGGCGCTCGGCTCGCCGGAGGTTGGCCAGGTTGTCGCGCCTACGCGCCGCAGGCTGGAGCCGCATGCCAAACTGGTGGCGCCGATCGTGGACTTCGACCGGCTTCCGGCGCTGGAGCCCTGGTGGCAGGCCGATGCCGTGATCTGCACCCTGGGCACGACCATCAAGGTCGCGGGCTCGCAGGATGCCTTCCGCCAGGTGGACTACAATTATCCGATGGCGGTGGCGCGATTGGCGCGCCAGCATGGCACGCCAACGTTTGTGCTGAATTCAGCACTGGGTGCGGACGCGGGATCGAGCGTTTTCTATAACCGCGTAAAGGGCGAGGCAGAGCATGGCGTGCGCTCGCTTGGCTTTGAAACGCTGGTGATTGCGCGGCCCGGTTTGATTGGTGGCATGAGGGAAGAATTCCGCCTCGGCGAAAAAATCCTGGTGCCGATCCTGTCGGCGCTTGGGCCGGTGCTGCCGCGCGCATGGCGCATCAACCCGGCCGGGAATATTGCCCGCGCCATGTTCGACGCGGCAATGCACCCGCAACCGGGTGAGCACATCATTACTTCGGACAGGATGGCCTGAGGCTCATTCTTCCAGCAGGCTGCGCAGCATCCACGCAGTTTTTTCATGCACGTCCAGGCGCTGGGTCAGCAGGTCGGCGGTCGGCTGGTCGTTGGCTTCGTCGACCACTGGCAGCAGCGAACGGGCTGTGCGGGCGGTTGCTTCCTGGGCGGTGACCAGGTGGCGCACCATGTCCATCGCCTTCGGCACGCCGGCCACTTCCTTGACGGTGCTTAGCTTGCCGAATTCGGCATAGGTGCCCGGCGCTGGATAGCCCAGCGCGCGGATGCGTTCTGCGATCAGGTCCAGCGCGGTCCACTGTTCGGTGTACTGCGTCATGAACATCTGGTGCAGGGAATTGAACATCGGGCCCTTGACGTTCCAGTGGAAGTTGTGGGTCATCAGGTAGAGCGAGTAGCTGTCGGCCAAGAGGCGGGACAGGCCATCGGCAATGCGTGCGCGGCTGTCGTCGGACAAGCCAATATCAATCTTCATTGCGTGTTCCTTTCGGTCAGTATTTGCCTGACGATTATTTCATGATTTCAAGCAGGCTGCTGTAATCGTCCGTCCATGGCCGCACATCCGGGGCGGGCGGCAGTTCGTGCAGGCCGGCGTATTGCAACAGCTTCTCGCGCTGGCCTATCAGCACCCAGGTGGCGGCGGTCGTGCCGCGCACGGAATCGGATTTGTTCTGTGACAGGAAGGCCGTGCGGTGGAAGGTATCCGCGGCACGCCTCACAACGGGCGCCATGTCCAGGTAGCGGTTAGAGATATGAATGGCCAGCACTCCGTCCCGCTTCAGGTGGCGGAAGTAGATATTGAAGGCTTCCGTGGTCAACAGGTGTACCGGTACCGAGTCGCCCGAAAAAGCATCTACTGCCAGCACATCGAACTGCTGCGGCGCTTCGGCGCCCAGTACCAGGCGCGCATCGCCGAGGGCGATGTCTTTCCTGGCGGGGCAGTCGCGCAGGAAGCTGAAATAGCTTTCGGCGAAGTCGAGCACCAACGGATTGATTTCGTAGAAGCGGTACACATCGCCAGGCCGGCAATAGGCGGCCATGGTGCCGGCTCCAAGGCCGATCACGCCCACGTGTTGGGCGGCGCCATCGCGGCTGGCTGCGATGGCAATGCCGGCGCCGCTGTTGTTGCCGTAATAGCTTGTTGGCCAGCGCCGTTTCTGCGCTTCGAGAAACTGGCGTCCATGCACGATGGTGCCGTGGGTGAGCTGGCGGACCTGGCTTGGACCGGGTTCCGTATCCTTGATCTTGACCGTCCCATAGAAATTGCGGGCCTTGATGGTCGGTATCGCCGGCCAGATCGCGTTGGCGCCCCACAAGACGCCGACCAGGGTGGTGAAAAACACTGCCGCCTTGACGCGCGCGCCGCGCTTCATCGGCTCAGCGGGGCGGTGGTGGCATGCGGCTCCGACGATGCAAACGGCGGCAATGCAGGAAAGGGTCAGTTCGTAGTCGTCGTTGAACATGCGCGGCGCGAGCAGGCCGGTGAAGATGCCGCCGATTGCACCGCCAGTTGCGATCACCAGGTAGTAGCCGGTTAGCTGCGCGGGTTGCGGCTTGAGGCGCGCCAGCTCGCCGTGGCATGCCATGCAGAAGGTGAAAATGCTGGTGCTGAAGAGCAGGGTAGGCCACACAATCCCGCGTGGCATCAGGCTGGGGAACGTGGTGCAGGCAATTAGCAGTGGTGTCAGTAGTGCCATCAAGGGCAGGAACAGCCAGCGCCTGTACCAGCGCGCGCTTTCAAAGCAGAGGATGAACGTCAGGAGATAGATCACCAGCGGCAGTACCCAAAGCATCGGCACCGGAGCGATATTGGCAGTCAGGTGGCTGGTGGCTGCCATCAGGACCACCGTAGGCACGGCGGCCAGGCCACACCACAACAGGCTGTCGCGCAAGGTCGGCTTGCCCGCTATCCCATCTTCGCGCAGGGTATGGGGCACTGCGCTGCGGCCGCGCCCACTCAAGGCGAGGGCGGCGCAAAACAGGGCAAACAAGCCAAAGCCCGCCGACCAGAAAATGGACATTTCCTTGACGGTAAAGCGTGGCTCGAACAGCAACGGGTAGCTCAGCAAGCCAAGCAGCGAAGCGAAGTTCGATAGTGCAAACAGCCGGTAAGGCACGCTGCCCGGGCGTTCCTGGGCGAACCAGTGCTGGACCAATGGTCCCGTGGTCGAAAGCAGGAAATATGGCAGGCCGATTGTTGCTGCCAGCAGGCCAAGCAGCAGGAAAGCCGGGTCGCTGCCGGTCGACGGCTTCCAGCTATCGCTCGGCATGATGGGAAGCGTGAGCGCTGCGGCCAGCAGCAAGCCTGCATGCAACCAGGCTTGCCGGTGCGGCGGCAGGTAGCGGCTGGTGAGGTGCGAGTAAAGGTAGCCCAGCAGCAGCGTGAACTGGAAGAACAGCATGCAAATCGTCCACGCAGCCGCGGATCCTCCGAACCATGGCAGGACCATTTTGCCGATAATGGGCTGCACCTGGAACAGCAGGAAAGCGCTGAGGACAATCGTTCCGGCGTAGAGAATGAGCATGCAAAATATTAACGCATGACGAGCCCCGCGGCGATGGTGAGCATGACCGCACCTGTCAGTCCTTCAATGCACTTCCAGGCCAGCGGGCGGCCGAACACACCGGCCAGGCGCGTGGCGCCCCAGCCCAGTGCCGTGAACCACAGCAGGGAAGCTGTCATGGCGCCGGCCGAAAAGCCCACGCGCTGGCCGTCCGGATAGCTGCCGCCGACGGACCCCAGCAGCACGACCGTATCGAGATAGACGTGCGGGTTCAGCAGCGAAAGCGCGACGACGCTGGCCAGCGCCTGCCGGGCGCCCGGTGCCGGCGCGCTGGCGTCGACAGCCAGCGATTTCGGCGTCAACATCGAACGCCAGCTGCGCAGGCCATACCACAGCAGGAAGGCTGCGCCGCCCCAGCGCGCGGCCGCCAGCAAGAATGGAGAATCCTGGATCATTGCCCCGGCGCCAGCGACACCCAGCGCGATCAGTATCACGTCAATCACGATGCAAGCTGCCACCGTCAACGCCACGTGCTGGCGCTTGATGCCCATGCGCAGCACGTGGGCATTCTGGGCGCCAATTGCCATGATCAGGCTCGCTCCGAGCCCCAAACCGTTCACATAACTCTGCATTTTTAACTCCTGTTGTGGAGCCGGAATTTTGCCGCCGCTAGCCACGCAAATGAAGCTGAATTAAGATGTTTCAGTGTTCATTAATTTTGCTAAAGGAGTGGTGCAATGATTCCGGACGCGCGACAGGGCGAAGCTTTGCTGGCTGTGATCGATTCCGGCAGCTTCGAGCAAGCTGCCGCGGCCCTGCATTTGACGCCGTCGGCGGTGTCGCAGCGGGTCAGCGGGCTGGAGTCGGCAGTTGGCGCTCCACTGCTGATCCGCAGCCGCCCGATCCGCCTGACCAGCGCCGGGCAGCGCCTGGTGCAATACCTGCGCCGCAGCCGTTTGATGGAGCAGGAATTCCTGGCCGAATTAAAAGCCGATGAGGCCATGCCGCCGCGCATTCCGGTTGCGGTGAATAATGACACGCTCGGCACCTGGTTCCTGCCGGAATTGAGCGCTTTCCTGAATCGCGAAAACATCCTGCTGGAGATAATCCTGGACGATCAGGATCACACTTATTCGCTTTTTGAAAAGGGCTTGGTGCTGGCAGGGGTTTCCAGCGAGCCCCAACCAATGCGTGGTTGCCGCTCGCAGCACCTGGGTTTCATGCGTTATCGATTATTGGCGCAACCGGAATTCGTGAAGCGCTGGTTTCCGGAGGGGTTTACCCGAGAAGCAGCGCGTAAAGCGCCGGTCATGTTTTTCGATCGTAAAGATTCGCTGCAGGCGATATTCATCGAGCGTGAACTAGGGCTGCCGCTTGGGGCATACCCGGTCCATTACGTTCCTTCCAGCGACCCTTTCGTTGAATCCATCCGGCTGGGAATGGGCTATGGCATGCTGCCGCGCCAGCAATATAAAGATCTTCTGGAATCGGGAGAGCTGGTGGATTTGGTTCCAGGCAAATGTCTCGACATCCAGCTGTATTGGCATTCATGGCGCATTCAGTCGCCGAAGCTGGAGATGCTCACTGAACAGGTGCTTGCCGCCGCTGGGCGGGCACTGGATCGTTAGACTCGAAGTTGGTGCGAACGCGCCAATTGCTGGCGCGCGGCGGGCGTAAAAAAGCCCGCACTCGGCGGGCTATCGATTAATACGTGTAGAACATGCGCTGCAGTTCTTTGGTATTGCTGGTTTTGGTCATACCCAGCATCAGCAGGATGCGGGCCTTTTGCGGGCTCAGGGTATCGGAAACCACGAAGTCCAGTTCGTCGTCATTTGCTTCGCCATTACGAGCCAGGATGCCATTGCCAACGCGGCTGGCGCGAACAATAACAGTGCCGTTCTTGCGCGCTGCAATCAGTTCCGGTTTTACTTTGGCGGCCAGGCTGCCATCGCCAACGCCTGCGTGGACAATGCCTTTGGCCCCTGCGGCGATAAAGGCGTTCAGCGCAACCGCATTCATATTCGCATAGCCGTACACGATATCGACTTGCGGCAGGACGCTCAGGTTCGAAATATCAAATTCGGTGTCGACGGTATTTTTGCGAGTCGAGGTGCGATAGAAGAATGCCTTTGGACCTTGCACATAACCGAGCATGCCCAATTCCGGGGTCTTGAAAGAGTCCGGGGTGGAGGTATTGGTTTTCGTTACTTCGCGCGCGGCATGGATTTGATCGCCCAGGGCCACCATGACGCCTTTGCCAATTGCATCCTGGCTACCGGCAATCAATACCGCGTTGTACAGATTGATCGGGCCGTCTGCCGACAGCGCGGTACCCGGGCGCATGGCGCCAACCAGCACAACCGGCTTGCGCGACTTGACCACCAGGTTCAGGAAGTAGGCGGTCTCTTCCATGGTATCGGTGCCGTGGGTGATGACGATGCCATCCACGTTCGGTTGCGCCAGCAGCGTGTTGACGCGCTTGCCCAGGGTGAGCCAGTGCTCGTTGGTCATGCTTTCGGAAGCAATCTGGAACACTTGTTCGCCGGTCACGTTTGCAATCTTGGACAGTTCCGGTACCGCGTTTATCAATTGTTGGACGCCGACAGTCGCGGCAGTGTAGCCGACCGTTGTGGTGGAAGTGGCGCCCGAGCCGGCAATGGTGCCGCCGGTGGCAAGAATCGTGACGTTCGGCAGCTTCTCCGCGTGAACGCTGAAGGCAAGCAAGAAGGCAAACAGGGCAAAAATGAACTGCTTGGCTGTGTTACGTTGCATAAGTTCTCCTGTACTTAGTTTTAAGAATGTTGCGCATGTTACTAGATTTGGTGCAGTATGGCTGTAATTCCTAAGCAAGGACAATGCCAGTGGAAACAGACGAACTCAGTCTCGCTGTCGTTATGCAGCGCAAACCATTGAAGAGCACTTGGCAGCCATTCCAGTGGCTGCCCGCTGAGGTGGTGTTGTCTCCCTTGCCCGGTGGTGCTGCGCGCTGCCTGCGCGACGATCCTTCCGAGACGCTGTGGCTTTATCCGGGCATGTCGATGCGCCTGTATTCCGACGAGGCGGAAGGCTACTTCCTTAACCTGGATTCCGGCTCGCCGTGCTGGTTCATCATGTGGCGGCTGGAAGGCGAGGTCGGCGTGCCCCAGTGCGTGACCTTGTCGTATAACGAGGCTGCGCGCCTGATGGATGGGGGCGAGCAGGTCGATACGCTGCCTTTGCCGCCTTCGATGGTGGAACGGCTTGGCGCGTTCGTGGCGGAGTATTACCGGCCGGAGCCGAAAGGCAAGCGGCGCAGGCCGTCGTTCGAAGGCGGCGCCGCCGTTCAGCAAATGGCGCGCGAGGAGGGGGAGGGACGCCGTGGCCGCTGAAACCTTCTTCGCACGCTGGTCGCGCGTCAAGACCGAAGCCCAGGAGCAAACGGTGCGCGAAGCGGCCGCCATCGTGTCAGGCGCCGAGGAGCAGCCCGCCGAGGCGCCCGCCGCACCGGTACCGGCTCCAACGCTTGAGCAGGTGGAGAGCCTGACCCCGGAGTCCGACTTCACGCCATTTATCGCGCGCGGCGTCGACGAAACGGTGCGCCGGGCAGCGCTGAAAAAACTCTTCGCCGACCCTCGTTTCAATGTGATGGACGGCCTGGACACCTACGTTGACGACTACAACAAGTTCGAACCACTGACGCCCTTGATGGTGGCAGCCCTCAACCACGCCAAGAACCTGATTGCGCGCGAATTCGCGGCGGAAGAAGACGATGAGCCAAAAGACGAGGATCTGTAACTGCAACAACACCATGCCGCTGGACGGTGCTGCCATCGGCAGTGCTTTGGGCGAAGCGCCACTGCCGATGGCCAGCCAGCTTTGCCGCCGCGAAGTCAACGACTACTTGCAAACGCTGGAGGGCGGCGAGCGCATCGTCATCGGCTGCACGCAGGAGGAGCCGCTGTTCCGCGAGCTGGCCGAAATGAAGTCCAGCGTGGCGCCGCTGCGTTTCGTAAACCTGCGCGAGACCGGCGGCTGGAGCGACGAGGCGCGCCACACCACGCCCAAGATGGCGGCCTTGCTGGCTGCTGCCCGCCTGCCGGACCCCGAACCGGTGCCCGAGGTCGAATACCAGTCCGAAGGCCGCGTCCTGCTGCTTGGTCCGGCGCGCCGTGTGCTGGCATGGGCGCGCAAGCTGGAGCGCCAGCTTCAGGTGAGCGTACTGCTCACCGATGGCGACGATGCGGCAATCGCAGGCCACTCCTGGCCCACCTTCAGTGGCAGCGCGCCCCGCGTGCAAGGCTGGCTTGGCGCATTCAAGGCCAGCTGGCAACAATCCAACCCGATCGACCTGGAGTTGTGCACGCGCTGCAATGCCTGCGTCAAAGCGTGCCCGGAAGGCGCCATCAGCATGGCATACCAGGTTGACCTGGACGCTTGCCGTTCGCATCGCGAGTGCGTCGCAGCGTGCGGTGCGGTTGCCGCTATCGACTTCGATCGCGCCGACAGGGATCGCGGCGGTGAGTTCGACCTGGTGTTCGATTTGGGAGATGCGCCGCTGCTGCGCATGCACCAGCTGCCGCAGGGTTATTTCGCACCCGGTGCCGACGAAGCGGCAACGGCCCTGGCAGCTATGCAGATGCTGGAGCTGGTCGGCACGTTCAGCAAGCCGCGTTTCTTCCAGTATAAGGAGAATATTTGTGCGCATAGCCGCAGCAGGCAACCGGGATGCAATGCCTGTATCGATATCTGCTCGGCGGAGGCGATATCGAGCGCAGGCGATCATATCAAGGTGTCGCCGCAGTTATGTGCGGGCTGCGGGGCTTGCACGACCGTGTGCCCTTCCGGCGCCCTGACGTACGCCTGGCCGCGCGCTCCTGACTTTGGCGAACAGATTCGGGCGATGCTGGCTACTTATGCGCGCGCCGGCGGCGCGCGGCCCGTGCTGCTCGTGCATGGCGACGAGGAGGGCGGTGCGCTCGTACATGAACTGGGGCAGCTTGCGGCTGCTGGCGCTGCGCGCGGCGTGCCGGCGCGCGTGCTGCCTTTGCCTGTCCATCACGTGGCTTCGGTCGGGATGGATTTGTGGCTTGCCGGGGTTGCGTATGGCGCGGTTGGGGTGGCCGTGTTGGCCACTGGCTGCGAGGCGCCGCAATACCTGGATGCGATCGCGGAACAAATGACGTTTGCTCAGGCGATCCTCGATGGCCTGGGCTACAGCGACATCCAGCTCCACCTGCTGCGCGCACGCGACGCCGCTGAACTTGACTGCGAACTGCAACGTTTCGCCGCCAGCGCTGGCGGCGTGGCGGGGCGGGGGGCGATGCTGCCGGCAGCCACTTTCCACGTTGCGGCGTCCAAGCGCGAGACTCTGGACTTCGCGATCACGCACCTGGCAAGGCATGCCCCAACTCCGCAAGACTGCATAGCCCTCCCACGAGGCGCACCGTTCGGGGCGATCGACATCGACACAGGCAAATGCACGCTCTGCATGGCTTGTGTTGGCGCCTGCCCGGAGTCTGCGCTATCCGATAATCCAACATTGCCGCAATTGCGTTTCACCGAGTCGAACTGCGTGCAATGCGGCTTGTGTGTGCGGACCTGCCCGGAGCGGGCGTTAAGCCTGCAGCCGCGCCTCGCGCTGGGCGCAGCAGCGAAGCAGGCGCGCGTTATCAACGAGGCTCAACCCTACCACTGCATCAAGTGTCAAAAGCCGTTCGGTACCTTGCAAATGGTGGAGAATATGGTCAGTAAGCTCGCGGGCCACGGAGCCTTCAGCGGCAATCTCGACCGCCTGCGCATGTGCCCCGACTGCCGCGTTATCGACATGATGCAGCCGGAGAAAGAAGTTTCCATCTTTGAGGTGAAACGCCAATGACCGAAGACGAAGAATATGCGCGTTCCGAACTGTACGGTGTGTTGTCCATGCTGTTCTACGGCCCGCCATCCCAGGCGGTGCTGGACTTGATCGAAGGCGCAGCCATCGAAGGCGACGGGGTGCTGGCCGACGCCTGGCGCGGCCTGCAAACGGCCAGCAGCAAGACCGATGCCGAGCGCGCGCGCGAAGAGTATGAAACGTTGTTCATCGGCGTCGGCAAGCCCGAGATCATGCTGTACGGGTCCTACTACCTGTCCGGTTTCCTGATGGAGAAGCCATTGGCCGCGCTGCGTGAAGACCTGGCGCGCCTGGGCCTGGAGCGCTCCGAGCACCTGTCCGAAAGCGAGGATCATTTCGCTGCCCTATGCGATGCAATGCGCCTGCTGCATGGCAGCATTGCAACACAGAAGGAATTTTTTAGCGCTCACATCCGGCCGTGGGCGCACCAGCTTTTTGACGCTATCGATGCGCATCCCGGGGCGGCTTACTATCGTGCAGTCGCAGGGCTGGCACGCAGCTTCGTCGAGGTGGAAAGCCAGGCGTTCGATATGGACTAGGCATTAGTGCATTGTTAAAACATTTGTGCTAGTGTTAAAAGAGAAACTGTTGTTGGTTATGGGAGACCATGATGTCAACGCAATCCAAGCCTGGAAGACGATCCTTTTTCGCTGGCATGGGGGCCGTGGCCGCCGCCGGCATCGCGGCAAAAATTGCCAGCAGTCCGCCTGACACGACGCCGCCTGCGGAACCGGAACCACCGCCGGGTTCCGGCTACCGCCTCACAGAACATATCCAGAAGTACTACCGCACCACCAAGATCTGAGTGGAGGGCAACATGACGCTCCTTACACGTAAAGGGCCTGCCGGCCCTCGCGCGTCTGGCCGTTTCGCATCCAGCCTGGAAGGCAGCCTGGCGCGGGCCTTGCCAACGATGGACCGGCGCGCGTTCCTGAAACGCTCCGGCATCGGCGTCGGCGTCGGGTTGGCCGCATCGCAGCTTTCGCTGATGCGCAAGGCGCAGGCAAAAGATCCTGCCGCTGTTGATAGCGGTAGCAAGCAGGTTGTGCGGCGCACGGTCTGCAGCCACTGCTCGGTGGGCTGCGCGGTCGATGCGGTGGTGGAGAACGGCATCTGGATTCGGCAGGAGCCAGTGTTCGACTCGCCGATCAACCTGGGTGCGCATTGCGCCAAGGGCGCCGCGTTGCGCGAACATGGCCACGGCGAGTACCGCCTGAAATATCCGATGAAGCTGGTCAACGGCAAATACCAGCGCATCAGCTGGGACCAGGCCTTGCAGGAAATCTCAGCCAAGCTTCTGGACATGAAAAAGAAGGATGGCCCGGATTCCGTATTCTTCGTCGGCTCGTCGAAACACAATAACGAGCAGTCAGCTTTGCTGCGCAAATTCGTCTCCTTCTTTGGCACCAATAACTGTGACCACCAGGCGCGCATCTGCCACTCGACTACCGTGGCAGGCGTCGCGAATACCTGGGGCTACGGCGCCATGACCAACAGCTACAACGACATGCAGAACGCCAGGGCGGCCATGTATATCGGCTCCAACGCGGCGGAAGCGCACCCGGTGTCGATGCTGCACATGCTGCACTCGAAGGAAAACGGCTGCAAGATGATCGTGGTCGACCCGCGCTACACGCGCACGGCGGCCAAGTCGGACCAGTACATCCGCATCCGTTCCGGCTCCGACATTCCCTTCCTGTACGGGATGCTGTGGCATATCTTCAAGAACGGCTGGGAAGACAAGGAATACATTGCCGCCCGCGTCTACGGCATGGACAAGGTGCGCGAAGAAGTGGCCAAGTGGACGCCGGACAAGGTGGAAGAAGCCTGCGGCGTACCGGAAGCCCAGGTGTTGCAGGCAGCGGAGACGATGGCAAAGAATCGTCCTTCCACCGTGGTCTGGTGCATGGGCCAGACCCAGCACTCGATCGGCAACGCGATCGTGCGCGCTTCCTGCATCCTCCAGCTCGCGTTGGGGAATGTCGGCAAGAGCGGCGGCGGGACCAATATCTTCCGTGGCCACGATAACGTGCAAGGTGCGACAGATGTCGGCCCGAATCCCGATTCGCTGCCCGCGTACTACGGCCTCGCCGCAGGCGCATGGAAGCACTGGTGCGCCGTCTGGGGCGTGGATTACGAATGGGTCAAGAGCCAGTTCGCCTCGCAGGCCATGATGGAAAAGTCCGGAACGACGGTATCGCGCTGGGTCGACGCGGTCCTCGAGAAAAACGAGCTGATCGACCAGGACAGCAATGTGAAGGCGGTCTTCTTCTGGGGCCACGCGCCAAACTCGCAAACGCGCGGGCTGGAAATGAAGAAGGCGATGGACAAGCTGGAAATGCTGGTAGTGATCGATCCGTATCCGTCCGCGACGGCTGCCATGGCCGCGATGAAAGTGGAAGGACAGGAGGTCAACCCGAACCGCGCCGTCTACCTGCTACCGGCGGCCACGCAGTTTGAAACCTCCGGCTCCGTCACTGCATCCAACCGTTCGGTGCAGTGGCGCGAAAAGGTGATCGAACCGCTGTTCGAATCGCGCACCGACCACATGATCATGTACCAGCTGGCCGAAAAGCTCGGCTTTGGCAAGCAACTGGTGGCGAAGCTGAAGCTTGTGCCGGGCAAGGGCAATATGATGGAGCCCGAGCCGGAATCGATGCTGCGGGAGATCAACCGCGGCAGCTGGACCATAGGCTACACCGGCCAGTCGCCGGAACGCCTGAAGGCGCACATGCGCAATATGCACATGTTCGACGTGAAGACCTTGCGCTGCAAAGGCGGCAAGGATGCGGAGACAGGGTACGACCTGACGGGCGACTATTTCGGCCTGCCATGGCCGTGCTACGGCACGCCGGAACTCAAGCATCCTGGTTCGGCCAACCTGTATGACAACAGCCAGCATGTGATGGATGGCGGCGGCAACTTCCGCGCCAATTTCGGCGTGGAGCGCGACGGCGTCAACCTGCTGGCGGAGGATGGCTCGTTCTCCAAGGGAGCCGACATTACGACCGGCTATCCCGAATTCGACCACGTGCTGATGAAAAAACTGGGCTGGTGGGACGAGCTGACCGATGCCGAAAAGCTGGCGGCGGAGGGGAAAAACTGGAAGACTGACCTGTCCGGCGGCATCCAGCGCGTATGCCTGAAGGTGCATGGCGTGCACCCCTTCGGCAATGCCAAGGCGCGTGCCGTGGTGTGGAACTTCCCCGATCCGGTGCCGCTGCATCGCGAACCGCTGTTCGGCACCCGGCCGGACCTGGTCGCCAAGTATCCGACCCACGACGACAAGAAAGCCTTCTGGCGTATGCCGACGCTGTACAAGACCGTGCAGCAGAAGGCGGTCGACGATGGCCTGGCGAAGAGATTCCCGATCATCCTGACCTCCGGGCGGCTGGTGGAATACGAAGGCGGCGGGGAGGAAACACGTTCCAATCCCTGGCTGGCCGAACTGCAGCAGGAGAACTTTGTCGAAATCAATCCGAAGGCTGCGTCGGACCGCGGCATTCGCAATGGCGACTACGTGATCGTGTCGACGCCGACTGGTGCGCGCATCAAGGTGCGGGCGCTGGTGACGCAGCGCGTGGGCGTGGACACGGCCTTCATTCCCTTCCATTTCTCGGGCTGGTGGCAGGGCAAGGACATGCTGGAATACTACCCGGAAGGCGCAGCGCCGATCGTGCGCGGGGAGGCGGTCAACACGGCCACCACCTACGGCTACGACTCGGTCACCATGATGCAGGAGACCAAGACGACGATCTGCAATATCGAACGCTTCGCGGGCTGAGGAGATTGCCATGGCACGGATGAAATTCATTTGCGACACGGAGCGCTGCATCGAATGCAACGCCTGTGCGACGGCGTGCAAGAACGAGCACGAGGTGCCCTGGGGCGTAAATCGGCGCCGGGTAGTGACCATCAACGACGGCATCATCGGGCAGGAAAAGTCGGTATCGGTGGCGTGCATGCATTGCTCGGACGCGCCTTGCATGGCGGTGTGCCCGGTCGATTGCTTCTACCGTACCGAGGAAGGCGTGGTCCTGCATAACAAGGATGCCTGCATCGGCTGCGGCTACTGCTCCTATGCCTGCCCGTTCGGGGCGCCGCAGTTCCCCTCCAACGGGACCTTCGGCCTGCGCGGCAAGATGGACAAGTGCACCTTCTGCGCGGGCGGCCCGGAGGAGAACGGCTCGCAAGCGGAATTCGAGAAGTACGGCCGCAACAGGCTGGCCGAGGGTAAGCTGCCGGCCTGCGCGGAGATGTGTTCGACCAAGGCGCTGCTGGGCGGCGATGGCGACGTGGTGGCGGACATCTTCCGTACCCGCGTTGTCACGCGCGGCAAGGGCAGCGAGGTCTGGGGCTGGGGCACGGCTTACGGCAAACCGGAGGCGAAACCATGAAGCTCTATCTGGTAGCGCTGCTGGCGCTGGCGGCCTGCGGCGAGGTCTCGCAGTCGAAGCAGGGCAGTGCGGTGAATCGCGGTGACGATCCGGCATACAAGGGCGCCAGCACGGCGCAGGTGGCCAAGGGATGGACGCCGGGCGAAAAGGCGTCCTGGGACAAGCAGGTGCGCGAACGCGGGCAGCTGCAGAATGAGTATGTGAAGACCAACCGGTAGGGAGGTTTGCCATGAAACGATGGTTGGCAATGCTGGCCGTGGCACTCGCCGCCGGCACGTCCCTCGCGGCGGATGCCCCCGCGATTCGCCAGCAGGGCGCCGCCGCAAATGCAGCCAGCGCCCCCAACGCGGCGCCGCGCGTCGAATCGCTGGACATCCTCAAGCAGGACCCGGCCGAACGCACGCGCGACCAGCCTGGCAACAACGCGCCGGTGTGGCGCAAGGTAGTGGCCGGCGAAGCGCATTACAGCAGCCTGCCTTATCCCGAATCCGGCGTACTGATCCAACCCAAGGCCCAGCTCCCCGGCCAGCCCGTGGCAACGACGGCCGGCGAGGCCTGGCGCCGCTTCCGCAATGGGCCGATGATCAGCATTGGCGGCTGGCTGATTTTGGGTGTGCTCGCCGCGATCGCCGTGATGTACTTCGCCAAAGGCCCGATCAAGGTGCATGCGCCGCCAACCGGCCGCAAGATCCAGCGCTTTACGCCAACCGAGCGCTTCGTGCACTGGACCACCGCCATCACCTTCGTCGTGCTGGCTGTCTCCGGCCTGTGCATGATGTTCGGGAAATTCGTGCTGATGCCCATCATCGGCCACAGCCTGTTCGGCTACCTGACCTACGCCCTGAAAACCATCCACAACTTCGTCGGCCCGCTATTCACGGTCGCGATCATCGTCACCTTCATCCTGTTCGTGAAGGACAATTTCCCTATCGTGGCGGACCTCAAATGGCTGGCCCGGCTGGGCGGCATGTTCGGACAAGGGCATGCTCCCGCCGGACGCTTCAACGCCGGCGAAAAGCTCTGGTTCTGGGGCGGCGTCACCTTGCTCGGCCTGGCTGCCAGCGGCTCCGGCTTCGTGCTCGACAAACTAGTGCCCAACCTCGAATACACGCGCTTCATGATGCAGGGCGCAAACCTGCTGCACATCACAGCCACGGTGCTGATGATGGGCTTGGCGCTCGGCCATATTTACCTGGGCACCGTCGGGATGGAAGGGGCATACAAAGCCATGCGCGAGGGCTATGTGGACGATGCGTGGGCGCGCGAACACCACGACATCTGGTACCAGGAAGTAGTGGACGGCAAGGTGCCGCGCGTACGCGCCCCCGAACACGACGGCGAAGCGGTGCCGCCGCCTGCCCCCAAGACCATCTGAGGAGGAACCAGCCATGAACAAGCCCATATACGCACTGGTCCTGCTGGCCGCCTGCACTGCCGTGCAAGCCAAGCTCGCCGCGCCCACTGAAGAGCAGAAGGCCGCCGCTGCTGCGGCCAAGGACAAGCAAGCCTGGACCGACAAGGTAGCCGCCTTCAAGCTTTGCCAGGCGCAGGATCGCGTTGCTGCCTATTATTTCAAAACCAAAGGCAGCGGCGGCAAGCCAACGGCAGCGTTGCCCGCATGCGTCGATCCCGGGCCATATGTGGCACAGGTGGCGGCCACCAGGGAAGTTGGCGTCGCCGATTCGAAACCGGTGCCAGAAGCCGGGAAGAAGAAGCAATGAAAAACCCGCCGCAGCGGGTTTCCACGGGGGGAGTGGTTGCGGCTTAGCCCAGCTTGTCGTTGGACTTGCGACGGGAAGCCAGGCCCAGCAGGCCAACGCCTACCAGCAGCATCGCATAGGTAGCAGGTTCCGGAATTGGAGCTGCCAGGCCCAGGTTACCGGCATAGGAACCGCCCAGACCTGCGATGGCGGTGCTGCCAGTGACCGTGAAGCCATAATTGCCCGACATCAGGGCATCGATCGGGAAGAACTCGATACCGGACGAAGTGTCGAAGGTCGTTGCCAGGGCGGTTTGGCTGCTGTCGGCTTCCACTTTGAAGAACTGGATACCCGTGATGCCATAGTTTGCCAGGCGGGAACCATCGATCCAGGTCTTGCCGACCACCACGTTACCGCTGGCATACGTGGCGTTGGTGTCGACTGAGAACAGATAGGTGTCGATATAGTCCCCGGCTGTTGCGTGCAGTGCGCCAAAGATGGCATTGCCCGCAGCATCAAAGGTCAACGTTGTCTGTGCCATGGCGCCCGAGCTGGCAAACAGCCCGGCCGATAGCATCAGTGTTCCGGCTACCTTGCTAAGAAACGCTTTCTTCATGTTAATACCCCTTGAGATAGTGTTGTTGTGAAGGTGAAGCGGTTTGTCAGCGCGCAAGAGATTGCCTGGTTATATCGTCAGTGGCCTGCTGAAAACATAACCTTTCCTGCTTGCCAACGACGATCAATATAGCCCACCCCCTCCGCCAATTAGTTCATTAGTGAAGTGTGTATGTTTTCAAGCGCACAGAGCTCGACGACGTTCGCGGGGCACGGGAAAAGCGCCGTAAAACGTCAAGGGAAAAATTTTTGCGTGCTCGAGGCCGCATGACTTGCAAACCACATTTCGTAGGCCGATTCCGACAGCAACAAGAGCCGAACTGACGGGGGAATTGTGAGCAAACGCACCGTGTGCTAGCGGGGCGGGAAATAAGATGGAAGCGTGATCGAAGCGCCCAGCGCTCATCTACCAGACATCCTGGCCGGTTCCTTCCATAGCAAGGCACCCCGGCCCACAAACAGAATACGGAGGCCTATCATGACCCAGACCAACCACCCATCCAAGTACGTGGTAAGGGAGTACCTCGAACGCCGTTCTCAAGCCGTCAAGCCACCTCCATCGCCAGAGGAGATTCGCCGCCAGCTGGGCTGGGGCTTGATGCTGTTCGAGCCGAAGATGGAAACAGGGCGCTAGACCCCCGTACTGCCATATGACCCGCCGGCTGGCGGGTTTTTTTTCGCCGTTCGCTGAAATTTTCGCCATTCACCGAGCCGCCGCCGCCGTTCGCCGAAAAGCCGTTTCGCCGCCATTCGCTCCCCGGTATCGTTCATCCATCCAATCAACGGGGAGCAAGAAATGAGCAAAGAAATGCAATCGCGCAGCCAGCTGCTTTGGGGCCTGATCGTGATCGCCGTCGGCGTGCTGTTCCTGACCGATATCGACATTCCGCCAATTGGCCAGCTGTGGCGTTACTGGCCTTTCCTGGCCATGGCTTTCGGCGCCGTCAAACTGATCCCGCCGACCACGCCGAAGCATGTGGTGGATGGCCTGTGCCATATCGCCTTCGCCGGCTGGTTCTACATGTCGTTCGAGCATATCTGGGGCCTGACTTTCCACAACAGCTGGCCCATCCTGGTCATCATTGCAGGAATCTGCCTGCTGGTGCAGCCAGTTGTGATTAAATACAGCGCCAATAAAGAGGAGAACCAATAATGCGCAACCGCAGCCATCGCGAACGTAATACCGCATCCCAGATGCTGATTGGCGCCGCCGTCATCCTGGCCGGCTTCCTGTTCCTGATCGATAACCTGGGCTGGATCGACCTCGACATGCGGGTGCACTTCTGGCCCTTCATCCTGATGGTGGTCGGCGCCTCGACCCTGGCGCAAGCGCCGCGGCGCGGCAGCGGGGCAGCAGTGGCAGGGATCTTCATGATCGGCTTCGGCGCGCTGTCGCTGCTGAAAGGCCTCGGCCTGATCTACATCAGCTGGAAGGTCATCTTCCCGATCGGAATTATCGGCCTGGGCCTGATGATGGTGTTCCGTGCCAGCAAGCGCCGCAGGCAGCCGGACAGTGAAAGCTCTGTCGCCAGCGGCTTTGCCGACGATACGTCGCTGTTCGGCGTGTCGGAAGGCGAAACCAGTGAGCGCGTACTGGAATTGACGGCCGTTCTCGGCGGGTTCCAGCGCAAGGTGACCACCCAGGACTTCCGTGGCGGCGACCTGACCAGCATCATGGGCGGCATCGACCTCGATATGCGCACTGCGTCGCTGAACGGCGTTGCCGTACTCAATGTGTTCGCCTTGATGGGGGGCATCTCGATCAAGGTGCCGGCCGACTGGACGGTGGAGCTGGAAGGCACGCCGATCCTGGGCGGCTTTGAGGAAAAGACCATGGAGCCGAAGGACAACAGCAAGCGCCTGGTCATCCGCGGCACCGTGATCATGGGCGGCCTGGAAATCCGCAACTGATGCCGCGCGTGTTGACCAGTCGCAGCGGCGTGCTGCTGTACCTGACGGTATGGCTGCTGCTGGGGATCGGACTAGGCGGGGCTGTGGCCCAACTGGGCGACGAACCATGGCTGCGCGCCATGTTGTTTGCGGTGCCGGTGACCCTGCTGTTTTCGGTTGGCGCCGGGTTTTCGGCCTACTACATGTGCAAGGCCAATCCGTTGCGCGAGCGCAGCCCGTCGGTGATCCTGGTGTCGATGCTGACCGCAGCCGTCTGGGCCGGCTTCCTGTGGGTGTTCCTGATGCGCCTCTGGAACGTTGGGGCGGAATCGTTCGGCGCCGAAGGCATTGCGATCCGGCCCCAGTTGACGGCCTTGCTGTTTTCGCTCGGTGTCCTGATGTACGGCCTGCTGGCGAGCCTGAATTACCTGGTCAGCGAGTTTGTCCGGGCCCGCCAGGCTGAGCAGCGCGAACTGGAATCAAAGCTGCTGGCGCGCGATGCGGAATTGCGCATGCTGCGCACCCAGATCGACCCGCACTTCCTGTTCAACAGCCTGAACTCGATCAGCGCGTTGACCTCGATCGACGCCAAGCGGGCCCGCGACATGACGCAGCGACTGTCGGACTTCTTCCGCCAGAGCCTGGGGATTGAGGCGCAGGGCAAGATCACGCTGGAAGAGGAGGTGCGCCTGATCGGCCACTTCCTGGCGATCGAAAAAGTGCGCTTCGGCGCGCGTCTTGGCGTGCAGCAGGAAGTGGATGAAGCCGCGCTGCCATGCCTGCTGCCGCCGATGATCCTGCAGCCGCTGGTGGAAAACGCGGTCAAGCACGGCATCGGCGGCATGCCGGAAGGCGGCACAGTGCGCATCGACGCCCGCCGCGAAGGCTCGCTGTTGAAGGTTGAAGTCGAAAACGATACTGACCCGGACACGCCGCCCCGCAAGGGCAATGGCATTGGCCTGGTCAACGTGCGGGAGCGGTTGGCGGCGGCCTATGGCCACCAGGCCAGCCTGCACTGCAGGCACGAAAACAATAAATACCGGGTAGCCCTGACGCTGCCCGCCGAGACGAAGGAGTCCTGAACCATGCGCGTCATCATTGTCGATGATGAAGAATTAGCCCGCGGCGTCATGCGGGAATACCTGCGGGCCCACGCTGACGTGGAAGTGGTCGCCGAATGCGGCAACGGCTTCGAAGCCGTCAAGGCGATTGCCGAACTGGAGCCGGATGTCGTGTTCCTCGATATCCAGATGCCAAAGCTCGATGGCTTTGAAGTGGTGGAACTAGCGGGCAGCAAACCGCACTATGTGTTCGCCACGGCCTATGACCAGTACGCGCTGAAGGCGTTTGAGGTCCATGCGATCGATTACCTGCTCAAGCCCTATCCGCAGGAAAGGCTGGACCAGGCCGTGGCGCATGTGCGCACTCGCCTCGGTAGCGAGCGTCCGCCAGTGGCGCAGATGGCGACCGAGGCGGCGACCCGCAACGGCCCGCTGGAACGTGTGCTGATTCGTGACGGCTCTCGCGTGCACGTGATTGCCGCCGAGCGCATCGACACCATCGAAGCGCAGGACGATTACGTCGAGATCCTGGCCGAGGGCAAGCCATACCTGAAGAACCAGCGGCTGTCCGAGCTCGAGGAACAACTCGACCAGACCCGTTTCGTGCGGCTACATCGTTCGTGGATCGTCAATGTCGAGCGCATCGAGCGCATCGAGCAGGCCACCAAGGATAGCCATTGCGCCGTGCTGAAAGACGGGCGAAAGATTCCTGTGAGCCGCACCGGTTACCAGAAGGTGAAAGGGCTATAGCGAAGAATGTGCTTTTGCTGAAGCCTGTACAGGAAGTTGGCGAACGACTCGGCGGCAAAGAAAATGTTGCCTTAGTAAGGCTGGATTTCCGTATTGGCCTCTTGTTCGTGGTCCAGGTGGACTGCTGAAAATACTACCATTCGTCCTTCAGGATAGCGGCCCTCCCAGCCGCAAGGCATTCCTCCGTCAAGATAGGCTTGTTGTACTGCTTTCCACAGTTGATGCACGTCGCCGTAGGCATGGCAATGGAGTAACCTGGCAACATCGCCCTGCATATTGTTGATCAGGGTTTCGTTAAGTGCGCTGGGATACAGCTTGCTTGTCATCTGGTCAAGAAGCTCTATGGTTCTTCTTTCAATTTCACGAGGCATTTCCGGCCAAGCCGGCGTGACCGACTCCAGCAGGTCCTGCCAGTCTTCGAACCGTTCGCCAGAGTCATCCGTGAAGCGCGCGACAGCTTCTGATATGTCAAAAATTACCCGATGAGTTTTTAAGTCTCCAGTGTAAGGTTGGTCAAAGAAAGTAGGCCGGCTTAAGAAGTCGAGCAGTTGGCCTGCGGCAAGTCGGACTTCACTCCAATTTTTCTTCATGATTAATTGAACTATCTCGCTATGACCAGTCGCTTATAGAGCTTGCAAAGACGATGTCTTCCGCCTGACGATCTTTTTCAAATGCAGCTCTGGCATCGGATTCAATATTATAGTTAATGGGAGACCGGGTCTGGAAAGAAGATGCACAGCTTCCCGTTCGGAAATTCGCCTTTCCATCCACAGGGAAAGAAGCCGTTTTTGTAAGCTCTCCACATCTTTTTATACAAGTCCGGTTCGAAACCTACAAGTTTAGCCTTCGCGATCTGTATCAGGTCACCATAGACATCGTCAAAGAAGTGCATCATCTCGCCAGCTATGTTTTGCTCGCAGATTTCAACGATTTGGGATGCAATGCACTTATCAAAGGACTTTGTTTCTATCCCTTTTTCCCGGCAGTGCGAATACAGCTGGCGTGCTGCATGAGCCCTCAATCCGTTCCAGGATTTAAATGGCTCTTCAATTCCTTGATGCCAGGCCAGCCACTGCGCTTGCTCGACGTCGTTGGTAAATATGCTATTGCGTAAGCCATTAGGATGTGCGCCAAAATCAAAAATGTGGCCCTTACGAACCAGATTCATGAGGGCCTCCAGCTCGACATTGTCCAAGCTGGCGTCAATGGTGACGATGCTTATCTTTTTCTTGCAGACATATAAGGTGCCAAGAGCCCGATTTCTGACCTCAATTGAAATGTCAAGTTGCAAAAGACGTTCGAGCAACGGGATTGCTTCCGAATAAGCGCCTGTTTGATAACACAATTCAAGTGCAAGGATCGCCAGCAATAGAGCTTCCTGCTCGGTTCCTTGATACTGTTCAAGTAGCGAATAGAGCGAGCGACCTGCATCCACTACACGACCATATTTGATCTGGGTTCTGATTTTCTTAATTGCGCAATCGAAATCCATAGAGGCAAAATCTTAGAACTTTAAATAAATGGGCCGTCTAAGTGGTTTGGATAAAGAACAGGCCGCTTTCAGGTGAATCACACATTTGCCGCAGATACAGATACCCCAATGCATCAAGAATTCCAAATATACCATTAAACTTTTCAGGAAAGTCTGAGCTTCTTAATTGAAGAACAAAGGACATATCTTGCAAACCAAGAAATTCATCTTGAAGCAAATTTGGGGCGGCACCGATTCTCGATCCGCAATCATTGTCATCTGAACAAAATTCGCCCAGTTCGAGCGTATGAGGTGGAATGCCAACGGATTGAGCTACGCAGGAGCCGGGACGATGCTGGAGTACTTTCGTGCCGCCGCGCCGCAAGCATTCAAGCTCTTCCCGAGTACCGTGGTAAGTGATTTCATCGAGAAAATAATCTACCTCCGAATAATACGAAAAGACAGAGGTGTAAAGATCAGGTGCAAGTCGAAGCCCGGTAGCATTTGAAATGAAGCTATTTGGTAATGATGCAACCAGAATTAATGGATTGCCTCTTGCACTTACAGGCCAATTTACAATCCCACCTATTAATGCTGGTCCTCCAATGCGGGGTTCGACGACGTCTAGCGTTGGCGAAGTAATTAATAGTTGTCTACCCAAAGTATAGCTCTTCCGTAATATGGTGGATGGACATTACTATCACGACTGGCGCATAAAGTGCCCTTGATTGTTCTGCCTCAGGATATTGCCTGCATCTTTTCCCCTCAGTTGCGCCGAAAGAGGAAGTTCCAAAGCTTACTCAAAAGCTGCGGGATCTGTACTGTCAAAATACCATGCGAGGAAACTGTTGAAAGACTCCCATCGTGCTGGAATTTCTCCGCTCATAACGTCAATGCTAAGAACTTTTCCGGCAGTTGATATCGATCCTGCGAATAGTCGGTTTGATCGGGGATTGCGGGAATGCAGAGTCGTCTATGTCCAACAACTCGGCAATAGGACGCGGACTGATGAATGCACCTTGATATTCCAAGTAGAATTCTCCGAATTCGGAATTTGGATCGACGCCTAACTGGCTGAGCGTACGAAGTGCTCCTTGCTTGTTCTGCCTCAGAACATCACCCCCATCTTTTGCCAAATAGTCTTTTACTTTCTGTGGAATCATAAAGAACGTTTCCTCTCCGTTACGCTAAACAGAGGGCGATCCAAGGCGGAAATAGGTGATGCTTCAACTATTTGAAAATACTACCAAATCGCCTGATGGGTACCTGCCATTCCAACCGCAGGGGAAACCATCGTTTAGATAAACCTCCAATATCTCAGACCAGATTCTTGGGAAAAAGTCATTTGCATAACAGTTCAGCAAAATTTTGACGTCCCGGTGCATCAATTCATTAATTAAGCAAACTCCAGAATCGGTTAACTTTACATCTGCGCCGTTGAAATTTTTCATTGATAGATCGAAATAATTGTTTTTCCTTAAATTGTGAACAATCCAACTCTTCCACTCGAAATCTTCGGAAAATTCCTCGGAGCCATCGGTAACAGATTCCCAATCGTCGAAACGGTCCCCAGAATCGTCCGAAATAAAATCGATCGCAACTGCCGGATCGTTCACAATAAGTTTTCCAACGCTGGGCCCGGAATAAGCAGCTTGATAAAAATTATCGCGAGATAAAAAATCAAATAGCGGCTTTGCAATTATCGTAAGTTCATTCCAGCCAATGTTCATTTGGACCTCACATGGTTTCGAATACTATTTACCCAATCCATCATTACTCCAGGTACTCCATTTGGATGCTGATTCCCGTACATTGTTTGGCCACCGCTCTCCAACTGGGACCGTAAAGCTGATTGAATAACTCGCAATTTTTCACAATTGGTTACTCCACTCTTCTTAAAGCGGGCCGCAACTGCCATAGCCTTCTCGGCGGCCTCACTATAGCCGGAATGATAACCTTTGTGGGTGGTCTTTCCGAATCCCCTTCCCGGCGGCACCGTGATCGAGGAATCTGTGGGCAGCGCAATTAAGTTGGATTCACTATGAACGTCAAAATTCGGACATAGTTTCTTCACCGCTGCAACGGAGGATTTGCTCTTCGGAATAATGTGGTGGACTTGGAACCCGTTAGGAAGCGGTCCATGCACTGCTTCCCAATTCGTCTGCCATTCCGATTTTAAACCGAGAGGATCGGTCCAACTCACCGGATTTAATCCATAAGCATAGGGATTAAGCCCGCCCGCCAATCGAATTGGATCTTGGCTAATGAAGCGCCCGATGGCTGGATCGTAATAGCGATGTCTTGTGTAAAACAGTCCGGTCTCAGAGTCCTCATATTGGCCTTGGAAGCGCAGCGGTTGAATTGCAGCGCCCCTTGATTGCCGGAATATGCTCCCAAACGCACGATGGCGCGCCGCCCATACAATTTCTCCAAGCTCATTACGCAGCTCAAGCGGCATTCCGACATGGTCGCATTGGTAGTACAGTATGTGATCCTTTAACGCGTGTTCTTCAGCGAGCGCAAGCCGCTGCGTCCACTGTGTTCTGTGGTGCTGGTCGAAGACCGCTTGCCGTTGGGAGTGCCAAGACTCGACATGGGCACCTGCGTCGTGCGTGAGGGATAATTGCTCCCAGAAATTCCCCTGCCACAAAATCATTTCGTTCGCTGGACACGTTTCGATTCCGCCGCTGGATTCGATTTGGGCGATGGGTAAAAAGGTGTCTGGTTCGTAAAGATAGGTGATCGTATTGTCCGCAGAGATTTCTTGTGCCAACGTGTCGCCATCCCATACGAAGAGCGTTAATTTGCCCTTATGTTCGAGCCCGACGGAAGGCGAGGCGTGTCCAACTGGCCACTGCTGCTCTTGGACCCGTTTGGCTATGCGTCGTCCAAAGGCGTCGTAGCTGTAGCGCGCGACCTGCCGCGAGTTTGCAAACGTGCGCGTAGCGGTGGTCAAACGATTTGCCGAGTCATATTCGAACTCGAGGTTGCCCTCGTCATTTGCAACTTTAGCTAAGCGGGCGCGTTTGGCGATGGTGTTACCCTGCACATCATAGTCATAGGCATAACCCATGTACTGGCACAGCAGGTTATGCGTGACTTTTGCCAGGCGCGGTGCGTTTGTGCTGGGGGCGGGTTGATCGTCCAGATCACGCAGAATCTGTCGGGTGCTGATGGACTTTGCCGCAGCTTCGGGATCGAGAAGGTTGCCAGCCGGGTCGAAGGCGAACATTTCTGTCAAGTCGGGCTGGACTGCGAACAGCAATTGGCCCAGCGGATCGTAGGTGTAGCGAATGTTGCCGCCGAACGTGTCATTAATATGTACCAGGTTGCTTGCTGCATCATATTCGTAGCGGCGTTCGCGCAGGCGCTGCGCTCCTTTGTCGAGAGTGAAGGAATTCAGTCGCGACTGCGGATCGTAACTGCGGCGTTCGGTGAGGCGTTCCTTACCTCCACCTAGCTGGCGCTGCGTCTCGCGGTGCAAATGATCCCGCTCCAGATCGACCAGTGATTTGCCTTGCCACAGGGTGCCGTGCCAGTGGCCGCTGCCATACCTTAGGGTGTCAACCCGTCGGCCGTTGGGCAGGACGGTCTGGATATGGTTGCCTAGTTCGTCATAGGCATGGGTCATTGTGAATGCAGCGACGTATTCTTGGGGTTCGCCAGGCAGACGTACCGGACCTGGCGAGTAGGCCATGCGTTCTTCTACGAGCTGGCCTGCTGCGTCGTAGACGAAGCGATGTTCGGCTTGGGACGTGGCTGCGGCGGTGAGGCGGCCAAGCGCGTCATAGGCGTAACGTACTGCGCCGTCTGGGCTGCTTTTTGCGAGCAATCGGCCTAGTGCGTCGCGAGCGAAATCGGTGGTGATGCCTGCACTGTTGCTGGCCAGGAGACTGCCGGCGGGGCTGTACGTAAAGGTGGTGACCTTGCCGTCGAAACCAGTTTCGCTGACCAGACGACTCTCGGCGTCGTAGTTGAACAGGTAGGAGTCGCCATTGCCGTTGATAAGCTCAACGAGCCTCAGCGCCTTGTCGTACTTGTAGCGCAGAACCTGTTCTTTCGCATCGATCTTCTGGACCAGCGCGCCGTGTCCGTCGAAGTGGTAGCGCGTGCGCTGTCCTTTTGCATCGGTATGAGTAACCAGGTTGCCGTCTGCATCGTAAGCGAAGCTTTCAGTTGTGCCGTCGGGGTAGATGATCGACGTCATCTGACCGACTTGGTTGTATTGGTAACGGGTGGTGTTGCCAATGGCGTCGATGTATTCGCTCAGGCGTCCATTCGAGTCGTAGTTGTAGCGAGTAGTGAAGTTCGAACAGTCGGTGTATGAAGCAAGGCGGCCAGCAGCGTCGTACGACAGGCGCTTGTTGCCGCCGCGTGCATCTGTCACGATGGACAGGCGGCCTTTCGCGTCATAGTCATAGGCGCTGCGGCGGCCCAAGGCATCGGTGCGCTCGGCAATTCGGCCTGCGCCGTCATAAGCGGTGCGCGTGGTGTAGCCCAGCGCGTCCGTTACGGCGATCGGCTGGTTGTGCGCATCGTATTCGATTCTGGTTACATTCTGCTGCGCGTCAGTGATCGAAATGAGGTTGCCTGCGCTGTCGTAGCTATAGCGGCTGTCGTTGCCGTCGGCATCGATGTCGGCCAACAGCATGCCGTCGCGGTCCCATTCGCGCCGTCCCAGTGAGCGGGGGCTGCCGTCCGGGCCGATGCGGTGCACGCTGGTGGCCAGCCATTGTGAGTTGAACTGGTATTCCAGCACACCGCCATCGGGCTCGGTGACGCGGGTGGTGTCGGCGTCGATGTACGCGATCTGGACTTCATCGCGGCCGTCGGCCGTCGTGGTGCGGACGGCGCGGGCCTGGTAGCTGTTGCCAACTGTGATAGCGCAACGCTCGGACAGTTGCGCGTCGTCGAGGGCATTGCCGGCCCAGCGCTCGCGCAGGAAGGCGAGGCTGACCCATCCCAGGCCATGGGCGAAGCCGGAGTAGGTGGTGTAATGCACCAGCAAATGATGTTTGTACGTATAGCTGCGCGACTGGTCGGCGATATTGCTTTGCTCAACCAGGTTGCAGCGTAGCGGCAGCGCTTCGAAGGAGCCCGCTGGCGCAGTTGCCGTGACCAGGTCGGGCAGGTCGGCTTCGTAGCGGTAGCGCACATGGCACAGACGGGTGCCGTCCGGCAGCACTTGTTCGATGCTGCCGATGCGCGGCGCGGCGAACTGCGGCTCGGGGCCGGATTCGACCGGCAGGTAAGTGTCCCGCAGTGCTTCGATCGTCAGGCCGTCGTCGGTGCGCACGCGGAGAAGGACTTCGCCTGGCCGGGCTGCATGATTGCGCTCGATGGTGATGCCGCTGCCATCGCGTTCGGCGCGGCGAGTGAGGTAGTAGCGTTGCGTGCGAATGGGGGAGCGGGGCGCGAGCATGGCGTTGACGCCATCGTAGCCGTGCGGCAGCCATCCGTCAGGACCTGCGCTGAAGGTATCGGTGGCGCCGTCGCGCCAGGTCAGGGTGACTTGCTGGTCGCTGTCGCGCCGCAGGGTGAAGCCTTCGCCGCGGTGGTCGTGCTCCTGGCCGATGTCCAGCGCTGGCAGCCTGATCGCGCGGCCGCTGGCCTCGTGATAGACGATGCCTTTCGCGCAAATGGAGATGCTGCTGGTGTAGGGCGTGCTCCAGCGTGCGCCCAGCAGGCCCCAATCTTCGGTCTCCGAGCCGGAACGGTAGGTGCGGGTCCAGGCCAGTGGCGTCGGTCCTTCCAGGACGAAGTCCGTTTGCGGCAGGATTTCTTCGCCGGTGCCGAAGTGTACGGGGTGGCTGCTCTTGACGGATTTGCCGCCCGGTGCGCCGTCCTTGGGACAGCAGTCGGATGGCTTGTCGGACTTGGGTTCCTTGACCTGCTTGGTCTTGCCGCCGTCGTGGCCGTCCTTGCCGGCGCCGCCGGTTGCCTTGGACTGGGGTTTGGGCTGCGCCGGTGGTGTCGAGCCAGGCTTGGCTTTCTTCGTCGGCATGAGCTTCTTCAGGAAACTGCCGACCTTGGCGACCTTCTTGAATACCAGGTTTTCTGCAGCGCTATAGGCCATGCCGGTTGCTGCGGTCACGATATCCGGCGTTTTGCCGGTGAGGATATAGTCGGCCGCCTGGTCCAGTACCGTGGCCGAGGTGTCGGCAGCATAGCCAGTCGCTGTCACTGCGCCGGCGGTTACGCCGCCGGCTGCCGCCGTCGTTTCCATCGCCGCGGCGACGGGCAGCCCGACGCCGGTGGCGCCGACTGCAAGTCCGCCTACACCCACGGCGGCACTGCCCATGGCGATGTCGCCGCCTTTGTCCATCGCGTCCTTGCCGAACTGGTGCAGGCTGTCCGATACGTTGTCCTTGTAGCCTTGGGCCGCGTCGTGCAGTGTTTCGCTTGCCGCTCTTCCAAGGTTTTGCAAGCGCGTGCGCGCCGCTTGCACACCGCGTTCGTAGATCCGGCCGATGGTGTTGCGGTTGTTCATCCAGACAATGCGCGACTCCTGGATGGTCTGCGTGCCGTTGGCGCCTTTGGTGGAGCTGTAGTCTTTCGATTCAACCGTTTTGAGGTAGGTGCCGCTTTTGACGCCACCCAGCGTACCGCGTTCGTCGCCTTTGACGCTGGGGATCACGCTTTTGTTATGCAGGAAGACCGGGGCGCTTTGCGTCTTCACCGAGCGGGATACGTCCTTGGCGTCCTTGAACTCCCCGGTAATCGTGTATGGGATGGGTACGACGGAATTGCCTACCGGAGTTTTGCAGATATCCGGAGTGAGGCTGACGCAGTAAAAGCGTTTGGACTTGGTGACGGTTTCGTGAGCCATGGAATCTTAGACGCTTTGCGTTTCGGTTTCGGCGTGCCAGGCATTCAGGCGCTCCAGCGCTTGCGGCGTGTTGGCATGGTGCAGTCGTACTTCCTGGAAGTCGTCGGCGGCGGAGATGGCGATGCGCCAGGTCAATTCAACTTGGCCGGCGTCGAGGTCGACCACCACCGTGTCGATGAGCATCGGCATGGCGGCGATGGCCGAATCGGCGTCGACCCCAAGCAGGAACAGGGATTCTTTCGGCATCGTGAAGGAGAGTGTGCTGTTGCCTTGGTCGTCAACGCGGGCGTAGGGAGCATTTGCAGCGCACAGGTTGGTGAGATGGAACTGCTCGCCGCCTTCGATGTATGGGCATTGCTGGTCGGCCGGGGCGCCGTTCCAGTAGCGGAAATCGAAATCCTTGGGCAGCAGGGGAACCTCGTCGTCTTTCCAGCTGGTTTTCATGTCGACCTGGCCTATCAGCTCCCGGCGCGGAAGCCAACCCCGGCCAACATAGCCCATTCCAGCCGGCGCTTGCGGCTTGCCGCCGCCCGCCATTTGCCAGAACCCGCTGGCGGTAAAAGCCTGGTCAGAATATTCGATGCGCGGCGCAGGCAAGGATTCGGTGCGGCTGGCCTCCAGGTACCAGTTGGGGGCGAAGCCACGGCCAAGTGGATTTTGCTGGCAGCTGTCATGCGCCTCCGGAGCCATTGCCGGGTCCGGATACGCTTGGCGTTGTTCTGTTGAGAGCCTGTGCTTGGCGGGAACCCGGCCGGCGTCAACGCTGCCGGCTTCAATCCGGCAATCGCCGCCATAGGCTAATTCGTAGCGCAACGGGGTGCGTGCGGGGGCGCTGGCCGTGCTCAGGCGCCAGGGAACAGCATCCGCCATGCCGAGCGAGCACGCGCGCAAGGTGGATTTCAGCCAGCGCTCCGGAGCGGCGTTGCGGTATACGCGGCGTTCGCCGGTAACCCGCAGGGTCTTGTCGACCAGGACCTCGCCGGGCGTGACGGCGTTCTGCGCGGCGGCCACGCGCTGCAGCCAGTCCTGCTCGACGTCGTGCGACAGGCGCATCATCGGATTGAGCGGCTGCGGGCGTTCCGGCAGCGGCGACGGCTGGCCAGGGCGCTGGACTCGCAGCGATACCTCGAAGGCGCACGCTTCAGCGCCGGCTGGCGCGTGCGCGTCGCCAACCACGACGATGTCGCACAGCGGCTTGAATGGCGCCAGGTCGCTTTCGTAACGAACGCTCTGCTCGATATCGTCCTCGTGATGAACATCGGTCACGTGCAAGGGCGCCGGCTCCTCAAGGGCGATCAGTTGAGCGCGGCCTTGCTCATCGCAGGGGCCAAGCGCGTAAGCCGTCTTGGCGGCGATCACATGGAAGAGCGCGCCATTCTGGTCGAGAGTATCGAAATGCAGCGCGTCGAACCCGGTGCGGTTGTCGAAGCGCAGGCTCGGGATTGCCGGGAGCTCCACGTTCAACCTACCGGATTGGTGTCGACGTCGTCGCCATGCAATTCGACTTTCTTCGAGCCGCGAATGATGATTTCCTTGCCCGAAATCTCGATGCGACCGTCCTTTTTCATGACGAAGGTGCTGGCGCCAACCTCAATACGGAACTCGTCGCCTGCGGTGTAGGAGATCTTCTGGCCGACCATCACCGTTTTCGACAAGCCCACTTCCTCGGCCTGCATCAGGGCCACGGTGGTGTTCATGGCCGCTCCGACCGAAGTCTGGTATGCGCCGCCGATGGTGACGATCTTTGCCAATCCCACGGTTTCAATTTTCATGTGGCCGATGGTGACATTGCGCGTGCCGCCGATGTCGATGGTCTCGTTCTTTCCAACGTCCTCGGTACGGTTGTCGCCGATGCTGATTGTTTCGTTATGATCGACGCGTTCCTTGCGGTCGTTGTGCACGGTGATGGTTTCGTTGTTGTCAACGGTTTCCGTGCGGTCGTGCTTGATGTGGCTGGTCTCGTCGTGGTCGATGGTTTTGCGGCGGTCGTTGCCGACCCACTTGTCCTCATCGTGTTCGACTTCGGTCAACTGGTCCTTTTCGGCGTGCAGCCAAAGCTGTTCGGCGCCTTTCTTGTCCTCGAAGCGGATCGCGTTCGCATTGTCGTAGCCACCGCCCGGCGTGGAGCGCGACAGGATGCCGCTTTGCGTCTTGTTGTCCGGCAGTGTCCACGGCGGCATGGTTTGCGCGTTGGGCACCATGCCTGTAATCAGGGGACGGTCGGGGTTCCCATCGAGGAACTGGACGATCACCTCGGTACCAATGCGCGGGATCGACGTCATGCCGAAATTCGGGCCGGACCATGCAGTGGCGACCCGCACCCAGGCGGAACTCTTTTCGTCATACTGGCCCACTCGGTCCCAATGGAACTGCACGCGCACGCGGCCATACTCGTCGGTATGGATTTCGTCGCCGGCCGGGCCAACCACGGTAGCTGTCTGCAGGCCATAGAGCTTGGGAGCTTCGCTGTTGAAGCCGCGTCCCGGGCGCCATGGAACGTTCCTGCCGATGCAGGTCAGCGAGTTGCTGTAGTGCGCTGGGGCGAGGGCGCCGGTCTGGTAGTTATTGCTGGCACTGTGCCGCACTTCCAGGATCATGAACTCGCTGTCCTGGCTGTCGAAGTGCCCGGTCAGGCGGAACCAGCGGCCGGGTTGCGCAGTGCGGTCGTTGCCGCCGGCTTCGAAATGCTTGGCACCGGCTTCGATTTCTTCGGTGCGCCTGCGGGCTTGTGCGTCGCCGTCGTCGCCGGCCATGAATCCATACGCGCCCGTGTAGTCGTAAGTTTCGACTTGGTGCACCTTGCCCTGGTCGTTGAGCACGGGCAGGTTGGTCATCTCAGGGCGGGGGTTCTTGAAGTCGAAGCTGGCCAGCGCGACTTTGCCGGGCACGATGCGTCGCACCGGCGACCAGTCGCCGATGGCGTCGTCTTCCTGCGCCCCGGCTTCGCGCTGGAAAGGAATCTCTGGCGATTCGCCATCGATGGCGTCGGCGCGGGTCGTGTCGTCGGCCAGCACCAGGGTATGGCCGTCTGCACGGTGCTCATACCAGTAGTGCCAACCGCGTTCTTCCCAGCGGCGGTGAAGGTAGTTGTAATCGCTTTCCGCTGCCTGGCAGGCATCGGTCATCCCGGCGTCTTCGCCATGGATGCGCGCTTGCCAGTCCGCGACCGGGTAATCATTGAAGATGTCGGTGGTCTGTTGCTGGACCGTCTTGCTGTGGAAAAGGTAATAGTCGCGCCGGAGCCGCAGGTAGGATATCCATGGCGCCAATTGCATGCGGTAGAAAGCGTGGCCGCCGTCGGTCTTCACGAACTGGAATTCGAATACGTAGCCGTTGAAGTAGCGCAGGCTGCCGTCTTCGCGCACCAGCGATATGGTTACCATGCGTCCTTGTACGTCCGTGAGGGGTATGCTGGCGTCATTGGACAGCACTTCTACGGTGAAGCGGAAGTCGCGCGACAAGCCTTCCTCGGCATCCAGCCGGTTGGCCAGCATGAGCGCGCGCGGACCATCCTCATGCGGGAAGGAAAGGCGTAACAGCCGGTTGGTTTGGGCCGTGCCGAGCAGGGCCTCTGGAACGGCGGCATTGAGGTAAGTCATGCTAGTTATCGATTTGATATCATTGGCGCAGAATTTAACATAGACCGGAAATGCATGGATCAGTTTCAATTCAACGGTGTGCGCCTTGTAGAGATTGGACGTACGCCCATTTCGAAAGTAGCGATTTGATTGTTAGTGTTTTGATGAGAGGAGGGCGCCATGGGGCTCTTGACCTTCAGTATCAACGTCACGCTTGACGGCTGCATCGACCATCAGGAAGGCATCGCCGACGATGAGACGCACGCCTTCTTCACGCGGCTCATGGATGAGGCCGGAGCGATGCTCTGGGGCCGCGTCACCTACGAGATGATGGAGAGCTATTGGCCAGCGGTCGCCGGCGGCGACGTGGAGGCGGCACCGGCGATGCGCGAGTGGGCGGTCAAGCTGGAGGCCAAGCCGAAATACGTGGTGTCGTCGACGCGCAGGGATTACCCTTGGACCAATAGCCACCATATTCCGGGCGACCTGCGTGCAGGTGTTCAGAAGCTCAAAGACGGGACCCCGGGCGGAGTACTCCTTGGCAGCGGCAAGCTCGCGACCGAATTGGATCGGCTGGACCTGATCGATGAATACAAATTCCTCGTCCATCCCAGGATCGCCGGCCACGGCCCGACCCTGTACCAAGGCGGGCTGCCCAGCACGCGGCGGCTTGAGTTGATTTCAGCGGAGCCCTTGCGCAACGGTGCAATCGCCATGCACTATCGACGCGCGCAGCTTTCGTCGTGATGCGGTAAACTGCGTGGATTGCTAATTAACCAAACGCATAGGCTGGCCCTCTGCGACCGCCAACGTGATCCGAACCGATCGCATTCTCTTCGATTCTTTGGAGCCAGTTCCCGAAGGCTTCCTGGCATGCTCAGAGCTCGTTGAGGCTGATGTATCTGGCTTTTCCGTTCCTTATGGTCTGGTGCATATGAGGAAAGCCGCCTGGCCTGAACATGTGGAGCCTGATCCATTTTGGTCATGGAGCATGTCCCAGGACAGAAATCTTGATCATGGCGCCGGTAGGATAAGAGCGGTCGGGCCATCGGTACTGCAACGTATTCTGGGGACGATCGCGACTGGCCTCGCGCGAGCAAAGAAGTCGATGGATCTGCCGGAGCCGGCCAACGTTACTGAAGGATTTGTGCTTGAAGATGGATGTGAATACTGCTTCGGTCAGGTCTTGTTGGTGCGGGGGCGTGAGCATGCGTACTATTTCCACTACCACTGCGAGTCGTGATTGACTCGAATTCGCTCGTCGACGCGGCTCGTTTTCCCTTCAAACCACCACCCAAATGCTGAAGAATCTTTTACGCTTTATTTTCATCGCGGCCTTCATCGGGAGCGCTGCCGCCGCTCAAGACTATTCGACGACCCAGTGCACAAAGTACGGCCAGCCTGAATTTGTCTTCTCCGTGGACGATGGATCATTAGGCGAAAAGGACGCGCAGTGGTTCCGTGAGACCTTGGAAGAGATGGTCGCAGCTGGCGAGAAGTTCAAGGCCGGCGAAACACTGCTCGTCGGCCCTGTGCCCCTGAAGCTTGAAGCTGCGGAGGATGGCAAGCTTCGGGTCCTGGAGCCTGACATGAAAACGATCCCGTTCAAGTTCGTGCCAAGCGTTACCAGGACGCTCAAGATCGTGCGGCGGCAGCGCTATGCAGCCGATAGCCTGGGCGCTACGAAGGCGATCCGGTTCGCGCCATTTCATCATCCCCTGATGGTGACCCCGGGAGCATTGCAATCGCCTTCGATCATCATGATCCGGGCAAAGAAGCAGGACGGCGTCACCGGCTGGGTCCTGACGGAATTGGAAACCAAGAGCAAGTCGAAGGACGATCTAGAGGTGATGTCCGTCTACGAGGCGATGCTCAAGCGGCCGGACATCATGGATTTCCTGGCACTCCCGGAGCAATTCTCGGTCGTCGTTTCAGGCCGCAAGAAGTTTGAAATATTCAAAGACGGCACTCCAGTCGAACCGCGCAAGGGCAGCTATCTCGACATGCGCTCAAAGCAATAACGAATCCGTTGCCGGGGACGTTGGTCTCCTCGGCTCTGGCCTACCTTGTCCCGCGTTCACGGCGGCATTGGGTTTCCAGCGTTTCGGTGCCGGATACCACGAGTCCCCGATAAACGCCGCAAGGCCAGACGAAGCCGCCGTATTGTTCCATGTACCAGTAGGGTGGCTCAGAGGCGCAAGGGTCCAGATGCTTGACGTGCCAGCCATCGTTCTTCTTTCTCAGCACAACCCACAACATACGGTCGAGATCCGCCCGGCAGGTGACGCTCTTGTCCCAATCGATGTACTTGCCAGGCGGTCCCACCAGGTTTCCAACCAGGACGGCCCAGCCGGAGTCGATATTTAAGGTGTTGACCTTGATCCTGACAGGTTGGTTGAGTTCTTCAGCAGCCAGCGGCCGGATGGCGTCCAGGATTTGTTGCCTGTCGCTTGGCCCCTTGGCATGTGCCGCGCCAATGATGGCAAACGCGACCAGCGTGCCGATGAGTGCTTTCAGGTAGTTCATTGTGTCGTGATAAAATTTGCAAGTAAGCAATTTTAAGGCAGATTCAATGAAGATGGGCCCGTTGGACCAGGACAGCCTGGAGGATATTCGCTATAACGCCGAGTTCGTGGAATCGGTCATCAATAAGGCGCTTGGCAAGAAGGCCGGCTACAGCATGGAGGGCGTGACCTGGCTCGACGATTTCCTGCAGCGGCAACACGAGCAAGGGGACAAGAGCTATGTCGATCGTGTCGTCAGCGTCTACGGCTCCTATCTGGGCGAGTGCATCACACGGAACGTTGGCGGCCAGTGGGTAGAACTTGACGGCACCCATGCGATTGCGTTTGACGAAACGAATGGGACGTTCCCGTTCAATAAAGTGCACAAGCATCTTAAGAATGGGCGGGAAGGGGGCGATTCTGTGCTGGGCTACTACGACAGCGTTTCGGTGCTGTTCCAGTCATTCGCCCCGCCAGCAAAGATGGACATGAATGACCAAGCCCAGATGTACCTGAACGCATTCTTCACGAAGGCTGAAATCCCGGGCGGGCTCTCGTTCAGTACTGCGCTGGGCCAGTCGAACCTGGATGGCAGCCTGGAGAGCCTGGACCGCGTCGACCATTTGCTGGACCAGATCCGCATCAAGTTCAAGCCGGACTTCGACTCGTTCCTGGACAAGCACGCCAACCAGAATTTCCTGTACCTGCTGGCCTTCTACATGGGGCACGTGATTACCAGGTCCACCGGCGGCGCGGTCAAATGGCTGTCGTACGAAGACATGTTGAGGGAAATTCCGGACAACCGGGCGATGTTCCCCGAGTGCTTCCAGACGTCGGTCACGTGCATTACGCCGGCGATGTTTTTTGTTCCACTTTATTCCATCACCAGTCGCCTGTTTGATGAGGTGACGACCAAGAGCGTGAGAATGAGCGCGGAGCTGAACATTCGAGGCGGTGACAATGTGTGAGACACGGCAGGAACTGTTTTTCATATACTTCGCGTTATGAAAATCTTCTTGCTACTGATCCTCGCCCTGGCCGCCTTGCCGGCGCACGCACAACTCTATAAGTGGACCGATGCCGACGGCAAAGTCCATTATTCCGACCGTCCGCAGGACGGCGTCAAGAGCAAAGAGATTGCAGTGCAGCGCCCTGTGGCGAAGCCGGCTGCGGCGCCTGCCGGCGACTGGCAAAGGCAGGAACTGGAATCGCGCGAACGTCGTATCCAGCGTGAGGCTGCGAATCAGGAGGCAGCCGACACTGCGGCGCGCACCGCAGGGAAGGCGCCTTATAACCCCAGCCAGCACCGCAGCAACAAGCCGATGACTGACGATGAAGTCTGCAAGCGCGATGCACAGCAGATCGAATTTTCCGAGAAGGTCCCCAAGCTGGCCTTCGGCAATTCGAACGGATCGGTCAGTGTCAGTGAAGAAGAGCGCCAGGCCATCGTGCGCCAGCGCAAGGAGAATCACGCTTTACTGTGTGGCTCGGGCCAGCGTACGCGCTAGGACGCGCCGAGTTGCCACCAGGCGGGCAGCAGGGCCTGGACTTCAGGGCGGCCGAAGCGGTCGTCGATCAGGTGCACGGTGCCGCGGTCGCTGGTGGTGCGAATCACGCGGCCGGCGGCCTGCACCACTTTCTGCAGGCCGGGGTAGAGATAGGTATAGTCATAGCCGGCCCCAAATGCAGTTTCCATGCGGGCCTTGATTTGTTCGTTGACCGGATTGATCTGCGGCAGGCCGAGCGTGGCGATGAAGGCGCCGATCAGGCGGTCGCCAGGCAGGTCGATGCCTTCACCAAAAGAGCCGCCCAGCACGGCGAAGCCGATGCCTTCGCCGTCTTCCCTGAAGCGGGCAAGGAAGGCGTCGCGCGCGGTTTCATCCATGCGGCGCTCCTGGCGCCATAGCGGCACGTTCGGGTGGCGGGCGGCGAAAAGCTGGGCCACTTTTTCCATGTAATCGAAACTGCTGAAGAAAGCCAGGTAGTTGCCGGGCTGGCGCTGGTACTGCTCGCCCATCAGCGCGGCGATTGGCGCCAGCGAGCGCTCGCGGTGCTGGTAGCGGGTGGAGATGTGGCTGGCGATATGTACCTGCAGCTGCTGCGCGTCGAAGGGCGAGGCAACATCGATCCACGCCGTGTCGGCCGGCATGCCGAGCGTGTCGGCGTAGTAGTTCCACGGACTGAGCGTGGCGGAAAACAGGGCCACCACATGCGCGGCCTCGAAGCGTTGCTTGAGGAAGGGCGCGGGCAGGATGTTGCGGACGCAAAGCACCGAGTTTGCGCGTCCAGCCGCCGCGCCACGGCCCACGTCGGATTTTTCAATGTCGAACAGCGAGTGCTCGCCGAAGTTTTCCGCCAGGCGCCCGAACAGCAGGGCGTTGAAATAGAAGTCCAGCACGTCGGCGTCGAACCAGGCGGGGTGCTCGGCCATGTAGTCGCCGATCTCGGTGCAGGCTGTTTGCAGCGCGGCCATGAACTTTTCCGGCAGCTCGGCATGGCTGGCATATTCGGCTTCCTGCGCTTTTTCCAGGGCGCTCCATTGGCGATGTACGCGGTCGAGTGGCTTGCGCAGGGCTTCGGGCGCGGTCTTGCGCAGCACGCGCAGGCGCACGTGGTCCATTTCGGCGGAGTACATCTTGCGGGCGCGCGAGACCATATTGTGGGCTTCATCTGCCAGCACGCCGACCTTCCAGCCGTTCATCTGCGTCAGGCTGTACAGCATGGCGCTGATGTCGAAGTAGTAGTTGTAGTCGCCCACCACCACGTCGGCCCAGCGCACCAGTTCCGATTGCAGGTAGTAGGGGCAGACCTGATGGGCCAGGGCCACTTCGCGCACCGAGGCGCGGTCCAGCATGGGCTGCTGCAAGGCAGCTTCCCGGGCGGCCGGCAGGCGGTCATAGAAGCCTTGCGCCAGCGGGCAGGATTCGCCGTGGCAGGCTTTGTCCGGGTTCTCGCAGGCTGTGGTCTTGGCCGCCAGCTCGAGTGCGCGCAGCGGCAGCAAAGGCGCGCTGCGCTTGATGGTTTCGACGGCGCCAAGCGCCATGCTGCGGCCGCTGGTTTTCGCGGCGAGGAAGAACACCTTGTCCAGGCCATGCTCGGCGCTGGCTTTCAGCATCGGGAAGATGCTGCCGATGCTTTTGCCGATGCCGGTCGGGGCCTGCGCCAGCAGCGAGCAGCCGCGCGCGCTGGCCTTGAACATCGCTTCCGCAAGCTGGCGCTGGCCAGGACGGAAGTCGGCATGCGGGAAGCGCAGCGCGCGCAATTGCTCGTCGCGCGCAATGCGGTGCGCCAGTTCCTGTTCGGCCCAGGCGACGAAGCGGCCGCATTGCTCTTCGAAGAAGACGCGCAGGGTGGGGGCGTCCGCCTCTTCGGTCAATACGGTTTCTTTTTGCGTGCCAATGTCGAAGTAAACCAGCGCCAGGCGCAAGGCTGGCAGATTACGCGCGGCGCACAGCAGGTGGCCGTACACCTTGAGCTGGGCCCAGTGCAGGAGGCGGTGGTTGGCGGGCTGGCGCGACAGGTCGCCGCGGTAAGTCTTGATTTCTTCGAGCTGGTTCTGGCGCGGGTCGTAGCCGTCGGCACGGCCGCGCACGTGCAGCGGGCCGAAGTCGCCGGACAAGCCGAGCTCGCGTTCGTAGTCTTCGCCACGGCGGCTCGCGACGATGGCGTGGCCTTCGATGCCTTCCTGTGCGGTCGGCGTTGGGGTGAAGCGCAGGTCAAGGTCGCCTTGCTTGGCGGTGAACTCGCACAGTGCGCGAACGGCAATGGTGTAGCTCATTCTTGCCACGCCAGGTAGCACACGGACACCGGCATGCCATGCTCGGCGCAATAGTCGATCCAGCGCAGCTGGTTGTCCTGCAGGCGGTCGCCCGGGCCTTTGACTTCCACCATCTGGTAGCGTTGTTCCGCAGGCCAGAAGCGGATCAGGTCGGGAAAACCGCTGCGGTTGGCCTTGATGTCGAGCAGGATGCGCTCGAACCACAGCTTCAAATGCGCGGCGGGGATGCAGTCCAGCGCGAGGCCGAGCAGTTCCTCATCGATCGCGTCCCAGTAGACGAAGGGCGATTGCAGCCCGGCCTTGGCGGCGAAGTTGAGGCAGATCGCGTCGCGGTAGCTGCCGTCTTCCAGCCGCGCGAAGCAGGCCTGGAACAGGGCGGCGCGGCGGCGCTGGAAGTCGGCGCTGTGCAAATCCGCCGGGCCGTGGTGGAAGGGGTGGAAGAAGGCGCCGGGAATGGCGGCGAATACCGCGTCCCAGCACAGCAGCCCAAACAAGGAGTTGGCCAGCGCGTTCTCCACGTAGAAGCAGGGCGCTTCGTCCCGCCACAGGTGGTCGCGCACCACGCCTTCCACCCACCAATCCTCGGCCGGCATCGGCAGCACCAGGTCGATGCGTTCGACCGGCGTCAGCTTGTGCGCCGGCTCGCGCATGTGGCCAAGCTTGCGGCGCAGCCGCGGCGCCATGCGCAGCAGCTGCTGGCGTTCGGCTTCGCTTTCGGGCGCGGCTTGTGCGCGCTGCAGCCATTCGTAGGCCAACCCGATACGCTCGTCTTTCTCCAGCACGCGGATGGCGCGCGCGCGGGCGCCGGGATAGGCGCATTGTTCGTACAGTTCGAAGGCGGCAGCCCAATTGCCCAGTTTTTCCAGCTGCTGGCCGAACTGGAACAGCATTTTCTGGCGGCGGCTATGCAGCCATTCGTTGTCATCGGCCGGCGCCGGCAGCTCGCGCGCCAACTGCAGCGGGTCTTCGCCTGCCGCGAATCGCTCGCGGCAGGCGTGCAGGGCGAGGTAGTCGTCGATGTCGCGGCGCGAACGGAAACCGCGTGCGGCGGGCGAGAATTCGACTTTTTCGTAGCGGTAGATGCCCAGGTTGGACAATACGAATTCCGACCAGTCCTGGTGGAAGTTACCGAAGAAGATCAGGCGCAGGCGGTCGCACAGGGGCTTCGACACAATGTGATAGACCTGGTCACCGGCGTCGGCATACCAGGACGTGAAGCGGTGGCTGCCTTCGTGGCGCTCGCGCAGGGCGGCCAATTGGTCGGCCTTGCGTGCGCTGCGTTCGGCGCCGCTGAGGGCGAACACACGGGTGATCTCGGGCTTTTGCAACAAGTCGAACAGCTCGTCCAGCGTCAGCTCGGGGTCTTGCACCACCCAGCCTTGCTCGACCAGTGGGCCGGCGGCGGCGATGGAACAGCCAATCTCGGGGTAGTTCAGCCTGGAGGCGCGGAACAGTTCCCCCTTGCGCATCACCATGCGCACGAACAGGGCGCGCGATGGCTGGGGCACGGTGGGGAAGCTGGCGAGGAACTGCGCTTCCTCGTCCGTCAACAGGTCGCTATAGCGCTCGCCAATCCAATGCAGGACCTGGTGGAAGTTTTCCAGGTAGTAGAACGGATTTTCAAGGACTGGGTTCATGCAGGCGAGGCGACGCGAAAACTGTATTTATATACAGTATAACGCGCCGCAGCCTGGATTGTCAGCCCTTCTTGCTGGCCGCGTTGGCTTTCTCGACCTGCTGCTCAAAGGCGGTGACGGCGTCGCGCGTGGCCTGCGTCACCTGTTCATAGCCTTTGAAGGCGTTTTCAATGGCGTTTTTGACAATCTCCACCGCGTTGTCCGAGCCGGGGCGCACGTTCTTGGTCACGTCGTAAATCAGGGCGCTCAGGTTGGATTTGGCCTCGGCCAGGTGGGCATCGGCCGCCTTGTGGAAGTCGTTCGACATTTCGGTCAGCAGGGCGCCCAGTTGCTGGTTATAGGCGTTGGTGGCGGCCATGCCGGGCTGCAGGCGGGCGTTGATCACATCCAGCGCTTCCTGGGGCGTGGCCGAGGCATTGACTTTGCGGCCCGCCTCGATCTGGTCATCCAGTGCTTTTTTCGCCGTGGCGATGTTCAGCGCCACCGCCTGTTCCACCCCTTGCATGGCGCGGTTGGTCAGGGTGTTGAAGGTCTCCAGCTGGAACTCAAACAGCGTCTTGGTGGCGTTGGCGAACTGCTCGGGATTTTGAAACATACGGTCTCCTTGTCGAGGTGGGATGGCGTTGCTTCTTGCTTTGACTTCATTATTTATTACGCACCAACTTTTCGCAATGGGCATCTTTAAACGGCCCGGCCATTTGCACCCAGCCTTCGCCCAGCGGGGTCTGCGAGCAGGCGCGCTGGCCGTCGATCCGGCTTTGGTACAGGTACCACCAGGCCGGGCGGGCGCTGGCGATGCCGGCTGCGGTGACGGCGATCAAGAGGATGGCGAGGTGTCGTTTCATAGCGGAGCAGTCGCCGGAAGGCGCATGGTGAAGGTGGCGCCCTGGCCGGGCGTGTTGGCCACGTCGATATGGCCCGCCAGGACGCCGGTCACGATATTGTGCGTGATGTACAGCCCCAGGCCCGACTGCCCGGCGCCAAGCCGCGTGGTGTAGAAGGGATCGAATACGCGGTGCAGGTGATCGGGCGCAATGCCGACGCCGTTGTCAGCTACCGACAGCAGCACGTCGCAGCCCTCGGCGCTGCCGGTAATGGTGACTGTTGGCTCGCCGCTTGCCGGGGCGCCAAAGGCGTGCACGATGCAGTTGTCGACCAGGTGCCCGATGGCCTGGGCCAGCGGAATCGGATAGCTGTCCAGCTGCAGGCCGGGCACCACGTCCAGCACCAGGTGGGGGCGCGGTTGCGGTAGGCTGGCCCACAGGGGCGCGAGCATTTCCTGCAGCAGCTGGTCGAGGAAGAAATGGCGGCGCTGGGCGTCGGTGGTTTCGACGGCGATCTGCTTGAAGCTGCCCACCAGGTTGGCGGCGCGCTGCAGGTTGCGCTGGATAATGTCGCCCGCCTCGCGTGCGCGCTCCAGGTAGGCGTCCAGTTCCGAGCGGCGAATGCCGGCGTCGACCTGGCTGCTCAAGGCTGCCGTGAGGTCGGCCAGCGTGGAGGCGGTGATCAGGCTGTTGCCGATCGGTGTGTTCAGTTCATGCGCCACGCCCGCCACCAGCGAGCCGAGGGCGGCCAGCTTGTCACGCCGTACCAGTTCATCCTGCGTCATGCTGAGGTTTTCCAGCGCAGCTTGCAGTTCTTCGCTGGTCAGCTCCGCATGCTGCTTGGCGCGTGTCAGTTCGGCGGTGCGGGCTTCCACCAGTTCTTCCAGGTGGCTGCGGTGGCGTGCCAGTTCCGCCTCGCGGCGCGCGCGCTCGATGGCGATGCTGGCCAGGTGGCTGGCGACGCCGATCAGCCGCTGTTCTTCCGCGTCCGGATGGCGCACGGTGCGGTAGTACATGGCAAAAGAGCCCAGCACGGTGTTCTCGTCCTGCATGATCGGCATGGACCAGCAGGCGCGCAGGCCGTAGTCCCGGATCAGATCCAGGTATGGCGCCCATAGCGGGTCGTGTTCGATGTCCGACACTACCACGGCCTCGCGGCGGTGCATGGCAGTCCCGCAGGAACCCACGCCGGGGCCGATTGCCATGCCTTCCAGCAGGGCGGCATACGAGGCGGGCAGGCTGGGACAGCAGGCGCAGCGCATGTGCACGCCGTCTTCGTCGAGCAGCATGACGGAGCACAGCACGCCCGGCGATTGCGACTCGACCAGCTGCACCAGCTTGTGCAGCGTGTCTTCCAGCGGCACGCCGCGCGCCATCATCTCCAGCAGCTGTTCCTGGCCGATGCGCAGTTCGTCTGCGCGCTGCGTGCCGGTGACGTCCACCAGGCGGATGTGGAACAGGCGCCGGCCCGGCTTGGCGATCCGCACGCCCCGCGCGTTGCATTCGACCGCGCGCCCGCTACTGTGGCGGAAGGTGATGCGATGCACGCGCAGCTCGCCGGCCAGCACGCTTTGCATCATCGCGTTCATTTCCAGCGGGTCGCAGAAGGCGGAAAACGGGGCGGTCAGCAGTTCCAGTGCGCTGCGGCCAAGCAGTTGTTCGGCGCGATGATTCAGGTCGACCGGGCGGCCGCTGTCCATGTCGATCAGCACCACTGCATCCGGCGAGGCGGCCGCCATCATGTGGTAGTTCACTTCGAGGTCGAAGCCGCCGATGCGCTGGCCCTGCAGCGCGAACAGCACATGGTCAACCACGCTGGTGGTGGCCAGGGGCAGGGTGAAGTAGCCGTCGGCGCCGGCGCGGGCGGCGCGCTCCTTTTCGTCGTTCGACGGGCGATGCGACATGAGCAGCACCGGAATGCGGCGGTTGGCGTCAGCCTGGGTCAGCCGGCCGGTCAATTCCAGCGCGGCGCCGCCGGCCAGCGCGGTATCCAGCAGCACCAGCACCACGCCTCCGGCGGAAGCCACTTCCAGGGCGTGCTGGCCGCTGGTGACCGATTCGACGCGGTAGTCGTGCCGGGCGAGCGCCAGCTCCAGCGCCGCCACGTCGAGACTGGCGCCGGTTGCCACGAGGACGGTTTTGTTCGGTTCCACGCCGCCAGTGTATTACAAGCTGGACTCGGCCTCGACCTGCGGAACGAGGATGCGTGGCAGGTTGTCCTCAATCCAGTCGACCAGGACTTCCAGCCGCTCAGCGACTTCGCGGCCCAGCGGCGTCAGGCTGTACTCGACATGGGGCGGAATCACCGGCAGGGCAGTGCGCAGCACGAAGCCGTCACCCTCGAGCGCAACCAGGGTTTGGGCCAGCATTTTCTCGCTGACGCCGCCTACTTCCTTGCGCAACTGGCTGAAGCGGTGCATGCCGCCCAGGAGTACCACCAGCACCAGGACGCCCCAGCGGCTGGTGACGTGGCTCAATACCGCCCGTGACGGACACGCTGGCGCCAGCACATTGCCCGGTCTTGCCGAGCGGCGGGACAGCGAAGCCCGCAAGGATTTTGAAGTTTTTTCCATACTTACCAAAAAGTACGTACTTACGAAAAGTTAGTGTTGAGCCTATTATAGCCCTACATCGTTTTCAACCAAGGAGAAAAACATGATCGTCGTAACTGGCGCCTCGGGCGCATTGGGGCAATTGGTGGTGGAAGGTTTGCTGGAGAAAGTGCCGGCAGCGCAAATCGTGGCGGCTGTGCGTGATCCGGCCAAGGTGGCGCACCTGGCGGCGCGCGGCGTGCAGGTGCGCCGTGCGGACTATGAAGATCCGGCCAGCCTGGATGTTGCCCTGGCTGGCGCGGATCGCGTGCTGCTGGTTTCGGCCAACGAAGTGGGCAAGCGCACGGCGCAGCACCGCGCTGTCATCGACGCGGCAAAACGTGCTGGCGTGAAACTGCTGGCTTACACCAGCATCCTGCACGCAGACAGCTCGCCGCTGCGCCTGACCGAGGAGCACGTCGCCACGGAAGCAGCGATCCGCGCTAGCGGCCTGGCGTATTCTTTCTTGCGCAATGGCTGGTACGTCGAGAATTTCAATAGCCGGATCCAGGGCGCCGTCCAATGGGGCGAGCTGGTAGGGAGCGCAGGCGAGGGCCGCATTTCGGCAGCCGCGCGCGCCGACTATGCGGCTGCCGCGGTGGCTGTGCTGACGACGGAAGCCCCGCAGCCGGTGTATGAACTGGCCGGCAGCACCTCGTTCACGCTGGCGGAACTGGCCGCAGAGGCAGCGCGCCAGTCCGGCAAGGCTGCCGTGTACCGCGATGTCCCGCCGGCGGAATTTGCCAACGTGCTGGCTGGCGTCGGCGTACCTGCACCTTGGCCTGAATTGCTGGCCGATTCGGATGCCGGCTCGGCACGCGGCGGTTTGTTCGATGACGGGAAAGCGCTGGAGAAGCTGATCGGCCGCCCAACCCGCAGCCTGTCGCAAGCAGTGGAAGCGGCGCTGAACGCGTAAATGAAAAAAGCCCTTCAGCCTGAACGCGCTCTAGATCGCGCTCAGTGCAGAAGGGCTTTTTTGCGGAATTCTTGGTGCCCACGGAGGGACTCGAACCCCCACACCTCGCGGCACATGGACCTGAACCATGCGCGTCTACCAATTCCGCCACGTGGGCACTGGTACTGCATTTGTCTCAGAAGGTAGCGTTTGGTGCCCACGGAGGGACTCGAACCCCCACACCTCGCGGCACATGGACCTGAACCATGCGCGTCTACCAATTCCGCCACGTGGGCGCTAACTTCTTCAACTCTCTGTTGCGGTGTTGTGTGCAACAGAGGCACGCATATTAATGGTCGAGACCGAATCGGTCAAGCCTTAATTAATAATTTCGTGCAACTTTTTCCAATTCGGGGTCAGGTCTGTCATTTGGACAGCCGTGGCGCACCTTTGACATGTCTCAAGAAGTGGCGGAAAAGTCATGCTGCGGGTAGATTATTCGACTGCAGAAACTTGCAGATATGATTTGATGAAGATCAAATGCCTGGTCTCTGTGTCCAAATGACAGACCTGACCCCGAATTTGGCGGAAACAAAAAAGCCGCTTTTCAGCGGCTTTTCTGCGGAATTTTTGGTGCCCACGGAGGGACTCGAACCCCCACACCTCGCGGCACATGGACCTGAACCATGCGCGTCTACCAATTCCGCCACGTGGGCATTGTCGCGTTGTTCTGCAACGAGGCACGCATAGTAAAGGCCGGATCCACGCCCGTCAAGACATTTATGAAAGCTTGTTGGAGCGGCCACGCTGGCGCACCGCGAGCAGCATCAGTCCGGCGCCCAGCATGGCCCAGCCCGACGGCTCGGGAATCGCGGCCACGTTCCAGCCGATGGCGTCCATGGCCAGCACGTCATTGCCGGTAATCTGCAGCGTTTCGCCGAGGCCGGCGGTCGGGTCCATCAGGCCGATGAACAGGTTGTCCTTCCAGTGGCTGGCCTGGCGGCCGTCGCCAAAGTTGTCGCCAGTGGAGAACTGCGGCCCTACTGTCGTGCCGTCGAGCGAGAAGTATTTGCTGCGGTTGTCGGCGGTCCAGTCGATCACGCCATGCGCTGCGCTCATGGCGGAGTAGCGGAACAGGTCGAGCGCGGAGACGTAGGTGAACAGGTTGTCGTTGAACGGGCCGTTGTAGGGTGGTGAATTGCCGTCCAGGATGTCGACGCCGCTGATAAAGCCCAGCACGTGGCCGATCTCGTGCGCGGCAACGCCGACAAAGTCGAAGGCGTTGGCGTCCGTGCCGTTATTCGGATTGAAGTCGAAATTGAAATCGCTGTTGAACTGGATGAAGCCATCGCAGTTGCCGATGCAGCCGGACAGGGTTTGCGGCGTGACGGCCAAACCGATGGCTTTGGCTTCGGCATTGGTGATGGAAAGGATCTGGTTGTTGGCGTCGCCGTCATTGTCGACATAGGGCAGGGCGCTGCCGGAGCCGTTGGGATTGTTGGCGGTGCGGTTGATCAGCATGCCGAAGCTTGAGCCGCCTGGGAGGTGGGCCACTGCCGTGGCATCAGCGGCGGAGGTGGCGTCGGCCGCCAGTGCATTGCGAACTGAGGCATAGGTGTGGAAGTCTTCGGCAGAGGCTGCCTGTCCAAGAATGCCGCCGCCGAGGGAGTTAAAGCCGACCGTCAAATTTATCGTCACATTATCATTGAGCAAATTTGACCAGCGCGCGGCCGCGGCCTGGAATCCCTGCTGCGCCTGGAGCGAGGTGCCGGCGACGTAGTTGAAGTTGAAAACCGGGGCTGCAGATGCGGTGCTGGCAGCCAGCAAAAGGCTGGCGAGCAATGTTTTCATGGCGGTCTCCTACGGATTGGTGGGGTAGGGAGGATGCCGCAAGAAGTATGCGCGCCGCCGCTAGCGCGTGGCGCGCGACAGCCGGGAAGGCGGGAGCGTCAAGAAACTCGACGCCGGAAAACAAAAAAGCCGCTGAAATCAGCGGCTTCTCTGCGGAATTTTTGGTGCCCACGGAGGGACTCGAACCCCCACACCTCGCGGCACATGGACCTGAACCATGCGCGTCTACCAATTCCGCCACGTGGGCATTAGCAACAACATCTGCTATCATACTGCTTTGGAGAGTTTTGCGCCAGATGAACTTTCATTCCACGCTGCACATCGACTCGCCATTCCCGCATCGCTGCGAGAGCCAGAATTATAGAGGAAACTCTGCCGATGTCAAAGGGCCTGCGAAAGATTTTTGTGCACGGTCCTTCCTGTTACACTAACCACCAATAATAAGATTACTGAAGAACTTTTGAACTCCACTCATACCATTCCTAGCCGCGAAGAGATTCTCGGCATCTTCCGCAGCGCCAAAGCGCCGCTCGACCTGCGCACGTTGGCGCTGTCGCTCAAAGTCAAAGCCGATTCCCAAGCCGTCCTGACGCGCCGCCTGAATGCGATGGAGCGCGACGGCCAGATCCGTTCCGATACCAGTGGCTTCTATGTGCTGGCGGACCATTCCGAATTCATTGCCGGCCGCGTGTCCAGCCACCGCGACGGCTACGGCTTCCTGATTCCTGACGAACCGGGCGAAGACCTGTTCCTGGCCGAGCGCGAGATGCAGAAGGTGCTGCACGGCGACAAGGTACTGGGCCGCATCATCGGCTACGACCGCCGTGGCCGTCCGGAAGGCACTATTGTCGAAGTGGTACAGCGCGGCACCACCCACATCATCGGCCGCCTGCTGAAGGAAAACGGCGTGTGGGTCGTGGCGCCGGAAGACAAGCGCATCAGCCAGGACATCCTGGTGCAGGGCGCCGTCGGCAAGGCCAAGTCGGGCCAGATCGTCAGCGTGGAGCTGACCGAGCAGCCGGGCCGCTTCAAGCAGCCGTCGGGCAAGATCGTCGAAGTGCTGGGCGACATGGATGACCCTGGCATGGAAATCGAAATCGCCGTACGCAAGTTCGGCGTGCCGCACATTTTCTCGGACGCCGCGCTGAAGCAGGCTTCCAAGCTGCCGGACGTGGTGCATGAAGCCGATTGGGGCGAGCGTGTCGACCTGCGCGACGTGCCGCTGGTGACCATCGATGGCGAAGATGCTCGCGACTTCGACGATGCCGTGTATTGCGAGCCGGTGAAAGTCGGCCGCAGCACGGCCTTCCGCCTGATCGTGGCGATCGCCGACGTGTCGCATTACGTGAAGCCGAACGACGGCCTGGATGGCGACGCCATCGAGCGTTCGACCTCGGTTTATTTCCCGCGCCGCGTGATCCCGATGCTGCCGGAGAAGCTGTCCAACGGCCTGTGTTCGCTGAACCCGCGCGTCGACCGTCTGACCCTGGTGTGCGACGCCGTGATCACCGCACAAGGTGAACTCAAGGCCTACCAGTTCTACCCGGCCGTGATCCACTCGGCCGCGCGCCTGACCTATACCGAAGTGGCGGCCATCCTCGGCAACACCAAGGGCCCGGAAGCGGCGCGCCGCGCGGAAATCGTGCCGCACCTGCAGAACCTGTACGACGTCTACCACGCGCTGCAGAAGTCGCGCCAGGAACGCGGTGCGATCGATTTCGAAACCACCGAGACCTACATCGTCTGCAACCCTGCCGGCAAGATCGAGAAGATCATCCCGCGCACCCGCAACGATGCGCATAAGCTGATCGAAGAGTGCATGCTGGCGGCGAACGTGTGCGCGGCGGACCTGCTGTTGCGCCACAAGCACCCAGGCACCTACCGTATCCACGCCGGGCCGACCAAGGAAAAACTGACCCAGGTCCGCGACTTCCTGAAGCAGCTTGGCCTGTCGCTGGGCGGCGGCGATACGCCGGTAGCGCGCGATTACGCCGACTTGATGAAGAAGATCAAGGAGCGCCCGGACGCGCAGCTGCTGCAAACCATGCTGCTGCGCTCCATGCAGCAGGCGGTGTACAGCCCTGACAATATCGGCCACTTCGGCCTGGCGTATGAGGCCTATGCCCACTTCACCAGCCCGATCCGCCGCTATCCGGATTTGCTGACCCACCGCGCCATCAAGGCGATTTTGGCGGGCAAGAAGTACGAGCCGAAGCTGGCCGACAAGTCGGTGCTGAACACCACGATCTCGAATGCCCAGCGCCGACAGGCCCTGAAAGACAAGCAGGAAGGCAAGGAGCCGAAATCCAAGGGCGACCAGACCATCTGGGACGCACTGGGCGTGCACTGCTCGGCCAACGAGCGCCGCGCCGACGAAGCTTCGCGCGATGTGGAGGCCTGGCTCAAGTGCTACTTCATGCAGGACAAGCTGGGCGAAGAGTTCAGCGGAATCATCACAGGCGTGACCAACTTCGGCATCTTCGTGCAACTGGACCAACTGTTCGTGGAAGGCCTGGTGCACATCACCGACCTCGGCGCGGACTTCTTCGAATACGACGATGCGCGCCACGAGCTGCGCGGCGAGCGCACCGGCAAGCGTTACCAACTGACTGGCCGCGTGAACGTGCAGGTTGTCCGCGTCGACCTCGAGTCGCGCAAGATCGACCTGCGCCTGGCCGACAGCGAAATCTCGACCCTGCCGCCGCAAGGCAAGAAGGGCTCCCGCAAGGGCGGCGGCCTGGTTGGCTCGCTCGGCGATTTCGACAGCTTCGATGATGAAGACGAGAATCCAGCGGTAGCGCGCAAGCGCAAGGCAGCCCGCACTGCGCCGTCGATCTCGACGCGCGACGAAGCGTCGACCCGCACTCCTGGCCGGGCGCCGGCCAAGCGTGGCGCGGCATCTTCTGCTTATGCCCCGCCGGCTCCAGCTGCGCGCAAGGCAGCCAAGCCGAAGCCAAAGGCCAAGCCGAAAACCACCGCCAAGCGCGTGACCAAGGCTGCAAAGCCCAAGAAAAAACGATAAGCACCCGTCCGGCGCTTCGGCGCCGGACTTATTTTGAGAACTACGATGTCCAAGAACAAAATGATTTTCGGCTTCCACGCCGTTACCTCGCGCCTGCGCCACGAAGCATCCAGCGTTGAAGAAATCTTCTTTGACCAGGCCCGCGACGACCGCCGCATGAAAGACCTGATCGCCCACGCGAAAGCGGCCGGCGTGCGCGTGATGCCTGTAGAATCCGAGCGCCTCGACAAGATCGTCGGCACCCGTCGCCACCAGGGCGTGATCGCGTTTGCCTCGCAGCTGGCGCTGGCGCGCAACCTGGACGAACTGCTGGATGCGGTGGAAGGCCCGCCGCTGCTGCTGGTGCTGGACGGTATTACCGATCCGCACAACCTGGGCGCCTGCCTGCGTGTGGCCGATGGCGCCGGTGCGCATGCGGTGATCGCACCGAAGGACCGCTCGGTTGGCCTGAATGCGACTGCGGCCAAGGTGGCTTCGGGCGCGGCGGAATCGGTGCCGTTCATTACAGTGACCAACCTGGCGCGCACCCTGCGCGAGCTGAAGGAACGCGACATCTGGCTGATCGGCACCTCCGACGACGGCGACAAGACCTTGTACGAAGGCGATTACACCGGCCCGACCGCGATCGTGATGGGTTCGGAAGGCGAGGGCATGCGCCGCCTGACGCGCGAGACCTGCGATGTGCTGGTGTCGATTCCGATGTTTGGCTCGGTTGAGTCGCTGAACGTATCGGTCGCCTCCGGCGTCTGCCTGTACGAAGCGCGACGCCAGCGTATCGCACGCGAAGCCTGAAACCGGTAAACCGTTGCCTGACCCGCAGGGTCAGGCACCTTGGCCTGCGGCCGCCGCGTATCAGTGTCTGACCCTGCGGGTCAGACACTGGGGTACCGGTTTGGCGGCCAGCAAACCACAGGCATATGCGCTATGATATTTGCCTGAACAACAGCATCCCAAAGCACCACCATGTTTGACCACCTCCGCGACGACATCCGCAGCATCATCGAGCGCGACCCCGCAGCTCGCAATGGCTGGGAGGTGCTGACCTGTTACCCCGGCCTGCAAGCCATCGTCATGCACCGCTGGGCGCACTGGTGCTGGACCCACGGCCTGAAATGGCCAGGCCGCTTCATCTCGTACCTGGGCCGCATCATCACCGGCATTGAAATCCACCCCGGCGCCACCATTGGCCGCCGCGTCTTCATCGACCACGGCTTCGGCGTAGTGATCGGCGAAACCGCGGAAGTCGGCGACGACTGCACCATCTACCAGGGTGTTACGCTCGGCGGCACCTCGCTGCATGCCGGCGCCAAGCGCCACCCCACGCTGGAACGCGGCGTCATCATCGGCGCCGGCGCGAAGATCCTGGGCGGCTTCACGGTGGGCGAATACGCCAAGGTCGGCTCCAACGCCGTCGTGCTGAAACCAGTACCGGCCGGCGCCACCGCCGTCGGCAACCCTGCCCACCTGGTACAGAAAGAGCACGCGCCATCGCCATCCTCGCGCTTCTTCTCCGCATACGGCGTGACCGCCAACGGCGACGACCCGCTGTCGAAGGCCCTGCATAGCCTGATCACCCACGCGGTGGCGCAGGAAGAACAGATTGAACGCCTGTCGGCAGCCATGAAGGCGGCGGGCTTGACCTGTCCAGACCTCAAGCCTTGCGACAAGCTGGATCAGGAAGAACTCAACAAACTGGTCGAATAAGGAAAAACCATGGACGACATTCTGGACCCGTTTGAAATCCGCGTACTCGCGGTACTTGCCGAAAAAGAAGGCCTGACGCCGGATAACTATCCGCTATCGCTCAACGCGCTGACCAACGGCTGCAACCAGCTCTCCAGCCGCGAGCCGGTCATGCAGATCAGCGAAGAAACCGTAGCCGACGTGCTGGCCCGCCTGGGCGAGCGCAAGCTGGTGGGCACCGTCAGCCAGTCCGGCGCGCGCGTGGTCAAGTACGAGCACCGCATGCGCATGAAGTGGACGCTGGAGCAGGACAAGCTGGCAATCCTGACCATCCTGATGCTGCGCGGCCCGCAAACGGCCGGCGAGATCCGCACCCGCACCGGCCGCCTGCACGAATTCAAATCAGTGGCCGAAGTTGAAACAGGCCTGCAATTCCTGATTGATAAGTATCCGCCGCTGGTACAGAAACTGCCGTTGGCGCCAGGCTCGCGCGAACCGCGTTACGGCCAACTGCTGGGAGGCGAAGAAGCACTGGCGCGCGATGCCACGGCAGGCGCCTACGGCGGCAGCGCAAGCAGCGCAGGCGAGGGCGGCGGCAGCCGTGCCGACCGCGTGACGCAGCTGGAACAGGAAGTGGCCGCGCTGCGTGAAGAGGTGGCGGCCCTGGCAGCGCAAGTTGCCGAATTGAGGGCTGTAATCGAGTAGCAGTAGCTGTTGTGAGAATCCGCCATATTCGTTTGGATTGATTGTGGCGGCTCCCGGGCGTTGATATGCTGGACGCACAATATCAATACCCCGGGAGATCGAATGGAATTGCTGCACCGCTTGTCCATCCGGCACAAGCTTCTTCTCAGCATGGGCTTGACCCTCCTGCTGTTCATCATCATTTCCTCCACCCTCAGCATCATGAAGACCAGCCAGGCAGCGCGCGAACGCGTGCTGCGGCAGGAGCTTCCGGCGCAGGTAGCGGCCATCCGTAACGACGTGCTGCGCCAGATTGCAACTCCGCTGGCGGTCTCGCAAACGCTGGCCAACAACACCTTCCTGCATGCCTGGGAGGAAGCGGGCGTGCCGGACGAGGGCTTAAGCGCGTGGACGACCGAGGCGAAGAACCTCAAGGCCAAGAACAATGCCGCCACCGTCTTCTGGGTCTCGCGCTCCACCGGCAAGTACTTCACCGACAAGGGGTACGACCGCACGCTAAGCGAGAAAGCAGCCAGTGACCAGTGGTTCTACGGTTTCCTGTCCGGCAGTTCGCCCTACGCGCTCGACATCGACAAGGACGTCAGCGCCGACACTTATATGTTGTTCATCAATACCCGCGTGCAGACGGCTGGCGGCAAGCAGGCGGTGGCCGGCCTTGGCCTGTCCGTCAATGCGCTGGCGGAAGCGGTGCGCAACTACAAGCTGGGCCAGTCCGGCTACGTCTACCTGGTGCGCGCCAATGGCCTGATCCTGATCCACCGCGACCCGAAACTGGTCGACGGCAAGCATGCGCTGGCCGAGATGCCGGGCATGAACCCAGCGCTGGCCAAGCGCCTGCTGGGTGGGGAAGCCTTTGTCGCCGACAGCTTTAAAGCGACCGATGGCGAACACCTGGTGGCGTCGTCCTTCATCCCCGAGCTGAATGCCTACCTGGTCGCGCAGGTGCCGGAAGCTGAGGTGCTGGCCGGTATCGCGCGCGGCGCCGCCATGACTTCATTGATTGCTGCCATCATTGGCGGCGGCATCGGCATGCTGGCGATCTTCGTCATTGCCCGTGCAATCGCATCGCCGGTCGCGCAGGCGGCCGAACTGCTGGAAGACATTGCCAGCGGCGGCGGCGACCTGACGCGGCGCATGCCGGTGCAGTCGCGAGACGAACTGGGCGCGCTGGCGGCGGCCTTCAACAAGTTTGTCGAATCGCTCAACGTCACCATCCTGCGCGTGCGCGACAGCAGCCGCGCCATCGGCGCCGCGACAGGCGATATCGCCAGCGGCAATATGGACCTGTCGGCCCGCACTGAAGCGCAAGCCTCCAACTTGGAGGAAACCGCAGCTGCAATGGAAGAACTGACATCGACCGTCCATAACAACACGGCCAACGCGGAACAGGCCAACAAACTGGTTGCCGGTACCGCCGATTCCGCCAAGCGCGGCGGCGTGGTGGTGGGGCAGGTGGTGGAGAAGATGGCCTCGATCACGGCCAGCTCGAACAAGATCTCCGACATCATCGGCGTCATCGACGGCATCGCGTTCCAGACCAATATCCTGGCGCTGAATGCGGCCGTCGAGGCGGCGCGCGCCGGTGAGCAGGGGCGCGGCTTCGCGGTCGTCGCCAGCGAGGTGCGCAACCTCGCCCAGCGCAGTGCCGCAGCGGCAAGAGAGATCAAGGAGCTGATCACCGAATCCGTACAACAGGTGGCCGACGGCGGCAAACTGGCAGATTCTGCCGGCGAAGCGATGCAGGACATCGTCAAGTCGGTGCAGAACGTGGCGAGCCTGATGCAGGAAATCGCCAGCGCGAGCCAGGAGCAAAGCCTCGGCATCGACCAGGTCAACCAGGCCGTCACGCAGATGGACAACACCACGCAGCAGAATGCCGCGCTGGTGGAGGAAGCCGCCGCCGCCGCGCAATCGCTCAGCGAACAGGCCGCACGATTGGAAGAAGTGGTCGGGCTGTTCAAGCTCGACGCCACCCCGAAATTACGCTAACAGGAGGACGCATGACCCGACTCGCACCGCTGGCGCGCACTGCCGCCGTTGTCTCCCTGGCGCTCGGCGCCGCCCAGCCGGCCCTGGCGCTGGACTGGATGGACAACTCCATCGGCTACCGCTTCGGCACCAGGTTCGCCGAGCCGTACAACCCGCAGGACATCCGCAAGAACGTGATCAACCTGACCCACGCCAGCGGCTACCAGTACGGCAGCAATTACATGAACCTGGACATCCTGAAGTCCGACCGCAAGGACGACAGCGCAACCGAAACCTACCTGCTGTACCGACACACGCTCGATATCGGCAAGCTGTCCGGGAAGGAGTTCAAGGGCGCCGGCATGCGCGGTTTTGGCTTCACAGCGGGCTTTGACTGGAACCACAAGAACGACAAGGGCTACGCCTCGCGCAAGCAAATGCTAGTGGCCGGGCCGACCGTGATGGTTGACGTGCCGGGCTTCCTGAATATCAGCCTGCTGGCGCTGTGGGAAAGCAATGAACCGATCGGCGTATCCAAGCGCTATCACTACGACACGCACGCGATGCTGAATGCGGCCTGGGGCATCCCGCTGGGGAGCGGCTGGTCTTTCGAAGGGTATATGAACTACATCGGCGAGAAGGGCCGCAATGAATTCGGCGGGCCTACCTCGCCGGAGACCAACATCGATATGCAGGTGATGTATGACTTCAGCGCCGCAGCGGGACTGAAGCCGGGCAAGCTGAAGGCCGGCTTCGAGTATCAGTACTGGCGCAACAAGTTCGGAAATCCGTCGAATGTCCCGGGCAGCCTGGCGCAGACACCGATGGTCCGCGCCGAGTATCATTTCTAAAAGCTTCAGTGAATGGAAACCGATGGCGTGAAGTGGTCCTGCTTGAAATATTGCCATGTAGTTTCCCATGATGATTCTGTGCCAATATGGAATGGAAATGCAGAGACAAATACGAAATGCCATTCACTGCGCAATGCTATCCGCGCTTTGTGTGGGTACAGTGAATGCGACGGAAAGCCTGAACGTCGTCACACGTCACAATGCTCCCGAAGAGGTGGCGCTGAAGGCGCGGGTAGAAGCGGTCGTCGTTCGGTACCAGCTGGGGAAATGGCTGTATACGAAGGACATCAGGATAGATAAAGATGCGTGGCCCCCACATAGTCATCCTGTTCTGACGCTGGGCGTCCGCAAAGCGATGCCTGATGATGATCTCTATCTTGTCGGTAGTTTATTGCACGAGCAGTTCCATTGGCACATGGTATTGAACTCAAAGTTCATGCCCGACGAGACCAGAGCGCTTGTGCAAGCGAAATTTCCAGGGCTCGATCCCCGGCAGCCGAAAGGATCGGGCGACGAGTCGTCGACATACAACCACGTGCTGGTTTGCTATATGGAGTACAAGGCCCTGGCAGGGATTTTTGGCGAAGCAGCAGCGTTGAGTGCGATCAAGAGCCATCCGTTCTATACCGGCATCTATGCGCTCATAGCCGACAAACAAAATCAGGAAGTGATCGAAGACTTGTTGCGCCAGGAAGAGCTTAGCTTTTGACGCCTGGTGCGGAGGGAGCGCCGAATTTCGGTTCTTTCCGGCCTTGAAATTTCCGGAGCCGACCCAGAATTAATTTGCCTTGTTATGTGTTCTTAAGGAGCGACTATGGAACATAAAGAGGCATTGCTGGAAAGCCTGGCGGAATTGCGGACCGCGCATGACAAGGCCAGCCGGGCAATGGCGGAAATCACCGCCACGGGAGCGCGCGCACTGAAGGGCAGCGACAGCTTGCCGTCGCTGCACCAGCTGCGAAGTTATGCGCAGGCTCTGGCGCAGGCGCAGCGCCACCTTACTCATTGCCAGGAGCTGTTGCAGGGCGGGCCTCCCGTAGGCGCAGGCGCTGAACCGGCAACTGGGCGGTCTTACGTGCACTGACATGGCAGTTGGAGGACGTTGCCATGCATGTATTCGATGCTGTGTCTGCGCAAATTTCCGCCATGGGCTTGCCGCTGTTTGCCGTCAGCGCCACGCGCGCCAACTGGCCCGATGCACCTTTGCTGTTGTTCCTCCACTGGCATGGCTTCCGGCGTGCTACGCCGCTGCAACTGCAAGGCGTGAACCTGCCGGCACGCGCGGTGGCCAGTTCGGCCCTGCAGTTTGACGGTCCCTGGGCCAGCAGTGCGGCGGCAGAGGATGCCTTGCTGGATGCGGCCTGGCGGCTTGGCGCCTGGCAGCTGGAGCGATTGCAACAGCGGGCCTGCAACACGGCGGGGGCTCCGGCCAGCGAGGCCTTCGCCTGCCGCCTGGCGTTTGGCGACAACGCTGCGGGCTACCCTGATGAACCGGTGCTGGGTGCAGACCAGGTTGCTCGCCTGGAGCAGATGGAACTGGCGGCCCGCAAGGGCTATCAGCAGTGGCTATTCCAGCCCATCAAAGGCGGCGTATGGCAGGGCGTCGGTCCAGCGGATGACAGCCTGGCGGGGGACGGCGGGCGCTTTTTCGACTGCCCGGTGCGGCCCGTTCCGCCAAGTGCGGAGAAGCGTGTGGTCTACCAGCTGGGCCACCATGACCGCCTGATCCTGCCTTGAAACATTTTGTTACAAACTTGACTGCGGCACCCATCTTGAAAATGAAAAAGCGAAAACATACTTTCGACGACGCTGAAGTCTGGCTCTAGCTTTGTCTGGACCGATTCACTTGTTAAATGATCTGACACCATTTGGAGATAAGAGATGAAAATTCGTCCCCTCTATGACCGGGTTATTGTTAAGCGAATTGAAAAACAACGCCAAACCGCGTCCGGCATCGTGATCCCCGATTCCGCTACCGAGAAGCCCGAGCAGGGCGAGGTGCTGGCGGTCGGTCATGGCCGCGCCCTGCCCGATGGCAGCGTGCGCCCGCTGGCTGTAAAAGTCGGCGACGAGGTCCTGTTCGGCAAATACGCCGGGCAGACCGTCAAGCTTGATGGCGAAGAACTGCTGGTCATGCGCGAGGAAGACATCCTTGGCGTGATCGACCACGCTGCCGCCACTGCCAAAGCCGCTTGATTCCAGAACGTTCCAGGGAGATAAAAATCATGACTGCTAAAGACGTACAGTTCAACGAAGATGCCCGCGTCCGCATCGTCAAGGGCGTGAATGTGCTGGCCAACGCTGTGAAGGTCACGCTGGGTCCGAAAGGCCGGAATGTGGTGATTGACCGCAGCTTCGGCGCGCCGACCATCACCAAGGATGGCGTTTCGGTTGCAAAGGAAATCGAGCTGAAGGACCGCCTGGAAAACATGGGCGCGCAAGTGGTCAAGCAGGTGGCTTCGAAGACCGCCGATGTGGCCGGCGATGGCACCACCACGGCTACCGTGCTGGCCCAGGCCATCGTCCAGGAAGGCATGAAGTATGTGGCCGCCGGCATGAACCCGATGGACCTGAAGCGCGGCATCGACCAGGCCGTGGCCGCTGCCATCGCGGAACTGAAGGCCATCTCGCGCCCCATCGCCACCAGCAAGGAGATCGCGCAAGTGGGCTCCATCTCGGCCAACTCCGACAGCGCCATCGGCGACATCATCGCCCAGGCCATGGAGAAGGTGGGCAAGGAAGGGGTGATTACCGTCGAAGACGGCAAGTCGCTGGAGAACGAGCTGGATGTGGTGGAAGGCATGCAGTTCGACCGCGGCTACCTGAGCCCATATTTCATCAACGATCCGGACAAGCAGCTGGCGCGCCTGGATGATCCGCTGGTGCTGCTGTACGACAAAAAGATCAGCAATATCCGCGAACTGCTGCCGGTGCTGGAGCAGTCGGCCAAGGCCGGCAAGCCGCTGTTCATTGTGGCGGAAGATGTGGAAGGCGAGGCATTGGCGACGCTGGTGGTGAACTCGGTGCGCGGCATCCTGAAAGTGGCTGCGGTGAAGGCGCCGGGCTTTGGTGACCGCCGCAAGGCCATGCTGGAAGATATCGCCGTGCTGACCGGCGCCACCGTCATCTCGGAAGAGACCGGCCACACGCTGGAGAAGGCCACGCTGGAGCATCTGGGCAGCGCCAAGCGTATCGAAGTGCAGAAGGAAGCCACCACCATCATCGACGGCGCCGGCGAGCAGCGGCGCATCGATGATCGCGTGGCCACCATCCGCGCGCAGATCGAGCAGGCTACCAGCGACTACGACAAGGAGAAGCTGCAGGAGCGCGTGGCCAAGCTGGCGGGCGGCGTGGCTGTGATCAAGGTTGGCGCAGCCACCGAAGTGGAAATGAAAGAGAAGCGCGACCGCGTGGATGATGCGCTGCACGCGACCCGCGCCGCCGTCGAGGAAGGCATTGTGCCAGGCGGCGGAGTGGCATTGCTGCGCGCCCGCGCCGCCATCACCCAGCTGAAGGGCGCCAATGCCGACCAGCATGCAGGCGTGCAGATCGTGCTGCGCGCACTCGAGGCGCCGCTGCGCGTGATCGTTTCCAATGCCGGCGAAGAGCCTTCGGTGGTGGTGGCCAAGGTTGCCGAAGGCAAGGGTAACTTTGGCTATAACGCTGCCACCGGCGAGTATGTCGACATGGTGGAAAACGGCGTCATCGACCCGACCAAGGTGACCCGTACCGCGCTGCAGAACGCTGCCTCCATCGCTGGCCTGCTGCTGACCACCGAGGCGACCGTGTCGGACGCGGCGCCAGAGGAAAAGAACGCGTTGCCGGCCTGATGCCTGCTGGCGTATCCTGATGAGGGGGCGGTCGTGCCTGGTGGGCGACCGCCCTTGTGTTAAGAAGTCATCCGCGACCAGGACCTGGCTGTGAGGGAAAACTAGCGCCGGTGCTTCGCAAAGAAGTCCAGCATCATGCGGCTGGCATCCGGGCCTGCCGCTTCATTGAATTTGTAAGACGGGTCGCCGCCGCTCCAGGCATGCCCCAGGCCCGCAATGCTTGCAACGCGCAGCAGAATCTTGCGGCCGACGTGAAAATCGCGGATCTCGCAGGCATTCCGGCGAACGGTTTTCCCCTCGGGTTTGAGCGTTACTTGCGACGGCGTGTCGGCGCCCAGGCCGTTTAGCGCCAGCCATTGGCGCGCAAGATGCGCCTGGTTGACTGGCCGGACCACCTTGTCGGCTTCGCCCTGGATCAGGATTGCCGGCATCAGTTGATCCGCGCTACGGGCACCCGGCTTGGTTTGCAATGCGCGCTGGTGCAGCAGTTCGTGAATCACTCCCTCCGCGTTGAGGCTTGCCCCGTGGCGCATCACGTGCAACGCTTCGGCCGAGGACCTGGCAACGCCGGCCACCGGGCCGGAATGCAGGCCGATCGCGGCAAAAAGCTCCGGGTGCTGCAGCGCCATTACGGCGGTCATTCCTGCCCCGGCTGAGATGCCGCATGCATAGATTCGACTGCGATCGATGTGATGCTGCTCGCAAATGTGGGCGATGAGTGAAGCAAGCTTGGCAGCGTCCCCGCTGCCTTCCTGGGTGGCCTGGCTATACCAATGCCAGCAGCGCTGGGCATGCGCGCTTACCGGCTGCTGCGGGTAGAGCACGGCATAACCCTTGTGCTCCGCCAGCAAATTCATGCGGGTGCCTTGTGCGAACTGGGTTGCGCTCTGGTGGCATCCGTGGAGCATGACAATCAGAGGCCAGCCATTTCGCGTGACGCTTTCAGGAACACGATCAGGCAGGTAGAGCCAGTAGGCGAGAGAAGGGACGCCCGACAGGGCCGGGTAGCGCGCTGCCATCCATTTGCCGGGCGCCGCAGCCAGGCTGATTTGTGTTCGCCGTGCCGTGCGCCGGGGCTTTTTGGGCTTCGCTGTCTTCGGTGTCGAAGCGGTCAGGAAAGCGGTCAGCAATTTTTGCTGCGCCTTTCCTGCACGGGCCAGGCTGCGCAACAGGCGTACTCCTGGGGGCGACTTGGCCATCGGCAGCTCCTGTGTCGTGCGATCCCGGCACTATAGCGGTGAACCGATGGGATTTCAGTGCGCTGCCGAACGGGTGGCATGAGCGGCAGCTCGACGAGCATCGAGCTGCCGCGAACAACCGCCTGGCCGATCAGTTTTCTTCGCGCCAGCGGCGCAGCCAGATCGCGGCGGCAATCATCGCCACGCCTGCCGCGACACCAACCCACAGGGTCGGGCTGGCCAGCGAGCCGTATGCCTCGTTGAAGAAGGAAACAACCTTGGCTCCCTGCATGCCATCCATGTTTTCGGCATGGCGTATCGACTCCTGGGCCGAGCGGTCGAATATGAACCAGGCGCCCGGCAGCACGCTGCCCAGCAGGCGCAGCACCACTTGCGAGAAGAACCATTCGATGTTGAGGCCCATCTTGAATGCGTAGTTGCCCCAGGCCAGCAACGCACCGGTCATCAGCGGGGTGCCGACCGCCCACAGGAACGCCTTGCTGCGCGCCCAGCTCGACACCATCAGCAGCCAGCCCACGGTCGGCAGCGCCCACAGCAAGTACACTGGGATCAGCGACAGCACGCGGAACGGAGAAAGCCACAGGTTGGTGGAAGAGAGCAGGTCGCCAAACACGTTCACGCCGTGGAAGCTGAGGGCGATGGACGTCATCAGCATGATCGCGAGCGAAGCCACGAAGCCGATGGTTGCCACGATCAGCGGCGCGGCCACGGTTGCTACGGCCACTTTGGACAGCACGGTGGTAGTGTCCGACACCGGCAGCGATTTCCAGAACAGGATGCTGCGGTCGCGGCGGTCGTCGTACAGCGCGCCCAGGCAGTAGAAGAAGATCACGAAGCCCATCAGGATGTACAGGGGCGCGGCCATCATAGGGAAGGCGGCGCCAACGGCGCTGGCCAGTTCATGCCGCTGCACGACGCTCATTTCATGGAAGCGCGACAGGCCTTCGCCGTCAAAGTGCAGTTCCATATTGTTGCCGATGATGAGCATCACGGCGAAGAAGGCGACCATCAGGCCGGCGACAATGGCAGGGGCCCAGAACAGCATGCCCTTGTTCTCCCAGTACTCGCGCTGCATCAGCCATTTCATCGTATTCATTGATATTCTCCTTGCATGCTGGCCACGAACAGGTCGGCCACGCTAGGGGTACGGGTTTCGCCAAACGTTTCCAGCTGCTTGCGCGAGACGCCGTCGAACAGCATCACTGCCTTGCCGAACACCGTGCGCTGGTGCAGCGGCTGCAGGGCGCTGGCCGCGGTCATGTATTCCGGCTGCACCATCACTTCGGTGTAGCGGTCGCCGATTTCGTCCATCGAGGCGGCGAGGGTGATCTTGCCGTCGCGGATGAACATCAGGTCGGTCAGGATGTTTTCGACTTCCTCGATCTGGTGCGTGGTGATCAGGATGGTCTTGTTCTCGTCGAAGTAGTCTTCCAGCAGCTGGTGGTAGAACTGCTTGCGGTACAGGATGTCCAGGCCCAGGGTCGGCTCATCCAGTACCAGCAGCTTGGCGTCGATCGCCATCACCAGCGCCAGGTGCAGTTGCACGATCATGCCCTTGGACATGGCCTTGACCTTCATGTCCGGCGACAGCTTGGTGTTGGCGATGTATTTCTCGGCGCGCTCGCGGTTGAAGCGCGGGTGAATGCCTTCGCAGAAGCTGATGGCATCCTTCACTTTCAGCCAGCGCGGCAGGATGGCGACGTCGGCGATAAAGCACACGTCCTTCATCAGTTCATCGCGCTGCTGGCGCGGGTCCAGGCCCAGTACATTGAGCTCGCCTTCGAAGCGGGACAGGCCGAGGATGGCTTTCAGGGTAGTGGTCTTGCCGGAACCGTTGGGGCCGATCAGGCCGACGATGCGGCCGGCGTTGATCTGGAAGCTGGCGTCATCCAGGGCCTTGGTGGCGCCGTAACGCTTGCTCAGGTTTTTCGCGGTGATGATCGCTGTCATGCCGGGGCTCCTTGTGGCGGCACATTCGTGCTGCGCAGCAGTTGTTCAATGTCCAGGCCCAGGCGGCGGATGCGTTCGACCATTGCGGGCCATTCTTCGCGGATGAAGCGTTCGCGTTCAGTGGACAGCAGTTTATCAACGGCGCCTTCGGTAACGTACATTCCTAATCCCCTTCTTTTTTCCACCAAGGTTTCGTCGACCAGCTCCTGATAGGCGCGGGAGACGGTAATCGGGTTCAATTGATAATCGGCCGCGACCTGGCGCACCGAGGGCAGGGCATCGCCGGGCTTGAGCAAGCCATCCAGCATCATGCCGACGACCCGCTCCTTCAACTGCAGGTAGATCGGGCGGTTTTCATTCCACATACATCGTTTCCTCCAGTGTTGGTGAATTAATGAACTGGTGTTGTAGTGAACTATAACACTGAATCTGTCCGCGGCAAGTGGTTTTTTTGCAAATGCGGACTATGATCAAACCTGGAGTACCCGTTTAAAAGGAGATTGCCATGTCCAGAATTACACCTCGCGCCCTGGCTGCTGTCTTTGCCGCTGCTGCTTTTGGGTGCCTGATTCCCGTTTCCGCTATGCATCTCGCCGATGAGATGAAATGGGGCGATGGCCCACCCACCTTGCCTAAAGGCGCCAAAGCGGCTGTGTTGCAGGGCGATCCCGGCAAGGCAGGTCCGTTTGTCATGCGCTTGCACGCCCAGTCGGGCTACAAGGTGCCGCCGCATATGCATTCGATGATGGAAAACGTCACCGTGATCAAGGGCACGCTGATGCTGGGCATGGGGGATAAGCTTGATGAAAAGGCGGCCAAGGCCCATCATGCGGGGGACTTTGTGGCGATTCCGGCCAAGACCAACCATTACGCGATCATGAAGGGCGACACCATCGTCCAGATCCATGGCGAGGGGCCGTTTGATATCACGTATGTGAACCCGGATGATGACCCGATGAAGGGGAAAAAATAGTATGTGGCATCAGGCTGGCGCGCATTTCAGCAGGAATTGGCCGATCTATCGGCAGGGGCTGACAGGGATGGCCTGCCTCCTGGCGCTTTGGGGAGCTTTCGAACTGTTTCGGCAAAATCTGGATGTGTTCGGCCTGGGTGGAACCGATCCGGCGATCATCACGATGGCTTGGCTGGTTCTTTTGTGTGCCTGCTATGGCCACTTTGCGGGCAGGATCCTCAAGGAGGTAAAGAGGAACCCGGCGCGCGATGGGTGAGCAGGGCGTGAAGCTGCCTTGCCTGCCTGACCTGCGTGCCTGACATTGTGTTATCGAAGATGACCAGTGCGTTGCCGCGCTGGTTACGCAGCCAGGCGGCGACTTGCTCCAGCCGCTCGGGTTCGTAGCTTGAGCGATAGATCAGCGGGCTGCCGTGCAGGCGCACGTAACTGGCGTCATCGCGTGTCGGTATGAAAGGTCCTGGTTCTCCGGCGGGCGGATCGGCTACTGCCCGGATCACTTCCATGTCGCGCAGCAGCGCCGTGGCCTCGGCGCTAAACCATGTGCCGTGGCGGGCCTCGCAGGCCAGAAATACTGGCTTCTTGCCGCGGTCCTTGCCGCCAAAGCGCTCGCCGAGGGCCGTGAAGAGGGCTGCGGCCGCCGCTGGGTCGAAGCGCAGGCTGGGCGGCGTCTGCACCAATATCCATCCGAGCTTTTCGCCCAGCGCCCCGGCTTCGTCTGCGAAGCGGTCGAGGTCAGCACCGACATCCTGCAAGCGCTTTTCATGCGTGATGGAGCGCGGGAGTTTGACGGCAAAGCGGAAGCCGGCCGGCACGCTATCGGCCCAGCGCGCATAGGTTTCTGGCCGGTGAGGGCGATAGAACGAAGAATTGATTTCGACGGCGTCAAACACAGCGGCGTAGCGTGCCAGGTTGCTGCCAAAACTCGCCGGCGGAAACAAGTCCGCGTCAGCGCGCGGCAAAGCCCATCCAGCGATACCAATGGTTACAGGTTGCATATGCGATCCCCGTTATCATTGCTGCGACTATGACACAGGAGCCTGAAATGACCCCACACAGACGACTTGCCACGCGCGCCATCGCCGCTGCTGCGTTAGCCGCAGGAGGTGGCGCTGCCGTGCTGTTGTCCGGCTGCGCAAGCTTTGCCGGACCGCGCGATTACGAAGTCCCGCTGGCGCGCCTGCAACGCAATATCGACCAGCGCTTCCCGCTCGAGCACCGTGCGCTGGCAGTCTTTGAACTGCGGCTGGAGCAGCCGCGGCTTTCCACCTTGCCGAACGACCGGATCGCGCTTGGCGCCATGCTGTCTGTTTCGTCGCCGCTGATGCGGCAGCAATTTACCGGCAGCCTTTCGCTGTCGGGGCGCCTGAATATCGACCCTTCGCGCAATGCGGTCATGCTGGCCGATGCGCGCGTGGAGGACTTCACGCTGGACGGCCTGGATGAGCGCACGCAGCGCCAGGTGGCTGGTGCTGCGCGCTTGCTTGCCGATAGCCTGGCGCGTGACACGCCGATCTACACCTGGCGTCCGGATGAGTTGCGTTATGCCGGCGTGCAGTTTGTGCCCACCGCCATCCGCACTTCAGCAAGCGGACTGAGCATTCATCTGGAACCCTTGCGGGACGGTCGTCTATAATCGAAACTTCAACTAATAGGAGAAAGAGAAATGCCGTTTTTCGGTCTGGGTCTGCATATTCTGGTTGCCATCTTTTTTGCCGTGCATGCGGTGCGCCGCGGGCGGGAATTGTATTGGCTGCTGATCCTGTTCTCCTTCCCACTGCTGGGTAGTCTGGTGTATTTCTTTGCCGTGTACCTGCCGAGTTCGCGCCTGGAAGTCGGTGCGCGCAAAGCCGTTGTGGCTGCCGGCCGCATGCTCGATCCGGGGCGTGAGTTGCGTGAAGCACGCGATGCGTTCAACTTCACCCCGACTGCGCAGAACCAGATGCGCCTTGCCTCGGCCTTGCTGGAAGCGGGCGAGGCTGCCGAAGCTGCTACCACGTACGAAGCTTGCCTGCAGGGTGCGTTTGGCTCGGACCTGGAAATTCGCCTTGGTGCGGCGCGCGCTAACCTGGCGATTGGCGCCCACGGCAAGACCATTGAGCACCTCGAGTTTATCCGCCGCGCGGATGCGAATTATCGTGCTGAGCAGTGCAGCCTGCTGTTGGCGAAAGCGTTGGGCGCGGCCGGTCGCCGTGAGGAGGCGCGCGCCGAGTTCGAAAACGCCGTCAACCGCTTCGGCAGTTTTGATGCGCGTGCCGAGTATGCGATCTGGGCCGCGGGCATGCGCGAGTACCAGCTTGCCCAGCGACTGCAGAGCGAGCTGCAACATACGATGGACCGCTGGAACCGGCACACGGCCTCGATGAATAACGATATGGTGCGGCGTCTGAATGCCGCTTTCGCGCAAGTGCCGCGTAGCTGAACAATGAAAGGAACATCAGAATGCATAGCCCGGTCCTGATGTTCCAGTCTTCCCGCTTCGAAATCGTCGCGGATGAAGACAAACTGACCAATCCCGGCATTTATGGCTTGCGCCTGGCCGAGTGGATGGCCCATGAACTGCCCACGCACGGCTTTCGCGCGCTCGGCGAGGTGATTCCCGAGGATTTCGCCTGGTGCGTGCCGGTGGAGGCTGAGGATTGCGAGCTGTACGTGGCTTGCACCAGAGCGGAAGAGGGCTGGCAGGCCTACGTCTTCGCTGACTGCGGCTTGATGGAGCGGCTTGCCGGCCGCGATCCGCGGGCGACGGTGGTGGCGCAGCTGTACACGGCGGTGCGCTCGATTCTTGAAGAAGCACCGGGCATCACTTATTTGCATATCCAATGACTTATCCAGTTTCAGTGAAGGGCGTGTTTTGCGCTCCTGACGGCAGGGTAGTGCTCTTGAAGAACGAGCGCGAGGAATGGGAACTGCCGGGCGGGCGCATAGAGGATGGCGAAACGCCGGCAGGCTGCCTGGTGCGAGAGGTCGAGGAAGAACTCGGCGTGCGCGTCCGCGTAGGGGCGCCGCTGGATAGTTACTTATTCGAAGTCGTGCCAGGGAAGACAGTGTTTATCGTCGCCCATGCGTGCACGCTGGAGGGTGGTTTCGTGCCGGTGCTGAGCCACGAACACAAGGAAGTCGGCTTGTTTGCTGCCGACGCGCTGCCAGGCCGGCTGCCGGAAGGCTATCGCGCCTCGATCGCCGCGTGGGCTGCGGCAGAGGCCGTGTCACCCTTCGCCCCTAGGGGCAACCCCAAGGTGGGACACGGGCTCGAGCGTAATCGGCTGTCGCGGCATTTATTGACTGAAGCGTATAACAATGGCTGGGCTAACCATCGGCTGCTGAGGGCTTGCGCGCGCTTGCCGCAGGCGGAGTTTGTGGCGCCGCGGTCGGGGTTTTTTCCGTCGATTAAGGCGACGTTGAATCACATCCTTACCGTGGACTGGTTTTATATCGATGCACTGGAGCGTGAGGCGCGCGGGGCGCCGCCGCATCCTGATTATTGCAGCGAGTTTTTCGCGGTGGAGGAGCCTTTTGATACCTGTGCGGCGCTTTGGGGGGCTCAGCGTGCCGCCGATCGCCGCCTGATCGCTTACTGCAAGGCTTTGCGCGACGAAGACCTGCGCCGGATCGTGGTCATTGACCGCGGCGAGGGTGAATTCCAGCGCGATACGCGACAGCGTCTGCTAGCCCACCTTTTCGGGCACCAGATCCATCATCGCGGGCAGGTGCATGCCATGCTGTCGTCGACGCCCGTCGCGCCGCCGCAACTGGATGAATTCTTTTCTGTAGGCGAGGCGCCGCTGCGGGCCCAGGATTTCAGGGAACTGGGCTGGTCGGAAGAGGTGATCTGGCCGCCAAACTTATCCTGAATCAAGGAATTTACCCGGGCATTCGTGGATAGTCGGGCTCAGTTTTAACCTGAGCAGGACTATCCATGAATGCAAACGAAAAAATGTTCGGCAACCCCATGCCGCCCCAGGAAATCTCGCTGGACGTGCTGCGCGAAAAATACGCGAAAGGGGATGAGCAGGACATCATCGACGTCCGCCGCCGCGTAGCGCGCGCGCTCGCCGCGCTGGAGGCGCCGGAACTGCGCACCGAACTTGAAGAAAAATTCCTGTGGGCGCAGGAGAATGGCTTCGTGCCCGCGGGACGCATCAATTCTGCCGTTGGCCTGGGGCTGAAGGCGACCCTGATGAACTGCTTCGTGCAGCCGGTGGGCGATTCGGTGACCGGCGAGGACGATGGCCTGCCCGGCATCTACACCGCGGTGGCGGAAGCGGCGGAGACGATGCGCCGCGGCGGCGGCGTGGGCTACGATTTCAGCGCCATCCGTCCGGCCGGGGCCAAGGTGAAGGGCACCCAATCGCGTGCTTCCGGCCCGGTGTCGTACATGGACGTGTTCGACGCTTCCTGCAAGACAGTGGAATCGGCTGGCGCGCGGCGCGGCGCCCAAATGGGCGTGCTGCGCATCGACCATCCGGATATCGAGCGCTTTATCGCCGCAAAGGATGATGGGGGCTTCCGCAACTTCAACCTGTCGATCGGCGTGACGGACGCCTTCATGCGGGCGTTGGCTGCCGATTCCGGGTTCGAACTGGTGCACAAGGTCGAACCGGGCGATGAAGACCTGGCTGCCGGGGCATACCGGCGCGAGGATGGCCTTTGGGTGTATCGCCGCGTGCCGGCGCGCGAACTGTGGGACAAGGTGATGAGTTCCACCTACGACCACGCCGAGCCGGGCGTTCTGTTCGTGGACCGCATCAACGCCGAGAACAACCTGTATTACTGCGAGACCCTACGCGCCACCAATCCTTGCGGCGAACAGCCGCTGCCTGGCTATGGCTGCTGCGACCTGGGTTCGCTCAACCTGACCTGCTTTGTGCAGCATCCTTTCACCGATCGCGCGAGCTTCGATTACGAGGCGATGCGCCAGGTGGCTGGCATCGCGGTGCGCATGCTGGACCTGGCCCTGGATGCGACCCAGTGGCCGCTGCCGCAGCAAGCGGACGAGGGGGCGGCCAAGCGCCGCATCGGCCTGGGCTTCCTTGGCCTTGGCAGCGCATTGGTGATGCTGGGCATGCGCTATGACTCCGAAAGCGGCCGCGCAATGGCGGCCAGCATTGCCGAGGCCTTGCGCGACGCAGCTTATACGGCCTCGGTGGCGTTGGCGCAGGAGAAGGGCGCTTTCCCGTTCTTCGACAAGGAGCAGTACCTTGAGGGCGCGTTCGTGCGCCGCTTGCCGGGCGCCTTGCGGGAGGCGATTGCAAGGCATGGCATCCGCAACTCGCACCTGCTGTCGATTGCGCCGACCGGCACCATTACGCTGGCCTTTGCGGACAATGCTTCCAACGGCATCGAGCCGGCGTTCTCCTGGGTTTACCAGCGCCGCAAGCGCATGCCGGATGGTTCGTCGCGCTCCTACGAGGTGGCGGACCATGCGTGGCGACTGTACCGCCACATGGGCTTCGACATGGGGCAGTTGCCGCCGCAGTTCGTCACCGCGCTGGATATGGCGGCGCTGGACCACGTGAGCATGATGGAGGCGGTGCAGCCTTTCGTCGATACGGCGATTTCGAAGACGGTGAATGTGCCGGAAGATTATCCGTATGAGGATTTCAAGGAGCTGTACACCGAGGCGTGGGTGGCGGGGTTGAAAGGGCTTGCGACTTTCCGTCCGAATACGGTGACGGGCAGCGTGCTGAGCGTGGCGCCGGAACCGGCGGCGGCTTCTGCGGCCGTTGCACCTGTGCTGCTTGATGACGATCCGCTGCGCAAGCGCTTCGATGGGCGTCCGTTGGGGGAACTGGAGTCGGTGACCTCCAAGGTCGAATACTGGACGCAGGAGGGCAAGAAGTCGGCCTACCTTACCGTGAGCTTCATCACCGTGGACGGCATGCTGGATGGGGCGCCGGTACGGATTGAGCGGCCGTTTGAGTTCTTCATGCCGGCGAACCAGCGTAGCGATGGCCAGCAGTGGATTACGTCGTCCATGCGCTTGCTGTCGATGGCGGCGCGGGCGGGAAGTTCGATCGCGAAGGCGCTGGCGGATATGCGCGAGGTGGCCTGGGAAAAGGGGCCGGTGCGCTGCGGCTTGTTGACGCGGGAGGATGGGGTGCAGGTGCCGGTTTATCACGATTCGGAGGTGGCGGCGATTGCGTTTACCTTGCAGCGGATTTTGATACGGCGCGGGTTCCTGGATGCTTTTGGCAACCAGGTGCCGGTGCCGCAACTGGCCTTGCGGTGCGCGTCGACGGGGCATGTGGCGCCCGAGGCGATGACGGCGGCGGGAGCGGCGCCGACGAAATCGGCGGGCAAGTGCCCGGAGTGCGGGGCGCGGGCGCTGCATAAGGTGGATGGGTGTACGCGGTGTGTTGAGTGCCACTATATGGGCGGGTGTGGGTGAAAACCGGTAAACCAGTGTCTGACCCGCAGGGTCAGACACTGTCTGCGGCGCGGCTGGTGGCGTAGGCCTCAGCCGTCAGACCGTTGGGTGTCTGACCCTGCGGGTCAGACACCGATTTACCGGTTTTTGCTTAAGGTGCGTCAAGGACATCCCCTTCGCCACTCCATAAACTTCCTCCCACACTAACCCCGAGGAGGACTTACAAATGCATCATTCTTTCCAACTTGCTTCCGCCCTGGACGCCGCCAACGTCACCCGCGTGCTTGACCTGCTGCGTACCGTCCCCGGCATCCGCGGCGTGCACGCCCCAGCCGGCGCGGCCCACGTTGAAGTCGCCTTCGACGACTCCCTGACCAGCGTCCCCCAGCTCGGCAAACTGCTGGAAGAACACGGCTACCCGCCTGTGGCGCCGCAACAGCGCAGCCACACTTGCTGCGGCGGTTGCGGCGGCCATTGACCAAGACTTGACCTGGATCATGTGAGCTGCCCGAGTGGCGGCTGTATTCTGGCTAAAAACATACATTTGAAACACCACAAAAGGAGCTATCATGCACGCCACTAAGAAGTTATGGACGTGGCTCGCCATTATCTGCCTGCTATCGTTTACGGTACTGGGCTGGGTGGGCCGCGAAATTTACCTGAAAGCGCCTCCAATAGCGCAAGTCGTTGACGACACCGGTGCGGTGCTGTACACGCCTGACCAGGTCAAATACGGCCAGAGCGCCTGGCTGTCCGCTGGCGGCCAGCAACTGGGCACCGTCTGGGGCCATGGTTCCTACCTGGCGCCTGACTGGTCGGCCGATTGGCTGCACCGCGAAGCCGTCGCGCTGCAAGACCTGTTCGCACGCAAGAACTTCAACAAGGACTACGCCCAGCTCGAAGCCGGCGCCAAAGCCCACGTTGACGCCCTGGTGAAGACAGAGCTGCGCACCAACACCTACAACGCCGACACCAATGAAGTGAAGCTGTCGGCCATCCGTGCCGAAGCGGTGCGCACCGTGGCAAACCACTACGCTGGCCTGTTCGGCAACGCCGAGCAATACGACAAGCTGCGCGAACAGTACGCCATGGCGCCGAATTCGCTGCCTGAAGCTAGCGACCGCACTGCGCTGACCGGCTTCTTCTTCTGGTCGTCGTGGGCCGCCGCCGCCGACCGTCCAGGCGAAGTTGGCCTGAGCTACACCAGCAACTGGCCGCACGAACCGTTGATCGACAACACTCCGACCGCCGGCGCCGGCATCTGGTCGATTGCCTCGATCATCCTGATGATCGGCGCCATCGCCGGCATGCTGTTCTACCACGGTATGCACAAGGAGGAAGAAGATCCTGTGCCGCCGAAGAACGATCCGCTGTTCTCGCTGAAAGCCACGCCTTCGATGAAGGCCACCAAGAAGTACTTCCTGGTCGTGATCGGCCTGATCCTGGCGCAAGTCGGCATGGGCGTGATCACCGCGCACTTTGCGGTGGAAGGCTCGAGCTTCTTCGGTATTCCGCTGGCCAACGTGCTGCCGTTCACCGTCAGCCGCACCATCCACACCCAGTTCGCCGTGCTGTGGATCGCCACCGCCTGGCTGGCTACCGGCCTGTATATCGCTCCTGCGATTTCCGGCGCCGAGCCGAAATTCCAGAAGCTGGGCACCGATGTACTGTTCTACGCGCTGCTGTTCATCGTGGTCGGTTCGACCGCCACCGGCTGGCTGGGCACCCTGCAACACAAGGGCGTCGACTTCTCGTTCTGGCTGGGTAACCAGGGCCTCGAGTTCACCTCGATGGGCCGTGTGTGGCAGATCCTGCTGTTCGTCGGCCTGCTGTTCTGGGCCTTCCTGCTCGGTCGCGGCCTGTGGCCGGCTCTGAAGAAACCATCGGAAAGCCGCGGCATCATCGCCATGGTGTTCCTGGCTGCACTGTGTATCGGCGGCTTCTACGCTACGTCCCTGACCTGGGGCAAGGGCACGCACTACTCGATGATCGAGTACTGGCGCTGGTGGCTGGTCCACCTGTGGGTGGAAGGCTTCTTCGAAGTATTCGCAACCGCTGTTATCGCGCTGCTGTTCACCCGCCTGGGCCTGATCCGCGCTGCTTCGGCCAATAGCGCCATCATCCTGGAAACCATCGTGTTCCTGTTCGGCGGCATCCTGGGTACCTTGCACCACCTGTACTTCACCGGCACGCCTACTTCGGTGATCGCTATCGGCGCCATGTTCTCGGCCCTGGAAGTGGTTCCGCTGTCGCTGATCGGCATGGAAGCGTATCGCAACTACAAGCGCTCGAAATCGGCGCCCTGGATCGGCGCCTACAAATGGGCCATCCTGTGCTTCATCGCCGTCGGCTTCTGGAATACCGTGGGCGCCGGCCTGCTGGGCTTCTCGATCAACACCCCGATCGCGCTGTACTACATGCAAGGCCTGAACATGACCGCCGCCCACGGCCACGCTGCACTGTTCGGTGTGTACGGCATGCTGGGTATCGGCCTGATGCTGTTCTGCCTGCGCGGCCTGGTTGACCGCTTTGCATGGTCGGACAAGCTGCTGGCTTCGATGTTCTGGACCATGAACATCGGCCTGGCCATGATGGTGTTCATGTCGCTCGTCCCTGCCGGTATCTACCAGGCCGTGGCTGCGATCACCAAGGGCATGTGGTTTGCCCGTTCGCCGGAAGTCGTTCACTCGACCTTCATGGAAACCGCAGTATGGCTGCGCGTCCCTGGCGACATCGTGTTCGCGGTTGGCTGCCTGTTCCTCGCCCTGTTCGCCCTGCGCCTGATCGGCAAGGCGAAGAAGGAAGAGACCGTGGCAGAAGGCGTGGCGCTGGAGAACTAAGCAAATGCGCCTCACGGGCCACACCGACTACGCCTTGCGCCTGCTGATGTACCTGGGTCGGCAGCAGGGCAGGTTGGTGACCGTGCAGGAGATCGCCAAGGCACACGGCATCTCCGAACATCACCTGCGCAAGGTGGCTCACCGGCTCGGCCAGGCCGGGCTGGTGGCCACCTGGCGCGGACGGGCCGGTGGCCTGCGCCTGGCGCAGCCGCCGGCTTCGATTTCGGTGGGCGCCGTGGTGCGCCTGGCCGAAGCCGACTTTACGATCGTCGAATGTTTCAATGTCACGCGCAATACCTGCCAGTTGGCCGGCGCCTGCCGCCTGCAGGAGGGGTTGCACAGGGCGACCGAGGCTTACCTCGGTCATCTCGACCGCCAGACCCTGGCGGACCTTATCTGAAGGAACCATCATGAGTGCGCCTGAAATTTTGTTAGAGCTGTGCGGCATGGTGCCGCCTGAACCGATGGAGCGCGTACTGGAAGCGCTCGACCTGCTGCAGCCCGGCCAGCACATCCGCATGGTCATCGACCGCGAACCGGTCCCCCTTTACCGCATCCTCGAGAAGAACGGTTACCGCTACCGCACGACGATGCGCGACGACTATATCTACGAAATCCTGATTTCCCAGAACGACTGATGCAACGCAAGCTGGCTTTCGAGCATACGCCCGGGCTGGCGCTGCCGCTGCGCTTCCTGCTGGCGGCGCCATGGTTCGGCGCCTTGGCTGGCCTGCTGCTGCTGTGGCAGGGCGCCGACGCAATGAGCACACGCTGGGCTCCGGCCACGCTGGCCGTGACCCATTTGCTGACGCTCGGTTTCCTTGGCATGGCCATGGCCGGTTCGCTGTTGCAGATGGTGCCGGTGGTTGCCGGCGTCGAGCTGCACTGGGCGCGCCGGCTTGGTCCCGTGATCTGGGGCGCCCTGGCCGGCGGCGCGCTGCTGCTGGCGGCAGGATTCCTGCATGGGTTGCCGTGGTGCCTGCGCGCGGCTGGTATCCTGCTCGCGGGCGCCTTCATTCTTCTTATTGCCGTCCTGGCGAGGGCGCTGTCGCAGCGCTCGGCGCCGAACGCATTGCCGGTCGTGGCGGGCATGCGCCAGGCCGTGGTGGCACTGGCCTGCGCCGTGACGATTGGCGTGGCGCTGGCGGCCTTCCTGGTGGGCGCGGTGCGCCTGCGCGTGATGGAATGGACCAATGTGCATGCTGCCTGGGCCCTGGTGGGCTGGGTCGGTGTGCTGGTCGTATCCGTGGTGTTCCAGGTGGTGCCGATGTTCCAGTCCACCCAGCTGTTTCCGCGCCAGCTTGCCTTCACGCTGCCGCCGCTATGCCTTGGCGGCTTGGCGCTGTGGACCGCCGGCTACCTTCTCAACGCGCCATGGCAATGGATCGGGGCGGGGCTGGTGAGCGTCTGCCTGGGGCTGTTCGCGGTGTACACCCTGGGGCTGCTGTTTCGCCGCGAGCGCGCGGCCGACGTATCGACCTGGTATTGGTGGCTCTCGCTTGGCTCGCTGCTGGCCAGCGTCGCCGTCTTCCTTTGCCCGCGCGGCGTGGACAAGGCGCTGGTGCTTGGCGTGCTGTTTATCGGTGGCTTTGCCATGTCGGCAGTGAACGGCATGCTGTACAAGATCGTGCCGTTCCTGTTGTGGTACCACGGGCAGCATGCAGGCTGCGATGTGCCGGGCGTGCGCCAGTTGATGCCGGAGAGCGAACCGCGCGTGCAGTTTGCCTGGCATGCCGCCAGCGTGGTGATGCTGCTTGCTGCTGCCATCGCACCTGGCTGGCTTGCCCAGGCGGCAGGTGCGGTACTGGCAGTTTCCTGCATGCGCCTGGGTTTCGACCTGGCGCTGGCTGCGATCAGCCTTCGTAAGCTCGCAAACGAGCAGAATCAAGAATCTTGATCTGGCGGCCGTTCACGGCAATCATGCCCTGGTCGGCCAGCTCGTGCAGCACGCGCGAGAAGTATTCCGGGGTCAGGTTCAGGCGCGAGGCCAGCAGCTTCTTGCTGACGGCCAGCGTAATCTCCGAACCGTCGGTCGCATCGTCATCCTTCAACAGATAGCCAATGATCCGCTGGCTGCCGGAGCGCAGCGAATAGGCTTCCACATCTGAAATCAGGCCGTGCAGGCGGCGGCTCATGCCGGCCAGCATGCGGCGTGCAAACTGCGGGTTGCGCGCCAGTTCGGCAAATACGGTGTGCTTGGAAATGTGCAGCAGCATGCAGTCGCTGACTGCGTGGGCGGTGACGATGTAAGGCTTTTCCATGAACATCAGCGCTTCGCCGAAGCTGTGGCCCGGGCCGATGATCTCGACGATTTTTTCGTTGCCCTGGGCGGACAGGAAGCTGAGCTTCACCTGGCCGAAGATGACCATGTGGAAGCCGACGCATGGATCGCCGCGCTGGAAGACGGCGCTGCCGCGCGGGATGTGGTGTTCGGTAGTGCCGGCAGCCACCAGCGTCAGCTCCTCCGGCGACAGGTCTGCGAACAGGGGCAGTCGCTTGAGGAACTCGCGGGGGTCGATTTTGGGGCTAGGCATCTGGTTCTCCTGAAATGGCAAAAGGACCCGCTGGGCGGGTCCTGTCCTGGTTAAGGTAATGTCGGTGTTAATCCTGTGGATCAGTGGCCCGAATCACCGTCAGGCTTGCTGGTGGTCCGGAAGATTTCCGGATTCTCCTTGCCGGTCACGTAGAGGAAGCCGACCAGGCCTTTCTCCATCCGCGACAGCGCGTGGTCGACCAGGATGAAGCGTCCCGGCACCTCGGTCTTGAACTCGACCATCGTTGCACCGCCTGGCGCCACGGTGGTGGTCTGCACGTTCTGCAGAGGAGGCGAGGTCAGGTCGCCCATGCTGTAGACGCGGTCGAACACTTCGCCGATCACGTGGAAGCTGGAGGTTGCGTTAGGACCGCCGACGCCGAAGAAGATACGGACGGTTTCGCCAACCTTGGCTTCCATGCGGTGGGTCTTGGTCAGCGCGTCATGGGTGCCGTTGAACATCAGGTGTTCCGGCTGTTCGGCCAGCAGTTTGTCCAGCGAGAACTCGGCTTCGCCTGGGGTGCCGTGCTTCTGCGCGGTGTACAGCTCGCCCTGCATCACGTAGAACTCGCGGTCCACTTTCGGCAGGCCGCCTTCAGGTTCGACCAGGATCATGCCGTACATGCCGTTGGAGATGTGCTGGGCCACCATCGGGGTAGCGCAGTGGTACACGTACAGGCCTGGATTGATGGCCTTGAAGGTAAAGCTCTTGGTGCTGCCGGGAGCTGCCTGGGTCACGGCCGCACCGCCGCCAGGGCCGGTCACGGCGTGGAAGTCAACCGAGTGGATCATGTGGCTGTCCTTGGCGTTGGACATGTCCACGTTCACGGTATCGCCCACGCGAACGCGGATGAACGGGCCTGGAACCTTGCTGTTGAAGGTCCAGTATTTGTAGGTGGTGCCGTCCATCATCTGGCCGAGCACCTCGGTGGTATCCAGCTTCACGTTGACGGTTTGCGGGCCGCGTTTGCCGACCGGCGTGCCTACTTCCAGTGGGCTGCGCGAAACATCGGCGCCTTTTGGCGCGGCTTTGAGTTCGCCTTCGCCCACGATAATCTTGCCGATCATGCCTGCCGCCACGTGGCCGGGCAGGGAGCAGATGTAGGTGAATTCGCCTTTCTTGTCAGCCTTGAACACGACGGCGGTCGATGCGCCTTTGTCTTTCAGCTGGTTCGATTTGACTTTGAAGTCGGGCACCGAAATGTCGTGGGTTGCGCCATCGCCGTTGACCAGGTTGATCTGCACCACAGCACCTTCCGGCACGCGCAAGGTCGGGTTAACCTTGCCCTTGGACTCGCCGGCGTCGCTGATGAAGACCAGCTTACCGTCTGCGATATCGGTATGCAGGGTAAAGGTCACGTCAGGACGATACTGGACGGCTGTGCTGCCGCCGTGCTGGCCATGTTGTGCATAAGCTGGCGCTAGTGTAGCGGCGCCGATCACCAGTGCTGCAATGGCTTTGGACATCAAGGTCGGTTTCATTTTCTTCTCACAGGTTTGTCCGGCACGGGATTGCGCCGTTTGACAACTAAATCTTATGTTTTACATGCATGTTATTGAATTGACGCAGGTCAAAAATTTGGAAAGAACTGCGTATTCTCAATGCAAGTCAGATATTTTTGATCTAGGTCAAGCGAGGAGAAGACCCGGCGCAACGCGCTAGGGGACCAACTGCGGCAAGCGTGCCAAAAAGTTATCGCGTTCGTCCATGCCGCTGGCGCTGCCGGCTTGGGCGAAGACGATGCGCTTGCCATCGCGTTCAATCCAGCCGACGTACCAGCCAACGTCTTTGCCACTGCCGGTCTTGCCGAAGACCTGCCAGCCCCCGGCAGGTTCAGGGCGCCGTACCAGAGCGGCGGACATGGCATAGGCTTGCGGCTTGACGCCGAGTTCACGATTCAGCACGCGGCGCAGGAAGCCGATTTGTTCGTCCGGGGAGATGCGCAACGAAGAGCCTAGCCACGATTCGGACAGACCGTTGTTCTTGCCCGGATCGCCGCTGACATCTGCATTGCCGTAGCCAAATTGCTTGACGTAGCTGGCGAAGCGCTCTTCGCCCAGTTGCAGCGTAAGCTGCTGGGAGTACCAGACGACGGATTCCTTCATCCACGAGCTGGGATCATGTGCTTGCCGCCACACGGTACGCCAGTCCACGTAGCCTTGCTTGAAGGGGAGAACGGGCGAATGCTCGTCCCGCAGCACGCCCGAGTCATAGCCCATCAGCGCTATGGGTAGCTTGAAGGTCGACATCGGCGGCAGGCGCTTATCGCACACGCCCTCGTGCACCAGCCACTTGCCGGTGGCCGCATCGGCCATCGCCAGGCAGTGTTCTGCAGAAAGCGCGAGCAAAGGGAGGCCCAGCCCTGCAAGCAGGGCGAAGATTTTGCGTTTCATTTTGTAGTCCTTAGAGTGCTTTGAGTTGTGCCGGCAGCTGGTTCAGGAAGGCTTCCTTGAGCCGCGGTCCGGCAGCGCCTTCCTCAACTTTCTCGTCTTGCAGGAGGCGGGCGAACACGATGGTGCGTTCGCCATTGGTGGCCCAGCCTACGAACCAGCCGTAGGAGCGCGAGTAATCGTCCTTGCCGTCCGGGCCGAGAGGGGCGCCAGTGCCGGTCTTGCCAAAGACTTGCCAGCCGCCCGGCAGGTCCTTCACCTTCAACAGGCCGGCTGTCTGCTCATAGGCGAGCGGCGAGAGGCCCAGCTCGCGCCGCACCAGACGACGCAGGAAAGTGGTCTGCTCGTCGGCCGAAATCTGCAGCGAGGAGCCGATCCATGACCAGGTCAGGCCGTTGTCCTTGCCCGCATCGCCGCTGGTATCGCCGTTACCATAGCCAAAGGCCTGTACGTAGCGGTTGAATCGCTCTCGGCCGAGATGTGTCGTGACTTGCTGTGCATACCAGGAAGCCGAGACGCGAATCCATTCTTGCGGATCGAGATCGCGCCGCCATTCGGGCCGGCCGGCATGGTAGCTGGCGAGGTAAGGCAGGGTCGGCGCGTGCTGGTCGCGCAGGAAGCCGCTGTCATAGCCCATCAGGCTGACGGCGATATTGAAGGTTGAAACAGGCGTGATGCGCGTCGAGCAATCGCCCTTGCGCAGCAGCGCCTTCCCGGTGGCGGCATCGACAAAGCTGGTGCAATCGAGGGCTGCCATCGACTGCGCGGAAGGCGAGACGCTCCAGGCCAGCGCCGGCTGCAAGGCGAAATTGCCGGCCCCGATGGCAAGCAGTAGCGTGACGGTCGCAGCTCGGGCCCACATGGCACGGCGCGCGTTGCCTGGCGTGCGGATCAGCGATACGCGCTCGGTCAGCGTGTTGGCATCGATACTGCCGAATGCCAGGGCGCCGTGTGTAGGCACGTGCTGCAGTTTGAGCTGGGCTACGAGGGCGGCGGCATACGCCTTGCGCTGTGACGCTGGGCGACCGCGCAACACGTCACGGTCGCAGCCCAGCTCCTGGGCCCAAGTGAGGTTTGCGCGCAGAAGCCGCATGAAAGGGTTAAACCACAACAGCGTCTGCAGCAAGACACCGGCAGCCATCCACTGCAGGTCATGCCGCCGCAAGTGGGTCATCTCGTGTTCGACGATCAGCTCGCGCTGTAGCTGGTCGAAGCCACCGAGATGGCGCGGCAGCAGCAAGCGAGGGCGCAACAGCCCAAGCAGCATTGGCGAAATCGGAGCGTCGATCTCAATGATGTCGGCATGTTCTGGCGCTTCCCCGGCGGCGCGCCTGGTGCCGCTGTCGGCAAGGCGTTCCAGCCAGCGCTGCGCACGGCGTAGATTGATGACCGCCCGCGCCAGCCCAATCAAGTAAATGGCCAGCCAGAACTGCGCGCCATGCAAAAGCCAGCCGCGCGCGTGAGTCGTGCCGCCTTCATTCTGTTCCGGCGCCGCTGCCGCATCGGTTGGCCGTGGCGCTTTGGGTGGCGTGATGTAATGCGTCACGGTTTCCGTTGCTATTTCGAGCGGTGGAATCAAGCGCACGCGCTCACTATGCGGCAGCAATAGCAGGGCGAAGGTCGCCAGCACGGTGAGTTGACCGAGCAGCCACAAGGACCGCTGCGCCGCCAGCGCCGGCAGGAAGCGCCGAAGCAGGGCGCTCAGCGCCCACACGCTGAAGCCTGCCGCAAGGCAGCCCAGGCTCGCGAGCAGGAAGCGCATCAACAGTAGGTCGAAGTCGCTCACTTTGCTTCATCCTCATCGGGCCAGTCGGACAGCATCTGCTCAAGCTGTGCCAGTTCGCTGGCATCAACGAGCTTACTGCCCGAGAACATGTTGACTGGCAGCGGTGACTCCAGTTCCATGATGCGGGTGCCGAAATCATGGGCATAAGCGGCCAGGGTTTCCACCTTGTCGAGCAAGGCTTCGTAGACCTGCACGCCGTGGCGGACGTGCTGCGCAACCATCTGTTTCTCCATCATCCGTTCCACCGTCTTACGCGTGGATGAGAACGACCAGCCCAGATCTTCTTCCACAGCCTCGTGGATTTCGCGCGCACTCAAAGGCGTTTGACGCCAGAGTGCTTTGAGTACGCATAATTCGGGGGTAGAAGGGATAAGCATGACAAAACGAGTCTGTGACGATTGATGTTAGTATGTGACATATGTCGCAAACATGTCAAGCATCTGGCAAAGTAACTGCATTGCAAAAAAACCATTGAAAATTGGCAACAGATAGCCCTTCAGTGCTACCATCGATTGCACGCGCAAGTTTGCTGCTCTTGTTCTACGCGAGCTGTGCAACGATATTCAGTCGATGGCGAAGTAAGTAAACATGATTAACAAAGACCTGATGTACGCGCTGCAGACCCGCAGCAAACAAATGATCCGGGTGTTGGACGATTTCGTGCAGGAATTGAAAAGCTACTCTCCTGAAGAGGGTTGGTCGGTGGTTGCCGAAACCATCAAGCTGGTAAAGGAGATTTCGCCGACCGAAGGCAAATACGGTCATTTGGTCAAAGCCGTCAATCGGGCATGGTTGGCGTTTGGCGAGACTTCCCCGGTTGCCGCTAATCGTCTGTACGACGACATCATCGGAAGACTGGAGGGCATCGATTGGACGAAGGCAGGTGATGCGCAAGTCGGGTACCAACTGGTCTTTTCATTCCACAAGAACCATCTCCGCTTTCCAGGGACGAATAACTGTTTGCATATCGCGCTATGGCAGCACTCGCCCAGGATCCTGGCTTTGATCAGGAAGATCGCTGCATATTCGACAGAAAAACTCTTCACCTCGCCAGTAAAGCCAGGCACCGGCACCGGTGCCGACGCGATTGAAATGCTGCTCGAGATTTACTTCTACCATGGCGGCCTTGGGCAAAGCGAAGAACTGCGGGCGGAAGCGGCCGAATTGATCTTGCCACTCGTTCGGGCGAATCCTGATATCGGCAACAACATTACGCTTTCCCTACTGGAGCATTGCGCCGAGCGTGCAACGATCCTGAGCCAGTTGATTAACCACTATCTATTCGCTGGCGTGCATGAGAAGCACGAGGGCATGTTCTTCGACATCATGCTGGCCCTGCTGGATAACGACGGCGGCAGTTTCATCTATGATGACCTGGACAAGATTGCGGCACAGCTTGAAGTAAGTTCGAGACAGTGGAATGCCAGCCAGTTCGACATATTTGCCGACCATGCCTTCTTCTATCGTTTGGATTCCGATGAGGACAGGCGCCTCCTGTTGACCAAATCGAAGAAAGCAAAGCGGCTGGCCAAGATGATCGTGGATAGCGGGCATTCTGGAGAGTACATCGACGAATTGAGGTCCTTGTATCAGTTAATTGGATTGCCTGAATCGGGTAAGGCTCCGGCCAATGCAGCAAGTCAGTTATTTAGTGACCTGAACTTCAAGCTGCTCGTCATCCAGGAGCTGATGTACGTGCAGGGTAAGCTCCTGCCGAAGTTTGAGGTCGAGGAATTCGTCCGCCGGTACACGGATCGTGAGATCCAGGTTAAGAAGGAAGGCTACGAAGTCATTCCCGAAGTGCTTGCCCACTTTAAGGAGTTACCGATTCCTCCATCGCTTTTGGCGCAAGTAGAGAAGCTTGACTTCGATGGCGGCAATGAGATCTATCGTCAAGTCTTCCCATACTGGGATGGGGAGTGCGACACGTTTGACGTGATATCTCCAGAGGACGTCAAGCTTGTTCCGAACTTGAAGCGCATGTCGTCCATGCCTACCGTGTTTGTCGCGCGACATGATGCAGAGTTGAACAAGAAATCGATCGAAGTGAGTTAATGGGAATAATGGAGCTCTGCCATACGTCCTTGGTGTCTATGTTTTCTTTGGATGCAATTCGAAAATCAACGGACCCACACTGCCTATATTCGGATGTGTCGAACATCGTAGCGGGATAGCTGGGGAGCGGCGATGCACCTTGCCGGCCCCTGTTACACCTGTACACCTCGGACGTACGGTTGCAGAACCGGATCGACACGAAAACTCCGCGCACCATCCAGTTAGGGCTGCTGGTCGAGGTACTGACGTTCCTGAAGTACGTGCGCGCGTTCCGGGCGGACTTTATCCCGGGACTCGAGGCATTGAACAAGGAACTCAATTCGTCTCTAATGCATCTTGGCGTTGAGGGATATATCCAAATGGCCGATTTGGCCGTGCGCAGCGAGCGATTAATCGGAGAGAGCAATGATTTCCAATGCGCGTTGACGCCGGAAGCGTTGACCTATACGTGCAGGAGATATGCGGCATACCAACGGCAACCCTCACCAGCAACGGCGATCCGGGCGGACAAGGCATCCTGGGAATCATGAGCAGAGCAGACAAATTGGTGCACTGGGTCTACCGCGATAGCGGAGGGAATGTGTATAACTGGGGGAAGGTGATGTCTCCCCTCCAATGGCCTATCGATGGCAATTATGGATTGCGTGCGGAAGGGCTCGACCATGTTGGCTGCCACGTCTCGCTGTCCTGAGCGGGCGGTACATGGCGGCATTGACTTCTACCTTGATGCGGATAGGTGCAGCTTGGCTGTGCGCTTTTTGGCGGATTGCCAGACCTGACCCCGACTTTCGAATTTATAGGTAGGGGGTGATGTGGCTTAGGGCGCGGTCGGCGTAGCTGTCTTTTTCGCCGATGGGGGCGACATAGTGCAGGGCTGCGCGGGCTGACTCTGGGCCGTCAAGGCGTGCCAAAACCCAGGCTGCGAGATATTGGGAGGCGAGGCAGCCGCCGGCCGTGGCGATGTTGCCGCTGGCGTGGAAGGCTTGTGGCAGTACCTGCACACCTGCTTCGGACAGCCACGGGGCGGTTGTCGAGTCGGTGCAGGCGGGGAGGCCGGTCAGCAGGCCAAGGCGGGCCAGCAGCAGGGCGCCGGAGCATTGCGCGCCAATTAATTGGCGGCTTGGATCGAGTTGGAGCAGCGCCATCATCGCGGGATCGGCGGCGATGTCGCGGGTACGGATGCCGCTGCCAACCAGTACCGCGTCAGCCTGGCATGCGTCGGCCAGGCTGCACTGGCCGTGCAGCGTGACGCCATTCATTGAGGTCACCTGTTCGCTTGGCGTTGCCAGCGATACTTTCCAGCCCGGTTTCTTGTGCCGGTTCAGGATGCCAAGCGCCACCAGCGAGTCGATTTCGTTGAAGCCGTCGAAGGTGAGGATGGCGACGTGCATGGCGTCAGAGTATGGTGCCGTCGAGAGCGTGGCGGACGATGATGCCGTCGGTGGCGATGGAGATCCAGCCGCCGCGCGGGGGCGTGGATTCTGGCTCCCAGTCCGGCAGCACGTAGCGCCGGGTGCCGGCGACTTCGTGCAGGGCGGGGCGGTGGGTGTGGCCGTGGATCATGATCGCGGTGCCGGTTTGGGCGAACACGTCGGCAATCGCTTCGGGCGTCACATCCATGATTTCGTAGGATTTCTCGGCGTGGCCTTGCTTGCTCTGCTCGCGCAGGCCGGCAATGATCTGCTTGCGCTGGGCCAAAGGCATGGACAGGAACTGCCGCTGCCATTCCGGCTGGCGCACTTGCGCGCGGAAGGCCATGTATTTCACATCTTGCGTGCACTGGGCGTCGCCATGTACCAGCACGATGCGCTGGCCGTAGGCGTCGATGACCCAGGTTTCGGGCAGCAGGGTCAGGCCCGCTGCGGCGGCGAAGGCTTCGCCGACCAGGAAGTCGCGGTTGCCCGCGATCCAGAATAGCTGCACGCCCGCGTCGCTTACGCGGCGCAGGGCGGACACGATCTGCTGGTGGAACGGATCGGGCAGGTCGTCATCGCCTGCCCAATATTCAAAAATATCGCCCAGCAGGTAGAGCTGCTTTGCACCCAGCGCATGTTCGTCGAGGAAGCGCAGGAACGCTTCCGTCAGCACCGGCCGCGCCGGCTGCAAATGCAGGTCTGATACGAGGAGAATCAAATTACGCCGCTTCGATCTTTTCGATGATGATGTCTTCCGCTGGAACGTCGGAGAACATGCCGGAACGGGTGGTTTTCACGCCCTTGATCGCGTCCACGACTTCGGTGCCCTGGGTGACTTTGCCGAATACGGCGTAGCCCCAGCCGTCCTGGCCTGGGTAATCCAGGAAGCCGTTGTTCTTCACGTTGATGAAGAACTGTGCGGAGGCGGAGTGCGGTGCCGAGGTGCGTGCCATGGCCAGGGTGTATGGCTCGTTCTTCAGGCCGTTCTTGGCTTCGTTTTCCACGGTCTGGTCGGTTGGCTTTTGCTTCATGCCTGGCTCGAAACCGCCGCCCTGGATCATGAAGCCATCGATTACGCGGTGGAAGATGGTGTTGTTGTAGTGGCCAGCGTTCACGTAGTGCAGGAAGTTCTCAACGGTCTTCGGTGCCTTCTCTGCGTCCAGCTCGGCAACGATGGTGCCTTTGTTGGTGGTGATGGTGATGGTGGTCATCTTGTTGTCCTTTTGTGTTACTGAAAAAGAGTTATTTTACAGGCTCTTGCTGCGGAACAGGAGTGGGTTCCTGAACCGGTGCAGGTTCCTGGGCTGGTGCAGGCTCGGCAACTGGCGGCGGTGCCGGTGGGGCTGGCGGTACGATGCGGTTTTTGAGGACGGTGGCCGATTTGATCACGATCGGGTTGACCGGGATGTTCTGGAAGCCTGGCTTGTCGTCCACCAGCACGCCCTTGATCTTGTCGACGGTCTCTTTGCCCTGGATGACTTTACCGAAGACGGCATAGCCGTGGCCTTTCATGTTCGGGTAATCCAGGCCGATGTTGTCCACTACGTTGATGAACCATTGCGCATTGGCGGAGTTCGGCGAGTCGTGGCGCGCCATCGAGATGGTGTAGGCCAGGTTGGACAGGCCGTTCTTTTCTTCGCTCTTGATGTCGGGGCGCAGCGGTTGTTTGGATTTCAGGTCGGCCGTATAGCCGCCACCCTGGATCATGAAGCCGTTGATCACGCGGTGGAAAATCGTGTCCTTGTAAAAGCCGCTCTTGACGTAGGCGAGGAAGTTGGCGGTCGTAATCGGGGCCTTTTCCTGGTCCAGTTCAACGATGATTTCGCCAACGTTGGTCTTGATCGATACTTGAGGGTTGTCGGCAGCTGCCGCGGCGCTGCCAATCAGCAGGCCGGCCAGCAGGGCAATCCATTTCTTCTGCATTCTTGTTTCCTTTATAAGAATTGCGACTCGCGTGCGCGAATTTTTCAGTGCTATACTTCGCCAGACGTTCCATTCTAACAAAGTAGAACTATAACAAAGGGACCAAACATCCCCCTGGTACACACCGAGCACCGGTGCGACGCCCCAGGCGCTTCGCACCAGTGACCCGTTTACTTCTAGTCCGATGAGCAATTTAAAGATCTTCAACACGCTGGCACGCGAAAAGCAGTCGTTCAAACCCATTGAGGCGGGCAAGGTCCGGATGTATGTCTGTGGCATGACCGTTTACGACTACTGCCACGTGGGCCACGGCCGCATGCTGATGGCGTTCGACGTCATTTACCGCTGGTTGAAGGCATCGGGCTACGACGTGCGCTATGCGCGCAATATCACCGACATCGATGACAAGATCATCAAGCGTGCGGTCGAGAATAACGAGACGATTGGCCAACTGACTGGCCGCTTCATCAAGTACATGGATGAAGATTGCGAAGCCCTGGGCATCCTGAATCCGACCGACGTGCCGAAGGCGACCGAATACGTGCCGCAGATGCTGGGCATTATCGAGAAGCTGGAAGCCAAGGACCTGGCCTACAAGGCTGCCGATGGCGACGTTAACTACGCTGTGCGCCAGTTCGAAGGCTACGGCAAGCTGTCGGGCAAGTCGCTGGACGACCTGCGCGCGGGTGAGCGCGTGGACGTCAACACCGGCAAGCGCGATCCGCTGGATTTCGTGCTGTGGAAGGCCGCCAAGGAATCCGAGCCGGAAGAGGTGAAGTGGGATTCCAAGTGGGGCAAGGGCCGTCCGGGCTGGCACATCGAGTGCTCGGCCATGTCGTGCTCCCTGCTGGGCGAGACCTTCGATATCCACGGCGGCGGCGCTGACCTGCAGTTCCCGCACCACGAAAACGAAATTGCGCAGTCGGAAGGCGCTTCCGGCAAGACGCTGGCCAACTACTGGGTTCATAACGGTTTCGTGCGCGTGGACGGCGAGAAGATGTCCAAATCGCTGGGCAATTTCTTCACCATCCGCGAAGTTCTGAAGCAGTTCGATGCGGAAGTGGTGCGTTTCTTCATCCTGCGCGCCCACTACCGCAGCCCGCTGAACTATTCGGACGTGCACCTGGAAGACGCGCGCGGCGCGCTCACCCGCCTGTACACGGCGCTGGATGGCGTGGAAGGTGACGGCCAGCCGCTGGACTGGAACGAAGACAATGCCAAGCGCTTTGCCGAGGCAATGGATGACGACTTCAACACCCCGATCGCGGTGTCGGTGCTGTTCGACCTGGCTTCGGACGTGAATAAGACCAAGTCGCCGGCCGCGGTGCGCCAGCTGAAAGGCCTGGCCGCTATCCTGGGCCTGCTGGAGCGCAGCCCTGAGGAATACCGCAAGGCCGCACCGAAAGGAGCGGAAGGCGAGGGCATGGGCGAAGCGGCCATCGAAGCCGCCATTGCGACCCGTGCCGCAGCCAAGAAGTCGCGCGACTTCGCCACTGCCGACAAGGTGCGTGCAGACCTGCTGGCGGCCGGCATCGTCCTCGAAGACAAGCCTGACGGCACCACGAACTGGCGCCGCGCGTAATGGTTCTATCCAGGGATAACGGGGATCAGGCCCCGGTGCCGCCGTATTGGGAGGAAGCCAAGGCAGAGCTCATGAAGCGAGATCGCATCATGAACCGCCTGATTCCCCAATTTGGCGATTTGCACCTGGTCGGCCATGACGACCCGTTCATCACCCTGGCGCGCGCCATCGTCAACCAGCAGGTCACGACCCAGGTCGCCAATGCGGCGTGGGCCAAGCTGCTGGAAATCTGTCCCAAATTCACCCCGGTGGCCGTGCAAAAGGCCGGCGCCGCTGCGCTGGCAGGCTGCGGCCTCTCAAAGCGCAAGGCCGAGTACATCCTGGACCTGGCCGACCATTTCAAGAACAAGAAGGTCCATGCCGCCCAATGGGCGCAGATGGATGACGAAGCGGTGATCGCTGAGCTGGTTCAAATTCGCGGCATTACGCGCTGGACAGCGGAGATGTTTTTGATATTTAATTTGCTCCGACCCAACGTGCTGCCGCTTGATGACAGCCGGCTGATCAGTGGGATCAGCCAGAATTATTTTTCCGGGGAGCCCGTGTCGCGTAGCGATGCGCGCGAGGTTTCGGCCAACTGGGAACCCTTCCGGACGGTCGCGACGTGGTATTTATGGCGTAGCCTTGATCCGGTTCCGGTAAAATAGCGCAAATTCTCACCGGCAACCGCCAAAAGCAGTGTTGTCGGAGAAGCAAAAAACCTTGGAGGTACAATGATTAAAACGACTTTCCTCAATTTTGAGCAACCGATCGCGGAACTGGATTCCAAGATTGAAGAGCTGCGTTTCGTACAAGACGATTCGGCCGTCGACATTTCCGAAGAAATCGACCGCCTGGCCAAGAAGAGCCAACAGCTGACCAAAGACATTTACGCCAAGTTGACTCCTTGGCAAGTTTCCCAGATTGCCCGCCACCCACAACGTCCATACACCATGGACTATGTGAACGAAATCTTCACCGACTTCCACGAACTGCACGGCGACCGCACGTATGCGGACGACCAGTCCATCGTGGGCGGCTTCGCCCGTTTCAACGGCCAGCCATGCATGGTGATCGGCCACCAGAAGGGCCGCGATACCAAAGAACGCGCCATGCGCAACTTCGGCATGCCGAAACCGGAAGGCTACCGCAAGGCCATGCGCCTGATGAAGCTGGCCGAGAAGTTCAACCTGCCTATTTTCACCTTCGTTGACACCCCTGGCGCATTCCCTGGTATTGACGCGGAAGAACGCGGCCAGTCGGAAGCGATCGGCCATAACCTGTATGTGATGGCGGAACTGAAAGTGCCGCTGATCGCCACCATCATCGGCGAAGGCGGTTCCGGCGGCGCGCTGGCGATTGCCGTTGGCGATTCCGTGCTGATGCTGCAGTACGCGACTTACTCGGTGATTTCGCCTGAGGGTTGCGCTTCGATCCTGTGGAAGACTTCCGAGCGCGCATCCGATGCGGCTGAAGCGCTGGGCTTGACCGCGCACCGCCTGAAGGCCATGGGCCTGGTCGACAAGATCATCAACGAGCCATTGGGTGGCGCTCACCGCGATCCGAAGGAAATGGCCAAGCTGCTGAAGCGCGCGCTGGCGGATTCGCTGCGCCAGTTCCAGGGCGTGAAGACCAAGGACCTGCTGGCTGCTCGTCACGAAAAGCTGATGAGCTACGGTAAGTTCAAAGAGACTACTGCTTCCGAATAAAACCTGTAAAGCGGTGTCTGACCCGCAGGGTCAGACACCGGACACGCGGCCGCCGCGTCTTAGGTGCCTGACCCTGCGGGTCAGGCACCGGTTTACCGGTTTTGAATTATGCGCGCCCAACAAATCCTCCTGCAATCCCTCGCCGAACTCCCGCAAGGCCCGATCGCCATCGCCTACAGCGGAGGCCTGGACAGCAGCGCCTTGCTGCACCTGGCTGCAGCGAGCGGCCGCAAACTGTACGCCTTCCACATCCACCACGGCCTGAGCCCCAACGCCGACGCCTGGGAAGCCCACGCCCGCGCCGAATGCGAACGCCTGAACATCGCCTTCGCCAGCCGCCGCGTCACCCTCGACGACCGCAGCGAAGCCTCCGCCCGCAAGGCCCGTTACGCAGCCTTGGGAGCACTCTGCACTGAGCACAGCGTGCACCTGCTCCTGACCGCCCACCACCTGGACGACCAGGCAGAAACCATCCTGCTGCAACTGCTGCGCGGCGCCGGTCCGGCCGGCATGTCCGGCATGGATGCCTTCAATCGCGCCCCAACGTTGCTCGGCACCCCTGACGTGCTACTGGCCCGCCCGCTGCTGCAAGCCAGCCGTGCCGATCTCGAAGGATACGTGCGCGAAAACGCCATTGCCCACATCGAAGACGAGTCCAACGCCGACACGCGCTACGCCCGCAACGCCTTGCGCCATGAAGTCATGCCGCGCCTGGCCGAAGCCTTCCCCGGGTACCAGGAGCGCTTCGCCCGCAGCGCGCGCCACGCGCAATCCGCGCAGCGCCTGCTGACCGAGCAGGCCGCCGAAGACCTGCGCGCCTGCCTGGCCGGCGAGGACAGCCTCGACATGGCCAAGGTCCGTACGCTCAGCGCCGACCGCACCTCCAACCTGCTGCGCCATTGGTTCGCCGAGCGCGGCATCCGCCTGCCATCGGCCAGCTGGCTGGCCGAAATGCAGGAGCAGGCCCTGACCGCGCGCGACGACGCCAACCTCAAGGTTACCCATCCCGACTGCGAAGTGCGGCGCCACCGCGACCGCCTCTACCTCGTGCCGCGCAAACCCGAGGCCGACGCCGGGCAGCGCGCAAGCTTCCGCTGGAACGGAGAGGGCAGCATCGACTTCCCGGCCTTTGGCGGCACGCTGCATGTTGAGCTGGCGCCGGTCGGCCTCGACCCCGACTGGCTGCGCCAGCAAATGCTGACGATCGAACTGCGCAAGGGCGGCGAAAAGCTCAAGCCCGCCCGCAACCGCCCCACGCGCACACTCAAGCAGCACTACCAGACCTTGGGCATCCCAGCCTGGGAGCGCGAGCGCCTGCCCATGGTATCGATTCCCGGCGATATCCTGTATGCCGCCGGTATCGGCATGGATTGCCGCAAACTGAGCTCGGGCGCCGGGCATCGTTTGGTGTTTCGCTGGGAAACCAAATAATTTTTGCCGACACCTGTCTAGACATATGAACTTATGCCAATTAGGTATGAGTGTATGAGCTTTTTGACTTGAGATTTTGCAACGCAGCATGTAGAGTAAAGGGCTCCCTTTATCACATCAATGCGGAAAAATCAGCATGGCTTTAATCGTTCACAAGTACGGCGGCACGTCGATGGGCTCGACGGAACGCATCAAGAACGTCGCGCGTCGCGTCGCCAAATGGCACGACGCGGGACACCAGGTGGTCGTAGTGCCGTCGGCAATGTCCGGCGAAACCAACCGCCTGATTGCCCTGGCCAAGGAAATCCAGAACCCGCCCGACCCACGTGAACTGGACATGATTGCCTCCACCGGCGAACAAGTGTCCGTGGGCCTGCTGTCGATGGCGCTGCAAGCGATCGGCAAGGACGCCATTTCCTACACCGGCTGGCAAGTAGCGATTAAAACCGACTCCGCCTTCACCAAAGCCCGCATCCAGTCGATCGAAGACGGCCGCGTGCGCGAAGACCTGGACAAGGGCCGCATTGTGATCATTACCGGCTTCCAGGGCGTGGACGAGAACGACAACATCGCCACCCTGGGCCGCGGCGGTTCCGATACTTCGGCCGTGGCGATTGCCGCCGCGCTGAAGGCTGACGAATGCCTGATCTACACCGACGTCGACGGCGTCTACACCACCGATCCGCGCGTGGTGTCCGAAGCGCGCCGCCTGAAGGCGATCACGTTTGAAGAGATGCTGGAACTGGCTTCGCTGGGCTCCAAAGTCCTGCAAACCCGCTCGGTGGAATTCGCCGGCAACTACCGCGTACCGACCCGCGTGCTGTCCTCGCTGACCGATCCGCTGATGGATCTGGCAGAAGAAGCCAACTCGGGCACCCTGATTTCGTTTGAGGAAGACCAAAACATGGAACAAGCAGTCATCTCCGGCATCGCCTTCAACCGCGACGAAGCCAAAATCACCGTCCTGGGCGTGCCAGACCGTCCAGGCATCGCTTACCACATCCTGGGCCCGGTGGCCGAAGCCAATGTCGAAGTCGACATGATCATCCAGAACCAGGCAGTGGACGGCAAGACCGACTTCACCTTCACCGTGTCGCGCAACGACTACCAGAAGGCGATGGACGTGCTGCACAACGAAAAGGGCGAGATCGGCCACCACACCCTGGTGGGCGACGCCAAAGTGTCCAAGATCTCCGTGGTCGGCGTGGGCATGCGTTCGCACGTCGGCGTGGCTTCCCAGATGTTCAAGACCCTGGCGGAAGAGGGCATCAACATCATGATGATCTCCACCTCCGAGATCAAGATTTCCGTCCTGATCGACGAGAAGTACATGGAGCTGGCCGTGCGCGCCCTGCACAAGGCATTTGAACTGGAAAAAGAATAAATATTTCCAAAAAAACTTCCGTATTATCCTTGACCAAAGCGGTATCGGTCTTTAATATTGCGGTCGCGTTGACGCAGTAACAGTTCAACGAGGAGGCGTGGCCGAGTGGCCGAAGGCACTTCCCTGCTAAGGAAGCATACGGGCAAAACCTGTATCGTGGGTTCGAATCCCACCGCCTCCGCCAGATTCAAGCGAAAAGCCCCGAGGAAACTCGGGGCTTTTTGTTTTCATACTCAACAAAAGGAATGATATGAAGTTGATCTCTGCAATCTTGCTTGCCGCCTCGCTTGCAGTGAGCGCCCATGCAGCCAATCCGAATCCCGATGCCAAGCAGGTCAAGGCCACGCACGACCTCCTGGTGGCGATGCAAGCCGAGAAAATGATGCGCATGACCGCAGGCATGAGCCGCTACGCATCGGAGGCGGAGCGCAACCGGGTGATGGACAAAGTGATGGCAACGCCGGCGGAAATCATCTACGCGGGACTGGCAACGCCTGTGGCCCGCCTTCTCAGCCCGGAGACAGTGACCGAGATGACGCGCTTCTACGAGTCCAGCTACGGCAAGAAGTCGCTGGACAGCATCTACAACAGCGGCGCCCAGCTTTACCCGGCAGTTCCCAAGGCAACGCCCGCCGAGCAGGCCGCGATGAAAAAACCTGCCTACATCAAGGCCGACCGCGAATTCAAGGAGAACGAGCAGGCGATTCGCCACGAAGTGTTCGTGCTGCTGAAACAAATCATCAACCCGAAGAAGTAGGCCCTTGATGGGGCGCTTGCCGGGTGCGAAAATCGCGCGGCACAGCGTTCCTTTTCAAACATTCGTGAGATTTTAAATGGCAGTTTCCAAAACCCGTCTCGATGCATCCCGCTTCTTCCTCCGCCTCGCCATTGGCGGCATGGCCATCCTCATGGGCTTCCAGGCCCTGCGGCATTCCGGCTTCCCATCCAGCCTTAACGGTGCCGGCTATTGGGCCTTGCACCTGACCGAGATGCTGTGCGGCGCACTGATCATGATCGGCCTCCTGATGCCTTACGCCAGTGCAGTCCTGACCCTGGTAGTGGGCTTGCCGATCGTGCTTGGCTGGATTCACGGCGCGCCCGTCCTGGGCAACCTGCATGCCCTGTTCCTCTTGCTCGTCGTGACTGCAACCGCGCTTGGCGGTGCAGGGCAGTGGTCGCTCGGCAAAGACTGAGGATTCTGCGCTATGCTGGAGTGATGCATTGGAAGTCACTCCTGGTTTGCTTACTCGCCGCACCGTGGGCGCGGGCGGAGACTATTACGCTCAGTAACGGCGAGTGGTTGCCTTACCTGTCCGAGACTTTGCCGCATTACGGCGCCGTGTCGCGCATCGTGTCCGAAGCGTTCGCGCTGGAAGGCATTACCGTCAAATATGTGTTCCGCCCCTGGCCGCGCGCTTATGCTGAAGCGCAGCGTGGGCTGGTCAACGGCTCGGTGGTCTGGAGCGTGGGGCCGTTGACGACTGAGCGGGCACGCGAATTCCTGTCCAGCGACACCGTGCTGGAAGCCCAGTCGGTGTTTTTCCTTCGCAAAGGCTACAACTTTACCTGGACCAAGGATGCCGACCTGGCCGGCCTGCGTATCGGCGGCGTGGCCGGCTACGAATACCGCTTCGAGGAAGTGCCGGGTGTTCGCCTGGACCGCGCCTCCACCGAAGAACTCAACTTGCGCAAACTGCTGGCCGGGCGCGTGGATGTCGTTCCTGCCAGCCTTGATGTGGGCCGCTACATCCTGCGCACGAAATTCAAACCGGAAGAAGCCGCCGGCATTACCGTGGCGCCGGGACGCTACAACAGCACCCAATACCGCCTGATCATGCGGCGGGCCGACGCCGAAAATGCCGGCTACATCGAGCGTTTCAACCGTGGGTTGCGTAAGCTGAAGGAATCGGGCAAGTACGACCAACACATGGCCGACCTGGCCGCCGGGCGATACTGATCGTGGCGCTACTTGCTGGAAATAAATAACTGTATATAATCACAGTATTTTCAGCAAGCTAACACTGGAGCCGCGATGATCGATGAATTGATGGAAGAGGAAGTGCTGGTGCAGGAAGACCGCGTCTGGCAGGACAACGGCTGGACTGCGCGCGTCATCAAGAATGAAGATGACGATGGCTGGGCGGTGGCGATGATCAAGGATGGCGAGGCGGAACCGGCGCTGGTCGGTCCCTGGACCATGGGCCGCGACAAGAAGAACCCGAAGCCGCTGGATGTGAATGCCTTCAACACCCTGGTGAAGACCGCCAGTGAAGTGATCCGCCGCCACGAGCAGCAACTGCACGCCCAACTGCACCGCAGCGTGCGCGTCCACACCGAGGGCGCCGCCTACATCACCGTCAACCTCGACATCACTCCGGATGAAGACGATCCCTTCGCAACCCTGACCGCCTTCGATCCATTCGGCGAAGAACAGGCACAAGTGCGCGTGGCGCCGAATTTCAAGCTGAGCGTTGCAAGCGCGACGGCGTGGATGGAATCGGGATACCGCAAGCCTTCCGCGTGAAAAAAAATCATGTGCGCCGATAGTCCATTCGTGACAAAGCGCGCACTTTGCAGGCCCTTCCACGGCTAAGCTGGAAGGGTTTGCGCGAACTCAATTGCAGACGATCTTTGTGACGATATAGTCGCCTGACGCCGTCGTGGCGTTCACTTTGATTAGGAGGCTCAGCATGATCGCAAGCTCCAGCAGCAAAGTCGTCCAACTCGGTTCGTACAAGGCATCCAGGCGAAACAACTCGATCTCCGGCTTATCGTCGGGGGCATTCATGACGGTACAGCTTCACCTGGCCCATTCGTCAAGCTTCGCGGGCGCGGGCATCATTGCAGGCGGGCCGTTCCGGTGCGCGGAGGTGTTCCGGCCGGACGACATGATGACTGCCGAAGATGCTTGCATTGAGAACTCGCTGTACATCTGCATGAATCCACTGATCCCGCAGGTGTCGCCGGATGCGCAAAAGCTCGCAGACATGGCCCGGCTGACGGCAAAGGCAGGGATGATCGATGCGGTGACCAATCTTGCCGACGATCGCCTCTACATCTTCACCGGCAGCGCGGACGACGTGGTCGATTCGGACGTGGTGGCGCGGACCCGCAAGTTCTATGAGCTGCTTGGCGTGAAGCCGGCAAATATCCGTTACGTCGATAATGTGCCCGCAGGGCACAGCATCATCACCGACAACCCGGAGGATTCGGGCCTGTCCACCAACCAGCCGCCCTACATCAATAATGGCGGCTTCATGCAATCGCACGACATCCTGCGCCATATCTACAGCGACCTGCAGCCCGCGGCGGAAAGCCTTTCCGGCCAATTGCTGCGATTCGACCAGACCGAATTCTTTGCCGACGCGACTGACCGGGCCAGCATGAGCCAGTTCGGCTATATCTACATCCCGTCCAACGTCGCGGCAGGGAAGGTGAAAGAGCCGCGCGTGCACATCGCGCTGCATGGCTGCAAGCAGGGCTACAACTACACCGATTACGTCAACGGCCGCGCCGATATCGCCAACCAGCCGCCGTACGGCAACCGCTATTTCACCACCACCGGCTACAACCACATCGCGGAGAGCAACGACATCATCGTGCTGTATCCACAGGCCGAGGGTACGGACAATGACGCCGTGCAGAACCCGGATGGTTGCTGGGATTGGTGGGGTTATACCAGCGCTAATCCGCAAGCTCCCGACTACTATTCGCGCGAAGCGGTGCAGATCAAGGCGATCCACGCCATGCTCGACCGTCTTTGCGCCTGAGCGACCCTGGAGGACGATATGAGCAAACTTCCCGTTTCCGTCGGTTTGAAGTCGATCGATAAGCCAGGCGTTCCCGCCTTGCGCGAGTCCCGGGCCATCGCGCCGCTGGCTGTCTCAATCAAGGCCGGCAGGCTGGCGCAGCGGCAGGCATCGCGCATGCTGCACAACAGCGTATTGTCGGCGGGGCTGGCGAGCCGCTTCGGTGATCCGCAGGTCTGGAGCGAATGGCTGCAGCTGCAGGCGGCCGTCATGCAGCGCCTGCACCAGCAGAACCTCGATTGGCGCCAGGGCTGCGCCATCCTGGCCGAGGACTATGCCCTGATCCGCCATGCCAACACCATGTCCAAGATGGTGGAAAAGCAGGGCAACTTCTTTTCGCAATGGACGCTGCTGTTGACCAACCAGGCGACCAGCCTGTTTGAGCTGATGGAGAACATCCACGTCGATTACGGATATTGGGCGAGCCAGAAGACTTCAATCGAAGCAAGCTAGGCGTTATTGACAAGCTAATATCCGGCGACTTTCAGTTTCCGGATTTTAGATGCGTTACTTGTTCCTTGCCCTGATCGGCAAGGGACGGCTCACATCCGAAAAGGCCGTTGAAATGGACGCCTCCGGAAAGGCGATCCGGCTGGCCGATTCCGGTCGACGCCACGCCGGTCGCTGTGCGCGACAATCAGCTGATGTTCGAATATGGCGATAAGCGCTATTGGGTCGAGCCGGACGGAAAAGTCCAGCGCGCAGGCAAGCTTTCGCTGCCTGCGGTGACGGAAACGCAGTGCAAGACCGCCATTGAGTTCAAGGACGCCGACTACGTTCATTGCGAGGCGTTTCCCGATATGGGGACGCGCGCGCCGCGAACGATCGCTTATGAAGGCGCCTGCGCCTAGAAGCCCAGCGAATAGCCTAGTGTTACGCTGCGTCCACGTCCTGCGAAATAGCGGGCCGGTTCAACCAGGGCGCTTTGCGAATAGTAAGTGATGTAGTCCTTGTCGAACAGGTTGGCGATGCCGACGCGCAGCTCACCTTTACCCAGCTTGTAGCCGAGGGATGCGTCGGCCAGCGTATAGCCGCTGAATTCCTTGGCCGGATCGTCGAAGCTCTGGTTGAAGGCGTGCTGCACCTGGACGAAGGTGGACAGCTTGTCGCTCCAGTCGGCGCTCCAGCTTGCGATCAGGCGGTTGGGAGCCACGTTCAAGCCGTCCAGCTTAGCATCCAGGCTGCCGTCGCTGTTGCTGTCGTAGCGGCCCTTGGTGTAGGCGTAGGCAATGCTGGCGCGGTGCGCTTTGCTGAAGCGGTAGGTTGCGCTGGCATCATAGCCCTCCAGGCGCGTCTTCTCGCGCGCCATGTTGAAGACACCATTGACCGAAATCACGCGCGCGCCGAAATCGGAGTCGGAGCGGTAGTACGCGGCGTCCAGGTCCCAGTCGCCATTGCGCACGCGGGTGCCAAGCTCGATGCCCTCGGTCAGGATCGGCTCCAGGTTGCGCATACTGCTGATCTTCTGTCCGGGCGTGTTGATGGAACGCAGGGTGCGGCCGATGTCCGGCAGGCCGAAGCCTTCGGAATAGCTGGCATAGATGGTGACGTCCTTGGCGGGCGTGAGCACCAGGCCCGCGTTGGCCAGCGTTTCATTGAACTTGATCTTGCCGCCTTCGACGAAGGTATTGTTGTATGCGGCGAGCGTGCGGTAGCTGTCCACCTTCAGGTCGGCGTTTTCGCGGCGTACGCCGGCATGCAGGGTGAGGGTGTCGAACACCTTGTATTCGCCCTGGAGGAACAGCGAAAGATTGGTGTACTTCGATTCGGGCACGAAGGTGCGGCCGGTCAGGTACATGTCCTGTTTGCCTTTGTCGGACAGGGTATCGAAGCCTACGGTCAGCTTCATGCGGCCGTCAAGCAGGCCAGCCTTGGTCAGGCCGGTCTTGCTGCCGAACTTGGAAGCGACGGCGCGCGACTGATCGTATAAAGTGCCGCGCGGTGCGATCTTCACGTCCTGGAACGTAGCTGATCTGTCGGCGCCGAACAGGCCGACGAATTCCTGGTTGAAGACCATGGCGGACAATTCCATGCCCGCCAAATCGAAGTGGTTGTAGCTGGCGCTGCTGGTCGACACGTCGTTCCAGGCCGGAACGCCGGGCGGCGTGCCTTCCACCGAAGTGGAAGGAAAGCCGCGCGTGCGGTCGCCGGCCACGCCGAGGTAGCTGGCCTTTGACTTGATGCGGTAGCGGTTGACGGAGAACTGCAGCTTTTGCTGGTCGTCCGGACGGTAGCCGATCTTGGCCAGCACGTCGTAGCTGCGTGAGTCCATCAGGTCGCCCTGGGTGACGTCGACGCCGATGCTGCGGCCTTTGCCGTCCAGGTAAAGGCCCTGGTCTTCATAGGAAGCGGCGAACAGGTAGTCCAGCTTGTCCAGCCGGCCGTCAATGCGGTAGCTGGTCTTGTAGTTCAGGGTGTCGCCTTCGACATGCGTGGTCGGCGCGGTGACCTGCACGTCGACATGCTGGTTCATCGTTCCTTTTTCCGGGCGGCGCGTGATGATGTTGATGGTGCCGCCGGTTGCACCGAGGCCGTTGATGGCGTTCGGGCCCTGTACGATTTCGATGCGCTCTACCATGGAGTAGTCGATGGTGTGGGCTTCGCGGCCGGTCGGACGCACCGGATTCGATTGCGGCACGCCGTCGACCAGGATCAGCGGCGTGCGGCCTCGCAGCGTTTCGCCGGAGCCGTTCATCTTGCCGCGACTGGGCGTGTACGAGGGCAGGATGCTGCTCAATACATCGGACGAATTGCCCGAAATGGCCAACTGCCGTTCGATCTCCTTGCGGGTAATGACCACCACCGTTTGCGGCGCCTTGTCCGCTGCGACATTCGAGCGGGAAGCCTGGATGACGACGGTTTCGATAACGGGATCTTGCTGGTCCTGGCCCTTGGTTTGCGCCTGCGCTTGTGCGGACAGGCCAAACAGGACGGCTGCGGCCAGCGGGCGGTATTTGAACGGGAATGGCTGGTACGACTGCACTGGGAGCTCCTTGACGACTTGCGATGACCAAGGGCTGGCAGGTTGCTGGCTGAGGTGAGAATGTTTCTCATTATCATTCGCGCAAGCTGCTGCTGTCAACGCCGAGTGCGCGGGCCCCAGCCTGAAATATCGTTGTACGGCTCGGTGAATTTCGCAATTGTTTGGCGTGTGCCGTTGCTTGCACAATCCAGCCTACCGCCAATCTTGCCCCGAATCGACATGATAAAAACATCCTTGCCTGTAGCGCTGATCGCGTCCGCATTCTTGCCGCCGGCTTGCGCCGCGGCTGCACCGTTAATCGTTTCGTCGCCGGATGGGCGAACGGCAATCCGGATCGAACGGGATGCCAGCCGCTTCAGCGTTTCACGCGGCGGACAGGCGGTGATTGCGCCGTCGCCGATCGGACTGGAGTTCGATGGCGTCCCTGAACTGGGCGCGCTCGTGCTGGAAAAGCGCAAGGACGTCAAAGTCGACCAGGTCATTCCGCTGATCGCTACCAAGTCGGCGCAAGCGGCGGACCGTTATCGCGGTGCGACGCTGGTGTTCCGCGAGCGGGGAGCTGCAGGGCGCCGCTTGTCGATCGACCTGCGGGCTTATAACGACGGCGTGGCCTTCCGATACCGTATCGATAGTACTGAGCCGGTGCGGCTGCGCGGGGAAAAGACGGCCTTCGTTCCGGCAGGCGATCCGGAATGCCTGGTGACTGTAGCGGACCGGGCACACGAAGCATCGTTCGAGCGCATGCAGCTGTCGCAACTGCGCGCCGGGCAGGCGTACGACGTGCCGGTAGTGTGCACCGCGCCTTCCAGCGGAACCGCCTACGCCATCACGCAGTCGAACCTGGGCGGCTACACCGGCGCATCGCTTGTCCGCGAGGGCAATGCCCTGAAGCTGCGGCTGTCGGCGCCTCCGGAGCGCAGCGCGCCGGCCTTCGTCTCGCAGGCAGGACTGGCCACCGCCTGGCGCGTCGTGATGATGGGAGACCGCGTCGGCGACTTGATCGGCTCGCACCTGGTCGGCAACCTGAATCCGGCGCCGGCAGGGGACTTCAGCTGGGTCAAGCCGGGCAAGGCAGCCTGGGACTGGTATTCGGGCCCATTGGCCGGCATGAAGCCGGACATGGCGAGCTATAAGCGCTTCATCGATTTCGCCGCCGCCGCAGGATTGCCGTACTACCTGATCGATGCCGGCTGGGCGATGGGCAGCGGCCCGGAATGCTGGATAGCGCTGCCGGGCACCGATATCACCCGCGCGGCGGATGGCATCGATATGCCGGAACTGGTGCGCTATGCGGCCGCCAAAGGCGTGGGCCTGATTTTGTGGGCCCACTGGGAGCACGTGGCGCAGCGCATGGATGAAGTGCTGGACACCTATGCCCGCTGGGGCATCAAGGGCGTCAAGATTGATTTCATGAACCGGGACGACCAGGATATTGTGGCGTACTACTACCGGGTCGCGGAGGCGACGGCCAGGCGCAAGCTGCTACTGGACCTGCACGGCGCCTATGTCCCGGCCGGCTTGCAGCGCACCTATCCGAATTTCATTACCCAGGAAGGCGTGCGCGGCGCCGAGTGGAACAAGATGGACAAGAGCATCACGCCCCGTCATAACCTGATGCTGCCCTATACCCGCATGCTGGCCGGGCCGATGGATTACACGCCGGGCGGCTTCCGCAACGGCACGCCTGCCAGCTTCGCCGTGCGCGAGGTGAACCCGCAGGCGCAAACCACGCGGGGCCAGGCGCTGGCCATGTACGTGGTGTACGACAGCCCTCTGCAGATGGTGTCGGACGATCCCGGCGCATACCAGGATGCCGACGGCTTCGATTTCGTGCAGCGCGTGCCGACCGCCTGGGACGACACGCGCTTCCTGTCCGGCACGCCGGGCCAGGACATCGTGCTGGCGCGGCGCAAAGGCGACAGCTGGTACCTGGGGGCGATGAGCGCGGAAGAGGGCGAGCGGGTCGAGCGCGTGGCGCTCGGCTTCCTGCCAGAAGGCCGCTACCGCGCCACCGTGTGGCAAGACGGCGACGCGCCGAACGCGGTGCATCGCGTTGTGCGCGAGGTGACTTCACGCGATGTGCTGTCGCTGCGGCTGGCAGGGGCTGGCGGCGCGGTTGCGATCATCGAGCGCTTGCCTTGAGCAAAGGCAGCACGCCGGTCGCATGGCCGGGGGTGTTGAATTTCATCCATCGTTTTGCGAATTATCGCAATTGCGGCCGAGTACCAATGTTTGCAATATATAGTGAACCCGCGAATGGCTGCGGCCGTCGCGGGGGACGCACAATTTAAACAAAAGCAGCAAACAGGGGATATTCCATGAGGAGACAAACGATGTGGTACCAGAATTCAGCATTCGCCATTGCCTGTGCCGCGATGCTGGCCGCCTGCGGCGGCGGTGGCGGCGGTAGCGATGGCGGAGCAGTGCAGACAATGGCTTTCAGCTTCCCGGGCGGCACCGAAGTCGCCATTCCACCTGAAGTGGCAAGTACTACCTTGAAGGCGACCGCCAGTTCCGGCGGTCCGGTCACGTTCACTTCGAACACGCCGGACGTTTGTTCGGTGAGCGGCGACAAGCTGTCGCTGCTGAAAGCGGGCGAGTGCTCGGTGACCGCCACCCAGGCCGGGTTCGAAGGCTACGCCCCGGTTTCGCAACGCCAGCTTTTCGTGATTCCCAAGCGGCCGCATATGGTCTCCTTCCGCAATCCGGGAGCGCAGGCGCTTGATTCGCAGCCGGTGGCACTGGCTGCAGTGTCCGACCTAGGCCGGCCCGTCACCTTCTCATCGAGCACGCCAACCGTGTGCACCGTCAGCGGCAGCACGATGACCAAGGTTGGCAATGGCCTGTGCACCATCACCGCCCAGTCGGACGGCGGCGATATCTATGCGACGGCGACCATGGTCAAGAATATTCCGATCGGTACCGAAAAGGCGCCGGTACTGACGCACTTCAGCGGCTTCAAGGACGCCTCGACCACCAAGGAAGGCGGAACCATCAACGGCTACGCGGGCGTGAACCTGAACGGCTGGTGGTGCAATGGCTGGTGCGACCAGGTCCTGTCGGAAGACGGCAACAATCTCAGGTTCACCTTCAACGTCAAGCTGGACAAGCCGAACGACGGCAGCTGGATTGGCGGCTACTACGGCTTGCATGTCCTGGGCGCCGGCCTGAAGGAAATCTCCAAAGTCGGCCCGATGATCAGCGGCGTGCGAATCGACTCGCAGGCGTCCATGAAGTTCCGGATCGCTCAGAACGCCGAATGGATCAACACCGGCAACAACACTGTCAACGTCGACCTGGTCCTCGGCCACTTTGCGCTAAAGAACGGCAAGGACGCCTGCAACGTGACGCTGCGCTCGAAAGTCAGGCCCGCCACCACCGACGCCACCGACTACACGGTCTCCTTGCGCGATGTGACGGTCGCCGAGTCGTGCGGCCTGAGCGACATCAACACCTGGAATGAGCTGCAGGACTACCCGATCGTCCAGGTCTCGTTCAACGCCGACAGCATGAACGTTTCGGTTTCCAGTACTCCGCTGGACAAGCCTACCTATCCGACCCGGATTACGTTGACCGGCCCGATTACCTTCCAGTGATGCGCCAGCAAGCAAAGCAGATAACAGGATAAATATAATGAAGAGAATAGAGACAACGAACGCCAGGCAGCCACTCAAGATGACCGCGCTGGCTTTCGCCGCAGCGCAGCTTGCAATGCTGTGCAGCAGCGCCGCGCAGGCCCAGGCCCAAGCAACGGAGCCGGCGGCCAAGGACACTCCGGCAGTGGTGGTGGTGACCGGCCAGCGCCGCCAGGTCGAAACCGCACAGCGCATCAAGCAGGAGTCTGAACTGATCGTCGACTCGGTGGTGGCCGACGAAGCCGGCAAGCTGCCCGACAAATCGATTACCGAAGTGCTGCAGCGCGTGGTGGGCGTCACCATGGACCGCAACCGCACGCGTACCGGCGCCAACCTGGCGGCCAATGGGCTGGGGTTCGACGTGGAAGGCTCGGGCATCCAGGTGCGCGGCCTGTCCTGGGGTTCCTCCACGCTGAACGGACGCGAAACCTTTTCGGCGGGCTGGCCCGGCCGTGAGCTGAGCTGGGGCGACGTGCCGCCGGAACTGATGGCGGGCGTGGACGTGTACAAGAACCCTTCCGCCGACCTGATTGAAGGCGGCATCAGCGGCCAGGTCAACCTGCGCACGCGGCTGCCGTTCGACACCAAGGGCCAGAGCGGCGCGCTGACCGTATCGGACAACTACGCGGTGCTGGGCAAGAAAAACTCGCCGGCTTATTCCGGCCTGTACTCGAACCGCTGGCAAACCGATATGGGCGAGTTCGGCGCGCTGGTGGATCTGTCGTACGGCAAGACCACCAGCCGTTACGACTCGATCGACCAATCCGTCTATTACCCGAGGAGCAACCTGGTTCCCGGCCGGACTGTGTGGGTGCCGGTGGGCGCGTCCTGGGGCACCAGCACAGGCGAGACTGAACGCAAGGGCTTCTACGGCGCCCTGCAGTGGAAAAAGAACGGCAAGGAATCGTCGCTGACCTATTTCGACTCTGCGTTTCGTTCCACGAACTTCGGCAACAATATTTTTACCGGGGGCGAAGATCCCTACCTGACGAAATATGCGGACGCCAAGTACGACAGCAATGGCGTCTTCCAGTCCGGCATCCTGAGCTATCCGATCGGCGGCAAGGGCGCAAACCAGTTCGCCGAGGGCGGCCTGCGCATGGGCACTACCCGCAATTACAGCGACGTGAAAGGGCGCACGCGCGAGCTGGCCTGGAACTTCAAGTGGCAGGCCAACGAGCGCTGGTCGTTCCAGAACGACCTGCAGTGGGTCCACTCCACCAATTCGGGCGATTTCGGCATGATCAATCTTGGCACCTTCGTGCCGAGCATGGGTGTGGACGTTTCCGGTGCGCGGCCTGCGTTCAATTTCGATGAGAAGGCGCGCAACTTCCTGGCCGATCCCGCCAATTATTACTGGGACATTTCGCAGCCTGACGTCAACAAGGCCAAGGCGGACCTGTATGCGTGGAAGGTGGACGGCAAATATGTCTTCGACCACCCGGTCCTGCGCGACGTGCGCTTCGGCATGCGCCTGACCAAGCGCTCTTCCAGGAAAGACAAGAACGCCGGGACCGGCTGGAAGTCCTTCTCCGAGGAATGGGGCGTAGCGACCACCAAGGTGGCGGGGCAATTGCCCAACCCGGCCGACCTGGGCTGGCAGCGCAGCAACTTCGGCTACCTGAGCGACCCGCGCTATGCGGCGCTCGGCAGCGTCGAAACCTTCGCTTTCCCGAACTTCTTCAATGGCCGCATGAGCTCACCGCCGACGATCGTGGTGCCGACCCGGGCCCTGATCCAGGACAAGCCGGCCGCCTACCAGAAATTGTTGACCGCCCTGCGCTATAACTGCGAGGACGCCAATGCGATCAAGGGCACCAGCACCGATTGCTCGCAGATGGGCAGCGATTGGGTACGCGATAGCTTCAGCGACGAGCCGAAGTACGTCAGTGAGCACAGCGAAGGCACGCAAGCGCTGTATGGCAGCCTGCGCTTCGGCTTCGACGACTGGAAATATCCGGTGGAAGGCAATGCCGGCGTGCGCGTGATCCGTACCAACACGGTGGCGCATGGCTATACGGTGTTCAAGCCTAGTTATAGCGATTCGACCCCGCCAAGCCTGCCGCGCTTCGGCACGATCGACGAGCCGATGGACCTCAAGTCGAATCACATCGACGTGGTGCCGAGCCTGAACCTGAAAGCCAACCTGACGGACAAGCTGCAATCGCGCTTGGCGCTGTCGCGCGGTATCTACCGCCCCGGCTTCGACCAGCTGCAGGAGTACATCACCCTGAGCCAGAACGTCACCATGGACAGCGGCGGCAAGAACATCAGCATGGTCACCTACACCGGCAAGAACGATGGCAACGTGAAGCTGAAGCCGCTCAAGGCGAACAACGTCGACCTTTCGCTGGAATGGTACCCTCAGAACGGGCAGGCGCTGACCGGCGTGGTGTTCTACAAGAACGTCAGGGACATCATCATGTCCGAGACTTACACCCGGACGATCAAGGATACGGCCGGCAACGAGCAGGACTTCGAGATCACGGGACCGGCCAATGCCGCCAAGCTCTGGCTTGCCGGCGTCGAGATCGCGGGCCTGACCTACCTGGACAAGCTTCCCGTCCTGGCCGAGCGCTTGCCGGAGTGGGCGAAAGGGTTTGGCGTATCTGCCAACTTCACCTACACGCACGGCAAGCAGGAGCTGTATCACCCCTTCAATATGCCTTATTGCAATGCAGGCAGCCTGTCGATCGGCGGCAACCTGTATGGCTGCGACACCAACGGCTTGCCGTTCAAGGACTTGCCGGTGCCATACATGTCGAAGCGCGCCTTCAACGCGGCATTCATGTACGACCGCGGGCCGATCTCGGCGCGCCTGGCGTACAGCTGGCGTGACCGCACGCTGCTGGCAACCGGTGTGTACGGCGCTTCGGGCGACAAGGGCACCAGCGCCGATCCGGTGCGCATTGCCGCCAACGGCGGTGTCGCGCCGACGGACGTGGGCTGGGGCCTGCCGGTCTGGCAGGAGGCCGTGGGCCAGTGGGATGCCGGTATCAACTACCGCTTCGGCGAGCACTTGTGGGCCAGCTTCAACGTCAGCAACCTGACCAATGTCGTGACGCGGCAGACCAACCAGCAGGCCCCGGGCAACATGGGCCGCTCCTGGTACGACCCGGGCCGCAGCTATCGGGTGTCGGCAGGTTATACTTTCTGACGCTGATCGCCGCGCCGCCCTGGGCCGGCGCGGCTTCGAAAGGACACCTCATGAAAATTCGCACCTCGATGATCGCATTGGCCGCTGGTATTGGAGCGCTGGCCTGCAATGCCCAGGCAGCAGAAAAGGCGGGCAAGCAGGTTGCCGCTGCCGATAGCCAGGCATATTGCTTCTACCAGGACCAGAAGTTCTCGGAGGGTGCGGTGTTCAACGGGCGTGTGTGCAGCCGTTCGAGTGGCGGTAAAACAGCGGATCTCGTGTGGTTGCCGCAGGAGGGGACTGAATTGTCCGGCATGCTGCGCGAGCTTGATCAGGCCCGGTTGCAGACGCAGCTGCTGCAGTCCCGGACCATCCTGGCCGAGACAGAGGCGCGGTATAACGAAGCGGTCGTCAAACTGTCCGGCAAGAAGTGATGATCATTTCTTCTGCTACCGATTACCGGGAAGCGGCGCGGCGCAAACTGCCGCCGTTCCTTTTCCACTACCTTGACGGCGGCGCCGGCACCGAAACCACGTTGCGGGCGAACGTCGGCGACCTGCAGCAGGTGAACCTGCGCCAGCGCGTGCTGAAAGGCTCGGAGGAACTTGACCTGTCCACCGAATGGTTCGGCGTGAAGCAGGACTTGCCTCTGGCGCTGGCGCCGGTCGGCCTCACCGGCATGTATGCCCGGCGCGGGGAAGTGCAGGCGGCCCGGGTGGCGGCGGAACGCAATATTCCCTTTATCCAGTCCACGGTTTCGGTCTGTCCCTTGAAGGAAGTGGCGGAACAGTCTTCCAGGCCGCTGTGGTGCCAGTTGTACGTGCTGAAAGACCGCGGCTTCATGCGCGATTACCTGCAACGGGCGCGTGACCTGGGCATCAAGACCCTGGTGTTCACCGTCGACATGCCGGTGCCCGGTGCGCGCTACCGCGATGCGCATTCCGGCATGAGCGGCCGCAACGGCCCGCTGCGCCAGGTGCTGCAGGCCATGCTGCATCCGCGCTGGGCGCTGGACGTGGGCCTGCTGGGCAAGCCGCATGACCTGGGCAATATTTCGGCCTATCGCGGCAATCCCACCGGCCTCGCCGATTACCTGGGCTGGCTGGCCGCAAACTTCGATCCGGGCATCGACTGGAATGACCTGCAATGGATCCGCGACGAGTGGCAGGGGCCGATGGTCATCAAGGGCATTCTCGACGCGCAGGATGCGCGCGACGCCAGGTCCTTCGGCGCCGATGGCATCGTCGTCTCGAACCATGGGGGGCGGCAGCTCGATGGCGCCCTCTCGACGGCGCGGGCGTTGCCGGCCATCGCCGAAGCGGTAAAAGGGGACCTGACCATCTTCGCCGATTCCGGGGTGCGCACCGGCCTTGATGTGGTGCGCCTGCTTGCGCTCGGGGCGGACGGGGTACTCATTGGCCGTGCTTTCGTCTACGCGCTGGCGACCAGCGGTGCAGCGGGCGTGCGCAACCTGCTTGCCATCCTCGAGAAAGACATCCGTACCAGCATGGTGCTCACCGGCGTGAAGTCGGTGCGCGATATCGGCGCCGACATTCTCGCCTGAAGCGAAGCTGATTTGGCCGGCGTTGCTTTTTCACGAGTTGCGTTGTACAGTATATATGCAAAACATAATCCAGGAGGAATAGTGAAGAGACGGGAAATACTGAAACACCTGGGCGCGGCCATTCCCGCATTGGCCGTGGCGCGCTACGGCCAGGCGGCGGCTGGCAGTGCACCGCAACATGAAGCCATGGCGCGCGGACCCTTCAAGCCCGACTGGGATTCGCTGGCTGCCTACCGCACGCCGGACTGGTTCAGGAACGCGAAGTTCGGTATCTGGGCGCACTGGGGGCCGCAATGCGAGCCCGAATTCGGCGACTGGTATGCGCGCGGCATGTACGAAGAAGGCAGCGATGCCTACAAATATCACCTGAAGAAGTACGGTCATCCATCGCAGTTCGGCTTCAAGGACGTCATCCACCAGTGGAAGGCGGAGCGCTGGGACCCGGACGCGCTGGTTTCCCTTTACAAGCAGGCCGGCGCCAGATATTTTGTGGCGCTGGCTAACCATCACGACAATTTCGACCTGTATGCCAGCAAGCACCAGCCGCAGTGGAATTCGACCCGGCTGGGTCCGAAGAAGGACCTGATCGCGGGCTGGGGCGCGGCTGCCAGGCGCCACGGCTTGCGCTTCGGCGTCAGTGTGCACGCGGCGCATGCCTGGACCTGGTACGAAACTGCGCAGGGCGCCGATAAAACCGGCCCATATGCCGGCGTCCCCTACGACGGCAAATTGGCTAAAGCGGACGGCAAGGGCAAGTGGTGGCAGGGACTGGACCCGCAAGCCTTGTACGCGCAGAACCATGCTTTGAGCAAGACCCGCCATACCCACGAACTGTGGGATTGGGGGAACGGCGCCTCGGTTCCCGACCAGGCTTACTGCGAGAAACTGTATGACCGCACCGTTGAACTGATCAACAACTACGACCCCGACCTGGTGTACTACGACGACAGCAAGCTGCCGCTCTGGCCGGTCAGCGATGTCGGCCTGCGCATGGCGGCGCATATGTATAACCGCAGCATCGCCAGGAAGGGCAAGCTGGACGCCGTCGTCAACGGCAAGATACTCGATGAACAGCAGCGCAAGACCATGGTGTGGGACATCGAACGGGGCCAGAGCAATGTGATCGAGCCGTTGCCCTGGCAGACCTGCACCTGCATCGGTAGCTGGCATTACGATCGGCGCGTGTACGACAACAAGGCTTACAAGAGCGCGCAAACCGTGGTGCATACCCTGATCGATGTGGTCAGCAAGAACGGCAATTTGCTGCTGAGCGTTCCGGTGCGCGGCGACGGCACGATCGACGAACTGGAACGCGCCATCGTCGAGGAGATCGGCCGCTGGCTCGCAGTCAATGGCGAGGCGATCTACGACACGCGGCCATGGTCGGTGTTTGGCGAAGGGCCGTCGCTGGCCGAGTCGTCGCCGCTCAGCGGGCCTGGCTTCAATGAAGGCAAGAACAAGCCGTTCACTTCGGACGATATCCGCTTCACGACCAAGGGCGATGCGGTGTATGCCATCGTTATGGGCTGGCCGGCCAGCGGCAAGGTCGCCATCAAAGGCATGCAAAGCGGCAGCCCGCAGATGACGAAGGCGGTATCGCAGGTTGAACTGGTGGGCGGGAGCGCGCTGGCCTTCACGCAAGGGCCGGATGGTTTGCAGGTAGCCTTGCCGGCCAATGCGTCGGCGCTGCCATATGCCTTCGCGCTGAAAATTACCTGAAGGGGAGGTATGAAGAAAGGTCTATTGGCTGCGGCTTGCCTGCTGTCGCTGCATTGTGCGCAGGGCTTGGCCCAGCAGGCGCCTGCGAACGCCACGGATGAAGAGCGCTCGGCGCTGAAGTCGAAGTCCGATTCGGGCAAGTTGGCTCCGGAATTGCGGCTGCCTGCGGAAGACATGCGCTGGTGGCAGGATGCGAAGTTCGGCATCTTCATTCACTGGGGGCTGTACGCCATTCCGGCCAAAGGGGAATGGCATATGCACAACGACAAGGTCGATCCCCAGGAATATGCCAGGCTGGCGAATCAATTCAAGCCAAAGCATTTCAATGCGGACAGCTGGGCACAGCTGGCCAAGGATGCGGGCGCGCAGTACATGGTGATGACGGCGCGGCACCACGACGGCTTCGCCATGTTCGCCAGCAAAACGAGCTACCGGAATTACGACTCCGGCCACTCGGCAGCGCACAAGGACTTCATCGCCGACTATGTCGCAGCGGTGCGGCGGCGGGGCATGCGTGTCGGCATCTATTATTCGCCCATGGACTGGCGCTTCCCCGGCTATTTCGATCCCAAGGGATTGCCGGACAACGCGGCCCTGATGAAGAAGCAGGGGTATGGCCAGGTGCGCGAATTGATGTCCAACTACGGCAAGATCGACATCCTCTGGTACGACGGGGGCTGGCTGGCGCATCGCGGCAGCGATGCCGATGCGGCCTGGTTCTGGCAGCCGGAGATCCTGAATGCGCAAGTGCGCAAGCTGCAGCCCAAGGTCGTGATCAATCCGCGTTCGGGGTGGCAGGGCGACTTCGATACCGAAGAAGGCGGCCAGCCGGTCACCGGACCGATACGCAAGAAACCCTGGGAGAAGACATTCTCGATCGGGCCGGCATGGGGTTACGTGCCGGGCGATGCAATGGAGCCGGGCCAGGTGATCCGCCTGGTGGTAGACGCCGTGGTAAGGAATGGCAATGCCCTGGTCAATATCGGGCCTGATGCGGACGGCCGGATTCCGGACAACCAGGCGCGGACGCTGCAAGGCATCGGCGTCTGGATGCGCGTCAACGGGGAGAGCATCTACAACACGCGGCCGGGACCTTTCCAGCCTGTTGACGGCGTCTATGGCTCGACCATGCGCGGCAAGAACGTCTATGTCCACGTGCTGTCCTGGCCTGGCGAGAGCCTGAAGCTTCCTCCTTTGCCAGGAAAGGTGGTTTCGGCCAGCACCCTGGCTGGTGCGCCGGTTCGCTTCAGCCAGAGCGGCAGCGGCATCGTCGTCAGCATGGACGCCGCCAGGCGCGATGCTGTCGATACCGTCATCAAGCTGGAAACCGATGCCGAGCCTGGCATGGTCGCCGGCGCCGACTGACGATCAGGCGCTGCTGCCGGCGAAGGTGCGGCTCACCCGTTGCAGGTGCGTGCGCATGGCCTTGCGCGCATCTGCGGCATCGCGCGCGGCGATGGCGTCGAAGATGGCGCGGTGGTCGAGCAGGGTGGCTTTGCGCAGTTCTTCGGTTCGGTAGTGTTCCTTGAGGCGATGCCACAGGTTGCTGCGCTGGCGCCAAAGATAATCGATGACGCCGACCAGCGCTGCATTGCCGCTGGCGCGCGCAATCGCAAGGTGGAAGTTGCGGTCCGCCTGTTCGTTGGTGGCGCGGTCTTCGTGGCTGCGCTCCATCTCCAGCATGGCGGCCAGGATGGCATCGAGCGCCGCCGCGCTGGCGTTCTTCGCCGCCATGGCGGCCACTTCGGTTTCGATGACGCTGCGGGCGGACAGCACCTCGAATGGTCCCGGGCCGGCTTCCGGTACGGCGGCCGGCGATGCCGCATCCTGGTTGACGTAGACGCCCGAGCCGCCGCGCACTTCGACTACGCCGCCCAGTTCCAGGGCAATCAGCGCCTCGCGCAGGGACGCGCGGCTGACTAGCAGCATGGCGGCCAGCTCGCGCTCGGGAGGCAGGCGTGCTCCGGCGGCGATACCCTGTTGCCGGATCAGTTCCTGGATGCGTTCGGCGACCACCCGATACATGCGGGTTTCCGGCTGGCGCGACGTCGATGGCTGCATGTCGGTCATGTCTTCATTCCTTCGATTCGGTAGAAGCGGCGGGCGTTGTTGCCGAACACCGCTGCCCGCTGCCGTTCATCCAGGCCGGACAGCAAGGTTTCGCTGGCGTCGACCCAGGCCGCATAGTCGGTTGCCAGCCGCAGCACCGGCCAGTCGCTGCCCCACATCACGCGCTCCGCGCCGAACACCTGCAGCGCGTGGTTCGCATAGGGTTGCAGCTGCTGCACGGTCCAGCCCGGGCCGGCTTCGGTGACCATGCCGGACAGTTTGCACTCGACTTGCGCCAGGACGGCCAGGCGGGCCAGGTCGCGCAGCCATTGCGCATCCGGCATGCCGTCCATGGCCGGCTTGGCCAGGTGGTCGATCACGATTGGCAGCGCGGGGTAGCGCCGTGCGAAAGCGTATAGCGCAGGCAGCTGGCGCGGCAGCACCAGCGCATCGAAACCGAGGCCGTGGCGCAGCATGGCTTCCACCGCGGGCGCCAGGGCAGGATCGTCGATCCAGTTGTCGTCGGCCAGGTCCTGCAGCATGGGACGCAGGCCGCGCAGCCTGGGGTGGGCCGCCAGGGCGGCAATGCGCTGCGGCGCATCGGGCGCTTTCAGGTCGGTCCAGCCGACCACGGCCTGCACGAAATTGTGGCGGTCGGCCAGGTCCAGCATGTAGCGCGTGTCGGCCTCGTTGGGCATGGACTGCACCAGCACTGTGCCGGCAATGCCGCTTTCGCGCAGCAGGGCGGACAGGTCTCCGGGATGGAAGTCGCGGTGGATGGGCGCAAGCCCGGGCGGCGGCCAGGCGCCGTTGCGGGCGGCCAGTTGCCAGAAATGCTGGTGGGCGTCGATGCGTGTCATGATCCGGAGTTTAATGGGTCGGGGAGGAACGGCATGGCGTGCGCCGGAATGATGGCGCCGTGGTGCATGACGACGGTGGCGGCAAGGGCGCAGGCGAATTCCGCAGCCTGGATGTGATTTGCGCCAGCCAGCCGCCGCGCGAGATAGCCGGCATTGAAGCTGTCGCCGGCGGCGGTGGTGTCCAGCGCCTGGACTTGAACTGCAGGGACGTGCGCAGCACGGCCACAGCAACCGCCAAGCAGGCAGCCGCCGGCGCCGAGCTTGAGCACTACCTCCGGCACGCCCAGCGATTCGATGCGCTGCAACGCCCGCGCCGGATCGGCTGCTCCGTGCAGGACCACTTCGTCGTCAAGGCTGAACAGGGCGTGGGTGCTGAGGCGTGCGGCGCGGTCCATCCATTTGGCGGCGGTGGCGGCGTCCCACAGGGCGGCGCGGTAATTGTTGTCGAGAGCAACCCAGCCGCCAGCGGAGCGCACTGTTTCGGCCAGGGCCAGCAAGGCCGTGCGGCGGTCATCGTCCAGGATCGCCAGCGTGATGCCTGTTACCAGCAGGACGCGGCATTGGGCCAGCGCCGCGCCAAGTTGCGCCAGGTGCGCGGCGGACAGCATGGAGCGTGCCGCCGACTGGGCGCGCCAATAGGCGAAACGGCGCTCGCCGCCGGCGTCGGTCTCGATCGCATACAGCCCGGGCGTGCCGCCTGGCCGGGTTTCGACCAGGCTGTCGTCGATGCGCTCGGCGTGCATGTGGTTGCGGATCAGGATGCTCATCGCGTCGTCGCCCAGTGCGCTGACATAGCGCACCGGCAGGGCAGGGACCAGCCGCTTCATGTAGACCGCCGTGTTGTAGCTGTCGCCGGCGGCCGCGTGGAGGATCGTACCGTTCGGCTGTGGGCGCAGCTCGAGCATGCATTCGCCGGCCGACCAGAGTTCGCCGTTCACGCTGCGTAATCCGTCACAGGCCGCGCAGCGGCAATGCGCAACGCTGCTCGCAGGCGCGGCTGGGCCAGCGGCAATTGCATCCGGTTGGCCAGCGCGAGCACGGGCAGCAGGCGGCGCCGCTTCTTCTCCTCGTGGTTCTGCGCGATATCGGCAAGGCGGTGGGCCAGGAAGGGATTGTTGAAGCGGTCGCGCACCTGCGCCAGGTAGGCGCGGGCGATATTGCCTTCGTCCCGCGCCTGGAACACGGGCAGCACTTCCTCTTCCCAGAGCGCCTCCAGTTCCGCACGCAATTTTGGATCGGACATGGCCTGCAGCACGGTTTCATCGTCGGGGCGGCCCCATTGCAGCCACTGTTCGGCCAGGAAGGTGTGGCCCAGGTTCAGCAGGAAGAGCTTACGCCGTTCATGCGGTTCCAGCTTGTCGGTCAGCACGATCTGGGGATGAGTGCAGGGCAGCACCATGTTTTCCTGCGCTTCGATGACCCAAATGGCATAGGGTTCGGCCACCGCACCGGCCGGCTCGATCGGCTCGGAGACAATGCGGTCGACCAGCGAATTGACCCACACGCAAGTGTCCTCCAGGTAGGCCAGGAAGGCGTCGCCAAGCTGCCACTCGCGCGCCAGCTTGCAGACCAGGCCGCGCAGCACGCTGCCGTTATTGGCCACCAGTTCGCAAGGATACAGCGTGAGCGGCGCCGCGCCGTGGCGGTAGCGGTGGTACAGCAAGTCCAGCAGCTTGGCGGGGTAGCTGCGAGGCGGCTTTTCAGCGCCGAGCATTGCCGGGACATCCTGCCCGGACAGCTCGTAGCCACGGTCGCCCGTGTTGGAGATGATGACCTGCACCGGTCCAGCAGCCAGCGCCCGGACTGCCGCCCAGTCGCGGTCCGCGTGCAGGCCTGCTGCGATGGAAGTGACGCGGTGCTCCTGGTCGACCACGGCGCCGCCTTCGAGGCCGCGAATGCGCACCGGGTAGCCGCCGGGCGCGTTGAACGCCGACAGCCGCTGCGCGCTTTGGACGCTGCCGGTGGTCTGCACCACGGTGATCTTGCCAAGCGCCCGCTGCTGGTCCAGCGCCTGGTGCACGAACAGGTCGACGTGCGCCTGGAGGAAGCGGCTGGTGCCGAATTGCAGGATTGGAGTCGACATGGCTTATACCTCGACGATGGCCTTGATCACGCCGGCGGCGGGATCCATCCATTGCGGCAGCACGTCCACGAAATCGTCCAGGGTGGTGCGGTGGGTATTCATCAAGCCGGTCGGAATCAGTCCTGCCTTCATTGCCGCCAGCACCGTGCGGAAGTCGTCCGCAGTGGCGTTGCGGCTGCCCAGCAAGCTGGTTTCGCGCTTGTGGAATTCGGGATCGGCAAAGGAGATCCGGTCCAGCACGATCGACACCAGCACATAGGTGCCGCCGTGGGCGACGAACTCGAGGCCGCGTTCCATCGCCTTTACATTGCCGGTGGCGTCGAACACGACGTCATAGAAATCGCCCTTGGTAAGGTCCGACAAACGGGCCTTGTCTTTCTCGCCGACGGTGACCGTGTGCGGCACGTCGAGGGCCTTGCTGCAGAACGCCAGGCGGTCTTCGCGCGCATCCAGTACGGTCACCTTGCCGCCCTGGAGCTGGGCGAACAGGGCGGCGGCAATGCCGATCGGACCCGCACCCACCACCAGCACATTCTGTCCGGTACGGATATTGGCGCGGCGCACGGCGTGCGCCCCGATCGCCAGGAATTCCAGCATGGCGGCGTCGTCGAGGGAGATGCCGTCGGTCTTGAACACGAAGCGCTCCGGCAGCGCCAGGTACTCGGCCATGCCGCCGTCCCGGTGCACGCCCAGCACCTGGATATTGGTGCAGCAATTGGTCTTGCCCTGGCGGCAGGCGACACAGGCGCCGCAGGACAGGTAAGGCATCACATAGACCTGGTCGCCGGGCGCCATTTCGCTGCCGGCGGGCGCGCTGACCACTTCGCCCGACAGTTCGTGCCCCATGACCCGCGGGTACTGGAGGAAGGGCTGGGTGCCGCGGAAGATATGCATGTCGGTGCCGCACAGGCCAATGCGGCGCACGCGCAGCAGCACCTCGCCTTCGGCGGGCTGGGGCAAGGGACGCTCGACCAGTTCCAGTTCGCCCGGCGACTGGCATACGACGGTTTTCATCATGGTTCTTTTTTCCGTATCGAAGTTTGGATGTGCTTGCATTGTACGGCATATATGCCATACAATCGAGTCGTCAATGCAGCGATTTTGCCTATTTCTCCCGTAAGGAATTCTTATGCCTGACCCGACGCCCGCGGCGCCGCGCCTGCTGTTGATGGCTCCCGAAGACAACTGCCTGATTGCGCGCATGCCGCTGGCTGCCGGCGAGGCGCTGGAGATCGATGGCGCGCCCGTCACCCTGCCGGAAGCTATTCCGCTTGGCTACAAGGTGGCGCGCCGCGCGCTCAAGGCCGGCGAGAAGGTGTTGCGCTATGGCGCCATCATCGGCACCGTGTCGGCCGACGTTGCGCAGGGCGCCATGCTCCACACGCATAATGTGGCCAGCGATTACATTCCAACCTATACACTGGCGTCGGACGCCCATTCTTTCATCGGGAGCACCCACTGATGCCGAACGCTTCACCGCCAGCATTGTCCGGATACCTGCGCGCCGACGGCCGCAAAGGCATCCGCAACGTCGTCGCCGTTGCCTACACCGTCGAATGCGCGCACCACGTGGCGCGCCTGGTCGTCAATGCATTCCCGGGTCAGGAAGTGCACCTGATCGGCTTCCCGGGCTGCTATCCGAACGACTACGCCGACCGCATGATGAAGCGCCTGGCGACCCACCCCAACGTCGGCGCCGCGCTGATCGTGTCGCTGGGCTGCGAGAGCTTCAACCGGCGCGGCCTGGAAGAGGAGGTTGCCGCCAGCGGCCGCCCGGTGCATACCATCACCATCCAGCAGAACAGCGGCACCCGCACCAGCGTTGCCGACGGTATCGAGTGGGTGCGGTGGGCGCGCCAATCGCTGGATGCGCAGGAACGCGTGCCGATGGGACTTGATGAACTGGTGGTGGCCACCATCTGCGGCGGCTCGGACAGCACCAGCGGCATCACCGCCAACCCCGCTGTCGGCGTGGCCTTCGACCAGTTGGTGGCCGGCGGCGCAGCCTGCATCTTCGAAGAGACAGGGGAATTGGTGGGTTGCGAATTCCATATGAAGCGGCGTGCCGCCACGCCTGCACTGGGCGACGCCATCGTCGCCTGCGTAAACAAGGCAGCCCGCTACTACACTGTTCTCGGGCACGGCAGTTTCGCCCCTGGCAATGCCGATGGCGGCCTGACGACGCAGGAAGAAAAATCGCTCGGCGCCTACGCCAAGAGCGGCGCATCGCCGATCAGCGGCATCCTGAAACCGGGCGACCAGCCCGGCGGCGGCGGCCTGTACCTGCTGGACGTGGTGCCTGATGGCGAGGTGCGTTTCGGCTTCCCGAATATTTCCGACAATGCCGAAATCGTCGAACTGATCGCCTGCGGCGCCCACCTCACGCTGTTCACCACCGGGCGCGGCTCGGTGGTCGGCTCGGCGATCGCACCTGTGATCAAGGTGTGCGCCAATCCCGATACTTACCAGCGCCTGTCTGAAGACATGGACGTCAATGCCGGCCGCATCCTGAGCGGCGAGGCATCGCTGGAGCAGGTCGGCACGGAAATCGTGCAACTGGTGGCCGAGGTGGCCGGCGGTGCGCAAAGCTGTTCGGAAGCGCTGGGGCACCAGGAGTTCATCCTCACCTATAAGCAGTTCGAGCCGTCCGGCCCCGGATGCTTTCCGTTGAAAGCGGCATGAGATGCAGGCGTACGACAAGCGCAGCCTGCCGCGCAGCGGCCTTTCGCTGAGCAGCCTGGGACTGGGCTGCGCCCAACTGGGAGGCCTGTACCAGGCGATGGACGACGCCGAGGCGCGCGCCATCGTCGATACCGCCTGGGACCTTGGCATCCGCTATTTCGATACCGCACCATACTATGGCTACACGCTGTCGGAACGCCGGCTGGGCGCCGCGCTGCGCGAGCGGCCGCGTGACAGTTACGTGGTCAGTACCAAGGTGGGCCGGCTGCTGCTGCCCGACGCCGGCGTACAGCCCGGCGAAAACGGCTGGGCAGAACCGTTGCCGTTCCGTCCCCATTTCGACTACTCCTACGATGGCGTCATGCGTTCGCACGCTGATAGCTTGCAACGCCTCGGCATGGACCGGATCGACATCCTGTTCGTGCACGATATCGGCCGGGTCACGCATGGCGAAAAACATGCCCATTACTGGGACCAGTTGACGCATGGCGGCGGCTTCCGCGCACTGGCCAGGTTGCGCGAGGAAGGCAGCGTCGCCGCCATCGGCCTGGGCGTCAACGAATGGGAAGTGGTAGTGGACGCGATGCGGGCCTGCGATATCGATTGCGCATTGCTGGCGGGACGCTACACCCTGCTCGAACAGGCTTCGCTGGCGCCGCTGCTGGACCGCTGCGTCGAGCGCGGCATCGGTATCGTGATCGGCGGGCCGTTCAACTCCGGCATCCTGGCAGGGACCAGGAAATTCAATTACGAGGACGCGCCAGCGCACATCGTTGCGCGCGTCGAGGCCATTGCCGCTGCCTGCGCCCGGGCGGGGGCGTCGATCCAGGCGGCCGCGCTGCAATTTCCGATGGCGCATCCGGCCGTCGTGGCCTGCATTCCGGGCGCGCAAAGTCCGGCGCAACTGCGCCAGAACGCGGAATGGTTCGCGCAGCCTCTGCCTGCCGCATTGTGGGAAGCCCTGTCGCAGGCAGGCCTGATCGACAGCCGCGCGCCGACGCCGCACGGCGCCTGACAATTTTGATAGACGTGTGAAGGAATGAAATGAAGCTGTTACGTTTCGGCCCCAAGGGCCAGGAAAAACCCGGCCTGCTCGATGCACAGGGCGTAGTACGCGATTTGTCCGGCCTGCTGCCGGACCTGACTTCGGCCCATCTCGGCAAGGCGTGGCTGGACCGCCTGGCTTCCGTTGACCCGGCGCAGCTGCCGCGAGTAGAGCAGCCGGTGCGTTTCGCGCCTGTCGTGGCCGACATCGGCAAGCTGATTTGCGTGGGCCTGAACTACTCCGACCACGCCGCGGAATCGGGGATGGCGGTGCCGTCCGAACCTGTGCTGTTTGCCAAGGCGACCAGTTCGATCATTGGCTGCAACGACCCGGTCGTACTGCCGCGCGACTCGGTCAAGAGCGACTGGGAAGTAGAGCTGGGCGTGGTGATCGGCACCCGGGCACGCTATGTCGACATCGACAACGCGCTCGATCACGTGGCCGGCTATTGCGTGGTCAACGACCTGTCCGAGCGCGAATACCAGCTCGAACGCGGCGGCCAATGGGACAAGGGCAAGGGCTGCGACACCTTCGGCCCGGTCGGCCCCTGGCTCGTCACCGCCGACGAAGTGCCCGATCCGCAAAATCTCGACATGTGGCTGGACGTGAACGGCAAGCGCTACCAGGCAGGCAATACGCGCACCATGGTGTTCACGGTAGCGCACCTGGTCAGCTACATCAGCCGCTTCATGACGCTCAACCCGGGCGACGTGATCAGCACCGGCACCCCGCCTGGCGTCGGGCTGGGGCAAAAGCCGGAGCCGGTTTACCTGAAGCCGGGCGACCGCATGGCGCTGGGCATTGAAGGCCTGGGCCGGCAGGACCAGACCGTGCATGCCTGGGACCCTGCCTTGATCGATGGTTGAACGGCTGCTGGACCAATAAAACACCAAGGCGCAGAAAAAGCGCCGCACATGGAGACACCATGGCACCGACCGAACAAGCTGGCGGGCAATCCTGCAGGTTTGCCTTTGTGATGATCACCACGCTGTTTTTCATGTGGGGCTTCGTCCATAATCTCGACCCGATACTGATTCCCCACCTGAGGAAGGCATTCAGCCTGACCATGCTGCAGTCGGCGCTGGTCGATTCGGCGGTGTTCATTGCCTACTTCGTGATGGCGCTGCCGGCCGGCCTGCTGATCCGCAAGGCCGGCTACAAGAATGCCATGCTGTGCGGCCTGGGCCTGTTTGCGTTCGGCGCGCTGCTGTTCGTGCCTGCCGCCCAGACGCAGCGCTATGCCTTCTTCCTCGGCGCGCTGTTTATCATCGCTTGCGGCCTGACTGTCCTGGAAACGGCCGCCAATCCCTATATCACGCTGCTGGGACCAGCTGAAAAAGCTACGCAGCGTCTCAACCTGGCGCAATCGTTCAATGGCCTGGCCGCCACGCTGGCGCCGATTGTCGGCGCCCGTGTCATCCTGGCCGGCGGCAGCAGCGAAGAGCAACTGCAAGCCATGTCCGACAGCGCGCGCCAGGCTGCGCTGGCGGCGGAAGCGGCCAGCGTCAAGGCACCCTACATCTGCATCGCGCTGGTCATCATGGCGATCGCGCTGGTGTTCTATTTCCTCAAACTGCCGGCCGCCGGCGCCGGCGCCGGCGAGCGCGCGCAGGGGGCGCCCGGCAACGGCGCCATCCTGCGAGCCTTGCAGCGGCCATCGATCCGGCGCGCCGTGCTTGCCCAGTTCTTTTATGTCGGCGCCCAGGTCTGCGTATTCAGCTTCTTCATCCTGTACGCGGTGAAGTCGGCCGGCATTACCCAGGTCCAGGCGGCAGACTACCTGGGCTGGGGTTGCGGCGCGGCCTTCGTGGTCGGCCGCTTCGCCGGCACCTGGCTGATGCGGTTCTTCACACCGGCGCGCCTGCTGCTGGCCTATGCGCTGGCCAGCATGGCGCTGTCGGTCGTGGCTATGGTCTCCGGCGGCCTGGCGAGCCTGGGCGCGGTGATCGGCATTGCGTTCTTCATGTCCATCATGTTCCCCACCATTTTCTCACTCGGCATCCGTAATGCCGGCGCCGACACCGAAATGGGCAGCAGCCTGATTATCATGGCCATCGTCGGCGGCGCGGTACTGCCGCTGCTGTTCGGCTTCATCAGCGACGCCACGCAAAACCTGCAATACGGCTATGCCGCACCGTTGCTGTGCTTCATGGTGATCGCCTGGTTTGCACGTGCCGAACTGAAGGAAGCACGCGCGGCAGCCACCATCACATCCACAGGGAGTGTAGAAGCATGTTTGAATTGACCGGCAAGAAGGCAGTCATCACTGGCGGCGGCAGCGGGATCGGCAAAGCCATTGCCATGCTGTTCGCGCAGCGCGGCGCGGAAGTTCACCTCCTTGATATCAGCGAAGCCGCCTGCGCGCAGGTGGCGCGCGAAATCCAGGAAGAGGGCGGCCGGGCTACGGCGCACGCCTGCGATGTGACGCGCCAGGCCGACGTGCATGCTTGCCTGGGCGAGATCGGCCCGCTTGGCATCCTGGTCAACAATGTCGGCATCGCGCACGTGGGCAAGGCCGACAACACCGCCGAGGAAGACTTCGACCGGGTGATGAGCGTCAACGTGAAGGGCGCCTACAACTGTCTGCATGCCGCCATCCCGCTGCTGAAGGAAAACGGCGGCGGCGTGATCCTCAACATGGCGTCGGTAGCGGCCTGGGTGGCGGTGCCGGAGCGGTTTGCCTATTCGGCAGCCAAGGGCGCGCTGATGGCAATGACGCTGTCGGTGGCCAAGGACTACCTGCAGGACGGCATCCGCTGCAACTCGATTTCGCCGGGGCGTGTGCATACGCCCTTCGTCGATGGTTTCCTGGCGAAGAATTATCCTGGCAGGGAAGCGGAAATGTTCGAACGGCTGTCGCAAACCCAGCCGATCGGGCGCATGGCGCGTCCCGACGAAGTGGCGGCCCTTGCCTTGTACCTGTGCAGCGAGCAAGCCTCGTTCATCACCGGCAGCGACTATCCGATCGACGGCGGTTTCATCAAGCTGAACGCCTGACGCGCCGCGCGCTCAATCCTGCTGCGCCATGTTTTCCCGATAGTGCAGGGCGTTGAGCATAGTGGAGCGGGAAGAGTGCAGGTGCGTGCGCATGGCCGCCAACGCCGCCGTTACGTCGCCTTTGACGAGCGGCCGCAGGATGGCCAGGTGCTCCTGCACTGCGTACTGGTTGCGCGGCAGCTCGTCGCGCTTGTCCCACTGGTAGTGGTAGTGGTACACCATTGACACCGCTTCGTTCAGGCCTTCCGCGAAGCGGTTGTCCAGGAGGCTGATCAGGAAGGTATGGAACTCGCGGTCGAGCGCGGGGAATTCAGCGTGGCTCTCGGCTGATCCCTTGCCCAGGGCTTCGTGACGCGCCAGCAGCTCTTTCAGGCGGCCGAATGCCGGATCGCCCGGCGGCAGGGCGGCAATGCGTTCAATGGCCTTCAGCTCGAACATTTCGCGCACTTCGCCCAGTTCTTCGGCGTACTTGGTGTCGAAGGCGCATAGGCGCCAGCTGCCGCGCGGGGTTTTTTCGATCAGGCCATTGCGTGAAAAACCGATCAGGAATTCGCGCACGGCGATCGTGCTGACGCCGGCTGCGCGCGACAACTCGACCTCGGTGAACTCGGCACCAGGCGGCAGGTCGCGCTCGTAAATGCGCTCCATCAGGATTTGCTGCAGTTGCTCGGTGGCGCTGTGCAATTCCGCCACGTCGAAGTAGTCGGCAGCCTTTGGCTTGCGCAACAGGTGCCGTTCCTTCATGCCGGCGATCAACCCATGCTCCGCGAAATAAGCCAGGGCGCTGCGCACTACGGTGCGGCTGCTCTCGACGATTTCTGTCATGCGCATTTCAGTGGGCAGGGCGTCGCCGACCTTCAGGTTCCTGGAAACGTGGTCCAGCAGGAGGTTGATGCTGCGCCGGGTAGTGATTGGAAGTTTGGCCATGAAGCTATTTTACCTGCTCATTGAAGGTATTGAATATATACGATACACTGGGTTTTTCAAAAGAGTTGGGGATGGACAATGGAACGCATGGGCATGGTAATCGGGATCAAAGCCGGGAAGATCGATGAGTACAGGGCCTTGCATGCCGCTGTGTGGCCGGCCGTGCTGGCGAAGCTATCTGCCGCCAATGTGCGCAATTACACAATTTTCCTGCGGGAGCCGGAGAACCTGCTGTTCGGCTACTGGGAGTACCACGGCACTGACTTTGAGGCGGATATGCGCACTATCGCGGCCGACCCCGAAACCCGGCGCTGGTGGACGTTCTGCGGGCCTTGCCAGGAGCCGCTTGCCAGCCGCGCCGATGGCGAACACTGGGCGATGATGCGTCCCGTATTCCACATGGATTGAGCGCTTGCAGGGGATGCGTCCCGCTTCCTGCCAACTGCCTATAATTATGGGATTGGCACGAATAGCGATACGGGAGGGGACATGCGTCTGGCGGCACTGGGCATTTTTCTTGCCGGTTGCCTTTTCTCGTCCGGATGGGCTCAGGCAGAAGCGATCACCATTGCCACTGGTGAGTTTCCGCCCTGGACCTCTGAAAAAGAGAAGCATGGAGGCTTCGTCAATCGCGTCGTGGCCGAAGCGTTTGCGCGCGAGGGCATCCAGGTCAATTTCGTCTACCTGCCCTGGAAGCGCGTCGAAGCCGAAACAAGGCTGGGACGCTATGCCGCCAGCTCGTTCTGGTTTACCGGGCTCGGGCCGGAAGCCGATTTCCTGGTCAGCGATCCAATTTCCAACCATCGCGAGCTTCTGTTTCGCCTGAAGGAGCGGCCGCTTCCCAAATGGCGAACGCTGGCCGACCTGCGCGGCCGGAAGTTCGGTGCCACGCTGGGTTACACCTATACCAGTGAGTTCTGGAAAATGGCGAGGTCAGGGAAAATCAATGTCGAAGTGGCGTCGCACGACGAACTGAATTTCAAGAAGGTGCTGGCCGGGCGGATCGATGCCTTTCCGATGGAAGAAGTGTCGGGATGGATGCTGCTTGCAAACCCGGAGGCCTTCCCGCCCGGTACCAGGGAGCTGTTCGTCACCGAACAGCGGCCGTTGCGCGTGACCGAAGGGCACCTGCGCTTTCCCCGTCGCCTGGCCGGCTCGGCCACGCTTGCCGCCAGGTTCAACGCCGGCCTGGCCGAAATGAAAAAAGACGGAACCTACGACCGGTACCTGCAGGACTTGGTCAAATAACCCCTGGCCCGGATATCCTTGATGCGCGTTGCGCTGTATATCAAGCCGGTCGCATGGTACCTCAAGGGCGCGAGCCCGTTGCTATTGCAGGTCGCCGACGATCACGCCGCCGCGGTTGGCGCCGATGTAGACCCGGCCGAAGATGCGCATATCGCCGGTTACATAGTTGACGCCGCCCCACTGGTGCTTGTCGTCGTTGATCCTGGCCCACGTGGCGCCGCCGTCGAGCGACTGGTAAATGCCGTACACATTGTTGATTTTGGCGGAGATGTAGACGGCTGGATAAGTCTTGCCGGCTGCAGCCTTGCCGAAACCTACACCGTACGCCGCCTGCACGTTGGCGATCTTCGCCGGCGCGGCGCTCGCACCATTGATGTGCCACAGGCCGTTCGGCGTCGCCAGCCACAGGTCTCGGCGCACGCTGCCCGGGACGGAGGCCAACTGGTGCTGGGAGGAATACGACGGCAGGATGTCCAGGCCCTGGAAAATGGCCGTGAAGTCCTTGCCATTGTTGGCGCTCTCCAGGATGGTTCCCTTGGAGAAGTCATAGGTATAGAAGTAGCCGTTGGCGACCTTGTCGGCAACCGGATTGAAGAAGCTGCCGGAATCGACCGCGCCCGTTACCGGATAGCCGGTCGAGCCGTTCCAGCTTGCACCGCCATCGGTCGAATAGAGGGCCGAAAGCCCACCCGGAACCCATAGCAGGGCGCTGCCGGCAGCCGATACCGCAACGCGGCCGGCATCGTAACCGGCGACGCTGGCCGCCTGGCGCCAGGTAACGCCATTATCCGATGAGAGCATGAGCGCACGGTTGTTGGCGGTTGTGCGCGCCACCACATTGGTGTTGAGGTCCGCTACATCGACGCTGTAATTGGAGTTATTCGGGCTGCTGTAGTAGCCGCTGATGCCGTTGAAGTTGGTGTCGTAGCGAGCCCCGGCCATGTCGCCAAGCGCGGTGAACAGGTGCGCGCCGCTGCTCGGGGAAACCAGCGGAGAATACAGGCCGCTTTCTTCGATGCCGTTGACATTGAAGCCCCATGCCACGCTTGCGCTGCCCAGGTTGTTGCTCTCCCACAGGCCGTAGCCGGTGTTGTACATGATGTTGTTGGAGTTGAACGGGTCGATGTCGACGTCGCTGATCCAGTGTCCCATCTTGCCCGCCAGCGAGCCGCCGTAATACGCCGTCATCCAGGGATATCCGGGCGCCGCGTGCGTGCTGATGGCGTTAAGCCCGGTCCAGGTGGCGCCGCCGTCGGTGGACTTGTACAGGTCATCGCCGGTAGACCAGCGGTCGATGGTCGAGACCACGATGGTATTGGGATTGCGGACATCGAGCGCCAGGCCGCCATAGCCGAACTGCCAGGAAGCGGTCGGCGCAGCAGGCGTGATATTGGCCCAGGTATTGTTCGCCGTCGTCAATTTGTAGACGGCACCGGCAGTGATGCCGTTCGGGCCCAGGCCATTGGCGTAGGTCAGCACCAGGCGACCGCTGCCATCCAAGGCGCCTTGCACCGGCATCAGGCCGGCCGGGCCGCCAGGTACCGGCGCCCAGGTCGTGCCGCCGTCGGTCGAGCGGTACAGCGTCTCGCCGCTGGTCGCTGCGACGCCGACGTACAGGGTCTTGCTGGCGATGCCGTTGCTGCCGCTGGCCTTGTCGAACAGGACGAAAGTGGTGCCGGCAGTGGTCGGGAAGCCGGGGACCTGCGACCAGGTCACGCCGGAATCTGTCGATTTGTACAGGCCATCCTGGTTGGTGCCGAGGAACAGGATCGAGCCTTTGTTCGGGTCCACCTGCAGCCGTTCGCCGGTGCCACGGCCGTCGGAGTTGCCGCCCAGGCGGATCGGCAGTTCGGTGCGCGACCATGTGGCGCCGCGGTCGCTGGAGCGCAGGATGGCGGCATTTCTGCCCCACGACGGCAGGTACATGCCGGCGGCCACATAGAGTTGTTGCGGGTTGTTCGGATCGAGGGCGATCGATTCGCCGCCATTTAGCTGGTTGTCGTCGCGATTCAGGTCGTCATTGAGCGGGATCCATGTCGAACTGCCTGGGTCGCGCCGATATACGCCGCCAACGTCGGTGCGGATGTAGGCCAGTCCCTGGACTGACGGATGATAGACGATGCCGGTAATGTAGCCGCCGGCGCCGAACAGCGCCGTCGACCAGGCATAGGCGCCGGTATTGGGCGAGGATGGCGTGGTTGTGCCGCCGGAGGCTGGCGGAGCGGTATTGCCGTCAGTGGGCGGCGCCGTCGTATCCGCTGTGGGCGGGGCGGTATTCCCGGTGGACGGCGTGGCGGGATTTCCGTTGGGCGGTGTTACCGTGACCGCGTTGGATGGCACTGCCGCATCATTGGCCGGATTGCCTGGCACACCCCTCCCACCACCGCATGCTGCCAGGGCAAGCGGCAGCATGATGATGCCGAGGAGGGCGGGATTGCTTGGCTTGTTCATTTCGTTGTCCTGCGCAATTCTAAAGGTCGGCATCTTGCCTGATATGTTTCCATGTGGCAATTATGAAATTTGCTAAACGCCGTTATATTTCCGCCTATTCGAAAGGGGTCCTGGTGACGTGGGACGAAGAAAACAGCGGACCTGGCCTACTGAATTTCGTTCACCAGCCTGGCGGATTTCGTAATTGCCCGGCCTGTACCACGGCTGCAAAATCAGGTGATGAGGAATTTCATGCACCTATTCGCAGGCCTCACCCTGGCCGCGGCATCCGGGGCGACGCTTGCCGCTGAGCGCGAACTTATCCTCCACGGCGCCAGCACCTTGCCGTCCTGGCGTGTCACCATCGCGGGGTTCGAGGGGCCCGGGCAGGTACTGCAAGGTGATGCCGTCACGATTCCCAAGCCAGCGAATTCGCAGGTGCCCGGCGGTTCGGTGGGGGCGCACTCAGGCGAAGTGGCAGGCGTGCCCCAGGCACTCACCTTGCTATGGAAGGACGCCTGGTTTGCAGGCCTGCGGTTCGATGGCGCGTCGGCGCTGGATTTGCGGGCCTACGCAGCAGGCGGTACGCTGGAATTCGACCTCAACGTGCTGGACCTGGACCAGGGCGGCATCTATTTCAGCATGCGCTGCGGCCAGGAGTGCTACCGCAAGCTGCCTTTCGTAGCGGCGGCGCGCAGCATGCAGGGCAAGGGCTGGCAGCATCTGTCGTTCTCGCTGGCCTGCTTTGCGCGGGCCAACGATGACTTTGGCAAGGTGCCGGTTCCGTTTGCGCTGGAGGCGAACGGCAGCGGCCAGGTCGCCGTGGCCAACGTCAAATTCGTCAAGGGAGGCGAGCCGAATGCGGCCTGCCCGGATTACCGAACGCAGGCTGTGACACCGGAGCCGCTGTCCCATGCCTGGGCCTTGCCCCACTGGCTGCCGCGTCACCAGTTGAAACTCGAAGAAAACCACAAACTGAAAGAGGCCGGGAAGAATCCGCAAGTGGTCTTCATCGGCGACTCGATCACGGAAGGCTGGGAAAAGGCCGGCAAGCGGGTGTGGCAGCGCTACTATGCGAACTACGATGCGGTGGCCCTCGGCTTCGGCGGCGACCACACGGAGAACGTGCTGTGGCGCTTGCAGCACGGCGAAGTAGACGGCCTGGCGCCGAAGGTGGCAGTGCTGATGATCGGCACCAATAATGCCGGCGACCGCAATGACGAGCCCGAGGCGGTTGCGGCCGGCATCAAAGCCATCATCGATGATTTGCGCAAGCGTTTGCCTGAGTCGAAGGTACTTCTGCTTGCGGTGTTCCCGCGCGAAGAGCAACCGGCTGCGTTCCTGCGGCGGCTGAACGACAAAGTGAACACCCGTATCGCCGGATTTGCCGATGGACGCCACGTATTCTTTGCCAACCTCAATGCATCCTTCCTGAATCCCGACGGCACGCTGTCGCGCGAGGTGATGCCGGACCTGTTGCATCCAGAGGAGAAGGGATACGAAATATGGGCGCGCAGCATGGAACCGATCCTGCAAAAACTGCTAACGGAGTAGGCACGTGAACAAATCAAAGACGATGGCATGCTTCGCCGGGGCGCTTGTGTTGTGCGCCAGCGCTTCGCAAGCCGCCTTCGCGGCCGCATGCGCCACCACGGCGGCGCCGCGCGCGGTCGAGTATCCCTGGATGTCTGTTGAGCGCTGGCGCCAGATGCATGCCGAGCAGGTGGTGCGGGCGGCGAAGGGCGACATCGACGTGATGTTCCTTGGCGATTCATTGACGGAGATGTGGCCCAAGCCGCTGTGGGAACGCAATTTCGGCAGCCTGAAAGCCGCCAACTTCGGCATCGGTGGTGACCACACCGGCAATGTGCTGTGGCGCTTGCAGGAGCCTGCAATCGCCGGCATCAAGCCCAAGCTGGTGGTCCTGATGATCGGCGTGAACAACATCAACCTTTGCAAGGAGCGCGCCGACGACGTGTTCAGCGGCATCCTGCTTGTCGTGGCAAGGCTGCGCGCGCAGTACCCGGCGGCGCGTATCCTGCTCAACGCCGTGCTGCCGGAAGGTGCACCGGATTCGGACGAACGCCGCCGCATCCTGGCGCTGAACCAGAAAATCAGGACAATGGACGATGGCAAGACGATCTTCTTCCATGATTACGGATCGCGATTCATGGATGCCGATGGCGTCTTGTCGAGGGAACTGCAGCCGGACCTGTTGCATTTTTCCGAGAAGGGCTACGGCATCCTGGCCGATGCGATCCGCCCCGATATCGAACGCTTGCTTGGGAAGGCGGCGCGCCCATGAAGCGCCGGTTCTTCCTTGCCTCCGCAGTGGGCGCCCTGGCAGGCGAGGCGGCGGTGCGCACGCTGCATGCAGCGCAGGCCTCCGACGATCCGGAACTGCGCGGTACAGCCAAGCCAGGCATCGCACTGGCGACGGACGACGTTGCCGCTTTCCCGGCCCCGCCAGCTGGATTCGATGACGAGCGCTCAGGCATTGCGCGCGGGGACGTCGTGGAGTTCAGCTACGCGTCGGCGGTGACTGGCACGCGGCGCAAGGCGCGCGTCTACCTGCCGCCCGGTTATTCCGGGAAACAGCGTTACCCCGTGCTCTATCTGTTGCACGGGATCGGCGGCAACCAGGACGAATGGCGTGGGTACGTGCGCGCCAATGTCATCCTCGACAACCTGCTGGCCGATGGTGCCGTGGTGCCGATGATCGTGGTGATGCCGAATGGCCGTGCGCTGGCGGATGACCGCGTGCCGCCTGCGGAGAAAACCTTCACGCCGGAGCATCTCGCCGGCTTTGCGCAGTTCGAGCGCGACCTGCTTGAATCCTTGATTCCTGCCATCGATGGCGCCTATCCGACCATGGCGGAACGCGGCAAGCGCGCAATTGCCGGACTGTCGATGGGCGGTGGCCAGGCCCTGAATTTCGGCCTTGGCCATCTCGATACGTTCGCCTGGGTTGGCGGTTTTTCTTCGGCGCCGAACACGCGGGCCGGCACTGAATTGCTGCCCGATCCCGCCGCGGTGGCGCGCCGCCTTCAACTGCTCTACCTCTCGTGCGGCAAGAAGGACGGCCTGATCGGGACCTCGCAGGGCTTGCACCGCTACCTGCGGCAGCACGGGGTCAGGCACGTCTGGCATGTGGACGAGTTTGCGCACGTGAGGGAAAGCTGGGCAGAGAACCTGGCCCACTTTTCCAAACTGCTTTTCCGTTAGCAGCTGGGACCGGGCGATTCGCCCGCCCTGTGCAACAGACTGTGTACCAGAAGTTCATATATCCGCGCGCCTTGCGCGAATAGAATCGGTGCTCCATCTTCAAGGAAGCACCGCAATGCAATCTGCCAGGTTGAAATACATATTTGATCCGCTCTGCGGCTGGTGCTATGCCAGCGCGCTTGCGTTGGAAGCCCTGTCCGAAGCGTATCCGGACCTGCTGGAGCTGATGCCCAGCGGCCTGTTTTCCGATGCGGGCGCACGCGTCATGACGCCGGAATGGGCGCACCATGCCTGGAGCAACGACCAGCGCATCGAGGCCATGACCGGCCAACCGTTCAGCGCCGCCTACCAGCGCAACATCCTGCAAGGCCCGGGCACGCGCTTCGACTCCGGCGCAATGAACCGCGCCCTGACGGCAATCCATGCGCTTGACCCGCTGCTTGAACCCTGGGTGCTGCGCCGTTTGCAGTGGGCGCGCTACGTTGACGGCCTGGACACTTCGAACGCCATGGTTGTGGCGGCGGAATGCGCCCGCCAGGTCGCAGGTCTCGACGCCATCGAACTTGCCGGCCGCCTTGAGCATGACGCCGAACTGGCGCTACAGGCCACGGCCCGCATCAATGCAACACGGGACCTGATGCGTCGTGCGGGCGTGAACGGCGTGCCTGTCTTGCTGCTGCAAGGCGGGGAGGGCGAATACATCGTGAGCGGGGCGGCACTGTATGGGGACGGGGCGGAGCTGGTGAGCGGGATTGCACGGCTGCTGGCCGCGCCGTCCCCGGCCCGGGCCCGCTAGGTCAGCGGCCTTCTTCCACGATCGCCAGGTCCCATGGACCGAGATACAGTGTGTCGTCCGCCTTCACCTGGCGCGACGTCAGCAGGTCGGCGCCGGGCTTGTACTGGTACTTGAAGTTGACCGGCGCTGCGGAATAATTGAAGTAGTAGCGCACGTTGCGGCCGAAATCGTTGACGCCCTTGCGCGTGTGGACCTGCGGCGGCAACTGCTGGTCGGGACCGGCCAGGCCGGCCTCCCGCACCGCCGCCTGCAGCACTGCCTTCTGCAGCTTGTCAGACAGGTAGGTGCCTTCATAGGTCACCTTGCCGGCGCCGTACTGGTTCTGCGTGATGGCCGGCCAGCGGCCGAAGAAGTGGTGGTCGTAGTAGGCCAGGGCTTTGGCGGTATCAAGTTGCAGGAACTCGGCCCAGTACTGCACCTTGTTGTCGCCGCCGGCATTGTATGGATCGCCTTTCAGCGTCAGCGGTTGCGCGAGATTGGAGAACTCCTGGTAGTGGAAACCCAGCGCTTCGCGCAGCGGCCCGGGCGCCATGGTCCAGCGCACCGCCGTATTCTCGTTGGTGAAACCGCTCTTGAAAGTCATCACCACATGGCCGCCTTTGCGGATGTACTCCGAAATGCGCTTCAGCAGCGCATCGTCGGCCACGTACAGGGCCGGGACGATCAGCAGCTTGTATTGCGAGAAGTCCTGCACTTCAGGGAAGACGAAATCGGTGCCGACGTTCATGTCGTACAGTGCGCGGTGCATCTGCCTTACCAGGCTGCCGTAATCAGCCTTGCTGCCGTCGCCGCCCCATTGCGAATTCTTCGCGAACGGCATGTCGTTCAGCGCATTCAGCGAGTCGCGGCTCCAAAGGATGGCAACGTCGTTCTGCAGCTTCAGGTTCACCAGGCGCGGGCCGATCTTCTGCAGCTCGCGTCCCGTGTGGCTGATTTCGGCGTAGGCGCGGTTGGGTTCGAGGTCATGCGAGAGCACCCCTTTCCAGTAGGTCTCCTGGTTGGCATGGATCGAGGACCAGTGCCAGTATTCGACCATGTTGGAGCCGTTGGACAGGTGGGTGTAGACGTCTTCACGGAACTGTCCGTCATACGGCGGGTACTGGAATGAGGAGCTCCAGTCGGTCGACTGGGCATTGGTTTCCGTGACCAGGAAGTTGTTGCGCTTGAGCGAGCGGGTGAAATCAGCCTGCAAGGTCTGCTCGGCGCCATTATAGTACTCGCGCTGGCCCCAGTGATAGATGTTCACGGCCGGCATGTCGAGGGCGGCCGACACGGCTTCCTCGTTGACGTCGGCGTGCATCGAGCCGGCAAAATCGTGCGTGACGAACTGGCGCGGCGAAGCGTTCTCGCGCACCAGCCTGGCTTGCCAGTGCAGGAAGTTGGTTACGCGCATCTGGCCCCAGCGCGACCATTCCAGCTTGTAGCCCGTGCTCTGGGCGCCGTCCGGGCGCGGCAAGTCGGTCCAGGAATGCAGGTCCTGGCCCCAGTAGTTCAGGAACCAGGCTTTGCTCAGGTTCTCCGGCGTGCCGAATTTCTTCTCAAGGTGGTGCTGGAAGCGTACAAAGACATCCTCATTGGCCGCGCCATAGCTGCCGGTCTCGTTGTCGACTTGCCAACCGATGACGTTCGGGTTGTCCTTGTAGCGGCTGACGATCTTGCGGATCAGGCGCTCCGCGTAGAAGCGGTAGGCGGCCGAATCGGTGTTCATGTTCTGGCGCATGCCGTACATATTCTGTGCGCCATTGAACTTGCGGGCCAGGATTTCGGGGTTCTGCCTGGCCATCCAGGCTGGAATGGAGTAGGTGGGCGTGCCCATGATGACCTTGATGCCGGCCTTGCCCATGGCGTCGACCACGCGGTCCATCCAGGCGTATTCGAAGCGGCCATCCTCGGGCTCCCACAGGCTCCAGGTCGATTCACCCAGGCGCACCACGTTGAAGCCCGCGGCCTTCATCATTTGCACGTCCTTTTCCAGGCGCTCCGAAGGCATGTATTCATGGTAGTAGGCGGCGCCGTACAGGATGGTCTGCAGTGGCGGAACGGCCGTGGCGGGCGCTCTGTCGGCCGCCATGGCGCCGGTGGCAGCAGCGAGGGCGCAGGATAGTGCGCTCGCGAGCAGGGTGCGTTTCAGCATCGATTATTCCTTGGTTTTTTGACAGTGCCCCATTGTGCATAGCGACTGGCTGTGCGGGCAATGGCTTGCATGGAGGCTGTGCAATTTCATATTCCGCATTGGCGGTTTTTGCAATTGCGGCGCCGGGTTGCAGCTTCCACAATGCGTCCTATAAGAAAGCTGGTTGCCAACACTCCCAACCGCCCACCCACGGAGGAGACGCCGTGCGGGCACCTTCAAGGAAAGGTAGAACAATGAAGCCTGTGTTGATCAAGACCGTTCTGTCATTGGCGCTGTGTGCGGCGCCGTTTGCGCAGGCGCAGAATTGCGGCAGCGGCGGCGGCGCCACCGTCTGCCTGAGCGCCAGCGGTACCGGTAGCGACGTGCGTTTGAGCTGGACTGTCAGCGGCAGCGTGAGCGGCCTGCAGGTGTATCGCGACACCGACAGCGATCCGAATGGGCGCAGCCGGCTGGCGGTGCTGGGCAAGACCGCAACCAGCTACACCGACAGCAGTGCAAGCCCGGGGACGGTCTATTGGTACTGGGTCAAGTTCAGCGCAGGCGGCGGCAGCTTCAACTCGGGTACGGCGCACGCGGTGCGCGTAGGCGTGATGCGCAATATGACGAGCATGCAGATGTCGGGGCAGATGGCGCCGGGATGGAACCTGGGCAACTCGCTGGAAGCGACCGGTTCCTACGTCTGGGGCAGCACCAATTTCAACGAAACGGCATGGGGCAACCCGAAGGCCAGCCAGGCCCTGTTCAACAGCATCAAGGCGGCAGGTTTCAAGAGCGTGCGTATTCCGGTTGCGTGGAAACAGTATGCCGACGCCAACGACAACATCAGCCCGCAATGGATGGAACGCGTGACGGAAGTGGTCAACTATGCCCATAACGCGGGGCTGGTCACCATGATCAATATCCACTGGGACGGCGGCTGGATGCAGCCGACCTATGCCCAGCAAGGCGTGGCCAATGCGCGGCTGACCAAGTTCTGGACCCAGATCGCCAACAACTTCAAAAACCACGACGACACCCTGCTGTTCGCCGGCACCAATGAAGTCATGGTTGACGGTAACTACAACCCTCCGACTACCGAATACTGCGACGTGCAGAAGGGTTTCAACCAGGCCTTCATTTCCGCAGTGCGGGCTACCGGCGGCAACAACAGCAACCGCCACCTCGTGGTGCAGGCATTCAACACCAACATCGATAACTCCATCAGCTGCAATGCGACCATGCCAAGCGACTGGGTGGCCAACCGCATGATGATGGAGATCCATTACTACGATCCGTACGACTTCACGCTGGACGCCAACAGCTCTTCGTGGAAGTGGGGCCAGGCCGCCAACCCGTCGGGATGGGCCAACGAATCCTACACCGATGGCCAGTTCCAGAAGATGAAAACCGGCTTTATCGACAAGGGCGTGCCGGTGCTGATGGGCGAGTATGCCGCCATCCTGCGCACCGAATACGATCCGGCCGGAACTTACCGCAAGCTGTGGGACCAGTACATTACCCGTGCATCCTTTACGCGCGGCATCGTGCCGATGTACTGGGATAACGGCTACGCCGACAACCATCAGATGGGCCTTTTCAACCGCAGCACCGGTGCGCAAGCCTTTCCTGACGTGATCAGCACCATTGTGAACGCCGCAAGATGAAATCGCACTACCACGTACTGGACGGCTTGCGCGGTACCGCTGCTTTCAGCGTGTTCGCCTTCCACATCCTGGAGATGCTGGTGCCAAGCCTGGAGCGGAATCCGATGCGGCATACGCATCTTGCAGTGGACTTCTTCTTCGCGTTGTCCGGTTTCGTGTTGGGCCATGCCTACGATGGCCGCGGCCTGGCGCCGGCGCAATTCTTTGCGCGGCGCCTGGTCCGGCTGCATCCGATGGTGGTGGTGGCGATGGCGGTGGGCCTGCTTGGCTACCTGCTGGACCCGTTCGTCGGCGATGCCCAACAGGTGGGCGTGGCGCTGTCGCCGGGCCGCCTGGCGCTGACGTTCTTGCTTGGCCTGCTGCTGTTGCCAGCGGCGACCCTGCCCAATTATTTCGGCGAGACGCACCCGGTCAACGGCCCGTCTTGGACCCTGTTCCAGGAGTACATCGCGAATATCCTGTTCGGGCTGTTTGCGGCACGCCTGGGGCGCCGCCTGCACATTGTCCTGTGCGTGGCCAGTGCGGGGGCACTGCTGTGGACCGCGAAAAAATTCGGGAACCTGGGCTTTGGCTGGGGCTGGGACCACTTCTGGGTGGCGCCGGTGCGCCTGGCTTGCTCCTTCCTGCTTGGCTTGCTGGTCTACCGCATGCGGCTGCGCATGGCGCTGCCAAGCCCGTTCATTGCATTGTCGCTGCTGCTGTTGCTGGTGTTTGCGGCGCCCGGCTTCGGCGCGGCCAACTGGCTGTTTGAGGCGCTGGCCGTGATCGTGGTCTTTCCCCTGGTGCTGGCGGCCGGCGCCGGCTCGCGTCAACCGGAAGGCCGTGCCGGGATGGTGACGCGCCTGGTGGGCGAGCTGTCCTACCCTGTCTACATTGTGCATTACCCGTTTATTTATGTTTTTGCGCACTGGAACTGGTCGACGCACCCGTCCAGGCCCGAGCTGTCGATAGCCATCGTTGCGATCTACTGCGGCGTGCCCCTGTTTGCACTGGCGCTATCGCGCTGGTACGACAGGCCGCTGCGCGCCTGGCTGTCGCGAACCTTGTTTGAACGTCCGGCAGGCCAAGGCCAGGCGAGCGTTCAGCCGATGCTGTAACCTGTAGTCTCCTCTACCTTTTCCGGTAGTTTTCGGGGCGGCCAAAGCCGCCCCTTTTTTCGAGGAAGCGATGAAATTGAAGAAAACGATCAGTCTCCTGTCCGCCGCAGTGGCAATGTGCTGCGGGACCGCGCTGGCCGCGCCTGATGGCAAACCCTGGATGAATACGCAGCTGGGCGCGGCGGAACGCGCCAGCCTGGCTGTGAAGGAAATGACGCTGGATGAAAAACTGAAGCTGGTCTTCGGTTACATGGGCGCGGACATGGAGCACAAGAAGTACAAGCGCCCCGAGGAATCCCACGTGCAATCGGCCGGCTTCGTGTACGGCGTGCCGCGCCTGGGCATTCCCAACCTGTGGGAGACCGATGCCGGCATCGGCGTGGCGAGCCAGGCCGGCCCGCACGCGCGTCCGGGTACCGCGCTGCCGTCTGGCCTGAATACTGCCGCCACCTGGGATGTGCAGACCGCCTACGCCGGCGGCGCCATGATCGGGGCCGAGGCGCGCGGCTACGGCTTCAACGTATTGCTGGCCGGCGGTGTGAACCTGATGCGCGACCCGCGCAACGGCCGCAATTTCGAGTATGGCGGCGAAGATCCGCTCCTGGCCGGCAAGATGGTCGGCGCCCAGATCAAGGGCATCCAGTCGCAGCGCGTGGTTTCCACCCTGAAGCACTTCGCCCTGAACGACCAGGAAACCGGCCGCACCACGCTGGACGTGAAGATCGACGACCAGTCGGCCCGCATGTCGGACCTGCTGGCCCTGCAGATCGCCAAGGAGGAGGGCAATCCCGGCGCCGTCATGTGCTCCTACAACCGCGTCAACGGTGTGTATGCCTGCGAAAACACCTACCTGCTGACCGAAGTGCTGAAAAAGGACTGGGGCTTCAAGGGCTGGGTGATGTCGGACTGGGGCGCGACCCACAGCACGATCCCGGCCGCCAATGCGGGCCTGGACCAGCAATCCGGCATGCCGTTCGACCTGGCCGACTATTTTGGCCCGCCGCTGAAAGAAGCCGTGATGAACGGCTGGGTGCCGCAAGCCCGCCTGGACGACATGGCGCGCCGCGTGCTGCACGCCATGTTCGAGCACGGCGTGGTGGACCACCCGGTGAAGGCTGAACCGGACAAGATCGAGTTCAATGCCCATGCCGCGGTGTCGCTCAAGGACTCGCAGGAGGGCATGGTACTGCTGAAAAACAGCGGGGCGGTGCTGCCGCTGGATAAATCCGTCAAGCGCGTAGCGGTGATCGGCGGCTATGCCGACAAGGGCGTGCTGGCGGGCGGCGGCTCGTCGCTGGTGTACCCGGCCGGCGGCAATGCGGTGCCGGGCATGGAACCGAAGACCTGGCCGGGCCCGGTCATGGTCTACCCGTCCTCGCCGCTGAAAGCGATCCAGAAACGCCTGCCGTCGGCGACCGTTTCCTTCAACGACGGCGCCGACAAGGCCGCAGCCGCCAGGCTGGCGCAGGAAAGCGACGTGGTGCTGCTGTTCGCCACCCAGTGGACCGGCGAAGCCTTCGACGTGCCGAACCTGTCGCTGCCGAACAAGCAGGATGAACTGATTGCGGCGGTGGCCGCGGCCAATCCGAAAACCGTGGTGGTGCTGGAGACCGGCGGTCCGGTGACCATGCCGTGGCTGCCGAAGGTGCCGGCGGTGCTGGAAGCCTGGTATCCCGGCACCAGCGGCGGCGAAGCGATTGCCAGCGTGCTGTTCGGCGAAGCCAATCCTTCCGGCCACCTGCCGGCTACTTTCCCGGCTTCGGAGGCGCAGTTGCCGCGTCCTGCGCTGGACGGCTATCCGGAAGTGGAGAACAGGCGTTTCGAGGTCAGCTACCGCGAAGGCGCAGCAGTCGGCTACAAATGGTTCGACCAGAAAGGCCTGAAACCGCTGTTCCCGTTCGGCCACGGCCTCTCCTACACCGAGTTCGGCTTTTCCGGCCTGTCCGCCGGCGTGAAGGGCGGGATGCTGCAGGTCTCGTTCACGGTGAAGAACACCGGCCGGCGCGCCGGCAAGGAAGTGGCCCAGGTCTATGTCGCGCCGCTGAAGGCAAAGTGGGAAGCGCCCAAGCGCCTGGCCGGTTTCCAGAAGGTCGACCTGCAGCCGGGCGCCGAGGCCAGCGCTTCGGTCACGGTCGATCCGCGCCTGCTGGCCATGTACGACTCGGCCAGCAAGACCTGGAAGGTCGCCAAGGGCGACTATAAGCTGATCCTGGCGGCCGACGCGGCCGAGGCGGCCGACAACAAGGCGCTCAGCACGGTCGTGCACCTGGAGGCCGCCGCCTATGATGTGAACGGCAAGCCACTGCACCCGGCACGCTAGGGCGGGGCGGGGCGAACGTGCCCCCCTTTCACTGGTTGAACTGTTATGATGCAACGAGCAAGCCCGGCAAGAGGTGTTGCAGAGAGACAGTTCAACCATCCTTAGACAATGCAACAGTTTTTCAAAAAAGCGCTTCTGGCGCTGATCGGCCTGGTCATTGCGGACGCATTGCTGGCCTTTTTCATGATCTACAAGAGCTACCTGTCCGTCCCGCTGCTGGCAACGTCCAGGCCCGGGGCTGGCTGGCACTACATAACGAATTCGGATGTGGAAATTGGCGGCACGTCGACCGTTCGTATTCCCGACCGCCAGCGCGAGCAATTGCGCGTCGAGTTCAAGCTGACCGAAGTCGGCAAATACCCCTTCGCTTCCGCCGGCATGGCGATGCACGATGCGAAAAGCCGGCCGGCCCTGGTCGACTGGTCCAAGTACTCCGACGTCACTTTTCTTGCCAAGTGCAAGCCGGCGAATTCCATGGTGTTCGGCATTTCGACCTTCGATCCCAAGATTTCCAAGGTCGGGGATTACCTGACTTACCGCTCTCCCGTCACTTATTTTTCGTGCAATGAACGCGGCGTCCCGGTCTCGCTGGACCTGACCAGGCTGGCCATCCCCGATTGGTGGTTCTACCAGGTCAAGCTGGACCTGTCGCACCAGGGTTACGACCTGAGCAAGGTTTCGAAGTTCGTGTTCGGGTCCAGCAGCCAAAGCCCGCTGAATGTCGACTCCTACCTGGAGGTCAGCGAACTGATGCTCAATGGCCGCGACTATCGCTACATCGCGGCGCTGGTGCTGCTCCTGCTGGCGAGCTGGGTGGCATTTGCCTGGGCCTTCTTCCGCGCCCACGCACGGGCGCTGACCGCCAGCCTGAATTCGAGGATGAAAAAAGACCTGCCCCTGGTCGCTTATCGCCAATTAACCCTGGAGCCATATAAAGATAAGGAAAAGGCAACGGTGCTGCGTTATATCGCCACCAATTACACCGATACTGAAATCGACCTGGAATCGGTGGTTTCTGCCACCGGAACCAATCGAAACAAGGTCAACGAAGTTTTAAAAACAGAGCTCGGCATGACATTTACGAGTTACCTGAATAAACTGCGGCTGACGGAAGCGGCAAGGTTATTGGCGGAGAAAAGCGGCGCCGCCATCGCTGAAATTGCCTATTCGGTGGGATATTCAAACGTTTCCTATTTTAATAAGCTGTTCAAGGAAGAATACGGCTGCACGCCCAAATCCTTCCGTTCCCTCGCGACCCAGCAGGATTCCCCCGCCGAGCCGGTCCCGGCCGAGATTTCCGGTAGCGAAGCCGGCTGATCCACTTGCACTCCCAGCAGAACTAATCGCAATTTCTGCATTTTGCTAGAAATTTCCCGCCTCGCGCTACCGTGCGGTAGCGCTCTCTCCCTATCCTAGTGCCCATGGTAGCTTAGCTTCCGCTAGCCACTGCGCTGCGGCAAATTTTGAAGTGACCCAGACCAGGGGGCGTATCGCGCCACCCCGGCAAGACGGAGACAAAATGATGAAAACCATGTTTGGCATTATTGCCTGCAGCGCAATGCTGCAGGCGCGTGCAATTCGGTTCGATTTCGAAACGCCGGCTGGCATTTTGAATACTGCCTGGTGAGCCGGTTTATGAATACTTCAAAAGCGCACCGTATTGCCCTGTTATTCAACGCTAACAAGAGTTTTGACCGCGAGGTTATTTCCGGGGTCGCCGCATATCTTGGCAGCACGCGGGCGGCCTGGGATTTATTTCTGGAAGAAGATTTTCGCCTGCGCCTGGCCGGCATTGAGAATTGGCAGGGCGATGGCATTATTGCCGACTTCGACGATCCGGCAGTGGCGGCCGCACTGTCGCGCTGCAACGTGCCGGTGGTGGCGGTCGGCGGCTCCTACGCCGACGAGGCGGAGTACCCGCGCGGCATTCCCTACGTGGCGACCGATAACTTCAAGCTGATCAAATTGGCGCGCGACCACCTGATCGACGTCGGCCTGCACCGTTTTGCGTTGTTCAGCCTGCCCAAGGCCAGGGAAAACCGCTGGGCCCAGGAGCGCGAGACTGCGTTCCGCAGCCTGATGCAAGCCGATAGCATGGAGCCCGAAATCTTCCGCGGCTGCGAGACCAGCGCCTCGGCGTGGGACGAGTCGGTGGAGGGGCAGATCGCCTGGCTGCGCAGCCTGCCGAAGCCGGTCGGCATCATTGCCGTGACGGACGCGCGTGCGCGCCAGCTGCTGCAGGCTTGCGTCATCGCCGGCATTGCGGTGCCGGAGCAGGTGGCCATCATCGGCATCGACAACGACCCGCTGGTGCGCATGCTGACCCGCATCCCGCTCAGTTCCGTGATCCAGGGCGCGCAGGAAATGGGGCGCACGGCCGCCCACCTGCTGGACCAGATGCTGCATGGCGTGCGCCTGTCCAATACCCGCATCCTGATGCCGCCGGCCGGAATCAATGTGTTCGCATCCAGCCAGCACCAGGCGGTGCGGCACCCCCATGTCGCCCGGGCGCGGCATTTCATCCGCCAATACGCCTGCCAGGGCATCAAGACGCACCAGGTGGCCGAGTATGTCGGCGTCTCGCGTTCCTCGCTGGAAGCCTATTTCCGGCAGGAGCTGGGCTGCAGCGTGCATGACGTGATCCTGCAGTTCAAGCTCGATGCCGCCAAGGCCGGGCTGGAATGCGGCGAACGCAGTATTGCCGATGTGGCGCTGGAGTGCGGCTTTACGTCGACCCAGTACATGCACCTGGTGTTCAAGCGCGAACTTGGCTGTACGCCGAGGGCTTACCGCGACAGGGCGCTCGCGGTGGAGCCGCAGTAAGCCAAGGGCCTTCGGGCCCTTTTTTCAGGAAGTCCATTTTTTGAGATAGACATGAAACAGAAGAATATCTTTGCATTGACTGCAATTGCAGCTAGCCTGCTGGCCGCGTGTGGCGGCGGCGGATCGGCAGGGACGGCGCCCGCGTCCGCGCCGCAAACCACGGCACCGGCACAGCAGCCGCCGGCGAACCCGCCGGTGAATCCACCAGTGAACCCGCCGGCAGATCCTCCGGTGAATCCGCCGGAAGCGCCGGCCACTGGCGCAACCACCTGGTCGAGCGTCAAGTTCGGCGGTGGCGGCTACGTCACCGGCCTGGTCTTCCACCCGACGACTGCCAACCTGCTGTACGCCAGGACAGACATCGGCGGCGCCTATCGCTGGAACCAGGCTACGTCGTCCTGGACCCCGATCACCGACGGCCTGGGCTTCGGCGCGACCGAGAGCCGCTTCCATGGCATTGAAAGCATCGCCCTCGATCCGAACAACGACCAGCTGGTCTACATGGCCACCGGCATGTACACGTTTGAAGGCAACGGCCGCCTGTACATCTCCAGCGACCGCGGCGCCACCTGGACCCATGTCGACCTGCCATTCCCGCTGGGCGGCAACAATCCCGGCCGGGCCATGGGCGAACGCCTGATGGTTGATCCGAACAAGCCGTCCACGCTGTTCTTCGGCTCGCGCACGGCCGGCCTGTGGACGAGTGTCGATTCCGGCAAGACATGGGCGCAGGTCACCTCGCTGTCGCCGGTCAAAATGACCGCCGACCAGATCAGCGCAGCCGGCGGCGGAATGGGCGTTGAACTGGTGGTCTACGATACCGGGACCAAGGGCACCGGCACGGCGACCCAGACCATCTACACCGCCATCGCTCCGGACTATGCCAGCGTGGCGGGCCTGGGTTCGAACATGTACAAATCCATCAATGGCGGCGCGACGTGGACGCCGGTGGCAACGCCGGTATCCGGCTACCACATCCCGCACATGGTGCGCGCCGATGACGGCATGTTCTACGTGGTGTTCACCAAGGATACGGGCCCGGGCGCGGGCGGTCCCGGGCGCCTGTACAAATTCGACGGCTCCAACTGGACCCTGCTCAAGAGCGTCGATCCGCAAACCGGCACCAACTTCGGCCTGGGCGGCGTGTCCGTCCAGGGCAGCGGCGCCACGACCCGCATCGCACTGGGCGTGACCAACTCCTGGGGCAACTGGAACGGCCAGCAGATCGTCCAGCTGTCGGACGACGCGGGCAAGAACTGGCGCGAAATCGAAGCGACCATGCCGGGCGAAGTCGCATCGGGCTGGGTCGACGACGTCGAGATCGACCCGGCCAACCGCGACCACATCCTGCACGTGCACGGCGGCGGCATCGTCGAGACCAGGAACGCATCCTCGTCCACGCCAAGCTGGCAAGGCGTCATTGGCGGAATCGAGGAGACCGCCACGCTGTCGCTCGCGACACCGCCGGCCGGCGCGCCGTACATCCTGATCAACAGTGCAGGCGACGTCGGCACCTGGGTCGACACGAACCTCGCGGCCACGCCAACGCTCAATCCTGGCCTGGGCTGGAGCAACGGCAACGCGGCCGACATGGCGTGGGCCGATCCGCTGTACATCGCCGGCATCGGCGTGGTCAATTCGACCAGCACGGCTGCCGGCTTCTGGTCGGGCGATGGCGGCAAGACCTGGTCCAGGTTTGCGAGCCTGCCCGCTGGCGCCGCGCAGAACACCAGCAGCGAAGCGAGCGTCGCGGTCACCGTGCGCAACAAGGCGGTCGTGTCACCGGCCAATTCGGTGCCGTCCTACACCACGGATAACGGCGCAAGCTGGAATGCGACCAACCTGCCGCCGCTGCCCAATGTGGCGCCAGGCTGGAACCGCGGCTACCACCTGGCTGCGGACCGCAAAAACCCGAACAAGGTCTATGCCTACGATTCGGGCGGCGCAACCTGGGGCACGGCGGGCAAGGTCTACGTCTCGACCGACGGTGGCCACAGCTTCACGCTGAGCCAGGGCTCGGTGGATGCCAAGCTTGGTCCTAACAGCTGGGGGGCAACGTCGTTGGCGGTGAACCCCAACGCAGAGGGCGATATCTGGCTGGCGGACGGCAGTGCCCTGTACCACTCGCTGGATTCCGGGGCCACCTGGACCAAGCTGGCGGCCTTCACGCCCGCAGCGGGTGCACAAGGCGCCACCCTGGTTGCGCTGGGCAAGGCAGCGAGCGGCGCCAGATATTCGGCGGCGGTATACGTGGTCGGCGTGGTCGGCGGCGTATGGGGCGTGTACCGCTCCGACGACGGCGGCGCCAGCTGGAAACGCTTTAACGATGACGCGCACCAGTTCGGCGGCATCGGCGTGATGGCGGCCGACCAGAACATCTACGGCCGGATCTACGTCAGCGGCACCGGGCGTGGCCTGATCTACAGTAACTGAAGGAGCCGGGCCGGCGGCTGGCAGCTGCCGCCGCCCGCCCGGAATAACACTGGCACGCCGACTTCTTCAAATTTCAGCAGAACACAAGCGCTCGACACGAAACTTCTATTCGAAAAAAACTGCTCTCAGTAGTCTGGGTTGGCCGCTATCGGCCACATTCAACCACAAATCCATTTCTTGGAGGAGCAGACAATGAAAGTGCATTGCAAGAAGTATTACGCCGGGCTCGCGCTGCCGGCCTTGTTGGCGACGCTGCTGGCCGGCTGCGGCGGCAGTCAGGAAAGCGGGACGCCTGCGGTCAGCACCGCGGCCACCAGCCAGGTCTCGGCAGCCGGCCTGGCTGCCGCCAGCTGGACCAGCGTCAAATGGGCCGGCGGCGGCTACGTCACCGGCCTGGTCTACCATCCGGTCAACTCAAGCCTGCTGTACGCCCGCACCGACGTTGGCGGCATCTACCGCTGGAACGCCAGCGATTCGCGCTGGATACCGCTGACCGACGGCATCGGGTTCGGCGGCGGCGACAGCCGCTTCCATTGCGTGGAGAGCCTGGCCCTCGACCCGAGCAACGACCAGCGCATCTACATTGCCACCGGCGACACCACCAGGCAGGGCGCCAATGGCCGCCTGTACATTTCCAGTGACCGCGGCAACAGCTGGACCTGGGTCAGCCTGCCGTTCATGGTGGGCGGCAACGATACCGGCCGGGCGATGGGCGAGCGCCTGAAAGTCGATCCGACCAATCCATCGATTCTGTTCTACGGCACCCGCACTGCGGGACTGTGGCAGAGCAGGGACGCGGGCCGGACATGGGCCCAGGTCACGGGGCTGTCGTCCACCACGATCAGCGGCAGCAACCCGCCGATCGGGGTCGAGCACCTGATGTTCGACAACTCGAAAGTGGGCGGCGGCGAGACGACCTGGATCATGTACGCCGCCATCGCGCCCGATTATGCCAACGCGGCGGGCCTGACCTCGGTCCTGTACAAGTCCGTCAACGGCGGCTTCTCGTGGACGCCGGTCCCGGTCCCGGCCCCGGTGGCCGGCTACCACATCCCGCACGTGGTGCGCGCCGCCGACGGCAACTACTATATGGTGTTCAACAAGAACGCCGGCGAAGGCCCCGGCGGGCCGGGCTACCTTTACCGGTTTGGCGGCGTGGTCTTCAACGAGAACTGGACCCTGCTCAGCAGCAGCACCACAGGCGGCTATAGCGGCGTCTCGGTCCATGGCACGGGGCCGAACGCCCGTATTGTGCTGGGTGTGACCGGCACCTGGGGCGACAATCCCGGCCAGGTCACCCAGCTGTCCGACAACGGCGGCAGCACCTGGCGCGAAATCGAGGCAAACATGCCGCATCTGGGCTCCACCGGCAACGGCTACTCGGGCTGGAGCGATACCACCGTGATCGACCCTGCCAACCGCGACCACATCATGCACGTGCACGGTGGCGGCATCTGGGAAACCACCAACGCTTCCTCGGCAACGCCAAGCTGGAGCGCCAAGGACAATAACCTGGAGGAGACCGCGACCCTGGCCCTCGTCACGCCGCCGGCCGGCGCGTCCTATAAGTTCATCAACAGCGCGGGCGATATCGGCACCTGGATCAATACCGACCTGGCGGCGCGGCCGACCAAGGGGCCCATGAACTGGTGGAGCAATGGCAACTCGGCCGACATGGCCTGGTCCGATCCGCAATACATCGCAGCGAACGGTGTCGACAATGCGAACAACCACGTCGGCGTTGGCCACTGGTCCGGCGACGGCGGCAATACCTGGGCGAAGTTTGCAACCTTGCCTGCCGGCGCTACGACCGGTACCGACAGTTCGTCCAACCTCGCCGTCACCACGCGCAACAACGTGGTCTGGGCGCCCAACGACGCGGTACCTTCCTACACTACCAATAACGGCGCAAGCTGGACTGCGACCAACCTGCCGGCGAAACCCGCAGTCGGGGTCCCGCGCAGCTACCTGCTGAAGGCCGATCGCAAGAACCCGAACAAGGTCTACGCCTATGATTCGGGCGGCGCCTGGTGGAACCAGTGGTCGGATAGCGCGCACTTCTGGTATTCAAGCGACGGCGGCAAGACGTTCACCGAACGCGCCGCGTTCAAGGCGGCCAGCCCAATGCTGACGTCCTTCAACAATACGTCGATGGCAGTGAACCCGAACGCGGAAGGCGATGTCTGGCTGGCCGACGGCAATACGGTGTACCACTCGCTCGACGCGGGCGCCAGCTGGACCAAGCTGACCGCCTTCTCTTCGATCTGGGGCAGCAACCAATGGCCCGACGTGCAGGGCGCCACCGTGGTAACCCTGGGCAAGGCGGCTCCCGGTGCGTCGTATTCGGCCGCGGTCTACGTGGTGGGCGTGATCAATGGCGTGTGGGGCGTGTACCGCTCCGACGACGCCGGCGCCACCTGGTCGCGCTTCAACGACGACGCGCACCAGTATGCCGGCATCTTCCACATGGCGGGCGACTGGAACACTTACGGGCGCGTCTACGCATCCGGCAACGGCCGCGGCGTGTTGTACACCAACTAAGCTGCCAGGCCCTAGTGGCCGGACGCCGAACGGTAGCCGATGCGGAACCCGCCCCAATGCCTGCCGTTGACGTAGATCGGGGCGGACAAGTCGTGCATCACCTCGCCGGTGTCGCGCTTGTAGGTCTGCAGCAGGTAAGGCTTGGTGTTGGCCCCGCAGCGCGAGCCGGTGCGGTCGTTGAAGATGCGCTTGGTGCGGTTGTTGACAAGGTCGGTGGCGTAGTCGCCGGTCAGGGGCTGCGAAAACTTCTTGTTGTGAGTCGGGAAGTAGCCGTTGTTGTCGACCGCGCCGGCAAAGGCCAGCTGCGGCATGGCCTTTAATAGCGCCTCCTGCAAAGCGGGCAAGACGCGGTCGGTGAACTTGTCGAAGGCGCTATGGTGCTTGGGCGGGTTGGTATCCGGGATTGGAACGTAGCGGCGGTCGAACAGCGCAGCCTCGCTGATCTCGCTGCTGGCGATGGCTTTTTCGAACAGTTTGCCGACATCCCTGGCAGCTTGCTGCGCGACGGCGCGGATCGCGTCATGCGCGGTGGCGGCGTTGCTTTCCGTGGTGGCTTCGAACAAGGACTCGGCGCGTTCGGCCAAGGCCTGCGCGGAGCTGGCCGCGCGCGGCAACTCGGCCTGCATGCCCAGCATGCCGTCGCGGATCTGGCCGATGGCCTCGGCAATGTGGCGCGTCGATGCGGCATGCTCGCGCGAGGCCAGCGCGATCTTGTGGATTTCGCCGTGCGATTCGGCGGCGCAGCGTTCGATCGTGCTGAAGCTGGCGTGCACGCGTTCCACTTCCACCGCTGCTTGGGCGACCTTGCCTGTGAGCGAGGCCATGCCGGACGAGGCCCGCTCGGCCTCCGCCAGGATCGCGGTCACCTTGTGGCCGATGTCGGCCGTGGCTTCGGCCGTGCGCTGGGCCAGCTGGCGCACTTCGCCGGCTACCACCGCGAAGCCGCGGCCATGCTCGCCGGCGCGCGCTGCTTCGATGGCCGCATTGAGCGCCAGCAGGTTGGTGCGCGTCGCGATTTCGGTGATCACCGCCGTGATGCCGTGGATGCTGCGCGATTTTTCCTGCAGGGCATCCATCAATTGTGAGGCAGCCTGCGCGTTGCCGCGCGCATCGCTGATCTGTTGCAACCCCTGGTCCACCGCGCCGCGCCCGGCCACGCTCTCGCGCCGCACCATGGTGGCGACCTCGGATGCCCGCTCGGCGTTGGCTGCGATTTCCTCCATTTCGCTGGCGCTGGACGCGGACCGGGCGGCGATCTGGTTGGTCGACTCGACGTCTCCGGAAATCCGCTTCCTGATCGAATCGACGAAGTAGGAGGTCTCTGCCGCACCGATCATGATGGTGTCGATTTCGCCCGCCACCTTTCCTGCCAGCGCATTCTGCTGCGTGCTGCCGTTGCGCAGCAGCAGCACGCTGGCGCCGGCACTGCCCAATGCCGCCAGGCTGGCCAGGGGGAGGGGCGCCAGTGCGGCGCCGGCCGCCCAAAAGCAGGCCATGGCGGCGGCAACGCCTGCAAGGGTTGCCACGGCGGGTGCGCCGATGCGGTGAAGCGGGAGGGGATTGTTCATGGCTATGCCGCGCTATCGGTTGTGGTTTTTATGGACGGACCTGTCTCTATCTTCATTTTCGGGACGAAACTTACGGTGTCCTTACATCATTGAAATTTGTATTGCCGTAAATACATGAGCGACCGGGGAAACGGTCTGTTTGCTCGCTCGACGGCTGGCTATGGCGCCCGCCAATGTATAGACTTCAAGAGTACGCAACGTGAACGGCAGGATGTATGGGATTGCCAATGCGGAGACGGTGCTTGTCGCTTGTGCTTGGGATGGCGGTTGCGGCCGCTTGCCTGGCCGAAGGCGCCTGGGCGGCTGGCGCGGAAGTCAACGTCGTGTTCATTCCCAAGTCGCGCGACCAGGAATTCTGGACCTTCATGCGGGACGGCGTGGACCGGGCCATCCGCGAGGCGGACGGCGTCAAGGTTGCGTTGACCTGGCGCGGGCCAGCCTACAACGACCAGGTCGATGTGCAGATCAAGCTGCTGCAGATGTACACCTCGCCGACGGTCGATGCGATCGTCCTGGCGCCGACCGATCGTGTTCGGCTGGTGGAGCCGGTCAGGCGGGCGGCAGCCATGGGAATCAAGGTGATTGTGGTCGATTCGGCGCTCGATGGCCGCGACTACCAGAATTTCATCGCGACCGACAATCACGCGGCCGGCGCACTGGCTGCGCAGCGCCTGGCGGCATTGCTTGACGCGCAAGGCGAGGTACTGATATTGCGAACGGTCGCCGGCAGCGCGTCGACCGACCAGCGCGCCGATGGTTTTGTGGAGTATCTGAGGAAGCATGCGCCGAAGGTCAGGATTGTCGCGGACGAATATGTCGGCGCCAGCCGCGGCAAGGTGTTCCACGAAGCAGGGCAGCTGTTGCAGCGCTTTCCGGCGGTGGACGGCATCTTTGCCGTGAACGAATCGTCGAGCGACGGCATGCTGCGTGCGTTGCGCCAGGCGGGCCTGGCCGGCAAGAAGAAGTTCGTAGGCTTTGACTCGACCACCTTCCTGCTGGATGGCCTGGAGCAGCAGGAAATCCACGGCCTGGTGGTCCAGGACCCGCGCCGGATGGGATATATGGGGCTCAAGGCGGCGCTGGCTGCGGTGAATAAAACCCCCATGGAGCCGCGCACCATTCTCATCGACGGGGTCATGGTGACCCTGGAAAATTACCGGAAGCCGGAAATTCGCGCGCTGCTGGTGCCGTGACTGCCAGTAGGCCGAGACCCAGGGTGTGCACCCAAGGGGTGCGCACCCCGGAGCCGGTGTTACCACCAGGCGCCGTAGATGGTTGCCAGTGCCACGCAGATGACGGCGGAGCCGAGCGTGAATGCACCGTCAACGCGGAACAGGGACGTATCGACATGCAGGTGGTGCTGGTGCGCGCCATCGCGCTTGGCTTCGGCCATCTTGCTGATCACCACCATGCCGGCGATCACGAACCAGAACACGATGAACATGCGGTCCAGGAACGGGATTTCAGGAATGCCGGCTGCGTTGGCCTTGGCAAAGCCGATCGGCACCAGGAAGGACAGGTTCATCATCTCCGGCAGGAACTTGAGGATGATCGAGCCCACCAGGCCGCCCAGGGTGGCAAACATCGCCGCACCGGAGGTGGTTTTCTTCCAGAAGAAGCCCATCAGGAACATGGCCAGGATGCCAGGCGAGACGAAACCGGTGTATTCCTGGATGTACTGGAAGCCGCCTTTCTTGTCGATGCCCAGCAGCGGGGCGATCAGCACGGCCAGGGCCATGGCCACCACCACGCTGACGCGGCCGATCCACACCATGCGCTGCTCGGTGGCCTGCTTGTTGAAGGTCTTGTTGTAGATATCCAGGGTGAAGATGGTGGCGATGCTGTTTGCCTTGCCGGCCAGCGAAGCCACGACAGCGGCGGTCAGGGCGGCAAACGCCACGCCTTTCAGGCCGGGCGGCAGCAGGTTAAGCAGCACAGGATAGGCGCGGTCCGGATTCAGCTCGCCGCCCTGGCGCATGGCGTCGCCCAGGGCGCCGGACTTGTCCAGCGCATAAGCGGCAATACCTGGCAGCACCACGATCACCGGCATCAGCAGCTTGAGGAAGGCGGCAAACAGCAGGCCTTTGCGGGCCGTCGGCAGGTCGGCGCCCAGGGCGCGCTGGGTGATGTACTGGTTGCAGCCCCAGTAGTTCAGGTTGACGATCCACATGCCGCCCAGCAGCACGGACAGGCCCGGCAGGTCCATGTAGTTCGGGTCATCGCGCTTGAGCACCATGTTGAAGTGCTCGCCGGCCCGCACGAACAGGTCGGAGAAGCCCGCCATGGCGCCTTGCTTGCCGCCCAGTGCCGCCACCAGGTCGAGCGCCAGCCAGGTGGTCACCAGGCCGCCGACCACCAGGCAGGCCACCTGCACCACGTCGGTGTAGCCGATCACCTTCATGCCGCCCAGGGTGATGATGGCGGCGAATACGGCGAGGAACAGCATGCAGGGCAGCAGGGCGATGCCGGACAGGCTGGAGATCGCCAGGGCGCCGAGGTAGAGGATGGAGGTCAGGTTGACCACCACGTACAGGCCAAGCCAGAACAGGGCCATGGTGGTGGCGACCGCCTTGCCGTAGCGCTGTTCGAGGAACTGCGGCATGGTGTAGATGCGGTTTTTCAGGTACACCGGCATGAAGAACACGGCCACGATCACCAGGGTGGCGGCCGCCATCAGCTCGTAGACCGCGATGGCCATGCCGATCTTGTAGCCGGAGCCGCTCATGCCGATGAACTGCTCGGCCGAGATGTTGGAGGCAATCAGCGAAGCGCCGATCGCCCACCAGGTCAGCGAGCCTTCCGCCAGGAAGTAGTCATGCGAAGCCTGGCCGGAACTGTTTTGCTTGCGGCGGTAGATCCAGATGCCGTAGCCGGCAACGGCAATGAAGTAAATCAGGAAGACGATCAAGTCTACGGTTGAAAAGGTACTCATGCGGTGCTCACAAAGTAGGTTGTCTCTGGCCTGGCGCGCGTGGGCGGCGCACCGGCCTGTTTTTGGAATCGGTATCGGAAGATCGTAGGCGAAGGGGCCTTGCCATTTCCAATAACACTTTTGCGTTCAGCTATATCAAATTTGACATATGACGGCGGATCTTGCCCGTCTCCCCGAGGCTGCGCTGGCATTATTGCCGATTCCGGGGCGCCGGAAACCCCCTTGCAGCGCTCTTGGCCAGAATCGTTCGATGGCTTGGTGATTTTAGTAATTGAATCGCCATGCGCCGGATTGCAGAATGGCATGGTGCCAATGGTGTGCACAGGAAGCCCGATCTTTTAATGATGACCAAACGTTTTTCAGGCACCGCGCCCGAGGCGGACGAATACCGCTTGTTTACACTCAGGAACGCCAGCGACATGGTGGCGACGATTACCGAACGCGATGCCGCCTTGTGGTCCTGGCGGGCGCCAGACCGCTATGGCCGCATGGCCGACGTGCTGCTGGCGCCCAAGGGCGCTGCCAACCCGGTGCTGTGGCAGGGACGCCACGCAGACGGCGGCGTGACGCTGTTGCGCACGGGAGGCGGCGGCGCGGTGGCCCAACTGGCGAAATACCGGCTGGACGATGACGGCTGCCTGAGCGTGGAGCATGAAGTGGTGGCCATGGCGCCCACGCCGCTCGACCTGGCAGCCTGGCCGACCTTCAACCTGAACGGCGGCATCGCCGATGTCGGCGACCATATGGTGCAGATCGATGCCGACTACTACGTGGAGGTGGACGCGGACGGCATGCCTTCCGGCGTGGCGGCGGTGGCCGGGACGGCGTTCGACTTCCGCCAGCCGGCGCCGATCGGGGCGCGCCTGCGCTGGCCCGACAGCCAGATCTGCGGGCGGGGCGGTTTCAACCATAGCCTGTTCGTGCGCAGCCATTTTGCCGGCGGCCAGGGGCCGCTGCGCACCGTGGCCCGCATCGTCGATCCGGGATCGGGGCGCTGCCTGCAGGTCCAGACCACCGAGGCTGCCGTGCAGTTCCGCGCCGGCCACCAGGGCGGTTTCAGCGTCGAGGCGCAAGCCCGTCCCGAGCTTGCCAGCGCGGCCTGGCCGCACGTGATCGTGTCGCCAGGGCAGGTCTACCGGCAGACCACGGTCTACCGGCTCACGCTGCAGGCCTAGGCCGGTTTCAGGCCGCGGTAGGTGAACTGCCGCGCCCTGACTTCGCCGGCGCCGGCGCTGTAAATGCCGACCTTGAGACTCATGAAGCCGCCGAACACATTGTGGTGGAAGCCCGACACTTCCATTTGCCATGGATGCCGGGTCCAGGCCACGCCGTCGCTGGAGTAGTGGAAGGTGATGATATTGGCGCGGTTCGCCAGCCGGATGTGGATGGTCCGCGCCGCGATTTTCTGCCGCATCCAGCGTTGCTCTTCGCTGTAGTGGTGGGTGAACATCTCGGTGGGGCTGAAGCCGATGCCGCAGTAGCCGCGCTGGCTGTAGTACAGCAGCAGGCCGCCTTGCCCGCCTTCCGCAATATCGAGCACCACCGACACTTCGTAATCGCGGTCGCCGACGATGCAGGTGAGGGGCGAGCAATCGGCCGGCGAACTGCCCTTGCCCTTGATGACCAGCCCCTTGCCGTCGTACCGGGCGCGCCGCATTTCCTCGGGGCCGGGCGCGAAGAAGCTCCACTGGACGCCGAACCTGTTGCTGGAAAAGTCGTCGGACAGCGCCTGGCCGGCCGGCGAGGCGCTGCCGCCTTTCGGCTTGTGCAAGGGCTTGTCCAGCGAGCCGCCGCGTGCACGGAACCAGCCGTCGCCGGTCCATTCAATGGGTTCGAGGATGGCCTGCCGGCCCAGCGTGCGGAAGCCGTTTTCGTAGGCGTGGTAAATCATCCACCAGTCGCCGCCAGGTCCTTCGACAATGCTGGCATGGCCGCGCGACCACCAGGGTTCGTCGGCGCTGCGGGTGCGGACGATGGGGTTGCCGGGGCAGTCCTGCCAGGGACCGTGGATGGAACGCGAGCGCGCCACCGTGACCATATGGCTGGTGGGCGGGCCTGAGGTGCCGCCGACGGCGGCCACCAGGTAAAACCATTCGCCGCGCCGGAACAGCTTGGGCCCCTCGGGAGCGAACATCTCCACCACCCAGTTTTCCGGATAGCGCCAGGGATGGTAGACGTGTTCCAGCGCGCCGACTGTGGACAGGCCGTCGTCCGCCAGCGCGATGCGGCGCACGCCGTTGAAGAACAGGTAGCGCTTGCCGTCTTCGCCGACCGCGTGGCCGGGGTCGATGCAGCCTTGCAGCCTGAGGTCGACGGGGTCGCTCCAGGGGCCGCGGATATTGTCGGCATGGATCACGAAGATCCTGTCGTCGGCCGGGATGTACAGGAAGTAGCGGCCGCCATGCTTGACCAGGTCCATTGCCCACACCGAGCCGATCGGCCTGGTCAGCGCGGCGCAGATGGGCGCCCAGTTGACCAGGTCGCGCGAATGCCAGATCACGGCGCCGGGGTAGGAGTAGAAGGACGAAAACGTCATGTAGTAATCGTGGCCGTCCTTCAGGATGGTGGGATCGGGGTGGTCGCCGGGCACGATCGGGTTGATGAACAGGCCGTTGCCAAGGTCCGCCTTGCGCTGGCCTTCGGTGCCGTAGGCGGGCTGCAGGGCCGAGCCGGGGCGGCCGCACGGCGCCGCGCCGGCCAGGGGCGCGGTTGCCGCGCCGGCCCCGGCCAGGGCCAGCTTGAGCAGGCTGCGGCGGTCCCGGCTCATTTGCCCACTACTTTGGTGATGGCCGGCGACTTGCGCGACAGCTCGCTGTCGCCGCTCACGGCCAGGCGGCCGGCCGCGTCGTTCCATGCCAGTTTCGCCAGCATGCCCTTGCCTTTTTCGTAGTCGTACGAGACGCCATCGTCGTCATACAGGGCGAACTGGCCATCCTTGCCGGGGTATACCCGGATTTCGGCGATCGCCTGCTTGCTGGCGGTGGACTGGATGTCGGAGCCCAGCGGCACGATGGAGCCGGCGCGCACAAAGACCGGGATCTGGTCGATCGGCGCGGCGACGCGCACCCAGCGCCCGCCGGCCAGCTTCTCGTTGGTCCAGAAGTTGTACCAGTCGCTGCCGGCCGGCAGGTAAACGTCTTTCTCGGTCTGCCCCTGCTCGGTCACCGGGGCGACCAGGAAGGCGGGACCGAACATGTACTGGGTGCCGATATTGGCCACCTGCGGGTCGCTCGGGAAGTCCATCCACAAAGGGCGCATGAACGGCGCGCCGTTGTCCCAGGTGGCTTTGGCCTGGCTGTAGATGTAGGGGATCAACTGGTAGCGCAGGCGGTCGTAGCGCGCCATGATGGTTTCGGCCTGCTGGCCGAACTCCCAGATTTCCGCGTGCTTGCGGTCGCCGTGCAGGCGCAGCGTGGGCAGGAAGGTGCCGTACTGGAACCAGCGGGTGAGCAGTTCCGGATAGTCGTGGTTCTGGCCGATGGTTGCTTCCGCGCCGCGCGGATCGACCAGCGGCGCCCTGGTGGCCTTGGTCGATTGCGGCAGCCATTGCCAGCCGCCGATGTCGTTGCCCCAGTAGGCGATGCCGGAGGCGGTCATGTTCAGTCCCGTCGGCACCTGGCGCGCCAGGGCTTCCCACGAGGGGTGGATGTCGGAGGACCAGAACAGGGCGCCGGTGCGCTGCGAGCCGAGGTAGGCGGCGCGTGACAGGATCAGGGCGCGCTTGTTGGGCTGCCAGGCGCGCATGCCTTGCTGTACGCCTTCCACGTGCAGCAGCGGGAACAGGTTGCGATAGCGGTCGCCGCTGCCGATCGAGTAGAAGAAGCCATCCGGCACCAGGTCCGGTTCGGTCTCGTCCAGCCATGGGTAGTCGAAGCCTTGCGACAGGATGTTGTCGCGCACGCGCTCCCAGAACCACTGGCGCGCGGCCGGGTTGGTGGCGTCGATCAGGGCGCCGGTGCGGTCGGAGCGGAAGGGCAGGCCGTCGACGGTCTTGCCGTCCTTGTCCTTCAGGAAGTAACCCTTGGCATCGAGTTCATTGAAGTAGCGGCCTGAGGATTCGAAGCGCGGCCACACCGAGACGATGGACTGCATGCCCAGGTCGTGCAACTCCTTGTTCATGGCGGCAGGGGCCGGGTACTGCGCCGGGTCGATGTCGAGCTGGCCCATGCGGGTCCAGTAGAACCAGTCGACCACCATGATATCGAGCGGGTATCTCTTCTGGCGATAGGTGTTCGCCACGCGCAGCACTTCCTGCTGGCTGTCGTAGCGGGCCTTGGACTGGATCAGGCCGAAAGCCGCCTTGGGCGGGATCGGGGTCTTGCCGGTGACGCGGGCGTAGCCGGAATAGATTTCCTCCGGCGTGCTGCCGGTGATGACGAAGAAGCTGACACGTTCGCCGACGTTGGACTGGAAGGAGGTGCGGCCGTTGACGCCGGCGACGAAGCGGGTGGCCGAGGGGTTGTCCCAGACGATGCCGTAGCCCTTGGACGAGACCATGAACGGCACGCACACGGTTTCGCCGGCAGGGGCGTCATACCAGTGCTTGCAGTCGAGGACGCGGCCGCGCAGGTCCAGCGGGCCGGTCGACTCCTGGTTTTGGCCCATGCCGTAGTAATGCTCGTCGGCCGGGGCGCTGAAGCTGGCGCCGGCCTGGTAGGTCTTTTCGGTGTTGACGGTCTGCGGCGACAGCTCCCAGCCAGTCATGTCGAGCACCAACTCGCCCTTTGCGTTGCGGACCTGCAGCGCCACCGGCGCCAGTTGCGGCGCGAAGTATTTTTCCGACTGGGACGGCACGCGCGGCGGCGGCGCCGGGGCGATGCGCAGGTTCAGCGCCGGGGAGGTGAAGCTGTCGCCGTCCTTGCCGCTGGTATGGCGAAAGGCTGCATTGTCCGCATTCCTGGGCAGGATGCCGAAGCCGGGGCCTTTCAGCGCCTCGGCCTTGTCGGCGGCGATGGTGATATGGACGACGTTCGGGCCGTAGGCTTCTACCGAGACCCAGGCGCCATTGCGGTCGAGGGTGGTGATCGGCGCTGCGGCGGCCATGCCGGCGGCGCCGAGTGCGGCGGCGGAAACTGCGGCCGCCATGGTCCGGCGCTTGTAATGCACGTTCATTGATGCTCCTGTGTTGTCGATGTTATGGAATCAGTTTCCGGTCGCGCAGCCATTCTTCGGCGCGGCGCGTCCAGTTGGTGGCAGTCCCGTTCCCGGTGCGCATGGCCATGCCGTGGCCGCCGTGTTCGAAGATGAACATTTCGGCCGGCACCTTGGCGCGTGTCAGGGCCTGGAAGTACAGGATGCTGTTGTCGGCCGGGACCAGGCCGTCATCCTGCGAGTGAATCAGCAGGGTGGGCGGGGTCGCGGCGCTGACCTGTTTTTCCACCGACATGAGCTGGACCATGGCTGCGGATGGCTTGGCGCCCAGCAGGGCGTCGCGCGAGCCGGCGTGGACAGCCGGCGCTTCCATCGTGATCACGGGGTACATCAGGATGGCGAAATCGGGACGGGCGCTGACGGCATCGAGGGGGCCGCCGGTACGGCCGGCAGGGTGGTTGAACAGGGTGGAAGCGCTGGCGGCGAGGTGTCCGCCGGCCGAACTGCCCATCACGCCGATGCGGTCCGGCGCGATGCCGTACTTCGCCGCCTGCGAGCGCACCAGGCGGATCGCGCGCAGCACGTCCTGCAAGGGGGCGGGGTGGCCGTAGTCGGCCAGGCGGTACTTCAGGACGAAAGCGGTGATGCCAAGGCTGGACAGCCACTGGGCATACTGCTGCCCTTCGCGCGTATTGGACAGGAACTGGTAGCCGCCGCCGGGGCAGATGATAACGGCGGTGCCTGAAGGTCGGTCGAAGGCGGCTGGGTAGACGGCCAGCGTAGGCTGGCTGACGTTGCTGATGCGTTCGCCGTCGACCTTCTCGGGGCCGGCCTGCGCGCGCGCGTTGGGGACGCCTTCCGGCCAGACTGGAATGACGCTGGTTTGCGCGAACGCGCCGTTTGCGGCCACGAAGAACATGGCCATGATCCAGGATCGCATGGTCTTTTTATCCTACGTTGTGATAAACCAGGCCATCTTTGCAGACTGCCCGAGGCGCTGCAATTATGAAAATCACCGAGCCGCTGAATGATTTACCGCAAGAGGCGTGCCAGCTGTTCCCGCGACGATTTTGCAGTGCTAGCATCGCCCGGTCTATCAGTCGAAATGAGGAGCATGGAAGGATGAATCACCTGCAACGTATAGGTCTCGCAGCACTGGGCGCGGCCTGCTTTGTCACCACCGCTGCCAGCGCGGCGCCGCGCAAGGTGGTGCTCGATGCGGCGAGGGCGGAGCAGCCGCTTGACCGCTTCTTCGACCTGTCGGTCGGTTCCGATTACCCGGGCACGCTGCGGCGCGACGACAGCATGGCGCAGCTGAAGACCCTGGTGGACGAAACCGGCTTCCGCTACATCCGCTTCCATGCCATCTTCCACGACGTGCTGCAGACCGTGAAAAAGGAGAATGGAAAGCTGGTCTACGACTGGAGCGGCATCGACAAGCTGTACGACGACCTGTTGGCCCGCAAGATCAAGCCTTTCGTCGAACTGGGGTTCACGCCCAAGGCGCTGGCCACATCGAACGCGAAGATCTTCTACTGGGAAGGCAATACCTCGCATCCCGAGCTGAAAGGCTGGCGCGACCTGGTGACGGCGTTCGTCAAGCATTGCCAGCAGCGCTACGGCGAAGCGGAAGTGCGCAGCTGGTTCTTCGAAGTGTGGAATGAGCCGAACCTGGACGGCTTCTGGGAGCACGCCGACCAGAAAGCATACTTCGAGCTGTACGACGTGACCGCAAAGGCGATCAAGGCGATCGATCCGGCCCTGCGTGTGGGCGGCCCTTCCACCGCAGGGGCGGCCTGGGTGCCCGAGTTCCTCGACCATGTTTCGAAGAGCGGCGCAGCAGTCGATTTCGTGACCACGCACACCTATGGCGTGGACAGCGGCTTCCTGGACGAGAAGGGCGTGGAGGATACCAAGCTGTCGCCGTCGCCCGACGCCATCATCGGCGACGTGCGCCGCGTGCGCGGGCAGATCGCCGGGTCGAAGTATCCGCAGCTGCCGCTGTATTTCACCGAATGGAGCACCAGCTACAACCCGCGCGACAAGGTGCATGATTCCTACATCGGCGCCGCCTACATCCTGAGCAAGCTGAAAGGAACCAAGGGCCTGGTGCAGGGCATGAGCTACTGGACCTACACCGACCTGTTCGAGGAACCGGGGCCGCAGAACAAGCCCTTCGACGGCGGCTTCGGCCTGATGAATCCACAAGGCGTGCGCAAGGCGCCGTACTTCTCGTACAAATACCTGCATGCCTTGAGCGGCAAGGAGATTCCGGTCAAGGATGGCCAGGTGATGGCGGCCACCGACGGCAAGGCAATGCGCGCCGTTGTCTGGGACTTCCAGCAGCCGAAGCAGGACTTGAGCAACCGCTCCTTCTACAGCCGCGTGCAGCCGGCCAAGCCATCGGAACCCGCCGAGGTGCAGTTCCGCCATGCGCAGTCTGGCAAGTACCGCCTGCAGGTGCGCCGTACCGGCTTCAAGGCCAACGATGCCTATACCGCCTACCTGGAAATGGGCGCGCCCGACAAGCTGACAGCGGCGCAGCTCGAACAACTTAACACCCTGACCAAAGACGCGCCCGAGACCGACCGAGTGGTCACGGTCGGCAAGTCAGGTTCTTTCAATTTCAAGGTACCGATGCGCAGCAATGACGTGGTACTGGTGACGCTGGAGCCTATTACCCATGATTGACCTGTCCCGCCGCACACTGCTGGCCACTTCCGTTGCCGCAGCAGCTTCGGCTGCACTTCCCGCCGTGGGGTTCGCGGCTGTTCCCCAGGCCGTGCGCCGCAAACCGCTGGCGCCGACGCCGCCGATGGGCTGGAACAGCTGGAACTCTTTTGCCACCACCATCACCGAAGCCCAGGCCCTGGAAAACGCTCGCATCATGGTGCAGAAACTGCTGCCGTCGGGCTACGACATCTTCACGGTCGATATCCAGTGGTATGAACCGAACGCCAACAGCTATGAATACCGCAAGGACGCCGAGCTGACCATGGACGAATACGGGCGCCTGCTGCCTGCTCCCAATCGCTTCCCGTCGGCGGCGCAGGGCAGGGGCTTCAAGGCCCTGGCCGACCAGATGCACCGCATGGGGCTCAAATTCGGCATCCACGTCATGCGCGGCATCCCGCGCCAGGCCGTGCGCAGGAACACCCCGATCCTCGGCACGCGCTGGCATGCGCAGGATATCGCCGACACCAAGGCTGTCTGCGAATGGAATGGCGACATGTACGGTATCGACATGAGCAAGCCTGGCGCGCAGGAATACTACGACTCGATCTTCAAGCTGTACGCCTCGTGGGGCGTGGATTTCGTGAAGATGGACGACATGTCGCGGCCCTATGACCGCAACTGGCCCGAAGTCGAAGCCGCGCACAAGGCCATCCAGGCTTCCGGACGCGGCATCACGCTCAGCCTGTCGCCCGGCGAGATGGACCTGCGCTGGGCCGCCCACGTTCCACACTACGCGCAAATGTGGCGCATTTCGGACGACTTCTGGGACGAGTGGAAGCTCCTGAAAGAACAGTTCCAGCGCCTTGAAAACTGGAACCCGACCATGGCGGAAAATTCCTGGCCCGATGCGGACATGCTGCCCCTCGGCCGGCTGGCGATGAATACGCGCGACACGAAGTTCACCCCGGACGAGCAGCAGACGCTGATGACACTCTGGAGTATCGCGCGCTCACCGCTCATCATGGGCGGCGACCTGCGGCACCTGGACGCGCCGACGCTGGCCTTGCTGACCAACCCGGAAGTGCTGGCTGTGAACCAGAAGAGCCGCGACAATCGCCCGCATCGCGCCGACGCCGGCACCCGCATCTGGACCGCCCGGCCGAATGGCTCCGACCGCGCTTGGTACCTGGCCCTGTTCAATACGGAAGATGCCCCGGTGGAGATTGACTTCGACCTGTCCCGCCTGGACCTCGGCGGCAAGAGCGTCGCAGTGCGCGACCTGTGGCGGCGCGCCGATCTCGGGCAGGTGCGGGGGCGTATCCGCCAGGCCTTGGCTCCGCATGCGTCGGTATTCCTGCGCGTGGGTGCCTGATGAAAGCTCCCAGCTTCAAGCTGCTTGCAAGCATAGGTGCGATGGCGCTCGCAGCAGGCGCTCCAGCGCTTGCGGAGGCAGCGGCGCCGGCTTTTGCCGGGATATTCAGCGACCACGCGGTCCTGCAGCGCGGCCAACCGGTTACGGTGTGGGGTAAAGCCGACCCCGGGGCCCTACTGACGGTACGGCTGGGCAGCCAGGCGGTGCAAGCCAGCGCGGACAGCGCCGGCAAATGGCGCGCCGAAATGCCGGGCATGGAAGCCGGCGGCCCCCATACGCTGAGCGTGAGCTCGAACGGCGGCGGCAGCACCCTGGACGACATCATGATCGGCGATGTCTTCCTGTGCGGCGGCCAGTCGAACATGGAACTGGCGGTGGCCAATGCCACCAATGCGCCGATGGACATTGCGTACTCCGCCAATCCGAACATTCGCTTCGCCAATATCGTGCGCCACAGTTCCGCCGTCCGCGTCGACGATTTCAGTGAAGCCCCGAAGTGGCAGGTGGCGGGACCGCAAAGCACAGGCCAGGCCTCCGCGGTATGTTATTACATGGCGCGCGCGCTGCAGCGCCAGTACAGCGTGCCGGTGGGCTTCGTCAACGCCAGTTGGGGCGGCAGTTCGATCCAGAGCTGGATCAGTGGCCCGTCGATGGGCAAGTTGCCCGCATACCGCCAGGCGCTCGATGTGGTCGCCGCTTACGGAACCGATGTGGCGGCGGGAATGAAGGCCGAGGAGCAGCGCCAGGAGGCGTGGTGGGACAAGGCAGATCCGGCTGCGCGCGCACAGCGCGCGTGGTCCCGGCCCGGATTTGACGACAGCCGTTGGCCGGCCATGGAAGTGGGGCGGCGCTGGAGCGAGTCCGGCATCGACGCGATCAGCAAGCATCGCGGCGTGGCCTGGTTCCGCACCACGGTCGAACTTGATGCGCGGCAGGCCGGCGCAGTCACGCAGCTGCTGCTTGGGCAGATCGCCACGGCCGACACGACCTGGGTCAACGGCGTGCGGGTCGGCGGATTGACCAACTGGTGGGCGGGGCGCGAATACGCCGTGCCGAAGGGCGTGCTCAGACCCGGCAAGAACGTCATCGCGGTACGGGTGTTGGACGACGATAATGGCGGTGGCCTGGTCAGCCCGCCGGACCAGCGCATGCTGCGCACGGCGGACGGCGCACGGATTCCCTTGCCTTTGCGCTGGAAGTACCAGCTTGGCTCCCACGTGAACGCATCGCAGCCGCCAACGCCGTGGGAGCCGCCGACCAGCCTGACAACCCTGTACAACGGCATGATCGCACCGCTGCAAGGCTACAGGTTCAAGCTGGTTGCGTGGTACCAGGGCGAGGCGAACGCCGGAGCAGCCCAGGAGTACCGCACTTTGCTGCCGCTGCTGTTTGAGGACTGGCGCCGGACGTTTTCCCAGCCGCAGTTGCCATTCCTGGTCGCCCAGCTGACTGCATTCGGATCGGTGTCAACCAGGCCGGGCAATTCGGGGTGGGCCGAGCTGCGTGAAGCGCAATCGGTGGTGGTACGGAACGACCATCACGCAGGGCTGGCAGTCACGTTCGATTATGGCGACCGCTCCGATATTCACCCGGCGCAGAAAAAGATCGTCGGGGAGCGCCTGGCGCGGGCCGCCCGGGCCGTTGCCTATGGCGAGAAGGTTTCGCCAGGCGGACCGGAGGCGGTGTCGGCCAGCCGCAGCGGAGCCGACATCCTGGTCCGCTTCGTCAACACCAATGGCGGCTTGAGGACATACTCCTCCGACACCGCAATCGGCTTTGAAGTGTGCGGGCCGGCGGCGTGCCGGTATGCGCAGGCGACGGCAGAGGGCGACACGGTGCGGCTGAAGGACGCCGCGACCGCTGCCGTGAACAAGGTGCGCTACGCCTGGGCTGATGCGCCTTTCGTCAACCTGTTCAGCGCTGACGATATCCCCGCCAACGCCTTTGAAATGGAGCTCCAATGATGCGCGCCGCACTTCGGGCCGTCCTGCTGCTGTGGGCCGCCGCCGGGACGGCGTCCGCCTGCGCACCGGATGCCCTGGGCACTGCGCGCGTCCTGACGCTCAAGCGCGAACATGCGCGCTACGGGACGGCCCAGTACGGTCCCTTGCCTTTGCAGAAGGGCGAAGTGGTCCTGACCTTCGACGACGGCCCGGTGCCTGGGGCAACCGACAAGGTATTGCAGGTGCTTGCGCAGCAGTGTACCCAGGCGACCTTTTTCATGACCGGCGCCAACCTGTCGAAGTATCCGGAACTTGGTTTGCGCGTCGAGCGTGCCGGCCATGCCGTGGCGCTGCACAGCTTTGCCCACCCGTCGCTGAAATCGATGACCGGCGCCGAGCAACTGGCGGATCTTGAAAAGGGGACGCAGGCTTTTGCACGCGTGTTCGGCCATGAACCTGCGGCATACCGCTTTCCATACCTGGAAGAGACGCCGCCTATCCTGGCTGCCCTCAAGGATCGTGGTGTGACGGTGGCATCGGTCGACCTGGGCATTGATGACTGGGCGCCCAATGACATGCGCGTCGATTCCATGGTGGCGCGGCTGCTGGACCGCCTCAAACAGGCCGGCGGCGGCATCATCCTGATGCATGACGCGAACGGGCCAACGGGCGAGGCGCTGCCGGCGATGTTAAAGGCAATCCGTGACAACGGCTACAAGGTCGTGTCGCTGCGCTGGGAAGACAGCGCAGGCTTATCTACTCCTTAAAAAGTGTTCATGATGATGAAGAAAATGAGTATCCTGGCAGCCCTGGCGGTAACCAGCGGCGCCGCGGTCGCGCTCGAGAGCCCGAACAAGCAACTGGATGTGTCGGTGACCGTCAATCCTGACCAGACCCTGTCGTATACCGTCAAGCGCAATGGCCAGGTAGTGCTGCTGCCATCGCCGCTGGGCCTTACCCTGGCCGGCGAGGATTTTTCGCGCGGCCTCAAGCTGGTGGCGACGTCGCCGGTCAAGCCGGTGTCGGAACAATACACAATGGCAGTCGGCAAGCGCGCCGCGATCCGTTACCAGGCCAACGAGCAGGTGTTCTCGCTCGCCAACGCCGCCGGGCGCAAGATGGACGTGGCATTCCGCGTTTCCGACGATGGTTTGGCGTTCCGCTACGTCGTCGCGGATCCGAAAATCGGCGCCAAGCGCTTTGTCAGCGAAGCGACGGGCTTTGCGTTCAGCTCCAAGGCCCGCGCCTTCCTGCAGCCGATGGCGGTGGCCAAGTCCGGATGGGGCAAGACCAATCCGTCGTATGAAGAGCATTACCAGGTCGATATTCCGGTCGGCCAGCCGGCGCCCCTGAAGGCCGGCTGGGTGTTCCCGGCGCTGTTCAGGAGCGGCGATACCTGGGTGGCGCTGACGGAAGCGAACATGGACGGCAGCTTCCACGCCTCGCGCCTCGCCACCGAATCGCCCGGTGGCGTGTACCGCATCGCCGGGCCGACCGCGCCGGAAGTGTTCACCAACGGCGGCCTGCTGGCGGAAACCGGCGGCACCCTGGCTACACCCTGGCGCGTGGTGGCCGTCGGAACGCTCAACACCGTGATGGATTCCACCCTCGGCACCGACCTGGCGGCGCCTGCCGTCCAGCTTGACGCGAAGCTGGTACAGCCCGGGCACGCATCGTGGAGCTGGCCGCTGCTGAAGGACGAAGCTACCGTGTTCGACGTGCAGAAGAAGTTCGTCGACTATGCAGTCGACATGAAGTGGGACTACACCCTGGTCGACGCGGAATGGGACAAGCAGATCGGCTATGACAAGATGGCCGAACTGGTGCGCTACGCCGCCGGCAAGGGCGTGGGTGTGCTGGTCTGGTACAACTCGGCCGGCGCCTGGAACGACGCTCCGCAGACACCGCGCAACAAGCTGCTGGCGCCGGAGGCACGAGCCAAAGAGTTTGCCCGCCTGCGTGAAATGGGCATCAAGGGCGTGAAGATCGACTTCTTCGGCGGCGACGGTGTGTCGATGATCCAGTACTACGTCGATATCCTGAAGGATGCGGCCAAGGCGGGCCTGCTGGTGAACTTCCACGGCGCGACCCTGCCGCGCGGCCTGGAGCGCACTTATCCCAACCTGATGACGGCCGAGGCGATCCGCGGCTTCGAGTTCACCACCTTTGACCAGCGCGACGAAGACGCGGTACCTGCCCACGCCGTGAATGCGGCCATGATTCGCAACCTGTTCGACCCGATGGATTTCACGCCGATGGTGTTTGGCGACAAGGCGCAGATCAAGCGGGTTACCCGCAACGGTTTCGAACTGGCTGAATCGGTGCTGTTCCTGTCGGGTATCCAGCATTTTGCGGAGATCCCGCAAGGCATGGCCGGCGTGCCGGAATATGTGCGGTCCTTCCTGCGCGACCTGCCGCGCCGCTGGGACGACAGCCGCTTCCTCGCCGGCTATCCCGGTTCGCATGTCGCCGTTGCGCGCAAGTCCGGCGACACCTGGTATGTGGCGGGCATCAATGCCGGCAAGGGTGAACGCAGCGTGGAGCTGGACCTGTCCTTTATCGGGGACCGCAAGGGCGTCATGATTACCGACGGCGTAGGCCAGCGCGAATTCAGCAAGGCTGAACTCAAGGCGGGCAAGGTGCGCGTGACGATCAAACCGCGTGGCGGCTTCGTGGCGGTGTTCCAATGAAACGGCGTCTCCTCAGCGTTGCGCTGGCAGGCGCGTTTGCCTTCTCAGCGAATCCGGCCTTGGCTGCCGCACTGCCGCAAAGTGGCCTGGACAAGAACGGCCACCTGCAGGCGGCGCCTGTCGCCGCCCAGGATGGTTTCGCTTATGTGCGCCTGTCGGATGGCGTGCAGTTCAGGGTCGGGGGCGTGACCAAGAACGTGATCTTCTATGGCCCTGCCACGGTGCGCGTGAACGCAAACCTGGGCAGCAACCACTGGACCAGCCCAAGCCTGGTCGTGGTGGGCAAGCCGGGTGGGGCGAGCTTCAAGCTGGAGGAAAGCCCCTCCGCCCTGAGCATCCGGAGCGCCAGGCTGCGCATCGACATCGACCGCAAGACCGGCGCCCTGAGTTTCATGGACAGCGCCGGGCGGCTCTACACGCGCGAATCGTCACAGCCGCAGTCGATCAAGCCGGTCGAGATCTCCGGCGCGCCGTCGTACGAAGTGGAGAACCGGCTGGTGCTCAAGCCTGACGAGGCGATCTTCGGCTTCGGCTACACCGACAGCGAAAAGGTCAACCGTCGCAACCAGGACCTGCTGCTGGTGCAGACCAACCTCGGCATCATCATTCCGGTCATGATGTCGTCAGAACGCTACGGCATCCTGTGGGACACCTATTCTAAGATGCGTTTCCAGGACGGGCCGGAAGGCGCGCGCCTGTGGGCCGAAAGCGCGCCGGGCGGCGTCGATTACTACTTCATGGGCGGAAGCTCGATGGACGACGTGGTGGGCGAGTACCGGCGGTTGACGGGGGAGGCGCCAATGTATCCCAAACAGGCGTTCGGCCTGTTCATGAGCAAGGAGCGTTACCCCACACAGTCCCGTATCGTCGAAGTCGCGGAGAAGTTCCGCCAGGAGCAGTTCCCCCTCGACTACATCGTGCAGGACTGGCAATACTGGGGCGGCGACAAGGACGGCACCTGGAGCGGCATGGCCTGGGACCCGGTGCGCTTCCCCGACCCGCGCGGCATGACCGACAGCCTGCACAAGCTGCACATGAAGCTGATGGTCTCGATCTGGCCGTCGATCGGCAACGATACGGCGCTGGCGAAGGAGTTGGACCAGCACGGCCTGCGCTTCGAGCCGCTGCACTGGATTTCGCGCAAGGCGCGCGTGTACGACGCCTATAGTCCGCTGGGCCGGAAAATCTATTTCAAGCATGCGAAGTCAGGCCTGTTCGACAAGGGCGTGGATGCGCTGTGGATGGATGGTACCGAGGTGGAAGTGGGCTCCGCCGCCTGGGATGCGGCGCAGAACGAGGCCGACATCAAATCGCTGGGCAGGAATGCCCTGGGCGACTTTTCCCGCTACCTGAACCCGTATACGCTGCTGACCACGCAGGGCACCTATGACGGACAGCGCGCGACCAGCGACAAGCGCGTCTTTACGCTGACGCGGTCGGCATGGGCCGGCGCACAGCGCACGGCCGCGGCCTCCTGGTCGGGTGACATCTTCGCCAATTGGGATACCTTGCGCAAGCAGGTCAGCGGCGGCGTCAATGTGACCATTACCGGCAACCCTTACTGGACCCAGGATACCGGCGGCTTCTTCGTCAGCCGTGACTATCCGCTCGGCGAAAAAGACCCGGCCTACCGCGAACTGTTCGCGCGCTGGTTCCAGTATGCGGCTTTCAATCCCATCATGCGGGTACATGGTACGGACATCGAGCGCGAGCCTTATGTGTTCAAGGGCCTCGACCCCGAAGTGTACAAGTCGCTGCTCGATGCGGCGCACCTGCGCTACCGGCTCCTGCCTTATACCTATGGACTGAGTGCAAAGGTCAGCAGCGAACATTACACCCTGATGCGCGCCTTGCCGATGGACTTTGCGGACGACAAGGAGACGTATGGCATCAACGATGCGTTCATGTTCGGACCTTCGCTGCTGGTGCATCCGGTGACGCGGCCGATGTACCGCATCCAGCCGCCGCCGCCGGCAACCATTCCCGCCGAATTCCTGCACACCCCGGATGGACGGCCTGGCCTGGCGGGCCAGTACTTCGAAGGGCGCAACTTCGAGGTGCCGAAAGGGCAGGTGATCGACAAGACCATTGACCACTCGTGGCCCGCGCCGCCGCTGGCCACGATTCCGGCCGGCCTGGCCGGGCTGGACGACTTCTCCGCGCGCTGGAACGGCACGCTGGAAGCCCCGGAGGATGGCGAATACGAGATCGGCGTGGAGGGCGACGACGGCTACCGCCTCTATCTCGACGGCGCGGCTGTGATCGAGCGCTGGGAGAATGGCGGCAAGCGGCTGGCCACCACGCGCGTGGCGCTGCGCAAGGGCCAGCGCGTGAAGCTGGCACTCGAGTATTACCAGGCCACTTCGGACCGCAGCCTGCGCCTCGCGTGGCGCACGCCGAGCGCCATGCGCGCCTTGGCGGCGGACAAGCCGGCAATGGACACGCAGATGCGCACCTACCTGCCGCAGGGGACCGCATGGTATGACTTCTGGACCAACCAGCGCTTAGAAGGCGGCCAGGCGGTGCAGCGGGACACGCCGCTGGACATCCTGCCCCTGTACGTACGCGCCGGCAGCATCGTGCCACTGGGACCGGTCATGCAATACGCCACCGAACAGCCGGCCGCGCCCTACGAAGTCCGGATCTATCCGGGCGCCGACGGCGGCTTTACGCTGTATGAGGACGATAACGAGACCTATGCGTATGAAAAGGGACAGTCCGCCCGCGTCCCGCTGCGCTGGAACGACAAGGCGAAGATCCTTACCATTGGCGCGCGTATCGGCAGCTATCCGGGCATGGCCCGGCAACGCACCCTGAACCTGGTACTGGCCGGGCCGGATAACGGCAAGGGCATTGCTGCGGCCCGGGCCAGCCGCATGGTGCGCTACACCGGCAAGCCGGTGGTGGTGAAGTTCTAGCGGGGCTGGTAGTGCCACTCGACGCTGTCGGTGGCGCTGCCGGCGGTGACATCGATGCGGTTGCTTCCTTCGGCCAGCCGCAGCTGCCATGTCGCGATGCGGCCGGTCACCGGCTGCGTGCCCATGTCGGCGCCGTTGAGGCGCAGGCTGGCCTTGTCCTGGTTGCTGTACACCTTGACTTCCACGCTGGCCTGCTGGCGTTGCGTGTGGCGCCTGGAAGTGATGTGCGCCATCGGCGCCGCGCTCCAGTTGGCCTGGTACCAGAAATAGGCATCCTTTTTCACGCTGCGGTCGAAGCTGACCAGTCCCTTGTCGTTGAAGCCTGGCGTATCGCCTTCATTCCGGCCCGCCGAGGGGAAGTCGAAGCCGACCCAGATGAAGTTCGCCCACAGCCATGTCCGGGCCTCCAGCTGGCGCCAGGCAGCTTCGTGGTACAGGGCCTGGTACTGCTCCGGGTGCCAGCGCCCGGCAGGCTTGGGCCGCTGCGGCGGGTCCTCCTGCTGCAGTGCGCTGGCCCCGGCGCCGTACTCGCTGACCGACAGCGCGGTGGCGGGCCGTTTGGCGTGATTCCCGTCCAGAAAGGGGCCGAGGTCGGCGAACTCGCCATCGTACCAGCCGAAATAGACGTTCGAGCCCACGGCGTCGGTATGCGAGGCTTGCGGACCATCGATCGGGCCGCAGCAGTTGGCGTAGACAGTCGGGCGGCTCGCGTCTTCCTCGTGGGCCAGGCGCTGCAGCGACGACAGCACGCGGGCGCTGTGCTCGTCGGACTGGTAGATCTCGTTGCCGAGCCCCCACACCATGACCGATGGATGATTGCTGTTCTGCCGCACCAGTTCGCGCAGCTGCTGCTCGCTGCTGGCCAGGAATTCCTTCGAACCGTTGACCGCTGCCGTCAGCGGCAGCTCGGTCCAGACCAGCCATCCGGCACGGTCGGCATGGTCGTAGGCGCGTTGCGGATGCTGGTAATGCGCGTAGCGCAGGCCTGTCACGCCGAGATCGGACAGGATGCGGTAGTCGGCATCGATGTCTTCGTCGCTGGCCGCGATACCCTTGCCGGGCAGGGAAGTCTGGTGCACGTTGACCCCGTGCACGCGGTAGCTGGCGCCGTTCAGCAGCAGGCCGCGCTGCGGGTCGAGCCGGATGTCGCGGATCCCGGCCGGGAACGAGAGCCGGTCGCGCGTGCCGGAGCCGCCTTCCGCTTCGGCCAACTCGGCTTCGCTGGTGTAAAGGTAGGGATCGCGCACGCCTTGCCAGAGATGCGGGGACGGCAGCGCCGCCTGCAGCGCGACCTGCACCGTGCTGTGCGGGGGCAGCAGCACCGGCTGGCGCGCCGAGGCCACTTCCTGCTGGCCGGCGTCGCGCAGGCGTGCGGTGATGACAGCATGCACGGCACGGCCGCTGTCGTTGCGGGCGCGTGCCGTCCACGACAGCGCGGCGCGCTGCCGCGACACGTCGGAAGCCTTAAAATACACGCCGGGGCCGCCGTAGTCGAGCATGTCGAAATGGATAGCGCTGGTCGAGACCAGCCGCACGTTGCGGTACAAGCCGCCGTATAGCGTGTAATCGCCCGCCAGCGGTGCCACGCTGCTGCCGGGTGCGTTGTCGACCCGTACCACGATCTCGTTGCCGCCATCCTGCAGCAGGTCAGTGATATCAAAACGGAAACGCGCGAAGCCGCCGGCATGGCGCCCTGCGGGGCGGCCGTTGACCCAAGCTTCGGTCACCAGCAGGGCGCCGTCGAACTCGAGGTAGTGCCGCTGTTTGTCGCGTGCATGCGACAGTTGCAGCGTGCGGCGGTACCATGCCGGTCCGCGGTAGCCGTCGAAACTGTGCGGCACGGTGACTGCTTGCCAGCCATGGTCGCCGGTCTTGTGGAAAAGCCACTCGCCGTCGAGCGGGATCGTTTGCCGCGCCTGGGCGCTGGCGGCCATTGGCGCCAGCAGCGCTATGCAAAGGCATGTATGGATCGGATTCATAGCGGGGCATTGTCCATGCTGCAGCCGCACACTTCAACTACCCTGCTAGATTTCATTGAACGCGTTGGTATTTTTCACAATTGCGTGCCGCCATGGCGCCTTGCAAAATCCGATGCCATAACGGAGACAAAATGATGACAACCGCATACAAACGCATCGTGGTCGTCGGTGGCGGTTCGGCGGGCTGGATGGCTGCCACGGCGCTGGCGACGGCGCTGCCCGGCAGCAGCGTGGAGCTGGTCGAATCGGAGGAGATCGGCATCGTCGGCGTCGGCGAGGCGACGTTCCCTTCGATCCGCGCCTTCCACCGCATCCTCGGCATCGATGAAGCGCAATTCCTGCGCGCCACCAACGGCACCTTCAAGCTGGGCATCCAATTCTGCGAGTGGCGCGCGGCCGGCGAGCAGTATTTCCACACATTCGGCGATATCGGTGGCCTGGGCGGCCCTCAGTCGCTGTGGGGCCAGTTCCGCCGGGTCGCCGATGCCGGCCTCGGCACGCTCGGCGAACAATGCCTTCCGAGCGTGATGGCCCGCGAAGGCAGGTTCCAGGGCGCTGCGTCGGAACAGGAGCGCCAGTTCAACTACGCCTACCATTTCGATGCCGTGCTGTATGCCAAGTTCCTGCGCAGCCTTGCAATGCAGCGCGGCGTGCACCGCACCGAGGGGCGGATCGTGCACGTCAGCCGGCGCGTCGACGGTGGCATAGAACAGCTCACGCTCGCCGATGGCCGCACGGTGGAAGGCGACCTGTTCATCGATTGCTCCGGCTTCGCCTCGCTGCTGCTTGGGCGTACGCTGGAAGAACCGTTTGTTGACTTCAGCCGCTGGTTGCCGGTGGACCGGGCCTGGGCCTGTCCTTGCGAACGCAGCCGCGCCGCGCTGATGCCCTACACGCGCGCCACCGCGCTGGAAGCCGGCTGGGCGTGGCGCATCCCGCTCAGCAATCGCACGGGGCGCGGCCACGTCTTTGCGAGCCGCTACATCGACGAAGAGCGTGCCCGCGAACAGTTGCTGCAGCAACTCGACGGCGCTCCGGTCGCCGAGCCACGTCTGTTGCGCTTCACCACCGGCCACCGCGCGCGCTTCTGGTCGCACAATGTGGTGGCGCTGGGCCTATCCTCGGGCTTCCTGGAACCGCTGGAATCGACCAGCATCTTCCTGGTGCAAAGCGGCCTCGGTCGCCTGATCGAACTGTTGCTGAAAGACGGGCGCCCGGCCGAAACGGCTGTCGCTGCCTACAACACCGGCATGGTGCGCCAGTTCGAGCGCGTGCGCGACTTCATCATCCTGCATTACTGCCTGACAGGACGCCGCGACAGCCAGTTGTGGCGCGACATGGCGAACATGGAGCTGCCCGAAACGCTGGCTTTCAAGGTCCACGCCTGGCGCCAGGCCGGCGTGCTGCACCAGTACGACGAAGAAGGCTTCGACGCCACCAGCTGGCTGGCGATCCATGCCGGCATGGACCATTGGCCGCAGCGCGCCGATCCATCGCTGGGCGACATGCCGCTGGAGGACGCACAGCGCGCCCTGCGCCTGCGGCGCGACAGCATTGCGGCCGCGGTGGCGGCCATGCCAAGCCACGAGGAATATCTCGCCAGCGTGCTGGCGCGCTGAAGGAAAACCCTAAAGGAATCTTGATGAAACGCCGAGACCTGCTGAAACACCTGGGCGCAGCCATGCCTGCGGTCGCGCTGTCGGGAACGGCGCGCGCCGCGGCCGACGCCATTGCGCCGGAGGCCAGCCTGCCGATCGCTGCGGGCCCGTTCAAGCCGGAATGGGATTCGCTCGACAAATACCAGGTACCCGACTGGTTCCGTAATGCCAAATTCGGCATCTGGGCCCACTGGGGACCGCAATGCCAGCCGGAATTCGGCGACTGGTATGGCCGCCTGATGTACGAAAAAGATTCCGACGCCCACAAGCACCATGTGCAGCAATACGGCGACCCGGCGCAAGTTGGCTTCAAGGACATCATCAGGCAGTGGAAAGCCGACAAATGGAATCCCGATGAACTGGTGGCCCTGTACAAGAAGGCCGGCGCCAGGTACTTCGTGGCGCTGGCCAACCATCACGACAACTTCGACCTGTACAGCAGCCGCTACCAGCCGGAGTGGAACTCCACCAGCATCGGTCCGCAGAAAGACCTGATTGCCGGCTGGAGCAAGGCCGCGCGCGCCAACGGGTTGCGTTTCGGCGTCAGCGTGCACGCGGCCCACGCCTGGACATGGTACGAGCCGGCACAGAAATACGACGGCAACCTGACCCGGCTCGACGGCGCGGGCAAGTGGTGGGAGGGGCTGGACCCGCAAGGCCTGTATGCGCAGCGCCATCCGTTGAGCAAAGGCGGCGGCGAAGGCGGCGTATCGGACCAGCAGTGGCATTGGGGCGGCGGGGCCTCGGTACCCGACAAGGCTTATGGTGAAAAGCTCTTCAACCGCACGCGCGACCTGATCGACTCCTACGATCCGGACCTGGTGTATTACGACGATACCGTGCTGCCGCTGTGGCCAGTCAGCGATATCGGACTGCGCCTGGCCGCCCACATGTACAACCGCAGCATCGCCACCAAAGGCAAGTTGGAAGCAGTCGTCAACGGCAAGATCCTCAATGAACAGCAGCGCCGCAGCATGGTGTGGGATATTGAGCGCGGGCAGAGCAACCGCATTGAGGAACTGCCATGGCAGACCTGCACCTGCATCGGCAGCTGGCACTACGACCGCCGCGTCTACGATAACCGTGCTTACAAGAGTGCAAAGTCAGTGCTGCATACCCTGATCGACGTGGTCAGCAAGAACGGCAACCTGCTTCTCAGCGTGCCGGTGCGCGGCGACGGCACCATCGACAGCCGGGAGCGTGCCATCGTCGAGGAAGTAGGGCGCTGGATGGCAAAGAATGGCGAAGCGATTTACGACACCCGTCCCTGGGCCGTGTTTGGCGAAGGCCCGGTGATGGAGGAAGCGGCGGCGCCGATGTCGGGCGCCGGCTTCAACGAGGGCAAAGGCAAGCCGTTTTCCGCCGCCGATATCCGCTTTACCGCGAAAGGCGATGCGGTGTACGCGTTTGTCATGGGCTGGCCGCAGGATGGCAAGCTGACCATCAAATCCTTGCGCAGCGCCACGCCGCACCTGACCAGACGTATCGCGCGCGTCGAGCTGGTAAGCAGCGGACGGCCGCTGGCGTTTCGCCAGTCTGCGGACGGCCTGCATGTGACGCTGCCCGCGCACCAGCCGGCGCTTGGCTACGCCAATGCGCTGAAAATTACCTGAGCGTGCGGCCTTGCGTTTTTTTCGTTTGTTGTATTGGTGATTTTCGCAATTGCCGCTGCTTAGGACGAAAGGCAGAATGGTTTCATCGCAGAAGCGAGACAAAAAAATCAGATAGAGAGACAGTCCATGACCATCAAAATTCTTGCCGCGCACAGCGGCGAAATCGCAAGCGCCGCTTAGGCGCAGCGCGGGCGCCGGGCCAATCCCGCCTGGCATCCCACAGCAAAGCGCAGTCCACGGACAGACACGGTCGCGTGCTCGCGCAAATGAGCAAGCCGTCATTACACTTATAAGTTAGAACGAGAGGATTCAGAGTGAAACACTTGAAGAAGACAGCGATCGCCGTGGGGGCGGCACAAATCGCCTTGCTGGCAGCCGGTGGCGCCTTCGCGCAGACCGCATCGGAAAGCAAGGATAGTTCGAACACCGTGGTGGTGGTCGGCCAACGCGCAGCACTGGAGTCGGCACAGAAACGCAAGCAGGACGCCGAGGAGATCGTCGACTCGATCGTGGCCGACGACATGGGCAAGCTGCCGGACAAGTCGGTAACCGAGGTGCTGCAGCGCATGCCGGGCGTCACCATCGACCGCACCATGAACCGCCAGGACCCGCAGCAGGGCGTGGGCGACGGCATCATGCGCTTCGCCGCCGAAGGCACCGGCGTGTCGATCCGCGGCATGAGCTATGTGCGGTCCGAGCTGAACGGCCGCGACTCCTTCTCCGCCAACGGCGGCCGTTCGCTGAGCTTCGAAGACGTGCCGCCGGAACTGATGGCCGGCGTGGACGTCTACAAGAGCCCTTCCGCAGAGCAGATCGAAGGCGCCGTGGGCGGCCTGGTCAACCTGCGTACGGCCATGCCTTTCGACTTCAAGGGCTTCAAGGGCGCCGTCTCGGCGGAAGCCTCGCGTTCCAAGCTGCGCGGCGAGACCGCGCCATCGTACTCCGGCATGGTGTCGAACCGCTGGGATACCCGCTTCGGCCAGTTCGGCGCCCTGATCGACGTGGCGCGTTCGCAGATCAAGACCCGCAGCGACGGCATGTCCGTCTCGCCATTCATCCCTCGCACCGATGCCGTCTCGGGCGACAACAGCGGCGCGCTGCGCTGGATTCCGAACGGCGGTTCCTGGAACCGCGGTAACTTCGACCGCGACCGCGAGGGCTTGTATGGCGCCTTGCAGTGGAAAAAGGATACCCTGTCTTCTTCCCTGACGTACTTCCGTTCGAAGTATGAGCTGGACTCCACGGAAGCATCGCTGTTCCAGACTGCCAATCCGGCGACCATCGTGCTCGACCCTGGCGCAACCTTCGACGACAGGGGCGCCCTGTTGACCGGCACCCTGCGCGCACCGACCGAACCTGGCGTAGGATTCGGCACCAACACCCGTGCCGTCGGCCGTGCAGCCGATACCCGCGACGTGGCCTGGAACCTGACCTGGCGCGCCAGCGACCGCTGGGTGTTCAAGACCGACCTGCAGCACATCAAGGCAAAGACCGACGGCTTCGACAACACCGTCGGCCTGGGCGGCTACATGCCGAAGGAAACGCTGGACCTGCGCAGCTCGCCGCCGCAGTTCGGCTTCGACGCCGCGGATCGTGCCCACCTTGCCAATCCGGCCAACTACTACTGGGGCTTCGCCCAGGAGCACCGCGATGAGGCCGAGGCGACCCAGACCGCGGGCCGCCTGGACGCCAAATTCATCTTCGACAGCCCGGTGCTGCAGGACCTGCGCTTCGGCGTACGCTTCACCGACCGCGAGGCGGAAACCCGTTCGACGCACGATTCCGAATGGGCGCAGATCACGCAGCCCTGGGCAGTCGGCGATTCGTGGCAGCCACTGAGCCAGCTGGCCTACCTGAGCGACCCGCGTTTCGCCGGCGGCACCACGCCTGTCTCCTTCGGTAATTTCTTTGGCGGCAAAATGCCGACGCCACCCCAGTTCGTAGCACCTGACCTGTCCTGGTCCTTGGGCTCGCCGCCCGGCGGCTTCGCCAAGCTGCATAGCTACACCGACATGGTTTGCAAGTCCTCCCCTTGCTCGCAACACTGGACGCCTGCCAAGTTCGGTGACGACAAAGGCCTGAACGTACAGCGCGAACGCACCAAGTCGGCATATGGCCAGCTGCGCTTCGGCTCGGATAGCTGGCTGCCGTACCCGGTAGACGGCAACGTCGGCGTGCGCGTGGTGCGCACCGATATGTCTGCCGATGGCTATACGCTGTTCACCCCGCCGACCAATCCGATGCCGGGCGTGCCGATCATTCCGGCGCAGGCCGACAAGCAGACGTTCAAGAACAGCTACACCAACGTGCTGCCAAGCCTGAACCTGCGCCTGAAGCCAAGCAATGAACTGCAGTTCCGCGCCGCCTTCTCGAAAGGGATCACGCGTCCGGACTTCTACCAGATGCAGGCCTACACGACCCTGAGCCAGGACGTGAAGACGCACCAGGATCCGGTGACCAATCAGGCGGTGCTCGATTCGATCAGTTATAAGGGCGATGCGCGCGGCAACCCGAACCTGCGCCCGGTGCGCGCGAACAACTTCGACCTGACCGGCGAGTACTACTTCGGCAAGAGCAGCTCGCTCACGGTGGCGCTGTTCAACAAGAAGCTGAAAGACGTCATCATCGGCCGCACTTCGACCTATACGCTGACCGACACCGCCGGCCAGCCGCACGACTTCCTGATCCGTTCGCAGGTCAACGACGCATCGGGACGTGCACGCGGCGTGGAAATCGGCTACCAGCAGTACTTCGACAAGCTGCCTGGCCTGCTGTCCGGCTTCGGCATCTCGGGCAACTACACGTACATCGACAGTGTCATGAAACTGGGGCACCCGGTGACCAGCACCTGGTGTACGCCGAAAGACACGCTGGACGCCAACCTGGCGCGCGACCTGGCCGGTTGCGATACGGACGGCCACGTATTGGGCGGCCTGCCGATGGTGGGCATGTCGAAGAATGCGTACAACCTGGCTTTGCTGTATGACCACGGCCCGCTGTCGGCGCGTCTCGCTTATTCCTGGCGCGGCAAGTACCTGCAGGCGGCCAACGCTTACGGTACGGCCGACGGTTCCGGTATCGACCGCAATCCGGACAGCCCGAACAAGGGCCAGGCCTACTCGGTGAACTTTGCCCTGCCAACCTGGGGCGGTGCTTACGGCCAGCTTGACATGGGCCTGCACTACAAAGTGACGGAGAACCTGAGCTTTGCGTTCGAGGCGCAGAACCTGAACAACGCGCTGTACAAGCAGTATATGCAGCAAGGCATTGGCCTGATGGACCGCTCCGCGTTCTACACCGGCCGGCGCTACACGCTGCAGGCGCGCTACTCGTTCTAAGAAGTACCGGCAGCACGCCCGCCCGGCGTGCTGCCGTTTTCACCTCGTGGACAACCGCATGAAGAATTCCCCGAGCCGCCACCTGGCGGCGTTTTGCTTGTCGGCCCTGCTGGCGGCGCACGCCGTTGCCGGCCCGGCGCCGATTCCCCAGCTGCTGCACAAGGACGGTCGCTATGCGCTGATGGTTGACGGCAAGCCGTTCACCGTGCTGGGCGTCCAGGCGCACAACTCCAGCAATTATCCCGCGGCGCTAGGCCAGGTCTGGGCCGCAGTCAAGGACGCTAACGCCAATACGCTGGAAATCCCGGTGGCCTGGGAGCAGTTGGAGCCGGTCGAAGGCAAGTTCGACTTCAGCTTTGTCGACACGCTGGTGGCGCAGGCGCGCCAACACAAGGTCCGCCTGGTGCTGCTGTGGTTTGGCACCTGGAAGAACACCGGGCCGCAGTACACGCCGGAATGGGTGAAGTTCGACAATCAGCGCTTTCCGCGCATGCTCGGCAAGGATGGCAAAGGCATCTACTGCCTTTCGCCGTTCGGCGAACAGACACTGAAGGCCGACGCCAAGGCGTTCACCGCGCTGATGGCGCACCTGAAAAAAATCGACTCCGCACAGCGCACGGTGATCATGGTGCAGGTCGAGAACGAGGTGGGAACCTACGGCACGGTGCGCGACTTCGGAGCGAAGGCCGAAGCGGCGTTCCACCAGGCGGTGCCGGCCGCAGTCCTGGCCCGCAAGAAGCCCCCGGTTGCCGGTGCGGCCAGCGGCAGCTGGGCGGAAGTCTACGGGCCGTATGCGGACGAATACTTCCATGCGTACGCGGTAGCCAGCTATATCGAAACGGTCGCCAGGGCAGGGCGCGCGGTGTATGACTTGCCGATGTACGTCAACAATGCCTTGCGCGACCCGCTGGAGCCGATGGCGCCCTGGAAGGGGAATTTCGCCAGTGGTGGCCCAACCCATGACGTGATCGATATCTACAAGGCGGCCGCGCCGCACATCGACATTGCGGCGCCTGATATTTACCTGCCGGAGTCGGGCAAGGTCGATGCTACGCTGCAGCAGTTCCAGCGCCCGGACAACGCCCTGTTCGTGCCGGAGATGGGCAATGCGGCGGGCTATGCGCGCTACGTGTACCAGATTCTTGGGCGCGGCGCGATAGGCGTTGCACCGTTTGGCATCGATTACGCGGATTACAGCAACTACCCCCTGGGGTCAAAGCTGAAAGACAAGGCGATGGCGGAGCCCTTTGGCAAGATCTATGCTGCTTTCCGCCCTGTGGCGCGCCAGTGGGCGCAATGGTCGCTGGAGGGCCGCACTTACGGCATCGCGGAAGGGGACGACCGCAAGCCGCAATCGATCGTGGCCGGCGCCTGGAAGATCACCGCAAAGTTCCGCGAATGGCAATTCGGCAATGCCAACAAGGACGACCTGCCGCCCGGCACGGAGGCGCCCAATGGCGGCGCTGCGTTGGCCCAGGTGGGCGACGATGAATTTATCGTGGTCGGGCAGAACATCCGCCTCGGTTTCGAGCACAACGCGGGCAAGCCGTCGATGTACGCACGCGTGGAAGAAGGTCACTTCGACGCCGATGGAAAATGGGTCATGGAGCGCAACTGGAACGGCGACCAGACCGACTGGGGCATCAACCTGACGGCCTGCCCGACCGTCATGAAGATCAGGATGGGAACCTATGTCCAATAACGCAATCCGCAAGATCGTGATCGTCGGCGGCGGCACCGCCGGCTGGATGACGGCCGCGCCGCTGGCGCTCAAGCTGGGCAAGTCGTGCGAGGTGGTGCTGGTGGAGTCGCCCGAGATCGGCACGGTCGGCGTCGGCGAAGCGACCTTGCCGACCATCCGCTACTTCAACCAGGCGCTTGGCCTGGACAACGCCGATTTCGTCAGGAAAACGCAGGCGACCTTCAAGCTTGGCATCGAATTCAAGGACTGGGGCCATGTGGGCAACCGCTTCTTCCACGGCTTTGGCGATTTCGGCCCGGCGATCGAAAATCGCTCGCCGGTGCAATACTGGTTGCGGCTGGCGCGCGAAAACAAGGACATGCCTTCCTATGAGGAGTGGTCGACGTCGACGGCCATGGCACGCAACAACCGTTTCATGCTGCCGTACGGCGACCAGCCCGCGGTCACCAATGCCTTCTCCTACGCATTCCATTTTGACGCCAGTCTGTATGCGGCCTACCTGCGCGACTATGCGACGCAGCGCGGCGTGCGCCGCATCGAAGGCATGATCACGGAAGTCGAACAGCACCCGGAGTCCGGTTTCATCACTGCGGTGAAACTGAAGGACGGGCAACGGGTGGAGGGCGACCTGTTCATCGACTGTTCGGGCTTCCGCGGCCTGCTGATCGAAGGCGTCTACAAGGCAGGCTACGACGACTGGAGCGCCATGCTGCCGTGTAACAGCGCGCAAGCCGTGCCGTGCGAAAGGTCCGATCCGCTGGTGGCTTACACCCTGTCGACCGCGCGCAGCGCCGGCTGGACCTGGCGCATTCCGCTGCAGCACCGCACCGGCAATGGCCATGTGTACTGCAGCGGCTTCACCAGCGACGAGGAAGCCGGCCAGGTACTAATGGATGGACTGGACGGCCGCGTGCTGGATACGCCTCGCCAGCTGCGCTTTACCACCGGCCGCCGCCGCAAGTCATGGATCAAGAACTGCGTGGCGATCGGTTTGTCGAGCGGCTTCCTTGAGCCGCTTGAGTCGACCAGCATCAACATCATCGAAAACTCGGTCGGCTGGCTGCTGCAGTATTTCCCCGACCGCGACTTCAGCCCGGCCCTGGCCAATGAGTTCAACCGGCTTGTGTCGCAGCGCTACGAGTTCGTGCGCGACTTCATCATCCTGCATTACAAGGTCACGGACCGCAACGACTCCGAATTCTGGCGCTATTGTGCCGCCATGCCGATCCCCGATACGCTGCAGCACCAGATCGAGCTGTTCCGCGAGACGGGCCGCATCGTCATATTTGACCCGGAGGGATTCTCGGTGCCATCGCACGTTTCCATCTTGATGGGACTTGGCGTCGTGCCCAAAAAGATCGATCCCCTGATCGATCTGATGGACCTGGGGCAGCTACAGGAGCATTTCTCCAGGGTGCGCGAAACCATCGGGCGCGCCGTCGGCGCAATGCCGGAACACGCCCGGTTCTTCGAGACCCAGTAGTCAATAAGTGCCCAGCCTGGCCTTGAGGATTGTGACGCGGTCGGTCAGGTTCAACCCATAATCGGTTTGGTCGCCGTTCCAGTTGCGCTCCATGATCCATTTGCCGTTGGCGTCGAAACGTCCTTCCTCGACGCGGGCCCACAGCGACGGCTTGCCTTCGTTGTTGCCGGTGCCTTCGATCTTCACGCGCGCGTGCTGGCCGACGATGATGAATTCGTTGTCGCCGATCTGGGCGATGGCGACGCCACCGCTCGGTGTTTCGGTGCCGGCCGGGTAATCCTTCATGTCCGGCTTCCACGAGCGATCGCCAAGTTGCCATTCGCGGAACGATACCGTGGCCTTCCAGTTTTTCATATTGACGGTCTGGGATTTGCGGTCGTCTCCTTCAGCAACGCCGTAGGTACGGCCCTCAAATGCCCATTTCGCCCACTGGCGCTCCATCGGCCGGAATGCCGCATAGACCTTGCCGAAAGGTTCGGCCATCGACTTGTCGGTATCCTTCGAACCAAGCGGGAAATTGGTGTAGTCGAAGTAGTCGACGCCAAACGGCGCGATGCCCAGTGCGCCGCGGCCCAGCACCTGGTAGACATAGCGCGCAAAGGGTTTTGCGTTGCCCATCTCCGGCACCAGCAGGGCATTGTCGGGGCGTTGGAACAGTTCGAGATTGGCGCTGAACTTGTTCGACTCCGACATGTAGATATCCGGCGCGGCGAGATCGATATGCGGCGCCGCAGCCTTGTAGATGTCGATCACGTCGAACGCTGGACCGCCGGAGATGAAATTGTTCTGCCATGGCGCCATCAGCGCGAGCGGGTCGCGCAGCGCGCTGTTGACGTACATCGGCAAGTTGTAGACGGCGCGGCCGGCCTTCGCGACTTCCTCGATATAGCTGGCGATGGCCCATGCATGGAAGTATTCCTCGGCATAGGGGCCGTAGACCTCGGTCCAGGTGCCGCTGGCGGCGCCAGGCACCGGCGACTTCTTGTGGGCCAGCACCGCAGGCGGCACTGCCTGATGGAAGGCTGCTTCGGCTTTTGCGCCGAAGTCGCGTACCGCGCCGATGGTGCCGACTTCGTTTTGTACCTGCACCATGATCACGGTGCGCTGTTCCTCGTCGACGGCTTTCAGGTGCTTCATCAGGGCGGTGAAAGCCTTCTTGTCGGCCTTCAGTGTTTCCTCCCCAAAGGGCGACATGCAAAAGATGGATTTGCCGTCCTTGCCGACCATGCGCGGGAAACGTTGGTTGTTGAACTTCACCCATTCGGGGGCGTAGTTCGGATTGGTGTTCTTCCAGGTCGCGAACCACAGCAGCACCACACGCACCTTGTTTTCGCGCGCCTGCTTCAGCAGCGTGTCGACGTAGCTGAAATCGAACTTGCCTTCCTCGGGCTCGACCTGTTCCCATGCGACCGGGATTTCCAGCGTGTTGGCGTGGACGTCCTTGACCGCGGCCCACACTTGCTTGAGCGCGTCCGGGTAGTTGCTGGAGTTGTGCGCCTGTACGCCAAGCAGGAGGTAGGGAGCTCCATCGACCATCAAGGCGTGCCGGCCGTCCTTCTTCACCAGTTCGGGAATCGGTGCGGCGGCCGTAGCGGCGCCTGCCCAAGCGGCAATGCAAAGTGCCGCGAGCGCGCGGCGGGTAGTCTTCTTCATTCAGTCTCCACTTTTGTTTGCAAGATTGTTAGCGGTACCATATGCTAGCGAATCGGTTCCGCCTCCTGTATGCCAATTGTCGCTTCAGCTATCCCGAATCGCTATATGACCAAGCAATTGCTCACGTTGTTGATTGTTTTTGCCGCTATAACCAGCTCGGGCAAGGCCGCTGCGGAAGGACGGATCACACTGAATCCCGGTGGACGACTGCCCGCCATCGTGCATGAGGACCAAGCCGCGATGAAGCTCGCCGGCGACCTGCTGGCGCGCGACCTGGCAGCGCTGTCGGGCGGCGACGCGGCGCGGGGCACTGGCATCGAAGCGTGTACGCGGATATGCGTCGTGATCGGCCGCCACGATTCGCCACTGGTGCGGAAAGTGCTTGCGGAAGAGGGCATTGAGCTGCCGCGCCTGGAATGGGAAAGTTATGAACGTATTGCTATCGATTCGCGCCACCATCCTGGAGCGCAAATCCTGCTGATTGCCGGCGCCGACCTGCGCGGTACGGTGTGGGGCGTGATCGACCTGACGCGGGAACTGGGCGTCTCTGCCTGGGAGTGGTGGGCGGACGTTCGCCCGGCCCGGCGCGAGCGACTGGAAGTGTCGGCGGCCCGAGTCCGTTCGGCCTCGCCGCATGTGCAGTATCGTGGGATTTTCCTGAACGATGAGGACTGGGGACTGCAGCCGTGGGCCGCAAGGCATGATCCGGCCCGGGATATCGGTCCTTCCACTTATGCGCGCATCTTCGAGTTGATGTGGCGCCTGAAGGCCAACATCATCTGGCCGGCGATGCACGACTCCACCAGGCCGTTCTACCAGATCGCGGGCAATGCGGAGGCAGCGCGCGATTACGCCATCGTGGTCGGCACCTCCCATGCGGAGCCCATGATGCGCAATAACGTGCGCGAGTGGGACCATCAGCAGCGCGGCGCCTTCAATTTCTTCAGCAACCGCGCGTCGCTGGTTCGTTACTGGGACGAGCGCCTGAAAGAAGTGAAGGACTTCGAAAACATGTACTCGGTGGGCATCCGCGGCGTGCACGATTCGGCCATGGAAGGCGCGCATAACGTGGATGAGGCTCGGCGGGGAGTGAGCGAGGCCATAGCGGTCCAGCGCGAACTGCTTGCCAGGAGCGCGCCGAAGGCGCCGCAGGCGCTGACGCTGTACAAGGAAGTGCTGGATATTTACAAGGCAGGGTTGCAGGTGCCGGAAGATATCACCCTTATCTGGCCGGATGATAATTACGGTTACCTGCACCAATTGAGCACGCCGCAGGAAGCGCAGCGGCCGGGCGGGGCGGGCATCTACTATCACATCTCCTATTGGGGCCGCCCGCACGATTACCTGTGGCTTGGGACGACGCATCCCGCCCTGATCCGCGACCAGTTGCAGCGCGCGACGGCGACTGGCGCGCGCAAGGTCTGGATCGTCAACGTCGGCGACATCAAGCCAGCCGAATACCTCACGCAATACTTCCTTGACCTGGCTTTTGACGGCAATACGCTGGAACGCCCCGCACGCGAGCACCTCGCCGGCTGGATGCGCGCGCAATTTGGCGCGTACGAGGCCGACGAACTCGCGGACATCATGATCGGCTACTATGACCTGGCATGGGAGCGCAGGCCGGAGTTCATGGGTTTCAGCCAGACCGAGCCCACCACGCCGGTGAGGGCAACAGACTATCTTCGCTCAGGCAGCGGAGAAGCGGAACGGAGACTGGCGCGTTACGAGGCTTTGGCAAGTCGCGCCGATGCCGTTGCGCAGCGGCTTCCGCCGTCGCTGGCCGACGCTTTCTTTCAATTGGTGCAGTACCCCGTGCGTTCCAGTGCCAACCTGAATACGCGGATATTGAGGCTGGAACTGGCGGCGCAGCATGCCCGCGAAGGCAGGCCTGACGCGAACTTCCAGGCAGCGCGTGCCCGGTCGGCGCAGGCAGCAATCGTGGCCGACACCGCGCATTACAACGCGCTGGGAAACGACAAATGGCAAGGAATGATGGACCCGGCACCGCGCCGCCTGCCAGTATTCAGTGCGCAGGCAATACCCACTTACGCGGAAGCTCCCCAGCGGAGCGGCTGCAGCATCGCATATCCGTTCCCGTTTTCGGGCGACGGCGCGCAGCTCAATTTCAATTCGGGCCGGCCGGCAGTACGCACGGTGACGCTGGTCGGCAGCAGCGGGCAGGCACTGGACTGGCAGGCAGCCGGAGTTGGCGCCTCTCTCACACTGTCTGCGCCAAGCGGCCGGCTGGACGCCGGGAATGGCTTTGAGCAGCGCATTGAAATCCGCTACGACGGCCGCGCTGCAGCGCCTTCCATTGCACTGCATTGCGGGGGGAAACCGCTCCCGCTCCGGTTGCAGGTACAACCTGATCCTGCGCCAGGACTGCCGCTGGAGAGCGAAAGGATCGTGACCATTTCGGCGGTGCAGGCGGCACCGGCGCGCGGCTGGACCCTGGTCCCTGGCCTGGGGAGTTTTGGCGCCAGCATGCGCTCGTCCCTGGCAGCAGGCGAGGGCAGCACGCTGGCTTACGAATTTGCGACCCTGTCGCAAGGCCCGGCCCAGTTGAAAGTGGTGGCCCTGCCGGTGCACCCCCTGACGTCCCGCGACAAGCTTCGCATTGCCGTCAGCTTCGACAACGAACCGTTCAGGGAACTCGATTTCACCACACATGGCCGCAGCGACGAATGGAAGGCCAACGTGCTGTCGAATACCGCGCTGCGCACCCTGTCGCTGGAAAACGTCGCTGCGGGCCGGCACGTACTGCGGGTACGCGCCCTCGATCCCGGCTTCATCCTGGACCGGCTGGAACTGGCATTCGACGGTGCACCGCAGTTTTACGGCAGGCCGGAATGATCAGGTCCTTGCGAGCTATTCCAGAAAGTCATAGCTCAATGCGTATTCCGCATAACTAGGGAATAGCCAATTCGTTAAGCTAAGCGTCTTAATGATAAGCAAATGTTGTCAACGCATTTGCAAACAGAGACGCTAGCCATGAAAATCACATCCCTCGATTCGGTTGTATTCCTGATCTATTTTGCGGTCGTTGCCGCATACGGCATCTGGGTCTATCGCCGCAAGAACAGCAGCTCCGGCTCGGCTTCGCGCGATTACTTCCTGGCCGAAGGTTCCCTGACCTGGTGGGCCATTGGCGCCTCGCTGATCGCCTCCAATATCTCCGCCGAACAGTTCATCGGCATGAGCGGGTCCGGCTTCAAGATCGGCATGGCGATTGCGGTGTATGAGCTGATGGCGGCGGCAACGCTGGTCATCGTGGCCGTGTTCTTCATGCCGGTGTATCTGAAAAACCACATCTACACCATGCCGCAGTTCCTCGAACAGCGTTATGGCAGGGGCGTGGCGACGACCATGGCGCTGTTCTGGCTTGGCCTCTACATCGTGGTCAACCTGACCTCCATCCTCTACCTCGGCGCCATCGCCATCAGCAGCATCTCCGGCTTGAGCGTGGGCGCCTGCATGCTGTTCCTGGCCGTGTTTGCGACGATCATCACGCTGGGCGGCATGAAGGTGATCGGCTACACCGACGTGATCCAGGTGGTGTGCCTGGTGATCGGCGGCCTGGTGACGACCTGGATCGCGCTGGACCTGGTGGCCGGCCTGGGCGGCGGCAAAGGCGCGCTGCACGGCACGGCCGAATTGTTCGCGCGTGCCCGCGGCCACTTCGACATGGTGCTGACGCGCGACCATCCAAGCTATATGGATTTGCCTGGCCTGAGCATCCTGCTGGGCGGCATCTGGATCGCCAACCTGAATTACTGGGGCTGTAACCAGTACATCACGCAGCGCGCGCTGGGCGCGGACCTGCCGACCGCACGCAAAGGCCTGCTGTTTGCGGCATTCCTGAAATTGCTGATGCCCGTGATCGTGGTGCTGCCCGGCATAGCGGCCTTCGCGCTGGACCAGGCGGGCGCGCTGGGCGGCGCCCTGCGCCAGGGCGGCGAGCTGAATCCGGATCGCGCCTATCCGACGCTGCTGGCATTGCTGCCGGACGGCTTGCGCGGCGTGGCGTTCGCCGCCCTGACCGCCGCTGTGGTGGCCTCGCTGGCCGGCAAGGCAAACAGCATCGCCACCATTTTCACGCTGGATATCTATCGTAAGAAATTTGTACCCGCAGCGAGCGAAGAGCGCATGGTGTGGGTCGGCCGCCTTACCGTGGTGGCGTCGATGGCAATTGCGGTGCTGATCGCACCAATGCTGGGCATCGACAAGAAAGGCGGGTTCCAGTACATCCAGGAATACACCGGCTTTGTCTCGCCGGGCATCCTGGCCATGTTCCTGCTTGGTTTCTTCTGGAAGAAAGCGACCAACGCCGCCGCCATGTTCGCCACCGTGGGCGGGCTGGTGTTCTCCATCATCCTCAAGTTCCTGCCAACGATGATGGACCTGTCCTTCCTCGCGCCGATCGGCTTCGCCGCCGACAACGGCAGCGGCGTCTTCGAAATCCCGTTCATCGACCGCATGTTCCTGGTGTTCTGGGCAGTGGTGGCCGGCATGGTTCTGATCAGCCTGATGGGAAGGCGTGATGGCGAAGCCAAAGCCATGGTGGTCGACCGCCAGTTGTTCCGTGTAGACCGCGGCTTTGCCATCGGTTCGGCCGTGGTGTGCGTGCTGCTGGCCGTGATCTACGGGGCGCTCTGGTAATACAACAAATCACAAAAAAGACTACGGAGAAAACAAAAGCATCATGAAGCAAAAGAAAATCAGTCTGCTGGTGAAGTCGCTGTTCCTGATCCCTGCCATTCCAGCCGCCTTTGCGCAGCAGGCAGAAGAACCGTCAGTCCAGAAGGTCACCGTTTCCGGTATCCGCGCCTCGGTGCGCAGCGCCCTGAGCGTCAAGGAAAACTCCAACAGCATGGTGGAAGTCGTCGCTTCAGAAGACATCGGCAAGCTGCCGGACACCACCATCGCCGAGTCGCTGGCCCGCCTGCCTGGCCTGGCCGCAGGCCTGGATCGCGGCAACGCCAGCCAGATCGTGGCGCGCGGCATGGGCGAGCGCTTCATCGGCGCTACCCTGAACGGCCGCGAACTGGCTTCGTCCGAGCCGAATCGCGCTGTGCGCTTCGAGCAGTTCCCGTCCGAATCGCTGTCCGGCGCCATCGTCTACAAGACCCAGAATGCGGACCTGGTGGAAGGCGGCGTCGCCTCCAGCATCGACCTGCAGACCGTTTCGCCGCTCAAATACAGCGGCCGCCAGGCGTCCCTGAAGGCCGACGCGCTGTACTACTCGGAAGCACGCGACCTCGACACCAAATCGGTTCGCCCGCGCCTGGGCGGCATCTTCATCGACCAGTACGCGGACAAGAACGTTGGCGTGGCGCTGGCCTTCAGCTACCAGAAGCAGCCTTCGGTGGAGAAGCGCAAGAACCACTGGGGCTTCAACGAAGACCATTCCGCCGACATCAATGGCGACGGCAAGGTAGACAAGACGCCGTGGGGTTTTGAGACGGAACTCAAGCGCGGCACCAATGAGCGCGGCAGCGTGCTGGGTAAGGTGGAGTGGAAGGCCAGCCCGGATGCGATGATCACCGCCGACGTCTACTACGCCAAGAACAAGATCCGCGAACCGGCCATGTCGCACTGGACCGGCGACCTTGGCAACTGGGATGGCTGGCAGAGCGCCAACTACTCGAACCTCGACATCCGCAACGGCTACGTTGTCGGGGCCACCGTCAACAACGTGGGCCTGACCACCAATAGCACGCTGTGGACGCAGGATATGGACAACCTGGCCGCGGGCCTGAACGGCAAGTTCAATGTCGGCGACTGGAAAGTGGATGCCGACATCGCCACTTCCTCGGCCGGCCGCGACAGCGCCTGGCGCGACGTGCGCCAGTTCGCCCTGAACAACGGCACCATCAAGTGGTCCTTCACCGGCGACGAAATCCAGGACTTCAGCTTCAGCCACGATTCGGGCAACCCGGCCGCCTTCGGCAACCCGACCCTGTACGTGGACACCGACGGCCACGTCGACGACCGCCTGAACTCGGCGCAACTGAGCGCATGGCGTCCGCTGGATGCCGGCATGGTGAGCCGCATCAAGTTCGGTGCACGCTTCGCCGACCGCGAAAAGAAATACCACCAGACCACCTGGAACCTGGCTTGGAACAGCGCCATCCCGGCCTCGGCCTACGAAACGGTGAATGTTTCCGGCTTCGCGCCATTCATCGTGCTGAAAGACTTCAAGGGCTCCGCCACCAGCCTGTGGGGCGCAGATGCCTTCAGCCCGGACGGCCGCACCCCGACCGCGAACGACCTGCTGGCCGGCTGGAAGGTCAAGGAAAAGAACAGCAGCGTCTACGCCCAGGCCGACCTGGAAGGCGAATTGTTCGGCAAGACCTTCCGCGGCAATGCCGGCGTGCGCGTGGTGCACACCAAGCAGACCGGTACCGGCATGGAGTCGATCAACGGCGCCGCGCCGACCCCGGCTGAAGGTGGCGCTTCGTACACCCGCGTGCTCCCTAGCATGAACCTGATCTTCAACCTGGACCAGGCGCAGAAGCAGCAGATCCGCTTCAGCGTGGCGCGCGCCATGTCGCGTGCCCCGATGGATGAAATGCGCGCCTCGCGCCAGCTGGCAATCGACACCAATCCGGGTTCGCAGCAGCCGATTACCGGCAGCGCGGGCAACCCGGGCCTGCTGCCGATGATGTCGAACCAGGTGGACCTGTCGTGGCAGTACTACTTCGACAAAGGGTCGCTGGTGTCGGCCGGCGTGTTCTACAAGAAGGTGTCGGACTACATCGGCATCACCACCGACCACACCACCGTCAACGGCCGCGCTGCGACCCTGACCCGTTCCGTGAACGGCGAGGGCGGCAATGTGCGGGGCCTGGAACTGGTGGCGCAGCATGCCTTCACCAATCTGCCGGCGCCGTTCGACGGCCTGGGCGTTGCTGCGAACTTCTCGTACAACGACAGCGACATCAAGGAATACACCAACGACTACCCGATGGTGGGCCTGATGAAGCGCAACGGTGGCCTGACCCTGTGGTACGAGAAGGCGGGCTACGAAGCTCGTGTATCGGCCAACTACCACAGCGCCTTCGTGCGCATGCCGCGCTGGACCGCCGGCTACATGATCGAGAACCCGGCCGAGACCTACGTCTCCGCCAATTTCTCGAAGTGGCTGACCCCGCAGTTGCAGCTTCGCTTGGGCCTGGACAACATCACCAACCAGAAAGTGGTGGAGACCCAGTCCAACAATCCATACATGCAGAACGTGATGGAATATGGCCGCCGCTACAACCTGGGCCTGAGCTACAAGTTCTGATTGAGGCATGCCGATGATCCGTAACACACTTTGCCTGGCCGCGATGGCGTTCGTTCACGCCGCCCAGGCGGGGCAGGTGCTGGCAGTAGATGCCAGCGCCCCCGCACCGGCGCCTTTGTCCGGCCATATCAAGATGGGCACGGCCGTCGCTCCCGGCGGCCATGTCCTTGGCATCAACAGCCGCTACCTGACGCGCGACGGCCAGCCCTGGCTGCCGGTGATGGGTGAATTCCACTACTCGCGCAGCCCGGCGGATAGCTGGGAGGCCGAGCTGGCCAAGATGAAGTCGGCCGGCATCAACGTGGTGGCCAGCTACATCATCTGGAACCACCACGAGGAAAAGGAAGGGAAGTTCAACTGGAGCGGCAACCGCGACCTGCGGCGCTTCATCCAGCTGGCCAACAAGGCCGGGCTGGAGGTATGGATCCGCGTTGGCCCATGGTCGCACGCGGAAGTGCGTTACGGCGGCATTCCCGACTGGGTGGTGGATGCCATGCCGACCCGCCAGGACGACCCCCAGTACCTGAAATACGTGGACCGCTTCTACCGAGCGATCGCGAAACAGGTCGATGGCTTGCTGTGGAAGCAGGGCGGCCCGGTGATCGGCGCCCAGATCGAGAATGAATACAACCTGGCGGGCCCGGGCCGCGGCGCCCAGCACATCGCCACGCTGAAAGGCATGGCCGTGAAGGCCGGCATCGACGTGCCTTTCTACACGGTGACCGGCTGGGACCAGACCTTGTATCCGTCCGGCGAAGTGGTGCCGGTGTTCGGCGGCTACCAGGACGAGCCGTGGGCAACCAGCAAGACCGAGCTGCCGCCGAAGGAAACCTACGCCTTCCGTTTCGACACGCGCGTCAGCGGCGACCTCGGTGCCCAGACCCGCGCCACCCAGCAGGGAACGGCGGAAACCGACATGGACCGCACGCCATTCCTGGGCGCGGAGTACGGCGCCGGGCTGCCGGCCATGTACCGCCGCCGCACGCTGGTATCGCCTGACGATATCGCCTCGACCCTGCCAGTGCAGATGGGCTCCGGCGTGAACCTGATGGGCTATTACATGTTCCATGGCGGCCGCAATCCGGTCGGCATGACCACCATGGAAGAGAGCACGCGCACCGGCGGCTACAACGACACGCCTGCCATCAACTACGATTTCAATGCGCCGCTGGGCCCTGACGGCCAGCAGCGCGATGTGCTGGCTTACCTGCGCCCGTTCCACTACTTCATGAACGACTTCGGCGCGCGCCTGGCGCCGATGACGGTGCATAAGCCGTCGCTTGTGCCGGCCGACCCGGCCGACTTTTTGGCGCCGCGCTGGTCGGTGCGCAGCAAGGGCGAACAGGCCTTCCTGTTCTATAACGGTCATGTCCGGCAATATGCGCTGCCGGCGCAGAAGCAGGTGCAGTTTGCGGTGAAGCTGGACGGGCAGGCCGTTACGCTGCCGCGCCAGCCGGTCGATATCGCGGCCGGCAGCTACTTCTTCTGGCCGATCAATTTCGACATGGACGGCTACCGCCTGCAATACGCCACCGTACAGCCGGTAGCCCGGCTGGAGCGCGGCAAGGCGGGCAGCGTGTACGTGTTCGCGGCGCAGGACGGCATTGCGCCTGAATTCGCGCTGGACGCGGCGGCCGGCGCCTGCCTCAAGACGCAGGGCAAGGCAGCCAATGCGGACGGCGGCGTGCTGGTGCAAGGCATCCAGCCCGGCCTCGATGCTGCGCTGACGCTGGACTGCGCCGGCAAGCGGCCGGTGACGGTGCTGGTCCTGTCGCAGCAGCAGGCGCGCCAGATGGCAGTCGGCCAGTTGCAGGGCGAACGCCGCCTGGTCGTCAGCGACAGCCAGGTGCACTTTGCCAACGGACGGCTGGTGTTGCGCTCCCCGGGCAAGCCAGCATTCCGCGCGGCAGTATTCCCGGCCTTGCCGCTGCCGCTGAAAGGCAGCACGGCGCTGCAGGCGAGCAGCAGGGATGGCCTGTTCCAGGTTGTCGAGGCAACGCTGCCAAGCCAGGAACTGGCTGCCACTGCGCGCAAGTTGCGCGCCGCACAGCCAGTCCCTCCGATTAAAATTGGCGGCAACGCCAAGGCGGCAATCCAGCCCGATGCGGAAGTCTTCGGCAATTCCGCAGCATGGGAACTGTCGCTTGGTGCGACCCGGCCGAAAGGAGTCGATGGCGCCTTGCTGGAAATTGATTTTGTCGGCGACGTTGCCCGCCTGTTCGACGGCACGCGCATGGTGGACGACTGGTATTACAACGGCCAGCTTTGGCAGTTCGGTCTAGGCAACCTGCCGGCTCGCGAACGTGCTGCGCTGACGCTGACTGTGCTGCCGTTGCGCGCTGACGCCCCGATCTACCTGCCGAGGGAACACCGTCCTGCGTTCAACGGGCAGGCGCAGGTAGCGGAACTGCGCGGCGTCAAGGTCACGCCGGTGTATCGTGTAGAAATTGGCCGCTGAACGGAGTTTGAACATGGCATTGAAAATTGGTCTCGTCGGCCTGGGCAAGATTGCAGTCGACCAGCATATCCCCGCAATTCGCGGCAACAAGGGCCTCGAGCTGGTGGCGGGCTGCTCGCCGGCCAGTGCGCCGGAAGGCGTGCTGCGTTACCCGGACATGGGCAGCATGCTGGCCGCCCATCCTGAAATCGAAGCGGTGGCGATCTGCACGCCGCCCCAGGTGCGGCACAAGCTCGCCTGCGAGGCAATTGCGGCAGGCAAGCACGTATTCCTGGAAAAGCCGCCAGCGGCAACGCTGGGCGAGGCCGCGTCCATTGCCGCCATGGCGGCGCAGCACGGCGTCACCGCGCTGGCAGGCTGGCATTCGCGCTTCGCACCCGGCGTGGAAAGTGCACGCAACTGGATGCTGGCGCGGCCCATCAAGTCCATCCAGATCCGCTGGAAGGAAAACGTGCGGCAATGGCACCCTGGCCAGAAATGGATCTTCGAGGCAGGCGGCATGGGCGTGTTCGATCCCGGCATTAACGCCTTGTCGATCTTGACGCACCTGTTGGGGGGCTATGCGCTGGTGCGCAAGGCAGCCCTGCACGTGCCGTCGAATTGCAGCGCGCCGATCCAGGCTGAGTTGGAGATGGTGAGTGAACGCGGCGTTCCGATCGATGCGGAGTTCGATTTCCTGCAGACGGGCCAGCAGACCTGGAGCATCTTCGTGGAGTCGGCGGCTGGCGATACCATGGCACTGCACCTGGGCGGCCGCATCATGGAGGTAAATGGCAAGGTAGTGCTGGACGAGCCGGAGCGCGAATACCCTTCGATGTACGAGCATTTCCGGCGCCTGGTAGCCAGCAAGAGTTCCGACGTCGACTTCACGCCGCTGCAGGCGGTGGCTGATGCCTTCCTGGTCGGCAAACTCACGAGCGCCGAACCGTATATTGAGTAGGCGAACCAGGTCAATACAGGCCGAAGATCCTGCCGGAGAGTCCCAGGATCATCGAGGTGTTGACCAGGGTTAGCCCGACCATCCAGCGCGTGTTGGCACTGGCTTCCTTGCGTTGCGCGTCAAGGCTGGCCCGCAGTTCGGCGAGGCCGTTGTCGGTATGTAGTCTGAGCTCGGCGAGCCCTTTGTCCGTGTGTTGCCGAAGCTCGGACAGGCTAGTGTCAATGTGCTTCTTCAGGCGCTCAACCGCGTCGTAGAGCCGATCTATGTCTTTCTTGATGGTATCCACAAGTGCCTCAACTTTGGCAATTCGTTCGTCATAGTCCATGGGTGCCTCCGCTAGGCCTTATCCTACAAAACTGCTTGCCCCGCGCCGATAGTTGCGGTGCGGGCAGCGGCGCACCATGTGCCCATGATACGTTCGAAGGAGAGAACGATGAGCACGAGTAAGGAGAAAATGAACCCGATCGCGCCCGACAGCCTGAAGGCGCGTGCGCCTGGCGTCAAACCGGGCAACGAGCAGCGCGGCGAGGCGCTGCAGCGGGATACGGCCGGGGTAGGTGAGCGGGGCGGCGTGGCCAGCCAGCAGACCGGCTGGGCGGCGCGCCAGTCGGCGGAGCGGATGCGCCAGCGCAGCGGCACCGCCAATGCGGGAAGCGCCGGCGGCGGCAGCCTGCAGCAGGACCAGCATGCCGGCTCGCAGGAGTCGGCCACCGGTCCTGCCGGCAAGCGTCAGACCGACGAAGCGCGGCCCAAGCTTTCACGGGCGCGTGAGTTGGACAAGTAGATATTGTCCTTCGACAGCGCGCGGTTGGCGCTGACGGCGTCGGCCCAATCGCGCGTGGTCGTCACGGCGGCGAAGTTGGAATGGAATACCACGCTGAATATGCGATGGATCTCTTCCGCCGTGGCTCGGCCGGCTGCGTTCTCATACGGCAGCGAACCGGTGGCGTCGGACAGGTATTCCACGGCCAGCCCCCTATGCGCAGCCTCGATGATGGTTGAGGCATTGCAGTTGTGCGTCATGTAGCCCGCAATCGCCAGGGTGTCGATCTTGTTATCGGCCAGCCATTGCGCGAGGCCGGTGCCGGTGAAGCTGCTGGCCAGCTTTTTATTGACGACATAATCGGCGCCCAGCGCTGCCACTTCCGGATGCAGTTGCCAGCCGTCGGAGCCGACGGCAAACACTGGTGCGCCGGCTGGCGTGTCGTGCTGCACCACCACCACAGGTACGCCGCTTTCGCGCGCCACCTTCATGGCCTGGACAATATTCGGCAGCGATTGCTCGACCGGCGGGTATTCGATCGGCAGCTTGCCGGTGAAGTATTCGTTTTGTACGTCGATCACGATCAGGGCGCGGCGTGGCATGGTATTTCCTCCGTTTGGGTTGTTGATGGGATCCATTGTGCGGTCCGCACCGATTTCGCGACAGTGGCCCAAGAGACAACATGCGATATAATCGGGCCATGCGTAAAAAAGTGGCCATTATTGCCTTCGACGGCATCACTCCGTTCCACCTGTCCGTGCCTTGCCTGGTATTCGGCGGCCCGCATGCCGAGCATTTGTACGAGGTGACGGTATGCGCAGCAGAAAAAGGTCCGATGCGCACCACCGCTGGCTTTGAAATCTCGACCAGCAAGAGCCTGCGCGCCCTGGACAAAGCGGATATCGTCATCATGCCGACCTGGCACGACGACTGCCGGCCCTCGCCGCCAGCGCTATTGCAGGCTCTGAAGAAGGCCCACGCGCGCGGTTCAACCATCGTTGGCTTGTGCCTTGGCGCCTTTCCAGTGGCGGAAGCGGGCCTGCTTGATGGCCGCACCGTCACCACGCACTGGGCCTTTGCCGGCAAGTTGGCGGAACGCTGCCCGCTGGTGAAGGTCGATGACGAAGTGTTATATGTGGACGAGGGCGACGTGCTGACGTCGGCCGGCGCGGCGGCCAGCCTGGATTGCTCGCTCTACCTGCTGCGCAAGCTGCAGGGCGCGGACTACGCGAACATGGTGGCGCGCCGCCTGCTGGTGGCGCCGCACCGCGAAGGAGGGCAAGCGCAGTTCATCAACCGCCCGCTGCCGGTTACCGCCAGCGACAGCCGCCTGGCGCAGGTGCTGGACTGGGTGCAGCATCGCCTGGCCGAAGAACACAGCCTGGATGCGCTGGCGGAACGGGCGGCCATGAGCCGCCGCAATTTCACGCGCCATTTCCGGCAAGCCACCGGAACCTCGTTCAAGCAATGGCTGCTGACCCAGCGCCTGGCCCACGCCCAGCGCATGCTGGAAACCAGCGACGCTTCGATCGAAGCGGTGGCGCAGGCGGCAGGTTTTGGCAGCGCGCTATCGTTAAGGCAGCACTTCCGCGCTGCCTTCCATAGCTCGCCGTCGGCCTACCGCAAGCTATTTGACGCCTGACATGTCCGGCAGGGTATGCGCGATGCCCTTGTGGCAGTCGATGCAGGTCTTCTCGCCGCTGGCCAGCTGCGTCGAGTGGGCGTCCACCGCGCGCTTGCTCTGGCGGGTGAAGTCCATCGAATCGAACTGGTGGCAGTTGCGGCATTCGAGCGAGTTGTTGGCCTTCATCCGCCGCCACTCGTTGCCGGCAAGCTGGATGCGGTGCGCTTCGAATTTTTCGCGGGTGTCGATGGTGCCGAACACCTTGCCCCACACCTCCTTGGATGCCTGCATCTTGCGGGCGATCTTGCTGGTCCACTCGTGAGGCACGTGGCAGTCGGAACACTTGGCGCGTACCCCGGTGCGGTTGGAGAAGTGAATGGTGCGCTGCAGCTCTGGATAGACGTTGTCGCGCATCTCATGACAACCGGTACAGAATTTTTCCGTATTGGTGGCTTCCATGGCGGTGTTGAAGCCGCCCCAGAACACCACGCCAGCCACGAAGGAACCGATCACCAGGAAACCCAGGCTAAGGTGCATGCTTGGGCGGCGCAGGACGTTCCAATAGTTTTTAATCAGCCTGAACATGGCGTTACCCTCTATTTATGCTTGGCCGGCGTTGCCGGCGTGGCTGGGTTCAGCATCGTGTCGACGTCCTTGAACTGGTTGGGCACCAGCGGCTCAAGGTTCGCTTGCGGCACGTGGCATTGCAGGCAGAAATAGCGCCGCGGCGAAAGCTCGGCGAGGAAATTGCCATCGCGGTTCTGGAAGTGCGTCACGCTGATCATCGGCGCCTGGCTTTCCTGGGTGCGGGTGCGGGCGTGGCACATCATGCAGCGGTTGGCGCTTTTATCGGTCTGGTAGCCCTCGATCTTGTGCGGAATGACCGGTGGCTGCATGGAGTAGTTGCGCACGCGCCGGATATCGCTGTTGTCGGGATTGACCATCGGCGCCGGCTTGGTGGTTTCGGCCAACGGCGTCGGGCCGCGCATATTATCGAGGGCGCGCGGCGCCGGCACCTGGGCCAGGACGGACAGCGGCAGAAGAAGAGCAAGAAGGAATGCGAATTTTTTCATGGCCATGGCTCCTAGACCTTGCGGATGCTGACTGCGCACTTCTTGTAGTCAGTCTGCAAAGAGATTGGGCAGGTAGCGTCCAGCGTCACCTTGTTCACAAGCTGGCTGGCGTCGAAGAATGGGATGAATACCAGCCCGCGTGGCGGGCGGTTGCGTCCGCGCGTCTCCACGCGGGTCTGGATCATGCCGCGCCGCGACTTGACCTCGATTAGGTCGCCGCGCCGCGCACCGAGCGCCTTGGCGTCGTCAGGATGCATGAAGCAGACTGCATTCGGCACGGCGCGATAGAGCTCCGGCACGCGGCGCGTCATGGTGCCGGTGTGCCAGTGCTCCAGCATGCGTCCGGTGGACAGCCAGAACGGGTATTCCTTGTCCGGCGATTCGGCCGGTTTCTCGTAAGGCAGCGCAAAGATCACAGCCTTGCCGTCCGGGTGGCCATAGAAGCGAACGTCTTCGCCCTTCTTGACGTAAGGGTCCAGGCCTTCGCGGTAGCGCCAGCGGGTCTCCTTGCCGTCGACCACAGGCCAGCGCAGGCCGCGTGCCTGGTGGTACATGTCGAACGGCGCCAGGTCGTGCCCGTGGCCGCGGCCGAAGCTCGCATATTCCTCGAACAGGCCTTTCTGCGGATAGAAGCCAAAGGCCTTGGCTTCATCGTTCTGGTAGCCGGCTTCGATTTGCGAGGCAGGATATTTGTCGACCTGGCCGTTGCGGTACAGGACATCGAACAGGGTCTTGCCCTTGTAGGCCGGCATGGCGGCCAGCAGCGGCGCCGGCCATACCTCTTCCATCTTGAACCGCTTGGAGAATTCCATCAGCTGCCACAGGTCGGAACGTGCTTCGCCCGGCGCGCTCACCAGCTGGTGCCAGAACTGGGTGCGGCGTTCCGCGTTGCCGTAGGCGCCTTCCTTCTCCACCCACATGGCGGTCGGCAGGATCACGTCGGCCGCGGTGGTGCTGGCGGTCGGGTAGGGGTCGGAAACGACGACAAAGGCGTCCGGATTGCGCCAGCCCGGCAGGATTTCGCCCATGATGTTCGGGCCGGCCTGCATATTGTTGTTGCACATGACCCAGTAGGCATTCAGCTTGCCGTCCTTGAGCATGCGGCTTTGCAGGACCGCGTGGAAGCCTGGCTTTTCGGGGATGGTCCCCGGCGGCAGCTTCCAGATCTTTTCTGCGATCTCGCGGTGCTTGGGATTGGCCACCAGCATGTCGGCTGGCAGGCGATGCGAGAAGGTGCCGACTTCGCGTGCCGTGCCGCAGGCGGAAGGCTGTCCGGTCAGCGAGAACGGGCTGTTGCCTGGCGAGGAGATTTTACCGGTCAGCAGGTGGATGTTGTACAGCAGGTTGCTGCACCAGGTGCCGCGCGTGTGCTGGTTGAAGCCCATGGTGAAGAAGGAGGTCACCTTGGTCTTTGGATCGGCATACAGTTCGGCCAGGCGTTCCAGGCGGTCGCGCGGCACGCCGCTCAGCTTGGAGACGGATTCAACGTCATAGGCGCTGACGAACTTGGCGTATTCTTCGAACGTGCTTGGCTTGCCGCCGCCGACATCGCCGGCGTTGGTGGCGGCCTTCTGTAGCGGGTTGTCGGGGCGCAGGCCGTAGCCGATGTCCTTGTTGCCCATCACGAAGCGCGTATGCTTGTTGACGAAGTCCTTGTTGACGCGATTATTCTTGATGATGTAGTTCGCGATGTAGTTCAGGATCGCCAGGTCGGTCTGCGGCGTGAAGACGATAGGCTGGTCGGCCAGCTCAAAGCTGCGGTGCTCGTAGGTCGACAGCACCGCCACTTTCACGTGCGGGTTCGACAGGCGGCGGTCGGTAATGCGGGTCCACAATATGGGGTGCATTTCCGCCATGTTGGAGCCCCACAGCACGAAGGCGTCGGCGGCTTCGATGTCGTCGTAGCAGCCCATCGGCTCGTCCATGCCGAAGGTGCGCATGAAGCCCGCCACGGCGGACGCCATGCAGTGGCGCGCGTTGGGGTCCAGGTTGTTGGTGCGGAAGCCGGCCTTCATCAGCTTGGAGGCCGCGTAGCCTTCCCAGATGGTCCATTGGCCGGAACCGAACATGCCTACGGCGGTCGGTCCTTTCTCGTTCAGCACTTTCTTGAACTGTTTTGCCATTTCATCGAAGGCGGCATTCCACGACACTGGCTGGAACTCGCCGTCCTTGGCGTACTTGCCGTTCTTCATGCGCATCAGGGGCTGGGTCAGGCGGTCGGCGCCGTACATGATCTTCGACAGGAAGTAGCCCTTGACGCAGTTGACGCCGCGATTGACTTCGGCGTTGATGTCGCCATGTGTCGCTACCACGCGTCCGTCCTTGACGCCGACGTTGACGCCGCAGCCCACGCCGCAGAAGCGGCAGGGCGCCTTGCTCCATTTGAGCTGCGTCTTGGCGGCGTCGGTGACGACGTTGGAGGCGGCGGCAGGCAGCTGGATGCCGGCGGTGGCGGCTGCCGTCATCGCGGCAGTCTGTGTGATGAAATCACGGCGAGTCTGTTTCATTGTAATTCCTCGTCCATTGAGTTGGCGGGTTCGGCATGCTGGTAAACCAGGGCGACGTTGAGGACGCCGGGCAGGGCCCGGATGGCATCCATTACGTCGAGTGTTCGGGGTGCGCTTTCCGCTTCCAGCGTGACGATCAGTCGACCGTCCGCTTCAGCGGCGTGCACGATGCAGCGGGGCAGGATGGCTAGCTGGGCACGCACTTCCGCCACTTGTGCGGGCGTGACGTGGACGATGACGCCGGCGATGTGGATTTCGGCGGCCATGGTCATGCACCTGGCAGGCGGCCGGTGAGCATTTGGTACATCCACACGATGAATCCATAGCCGCCTACCGTTGCTACCGCGAGGATCGGGGCCAGGACCACCGTCATGAACAGGAAGACCTTCAATTCTTGCGCCTTGCTGGCGACGGGTTCTTTGTTTTCCATTTGCTCACCATTTTACGGAGAAAGGTGCTTCATAAAATTAGCGCAGGTTAAGCGCTTTGCCTGATGTAAAACTATTTCGCTGGCGGGCGGACGGCGAGTTCAATTGCCAATCCGCTGGCGCCAGGCCTGACCGGACCGGTTTGGCCTTCAAGGTCGCCTGCCTGCGGCGTAGCGCTGCCGCTGGCGGAGATTCTTGCCCCCACGATCAACGGCCCCGCCTCGGCCAGGCGCGTCCCTGCTGCCAGCGCGTTGCTGTCGTCCAGCACAAACTGCAGCGGAAAATCTCCGGCAGGCCGCTTGATTGCCGCCAGCGGCATCGGCGATCCATTGGCGGAGCGGGCAAAGATGAACAGCACCTGGCCCGGGGCCGGCGCAGTGCTTCCGGGCGCAAGGCGAACCGTTCCGGAGAGGCGCGCCGGTAACCCTGGTGTTGGCGCGTCGATTGCGGCGGCAGGGATACCCTGGCGCGCACGCGCCTCGGCGATGCCGGCATGCGTCGAGCGGGCGAATTCGGAATCCTCTGGCACCAGGGGCAGGACGGCCTGCCATTGTTTTTCTGCGCGAGCGAAGTCGCCGCGGGCGAAGGCTGCACTGCCGGAGAGGGCAAGCGCTTTAGGTTGCTGCGGGTCGATGGCGAGCGAGCGCTCGATCAGCCGTTCAGGCTCGCCGGCCAATGCGCCGCCCTGCGCAGTAGCCAGGGCATCAGCGTAGTCGGCCAGCAGGCCTGCATCCTGCGGCAGTAGCGTGGCAAGGTGGCCATAGGCCTTGGCTGCATCCGCATAGCGGTTCATGGCGCTGTAGGAGCGCGCCAGCATGTGCCAGCCGTCGACGTCCTGTGGTTGCGTGCGAAGCCGCTCGGCAAGGCGCTCAACCATGGCCGGAATGTCTTCCTCCGACGGCCCGTGGTCGGTTGGCGTGGCAGATGCAGCCAGCAGTTCTGGCGGCATGGCCAGCGCGTCGGGACGGCCAACCTGCATGTAAATGGCGACTGCCGCTGCCGGCAGCAGCACCGTGAGCGCCAGCGCCATGCGCGTTTGCGGTCGCTGGCCGCTCGGTGAGCCGGGAGCGTGCGCTTCGCCGGCGCTGCGGCGCATCAGCGGCGGCACGACACAGGCCAGTGCGATGGCGGACATGATGCCGACGATGGCGATGAACATGCTCATTGCTTTGCCTTCCAGAATCCACGCAGCGCCAGGAAACCGGCTGCGAGAAGAAGCAAGGGTCCGAACCAGAGCAGGGCTGTGCTGGCGTTCAGCGGCGGTTCATACAGGACGAAGTCACCATAGCGCTGCACCATGAAGTCCACCACTTGCTGCTCGCTTCGGCCCTGGGCCAGTTGCTGATGGATCTGCTGGCGCAGGTCCAGCGCTAGCGGGGCGTGCGAGTCGGCCAGGCTCTGGTTCTGGCATACCAGGCAGCGCAGTTCGCCCGCGAGCGCCATGGTGCGCGCGTCCAATGTGGCGTTGACATCAGCCATTTGCCAGCTCCTTTACCATGCGGGCAACACGTTCTCGGGCTTCCGGCAACGACAGCGGACCGATATGCTTCATGCGGATGATCCCTTGGCGGTCGATCACGAAAGTCTCCGGCACTCCGTACACGCCGAAGTCGATGCCGATGCGGCCATCGTGGTCGAATGCGATCTGGCGATAGGGATTGCCGTTGTTCTGCAGCCAGCGCAGGGCGTCGTCGCGCTGGTCCTTGTAGTTCAAGCCGATCACCGGCGCGTCAACGGCGCGCGACAGGTCCAGCAGGTCCTTGTGTTCGATGCGGCAGCCTTCGCACCAGGAAGCCCAGACGTTCAGCACCCACACGCGCCCCTGCATCTTGGCGGGAGACACCGTGTCGGCAGGGTTGTCCAGCATCTGCGCCGAGAACTGCGGCACCGGCTTGCCGATCAGGGGCGACGGCAGCTCGCGTGGATTGCGCTGCAGGCCGATGCCGAGGAAGGCAAGCAGCACAGCGAACAGGCCAATGGGAAGAATGAAGCGTTTCATTGGGGCTCCGGCAGCAAGGAGGAGGCGGCCAGCGCAGGCGCGGCTGCGGTATCGGGCATGGCATCCTGCGACTGGCGCGCGCTGCGGTAGTGGCGGTCCGACGCGGCCAGCAGGCCGCCGATGGCGAACAGCACGCAGCCGCCCCAGATCCAGCCGACAAAAGGCTTGAGCTGGATGCGCAGCAGCCAGCGGCCTTCACCGGCCGAGTCGCCAAGCGATACGTACAAATCGCGCAGCAGGCCGCGGTCGATGGCGGCTTCGGTCATGGTGTCCTGCGCCACGGCATAGCGGCGCTGCTCCGGTTGAAGCAGGGCTACCGCCTGGCCCTGGTGCGCGACCGTTACGCTGGCGCGCAAGGCAGTGTAGTTCGGCCCGCGTGTGTCTTCCAGCTTTTGCAGGGTGAAGCTGTATTCGCCGAGCGATGCCTGCTGGCCCGGCGCCAGCACCACGTCCTGCACCAGTTCGTGGCCCTTGACCATGGTGACGCCGATCACGAACACGCCCAGTCCGGCATGAGCGGCCAGCATCCCCCACCATGAGCGCGGCTGGCGCGCCAGCTTGCGCCGTTGCTGGATCACTTGCCAGGCGGTGCCAAGCAAGACCCAGGCTGCCAGCAACAAGCCGAGCGAAGACATGAGCGATCCCCGTACCAGCAATGCCGCGCCGAGGCCAATGCCAAGCGCCATGGCGGCCGGCCAGCGCAGGCGGCGCGCCAACTGGGCCACCGTACCGTTGCGCCAGCCGGCGAACGGGCCAGCCGCGACAAGCAGCAGCACCGGCAACATCATCGGCACGAAGACTTTTTCAAAGTACGGCGGCCCGACGGAGATTTTGCCTGCGCCGAGGGCATCCAGCACCAGCGGGTACAGAGTGCCAAGCAACACGGTGCCGGTTGCAGCCAGCATGACGACGTTCTGCAACAGCAGCAGCGACTCGCGCGACATCGGAGAGAAAACGGTACGCTGGCGCAGGCGTGGCGCGCGCCATGCATACAGCAGCAGCGAGCCGCCGACCACTACGGCCAGGTAGGCCAGGATGAAGGCGCCGCGGCGCGGATCGGTGGCAAAGGCGTGCACCGACGTCAGCACGCCAGAGCGCACCAGGAAAGTGCCCAACAGCGACAGGGAGAAAGCCAGGATCGCCAGCAGCGCGGTCCAACTGCGGAAGGTGCCGCGCTTTTCCGTCACGATCAGCGAGTGCAGCAGCGCCGTGCCGACCAGCCATGGCATGAAGGAGGCGTTTTCCACCGCGTCCCAGAACCACCAGCCGCCCCAGCCCAATTCGTAATAGGCCCAGAAGCTGCCCATTGCGATGCCGAGAGTCAGGAAGCTCCACGCGGCCAGCGCCCACGGCCGCGACCAGCGCGCCCACGACGCATCGAGACGGCCGCCCAGCAGAGCGGCGATGGCGAACGCGAAGGTCACCGAGAAGCCGACGTAACCCATATACAGCAAGGGCGGGTGCGCGATCATGCCTGCATCCTGCAGCAGCGGATTCAGGTCGTTGCCATCCGGCGCGGCAGGCAGCATCCGCAGGAAGGGATTGGACGTCAGGATCAGGAACAGCAGGAAGCCCACGGCCACCAAGCCAAGCACGCCCACCAGGCGCGCCTGCACCTCGCGCGGCAGCTGCCGCGACAGGCTGGCGGCGGCAAAGGTCCACGCGGAAAGCAGCCAGGTCCACAGCAGCAGCGAACCTTCGTGGCCGCCCCAGGCCGCGCTCAGGCGGTATTGCCAGGGCAGCAGGGTATTGGAATGCTGGGCCACGTAGCGCAGCGAGAAGTCGTTGGCGTACAGGGCGTAGAACAGGCAGCCGAAAGCCAGCGTGCTGAAAATGAACTGCCCCGCGGCGGCCGGACGCGCCAATGCCATCCAGCGCACATCACCGCGCCGGGCTCCGGCCAGCGGCAGGATGCCCTGAACGGCGGCCAGCAGCAAGGCAAGGATCAATGCGAAGTTGCCTGCCTCCGCGATCATGGCATGCCTTTCAGGGAAGCGGGCGCGCGGCCCTGTTCCAGCGCGTGCGCGGCTTCCTTCGGCATGTAGTTTTCATCGTGCTTGGCCAGTACTTCCTGCGCCAGGAACAGCGCGCCCTGGCCAAGGCGGCCTTGTGCCACGGCGCCTTTGCCTTCCTTGAACAGGTCGGGCAGGGTTCCCTTGTAATGCACCGGCACCTTCTGCACATTGTCGGTGATGACGAAACTGACGGTCAGGCCGTCATCCAGCCGCCGCACGCTGCCTTGTTCCACCAGGCCGCCGATGCGGAAGATGCCGTTGCGCGGCGCGGCCCCGGCTACCACCTGCGAGGGCGTGAAGAAGAACACCAGGTTGTCGCGGAAGGCGGACAGCACCAGCGTTGCCGCGATGCCGCAGGCCGCCAGGCTGGCGCCGATCAGGGCGAGGCGTTGGTGGCGCGGCTTCATGCTGCACCTTCGTCATCGTGATTGGTGACGGAGGCCCGGGCCTCGCGTTCGCGTCGGCCGAGCGCCCATATCTCCAGCATCATCAGGCCGAAAACCACGCTGAAAGAACCCCACACATAGCGGCCATAGCCGCCCATGGCGAGGAAGTCCTGCAAGCTGTTCCAGTTCATTTCGTCCTCCGGCGCAGCCAGGCAGCGCTGCCGTGCCGTTCCAGCACGATGCAGCGTGCGCGGCGCAGCGCGACTGCAATCCCGTAGCACCAGAACGCCGCCACCATCAGCAGCATGGCCGCCAGCATGGCCGGCGCCATGCTTGGTGCCTTGCCAAGGGTGACGGATGGTCCCTGGTGCAGGGTGTTCCACCAGTAAACCGAGAAATAGATGATCGGGATGTTCACTGCACCCACCAGGGCCAGCACCGCCGCAGCGCGGTCGGCGCGGCGCGGATCGGCGATCGAAGCGTGCAAGCCCATGTAGCCCAAGTAGAGAAACAGCAGGATCAGCTCCGAGGTCAGGCGCGCATCCCAAACCCACCAGGCGCCCCAGGTCGGCTTGCCCCACAGGGCGCCGGTCCATAAGGCGAGAAAAGTGAACAGGGCGCCGGTCGGCGCCAGCGCGCTGGCCATGATCGACGAGACGCCGGTGCGGTAGGCCAGGCCGAAACCGGCCCATCCCGCCATCGCCATATAAACCAGCATCGACATCCATGCCGCCGGTACGTGGACGAAGATGATGCGGTAGGCGTCGCCTTGCTGGAAGTCGGTCGGCGCAACTAGCAATCCAATAGCCAAGCCGGCCAGTGCGGTCAGCACTCCGAGTGCCGTGAACCAGGGGATGAGCCGTCCGGCCAGATCGTAGAAGTTGCGCGGGGACGCGAAAGTGAATACAGTGAGGCGACGCCGGGCGCCGTTTGCGGTGGAATAATACGGTTGATTCATATGATGAACTCCGTCCTACTCGTGTGCAATCCGCAGCGCTGCGGCAGTGGCCCAGGGAGCGGCTGCCAGCGACCCCGCCAGCAGGGCCCCCAACAACATCAGGTGGGGCGCACTGCCGGTACCGTCGCTGGCGGCTACAACCGAGGAGCTACCAAGAATTAGTAAGGGAATATACAGGGGCATCAATATCAGTGCAACCAGTACGCTGCCGCCGCGCGCGCCAAGCGCCAGGCCTGCGCCGATGCTGCCAAGGAGGCTCAGCACCGGCGTGCCAAGCAGAAGGCCGAGCCACAGCACTGCCATTGGTTCGGCGTCGAGGCCGTATTGCAGGGCGACCAGCGGCGCCAGTACCAGTAAGGGCAGGCCCGACGTCAGCCAGTGCGCCAGCACCTTCGCCAGCACCAGGATTTCAAGTGGCTGCGGCGACAGCAGCAACTGCTCCAGCGAGCCGTCCGCATGGTCGTCGGCGAACAGCCGCTGCAGGCCAAGCAGGGAGGCCAGCAAGGCCGCCACCCACACAATGCCGGGGGCGACGCTGTGCAGCAGTTTGCTGTCCGGTCCGATCGCCAGCGGGAACAGCGTGGTCGTGACAAGGAAGAAGGCCAGCGGCATCAAGGCGTCGCTACGCCGGCGCATGGCCAGCAGCAGGTCGCGTTGCATCAGCTGGCGAGCAGCTTTCAGCATGGTGCGCCCAGCTGCAATTGGCGTGCGCCCGGCAGGTCCGGGTCCTGGTGCGTGGTCAGGACCAGCATGCCGCCGCGCGCGCAATGCGCCTGCAGGACCTGCCCGACTTGTGCCGCGGAGTCCTGGTCCAGCGCCGCCAGCGGTTCATCGAGGATCCACAAGGGGCGAGCAGGCGACAGTAGCAGCCGGGCAAGGGCAACGCGCTTGCGCTGGCCTTGCGAGAGCAGGCGCACTGCGCGCTGGGCCTCGGCCCGCAGCCCGATTTCATCCAGGGCCCGCATGGCGTCTTCACGGCTGCACCGCTCGCCCGGCAGGCCGCCCAGCGCCAGGTTTTCCCACGCCAGCAGGTCAGGCTTCAAGCCGTCTGCATGCCCGATGTGGAGCAACTGGGAGTGGTATTGGGCACGCGCGGCGAGAATAGGCTTGCCCTGCCAATGCACGGCGCCGCGGTCGGGCAGGGCGAGCCCGCACAGGGAGCGCAGGAGAGTAGTCTTGCCGCTGCCATTACGGCCCTGCACCCATAGCGCTTCGCCGGCTTGCAGCGAAAAGCTGACGCCAGCGAACAGGGTGCTGCGGCCGCGACGGCATGTTAGCTGTTGACAGGTCAATCCCATGAATCCCCTCATCGAAGTGGCCATCATCCTATCACCCGTATGTTCGCTTGCCAGGGCCAAATTGGCAAATCTATAATCTAGATCATGTATGCCCGAAATTTTCTGCGCTTCCTGGTTTTTTCCCAGTTTGCTGTATCCATCCCATTGTTTGCCGCCGAAAGCGAGGAGCCCAAGCGCCGCAGCATCGCCGCGCATGTGGCGCCGCAAGCGCTTGCGCTGCAGCTTGACGGCCGCCTTGACGATGCGGCCTGGGAACTGGCGCCGGTCAATACGCGCTTCTACCAGTTCCAGCCGGAAGATGGCCGAGACGCGCCGGAACACGTGCGCACCACGGTGCGTGTACTGGTCGACCGGGATGCGCTGGTCTTCGGCATCCGCGCCTGGAATGGCGACCCGAAAACCCTGAACGGCACGCTGGCGCGGCGCGACAAGGTTGACCGCGACCAGGACTTCATCGGCATCTGGATCGACCCGAGTGGCCATGGCCGCTCGGCGCAATTCGTTCGCGTCAACGTGGCTGGCGTCATGAGCGACGGCATTTACCGCGCCGACGAAGACGAAGAAGACCTGGGCCCCGACTACCCGGTCGAAAGCGCAGTCCACCTGCTGCCCGACGGCTATACCATGGAAGTACGCTGGCCGCTATCTAGCCTGCGCTTCCCGTATGGCGAAGGCAAGCCGTGGCGCCTGATGGTGGAGCGCAGCGTGCCGCACGAAGACAATATGCTGCTGCTAAGCGCGCCGCTGAAGAAAGAGTCGCTGCATTTCATCGCCGAGATGGAGGAAATCGAAGGCATGGCTCAAGTACTGCCGACGGTGCAGGACCGGGCTTTTTGGGAGTTCCGCCCCGAACTCACGCAGCGCTTCAATCGCGGCTACGGCCAACGCAGCAGCGAGACCAGCCTGGGCATGGATATCAGCGCCCGTCCACGCGCGGACTGGGTCTTTAACGCCACCCTGAATCCCGACTTCTCGCAGGTCGAGATCGACGCGCCCACCAGCAACGGCACCAACCGCATTGCCCTGAGCCTGCCGGAGAAGCGCGGCTTCTTCCTCGAAAGCGCGGACGTGCTGGGCATGCGGCTGCCGGCGTTCTACTCGCGCACCGTGGCCGATCCCCGCTGGGGCCTGCGTGCAACCTGGCGCGGCGCCGACGCCGACGCCACAGCCCTGGCGCTGGATGACCGTGCCGGCGGCGTCGTGATGCGCGGCAGCCCTTACGAAACGCAGGAGCACGTCAGCGCCGGCGACAGCAAGGCGATGCTGCTGCGCGCACGCGGCCATGGCGAGCAGGCCGTGGCTGGCGCCTTCCTGTCCGACCGCGACTACGGTGCCGGTGCCCGCAACACCGTGCTGGGTACCGACGGCCAATGGCGGGCACCGGCAAACGGCGACGGCCACATCCAGCTTGCGTGGACCGCCATGGCCTCGCGCACTACCGCGCGATTCGATAGCGAAGGCCGTGCGCTTGCCAGCGAAGCGCGCAACAGCGGCTATGGCTACGGCAGGCTGAATTACAGTTCCGACGACTGGCTGAATGTCGCACAGCTGGAAGTTATCGGCACAAACTTCGCCAACGATAATGGTTTCGTTCCGCAGGCGGGCATCATCAAAGGCGACGTTGAGATCAACCGCCGTACCGGCGCGCGCGACCTGGCGCTGTTCGAAGCTTACGAAACGGAGCTGCACCTCGGCCTGCAAGAAATCCGGACGCTGTCGCATGAAACGGTGCAGCGCTGGGTGCGCCCCGGCATCTGGTTCTACGCTGGTCGCCAGACCCGCTACTGGGCCGACCTGGGCTTCGACCGCCAGCGCGGGCGCGGCGGCGCAAAGTTGCACAAGACGCCCGCGGCGCATATGGGCATCGAAAGCACGCCTTCTTCATGGTTCGTCAAGCTGAAGGGTGAACTGACGCTGGGCCGCCAGCTCGACGTGGAAGCGGACCAGGTAGGCAAGGGCGGCAGCCTGGAACTGGAAGCGAACCTGCGCTTTCCGCTGCCCGGCAACTGGAGCCTGGAGTCCGACCATCGCTGGAACCGTTCCTGGGTCAAGCACCGCAGCCTGCAGGATTTCAGCGACAACGGTTGGCGCTGGGTCGGCACCCTGCACGCCACGCCGCGCGATGCCCTGCGCATGATCGTGCAGAACACTTCGTCAGGGCGGCAGGACGTGGCGCCGCAGCTGCTGGAGCCATGGAGCGAACGATACCGCCATCGTTCGCTGCTGTACAAGCGCACCACGCGTCACGACCGCATCGTCTCCGTTGGCGCCACGACGGACGCCAATGGCGCCTTGCCGGGTTCCAGCAAGGGCCTGACGCTCAAGGTCCAGTGGGGGATTTGAGGCTTAGAAGCTGCGGGTCAGGCTGACCGACAGGGTGCGGCCGCGACCGGCGAAGTACGAGGAAGAGTCCTTGTAGCTGACCGCAGTTTGCGCGGTGTAGTTGACGTTGACCGACTGCGGGTAGTAGCCAACGTACTGGCGGTTGGCCAGGTTCTCGATGCCTACGCCCAGCTTGCCCCAAGGGGAATCGTAGCTGCTGGCCAGGTCCAGCAGGGTGTAGCCGTTGAAGTGCTCTTCCAGGTCAGTGGTGTTCACCTTGCGGCCGATATTGATGTCGCGGTCGAACAGGGTGGTTGCCTGCAGGCGCAGGTTCGCCTTCGGCATGAACTGCCAGTTCGTGCCGGCCACCAGCTTGCCTGGGCCTTGCGAGCGGGCGCCCAGTTCCACGTCCATCGGTGCGCCGGCGGTTGTGGCGGTCTTGCCCATGGTGCGAGCGAAGGAGCCGAAGGCCGACAGGGTCTTCGTTGCACGCAGTTCGCCGGAAATCTCCCAGCCGCGCACAGTGGTCGGTACGCGGTCCAGTTGGCCGATGCCGGCGGAATTGACGCGCAATGCGGTGCCGAGCTTGGAGCGCGAGTCGTAGACCGATGCACCCAGGCTGCCCATGGCGCCACGCCAGTTCACGCCGATTTCGTTGTTGCGCGTGATGACAGGCTGCATGTCGAACAACTGGTCCACCGACTGGCCGGGCTTGTTCACGGCGCGCAGCACCAGGCCCACGTCCGGCAATCCAAAGCCTTCGGCACTGGAGACGAAGGCCGACCAGTTCTGGTTGAAACGCCACACGGCGCCGATATTCTTCACGTTCTTGGTGAACGAGCGCTGGCCGCCTTGCACTAGGCGGCTCTTGTAGGCGGCCAGGGTGGTATAGGTATCGACGTCCAGCTTCGCGTCTTCATGGCGGATGCCGCCGCGCACGGTCAGCGGGCCGATTTCATATTCAAGCTGGGTGAACGGGGCGAGGGAAGTGAAGTCCAGGGTCGGCACCCAGGTGCGGCCGGTGCCGGCCAGCCATTGTTTGGTGCGGTCGCGCAGGTAGTCCAGGCCGGCCGTGAATTCCAGGCCCTTGACCAGTGTGTCCGGGCGCACGTAGGTCAGCTTGGCGCCGTACTTGTCGGCCACCACTTCAGACTGGTCGTACATTTTGCCGTTCGAGTCGAACGTTTTCCCGCGCGGGTCGATCGTCGGGTCCTGGAAAGTGGCCGTGGTGGTTGCGCCGTACAGCGAAGCGAAGTCCTGCTTGAAGACTTGCGCGCTGAAGCTGCCGCCAAGCAGGTTGTTGTGGCGGTATTCCAGGCTGCTTGTTTCGACCTTGTTGCGCGGCGGCGCCAGGGCTGGCCTGCCTGGCCTGGAACTGGTTGGCGTGCCGGTAGCGAAGTTGGCATCGACCGGCGAGTAATCGCCGTCGCCTTCCATACGGAAGCGGTTGACGGTGAGCTGCAGGCGCTGGTCGCCGAAGTTCTTGCCGATCTTGAAGAACAGGTCGGTGCCTTCCGAGTCCATGGTATCGCCTTGCACCGCTTCGATGCCCAGCGGACGGCCCTTGCCGTCGTAGCCCAGGCCGCGCTGCTGGATGCTGCCGAAGGCAAGCAGGTCGAAATCGCCCGATTTGTGCTGCAGGGTGTAGCCGGTCTTCCAATCCAGGCTGTCGTGGCGCAGCTGGGAAGCCATGCGCACATTGATCGACTGCGTGGTGCCGTCCGCTTTCGGCGACTTGGTGATGTAGTTGATGATGCCGCCGGTAGCGCCCATGCCCTGCATGGCGGAGGCGCCGTTGATCACCTCCACGCGCTCGATGATGGCGGTATCGGCCACATAGCCTTCGCGCATGCCGCCGCGCAGCGGGTTGGTTTGCGGTACGCCGTCCAGCAGGATCAGGGCGTTGCGGCCACGCAGCGATTCGCCGGTGGAGCTCATCTTCTGGCGGCTCGGGGCGTAGCCGGGGATGTAGGTGGCCAGCGCGGCGGAGGGATCGTCGGCCAGCAGGTATTGCGTTTCCAGCTCGCGCGGCGAAATCACGGTGACCGCGCCGGGGATCTTGTCCACGCTCTTGCTGTTGCGGGTTGCCGTAACGACCACTTCCTTCATCGGCTCCCCGGCACTTTGTGCCAATGCTGCGCTCCCGGAGAGGGCGAGGCAGGCCAGTGCTACGGCACGGGTGAGGGGATTCAGCGCGGTCATACAGTGACTCCTAAACAGAAAGATACAAAAGAAAGCAGCAATGATAATCATTCTCATTTATAATTTCAAACACTTTATTGCTGACATAAAAAATGCTGACCGGTTTGCTGCGTGCGCGGCTGCGCGATATCCATCTGTATGTGTCCCTGGTTTTCGGGGCGATCTTCGTCATTGCCGGCCTGACCGGGGTGGTGATCGCCTGGACACATGAACTGGATGGGGCGCTGAATCCGGGCCTGCTGCACTCGCGCGGCGCCGAGGGCAAGGCCGATGCCGCGCCATCGCCGGCCCAGGCGCAGGCCGCGGTCGACCGCCTGGCCGAGGCGCCTGGATATGGCAAGCCGACCATGCTGATGCTGCCGTATGAGGCCGACGACGTGTACGTGGCCTGGTACCGCAAACCGAACAAGGACAAGGGCAGCTTCGATACCGATGTTTCGCGCCAGGTCATGCTGGACCGCTACACATTGGACATTCTCGGCGAGCGCAATTACGGCGAATTCGGCCTGTCGCGCGAGCTGCTGATGCCGACCCTGTTCCTCCTGCATCGCTATATGTTTGCCGGCGACGTCGGCAAGACGGTGATCGGCATCGCCGGCTTGCTGCTGACGATTACCTCGCTGCTGGGCTTTGCTCTCTGGTGGCCGAAGCACACGCTGGCCAGCCTGCGCAAGGCGCTGGCTGTGCGCGGCGCCGTCACCTCGCGCCAATTCAATTACAGCTTCCACCGTTCGGCAGGCTTTTTCATGACCCCGGTGCTGGCCGTGCTGGGCTTTACCGGCCTGGCGATGAATTTGCCGGACTGGGTGCGCCCGGTGGTCGGCGCAGTGGCTACGCTGGAGCACAACGGCAAGGTTGCCAATGGCCCGGACCAGGGCCGCAAGCCGATCAATGTCGCGGCGGCGATGGAGATTGCCCAGCAGCGCGTGCCGCAGGGCCGCCTGTCGCGCGTGTCGCTCGGTTCGGCCAAGGCGCCTTATGAAATCCGCCTGCGCCAGCCCGGCGAGATCCGCGAGGGCGACGGCAGTACCCGGGTCAGCGTGGATGCCTTCAGCGGCGCGGTGCTGCGCGTGCGCGACCCGCTGAATGCGGCATCGGGCGATACCTTCATGAACTGGCAATTCCCCCTGCATACCGGCGAGGCCTTCGGCATGGCGGGCCGGGTGCTGGTGTCCTTCAGCGGCCTGGCACCGCTGGCCTTCATGATCACCGGCCTGGTGTTATGGCTGGGCCGCCGCGCGATGCATCGCAAAGCGCGCGCCGCCGCCGCAAAAGCTAGCATAAAAGAAGCTAAAAAAGTTGCCAAACGGTCACAAATGCATCACACTGAAAGCTGTGAAAATGTGTGAGATTTTGTGGTCGTGCCACGATGGATGCGCTGAACCTTAATCCGGCGGTATTGCTGGAGATTATCAACTTACAAACCGATATTGCACGCCGGGGCCTGGACCTTGGGGGCGTGATGCACCTAGTGTGCCAGCGTGCCGGCGCCCTGTGCGGCGCGACAGCCGCCGTGGTGGAACTGGCCGAGGGCAACGACATGGTGTACCGCGCCGCCGCCGGCGTCGCCGAAGGTGCCCTCGGCTTGCGGCTGAAACGCGAAGGCAGCCTGTCCGGCCTGTGCGTGGCGCAGGACCGGATCCTGCAATGCGACGATTCCGAAACCGACCCCCGCGTCGACCGCGCCGCCTGCCGCAAGGTCGGCCTGCGTTCGATGCTGGTGGTGCCCTTGCGCCACGAAGGCGAGAGCGTCGGCGTGCTCAAGGTCGGCGCGCCGCACGTCAATGCCTTCGATGCTTACCAGGCGCAGATCCTCGGCCTGCTGTCGGAACTGATCGGCGCCGCCATCTACCATGCCGTGCAATACGAGTCGAGCGACCTGTATTACCGCGCTACGCACGACGCGCTGACCAGCCTTGCGAACCGCGCCCTGTTTTACGACCGCCTGCGCCAGCAACTCGCCCAAGCCGGGCGCGCCGCCAGCAGCGTGGCCGTGGTCAACATCGACATGGATGGCCTGAAGGCGATCAACGACAACCTGGGCCATCGTGCCGGCGATGCCGCCATCCGCCAGGTGGCCGAACGCATTTCGCGCGAGCTGCGGCAGGAAGACCTGGCGGCGCGCCTGGGCGGCGACGAATTCGGCATCATCCTGTGCGGCGTGCGCGACCGCGATGGCGTCGGCAACAAGTGCAACAGCATCACCACCGCGATCGGCGCGCCGTTTGAATTTGAAGGCCGCGCCTTGCGCCTGGGCGCCAGCATCGGCTACGCCATCAGCCCGGAAGACGGGCAGGATATGGACCGGCTGATGGAGCTGGCCGACCAGGCCATGTACCGCGTCAAGCACGCACGCAAGGCTGTTGCAGCGTAGTATCGTTTGGAGCTACTCCGCATAGCCTGATAGTATTGTTTGCATCTCCCCAAACAATAAGAAAGCGAGGGTGTGATGAAACGCTGCTTCTGGTTGGCGGCCTTGCTGCCGCACGCGGCCATGGCGCAGGAAGCACCAGCGCCAGCGCCTACACTTACCACTACCGTTACTTTTGCCAGCCAATATGTCTCACGCGGCATCCGGCAAACGTGGGACAAGCCGGCGTTGCAAATTGGCGTCGATTATGTCCATCCCAGCGGCTTGGTCGCCGGCACCTGGGCCTCGAATGTCAGCGACAAGTTTATTGAAAATGCAAAGATCGAATGGGACCTGTACGCCGGCTATTCGGTTACCAGGGGCGATATCGGCTACAGCCTGATCCTGTATGAGTACCTGTATCCGGGCGCCAAGGTCAGCGCCACCGATACCACCTTCAACTACACCGAGTTGTCGCTGGGCCTGACGTATAAGTCTGCCTACGTCAAATACAACTACACGGTCAGCCCGCATTTCTTCGGCATCACGCACGGGCGCGGCACGCGCTACCTCGATATCGGCCTGAACCAGGACCTCGGCAACGGCTATACGCTCAACCTGCATGCCGGCGATGCGCGCGTTGGCGGAGCCGGCAACGATATCTGGGACTGGCGCGATGCCAAGGCCGGGGTGACCAAGGCGCTGGAAGGGGGCTGGTCGGTTGCTGCCGCCGTCACGCGCGGCTGGGGCGCCACCAATGTATACCGGGAATACACCAGCGGCGTGCCCGATGCCAATGGCCACCTGGCCTTTTCGAACACGGAGAAAGCCACCTTTGTCCTGACTGTCGCCAAGACCTTCTGAGGAGCGTCGCATGTTGTCGAACCTCTCACTGAATGCCAAGATCAATATCACGGCTACGGCGCTGGTGGTGCTCAGCCTGGCCATTACCGCCGCAGTGACCGGGTACGAGGCCAGCCGCACGGCCGAACGCGATGCGATGAACCTGGCGCGCACCCAGGCCGCAGCGGCTGCGTCGGCCCTGCAGTCGCGCATCGTCCGCAACCTGGCGACCGTCATCCAGCTTGGCGCTACCCAGCGTGCCACGCGCGGCGCAAACCTGCCGCTGTCGCGTGAACAAACCGGTGAGATTACCAAGACCGTGGTGCTCGGTTCGGAAGACTTGATTGGCGCCGCCGTCACCTGGGAACCGAATGCGCTGGACAGCAAGGATGCCGAATACGCCGACAAGAAGCCTGAATTCGACGCCAGCGGGCGCTACATGCCTTACTACACCAAGGCGGCGGGCGGCGGCACCAATGTGGAGCCGATCGTGTTCGATCCCAAGCCGGGGGCCAACGACTGGTACGACATACCGAAGCGTACCGGCAAGGTGTTCTTCACCGAACCGTATTCCTATCCGGTGAACGGCAAGGACGTGCTGATGGCGTCATTGGTGGCCCCGATCATGATCGGCGGCGAATTCCGCGGCACAGCCAGCGCCGACTTCATGCTGACGCGATTGGGTGAAATCCTCAAAGGCCTGAAGTCGATCGAAGGCGGGCGCCTGGCGCTGGTGTCGAACGGCGGCCTGTATGCCAGCAGTCCCAGCGAAGCCTTGATCGGCAAGGCCGCCTCCGACATCCCGAAGGAAGGCCTGGAAGCGATCCGTACCGGCCGGCCTTATGAGTACACCGACAAGGGTGACATGGTGCACCTGATTCAACCGTTGACGCTGCACCCCGATATCGCGCCGTGGGCGGTGAAGATGAGCTTCCCGCATGCGGTGGCAACTGCGCCGGCGCGCGAACTGCTGAAATACACGTTGCTGGTTTCCCTGGTCTGCGCAGTGGCAATGGGGCTTATCCTGGTGACCGTGCTGTTCCGGCTGATGCGGCCAGTGCGGGAGCTGGCCGACGCGATGACTGGCCTTGCCAGCGGCAATGCCGACCTGCGTGCGCGGCTGGAGGTGCGCGGCAACGATGAGCTGGCCGTCATTGGCACCGGCTTCAATACTTTCGTGGCCAAGATCCATTCGGTGCTGGCGCGGGTGCGAGAATCGTCGGAGAGCGTGGCCACGGCCAGCACTGAAATCCGGCAGGGCAATACCGACCTGTCCTCACGCACCGAGCAGCAAGCCAGTGCGCTGGAGGAGACTGCCGCCACGATGGAACAGTTGACCAGCACCGTGCGCCAGAACGCGGACAATGCGCACCAGGCCAACCAGCTCGCTGCGCAGGCATCCGAGGTGGCTATGCGGGGCGGCCAGGTGGTGTCGCAGGTGGTCGACACCATGGCCTCGATCAACAATTCCTCGCGCAAGGTGGTGGACATCATTTCCGTGATCGACGGCATCGCGTTCCAGACCAATATCCTGGCCCTCAACGCGGCGGTGGAGGCGGCGCGCGCCGGCGAGCAGGGGCGCGGCTTTGCAGTGGTGGCCAGCGAGGTGCGCAACCTGGCCCAGCGCAGCGCTGCCGCGGCGAAGGAGATCAAGGAGCTGATCGGCAGCTCGGTGGGCGAAGTGGAAGCGGGCAGTGCGCTGGTGGCGCAAGCCGGCACCACGATGGACGAAGTGGTGGCCAGCGTGCGGCGCGTCAGCGAAATTGTGCACGAGATCAGCGCGGCCAGCGGTGAGCAGAGCACCGGCATCGGCCAGGTCAACCAGGCCATCAGCCAGATGGATGGGGTGACGCAGCAAAACGCCGCCCTGGTCGAGCAGGCTGCCGCCGCGGCGGAAAGTTTGCAGCAGCAGGCGGCAACGCTGGTGGCCCTGGTCGGCGAGTTCCGCATGGAGCAAGCTGTGCGCGCCCCAAGCCCCGTGAGTGCTAGTCTGGCCCTTTCCGAAAGGAGGCCATCATGACCCAGCAACAGTACCAGAGCTGCATCGAAGCCTGCAATGATTGCGCCGCTGCCTGCGATCACTGCGCCGCCAGCTGCCTGCAGGAGCAGGACGTGGCCAGCCTGGCCCATTGCATTGCCACCGATATCGATTGCGCACAGGTGTGCCGCGTATGCGTCGGCCTGATGCAGCGCGGCAGCAAGCTGGCGTCAAGCCTGTGCGAAGCCTGTGCCGATATATGCGACGCCTGTGCCGACGAGTGCGAACAGCACACGCACGAGCATTGCAAGGATTGCGCAATCGCCTGCCGCCGCTGCGCCAGCGAGTGCCGCAGCATGTCCGGCATGGCGCAATCGCAGGTGCGGCCGGCGTCGATCCCGTCGCCGCATTGATCAGAAGCGGCTGGACGGCCAGCTCTTCTTCTCGCCCTTGTCGGCCTTGGCAGGCGCTGCAAAATCGCGCACCGACAGAATGCGCTCGGCGCCGACAGTATTGACGGCAAAGCCGTTGCGGCCGGCGGCCTTGACGCAATAGAGGGCCTGGTCGGCGGCCAGCATCACCTTGTCGACGTCGGCCGGCAGCTCGGTGGTGAGGGCGATGCCGATGCTGGCGGTGACGTTCAGCGGCCGGCCGTTGACCACGAACGGTGCCTGCATGGCCGCCACGATTTTTTGCCCCAGCAGGTTGACGTCGTGGCCGGCCTCCAGATGTTCGAACACGATCACGAATTCATCGCCGGCGATGCGCGCCACGGTATCGGTGCTGCGCACGGCATTGCGCAGGCGATCGGCAAACTGCACCAGCACGGCGTCGCCGGCCTGGTGGCCGAAGTTATCGTTGATGCCCTTGAAATAGTCGATGTCGAGCACGGCCAGGCCGATCTGCTGGCCGGCGCGAATGGCGCGCTTCAGCGCCTGCGGGAAGAATTCATCGAACATGCGGCGATTGTGCGCGCCCGTCAGCGGATCGGTAGTGGCCAGGCGCTGCAGGTTACGCTCGGCCATCTGCTGCTGGCGCGCAACCTGGTAAAAGGCGCGGCTCAGGTGGCCGAATTCATCGGGCTTGCCGGAGTTGAATTGTTCGATATCGATGGTGCCGCGGCCGAAGGCACGCACCTGGCCATACAGCTTGTACAGGGGCGACAGCAGGGCGCGCATCAGCAGCCATGCCGCCAGACCAGCCACCAGGGCCACCACCGAGGCGGCCAGCAGGGCGCGCCAGCGCAGGCTGGCCATGGAGGCGAAAGCATCGCGGACAGGAAAGGAGACGGCAATCGTCCAGTCAGCCTTCTTCAGGCGCTTGTGCGCCAGCAGCACCGGCCTGCCGTCATCGACGGCGTCCTCCCGCCAGCCATCCGCATCGGCCAGCACGACCTGGCCAAGCGTGCCCGGCCCGGCCGCCTGGGTCAGCACGCGGCTCTGGTCGGGATGGTAGAGCATTGTGCCGTCCGCGGTCAGGATGAACAGATAGCCTTCGGCCTTGCCGCGCAGGGCGTTCAACTGGCCGGCAAAGGCAGGGCGCTGCAGGTCGATGGTCCCCACCAGAACGTAGTCGATATTGCCATCGCGGCGGAACACCGGTTGCGTGATTGCCAGCACCGGCCGGCCGGACAGCACGCTGCGGAACGGCGCCGAGACGATGCCTTCCTGGGCCGCGATGGTGTCGCGGAAGTACTGGCGGTTTTTGCTATTGAGTTTGCCAATCATGCGGCGGTCCTGCAGGTTGGCCACCAGCTTGCCGTCGGGATCGTAGGCCGTGACGTTGAAGAACTCGTCGCGCAGCGCCCCGCGCAACTCGAGCTGCGCCTGAACCTTGGCCGGCGCGATTGGCTCGGCCTGCAAGCTCTCAGCCAGCACCCGCAAAACTTGCTGTTTGGAAGTTATGTCGCGGTCGAGGTAGGCAGCGGCACTCGACAGCATGGACATCTCCTGCGCGGCGATCACCTTGCGCATCTCATGCTCCGCCACCAGCAAGGAAACGCCGGCAACCAGGGCAGTGGCGACCATGACCATCAGCACCAGCAGGGCTGAAATCTTGAACTTGAACGTCTGGATTCTGGGAATTTGGCGCACAACCATCTCCTGAAAGGAGAACATGCCAGGCGAGGGTTTGGCCAGTAGGAAACGTTGCGCGGGTATAAGGCGCAGGCGAATTATAAATCAAACACGACCGTCCCAGCTACCGCGCCGCAGGCCTCGTTGTCACAAGGCAACTCAACAGTAGCAAGCCAAAAGTCGGGGTCAGGTCTGGCAATCCGCCATTCTCTGAACGCTCGTGCGCTTTTTGTCCGCTTTTTGTCCGATTGCCAGACCTGACCCCGACTTTCATATGTTAACATCGCGGGCTTGACAGAATGGCCGGAGATTCTTGTGCAGCATCCGATTCGCTTCTACGACAAACCCGCTGGCGGCCTTGGCTCGCTGCATGGCACCGCCAAGGCATTGCGCAGCAACAGCCCGCTGCCGGCGTTGAAAGTACTGCCGCAATTGAACCAGCCGGGCGGGGTGGATTGCCCGGGTTGCGCCTATCCGGATTCGCCCAAGGACAAGGCGGTCGATTTCTGCGAACAGGGCGCGTGGGCGATTGCGCATGAATCAACGGCACGCCGCGCCACCCCGGAATTCTTTGCGGCCAATCCTGTGGCGGCGCTGCGTAGCCGCGCCGAGTGGGAGCTGGAGGGTTTTGGCCGCCTGACCGCGCCCATGCTGTACGACCGTGCCAGCGATACCTACCGCGAAATCGAATGGGATGAGGCGTTCAAGCTCGCTGCGGGCGCGCTGCGTGCACTCGATGCGCCGGGCCGCGCCGTATTCTATGCGTCTGGCCGCAGCAGCAACGAGGCGGCGTTCCCCTATCAATTGTTTGCGCGCGCGTTCGGCACCAATAACATGCCCGACTCGTCCAACTACTGCCACGAGTCGTCCGGCATGGCGCTGGGCACGACACTGGGCGTGGGCAAGTCCACCGTCACGCGCGAGGACTTCGAGCATGCGGAGGCGATCTTCGTATTCGGCCAGAACCCTGCCACCAACCATCCGCGCATGCTGGGCGACTTGCGCGAAGCTTCGCTGCGCGGATGCCGCATTGCTGCCTTCAACCCGATGCTGGAGCCGGGCTTGCGCGGTTTCGCCGATCCGCAATCGCCGCTCGAGACCCTGACCGGCCGCGGAACCCGCATCGCCAGCGAGTATTTCCAGGTGCGCGTGGGCGGCGACCTGGCGGCCATTACCGGCATGTGCAAGGCCGTGTTGGAGGCGGAGGATGCGGGCGGCAAGGTGCTGGACCGCGACTTCATCGCGCGCCACACCAGCGGTTTCGAGGAATTCGCCGCCGCCGTGCGTGCGCAGGCGTGGCAGCAGGTGGAGCAGGATAGCGGCCTGCCGCGCGAGCAGATTGAAAAGGCGGCGGCAATCTATATCGCCTCCAGGGCCACCATCGCCACCTGGTGCATGGGCCTGACCCAGCACGAGTATGCGATCGAGACGATCCAGATGCTGGTCAACCTGATGCTCCTGCGCGGTAATGTGGGCAAGCCGGGCGCCGGCCTGATGCCGGTGCGCGGCCACTCGAACGTGCAGGGCGACCGCACTGTCGGCGTGACCAACCGGCCAAAGAAGGAATGGCTGGAGGGCCTGCAACGTGTGTTCGGCTTTACGCCGCCGGCCGAGCATGGCCTCGACGCGGTAGCGGCCATCAAGGGCATCATGGACGGCTCGGTGCATGCCTTCCTTGGCCTGGGCGGCAATTTTGCCGTGGCCGGGCCGGATACGCCGCGCGTGCTGCAGGCGATGGAGCGGTTGCAGCTGACGGTGCATATCGCGACCAAGCTGAATCGCACCCACCTGCATCCGGGACAGGTCGGCTTGCTGCTGCCTTGCCTTAGCCGCACCGAGCGCGACGAGCAGCGGGGCGGCCGCCAGTTCGTCAGCGTGGAAGACACGGCCAGCATGGTGCACGCTTCGGCAGGACGCGGTGACCCGGCCAGTGCCAAGCTGCGTTCGGAGCCGCATATCGTCACCGAGCTGGCGCGCCATACGCTGGCGGCAGGCGCGCCGACGCCCGGCATCGACTGGCAGGCCATGGGCAGCGATTACCGCGTGACGCGGTCGCTGATCGAACAGGTCGCCAGCACCGCCGTGGCGGGCTTTGAGCAATACAACGACCGCATCGCGCAGCCGCGCGGCTTCCACCTGCCGAACAGCGCGCGCAACCGCGACTGGAAGACTGCCAGCGGCAAGGCGCAATTCACCGCTATCGCGCTGCCGCAGGACACCATCATGGGCCGTGCCCGCGCATCCTTTGGCGACGAGGTACTGTGCCTGGCCACTGTGCGCGCGCACCGGCAGTACAACACCACCGTCTATCGCGACACCACGGGCGAGGTGGACCGCTATCGCGGCGTGCACCACACGCGCAAGGTGCTGTTCATTTCCGCTGCGACGATGGCGCGCCTCGGCCTGCGCGACGGCCAACTGGTGGACGTGCACGCAGCATCCCCGGACGGCATCGCGCGCACATGCAGCGGCTACCAGCTGGTGCAGTATGACGTGCCCGATGGCGACGTGTTCGGCTATTTCCCCGAACTGACGCCGCTGATTTCCCCGGAGCTGGTGGCGCGCGGTTCGGCCACGCCGGCCTTCAAGGAAGTGCCGGTCCTGCTCAGGCCCGCGGAATAATCGGTTCTTCGTGGTGCATCGGCGCATCCAGCGGGATCGTGATGCGGAAGGTAGTGCCCACGCCGGGCATGCTGTCGACGTGGATCTTGCCGCCCAGGATGGTGGTGACGATATTGTGCACGATGTTCAGGCCCAGCCCTGAACTGCCTTCGCTCATGCGGGTGGTGAAGAAGGGATCGAAGATGCGATTGAGGTGGCCGGACGCGATGCCGGCGCCGTCGTCGCTGATGACGATCTCGGCCTGCTCGCCGGAAGGCACCGGCACGGTGATCGACAAGCGGCCGTGATCGCGATTGTAAAAGCCGTGCATGATGGCGTTGTTCACCAGGGCTGCCAGTACCTGGCCCAGCGGGCCGGGGTAGCTGTCCATCGCCACCAGGGCAGCAACGTCCACCGTGATCTGGTAGGGCGTCTTGCGCAGCACCGGCGACAATGTGTTCATGTTCTCCTGGATGACCGCGCCAAGGTCGAACTTGCGGCGCTGGGAACTGGTGCGGTCCACAGCCACCTGCTTGAAGCTCGATACCAGGCTGGCCGCGCGCTCGATGTTGCGCGTCAGGAGCAGGCCGATGCCGTCGGCTTCGTCGAGGAACTGCTGCATGTCCGAGCGCCGCAGGCCGCCCTCGAAACGCCGGCCCAGTGCATCGATCTTGTCGTGCAGGGTGCTGGCGGCAACCAGGCTGTTGCCGATCGGCGTGTTGAGTTCATGCGCAATGCCGGCCACCATCGAACCCAGGGCCGCCAGCCGCTCACTGCGCGCCAGTTCGTCCTGCGCATGCCGTGCCGCTTCGGTGCGTTCGGCCACGCGCCGTTCGAGCGATTCGTTGAGGACGGCCAGTTCTTCATACAGCACGGCCCTCTCCGATAGCCCGGTCAGGATGTTCTCGCGCATTTCGTTGATCTTGTTGGCCAGCAGGTCCAGCTCCGTGTTGCCTCCATGTTGCAGCTGCAGCGGCGTGCTGCCAAGATTGTCGATGTTCAGGTGGCCGACATAGTCGCTCAGTTGCTGCAGCGGCTTGCCCAGCCAGTGCCGCACCACCAGCACGAAGATGAACCACAGCGCCAGGGTCTTGATCACTGAATTCACCAGGATCAGGAAGAAGCCGTACTCGACCTGGCCCAGGATGATGCGCCGGTTGGAATAGACTGTCCACTTGCCGATTTCCTGCGGCGTGCCGTTTTCAAGCTTGTACGAAATCGGGAATTCGCGGCTGAAGATCTGGCCGAACAGGCCGTCGTTGCCCGACGGCGGCGCCAGGCGGCCGTCGGGTTGGGCCTGCATATGCCTGCCTTGGTCGTCGAGCACGGTGCCGACAGCGCGAACCAGCTTGCCCTGGTCGTCGACGACCTTGATCCCCACCACGATCGGCAGCTCTTTCATGCCGGCCAGGATGCCGCGCATGATGTCATCGTTAAAGCGCCACATGGCGTCGGCGATGCCGGGGCCGAAGGTGTGCTGCATGGCTTCGATTTCGCTCTCGACGCGGGTACGGGTATGCCTGTACTCCGCGGTGAGCTGGATAACGGTCACCACCACCGTCACGATGAAGTAGCAGCCGAAGATGATGCGCAACAGGCGAGCGGCGATCGAGCGGGTCATTTGAACCACCGGTTTTCGATCTGCTTGTAGCGCGGCGAATTGAGCAGCCTGTCGTAGCCCTGGTTGAATCGCTCCAGCATCTCGCTGCTGCCCGGCGCGGTCTTGCTGAAAGCGATGAACAGGTCGGGGGTAGCGACTGTCCCCACCAGCGTGAAACGCCCGGCGAATTCACCTGGCTTGCTGCGGAACAGGGCGTTGGCAATACGCTCTTCGGCCGCCATGTACTCGATGCGATTGGCCATCAGCATGCGGAATCCATATTCGTTCTTGTCCACCACGCGGCGGCGGATCCGCGTGTTGACGTCGAATTCCTCACCGTACTCATAGTCCCGCTGTACGCCGACGGTGTGTCCCTCCAGGTCTTTGGCGCGCAGGCCACGCTGGATCGAGCCCGAGCGCGCGTAGATATTCATACGGGTCGAAAACAGCGGCATCCGCGGCCACAGGTAATGCGGCCTGATCAGGCTATTCGGCACCGCGTCAAAGCATGCTGTCAGTTGGCCGGTACGCGTTTCAGCCATGCAGCGCGAATAGGGCAGGGCTCTGAACTCGACCTGGACTCCTACCAGGGCAAAGGCTTCGCGCACCACGTCCACTGCGAATCCCTGCGCGTGCTGCCGGGGCGCCGACGAATAGGGGGCCCAATCATCCTCGGCCCCGATGACGACTGTGGAGGTGGCGTACACCAGCCGTGCATAAATGGCAAGTGAGGCGCCGAAACAGGTGGCCAGGAAATTACGGTTCATGACGATTCACGCCGTAGGGAGACGGACTACATCCCGGCAAGTATAAACTTTGCAATCACTTGCGTTTCACTATTTGAAACCGTTGTTGTAGCAAAACCATATCGGTTTATGTCAAAAATGTAATCCAGCTTAAGGAAATTTCATCGTACAATGTGAAGTTTTTTCAATATTAGAAAGCAATCAGGATTGCCGTGTCGACAGTTGTAAGCTACTTCCAGGCCCGCCTCGGGGCCGCATTCTCCATCGCCGCTACCCCGCTGACGCTGACCCTGCCGGAAGTCGCGCCGCCGGCCAATCCGGCCGGCTGGCCGCGATGGCAGCCGTGTGCAATACCACGCCACATTTAACAATTAACCCACCAGGAGTTCTTATGGCAGAGCCATACCTGAGCGAGATCAGGCTCGTCTCATTTAACTATGCGCCCAAAGGCTGGGCGAAGTGCGATGGGCAATTATTGCCAATTAATCAAAACCAGGCCCTGTTCTCCCTGCTGGGGACCACCTATGGCGGCGACGGCCGGGTCAATTTCGCGCTGCCGGACCTGCGCGGCCGGATGCCGGTGCACGACGGCGACACCATGATGCGCGGCCAGGCGGGAGGCGAGTTTGCGCACACGCTGACCCAGGCCGAGCTGCCCGCCCACAGCCATCGCTTGAACGCCAGTACGGCCCTGGCCAGCAGCAGCGACCCGAATGGCGCGCTGTTGGCGCGCAAGGGCCGCCTGAGTGCCGATGTCTTCAACGGCAGTCCCAATGTCGGCCTGGTACCGACCCAGGTGTCGAGCATCGGCGGCTCGCAGGCGCACGAGAACACGCAACCCTATCTGGCGCTGAATTTCATCATTGCGCTGCAGGGCGTATTTCCTTCATCTACTTAATCGGAGGCGATCATGTCGGATCCCTATGTCGGCGAAATTCGCCTGTTTGCCGGTAATTTCGCGCCGGCCGGCTGGGCCTTCTGCGACGGCCAGCTGATGGCTATTTCTGAAAACGAGACGCTGTTCCAGCTGATCGGCACCACGTATGGCGGCGACGGCCAGAGTACTTTTGCCTTGCCGGACATGCAGGGGCGGGTGCCGGTGCACAACGGCACGCTGTCGGGCCGCAGCATCCAGATCGGCGAGAAGGGCGGCGCCGAGTCGGTGACCCTGACCGTGCAGCAGATCCCGAACCATACGCACACCATCGTCGGCAGCAGCGAGCGCGGAAGCGGGGCCTTCACCAACTTTACCGGCTTCCCCGCCGCGACCGTGACGAGCGCCTCGGCCATCTACGGCCGTTCCGACAACAATGTGCAGCCCATGGCCGCCAACGCCATCACCCCGGCCGGCGCTTCGCAGCCGCACGACAACATGGCGCCGTACCTGGGCCTTCATTTCATCATTTCGTTGTACGGGGTCTTCCCGAACCCTAACTGAGGAGCGTCCGATGACGTCAGCATTTGTAGCAGAAATCCGCATGTTCCCCGGCAGTGTCGTGCCGCAGGGCTGGGCCAGGTGCGACGGCCAGATCATGTCCATCGCGCAGAACACGGCGCTGTTTTCCCTGCTGGGCACCACTTACGGCGGCGACGGCAAGAGCACCTTCGCCTTGCCCGACCTGAACGGGCGCACGCCGCTGCATCCGGGCCAGGGCGCTGGCCTGTCGCCGCGCTACCTTGGCGAAAGCGGCGGCAGTGCATACGTCACCCTGCAGGAAACGGAAGTGCCGGCGCATAGCCACAATCTGCAGGCGACGACGGTGGCGGCCGACCAGATGGCTCCTGGCCCTTCCAGCGGCTTTGCCAAATCGGCGGTGTCGAACCAGGTGTACAGCAAGACCACCAGCGGCATGCAGCCGATGCGCCCGGATGTCCTGGCCACGGCCGGCGGCAGCCAGCCGCATAACAATTGCCAGCCTTACCTGGGCATGGCGTTCTGTATCGCGTTGCAGGGCGTGTTCCCGCCGCGTTCCTGATGGACGTGACGTTGCGCCCCGAGTCGGGCGGGGACCACGAGTTCCTGCGCGGGCTGTTCGGCGCAGTGCGGCTGCACGAGTTGCCCGGCCTGGCGCAGCCGATGCTGCAGTCCTTGCTCGACATGCAGTTCGTCGCGCAGCGGCACTCATACCTGCAAGACTTTCCGGACGCCCGCTTCGACATCGTTGAATGCGAAGGCGCCGCAGTCGGCCGGATGGTGCTGGCGCAGTCGGGCGGGGCGCTTTGGCTGGTCGACATTGCACTGTTGCCGGCATGGTGCGGACGCGGCATCGGCAGCGTGCTGCTGCACGGCCTGCAGCGCGAAGCCTGCGGCGCGGGACTGCCGCTGCGCCTGCACGTAGCACTGAATAATCGGGCCGGGACGCTGTATAGGCGCCTCGGCTTCAAGGAAACTGGAATGTCCGGCATGCACCGGACCATGGAATGGGAGAACAATGATGACTGATCGAGTGACTTCCCGGCGCACCCTGTTGAAGGCGGGCGGCGGATCCTTGCTGGCGGCGGGCCTTGGCCTGGGCGCCCCGGCCGTGCGCGCGCAAGAGGGCGGCAGCGGCTTTGCCTGGAGCCGCGGCGCCGCGGAAAGCCTGGTGGGCCGGCAGTTCTGGCTGAACCATCCGGAGTACCGCGCGTTGCCCATCATGGTGGAGGCGGTTGTGAGTTCCAGGCTCGCACCGGAAGGCGCGGAAGCCAGGCAATTTACGGTGGTGTTCTCTGCCGCCGCCCAGCCGGCCGTCAAGGCAGGCAGCTATGAAATCGAAAATGAAGCGACAGGCCGCCAGCTGGTGTACCTGCAGCCGGCGGCGCGCCAGGGCGCCCGCGTGACGCTGCGCGCCGACTTCAACCTGCACGTTTAAGGAAACACCATGCACAAACACGCCTCCGCCAACCGTTTTTACCGCCTCGTCTGGAGCACGCTGCACCGCTGCTGGGTCGCCGTTGCCGAAGGCTCGCGCAGCCATGGCAAGGGCGGCGTTCGCCGCCGTGCCGTCGCCGTGCTGGCGGGCAGCCTCGCGATGGCGGGAGCGGCCAATGCCGGGGCGCCGCCGGCCAACGCACTGCCGAGCGGCATGCAGCTGGTGGCCGGCCAGGCGGGCGTGATTGTGCAGGGCAACAGCATGACTGTCAGCCAGGCCACGCAACAGGCGATCATGAACTGGCAGGGTTTCAACATCGGGGCCGAGGCACTGGTGCGTTTCAACCAGCCCAACGCATCGGCCGTGGCATTGAACCGCGTGGTGGGCGGCGAGGCAAGCGCGATCTTCGGCAGGCTGTCGTCCAACGGCAAGGTGTTCCTGGTGAATCCGCAGGGCGTGCTGTTCGGCGCTGGCGCCCAGGTCAACGTGGGCGGCCTGGTTGCCACCAGCCTTGGCATTTCGGACCAGTCCTTCCTGTCGGGCAGCTACAACTTCAGCGGCAGCGGCATGGCCGCCGTGCGCAATGAGGGCAGCATCAATGCCGACGGCGGGATTGTCGCGCTGCTGGCGCCGGCAGTCTCCAATACCGGCGCCATCGAGGCGCAGGGCGGCAGCGTTGCGCTGGCGGCGGGCAATGCGATCAGCCTGGACTTCCGCGGCGATGGCTTGATTGCCGTGCGCGTGGAAAAGGGCGCGCTTGATGCGCTGGCTGAAAACAAGGGCCTACTGCAAGCCGACGGCGGCCAGGTGGTGCTGACAGCCAAAGCTGCCGATGCGCTGGCGCGCTCCACCGTCAATAACGCCGGACTGGTACAGGCGCGAGGCTTGCTTGCCGACGGCGGAACGATCCGCCTGGTCGGCGACGGCCAGGTGCACGCAGGCCAGCTTGATGCTTCGGCCAGCCGGGGGCAAGGGGGCAGGATCCAGGTCGAAGGCGGTTTCGTCGCGCTCGATGGCGCCGTTCGCAGCGACGGCGCGCGTGGCGGCGCCATTGAAGTGAAGGCGGAGCGCGACCTGTCTGCGGCGTCGGCCTTGTCCGCTGCGGGCAGGAACGGGCTGGGCGGCAATATCAGCCTGTCCTCCGGCGCCAGCCTGGTGGAGAACAATGCGGCGTCGGCCGACGCCAGCGGCGCAACGGACGGCGGCACCGTGTCGCTGCGCGCGGGCGGCAGCCTGTTGTCTTCCGGCCGCCAGGCGGCACGCGGCATCGCAGGCAAAGGCGGCCGCGTCGACATCAGCGGCGCCGACGTGCGCCTGATGGGCGCCACAGTCGATGCTTCGGGCGCCACCCAGGGCGGCCTGGTACGCGTAGGCGGCGCATTCCAGGGCGGCGCCAGGCGCGACGATGCGCCGGATGCGGATCGCTTTACCGCCCGCTGGGGGAGCACGGCCGGCATTGGCAATGCCGACGCCACCTTCCTCAACGACAGCACCGTGCTGGACGTCTCGGCGCGCGGCTGGGCAGGCCAGGGCGGCACCGCGATTGTCTGGTCGGACCGGCAGACCACCATGCTGGGCGCCGTCAAGGCCGGCGGCCAGTCGCGCGGCGGTGCGGTGGAGATCTCTTCGCATGAGGACCTGCGCCATGTGGGCCTGGAGCGGCTCGAGATCGGCAAAGGCGGCAGCCTGCTGCTGGACCCGAAGAATATCGTGATCGGCAGTTTCGCCAACCAGTGGACCTTCGAGGCGGCAATCGGCAAGGGCTTCAGCGGCGGCAAGAACCAGGATGTGGCCGGCCTGAACACAGGCGACACCTTCGGCTCCAGCGTGGCGCTCACTTCCGACGGCAAGGGGCTGGCCGTTGGCGCACCATTCGACGCCGGCAACGGCGGCGCTGCCGGGGTGACCTATGGCGCGGTGCGCCTGTTCACCTTCAGCGACGACAAGTTCAGCGGCGGCACGCTGGCGGGAACCATCGGCTATGGCTACACCGGGGGTAACAACTACAATATGTCGGCCAAGCTGACCGGCAACGATTCCTTCGGTACCGCGGTCGCGCTGAACGGCTCCGGCACGGTCATGGCTGTGGGCGCGTTGGGCGAAGACCTGGCGGGCAAGGTCTATACCTTCGCCTTCGGCGGCGGCTTCACGGCGCCCGTATTGAAGCAGACCATCACGGCTGTCGACCCGGGCGGCAATGCCTTCGGCGTGTCGGTCGCCCTGAACGGGGCCGGCGACAAGCTGGCAGTCGGCGCCTTGTACAACAACAAGGTTGAACTGTACAAGGCCACGGCAGGCACCTTTGCGTATGCGCAAACCCTGAGCGGCGGTACGGCGCCCGACGTTCAGTACGGTACGGCCGTGGCGCTGAACGATGCCGGCACCCAGCTGGCAGTCGGAGCCCCTGGCGAGAATAATGCCCGCGGAACGGTTTACCTGTACACCACGCCGTTCGATACACCGGTGTTGGCCGGCACGATCGGCCAGGGCGGCAGCAAGCTCGATATCGCCCTGGTCGAAGGCGAAAGTTTTGGCGCTTCCCTCGCCATGAACGATGCCGGTACGCGACTGGCAGTTGGTTCGCCGAGCAATGGCGGACTTGGCAGCGCGACCACCGGTCCGGGCGCGGTGCGCATCATCGATTACAGCGGCAACTTCGTATCCCCTGCCGTGACCGCGGTCATCGGGCGCGAATACCTGCAGGGCGCAAATGCCAGCCTGGATATCGACGAATTCGGCAACTTCGGCTTTGCCGTCGCCATGAACGGGGCCGGCGACGCCATGGCGATCGCGCAGCCGCGTGCCAGTGCGGCCGACGGCAACGATCCGTGGACCGGCGCGGTCAGCCTGTTCCGCCTGCTGCCGGCCCCGGCCGGCGGGTCCCTGGCATTCAATCAAGGCTATCCCAAGGCGGGCGTCAACGCCGCAGTGGACGCACAAAAGCTTGCAGCGGCGCTGGCCGACGGCACGGACATCACGCTGCAGGCGAACAACGACATCACCTGGGATGCGGGCAACGCGATCAATGCCGCAGGCAATGGCCGGCTGACCCTGCAGGCTGGCCGCAGCGTCGACCTGAAGTCCGACATCACGATGGGCGGCGCGCTTGACGTCGTGGCCAATGCCGGTACCGCCGCCGGCGTAGTCAACGGCTACCGCAGCGCAGGCAAGGCGGCGATCACGGTGGCGGACGGCACAGCCATCAGCGCCGGCGACGTCAACATGACCATCCATACGGGCGCCGGCCAGGCCAACCATGACAGCGGCGACATCACCGTTGGCGGCGCAGTGAGCGGCCGGCGCGTTACGGTGATCAACCGCGGGACGAGCGCAGGCAGCGATATCGTGATCAACGCGGGCGGCAGCCTGGTTGGTTCTGCTGGCAGCGGCGTGACTGTCACCGTGGCTGCCCATGGTTCCTCGGGCGGCAGCTTCATCAACAACGCGGGCAGCAGCGCGCTGCAGGGCGGCGTCAACGGCTACTACCACGTGTATTCCGATACAACCCAGAATACGCTGGAGGGCATGAGCGGCTACAGCAAGCACTACAACCAGGCGTACGACACCGTCGCGCCGGCTTATACGGCCGGTGGCGGCAACTGGTTCATGTACAAGGAATCGCCAACCCTCGTCGTTACTCCGCAATCGGCATCCAGGGTGTACGACGGCACCGGTGCCTTGCCGGCGTTTGCCAATAACGTCAAGGGCTATATCGATGGCGACTCGTACGACCTTACGGGTTCTGCCGGCGCTACCGGATTTACCAGGAACGCCGGCACCTATGCCCTGAACCAGGGCGACCTGGCGAGCAAACTGGGTTATAACATCACGTTCAATGGCGGCGGCCAGCTGACAGTGACCCCGAGGCAGCTGAGCGTGACGGCGACAGGCATCAACAAGGTCTACGACGGCCTGGATTCCGCATCCGTGACGCTGGCCGATAACCGGATTGCCGGGGACCAGTTGAGTGCAAGTTACACGTCCAGCAAGTTCTTCAACAAGAACGCGGGCTACGGCAAGGGCGTGACGGTCGCTGGCCTGTCGCTGTCCGGCGCCGACGCCGGCAACTATTCGCTTGGCTCGACCACCGCAACCACCAGCGCCGACATCACGCCGCGCATGCTGCACGTGAACGCCGCAGCCGCCGACAAGGTGTACGACAGCTCGGCCAATGCCAATGCCTCGTTCAGCGACGATCGCCTGGGCAGCGACGCGCTTGCCGTGAACTACGCCGGTGCTGAATTCACGGACAAGAACGTCGGTGCCGGCAAGGGCGTGCAGGTGAGCGGCCTTTCGCTGTCCGGCGCCGATGCGGCCAATTATGTGCTGGGATCGACCTCCGCTTCGGCCACGGCCAGTATCACGGCGCGCCAGCTGGTGGTTGGCGTCAGCGCCTCCGATAAAGTGTACGACGGCGGCGTGTCGGCAACTGCAACCTTTGCCGACGACCGGCTCGGCAGCGACGTGCTGACGGTTTCGGGCAATGCCGTATTCGCCGACAAGAACGCAGGCACCGGCAAAACCGTTACGGCCAGCGGCCTGGTACTGACCGGTGCCGACGCGGGCAACTATTCGCTGGCCGCGCCGACTGCCAGCACCACGGCCGCGATCACGGCACGCACGCTGCATGTGACGGCGACCGGCCACAACAAGGTGTACGACGGCACGCAGGCTGCTACGGTGGCATTCGGCGACGACCGCGTGGCCGGCGATGTGATGTCGATCGGCGGCAATGCCGCATTCGCCGACAAGAATGCGGGCAACGCCAGGGATGTCAGCGTGACCGGCATTTCCCTGTCGGGGGGCGATGCGGGCAATTATGTGCTCTCGTCCACCCTGGCCGCAACCAAGGCGGATATCGTGCGCCGCACGCTGAATGTCAGCATGACCGGCGGCGGCAAGACCTATGACGGGACGAGCGATGCGGCAGTCGGTCTGGCAAGCGACGCCTTGAACGGCGACATCGTGTCGCTGGGCAGCGCAGGCGCCAGTTTCGCCAACAAGGATGCCGGCACCGGCAAGACCGTCAACGTGAGCGGCATTTCCATCACGGGCGGCGCCGATGCGGGCAACTATGTGCTGGCGTCCGGCACTGTCACTGGTATCGCGGATATCGCGGCACGCACGCTGGTGGTGACGGCCACCGGCGTGAACCGCGTGTACGACGGCAGCCGCGCTGCGGCAGTGGTTTTTGGCGACGACCGCGTCGGCGGCGACGTGCTGTCGGTGAGCGGCAACGCGACATTTGCCGACAAGAACGTGGGCATCGCGAAGGATGTCGGCGTGAGCGGCATTACGCTGTCCGGCACCGATGCCGGCAACTACGTGCTGGCATCGGGATCGCTTGCCACCAGGGCCGACATCGGCGCACGCACCCTGAACGCAACGGCCACCGGTGTCAACAAGGTGTATGACCAGGGCATGGCCGCTGCCGTGACGCTGGGCGACGACCGTGTGGCCGGCGATGCGATCTCGCTTGGCTATGGCAGCGCAAGCTTCGCCGACAAGAATGCCGGCACTGGCAAAGCGATCAGCGTCAGCGGCATTTCCATCGGCGGCGCCGATGCCGGCAACTATGTGCTGGCATCTTCCAATGCCGCTGCCAACGGTGATATCACTGCACGTTCGCTGACGGTGGGCACGCTGGTTTCGAACAAGGTGTATGACGGCAACTTGTCCGCCAGCGCAAGCTTTACCGACAACCGCCTGGCTGGCGACCAGCTGTCGGTGGGCGGTAATGCCGCTTTCGCCGGCAAGAACGCGGGCAGCGGCAAGACTGTCGTTGTCAGCGGCCTGGTGCTGTCCGGCGCCGATGCCGGGAACTATGCGCTGGCTTCGAATAGCGTCAGCGCCACGGCAGATATCACGCCCCGCACGCTCAACGTCAGCGCGCAGGGCAGCAAGGTTTACGATGGCGGCACCGCGATAGCGGCCAGCTTCGGGGACGACCGCGTGGCGGGAGACGTGCTGGCAATCGGCGGCAGCGGCAGTTTCGCCGACAAGAATGCCGGTATCGCAAAGGCGTTGACAGTGACCGGGCTGGCCTTGTCCGGCAGCGATGCCGGCAATTACCAGCTGGCTTCCACCACATTGGCCGGTACTGGCGCCATTACGCCGCGCGTCCTGACTGCCAACGTCGCAGCAACCGACAAGGTCTACGACGGCAGCACCGCCACCTCGGTGACCCTGCTGGGGGATGACCGTGTGGCAGGCGACCAGCTGGTACTGACTGGAGGCATAGGCAGCTTTGCCGACAAAAACGCCGGCAGCAGCAAGGCAGTGGTCCTGTCCGGCCTCAGCCTCGGCGGCGCAGATGCCGGCAATTACGCCGTATCCTTCGTTGCCAATTCAACGGCAAGCATTGCTCCGCGCGCATTGGTGGTCAGCGCGGCCGGCCTGGACAAGGTGTACGACGGTTCGCTGGCTGCAAGCGTGACCTTTGCCGACGACCGTCTTGCAGGCGACCGGCTGCAGGTGGGCGGCAATGCCGGTTTCGCAGACAAGAACGCGGGCAACGGCAAGGCGATTTCCGTTTCCGGCATCGCGCTGGCCGGCGCGGATGCCGGCAATTATGTAGTCAGCAACAATAGCGCAACTACCGTGGCGTCGATTACGCCGAAGGCATTGGCTGCCGTGGTCAACGGCGTTGCGGGCAAGGCGTACGACGGCGGCACCTCAGCCCTGGTGGCGGCGGGCCAGGTCGGCCTGGCTGGCTTTGCAGCCGGCGAGGGGGCCTCGGTCGGTGCGCTGCAGGGGCAATACAACAGCGCCAACGTGGCAGGCGCCAGCAGCGTCAAGGCAAATCTGGCCCCCGGAGCGGTGAACGCCAACGCCGGCACCGCCCTGTCGAACTACGTGCTGCCGGCGGATGTGACGCTGGCGGGCCGCATCGATCCACGCCAGGTGTCGATCAGTGGCGTGAGCGTGGCGAACAAGGCCTATGATGGCAGCAGTAATGCCGTCCTGTCGAACGTCGGGACCTTGTCCGGCCTGGTCGACGGCGAAAGCCTGTCGCTGCACGGGCCGGCGAGCGTGCAATTCGATAACCGCAACGCAGGCACCGGCAAGCAGGTGATTGCCAGCGGTTACCGCCTTGCCGATGGCAGCGGGCTGGCATCGAACTATGTGCTGGCAGACAGCTCGGTAATTGCCCGCGGCACGATCACCCAGGCGCAACTGATCGTGAAGGCGGACGACCAGGTGCGCGCCTATGGCGAGAGCAACCCGTCCCTGACGTGGCAGGCCAGCGGCTTCGTTGGCGGCGATACGGCCGCGTTGCTGGGTGATGTGCGCACCAGCACCGCTGCGGCCCGCGAGTCGGCTCCTGGCGGCTATGCGATCGTCATTGAGGGCAACAGCCTGGCCAACTATGCGGTCAATTACGTCAACGGCGTGATGACCGTGAAACGCGTGCCGCAACAGATCGGGAACCTCATCGGCAATACGGCAAGGCAGTCCTTGCCAGGGCAGCAAGGCTCGCTGGGGCAGGGGGCGCACGTGTGGACGCAACTGGCCAGCGACAGCGATCCCCTGGTCGAGGCGCCGGTCGCAGCCGTCAACAGCGGTGGCGGCACGGCGACCCTGGACAAGTGGGGCTGGCTGTCGGACTTGCTGCAGCGCGCGAAAGTGCGGGCCGCGAACAATGCAGCCGCCGCCACGCCGCAAAACACGGGCGAAACGCGTGAGTACACCATCGGCGGCGGCAGCCGCGTAACGGTACGCGGCGGCGGCGTGAACGGCGCCGGCGCACCTAACTGATAAGAAGCAGGGAACAAGAAGTGCAGAAACATACCAAGAACAGCCTGGCGCTCGCCATCCTCGGCGCCCCGGCCCTCGCATTGGCACAGTCGCAAGCCTTGCCGGACGCTGGCCGCATCCTCGAACAGAACCGCCCGCCGGCCCTGGTGCGCCAGCCGTCGGCGACCGGAAAAGTGGTGCCGGATGCGGCCCCCGTGCCGGGCCTTGCCCTGGAAGGTGCGCAGAAAGTGATGGTGCGGCGCTTTGCGCTGCAAGGTGCAAGTGCTTTCGATCCGTCCGAGTTGCAGCGCGTCCTTGCGCCGTTTACCGGGCGTGAACTGAGCTTCGCCGAATTGCAGCAGGCGTGCAACGCGGTGACGAGCCATTACCGCACGCACGGCTATTTCGTCGCCAGCGCAGTCCTGCCGGCGCAGGAAATCGGCGGTGGCGAGGTGACCATCCAGGTGCTGGAAGGTAGGATTTCCCAGCTGCGGCTGGTGCCGGACGGCGCTGTACGCCTGCGGCCGGAGATCGCGCGGCGCTACCTCGATGCATTGGTGCCGCCGGGCCAGCCGGTGCAGGAGCAGCGCCTCGAGCGCGCCCTGCTGCTGACGCAGGATTTGCCGGGCATGGGCGCGCGCGCCGAGTTGAGCCAGGGAGAAGGCCTTGGCGAGTCGGACCTGGCCGTGCAATTGAGCGAAGGACCGCTGGCCAGCGGCGCCCTGAGCCTGGACAATTCCAGCAATCGCTATACCGGCGCCACGCGCCTGACCGGCAACGCTGCATTGAACGACCTGGGCGGCCATGGCGGCCAGTTGTCGCTGCTCGCCTCTACCGCCGGCGACGGCTTCCGCTACGGCCGCGCAGGCTATGTGGCGCCGATGGGCTTCAAGGGCCTGAAAGCCGGCGCCGCCTTCTCGCGCATGCGCTACAAGCTGGGTGAGGACTTCAAGGCGCTGGACGCGCACGGCACGGCGTCGGTGGTGCAACTGATCGCCACCTATCCGCTGCTGCGCAGCCGCAGCACCAATGTCCAGCTGCGCACCGGCTATGACGACAAGCGTTACGAGAACTTTGCCAATGGCGTGCAGAGCAGCGACAAGCATGTGAAAGTACTGCCGATGGCAGTGACATTCAGCCGCCAGGAGCAGGAAGCCATGACCCAGGCCAGCCTGGAACTCAGCCTGGGCCACCTGGACCTCGGCGGCAACGCCGCGTCGGCCGCCGCCGATGCCGGCGGCGCCCGCACGGAGGGCCGCTTTTCCCACCTGGCTTATTCGCTCGGCCGTTTCCAGCGCCTGGCCGGCAACTTCGGCTTGCTGCTGAACGCCAGCGGGCAGTTCGCGTCGCGCAACCTGGAATCGGGCGAGAAGATTTCGCTGGGTGGCCCGGGGCGCGTGCGCGCTTACCCGGCAGGCGAGGCCAGCGGCGACGAAGGACACGTGTTGGCCACGGAGCTGCACTACGAGTTGCAGCAGCTGCGCACCGACCTGTCGGCCTTCATGGACGTTGGCCATGTGCGCCTGAACAAGGGCCTGTATGCTGGTGCGCTGGCCGAAAACGGGCCGGGCAACAGCTACACCCTCAAAGGCGCGGGCCTGGGGGCGAACTGGCGCGGCGTGAACGGTACCGTGCTGCAGTTGCAGGTGGCGCGCAAGATCGGCCGTAACCCGGCGCCGGGGGCGAAGGGGGAAGATGCCGATGGCAAGTCATCCAACGTGCGCGCCTGGTTCACCGCTACCGTACCATTTTGAGTCCACTCTCCTAGCCATTTGATAGCTCGCCGTCCTTGCCGTTAAGGGCTTTCCTGCCAATGTTGCCTATTTTCCGGACGACCCGGATACTGGAATGCTCCATAAACAGGCAGGGATGGCCATGAGCAAATTTCATCATATTACGCACTACGGCGAGCTCGTCATGCCGGGCACCACGGCGCGCGGCGAACTGCCGGACGACTTCACCATGAATTCCCCGGTCGGCATCGCGCGCGACCACTACGACCATGTCTGGGTGTGCGATACCGGCAACAGCCGCGTGCTGGTGTTCACCGCCGACCTGAACACGCTGCTGCACGTGATCGACACGCCGGGCGAGGGCAGCGAGCAGGCGCGCCGCCTGTTGATGCCTTTCCATCTTTGCCCGCATCCGGAACAGGACCTGATGTATTGCACCGACATGGGCAATGGCCGCATCGTGGTATTCGAATACGACGAGCACTCGGTCGACTTCCAGTTCGCCTTCGGCGACGCGGCCGATGGCATCAACGGCAAGGGCTTCGTGCCACTGAGCGATCCGAACGGCATCGCCTTCGTGAAGGAGGCCGGCGGCGAACACTTTGTCTACGTGTGCGATGAGTTCTTCCACACCGAAGGCGATGACCGCAGCCGCTGCGTCAAGTTCACGCCGGAGGGCAAGTTCGTGCTGCAGTTCCGCACTATCGACGATGCCGACAGCGTGCACGACCTGCTGTGGCCACAGGGCCTGGCGTCGGATTCGCGCGGCAACCTGTACCTGGCCAACACCGGTCACTACGAAGTGCTGAAGATCGATACCGCCTGGCCGATCAAGGACGAGCGCGTGCAATGCCCCGGCGAGACTTCGCTGCTGCACAGTTTCGGCAACCCGGCCGGCATCGGCAAGTTCAACGTCATGCGCTCGGTGTGCGTGATCAATGACCGCATCTTCGTGCCGGGGCAGGTGGAGGATTCGATCACGGTCTACGATACCGACGGCAGGCTGCTGACGGTGGTCGAGGGCATGCTGCCGCTGTGGAACCACAAGCCGCAAGCTGCCCATTCGATTTCCGACCTGGTGTACGGTTCGCTGGAAGATGCCGTCTTCGTCGGGCCATACCAGATCTGCGCGGCGGCCGACGCCAACGTCTACTACGTGACCGAGCCGTTTGCATCCACGGTGCTGAAGATGCGCATCGCGCCCGATCGCGACGGCGGCGACCAGGATGCGATCCTTCTCGATGCCGTAGGCCACCGGCGCGACAACCAGGGGGCAAAGGCCGTCACCTCCCAATTCAACTGCATGACGGCGGTGATCGGGGTCGACCCCAAGCGCGAAGGCAGCGGCACCTTGCCGCAATCGAACTGGATCGACAGCTGGGCCAGCGCCACCGCCAACATCTACAAGTATTGGTACGACCAGTTGAAGCACCATGCGCGCCTCGATCCGCTGGCGGGGGCTGCCACGTCGTCCTACAACATCGATTCCGGCAACTGGTGCATGAAGACCTTCAACACCTCGGCCGACCCGATCGCGCAACTGCAGGACATGATGCGCGGCTTCTTCATGCCGGGCGGGCTGGCGATGGCGGTGTATTACCCCTCGCAGCCGCTGCTCGGGCAAATCTGCCCCGGCACGCCGCTGGTCTTTGTCACCAACTTCAACGCCTGCACGGTGTCGATGTTCCAGTTCGGGCCGGGGGGGCACCTGCTGAACTACGGCCTGCCGTTCGGGCGCGAGGGCCTGGGCGGCAACGGCACGCTGAAGGCGCCGCAAGGACTGGAAGTGAACAGCCATGGCGAAATCTACATCGCCGACTCGCTGAACAACCGCATCTCGATGTGGCAGTTGCAGCCTTCCGGCCTGGTTTCCTTCGTCAGGAATTTTCAGTGGGTGGAGGACGGCGAGCCGCTGGCCAGCTTCGCTCCTTGCGACGTGGCGATCGATGCCCAGGACCGCGTTTTCGTGTGCGACCAGTTCAACAACTGCATCCGTGTCTTCGACCGGCAGGGCAACAGCCTGTGGAGCTATGGCCGCGCAGGCTATTGCGACGACCTGGAAAAGGATGCCGACAAGTTCTACCTGCCGGCCAGCCTGTGCGTGGACCAGGAGGGACACCTGATTGTCAACGATTTGGTAAACCGTGCGCTGAAGATCTTCCGCATTGGCGAGGACACGCTAGAATACGTAACGGGAGAGCTTGTATTTAAGAAGTATCCCGAAGTAGGCGGCGTCTGGATGCCGTTCTTCATCTACGCGCGCGACCGGCGCGTGTACGTGCCCGACACCACGTTTAACGTCGTCAACATCTACGCCTACCAGCTTGAATGACGGGGGTGCGCCATGTGGAGAGGGTTGTTGGCCGGGTTGCTGCTGGCAGGCGCCGCACAGGCGGCCGACAAGAAGATCTTCTCCGTAGGCGTTGAGGATTACAAGAACTGGCTGCCGTATTCGGAAGTGAAGAACGGCGTGTACGGCGGCTTGGGCAAGGACATCCTCGATGCCTTCGCCCGGCACATGGGCTACACCTTTACCTACGAATCCTATCCCCTGAAGCGGCGCGACCGCCTGTTCGTCGACGGCCAGGTCGACCTGTCGTTTCCGGACAACCCGAACTGGGTGGTGGAGATGAAGAAGGAACTGAAAATCAGCTACGCGCCGGTACTGGAATTTACCGACGGCGTACTGGTCCGGCCTGAAAACCTGGGCAAGGGCGTGGGCCGCCTGAAAACCCTCGGCATCCCGCTGGGCTTCACGCCTTACCCTTACCAGCAGCTGATGTCGGCCGGTTCCCTGCGCATCGAGGAGACGGCCGATTACGATGCCCTGTACGAAAAGCTGATCATGCGGCGTGTCGACGGCGCCTACATGAACACGCGCATCGCCCGTCATTACTGGACCAAGATTCGCAAGCTGCCGCAAGTGCCTGTGCTGTACGACCCGGACCTGCCGCATGCTTCCGGCCAGTGGTACCTGTCGTCGCACAAATATCCGAAGGTGGTGGAGGAATTCCGCCGCTTCATGCAAACCAACAAGGCGGAAGTGGAGGAGTTGAAGAAGAAGTACAACTTCGTCTCCTCCGACGACCAGTAGTTACGCCGCTTTCAGGCCGAGCACCTCGATCGGCTCGATGCTGGGCGGGGTGGCGAACAACTCCGGCGCTTGCGCCATCAGGGCTTGTGCGATCGGGCCGTTCAGGTGGCCCTGGCGCGCTTCCTCGGTCTCGAATGCATCGAACACGCCGAATACGCGCTCCGACAGGCGCAGGGCGAACCAGTACTTGGTGCCTGCTTCCTGCTTGGCCAGCGCCAGGCCGGTGTGCAGGAAGTCGGCAACGGCGGATTCCTTGCCTGGCTTGGCCTCAAAACGGGCGAACAGTGCGTACTTGATCATGTCTATCTCCTTGTTGAAAACATCGCGAAACTGCGATGGAGCTACTTTACTGGCGCAGCGCATGCGGTTAAATTGGCGCGATTGACATCTTTGGTATCAATCGCGCCATGAACATCACCGTGCTCGCGCTAGACAGCGTGTTCGACACAGGGCTTGCCGCTGTATTGGACGCCTTCACCACGGCCAATGAGCTTGCGCCCATGCTGGAGGCGCCGCAGCCGGTCTTCAATGTGACGCTGGCCGGCATCCGCCCCGCAGTGCGCAGCGCCCAGGGCATGCAATTGCCGGTGCAGCCCTTGGCATCGGCGCCTGTGCCGGACCTGCTGATCCTGCCCGCCATCGGGCACAAGATGCCTGTGCCGCTGGAGGCTGCCTTGTCGTCGGCGGAAGTGGCCGATGCCGGCGACGCGCTGCGTGAACTGGCCGGGCAGGGCGTGCGCATCGCAGCCGCCTGCATCGGTACCTTCGTGCTGGCCGAAAGCGGCCTGCTGGACGGCGAGGAAGCGACGACGACCTGGTGGCTGACGCCCATGTTCCGCCAGCGTTATCCGCTGGTGCGGCTGGATGCGCAGCGCATGGTGGTGGCATCGGGACAGTTCGTCACGGCGGGGGCGGCGCTCAGCCACCTGGACATGTCGCTGGCCCTGATCCGCCAAGCGAGTCCGGAACTGGCGGCCATGGTGGCGCGTTACCTGGTGGTGGATTCACGGCCGGCGCAGTCGGCCTATGTGATTTCCGACCACCTGGCCAATGCCGATCCGCTGGTCGCGGGTTTCGACCGTTGGGTGAGGCAACACCTGGCGGAGGGATTCAAGCTGGAGGCGGCAGCAGCGGCGCTGGCAACCAGCAAGCGCACGCTGGCGCGGCGCCTGCAGGAGGTGTTGGGCAAGACGCCCGTGAATTATGTGCAGGACTTGCGCATCGAACGCGCAGTCCACCTGCTCAAGACCAGCGGCGAGAACGTCGATCGCATCGCCGAGCAGGTGGGTTATCGCGACGGCGTCACATTGCGCACGCTGTTGCGGCGCAAGCTTGGCAAGGGCTTGCGCGAGATTCGCAACTGAGCAGGATTACTGCACGTTCAGCGTGACGTCATCCACGATGAAGGAAGTGGCGACGGTGGAGCCTTCCACGCCTTCGAAGTAGACGCGCACGGTCTGGCCCTTGTACGCGCTCATGTCGAAGGTGCGCTGCACGTAGCTCGAACCCTTGTTCAGGTTGGAGTAGGTTGCCAGCGTTGCCAGCACGGTACCGCTGCTGTTGCGCACCTGGACCTTCAGCGTGTCGTAGGCCTGGGTCGTGGTGGTTTCGTCGGAAGTGATCTTCAGCCAGAAGCCCAGGGTGGCGCTGGTGGCGGTCGATGGGATGCTCACTTGCTGGTACAGCGTGTCCGTGTGGGCGCTGCCGTAGCCGTTCATCCAGGCTTTCCAGGTGCCGGCGTGGGCCGAGACGGACGAATCGTTGGTAATCACGCCGCTGCTCGCGCTCCAGCTGGTGCTGCCCGATTCAAAGCCGCTGTTCAGCACCAGTTGTTGCGTGGTGGTGGTGTTGTTCACGCTGAAGTTGACCGCCGAAGACGTCGCATTGTTGCCGGCGGCGTCGAAGGCCTTGGCGGTCAGCACGTGGGTGCCGTTGCTCACGCCGGTGGAGTTGAAGGCATACGACCATGGCGAAGCGGTGTCGCTGCCTTTCAGCGCGCCGTCGACGTAGAACTCGACCTTGGTCACGCCCACGTTGTCGGTGGCCGTGGCGTTGAAGGTGATGGTGCCGCTGCTGCCGCTGCTCGACGCGCTGACCGTAGGCGCCACGGTGTCGCCGCCGGTGGAACCCTGCTGCGTCACCCAGACCGGCGCCGACCACAGTATGTTGCCGTCGTCCTGGGTGACTTTGGCGTAGTAGAAGTGGGCGCCGTCGGTCGGGGTGATGGTGGTGTTGGCGCTGGAGGCGAGCAGGGTGACGGTGCCGTTGCGGCCCGGGACGCCTTCGTAGAATTCCGAGGTCGATACGGTCTTGCCGGAGCTGCTGGTGAAGTTGGCCACCAGGTTCAGCGGGCCGCTGTTGGTAAAGCGCTCGCCCATGACATGGCCGTTGGCGGTCAGCACCAGTTGCGAAGTCTTGTCCATCGTCGCAAAGACGCGGCGGGCGCGGATCGCTTCCATGAAGCTGGCCGTGCTCAGCGCGGTGCCGTTCGGGATCAGCACGCCAGTGCGGTTGGTGTAGGAAGCGCCCCAGTTGGCGCAATGGTTGTCCTGGTCGGTGCTGAAGGCGACGTGGAAGCCGGCTTCCAGCGCCTTCTTGCAGGCGCCCTCGTAATTGCTGCGGCTCGTTTCGGTTTCGGTGGTGTTGGTGGAGAAGGCGGAAGTATTCATCACTTCGCACAAGGCCATCGCTTCGTCGCCGTCAGCAGTGTAGCCAAGCGGCACGCTGTTGACCAGGAACTGGCCGCTGGACGACGGGTGGTTGAACTGGCCCAGCCAGCCGCGCTGGCGCATCAGGGTGTACAGGCTGGCGTAGTCGTTCTTGGCGGTGTAGGTGTCGGCGATCAGTTGGCCGGAGCTGTTGCTCTCCCAGCCCAGCAGCTCGTTCGAGTTCAGGATGTTCATGTGGCCGCCGTTGTTGATGACGCCCCATTCCATGCCGTAGATCGCCAGGAAGTTCGGGTTGGCGCTGTTGAAGCTGGCCGCTTCCGACAGGCCGGCCTGGTACAGGGCCTTGGCCTTGGCCGGGTCGGCGGAAGTGTTGGTGGAGTCCGAACCGTCGTACATGTGGTTATGTTCGGAGGCCATCAGGAAGTCCAGGCCCTTGTTCTTCGCGTAGTTGAAGGCGTCGGTCGGGCCGTAGGCAGCCGACTGCGGGTTTTGTGCGCCGGTGCAGGCGGACAGGTCGCCGCCGCCGTCGCTGTGATTGGTCTGGCTGTGCATATTGCCGAAGTAGACCGTGTACGGCAGGGACGACGGTGCCGCGGCGATGGACATCAGGCTCGGCGCAGTGGAAGCCTTGGCCTGCGGCTGCTGGCCGATGGCGATTTCCCATTCCTGGTCGTGGATTTCGCCGTCATGGCCGGCGATGCGGCGCAGTACTGCATCGGCGCCCGAGGCCAGGCCGCGCTGCGCGTCTTCGGAGATGGCGCGCAGGCGCGCCTTGTAGATGCCGTTCGGCAGGGCGTTACGGCGGTTGCGGCCGGCCCATTCGACGTTGACGGTGACAGGCTTGTCCTGCAGGCGTTCGACGCCGGTCCAGCGTTCCACCACGCTGCCGTTCGGCGCGACGACTTCCAGCACCCAGCTCACGGACTGGGCGCCCTTGACGTAAGGGTAGCTGAAATCGAGCTTGAAGCTGCGCGCTTCATTGGCGCCGGCGACAGCGCGGTAAGGCGCGTGCAGCGTGGCTTCGAACTCGTGGTGGTCGGCGGTGGAGGCCTGGGCGGTGCCGATGGCTGCCAGTGCGGCGGCCATCGCAAGCTTGCGAAATGCGAAAGTCATGGTTTTCCCCGTGCTGTGATAATGCGCGAGAATATGCGGCAGCACGGGAGCGGCGACAAATACGGAAAAGCTTTGCGATTAAGACGCAGGTCTTATATACCGGTTTGAATTGTCCCACTTTGAACAATTCTGGCGATTTGTCCGAATTTGAAAGCCTTATGTGACGGGGGCGTCATAAATCTCTTGGCAACTTGTGGTGTTTTTGCCTCAGTTTACTGGGGCCGGAACACCAGCACCGGCACCGGTGTGTTAAGCAGCACGCGGTGCGTCTCGCTCCCCAGCAGCATGCCTTTCACGCCTTTGTAGCCGTGGGTCGCCATCGCGATCATGTCGCAGCCGTAGTCGATGGCGGTGGCGACAATGGTTTCGTAGGGCTGGTCGGAGCGGCGCTGCACCACGTCGCATGGCACGTTGTAGTCCCTGGCGACCTTCGATACTTCGTCCAGCACGGCGCTTGAGTGGACTTCGCTGTCCTTCAGGTAGACGCCGCGCGTGTCTTCCAGCATGTCGGGGTGGTAGGTGAAGATGTGGAATTCCGGGATCACGTGCAGCGCCGTCACGCGCGCGCCGGCTTCCTGCGCAAACTTGATGGCCGAATGCAGGGCGGCGCCGGAGGCCGGCGAACCGTCGGTAGGGAACAGAATGTGCTTGAACATGGCTTGCTCCAGTGGTGGATTGTTGCATCCAGTCTGTACATTGGTACCGATTCCAACCATGACCTGGGTCAAGTTTCTGGCCAGTGCTAGAATGATCGAATGTCAACCTTGATTGAACATGAACACTTCTTGCGCCGCCGCCAGTTGCTGGGGGGCGCCTTGGCGCTTCCGGCGCTAGGGCTGGGCGGCGCCATGCTGCCTTCGCTGGCGCAGGCCGCGGACCCGCTGGTGGTGGGCGGCTTGCCGGTCACCTGCAACCTGACCTTGCCGATCGCCTGCAGCGCGCGCGGCGGAGCCTTCGAATTCAGCAAGTACAGCGGCTGGCCGGAGATCAAGGAGTCGCTGATGACGGGCCGGATCCAGGCTGCCTACATGCTGGCGCCGCTGGTGATGGACCTGGCCGACAGGAAGATCCCGCTGAAAGTGGTCTCGCTCGGCCATCGCTCCGGCGCCGTGATCATGGTGCGCACCGATTCGGCGCACAAGCGCTTCGCCGACCTGCGCGGCAAGCGCATTGCGATCCCCAGCCGTTTTGCGGTGGACTACCTGTTCCTGCGCAAGATGCTCGCGCGGGAGAACATGACGCCGAAAGATGTGCAGATCATTGAAATGGCGCCGCCCGACATGCCGGCGGCGCTGTACGCCAACGCGGTGGATGCCTACTGCACCGGCGAGCCATTTGGCGCGGCTGCGCAGAAGGCCGGCTATGCCCGTCCGCTGTCGATGACGCGCGATGAGTGGCGCAACTATATCTGCTGCGTGCTGACCGTGCGCGAGGAGCTGATCAAGTCCGACCGCCCGCTGGTGCAGGACCTGGTGAACCACGTGCAGGCAGCCGGCAACTGGCTCGATGCCACGCCCGTCAACCGTGCCAAGGCAGCCAGGATTGCCTCCGCCCGCAAGTTCTTCAACCAGGACCCGAAAGTGATCCAGTTCGTGATGGACAACCCGGCCGACCGCGTGACCTACGGCGACCTGCGCATGACCCGCGCCGAATTCGATGAGCTGATGAAGCTGTCCATCGAAGCCGGCACGCTGAAACGCCCGGTGGCCTTCGAGACCTATGTGGACGAGAGCTTCGTCAAGTCCATCAAGCCGGTGAGCATTGCCCTATGATCCGGCCATTCCTGTTAGCGCTGTCATTGACGGCCGCCGGTGGCGCGCACGCTGCCGGCCAGCTCAAGTCGGGGACCTTCGATCCTCCCCGCTTGGCGCCGCAGATCGCGCAGAAGGCTGCGGACGGCAAGGCCTTCGCGCTCGACAAGTATCGCGGCAAGGTGGTGGTGCTGGAATTCGGCTATACGAGCTGCGCCGACGTCTGCCCCGTTTCGCTGGCCCTGCTGAAACAGGCCCGCGAGCGCCTCGGCCCCTTGGGCGACAGGCTGCAAGTGGTGTTCGTCACCGTGGACCCTCAGCGCGACACTGCAGCGAAGCTCAAAGCCTACCTCGAGCAGTTCGACAAGAGCTTCATCGGCCTGACCGGCAGCGAGGAGCAGATGGCCGCCATCCGCAAAGCCTACGGCATCTCGGCGACGAAGAAGATGGTCGAAGGCAGCAAGACTGAATACACGATGGGGCATTCTTCCTACCTGTATTTCATCGACCCGCAAGGCAGGCTGCGCGCGCTGATGCCGTTCGGCCGTCCGGCCGACGACATCGTGCATGACGTGACCCTGCTTGCCAGGGAGCAATGAAGCGCCGGCTGCAGGTCATTGCGCTGTTGCTGGCGGCTGCCGTTGCCGGCGCGCTTGCCTGGTCCGCGTATGCACCGATCCACCCGGCTTCGCGCGACGCCCTGTTCGAGATCCCCAAGGGCACCTGGGCGCGCCGCATGGCGGGGGAGAAGGCTGAGATCCTGCCCGACACCATCACGCTGGTACTGGGCGTAAACGACGTACTCCTGCTGCGCAACAGCGATACCGTGCCCCAGGTTTTCGGTCCCGTGCTGATCATGCCGGGCCAGGATTTCCGCCTGCCGTTCGAGCAGGCGGGGGAGCATCCCTTCGCCTGCACCGCCCATGCCAGCGGCCAGATGACGGTCGTGGTCAAGCCCACGCCGCCGGCCGGTTGGCAGCGGCTGCAATGGCGCCTTCAAACCTTGTTAGCCAAAGCCCCATGGAGAGACTGAACAAGATATGGCCGCCGCTGGCGGTGCTGGTGGCGATTGTCGCCATCTGGTGGTACGTGGTTGTCGCCACCGAGAGCCTGATTTTCCCGACGCCTGCGCAGGTGGTCACCGGCACCATGGAGCTGGTGGAAGACGGCAGCCTGTGGGAACACATCGGCGCCTCGCTGATGCGGGTAGGCATGGGATTCTCGCTGGCGATCCTGGTTGCGGTGCCGACGGGCTTGTGGATGGGACGCGTCGATGGCGCCTTCCGCACGCTGAATCCGGTGTTCCAGATCCTGCGGCCGATCTCGCCGATTGCCTGGATTCCGGTCGCGATCCTGTGGTTTGGCGTGGGCAATGCCTCGCCGGTCTTCCTGATCTTCATCGCCGCCGTGTTTCCGATGATCGTGCAGACGGCGGCTGGCGTGCATACGATCGAGAAGCGCTACCTGCGCGCGGCGGAAAACTTTGGCGTATCGCGCTCCAAATTGTTCAGGCAGGTGATTGTGCCAGCCGTGCTGCCGGAAATTATCGTCGGCATGCGCATTTCGCTCGGCGTGGCCTGGCTGGTGGTGGTGGCGGCGGAGATGATCGCGTTGCGTTCCGGGCTTGGCTACCTGATCATCGATTCGCGCAATGCGGGCAACCGCTATGACCTGGTCATCGCAGGCATGATCATCATCGGACTGATTGGACTGGCGCTGGATGGCATCATGCGCCTGCTGGAAAAACTCAAGGTCGTAAGGTGGCGCTATGGACGCTAAGATTTCCGTCAACAGGATCAGGAAGAAGTTCAATGCGCTGCCGGTGGTCGATGGCGTCGATTTTTCCGTTGCCGACGGCGAGTTCGTGGCGATTGTCGGGCCTTCCGGCTGCGGCAAGTCGACGCTGATGAAGATCGTGGCCGGTTTCGAGCATCCGGATGAAGGTTCGGTGGCCATCGACGGCAAGCCGATGACCAAACCCAGCCCCAAGGGAATCGTGATTTCGCAGCATGGTTCCGTTTTCCCGTGGCTGACGGTGCAGCAGAACCTGATGTTCGGCCTGAATGGCGACCACCATGGCGACAAGGCGGCCCTGGCAGATCACTATGCCGAGATGGTCGGGCTGAAAGGCTTCGAGAACGCTTATCCGCACGAGCTGTCGGGCGGCATGCTGAAGCGCGCCGAGATCGCCCGCGCACTGGTGGTGAAGCCGGAAATCCTGTACATGGACGAGCCATTCTCCGCACTGGACGCGCTGATGAACCTCAAGATGCGCAACGAGCTGCTGCGCGTGCTGTCCGAGGAGCGCCATACCGTGCTGCTGATCACGCACGACGTGGAAGAAGCCATCTACCTCGCTGACCGCATCCTCGTGCTGTCGCCGCGCCCGACCCGTATCCAGGCCAGCTTCAAGGTCGAGCAGCCGCACCCGCGCAAGCTGTCGACGCCGGAATTGCAGCAACTGAAGGAAGAAATACTTTCCCAACTGGGGTTATGACATGCTGAAGCTGATTGGAAAACCGACAAGTATCAATGTGCGCAAGGTCTTGTGGACGCTGGCGGAAACCGGCGTCGCATACGAGCGGATCGAATGGCAGCCGGAACATGTCGCGCTGAATCCGAACGGCCTGGTGCCGGTGCTGGTGGATGGCGACTTTGTGCTGTGGGAGTCGAACAGTATTTGCCGCTACCTGTGCGGCAAGGCTGGCCGCCACGACTTGCTGCCTGCTGATCCGCCCGCGCGCGCCCGCGTCGAGCAATGGATGGACTGGCAGGCCACCGACCTGAACGCCTCCTGGCGCTACGCCTTCATGGCCCTGGTGCGCCAAAGCCCGGCGTTTGCCGATCCGGCGCAAGTCGCGGCCAGCGCTGCCGCCTGGAACCGCAACATCGGCATCCTGGACCGCCATTTGGCCGCAGGCGGGCCTTTTGCCGCCGGCGAGCAATTCACGCTGGCCGATATTGTGCTCGGCCTGTCCCTGAACCGCTGGCTGATGACGCCCATCGAGCACCCGGATTACCCGGCAGTCGCCGCCTATGTCGAACGGCTGCTTGGCCGTCCGGCCTACCGTGAATTTGGCCGGAACGGCGTGGCCTAGTTGCGGCGGAGGATGCTGAACCGTGTTTGAGATCAGCCAGCTGCGCTGCTTTATTGCGGTCGCCGAGGAACTGCATTTCAGCCGCGCTGCCGAACGGCTGAACATGACGCAGCCGCCGTTAAGCCGGCAGGTCCAGCTCCTCGAACATAGCGTCGGCGTGCAATTGCTGGACCGCAGCAGCCGCGTCGTACGGTTGACGGCGGCCGGCAAGGCTTTCCTGCCGGAGGCGGTGCGCATCATCCGGCTGGCGGAAGAAGCTGGGCTGATGGCGCGCCGCGTGGCGAAGGGGGAGCAGGGCAGCCTTGCGATCGGCTTTACCTCGGCATCGGGATATGCGCTGCTGCCGGAGGTGGTGCGCCGCTTGCGCGAAAGGACGCCTGAACTGGCGCTCACGCTGAAGGAGCTGGTCAGCACAGCGCAGGTGGAAGCGCTGGACGCCGGCCAGCTGGATCTTGCCCTGATGCGCCCCCTGGCCCTGCATGGCGAGCTGGTAAGCCTGCCGATCGCGCAGGAAGGGCTGTTGCTGGCGCTTCCGGCCAACGAGGCCGGCCGCTGGCCGCAGGAGCCAACCCTGGCCTGCCTGCACCAGCGGCCATTCATCATGTACTCGCCGCACGAAGCGCGTCCCTTCTACCAGATGCTGACCAGCCGCTTCGAACGTGAAGGCGTGGTGCCGGATGTGGTCGAACATATCGGGCAGGTGCATACCATGCTGGCGCTGGTCAGCGCCGGTATCGGGGCGGCCCTGGTATCGGAAGCCTGCGCGCGCCTGCATTTCGACGGCGTGGTGCTGCGCAGGATGAAAACCGAACCGGTAAGTACTGTCTGCACTTACCGGCGCGATAACGACAATCCTATCCTGCAGCTGTTCATCAATGAAATCCTGCCCGGCTTTCCGGGCGCCCGCTGATGCGCGCCTGGCTTAGCGCGCCAGGCAAGGCCGCTTGTTGTCGAACTTCCAGCCTGGCACCAGGAACTGCATGGCGACGGCGTCGTCGCGTGCTCCCAGTCCCATGTTCCTGTAAGCCTGGTGCGCCTTTTCCAGCTCCGCTTCGTCCAGTGCGATGCCCAGGCCGGGCCGCGAGGGCAACTGCACCTTGCCGCCCTGGATCTTCGGTGGTTCCCTGGTGATGCGTTGCCCATCCTGCCAGATCCAGTGGGTGTCAATGGCGGTCACCTTGCCTGGCGCAGCGGCGCCCACGTGGGTGAACATTGCCAGCGAAATGTCGAAATGGTTGTTCGAATGCGAACCCCAGGTCAGGTCGAACATCTGGCACAACTGGGCCACGCGCACCGATCCCTGCATGGTCCAGAAGTGCGGATCGGCCAGCGGGATGTCGACCGACTGCAATTGCAGCGAATGGGCCATCTGGCGGAAGTCGGTGGCGATCATGTTGGTGGCGGTCGGCAGGCCGGTGGCGCGGCGGAATTCAGCCATGACTTCGCGTCCCGAGAAGCCGTCCTCGGCGCCGCATGGGTCTTCGGCATAGGCCAGGATGCCATGCTTGTCGCGACAGACGCGCACAGCTTCCTTCAGCGACCAGGCGCCGTTCGGGTCGAGCGTGATGCGAGCATCGGGAAAACGTTCGTGCATGGCGACGATGGCCTCCATCTCTTCGTCGGCCGATAGCACGCCGCCTTTCAGCTTGAAGTCGTTGAAGCCATAACGCTCGCGCGCGGCCTCGCACAGGCGAACCACGGCCGCGGGTGTCAGGACTTCCTCATTGCGCAAGCGGAACCAGGCGTCGCCGGCATCGGGCTCGCTGCGATAGGCCAGGTTCGTTTTGCCGCGGTCGCCGACGTAGAACAGGTAGCCCAGCATCTCGACGGACTGGCGCTGGATGCCGTCGCCCAGCAGCGCCGCGACGGGAACGTTGAGGAACTGGCCGAGCAGGTCAAGCAAGGCCGATTCGACGGCGGTCACGGCGTGGATGGTTGTGCGCAGGTCGAAGGTCTGGTTGCCGCGCCCGCCGCTATCGCGGTCGGCGAAGGCCTGGCGCATCGCATTGAGGACGTTGTTGAATTCCCCCAGCGTTTTCCCGACGACCAGCGGGCGCGCGTCCTCGATTGTCCGGCGGATTTTTTCGCCGCCGGGAACTTCGCCCAGGCCGATATTGCCGGCGTTGTCGGTCAGGATGACGATATTGCGGGTGAACCAGGGGCCATGGGCGCCGCTCAGGTTCAGCAGCATGCTGTCCTGGCCGGCGACAGGCACGACGCGCAGGCTGGTGACAATCGGGGCGTTGGTGACGGTGTTGTTCATGATGTCTGGGTGCGGTTTGAATGGAACGGGTGGATCATTGGTTCAGCGAGGACACCAGCTTGACGCGCTTGATGTCACCCACGACGAACAGGTAGCAGGCAATGGCCAGCGCCGCGTTGGCGCCGACGAAGACCAGGGCGCCGGCAAAGGAGCCGGTGGCTTCGACGATGTAGCCGATGACGATGGGCGTCGTAATGCCGGCGCTATTGCCAAACGTGTTGAACAGGGCGCCGCTCAGGCCACCAGCCTCTTTCGGCGAGGTGTCCGACACCACGGCCCAGCCCAGGGCGCCGACGCCTTTGCCGAAGAAGGCCAGCGACATCACGGCAACGACCAGGGTGTCGGCCTGGAGGTAGTTGCAGGCGATCATGCTCATCGACATCAGCATGCCCAACACGATCGGTACCTTGCGCGACACCGACAGCGAATAGCCGGCCTTGGCAAGGCGGTCCGACAGCCAGCCGCCGAAGATGCCGCCGAGGAAGCCGGCAATCGCGGGCAGCGAGGCGACAAAGCCTGCCTTCAAGATGGTCATATGGCGTTCCTGCACCAAGTAGACAGGGAACCAGGTGAGGAAGAAGTAGGTAAGCGTGGTGATGCAGTACTGGCCGATGTAGACGCCCAGCAGCATGCGGTTCGACAGCAGTTCCCTGATGCAGGCGAGAGTGTTCACGGCTGCTGCCTGCTTGCCGCGGTTTCCGCTTTCCAGGTCGACCAGCGCGCCGCCTTCCTGGATGTAGCGCAGTTCGTCCGCGTTGATGCCGGGATGGTCTTTCGGGCCGTGAATGGTCTTCAGCCAGACGAAGGCCATCACGATGCCCAGGCTGCCCATCACGTAGAACACGCTGTGCCAGCCGTAGCTGTGCACCAGCCAGCCCATGATCGGGGCAAACAGCACGGTTGCGAAATATTGCGCCGAGTTGAAGACCGCCGCCGCCAGTCCCCGTTCGTGCGTCGGGAACCAGGCCGACGCGATGCGGCTGTTGCCGGGGAAGGAGGGCGCCTCTGCCGCGCCGACCAGCATGCGCAGCGTGAACAGGACGGCGACCGCTGCGCCGCCGGCGAAGGAGCCGGCGGCGCCAGTTAACAGCGTAAAGGCCGACCACAGGAAGATGCCGAAGAAGTAAGTGATCTTCGAGCCGAAGCGGTCGAGCAGCCAGCCCCCGGGCAACTGCGCCACCACGTAGGACCAGGCAAAGGCCGAGAAAATGAAGCCCATCTGGACTGCCGACAGCCCCAGTTCCTTCTTGATTTCCGGGCCGGCGATGGAGATGGTGGCGCGGTCGGCGTAGTTGATGGTCGTGATGGCGAACAGCATGGCGAGGATCGTCCAGCGCGTGCGGGTCTGGACGCGGGCGGCGCTGGCCGCCAGGGGGATGGCTGCATCATTCTTCATACGGTCTCCATGTCTGATGTGTTATGGAGTCGATCATAGGTGGGGATCAATACCGCATCAAACCAAAGAGTGTATGCATCAATTCAGGAATTGAATTGATTGCGCCTCGCATGGAAGGTCAGCTGTCGTTCCGCAGCAGCAGCCGGTATTCGCTTGGCGTCACGCCGACCGTGGCGCGGAACTGGCGCGTGAAGGCGCTGTGGTCGGCGTAGCCGCAGGCCTGGGCGATGTCGGACACGCTGGAGTTCCCCGCCAGCATGCGTGATGCGGCTTCGAGGCGGGTCTTGATGATCATCTGGCGTGGGGTCAGGTGGAAAATGCGTTCGAAGTAGCGCTCGATCTGCGCGACCGACATGTTGGCGGTGCGCGCCAACTGGGGCAGGGTCAGGGTCTCGCCATACTTGTCGTGGATCAGCCGGACCGCATCGGCAACCTTGTGGTAGGCAGGGTTCTTGTGGTCGGCCATGGCCAGGTCGCGCGACACCCCGGCCAGTCCGATAATCGCCCCGTGGGCATCGCGCAGGGGACGCTTTTGGGTCAGGCACCAGCCAGGATCACGGTTGGGATAGAGGTGCAGTTCCAGCTGGTCCTCGATCTGCATCCCTTCATCCAGCACGGACTGGTCCTGGGCCTGGAAACGTTGGCCGAGCGGGGCGGCAAACACCTCGTTTGCGGTCTTGCCCAGCAGCCCGGCCTTGTCCTTCATCCCGCAGCGGCGGGCCAGGGTCTGGTTCACCACCACGTAGCGCCCGGCGCGGTCCTTGACGAAGAACACCACGTCCGGCAAGGCATCGAACAGGGGCTCGGCGAAGAAGACATCCCCGATCCTGGCGCCGAGGTCGTTGCGCGCGGCGCTTTGCAAAATATGTACTGTCATGGTGCCCTCCTGCTGGTTTTGTCCATTTTTACATGATTGTGCGGATTTCGTCATCATCGGCGGCCGGGCGATGCAAGACGGGAGCGCAGGGAAGGCATAAGATGGCAAGCATGAAAACCATAGCCATTATCGATTCCCACACCGGCGGCGAACCGACCCGCCTGGTGATTGACGGCGGCCCTGACCTGGGCACCGGTCCCCTCAATGAACGCGTGGCCCGCTTCCGCGAAGAGCATGACGGCTTCCGTTCCGGCGTGGTGTGCGAACCACGCGGTTCGGATGTGCTGGTGGGTGCGCTGCTGTGCCAGCCGCATGCGCCGGATTGTGCAGCAGGCGTCATCTTCTTCAACAACGTCGGCTACCTTGGCATGTGCGGCCATGGCACCATCGGACTGGTGGCGTCGCTCGCCTACATGGGCCGCCTGAGCCCGGGCGTGCACCGCATCGATACGCCGGTGGGCGTGGTGGAAGCGCAGCTGCATGAAGACGGCAGCGTGACCGTGAACAATGTGCCGGCGTGGCGCAAGGCGGCCGGCGTGCCGGTCGACGTGCCGGGCTACGGCGTGGTGCGTGGCGATATCGCCTGGGGCGGCAACTGGTTCTTCCTGGTGTCCGGCCATGGCAGGCGCCTGGAACTGGGCAATGTGCGCGAATTGTCTGCCTACACCACGGCGATCAAGGATGCGCTGGAAGCGCAGGGCATCACGGGCGACAACGGCGCGCTGATCGACCACGTCGAACTGTTTGCCGATTCCCGCAGCGGCTTGGGCGACAGCCAGAACTTCGTGCTTTGCCCAGGCAATGCCTACGACCGCTCGCCCTGCGGTACCGGCACCAGCGCCAAGCTGGCCTGCCTGGCGGCGGACGGCAAACTGGCGGAAGGCGAAGTCTGGCGCCAGGAAAGCATCGTTGGCAGCGTGTTTGAAGCGTCCTATCGCGGCGATGGCGAGCGCGTGCTGCCCAGCATTCGCGGCAAGGCCTGGGTGAACGCCACCTCGACCCTGGTGCTCGACCCGAGCGACCCGTTTGTCTGGGGCATTCGTTGAGCATGACACCGGACGTCCTGATCGTCGGCGCGGGGATCATCGGCGCCGCTTGCGCCGATGCCTTGTCGGCGCGCGGCTTGCGCGTGACCGTGGTCGAACGCGATGCGGTCGGCAGCGGCGCCACGGCAGCCGGCATGGGACACCTGGTGGCGATGGACGACAACGCGGCGGAACTGGCCCTGAGCGCCCATTCGCTGGAACTCTGGAAGGAACTGGTGGAAGGCCAGCCGCAGCGTCACGAATACAGCCGCTGCGGCACCATCTGGGTCGCCGCCGACGATGAAGAACTCGACGCAGCGCGCGCCAAGGCCGTCACCATGCAGGCCCACGGGCTGGAGTGCGACGTGATCGGCGCCCAGGACTTGTACCGCCTCGAGCCGAACCTGCGGCCTCACCTGGCCGGCGGCTTGCTGGTGCCGGGCGACGGGCTGGTGTATCCGCCCAAGAGCGCGCGCATCCTGCTGGCCCGGGCGGTCGCGCGAGGCGCATCCCTGCTCATGGGCGAGGCCGTCGCGCTGGAAGACGACGGCGTCCTGCTGGCGGACGGCTCGCGATTGTCTGCGGGGCGGGTGGTGCTGGCGGCCGGCACGCGCTGCCTGGCGCTGGCGCCGGACCTGCCGCTGCGGCCCAAGAAGGGCCACGTGATGATTACCGACCGCTATCCGGGATTTGTACGCCACCAGCTGGTGGAGCTTGGCTATATCAAGAGCGCGCATGCATCGGAAGGCGAATCGGTGGCGTTCAACCTGCAGCCGCGTCCTACCGGGCAGGTGCTGATCGGCTCCTCGCGGCAGTTCGATACCACCGACCTGGCGGCCGAACCGGCAATGATGGCGCGCATGCTGGCCAGGGCAGTCGAATACACGCCGGCGCTGGCAGGCTTGAACATCCTGCGCTGCTGGACCGGCTTGCGTGCAGCGACGCCGGATGGCTTGCCGCTGATCGGCCCCGACCTGTCGCGCCGCAATGTATGGCTGGCCACCGGCCACGAGGGGCTTGGCATCACGACTTCGCTTGCGACAGCGGAATTACTGGTCGCGCAAATGACGGGCGGGCAGGCTGGGATCGATGCGCGTCCTTACATGCCGAGCCGTTTCAATCCGCAGGGGAGGGCCTATGGCTGATTCCATCAGTCTGACGATCGACGGCCATGGCGCAACCGTTGCCGCCGGCACCACCGTCGCCGCCGCCATTGCAGGCGTGACGCGGCGCTCGGTCAGCGGGCAATTGCGCGCACCCCTGTGCGGCATGGGCGTTTGCCAGGAATGCCGCGTGACGATCAACGGCCGTGCGCATGTGCTGTCCTGCCAGACGCTCTGCCGCTCGGGCATGGACGTGCAGACGGGAGCCTCGGCATGACGCAACTCTTTGACATCCTGATCGTAGGCGCCGGCCCGGCCGGCCTGGCCGCAGCCCACGCGGCGGCCAGCGCGCAAGGTGCACGCCGCATCGCCATCGTCGACGACAACCCGCTGGCGGGCGGCCAGATCTGGCGCGGCGGCCCGGCCAGGCAGCAGGACCAGCGCGCGCGCCGGCTCTGGCAGGCCCTGGAGTCCGCAAGCAAGGTGAGCTTCCTGCCCGGCACCCGCGTGCTGATGCTGACCCGCCCCGGCGAGCTGCTGTTGCAGGATGCCGAGCGTGCCGGCACGATCCGCTACAACCAGCTGATCCTCGCTACGGGGGCCCGCGAATTGCTGCTGCCGTTCCCGGGCTGGACGCTGCCCGGCGTCACCGGCGCCGGCGGCCTGCAAGCGCTGGCAAAAGGCGGCTACCCTGTGCAAGGCAAACGCGTGGTCGTTGCCGGCACCGGCCCGCTGCTGCTGGCCGTCGCTGCGACCTTGAAGGAGCGCGGGGCGCTCGTCGCCGCCATTGTTGAACAAGCGAGCTTCCCGGCCCTGGCGCGCTTTGCCGCAGGCCTGGCGCTGACGCCGTCAAAGGCGCTGCAAGCCGTCAGGCTTGGCGCGGCCCTGCGCGGCATTCCTTACTACGCCAACAGCTACGTGACGAGCGCAAGGGGCGACGTGCAAGTGACATCCGTACAAGTCCAGCGCAAGGGGGCAAGGCTCGATATCGATTGCGACTATCTCGCCTGTGGTTATGGCCTGCTGCCGAACACCGAGCTGGCGCGCGCACTCGGTTGCGCCATCGAACAAGGCGCAGTGAAGACCGACCCCTGGCAACGCACCTCCGTGCCGAATGTGCTGTGCGCGGGCGAGGGCACCGGTGTCGGCGGCGTGGACCTGGCGCTGGTCGAAGGCCGCATTGCTGGCCTGGCAGCCTGCGGCGAGGGCGTGACGCCAGAGCTCTTCACCGAGCGCACCCAATGGCAGGGCTTTGCAGCCCGGCTGGCGCGCACCTTCGCCCCGCGTGAAGAACTGCGCACGCTGGCGCAACCCGACACCATTGTCTGCCGCTGCGAAGACGTCTGCCACGACGAACTGCGCGGGCAGCCGAACTGGCGCAGCGCCAAGCTGCAAACCCGCTGCGGCATGGGCCCTTGCCAGGGCCGCATCTGCGGCAACGCAACCGATTTCCTGTATGGATGGCGTCCGGACGCCGTGCGTACACCGATCTCGCCGGCACGTGCCGGCAGCATTATCACCCTCGAACCTCACAAGGAGACTTGAAATGGCAGCAATCAAATGGGAAGGCGTATTCCCTGCAGTAACCACCAAATTCCACGCGAATGAGGAGCTGGACCACGCAGAAATGGAGAAGCACTTCTCCTTCATGATCGACAGCGGCTGCCACGGCCTGGTCACCTGCGGTTCGCTGGGCGAAGCCAGCACCCTGTCTTTCGAAGAGAAGCTGGCGGTCGCCAAGACCGCCGTCAAGGTCGCCAACGGCCGCGTGCCGGTGCTGGCCAACGTCAGCGAAACCCGCACCGCCAACGCCGAACGCTATGTGCAGGAAGCGCGCGACCTGGGCGTGGACGGCTTCATGGTGATGCCTTCCGTGCTGTACGCGGCGGACGCGTATGAAGCCAAGGCCAACCTGCGCACCATTGCCAAGGCCGCCAAGCTGCCGATCATGGTGTACAACAACCCTGTCACCTACAAGGTCGACCTGACCCCGGCCGACTTCAAGGAGCTGTCCGACTGCGAGGAACTGGAAGCGATCAAGGAATCGACCGACAATATCCGCCGCGTGACCGACCTGCGCAACGCCGTCGGCGACCGCTACGCCATCTTCATGGGCGTGGACGACCTGTCCTTCGAAGGCCTGGCAGTTGGCGCCGACGGCTTGCTGGCCGGCCTGGTGGTGGCTTTCCCGAAAGAGACCGTGGCCCTGTACAAGCTGGTCAAAGCCGGCCGCCTGGCCGAAGCCCTGAAGCTGTACCAGTGGTTCATGCCGCTGCTGCACCTCGACGTTTCGACCAAGCTGGTGCAAAATCTGAAACTGGTGGAAGCACTGGTCGGTGTCGGCAACGAAAACGTTCGCCGCCCACGCCAGCCACTGCGCGGCGCTGACCGCGAGTTCGTGGTGCAGGTGGTGCAGCAGGCACTGGCAACCCGTCCCGACGTCAGCGCTTACCTGTAAGAGGTTCGATCTTATGCCGAGGACGAATGCCGATCAATTATGTAAGAAGCCTGACCGGACGGCAGCGCGCCGCCGCTGCTAATCGCCACCTCGGCATCGCCCTGGCCTTCGTGGCCGGGGCGGCCAACGCGGGCGGCTTCCTGGCCGTCAAGCAGTACACCTCCCACATGACCGGCATCCTGTCGTCCGCCGCCGACGACCTGGCGCTGGGCGCCATCGACGCGGCTCTCGACTGCGCCGGCGCCTTGCTGGCTTTCCTGGCCGGCGCGGCCTGTTGCGCCGTCATGGTCAATTTTGCACGCCGCCGGCATCTTCACAGCGAGTTTGCCTTGCCGCTGCTGGTGGAGGCAATCCTCCTGCTGGCATTTGGCGTCATGGGAACGCGCCTGCAGGCGATCGACGTGATCGTGCTGCCGGCAACGGTGATGCTCCTGTGCTTCATGATGGGGCTGCAGAATGCCGTCATTACCAAGCTCTCGAACGCCGAAATCCGCACCACCCATATGACCGGCATCGTGACCGACCTTGGCATCGAGGCCGGCAAGGCGCTTTACTGGAACCGCGACGACCAGGCGGTGCCGCGCGTGGCCGCGGACTGGAAGCGCGTGCGTATCCTCGCTGCGCTGGTGTCGTCGTTCTTTGTCGGCGCCGTGGCCGGGGCCTTCGGCTTCAAGGCCGTTGGCTTTGGTGCCGTGCTGCCGCTGGCGTGCGTGCTGCTGGCCATGGCGGCGGTGCCGATCTACGACGACCTGGTTGCCGTGCGCCGTTAGCCCTCGCGGAACACCAGCACCGGAATCTTGCTGTGCGTGAGCACTTTCTGCGTCTGGCTGCCCAGCATCAGGCTGGCCAGCCCGCTGCGCCCGCGCGAGGCCATCGCAATCAGGTCGCAGTTGCGCTGCAAGGCGGTGGAAACGATGGCCGAATGCGGCTGGTCGGCGTGCACTTCCAGCGTGGTGCAGTCCACGTTCAAGGTGCTGGCCTGGCGCGCGATATCGGCCAGGATCGAGTTCTCGGCTGGCGCGGCGGCCACGCTGGCCAGCGCCGGTTCTTCCGGAAGCACGTGAACCGCCGTGACGCGGGCGCCGCTTTCGCGGGCCATGCGCAGGGCGGCGTTCACTGCCAGTTGCGATGCGGCGGAGCCGTCGCTTGGAATCAGAATGTGGCGAAACATCTTTTCAAGTCTCCTTCAGGTGCCGCAGTCTAAAGCGTCCCGCCACAGTCCTGCAAGCAGTCAGGCGGTGCGCAGCGCATTCGTGGTGCGGCGGGCATCGAGGCTCAGGCTGCCGGCGCCGAACGCAGCAATCTGCAGCAGGCCGCCGGCCATCGCCAGGTTCTTCATCAGGTGGATCATCTGGTTCTGGTCCGCGATCGCGCTGTGGAAGACCAGGCCGGTCACGACCGAGAACGCGGCCAGCGCCAATGCCACAGGGCGGGTGTACAGGCCGGCCACCAGCAGCAGGCCGCCGAGCACTTCGATGCCGATGGCGCCCGCCAGCGCCAGTTCAGGGAATGGCAGGCCCATGGCGTTGATGTAGCCGAGGGTGCCGGCCGGATTGGCGATCTTGCCGATCCCGCTCATGACGAAGATGGCGGCCATCAGGATGCGGCCGGCAAGTGGCAGGAAAGCGTTGTTGGTCTGTGTGTTCATGCGATGACTCCTTCAAGGAATGTGTTGTTGACGAAGTCATCTTATGCCGCAGAGACATATTCCGGAAGCCAATATATTTGGATGCAATGTATCGTTAAATCAGATGGATTGCTCTTGCAGCAAGAGCGCCAGCTGCTGCCGCAGCTTGGCGCTGGGGGGCTGGGTATGCGGGTGCCCTGCGTTCTCCACGGCGACCGCCAGCGGCAAGTCCATCGCGCTCAGGTGGCTAAGGAACCAGCGCGGCAGGCGCTCCAGCAGGGTGCGCGCTCCGGCCGGATCGGCCTGCGCAACGGGCAGGGCGTGCTGCAGTGCGGCCAAGGCCCGCCGGTGGGCGGCCCGGTGTTCGTGCTCGGTGGGATAGTAGAGCTGGTCCATCAGCGCCTCTTCCTCGGCGAAATCGAGGGCCAGGGCGCTGAGCAGTCCGGCGATACGGCTGGGCAGGGAACCATCGTCGGCGTCGATGGTTGCGTGAATGGCTTGCAATAAGGCGCGGTGGGAGGCATCCATCTCGGCCACGCCGGTTTCCAGCAGCGGACTCCATTCGAGGCGTTGCATTGCGGTCTCCTTGTCTATCCCTCAAGTCTGGCCGGACAGCCGTTCAGAATCCATGACCCAAATCAAATAGAATATGGCTATGAAAAAAATAGTGATCGTAACGGGCGCCAGCCGCGGCATTGGCGCTGCCATTGCGCGCCGGGCGGCGCAGGATGGCTGGGTGGTGGCCGTGAATTACCAGCGCGATGCCGAAGCGGCGGCGCGCGTAGTGGCGGACATCGAAGCGGCCGGCGGCCGGGCGCTGGCGGTGCAGGCGGATGTGGCGCGCGATGAAGATATCGAACGCATGTTCGCCACCGTCGAACGAGAGCTGGGGCCGGTGTCGGGGCTGGTGAACAATGCCGGCATTACCGGCGGGCTGGGGGCCTTTGGGGATACCGCGCCGGCGACCGTGGAGCAGGTGTTCCGCACCAATGTGCTGGGCCTGATGCAGGCCAGCCGCCTTGCGCTGGCGGCCTTCCGCTCACACGGCAAGGGCGGGGTGATCGTCAATATCAGCTCCACCGCGGCGACGGCGGGCAGCCCGAACGAATACGTGGCTTACGCGGCCAGCAAGGCGGCCGTCGACACCTTTACCATGGGCCTCGGCAAGGAAGTGGCGCCGGAGGGCATCCGCGTGTGCGGCGTGGCGCCTGGCACCACCCAGACCGATATCCATGCCACGTCCGGCGATGCGGGAAGGCCGGCGCGCGTGGCGGCCCGCATCCCCATGGGACGGGTGGGCGAGCCGGATGAAATCGCGGAAGCGGCGGTGTGGCTGCTGTCGCCCGCGGCGCGCTACCTTACCGGCACGACGATCCGCGTTTCCGGCGGCGCGTGATCACCACGCTATTGAAAGCAGCCGCGACGCCATGCGCGGCCAGCACAGGGAACTCAGTTCATCGCGCGCAGCCCAGCGGAAGCCGTCTGCTTCGGGCGTCGGTTCGCCGGTGCGCTGGTGCGGGAAAAAGCTGGTGCAGCGCAGGTGGTCGAGGTTGCACAACTGGTCGCCGACTTCCACCTTGAACAGGTGCAGGCGCTTGTCCGGGCGATAGCTGAATTCCCCGAGGTCTTCGAACAGGCCGGCCTCGAAATCCAGGCCGGCTTCTTCAAACAGCTCGCGCCGTGCCGATTGCAGGGGCGTTTCGCCCGCATCCTGCAAGCCCTTGGGAATGTCCCAGCTTGCCGTACCCGTGACATGGCATAGCAGCACCTGGCGAGCGCTATTCACCACCAGGGTGCCGCATGAAACCTGCTGCATTGCTTCGTTCCTTTGCTTTTATTCACAGTTAAATATTTCCCAAGAGATAGTAAAGGTACTCTAGGGAAATTTCTCGACAGTTACAGGTCGCTGTTATAAAGTGTGAGAATTCAAAAAGCGCCTTTCCCGCGCTGAGTCTTACCAGTCCAATCCCACACCTGACGCGAACGCATGCCGGTACGGCAAGCGGCGCTGTTTTATTGCCGACGTTTCTTGCCAAGAGTGCCATTATGCCAAAGCTGCACCAGACGCCTGTCCTGTTCGCCATTGCCGGAACGCTGCTCCTGCAGCCGGCTGCGCACGCCGGGCACACGGCGGCGCAAGACGGCAGCTGGACTTTTGGCGGTTTCGGCACCCTGAGCGCCGTCCATTCAAGCGAGAAGCAGGCAGATTATGCGGCCAATCCCCTGAATCCGGGCGAGGCCGGCGCCACGCGCGACTGGAGCTACGCGGTGGACAGCCGCCTCGGCGCCCAGCTTGCCTACAACTCCGGCGGCCACTGGTCGGCCGTGCTGCAGGTCGTGGCGGAACGTCATCTGACCCATTCGTGGACGCCAAAAGTCGAATGGGCCAATGTGCAATACCAGGTATCGCCGGAATTGAGCCTGCGCGTTGGCAGGATTGCATTGCCGCTGTTCCTGTCCGGCGACTACCGCAAGGCCAGCTATGCGCTGACGTCGGTGCGCACGCCGGTCGAACTGTATGCCGCGCTCCCGATCAGCAACAGCGACGGCATCGACGCCAGCTACCGCTGGACCTTCGGCGATGTGAAGAACACCACGCAGGTGCTGTACGGCGGCACCAGCGTGCCCTTGTCCGACACCACCCGCGTCAGGGCGCACAAGCTGGCGGGCATTTCCAGCACCAGCACCGCCGGCGCGCTGACGGTGCGCGCTACCGCCATCCAGGGCGAGCTGGAAACCCCGCTGCTGCAAGACCTGTTTTCCGCCATTCGCCAGTTTGGCCCGCAGGGCGAAGTGCTGGCGCGCCGCTACGAGCCTGACCGCAAGCGTGCCACGGTGCTTAGCATCGGCGCTTCCTACGACCCCGGCAACTGGTTCGTGATGGGCGAGATAGGGCGCGTCAACGCCCGTTCCATGCTGGGCGACAAGACCGCGGGCTATGTCAGCGGCGGTTATCGCCTGGGCAGCTTCACGCCGTATGGCACCTTCAGCAAGGTGGTGGCGAACACGCCGAACCGGGTCGCAGGCCTGGACCTGTCGACGTTGCCGCCGCCGTACCTGCCGGCTGCCCGGCGCCTGAACACGGAGCTGAACGGCTTGCTCAGCATGATCGCGGAACAGGACAGCAACAGCCTTGGCCTGCGCTGGGATGCCAGCGGCAATGCCGCCGTCAAGCTGCAATTCGACCATGTGCGGCCGCGCAACGGTACCAGCGGCACGCTGTCGAACATCCAGCCCGGCTATCGTTATGGCCGCAGCTTCCGCGTGTTCAGCGCGTCGGTGGACTTCGTGTTCTGAAGGGCAGGCCATGATCAGGAAATTCCTTTGCTGCCTGCTGCTGGTGACGCTTGCCGGCGCCACTGCCGCCGCCGAACTGGTCGTGGTGGTGTCGGCGCGCAGCCCCATCACGACGCTGCGCGCCGAGCAGGTGGCCGATATCTTCCTTTCCGAAGCGACGCGCTTCCCCGATGGCGGCGAAGTGGTAGCGCTCGACTTGCCGATCGGCTCCCCGCTGCGCGACGACTTTTACCTGAAGGTGGCCAACCGCAGCCCGGCGCTGATGAAGGCCTACTGGACCAAGAAGATTTTCACCGGCCGCGGCCAGCCGCCGCGCGAACTGCCCAACAGCCAGGCAGTGCGCAAGCTGGTGGCGGATAATCCAACCCTGATCGGCTATATCGATCGCAGCGCGCTCGATGCCAGCGTGCGTCCGGTCCTGGTGGTGCATTGAACATGAAACGCTGGTTGCGCATGTGCCTTGAGACGCATGTCTCGCTGCCCCTGTTCACGCTCGTCCTTTTGGCCGTGGTGTGGGGCACCACGCTGCATTTCATCGACAGCGAAGCCGCCGCCTCGCGGGAACTGGCTGCCGAATCGGCCAGCGAATTGATCGCGACTTATGAAGCTCAGGTGGCGCGCAGCATCAACGGCATCGAGCAAACCTTGCAGGTATTGAAGTACAGCGCCGAGAGCCAGGGCGCACGCGGCGCCTTGCCCGAACTGCAGGAGCATGGCCTGCTGCCGTCCGGCCTGGTCTTCGTGGTCAGCATTGTCGACGCCCAGGGCAATACGGTCGCCAGCAACCCCGCTGCCCGCTCGATCAACGTCGCGCAGCAGGAGTATTTCAGCTTCCATCGGCAGCACCGCAGCAATTACACCTTCATCTCGCATGCGATGCGCGACGAGGCAAACCCGGACTGGCACCTGCATTTCACGCGCCGGCTGGACGACAAGCACGGCGAATTTGCCGGCGTGGTCATCGTGGAAGTCGATCCGGCCTATTTCACCAGCGGCTATGAACGCAGCCGCCTGGGCGAGCAAGGCATGCTCGGCCTGGTCGGCGACGACGGCGTGGTGCGTGCGCGGCGCGTCGGCGACAAGCAATCGTTCGGCCAAAAGCTGGACCTGGCGGCGCTGCAGGGGCGCCGTGGCGTAGCGGTCGCCAGCAGGATCGACGGCGTCAAGCGCTATACGGCGGTGCGCCAGCTGGCCGGCCTGCGCCTGAGCGCCATGGTCGGCCTGTCGGAGCAGGAACAGATGGCCGGCTTCGCGGCCCAGCGCCGCCAGCTGCTGTGGGAGGCAGGCGTCGCCAGCGCGGTACTGATCCTGCTCGCTGCCCTGGTCTGGGCCTGCGTCTGGCAGGGCGCCAAGGCGCGCCGCCGCATCCGCCGCGCGCAGGAAACCTATGCGGCCGCGTCTGAATCGAACATGGATGCCTTTTTCGTGCTGCGCGCCATCCGGGACAAGGATGGGCTGGTGGTCGACTTCAAGTTCGCGGCGGTCAATTCGCGCGCCGAACAACTGACTGGCCGCAGCCGCAACGAGCTGCGCGCGCAAACGCTGTGCGGGTGGATGCCGGCGGCACGCCACAACGGCATGTTCGAGCGGCTGGCGCAGGTGACCCGGAATGGCGGCGTGCACCAGGAGGAAGGCCCCAACATGGTGCCGCAACTGCAGGCCGAATGGCTGCACTGGCAGGTGGTGGGCGTGGAAGGCGGCGTGGTCGCGATCGTGCGCGATATCACGGAGCGCAAGCGCGCCGAGGAGCGCATCTACCACATGGCCCACCATGATGCCCTGACCGGCCTGCCCAACCGCAGCCTGATTTGCGACCGCCTCGGGCAATCGATCGCGCACGCTGAGCGCAACAACGAATCGGTCCTGGTGGCCTTCATCGACCTCGACAGCTTCAAGCTGGTCAACGACTCGCTGGGCCACAACGCCGGCGACGAACTGTTGAAGGAAGTGGCCGGCCGCATGGTGGGCTGCGTGCGGCGCGAGGATACCGTGGGCCGTTTCGGCGGCGATGAATTCGTGCTGGTGCTGCCGCACGTGAACGACAACCCGCAGGTGCTGGTACCGCTGCTGAACAAGATTCTGGAATCGGTGGTGCAGCCGATCATGCTGGAAGGGCAGAAGATGCAGGTGAGCTGCTCGATCGGCGTCGCCGTCTACCCGCGCGACGGACGCGATGCCGACACGCTGATGATGCATGCCGACGCGGCCATGTACCGCGCCAAGGACAGCGGCAAGAACAACTGCCAGTTCTACACCCGCGAGATGAACGCCGGCCTGGAGGAAAAGCTGGCATTGACGGAAGGCTTGCGCAAGGCGCTGGAAGAGCAGCAGCTGTCGCTGGCATACCAGCCAAAGGTGAACCTGGAATCGGGGCGCATGTTCGGCGTTGAAGCCTTGCTGCGCTGGCAGCATCCGCAGCGCGGTGCAGTGTCGCCGGCCCAGTTCATCCCCTTGGCGGAAGAGCATGGCCTGATCATCGCGATCGGCGAATGGGCCTTGCGCGAAGCCTGCCGCCAGGCCTGTGCCTGGCAGGACGCGGGACTGCCGCCGCTGGTGGTATCGGTCAACGTATCGGCGCGCCAGTTCGACGATCCGCGCCTGGTCGAACGCGTGGCGGCGGCCCTGGCGTGGAGCGGCCTCGATCCGCAATGGCTGGAGCTGGAAGTCACGGAAAGCATGATCATGCGCGACACCGCGCAGTCGGTGGCCAAGATGCGCCAGCTGGAAGCGATGGGCATCGCGCTGGCGATCGATGATTTCGGCACCGGCTATTCCAGCCTGGCGGCGCTCAAGTCCTTTCCGATCAGCCGCCTGAAGATCGACCAGAGCTTCGTGCGCGACCTGGTGGCCAACCCGGATGACCAGGCCATTACCTGCGCCATCATTTCCCTGTCGCACCAGCTCGACATGCGTGTGATTGCGGAAGGGGTGGAGACCGAGCAGCAGCGCAGCTTCCTGCAGCAGCATGGCTGCGACGAAGTGCAGGGCTATCTGTTCAGCCGTCCGGTGCCGCCGCAGGAGATCACCGCCATGCTGCTCGGCGAAGATTCGGGTGCCGAGGTTACAATGCTTGCTCCCTGATTAATGAGCAAGCATGCAATGAGCGAATACAGCAACGACATTTACACCGAACCTTCCAATATCGACATGGACACGCTGGCCAACCTTGGCCCGCTGGCCGCCATGGCCGGCATCTGGGAAGGGCAGCGCGGCCTCGACATCAAGCCCAAGGCGGACGGCCCGCGCAAACAGGCCTATGTCGAGCGCATTGAACTGCAGCCGATCGATCCGGTCACCAACGGGCCGCAATTGTTCTACGGCTTGCGCTACGTCCTGATCGTCAACAAGCCTGACAACGTCAAGACGTACCACGAGCAGGTCGGCTACTGGCTGTGGGAACCGGCCACCAATACCGTGATCCAGACCCTGGCCATTCCGCGCGGCCAGATCGCCATGGCATCGGGCATTGCGGCGCCGGATGCGAAGACCTTCGAACTGGTGGCGCAGCGCGAGCAGGATACTTATGGAATCTGCTCCAATCCCTTCCTGGAGTTCGGCTTCAAGACCACCGAGTACCGCATCAAGGTCACCATCAACGACGACGGCACCTGGGGTTACGAGGAAGATACCGTCATGCTCTTGCGCGGCAAGGAGTCGGAGCCGTTCCACCACGTTGACCGCAATGTGCTGCACAAGGTGGCCGAGCCAACCCCGAATCCGCTGGCACGCAAGTAACTAGGCCCGTTCCCTTGCCTGGTTTGCAATGGCCGGCAGTTGCCACACGCACCAGGCAGCAGCGATGCCGATCGACGCCACGACCAGTCCGACGCCGGTAACCACCTGGTCGTCCAGGCTGTAGGCATTGCACAGGCGTTGCGCCATATCCTGGTACAGCATGCCGGCGATGGCCATCATGGCGCAGAAATTGCCAAGGAAGAAGAGCTGGATGACCACCGCCGCGCGCGCAAGTGCACCCGGCAGCAGGAAGCCGAGCAGGAACAGGCTGGCGAATTTGCCCGCTTCAGACAGCGGCATCGTCAGCGACTGCTCGAGCGCCCGTGGCACCATCCAGTAGGCGCTGGCCGGCAGCAGCCAGGCCAGGCCTGCCAGCCCGTGCGCGTCCCAACGCGCCAGCGCGCCCGCCAGGCGTGCCGCATGGCGCTCGGCGGCGAGGCCGGCCAGGGCGCCGCCCACCGCGATCATTGGCAGCTGGAGCACCATATGCAGGGCCATTGACGACTCCAGCGGTGCGCGCAGCAGCAAGGCCGCCGCCAGCAACGCGGCGGACGCCAAGGCCAGGCGGCCCGCGCCGCGCGTCGCCGCGTTCATCGGGCAAGCTCCAGCGCCGCCGCCAATGCCGCTTCCGGCTGCTCGTAGTCGACCACCTGCGCCAGCCGGCCATCCGGCGTCACGATATGGAAGGCGGCGTTGTGCTGGAATTCTCCCATCTCGGCCGGCAGCACGATAATCCCGACCTGCTCCAGCAAGGCCTGGCGCTGCGCCGCATCGGGCACGGCCGCGAATTGCCAGGCTTGCGCATCGGCCCGCATGCGCGATGCATAGTGGGCCAGGTCGTCCAGCGAATCGCGTGGATCGAAGGAAATCGTCAACAGGAGCAGCTTGTCCTGCCAGCCCCGGGCAAGGATTTCACGCTGCATCTGCTGCAGTTCGGTGCCCTGGACGGAGCAAACCGCATTGCAGCGCGCATAAAAGAAGGTGACGATGGCCGGCCGCTTGTCGGCCGCCAGCAGTGCCGGCAAGTCGATGCGCCGTGTCGAAGCCATGGCGCCCGGCAGCGCAAGGTCGACACGGGGCAGTGCCAGCGGGGCCTCGGCGATGGCAAGCCGCCGTCCTGCTTCGGTGGAAACGACGCGAAATCCCATGGTGGCCTGCCACAGCGCCGCTCCCGCGACAGCAACCATCCCGGCAAGCAGCGCCAGGGTGCGCGGCAAATCCCCTTTAATTGGCTGGCCTGGCGAGTTTGGCGAGATCGTCGTCTCCATTGAACGGGTCCTTGCGCGCAGCCGTCGCGTCACGCGCCGCCTTGACTGCCTCCGGCGCCACCCTGGCTGCGCTATTGCCGAAATTGCTGCGGATATGGCTCAACACTGCAGCGATTTCCGCGTCGCTCAATTTGTCCTTGAACGATGGCATCTGTCCGTTATATGCCGAACCTTTCACGCTCAGCTTGCCCGTCACCCCGTGCAGCAGGATCGCGGCGGCAACGTTCTCCGCACCGGTCACCCATTCCGAACCGGCCAGCGGTGGAAACACGCCCGTCAAGCCGGCGCCCGTGGCCTGGTGGCAGGCCACGCACTGAGCCGCATACACCTGGGCACCATCGACTGCGCCGCCGGCGCCGGCCGCGGTGCCGGCCTTGGCCTGCAGCGTCGACATGGTGCGCCGGTCGCCCAGGGCCGGGTCGTCGTCGCGCACCGTGAGGATGTAGCTGACCGCCCACGCCAGCGCTACCCCGACGCCAAGCAAGACATACCTTGGAATCGGCCGGTCCTTCTCCGTCGGGTCGGGATGCTCGCGCTGCTGCGCGCCAAAGTCTTTTTGCGGCATTGGGCGCTCCTTCCTTCCTGGCCTGCGGCGCCGGCAACACGGGATAGGTATGGTCAAGCGACTGCAGGTACGCCACCAGGTCCAGGACTTCCGGCTACTGCAGCAGCCAGTCCGGCTCATGGAGCTTGATGGAGCTGGTCAGGCCTGCCGCCGTGGCCACCAGCAGCCACGCCACGGAGCAGGACAGGAAAACAAAAGTGACAAAGGCGCTCGAGCGGTCCGCCTCCACGCGCTCCGCCAGTTCCTGCTGCATGGCGGCCCGCTCGGCGTCGCTGGGCGCGCGCCGGTCCTGCCCGGCCACCGGCAGCGCCAGCCCGGCGCGCTGCTGCGGACTTGCCGCCGGTTCCTCTCCGTGGCCGATCTCGCCCGGCGAGAAGATCACATTGGCCGCGGCCGCGGTGGCGTTGAACAGTCGGTGCCGCAGCGACCAGATGAACACCAGCAGGCCGCTGACTGAAAGTATGAAGGAAGACAGGAGCAGGGTCACGGTGTCCACATTTAACCTTCCCGCCCGTCAATGCGGGCCTGGCTTAAGTAAGGCGCATATACGAACAGGTAGAGCAGGAAGGCGACCGACCAGGCCAGTGCCGAGCCCAGTAACAGGAAGTCACGCATTCCGGCAGGAAGAATATTGGCACACAAACGGCCCAGGGCGCCAGCTTGCAGTAAAAGATACATTGCGCTTTCGGCACGGCCGGCGCGCAGCATGCGGCCAGTGTGACCCAACGCGGTACGGGTGATCATGCCGAGGATCAGGCCCGACATGCCGCCCACGGCCAAGGCGTGGAAGGCGCTGCTGGCGGAGCTGATGCCCAGCGCCGCAAAGCCCAGCAAAAGAAGGCCGGCCACGATCCAGGCATAGGCCAGGTGCAGGATCCACAGCAAGGGAACGCGCACGGTCGCAAAGGGCGCCCACCCGAGCAGGCGGATGGAATTGATGGCTGCCGCCGCAAAAGCCACCGGCGCCACCACGAAGCCTGGCAAGCCCGTCACCCATGCCAGCGCCGTCGCCAGCAACAGGGCAATGCTGGCCTTTTCGCGCCACGCCACGGTCACTGGCTGGCTGCCCGGCGCGCCGTTGCGGGTGAACATCGGGATCACGCGGCCCCCGATCACTGCTTCCAGCACCGTGATCATCAGGATCGCGCCATGCACGGGAGTCAGCGCCGACAGCGGAATCCAGCCGTTGGCCGCCGCATGGAACAGCAGGTTGGCGATCGACAGCAAGGCCAGGATGCCGCAGATCGGGTAATTGCGCTTGCTTTGCGCCTGGTAAAGCACGCGGCCGAACGCGATGGCGCACAGCGGCAGGAACAGGCCGTCGACCAGCAGCGCCGGCACGCCGGGCGCCAGCAGCATGGCCAAGCGGCCGGCGATCCACAGCACGGCCAGCCCTGCGAGCTGGCCGCCGGCCGGCGTTTGCAGGTTGGTCCAGTTGCGGCCCGCTGTAAACAGGAAGCCGACGATCACAGCGCCGCCGAAGCCGAACACCATTTCATGCATATGCCACAGCATGTTGGCGGCGGGCAGGGCGGACAGCATGCCCTTGTAGGCCAGCAGCCACATTGGTATCGACAGCATCGCCAGCGCCGCAGCCAGTAGGTAGAAAGGGCGGAAGCCCAGGCGCAGCAAGGGATGCGGTTGCCCGGCTGGCGTTGGCTCGGTGGGAATATGGATGCTGCGCATGGCTGGCCTCATGTTCTTAAGATGTATAATGAATGCTACATTAGGCCTGTGGCTAAAGCAATATTTCGAATGCATCTTTATATGACGTAGATCATGAGACTGACATCCTTTACCGACTACACCCTGCGTTCGCTGATGTACCTCGGCATGAACCGCGACAAGCTGGTCACGATCCAGGAGATCGCGGACCTGCATGACATCTCGAAGAACCATCTGACCAAGGTGATCCACCAGTTGGGCGCCAGCGGCCTGGTGGAAACCGTGCGCGGCCGGCACGGCGGCCTGCGTTTGAACCGCGAACCGGAAGACATCAATATCGGCGAAGTGGTGCGCGACAGCGAATCGGATTTCTACATCGCCGAATGCTTCGAAGCCGAGCCTGGGCACTGCGCCTTCCTGCGCGATTGCGCCCTGAAGCGCAAGCTTGGCGAAGCGACGGAAGCCTTCCTGCACGTACTGGATGGCATGACGCTGGCCGACATCCTGCCGGGCCCGAAGGGCAAGGACGGTGCGCAGCCGGTGATCCTTCATAAAATGCGCATTTGATCTGCATCTTTATTGACGCAGTTTAAGGTAAACATGTATTATGGGTGCATGTTTATCCGAGAAGGAGCCATACCCATGCTGTCCGCAGAACACTGTGCCATCGTCACCGCCACCGTCCCAATCCTGGAGCAAGGCGGCGAAGCCCTGACCCGCCACTTCTACCAGACCCTGTTCACCGACTTCCCGCAGGTGAAACCGTTCTTCAACCAGGCCCACCAGCACAGCGGCGACCAGCAGCGCGCCCTGGCCAACGGCATCCTGATGTACGCCAGGCATATCGAGCGCCTGGAAGCACTGGGTCCGCTGGTCAATACCATCGTCACCAAGCACGTTGCGCTGCAGATCCAGCCGGAACACTACCCGATGGTGGGCGCCAGCCTGCTGAAAGCCATCCGCGAAGTGCTCGGCGCCGAAACCGCTACCGACGCGGTACTCGAGGCCTGGGGCGCGGCATACGGCCAACTGGCTGAAATCCTGATCGGCGCCGAAGGCAAGAACTATGAGGCCGCGGCGGCAGCACCGGGCGGATGGATGGGGGCGCGCCAGTTCGTGGTGGCGGCCAAGCGTGTCGAGAGCGACGAGATCACCAGCTTTGTCTTCCGTCCTGTCGACGGCAAGCCGGTGCTCGGTTTCACGCCGGGCCAGTACATCGGCATCCGCGTGGTGGTGGATGGGGAAGAGCAGCGCCGCCAGTATTCGCTGTCGGCGGCGCCGAACGGCCAGACTTACCAGATCAGCGTCAAGCGCGAGGAAGCCGGCAAGGTTTCGGGCTTCCTGCATGGGCAATTGAATGAAGGCGATACCGTGGACCTGTTCCCGCCGACCGGCGCCTTCACGCTGGCCGAAGGCAGCCGCCCGATCGTGCTGATCTCCGGCGGCGTCGGCATTACCCCGACTTTGGCCATGCTGGACCAGGCGCTGGAAACCGGCCGCGAAATCCGCTTCATTCATGCAGCCCGCCACGGCGGTGTGCACGCTTTCCGCGACCACGTCGACGGCCTGGCCGAACGCCACCCGCAGCTGAAGCGCCACTATATCTACGCGGAAGACCGCGACGGCCAACCGCAAGCCGATGCCGTCGGCCTGCTGGGCAACAAGGAGCTGGGTGAATGGCTGCCGCAATCGCGCGACGTCGACGCCTACTTCCTCGGCCCGGTGCCGTTCATGCAGGCGGTAAAGCGCAGCCTGCGCGAACTGGGCGTGCCGGAAGCGCAGACCTACTATGAGTTCTTCGGCCCGGCCAAAGCGCTTGATTAAACCAGCAGCGCAGCGTTCATGGCGGAAGCATCGGCTTCCGCTTCTTCCAGCATCTGCTCGCGCTTTTCGGCGTCGATGAACAGGTCCATTACGGAATCCTCATGCGGCGGCTGTTGCTGCTCCGGGGCCAGCGGCGAGGTAACCGGCGCGAAGTGGTTGGCCAGCAGCAGGGTGTCGAGCAGGGTCTCGGGCGGGATCTGCAGCATGCCGCTGCGCAGGTTTTCAATGGCTTCCGCCACCTCGGCCGGGATGCCCAGCTTCTTCAGCACTTCACGCGTGATGATCTCTTCGCTCGCAGTCTGCCAGTTCTCCGGATCGGGCTCCAGCAGGCCGGGGAATTCGTCGGCGCGCGACAGCAGGTAGAAGCTGCCCACTTCATGCACGATGGCCGCAAACAGGGCGGTGTCCGGATTCACGCCGGTGACTTCACGCGCGATGATGCGCGCCAGGCAGGCGACGTGGATGGTGTGCTGCCACAGCTGCTCGGCCTTGGCGCGCAGTCCGGGATCGGTGATCTTGCTGCCGAAGGCGCGCACCACCATGGCCGCAGCCAGCGCGTACAGGTTGTGGTAACCCACGCGCATGATGGCATTGCGGACGTTGGTGATATCCGGCCCGCCGGTGCGGTTGAACATGGCGGAGTTGGACAGCGAGACGGTGCGCGCGGCCAGTTGCGGCTCGGCCAGCACCAGCTTGATGGCATCTTCCATCGGGCAGTCCGGATCGTCCAGGGCGAGCTGCACTCGCAGGGCGGCATTAACGCTGGTAGGAAACACGAGGTCTCCGCGGATCGCCAGCGCGGCGACGTGTCCGAAGGCTTCCAGTTTATTCATGCCGAAAATTATACGGCCCCAGCTGCGATACTGCCAAATGAAAGTCGGGGTCAGGTCTGGCAATCCGCCATCTTTTTCGCCATGCGAAAAAGATGGCGGATTGCCAGACCTGACCCCGACTTTTAATTTGTTAGGCGCCGGCCAGTTGCGGCTGGCGGGCTGGGCGTTCCTGGCTGTAACGTGCTACCGACAGGTCGTCGGCGAAGATGGCGGGGCGCTTGGCGGACATGATGTCGGCCAGCAGTTGCGCCGAGCCGCAGCTCATGGTCCAGCCCAGCGTGCCGTGGCCGGTGTTGGTGAACAGGTTGCGGATGGCGGTACGGCCTACCACGGGCGTGCCGTCCGGGGTCATCGGGCGCAGGCCGGTCCAGAAGGTGGCTTCGGCGGTGTTGCCGGCGCCCGGGAACAGGTCGTTCACCACCATTTCCAGGGTCTCGCGGCGACGCGGGTTGAGCCTGGTGTTGTAGCCGGCGATTTCCGCCATGCCGCCAACGCGGATGCGGTCGTCGAAGCGGGTCACGGCAATCTTGTACGTTTCGTCCAGGATGGTCGAGGTCGGGGCTTTGTCGCCGTCGACGATCGGCACGGTGATCGAGTAGCCTTTCAGCGGATACACCGGAATCTCGAACAGCTCTTTCAGGAACGGGGTCGAGTAGGCGCCCAGCGCCACCACGAAGGAGTCGCCTTCCACCAGCTCGGCGCCGCACTGCACGCCTTTGACCTTGTCGCCGTCGGTCACCAGCTTGTCGATCGATACGCCGTAGCGGAACTTGACGCCCAGTTCCTTCGCCATCGCTTCCAGGCGGGTGGTGAACATCTGGCAGTCGCCGGTTTCATCGTTCGGCAGGCGCAGGCCGCCGACCAGCTTGTGCTGCGATGCGGCCAGGCCTGGCTCGGCTTTCATCAGGTCGGCGCCGGTCAGCAGTTCGTAGGGCACGCCGGTTTCCTTCAGGACTTCGATGTCCTTGGCGGCGCCGTCCAGCTGGGCCTGGGTGCGGAACAGCTGGGTGGTGCCTTGCTGGCGGCCTTCGTATGCGATGCCGGTGGCGGCGCGCAGCACTTTGAAGCAGTCGCGGCTGTACTCTGCCAGGCGCACCATGCGTTCCTTGTTGATGGCGTAGGATTCGGCATTGCAGTTGCGCAGCATCTGCCACATCCACTTCAGCTGGAAGGTGGTGCCGTCGGGCGTGATGGACAGCGGCGCATGGCGCTGCAGCATCCATTTCATGGCTTTCAGCGGAATGCCCGGGGCCGCCCATGGCGAGGCGTAGCCCGGCGAAATCTGGCCGGCATTGGCGAAGCTGGTTTCCAGGGCAGGGCCCGGCTGGCGATCCAGTACGGTGACATCGTGGCCGGCCTGGGCCAGGTAATAGGCACTGGTGACGCCGATAACGCCGCTGCCAAGGATAACTACGCGCATGAATTGCCTCCGGAATATTTGTTGCGGATTATTTTGCTAGGATAACTAAGTTTTCCTAGTATTTGTTACTATATGAAGAGGCTAAAACAGTAAAAAATCATGCGAATTCAGAAAGAATCGGCCCGGGGGCTGGACAAGATTGACCGCAAAATACTGCGCATCCTGCAGGAGGATGCGCGTATTGCCATGAAGGACTTGAGCGAGCAGGTCGGGCTGTCGATCACGCCGACCATCGAGCGGGTTAAGCGCATGGAGCGCGACGGGGTGATTGCCGGCTATCACGCGCGGCTCAATCCGCGTGCGCTGGGCGCCAGCTTGCTGGTGTTTGTGGAGATCACGCTGAACCAGAAATCGGCCAGCCATTTCGAGCAGTTCCGCCGCGAGGTGCTGCGGATTCCGGAAGTGCAGGAGTGCCACCTGGTGTCGGGCGATTTCGATTACCTGATCAAGGCGCGCATCCATGAGATGGCAGAGTACCGCAAGCTGCTCGGCGACATGCTGTTGAACCTTCCGGGCGCGGCGCAATCGAAGTCCTATGTCGTCATGGAAGAAATCAAGGAAACCTTGATTTTGCCCACGGAGCCCGCTCCATAGCCGCGGGACAATGACGCTTTCTGACCAAGGAGCGTAACATGTCCTCAAACAAACCCGATCCGGTGGCGCATATGTCCGATCTGGTGGAACTGAAGCAGGAACTGCTGCTGGCGATGGAGCGGCAGAAGTCCGAAATCCTGCATTGGATGGTGATACAGACTGCAGCTAATGCGGCGCTGACTGCTGCAATCGTGAAACTGTTTGGGTGATGAGCTCACTTGGTCTAGAATGCCATTAGCCTGGACTGAGCGAACGGAGTATTTGTGCAAAGCACTTATGGAGCCGCGAGCGTCACCACACCAGCCGCCCCCGCGCCGGCTGCACCCGAGCACGCTGTGCTGTTGCGTGGCCTCGACGAACATCTTTCTTCCGACCAGAGCTTCACTTCCAACCTGGCCCGCACCGTCGGCGCCATCGCCGGCACCGAAGGCGCGCTGACCCTGGCTCAATTTGCCGCCGTGACCGACCTGGCCGGCGATGGCCGCGCTTCCGCCGTCTTCACCGCCATCATGCTGAACGCGATCGAATGCGGCATTGGCGTGGACTGGGCTTTGCAGGCCCTGGCCCGTTCCAGCCCGACCGTCGCGGAACAGGCGCGCCACAAGGCCTTTAACCTGATGAAGCCGTTGTTGGCGCTGCAAGGCACCGCCGCCCGGCCGCTGGCGCAAAAGGTCGCCAAGGCCCTGCACATCAAGCTGGCGCCGGAACAGTTGTTTGGCCTGCCGCCGGAAGAAGAGCGCCGCTTGCTCAGCAACCTGGGCAACCAGGCGCGCAAGCTCGTCAAGGGCCGCGGCCTGGCCGATGCCGTGGCCGACTTCGGCCGTGCGATGGGGCACGCCGAATTGCTGAACCATGCCCGCGGCTACAACGGGGGCTTGATGAGCCAGGAAGAGCTGCATACCGCCGTCGAGCGTGCGGTGACCACCATCTGCCAGGGGATCGAGAGTTACCGTGAGCACGAGAGTTCCCCGCTGGCCTGCGAGGCCAGTGCGGCCGGCTTGCTGGCCACCGCACAGCAATTGCGCCAGCAGGTGCAGCAGCGGCTGGCCCTGGTCGATGCGCGCATCGCCTACGAGCGCCGCATGCTGAACCAGGATATCGACGACGTCGTGCATGACGCCGGCAACGCGATCGAACTGGCGCTGGCCTGCCATCCGGAAGCCAATGAACGCGCCAGCGGCGAGCAATTCGGCAAGGAAATGGAATCGCGCCTCGACCGCGTGGTGCGGCGCAAGGAAGAAGTGCTGGACTTGCTGCAGCACGACCTGTCGCTGTTCCAGTCCGACATCCGCCTGACCCAGAGCACCGTCTTTGAGCGCCAGCACCACGCCACCCTGGCGCGGCTGATGCCGCGCATGCGCGTCGGCACCCGCCTGGCGCAGTCGGTCGACACGGCAGCCAATTTCACCCTGATGGGCAGCGCCGTGGCGGCCGCCGGTACCGGTACCGCGGCTTACCTGTTCGGCGTGGCCGTGGTGCTGCCGGTAGTGGCGCCGGCAGCGCCTTTCGTTGGCGGCGCCGTGCTGCTGGCCGGCGCCTTCAAGTGGTTCGCCGATGCCGGCCGCCGCAAGCGCTCCGAAATCCAGGATCGCCGCCGCGCCTTCGAGGAAGAGCTGCGCAAGCGCTTGCAGGAAGTACAGGCCGCTTTCGGCCGCCAGCTGGACCGGATCGCTTCCAGCTTCCACGAATCGGCCACCCAGCTGCTGACGCCGCTGATGCTCGAGGCCGAAGCTGCCGGCCGCGTGCAGGCAGTCCGCAAACGTATTGCCGATAAGGTCATTTCACAGGCCCAGGGCGCAATCTCGCGCTTGCGCTCCGCCATGGCGGCCCACGCCTGAAGTGTTGCGCGAAGGCAATGTATGTGCGTTACCGTACGAAAGTCACTGTCTTGCTTTGGTACAATAACCTGCGGACAACGCACTTTTTCAACTACTTATATAATCACGACCATGAAGACCCAGCTCTTAGCCGCCGCCATGCTGGCGCTCAGCACTTCTGCTTTCGCCACCGATGTTGGCGTTTCTGTCACCGTCGGCCAGCCAGGCTTCTACGGCCGCATCGACCTTGGCAATATGGCGCCGCCACCGGTGCTGTACCCGCAGCCAGTGATCATCCAGCGCCCGGCACGCGTCATCGCCGAGCCGCTCTACCTGCGCGTCCCGCCAGGCCATGCGAAAGATTGGGCAAAACATTGCGGCAAATACAATGCTTGCGGCCGCAATGTCTACTTCGTACGCGACGAGTGGTACACCAACGAATATGCACCGCGCTATCGCGATGACCACCGTGGCGGCGGCCGCGACTATGACCGCGATGATCGCGGCGATCGCGACGACGATCGCGGCCATGGGCACGGTCACGGCAATGGCCATGGCCATGGCAAAGGCCACGGCAAGCATTAATCCGGTAGCGTAACCGGGCCTGGCCCGCTCGCTACCGACATTTGGGAGAACTGTTTGCAGAGCAAATATGTGATCGTAGGTGGAGGGGCGGGCGGCCTGGAGCTGGCCTGCAAACTGGGCCGCAAGCTGGGCCCGCAACAGGTGATGCTGGTCGATAGCCGGCTTTACCACATCTGGAAGCCTTCGCTGCACGAGGTGGCGGCCGGTACCCTGGATATCCACCAGGAAGGCCTGTCCTACCAGATGCTGGCGCACGACAACGGCTTCACCTATGTCTATGGCGCCATGACGGCGCTGGACAGCAAGAGCAGGCACATCACCGTGGCGGCCATTACCAGCGAGGGCGGCGAGTCTGTCCTGCCGGAGCGCAGCATCGGCTACGAGTCGCTGACGATAGCCGTCGGCAGTACCTCCAACTATTTCGGCGTGCCTGGCGCGGCCGAAAACACCATTTCCCTTAACGCGACCGAAGATGCGGAACGCTTCCGCCTGACCCTGCTCAAGCTGCTGACGCGCGCCGCGCTGCAGAAAGGTGCGCAGCAGGGCGCTTCCGGCGTCGACGTCGTGATCATCGGCGGTGGTGCGACCGGCGTCGAGCTGGCGGCCGAATTGCGCGAAGCCAGCGGCGTCTACACCTCGTATGGCTTTGGCCACCTCGACCCGGTTCGCGACGTGCGCATCACCTTGCTGGAAGGCGCGCCGCGCATCCTGGCGCCCCTGCCTGAACGCGTGTCGAACGCTGCGCTGAAGCTGCTCAACGAACGCGGCATCAAGGTCGTCACCGATTGCCGCGTGACCGCGATTGCCGAAGACCATGTGTCGGTCGGCGAGCAGAGCTATCCATCGGATATCGTGGTGTGGGCGGCCGGCATCAAGGCGCCGGCCTTCCTGGCCTCGCTTGGCTTGCCGACTGCCAAGGGCGGCCAGATCGAAGTGACCGGCGAGCTGCAGGTCAAGGGCGTGCCCGGCGTGTATGCATTGGGCGATTGCGCGCAGTGCATCGGCGCCGATGGCAAGCCCGTGCCGCCGCGGGCCCAGGCTGCGCACCAGCAGGCGGACTACCTGCTGCAGACCTTCCTGCGCCAGGCAAAAGGCAAGGCGCCGCAAGGCAAGCCTTACGCCTACCGTGACTATGGTTCGCTGGTGTCGTTCGGCCAGTCGACCTCGGTCGGCAGCCTGATGGGATCGCTGCGCGGCTTCAGCTGGTTCGTCGAGGGCTTCTTCGCGCGCATGATGTACGTCAGCCTGCACCTCTTGCATCACCAGGCCGTGCTCGGGACCATCCGTACCGGCGTGCTGGCCGTGGCGCGTTTCCTTGTCAAACGGGCCACGCCGCTGGTCAAGCTGCATTGAGGGCGCTGCTCGCTGGCGCTGCCGCAGCGGCGTTGCTGGGCGGATGCTACAACCGCGCTAGCGAACTTGCCGAACTGACGCGCCACCATGCGACGGTGGCGGGCCGCGTGGCTGTCCTTGAATGCCATAACGATGGCCGGTGGTGGTATGACTTCGCGCTGGAAGGCAAGCGCCGCCGTGGCGCGGTGCACGAGCCGGGCGGCTGCAGCCAGCGCAAGCTGGGCGACACCATCACCGTGTACTACAACCCTGCGGCGCCGGACGTGCACCGCGCCGTCGCACCTGCGACGGCGTATCGGCAGGAACACGGCTTCCATGTGCCGGTCTGGCTCTGGTTTGGAATCGGCGCCCTGGCGCTGCCGCTCTCGGCCTGGATGGCGCTCAAGCGCGGCAGCAAGCGCTGATGCTCAGCTGGAGGGCGGCTTGGGCAGGGTGACGGTCAGCATGGCGCCCTGGTTGCCGTTGGCGGCCAGCAACAGCGAGCCGCCCAGGAAGATGGCGCGCTCGCGTATCATGCGCAAGCCGTGGTGTTCCTGCCAGTCGCCGTCCGCGACCGTGGGCGGCCGCAGGCCGATGCCGTCGTCCTTCACCACCAGGGCAATGCTGTCCTCCATATCGTCGACAATCACGTCGACCTTGCTGGCGCGTGCGTGGGTGGCCACGTTGCGCAAGCCTTCTTCCGCAGCGCGCAGCAGCACCACGCGGTGAGCGCGTGGACAGGCCGGTTCGTCGTCCGGCAGGCTGCAGTGGGCCTTCACCAGGTGTTCGGCGCCGAACTGGGCGACCAGCTCGCCCAGCGCCACCCGCAAGCCGAGAAATTCCAGCTTGTCGTTCCACAACTTGTGCTGCATGCCGCGGTTGGCTTCGATGATGTTGTGCAGCAGGTTCTTCATCTGGGCAGCGCGGTCGAGCAGAGCTGGCTCTTGCGGCAGCTTGGACGTCAACAGGCCGAGGTGCATGGTCAGGGCCGTCAGCGAAGAACCGAGGCTGTCGTGCATCTGGCGCGACAGGGCGCGCCGCTCTTCGTCCCAGCAATTGTTGACGTAACCCAGCAGCTCCCGCAGTTCGGCGGCGTCCGTGTGAGCAGACATATGTTTGGTGGTTCATGTTTATTGCCTTGATCATACATGAGGATGGTCGTGGGGTGGCGCACATACAGCCAGCAGTGCGCCTGTCAATCTGGCAGCTCACCAGAGGAGATGAAAAATGAAAGACGCCATTGCTTTGTTGAAACAGGACCATGCCAACGTCAAAGCCATGTTCAAGGAATTCGAGGGGCTGGGCGAACGTGCCTTTACCAGCAAAAAGAAGCTGGCCGACAAGATCTGCCTGGAACTGACCAGGCACGCCACGGCGGAAGAGGAACTCTTTTATCCGGCTGTGCGCGCAGCCTCGAAGGAGGCCGAGGACCTGGTCGACGAGGCGACAGTCGAACATTCCAGCGCCAAGGACCTGATCGCACAGATCGGCGAAATGGACCCGCATGACGAGCTGTTCGACGCCAAGGTCAAGGTGCTGGGCGAATACATCAACCACCACGTCAAGGAAGAAGAGGGTGAGATGTTCCCGCTGGCGAAGAAGGCCGAGCTTGACCTGCAAGCCCTGGCGCGCGAAATCGAAGCGCGCAAGGAGGAAATCGAGTTCGTGCCGCCGCGCATGCCGCCAGCGCGCGGCAGCCAGGCCGGACGCGTGCGTGCCTGATCAGGAGCGCATGGTGGCCGGTGCACGTGCCAGGCATTGGTCGATGGCGCGCAAGAGCTGCTCGACGTCGACCGGCTTTACCAGGTGCATGTCGAAGCCGGCATCCATCACGCGGCGCTGGTCGTCCGCCAGGCCGTAGCCGGTCAGGGCGATCAGCCGGATGTGGTGGGTCTCCGGGTTGGCGCGCATGCGGCGCGCCACTTCATAGCCATCGATGCCGGGCAGGCCGATGTCGACCAGGGCGATGTCGGGCCGATCCGCCGCTGCCTTGGCCAGGCCCTGGAAGCCGTCGGCCGCATGCTGCACCGGATAGCCGTAGCAGCCCAGCATCATGGCCATCATTTCGCGGCCGTCGTCGTTATCCTCGACCAGCAGCACGGCTGGTTTCGGCTGTTCGCTTGTGTCCATGGGGATTGCCTTTGGTTCAGTCACATGCTCGATGCAGGGCAAGTGTAGGGTGAAGGTGCTGCCTTCGCCCGGGCCGTCGCTTTCAGCATACACATTGCCGCCATGTAGTTCCACCAGCCGCCGCACCAGCGACAGCCCGATGCCGAGGCCGCCTTGCGCACGGTCCAGCGTGCTGGCCCCTTGCACGAAGACGTCAAACACCTGGGGTAGCAGTTCGGCCGAAATCCCGACGCCGCTGTCGTGCACGCTGATCGTCACCTCGCCATCGTCCACGTCGCTAAGCAGTTCAATGCGCCCGCCGGGCGGCGTGTATTTCAGCGCGTTGTCCAGCAGGTTGCTGATGACTTGTTCAAGGCGCGTCGCGTCGCCATTGACCCAGCAGGGCGCGATGTCGACGGCCACGTGATAGTCATCAAGCCGGCCGGTGGCGCGAAAGGTTTCCAGCGTGGTCCTGAGCAGGGCCGACAGATCGAGCGGCAGGCGATTGAGCAGGATCTTGCCCGACATGGCACGACTGAGGTCAAGCAAGTCGTCCACGATACGGCCCAGGTGCCGGCTCTGGCGCTGGATGATTTTTTTCGCGTGGCTCACGCTGTCCGCGTTCACGCCCGGCAAGCCGATCAGCGAAGCGGCGCTGCTGATGGCCGACAGGGGGTTGCGCAACTCATGGCCCAGCATGGCGAGGAATTCGTCCTTGGCGTGGCTGGCGCGCTCGGCGGTCTTGCGTTCCTCGATCTCGCGCAGCAGGCGCTGGTTGCTGGCGATCAGGTCGGTGGTGCGCTGGCTTAGCTGGCGCGCCTGGCGCCGCAGCTCTTCGTTCTTGGTGGCGAGCGAGACGAACACGCTGATCTTGGCATACAGGACTTGCGGGATCACCGGCGTGAACAGGAAATCGACCGCGCCTTTCTGGTAGGCCTTCAGGCGGTCCAGTTCATCGGCCACGAAGGCAGTGATGAAGATGATGGGAATGTCCGATGAACGCGGGCGCTGGTGGATCGCTTCCGCCGTTTCAAAGCCGTCCATGCCCGGCATGTTCACATCAAGCAGGATCACCGCGAAGTCGTGCGTGAGCACTTCGCGCAAGGCTTCCTCGCCAGAGCGTGCGGCGACGACTTCGTAGCTCTCTTGCGCTGCCCACTGCTCAAGCAGGTTGGTCAGCGCGAAGAGACTGTTGGCGTCGTCATTGACGACGAGGATCTTGGGCTTGTCCACCAGTCTGATCATAGCCGTGCCCCTTTACTGTGTCAAAAGAACACATGCCAATCGAACACGTCCTGTGTACGCACGCGCACAGTCAGGCGGCAGCCCTGCTGCCATAGTGAAAACTCGTCCAATGGAGGAGTGACCATGAATATCGACACCATCGTTGACAAAGAGTATGTGGACAAGAGTTTCCGTGAATTGGCCGATGCTCCCGTGAGCGCCTTGCGCGGCCTGAGCCCGAAAGATGCCAAGGCACTGCATGCCGCGTTCGGCGTGAGCACCGTGCGCGAATTTGCGCAGCTCAATTTCGTGCGCTGGGCATGTGCCATTTCAATCCTGGCCGACGAAGAACAACTGGCGCCTGCCGAAAAGGCCAAGGAAGAATTGCTGGACGATGCAGTCGAAATGACTTTCCCGGCCAGCGATCCGATCTCGGTCGATGCCGGTATCACGCGCATTGAAGTGGCGCCGGAGAAAGTCGACGCACAGCAAGACCACCAGCACGCCGGCAAGGTTGAGGAGTCGACAGAGATTGGCCGCGAGGCGGAAACCACGTCGTGACGGCCTGGCGGCCTGGCCTTGCAGGCCGCCCGCATCGGCTGCCGGCATCACGCAGCCGTGACCTGCGCCTGCGGCGAAAGCGCCGCGTCGGTGTGCGCGGCCGCGCAATAGCGGTTCTTGCCGGTGCGCTTGGCTTCGTACAGCGCGGCATCGGCCACATGCATCAGGTTGTCGACCGTGCTGGCATCGTCAGGGTAGAGCGCGATGCCAAGGCTGGTCGATAGCTGCAGCGTCAGGCCATTCACCATATAAGGCTGGGCCACCACCTCGATCAGCTTGCTGGCCGGCTCTTGCGCATCGGCCAGGGTGCCGACATCGCCCAGCACGATCACGAATTCATCACCGCCGATGCGCGCCACCGTATCTTCCTTGCGCGCGGAGTTGACCAGGCGCTGCGCTACCTGTTTGAGGATTTCATCGCCATAGGCGTGGCCATGGGTATCGTTGACGGCCTTGAAGCCGTCGAGGTCGAGGTACATGACCGCGGCGCGGCGTTGCTGGCGCGCGGCGTGTTGCAGGGCGGTAGCAATGCGGTCTTCCAGCAAGCGGCGATTGGGCAGGCCGGTCAGCGGGTCGTGCAGCGCCAGTTCCTGCTGTTGCTTGCTGTAGGAGGCGAGCTCCTTGTACAGCAGGCGCACTTCCAGCATATTGTGGATGCGCTTGTGCACTTCGAGCAGGTCGAAGGGCTTGCTGATGAAGTCGCGGGCGCCGGCCTCCAGCGCCGCGATCTTGAAGCTGGGCTGGGCCGTCAGGGCCAGCACCGGGAGGTAGCCCTCCTGCTCGATTTCCTTCAGGCCTTTCATGACCTGGAAACCATTCAGTTCCGGCATTTGCAGGTCGAGCAAGATCAGATCGTAACGATGCTGGCGGTGCAGGGGGCAAACCTGCTCCGGCAACATGGTGGCCGTCACATTGGTGTAACCGGCATCGCGCAGGATCTCCAACATCAGGTCGATGTTGTCGGCGCAATCGTCAACTACCAAGATCTTGGCATTCAGGATCTCATCAGGGCTTGGCATGGCGGTCTCGGGAACTGGACTCTCAGTGTATCTTGCGACAGTTTGCCGCGGCGCACGTGTCATTAACCAGTCTAGCAAAGATTTCGCCAGTTTCTTGTAGGACATTTTCCCGTGCTAGGGTAGTCCTCAACCACTCTTGCTGGCATGGCAGACGCGCTCAATAGTGGCTACCAGTTCAGAAGGTTCTATGGGTTTGGGCACATGGTCAAGGAAGCCTGATTCGAGCGCAGTGAGGCGGTCTTCCGGCCGGGCGAAGGCGGTGAGGGCGATGGCGGGCAGGGCGCCGCCGCGGGCGGGGCCGAGCGCGCGAATGCGTGACAACAATTCAAATCCGTCCACATCGGGCATGCCGATGTCGCTGACCAGCAAGTCATAGCGGCTGGCGCGGGCCAGGGCAACGGCTTCGGCGGCATTGGCCGCTGGCTGCACCTCGCAGTTGCAATCCCGCAATATCCGGCTGATCAATTCGCGCGCATCGGCTTCGTCGTCCACCAGCAACACTTTCAGGCCGCCCAGGTCGCGCAAGCCCAGGTCGGGCAGGGGCACGCTCTCGCTGCGCGGCGGGCTGTGCATGCGCGCGGCGCGGATCTCGCCGCTGGCCAGCGGCAGCCGCACGCTGAAGCTGGAGCCCATGCCTTCGCCTTCGCTGGCTGCCGAGACCGTGCCACCGTGCTGCTCCACCAGGTGCTTGACGATGGACAGGCCCAGCCCGAGCCCGCCGTGCCGCCGCGTGGTCGAGGCGTCGGCCTGGCGGAAACGCTCGAAGACATAGGGCAGGAATTCGTGGCGGATGCCCAGGCCGTTGTCGGTGACCGTGATGTCGACGTGGCCTTCATGCGCCCAGATCGAAGCGCGCACCGTGCCGCCGCGCGGCGTGAACTTGAGCGCGTTGGTGAGCAGGTTCCATACCACCTGCTGCAGGCGGTTGGCGTCGCCCGCCACGTGGCCGGTGGAGGAGAAGTCGCGTTCCAGGCGGATGCCCTTGGCTTCGGCGGCCGGGCGCACCGCATCCAGCGCGGCATCGACCACTACGGAAGGCAGCAGCAGCTTCATGTCCAGCAGGACTTTGCCGGAAGTGATGCGGCCCATGTCCAGCAAGTCCTCGATCAGCTGGGCCTGGGCGCGTGCGTTGCGCTCGATGGTTTCCAGGCCGCGCAACTGTTCTTCCGGCGTGCGGTTGCCGCGCCGCAGAACCTGCGCCCAGCCGAGGATGGCGGTCAGCGGCGTGCGCAGTTCGTGCGACAGCGTGGCCAGGAATTCGTCCTTCATCTGGCTGCTGCGCTCGGCTTCGGCGCGCGCGTTGCGTTCGCGGTCCAGCAGCACCTTGCGTTCTTCGGCGGCGCGCTGGGCGGCGTCGACCATGCGCGCATTGTCGATCGCGATGCCGGCCTGCGCGGCCACGCCGCTGACGATGCGCTCGGTGCGCTCGTTGAACATATTCGGTTCGGGGTGGCCGAAAAACAGCGTGCCGACCACTTCGCCGGCGCGGGCCAGCACCGGCACGGCCAGGCCGCTGCGCACTTGCGGATGCGGCAGTCCCTGGAAGTCGTCCGGCGGAGCGCCCGACAGCGTGTGCATGGCCTGCTTGGCGTCGTCGCCATCGGCGCCATGGTAGAAGAAGGCGCCAAAGCGCGCGCCGGAAATGCTGGTGGCGGCATCGGTGACATCCTGCAACAGCGAATGCAGGTCGCGGTTCTGCACCAGGGCGGTGCCGGTGCTGTTCAGCAGCTCCAGGATATTGGTTTCATCGCGCAGCTGCTCCTGCACCCGCTTGACCTGGTCGACGTCGGTGCTGGTGCCGAACCAGCGCAGGATGCGGCCGCTGGCGTCGCGCATGGGGTTGGCGCGCGTCAGGAACCAGCGGTACTGGCCATCGCGCGCGCGGATCGGGAATTCCATTTCGAAAGGGCGGCCGGTTTCCACCGAGAGGCGCCAGTGCGCCAGCATGGCGGGGATGGCTTCCGGCGCATACACCTGGCGCCAGCCATCGCCCAGCATGTGCTGGTCGTCCGTGCCGGTGTATTCCTGCCAGCGCTCGTTGTACCACATCATGGCGCCATCGCTGCTGGCGATCCAGGCCAGTTGCGGAATGCTGTTGGCCAGCGCTCGCAATTCCTCTTCGCTGTTGCGCAGGGCGTCTTCGGTGGACTTGCGCGCCGTGATGTCCTGCATCATGCCGATCACGCCGCGCAGCTGGCCATCTTCGCTGAAATCGCCATGGCCGATCACGGACAGCCAGCAGGTCGCGCCATCGCGGTGGCGGATGCGGCATTCGACATTGAAATCGCGCCGCGCCTGGACGGCATCGGTGAAGGCCTGTTCGACCACCTCGAAATCCTGCGCTGCAATGCGGTCGCGCAGCACCGGCCAGGTAATCGGGATCTCGGCTGGCAGCTCGAAGATTTCCGCCGCGCGGCGGCCCAGGCGCACCAGGTTGGTGGCGGCATTCCATTCCCAGTCGCCGAGGCGGCCGGCGGCCAGCGCCACTTGCAGGCGGTTGGTGCTTTCGCGCAGGCCGCGTTCGTGCAGCTTGCGCTGGTGGATGTCGAGCAGCAGGCAGGTCATGCCCAGCGGCGATGGCCAGGCGCGTACTTCCAGCCAGCGCTGGCTGGGCTGGTAAAGCAGTTCGCAGGTGGCGGGCAAGCCCTGTTCGAGGGTGCGGCGCAGCGGCGCCTCCAGCGCGCCGCCAGCCAGGGCCGGAAAGGCGCGCCACAAAAGCTGGCCGCGCGGATCGTGCAGCACGGGAACCTGCGGCTGCAGCATGTCGGCCGCTTTCGGGTTCAGGTATTGGACGGTCCAGTCCCTGGCAATGACGGCAAAGCCGTCACCCATGCTATCCAGTACGTTGTGCGTGCGGGGATCGGGACTCATAACGTTCGATTGTAGCCTTGACAAGCAACTTGCCGACGCACTATTGCTTAGTGCAAACCTTGCAATACCTGCTGGAGCTGCTCGATGTCATACGGCTTTTGCATCGATACGGCGGGGAAGTCAAGGTGGCTGGTCAAAGACTGGCTGTAGCCGGACGCAAAGATGATGCGCAGGCGTGGCTGGCGCTTGAGGGCGGTGCGGCCCAGTTCGACGCCGCTCATGCCGGGCAGGCTGACGTCGCTGAACAGTACGTCATACTCCCGCTCGGCCAGCAGTTCGAGCGCGGCTTCGCCGTTGGCTGCTGCGCTGACCTCATGGCCGAAGGCGCGCAGCATTTCGCACACGAGGTATTGGGCGTCCTGGTTATCTTCCACCACCAGGATGCGCAAGTGGCCGTCATTGGCAGCGGCGGCGGGCAAGGGCGCAGCGCTGGCCGGGGCCAGCGTGCACAAAATGCCGACAACCGCGCCATCGGCTTCGCGCACGGGGGTGTAATGCAGGTCGAAGCTTGCTTCGGCCATGCGGCCGTCGCGCCACAGCTTGAGCGGCTGGCGCGGAAAGACCAGGCTTTGCCCGGCCCAGGCTTGTTCGATCGCCGGCGGGTTCCAGCTCCAGGCCGAAGGTGGCACGGCAGGGACGGTGCCGCCGGGCGGCACTGCGCTGGCGGTGCCGACATTGCTGGCGTAGGCCTGGTTGTAGAGCATGACTTGCCGGCGGCTCCACATCAGCAGCATCGGCAGCGGCGTATTGAGCATGATGTCCAGCACCAGGCGCAAGGCCTGGGGCCAGGTCTCCTGCGGGCCGAGGTCGGCGCGCGACCAGTCCTGGGTTGCCATGCTTTCACCTGCGATTTGCGCCATGTTGTATCAGTGCCGGGATGTCAATATGGGCAATGCTACACCAAGGACGACAAAAAAAAAGGCCCGCTATCTGCGGGCCCGAATTCTATTTTCTTGGAGGAGAATAGAGGAGACAGGTGAATGATGCTGCATCGCGGAATAAAGATCCAATTTCGATTCATGATGAGAGAAATAAGTTTCATGAATGAAGTAATAATGTCTGGAAGGCAATAAAAGAAAATGTTTCGCGAGACTGGACAAGCGGGAAACACCCACATATAATGCTGCCTCCTTGCACAGGATACTGCGCAGGAAAGAGCCGGAAACGCTGGTTTCGCCTTGGAAAGTTGAGTAGAACGTAAGCTTTCCAAAACGAAATTCATGCGATATAATCCTGCTTCTTAAGCGGCTGTAGCTCAGCTGGATAGAGTACTTGGCTACGAACCAAGGGGTCGTGGGTTCGATTCCTGCCAGCCGCGCCAGAATTTGTTGTAGAAGTTTGTGCCCTTTGCTGTCGAGCGAAGGGAGTAGCAGGAAGTTGGTAGTATGCATAACTGACTGTTATAATTTAGTTTTTGCGGCTGTAGCTCAGCTGGATAGAGTACTTGGCTACGAACCAAGGGGTCGTGGGTTCGATTCCTGCCAGCCGCGCCAGATTTTGTAAGTGTTGTACCCGCCGCTGTCGAGTGGCGAGGAAAAAGCAGTTTTTGCGGCTGTAGCTCAGCTGGATAGAGTACTTGGCTACGAACCAAGGGGTCGTGGGTTCGATTCCTGCCAGCCGCGCCAAATTGAAAGGGTCCATACCGGGAGGTGTGGACCCTTTTTCCTTTTTGCCGTTTGCGGCATATACTTCAGGCATGAACCAGCTCACCCATGCCACCGGCGCCGCCGTCCTGCTGCTCGCTTCGGCCAGCGCCTTTGCCGCCGCCACCGTCAGTTTTGTCGATATCGGCAAGATGACCGACGTGCCGCACGACTTCCAGAAGCGCGAAGACATGCAGTTCCTGTTCCGCGAACACCTCGCGCAGCTGTCGGAAAAACTGCCGGCAGGGCAGGTGCTGAAAGTCGATTTTCTCGACATCGACCTGGCCGGCGATGAATTTCCCCGCGTCGCCGTGCGCGACATCCGGGTACTGAAAGGCCAGGCCGACTGGCCGCGCATGCACCTGCGCTACAGCATCGAGCAGGATGGCAAGGTCATCAGCAGTGGCGAAAGCAAGCTGTCCGACCCCGGCTACCTGATGGGCACAAACAGCTACGACCGCGACCTGTACGGCCACGAAAAGCAAATGCTCGACGATTGGTTCCGCAAGGAAGTCCTCAAGCAGCGCTGACCCGCGTCATGTCCGTGCCCTGAAAACCAGGCCGGCCAGCAGCTTGCACAGTTCATCAAAAAGGTTGGGTTCCTTGTTGTTCATTTGCGTTTCCTTTCTACTAAAGGTCTAAGTAAGCGCATTGTGAACTGTTTCATTGTTGGGATAAATGCTTATAATTGAATTGAGTATCCCAAAAATGGAGCAATGAATGGATAGGCTGCACCATATGCGCCTTTTTGTCGAGGTCGCCAAGCGCAAGAGTTTCCGCGCCGCGGCCGAGGCGCTGGACATGTCGAATTCCACCCTGTCGCGCAATATCGCGGAACTGGAAAAGTCCATCGGGCTGCGCCTGCTGCACCGCTCGACGCGCAAGGTGGAACTGACCGAGGCCGGCGAAGCCTATTTCAAGCGCTGCCAGGGCATCGTGGAAGAAGCCATGAGCGCCCACGAGGCGCTGCTGGACTGGTCGGAAAAGCCCGCCGGCATCCTGCGCGTGACCATGACTTCCAGTTTCGGCGTCGGCTACCTGGCGCCGGTGCTGACGGAATTCGCCGACATGTACCCCGACATCAAGATGGAGTTCGATATCTCGTCGCGCACCGTGGACCTGCAGTCGGAACCTTTTGACGTGGCGATCCGCATGGGCCAGCCGCCGACCGCGCCTTCGACGCTGGTGGTGCGGCGCATTGCGATGATGCCGCGCTACCTGTACGCTTCACCGGTCTACCTGGCCAGGATGCCGCCGCTGGAACACGCCTGCGACCTGGTGCAGCACACCATGTGCGGCCGCTCCTTCTCCAGCCGGCTGCCCGATATCTGGCGCAAGCTGTATCGCGGCGAGGAAGTGGTGGAGGTGATGGCACACTCGCGCTACGCCACCAATAGCGCGGCGCTCAGCATGTCGTTTGCGGCCAATGGCCTGTGCATTTCGGCGCTGGACCCGCTGCTGGCGAAGCAGGAAGTGCAGGCCGGCCGCCTGCAGCGCGTGCTGCCGGACTGGCATATGGAGCCGATCATGGTGCATGCGTTGACAGAAACGCGCCACCTGCCGGCGCGCACGCGGCTGTTCATCGACTTCCTGCGCCAGCGCCTGGGGGCGGGTTAGCATTCAGCCGCCGCCGATCCCTTCGATAATGCGTCCGCTGCCGCCGCAGTTGGGGCATTGCTTGCCGTCCGGCGTCTTGCCGGAGCCGCTGCAGACGGGGCAGATGCCTTCACCGCTGCCGGGTGTTCCCGGCGCCGCTTCGTCGCCGGGATTGAGGGGCTGCTGGGTGGCTGCTTGGTTCATGGCTGCGATCCTCCTCGCTGCAGACTGCCATGTGCAACAGATTTCGTCTGTTGCTTGGCTAACGGAGCGCAATCGGCATTACAATGCCTGCATCACCCGACTGGAGAATGCGCCATGGCCACGCTGATCCGACACCGAAAGACCCGCATCATCACGCTTGATGCCGGCGATGACTTGCACGAGCATTGCAAACCAAAGGACATTGCCCTGGTTCCCGACCCGGCGGGATGGTGGACCTACTTCATCGGCGAGGACGGCTCGGTCGAACGCTACGACATCCCCTTCGCTACCTACAACGAGGCGCTGTGGTCGGCCAAGGCTGCCGCAGAATTCGACGCGCAATAAGCCCGAGAACCTATGCCCGACACCTCCATCCTGGTAATCGAAGACGACGAACATATCGGCCAAATCCTGACCTTCATCCTGCAGCGGCAAGGCTACCAGACCACTCTTGCCGCCGATGGCCTGGCGGCGCGCAAGGCCATCGTCTCAAGCCCGACGCCACCTTCGCTGGTGCTGCTGGACGTAATGCTTCCCTATATCGACGGTTTCGAACTGGTGCACATCATTCGCCAGCGCGAAGGCTGGACCGAAGTGCCGATCGTGATGCTGACCGCCAAGCATACCGAAAAAGACATTGTGCGTGCGCTCGACGCGGGGGCCAACGATTATGTCGTCAAGCCCTTCCAGCCGAATGAATTGCTGGCGCGCGTGCGGCGCCACCTGAAGGATCAGCAATGAAGTTCGCCATCCTCCCTGCACTGGCTTGCGCTGCCTTGCCGGCTGCCGCCCAGACCACCATCGGAATCAGCCACGGGATTGACAACCTGAGCGGGCCGGCATCGAACTGGCATGAGACTTCGCTGGCCGTGCGCCACCAGCTTGCGCCTCGGCTGGGCTTTGGCGCAGGCGTCACCCGCATCGAGCGCTTCGGCATCAGCGAAACCCAGTTCGGCGCCGGCACCGACATGCCGCTGTCCGACAGCCTGACCGCCTCGGTTGACGGCAACGCCAGCAGCGAGCACCATATCCTGGCGCGCCACGCCCTGGGCGCGACCTTGCAGTACGAGTTTGCCAAAGGCTGGCTGGTGCATGGCGGAGGGCGCAGCAGCAGCTACAACGATGTGCACGTCAACCAGAGCCTGCTGATGCTGGAACGCTATGTCGGCAATTACAGCTTTTCCGGCGCATGGCGCGCGGCGCGCGCCTTCGGTACGACAGCGCACAGCGGCGAGCTGCGCGGCAGCTATTACTACAGCGACCGCAGCACGGTCGGATTGTCTTTTGCAGTGGGCAAGGAAGCAGCAAATATCGCCGGTACCACGCGCCTGACCAGCGTGCAGTCGGCCGCCCTGGTGGGGCGGCACTGGTTTGACCAGCGTTGGGCCGTTACTTATGCCCTGGCATCTACGCGCCAGGGCGACTTCTACGTGCGCAACGGGGTCAATCTTGGATTACAGGCTGCCTTCTGATGTCTACCTCCAGGTCGCATTCTGGACCGGTGCCGGCGCGCTGGCGTTGACCGTACTGGTCGGGCTGCAGATCATCTGGCTGCGCCTGTCGATGCGCCGCATGCAGCGCCGCGAGCAGGAGCTCACCCTGAAATGGCGCCCTTTGCTGAATGCCGCCATTGCGGGCGAACCGGTGGGCAACCTGCCCGAACTGCCCCAGCGCGACGGCCTGCTGTTCATGAAGCTGTGGCTGCATTTGCAGCAGGCGGTGCGCGGCGAAGCAAGCGAAGGCCTGAACGGCATTGCGCGCCGCCTGGGTTGCGACGAACAGGCGAGAGGGTTGCTGGCGGGCGGCAACCGAGCCGAGAGGCTGCTGGCGATCCTGGCGCTCGGGCATATGCGCGACAAGGAATCCTGGGCGGCGCTGGCCCGTACCGCGCACAGCGCCGACAGTGCTTCCTCTGTTCACGCACTGTGGGCCATGGTGCAAACCGATGCCGCGCGGGCGGCGCATGAAATGGCGCCATTGCTGTTGCGGCGCGACGACTGGCCGCTGTCCCAGTTGGCCAACATCCTGCAAAATGCGCGCGCCGAATGGCAGCCGGTGCTGGCGGAGGCCCTGGCGCGCGTGACGCCGACCGAGCTGCCGCAAGCGCTGCGCCTGGTGGCAGCCTTGCGCATGCACCTGCCGCAGGCCCAGTTGCGCGGCTACCTCGCCAGCAAAGAACAGGAAGTCGTGCTGGCCGCGTTGCGCATGGCGCATGTGCCCGGCGTGGTGGACGAAGTGCGCCGGCACCTGGCCAGCGAAGATTGGCGCGTGCGCCTGCAGGCAGTCCGTGCGCTGGGTGAAATGGGGGACCGCAGCGACGTGGCGCGTTTCCGGTCCTTGCTGTCGGATCCGCAGTGGTGGGTACGCTATCGCGCGGCGCAGGCCCTGCTGGCATTACCCTTCCTGACAAGGGAGGAGCTGGCCGAATTGCGCAATGCCGGCGACCGCTACGCAGCCGACATGATTGCGCAGGTGACGGCGGAACAGGAGGCCGCATGACGCCCAATCCGCTTTTCATCCAGATTATCTCGATCAGCGTGCTGGTGTACTTCGTGCTGCTGAACGTCGGCTACCTGATGCTGAATTTCCTGGCGATGTATGCGCTGCGCCGGCGTTCGCAGGAAGCGATCCTGGACGACCTGCCGCAGGTATATTCGGCGCTGGAGCCGCCGATCAGTATGATCGTGCCGGCCTATAACGAGGAAGCAACCATCGTCACCTCGATCCGCTCGATGCTGCAGCTTTCCTATTCGGAAATGGAAGTCGTTGTGATCAATGACGGCTCCACCGACCGCACCCTGCAGGTCATGATCGACGAATTCGGCCTGGTGCCTTTCCCGGAGGCTTATCGCATCCAGCTTGAGACCAGGCCGGTGCTTGGCATCTACCGTTCCACGCGCTTCCCGAACCTGCGCGTGGTGGACAAGGTCAATGGCGGCAAGGCCGATTCGACCAATGCCGGCATCAATGCGGCGCGCTATCCGCTGTTCTGCTGCGTCGACGCAGATTCGATCCTGCAGCGCGACAGCCTGCAGCGGCTGGTGCGCCCGTTCCTCGGCGACCCGCTCATGGTGGCGACCGGCGGCACGGTGCGCATTGCCAACGGCTGCGAAGTGCGCGGCGGCTTCCTGACCCGCGTCGGCATGCCGAAAAATCCGTGGGCGCTGTTCCAGGTGGTCGAGTATCTGCGCGCCTTCATGTTCGGCCGCATGGGCTGGTCGGTGATCAACGGCATGCTGATCATCTCCGGCGCTTTCGGCCTGTTCCGCAAGGACACGGTGGTGGCCGTCGGCGGCTACAACCCGAAGGCGATTGGCGAAGACATGGAACTGGTGGTGCGCATGCACCGCAAGCTGCGCGCCCGCGGCGTGCCGTACAAGATCGAATTCGTGCCCGACCCGGTGTGCTGGACGGAAGCGCCGGAAGACCGCAAGCAGCTGCGCAACCAGCGCATCCGCTGGTCGCGCGGCCTGTCGGAGAGCCTTACCACCAACTGGGGCCTGATGTTCAGCCGCCATGGCGGCGTGGCGGGCTGGCTGGCTTTCCCGTTCTTCGTGCTGTTCGAGTGGCTGGGGCCCTTCGTCGAGCTGTTCGGCTATATCTTCATGGCGGTCGCCTCGTGGCAGGGCTGGGTGTCCTGGGAATCGTTCGGGATCTTCCTGTTCCTCGCGATCGGGCTGGGGATCCTCGTGTCGGCCTTCGGCCTGCTGCTGGAGGAAATTTCCTTCCACCTTTATCCGCGCCCCAGCCATCTGCTGATCCTGGCGGCAGTCGTCGTCGCCGAGAACTTCGGCTACCGGCAGATCAACAGCTGGTGGCGGCTGGTCGGCTTGTACAAATGGGCGATCCGCGAGGAGGCCAGGTGGGGCGTGATGACCCGCAAGGCCGACTGGCAGCGCGACATCAGTTAAAGGGCGGGCAGGGTCACATGGAAGGTCGTGCCGCGGCCTTCTTCCGTGTCGAAGCCTATGGTGCCGCCATGCTGTTCTGCGATGGCACGGCAGATCGCCAGCCCCAGGCCGGTGCCGCCTTTCAGGCGCGAGTCGGAACTGTCGGCCTGGGCGAATTTTGCGAAGACGCGCGCCTGGAATGCTTCCGGAATCCCCGGGCCGTTGTCGCTGACCGCTAGCCTGATACCTGCCGGCACTTGACTGCAGGCCAGGGTCACGGAATTGTATTGGGGCGAATACTTGATGGCGTTGGACAGCAGGTTGACCAGCAACTGCACCAGGCGGTCATGGTCGCCGCGCACGCGCAAGCCGCGACCGCTGCCCGCACGTTCCAGCGCTACCGGGCGCTGGGCCGCGCTGCCGCGCACCGCGTCGATGGCTTCGTCCAGCAGTGTTGCGATCTCCAGTTCGTCGCTGCGAAATGCCATCTTGCCGGCTTCGATTTTCTCGATATCGAGGATGTCGTTCACCAGGCGCACCAGGCGTTCGCTGCTCTGGTAAGCGATATTGACCAGGTGCTGCACGTCCGGCGGCAGTTCGCCGGCGCCGCCGTCGACCAACATGGACAGCGAGGCGCGGATCGACGTCATCGGCGTGCGCAGCTCGTGCGAAACGGTGGCGATGAACTCGTTCTTCATCTCTTCCACCTGGCGGCGTTCCGAGATATCGTGCAGGAAGACGCAGAACAGGCCGTTGGCCGGGCGGCTGATGCTGGCCTCCACGGTCAGCTCATCGCCGTTGCGCCGGATCAGGGTGCGTTGCACATGGCGGCCGAAAGCGGGCGCCTCACTGCCGCCGGCGGCCGCCAGCGCGGCCTCCTGTTGCGCACGGAAACGCTGCGGCACCATCAGGTCGATATAGCTCTTGCCTACAGCTTCCTCGCGCGACCAGCCGAACATGTGCTGGGCGGCGGGGTTCCAGTCGGTGATATGGCCGTCCGGACCGACAGCGATGAAGGCATCCTGGGCGGTTTCGATAATGGCGGCGATGCGCTGCATGGCATCGCGCAACTGGCTGGTGCGGGCGCTGACGCGGCCTTCCAGGTTGGAGACCAGGGAATTGAGGGTGCGCGACAGCGCCTGCACCTCGGCGTAGGGGGCGAGCAGCGGCAATTCGGCGGCCGCGCCGCGGCGGATATGGTCGGCTGCGTCGGCCAGTTCGCTCAATGGACGCGCAATGCGGCGGGCAAGAGGGAAGGCGAGCAGCGGGAACAGGGCTGCCATCGCCACGCCCAGCCACAGGGCGCGTTTCTGCAAGGCCCGTACCGGCGCCCAGGCAGTGTTGACAGTCTGGCGCACCAGCACCGTCCAGCCCAGGCCCGGATAGGCAGCGTGGCCGCGCGTGCGCGCATAGCCGACCAGATATTCGACGCCATCGGACCAGCGTTCCACCAGGTAGCCGTTACCCTGGCTTGGCGGCGGCAGGCTCCTGCCCAGCAAGTCCGGTGGCCCCAGCAAGACCGTGCCCCGCCGGTCGACGATGAGGGCCTGCACTTGGCGGTGTGCGCTTGCCGGTTCAATCACCGAGCGTTCAAGTTCGCGCGCCCATTGCCATGACAGGTGGGCGCCCAGGATGCCGCTGCCGTCGGCCAGCGGGAAGGCCAGGTCGACGAAGCGCTGTGTTTGCGAATCGGGTGCCGGCAACAGCTTGGCCAGCATGACGGCATCGTGCACGTCGCCGACGAAGGTCCCGGCCTGGGCGTTGCGGTACCAGGGGCGTTCACTGACGTCGATATTTTCCAGCAGGGAGCCGGTGGCGGCCAGCACGCGGCCGCTGCGGCCGGTGACGCCGATCCAGGCATAGTGGGGGTAGCTGTGCTGGTGCTGCTCCAGGGTGGCGCGGCGCGCCGCTGGCGCCGCGGCGGCGCCCATGTCGGGACGCTGCGCCAGCAACTGCACCTCGCGGTAGCGCTCGAACATATTGCGATCCAGCTTGTCGGCGGCTTGCTGCGCCAGGTCGGACAGGGCGCTGCCAATATCGGCCTTGACCTGGTTGCCGGCCGTGCGTGCGATGACGGCGGCCAATATCGCTCCCATGGCGATTGCCAGCGCGCAGAAAGCGACGGCAAGGTAGGTGCCGATTCCCGCCTTGGCGCGCGCGCGTTTCATGCGACGCGATTGGCCGGGCGGCCCGCAATGAAGGCTTCTATATTGTCGATCAGCTGGTCGGCCAGGCCCTGCATGGCCTGGCCGCTGGCCCAGGCGGAATGGGGCGTGAGCAGGAAATTCGGCAGGCGCAGGCGCAGCAGCGGATTGTCGGGCACCGGCGGCTCTTTCGTCAGCACGTCAAACCCGGCGCCGGCGATCACGCCACGCTGCAGGGCATCGGCCAGCGCTGCTTCGTCCACCAGGCCGCCGCGCGCGGTATTGACCAGGATGGCGCTGGGCTTCATCCGTTCCAGTTCGGCCGCGCCGATGATATTGCGGGTGGCATCGGTCAGCGGCGCGTGCAGGCTCAATACGTCGGATGTCTCCAGCAGTACGTCCCAGCTCACGTTGCGCACGTTCGGGTCGTCGGCCGGGGTGCGGGTATGCACGACCACTTCCATGCCGAAGGCGCGGCCAAGGTGCGCGACTTGCTTGCCCAGGTCACCGTAGCCCAGCAAGCCCAGGCGGCTGCCGTGCAGGTCGCGGATGGGATGATGGAACAGGCAGAAGCGCGGCGATTTCTCCCACAGGCCCGCTTCGACGTCGGCGCGGTAGGCCAGCAACTGGCGGCGCAGCGCCAGGATCAGGGCGAAGGCATGTTCCGGCACCGAGGCATGGGCGTAGCCCTGAATATTCGACACCACGATGCCGCGCTCGCGCGCCGCCGCCAGGTCGATGATGTCGGTGCCGGTGGCCGCCACCGCGATCATTTTGAGGCCGGGCAGGGCGGCCAGCGCTTCGGCTCGTAGCGGCACCTTGTTGGTGATGGCGATGGTGGCGCCACGCAGGCGTTCGATCGCCTCTGCGGCCGTGGAAGCGGGATGTTCGGCCCATTCGTGGGCAAACGATGGACGCCGGATGTCGGCAATGATGCTGTCGCGGTCCAGGAAAACGAGTCGTTCGGTCATACAGTCAGCTCCACAGGGAGGGAAGCGGCCAAAGGACGCAGCCGCATTTGGGGATGGCTGGCCATCAGGTCCGCCACCCATTCAACGAACACCCGCACCTTGGCCGACAGGTGACGGTTTTGCGGGTACACCACGTGGATCGGCAGGGGATCGGTGACCCAGTCCTCCAGCACGCGCACCAGGCGGCCGTCCCTGCCGTGGCTCCCCAGTTGTACATCCGTCATCATGATGATGCCCAGGCCCGCCAGCCCGGCTTGCAGGTAGGCGTTCGAATCGTTCAGTGCCACCACGCCCGGCAGCATCATTTCAATGCGCTCGCCGTCGCGCGTGTAGTCCCAGTTGTATATTTTGCCAGTCTTGGACGAGAAATAGTTCACGCAACGGTGCCGTTCCAGGTCGCGCGGGTGGGTGGGCGTGCCGAAGCGCTCCAGGTAGGAGGGCGCCGCGCAGGTCACAAAATTGAGCAGGCCGACGCGTCGCGCAATCAGGGTGGAATCGGCCAACTGGCCACCCCGCACTGCACAATCGACGCCTTCCTCGATCAAATCGACCGGACGGTCGCTGCAACCGAGTTCCAGCTGGATATCGGGGTATTGTTCAAAGAAGGAGGGCAGGGATGGCACCAGGATTTCGTTCGCGAGCCCGGTCGGCGCGTCGACCCGCAGCCGGCCGCTCGGGCTCAGTCGGGTGCGCGACAGCGACTCCTCGGCATCCTTCACGTCGGCCAGGATGCGCAGGCATCTTTCGTAGTAGGCAGCACCGTCGGCGGTGACGGAAACGTGGCGCGTGGTCCGGTGCAGCAGCTTGACCGACAGCGCCGATTCGAGGCTGGCCACCAGGGTGGAAACGGTCGCCTTGGGCAGCTGCAGGGTTTCCGAGGCGCGCGTGAAGCCTCCGGCGTCGACCACCTGTACGAACACTTCCATTGCTTGGAGCTTATTCATGAGTCCACCTTCATTGTTCGAGATTCTGAACAATCAATTCAACATTAATGTATTTTTCTTATTCTAGTGGAAGTTTATTATTACCGTATTGCAGCATGAAAAAGCCCTTGACCCTCCCGCGGTGGGAAAGTTTAAAGTGGCTTTCGGTAACACAGGAAAGGAGCAGTCATGAGTAACCGGGATGGATTCTTTGCAATGGTATCGCTGGCGCTGGGCGCGATCGCCCTGGCAGGCGTCCTGTATACCGACGAATACTCGTACGGCGCGCAAGTCGGCTTTGGCGCGGCGCCGGCGCGCACCTTGCTGGCTTCGGCCAGCTCGGAGGCGAAAGAATGACGGCGCAGGCGCCGGCGGACCTGAAGATCCGCGAACTCGAAGTGCGCGGGGCCCAGGGGCCGCTCGCCGCACGCCTGTACCTGGCCGGGAATTCGTCCGCCAAGCGCGATGCGCTGATCGTTTTCTTCCACGGTGGCGGCTTTGTAGCCGGCGACCTGGAGGAGGCGGACGAATTCCTGCGCCACCTGGTCGCGTGCAATCCTGGCCACGTGATCCTGGCCACTAATTACACCCTGGCCACCGTCAGCCCGTTTCCGGCAGCGGTGGAAGATGCCCACGCCGTGCTGGCCTGGGCCAAGAAGAACAAGGCCAAGCTGGCCTGGAGCGGCAAGCAGCTGCTGACCGCCGGCATCGAGGCAGGCGCCAACCTGGCAGCCGTGTCGGCGCTGATGGCGCGCGACCGCGGCGGCCCGGCCCTGGCAGGGCAGATCCTGATCATGCCGATGCTCGATCCCGGCCTGTCCACCTGTTCGATGCGCGAGCTGCCGAACTGTCCGGACCAGATGAAGGTAGCAAATAACTGTGCCGCCGCCTATCGCGGCTACCTGCCGAATGCCGCCGACCGCGCCCACCCTTACGCGTCGCCGCTGCAATCGAGCCGATTGAAGAATTTGCCGCCGGCCCTGATCCTGTCGGCCGAGGACGACCCCTTACGGGATGAAGCAGAACAATACGGGGCGAAACTGATCGCCTGCGGAGTAAAGACAACAGTCAGACGCATGCCACCGGCGCCATTGCAGGAGCCGGGAGCCAGGAATGAATGCGCGTGCAGGGGCTTTGCACTGAAAGAGATGGCCAGTTTTATCGGCGCCATCGACGGGACGGAAACACCCGCAGTGTAAGGCTGTATCAATAAAACAGAAGTTCAGAAAAAAGTGCCTGCGAGGCACATGGGCCCCTTTTTGCTCAAATTTCCCACTAATTTTCACCCCCAAGAGGTTAACAATGAAAAAGATGAATCAAATGTCCACTCTTGTGCGGCCGCTGGTTGCCGCATTGGCGATGGGCGGGCTGGCGGCGGCCATCCTGTCCGGTTGCAGCGCCAATAGCAAGCCGGCCGAAAGCCAGGGCCCTGCAGCGGGCGGTCCGCCGGTTTCGGCAGCCGTCGTCGTGCAGAAGTCCGTCGCCGAAACCCAGGAATTCTCCGGCCGCCTGGAAGCCATCGACCACGTGGAGATCCGTCCACGCGTCAGCGGCTTCATCACCGCGGTGAACTTCAAGCCTGGCAGCGAGGTGAAAAAAGGGGACGTGCTGTTCGTGATCGATCCGCGTCCATTCCAGGCTGAAGCCAGCCGCGCCGACGCCGCAGCCAATTCGGCCAAGGCCAAGGCCGACCTGGCCAAGCTGGAGCTGGCCCGTGCCGAAAAGCTGCTGGCCGATAAAGCGATCGCCCAGCGCGAATTCGACGAACGCGCTTCGGCATTGAAGGAGCTGGACGCAACCGCCCGCGCCGCCGCTTCGGCCGCCGAAGCAGCGCGCCTGAACCTGTCCTACACCCAGGTGACGTCGCCGATCAACGGCCGCGTGTCGAAGGCGGAGATCACCCTCGGCAACCTGGTAGACCAGAGCGCCGTGCTGACCAGCGTGGTTTCGCTGGACAAGATCTACGCCAGCTTCGACGGCGACGAAGACACTTTCCTGCGCGTCGGCGGCCAGGCCTACAAGGGCCAGCCGGTGACCGTGAAGGTCGGCCTGGCCAACGAAGCTGGCTTCCCGCATGAGGGCAAGCTGGAATTCGTCGACAACCAGCTCGATACCCGCACCGGCTCCGTGCGCATGCGCGCCACCTTCGACAACAAGGACCGCGCGCTGGTGCCCGGCCTGTTCGCCCGCGTCCAGCTGGACGGCGGCACCGCCACCCAGCAAACGGTGCTGATCAACGATCGCGCCGTCAGCACCGACCAGGATCGCAAGTTCGTCTACGTGGTCGGCGCCGGCAACAAGGCGGAATACCGCCCTGTGGTGCTGGGTCCGAACGTCGACGGCCTGCGCGTGGTACGCAACGGCCTGAAAGCAGGCGAAAAGATCGTCGTCAACGGCCTGCAGCGCGTGCGCCCTGGTGCGCCGATCACGCCGCAAATGGTCGACATGACCTTTGACCCGATGGCAGCAGAAAAAGTGGCCGCCGCCGATGCCAAGAAAACCAAGGAATAATCCATGAATTTTTCACGCTTCTTTGTCGATAAACCGATCTTCGCGGCGGTTCTATCGATCATTGTCTTCGTAGCGGGCTTGATCTCGATCTTCAAGCTGCCCGTCTCCGAATACCCGGAAGTGGTGCCGCCATCCGTCGTGGTGCGCGCCGTCTACCCGGGCGCGAACCCGAAAGTGATTGCGGAAACCGTCGCCGCTCCGCTCGAAGAGCAGATCAACGGTGTCGAGAACATGCTGTACATGTCCTCGCAAAACACCTCCGATGGCGCGCTGATGCTGACCGTGACCTTCAAGATCGGCACCGACGTCGACAAGGCTGAAACCGCGGTGCAGAACCGTGTGCAGCGCGCCTTGCCGCGCCTGCCGGAAGAGGTGCGCCAGATCGGCGTGACTACGGTGAAGTCTTCGCCGAATCTGACGATGGTGGTCCACCTGCTGTCGCCGAACGGCCGCTACGACGACCTGTACCTGCGCAACTACGGCGTGCTGAACGTAAAAGACCAGCTGGCCCGTATTCCAGGCATGGGCGACGTGCAGATCTTCGGTGCCGGCGACTACGCCATGCGCGTCTGGCTCGACCCGCAGAAGGTCGCAGGCCGCAACATGACCGCGTCCGACGTGGTCGATGCGATCCGCGAGCAGAACGTGCAGGTGGCTGCCGGTGTGGTGGGCGCTGCGCCTTCCAAGTCGGCCGACTTCCAGCTGACCGTCAACACCCAGGGCCGTTTGAGCTCCGTCGAGGAATTTGGCGACATCATCGTCAAGACCAATGAAGACGGCGCGCTGACCCGCCTGAAGGACGTGGCCCGTATTGAAATGGGCTCGAACAGCTACTCGCTGCGTTCGCTGCTGAACAACCATTCCGCAGTGGGCCTGGGTATCTTCGAAGCACCTAACAGCAATGCGCTGGAGTTGTCCGCCAACGTGCGCGCCAAGATGGAGGAACTGAAGAAGGACTTCCCTGAAGGCGTGGCCTACGACATCGTGTACGACCCGACCCAGTTCGTGCGCGAGTCGATCAAGTCCGTGATCCACACCCTGCTGGAAGCAGTGGCACTGGTGGTGATCGTGGTGATCATCTTCCTGCAGACCTGGCGCGCATCGATCATTCCGCTGCTGGCGGTGCCTGTATCGATCGTCGGCACCTTCGCGGTGATGATTGGCTTCGGCTTCTCGATCAATACGCTGTCGCTGTTCGGCCTTGTGCTGGCCATCGGTATCGTGGTCGACGATGCGATCGTGGTGGTGGAGAACGTCGAGCGGAATATCGCCAACGGCCTGTCGGCCCGCGATGCGACCATCCAGGCCATGAAGGAAGTGTCGGGCCCGATTATCGCTATCGCCCTGGTGCTGTGCGCCGTGTTCGTGCCGATCGCCTTCGTGTCCGGCCTGACCGGCCAGTTCTACCGCCAGTTCGCGCTGACCATCGCCATTTCGACCGTCATTTCGGCACTGTGCTCGCTGACCCTGGCGCCGGCCCTGTCGGCATCGCTGCTGCGTCCTCACGATGCACCGAAAGACGCGCTGACCCGCGTGATGGACAAGATCTTCGGCCGCTTCTTCGCCTGGTTCAACCGCTTCTTCAACCGCGCTTCGCACAGCTATGAAACCGGCGTGCAAGGCGTCCTGAAGCGCAAATCCGCCTCCATCGTGGTGTACCTGGTGCTGGCTGCCGCCGCAGGCATCATGTTCAAGGTCGTGCCTAGCGGCTTCGTGCCGGGCCAGGACAAGCAATACCTGGTGGGCTTCGCCCAATTGCCTGACGCCGCATCGCTGGAACGCACCGAGCAGGTGATCCGCAAGATGTCCGACATCGCCAAGGAAATCCCGGGCGTGGATGCTTCGGTTGCCTTCCCGGGCCTGTCGATCAACGGCTTCACCAACGCGCCGAACGCCGGTATCGTATTCACCACGCTGAAGCCATTCCACGAGCGTACCGACCCGTCGCAATCGGGTGCGGCCATCGCAGCGGAGATCAACAAGCGCATGGGCGCCGTGCAGGACGCGTTCGTGATGGTGTTCCCGCCGCCGCCAGTCAACGGCCTGGGTACTACCGGCGGCTTCAAGATGATGATCGAAGACCGCAACAACGCAGGCTACGACGCGCTGTACAAGACCGTGCAGGAAATCCAGATGAAGGCATGGGGCGACAAGCGCCTGGCCGGTGTGTTCTCCAGCTTCCAGATCAATGTGCCGCAGCTGTTCGCGGACATCGACCGCGCCAAGGCCAAGCAACTGGGCGTGCCGCTGCAGACCATCTACCAGACCTTGCAGATCAACCTTGGCTCGCTGTACGTGAACGACTTCAACCAGTTTGGCCGCACCTATCAGGTGCGCGTGCAGGCTGATGCCCCGTTCCGTTCGCAAGCCGAGCAGATCGCGCAGCTGAAAGTCCGCAACAGCAAAGGCGAGATGATCCCCCTGTCGTCGCTGATGCGCGTGAAAGACAGCTACGGCCCTGACCGCGTGGAGCGCTACAACGCCTACGTATCGGCCGAGATCAATGGTGCCCCGGCTCCAGGCTTCTCGTCCGGCCAGGCCCAGGCTGCGCTGGAAGAAATCACCAAGGCGACCCTGCCGAAAGGCATGGGCTATGAATGGACCGAGCTGACCTACCAGGAAATCCTGGCCGGTAACACCATGATCTACGTGTTCCCGCTGTGCGTGCTGCTGGTGTTCCTGGTGCTGGCTGCCCAGTACGAATCGTGGACCCTGCCGCTGGCCGTGATCCTGATCGTGCCGATGTCGATCCTGTGCGCCCTGATCGGCGTCAAGCTGACCGGCGGCGACAACAACGTGTTCACGCAGATTGCCTTGTTCGTGCTGGTCGGGTTGGCGTCGAAGAACGCGATCCTGATCGTGGAGTTTGCGCGGGAACTGGAAGACCATGGCCGCACCATCCTGGAAGCGGCGCTGGAAGCCTGCCGCCTGCGTCTGCGCCCGATCCTGATGACGTCGATCGCCTTCATCATGGGTGTGGTACCGCTGGTGTTCTCGGTTGGTGCAGGTGCTGAAATGCGTCATGCAATGGGTGTGGCGGTGTTCGCCGGCATGCTGGGCGTGACCTTCTTCGGCCTGTTCCTGACGCCCGTGTTCTACGTCCTGCTGCGCACCCTGGCCAAGCGCCTTGAGAAGAAATCCCCGGCAGCCGACGCTGCCCCGCAACTGGAAGGGACCCACTAATATGAAAAATATGATTGCCAAGGGCGTCGCCCCGCTGCTGGCAGCGCTGCTGCTGACGGCATGCGCCGCGCCTGAATTCAAGCAACCGCAAGTCGACACCCCGGCCGCCTTCAAGGAGCCGCAGGTGATGACTGCCGAAGACGGCACCAGCTGGAAGCCTGCCCAGAACGCCGAGCGCCAGCCGCGCGGCGAGTGGTGGCTGGCCTTCAGCGACCCGGCCCTGAATGAGCTGATCGCCGAAGCGACCCGCAACAACGCCAACCTGGCCGTGGCGGCCGCCCGCGTCAAGCAGGCACGCGCCATCGCCGGCATCGCCGAAGCGGACCGCATTCCGCAAATCGGCGTGGGCGTTGGCGCCCAGCGTGCCCGCAATTCGGCGTTGTCGCTCGGCGTGCCGGCTAGTACCGACATTGCGCCGCAGACCACTTACAACGCGAACCTGACGGCGAGCTATGAAGTGGACCTGTTCGGCCGCGTATCGAGCAATGTGGCCGCGGCCCGTGGCGACGCCGCGCAGGTGGAAGCGAATTACCGCTCCGTCCTGCTGTCGCTACAAGCCGACGTGGCACAGACCTATTTCCGCCTGCGCGCCACGGACGCCGAATTGGCGACTGTGGAGCAGACGGTCCGTTTGCGCGAAGAGAGTGTGAAAGTCAACCAGCGTCGTTTCGACCTGGGCGACATCGGTGAGTTCGACCTCTCCCGCGCCAAGACCGAGTTGTCGACCACCCGCTCGGAAGCGATCGGCCTGCAACGCCGTCGCGCCACCACCGAGCATGCGCTGGCAGTCCTGCTGGGCAAGCCGGCGGCAGCCTACACGGCGGGCAACAGCCCGCTGCTGGATTCGACGCTGCTGCCTGCGATCCCGACCGGCGTGCCGTCCGCGCTGCTGGAACGCCGTCCCGACATCGCCGCCGCACAGAAGGCGATGGAAGCGTCGAACGCCCGCATTGGCGTCGCGCGTTCGGCCATGTTCCCGGCGCTGAACATCACCGCCAATGGCGGCGGCGCTGCCGGCCACTTCAGCGACGTGTTCAAGTGGAGCAGCCGCTCGTGGGTGCTGGGCGCCTTGCTGTCGATGCCGTTGATCGACGGCGGCCGTAACAGCAACAACGTCAAGCGCAGCGAAGCAGCGCTGGAAGAATCGGTTGCGGGCTACCGCCAGACGGTGTTGGGCGCTTTCGCCGAGGTGGAAGACAACCTGGCCGGCCTGCGCATCCTGGGCGGCCAGACTGCGCAGATCGACGAAGCCCTGGTCTCGGCCCGCCGTTCGGCCGACCTGGCGCAGAAGCTGTACGACGCCGGCCGTTCCAGCTACCTGGACCTGCTGGACGCACAGCGCAACCTGGCAGCCGTCGAACGCAGCGCAGTCCAACTGCGCGGCGACCGCGCGGTGACGACCGTAGCCTTGATCCGTTCCCTGGGCGGCGACTGGAACTAAACAATATCGATCAGCCCTTAACGGCGCTCCGCATACGCGGGCGCCGTTTTTTTTATCAAAGTGGAAGGCAGGCGAGGGCGATCAGAGGTTCTTCTTAGTTCTTAATCTGAATGGTATTGATTGACTTCTGGTTCCCGAAACCACAATTTCCATTACCTTGTTGGTCATGCCAGATCAGCACAGTTTTGCCTTGGGCTTGGGCCGCCAGAAAGCCAGCGAGCAATTCCTTGTAAAGGGGGGACTCTTTGATGATGACGAATTGAGTGCCCGACCAGTCAGCGGTGCATCCGGCAGGCGCTGGCGTGACCTCTATGTGAGCGCCATAGCCCCCGACGATGACCGATTTAATAGTGAACGGACCTTCCGTGGTGGATGCCGATGCGACTGGGGCGATAGCGGTTGCGCAGAGTGCAGAAAGAATGGCGGTGCGGCCGACGGCTTTGAATCGAGTGATATGCATTTTCGAGTCGTGTGAGGTTGACAATCAGTGCTTTTGAATAAGAAGTCTTGTTGCGCTGACAACGTGGAAGGCAAGAGGATACAGGCTTTTCTGGGCAAATTCCACCCATTGACCGAAAATCGGAAGACCTTGTCGTGTCAGCGCAAATTCCGGGTAAGGCGTCATTGGTGAGCAGCAATGCGTCGGTCTTTGCGGCCGGCGCCGGCAAAGTATAATTTGCTGCTTTGGCCTGCTATCCGTTCAAATGCCGTTACTGCATAAAGCGACAATCACGTTGTTCACCATTTTTGTCGTCATCTGGTCCTACCTCGCCTTTTTCCCCGAGCCAGCATTGAATAAACCCGCGCTTGGTCACGATGCAAAAGCCTTCGTGACGCGGTCGCTGGAGAATTTCTGTGCCGGCCTTTACACCGATGGCATCTGTCCAAAAGTCTCAATTGCCGGCAAACAGCGATGGGTGGCAAGTACGTATCTTGGCGGCTCGGATATCCCGACGCAACAGACGGATACCATCCTGCTTGGGCAAGGGTGGCAGAAGGTACCGGCCGACTACGAACGGACAGCCGTGTTCTGCAAACAGGGTTACTCGGCCCGCTATACCTATATGGAGGGCTATGTGGGCACCTTGTACTTCGCGGCCGGCAGCCACAACTGCGAAAAACTGACCCGAACTAACTAGCGCGGCGCACTGTTGAATGGCACGCTTGCAAATCGGCCCGGATCAACCTATGATTGCGACAAATGTCACACAAAGGCTAATATGGTCGCAAGTAGTCTGTTAAGCAGTATTCCTGGCATCCGGCACGGTTTCGGCAGTGCCTCCGTACTCGTTCCGCTTGAACTGCTACCCGTATGGGATTCAAGGCCGACCAAGCGCCAGGTACACGGCACCCGCATCGCAGCGATTCACGAGCCGCTGCAACAGGCCGGTGAAGCCGATGGCTTCCATACGGCGGCGCTCAGCCTCCCTGTCAGCATCATCACCGCCGATTGCATCCCGTTGCTACTGGCGCGCCGTGATGGATCGCAGATCGCGGCAGTCCATGCCGGTTGGCGAGGCCTGTACGACGGCATCATTCCCGCAGCACTCGCCGCGATAGGGGACGGCGCTCCTGTCGTAGCTGCTGTCGGTCCGACGATTTGCGCATCCTGCTACGAGATAAGTGAAGAACTGGCAGAGGATTTCGCGCAGCGCTTTGCCGCATTGCCGCGCGACGTCGTGTTGCCAGCGTACCGCCACCTTGATCTACGCGCCATCGCAGAACACCAGTTGCGCACCTCCGGCGTTGAAGAAATCGAACATGTCGGCGGGTGCACCTGCTGCGCCCGCGATGCCGCCGGCGAACACATTTACCGCAGCTACCGGCGTGGCGACCGTGGGTCGCAAATGCACTCCGGCCTGTACATCACCACCAAAGGAGAAAAATGAAGGTCATCGCATCCCTCATCCTGGCCGCTTTCGCGACCGTCGCCAATGCACAAGACCGTGACTGGAGTGCGCCGCAGAAGCCGTTCACCATCTACGGCAACACTCACTACGTTGGCACCGCTGGCATCAGCGCCATCCTGGTGACGTCGCCGCAAGGACATATCCTTGTCGATGGCACCACCGCCCAAGGCGCCGAAGTCGTCGCAGCCAATATCCGTACGCTGGGCTACAAGCTGGAGGACGTAAAGTACATCCTCAGTTCTCATTCGCATGAGGATCACGCAGGCGGCATCTCCGCGCTACAAAAGATGACTGGTGCCGCCGTGCTGGCTGGTAGCGCCAACGTCGACGCCATACGCACCGGCGTCTCGCCGAAAATTGACCCGCAGTTCGGCAGCCTGTCGAACTTCGCCGGCTCCGCAAAAGTGCGCGGCGTCGCCGATGGCGATGTAGTCAAGCTTGGCCCACTTGCCGTCACCGCCCACAGCACTCCCGGCCACACGGCAGGCGGAACCAGCTGGAGTTGGCAGTCCTGCGAAGCAGGGCAGTGCAAGAACGTGGTGTTTGCCGACAGCGTAACTGCCGTCTCGGCCGACAACTACCGCTTCACCGATCACCCTGAAGTCGTCGCCCAACTGCGCGGCAGTTTCACCACCATCGAAGGCCTGGCATGCGACATCGCTATCGCCGCGCATCCCGAAGTAAACGACTTGTGGGGGCGCCAACAGCGCGCAGCGAAAGAAGGCAACGGCGCCTACGTTGACGCAAAAGGCTGCCGCATCATCGTTGAAGCGGCCCGCAAGCGCTTGGAGAATCGCCTGGCGAGCGAAATGAACTGATTGAGTCGCGGCGCGCTCGCGGTAAGGAGTGCCGCGCGTCGAGGTCATCGCCCCTAGTCGCCAACATTTAACCGTGAATGTTTAGACTCGGTCATCGTGGCGTGGGAGGTGCAATCGAAGAATTCGCGAGCTGTACGCGTTGATATAACGGCTAGAGCGCACGGGCTCAAATTTGCGTCTGTGCACGATTTCATATTAAGATTGCCACAGTTTTTGTTAACAATCAGTCCTGAGAAGGCTCATGAAGAATCTAAGAATCGCTCTAAGTGCCGTTTTCTGCATTTGTCTGTCACTTACCAGCAACAGTGCTAACGCAAGCGAATATGTTGCTGGACGTAAAGTCGTGGGTGTGGGGTGCCATAACACGGACGGCATTTGCTTTGTAACGTTGGACGGCAGCGCATTTGGGGCGACGCTTGGTTGTGCAAATGGGGCTTCGAACGAGTTTCGCTTTGATAATGGTGACACGTCAATCGGCAAGCGAGCATATGCGTCGTTTCTCGCTGCGGCCCTTGCTGGAAAGACTATTTCCGTTTCCGTGGAGGGGTGTACTGTTCAAGGCTATTCGAAGCTCGCCTACTTCTTCGTTTCGAACTAGCCTCCTGGTTCCAGTCCCGCCTAACTGAACAAACGGGTAGCAAGTACTTTACACCTTTGCTGCCCGGTTCAGGTCGCCATCTTTTGTTCCGTCGAAATAAGTCTGACGCGGCAGTTCCTTCGTGCCACATGTGGATCAGGCGATTTAGCGGGCGCCCTGCGGTGCACTCCGTGTCGCTGACGATGACGGTCAGGTTTTTTCCTGTCGAAAAGGCTAGTAGCGCGGCCGCATAGTGTGTTTTATAGCCCGGCTCTGAATTGCCGCCATATACGCGTCCGGCGCGGAGCAGTGGGCCGGGTTGACGACTGCCTGTCCAGTCTCAATGGCGAACGTATCGGAGCCCCAGCCAGTGCGAATCATGGTGATGGAGACAGCCCCTGAGTTCGACTGGGCATGGGCGTTTTCGGAAAGCGAGATCCCAGCCAGTAGCGCATAAGTCCAAAGGTATCTAAATTTCATTTTTATCATCAACGGGAGGCTTTGAATCCTCAAAAAATAGTTGCAATTCGATCACAGTTGTTGCTTGTGTGTGGGTTGTCTTTATGGCGCGAGCTCCGCAGATCGGCGTTGATAAATATTGCTTTGACGGTCATAATGTGAGGTTTTTGAAAACGCAGATTGCACCCAGGATACTGGCGGCGGATGCGCAATGCCGGGGAAGACAGCTGGCCGGATCGACAATATGCAACCAGGTGACAGAGGGACGACTTGTTTGTTGAGTTGCTCGAGCTTGGTGGGTGAACTGTCCTGGGAAAGCTGTCAGTATTTTGGAGAAATAAATTATGGAGTTGCGGAAATTGTCGTTCCGTATTCGCCGGAAATCTGTCGCAATTGTCGGTCTCTCGGCGGTGCTTGCGTTTCCTTTGAATTCGTTTGCCTACAGTTGCAATGGCACCGTCGCACATCTAGGGATTGATGCGGAGGGCCGGATCTACGTTTCGCTCACCAATTCAACCGCGGTCCACTCGATTTGCAGCGTGGTGACCCAGGGAAGTTTTGCAATGCCAGTGCCCGTATGCAAAGCGGCGTATGCATCGTTGGTGAGCGCTCGAGTCGCGGGAAAAAGTATGATCCTTTACTACAACGACAGCGCTTTCACTTGCAGCTCTATTCCCAATTGGGGGCAAATGCCTTCGGCCTATTACGTTGAAGGACCTTATTAAGCCTTCTTCGACTTCGAGCAGATCGGCGAAGGCCGACTTGCCGCAACAGCGGCAAATTGCCAGCGACGTTCTTCGAGTTATATATGCTTCTCCCATTTCTTCGTTTTCATGGTGCGCGACTGTTCCGCGCCCAGCCGATCGTTATGCCGCTTCTTGCTGTGTCTGGCACTGCATTGGTTGCAGCGGTGCTTGCATTTGCAGACCAACGGCGCGAAGCAAGGCAGGCGTTTGTTGAATTGCAGCGATTGCAGGAATCAATAGACGGCATGAAGGCACGCGCCCCAGAAATAAAGTCGGAAAGCCCGGCGGCGGTGGAGCTCCCTGCATTCGATAACGCCAGCTTGGTCCAGTCTTTGAATGCATTTGCGGCCGAGACGCAGTTGCCTCTCGACGAAGTCGCTTATGCGCTGGATGAAAACAGCAGCGAACCCTTCATTCGGTATCGCATTACGATGAGGGTCAACGGCAGTTATCGAGCCATTCGTGGCTTCAGTGCCCGCTTCACCACCGATTTGCACAATGTGTCGCTGGATTCGATTAGCTGTGCGCGGAAGGATGTCGCTGTTGCGCCACTGAGCTGCGACTTGGCTTTTTCAGCCTTCTACCGCCGGAGCCTGCATGGATAAGGCCACCGTTGTGCGGAAAGTGATTTTGTTCTCGGCCCTGGCCGCGACCGTCTATGTTTCAATTGGAACGAGCGACGAAGCGCCCGCGCAAGTCAAAATTCCCACTTCGGAAACAATTCAAAGGCCTGCGGTCTCTGTGCCTGGAACGATGCAGGTCGCAGAAGAACTTGGCGCGGAATCCGATGGCAGCGATCCATTTGAACCGAGGAACTGGGTACCAGCACCGCCGCCTCCGGAGCCGGTAAAGGAAGTGGTAGCTCCCCCTCCGATAGCGCCGTTGACCATTCCCGAGGGACCGCCTGCGCTGCCGTTCCAGTTTATGGGGCGCTTGAAGGATGGCGCCGATGAAGTTGTGTATTTGGGACGCGGCGATCAGCCGGTGGTGGCGCGGGCAGGGGAGGTCCTGGAAAGTACTTACAAGGTGATTTCGATCACCCCGACCCAGATTGAATTCGAACATTTACCGACCAAGCAGCGGCAAGTCCTGTCGATGCAGAGCAACTGAACAATGCGTATCAAACCGATGATTCTTCGATTGCGGCCGATGGCCGCGATGACTGCGGCAGCAATGTCCCTCCTATTGGCGGGATGTGACGCTACTCTCCATCACCGGCGCGGGATGGTTGCGCTGGACAAGGGCGAGTACGCCAACGCCGTGCAGGAACTGGGCATGGCCGCGGAGCAGTCGCCAGGCGATGTGGAGTATCGCCGCGACTGGCTGCGTACACGCGAAACTGTCACGGCAAAATTGCTGGCAAGCGCCGCATCGGCATACGCGGACGGGAAAATGACAGAAGCAGAGAAATCCTATCGCTCTGTCCTGCAATATGACGCTACGAATGCCCGGGCCCTGGAAGGATTGGAACTGTTGTCTGCAACGGCAGTCGCGAGCACAGATGCCGTGAATGCGAGGGATTCGTTCAAGCGTGGCAATACTCAGGAAGCATCGGAACTGGTGGCTCGGGTGTTGAAAGTTGCGCCAAATCACGCAGATGCGCGCGCCTTGAAGCGGGAGATCGAGACGCTGCAGGCGCAGGAAACAATGACATCCCCTAGCCTGGGCGCCATGTACCGCAAGCCGATCAATCTGGAATTCCGGGATGCGAGCCTCAAATTCGTATTTGACGCGTTGTCGCGCACTACCGGCATCAATTTCATTTTCGACCGTGACGTAAGGTCGGATCAGCGCACGACCCTGTTCCTGAAGAACACCACGCTCGACGATGCAATTGACGTAATTCTGTCGACGGGACAGCTCGAAAAGAAGGTTCTGAACCCCAGCAGCGTGTTGATCTACCCGAATACGTCCGGCAAAAATCGAGAGTACCAGGACCTGATGGTCAAGGCGTTCTATATGTCCAACGTTGAGGCCAAGCAGGCTGCAAGCATGTTGAAAACAGTCCTCAAATTGAAGGACGTTTTTGTGGACGACAAGTACAACATGCTGATCCTGCGTGAGAATCCGGAAACGATCGCGCTGGCCACCAAGCTGCTGGCCTTGCACGACCTGGAAGAACCCGAAGTCATGCTGGAAGTGGAAGTGCTGGAAATTAACCGTTCGCGGTTGCTGAACCTCGGCGTGCAGTGGAGCAGCCAGTTCACCGTGGCTCCATTGGCCAATGGTGGTTCGGGTGGGAGTAGCACGACTGCAGCCACAATGAAATTGAGCGACCTGAAAGCGCTGACATCTGCCGGCATTGGTATCACGGTACCGTCGGCGACGATTAACCTGACGAAGTCGGATGGCGACGCCAATTTGTTGGCGAACCCTCGAATCCGCGTGCGCGACCGGGAAAAGGCGAAAATCCTGATCGGAGACAAGGTGCCAGTGGTAACGACGACCACCTCTGGCAATTTTGTCACAGAGAATATTCAATACCTCGATGTTGGTCTGAAACTCGATGTGGAGCCTGATATCCACCAACGCGACGAAATCGGTCTCAAACTGGGACTGGAAGTCAGCTCGCTCGTGTCCTCGGTCAAGACCAATAATGGCTCGCAGGCATACCAGATTGGCACCCGCAACTTTAGCAGTGCGCTACGATTGAAGGATGGCGAGACCCAAATCCTGGCGGGGTTGATCAATGACGAAGATCGCTCGGCGGCCGCTAAACTGCCACTGATTGGCGACTTGCCGCTAGTAGGCCGCTTGTTTGGCAGCCAGAGCGATAATCGCCACAAGACTGAGATCGTGCTGTCGATTACCCCGCACCTTATCCGGAACATGCAGCGCAAGGATGCCAGCGCGGAAGCATTCTGGTCGGGCACCGAAGCCACGTTGAGCAGCAAGCCGCTTCGCTTGCGTAATTTTGAGCAGGCGAATGGCGCATCGGCGCCAGGTGCTGCTCCTGGCGCAGTGCCTGCCGCGCAATCGGCGCCGCAACCGATGCAGCCACCTGCTTCGCCGCCAGATGCGCCGAAATTCCAATGGCAAGGGCCGCCGTCTGCGAAAGTTGGTGAGGTGTTTACGCTGCAGTTGACGATGGATAGTCCGGAAGCATTGCGGGCTGCGTCGCTGCAGCTGGCGTTCAACCCTGCCGAGTTCGAGATCGTCTCCGTCAGCGATGGCGGATATTTCGGCCCGGAAGGGAAGGGAGCGTTCAGCCATACGATCGACAATGCTGGTGGGCGCGCGTCGCTGGGAGCCAGCATTCCTGGTGCTGCTGGTGTCAAGGGGCCTGGCAAGCTGATGTCCGTACAGGTCAAAGCAAAGAGTATCGCACCTGGCGCTCAAATTAGCGTAATCAGCATGACAGCAATTGGCGCGCAGCGTGCGGTATCGCGACCCGGCTTGCCATATTCGCACCAGATAACGGTTTCGCCATGATGCTTGTCTTGCGTGTGCGACGCAGTGGTGGATTTAGCCTGATCGAATTGCTGGCGGCGTCAGTGATCGTTGGAATACTGGCGTCTGTCGCGGTTCCGTTTATGGAAACAGCCTTAAAGCGCCAAAAAGAACAGGCCCTGCGCGTGGCACTGCGCGACATCCGCAATGCGATCGATGCGTACAAGCAGGCCACGTCGGATGGCCGTATCAAAATAGAAGACGGCAAAACGGGATACCCGGCGAGCCTGCTGGAGCTGACGGATGGAATTGAGGATGCCAAAGATCCGAAGAAGCCGAGGCTTGTTTTTTTGCGTCGAATTCCGCGTGATCCATTTTATGGAGACAGCAGAATCGCGGCTGCCAGTACCTGGGGACTACGCAGTTACGCTTCTTCAAGCGAGCAACCGCAGGTGGGCGACGATGTGTTTGACGTGTACTCCATGTCGGACAGGACAGGCCTGAACGGCGTGCCTTACAAGGAGTGGTAATGCGCGCGAAAAACGGATTCACCTTGATTGAACTGCTCGTCGCTTTGGCCATTGTCGGAATGATCGTAGCCATCGCTGCGCCACGCTATTTCAGCAATATCGACCGGACCAAGGAAGATGTGTTGCGCGAAGACTTGTACTTGTTGCGCGATGCGATCGACAAGTATTTCGCGGATCACAACGCGTACCCGAACGAACTGGAAGACCTGGTCAAGGATAAGTATTTGCGCGCGATCCCGAAGGATCCATTTACCAACAGCAGCAGCACCTGGATCGTAATGCCGCCGGAAACCGCGGCGCATGGTGCCGTTGCAAATGTTCGCAGCGGCGCAACTGGTACTGGTCGCGACAATACCCAGCTTGGAGACTGGTGAGGTATGGAGCGGCAGCGTGGTTACAGCTATGTGGTAGTGATGTTTCTGGTCGCGGTGATGTCACTGATATCTGTGCGTGCGTTGCGCAATACGCTGACTGAGGAGCGCCGTTCGAAGGAAGCTGAACTGCTGGCAACTGGAATCGCGTACAGGAATGCCATAAAAGCGTATTACGAAAATGCGCCGGGCACGGGAAAGATCTATCCGGAGACGCTGGATGCCCTGCTCGAAGACAGGCGAGGAACCAAGATTCGAAAGCATTTGCGCAAGCGCTTCCGCGATCCAATGAACGGTAGCAAAGAGTGGGGTCTGGTGTACCTCGATGAGGAACATAAGCAGCTTATTGGCGTGTATTCCTTGTCTGAGCAGAGACCAATCAAGCGTGACGGCTTTTCGGACGACCTGAAGACATTTGTCAACGCGGCGAGCTATCGCGACTGGAAGTTCGTATTTGCACCAGGTTAGGAAAAGTCATGAATCAAAGGGCGCGAGGCTTCACTCTGCTTGAATTACTGGTCGTGATCGTCATAGTCGGCATGCTGGCGGCATTCGTCGGCCCGAAGTACTTCTCCCAGATTGGGAAGTCGAAGGTGCAAATCGCCAAGGTGCAGATCGAGGCCTTCGATAAAGCTTTGCAGCAGTACCGCATTGACACCGGTCATTACCCACCGGCTGCGGCGGGCCTGGCCGCACTGTACGTGCAGCCGCCCAACGAACCAATGTGGCACGGCGCCTATGTGAAAAAAGGCATTCCTCTCGACCCATGGGGGAGCCCATACCAGTACAAGATTCCAGGCGTCGATGGCCGTGATTTTGAGCTGATGTCGTTTGGCAGCGATGGAAAGCAGGGCGGTGAAGGCGAGAATGCCGACATCCCGAATTACTAATTTTTTTGTATTTTGTTGATTGATGCAGTTCAAGGCAAAGGTACTGAGTGCCACACATGGCGTTCAGCAAGTTGAAGTCAGCGCGGCCAGTGAGTCCGAGGCGCACCGCGTGCTTGCATCGTCAGGCGTGCGCGTGCTTGATTTGCGTGCGGTGGGTTCGGGCCTGGCATTCGGGCATAAGCGGTCATCTTTCAATTTGACGGTATTTAACCAGCAGCTGTCTTCACTTCTTGAGGCCGGCCAAACCGTGGTGGATGCCATTGAGATACTGGGCAAGAGCGACCGCCGCGAACAGCATCGCACCGTCTACAACGCGATCCTGCAAAGCCTGCAGCAAGGTAACCAGCTATCCGAAGCAATGGCCGGCTTGCCTTCCGTTTTTCCGCCGCTCTACGTGGCGATGGTGCAGGCAAGCGAAACCACCGGCACCGTGCGCGCTGCGGTGGAACGCTATATGCGCTACCAGAAGCAGGTGGACGATATTCGAGGCAAGTTGCGTGCGGCGGCCACCTACCCGGCAGTGTTGATGAGCGTTGGTTTGCTGGTGATTGGCTTCTTGATGATGTACGTGCTGCCGCGCTTCAGCGAGATATACGATGACGGCGCCGCAGGGCAGGCTCGGGGGGGCTTTGTGCAGATCTGGGGTAGCTTTGTCCGTGAAAACACTTTGATGGCCTGGTCCATCGCCGCCGCAGTGTTTGCGACGGTGGCTGCAATGGTTCTACATCCAGGCCTGCATGCGCTCGCCTATCGCAGGCTCATGGCCACACCGTGGATTGGCGAGCGTGTCTGGATTCTTCAGTTGGCACGCCTGTATCGCACCTTGGGCATGCTGCTGCGCAGCGGCGTAAGCGTGCTGGCCGCCATGCGCATGACGCAAGCATCGCTCCCTGAATCTATGCAAGACGACCTGGCTGCTGCTCTGCAGCACGTCAGTGAAGGCAAAGCAATGTCCCGTGCGATGACGGAGTCGCGCCTTAGTACAGAGGTGGCAGAGCGCCTGCTTGTGGCCGGTGAATCCTCCGGCAACCTTGATGAAATGATGGAGCGCATTGCAGACTTCTATGACCAGGAATCAGCCACCTGGATCGACACCGCGGGCAGGTTGATTGAACCGGCGTTGATGCTGGGTATTGGCCTTGTCGTTGGTGCCATCGTACTCATGCTATACAGCCCCATTTTCGATCTGGCGAATATCACTTGATACCTATGCTGACACCTAAGATACTCGATGAGGCGCGTCAGGCCGCGCATCCTCCTCAGCGCTGGCTGGAACTGCTGGCCGAAAAACTGGGGTTACTGCCAGCCGAAGCATTAAAGCAGGCGGCGGAAGCTCTTGGCTATGCCGCTATTGATGCGAGCGAAGTCGGACGCTTGGTACCGGCGTTTGATCGCGCACCCTACAAAGATATGCTGGAGCGCATCGTAATCATTTCCGAGCAAGACGATGGTGGCCTGGTTGCCGTTCTCGGCCTGCCGTTCGATGCAGCCGCAGGCGCGTGGCTCGCGACTCTGCCGCTGGCCGACATTTACCTTGGCGACCCGGCTGCCATACGCGAGCGCCTTGAGTCGTATGAAGGTACGTTTAGCGCCGTGGCAGATGCGGTGGGCATCGAAGAGGCTAGTGAGATCGAGCGCGACTCAAGCGCCGACTTGACCCTGACTGGCATTCAGGGCGAGGCCAGCCCCGCCGTCCGCCTGATCAACTCCACGGTGTTCGACGCCTTGCGAATGGAGGCCAGCGACATCCACTTGGAAACTTTGCCGCAAGGCTTGGTGATCAAGTTCCGTATCGACGGTGTACTGAATCACATCGCTTCGGTTAACAACCCGGCCCTTGCGGACCAGGCAATTGCACGTGTGAAGGTTTTGGCGGACCTGGACATCGGCGAAAAGCGCATACCGCAAGACGGCCGTTTCCGTGTTGCGAGCAGGGGGCGTGATATCGACATCCGCGTATCGATCATGCCAAGCATTCACGGCGAGGATGCCGTGCTGCGCGTGCTTGACAAGAAGGCGCTGATTGACAGCGTTCAGCGCTTGACGCTGGACTCGCTCAGTTTCGATAAACAGACAATCCGCTTGCTGCGCCGCCTTGCAGCAGAACCTTACGGCATGATGCTGGTGACCGGGCCGACCGGCAGCGGCAAGACCACGACGCTGTATGCCGCATTGACTGAAATTAACCGCGGCGAAGACAAAGTCATCACCATTGAGGACCCCGTCGAATATCAGTTGCCGGGCGTGCTGCAGATCCCCGTCAATGAGAAGAAAGGCCTGACCTTTGCAGTCGGCCTTCGGTCAATCCTGCGTCATGACCCCGACAAAATCCTCGTGGGCGAGATCCGCGACGCCGAGACCGCGCAGATTGCAGTGCAATCCGCGCTGACTGGCCACATGGTGTTCACTTCCGTTCACGCCAACAATACGTTCGACGTGATTGGTCGTTTCATGCACATGGGGGTTGACCCCTATAACTTCGTATCGTCGTTGACGGGTGTGGTCGCCCAGCGACTCTTGAGACAGAACTGCCCGCATTGCAGTGAGCCAGTGGCAATTGATGCGTCATTGCTGGAGGAGTCCGGCATTCGCGATCCGGAGAATTATCGATTTCACGCGGGGCGCGGCTGCCTCCAGTGCCGAAATACCGGCTTTAAAGGGCGTCGAGCAATTGCGGAAGTACTGCGGTTAACGGATGAAATCCGCGAGATGATCGTCGCGCGGGCATCGATTCGCGCTCTGAAGGAACAGGCGCGGCGCGAAGGGATGCGCTTCCTGCGCGACGTTGCGCTGGACCTGGTGAAGGAAGGCCATACCACACTGCAGGAGGTGAATCGTGTCACTTTTGTGGCCTGAGCGCCTTACTATCGGCCTGTTTCCAGGCCAATCCTGGATAGTGCGCGATGCTGTCGTCACTCCGCATGGGGCGGAGGATTTGCTGGTTGCGCTCGAAGGTATGCTGAGCGCCCAAGCGAAGCCGCTACGCAGGGGCACTCGTGTACAACTAATGATCTCGGACAGCGTTGCATTTGTCATGCCATTGGCTTGGCAGGAGTTGCTGACTTCTCCGGACGAATTGCGCACCTACGCGCGTGCGGCCTTTGAGCAGCGAGGGGCACCAGTTGATGAGGGGTGGATCGTGCAGACAGGTTTCCGTCACTTCCGTTCAATGGGAATTGCTTATGCGGTACGCAGGCAGTGGATTGAGCAGGTACTTGAACTCCTGGCGGCGAAAGGCCTTAAGCTGTCATCGGTCCTGCCCGTGTCGGCTGCAGCGTACTGGCGCCTGGCGGGGGGGGGGCAAACCAAGCAAATTGTGCTGCTTCGCGAGTCTGCCCGTCTAACGGCAATTGTAGGGCAGGGCGCTCGATTCCTGGATCTTGACGTGCAACCTCTTGCCGGCTCGTTCGAACAGGCCGCCAATCGACTCATGAAACGAGTGGCAGTTGCGCAGGGGGATATTCAACAAGTCTCTACCTGGCACTCCGAGCCGGATTGTTCCGTGTCACTGGACTCCATCGTCTCGGCATGTCTGCCGGATGCCGCGACTGCACGGCTGCCATTGCGCGCGTGGAGGTGAACATGGATCGAATGACGAACTACTTGAAGCCAGAGTCGCGCCATACCGCAAGGCTGGTGCTGATTTGCCTCGCCCTGGCTGCCGTATCGATTTGGCTGGGACTAGTCGCGAGAGCGGAACACGGAAGGGCCACCACATGGAACGCGCAGGAGAAATCCCTGCGCACCGCGAACAGGCCGAAACCTGCGCCTAGCTTATCGAAAACCCAGGTGGAAGACTTAAAGCGCTGGAACGTATTGAAGGCTGAGCGCGGATTTAATTGGGAGCCGGTCTTTGTGGCAGTTGAGCGTGCCGGTAACGCCGACATAGAGCTGCTGGCGTTTCAGCCAGACAAACCCGCGCGCCAGCTTGTGCTGCGCGGTGAGGCAAAAGATGGGTTGGCTGTTGTTGAATTCATCGAGCGCCTGGGGAGGCAGAGAAACCTGATGAACGTTCATCTTACGCGTCAGAAGAACATGCAGCGCGCCCGGATGATGACGATTGCATTTGAAATCAGGGCTACTTTGGCCCACTAAGGACAATGATTTTTCGTTCATACCTGTTGCTAAAAATGAATACAGCTTGATACAATTAAACATTTGTCCACACGCCAAGGCTTGAAGCATCAATAAGTCCAGCGATATTACGAAGAGATACAAGATGGGGAAGACGCTTTTGTCGGTAGTGCTCGCAGTAATGGCGAGCTTATTTGCTGCATCTGCATTTGCAGAGCCAACCGGGGCGCCAGTGAAGATTCTGAGCCTTCGCCCATACAACACGCCGTCTGGCGGAAATATTTATGTTGAAGTAAGCCAAACCAACCAGCCGTGTGAGACGCAGGGCTATGTGATTGACCTTTCCTGGGTTGGCGCCAAAGAGGCATACGCGGCTGCGTTAACTGCGTTGGTGACGGATAAGTCTGTCCGCATTGAGGCGGTAAATAGTGGCTGCACCGGATGGGGCACCAAGATCCAGTCCATTATCCTGATCAAATAGAACAGTCTGCACATTGCCAAGTCCGGCACGTCCAAAATTCACGCTTCATTCAAACCTCGTTATACCGATTCGCCGATGTTTAAATCTAAAAGTTCGTTGCTAGTTGCTGTAGCACTCAGTCTTGCGTCTGCTGGCGCATTTGCGGAGCCAACAGGCGCCGCTGTAAAAATTCGAAGCCTGCGTCCTTACATCTACGATGCTGGTCCGGTCGTATACATCTATGTGGGCCAATTGTCTGCCCCTTGCGAAACAGACACCTACAAGCTCGAACTCTCGTCACCTGGCGGAAAGGAAGTGTACGCCGCTGCTCTTGGTGCTCTTTTGGCTGGCAAATACGTGAGGATTGAGGCCGATAGTTGCACCGGTTGGGGTTCGAGAGTCCGTTCGCTATTTGTCGACGAATGACAGTCGACTTGAACAATACTGAGCCATAACTTGCCACTACGGTCATAACTTATATCGCCCCTAGCGACCGCTTCACAAAACCTAAACCCAATGTTGAAGAAAACCTTTGTTGCGCTTATTTGTGCGACGTTAATGCTGCCTGTGATCGCGGCGGATACGACAATTCCGAGCTCCGATCCAACTGCCGTGAAAGCGGCGATGAATGCCATTTTTAGCCTATTGCTAGACGATGATTCGGGGACTTCGACAACGCCACCAAGTGGTGGGACAGGAGGCGGTAGTGGGAGCGGGGGAACCGGCACTCCGGGACAAATCACGCTTGCGAATCTTTCGGTACCGCATCTGAACGATCCAGACGGTGGAACTCTGCCGGGTGAACTAGGAGTCTCTAACGGGGGGGCTGCAACATACAGCATTCCGCTTGTTGTGCCGCCTGGTTCGGCAGGTCTTCAGCCAAGTCTATCGCTGAACTATAGTGGATCTACTCAGAATGGCCTTCTCGGGGTAGGGTGGTCTATCGGCGGGCTGTCGAGTATCACGCGCTGCGCGAAAACTATCGCTCAAGATGGCGTTAATGATCGGGTCAGCTTCACGACCTCTGATCGTCTTTGTCTGGACGGTCAGCGTCTGGTCCTCGTAAACAAGGCTGTAACTGACGATAACTATTGGTCGGAAGGTGCCGAATACCGAACGGAGATAGAAACGTTCAGTCGAGTGACTGCATTAGGAAGCATTGGCGCTCGCACTTTTAAGGTTGAAACGAAAGACGGGCGAATCATGACGTACGGTGGCGGTACAGCTACCGTCGCAGTTGTCGTGCAGCCTGTGCAAAGCGGCGTGAACGGCAAACAGCCCGATGCAGCAAGTAAGCTGGGGGCGCAGTCTTGGGCGATTGGCCGCATTGAAGACAGAATCGGCAATTACATCAAATTCGAATATAGCCAAAACATGACGCGCGGTGAACACCGCCCGTCTGTCATTCGCTACGGCGGCATGGGCGCTTCGGGCCCCAACACACCACACGCTGCAGTTCACTTTGGCTACGATGACACGCGCTCGGACAAATGGAAGCGCTATCTGGATGAGACTCGCATTGACCTCGTTAGTCGCCTTAGCGGGATTGTTACCTATGTTGGTGACAACCTTGATGGTCCTGTCTCAAATGGGCTGGTACCGGCTGGATGGAACGAAGTACGCCGGTATCACTTGGAATATATCGCCAGCAAGAGTAGTGGTCGTAGCCTGTTGAAGTCGGTTCAGGGATGCGCGCGTGGGACCTGTCTGCCAAAAACTGAATTCGATTGGGGACAACCTGATCCATCCAAAACACCTGGTTTTGAGTTCATTGGCAATTGGGCCGGGGCGCCGATCCTGACAACAAACCAGAGGCTCGATTATCCTGCCTCACTTAACCATGCCGACTATTTCGCCTTCGCGGACTTTAATAACGACGGTGCGACGGACGTTCTTGAGAAACGCAAAGCCTCGCCGTTGCCAAGTGGGACGGGATTTGACATGGCAACGGTTGCAAATCCCTTTCCCCCCGGTACATTGTTTAAGGAGTACGCGTACTACCACAATAGTGGCTCCCTAAGTGCCGGCTTTGCAAAGTATATGTATGGCCTGAGTACAGATGAACCATTTGCTGTACTTGAAATTGGCGATTTTGACGGCAATGGCGCGCCCGATATTCTGGTCGCAACGCCAAGCGGGACCAAGATTTGTATTTCTCCGCTCGCTCGGCTAGAGACGCTTTCGGTGGGAGTCTCGAAGTTCGTTTTCAACTGCGATGGCAGTTTGGCCGCCAAAGGCGAAAACGTAATCGGCGCAATGCCCTACGTAGTGGACGTTACCGGCGATGGTCGCCCCTCACACTACACGCCAATCAATGCAAATGGCAAAGCTTACCTTTGCACTGGCAGTTCTTGTGTGGAGGACTCGGACCCTCCTAAACGGGTACTTAATAGTACATTTAGTGATCCAAACTCGGCGAGCTTCACTCAGCGAGACTACGTTGCCTTTACGCAGATGGTCGATTACGCAGGCGTGGGTAAGCCTTATGATACCCGGTGGACCGCACCAATGTATGTTGAGCGCGATCAGAATGGGAATCCTATCCAACAGCCATATTGGGCCAATCTTGCTCCGCGCGTTGCAATTACCGGGTTCCGCAAGCCAGGGGAGAGTCTCGCCCAGGTCGCCGACTACGTATATCCTGAGATCTCCTGCACAGTGCAAGGAGCATGGTGCCCGTCGTATTACCAGTTTGATTGGCCATATCAGGGGGGCGGTCTGTCCGCTGACTTTAACGGTTCGGGGTACAACAGCCTCATATTTGGATATATCGAGACTAAGGACTGGTTTAAGTACAACCGAATTGAAACTACAGTTTGTTTGTCCACTGGTCGATCACTGGATTGCGACGTGCGCAGAAAATTCAGCGGCGCACGCACCGAGACTCCGGGCGATACGGGCTATTCCGTGATTCACTCCGTTGGCAATTTTGTCGGCGACGGCATGCCAGGAATATTGGTCGAAAAACAGTCAATGGTGGACGGCATCGCGACGCGATCGGGGCAACTTCAAATGTGCCGGCTTACCGGTGATTCGACCGCAGCCGATAAGTCTGACACGTCCATGGTTTGCACGGATTGGGCGGGTCCAGGCCTTCCTTTAGGCAAGTACATCGATCCCGAGGTGACGGCTGAAGATAAGTTCTATTTCATGGATCTACTGGGAACAGGACGTTCACAGTTGGTGAAGTATCGTTCTGGCAAATATGTTAACAATGTCTGGGTAGAAGATGGGCGATGGGAAGTGTATGCACCTGTGGATATTGCGTCCGCAGGTCAAGCGCTTGACCGAATTCATCGCGTCACGAACGGTCTAGGGGCCGTAGACTCTGTGATGTATGAAGAGCAGGGTTACGATAACCGGTCGACAAACGACAGGCCCTATCCGCAACCACAGTCGCCATTCAGTGGAAAGCTTGTCAAGCGCTCGACGCATGGCAATGGAGCGTCCGTTTCGCGAAGCTACACTTATCAGTACTCAGCCCCAGCTATCAACCTTCAAGGTCGTGGGGTTCTGGGTTTTGGCAGGGTGAAAACAACGGACGTCGAAAATGGCATCCAAACCGACAGCCTTTACTCACAAATTTGGCCGCATATTGGGCAGGTTGAAACGAAATGGGTATCCAGCCGCGTTAACAATGCATTGGCGGACGAGAAGAATACGTTAAAGACGCAGACAATCACGTATGCGAATGGCGCTCGCACCGTGTTTCCGTATGTAGGCGAAAGCGCCATAACGCGAAGAGATTGGTACGGCCAAGAGCTTGGAACAGTCACGACAACGAACACCTATGAGGAAACATCGGCAGCTAGCTATGGCAATCTTAAACTCCAAAAAATTGTGAGTAGTGGAGGTGGCAACGAGTTCGTTACGACGATCGCTACCACGTACCAAGACAATGCAACGAAGTGGCTGATCGGATTGCCAGATTCCGTTACTCGGACACAATCAAGTACTGTCGCGGGTGTGAAAACTAGCGAGGCGCGTAAAGTTGCTTATGCCTTTGATCCTAACGGCCTGCTTAGCAAAGTGACGACCGAACCCGATGCTACGGGGGATGAGGGCGACCGCTACCGTGTTGTGACGGATTACATCCGGACGGGCAATACGTTCGGTCTGGTGAAGCAGACCAAACAGACTTGGAAGCATTCGAACCAGACGCTAACGCGTGTGGTTAGCGACATCGATTACGAGAGCAAAGGACGTTTCCCTTTGACCGTCAAGAACGCGCTCGGCCAGCAGAAGACCATTGGATTTGATGGCGGAACTGGCGCCATCATCAGCCTGAAAGGCCCAAACGGTCTATCGATTAGCGCTGTGCCGGATGGGTTTGGTCGTATTAAAACGACAATCAACGACCAGAACGGCTCTCGTGTTCAGAGCTACTTTAAACGTTGCTTGGGCGACTGCCCTGGCGGCGCAAAAGTTGTTCAGATAACGGATGCTTTCAACGGTGCCAATAGAACTGATGCGCCTTTATTGGCCTATGCAGATGCTCAAGGTCGTGTACTTACCGCTGAAACTTGGGGCTTTGATGGTACGCGTATCCGCGCCGATAAAGAATATGACTCTCAAGGTCGTTTGGAAAAAACGTATCAACCGACCTACCTCAATCAGCAGCGCTATTTGGATAAACGTTTTGCTTACGATGGATTTGGCCGCGTGGAGTTTGTTTACGGCCAGGACGAGACTGGGGCAGAAACCGTCAACAAGACGGCATACGCTGGTTATAAAACAATCCAGACCAATCCGATGACATATTCGCGCACCATCGAGAGGGATGTCGTTGGTCAAATACGGTCGGTTAAGGACGCGAACGGAAAATCAACCAGCTACACCTATAGTCCATTTGGTGACTTGGCCAGCGTGACTGATCCGCTTGGCAACGTAACGACGATCTCGTATGACCGCTTGGGCCGTAAGACGGACTTGAATGACCCCGATCTGGGTTGGATCCACTACGATGTCGATGCATTGGGACGAGTGTGGCAAGAAGTATCGCCAAACCAACGAGGGAAGGGCCGCTCTACACGTACTGAGTACGACATGTTGGACCGTGTGACGGGGCGCTATTCATTTGATTTGGAAAGTCATTGGATCTATGACACTGCACCAAACGGCATCGGCCAATTGGCTGAAGCATATGTCGGCGCGAACAAGGATGGTTACAGGCGCACGTATGAATATGACGAATTGGCGCGGCCAAAACAAGTGACGCAATGGCTCACTGATGGCACCTATACGCAGAAAACAGAATACGATGATTGGAGCCGACCGAAGGCTCAGGTATATCAGCGCAATGCCGACACTGCCAAGCGCTTCGATATGCTTTACAACGGATGGGGCTACATCGAGCGCGTAATGCGTGGGGACCTCGAGCTTTGGAAGGTGAACAAGCAAGATGCTGCGAATCGACTGAGGGAGGCCAAGCTCGGCAATGGATTGATCGAAACCAAAGCGTTCAATGACTACACTGGCACGTTGACCTCTATCCAGACCAGTGCTGGCGGCGTCCGTCGCACGGAAGTTTCGTACGAATACGACAAGCTAAGTAATGTTAAGAAGCGTGTGCAGTATTGGGAGAACGCTGGCTTCATCGAAGACTTCACTTACGATAATTTAAATCGGGTCAAAACCAGTAAAGTGCTTTCGCAAGAGCAAAGCTATACCTATAACGACGATGGGAGCATTGCAAGCAAGTCTGGTTTAGGAACCTACAGCTATCCGCCTGGGGGCAACGGTGTTAAGCAACCGCACGCAGTGACGAACATCACTGGGTTAGGTGCATTCAATTACGACGATAACGGCAATGTCTTGGTTGGCGCTGGTCGTACAACTGAATGGACCGACTTTGATATGCCGGCGAAGATTTCGGATGCGGCAGGACACTGGAGCAAGTTTGCCTATGGACCGGAGCGCCAACGCACACGACAGGATCGCGGCGAAAGTGGAGATGTCATTTACGCAGGCCCCCAAGAGGTCGTCGCGTCGGCGAACGGAAACACGGTGAAAACTTATTGGCCTGCTGGAATTGGTCTGGAGATCGACCGTCCGAACGCTACAACCGAATTGCTTTGGTCGCATGTCGATCATCTGGGAAGTACTGTTGCTTTGACCGACATCAGGGGCGCGGTGAAAGAGCGCATGTCTTACGATGTGTGGGGCAAGTGGCGTCGTTTGAATGAAGCCGGGATGCCCATTTCTCTCAATGGGATGCCCGATACCAGCGGGTATACCGGGCATGAAATGCTGGATCAGCTTGATTTGGTGCACATGAATGGACGGGTTTACGACCCAAATACAGCGCGCTTCCTCAGCGCCGATCCGCATGTGACGGATCCATTTAATGGGCAATCACTTAATCGGTATAGTTATGTGATTAATAATCCGCTGGCCTATACTGATCCCACAGGATTTGACCCTGTTTACGGTCAAGTTTGGCAGGTCGCCTATAACAATCCTTGGCAGCCCACTAGCGGGTCCGGAAGTACGAATTGCAACCCTTGGTGCTTCCAATTTAACTATAGCGCCATAAGGAATGATCCGAAACCGTCCCCCCTTCCTGGGCCGGCAACGCCAGCTGCGCCGAGTCCATCGCCGGCCGGCAAAGCGCCAAAAGCGCCAGACACCGCGATGACCGTAAATTCGGGTTCGAAGTATTCGACTGGCGCGGGACCGTCTACCTATGACAGGTTCAGTAAATGGGCGCACATGGGGCTTAGCGCTGGAGGTGCATTCCCAGGCGTTGGCGTTGTTCCCGACGTAGCTGACTTCGCGTTGACGGCGGTTGAAATTCCTTTTGGGAAATCGGATGGTTGGGATCTTGGATTGGGTGCGGTAGGTATTCTTGCGACTTTAGCTCCGGGGCCAGGTGATGGTGCCGCAGCTGCGGCAAAGATTGCGCGCCGAGCTTCCCGTGCATGTGGCTGCTGTTTCCGAGCGGGAACTCCAGTGCATGTGTTTGGCGGAACTATTCCAATCGAAGAAGTGCGAATCGGGCAGTTAGTATTTGCACGTGACCCTAACGCTGGCGAGACACAGTTGAAGCCAGTCACTGATGTAATTATTACGAACGGAAAGCCATTATATGAGTTGGTTACTCGCTCGAGCGAAGGAGTAATTGATCGACTGGAAGTGACGGACAACCATCCGTTCTGGGTAGTTGACAAAGGTTGGGTGGATTCCGCGAAGTTAGTAACAGGAATGATGCTTGTCGACATCGACCAAAAGCCCATTCAGGTGATATCGTTGAAGCCATTGGGTTTGGTAGAGACGACCTTCAATCTCACTGTTGCTGACTACCACACATATTTCGCGGGTGCTCAAAAAGCTTTGGTCCACAATTGTTGGTGTGATAATGCAGTTGCGGAAATCGTTCCACATGCTGGAAATTATCGTGAGCTTTTTGAAAATGCATTGGGACGCTCGATAAAGGGCCTTGATGTGCACCACAGCATTCCTCAAAAGTACGAGTCAATTGTTGGGCAATTAATGAATATTCATAGAAAGGAATGGTTGCGTGGGGTTGCACCCAATATTCACAAGCAGATCACTAATGAATGGACCGCATGGGAGCGTTCATTGAGGAGGAGCCCAACAGTCCAGGAGATTATGAATTTTGCAATTTCGATTGATCAGAAGTACGGAAAATACTTTATTTACGCCCGTTGAAAGGCTGTATATGTCTAATAAAATGGATTTCTTTGAGGATTTGTCTGAATCTCTGGACTATTGGGTTGGTACTACAGTTACTTCCATTACCGATGAAACTGCTGATCTAGTGTGGGTTCGAAATGAAGCTGCATTTAAAAGATTGCAGAATCTGTTGGTGGATAAGGGAATATCTGAAGACGTGGAGAGTGTACTGAAAGAATGTGTGCAAGGACTGGCGCATTCGTTCCTTTGTATTTTGGACGGAGCGACGCAAATGTCCAGCAAGGGGCGAATCTATTTGGTGGACGCCCATGGATCCAGTCTGGGTGAAGGATTACATGAGGAATTTGAGGAGTTTTTATATGACAAAGGTAAGTTTGATTGAGTGATGTCGGTGAATCCGTGGTATTGGCATACCCCTATTTAGACGGACTCTTCTGAAAGGCAGGATGTCTCTTTGAGCGTGCTGCCTGCTGATTTGTCGGGGTAAGCAGGGGCATCGCAAGCTATTAGCTGAAGCACCCAGTCAAGGATCAAGCACTTGGCATCCAGTTGCGGCGCGGTAAAGATGCTTTGCATCCTGGAAGAACACACGCGCGAATGTCTGGCCATCGAAGTTGGCAAGTCATTGCGCAGCCGAGGCGTAATCCTGGCGCTATCCCGGCTGATGCGAATCTACGGGAAGTCTGCATACATTTGGTCTGACAACGGCGCGGAATTTACGGCCAAGGCAGTGATGAAGTAGCTACGCGACCAGAATGTCGTCCCGGCCGACGAGGCGCCTGGCAGCCCTTGGCAAAACGGCTTTGTGGAGAACTTTAATGAAAAGCTGCGCGAAGAACGTTTAGACGGAATGGTTCGTGAGCAGGGGAGACCAAGCTAGTCATTGAGAATTGGCGTAAGCGGCCAGCCCTACCACTCTAGGTAGTCCGGTCTGAATAAATCAAAATTCAGAGCGACGTCAGTTGTCTTCGGGGCTGCCAGCGTATCGCCAAGTTCAACGACGACGCCAAGTCTGCGGCGATCCAGGCAAAAAGAAGCCGTAGCGTAAGCGTCTGTTCAATACCGTATAGAACGAAGAGCCTATTTCCCTGATGATGTGAAAACACCGCTGGGAAGCGGCGTGTAGTTAATTGGAAGGTGCGAGCTGCGCCGCGCAATTCCAGGGCAGGAATTCGTCAATGCGATTGACGGGGTGGTCGGCGATGTGGGCCAGCACATAGCGCAGCCAAGCTTCGGGGTCGACACCGTTTAGCTTGGCCGTGCCGATCAGCGCATAAATGGCGGCTGCGCGTTCGCCGCCGCTGTCGGCACCGGCAAACAGGTAGTTGCGGCGACCTAGGGCAACGCCCCCCCAGTGTCAAAATAGTTGTCGCTCCGATAGATCTGAGAAAATGGGGGCGATAACAGGAGTGTGAAGTGGCACGGTACGGACAGGAATTTAAGGATAAGGCGGTAGCGCGTTTGTTGCCGCCAGAGAGCGCGTCGATCAAGGATGTCGCCTTGTCGATTGGCGTGAGCGAATCGACATTGGAACGCTGGCGCAGTGAAGCGCTGGCCAATCCGACGCAACGCCGCGAATGGACGCCCGCCGCGCGGTTTGAAGCGGTGCTGGCGACGTCCATGATGGACGAGGCAAACAAAGGCGCTTGGTGCCGCAGTAATGGCGTCTATCCGCACGAGCTGGCAGTGTGGCGCGAGCATGCAATCAATGCTTTAGCCGAACCTGGAGAGAAGCGCGTGACTGCGGCAGAGGCCAAGCAAGACAGGCGCCGCATCAAGGAACTGGAACGCGAGATCCGCCGCAAGGACAAGGCGTTAGCGGAGACGGCAGCTTTGCTCGTGCTATCAAAAAAAGCCGAGGCGATCTTCAGCAAGTACAAGGCCGAGGACGAATGATCGGACTCGAAGATCGCCAAGTCATGGCCCGAGATATCGCCGACGCTTGCCAGGCCGGTGCACGCCTGAGTGAGGCATGTGCCACAGTCGGCTTGAATGCGCGCACCCTGCAACGCTGGCAAGCGCACGGCGGCTTGGAAAACGGCGACCGCCGGCCGACGGTAATACGCCCTCTGCCTTCGCATGCGCTGACGGAGAACGAACGCGCTGCCGTTTTGGCCGCCGCGAACGAACCGCGTTTTGCTGACATGCCGCCGGCTCGCATCGTCCCCATGCTGGCCGACGAGGGCGTCTACTTGGCCAGCGAATCGACATTCAGTCGTATCCTGCGCGCCCATGGTCAGATTCGCCATCGCGGTCGGGCCAAAGCGCCGCGTCGGCAGCGGCCACCGACCACACATATCGCCACTGCGCCCGGCCAGGTCTGGTGCTGGGATATGACCTATTTGCCGGCTCGGGTGGCGGGCCGCTGGTTTTACCTCTACTTGATCCTGGATCTCTACAGCCGCAAGATCATTGGCTGGGAGGTGCATGCCGAGGATGATGCCGACCATGCCAGTCACTTGGTGCGCCGCACCGCATTGGCCGAAGGCGTCGCTATGAACCGCAACAAGCCAGTGCTGCATGGCGATAACGGTGCCACACTGAAGGCGACCACGGTGTTAGCCATGCTGCATTGGCTGGGCATCAAGCCTTCTTACTCGCGCCCGCGTGTGAGCGACGACAACGCGTTCGCCGAGGCACTGTTCCGCACCGCAAAGTATCGCCCGGAATTCCCATCGGGTGGCTTCGCCGATCTGGCCGCCACGCGCGACTGGGCCGCCCGCTTTGTGCAGTGGTACAACGTCGAACATCGACACAGCGGCATTCGCTATGTCAGCCCCGCACAGCGCCATGCTGGGCAAGACAAGGCTATTCTGGCAGCGCGGCATCAGCTCTATTTGGCTGCCCAGGCGCGCCATCCGGCCCGCTGGTCGGGCAATACGCGCAACTGGGCACCTTGTGGCGCCGTTACCTTGAACCCAGAGCGCGATCACGTCGTTTCCACCAGTGCAAAGGAGAGCCATACTCAGCAAATTGCTGCTTGAATCGGGCGACAACTACCTTGACACGCGCCGCGCCGCGCAGGGCGCGCTCTGCGGCCGAGTTGTCGATCTCGATCTGGCCATCATCGCAATAGCGAGTCAGCGCTGGCCACAGCTTGAGCGAATACGTGATGGCGGCGGCCGTGTCGGACTTGTTCGACAAGGTGGTGAGCGTGGCGCGCAGCCAGCGTTCAAGATCGTCCAGCAAGGGGCGTGCGCGCAGCAATCGAGCGTCGCGCCGCAGATCCGGTGGCTGGCCCCGGATCTCGGCTTCAATGGCATAGAGCGCGCCGATACGCCGCAACGCCTCGGTGGTCACGGTCGATGGCCGTGCTACATGCAGGGTAAGCGTCCAGCCCTACCACCTGTAATTTCCTGTTGAACGGTTCAATACTCCTGTCTTTTTTGGAGGCAGGAATGTCGAAGCAAGACAAGCAGCAACTGTGGCAAGAACGGTTAGACGCATGGCGAGCCAGCGGCGAATCGATGCGTAGTTTTTCGGCTCGCCAAGGCTGGGCACCGGTAAGCGTACAGTCACCACCGTCTGGACCGTCTAGCAGGTCCCAGCCATGATTGAATTTTGGCACAGCAGTTGTGCCCACAAATTTGATTATGGACACAAATTCTCAACCAGTCATTCAGCGCGCTCCGCGAGGTACATACCGGCGCCATTCCCTTGAGTTGAAGCGCAGGCTCGTCGCGTTGACCTTGGAGCCTGACGCCTCGGTCGCTCGCATAGCGCGCGAACACGGCGTGAACGCAAACCAGGTATTCAGTTGGCGCAAGTTGTTCGAGGCGGAACTGCCGGTGCCCGATGGGTCAACGCAGGAGGCTGCGTTGCTGCCGGTGATGTTGGCGGCGCCAACAACAGCGCCAGTGCCGGAACAGCCCAACACCGGTGCCATCACGCTGGAGATTGGGCGTGTGAGATTGCGCATTGACGGTCAAGCAGATCCCTCTACGTTGGCGCAAATACTGGATCGGGTGCTGCGATGATCGGCCTACCGGCGGGAACGAAAGTCTGGCTGGCGGCGGGCACCACGACATGCGCAGCGGATTCAACGGCCTGGCTGCGAAGGTAGAGACCGCGCTGGCGGAAGACCCATTCAGCGGCCACGTTTTCGTATTCCGTGGTCGGCGCGGCGATTTGATCAAATTGTTGTGGTGGACCGGTGACGGTTTGTGCCTGTTGGCCAAACGGCTCGAGCGCGGCCGCTTCATCTGGCCACAGGCCAGCAGCGGTAGTGTGGCACTGACGCAGGCGCAGTTGTCGATGCTACTGGAAGGCATTGACTGGCGCCGGCCCGAGCGAACTTGGCGCCCACAGTCGGCCTTGTAAACATGACAGCATTCTCGTAAACTGAGGCGCATGCTGACCGCCACCGATCTCCCCGACGACATTGCCGCCCTGAAGGCAATGCTGTTGGCGCGCGACGAGCAAGTGCAGCGCCTGACGGCGCAGCTTGACACCCGCGCGGCAGAGATCGAACACCTGAAGCAGTTGATTGCCAAACTGCAGCGCATGCAGTTTGGCCGCCGTTCCGAAAAGTTGGAACGCCAGATCGAGCAGCTGGAGTTGAAGTTGGAAGACCTGGAGGCTGAAACGGGCGCCGCCGAAGAGGCCGAACCAGAGTCCTACCCGCCAGCGCGCCGCAAGGCGGCGCGCAAGCCGTTGCCAGATCATCTGCCACGCGATGAACGCGTGCATACCCCGGAGGTAGATGCCTGCCCAGCATGCGGCGGCGGCTTGCGCCACCTTGGCGAGGATGTATCGGAGCAGCTGGAATATGTGCCGGCCAGCTTCCGCGTGATTCGCCATGTGCGCCCGAAGCTGGCCTGCAGCTGCTGCGACGTCATCGTACAGGCGCCGGCGCCAGGCCGCCCGGTACAACGAGGGATTGCTGGCCCTGGCCTGCTGGCTCACGTGCTGGTGGCAAAGTACGCCGACCACCTGCCGCTGTATCGCCAGAGCGTGATCTATGCGCGCGAAGGCATCGAGCTGGATCGTTCGCTGCTGGCCAATTGGGTTGGCGCCGCTAGCACCTTGCTGCGCCCCTTGGTTGATGCGGTTCAGCGCCATGTGTTTGCCGCCACCAAGCTGCATGCTGATGACACGCCAATTCCTGTGCTGGCACCGGGAAACGGTACAACGCGCACGGCACCCCTGTGGACCTATGTGCGCGATGATCGTGCCAGCGCATCGGCGGTGCCGCCGGCTGTCTGGTTCGCCTATAGCCCAGATCGCAAAGGCATCCACCCGCAAACCCACCTGGCCCAATTCAAAGGCGTCCTTCAGGCCGATGCGTATGCTGGCTTCGATGCCATCTTCGACAGCGGCCAGGTACACGAAGCCGCGTGCTGGGCGCACGCACGACGCAAATTCCATGACCTGCATGTGGCACGGCCATCGACCGTGACCACCGAGGCGTTGCGGCGTATCGGCGCGCTCTATGCCATTGAAGCCGAGATCCGGGGCCAGCCACCGGATCTGCGGCGCGACGCTCGATTGCTGCGCGCACGCCCTTTGCTGGACGATCTTGAACGCTGGCTGCGCGCCACGCTCACCACCTTGTCGAACAAGTCCGACACGGCCGCTGCCATCACGTACTCGCTCAAGCTGTGGCCAGCGTTGACCCGCTATTGCGATGATGGCCAGATCGAGATCGACAACTCGGCCGCAGAGCACGCCCTGCGCGGCGTTGCCCTGGGTCGCCGCAACTACCTGTTTGCCGGTGCAGACAGCGGCGGCGAACGCGCAGCCGCCATCTATGCGCTGATCGGCACGGCCAAGCTAAACGGTGTCGACCCCGAAGCTTGGCTGCGCTATGTGCTGGCCCACATCGCCGACCACCCCGTCAACCGTGTTAACGAGTTCCTGCCTTGGAACTGCGCGGCGCAGCTCGCACCTTCCAATTAACTACACGCCGCTTCCCAGCGGTGTGTTCACATCATCAGGGAAGTAGGCGCTTCATTCAATACGGTATTGAACGGACGCTTACGGCTATGCTGGCCAAGAAGGATGAGCAAATTGCGGCGAATGCAGCGCTGCTTGCCGCGCAGGGCGAGCAACTGCAGTCCTTGCGCGTGCAACAGGACGAATTGGCCGCAGCAGGAAAGTCCAAAGACTTCAAGATTCAGGCGTTGACGTTGGAATTGGCGCACATGAAGCGCATCAAGTTCGGCAAGGCCAATGAAGCGTATAGCGGCGATCAGCTGGAATTGTTCGGCGAAACCATGGCTACCGACCTGGCAGCGCTGGAGGCGGAATTGGAAGAGCTGCAGGGCAAGCGCGAATTCTAGCCGCGCAGCCGTGCCGGCCGCCAGCCTCTGCCGCCTGAACTGCCGCGCATCGAGCATCGCCATGAGCCATCGTCCTGCCAGTGCGAAGCCTGCGGCCGCGACCTGGTCAAGATCGGCGAGGACGTCAGCGAGCAGCTGGACGTGGAACCTGCACGCTTCTTCGTGCACCGCCACATCCACCCACAATACGCCTGCCGTGGCTGCGAAACGGTGACGGCGGCACCGATCCCGCCAGCGGTGATTGACGGCGGCATGGCAGTCCCGGGCCTTCTGGCGTGGGTGGCGGTCAGCAAATACGCCGATCACTTGCCGCTGTACCTGCTGGAGCAGATCGCCTCCCGCCAGGGCGTAACCCTTGCGCGCTCGACGCTGGCGGAATGGCTTGGCAAGGTCGGCGTGGCGTTGCAGCCGCTGTGCGACCGGCTGGCGCAGTTGTTGCGGCAGCGCCCATGCCTTCATGCCGATGAAACGCCAGTGCGCCAACTCGACCCCGGTCAAGGGAAAACACGGCAAGCCTACTTGTGGGCCTATCGCTCCAACAGCCTTGATGAGGGGCCGCCCATCATCGTGTTTGATTACCAGACTGGACGCGCTGGCGCCCATGCCCGCGCTTTCCTGGAGGGATGGCGCGGCCACCTCATGGTCGACGACTATGCCGGCTATAAGGCGCTATTTTCCGATGGCGTGACCGAGCTCGCATGCCTGGCGCACGTGCGGAGGAAATTTTTCGACCTGCACGCTGCCAATGGCAGCCCAGTGGCGGCCGAAGCGCTGCAGCGCATCGGTGCCTTGTACGCCATCGAACGGCAGGCTGCCAGCTTGACGCCGGAGGCACGGCTGCAGCTTCGCCGATCGCAGGCCCTGCCTGCACTGGCCGACCTGCATGCCTGGCTACTGGCGATGCAGCCGGCGGTAGCGCCTGGCAGTGGCACTCGCAACGCCATCGAGCATGCCCTCAAGCGCTGGCCAGCACTGGTACGCTACGCCGACTCGGGCACCTTCCCGATCGACAATAACGCCGTCGAGAATGCGATCCGCCCGATCGCCATTGGCAAGAAGAACTGGCTCTTTGCCGGCTCGGAGCGCGCTGGCCGACGCGCTGCCGCCATCCAGACTTTGCTGGGTACTGCTAAGCTTAATGGCCTCGATCCGCTGCATTGGCTGGCCAGCGTATTGGAACGTCTCCCGACGTGCCCAAACAGCCAGATCGATTCGTTGCTGCCATTCCCGAACTCTACGCAGTCTTAGTGATGCTGCCTAGAGTGGTAGGGCCGGCCGCTTAGATCATCTGCCACGCGATGAACGTGTGCATAAACCGGAGGTCGATGCTTGTCCCGCATGCGGCGGTGGCTTGCGCCACCTTGGCGAGGATGTATCGGAGCAGCTGGAATATATGCCAGCCAGCTTCCGCGTGATACGCGACGTGCGCCCGAAGCTAGCCTGCAGCTGCTGCGACGTCATCGTACAGGCACCTGCGCCAAGCCGCCCGGTGCAGCGAGGAATTGCTGGCCCTGGCCTGCTGGCTCACGTGCTGGTGGCAAAGTACGCCGACTACCTGCCGCTGTATCGCCAGAGCGTGATCTATGCACGTGACGGCGTCGAGCTGGATCGTTCGCTGCCGGTCAATTGGGTTGGTGCCACCAGCAGCTTACTGCGCCCTTTGGTTGATGCGGTGCGACGCCATGTGTTTGCCGCCACCAAGCTGCAGGCTGACGACACACCAATTCCGGTGCCGGCACCTGGTTTCAAGGGTTGTTAAGACGGCGCAATGCGAACGTGGTGTCAGTTGCGCAGCCCAATAAGAACGCCAGGATCGCTTGGGCGCTATTGGCCAAGGACCGCAAGTTCCAGTCCAACTATGCCCCTGCTGGCGCATTCGCATAGTTGGGCCGGCCGGATGAAAAAACCGAAGAAAGGAATGGAGGAGGCAATCTCTCAAATGGTTGCTTGGGCAAACACACAGTGATGGCAGGACAGGTCAGACCGAGGTCGAGAAAATCTTTGGGTCCACGGCGCTTAGAGCGCGGCTCAGCCAGCAAATTCTATCACGGACAGAGGTTTGCCGCCTCATAAAAAGTCCGGATGTATGGCTGCAATCTAAACTTGGCCGGTCATCATGAAGTGAAAAGACCTTGTAAATTGGGGGCGTCCATGTATGGACCCCGAATTTGAGGCGGTGGTTTAAGTTGTCGTCCGCGAAAGGACGATAGCAAATGAGTGGAGGTAAAAAACGCAGGGTGCATACGGCGGAATTCAAGGCCAAGGTGGCTCTGGAGGCTGTGCGCGGGGTGAAGACGGTCACGGAAATCACGCAGGATCCATGACCATGCTCACGTGATGTCCTTTCTGCGTTATCACCTGAGCAGGAATCCAGGGGGGCATTACAGGGCCGCCCATTATCGTGTTCGATTTCGGCGGCAACTTCGCCGGTCGCAGGACTTACCTGCCTTGGCTGATCTGCCTGTGCGGCTGCGGGCTATGCAGCCGGCGGTAGCGCCAGGCAGCGGCACTCGCAAGACCATTGAGCGTGCACTCAAGCTGGCGGGCGCGGGCGCGCTGCCCCGACTCGGAGTGCACCGGCCCGCGTGCTGCCGCCATGCAGACTTTGCTGGGTGCTGCCAAGCTTAATGGCCTCGGTCCGCTGCATTGGCTGGCCAGTTTGGCAACACAATTCAATCAAAAGAAACTACGACCACCTTTATTCTGAGATTTCAACCAGATCAAGGTTACATGCAGCGCCGTTACTTTGGTTGAAGTCAATTCGACTAAGGCGCTTTCCCGTCAGCTTTGCGGCCAGCAGCTGGGTGTATAGTCCCTTCTTCGACGGATCGACATACATAATCCCGCCAGGACAAGCAGAGTTAACCGGCTCCACAAAGAAGACATAAAAACCGGTTCCTTGAGCTCCCAGGGATTTAATAGTCTTGTTTAACTCGGTATAGTAGTTTACTTGGGCATATGCTGGGGAAAAAACTATTCCACAAAAAGCTACGCCGATTGAAGATGTAAGAACTTTAAAAAATTTATTCATGTTGGGTGCCAATTTTTCATCTTGCTTGCCCAGAGAACCACCAAAAAGCGGGCGTCAATTTTCCGGCAGTATTATCTCCCATGCTTATGGTTTGGGCAACAAATATTTCCCAGCTGATTCTTCTTTTGTTTCGACCACTCTGCGGCGGAGTTGCCCAGATAGTGGCGGTTGTATGCGATTTGCGGGACAGTGTAGCCTATTGCCTACGGCCGTCGTTCGAGGTTGTCTAGTAGAGCTCTTGCTTGTCGTAGGCGTGGCGCATCGCTCGTCAGGTGTTTGCAGCGTAGGTCTTCTTCGGTACCTCATAACTGCCCAACGCGAAGTGGCGCCTCCGTCGCTAAGGTGGAATGACTCGTGGCATAAGAACTCATCGTGCCCTGTCGTGTTTAGCGAGGAATCCAAAAGGGCTCCAATCTCCAAGCTTGGGCGGTGGATGCTTGGACCATTTAAAGGAAGTCCAAGAGCGCAGATGGTTAGATAGCCACGCAGAGACTTTTAAAGGCGTCAATCCCGTGACGCTTTCGGCAGTGCGTTGACGTTTTGAGGCGGCAGGGCCAGTTCGCACTTCCCGACTGAGTGCATTTTGTTCGCAGCCGTCAAGGTCAAGAACTGTAGAGACTGAATATTTACAAGCGTTTCAGTTGTAACGAAAAGCCAATGATATGGCGCATTGCTCGCGGACGCAAAAAAGCCCGCCTGGTCAGCGGAGAACCCTGCCAGGCCGGGAGAAAGATGCCGCGATTGGTCCCCGCTCGGCCAGCGCGCCATTCCGGTTTGGAGGCGGATTCGGGAGGCGCGCTGGCGGCTGGGGAATCGGCGGCGTGGATTACTTAGCCGGTGCGGCTTCCTTGGCAGCGGCTACTTCTTTGGATGCAGCGGTTTTTTTGGAGTGCTTGGTCTTTTTCACTTCCTTGGTGGCGCTGGAGTGCTCGTGCGATGCGGCCGGGGCAGCAGCGGTGGCCGAGGAGGCTGGGGTAGCAGCTACGGCTGGGGTAGCAGGAGTTGCAGGAGTCGCCTTGCTGCCTTTTTCAGCAGGAACCGCCGGGGTAGCTGGAACAGCTGGAGTTGCTGGCGTTGCCGGAGCGGCTGCGGTAGCAGCAGGCATCGGGGCAGCGGCAGGCTTGGCTGCGTGGCCGCCGGCAGCCGGGGCTTGGGCGAAGGCAGCGGTTGCGAACAGGCCGGCGATCAGGGTGGCGATGGTCTTCTTCATGGTCAAGCTCCTCGGAGAGAATTGGGTGAGTCGTTTGGGGTGTCGTGCACTATTGCCGTGTCACTGAGCCTAAAAACGATGCCAAAGCCGCGCTAGTTGACGGCCTTTACACATGGTTACATCTGCCAAAACTGCTTACAAAGTGCGGCAGGTAACCGTGCCGGCGCGGCGCTGCCCGTACAGTGCTGACATGAAGGACGCACTCAAGACTTACAAGGCGAAGCGGGACTTCAGCATCACGCCGGAACCCGCAGAGGGAGGCCAGCCGGGACGGGGGCGGCTGGCCTTCGTTATCCAGAAACACTGGGCGCGTCGCCTGCACTACGATTTCCGCCTGGAGCTCGACGGCACGATGAAAAGCTGGGCCGTGCCGAAAGGCCCCAGCTACGACACCCATGACAAGCGCATGGCGGTGCACGTTGAGGACCATCCGATTTCGTATAACGAGTTCGAGGGCACCATTCCCGAAAAACAGTACGGCGCTGGCAAGGTGATCATCTGGGACCGCGGCACCTGGGAGCCGGTCGAGGATCCGCGCAAGGGCTACCGGGCGGGCAAGCTGGTGTTCAACCTGCACGGCCACAAGATGCACGGCCGCTGGGCCCTGGTTCGCATGCGCGGCAAAGGCGAGGACAAGGAGCCGTGGCTTCTGATCAAGGAGAAGGATGAATACGTGCGTCCTGCCGCTGAGTTCAGCGTCGTCGATGAAATGCCTGATAGCGTCAAATCGCTTGGCGCAGCGGCTGCGGCGCCGGTCGCCGAGCGCGTGGCTGCGCCGCGCATCAAACGCCTGCCCGCGGAGCTTGAACCGGAGTTGGCGACATTGGTCGACGGTCCGCCTTCGACACCCGAAGACTGGCTGTTCGAAGTCAAATACGACGGTTACCGCCTGCTGGCCCGCATCGAAGACGGCGACATCACCCTGCATACCCGCAACCGCAACGACTGGACGCACAAGCTCGAACCGTTGCGGGCGGCGCTGGCCAAGGCCAGGCTGCCGGACGGCTGGTACGACGGCGAAATCGTAATCCACAACGAAGAAGGGCGCCCTGATTTCGGCCTGTTGCAGCAGGCCTTCGATGGCCAGCGTACCAAGGATATCGTCTACTTCCTGTTCGATGCGCCTTACCTTGGCGGTGAGGACTTGCGCGGCCTGCCGCTCGATGAGCGCCGCGCCAGGCTGGAGGCGGCAATGGCCAAGGTCAAGGGCGACACGGTGCGCCTGAGCGCCGTCCTGCAGGCTTCTCCCGACGAAATGCTGGCCGCTGCCTGCAAGATGGGGCTTGAAGGCGTCATCGGCAAACGCCGCGACTCTACCTACACGGAGCGCCGTTCGCGTGACTGGATCAAGCTCAAATGCGCCCAGCGCCAGGAGTTTGTCATCGGCGGCTACACTGACCCGCAGGGCAGCCGTACCGGGATCGGTTCGCTGCTGCTCGGCGTCTATGGCAAGGATGGCGAGCTGCATTACGCCGGTAATGTCGGCACGGGTTTCAATGACAAGACCCTGCGCGATCTTGCGGATAAACTGAAGCACCTGAAAGCAGACGAAAGCCCGTTTGCCACCAGCAAGGCCATTGCCCGCAAGGCGCACTGGGTCAAGCCGCAGCTCGTGGCGGAAGTCAGCTTCGGCGAATGGACGCGCGGCGGCTCGATCCGCCATTCCGTATTCCAGGGCCTGCGCAAGGATAAAAAGGCCGGTGAAATCAGCCGCGAAGTGCCAGCCCACGTGGAGGAGGAAACCGTGCAAAGCAAACTGCCCGCCTCACTCAAAGTCACCAATCCGGACCGGCTGGTCGACCCGGCCAGCGGAATCAAGAAGATCGACATGGTGCGCTATTACGCCCTGGTCGCCGACTTGATGCTGGAGCACACCAAGGGGCGCCCCGTGGCTCTGCTGCGCGCACCGGAAGGTGTTGGCTCCGAGCTGTTTTTCCAGAAGCACGCCGATGTCAGCAAGCTGCGTGGACTGAAGGAGTTTCCCCGGGAGCTTGACCCCGACCACCCGCCGATGCTGGAAGTGGCCACCACCCAGGCCCTGCTGGCGGCCGCCCAGTTCAATGTGATCGAATTCCATACGCAGAACGCGTTCGGCCGCACTTACGAGAAACCAAACCGCATCTTGTTCGACCTCGACCCCGGCAGCGGCGTCGAATGGTCGCAGATGCAGGAGGCGGCGCAACTGGTGCATGCCTTCCTGGATGAACTGGGGCTGCCGTGCTTCCTCAAGACCAGCGGCGGCAAGGGGCTGCACGTGGTGGTGCCGATCAAGCCGTACTACGACTGGGATACGGTGAAAGCCTTCAGCAAGCAGGTGGTGGAGCACATGGCGACGACGCTGCCGGACAGGTTCGCCTTCAAGAGCGGGCCGAAGAACCGGGTTGGCAAAATCTTCATTGACTACCTGCGAAATGGGCGTGGCGCGACCACCGTGGCCGCGTGGTCGGCCCGCGCGCGGCCCGGGCTTGGGATTTCGGTGCCTGTGGCCTGGGATGAACTAGCCTCGTTGCGCGGCGGCGATCACTGGACGGTTGCCACGGCGCATACGCGGCTGGATGTCGGCAATGCGCCGTGGGCGGATTATGCGAAGGCCGCCGTTGGCCTGGCGCCAGCGATGAAGGCGATCGGGGCTGTCGAGTAACTGGGGAGCCTGTTACGGCACGCGGCAACGTGCGATCGGGGTCTGACCCAAGGGTCAGCCCCGATTTTTGTTGGCCGCTGACTTGCGAACTGTGTTCAGGCGGCTTTTCGACGGGGGCTGCTTGTTTTGGCGGCGGACTTGGCTGCGCTGGTGCGCTTGGCGGCGGGTTTCGCCGATGACGTGGAGCGCGAGGAACTTGTGCTGCGGGTCTTGCTTGCGCCTGTGCTGGTACTGCGACGCGCGCGCGGTGCGCGTGGCGCTGCTTCCTCGCCTTCCTCCTCTTCAGCAGCGGCTGCCGTGCGGCCTTTCGACCCAAGGCTTTGCTTCAGCAGGGCGACCAGGTCGACCACATTGCTGGCTTTCGGCACCGGCGCTTCGCCAGTCGGCTCGGTCAGCGTGTGGGTCTGTCCGGCCTTGACCTTTTTCTCGACCAGCTTGAGCACGTCTTCGCGGTAAGTGTCGTGGTATCCCTTGGGATTCCACTTTTCGCTCATTTCCTCGACCAGCGACAGGGCCATTTTCAGCTCCTTGTCGGTGATGCCGGAATCGCCCGGCAGCTTGAGGTCTTCGGGATTGCGGATTTCGGTCGCGTAGCGCAGCGTGTTCATGATGATGCCGTCGCCGACGGAGACCAGCGCGCACAGGTGTTGCCGCGTGCGGATCACGACGGTCGCAATCGCAATCCTGCCCGCCTTGCTCAGTGTCTGGCGCAGCAGGGCGTAGACCTTGTCGCCGCCGCGTCCGGGCGAGAGGTAGTAGGGCGTTTCATAGAACGTCAGCGGCACTGAATCGGCGTCGACGAAGGCCATGATGTCGATGGTCTGCGTCGCCTTCGGGTTCGCCAGCCGCAAGTCTTCGTCGCTGAGCACCACGTACTCGCCATCCGAATATTCGTAGCCTTTGACGATATTGTCCCAGGTGACTTCCTTGCCGGTGCCCTTGTTGTAGCGCTTGAATCCGATCGGCGAGAAGTCGCGCTTGTCCAGCATGGTCAGGTCAAGGTCGTGCGACTCCACCGCCTTGTGCAGCTCCACAGGGATGTGCACCAGGCCGAAACTGATCGCGCCTTTCCAGAGTGCTCGTGCCATCTTTACTCTCCGATACTGCCGGTGATCGGCAAGACGATACCGGTGATATAGCTGGCGCACGAAGGCGCTGCCAGGAAGACGAAGGCCGGCGAAATCTCTTCCGGCTGTGCAGGGCGATGCATATCGGTCTGCGCGCCGAATTCCTTGATCTTGTCGGGCGACTGGTCGGCCGGGTTCAGGGGCGTCCACACCGGACCGGGCGCCACCGCGTTGACGCGGATGCCTTTCTCGAGCAGGTTGGATGCCAGCGACATCGTGAAGGCGTGGATCGCGCCCTTGGTGGTCGAGTAGTCCAGCAGTTTTTTCGAGCCGCGCAGGCCTACCACCGAGCCGGTATTCAGGATCGAACTGCCGCTTTTCATATGCGGCAGCGCCGCCTTTGCCATGTGGAAGTAGCCGTAGATATTGGTCTTCATGGTCAGATCGAAGCGCTCTTCCGACAAGTCCTCGAGCGAGCCGGCATGCTCCTGGAAGGCGGCGTTGTTGACCAGGATGTCGACCTTGCCGAAGCCCCGCAGGACTTCGTCGATGGCATGGCGGCAGAAGGCAGGGTCGCGTACATCGCCTGGAATCAGGAGGCAGCGCTGCCCTTCGGCCTCGATGTATTTCCTGGTTTCGTCCGCATCCTGCTGTTCCTCGGCCAGGTAGACCAGCGCGACATCCGCGCCTTCGCGGGCATACAGCACTGCGACCGCGCGTCCGATGCCGGAGTCGCCGCCCGTAATCACGGCAGCCATGCCGGCGAGCTTGCCGCTGCCGCAATAGCCGGGCGCCATGAATTGCGGCTTCAATTGCATCTGGTGTTCAAGGCCGGGCTTTTCCAGGTGCTGCCCGGGCAGCGGCGGCGCCGGGAATTCGTGCGTCCCGGCCTGTGCCGGCTGTTTCTGCTCCTCGGCCTTTGGCTTGGCCGCGTCGCGCTGGTCCTGTTCTTGCTGGACGGTGCGCTGTTCGCTGCCCGCGCCAGTCTTTTGTTGCGAATTGCCCATGACTTCCTCCTGTGCTCGGAAGTCCAGTATTCGCCGCAGCAACGTTGCTAACCGTGCGCTCCCACACATAAATAGGGATGTTGTCTGCAGTGAACTTGTGGCAAACTAACCCAATGCCTACTGCTGCGGGCCGACGTCACCGTACCGGCCTTTTCCTCCATCCCGATCCTGCGCGACGCCAGGAATTCATGACCGCTTGCGCTGAGTCGTTCGATCGCTTGCTGACTGCGGACAGCATTGCCAGCGCACGCCATGCGATGGCGCATAACAAGATTTCCCTGCTCATCATCGACCTCGATGGCCCTGCGATGGCGGCCGGCAATGAGCTGGCGGCGCTGGTGCGTAGCCGCGCCGGCGCGCCGGTGCTGGTGCTGTGCCCCTACACCCGCTCCTCGACCATGGCTGAGCTGATGGCGCAAGGACCGCTGGCTTATCGCATCACACCCATCGCACCGGACGACCTCAGCGAAGCCGTGGCCGCGCTGCTGGCGCCTGCCGCCAACACCAAGGCGTCGGCCCAGCAGCATTTGCTGGACCTGGAAGCGGACCTGAATGACTTGCTGGCGATCCAGCGCAGCTTGCAGCGTGCACTCTACGGTTCGGAAGAAATGGAACGGATGGGCGCCCGCATCTGCAATGCGTTGTGCAGCTATCCCGGTATTTGCCATGCATCCTTGCTGCAGGCGGTCGACGAGGGCGCGCTGCGGCTGGTGGCCCAGGATGGGCGCGTCGACCTCGATATCAAGGAAGTGCTGGGGGGCCGCGATGAACTGCTGGAAGCGCCTGTGCGGCGCGGCGAAATGGTGCTGCTCGATGCGCCGTCCAAAACGGGGGACACGGAGCTGACGGAAATGCTGGAAGAGCAGGGCGTGCACATGCTGCTGGCCTTCCCCTTGCGCGGCGAACCCGGCGGTCCGTTGCTGGGCGCCGTCTGCATGCTGTTCGACCGGCCGCTGGTCATGAGCCGCGAGCATTTCAGCTGCTTCGGTTCAGCCGCACAACTGATCAGCTTTGGCATGGTGATGAGCGACCTGCGCCAACAGAACAATGCGCTGGGCCTGGAAATCACCCAGATCACCCCGTTCGATGGCTTGACAGGCGTATCCAACCGGCGCCAGGGCGAACAGGTGCTGGACGGGGAAATCCGGCGTGCGCGCCGCTACGCCGTGCCGCTGGCGGTGATCGCTTTCGACCTCGATGGCTTCCGCACCATCAATGAACTGCATGGCTATACGACGGGCGACCGTGCGCTGGCCGTGCTGTCTGCCATGGTGCAGTCGCGCCTGCGCAATTCGGACACGATAGCGCGCATGCGCGGCGAACAATTCATGATCATCGCCACGCACACCGTGGCGATCGATGCCTACAAGCTGGCTGAAGAATTGCGCGAGACGATCGCCGCCACCGAGCTGCCCGGCGGCGATACCGTCACGGCCAGTTTCAGCGTGGCCCAGCTGGCTCCCGACGAAGGTGCTTCCGAGCTGGTGACGCGGCTGGAGGCCGCGCTGCACCGCGCCAAGCGGGCAGGGCGCAATTGCGTCGAACTGGCCATGGCACGCTAAAAAGCCGGCGGCTCGCCCTGGCAAGCCGCCGCAAAGCACGATAGATAGATGACGATCGTCATCCACGTGTGATATATTACATCCATAATAAAAATAATCAAGGAGAAGATCATGCGTGTCAGTAGGGAACAGGCGGCGCAGAACCGCGAGCGCATTGTTGAAACGGCATCCCGCTTATTCCGGGAAAAGGGCTACGACGGCATCGGCGTGGCGGACCTGATGAAAAGCGCCGGCCTGACGCACGGCGGCTTTTACGGCCATTTCGCCTCGAAGGAAGACCTGCTGGCCGAGGCTTTCGGCAAGGCGATGGAGAATTCCGCCAAGCGCTGGAGCGAATTGCTGGCCGAGCAGCCGGCCAATCCGCGCGCTGCACTGGCCCATATGTACCTGACTTCCAAACACCGCGACAACCCCGGCAAGGGCTGCGCACTGGCGTCGCTCGGTCCCGATGTTTCGCGCGTCGGCCCGGAAGTGCGGCATGCGATGGACGAGAGCTTCCAGGCGCAGCTAGAGGCGCTGGCGCAGGCGCTGCCCGGCGAACCGGCGCAGGCGCGGCGCGATGCCATTGCCACCTATGCCGCGATGGTCGGCGGCCTGGTCCTGGCCCGCTCGGTGGCGGATAAAAAGCAGTCCGACGAAATCCTGGCAGCCGTGCTGTCCTCGCTGGAACAGGAACGCTAATGCTGGCCTGGCTGCGACACTACCGGCGCGCAATGCTGCCGGGCGATATCAGTGCGGGCATCGTGGTGGCAATGATGATGATCCCGCAAGGCATGGCCTATGCGCTGGTGGCCGGCCTGCCGCCGGTGACGGGCATTTACGCCAGCATCCTGCCGCCCGTTGTCTACGCAATATTCGGCACCAGCATGACGCAATCGGTCGGGCCGATGGCCATTGTGTCGCTGATGACGGCGGCGATCATCGGCCCGATGGCGGCTGCCGGTTCCGGCCTGTATTCGGTGCTGGCGGCGCAACTGGCGCTGGTGGCGGGCGCGGTGTTGCTGTTGTGCGGCCTGCTGCGGCTTGGCTTCCTCGCCAATTTCTTCTCGCGTCCTGTGATGAGCGGCTTTACCGTCGGTTCCGCGCTGGTGATCGCCTGGGGCCAGCTCAAGCCTTTGCTGGGCGCTGAACTGCCGCACTGGCACGGCCCGAGCGCGGCCATGGGCATAGGCTCCGTGCTGCTGCTGGTGCTGTCGCGCAGCCATCTGGCGCGGCTGCTGCGCTCCCTCGGCATGAAAGCGGCGGGCGCCGACATGGCAACGCGCCTGGCGCCGATGCTGGTCGTGATGCTTGGCCTGGTGCTGGTGCAGCTGCTGGGACTGGAAGCGATGGGCGTGCAAACCACGGGCGAGGTGCCGAGCGGCCTGCCGCAACTGAATCTGGCCATGTCGCAGGCGCACTGGCAGCAGCTTGCGAAACCGGGCCTGCTGGTCGGCTTCGTGGTCTTCATCATGAGCATGTCGGCGGCGCAGTCGCTGGCCTTGAAGCGCAATGAAAAACTGGTCAGCAACCGTGAGCTGATTGGCCTGGGCGCTGCCAATGTGGCCAGCATGGTATCGGGCGCTTTTCCCGTCACCGGCAGCATGTCGCGCTCCGCGGTGAATTTTGCGGCCGGCGCGCAAACGCCTTTGGCCAGCATCATCACCGCCGGCTTGCTGTCCCTGGCGCTGGTGGCCCCAACCGGCTGGCTGGCCCTGCTGCCGATGCCGGTGCTGGCCGCAACCATCATCGTCGCTGTGCTGGGCATGCTGGAACTGGGTACCCTGCGCACGGCCTGGCGCTATGACCGCGGCGATGCATTGGCGTGGTTTGCCAGCGCGGCAGGCGTGGTGGCGCTGGGCGTGGAGGCTGGCGTGCTGGTGGGCGTGGCGCTATCGATGGGGACCCTGATCTGGCGCGCCAGCCGGCCGCATATCGCGGTGCTGGGCCGCATCGCCGGAAGCGAGCATTTCCGCAATATCGAGCGCTATCCTGCCGAGACCCGGCCGGAGCTGCTGGCATTGCGCATCGATGCCAACCTGTTTTTCGGGAATGTGGAAGCGGTGCAGGAGCGCATCGAGGACGAGTTGCGCAGCCATCCGGCCGCGCGCCACCTGGTGCTGGTGATGACGGCGGTCAGCTCGATCGATACGTCGGCGCTGTTCGCGCTGTCGGAGTTGAACCAGAGCCTGGCGCGGCGCGGCATCGGCTTCCACCTGGCCGAGGTCAAAGGTCCGGTGATGGACCGGCTGCGCCAGTCCGACCTGCTGCAAACGCTGAATGGCCAGGTCTTTCTCAGTATCGACATCGCCGACAAGCATCTGCAGTAGCCTGCGGATCGGGCATGGGCGCCGCCTCGGTTGATTCCATCCGCGGCCTGATACGTTCCGGCACAATCCCGCCATTGACGCCGCCAGTCCTTTGGCCGTAAGGTACACTCCCGGAACCGTTACCAACCTGAGCTTCGGGAGCACCATGAAACAGATTGTCGCAGCACTCGCCATCGCAGCAGCCTTCAGTTCTCCATCCTTTGCAGCAGCCAAACCCGGTAGTGCCGACGCCCGTTTCACCGCCATCCACCAGGCGGAGTGGAAGTGGCGCCTGCAGCAAAGGCTGGAAGACGATGAGGACGATGTGCGCGGCGTCGAGAGCAGGCTGCCGAACGTCAGCCTGGCGGTGCAACTGGAGCGCCAGAAGAAATGGGAAGAGACGCTGCGCCAACTCGAAAGCATCAAGCCCGAACAGCTTTCGAACAAGGAGCGCATCAACTACCAGGTGTACCGCGCACAGGTCGCGGCGCTGCTGGATAACCAGCGCTTCCGCGAATACGAAAAACCGCTGAACGCCGATTCTTCGTTCTGGGGCAACCTGGCGGGCGAGGCGCGCAAGTCCTTCCGCACCGCCGAAGACTATCGCAACTACGTGGCGCAGCTGAACGACGTGCCGCGCTACTTCAGCGAGGAGATCGCCAATATGCGCGCTGGCCTGGCGCGCGGCTTCACGCCGCCGAAGATCACGCTGGAAGGCCGCGACAAGTCGATCACCTCGGTCACCGAAGCCAAGCTGGAGGACGTGGTGTTCTTCAAGCCGTTCAAGGAAATGCCGAACGTGATCCCGGCCGCCGAACAGGAAGCGCTGAAGGCGCAGGGCTTGCAGGCGATCCGCGAAAAAGTCATCCCGGCCCACGCGGCGCTGCTGAAATTCATGCGCGAGGAATACGTCCCGAAAGCCAAGGAAACCCTGGCTGCCGAGAGCTACCCTGACGGCAAGGCGTATTACCAATCCAAGATTGTCGAATTCACGACGACCAACCTGACGGCCGAGCAGATCCACCAGATCGGCCTGGACGAGATGGCGAAGATCCGCGCCGAAATGCAGGAGGTGATGAAACAGGTCGGCTTCAAGGGCGACCTGCCGGCCTTCCTGCAGTTCCTGCGCACCGATCCGCAGTTCTACGCCAAGACGCCGGAAGAACTGCTGATGCGCGCGGCCTGGATCGCCAAGAAGTTCGACGGCAAGGTGGCCGACTACTTCGGCCGCCTGCCGCGCAGCCGCTTCGCCATCATCCCGGTGGCGCCGGAAATCGCGCCGTTCTATACCTCGGGACGCGGCGGACCTGGCGGCTACTGGGTCAACACCTACAACCTGCCGGCCCGCCCGCTGTATTCGCTGCCGGCGCTGACGCTGCATGAATCGGCGCCGGGCCACGCCTTCCAGATGCCTATCGCGCTGGAGCAGAAGGGGCGTCCGCCGTTCCGCAACGCCTATATCTCCGCTTATGGCGAGGGCTGGGCGCTGTATTCCGAGCGCCTGGGCACCGAGATGGGCATCTACGAGACGCCATATGAAGTGTTCGGCATGCTGAGCTACCAGGCCTGGCGCGCCTCGCGCCTGGTGGTGGACACCGGCGTGCACGCCAAAGGCTGGACGCGCGAGCAGGCGCAGAAGTACCTGATGGAGAATACCGCGCTGTCCTCGCACGAAATCATGACCGAGGTCGATCGCTATATCTCGTGGCCGGGCCAGGCGCTGTCCTACTACCTGGGCGAAATGGCGATCTTCGAAGCGCGCAAGAAGGCGGAGCAGGCCCTGGGCAGCAAGTTCGACATCCGCGCCTTCCACGACACCATCCTGGAACTGGGCTCGGTACCGCTGCCGGTGCTGCAGGCGCGCATCGATGAATTCATCGCCGGCGGCGGCAAGAGCCCTTATCCGAAAGAATAAGCGCACCTGCGTGGTGCATTGCCTTATGCTGGTGCAAAAAAAGTGAGAAAATCACTTGAAATTACTGGCATGAGTCTTGCAGATATAGGTCACATGACTGATCGCACTACGCTTACCGTAACAAACCAGGGGAACCGTCCTATCCAGGTCGGCTCCCATTTCCACTTTTTTGAAGTCGATTCGGCGCTGCAGTTCGAGCGCTGGAAGGCCTATGGCATGCGGCTCGATATCGCGCCGGGAACGGCGCTGCGTTTCGAACCGGGCAAGGCGCACACCATCACGCTGGTGCGCCTCGAGGGGGATGCGGAGGTGGCCGGCTTCAGCGCTGGCGCAAGACGATAGGCGCCATCAGCTCGGGATGCTTGCCGAGGTGGCCTTCGAAACCGGCGCGAATGGCCGCCATGTCCTGATCTTCATCGCCGGTCAGCCAGACGTGCTCGACCAGCCCCAGGGTCTTGTTCGGATAATCCATATAGACCAGCACCAGCGGCACCTTGGCGGCCAGCGCCAACTGGTAGAAGCCGCTTTTCCAGTAAGGCTTGTAGCCGCGCGTGCCTTCCGGCGTGATGCCGACCCAATACCAGTCTTCCTTCATCATCGCATCGGCCTGGGCCTGGATCAGGCCTTGCGGCGCGCTGCGGTCGACCGGCGCACCGCCGAGGTAGTAGAACCAGCGGCCCAGCAGTGGAATCTTGAACAGGCTGTCCTTGGCCAGCCAGCGGAACGGCAGGTCCAGCGCCCATTTGCCCAGTACGCCGATGATGAAGTCCCAGTTCGACGTGTGCGGGTAGACTACGGCGATGCCGCGCGGCCCGGGCAGCGGCTTGAACTTCATTTGCCATCCGAAAGCATGCAACATGCGTAAGGCGACGCGCTGCTTTAGTGTTGGCAGTTTGTCCGCCTCTAGCTTATATTGATCCATGCCTTCCCCATTGTTTGAATTGCACCATTAAGAGTTTGTAACTTCTGGTGCTGAAAATTTGTGCGGCGGTATTCTATCCTGCCGGTCCTCGGGGCAGCAAGGTGAAATTATGACAAGGCAAGTGTTGTGCGTCGCCGCTACAACGGCAGCGCTGCCGGCGGCGTTGCTTGCCGCAGGCCAAACGTTCGACGTCTGCCACGTGTGCGGCCTGGCCGAGGCGGCGGCGGCCTTGCGCGAACAGCATTTCCCGGTGGGCTTGCTGGTGCTGGACGATTGGACCGCCTCGCTTGCCGAACTCGATCATTTTTTGCGCCGCCACAGCCGGCCGCGCTGGGTTGCGGTCTTCCTCCCCCAGGCATTGGAAGAGGCCGCCTTCCGCCAGCTGGTGCATGACCATTGCGTCGACTTCCACACCTGGCCGCTGGATGCCGAGCGGCTCAGCCATACCTTGGGCCACGCGCTCGGACTGGCTGCGCTTTCCGGCCTCGGCCATTTGCCGGAAGCATGCCAGGCGATGCGGCTGACCGGCACCAGTACAGCCATCACCTTGCTGCGCCAGCGGATACTGAAAGTAGCGAGCGCCGATGCGCCCGTGCTGATCTGGGGCGAAAGCGGGACCGGCAAGGAGCTCGTGGCGCGTGCCATCCACGAGCATTCGGGACGGCGCGACGGGCCCTTCGTGCCCATCAATTGCGGCGCGATCCCGGCCTCGCTGGTGCAGTCGGAATTGTTCGGTTACGAGAAGGGCGCCTTTACCGGCGCCGGTCCCGGCAAGTGCGGCTTGATCGAATCGGCCAGCGGCGGCTCCATTTTCCTTGACGAGATCGGCGACCTGCCGCTCGAGCTGCAGGCCAACCTGCTGCGTTTCCTGCAGGAGAAAACCATTTACCGCGTGGGCGGGACGCGCAGCGTGCCGGTCGATGCGCGCGTGATTGCCGCGTCGCACGTCAAGCTGGACGATGCGGTGAAACGCGGCTTGTTCCGGGAAGATTTGTTTTACCGGCTCAATGTCCTGACCTTGCAAGTGCCGGCCTTGCGCGAGCGGCGCGATGACGTGGTGGCGTTGGCGCAAGAAGTTTTCCACAGTTATGCCACGGAACGTGCACGGCGCGTGCGCGGCTTCAGCAATAGTGCGCTGCGGGCGCTGCGCGCGCATGACTGGCCGGGCAATGTGCGCGAGCTGTTGAATCGCGTGCGGCGCGCGGCCGTGATGGCCGACGGCGCCCTGATCCAGCCGCACGACCTCGAGCTGGATGGCAGCGACAGCGCGGCCGCTGCCGAAGATCTCGGCGCCGCGCGCGCCAGCGCCGAACGGACGGCCCTGCAAGGCCGTCTCGATGCCGGCCACAGTATCACTGCCGTGGCGCGCGAGCTTGGCGTATCGCGCATGACGCTGTATCGCCTGATGGCGAAACACGGTATCCAGCGGCCCTCGCGCCGCGGCGAAGACTGAGCTGGCGTACAGCCGCGTAACACCGATGTGACACTGTCCTGCAAGCCTTGTCTCCCATGGAGAAAGGCACTGCGTGGCCACGCTTGTGTCACAGATGCGTGACAAACTTGCCTCAATCATGCACGCCACTTGCTGCACCGCCGCACCAAAGTCGAGCAATTTCAACAGCTTAGGACAGGTGGCATCAAGCTTGCGATATGGGTTCTGGCCCCAGCATTGCGGGCACTTGAAGAACACGACATCAGCGAGGACGAGATGAAGAAAACTTTGCTAGCAGCAGCCATTGCACTGGCGATGGGTAGTGCATTCGCGCAGGAGACACCGCCGCCCAATGTGAGCCAGACCGGGCCGGGCGCCCAGGCCAATGACAATTCCACGGCGACACAGGACAGCAGCCAGGCCAACGCCAACAACAACAGTACCGGCGCCGCCGATGCGGCCGCAGCCGGCGCCGCGGCAGCCAACAACGGTGCGACAGCGACATCGTCGATGACCAACGCCTTCAATACGTCGACAGCGACCGCGGTCAGCACGCTGACCGGCACTGTCACCAACAATACGATCAACAATATCGGCAACGTGGCCAGCAACGGCGGCAATGCCAATGGCGGTGCGGGTGCGGCTGCCCTTGCTGGCGGGGCCGCGGGCGGTAATGCCAATGGTACCGGCGGCGCTGGCGGCGCCTCGAACGGCGGCGCCGGCGCGGCAGGTGCGACCGGCGGCGTGGCGTTCAATGGCAGCGCGGTCGGCGGCAATGGCAGCGGCGGCGGCGGCTCGGGCGGTGCAGCCATGGCCGGGGCGGGAACCGGTGGAACCACCGGTGCTGGCGGACTGGCTGCCGGTGCGGCAAGCGGCCGCGGCGGCGATGGTGCGCGCGGCGGTGAAGGCGGCGCCGGTGGCGCAGGCGGCATTGTGGTCGCCGGCGCTGGCGGGGCCGGTGGCGCAGGCGGCGCGGCAGCAGGCGGCGCGGGCGGCGTGGTTGGCACTGCAGGCAGCGGTGCTGGCGGCGCCAGTGGCGCGGCGACCGGCGCCCGCGGCGGCGACGGCGGTTCGACTGGTGCCGCCGCCGGCGGTGCGGGCGGCATGGGCGGCGCTGGCGGAGCGGCGGGCGCCGGCGGCATGGCAGGGGCTACCGGCAGTGTCGCAACCGGTGCTTCGACGTCGAGCCAGACTTCGACCGGCGGCGCCGCATCGAGCGGCAGCGCGGGCTCGAGCAATACTGCGTTGAACGGCACCAGCGGCACCGAGCCGCTGACCATCCCCGGCATGGGCGACCAGAACAGCACTGGCGGCACCACCGGCACGGCTGATGGCCGTTCGGCCAATACCGGCAACGCATCGACTTCCGGTGCCGGCACCAGCGGCGCGGGCGGCACGGGCGGCGCGGGCGGCGGCGGCGGTGCCGGCGCAGCGGGCGGTAGCGGCGCGGCAGCCAGCAATACGGCAGGCAACGGCGCTGCAGGCGGCGCCAACAGCTCCGGTGCCGGCGGCGGCAGCGGCGCAGTGGCGGCTACCGGCGGTGCGGGTGCTGCCGGTACCGGCGGCGCAGGCGGCGGCGGTGCGGCTGGCGGCAATGGCACCAGCACCGGCGGTGCTGGTGCGGCCGGCGGCAACGGCGGCAACGGCGGTTCCAGCGGCCTGGCAAGCAATACTGCCGGCTCGAGCGGCGCTGCGGGCGGCGGCACCGGCGGAGCGGCGACCGGCGGCAGCGGCACCGGTGCGGCGGGCACTGGCGGCGCGGCGACCAACGGCAGCGCCACGGCTGGTGACGGCGGTGCTGGCGGCGCCGGCGGCGGCGGCAACGTGGCCGGTGCGGGCGGCGACGGCGGCACCAATACTGCCGGCAACGCGACCGGCGGCAATGCCACGGGCGGCAACGGCGGGGCTGGCGGCACCAATAGCGTGACTGCGGGCACCTTCGACATGTCGAACACCATGAGCGGGGTCGGCCAGTCGGCTGCGGGCATCATGGTGATCAGCCAGAACAACGGCATGTCCTCGCTGGTGCAGCAGAGCGTGAACGTGCAGGCCAACCTGGCTGTGGGCAAATAGCCGGCACAGCATCATGCGAAGCTTAGGCAGGCCAGTGCAAGTCCTGGCCCTGTGCGCCGCCTTGGTGCCGGGCCTGGCGGTGGCGTCCCCGTGGGTGGGGGCGCTGCCGCTTGGCCCGCTGGCTGCGGCGGCGGGCCCGTCCCCGCCGGAATCGCCGCCTGCGCCGCGGCCTGCGCTGGCCGGCAACGAGCGCCCCGCGCAGGATGAGCGCCTTGAGCAGATGCGCGGCGGCAGCGATGCGCCGTGGAGCGATATGAAGCTGGCCGGCACCGTGGCCAACAACAGCGCGGTGAACGTCGTTACCGGCGCCAATATCGTGACTGACGGTGCGTTCAGCAACGCGTCGGGTATGCCGATGGTGATCCAGAATTCCGGCGCCAACGTGCTGATCCAGAATGCAACCATCGTCAACGTGCAGATCAAATGAGAGGCCTCTTCAGCGTTCTGGCATTGCTGCCGGCATTTGCCGCGCAGGCCGCCGACTTTTCAGCCGGCGGCGCCAGTTTTGTGCTGCCGGTGACCAGCCTGAAGGAGGCGCGCTTCCGCACGACGGTAAGACAGCAATACGATTTCAGTTGTGGTTCGGCCGCGCTGGCGACTTTGCTCAGCCACCACTACGATTTCCAGGTCTCGGAGCAGGAAATTTTCCGTGACATGTTCGTGCGCGGCGACCAGGCGCGCATCCGGCGCGAGGGCTTTTCGCTGCTGGACATGAAGCGCTACCTGGCCACGCGTGGCTTCACTGCGGACGGCTTCGAACAGCCGCTGGACAAGCTGGCGCAGGCCGGCTTGCCGGCGATCGTGCTGGTGGCCGACAACGGCTATCGCCACTTCGTCGTGGTCAAGGGCGTGCAGGGCGAGCGTGTGCTGCTGGGCGATCCGGCCGGCGGCACGCGCGCCTTGTCACGCCAAGGGTTCGAGGCGATCTGGCAGAACCGCCTGCTGTTCGTGATTCATGGCCGGCCCGGCAAGCCGCGCTTCAATGAAACCGCGGACTGGCGTGTGGCGCCGCAGGCGATGCTGTCGGAAGGGATCATGCGCGACAGCCTGCGCGACGTGACGGTGCCGAAGCTGGGCGCCGGGGATTTTTGAAGGGAGGGCGGCATGAAGCGAAGAATCGGCGTCAGCGGCTTGTTGCTGTTGCTGGCGATGCCTGCCATGGCGCAGGGACAGGGGCCGCCTGAAGGCTGGGCGCCGGCGCCGGAGGCGCGTCTCGAAGAGGCCCGTGGCGGCTTTGAGAACGGCAACGGCCTGCTGGTCGCGCTGGGCGTGGAGCGCATCGTCGAAGTCAATGGCGTGGTGGTGGCGCGCAATCGCGTGGAACTGGCCGATGTGGCGCGGCTGGCGAATTCGCCGCAGGCCGGGGCTGCGCTGGCGCCGATGCTGGTGCAGAACAATACGAACGGGCAGTTGATCCGCAGCCTGACCACGATCGACCTCACCGTCAACGCGCTGTCGACCTTGAAGAGCCTGAACCTGGAGGGCAACCTGCGCCAGGCCTTGTCGAACGTCATTGTGCCCCGCTAGGGAGGGAGCGATGCTTTCAAAGAAATTCGCGGCCGGGATGCTGATTGTCGCCAGCCAGGCGACGCTGGCCCAGATGCCGGTGCAGCAGCGCAGCAACGCCGAGCTTGCAGCCGAGTTGACCGAGTTGAAAAAGGCGCTGGCCGAGCAAAGGGCGCTGCTGGAGGATTTGCGGCGCCAGGTGGCTGAGGAGCGCCTGGCGTCCGCGCGCGGCACAGGGGCTGCGCAAAGCCAGCCGCAACCCAACGTCCCGCCACCCGGACAGGCGCCGGCGCCGTCCGGCCCGGCGCAGCCGGCATTGGCGGTGGGCCAGCCGCCAAAGCGCGACAGCAAGCCGCCTGAAGTGGCGCCTATCTTTGAAAGCCCCGGCGTCCTGACCGGGCGCGGCAAGCTCGTGCTCGAACCGGCCTTCCAGTTCGGCTATTCGTCGAGCAACCGCGTCGCCCTGGTGGGCTACACCATCATCCCCGCCTTGCTGATCGGCCTGATCGACGTGCGCGAAGTCAAGCGCAATACCAGCACCGCCACGCTGAGCGGGCGCTATGGACTGAGCAACCGCACTGAGCTCGAACTGCGCCTGCCTTACATTTACCGCTCGGACTCGACCGTGAGCCGCGAAGTGTTCACCGGCTCGGCGGTGGAAAAGGTATTTGATGTGAGCGGCCGCGCGCTGGGCGACGTCGAACTCTCGCTGCGCCACCAGCTCAACGATGGCGGCGCCGAAAAGCCCTATTACGTCGCCGGCCTGCGCTTCAAGACGCGCACCGGCCGCGATCCCTTTGAGGTCGTGACCGACTGCGTGCGGCGCTGCATTGGCGAAAACGCCACCGGCACCGGCTTGCCACTGGAGCTGCCAACCGGTTCCGGCTTTTATGCCTTGCAACCCAGCCTGACCTGGCTGTATCCGACTGACCCCGCCGTGCTGTTCGGCAGCGTCAGCTACCTGCACAACTTCCAGCGCAAGAACCTGAGCCGGCTGGTGCTCGATGGGGAACGCGAGCCGCTCGGCACGGTCAAGCCGGGGGCGGTCATCGGCTTCAATTTCGGTGTCGGGCTGGCGCTGAATGAAAAGGCCTCCCTCAGCTTTGGCTACGACCACAGTTCCATTGCCCGCACCAGGCAGAATGGCGTGCCGGCGCCGGGCTCAGTGCGCACGCAACTGGGTACCTTGCTGGTCGGCTTTTCTTACCGGCTGAACCCGAAGCAGACGGTCAATGTCTCGGTGGGGGCAGGGCTGACGCGGGATACGCCGGATGTCTCCGTCATGCTGCGGGTACCGACAAGCATGTAGTTGCCGTTTACGCTAATCTAGCGTTTTGGCAACTAACAAGAAGGAGATCGAATGATCCTGAAAAAGCTCGCCGTACCGTTCGCAATTGCCGCCATTGCAGGCGCCGCCCACGCTGCAGCGCCGATGGCCAAGACCCAGGCGCCCGGCTTCTATCGCATGAATGTGGGCGACTTCGAAGTCACCGTACTGAACGACGGCACGATCGACCTGCCGATGGACCAGCTGCTGAACCAGAAGCCTGAGAAAACGACCAAATCCCTGGAGCACAGTTTCCTGAAGTCGCCGGTTGAGACTTCGGTCAACGCTTTCCTGGTCAATACCGGCTCGAAGCTGGTGCTGATCGATACCGGCGCCGGCAGCCTGTTCGGGCCGACCCTGGGCAATATCCTGACCAGCCTGAAAGCAGCCGGTTACCAGCCGGAGCAGGTTGACGAGATCTACATCACCCACCTGCATGGCGACCACGTCGGCGGCCTGGGCGGGCAGGACAAGCCGGCGTTTCCGAATGCCGTGGTGCGCATGGACAAGCGCGATGCCGACTTCTTCCTGAGCAAAGCGAACCTCGATAATGCCAGTGCCGAGGCGAAGGGCAATTTCCAGGGGCCGATGAGCGCGGTGTCCGGCTATGCGGGCAAGGTGAAACCGTTTGAGGGCAATACCGAACTGGTGCCGGGCGTGCGTTCGACTTCAAGCTATGGCCATACGCCGGGCCACACCACCTATGTGGTGGAAAGCAAGGGGCAGAAGCTGGTGCTGATTGGCGACTTGATGCACAACGCGGCGGTGCAGTTCCCTGATCCGGGCGTGACGATCCAGTTCGACAGCGATTCGAAAGCGGCCCTGGCGCAGCGCAAGGCGGCGTTTGCCGAGGCGGCGAAGCAGGGGTATTGGATGGGGGCGGCGCACTTGCCGTTCCCGGGGGTGGGGCATTTGCGTAGTGAGGGGAAGGGGTATAAGTTCTTCCCGGTGAACTATTCGGCGAACCGTTGAACCGGTAAACCTGTGTCTGACCCGCAGGGTCAGACACTTGTACGCGACGGCCGCGAGTCAAGTGTCTGACCCTGTGGGTCAGACACTGGTTTACCAGGTTCAGGCCAGCGCTGGATAATCGGTATACCCTTCCGCCGACGGGCCGTAGAACAACTCAGGGCGCTGCGCATTCAGCGCGGCACCGGTCTGCAGGCGGCGCGGCAGGTCCGGATTCGCGATGAAGTCCTTGCCCCAGGCAATCGCATCGGCGCGGCCTTCTGCCAGCGCAGCCTGCGCCCCCGCCACATCAAACTTCTCGTTGGCGATATAGACCCCGCCAAACTCACGCTTCAGCAACGGACCCAGCGAATCATCGCCAACCGCCTCGCGTGCCGCGATGAAGGCAATACCGCGCTTGCCCAGTTCGCGCGCCACATAGCCGAAGGTCTCGGCCGGGGTCGAATCGCCCATGTCATGCGCATCGCGGCGCGGCGCCAGGTGCATGCCGACGCGGTCCGCACCCCAGACGCCGATCACGGCATCGGTCACTTCCAGCATCAGGCGGGCACGGTTCTCAACGCTGCCGCCGTATTGGTCGGTGCGCTGGTTGGTTGAATCCTGCAGGAACTGGTCGAGCAGGTAGCCATTGGCGCCGTGGATTTCCACGCCGTCGAAGCCGGCCTTTTTGGCATTCTCGGCACCCTTGCGGTATGCCTCGACGACGCCCGCAATCTCCTCGGTATCCAGCGCGCGCGGCACGGAATAGGGGCGCGGAGGGCGCAGCAGGCTTACATTGCCCTTGGCCGCGATTGCGCTTGGCGCGACAGGCGCCTGGCCATCGAGCAGGCTAGGGTCGGAGATACGGCCCACATGCCACAGTTGCAGCACGATCTTGCCGCCCTTGGCATGCACGGCTTCGGTCACCAGCTTCCAGCCTTCGACCTGCTCATCGGACCAGATGCCGGGGGTGTTTTCATAGCCCACGCCCTGCGGAGTCACCGAAGTGGCTTCGCTGATGATCAGGCCCGCGGAGGAGCGCTGCGCGTAATACTCGGCCATCAAAGCATTTGGCACGCGCTTGCCGCCGGTGGCGCGCGAGCGGGTCAGGGGAGCCATGACGACGCGGTTCTTCAGGGTCAGCGCGCCGATAGTGATGGGGTCGAACAGGGTGCTCATAAGGTATTCCTCTCATGCTCAATAAATTGCAGGATGACCTCCTCATTGCGCTTGAAGAAATTCCACTGGCCGACCCGCTGCACCGTCACCAGTCCCGCCTTCTGCAAGATGGCGAGGTGGCCGGAAACGGTCGATTGCGAGAGGCCGGCCTGCTTGTCGATCATGCCGGCGCAGACGCCCAGCGACAGCGGTGCGAGCTGCTCGCTGAACCAGGCCTCCGGCTCTTTCAGCCAGGACAGTATCTGGCGCCGGACCGGGTTGGCCAGGGCCTTGTGGATTGCATCAATGTCAATGGAGTCAGTCATATTTCGGTGTTTCACGATAAGTATATCGGAAAAAGCCGATACGTATATCGGAGCATGTCGATGGATTTCAAGCCTTGTTTTTATGCTAATCGGTAGAGCACCAGCGCCACGACGGCCGGCACGGTCTGCACGAAGAGAATGCGTTTGCTGACGGTCAGCCCGCCCCAGATGCCCGCCACGGCCACGCACAGCAGGCCGTATGTGATGAAGGCGGAACGCACTGCCGGCTCGCCATGCAGCAAACCCACCGCCAGCGCCGCCACCAGGAAGCCGTTATAGCAGCCCTGGTTCGACATGGCCGGCTTGACGATGGCCGCCTTTTCCGACGACAGGCCGAACGCGCGGCGGCCGCGGGTATCGAAGAGGACGGTTTCCAGCAGCACGATATAGACGTGGATCAGCAGGACGATGGCAACGGCGATCTGTGCGAACAGCAGCATTGGGGGGCTCCCTGAAAGTTTGGACCCCCAATGATATACTGTCGGCCTTCTCCCGCGGGGACGACCTCGCCGCAAGACCAGGGAGCCAGGCGGGGACGACCCCGTCATGACTTGGGAGAACATCATGCACTGGATCGTCCTGTTACTCGCCGGCCTGCTGGAAGTCGTCTGGGCCGTCGGACTCAAATACACCGAAGGTTTCACCAGGCTGGTGCCGAGCGCCGTGACGCTGGCCGCCATGGCCGGCAGCGTGATCCTGCTTGGGCTGGCGCTGCGTTCACTGCCGCTGGGAACCGCCTACGCCATCTGGACCGGCATCGGTACCGTGGGCACCGTCATCTGGGGCATCATGATGCTGGACGAGCCGGCCAGCTTGGTGCGGCTGGTGTGCATCGCCATGATCGTGCTGGGCATTGCCGGGCTGAAAATCCTGTCGCCGCATTAATCGTTGCGCGGGCCGACGCCCGACTCATCCGACCAGCGCGCATAAATGCGTGCCAGTTCGCCGCTGTCGCTGAGCTTTTTGACTGCCGCCGCCAGCAGCGGCGCCGCCTGTGGGGGCGCCTTCTTGCTCAACCACAAGAACATAGAGTCCTCTTTCAGCACGGCTGGCATCAGCTTGATCCTGTCCTGCAGTTTTTGCTCGCGTATCAGCCAGTGCAAGGTCAACTCGTTCATATAGAAATAGCGCCCATGGCCGGCCAGGATCTTGCGCAGGTTGGTCACGTTGCTGCCGGTGCTGTCGTCGACCGTGATGCCGAGCGCGCGCAACTGGTCGATATAGGCCGCGCCGCGCGAAGTGGTGACCAGCGGCTTCAGGCGAGCAAGGTCGTCCAGCGAATTGATTTCGGCTGTGTCGTCGGCGGCAGCGGCCAGGCGCTGGCGCGAAACGTACAAGGGTTGCGGAATGGCGATGGCGATATGGCGGCGCAATGGGGTGGAGACCAGGGCGCAGGCAATTTCGGCGTTGCCGAGGCGCAGGTTCTGTTCGATCACCAGGACCGAACGGATGTCGTCCAGTCCCGTGAAACGAAGGCGCGGTTCAACGCGGGAGATGGCGGCAAGGATGTCGGGGCAGACCCCGGTCGAAGCGCGCCCGTCCTGCTGGATCCATTTTGGCGGCAGGCTTTCCTGGCCGGTGACGCGCAGTACAAATTCAGTGGCGACTGCCGCTATGGGGAGGGTCGCGAACAGGAGCGTGCCAAGCGCGGTAAGCGGGAATATATTCATCTTGTTACCCCCTTACCGCGATTTTAAAGCTAATGGCTATCAGACAAAAGAGTCACTCACTTTGGCGAGGTAGAACCATTCGGCATTCGGCTTGGCATTGACGTCCGGGAACAACATATAGGCGTCAAACGGCGCCAGCACGGCGCTGCCATCGGCGCGGCGGCCGATTTCGTCACCGGCTTGCAGGCGGTCGAAGCTGGACCAGGTGCGGCTGAAGGCATCGCCGGTGTCCAGCTTGTCGTGCACCTCCACCATCGACAGGTATTCCATGTCTTCCAGTGCGATCGGCTGCGGCTTTGGCGCCTCGATCAGGCCAAAGTGGGCCAGCACGTTCATGATGGCGCGGTAGGCGACATCCGGCGCTTGCGGGTCGAAGTGTTGGCCGCATTCCAGGGTCAGGGCCATGCCGCCGGTGCTGCGCATGTACTCGGTGGTGCCGACGCCGTATTTCAGGACGGTCTGCACTTCACTGTCGTCGCGCAGGCGGCGCTGCACGCCGGCGCCGTAGGTGGCCATCCAGCCGTCGACGAAGCGCTTGACGCCGAGGATGCGGGCCATGGCGCGTTCTTCGGCTTCGTGTCCGAACGGTTGCAGGGTGCCGTCGTTGTTGCGCGGGCCGACCATGACGAAAGGCTGGCTCTGGGCGTTGAAGGAATGCAAGTCCAGCAGGATTTCGTGCTGGCCGAGCAGGGGGCACAGCCAGTTGGCGATATGGTCCTCGAAGTCTTGCGGATTTTCGGTCGGGAACAGGTTCCGGTTCAGGTTACGGTCGCCGGAACGCTGGCCTTTCTGGTACGCCAGCGGATTGGTGACCGGCACGAAGGTCACGCTGCCGTTCAGGATGTGAAGTTCGCCTTTGTCCAGTTGATCCATCACGCGCAGGATGCCTTTGGTGCCGCAGGTTTCGTTGCCGTGCACGGCGCCAGTGATGATCAGGCGGCGGCCCTTGCCCTGGCCGGTGTAATTGACAGATTTAAAATGCATTTTGCTGGCGTCGGTCATGCTGTTCCTTTAAGGCTTGGCGAATAAGTGGCCAATATTCTAGCTCAGGTAGAATTCGCGCATGAATCGACTCTCCCGCGTCCATGGCCTGGACACTCTGCGCGCGCTGGCCATCATGCTGGTGTTTGCCAACCACTATATGGGCTTCGTCAGTCACGAGCCGACCTTTGGCTGGTTCAGCGAAATCGGCTGGGCCGGCGTGGACTTGTTCTTTGCGCTTTCCGGTTATCTGATTGGACACCAGGTGTTTTCCGCCTTGCGCGGGCCTGGCCTGTCGCTGCCGCATTTTTATGCGCGCCGCTTGTTGCGCACCTTGCCGGCCTACCTGGCAGTGCTGGCGCTGTATGCCTGGTGGCCGTATTGGGCCGGCAACCTGCCGCATGCGCCGTGGTGGAAGTACCTGACCTTTACCCTGAATATCAATCTCAAGCCGGGGACGCTGTTCTCGCACGCGTGGTCCTTGTGCGTGGAGGAGCAGTTCTACCTGTTGCTGCCGCCTGTCGTGCTGGCCATTGCCGCCATCACGCGAGTACGCCGCGCAGGCGGCCTCGCGCTGGTGCTGGGCTGGGCGGCGCTGCTGTCCGCCATTGCAGCCGGCATGTGGCTGCGCGACAGCTGGTGGCAGCCGGCGATGGACCTCGGTGAGCGTGGCAGCCGCAGCTACTACACCCTGATCTACTACTCCACGCTGGCGCGTTTCGATGAACTGCTGGCCGGCGTCGCCCTGGCCATGCTGCGCAACTTCCATCCGAAGGCATGGCAGCGCCTGACCAGTCATGGGAACTGGATGCTGGCTGCCGGCGCAGTGTTGACAGCACTGGCATTCTGGCTGTTCCTTGAGCACCATTTCAGCTGGGGCATGTCGGTCTTCGGCTATCCTCTGTTGGGCGTGGCGTTCGCCGCTTTGCTGCTTGCCGCACTCAGCGAAGGCTCGCTGCTGCACAGCACCCGGATTCCCGGCATGGGCGCGATCGCGCTCTGGTCTTATTCGATCTACCTGACGCACAAACAGGTTTGCATCCTGCTGGCCGAGCATTGGGAGCCGGTTGACCTGGACTCGATCGCCGTCATGATCGCCGCCAGCATTTTTGCCGGATGGCTGCTATATTTTGCGGTCGAAGCGCCATTCATGAGCCTGCGTGAGCGCTTCATTCCGAACAACTGCAGACGGAGAACGATTGACGTCCCCCCCGCCCTAAAGGACGGGGATTCCTGCTTCCAGCGTCGCACGTCCGCGACGGAGAATGTTTAACGCAGCATTACGATCGCGATCATGTACCCCACCGCATTCGCTGCATTCCCACTCTCTTATTCCAAGGCCTGCGATACCCTTCGGCCTCGAATCGGGCAGTGCACCACAACTCGAGCAGGTCTGGGTGGTAAAGCGTTCGTCCACTTCCACGTACCGCGCGCCATGCCTCATGGCCTTGTACGCCAGCATCTTGCGGAAGGACGACCAGCCTGCATCAAGCACGGACTTCGCCAGGCTGGTTTGGGCGAGTCCACTGGCATTCACATTGCCAACAGCGATATGGTCGAAAGCGCGGGCAAGCTCCACCGACCTGTTATGCAAGAAGTCCAGCCGTCGCCGCGCCGTGCGCGCCTGGATGGCTTTGATGCTGCGCCGCTTGTGGGCTCGCTGCGCTACCGCCAGCGCAGCTTCAGCCTCACGATAAAAGCCCGGCGCCGGAATCTTTTCTCCCTCGGACGGTGTAGCGAGATCCTTCAAGCCAAGATCGATACCGACACCGTGGTCAAGTGGACGAACCGGCGGCTCGGCCACCTCGATCACGATATTGAGGAACCAGTTGCCGCGGCTGGCAAAGCTTTTCACGGGGCCCGAATTGCTGCGCAATTCGTCTTGCGCAAAGCAACTGCCGTCCTTGATCTTCCCTTCAGGAAGGGGGCGAGAGTAAAACACGCGGAAAGTATTACCTGCAAAGCGAAACGCGTTGCCTTCCCGGTGCAGGTCACGTCCTTTGAGCGGAACCCAGCCCAAGGACCTTCGGCCGCGGTAACGCAAATACGGCCGGCGGTGTTGGGCACGCGATTTGGCAAATTGTTCGCATACAGCATTGATCACACCAGAATGCAGCTCCAATTCTTTGCTGCTGCCGGTAGTCAGCTTGTTCAAGTCGAAGCCGGTCAGCCAAGGGCGCTCAAATCGCAAGGCATCTTTCTGCCGATCATTGCAGTAGTTCCAGACAAAATTCACCTTACGGGCTTGCAGATCAAGCAGCCCGTTTTTCGATTTCACACGGAAACGGTAGACGAGAAGCATACTGTAAGTTTATACAGTATTTCACAAATCTCAAGGAGAACGGCAGCTTTGCGGCCAGCTCCTTTCACTCCCCGCCCTGAAGGACGGGGTTTCTCGGAGCAAATCTGATGAAGCACCTGTTGGCAACGTCCCTGTTACTCCTTAGCGCAAGCGCGTTCGCACAACCCGCCGCCGGGCCATTCGCCCGTATGGTGGTGATCCAGCCGAAGCCGGGCCAAAGCGCTGCCTTCGAGCAGGGCTACCAGCGCCATCTCGAATGGCACAAGGGCGCGAACGACCGCTGGACCTGGTACGGCTGGTCGTTCGTGCTGGGCGACCGGCTCGGCATGTTCATGGATGGCACTTTCGGCCATGCCGCCGCCAACTTCGACGCCGCCGTGCAGCCGGCAGGCGACGCGGCCGACAACGCGGCCAACGTCGTGCCGCACGCCGATTTCCTGAGTCATGGCGTGTTCCGCCGGTTGGAGTCGGCCAGTGTCGGCCAGCCGTTGCCCGATGCATCGCCGTTCCTGGCGATGGCGACCTACACTGTCGCGCCGGGTGAGGAGACGGCGTTCGAACGCCAACTGGTGGCCGGCGCCTCGTCGCCCGCAAACACCGGCCGCGCGGCGCCCAGGTTCACCTGGTACCGCCTGCAGGTCGGCGGCGCCGGCGGCCAGTATGTCCTGATGCGTGCCGTGCCAAGCTTTGGTGCGGCCGCGGAGCTGCCGGAGGTATTGCCGGCAGGGGCGAAGGCGCTGGTGCAAGGCGTCCGAACCGAATTGCTGCGATACCGCGCAGACATGAGCTATATCCCGAAAGACTAGCTGCGCATCTCGATGACGTTGTCGTTCTGGGCGTCCGTCAGGAAGGCAAACAGCGCACGGACGCGGGCAGGGGCTTCGTAGCCTTCGGTCGCTTCGATGGCGTGGCGCATGCCCGGCACCGCTTCGCTGATATGCGGGCTGCCGTAAGCGCATATCAACAGGGCGGCGAGTTGCGCCGCCTCGCGCTCGTGGTTCTGGCGCAGGCGGCGCTCGATCACGTCGACCAGCACGCGCTGCATGCGTGGCGTCGGGTTTTCGATGTGGGCAAACACCAGGGGCGTGTTGGCGATCGCTTCGCACATGCGGCGTTCGATGTCGTCGGCCTTGGTGTCGGAGGGGATGTCGAAATACGCGCCCGCCCACCGGGTACGTGCGTACTGGTGGCCGGGCGGGAAGGAGTCGGCGGTGTCGAAGCCGAGCGCGTGGCTCAGCTTCTTCAACCAATCAAGGATGGCGGAGCTCATGGCGGCCATTGTACCGCCACTGCTTACACTGCGTGCGCTTCCTCGCCGAGGCGGCCGGCGCGGAAATCTTCGACCGCCTGGAAAATCTCGGCCTGCGAGTTCATCACGAAGGGGCCGTACTGCACGATCGGCTCATTCAGCGGCTTGCCCGACAACAGGATAAAGCGGCTGTCCGGGCCGGCCTTGATGGTCACGCCATCGGCGCCTGCATTATTGGCCAGGATCGCCATGCTCTGCGCAGGAACCGCCTTGCCATCCACCGTCACCTCGCCGCGGTAGGTGTAGATAAAGGCGTTATGGCCTGCGCGGATCGCCTGGCTGAATGCTTCGCCGGCCGGCAATTCCACGTCGATATACAGCGGTTCCGTCACTTCGCGTTGCACGGCGCCTTTCACGCCCTGGCTTTCGCCGGCGATGATGCGCACCGTGGCGCCGTTTTCAGTCTTCGCCACCGGGATTTCACCGGCTTCGAAGTCCTTGTACCAGGGCTGCTGCATCTTGTCCTTGGCAGGCAGGTTAAGCCACAGCTGGAATCCTTCCATCAAGCCTTCGGCCTGTTCCGGCATTTCGGAGTGGATCACGCCACGCCCGGCGGTCATCCACTGGACGCCGCCACTGGCCAGCAAACCTTCATTGCCGGCGCTGTCGCGGTGCCGCATGCGGCCGGTCAGCATATAGGTGACCGTTTCAAAGCCGCGGTGGGGGTGGTCGGGGAAGCCGGCGATGTAATCGTTGGCTTGCTCCGAACCGAAATTGTCCAGCATCAGGAACGGGTCCAGGCGACGCTGCAGTGGCTGGGTCAACACGCGGTTGATTTTCACGCCAGCGCCATCCATCACGGCCTGGCCGCGGATAATCCGTTCCACTGTGCGGGTTTGTGCGATGTTGTCCATTTTCTTTTCCTTTGTTGGTTAAGCCAGCAGTTCTGCAACGCGGGCATCGGCAGCGGCTTGCTGTTGGCCGGCCACTTCCGCGCCGTAGGCCTGGCCTTCGATGAACACATATTCCACGTCAGTCAGGCCGATAAAAGCCAGGAACATCTTCAGGTGCGGGAACTGGGTGTCAGTCGGCGCATCTTTGTGCATGCCGCCGCGCGAGGTGGCGACATAGACTTTTTTACCTTGCAGCAGGCCGACCGGGCCGTTCTCGCTGTACTTGAAGGTAACGCCGGCACGGGCAATCGCGTCGAACCACGATTTGAGCTGCACGGTGATGCCAAAGTTGTACATCGGAGCGCCGATCACGATAGCGTCGGCACGTTGCACCTGGGCGATCAGGGCGTCATCCAGGGCGACGCGGGCGGCTTGTTCCGGAGTGCGTTTGTCGGCTGGGGTGAACAGGGCCTGCAGGGTTGGCTCGTCCAGCACAGGGTGCGGGTTGGCTGCCAGGTCGCGCACTTCCACGGTGGCGCCAGGGTTGGTCGCCAGCAGTTTGTTGACGATATTGGTCGCTACGCGGGTGGATTCGGAACCGGAGCTTTTTGCGCTGGAGTTGATTTGCAGGATGTTCATGGTTTGCTTCCTTTCGAGTATTTGGTTTGTTGCTGCGATGGAGTAACTATAGTGGTTCCAAATATGATCCAGAAGCCGTTAAAATGGATAACATCGTGCCATCAGTGGAACAATCATGAGCGATATCGACCCCAGCGACCTGCTGTTATTTGCCCGAATCGTGGAATTTGGCAGCCTGAGCCAGGTTTCCGAACGGCTGCAATTGCCCAAATCGACGGTTTCCCGCCGCCTGACCCAGCTCGAGGCCACGCTGGGCGAACGGCTGTTGACGCGGACCACCCGCAAGCTGGTGTTGACCGAATTCGGCGCCAGCCTGCTGGAACACGCGCGCCGGGTCGCGGAGGAGACCGAAGCCGCCGGCGCCCTGGCCCAGCATCGCCAGCAGGCGCCCAGCGGCTTGCTGCGGGTGTCAATGCCGGCGGACTTTGCCAACGTCCACCTGGCGCGGATGCTGCCGGCCTTCATGGCCAAGCACCCGGCAATTACCCTGGAACTGGACCTGTCGCCGCGCCGCGTGGACCTGGTGGCGGAAAATTTCGACATCGCGATCCGCATGGGCGCCTTGCCTGACGATGCCACGCTGGCGGCACGCAAGGTGCTGATATCGACCTGGGGCCTGTACGCTGCGCCTTCCTATACGGTGGTGCACGGCCTGCCGGAGCATCCGGACGACCTGTTCAAGCACGAATTGCTAAGCCTGCGGCGCATGCCAAATGGCCTGGTGCGCTGGCCGCTCTCGCGCGGCAAGACCACCTGGGAGCGCGACCTGCCGGTGCGGCTGATGGCAAACTCGCCGGAGCTGCTGACACGCATGGCTGCCACCGGCATGGGCATTGCCACCTGCACCACGCAATTCGCAGCCCCGCTGGTGGCGCGCGGCGAACTGGTGCGCGTGCTGCCCGACTGGTGCTTTGCGCCCGTCACAGGCTGGGCGGTATTCCCCGGCCGCCGCCTGATGCCCGCCAAGACTCGCGCATTCCTTGATATGCTCGAGACCAACTTTAAGGAGAGTTAAGTGTAGAAATCGTGGCCTCAAGTGCTCAGATGCGATGAATTGTTTTCTCTCGGGATCAGGGAGTATCCATGAATGAACTAAAGAATCTATTGGAGCTGTTTGCCGGCGATTGGGTAGGTGAGGAAGACATTGCACCGTCCAGATGGGGGGCAGGGGGCACGGCAAACGCGTCGATTTCGGCGCGGCTGGATTTTGATGGCCGTATGCTGATCCAGGATTACAGCGCCGAGCGTGATGGCAAACCATGGTTCAAGGCGCATGCCGTGATCGCGTACGACCAGCAATCTTCTGCCTTGAGTCTCCACTGGTTCGACAGCATGGGATTCATTCCTGCTGCGCCCGCGCCAGGCCAATGGGATGGCGAGGCATTGCGATTCGAGCGTAGCTCGTCGCGTGGGCAGACGCGCCACACCTACCGACCTTCCGGCCCCGTTTCGTATGAGTTGGTACTGGAAAGCTCGTTTGACGGGGGCGCCAACTGGGTCGCTGTAATGACGGGGCGCTACTCGCGGACCAGCGGCTAAGGTAAGTTGGCGCGCGCTTTTGATGTGGATCAAGTCGTCCCGTAGACCAGGTGCCACCATGCCAGTTCATCTTCTTTACACAGGAGGCCAAGATGAAGCTGGCGATGATTCCCGTAACCTTGCCTGGCGGTGCGCGCGATACGGCGCTCACCAGTGCCTGGCTGCAGCGCGCCTGCGCGCCGGTCATCGAGTATTTTGATGACCATTCCGGTGGCAAGCAGAACCTGGAATTCACGGTATTCGATTGGCTGCCCCTCACTTTCCAGCAGTGGAGCGAGCTCCAGGAATTCCGCAACGGCGCCGTCAACGGACTGCTTGCTGCAGTCCGGCACGTGGACTTGAGCGGATACCAGCATTTTATCTATGTGGTCGACGATGGTGACGTGCGCGGCGGCTCAACTGTCGTTGAATTACAGACCTCAATTATTGGCGCACGCGACGTCTGCCCATCCCTTGTCGCGCGCGAGGTTGCGATACTGTTCGGCGCCACTGGCACCTCTCTTGAAAGACCGGAAGGTCCGGATGCCAACGGTGACCGCTTCTGCGTCATGGGAGGCGACGATTCAAAGTTCTCCTTCCATGACGCCAGCCTGGAAGATCCTGGGCAAGGAGCTGACGCTCCCCATACCCGATGCGGGCCCGGCATGTGCCTGCCGACGTTGTTGGCGACGGGTTGGATTACCCTGGAGCAGAACGGGGTCCAGGCATCGGGAAGTGTTACAGGATTGACTGGCAGTGTTGCTACTATTCGCGTCCTGGATGGAGTGACGCATACCGAAGGCGGGATAGCTGTGTGTTGCTACCTGGATGACGGCGACCGCTACCTGGTCGAATACCGTAGTCATCACTCCAAATGGGACCGCGGCACTCCTCCCTTGCCCTTGGGGTGGTTGCTCGTGCATCGGACGCCGCTTGACGGTCCCCTTGAAAGCCTATTGGTGGGGCAATTGCCTGTGACGCCTGGGCTTGCCCAAACTTTTGGAGGCCCGGAAAGCCTTTACCTGTTTGGCGCCAGCCCGCTGCGCCTTACCATCCTGGGCGCTGACGCTCAAGCCGGAACCGTTCAGATTCAGTTTGCGCGCCACAAGGCAGAGGTGCCCCAATATATTGATCCGGATCGGCAGTTCCGCCAGGAGCTGCGTTATGTGCTCTGGTCCCCAGAGTCCGGGCTGCATGTGTTTCCGGCGAGTTCGGATCTGGCAAAGGTCTTGAAGGGTGTCGCGGACTTGAAGGTGCTGCGCAGCACTTTACGTGCATCTCCGCGTCGCTACCAGGCCGGACTGTCAACGGCTTTCGAGAGCCAACAAAAGAAGGTGCAACATGCGGTTGCAGAAGTCAGCTTGCGCGACGAGTCTCCCGAGGACAGGTTGTTGTCTCGACTGGAGCGGCTCAAGGAGCGTCTCGCGCGGCATAAGGACTTCGCAGAATTCGAGCGCGACCTGGAGACACTGGAATCTCTGGCACGTTCGATCAGGCAAGCCGCTGCTATGCGGCCGTAAATTTGTGGCGCATCAAGCGCCACTTGGATTACTTGAGATTGGCCATCAGCTCGCCCAGGCGAACCGGGCCGGCAGGCTGCCAGTGCTGGTTGAAGTGCAGGGTGTCTTTCGGGAACAGCATGACAACAGTGGAGCCCAGCAGGAAGCGGCCCATTTCTTCGCCTTTTTTCAGCACGATGTTCTGGTCGGCATAAGTCCATTCGGTGACCTTGGGCAGGCGCGGCGGATTGACCAGGCCGTGCCAGACAGTGGCCATGCTGCCGACGATGGTCGCGCCCACCAGCACCATCACGAACGGGCCGAAGGCCGTTTCGAACTCGCACACCACGCGTTCATTGCGCGCGAACAGCCCCGGCACGCCGCGGGCGGTGGTCGGGTTGACCGAGAACAGTTCGCCCGGCACATAGATCATGCGTTTCAGCTTGCCGTCGCACGGCATGTGGATGCGGTGGTAGTCGCGCGGGCTGAGGTAGAGGTTGGCAAAGCTGCCGTGCTCGAAATGCTTGGCGAGCGAGGCATCGCCGCCGACCAGGGCCGTGGTGCTGAACTTGTGACCCTTGGCCTGGAAAATCTGGTCGCCTTCAATGGCGCCGAACTGGGAGATGCGGCCGTCGACCGGGCAGACGAAATCGGCCTTGGCCAGCGGGCGCACGCCCGGCTTCAGCGCGCGGGTGAAGAATTCATTGAAGCTGTGGTAGCTGGCGATATCCGGATTGGCCGCTTCGTCCATGTTGACGTCGTACTTGCCCACGAACCAGCGAATCAGTCGGGTGGTTTTGTCGCCGCCTTTGGCGCCTGCTACGCGGCCGGCGAAGTTGGTCAGGGCGCTTTTCGGGAGCAGGTATTGCGGCAATACGGCAAGTCGGGACACGGTCGGCATTCCAATGATTTGAAGATCCCGAATTATATCCTTGCTACCGCCTGCACCATAGGGTACAGTTTCGGCCAAGAATTATTTACCTTTTTTGCAATAATGAGTCGCCTGTCACTCGCAGCAGCCGCCATTCTCGCCGCTACCCAGGCCATGGCGGAGGAACAGAAGCAGGAACCTGTCCAGAAAGTCGAAATCAAGGGCGCGGCCGAAGCCTACAATCCGCGCAAGGACGACACAGCCAGCAAGATCATCGTCAGCAGCGATGAGCTGAAACGCTATGGCGACACCTCGATCGGGGATGCGCTGAAGCGGGTGCCGGGCGTGTCGGTCGGCGCCGGCGGACGCGATATTCGCATGCGCGGCCTTGGCAGCGGCTATACGCAAATCCTGCTGAATGGCGAGCGCGTGCCGCCTGGCTTCAATATCGAGACGCTGGCGCCGGACAGCATCGAGCGCATCGAAGTGATTCGCGCCGCCAGCGCGGAGTTCAGCACCCAGTCGATCGCGGGCACCATCAATATCGTACTGAAGAAGGCGGTCAAATCGGCGCAGCGTGAGTTCAAGTTCGGCGTCAGCCGCAGCAAGGAAGCGACCAACCCGAACGGAAACCTGGTCCTGTCGGACAAGGACGGCAATTTTTCCTATTCAATCAACCTGGGCGGCGGCCGCTACGAATTCGACCGCAATGGCCTTAGCCATGAAGAACTGATCGACCTGGCGGGCACGCCGCTGCTGGATCGCCGCATGCTGACGCATGACCGCGGCCATGCGCGCGGCCTGGAACTGTCGCCGCGCCTGAACTGGAACCTGGAGAATGGCGACACGCTGACTTCACAGTCCTTCATCAACCGTAATGTCTTCAAGAGCGCGATTGACCGCGACTACGACGTCGATGCGGGCGCGGCGCCATTCTTCGACGCCGTGCGGATCAAGAATGAAAACAAGAGCCTGTTCGCGCGCACGGACCTGAACTGGGTGCACAAGTTCGGCGAGGGGGCCAAGCTGGACGCCAAGATCGGGGGCCACCGCATGCGCAGCAACGGCAGCTGGTTCGAGTCCGATGCACATGGCGGTGCGCCCAAGCTGCAGCATGACGTCTTCAGCGGCGTGCGCGAATGGGGCATCAGCAGTACCGGCAAATATTCCACGCCGATCGGGGCCGAACATGCCTTGGCCGCAGGCTGGGAGGTGGGCTACACCGACCGCGACGACTGGCGCAACCAGCGCGACCTGTTCAGCCCCGATGGCCTGCGCGACGACAAGGACGAGGGCTATCAGGCTTCTCTGCGCCGCGCTGCCGCCTATGTGCAGGACGAGTGGAACATCAGCAAGGCCTGGTCGGTCTATGCCGGCTTGCGCTGGGAAGGCATACATACGCAAAGCTCTGGCGCCGGCTTCGACCCGGTCAGCAATCGCAGCAGCGTATGGAGCCCGCTGGCGCAAACCTTGTACAAGCTCCCCAACGGCAAGGACCAGTTGCGCGCCGCGCTGACCCGCACGTACAAGGCGCCGCAAGCGTCGAACCTTTCCGGGCGCCGCTTTACCTCCACGAACAACAGCCAGATCGATACCGATTGGATCGGCAATCCGAACCTGAAACCGGAGCTGGCGACGGGCATCGATGCCTCTTACGAGCATTACTGGAGCGAGGGGGCGTTGTTCAGCGTGGCCGCTGCCGCCCGTCGCATCAACAATTTCACCCGCCGCCGCGTCTTGCTCGATGAGACGGGCCGCTGGGTTTCCGCGATGACGAATAACGGCCGTGCCGACGTGCGCAGCGTGGACGTGGAACTGAAATTCCCGATGAAGGCAGTCATGGACAAGGCGCCCGCGCTCGACGTTCGCGCCAGCGTCAGCCGCAACTGGTCGCGCGTCGATTCGGTGCCGGGGCCGCACAACACGCTGGACCAGCAAGTGCCGCTGACAGCCATTTTCGGCCTCGATTACAAGACGCCCGACGGCGCCTGGAGCATGGGCGGCAGTTTCAACCTGCGTACCAATGGCGCCGTGCGCATTGAAGAAAACCGATATAGCTGGGCAACAGTAACGCGCCAACTGGATGCTTACCTGGCCTGGAAACTCGATAGCAAGACGCAGTTGCGTTTCTCCGCCTGGAATCTGCTGAAACAGGATTACCGGTCGAAGAATATCTACATTACCGATAATGGATCGCTGTCCTCGGAGCAGACCAGTTTCGGCGTGCGTAATATACGCCTGCAGCTGGAGACCCGCTTCTGAAAGTAAATGCCTGGCTTATACCGGAATTTAATAGAAATGAAATAAAAGAGCGCCGCCTGTCAAATGTGTGGCGCTTTTTTTTTAATATGGTTAAATTATGTGGATAAAATCATCGTAACTATGGTACATTGCAGGGAAGAAATCTCACACATTGTCACACTTTGATTTTTCATACACTTAGGGTAAAGAAAGATGACCACTTACCAAGAATACCAGGCAAAAATTGCCGAACTGCAAAATCTGGCCGCTGATGCGCGCAAAGCAGAAGTGCAAAAGGCGAAAGAACAGATCTGGTCCATCATGCGGGAATATGACCTGTCTCCGGCTGATCTCGGTCCAGCGGCCAAGAGCAATAAGCCTGTCAAGCCGCGTGCACGCGTGCCAATGAAATACCAGGACCCGGTATCGGGTTCCCAGTGGACCGGCCGCGGCCGTGCGCCGAAATGGCTGGAAGGCAAGAAGAAGGAAGACTTCCTGATTAAATAAGCCGATCGCGGCGAGAGGGGCGGATTAATATCCGCCCCTTTTCTTTTTATACGGAGAGAATATGTCGAGCTTAGCTTTGCGGCCGCTGCTGGCCGCTTTCCTGCTTTCCTTTGCCTCATCCGTGATGGCGGCAGGGCCCGTGCTGCTGACGCCCGAGCGCGTCTGGACGGGCGAGGGAGCGGCTCGCAGCGGCTGGTCGGTGCTGGTGGCCGATGGCAAGGTGGCGGCAGCCGGCCCGACGGCCGGCATGACGATTCCCGCCGGCGCCGAGCGCGTCGACTTGCCGGGCAAGACCCTGCTGCCAGGCCTGATGGACCTGCATTCGCATGTGCTGCTGCATCCGTATAACGAGACCAGCTGGGACGACCAGGTGCTGAAGGAGCCGGAAGCGTATCGCGTGCTGCTGGCTGCGCGCCACGTGCAAGCGCAGCTCCAATCCGGTTTCACCACCTTGCGCGATCTCGGTTCGGAAGGCGCGGGCTATGCCGACGTGTCGCTCAAGCGGGCGATCGAGGAGGGCATGCTGCCCGGCCCGCGGCTATTCGTGGCCACGCTGGCGATCGTGGCCAGCAGCAGCTATGGCCCGAACGCCAGGTCCTACCGGCCCGACATGGTGCTGCCGGTCGGCGCGCAGGAGGCAACCGGCGTTGATGAAGTGGTGAAGGCGGTGCGCGAGCAATCCGCACGCGGCGCCGACTGGATCAAGGTGTACGCCGATTACCGCACCGGTCCGGATGGCTCGGCGCACGCCACTTTCAGCCAGCAGGAACTGGATGCGCTGGTGGCGGCGGCTCATGGTTCGGGGCGGCGCGTGGCGGCCCATGCGGCCACGGATGAGGGAATGCGCCGTGCAGTGCTGGCCGGCGTGGACACTATCGAGCATGGCTATGGCGGCAGTGAGGCCACCTTCAGGCTGATGGCGGAACGCAAGGTTGCCTATTTCCCGACCCTGGCTGCGCCGGAAGCGACCAGCGAGTACTTCCAGAAGCATGTGCGGGGCGGAACGCCTACGCCTTCCATGCAGGCCGCCGCGCGGGCGTTCCAGCTGGCGCGCAAGGCGGGCGTGACGGTTGGCCTGGGGAGCGACGTGGGCGTATTTGCCCACGGCGGCAGCGCGCGCGAGGCCGAATGGCTGGTCAGGCTGGGCATGACGCCGACCGAAGCGTTGCGGGCAGCGACCGTGGTCAATGCCGGGGTGCTGGACCGTGCTGGCTCGCTGGGCCAGGTAAAGCCGGGCTACCTGGCGGACCTGGTGGCAGTGGAGGGCGATCCGACCGCCGATATCACGGCCCTGTACCGTGTTGCCTTTGTGATGAAAGGCGGCATTGTCTATCGAAACGTGCGATGATGAAGTATGTCCGCGATTCCCTTATTCCCCTTGCATACGGTGCTTTATCCGGATGGGTACCTGCCGTTGCAAATCTTCGAGGTGCGCTACCTCGACATGGTGAAGCGTTGCATCGAACATAAGGAAGATTTCGGCGTCGTGGCGCTGGTGCAGGGCGATGAGGTGCGCAAGCCGGACCAGCACGAGACCCTGTGCGCGGTGGGCACCATGGCGCATATCGGGGAATGGAAGGCGATCTTGCCGGGCCTGATGCAGTTGCGCTGCAGCGGGCGGCAGCGCTTCCGCATTGTCGCCGCGGAACAGCTGAAGCACGGCCTGTGGATGGCGGATGTGGCGCCGATCGACGATGACATGTCGGTGCCGGTGCCTTCCGAGCAGCAGGATGTGGCCGACAGCCTCGGCATCCTGATCCAGACCTTGCAGGAGCGGGGCATTCCGGCCGGGCAGATGCCGATGCAGGCGCCTTATCGCCTGCAGGAAGCGGGCTGGGTGGCTAACCGCTGGTGCGAGTTGCTGCGCCTGTCGCTGGCGCAGAAGCAGCTCTTGCTGGCGCAGGAGAACCCGGTCCTGCGGCTGGAGCTGGTGCAGGATGTGATGGTTGAACATGGCCTGCTGAATTAGGCCATCGCTGGCTCTATGCGCGTTCCGGCGCCCCGCGCTACACTGGGCGCATGTACCTTCCTGCTGCTTTCGCTGAAGACCGACTTGAGGTCAAACATGGGCTGATCCGGGCGTATCCGCTTGGGATGCTGCTTATCCCTGGCGCTGTGCCGACGGCCGACCTGGTGCCGTTTGCGCTTTATCCCGATGAGGGAGAGGCGGGGCTGGGCGTGCTGCGGGCGCATATTGCGCGCGCCAATCCTGCATGGAAGGCGCTGGCTGCAGGCGGCGAGTGCCTGGTCGTGTTCCAGGGGCCAGAGGCTTATATCAGCCCTACCTGGTACGCCTCCAAGGCGACGTCGCACAAGGTGGTGCCGACCTGGAATTACGCGATGGTGCAGGTGCGGGGAAGGGCTCGGGTCGTAGAAGATCCTGCGTGGCTCGGCCAGCAGTTGCGTGCCTTGACTGCCCTGCAGGAGGGCGCCCTGCCGGAGCCCTGGGAAGTGGACGATGCGCCGCTTGATTTCATCGAAGGCTTGCTGAAGGCGATTATCGGTATCGAGATTCCCATTGCGTCCATCGAAGGGAAATGGAAAGTCAGCCAGAACCGTGGCAAGGCGGATGCCGAAGGCGTCGTCGCGGGCCTGAATTCGCGCGCCGCAGCGGCCGGCGAGGGGGCGGCGGCGATGGCCGCGCTGGTGGCGGAGCGCATCGCGCCTGGCTTCAGGCAGGACTGAGTTCTTCTTCCCGGGCGTGGACGTGCATCGACCACGTCACGCCGGCAATCAGCAGCACAATGGCGGCGACTTCCAATGGGCGCGGGAACTGCTGCTTGTAGATAAAGCCATACATCAGCGCAAACAGGGTCTCGAACAGGATCAACTGGCCGGACAGGGTAATCGGCACCCGGCGGCTGGCGACGTTCCACAAATGGTTGCCGATCACCGAGGCGCCGAGGGCCAGCAGGCTATTGCAGATCCAGAACAGCGTCCAATCGCGTCCCGAGGCCGCACCTGCGGCGCCAGTGACGTCGCCATGGAAGACCGCGAACGCCATCGCGCCCACCACCAGTGCAATCAGCCCGGTCGACAGGCCGTACAGTGCCGACCACTCCGCGCTGCTGTAATGCGGATTGCGTTTCAGGTAGCGTGCGTTATCCAGCGTGTACCAGCTCCAGCACAGCAAAGCGCCGGTCGCACAGGCGACGCCGATCACCGTATTCAGCATGGAGGCGCCGGCAGCGGCGGCGTGCTGGAACACGTCGACATTGATGCAGGCAATGCCGGCCGCCGTCACCAGCAACGGCATGGCCAGCTGGCGCAACGGCACCGCGCCATGGTCGTTGCGCCCCATCAATGTCACGGCGATCGGCAGAACGCCAATGATCAGGGAAGTCGGCGCCACCCCCGCCAGTTTGACGCCCAGCGCAAGGAACATGTAATACACCAGGTTGCCGGCCAAGGCGTGCCGCAGCAGTGCGAAATAATCATCGCGCTCCAGGCGGCCGACCAGGTTGCGCAGGCGTGGCAGCATCAGGACCAGGGCGATGGCGCCATAAGCGAGGTAGCGGCCGACCGCCATCTCGAGCGGCGTAAAGGCCGCCAGCAACTCCGGCACGATGAACACCATGCCCCACATCGCGCCTGCCAGCAGGCCGCACACCACACCAGTCCACATGCAATATTTCCCAATTTAAACCTGCGACAGTGTCGCACAGCTTGCGATATCTTGCTGAATCATGGACAAGACGTTGATCGCCGCGTTGCAGCGCGAGGCGCGGCCATTGGAAACAGCGGAGGACCTGGACTACCTGCTCGACTGCATCGGCGACGCTTCGCTGGTGCTGCTGGGCGAAGCCACCCACGGCACCCAGGAGTTCTACCGCCTGCGCGCCGACATCAGCAAACGTCTGATCGTCGACAAGGGTTTCGACGCCATCGCGGTCGAAGCCGACTGGCCGGACGCCTTGCGCGTCAGCCGCTACGTGCAGCATGGCGGCGACGACATGAGCGCCGACCAGGCGCTGTCAGGATTCAAGCGCTTTCCACAATGGATGTGGCGCAACCATGAAATCGTGGAGCTGGTGAACTGGCTGCGGGTGCACAACCACCACGTCGCCAGTCCGGCGCGCCGTTGCGGTTTCTATGGCCTGGACTTGTACAGCCTGCAGCAATCGATGCATGCGGTGATCGACTACCTCGACCAGGCCGACCCGGAAGCGGCGGCCCGCGCGCGCCAGCGTTACGGCTGCATCGACCACTTCGCGGAAGACCCGCAGCGCTACGGCTACGCCACCAGCTTTGGCATGAAGCCCGATTGCGAGGCCGAAGTGCTGCGCCAGCTGGTCGACATGAACCGCACGGCCAACGAACACCTGCGCACCGGCACGGTGCCGGATGAATTCTTCTACGCCCAGCAGAACGCGCGCGTGACCCGCAATGCGGAGGTGTATTACCGCGCCATGTTCAAGGGCCGCGACGAATCGTGGAATGTGCGCGATTCGCACATGGCGGAAACCCTGCAGGCACTGCGCGAGCACCTGGGCCAGAGCATCGGCCGGCCGGCACGCGTCGTGGTGTGGGCGCATAACTCGCACCTGGGCGACGCGCGCCACACCGAAATGGGCAGGCATGGCCAGTTGAACCTGGGGCAACTGGTCCGCGAGCGTTACCGGCCGCAGGACAGCTTCCTGCTTGGCTTTACCACGCATGCGGGCAGCGTGACGGCGGCCAGCGACTGGGATGGCCCGGCCGAGCTGAAATCCATCGTGCCGTCCAGGCCCGACAGCGTGGAACGCGTGCTGCACGAGGTGGGCATGCCGGCCTTCCTGTTGCCGCTGCGCGGGCGCAACCGCGCCTTGGCGCGGGCAGGCGGTCGCTTGCTGGAAAGGGCGATCGGAGTGATCTACCGGCCGGATACCGAGCGCATGAGCCACTACTTCCGGGCGGACGCGGAGCATCAGTTCGATGCGTTGATCCACATCGACCGTACCACGGCACTCAGGCCGCTGGAGCGTTCAGCTCTGTGGCGCCACGAGGAACCGGCCGAGACTTACCCATCCGGCTTGTAGCGCGACCAGGGTTGCCAGGTTCGCGATGACCGTGAGCCAGAACTTGAGCAGGAATGAGGTTTTGGAAGACTTGTGGCGCAGCAGCTGCTGCGCCGCGAGAGCGCCGGGCCAGCCGCCGGCCAGGACAAGCAAGAGCAGCGTGCGCTCGGGCGTGCGCCGGCGGCCACGGCGGGCGGCCGACTTGTCGAGCGCATAGGCGATGAAGCAGGCCGCGCTGGCGATGGCATACAGCGCGGCGATGCACAGCATCAGAAGTAGTTCAGGCCCAGTGCGGCCTTGACTTCATCGGTGGTGCGGGCGGCAACTTCGCGCGCGCGCATGGTGCCTTCCTTCAGCACCTGCATGATGTAGCCCTTGTCCTTGGCCAGTTCTTCGCGGCGGGCGCGGATCGGGGCCAGCATGTCCTGCAGCACGGCTTCCAGGCGCTTCTTGACGACGGAGTCGCCCAGGCCGCCGCGCACGTAGTGGTCCTTCATCTCCTGCAGGCTGGCCTTGTCGGTGTCGAAGGCATCGAGGTAGATGAAGGCGACGTTGCCCTCCAGGTGGCCAGGGTCCGACACTTTCAGGTGCAGCGGGTCGGTGTAGACCATTTTCACTGCAGCCGTGATTTCGGCGGCGCTGGCGCCCAGGTTGATCACGTTGCCCAGCGACTTGGACATTTTTGCCTTGCCGTCGATGCCAGGCAGGCGGCCCACTTCCGGCACCACGGCCTTGCACTCGACCAGGATGTCCTTGTTGGCCAGGCGGTTGAACTTGCGCACGATCTCGTTGGTCTGCTCGATCATCGGGATCTGGTCTTCGCCGACCGGCACGATGGTTGCCTTGAAGGCGGAGATGTCGGCAGCTTGCGAAGCAGGGTAGGTCAGGAAGCCGGCCGGAATGTCGCGTTCAAAGCCGCGCAGCACGATTTCCTGCTTCACGGTCGGGTTGCGCTCCAGGCGCGCGACGGTGACCATGTTCAGGTAATAGAAAGTCAGTTCGGCCAGCTCCGGGATTTGCGACTGGATCAGGATGGTCGACTTGGCCGGGTCGATGCCGCAAGCCATGTAGTCCAGCGCCACTTCCACCACATTACGGTGCACCTTGTTGGTGTCTTCCATATTGTCGGTCAGCGCCTGCGAGTCGGCCAGCATGATGAATTGCTGGTAGTCGTCCTGGTAGGAAACGCGGTTGCGCAGGCTGCCGACAAAGTGGCCGAGGTGCAAGGGCCCGGTCGGACGGTCGCCGGTCAGGATGATGGGTTTGGAATTGGATGCTGGCTGGCTCATAGGGTTCTTTCTCTTGCCCCTACCGATTGCGCCAAGAAAAACGCCACCTGGTCAGAGGCGGCGCTGATATTAAAATCACATCACTTTACAGTGGCCGCGCTATGTCAGCGGCGCCACCAATTGCGGGAAAACAGATGTGATTGGATAAATTTCATCCCGCAATGGTTACAGTTCAGCGCGGCCCTGTCAAGCCCGCTTAATAGCGGTTGGGGTTGTTGGGGCGCTCGTCCACCCGGTTAGGGACGCCGTCGTTGTCGCGATCGCGGTCGTAGCGGTTGGGGATGCCGTCACGGTCACGGTCGCCGCGCTCCCAGCGGCCGCGCTCCATGCGCCAGCGACCATTGTCCATCTGGGCCCAGGCCGGTTCGCGCCAGTAATAGCCGTGGCGGGCGCGCACGTATTTGCCGTTGACCCAGACGTGGCGGTGGCCGTTCCAGCGCCAATAGCCCGGCGTCCAGACAAAGCCGGCGCGGGCCGGGGGAACGACTTCATCGCGTGGTGGCGGCGGAGCAACACGTACCACGACCACATCGGCGCTGGCAGTTGGCGCCAGGGCCAGGCCGCCGCCCAGGGAACTTGCCAGAAGGGTGGCAATGAGCAATTTTTTCATGATTGGCTCCTTCCATTTCATCATAGTGGCCATTGTTGCTGGGACTGCCGCGGCCGTATGTGCGCGCACTAGCTTTCATATCAGCATTGATTTTCTAGTAATATTGCGAAGTTCATGCCCCACCGGAGTTCCCATGCGTTCTTGCCTCACCCTTATTTCCTTGCTGCTGGCCTCCCATGCAGGCGCGCAAACCTCGCCAATGGCGCCGGATATCGTGTCCGGCTTCGAGGCGCCGCAAGAGCAGGCGGATTACGTCAAACGCGTGGTGATGATCCCGATGCGCGATGGCGTGCGCCTGCATACCGTGATCGTGGTGCCGAAGGGCGCCAGCAAGGCGCCGATCATCCTGACCCGTACGCCCTACAACGCTGATGGCCGCGCGCGTCGCAATGTCAGCCCCTATATGCAGTCCTCGCTGCCGCAGGGCGACGAAGTATTCGGGCGCGATTTCATCCGCGTGTTCCAGGACGTGCGCGGCAAATACGGCTCCGAGGGCGATTACGTGATGAACCGCCCCGTGCGCGGCCCGTTGAATACCAGCCAGACCGATCATGGCACCGATGCCTGGGACACCATCGACTGGCTGGTGAAAAACGTGCCGGAAACGAACGGCAAGGTAGGCATGATCGGTTCTTCGTATGAAGGCTTTACCGTCCTGATGGCGCTGACCGAGCCGCATCCGGCGCTGAAAGCGGCGGTGCCAATGAGCGCGATGGTGGACGGCTGGCGCGGCGACGACTGGTTCCACAATGGCGCCTTCCGCGTCAATACGCTGGACTACATCGCCAGCCAGAATACGGTGAAGGGCCGCGGCGAGCCGCTGGCGACCGGGGCTTATGACGATTACGACGTGGTGCTGCGCGGCGGTTCGGTGGCTGGCCTGGCGCGCAAATATGGGCTGGACCAGCTCAATTTCACCAGGAAGCTGTTCGAGCATCCCGCTTACGACAGCTTCTGGCAGGAGCAGGCGCTGGACCGCATCCTGGCCAAGCGTCCTTTATCCGTGCCGACCATGCATGTAGTAGGGCAGTGGGACCAGGAAGATATCTACGGCACTTACGCGACTTATGCAGCGCTGGAAAAGCAGGACAAGGACAATAAGCTGAATTTCCTCGCGGTCGGGCCATGGCGTCACAGCGGCGTCAATTACGACGGCTCCTCGCTGGGCGCCTTGCAGTTCACCGGCGATACGGCGCTGGAATTCCGGCGCGATGTGATGGTGCCGTTCCTGAAGCAATACCTGGTTGACGGCGCGCCAGCCGCGGACACGCCACCGGTACTGAGCTACCAGACCGGCAGCAACCAGTGGCAGCGACTGGCGCAATGGCCGGCGTCGTGCGCGTCGGGCTGCGCGTCGGCGGCAAAGGCGCTCTATCTGCAGGATGGCTTCAAGCTGTCTTGGTCGCTGGCGGGCAATGCCAAGGGCTTCGACGAGTATGTGGCCGATCCGGCCAAGCCGGTGCCTTTCGTGCCGCGTCCTGTACGCATGGGCGATGAAAACGTGTGGAAGCCCTGGCTGGTGCAGGACCAGCGCTTCGTCAGCGACCGTACCGACGTGTTGAGCTATGTGTCGGAACCCTTGAAAGAGCCGCTGGTGCTGTCCGGCGCGCCTCAGGTGCACTTGCTGGCGTCGACCTCGGGCAGCGACGCGGACTGGGTGGTCAAGGTGATCGACGTATACCCCGACGAGGTGCCGTCGCAGCCCAAACTGGGGGGCTACCAGCTGCCGCTGTCGATGGATATCCTGCGCGGGCGCTATCGCGACAGCTTCGAGAAGCCGTCGGCTATCCCGTCGAACAAGCCGGTGCAGTTCAACTTCGCACTGCCGCCGGTGAACCACGTCGTGCAGCCGGGACATCGCTTGATGATCCAGGTGCAGTCAAGCTGGTTCCCGCTATATGACCGTAATCCGCAGACCTTCGTGCCGAACATCTTCCTCGCTGCGCCGGGCGACTACAAGAAGGCGACGCAGCGCGTGTTCCATGGCAGCTCGGTAGAGTTGCCGGTGGTGGGTAAGCAATGAATCTCGTACATGCCCGATAGGAGCGTTGATGGAATTTCGCTGGACTGACTCGACCGAAAAGCTCGACTGGGAAGAAATGTCGGAGCTGTATCGCATCGCACCTCTTGGCATCAAGAGCGGCGAGTGGCTGAAGACCGGTTATTCGAACAGCATGTTCAAGTGCATTGCGTTCGACGGCGAACGAATCGTCGCCGCGGGGCGCGCTGTTGCCGACGGCGTCGATTGCTCCTATCTCTGCGACATTGTGGTTCACCCGGCTTACCAGGGTTCGGGGCTCGGGAAGGAGCTCATACAAAGACTGGTCGACCTGTCCCGGGGCCACCGAAAGATCATCCTGTATGCCGTTCCTGGGAAAGAGCCATTCTATGAAAAGTTCGGATTTCGCCGCATGAACACGGCCATGGCGATATTTGCGGACCCTCAGAAGGCGGCCGCAGACGGCTATACAGAGTGAGATGTACTCATATTTTATGAACTCTAGAAAGGAGGTTCGTTCAAATGCTGCACACAGCTAACTGCCGAATCACACAAAATGGAGCAACATATGCAAGTACATATCTTCAGAGGTCCCGGCCGCATCTTCGGCTTTACCGCACAACCATCGGGTGAAAACCTGCCACGGAAGTATGCGCCATGGTCGGAATTCAGGACCATCGAGCTTCGCAAGGGCGAGCATACACCGGGTGTTGATGCGAACGAATGCCTGGATGACATCGAGACTTATGGAGTGCACGTCACCGATGCGCACTCCCGAATCACTGAGGAAGCAATTCGTTAAGCGGTTCCCGCTACATGCTTCTGAATTGCGGCCGGGAAGGCCTGCGCTGGTGGCCTAACCCCACCGTTTACCGGTCTGTTGCGACGTATTGCGGCTGACCGGCACTTTGGGTCGCTTCGAAGGAGAAGAAGTTGCAGACCGTCCCATGCGTACTTTCAGGTCAAGTCTTATTAGCTACTATAGTTGAATGATTATGCGACGTCTCACGAAGGTCGAGGACCTGTTTCAAGTTGCCGGACTAGGTCTGATCGTCGTCCCAGGTCCATCGAGAACAGAAGTGGCGGGCGGGGCCAATATTCCTGTCGAACTCCGCCTTCCAGATGGATCAGTCCTGCACGCGCATGCGACACTACGACACGTTTTCCAGTCGCCTCCGCCACCACCGGCTGTGGCAGCGCAGTGGGTTTGCATTCTATCGGGAGTATTAAAAGAAAATGTTCCTATCGGTACCGAAGTCTGGAGCTGCAATGTTGCATGACCCATCGCTCCGGCGGTCCGCCCATTGTCATCGCTGGAAATCACAAAAATGAGTTACAGATTTCATTTCACCTTTGAAGCGGATTGGCGCAGTGCTCCGGGAGCATACTGGGTGCACGTGCCGGCCGCTGATGACCCTGGAACATTTATTCCTTCGGCACCGAGGGAGGTGCCGCATAAGGGCTTCGCCATGCTGCATGTGGAGTTCGATGTATTCGATCTGTGGTTTAGTTCCCAAGCCCAAATCGACCATTACATAGAGGTTCTTTCGATGACCGCTTTGCCAACTACTCGCCAGCTTTCGAGGTCCCGCGGTGTCGGAGCAGGACCTAATCAACATTGGTTAAGCCGCCTTCCCGGTAGGCTAAAATCTTCGCGGGTACGCCCGGCGCTGGTAAAGGCGCTTCGCGAAGCGAGGGAGTTTGCGACCGCAAACTCGCCCAGTAATGCTTTCCATCTGTACTCGAAAGAGGGGACCGCATAATGCCTCGCGGGCAGCTCTTGGCCGCGTTTATTGTCGGCGGGCAAGCCAAACGACGACACTGATATGCACATAGGGACCTTTTAATTGCTACGCATACTGCCATTTCTCGTACTGCTTCTCTGGTCTTCGATTGCGCTTGCCAAGGATATCTTCATTCATTCGCATCATCCGGTCTCGAAGAGGTTCGCGATCTTCGAAGATAATGAGACGGTTGCCTATCTTTACTTAACAAAACCAGGTACGCAGCGGCCGGAGAAAGATGCCGTTGCTTACTCCCGCGTCCCGCCAGCTCCAGAAGTGGATTGGAACGTCATTGGGCAGACCGGCGAAGTGCCTCCGCTTCCAAGAGACGTCGCGAGCTCTCAAGCGCTCATTCGAAATCCGCGTGAACAGGAGTTCACATTTAAATGGTCCTCTAGCGGCGAGGCAGTAGCGTTGCTACGCAGCGGAGTTCCCATTGCCTTCGCAGCTGCGTCAGAAAAATTTGGATACTCAAAGGCGGTTTCAAAATCCAGCCACCTTGCCAATGCATGGGACCAGAAACGTTACGACGCCATCTTCGGGAAATAGCTTGTCGAGGGAGAAGAACCAAACTGTTCGCTGTCGCTAACTGCCGCTTAAGTCATAACTCTTATCGACGACCGGGAGAAATACAATTGAAGTCTTCACTGCTCTTTCTTACGGCGTTTGCGTATGCTGCCGTTAGCGCGGCCGAGCCGCCTTACACCTTCATCGAAGGCAAGGTGCCCGAAGATGTGCAGCCGGATGGGAATTCGATTGTGTTCGAGGGCCCAAAGGAGATCCTGGTGATCGATACCGGCCGTCATCCAGAGCACACCGACAAGATCATCGCCGTTGCAAAGGCGCGAAATAAACCCATCACGGCCATCATCAACACGCACTGGCACCTCGATCATGCGACCGGCAATGCTCGCATCCGTTCTGCCTATCCTGGCGCGAAGCTTCACGCAAGTACGGCTGTCGAGGAGGCGTTGCAAGGCTTCTTGATCCGGAATGTCGAAAAGGCGAAAGCGAGGCTGGAAGATCCATCGGTGCCCGAACCGCGCAAGGCCGATACGCGGCTGTACCTGAACGCGATCAACGATCCTGCCAACCTGGTCCCCGACCAGCCAGTCAAGGGAGCGATGTCGATAAATGTTGGCGACCGCAAACTGCAACTGCATCTGGCCAAATACGCGGCAACCGAAGGCGACGTCTGGGTCCATGATCCGGCCAGCAAGACCGTGTTCGTTGGTGACCTGGTGGTTGTGCCGTTGCCATTCTTTGATACGGGCTGTGCGGAAGGCTGGCGGCAGGCGCTTGCTGAGATCGACAAAGTTGATTTCCAGACCTTGGTGCCGGGTCATGGCTTGCCGATGGATCACGCCGCGTTCTCCAATTACCGTAGCGCGTTTGATGCATTCACCGCTTGCGCCGGAAGCAGTCAGCCTACGGCTAGCTGCGTCGCAATCTGGATGCAGAAGGGGGCGGCCTTCGTGGCCATGCATCCGGACCCCAAGTATTCGGAAGCTGCGCTTGCGTACTATGTTGACCAGGTATTGCGCATACCCGCCAAGCGCGCTGAATATTGCGGCAATCCGAATGAAGCCGCTCGATGAGCCCATCATGGATACTCCCGGTGTGCGAGCTCACCGGCCAGTGGCGCAGGCTTTCCGGGCGAAATTAGTCGGGCGGAGCGTCCTCCTGGCGGCGGTATCGCTGGCGCCGGTCCAGTGTGGGGATATCCCTGGCGGCAGCCGTCGAGGCAGTGGAAGCTGGCTGGTGGCGGGCTTGTGTGCGGATGGGCGGTACTCGGGGAGGCGTGGACGCCTGGCCGGTGCAGGCCCAGTGGTCGGTGGCAGCACGGTCGAAAATCCAGCCGGTGTCTCCGCGGGCAGCGGCGGTGCAAGCGTTTGCGCAGGCGCGGTTCGCAAGACGGGCATCCTTTCCAGTTCGCGGCGATAGGCATCGGCGCGCTTCCAGTTGTTTTCGTGAGGAAATAGCAGTGCCACTTCTGCCCAGGCACTGCGCGAAATGCCTTTGCAGCGGCAGATGAAAGCATGCGGCGAAACTGGTTCGCCTTGATGGATGATGGAATCCCCAAGGACTTCGGCATATGCGAAGCTTGTACGGTTCCAGGCACGCAATTGAGTGCCTTCTGGCAGGAAAACGGTTTTACACTGGTAGCCGCGATGGCGGATGGCCGGTCCTTTGCCCAGCTCGCCACGGGTAAGCCACTCCTCGATCGCTAATGCCGCCAGTTCGCCGGCGCTCGCCTCGCCGGGACTGGCTTCAACATATTGCAATAGCCGGCACAAGGTACCGGCGGGTAACGCCAGAGTCGCTATGTCTTTCATGCTGTTTTCCTCCGCTGTTTTGCGCTGAAACGCGCTGTTTTCCGCTGCTCTTGTCTTGGACCGGGTCGTGCAGAGAGAGTTCCAGAAAAAGCAGCGGAAAACAGCGGAAAACAGCAGAAAACAGCGCGTCATTTCAGCGGAAACGCCATAGGCAGCCAGGTCGATTTACCTGTACCTGTGCCGGGTGCCGCGATCTATGCCAGACGCATCAGGACGGCGCCGGCGGCGATGGCTGCAATGGCGAGGGCGCGCTTGCTGCCTATGCGTTCGGACAGGAAGAATTTGGCGATCAGTGCGGCAAACAGGATCGAAGTTTCGCGCAGGGCTGCGACGGCGGCGAGCGGGGCGACCGTCATTGCCCACAAGGCCAGGCCGTATGCCCCAAGTGTGCCGGCGCCGCCGAGGATGGCGACATGCCAGAATTGCCAGGCGTAGGCGTGCAGTTCACGCGGACAGCGGAACAGGCACCAGGCCAGCAGCCCGATGGCGCTCAGAACGTGCAGCCACATCACATAAGCTGCGGGAGCGGCGGAGGCGCGGGCGCCGAGGCCGTCGAGCAGCGTATAAGCGGCGATGACCAGGGCATTCAGCAAGGCGTAGGCGCTTGAGCGGCGGCGAGAACCTGCATCTGCGCCGTCGCCGTCAGCGGGACGTGTAGCGAACCAAAGGCCGAAGATGCCGCCGCTGATGCACGCTACGGCGGCGCATTGGGGCGTGCTAAGGTGCTCGCCCAGCAGGGGCACGCTGGCGATGGCGACCAGCAGCGGGGCGCTGCCGCGCATCAGCGGATACGCGTGGCTCATGTCGCCGTGGCGGTAGGCTGCCGCGAGCAAGCCGTAGTAAGCGTAGTGGATGACCGTGGAGGCCAGCGCGTAAGGCCAGCTAGCGGCGGCGGGTTGTGCGAGGAAGGGCAGCAGCGGCAGCGAGATCAGTGCGGCGCCGCTGGCCACCAGCACGCTGCTCAGGAAGGGATCGCGGCCTTTCTTGACCAGCGCATTCCAGCCGGCGTGCAGCAGCGCGCCGCACAGGACGATGGCGACTACCGAGGGCGCCATCAGCGGGGCCGCACGCTTTCGGCGAGGATTTCCGGGCGGTGGTAGCGCTGGAAGCCTTCCATTACCACGTTCGATTTGGCGGCGCGTTCCAGCAGCTCGAGCAGCAGGGCGCGGTCATCCGGGTCCAGCGAAGACCGGGAAACGTAGACGCCGGTCTGCTGCCATGGCAGTTCGGGAATCGGCTCCATGCGCAGCCGGTCCAGCATGCCGTTCACGCGTGCTTCCCGGTTGATGGCGCCGGCCAGGATGGTCGGCCCCATGATCGTGAGGTCCACCGCGCCAACGTATAGCAGGCGAGCGACTGCGCTCGGCTCCACTTCGGTGAACAGGCGGCCCTGGCGCGCCAGCTCGCGCACGATGGCCTGGTAGGCGTCGCCATAGTCGTAGCCGCGGACAATTGCCACGCGCAGGTCGCGCCGGTCCAGCAAGTCCTGGGCATTGGCAATTTGCGGCCGCGGGCTTTGCAGGGAAATCAGTACGGCGCGGTGCCCCACCATCGGCACGAAGATGCCGCTGACGTCGCGCGCCGGTGTGCGGGTGGCCGGCACCAGCAGGTCGGCCTTGCCGGACTCGAACAGCAGTTCCTGCCGGGCGCGCGGGACCGAGCTGAAAACGAAGTGGCAGCCTGCGCGCGGGCCAAGGCTGCGGAATATCTCCGGATAGATTCCGCTGTATGTCCCGTTGTTGACGATGACGCTGACACCGGTGGTCGATACCGGCACCACGATGTCGCGCGAGCAGTCGGCATGGGACGGCAAAGCCGCCGCCGCCAGCGGCAGGGCGGCGAGCAACTGGCGGAAGAAGCTGTGCGCGCGTCCGGTCATGGGCTGATTATGCGCCTGTTTCCGAAGTCGCCGTCGTGGCCATATGGTGTTGGCGGAAGTAGCGCCGGGCGACGTAGATGCCGACCGCCTGCATCGCCGCGCACAGGAAGAAGGTGCTGCCGATGCGCCAGTCGCTCGGGGGCAGGTGGCTGACCGTGCCGAGGATGGCGCCGCCCAGCAAAGGCATGATCACCGTACCAAGGCTGCTGATCGACTGCAGGGAGCCCATCAGTTCGCCCTGTTCGTTGGCCGGCGTCGCCTTGGACACGATGCCTTGCAGCGCCGGGCCGGCGGCGAAGGCCAGCAGGTTGCACAGGATGAAGACATACATCATCCAGCCGTGCGTGGCTAGGCCATACAGCATGTAGGTGATGGCGCCCGAGGTCAGGCCCAGCAGCGACAGGCGTACCTCGCCGAACTTGCGGATCAAGACGCCGAGCAGGCCGGCCTGCACCACGGCTGCCGTCAGGCCAACGCAGAACAGCGCAGCGCCGTTCTCCGCCGGGCTCCAGCCGAAGCGGAAGTGGGTGTACAGCACCCAGGTCGACTGCAGCATCATTTGCGCGCCGGTCACCAGGGCGAACGTGATGACCAGGCCGCGGATATCCTGGCGCCGGGCCAGCTTGGCCAGCGAGTTGAACGGGTTGACCGACACCAGCTTGAATTTGGTGCGCTGTGCTTCCGGCAGCGATTCGGGCACGAAGAAGTAGCCGTAGATGAAGTTGGCGAACGATAGCGCCGCTGCGACGTAGAAAGGCAGGTGCAGGTTGACGTCGCCCAGCAAGCCGCCCAGCATCGGCCCGCAGATGAAGCCCAGGCCGAAAGTGGCGCCGATTTTGCCGAAGCTCTTGGCGCGGTCTTCATGGCTGGAGATGTCGGAAGCATACGCGGAGGCGACCGACATGCTGGCCGAGGACATGCCCCCGATCACGCGGCCGATGAAAAGGCAGGCCAGGTTGGGCGCCCAGGCGGTGGTCAGGAAGTTGATGCCCATGCCGGCCATGGAATACAGCAGCACGGGACGGCGGCCGACCCGGTCGCTGATCGCCCCCAGCATCGGCATGAAGATGAACTGCAGCAGGCCGAAGGTGGCGCCCAGGATGCCGTACCACAGCGCGTGCAGTTCACGGTCCTGCACATACTGGCCGACCAGGATCGGCAGCACCGGCACGATGATCCCGATGCCCAGCATGTCGATGAAGATGCTGACGAGGACGAAGTTCAGGTTGCCTTTCGATCTGGTGTCTGGCGCAAGCTCGCTCATGCTGCCACCGCCCATTCTGCGACGAAGCTGTCGCGAAAGGCCAGCAGCTCCTGCAGGCGCCGTTCGCCCAGCGCGCGGCCGGCGGCGGTCTGCATGGTGCCGGGCAGGGTGGCCAGCTTTACCTCAATGTGGTCCAGCGAATAGGCCTTGTCATTGCGCTCGCGGTTCAGCGCGAGCGGATCGTCCGGGTGCGCCAGCGCGGTGCCCATGCGGCCTGCAATGTAGAACATGCGTGCGAGGCCGACGGCGCCCAGCGCATCCAGCCGGTCGGCATCCTGCACGATGCGCGCTTCCAGCGTGATCGGCTGCAGCGCGGCGGAAAAGCTGTGGGTTTCGATGGCGTGGGCGACCGCATCCAGGCGCTCGGCCGGAAAGCCGGCTTCGGCCAGTTGGGCGCGCGCCAGCACGGCAGCCTGGCGCGAGGCGAGGTGGCGTTCCGGGTGGTTCTTCGGCAGGTTGACCAAGTCGTGCAGGTAGCAGGCGGCCATCACGACCAGGCGGTCGGCGCCGGGATGCTGTTCCAACAACAGGCTGGCGTTGCGCCACACCCGGTGCAAATGGTTGGTATCGTGGGCGCCGTCGTCGCCCGCCGCTGCGCTGGCCAGCGCGACCAGGCGCGGCTGCCAAGTGCTCAGAGAGATATCCATAAAACCTTGTTTCGTTTTTAGCTGCGCAATTGTGCCATGTATTTATCGCAAGCTTGTATGTTTCTCTAGAGCAAAATTCTTGGTGATTATTTTATTGGTCTACGGTAACATTATGCTGTCATCGTTCATAAGTGAAAAATTATCATGACTACAACCACCAGCCAAGCTGCCGAGTTCCTGGCCTTTACCCTGGGCCAGGAAGAATACGGCATCGACATCCAGAAGGTCAGCGAGATTCGCAGCTACGAGAACCCGACCCGCATCGCCAGCGCGCCGGACTACGTGAAAGGCGTGATCAACCTGCGCGGCCTGATCGTGCCGATCATCGACATGCGCGTGCGCTTCCAGCTTGGCGAGCCGACCTACGGCCCGTTCACCGTGGTCATCATCCTGCACATCGGCAGCCGCACCGTGGGCATCGTGGTGGACGCCGTTTCCGACGTGACGACCCTGCAGCCGGAGCAGATCAAGGCGGCGCCCGACATCAGCGGATCGATGGATACTGAATACATCACCGGCCTGGGCACCATCGATGACCGCATGCTGATCCTGGTTGATATTGAACGCCTGATGTCTTCGGCTGACATGGGCCTGATCGAGAAGATGGCGGCATGAACTTCCTGAACAACCTGAGCATCGGCAAGCGCCTGGCATTTGGCTTTGCGGTGACGCTTGCATTGTCGATCGTGATTGCCGCCCTCGGCGTCTGGCGCCTGCAGCAAGTGGCCGGCGCCACGCGCCATATGATGGAGACGCCGCTGGCGAAAGAGCGCATGATCTCCGACTGGTATTCGAAGATCGACAGTGCGATCCGCCGCACCACGGCAATTGCCCGCAGCAGCGACGCCTCGCTGGGCTCCTTCTTTGCCGAGGAATCGAAAGTATCGAGCGCCACCTCGGCCGAGCTGCAAAAGAAAATCGAACCGCTGATCAGCGACGCCGACGAGAAAGCCTTGTGGGAGCGCGTGATGGAGCAGCGCAAGGCGTACATCGCTTCGCGCGACAAGGTGGCCAAGCTGAAGACCGACGGTGAGCTGGAACAGGCAAACGAAGTCTTCGAGAAGACCTACCGCCCGGCTGCCGCGCAGTACCAGGAGCTGGTGCAGGACCTGCTGTCGATGCAGCGCGGGAAGATCGACGCCATCGGCAAGGAAATCGACAGTATTTCTTCCACCAGCCGCAAGCTGTTGACGGTATTGGCGGTGCTGGCCGTGGTCTTCGGCGCGGCGTGCGCCTTTATGCTCACCAAGGGCATCACCACGCCGCTGTCGCGCGCAGTCGATGCGGCGCGCCGCGTGGCGGCGGGCGACCTGACCGGCGACATCCGCGTGCACGGCAGCGATGAAACCGGCCAGCTGCTGGGCGCCTTGCGCGACATGAACCAGGCCTTGCTGAACATCGTCAGCGAAGTGCGCAACGGCACCCATTCGATCACGATTGCATCCAGCGAGATCGCGGCCGGCAACCAGGACCTGTCGGCGCGCACCGAGCAGCAGGCCGCGTCGCTGGAAGAAACCGCCTCGTCGATGGAAGAGCTGACGTCGACTGTCAAGCAGAATGCCGACAATGCGCGCCAGGCCAACCAGTTGGCCGGGGCCGCGGCTTCGGTGGCGCGCAAGGGCGGCAGCGTGGTGTCGGAAGTGGTGGGCACCATGGAGTCGATCGATGCCTCTTCGCGCAAGATCGTGGACATCATCGCCGTGATCGACGGCATCGCGTTCCAGACCAACATCCTGGCGCTGAATGCCGCGGTGGAAGCGGCACGCGCCGGCGAGCAGGGCCGCGGCTTCGCGGTCGTGGCATCGGAAGTGCGCAACCTGGCGCAGCGCTCGGCAGCGGCAGCGAAAGAGATCAAGGAATTGATCGGCGACTCGGTCGAGAAGGTCAATGCCGGGACGCGCCTGGTGTCGGACGCGGGTAACACGATGGAAGAAATCGTCTCCAGCGTGCAGCGCGTGTCGGACATCATCAGCGAGATCACTGCCGCCAGCGCCGAGCAGAGCTCCGGCATCGATGAAGTCTACAAGGCTGTCGGCCAGATGGACCAGGTCACGCAGCAGAATGCCGCCCTGGTGGAAGAAGCGGCAGCTGCCGCCGAATCCATGCAGCACCAGGCCAGCAACCTGGCTGACGTGGTCAGCGTGTTCAAGGTGCGCTAAGCGGCGCCTGCGCGGATGGCCTGTTGCGACAGGCGGTCCGCATCGCCATTCCTGTGGCGCGGCACCCAGCGCACGTTCACCAGCGTCAGTGCCGCCATCAAATGCCCCACGCGGGCGCGATGTTCTTCCAATGCTTTGGCGCCAGCCTGCGGCGACAGCAGCACATCCTGCACCACCACCTGGCTGTCGCCGTACACCAGCAGTTCCGCTACGCCCAGTTCCACCGCCTTTTCCAGGGCGGCGATCAGGGCCAGGTATTCGGCGTCGCCGCTGCTGCCGTGGCCTGCGCGGCGGCATATTTCCACGCGTTCGCCGGCCGGGCCGGACAACAGCACGCCGATGCCGATGCGGCCCGGATTGGGATGGGCGGAGCCGTCGAACCAGGCGCGCCATGCTGCGGGAGAGGCGGCGACGGGCTGGCGCGCGAGTTTTTCAGCGCGCGCACGTTCTTGTCTTATCTGCATAGGTGAAGGGGCATGAAAAGGCCGCCTGGACCGCGCAACAGGCTGTTGCGGGCCAGGCGGCCATTTTCACACGCCGTTAGCGGCGGCGAGGATTGTCCGGGCGGTGGTCGTAGCGGTTGGGCACGCCGTCGCCATCGCGGTCGCGGTCATATCGGTTTGGCACGCCGTCGTTGTCGCGGTCGCGGTCATAGCGGTCCGGCACGCCGTCGTGGTCGCGGTCCCGGTAGCGGTCGCGATGGTGGTCGCGATAGTAGTAATTGTCGCGGTGGACATCGCGGTAGCCGTAGCCGGGGCCCTGGACGTAGCTTGGGCGGCTATCGTAGACGGTCCAGCCGCCTTCACGCCATCCCCAGCCGTTGTCGACACGGACCCATTGCGAAGGGGCGTAGCGGTAGCCCGGACGTTCCTGCAGCCAGTGGCCGGCGACCCAGACGTGGCGGTAGCCGTCCCAGCGCCATACGCCAGGGGCCCATACATAGCCGTAACGCGGCGGCGGCACGCTTTCAAAACGCAGTGGTGGAGGAGCGTTGCCGATCACGACGCTGAAATCAACCTGCGCCAGCGCGGCGGTCGGTGCTAATGCAACCGTGCCAAGTGCCAGGGCGGCTGCAGCGATGAGTTTCGATTTGAACATGGCTTTTCTCCTGTTTGGTGATGCGCTGAGTTCAATATACCAAGCGCTGCGAAGAGGCGAAAAGCCTGATTCAGTTTTTTACAAATCCCGCAGGGAAGTAACAATTGCTCAGATCTTGTCGCCCGGGGCAGCTTTGCGTTCTGCCGCCAGCGAGGCCTGCTTTTCCGCTTCGCTCATGCGCTTGGCAGCGACCACCACCACCGGCACCGCAGGCGCTGCCCGGGACGCGCTGGCGGCGGCAGCCGGCGCCGTCGTTTCATCGGCGCGGTTTTCAAGCACCAGGCTGGCGGCGCAGGCCAGGCCGATCATGGCGATGAACAGGGCTTCGAAATTTCGCAGGGCTTTCATGATGTTCTCCGCTTGAGGACTATCCATGTGCACACTGTATCCATGCCGCCTGCCGCCAGCCACCGGCGTGCGACAAGCGGTCCAAAACGTGGTGCGAAATGCAAAAAAGCCGGGCTTTTGCGGCCGAATCGCGAACAGAAGGGAAATCGTCCCTCATACGGAGCGAATGGATGGGCTGCCCATGTGCCAAGATAGGGAGGTGTGTAATGGGCAAATGGGCCCATGGCGCCCTGATACAATCGACAGGCGCAGGGTCAGACAAGGAGTGGGAAATGTTCAAGATGTTTGGTTTTGGCGGCGTGAAGTGCCCGCGATGCGGGCACCGCAACGGCGACAGCTCCGACTACTGCAGCCATTGCGGCCTGTCGCTCGGCGCGCCGCGCGGCGAGCCCGTGGTGCGCGACAACCGCTGGATCCCGGCCAGCGATGAGCTGGCGGTGTTCTTTGGCGTGCGCCAGCTCTCCGGCCTCTTCACCAAGACCCTGCACGTGCCGGCCGCGGCACGCGCTTTCATCCTGCAGGGCGAACAGGTCAGCGAGGTGCCGCAGGGCGACTACGAGCTGGACGGCCTGTTCGCGCGCCTGGGCAAGCTGCGGCGCGACGAGCCGGGCGAAATCCTGGTCACCCGCAGCTCGCCGCTGCCTGTCGAGTTCAATTTCACCGACTTGCTGAGCGCCGAATTCCTGAAGCTGGCCGCGCATTTCACGGTCGGCCTGGTGGTGCAGGACGTGCCCGCCTTTGCGCGCCATTTCATGACAGCGCCGGGTACCGTCACCACGCTGCAGCTGCACGACCTGCTGGCGCCGTCCATGCGCCAGCTTTCGGCCGAATTCCTGGGCAGCCGTTCTGTGCGCGACATGGCCAGTACCAGCGTGCTGCGCGAGCAGCTCAACGAACGCCTGCACAGCGCGCTGGGCCAGCGCCTGGCCGAATTCGGCCTGGCGGCGGCGCAGGTGGAAACCTTGTCACTTCGACACGATAAATACGATGACAACCGCGAGCGGGAGGGGAGCCTGTTCCTGGTGGCGGACGAGCGCCAGCGGCAGCTGGAGCACGTCAAGCAGCTCGACCAGCTGTACAACGAGGAAGAATGGCAGGCCATCAGCCGCCAGGAGCAGAAAATGCGCAGCGATTTCCGGCGCGCCGAGCTGAAGGCCGAAGCCGAGGAGCAGATGCAAGCCATCCGCGCCCGCGAAATCGACCTGTATGGCCGCATCGTGGCGGCCAAATCGCGCAAGCAGGCCTTCGAACACGGCGCCGGACTGGCCCTGGCCGACCTGGAACATGAACTGGCGCGCCACAAGTCGCTGCATGCCGGCGAGTCGGCCCAGTGGGACCAGGTGCGCCGCCTGGCGCAGATCAAGATGCGCACCGAGATGGAACTGGCGCAGCAGGCGGGCCTTGAGGAAAAGGCACTGGCCAGGCAGCGCTTCTCGCACCAGTTGTACCAGCAGCAGCTGCAGTACCGCGTCCAGCAGGCGCTGGCCATCGAGGACGAAGAGCACCGCCGCAAGCAGCTCCAGCTGCTGCGCAAGGCCGAAACCGACGCCACGCAGCGCGAGCAGGAGATCGAGGCCGAGCACCACCGGGCGAAATTCCAGGGCCTGGCCCTGGCCAACGCCGCCCGCCATCGGGAGGCGGAGCGCATCGTCGAGTGGGAGGAAGAACAGCACCTGGCCCGCAAGCGCGAGCTGGCGCGCGGCGAGCAAGCCAAGGACGCCAGCGCGCATGTCCATGTGGCCGAAATCAGCGCCAAGCTGGAAGAATTGAAGCGCAGCGGCGCAGCCGCCGAATCGGTGGCCCAGTATGAAAAGCTGCTGCGCACCATCGAGGCCGACGGCGTGCAGCAGCGCCAGGGGCAAAGCCTGGCGCGCCAGGCAATGCTCGACCAGGTGGCCGTGGAAGAACAGCGCCTGCAGCTGAAACTGCGCGACCAGGAAGCGCAGTGGCAGCAGTCGCTGAAAAAGATGGAAGCGGAGCGAGAAGAGCGCTTCAACCGCTGGAAGGTGGAATACGACAGCATGGTGGCGCAGCAGCAGCACGCCGCCGACCTGGCGCGCATCGACATCGACCGGCTGGAGGCAATCGGCCGCATGAGCGATACGGCCAAGATTGCGCTGGCAGCGACGCCGAACGCCGAAGCGCTGTCGCGCCTGATGCGCCAGCAGGCCCAGGCCGCGATGTCGCCCGAGCAGCTGCAGGCACTGGCCGGCGTGGTCGCCGCCGAGAACAGCATCACCACGGCCGAGGCGCTGCGCCTGGCGCGCGAGGAAGTGCGGGATGAACGCTCTTATCGCGACACGGTGGGCGACAAGGAACGCCAGCACCAGCTCGACCTGCTGCGGGCGCAAGCGAGCGTCGGCGTGTCGGCGGCGCGCCGTTGCCGGAATGGCCATATGGTGCCGACCGATTGCGGCGACGCGAAATTTTGTCCAGAATGCGGGGCGCCGCTGGCGAGGTAAAGCACGAGAGAGATGCAGACAGCCCGAGACAAGATTCGCGAACTGCGTGCCCTGCACGAAGATGGCCTGTTAAGCCTGCAAGAGTTCGACCGCCGCAAGAATGCCATCCTGGACGCCGAATACGCGCCGCCGGGAGGGGCGGCAGCACCCATCGCCATCCCGCGCCAGGGCACCGAGCTTGGCCTGATGGCCGGCCAGGAAATCGGCCCGCACAACCGGCGCTACCGGCTGGAGCGCCTGATCGGCATGGGCGGCATGGGCCAGGTATGGCAAGCCACTGACCTGGCGACCCATGCTGAACTGGGCCACAGCGCCGTGGTTGCGCTGAAGATCCTGCCGCCGCAGCTTACCCAAAGCCCGGCCCACGCCAAGCTGCTGATCGAAGAAGCGACCCAGGCGCGCCGCCTGGCGCATGACAATATCGTGCGCGTCTACGAATGGGCGCAGGATCCCGCCACTTCCAGCTATTTCATCATCATGGAATGCCTCGAGGGGCAGGATCTCGAGGCCTGGCTGGCGGAGCATGGCAAGGCTACGCCGGCACAGGTCGAGCAGATGCTGCGGCCGGTGGCCAATGCGCTGCAATACGCCTGGGGCAAGCACCGCCTGGTGCACCGCGACCTCAAGCCGGGCAATGTGTTCCTGACCGCGGCCGGCGAAATCAAGCTGCTCGATTTCGGCATCGCCTCGCGCGCGCGGTCGACCGGCACCGACCTTGGCATGGCGACGCCCAATGCCGGCACTGCCGGCTACCGGGCGCCGGAGGCCGGCACCGGGCAGGGCGCGCCGCGGCCGCAGCTGGACGCCTATGCGGTAGCGGTGATGATCTACCAGCTGCTGGAAGGGCGCCTGCCGTTCGACCAGCCCACCGCCCTGCTCGAGCCGCCCAAGCCGGCGGCGCTCAACGCGCAGCAATGGGAAGTGTTGAAGCACGGTTTCGCCAACCGCGCCGGCGAGCGGCCGGAATCGGTGGCCGCGCTGCTTGACGCATTAAGGGATGCCGCCGGGCCGAACGCCGAAGAAGCGGCGCAGCGCGAAGCAGCCAGCAAGGAACGGGCCGCTGCGGAACAGCAGGAACGCGAAGCGCGAGCCGCGCGTGAACAACGGGCCCGCAACGATGCCATCGCCCGCGCCGAGGAGGAAGAGCAGCGGCGCCAGAAGGAAGTGGAACTGGCCGCCCGGCGCAAGGCGGAAGCGCAGGCCGCGGCGCAGGAAAAGGCGCGCCAGGAGCAGCTTCGCCGCGAACAGGAAAAGCAGCGCAAGGCGCAGGCCGAGCAGGAAGCGAAGGAGCGCAAGGAGCGCCTGCGGCAGCAACTGATTGCGCGCCGCGATGCCGATGCGTTGAAAGCGCGCCAGGCCGAGGAAGAATACCAGCGCAAGATGGCGCAGCTGAAGGCGGAAGCAGCCTACCGCGCAGAGCAGGAGCGCCACCGCAAGGAGCAGGCGGCGCGCAAGGCCGCCGAACTGGCGGCGCTGCTGCCGAGCGCCAGCAGCCCGGTAGCCGATGCGGAAGGCGTGCTGCGCGACCGCTTCACCGATGGCAGCGGCGTCGGGCCGGACCTGGTGCTGATCCCGACCGGCCGCTTCCAGATGGGCTCCAACGAACATGAGCACAAGGCTGCCGTGAAGGCCGGGGCGCAGAAAACTTCGCTGGACAAGGAATTGCCGGCGCACTGGGTCGGCATCGAGCACTCCTTTGCACTGGGCCGCTATCCGGTGACCGTGGGCGAGTGGCGCGTCTTCGTGAAGGCGACGGGCTGGCAGTCGAAGCTGGACGTCGACTGGCAGCAGCCAGGCTTTACGCAGGATGAGCGCCACCCCGTGGTGTGCGTCAGCTGGCACGACGCGCAGCTGTACCTGCAGTGGCTTGGCGAGAAAACCGGCCAGCAATACCGCCTGCCGAGCGAAGCGGAATGGGAATACGCCTGCCGCGCCGGCAGCCACACGGCGTTCAGCTTCGGCGACCAGATCACGCCGGAACACGCCAACTACGACGGCCATTTCACCTACAACGACGGCCCCAAAGGCAACAGCCATGGCGGCACGACCCGCGTGGGCAGCTACCAGCCCAATCCATGGGGCCTGTTCGACATGCACGGCAATGTATGGGAGTGGACGCAGGACACGGTGCACGATAACTACCTTGGCGCACCCATCGACGGCAGTGCATGGGAGCAGGGCGGCGACAAGGCGCGCCGCATCCTGCGCGGCGGAGCATGGCTGTACCAGCCGCGCTACCTGCGTTCGGCCATGCGCAATGGCTATTCGGCACTGCTGGCAAACGATGTGGTGGGCTTCCGCGTAGCGCGCAAGTTGGTGTAAATTGCTGGCTAAATCAACAAGCAGGAAACCAATATGACCGTTAAAGTAGCCCGCGACCAGTCGCTTCCAATGCGCAGCATCCTGCATGTGCGCAACCATATCGTCTCCGTCGACGGCACGATCGAAGAAGGCGGCAACGATGCCGGCCCGTCGCCGCACGACCTGTACGACGCCGCCGTCAGCGCCTGCAAAGCGCTGACCGTCATCTGGTACGCTCGCCGCAAGGGCATTCCGGTCGAAGATGTGCAAGTGACCACCGAGCGCGATGCCAGCGAAGAGCGCAAGGGCGTGTACCGCCTGGCTGCTACGCTGCACCTGACCGGAGAGCTGAGCGCGGAGCAGCGGGAAGAACTGCTGGCCATCTCGCAGAAATGCCCGGTGCATAAGCTGATGACGGCCGTGACCACCGAAATCTCCACCAAGCTGGGGCCATTGCCATGAACATTGCGCAACTCCTGAAGGGGCATGAGAAGGACCTGGGCGGCGGCTTTGTGGTGCGCCGCTATTTGCCGGCGGCCATGAAGCAGGCGGTTGGTCCATTCATATTCTTCGACCATTTCGGCCCGGTCGACGTGCCTGCCGATGCCGACCATGACGTCCGGCCGCACCCGCATATCGGCCTGGCCACCGTTACCTACCTGTTCGAAGGGGCGATGGAACACCGCGACAGCCTGGGTACCTTGCAGCGCATCGAGCCGGGCGCCATCAACTGGATGACCGCAGGGCGCGGCATCGTGCATTCGGAGCGCACCCCGCAGGACCTGGTGGGCGTGCCGCACCGCACGCACGGCCTGCAGTTGTGGGCCGCCTTGCCCAAGGCGCATGAGGAGGACGAACCTTCGTTCGCCCATACGCCTGCGGCGGCAATTCCGGAAATGCTGGTCGACGGCGCCAGGGTGCGCGTGCTGATCGGTTCCGCCTTTGGCCACGTTTCGCCGGTGAAGACCTTCAGCCAGACGCTGTACCTGGACGTGAGCCTGAAGGCGGGCCAGCAACTGGAACTGAGCGGCTTGCCGGCGGAAGCTGCCGTCTATCCGGTAAGCGGTTCGGTCGACGTCGATGGTGCTCCGGTGCCGCAAAACACGATGGCGCTGCTCGACACATCGAATTCGCAGCGGGTCAGCGCAAACACGGATGCGCAATTCGTAATCATCGGCGGCGAGCCGCTGGACGGCCAGCGTTTCCTGTTCTGGAATTTTGTTTCGTCGAGCAAGGAGCGCCTCCTCAAGGCGGCCGACGACTGGGAAGCGCAGCGCTTTGCCAAGGTGCCCGGCGAGACGGAATTCATTCCGCTGCCGAAAAGGCCTTCTGCCGCGACTTAAGCGGCAGCTTCGGCTGGCGGGATGTGCGCGGCGGCGCTGCGCACAATCCAGTGCTCCGGATAAGGATCGCTGGCGAAACGGGTATGGGCCGGAATGCGGCTCAGTTTTTCCTGCTTCGGTGTTGGCGCCAGCGCGGTTTCCTTGCCGGTGAGCTGGTCGACATGCCAGAAGCCGCCCTGGTGGTGCATCAGCAGCGGCAGGCTGGAGGCCTTCGGCAGCGCGTTATGGCGCGGCAGCGGGTAGCCGGGATGGGTGTCCGCCGCCAGCAGCACGAAGCATTCGGCGCGCGCGCCTTCGTCGATACGGTGCAGTATCACGCCGTGCGGCATCACGGCGCTCACTTCCAGCAGCACGATGCCCTTGATGCTGGCGCTCATTTCAATCTTCATGCCGGTGCGCAGCGGCACCGGCTTGTTCTTGCCCGGCCAGACCCCGTCCAGCAGCAGGCCGTAGCGCGACACGTCTTCGATCTCGAAACCATTGCGGGTGCGGCGGATCACGGCATGGCGGCCGGACAGGCGGCGCGTCAGGCCGGCGCAATCGGGTCCTTCGGCGCTGAAGTGGTGCAGCAGCACATCGGCTTCGGGATCGGCCAGTTCGAAGCGGCCGAACGACACTTCTTCCATCGCGAACAGGCGGATGTGGCGGCAGGCGCCATTTTCCGGGGCGGCATTGATGAAGCTTGCGGCCAGGGTAGGGTGGGGATGCGAAGGACCGCTGCGCGGCTGCTCGATCTCGATCAGGTCTTCATCCCAGGCGATGGTCGAATAGCCAACATCCACCTTGCCCGGCGGCGCCCCGAGGTCGAGGTGGGCGATGCCGGCATTGCGGGCGGTGACGTCGATGTCCATGGTATTGCCGCCTTGCGCGGACACGCGGGCAATCGCGGCATCGTCGGCCATGACGCGCACATTCTTGTGGGTGCTGAGGAAGGTGCGGTGAATTTCGTTCAGGCTGGCGTCGACCCGCGGCACCAGGATGACAAAAGTGCATTCCCATTGGCGCTGCGAGCTCTCGTCCTTGCTGACGATTTCGGCGTGGATCTGGTACTGCCCATGTTCCTTGCCGCGCGAGGAGAATTCCACGAATACAGGGCGCCAGTCGCCATGGACCGAGCGGATGAACTGCTGCAGCAGGACGCCATTCGGAATCAATTCGGAGCGCAGCCGGATCGACAGCTGCGGCGCGCAATCCTGCGGCATGCCGCGCAATTCCATTTTCAGCGACTGGCGGCCGCCGGCGGCGCGCGGGTCGAAGCCGCTGATGTGCAGCTGGGGATAGACGCGTGCCGGCGCAGAATAGCCGGCGACCGGGACGACCGGCGGGCCGCTGCGGGCGTTGCGCATGGTGCTCAGCAGCTCGAAGCTGCCGCCTTCCGCATCGGCTGCCGGCTGCGCGTGGCCGCCGGCGCAAGTGCTTTCCCCTGGCATGACCCAGTAGGTGCAATGCGGATGGTCTGGGTTACAGCACTTGTTCATGGGAGGACGTTCGTAGGGATACCGCAACTTTACGCGTTTACACCGTTGCTTGGCAACACGCCTTTCCTTCGATAAAGGGTGTTTTTACCCCTGTATTCCCGATGAAGCAAAAGCGCAACGGTTTGCCGCCCAACGCTTTGCCAAGCCATTGCCAATGGGTAAGATAAACTTCACCAGAGAAGGAGTTGATGGAATGGCATTATTGAAGAAACTGTTGGCGCTGCGCGATCCCCGCCGTGCGGTGCGCGAAAGCCTGCATCGCCAAGCCATTGAACGTGCCCGACTGGACCCGATGCAAAATGCCAAAGCCGGCAGCCGCGAACTGGCAGGCATGGTCGCCGAACAGTTGCAGGCGCGCGGCGACAATCGTCCTGCATCACTGCTGAGTGCCTTGGGCGCCCTGGCCGGGTTCGCCTGCCAGGTCAGCGCCCGCAACAATGCCTTCGCGCATGGAATGCCGCAGCGTGACAGCCTGTCGGAAGACCTGGGTCTGCTGCTGTTCGGGATGGAATTTTCGGTATGGTCACTGGTGGCCGGCGCCGCCCGCCACAACGGCTGCACGCAATTCGTGGAGCCGGCGGAGATCTGGGCGCATGTCGGCAAGTCGATCGGCACACCGGAATTCGGGGTGCCGCGCCTGCCTCCCGAGCATGCAGCAGGAGAGCTGCCTGCCGAATACCTGCAGCTGTTCTGGCCCATGGTGAAGCCGGTGATTGCGCGTTATTGCAGCAATCCGGCGCACTGGCCGGTGATGTGCGCGCTGGCGCTGCAGCAGGCGATTGAACTGGGACCGGGAAAACTGGAGGCAGGGATGGCGATGCGAGTGGCGCTGGAATCAGCGCTGCCGATGGCAAGAATACACGCTGACTTCAGCTGAGAGCGGCGGACAAAAATAGGGACGCCCCCATTTTCTGCTTTCGCGGAAAATGGGGCGTCCCCATTTTTTATGGTTACCAGCGGCCGTGGTGGTGGCCGTGTCCGTGGCCGCGGTAGTAGCGGTCACCGTAGTAGTACACCGGGCGCGGTTCCACGTAGACAGGCGCTGGCTGGTAGTACACGCGTGGCGCCGGTTCGTAATATACGCGAGGAGGCGGGTTGTAGTAGACCGGAGCTGGCTCGTAATACACAGGGGCCGGCTGCGAGTACACGCGGGTCTCGACGTAGCCGCGGCTGTGACGGCCGGTCGGCAGGGAGTTACCAACTGCGGCGCCTACCAGGCCGCCCACCACTGCACCGCCGCTGCCGTTCTGGCTGCCGATCGCGGCGCCGATCACGGCACCTGCTGCGGTGTTGAAGTCACGGTCGCCCGCGGCAAAGGCGGCGGAGGATGCGGTCAGGGCTGCGCCCATCAAAACCAGCCCGGCAAAACGTTTGTTGAACATGGTAAGTTCCCTTTCAATCTCTGTTGGAGTGTAGATTAGCCAGCCGCAAAAAATTGCGCCAGTGCATATACACATTCTTACAAACTCCACAGAGGGGAGAGATTTGTATCGTTAAGTTGCCCTCCATGCAGGAACTTATTAAATACGCTATTGTGTCAAGTTCCGAGCGAAACTTAACCTTCTCACAGGAAACGCATGAACCTCCGCAAGCCCGCACTTTCCGCCCTGTTTGTCTGCCTGCTGGGCGCAGGCTTCTCCGGCATCGCCAGTGCCGCCAGCCCGAACGACGCCGCGACGCTGGGCAAGATCCGCGATGCCGCGATGCAGAGCGACTACGCCTACCAGCGCCTGGAAGACCTGACCGACCTGGTCGGCCCGCGCCTGTCCGGTTCCGTCGGCGGCGCGGCCGCGGTGGAGCAGGTGGCTGCCGCCATGCGTGCGATGGGCGCCAAAGTCACCCTGCAGCCGGTCAAGGTGCCGCATTGGGTGCGTGGCGAAGAGACGGCTGAGCTGGTCGATTACAAAGGCCGGCCAGCCAATATCACCCAGCGCGTGGTGCTGACCGCCCTCGGCGGCTCCGGCGCCACCCCGGCTGCCGGCCTGACCGCGCCGATCGTCGTGGTGCGCGACTTCGATGAACTGAAAGCGCGCGCGGCGGAAGTGAAGGGGGCGATCGTGCTGTTCGACGTGGCCTTCGACCAGGGCATGGCGGACCGCGGCCTGGCGGGCAACGCCTATGGCCAGGGTTCGCGCTACCGCACCAACGGCCCGCGCATGGCTGCGGAGCTGGGTGCTGTGGCCGCACTGGTGCGTTCCGTTGGCGGCGCCGATTACCGCCTGCCGCACACCGGCGCCACCATCCTGAAAGACGAGCAGCGCATCCCGGCCGCAGCGGTGACGGCGGAAGACGCGATGCTGATCAGCCGCCTGATGAGGCGCGGCCCTGTCAAGATGAAGCTGACCCTGACCCCGCAGATACTGCCGGATGCCGACACCTTCAACGTGATCGCCGACCTGCCGGGCAGCGACAAGGCGGATGAAGTCGTGATCGTTTCCGGCCACCTCGATTCCTGGGACCTGGCCACCGGTGCGCACGACGACGGCACGGGCGTGACCACTTCGATGGGTGTGCTTGAAACCATCAAGCGCCTGGGCCTGCAGCCGCGCCGCACCATCCGCATGGTGGCGTGGGCGAACGAAGAGAACGGCCTGAAGGGCGGGAACACCTATTACGAAGCGAACAAGGGCAAGCTGGAAAAGCAGTTCGCAGCCATCGAGACTGACGGCGGCGTAGGCCGTACCTTCGGCATCATGGGCAGCGTGCGCCGCGAAGCGGAGAAGTACTTCGCACCGGTGAGCAACGCCTTGCTGCCGATTGGCGCCGGTGTGTTCAACCGCCGCGATTCGGCATCGGGCTCCGACGTGCACCAGCTGGAAGCAGGCGGCGTACCGGCCTTCATGCCCTACGTCGACACCAGCGCCTACTTCAACTACCACCACACGCCGGCCGACACCTTCGACAAGGTCGACCCGGTGAACATGAAGAAGCACGTGGCGGTCATGTCGGCACTGGCCTGGTACCTGGCCAACACCGACGACCCGATCGGCCGCGCCCCCGAGCAGCTCAAATAAGCCGAGCCCGTGTCACACCTTGGGGTCTGACCCCATGGTGTGACACGGGCTGAGCTGTAGTTGTGCTTACAGGGCGTTGAGGGGGATCTTCAGGTAGCGCACGCCGTTGTCTTCGGCCTCGGGGAGGTGGCCTGCGCTCAGGTTGACCTGGATGGCCGGCAGGATCAGCACCGGCATCTGCAGCGTGGCGTCGCGCTTGGTGCGCATGGCAACGAATTCTTCTTCGCTGACGCCATCGCGGATGTGAATGTTGGCAGCGCGCTGCTCCGCCACCGTGACTTCCCAGCGCGGCTCGCGGCCGGCTGGGGGGTAGTCGTGGCACATGAACAGGCGGGTTTCCGGCGGCAGCGACAGCAAGCGGTGCACCGACTTGTACAAGTCGCCTGCGCAGCCGCCAGGGAAGTCGCAACGCGCGCTGCCCACGTCGGGCATGAACATCGTATCGCCGACAAATACCGCATCGCCGACCTGGTAGGCCATGTCGGCCGGCGTGTGGCCCGGCACATGCAGGGCGCGCGCTTTCAGGCTCCCAATCATGAATTCTTCGTCGGCCTGGAACAGGTGGCCGAACTGCGATCCATCTTCTTTCTCGCCCTTGCGGTTGAAGATCGCGGAGAAGGAATGCTGTACCTTGCAGATGCCGGCGCCGATGCCGATGCGGCCGCCCAGCTTCTCCTGCAGGTAAGGCGCGGCGGACAGATGGTCGGCGTGGGCATGAGTCTCCAGCAGCCAGTTCACCGTCAGCCGATGCTCGCGCACAAAAGCGATGATCTTGTCGGCGGCGGTGGTCGAGGTGCGCCCGGCCTTCGGGTCGTAATCAAGCACCGAATCGACGATGGCGCATGCACTGCCGTCGGTCTCGTAAATCACGTAGCTGACAGTGGAAGTTACGGGGTCGAAGAACCCCTGGATCTCAGGCTTCATATCAAGATAGTAGGATGATTCAAGCCCAACTATTATAAAGAATCCTGATATGGCGGGCGAGGCTTATTCGTTTTGTGATGCAAGTCATCTGTGTGGCGGGAAAAACTATCTCCGTGATAAGATTTTTTCACAGTGCTTCCAGGAAGAGAGGCCGCGATGCCCAAGACAGGCGATTCACTGAAGTGGGTACTGGTTACCGGCTGCATCTGCAGCCAGTCGCTAACGGCAGTCGCTGCCGCCGGCGGCGCTGCTGCGCCGGAAAACTTTGCCAACCTCTCGCTCGAGGAATTGAGCGACGTGCGCGTGGTGTCCGTGTCAAAGCGCGAAGAGCGGCTGGGCGACGCCCCGGCCTCCGTCTTCGTGATTACCGCCGACGATATCCGCCGCAGCGGTGCGCGCAGCCTGGCCGAAGCGCTGCGCATGGCGCCCAACCTGCACGTCGCGCAGACGCCTGCCGGCAATTACACCATTACCGCGCGCGGTTTCGCCGGCAACAGCGCCAACAAGCAACTGGTGATGATCGATGGCCGCTCGGTGTATACGCCGCTGCTTTCCGGGGTGTCCTGGGACGTGCAGCAGGTGCCGGTGGACGCCATTGAACGCATCGAAGTGGTCAGCGGGCCAGGCGGCACACTTTGGGGGACCAATGCGGTCAATGGCGTGATCAATGTGATTACCAAGCACGCGTCGTCCACCCTTGGCGCGATGGCCGACCTGCGCTGGGGGCAGGCGCAGTCCGGCGCAGCCTTCCGTTACGGCGCGGCGATGGACGATGGCGCCTGGCGCGCCTATGGCATGGATTACGCCATGCCGCACGGCGAAACGCTGGCCGGCAAGCCGCTGGGCGATGCCTGGCACAACGCGCAGGCGGGCTTTCGGGCCGACTGGCTGCGCGGCAGCGATGCGCTGACAGTGCAGGGCGATGTGTACCGTATCGGCGCAGGACAAATACCGACGCCCCCTGTCACCATGCTGCCTGCCGCATCCATGCGCGGCGCCAATCTGATGGGGCATTGGAGCCGCCAGTTGTACGGCGGCGCCAGCTTGTCCTTGCTGGCCTATTACGATCGCACCGAGCGCGACCAGGTCGGCGTTTACAAAGAGAACCTGGATGTGGCCGACCTGCAGGCACTCTACAACTTCGCCCCGCTTGGGCGGCATACGCTGGCGGCCGGCGCCGAATACCGCTTCGCGCGCGACAAGGTGGCGGTCACCAGCGGTACCGCCTTCCATCCCGAGCGCGCCGCCATGCATTGGGTGAGCTTGTACGGGCAGGACACCGTCGCCCTCAGCGAGCAACTGAACCTGACGGGAGGACTGCGCATCGAGCGCAATCAGTACACCGGGACGGAATTCCTCCCCAACTTGCGCCTGGCGTGGAAAGCAACAGCCTCGACCTCCTGGTGGGCCGCCTTGTCGCGCACGGTGCGGGCGCCGTCACGCGTTGACCGCGAGATTTTCTTCGCCAGCCCGCGCGGAACGCTGAGCGGCGGGCCGAATTTCCAGTCCGAGACGGCCCGCGTGCTGGAAACCGGCCTGCGCCAGCAGTTCGGCAACCGCGCCAGCTATTCGCTCACCGTTTATCGCGCACTGTATGACAAGCTGCGAACGATCAAGCCGGTTGCCCTGCAGGTTTTCGAGATCGGCAATGGCATGGAAGGCGAAACGCGCGGGCTGGAAGCCTGGGGCAGTGTCCAGGTCACGCCCGGCTGGCGGCTCAACGCGGGCCTGACCCTGATGCATGAAGAGTTTTCGCTCAAGCCGGGTGAAGCCGATTTCGGCAACCGTTCGGTCACCGGGAACTGGGATCCCCGCCGCGTGGCGAAGCTGCGCTCTTCTTACACCTTCGGCGAAGGGCGCGACCTCGACCTGACCTTGCGCCATGTCGGCCCGTTGCGCTTTACCGCGGTGGCTGGCTATACCGCGCTGGACGTGAACTTCAACTGGCAGGTCAAGCCAGGGCTTGAGTTGGCGCTGGGCGCCAGCAATGCGCTCGACCGCGATCACGAAGAGTTCGGCGGCAACAACCGGCTGTCGCTGGGACGCGGCGCCTATGTCAGGGTGGTAAGGCGCTTCTAAGGCGGGCATGTTAATATCGCTGCCCATGAAATCCATGATCCGTGTCATTGTACTTTGGCTAATGCTGGTGGCTTTGCCTTTCCAGGGTTTTGCCTCGGCCAGCATGCTGCTGTGCGGTACAGCCAAGCCGGCGGCACAGGCGATGCCGGACGGACCACACGATCATGCCGCCATGCAGGCGGCCGCCCAGCACGACGGCGATAAAACCGCCCATTGTGCCGGAGGCCAGCATGGCAGCCCCATGGGCGCTTGCTGCGTCGGCGCCGCGCCGGCCTACGCGATGCCGCAAGCTGCATCGCAGCCGCAGCTTGCCGAGCGCCTGCGCCTGCCCGAACCCGTGCCGCCGTTGCCGGTCGACCTTGCCCTTCCCAAACGCCCGCCGCGGGCGATCCTTGCCTGATCCATGCCAGCCGTGGCGGCTGGCTCATTCCTGCGTCCCCGCGCAGGACGACCAAGCATTGGAAAGACAAACATGAACCAAGCATTCAAGCTGGCGGCAATGGCCGCCGCGGCTGCGCTGCTCTCCGGTTGCGCCACGTTCTCGAACGATGGCGGTTTCGGCGCAGTGGCACAAGCCACGAAGAGCCGTAGCGGCGCCGAGACGCGCCTGTTGCGCAACGACGATGACCGGCGCGCGCTGGACGAACAGCTCAGGAAATTGCTGGCCGAGCCGCTGAGCGCCGACGCGGCTGTCCAGATCGCACTATTGAATAACCGCGGCCTGCAGGCCCGCTACTGGGATCTCGGCATCGCCGAAGCGGAACTGGTGCAGGCGGGCCGCATGGCCAATCCTGGCTTCAGTTTCAAGCGCACGCATGGCGGCGGCGAAGTCGCCATCGAGCGCACCTTGAGCATGAACTTCATCCAGCTGCTGACGCTGCCGCTGGCCAGCCGTATCGAAGCCCAGCGTTTCGAGCAGGTCAAGCTGGAACTGGCGGGCGAGGCGGTCTCGATGGCCCACCAGGCCCGCCTGGCCTGGATCGAGGCGGTGGCGGCGCAACAGGGCGTTGCGTATGCCCAGCAGATCAGCGATGCGGCGGAAGCCAGCGGCGAACTGGCGCGGCGCATGCAGGCGGCCGGCAACTGGAGCAAGTACGACGCCGCCCGCGAAGAAGCTTTCCATGCCGACGCCATGGCCGATGTGGCGCGCGCCCGCAAGGCCGCTAGCGCCAGCCGCGAAAAGCTGACCCGCATCCTGGGCCTGTCCGGCGCGGAAGCTACCAGCTACCGCCTGCCGGAGCGGCTGCCGGAACTGCCGGCAAGCCCGCGCAAGGTGGACGATGCGGAGGCCGCGGCCTTGCGCGACCGGCTTGACGTCCAGGCTGCCCGGCTGTCGTCGCAGCACACTGCCAGTTCCCTCGGACTGACCAAAACCACGCGCTTCATCAACGTGCTGGAGCTGAGCGGCATCAGTGAGCGGGACGGCGAGCGCCGTTCGCGCGGCTACGAGATTTCGCTGGAGGTGCCGCTGTTCGACTGGGGCGGCGCCCGCCTGGCGCATGCCGAAGCGACTTATATGCAATCGGTGAACCTGCTCGCCGCGGCCGCCGTCAATGCCCGCAGCGAAGCGCGCGAAAGCCACCAGGATTACCAGGCTTCCTACGAGCTGGCGAAACATTACCGCGATGTGGTGATACCGCTGCGCCAGAAGATCTCCGAAGAGACCCTGCTGCGCTACAACGGCATGTTGCTGTCGGTGTTCGAACTGCTGGCCGATGCCCGCGAACAGACTACCGCCGTCAATAATTACATCACCGCGCTCAAGGAATACTGGATCGCGGACGCCAATCTGGATGCCGCGATTGGCGGTAAAGGAGTACAGCAATGAGCAATCGTAGAACTTTTCTCGCAAATGGCGCTGCCGCCCTGATCGGAGCAGGCCTGGTGAGCCGCGCCGGCGCCGCCGGCCTGCCGGAAGCGCCTGTGCAATCGAGCGCGTCGACCGCGCCGCCGCTGATGCCGCCCAATGGCCGTCCTTACAACCCGGTCGTCACCCTGAACGGCTGGAGCCTGCCGTGGCGCATGAAAGATGGCGTCAAGGAGTTCCACCTGGTCGCCGAACCGGTCGTGCGCGAAATCGCTCCCGGCATGTATGCCAAGATGTGGGGCTACAACGGCCAGAGTCCGGGCCCGACCATCGAAGTGGTGGAGGGCGACCGCGTGCGCATTTTCGTCACCAACAAACTGCCTGAGCATACCAGCGTGCACTGGCATGGCCAGTTGCTGCCAAGCGGGATGGATGGCGTGTCCGGCGTGAGCCAGCCCGCGATCCAGCCTGGCAAGACCTTTGTCTATGAATTTGTCGCCAAACACGCCGGTACTTTCATGTACCATCCCCATGCTGACGAGATGGTGCAGATGGCGATGGGCATGATGGGCTTCTGGGTGACCCACCCGAAAGACCCGCGCCAGCATGCGGTGGACCGCGATTTCGTGTTCCTGCTCAGCGCTTACGATATCGAACCGGGGAGCATGGTCCCCAAGGTCAACACGATGACGGACTTTAATATCTGGACATTCAATAGCCGCGTCTTCCCCGCGATCGACCCGCTGGTCGTGCGCCAGGGCGACCGGGTGCGCATCCGCGCCGGCAACCTGACCATGACCAACCACCCGATCCACATCCACGGCCACCGCTTCGAGGTCACCGGTACCGACGGCGGCTGGGTGCCGCCAACCGCACGCTGGCCGGAAGTGACCACCGATGTCGCGGTGGGCCAGATGCGCGCCATCGAGTTCGTCGCCGACAATCCGGGCGACTGGGCCTTCCACTGCCACAAATCGCACCACACCATGAACGCCATGGGCCACAACGTGCCGACCCTGATCGGCGTCGACCACAAAGGCGTGGCCGAGAAGATCAACAAGCTCGTGCCGGGCTATATGGTGATGGGCGACAAGGGCGGTTCGATGGGCGGCATGGAGATGGAAATCCCCGAAAACACGCTGCCGATGATGACCGGCACCGGCCCGTATGGCGATATCGAAATGGGCGGCATGTTCACGCTGATGAAGGTGCGTGCGGACCAGAAGAAGGGCGATTACAGCGATCCGGGCTGGTACAAGGCGCCGCAAGGCACTACGGCTTACGAGTGGACTGGCGAACTGCCGCCGGCCCCCGCCGCGCCGAACGCAGCGCCGCCTGCCGGCGTCAAGCCGATGGAAGTGACCCGCGACAAGAAGGGACACGACCATCATTAAGCAACTGCGCTACCTGGGAAAATGGAGCCTGCTTTCCGGCATCGTCGCGCTGCTGGCGGGCAGTGCTTCCGCATTTTTCCTGGTGGCGCTGGACGTGGCCACAGCCTGGCGCGAAGCCTATCGCTGGGTAGTGTGGCTGCTGCCGCTGGCCGGCTTTGCCGTCGGCTGGATCTACCTGCACGTTGGCAGCCGCGTCGAGGCGGGCAATAACCTGCTGATCGACGAGATCCACGATCCGAAGAATGTGGTGCCGCTGCGGCTCGCGCCGCTGATCCTGTGCAGCACCGTGGTGTCGCACCTGTTCGGCGCCTCCGTCGGGCGCGAAGGCACGGCGGTGCAGATGGGCGGCGCGCTGGCCGACCAGCTCACCCACGTATTCCGGCTGCCGCGCGAAGATCGCAGCACCGTGCTGATGGCCGGGATCAGCGCCGGTTTCGCCTCGGTGTTCGGCACGCCGCTGGCCGGCGCCATCTTCGGCCTGGAGGTGCTGGTGATCGGGCGCATGCGTTTTACTGCGATCTATCCCTGCATGCTGGCGGCGCTGCTGGCCGACCAGGTCACGCGCTGGTGGGGCGTCGGGCATAAGCATTACCCTGCAGGCACGCTGGGTGCGCCGGACAGCCCGCTGTTGCTGGCGCTGGCCGGGATCGTTGCCGCGGGCGTCGTGTTTGGGCTGGTGGGACGGGCTTTTGCCGCTGCCACGCATGGCTTGTCGGCATGGTTCAAGGAGCGCTTTGCGTACGCGCCGCTGCGGCCCCTGGCCGGTGGCGCGGTGATCGCGCTGGCCGTGGCCGCCGGCGGCGCGTTCGGCATCGACTTCCACCGTTATCTCGGCCTCGGCATCGGGCCGATGGTGGAGGCATTCCGCGTCCCGCTCGACTGGTGGGACTGGCTGGGCAAGTTCGTGTTCACCGTCGGCTCGCTGGGTTCCGGCTTCAAAGGCGGCGAAGTGACGCCGCTGTTCTATATCGGCGCCACGCTTGGCAATGCCCTCGCGCCGATCCTGCACCTGCCGTTCCCGCTGCTGGCGGCAATCGGCTTTGTCGCAGTGTTTGCCGGTGCCGCCAACACACCGCTGGCCTGCACGGTGATGGCGATGGAATTGTTCGGGCCTGAAATCGGGCCATACGCCGCGCTGGCTTGCGCGGTTGCCTTCATGTTTTCCGGCCACTCCGGCATCTATCGCGCCCAGCGCCGGCCGTCAACCGAGTAAGCGCTGCGCCAGGTCTTGCGCGTCGAACGGCGCGTGCACTTTCACGTCGTTGTCGAAGTAGCAGTAAATGTCGCGCGAGGCGCGCTTGGGCGGGGCGCTGTCGGCGATCAGTTTTGCATCTGCCGGCTGCCCTCCCTTTGACCAGGCGCGAATGCGGGCGGCCCAGCGGTCCAGGGACTCCGGCGTGTAGCCGCTGGCGTAAAGTTCCTTCTCGCCGTGCAGCCGAAGGTACATGAAGCCGCCTGTCACATCTTCGTAGTCGGGCCACTTGCCCGCCGTGTCGGCCACGACCAGTGCCACCTTGTACTTGCGCAGCAGCCGCACGAAGGCCTGATCGGCGAAGGATTCGTTGCGGATTTCTACGGCGTGCAAAAGCTTGCGCCTGGCGTCCGTTTCGGTGGCGGCACGGCCATTCATGCGAGGCTCGTGGCGGCGGGCGAGGGCAGATGCCTGTTCGGTGTCCCTCGGCAGCAGGCTGAAAAAGTGCTCGAACAGCTCTTCATCGAACTTGAAATTGGGCGGAAACTGCCACAGGAAAGGGCCAAGCTTCTCCCGCAGCAGCAGGACGCCGCTGGCAAAGACGTTGGCCAAGGCTTTATCAGGTTCGCGCAGGCGGCGGATGTGGGTGATGTAGCGGTTGCCCTTGTGTGCAAACACGAAGCCGTCGGGAGTGGCGTCGTACCAGGCCTGGTAGCTTTCGGGCCGCTGCAGCGAGTAGAAGGAACCGTTGATCTCGATGGTGCGAACGGCGCGCGAGGCGAACTCCAGCTCGCGCGCCTGGGTCAGGTCGGGCGGGTAGAACACGCCGCGCCACGGGGTATAACGCCAGCCGGAAATGCCGATACGGATCACCGCGCCAGGCGCTTCAATGTGCCAAGCATGGCCAGGCCGGCCAGCAGCATTGCGTATTGTCCGGGCTCGGGGATGGGCAAGGGGGCGCCGCCGACCGTGATGGCATCCAGTGCGAGCCCGGAGTCGAAGTCGCGGTCATCCCAGTTGGTCACGCCGAATTCAAGCCGGTACTTGCCTGCGTTGGCGATGGCATACTGGCCGCGCACCCAGCCAGTGGCGCCGCAACCGGTGTCATAACATTCGTCGGAATCGGGACCCAGCGGCGACCACATGGTCCGGCCTGGCGCCACGGCTACCGGGAAAGGCGTTAGCGTAGCCTCCGACGGCGGCATGTCGAAACCGGGAATGGCATTGCCATTTTCGCTGGTGCGCGCGGTGAACAGCAGCGCCACCTGCCGGTCATCTGCATCCAGCAGGCGCGCCCACGCATAGTCGGCGTAGCCCGCGCCATCAGTCGTCACGTAATTGAAGCGGAAGTCGAGCGCGGCGTTTGCGTCGGCCATGAACGAGACCGAGCGCAGGTTCGAGCCGTTGTTTGCGCCCTCAACGCCACCAGCGCCGGGTAGCGAGACTTCACTTGTGGAGTTATAGGTGGAAATCCAGCCGTAGGCGCTGCCTCCACCAGGCGCAAGGCCCACTACGCCGTCCGCGCCCAGGGTGCCGCACATCCCGGTGCAGCGCCAGGGAGCAGGCAAGCCGTTGTCAAACGTGCCTGCGAAAGCAGGTACAGCCAGTGCTGACGATGCCACGCAGGCGGCAAGCATCAGAAAGTTTCTTAGCTTCATTTTGCAACCCCGTCGAAGAGAACGCCATCATTCTCCACGCACAGGACGCATCCGCCGAAAGCTTGCCGCTATCGTGCGGGCGAGGGCCATAGCTAGTTTCGCGAAGGAACGGTAATAATGATGGGCTGCGGAGGCGGTTGGAACGCCGCTTGCCGAAGTGGGGAGGCATAGTTGAGCACGAAGGTCATGATGGTATTTCCCGCGATCAGGCTGCCGGCCAGCGTGTCGTTCTGAACGGGTTTCATACTTCCCCCATGTTCAATATAGGACATGGACTTGGAGTGCGCGGAACAGGAAAAGTTCTATCTGAATGGTGCGGCAGGGCCCGGCCAGACGGTATCGGCCAACGGGCGGCCCTGGCAGCGCGATGGATCGACGAGGGCGCCGGTCTGTACGCCGCGGCAGGCCCAGATCTGGCTGCCATTCTCGCCGGTGTAGCGATCCCATGCCCACTCGCGGTCGGTGTTCGGGGCGTAGGTTGGCTCGGAAGAGTACCAGTCGTCGTTGTACAGGCCGATCGTGCCGCCAACGCCGATGCTGACGTCGTTATGCTTGCTGGCCGCGACGGCGAGCGCGACCACGCCGGCCGTGACGCCGACCGTCACCCAGGTTTCGCGTTCCTTGATGACTTCCGGACAGGCCGCTTCGGCAACGCCGCGCCGCCCCAGTTCCATGCGCAGGGCATTGGCAAAGTTCATGTCGGGCGAGCCGGTCGTGAGCGTCTTGCACATTTCGAACGGGCTCGCTGCCGATGGATTGGCGTAAAAGCTCTGCGCGCCAATGCCGGCACAGCCAGTGAGGAGCGCAGCCAGTGCCGCGGCAGGAAGCAGGGTTTTCATGCCGCTAGTATAGCAACCCCGGCAGAGCCCAGGTCACTCCCAGTGCCAGCTGATGCGGTGCTCCGGGTGTTTTTGCAACGCTGGCATCCAGGTCGAGGCGGCCCTCGACCAGCGCATAGCGCAAGCCTGCTTGCCTGGTCGGCGGGCGGTGATGGCTGCCGTAGCTTTCCAGCGAGGCGCTCCAGCGCGGGGCGAGCGCATATTCACCGCCCACGCTCCATGTGGCGCGTCCCGGTGCGGCGTACGGACGCATCCAGCCGGCGTTCAAGTGCAACAGCAGCGCATCGCCGGCGAACGAGATCGTCAGCGGCACGTTGACCGTGTGTTGGCGTGTCATGCCATGCTGGGTTGCGATGGCCAGGCCCAGGCCCCAGCCGTTCGTTTGCAGGCCGCGCAGCACCGTCTTTGCCTGCAAGGCGGCGTTGCGCGACTGTCCTTTGCCCGCAGCCAGCTCCCAGCCGCCGACGCGGCACGCCGGCATGGCCCACCATTCGTGCAGTCCACCGCTTTGCTGATGCCAGGCTTCGACCTGGCAATCGCCTGGTTCGAGGATCGTCGCGTCATCCGTGGCCAATGGCCGGCCGGCCCACGCTGTGGTCGACAGCAATGCTGCGGCGGCCAGCAACAGGCAATGTTTGTCAGGCAAGGCGCAAGCGGCGCGTGTGGAAATCAAACTCATAAATCTCTCCATAACGGCCCCATTCGATGGCGGTACGCATGATGCGGCGCGCCTCTTCAGGCTCGTTGGATTCCAGTAGTGGCGACAACACCTGCTCTTCCGGCAGCGCACCGTCCGCCGAGGCTCGCAGCATACTGTAAATGTGCTGCGGCAGCGTGACGTGCGCCAGCAACTGGCGGCCAAAGATGGCCTGCCGGGCTGCATGGTCGGCTGCTTCATAACGACGGCCAAGCGCTGTCATGGTGATGTCTCCGCCTTCCACGGAAGCCAGGCCAAGCTGGGACAGCGCTTCGCAGGCCGGGAATAGCGCCTCGTCCGGCAGTTCGCTTTCATCGGACAGGCGCGGCAAATCGGCGCGGCCTTCGAAGGGATCGGATGCCAGCAGCGACAGCACCGCTTCGATGCGCTCGATATCGGCATCGGGCAGGCGGTAGTCGGGACCGGCCTCGCGCGCCGGGCTGGCGGCCGGTGCGCGCATGGTCATCAGGCCATACACTTCGTCGATCAACTGGCGCACGGCCGGCCTGTCCGGATTGCGCGGACGCGGCAGGTCGATGCGGATTTCGGTGCGGATGCGGCCCGGGTCGCTGGAGAGCATGATGATCCGGTCCGACATCATCACCGCTTCCTCGATATTGTGCGAAACGACCAGGATGCCACGCGTCGGGATGCGGCCATGGTCCCACAGCTCGAGGATGTCGTTGCGCAGGGTCTCGCCGGTCAGCACGTCGAGGGCGGAGAAGGCCTCGTCCATCAGCAGCACGTCCGGGTTGGTGACCAGGGCGCGGGCGATGCCCACGCGCTGGCGCATGCCGCCTGACAGCTCGCGCGGCAGTGCGCCTTCGAAGCCGGAAAGGCCCATCAAGTCCAGCATCGCTTCGCTGCGTGCTGCGCGTTCGGCAGCCGGAACGCCTTGAGCCTCCAGGCCAAGTTCCACGTTCTGCTGCACGGTCAGCCAGGGGAACAGGGCGAAAGACTGGAACACCATGGCGATGCCCGGCACCGGCTCTGCCAGCGGCGCGCCGCGATACTTGGCAGCGCCGGCGTCGGCTTGCACCAGGCCCGCGATAATGCGCAGCAGGGTCGATTTGCCGGAACCTGACTTGCCAAGCAGCGCCACGATCTCGCCCGACTCCAGCGCGAAGTCGACGCCATCGAGCACGGTGCGGCTGGCGCCGTCGCCAGTGCGGAAGGATTTGCCGACGCCTTGCAGGTCGACCAGGATTTCTTTTTTCATGCTTGCTCCTGATACAAACGGCTCCAAACGAAGCGGTTGATTGCCATTACAAATACACACATGACGCCGATGCCGAGGGCGATCCGGGGGAAGTCGCCTGCATCGGTCATCTGCTTCACATAACTGCCAAGGCCATGCGCCACCAGGGTGGTTTTGCCCCAGGTGACGTATTCGGCCACGATGCTGGCGTTCCACGAGCCGCCGCTGGCCGTCACTGCGCCTGTTATGTAACTGGGGAATATGGCAGGCAGGTAGACCCGCCACCATTTCAGCCAGCCCTTCAAGCCCAGATTCGCCGCCGCCAGCCGCAGGTCGGTGGACAGGGTGGACGCACCGGCGACGACATTGAACAGGATGTACCACTGGGTACCGAACACCATTAGTGGACTGAGCCAGATGTCCGGATTGAGCCCCAGGTGCAGAACTGAATACACCACCACCGGGAACAGCAGGTTGACCGGGAAGGCGGCCAGGAACTGCGCCACCGCCTGGATTTTCTGTGCATAGCGTGGGCGTAGCCCGATCCAGACGGCCACCGGCACCCAGAACAGGGAAGCCAGCGCGATCAGCACTGCCACGCGCGCCAGCGTCGCCAGGCCGAGGCCAAACACGCCTGCTGCCTCGCGCCAACCAACCTCGGTATGGATGAAGGCCGCCACGCGGTAGCTGGCCCAAACCGCGAGCACCAGCAACAGCGTATCGGCGGCGCGCGCCGGCAGGCGCCAGCGGCGCGTGGCCTTGGCCGCAGCGGCCGCTTCGACCGGACGGGCCGGAAACCAGCCCAGGGTCGAGCGCATCAGCTTCCACGCGATGTCGGTGAGGCGGCTGGCGATACGGCTGCGGCGCACCCAGTCGAGCAGCCAGGAACGGCGGCCCACTTCACCGTCCAGTTCTTCAAAGCGGAACTTGTCCGCCCACACCAGCAAAGGACGGAAGAAGAGCTGGTCATACATGACGATGCCGACGAACATGGCGCCGATAGCCCATGCGATGGCACGGCCGTTTTCAGCTTCGATGGCCACCGCGATGTAGGCGCCGATGCCGGGCAGCTTGACGTCCTGCCCGGCGACGGAAATGGCCTCTGCCGCCACCAGGAAGAACCAGCCGCCGGACATGGACATCATCATGTTCCACAGCAGGCCCGGCATGGCGAACGGCAGCTCCAGGCGCCAGAAGCGCTGCCAGGCCGAGAGGCGGAACATGCGGCTTGCCTCGTGCAGTTCGGCCGGCACGGCACGCATCGACTGGTACAGGCTGAACGCCATGTTCCAGGCCTGCGAAGTGAAAATCGCAAAGATGGCCGCGCATTCGACGCCCATCTGGCTGCCCGGGAACAGGGCGATGAAGGGCGCGATGGCAATCGCCTGGAAGCCCAGCACCGGCACCGACTGCAGCACGTCCAGCAGCGGCACCAGGACCTTTTCAGCCAGCCGGTATTTGGCCGCCACCGCCGCGAAGACGAAGGCGAATACCAGCGACACTCCCAATGCGGCGAACATGCGCAAAATGGTGCGCAACAGGTAATAGGGCAGCGAGGCCGGGTCGAGGCTGACCGGCATAGGCTGGCCAAGCACGAAGGGGCGCGCCATCTGCATGGCGCCATAGGCGACAGCAATCAACACTGCCAGTACCAGTGGCAGCAAGGCCCAGTCCCAGCGATTGGGACGTGTGGTGAATGAAGCGAACATCAGGCTCTCCGCAAAGGATGCGGGCCCGCTATCTTGCGCGCTTGAGTATCAGAGTTTGGGATGGGTGACCATCATCCGCGACGGCGGATGACGTGAGGCGGGAGCCCAGGACGCGATCGTGCCGTTATGCGGGGCCGGAATGAACCGGCTGACAACTATGACTCGAACAAGTGCCCATGAAAGGGGACTCCAAAAATTGATAACGGTGCGGAGTGTAGGCGCATAAGATCCCCGGAGTCAACTTAGGGAGTCACGTAATTTAATGGCTCTCGGGCCGAATCAACATTGCCCTACCAATGCGGCGGCTTGCGAATTGGCTTTTTGTTTGTGGGTACTATGTCCGGTAAGCGGGCATGCTCAAGTTGACCGTCCTGGAGGTGAGGTAGGACCCAGTCCGCATGCCTGGACAGCGACCCGCTCGTCCGACGGTGCTTTTCTGTGCCTGGGACAGGTGGATGAATCGGCATCACAACGCCAATCATGATCCTGGGGAAGTCCGCGCGTATTGCTTCCAATGCTGGCTCAGCGTCGCTGTCGTTAGTGACCAGTATTATTCGATCGTAGAGGCCTTTACATGCATCGGGACCTGTCAGGAATTTTGTGTGCCGGGGTCGCTGTTAGTTAATTGAGCGCGTTGGTAAAACGTTCCCCAAACAGGATGGCAAACTGATTGGCGGCCATCTTCCAGGTCCGCTGCGGCATCTTCCAATCTTTTTCGATATTGCGCAAGGCCAGGTAGAGCAATTTCGTCGCTGCCTCGTCGCTCGGGAAGTGTCCGCGATTCTTGACGATCTTCCGCAAGCGCATATGCAGGCTCTCAATGGCGTTCGTTGTGTAAATGATCGAGCGTACTTCCGGTGGGTAGGCAAAGAACGGAATTACCTGCTCCCACTGCCGGCGCCACATGGCTACCACTGTCGGGAAGCGTTGGCCCCAAGGGCCTGCCGCAAAGGCATCCAGCGCCGCTGCCGCCGCATCGGCGTTAGAAGCCTGGTAGATTGGCTTGAGCGCTGCCGCAAGCTCCTTACGATCCTTCCAGGAGGCCAGCGTCATCGAGTTGCGAATCAGGTGCACGATGCAGGTTTGGATATGCGCCTGTGGGAACACCGCTTCAATCGCCTCAGGGAAGCCGCGAAGGCCATCAACGACGGCGATCAGAATGTCTTCCAAGCCGCGGTTGCGCAGCTCGTTAAAGACCTTCAGCCAGAACTTGGCGCCCTCTGTTTGCTCGATCCACAGCCCCAGCACTTCTTTGCGGCCGTCGGCACGAATGCCCAGCGCCAGGTACACGGCCTTGTTTTTGACGGTGCCTTCGTCGCGGATCTTCAGGCGCAATGCATCGAAGTACACGATTGGGTACATCGCTTCCAGTGGACGCTGCTGCCACTGCGTCACTTCGTCCATGACCTCGTCGGTGATCGTTGAGATCAGGTCTGGCGACACTTCGGTGCCGTACAGCTCCAGTAAATGTGCCTGGATTTCGCGCACTGTCATGCCTCGGGCATACATGCCGATCACATGGTCGTCAAAACCCGGCATGCGGCGTTGATGCTTGGCTACCAGCTTAGGCTCAAAGCTGGAAAGTCGGTCACGCGGGATCTCCAGTTCGAGCTCGCCGCCCGGTGCCAGCACGGTCTTGCGGCTTTTTCCGTTTCGGTGGTTCTTGGCGTCGCCTTCGGTGGCGAGATGGTGGGTCAATTCAGCCGTCAACATGCGCTCGGCCAGCATTTTCTTCAGCTGGCCGGCAAGGCCCGATTCACCCAGAATGGACTCGGCGTCCTTGTTCTCGACCTGGGCCAGCAACTGGTCGATCAGTTCAACGGGGAATGGGTACTGCTTCTTGGTCTTTGGCTTTTTAGTGGTCATTACGTCGGTCATGGACAATCCCTTTCGGTATTATTTCATGACCCCGGTTTCACACTAAAATTCTGACAGGCTCATGCATCGCGGTACATACAGAGTGCCAAATTTACGTCAGTCTTTTTCTCCTCCAGTTTCCAGACTCGTATGCGATTCGTCCGATCACATGGTTGACCAGCAACGAAACTCGGGAGCAGGGCGCCGCTTTTGTCATACGAATGGTTACCATAAATCACCTCGAAGCGGTCCTTATGCTTCGCTTTCAATGCGCGATGATATGCTGATTGCGCCTCCACGGAGGCCGCACCGTGTGTCGCAAAATGCGCCAGCGCCGGCGCGGTGAAGTATTTCACCACCACTAATTGCTCATTTTGATCACGTTGCGCAAGAAGAGCATCGAACAGCTTAACAATATCAAGCCATTTGAAGTCGGTGCCCCTCAATCGGCCATAGTAGAGGTTATAGCCGTCAACGTAGACGGCGATCCTTAGAGGAGGCTTTGGAATTGTCGACACCACTGATATCTTTCCAAATGTGAAAAAGCCGCCCATGTGAGCGGCTTTTCCGTCTCAAGAGGAGCCAACCTAATGACACCTCAAAAGATGAGTGGTATGGATAGTGTGACGGATGCTGACAGCACTGTCAACTAGCACGGATCAGAGTGCTGAGCGAAGTTGAAGTTAGTTCAAATTAGTCAGCCGCACTGCAGCACATCTTCGGATATGCAGGCTTGGTGCCCCGGGCCGGAATCGAACCGGCACGCCCTTGCAGGCAACGGATTTTAAGTCCGGTGTGTCTACCAATTTCACCACCGGGGCACTTTGAAGCCCGCTATTATGACATGTCTCTTGGTTAACATCCAGTAGTGGCAATTCTGGCAATGCTTGTAATCGCCGCGGAATGTTGTAGCATGCTGGTCGCAGAATCCCCTGGAAAGACCCCATGCAAATCAAGATTAACGACGTCCTGCGGGACTATATCGAGCCGTTGACCGAGGCTGAGCGTACTGCGCTGGAGCGCAGCCTGCTGGCCGAAGGCTGCCGCGATGCGCTGGTGCTGTGGAACGATGTGTTGGTCGATGGCCATAACCGCTATTCGATCTGCCAGCAGCACGGCATTCCGTTTAAAGTCACCCAGAACACGAGCTTCAAGGATATTGAAGACGTGATGCTGTGGATGATCGATAACCACCTGGGCCGCCGCAGCGTGTCGGACTTCCAGCGTGGCGTGCTGGCCCTGCGCCAGCAGGAAATCCTGGGCAAGCGCGAACAGGCTGTGAAAGAGCAGGCCAAGGCGGAAGATGCCGCCATTGCGCCGCCGGACCCGGAAGCCGAGGAACCGGCGGCTCCGCCGAAGGCCAAGGCCAAGCGCGAAGACATTGCCCGCGCGGCGCGCCTGAGCGCCAATACCCTGGGCCAGATCGAAAAGATCACCCGCAGCGCTACGCCGGAACTGGTGGAAGCCGTGCGCTCCGGCACGATCTCGATCAATGCCGCCGCCACCGTGGCTTCGTTGCCGGAAGAAGACCAGAAGTCGGCCGTCGCCGGCGGCCGCAAGTTCCTGCAGCAGGCAGCGCGCGAGATCCGCGAACAGCGCGCCGCCAACCGCCCGCCGAAACCTCCGAAAGAAGATGCTGGCGAGGCGCATTACGAAGCAGCTGAGCGTCCGGCCCCGCTGACCGAGGTGGAGGTGCTGCGCCTCGAGATCTCGCAATTGAAGGAAAAGAATGCCGCGCTGCGCGCCGAAAACGCCGAACTGCGCGAACGCATTGCACAACTGGTGGAGCAATAAAGCATGCTGAAGCTGAATGCCGCGCTCGTCGCGTTCTGCGCCATTCCTGCGATTGCCGCCCCCGCCGCTTCACAGGCGGGTGGAGCCTTGAGTCCTGCGGAAGTACTGCGCCTGCAAGCGATTGCCAAGCGCGTCACCATCCTGCGCGACAAATGGGGCATTCCGCATATTTACGGCAAGAGCGACGCGGAAGCGGTATTCGGCATGATGTACGCGCAGTCGGAAGATGATTTCAAGCGTATCGAGCTGAATTTCATCAACGCCATGGGCCGGCTGGCGGAAGTGGAAGGCGAAAAGGCGCTGTATCAGGACTTGCGCATGAAGCTCTTCATCACGCCCGAGCAGTTGAAGGCCCAGTACAAGGCCAGCCCGGACTGGCTGAAGAAGCTGATGGTGGCATGGGCCGATGGCCTGAACTTCTACCTGCACACCCACCCGCAGGTGCAGGCGCGCTTGCTGAACCGCTTCGAGCCCTGGATGGCGCTCAGCTTCAGCGAAGGCAGTATCGGCGGCGACATCGAAACCGTCAATATCGAGCAGTTGAAGGCGTTCTACAGCAAGCGCCCTGCGCCGTCCGTGGCTGCCGTTGGCAGCGATCTGGATAACGAGCCGCGCGGCTCGAACGGCTTCGCGATCGCGCCGGCCATGAGCAAGTCTGGCCACGCGCTGTTGATGATCAATCCGCACACCTCGTTCTACTTCCGGCCGGAGATCCACGTGAACAGCCAGGAGGGCCTGAACGCCTATGGCGCGGTAACCTGGGGGCAGTTCTTTGTCTACCAGGGCTTTAACGACCGCATCGGCTGGATGCACACTTCCGGCGGCGGCGACGTGATCGACGAATACCTGGAGACCGTGGTGGAGAAGGACGGTAAATTCTTCTACCAGTATGGCAAGGAGCTGCGCCCCTTCCGCACCGTGCAAGTGCAACTGCCGTACAAGGCGGAGGATGGCAGCCGGGCTGAGAAGACGGTAACGGCCTATTTCACGCATCGCGGCCCTGTGGTGCGCGAACAGGATGGAAAGTGGGTCTCGGTGGCGATGATGAACGAACCGCTGAAGGCGCTGACACAGTCCTTCATTCGCACCAAGGCCCGCAACTATCCGGCTTTCTACAGGTCGATGGAGCTTCGCACCAACTCATCCAACAACACCGTGTATGCGGATGCGGACGGCAATATCGCCTATTTCCACGGCAATTTCATCCCCGTGCGCGACCCGCGTTTTGACTACAGCAAGCCGGTCAACGGCGCCGATCCGGCGACCGACTGGAAAGGCTTGCACCAGGTGCGCGAAACCATCCAACTGTTCAACCCGAAAAATGGCTGGATTCAGAACACCAACAACTGGCCGTTCTCGGCCGCCGGCCCCTATAGCCCGCGCCCCGAGGATTATCCGGCCTACATGTCGGTCAACCCCGAGAATGCGCGCGGCATTCACGCCGTTCGCGTCCTGCAAGGGAAGAAGGACTTCACCATCGACAGCCTGATCGCCGCCGCCTACGACAGCCAGTTGCCCGCCTTCGAACCGCTGCTGCCGCTGCTGGTGCGCGCCTATGACGAGGCACCGGCCAGCGACCTGTCCAAGGCCGCCGTGATCGAACAGGTCACGCTGTTGCGCGATTGGGATATGCGCTATTCGCTGACATCGGTGCCGACTTCGGTCGCCATCTACTGGCTGCAGGACCAGGTGAAGCAATACGGTGCCGCGGCGAAAGCCAAGGGCATGCCGGTCCTCGATTACCTGGCGACCCAGCTGACGTCGAAACAGCGGCTGGAAGCGCTGGTGCGTGCTTCGAACAAGCTGGCCGCCGACTTCGGCAGCTGGAAAACACCATGGGGCGAGATCAACCGCTTCCAGCGCCTGACCGGCGATATCGCGCAGCCGTTTGACGATAACAAGCCAAGCATTCCAGTACCTTACGCGTCCGGCAATTTCGGCGCGCTGGCTGCTTACGGCATGACGTCGCAGCAGCGCACCAGGCGTATTTATGGCGAGCGCGGCAATAGCTTCGTGGCGGCTGTTGAATTCGGGCCGAAGGTGAGGGCCAAGAGCATCCTGGCCGGCGGCGAAAGCGGCGATCCTGCGTCGCCGCACTTCAATGACCAGGCCGAGATGTATGCGCGCGGCGAATTCAAGGACGTGCTGTTCTACAAGGAAGACATCGAAAAGAACCTGGAACGCAAGTACCATCCGGGCGAATAGGGTTCACGTTTGAGCTAGCGCAAAGTCCTCCCCGCCTTGGCAGGCGCACAATGAAGTGACAACATGCTAATAGGGAGGCGGGCATGTCTTCCAATCGTGAGGAAAATGGCGGCGAACCCTGCCAACGGATCGAAGAGTTCATCTTCGTGCGTGAGCTGAATGAAGTCTTCCTGCTGCTTGACCACATCTCCGGACGCTGGGACAAGAGCCTCTACAATTTCCATAACCACGACGACGGCGAGCCGCACATCGATGAACTGTGTGCGATCGGCCTGGCGCAGCCCGATAGCGAGCAACAGCGCGTGGCGCAGGCGGTCAAGGTATTGTGTGCGAAGGATAAGCTGAATGCCGCGGCACGCCCGGCGACGGGCCTGACCATTGCCTTTACTTTGCTGGTGGTGGGCGAGGACAACCGGCGCGACTGGCGCAACTGGTTGCGCGACAAGATGTTCGGGGGCGGCGGCAGCGGGAACGGCTCCGCACACAGCCCGCACTGGGACAAGCCGACACGCCTGACCCTGGCCCGCACTGCATTTCCAGGCCTGGTACGGGTGGCTTCTAGTTTCAACCTGCGCATGAAGCTGGTGGTCTACCTGCTGCTGATTGGACTGGTGCTGACCTGTGTGACGTCCTGGCATGTTGCCGGTGGCAGCGCCATCCTGCAGCACCTCGATGCGGTGCAGGCCGCGCAAGCCGCCCTGTCCAAAGAGATTGCGGAAGCTGAATTCAAGCACACGGCCAGCACTACCGCGCCTCCGATGCAGTTCTGCACTGAGGCCGATACGGCGGGCTCGCCGCACTTCCGCAGTACGGAGGAGTACCAGCTTTGCACGCGGCGCCAGCAGCTGACGGCGCAGGCGGCCGCAATCAGCATGAACCTGCGCGATTGGCTTGTCCCCTGGCAGGCCTGCTACAGCGTGCTGGCTCGCCCGTTCGGCCGCATGCCGGAGAACGGCGCAGTGCAGGCGAGTGCGACACCGGCGGAAATGCAAGGCCGCGTTCAACGCGCCCTGGAGGAGCAGGCGCGCGTCGTCACGCTGGTGGTCGGAACGGCTGTGCTGCCGTTGTGCTACGGCGTGTTGGGCGCGGGCGCCGCAGTGGTGCGCGGCCTGTGGGCCAAGATGCGCGAAAGCCTGTTGTCGCCGCGCGATTTCACCCTGGCCTTGCTGCAGTTGGCGCTGGGCGCCACGATTGGCGCCTGCATTGCCTTGTTCGTCAATCCATCCGGCCAGACGCCGGGCAGTGAGATCGGGCTGTTGGGCAACTGGGCACTCAGCACGTCGGCGTTATCGTTCATTGCCGGCTTTGGGGTGGAGGGCGTGTTCGTGGCGCTGGAAAGCCTGGTCCGGCGCGTCTTCAACATCAGCGATCCTGCACGACGGCCAGCCGATTAACGCGCTTCCAGCACCTCGATGATGTGAAAGCCGTCCTCGGCAAGTAGTGGCGGGCTGATTTCATGGACAGGCAGGCAGAACGCTGCGCGTTCCACTGCGGCCAACGCTTCGCCGCGGCGAAAGAGGCCTGTCGGCAGGCTGCGTGGGTCCGCATTCGGTACGCCGAACTGTTGCTCGAGCATGTCGAATGCGCCGCTGGCTTCCCATTCGGCTCGCACGGTCTTGGCCTGCATGTAGGCTGCCTGCATCGCGCCGTAGGTGGCGTTGGCCGGCCCCGGCCCCGGCGCACCTGGCGCGATAATCAATTGGCGCACCCGCACTTCGCGCCTTACCGATGAATGCAGGTCGCACTTCAACTCCGCCTCCTTGAAGCGCGGAGCGTACGAAATCAGCGGCGCCTCCTGGCGTTTCCAGTTGGCACGTTGCGCCGGCTGCCGGTACCAGGCCATGAGTGTGAGCGCAATGCTGCCAAGCAGGAGTCCGACGGCCAGCCGGAATTCGACATTCCGCAGCCGCTGCGTGCGGCGGTCTTCGCCAAAATTGACCACCGCATGCTGGCTTTCTGTCTTGAGTCGGTGGGAGTCGTCCCGCACGGAGGCCAATGCCGCCTCCGCCGCGCTAGCGGCTGCCGTGGCGGAAGCTGAGGCATCTTCTGTGTCCCGGCGCAATACCGGCGCCTGGCAGTGGGGGCAATGGATGTCGCGTGTCAGGTCAATGGCGCCGCCGCAGGCGTGGCATTGATGCTGCTCGACTGCCGGGGCATTAACGCTACTGGCCGGACCGTCCGGCGCGACGGCCAGCGCCAGGCGGGCGGGGTCGATTACCCCGACGGCCGAGTGACAAGCCGGACACGCTTCGACCGGCCGCGCGGGAAGCGGACAGCCGCAGCCTGCGCAAAAAACTTCCTTCCCTGCGGCATGCAGGGAACGGATATCGGACCATGCGAGGGGGCGGGCAAAGCCTTTCTCGGCCAGGTAGAGAATGTAGGTCTGGTAATAGCCATGCCCGTGCGGGCACTGGAGTTTGGAAGTGCGCCCGAAGCGCGACATGTCGAACACACGCTTGAGCGGCGCGCTGCAGACCGGGCAGGACTGGATGCGCGCCAGCGACACCGCATGCGCGTGCTCGCCGCCGGCTTGCATTGCCCCATGGATCTCGCGCACGAATTCGGCGATGCCGGGGCCTGCCAGCCGCACCGATTCCGTGTCGTCGAACCACACCAGGCAGCAATGCGGGCAGGTGTCGATCTCCACCCGCCGCTGGTAATGGCCGGAGAGATCAAGCACCCGCATCGGGCGCTTGCAGTTGCTGCAGTGGCGTTCAGATGGCGTCAAGGGCATTGCGCAGGTCTTGGCGCAAATCCTCGATGTCTTCGATCCCGACGGAGAGACGGATCAGGCCATCGCCGATGCCCAGCGTGGCGCGCTGGGTCGCCGGAATCGATGCATGGGTCATCAGGGCAGGGTGCTCGATCAGCGATTCCACGCCGCCCAGGCTTTCCGCCAGCGCGAACACTTCGCAGCGTTCCAGGAAGCGGCGGGCGCCAGCCAGGTCGGTATCGAGGTCGATCGAAATGATGCCGCCGAAGCCGTCCATCTGCGCCTTGGCCAGGGTGTGCTGGGGATGCGACTCGAGGCCTGGATAGAACACCTTTTTCACCTTGGGCTCGCGTTCCAGCCAGCGCGCCAGCTCCAGTGCGCTCTTGCAGTGGCGTTCCATGCGGATCGCCAGCGTTTTCACGCCGCGCAGGGCCAGGAAGGCGTCGAACGGACCGGCAATGGCGCCGACGGAATTCTGCAGGAAGGCCAATTGCTCGCGCCAGGCCGACTGGCGTTCTTCGCCGCCAACCACCGCGATGCCGCCGATGATATCCGAGTGCCCGTTCAGGTACTTGGTGGCGGAGTGCACGACGACGTCGAAGCCCAGCTCCAGCGGGCGCTGCACGATCGGGCTGGCGAAGGTGTTGTCGGCCACGGCCAGGATGCCGCGTTCGCGGCAGATGCGCGCGATGGCCGCGAGGTCGGCCAGTTTCAGCATCGGGTTGGTCGGCGTTTCCACCCACACCATTTTCGTTTCCGGGCGCAGGGCGGCCAGCAGGTTTTCCGGGTTGGTCAGGTCGGCATAGGTGAACTCATGGCCCGCGCTGCGTCGCCGTACACGTTCGAACAGGCGGAAGGTGCCGCCGTACATATCGTCGCCCGCCACGATGTGCGAACCCGCATCGAGCAGTTCCAGCACGGTGGAAATCGCGGCCAGGCCGGAGGCAAAGGCGAAGGCCTGCGCGCCGCCTTCCAGGTCGGCCACGCAGCGCTCCAGCGCCCAGCGCGTCGGGTTGTGCGAGCGGCCGTAGTCCAGGCCCTTGTGCACACCGGGGCTTTGCTGGACGAAAGTGGACGTGGCATAGATCGGCGGCATGATGGCGCCGGTCGATGGATCAGGGTGCTGGCCAGCGTGGATGACGCGCGTGGCCAGGTGGGCTTTGGTCTTTTTTTCGCTCAAGATAAGGTCCTGCGCAGGTGGTTGAGTAAGTCGTAGCGGGTGATCAGGCCATAGAACTTGCCGCCTTCGGCAATCACGGCGGTCAAGCCACGGTCGAGGGTATCACGAAGGGCGGGCATGCCGGCAGATGGCGCCAGGGTTTCGACACGGCTGGTCATGGTGCCGCCTACGTCGCCCTTGAACCGGGCCGCATCCTTTTCGACTTTCAGCAGGAGGTCGGACTCGTCGATGAGGCCGACCAGCTTGCCGTTGTCGATTACCGGCAGCTGCGCCAGGTCGGCTGCACGCATGCGGTTGAAGGCGATCAGCAAGGTGTCGCCCGGCGCCACGCTGACCACGTCGCCGTTTTCGAACAGGCGCCCGATCAGGTCGCGCAGGTCGCCCAGCTTCTGGCGCTGCAGTAGGCCCTGGTCGAACATCCAGCTATCGTTGTAGACCTTGGACAGGTAGCGGGTGCCGGTGTCGCAGACGAAGGTCACCACACGTTGCGGCTTGCTCTGTTCGCGGCAGTATTTCAGGGCCGCTGCCAGCAGGGTGCCGGTCGAGGAGCCGGCCAGGATGCCTTCGGCGCGCAACAGGGCGCGTGCGCTGTCGAAGCTTTCCTGGTCAGTGATGGTGTAGGCCTGCGAGATCGCCTCCATATCGGCGATAGCGGGGATGAAGTCCTCGCCGATGCCTTCCACCGCCCAGGAGCCGCTGGTATCGGCGACTTTGCCGGTATCCACGTATTCCTTCAGGATCGAACCCTTGGGATCGGCCAGGATGAACCTGACGTGCGGGGCGACCTTGCGGAAGTAGCGCGCCAGGCCGGTCAGCGTGCCGGAGGAGCCGACGCCGACCACGATGGCGTCGATCTCGCGCGCCATCTGCTCCCAGATTTCAGGGCCGGTGGTGGTTTCGTGGGCCAGCGGGTTGGCCGGGTTGTTGAACTGGTCGGCGAAGAAGGCGCCGGGGATCTCGCTGGCCAGCCGGGCAGCGTAATCCTGGTAATACTCGGGGTGGCCTTTGCCGACGTCGGAACGGGTAATGCGCACGTCGGCGCCGAGCGCCTTCAGGTGCAGGATCTTTTCGGTGGCCATCTTGTCTGGCACCACCAGCAGCACCTTATAGCCTTTGATGGCGCCGACCAGGGCCAGTCCCAGGCCGGTGTTGCCTGCCGTGGCTTCGACGATGGTGCCGCCCGGCTTGAGCAAGCCTTCGCGCTCGGCGGCTTCGATGATGGACAGGCCGATGCGGTCCTTGATGGAGCCGCCGGGATTTTGCGATTCAAGCTTGAGGAACAGCCGGCACGGGCCGGTGTCGAGGCGGGTGACTTCGGCAAGCGGTGTATTGCCGATCAGGCTGAACAAAGCTGCAGGACGGGTATTCTGCATTTTCTCTCCTTGCGAAAAACGCGCATTGTGTGGCGATTCGATTGAACCAAGAAGGAATTTCTTTGCGCTAGCTTATACCTTTTTTGGCGGGTTGAGCCTCGCGTATAATCGCGCAGCGACTTTTAATATAATTTCCACCGTGGCAAAACTCTACTTCCGCTATTCTGCGATGAACGCAGGCAAATCGACCTCCATGCTGCAGGTCGCCCATAACTACGAAGAACAGGGCTTGATCGTGCGCCTGTTCACCGCCGCCATTGACGACCGCTATGGCGTGGGCAAGGTGACTTCCCGCCTGGGGCCGCAGCGCGAAGTCGAGCTGTTCTCGTCTGAGACCAACTTCCTGCAAGACATGCAGAAAGTGGCCTGTGTGCTTGTCGACGAGGCGCAGTTCCTGTCACCGGAGCAGGTCAAGCAGCTGCACCAGCTGGCGCAGGCCAAGGGCGTGCCGGTGATCTGCTACGGCTTGCGCAGCGACTTCCGCGGCGAGCCGTTCCCGGGTTCGGCCTACCTGCTTGCGCTGGCCGACGATATCGAGGAAATCAAGAATATCTGCACTTGCGGCAAAAAGGCCACGATGAACATCCGCGTGGACGAAAAGGGCGAGCGCATTCGCGAAGGCGAGCAAATCAGCATCGGCGGCAACGAGGCTTATCGCCAGGCCTGCGGCCGCTGCTTTTATACGGGTTAATTGGATAGACTGTTTTACCTGACGCCGTCGCTATGCCTTGCGGCGGCAATCTGGGTGCTGTCGCAGCGCTATGTGGCGTTCACGCTGATGCAGCTGCCGGGCACCCTGTGCCATGAACTGGCCCATTTCGTGGCCGGGCTGCTGACGTTTGCGCGGCCGGTTTCCCTGTCCATCATCCCGCGCCGCGAGGGCAAGGGCTATCGCCTGGGCGAGGTCAAGCTGGCCAACGCGCGCTGGTACAACTCCGCTTTCACCGCGCTCGCGCCGCTGCTGCTGGCGCTGATCCCGTGGTGGGTTGCCGTGCTGCGCACGCGCGGCACCTGGCATTTCGAAGCGCTGGACGCCGGCCTGGCCTTCCTTGTCGCGCCGCAGTTCCTGGCCTGCTGGCCGTCTGCGACGGACTGGAAGCTGGCCGTGCGCTCATGGCCGTTGCTGCTTATCGCAGGCGCAGGGTGGTACGCCTGGACGACGATCCCGTGGCTGCATGGCCTGGTAGCTTGAAGGCGCGCACTTCGCGGACCAGCGCTTCGGCCTGATCCTGCATGGCGCCGGCGGCTGCGGCGGCTTCCTCTACCAGGGCGGCATTCTGCTGCGTGACCTGGTCCATCTGGCCGATGGCCTGGTTGACCTGGTCGATGCCGGCGCGCTGTTCCTCGCTGGCGGCACTGATTTCGCCCATGATGTCGGTCACGCGGCCGACGCTGTTCACCACTTCTTCCATCGTCGCACCGGCCAATTCGACCAGTTTGGCGCCGGCTTCGACTTCACCCGTGGAGTTGGCGATCAATCCCTTGATCTCCTGTGCTGCAGCGGCGCTGCGCTGGGCCAGGTTGCGCACTTCGCTCGCCACCACGGCAAAGCCGCGGCCCTGTTCGCCCGCGCGTGCCGCTTCGACAGCCGCATTCAGGGCGAGGATGTTGGTCTGGAAGGCGATGCTGTCGATCACGGAGATGATGTCTTCGATCTTACGGGAGGCCTCGTTGATGGCTCCCATCTTCTCCACCACTTGCGCCACCTGCGCTCCGCCGCGCGAAGCGACGTCCGATGCTTCGCGCGCCAGCGCATTGGCTTGGCGGGCGTTGTCGGCGTTCTGGCGCACGGTCGAAGTCAACTCTTCCATCGAAGCGGCGGTTTCCTCCAGGCTCGAAGCCTGCTGCTCGGTACGCGCCGACAAATCCTGGTTGCCGGCTGCGATCTGCGACGAAGCAGTGGCGATCTGGTCGGCACCCTCGCGCACGCCTCCAACCACGTCCGCCAGGCGTTCGCTGATGCCGTTCATGGCGCCCAGGACCTTGCCGATTTCATCGCCGGTGGTCACGTCCAGCCGCACGGTCAGGTCGCCGCCGGCAATACGGTCGGCCGCGCCCTGCACCTGCAGCAACGGGCGGCTGACAATGGCGCGCACCAGCAGCAACAGGCTGGCGGCAAAAGCGAGCAGGGCGACGATGCCGCATACCGCATAACGGTTGCGAGCAGTGACGGCATCCCTGGTGATCTCCTTGACGTAGGTGCCGCCGGCAACGATCCATTTCCAGTCGTCGAAGTAGCGGTACACCAGCAGTTTTTCCTGGGGCGAGGTCTTGCCCTCTGCATCGGACCACATATAGCGCACCTCGCCCGATTTTTGCTCAAGCATCTCGCGGATGAAGGTCTTGCCGTTGCTGTCTTTGGTCTCCAGCATCGATGCGCCTTCGCTGGAAGGGTGGACCAGCAGCGTGCCGTAGTCCTTGCCGGGGGCTGCATTCAACACGTAGACGTAGCCGGTTTCGCCAATGCGGATGCCCTTGATCTTGTCCTTCAGGGCCGTAATGTTCTTGCTGATGTCCAGGCCGATGAACAGCACGCCGACAATCTTGCCCGAGGCGTCCTTCACCGGGTCGTATTGGGTGATGTAGGGCTTGCCGAACAGTTGTGCGAGTCCGGTATAAGAGCGGCCTTCGCGCAGCCGCGCATAACTTGGGTTGTTGTGATCGAGCTGGGTGCCGATGGCGCGCTCGCCGTTCTCTTTCTTCACCGAAGTGGTCACGCGCACGAATTCGTTGCCGTCGGCTGCAAAAATGGTGGCGATGGCGCCCGTTTGGGCGGTGAAGTTGTCGGGAATGCTGAAATCGTTGTTGACGGCCTTGCCGCCGGCGGCCAGCTCGCTGCCTTCCAGCGAGAACGGGCCGGGCACCTGGGCGGCGAATTGGCGCGCGTAGCTGGCGGCATCGTTGACCATCGCAGCGTTGAATACGTCCAGCATATTGGAGACGCCATTCAGGTCGGCAGCAACCTGGTTGCGAGCGCGCTGCTCCAGCATGGCAGTGCTGTTCCAGTTGATGAAGACAATAAGTAGCGCTAACAGGGCGCTGACAAGGATAAACGTGAAGGCGGCAATCTTGGTGCCGACGCTCCAGCTGCGAATGGGAGGCGTTGGATGGGACATGGTTCTTGATTATTTTTGAGGCAGGGCCGATATGATATCGCGTTGCTACCTGGAAATTTCACCTGTTACAAAATGTTTCTTCGAAAATTCAATGACTTAGCGTAAATCTTGTCAGATGGCTTAACCTTCAGGCTGGCTTAAGTGAAGCCCAGCACACTGCCCATCGTCCCCTCTCTCCCAGAGAGTGTCCTATCCTGTAGAATGGGATCAGCACTATTCTTATAGAATCACCTACGTTCGGAGCAAGCCGATGAAGAAGCACACCCTGTTGGCCACCCTGTCCCTGGCACTGGTCACCGCTTACGCGGGCGCCGCCCAGGCAGACAAGGCGACAGACGTCACCGTCAAGCCTGCAGCACAGCAGACCCAGGCCGCCTTGTGGGCGTCCCGCGTGCTGTCGCGCTACCATTACAAGGCTACGCCGCTGGACGACGCGATGTCGGAGAAGATCTTCGACCGCTATTTCAAATCGCTCGATGGCGAGAAACTGTTCTTTACCCAGGCCGATATCGATTCCTTCAGCAAGGAAAAGTCGCGCCTGGATGACGCGATCAACAGCGAAAACCTGCAAACGCCTTTCGCTATCTACAACCTGTACCAGCAGCGCTTCGCCGACCGCATGGCCTATGCCCGCGAACTGCTGAAATCCAAGTTCGACTTCACGCAGGACGAGAGCTACCAGTTCGATCGCGAGAAGGCCGACTGGCCGAAGTCGGAAGCCGAAGTGAAAGACCTGTGGCGCAAGCGCGTGAAGAACGACTGGCTGCGCCTGAAGCTGGCCGGCAAGGACGAGAAGTCGATCCGCGAGACGCTGGACAAGCGCTACGAAAACTACGTGACCCGTTCGCGCAAGCTGAATAGCGAAGACGTGTTCCAGATCTTCATGAACGCCTACGCCATGTCGATCGAGCCGCACACCAACTACCTGGGCCCGCGCGCTTCCGAGAACTTCGACATCGCCATGCGCCTGTCGCTGGAAGGCATTGGCGCCGTGCTGCAGAACCGCGACGAGTACACCGTGATTCGCGAAATCGTGCCGGGCAGCCCGGCCGGCCTGTCCAACAAGCTCAAGGTGGGCGACCGCATTGTTGCCGTGGCACAGGGCGAATCTGAGAAATTCACCGACGTGCTGGGCTGGCGTATCGACGACGTGGTGCAGTTGATCCGCGGCCCGAAAGACTCGACCGTCAGGCTGCAGGTGCTGGGCGCTGATGCAGGCCCGGACGGCAAACCCTTCGTGCTGTCGCTGGTGCGCAAGAAAATCAGCATGGAAGAGCAATCGGCCAAGCGCTCGATCCTGGAAGTCAAGGATGGCGCTGTCAAGCGCCGCATCGGCGTGATCTCGCTGCCGACTTTCTACCAGGACTGGGATGCGCGCCGCAAGGGCGACAAGGACTACAAGAGCGCCACGCGCGACGTCGCCCGCCTGCTGGGTGAGCTGAAGAAAGAGAAGGTCGACAATGTGCTGATCGACCTGCGCAACAACGGCGGCGGTTCGCTGACCGAGGCGGTCGAGCTGACCGGCCTGTTCATCGACCGTGGTCCTGTGGTGCAGCAGCGTAACGCCGAAGGCCGCGTCGAAGTGGAGGCGGACAATGTGCCTGGCCTGTCGTGGGATGGTCCGGTGGGTGTGCTGATCAACCGCGGCTCGGCTTCGGCTTCCGAGATCTTTGCGGCGGCAATCCAGGATTACGGCCGTGGCCTCGTGATCGGTGAACCGAGCTTCGGCAAAGGCACCGTGCAGACCCTGGTCAACCTGGACCGCTTCGGCCAGAGCGACAAGTCGCGCTTCGGCGAGCTGAAAATGACGGTGGCCCAGTTCTTCCGCATCAACGGCGGTACCACCCAGCTGCGCGGCGTGACGCCGGACATCAAGCTGGCTTCCACCAGCGATGCTGAAAACTTCGGCGAATCGAGCTACGACAACGCGCTGCCATACACCCAGATCAAGCCTGCGGTGTATATCCCGGCCGGCGAGTTGAAGGAAATCGTGCCGATGCTGGATAAAAAGCACGAGGCACGCGTTGCCAAGGACAAGGACTACCAATACCTGCTGGACGACATCAGCTATGTCAAAAAGCAGCGCCAGGACAACGTGGTGTCCCTGAACGAAACCGTGCGCCGCAAGGAGCGCGACCAGCAGGAGGCGCGCGCCAAGCTGCGTGAACAGCGCCTGGCTGCCGGTCCATCGCCGGATGATCCGATCCTGGTGCCGGACCCGAAAGATGCGCTGAACAAGGCGATTGCCGCCAAGCCTGCCAACCCGCGCGCCGCCCAGCGCCAGGCCAACCAGGTGCGTGGCGCGATCCGCACCGATGACGGCCTGCAAGCGGACGAACGGTCGCTGTCGGCCGAACTGGATGCCGAAAAGGCCGCCAAGAATGCCAAGGACGTACTGTTGAACGAAGCAGTGCATATCCTGGCCGACGAGGTGAGCGTGCTGCGCACCGATACCCGTCTGGCCAGCCGAGTGCTGCCTTACGTTAGCGACAAGTGATATTGCGAATGGTTATATCTAGTATTACTACAATAAAGTAGACAGATATACCGCGCCGCAGCATACTTGCACCTGTCTCCTCTATTCTCCTCCAAGGAAATAGACTTCAGCCCGCTCCCAGAGCGGGCTTTTTTTTGGTTCATCGCGGATGATCGGGCCAGTGCCGCGGCAAAGGACGGGTCAGACCCTTGGGTCTGACCCGGATAGGCTACGGCCGATGAACCCTGTTTGATCGCCCCGGCGATGGGACGGTAAAATCCCGCCTGTGCGTACATCTATCAAATTGACTGTTTTTGCGGCTGCAGTACTGGCGATTGCCGGGGCGGGTGGCTATTTCTACTATTCTTCGACGGCGAACACCGTAGCGGCGCGTTTGCCCGAACTGGTCAAGCGCGGCCCGGCGCCGACCGAGCGCGCCTGGCCAGCGCGGCTGAAAACCTTGCTGGACGCCGGCTTGACCGACCCCTACGGCATCGCTGCCGACAAGCAGGGCAACGTCTATTTCTCGGACGGCGGCGAGAAAAATACCGTGTCGGTGTTGGCGCGAGATGGCAGCGTGCGCGTGCTGGCGGGTGGCATAGAGGGTTACCGCGACGGTGCAGGCGCCGCCGCCGCCTTCAACACTCCTTCCGGCATCGCGCTGGACAAGCAAGGCAACGTCTACGTCGCCGATACTGGCAACCACGTGATCCGCAAGATCGCAGTGGACGGCACGGTTTCGACCCTGGCCGGCAGCGGCATTGCCGGCTTTGCGGACGGGCAGGGCGCCCAAGCCCAGTTCAATGGCCCGGTCGGCGTGGCGGTCGATGCAGCCGGCGTGGTATATGTCGCCGATACCTATAACGACCGGATTCGCAAAATCGCTCCCGATGGCACCGTCACCACGCTGGCGGGCAGCGGGCGCCCCGGTTTCGTTGACGGCATGGGCGAGGGAGCGCAATTCGATACACCTTGCGGGATTGCGCTTGGCAAGGACGGCATCTACATCGCCGACACCAGCAACGATGCCGTGCGCCGCATTAACAAAGACGGCTCGGTGGTGACGATTGCCGTCGCGCCGGAGCTGGAAAAAGAGCCGCTGCTGCGCCGCCCCATGGCGCTGGCGGTGACGCATGATGGATTCGTCTACATTGCCGTGTCGTCGCGCGGACGCCTGCTGCAACTGGCGCCCGACGGCAACCTCGCCGGAATGCCGGACGCCGCGCGGCCCGCCGATCCTGTCACGGGCATCGATGGCAATATCCAGCTCTACGGCCCGCGCAGCCTCGCCCTGGCGGCCGATGGCACCCTGGTCATCGCCGACGGCTCCGCCCAGCGCCTGCACCGCGTGGTACATGCCGGCGCGGGGGCTGCCCCTGCGCAGCCAGCCGCGCAGGTCGCCAAGGCGCTGTCATCCAGCCCGGGCGTGCAGGCTGGCGCGCCGCTGATCGGCGCTGCACACGCCGCGGAGCCGATGCCGCCCGCCGGCGCACCGGCCGCGGCAGCCAGCGATCTCATGGCCCGGCGCAACGAAGGCCCAATGCCGTGGCCCGTTCTTCCGCAAAACCAGCCGCACGAGGTGGTTGGCCTGATGGGCGAGGTGAGGGGAAGCTATGACGGCGACAGCCGCCACCACTTCCACGCTGGCCTCGATGTACAGGCCGATGTCGGCAGCTCGGTCCATGTGGTCGAGAAAGCCAAGGTCAGCGACCCTCTGCCCAACTGGGCGTATGGTTCGCTCGGCGAGGGCATCAACCTCGGCACGACCAGCTACATCCATATGAAGGTCGGCCGCGACAAGAAGAACCGTGCGCTGGACGACCGGTTCCAGCTCCTGCTGAACGATCAAGGCAAGCCGGAACGGGTGCGCGTCCGCCGTGGCACGCGCTTCTATGTTGGCGAACAACTGGGCGTGGTGAACCAGATGGCCCACGTCCACCTCAACCTGTACGACCACGGCCGCGTGGTGAATCCGCTTGCGCTGCCATTCCCCGGCCTGCGCGACACCATTGCGCCGGTCATCCAGGGCATTGCGCTGTATGACGCCAGCGACAAACGCCTGCCGGCCAGGAAAGGCAAACGCCTGGAAGTAGCGCGCAGCCTGGGCGAAGTGAACGTGGTGGTGGACGCTTTCGACCAGATGGACGGCAACCTCGCACGCCGCCGCCTGGGCTTGTACAAGCTGGGCTACCAGTTGCTGCAGGCTGACGGCACGCCGGTTGCGGGCTATGAGCAGCCCCGCATCATGCAAACCTACGACCAGTTGCCCAAGCAGCGCGAAGCGGTGAAGGTGGTGTACTCCGCCGACAGCGGCATCACCGTTTACGGGAGCAAGGCCACGCGCTTCACCTATTCGCTGCTAAGCCATCTGTCTGAGGGCGAAGTCGTACCCGGCCGCTGGCAAGTAAGCGAACTGGCGCCGGGCGACTACACGCTGCGCATTTACGCCGCCGACTACGCCGGCAATACCGCCACCTCCGGCCGCGACCTCGCACTGACGGTCAACTGACTTCGTTATTGTATCGAGGTATTGCGGCCGTACAGGCTGCGCTGGGATGGGTTGCCGGTGACGGCGATGCGTCCGGAACCGTTGGCGCGGGCGTCGACCTTGTGCTGGACCCAGGCTTGCACGCCGCCGGAGCCGTTGCTGGTGATGTTGGCTTCGTCGGCGCGCAAGTCGTTCAGCTGGGCGCTACCCGAGCCTTGCACCTGCACGTCAAGCGCGCGCACGATGCCGCGCGCATAGAAACTGCCAGAGCCGGATGACGTTACGCGCAAGGCATTGCCGCGTACGGAGCCGATATTCACGCGGCCAGAACCGACCATATCCACCACAGCCGACTTGCTTTCCAGCCCGTCCGCATACAACTGGCCCGAGCCGGCGTGGCGCAAATCCAGCTGCTCGACGCGGCCGCGCAGCTCGAGATAGCCGGAGCCTGTGTGCGAAACGGCCAACGGTCCGCCTGCCAGGCCTTGCACCTCGGTGCGCACGGAGCCGCTCGATTCCAGATTGTCCAGGCGCTGGACCGTGTACCGCACGTGGATCGGCTTGCGGCTGTCCAGGCGATCTTCCGTCCACACGCGCAGCGTATCGCCGCGCACTTCGGTATGCACCAGCGGCACCAGATTGCCGTCGCCCTCGATCACCAGCGATGGCGCGCCGCCTACCTTGACGTCGACATCCATATCGACGCGATGGCGGTTCTCGATTCGCAGGCCGGTGGCGCTGGTGATGTCGCGGGTTTCAGTAATGGTCGTTCCGTTGCCCTTGACGTAGTCGCTGCCGTCGTTCAGCACGACGACGCAGCCTGCCAGGGTGAGGGAGATCATGGCGGCGAGGGTGAGCTTGGTGCGCATGGTTGTGTCCTTGTTGTGCGAGCCAGTTTGGATGAGAGCATCCTATCGGCCATCTCGGTTGCATATGGCGGGAATGCGACGAAATGCAGAAATTGAGTGCTGAGTTGTAAAAATTGATAATATGAAAGTGTCGGCATACTGCCGGCCCGGCAGCTCCGCTGCTGAGAACAATCTAGGTAATACCCCTTACTTACGCCGCGGATAGGCCATCTGCGGCGTTTCTTTTGCATGCCCGTGCTTTTTCGGCCAGCCCAGGCTTGTGCCCGAACAAACCCCTCTAACGCCGGGCTACCTAAGCTGTTGAAAGGTTCAGTCTTTTTCAGAGGGGAGGGCTCTATCATGTGCGCAATTGCAAGAAAGCTGGCCTTGGCCGCCACCAGCCTGTTACTGGCGGCAAGCGCTTTTGGCGCGACTGGCATCGGCAATACTTCGGCCGATGACGTCACGCTCGGTGGTTTCGATGCGGATGCCTTTGTTTTTTCCGCTGGCTGGAATCCGCATGCAGGGGTGAACGGCGACACCACTGGATTTGGTACTGCCTTCGATGCGTATGGCAGCGGTGCCTGGAGCTTGCTCGACAAATACGACCTCAATGCCGGCTTCGCCAATATGGGCGTGTTGCAGTTCGGCTTTGCAATGAACAGCGGCACGGCGGGTACCTGGTCGGTGCACAACGCGGGCCCAGCGAACATGGTGCTTGACCTCGTCTTCGCCATGCACGCGGCAGATGCGGGCGCGGGCTTCCTGTTCGATAACCAGGCCATCAACGCCGGGCAGACCCTGAACGGTACCTGGCGCATCGAATGGTTCACGGGGGCCAATAACGCGTATCCGGACTTTTCCAACCTCGCCTTGTTTGGGCGCGACGTGTCGGCCCTGCCTGAGCCTGGCGAATACGGCATGCTGCTGGCGGGCCTTGGCGTGCTTGGATTGCTTGCCCGCCGGCGCAGCACGGAGTGACTATATTTCGGAAAGGTAATGAACGCCGTCGAGGTCGCTAAACCGCTACATTGAAGTGGCAGTCTTAACTTCACCAGAAGGGGAATCGGAATGGAACCAATTGCAAAGAAGTTTGCATTGGCTGCCAGCAGCATGCTCCTGGCGGCAAGCGCCTTCGGCGCTACAACTATCGGTAATACCTCCGCAGACGATGCCACGCTCGACGCGCAAAGCGCCGACGCCTTCGTTTTCACCTCGGGCTGGAATCCTCAGGCGGGCCTGAGCGGCAACACCAGCGGCATGGGCGCCACCTTCGACAGCTTCGGCAGCGGCGACTGGACCTTGCTGGGCAAGCACGAAGGCGGTTCCGGTACGGGCTTCGGCCTGTTTAACGCGTTGAATTTCAGCTTCGATGCAGGGGACGGCAAGACCGGCACCTGGACCGTCACCAATACCAGCGCGCAAAGCGTTTCGCTGGACCTGGTGCTGTCGCTCAAGGCTGCAAACGGCGCCGGTGCCTTCCTGTTCGATAACCAGGCCATCAATGCCGGCCAGACCCTGAGCGGCACCTGGAATATCGGCTGGTTCACCGGAAATAATCAAGTCCATCCCGACTTTTCCAACCTGACCATGTTCGGCCGTGATATCGCTGTTTCGCCGGCGCCTGAGCCTGGGGAATATGCCATGTTGCTGGCTGGCCTGGGCCTGATCGGCTTTGTGGCGCGGCGGCGCAAAGCGCTGTAGACTCTTTGAAACGGTCGTGCTATTTTGCTGGCGCGACCAATTCAAGGAGACAGCATGGACCTGAATTACTCTGCCAGGGATGAGGCCTTCCGCGCTGAAGTGCGGGCTTTCCTGGCAGCGAACCTGCCCGCCGACCTGCAAGCCAAAGTCCGCAAGCACCTTCGCCTGAAGCGCGAAGATTATGTGCGCTGGCACAAGATCGTCGCCAAACAAGGCTGGGCTGCACCGGCCTGGCCGACCGAATTCGGCGGCCCGGGTTGGGATGCTACCCAGCGCCACATATGGGAAGAGGAGTGCGCAATTGCCGGCACCCCGCCCATCCTGCCCTTCGGTGTCAACATGGTGGCGCCGGTCATCATGGCTTTCGGCAGCCCGGAGCAGAAGGCCTATTACCTGCCGCGCATCCTCGATTGCACCGACTGGTGGTGCCAGGGCTATTCCGAGCCGGGCGCAGGGTCCGACCTGGCGTCGTTGAAGACTACGGCGGTGCGCGCGGGCGATCATTACATCGTCAACGGACAGAAGACCTGGACCACGCTGGGCCAGCACGCCGACATGATCTTCTGCCTGGTGCGCACCGACCAGGACGTGCGCAAGCAGGAGGGCATTTCCTTCCTGCTGATCGACATGAAGACCCCAGGCATCACCGTACGGCCGATCATCATGCTGGACGAAGACCACGAGATCAATGAAGTCTTCTTCGACAATGTGCGTGTGCCGGTTGCGAACCTGGTCGGCCAGGAGAACAAGGGCTGGACTTACGCCAAGTACCTGCTTGGCCACGAGCGCACCGGTATTGCGGCGGTGGGACGCTCCAGGCGCGAACTGCTGTTCCTGAAAAAGATAGCGAACCAGCAGCAGAAGAACGGCAAGTCCTTGCTCGAGGACCCGCTGTTCGCGACGCGCGTGGCGAACCTGGAAATCGAGTTGATGGCGCTGGAGGTCACCGTGCAGCGCACCATCGCGCAGGAAGCGCATGGCCCCGGGCCGCAGGCTTCGGTGCTGAAGGTGCGTGGCTCCGAGATCCAGCAAATGCTGACGGAGCTGATGGTCGAAGCACTGGGCCCGCAAGCCTTGCCCTTCGATCCGGATTACCTCGATGGCAAGCGCGAACATGCATTGGCCGGTGACGACGAGGCGTCGCCCCTGGCAGCCTGCTATTTCAACTTCCGCAAGACTTCGATCTACGGCGGCTCGAACGAAATCCAGAAGAACATCATCACCCAGATGATCCTGGGACTGTAAGGAGGCGGCATGGACTTCAGCTTCAAGGAAGAGCAACAACAATTTGCCGATGCGCTGCGCCGCTGGGTCGACAAGGACTACAGTTTTGAAGCGCGCAAGAAGATCATCCATTCGGAGGCCGGTGTTTCCAGCCAGGCCTGGGCTACGCTGGTGGAGCTGGGGATGCTGGCGCTGCCTGTGCCGGAGGAGCAGGGCGGTTTCAACGGCAGCGCGGCCGACATGATGGTCGTGATGCAGGAACTGGGTCGCGGCCTGGTGGTCGAGCCGTACTTCGCCACCGTGCTAGGGGCGCAGTTCCTCAAGCTGGCGGGAGGCCATGACGACGTGCTGGAGCGCGTTGCCGCTGGCGAGCTGAAGCTGGCATGCGCGCTCGGTGAGCAGCAGTCGCGCCACGTGCTGAACGACATCCTGGTTACCGACGGCGCCGGCGCTGGCCGCATTTCGGGCCGCAAGACGGTGGTGCTGCATGGCGGCCAGGCCGGCGCCTTGATCGTCTCCGCACGCAGTAGCGGCGCCCAGGGCGATACTGACGGCATTTCGCTGTACCTGGTGCAGCGCGACGCGCCAGGCGTGCAGGTCACCGACTACCGGACCATCGACGGCCAGCGCGCCGCAACGGTGGAATTCAAGGACGCGCAAGGCACGCTGCTCGGCGCGCAGGGCCAAGGTTGGCCGCTGATCGAGGCGGCCACCGACTACGGCGCTGCGCTTCTCTGCGCGGAAGCCATTGGCGCCATGGCCGCGCTCTTCGCCGCCACGCTCGAGTACTTGAAAACCCGCCAGCAGTTCGGCGCACCGATCGGGAAATTCCAGGTGCTGCAGCATCGGATGGCTGACATGTTCATCCACCTCGAGCAGGCGCGCTCGATGGCCATGCTGGCGGCGGCCAAGGCCGGGTCGGACGACCACGAAGAGCGCCGCCGCGTGGTTTCAGCCGCCAAGGCGCGGATAGGGCAAGCTGCACGCTTTGTTGGCCAGCAGGCGGTGCAGCTGCATGGCGGCATGGGCGTGACGGACGAACTGCCCGCCGCACACTATTTCAAGCGACTGGCGATGATCGAGGTCACGCTGGGCGACGCAGATCATCACCTGGAGCGCTTCATCGCGCAGCCGGGATTCAAGGAGGCAGCTTGATGGCGCGTTTGGTACGTAACGTGGCGGAACTGGAAGCATTGGTGGGGCAGGAAGTCGGCGTCTCCGGTTGGGTCGACATCACGCAGGATCGTGTCAACAGCTTCGGTGTTTCCACCAACGACGAGCAGTGGATCCACACCGATCCGGCGCGCGCCGCTGCTGAATCGCCCTATGGCGGCACGGTGGCGCATGGCTTCCTGACGCTGTCATTGTTGCCCGGGCTGCTGCAGGATGCCGTGTTCATGGAAGACATGCGCATGGGCGTGAACTACGGCCTGGACAAGGTGCGCTTCCCCGCGCCGGTCCCGGTCGGCAGCCGCGTGCGCGGCCACGTCGTCCTGCGCAGCATCAGCGCGGTGGCCGGCGGCCATCAGCTGGTATGGGAAGTCACGGTCGAATGCGAAGGCAGCGAAAAGCCCGCCTGCGTGGCGGAATTCCTGATGCGCCGCTACCCCTGATCTCAAACCTCGACACAGAAGCGGTTGCGGCCATCTTTTTTAGCCCGGTACAGGGCGTTGTCGGCGCAGCGCACCAGCGCATCCGGGGTGCCGCCCGTGCCGGGCAGCAGGGTGGCCACGCCCAGGCTGACTGTTACCGTGTCGCCGGCTGACGACATGCGGTGCGGGATTGCCAGCGCGCGCACGCTGGCCAGGATCCGCTCGGCCACCGTCTCCGCGCCCTGGGCACCGACCTGGGGCAGCAGGATGACGAACTCCTCGCCGCCGTAGCGCGCCAGCAGGTCCGGCGAACGGCCAGCGCATTGCAGCATGGTGTCGGCGACTTGCTTGAGGCAGGAGTCGCCGGCCTGATGGCCGTAGGCGTCGTTGTAAAGCTTGAAGTGGTCGATGTCGATCATGATCACTGAAAGCGGCATGGCCGAACGGGCGCAGCGCCGCCATTCGTTCTGGATTGCTTCGTTGAAGCTGCGGCGGTTGGCGACGCCTGTCAGGGCGTCGGTCAGCGTCAGCTCACGCATGGCGTCGGACTGGCGCTTCAATGTAAGGTGGGTGCGCACCCTGGCGCGCACTACGGCTACATTAAATGGCTTGGTGATGAAGTCGACCGCGCCCGCTTCCAGCGCCCGGGTCTCGTCCTCGGGCGTGGTCAGCGCGGTGACGAAGATGATCGGGATATCGCGCACATCCGACGCGGCGCGCAAGGCGGCGCATACTTCGTAGCCGTCCATGCCCGGCATGACTGCGTCCAGCAGGATCAGGTCGGGCTGGTGCTGGTGCGCCAGTTCCAGCGCCTTCTCGCCATTCATGGCAAACAATACTTCATGCTCCTCGCCCAGCACGTGGTTGAGGATCTGGATATTCTCCATGGCGTCATCGACGATCAGCAGGCGCCCATTGTGCGCCTGGTCGGTCCATGTCATGCGGTTTCCTCCCGTTTCATGATCTCCTGCAGCCGTTGCTCGGCGTCGCTGAAGTCGAGCGTTTCGATGGCATTGGCCAGGCCGGGCAGCAGGTCCGGGCAGCGCTGCTCAAGGATGGGGGTGAGCGCCTTGAACGCCGCCAGGGCGCGCATATTGCTGTTCCGGAGCAGCATTTGCAGGTCCCCCAGGGCTTGCGGCAAGTTGGACACGGGCGTGCTGCCGGCGGCGGCATGCACCGGCGCCGGCAATTCGCGTGCGGCGTTGATCACCACGGCCAGTGCCTGTTCAAGCGCCAGCAGCAGGGCGGCGGCCGAACTGTCCTGCCCTTCGGCGACAGCGCTCTCGGCCTGGGCGCTCAGGCGCGCCACATCGGTGGCGCCGAGGTTGGCGGCCACGCCTTTCAGCCGGTGCAGCACGCGCGTGGCGGCGTAGCGCTTGTCCTGGGCCAGGCAATCGCGCACTTCGCGCACGGCGTCGCCCTGCGAATTCTCGAAGCGCTTCAGCAGGCCGGCGAAGGCCGAATAATTGCCGGCCACGCGCCGCAATGCAGCTTCCAGGTCGATGCCGGGCACCGTGGACGGGCGGCCATCCTTGCGCTGCTCAGCGTGCGTTGCGGCCGATGGACCGTTCGCCAGCTCCGGGTGGAGGGGCGCGAGGCGCCTCAGGGTAGCGATCATTTCGTCGACGTCGATCGGCTTGGCGATATGCGCGTCGACGCCTGCCTCGATGGCGCGGATGCGGTCTTCCGGCATGACGTTGGCGGTCATGGCGATGATGGGCATGCTGCGCAGGCCCATGGAGCGAATCGCTTCGGTGGCGCGGTAGCCGTCCATCACGGGCATCTGCAAGTCCATCAGTACCGCGTCGAAACGCTGCGGGTCGTCGCGCAGCATGTCCAGTGCGATCTCGCCGTTGGACGCCACTTCCACCAAGGCCCCGCAATGAAGCAGGATGTAGCGCGCCATTTCCTGGTTGATCTCATTGTCTTCCACCAGCAGCACGTGCATGCCGGCCAGGCTGCCGGAAAGCGCCGCCTGGCTGCCGCGGTGCTCCGGCTGGTTGATGCCGGTGATTGCGGCCAGGGCCGCATCGTGCAGGCGCGACGGGGTGAAAGGCTTGGCCAGCACCGCATCGATCTGCAGGCTGTCGGCCAGTTGCTGCAAATCGTCGCTGGCGCGCTCCGGCGCCATCAACACGACCTTGGGCAATGCCAGGTTTTCGTCGCGCGCCTGCACCAGCATGGCGATGCCGTCCGTGGCGGGCATTGCGCTGTCGAGCAGGAGCAGATCGAAGCGACGCTGGCGCAGCGCCTGCAGGGCCTCGGCAGCGGTGGCCAGGGTGGTTGTCGTCCATTGCATGGCGTTGCCCGCCCGCTGCAGCATCTGGCGTACGCTGGCGTTGTCGTCGACAGCCAGGACCTTGAGCCCGTGCAGGCTGGCTGCTGATGCGCGCGGTGCGCTGCCGGCAACGCGCTGCAGGGGACAGGTAAAGCGGAAGGTCGAGCCCCGGCCCAGCGTGCTTTCCACGGCGATGACCCCGCCCATCAAGTCCGACAGGCGGCGCGCAATGGCCAGGCCTAGCCCCGTGCCGCCGTAGCGGCGGCTGGTGCTGCTGTCGCCTTGCGAAAAGGCGTCGAACATATGGGGCTGCTGTTCGGCCGGGATGCCGATGCCGGTGTCGCGCACGGTGAATTCCAGCGTCAGCGAATTGGCGCTGCCTGGCGCCTCGCGTACCGTCAGCACGACTTCGCCCCGCTCGGTGAACTTGATGGCATTGCTCAGGAGGTTGAGCAACACCTGCTGCAGGCGCATCGCATCGCCCACCATTTCCGGCGGCAGCGCAGGCGCGATGTCGAACACGGGCTCCACGCCTTTGTCCCAGGCGCCGTTTGCCACGAGTACGGCAGTCGCGGCCAGCAACTGCTCGAGGTTGAAGCGCGCTTGCTCGAGCTGCAACTGGCCGGCCTCGATCTTGGAAAAGTCCAGCACGTCATTCACGACGCCAAGCAGGCTTTGCGTCGCGAGCTGGATCTTGCTGACGTAGCTGCGCTCGCGCCGTTCCAGCGGCGCCTCTTCCAGCAAGCGCGCCAGCCCGGTGATGGCGTTCATCGGCGTGCGGATCTCATGGCTCATGTTGGCCACGAATTCGCTCTTGGCCCGGCTGGCGGCTTCCGCCCGGTCGCGGGCGCGCATCAGTTGTTCGTTCAGCTCCTGCAATTTCAATTCGCCGCGCTTTAGTTCGGTCACATCCGAGCCTAGGGCATAAAAGCCTCGCACGGCGCCCGCTTCGCCGCGGTCCGGAATGAAGTTGATCCACGCATAGCGCGGCTCGCCCGTCGGCAGTTCCAGCTCGCGCAGAAAGTGCTGCGGACTGCCATCGAGCACGGCATTGATGTGCGGCCGGATCTGTTCCAACAGCGCGGCTGGCAGCACGTTGCCGATGGGTTCGCCCATGGCCTGCTCCAGCGTCTTGCCGAACCAGGCCAGGAAGTACTTGTTGGCGAAATGGCAGCGCAGCTCCGCGTCCCAGTAAGCCACCAGGCCCGGCAGGTTTTCCGTCACCGTATGCAGGAAGCTGGTGCTGCGCGCCAGGCTCAGGGAGGTTTGCTGCAGGGCTTCGTCGGCACGTTTGCGGTCCGTGATATCGAGCGAGATGCCCAGCAGGTGGGTGGCGATACCCTGTTCGTTGCGCAGGGCCACCTTGCGGGTGGTCAGGTAGCGCATTTCCCCGGCGGCGATGCGCACCGCTTCTTCAGGTATTTCCATCACCTGTTCCGACGCCAGCACCTTGCGGTCGGCTTCCACGAACGCCGCTGCCTGCTCCGGCGGGAAGAAATCGCGGTCGCTCTTGCCGAGCAAATCCTCGCGCGGCCGGCCAAGCAGCAGTTCACCCTGGCGGTTGAGCAGTTCAAAGCGCAGGTGCTGGGCATCCTTGACGAAGACCATGGCCGGCATGTTCTCCAGCACCGACTTGAACAGGGCCTTGGACTGGCGCAGCGCCGCTTCCGACTCCTTCTGCTGGGTGATATCCATCAGCACGGCGGTAATGCCGGCCATCGCGCCATCGGCGCCAAAGACCGGGTAATAGCCGGCAATGAAATGGTTGCTGCGGCCGGGGCGGGAAGCGGTAGTGCCGCAGATTTCGGTGTTCGGCACCGCTTCCCCTGTGGCGAGTACCCGGCGGTAGGCCTGGTTCACCTGGGCCACCAGGTTGCGGTCGCTGATGACTTCATCGAAGCGGCGCCCGATATGGTCGTTGACCACCAGTCCGTTCATCGAGGCGAGGTAATCGTTGATCATCAGGATGCGCAGGCGGGTATCGACAAAACTCAGGCCCACCGGCGCCGTGGCGTAAATCGTTTCCAGCAGGGCGTTGGAATTTTCCAGTTGCTGCGTGCGCTCTTCGACCACGCGTTCCAGGTCTTGCCGATGGCGGGTCAGGTCGCGGTCGAGCCGCAGCAGGGTGTCGCCAATCTGCTTCGCCTCCTGGAAAGATGCGCGCGGCGCTTCGATGGGCGCGCCGCTTGCCAGCGCCTGGGCCGGCGCGTGCAGGGCATCGATCGAGCTTGCGATGCGGCGCGCAGCCAGGGCAGCTGCGGCAAAGCCGGCCAATACCAGCGCCGCCAGCACGGCGAACACCGCGAAGAACAGGCCGTCGAAAGCAAGCAGCGCTTCCGGCCTTGGCGAGGCCACCGCCACGCTCCACGGGCTGGCTGCACCGCGCAGGTAGCCGACCTGCAGCGGCAGGCCATGCAAGGCGTCGGCCGCCGGCTCGCCGCTGGCCCGGCCGTCGTCATGGCTGCGGGCCACCAGCTTGCCGTCGGGCGCCAGTACGGCGATCACGGCGCCGGGGGCAAGCTGCATTTCCTCGGCCACCTTGTCCAGCGCGTCGCCGGGCAGCAGGACGCTGAGGGTGGCGGGCGCCTTGGCGGCGCGCTGGATCGGCACGTCAACCGCCAGGTGGGCCGGCTCCTTGCCGTTCGCGCGCAGCAGGCTGACTGCGGAACGCGCATTCGGCGCTAACCTGATGCGGGCCGCGTTGGCGGCGCGGTCGACCGGCAGCTCATTGCCGGCAATGAGCTGTGCCGCGCCGTTTTCGGTGAACAGGATGTGGGATTGGTAGGGCAAGGCTGGCGGCAGGGCGCCGCTTGCCTGGCTGCGCAGGGCCACCAGGTCGCCGCTACGGGCGCTGGGGCTGCTGGCCAGCGCGAGGGCCGCAGCTTCCGCGGCCAGCAACTGGCGGTCCACGATGGCCGCTGCAGCGCGTTCGACGCGCTGGACCTGCAGCTCGGCGCGGCCCAGGTCGCGCTGCTGGAAATACACCAGCAACAGGGCCATCGCCAATAGTGCTGGCGCCGCGCAGGCCGCGGCCAGCAGTGCGAGCTGCGACCGCAATGGTGGCAAGGGCTTGCTGGATTCATCCCGCACGGCACGTCCTTTCGGAAAAGTGACTGCAGGATGATGATAGCTTAGCTTGTCGTGGACGAGAAGCGCGCAATCTCCAGTTTGGCGATGGCGTTGCGGTGCACTTCATCCGGCCCGTCGGCCAGGCGCAGGGTGCGGTTGCCTGCCCACTGGTAGGCCAGCGGGAAATCGTCCGATACGCCGGCCGCGCCGTGGGCCTGGATCGCCCAATCGAGCACCTGTTGCGCCACATTGGGCGCCAGCACCTTGATCATGGCGATCTCGGACTGGGCGACCTTGTTGCCGACCGTGTCCATCATGTAGGCCGCTTTCAGGGTCAGCAGGCGCGCGGTATCGATCCTGATGCGCGATTCGGCGATGCGTTCGCGCCACACGCCCTGGTCCGACAGCCGCTTGCCAAATGCAACTCGCGAGGTCAGGCGCTGCACCATCAGTTCCAGCGCACGCTCGGCGACACCGATGGCGCGCATGCAGTGGTGGATGCGGCCCGGACCGAGGCGGCCCTGGGCGATTTCAAACCCGCGCCCTTCGCCGAGCAGGATGCTGGAAACAGGCACGCGCACGTTTTCGAACACCATTTCGCAGTGGCCGTGCGGCGCGTCGTCGTAGCCGAAGACCGGCAAGGGACGCAGCACCGTCAGGCCCGGCGCATCGGCCGGCACCAGGACCATCGACTGCTGCGCGTGGCGCGGGGCGCTGAAATCGGTCTTGCCCATGGCGATATACACCTGGCAGCGCGGATCGCCGGCGCCGGAGATCCACCATTTGCGGCCGTTGATCACGTAGTGGTCGCCGTCGCGCTCGATGCGCGTTTCGATATTGGTCGCATCGGACGATGCCACCGCCGGTTCGGTCATCGCAAAGGCGGAGCGGATCTCGCCGCGCAGCAGCGGTTCCAGCCAGCGCTGCTTGTGTTCTTCCGTGCCGTAGCGCTCAAGCGTTTCCATATTGCCGGTATCGGGTGCGGAGCAGTTGAACACTTCCGCCGCCCACGGTACGCGGCCCATGATTTCGCACAAAGGGGCGTAATCGAGGTTGGACAGGCCTTCCGGGGCGCGGCTGGAGCGGGGCAGGAACAGGTTCCACAAACCCTGCTCACGGGCAAGCGGCTTGAGGCGGTCAATCAGCTCGGTGGGAATCCAGCGGTTGCCTTTCTCGCGGCCGTTGCGGTCCACCTCCTCATGGAAGGCTTTCTCGTTTGGGTAGATGTGCTGGTCCATGAAGGCCAGCAGGCGCGCCTGCAATTCCTTGGTTCGCGGGGAGTAGTCGAAGTCCATGCCGATTCCTTATTCGATTGCCTTGCCCTGGGCATAGGCCCAGCCCATGGCCGCCATCGGGCGGGCCAGTTTGCCTGATTCCAGTGCCTGGGCGCTGGATGCCGTGCCGTCCACGTAGCGCTTCATGATGCCCTGCATGATGCTGGCCAGGCGGAACATATTGAAGGCGAGGTAGAAGTTGAAGTCCTCCAGGCGGATTGCCTTGCCGGTGCGTTCGGCGTAGCGCGCGATGTATTCGCGCTGCGAGGGAATGCCGAGCGCCTTCAGGTCCAGGCCGGCGATGCCGCGGAACTTGCCCGGCTCGATGTGCCAGCTCATGCAGTGGTAGCTGAAGTCCGCAAACGGATGCCCGAGCGTCGACAGTTCCCAGTCCAGCACTGCGAGGATGCGCGGCTCGGTCGGATGGAAGATCATGTTGTCGAGGCGGTAGTCGCCGTGCACGATCGAGGTGTCCTCGCCGGGCGGGATGTTGGCAGGCAGCCAGGCGATCAACTGGTCCATCGCCTCGATGGTCTCGGTCTCGGATGCCTTGTACTGCTTGCTCCAGCGTTCGATCTGGCGCTGGAAGTAGTTGCCCGGCTTGCCGTAATCGCCAAGCCCGATGGCGTTGTAATCGATGGTGTGCAGCTGCGCGATGACGCGATTGAGTTCATCGTAGATCGCAGCACGTTCGGCAGGCGTCATGCCGGGCAGGGACTGGTCCCACAGCACGCGGCCTTCGACAAATTGCATCACGTAGAAAGCGCGGCCGATCACTTCTTCGTCCATGCACAGGCAGTATTGGCGGGCCGCCGGGAAGCCTGCCTTGTGCAGCGCGTCCATGACGCGGAATTCGCGTTCGATGGCGTGGGCGGATGGCAGCAGCTTGGCCGCCGGAGCCGGCTTGGTGCGCAGGACGTACTGCTGGCCGCCGACCGTCAGCTTGAAGGTGGGATTCGACTGGCCGCCCTTGAACTGCTCGACCTTCAATTCGCCCTGCGGATAGCCTTCCACGTGCTGGCGCAGGTATGCGTCCAGCGCGGCGGTGTCGAAACGGTGGCGCTCCGACACCTCCTTGGTGCCCATGAATTCTTCGAACATAATGCCTCCTTCCGAACGATCGTACTATTTTTATGGGCGGGAAAGCAAGCGGGATTTGGAATATTCCTTGAACAACTGCTCCATGGTGGTGCTGCGGGTGGCCGCTTGCAGTGGCGCGGGCGGGGCGAAGTTCGAAAACCGCACGATCCAGTCGTGCCGTTCCTGGCCCACGTCGAGGGCGTTGATGCAGCCGGCAGCCTGCGACAGGTTGCCGAGGAAAAGGCGCTGGCCACCGGTCAGGGCATAGGACAGGATGGCGCGATTGACGCCGCCGTGCAGGACCAGCAGCACGGTATCCCAGCCATCGTCGGCCAGCAGCCTGGCGATGGCGGGATGGATGCGGTCCATCAGCTCGCCGACCGATTCGCCGCCGAGGAAGCGGCGCTGCTCCGGCACCACGCCCTCAAAAGCGCCGGTGAAGGCTTCCCGCAGTTGATCGTCCGGGATGCCGGACAGCTTGCCGCCGCGGATTTCGGCCAGCTCGGGCCAGGTTTCGAGCTGTACCTGCTGGCCGGTTTCCGCCAGCACGCGCTGCGCAGTTTCGACCGTGCGCGGCAGGCCGGAGACGATGACGCGGTCGAACTTGATGCCATCGGCGGCGAAGGCCTGGCCGGCGGCCGCAGCCTGCGCGCGGCCGGCCTCGTTGAGGGGGACGGTTTCGGGCAGGTAGGGTTTGCCGGCCTGGTCGAAATAGGTGACGCTGCCATGCCGCATCAGGAAGATGCGGCGCCGTTCAGGGTTTGCTGTCATAGGTCCGTTAGAAGAAGATTGCGAGGCGCGTAATGATGGTTCCGTTATTAGTATAAGGCCCAGTTGCGCGCACGTTGCCGGAATCGGGTTTGCCGTCATCCAGCTTGGCGTCGATCTGCTCGGCAAAGGTGTCGGGCAGGTTGTCGAAGCGGATGCCGTTGCCGCCACGGCCACCCACGACGTCGTTGTAGATGTACACCGCGCCACCCTGGGCGCTGGTCATGAAGTCGGTGGTGCCGTTGTAGGAACCGGTGATCAGGCCCGCCAGTGCCAGATGCTGCGGCGCCAGCTGGTATTCCGTGATCTGGCCGTCGCCGTTGCCGTTGCCGGCCGCGCCGGGAACGTGGGTGGTGGCCAGGATATCGTCGCCGGGCAGGGCGCGGAAGCGGTCCTGGTAGGAGTTGACGGCCGCCTGCAGGGCAGTAGCCTGCTGGATGATGCTCTTGACCTTGGCGCTGTCGATCAGGGCCTGGCCTTTGAGCACGCCGCCCAGCAGCAGGCCGATGATGACCAGGACGATGGCGATTTCAACGAGGGTAAAGCCGCGGTGTCTCATGGCGCTCTCCTTGGGTTGCATGTCATGGCAGCCTTTGCGCTGCGAGCATTCGATTGAACAGGATATTGGGCGACAGCCAGACGACGATGTCGTCGTAGGCGCCGCCCGCGGCGGCGGGATTGTCGGCGCGGTCGCGTGCAATGAACATGCGGCCGTCGGCCTGGAAGTTGGCCTTTTCGTCGACATTGCCCTGGCCCATGTCGGCCGCCTGCACGCCGACGTCGCTGAAGGCGCCGAAGCCATTGCGCCCTTGCGACAGCACGACCGCGGGAATATCGTTCTGCCCGCTGGCCAGCACCAGCGCGCCGCTGGCATCGCGGCTGGCAATGGTGATGTCGCGCGGGGTGCTGAGGCGGAACAGGGCGCCGCTGTCGCTGAAGGATGGCGTGACGCTGTACAGGTAGAGGTGTTGCCAGGCGTCGAGCTTCGGCAGGCCCAGGGTTGCCCACGGCAGGAATCCGAGGCGGCGTTCGTTGCTGCAGCGCGTGCCGCTGCGGTCTTCCAGGCCATTCGAGGCGGAGATGGCGGGGCAGGGAAGGTAGCCGTTGCGGGCGGCGAATCCGGCCAGCGCATCGCGCGCTTCTTCCAGCGCCCTGCTGGTGTCGGCGGCGCGCCGTTGTTCCATCTGCGCCGACAACGGGGCCAGCATGCCGCCCAGCAGCAAGCCGACGATGACCAGCACGATCGCCATTTCAACCAGGGTGAAGGCTGTCTGCTTTCTCATGGCAGGGTCTTGGCGGCGGCCATCCTTTCATAGAGTACTTGCAGCGGCACGGCGGCGAGCAGGTCGTCGAAGGCGCCGCCGGGAGCATTCGCCTGCGCACTTCGCGGGCGCTGCATGAAATCGGTGGCGGCCTGCAGGTTGCCGGCTTCGTCCTGGCTGCCAGGCATATCGCTGGGACCACGCGAGAAGATGACGGCCGGTGCGCACTGTGCGGCCAGCGAGCAGTTATCCTGTCCGGCGACGAAGAACAGCGTGCCGCTCGCGTCGCGCGACAGCACGCGTTTGCTGGCGATGAGCGCAGTGCGTGCCAAGGGCGCGACCGTGAATGCTGGCGTTACGCTGTAGCGCAAATGGCGGCCCCAGTTGTCCGCGGCCGGCAGCCCGAGATCCATCCATGGCAGGAGGCCGGTGCAGTCGGCCTCTGTGGCGCAGGGTACTGTTCGTTCGCGCCCGGCCTCGCCCATCCCCGGTGCGGGTGCGGCCGGTGCGGGACGCGGCAGGCGGCCATGGGCCGCGGCGAAGCCGACCAGCGCCTCGCTGGCCTGCGCCAGCAAGGCGTGGGTGCGCTCTTCGCGGGCGCGCTCGCCGCTGCCGCCGCTGAATGCCGACAGCAAGACCGCCGACAGCGCCACTGTGGCGATCAGCAATAGCGTCAGGAGCGCTGCGCCGCGCTGTCTAGCGTGCCGCTTCATGGACCTCTCCCGTTGCCGGGTCATAGCGCTGGCCGGGCTTGAGCACGACGGACCGCCCGTCCGCCTGCAAGGTGACCGAGCCGCGCATCACCCCGCCCGGCGGCGCGGCTTGCGCTTCGCCGTTCACGATGATCATCGTGGGCCCATTGCTGCGGCGGATCACGCCCCCCAGACGAAGCCCGGGCGGCGCAGTCTCGCCAGCGCCTGGGCCCCCAGGCGTTTCGGCTGCCGCCGTGCCAGGCGCCGCAGCCGGCGGACATCCAGGCGCAGAGCCAGGCTGGCAATGCGCCGATGCCTCCATTCCCGGTGCGACAGGACCCGGGCCGGCTGCCTGGGCGTTGCCTCCCGGTGCCGGGACGGACGCCGCTCCGGGAAGAGTGCCCTGGTTGCGCTGCGTATCGAGCTGCGCACGTTCGTCCGGGGTGGTAAACAACCTTCCCATGCTGACGAAACCCTGCGCGCCGGCCTGCGTCGCCAGCAGCAGGAGAAGTGCCGGCAATCCCGTTTTCATGACGACCCTCGCTGCGGCTTGGCCGAAGCGGAAACCGGCGTCAGCGTCAGCCAGTTCAGGGTGCAGTCGGCATTCAGGGTCGGCGACAGCACGCCCGCCACAGGCGCGGCGCCGGCGGCGCGGCGGATGACGCAGTCCTGGACCGCAAAGGTGCCTGACAGCCGCAGGTCCGACAGGAAGTTCAGCAGATCCAGTTCATGAAGGAGATCCATATGCAAGGCCATCCTGCTGCCCAGCAAGGCATACTCGCCCGTCGGCAAGCTCGTCTCGAGCCGGTACGGTTGCTGCACCTCGATCTCGTAGGTCAGGGGCAACAGGCGCCGCTGTTCCTGGATCTGCCGGATCGCCTCCACCCAGTCGAGCCGGCGTTCGGGTCCCACCAGGCCCCGGCGCCGCAATTCGACGAACTGCGGCTGGTACTGGCGGATTTCTTCCTTTTCCGTTTCGGCATGGGCAAGCCGCAAGCGCGCGGCATCACGCTCCAGCAGCGCCGCAGCCTCCTCGAAATGAACGCGCCTCAGGTGCCACGAGCTCGCGAAGACCGCGGCAAGCGACACTGCCAGCGTGCCAAGGAACGCCAGCACGGCGTTGCGCAGCAAGGAGAACTCGCGTAACACCGTCATGGCGACCACCTGAGATTCAAAGTGAATTTGGCGCGCTCGCCCAGCCCAGCCGGCGAACCGGCCTTGCCGCTCAGCTTCACGTTGGGCCGTATATCGAAGGGCAGCTGTTCGATTTCCACCACCATGCCGGGCGTGCGCGCCAGTTCCTGCGCAAAGCGGTTCATGCTGAGCAGCACGCTGCGATAGTCGTCCTGCTCCACCAGGACCTCGGCCTGCAGCCGCACCTGCTGCGGCGGCGCCTTCGGTATCCCGATCAGCATGGACGATTGTGGCGCCACCAGGGCCGGCGTGGTGGCCGCACCGGGAAAGGCGCTGCTGGCGGTCACCGGCACGACGCCCGGTGCGTTGACCCGCCAGTCGAGCTGCGTGAGACGGATCTGCGGCGAACGCTCCAGTGCTTCGCTCAGGATGGCCATCGCTGCCTGCGGCCATGGCCCCTGGCGAGCCACCATCTGCGCGATCTGCACGGCCGCCTTCATGTTGGCGGTCTTGTCGACAGCCGGCGGCATGCTCGACATGCTGCGTCGATAGGCAGCCGTGAACCCCTGCGTCTCCTGCTGCAATGCCTGCGTATGGCTGCGCGCCAGCGAGTAGCCGGCAATGTTTGCGCCGGTCCACAGCAGGCAGCAGGCCGCCATGACCGCACTTGAAGCGTACAGGCTTTGGCGTGTGCGCCACAGGCTGTAGTAGCGCCGGCGCGGCCCGAGCGGATAGTGGCTGGGCGGCGCCGTGCGCGCAGCCAGGCCAAGGAATACTTCATCGGGATTGTCGCAAGCAGCCAGCCGTTGCAGGGACGCCGCTTCTCCCAAAGGCATGACCCGCCAGTCCAGCAGCGGCGAAAGATTTGCCGCCGGTGGCGACGCGATCCGTGCCAGCGGTAGCAGGGCCAGCACCTGCAAGGGCACGTCGCGCCCCAGCATGTGCGCGCCGACGAGGAACTGCCGGGTGCGTTCGGCTTCCTGCTCGGCGTTGACTGCCGCCTGGGCGAGCCGGGAGAAGCGCACCTTGCCGTGCTGGAAAAAGGTCTGCCGTATGCCGCTGCCATGCTCGGTCACCAGCAACAGTTGCGCCTCCTGCCGCGCCTGGTCCGGCAGCAAGGCGCCACTGAGGAGGGCAGGCGTATACAGCGCCGCCAGCGGCATGCGCTGGCTTTCCAGCGCGTCGAGCCAGGGCGCCAGGGTGGCCGGGTTGGTCAAGGCCGAAAGGAGCACGATATCGTCGCGCCGGCCGCCTTCCTCGCGGCCCTGGATGTGCGCGCAGCGGAAAGGCGTGTCGCGCCATGACTGCGCCAGGCGGCGTTCGCGCATGGCCAGGCCTGCGCGGCCGGCAACGTGCGGCAGCAGGTGGCGCTGGAAGTCCTCTTCCACCAGGTCGGCCAGCATCAGGGCCGGCGTGTCCTGGCGGCCATCGAGCCAGGTGGCGAAACTTGCCCAGCCATCCGGCGACGGATCGAAGCACGGCCCCGTCCCGAGCCTGCCGCGCTCCCAGAGCGAGCAGCACAGCCGCTCGCCGGTCAGGTGGAGGAGGAGTTTGCGGGTCATGGCATCAGATCCTGATTGAGCTGATGGTGTCGTAAATCGGGCCGAGCACGGACAGCATGATCCATCCCAGCAGGAGGCCGAGGATGACGGTCATCGCCGGTTCGATCATCGATTGCATGCGTTCGATCCGTTCCCGCACTTCGCGGTTGTAGAAGTAGGCCACGTTGCGCAGCGTCGCATCGAGAGCGCCGGTCGATTCCCCGACGCGCAGCATGCGCACCACCAGCGGCGGAAACAGCTCGACCTGCCTGAAGGCTGCCGCAACGCTGTGTCCCTCCGAAATCAGTTCGCGCGCGCGGCGCATGGCGGCTGCCACGACGCGGTTGCCTGCTATTCCCTCCGAGAGCCGTATGCATTCGAGCACGGGAATTCCCGCGGCATACATCAGCGCAAAATAGGTCGCAAAGCGCGCCATGATCAGCTTTTGCAGAACCGGGACGGTACGCAGAAGCAGGCGGTCGAAGGCGAAGGCCGTGCGCTCGTTGGTGCGCAACTGCCAGCGCAGGAGCCACCAGGCCGCAAAGGGCAAAGCCAGCAGCAGATACCAGTAATGGATGAAGATGTCCGACAAGGCAATCAATGCGCGCGTGTGCAGCGGCAGTTCCTGGCCCATGTTCTTGATGAAGGCTGTCAGCTGTGGAACCAGGTAGATCATCAGGAAAAACAGTACGCCGCTGACGATCACCAGTACGAAAGCAGGGTAGGTGATGGCCTTGCGCGCCTGTGCCGCCAGCTCGTCCTGCCACTTCAGGTTCTCGGCCAGGTCGCGGAAGATCTCGTTGACCTTGCCGCTTTGCTCGCCGGCCCTTACCAGGCTGGTAAAGCCCTGGTCGAATACTTCCGGATAGGAGGCCAGGGCGTTGGAGAGCTGCAGGCCGCCTTCGATCTTTTCGACCAGGTCGGTGATGATTTCCCGCAGCCGCAGGTTGTCGGCGCTGTCGCGCAAGTCGCGCAAGCCGTCCAGCATCGGCACGCCGGCACTGCTCATTTGCTCCAGGTGGAAGCAGAAGTTGATCAAGTCGCGCCGCGTGACGCGCTGGCCGCCGATGCGCAGCTTGCGCCGGCGTGTTTCGCGGTAGTCGATCAGGTCGAGCGCCATGCGCTGCAAGCGCAACTCGAGGTCCGGCACATTATGCGCGTCCATATTCCCCGGCACGATGCTGCCGTTGGCGTCCATGGCGCGGTAGATGAACTGGGGCATGTCAGCTCAACCTGTCAGTGAGGTCGACCACGCGCGAGACTTCGTCCAGCGTGGTCAGGCCTTCCATCACACGGCGCATGCCGTCGTCGACCAGCGAATGCAGGCCGGCGGCGCCGGCTGCATTGCGCAATTCGCGGGCCGGCGCCCGGCGCGCCACCATGTCGTCGAGTTCACCGTTCATGCGCAGCAGCTCCATGATTGCCATGCGCCCTTTGTAGCCCTGGTGGGCGCAGCGGTCGCAGGCGCCGGCGCGGTAGATGGTGGCCGGCGGATGGTCGGCCGGAAGCCCCAGCAGCCGACGTTCCAGCTCGTCCGCTTCGACTGCCTGCCGGCAGTGGGGGCACAGCTTGCGCACCAGCCGCTGGGCGATGATGCCGATGATATTGCCGGCCAGGACGTCGGCTACCACGCCCAGGTCAAGCAGGCGCGGGATGGCGCCGACGGCGGAATTGGTATGCAGCGTGGAATAGACCTGGTGGCCGGTCATGGCTGCGGCCAGAGCCATGTCGGCGGTTTCCTTGTCGCGGATCTCGCCGACCAGGATCACGTCGGGGTCTTGCCGCATCATGGAGCGGATGCCGTCTGCGAATCCCAGCTTGGCCGATTCGTTGACCGAGGTCTGGCGGATCTGGTGCATCGGGTATTCGACCGGGTCCTCCATCGTCATGATGTTCACGGATTCCGTGTTGATGTGGTTCAGGATCGAATACAGGGTGGTGGTCTTGCCGCTGCCGGTGGGCCCGGTGACCAGGATCAGGCCGTCGGGACGGGCGATCATCAGTTTGAGCACATCGAGTTCGTGCTCGGCCAGGCCCAGCTTTTCCAGCGGGACGATCCCTTTTTGCCGGTCCAGCACGCGCAGCACGATGTTTTCGCCGTGGGTGGTGGGCTGGCTGCTGGCGCGGAAATCGATCTGGCGGCCGGAGAACTGGATCGATATGCGCCCGTCCTGCGGCGCGCGCGTTTCGGCGATGTTCATCTGGCTGATCACCTTCAGGCGCACCGCCATCGCAGGCCAGTAGGAGCGGTGCAGGCTGCGGATCTGGCGCAGGATGCCATCGATGCGGTAGCGCACGCGCAGGAAGCTGTGCTCGGGCTCGAAGTGGATGTCTGAGGCGCTGTTCTGTACCGCGTCGGCCAGCAGGGCGTCGATCAGGCGCACCATGGGCTGGCTGTATTCATCGGAGGAAGCGTCCAGCGTGACCTCGCCGGTTTCGATTTCATGCAGGATGCCGTCGATCGACAGCTCGAAGCCGTAATAGTGGTCGATCGCGTACGCAATGTCGGAGTCGTTGACCAGCAGCGGCACCAGCGTGATGCCTTTGACCAGCATCGCGCTGATCTGGTCCAGCGCGACGATGTTGGTGGTGTCGGACATGGCCAGCACCAGTTCGTCGGTGGCCCGTTCATACACGATGGGGAAGACGCGATAGCGCTTGGCCACCTCCTTGGGAATCAGCTTGAGCGCAACGGCGTCGACCACCAGGCTTTTCAGGTCCGCCGAGCGTGTATTGAGCTTTTCGCTGAGCGCCTCGCGCATCGTCGCTTCCGTCACGAAGCCGAGCGCGATCAGCAACTTGCCCAGGGGTTCATTGTTGCGCGTTTGCTCGGTCAGTGCGATCCGGAGCTGGTCTTGGCTGATGACGCCCTTCTGGATCAGCAGTTTGCCGAGCGGGATTTTCTGCGTGTCGGCCATTGTGCTTTATTGGGGCGGCGTTTCGAGGGCTTGCAATCGCTTGCGGACTGTATCGACATTGAAGCCGGGAGGGCTGGCCTGCGCCAGTTCGAGCGCGCGCCGGTAATAGGTTTGCGCAAGGCGCGGCTGGTTCATGCGGTCCAGGCCAACCCCCAAGTTGAAGGCGTAGTCGGCGTTTTCGGGCATGGCGCTGAAGGCGCGGAAGTAGCTTTGCTGGGCTTCCGGCCAGCGTCCCTGGCGCGCAAACAGGTTGCCAAGGGCGAATTGCACGGGGCCGGAGTCGGGATGCTGGCGCGCCAGCCCGCGCAGCCTGGTTTCATCGGCCTGCAAGTCGCCGGGCCGCAGTTCGGTGAGGCCTGCCAGGGCTTCGGGGTCGTTGGGGTCCAGTTCGAGCAGGCGCAGGTAATTGCCCGATGCCTGCCTGCCATCGTGTTCGCGCAGCGCCACGGCGGCCGATCCGAGCAGCGCGTCGCGGTTGTTGGGGTCTTGCAGCAGGGCGAGATCGTATTGCTGGCGGGCCGTGGCCAAGTCGCCGGACTGCAGGGCAGCATAGCCGTTCTGCACGGCAGGCGCAATCTGTACCGATCCTGTCCCGCGTACAAACTGCACCTTGCCTTGCTCGCCGACGGCGGTTTGTACGGTGGCGGCGCGTTCGCTGCCGGCACCTGCTTCGCCCTGGGGCCGGGCAGCCGGTGCCGAACGGCGTACCTTGACAGTCTCTTCCGCGTGCGCGCGCGTCGCGGCTGATTCATGGGCCGGCGCCGGAGTGCCTTCCGCGCGGACCTGGCGGGCCGCGCGTTCGGCGGCATCGCGCATCGCTTCCGCACGAATCGCGGGGTCCGTGATGGCTGCCAGTTGCTCGGGCGTCGGGATGGTGACATCGGCAGCAGGCCTGGTGGCCGGTGCTTTTGCGCCGGGAGCCGTCGCAGTGCCGGTGGCCGCTGCGCTGCTGTCGGGTGTGCTTGTGCCGGCAAGGCTGGCAGTACCGTTCGCAGCTGCGCCTCCGGCGCCTGAGGCTGCGGCCGTGCTGCCGCCTTCGGCTGCTCCGGCGACGCTGGCGGGCGCCGTGGCCGGCAGGGCTGGATCAGCGCCCGGCGGCGTGACGTAAGGCGTCACAGGTATCGGTGCTCCCTGCTGCGAGCCGGCTTGTGCTACCGGCGCCGATCCCGGCGCCGGCATCGGGACCATGGGCAGGCGCGCCCCGGGGCCTGGGGCCGACACTGCACGCCAATAGATGAAGGCAAATACTGCAAGCAAGGCAGCCAGCGTCCCTGCCAGGAGGGCAAGCCGGCGCTGGGGCGAGGCGGCTGCACGGGACAAGCCCGGCCTGCGTGCGGGGCCAGGACGGGCGGCAGGGTCCCCGCCGGGGCCGGCGCCAGGACCCGCGGCGCGGGCGCCGTTGCCTGCGCCGTAGCCAGGGGATGCCGATGCGCGCAGGCTGTCGCCGGTGCTGGCCGCTGGCGGCAGGCGGGATTCGGCCGCTGGCCGCATTGGCTCATGGCGTGCCTGCGGCGGTACCGGATCATGCACGGCTTCCTGCGCCGCCATGACAGGCGGCTCGGCATCGAGAGGTTCGAGCCGCCACGCATCGGGCATCACGGCAAATGCCGGCCCGCCTTCGATTGGCGGAGGCGAGGGCACGGCATCGGCGCCAAACGGCTGCTGCTCCCGGCCATGATCGAGCTCCGCGTCATGTCCGTTTTGTGTACGGGCGCGTTCGGCCTTGCGCAAGGCTTGCATCAGCAAGCTCATAGTTCCCCCGCCGGCCGCGCAGGCATGAGATAGCGGTAGTTGCGGTAATCGCCTGCAAGGCTGGCGTCCTTCACGACGACAGGCCGCAGGAAAATCACCAATTCGGTCTTGCTGGCAGTCTCGTTCCGGTACGAGAACAGGTTGCCGAGTACCGGCACGGAGCCGATCAGGGGGATGCTGTCCTTCTTGTTGTCGACCGAATCCTGCATCAGGCCGCCCATCACCGCCACCTGGCCGCTCTGCACTTTGAGGATCGATTCCATTTCGCGCGCCTGGATCACCGGCACCCGGCTTTTGACGTTCTGCTTGCTCAGTTCAGGATTGGGGTCTTCCACGTAGTCGACGATGCGCGTTATGGTCGGCCGCACGTTCAGCGTGACTTCGTCCTCCGCCGAAATCTGCGGCGTCACGCTCATCACGAAACCCACGGGCACCGTCTCGACCTTCGATTCGTAGGTCGCGGGCGTTGCAATGGTGCCGGTCGACGTCAGCACGGCCGGCGTCACTTTCAGCGTGAAGAAGATGCTGTTGTCGACCACCTTCAGCAAGGCAGTCTGGTTATTCAGCACGCTGATCTTGGGACTGCTCAGCACTTTCACCTTGCCGAATGATTCGAGCAACTGGATGGTAGCCGTGATATTGCCGAAGCGCGTGGTCGGGTTGGCATAGTCGAAGATGAAGATCCCGGCCGAACCGTTCGGCGCCACGCCCGATGACAGTGGCGTGGTGCCGACCTGTCCCTGTCCCAGCTTGCCGTTGTTGTTGATGCGCGCCCAGTTGATGCCCTGCTGGTACTGGTCGCTGAGCTTGACCTCGATAATGGTCGCCTCGATCAGCACCTGGCGCTTGGCGGTGGACATGATGATGTCCAAGAATTCCTGCACCTTTTCATGCTGCCGGCTGGTGGCGCGCACGGACAACAGGCCGCCTTCGGGATTGGCAATCACCGATGGCGCATTGCGTCCCTGCGAAGCTGGGCCGGCGCCGAAAGCGGTATTGGCGCCCGGCCCGCCGGCCGGGGTTCTTGCTTGCGCGGCAGCCGCCTGGGCGCCGGGGTAGCCGGCATCGGGCGAGGCGGCGCCGGCCTGCATCTGCTGGACCATGGCGTTGGCCTGCTCGCGCATTTGCGCAAGTGGATCGGTGAGCTGGTCATTCAGCGTGGTCGGGCGCAGCATGTCGCGCACGTTCTTTTCCAGGCTGTACCAGAAATTGTTGTCCGAGCGATTGGCAACCGAGGTGGTCGAATTATTGTTGCCGCCGTTGCCCAGTGAGCTGCTGCTTGCCGGCACCGGGTTGGAGGGCGTGCCGCCGCCGTTGCTGTAGGCCGAACCGCCCGTGGTGGAAATCTGCGTTGCGATGTTCACGCTGCTGTTGGTACTGCGGGCGATATTGACGTAGTCGATCTTGTAGTGGTTCCAGTAAGGCTGGTCCGGCAGCACGAGCAGGTTATTGCCCTGCAATTCGTAGCGCATGTCGACCTGCTTGCTGATCCGCGCCAGCAATTGCGGCAAGGTCTGGTCCAGCGCGTTCAAGGTCACCGTTCCTTCCACGGCGGGATGCACGTCGACATTCAATCCCGCGTCGCGTGCCAGCGCAAACAGGACCGACTGCACCGGCACGCGGTGCACCGACACGCTATAGGTCTCCTGCCGCGCTGCCGGCCGGGGCGGCGCAAGTGCGGCGCTTTGCTGCACCGGTTCCGGAATCGCACCCGCCACCGGCTCCGGCTCGGCCACATGGGTTGGAGACAAGGGAAGTTTCGGCGCGGCACAAGCCGCAAGCAGGACGCATAACAGGGAAGCCGTCAGGTTCTTCATGCTGATCGCCGCCTGAAGCAAGTTGCCAGGAGTTTATCGAAAACGATCATACTGCGATTGCCCGGAACCGCCGCGCACGAATAACGGCTGTCCTCGATCGCCTGGCGCACGTGGTACGAATTTACAAAAGGCAAATCTTCGGCATAGGCTGCCATCAGCGATTTGTCGGCCAGCACATTGATGCGCCGAACGATGCCCTGCGAGCTGCGAGCGATCAGGCGCACGGCGCCACGGCTGAACAGTTCGGGACCCTGGTAACCGGCGGCCCGCAAGCGATGCGAGAGGAAATAGGGGATCTGGTCGCGTGGCATCGGCGGCACATTGAAGCTGTGCGTGATGCGTTCACGCAGTTGCCGCATGCGCGGCAGTGCCAGGTGTTCATCGAGTTCGGGCTGTCCGAACAGCACGATCTGCAGCAGCTTGCTGCGGGCGGTTTCGAGGTTGGTCAGCAGGCGCACTTCCTCCAGCGTTTCAAGCGGCATGGCTTGCGCTTCTTCCACCAGCAGCACGACCCGGTGCGCGGCCGCGTGGCGGGCGATCAGCTCCGCGTGCAGGGCGCGCAACACCTGATCGGCGCGGCGGCCGGTGGTGTTGAGTCCCAGCTCGGCGGCAATCGCGTGCAGGACTTCCTGCGGGCCGAGCGTGGGATTGACGAGGTAGAGCACGTCGACGCCGCGCGGCAGGCGCGCTTCAAGCATCCGGCACAGCATGGTCTTGCCGCAGCCAACCTCGCCCGTCACCTTGACGATGCCTTCGCCCTGGGTGACAGCGTAGAGCAGGGCGGACAGGATCTCGCCGCGCGTATTCCCGCTGTAGAAAAAAGCGGGGTTCGGCGTAATGCCGAAGGGGGCCTCGTGCAGGCCAAAATGTTGCTGGTACATGGCGGCGTGCAGGCATCGGGTGGGTTGGAATAGGCCCTGCAATTGGAGCACGTATCGCAAGAATTCGTCGCCCTCCAGCCACGCTATGTGGTGAATCTATTAACGAGTTTTGCTTTGCTTGCACGATTCGTTCGCATACAATGCCAGCAAATATTGGATACGGGGAAGCGGTATGACGAGGCCGGAAAAGGTTCGTTTGGGTGAAATCCTGGTGCAGCAGAAACTGCTGTCGGAAGAACAGTTGGGCATGGCGCTGGCGGAGCAGAAACGCAGCGGCCGAAAACTGGGGCGGGTGTTCGTTGAACACGGCTTTGTCACCGAGGAGCAGATTTCCGGTGCGCTGGCGCGCCAGCTCAATATCCCGTATATCAACCTCAAGTTCTACCAGATCAGTTCGGAGCTGGTGCGGCTGTTGCCGGAGACCCAGGCCCGCCGCTTCCGCGCCCTGGTGCTGGAAGACCGCAAGGGATCGATGCTGGTCGGCCTGTCCGATCCGACCGACCTGTTTGCGTACGACGAAATCTCGCGCCTGCTGAAGCAGTCCATCGAGCTGGCCGTGGTCAACGAAACGGAAGTGCTGGCAGCAATCGACCGCATCTACCGCCGCACCGAGGACATCTCCGGCCTGGCGCGCGAGCTGGAACAGGAAATGGGCGAGGGCTCGGTGGACTTTGGCGCGCTTGCCGCCGCCAGCCCCGGCCTGGAAGAAGCGCCGGTCGTCAAACTGCTGCAATCACTGTTCGATGACGCCGCCCAGGTGCGCGCATCGGACATCCACATCGAACCGCAGGAAAGCAGGCTGCAAATCCGCTTCCGCATCGACGGCGTGCTGCACCTGCAGACGGAAGCCGATATCAAGATCGCGCCCGCCCTGGCGCTGCGCCTGAAGCTGATGTCCGACCTGGATATCTCAGAGAAGCGCCTGCCGCAGGACGGCCGCTTCGCCGTGCGGGTCAGGAACGCGCGCATCGACGTGCGTATCTCCACCATGCCGACGCAGTACGGCGAATCGATCGTCATGCGTTTGCTGAACCAGAGCGGCATGACCTTGCGGCTTGACGCCATCGGCATGCCCAAGCAGCTGCTCGAGCGCTTCCGCGCCATCGTGGCGCGTCCGAATGGCCTGGTCCTGGTGACCGGCCCGACCGGCAGCGGCAAGACCACCACGCTGTATTGCGCACTGGCGGAATTGAATTCGATGGAGAAGAAGCTGATCACCGTCGAAGACCCGGTTGAATACCGCCTGGCAGGCATCAACCAGGTGCAGGTCAATGAAAAGATCGAACTCGATTTCGCGCGCGTGCTGCGTTCGGCCCTGCGCCAGGATCCGGACATCGTGCTGGTCGGCGAGATGCGCGACCAGGAAACCGCGCAGATCGGCCTGCGCGCCGCCATGACCGGCCACCTGGTGCTCTCGACCCTGCACACCAACGACGCCGCAAGCACGCCGCTGCGCCTGATGGACATGGGAGTGCCGCGCTACATGGTGGGCAGTTCGCTGCAAGCGGTGCTGGCACAGCGCCTGTTGCGCGTGATCTGCGAGTCCTGCACCACGCCCTACACCCTGACGCCAAACGAGCACGAATGGCTCAGCCTCGAATTGAAGGACAAGGTCGACCTGGGCAGGTACTTCCATGGCAAAGGCTGCTCGCATTGCAATGGCCTCGGTTATCGCGGACGCACCGGTATCTACGAGCTGCTGGAAATGACCCAGTCCGTGGTCGACGCGGCCAATGATCCCGACCCGGCCACGTTCCTGAAGGCGGCGCAGCAGCAGATGGCTGGGCAGACGTTGCGGCGCCAGGCGGTACAGCTGGTGGTGCAGGGCCGTACCACCGTTTCCGAGGCGATGCGTATCAGTAACCAGCTAGAGGATTGAGTTGCCTTACTTTGCATACAAAGGCCGGAATGGCCGTGGTGAATTGCTCGCCGGCGTGCTGGAAGGGGCCGACAGCGGGGCCGTTGCCGACCAGCTGTTCGCAACGGGTGTGACGCCGGTCGAGATTACCGAAACCGCCGACCGCGCGCCGGGCAAGTCGGGGCTGGCCAACTTGTGGGAACGGCTGACGGAAAAGAGCGTCAATTCGATGGACGTGCAGCTGTTCAGCCGCCAGATGTACACCTTGCTGAAATCGGGCGTCCCCATCATGCGCGGCCTGGCAGGCTTGCAGGAATCGGCGATCAGCAAGGCCTTTGGCCGCGTGATCGCGGACCTGCGCGAGTCGCTCGATGCCGGCCGCGAACTATCGGCATCCATGCGCCGTCATCCGGAAGCGTTCACGCCGTTTTACCTGTCGATGATCCGGGTCGGCGAAATGACCGGCCGGCTGGACGAAGTCTTCCTGCGCCTGTTCGACCACCTTGAATTCGAGCGCGACATGAAAGAGCGCGTGCGCACCGCTTTGCGTTATCCGACCTTCGTGATGATCGCGATGGCGGTGGCGATGGTGGTGATTAATATGTGGGTGATCCCCGCGTTCGAAGGGGTGTTTCGCAGCTTGAATGCCGAGCTCCCGCTGATGACGCGCATCCTGCTGGCGACGTCGAATTTCAGCGTGCAGTACTGGCCATTCTTCGCGGCGGCGCTGGTGGTTGCCGGGTTTGGGTGGCGCTCATGGATCGCAACCGAAAAGGGGCGCTATAAATGGGACCGATGGAAGCTGCGCCTGCCTATCGCCGGCAAGATCATTCACAAGGGCACCATGTCGCGCTTTGCGCGGAGCTTTTCGCTGTCGGCCCGCAGTGGCGTGCCGATCGTGCAGGCCCTGACGGTGGTGTCGCAGACGGTGGACAATGCCTACCTGGCGGCCCGCGTTGAGCAAATGCGCGATGGCGTCGAGCGCGGCGAAAGCATCCTGCGCACTGCGGTAGCGGCAAACGTGTTTACGCCTGTGGTGCTGCAGATGATCGCCGTCGGTGAAGAGACCGGATCGCTGGATGACCTGATGGAAGAAATCGCGGCGATGTATGAGCGCGAGGTCGATTATGAATTGAAGACCTTGTCGGCACAGATCGAACCGATCCTGATCACCTTCCTGGGCATCATGGTGCTGATCCTGGCACTTGGCGTGTTCCTGCCGATCTGGGACCTGGGCAAAGTCGCTTTCAAAAAATGAGAAGGCTAAGCAGGTTCAGGCGGTTTGAAGGGTTGGCGTGGTTGATCGTTGGTTTGGCGCTACTGGCGGTTTTCCTCAACAAGATTCCGTTCTACACTAAAAGCGCAGAAGAGCGGGCAATAGATGTGACGCTGGCACAACTGCGCGCCGCAGTCGAATTGCATCGCCTAAGATCAACCGCAACAACTGATGATCTCGAGGGTAGCAATCCCATGCAATTGCTCGAGGTGAAGCCCGTCAACTACGACGGCGAGTTTGCAAACCGTGGCAGCGCTCCTGCACGACCGGGAACGTGGTTCTTTGATAGGGAGTCGAAAGAGCTGGTCTATGTTTTACTTGCTCCGGAGAAATCTTCATTGAAGCAACAACAAATGCTCTATTTCAAGTTAGAATTGCGCCGCTTGCCCGAACGAACTGTCAGGCCTTCAGAGCTGCCCGCAGAAAATGCCGGTGTTGTTCTGAATCAACTAAATGACTAGCCACGAAGCTGGTCCATATGATTTTTGAACTCATGGGAGAAGTGATGAAAAAGTTTCCAAATTCGATGCCCCGCTCGCAGCAAGCTGGCTTTACCCTGATCGAACTGATCGTTGTGATCGTGATTCTCGGCATCCTGGCCGCCACTGCGCTGCCGCGCTTCATGGACGTCGGCAGTGAGGCGCGCGCTGCGAGCGTCGCAGCAGTGCGTGGTTCGCTGAACGCTGCAAATTCGATGGTCCATAGCCGCTGGCTGATCTCGCAAGGGAGCACGGTCAAGATGGAAGGCCTGGATGTCCCGGTTGATACCGCCGGCTATCCAACTGTCTCGGCTACCGTAAATTCCCACATCGCCGACATGGCCGGCATCAATAGCAACGACTATACGACCATCGCCCCAAGCTCGTCGGGGACCACTAGCCCTACGACCTCGAGTAGTGAGGTTGCTTTTGTACCGAAGAGCGTGGCAGGTACCACTAAAGCTGCCAAGTGCTACGTGAAATTTACAGCAGCGATCATCTCTTCGGCGACTCCGCCGGTTGTAACGCCGCCTGCCATTTCGACGGACACGTCCGGCTGCTAAGCCGCCAGGCACTATAAGGAATCGATGGCAACCAGCGGAGCTTCGCCTGGGCGCGGCTTCACAATGGTCGAGCTGATCATTGTGCTGGTTGTTGTCGGCATTCTGTCGGCAGTCGTGTTCGGCCGCTTTTTCGTGCGCGGTGACTACGACGCGGCGGGATTTGCAGCGCAAATGAGGGCGACGCTGCGCTACGGCCAGCAGCTGGCCATTGCGCAGAACCGGCCGATTTATGTGTATCTCGACAGCACGAGCGTGGCGCTTTGCTTCGCCGCCACCTGCAGCGCCGCCAATCACGTGCGCGATCCAGGCGGCGGCAACAGCTTCAGCGGTGGACAGTGCGGCACCGACCGCTCGTGGGCCTGCGTGGCCCCGCCGGCCAATGTGGTCCTGGGACTGTCGCCGGCGGGCGCAGCAAACAACCATTTCTTTTTTGACGCTTCCGGCAAGCCGCAGTTGTCTTCCGGCGCGGAGTTCAGCTCCCTCAACCTTCAGGTGAGTGCCGGCAACACACAGCAGGCCGTCCGGGTGCAATGGGAAACCGGCTATGTCTATTAGACACGATCGCCAGTCGGGCCTGACTTTCATCGAACTGATCCTGTTCATCATCATTGTCGGCATTGCGGCTGCAGCCATCCTGCGCACGCTGGCCAATACCAGCAATGCCAGCGCGGACCCGCTGCGCCGCAAGCAGGCCTTGCTGATTGCCGAAGGCTTGCTGGAGGAAGTCCAGCTTGCCGCGTTCACGTTCTGCGATCCGCTCGATACCACGGAAAACCCGACAGCGCCGGCCGACTGTGCGATGCCGGAAGCGGTCGGCAACGAGGGTGGCACACGGCCGTACAACAACATCAATGACTATGTGCCGAGCCTTGGGATGCCATACGCCGCCTTCAATAACGGGGCCGGAAAGCTGGTCGATGCCGCCGGCAACGAGCTGGGCGTGAGCGGCTACGCAGCGACGCTGACCTTGCGCGCCGAGCCGCTGAACGGCATCCCGTCGACCGCCGCCGTGGCGACGCAGGAAGTGCTGCGCCTGACGGTGCGCGTGACGCACGGCCCGCTGGCAAGCGACTTCGTGGAGCTTGACACCTATCGCACACGCCATTCGCCGCAGGTGGCGCAATGAAGCGGGCAGCGGGCTTTACGCTGATCGAGATGATCGTTGTGATCGTCTTGACCGGCATCGTGGCCGGCATGGTTGCCGTATTCCTGCGCGCGCCGGTGCAAGCCTATGTCGACAGCGCCGCGCGCGCCGAGTTGAGCGACGCCGCCGATATCGCGGTGCGGCGCATTGCGCGCGAGGTGCGCAGGGCGCTGCCCAATAGCCTGCGGGTCAGCGGCGGCGGGGCCACCGTGGAGTTCTTTCCGACCAAATCCGGCGGACGCTATCTTGCCGAAGAAGACGACGAAGGCGCCGGCTACCTGGACTTCACCGATAGCACCAAGCGCAGTTTTACCGTAGTGGGCCAGATGCCTTCGCCTGCGATCGTGCCGGGAACCGATTCCATCGTGGTGTACAACCTGGGACCCGGCATCGACCGCGCAGATGCTTATGCTGGCGACAATATCGCCCTGGTCAGTTCCGTGGCGGGCAATGTCGTGACCCTGGCCAGCAATCCTTTCGCCAGCGCGGGCGCCACTGCTCCCATCCTGAGTTCGCCGGCGCGCCGCTTCCAGGTGGTGACCGGCCCGGTCAAGTTCGTGTGCGACCTGGCGAACCGCCAACTGGTCCGGCAATGGAACTACACGCCGCCGGCGACAGCCGATACTGCGATCCTGGCGACCAATGTCACGGCTTGCCGCTTCACCTACGAGGCGAATATCGCCAATACCCGCTCCGGATTGCTGGGCATTAGCTTGACGCTGGCGCGGCCGGACATGCCGGCGGAATCGGTGCAGCTATTCCACCAGATCCACGTGGACAACCCGATATGACAAGCATGCGCCAATATTCGCGGCAGCGCGGCGTGAGCCTGGTAGCGGCCATTTTCCTGGTCGTCGTGCTGGCATTCCTGGCGGTGGCGATCGTCAGCGTCACCTCCACGCAGCAGGCGGCCTTCGGGCTGGACGTGCAGGGCACGCGCGCTTACCAGGCCGCGCGCTCGGGCGTGGAATGGGGGCTGCACCGCCAGTTGCGCAGCAATGCCTTGTGTCCGGCAGCGAGCGGCGCCTCGTCCACGTCGAGCTTTGCCATGCCCGCCAACACTACCCTCAGCCCCTATACTGTCACGGTGACCTGCACCACGACCGTGCTGGGAGCGATCAAGCGCTATCGGATGCGATCGGTCGCCTGCAACCAGCCTGCGGCGGGCGCTTGCCCGAATGCGAACAATAGTTCCGACTACGTGCAACGCGTCATCCAGGTCGATTTCGGAGAATGAAGAAGTGAATAGCCTGTTGTGCCTTCGCCGCCTGCTGCACACTGTCGCCATGCTGATGGCGCTGGTGGCGAGCGCGCACGCTGACACCACCATTTCGCTGTTCAAGAGTTTTGCCGGCAACGTCAATTTTGTCGGGGCCGAAAGGACGCTGCGCAAGGCATCCAATACGACCAATCCTTGCACCATCTATGCGGCCAACGAGACCACGGACGTGACCTTGAGCGGGATTCCAACAACCGCCAAGATCCTCAGCGCCCAGCTTTACTGGGCCGCTTCTGGCACCACCACCGACTACGCCGTGGTGTTCGAAGGCAAGGCGATTACCGCGCCTGCCTCGCGCCAGTACAAGAGCGCTACCGTGGGCTACGATTTTTTCAGCGGCGCCTACGATATTACGGCCGAGGTCACAGCCAAGCGCAATGGCAAATATACGTTTTCCGGCCTGACCATCAATAACTCGGCGAAATGGTGCGATGTGCAGGCCGTGGTTGGCGGCTGGTCAATGGTGGTGGTCTACTCGCTGCCAAGTGAAACATTCAGGGTGCTGAACATCTATGAAGGCTTCCAGTACATCCAGTACAGCAGCGTGAGCCTGTCGCTGTCGAATTTCAAGATTCCGCCGCTGACGACCCAGACCGGTCGTGTGGCGCACATCACCTGGGAGGGCGACGCGACGCTGAGCAGTACTTCGAGCGGCGAATTCCTGACTTTCAACGGCTATTCGATGTCGAATAGCGTGAATCCGCCTGGTAACCAGTTCAATTCGGTCAGCACCATTGCCGGCACGGACTCGGTTTCCTATGGTATCGACTATGACTCGTACACGGTCAGCAGCCCGGTGATCCAGTCCGGGCAGACCAGCGCGACCACCGTGTACCGTTCCGACCAGGACTTGGTGCTGCTGAGCGCGGAGATTATCGCGGTACCGAATACGCCGGTGACCGACCTGGGCATTTCGATCTCGCGCGACCAGGCGCCGACGCTTGGCCAGACCATGGTGTACACGGTAGATGTCACCAATTACGGACCCGCGGCCGAGCCCGGAACCGTGCAGGTGGTCGACAACCTTCCTTCGCAAGTCAGCCTGGTGTATGCGGGCGGCGATGGCTGGACCTGCGCCCAGGCTGGCCAGAAAATTACCTGCAACTACAACACGCCGCTGGATGTGGGCGCCAGTGCGCCGCCGCTGCAACTGACCGTGATGGTCAACGCCGTGACCAATTCGCTCAGCAACACCGTCACCGTCAGCGGAAGCGAGTTCGACAACCAGATGTCGAACAACAGCGACACCGATACCGCTTCGGTCGCCGTCGCGCCTTATGTCTTTACGCAATCGAAGTGCACCAAGGGCGTGGCCTTCGGCAGCACCGGGCAATGCCTGTTCATCGACTGGAAGAGCGTAATCGCCGGCGACGATATTCCGGTCTATATCACGCTGGTCAATTCTTCCGGCGTCCCGACCGCGCCAAGTACGACCTTGCCGACGGTGGTGTCGATGCGCTTTGGCATGTCCTGCCAGGACCCGGTCAAGGGATCGTCGGAGTTCGCATCCTTCCCCGACCGCGCCTCGCTGCTGCCGAAATGCGCCGAGAGCAGCGCCACGCCAAGCGGTGCGCAATGGTCGCTGTACCGTGCCCTAGTGGTCGATGCCAATCAGGCCAGCATCAGCAGCCCGCTGACGTTCAATTATTTCGATGTCGGCCGCATCAAGCTGTTCATGCAGGATTCGACAGGCAAGACCGGGGCCAGCGGGCCGGTGGTCATGCGTCCGTACATGCTGGAGATGGAGGTCTTCAAGACTGCCGCCAATGGCGCCCGCACCGACAATCCGGGCGCCAGCACCGCCAGCGGCGGCAAGTTCGCTGCCGCCGGCGAGCCGTTCACGATCCGCGTCGGCGTGCGCACCCGGGACAAGACCAGCGGCACCAAGTATTTTGCACAGAACTTCGGCAACGAGATTTCACCGCGCAGCGTGAACTTCGATCCGAATCCCAGCGATGGGCTGAGCTTCACCGACATGGTGACGCAGCCAGAGCTGCAAGGCAGCCTCGATCCGTTTTCGCTGGGCCGCTCAAGCGGCACGTTCAAATATCCGGAGGTCGGCATCATTACCGTGAAGGCGACCCTGGCCGGCAACGACTACCTTGGCAGCGGCGGCATCAGCCCGGCCACCACCAATATCGGCCGCTTCGTGCCCGATCATTTCAATACCGCGGTGGAAGCCCCGGATTCGCTGGGCCCAATACTGCCGTGCCCGGCCGACGTTCCTTGCTCCGCCACCAGCGGCATGGTGTATTCGGGGTTGCCGTTTGCCGCCACGGTGACGGCGCATGACGTGGACGGCAACCTGCTGAAGAACTACCGCGGTGCATTTTCCAAAGCCCTTTACATGTGCGGCGCGGGCAACCAGACCCTTGCTCCGCCCAGCGGCGGTGTGTGCCCCGTACTGGTCTTCGGCGCCAGCGCGCCCGACAACGCGCTGCGGCGCGACAAGAAAGCGGCAATGGTGAAAGACAGCGGCGACATCGATTTCGATAACGACGACGGGACCCTGTCGCTATCGGTCGACTACAAGCTGGCGAACCCGTATTCGATTGCCGGCGCCGCAAACACCGGCCGCCAGGCGCCGGTGCTGGTGTACGTACGCGCGACCGATGCCGACGGTGTCAGCTCGCTGTATGGCTACGACGCCGCGCGCGACCTGGTCGAAGGCCAGGTGGTGCTGGTCAACGCGCGCCTGCAGCTGCCGAATCTTTTCGGCTCGGAGCTGCAGTACCAGCCGGTCAACGCGACCGTGCAATATTGGAACGGTACGCGCTGGGCCACCAGCGCCGGGAATTCCATGGCGGACGTGGTCAATCCGGCCTTGTTGCGCTTTACGAACTGCAAGAAAAACCTGCTGTCCGGGACTGCATGCAAGACCGTCCTCGGCGCGACCTCGACCGCGCTGCGGTCCATCAGCAATGGCCAGACGCGCTTCCTGATGAGCGCGCCGGGGGCGGGCAATAGCGGCACGGCGGATTACTACTTCGACCCTCTGCTGGCGCCGGAATGGCTGCCCAGTACCGTGGGCAGGGCAACTTTTGGCATTTATCGCAACACACCTGTCACCTATATAAGAGAACTGTACTGACACCGGGGCTGAACGATGGCAAAATATGGCATATTAATCAAACAATTACGGTTGTTTCTTCATCTAAAAGTTTGAAGACAGGGCGCAATGCGATTCTTTTCGAAAGCTAAAAAGGAAAAAGACGCCTGGCTGGTCTTTGCGCCTTTGCCGCAGGGTATGGCCCTGGCGACGATGCGCCGCCAGGGCGCCAGCACGCCAGTGCTGCTTGGCTGTGTGGAGGCGGGGCTGGAAGGCCAAGGGGCGGAAGAAGCCCTGGCGCGTGCGGCGCGGTCGCGCAACGCCGCGCGATTCCGCTGCAGCACGCTGCTCGCCCCCAGCGATTACCAGCTGTTGACGTTGGAGGCGCCCAATGTGCCGCAAGACGAACTGAAAACCGCGGTGCGCTGGCGCATGAAAGACATGCTGGATTTCCACGTCGATGACGCGACCTTCGACGTAATGGCCATTCCGGTGGAACGCGCCAGCGGCCGCACGCCGAGCATGTTTGTGGTGGCGGCACGCAACAGCGTGATCCGCCAGCGCCAGGAACTGTTCTTCGGCGCCGGGATCGACCTGGAAGTGATCGACATCCCCGAGACTGCCCAGCGCAATGTATCGGCCCTGCTGGAACAGGATGGGCGCGGCCTGGCCCTGCTGTCGCTTGGCCCGCAGGGCGGCCTGTTGACCGTTACCTACCTGGGCGAGCTGTACCTGGCGCGCAGGATCGATGTCACGCCGGCGCTGCTGGAAGAAGGCGATGCCGATCGCCGCCATGCCGCGCTGGATCGGCTGATGCTGGAGGTGCAGCGTTCGCTCGACCACTTCGAGCGCCAGTTCGGCTTTGTTTCAATCTCCAGGATGGTTCTGGCCCCTGGTTGCGGCGAATCGCTGCTGAATTACCTGTCGTCGAATATGTACATGCCCGTGGTCCAATGCAAGCTGGAGGAAGTGATCGACTTGTCCGGGGTGCCTGAATTGCTGGACAGCGCGCAGCAGGCGCATTACTTCTTTGCCCTCGGTGCGGCATTGCGCCAGGAAGTGATCGTGCCATGAGCCAGCAGATCAACCTGTTCAACCCGATCTTCATGCGCCAGCGCCACAGCCTCAGTGCGCGCGGCATGGCGTTGGCCCTGTTGGCCTTGATCGCCGGCACCATTGCGATCGTTCTGTTCGCGGGCCGGCAATTGCAGCCTTTGCGCGAGCAGGCGTCGCAGCAAGAGAGCCGATTGAAGGAGCGGCAGGCCCGCATGCAAGCGGTGGCTGTGGAGTTCGCGCCGCGCGCCAGCGACCCGCTGCTGAAGACGGAGCTCGAGACCAAGGAAGCGCGCCTGAAATCCTTGCGGCAGGCGATGCAGATGCTGCACCAGGCTGAAGGCGAAGGCGGACAAGGCTTTGCGGAATATTTTCGCGCCCTGGCGCGCCAGAGCGTCAACGGCTTGTGGCTCACGGAAGTGGCGGTGCAGGGCGAGCGGCGCGAGGTGAGCATGCAGGGCCGTGTGCTGCAAGCGGCCCTGGTGCCTGCCTACCTGTCGCGCCTCGGTGGCGAACCCGTATTGCGCGGCAAATCCTTCCGGACCCTGGAATTGGGTCCTGCGCCAGCGCAGGCGCCGGCTGTCGATGCAGCGGGACGCGTGCCGCTTGGCACGCTGCCTCCGGTAGCAGGCAGCACCGCAGCCAGCGCATTGGCCGCTGCCGCCCCTGCACCGGTCGAAGCGCCACCGGCACGTTTCCTTGAATTCCGGCTGCGCAGCACGGCTGCCGCGCCTGGCGGGGGGAATCCATGAAGGCCGCGCTGCTGAAACTGGAACAACGCATCGATGCGATGCCGCTGCCGCGGCGCGTGGCCCTGTTCGCTGCGGGGATCCTGCTGGTTGCAGGTATCGCATGGTTCGGAAAATTCGGACCCATGCTGGCGGAGCGCCAGTCCCTGCAGGCCTCGATCCAGCAAGGACAGGCCCAAGTCGACGCGATTGACAAGCAGATTGCCGCTGCGCTGAAGGCTTATGAATCGGACCCGAACGCCACCATGCGGCGCCGTCTGGCCGCAGTGCAGGAAGAAGCCCGCGCCACCAGCGAGGATTTACTGAACCGCAAGCAGGGCATGGTGCAGCCGCAGCGCATTGTCCCGCTGCTGCAACAGATGCTGGCCGGGCATCCCGGGCTGAAAGTGGTTGGGATGAAGACTTTGCCGGTCAGCGGCTTGCGGGACGGACAGTTCGACCAGGCCGGCACAGCTGCGCCGGGCACGGGGCCGCAGCCGGCCAGCCAGGCCCCGGCGATCCTGTATCGCCACGGTGTCGAGGTGGTGGTGGAGGGCAGCTATGCCGACCTGCTGGGCTATATGGCAACGCTGGAAAAAGTGACGCCGCGCCTGATATGGGGCAGCGCGCGCCTGAACGTGATCAAGCACCCCGAAACCAGCCTGACATTGACGGTGTACACATTGAGTCTCGACGAAACCTGGGTGCAGTTATGAGAAAGATCCTGGCCGCCCTGGCGGTCCTCGCCGCCATCCCGGCGCTGGCGCAAACGGCGTTGCCCGACCCGACCAGGCCGCCGCCGGAAGTGCTGGCGCCGCAAGCGGAGCGCAGCGGCCCGGCCGCGGCAGTGCCTGCCGCCGGACCGCAACTGCAGTCGGTGCTGCTGGCACGCCGCCCGGGCGGACGCAAGCTGGCGGTAATCGACGGCGCCATTGTCCCGCTGGGCGGGAAGGTAGGCGGCGCCGTGCTGGTCGAAGTGCGCGAGGGTGCCGTCGTCCTGCAACGCGGGAAGCAAAAACAAGTATTGAAATTGGTATCATCGGGACAGGATAAGGCGCGACAGCCATGACAGAGAAAACGAGCATCTCGAAAGCTTCACAATTTTGCCGGCTGGCGATGGGCAGCGGCGCATTCGCGATGCTGGCAGCATGTACCCAGACGCCGATGCGCGACACTTACAGTTCCATCAGCAAGGAGGTGAAATCCGCCGCGCAGTCGGCTGCGGCCGCGCCCGTCCCGCAGCAGGTTTCGGACGCCTTGCTGCCGTCGGCCGAACAGCTGGCAGGACAGTTGCCCAAGGCACGGCCGGTGCTGGAGGAACGCTTCAATGTGGCGTTCAACGACGTGCCGGCAAACCAGTTCTTCAATTCACTGGTGGCGGGCACCCGTTACAACATGCTGGTGCATCCTGAAGTCAGCGGCAATATCACGGCCAACCTGAAGGACGTCACGATTGCCGAGGCGCTGGAAGCCGTGCGCGAAATGTATGGCTACGATTACCGGATCGAGGGCACGCGCATCACGATCAAGCCGCTGACCATGCAAAGCCGGATGTTCCAGGTGAATTACCTGACCGCATCGCGCCGCGGTTCGTCGAACCTGCGCGTGACGTCGACCTCGGTGCAAAATGCCGGCAACAACGGCAATAACAACAATAACAACGGCGACCAGAACAATAACAACCGCCAGAACCGCAACAACAATAACGGCGATCCGAATTCACCCAATGCCAACGTGCTGGATGAAGCGGCCAATGTCACCACGCGATCGGAGTCCGATTTCTGGGCCGAGCTGAAACTGTCGCTGGAAGCGATCGTCGGCGCCGGCAAGGATGGGCGCGCCGTCGTCATCAGCCCGCAATCGGGCCTGGTGGTGATCCGCGGCATGCCGGAGGACTTGCGCAATGTCGACCGCTACCTGAAAGCGACGCAGCTGGCGGTGGCGCGCCAGGTCATCCTCGAGGCAAAGATCCTGGAGGTGGAGCTGAGCGAAAAGGCGCAGTCCGGCATCAACTGGGCGGCTTTCGGCTCGCGCATTTCGGCCGGCATGGTCGGTCCCGGCACGACGCTGGCGCCGCGCATCAATGGCGTCAATTCCCTGCTGAGCCAGCCGAACGGCATGTCCGGTACGCCCGGCACGACCCTGGCGACGGCCACCAGCGCGGCTGGGTCGCTGTTTGGCCTGGCATTCCAGAATTCCAATTTTGCCGCGCTGATTTCCTTCCTGGAGTCGCAGGGCACGGTGCATGTGCTGTCCAGCCCGCGCATCGCCACGCTGAACAACCAGAAGGCGGTGCTGAAGATCGGCACCGACGAGTTCTTCGTTACCGGGGTGAGCACCACCACCAATACCAATGCGACCGGCAATGGCACGGTGTCGCCGAACGTGACGCTGCAGCCTTTCTTCTCCGGCGTGGTGCTGGACGTGACGCCGCAGATCGATGACAAGGGCAACATCATCCTGCACGTGCATCCATCGGTAAGCCAGGTGTCGACAGTGAACAAGAATATCAACCTCGGAAATGCCGGCAGCCTGAACCTGCCGCTGGCGGCGTCGGCCACTTCTGAAATGGATAGCATGGTGCGCGGCGAGAACGGCAGCGTGGTGGCGATCGGCGGCCTGATGCGCCAGTCGACCAGTGCCGACCGCTCGCAGATTCCGGTTGCCGGCCGCATTCCCGTGATCGGCAGCCTGTTCCGCAGCACTGCGGACAGCATCCAGAAGCGCGAGCTGGTGGTCCTGATCAAGCCAACGATTGTCGATACGGCCAGCGACTGGAGCCAGGACCTGATGGAGAGCAGCCGCCGCATCGAGCTCCTCGATCCGAAGCAGACCACGGGGCGCCGCTGATATGTACGAGAGCCACTTCGGCTTGCGCGAGGCGCCATTCGGCATTACGCCGGATACCAGCTTTTTCTTCAAGAGCCCGCACTCGCAGGAAGCGCTGAACACCTTGCTGGTGGCTGCGCGCAGCGGCGAGGGCTTCATCAAGATCACGGGCGAAGTCGGCACGGGAAAGACCCTGCTGTGCCGCACGTTCATGAAAACGCTGGGCGAGGATTTCGTCACCGCCTATTTGCCCAATCCGCTGCTTGAGCCGCGCACCCTGATGCTGGCCCTGGCCGACGAACTGGAATTGCCGCTGGCGAGCGATGTCGACCAGCACCAGCTCCTGAAGTCGCTGACCGCACGCTTGCTGGAGCTGGCAGGGCAAGGCAAGCGCGTGGTGCTGTGCATCGACGAGGCGCAGACGATTCCGCGCGAGAGCCTGGAGGCGCTGCGCCTGCTGACCAACCTGGAAACCGAGAAGCGCAAGCTGCTGCAGATCGTGTTGTTCGGACAGCCCGAACTCAATGAACACCTGCAGGCGCAGTCGATCCGCCAGCTGGCGCAGCGCATCACATTCCAGCACGACCTCGGCGGGTTGACGCGCGACGACATGGAATACTACCTGGCGCACCGGCTGCGCGTGGCGGGGTTTACGGGCGCGCGCCTGTTCAGCAAAGGCGCGGTGAGCAAGCTGTTTGCCGCCAGCCGTGGCATACCGCGGCTGGTCAACATCATCGCGCACAAGGCCATGCTGGCCGCCTACGGCGAAGGGCGCCAGCGCATTGATGCGCACCACGTCAAGCTGGCCGCCAGGGATACCGCCGTGGCGCGCCAGCGCGGCTGGCCGTGGCTGGCCACGGGTCTTGCCCTGGCCGCACTGGCTGCTGCGGGCGCATTGCTGTCTTACCGGTTGACTTTATGAGCCTGATTAACAAAATGCTGCAAGACCTGGATGCCAGGGGTGGCGCGCCAAAAGGGGCCGGCCTGTCGGATTCCGTGCAGGCAGTCCAGCAACGGTCTTCCCGAAATCATGTGGTCTTGATTGCTGCTGCGGCAGCGATTGTCGTCGTATCGGTGGCCGGTTTTGCCGGCTGGCGCTATCTGCGCAATGCGCCGGCGGATGCGGTACCTGCGCCTGCCACAGGAGTGATCCGGCAGGCGACAGTCGCGGAAAAGCCGCAAGCGACGCCACCTGAACAAATGGTCGATGGCTTGCAACTGCCCGCCGCAAACGAGACCGCGGCCCCTGCGCCGCCAGCGGCTGGCGCCAGGGAAGGAGCGGAAGCAGGGGCTCCGGCACTGGCCAAACCGCCTGGCGCCAGCCTGGTCAAGCGCGATGACAGCGGCGCGGCAAGCAAGGCTCCGGTGCGCCGTCGCGAAGGCGCCGGACCGGCGGCCGTGCCGTCGCCATTGCGCGCCGCGGCCAATGCCGGTGGTGCGGTGTCGCCTGCATCGCGAGAGGCCGGTTCACAGGCATCAGCGACGGCACTTTTCCAGCGTGCACAGGGCAAGCTCGCGTCCGGGCGCGTAGCGGAAGCCATTGTGGACCTCGAAGCTGCGCTCGACATCGACCAGCGCTACCTGGCGGCACGCGAGACTCTGGTTGGCGTACTGGTGGAGTCCGGCCAGCAGGCCGATGCGATGCGCCATTTGAGGCGCGCACTGGCGCTGAATCCGGAGCAGTCGGGCATGGCCATGCTGCTGGCGCGCCTGCAACTCGAGCACGGCAGCGGCGCCCTCGATACACTGGAACAAAGCCTGCCTTACGCGCAATCGAATCCCGACTACCGCGCGATGATGGCCGGAGTGCTGGAGCGGGCTGGCCGTCATCGCGAGGCCGCCCTGCATTATCAGGCGGCCGTGCAGCTGCAGCCGGCCAATGGCGTCTGGTGGATGGGGCTTGGGATTGCGCTGCAGGGCGACAAGCGTAACGCGGAAGCAAAGCCGGCCTTCCAGCGTGCGCTGGATTCAGGGCGCCTGTCGCCGGAACTGCAAGCCTTCGTCGAACGGCGCCTCCAGCAGCTCAATTAAAGCGCGGCCTGAGCGCCCCAGATCTGCTTCATGCTGAAGCGCAGTTCCGCCTGGTCCTCGGTGAGGGCCTCGAGGATTGCGCATTGCGGCTGGTCGGTGCGGCGTTGCACCGACGCTGGCAGGGCCTTGCCGGCCGCATCGCGCATGCAGTGCACCTCCAGCGCGCCGTCGCCGCTGTCGCGCCCCGTCACCACGCCCAGTTCTCCGTTCGCCAGGCGCACCAGCACGCCGGGCGGGTATTTGCCGAGCTGGCGGTGGAATTGCTCCTGCAAGACCGGATCGGCTGGATGCAGAGGGTCGTGCAGGAGCTTTTCGAGCGCCTCGTCCGGCAGCATGGAGCAGCGGTAATTGCGCGCCGAAACACGTGCGCAATAGCGATCGGCCAGGCTAAGCAGGCGGGCGTTGTGAGTGATCTGCTCGCGAGTCATGCCGGCCGGGTAGCCGCTGCCGTCGTCGTTCTCGTGGTGCATCAGGACGCAGGAAATCCACTCGTCATCCTCAACGCCTGCATACTTCAGCATTTCCGCGCTGTCTTCCGGGTGCCGGCGCACGATCGCCATTTCTTCGCTATTCAGCGTGCCGGGCTTGCACTGGAAGTTGTCGTGGTGCCGCAGCATGCCGACGTTCATGGTGAGCGCGGCAGCAGTCAAGGAAATCACTTCATCGGATGCCTTGTCCAGGCCGCGCGCGATCAGGATCACCACGATGGCGGTTTCAATGCAATGGCGTACCGCATACGTGCCGGCGATCTGGTTCAGGAACAGGCAGGCCAGTGCGATGTCGGGGTTCATTTCGACCGCGCGCACCACTTCGCGCGCGATGTTGCGCAAATCGGCATCGGCATTGCGCTCGTTGCGCAAATCCCCCAGCAGCTTTTCCAGGCGCTTGTTGGCGAGGTTGAGTTCATGCAGCACGGACGGAGGCGGCTCCAGCCGCGATCCGCCTTCCATGCCGAGGTCCTGCAAGCTGTTGAGGTACTGGTTCATGGTTTTTCCCCTCGTGTTACACGCGCGCCAGTCGCTTCAATGCAAGCGCCAGCGTCTCGTCCTTCTTGGCAAAGCAGAAGCGCACAATGCCCGAATCCTTGCCGTTGCGGTAGAACGCCGAAACCGGAATGGCGGCGACCTTGATTTCGCTGGTCAGCCATTCCGCGAAGTCCGCTTCCGATTGCGCGGAAATGCGGTCGTAGCGCACGCACTGGAAGTAGGTGCCATCTGCAGGCAGCAACTCGAAGCGGCTGCCTTCCAGGCCTTTGCGAAACAGGTCGCGCTTGTGCTGGTAGAAGGCGGGCAGTCCCACATATGGCGCGGGATCGGCCATGTAGCTGGCAATGCCGTGCTGCATGGGAGTGTTCACCGAGAACACGTTGTACTGGTGGACCTTGCGGAATTCGAGCGACATCATGGCAGGCGCGGCGACATAGCCAACCTTCCAGCCCGTGACGTGATAGGTCTTGCCGAAGCTGGAGACCACGAACGAGCGCTCGGCCAGGTCCGGGTAGCGGCACATGGACTCGTGGCGCTGGCCGTCATAGACCATGTGCTCATACACTTCATCGGACAGGATCAGGATCCCGGTGTCGCGCACGATTGCGCGCAGCGCCTCCATGTCGGCCGCGCGCAGCACGCTTCCGGTTGGATTGTGCGGCGTGTTGATGATGATCATGCGGGTGCGCTCCGTCACGGCTGCATCCACTCGCGGCCAGGGCACGCTGAAGCCGCCGTGCGGCGAAAGGTCCATCTGCACCAGCACCGGCACGCCGCCGGCCAGTTCGATGGCGGGCAGGTAGCTGTCGTAGGCTGGCTCGATCACGATCACTTCGTCGCCGGGGTGCACGCTGCACAGGATGGCCGTGGTCAGCGCTTCCGTCGCACCCGGCGTGACGGTGATCTCGGTGTTGACGTCGTAATGGTGGCCGTAGACGCGGCTGATTTTCTCGGCGATGGCCTGGCGCAGTTCGAGCGCGCCGATGCCGGGCGGGTACTGGTTAAAGCCTTCGCGCATGGCGACGGTGACCATGTCGACCAGCTTGGGGTCGCAGGCGAAATCAGGAAAGCCCTGGCCCAGGTTGACCGCACCGTGTTGTCCTGCCAGGGCCGACATGCGCGAAAAAATAGTGGTACCAATGTGCGGCAGCCGGGAAGTCAGTTGTTTCATCGTGCTTAGGAAAAGGACATTTTTTCCATTCTAGCGCAGCGGAATAAAACAAGTGTTGCCCCGAGGGTAAAACTGGAATGTCAAGCCTCCAGGCTCCATTTTTCCGGCTGCATGACCTTGAACATGCCGGCTTTCGCGAGTCGCTTGGCAAGTTTGAGCAGGGCCTTGTCCTTGGTGATCAGGATGTCGGCCTGGGCGTCGCGCGCCAGCTCCAGGAACTTCTGGTCGTCGCGGTCGGTGCAAACCGGCAGCCGCGCGCCCGATTCCGGTGGCTGCACTACCTTGATGTACTGGTCGAAACGGGCCGCGCTGGCAGGGCGCGTGCTTTCATCGAGCGGCAGGTGAGGGTAGTTCAGGACGAACAGGTATTCGGCGCGGCAATCGGCGCGGGTGATCGCTTCGACCGCGCCGCTTTCGATTGCCGCCAGCAGCGATGCCCAGCGCGGATCCTGGAAAACGAACAGGTCGAGGCAGACATTGGTGTCGATGACGATGCGCTTCGGAGCATTTTGCAGTGGAACAGGTATCATGTCGGGGTTTTTCGTTTTGAATATTGAATCTTATGCTGATTGTGCTGTCGCCTGCCAAAAGTCTTGACCTGGAAACTCCGCCAACCACCAAACTCGCAACGCAGCCTGCGTTCCTTGATCATTCGGAGCAGTTGATCGAGCGCCTGCGTGGCTTTTCGCCAAATGAACTGGGCGAGCTGATGGACCTGTCCGATGCCTTGTCGACGCTGAACGTGGCCCGCTATGCTTCATGGACCAAAGATACCAGCGAGGCGCGCCAGGCAGTCATGACCTTCAACGGCGACGTCTATGACGGTCTTGATGCGCGCAGCATGTCGGCGAAACAGCTCGATTACACCCAGTCGCGCATCCGCATCCTGTCCGGCCTGTACGGCATGCTGAAGCCTTTGGACCTGATTCACCCGCACCGCCTGGAAATGGGCACCCGCCTGCAAAACCCGCGCGGCAAGAATCTCTACGAATTCTGGGGCGACATGATCACCGAGGCGCTGAACAAGGAAGGCTCGCCGGTGCTGGTCAACCTGGCTTCGGACGAGTATTTCAAGTCGGTCAAGCCGAAGAAGCTGGATATGCCGGTCATTACGCCAGTCTTCGAAGACTGGAAGGGCGGCAAATACAAGATCATCTCGTTCTTCGCCAAGCGCGCACGCGGCATGCTGGCGCGCTATGCGGCGGTGAACAACATCACCGATCCGGTCAAGCTGAAGAAATTCGATGTGGATGGCTACAAATTCGAAGCTGACGCCTCGAACGATACTACCTGGGTATTCCGCCGCAAGATCGCAGCCTGACAAGGGCTTGGGGTCTGACCCTATGGGTCCGACCCCGGTTTGCCGGTTTTACCAAATGTTATACCAGGCCTTCTTCTTGAGCCCGTCATCTGCCAGCATCTTGCTTTCAGGGAAGTTCTTGTCGAAGACGCGCTTGGTGTCATCGCGCAGGGTCGTGTTGCCCATCTTATCGTAGCCGCGGTACATGATGGCCAGCGCTTCTTCGATCGAAGGCGAGTCCGCGTAATCGGTCAGCACGCCCTGTGCGCGGTTGATCGCTGCCAGGTAGGCGCCGCGGCGGTAGTAATAACGCGCCACATAGACTTCATACTTGGCCATCGCGTTGATCAGGTACTTCATGCGATCGATGGCGTCCGGCGTGTATTTGCTTTCGGGAAACTTTTCAACCAGTGCCTTGAAGGCGGCGAACGCTTCGCGCGTTGCTTTCGGGTCGCGTTCCGCCGGGTCCTGCTCATACAGGAAGTTCAGCAAGCCGATCGAATCGTTGAAATTCACCAGGCCGCGCAGGTAGTACATGTAGTCAACGTTCGGATGGTTCGGGTGCAGCTTGATGAAGCGCTCCACGGCTGCCAGCGCCTGGGCCTGGTCTTGCGCCTTGTAGTGGGAATAAGCGATTTCCATTTGCGCCTGCTGCGCATACGTGCCGAACGGGTAGCTGGATTCAAGGCGTTCGAAGAGCTGGACGGCACGTTCATAGTTGCCGCTAGCCTGTTCATCCTTGGCCTCCGAGTATAATTTCGTTGCGGACCAGCCTCGAGTCTCGTCTGCACGTTCTGGTAACAGGCCACAAGCTGACAAACTAAACAGTACGACTGTTGCTGCAACTACTGATAATTTTTTTTGCATGTTGATGTGCAAGGAATCGTTAACCAAAATACTAAACTTGGCTGATTATAGCCGATGGGAATGCTGTGATATTGAAACCTGAGATGAATTCGGCAGAACAAGTGCCTGATAACGATTTTGACGCCGATTTTGAAGGTGATTTAACGGCCGATCCCCTCGCGCCGATCGAACTCGAACTGAGTAAATCCGATTGCGGCGAGCGCCTGGACAAGGTGGTGGCGCGCATGGTGCCCCAGTTTTCGCGCGGCCGCCTGCAATCCTGGATTGAAGAGGGCCATATTACCGTCGACGGCAAGCCGGCCAAAGTGCGCGCCACCGTGTATGGCGATGAAAAGATCCTGGTCATCCCCCAGCCGGCGCCGGAAGACGTGGCATTTACGCCGGAAGACGTGCCGCTGGATATCGTTTTCGAAGACGATAACCTGCTGGTGATCAATAAACCGGCAGGCCTGGTGGTCCATCCGGGCGCCGGCAACTGGTCCGGCACCATGCTGAACGGCTTGCTGCACCGTTGGCCGCAACTGGGCGGGGTGCCGCGCGCCGGCATTGTGCACCGCCTCGACAAGGATACCAGCGGCCTGATGGTAGTCGGCAAGGACTTGCCGACCCAGACCGACCTGGTGCGCCAACTGCAAGCGCGTACCGTGAAGCGCGTGTACTGGTGCATCGTTTGGGGGACTCCGCGCATGAGCGGCACCATCGATGCGTCCATGGGCCGCGACCAGAAGGATCGCGTGAAAATGGCGGTGTCGACCAGCATGGGCTCGAAACCGGCCATTACCCATTACCAGCGCCTGGCCGAAGGCGTGCTGGACGGCCGTCCTGTATCGCTGGTGCAGTGCCGCCTGGAGACGGGCCGCACCCACCAGATCCGCGTGCACATGGCGCATTTGGGCTTCTCGCTGATCGGCGACCAGGTCTACGGCAAGCAGCATATGGCCAGCGTGTTCCCTCGCCAGGCGCTGCAGGCGCGCCGCCTCGGCTTGGTGCACCCTGCGACCGGCGAACAGATGGAATGGGTGGTGCCGCTGGCGGATGACTTCAAGGAGCTGATGGACCGGGCCGGCATCGAGGAGCCGGACGAGTCGGTACTGTCGGCCGCCGCGGCGACGCACGGGGAGTTTGAAGACTACGATATCTACGACGACGAATTCGACGACGAATAATGCAGCAATCTTTCCAGGGAGCGCAATGGCTGGTGCCTGACTGGCCCGGTGCTCCGGCCAATATCGGTTTTGTCTGTACCACGCGGCGCGGCGGCGTGAGCCCCGATCCTTATGGGCCGGGCCCGCAGGCCATCGCTACCAGTGGCGGCGGCCTGAACCTGGGTGTTCATGTCGGCGACGATCCATCGAATGTCGCGTTCAACCGGGCAATCCTGCGCGGGCGCTTGCCGACGGAGCCGGCGTGGCTGTCGCAGGTGCATGGTGCGGCGGTCGTGCGTGCGGATCGCCTGGGGCGCGGCAGCACCCCGGAGGCCGATGCCAGTATCGCGGCCATGCCGGGCGCAGTGTGCGCCATCCAGACGGCGGACTGCCTGCCGGTGCTGTTCACCGACCGGGCCGGCACGGTCGTGGGCGCAGCCCATGCGGGCTGGCGCGGCCTGGCGGGCGGCGTGCTCGAGGCGACGGTCGACGCCATGCGCGCCGAGGCCGGCGAAGGCGAGATCATCGCCTGGCTTGGCCCGGCAATCGGTCCGCAAGAATTCGAGGTCGGCGAGGAGGTGTTGGCAACCTTCCTGGCCGGTGCTGCTTCGGCGGGCGAACGGGCGGCGGGCGAGGCTGCCGTGCGTGCCGCCTTCGTGGCGCGGCCGGAACAGCCTGGCAAATACCTGGCGGATATTTACGCACTGGCCCGGCTTGCGCTGCGCCGGGTCGGCGTAACAGATGTCAGCGGCGGCGATTTATGTACAGTCACCGACGCCAGCCGCTTCTATTCCTACCGCAGGGACAAGGTCACTGGAAGGCAGGCGAGTTTGATCTGGATCAAGGAGTAGGTGGTTCATTGCGACGGGCGGCTTCGGCTGCCCGTTTGCGTTTGCGGCGTTTGCCGCCTGTTAGATAAAATAGTATTCCTAATGGCAACAGGCCATACAGCAGGAAGGTCATGATGCCCGCGACCACGGTTGGTTCCGTGAAAGCCATCAGGATTGTGACGTAGAGCCAGGCAACAGCAACAATCAACATTTTTTTCCAAAATTGTATTTTTAACGGACTCAAAAAATGAACATGCCCGACCCGCAAGCCTTCGCAAACGCATGGATGACGCAAATCAGCGATCCTCAGCAATGGCAATCCTGGTTCAAGATGATGCCGGAGATGGATGCTGTCCCAGGCGCCGCCCTGCTGCGCGATGCAGGTGCAACCGTCCGCCCGGAGGCGATGGAGCAGCTGCGCAACGAGTATATGGGCGAGTTCGGCGCGCTGTGGCAGGAATTCCTGGCCGGTAAGGCGCCGTCCCTGAAGGACCGCCGCTTTTCGTCCGAAGCCTGGCAGGGCAATCCGGTGTCCGCGTTCAATGCGGCATCATACCTGCTAAACAGCAAATTCCTCATGCAAATGGCGGAAGCCGTTGACGCGAGCCCTCACCAGAAACAGAAAATCCGCTTCGCCGTCCAGCAGGTGGTCGATGCCATGTCGCCGGCCAACTTCCTGGCTACGAACCCGGAAGCGCACCAGAAGCTGATCGAGACCAAGGGCGAAAGCCTGACCAAGGGCCTGGCCAACCTGCTGGGCGATATCCAGAAGGGCCATATTTCCCTGTCCGACGAGAAAGCGTTCGAAGTGGGCCGCAACCTGGCCACGACCGAAGGCCAGGTAGTGTTCGAAAACGAGCTGTTCCAGTTGATCCAGTACACTCCGCTGACCAAGACCGTGCATGAGCGGCCCTTGCTGATGGTGCCGCCTTGCATCAACAAATACTACATCCTCGACCTGCAACCGGAGAATTCCCTGGTGCGTTATGCGGTGGAGCAGGGCAATACCGTGTTCCTGGTCTCCTGGCGCAATCCCGACCAGTCGCTGGCCGGCACCACCTGGGATGACTATATCGAGAAAGGCGTGATCAACGCGATCAACATCGCCCGCGACATCACGAAGCAGGACAAGCTCAATGTGCTCGGCTTCTGCGTCGGCGGGACCTTGCTGTCGACAGCACTGGCGGTGCTGGCGGCGCGCGGCGAACAGCCGGCGGCCGGCATCACGCTGCTGACCACCTTCCTCGATTTCAGCGACACCGGCGTGCTGAACGTCTTCGTCGACGAACCGCAGGTGCAATTGCGTGAGCAGACCCTGAAGTCGGGCGGCCTGATGCCGGGCCGCGACCTGGCCAGTACCTTCTCCAGCCTGCGCCCGAACGACCTGGTGTGGAATTACGTGCAGTCCAACTACCTGAAGGGCAATGAGCCGCCGCCGTTTGACCTGCTGTACTGGAATTCCGACTCGACCAACCTGCCAGGCCCGATGTTCTGCTGGTACCTGCGCAACACCTACCTGGAAAACAGCCTGAAAGTGCCGGGCAAGCTGACCGTGGCGGGCGAAAAAGTCGACTTGTCGAAAATCCAGGCGCCAGCTTTCATCTACGCTTCGCGCGAAGACCACATCGTGCCATGGAACTCGGCCTACCTGTCGACCAGGATCCTGAACAACAAGAATCCCGAGCTGAACAAGTTCATCTTGGGCGCCTCTGGCCATATCGCCGGCGTAATCAATCCGGCCGCCAAGAAAAAGCGCAGCTACTGGACCAATGACGCCCGCCCGGCCTCGCATGAGGAGTGGTTCAGCGGCGCGGCCGAGCATCCGGGAAGCTGGTGGGGCGAGTGGTCGGAATTCCTGGCGGCGCACGGCGGCAAGGGCGTCAAGGCGCGCACCAAGCTGGGTAATACCAGATACGAACCAATTGAGGCGGCACCTGGGCGATATGTAAAAGCTAAGGCTGATTGATTTTTGGTAACGTTAAGTTGCAATGCAATATTGTCGTGCCAAAAGCTTTTTTTTCGCCCTATAATGGGCTAGCAAATATTATCAACGGGACACAGCGATGAGTAGTGCAAAGAAAAGTACTGAACGTTTGATTAAGAAATACCCAAATCGCCGTCTTTACGATACCCAGACCAGTTCCTACATTACGCTGACGGACGTGAAACAGCTCGTGCTGGATGCCGAGGAATTCACGGTCGTCGACGCCAAGACCAATGAAGACCTGACCCGCAGCATCCTGCTCCAGATCATCCTGGAAGAGGAGGCGAGCGGCGTTCCGATGTTCTCTACGGACGTACTTGCACAAATCATCCGTTTCTACGGCCATGCAATGCAAGGCATGATGGGTTCTTACCTGGAAAAGAATATCCAGGCATTTACCGATATCCAGCGCAAATTCACGCAAGGCGCCGCAACTTTCGATGGCAAGACTTTCAGCCCCGAAATGTGGACCCAGTTTATGAATGTGCAAGCGCCTATCATGCAGGGCATGATGAATAACTACATCGACCAGTCGAAGAGCCTGTTTGTGCAAATGCAGGAGCAAATGCAAAACCAGAGCAAGAATATCTTCGGCACTTTCCCGTTTGCTGCACCGCCAGCAGATAAAAAGTAAGGCCAAAAAGAGGGGCGTCCAGCCCCTCTTTTGCTATAATGGTGGATTGCCCTGAATCATCATCAGCACTCTGCCATGCAATCCAAGCAAATCACCCGCTTCACTCCCGCCGACGGCGCACCAGCTCCAAAAGTAGGTTTTGTTTCCCTCGGCTGCCCAAAGGCGCTGGTCGACTCCGAACAGATCCTGACCCAGCTTCGCGCCGAAGGCTATGAAACCGCCAAGTCCTACGACGGCGCCGACCTCGTGATCGTGAACACCTGCGGCTTCATCGATGCCGCTGTGCAGGAATCGCTGGATGCCATCGGCGAAGCGCTGGCAGAAAACGGCAAGGTGATCGTGACCGGCTGCCTGGGCGCGAAGAAGGACAAGGACGGCGACGACATCATCCAGAAGGTGCACCCGAAGGTGCTGGCCGTGACCGGTCCGCATGCCGTGGGCGAGGTGATGGCACAGGTGCATACCCACTTGCCTAAGCCGCACGAGCCGTTCATCGACCTGCTGCCGCCGCAGGGCATCAAGCTGACCCCCAAGCATTACGCTTACCTGAAGATTTCCGAAGGCTGCAACCACCGCTGCTCGTTCTGCATCATCCCTTCGATGCGCGGCGACCTGGTGTCGCGCCCGATCGCTGAACTGATGCTGGAAGCGGAGAACCTGTTCAAGGCCGGCGTGAAGGAACTGCTGGTGATCTCGCAGGATACTTCCGCTTACGGCGTGGACGTGAAGTTCCGCTCCGGTTTCTGGAATGGCCGTCCGGTGAAGACCCATATGACCCAGCTGACCCAGGCCCTGGGCGAGCTGGCCAAGCAGTACGGCGCGTGGGTGCGCCTGCACTATGTCTATCCTTACCCGCACGTGGATGAAATCATCCCGATGATGGGCGACGGCCATGTCCTGCCTTACCTGGACGTTCCGCTGCAGCACGCGCATCCGGATGTGCTGAAGCGCATGAAGCGTCCGGCTTCCGGCGAGAAGAACCTGGAGCGCATCCTGAAATGGCGCGAGATGAATCCTGAGCTGGTGATTCGTTCGACCTTTATCGCCGGTTTCCCTGGCGAGACCGAGGCTGAATTCGAGTACCTGCTGGACTTCCTGAAGGAAGCGCAGATCGACCGCCTGGGTTGCTTCGCATACTCGCCGGTGGAAGGTGCTACTGCGAATGAGCTGGCGAATCCGGTGCCGGATGAAGTGCGCGAAGAGCGCCGCGGCCGCGTGATGCTGCTGCAGGAAGAGATTTCGCGCAACCGGCTGAAGGCCAAGGTTGGCAAGACCGTGAAGGTGCTGATCGATGAGCTGACGCCTAGCGGTGCGATTGGCCGTTCGGCTGCGGATGCGCCGGAGATTGATGGCGTGGTGCACGTCAAGCGTCCGTTTGATCCGAAGAAGAAGCTGGCGGTTGGCCAGTTCTACGATGTTGAGATCACCACTGCCGATGCTCACGACTTGTGGGGGGAGGCGCAGTAAAACCGGTAAACCTGGGTCCGACCCAAGGGTCAGACCCAGTCTTTTCAGTGGCCGCGGGTCAAAAGCGCACAAGCAAACCGATATTGGCTGAGCCGAGAGTGTCAGACCCTTGGGTCTGACACTGGTTTACCGGTTTTGGCTAGAATAGGGTCCATGACCTCCAAAAAGCACCTCCAAACCCAGATCATCCACACGGACTACGTGCCGCCCGAAGGCTTCGCCGCCTTCCCCAGCGCGATCCACCACGCGTCCACGGTCCTGTTCAAGAACGTCGCCGCCATGCGTTCCGGCGACTGGAAAGAAAAGAACGCCTATACCTACGGCCTGCACGGCACGCCCACCACCTTCACCCTCGAAGCGCGCCTGGCTGAAATCGAAGGCGGCCAGCACTGCCTGCTGGCCCCCAGCGGCCTCGCCGCCATCGCCATGTGCGACTTCGCACTGCTGAAATCCGGCGACGATGTGCTGCTGCCCGATAACGTCTACAGTCCCAACCGCGATCTCGGCAAATGGCTGACCGCCGATTTCGGCATCACCGCGCGCTTGTACGACCCCATGATCGGCGCCGGCATCGCAGAGCTGATTCAGCCCAACACACGCCTGATCTGGACCGAAGCCCCCGGCTCGGTATCGATGGAAGTGCCTGACCTGCGCGCGATCTGCGATGCGGCCAAGCAGAAGGGCGTGCTGGTCGCACTCGACAATACGTGGTCCGCCGGCCTGGCCCTGCGCGGTTTCGACCTCGGCGTCGACATCGTGATGCAGGCGCTGACCAAATACCAGTCGGGCGGCTCCGACGTGTTGATGGGTGCCCTGGTCACGCGCGATCCGCTGTTGCACGAGCGCCTCAGCATGGCCCACATGCGCCTGGGCATGGGCGTCAGCGCCGACGATACCTACCTCGTGTTGCGCAACCTGCCGACGTTGAAGATCCGCTTCGAGACCCACGACGCCTCCGCGCGCAAGGTTGCAAGCTGGCTGAAGGCCCGTCCGGAAATCCGCAAAGTCCTGCACCCCGCCTTCGAAGATTGCCCCGGCCACGAAAACTGGAAGCGCGATTTCACTGGCGCGGGCGGCCTGTTCTCCGTGTTGTTCGACGAAAAATACACTGAAGAGCAAACCGACTGTTTCGTCGACTCGCTCAAGCTGTTCGGCATCGGTTACAGCTGGGGCGGCGCGCACAGCCTGTGCATCCCCTACCGCATCCAGGCCATGCGCAAGAACTGGAAAGAGAAGGGCACCCTGGTGCGTTTCAACATCGGCCTCGAAGATCCCGGAGACCTGATCGCCGACATCGAGCGCGCGCTGGCAACCATGTAGCTAGTTAGCTATCTATGCGATTGATCAATACTATGGCGTGCGCGTATTGATCGATCATCTCTACTTGCTTACATTGGTCGGACATCAAGCAGGGGAGACCGTCATGCAAATTCTGAAGATTGCAGCAGGCGCCGTGCTGTGTGGCGCTACGTGTTTGATTTCCGCGGCGCCGCCATCCAGCTATATGCCCGTGGTGGCGAAGGAAGATTTCCAGACTACCTTTGAACGGATGAAGGCCGCGCGGGCAGGCCTGATGCGCGAGCAGGCTGCTTTTCTTGAGAGCCGCTATGATTTGTCGAACAAGCCGGCGAATGGCGTCACCATGTTTCGCGGTAAGCCGGTGCAAGAGGGGATACGGGTCAAGCTGCCGCGCGGGGCCACCTGGGACAAGCTGGGCGCAATGAGCCCGGATGAAATCCGCGAGAAGGGCCTGTACCCGCATGGCTTCCTGCCGCTGCCGCACCCGAATCATCCGGAAGGCGGCATGCTGTTCCCACAGTTCCACATCGACGAAATCAAGAAGCAGGAGCAGCGCGACCTGAATCGCTTCGACCTGGCATTCGATTTTCCTGACCACTTGCTGCCGGAATTCCCGGCGCCGATCTTCCTGACCACGCGTCCCGACCTGGGCGACGTATCGAAGGGCAAGCTGCTGACCATCGACAATTTCCACCAGATGTTCAACGGGATACTGAATCCAAAGCAGCTTGAAGGCCTGCGCCTGTTGCTGACGCCGTTCCCGCAGCAGCAGTTCAACCAGACCGAAGACCGTCGCTCCGAACGTCCGAGCCGCGGCGTAACCTGCTTCGACTGTCACGCGAACGGACACACCAACGCCTCAACCCACCTGGCCGGCGACGCGCGGCCGCAGGCATTCCGGCACCGGATCGATACGCCATCGCTGCGAGGCGTGAACCTGCAACGGCTGTTTGGCTCACAGCGCGCATTGAAATCGGTGGAAGACTTTACGGAGTTCGAGCAGCGGGCCGCGTATTTCGACGGCGACCCCGTGATCGCAACCAAGAAGGGCGTGAATGTCCTTGAGCGCGGAAGCCAGGTGCATTTCATGGCCGAGTTCCAGGAACTGCTGGATTTCCCACCTGCGCCCAAGCTGGGCGTGACCGGCAAGCTCGATCCGCGCAAGGCCAATGAACAGGAACTGCGGGGCCAGGCGCTCTTCTTCGGCAAGGCCCAATGCGCCACCTGCCATATGCCGCCGCATTACAGCGACAACATGATGCACAACCTGCACACGGAGCGCTTCTTCAAACCGCACGAAGTGAAGGGCGCGATGATGGTGGGCGACGGCCCGATCAAGACTTTCCCGCTCAGGGGCATCAAGGAATCGCCACCCTATCTGCACGACGGGCGGTTGTTGACGCTCGAGGATACGGTGGAATTCTTCAACCTGATCCTCGAGACGAAAATGACAGCGGCAGAGAAGGCCGACCTGGTGGCCTTCCTGCGAACTTTATGAATTGCCGACAGGGACGTTGTTATTCAGGGCGGTGATGCCGCGAATCAGGCGGTAGATCTTCCACAGCCAGGCTCCGACCCAGACCAGCCAGGCCAGTGGAATGCCGAAAATGGTGATGAAAAGGAGCCAGCCGACGGCGATCCACACCAGGTACCACCAGAACGAGCGGATCATCCAGCCATGGTGGCTGTGGACGAAGGTGCCGGCGCTGTCATCGCGTTTGATGTAGTTCAGGATCAGTGGAATAAAGGACGCGGCCCCGAGCGTGAAGAACACGCTCAGGCCGTGGCCGAGGTAAAGCCAGAAAGCCCAATCCTTGGCGGAACGGGTCTGGTCATCGAAAACGAGTTCTTGTGCCATATCGGCTCCTCACAGTTTGCGACCGTCGTAATGCTGGACAGGGTAGGCGTCCAGTTCGATGTCCTCCAGTACGCGAGCGTTGACGGCAGCCATTTCACTGCCATTTGGAGCAGTGCCCTCGCCGTAGGTGTGGATGCCGCACTTAGGGCAGAAGCGATGCTTGATCACGTGCTTGTTGAAGACGTAGCTTGCCTGGTCTTCTTCGCGCGTCAGCAGTTTCAGGCTGGTGCGCGGAATGAACCACATCAATGCGCCTTTGCGCTGGCAGATGGAGCAGTTGCAGGCTACCAGCCCTTCGATACCGCCTTCTGCTTCAAATTTCACATTGCCGCAATGGCAGCTTCCCTTGTACAGCATTTTTCTCCTCCGGTTAGAATAATTAGCTTGGCGCTAATGATAATGTAATTGCAAGAGGAGTGGGCAAAATGGCGGGTCCGTTGCAGGGAATTAAAGTTATCGAGATTGGAACGCTGATTGCGGCGCCGTTTGCGGCGCGGCTGATGGCGGAATTCGGGGCGGAAGTGATCAAGATCGAGGCGCCGGGCGAGGGCGATCCGATCCGCAAATGGCGCAAGCTGCATAAAGGAACCTCGCTGTGGTGGTATCTGCAGTCGCGTAACAAGAAGTCCATCTCCATCAACCTGAAGGCGCCGGAGGGCATCGCGCTGGTCAAGCAATTGTGTGCGGATGCCGATGTGCTCATCGAGAACATGAAGCCAGGCGCGCTCGAGAAGCTTGGCCTTGGCTGGGATGTGCTGCATGCGCTGAATCCCAAGCTGACCATGGTGCGCATTTCCGGCTACGGCCAGACCGGCCCGTACAAGGACCGGCCGGGCTTCGGCGCCATTGGTGAGGCGATGGGCGGGATTCGCTATACCACGGGCGAGGCGGGCGGCGTGCCGGCACGCGTGGGCGTAAGCCTTGGCGACTCGCTGGCCTCCTTGCATGCCGTGATGGGGGCGCTGATGTCTGTGCTGCGGGTGAAAATGGGAAATGGCGATGGCCAGGTGGTTGATGTGTCGCTGGTCGAGAGCGTGTTCAACCTGATGGAATCCCTGGTGCCCGAGTACGATCTGCTTGGCCATGTGCGCGAGCGCAGCGGCGGTGCGTTGCCCGGTATCGCACCTTCCAATACTTACCCGACGCGCGACGGTTCGTACGTGGTCATTGCCGGTAACAGCAACCCGATCTACAAGCGCCTGATGCACGCAATCGGCCGCGCCGACATGGCGGAAGACCCCCAATTCGCGCAAAACGACGGCCGCGCGGCGCAGGAAAAGCTGATCGATGCTGCGATCGCCGGCTGGACTTCGGCGCATACGATCGACGAAGTACTGGCAATACTGGAGCGCGCCGAAGTGCCTGCGGGCCGCATCTATTCGGTAAAGGATATCGTCGCCGACCCGCATTACCAGGCGCGCGATATGCTGCTGGATGCCGAGTTGCCGGATGGCGTGCATGTGAAGATGCCGGGCATCGTGCCCAAGCTCTCTGAGACGCCTGGCGAAGTGCGCTGGCAGGGACCGACGCTGGGTGAGCACACCGACAGCGTGCTGTCTGTGTTGGCCATGACGACTGCGGAAATTGCCTCGCTACGTCAACGTGGCATCGTAGCGTAACTGACGACCGGATCACCGTTATGTTTTCATTATTTCGCACGCCTTCGTGGCCTGGCCAGTCGCTGCTGCGCCGTTGCGGCTACATTGAGTCGAAACTTCCGGCGAGCCCGCTTTATAGCTATGCACCCGGCGACCTGGTGTTTCGACGAAGTGCCAACCCTGACACCAAGATTACTTCGTAAGCAGTTTTATGAGAAAGCTTAAGGATTCGGTCGGAGTCGTGGCCAAAATCGACTTCATTCGTGGCTACGACGCATATGCCGGGATGCTGGAAGGTACGCCGTACCTGGCACGTCGGTTCCGACTGCTTCAGGAAAAGAAGGTCATGGAAGGGCGGGGCCAATTTGTGTATGGCCTGGAGTTGCTCGAACAGGAAATCGCTGTGCTTCCTAAAGACACTGGACGCTGGGCACCCAACGAACGGTGGTCGGCCAAGCTGGTTTGGGACGAGGATTTCCAGCGCGCGGTGCGGCGCTACGTCATCGTCCATTGGTACCAGGAAGCCGACGATCCGATGCAGCGATTGGCTTGTATCGTCGAGTCCATGGCCCTGAATGACTACGGCAATGAAGAAGCTTTTGAGATCGACCAGGCGAGAAGGGGAGACGATTGATCGCAATGAATTCCAACGAGGCTTGTCATCCGCTTCGACTTCCTCCAAGCATCCCTGCCGAATTGGAGGGGTACGAGTGGGTGCCTAATACTGTTGGTCAATCTGGGGGGGCGGTCTACCGCCTTTGCGGTAAGGAGGGGGCTCCTGACATGTTTTTGAAGTATGGCGAAGGTGTACTCGCAGACGATATAAGTGACGAAATGGCGAGACTACGCTGGCTGGGCGGACATGTGCCCGTGCCGAAAGTCGTGCATTTCGTTCGCACTTCCAATGAGGCATGGCTACTGATGTCTGAGGTGCCCGGAGAAAGCGCCTACCAGGTCATGGCGTCGTGTCCGGATCACCGCATCGCGATCGTCGACGCCATTGCGAAGTTTCTGCGGCGGCTACACGCAATCCCGATCGGTGACTGCCCGTTCACAAGCAATCACGAATATCGACTGCTCCGTGCGCGAGCACGCATCGATGCAAACCTGGTGGACGAAGACGATTTCGATGAGGATCGCGAAGGCTGGACTGCTGAACAGGTTTGGGGTGCCATGCAAAGTCTGCTGCCGCTCGCGCCTGATCCAGTCGTCACCCACGGTGACTTCTCACTGGATAACATTCTCCTGCAGGACGGGAAAGTCGTTGGCTGCATTGACGCCGGCCGGGCCGGCATCGCTGATCGCTACCAGGATCTTGCCATCGCCTGGAATTGTCTTGGAGAGTTCGGCACGCCGCTCCAGAGACGATTTCTGGCGCAATATGGCGTGCACGATCCTGATCCATCAAAACTGCAATTTCATTTGATGCTGGATGAGCTATTTTGAGTCGGACGCAGATCGAAAGCCGGGGTCAGGTCTGGCAATCGGACATTTCTTCCGTAATGCGAAAAGGATGGCGGATTGCCAGACCTGACCCCGACTTTTAATGCGCTAGCAGGTTGAGGATGCCGTCCAGGCCGACGAAGTTGAGGGCGACGTTGGCTTGTTCGCGGACCACGGGCTTGGCGCGGAAGGCGACGGACAGGCCGGAAATGCCCATCATCTTCAGGTCGTTGGCGCCGTCGCCCATGACGATGGCTTGCTCGGGGAGGATGCCGATGGCAGCGCAGACGTGTTCGACGGTGTCGCGCTTGACGGTAGCGTCGACGATCTCGCCGATCACTTTGCCGGTCAGCTTGCCGTCGACGATTTCCAGTTCGTTGGCGCGGGTGAAGTCCAGGCCCAGGCGGGTTTTCAGGCGTTCGGTGAAGAAGGTGAAGCCGCCCGATACCAGCAGGGTTTTCAGGCCGGCGGCTTGGACGGCTTTCAGCATCTCCTCGGCGCCCGTCGACAGGCGCAGGCGTTCGTCGTAGACGCGCTCCAGGGCGGCGGCGTCAAGGCCTTCCAGCAGCGCTACGCGGCGGCGCAGGCTTTCGGAGAAATCGAGTTCGCCGCGCATGGCGGCCTCGGTGATTTCGGCGACTTGCGGCTTCAGGCCCTGCATGTCGGCGATTTCGTCGATGCATTCGATGGTGATCAGGGTCGAGTCCATATCCATCGCCACCAGCTTGAATTCGTCCAGGCGGCGCACGCCCATCATGTAGGTGGCGTCGAGCTGGGCTGCCTGGGCTGCGATCTCGATGGTCTGGCGCAGCGCTGGCGTGAAGCTGATTCCTTCGCAGCGCAGGGCGTTGTCGGAAACGGTTACCACGTTTTTCGGCGCGGTCAGGGCGGCAATGCGCTGCAGGCGGGCGGCGCAGTCGCCGACGCCCTGCAGCACAAGGTTCATGGTCATGTCGTTGTTCATGTCAATTGTTTGATGGCGGTCTTGATCTGGTTCACGCGGGCCGCCAGGTCAGGCATGTTCGCTGTGATCTTGAGCTTGTCCTGTCCGTTCAGCTTGATGTGGCGCTGATTCTGGATCAGGTGGATGATGCGCATCGGGTCGATCGGCGGCTTGGGCATGAACTGCAGGTTGACCGCTTCGGTGTGGGCATCGATCTTGATGATGCCGACGGTCTTGGCGGCGATGCGCAGGCGGTGGGTTTCCACCAGGGCCTTGGCGGAATCGGGCAGTTTGCCGAAGCGGTCGATCAGCTCCTCCTGCAGGTCGTCGATTGCGTTCTGGGTTTCGCAATTGGCCAGGCGTTTGTAGATCGACAGGCGTTCGTGCACGTCGCCGCAGAAGTCCGCTGGTAGCAGGGCTGGCGTGTGCAGGTTGATTTCGGTGGTGGTGGCAAGCGGCGCGGCCAGGTCGGGCTCTTTGCCGGCCTTCAGTGCGCGCACAGCTTCGTTCAGCATGTCGGTGTAGAGCTGGAAGCCTACTTCCAGCATTTCGCCGGACTGGTTTTCGCCCAGCACTTCGCCGGCGCCGCGGATTTCCAGGTCGTGCATCGCGAGGTAGAAGCCGGAGCCCAGTTCTTCCATCTGCTGGATGGCGTCGAGGCGGCGCTGCGCCTGCTTGGTCAGGCCTTGCACGTCGGTCACCAGCAGGTAGGCGTATGCCTGGTGGTGCGAACGGCCGACACGGCCGCGCAGCTGGTGCAACTGCGCCAGGCCGAACTTGTCGGCGCGGTGCATGATGATGGTGTTCGCGGTCGGCACGTCGATACCGGTTTCGATAATCGTGGTGCACAGCAGGATGTTGTAGCGCTGCGCCACGAAGTCGCGCATCACTTTTTCCAGGTCGCGTTCGTGCATCTGGCCGTGGGCGACGGCGATGCGCGCTTCGGGCAGCATTTCCGTCAGCTTGGCCAGGCGGTTTTGGATGGTTTCGACTTCGTTGTGCAGGAAGTAGACCTGGCCGCCGCGCTTCAATTCTCGCAGCACGGCTTCGCGGATGATGGAGTCGTTCTCGCTGCGCACAAAAGTCTTGATGGCCAGGCGCTTTTGCGGCGCGGTGGCGATCACGGAGAAGTCGCGCAAGCCTTCCAGCGCCATACCGAGCGTGCGCGGGATCGGCGTTGCGGTCAGGGTCAGCACGTCGACTTCGGCGCGCAGGGATTTCAGCGCTTCCTTCTGGCGCACGCCAAAGCGGTGTTCTTCGTCGATGATGACCAGGCCGAGGCGGTCGAACTTGACGTCGTCCGACAGCAGCTTGTGGGTGCCGATCACGATGTCCAGCGTGCCGTCCTGCATGCCCTTGATGGCGTTGGCGATTTCCTTGCCGGTGCGGAAGCGCGACATTTCGGCGATGCGCACGGGCCAGTCGGCAAAGCGGTCGGCGAAGGTCTGGGCGTGCTGCTCGGCCAGCAGCGTGGTTGGCGCCAGCAGGGCAACCTGCTTGCCGCCCATGACGGCGATGAAGGCTGCGCGCAGCGCCACCTCGGTCTTGCCAAAGCCCACATCGCCGCATACCAGGCGGTCCATCGGCTTGCCGGAGGTCATATCCTTGATCACGTTGCCGATGGCGGCTGCCTGGTCCGGCGTTTCGTCGAAGCCGAAGCTGTCGGCGAAACGTTCGTAGTCGTGCGAGGAGTAGTCGAACGAGTGGCCCTGGCGCGCGGCGCGGCGGGCGTACAGGTTGAGCAATTCGGCGGCAGTGTCGCGTACCTGTTCGGCGGCTTTGCGCTTGGCTTTGTCCCACTGGCCGGAACCGAGGGTGTGCAGCGGTGCGTCGTCCGGCGAGGCGCCGGAGTAGCGCGAAATCACGTGCAGCTGCGATACCGGCACGTACAGCTTGCTCTCCTTGGCGTATTCCAGATGCAGGAATTCGGTTTCGCCTTCGCCCAGGTCCATGCTGACCAGGCCCATATAACGGCCAATGCCGTGGTTGATGTGCACCACCGGGTCGCCGATCTTGAGTTCGGACAGGTCGCGCACCATCGATTCGACTTGCGTGACCGCTTCCTGTTTCTTGCGGCCGGCGCGGCGGCCGCTGCCGGCATACAGCTCGGTTTCGGTGATGAAGGCCAGGCCGTCATCGAGCTCAAAGCCGGCATGTAGGGGCGCGACGCCCAGCACCAGCTTGGCGTCGCTGGCCAGGAAACCGTCGAAGCCTTCGATCAGGGCCGGCGACAGGTCGAATTCGGCGAAGTACTGCTGCAGCGTTTCGCGGCGGCCGTTGGTTTCGGCGCAGATCATCACGCGCCGGCCGGACTGCATCAGGTAGGCGCGCAGGTTGGTCAGCGGGTCGTCCAGGTGGCGGTTGACGGCGATGTTCGGGATCGGCGCCGACAGTTCCGACGACGGCAGCGACATGTCGCGCGAGATGGCGATGCGCGGATGCGGCTTGGCCAGGATGAAGAACTGTTCGTCGCCGAGGAAGATGTCCTGCGGCGGCAGGATAGGGCGCTCGCGGTCGGCCTTCAGGAATTTGTAGCGCGATTCGGTGTCGGCCCAGAAGCGCTTGATGGCGGCGTCGATATCGCCGACCATTGCCACGCTGGCTTCTGCCGGCAGGTAGTCGAAGAAGGTCGCGGTTTCGTCGAAGAACAGCGGCAGGTAGTATTCGATACCGGCGGAGGCGATGCCGCTGCTGATGTCCTTGTAGACCACGGCGCGCGACGGGTCGCCTTCAAAAGTCTCGCGCCAGCGGCTGCGGAAAGCGGTGCGCGATGCTTCGTCCATCGGGAATTCGCGGCCTGGCAGCAGGCGCACTTCCTTGACCGGATACAGCGAGCGCTGGGTGTCGGCGTCGAAAGTGCGGATGGTTTCGATGGTGTCGCCGAACAGGTCCAGGCGGTACGGCAGGGCGGAACCCATCGGGAACAGGTCGATCAGGCCGCCGCGCACGGAATATTCGCCGGGTGACATCACCTGGCTGACGTGGGTGTAGCCGGCCAGGGTCAGTTGCGACTTCAGTTTTGCCTCGTCCAGCGACTCGCCCTGCTTGAAGAAGAAGGTGTAGGCGGCCAGGAAAGAGGGCGGCGCCATGCGCACCAGGGCGGTGGTGGCAGGAATGATGGCCACGTCGCACTGGCCGGTCTGGATCTCATGCAGGGTTGCCAGGCGCTCGGATACCAGGTCCTGGTGCGGCGAGAAGGCGTCGTAAGGCAGGGTTTCCCAGTCGGGCAGCAGGTGGCAGCGCAGGCCGCCATTGGCGAACCAGGGGATTTCGGCCAGCAGGCGCTGGCCGTCGCTGGCCTGGGCCACGACCACGGCCAGCATCTGGCCGCGAGCTTTCAATTCGAGTGCCGTTTGCGCCAGCGCGTAGGCGTCACCGGAGCCGAACAAATTAGGCAACGCGAAGCGGTTGCCGGGCTTGGGAAGTGCTTTTTTGAAGTCGAAGGGCATGCAAACGTGGCGCTAACTGAGGAGACACTAATATGCTGGCCCCACATTATAGTGCAAGCACCTATTCGTAGGCGCCCAGCCGTTTTTGTTCCGATGATGTAAAAAGATTATCACGCAGCTGCTGGATCGCAGCCTGGTTTTCGCCCAGGCCGGCGCTGGCAGCACGGTAGGCGGCGATCCGGCGCAGCCAGGCGGCTTGTTCGCGGTCGAGTTGGGCCAGCCGGTTGGCGGCTTGCGGGTCGAATGCTGCTGCGCGCAGGCGGAAGATGTCGTCTTCGCTGGCGCCGCCATTGCGGGCGGCTTCGACCTGCTGTTCCAGGTTCAGCACGCGCTGCGGGGCGGCCCGCTCTTCCTGCAGGGCGGGCGGCAGCTTGCGGTCCAGCTCTGCCAGCTTTTGCCGGCGCTGGCCGGGCGTCAGCGACTTGTCGTCCACCAGTTCCAGGCGGGCGATGGCATCCTGGTCGCGGGCATCGGTATCGCCGAACAGGCCGGCGGCTTCGGCCGGGCTGAAATAGCGCTTGCGCAATTCCTGCATGGCGAGCAGGCGCTGGCGGGCGGCGGCGGCGAATGCGGTGCCGGCAGCGGGCGCGCTCACGTCCTGGCCTGCCTCGGCCAGGGCGCGTTTGTAGGCCAGGTATTGGCCAAGCAGGCGCCTGGCTTCGGTCGCCGCAGCGGGCTTCAGGCGCCGCGCCAGCTCTTGCTCGATGCCGGCGCGGATGGCCGGGAGCTCCGCTTCGCCCAGCGCGGACAGGTAGTAGTCGAACAGGTGGCGCAATTCGGCGTCGACCTTCAGCGCGTCGCCGGCGGCGCCCGGCCGGCCGTCCGGCTCGGTGCCGGCCATGGAGGGAACGAAGGGGACCGGCGCCGGACCGGTCCCCTGCGGCATTGGCGGCGCGGCGGCCACGGGCGATCGCGCTGGCGGCGTGCTGCCGCCAGTCGCCAAGAATGCGAACGCGCCGGCTGCGGCCAGCGCGAATGCCATCAAGCCCGCCCGGCCGCGGGCGCTCACAGGCCCATTCCTTGCAGGCGGTTGGCGTGCTGGCGGAACAGCGTCACCGGGCTGGTCTCGAACAGGTGGGTGATGCCGACCATCTGGTTGACTTCGTCGAGGTGGTTCATCCAGTAGTCGTCGCGGATCACGCGGCCGAGGTGGGACGAGCAGCTCGCGACCAGGCCATCGTTTTTGGCGCCGCCAAAGGCGATCGAAGTGACTGCGAGGAAGGGATCGGCGGGATCGAAGACGTTGGTATAAGGAGTGGCACCGCTCCAGGAGAAGTAATAGACGCCGTTGGCCTGGTGCGCGCCTTCGCCGCAGCTTGTCGTCGGCAGGCCGGCGGGATGGCGGGCATTGAAAGTCGCGGTGCCGGCAGTGCTGAGCGACTGGGCCGCCGCGTAGGCGTCCTGGGGCAGCGACGGGCTGCCGGAAATCAGGCCGAGGAAGCCGCCCAGCGCGTTGCCGACACTGTAGACCAGGTCCGGGGCCGCGCCCACCAGCACGTCCGCCACCTTCGAGCCCTTGTTCACGCCGCCGATGCTGGTCACCGAGGCCACCAGGTCCGGCCGCACCGAGGCCACATAGCGCGAGGTCGGACCGCCGTGGCTATGGCCAATCAGGTTGACCTTTTCCGCACCGGTAGCCGCCAGGATCTGGCGCACCTGGAACAGGAGCTGTTCACCGCGCACTTCCGTGCTGTTGGCTGCCGAAACCGACGTCACATAGACCCGCGCCCCTCCGCTGCGCAGCGCGCCGGGAACGCCGTAAAAGTATTCGAGCGGGCCCAGGCTGTCGAAGCCGAACAGGCCGTGGACCAGGACGATGGGGTAGCGGGTTTGCGTGTAGCCGGTTGCGGAAGCGGGAATTGCGACGATTGCGGTGAACGCGATGAACAGTACCGAAAGCAGCTGCCGGACGAACTTCTTCATAAAGCCTCCTGTGCTGATGGTTTGTTGGAGAGCCCAATCTAGCATCGGCGGCGCGGCGCGCGACAACATCGCTGAATTAGCACGGTGGGTTCCTTCAGTGCCAAAGCACTTTGTTGCGTAGAAGGCGCGCGGAAGCGGTATTTCGTTGGCGAAGGGGAATATTTCAGGCCGGATAAAGCAGCAGGATGGCCGTGATGTTATCGCGGCTGCCATCCTGCTTGGCTTTTTCGACCAGGGCCGCACAGGTTTCAGGCAGGTTATCTGGTCCGGCCTGGGACAGCAGCGCGGACAGGGCCTCCTGCTCCGAGGCGCCATACAAGCCATCACTGCACAACAGGTAAAGGTCGCCCGGCGCCGGCTGATGCGAGAACACGTCCGGCCGCACCTCTTCGCCCGGCCCGATCGCCTGCAGCAGCAGGTTGCGCGGCGGCAGGATGCCCTTCATGCCGGCTTCCAGCGCCTGCTGGTACAGGGTCTGGTCGTGCGTAAGCTGGACCAGTTGCCCGTTGCGGTAGCGGTAGATGCGGCTGTCGCCGACGTGGAAAATGAAGGCCGGACCGTCCGCGTGCGGCTGCCACATGCCGGTCAGCGTCGTCCCCATGCCATAGCCATCTGCCAGGCCGGCGGCCGCATTGTTGCGGAACAGGGTGGTGTTGGCAAACAGGACTGCCTCATGCAGCTGGCGCAGAGCCTCGGCATCGCTGCCCGGTACATGCTGGGCGCGCAGGTGCTTCCACACCAGCAGCAAGGCTTCGGTGCTCGCGATGTCGCCGCCGACATGGCCGCCCATGCCGTCGGCGACGGCAACAAGGTGCAAGTCCGGCAGCAGGAGCAGGTTGTCCTGGTTGCTGGGGCGTACCGTGCCGACGTCTGTCAAGCCATAGGCCAGGCCCATGGTCATCTGCTGCAATACCGGCGGCGACAGCGGGATCATTTGATTTGCTCCGCAAACTGCAGCACGCGGGCCGGCGGCATCATGCCGAGCTGGCGTGCCACGTCCATGTTGACGAGGTAAGAGTAGCTGCCCGGCGTTTCGATCGGAAGCGCGGCAGCCTTGACGCGATGGTACAGGATCTGGGCGGCTTTATGGGCAGTCAGGCGTCCCACGTTCGCATATCCGGCGACCAGGCCAAACAGGGCGCTGCCGTCGCGCAGCGCCACTTCAGCGGCGGAAAATACCGGCAGGCCAAGCGCCAGAGCGGCTTCCGTGACCAGGATGCGCTGCGAAGCGATGAAACTGTCGGGGCCAATATAAAGCAACTGCACCCTGTGTTCGGCCAGGTCCGCCAGCAGGCCCGGAATCGCGTCGGCGCGCGGCTGCCCTTGCGCGTCCAGCGGAAGCGGATGGGGCGTGAATTCGGTGCCCACCCGCTCTGCTTCGGCGCGCATTTCGCGCATGGCGACCCGTGCGTTCACTTCGTTGGGATTGAAGATTGCTGCGATGCGGTCGAAACGGCGGTAGCTGCGGATGGCGGCCATTTGCTGACGGGCCGGCACCACGTGGCTGACGCCGGTCAGGTTGCGCCCGGACGAGGCGAGGTTTCGCGCCAGCCCGGCCGCGATCGGTGCGGAGACCATGGTGAACACGATGGGAATCTCAAATTCCCGGGCTGCCACCGCCAGGCTTACCGGCGTGCCCCAGGTGTAGATCAGGTCCGCATGCCAGGCGCGGGCTTCTTCGAGCAGGGCCGGCACGCGAGAGGCGTCCATGTCAACGCTGCGCACCACGAATTCAGGCTGCAGGCGCTTGTCCTTGAACCATTGGAGAAAGCCGGCTTCAACGTCGGTCTCGCCGCGGAACAGGATCATGTAGATGCGCGGGACATGCGGGCTCGCGCTGTGCGCGCAGGCTGCGGGGGCGAAGGCCGCCAGCGGCGCCAGCGCTGCCGCGGCGCCGAGCAGGCGCCGGCGCCGGAACGATGGAGCCCTTTGGCCCGGCATGTTCAGGTACCTGCCGGGGCTTGCTGTTGCGGGACCTGCTGCAGCGCGGGCTGGTTCGGTGGCGCTGGCTGCGTTGGTGCAGCCGGCACGGCCGGTTGCTGCGGGGCGCCGTCGGCTGGCGCTGGTTGCTCGCCTTCCGCCGGAACGTCGCCCATGTCGATCGCCAGCACGGTCGGGTCGCTGGCATATTCTTCCAGCAGCCAGTCGCCGTTCAACTGCACCACGCCTTCGGGTACAGGACGGTCGATCGCTGGATGCTTCGGCAGCGCCGAGCGCATATAGTCCATCCAGATCGGCAGCGACAGGGTTGCGCCGAACTCGCGGCCGCCCAGCGACTTCGGATCGTCATATCCCATCCAGGCCACTGCCACCACGCCACCGCCATAGCCGGCGAACCAGCCGTCGAAGGAGTCGCTGGTGGTGCCGGTCTTGCCGGCCAGGTCGGGGCGGCCCAGGCGGCCGGCGGCAGCGCCGGTGCCGCTGCGGGCGACGTCGCGCATCATGCTGTCCATGATGAAGACGTTGCGCTCGTCAAGCACGCGCTCGCCGGCAGTGGCCGGCGCGGGCGGCTCGATATCCATGACGAGCACGCCCTTGGCGTCGGTCACGCGGGAGATCAGGTAGGGCGTGGCCTTGTAGCCGCCGTTGGCGAAGACTGCATAGGCGCCGGCCAGTTGCAGCGGCGTGACGGCGCCGGTGCCGAGCGCCATGGTGAAGTTCTTCGGATGGCGCGACAGGTCGAAGCCGAAGCGGGCCAGGTAGGCGTGCGTATCGTCCAGGCCAGAGGCGCGCAGGATGCGCACCGAAGGTACGTTCTTCGATGCTGCCAGCGAGCGGCGCATGGTGACCTGGCCGTCGAACTTGCCGTCGTCGTTTTGCGGCTTCCACGGCTGTCCGATCGAGCTGCCCGGCAGCTCCAGCGGTTCGTCGGCGATTACCGTGCCGGGGCCGAAGCCCTTGGACACTGCAGCGGAGTAGATGAATGGCTTGATCGAGGAACCAGGCTGGCGCCAGGCCTGCGTCACGTGGTTGAACTTTTGCAGGCCGTAGTCGAAGCCGCCCACCATGGCCTGGTAGGCTCCGGTATTGGCGTCCAGCGCCACGAAAGCAGCCGCGACCTGCGGCACCTGGGTGATGGCCCAGCCTTTCTTTTCGGTCTGCATGACGCGGATCACCGCGCCGGGACGGATCGCGGAAGCAGGCTTGGCCTTGCTGGACAGTGCGGACGCTGCCAGTTTCAGGCCCTCGCCGCTGATCGAAAGCACGTCGCCGTCCGATGTTTCGGCCTTGACCAGGGTAGGGCTGGCTTCCAGCACCACGGCTGGTATCAGGCCGTCGCTGACCACGCGCTTGCCCAGCACCTCGTCGATGGCGTCGCCGCGTTCTTCTTCGTCGGCGGGCAATTCAATATAGGTTTCCGGGCCGCGGTAGCCGTGGCGCTGGTCGTAGGCCAGCACGTTGCGGCGCACGGAGTCGTAGGCCGCTTCCTGGTCGCGCGACTGGATGGTGGTGTAGACGTTGATGCCCTTGGTGTAGGTCTCTTCCTTGAACTGCGCGAAGACAGCCTGGCGCGCCAGTTCGGCCACGTATTCGGCGTGGACGTCGAACTCCTGGCCGCGGTGGTTGACGTGCAGCTGTTCCTTCTTCGCCTTTTCGTACTGGGCTTCGGTAATGTATTCGAGTTCGAACATGCGGCGCAGCACCACCTGCTGGCGCGAGCGCGCTTTCTTCGGATTGACGGCAGGGTTGTTGCGCGAAGGGTTTTGCGGCAGGCCTGCCAGCATCGCCGTTTCGGCGATCGACAATTCCTTCAGCGATTTGCCGAAGTAAGCCTGGGCGGCGCTGGCGAAGCCATAGGAGCGCTGGCCCAGGTAGATATTGTTCATGTACAGCTCGAGGATCTTGTCCTTGTCCAGCGCATCCTCGATGCGGTAGGCGAGCATGGCCTCGGCCAGCTTGCGGGAGATGAATTTGTCCTTGCTGAGATAGAAGTCGCGCGCCACCTGCATGGTGATCGTCGAGCCGCCCTGGCGGAAGCTGCCGCGCAGGTTGGCGCGGGCGGCGCCCAGCACGCGCTTCCAGTCAATGCCGCCGTGTTCATAGAAGCGCGAGTCTTCAATTGCCAGCACGGCCTTCTTCATCAGCTCCGGCACCTGGTCAATCGGCGTGAAGTCGCGGTGTTCCTCGCCGAATTCGCCGATCAGCACCTTGTCTGCCGTGTAGATGCGCAGCGGGATCTTGGGACGGTAATCGGTGACCGCTTCCAGTGTTGGCAGGTTGGGGCGGATCACGAAGGCGGCATAGCAGGCCAGGGCGATGCCGCCGGCCATGGCGGCGAGGCCTGCGCCGATGCTGGCGCGGATGACGTTACGGCGGTTCAGCCAGGAAGGACGATTGATCAAATCAGCTCTCTCGATTGCTAAGTCGGGGCATTATAGACTACTCGATAGTTGCTACTTCATTGCTATTTATGCCATAGTCCTAGGTGTTTTAGTCTAAAAGGATTCACGTGTTCCGTCCCTATATCCCCGACGAGGCGCGGCTGCCGGAAATGACGTTCCGCGCCTTGTTCCTCGGAACCTTGCTGGGCATGGTGTTTGGCGCTTCTTCGTTGTACCTGGTCCTCAAGGTGGGCCTGACGGTCAGCGCTTCGATTCCCGTCGCAGTCATCGCAATCACTTTCTTCGGCCTGGCCAAAAAACTGGGCGGCAAGGATGCCAGCATCCTGGAAAACAGCATCGCGCAGACCGCCGGTTCTGCCGGCGAATCGATTGCGTTCGGCCTCGGCGTGACCATGCCGGCCATCCTGATCCTGGGCTTTGAACTGGAAATCTGGCGCGTTATGCTGGTGGGCGTGCTGGGCGGCCTGCTGGGCATCCTCATGATGATTCCGATGCGCCGCACCATGATCGTGGACCAGCACCACGAGCTGAAGTTCCCCGAGGGGACCGCTTGCGCCGAGGTGCTGAAGGCCGCGGCCAGCGATTCCTCGCGCCAGGCGGCCGGCGAACCGGTGCAGGGCGAGTCCGACGCGGCGCGCGATGCACGCCGCCGCGCACGGCTGATCTTCGGCGGCTTTGGCATCGGGCTGCTGTACAAGGCGCTCAACGTTTCCTTCAAAGGCTGGAAGGACACGCCGGAAGTCGTGCTGGGCGCGCCGCTGAAGGGCGGTTCGATCGGCGCCGAAGTGTCGCCGGAGCTGCTGGGCGTGGGCTACATCATCGGCCCCCGCATTGCGCTGACCATGACGGCGGGCGGCGTGCTGTCCTACCTGCTGCTGATCCCGATGATCAGGTTCTTCGGCGACCCGCTCACCACCATCCTGGCGCCGGCCACCATGCTCATTTCCGACATGGGGCCGGACGATGTGCGCGGCGCCTATATCCTGTACATCGGCGCCGGTGCTGTGGCGGCGGGCGGCCTGATCGCGCTGCTGCGTGCAATGCCGATGATCTGGCGCAGCCTGGCGGCCGGCCTGTCCGGCGTGGGCAAGGGCAGCAAAGCCGACGCTACACGCCGCACCGAGCAGGATATCCCGATGAAGTGGGTGGTGCTGGGTTGCCTGGGCCTGATCGCGGTGATTACGGCGTCCGCGCCGCTGCATATGAATTTGCTGGGCGCCTTGCTGATCCTGGTGTTCGGCTTCCTGTTCTCCACGGTTTCCTCGCGCCTGACCGGCGAGATCGGTTCTTCTTCCAACCCGACCTCCGGCATGGCGGTGGCGACGCTGCTGTTTACCTGCCTGATTTTCCTGATGGTCGGCTGGACCGGCGGCCAGTATTACGTCACGGCGCTGTCGGTGGGGGCGATCGTCTGCATCGCCTCGGCCAACGCCGGCACGGTGTCGCAAGACCTGAAGACCGGCTTCCTGGTCGGTTCCACGCCGCGCCTGCAGCAGTACGCCATGCTGGTCGGCTCGCTGGCATCGGCCCTGCTGCTCGGTCCCATCCTGCTGCAACTGAATAATTCCAGCACGGTCTATGTGCCGGCGGCCCAGGTTGCGCCGGGACTGGCGACCGATGCCTCGCGGCTCACGGCGAGCGCGCGCCTGGAGGGGCCGCAGGCGGCCGGCGACAGCACTACCTACAAGGTGTGGCAGAAGCCGGATGCGCAAGGCGGGCCGGAGGGCAAATACCTGGTCGCGCCGGACGGCAAGGCGGTCTGGTTCGTCGATCCGGGCATCAACGGCACGCACCACAAGCGCCCGGACGGCACCGAGGTGCGCAAATACGATGCGCCGAAGGCGGTGCTGGTGTCGTACATTATCAAGGGCATCCTCGACCAGCAACTGCCCTGGACGCTGGTGATGCTGGGCGTGATGATTGCGTTGGTGCTGGAGATGTCGGGCGTGCAGTCGCTGTCGTTTGCCGTGGGCGTGTACCTGCCGCTGTCGGCCACGCTGCCGATTGCGGTGGGCGGCGTGCTGCGCTGGCTGGCCGACCGCCGCAACAACAGGCTGCCGCAATATGCAGGCATGAACGAGGAAGAGCTGCAGGCGGCTGGCGACCGCAGCGAAGGCGTGCTGCTGGCCTCTGGCTACATCGCCGGCGGCGCCCTGGCCGGCATTGTGATCGCCATCACGGCAGGCGTGATGACCAATTTCGATGCCGCGGTGACCGCGTGGGCCGAAAACAGCAATCCTTTCTTCAGCGGACCGGCGGCCGATTTGCTGTCCTTGCTGCCTTATGCTGTAATCATGGCGCTGCTCCTGTGGGCGGCGCGAGAAAAATCCACACCTTAAAGGAGACTGGGCGATGAGGAAACTGGGTGCGGCGGGCCTGCTGTTGACGATGGGAGCGGCCAGCGCCGCCACGCAAACGGTCGACTGCGGCCGCCTGCTGGACGTCAAGGCCGGTGTCTGGCGCGAGAAGGTCACGGTGCATATCGAGAACGGCTCGGTGAAGGCGATCGAGCCCACCCAAGGCAAGGGCGACGTGGACCTGGGAGCCATGTCCTGCATGCCGGGCTTCATCGACATGCACGTGCACCTGACCAGCCAGACGCAGCCCCAGGTCGAAGCCTTGCGCGGCCAGATGACGCTGGACGCCATCGACCGCGCCTATGACTCGGTCGCCTTTGCCGAACGCACGCTGAAAGCCGGCTTCACCACGGTACGCGACCTTGGCGCCAACGAGGGCCTGAACATTGCGATGAAGCGCGCCATCAATACCGGCGCCATCGTCGGCCCGCGCATGTTCACAGCCGCCAAAGCCATCGCCACCACCGGCGGCCACGCCGACCCAAGCAACGGCCAGTCGCGCGAATTGCGCCACCTGCATGGCACGCCGGGACCGGACGAAGGCGTGATCAACAGTCCCGATGAAGCGCGCCAGGCGGTGCGCGCTCGCTACCAGGAAGGTGCGGACGTTATCAAGATCACCGCCACCGGCGGTGTCCTCAGCCAGGCCAGCAGCGGCATGAACTCGCAGTTTGACGACGCTGAACTGAAAGCGCTGATCGCTGCCGCCAGGGATTACGGCTTCAAGGTCGCCGCGCATGCCCACGGTGCGGATGGCATGAAGCGCGCACTGAGGGCGGGCGTGGACTCGATCGAGCACGGCACTTTCATGGACGACGAAGCGATTGCCCTGTTCAAGAAGACCGGTGGCTGGTATGTGCCGACCATCAGCGCCGGCCGCTATGTGGCGGACAAGGCGAAGGAGCCGAACTACTATTCGCCGCTGGTACGCCCCAAGGCTGCAGCCATCGGGCCGCAGATCCAGGGTACTTTTACCCGGGCCTACAAGGCTGGCGTGAAGATCGCCTTCGGCACCGACGCTGGCGTGTTCCCGCACGGCGAGAACGCAAAGGAATTCGCCTACATGGTGGAGGCGGGCATGCCGGCGCTGGAAGCAATCCGTTCGGCCACGCTCGGCGCCGCCTCGCTGCTGGGCCAGTCCAGCCGCCTGGGGGCGCTGGAGCCGGGTTTCGCGGCCGATATCGTGGCGGTGGCCGGCGATCCATTGAAGGACATCACCCTGCTGCAGAAGGTAGGATTCGTGATGAAGGAAGGCGTTGTTTATAAACTGTAATCGGGGAGCGCATGGCGGACGTAGATTGCGATGTACTGGTAGTTGGCGGCGGGATCAATGGGGCGGGCATCGCCCGCGACGCGGCGGGCCGCGGCCTGTGCGTCGTCCTGTGCGAGAAGGACGACCTGGCGTCGCATACCTCGTCTGCCTCCACCAAGCTGATTCACGGTGGCCTGCGCTACCTTGAGTACTATGAATTCCGGCTGGTGCGCAAGGCGCTGGCCGAACGCGAAGTGCTGTTGCGCAGCGCGCCGCACATCATGTGGCCCATGCGTTTTGTGATGCCGCACGACGCCGGGCAGCGTCCCGCGCTGCTGATCCGTGCCGGACTTTTCCTCTACGATATGCTGGCCAAGCGCGAGCTGCTGCCCGGCTCGCGCGGCATCAACCTGCGTTGCCATCCTGCGGGGCGGCCGCTGAAGGAAACCTACACTGCCGGCTTCGAATACTCCGACGGCTGGGTGGACGATGCCCGGCTGGTCGTCCTCAATGCCGTTGATGCCTGTGCCAAAGGTGCATGCATCCTGACCCGAACCAGTTGCGTCGGCGTCGAGCGTCATGCCGATCACTGGGTGGCGACGCTGCGCAAGGCCGACGGCACTGAAAAGCGGATCACCACCCGTGCCGTGGTCAATGCAGCCGGGCCCTGGGCGCAGTCTTTCATCCAGTCGGCAGGCGGCAAGCAGCAGTCGCGCCATTTGCGGCTGGTCAAAGGCAGCCATATCGTGGTGCGCCGCATCTTCGAGCATGACCAGGCGTATATCTTCCAGAACAAGGATGGGCGCATTGTGTTTGCCATCCCGTATGAACGCGACTTCACGCTGATCGGCACCACCGACCTTGAATACAAGGGCGACCCGCAGCGCGTGACGATCGACGAAAGCGAGATCCGCTACTTGTGCGAACTGGCCAGCGGTTACTTCCGCGAGCCGGTGCGCCCGGCCGACGTGGTGTGGACCTACGCCGGCGTGCGCCCATTGCTGGAAGATGCCGCAGCCGACGCCAAGGCCGTGACGCGCGACTATTTCCTGGAGTTGGACAAGGAAGGCGCGCCGCTGCTGAACATCTTCGGCGGCAAGATCACGACGTTCCGCAAGCTGGCCGAGGATGCGGTGGACATCCTTTGCAAGACGCTTGGCCGGCCTGAAAAAGGCTGGACCGAAAGGGCTTGCCTGCCAGGCGGCGACCTGTTTGGCGCCATGCCGCAGAATCGTTCAGTGCAGGAGTTTTGCGCCTGGGCCGCCGCCGTGCAGGTGAAGTACGACTGGCTGCCGCAGGAGCTGGTGAAGCGCTATGTGCGCGCATATGGCACACGGGTGCACACCCTGCTCGAAGGCTGTGCATCGCTGGCGGACATGGGGGAGGAAATCCTGCCCGGCGTGTACGCGGCGGAAGTAAACTACCTGCGCCGCAAGGAATGGGCAGTGACGGCTGCCGACATCCTGTGGCGCCGTTCCAAGCTCGGCCTGCATTTGCCGGCAGGAGCCGAAGCCCGGCTCGACGCCTGGCTGGCAGCGAACTGAAACAAAAAAAGGCAGCCGAAGCTGCCTTTTTTGTTGCCTGATAAATGGGGTGCGTCCCCATTTATTTATTTGACGCCGTGCATCAGTTTCTGGATGACCGGGGCGAGGACGAACAGCAGCACGCCGCCGCCGATCAGGATCCAGAAGCCCTGGGTGTAGCCGGTCAGCGCCGATTCCACGGTCATGCCATGTTCGCCGGACATCATCGATGCGACGATGCCGGACAGGTTGTTGCCGATGCCGGTGGACAGGAACCAGCCGCCCATGCCCATGCCGACCAGGCGGGTCGGAGCCAGCTTGGTCACCATCGACAGGCCGATCGGGGACAGGCACAGCTCACCGATGGACTGGATCACGTAGACCATGAACAGGGTCCAGAACGGAATCATCCTCTTGTCGTCGACCAGGTGGGTCAGCGCGTACATCAGCAGGCCGAAAGCCAGGCCGTTACCGATGATACCGAGGGCGAACTTGCGCGGGATCGATGGGTTCTTGCCGCGTTTGCCCATCCAGACCCATACCGCTGCCACGACTGGCGCGAAGAAGATGATGGCGAGCGAGTTCACGGACTGGAACCAGGCGGTCGGGAAGATCATGAAGCCCAGGTCGCGGTTCACGATCTCGTCAGCCAGGAAGGTGAACGAGGAACCTGCCTGTTCGAAGAAGCACCAGAACATGATGTTGAAGGCGAAGATCACCATCATGGCGATGGTCTTGTCGCGGGACACGGGACCGTTGCGCACACCTTCCACGATCAGCATCACAACCAGGATCAGGAACAGCACGGTCAGCACGCCCTGCAGTTTTTCCGCGCCCAGCGCCAGCAGGGAGTACACGACAGGAATCATGGCCAGCGCGCCCAGCGCCACGTAGGCGATGCGCATCGGGCTCTTGGCTTCCGGTGCCGGTTCGCCAATGCCCTTCAGGCCGCGGCGGCCCAGGTAGAACCAGAACAGCGAAATGATCATGCCGACGCCGGCGGAAATGAACACGATCTTGTAGGCCGGCGTATTGCCGGTGTTGAAGACCTTCTGCGCCAGAAGCTGGGTAACGATCGGGGCCAGGAAGCCGCCGACGTTGATGCCCATGTAGAAGATGGTGAAGCCGGAATCGCGGCGGGTATCGCCCAGCGAATACAGCTTGCCGACCATGGTCGAGATATTCGGCTTGAACATGCCGTTACCGACGATGATCGTCGCCAGGCCGAACTTGAAGATCGTCGGATCGGGAATCGCAATCATGAACAGGCCAGCTGCCATGAAGCTGGCGCCGACCAGGATAGAACGCTGGTAACCAAGTATGCGGTCGGCAACGTAGCCGCCGAACAGCGCACCGGCATACACCAGCGCCAGGTAGGAACCGTAAGTCAGGTTGGCTGCTGCCTGGCCCGACTTGTCGCCATGGTAGAACTCGGAAACGACGTACAGTACCAGCGCCCAGCGAATCCCGTAAAACGCAAAGCGTTCCCAAAATTCGGACATGAACAGCATCCAGAGCGGAGCAGGGTGACCCATGATCTGCCTGAATTCAGGGATCTTAGCCTCAGTGGTTTGCGTGATAGGACCGCTCATGCGGTTTCTCCTGGTCGAAAAAAAGCCGAATTGTAATCCACCCCGCACGGTTAAGGGCAAATTCGCGTGCTGCAAAGCAGCATTGTGGTATGTTTGCCAAGCTTGCGTCTGTGAATCGGCATACCAAGAGCGTATATTGAAGGTGCGGCGCCCCAAAAGTTAAATAAAAGGATTTACGTATCATGGACAGCAACGTTGTCGATACTCTCATTGCTCCGGAGGGCAGGCTGGAAGTCCTGTCCAAGGCGGAGGTGGTCCAATTGCTCGACTCGGGCAAAGGCGGCCTCTATAACATCTTTCGCAACTGCGCCCTGGCGGTGCTGAATTGCGGCAGCACGATCGACGATGGAAAGGAATTGCTGGATCGCTTCAAGTCGTTTGACATCAACATCCTGCAGCGCGAGCGCGGCATCAAGCTGGAAATCAAGGGCGCCCCGGCGATCGCCTTCGTCGACGGCAAGATGATCAAGGGCATCCACGAGCACCTGTTTGCGGTGCTGCGCGATATCGTCTTTGTCAGCAACGAAGTCACGGGCAATCCGAAGTTCGACCTGGCCCGCAGCGAGGGCATCACCGATGCGGTGTTCCATATCCTGCGCAATGCCAATGTGCTGAAGCCGCAGCTTAACCCGAACCTGGTGGTGTGCTGGGGCGGGCACTCGATCAATCGCGCCGAATACAACTACTCGAAGGAAGTGGGCTACCAGCTCGGCCTGCGGGGACTGGACATCTGCACCGGCTGCGGCCCGGGGGCGATGAAGGGGCCGATGAAGGGGGCCACCATTGGCCATGCCAAGCAGCGCTTTACCGGCGGGCGTTACCTGGGTATTACGGAGCCGGGCATCATCGCCGCGGAATCGCCAAACCCGATCGTGAACGACCTGGTGATCATGCCCGATATCGAAAAGCGCCTGGAGGCTTTCGTGCGTGTCGGCCACGGCATTTGCGTGTTCCCCGGCGGCGCGGGCACGGCGGAGGAAATCCTGTATATCCTCGGCATCCTGCTGCATCCGGACAATGCGGAAATCCCGTTCCCGCTGATCTTCACCGGGCCGGAAACTGCGCGCGAGTACTTTGTGCAGATCAATGAGTTCATCGGCCTGACCCTCGGCGCCGAGGCGCAAAAGCGCTACAAGATCATCGTCGATGACCCGGAGCTGGTGGCGCAGGAGATGCAGGAAGGGATGAAGCAGGTGCGCGAATTCCGCAAGTCGCGTTCGGACGCCTATTACTTCAACTGGGCGCTGAAGATCGACGACGAGTTCCAGCGCCCGTTTGCGCCGACGCACGAAAACATGCGCAACCTGAGCTTGCACAAGAACCAGCCGGTGCATGTGCTGGCGGCGAACTTGCGCCGGGCTTTCTCCGGCGTGGTGGCGGGCAATGTGAAGGAAGAGGGCATCCGCACCATCGAAAAGTATGGCCACTTCGAGATCCACGGCGACAAGGAAATCATGGGGCCGATGGATGCGCTGCTGGCATCGTTCGTGGCGCAAAGCCGGATGAAGCTGGCGGGCAAGGCGTACACGCCTTGCTACCGGGTGATCCAGTAAAACAGCTGAGCCCGTGTCACACCCTGGGGTCTGACCCCAAGGTGTGACACGGGCTCGTGCGTATGGCTGGTTTTAGTCTTCTTTACGCAGGTGCGGGAACAGCAGCACGTCGCGGATGTTCGGCGAGTCGGTCAGCAACATCATCAGGCGGTCGATGCCGATGCCGCAGCCGCCGGCTGGCGGCATGCCGTATTCCAGCGCGCGGATGAAGTCGGCGTCGTAGTACATCGCTTCGTCGTCGCCGGCTTCCTTGGCCTTCATCTGGGCCAGGAAACGTGCCGACTGGTCTTCGGCGTCGTTCAACTCGGAGAAGCCGTTGGCGATTTCGCGTCCCACCATGAACAGTTCGAAGCGCTCGGTGATGCCTTCGCGGGTGTCGGAAGCGCGGGCCAGCGGCGACACTTCGATCGGGTAGTCGATGATGAAGGTCGGTTCCCAGAGCTGCGCTTCGGCGGTTTCCTCGAACAGCGCCAGTTGCAGCGCGCCGAGGCCGGCGGTGGCGAATGGCTTCACGCCGAATTTCAGCAGTTCGGCCTTCAGGAAGGCGACGTCGTTCAGTTGCGCTTCGGTGTAGCCCGGCGCGTACTTGTTGATGGCGCCGCAGATGGTCAGGCGCTGGAACGGCTTCGACAGGTCCAGTTCACGGCCGCCGTAGGTCAGCACGGCGGTGCCCTTGGCGTCGATCGCCGCCTGGCGGATCACCTTCTCGGTGAAGTCCATGATCCATTCGTAGTCGGTGTAGGCCGCGTAGAACTCCATCATGGTGAATTCAGGGTTGTGGCGGACCGACACGCCTTCGTTGCGGAAGTTGCGGTTGATCTCGAACACCCGGTCGAAGCCGCCCACCACCAGGCGCTTCAGGTACAGTTCGGGAGCGATACGCATGAACATCTGCATGTCCAGCGCGTTGTGGTGGGTAATGAATGGCTTGGCCGACGCGCCGCCCGGGATCGGGTGCAGCATCGGGGTTTCGACTTCCATGAATTCGTTCGCTTCCATGAAGCGGCGGATCGAGGAGATCGCAGCGGTGCGCGCCTTGAAGGTGCGGCGGGTTTCTTCGCTGGTGATCAGGTCGACGTAGCGCTGGCGGTATTTGGTTTCCTGGTCGGCCAGGCCGTGGAATTTGTCCGGCAGCGGGCGCAGGGCCTTGGTGATCAGCTTGATCTCGCTGACTTTCACGGTCAGTTCATCGGTCTTGGTCTTGAACAGGGTGCCGGTCACGCCCAGGATGTCGCCCAGGTCCCAGCTGCGGAAGGCTTCCATTGCCTCTTCGCCGGTGGTGTCCACGGTGACGTAGATCTGGATGCGGCCGTCGGCTTTCTGGCCGGAGGCGTCCTGCAGGGTCGCGAATGCGGCTTTCTTGCCGGCTTCGCGGCGCAGCATCATGCGGCCGGCGATGACGACGGGAACCGGCTCGGCTTCCAGCTCTTCACGGGTCTTTTCGCCGTACTGCACGTGCAGGTCGGCAGCTTTGTGCTGAGGGCGGAAATCGTTAGGGAAGGCGACGCTCTGTTTCTCGCGGATGGCGGCCAGCTTGGCGCGGCGCTCGGCGATGATCTTGTTGTCGTCCTGGCCTGGTGCCTGGTCTTGCACTTGGTTTTCCGTAGTCATGTTTTTGGTGGTGGTCAGTTTATTGATATCGATTTCGCTGAAGTCGCGTGCAATGCAGATCACATTGTCGAACGCCTTAAACGCTTCAGCAGGCAAAGTGGTTGTCAGGACGACGCAGCGCATGCCGGCTCGGCGCGCTGCTTCCACGCCCAAAGGCGCGTCCTCGAACACGATGCAGTGCGCCGGATCGGCGCCGCAGCGTTCGGCCGCAAGCAGGAACACGTCGGGTTCCGGCTTGCCGCGTTTGACGTCGGCGGCGCCGACGACGGTGTCGAACTGCGGGCGCACACCCAGGCCGTCCAGCGTGAAGTCCACGTTGCAGGGCGGGGCGGCGGTGCCGACCGCCAGGCGGATGCCGGCGGCTCGCGCTTCGTTCACCAGGGTGACGAAGCCTTTGACCGCACGCAGGTGCGGCCCGTAGATTTCGCGGTACAGCACTTCCTTCTCGTCGATCAGCGCGGTCACGTCGTCATGCGCCAAGTCCTCGCCGAGGTATTGGCGCATGATTTCGTGGCCGGTGCGGCCGGCGGTGGCGGCAAAGAATGCCGCTTCGTCGACAGCATGGCCGCGGCGGCTGAAGAATTCCAGCCACGAGCGGGTGTGGAAACCCATGTTGTCGACGATGGTGCCGTCCATGTCGAAGATGAAGGCGCGCTGCTGCGTCATTGCTTAGATGCCTTGCTTCAGGGACGCGGAGATGAAGTCGTCCAGGTCGCCGTCCAGCACGCCCTTGGTGTTGCCGGTCTCGAAGTTGGTGCGCAGGTCCTTGATGCGGGACTGGTCCAGCACGTAGGAGCGGATCTGGTGGCCCCAGCCGACGTCGGTCTTGGAGTCTTCCAGCGACTGCTGTTCGCTCATGCGCTTGCGCAGTTCCAGTTCGTACAGCTTGGCCTTCAGCATGTCCATCGCTTCGGCCTTGTTGCGGTGCTGCGAGCGGTCGTTCTGGCACTGCACGACAATGCCGGACGGGCCGTGCGTGATACGCACCGCGGAGTCGGTCTTGTTAATGTGCTGGCCGCCGGCGCCGGATGCGCGGTAGGTATCGATGCGCAGGTCGGCCGGGTTGATTTCGATCTCGATCGAGTCATCCACTTCCGGATAGACGAACAGCGACACGAAGGAGGTGTGGCGGCCGCCGGAGGAGTCGAACGGCGACTTGCGCACCAGGCGGTGCACGCCGGTCTCGGTGCGCAGGTGGCCATAGGCGTATTCGCCGTCCACTTTCAGGGTGGCGGTCTTGATGCCGGCAACTTCGCCCTCGGACTCTTCCATCACTTCGACCTTGAAGCCCTTGCGTTCGCAATAGCGCAGGTACTGGCGCAGCAGCATGGAGGCCCAGTCCTGGGCTTCGGTACCGCCGGCGCCAGCCTGGATGTCGATGAAGCAGTTGTTCGGATCCATCGGATTGCTGAACATCCGGCGGAATTCCATCTGTTCGATGGTCTTCTGGATTTCTGCGGTATCCGCAATCACGGCTTCGAGCGTATCGTCGTCGCCTTCTTCCTTGCCCATCGCGAACAGTTCGTTCATGTCGCGCAGGTCGCTTTCTGCCTTTTGCAAGGTCAGGACCACGCCTTCGAGGGCTTTCTTCTCGCGGCCCATATCCTGGGCTTTTTTCGGGTCATTCCAAACGGCCGGATCTTCCAGTTCGGCGTTCAGTTGTTCCAGTTTCTCCGACTTCTTATCGAAGTCAAAGATACCTCCGAAGTTCGGCTTCGCGGGTGGTCAGGTCCGCGAGCAGGTTGGCGAGGGAATTGATGCGTTCAGCTTCCATGGTTTTTCAGGTCTGATAGTTGTTAAATCGAACCTGAAATTATACCTCAGAGGCTGGCGCATCGGGCAGCTCACACAAGCAGGCTGAATTCGGCGCGGTAGAGGGCGCCCCGGCCGCTCGCCGGGCCGCGGCCAGCCGGTTCCATGAAGATGGACAGGCGTCCGGAAAGTGGGTTGTCGATTTCATAAATCCCGGCGTCCAGGCCGGGCGCGCCGCTGAAGAGCAGGGTGAACTGCTCCTGGTGGGGCGCTTCCTTGCCCGGGCGCACGGCGTGCAGGTCGAGCGAAGTGCCGCGCATGCCCTGGTAGGCGATGAATTGCTGGCCAACCAGGTCGCGGAAGCCGGCCATGCGCAGGGTGGACGGCGTAGGCGGCAGGGTGGCCAGCGATGCGGCGCGGGCGACGGCCGGGGCGCCGACCAGGCTTCCGGCGGCGAGGATGAAGTTGCGACGTTCCATGACTTATTCCTTTAACAAGATAGGTTGCCATTCCATGGACAGGTGCATGCCCTCGGTCGCGCCAGGCTGGAATCCGAGCCGGCGGTACAGATCGCCCGCTGGATTGCCGTGCAATACATGCAAGCGCAAGGGCAGCCCTGATTGCTGGCTCTCGTCCTGCAGCCGGGCCAGCAGGCGGCTGCCGATGCCCTGGCCGCGGCAGGAGGGACTCAGGCTGATGTCGACCAGGCGGATCTCGTCCCGGCCGCGCGCCACGTACAGGCGGCCGGCCGCAGCGCCGTCGGCCAGCACGATGTTTTCTTCCAGGCCGGGGAAGCGGCGGCGGTAGTCGGTCACCTGGGCTTCGTTTTGCATGCAAACCAGCATGGCCCTGACATTCGGGTCGAGGACGGCAAGGTCCTCGCGTGTGCTTTCCACCAGCGCCAGCAGGAAGGGCTGGTCACCGGCTTCAACGGGCCGCAAAGTGAGCTGGCTGTGCATGTTCAATCAGCTGCGTGGAGGGTAAATGCCGGTGAGGGCAATGATGAAGTTAACCACCAGGTAAGGCTGCAAATTGTTGTGGGGGCTGCTGCCGCCGGCAACGCCGAGAGGTCCTTCCGGCGATGGCGCCACGGCGGCGGCATCGTGGTAAGGGGCGCTGACCGTGATCGGCTTGGCAAGCAGGGCGTTTGCGGGCGATTGCACCGTGGCGCTCGTGTTGGAGGCTGACATGCCGTGGCTGTGCGACGGCATCTGAAGCGCGGTCAGCGCAGTGCTTGCCTCGCCGCCTTGTTCACCCAGGTCGCGCGGGCTCAGGCCAGGACCGGCCCCAGCGTGCATCGGGATGCGCTGGCGCAGGTCCGGGAGCGCGAAGTTGGTCTTGCCATTGCCGCCGTAAGTGGTGCCGAGAATGGAAAACAGTGCCGTGTTCTGCGCAATGGGAAGAAGCTGGCCATTGCACATTGCCCAGCCCACGGGTGCGAAATTCCCGCTGAACATGCGGACTTCGCCGATATAACGCTCTGCCATGCTGGACTCCTCGACTAGCTCTGCGAAGGGAAGATGCCTTCAATGGCGATGATGAAGCTGAGCGCCAGGAAGGGAGCCATATTGTTATGGGACTGGTTGCCGCCGGCCGGCTGGATCGCCTGGGGCGACATGGGCACCATGCTGGAGCCGGCCGGCGCGTAAAACTTGGGCTTGGCCGGCGCGGCCGGAACATAGGTTGTTGGCCCGGTCAGGTTGATGCCGGTCCCGGTGGCGGGCGGCACGGCGGTGCTGGCGCTGGCGCTATGGTTGTGCGATGGGAGCTGGTTGCTGGCCAGGGTCACTGTCTCGACGCCCGCCTGCTGGCCCATGACATAGGTGTTGGCGGTTCCCGGTTGCGTGCCTTGGTGCAGCGGCACGCGGCCGCGCAGGTCCGGCAGCGCAAAGGTGGTTTGACCGTTACCGCCGTAGGTGGTGCCGATCAGGGCAAACAGGGCTGTGTTCTGTGCGATCGACAGCAGGCTGCCGTCGCAAAAAGCCCAGCCAAGGGGCGGGAAGTTACCCGCGAACAGGCGAATCTCGCCGATGAAGTTGTCCATGTGCCGGCTCCGGTCTGGTTCAGCTCTGCGACGGGAAAATGCCCTGCAGCGCGATGATGAAGTTGACAGTCAGGTAGGGCTGCATGTTGTCGTGCGGCTGGCCGGCGCCGGCATTGCCCACCGTGGCGGGTGCCAGCGTTGCGGTGCCGTCCTGCGGCGCGTAGTAGTTGAGCGCCCCGGCTTCGACGTTGCCGAGCACGCGCCCGGAGGGATCGGCCTGGTGGCTGACGGCTGTGGAAATGCCCAGGGCGTGGGTATGCGCCGGCATTTCACTGGCGATCAGGGTGTGGCTGGCTTCGCCTCCCTGCTGGCCCAGGTTGAAGCTGGCGTGCACGTGGGCCGGAACCCGGCCGCGCAGGTCGGGCAGGGCGAATGTGGTCTGCCCGTTGCCGCCGTAAGTGGTGCCAAGTATGGAGAACAGGGCCTGGTTCTGGTTGATCGGGAGGATCTGGCCATTGCACAGGGCCCAGCCCTTGGGCGCAAAGCTAAATCCCGTCATCCTGATTTCTGCGAGATACGGTTCAGACATGCAGCCTCCTTGCAGGTGCAGACGCCCCGGCCGGGGCGTTGCGGCCGATTCAGTGGATGGAAGGGGTCAGGAGCGGATGGCGCGCCGGCGGCTCAAGCGCATGGCCATCAGGCCGCCCGCCAGCAAGGCCAGGGTGGCGGGTTCGGGTACGCCAGGGCCGCCCGGATCATTGGGGCCGCGCAGGAACTCAAGGCTGATGTTGTCGAGCTGGTTCCAGAAGATCGGGTCGTTGTTGAAGTTGCCGAACTCGAGGATCGTGCTGTTGCTGAGCGCAGTGACGATCAGGGTGTGGGTGCCCCAATCGCCGGTAATATCCGATTCATTGAAGACGGTGGATGCGCCGAATTTGACCTGGGCCTGGTTATCGGGCGGGAATTGCGGATCTGCAGTCCAGCGCTGCAAGTCGAACTTCAACTGGTAGGTAGCGCCCGCGATCGTGGCGATGGTCTGCTGCAGGAAGCCAAGCTCGGTGGTGTTGAAGTCGCCGAACACGTGGTTGCTGGCGTTTGACAGCGGCGAACCTGTGGGATCGGTGCCGAAGGCCTGGCCGCCGCCGCCGGGGCTGACCAGCGTCCACATGCTGTAGTCGAGGTTTTCGAAATCACCGTTCGTGACCAGGTTGGGACCAGCTTGCGCAAGTGATGCAGTCAGGAGCAGGATGGCGGTCAGCGCGGCACGGATTTTCATGGCTTGTTCCTTTTGGCGGATGGCTGAAGGTTGAGATGGATCATACGACTGCGTATTGACAATCGAACATTTATTTGCGTCAACGTAGCGCTTTTGCAAAGATTCCATATAATTTTGCAAGCTGGTCTGCCTTGACCCAGAGTGCAATCTGCAATTCTTTAGATTGCAAGGGCTATAACAATGGCGCGTGGCAAATATTCATCAGTAAATTTCAGACTAAAAGACAGTTAATGCGCATCCTATTCCTCGCGCCCGCAGCCGTCCTGCTGGCGGGCTGCAGCAGTATTCCAGCGATACCGCCGCAAGGCTCGCAAGCCATTTTCGTGATTCTCGAGACGACGGACTTGCACGCCAACGTGCGCAGTTACGACTACTACAAGCTGGCGCCCGACGCCTCGCTGGGGCTGGAGCGCACCGCGACCCTGATCCGCCAGGCGCGCAAGGAATTCCCGAATACACTTCTGCTCGATAATGGCGACGCCATCCAGGGCACGGCGCTGGGCGACTACCAGGCATTGGTGGCGCCGGTCGGATGCGGCCAGACGCTGGCCATCTACAAGGCCATGAATGCCCTGGGCTTCGAAGGCGGCTCGGTTGGCAACCACGAATTCAACTGGGGTCTGGATTACCTGGGGCAGGTCACCGCCAGCCGCTTCGGCGCGGCAGGCGCTTCGGTGCGCGCCCAGCCTTGCGCGGGCCCGGCCTTTCCGGTGGTGCTGGCAAATGTGGTCGACGCCCGCACCGGCATTCCGCTATTCGAGCCGTACCGCATCCTTGAAAAACGCGTTAGCGCGACCGGGCCGGATGGCAAGCCGATTGCCGCGACGGTGAAGATCGGCATCATCGGCTTTACCACGCCCGCCATCATGGGTTGGGACAAGCGCTGGCTGGAAGGCCGCGTGCGCACGGAAGGGTGGCGCGAGACGGCGCAACGCTACATTCCCGAGATGCGCGCCAAAGGGGCAGAGGTGGTCGTAGCGATCTCGCATGCGGGGCTGGATGGTGCTGCCTATGTGCCGTCAATGGAAAACGGCAGCCTGCACCTGGCGCAGGTGCCGGGCATTGACGCGCTGCTGCTGGGGCATTCGCATGACGTGTTCCCCAACGCGGCGAGCAAGACAGCCGCCTTCAACCTGCCGGATGTCGATAAAGTGCAGGGGCGGGTGCATGGCGTGCCGACAGTGATGCCGGGCCTGTGGGGCAAGCATCTCGGCGTGATCCAGCTCGCGCTGCGCCATGACGGCAAGCGCTGGGTGTCCGACGCCGGTGCGGCGAAAGTCGACACCCGCAGCATCCAGCGTCCCGACCGCAGCTTCGTCGAACCGGACCCGGAAATCGCCGCGCTGGTGAAAGCCGAACATGAGGCGACCATCGCCTACGTCAAAACGCCGATTGGCGATACGGACTTCCGCATGTCCGCTTACTTTGCCGATGTCGGCGACGTATCGGCGATCCAGGTAGTGAACCAGGCGCAGGCCGATTATGTGCGCCGCCATATCCAGGCCAGCATGCCCCAATATGCGCGGTTGCCGGTGCTGTCGATGTCAGCGCCGTTCAAGACTGGCGCAGCTGGCGTGGCCGATTACACCGACGTGGCGCCAGGCAAGCTGGCCCTGAACAACGCGGCAGACCTTTACCTGTACCCGAACGACCTGCACGCCGTGAAGGTCGACGGCGCGACGCTGAAGGCCTGGCTGGAGAAGGCCGCCGGCCGCTTCAACACCATCGATCCAACCCGCAGCGAGCCGCAGGAGCTGGTGAACACCGGCTTCGCGGGTTTTAATTTCGATATGCTGACGGACCCTGATGTGCACTACCAGATCGACGTGACGCAAGCTCCCGGCCAGCGCATCAAAGGCCTGACATGGCGCGGCCAGCCGGTGCGGGCAGACCAGGAATTCATCGTCGCAACCAACAACTTCCGGGCCAGCGGTGGCGGCGGTTTCCCGGGACTGGATGGTAGCAAGACCATTTTTGCGTCACCGGACAACAACCGTGCGGTACTGATCGACTACATCAAGTCGGTACAGCACTTAACCCGCCGCGCCAATGGCGCGGCGCGCAGTTGGCACTTCGAGCCGGTAAAGACGAATGGGCCAGTGCTGTTCCGATCCGGCCCGCACAATTTGCGTCTAGCGCAAGAAATGGGTCTCGTTGGTATTTCTTATTGGCGCGAAGATGATGGCGGCGGAAAGGGGTATTTTATCTATGCAATTGACTTATCAAAGTGATACTTTGCATTAGGTGCATGAATAGAGAGAAAGGATGAATTTTTGTATATTGTATTCGTCTATTTCGATATTTTCGTACTTGAGGCAATAATCAGCGATTTTTTTAACCATCAGAACATTCGTGCTATGCATCCATTCCGTGCTACCGACCTGAGTCATAGTTTTCGCTTTTAGTACCGCCTGCAATACTTTCCCTAGATCGGACGTGATGGATATCTGAATTGACATTGCGCTGGGGCCGAGAGTAATTGGCTTCACTTTTATGATGTCGTCGTCATATCTAAACTTAATGAATCGGAACGATGGGTTGTGGGTCGTGTACCCGACTCTGACCTTCTCCAGGTCTGAGTTGGTCGTAATTCCGAATTTGCAAAATGCGCCCCGCGAATTGTCCTCGTGAACCACGGAACTCAAACCCTTATCGCCAATATCCGGAGAAATAACAAAATAGCAATACCCCATAGCCAGCCTCGCAGATGATAAAATTTGAAGGATTCAAGGCGAGCGGAAAGCTCTTGCGTCTTGACTAGGTCGTTCTTGCGACTAATCAAGTTCGCCGAAATTCAGGGTACAGTTTGATCTCCGCGTAACACAAGTAACAGCGTGTGCAGTCGGGGCGCTTATGGAAGAATGTTGTACGCTGTCGGGGGAGTGTCACGTCTGCAGGATGGTCATGGTCGCAAATGCGACCGACCGTTGGCGTATTGGTGATTCATTTGGAGCGTCGGCTGGCGAATTGGCATCGCACTGCCAGATTCAGTGATGTTTCCGCTTCTCCTGCTGGACGAGAATAAACGGGCTGACGACGCTGGCCCACAGGTTGGCGTTGCTGGCGATCCATTCCTGGCACTGCTGGTCGGAGACCTTGGCAAGCTGGCCGGCCTCCATCCATGCCGAAATGCTGGCCTTGTCGTCGTGGGCGATGCGCACGGCGACGTCCACCAGGTCCAGTTCATCGGCCACCCACACCACATTGCCCTGGGCGAAGTGCTTCAGCAGTTCGCTCCACGGGATGCGTGCGGTTTCGCGGTTGACTTTGGCGCGGAGTTCCGCGTCTTTTTCTGGTTTCAGCTGCATTTTCAACTCTTAAATCGTGGGAATCTGCTCGACGATGGCCGTCGGCGAACCCCGCCATGTTAACCGATACGCCGGGCCTTTGCGAACATTGCCCACCAGCGCTGGGCGGAAGCACGCCAGGTTGGTCCCGCCAGCGCGGCGCACGCTTGGATAGATGATGCCGGTGGAGCCTTCGGCCAGCAGGCTGCGCGCCAGCCGTTGCGAGGCGACGTAGCTGTCCGGGTCCAGGCAAGCGGCATATTCGGGCTGGCCGCAGATGTCGTGGAACTGGGCGCTGAAGTCCGAGAGCAGGGCCTGATAGCTGACGCTGTCGTCGAAACGGTCGATTTCGGCGTATTCCACGGTCTTGTGGAAGATCACTTCCGCCAGCGCCGTTTCGTGCTCGAAGGCGCAATACCAGGCGCCGCGCTGCCCGTCGTTGAAGCGGCTGCCTTGCGGACGGGCGTAGGTAAAGGCCGCATTGATGCTGCGGTAATTGGGGACGTAATAAACCAGTTCTTCGATACCGATACCGATAGCGCCGCCGTGTTCGGCGCGCAGGCGGGCATTGGTGGCGTTATCGAGTTCAAACAGCTGGTGCAGCTCGGCGTCGTTATCGGCGAGGGCGGCCAGCACGGAATCTTCTTTATAGACGAAGCGCGACGGAATCAAGCGCACGGTGTCGAATTGGCGCAGCAGGCGAAATGGCGGCAATTACAGGCCTCCGCGACGAGCGTCGAGCAACTGGCGCACGGTTTGCATGGCGAGCAGGCCGCCGGCTTCCATGTAATCGAGCGGGGTTCGGCCGCCGAAAATGCTGTTGCGGTTGGCAAGGCTGACCCACTCGTCAGCCAGCTTGTCGCCGTAAATGATGTGCAGCGACTTGTAGATGCCAAGCAGGTAGGAAATACGGGTAATGCGGTCGACTTCAAGCACGCGGTCGGGGTGCTTTTTCCACTCATAGAAGGCGCTGCTGGACAGGCCGCCCAGCAATTCGCGGGCGTCGTCGTCGCGTAACTTCCAGGCGGCGACCAGTTTGAAAAAGCCCTTGAGGGCGGCGTGCGACAGGCGTTCACGTTCTTCTTTGCGACTCAGGTCGACTGGTTGAGGAATCGTGTATTCGCTGTCGGGGTAGGCAAATGCGGGATTCATATGTCCTCCGTTTATGGATTATTTATACTCCATTTCCGTATTTGTTTCAAGTTGAATGTGTTTGTGCAGTGTCAAAACGCGGTTTGCTGCCCGCTGCCAATATTGCATTAAATCATCGAACAAGGGCGCGCGATGGAGAAAATGCTTGCTGCGCTGGAGGGCCAACTGCGACGATTCGCGACGAATGCCGGCAGCATGGCTGAGCGGCATCCCGGCTTGGCGGAGCAGCTTGGCTTCCGCGATTGGCCGCAGGACGCCCATGTCGACCGGTTGGTGCAGGGCGTTGCCACCCTCCACGCGCGGACGGCACTGGCCTTGCAGAGGGCGCGTTGCCAGCAGGATGAGCATTTGCTGGAATTGCATTTCCCGGGGCAGTGGCAACCGTTCCCGGCGTGCTGGATTGGCTTGGCGCCTGCTGCAGGGCCGGCCGCAGCAATCGTCTCCGCCAGTTACCACCACGGCCCGCAGGCCTCGGTCGAATTGGTGCTTGATCTCGGCAAGGCCATTCGCCCGGGCGGCCCTGCCAACGCCCTGGACATCTTCATTGACGGTGACGCCGCTTTCAGTGCGGCCTTGCGCAGTGTCTTGCTTGGCGAGACAGGCTCGGCGCCTGCCCTTCGCGGGAATGATGCCGGCGAGTGGCTGCCGATTGCTCGCTGGCCATTCGAGCCATCAGGCCTTGATCCTGTGGAAGCGCTGCTCCACCGTGCGCCTGGCGCGCATGCCGGGCTGGCGCTGCTGCGCGAGTACTTCACTTTTCCCGCGCGCTTCAATATCCTGCGCCTTGACCTGTCGCCCTTTGCAGGCGCCAGGAGCGCGAAACTGAGGCTGCCGGCGCCCCCGGCGCGCCTCCTGCAGGCACTGCAAGCGGGCCACCTGCGCGCCGGCTGGACGGCGCGCGCCTGTCTGCAGCGTGTCGCCGCTTCGCCCATCCGCATCGATGGGCGCCGAACCGAATACCTGCTGTCGGTCCCGCCCGAACTGGAGATCTTCAGCATTGACCGGGTCCATGTCGGCGGTGCGGAGGACGTGGGATGGAGCGTGCGCAATGTCGACGATGCACCGGCAGGCCATGAATGGCGCATCGCCTTCCACGGCGCGTACGCCTGGCCGGCCGGCACAGTCGCATCGGTCGACGTGACCTGCTGCGAGCGGGACAAAGTGCTGGCACGGCCGGCTCGAGGTCCCGGCTGCCGCTGGCAGCTCAACGCCTTGCTGGCGCTGGACCGCCTGCCGCTTGATGCCGATGCCTTGCGCGAACTGATGGCCAGCCAGGCAATCGATCATTCCCCGGCGAGCCGCGCAATCATCAGCGCAGTGAGAGGGCTGGAGTTGCGGCCCGCGCTGTTGTGCCCCGGCCGCGCCTCGCCGCTTGCTGGCACTGAAATCCGATTGCAAGTCGAGGAAGGGGCATTCTCAGGCTGCGGCATGCTGCTGTTCGCGCAAGTCATGGACCGCTTCTTTGGCGAGTGCGCGCACATGAACACATTTAGCCGGCTGGTCCTGGTGTCGGCCGCCACCGGAGAGGAGCTGATGCGATGCAAAGCGAGGAACGCCGGCAAGCTGATGGAATGATCGCGGCCGATGCAACCGGATATGCCATCTTCCAGCTGGCAGGAATGCTTGGCGCGCCGGAATGGCGCAACAGCCTGTCCCTGGCATTCCCCGCCTGCGACGTGGTTGCGCTGGACAGCAGAGCGGTCACTCCAGGGTGCATAGGCTTGCTCGGCATGGCGGGCGCGCTGCCGTACTACTACACGGAGGCCGTGGCGCGCGCCGCCGGCGCCGAGGCACGCGCCTTCATCGACCTGTTGTCGGCGCCGGCAATCGATGCATTTTGCGCCGCATGGCGTGAAGGCCGTCCTGAATACACACCCTTGCCGCAATTGCCGCTCCAGCGCGGCCCGCTCAGGGCAAGGGCGCTCGGAGAGCGGCTTTCGCATGCCCTGGGCGTGCCGGTATGGATCGAGCAGTTTGCCGGGCGCTGGGAAATGCTGCCGCCAGGGCAGGCCAGCGCCCTCGGAGGCGGCAAAGCATGCTGCGGCGACGGGGCGCTCCTCGGCGAACGCCTGTGGCGGATCGATAGCGCCGTGCAGGTCCATGTCGGCCCGCTTGACGCGCAATCGGCCCAGGCATTCCTGCCCGGCGGCAGGGACGCGCTGGCATTGGGCCGGCTATGGCGGGCCTCCGCGGAGGATAGCGGCATCCAGGCCGAGGCTCGTGTACACCTTGGCGCTGGCGTGAGCGCAGTTGCGCAACTGGGTGCCGTGGCACGCCTGGGACATGACGCGCTGTTGGCCACGCAGCCGCCCGGCGAAAGGGATGACTTGCGCTACCGGCTTTGCTAGTATTTGGCCAGAAAACAAAGCGAGGAGGCAGAATGAAGAAGATGATCCCGCTGCTGGCGTTTGCGGCGACGGCTGCGTGCACCACCATCAAGGCACCGCCCAATAACGCGGAGTTGAAACAGCAGGTCGCCGATACCGAGCGCGCCTTCGCGGCCACCATGGCCAGGCGCGATCATCTGGCATTCGCTTCCTTCCTGGCGGACGAGGCGCTTTTCTATAGCGGCCCCAAGGTCTTGCGCGGCAGGGATGCCGTGGCCGCCGAATGGAAAGCGTTCTATGAAAAGCCGGAAGCCCCGTTCAGCTGGGAGCCGGACCAGGTCGAAGTACTCGACTCCGGCACCCTGGCGCATTCGTCCGGCCCGGTGCGCGACCCGCAAGGCAAGGTTACCGGCCGCTTCAACTCCGTCTGGCGGCAGGAAGCGCCAGGCAAATGGCGCATCGTGTTCGACAAAGGCGAACGTGTTTGCGATTGCAGGAAGCCGTAATCAAGCCGGTTCGGCGTGCTCCACCAGCAACTGGACGCGGGTCACGCCGTTGTATTCATTGGCATCCAGGCGGAAGGCCACGCGCGCCCGTTCGCCCAGCGCATCGGTATGGCCGAACCAGATGGCGTCGTAGCGTATGCCTTTCTTTTCCAGCATCAGCTTGAGGTGGCGGTCCTTCAGGATGCGCTGGCTTAGCACGCGGAATTCATCGCAGAACACCGGGGGCGCAAAGCCCTGGCCCCATACCTGGCCATCCAGCAGTTCAATGAACTGGGTGGTGTAGCAGTTGTCTTCCAAGGGACCATCGGTTTCGACCACGCGCTCCAGTTGCGATTCGCTCAGCCAGGCCTGGCCGACCGCCTCGAAGGCGGCGCAGAAATGCTCGAAGGCTTCGGCGCGCAAGCTAAGGCCCGCTGCCATGGCATGGCCGCCGAACTTGTCGATCACGCCAGGCGCCCGCTTGGATACCAGGTCCAGCGCGTCGCGCAGGTGGAAGCCGGGGATCGAACGGCCGGAACCCTTGATCATGCCGTCGCCCGCAGGGGCAAAGGTGATGGTTGGGCGGTAGAAGCGTTCTTTCAGGCGCGAGGCCACGATGCCGATCACGCCCTGGTGCCAGCTATCGTCGTAGACGCAAATCGTGGTGCTGTCTGCGGGCTGGAAATCGTCCAGGTGCAGCAGGGCGGCGTCCTGCATCTCCGCCTCGATCTCGCGGCGCTTCAGGTTGATGTCGTTAAGCTGCTGCGCCAGTTCCCAGGCGCGCGTCTCGTCGTCCGTCAGCAGGCATTCGATGCCGAGCGACATGTCTTCCAGCCGGCCTGCTGCGTTCAGCCGCGGGCCGAGAGCGAAGCCGAGGTCGAAAGGAGAGGCGGTGCGCACGGCGCGTCCGGAAACGCGGAACAGGGCAGCCACGCCGGCATGCATGCGGCCGGCGCGCATGCGCTTCAGCCCCTGGGCGACGAGGATGCGGTTATTGCTATCCAGGCGCACCACGTCGGCGACCGTGCCCAGGGCGACCAGGTCCAGCAGCGAATCGAGCTTTGGCTGCGACTGTGCGTCGAACACGCCGCGGCGGCGCATTTCGGCGCGCAGCGCCAGCAGCACGTAGAACACCACGCCCACGCCGGCCAGGTGCTTGGACGGGAAGCCGCAAGCGGGCTGGTTGGGGTTCACGATGACGCGGGCGTCGGGCAGGCTGTCGCCGGGCAGGTGGTGGTCGGTCACGACGACGTCGATGCCGCGCCGTTTGGCTTCTGCCACGCCTTCGATGCTGGCAATGCCGTTATCGACGGTAATGATGATGTCGGGCGCTTTCTCACGCGCGGTCAGGTCGACGATCTCCGGCGTCAGTCCGTAGCCGTATTCGAAGCGGTTGGGGACGATGAAGTCCACCTTGGCGCCCATGGCGCGCAAGCCGCGAATGGCGGTGGCGCAGGCAGTGGCGCCGTCGCAGTCGTAGTCGGCAACGATGACCATGCGTTTGCCGGCAGCGATGGAGTCGGCCAGGAATTCGGCAGCCCGGTCGATGTGCAGCAGGCCGGAGGGCTGGATCAGCGCAGCCAGTTCGCTGGAGATTTCTGCCGGGTTGTTCAGGCCTCGCGCGGCAAACAGGCGGGCCAGCACGGGATGGATGCCGCCCTGGCGCAGCAGTTCGGCTTCCTGCGACGGGCAGGGACGGATGGCGATACGGGTCATTGCGTGAGGTTCTTCAGGTTCTGTGCGCGCCAGAATTTGCGCAGCGCGGCTTTGCTGGTGCGGATTTCAGTCCAGCCTTCGCGGCTGGTCAGGATCATTGTCAGTTCATTTGTGCTGCCGTTGCGCAGGGCGGCCAGCAAGGGGGCGAACCATTCGTGTTCCAGTTGCTGCATGGCGCCCAGCCAGGCGCCCCAGTCATTGCCGGCGCCCATGGGAATCAGGTGTGGCAGCACGACCGGTCCATGTGCACCGGGCGCCGCCGCAGTACTGCCCGCCGAGAGGGCTTTCAGCCAGGATGGCACGACCGCCGCCGCGGGCGTGGCTACGGCCATCGGCTGGTGCTCGGCCATGGGGGCTTCCGCCTGTGCGCCGCCCCACATCCAGAACGAATTCACGGGTGCAAGGCCGCGCTGCTGGCGGGCTTCGTTGACGGAATGCTCGTGCCACAGCATCTGGATCTCATTTTGCAGCTTCTTGAAGGCCAGGGCGTTCGGGCCGGCCGGCATCCAGTCGGCCAGGTTGCTGCCCATGGCGGCATCGGGCGAGGCGGCATCCAGGCCTTGCCAGCCATCGGCGCGCATGAACCAGGTCTCGGCGTCGCCCCAAAGCAGTTCATCGAAAAACGGCCTGGCCAGGTCGAACAGCACGCGCGAATCCGCCTCGTCCAGGCGCAAACGGCGCGAATCGGCCAGGACCAGGTGGTTGCGGGCGAGCTGGATGTGGACTGGATGGACGATGAACCAATAGCCTTCCTTAGGTGCCAGGCCGAAGCCGCGCATGACGGCTGCGGCAAGGCCGCCGCGCGCACGGGCCAGCCATGCTTCATGCGGCAATATGCGGCTATCGTCTGCGATAACATGCTTTTCCAGCAAGCTATTGCGTGAAAGTAACATCGCCAGGGACGGCGCCTGCAGGTTGCGGGAGAGTTCCGGGGCCAGTTCGGCGGGCGGCAATGCGAAGGGGAGGACGACGGTCGTGGAAGCCATGCGGCATTGTAGTGGAAACTCTTTATATGGCAAACTGCGGGCTTTACTGTGTCAATTTATTAAAAATGCCGTTTGAATGGCTGGTTGGCTTGCGCTACACACGCGCTGGCAGGCGCAATGGGCGCAATAGCTTTATCTCTTTTATCTCCGCGATTTCGATGGCAGGCATCGCTCTTGGCGTCACGGCCTTGATTGTCGTGCTATCGGTCTATAACGGCTTCCAGACGGTGGTGACCGAGCGCATGGTTTCCGTGCTTGGGCATGTGGAAGTCTATGAAGTGAGTGGGGCTGGCCTGGGCGACTGGCGTGCCACCGCGGCTTTGGCGGCCCGCAACCCGCAGGTGAAGGGGGCAGCGCCGTTCATCGAATTGCAAGGGATGCTCGTGCATGGCGGCGACTTGATGCGTCCTTCCATCGTGCGCGGCATCCTGCCGGGCGAAGAACCCAGGGTTTCCGATATCGGCAAGCAGATGAAAGAAGGCGCGCTGGAGCTCTTGCAGCCCGGCTCTTCCCACATCATCCTCGGTGCGGAACTGGCCAATGAACTGGAAGTGAAGCCGGGCGACAAGGTGGCGCTGGCGATGGCACAGGGGAATTCCACCTCCAACATGGCGCCCACTCTGCACTCCTTCACCGTGGCGGGCACTTTCGAATCCGGCCACAACGAGTTCGACTCCGCGCTGGCGCTGATCCACCTGGCGGACGCCCAGGAACTGATCAACGTTGCCGGCCCGTTCGGCATGCGCCTGCGTTTGCAGGATATGCAGAAGGCTCCAGCCGTGGCGAATGAACTGCGCACCGTTTTGCCGGGCCAGTTGGTGATTCGTGACTGGACCAAGCTCAATGCCGGCTGGTTCGCAGCTGTGAAGTCGCAAAAGAACATGATGTTCATAATCCTGACCTTGATCATCGCGGTAGCAGCCTTCAACCTGGTCGCCACGCTGGTGATGACGGTGACCGACAAGCAGGCCGATATCGCCATCCTGCGCACGCTTGGGGCATCGCCGTTTTCCATCATGAAGATCTTCGTGGTCCAGGGAGCCCTGGTGGGAGTGGCCGGCACGGCCATCGGCGTTGTCTGCGGCGTTCTGCTGGCACTGAACGTAGGGACTATCGTGGGCGGGCTGGAAAGCCTGTTCGGCGTGCACTTCCTGTCCAAGGAAATCTATTTCATCAGTGCCGTGCCTTCGGACCTGCGCTGGGGCGATGTCGCCTCGATTGGCGTAACGTCCTTGCTGCTGGCACTTGTCTCGACCCTCTACCCAAGCTGGTGGGCCGCCCGCGTCAAACCTGCGGAGGCCCTGCGTTATGAGTAAAAACCTGCCTTTCGAATGGATCGTCGGCCTGCGCTATACCCGTGCGGGCAAGCGCAATAGCCGCAACAGCTTCATTTCCTTCATTTCGCTGATTTCAGTCGGCGGCATCGCGCTTGGCGTCGGCGCCATGATCATCATCCTGTCGGTGATGAACGGCTTCCGCAAGGACGTCACGGGCCGCATGTTGTCGGTACTGGCCCACGTGGAGGTCTTCGAACGGGGCACGAGCTTGCCGGACTGGCAAGACCTGGCCAAAAAGCTGCGAGCCAATCCTGAAGTGAAGGGCGCCGCGCCGTTCGTGCAGGCCGAGGCCATGCTGTCGCACGGCGGCGAGGCGCTGCGGCCCGCGGTCGTGCGCGGCGTGCTGCCCGAGGTGGAGCCGAACGTGTCCGACCTGGCAAAGACTACCCGTTACGGCAGTTTCAACGACCTGAAGGCGGGTGAGTTCCGCATCGTCCTGGGCATCGACATGGCCCGCGCCTTGCAAGTCAATCTCGGCGACAAGGTCACCATGGTGCTGCCGCAGGGGACCGTGACCCCGGCCGGCATCGTGCCGCGCATGCGCACCTTCACCGTGGCCGGCGTTTTCGTGGCGGGGCACCAGAAGTTCGACGAAAGCATGGCCTTCATCCATCTCGAGGATGCCCGGAAGCTACTGAGACTTGAAGGCCCGGCGGGCCTGCGCCTGCGCCTGGCGGACATGCATCGCGCGCCTGAAGTGGCTGGCGAGCTGCAAAAGCTGGTGCCAAAGGAAATGACTGTACGGGATTGGTCAAAACTCAATGCGACCTGGTTCGCAGCGGTGCAAACTGAAAAGCGCATGATGTTCGTGGTGCTGGCGCTGATCGTGGCGGTAGCGGCTTTCAACCTCGTCTCGACCTTGGTCATGACCGTGACCGACAAGCAGGCCGATATCGCCATCCTGCGCACGATCGGCGCTTCGCCGCGCTCGATCCAGAAGATCTTCGTGATCCAGGGCGCGTTGGTCGGCTTGCTCGGCGCCGTGCTTGGCGTGGCCGGCGGCGTCTTGGTGTCGCTGAATATCGACGTCATCGTTCCATTTATTGAAAACCTCCTGGGAGTGCAGTTCTTGCCTAAAGATATATACACAATCAGCTCCGTGCCATCGGACATGCATTGGTCCGATGTTGGCGTGATCGGCGTGGTTGCCGTGTTGCTGGCGTTCGTGGCGACCTTGTACCCGAGCCGCTGGGCGGCCAACGTCAAACCTGCGGAGGCGCTGCGCTATGAGTAATGTGTTGACCTGCCGCGACCTCGGCAAGACCTTCACCCAGGGCAGTTACAGGGTCAAGGTGCTGGAAAAGATCAACCTGTCGGTCGCGCGCGGCGAACGCGTGGCGATTGTCGGGGCTTCGGGCTCAGGCAAGTCGACGCTGCTGCACCTGCTGGGCGGCCTGGATACGCCAACCAGCGGCAACGTGGTACTGAAAGGGAGCGACTTCGCTTCGATGAACGAGGCGGCGCGCGGCGACCTGCGCAACCGCGAGTTGGGCTTCGTCTACCAGTTCCATCACCTGCTGCCGGAATTCTCGGCACTGGACAACGTGGCAATGCCTTTGCTGATCCGTCGCGTCAAGCGCGCAGAGGCGGAGCAGGCGGCGCGTGAAATGCTGGCGCGCGTGGGCCTGGAAAAGCGCGTAACGCACGTGCCGGGCGAGCTCTCCGGCGGCGAACGCCAGCGCGTGGCCCTGGCGCGCGCGCTGGTAACGCAACCCGCTTGCGTGCTGGCCGATGAGCCGACCGGCAACCTGGATCATTCGACCGCGGAGAAGGTGTTCGACCTGATGCTCGAGCTGTCGCGCACGCTGGGCACGGCCTTCATCATTGTCACCCACGACGCAAGCCTGGCGGAGCGCTGCGACCGCATGCTGCGCCTGACCGACGAAGGCTTGAATCCTGCCTGAGGACCGCGCCATGTGGATCGATACCCATTGCCACCTTGACGCGCACGAATTCGGCGGCCAATCGCTGGCGCTGGCTGCGCGGGCGCAGGAACGCGGCGTGGGGATGGTGGTGATACCTGCGGTCGACAGCGCCAATTTTCCGGTGGTGCGCGAGCTGGCGCACCAGGCGCCGAATGCCAGTTACGCGCTGGGCATCCATCCCATCTACGTGCCGCATGCCGTGGAGGACGACCTGGCGTACATGCGCGAGGCCGTAGCGCAGGCGATGGACGATCCGCGCTTCGTGGCGGTCGGCGAGATTGGCCTGGATTTCTTTATTCCCATGCTGTGCGAGCCGGATATGCGCGAGAAGCAGGTGTTCTTCCTGCGCGAACAGCTCAAGATCGCACGGGATTTCGAATTGCCGGTGCTGTGCCATGTGCGCAAGTCGCAGGACCAGGTGCTGAAGCATGTGCGGCAGGTGGGGCCAGCGGGCGGCATCGCACACGCGTTCAACGGCAGTTTCCAGCAGGCGCAGGCCTATATCGATGCGGGCTTCAAGCTGGGGTTTGGCGGCAACCTGACTTTTACCCGCGCGCTGCAGATCCGCCGCCTGGCGGCTGAATTGCCGCTGTCCTCCATCGTCGTTGAGACGGATGCGCCGGACATTGCGCCTTCCTGGGTGCACCCGGGCGTGAACACGCCGGCCGAGGTCGCAGGGATCGGCGAAGCGCTGGCGGCCTTGCGTGGCGAGGAGCCAGCCGGGGTCGCTACGGCGACAACGCAAAATGCGTTGGATGTGATGCCGCGCTTGCGGGCCTTGATGGCCGCCTGACCGGCCAGCCAGCCGGGGAGGGGGAGATGCGCTGCGCAATCCTCGGCCTGATCGGCGGCGTGGCGTGGCTGCAGGGGCAGGCAGCCTTGCCGGGAGCGGGCGTCCAGCTGGCCTGCGTGCTCGGCGCGGTGCTCGCTGCCCTGGCCGTCCTGGTGCCTGCGTGGCGCGCCCGCCTGGCCTTTTCCTTCCTGCGCGCAGGACTTGCCGCTACGGCCGGTGCACTGGCCGGTTTCGCCTGGGCCGCCCTGGTCGCACAAGGCGCCCTGTCCGATGAACTTGCAAAGGCGGACGAGGGCCGCGACTTCGAGATCGTCGGCACGATCGACAGCCTGCCAAGCCGGCAGGACGGCAGCATTCGCTTCAATTTTGCCGTTGAATCGCCATCGGCCGTTCCGCCCCGTATCGTCCTGTCCTGGTATGCCGGGCCGCGCGCTGGCGGCGGCGCGCCGCCGCCCGAACTGCTGCCGGGCGAGCGCTGGCGCCTCAAAGTTCGCCTGCAGCGGCCGCATGGCAATGCCAACCCCTTTGGATTCGACTATGAATTGTGGCTGCTGGAGCAGGGTATCCGCGCCACAGGGTATGTGCGGGCCGAGGGCAGCAACGAACGGCTGGCCGGTTTCATGCCGACCGCGCACAACGCCGTCGAGCGCGCCCGTTACGCAATCCGCGAGCATATCAACGCTGCGTTGCCGGATGCGCGCTATGCGGGCGAGATAGTCGCGCTGGCAATGGGCGACCAGCGCGCGATCTCGCCGCAGGACTGGCAAGTGTTCAGCCGCACGGGGATTTCGCATCTCGTTTCCATATCAGGTTTGCACATCACCATGATCGCCGGCCTGGTGGCATGGCTGGCCGGCTGGCTTTGGCGAAAATCGTTCTTCATGCCGGAATGGCAGTTGCCGTTGCTGCTGCCTGCGGCGCGGCTGGCAGTGATTGCCGGCTTTTTTGCAGCGTGGGGCTACGTGGCGCTGGCGGGTTTCGGGGTGCCGGCGCAGCGCACTTTGTACATGCTGGCCGTGGTGGCGCTCGCGGTATGGCTGGACCGGCTGTCAGCCATTTCGCATGTGCTGGCCCTGGCCGCAGCCGTGGTGGTAATTCTCGACCCTTGGGCGGTGATGTGGCCGGGATTCTGGCTGTCGTTTGGGGCAGTCGCTGCGATCCTGTACGCGACGGTGGGCCGGTTGTCGCTTGCAGGCTCCGGGCCGGCCGCCGAAGTCGCAACGGGTGCAGCGTCGGCGATGCCCATTGATGGCGATTCGAAGCCCGGTGGCAGGTGGAAAGCGGCATGGTTCATCCGCCTGCGCGAGAACCTGCGCCTGGCTGCCGTAACGCAGGTCGCAGTGACTGTCGGCCTTGTTCCGCTGACGATGCTGCTGTTTTCTCAAGTCTCCTTGATCAGCCCACTGGCGAACGCCATCGCCATCCCCGCCATCAGCCTGCTGGTCACGCCGCTGGCGCTTGCGGGCAGCGTCTTGCCGGCCCCTTTGGCCGCGCCGGTGCTGCAATGCGCGCACTGGCTGCTGGAGTCGCTGCTCGACGTGTTGCAATGGCTCTCGGCCCAGCCACTGGCCGTGTGGTCCGCCCCCACGCCGGCCTGGCCCATTTTTGTCTTCGCCCTTGCCGGAACGGCCTGGATGCTGGCGCCTCGCGGCTGGCCCCTGCGCTGGCTCGGCCTGGCCTGCTGGCTGCCCCTGCTGTCCGCACAGCCGGAAAGCCCGCCGGCCGGCGAGTTGCGCGTCATCGCCTTCGATGTAGGGCAGGGCATGGCCATGCTGGTTGAAACGAGCGGTCATCGCCTGTTGTATGACACCGGCCCGGCCTACACCCCCGAAACCAACGGCGGCAACCGGGTAATTCTCCCTTACTTGCGGGCGCGCGGCATCAACGCCCTGGACGGAATGATCGTCACCCACAGCGACACTGACCATTCCGGCGGCGCCCTGGCGATATTGCGCGACATCCGTACCGGCTGGGTGCTGTCATCGCTGCCGGCCGGTCACCCGATCGCGGAAGCGTCGCCGCGGCACGCGCACTGCCTGGCGGGGCAACAATGGGAGTGGGACGGCATCCGCTTCGAAATGCTGCACCCGTCGGCCGCCAGCTATGAAGACCCGGGCCTGAAGCCCAATGCCCGCGGCTGTACGCTGCGCATCGCGGCGAGGAGCGGCAGCTTGCTGCTGCCGGCCGATATTGAAGCCAAGCAGGAAGCAGCGCTGGTAGCGGCTGTGCCGGACAAGCTGCGTGCCGATGTGCTCCTTGTGCCCCATCATGGCAGCGGCACCTCGTCGACCCCGGCCTTCCTGGCTGCGGTACGGCCGCAGCATGGAATTTTCCAGCTCGGTTACCGCAACCGCTACCACCATCCGCGTGCCGACGTGCTGCAACGATACGTGGACCTGGGCGCCGGCATCTGGCGCACCGACGAGGCGGGCGCAGTGTCGCTGGCGTTCGGCGATCGAACGGACGTCAGCGCATGGCGCGCGCAACATCCGCGTTACTGGCATGGGCGCTGACCGATGCTGGGATGTGCTTGATGACAACGTTATTATGGTATTTGCCACAAATCAATGTTATCATCTTGACTATTTGACTATCGTTCGAGCGGAAGGTGCAGCATCGTGGCAACTGATTATTGCGGGTATCACGCGGACAGGGCAGCAAACTGGAATTGCGTCGCTTGCGGCACGCTCCTGTGCCAGGAGTGCTTCCCGGCCTCGCCCCAGGCGACCCATTCGCTGTATTGCACACTGTGCACCGGCAAGATGCGCTACCTCGGCGTCGGCAATGCGCAGCCCTCGTTCTGGTCGCAGATGCCCCGCTTCTTCGCCTATCCGTTTGCGCTGAACGGATTGATTTTCCTCGCCTTGCTCGCCGGCCTGGCCAGCGCATCGGCGAAACTGTTCGACCCGCACAGCATCCTGATCTTCCTGCCGATTTTCATCGTGGTTGCGCTGGGCATCCGGCAAAGCCTGCGCGTGATCGAGTTTTGCAGCCAGGGCAGGACGCGGCCGCCCAGCATTGCCGACCTGTTCGACGGCAATCCCACGACGCTCAAGATGCTTGGATTGATGCTGGCCTATGGCATCCTCGTGGTCTGCCTGGGGCGCTTCGGCTTGCCCGGCGCCGCCATGATTATCTGCCTCTCGGGCTTGCTGCCGGCCAGCATCATGCTGCTGGCGATCCACGGTACCTTGCGGGACGCCCTCGATCCCATCCAGGTAGTGCAACTGGCATGGCGCATCGGCTGGTCCTATCTCGGCCTGCTTCTGGTCTTGCTCATCACCGCGCAAGGCCCGGAACGGGCGATTGGACTCATGCCTGCTGCGACACTGACTCACCTGGCGGAGCACTATCCCTACGTGCTCATCGCAATCCTCGTCGCAAGCACTGCCTATTTCAACATGGTCATGGGCGCGATGATGGGATACCTGCTGTTCCAGCACCACGAAGACCTGGGCATCGAGCCGGACGACGAGCATGCGGCCGGTCCTGCGGACGATCGCGCCCTGGAGCTGGCCCGTGCGGTGATACTGGTGCGGGAATCGCGTTACCCGGACGCGCTGCGGCACATGGCCGGCATGGTCGCCGACTACCCGAATGACCTGCATGTCCTCGATTATCATCACAAGCTGCTCTGCCAGTCGCGCGGCGACCCGGACCGCGTGCAGCTGCATACCGAGCGCTATCTCCAGGCCTTGCTCGACATGCAGCGCAAGAGCCGCATGATCGCCGTCCTGGAAGCGGCATGCCAGGTGGTGCCGCAGTACAAGCCGAAAAGCATCGCCGTGCGGCGGGCCTTGGCGGAGGAGTACTTTATCCAGAAGCGGTTCAAGCCGGCGATTGCGCTGATTGGCATGCTGCACAAGGAGGCGCCGACCAGCGACGAGCTGCCGGCGGCCTATTACCTGCTGGCGCGCATCTACTCGGAAGGCTTGCGCGACGATGGCAAGGCCGTCATGATCCTCGATTTCCTGCTGAAGCATCATGCCGGCCATGCCATCGCCGGCGAGGTCGAGAAATACCGCAAGGTGGTCCTGTCGCTCGGGCAGATGAGTCAGGCGACCGTGTGAGTGGCCAATTGGCGCGCTTCTTCCGAATCGGGGAAGCGCTCCCGTAACTGGTCGCGGTAGCGCTGCGCCTGCGCCGTCAGCCGTGCCTTGGCGGACAGGTTGGCCACCGACTGCAAGATTCTTGGCATCATCTCGTGCCGGCATTGCCGTTCCAGCAGGCGTTCGGCCAGGACGGCGAGCGGCTTGATATGCTCGACGCGTCCGAGGCGCGGCGCCAGCAGGAGCGACACCGAGTCCGTCAGCGCGGGTGTCGCGCCACCGTTCCCGGTGTATGCATGCGCCACCTCTTCGATCAGTTCTTGCAGCGCCGGATCGCGGGCGGCATTGCCGGCCTGCTTGAACAAGGCGTGCACGGTCTCATGATATTGCCGGCTCTCGGGCGAGATTTTCACGACGCCATACAAGGCGCGCCACGCACGCGCATCATGCGGGTGCGCCTTGACCAACTGCGCAGCCGCCTGTCGCGCTTCATCCAGCTTCATCTTGACGACCAGCTCCTGAATCCGCGACAGCGCGGACTTGAATGGCGCGTCGTGATCAATCTTCTCGACAAAATCGCGGTTGTACTTGAGGCCCAGGCGCATCCAGAGGGCCAGCAGCACGTAGCCGAACAACAGTCCGCCCGTATGGGCCCAGTGCGCTATCCCGTCATTGCCGTTGCTCGCCCCGAACAACTCATAGCCGACCCAGATGGGAAAGACGATGAGGGCCGGTGCCCGCAGCTGTCCGGTGAAGAAAATCACGTTGTAGAAGAAGTTGATTTTTCTCAGGCCGTACACGGCGATATACATGCCCATCAAGCCCGATATCGCACCCGACGCACCCACGACGCCGTGATCGGTACCAAGGTTCGACATCCAGAACAACAAAGTGCCGCCCAGTCCGCTGCACAGGTAGAGCAAGAGGAATACACCGCGCCCGATCGCGATCTCCAAGGCAAAGCCGAACAGGAACAGGAATACCATATTCCCCAGCAGGTGGCCAAAGTCGCCGTGCAGGAACATACTGGTGATCCAGGTATCCCAGCGCGCTTCCCTGGCATTGAACGCATACGCCTTGCCGCTGACAGAATTGACCAATTGTTCGAAGCGGCTGCGATCCTCCCGCCATTCAGGGTCGCCGTCCAGCTCCTGGTGCAAAGCCTGGGAAAATTGCGAATCGTAGGCCGCATACTGGAACTGCGCGTCGCGCAGCTGCGGCGTGGCCTGGTCGCCAGCCGCATCGAGATCCTCCCGCAACTCGGGTTTTGTACGGCTCAGGTAGTGGCGAAATGGCTCTTTCTCGCGCTCATAGAGGCCTGATTCGACATACCACCGATAGGACTGCTCCACCCGTTGCGGGTCTTTGCCCTGATAGAAAAAGAAGATCAGGACGTTGACGAGGATGAGCAGCAGAGTCGCAACGGGCGGATTTTTCCAATCGGGCCGGTTTTCTACGGGGACAATAATCATGAAAGGGGCGCTATGCTGTACAAGAGGCACATTTTATTGCTATTTGGATATTTCTCAAAGGTGTGTGTCCTTGTCCGCTACTGGCATGGGAGGTGATCCTGAGCGATAATTACATGCTTTGCACGAAACACTTGTTGCCATTGCTTTTAGTGTAAGTAAATGACGAAACCGAAAGTCCATTTCGCCCACGCGAACAGTTACCCGGCAGGGACCTACCGCCAATTCTTCGAGTACCTCGGACAGGATTTCGATGTGCAGGCGCTCGACATGCACGGCCATAACCCTCGTTATCCGGTGGAAGATGGCTGGGCCAAGCTGGTCGAGGAACTGATCGCAGAGCTCGAAACACGCTACCAGAAGGAACCGGTGATCCTGGTCGGCCACTCGCTTGGGGGGCTGCTTAGCCTGATGGCTGCGGCTCAGCGCCCTGAGCTGGTGCGCTGCGTGGTGATGCTCGATTCCCCCGTGGTTGCCGGCTGGCGCGCCCAATTCTGGCGCCTGTTCAAAGGCACCCGCTTCTCCGACCGTTATTCCCCGGCGCGCTTCTCGGCCAAGCGCCGCAACGTCTGGGCGAGCCACAAGGAAGCATTGCGTCACTTCGCCAGCAAGGAAATCTTCGGCGCCTGGGCGCCCGGCGTCCTGCTCGATTACCTGGAACACGGCCTGGTCGAACATCCGGAAGGCGTTCAACTGCGCTTCAGCCGCGAAACCGAAACCGCAATCTACCGCAGCCTGCCGCACCATATCGGCACGCTGGTGAAAGGCCAGTTCCCAGTGCCGGTGGGCTATGTGGCGGGCGACAACTCCATGGAGAACCGGCAGGCCGGCCTGGAACACACGCGCAAGCTGGTGGGGCGCAATTTCCGCATGATGCGCGGTTCCCACCTGTTCCCGATGGAGATGCCGCGCCTCGCGGCCGAAATGACACGCGATCTGATCCGCCAGATGCTGGGCAGCGAGCTGCAGGCCGGGGAAGCGCCCCAGCGCATGCGCGCCTGATGTAAAATCCGCACCATTATTTAAACCAGAAAGCACCTGCGATGACGATTAAAAGCGACAAATGGATACGCCGCATGGCGGAACAACACGGCATGATCGAGCCGTATGAGCCCGGCCAGGTACGTGCCGTGGACGGCCGCAAGGTGATTTCCTACGGCACTTCCTCCTACGGCTACGACATTCGTTGTGCCGATGAATTCAAGGTGTTCACCAACATTAACAGCACCATCGTCGATCCGAAAAACTTCGATTCGAACTCCTTCGTCGACGTGAAGAGCGATGTCTGCATCATTCCGCCGAATTCCTTCGCGCTGGCCCGTACCATCGAGTATTTCCGCATTCCGCGCAATGTACTGACCGTTTGCTTGGGCAAGTCGACCTATGCGCGTTGCGGCATCATCGTCAACGTGACCCCGTTCGAGCCCGAGTGGGAAGGCTATGTAACGCTGGAATTCTCGAACACCACCCCGTTGCCAGCCAAGATCTACGCAGGCGAAGGCTGCGCCCAAGTGCTGTTCTTCGAGAGCGACGAAATCTGCGAAACCTCGTACAAGGACCGCAACGGCAAGTACCAGGGCCAGCATGGCGTGACCCTGCCGAAGGCTTGAGCGTCAGGCACTGAGCAAAGGGAGCGAGAGCTCCACACAAAGCCCGCCGCCGGTTCGATTGGCGGCGGCGATGCGGCCGCCGTGCTGCTGTACCACCTGCTGGGCGATTGCAAGGCCCAGTCCATGTCCATCCACGTCCTTTTCCGTGTTGCTGCTGCGGTAGAAGGGCTGGAAAATCTTCCCCAGGTCTTCCTGTGCCACCCCCGGCCCGTTGTCCATGACGCGGATGCGGATGAAGCGCGCATCGAGCGCGGTTTCCACTTCGACCTTGCCGCCGGCGGGGCTGTGCTTGATCGCGTTGCGGACCACGTTTTCGATGGCGCGCGCCAGCAATTCGGGCTGGCCGGTCAGCTGTGCGTCGGCGGTGCCGCTGAAATGCACTTCGCGGCCGTTGGTGGCGGCTTCGAATTTTGCATCCTGCACGATGTCGTCGAGCAGTTCGCCGATGCTGAATTCCTGCTTTGGCGCGTCGAAGGCGCCGGCTTCCAGGCGCGACAGGGTCAGCAGTTCGCCGACCAGCTTGTCCATTCGTACGCTTTCGCGCTCGATGCGCTCCATCGAGGCGGCCGTCTTTTCCGGCTGCTGGTGGGCCAGGCCGATAGCCGCCTGCAGGCGGGCCAGCGGTGAGCGCAGTTCGTGCGAGACGTCGTGCAGGAGATTCTTCTGGCCGTCAAGCAGGGCGCGCAGGCGGCCGGTCATGCGGTCGAAATCGCGGCCCAGGGTGGTGAGTTCGTCGCCGCCGGCGCGTGGCTTGGCGGTGAAGCGCGGCGCGAGGTCGCCGCTGGCTGCAGCGTCGAAGGCCTGGCGTAATGCGCGGATGGGGCGCGCAAAGTACCAGGCGAGCAAGGCGGCGAACAGCAGGCTTGCCAGCACGGCGGCGCCAATGGGGATAAAGGGCGTCAGTGGCCGGAAGCGGGGTGGGGGAGCGCCTGCACCGGCGCCGGGTGGCGGCTCGGGCGGCTGCTGGCCCGCGGCGTGTGGAATCGCCGGCCCGTCCGGTGGAGGCGCTGAAGGGCGGCGGCTGTCCGGGCGGCGGAAGGCGCGCGGGTCCAGGCCGGGGATGCCCGATCCTGCAAGCAGGGTACGGGAGTCGGGCGCGTCCAGCGTGCCCTGGTGGCGCCGCGAAGGCAGGAACAGCAGGTAACGCTGGCCGTCTGGCGCAGTCACCTGGCGCACGCCGCGCGGGTCCGGGCTAACGAGCATTTTCTGCGCTTCGGACAGCATGCTTGGCGTCGTGATGCGCCCCAGCAACTCCTTGCCATCGTCGCCAACGGCATACACGCGATGCCGCGGCATATTCTCCAGCAACTGGCGCAAGCCGTCGGTGCCGCCAAAGGCCAGGGTCGCGGCGGCGGATTCGATCGACATCTCCGCCGGCGGACCGGTCTCGATATCGGAAGGCCGCGCTTCAGCGGCAGCGCGCGCCTTGAGCCACACGGCGCCGCCGATTGCGGCGGTGGCTGCGACCTGGGCGAGCAGGATCGAAAAGAAGAACTTCCAGAAAAGACGGCCCACGGCTTACTCCCGGATCAGCTGATAGCCGAGGCGGTACACGGTTTGCAGGCAGGAGCGCCCGTCCGAAATGGAACCGAGCTTGTGGCGCAAGCTGCTCATATGGACGTCGATATTGCGGTCGAAGCGCGCCATCGGCCGCCCCAGCCCCTGCTCGGACAGCACGTTCTTGCTCACCGGCTTGCCGGCATTGCGCGCCAATACTTCGAGCAGGTTGAATTCGGTGCTGGTCAGCTCCAGCGGCACGCCGCCCCAGGCAGCGCGGCGCTGCTCGGGCCACATGGTGAGCTGGCCGACAACCAGCGGCCCGGAGCCCGTATCCGGCACGGCCTGCGTGCGGCGCAGGATGGCCCGGATGCGCGCCGTCAGTTCGCGCGGCGTGCATGGCTTGGTCACGTAATCGTCCGCGCCCAGTTCGAGGCCGACAATGCGGTCGGTATCGTCGCCGCGCGCGGTCAGCATCAGGATCGGCATCTGGCTCACGGCCCGGATCCGGCGCAGCGTTTCGAGGCCGTTCATGCGCGGCATCATCACATCGAGAACGGCAATGGCGAACGCCCCGGTCAGCGCACGGGTGGTGCCGGTTTCGCCATCGTGGGCGGTACTGACCTCGAAGCCTTCCTGCTCCAGGTATTCCTGGAACATGCCGACCAGTTCGACGTCATCGTCAATCAACAGGACCTTGTTCATGGCGCCCATGATAACAAAACGCTCCTGCCGGGTTGCTCCATCTTTACACGTTTTTACCTGCCACTTACGGCGCTTTACAGGCTGTAGCCAGAGAATGGAATCTCACCATCACCACTGGAGATTCACAATGAAGAAGAGCAAATTGACCCAGCTGCTGCTGGCCGCCGCAATGACCCTGCCGCTGCTGGCCGGGGCGGAAGAAAACCTGCCAGCTGAGGGCGAACACCCGCAGCTTGCAGGCCCGCAGCCGGAAGGCCCTCGCGGAGAATTTCCTGGCCGCCATCGCGGCGGGCACTTCGGCGCCCCCGGTTTGCCATTCCTGCATGGACTCGAACTGTCCGAGAGCCAGGAAGACAAGCTTTTCCAGCTGATGCACAACCAGGCGCCTTACCTGCGCGAGCAGCAGCGCGCCCACGAGAAGGCAATGCGCGCCCTGCATGACATGCGCAATGCCGAGAAATTCGATGACGCGGCCGCGGCCAAGCTGGCCCAAGCCGCGGCACAGGCGGAGGCCAACCTGACCCTGGCCCATATCCGTACCCACCAGAAGGTGCTGGCCCTGCTGACCCCTGAGCAGCGCAAGCAGCTGGACGAACGCAAGGCGCGTCGCCAGCAAGGAGGCTTCAATGAACGTTAATTCGATCAGCTCCAGCAGCTTTGCCGGCCAACTGGCCGCCAGCGGCAGCGGGCAGGCGCGCCAGGCGCCACCGCCTCCGCCGCCCGGACCGCCGCCGGGAGAGGGCGGTTTCGTCAACGCGATCGGCTCGGCGCTGGAATCGCTCGGCGTAACCGATGTCGCCGCCACCGACAAGGAAAGCGCCGCTTCGGCCCTGGGCAGCTTCCTCCAGGAGCTGATGTCGTCCCTGCACGAACAGGGCGAGGCAAATGGCGGACAAGGAGAGGAGCACGGTGGCCCGGGAGGCCCCGGCCGCCTGGCCGAAGACCTGCAAAGCCTGATCTCGTCGCTGCAAAGCGACGATACCGAAAGCGGCGAGGCTTCGCCGCTGGAGACTTCGTTCTCGTCCCTGCTGTCCGCGCTTGGCGGCGACAGCAGCGATTCGCAGTCCAGGCTGACGACGTTCCTGCAAGCGCTGGCCGACAAGCTGCCGCAAGCAGGCAGCAGCGGCAACCTGATCAACACCACGGCATAAAAAGGAGAATCTTATGGACGCGCATGACCACGGCCTGGCCGCAGACCTGGAAGCAATGATGAACATGGGCAGCACCCGGCGCCGCTCGCTGCGTTGGCTGCTGGCCGGCGCGGCCACGCTGCCGCTGATCGCCTGTGGCGGCGGCTCGGACAGCACGAGCACTGGCAGCAGCGCCAGCAGCGGCAGCAGCACGGGCGCCGGCAGCACCGGCACCACGACCGGAAGCTGTACCGTCATTCCTGAAGAAACCGGCGGGCCTTATCCTGGCGACGGCACCAACAGCAATGCGAGCGGCATCGTCAACGTATTGACGCAGACCGGCGTGGTGCGCAGCGACATCCGAAGCAGTTTCAACGGCGCCAGCGGCACAGCCGGCGGCATCCCATTGACGATCAAGCTGAAGATCGTCAATGCGAACAATAGCTGCGGTGCTGCCGGCGAGTTCGCGGTCTACCTGTGGCACTGCGACCGCGAAGGGCGCTATTCGCTGTATTCGAGCGGGGTAGCGGACCAGAACTACCTGCGCGGCGTGCAGGGAGCGGACGCCAATGGCGAGCTGTCCTTCACCACCATCTTCCCGGGATGTTACGACGGCCGCATGCCGCACGTGCACTTCGAGGTATATCGCAGCCTGGCGCAAAGCAGCAGCGCCGCCAATCGCATCAAGACTTCGCAATTCACCTTCCCGATGGCGACGTTGAACGAAGTGTATGCCACGTCGGGTTACAGCAGTTCCGCAAGCAACCTGTCGCGCATCAGCTATGCCACCGACAATATCTTCAGCGATGGCCATTCCCTGCAACTTGTCACGATCAGCGGCAACGTCACCGACGGCTACGTCGCCACGTTGACGGCGGCTGTCGCCGCCTGATCTTCCCTCGGGGCGAAGCCGGCTTCGCTCCGCATCCCCGTTTTTCGCCATTCCCCGAAACCGCTTTCGCCGCGGCCAGCGCTTCCCCGAGGGGGAGGCGCTGGCACACGCCTTGCAATACTCCCAGCATGGTTTAGGCAATGGAGAAAGCATGGACCGTCTGCTCAGCTATCGGCCGGAACTCGAACTGTCCCCGGCGGCGCCACAGGCAGCATGGCGCGATGAAAGCCTGCCGCAAGCAGCAGAACTGCTGGCGGCGCGGCGCGAGGGGCGCCTGCCGGCCTGGTTTCGCCATGTGGCGCCCGGCCTGGACGGCGTGCTGCCCAAGCTTGCCGACCAGGTGCTGTCGGCGGGTCCCAGGGCCGGCCGCATGCTCGGCATGGAGCTTGAGGGCCTGAGCGCCGAGGACCGCGAGTTCGAAACGGCACGCCAGTTCATGCGTTTTGCCGGGCTGGCAGCGCGCCGTGCCAGGCAGGCTGCCCGCGGCGATCCCCGCCAGGTGCGGCGCGCCGCGCTGAACATCGCGGCCAAGCAGTACGCACCAGGGCTGCTGCCCACCATCGTATCCATCATGGAACGGCATCCCGTTCCACCATCCGCAGCATCACATCAAAGGGGGCTAATCATGCATGACATCGACCGTACCACCCTGGAATTCGGCAACGAAACTTCCTATGAAGGCGAGTATGAGTTTGGCGAATCGGAATGGGGCGGCGAAATGGGCCAGCAAGGGATGCTGACCGAAGCCGAGGAAATGGAACTGGCCAGCGAACTGCTGTCGGTGACCAATGAAGCGGAACTGGAACAGTTCCTGGGCAGCTTCCTGAAGAAGGCGGCATCGTTCGCCGGCAACGTGATCCGCTCGCCGGTCGGCAAGGCCATCGGCGGCGCACTGAAAGGCGTGGCCAAGAAAGCGCTGCCTCTGGCCGGCGGCGCGATTGGCGGCTACTTCGGCGGCCCGCTGGGCGCCAAGATCGGCAGCGGCCTGGCGTCGGCTGCCGGTAGCGCCCTCGGGCTGGAGGCCGAAGGAGAGGTGTCCGGCGAGGACCGCGAGTTCGACGGCGCACGCACCTTCGTCAAGGTGGCTGCCGACACCGTCAACCGCGCAGCCCAGGCGCGCGGCGGCGATCCGCGCCAGATTGCCATGCAGGCGGCGACGGCGGCCGTCCGCCAGCACGCACCGGGCCTGCTGGCGCGTGCCGGGCAGCAGGGCGCCCAGCAGGGGGCAGCCGGGCGCGGCATGGGAGGCATGGCCGGCGCGATGCACGGCAATTCCGGACGCTGGGTGCGCCAGGGCCGCAAAATCGTCCTGTACGGAGCTTGAGCCAAATGAGCCCGTACGCCGCCTGGATGCTGGCACAGGAGGCGCGGTCCTTGCTGACGCGCCTGGCCCGGGTGCTGCCATTCGCCCTGATCGAGCCGATGGTGCCGGCTGCCGCCTTGCTGCCGCGGGCGCAGCTTGGCATCGATCGCCAGCTGGTGGCGGGGCGGCGCGAGCTGCGGGCGATGGTGCGCGGCTTCCTGCACTGGTTGCGCAGCCCCGCCGGGCGGCGCGCCAGCCCGGCGCATGCCCAGCGCCGCTTCACGTTCCTGCGCATGAAGTTCAATGCGGCGCTGATCCAGTTCGACATGTTCAACGACGTGGTGACGCAGCGTAGCGAACATCGCTACGGCGTATGGCTGGCAGGACTGGACGTCGCGTCGGCCGACGCCCTGGCCCTGCGCGGCGGCTACTACACGCCGCCGCCGGTGGTGTGCTACCTCGATCGCGGACCGGGGGCTGCTATCCGCCGCGCCCGCACGCGCCTGCCGGGCGGCGGCGACAATCCCGTCGCCATCATTCGGGTACCGCGCGAACGCATGGTTGGCGCCAGCATTGCGTCTTCCTTGTTCCATGAGGTGGGGCACCAGGGCGCGGCGCTGCTGGACCTTGTGAACTCGCTGCGCCCGGTCCTGCAATCGCTGCAGTCCGGCGCCACCGGGCCGGCGCAGGTGTGGAAGTTGTGGGAGCGCTGGATTTCCGAAATCGTCGCCGACTTCTGGTCGCTGGGCAGGGTCGGCGTGGCTGCCACCCACGGCCTGATCGGCGTGGTCAGCCTGCCGCGCATTTTCGTCTTCCGCATCAATATCGACGACCCGCATCCGGTGCCCTGGATCCGGGTGCTCCTGAGCTGCGCAATGGGCGAGCAGCTCTACCCGCATCCGCAGTGGCAGCGCATGGCGCGCTTGTGGGAATCCTACTATCCCCTCGATGGCGTGCCGGAGGCCGACCGGCAACTGCTGATGGCCTTGCGCGATTCGATGCCGGCGCTGGCCGGCCTGCTGGCCAATCACCGTCCGGCCTTGCTGCGCGGTGCTTCGCTGCCGCAGGCGCTGCAGGTGGATCTGCGGCAGCCGGCCTACCTGGCGTTGCTGTTCCGGCTGTGGCAGCGCAAGCCCGAGCGCATGTACCAAGCTTCGCCGGTGCTGGTGTTCGCCGTGATCGGCCAGGCGCGTGCGGACGGCATCCTGAGCCCGGAACACGAAAGCATCCTGCTGGGGCGCCTGCTGACGCACTGGGCCCTTCGCAATACCTTGACTGATATTTGAGGAGAGTTCCATCATGACCAAAACGAGTGCGGCGGCCGCAGGAAAAAGCGGCAAAATCGATGTCAACGTGCGGGCCCGGATCTCGGACAATCGCTGGGTCCCGGTGGTGCATGCGCACCTGCTGCTGATGCAGCCTTCCGATGCGCAGGTGAAGCAGCTGCAATTGCTCAATGAGGACAAGGGCACGCCGGAAGAGGCGCGCAAGATGATGGCTGCCTGGCCCGTGCTGCGGCCGACCCATACCGGTCCGAATGGCCATGCGCGCTTCGACGGGCTGGAGATCGGCACCTACTACGTGGTCTTCAACAACGCCACCCCCTTCGACAAGGACTTCATGCGGTTCAACCGGGTCGACATCCTGGCCACCGACACGCGCGGCGAAACCGAATTCCTGCTGGACCCGCCATTCCGGCTCGAACCGGTCTTCTTTGCCAACGGCGACAACCAGGACCGGCCGCACGGATTGGTGGGCGATACTGTCTGGGTCTCGGTGGCGCACAGCGTGGCAGGACTGGGCAACCCGATGGAAGGCATGTATTACGTGCCGGAGCCGCCACTGCAAAGCCAGGCGCTGAAAGGCGTCAAGTCGAGCATGCGCCTGAACGCCACCGGCTCCACCGAGGTGGCGGTCAATGTCTACATGGCTGCGCTGGAGCCGGACGGCGTCACGCCGGACCCGAATGATGCCGCCCACTACCGCGCCTCGGAACCGATCATCGTCGACGAAGGCAGCGCGACCCAGGTGAGCGGCACGATCACCACCCAGGCGTCGCGTACGGAAGCGGAGTTCCGTCCCGTGCTTGCGCACTGGACCCTGATCCGCAACAGCGCCGATGCACTGTCATTCAATACGTACAAGCTGTTCATCGACCACCTGTTCTGCAACGATGCCGGCGGCGACGTGCCCGAGTTCGAGCGCAGCCGCTTCGACGAAAAGGAACGCGCATTCCGGCTGCTGGAGAAGCGGCGCACCCTGCCTTTCAGCGACTCGGATTCCTACCGTGTGCTGAAGGCCGCCACCGAAGCCTTCGTGATGGTGAACTGCGGCGTGCTGCGCACACCGTATGCGTTCCGGCCGCAGGAAGACGCCGATTACCTGGACCGGCGCGACCTGCCGGGGGACCGCAAGCTGGAGGATGAACTGGTCAAGCGCTACCTGACGTCGCTGGATCCGAAAACCCGCATCCTGCCTTACCTGGCGCTGATCCGCAGCAAGCTGCCGGACGTGCGCATCCACATGGACCACAAGGACCACCACGATGCCGAATTGTGCGCGGGCTTCATCCGTGACCGGCTGGTCAACCCCTGCATGATGGAGCTGATCTGGTCCTATTGGCAGGAAGAGGGCATGCTGGTGCAGACCATGAACGCGATCACGCGCCGCTTCCAGAACGTGCGCTCGCCGGCGCACGGCAACGGCCTCGACCCGCTGGCCAATATGGAAGTGGACATGCTGCGGCCCTTGAACAACCTGCTGTGGGGTTATGTACAGGATGAACAGCACCGCCTGAGCGTGGTGCGCCGCAATTACGAGTACGACCATCACTACGGCATCCACCTGGATGGAAGGGCGGTACGCGATTTCCGTCCGGCCGACAGCCGCTCCAAGTTCGTCGAGGCCTTCCACAACCTGCTGCGCCAGCTGATGCCGTTCTACCGCCAGGACGACGACACCACCGTCAAGGCCGACGCCTTCCCGATCCTGAATGCGCTGAAGGAAGTGCACCTGATCCTGTCGCAGGGCGCGCACAACCAGTTCGGCGACCTGCCGTCCACCGCGCGCATCGAAATGCTGATGCAGCAATGGATGCTGGCGCGTCCGGAATTCCGCGAATTCCTGCCGACGCGGCTGATGGTGGCGCATCCCGAACCGTGGATGGACCGCGTCGATGCAATGAAGAAGGTGCAGGGCTGGAGCGACACCAGCATCGCCCATTTCCGCGACCTGGCCATGTTCGGCGAACAGTTGCTGCTGTCGATCCGCTATACCCACTGGAGCGACGTGTACGACCCCACCGAGGCGTTTGCGTGGGCCCGCTTCTGGCGTCCGCAGGCGCAGGGCTATATGCACGCCTACCGTGCGGTGACAGGTGTCGACCTGACCTCGGAAGTCGCCAACCCCAAACTGGAAGCAACCATGCCGTCGGTGCTGCTGCGGCAGCGGCTGGAGGCCATGCCGCGCTCGGCGTGAGGCGGCGGTGCGCACCGACTTCACCAGTGCGCTGTACCTGGGCATGCGGCATGCCGCGCAGACGCTGCCTGCCTGGGACGAGCTGACTTTGGGAAAGCCGGCGGCGCTGGAGCCGGTGCCGGGCGAGACGGAACTGGGCGCCAGCCTGGCGCGCCTGATGGACTGCGAGGCCGCCTGCCTGCTGACTTCCAGCCTGCACCTGTTCTGGGACCTGTTCGGCTGGCTGGCGCCGGCACGGGTGGCGCTGCTGGTCGACAGCGCGGCATATCCGGTGGCACGCTGGGGCGCCGAGCGCGCGAGCGCACAGGGCGTGCCGCTGCAATGCTTCAGCCACTGCAATGCGGCCCAGGCCGCGGCGCTTGGGCGGCGCTGGCGCGAAGCAGGGCGCAGGCCGGTGATCCTGTCGGATGGCTATACGCCGGGCGATGCCGCCGCACCGCCGCTGGCGGCGTATGCCGACATCGCCGATGCATACGGCGGCTTGCTGCTGCTGGACGACACCCAGGCGCTTGGCGTCGCCGGCCTGGATGGGGGCGGATCGGTGGCCGAGCATGGCCTTGGCGGCGCACCGGTACTGGTGGGCGCCTCGATGGCCAAGGGCTTTGGCGCGCCGCTGGCGGTGCTGGCGGGGCCGCGCAAGCTGCTCGGCGGCTTCTTGTCAGCCAGCGAAACGCGGGTCCATTGCAGCCCGCCTTCGGTGGCGGCGATTGCAGCCGGCCGCTGTGCGCTGGACGCCAACCGCCGGTTGGGCCGGGCCTTGCGCGAGCGGCTGCGCGAGCGGATTGCGCAATTGCAGGCGAACCTGGCCGGTTTCGGGATCGCCTGCATGGGAGGCGATTTCCCGGTCCAGCGAATCGCGCTGCCGCCCTTGTGCGATGGCGAGGCGTTACGCAGCGAGCTTTCGCTGGCAGGTATTGAAGTGCTGTTGCAGGGGACACCGGCAAGGCAGGTCCTGACGTTGCTGCTGCGGGCTGACCACAGCGCACAGGAAGTCGCCTATGCCGCCCGCTCGATCGGACAACTGATGGAGGTGCTGCATGTTTGAGACAATGGAATTCGAATGGCGGCCCAAAGGCGGCCGCTCAATGGGTCGGGGCCGCACCCGTCCCGCCCGCAAAGTCCGCCCGGCGCCCGTGGTTGGCGGGGCCTGGCCTTACCGCGTGCCGGTATTCGAGCCGCTGCCGCTGCTCGAACCGCCAGCGGGCGACGAACCTGGTCCCGATGAAGGAGACGGCGACGGTGAAGTGCCGCCGACCATCGCTGCGGCTGTGGGGCGGATGCCGCCCGCCCTGCAGCCTGCCTATGCGCTCGTCGCTCCGCTCGATCGGGCGCCCAGCGACCCGCGCACGCACGGGCCGGGGCTGTACTACCTTGAATTCACGGTCAACGGCCAGCGCCGGGGCTATAGCGGACAGGCGCGCCACATGGGCCAGCGCCTGGCGCAACACCGGATCTGCGCGGGCATGATGGGCATCCGGCCATCCGAAGTCAGCGTGTATGTCGCGGCCAACCTGGCGGACGATGCGGACCGCCGCCGGCGCGAACGGACCCTGCACGACACGATGTTCAGGCACCACCAGGGCGTGCTGACCAACCAGCGCCGCGAACTGGAGTTCGAGGTGCTGGGCGAGGAGCACGAAGCGCCCTGCGGCTGCAAGCGCTGCCAGCATGGTCCGTTCAGCTCCGAGCAGGAAATGGAACTGGCGATGGAACTGCTCGGCGTGCAGAGCGAGGAGGAGATGGAGCAATTCCTGGGCAAGATGTTCAAGGGCGTCTGGAACGGCATCAAGAAAGTGGCGAAGCCCTTGGGCGGCATCCTGAAAGGGATCGCGAAAAAGGCCTTGCCCTTTGTCGGCGGTGCGCTCGGCTCCTTCATTCCGATTCCGGGCGTCGGCACGGCCCTGGGCCGCGCGCTGGGCGGGGCGCTGAGCAATGCCCTGGAAATGGAAATGCAGGAGATGCCGGAAGTGGACCGCGAGCTGGAAATGGCGCGCCGTTTCGTGCGCATTGCCGGCAGCGCCGCGCAGGCTGCCGGCGACAGCGATGGCAGCCCGCAAGCGGTCCGGCGCGCCGTGCTCGATGCCTTGCGGTCCCATGCCCCGCAGTTCGGCAAGTCATGATCATCGACTGCCATTGCCACGCAGGCCCCGGCGACGGCTTGACCGGCCCCTGGGACAGCGACGCCGCGCTGGGCCGCTACGCCCGGCGCGCGCGTGAAGCCGGCATCGATCGCACGGTGCTGCTGGCCGCCTTCCATTCCGATTACGGCGCCGCCAATGCCGGCGTGGCGCGCTTGGTGGCGGCGCACCCGGAACGCTACCTCGCCTTTGCCTTCGTGCACGCCCGTCGCGATGCCGGGCGGATTGCAGCGCTGGTACGCAAGGCGGTGGAGGAATACGGATTCGTCGGCATCAAGCTGCACCGGCATGACGCCCCGATCACGGGCGAGGTCTGCGAGGTGGCGCGGCACTTCGGGTTGCCGGTGCTGTACGACCCGGTCGGCGTGACTTCGGTGGCCGAACTGCTGGCAGGACAATATCCCGACGTGAACTTCATCTTGCCCCACCTTGGCAGCTTTGCCGACGACTGGGCGGCGCAACTGGCGCTGATCGACCACCTGGCGCGCCATCGCAACATCTACACCGACAGCGCCGGCGTGCGCCGCTTCGACCTGCTGGAGCAGGCGATCCGCCGCGCAGGTGCGCACAAGGTCCTGTTCGGGACCGACGGGCCGTGGCTGCACCCCGGCGTGGAACTGGAAAAGATCCGCTTGCTGCGGCTGGGGGCAGGGGACGAAGGCCTGGTCCTGGGCGGCAACCTGCTGCGCCTCATCGGCCGCGGCTAGGCCGGTGCACTGCGTGCCTTGCGGCGCAATTGCAGCGTGCGGTCGGTCACGCCCAGGCGCAGGGCGGCGCGCTGGTTGTTGTCGCCCTCCTGCTGCAGCACCAGCTGGATGGCCGTGTCGGTAGCCGCCTGGCCGATGCGCGAGAGGCTGACGCCAAGGTCGACGGCGCGTCCAATGGCGTTGATGAAAGCCGCGTCGGGCCAGCAGGCGCCGCCCCCGGCGGGGCGTTCCTCGGGCGGCACATCGCCGATGGTGATTGGCCCGGGTCCGATATGGCGATGCCAGAGCCGCGCCACCGTCTGGCGCAGGTCGCGCACATTGCCGGGATAGCTGCGCGTAAGCAGGTATTGGCGCACGGCCGGATCGAGTTCGACATCCTCCCCGCCAAGCTGGCGCAGGAAGTGCTGCACCAGCGGCAGGATATCGCCTTGCCGTTCGCGCAGCGCCGGCGTCCGGCAGCGCCATGCGGCGATGCGGTAATACAGGTCGGCGCGAAAGGCGCCGCGCTGGACCTCCGCCTCCAGGTCGCGATTGGTGGCGCACACCAGGCGAAAGCGAGTCGGATGCCAGTCATTGCTGCCGACACGCCGGTATTGCTGTTCCTGGATGACGCGCAGGAGCTGCGCCTGTAGCGCCAGCGGCAATTCGCCCACTTCATCAAGGAACAATACGCCGCCGTTGGCTGCGGCAAAGGCGCCGTCGCGCGCGCTGTAGGCGCCAGTGAATGCGCCGCGTTCATGCCCGAACAATTCGCTGCCGGCCAGCTCCGGCGACAGCGTGGTGCAATCGACGACAGTGAGCGGCCCGGGGCCGCCATGCAGGCGATGTATGGCCTGGGCCAGCAAATCCTTGCCGGTGCCGGTCTCGCCGGTGATGAGGACCGGGGAATCGGTGAAGGCCGCCACTTCCACCAGGTTTTGCAGCATGCGCCGCCAGGGCGCGCTTTGCCCGACCAGGCAGGCGCGTATGCGGTCGGAAGACATGAGCTGGGCCACTTCGTGCCAGCGCTGCAGGCGGGCCAGTACCTGCGGCAGGATTGCCTCGCCAGTGCGCCACAGGATCAGGTCGGAAGCCCCGGCCGCCAGCACTTCCCACATGGCGTCGGCCGCCAGTTCGGCAGGTTCGCAGCAGATGGCCAGCATTTGCGGCGCGCCCGCCGCTTGCAGGTTGGCGGCCAGTTCGCCGTCCCACTGCCTGAACAGGAAAATGGAAGCGTCGCTTTCCTGCGGTGCTTCGATGAGGGATACGCCAGCGTCGGACAAGTCTGTCCGCAGCCTGTTGCTGGCATTTGCCGGCGCCTTCGCGGTCGCCAGGATGCAAGCTGAAAGCGCCATTTAGTCGCCCCTCCTGAAAGGACAGGACGTCAACTATAGTGCGAATTCAGGAAGCGTAGCGTTGAGCTTGCTCAATCGTGCGCCGCGGTGCGGCGCACGATCCACAGTGCAGATTTATTGCTTGACGCAGTCGACGAAGTAGTCTTTGCGGCCATTTACTTCGCGCTTCACGAGGCCGTGCACGTCGGTCTCGAAACCTGGGAAGCGTTCATTGAAGTCGCGCGCGAAACGCAGGTAGTCCACGATGGTCTTGTTGAAGCGCTCGCCCGGGATCAGCAGCGGAATGCCCGGCGGGTAAGGCGTCAGCAGGATCGACGTGATGCGGCCTTCCAGGTCGTCCAGCGCCACGCGTTCGATTTCGCGGTGCGCCATCTTGGCGAATGCGTCCGACGGTTTCATGGCAGGCACCATGTCCGACAGGTACATCTCGGTGGTCAGGCGCGCCACGTCGTAGGCCTTGTAGAAGTCGTGGATCTGCTGGCACAGGTCGCGCAGGCCCATTTGTTCGTAGCGCGGGTTGGCAGCCGAGAACTCCGGCAGGATGCGCCACATCGGGGCGTTCTTGTCGTAGTCGTCCTTGAACTGTTGCAGCGCGGTCAGCAGAGTGTTCCAGCGGCCTTTGGTGATGCCGATGGTGAACATGATGAAGAAGGAGTACAGGCCGCACTTCTCGACGATCACGCCGTGTTCCGCCAGGTACTTGGTCACGATCGAGGCCGGGATGCCGGTCTCGCCGAACTGGCCGTCCAGCGACAGGCCCGGGTTGACGATGGTGGCCTTGATCGGGTCCAGCATGTTGAAGCCCGGCTTCAGGTCGCCGAAGCCGTGCCACTTCTTGCTCTCTTCGGTGAAGATCCAGTCTTCCTGCGAGCCGATGCCTTCTTCGGCGAAGCTGTCCGGGCCCCAGACCTTGAACCACCAGTCCTGGCCCCATTCCTCGTCGATCTTCTTCATCGCGCGGCGGAAGTCCAGCGCTTCCAGGATGGATTCTTCCACCAGGGCGGTGCCGCCCGGCGCTTCCATCATGGCCGCCGCCACGTCGCAGGAGGCGATGATCGAATACTGCGGCGAGGTCGAGGTGTGCATCAGGTAGGCCTCGTTGAAGGCATCCTTGTCCAGCTTCACGGTCTCGGAGTCGCGCACCAGAACCTGCGAAGCCTGGGACAGGCCGGCCAGCAGCTTGTGGGTCGACTGGGTCGAGAAGATCATCGACTCCTTGGCGCGCGGACGGTCCTTGCCGATCGCGTGCATGTTCTTGTAGAAGTCGTGGAAGGTGGCGTGCGGCAGCCAGGCTTCGTCGAAGTGCAGGGTGTCGATCTTGCCGTCCAACATTTCGCGCAGGGTTTCCACGTTGTAGACCACGCCGTCGTAGGTCGACTGCGTAATGGTCAGGATGCGCGGCTTCTTGTTGGCCGCAGCCTGGGCGAACGGGTTGTTGGCGATCTTGCGCTCGATGCTCTCCATCGAGAATTCTTCCAGCGGGATCGGGCCGATGATGCCCAGGTTGTTCCGGGTCGGCATCAGGAACACGGGGATCGCGCCGCACATGATGATCGAGTGCAGGATCGATTTGTGACAGTTGCGGTCCACCACGACGATGTCGCCCGGCGCCACGGTCGAATGCCACACCATCTTGTTGGAGGTGGAAGTGCCGTTGGTGACGAAGTAGGCGTGGTCGGCGTTGTAGATGCGGGCGGCGTTGCGCTCGGACGCGGCGACCGGGCCGGTGTGGTCCAGCAGCTGGCCCAGTTCCTCCACCGCGTTGCAGACGTCGGCGCGCAGCATGTTCTCGCCGAAGAACTGGTGGAACATCTGGCCGATCGGCGACTTCAGGAAGGCCACGCCGCCGGAGTGGCCAGGGCAGTGCCAGGAGTAGGAGCCGTCGTTCGCGTAGTGCACCAGGGCGCGGAAGAAGGGCGGCGCCAGGCTGTCCAGGTAGGACTTGGCTTCGCGGATGATGTGGCGCGCCACGAATTCCGGGGTGTCCTCGAACATGTGGATGAAGCCGTGCAGCTCGCGCAGGATATCGTTAGGGATATGGCGCGAAGTGCGGGTTTCGCCGTACAGGTAGATCGGGATGTCGGCGTTCTTGTGGCGGATCTCGGAAACGAAGGCGCGCAGGGAAGCCAGCGCGAAGTCGGTTTCTTCCGGGGTGCCGCCGCCGAACTCTTCGTCGTCGATCGACAGCACGAAGGCCGAGGCGCGCGACTGCTGCTGCGCAAACTGCGCCAGGTCGCCGTAGCTGGTCACACCCAGGACGTCCATGCCTTCGTTTTCCATCGCCGCGGCCAGGGCGCGAATACCCAGGCCGGACGTGTTCTCGGAACGGAAATCCTCGTCGATGATGACGATGGGGAAGCGGAATTTCATCGATGTTCTCCAGGCGCGACCAAGCGCCTCAAAAAAATAAGACCGGGAGTATCGCAGAAAACATTCCCCGGTGGTGGATTTTTTTACAGCATTGCCAGCACGCCGAGGCCAAGGCCTACCGCGGCCACGCCGTAGGTGGCATACATCAGCCATTTACGGTTGGTCAGCAGGGTGATTGCGGCCAGCGCAATAGCAATTTGTTCAGCCGTGGTAGCCAGCGCCCATTGGTGGTGCTTGTGCAGGGCATGGTCGGATTTATGGTCCCATTCGGCCGACTTGGCTTCCCACTCCTCGGCATCTTTCTTGATTGCCGACTTTTCTTCCTTGTAGCGCGCCACTTCCGCTTCGTAACGCTTCGGATCGACGTTCGGCAGGGTCATGGCCAGTTCGGCCAGGTTCTGCTTGGACGACTTGGCCTGGTAGTAGTTCCAGCGGTTGGACGCTTCGGTCTTGGCGATGGCCGCATTGTTCTTGAACAGGGCGGCATCGTTCTGCGTGGCCCCGCCCTGGTAGCCGAAGATGGCGCCCACGGTGGCCAGGATAGCCGTCGTCACGGCGATATTGCCGGAGAATTTGTCGTTGCTGTGTGCTGCGTGTTCCACGGCGTGGTCATGCGGGCCGTGGACGTGGAAACCGTGTCCGGACATGTTTAGTTCCTGCTAAAGCTAATGAATGAATAAGGCAGCCCGGCTGCCGAAACGTGATCCTCGCGCGCCACTTCCCGCCATTGGCCGGCAGCCAGCGCCGGGAAGAAGGCGTCGCACTCGTAGCTGCGGCCGATGCGGGTGATGACAAGCCTGTCAACCAGCGGCAAGGCTTGCTGGTAGACCTGCGCGCCGCCGATCACGAAAGCCTCGTCGGTGCCGGCGACCAGGGCCTGCGCTTCTTCCAGCGAGCCGACGCGCTCCACGCCCTCGTGCCGCCAATCGGCATTGCGGCTGATGACGATATTGCGGCGGTTGGGCAAAGGCCGGCCGATCGAATCGAAGGTCTTGCGGCCCATGATAATCGGATGGCCGGAAGTGAGGCGCTTGAAGTGCGCCAGGTCTTCCGGCAAGTGCCATGGAAGAGTGTTGTTGATACCTATGCCATTGCTGGAGTCAGTGGCAACGATGATGGTCAATTTTGTCATGGCCGACATTATATATCGGAGCACTTTGCACTTCGGTCACGTTGCGGAATTGCGCCACCGCAATTTATTTTCGCGCCCGAACAGGGCCTTGTGAAATTTGGATAGTTTTGGCGGGGGTGTGCCGGCGTATCGTAGCTTCCAGCGCGCTAGGAATTACTGCTGAGTAATTCTGTTTATTGGTTTTATAACGATATGGACCCCAGGAGAACCCCTGATGAAACACCCACTCAAGCATCCCAATGGGAATGCCGGGCGCGCTATTCTCGCATTGGCTGATGGCACCCTGTTCGAAGGCATCTCGATCGGTGCCAACGCGTCGACAGCCGGCGAAGTCGTATTCAATACCGCCATGAGCGGGTACCAGGAAATCCTGAGCGACCCAAGCTACAGCCGCCAGATTGTCACGCTGACCTATCCGCATATCGGCAACACGGGCGTCAACCGTGAAGACGGCGAAGCGCCGTTGATCCATGCGGCCGGCCTGGTGGTGAAGGACCTGCCTTTCATGGCCTCGAACTTCCGCAGCGAGCAGGACCTGTCGAGCTGGTTGACGGAGCAGGGCGTGGTGGCGATTGCAGGCATCGATACCCGCAAGCTGACCCGCATCCTGCGCGAGAAGGGCGCCCAGTCCGGCGCCATCATCGCCGGCGGCGCGGCGGAGGAAGCGCTGCGCCTGGCGCGCGAATTTCCGGGCCTGTCGGGCATGGACCTGGCGCAAACCGTCAGCACCGCCGCCCCTTATGAATGGACCGAGACCGAATGGATGCTGGGCCAGGGCCACGGCCGCCAGATGCAGCCGCGCTGCCACGTGGTCGCCTACGACTTCGGCGTGAAGGCGAATATCCTGCGCATGCTGGCCCAGCGCGGCTGCCGCGTCACGGTGCTGCCCGCGAAAGCCGGCGCCGCCGCCGCGCTGGCACTGAACCCGGACGGCATCTTCCTGTCGAACGGGCCGGGCGACCCGCAACCCTGCGATTACGCGATCGAAGCCGCGCGCGAACTGATCGAGCGCGGCGTGCCGACCTTCGGCATCTGCCTTGGGCACCAGATCATGGCGCTCGCTTCCGGCGCCCGCACCATGAAAATGAAATTTGGCCACCACGGCGCCAACCACCCCGTACAGGATATCGAAACCGGTCGCGTAATGATCACTTCCCAGAACCACGGCTTTGCCGTCGATCCCGATTCGCTGCCGAATAACTGCGCAGTCACGCATATTTCCCTGTTCGACGGTTCGCTGCAAGGCTTCCGCCGCACCGACAAGCCGGCGTTCTGCTTCCAGGGCCACCCCGAGGCGTCGCCCGGGCCGCACGACCTGGCGCCGCTGTTCGACCGTTTCGTGAGCATGATGGAGGGCGCGCGCCATGGCTAAGCGTACCGACATCAAGCGCATCCTGATCATTGGCGCCGGCCCGATCGTCATCGGCCAGGCATGCGAATTCGATTATTCCGGCGCCCAGGCTTGCAAGGCCCTGCGCGAGGAAGGCTATGAAGTGGTGCTGGTCAACAGCAACCCGGCCACCATCATGACCGACCCGGGCATGGCCGACGTGACCTATATCGAGCCGATCACCTGGGAAACCGTGGCACGGATCATCGAGAAAGAGCGCCCGCAAGCCGTGCTGCCTACCATGGGCGGCCAGACCGCGCTGAATTGCGCGCTGGACCTGCATCGCCACGGCGTCCTGGAAAGCTTCAACGTGGAGCTGATCGGCGCCACGCCGGAAGCCATCGACCGCGCGGAAGACCGCGCCAAGTTCAAGGCAGCCATGGAGCGCATCGGCCTGCAGTCGGCGCGTTCCGGCATCGCCCACACCATGGCCGAAGCCTGGCAGGCGCAGGAACGCCTCGGCTTCCCGGTAATTATCCGTCCGTCCTTCACCATGGGCGGCAGCGGCGGCGGCATCGCCCGCAATGCCGATGAATTCACCGCCATCTGCCTGCGCGGCCTCGAACTGTCGCCGACGTCCGAACTGCTGATCGAGGAATCGCTGATCGGCTGGAAGGAGTTCGAGATGGAAGTGGTGCGCGACCGCAAGGACAACTGCATCATCGTCTGCTCGATCGAGAACCTGGACCCGATGGGCGTGCATACCGGCGATTCGATCACCGTAGCCCCGGCGCAGACCCTGACCGACAAGGAATACCAGATCATGCGAGACGCGTCGCTGAACGTGCTGCGCGAGATCGGCGTCGATACCGGCGGCTCGAACGTGCAGTTCGCAGTCAATCCGCAAGACGGCCGCATGATCGTGATCGAGATGAACCCGCGTGTGTCGCGCTCCTCGGCGCTCGCTTCCAAGGCCACCGGCTTCCCGATTGCCCGCGTGGCCGCCAAGCTGGCGGTGGGCTTTACGCTGGACGAGCTGCAAAACGATATCACCGGCGGCGCCACCCCGGCTTCGTTCGAACCTGCGATCGACTACGTGGTCACCAAGATCCCGCGCTTCGCCTTCGAGAAATTCGCCGGCGCCAATGACCGCCTGACCACGCAGATGAAGTCCGTGGGCGAAGTGATGGCCATGGGGCGCACCTTCCAGGAATCGTTCCAGAAGGCGCTGCGCGGCCTGGACATCGGCGTGGACGGCCTGCAGCGCATCGCCACCGGCCGCGACGTGATCGAACAGGAACTGCGCCTGCCGGGCCCGCAACGCATCTGGTACGTCGGCGAAGCTTTCGCGCAAGGCATGTCGCTGGCGGAGGTGAACCGCCTTTCCCATATTGACCCGTGGTTCCTGGCCCAGATCCATGACCTGGTGGAAGTCGAGGAATGGGTGGCTTCCCAGCAGCTGGGCGGTTTCGACCGAGACGTGCTGCGCCGCCTGAAACAGCAAGGCTTCAGCGACCGCCGCCTGGCGCACCTGCTGGGCGTGCATGAAGACGCGGTGCGCAAGCAGCGCCACGCCCAGGGCATCCGTCCGGTGTACAAGCGCGTCGACACCTGTGCCGGCGAGTTCGCGACCCGCACCGCCTATATGTATTCGACCTACGACGAGGAATGCGAGGCACAGCCGACCGGCGCTCGCAAGATCATGGTGCTGGGCGGGGGCCCGAACCGGATCGGCCAGGGCATCGAATTCGATTACTGCTGCGTGCATGCCGCGCTGGCGATGCGCGAGGATGGCTACGAGACCATCATGGTGAACTGCAACCCGGAAACCGTGTCGACCGATTACGATACCTCCGACCGCCTGTATTTCGAATCGTTGACGCTGGAGGACGTACTGGAAATCGTCGCCATCGAAAAGCCCGAAGGCGTGATCGTGCAGTACGGCGGCCAGACCCCGCTCAAGCTGGCCCTGGCGCTGGAGGCGAACGGCGTGCCGATCATCGGCACCTCGCCCGACATGATCGACGCCGCCGAGGACCGCGAACGCTTCCAGAAACTGCTGTTCGAGCTGGATCTGCGCCAGCCTTCGAACCGCACCGCCCGCAACGAGCAGCAAGCCGTGGCCATGGCCGAGGAGATCGGCTACCCGCTGGTGGTGCGCCCATCGTACGTGCTGGGCGGCCGCGCCATGGAAATCGTGCACGAACGGGCCGACCTGGAGCGCTACATGCGCGAGGCGGTCAAGGTCTCGCACGACTCGCCGGTGCTGCTGGATCGCTTCCTGAACGATGCCATCGAGGTGGACGTGGACTGCGTCAGCGACGGCGCCGACGTGGTGATCGGCGGCGTGATGGAACACGTGGAACAGGCCGGCATCCACTCGGGCGATTCGGCCTGCAGCCTGCCTCCCTATTCGCTGTCCGAGGCCACCGTGGCCGAGATCAAGCGCCAGACCGTGCGCCTGGCGCGCGGCCTGAACGTGGTCGGCCTGATGAACGTGCAGTTCGCGGTGCAGCGGCAGAAAGCCGACGGCCGCATGCTGGACCGGATCTTCGTGCTGGAAGTGAATCCACGCGCTTCGCGCACCGTACCGTTTGTATCGAAGGCGACCGGCGTGCAGCTGGCCAAGGTTGCAGCGCGCTGCATGGCCGGCCGTTCGCTCGCCGAGCAGGGCGTTACCGCGGAAGTGATTCCGCCTTATTACAGCGTCAAGGAGTCTGTATTGCCATTTGCGAAATTCCCGGGCGTTGACACCATCCTTGGGCCGGAAATGAAATCCACCGGCGAAGTGATGGGGACCGGAACCACCTTCGGCGAGGCTTTCCTGAAGGCTGAACTGGGCGCCGGCGTGCGCATCCCGCTGGCGGGCTATGTCTATATGCGCGTGCGCAAGGCCGACCAGGCGCGCGCTGTCGCCTTGGCCCGGGAGCTGGCCGATGCCGGCTACCAGCTGTGCGCCAGCGAAGTGACTGCCGCAGTGCTGGAAGCTGGCGAGGTGCCCGTCAACACCATCGAGGACGAAACCCTGCTTGGGCTGCTGGCCCTGCGCGAGATCGCCATGGCCGTGGTCACGGTGGACGAGAAGCGCATCGCCATTGCGGCCACGCGCAGCCTGCGCACTGCGGCGCTGGCCTCCGGCACGGTGATGTTTACCACCATTGCAGCGGCCGAGGCAGCGGCGGAAGCGCGCAAGCACGCCGGCAACACCGGCGTGCGTTCGCTGCAGGAGCTGCATGCCATGGGCGGCAGCGAACGGCGCGAGGTGCCGCCGCCCGCGCCGCGTCCCGTGCCGGGCGCCGCGGACCTGGCAGCGGCCGCCTGGCAGATGCCGGAGCGCCGTGCGCAATCGCGCCAGCGCAGCGTCGGCGTGGAGCCGCTGAAAGTATTCATTCGCCAGCCCTTCACGGAATCGGACGAACGCCAGCAGCGCATGATCGGTGAAATCATGCAGATGATCGACAGCGCCAACGGCCTGCCGCACGTCTTCGACTACCTCACCGGCTTGCAGGCCGAGAGCGCGGAAACCTTCCGCTCCTCGTTCGAGCGCAAGCAGGGCCTGCCTTTCACGCCGCAGAATTTCCGCCGCCACCGGCTTGCATTGCTGGACCAGGCGGACGTCATGGTCAACATCCGCGTCGGAATGAGCGAAAGCAGTGCATTCGAGTTGAGCTATCACATATTCAAGGGCCGCCGAACGCCTATCCTGTTCCTGGTGTGGAAAGGCGCGCCGATCAAGACCACGCTGCTGCGCGAACTCGACGACCTGGTGGATATCACCTACATCGAGTTCGAGGAAGTCTCGGAGTTGCGTGGCCGTTTGCATCAGTTTTTCAAATGTTTGGTAAAGGAGTGAGCGATGTTCAATAATTTCAAGATCAAGACCCTGCTGGTTGGTGTGCTGGGTTTGCTGATTGGCCTGCTGGCGATTATTGGCGGCCTCGGAATCCTGAGCGCGGAGCGCTCGGTCGGACTGGTGAAAGACGTGACGGTCTCCAACCAGAAGAACATCGCGGAGCGCAATGCTATTCGCCTGGACATGGAAACGGGCCGCAGCCAGATCCTGCAGGCCTTGCAGCACAATCCCGAACTGGCCTGGAGCAAGCTGCACGACCACCCGCTGACCAACCACTTCAACATCGTCGACGAAGTCACGGCGCGCGTGAACAAGCGCTGGGAAGGCTACCTGGCCAGCATCAAGTTGCCGGAGGAGCGCAAGCTGGCCGAAGACTGGTTCGCCAAGAGCGACGGCCTGGGCGTTGAGCACGTCCGTGCCGCCACCGCCGCCGTCAGGGAAGGGCGCTGGGACGATGCGGAAACGGTGCTGATCAAGAAACTCAACCCGTCCTACCGCCTTGGCGACGGCGCACTGAAAGCGCTGTCCGAGCACGCCGACAAGCGCATCGAGGCCGATGCCGCCGCGGTCGCGGCCGGCCTGAGCCGCAACAGCACCACCGTCACCGTGGTCCTGGCCGGCGGCCTGGCGTTGAGCGTGTTCGCCGGCCTGGTGCTGCTGAAGGCGATTTCCGAGCCGCTGGCGGAAGCCATGGACGTGGCGCACCGCGTCGCCGATGGCGACCTGAAAGGCCAGGCCACCAAGCATGCGGACAACGAATTCGGCGAATTGCTGCGCGCCCTGGACAAGATGCGCGACAACCTGGCCGCCATCGTGGCCGAAGTACGCGGCGGCAGCGACACGATCTCCAGCGCGTCGGCGCAGATCGCGGCCGGCAATATGGACTTGTCCGACCGCACCGGCGAACAGGCCGCCTCGCTGGAAGAAACCGCCTCCTCGATGGAAGAACTGACCAGCACCGTGCGCCAGAACGCCGACAATGCGCGCCAGGCCAACCAGCTTGCCGTTTCGGCATCATCGGTGGCGACCAAGGGCGGGGAAGTGGTTGAACAGGTGGTGGCAACCATGGGCTCGATCAACGAGTCGTCCAACAAGATCGTGGACATCATCGCGGTCATCGACGGTATCGCCTTCCAGACCAATATCCTGGCCCTGAATGCGGCCGTGGAAGCTGCCCGGGCCGGCGAGCAGGGCCGCGGCTTCGCGGTGGTTGCCAGCGAGGTGCGCAACCTGGCGCAGCGTTCGGCCGCTGCCGCCAAGGAAATCAAGCAGTTGATCGACGATTCTGTTGGCAAAGTGGAAAGTGGCGCCAAGCTGGTCAACCAGGCCGGACACACAATGAAGGAAATCGTGTCGAGCATTCAGCGCGTGACTGATATCATGGGGGAAATTACCAGTGCTACGCAGGAACAAACTGCCGGCCTGGAACAAATCCACCAGGCCATCACCGAGATGGATACAATCACCCAGCAGAACGTGGCGCTGGTGGAAGAGGCAGCTTCGGCGTCGACGGCCCTGCAAGACCAGGCCAACAGCCTGTCGAAAGTTGTCAGCGTGTTCCAGATCGACAGCGAGCGCCGCGAGCATCCTGCCGCCGTGCAGGCCCGCGCCGTGATCCAGGCAGTACGCACCAAGCCTGCATTGCCAGCCAAGGCCAAGCCGGTGCAGCGCGACGGCAAGGGAGCCGCATCGCGCAAGGTTGCCAATAGCGAGGTAGGAGACTGGGAAGAGTTTTAATGAAGGAGCATGATTGGAATACAAAGCGTTTGAGCACTTAGTCCGACGGCTGGAGCTGGATTCAAATTCCAGCCCGGAAGCCTTCCGCCGCAAGGTATTTGCCATCAGCCTGGCCGCCTATGCAACCCTGTTCGGGTTGCTGGCCGGGCTGCTTGCGTTATTCGCCATGCTGGTGCAATGGGCAATCGAGTCGCACCGTGCCTTTGCGATGATCAAGGCTGGCCTGGCCGGCCTGTTCCTCCTTTCCCTGATCTTTGTCATCCTGCGCGTGATGCTCATGCGACTGGACCCGCCGACCGGGCGTGAACTGGTCCGCGATGAAGCGCCCAAGCTGTTCGATATCCTCGAAAAGCTGTACGGCAAGCTGAATGGCCCGCGTATCGAGCACGTGCTGATTACAGACGAATACAATGCGGCGATCGTGCAGCATGCCCGATTCGGCATTTTCGGGGGCTACCGCAACTACCTGCTGGTTGGGCTGCCGTTCCTGCTCGGCTCCACGCCGAAGGAGATGCTGGCCGTGCTGGCCCACGAATACGGCCACCTGTGCGGCGACCACGCCAAAGGGTCCACCAGGATCTATCGCCAGCGCCGCCTGTTCGTCGCCATGTACCAGCACCTGGAGAGCAGTGCGGACGACAATGTCGTGAGCGCGGCGATCGTGCGCGCCCTGAAGCGCTTCTTCCCTTATTACAGCGCCTATACCTTCGTCCTGTCGCGCCAGGACGAATACGAGGCCGACCAGACCGCCGTCGACATGGCTGGCCACACGGCGACCTCCCAGATGCTGGTACGCGCCCGCCTGCTCGGCGACTGGATTGCCCGCGACTTCTGGCCCAGCATGTACGAGAACGCGGATCGGCTGGAGCGTCCGCCGTTCATGCCGTTCTCCTCCATGCGCCTGGCGATCAAGGCCAACTACGACGAATGGGCCACCAGGAAGGCGCTGGACGCCGCCTGGGCCACGCGTTCGGATCTTGACGACACCCATCCCTGCCTGCGCGAGCGGCTCGATGCCATCGAAATGGCGCCGGTCCTGCCGCCGCCGGTCGATACCTGCGCTGCAGACGTGATGCTGGCCTCCGGCGTCGGCAAGAAACTGGAAGCGGAGCTGGACCAGGATTGGTGGGACGTCAATTCACGCGGCTGGGTTCACCGCTTCCGCCAGGTGCAGAATTCCCGTGTCCGCATCGGCGAGCTGTCGGCATCGCCGCTGTCGAAACTTTCGGTGCAGGATTTGCTGGAGCTGGCGTCGTTGAAGCTGGACTTCGAAGACACCGCGTCCGCCAAGCCGGCGCTGGTCGAATTGATGAAGCGCGGCGGCGGCCCGTATCCGCGCGCCTCGCTGATGTATGGACGCGTGCTGGTGGCCGAAGGCGACCGCCGTGGCGTCGACCACCTGCGCGAGGCCGCGCTGAATGAGCCGCGCCTGCTGGAGGAAGCCGCACAACGCGGCTACCAGTTCTTGCTGGAGAGGGACGGCGAAGCCGTTGCCAACCGCTGGTGGGGCAGCATCGTGCCCCAGGACGAACCGGCTTAAACGGCCATCGGCGCCGTCAGCGGCGCGTGGTGCTGGTAGCCTTCCAGCGTGAAGTCGGAAGGCTCGATCTTCTCCAGCCACTCCGGTTCGTACTTGCCGGTCTCGGCGAAAGCGGGTACGCGGCTATTGATGTGCAGTCGCGGCAGCGGCAGCGGCTCGCGCTTCAACTGCTCCTGCACCATGTCCATGTGGTTCTCGTAAATGTGCGCATCGCCGATAAAGTAGCTGAACCAGCGCGGCTGGTAGCCGGTCAGGCGGGCCACCAGGTGCAGCAGGGCGGCGCCTTCTGCGATATTGAAGGGCGTGCCCAGGCCGATATCGTTGCTGCGCACGTACAGGCACAGGGAGATCTCGCGCGTCGTGGCGTTCGGGATGAACTGGTACAGCAGGTGGCAGGCCGGCAGCGCCACCTGGTCCAGCACGGCCGGGTTCCAGCCGTGGAACAGGATGCGGCGGCTGGAGGGGTTGTTGACGATGGTGTCCAGGCATTCGCGCAACTGGTCGATGGCCTTGTACATCAACACTTTCTGCACGCCGTCTTCGTCCAGCGGGGCGACCTGGCGGAAGCCGTTGCGTTCTGCGTCCGCAATCTGCGCGGCGGCGGTGGCGTCCAGCACTTTGTAGCCCGGCCACTGGCGCCACTGCACGCCGTACACCGGGCCCAGGTCGTCAGTGCCGGTACGGTGCGGGTTGGCCAGCCATTGGGCGTTTTCATTGGCGTTCTGGTCCCACACCTTGCAGCCCAGGGCACGGAAGTCGGCGGCGCTGCGCGAGGCGCGCAGGAAGGCGCACAGCTCGCCAACCACCGATTTGAAGGCCAGCTTCTTGGTCGTCACGGCAGGGAAGCCGTCGTTCATGTCAAAGCGCATCATCGCGCCCGGCACGCTGAGGGTGCGGATGCCGGTGCGGTTGTCCTGCCAGCTTCCTTGTTCCAGCACGGTGCTGATCAATTCCTTGTACTGCTTCATGCGATTCTCCGTTTATCGTTTGTTGCCGCGGCCGCCGGGCTTGGAAGCTGCGCGGCCGGCGGCGCGTGCTGCCGACTTGGCGCCGCGCGTGGCGGTCACCACGACTTTGCCGCCGCCACTCGGGCCCACGGCGCCAGCGTCGCCGCGGTTTCCGTTAGCGCCCCTGCCGGCGCCGGGGCTTCCGGCGCGTGCGCCATAGATTGGTCCGCGCGAGCGTTCTTTTTCCTTTGGCGGCAGTTCTTCTTTCAGCCCGCCGAAACCGCCTGCCGGACGAGGGGTGTCATCGCGGGCTGGCTGCTGCTTGGCGGCCGCTCGCTGCGTGGGGCCGGTTGCCGTCCCTTTGGCCGGCCTGGTTGCGCCGCGGGCAGGCCTGGCGCCGGCGGTCCGTGATGCGGGCGCGCTCGGCGTGCCGGTCGAAGGCACGCGATGGTCCGCCTCGAAGCCCGCTTCTTCCTGACGCGGCAAGACCGCGCCTGTCAGCTTTTCGATTGCACGCAGCAGTTCGACTTCGTCGGCGCAAACGAGCGACACTGCCTCACCCTCGGCGCCGGCACGGCCGGTGCGGCCGATGCGGTGGACATAATCCTCGGCCACGGTCGGCAGGTCGAAATTGACCACCAGCGGCAGGGCTTCGATATCCAGGCCCCGGGCTGCAACGTCGGTCGCCACCAGGATCTGCACATCGTTGGCCTTGAAGCGCTTCAGCGCCTTGATGCGTGCCAGCTGCGGCTTGTCGCCATGGATTGAATCGGCCGGGATGCCTTGGCCCTGCAACAGGCCAAGCAACTGCTCGACACCCTTGCGTGTCTTGACGAAGACCAGGACCTGGCCCCAGCCCTCCTTGCGCAGCAGGTGCACGAACAGCTCCGGCTTGCTGCGCTTGTCGGTGGTGAACACCAGCTGGCGCACGGTGCGCGCTGCCGTGTTAGGAGTGCTGGCCTGGACGGTGAGCGGGTCGCGCAGCAACTGCCTGGCCATCGCCCGGATTGATTCCGGCATGGTGGCCGAGAACAGCAGGGTCTGGCGCTCGACCGGGAGTGCGGCAAACAGCAAATCCAGGTCGGCTGCAAAGCCCAGGTCCAGCATGCGGTCGGCTTCGTCCAGCACCAGGGCGGTCAACTGGCCGAACTCCAACGCACCTTTGCGATGGAGGTCGAGCAGGCGGCCGGGCGTGGCCACCAGCACATCCAGTCCCTTGCGCAGTTTTGCCAGCTGCGGCTCGATCGGCACGCCGCCATAGGCGACAGCGGAACGCAGCGGCAAGTTGAAGCCGTACGTATGGAAGCTCTGGTACACCTGGTCGGCCAGTTCGCGCGTCGGAACCAGCACCAGGCAGCGCGCGTGGTTGGGGGCGGCCTGGTCGCCTTCCATGGCCAGGCGCTGCAGCAGGGGCAGGGCGAAAGCGGCGGTCTTGCCGGTACCGGTTTGTGCGGCGGCCAGCAGGTCGCGGCCGGCCAGGATTGCGGGAATGGCTTGTTTCTGAATTGGCGTCGGCGTCTTGTAGCCGATCGAATCGAGTGTGCGAAGGAGCCCGTCAATCAGGTCCAGCGAAGCAAAACTCATAGCGCGTCGCTCCATAAAGTGAGGGCTTGGCGGACTTGTTCGTCCGATAGTGCAAGCAGGTTATCGCCGACATACCATTCGGTATAGCTGGCGCCGGACAGTTGCGCGTGGGCTGCGCGGTTGAGCAGCCACACGCCATGCTGCGCAGCGATCTCGTTGCGGATCTGCAGCAGGCGGTCGCGCTCGACCGGCACATGGATATGCAACATGTTCGCATGCGGCCGCGCAGGATTGGCGCGCAGCCGGGGGTAGTCGCGCAAGGTGTCGTACAGCCATTGCGTACGGCGGAAATATTCGGGCATGGCCGCCAGCCGTGCATCGAACTGCATGGCAGCGCTGACCACGTAGGGCGTGCGGTGGATCACGTTGCCGCCCTGGCGGCGAAACCATTCCTGCGCACGGGCGATGAAGTCACGGCTGCCCAGCAGCATGGCGCCGCCCAGGCCGCCGATGCCCTTGTACAGCGAAACGTAGACGCTATCGAAGCCCGCCGCCACCTCGGCCGGCGCTCGGCCGTAGCCGGCAGCAGCCTCCCACAGGCGCGCGCCATCCATGTGCAAATGGATGCCATGTTCGCGGCAGTGGGACTTGATCGCCGCCAGCTCGTCCCAACGCGGCGACTGGCCGCCCAGTTCACGCGCCGGCAGTTCGAGCGCCACGGCTGCCAGCCGGTCGGGCACGGCCTGCAAATCTGCGAGCGTGAAGGGGCGGTGCAGGTCGCCCAGCTGGATGGCCTGGAAGTGGTCCAACAGCTGGTGGTTGCTGCGTTCATGCTTGAAGATGTGCGCTGTCGGGTGCAGGCCCACCAGGCGGCTGCCGCGCTCCATGCAGGCCAGGCGCAGTGCCGTGACCTGGGTCATGGTGCCGGTGACGCAGAAGGCCGCGGCCTCGAAGCCCAGCACCTCGGCGACTTTCTGCTCGAAAGACTGGATCAGTTCACCCTCGCCATACACGTCATGGGCGATGCCGTGGGCTTCGCACCAGGCGGACATGGCGCCAAAGACCTGCGCCGGCGAAGGCTGGGGATGGTCTGGCAGGACGGTGTGGCAACCCTGGCGCAGTTCGGCGTCGCTCACGTTGCGCCTCAATGGGTGACGTGGACGTGGTGGAACTGCAGCGCCGCCAGGTTGGCATAGATGCCGCCCAGCGCCACCAGCGACTGGTGGGTGCCGGTTTCGACGATCTTGCCGTCTTCCATGACGATGATGCGATCGGCGCGCTGCACGGTGGCCAGGCGGTGCGCGATGATGATCGTGGTACGGCCGACCATGGCTGCCTCCAGGGCGCCCTGCACCAGGCGTTCGGATTCGGCATCCAGGGCGCTGGTGGCTTCGTCGAGCAGGAGCAGCGGCGGGTTTTTCAGCAGGGCGCGGGCAATTGCAATGCGCTGGCGTTGGCCGCCGGACAGGCGCACGCCGCGCTCGCCCAGGAAGGACTTGTAGCCGTTAGGCAGGCGTTCGATAAATTCGTGGGCGGCAGCCAGGCGTGCGGCCTGGATCACTTCCTGGTCGGTTGCATCGGCACGGCCATAGCGGATGTTTTCCATCGCGTCGGCCGAGAAAATCACCGTATCCTGCGGCACGATGCCGATGGCGCCGCGCAGGGTATGCAGGTCCAGCAGGCGGATGTCGGTGCCGTCCAGGCGGATCGCGCCCGATTGCGGATCGTAGAATCGCAGCAGCATCTGGAACAGGGTGGTCTTGCCGGCGCCGGAGGGGCCAACCACGGCAACGGTTTCGCCCGGCTTGATATCGAGCGTCACGTGGTCCAGCGCCAGCGTGTCGGGGCGCGAAGGATAGCTGAACGATACCTCGGACAAGCTCAGGGCCGCGCCATTGGCGGCGCGCGGCGGCAGGGCTTGCGGTTGCGCCGGGTTCTGGATGTCGGAGCGCACGGCCAGCAATTCGAGCAGTCGCTCGGTCGCGCCGGCAGCACGCTGGGCTTCTCCCATGACCTCGGACAGCGCGCCGATCGCGCCCGCAACGATGGAGGCGTACAGGATGAACTGGCCCAGGTCGCCGCCCGTCATGGTCCCCTCCAGCACCGCGTGGGCGCCCAGCCACAGCACGAAAACGATGGTGCCGAATACCAGCACGATCGCCAGCATGGTCAGGAAAGCACGCGCCTGGATGCGGCGCATGGCGGTGCTGAACGCACCTTCGACGGAGCCGCCAAAGCGCTTCGCTTCCAGCCCTTCATGGGTAAAGGCTTGCACGGTCGGCATGGCGTTCAGGATTTCGCCGGCCATGGCCGAAGCATCGGCCACCCGGTCCTGGGAGTCGCGCGACAGCTTGCGTACGCGGCGGCCAAACATCACGATCGGCAGCACGGTCAGCACCAGCAGGCCGATGATGATGGAGGACAGCTTGGGGCTGGTAATAAACAGCATCACCAGGCCGCCGAGGAAGAGCAGCACATTCCGCAAGGCCATCGAAATGCTGGTGCCGACGACGCTCTGGATCAGGGTGGTGTCGGTGGTCAGGCGCGACAATACTTCGCCGGTCTTGGTGGTTTCGAAGAATTCGGGGCTTTGCTGCACCACGTGGGAATACACGGCGTTGCGGATGTCGGCGGTGACGCGTTCGCCGAGCCAGGACACGCTGTAGAAGCGCGCCGCCGTCGCCAGCGCCAAGATCGTAGCGACTGCGAACAGGGCCAGGAACACTTCGTTAACGTGGGTTGCGCTGCGCACGCCGGCATTGGCGCCGAAGCCCAGGTCGATCATCTGCTTGAAGGCGTAGGGAATCGCCAGCGTGGAAGCGGCGGCGACCACCAGCGCAATGCCTGCGATGATGAAACGGTTGCGGTAAGGCTTGAGGAAGGGCAGCAAGCCCTTGAAGGCGGCCAGGCTGCCTTTCTTGAGTTCTCGGGCTTCAGGCTGGCCGTTGTCGGTGGTGCTCATTGCGTATTCTACGTTCTTGTTCAAAGTTTCATCGGACGGACATAGCCCGTCAACTCCAGGTAGCCGCGCCCCGCCGGTTTGCCGCCGCGCGTGACGGTCACAGCGCCCTCCCAATACACGGCGCCGGTCGAACGGCGCGAATCCAGTTCCTGGTCCTGCTGCAAAGGACTGACCTGCCACTGTTCGGGGCCGGTGGATATCAGGGCGGCGACGGGATACTCGGCTTGCGTATGCGGCGATTTCCATCGCTGCTGCGGAGTAAAACTGACCTGGTCCTGCGAATAGTGCGTGATCTTACCGGATGCATCGCGCCATGTCGCGTGGGCCCATAGTTTAGCACCTTGGCGGTCCCTGATCTGGAATGCCATCAGGGCGCCGCCATCATCGAGGTTGATGCCGGTCCAGTCCCAACCGGCGGCTGCGGGATCGAGCACCTGGCTTGACCATTCGTGATCGAGCCAGGTGACGCCTTGCACGGCCTGTGGCGCGGCTCCGCGGCGGGTGAGGGTGCCGCTGGTGCCCAGTTGCGGCTTGCTATAGTAATAACTCGCCTGTTCCGGCCTGGGGCCTTTGCGGGAAAAGCCGGCGTCGCCTTGCAGCAGGACGGGCTGGGTGGGCTGCAGCTTCAGCGCCAGCGTGAAGGCCGCGGCTTCGATGTCGATCTGATAAGTGCCGTCTTCGGCGCGCTCCATGCGCCAGCCATCCAGGTGCACGCTGGTGTCCTCGGTGGATGCGCCGGCCAGGCCGAAGCCCGCGCGCGCAGTGCGCTGGTCGTGCAGCAGCTTGCCTTGCGCCGGATCGGACAGCGCGACGTGCGCGACGATGATGTCCTTCGGTGCAAACCGGCTCGGGTTGTCGCGGCCATGTCCCGTGCTGCTGCGGAAGAAGGTGACCTGGTAGCCGAGCTGGCGGCCGTCGGCGGTGCCGAGCCAGCCGGTGGCGTACCACCATTCGGTCTTGAAGCCGGGGTGGGCGCCGAAGTCGCGCGGGAACTGGAGCTGGACGCCAGGCGTGACCGGCGTGAAGTCGGCTGCCTTCAACGGCAGGTTGACAGCCAGCGCGAGCAGGAGGCAAAGCAGGGCGCGCATCACCAGTCCTCCCTCACGGCGCGGATTGGACCGCCGGACAGGGCCTGCCGGCCTGCGATGAGCGCAGTTGCTGCCGACGACAGCAGCAGGGCCAGGGCGACGGTCGCCAGCAGCGGCCAGGGATAGTGCATCTGCATCGTCCAGTGGAAAGATTGCGGGTTGATGACGTGGACCAGCACCAGGCTGATGACCCAGCCGAGGGCGAAGCCGGCCAGGATGCCGAGGGTGGTCAAGGCGGCACCTTCCAGCGCGAGGATGCCCAGCACCTGGCCGCGCGTGACGCCAACATGGCGCAGCATGCCGAACTCGCGGGCCCGTGCCAGCGTCTGGGCCGAGAATGTGGTGGCGACGCCAAACAGGCCGATGACGATGGCGATCGCTTCCAGCAGGTACGTCACTGCGAAGCTGCGGTCGAAGATTTTCAGCGTCAGGTTGCGGATCTCGGAGGGAACGCTGGTTTCGACCAGTTCGCCGAAGGGCAGCTTGCGGATGCTTTGCTGTACCTGGGCTGCGCTGGCGTTCTTGGCCAGCCAGATGGCGGCGTCGCCGGCGTCGCGGTCGCCGGTCATGGCAATGTAATCGGAGCGGCGCACGATGACGGCGCCTCCGGCGCGGGCGTAGTCGCGCCAGACGCCGGCGACGTGGAACTCGCGCAGCTTGCCCTGCAGCGGCAGGCGCAGCGTGGCGCCGGGGCGCAGGCCGTACAGGTCGGACATGGCTTCCGAGACCCAGGCCGGCGGCAGCGCGGTCGCCGCATGAGCCGTCCCCTCGACGAGGACCATTGCGCGATCAGGATCGGCCGGGTCGACATCGCGCGCCAGCACGGCGATGTTGGCACGGTCGGGCGCCAGGGAGACCGAGCGTACGCGCAGGAATTCGATGCGGGCGATGCCGGGAACGGCGCGCAACGCATCCTGCTCGGCGGGCGAGAGGCCGCCGGTGGCGCCGGCCGATGCGCTGCGTGCGTACACGTCGGCCGGCAGGATGCGCAGCACCCATTCATCCACCGAGGTACGGAAGCTCGCTACCATGATGGCCATCGCCACCATCAGGCTGAAACTCGCCAGCACCCCGCCCAGTGCTATGCCGGCCTGGCCCGATGCATTGGCAAGCCGGGCCAGCGCCAGTGCGAACACGGGACTTGCCGCTGCCGGGCTGGCGGTCGGGCGCGGGGCCGCGCGGCTGGATGCCGCATGGCGGGAGAGTGCGGCGAAGGCAATGCCGGACAGCCGCGGCATCAGGGCAATGGCGCCAATGAGAAGCAGGGCGATCGACAGGTAGCCAAAGACCGGCAACTCCAGTACCGGCGGCGCGAAGGTCATGGCGCCGGCTGCGCCAAGGCAGGCCAGTCCGGGCCAGGGACGCGACAGCGGCCGCAGCGCAGTTTCGTCCGTGCCGGCCTTGAGCGCCACGGCAGGCCGCGCGCGCGCCGCGTCGAAGGCTGGCGCCAGGCCGCCAAGCAAGGCCACGCCCAGTCCCAGCCCGAAGTAGGCCAGCGCCGCAACCGGAGCCCACTGCACGCTTGGCTGGACGCCGGCAAAGTAGCCCGCTCCAAGGTCTCCGCCAAACAGCCGCAGCACGGCAGCGGCCAGCGCATAGCCGCCAGCCACGCCGAGCGCCGAACCGATGCTGCCCAGCAGAGCGCCTTCCAGCAGCACCTGGCGGATCAACTGCCGGCGTTCCAGCCCCAATACCCGCAGCAGCGCAAACTCGCTGCGACGCCGCAGCACCGACAAGGCCTGCGACGAAAATACGAGGAAGGCGCCGGTGAACAAGGCGACCAGCGCCAGCACACTCAGGTTGACTCGATAGGCCCGGCTCAAATTCGCATTGCGGCTTTCCTGCTCCGCATCATTCGGTTGCCCTACCCGGAAGCGGCCCGGGAACTCGCGTTCCAGCCGTGCGGACAGCGAGCGTTCGAATGCGCCGCGATCGACGCCATCGCGCAACTTCAAATCGACGCGCGACAACTTGCCCAGCCGCTGGAAATGCCACTGCGCCGCAGCAATATCCATCACCGCAAAACGCTGCCCCACGCGCGCACGTTGCAGCGAACCGGCGACGCGCAGCACGGCGACTTGGCTGCCTGCCTGGAGCCGAAGTTCGCCGCCGGGCCGCGATTGCAGCCAATTCATCGCCGCGGGCGACAGGAAGATCGCGTCGTCAGCCAGCGTGTCGTAGGGCAGGTCTTCTTCCGGTGCACCAATCAGGTCCGGCGTGATAAAGCCCGCCCGGAACACGTCAAGGCCGATGATTTTCAGCGCTTGCCGCGCACCGGGCAAGGAAGCGTCGAATTCAAGCACCGGCGAGGCGACAGCCACTTCCGGCAGGCGCGCGAGGATCGGGTAGGCCGCCTCATCGAACGTGGCTTCGGTCCCGCTGACCTGGATATCTGCCTGCCCCGACAAACTGTGGACAGCGGTAGTGAACTCGTTCAGCGCAGCTGCGTTGACGAGGTGGATGGCAAACCCCAGCGCCACCCCGATTGCAATCGCTGCAATAGCGGTCAGCGCCCGCACCGGGTGCGCGCGCCACTCGCCAATGGCCAGCCAGCGCGTCAGCCGCCGCATTCCAGGTGGTACATGTCTGCGGCGCGTTTCGCTTTCAGCCTGGCGCGTTCGGTGTTCTGGAGCGTGGCGCCGCGCGCATCTTCCTCCGCCCATTTGTGCTGCATCTGGAGTTTCTTGCATTTCTTGTTATGGCTGGCCACGGCCCGTGCCTCGGCCAGGCTTTCACGCTCCTCGCGCGCCTCCTTTTTGCGGCGCTGGCTGGCCATTTTCTCGGCTTCGCGTTCCTGGCGCTTCAGGTCCGCTGCGGCAGCGGGATCGGGCGCCGGCGCCGACGGCACGGCGATCGTGCTGGCGACGCCTTTCTCGCATGGCTGCTGCGAGTAGCTCACTTTTCCATCGACGGTGCACTTGTGCAGGGCTTGCGCGCCTGCGGGCAGCACCGTCGCCAACAGCAGCAAGGGCAGGAGTTTCATAGGACTTTCCCTGGATTCATCAGGCCCAAAGGATCCAATGCGGCCTTGATGGCCCGCATCAGGTTCAACTCTACCGGCGACTTGTAGCGCGCCAGTTCGTCACGCTTCAAGGCGCCAATCCCGTGCTCGGCCGAAATCGAGCCGCCATAGGCTGCCACGGCATCGTGCACGACGCGGTTGACGGCCTCCTGGCTATGCAGGAAGTCTTCGTTCGCTACACCAGCCGGCGGCGCGACGTTGAAATGCAGGTTGCCATCGCCCAGGTGGCCAAAACACACCAGCTGGCAACCGGGGAAAGCGGCCTGCAACTTCGGTTCCGTGCCGGCGATGAAGTCGGCAATCGAGGAAACCGGCAGCGAAATATCATGCTTGATGTTCTTGCCGTCGGCTGCCTGGGCCAGTGGAATATGCTCGCGCAGGTCCCACAGCCCGCGCGATTGCGCTGCGGAGCTGGCAACCACCGCGTCCTGTACCACGCCTTCGCCAAGCGCCGCGCCAAGTGCGCGCTCGAGCAGCGCCGCCGCATGGGCCTCCGATTCGCTGCTGGACAGTTCCAGTAGGGCGTATTGCGCATGTCCGTCGGCCAGCGGCTGCGGCAGCGCCGGGAAATGCTTGGCCACCAGGCGCATGCAAAAGGCCGACATCAGCTCGAAGCCGGTCAGGCTCGCGCCGCAATGGTCCTGCATGATCGACAGCAGCCGCAGTGCGGCCGCCGGCGATTCCATCGCCGCCAGCGCCGTGACCGAAGCCTTGGGTTGCGGGTATAGCTTGAGCACCGCGCCGGTAATGATGCCCAGCGTGCCTTCGGCGCCGATGAACAGGTCGCGCAGGTCGTAGCCGGTATTGTCCTTGCGCAGGCCGCGCAGGCCGGACCAGACCTCGCCCTGCGGCGTGACGACTTCCAGCCCCAGGCAGAGTTCACGCGTGTTGCCGTAGCGGAGCACGCCGGTGCCGCCGGCATTGGTGGACAGGTTGCCGCCAATGGTGCAACTGCCTTCCGCCGCCAGCGAGAGCGGGAACAGGCAGCCTTGTTCGGCCGCTGCTTCCTGTGCTCGTTGCAGGATCACGCCGGCGTCGACCGTCATGGTGCGGTTGACCGCGTCGACCTGGCGCACCTTCTGCATGCGCGCGAGCGACAGCACCACGGCGCTTCCGCTGGCATCGGGCACGCTGCCCAGTACCAGTCCCGTGTTACCGCCTTGCGGCACGATCGGAATGCGCGCTGCCACGCACAGCTTGACCGTGGTGGCGACTTGTTCGGTATCGGCCGGCCGCAGCACAGCCAGCGCGCGGCCGGTGAAACGTCCGCGCCAGTCGCGCAGAAAGGGCGCCATATCCGCTTCGCCGGAAATGACGTGGGCGTCGCCGAGCAGAGCGCGGCAAGCGCCCAGGAAAGCGGAATTATCCATGTTTACTTGGTCTTGCTGGTGTTGACCTTTTCCAGCAATTCGCGGGCGGCCTGCCTGGCCGCCTTCTTATAAGGCTGCACATAAAGGATGGCGCACAGGAAGTACACCACGACAATGGCAACTTCGCCCCAGCCGAGCCATGGCGTGACCTTGTCGCCGTAAGCGCGTACCACGCCTTCGATGAAGTAGACCAGGATCATCATCGAGGTCCACTGCAGCGTATAGATATCGCGCTTGATAACGCCCAGCAGCGGGAACAGCAGCGGTACCGCCTTCAGTACCAGCCAGGAGCCGCCCGGTTTCAACGGAGACAACCACATTTCCCAGGCCACGCTCCACATGATGAGCAAAGCCAGGCTGGCGATGGCGCCCCAATGGAAAAGTTTATGCTTCGTGCTATTCATTTCGTCCCCGCAGCTTGATGGCCGCTTCGGCCAGCCGGCGACCCATCGCGATCGCCAGGCGTTTCTCATCTTCCGTGAACGGCTTCTTGCCGTCCAGTCCCGACCAGTGGCTGGCGCCGTATGGCGAGCCGCCGCTGGTCGTCGTCATCAGTTCGGGATGGGTGTAGGGCAGGCCCATGACCATCATCCCATGGTGCAGCAACGGCACCATCATCGTCAGCAAGGTCGACTCCTGGCCGCCGTGCTGGCTGCCGGTCGAGGTGAAAACGCAGGCCGGCTTGCCGGACAGGGTGCCGGACAGCCACTGCGCCGACGTCCCGTCCCAAAAATACTTCATGGCCGCTGCCATGTTGCCGAAGCGGGTGGGGGAGCCCAGCGCCAGGGCGTCGCACTGCTCGAGGTCCTGCAATTCGACATACGGCGCGCCATCCAGCGGCACTTCCGGCTCGGTCGCTTCCGTCACGGTGGAAACGGCCGGCACGGTACGCAGGCGGGCATCGCAGCCCGGTACGGATTCAACGCCTTGGGCAATCATTTCCGCCAGCTTGCGCACGGATCCGTGCCTTGAATAATACAAAATTAGAATTGTGAGGTTAGTTCTGTTCATCGTTGCTATTATATGGCCCTTTACACAAGTTGCATGACTAATAAGCTTCACTGATGGTTTTTAAGTCCCTCTATACCAACGTAGCACGCGCCTGCACAAAAGGCGTGGCTGAACTGCGTGCGCTCTCGTGGGGCGAACTGCATGACCTGATCCAGTTCGGGCGCCGCCGCCTGCGCGAGGAAAGCCTGCCCCAGGTGGCTGGCGGCCTGACATTTACTACCGTTTTTGCGTTGGTGCCCGTCCTGACGATTGCGCTGGCCATCTTCACCACATTCCCGATGTTCAATTCCTTCCGCACTGCGCTGGAAGCGTATTTCATCAAGAGCGTGATGCCCAAAGCGATTTCCAGCACCATCCTGGGCTACCTGACGACGTTTGCGGCCAAGGCGACGCGGCTGTCGGCGGTGGGCGCGGTAACCCTGGTGCTCACTTCCGTCGCGATGATGAGCATGATCGAGCGCGCCTTCAACCGCATCTGGCGCGTCAAGACCGAACGCCGCCTGGTGCGGCGCGTGCTGGTGTACTGGGCGCTGATCACCCTTGGCCCCTTGCTGATCGGCGTGTCGATCAGCCTCTCGACCCACCTGTTCGATGCCACCAGCGGCCTGGTTGGCACGGTGACCGGGCCGGTTTTCTATACGCTGCTGTCGGTCCTGCTGACCACCCTGGCCTTTACCTTCCTCTACATCACGGTGCCGAACCGGATGGTGGACTGGCGCGACGCGATTTGCGGCGGCGCGCTGGCGGCGGTGTCCTTTGAATTGGCCAAGCGCGGCTTTGCGATCTTCATTACGCAGGCGCCAACCTATTCGAAGATCTATGGCGCCCTGGCGGCGCTGCCCTTGTTCCTGCTGTGGATCTATGTTTCCTGGCTGATCACGCTGCTGGGCGCCTTGCTGACCGCGGCGCTGCCGGTGGTGAAGTACGAGCGCTGGTGGCACGAGGCGGTGCCGGGCGGTGAATTCGTGGATGCCATGGCGGTACTGAAAGTGCTGCACGAGGCGCGGGAGCAGGGCGATAACGCCGCCGTCAGCTCGGCCGAGATGCGCGGGCGCACCCGTCTTGGCTTCGACGAAATGGACTCTTTGCTGCAAAAGATGCTGGTGCCAGGCTGGGTGGCGAAGGTGAAGATGGCGCCGCCGCCGCGCGTGCAGTTCGGCAAGCGTGTCAGCGAAGGCGCGGACAATTGGGTGCTGCTGGCCAACGTCCACAAGATCACGGTGGCGGACGTCTACCGCCTGTTCGTATTTGGCGGTATGTCGCTCAACGCCGGCGTGCTGGCCGATTCGGACGATGAAGCGGACCGCCAGGCCAGCCGCGATGCCGCCACCCTGGCGCGCCAGGTCGAATCCGCGGTGGAGTCGGGCCTCGGCACCACGTTGGCAGCGCACTTCGGCGCCGCCTGAGGACGGGGTTTAGCGCAGGAAGGCCAGCAGCGCGTCGAGCACGGCATCCGGCTGCTCGGCCATCATCTGGTGGCCGGCATCGACCGTCACGGTTTTCGCACCCGGCAGCGCCGCCAGCAAGGCCTTGGTGCTGCGTGGGGGCGTCATCATGTCCTTGCTGCCAAAGATGAACTGCACCGGGCAGCTGACACTGGCTGCCGCCGAGTCGCCGTTCGCATAGTTGTTGCAAGCGGTGAAATCAGTGTGGAACAGCAGGTCTTCGCCTTGGGCAGAAATGCGCTCCATCAGCCGCTTCGACATTCCGCTGACATAAAAGCCTGGTCCGGGGCAGGACGGTTTCTGCGCGTACGAACTGTGCGACCAGATGTTGACCATGTCGATGGCGTCGCCTTCGGCTTCGCGCGCAGCCCCCAGCAGCGCATCGGAAACCTTCATGGGATAGGTGGCCCCCAGCAGCGCCAGTCGCGTAATGCGCTGTGGCGCGCGATAGGCGGCTTCCAGCGCGATCAGGGAGCCCATGCTGTGCCCGACCAGCGCGGCCTTTTCCACGCCGGCAGCGTCCAGCAGGGAAAGCAGCCAGGCGGCCATTTCCTCAACGCTGCGCAGCGCGGCGCCACGGCTGCGGCCATGGCCTGGCAAGTCGACCGCCAACACGCCAAAACCGTGATGCGCCAGGTAGCGCGATTGCAGCGCCCAGACCGAATGGTCGTTCTGCGCACCATGGATCATGACCACCGTCGGCAGTCCCGGATCAAAGGCCTTGCCGCCCGTATAGCAATACGAATCGCCGAACATCATGCTCAAGCCCCTTTCTGCGAGGCTTTGAGCCCGCGCGCCAGGTCTTCGAGCAGGTCGTCGGCGTCTTCCAGTCCAACCGACAGGCGCATGGTGCCTTCAGCAATCCCCGATGCCGCCAGCTGGTCGGCCGGCACGCGGAAATGCGTGGTCGAAGCAGGGTGGATCACCAGCGAACGGGCATCGCCCACGTTGGCCAGGTGCGAAAACACTTTCAGGCTGTCGACAAAGCGCTTGCCGGCCGCGCGGTCACCCTTCAAGGTGAAGGAAAGGACGGCGCCGGCGCCCTTGGGCAGCAGCTGGGCCGCCAGCGCGCGGTCAGGATGGCTGTCCAGTTCCGGGTAGATTATCGACTCGACAGCCTGGTTGGATAGCAGGAATTCCGCCACGCGCCGCGTGTTGGCCACGTGCCGGTCCATGCGCACCGCCAGCGTTTCCACGCCCTGCAGGATGGCAAAGGCATTGTGCGGGCTCATGGCCGCCCCAAAGTCGCGCAGGCCTTCGCGCCGCGCCCGCAGGGCAAACGCAGCCACAGTCGATTCTTCGGCAAACACCATGCCGTGGAACCCGTCATACGGTTCGCACAGCTCGGCGAAACGCCCGGTCGCCTCGTAGGCCGCCTGCCAGTCGAAGGTGCCGCCATCGACCAGAACGCCGCCGATCGCTGTGCCATGCCCGCACAGGAATTTGGTGGCGGAATGGAAAACCAGGTCGGCGCCGTGCTCGAAGGGCCGCAGGAGGTAGGGCGTGGTGAAGGTGGAGTCGACCATCAGCGGCAGGTGCGCTTCGTGGGCGATTGCCGCCACGTTGGGAATATCCAGTACATCCAGGCCCGGATTGCCCAGGGTTTCGCCGAACAGCACCTTGGTGTTGGGCCGGATCGCAGAGCGCCATGCGTCAAGGTCGCGCGGATCGACAAAAGTGGTCTCGATCCCGAAGCGCTTCAGCGTATAACCGAGCAGGTTGTGCGAGCCGCCGTACAGCGCCCGCGACGCAACAATATGCGACCCCGCGCCGGCAATCGTGGCCAGGCCAAGGTGCATGGCCGCCTGGCCGCTGGCGGTGGCAATGCCTGCCGCGCCGCCCTCCAGCGCCGCCATGCGCTCCTCCAACACCGCATTGGTAGGGTTGGAGATGCGCGAATATACGTGGCCGGCCCGTTCCATATTGAACAGGGCAGCTGCATGGTCAGAGTCGCGGAAAGCGAAGGATGACGTGAAATGGATGGGAGTCGCGCGGCTGCCGGTGGCCGGATCTGGCGTGGCGCCCGCGTGCAGGGCGAGGGTATCGAACCCGGGATAATTTGGCGTTGTCATGGTTGCCATGCTATCGTGTTATTTAGCTCGTGAATACTGTTGCGTTTTGATTAATCCAACTCTGGATTTTTCACTTGGCATACGCTAAATTCGATGGTAAGGCTTACAATAAAACCATAATCACCACCGGACAGGACGGCCCAAAATGAAAGTATCTGAAATCCTCCAAGTCAAAGGGAACATCCTCTATACAATCACTCCGGACCAGCCGCTGGTCGAAGCGGCGAACACCATGGCCGAAAAAGACATCGGTTCGCTGGTGGTGATGGAATATGGTGACCTGGTCGGCATGCTCACGTTCCGCGAAGTGCTGAAGGCGCTGCACGCGAACCAGGGCTCGGTCGGCGGCGGCACCGTGCGCAAGCACATGGACGACCACCCGATCACCGTGACCCCCGACACCGAAGTCAATGAAGTGCGCCGCATCATGCTGGAAAAGCACGCGCGCTACCTGCCGGTGATGAACGCCAAGACCCTGCTGGGTGTGATCTCGTTCTACGACGTCGCCCGTGCCGTGCTGGAAGCGCAGAGCTTCGAGAACCGCATGCTGAAGGCGTATATCCGCGACTGGCCGGCCGAGGAAGAGGAAAAGTCGGAAAGCTGACACTTCTATCAGCAAGCGAAGCCGCCTGCGGGCGGCTTTTGTTTTATGAGTTTGCCGCCATGATCATGTGACCCATTAAAGGATGCCCCAGATGAATCACGCGTTCACCACTTCCGTACCGCACCTTCAGACAGAAAGGCTTACTCTTCGCGAATATCGGCGCGCCGATTTCGACTTATTTGCAGACCATTTGATGAATCCGGAGAGCTCCGTTCACTTGGGCTCGGCTGACCGTCAGACGGCTTGGAGAATCTTCACTTCACATGCTGGATTATGGCTCGTCCACGGAGCTGGATGGTGGGCTATAGAGGATAAGCAAACGGGCCAGCTTGTAGGCAGTGTTGGAGCTTTCTTTCGCGAACAATCAACTGTGATGGAAATGGGATGGAATACCTATCGAGCATTCTGGGGGAAAGGAATTGCGAACGAGGCGGCTGCGGCGGTCTTGAAATATGTTTTCGAGGTGCGGCGCGAACCGAAAGTGCGGGCTCTTATCAGTTCTGGCAATGAATCATCGCGTCGCGTTGCCGAGCGCTTAGGAATGACCTTCGAAATGGAAACTGAGCTGAACGGAAAGGTAATCGGTAGTTACATGCGCGAGTGCATGTGACTCGGCCCCAGTCGGCCAAGAGCGGACGCCCTTAGACTGTGATAGAGCCTCACACAAATTTACCTATGACAATTGATACATCTGGAAAATGGTGGAAAGGGACGTCGGCCAAAGACATCACCTCATACCTCGAACAGCTATTCGCGTCGTCCTATCCAATACACGAACATCGTTTGTCCGTTTGCGAATGCGGCTCAGAGATTTTCTCCCTACACTGGATTCCTGACGAAGGCGCGGTGCGTAGAACATGCGCGAAATGTGGAAAGAAGAAGTTTGTTTGCGATAGCGAGGAAAACTGGGAAGGAAGACCGAAAAAGTATAAATGCATCGAATGCAAATCCGAGACAGCAAACTTAGGGGTAGCATTTGCACTCTGCGACGACAAGAGCGACGTACGATGGATTTACGTTGGCTACCGTTGCGCAAATTGTGGCGTTTTGGGAAGTTTTGCGGATTGGAAGGTTGGGTACGGCCCGTCACTTCATTTGCTCTTCCAAGCATAATATCGAGGCTAGGGATTCGGACGGCGAGCGCTCGTGCCTACATCACGACGAACGAGAACAATCGGCCAGCAGCAGACAGAAGTGAGTTGATGCAAATATTGGTGCAAAGGACTTGACGAATGGTTTGCCCTCGATGCGACGGACAAGGCGTGATTTTACGGGTCCGCGTCCCGGAGCTAAACGCCCAGTTATTTCTTTGCGATGAGTGCGATGCAACATGGCACACTCAGGACGCAGTGGGCGTTGAAATGCACGTCGACTTTCAGACGTACATGGACACCTTGGGTATTAAGTCTGCATGGTCAAAAATTGAAATACTGGGACAAGCTGGTGGCTGAGTACGGCCAATACCAGACGGCCATTCATTGCGCGGCTCGTCCCAAGAATCAGCAGAGAGAATTCATGACCCCATCATTAGCTACTTGCGCTCAGTTTTTTCGCATCGGGCTTGAGGCTGGCCTATGCGAGCCTGATCTTGTCCGCGCGTGGGCGTTATCGGTAATCGATAAAATGGATGAGCCTCCTGGTGAAATAATTGAAGTTTCCTGGAATAAGCCGATACCCCAATTGATCAGTGATCTAAATTCCGTCCAAGGCGACGCTAATTTCGAAATAGCCGGTCGGTGGCTGCTATACATTCTACTCCATGAGCTGCCTAGTGAGGCACGGCTATGGCAAACGATAACGGCAGCTAAGCAAGTTGCGATGTCGGCGGGCAGATCAACTGCAAGCACGAGCTATGGTGCCTTTTTGAGTCTATTGAAGATGAATTGAACTTGGCTGAGCAAGGAATTTACGGTAGCGTAGCCAAGTGTCGAACGGAGCTAAAGGCGATCTTAAGTGCGCACTCTTCGCCGCCTCCTGCGTTCTTGAATTGAAATGTCAGTGACCGACAGACGCGGCCTGAATGATGAATCACGAAATCACACTTAATATTCGATACGACATTCCTGAAAGCGAATGGCAGATAGTTTCAGACATCTATCGGAACATGGATGGTTGGCTGGGAGCTGACGACCTTCCACGATGGTATGGTACCGAAGCCGATGAGAAATATATCTGGGCATCTGTAGAGCCTAGTGGCATCCAGTTCTGCGGCAAAATGGAAGCCGCTCTATGGACTTCATGGCTTACTGTACTTTGCGCCAGGCTCTCAGTTGCCCTCGGTCGGGAAATCTACGACGCAGAAATGTAGCAGGCTGCGTGCGGCCAATAGGGCAAGCCTCATTACTCATAACGACAAGAAACTTCATTAATGTCCAGCACTCCTTCGCAGTTTGATCGAGCCATGTCCATGTGGCGAGAGATCGACTTTCCGCTGATTGAACCGCCTACAACTGGCCTGCAGTTCGTAGAAGACCTGGCCGCAATGTACAGCAACGGGACCGTTCTTCATAAGTCGTTTGGCATCCCCGAACATTCGGATTTCACGGAATTCATCAATACTGGAGCGCTTCATTCCATTTTCTTTTTTGAGCGCTTTTGGCAGACGAAATCAGTCGCCGACGCGTTACCATACGCGCTCAATGACGTTACATTTCTTGCCCCGGACACATTTCGTTGGATCCACCCAGTCGAGTTGTCAGGATCGATGGCCCGCGCTTTAGTCCAAGGCGGCGCTTATACTACTGAACCGATGCCCGCTCGACGCGCAATGGAAGCTGCAGGTCAAGCCGCAGAGTCGCTTTTGGCTGGAAATTTTCAAGAGCCGCTTGTATTCGTATCGTGCCTGCCGTGGTCCTCATTTTTTTACGATGTCGCTTGGGACTATTCTTGGCTCATTATTCGGCCAGCCGACAGTCGGATCGAAGTAGTCCTGGCAACTGATACCGACTGAATGATTGTTGCAAAAACTGTGGCATATCGCGGCCAGTAGCGGAAGCCAGTAGCGGAATCAGATATTCCGGTGTAACGGAAATGTAGGCGCCAAATCGTGAAACTGATAGGAAGTAGGCTAGAGCAAGACTATCGTAAGGAATTGGAGGCTTCCCGAGCATTTCATTTTTCCGACCATTCTCAATCTCGGTTAAAAGAAGCTCTTCAATCGGCAGGCTACAGTGTTATAAATGCATTCGTTTTGCATTGGCCTCCTGACCAATCGGAGGACTTCTATACGGTGCTGATCGAGGGCGCCTTTCTTGCGGCAGTGGGAATCGAAAAATCAGGTGATAGAGAAACGCCGAGTATTAAGAGGTATGAGCTCCGAGACTATCTAAGAGGGTTAAGCCGAGTGTATCGGGTCCGGCTGCTCGTGGCTCAAGATCTGGCGCGGGCAATATCGTAGCCGAGGGACGGCTTTGGGGCGGTAGCTGCCGTTCAGCTCAAGCTCAAGCTCGGACTACTGAGCATCAAGCAACTCCAGCCAGGGCGTCGTCACTTAGCCAGCCGACAAGCGCCTCGCCAGTCATTGGCCGGGCGAACAGGAAGCCTTGGCCAAGCGGGCATCCCAGGGCGTGCAGGATTTGGGCCTGGCGTTCGTCTTCCACGCCTTCCGCAATCACTGCCAGGCCGAGGTTGCGGCCCAGTTGCACCACCATTTCGGCAATGCTGCTGCCGCGCGCTGAGTTGGTGATCTCTGTGACGAACGCGCGGTCGATCTTCAGGCGGTCGACCTGCAGGCGCTGCAGGTAGGACAACGAAGAAAAGCCTGTGCCGAAATCGTCGATCGCAATCGTCACGCCGGTCTGCTTGATCTGCGCCAGCATCTTGATCAGCATGTCCGGTTCTTCCATCGCCATCGATTCTGTGATCTCAAGCTCCACATACTCCGGCGGTGCGCCGGTATCGTGCAGGGCATTGCGCAGCGTTTCCATGAAGTGCGGGTGGCGGAACTGCACCTGCGACACATTGATCGACATGGTGAATTCGGTATGGCCGGCGGCGCGCAGGGCAACCAGTTCCTGCATCGAGGTGCGCATCACCCATTCGCCCAGGTCGATGATCAGGCCCGAATACTCTGCGATCGGGATGAAGCGGTCCGGCGAGACGAATTTGCCATCCGGCGTTTGCCAGCGCAGCAAGGCTTCCGCGCCCATCGGGCGGCGCGTTTCCAGGTCGACTTGCGGTTGATAGACAACAAAGAGTTGGTTCTGGCTGAAACCGGTGCGCAAGGCGTGCATCATGCGCACGCGCTCGCGGATTTCTACGCCCATGCTGCGCGAGAAGTAGAAGTGGCCGGCGCGCTGCTGGGTCTTGGCGCGCTTCAGGGCGATATCGGCGTCCTTCAGCGCATCCGCGCCGCTGCCGTCATGTTCCAGCAAGCGCACCAGGCCGAGGGTGGCGGATAGCTGCACGTCCTGGCCGTCGATGCTGAATGGCGTCGTGAACAAGGCGATGATATTGGCCGGGTTGACCTGGCCGGCATCGCCCAGCACGCAGAAAATATCGCCGCCGATACGGGCGACGGTCAATTGCTTGCCGAGGCTATTTTGCAGGCGGGCCGCAACCGCGGACAGCAGCAAGTCGCCGAATTCATGGCCCAGCGCATCGTTGGTCTCGGCAAAGTGATCGAGGTCGACCAGGCAAAGCGTGGCGTCCTGCTTGGCAGGGCCGGCCAGCGTGGCATCGAGGATCTCGACCAGGCGGGTGCGGTTCGGCAGCTTGGACAGGTTGTCGTAGAAGGCAGCCGTGTGCAGGTGCGAGACCAGCTCCACGTTGTCGAGCCCCACGGCCACATTGCTGCAAAAGACTTCGAGCAGGCTTTCTTCCAGCGGGCTCGGTGCGCGCGAGACATCCATGAATGCCACAAAGGTGCGGCTCGCCTTGCCGGCAAAGTAAAGCGCGATGCTGTCGCCACAATAGATGTTGCGGCGCGCAGCCAGGCATTCCTCCATCGCCTTGTGTACGCGCGGGTCTTCGCTTGCCGTCAGCTGGGAATTGGACAGGTTATGGTGGCTGCCGGTGGCCGCCATGACAACCAGCTCGTGGCAGCCGGCATCCGGGCATTCCTGCACGCACAGCACGCCATGCGCTTCCTGGCCGAGCAGTTCTGCGATCTGCGACAAGACGCCGGAGGCGAAATTCTGCACGCCGTGCAGCGCCATCAGCTCCGTGCTGGAATGGACGATGCGCGCCAGGCCGCGCCGGCTTTCGTTGATATTGCGGATTTGTTCATAGGAGCGGATCGCGGCCGTCACGGTGGTGAACAGCTTGATGCGCGTCAGCTCGGACTTGGTCTTGTAATCGTTGATGTCGAAATCGCGGATCGCATCGATCTCGGGCGCGTAACCGGGCTGGCCGGTGCGCAGGATGATGCGCACGTCGGCAAGCTTCAGTGTTTCGCGAATATAGCGCACCAGGTGCAAACCGGCGTCATCCTGCTCCATGACTACGTCAAGCAGGATCACGGCGATTTCCTGTTCGTGCTTGAGCATCTCGCGCGCCTGCGCGGCGGAATAAGCGTGCACGAATTCCAGGGGGCGGTGCTGCATGTCCAGGTTGCCGAGGGCGAACGTGGTCGTCGAATGGACGTCCTCGTCGTCATCGATAATCATCACGCGCCAGACATTGCGCTGTGTGGGGAGAGCTGGCTGAGCCGTATGCTCTTCTAAGAAAACCAGATCGTCCTGATCGTCGTGGCCGCCATCCGGCGCCGTGATCGAAGGGGGCATTTGTCGCTTCTCCAAGGGGTCTCGGTGTTCTTACAACCTAGTATATAGCGAATTATTCCTGAGAACGACCATTAAAACACTTTCATGGATACTAACGAAATAGCGACGTGCTAGTTTCGCAAAAGTTGTAGCTTAAAAAGCTACTTCCTGCGAGTTTTGCCATATCGGGTTAGAATGGGGAGTTTCTCCCAGCTACTACTCATCGTCCTCATCATGTCCGGCAATTCCTTTGGCAAGCTGTTCACCGTCACCACTTTTGGCGAATCCCATGGTCCTGCAATTGGCTGCGTCATCGACGGCTGCCCGCCGGGAATGGCGTTGAGCGAGGCAGACATCCAGCCGGAACTGGATCGCCGCAAACCTGGCACTTCGCGCCACGTGACGCAGCGCCAGGAGCCAGACACGGTCCAGATCCTGTCCGGCGTGTACCAGGGCGTCACGACCGGTACCCCGATCGCGCTGCTGATCAAGAACGAAGACCAGCGCAGCAAGGACTACGGCAATATCGCGGAGAGCTTCCGTCCGGGCCACGCCGATTACACCTACTGGCACAAGTACGGCGTGCGCGACCCGCGCGGCGGCGGCCGTTCTTCGGCGCGCCTGACCGCGCCGGTGGTGGGCGCGGCCGCCATTGCCAAGAAGTGGCTGAAGGAGAAGTACGGTACCGAATTCGCCGGCTGCATGAGCCAGTTGGGCGAGATCGAAGTGCCGTTCGAGAGCTTTGAGCACGTGCCTTCCAACCCGTTCTTCGCTGCCACTTCCGACGCGGCCCTGATTGAACGCATGGAAGACTATATGGACGGCCTGCGCAAGGACGGCGATTCCATCGGCGCACGCATCGACGTGGTGGCGCGCAACGTGCCGGTTGGCCTGGGCCAGCCAATCTACGACAAGCTGGATGCCGATATCGCCTACGCGATGATGGGCATCAATGCAGTGAAAGGCGTAGAAATCGGCGCGGGCTTCGACAGCGTGGCGCAGCGCGGCTCCGAGCATGGCGATGAACTGACCCTGGAAGGCTTTGTCGGCAATAACTCCGGCGGCGTGTTGGGCGGCATTTCGACTGGCCAGGACATTACGGTTTCGATCGCCATCAAGCCGACTTCTTCGATCCGCACGCCGCGCCGTTCGATCGACAAGGAAGGCAACCCTGTGATGGTGGAAACCTTTGGGCGCCACGATCCGTGCGTTGGCATCCGGGCGACGCCGATTGCTGAAGCAATGCTGGCCCTGGTGCTGATGGATCACGCGCTGATGCACCGCGCCCAGTGCGGCGACGTCAAAGTCTCCACGCCCGATATCAGCAAAGCGTGATCCCCGCGCAAGCCTTCGGATTCGCGCTTTTCCTTTTCTGTTATTACGCATACGCCGGGACATTTTCGACTTACGCCAGCCTGTATTTCCAGGGCAGGGGGATGTCGGTAGCGCAGATCGGCGTCCTGATGTCGCTGATCCAGGTGTTGCGGATCTTCGGCCCCAATCTGTGGGGCTATGTCGCCGACCATTCCGAACGGCGCGTCTTCGTGCTGCGCCTGACCGGCGTTGCGGCGCTGGTGACGTTCTCCGGTTTCATCTTCGGTTCCACCTTCGCGCATTTCTTCGCCGCGATGGTCCTGCTCAATCTTTTCACCAGCGCGCAAGGGCCGATGTGCGAAGCGCTCATGCTGTCAGAGATGCGCGGCGACCTGACCTACTACGGGCGCATCCGCCTGTGGGGCTCGATCGGCTTCATTGTCACCGTGATGCTGGCCTCGTTCCTGATGGATTGGCAAGGGACGGGCGCCCTGGTCTGGTTCTGCGGGGTACTGCTGGTATGCGTGCTGGGGGCAGCCTTCCGCCTTAAGGACGTGCCGCGCCTGACTCATGCAGGCAAGCCGCCGGCCTTGCTGGCAGTGCTGCGCAAGAAGGAAGTGCTGGCATTCTTCGCCTCCACCGCGCTGATGGTTTCGGCCCACGCTTCGCTGTACACCTTCTACTCGCTGTATCTTGAGAAGCAGGGGTACAGCAAGACCGTCACCGGCTTGATGTGGTCGCTGGGCGTGGTGGCCGAGGTGCTGTGCTTCTATTTCCAGGCGCCGCTGTTCAAGCGTTTTGGCGCCAGGCGCCTGATGTATGCCTGCTTCGCTTTCGGTGTGCTGCGCTTCGCCATGATCGGGGTCGGCGCGCAGTCTCTGGCCTTGCTGGTTGCGGCGCAGCTGATGCACGCGGCGACCTTCGCGCTGCACCATTCGGCCTCGGTGCAGACCATGCAACGCTGGTTCGGCGGCGCCTTGCAGGCGCGCGGGCAGGCGCTGTACATCAGCATTTCCTATGGCGTCGGGGCCAGCGCCGGCAGCCTGGCGCTGACCCAGGTCTGGCAGGGCGCGGGGCCGCAAACCATCTACTACGTTGCGTCGGGGCTGGTGGCGACGGGCGCCATCGCTGCTGCGCTGAGCTACCGCTGGCAGCGGTAGGACTCAGGCGGCGCGATTGACGGTGCCGACCTGGTGGCGGCGCTCGGCCGCCTTCACAATCATCGAACGGATGTCGTTCAGCAGTGAGAACTCGGTCGGGCTGAGGTGGATGGCCGGGAAGGAGTCGTCCCAATCGCCGTACAGGAAGCCGGTCGGCTGGCCGTTGGAGCATAGCGGCAGGATCACGAAGCTGCGCGCATCGTTCAGCGTATCGCGCCACCAGGCCGGCAGCTTCGCGGCGAACTTCGGATCGGCCGCATTTTCAATGAAGATCACACGGTCGCTGCTCAAAGCGGCGTGGAACACGTTCGGCTCGTAGGCATCGGCAAAGTGCATGGCGTCCAGGTGCTCGCGCACGCCTTCGCCGAGGCACATGCGCGCCGCGTACTTGCTTTCGCGGCGGTTGCGCACGAATGCCACCGCTCGACTGAACTGCAAGCCCTTGAATACGGTTTCCAGCGCGATCGAGACCATCTGGCCCGGGCTCGCGGTGTCGAGCGAATCGCGCATATCGGACAAGCCGCTAAGCAGGATATTGTTGCCGGCGACGCGCTGGCGGGTTTGCGCCAGGGCTTTCGCGCGGCGTTCGGCCGGCTTGGACAAAGGCGCGATCGACAGGTCGCTTGCCGCAACGACCTTGGCCTGCTCGATGGCCCGCGCCAGCTTGTCGGGGCTGACGCCGATCATGGTTGAATAGCGGGCGGTGATGCGCTTCACTTCCGCGGCGCCTTCTTCGCTGTCATGCCACAGTGCACCGGCACAGATGCAAGACATGGTGGAAACGCCTGCCACCCAGTCTTCAGGGCCGAGCGGTTCGGCCGGCATATCGTCGGCAGGCGGCACCAGGGTGCGCATGCCGGACAGCAGGTTTTCAGGCAAGCCCCAATGCACGGCGGCGGCGCGGCCGATATCCTGCAGGCTCAGGCCCAGCATCCCGACTGCCGCACTGTCTTCCTTGCCTTCGCCCGTGGCGCCCTGCAGGGCCGACCAGCGCTCCGGCATGTAGAAAGTGACCAGCATGCGGCCCAGGGTCTGCAGCATGGAGCAGACCACAGCTTCCTCGCCGTGGCGGTTTTCCGCGGTGGCCGATACTTCGCGTGCGACGATGCCGGCCAGTACGGCCTTTTCCATTTCAATGTGGGCCATGCCGGAATCGGGAGACACCACGGACAATTCTTCGATCAGCTTCAGCCCCAGGGCCAGGTGCCCGATCGCTTCGGTGCCCAGCACCAGCATGGCTTTGCTGACGGTATTGATTTGCTGGCCGAAGGCGGAATACATGCCGCTGTTCGCCAGGCGCAGGACCTTCTGGGTCAGCACAGGATCCGACAGCACGGTGCGCGCCATGTCGAACTCCTTGTCGTCCTCGCCGCGCATTGCGCCAAGGATGGCGGTGATGGCTTTAGCAAAGCCAGGCATGTCGCCTTGCTGGCGCGTGCGCTCCCAGAGCGTTCCCAAGGTCTGTTCGGCCAGGGCGTTCATTGGGCCACCTGCCGCGGTTCTTCAGTCATCAGCGACGCGTAGGTGCGCTCCCTGAGCGCAGCCACGGCCGTGTGCGCGGCCATCGGACGGCCGGTGAGGAAGCCCTGGACGTAATGGCAGCCGCGCTGCTCGACGTAGTGCATTTGTTCTTCGGTCTCGACCCCTTCGGCCACCACGGACAAGTCCAGGTGCTTGGCCAGGTCCAGCACCGCATTACAGATGGCGCCATCCTTTTCCGAGCCGGGCAGGTCGCGGATGAAGGTGCGATCGATCTTCAGTACGGAAATCGGGAAGCGCTTCAGGTAGGACAGCGAAGAGTAACCGGTGCCAAAGTCGTCGATTGCGATGCGGGCGTTGCGCTCGGCCATCCTGGCAAGGATTGTCTCGGCGTGGGCCGGATCGATCATCAGCGTGCCTTCGGTAATCTCCAGCACCAATTGTTCACCAGGCAGGCCAGAGAAGGCCAGGGCATCGTCGAGCACATCGAGGAATTTGTCGTTGCGGAATTGACGGGGACTGATATTGACGGAAATGTATAGCGGCCGCTTGGCCACTTCCTGGAACTGCTTCAGCTGCACACAGGCCGATTTCAGCGCCCATGCGCCGAGCAGGTTGATCAGGCCATTGGTTTCCGCGATTGGGATGAAGCGGGCCGGCGGCACCATGCCCAGGGTAGGGTGCTTCCAGCGCATCAGGGTCTCGAAACCTTCGATTTCGCGCGTGATGGAATTGACGATAGGCTGGTAGTACAACAGGAATTCGCCCTCGCGCACGGCCTGGAACATGGCCGCTTCCAGCGAAATATCGTGTTCAGGCGAGCCACTCTGGCGCTGGCTGTAGATCACGCAGCGGGCCTTGCCGGTTTCCTTGGCGCGCGACATGGCGGCATCGGCCAGGGCGACCAGGCGCACTTCGTCTTCCGCGTGCTCGGGATAGACCGACACGCCGAGCGAGGCGCTGACGTAAATCGTGTGCCGGTCCACTTCGAACGGCGACTGCAGCGTGGCAAGCAGGCGGCCGGTGACCAGCCTGATTTGCGCCTCGTTGTAGGTGCCGGGCAGCACCGCGACGAATTCATCTCCGCCGACGCGGGCCAGGGTATCGCTATCGCGCAGGGTTTTGCGCAAGCGCGCCGCGGCCATTTGCAGGACGGCGTCGCCAACCGGGTGGCCAAGGCCGTCATTCACTTTCTTGAAGCTGTCCAGTCCAATGGTGGCTACGGCAAATCCCTGTCCTGAGCGGCGCGCCTGGGCGATGGTCATGCGCAGGCGATCCGACAGCAGCAGGCGGTTAGGCAGCTCGGTCAGGCCATCGTGGGTCGCCATGTGGCGCAAGCGTTCTTCTGTCGCGCGCTGGGCCGTCATGTCGCGGCCGACCACCAGTAATTCGTAGGCCTTGTTTCCCGTCGCGTAGCTGCTGACGCGTAGCTCAAACCAGATTTCCTGCTCGGGAGTCTTGAGGCGAATCTCGGCGCGGTGTGCACCGCGGGCCTGGACCGATTCGGAAAGCGCGGACTTCAGCGCAGCATGGTCCAGGTCACAGATAAAGGCGAGCAAAGGCTGGCCTTCAAGTTCCTGCCCGTTGCGTAACAGGTTGGTGGCACGCTGGCTCGCAAACAGAATTTGACCCATCAGATTCAGCCTGAACACCACATCGCCCGCTTCCTCTAGCAGGAGGTCTGCCTCATGGTGTGATGTCGTTAGGGGCACTGTTGGGGAGCTGGAAAGCATTGTTGCGCTCGATTCTTTCTCTTCGGGTCGAAACCAGTGAGAAATGTATCACTTAAACCTCATGTTTCACATGAAAAAGAGCAACATTAGGCTATGTTTTTAGGAAATTTGTTGCCCAAGATCAGTTTTGGATGAAATCAGAAGAAGTTTGATGCTTTACTAAGCAATCTTTCATTTTTACGCTAACCTTGCTACTGCTGAAAGTTTGCGCTAGCCTCGCGTTACACAGGAGGCCGAGGAGGGCGAAATGAACCGTTTCGACACGCACGAGGTTTTCAACCAGGTAAGCCCGTTTGTGAACGTCAACCTGTTCACATGCGACACCGCCTTGCGCGAAGCGCTGGAGCGCGAAGGCGGCGCTTTCGCCACTGCTTCGCTGATGGAACTGGGCGCCGAACTGGGCTCCGCGGAAATGCAGGAGCTGGCGCGGCAGGCCAACGAACATCCCCCCGTATTGAAAAACTTCGACCGTTCCGGGCACCGGGTAGATGAAGTCGAATTCCATCCCGCCTGGCACAAGCTGATGGAGCTGATGATCGCAGCCGGCGCCCACGCTTCGCCATGGGAAGGCAAGCATCCGCACCACGGCGCGCAAGTGGCGCGTGCGGCGCGCTACATCCTGTTTGGGCAAGTCGAAAACGGCGCGCAATGCCCGATCACGATGACCTACGCCAGCGTGCCGGCTTTGCGCCAGAGCCCGGGCCTTGCCGCGCGCTGGCTGCCGAAGATCCTGTCGCGCGTATACGATCCCAGCCCGTTGCCGATTGACGAAAAACGCGGCGCGCTGATTGGCATGGGCATGACGGAAAAGCAGGGCGGTTCCGACCTGCGCGCCAACACGACGCAAGCCGAAGGCGTGGCTGCCGAAGAGGTGCGTGCGCTGTTCGGCGACGACAGTGAAGCGGTCTATCGACTGACCGGCCACAAATGGTTCTTCTCCGCGCCGCAATGCGACGCCCACCTGGTGCTGGCCCAGGCCGGCGATGCGGGCCTGAGCTGCTTCCTCGTTCCGCGTTTCCTGCCAAATGGAGTTCGCAACCAGGTGCGCGTGCAGCGCTTGAAGGACAAGCTTGGCAACAAGTCGAATGCCTCGTCGGAAGTCGAATTTACCGGCGCCTACGGCTGGCTGCTTGGCCCGCTGGGCCGCGGCGTGCCGACCATCCTGGAAATGGGCAATCACACGCGGCTTGACTGCGTGCTCGGCACGGCCGGCATCATGCGCGCGGCGTTGACCCAGGTGCTGCACCATGCGCGGCGCCGCAGTGCATTCGGCAAGCCGCTGGCGGAACAGCCACTGATGCAGAACGTGCTGGCCGACCTGGCGCTGGAATCGGAAGCCGCCACTGTTTTCGCGATGCGTCTGGCGCGCTGTTTCGACCGCATGGACAATCCTGCGGAAGCGCTGCTTGCGCGGCTGCTGACGCCAGCCGGCAAATACTGGATCTGCAAGCGCGGGCCCGGTTTTGGTGCCGAGGCGATGGAAGTACTTGGGGGCAGTGGCTATGTGGAGGAGAGCTCGCTCGCCCGCCTTTACCGGGAACTGCCGGTGAATTCGATCTGGGAAGGCTCCGGCAACGTGATGTGCCTGGACCTGTTGCGCGCCCTGTCCAAATCCGGCCAGGCGCTGGAAGTGCTGGCCGCCGAACTGGGCGAGGGGAGCCACGCCGATCCCGAGTACGTGCGCTACACCAGCCAATTGCTGGCCGACCTGCCCAAAGCCCGAGAGGACGAGTTCGGCGCGCGCCAGCTGGCCGAGCGCATCGTTCTCGCCGTGCAGGCCGGGCTGCTGCTGCGCTACGCACCGGCCTTTGTCAGTTCCGCCTTCGTTGCCAGCCGCCTGGCACGCGAGCCGGGCGGCGCTTACGGCCGGTTGCCGGTGGGAACTAACTGTGAAGCCATTCTACAGCGGGCGCTGGTGGAAAACGCCTGAGGCTGGGATAATGCGCGCAATTGAACGAATTTATTCCTATTTGACATGAAACAAGATCCGCGCTTTCCCAACCTGTTCATTACCGACCATCCGCTGATCCAGCACAAGCTGAGCCATATGCGCGACAAGGCAACGTCCACGCGCACCTTCCGCGAGCTGCTGAAAGAAATCACGCTGCTGATGGGCTACGAGATCACCCGTGACCTGCCGCTGACCACGCGCGAAATCGAAACCCCGCTGCAAACCATCCAGGCGCCTGTGATCGCCGGACGCAAGCTGGCCGTGGTGCCGATCCTGCGCGCCGGCGTGGGCATGAGCGACGGCCTGCTGAACCTGGTGCCATCGGCACGCGTCGGCCATATCGGCGTGTTCCGCGACCCTGAAACCCACCAGCCGGTGGAATACCTGGTGCGCCTGCCGGACCTGGTCGACCGCACCTTCATCCTGTGCGACCCGATGGTGGCGACCGGCAATTCGGCCGTGCACGCGGTGGACGTGCTGAAAAAGCGCGGCGTTCCCGACGACCAGATCATCTTCCTCGCCCTGGTGGCGGCACCGGAAGGCATCGAGGTGTTCCAGAAATCGCACCCGAACGTGAAGATCTTCTGCGCTTCGCTCGATTCCCACCTCAACGACCATGCCTACATCATTCCGGGCTTGGGCGACGCGGGCGACCGCATTTTCGGCACCAAATAAGTCATGGCCGCGCCGGTCGATCCAGCCTTCCAGGACCGGATGCAAGCCTTGCGCGACAAATACGCCGCCAGCGTTCCCGAGCGCATGGCGGCAATCCGCGATGCCCTGGCGCTATGCCAGGGCGACCTGAGCCCTTCCCACATCGAGCAATTGCACCACGCGCTGCACAGCGTAGCCGGCTCGGCCGGATCGTTTGGCCTGGCCGCGCTTGGCGACGAGTCACGCCGCATCGAACAGCTGGTGCGCGGCGTGATGGAAGCTGGTGCGCCGTGGAGCGGAATTGAGTCTGCGGTCCAGGCGCTGTTGCAAAGCGCCGACAAGGAATTTGGCCCAGGGAAAATTGCCGCGCACGATTGATATTTATCAAACAAGATTGATAAATCTTGTCTATAGTTAGTCATACATGTTCGGGACCTGCTTTGGCACTCGTGAATTAATTTTCATCGCGGCGTGTTTTTAACAGGTATTTCGGTATAATGGCGGATCGTTTAGATTCAGGTGACTGGATTCAAACGGTATCACGGGCGCAAGCTCATTTAACTGTAATAGGAATTGTAATGGCAACTGGTATCGTAAAATGGTTCAACGACGCAAAGGGTTTTGGCTTCATTACCCCTGATGAAGGCGGCGAAGATCTGTTTGCTCACTTCTCGGCTATCCAAAGCAACGGCTTCAAGTCGCTGCAGGAAAACCAACGCGTGTCCTTCGACGTGACCTCCGGCCCAAAAGGCAAGCAGGCGTCGAACATCCAGCCTCTGTAATCGAGACGGATCAAAACGATAAAAAATCCTCCAAATCGGAGGATTTTTTTTCGCCCCTACACATCAGCCCGTGTCACACCATGGGGTCAGACCCCATGGTGTGACACGAGTTCAGCCTTTGCGCCAGTAGCCGGGCTGGGCGTAGGCGTGGCGCAGGAAATCGACGAAGGCGCGGATGCGAAATGGCAGGTGCCGCCTTTGTGCAAATACGGCGTAAATATCATTTCCTGGCGCCGAAAATTCGTTGAGCACAGGCTTTAAACGTCCTGCTTCAATATCTGCGCCCACTTCCCACATTGAGCGCCATGCCAGGCCTTTGCCGGCCAACACCCAATCGTGCAAGACTGCGCCGTCGTTGCAGCTCATATTTCCCGCAATTTTCAGCGTCACGTTTTTATCGCCTTCGCGGAAAGTCCAGCCGCGCTGGCTGCCTTCGCTGCTGATCGTCATGCAGTTGTGCCTGGCGAGGTCGTCCAGTGTTTTCGGCACACCGTGGCGTTTGAGATAGGCGGGCGTGCCAACCACCACGCGATGATTATCGGCCAGCTTCACGCTCACCAGGTTGGAGTCGGACATCGAGGCAATGCGGATCGCCACGTCCACCCCTTCGCCAATCAAATCCACCACGCGGTCGTTCAGGTTCAATGTCACCGCCACGTCACGGTGCTCCGCTAAAAAGGAGGGGACCAGGGGTGCCACATGCAGCCGTCCAAAGCCGGCAGGCGCGGAGATAAGGAGGTGTCCCGTGGCGCGCGCGCTACGTTCTGCCACCGCGGCTTCCGCGCTTTCCAGATCCACCAGGATGCGTTGGCAATCCTCAAGGAAGGCTGCACCTTCGTCCGTCAGCGCCAGCTTGCGCGTGGTACGCTGGAGCAGTTTGACGCCGAGCCGTTGCTCCAGCGCGTCGAGGCGGCGTCCGATAACGGCGGGCGCAATGCCTTCCGCGCGGGCCGCCGCCGACAGGCTGCCGCGGTTGACCACTTCTACAAAGGTGGAGATTTGCCTGAACTGACCCATAAGACCTCATTTATGACTAAAACGCACAGATGAAGTGCTTTTTAGTCTTGTTTCTCTATGTTTTTAGTCAATATACTGGAAAACATCGAATCACAACACTAATCATCATTAACGGAGAAAGACCATGAGCATCACTCTGCCAGCAGGTATGCAAATCACAGGAGAAATCAAGCCAGGTTTCGAGCGCGTGCTGACCCCGGAAGCGCTGGCCCTGGTGGCCAAGCTGAGCCGCGAATTTGAGCCGCGCCGCCAGGAACTGCTGGCCAAGCGCGTCGAGCGCGCCAAGCGCCTGGATGCAGGCGAGCGCCCGGACTTCCTGGCCGAAACCGCCCATATCCGCAACGGCGACTGGAAGATCGCACCGATTCCTAAAGCCCTGGAATGCCGCCGCGTGGAGATCACCGGCCCGGTCGACCGCAAAATGGTCATCAACGCGCTGAATTCCGGTGCGGACTCCTACATGACCGATTTCGAAGATTCCAATACCCCGAACTGGGACAACCAGATCTCCGGCCAGATCAATATGCAGGATGCGGTCCGCAAGACCATCTCGCTGGAACAGAACGGCAAGTCCTACAAGCTGAATGAAAAGACTGCCACCTTGGTGGTGCGTCCACGCGGCTGGCACCTGGACGAAAAGCACGTGACCGTCGATGGCAAGCGTGTCTCGGGCGGCATCTTCGACTTCGCGCTGTTCATGATCCACAACGCGAAAGAGCAACTGGCACGCGGCGCCGGCCCATACTTTTACCTGCCGAAGATGGAGTCGCACCTGGAAGCCCGCCTGTGGAATGACATCTTCGTCATGACCCAGAATGAACTGGGCCTGCCACAAGGCACCATCAAGGCCACCGTGCTGATCGAAACCATCCTGGCCGCGTTCGAGATGGACGAAATCCTGTACGAACTGCGCGAGCACAGCTCGGGCCTGAACGCCGGCCGTTGGGACTACATCTTCAGCTGCATTAAGAAGTTCAAGCTGGATAAGGACTTCTGCCTGGCCGACCGCGCCAAGGTCACCATGACTTCGCCGTTCATGCGCGCCTATGCGCTGCTGCTGCTGAAGACCTGCCACAAGCGCAATGCACCTGCAATTGGCGGCATGGCAGCGCTGATCCCGATCAAGAACGATCCGGAGAAAAATGAAGTGGCCATGGGCGGCGTGCGTAACGACAAGGCGCGAGATGCGACCGACGGTTACGACGGCGGCTGGGTCGCTCACCCTGGCCTGGTGGAGCTGGCCATGGGCGAGTTCAAGAAGGTGCTGGGCGATGCGCCGAACCAGATTTCCAAACAGCGTCCGGACGTGGAAGTGACGGCAGCGGAGCTGCTCGACTTCAAGCCTGAAGCGCCTATTACTGAAGCTGGCCTGCGCTACAACATCAACGTCGGCATTCACTACCTGGGTAGCTGGCTGAATGGCAACGGTTGCGTGCCGATCCATAACCTGATGGAAGATGCGGCGACCGCAGAAATCTCGCGCTCGCAGGTGTGGCAGTGGATTCGTTCGTCGAAGGGCGTGCTGGAAGATGGCCGCAAGGTGACGGCCGATATGGTTCGTGCGATGATTCCGGAAGAACTGCCGAAGGTGAAAGCTACTGCTCCGGACGGCTCCACGCCAGCCTACGATCGCGCTGCCCAGATTTTCGAGAAGATGTCGACTTCGGAAGCGTTTGAGGAATTTCTGACGCTGCCGCTGTACGAGGAAATCTAAACCGGTAAACCAGGGTCAGACCCAAGGGTCTGACCCCGTCAGCGCAGCCTCCACGGGTTTGGTTCCAGGCCTTTGACCTTCTCCAAAAATCAAGATCCTTGAACCAATTGGTTGGCCGGGAAGTCATTCAGGGTCTGACCCTGTGGGTCAGACCCAGGTTTACCGGTTTTGCCGCGAAGCCAACGACGGCCTGTCGAGAAACTCCTGCAAGCGCCCCTCATCGATACGATGGCCCGCGATCCTGCGCAACAGGCTGTCGATCCGATCCGCCCCCCAGAACAACTCTCCCTCATAGACAAAACTCGGCACGCCAAAGATGCCATCGTTAATGGCCTGCTCGGTCGCCCGCGCCAGTTCCGCCTTCACCTCTGGCGTCCCCGCCGCGGCAACCAGCGCCTCGCCATCGAGCCCGCAATCGCGCGCCACCCGTGCGAGGACGCCGAAATCCTGCGCATCCTGCCCCTGTTCCCAGGTTGCCGCCATCACTGCGGTGACGAATGCGATCCGCTCCGCACGTCCCTCGATAGCGGTCGCCATTCGCAGCATCGGCAAGGGATTGAACGGATGGCCTGGCGGCCCCACGAACTCCAGGCCCTGCGCCGACGCCTGCCGCATCACATCGCGGAACGTCAGTACACGTTTCGCCGGGACCTCGGCCGGGCCCACCAGGCCATGCTTGTTCAGCATCGCGGCGAACAAGACAGGCACGATTTCAACCTGCACCCCCGCCGCCTCAATGCGGGCAATCTGCTTGGTGGCCAGCCAGACGAAAGGGCTGATGGGATCAACGTACATGCGGACGGTTTGCATAAATCTCCTCAGGTCAGAAGTTGTTCTTCCACTCCCGCAGCGCCGCAAAGACGGCAACCGGTGGCTCGCCGCCACGCAATTTGCCGGCCTCGTGCAACTGGGCAGCGATTTCGGGCTCACGATAACGCAGGAAAGGGTTGGTGGCACGTTCCAGTGCGATAGTGCTCGGCACGGTCGGCAGCCCACGCTCGCGCGTCGCGGAATCGGCCGCTACCCGGGCGCGTAGCGCCGTATTCCCCGGCTCCACCGCGCTGGCGAAACGCAGGTTGGACAGCGTGTATTCATGGGCGCAGAACACCTTGGTGGCCTCCGGCAGTGCCGCCAGCTTGCCAAGCGATTCGGCCATCTGGTCCGGCGTGCCTTCAAACAAGCGCCCGCAACCGCCGGCGAACAAGGTATCGCCACAGAACACCCATGGCTCGGCACCATCGCGGACATAGGCGATATGGCCGAGGGTATGGCCTGGCACATCCAGCACGCGCAACGACAGGTCCAGCCCCGGAACCTGCACCCGGTCGCCTTCGCCCAACGGCACGGTCACGGCTGCGATACCATCATGGCGGGGACCGAAAACCGGCACCTGGAAGCGGGCCAGAAGCCCCGGAACGCCCCCAATATGGTCAGCATGGTGATGGGTGAGTAGAATGGCGGTAAGTGTCAGCCCGTGCTCTTGCAGGGAGGCCAGGATGGGCGCGGCGTCCCCGGGATCGACTGCTGCAGCGTTGCGGCCATCGTGGACCAGCCACAGGTAGTTATCCCTGAAAGCAGGGACGGTCAGGACAGAAACAGGTTTGCTCATGGGCTCAGTAAAGGGAATGCATGGATAGCGCAACATCCGACGAATCCATTATAGCGTTCGACAAATGGCTGGAAACACCGCCGGGTGCATACGTGCGCGCCTGGGAGCAGGCATGCCTGGACAAGATGGTGGCGGATATCTTCGGTTTCAACGCGGTGCAGATCGGCATGCCGCAACTTGACGCCTTGGCGGCCAACCGCATGCCGCACCAGTGGCTGGCCGACATCCGGCTGCATCCGCGCCAATCCGGCAGCAGCCGCGCGGTAGCGGTGACCCTGGACAGTGTTGAACTGCCATTCGCCACCAACAGCATGGACCTGGTGGTGCTGCCGCACGTGCTGGAATTCTCCGCCGAGCCGCACCAGGTGCTGCGCGAAGTCGAGCGTGTGCTGATCCCGGAAGGCCAGGTCATCGTCTGCGGCTTCAACCCGGCCAGCCTGTGGGGGCTGCGCCAGCTAAGCGGCCGCCTGACCGGATCGCACTACCTGCCCAAGGCCGGTGAGTTCATCTCCATGCCGCGCATCAAAGACTGGCTAAAATTGCTGAATATGGGCGTCAGCCACACGCACCTGGGCTGCTATGCGCCAGCCTGCCGCACCGAACGCTGGCTGCAACGCTACAACTTCATGGACCGCGCCGGTCCCAATTACTGGCCGTATTTTGGCGCGGTCTATATGGTGCAGGCGATCAAGCGCGTGAAAGGCATGCGCCTGATCGGCCCGGCCTGGAAACAGAAAACGGCCAAGGCGGGTGTACCTGTCCCGGCCACCAACAAACACAAAGAAAGACTCGATGGATAAAGTAGAGATTTATACCGACGGTGCATGCAAGGGCAATCCCGGCACCGGTGGCTGGGGCGCGCTGATGATCGCAGGCGACGCCAAGAAGGAACTGTTCGGCGGCGAGCTGAATACCACCAACAATCGCATGGAACTGACCGCGGTCATCGAATCGCTGAAGGCCCTGAAGCGCCCGTGCGAAGTGGTCCTGCACACCGACAGCCAGTACGTCCAGAAAGGCATTAGCGAATGGATCCACGGCTGGAAGGCGCGCGGCTGGAAAACGTCGACCAAGGAGCCGGTCAAGAACGCCGACCTGTGGCAGGCGCTCGACGCCGCGCAAGCCGTGCACACGGTCGATTGGCGCTGGGTGCGCGGCCACAACGGCCATCCGGGCAACGAACGCGCCGACCAGTTGGCCAACCTGGGCGTGGAATCGGTCCGCCGCAAATAAGGCCTGTTATACTTCGCCGCTTGCTACGAACACATTCGTGAATTTATGCGTCAAATCGTCCTCGATACCGAAACCACCGGCATTAACCCGAAACAGGGTAACCGAATCATTGAAATTGGCTGCGTTGAGCTGTTCGAGCGCAAACTGACCGGGAATAACTTCCACCGCTACATCAATCCAGAGCGTGATTCGGAAGAGGGCGCATTGGCGGTGCACGGCCTGACCACCGAATTCCTGCGCGATAAACCACGTTTCCATGAAGTGGTGGAGGAACTGCGAGAGTATATCCAGGGCGCGGAAGTGATCATCCATAACGCGCCGTTCGACCTTGGCTTCCTGAACCACGAGTTCAACCTGCTCAAGCTGCCAACTTTTGACTCCCACATCAGCGGAGTGATCGACACCCTGGTGCAGGCAAAGGAAATGCGTCCAGGTAAACGCAACTCGCTGGATGCGCTGTGCGAACACTTCGGCATATCCAACGCCCACCGCAAACTGCACGGCGCGCTGCTGGACGCGGAATTGCTGGCCGATGTCTATCTGGCGATGACCCGTGGCCAGAACAGCCTGGGCATGGATATCGTAATCGAGGAATCCGGCAGCGGCATCGCCATGGCTGAAATCGCACTGGCCGACGTGATCGTGTTGCGCGCAAGTGAAACGGAAGAAGCCGAGCACATTGCGTTGCTGGATGGCTTGGACAAAGCGGTCAAGGGAACTTGTGTTTGGCGCAACCCTAGTCTATAATAGCGCCACTTCGGGAGGTTAGCTCAGGGGTAGAGCACTGCATTCACACTGCAGGGGTCGCAAGTTCGAAACTTGCACTTCCCACCAGAAATACTCAAACAAATCAAGGGCTTGCGAAATCACTTCGCAGGCCTTTTTTGTTTGGTGTGGAAAAAATGTGGAAAAATGATTCCCGCCGCTTTTTGCGGCTCGGAAAAAGGGTGTCGGCGGACACCTTCCCGCTGTATCAAGAAGTAGGGACATTCGCCCCAAATGTTGCCGCCGGTGCGAATACCAGTCGGAGTGTCGCGACTTATCTCGGCACATGCAGGCCAAGCGAATTGAGTGCTCTATTCGGCGGCCCGCTTTTGCATCAGTGGCCCAAACATCACAAGCGACGACGCGCCCGCAGCGCGAAACATGAAGTACTGCTTCCACGATTTCAGGTGGTGCACCCGGCCTCGGAACCGACGTCAGCTAACAGGAATGCATGCCGGTGAAGATTGGGCGCGCTCCGGACCCTCTATATCAACCAGGAACTCGAAGATTTCGTGACAGTCATAACCTTGATGAACAAGGAACGTCCAAGCTCGAAGGGAGCCCGCGAAACGGTTGACGATAGCAGCTTGGGCCGCGGCGTCAGCGGCAATATTGGAGACCTGCATGGTGATTTCTTTCGTGGGCCGGCGGGGCAAGGCCGACGATCAGAGAAGCGCTGCAGACAATTAGGCAGCGTCGACAAATTCTCACACATTTTCACAGACGCGGCGATACGCGCCTTGATTAATGATGCAAATTTACAACTACAGTGGCATCTTTGGTAACAACCGAAATCATCGGACAAGATTTAATTTCGATAGCCCGCAGACTTAGAAGAGTGGCAATCTAAGAGACTTTTTCAGATGAGCTACAACACAGATCATGCCGCAAACGGCCAGCGGCAGACGCAAGTGGTCTCAAAGCCTGCATTGGCTCTAGTGTCCACTCGCTCCATCTCCGACCGACTCACCGCAATATAGGCACGGGTCGCCGCAATTGACTCGACCGCCGCCAAGGCATCACTTAAGGTCAAGGCTTCCCTACTTCTGGACCTTCCATGGGTGTATTGCTTTCTATTCGTTGGGTGAATGAAACGCTACAATTCCAGAATTGCATTTATAGAAACTCCGCGTGAAAATCGAAACCCCTTTGCTCGTTCCCGTGCTGGCCGCACTGCCGGTATCGGCCTGCATGGTCATTCTGGGACTGCCTGCCGTCAATGATCACTATATCGTAGCTTTTCGTACGCTGTTCCTGGTCGCCTGCCTGCTATGGCTTATTCCGCTGACGCTGCTTCAGCGGGCCATGTGGCGTCGCGATTGGTCCTGGCTGCGCATGGGATCGATACTGCTGGCGGCCACCTATGCCATGGCGATTACGAACGCCTTTCTAGGACAGAGCTTTGGTATCGCGATAGGACGAGAGACGGGCTACCAATGGGAATATCTGGCACGGGGCCTGGATAGCTGCTGGCTGGCACTGGTCGCGTTCTGTGCGGTCCATGCGGTGGCGGCCTATTACCTGTCGCTGCAACAGGTTCGCCTGCATCTGGCCCAGGCGCAAAGCGCCGCCCGCGATGCCGAACTGCGCGCGCTGCGCCTACAGGTCAATCCGCACTTCCTGTTCAACTCCCTTAACGCGATCTCAGCGCTGGTGTCGGCCCAGTCCAATCGAGAAGCTAACCGCATGCTTGCGTGCGTGGCCGACTTCCTGCGCGCCACCCTGGCCCATGATGGCCGTCATGAGCATGCGCTGGCCGATGAACTGGCCCTGCTCGACGCCTACCTGGCCATTGAAAAAGCACGCCTCGGCGAGCGCCTACGCCTGACGATGAAAACTGGCCCAGACCTGCTGGGCAGCGTCGTGCCTTACCTCATGCTGCAGCCGCTGGTTGAGAATGCGATCCGCCACGGCATCGCACCGCTCGCCACGCCCGGCCAACTCGATATTTTGGTCGAGCGCATCGGCACGCGCTTGCTGATCGGCGTGCTGAACGACGGCCAGCCCGCGGCGCACAAGGGGAGCGGCATCGGCCTGGCCAACGTTCGGGAACGCCTGCGCCACCTATACGGCGCCGAGCAAGAAGTCGATGCAGGTTGGCGTGCGGACGGTCGCTTCCACGTGCACATTTCGATTCCGCTGCGCGCGAACGAGGTGCCGGCATGAACATCAGAGTGGTGATCGTCGACGACGAGCCGCTGGCCAGGCTGGCGGTCAAGGTCAGGCTGGCGCAGCGCGGGGTGTTCGAGCTGGTGGGTGAATTCGGTGACGGCGACAGCGCTTACCAAGGGATTGTGACACTGAATCCCGACTTGGCGTTCGTCGACGTCGAGATGCCGGGCAAGAGCGGACTCGACGTGCTTGCCGCACTGCCGCCGGCGCAGCGGCCGATGACGATCCTGCTCACCGCCTATGAAGGCTTCGCGCTGCAAGCGTTTGAACTGGCCGCCATCGATTACTTGCTCAAGCCGGTCGATGACGAGCGCTTCGACGAAGCCCTGGAGCGCGCGCAGCAGGCGTTTCCCTATCGCTGCCAAAGTCGTGCCGCAGCACCGGTGGCCATGGCGATGCGCAGCTTCAGCGTGCGTGTGGGATCGCGCACGGTGCTGGTGCCGGTGGCTGATGTTGAGCGCATCGAGGCCGACGGCGACTACGCCTCCTTGCATGCGAAGGGCAAGAGCTGGCTAGTGCGGGAGCGCCTGCAGAATCTGGCCATGCAGCTCGATCCGCGTCAGTTCCACCGCGTGCACCGCTCGTCCATCGTACGGCTGGACACGATCGCCGAACTGCGTTCGCTAACCAACCGGGACGCCATGCTGCGCCTGCGCGACGGCACGGTGCTGCGAGCCAGCCGCTCCTATATGCCGGCGCTGACGGAAGCGTTGCAACAGCTCAAAACAAACACCGATTCGTAGTCCAAACTGGAGGAATGCATGTTAAGTAGCAAGAAGCTTGGTTCAATGGCCCTGTTGGGCGCGTTATGCTCGTCGCCCGCCTTGGCGGCGAAGGACACCCCGTTGAGCGCGTCCGATCGCGCCGCTATCGTGCAGACGCTCGCGGCGAAAATCAATGCGAATTACATTGATCCAACGCGGTCCGCACAGGTTGGCAGTGCGATCATCAGGAAAAATGCCGAAGGCGGGTATGCTGCCGCCACCAGCGCAACGACGCTCAGTGCGGCGCTAAAGCAGGACTTGCGCGAACTCAGCGGCGACATGCATTTCAGCGCCGGGCGTTACGAGGGCTTCACGGAATCCAGCGGTCCCGAGGAGCCGCCGAGCCACGCCCAGATTGACGAATGGCGCAACGCGGCCGCGCGGCGCGGCTATGACATCGAGAAGATCGAACGCCTCCCCGGCAACGTCGGCTACCTCGAGCTGCGCCGCTTCGCCGGCGTGGAATTCGTCGGCCCGGCCCACACGGCGGCGATGTCGCTCTTGGCGGGCACGGATGCGCTGATCCTCGACCTGCGCCGCAACGGGGGCGGCTCACCGGCCGGCGTGGCTTACCTGATGAGTCATTTCCTACCGGCGGGCGACGTGCACCACCTGACCGATATCTATGATCGCCAGACCGACACGACGCGGCAGATCTGGACCGTGCCGTCGATCGTACAGCGTTACGACAAGCCCGTATATGTGCTGATCTCCGCTCGGACAGGTTCCGCAGCGGAGGACTGCGCCTACAACTTCCAAGCGCTGAAGCGTGGCACCCTAGTCGGCGAAACCACCATCGGCGCTTCCAATCCCGTTAGCTGGTTCAGTTTGGGACACGACATCGCGGTCTCGATCCCGACGGCGCGCGTGATCAATTTCGTCACTAAAACCAACTGGGAGCATGTCGGCGTGAAACCGGACGTAGCCGTGCCCGCAGCGCAGGCGCTGCAGGCGGCGCATGTCGCCATCCTGCGCAACTTGGTGTCATCCGCCAAGGAGGGCGACGAGCGCACGGAACTGCAACGCCTTCTCACCATGGTGGAGAAGGGAGAAACTGAGAAGCCAGTCTACACCCTCAAGGGGGAGCGTTAATCTTCGCATTATTGGTTCACACTGCAGGGGTCGCAAGTTCGAAACTTGTACTTTCCACTAGAATTCTGCGATCAAAACAAGGGCTTACGGAATTCGTAGGCCCTTAGTCTTTCCCGGTCCGGAAAAGTCCTCAACGGCCCATCGGCGCCATCATCGTGGCAACCGCTGGTACTGCTCGACCAGGTCCACAAACCGTTTGTGGCCATGTACTCCGATCCAAGCCCACATTGCCTCCACCTCCGAGAGATTATCCTCGTAGTAGCGCCTGTTGAATGCGAGCCAGAAATGGTGAACGCGGAGCGGCGTCCCTAAACGCACCAACTGTTTGCCAAATGTAGCTCCGACGAAGGCATCCATCTGCGTAGGAGAGACCATCGTGGCTGCATAGCCGTCAATTCTTCCGCGTACCAGCTTTTCCAGATTGCGCGCGCCGTCCTGTGCGCCATCATCGACCTTCGCTCCCTGTTTTCTCAACTGCTCCGCGAGCGTTGCGCCATTATTCATGCCCAGCCGGTGGTTAATAAAGTATGAGTTCGGATCAGTGTCCGAAGGAATCCCGTCGCCGGCACGTACAAAGACGACGGTGTACATCGGGATTGCGCGCTTGGCGTCGAGCTCGCCTTCGTGGGATTGGGGCAGCGCGTAGCGAATGAGATCGCTGTCGCTGGCATCCATCAGCATGGCGTCGATAACAGCGTTGCTCAACGCTTGACGCAGGCGTAACGGAGGCAACCGGACCGAAACCACCGTGCAACCGGCCGATGCAGCGATGTCGCGAACCAGCTGCACCGTTGCCCCAGGGTTGGGTGCTTCGACACTGCCGGCACCCAGAAAGTAGGGCGGGCGGTGCAGGTTCACATAGCCCAACTTTATAGGCATGCAGGCGCACCTGGCATAACCGAATGCCAGCAATATTGCCAAGAAGGTCAAAACGCGGGCTGTGCGCATATCCGAGCTCAGCTGATTCTGGAATCCATTGTATTCCAATATGAAATCAACTCTATGCTTTTGGAGATGTCTCATGACAACTTAGTCAATTATGTTGTCCAAAAAATCACCAAAAAATCACCAAAAAATCACCAAAGAATCACATGCTTTGGTGATGTGCGGCCCCAATCGTCCCCGGTATATTTTGCTTCGCGCTTGCCAACATTGACAAATCTGAACAGTCGGTTGGGCTGTCGTTCCCTCGTTGCGTTTTGTTCGTGGCAGCACATTCCGATTAGGTGGTGCACATCATGGCGGAAACACTCAAAAGCAAAACAGTCCGCATAGTGCAGGGCTTGCAGGAAGGGGCGGAGTTCTCCCTCGACCCGGGTTTTCCCTGCGTGATTGGTTCGGACCCATCTTGCACGGCCGTCTTGCTGGATGAGAATGTAGCTCCAAGGCATTGCCTGCTGTCGATCGATGACCGCATCGTGCGCTGCACCGCGCTGGAAGATTCCGTGCGTATCGGTACCAGCACGCTGGAGGCGGGCGCGACAGCCAGGGTTTTTGATTACCAGACCATTGAAATCGGCAACGCATCGTTCGCGGTGCGGCCGGCAGATGAAGAGTGGGAAAAGGGCCTGGCCAAAGCGGGCTCGCCGTGGGCGAGTTTTGCGCCGGGTGGAAGCATGCGCAGTCCAGGTCGTTTACTGAGCAGCGCGATCCTGGTCGTCATCGGATTCGCCGCCAGCCTGAGCCTGGCCTACGCCATGATGTCACCGGACCGGACGGAAATGACGGAGGCCCGTACGCGCGAGGCGCAGCAATGGCTCAAGTCGGTAGCGCCGGTGGGCAGTCAATTGCAGCTGGAAGTCGACAGTGATCACCACCTGTCGGTGTCGGGCTACGTCAATACCATTTACCAGCGCGACCTGCTTGCCATGTCGCTGCACGATTCCGAATACCAGGCGCGCAGCGACATCCACGCCACCGAAGAGATCGTGGCCGCGGTAGCGCGCCTGGCCCGGCTGGAAGGCATCAGCTGCCTCGCCAAGGATGCCGGCGCCGGCATCGTCAGCTGTGCCAACGAAGTGGATACCTCCGAGGCTGCGTCCAAACTGACATCGCTGGCGCAGCAGGTGCCGGGCTTGAAGGCCTTGAACGTGCAGGTGAAAAAAGGTGAGCCTATTGCGCCGCCCGACCGGGAGGTCGCGGAAGCTGCCCCGCCTGCCGCGTCGGCCGTGGTGGCGATGGAGCCGACGGTTGCTCCGCTGCGGATGTCGAAACGCTTTTCATCGATTCTGATTTTGAAAAAGAACAAGTGGCTGATTGGCGCATATGGGGAGAAATTCGCGGAAGGCGATGAGTTCAACGGTATCCGGATCGTCAAGATTGAATTGGACCAGGTCGAGTTTCAAAAAGGCGACCGGCACTACATTTTCCCGCTGGCGGCACTGCAATGAATACTCTTCCCCAAGACGATGTGCTGCCACCAAGCGAGTTTGCCACGCGCCTGCTGGCCGATAGAAGCGGCGTCGTGTGCGCCGAATACCGGCGCGTGATGGAGCAGGCCGCCGCAACCGGGGCCGAGCGTTTGCGGCACCCCCTTGAGCAGCGCGAATATGCGGCAACCAGGGCACTGGTCGAGAGTGCCGCTGTTTCGGTCGAGGTCTTGCAGAACATCTGGGACAGCATGCATTTGAATGCCCGATAGCGAAACGGGAACCATGCAGGATTGCACCGCCTCAGCCCAGCTGGAGGCGGAGGTAGCAGGAAGCGGGGTGATGCTGGGAGAGCAGCTGATGCGATGTTTCTTAACCTTTCACGGAGATAAAAATGTCAAACGGATTTGATGGTGCAATTTCAGGTGCAGGCGGTCTGTTGCAAGCTGCGTTCGACGGTCTGGCGAATCTGCCGGATGCGAAGAAGGATCCTGCCGGATTCGCAACTGGCATGCAAAAGGTCGCGCTCTCGATGCAGGTCGCCAGCACGGCGCAGAGCGCAGTCTCCGAAACGATCAAGGCGTTCGGCGAAGGCACCAAAGGCGCTGCTCACAATATTTCGTAAGCGCTGGCGCGCTGATGCGATATGAGTACATGGAGATTGGAATGTCTGATTTGGAAAAATTGAATATCTTTTCTCCATGTGTTCTACAGCGCATTGCCGAGATCGGGTTCCTGGCAAGCGAGTATGGGTTTCACGAGAAGGCCGAGCAGATTTTCCTGGGCATGGCCCTGGCAAAACCCGATAGTTCGGCGCCTGCGGTCTCCCTGGCGGTGGTGCATGCGCGGAGCGGCCGGCTGCAGGACGCCATCAACGGATTGAAGCATGCTGCCGGGGTTTTTCCCGCCAGTGAAATGGTGAAAGCGATGCTTGGCGCATTCCTCGTGGAAGCCAGGCAGGATGGCGCACTGGAACTGTTCGAAGCCGTGCTTGCCAGCAGACAGGAGCCGGGCGCCGTGAATATTGTCGAATGCTGGCTGGACCAGGCGCGCAAGCTGAAAGAAGAGGGCGCGGCGCGCAGGACCGATACGGGGTCCCTGGCATTTTTCCGTCATCACAACATACGGCCCTAGTGACCAAGGAGAAAACATGGATCTTACCTCCCTCTCATCGCTGCAGGCCTTGCAGTCGTCGACGCAGGCCGGCGCCAACGGAGCGCCAGCGCCGGACCAGGCCTCCGTCAGCCGCTTTCAGCAACTGCTCAGAGAGCCGCAGTCGTCCATCCTGGCTGCCGACGGGCCGGGGGATGCTTCGCAACTGATCCGCAGCCACAGCGAAAACATGTCTTCGATGTGGAGCACCGCGCAAGATGCGGTGGAGAACCTGTTGAAGAAAGATGGCGATCTTTCGATGAAGGACGTATTGCAGCTCCAATATGACATGGTCAAGACGTCGGCAGCCTTTGAAGTGGTGTCGAAGGCGGCGGGGATGACGGAGAAAGGTGCGGAGTCCCTGTTCCAGCGTAATTGACCTTGAAACCGCCCATGGAAAACAACAAAATGTCGACCCGATATGATCGGCGCCTTGCTTACGCATTGCTCTTGGCGGGCCTGCTGTTCCTGTCCGGCTGCGAGCAGGCCGTGTACAGCAACCTGTCCGAGCAGCAGGCCAACGATGTTCTGCTGACCTTGCTGAAAGGCGGTATCAGCGCCGAGAAGCGTGCTGGAGAAAAGGGTTACAGCATCTGGGTCGACAGCGCCAAGATGGCGCCAGCCATCAGCCTGCTGAATTCGAACGGACAACCGCCGCAGCATTACGCGGACATGGGTGAAATCTTCGCGCGTAACAATCTGATTTCGTCCCCCACGGAAGAACGCATCCGCTTTACCTATGGGACTGAGCAGGCGATCGCCAAGACCCTGTCGCAGATCGACGGCGTGCTGAGCGCCCGTGTGCACATCGTGCTGCCGTCCAACGATCCGCTGGCGTCGCCGGTCAAGCCGTCTTCTGCCTCCGTGTTCCTGAAATATCGGTCCGATATCAATATGAAGGCCGTGATCCCTGAGGTGAAGGAACTGGTGATCCGCAGCGTGGAAGGGCTGACGGTGGACAAGGTGTCGGTCAGCCTGTTCCCGGCGCGTGCCACCGGCACCACTTCCGACCAGGTGCCGACGGCACGGTTCTTCGGCGCGATCGTCGCCAACTCCAGCGTGGCAACACTCTGGACCATGATGCTCTTGCCCTGGATCGTGGTGGCGATCCTGCTGATACTCCTGCTGAATGCGGCGCACTTGCGCAGCTGGCTCAAGGAAAAATTGGCAGCACGGGGGGCGCCGGCACGCGGCGACGGTCGGGAACGTCCAGCGCGCCAGAGGGAACGGGCATGAGCGCCGTCACGCTGGAGGCATCACCACCTGGCTTCACAGACGCTGCCAAGGCCGATAGCCCCGCTGGCGATACGCCTGGCCTCACCTGGCAGCCGCTGGTGCGGGACCGCGCTTTCGATCTTCGGCTTCGTTTCAATCTGTTTCCAGCAACCTATGCGCATGCCAGCTGGATCGCCCGCCTGGGCCGGCATCTTCCGCTTGCCGATGGACTCGATGCTTCTCCGTTCTGGCTGCGCCGCCTGTCCCTGGCGTTGCTGCAGGCGTGCCAGCTGGACCAGGACTTTGATTTCGACTTTTCCGAGCCCATGAAAAGCATCGCCTTGCTGGATGCAGCGGTGCTCGAACGCTGCGCAAGATTGATGGCCGGCTTGCTGGTGCGGGACCAGATCAGGCATGCGGTGCTCGGCGCCGACATGATGGCGATCGAACGCACGCTGGGTCGGGAGGCGCATCGGTTCGCGCTGGGATGGACTGCGCCGCTTCCGGGGCTTGGATACGTCTTCCATCCGCGCGGCGCCGCATTTCCGGACAACGAAGCCTGGACCCGGCGCGCGGTGGGCTTGGCCGGCGCCCTGCTGGGTGATGCGTCAAGGGCAACGCTGGCTCGCATGCAGTTCAGGTTTCCTTGCGACTGGACTAGCCTCCAGCGGCCGGTCTTGGAGGAGCATGACCGCACCAGGTTGGCCGCGCTTTTTGTCGCCGTTCTGAACAAGGCGGCGCCGGAGCATGCGTGGCTGTTTACAGCGCCCGGGAGGACTGCGCAATGATGATACTGATGGATCGCGGCAAGCTTGCCAGCGCCGATGGAAAAGTCATCAAGGCGAACGATTTCGCGCAGCTGGCCACCGCGCAGGAGACGCTGGCCGAGGCCAGCCGGCGGGCCGCCGAGATCGTTGCGCTGGCGGAAACGCAACGCGAGGCCGCGATTCGGCAGGGACGCGAGCTTGGCATCGAACAGGGGCGCGCGGAGTATGCGGCATCGATGGTCGAAGCCACCGCAAGAATGGATTCGTCGTTCATCTGCCTGGAGGCGCGGCTGGTCAAAACGGTGATGGACGCGTTGCAGGCCATCCTGCACGAGATTGGCGACCGCACCGTGATGGAACGTCTGGTGCGCCGCACGATAGCCAATTCAAGCCGGAAGAATTCCTTTCGCCTGATCGTGGCGTCGCAACAGTTCGACACCGTCAATGCGCTGCTGTCGTCCGTGCTGGCCGAGTTCCCCGAGATTGAATTTGTCGACGTGGTGCAGGATCCCGCCGGCGTGCCGGGCATGTGCGTGCTGGAGAGCGAATTCGGCATCGTTGACGCCAGCCTCGATACGCAGATCGCGGCGATACGCGCGGGCCTGACCCGGGCATTCGTCGGCAAGCGGCGCTCCGGCCCGGCCGGTCAATGAGGGGCGGAGCGACATGGTAAACACGGACTATCTTTCCGATGCACTGGCAGATGCGCTCAGTGGCTTTTCCGCGATCGAGACGCGCGGCCGAGTGCTGGAGGCGGTGGGAACATTGATCAAGGCCAGCGGCGTCAGTGCCCGGGTCGGCGATATCTGCGAGCTGCGCAATCCGGGTACGCCTTGGCGGATGCAGGCCGAGGTGGTCGGCATCGTCCGCGACCTGGTGCTGCTGATGCCTTTCGGCGAGCTGGCCGGTTTGTCGACCCAGACAGAGGTGGTGCACCTGGGCCGCACTCAGGGGGTGAAGGTGGGGCCGGGTGTGCTGGGCCGGGTGCTGGATGGATTCGGCGAGCCGATCGACGGCCTGGGGCCGATTGACGCGGTGCAGGAATACCCGGTTTACGCGCCGGCGCCCGATCCGCTGCGGCGCAAGCCGATCCTGAGCGCCCTGCACACGGGCGTGCGTGCGATCGATGCATTCCTTACCTGCGGCGAAGGGCAGCGCATGGGGATCTTTGCGCCGGCCGGCACCGGCAAGAGCAGCCTGCTGTCGATGATCTCGCACGGCGCTGCAGCCGATGTCACCGTTGTAGCGCTGGTGGGCGAACGCGGGCGCGAGGTGGGGGAGTTCTTCCGTACCGCAGTGCCAGCTGCCCGCCGGGACCGCACCGTCTTCGTGGTGGCGACCTCGGACCGGGCGGCCGGGGAGCGGGCCAAGGCGCCCTGCGTGGCGACGGCGATTGCCGAGTATTTCCGGGACCAGGGCCGTTCGGTTTTGCTGCTGGTCGATTCGGTCACGCGCTATGCGCGCGCATTGCGCGAGATTGGCCTGGCGGCCGGCGAGCCGCCAACACGGCGCGGTTTTCCACCCTCGGTGTTTACGGTGCTGCCGAAGCTGTTTGAACGGGCCGGACAAAACGAGAAGGGCGCGATTTCCGCCTTCTACACGGTGCTGGTCGACGATGACGAGGCGGGCGATCCGATCGGCGAAGAAGTGCGGTCGACACTCGATGGCCACATCATCCTGTCTGCCAAGCTGGCCGCCGCCAACCATTATCCGGCGATTGATACGGCGCAGAGCCGCAGCCGGGTGATGAACATCGTGGCATCGGCTGAGCACCAGGCTTTGGCGGGAACACTGCGCGAGCTCAGCGCCAAGTACCAGTCGATCGAGATGTTGTTGCAGATCGGCGAATACGAGGCGGGGTCGGATGCCGTCGCGGATCGGGCGATTCGTAGCCGTGAAGCGTGTTCGGCGCTGCTTCGGCAGGCGCCGGGAGAATCGTCCGGCCTGCGGGAAACGCTGGCAGCCATGCGCAATATAGCGGCGAGCTAGAGGACATGGAAACCATGGAACAGCACGAAAAACTGGTCGAGGTTCGGGACGCGCAACTCCAGAGCGCACACGCCGAACTCGCGCGCAGGGCGACGGTGCGCAACCGTATCCGGCAGGAGGTCGAACGCGTGGAGGCAGCGCTGCAAGCCCTGGCCGCCCAGAGGGCTGCCTGGGACCAGCAGTGGCAGGCGTGGATACAGCAGGGCGGGGCACTGCAGCGAGGCAAGGACTATGCCGATCAGCACCTGAAAATCGCCGCGCTCGAGAACGATCTGGAAGAAGAGCGGGCCAGCATCGTTGAATGCCTGCTGGAAGCGCAGCAGGAAGTCGATGCGGCCCGGGCCAGGACCAGGAAGCAGTACGAGGCCCTGACGCAAATCATGGATGTGGTCGGCCAGATGAAGCAAAAGCAGCGCCAGGAGCAGGAAGCGCGTAACGTGCAGCGGTCGGAAGACGCCGTAGCCGCGAGCTGGTACCTGGCCAGGAAGGCGGCCGCGCCGGAGGCAAGGCATGAATGAATTTTCCACGATCGATGGCGGCGAGCGGAACTTCCCGGAATTTGCGCAAGCCGGTGTGTCGCAATACCAGCCCACGTCCGATGCGGCTGTCGCAGCCTTTCGCGATCTGATGCTCAAGCGGGGGCCGGACGCGGCGTCGGCCCCGCCGGCCAAGCCGCATACGCAGGCAAGCGACGCGTCCGCGCATGCGCTCCGCGCGGACTGGTCCGACCCGGCATCCGAAGGGGTGGAGGTCATTTCCCGGCTTGCGCCCGCACACCCGCGGGCGGCGGCTGGAGGGGAGGGCGGCGAGTCTTCCCTGCCTTTCGCGATACCCGCCGAGTTGATGGCGGCCGGCGTGCAGCGGCCAGGCCAGCACGCTCCCGCCGCGCTTCAGCAGGAGGTCGCGTCGGCCGCTGCGGCTCATGCCGAGGTTGTCCAGAACGAGGAAGTGGCGGCGCTGCTGCAGCATTTCAGCGCCAACTTGTACGTTGCCGACCGCCCCAAGGCGGGGACGGGGCACATCATGGTCGACCTCGGCGCATCACTGCCTGGCTCATCGGTGGAGATGTCGCGCGAGGGAGTCTTCCTCAACGTGCGGCTGCACGCGGCGGACGAAGCAATGCTGCGCCAGATGCGCGGCGGTAGCGCGCGCTTGCTGGACGCGCTGAACAAATCGACGGGCCTGGTGGTTCGGCTCGATCTGGTCCAGCGTAATGACACGGCCGGAGACGAGGCATGATGCCTGATTCCACCTGCCTGGTGCTCGACCAGCTCGAGCCTGACGTCAGCCGCCTGATGAATGCCTGGCTCGCCGTGCGGCAGCATACCGAATGGCCGGTGGCCGGCCGGCGCCTGCGCATCCAGTGGGGCTATGTGCCGCCGCATTCCTCGTTTGCTGTCGCCGTCGAATGCACGTTGGCGGGCCAGGCCGTGCTGGTCAAGCTGGACGGGCTGGCCGGAATCGACCCGCGCTTGGTCGGCGAGCCATTTTCCCGTCTGCCAGAGCCAATGCGCAATCTGGCCATCGAACGGATCGCCGCGGATTTCTTCGCGGCGCTGCCGCCGGCCTTCATGCATGACGCGGACATCCGCGCGGTGCATTGGTCAATGCCGGACAGCGAGGCCTGGCCCTGCGCGATCGGCTTTGTCGCGACGCGCGAGGACGGTACGCAATCGCGCGGCACGCTGGCGGCGAGTGCGCTGCAGACGCTGGAATGGCTGCACCAGGCCATGCCGCAAGGCGCCCCGCCGCCGAGGTTGGCCAGGGGCGACTTGCCGGTCGCGGTCCGGCTGCGCGTGGGCCGCACGGTGCTGGCCATGTCCACGGTGCGCGGCCTGGGCGTCGGCGACGTGGCGTGGATCGATGAAGGCGGGGCGATTTCGCGTCATGGCGTGACGCTGGTCCTCATTCCCGGCAACAGCAGCCAGCGTGCGTGGTCGGCTCGTCTCAAGCATCGTACTGTGGCGCTACAGGCGCCATATTCCGGAATCCTGGCGCCCGAGCAAGGCCTGGTTGTCAACCGAGGAGAGCAAAGCACCATGCACAAGGACCATACCGATATCGAAGTCCCGGTCGTGTTTGAAATGGGCCAGATGGTATTGCCGCTGGCGGAGATCGAACGCCTGCACGCCGACCAGACGTTCGAGCTGGAGCAGGATGCCGGCCTGGCGACAGTGACGCTGAGCGTGTTCGGCTCGGTGATCGCCGAAGGCAAGTTGATCACCATCGGCCGCAAGCTGGGCGTGCGCATCGTGCGCGTTGCCGGCGGCGGCAACGAACAATCCGCTTAGCTGTTGCAGGGGGAAACGTGCTACCACAGGGAATGCCGGATCCGATCATCGTCATCACCACACTGGGCTTGCTGGGGCTGGCGCCCTTCCTTGCCGTGATGGTGACGTCCTATTCCAAGATCGTGGTGGTGACCAGCCTGGTGAGGAATGCGCTGGGCTTGCAGCAGGTGCCGCCCAACCTTGTCCTGAACGGGCTGGCGATCATCCTGTCGCTCTACATCATGGCGCCGGTCACCAGCAAGATCAGCGACACCGTGCAGGCGCAGGTGAAGCCGGGCCAGCAGATGAACGCGGGCAGCTTCTTCGACATCCTGGGCCTGGCGCGCGAACCGCTGCGGGCGTTCCTGTCGAAGCACACCAATCCGCGCGAGCGCGAATTTTTCGTCCGCTCGGCCGGCAAGATATGGCCGGTGGAGCGGGCCGAGGCGCTTACGGGCGATGACTTGCTGGTGCTGGTGCCGGCATTCACGGTGACCGAGCTGACGGCCGCGTTCAAGATCGGATTCCTGATCTACCTTGCCTTCGTCATTATCGACCTGGTGGTGGCCAACATACTGGTCTCGATGGGCATGATGATGTTCTCGCCCACGGTGGTGTCGGTGCCGCTCAAGCTCCTGCTGTTCGTCGTGCTGGACGGCTGGTCAAAGCTGGTGCACGGCTTGATCCTTACTTATCAATAGGCCGGCGCCATGGAATTTTCCGTCCTCATCACCTATGTCAACCAGGCGCTGCTCCTGATCCTGATCCTGTCGCTGCCGGTGATCGCGGTGGCCAGCATTACCGGCCTGGCGCTGGCGTTCCTGCAGGCGGTCACACAAGTGCAAGACCAGACGATATCGTTCGGCGTCAAGCTGATCGCAATCATTGTCACGATCGCCCTGACTTCATCGTGGCTGGGCAGCGAGCTGTATATGTTTGGCGACCAGATGTTTGGCGCCATTGCGGGAGTACGCTAGCAATGGGCACCATGATGCACCAGGGAGAAGCCATCCTGATCGTGACCAGCCTGCTGATGACGCGCATGCTGGTGGCTTTTTCAGTCTGGCCGATCTTCATGGGGCAGACTGTCCCCGTCATGGTGCGCATGGCGCTTGCCGTGGCCTTGAGCAGCCTGATGCTGCCGGCCGCATTGCATGATCCGGCCATGCTGTCGATTTCCACTCCCCAGGTCGTGTTCGTACTCCTGAAGGAAGCGGGCATCGGGCTGGTGCTGGGTTTTCTGTCGGGTATAGGATTCTGGGCCCTTTACACCGCCGGCACGATCATTGAATTCCAGGCCGGCATGAGCATGGCGACCGTGGTCGACCCGACCACGGGACAGGACGATTCGATGGTGGGCGGCCTGATGATGCAGATGTTCACCATGCTGTTCCTCGTGACCGGCGGCCTGCTGTCGATGATCGGCACGCTGTATGAGAGCTACCAGGTGTGGCCGATCCCGAGCATGGCGCTGTCGATGGGCAACGCGAGCCTGGTGGAAGTCGGGCTGCGCGCGATGGGCGAGATGCTGGGCCTGGCGCTGAAGGTTGCGGCGCCGTTCCTGCTGTTGATGCTAATGCTGGAGATCGGGCTGGGCCTGTTGTCGCGGTTTGCGCCGCAGCTGAACGCCTTTTTCCTGGCAATGCCGCTGAAGGCGTTGATCCTGTCACTGCTCATGTTGCTGTACGGGGCCGGCATGTCGGAGAGCTTGCGCGCACTGCCCATCGCCGATTTTCCCGGAATGCTGAACGCACTGCGCGGGGTCTGGCATGAGTAGCGAATCGTCCAGCCAAAGCAAGACCGAGCAGCCGACCAACAAGAAGCTGCGCGACGCGAGAAAGAAGGGCGATGTCTGGCACAGCAAGGACGTGACCGCTACGGCCGCGCTCGTCCTGGCCCTGGTTCTGTTCACGCTTGGCGGCATGAACCTGGTCGAGCGCCTGGGCGCCATGCTCACGCGCACAGCCGGCGCCCGCTTCAGCACCCTGGACGATCCGGCGGTATTGCTGGCATGGACACTCGACCTGCTGACGGAAGGGGCCTGGATCTGCGTCGCCGTCGTGCTGCTGATGGCCGCGCCGGCGGCGCTGCTGGGTTCGATCCAGGTCGGCGCCGTGTTTTCTCTGGACCCGGTGATGCCACGCCTGTCGCGCCTCAATCCGATCGAAGGGGCCAAGCGCCTGTTTTCACTGCGCAACCTGGTCGAGCTGGTCAAGCTGATCGTCATCTCGATCGCGCTTGCCGCCGTGCTGTGGTGGGTGGCGCGCGCAGCCCTTCCTGCGCTGGTGCGCGCGCAGTGGCTCCCGGTTGGCGGCCTGCTGCCGCTGGCCGGCAAGATCATCAGCCAGATGGCCTGGATGGTCACGGTGGCGTTCGTAGCCATGAGCGTGTTCGACACCTGGTTCCAGCGCATGGACTACCTGAAGCGCCACAAGATGACGAAGGATGAAGTGCGGCGCGAATCGCGGGAAATGGAAGGCAGTCCGGAAATGCGCGGCATGCGCCGGCGCCTGCACCAGGAAGTGGGCATGGGGAACATGCTGGAGAACGTGCGCAAGGCGAATGTGGTCGTCGTCAACCCGACCCATATCGCCGTTGCGCTGTACTACGAAGCCGGCGTGACCGACCTGCCGCTGGTGGTCGCAAAAGGAGAAGGGCATATTGCGCAGGCGATCCGCGACATCGCGCAGGAAGAGGGTATCCCCATCATGCGCAACGTCAAGCTGGCGCGCGGCCTGAATGAGGCGGTGCAGTTGAATGCTTATATACCGGACGAATTTCTGGAGCCCGTTGCCGAGGTACTGCGTTGGGTACGGGATTTTCATGGACGACTTGGCGAGGGATCAGAGTGAAAAATAACCCGATGCATGGATTGGGAGCCCCCGGATCGTGGTCGCTGCTTGCGCGCCATGCGGATCTGCTGCTGGTGGCCCTGGTGGTGGCCGTCATCATGCTAATGGTCTTGCCGCTGCCGCCCTTCATTCTCGACAGCCTGATCGCGCTCAACCTGACGATCTCCGTCGTGCTGCTGATGGTCGCGCTGTATATTTCCTCGCCGCTCGGCCTCTCGACATTTCCATCGCTGCTGTTGTTCACCACCTTGTTCCGCCTGGCGCTCAACATCGCTTCGACGCGGCAGATCCTGCTGAACGCGAATGCGGGCGACATCATCGCGACTTTTGGTCAGATGGTGGTGGGCGGCGACGTGATCGTCGGCGCGGTGGTGTTCCTGATCGTGGCAATCGTCCAGTTCATCGTGGTGGCCAAGGGTTCCGAGCGGGTGGCTGAAGTGGCGGCTCGTTTCAGCCTGGATGCGATGCCGGGAAAACAGATGAGTATCGATGCCGACCTGCGGGCCGGCATCATCGACAAGGACGAGGCGCGCCAGCGCCGCGCCAAGCTGGAGAGCGAGAGCCAATTGTATGGGGCGATGGATGGCGGTATGAAGTTCGTCAAGGGCGACGCCATCGCGGGCTTGATCATCGCGGCGGTCAACATCCTCGCCGGGCTGGCGATCGGCGTCTTCCGCAAAGGGATGGATGCCGGCACGGCGCTACAGACCTACGCGGTGCTGACCGTTGGTGATGCCCTGGTGTCGCAGATACCGTCCCTGTTCGTGTCGATTGCTGCCGGTATCGTCATTACGCGCGTCTCCGATCCTGGCCGGGTCGGCAGTCCGAACCTCGGCAGCGAAATCGCTGCGCAGATCAGCAGGCAGCCCAAGGCCCTGCTAGTGGGCGGCGCGATGGTTTTCCTGCTGACTTTGGTGCCGGGTTTTCCCAAGTTCCAGTTCATCCTGCTCGGCATTGCGGTTGCCTCGCTTGGCTTTTTCCTGGCGCCGGCGCGGCGCCGCTATGCCAACGCGGCACAGACGCCGGTCCCGTCGATGCAGAAGGAAGGCCATGACGTGGCGCGCACCCTGCTCGACGCCGAGGAGCATCGCTTGACGATTCCGCTGGTGGTGCAGGCTTTCCCCGGCGTTGGCAGCGTGCTGTCACCGGTGCATTTCGAGACCGAACTGGCCGAGGCGCGGCGCTACTTCAGTGTCGAACTGGGCATCCCGTTTCCAGGCGTGGTCATGCGCGAGAATGCGCGCCTTGCGGACGGCGAATACCGGATCTATGTGGATGAAATTCCCGTGCTGGCCGGGCAGTTGGCGGAGCAAGAGGTGCTGGCACTGGCCTCCCGGCAAATGCTGGACCTGGCGCGCATCCCCTACAGGGAGGGCGGTACGCTGGTCCTCGGACACACCGCGCTGTGGGTTCCGGTGGAGGAGATCGACGCGCTGGAAGCGGCAAACCTGAAGTATCTGGAGAATGAGCAGATCCTGGCCCGCAGCCTGCTGAGCGTGATGCGGCGCCACGCCGGCGAATTCATCGGCATCCAGGAAACCCAGTACCTGCTGAAGCGCCTGGGCGAACAGTATCCCGACCTGGACAAGGAACTGCAGCGCAACGTGCCCTTGCCGCGCCTGGCTGAAGTGCTCAAGCGCCTGGTGCGTGATGAAATTCCCATCCGCAATCTGCGGGTGATTGCCCAGGCCCTGATTGAATGGGCGCCGCGGGAGAAGGACACGGTCCTGCTGACCGAATATGTGCGGATCGCGCTGACGCACTACATTTCGCACCGCTTCGCGCTGGAGGACGGTTCGCTGCCGGCGATCGTGCTGCATCCCCGCGTGGAAGAGCAGTTGCGGCAAGCCCTGCGCCAAACCTCGGCGGGCTCGGTGCTGATGCTTGATCCGGACATCGGCAACCAGCTGGTTGCCAATATCAAGCAGGCGGTGGAAACCCATGTGGAGAAAACAGCAGTTCTGCTGACCTCGCTTGAGATCAGGCCCTATCTCAGGAAGTTGACCGAGGTGGAACTGGCCGATCTCGCCGTGGTGTCGTACCAGGAACTCAGGCAAACGGTAAGGGTAGTGCCGGTCAGTTCAGTGGAGATCTAGGCACAGACCTGCATCGCATGAACGGTAGCCAACCAACAAAGGAGAACAATATGTTAGGGATCGACTTCGGTGGCATCATCCACCGCGCAGTACAGTTGCTGGACCTTGACCCGCCGCCGCCCAAGCACGTGGACCCGCCGCCGCCCGCGACGCCCAACGTGGTCAATGCCGACTACGTGACCAAGGGGCCGCGCGCATCGCCGCTGCTGGTGACCAAGCCGCAGATCGATTTCGTCAAGGTGCCGGCGCCGGCCGTGAAGGCTGCAGAGGAGTACACCGATAAAACGGTCGCCACTGCGAAAGAGACCAAGCAGGCGGCGGACAAGCTGCAAGCCGATTTCGGCGACACAGCGCCGGAAGACAACCAGGCCGACTGGGAAATGTACGTAGCCCGGCGCACCGTCGCCAATGGCGACCAGGCCAAGGCCGAACAGGCGATCGCCGCGGAATTGCGCCTGACCTACCAGGGCGACCCGAACAACAAGGAGGCGGTGCAGAACGCCGCGCATGATATCGCGAACCGCTACCATGACGATCCGGCCGCCCAGGCGGCCGCCAACAAAAGCCTGGACACGGTCCTGACTGAAACTCCCACCGAACGGGCGACCAATACCAAGCTCAACGAAGTCAACCAGGCCGGCACCAGGCTCGATGACCTGACCGCACAGCAGCAGGGGGGCGACAAGTCTGTGACGAGCCAGCAGATCATCAGCGCGCGCGAAGACTATGCCGCAAAGCAGAAAGAACTGCTGGCTGCGACCCGCAAGGAATTGAGCGCGACCTATGCCGACTTGCCTGCCGGTGTAAAGATCCGTGAACTGGACCCGCTGGCTTACGCGGCCACGCAGATGAACGGACGCTACGCCAATGATCCCGAGTTCAAGACCGTGATCGGGGCGGCCACAATCCTGCAACGGGTGGAAGACAGTGCCGTGCTGGGCAACGAGGCGCAAGTCGATTTGCTGGGCAAGGCCCTGCCGAAAGGTGTGGACCCGACGATCAAGGGGCTGGTGATGGCCGACCCCGGCGTGCAAAAAATCATCGACAGCTACGTCAAGGACGGCGTCAAGGACGTCGAAGATGCATATGCTCAGAAAGGCACCGTCGCGGGAGCCGAGGCCTTGCGCGACGTGACTGATCCGTCCAAACATGCGGCCATATCGCCCGAGATCGCCGCCCGGATCATCAACCAGTCGAAACCGACGCTGGAAAAGATCGTCGACGATATCGCCACCCGGCAGGCAAAGGGCAAGGACGGCCAGCGGACCATCACAGATATCGGGTCGGGTATCAAAGTAGCCAAGGCGCTGTCGGCGGCGGTGGACGTCGCAGCTGCCGGCGGCGACTGGGAGAAGAAAGAATACAGCAACCCTGAAATCAAGGCTGCGGTGGAGGGCATCGCGCACCTCATCGCCACCAAACCCGCGTCGGATATTACCCAGCTGGGCTTCAAGGATGCGGTGGCCGACGGCCACGCGACACTTGCCCTGGAAACCGTGCGCCAGGTATCGACCCTGAAAATGGATGAAGTTGATATGGGCGCGGCCGGGAAGTTCCACGATGCGGGCCGCTTTGAAAAGCAGCAGGGGGTGTGGCGCGATGCGACGCTGCGCGCGATCAATGACGGCCTTAACGGCTTGAAGAAAAATAACGAGGGCATGCTCGACAAGGCGACCAAAGGCATGGCGCCCTTGCTGGTCCAGGGCAAATACTCGCAACTTCTGACGGAGGACGATTTCGTCAAGGGTCAACGGGCGATGATTGAAAAATTCCCGGGACTCAAAAAAGACATCATCGACGGCCGCAAGGACATCGACGATATGGGATACAGGCTGCTGCGCACCAGCGAGGCCGTTGATTTCTACAACAAGGACCTGGGCGGGATGGACGGCTACAAGAAGGCCGATGGCACTCGCAAGTCCCTGATGGCCGATGAGAAAGTGACCTCGACCATCCTGCTGAGCGATAGCGCTTCGATGCGCGCGAGTACCCAGATTGCCCGCAAGATGCTCTCGGACGATCTGAAAAACGGCGGCGGCGAGGCGCAGAAATTCGGTATTGGCGCGCAGCTGACCGGCGACCTGGCGGAATTCCTGGCCGAGACTTATGTCATCGGAAAGGTGAACGGCGGCGTGAATTTGCCAGGCGCCGCGATCAACGCCTCGCGCGCGGCCCACCTGCCTTACTTTGGCGGCACTGTGATCTGGGGTGTCGGCGGCGCCTTCCAGGCAGCCTTGACCGGGTATCTCTTCGACAACGTGCAGGTCGGTGACGTCGGCGGGCCCTTGCGCAAAGCCTTGTTGCTCGGCCTGGTGGGCGGTTTCGCCGGTTTCCACCTGATGCAGGCCGGCATGGGCGCGGCGCGCATCCAGCCGCATTCGCTTGGCGACGGCCTGCTGGGGAAAGGTGGCGATAAGCTCGACACCAAAATCAAGAATTTCGGGACGAAATTCTTCGATGCCGCCGAATCCGGCGAGAGCAGCTGGGGTCTTTATGTCAAGGAAGGCTCGGTGCGCGACCGCTGGACACGACTCGCGACCGAGGCGACACAGCCGCTGGTCAAGCAACTGGTTGGCCTGATGACGATAGCCACGGCATGGGATGGCAGCGGCGTATTCATGAATCTCAACGGAACACTGCCCTTCAAAAACCCGGATGGCACGGCGGCCACCGATACGCAACAGTTTAAGCTGGGCACGCAATCCGTCAATCTCGCCAGCGACGCCATGCTGTTGCGCCTGCAGGTGCGCGAGATGACCTTGCGTTCCCTCGGCGCCAAGGTCATGGCCGATCCGGCGCTCAAGGCTGCCGCCGAAACCCGCTGGAAGATCGAACGGTTTGCCTTCGCTGCGTCGGAAGGAAAGAAGGTCGCCGAATTGAAACCGCATGAGTTCAGCTTCAATACGCGGCTGGCAGGCAAGTATGCGCTCGGCGAATCGGGAGTCGACGGTGCCACCGCCCGAACTGCGCTCGGTGAAGCAAGTGCGACCAGGAAGTTCCTTGGCACGAGCAAAATGCTGGATGTGTTCGAGCATCTGTTCGGCACCGGATCAAAGGGCAATGCGGCGAAGTGGGCAGAGACGCTCAGCCCGTCGGTCAGGGGCCTGCTGTTCAGAAACATCGTCAAAGAGGGCGCCACGAAAACTGTGGGGCGTTTCGCCGTATTCGGCAGTAACCCGATCGGCTGGGTTGTCAACATCGCCTACCTGGGCACGACGGTCGCCAATTGGGCCTGGGACCACAACAAGAACATACAGAACTTCCAGAACTATGATCGGACCTTCATGGAAGGCGTCGGCCTCGACAAGGCGCATGCCGACGTGATGGCGGAGCACGATTGGTGGAGCAGCAACGCCAAGGTCGACGGCTTCCTGAAAGCCTACGCAACCACCGGCGGCGACCCGGAAAAGTTCATCGACTACATCAACAAGACCGACACCAAGGTGCTCGGGAAGATGCTGGAGGCCACCGAATCGCTCACCGATCATCTTGACGGCAACGGTAATGTGGCCGATGCCAACCCGTTCTATGACAGCTACCTGGCCCTGCCGCCCGAGCCGGCCGACGTGGACCTGTCCAAGCATCCGACGATCCATTTCAATGCCGAGAAAAACCGCTATGAAGATTCGGCCACAGGCATGTTCCACGAAAAGGGCAAACTCGACTGGCGCCTGGATCGCAATGGCAACATTACGTCCTACTTCCCTGAGGAACGCAAGCTGACGTTCTATTCGCTGGCGGGTCCGCACACCACGACGATCCATATCAGCAGTGCCGCCGGGTGGAAGAACTGGCTGGCAGCGCGCGATCTGCCGCTGCCGCCGCAGGCGCCGCCGCCGTCGACCGTGCCACCGGATTTGCCGGCCGCGCCGCCGGTATCGACCCAAAATGTGTATACCGTCAAACCCGATGACAACGTCTGGGATGTCGCGGGTAACGATCCAGGCATCGTCGCCAAGATCTATGATCTGAATCCCTGGCTGAACGAACGCCTGGAGGCTAGCGCCAAGGACAGCGGGCATGGCCGGAATCCAAACATCCTCAATGCTGGGGAAATTCTGATCTTGCCAGAAGGCTTCAAGGCGCACGGGTGATCTAGCGCCGCCAGCCATCGCTTTCCCTGACCCTGCCGCCGGTGACCTCGTCCGTCACCGGCACAGCGGCCCCGTCTCATCCGGACCCGACCTCTGCCTAGTCATTTGCAATAAATTGTATCGGGACAACCTCCCGTACCGCTTTCCGGTATTCTGGTCAACCGTCACCGCGCGGTCGTGCGTCGGGACCCCCGGTAAAACCTCTAAATCACCAAGCGCTCACCATTTGAGGTGATTTTCAAACCGGTTTGAATTCGTTAAGCTGTATTTATTGTTGTTTCCAATGCAAGAGCAGGCGGGGACATTCATCGTTGCTGTCCCGGCCGCCTAGAATGGATCAGTAATCAGATGAGCGATTTGTCCCACCATCCCTGCCAAGTCTTGCTGGCCGACCAGATTCTGTCGACCAAATTCGTGATCCCCGCCGCCACTGCGCACTTGCTGGCGCGGCCGCGCTTGCAGCAGCCGGAACAAGCGCCGCGCGTGGTGCTGGTCTGCGCACCCGCCGGCTACGGTAAGACGACACTGGCCGCGAGTTGGGCCGCCGCCAGTTCCACGCCTGTCGCATGGCTGTCGCTGGATGCCGGCGACAACGACCCACTGCGCTTCCTGGTGCATTTCATCCGCGCGATTCAAGGCCAATGTGCCGAGTTCGGCAAAGTCCTGGCCGATATGTGTGCCTTGGTTCCACCGCCCCCGATCGATGTCCTGATGCGGCCACTGATCAATCAGCTGTGTGCGCTGCCGGAACGGCTGTGCTTCATCCTGGATGACTTGCAGTTGGTGACTGAGCCGGCCGTGCACAAAGCCATTGCGTTCCTGGTCGACCATCAACCGGCGCGATTGCAGCTGATCTTCGCGAGCCGCAGCGAGCCGCCATTCTCGCTGGCGCGGCTGCGCGGCCAGGGGCAGATTGCGGAATACCGCAGCGAAGACTTGCGCTTCAGCCTGGAGGAAACGGAAGCGTTCTGCAACGATGTCATGCAGCTCTCTTTACCGCATGAGCAGGTCAGCATACTGGCTGAGCGCACTGAAGGCTGGATCGTCGGCCTGCAGCTGGCGGCAGTGTCCCTGAGCCATCATCCCGACAAGGCCGGTTTCGTCCGGAACTTCGCCGGCGACAACCGGCACGTGACCGATTTCCTGCTGGACGAAGTGTTGCAGGGCCATGCCGCTGATATCCAGAACTTCCTGCAGCAAACCTCTGTGCTGGAACGCTTCAATGCGGCGCTGTGCGATGCGGTGACCGGGCGCGACGATAGCCGCGCCCTGATCAGCGAGATAGAGCGGGCCAATATGTTCATCTTCGGGCTCGATGAGCAACGCATTTGGTATCGGTATCACCATCTGTTTGGCGCCTTGCTGCAAAGCCGGCTGCGCCTGGCCGCGCCGGACTCGATCCGGCTGTTGCACCGGCGTGCCAGTCAATGGTTCAGCGAGAACGGTCTCATTACGGAAGCGGTCCACCATGCGCTGGCAGCGCGCGATCACGAATGGGCTGCCGATTTGATGGAGAAGCACCACAGCGAACTCTTTTCCCACGGCCGGATGGGCAGTGCGCTGGCCTGGTCGAGACAGCTGCCGGAGACTGTGCTCGCGCAGCGCCCCTTGCTGTCGATGGTTTGCGCCTGGGGCTATCTGTACCGGGATGACTTGGCCGAGCTGGAACGCCACCTTTGCCTCGTGGACAAGTGCCTGGCCGGACTTCACGACGCGCCTTTCGGCGGCAAGGAGCGCGCGATGCTGGGCCAGCTTGCGCTATTGCGCGGCTGCCAGTCGGCGTACGAGGGCAATATCGACGAGGGCCTTGCCCATCTGGACGAAGCGCAGGCGTCGCTGGCGCCAGCCCGGACCCTGTATCGCGCCGCAGCCGTGGCACGCGGCGTGTTTTACTTTGTCAGCGGGCGCCTGGATGAGGCGCAACGGCTACTTGAGAACAACATCCTGGTCCGGGAAGCGACCCACAACGTCCAGGTGCCAATCACCGCCGCCCTCGCGCTGGCGCGCAGTCATTTGCTGCGAGGCCGACCGTTGGCAGCGAAGCAGATCTACGACAAGACCATCCAAGCCCTGATGGTGTGCGGTTGGCAGGACCTGCCGGCGTGCGGCATGCTGCATATCGGCCTTGGCGAGGTCGCCTACGAAATGAACGAGCTCGTGTTGGCGGAACAGCATCTGGCGCGCGGCGTCGAGATGACTGCGGCCGGGATGCAGTACGCCAATGCCTGGGGCCGGGTGCTGCTGGCGAAGACGCGCAAGGAACTGGGGGCGGCCGTGGAAGCTTGCGACCCCCGGTTCGAGGTCCTGTTGCTACGCTACGCAGGCCGCCTGGTAGTGGAGGTCGCGCCGCTGTCAGCCGTGATTGCGGACTATTGGCTGAGTCTCGGCCAGATGGATGCGGTCCAGCTCTGGAGCGAAGCCGCGCGCTTGCCGCTCGAGGAAGCGCTGGCCCCTGGCCGCGAGGCAGAATACCTCGTGCTGGCGCGCTTTTTCATCCTCGCCGAACGGCGCAACCAGGCGCTCGACCTGTTGGACCGCTTGTGGTATCCGGCTCTGCAAGACCAGCGTCTGGCGGTGATGACCGAGATCCTGGTGCTCAAGGCGATCTGCCTGCAGAAAGACGGCCGCAGCGACGAAGCGATGACGGTGCTGCAAGAGGGGGTCAGCCTGGCCGAAAGCACGCATCTGCTGCGTGTATTCATCAATGAAGGTGACGCACTGACCGGAATGCTTAAAAAGCTGGCGCGCGGCGCTGATTACAAATCCTATGTTCATACCTTGCTTGGTCATATGGGCGCAGATGCCGCCCAGGACTCGACGCAGACTTTCGAGCGCCTGCCCCAGTTGTTCAGCAAAAAAGAAAAGCTCGTCGTCAGTCATATTGCGCGAGGTGCGACGAACCATGAAATCGCCGAGAGCCTGTTTATCTCATTGAATACGCTGAATTCGCACGTGAAAAAAATCTACGTGAAATTGGGCGTGAACAGCCGGCTGCAGGCAGCCGAACGCCTGCGCCAGCTTGGCCTTTCCGATTAGCTTGTCCGCGCCGCCGGACGCACGCGTGGCGCTTGTCAGCATCGACCCGCCTGCAAAGGCTATAGCGCTAGTTCGCTGGCACGGCGTCGAATTCAATCAGCGTGCCGTCGGACCAGCCGTGCTGGTCCGACGGCAGGGACAGCGACAGTTGAGGGGTTGGCCAAGTACGGCGCTCTGTGCGGTCGCCGTCGTGGAATGTCACGGCCTGGAAGGCGAAGGGAGCCCGCACGGATTGTCCGCCATGGCGTCCGACAACGCACCAGTCGCGCTGGCCCGCCATGACCGATAGGGCCGCGCTTTCCCAGAAGCCCAAGTTCTTCTTGAGGATGGCCATGTTAACCTGGCACGCCAACCTCAAGTCTCCGATTCGCAAGACGTGGGATGACAAGCCAGGGGTACGTACTGCGGCCGTCGGCCAGTGCTGGTCGAACAGATCCTGGTGCTTGTTCACCGAAAGAACAGCGTCGTCCGGGTCATACCGGGTAAGACGTGGTAAAACGAAACTCGTCTTTTCCGCGTCCAGCACCAGGCGCTGATCGCCATGTTCGATGACGATTTGAACGTTGTCGAGAGCTAGACCTGGATCGTTTGGCACCAGATGAAAATGCAGCTCGCTCTTTGGCGCCAAATGCCTATGCTCCTCAAAAGCATCCAGGCCGGCGCGGAATGGATCATAGGGCCAACTCGCGGGATTGCGCAGCGCCGTGACGTGGACAACGGCGTCCTGTGCCAGGACCGGGCCACAAGGGCCGCAACTGGCAGCGATTAGAGCAGCAATCAGCAGGGAGGTCAGGCGCATGAAGCAATAGTACTGGCCGATGGAATGCAATTTAATTTGGATGCGATCGAATGCCGATTGGAGCGGACGAACGGTAAAATCAGCCAGTGGAGCAGTTCTATGGGATGCGGAGTTATGGAAGCCATTGCGACAAAAGTCGAAGCAATTACGGACGATGATGATGACCTCTCGTCTTTGTGCATTTGGTTTGACAGAGGGGGGTATATCGCCCTTGCAAGGGAAATGGGTGATCGCGATATCGAGTGCGAATTTCTGGATCAGATGAATGGCTTCAAGCCGAAGCGGCTCGAGTACGAGTTAGAGAAACGGGTACTGCAGTTGACGGTATTCGATGACGAGTACTTTGATAGAGAACGGACGCTGCAACAGTTGAAGGTCAATCTTCCTGAAGGGCTCTTTAAACTTGATCACGTCATCGAATGCCTTGAATCAATCTTTGCCGGGTGTGCGCTTTGATCGTTGATCCTGCAAGTTGCCGAATAATGAAAGGCAAGCTCAAGCCGCTATCACGCTGTAGTCTCCCTGCCGGACCCGATCCAGCATCGTCAGCTGGGCAGGCAGGCAGATGGAGTGCAGGTCATACCGTTCAATAATGGTCTGGCGCGCGCGCAGGCGAATCTTTGTGAACGCTTCGGGATCGGCCAGGACCTGTATTGCGCGCTCTGCGATTTGTTCAGGGGAAAAGAAGTCGACCAAGAACCCGTTGTCGCCATCCCGAATAACTTCTTCCACCGGCGGCGTGCGCGAGCCGATGACTACGCAGCCGCTGGACATCGCCTCCAGCATCGACCATGACAGTACAAAGGGATAGGTCAGGTAGACATGGGCGCGCGACAGCGCCAGGATGCTGGTGAAGTGGGAATACGGCACCTTGCCAAGGAAGTGCACTCGGCTCCAATCGACTGAATCGCCCAGCTCCTTCAACATGACGTCTTTCCAGGAGCCGCCTCCAGCAGGCGCCGCGCCATAACTGACGCCATCGCCGCCGACAATCAACACGCGCGCATGCGGCCGGCGGCGCAGGATCTCGGGCAGGCTGCGCATAAAGCTTGGGAAGCCGCGATGCGGTTCCAGGTTGCGGCCGACATACGTCAGGACTTCGTCGCCGGCCTTGACGGTAATGCCGGCACCCGGAATCTGGTAGCTCGCGTTGGGATTCGGGCGTATGCGTGCCGTATTGACGCCTTCGTGCAGCACGTGCAAGCGTTCGCGATAGGGCTCCGGGTAGAGCGATTGCTGCCAGCGCGTCGGTGTCATGCCGGCATCGGCCGCGTCGAGTGACAGCAGGTTCACCGTGTTGCGGGCACGCAGGCGAGGTGCGGTGTCCGGCGTGACAGGTTCGTCGGGTGCAAAGCCGACGTCGCCCTTGCTGATGTGGTAGAAGTACTCGAAGTAGCCGACCAACGGCACGTGCGGAAATACGTCCTTGAGGAACAGGATCTCGCCCCAGCCGCTATGGCCGACAATCAGGTCGGGCTTGAAGCGGTTGTGGCGAAGCCGCATGGCGACGCGCGCCACTCCTTGCCCATAAAGCACCGCCGATTCTGCGCTGCGCAGGTAGTGGTGGGTCTGGCGGGACGCCCCACGCTCTGGCTGGTAAACCATCGTGCGCACCCCGGGCACTTTCATGCCCTTGCGTTGTGTTATGAAAATGACATGATGGCCGGTGGCTGCCAGGTGCTGCATCAGGTGCAGGAATTGGCCGGGCATGTTCTGGTGGACAAAGATGATATTCATGGCGGCAGCACTTTACACCGAAAAAAAAGTTCATACATCCCTAAATTGTTGCGGAAATCGATGGATATATTGATATGAGGTTGGCGCGGTGCAGGCCGTGGACAACGAAAAATATCAATTGGGAGTGGTGGATGGTTGCAGTAGTTAGCGGTAGCGGTGCGGGTTTGTCGAATTCTTCGCTGGGTTTGATGGGGCAGGGCGGCGTGGCGGGGCGCTGGCCGCAAGGGGCGGCAGGCGAGGCTGGCTACCTGAATATCGCTAACGGTAACCTTGTATTACAGCGGCGCGATGACTTTGTGGCGGCCGCCGGCGTCGACCTGAAAATGGTACGCACCTATAACTCCCAGGGTGCTTTCGACGAAGGCGCCGGGCGCCAGTGGAAAATCGGCCTGCACAAGCAGGTCGGATCGCTGATCGGCACATTGAACGCTTCCGGCAGCAACATCACCCGCCTCGAGGGCGATGGCAGTTCCTCTGTTTTCGTTTTCGACTCCACCAGCGGTCGTTACCTGAACGAGAACGGCAGCCAAAGCCTTGTCTTCGGCTCTTACCAGAAATGGACGTGGCGCGACGAAACCGGCACGGGTCTGTACGAGGTTTATGACGAGGCTCACAATGGCCGCCTGCTGCTGGCCGGGGACCGCGAAGGTGTGCGCCTGAACTACGAGTATGGAGAAAGCGGCCTTGTCGCTGCCATCCGCACGTCTTCCGGCGACACTACCCATTTCGACTACGACTCCAACGGCAACCTGACCCAATACCGAACGGTGACCGGCGATAGCGCACGGGAGTTGATCCGGGTGCGCTACGCTTACGACGGCCTTGAACGCCTGGCCAGTGTGACGACCGATTTGAGCCCGGAAGACAACAGTGTCGCCGATGGCAATACGTACGTGGTGCAGTACACCTACGATGGCGACAGCAACCGCGTAGCAAGCATTGCGCAAACAGATGGCACGTTGGTCAGGATGAGCTACGTGTACGCGGACGATGCGTGGAAGGTTGCGAGTATTACAGATGCGCAGGGCACCCTGGCCATCGAATACAAGCAAGGGCAGACGGTGCTGACGGATGCGGCTGGCAAGGCCGTCGCCTATAGCTTTGACGGCGAAGGCCGCCTGCTGGCAGTCGGTACTCCTGGCAGCCTGCCGCAGGCAAGCTTTGAATACGATGCGAATGGCAACGTGGTTCGCGCAGCTTCTGCCGATGCCGCGACCATGTCTTACGAGTATGATGCACGCAGCCAGCGCGTCGCCATCCGCGGCGCGGACGGCATGCTGGTCCTGCAGCGTGGCTTCGCGCCCGATGGCCGGTTGCTGGCGGAAATTTCATACGATGCCACTTACCAGGCGTCGTTGACGAATTATGTTTACGATGGCGCCAGCAGGCTGGCGTTCGTGGTCGCGCCTGACGGTCAGGTACAGCAATATCAATATGACACTGCGGGCCAACGCATCGCAACGGTCCGCTATCCGGACTCGCGCTATGGCAGCGGCCCGCGCACGGAAACGGCCCTGCGCGCCTGGGCTGCCAATGAAGTGCAGCAAAAGCATGCGGTACAGCGGACGAACTATACGTATGACGTGCGCGGCCTGGTTGCGACCCGAGCCGACGAGCACGGCACAACGTCATTCGTCTACGACCAGGCAGGCCAGCTGCTGCAGGTGATTTCCCCTGACGGCAGCACCACCCAATACACCTACGATGGACTGGGCCGCTTGCTGACGACCACCACCGCCGCTGGCCAGGCAGAAGTGACGGACCTCGATGCCACTGCCAACGTAATGGCCACCTCCTACGACAAGGGCTTGGCGAGCAGCAGCGTGATGAGCGGAGCCGACATGATGTTCATGGGCGCCGTAGCGATGAGTGCGCCGGTATATGCTTCGATCGTCACCGGCACTACCAGCGACGAATCGTTGAAAGGCAACTCCGGCGACGACTATATCAACGGCGGTGAAGGCCGCGATTCGCTGTCTGGCGGCTACGGTAATGACGTGCTGGAAGACGCCTTCGACGCCAACATATTGCATGGAGAAGCCGGCAACGACACGCTTGCGGGCATCAGCGCCTCTGACGACACCCTGTACGGCGAGGCAGGTGCTGACACCTACCTTTACAGCCTCGGATATGGCAACGACATCATCTACGGGCAGCGCAACGAGGATACGTTGCGCCTGGGCGAGGGAATCAGTCCTGCTGACGTGACGTTCGAGCGTTACAGTTACGATAGCCTGCAGCTTGTCATCCGCCAGGGTGGCCTGGAAAGGGGCCGCGTTGCCCTGATGGGCATGGCGGCCGAAGTCACTTCCGGCTCCGGCGGGGTCATGCAGCTCATTTTTGCGGACGGAACAGTATGGGATGCGGCGACGATTCGCGCGCGCGCCCTGATCGGAAGCGATGGGATCGACGACAACCTGACCGGCTACAGCAGCAGCGATTTCATCGCCGGCAATGCCGGCACGGATACTTTGGCCGGCGGCGCCGGAGCCGATACCCTTGATGGGGGGGCGGGTGCCGATTCGATCGATGGCGGCTCCGGTAACGACAGCGCTTTCGGCAACTCTGGCAACGACACCCTTACCGGAGGCGATGGCAACGATATCCTGGATGGCGGCGAAGGTGCTGACGACCTGTCGGGAGGCATTGGTGATGACACGCTCAGTGGCGGCCTTGGCATCAGCGCGGGCGACGACACCCTGAGGGGCGACGCCGGCGCAGACACGTACGTCTATGAGCTGGGTAGTGGCAAGGACTGGATCTACGGCCAGCGCAATGAAGACACGCTGCGGCTGGGCGCTGGCATCAATCCAGCCGACGTCTCGGTGGAGCGAAATGGCAACGACCTGGAGTTGGCGATTCGACAGCAGGGAGTTGAAGTCGGGCGCGTTGTGCTGGTCTACCAGGGATATGACTCTGCCAATGCCTACGACGGCGTCAAGCAGGTCGTCTTTGCCGATGGATCGGTATGGGATGCCGCCTCTCTTCGCGTGCGCACCCTCTCCGGGTCCGCGGCCAGTGAAGCAAGCCTGAGCGGGTATGGCAGCAACGATGCGATCCAGGGCAATGGCGGCAGCGATACCATCTCTGGCGGTGCGGGAGATGACACCATTGACGGCGGCGCAGACTCCGACCTGATCTACGGTGACGCGGGCAACGATTCCTTGCTCGGAAACAGCGGCAACGATTCACTGTATGGTGGGAACGGCAACGACGTCCTGAACGGCGGCCAAGGCAATGACGAACTGAGCGGCGGAGCGGGCGCCGACACCTATGTCTATGAACTGGGTGACGGCAATGACTGGATCTATGGCCAGCGCAATGAGGATACCCTGCAATTGGGGGCTGGTATCAATCCTTCCGATGTCAGCTTCGAACGCGTCTATCATGGTGTCTCCGGCCCCTGTCTTGATGTCGTCATTCGACAGAGTGGTGTGGAAGTCGGCCGTATCGTGCTGTCGAACCAGGCTAACGATTCCGACACCACCAGCGGTGTCCAGAAAATGGTCTTCGCCGACGGCACAGTGTGGGATGCGGCAACGATCCGTGTACGTTCATTGGTCGATGATGCCAACCGCAACAACGGCGAACTGCGGGGATATAACGGCGGCGACATAATCCTGGGCAATGGTGGTGCCGATACACTGTACGGCGGTAACGGCAACGACTTACTGAATGGCGGCGCTGGCGACGACTTCCTTGACGGAGAAGCCGGAACCGACACCTATGTCTACGAGCTGGGTGACGGCAATGACACCATCTTTACCAGGCGCTATGAAGACACGTTGAAGCTGGGTGCTGGCATCAGTACAGGCGACGTTACCCTGGTTCGGCGCGGCAACGACGTAGAGGTGATGGTGCGCCCAAATGGCACTGAGGCCGGTCGCATCCTTTTGCAGGGCCAGGCCTACGACGCTAGCTACGGCATCGGCATCAAGCAGATCATCTTTGCCGACAATACGGTGTGGGATGCGGCGAAGATTTTGTCGATTGCCGCGATTCCACCGGCAGGCGAAACGCGAAATGGAACAGAGTATGGAGGTGTGGTACTCGGCACTCCAGGCGACGACAAGTTGAATGGCGGTGCCAGCACCGATTCCATTGACGGTGGCGCTGGCAATGACAATATATCTGGATATGCGGGTAGCGATTCCTTGCTCGGAAAGCAGGGCAATGACTACTTGTATGGCGGCGATGGCAACGACCTGATCGACGGCGGCGAAGGCACTGATCGATTGTACGGCGACGCCGGCAACGACACGCTCAAGGGCGGCACTGGCTACAGTGATGACACTTTGCAGGGCGGTAGCGGTTCCGATACTTACATCTATGAGCTTGGTGGCGGGAAGGATGAAATTAATGGGCAGCGTGATGAAGATACGCTCCGGCTAGGGATTGGTATCGATCCGGCCGACGTGTCGATCGTGCGAAATGCTGCGAACCTTGAGCTGGTGATCCGCAAAGACGGATACGAAGCCGGCCGTGTCGTCTTGATCAATCAAGCGTCGGACGCAACAACCGACGTAAGCGGTGTCATGCAGGTTCAATTTGCGGACGGCACGTCCTGGGATGCTGCGGAGATCCGGACGCGTGCGCTGACCGGTTCAGTATATGACGACGGCAACCTGGACGGGTACAGCAGCAGCGATTTCATTTCCGGCAGTGCCGGTGACGATCGCCTGTCCGGCGAAGCTGGTGACGATATCCTTGATGGCGCAGCCGATACCGACACCCTGTACGGCCACGCAGGGAACGATGTTCTGCTTGGTGATTCCGGCAACGACTTCTTATACGGCGGCGATGGCGACGATACGCTGGACGGCGGGACTGACACGGACAGGATGTATGGCGACTCCGGTAATGACGCCTTGTTCGGCAAAGGCGGCAATGACGACCTTTCTGGTGGCGACGGCAATGACCTCCTGGATGGAGGGGAAGGGGGCGACAACCTGCACGGTGGCACCGGCAACGACACCCTCGCTGGCGGGACTGGCAACGATTATTTGTACGGGGAGGCCGGCGCCGATACTTATATCTACCAGCTGGGTGATGGAAAAGAGACGATCTACGGCCAGCGCAACGAGGACATCCTGAAGTTTGGCGCAGGGATCTCGCCAGATGATGTGACTGTCGTGCGAAACGACATTCACCTGGAACTTGTGATCCGCCAGCGCGGGATGGAGGTTGGCCGCGTTGTACTGCACTACCAGGGCGCTGATTCCCAATATAGCGAGGACGGTGTCAAAGAGGTGGTTTTTGCTGATGGAACGGTGTGGAATGCCGCGAAGTTAAGAACCCTGTACCTGGCTGGCACAGACGCCAACGATCGCTACTACGGCTATGCCAGCGGCGATTCCATACTGGGTGGTGCTGGCAACGACTTGCTGTCGGGCGGTGCAGGCGACGACCTGCTTGACGGCGGTGGTGACGCCGACAATATCTCGGGCGAAGCCGGCAACGACACGTTGCTTGGGGGCGGTGGCAAAGACATATTATACGGTGGAGACGGCGACGATTCCCTTGATGGCGGAGAGGGCGGCGATTCCCTGTACGGTGGCAATGGCAATGACACGCTCAGGGGCGGCACAGGTTTTGGCGGCGGCGACGACGAGCTGACAGGCGGCGCCGGCGCAGATACCTACATCTACGAACTTGGCGGTGGCAGGGACAAGATCACTGGCGAGCGCAATGAAGATGTCCTGCAACTTGGAATCGGCATCGATCCAGCCGACGTATCGATCGAGCGATACAGCGATAACCTGGACCTGGTCATTCGCCAGGCGGGTTCAGAGGTCGGGCGCATTGTGTTGGTTAATCAAGCTTCCGACTACTATGAATCTGGCGTCAGGCAGGTCATTTTTGCCGACGGCACGGTGTGGAGCGCGGACATGCTGCGTGCCCGGGCATTGATCGGCACGGAATTTAGCGAAAGCAACCTGCGAGGCTACAACAGCAACGACTCCATCGTTGGCAACGCGGGCAACGATTCCCTCTTCGGAGGAAGTGGGGCCGATACAGTTGAAGGCGGACGCGGCAACGACTCCCTGGACGGCGGCGATGGTGACGATTACCTGGACGGCGGTGAAGGCAACGACACGTACACGGGCGGGAACGGGGCAGATACCTTCAACTATGAACTGGGCGATGGCAACGACACGATCTTCGGCCTGCGCAACGAAGATACGCTGAGGCTGGGGGCGGGCATCAATCCAGGTGACGTCAGCTTTGTGCGTCCGATCGACAGCTACAACCTTGAATTGATGATTCGCCAGGGTGGGGTTGAAGTCGGGCGCATTGTGTTATCCAACATGGCGTCCGATACCACAGCCAGCAGTACCGGTGTGAAGCAGATTGTCTTCGCCGATGGTACGAGCTGGAGTGCGGAAACGATCCGGGCGCGGGCCCTGATCGGCACGGAAGCCAATGACCCTAACCTGCGCGGCTACAACAGCAATGACAGTATTGTTGGCAACGGCGGCAATGACTTTATCAATGATCCGGGCGGCAGCGACACGACTGATGGCGGCGCGGGCAACGACACGATCAGCGACGCGGGTTCCGGCAGCAATCTGATATTGGGTGGCTCGGGCAACGATTCCATCACCTACAGCAATTCGTCGAACAATACTATTTTCGGCGGCGCTGGAAGCGACACGGTGACCTTTTATAGTCCCGGCAATTTTGCCTACGCAAACCAGCTTGCCGGAGGCCGCGGGAACGATCGCCTGGTTGGCTCGAACGCGGCGGACTCGTACATGTTCTACCGTGGCGACGGACAGGACACGATCTCCGACTACGATGTCAATGCATATGGAAAAATCGACCGCCTGGTGCTGGGCGAGGGCATTTTGCAAAGCGACATGGGCTTCAGCCGCGTCAATGCCTATGACCTGCTGATTTCAATTGGCGACGCGGGCAGCCCAACCCTGGATACCATCCTGGTCGAAAACTGGTTCAATTCAACTGGCGCCTACCAGTTGGAGCGGATCGAATTTGCCGATGGCGCCAGCCTGTCGAAGGACCAGGTCAACGCGCTGGCAAACGTGCGCAACGGCACGGAGTTAAATGACGGGTCGCTTGGGCCGATCGCTGGCGAGAACAGTGCGACTTATGGACTGGGCGGCAACGACACAATCACTGGCACCTCCAGCGGGAACGACACGATCGACGGCGGCAGCGGGAATGATTCGATCAGCGACTCCGGCGGCACGCGCAATGTGCTCCTGGGGGGAGACGGCGCCGACACGATCCAGTTCGCGTCCACCAGCGACAACACGGTCAAAGGCGGCACCGGAAACGATTGGGTGAAGATTTCCTCGGCTGGAGCCGGACAGGGCAAGACCAATGAAGTGGAAGGTGGCAAAGGCAACGATCGCCTGGAAAGCGGTTCCAGTACCGACACCTACCTGTTCAACCGGGGTGACGGCCAGGATACGATCTACGATTACGACAGCGCGAATGGCGGCGCCACGGACCGCGTGCGCTTTGGCATGGGCATCGCCCCGTCCAACCTGAGTTTCATGCGGATGGGGAACGACCTGGTGATACTCGTCGGTGGCGACGGCAAGCCGGGGCGTTCCGACCAGGTCACCATTGAGAATTGGTTCACGAACGCACAATACCAGATCGAACGCTTCGAGTTTGCAGATGGCAGCTCCATCGCAAGCAACGCTCTGCCGGCGCTGGTGAACTTCATTGCCGGCACCAGCGTTTCCGATACGCTGACCGGCGACTCCGCCAACAACACCATCCTTGGCGGCGCCGGCAACGACAAGATCACCGATACGTCGGGCGACAACAACCTGCAGGGCAATGGAGGCACCGACACCATTAACTTCAGTGGCGGCAGCAATTACGTCGATGGCGGCGCGAACGATGACCAGATCAGCGGTAGCGGTGTGGCCGGCAGCAACAATGTCATTGTCGGCGGCACCGGCAACGACCGCATGGTCAGTGGCGCCAGCAACGATACCTATCTCTTCGCGCGCGGCGACGGCATGGATACCATTGCCGATAGCAGCAATGCCGACCTTGACGTGCTTGAATTTGGCCCAACGATCACGTTGGCACATTTGAATGTTACCCGTAACGCTAACAATCTTGTCGTGCGCGTAGTCGACCCAGCGAACTCCTCCCAGGTCGACCAGGTCACGTTCGAAAACTGGTTTGTCGGTACCAGCAACATCATCGAGAGATTCCGCTTTGCCGATGGCACGGAAATCGCCACCGCGCAGATTGTTGCCATGATGAGCAACGGCTCCAGCTTTGGCGGAATGGGTATCGAGAACCTCGATGCGGGCGCACTGCAGGCAGCAGGCAGCGTCGGTACTGACGCAATGCTGACGCTGGTAAATACCGGCAACGGCAATTTTGTGCTGCGGGAGCAGGATGCAGCGCTGGCGTCGCTCGGCCTGGATGTGAGTCTCGGCCGAACCTATAACTCGCAGTCCCAGATTGGCCTCACTGGCTGGACCAACTGGCAACTGAGCACCGGCAGGACGGTGCGCCTGGATTCCGCCACCAATACCGCCTATCGCAGCAACGGCGATGGGTCCAGCGGTAAATACACTTGGGATGCCTCGATCGCTGCCTATCGCTCGCTGGACGGGCAGGGCGCCTACGACAAGCTGGTATTCAATGCGAGCTTGCAGCAGTGGATCTGGACGGACGGCGCTAGCGGTGTAATTGAAACATATGACGCGGCCAACAATGGCCGTCTTATGAACTCGCGCGACACGAGCGGCAACGTCACTACGTATGCCTACCGGACCGACGGCCAGTTGGACTACATCGCCGGCGCTTCCGGCGAAAAAGTGGTGATGGTATATAACAACGCGGCCCAGCTGATTTCGGTGCGCGTGGACTACACCTCGAACGGCCTGGCGAAGAACAGCACCCGTGTTTATTACGACTACGACGGTCAGCGTCGCCTGACGATGGTGCGTACCGACCTGACACCGGACGACAACAGCATCGCCGATGGCGACGTCTACTGGACGATGTACAGCTACGACGGCGACAGCGGACGTATCGCCCGCATCTCGCAAAAGGATGGCAGTTCCTTGCGCTTGACGTACAAGCAGGACCCCGTGAGTGGCGCATCGTGGGTTGATACGATGACTGATGGCACAGGACGTATGACGCGCCTGGTTCGCGGTGCGGACGGTACTGTTATCGAAGACCCCGCAGGCCACCAGGTCAAGTACACGTATGACAGCGCAGGCAAGCTCGATAAGGTGACCGACCTGACGACCCTTCAATCGTCGGACTACGCCTACGACGCTAACGGCAACATCCTCAGCGTGACCGACGCCAATGGTGTCGTCAATCAATTCGCCTACGACAGCGACGGCAACCAGGTTCTCGACCGAATTGCCGGCGTGCGTGAGATCAGCCGCACTTTCGCAAAACCCGGCCTCGTGCAAACCCAGACGGTTAACGGCGAGACCACCCGCAACGTCTATGATGCCCAGGGCCGCCTGCGCTTCCAGGTATCCCCGGAGGGACGCGTCACCGAATCGCTCTACAACGCCAAGGGCGAGGTGGTAACGACATTCGAATACGCCGGTGAAAAATTCAATGTGTCCACCCTGGGGGCGACGGAAGCGCCGTCGGAGGCCGCGCTGGCGGCCTGGGCTGAAGGGATTGATCGCCGCAACAGCGTGCGCACCGATTTCATCTACGACAGCCGCAGCCAGGTACGATCCTCGACCACCTATGCCGCGCTGGCGGCCGACGGAAGCGGTGTGGTGGATGGCACGGAGTCCGTCCGTCGCTATACCTATGACCAGAACGGCTTGCTCCTGCAAACCATCGACACCAATAACAAGCAGGTCAGCTACAGCTACGACGGCCTTGGCCGCGTCATCGCGACGCTGGATTCTCGTCCGGAGATCGCACAAGCCACGGCAACGGTGTACGACGATGCAATTCGCACGGTAGTCACGACCGACGTGAACGGCAACACGGTCAGCGAAGTCCTCAACCGCGCTGGCCAACTGCTCAGCAGGACCGCCAGCTCGGCCGTGGCAACCGGCACCTCGCGCATTCTCCATGATGCTGCTGGCCGCCCGGTCATGACCGTGGATGCTGCCGGTATGCGCAGTTTCGTCATGTACGATGCCGCAAGCCGCAAGATCGCCGACATCGATGGCGACGGCAGCCTGGTCGAATACCGCTATGGATCGAACGGCCAGCTGACGCATAGCATTGCCTACGCCACGCCGGTCGATACGTCGGCACTGGTCGATGCCGGCGGCAAGCCGGTTGCCAGGACGCTGGCGAGCGTAAGGCCCGACGCGAAAGCCGCTGACCGTCATGCCTGGAACATTTATGACTCCGTGGGGCGCCTGGTTCAGGCTGTTGACGCTCAGGGGGAAGTCACGGAAACCCTGTACGATGCGGCCGGCCATATCGCATCGGTAGTGCGGCACGCAGAAACCGTAGACGCGTCTGCACTGAAACTCACCGATGCGCCGGCTGCATTTGCGCTGGCAACCGACCCGGCCGACAGCGTTACGCGCTACTTCTACGACAAAGACGGAAACCGGCTGGGCGCGCTCGATGGTTCGGGCAATCTTACGGAATTCGTCTACGGCGCCACTGGTGAACTGGTATCGAGCATCGTCTACCGCCAGGCAACCAACACGGCTTTGCGCACGACTGGCAGCCTTGCCGATCTGCGTGCAGCAGTCGCAGCCAGCGCCGTAGCGACGAACTACTTGTATAACGGCAAAGGCCAACAGGTAGGCACGGTGGATGCTGGCGGCACGCTGACCGAGACCGTCTACGACAAGGAAGGCAATGTCTCGCGCAAAGTACGCTATGCCACGACTGTGAACTGGCAGGCTGGCGCAACCATCGCTACCTTGCGCCCTGGAGCGTCCATCGCCGACCGCACCTGGGACTACACCTACACTGCGCTGAACCAGCTTGCGACCGAGACCGCACCTGACAAGACGGTGACCCAGTACAAGTACGACAAGCTGGGCAAAGTCACTTCGGTGATGCGCTTTGCGGGTACCCCTGTAGCCGAATCGGCATTGGCGCGCTATGACGTAGAAGGCCGCCTGACCGCAGAACTGCCGGCCAGCGCAGCATGGCGCATCATTGAAGCGGGCGCAGCTCCCGCCGCGATCGATGCGGTCTGGAATACCTACGGCGTAAGCTACCAGTACGATAATGCTGGCCGCCGCATCAGCATGACTGCGCCGGGCGGAGCGCGTACGCTGTACTTCTATGATACAGATGGCCACCTCGCGCATACGGTCAACACCCTGGGCCAGGTTGTCAGTACGGAGTACAACGCCTTCAACCAGGTTGCGCGAAATGTGACCTATGACGGCGTGATCGATGCGTCGACGCTGGCAACGCTCAACGGCGGCAATGTATCTGCCCTTGCCGGGGTCCTGCAAGCCCTGGCGCCGGTTGCCATCGCCACTCGTACCTTGTACAACGAGGACGGCCAGGTTGCCGCCACCGTGGATCCGATGGGCGCGCTTAAGGCCTATCGCTACGATGTGCTGGGGAATGTGAGCGAGACCTTTGCTTTCGCCACCCCGATCAACCCTGCCATGACGGAAGCCGACATCCTGTCAGGCATTGACGCCGGCAGGTTTACCAACGCCGCACACGACCAGCACCAACGCTTCGTTTATGACAGGGCAGGCCGCCTGGCTGCCACCTTCACGGCGCTGGAGGCCGGGCAGAACGGTCAGCAATGGTCGGTCTCCACTCGCAGCTACGACGGCGCCGGCAACCTGGTCGGCACCACGTCCTTCGCAACGCCGCTCACCCACGGTGCTCCCACGGCAGATCAACTGGCTGGCATGAGCCCTGCCGCAGGCGACGAGCGCGTACGCATTGTCTACGATGCAGTAGGCCGCGTTGCAGCCACGGCGACCGCCCAGGCCTGGGATGGCGACAAATACACCTGGACACTGCAAACCCGGGAATATGATGCCAACGGCCTGCTGGCCGTGCAGCGCACATTGGCAACGCAGATTACGTCGGCCGAACCGAGTGCCGCTGAATTGTCGGCGGCCTCATTGAAGTACAGCATCAACGATGCCATGCAGCGTTTCGCGTACGACGAGATGGGCCGGGTGACGCATACCGCCACGGCGCAAGGCGTGGTGGACGGCGCGTTGCGCTGGGCCGTGTCGAGCGCAGCCTACGACAAGGCAGGCAACGTTACCGAACGCACGGCTTACGCGGCGGGCTTGACCTCCGCCACGCTGCCTGCCAACCCAACGCTCGCCGACTACACGGCCTGGCTGAAGAGTGGCCAGGCCAATGCCACCCGCGACTGCACCACACGCTATGTCTACGATGCCGGCAACCGTCTGCAATACACCATCGGCGCCCAGGGCAATGTCGTCGGGCAGGAATACGATGCACGCGGCAACGTCGTGGCGGTGACGGAATACGTCACGCAAGTCTTGGGTGCTGTACCTGTCAACTTCACGCCCGGTGCGGCGTATAGCGTTAGCCGCACGATCTATGACGCCGCAGGCCGCGCGCAATACACGATCAACGCGGAAGGTGGCGTGAGTGAACTGCGCTACGACGCGCTGGGACGTGTCGCCACGACGATCGCCTACGCAACCCCGATCTCGGCGGACTTGTTGTCGGGAATGAATAGCGCCAAACTGGTCGGCGACTTCATCAAACTGCACCTTGATGCCGACAACGACCGGACCAGCCGCAACGTCTACGACAAAGACGGGCGTGTGAGCTTCAGCATCGATGGCAAGGGCTATGTTAAGGAAATGCGGTACGACGCCCTGGGGCAGGTGACCGATACCTACGCCTACCAGGACCAGATGACCCTGTCCGAGGCCGACCAGACGCTGGATAAACTGGCAGAGTTTGGCACCGCGCAGATCGCGGCTGGAAAGAGCCGTCACGAATCGTTTGATTACGATTCGCAGGGCCATCTTGTGCGCTCGACCGACGGTGAGAAGCATTCGGAGGTCTTCCATTACGATGGCGCAGGCAACAAGATCTCCTTCACCAACAAGCTTGGCAAGGAATGGATCTATCGCTACAATGCAGCCGGCCAACTGATGGAAGAAGTGGCACCGCCGGTGCAGGTAATGGGCAACGATCATGTCACGGCCAACGTCTCGCTGACGACGCGCCTGGATTACGACGCGTTGGGCAATCTGGTATCGCGCACAGAAGCCGCCGGCGTGGCTGGCTACGAGCGCACTACCAGCTATCGGTACGACCTGGCCGGGCGGCAGGTGAAGACCATCCTGCCGCGCTTCAGCATTTACAATTCTGCTGAAACGCCTTCCACCGAACAGGATGCCGGCATGGCGGAGATGGACTCGGGTGAAGTCGCTGTTACGGTAACGTACGACCTGATGGGCAATGCCATTATGAGTCGGGACGTCGGCGGCGGGATCAGCCGCAAGGTCTATGACCGCATGGGCCGCGTGAAGTACGACATCGATGCGAAAGGCCAGGTCACTGGATTCGAGTACGACGCTTTTGGCCAGCAGACGGCGTTGACGCGCTATGCAGTGGTGCCGAACTTGACGGGTAGTGACTTCAGCGAAGCGGACGTCAAGCAACGCCTGGAAGCGCTGGATCACAGCCAGGATCGCACGATCAAGACCAGTTACGACCGCCTTGGCCGCGTGGCTACCGTTGCCGAGCCGGGCAGCTACGTCTTCGATAACGTGAATGGCGCGCCAGGCTACCGCATGCTGGTGCGTGTCACCGCCAATGAGTACAACGCTTTTGGCGAACTGCGCCACAAATTCGTCTACGGTGCAGATCCCGCAAACATCAACGCAAAACTTACCACGCCAAGCGAAGAACGCTACTACTACAACCAGCGCGGTGAGCGCATTGCGCAGTTCGTAGCGGAAGACGCAGCACGTGGCTTCCTGACCACGACGGAATACAGCGCATTCGGCGAAATTGACAAGGTCACCGAGTTCTCCAACCGGGTCAATGCAAGCTCCATGACCGATTCCGCCTTTGGTGCCGCGGACGTGAGCGAACAGGACCGCGTGACCAGTTATGACTACGACAACGTCGGCCAGAAGACCGCCCAGACACGCCACAATGTTGACGTTGGGGCGTGGGCGAACAACGCCATGGCGACTGACCATGTCCTGGTGACCACCCGCTATGAATACGATGCCGTCGGCAATTTGCTCTCAACCAAGGATGCCAGCGGCGCCGAGACCCGTAGCTACTACGATGCCACGGGACACGTGGCCGCGATTACGGTCAAAGGAAGCAAAGACGGCAAGTTGGCACTGACCACGTTCGACCGCGACGTCTACGGCAATGTGGTCAAGCAGACTGCGTACGCCACGGCAGCTTTTCTGGACGCGGCCGGGAACTACATTGTCCCCGCCTCGGATAGCGCAGATCGTACTACCTGGACGACTTACAACATCAACGGTCATGCCATCGCGCAGACGGATGCTGAAGGGAAGACTTCCTATACCTCGTACGATATTTATGGCCGCGTAGCCAAGCAATGGCAGAACGTGACCAGCATGTTGTCGGCCAGTGAGTCCTTTGTGCGGACAACCTTCACGATCACACAGTACGACCAGCTGGGCCAGGTGCTGAAGGTCATCACCCCGGGTGTTGCAGTAAAAGCAGAGAACAACCAGGTACTAAGCTCAATTGAGTTGAGTGCGCCGAATACTGGTTATCCCACCCTTGCGAGGGAACTATCTTCCTCGTATACCGGAACCAATAGGGTACGGTTGAATTATCCGGACCTGGGTAATGGGCCAGTCAAAGTCGAGCTGAATTACAAGACGAAGATGGGCTATTTCCAGGAGGCGAGAGAGCAGGGCGGTGTGGCCCCGCCCAACTATGTCGAAGAAGGTATCGACCGCGTCAAGGTGCTGGAGGAGACGGAAAATGGACCAGGCCTCTGGACGCCCTTGTCTGGAACTACAGGTGTCACCGTTTCCTGGAGCGACTCTTCCGAAGCCTTTGGCGGTATTGAATCTATCAACAGCGTTAAGGTCTATATCCGTGACGGGCAAGGCCAGTGGGTGCTGAAATATGACAGCACAGGTACGGACCCATCTCGCGCAGCTTCGGTTACCGATCATATGCGCGGCGATGTCGGCACGACTGTCAACGAGAACGAATTCAATGCCTTCGGCGAACTCGTAGGCAAGAGCCTCAACGGAACCCTCTACGAGACTGCCTCGTACGACAACGCCGGCAATATGTGGCGCACCAATGCCGGCGACCGGGTCGAAAAGGTTATGTTCTATAACGTGGCGGGCCAGATGACGGTCCAGATCCGCAGCGCAAAGGACATCGACCTTAAATCGTACGATTCCGCCAAGGCTGTAGCGGAAAAACTTGATCGCAACCTGGATACAGCCAACGGTATCATCCGTAACGAAACCAGCTATGACCTGATGGGCCGGGCTGTCAGCCAGACCGGCACCGCGCACGGCACAGGCGCTCCCGCCAACATACCCGCAAACGGTTCGGTCGTTAATGCCAGCGTTTCTGCGGAGGAGAAGGAAACCTCTCGGGTTGCTTGGAGATATCATTCTCCTGACGGTTCGGACATCGTCGAGGTAGACGGGCCGAACTGGAGCTACTACTGGTCAGGCAGCAACGTCGTTAACGTCGGATTCACCCTGCCGGATGGCCTGGGCAGCGGCGATATCAAGATCGAGGTCTCTTACTACAACGGTGGCGTTTCACCGCTGGATCGCGGCACCAGCTTTGCAGAGCCAAGCTCGCCGACATTCGAGCAGATTCTGCGAGTTGACCAATTGCCTGAGCCCGATAAAGATAGCGGCGTTCGGCACACTACCCTGAGTATGTATGGCTGGCCGTCAATCGATGGATGGAACGCGGTCCGCATCTATAAGAAGGACGTGACCGAGGGCTGGGTGCTCCTGAGTGAAAACAAACAGGTAGACAACCCTCAGGCCGCACGCGGCGGGCCATACGTGACAATGCCGATGCCTGCCGATGGCCTGGCGACGCCACGCATGGAATACACGCTGCCAAACGGACAGCTTGTCTCGTCGAGTGGCGGCCAGGTCCACAACTTCGGCGACCAGGCCCTGTTCGATATGTCAGCGGCGCCTGCAGGTCAGTACGATGTCCGCCTTTACTACACCCCACAGACAGGGACATCGGAGATACTGAAGGAAACCGTCCGGGTGCTGGTCACCATCGATGATGCGGGCAAACGCACTGTCAAATACCTTGGCAGCACGGCCGGACCGGTCGAGCAGAATGTGCGCGCCACCAGCATGCAGCGCCTGGATCGCTGGGGCAACGTGCTGGAAGTGACCGATCCCCGCAATCCCGACTGGTTCATCCGTTATAGCTATAACGACAATAACCAGATGGTCAAGCAGGAGGCAGTGGACAGTGCCCTTGGCGAAGTGCGCTATCTGGGCGAAACCTATTTCGATGAAGCCGGCCGCGAAGTCGGCCAACGGGATGGCCGCCTTAACCTGCAGCGCAAGGTCTATGACGCCGATGGCCAGCTGGGTGAAGAACATCACGCCGACGGTGGCCTGATCGAGTACAAGTACAGCATGTTTGGTGACCGCACCGACATGTTTACCTTTACCAGTGCAGACCGAAGCGTCCACACCCAATACGCCTATGATCACCTGGCCCATTTGAGCAAAGTCTCCAACTTTGCCGAAACCTGGCATACCTACGAAGACAGCAATGGCAGCTTGTGGGCTGGACAACTGAACGCAGAAGGCGAAGTGGCCGAGTCGTATGCATACGATGAGCTTGGCCGCCGCACGGTGACCACGGACGGCATGAACGGCAAGCGTGTGGTGCGTTACGACCACGCCGGCAATATCCTGGCCGAAGTTGACCAGGTAGGCGTGACCACCTCCTACGCCTATGACGCCTTTGGCCACAAGACCGCCATGGTGATGATGGACGACGGCGGCCCGCGCATTCAGTACTGGGAGTACGACCCGCTCACCGGGCGGCTTGCCTCGCATACCAACGGCGGTAACGTCAGGACGACCTACACGTACACCGGCCTCGGCCAGTTGGCGACACAGACTTCGCCCGAGCGCGGCACGCTGCCGGGCCAGAACCTGAAATACACCTATGATGGCGACCGCCTGATGCGGATCGACGACCTCACCAACAACAAGGTGACCAGTTACGCCTACGACCTGGCCGGCAACCACCTGCGCGAAAGGACGGAAGCAGGTGGCCGGGTGGTGCAGAACAATTCCATCGAATACGACCAGCTGGGCCGTATGGTCCACGTCGGTGATGGCCGTTTCGACCTGCAAATCACTTATGATGCGGCTGGCAACAGGGAGACAGTCCGCACGACGTACACGAACGACAGCGGGCAGGAAAACGAGCGCTGGGTAATGAACAAGTTCGATGCGATGAATCGCCAGACCCTGGTCGATGGCATAGTCACGTTCGAACTCCTTCCAGGGAACACGCGCCAGATTGCCCAATTTGGCCAGGGCAGCCACGAAATCACTTACGACTGGGCCGGCAATCGTACCAGCGACAAGTACTACGCCTCGAACGTGGTGGCCACCGAACGCTTTGAATATGACGGCGCGGGCCGCTTGCAGAAGACCTTCCGCGATGAAAACCTGATCGACCTGCGTTATTACGATGGCGCAGGCCGCGTGGTGCGCTCCGGCGTCGACGCAGGCGCGACCTGGGGCTGGCTGATGGACGAATGGAAGCTGGCCAAGGAATACCGGATCACCGAATACGACGCCGCAGGCCGCATGACGCGCCAGAAGATGCGCGACCTGGGCAACAACGCCCTGGACGACATCTTCTTCAAGATGGTTACCGGCTACGTGATCGACGGGACGCATATCGGTTACAGCAAGGCGGGCAACCTGCGCGGCTACATTGTCGTGCCGCCCAACGGCGGCCCGGTCACGCAGTTCACAACGGACTACCTTTGGTTTGATACGGCGAAAGAATCGCTCGCGTCGGCGCGCAACGCAGATGGGATCTCATACACTACGACCCAATACGACAGCAATGGCTTCGCCGTTAAAGTCATTGAAAAGCCGGACGACGCAGAAGAGAAGTCCCGCACCTTCATCAACGATGTCAACGGCCAGATGTTGATCAGGAATGACGGCGGGCTCGATACGTACTCCTTGATCGTCAACGGCCAACTGCTGGGCCGCAGCAAGGTGAACGATTACGACGCCAGCTTCGTCAACACCTACCAGCCAGCGACCGCCAGTGGCCTGTCGGCGCCGCCAAGCGCCTACGTGGTGCGCGGCAACGGCGAGACGCCATCGAGCATCGCGCAAGCGCTTTGGGGCGACAGCAAGCTGTGGTATCTGATCGCCGATGCCAACGGCATGGCAGGCGATGACCAGCTCGCTGTCGGCAAGACGCTGCGTATTCCAGCGCGCGTGAATACGGTCCGCAACGACTACCAGACCTTCAAGCCGTATGATGCGGCCGATGCGGTTGGCAACACCACGCCTGCAATGCCGATCCCAGCTGCCCCGGCGGGCAGCAAGGGATGCGGTGTGGTTGGGCAAATTGTCGCCGTTGTTGTGATCGTTGTCGCGACCATATACGGCCAGGAGTGGGCAGCGAAACTTGCAGCCGAGGCGGCGTGGACGGGGGCCGCTGCCACTGCGGCAAGTATGGCGGGGGCGGCGGCCGGCGCGATGGTCGGCAGTGCCATCACTCAAGGCGCCTCGGTCGCCATGGGGTACCAGTCCAAGTTCAGTTGGAAACAGGTCGCGGTTTCCGGTATCGGTGCTGCGATCACTGCTGGGATGAGCGGAGTGGGCGAGGGTATTGCCGGCGCAGCGATGAGAGGTGCGTTGAGCAATGCAATGACACAAGGCGTCAGCATCGTGCTGGGCCTTCAGAACGGATTCAAGTGGCGCGGGGTCGTAGCAGCCGCAGTCGGTAGCGCAGTGGGCAAGGCCATGGGGGATGGGCTGAACCTTAATGATAAAGTTGCCGTCGCCCAGATGGATTGGGGCGAGCGATTGTTCAAAGCCTCTCTTGTCGGATTTGCAGCGGGGACCGCAACCGCTGCTATGCGTGGAGGGAAGATAAGCGTAGCTCAGGTGGCGACAGATGCATTCGGCAATGCAGTCGGGTCAAGTCTGGTTGAAACAATGAACGGCAGCGCGCGACGTGCTCAGATAGCCGAGGATCAGATGCGTTCGGGACGCGAAGACGCTGAAGCGGATTTATATCGGTGGACTAAGCAACAAGAACAGGCGCCGGCGCCGTTAACGCCAATTAAACTGGGTCAGTATTTAGATGCGCTTCGCTCAGGCGGCGATCTGAGAGCGTCATTGGATTCTGACGTAGAAGATGACGAGAAGTTCATTCCCGGTGGTGGGGGGCGTTCAGCGCCACGACCAATGAATCGAGGCCCATTGTCGGCTCAATTTGAGTTGGCGATAAATGGGCGGGCACACAGTCTCGCAGAGGCGCTTTCGGACATTGATCAACTTGGTGACTATGCTCAGGCCAAGAATGACATTGCCTTAGTTGGTGAATGGACACGACATTTACAGCGTGGTGAGTTTATTGAGAAAGTCCGACAAGAATTATCCAGCGATGGTTACAATGCCCCTGACCTTGGAAAACGTTATTTGCCTGCGCTCGACGGTTCGAGCAGGCGAATAGAGGTGCCAGATTTTAGTGCCTCGGTACTTGAAAATCATATCGAGTACAGCCGGCTCGTAGCACTAGAAAAGATGGGGGCGATTGCACTCAATAGCGATCTTTCGATCAAGTTCATCGGGAATAGCGGGCATACGCCTGAAGCCTTCAGGGCAATGCTGCAGAAAGAGTACCAGTCGGCAGTTGACATGGGACACACAATTGCATCGCAACAGTTGGAACGGGGCGAGTTGTTCGTGCCGTATAGCTATTTCAAGGATCGCTATACCGCTGAACAAATCGCGAAAGGCGGAGCAACAGATCGATTCGCAAAGACTGCAATGGAGAAGGTGCTTGCTTTTTATGGTGTCCCAGATGGTCCATTTAGTGTCGTTTCGCTCGACAGGCACTTTTATCGGTACTCTGATCCATCGACGTATAAGCGTCCTGATCTCCTAATGCGCTTTGGAGTTCAAGATATTCATGTTTTGGACGCCACACTTGGAGTTAAATCTGCGTCAACGCCCCAGGTTAGTGTTACGTTGAAAAACGGTGCAAGTTCCTGGACCAATATTTCGCCGAACCAGCCCGCAAGTACCATTTATAGGAAGAAATAAATATGTCGGAAACAAAGCTCAAAAAGGCCCTTACGGACTACGCCGGGGAATTGACATATATGAGTTTTACCGCTGACCAACCGGAAGGAACGTCTATGTTCAGTCACGAACAGAACCGCGCAAGCTGTGCGGCAAAGTTTGAGACTCTAAAGTCATGTTGGAATCGCGACACGCAGACAATTGAACGGCTAGAGGTGCTAACAAAGAATGCGATTAATTACTTTGCTGCGGCCGAATTCCACGAAGGTCGACTAACAGTAAAGTCAATCGAAGAGATACTCTGGGGCATTCGCACTGGGAATCGCGAGACTTGATCCTATGCCAGGCAGTCATGACTATCGCCGCGTCGGGCTAGGCCAAATGCATTCGGCAATGCGTTAGGGAGCACCTTGGTAGAAGCAGGGAAGGATGCTGCGCGACGCGCACAAATTGAAGCCGATCAGATGCGCGCCGGTCAGGAAGAAGCCCAAATTGAGAAAGAAGTGTGGGAGGCAAGTTCTTCGCAAAATTATCTAGTGCCGAAGCCTCGGTCGTTGGCAGAGGCATATGCAGCGACATATGGATTGCAGCTCACTGATGGCGTATATCATCCAGGAACAGATGACGCCGACTACCTGGATGCAGGGTTCATCGGCGATTACAAAAAGAAATCGCTTTGGGAGCAAGTTAACAAAAGCAGAGTACGGTCAGATGAACTTATCCCTTATCCGAAGGACTATAATGTCAAGGAACCAAAAAACTGGGTCGCCAAAGGCGAAGAGGTTGATCCTGTGTTTCGGATAGGCGCAAGCGATCCACCACGCCGTCCTGATATCGGAAGTGGCACTTGGAAAAGTGAGGATGCGACGCTAGTATCGAGAATGGAAAAGCAGAGCATTCTTTCTTCGCTTAATGGCGTAGAGGTTATTTGGCCGGATGCCGTGGCGCACTTGCGCCACTACTTCGAAAATACCGGTGAGCCTTTAACAGTAAACCTGCAGCGTATTGTCGAAACAACGCCGGCTGGACGTGATTTTTATATAAATCAACGTAACGCAGCACTTATCTTTTGCTCAAGATAATCTGCGCGATGGCGAAACTATTACTTTTACATCAACGCAATGGAGCAGCGACGATTTTCCGGAGATGAAAATTGGATTCGTGCAATAGGAACATTTTCAGGCTGGTCTACTGCTACCGCTACTAGATCCGGAAATGACTACAGCATGAGTTTTGATCTTAAAATTTACGATAAATACAACTGGAATTCCGGCCAGTCGTTCGATTCATTTGGAAAAGATATATCCGATGATTTTATGGGGAAATTCCATAAGCAGGGCATAGCTCGCGAGTATGAGGTGTTTGGGAACTTGCCACTTAAATTCACGTGGAAAGGCAATCCTTATGGCGACAACGTAACAACTGCAGTAAGAATTCAAAAGAATGGACTAAAATGAAGAATGGGTTTAGATTGCTATTGATATCTGAATTGAGCTATCTTGTATTCATATCTTCAATTTATGTTGTTGACTATCTCAAGTTGGGCACTGAGGTATCTTCAACTGCAGAGATTTCTATATTTTTGTTTGGTGCGGCGACCTTTTTAATTATGCAATTCTGCTTAGTGTTTTCGCTGATGCGATTATTGGGAAATAAAGACCTTTGCGATTTGAAGCATCTATCATCAATTGGCACAGGAATTCTATTAACGGCAGTCACTTGGTTGCACCTGATGGGAGTATTCTCGGCAGCCCTCAAGCCTCAAGGATAGTTGCGGCTATCTAAGTATTGCGATAGTTGCATTCGGCAATGCTATCGGGTCCAGCCTAGCGGAACAGATGCAACAAGGAGGACAGGATGAGGCCACACGCAAGAAGTTATACAGTGTCGGTGGAATGAAGTCGGGAATGAGATTAAAGAGCACGGGAGGCTTCAGTCTAGGCAATGTGAGGGTTGACTTTGACCCGGAATATTCTGCTGGCTCGGAAATCTCAGACGATCAGAAATTGGCATTGAGCGAGGGGGCGGGACCACTTGCCGCCGATGTGGCTAGAAACTGGCTCGCACTTGGAGACGACATTGGTCCGGCAGCTAATGGCCGTCAACTGCCTTCGTCCGATAAGCAAAAAGCTGAAAGTGCCGCCGTGCGCAGGCGCCTTGCCCAACTGGCCACTGATTTCGGTACGGGCACAGGAGAATTTGCTCCCACAACCAAAGATAACAAGAGTCTATGGAGCGCAGTGAAGGACTCTGCGAAAGTTCCATGGAACCTTGCAATGGATGCAGCAGAGTTGGGTGAATACACGCCACTGGGCATGATGCAACGCGGAGCGTACCGTGCTGCTGGCTGGGACTTGCCTCGTCCTGCCGAATTGCGTGCAGGGTATGAAACTCCGGCGTTTGGCTTGTCGCTAGAGTTCCTTGCTCCGTTAGTGCCTGTGTCTAGAATTGCTCGCATTCCTCGGACGCTCGGCGGTGCGGCGTTTGTTGAAGGAAAATTTGTTCATGACCTCAAACCGCTCACCAATTTGGAACTGTACGGGCGGGAGATTTCTCGGACGCCAGACGAAGCAGTGGCACTCTTACGCCGAGTTGGTCACGATGCCGATGAGTTGGCAGGTTATCGCTTTGTTAAACTGAGTGATGGACAAATCGACGAAGCTGAAGATGTTGAAGCGATGGGCCTGCTCATGCGTGGGAGCCGGGAAGACATTGAATTCGCGCGTGCTGCCTTCAAGGATCAAAAGGACATCACCGACGGGACCTGTCAGGAATTTTGTGTGCCGGGGTCGCTGTTAGTTAATTGAGCGCGTTGGTAAAACGTTCCCCAAACAGGATGGCAAACTGATTGGCGGCCATCTTCCAGGTCCGCTGCGGCATCTTCCAATCTTTTTCGATATTGCGCAAGGCCAGGTAGAGCAATTTCGTCGCTGCCTCGTCGCTCGGGAAGTGTCCGCGATTCTTGACGATCTTCCGCAAGCGCATATGCAGGCTCTCAATGGCGTTCGTTGTGTAAATGATCGAGCGTACTTCCGGTGGGTAGGCAAAGAACGGAATTACCTGCTCCCACTGCCGGCGCCACATGGCTACCACTGTCGGGAAGCGTTGGCCCCAAGGGCCTGCCGCAAAGGCATCCAGCGCCGCTGCCGCCGCATCGGCGTTAGAAGCCTGGTAGATTGGCTTGAGCGCTGCCGCAAGCTCCTTACGATCCTTCCAGGAGGCCAGCGTCATCGAGTTGCGAATCAGGTGCACGATGCAGGTTTGGATATGCGCCTGTGGGAACACCGCTTCAATCGCCTCAGGGAAGCCGCGAAGGCCATCAACGACGGCGATCAGAATGTCTTCCAAGCCGCGGTTGCGCAGCTCGTTAAAGACCTTCAGCCAGAACTTGGCGCCCTCTGTTTGCTCGATCCACAGCCCCAGCACTTCTTTGCGGCCGTCGGCACGAATGCCCAGCGCCAGGTACACGGCCTTGTTTTTGACGGTGCCTTCGTCGCGGATCTTCAGGCGCAATGCATCGAAGTACACGATTGGGTACATCGCTTCCAGTGGACGCTGCTGCCACTGCGTCACTTCGTCCATGACCTCGTCGGTGATCGTTGAGATCAGGTCTGGCGACACTTCGGTGCCGTACAGCTCCAGTAAATGTGCCTGGATTTCGCGCACTGTCATGCCTCGGGCATACATGCCGATCACATGGTCGTCAAAACCCGGCATGCGGCGTTGATGCTTGGCTACCAGCTTAGGCTCAAAGCTGGAAAGTCGGTCACGCGGGATCTCCAGTTCGAGCTCGCCGCCCGGTGCCAGCACGGTCTTGCGGCTTTTTCCGTTTCGGTGGTTCTTGGCGTCGCCTTCGGTGGCGAGATGGTGGGTCAATTCAGCCGTCAACATGCGCTCGGCCAGCATTTTCTTCAGCTGGCCGGCAAGGCCCGATTCACCCAGAATGGACTCGGCGTCCTTGTTCTCGACCTGGGCCAGCAACTGGTCGATCAGTTCAACGGGGAATGGGTACTGCTTCTTGGTCTTTGGCTTTTTAGTGGTCATTACGTCGGTCATGGACAATCCCTTTCGGTATTATTTCATGACCCCGGTTTCACACTAAAATTCTGACAGGCTCCACCGACGAATATCAATCGATGCAGATCGGCACCTACTTCCACGGCGAGGCGAATGCATGGCGGCGCGGAGACACCTTCATCATCATTGGAACCCACGAGCTAGGATACGATCCCGTGGAAATGGCCTTGCATCTGGAAATGGGCACCAAACGGGGCCTGGCCGACATGGGCAAAGACCTGAACTCCTGCGGCAAACCCAAATAGGTGCCGTACCGGGCACGCGCTATGCCGCTATTTCTGGCGTAGCGTTTCAATGGTGAGGACGGCCTTTTCCGTGTCATGCGGGAATTTCAAGAATTGTCGCAAGCCCTCGAAGACGGGGCCGACCAACTCCGAGTTCGCTTCCCGGTCGAAGAATGGACTCAAGCCGGCTGCGCTGGCCAGCACCTGGCGGGCTTCATCTCCCAGCCGGATATTCCCAAACGAAGCGTCGGCTTGCGCGGGCAAGGTCTGGTCCGCTTCGGCGATGTGGCGGATGGCGCCGGTTTCGGCGAGGAAGGTCAGGAAGCGCTTTCGACCGTGGGGATTTGCTGCTCGCGATGGCAAGACCAGCACGTCCAGCGGCGCGTCTTCATATTGCGGCATGTCGCGAACAATGCCTGGAAATGCGAAGAAGCCCATATCGTCCGCAATCGCCTCGGGAAATTTTGCGGCAACAAAGCTCCCCATCAACGTCATGCCCACCTGCTTGCGATAGATGTAAGGCAGTACGCGTTCGTGATCGAGCTCGATGGTCGGTTCGAAGAAGTAGCCTTTACGCAGCAGTTCACCCCAGGCATCGAATACTTTTCGAACGCGGGGATCGGTAAAGGGCACATCGCCGCGCAGTACTTTGCGATGGAATTCCAGGCCATTGAGGCGCAAATCGAAATAGTCGAACCAGCCGGTGGCAGGCCAGTTGTGCGCGGCTCCCAAGCCGAGCGGGGTTACGCCAGCACCTTTCAGGCGTTCGCAGACTTTCAAGAAATCATTCCACGATGCCGGTGGTTCGATCCCGAGGCTTTGGAACAGCGATTTCCGATAGACGAAGCCCCAAGGGTAGTAATACATCGGGAATCCGAATACCTCGCCGTCGATCCGGGTTCCCTCCAGCGTGACCGGGTAGAACTTCTTCTTTTTCAGCAGCGCCACCGTATCGGCATCAAGCGGCACCAGCAGCTTGCTTTGGACTGCGTCGCGCAGCCGCTCTCCCGCGTACCAGAATGCCAGGTCGACCTGGCCGCTGCGCAGCCGCGCGGAGAAACTGCGCTTGTATTGCTCCTGCGGATAACCGTGATGTACCACCTCTAGATCGGGGTTTGCCTTCGAGAATTCATTGATGATGCGTATCCATGCAGTCCTTTGGGCGCTGTGCGACACGATATAGTCGACGACCAATTGTTCGGCCCCTACAGCGATCGATGGCAGGCTGGATGACAGGCATAGCGCCACTCCCATCAGCCAAATTCGGCGACGGTCAACCATGTGGATCGATCGCTTCGTCTGCGTAGCCAGCATGAAACAAGTTTGTCCGCAACAACGAATCGTGTCAACGGAGGCCAGCGCGACGCACCGATTCGGGCTATGTCCGTTTCCGCACGGAGTGGCTTTATGCTGAGTCGTATGCTCAGGCTATGAAGATGACAGCAAATCCCTCTGCAATTCCGGATGAACCAGCGCCATCGAGACGGCGCCGTGTTCCCCCATTGTCGCTGGCCGCATGGAGGCAATTCATCAGCGTGGCAAAGCCGTACTGGCTTGGAGATGAAAAGAGGTCTGCCTGGGGCTTGCTGCTGCTGTTGATTGTGCTGATGCTTGCCGAAACCGAGCTTGCCGTGATGCTGAACAACCAGTCCGGCGAGATGACTTCGGCGCTGGCCGGTCGGGATGGCGACCGTTTCTGGCAGTCGGTGCGGGCTTGCCTGCTGATCCTGGTGTTTGCAGTGCCAATCTACGCCTTCTACTACTACATGCGGGACATGTTCGCCAACCAGTGGCGGCGCTGGCTCACCGGACGCTTCCTCGATGGCTATCTGCAGGGGCGCAAATACTACGAACTGACCTCGGAAGGCGAGATCGATAACCCGGACCAGCGTATCAGCGAAGATGTCAACACATTCACCGGCCGCTCGATCCATTTCCTGCTGATCTTTCTGGGCTCGATCATGCAGCTGGTGGCGTTCAGCGCGGTGCTATGGTCGATTTCGCATCTGCTGGTTGGCGTGCTGGCCGTGTACGCCCTGACGGGTACCGTGGTCGCGCTCTACGTCTTTGGCACGCCACTGATCCGTCTCAATTTCTCGCAATTGCGGCGCGAAGCGGATTTTCGCTTCGGCCTGATGCGTTTGCGTGAGAATGCCGAATCGATCGCCTTTTACCGGGGCGAGGCGCAAGAGCGTGCTTACCTCGACGGCAAATTCGACAAGCTGTTCCACAATTTCAGCAGGCTCATCAAGAAGCAGCGCACCCTGAATTTGTTCCAGCGCACGTTCAGCCAACTCACATTGGTGCTGCCCGGGGTGATTCTCGCCGAAGGCGTGCTTTCCGGCCAACTGGAAGTAGGGCGGGCAATCCAGGCGGCAGGCGCCTTTACTGCAGTGCTTGGCGCTGTGGGTGTGATCGTCGATAACTTTGAGAGCCTGAGCCGCTTCGTGGCGGGTACGGAGCGCCTGCAAACCCTGTCCAAGCTCGTGCTGCCGGTGCCGGAGGGCGAGGCAGTTAGCGGGAAAACACGTCCGCGGATCAGGATGCGGCCTGGCAAGCAGATCGCCGTCGATGCCCTGACGGTGTGTCCACCGCAGTCCGAGCGCGTACTCGTGAAAGACTTGTCTTTCGTCCTGGCGCCGGGCGATGCGCTGCTGATCACAGGCGATAGCGGTTGCGGAAAAAGTTCGCTGTTGCGAGCAATCGCCGGCCTTTGGGATACCGGCAGCGGCCTGATTCATCATCCGCCGCTGGAAGACTTTTTCTTCCTGCCACAGCAGCCTTACCTGCAGCAGGGCACGCTGCGCAGCCAGCTCATCTACCCAAGCGTGCAGACGCGGCTGAGCGACGAGCAGTTGCTGGAGATCCTGGTGCAAGTACACCTGCCGCAGCTCGCCGAGCGTGTCGGCGGGCTCGATGCGGTACAGGATTGGGAAAAACTGCTATCGGTGGGCGAGCAGCAGCGGCTCGCCTTTGGCCGTGTGCTGGTGCATGAACCGAGCATCGTGATCCTGGACGAAGCGACCAGCGCGCTCGACTGCGGCAATGAGGCTTCGCTCTACAAAAGCCTGCGTGAAAGCGGAGCTACCCTGATCAGCATTGCCCACCGGGCAGCCGTCAGGCGCCACCATACGCATGTGCTGCACTTGAAAGGCGACGGTGGATGGGAATTGCGTGAGGTGGCTCACGCGTTTTCAAGGTCCCAGGGAACCCGATGAATGCGGATGATCTGGAAGTTGTACTGCTCGGCAGCTAACGAGGTGTCAGTGCTGCTTGCCTGTTGCTGCCGTAGGTAGTCGCTCACCAGCATGGCTGCACCTTGCTCCGTCAGCACGCCAGCCGCCTTTGCCTGTATCTGATGCTCAGACCGGTCGGCATTCCGGTAGGCAATTACCCAAGTTGACACCTGCTTTTCTTCCTGCTGTTCTTGTAAGGGAATCGCGTATGTTATCAAAGCCGAACGCGTACTAGCGCCCGCCTGGCGGCTGCCGTTCATCATATTTCCCAAGTGCAAAGTTTGATGTCGTAAAATTTAACACATCCCTCGTAGCAGATTTTGCTAACTCAGCATAATCAAGTACTTATCTCGTAGGCATGATTGATGCTTCGGTCAGCTTGTAGTTTTCTCAACCTAAATATGGAGCGCGATATGAAAGCTAATACGCTGTTCAAGTCTTGCCTGCTGGCCTGCTCCGTTCTGGCGGGTGCTCAAGCGATTGCCGGTCCTGGCACCGTAAACAGTATCGAATTTAGCTTCATGAACTACAGTAATACCGCTTCACAGTCTTTCAGCAGTTTGCCGTTGACGAGTTTCGACAATACGCCGTCGGTCTCGCCGATCTCCATCCCGACGCCACAGGAAATCCTTCCGGTCGTTGAGGTATTCATCCCCTCGATGCCGGTCCAGACCACTGCACCTGAAGTTATTGCGGTGGTGGATTTGCCGCAAGCGCCAGCGGCCATCCCTGAGCCAGGCACCGCCGCCTTGCTGGGCTTGGGCTGTGCCTTGCTCTTCCTGCGTCGCCGTGGGGGATTCCATGCATAACTCGCGGAGTTTTCCGGCGCTTGCCCTGGCCTTGCTGCTGGCGGCTTGCGGTGGCGGCGGTGGCTCGGGGGGCGCGCCGGTAGTGTCTCCTGCTCCAACCACGCAGACGCCATCGCCTACCGAAGGCAACATCGTCACGTCGGTTCCGGCGCCGACTTACGCGGCAGGCAGCGGCAACCTGAGCATCTTCAACGCCATCAATGCCTTGCGCAGCAAGATCGGTTCCGGGTTGCTGGCCCAGAGCCTGTTGCTGGACAAGTCGGCGGGGGCGCACTGGAGCTACATCAACCAGAACGGCATCAGCGAACTGCATGGCGAAACGGCGGGCAAGCCTGGGTACACAGGCGTTCGCGCGGGGGACCGGATTGCCGCGGCGGGCTATACCGCCTCGGTCTCGGGGGAGGCGATCTTCAGCACAGTCGGTACGGACAAATACATGACCTGTGTTGCGGAGTGGGCCAATTCGGTTTATCACGCGGCCCTGCTGTTTGCCAGCACCATTGATATCGGTGTAGCGGCAAACAACTTCAACCCGGCGGAGGGCGCGTCGACCCTGTGCGTGGTGGACGTTGCGACGAGTACAACGCAAACGGCGCAGTTGCCGGGCGCGGGCAGTATTCGCGCATATCCCTACGCAAACCAGGCGGACGTGCCTTTTGTCTTCTTCAATCGCACCGAAACGCCAACGCCTGTGCCGGACCTGGTCGAAGCGGGCACGCCCGTAACGGTCAGTTTCGAAACCAGGGGAATGGCAGTGACGGCGCCGATTGCGATCAGCCAGTTCACGCTGACGCCTGCGGGCGGCACGGCAGTCGAAGCGCGCATCCTGGTGAACAAGGGAGGCAAGCTGGGCCCGGTCATCGCGAGCAATGGTCCTGCACTGACGGATGACGGGAACATGCAAGGTTTCACCGCAACGCTGGTGCCGGTGCTGCGGCTGAAGGCCGCTACCGCCTACAACGTGGCGCTGATCGCTGTCGTGGATGGAAAGACCATCAACAAGTCCTGGACGTTCACAACCGCCGCACAGTAATGCTCGTACCGAGGGCCGGCAATCCTGTGCGGAATGCCGGCTCATTTCATTTACTTCGGGCGCGGGGAACGCACGCCTTTATCGGGCCGCGCAAGGGTGCCTGAGCGCAGCATGCGCACGGCATGCCCGACGGCGCGCGCGACGTTGCGGACTTCTTGCTTGAGGGCTTCGTCCTTGTCCATCGCATCGTGGCTAGTGGCGTAAGGCTCGTAATAGCCAAGGTAGCGGTCAAGCCGGGCCTGCGCGCCGGCATCGATCAACTCCATCCAATCGAGCCAGTCGGAGAGATTGCGCCGCAGGCTTTCCACGCCGGCGACGTCGCCATGCACCACAAGGCCATAGGCGCGCCCGGCCAGGTGTTTGGGGTAGGGCCAGCCAGCCAGCTCCAGGGCCTTGGCTTCCTCGGGCTTCTTGCCATGGGTGCTGGTCGGGTCGGGATTGCCGCCGTCTGCGCATACCAGGCGATCGATCATCAGCTTCAGCACGGAAGGCGCCTGGTACCAGTACACCGGCGTAAAGATGATGACACCGTGCGCGGACACCCACTTTTCATATATATCGTTCATCCAGTCATTGACCTGGCCAAGGCCGTGATTGGGGTAGCAGCTGCAGGGCCAGTGGCAAAGCGGCATGGCGGTGGAAACGCAGCCCTTGCACGGATGGATGCGCAATTCAAACTCGGAGGTCAGGCGGCTCAGATCCAGGACGTCGGTATCGATTCCTTCGCTGGCCAGCGTGGCCTCCGCCAGCTTGAGCATGCGCCAGGTTTTCGACATTTCGCCGGGGCAGGTGCCGTCATTCCGCGCGGCGCCGCAGATCAACAGGACGCGTGAAGGCGTGGCCGGATCTTTCTGTCGCTGTTCGGCTGCTTGCAGGCGGGCAGCAGCGGCCTTCCATTCAACTGACAGCTCGTAGCCAGGATCGGCATATCCCGACCCGGCCGGTTCCGTCACCGGCGCCTTGCGGCTGTCGCTGAAATCTTGCCACGCCACTTCCTCCAGCTTCGCCACCTCGTCGCGCAGTCTGTCGAAGCGCGGGTCGGCAAAATTGCGCGTAAAGCGCAGGTGGAACTCGGCGCGTTCCAGCTTGGCGGGGGCCTGGCCTTTGCGGACTTCACTCATGTTTGTCTCCCGTTCACGGGCAATGTGCCATGGCTGGATCAGCGGGTCAGTTCGACAGCGAACGCAGGGTTAGTGGAAACTTGATCTGGATCAAGGTTGAGGCGAGGGTGAGAGAGCTAGGATTGAAGCATGGCAAAGAAGTTTCCAATCATTCCCTTGCACCCGGAGCGGGTCTGCTGGGGTTGCGACAAGTACTGTCCCGCTGACAGCCTGGCGTGCGGCAACGGTTCCGAGCGAACCCAGCATCCATCGGAGCTGTTTGGACCCGACTGGATGGAGTGGGAATCTCCTCTCCTGGAACCCCAGCCGGAAGCCAAGGCGAAGAAGAGCGCCTGACGCGGGCCTATTCAGGCAGCCTGTAAGAATACGAGACCGGGAACTTGCGCTGCGTCCCCGGCGGGAACACCTTCGTGTGTTGCAAGGTCCGGGCAACCGCTTCGTCATACGCCGGGTCGCTGGATGACTGGGTTCTCTGCACGTTGATGACTTTGCCCATCCCGTCCAGCTCGACGTCGAAACTCACTTTCAGCACTCCTGACCCTTTGCCCCGTTCCGGTACATAGAAGATCTGTCGCCGAACTGCCTCCAGCTGCTCCTCGGTGGGCGGCGTCTCTTCCGGGGCGATCTGCAGCGTCCTGGCGGCTTGCAGTTCTTCGTGCATGGCCTGGTTGACCGCATTCTGGTAGGCGACCGGGTCGGCTTGGCGCGTCGTGGAGGTATAGCTTGGTCCGTGGCTGCCGCTGGTAAGAAGCGCGGCGCATCCTTTCACCAGCAAGATGATCATGAAAGTGATCTGCCAGCCCGACCAGCTCCAGCCCGACTTGCCGCTGCTTTCCACCGGAGCTTCGCCAAGCGGAACGGCGCCCGTTGTGCCGTTGCGCGCGATCTCGGCCTGCGCTGCCTGGTGCCATTTCTGCAGGATCTCGCGATCGATGATGATTGAGAACCAGTGATAGAAGCGGTCCGTCAGCTGATGGAACAGAATCAGGTCGTCCCTCGCCGCGACGCGTTCGGGATTTGGCGTATTGCGGACCGTCTGGATCAACTGTTTGACGGTCCCCATGGCGTGTGCCGACATCGATTCATACAGTTTCCACTGGTCTATGGCACGGTCCACCATGGCGCCGGCCTCGCCAAACTGCTGGATGCGGCGGCTGTCGCGTGCCCAATCCAGTACTTCACTGGCGGCGACGAACAAGGTTTCGTGCCCGGGCTTCCAGCCGGTGGCCAGGAGATGGGCAATGCGTGCCTCGAAGATGGTGCGCGCAGTCAGATTGAGCAGGCTGTCGTGTGATAGCGATGCCTGCAGCGCTTCCCGCCAGCGGGACTGGTGCCTGCTCTCGTTTTTCGACACCAGTTCCTGTGCGCTGGACTGGAATTGTGTGAAAGCCTGGTCGGCGAGTTGGTATGGATCGTCGGGAGCCGGCTGCGCGACAATGACGGGCTCGGTTTCGGGGGCGGCGGCCAGCGGGGTGCCCACGTCGTCGACGCCGGCGGGAGCCGCTGCCTGGCGCTCGACTTCCAGGTGCGCTTGCCATTGAAGTGCTACTTCATAGGCCTGGCGAAGTTCCTGGAAACCGTCCGGGTCAGCCTCCTGGTCGATCTTTTTCAGCTCGCGCGCATAAGCACGGCGAATATCCTTGGCGTCCGCGCCGGCATCTAGTCCAAGCCGGAGCAGGAAGGGGAAAGTGTCGCGCATGCTAGGAATCCAGGTTCAGGAAACTCTGGTGCTCGAAGTATTCCAGCGCTTCGTTGAAGGTGCGGGCGGCCTGGCGCGAAACCCGCATGTCCTGCGCCTCCAGCGCGCGCTCGAACTGCATGATCTGGCGGCCCAGGTGTTCGCGGGCTTCGCCGCGCAATTGCTGGTACAGGCGTTCGCCGCGGGCCAGCATGGTGCGGAATTCGATGCGCTCGCGCGGGTGGATCTTCAGCTCGGACAAGGCTGCGAAACGTTCCTTGATTTCTTCCTGGGTCAGCATGCCTGGATTACCTTCAATCACCAGGGCGTGGGTCTGCTTGGTCAGGAGCACCGTCGCTTCCACTTGCAGCAAGCCGTTGGCGTCGTAGGTGAAGCGCACGTCCACGCCGTTGTTCTGGCCAGGCACCTGCGAAATCGGTACTTCGATGGTTCCGAGCTCGATATTGTCGCGGGCCATGCGCGCTTCACCCTGGAAGACGTTGATGCGCAAGGCAGTTTGCCGGTCGCTGGTCGGATGGTAGTTCTTGACCTTGCTGACCGGGACCACGGTGTTGCGTTCGATGACCGGATCGAAGTGGCCGTGCGAATACTGGTCGCCACCCAGGTGCATCGATACCTCGACGCCCAGCGAGTAGGGAGCCACGTCGGTCATGACCACTTCATCCAGGGCGGCATCGTTCATTTTCAGGCCGGCTTGCACGGCCGCGCCCAGCGCTACCACTTCATCCGGATTGATGTCGCAGGATGGGAAGCGGCCAAACATGCGTGCCACCATGCGGCGCACGATCGGCATGCGCGTGGCGCCGCCGGCCAGCACGATGTTATCCAGGCTGGCAGTCTGCAGGTTGGCGTCACGCAGTGCGCGCTCGACCGGCGAGCGCAGGCGAGCCAGCAAGGGCGCGGTAATGCGTTCGAGGCCTGCCTCGTCCAGCGGCATGGAATAGGTGATGCCGGCGTGGTTGGTCTGCAGCAGCGCTTCCGGCGCTTCGCTGAGCTTGCGTTTGGCCTGCTCGGCTTGCGCCACCAGGCTTTGCATGAACCGGCCGTCCTGCTTCAGTTCGACGGGAATGGAAGCCTGCTTGAAGAACTCGTCGATCAGCAGGTTGACGAAGTCTTCGCCGCCCAGGAAGTTGTCGCCGGCGGAGGCCCGCACTTCCATCACGCCTTCAAACAGGTCGAGTACGGAAACGTCAAAGGTCCCGCCGCCCAGGTCGAACACCAGGAATTGGGTTTCCTTGCCGCGCTGGTGAATGCCGTAGGCGAGGGCGGCGGCCGTCGGTTCGTTCAGCAGGCGTTCGACCTTGAGGCCTGCCAACTGGCCTGCGGCGCGGGTTGCCTTGCGCTGCGCGTCGGAAAAATAGGCCGGAACGGTGATGATCGCTTCGGTGATTGGCTGGCCGAGGGCCGCTTCTGCATCCTCTTTCAAGGCGCGCAGGATCAGCGCCGACAGTTCCTCGGCGCGGAAGTTGCGCCCGCCGAGCGTGAACTGCTTGTTGCTGCCCATATGGCGCTTGAAGACGGAAGCGCTGTTGGTGGGGTGGGTCTGCAGGCGCTCGCGCGCCGCCTTGCCGATCAGGATGGTGCCGTCTTCGTCAACGCTGACGCAGGACGGGGTGAGGAACTCCCCCAGGCTGTTGGGGATCAACCGTGGCTCGCCGTTGTGCCAGGCGGCGATGAGGCTATTGGTGGTGCCGAGGTCGATGCCGACGATCATTTGCTGCTCCGATGTAAATTTCACAAAAGAGTAGCCTAGCATTTATTTCTGAATGAGAAAAGTCGTTGCCTTTTATGAAGGCTTCGGCGCCATAGATTAGTCATGAAAGCGACAGTCCGCCCGATTGCCAGAATCTGTGGCAAGCCGCCTGATCGAGGCCTAAAATATTGTCGCATTACGAGAAAGGAGGAAATCATGGCTAATCTGAGGCGTTACGATCCATTGACTGAGCTGGCCCGTTTCGATCCCTTCCGCAACTTTGAAGACCTGTTCCGCGACTTCAGGATGGCAAACATCACGCGCGAAGGAGAGGGGCAACAGCCGATCCGCATCGACGTGCACGAAAATGAATCCTCGTACACCGTTCGAGCCGACGTGCCGGGCGTGAACAAGGACGACATCAAGGTCGACATTTCCGGCAACCGCGTGACGATCGCCGCCGAGACCAAGCGGGTCGAGGAGGAAAAGCAGGGCGGTACCGTTGTGCGGAGCGAACGCTATTTCGGCGAGCAGTATCGCAGCTTTACCCTGGAACACGATATTGATGACAGCCGGGCCACCGCCAAGTGCGAAGGCGGCGTGCTGGAGCTGACTTTGCCGAAAAAGGCCAAGCAGGGTAGCCGCAAGCTGGAAATCCATTAAACCCTGACCGGCAAGGTCAGGATGAAACTGGTGCCCTCTCCGAGGGCACTTTTTACGTCTATGCGCCCGCCGAGCAAGCCATACACGATGTTGTAGACGATGTTGAGCCCAAGGCCGGAGCCGCCGCGTCCCAATTTGGTGGTGAAGAAGGGATCGTAGATCTTGCCCATGTTTTCGGGAGCGATGCCGATGCCGTTGTCGCGTACCGAGATCGCTACCGAGTCCGTGCCGATGGCGTCGGCCGTGATGACGATTTCGCCATGCTCCTTGCCTTCAAAGGCATGAATCAATCCATTGTTGACGAGGTTGATGAGCACCTGGCCGAATGGTCCCGGGTAGCTGGCCATGACGATCCCGCGCGGTATGGCGTGGCTGACCCGGATGCCGGACTTCTTAAACGTCGGCATCAGCACCAGCAGGATTTCTGATACCAGTTCATCCAGCTGGAATTCACGGCTTTGCGAAGTCGCCCGGTCGACGGCAACCTGCTTGAAGCTCGACACCAGGTCCACCGCACGATGAAGGTTGCGCAGCACGATCTGGCTGCCGTTGTTGACGTCGCCAAGATAGGCGGCGAGTGCGGAGCGCTTGACGCCGGATTCCACCGCGGAGGCAAAGGCCGTGGTCTGGTCCAGCAGGGTGCTGACGGCCAGCAGGCTGTTGCCGATAGGCGTATTCAATTCGTGCGCCACGCCGGCAACCAGAGAACCCAGCGCCGCCAGCTTTTCGCTGCGCACCAGCTCCTCTTGCGCGCGCTGGAGGCTGCCGAGGGAATCGGCCAGTTCGCGGTTGGTGTCGGCGATCTGGCGGGTACGCACATTGACCAGGTCTTCGAGTTCCAGTTCGCTGCGCTTGCGGTCCGTGATGTCGGTGGAGACGCCGCCCAGCGCCCAGATATGGCCGAATTCGTCGATCAGCGGGAATTTCTCGGAAATATAGGTGCGTGGGCCGCCCACCGTGCCGCCGGAGGTCTCTTCATGGCTGGAGGCCCGCCCGCTCGCCAACACTGCGCGGTCGGCCTGGCGGATCGAATGCGCCATGTCGCGGCTGAACAGCACTTCGTCGGTATTCCCGAGCGGCTCAGGCGACCCGGGAGGCAGCAGCATGCGGAAGCTGTGGTTGACCATCAGGTAGCGGCCGTCGAGGTCTTTGACGTAGATCACCGCTGAGGACTTCTCGACGATGTTGGTGAGCAGGGCCTGGCTGCGGCGCAGGGCTGCATCGCGCGCTGCGATGGTGGCGAGCATGGCGTTGAAGGCCGTGGCCAGCCGGCCGACTTCGTCTCGGCTGCTGACCGGCGAGCGCAGGTCGAAGCGCTGCTCGCGCGTGACGCGGTCGGCGACGGCAGACAGCGCGAGCAGCGGCTGCGTGACCAGCCGGCGTGAACTGAAGGCATACAGGATGCCGCCAAACGACAGGGTGAGCAGCACCACGCCGAGCACCAGGCCGTACTGGCGCAGTCGCTCCAGCACCGACGGCAGGTGGTAAATGGTCGCCAGGTAGCCGACCAGCTCGCGCTCGAACCGGATGGGGGATAGCGTCGCCAATGCGTAACCGTCGAAGCGATGCCCTTCGCGTTCCAGTTCCTGCGACCATTCGCACCTTTCGGAGGGATCGCGGTTGAAGTGGCTAAACACGCGTTTGTCGGCAGTGAACAGGCAGGCCTGGGTAATCTCGGGACTGCTGCGCAAGGCTTCCAGCTTGCGCGCCGCGGCGCTGCTGTCGCCGAAGTTGAGGTCCGAATCGAAGCTCAATGCGAACAGTTCGCTGCGCACGGCGAGGTCTTGCACCACGCGCGGGCGGGCGACCAGCAAGTCGTAGCTGGCCAGTGCAAGCAGTGCAACGAGCATGGCCGCAATCGTCGTGAGGACCGACACCAGCAAGAGTTTGCGCTGGAGTCCTAGATCACGGAAGAAGCCCTGGAAGCTTTTCATGGGTGTGGCCCATTTGCACCGGAGTAATTATCTTAGCTCAAGCGTCACGTGAGCCACAAGCATGCGACATTCCCATGTAATTGTTGCTATGTTTGGCGTATGACAGAACAACAAGACGACAGCGAAAAGCCACAGCCGCCGCCGGCGCAGGATGCGGGCGCGGAACCGCCTGTGCGTCCCGGCCGCTCGTCGCGGGCGCGGCTGCTGGAGTGGCAAGGGCCGGTGTTCTGGATGTCATGCGGGGCGCTGCTGGCCGGCCTGGCGGGTGGCGCGGTCGTCCTCGCGCAGCGCGTAGGCATTGAACGGGACCTGATGGCAGTCGCCACCACGCTTGCACCGGATGGCGGCAGGGCGCAGGCGGCGCCAGGGCCGCAGGCCGTGGCGCGGGCGCCGGCGCTTGCGGAACCGGGAATGCAGGGCGCCAGCAGGCAAGGCGGGTCGGCGTTGGAGGGTTCATCGGTGACGGAGCCCGCAGCAAGCAAGCCCGTCGCGGCTCCGCGCCACCGCGCGCGCCCTGGGAATGGCGCTACTGCGCGCTCGAAGCATCAGGCCAGCGCCAAACAGCCGCCACGCAAGAAAAGTGCACTGCGCCGCAAGCTTGTAGCCGAACCGGAGAGGTACGCGGAAGTCTTCAAGCGCTGCCCATGGCCTGGGGAGCGCGGCGCCGTGGAGTGCCGGCGGCATATCTGCAATGGCGCGGAAAGCGAAGGCCCGGCATGCAGGCCATACAGGTCGAAGCTGCGTTAAGCGGCAGGAAGCGAGATGAAGGAGCGCTGGCGTTCGGCGAGTTCCTGGCATGCCAGGCAAGTCGCGGCCCCAGGCTGGGCCTGCATGCGCCCCGCGGAGATCGCGCCCCCGCAGCGCAGGCACTGGCCAAAGGTCCCGGCCTGCAAACGCTCCAGCGCAGCATCGATCGCCGCCACTTCGGCAGAGTCGCGGCCAGCCAGTACCTCGCGCCGCTGGCGCAGGACGGCAGTCCAACGGTCAATTTCTTCAGGTAGCATGGCTAGTCTCCACTTTTGGGGCACTTTAACGGGCATCTTGCGCCGCGTCACCAGTGTCGCTTGACCTAAGTCAAGTTTGACCGCCTTATTCTTGAGGAGCCGCATTTGGCCTCTTGCCCCAAGGGACGCTACAATCTTAGGATGACTGGATTTGACCACCGACAGGACCAGGCTTTGACACATTCAACGATTGCGGAACGCAGCCTGCAATGGCTGCTGGCGTCGGCGACGGACGCGATGCTGATCATCGACAAGGAAGGCCAACTGATCCTGGTCAACCCGGCGCTGGAAAACCTGTTTGGCTATGAGCCGGGCGAACTGCAAGGCAAGTCGCTGGAATCGCTGATTCCCGAACGCTTCCGCCACGGCCACGTTGGCCTGCGCGGCAGCTATTTCGAACGCCCGCATCCGCGCGCCATGGGGGCCGGATTCGAACTGTTCGCCACCCGCAAGGACGGCACCGAGTTCCCGGTCGAGGTGAGCCTGTCGCCCCTGCAGGATAATGGCACCCAGCCGATGGTGATGGCGACCATCCACGATATCAGCGCCCGCAAGAAGGCCGAACACGCGCTGCAGGAAAGCGAAGCGCGCATGCGCGCGATCTTCGAAACAGCGGTCGATGCGATCATCACGATCGACGAGCACGGCATCATCGAACGGGTCAACCCGGCCGCAGAGCGCATGTTCGGCTATCCGGAATCGGAAGTCCTGGGCCGCAACGTCAAGATCCTGATGCCGGCGCCGCACCGCGAAGCGCACGACGGCTACCTGCAGCATTACATGACCACCGGCGAAAAGCGCATCATCGGCAAGGGCCGTGAAGTGCAGGGCCTGCGCCGCGACGGCAGCATCTTTCCGATGGACCTGGCCGTCACGGAAATGTGGCTGGGCGGGCGCCGCATGTTCACTGGACTGGTGCGCGACATCACCGAGCGCAAGCACGCCGAAGAAAAGGCGCAGCAACTGCTGCAGGAGCTCACCAGCGCCAACGAAGAACTGACCAACTTTGCCTACGTCGTGTCGCACGACCTGAAAGCGCCGCTGCGCGGCATCGGCTCGCTGGCCGACTGGCTGGCGCATGATTACGCCGACAAGTTCAATGAAGAAGGCAAGGAGCACATGCGGCTCCTGATCAACCGGGTCCACCGCATGGGTGCCCTGATCGACGGCATCCTGCAGTATTCGCGCGTGGGCCGCATCAAGGAAGCCGTGGTGCCGGTGCAGCTCGACCAGCTGGTGGCCGAAGTGGTTGACCTGCTGGCAGTTCCGGCGCATATCAAGGTTACCGTGATGCCCGGCATGCCGACAGTTGCCGGCGAACCGACCCGCATCCAGCAGTTGTTCCACAACCTGGTGTCCAACGCGGTCAAGTACATGGACAAGCCGGAAGGCGAAATCGAAGTGGGCTGGGCCGACGAAGGCAGCCAGTGGCGCTTCCACGTTCGCGACAACGGCCCCGGCATCGCGGAGCGTCATTTTGAACGGATTTTCCAGCTGTTCCAGACGCTGGCGCCGCGCGACCGGGTTGAAAGCACGGGTGTCGGCCTGGCGCTGGTGAAAAAAATTGTGGAAATGTACCAGGGCAGGGTGTGGCTGGAGTCCGAGCTGGGCAAGGGCACGACCTTCTATTTCACCCTGCCAAAGAAAAGAAAGAATAACGCATGAATAATACGAGCAAGCCGATCCTGCTGGTGGAGGACGACCAGGTCGACGTGATGACCATCCTGCGCGCGCTGAAGGAAGTCCATGTCAGCAACCGTGTCGTGGCGACGGAAAACGGCGAGGCCGCGCTGGAATACCTGCGCGAGCCGGGCAACGAACAGCCATGCATCATCCTGCTGGACCTGAACATGCCGATCATGAACGGCATCGAGTTCCTGCAGAACGTCAAGCAGGACCCGCTGCTGCGCCGCATCCCGGTCATCGTCCTGACCACGTCGGAAGAACAGCAGGACAAGATGCGCAGCTTCGACCTGGGTGTCGCCGGCTACATGACCAAGCCGGTGGACTACCGCCAGTTCGTGGAGGTGGTCCGCTCCATCAACCTGTACTGGACGATCAGCGAGCTGCCATGAACAGGGTAAGGGTCCTTATCGTCGAAGACGATATCGTTGACCGTATCGCCTGCCGCCGCGCCTTTGCGCAGGCGCCGGGCTTCAACTGCGAATTGCTGGAAGCGGAAAGTGGCCAGGAAGGCCTGGATATCGCCTTGCGCGAAGAGCCCGACTGCATCCTGCTCGATTATCACTTGCCCGACCTGACCGGGCTTGAATTCCTGGCACGTCTCGCGGCAGACCGCGGCGAACCCCAGCCAAATATCCCGGTGATGATGCTGACCGGCGCCGACAGTGCCACCGTTGCGGCGGAAGCGATGCGCCGCGGCGCGCGCGACTACCTGGTGAAGGACAACGACGGCCGCTACCTCGACTTCCTGGCGGGCGCCATCGACCGCCTGCTGCGCGAGCAGCGCCTGATCGACGAGAAACAACTGGCTGAACAGGTGCTGCGGCAGTCGCAGAAAGAGCTGCGTGAACTGGCCGCGTACCAGGAAAAACTGAAGGAACACGAACGCACCCGCATCGCCCAGGAAATCCATGATGAACTGGGCGGCCTGCTGACCGGCATCAAGGCCTATATCTCGGTCGCCATCGAGCGCGGCGGCGAGCAATCGGACCCACTGTTGAAGGATGCGGCCAAGCTGGCGCAAGATGCGATAGAGACCGTGCGCCGCGTGATTACCGACCTGCGTCCAAGCGTGTTGGACCAGCTGGGCATCTGGCCTGCGCTGGAATGGTATGCGGAACAGGTGGCGCAGCGCAGCGGCTTGCAATGCACCTGCAATATCACGCCGGAGGCGCAGGCGCTGGAGCTCGATGCGGAGCGCAGCACCATGTTGTTCCGCGTCGCGCAGGAAGCGCTGACCAACGTGGTGCGCCATGCCGAAGCGAGCGAGGCGCGCGTCATCGTGGATATTGACGGCGAAAACGTGGTGCTGCGGGTGGAAGACAATGGCAAGGGTATCGAAAGTGCCGGCTTGTCCGACCGGGAATCGTGGGGCTTGTTCGGCATGCACGAGCGCACGCGCCGCTTTGCCGGCGAACTGAATATCAGCGGCAAGGCCGGGCAGGGCACTACCCTGCAGCTGCGGCTGCCTTTGGAGGACAAGAATGGGTGACAAGATCACCGTTTTGCTGGTCGACGACCATGCGATTGCACGCAATGGCGTGCGCCTCATGCTGGGCACGGCGCCCGACATCAGCGTGGAGGGCGAGGCCGGCAACGCCGTCGAAGCGATGCAGCGCGTGGCCGAGCGCAGTTTCGACGTGGCGCTGGTGGACATCAAGATGCCGGGCAAGAATGGCCTGGACCTGTTGAAGACCCTGCGCAGCGAATGCCCGCGCATGGCGGTGCTGGTGCTGAGCACCTATTCCGAGGAAATTTACGCGGTGCGCGCGCTGAAATCGGGCGCCTCCGGCTACCTGACCAAGGATGCGCCGACGGCGACCCTGATCGAGGCCGTGCGCAAGGCTGCCTCGGGCGGCAAGCACGTGAGCCCGGCGTTGCTTGAAAAACTGGCAACCCTGGTCGGCGGCGGCCCGAGCGGCGACCACGAAGAGCTCTCCAACCGCGAACTGGAAGTTTTCAAACTGATTGCCCAGGGCGAGTCCCTGGTGCGCATAGGGGAAAAACTACATCTCAGTCCTAACACTGTGACAACCTATCGCAGCCGCATCCTCGAGAAAATGGGCATGTCCACGAATGCTGAGCTGACCCGCTATGCCCTCGAGCACGGGCTGATCTGAGCGGCTGTAGGGGAACCACTACAGCAACTACACAGGATGCTTGATACCGGGAAATGACGCCGGGCGCGATACTGCTTCCATCGAAAACAAGGAGCAGCAAAATGAGCCCGGTCATCCCAATCACCCCTGCAAACGCCACCAAATCCTGCGCACCAGTCGCAGCCAAATGCTCGCTGTGCAGCTTCAACCGCCTTTGCTTGCCACAGGGCCTGGCCGACGAAGATGTTGCTCGCCTTGACCAGATCATTTCCCGCCGCCGCCGCGTGAACCGCGACGAGCCGCTGTACAAGACCGGCGACAGCTTCCACAGCCTGTATGCCGTGCGCTTCGGCCACTTCAAGACCGTGCAGGTGAACCAGCGCGGCGAACAGACGATTGGCGGTTTCCACATGGCCGGCGACCTGCTGGGCATGGAAGCCATCGGCAATGGCCAGCATTCCTGCAATGCCGTGGCGCTGGAGGACAGTGAAGTCTGCGAGATCCCCTTCAACCGCCTGCAAGAGCTGGTGATGCAGATTCCCGGCTTGCTGCAGCAGTTCCACCGCACCATGAGCCGCGAAATCCAGCGCGAGCAGTCGGTGATGCTGTTCCTGAGCCATATGCGCGCCGAACAGCGGCTGGCCATGTTCCTGCTGAACCTCGCTGGCCGTTACGCCCAGCGCGGCTACTCTTCGACCAGCTTCCAGTTGCGCATGTCGCGTGAAGATATCGGCGGCTACCTGGGCCTGACCGTGGAAAGCGTCAGCCGCCAGCTGGCCCGCCTGCGCCAGGATGGCTCGATCGTCCTGAGCAACCGCGATCTGCGCATTACCGACCGCGCCAGGCTCGAGGCCATGTCGTCCGGCGGCATGGCGCAGGAACTCGCTGTCGCCTGACCGGCTTACCAGTTTTCTCACCTGTAGGGGGTGTATGGGGCAGCTCTTGCTGCCCCTTTTTTATTGCGCGAACACTTCTTTGGCGGCCATCAGGCCGTTGAGCGCAGCCGGAAAGCCGGCGTAGACGGCCATCTGCATGATGGTCTCCACGATCTCTTCGCGGCTGACGCCGACGTTGAGGGCGGCGTGGATGTGCACCTTGAGCTGGGGCGCAGCGTTGCCCATGGCGGTCAGCGCGGCCACCACAGCGATCTCGCGTGATTTCAGGTCAAGCCCCGGGCGCGAATAGATGTCGCCAAAGGGGAATTCGATCAGGTAGCGGGCGAAATCGGGCGCAATATCTTCCAGGCTTTGCACGACGCGGTCGCCGGCCTGGCCGTCGACTTCACGCAGTTTTGCGAGCCCGCGCTCGTAGCGGCTTTCGGTGTTCATTGGCATGTGCTCCATCGGTGGTTGGATTCGACGCCAGGGACTGCTCCAGGGAGCGGTAATACTCGATCTTGGCCTGCAATGATGCTGCAGATTGTTGCATCGCCTCGATTTCGGCGAGCACGTTCTGCATATGCTCTTCCAGCATCCGGCGCCGTTCCGGCACCGTCGAGTCCCCAGCGCCGCGAAGTTTTGCGAATGACTGCATTTTGCCGATTGGCATATGGGTCGTTCGCAGACGCAGCAGGAATTCGATCCAGGCAAGGTCCGAGGCCGCATAGCGCCGCCGGCCGCCCGCTGCACGATTGACCGGGGCAATCAGCCCGATGCGCTCGTAATAGCGGAGGGTGTAGGCTGTGAGGCCGGTACGTTTGGCGACTTCGTCAATGCTCAGGTGCGATTCCATGGGGTGATCGTAAAAGTTAGAGTGCACTCTAAGTCAAGCACTTTATTACTCTAACCGGGAAGCCGCAACTGCGAGCGCAAGGTCCATCGTGTTGATGTGGGCTTCGAGCCAGTCCGGCAGCGTGCGGATGATGTCGCGTGCCGTGGCTTCCTCGTCGTCCTTCAGCAGGCGCAGGGTGCGGGCGACCTTTTCCAGCAAGTAGCCATGGGCTGCGCGGTGGGCCTGGGCAGCCGGGTAGGCGATGCGCTCCATCAGGCTGTTTTCTTCGCGCAGGTGTTCCATGAATTCAGCTGCCAGGTCGCGGCAGGCTGCGTCAAAGGCGGGACGGGGCAGGCTTTCCATGGCGTCGAGCATGTCGAAGACGATGCGGTGCGACTGGTCGAGAACGGGAATGCCCAGTGCGAGGTCCGGCCCGAAGACGATGGAATCCATGGGGTTCTCCAGTAGTGTCGAACCGCAATTGTGCCGCTGGAAAAAATTCGGGCACATGATCCATGTCAATTTTCACTTTTGACAAAGTCTATGAAGGCGCGCAAGGGCGGCGGAACCAGCCGGCGCCCTGGGTAGTAGAGGAAAGGGCCCGTAAAGGATTGCCACCAGGGTTCCAGCACCGCTTCCAGGGCGCCATTGTCCAGGTGCGGGCGCAGCCAGTCTTCGAACAGATAGATGACCCCGCTTCCTGCCTTGGCCGCGTCGACGATCAGTTCAACGGCACCGGATGGCTCCACCAGCAAGGGGCCGTTGACATCGACTTTCACGGTTTCCCCATCGCGCCTGAATTCCCATGGCGGTACGGCGCGCCCGGCAAAGCGCATGCGCAAGCAATCGTGCTGGAGCAGTTGTTGCGGATGGTCGGGCCGCCCGCGTTTGTCGAGGTAGACAGGCGCGGCAGCGGCGGCAAAGCGCTGGACCCGTGGGCCGATGGGTACCGCGATCATGTCCTGCTCAAGGCGCTCGTCATAGCGAATGCCTGCGTCGCAGCCCGCGGCAAGCACGTCGACGAGGCCCTCTTCTGCGGCAATTTCCAGTTGTATGTCGGGATAGGCGGCCAGGAACGCCGGTACGATGGCCGGCAATACCAGTCGTGCTGCACTGATGGGGACGTTCAGCCTCAATCTGCCGGCTGGCCGGTCGCGCAAGCCGTTCACTTCGGCGAGGGCGGCATCGACTTCTGACAGGGCGGGCTGGAGGCGCGCCAGCAGGCGCTTGCCCGCTTCAGTGGAGGTGACGCTGCGCGTGGTGCGGTTCAGCAGCCGCACTCCCAACTGGGCTTCCAGGCGGCGCACCGCTTCGCTGAGACCGGATGCGCTGACGCCCATCGCACGCGCGCCATCGCGAAAGCCTTGGGCGCGTGCAACGGCAATGAAAGCATTCAGGTCGGCAAGATCGACGCGCATTGTGCAAATTTTCGTACGGGCTGTTTTGATTATACCGGCTTATCGAACGGTCGATTCGCTTCTAGACTGGGAACCTCATTGAAAAGGAGCTCTACCATGTCCCAGCAACCATCCACTTACTGCCTCGGAGACCTGATCGTCAATCGCATGGGTTACGGCGCCATGCGCCTTTCAGGGCCGCATGTTTTCGGGCCGCCGGCCGATACAGCAGGCGCATTGAAGGTCTTGCGCACGGCGGTTGAATCCGGTGTCGATCACATCGACACCAGCGATTTCTACGGCCCGCACGTAACCAACCAATTGATCCGCGAAGCCTTGCGCCCCTACCGCGATGGCCTGGTGATTGCCACGAAAATTGGCGCCCGGCGCGGCGCCGATTCTTCCTGGCTGCCGGCTTGTTCGCCTGCTGAACTGGAACAGGCCGTGCATGACAACTTGCGCAACCTGGGGCTCGACAAACTGGATGTCGTCAATTTGCGCCTGATGATCGATCCGATGCAGCCGGCTGAGGGCTCGATCGAAGAGCCGCTTGCCGCGCTGGCCGAGCTGCAGCGCAAAGGCCTGGTACGCCACATCGGCTTGAGCAACGTGACCCATGCCCAGGTAGCCGAGGGCCGGCGGATGTGCGAGATCGTGTGCGTGCAAAACCAGTACAACCTGGCCCACCGCAATGACGACGCCTTGATTGATGAACTGGCACGCGATGGTATCGCCTACGTGCCGTTCTTCCCCTTGGGCGGGTTCTCGCCGCTGCAGTCGTCTACCTTGTCGCGTGTCGCCGCCCGCTTGGGCGCGTCCCCGAACCAGGTGGCCCTGGCTTGGCTGCTGTACCGGTCGCCGAATGTGCTGTTGATTCCGGGGACCACCTCGATTGCCCACCTCAAGGAGAACCTTGCCGCGCAGGCGCTCGATTTGCCCGGCGAGGTCCTGGCGGAACTGGATGGCATGGCGCGCTAGCGGCGCGCTTAGAGGAATCGATCGAGGATCTTCTTGCTGTGCTTATCCAGCGCGAACTGGTCGCGGATCAGGAAGTGGATGCCGTGGCTGTCCGACACCAGCAAGGAAACGCTGCCGATGCGGCGAATATCTTCTTCGCCGCGCAGCACGAAGGTGGTATCGCCGCGGTCGGTTTCGACGCTCCAGGTGGAAGGGCAGGCATAGCTGCCCACGTCCACGATACGCTGGATGACCGGCATGAATTCACGGCCGGCCAGTTCTTCGCGCACAATGTCCGCCAGTTGCGGCGACAGGTCGGAAATACGATCCAGCCAGGCCACTTCCTTGCCGTCGGTGTTTACCAGCGACAGGCCTTCATCCGGCGCCTGGATGGGAAACGCGCGTACCGGCGACACGCCTTCATGCAGCACGCCGTTGGCGTCGATCAGGTTCAGCTTACCGAAGCTGTCCCGGCTCAAAGTAAAATTAATCATCTTCACGGCTCTTTGCCTTGTCATCCATGTCTGTATCGACGTTACGTGCCTGCGCCTGGTAGAGGCGGTAGTAGGCGCCTTCCCTGGCCATCAGTTCTTCATGAGGGCCTTCTTCGACGACCTTGCCGCGGTCCATCACCACCAGGCGGTTCGCGCGTTGCAGCGTTGAGAGACGGTGCGCAATGGCAATCGTGGTGCGGCCGGCGACGAGGTTGTCCAGCGCCTTCTGGATTTCTTTTTCCGTTTCCGAGTCCACCGATGCAGTCGCTTCGTCGAGGATCAGGATGCGTGGATCGATCAGCAGCGCGCGCGCAATCGAAATACGCTGGCGTTCACCGCCCGACAGGCCCTGGCCGCGCTCGCCCACCATCGAATCGTAACCCTGCGGCAGGCGCAGGATGAAGTCGTGGGCGTGCGCTGCGCGGGCGGCCTTCATGATTTCTTCGCGGGTGGCTTCCGGCTTGCCGTAGGCGATGTTTTCCGCAATGGTGCCGAAGAACAGGAATGGCTCCTGCAGCACCAGGCCGATATTGCGGCGGTAGTCCGACACCGCGTAGTTGCGGATATCGACGCCGTCCAGCAGGATCGCGCCTTCCGCCACGTCGTAGAAGCGGCAGATCAGGTTGACCAGGGTCGACTTGCCGGAGCCGGAATGGCCCACCAGGCCAATCATTTCGCCGGCCTTGATCTCGAGGTTCACCCCGCGGTTGACGGCGCGGTTACCGTAGCGGAAGCCCACTTCGCGCAGCGTGATGTCGCCGCGGACCTTCTCGACCTTCACCGGCTGCACCGGATCGGGCACGCTCGACACGTGGTCCAGGATGTCGAAGATGCGCTTGGCGGCCGAAGCGGACTTCTGCGTCACCGACACGATGCGGCTCATGGAATCCAGCTTGCCATAGAAGCGGTTGGCGTACAGGACGAAGGAGCTCAGGACGCCGACGGTGATGTTGTGCTTGGAGATCATCCAGATGCCGAACACGTAGATCACCAGGATGCCCAGTTCGGTCAGGAAGGACACGGTCGGCGAGAACAGCGACCATACCTTGTTCAACTTGTCGTTGACGGCCAGGTTGTGCTTGTTGGCGGTACGGAAGCGGGTTGCTTCGCGGGTTTCCTGCGCAAACGCTTTCACCACGCGGATGCCTGGAATCGTATCGGCCAGCACGTTGGTCACTTCGCCCCAGACGCGGTCGATCTTTTCAAAGCCGGTACGCAGCTTGTCGCGCACCAGATGGATCATCCATGCGATGAAGGGCAGCGGCAGCAGGGTGGCAATGGCCAGCCAGGGATCGATGGTGAACAGGATCACGCCGGTCATGATGATCATCAGGACATCGGAGGCGAAATCGAGCAGGTGCAGGGACAGGAAGACGCAGATGCGGTCCGATTCGGAGCCGATGCGCGACATCAGGTCGCCAGTGCGCTTGCCGCCGAAATACTCCAGCGACATGCGCAGCAGGTGTTCATACGTCGTGGTGCGCAGGTCCGCGCCGATGCGTTCCGAGACCAGCGCCAGCACATAGGTCTTGGCCCAGCCGAAGATCCACGCCAGCACGGCGGCGCCGGTCAACGCTGCCATGTACTGCACCACCAGCATGTGCTCCACCGGCTTGCCGTTCTGGTAAGGGATCAGCACGTTGTCCGTCAGCGGCATGATGATGTACGGCGGGATCAGGTGCGCGCCGGTCGACAGCAGCATCATTGCAAAGCCAAGCGCCAGTTGCCATTGGTAGGGGCGCGCAAAGCGCCACAGGCGGAACAGGGTCCAGGTGGACGGCGGCGTGTGGACGACTTTGGTGCAGACCGGGCATTCTTCCTGGTCGGCTTCCAGCGGCGCCTTGCAGGTAGGGCAGGAATTCTGTTCGACCTGCTGCAGCGGCTTGCCGTGCACGTGCGCTTCCAGCAGGCGCGGGAAGTTCTCGGACAGGCGGATGGCGAGCAGGTTCTGGCCAAGCGTAAAGCGCCACGCGGCCAGGCGCTGCTTGTCATCCACCAGTTCCAGGTGGCCGACACCGGCGTGATCGTGCAGTTTTAGCGACATGCCAGGACGATAAGTCCAATCTCGCCATACCGTTTCACCGGGTGCGCGTGCCATAATGCGGCGCTCCGTAAGGAGTACCAGGCCTTTGTTGAAGTGAAGCTTGGAGTCCAGGTCAACCTCCAGCGCGCCAAGTACGTTTTCTTCGGGGGCAAGCGCTGGCAACTCTGTGCGCCACCTGTCGGGAAGTTCTGTCAGGCTGAGCTCAGAGGAAAGTTGGTTTGTTATCATTGTGGATCAGACTCCGGCACTCTTTGCCAAGTGGCAAGAATTGCGAAACAGTGGGAAAATAGAAGGACGGGCGGAGTATACCGCAAGAGGTACAAGAGCTAAAACATGACAAAAAAGAAAGACATTGAGTTTCTCCGTGTAACACACCTGCGCGGACCGAACATCTGGACCTATCGCCCGGTGATCGAGGCTTGGCTGGATATCGGCGAGCTTGAAAACTACCCCTCGAACAAACTCCCCGGTTTTTATGAACGCTTGACGGCCTTCCTGCCTGGCCTGATCGAGCATCGCTGCGGCGTGGGCGAACGCGGCGGCTTCTGCGAGCGCCTGCGCGACGGCACCTATGCCGGCCATATCCTCGAGCACGTGGTGCTGGAATTGCAAAACCTGGCCGGCATGCGTACCGGCTTCGGCAAGACCCGCCAGACCGCCGAAGGCAGCGGCATTTACAAAATGGCATTCCGCACCCGCCAGGAGCAGGTTGGCCGCGCCGCACTGGCCGCCGGCAAGGACCTGCTGATGGCGGCCATCGAAGACAAGCCATACGACCTGGCCGCCACCGTTGAAAAACTGACTTCGATGGTCGAATCGCTGTGCCTCGGCCCATCGACCGCCTCCATCGTGGACGCGGCGACCGACCGCAAGATTCCGCATATCCGCCTGACCGACGGCAACCTGGTGCAACTGGGTCACGGTGCGCGCCAGCGCCGCATCTGGACTGCGGAAACCGACAACACCTCCGCCATCGCCGAAGGCATTGCCTCAGACAAGGACATGACCAAGGACCTGCTGAAGTCCGTTGGCGTGCCGGTGCCGGAAGGCACCCTGGTCAAGAGCGCCGACGAGGCCTGGGAAGAAGCGCAGGACATCGGCCTGCCGGTGGCCGTCAAGCCTTACGACGGCAACCATGGCCGCGGCGTGTCGCTGAACCTGATGACCGAAGCCGACGTGCGCGCTGCTTACGATATTGCCGTTGTGCGCGGCGGCAGCAAGAGCGTGATCGTCGAGAAATTCATCGTCGGTAATGAACACCGGCTCCTGGTGGTTGGCCGCCGCATGGTGGCAGCGTCCATGGGCGAATCGCTGTGGGTGACTGGCGACGGCAAGTCCTCTGTGCAGGAGCTGGTGGACAGCCAGATCAACACCGACCCGCGCCGCGGCACCACTGAAGAATTCCCGCTGAATATCGTTGAACCGAAGAAGTCGGAAGAAGTGCAGCTGGACCTGAAGCGCCAGGGACTGACGCCGGACTCGGTGGTGGAAGCCGGCCGCAAGGTCCTGATCCAGGTCAACGGCAACGTGGCCAACGACGTGACCGACCTGGTGCACCCGGCGGTTGCCGAAATGGCAGCACTGGCGGCCCGCACGATTGGCCTCGACATCGCCGGCATCGACCTGGTTGCCGCCGACATTTCCAAGCCGCTGGAAGAGCAGGGCGGCGCGATCATCGAAGTGAATGCGAGCCCCGGCTTGCTGGCCCACCTGAAGCCTGCCGCCGGCGGCGTGGCGCGTCCGGTTGGTCACGCGATTGCCGACCAGCTGTTCGCGGAAGACGACGATGGCCGCATCCCGATCGTGGGCGTGGCCGGCAGCCGCCAGAACGCGCTGATCGCACGCCTGATCGGCTGGCTGCTGCAAATGAGCGGCCGCTACGTCGGTACTGCAACCGAGCAGGGCGTGTTCCTGAATGGCCGCAATGTGGCGCGCGGTCCGCTGACCGAATGGGAATCAGGCGAGCGCCTGCTCCTGAACAAGAATGTGGAAGCGGCGGTATTCGCCAATTCCGGCCGCATGATCCTGAGCGAAGGCTTCTCTTACGACAAGTGCATGGTGGGCGTGGTGACCGACGCCGCCGGCCACGAGGAACTGGGCGAGTTCTACATCAACACTGCTGAACAGATGTACGGCGTGCTACGCACTCAGGTCGACGTCGTGCTGCCGGAAGGCGCTGCCGTGCTGAATGCCTCCGATGCGCAAGTGGTCGAAATGGCCGAACTGTGCGACGGCGACGTGATCTTCTACGGCACCGACGAACACGTGCCTGCGATCGACTCGCACCGCCAGGATGGCGGCCGCGCCGTGTTCCTGCGCGATGGCGGTTTCGTCATGGCTGCCGGCCGCGACGAACTGGCTGTCTTGCCGCCGTCCTGCCTGCCGGCCAGCGGTGAAGACCGCAAGGAAGCAGTGCTGGCTGCAATCGGCGCCGGTTGGGCCATGGGCCTGTCGCCGGACCTGATTGGTGCCGCGCTGCGCACCTTCGAGTGGAATACCAAGAAAAACTAAGGATTACCAGGAATGGAAGTTATTCGCCTCCGCGCACTGCGCGGCCCTAATCTGTGGAGCCACCATACGGCTGTTGAAGCCATCGTGTCCTGCACGCCGGAAGAACGCTCCGTCGACAAGATCCCTGGTTTCGAAGTGCGCCTGCGCACCCGCTTCCCGCGCCTGGCGCAGCTGCAGCCGGACGGACATGCCGACACCATCCCGATGGCGCACGTGCTGGAACTGGCGGCCCTGGGTCTGCAAGCCGAAGCTGGCTGCCCCGTCACCTTCAGCCGCACCACGCAGACCCTGGAAGATGGCATCTACCAGACCGTCGTGGAATACACCGAGGAAGCGGTAGGCCGCCTGGCGATGGAATGGGCTGAGAAGCTGTGCAAGGCCGCCATGGACGACGCTCCATTCGATCTGGCAGCTGCCTTGCACGAACTGCGCGAGCTGGACGAAGATGTGCGCCTGGGCCCATCCACCGGTTCGATCGTGTACGCCGCCGTGGCGCGCAAGATCCCGTTCCGCCGCATGACCGAAGGTTCGATGGTGAGCTTCGGTTGGGGCTCCAAACAGCGCCGCATCCAGGCTGCTGAAATGGACAGCACCAGCGCGATCGCCGAAACCATCGCGCAGGACAAGGAACTGACCAAGAAGCTGCTGGACGCCGCCGGCGTGCCGGTGCCCGTTGGCCGGACCGCGGTCGACGCAGAGGACGCATGGAAAGCCGCGCTGGAAATCGGCCTGCCTGTCGTGGTCAAGCCGAAAGACGGCAACCAGGGCAAGGGCGTAACGGTCAACATTACCACCCGTGAGCAGACCATCGCAGCGTACAACGCGGCCAAGGAATTCCGCGACGACATCATGGTCGAACGCTTCCTGGCCGGCCACGACTTCCGCCTGCTGGTGATCGGCAACAAGCTCGTTGCTGCCGCTCGCCGCGATCCTCCGCATGTTGTGGGCGACGGCGTGCACTCGGTGCGTGAGCTGGTGGACATCGTCAATTCCGACCCGCGCCGCGGCACCGGCCACGGTACCGCGCTGACCAAGATCCGTTTCGACGACATCGCCCTGGCGCGCCTGGCGCTGCAAGGACTGGCGGCCGATTCCGTGCCGCCGATCGGCCAGCGCGTCGTCCTGCGCAATAACGCCAACCTGTCGACCGGCGGCTCAGCCACCGACGTCACCGACGACGTGCATCCTGAAGTGGCGGCGCGTGCGGTGGAAGCGGCGCAGATGATCGGCCTGGATATCTGCGGCGTGGACGTGGTGTGCGATTCCGTGCTGCGTCCTATCGAAGAACAGAATGGCGGCGTGGTGGAAGTCAACGCCGCGCCTGGCCTGCGCATGCACCTGTCGCCGTCCTACGGCAAGGGCCGTCCGATTGGCGAAGCAATCATCAACACCATGTTCCCCGAGGGCGACGATGGCCGCATTCCGGTGATTGCGGTGACCGGGACAAACGGCAAGACCACCACCGTGCGCCTGACCGCGCACCTGATCGCGTCCTCCGGCCTGCGCGTGGGCATGACCAATACCGATGGCGTGTACGTCAACGGCCGCCAGATCGATTCAGGCGACTGCTCCGGCCCGCGTTCGGCGCGCAATGTGCTGCAGCATCCCGACGTGGATGCGGCCGTCTTCGAAACCGCCCGTGGCGGCATCCTGCGCGAAGGCCTGGCTTATGACCGCTGCAAGGTGGCCGTGGTGACCAATATCGGCGCCGGCGACCACCTGGGCCTGAACTACATCACCACCGTGGAAGACCTGGCGGTGCTGAAGCGCGTGATCGTGATGAATGTCGACGAGCATGGCTACGCCGTGCTGAATGCGACCGATCCGATCGTGGCTGCGATGGCGGCCAAGTGCAAGGGCAAGGTGATCTTCTTCGGCGCCGATCGTTACCACCCGGTTGTAGCGACGCACCTGGCGCAGGGCAAGCGCACCGTCTACATCGAAAATGGCCAGCTGGTGGCGGTGGAAGGCAAGAACGAGCAGCGCATTCCGCTGGCCGATGTGCCGATCACCTTCAATGGCACCATCGGCTTCCAGGTGGAGAACACCATGGCGGCGGTGGCAGCGGCCTGGGCTGCCGGCATTGACTGGGATTCGATCCGCCGCGGCTTGCTGACCTTTACCACCGATAGCCATAACGCGCCGGGCCGCTTCAATATCTTCAAGTATCGCGGCGCGACCGTGATCGCGGACTATGGCCACAATCCGGATGCGATGCTGGCACTGGTGCAGGCAGTCGATGCGATGCCGGCCAAGCGGCGCTCGGTGGTGATTTCCGGTGCGGGCGACCGCCGCGACCAGGATATTCGCGAGCAGACCGAGATTCTCGGCAAGGCGTTCGACGATGTGATCCTGTACCAGGATGCTTGCCAGCGCGGGCGCGCTGACGGTGAGGTGGTGGGCTTGCTGCGCCAGGGACTGGTGGGGGCAAGCCGTACCAGGAATATCGACCAGATTACCGGAGAGTTCATTGCGATCGATACGGCGATGGACCGGCTGCAGGATGGGGATCTTTGCCTGATCCTGGTGGATCAGGTGGAAGAATCGCTGCGGCATATTGCCGACCGGATTGCTGCCGGCTAAAACCGGTAAACCAGGGTCTGACCCGCAGGGTCAGACCCTGTCAGATCGACTGCTGGCGGTGTTAGGCCTGGTCTTTTGATCTCCGACGAAAGTCCAAGGCGCACAACCCGAACCAGCGGCCTTCGAACAGACTGGGTCTGACCCTGCGGGTCAGACCCGGGTTTACCGGTTTTCAGGCAGCCAGAACAGCCTTCGGCAGCACCAGCCGCGCCGTCTCGCCTTCCACGAACTGCGCAGCAAACACCCGCTTCTCCGCCTCATGCTCCCCATCAGCCTCGATCAGGTTGCAGATCAGATCCGCAGTCGCCACCGCCATTTTGTGCAATGGCTGTTTCAGTGTGGTGAGCTCATAGCTCAACCAGGTTGAGCCCTCAACCGCATCGCACCCAACCACCGACATCTGCGACGGCACGTCGATGTGCAAATGCTGGCGCGCCGCGTCCACGCAACCCATGGCCATCGCATCATTCCCGCAGATCACTGTATCGGGCACCGCGCCGATGCGCGCAATCAGCTCGTGCAGCCCGGCGACGCCGCTGGAATAGTCAAAGCAGCCATGGAACACCGGCGCGTCAGGCAGCCCCAACTCCGCGATCCGGTCCAGCGCGCCGCGCAAGCGTTCGCGCGCCACAGAGTTCTGGGCCGGCCCGCCAATCAGGGCAAACTGACGGTGCCCGGCCGCGGCCAGGCGAGTCACCAGCGCACGGCTGGCCTCATACTGGTCGCACAGCACCGTATTGACATCCAGGTCGCGCAAATGGCGGTTGAACACCACCAGCGGCACCTTCCTGCGCTTGAATTCCGCGACATGCGCCTCGGTCAGGCGGGATGCGGCCACCACGCCGTCGACCTGGAATTGCCAGATCTCGGTCAGGATGCTCTCGATCTCGCCCTCGTGCTGCATGGTGAAGAGCAGGGCGCGCTTGCCGCGGCGGTTAAGCTGCTGGCTAAGCTCCGACAAGGCCGCCGGGTTGTACAGCATGCTGGTGTGCGACACCACGATCGCAACGATATTGGTGCGGCGCGTGATCAGGCTGCGCGCCGCCGCGTTCGGGATGTATTCCAGCCCTTCGGCCGCCTTCATCACCCGCGCATAGGTCGCTTTCGATACGCTGGCGCCAGGCTTGAAGCAGCGCGAAACCGCCGATTGCGATACGCCGGCCACGAGCGCGACATCATAAGACGTGACGCGGCGCCCTTCCCGGAGGATGATGGCCTTTTGCTCGGCAAGGCTGATCGCAGGTTGTGGCTGGGTTTGGCGCATGAAAGCGATTTTGCGGCAAGGTTGCTTGCGATTTTGAAAATAAACCTCAATCTTACCACATGGCAATAGTTTCCCTCGGTTTATACGAGCCAGCCTGGCTTTGGTGTGGCGCCCAAGCCGCGCCGCGCTCTGGTAAAATATCGCCCCTTTTGGTTTTCGGATGATTAAGATGGCACAGGCTTGCGGCATCGACTTTGGCACTTCCAACTCCACCGCAGGATGGGTGCGCCCCGGCCAGCCCATCATGCTGGAACTCGAAGATGGCAAGATGACCCTGCCGTCCGTGGTTTTCTTCAATGCTGAAGACGAGGAAACCAGCTATGGCCGCGCCGCGCTGGCCGAATACCTGGCCGGTTGCGAAGGGCGCCTGATGCGTTCCCTGAAAAGCCTGCTGGGCACCAGCCTGATTGATGGCCAGACCGAGGTTGGCGGCCGTGCGCTGCCATTCCGCCTGCTGCTGTCCCAGTTCATCGGGGAAGTGAAGCGCCGCGCCGAAAGCGCCGCCGGCCGCCATTTCGACCATGTGGTGATGGGCCGCCCGGTGCATTTCATCGATGACGACAAGGTCGCCGACCAGCTGGCGCAAGATACCCTGGCCGACATCGCGCGCAGCGTCGGTTTCCGCGAGGTCGCTTTCCAGTACGAGCCGATCGCGGCCGCTTTCGAATATGAAGCGCAGATCGACCGCGAAGAGCTGGTCCTGATTGCCGACATCGGCGGCGGCACATCGGACTTCACCCTGGTGCGGCTTGGGCCTGACCGTGTGGCGCGTACCGAGCGGGTGGACGACATCCTTGCCACCGGCGGCGTGCATATCGGCGGCACCGATTTCGACAAGTACCTCAGCCTGTCAAGCGTCATGCCGCTGCTGGGCTATGGCAGCCAGTTCCTGAGCGGCGCCGAGGTGCCGTCCAGTTACTACTTCAACCTCGCGACCTGGCACACCATCAACCAGGCTTACACGCGCAAGATGCAGGCGCAGTTGACGGAAATGATCCGCGATGCGCGCGAGCCTGCGAAGCTGGAACGCTTGCAGCACCTGATCGTGGAGCGCGCCGGCCACTGGCTGGCATTGAAAGTGGAAGAGGCCAAGATCGGCCTGTCCACCGAGGACCAGGTGCAGCTCGGCCTGGAGCGCTTTGCGCCGCCGGTGCTGCTGGAGGTGACGCGCAGCGGTTTCGACAGCGCGGTGGAGCACCTGGTATCGAGCGTCGGCGCCACGGTGACCCAGTTGCTGGCCGATGCCGGGGTCCAGCCAGGACAGGTCGACACCATCTTCTTCACGGGCGGTTCCAGCGGCGTGCGGCTGCTGCGCGAGCGCATTGCCGCGTTGGTACCGGGCGCCCGCCGCGTCGAGGGCGACCTGTTCGGCAGCATCGGGGCCGGCCTGGCACGTGATGCATTGCGCAAGTTTGCATAATCTGCTTACAATAGCCGCCGTGAAGAAAGCCAATCGCCATTTCCTGCACGTCTTGCTCGCGGTGCTGCTGGTCCTGTCCCAGCAGCTCGGGATGGCGCACGCGGTATCGCATTGGTCGGACTTCCGACATGGCAGCGAACAGCAGCAGGCAAGCGATGTCGACGTCGATGGCAATGGCCTGAGCGCCGGCCTCGCGCTGGATCACAACTGCAGCCAGTGCGCGGCCTTTGCCTCGCTGGCGACGGCGATCCACACGCCAAGCTTCACCTTCCCGTCTGTCGACTACAACGCGCCGCAAGCCGGCGCCGCCTTGCCGCAGCTGCACAGCGCGCGCACCGCACGCGCCTACGATTCGCGCGCGCCACCCCTGGCCTGACACAAACAACGTCGTGCTTTTGCCGCCGCCGCGGCCTTGCGCCGCGCGCTGCCTATTGTTTGTCGTATCCAGAGGTTAAATATGAATTTCAAGTACTCCTTGCTGGCAGGCGCCGTCCTGTCGGCCGTATCCGCCATTGCCTGCGCCGATGACGGCGAAGTGACCAAGGTCGTCGTGACCGCCAACCCTTTCCATAAAGGCGAAACCGAGCAAATCCTGCTGCCGGCCAAAGTGCTGTCCGGCGACGAATTGCGCGACAAGATGGCCAACTCGCTGGGCGAAACGCTGTCATCCGAGCTGGGCGTGTCGTCCTCGGCCTTCGGCGCCGGCGCTTCGCGCCCGATCATCCGCGGGCTGGAAGGCGCCCGTGTGAAGATGCTGGAGAACGGCATGGCCGTTTCCGATGTGTCGGGCTTGTCCAACGACCACGCGGTATCTGCGGAAGGTTCGGTGGCGCACCAGATCGAAATCCTGCGCGGCCCGGCTTCGCTGATGTACGGTTCGGGCGCGATTGGCGGCCTGGTCAACGTGGTGAACGAGCGCATTCCGCCCGCGCTGGAGCCGAAGCTGACCGGCCAGGCGGAAGCGCGCTACAGCACCGTCGATGACGGCAAGGCGAGCTCCGGCACCATCGACGGCGCTATCGGCAAGTTGGCGCTGCACCTGGATGCGAACACCCGCCAGACGGGCGACTACAAGATTCCGGGCAACCGTATCGAGGGCGATCCTGACTCGGCTTCGGGCCGCCTGCCGCATTCCGGCACCAGGGAAAAGGGCGCCGGATTTGGCGGTTCCTACATCGATAGCTGGGGTTATGTCGGCGCCTCCGTCTCGGGCCTGGACAACAAGTACGGCATCCCGAGTGCGGAGGGTTCGACGATCGACCAGCACCAGACCCGTTACGACATCGACAGCCTGTTCAAGAACCCGCTGCCCGGCATCGAATCGGCCAAGTTCAAGGCCGGCTACACGGACTACCACCATGCTGAACTGGGCGACGATGGGCAGCCGGAAGTGCTGTTCAAGAACCGCGCCGTCGAAACCCGTGCCGAGGCCGTGCACAAGGCGATCAGCGGCTGGCATGGCACTTTCGGCATGCAGACCGAATTGACGCACTTCTCTGCGCTGAGCGCGGAAGGCGGGCCGGACACCGTGCCGGTGACCCGCTCGAATTCGACCGCCGGCTTCCTGGTCGAGGAAAAGGAATGGGGACCGGTGCGTGTCAATGCCGGCCTGCGCCTGGAACGCATCAAGCGCGAGCCGGTGAGCGGGCTGGATCGCTCGTTCTCGCTGCAAAGCGGCGCCCTGGGCGCCTTGTGGTCGTTCACGCCAGGTTATGCGACCGGCCTGACGCTGTCGCGCGCGCAGCGCGCTCCATCGACCGAGGAGCTGTACTCCGGCGGCCCGCACGATGCGACCATCACCTTCGACCAGGGCGACCCGAACCTGCGCAAGGAGACTTCGCGCAATATCGAGTTCTCGCTGCAAAAGACGGCCGGCCTGATTCGCTGGAAAGCCAACCTGTTCCACAACAGCATCTCCGACTTCATTTACGGCCACGTTACCGGGCGCACCCTCGATGAAGAAGGAAATGATGGCGGCGAATTCCGCGAACGCCTGTTCAGCCAGGGCGACGCCACCGTGCGCGGCGCCGAGGCGGAGATCGAATACAACCCCTTGGCCATGGGCCTGAACGGCCGCCTGTTTGCCGACACCTCGCACGGCGACCTGAAGGACAGCGGCAGCCTGCCGTTGCAGCCGGCGTCGCGCGTGGGCGCCACCATCGGCTACCGCACGGCCAACTGGCGCGCTGGCGCCACGTGGATTCACGCACAGGCGCAAGATCGCCTGGCAGCTTTCGAGTCCACGCCAACCGGTTCCTACAACCAGTTGAACGCAAACCTGTCGTACACGCAGAAGCTGAAGGACATGGACCTGACCTGGTTCGTGCTCGCGAAGAATCTGTTGAATGACGAAATCCGCGTATCGACCTCGCTGCTGAAGGATGTTTCGCCTTTGCCAGGCCGCAGCTTTGTCTTTGGTGTGCGCGCCAAGTTCTGAGTTTGCGCAAAATCAAACGTAGCACGGAGTCGCTTCTTATACTTTAGATAACAATCCAGGGTATGGGAGGCGACGATGGGCAAACGTGTGGCAGACCGGGAGCGCATCTTCCGGTGGTTTCTTGGCCCCGCCCAGCGGGGCAATCCCTACGCCCAGTTCAACCTGGCGCTTCTTTACAAAAACGGGCACGGCGTCGAGGCCGACGCGCGCCAGGCATTCAGCTGGATGCGCATGTCGGCGCTCCAGGGCCTGGCCTTCGCCCAGAACCAGCTTGGAGCCATGTACTACAAGGGCCTCGGCATCGGAAGCAGCGATGCCGAAGCCCTGTACTGGTTCCGGCGCGCTGCGCGCCAGGGCGACCCCGCCGCGCAGCAAAACCTGGGGCAGATGTACCGGCGCGGCCGCGGCGTGCCGGTGAATGAGGAGATGGCGGCGCGCTGGTTCAGCCGCGCAGCCGAGCAGGGCGTCTCCAGTGCGCAGGCCTTGCTGGGCGAGGCCTACCTGAACGGACGCGGCGTGGCAGCGGACTGCAAGCTGGCGCAAGCCTGGCTGCGCAAGGCGGCGGTGCGCGGCGAAGTCCACGCGCAATGCCTGCTGGGCAGCATGTTCGCCCACGGTACCGGCGTTGAGCGCGACACGATGCAGGCGTTGATGTGGTACACCCTGGCCGCGGAAGGCGGTTCGGCCCAGGCCCAGTTCAGCGTCGCCGTGCTGTATGCCTGCGGCGACGGCGTGCAGCGCGACCTGGTGCAGGCCGTGCACTGGTATCGCAGCGCAGCTGAAAAAGGCGATGCTGCGGCCCAGAATAATCTTGGCGTGCTGTATGCAACGGGGCAGGGTGTGACGCAGGACCAAACCGAAGCACTGCGCTGGTACAGGCGCGCGGCCGCCCAGGGCCACGCCCTGGCGCGGCACAATCTGGCGGGCTTGCGTGGCGGCGCGGTGAATGCGGCGCTGCCTGACGAGCAGGCCCACGGCAATATTGATTTCGATGAAATCTTGCGCTCACGCCCCCATGTGCCGGAGGCGCGCAACAGCCCGCGCTGATGCGGCTTAGCGCTGCGCGGACAGGGGATGGTCGGTGCCCGGCGCCAGTACCACCGTGGTGGTCAGGCGTTCCAGCCCGGCTTGGGCCTCCACGTTCTCGATGCGCACGCTGTAGGCGCCCCGGGACAGGGGGAAGATGCCAAGGCTGCGCGAACGCTGATTGGCCCATTTGCTGGCCACGCACAAGGTATTCACGGTGCGCGAATGAACCAGCAGATTGTCCGGTTTGTGGCGCACCTCCACCTTGAATGTCATTCGGCGGCCGAAGCTGGCGCGGTCCTGCCTGGCAACCTTGGCCAGGTCGACGTTCTCGTCGCATTCTTCCACGCGGCGGTCGCCGATGATCGACACTTCCTGCTTGCTCAGGGATTCGCCGGCAGGATTGCTCATTTCAAGCACCAGGGAGTAGTTCAGATCCACCGGCACTTCGACGTCGGCTGCGGCCACGCTGCCCGCTTCGCCGAGCTTCATCTGGACGTCCTTCATGAGCGGAGGGAATTCACACAGTGCGACAGTTGCCATCGCCAAGCCGACAATGGGTTTCTGGCACAGGTTGTAGATGAATGGGCTCATGAATCCAATATAGACTACGCCCCCTGCGTTTGCAGCCTTCGGTCAAGGAAAAGACTGTTGCCATGTATCTTTTTGGCCTGTTTCTTGGCGTCGGCTGCGCTGGCTGCGATCTGGTGGTGCGAATAGTACTGGTGCGGCTCGACCCGGATCACGCCCACCGACAGGCTCATGAGCGAATAGAAGACCTTCTTGCCCTGGCGGTCCTCGCTGATATAGCCGCCGCGCTCGCGGTCTTCGTTGCTGTAGAAGCCGGCGATGGCGGTGGCAAAATCTTCCAGCACGGCATGGCAGCGCTGCTCCCAGTCTTCGCTCTGGAACAGGATCACGAAGTCGTCGCCGCCGATATGGCCGACGAAATCGCGATTGCGGTCGCCGTGTTTAGCCAGGATATGGCCTGTCAGCTGGATCACGTCGTCGCCGCGGCGATAGCCATAGACATCGTTGAAGGGCTTGAAGTGGTCAAGGTCCACATAGCAGACCCAGAACCGCGTGCCGCTCTCCAGCAAACGGTCGATATGTTCGTTGATCGGCACATTGCCCGGCAGCTGTGTCAGCGGATTGGCGTAGCGCGCAGCGTTGATCTGCATTTGCGTGATCTCGCGCATCAGGTCATGGCCCGTGCCCATGCCCACATAGCTGCCGCCTTCGGTGATGATGAAACCATTGAACAGGTGGTGCGCATCCGATTCGGCCATGCGGCAGGACAGGTCCTGCAGGCTGGTGTCGACGTCGGCAATGATCGGTTTGGCATCCATGAAAAGCGTGCATGGTTTCTTGCCGTACAACTCGCGCTGGTAGGGGCGCGCGAAGTGGTCGATCATGTCGAAGCGCGATACCAGGCCAAGCGGGCGGCCGGCGTCCACCACGGGAATGATCATCAGCTTGGGATCGGCCATGAAGATTTCATAGACGTCGTTGTTGTTCATGGACGGCGGCACGGCGGCCACGTCGTGCAACAGCTTGCGGATGGACACGGCATTTCTCTCGGCAGCGCGTTGCGGATAAACCGCCACGCCATTGCGGCCCAGTACCTTGACGACTTCCGCCGGCAAGGCCCGTGCCGGCTGGATGTGGGGGCGTCCCAGGTGGTAACCCTGGCCGTACGCGATGCCCAGGTCGCGCAGCACCAGCAGCTCCGCTGCCTTCTCGATGCCTTCCGCGATGACCAGGGTGTTGGATTTGTCGGCAATCTCCTGGATCGAGCGCACGAACTGCAGCTTGACCGGGTCGTGATCGATGCCCTGGATGAAGTGCATGTCGATCTTGACATACTCGGGGCGCAGCTCGGACCACAGGCGCAAGCTGGAAAAGCCCTCGCCCAGGTCGTCGATTGCGATCTGGAAGCCCATTTTGCGGTAATGCAGCACCGCTTGGCGCATCCGCTCGTAGTCGTAAGTGGGCTGGTTTTCGGTCAGCTCGATGATGACGTTGGCGGGATTGAGGCCGAATTGGTGGATGTAGCCGAGTGTTTCACCCTGGCTGCCGGCGTGCTGGCGCACCAGCGACTCGGGGCTGACGTTCAGGAACAGCTTGCCGGGCAGCTGCAGTTCGGCGAAGCGCTCCAGGACGATGCGGCGGCACAGGTATTCCACTTCGCGCGACAGGTTGTTGGCGCGCGCCAAGCGGAACAGGTTGAGGGGCGAATGCAGGGGGCTGTCGGAAGGGCCGCGAACCAGGCCTTCGTATGCGATGATCTCGCCGCTTTGCATGTGGACGATAGGCTGGAACAGTGCGTGCAGCTGGCGGCGCTGGATGATGTCCAGCAGGTGCTGGCCGAGCATGTCGGTTGGCGGAGGACGCAGGTAGCTTACGTTGTGCGGGAGGGTGGCGGTAGAAGTGCTCACGATGGTGGTCGCAAAAATGGCAACCCCATCATTGTGTGTCGCAATTGTGACGGCATGATGAACGCTGGAAACACTTTTTGGCGTTACAATAAGCTTCCACGTCCTTGACTGAGACCGATGCCGAGCCAGTTCTTGATCCGTTCCGCTGCATTGGCGGCCTGCTGTTTTTCCGGTGCCGCCGTCGCGGCCAGCGTTGCCGTGCACGTCGCCGATGGAAACGGCAAGCCGCTAGCCGATGCCGTGGTCTATCTCGAAGCCGATGGCGGCCAGCCGCTGCCCAAGCTGCAAAATGCCGGTGAAATCAGCCAGAAGGGCTTGAAGTTCATCCCCCTGGTAACGGTGATCCAGACCGGCAGCAAGATCTATTTCCCGAATAACGACAAGGTGCGGCACCATATCTATTCTTTTTCTGCGCCGCACAAATTCGACCAGAAGCTGTATTCCGGCACCACCGCCGACTCACAGACGTTCGACAAGCCGGGCACCGTGGTCCTGGGCTGCAATATCCACGACAAGATGATCGCCTACGTGCGTGTCGTCGACACGCCGTATTTCGGCAAGACCGATGCCACTGGAGACGTGGTGCTGGACGCTCCCGCCGGCAAATACATGCTGAAGGCCTGGCATCCCGATATGGCGGGCGGCAATCCTCAGGAGCAGGCCGTACGCCTGGCCGACGGCCCGGCTAGTGCCGCCTTCCGGCTCACGCTCAAGCGTCCTGCAAGCGATCCGGACGCGCAAGGCTACTGACCATGCGATTCCGCAGCCTCGAAAGCCGTATCGTCACGCTGTTCCTCGTGCTGCTGATCGTGGTGCAGCTGGTCGGGCTGGTCGTTATCCAGCGCGGCATCGATAGCAACGCACGGGCTGCGATCGCCTCGGAACTGGTCAACGGCAGCAAGGTCTTTGCGCGGCTGATGGACCAGAACGCGCAGAACCTGCGCAACGGCGCGCGCCTGCTATCGCGCGACGCCGGCTTCCTGTCGGCGATCGGGAATACGGACGACGATGATCGCGCCACCATCGAATCGGCGCTGGCCAACCATGGCCGCCGCATCAAGGCCGCCATGACCATGCTGGTGAGCCCGGAGCGCAAGGTTGTCGCTTCGACCAGCGATGCGCAGGCCGCGGGACTGGAGCACATGGTGATGGCCATGCTGGACAAGGCCGAGCAGGGCGAAGGCGCGAATGGCATTGCCATCGTCGAGCGGCTGCCGTACCAGGTCGTCGTGGTGCCGGTAAAGGCGCCGGTGACGATCGGCTTCGTGGTGATGACCTTCCCGCTGGATGAACGCCTGGCGCGCGACATGCAGGAAACCACGGCGCTGCAAACCCTGCTGCTGACACGCGATGCGAACGGGCGCTGGCTCCCCGTGGCGTCCAGTCTTGCGCCGGCCGCCGTGGAGCGCTTCATGCAGCAGCTGCAAGGCATGGGCGGCATGCCAGCCGAAGCGTTCGACGTCGACGTCGGCGGCGACAAGCTCAGCGTGCACATGACCAAGATTGGCGTGGACGATGGCAATGTCGCGGTGGCGATGCTGGGCCGCTCGATCGACGAAGCAACTGCGGAATATGCGCGCCTGGAGCGCTGGCTGCTCGGCTTGACTGTCGTTGGCATGGTGGTGTGCGTGGTGGCCAGCGTGCTGACAGCCAAGCGCATCGCGCAGCCGCTTCGCCAGCTGGCCGATACCGCCAAGAAGCTGGAGCAGGGCGATTACAAGGTCGATATCGGCTCTTCCCGCGCCGACGAGATCGGCGAACTGGCGCACGCCTTTGGCAGCATGCGCGACGGTATCGCCAAGCGCGAGCAGGAAATCCGCCGGCTGGCGTACTGGGATCCCCTGACCAACCTGCCGAATCGCGCCCAGTTCCTGCTGCTGCTGAACGAAGCCATTGGCGAAGCGCGCAAGCGCGGCGGTTCGGTGTATGTGCTGATGATGGACCTGGACCGCTTCAAGCATGTGAACGACGTGATGGGCCACAGTTTCGGCGACGCCTTGCTGAAGCAGGTGGCGGGCCGGCTGATGCAAAAGCTGGCCAATCGCCGCCAGCCGGCCCAGGTGGCGCGCCTGGGCGGCGACGAATTCGCCGTGCTGCTGGCCGGCTCCAACCTGGACCAGGCCGTGGTCGTCGCAGCGGAGGTCCTGCAGGCGCTGGAATCGCCGCTGTCGCTGGACGAGCAGATGGTCGACATCGGGGCTGGCATCGGCATCGCCGGCTTCCCCGAGAACGGCGTCGACGGCGAAGAGTTGCTGAGCAAGTCGGAAATCGCCATGTACACCGCCAAGCAGCGCAACGAAGGCGCCGTGGTCTATGAGGACGCGATCGATAAAGGCAGCCAGCAAAGCCTGTCGCTGCTGACGGAACTGCGCCAGGCGGTGGAGGGCAATCAGTTGCGCCTGTTCGTGCAGCCGAAGGTGACCCTGGCCACCGGCCACGTCGTGGGCATGGAAGCGCTGGTGCGCTGGCAGCATCCGGTGCGCGGCAACGTTTTCCCCGACCAGTTCATCCCGTTTGCCGAGCAGACCGGTTTTATCCGCGTGATCACGCACTGGGTGCTGGAGCGCTCGGCGGAGTTGTGCCATGAACTGGCGCAACGCGGCATTCACCTCAAGGTCTCGGTCAACCTTTCCACGCGCGACCTGCTGGACCAGGAATTGCCATTCAAGTTCGGCGAGATCTTCATGCGCCACCACGTTTCGCCTGGCGCGTTCTGCCTGGAGATCACGGAAAGCGCGATCATGGACGACCCGGTGCGCGCCCAGCAAACGCTGGAACGGCTGCATGGCATGGGCTGCGATCTCTCGATTGACGATTTCGGCACAGGGTATTCTTCGCTGGCCTACCTGAAACGATTGCCCGTCGACGAACTGAAAATCGACAAATCGTTTGTACTGAACATGGCGAATGACGTGGGCGACGCAAAGATCGTGCGCTCGACCATCGACCTTGGCCACAATATGGGCCTGCGCGTGGTGGCCGAAGGCATCGAGAGCGAGGCCGCGTGGAACATCCTGGCGGAGATGGGCTGCGACCAGGGGCAGGGCTATTACATGAGCCGCCCGATGCCGGCCGGCGAACTGGCGGGCTGGGTCGAGAACTGGAAAGCGTCAGCATTGGCCGAATAATAGCTGGCGCCGCCGGCTTCGGAGAGTTACTTATTCGTCAAAGTTCACGTTATGATCGCTGCCGCATCATAACTACTCTACGGACGACAAATGCCATTCAAGCGCGCCACCCTAGCACTCTCGCTGTTCGCCGCCTTCTCCGCACCTGCCTTTGCCCAGACCTGCCCGTCGACTGCGCCGGCCGTGGCCTATCCGGATTCCAGGAAGGCCGACCAGCAGGACAACTACCACGGCACCGTGGTCGCCGATCCATACCGCTGGCTGGAAGACGCCAACAGCGACGAGACCAAGGCCTGGGTGGTTGCGCAGAACAAGGTAACGCAAGCGTGGCTGGGACAGGTCCCTGAACGGGAGGCGATCAAGGCGCGCCTGACGAAGCTGTGGAACTACGAGCGTTATGGCGTGCCATCGAAGAAGGGCGGCCGCTACTTCTACAGCCGCAACGACGGCCTGCAGAACCAGGCGGTCCTGTACACGGCGAGGAGCTTGTCCGAAACGCCGCGCGTGCTGCTCGACCCCAACACGCTGGCCGCCGACGGCACTGTGGCGCTGGCCGCCACCGCCGTGAGCCCGAATGGGAAATTCCTGGCATACAGCACCGCCGCATCAGGCTCCGACTGGAACGAAATCAAGGTGCGCGATATCGCGACCGGCAAGGACCTGGCCGACCATATCAGGTGGGTCAAGTTCTCCAATACCGCATGGGCCGCGGATGGTTCCGGCTTCTACTACAGCCGCTACGACGAGCCGACCGAAGAGAGCAAGCTGGCCGGCGTGAACTACTTCCAGAAGGTCTACTTCCACAAGCTGGGCACCCGGCAAGACAGCGATGCGCTGGTTTATCACCGTCCGGACCAGAAAGAATGGGGCTTTGGCGCTGAAGTAAGCGACGATGGCCGCTACCTGGTGATCAACGGTTCGCATGGCACCGAAGCCAGGAACCGTGTCTTCGTCAAAGACCTGAAGGCCAGGGACGCGCAAGTGGTTGGCCTGCTGGAAGCCTTCGATGCCTCCTACAACTTCATCGACAATGAAGGCCCGGTGTTCTACTTCCTGACCGATAAGAATGCGCCGCGCTCGCGCATCATCGCTATCGATATCCGCAAGCCCGCCATGGAAAACTGGAAGGAAATCGTTCCGGAAGCGCAGCAAACCCTGGCCGGCGCCAGCATCGTCAACAAGCAGCTGGTGCTGAATTACCTGAGCGACGCGCATAGCGCAGTCAAGGTGTTCGACCTGAAAGGCAAACCGGTACGCGAGATAGCGTTGCCGGGCCTGGGCACCGCATCCGGCTTCGGCGGCAAGGCAAGCGACACGGAGACGTTCTACGCCTACACCAGCTTTACCACGCCGACCACGATCTACCGCCTGGACATGAAGAGCGGCAAGTCGAGCGTCTATCGCCAGCCGAAGGTCGACTTCGATCCGAGCGCCTTCGACACACGCCAGGAGTTCTTCACCAGCAAAGACGGCACCAGGGTGCCGATGTTCATCGTGTCGAGGAAGGGGATGAAGCTGGATGGCAGCAATCCCACCTACCTGTACGGCTACGGCGGCTTCAATATTTCTCTGACCCCGAGCTTCTCGGTCTCGAACCTGGCATGGGTTGAAATGGGCGGCGTGTACGTCGTTGCCAACCTGCGCGGCGGCGGCGAATACGGCGAGGCCTGGCACAAGGCCGGCACCAAGCTGCAAAAGCAGAACGTGTTCGATGACTTCATCGGCGCGGCGGAATGGCTGGTGGCGAACAACGTGACCTCGCCAGCCAAGCTGTCGATCGGCGGCGGCTCGAATGGCGGCCTGCTGGTTGGCGCCGCGATGACCCAGCGCCCGGACTTGTTCGGTGCGGCGGTGCCGGCGGTGGGCGTGATGGACATGCTGCGCTTCCAGAAGTTCACCATCGGCTGGGCATGGGCTTCGGATTACGGCTCCTCCGACAACGCGGACGAGTTCAAGGCCCTGCTCAAGTACTCCCCGCTGCATAACCTGAAGCAGGGGGGCTGCTACCCGGCCACCATGGTGATGACTGCCGACCACGATGACCGTGTGGTGCCGGCGCACAGCTTCAAGTTCGCCGCCGCAGCGCAAGCCGCGCAGGCAGGCGCCGCTCCAATCCTGATCCGCATCGATTCCAAGGCAGGCCATGGCGCAGGCAAGCCGACCACCAAGCAGATCGAGGAAGTGGCAGACCGTTGGGGCTTCCTGACCCGTGCACTGGACATGCATCCCGCGGCAGCGGCAACGACCACCGGCGGCCAGTAAGCATGCGCGCGCTCCTGCTGCTGTGGACAGCCTTGCTTGCGCCGGCCGCGGCGGCGCAAGCGCCTGAATCATTTTCCGAGCAGACCCGGTCGCTCGCGGTGCAGCCGGGCTTCATCGAAGTCTGGCGCGACACGGCGAAGGGCAGGGTGCTGCTCTCCGTGCGAGAACTGAACCAGTCCTTCCTGCTGGTCTCGTCCTTGCCTTATGCCCTGGGCTCCAATGACGTCGGCCTGGACCGCGGCCAGCCGGGCAGCCCGAAACTGGTAAGTTTCCAGAAGTTCGGCAACCGCCTGTTCCTGGTGCAGGAGAACACGCGCTTTGTAGCCCGTTCCCTGGATGCAGACGAGCGCAATGCCGTGGCGGAGTCGTTTGCGGGTGCGGTGTTGTGGTCGGGCGAGATCATCGCCAGCGAGGGGGCGCGCCACCTGGTCGACTTCTCCAGTTTCCTGCTGGCCGACCAGCACGGCGTGGTGCAGCGGCTCGACGAGACCAGGCAGGGCGCCTATCGCGTGGATGAAAAACGCAGCGCCGTGCTGGCGGCGGAAGCCAAGGCATTCCCCGACAATATTGAGCTGGAGTCCTTGCTGACCTTTGCCGGGCCAGGTACCGGTGAATACGTCAAGCAGGTGGCGGCCGATCCGGCCAGCCTGTCCATGCGCCAGCATATTTCGATGGTGCGACTGCCGGACAATGGCTACAAGCCGCGCCGCTACCACCCGTTTTCCGGCGGCTTTGACACGGGCTATTATGATTTCGCCACGCCACTTGCCAGCAGCCTTGACGTGCGCTGGCAAGTGCGCCATCGGCTGGAAAAAGGCGGCAAGCCTATCGTCTACTACCTGGACCGCGGCGCGCCGGAGCCCGTTCGCTCCGCGCTGCTCGAAGGTGCGCGCTGGTGGACAAGCGCCTTTGAAAAAGCGGGTTTCAAGGACGGCTTTCGTGTCGAGCTGATGCCGGAAGGGGCTGACCCGGCCGACGTGCGCTATAACGTGATCACATGGGTGCACCGCGCCACGCGTGGCTGGTCGTATGGCAATGCGATTGCCGATCCGCGCACGGGCCAGGTGATTCGCGGCGCGGTGACGCTCGGCTCGCAGCGCGTGCGACAAGATATCCTGATTGCGGAGGCCTTGCTGGCGCCTTACGGCAAATCCGCCCCCGCCGAGCGCCGCAAGCTTGCAGAGGAAATGGCGCTGGCACGCCTGCGCCAGCTTGCAGCCCATGAGGTAGGACATACCCTTGGCTTTGCACACAACTTTGCGGCGAGTCGGCAGGGCAACGGTTCGGTAATGGATTACCCGCATCCAGTGCTGAAACTCGGCTCCGATGGCGCGATCGACTTGCAGGACGCCTACGGCGCAGGCGTTGGCGCCTGGGACGATTACGTGGTCAAGCACATTTATGGCGATTTCGGCAGCGGCGAAGCAGAAGCTTCCGGCCTGGCCAGGTTGCGCAGCGGCGCTCGCGCCGCTGGCCTGCAATATGTCTCTGACGAGGACTCGCGCGGGGCCGGCGCATCGCATCCGAATGGGCTGTTGTGGGACTTTGGCCCGGACACCCTGAAAACCTGGGACCAGCTCGGCGCCATCCGTCGCCAAGCGCTGGACAACTTCTCGCTTGACGTCCTGCCCGACGAGCGCCAGGCCGGCGAACTGGAGGCGCGCCTGGTACCGGTGTACCTGTTGCAGCGTTATCAGGGTGAAGCCGTGGCCCGCTTGCTGGCTGGCGGCGAATACGAATCCGCCACCAGTTCCGACATCCGCGCCGGGCGCGCTGCCGCGGGCATCAAGGTTATGCCTGCCCCAACCCAGCGCGCTGCGCTGTCAAGGTTGGCCGATACGCTGCGTGCCGAATACCTTGCTTTGCCGGCGGGTGTACTCGACCAGCTGTCGCCGCCATCGACAGGCTTTGAACGCAACAAGGAGTACTTCGGCACCCGCATGACCGCTGTCTTCGATGCGCTGTCCGCTGCCGAAACGGGCGCAGCGCAGACAGCGAACTTCCTGTTCGAAGGCGGCCGCTTGAACCGCCTGTACTGGCAGCACGCGCGCGACGCTGCAATGCCAGGCGCCGACGAAGTCGTCGAAGCCGCGCTGTCGCGTGGCTGGAAGCGCGGCCCAATACCCGTCAAGGTGGTCGGTGGCGAGGCCGTCCAACTGGCCGCAAACTGGGTTGTGCTCGATGCGCTCCTCCAGGCGCTGGACGGTGGCAAGCTCCATGCCAACGTCGACGCCGGGCTGCGCCAGCAGCTGCGGGCGTTCGCCGGCTGGTTGAAAGCAAATCCGGGCAAGGGCACCACCGCCGCCAGCCGCGCCCAGGCAGCCGACCATGTACTGCGCTACCTGGCCGATCCGCGCAGCGTCAAGCTTCGCGCTTTGCCGGCCATTCCGCCTGGCGCGCCAATCTGATTGAGGGCCGCCGGGGTCAGGGCGGGGCCATCGGCGGCAGTTGCGGCATGACGGTGGAAAGCCAGCAGAGGATCTGCAGGCCTTTTACCTCCAGGGTGTCCTTGTTCAGGGTCGAATCGCGAATGTCGAAATAGCCCAGGGCAGTCGCCTGACCGAGGTTTTGCCGGTCCTCCTTCGACCAGTTGGCGGTAATCTTCAGGTCACGGATGACGATGAACGATGTGGGCAGCAACGGGAACATGCCTGGATTGTCGGTGCCGGAGCCATTGGAATATTCGCCGGCCTTGGTGCCGTACATGTACCAGTTTTTGGTTTTCAGCAGGGCGAGCTTGAACCAGCTGCGGTCGATGTTCACGCGGCAGTACCTGAAGGAGATGCTGAAGTTGTCGCTGGCGCCGGCGGGTTTGGTCTGCAATTCTTCGTTGACCAGGTTCACCAGGTGGTAGCGGTTGGCGACGTCAATGCGTCCGACGTTCAGATCCTTCTGCGTCAGGTCAACCGCCTGGAGCTGCTTGGCCAGGTTATACCTGTTGTAGGAGCTTGCGGGCGCGCTTTTCTGCTTGAACAAGGTCTGGGCGTTCGCCTTGGCCAGGTTGGCGACGAATACGGGTGACTTCGTCACATCCATGACAGCCGGCTTGGCTCCGGCGAGGGGAGCGATGGCAGGCATTGCCTTGATTGCTGTTGCCGCATGCAAGTTCAAGGGCTTTGTCACCACGGGGATCGGCCCGATGGGCTTGGCGAGCGCCACCTGTGCTCTTTTTACGATCAGCTGGTTTGCATTGGCCTTGATCAAGTTGGCCTTCGTGACGTCTGCCGGCCGCAGTTTCCATACGCCTTTGTTGACCAGTGTCGGCCCGCCTGCCTTGACAAACTGGGAAGTTTGCGCCGCCGGCTTGATTGCTCCGGATTGCATGTTAAGCGTAGGCCAGAACTGCGCTGCAGCCTCGTCGTACCAGTTGGACGGTGTTGCAAGGCAGGGATAGTAGAAGGAATTGGGATCGGTTGCGCTGCCGGTCCTGGCTTGAAGGAACTCGTATTGCGAGTCACTGAACATCTTGTACATCGGATTGGTGCCGATGTTGTCCGGTGTTGCGCCGCCCGGGATTGCGCCGGTCAGCAGGATTTCGTACAGGTCATCCACTTCGAGCCCGGAGTTCTGGAAGTAGGCGTTGGCCAGCGATGGCGCGATGTTCGCTATATGCGAGAACGTTTCCTTTGCGACCTGGGGATCGTAGGGACCGTTCGGGTTGTTGGCCGGCTTGAAGTCCTGCGCGGAGAGCGAGAATCCCGGCCAGGCCATTTGCATGACGGTGGAGGGATTCGCGTCCGATATGTTCAGCAGCCTTGCCAGTTCGTCATACACCGCGCCGATAAAGTCGACGGTATTGGACATGGAACCCCCTTGCTGAAAGCAGCGTGCTCAAATGGCGGCTCCGTACGGAGCCGCCTCTCATGGCTTCAACCAGGGCGAAACACTAGGCCGGCGGGCTGTATGGCACGACCTGGCTGATGAAGCCGATGATCTGCACGCCCGGTACCGTGATCGTCCCCGCCGCCAGCGCCGACGAGAATTTCTGGTTGGTGCTGGAGTGGGCATAGTTGCCGGAGATGCTGAAAGGCCCGATCCCGAAACCGCCTCCGCCGCTGGTTTTCGAAGTGATCAGGTCCCAGTCCGCCTTGGCCCAGTTGGCGGAGATCTTCAGCTTGCGCACAACCACGAAGGAGGTTGGCAACAGCGGCATCAGCTCACCGTCCTGGTGTGCCTTGCTGCCGTTGGAAAGCGTTCCTTTCTTGTACAGGTTGCCGAGGTCCCAGCCCTTGGTTGAGAGCAGGCTGGCCTGCATCCACGGGCGGCGGATGGTGACCAGCGTGTATTCAAAGCTGACGCGCAGGCCGTTGGTCTCCGAGCTGGCGTGCTGCTGCGAGCTGCTATGCCCGGCCGAACCGCCAATGCTGAACAGGCCGAGGCTGAAGCCCGCCGAACCGCCATAGGACGTGAAGTCGGACGAGGAACTGTTTGCCACGCTGCTCGATGCCGAGTCGAAGGTGGTCCAGCCGCTGGATTTGCTGGTGCTGCTATACCAGTCCGACGGCAGCAGCTGCACGCGGTACAACTTGGGCGAGAGACCGGTGCCGGTGTCGTTCAACACCACGCCGTAGCCTTCAAACAGGTCCTGCGCCTGCTTCCAGGCCAATTGCAGTGCATTCTGGACGGAGGTCGTTTTGATCGCCAGGTTTTGTTCGACCTTGTTGGCATCTTCAGCGCGCCAGCGGTCGTAGGCGGTCTTCACAGGGATTTGCAAGGTCGATGCGACCATCGGCCAGGTATTCTTGCCGGTCGTGGTTTTCTGGGCTTCCAGGAAGGCGCCAATGTAGGCGATACGTGCATTGTTGTACGCGGCCTGGTTGTCCAGGTAGTCGCGGTAAACCTGCGATTCGATCTTCTTCTTCGACTCTTCGCCGGTGTCGGGATCGGTCACGGTAATCGTGCGGAAGAGGTAGTTCTCAGCATCGGTGAGCTGCTTCTCGACTGCCGGATTAGGCGGTTGTGCAGGAATGTGCACGCCGTCCAGCATCTGTTTGTACATTTCGCTGATCTTGCGCGTGCTGTCGGTATAGATGGCCGACATCTTTGGCGCTACGTCCACCAATTCTGCGGTGTTGATGGCGGCGTCCTGGCTGCCATTGCTGTTACCCGGAGTCCAGGGATTGCGGAAGTCGGCTGAATTGATGGCGAGGCCGGGCTTCATCAATGAGAGTACGGTGGACGAAGCCTGGAGGACGGGTTTGCCGCCAGGTTCAGCCTGCGTGACGGAATTGAAGATGTTGTCGAAGATGTTTTGGATCAGCTTTGCTACTTCAGCTTGTGTCATGGTAGCGCTCCTCACCAGATGATTGAGTTTTTATGGCGCGCCTGTACGCGCAGGATCCGTGCTGCTTGCAACCGGTTGACGATGAATGAATTGAATGGATTGCCAGTTAAATATAGACGGCCGAGCCGCCTAGACATACACGCTTTGTCACAGCCTCGAAATTTGTTGCGGAGCGCTTGGGCAGAAACGCAGCCGTGCTAACATTTGCGGAATTTTCAATCAACTGTGTCCTTCAGCATGAGTGAATTCCGCATCACCACAAAAGCAGGCGAGCTGGATACTGGGCTCGTGCACCGATTCCTTTCGGAGCAGAGCAGTTGGGCGAAGGGCATTTCCCGCGACCTGGTCGAACGCTCGATTGCGAACTCGCTTTGTTTTGGCGGCTTCCTGGGGCGGGAGCAAATCGCATTTGCGCGCGTGATCTCCGATTACACGACCTTTGCAAACCTGGTGGACGTCTTCGTCCTGCCCGGACATCGGGGAAAAGGGTACAGCAAGGAGCTGATGGCTGCAGTCTTCGCACATCCCGAACTTCAGGGTTTGCGCCGCTTTACGCTTGCCACTGGCGATGCGCATGGACTGTATGCGCAGTATGGCTTCACTGCGCCTTTGTATCCGCAATCGCTCATGGAGCGCTATTTCCCGGGAATGTACGAAGCGAAGCCAGACCTTCAGGTCAAACATCCAACAGGAGCAATGCGATGAAAAAACGCCTCGCGTCTTGCAGTTGTGGTCAGCTCACCGCCGAAGTGATTGGCGAACCAGTCAGGATCTCGATCTGCCATTGCCTGGCGTGCCAGCGCAGGACTGGCAGTGTGTTCGGCGAGCAGGCCAGGTTCCCGCGTGAGAACGTCACCGTGTCTGGAACTTCCACCGAGTACGTGCGGATTGGCGATGAAGGCGGCAAGGCCACATTTCATTTCTGCCCGACTTGCGGTTCGACGGTCTATTACGGCCTCGATAGCATCGATGGCTTCGTCGGAATTCCGGTCGGGGCTTTTGCAGATCCTGGCTTTCCCGCGCCGCGGGTGTCGGTCTACGAAGAACGAATGCACGCCTGGGTGGTTCCGCCGCCCGATGCGGAGCGGATCCCCTGATTGCCGCCGCACGGTTCCACCGCTAGCGGTGGATCACCACCAGCAGTGCCTTGGCTTCAGTCTTGCCTGGGTTGCGGATGGCGTGGTGCACGTCTGCGGCGTAGCGTGCCGTGCCGCCCAGCTTGATTTTCTTCTTGTTGGCGCCGACTTCCAGCTCCATCGAGCCGTGCAGGATGGTGAGGTGCTCGGTGGTGCCGGGATCGTGCGGTTGCGACACCAGTTCGCCGCCTGCCGACAGGGTCAGCTCGTACCATTCGTATTTGCCGGCCAACTCCATCGGTCCCAGGATGCGCAGCACATAGCCGGCGTGGGCGCCGGGCAGGGTAGGGGTTTCGTGTGCATCGATCAACTTTATCGCTTCGACATCCTTCTCGACATCGGAGAGCAGTTCGCCGATCTGCACGCCCAGCGCATTGGCCAGGCGCCAGGTGATGGCAATGGTCGGATTGGCCTTCTCGCGCTCAATCTGGGACAGCATGGATTTGGAAACCCCGGCAATGCGGGACAGGTCTTCCAGCGTCAGGCCGCGGGCCAGGCGCAGTCGTTGCAGGGCGGCGCCGACTTCCGGCGGGGCGTTGGTTGAAATGTTCGGCTTCACGCTTGCAGAGTTCAATATAGTAAAGTAGGATTCCGTATATCGAATTTACGTTCAATATAGTGAATTCCGGCCTTATTAGTGAAATAAGAGTAAACTTTACATCAGAGGACGACCATGAGCCAAGCGACGAATGCGTTTTACACCGGCCTGCAACAAAACCTGGAAAAGCTGCGCAGCGATGGCCTCTACAAGCCAGAGCGCGTGATCGCTTCCCGCCAGGGCAGCGAGGTGCAATCGGAAGACGGTCGTACCCTGATTAATATGTGCGCCAACAATTACCTCGGCCTGTCGGGCCAGGAATGGGTGGCGCAGGCCTCCATCGCGGCAACCGAGAAATACGGTTACGGCTTGTCCTCGGTGCGCTTCATTTGCGGCACCCAGACCGTGCACAAGCAACTGGAGAAGGCAATCTCCGAATTCCTGGGCACCGAAGACACCATCCTGTACGCGGCAGCATTTGACGCCAACGGCGGCGTATTCGAGCCTTTGTTCGATGAAAACGACGCCATCATCTCCGACGCGCTGAACCACGCATCGATCATCGACGGCATCCGCCTGTGCAAGGCAGCGCGCTTCCGCTACGCGCACAACGACATGGCCGACCTGGAAAAGCAATTGCAGGCGGCCGCCGACAAGCGCCACAAAGTCATCGTGACCGACGGCGTGTTCTCGATGGACGGCACGATTGCGCAGCTGGACAAGATCGTCGAGCTGGCGGAGAAATACGGCGCCCTGGTCATGATCGACGAATGCCATGCTTCCGGCTTCATGGGCAAGACCGGCCGCGGCACCCACGAGCACCATAATGTGCTGGGCAAGATCGACATCATCACCGGCACCCTGGGCAAGGCCCTGGGCGGCGCGATGGGCGGTTTCACTTCCGGCCGCAAGGAAGTCATCGACACCCTGCGCCAGAAATCGCGTCCTTACCTGTTCTCGAACACCCTTGCGCCGGCCATCGCCGGCGCTTCGCTGGAAGTGTTGAAGCGCTTGTCCGCTTCGACCGAGCTGCGCGACCGCCTGCATGAAAACACCGCCTACTTCCGCAAGGAGATCGAGCGCATCGGCTTCACCATCAAGCCGGGCACCCATCCGGTCGTGCCGGTGATGCTGTTCGATGCGCCGGTAGCACAGAAGTTCGCGGCCCGCATGTATGAACTGGGCGTGCTGCTGTCCGGCTTCTTCTATCCGGTGGTGCCGATGGGCCAGGCGCGCGTGCGCGTGCAGCTTTCCGCCGCCCACACCCGCGAGCAGCTGGACAAGGTCCTCGCAGCATTCGAACAAGCCGGCAAAGAGCTGGGCATCATCAAGAACTAATCTGGAATATAGGTAGGAATCATGGAACGCATTCTCGTCATCGGCGCCAACGGCCAAATCGGTAGTGAACTGGTGGAAGCCCTGGCAAGACAGCACGGCGAACAGAACGTCATCGCAACCGATATCAGCCCGGTCAACAAGTACAACGCAGCCCGCTACCAGGTGCTGAACGTGATGGACAAGGCCGCACTGCAAGCATTGGTTGCTGCCGAAGGCATCACGCAGGTGTACCAGCTCGCTGCGATGCTGTCCGCCACGGGCGAGGCGGCTCCGCTGAAGGCGTGGGACCTGAACATGGACGGCCTGCTGAACATCCTGGAAGTGGCGCGTGAACGCGGCGAACAGGGCAAGCCGCTGCGCATCTTCTGGCCGTCGTCGATCGCCGCCTTCGGCCCGAACACTCCGGCCGAGAACACCCCGCAGTACACGGTGATGGACCCGACCACGATTTACGGCATTTCCAAGCTGGCCGGCGAACGACTGTGCGAATACTACTTCCTGAAGTATGGCGTGGACGTGCGTTCGATCCGCTACCCAGGCATCATCAGCTTCAAATCGCCTCCAGGCGGCGGCACCACCGACTACGCAATCGCGATTTTCCACGCCGCGCTGCGCGGTGAACGCTACGATTGTTTCCTCGGCCCGAAGACCACTTTGCCGATGATCTACATGCCTGACGCGATTCGCGCAACCATTGAATTGATGGACGCACCGGCTTCACAAATCAAGATTCGTTCGTCGTACAATGTCGCCGGCGTTTCCTTCAACCCGGAAGAACTGGCCGCGGCGATTACCCGCGCACTGCCTGAGTTCAAGATCGCCTACACGCCGGACAGCCGGCAGGCCATCGCCGACAGCTGGCCGCGCAGCCTGGATGACTCCCAGGCGACCGCGGACTGGAACTGGAAAGCGAAGATCGGCGTGGAAGAGATGGTGAAGGATATGCTGGCAAATATCGACGTGAGCCTCAGCGAGGCCGCATAACTAGAGAGAGACAAGCAACAATGGACATGAGTGTTTTCGACTTATTCAAGATTGGCATTGGCCCATCGAGTTCGCATACGGTGGGACCAATGGTGGCGGCACGCCGCTTCCTGGTCGAAAACTGTCCATTGGACGATGTCGCTTCGGTGACGGCCGAGCTTTACGGTTCGCTGGCCTTGACTGGCGTCGGCCACGGCACTGACAAGGCCGTGCTGCTTGGCCTGATGGGCGAGACGCCGCAGGGCGTCGATCCGGATGCGGTGGAAGACATGCTGGCGGCAGCCGACGTGGACGGAGAGTTGCGCCTGCTGGGCGAAAAGGCCATTCCATTCACGCGCAAGCAGCACCTGGTGTTCCATATGGCCGAGAACCTGCCGGAGCATCCGAACGGCATGCGCTTTACGCTGACGCGCGCAGACGGGAGTTCGGTTTCCAGGATTTACTACTCTGTGGGCGGTGGCTTCATTCGCGCAGAAGGCGAAGAGGCAAGCACGGATGGCAAGCCTGCCGTTCGCCTGCCATACCCGTTCAACACAATGGCCGAGCTGCTGGGCCATGGCGTCAGCAGCGGCAAGACCATTCCGCAAATGCTGCGCGCAAACGAGCTGACGCGTATCAGCGAAACTGAACTCAACGAAGGCATGGACCGCATCTGGCACGTCATGCGCGACTGTATCCAGCATGGCCTGGAGACCCGCGGCCAGTTGCCGGGCGGCTTGAACGTGAAGCGCCGCGCGGCCGATCTGTGGCGCCAGGCCCAGGGCGGCGACCGTGCCAATCAGCTGCCGCACGATGCGCTGAACGGCGTGAGCCTGTATGCGATGGCGGTCAATGAAGAGAATGCAGCGGGCGGACGTGTTGTAACGGCACCTACAAATGGGGCTGCCGGCATCATTCCCGCTGTGCTGAAATACTATGCGGAAGACTGCAAACCGGTCGACCCTGTTTCCGGCGTGCGTGCGTTTTTGCTGACGGCTGCGGCGATTGGCATGCTGTGCAAGCGCAATGCTTCGATCTCCGGTGCGGAAGTAGGGTGCCAGGGCGAAGTTGGCGTTGCATGCGCGATGGCGGCTGCCGGCCTGGTGGCGGCGCTTGGCGGTTCCAATGCGCAGATCGAAAATGCGGCGGAGATCGGGATCGAGCATCACCTGGGCATGACTTGCGACCCGATCGGCGGCCTGGTGCAGATTCCTTGCATCGAACGCAATGGCATGGGGGCGGTGAAGGCGATCACCGCTGCATCGCTGGCCATGAAGGGCGATGGAACCCACTTCGTCACGCTGGATAATGTGATTGAGACCATGCGCCAGACTGGCGCTGACATGCAGGCCAAGTATAAAGAGACTTCGCTGGGCGGCCTGGCGATTCATGTGGTGTCGGTGAATCACGCCGCCTGCTAAAACCGGCAAACCAGTGTCAGGCCCGCGGGGCCTGACACTATGACGCGGCGGCTGCGGGGCAGGCACCGGTTCACCGGTTTTCGATAGAAAATTTCAAAAACTGGCTTAATTCACATAGAAACTCCGGCCAGACTATAATAGGTGTCCGTTTTCACCCGCCACCGGACTTTCTACTTTATGCAATACGTGTCTACCCGGGCCGACGCGTCGGCTGCATCGCACTCCCTCCAGCAATTTTCCGACATCCTCCTGGGTGGTCTGGCGCCAGACGGCGGCCTGTACCTGCCAGTCGAGTACCCTCAGGTTAGCGGCGAAGAGCTGAACAAGTGGCGCCACCTTTCCTACGCTGACCTGGCGGTAGAAATCCTGAAGAAATTTGCCGGCGACATTCCGGAAGCCGACCTGCGCTCCCTGGCTAAAAAGACTTATACCGCCGACGTGTACCGCAACGTGCGTGAAGGTGAAAACGCCGCCGACATCACCCCGCTGCGCGTGCTGGAAGAGACCGACGGCAAGAAACTGGTGCTGCAATCGCTGTCCAACGGCCCGACGCTGGCCTTCAAGGACATGGCAATGCAGTTGCTCGGCAACCTGTTCGAATATGCCCTGGCCAAGCAGGACGCGCAGCTGAACATTTTCGGCGCCACCTCGGGCGACACTGGCAGCGCCGCCGAATACGCGATGCGTGGCAAAAAAGGCATCAAAGTCTTCATGCTGTCGCCGCACAAGAAGATGAGTGCCTTCCAGACTGCCCAGATGTTCAGCCTGCAGGATCCGAACATCTTCAACATCGCGGTAGAAGGTGTGTTCGACGACTGCCAGGACATGGTGAAGGCGGTGTCGAACGACCTGGAATTCAAGGCCCGCCACAAGATCGGCACCGTGAATTCCATTAACTGGGCGCGTGTCGTGGCGCAGGTCGTGTACTACTTCCGTGGCTATCTCGCGGCGACCAGGAGCAATGAACAAAAGGTGTCGTTCACCGTCCCATCGGGCAATTTCGGCAATATCTGCGCCGGCCATATCGCCCGCCAAATGGGCCTGCCGATCGACAAGCTGGTGGTCGCCACCAACGAAAACGACGTGCTGGACGAGTTTTTCCGCACCGGAATTTACCGCGTGCGCAAATCGGCCGAGACCTACCACACCTCCAGTCCATCGATGGACATCTCCAAAGCTTCCAATTTCGAGCGCTTCGTGTTCGACCTGGTAAAAGGCGACGGCAAACGCGTGCGCGAACTGTTCAGGAAAGTGGAAACCGACGGCGGCTTCGACCTGTCGGGCGCGCCCGGCAGCGACGGCGACGAATTCAAGCTGGTGGCCAATTACGGCTTCAAGTCGGGCAAATCCACGCACGATGACCGTGTGCAGACCATTCGCGACGTGGCTGACGATTACGGCATCGTGATCGACACCCACACCGCCGACGGCATCAAGGTTGCCAAGGAATACATGGAGCCGGGCGTGCCGATGATCGTGCTGGAAACCGCTCTGGCCGCCAAATTCAATGAAACCATCCTGGAAGCACTGGGCGAAGATGCCGAGCGTCCGGCAGGTTTCGAGAACATCGAAGCGCTGCCGCAGCGCTTCGAAGTCATGCCGGCCGACGTGAGCAGGATGAAGGCTTACATCGCCGCCAATACAGGACTGTAAAACATGGCAATGCTCGCCGTACGCGAAGCCCTCGATTTCCTCCTCGCCGCCGCCCGCCCGGTGGCTGGGACCGAGCAGATTCCAACCCTGGAAGCCAACGGCCGCGTGCTCGCGAGCGCCGTGGTGTCCGCCATGAACGTGCCGGGCCACGACAACACGCAGATGGACGGCTATGCGGTGCGCTCCGCCGATTGCGCCAGCGGTGATGCGACGCTGACGGTAACACAGCGTATCCCGGCAGGGCACGTCGGCCAGCCGCTGCTGCCCGGCTGCGCCGCGCGCATTTTTACCGGCGCGCTGATTCCCGAGGGCGCCGATGCTGTGGTCATGCAGGAGCAATGCGAGGCGAAGGACGGCCTGGTGACGATCCGCCACACGCCCAAAGCCGGCGAATGGATCCGCCGTACCGGCGAGGACATCAGCGTTGGCAGCGTGATCCTGGCGGCCGGCACGCGCCTGCGCAGCCAGGAACTCGGCCTTGCCGCCTCGATCGGCATGGCGGAGCTGAACGTCCACCGCAAGCTGCGCGTGGCCGTGTTCTTCACCGGCGACGAGCTGGCGATGCCGGGCGAACCGCTGGCGCCGGGGGCGATCTACAATTCCAACCGCTTCACCCTGCGCGCCCTGCTGGAAAACCTGGGCTGCGAAGTGCGCGATTTCGGCATCGTGCCCGACTCGCTGGAAGCGACGCGCAAGGTCTTGCGCCAGGCAGCCGACGGCAATGACCTGATCATCACCTCCGGTGGCGTGTCGGTCGGCGAAGAGGACCATATCAAGCCGGCTGTCGAAGCCGAGGGCAAGCTGAATATGTGGCAAATCGCCGTCAAGCCCGGTAAGCCGCTGGCATTTGGCGAAGTGGGACAGGCCTTCTTCCTTGGCCTGCCGGGCAATCCGGTATCGAGCTTTGTCACTTTCCTGCTGTTCGTGCGGCCATTCCTGCTGCGCCTGCAGGGCGCAGACGTGCCGGCGCAACCACGCGGCATGCTGGTGCGCGCCGATTTCAGCTGGCCGAAAGCCGACCGGCGCAATGAATTCCTGCGCGCCAAGCTGAACGGGCAAGGCGGCCTGGACCTGTTCCCCAACCAGGGCTCCGCTGTGTTGACCTCGACCGTTTGGGGCGATGGCCTGGTGGACAATCCGCCCGGCAACCCGATCGCGCCAGGCGATGTCGTGCGCTTCATCCCATTCAGTGAACTGATGTATTGATATGCTGATCAACCTTAAATATTTTGCCAGCGTGCGCGAAGCGCTGGGCGGCGGCGAGCAGGTGGTGCTGCCGCCGGGTGCCGAGACGGTCGGCGATGTGCGTACATGGCTGCTGGCGCGCGGCGAACCGTGGGCAAGCGCCCTGGCCGAGGGCCGCGCCTTGCGCATGGCCTGCAACCAGCGCATGTGCGACGCCGGCACGCGCGTTGCACCGGGCGATGAAGTTGCCTTTTTCCCACCTGTGACAGGCGGTTAAGGCCTATTGCTGTGCCCGCGCAACAGTCGAGTACTGACTGTTGACCAAAAGCATTGTCACGTTATACTTGACCACAGGCGGCCCAAAACCTGCGCCGCGCCTATCACCGCACACATTCCTGTCGCCTCTTCCCTGCGGCTTTTTCCTTTCACTGCAAGGAGAGTCGCAATGGGTTTTGTCTTTGCCGCCCTCGGCCTGAATGGCATCACACGGGGCCACGTTCCCGTCCCGCCGCGCAAGCGTGCGCAAAAGCTCCACATCGCCGGTTCGACCACGATGGGGCCGTTGTTGCAGGAGATCGCCGCCAAGTACCATCTGGCGCACCCTGAGATCGCCGTTGATGTCGAACTGGGCGGGTCGTCGCGTGGCCTGGAAGACGTGCGCTCTGGCCATGCGCATATCGCCATGCTGTCCCGCGCTCTCGCACCGGCGGAACGCGACCTGTACGGCATCCCGATTGCGCGCGACGGCGTTGGCGTCGTGGTGCATGCCAATAACCCGCTGCGGGAGTTGAGCGTGGAAGCACTGCAAGGCATCTTCACCGGCCGCCTGCGGGACTGGCGCGCAGCCGAAGGCAGCCCAGGATCGGTGTACGCGCTGGGCGGGCTGCACGATGGCGCCTCAAGTGCGCTGTTTGCCCGCTTTCTCCGTCAGCCGCTGGAGGCATTCAGCCTGAACGCGGCTGTGGAATCGAATATTGAACGTCTGGCCGTAGTGGCCTCGTGCGAGAACGCAATCGCCTACGTCTCGGTCGGTACGGCGGAGCGCGCGATTTCGCAGGGCGTCCCGGTGCGCTTGCTGCCTATTGCCGGCGTGCCAGCCAGTACCGCAACTATCCGCAACGGCAGCTATCCGATCTGCCGCATCCTGACCCTGGCGAGCAGGGATGCGCCAACCGGGGTCGCGAGAAGCTTCTTCTCTTTTTGCCTTTCCGCTCAAGTGAACGGCATCCTGTCGGCATTCGACTTTGTCCCCTACCTGGACTGACGCCATGGAAAACTACATTTTGCTTGGATTGCTCGCTGCATGCGCAGCGGCGGCAACGGTCTGGGGCGTCCTCGCGCGTGAAGACGAGCACCAGCGCGCCAGTGCACAGGCAGACGAACTGCTGCGTGCCAACCAGGCCTTGCGCATGGCCTCGAGCTGCCGTGCGGCGTTGCTGCATGCCAGCAGTGCGGAAGAGATGATGGCGGCCATGTGTCGCGTCATTTCAGCCGAAGGCGCTTACTCGCTGGTCTGGACCGGCCTGTCGATGGCCGGCAGCAGCAAGGATCTGCTGGCCAGTGAGATCCAGGGCACGCCAGCGGGACGCTTTGCGGCGGCTGCTGGTGGATTGCAGCGCGGTTGCGCCTGTGAAGGCATCGCGCTTGATGTGATGGGGGACGGCCAACTCCGGCTGCGCCACGGAACGCCGGCGGAGTACGGTTATCCCAGCGTGCTTGCTTTGCCCTTGGACGGCACCGGTGAAGATGCGTCGCCGACGGGTGTATTGTGCGTGTACTCGATCGATCCCTGCGCCTTCGACGCAGATGAAGTACAGGTTTTGCAGGAACTGGCGGCCGACCTGGCGCTCGGACTCAGGAATATGCACGAAGCACGCAGGCGCCGGGCGGCAGAGCAGGCCTCGGCCAGCCATGCCCACCATGACCCGGCAACAGGCCTGGCCAATCGCGCCTTGTTCAATGACCGCCTGCGCCAGGCCCTGGTGGCTGCCGAACGCACCGGCCGCAAAGTGGCGGTACTGGCCCTGACCATGGACCGCTACCGCGGCGTCAAAGCCAGCCTGGGCCCGGAAGCCTGCAGCGCCTTGCTGATGCATGCGGCTTCCGCCATGAAGTCCTGCCTGCGCGAAGGCGATACCGTCGCCCATCTGCTCGGCAACGAATTCGCGGTGATCCTGTCCGACATGGCCAATGATGACGATGTGCTGCCGGTTGCGGGCAAGCTGCTCGAGGCGATCAAGGCTCCTATGCGCTGGAAGGACAACATCGTCAATACCACCGCCAGCATCGGCGTTGCATTGATGGGCGAGGGTGGCGCTGAGCCCTCAGTCATGCTGCGCTCCGCCAACTCGGCCATGGCGCACGCGGTCGGTCACGGCGGCAATCGTTTCCGTTTCGTCGCACAGGAGATGAACGAGCGCGCCTCGCGCATGTTTGCGCTGGAGGCTGAGCTGCGCAGCGCCCTGGTGCACAATGAAATGGTGGTCCATTACCAGCCGCGGGCGGCGTTGAGCGACGGCAGCCTGGCCGCTGCCGAAGCCCTGGTGCGTTGGCAGCACCCGGTCCGCGGCCTGGTGCCGCCAGCGGAGTTCCTGCCGCTGGCGCGCCGGTGATCCTGAGGCGCGAATGGCTGTGTGACCATTACTGCGACGAGATGCAGGGCTGCTTCGTTGCCCTGCCCATGGCGCCGGAGGACTTTGCTCAACTGCTGGCAGCCGATCGTCCGAGATCGACTACAATGCTGCCCCTATGGAAAGCAATCAATTACAAGGTGTAGCGGTGATCGGCGGCGGGCCGGCGGGCTTGATGGCGGCTGAAGTGTTGGCAGCGGCAGGTGTGCGTGTGGATGTGTATGACGCCATGCCATCGGTCGGCCGCAAGTTCCTGCTGGCCGGCCGCGGCGGCATGAACCTGACCCATTCCGAGCCTTACGAAGCATTCGTGGCCCGCTATGGCAGCCGTGCCGCTGCCTTGCGCCCGATGCTCGATGCTTTCAAGCCCGACGATCTGCGCGCCTGGGTGCACGGTCTGGGCATCGACACTTTTGTCGGCACCTCAGGCCGGGTCTTTCCTACCGAGATGAAGGCAGCGCCCATGTTGCGCGCCTGGTTGCATCGCCTGCGCCAAAGCGGAGTGCATTTCCACCAGCGCCATCGCTGGCTGGGCTGGACGGAGGAAGGTGGCTTGCGTTTTGAGACGCCGGAAGGCGAGCGCAATGTGCAACATCGTGTGGTATTGCTCGCACTGGGTGGGGCAAGCTGGGCGCGCCTCGGTTCGGATGGCGCCTGGCAGCCCCTGTTGGCCGGGCGCGGCGTCGAAGTTGCGCCGCTGGTGCCGGCCAATTGCGGTTTCGATGCCCGCTGGAGCGCGCATTTCTCGCAGAAGTATGCGGGGCAGCCCCTGACCACCGTGGCCATTGGCGGCCGGAAGGGCCAGATGGTTGTCACCGCGACCGGCGTGGAAGGCAGCCTGGTGTATGCGCTGTCCTCTGGGATCCGCGACCGTATCGCAGCGCATGGCAGTGCGACCATCGAGCTGGACTTGTTGCCGGACTGGCCGCTGGAGCGCTTGCAACAGGAACTGTCGCACCCGCGCGGTTCGCGCTCGATGTCGAGCTTCCTGCAAAGCCGCCTCCACATCAAAGGCGTCAAGACCGGCCTGTTGCACGAAGTTCTGGACAAGGACGCCTTCCATGACCCGATGCGCGTGGCAGCAAGCTTGAAGGCCTTGACAATCACGCTGTATGCGCCGCGCCCGATTGACGAGGCGATCAGCAGTGCTGGTGGCGTGCGATTCGAAGCGCTGGAAGGAACGATGTTGAAGGCAATGCCGGGCGTGTTCGTAGCCGGAGAAATGCTGGACTGGGAAGCGCCGACCGGCGGCTACCTGCTCACGGCCTGTTTCGCCAGCGGCCTGGCCGCCGGCAAGGACATGTTGCGCTACTTAATGCACCCAGCTCACGCCGCCTGAGCCGCTGCGGCTGACGTTGCGTTCGGAAGGGTTGCCAAACACGCGGATATTGCCGGTCCCCTTGACGGTGAGATCGGCCGACTGGCGGGCGAAGACATTGGTGGTGCCGGAGCCCAGCAGGGCCACCACCACTTTGTCCGTCGCCAGGTGCTGGGCGTCCAGGTCGCCGGAACCGGTCACTTCGGCCGTCAACTCCTTGCAGCTGCCGCTGGAAGTAATGGCGCCGGAACCGACCATTTCCAGGGCGACTTTCTCGCCGTGGCCGGTGTTCAGGTTCAGGTCGCCGCTGCCGTGCACGCCGGCTTCCACATTCTTGTAGCGGCCATTGAAGGTCAGGTTGCCCGAGCCTTGCAACTGGATGCTCAGGTGCTCGCCGCTGAAGCCATTGACGTTGCTGTCGCCGCTGCCATTGACCACCAGCTCGTTCAGGGACGGCAGTACCAGCTCGACCTCAATCGGGCGGCGTGGATGCAGCAGCAAGCCCTTGGAACCGATGCGGAGCGTTGCGCCATCCTGTTCGGTGCCGATATTGCCCAGCAGGCGCTGTTCGCCGCGCACCTTCAGGGATGGCACATCGCCCTGTTTCAGGCGCAGGTCGATGGGTCCGACCAGTTCGACATTGGAAATCGTTGCGCTGATTTCGCGCACTTCGGTGCGGGCGGCGCGGCCGGCCACGCTGGTGGGATTGGCGGCGCCCTGGGCGCGCAGCATGCTGTAAGTGACGGCCGTCAGCAGCACCGCCAGCAATGCCATGCCAAAGCCAATCTTGAGCAGGGAACGGATGTTCATTGCGTTTCCTTTCATTGGCCGCGCAGCAGCGCAACGTTCATCTGGATGTAGCGTTTCAAGCCGATCAGCGAGTAGCGCGTGATCACGATGCTTGCCAGGCTCAATGCGATACCGAGCAATACCAGGCCGATGCCGACCGCGGTTTGCGTGGCGCGCGATTCGTTATCGAGGTCGGAGGTGATGCGTACGCCGCCTTCAGCCATGGCTTCCGCGCCTTCCAGCCACTGTTCGGACTTGCTGTCCGCTTCATCCCATTCCTTGCGCAGCCCCGCCGAAGGTTCCTGTAACACTTCGACACCCTGGTCGCTGATCGAAATCCTGGTCTGCATGCGGGCATCAACCTGGTCGCCATCATCGAAGACGACGAGGTGGCGCAATGGGCCGGTGAGGACCAGTTCATTGGCTCCCGCCAGGCCGGTTGCAGTGATGGCGATCCCGCTGATGTAAAAGGCAAAGGCGCTGGCGTAAATCGACACCAGCAAGGCAGAAAAGACCGCGGCCGGGACCACCATGAAGAGGTTGAAGATGCCGAGGCCAATGAGGGAAAACACCATGCGGGCGAGGTTGGCCGGGTTGCGCTTTTGCTCGAATGCGCTGCGGTGGGCGTTGGCGCGCAGGGTCATCGCGATCTTGCGCGGTTCGTCCAGCTCGGCGGCGATTTCCTCTTCAGTCTTGCCGGCGGCCAGGCTGTCGATAAAACGCTGTTCGTAGTAAGCCATCGTCTTGGCCGCCACGTCGGGCGGCAAGCCGGCGAGGGCTTTCTTCAGTGCGTCGAGGTACTCATTCTTGCTCATTGGAAACTCAAGCCTCCTGTTGTTCCATGATTGCACTGTATCGCTGGCACTGGAGGGGCTCGAGCTGTTTACGACAGGATGCAGAAATGGGGGAGCAGGCGAGCAAAACGCCGGACAGGCGGGACATCAAGGTTTCGCCTTCGCGAGCAGGTGCGCCGCCTGGACGCCGCTGCGGACGGCCATCTCGAGGGTGGCGGGGTATTCCCCGGCCGTGTAATCGCCGGCCAGGACCAGCCCTTTTGCCGGCGTTTCGTTGGCTGGGCGCTTGAGGGCAGGCGTGCAGGCGTAGGTGGCGCGCTTTTCCGTGATGACCCTGGACCAGGCCGGATTGCCAAGCTCGGGCCGCGCCAGGTCGGCAGCCAGTTGTGCGGCGATCGCCGCTGCCAGCTCCTCCTGCGGCAGGCTTGCGGCGTCACTTGAGGCGCTGATCACGACGGCGAACAGGCCGGCATGCTTGGCATCGAGCTGGCCGCGATCGAAGACGAACTGGCCCCAGCGCTGGGTTGCCGGATCGTCGATCAGGGCGTAAAACGGGATTGCCAGCCGCGTGTCCGGGGCATATTGCAGGTAGCAGGTCGTGATCGGTTCGGGCTCGAATGCCGCAAGCTGGCTTGCCAGTTCGGCGAATTCCGAAGGAATTGCGGCTTCGCTGGCCCCGGCGCGGTGTGCGCTGGCGAGCAGTGCGGCGGTCGCAGTGGGGGAGGTGGCGAGTACGACGCCATCAAACTTGCCGGTCCAGTCGCCGCCAACAGCCGCGCCGCTTGCCTCGACGGTCCAGCCTCCGGCTTCGGAGCCGATGGAAGTGACCTTTGCGCCGAGATGGACGGTGTTGCCCTTGCCTTGCAGCCAGGCGGCGGCGGCATCGGGGAAGAGGGCGGACAGGTCGGCACGGGGAACCAGCATGTCCGATGCTGCCCGTCGTGCGCCGAGGCTGTCGCGCAGCACGGCAAGGAACACCTGCGCGGAAGCACGTTCCGGCGGCGTATTCAGGGCGGCGAGGCACAACGGCCGCCACATCAACGCCACCAGCCTTGGCGTCTGGTCGAAGCGTTCCAGCAACTCGGCCACGCTGCAATCATTGTTCAAGCGCCAATCCATCCAGCGCGCAGTCGTGGTAAAGCGGGCCAGGGCCATCTTGTCCTCGCGCGCCAGGCCTTTCGCCCGCAACAGGGCAATGCCGACATGCAGCGGCGCAGGCAAACGCGGCGCCAGGAAATCCATGCCGTCGCCACCGGGCGGATAGCGCATCTGCAAGGGCAGCGTGAGTACGGCGGAACGCAAATCCACGCCAACCGCACGCATGATGCGAAGCGATTCCGAATAAGCCCCCAGCATGATGTGCTGGCCATTATCCAGTTCACGCCCGTCGAAAGATACGCGGCGCGCCCGGCCGCCCAGCGAGCGGGCAGCCTCGAAAACGGTCACCTGGTGGCCGGCCCGGGCGAGTTCTACGGCGGCGGCGAATCCCGCCCAGCCGCCGCCGGCAACGGCGAAGTGCTTAGCCACGAACCCAGGTCTTCCACGCCAGCCACAGCTTGCGGATAGGCGTAAGGGAAATGCGCTGCTTGAGGACGTGGTAGCCATCCTCCTCGATTTCATTTAACAGGGTGCGGTAAATGGCCGCCATGATCAGGCCCGGGCGCTGGGCGCGGCGGTCTTCCTTCGGCAACAGCGCAAACGCCTCGTCATAAGCCTTCTGGGCACGCGCCACCTGGAATTGCATCAGCTTCGAGAAGTTCTCGGTCTCGCGGGCATTCAACAGGTCCGCGGCAGTTACGTTGAACTGCTGCAGTTCGTTGACAGGCAGGTAAATGCGGCCTTTGCGCGCATCTTCGCCCACGTCACGGATGATATTGGTGAGCTGGAAGGCATGGCCCAGCTTTTCGGCATATTGCAGCGTCTCCGGCCTCGTCACGCCAAAAATCGACGCCGACAGGATGCCGACCACGCTCGCCACATGCCAGCAGTACTTCGTCAGGCCGGCGTAATCGAGATAGCGGGTCTGGTTCAGGTCCATCTCCATGCCGTCGATGATGGCCTGCATATGTTCCTGCTTCAGGTCATACGTCGCAATATGCGGCTGCAAAGCCTGCGTCACCGGGTGGGTCTGCTTGCCCTGATACATCTGGGCGATCTCATTGCGCCACCAGGCCAGCTTGATGCGCGCCAGCGATTCATCGCTGCACTCGTCGACGGTGTCGTCGACTTCGCGGCAAAAGGCGTACAGCGCAGTGATAGCGCGGCGGCGCTCCGGCGGCAGGAACAGGAAGCTGTAGTAGAAACTGGAACCGCTGGCGGCGGCCTTCTGCTGGCAGTATTCGTCGGGGGACATGTTCTTATGGCTTTGGTAATGCTGACAAAGGCGCTATTTTATAGTGAAGACGGCTTCATCCGAAGCGCGCGCCAGAAAACCTTGAACCAGTCGCGCTTTTCAAGCTTGGGCCGACGCAGAAAAACGTCGTAATCGACTTCCTCGATTGCCTCCAGAATACGCAGGCCGCCCTGGACCACCATGCGCAACTCCAGTCCAATGCGGCCTTTCAGGCGGCAAGCCAGCGGCGCGCCCGAAAGCATCAGGGCGCGGGCGCGGTCGACTTCGAATTTCATCATGGCGCGCCACTTCGCCCTGTTGTCGGGGCGTGCCAGGTGGGCTGGCGACAGCGCGTAACGCGCCAGGTCTTCCATCGGAATGTAAATACGCTCCTTATGTTCATCGATGGCGACATCTTGCAGGAAGTTGATGATCTGGAGCGCCGAGCAGATGGCCTCCGACTGGCGGATATTCTCCTCATCGGCCGCGCCGTACAGGTGCAGCATCAGCAGGCCGACCGGATTGGCCGAGCGGGCGCAGTAATCGAGCAGGGAGGCGTAGTCCTGGTAGCGGTGCACCACAATGTCCTGCTTGAAGGCGGAAAGCAGGTCGTAGAAAGGGCGCATGGGCAGCTTGTGCTGCGCGATCACGGCTGCCAGCCGTTCGAACATCGGTTCATGGCCGCCTTCGGCGCGCTCGATGCGGCCCAGGGCTTCCTCGTAAGCGGTCAGGCCCGCCAGGCGCTGTTCCGGCGTGGCGTCGCCCTCGTCGGCGATATCGTCGGCGCTGCGGGCGAAGGCGTAAATCGTCTCCACCGCCGGGCGTAAACGGCGCGGCACGAGGATGGAAGCGACAGGGAAATTCTCGTAATGGTCAACGGACATAGAGGTGCTGTTCTAAATTAATGACGCGAAAGTCATTTGCAAGTTCGGTTGACCCGGCTATAATTTTTTTCTTACTAAACGGAAAGTCATTTAGTTCCAAACGGGAAATAATAATGGCAAACATATACACCCGGCAATTGCCAGAGACACCAAAAAGGAATTCCATCGTGTTCGCAGCGAAAAAACTACCCCTGGTTGCAGCCTGCGCCTTGCTGCTTGCAGCCTGCTCGAAAGAAGCCCCCAAGACCGAAGACATCCGGCCCGTGCGCGCCATGGTGCTGCAAAGCTCGGATATCGATGTGAATGCCGAATTCTCCGGTGAAGTCCGTTCGCGCGTCGAATCGCGTCTCGGGTTCCGGGTTGGAGGCAAGATTATCTCCCGTAAAGTGGATGTGGGCAGCGTCGTCAAGCGCGGCCAGGTGCTGATGGATCTCGACCCGCAGGACCTGAAGCTGTCGCAGGCCCAGTCGATGGCGGCTCTGCGCGCTGCTGAAACCACGCGCGACCTGGCCAGTGCAGAATTGAAGCGCTACCAGGAGCTGCGCGAAAAGAATTTCGTCAGCCAGGCCATCCTCGATGCCAAGCTGTCCGCCTACAAGTCGGCGCAGGCCCAGGTGGACTCGGCGCAAGCGGCATATCGCGGCATGTCCAACCAGGCCGGCTACGCGAGCCTTGAATCGGACATCGACGGCGTTGTCACCGCCGTGGATGCGGAAGTAGGGCAAGTCGTATCGCCGGGGACGCCGGTAGTTCGCGTTGCCAAGACCGACGAAAAGGAAATCGTGTTTGGCGTGCCGGAAGACAAGGTCGATACGCTGCGCAATATCTCGGACGTGCATGTGCGCCTGTGGGCCAGCCCGGATAAATCGGTGCCGGGCAAGATCCGCGAGATTTCGCCGGTGGCAGACCCGTTCACCCGTACCTACGCCTTCCGCGTCTCGATCCCTGCCAGCCTGGCCGAGGCCAAGCTGGGCATGACCGCCTTGGTGGCTTTCGCCTCGCGCACGCCGCAACCGCAGATCAAGGTGCCGCTGACGGCGCTGTTCCATGAAAAGGCGGCGACCTCCGTCTGGGTGGTCGAGAACGGCGTGGTGCGCCTGGTGCCCGTCACGGTGAGCGGGGTATCGGGCAATGACCTGGTGCTGGGCAGCGGCGTCAAGCCCGGCCAGACCGTGGTCACCGCCGGCGTCAACCTGCTGAAGCCTGGCCAGAAAGTGACCATCCTCGGAGCCGCCAAATGAAGGGCTTCAACCTTTCGCGCTGGGCGCTGGAGCACATCCCGCTCACGCGCTACCTGATTGCGGTGCTGCTCCTGGGCGGCATGCTCGCCTACAAGAACCTGGGGCAGGATGAAGATCCGCCGTTCACCTTCCGTTCCATGGTGGTGCAGGCCTTCTGGCCGGGCGCTACCTCGCTGCAGATGGCCGAGCAGGTTACCGACAAGCTGGAAAAGAAGCTGCAGGAAACGCCGTTTGTCCACGAGATCACAAGCTATTCAAAGCCGGGCCAGACACTGATCATTCTTAGCTTGCGCGAGTCGACGCCGCCGAAAGAGGTGGCGCAGGCCTGGTATCAGGTACGCAAGAAGATCGGCGACATCCGGTCGACGCTGCCGTCGGGCGTGCAAGGACCCGTATTCAACGATGAATTCGGTGATACCTATGGCTCGATATTCGCGCTGTCCGGCGATGGCTTTACCTATGCGGAGCTGAAAGACTACGCGGACCTGGTGCGCCAGCAGCTTCTCGGCGTGAAAAAGGTATCGAAGGTTGAGCTGTTTGGCGTGCAGGATGAGAAGATCAACATCGAATTCTCGCACAAGAAATTTGCCCAGTTGGGACTGACCATCGAACAGATTGCCAACCAGATTACGACCCAGAACGTAGTGGAGGCGACCGGCGTCGTGGTGACGCCAACCGACAACCTGCAAGTGCGCGTTTCGGGTGCGCTGCGCACGGTCAAGGACCTGGAAGAACTCGAGCTGCGCGCCAACAACACGACCTTCCGTCTTGGCGACTTCGCGACCATCAAGCGCGAATACCTTGATCCGCCGCGCGACAAGATGCGCTTCAACGGCAAAGAAGTCATCGGCCTGGGCGTGTCGATGGAGAAGGGCGGCAACATCATCCAGATGGGCAAGGACCTGGAAAAGACCGTCAATGCCATGAAGACCAAGCTGCCGGTCGGCATTGAGCTGGAGCGCGTGTCAGACCAGCCGGCCGCTGTCACGGCGTCGGTGGGCGAGTTCCTGCACACGCTGGTCGAGGCGGTGCTGATCGTGCTGGCGGTAAGCTTCGTCTCGCTCGGCCTGCACACCAAGCCCAAGCTGCGCCTCGACGCGCGGCCTGGCCTCGTGGTGGCGCTGACAATCCCGCTGGTGCTGGCGGTGACCTTCCTGTTCATGCGCATCCTGGACATTGACCTGCACAAGATCTCTCTGGGCGCGCTCATCATCGCGCTTGGCCTGCTGGTCGACGATGCCATCATTGCGGTTGAAATGATGGTGCGGAAGATGGAAGAGGGCCATTCGAGGCTGGAAGCGGCGACCTTCGCCTACACCTCCACGGCCATGCCGATGCTGACGGGCACCCTGATCACCGTCGCCGGCTTCCTGCCGATCGGGCTCGCCGCATCGGCGGCGGGCGAATACACCTTCTCGCTGTTCTCCGTCAACGCGATTGCGCTGGTGACTTCGTGGATCGTGGCCGTCGTGTTCACGCCTTATATCGGCTACATCCTGCTGAAAGTGAAGCCGCACTCGGAAGGCGGCGGACACCACGAACTGTTTGATACGCCGGGCTACCGCAAGTTCCGCGCCGTCGTGAACTGGTGCGTGGAGTACCGTAAGACCACGATTGTGGCGACGCTGGTCGTGTTCTTCCTTGGCGTGTACGGCTTCAAGTTCATCGAGAAGCAGTTCTTCCCTGACTCCAGCCGCCCTGAACTGATGGTGGAAATGTGGTCGCCGGAAGGCACTGCATTCGCGCAGACTGAGCGCCAGGCGAAGAAATTCGAGGAATTCATCCGCAAGGAGCCAGGCGTGGCAAGCGTGACGACCTACGTCGGCACTGGCAGCCCGCGCTTCTACCTGCCGCTGAACCAGATCTTCCCGCAGACGAACGTCTCGCAAACCGTGGTGCTGGCGAAGGACCTGCATTCACGAGAGGAATTGCGCAAGAAGATCAGCCATGTCTTCAAGACCGACTTCCCGGAAGTTCGCGGCCGCGTGCAGTTGCTGCCGAATGGTCCGCCGGTGCCGTACCCGGTGCAGTTCCGCATTACTGGCACCGAGGTTGATGGCGTGCGTTCCATTGCCGACCAGGTGAAGGACATCATGCGTGCCAATCCCAATGCAGTGGGCGTCAACGACAACTGGAATGAGTCGATCAAGGTGCTGCGCCTCGACCTGGACCAGGACAAGATGCGCGCGCTGGGTGTGACTTCGCAAACAGTGATGCGTGCCGCGAACACGATCCTTTCCGGCACGCCCATTGGCCAGTTCCGCGAAGGTATTCGCCTGATCGACATCCAGGTGCGCCAGCCGCTGGACGAACGCAGTACCATTGCGGTCCTGAATGACACCTACATCCCGACCAATAGCGGGCGTTCGGTGCCGATCTCGCAGCTGGCGCGCGTGCATTTCGTGTGGGAGCCGGGCGTGGTGTGGCGCGAGGGCAGGGAATGGGCGATCACCGTTCAGTCGGACGTGGTGGAGGGTGTGCAGGGGCCAACCGTGTCGGGCCAGATCAATCCGAAGCTGGACGCACTGCGCGCCAAGCTGCCGCCGGGTTATGAGATCAAGGTCAAAGGCGCCGCCTCGGACAGCAGCGCGGCGGAGGAGTCGATTGCCGCCAACCTGCCGCTGGCCGTGTTCATCATCTTTACCTTGCTGATGCTGCAGTTGCACAGCTTCTCGCGTGCGCTGCTGGTGTTCCTGACCGGGCCGCTCGGCGTGGCGGGTGCGGCGATGGCGCTGCTGGTGATGGGAAGGCCGCTGGGCTTCGTGGCGAACCTGGGCATTATCGCGCTGTTCGGCATGATTATCCGTAACTCGGTGATCCTGGTGGACCAGATCGAGCAGGACATCAAGGCTGGTGTGCCGGCCTGGGATGCGATTGTGGAATCGGCTGTGCGGCGTTGCCGTCCGATTATCCTGACGGCGGCAGCGGCGGCGCTGGCCATGATTCCCTTGTCGCGGTCCGTGTTCTGGGGGCCAATGGCGGTGGCGATCATGGGTGGGTTGATTCTGGCGACTGCGTTGACGTTGCTGTTCTTGCCGGCTTTGTATGCTGCGTGGTTCCGCGTGCCCAGGCCAAACCGGTAAACCGGTGTCAGACCCATGGGGTCTGACACCCGACCTGCGGCTGCCGCGAATCGGTGTCTGACCCTGTGGGTCAGACACCTGGGTTGCCGGTTTTGCCCAAATGTTGCGCAATACGCAAAAAAGCACTACCGCACTCCAGAAACACCGTATAGAATGCCGGGTTGAAGTTGAAAGCCCCGGGCGACCCCGTTTTCACTGTAAGGTCGCCCTTTGCTTTTGTGCAAATATGCCGCGAGGATGGCGAAATTGGTAGACGCACCAGGTTTAGGTCCTGACGCCAGCAATGGTGTGGGGGTTCGAGTCCCCCTCCTCGCACCATAAGTACACTTAAATTTTTATTGGACGATTTTTACAATGGCCACTGCAGTTGAAACCCTGGGCAAACTCGAACGCCGCATGACGATTTCCTTCCCACTGTCGGACGTGCGTTCCGAAGTGGAAAAGCGCCTGAAAGTGCAGGCTCGCTCCGCACGTGCTCCTGGCTTCCGTCCAGGTAAAGTGCCAATGAAGATGGTTGCCGCACAATACGGCTACCAGATCGAAACCGAAGTGCTGAACGACAAAGTCGGCCGCGCTTTCAACGACGCAGCCAACGAAAACCAGCTGCGCGTTGCCGGTTTCCCACGCATCGAGCCAAAACAAGACGCACCAGAGGGCCAACTGTCCTTCGACGCAACCTTCGAAGTGTATCCGGAAGTTGAAGTCGGCGACCTGACCAAGGTTGAGATCGAAACCGTCAAGTCCAACGTGACCGACGTAGAAATCGACAAGACCATCGACATCCTGCGCAAACAGCGCGTGCACTTCCACGTGAAGGGCGAGAAGGGCGAACACGGCGACGGCGGCGAAGCGATCGCTGCTAACGGCGACCGCGTGACGGTCGACTTCGTCGGCTCCATCGACGGCGTTGAGTTCCCAGGCGGTAAAGCTGAAGGCTACCCGTTCGTCCTGGGCGAAGGCCGCATGCTGCCGGAATTCGAAGCCGCTACCGTCGGCCTGAAGGTCGGTGAATCCAAGACCTTCCCGCTGTCGTTCCCAGAGGACTACCATGGCAAGGACGTGGCTGGCAAGACCGCCGAGTTCACCATCACCCTGAAGAACCTGGAATGGGCGCACCTGCCGGAAGTCGATGCCGAGTTCGCCAAGTCCCTGGGCGTGGCTGACGGCGACCTGGCCAAAATGCGCGAAGACATCAAGGTGAACCTGGAGCGCGAAGTTGCAGGCCGCGTCAAGGCTCGCAACAAAGAAGCCGTGATGGACACCCTGGTGAAGACCGCGACCCTGGAAGTGCCGCAGTCGCTGATCGCGCAAGACACCGAGCGCCTGGCTGAAATGACCCGCCAGGACATGGCCCAGCGCGGCATGAACGTAAAAGATGTACCATTCCCTCCAGAGCTGTTCAAGGACAAGGCTGAGCGTCGCGTGCGCCTGGGCCTGATCCTGTCCAAGCTGGTGGGCGACCAGAACCTGCAGGCTACCCCTGACCAGGTGAAGGCACAGATCGAAGACTTCGCACAAAGCTATGAAGATCCACGCGAAGTGCTGAAGTACTACTACTCCGATCGCCGCCGCCTGGCTGAAGTCGAAGCTCTTGTATTGGAAGAAAACGTCGTTACTTACGTCCTGGGCCTGTGCAAGAACGTCTCGAAAGAAATTCCTTTCGACGAACTCATGGGAAGCGTACAAGCTTAATAGCTTGGTTAACCGCCAAACCGGTAACCCGGGGTCAGACCCACAGGGTCAGACCCCAGCAACGCGGCAGTCGCCGACCGGGGTCTGACCCTTGGGTCTGACCCCGTTTTTATTGGTTTGGCAGCAAAACAAGGAATTGGAATGAATCGTAATCCCGCACTCGATACGGAAATGCTCGGCCTGGTGCCGATGGTGATCGAACAAAGCGGCCGCGGTGAGCGCTCGTACGATATCTACTCGCGCCTGCTGAAGGAACGCGTGATCTTCATGGTCGGTCCGGTCAACGACCAGATGGCCAACCTGATTGTTGCCCAGCTGCTGTTCCTGGAAAGCGAAAATCCGGACAAGGACATCTCGCTGTACATCAATTCCCCAGGTGGTTCCGTTTCCGCGGGCCTGGCGATCTTCGACACCATGCAGTTCATCAAGCCTGACGTGTCGACCCTGTGCACCGGCATGGCCGCCTCGATGGGCGCCTTCCTGCTGGCCGCAGGCGCCAAGGGCAAGCGTTTCTCGCTGCCGAACAGCCGCATCATGATCCACCAGCCGTCCGGTGGCTCGCAAGGCATGGCGTCGGACATCGAGATCCAGGCCAAAGAGATCCTCTACCTGCGCCATCGCCTGAACAGCATCATGGCTGAGCGCACCGGTCAGTCGATCGAGCAAATCGCCAAGGATACCGACCGCGACCGCTTCATGTCCTCGGACGAAGCAGCGGAATATGGCCTGATCGACAAAGTCTTGACCAGTCGCGCATAAGCGTCCTTGCAAGTCGACGCCCGGACGCTACAACGTTCGGGCGTTTTGCTTTTATTTCGGGTAGCATGTGGTTGTGCGCAGGATTTCTTGCTTGTGCGCACGGTAAACTTGCACCAAAACTAAAGATTAGTCCCATGTCAGAGAAAAAATCCTCCAGCGGTGAAAAACTCCTTTACTGCTCGTTCTGCGGCAAAAGCCAGCACGAGGTGAAGAAGCTGATTGCCGGCCCGTCCGTCTTCATCTGCGATGAATGCATTGACCTGTGCAATGACATCATCCGCGACGAGACGTCCAGCATCGAATCTGTCACGGGCGCGAAATCGGACCTGCCAACCCCGCAGGAAATCACCGATCTGCTGAACCAGTACGTGATCGGCCAGTCGACTGCCAAGCGCATCCTGTCCGTGGCCGTGTACAACCATTACAAGCGCCTGAAGCACCTGGGCAAGAAGGACGACGTCGAGCTGGCCAAGTCCAACATCCTGCTGGTGGGCCCGACCGGCTCCGGCAAGACCCTGCTGGCCCAGACCCTGGCGCGCATGCTCAATGTGCCGTTCGTGATCGCCGACGCCACCACCCTGACCGAAGCCGGTTATGTGGGCGAAGACGTGGAAAACATCATCCAGAAGCTGCTGCAGAGCTGCAACTACGATGTGGAAAAAGCACAGCGCGGCATCGTCTACATTGACGAAATCGACAAGATTTCCCGCAAGTCCGACAACCCATCGATCACCCGCGACGTATCGGGCGAGGGTGTGCAGCAGGCGCTGCTGAAGTTGATCGAAGGCACCATGGCTTCCGTGCCTCCGCAGGGCGGCCGCAAGCATCCCAACCAGGACTTCGTGCAGATCGACACCACCAACATCATGTTCATCTGCGGCGGCGCCTTTGATGGCCTGGCCAAGATCATTTCCAACCGTTCCGAAAAGTCCGGTATCGGCTTTGCCGCGGAAGTGAAGAGCAAGGAACAGCGCTCGAACAGCGACCTGATGATGGACGCGGAGCCGGAAGACCTGATCAAGTTCGGCCTGATCCCTGAGCTGGTGGGCCGCCTGCCGGTCGTGGCAACCCTGGCCGAGCTGACTGAAGAGGCCCTGATCGAGATCCTGGTCGAGCCGAAGAACGCGCTGGTCAAGCAGTACTCCAAGCTGTTGGAAATGGAAGGCGCGGAACTGGAAATCCGTCCTGCCGCCTTGCACGCCATCGCCCGCAAGGCGCTGGCCCGCAAGACCGGCGCCCGCGGCCTGCGTTCGATCCTGGAACACGCCCTGCTGGACATTATGTTCGACCTGCCAAACCAAACGAACGTCACCAAAGTCGTAATTGATGAAAATACGATCACCAGTGGCGCAAAACCCCTCCTGATTTATCAGGAAACCCCAAAAGCAGCAGGGGAAAACTAAATAGGGTTTTGAATCCCTGAGGCAAGGCGTTACAATCGGTCTCAATAACCATAACGCCGGCTTCAGTCGAAAAGCCACTCGCGATCACCTGTCGCGCGTGGCTTTTTTTGTTCCAAAAATGGCTTTATTGCGGCGTTTAGTTAGAGTAAAACTGCATTTTCTCAAAGCAAATATAATTGCAGCATAGGGCTTGTGAATTGGCCGCTGGGGCCTATATCAGAACCAAGCTTTTAAAATAAGGTACGCCATGACAACTACCAAATTAACTGAGCAAACTCAACTGCCTCTGTTGCCACTGCGTGATGTCGTTGTCTTCCCGCACATGGTAATTCCGTTGTTCGTTGGCCGACCAAAGTCCATCAAGGCGCTCGAAGCTGCCATGGAGCAGGGCAAGAGCATCATGCTGGCAGCACAGAAAGCCGCTGCCAAGGACGAACCTTCGCCATCGGATATCTATGAAATCGGCTGCGTGGCCAACATCCTGCAGATGTTGAAGCTGCCTGACGGCACCGTGAAGGTGCTGGTCGAGGGCGCCCAGCGTGCACGCATCAAGAAGATCACCGATAGCCCAACCCATTTCATTGCCGACCTGATGCCGCTCGAATCCGAGCAGGGCGATGAGTCGGAGATCGAGGCCATGCGCCGTGCGATCGTCCAGCAGTTCGACCAGTACGTCAAACTGAACAAGAAAATCCCGCCTGAGATCCTGGCTTCGCTGTCGGGCATCGACGACGCCGGCCGCCTGGCCGACACCGTGGCTGCGCACCTGCCGCTCAAGCTTGAGCAAAAGCAGGTGATCCTGGAAATCATCGAAGTCTCGAAGCGCCTGGAGCACCTGCTCGGCCAGCTGGAAGGCGAGCTCGATATCCTGCAGGTGGAAAAGCGCATCCGTGGCCGCGTCAAGCGCCAGATGGAGAAGTCGCAGCGCGAGTACTACCTGAACGAACAGGTCAAAGCCATCCAGAAGGAGCTGGGCGAGGGCGAAGAGGGCGCCGATATCGACGAACTCGAGAAGAAAGTCGCCGCCGCCAAGATGCCGAAGGAAGCGCTGGAAAAGGCGCAGGCCGAGCTGAAGAAGCTGAAGCTGATGTCGCCGATGTCGGCTGAAGCGACCGTGGTGCGCAACTATATCGACACCCTGGTGTCGCTGCCATGGAAGAAGAAGTCCAAGGTCAACAACGACTTGGCCAACGCTGAGAAAGTGCTCGATCACGACCACTACGGCCTGGAAAAAATCAAGGAACGCATCGTCGAGTACCTGGCAGTCCAGCAGCGCGTGGACAAGCTGAAGGCGCCGATCCTGTGCTTCGTCGGTCCTCCAGGCGTGGGCAAAACCTCGCTGGGCCAGTCGATCGCCAAGGCCACCAACCGCAAATACGTGCGCATGGCGCTGGGCGGCGTGCGCGACGAAGCCGAGATCCGCGGCCACCGCCGTACCTACATCGGTTCCATGCCGGGCAAGGTGCTGCAGTCGCTGGCGAAAGTCGGCGTGCGCAATCCGCTGTTCCTGCTGGACGAGATCGACAAGATGGGTGCGGATTTCCGCGGCGATCCATCGTCGGCCCTGTTGGAAGTGCTGGATCCTGAACAGAACCACACCTTCTCGGACCACTACATCGAAGTTGACTTCGACCTGTCCGACGTGATGTTCGTGGCGACTTCGAACTCGTACAACATTCCGCCGGCACTGCTGGACCGCATGGAAGTGATCCGCCTGTCCGGCTACACGGAAGACGAGAAGACCAACATCTCCTTGCGCTACCTGTTGCCGAAGCAGGTGAAGAACAACGGCCTGAAGGACGAAGAAATCTCCGTCAGCGAAGCAGCGGTGCGCGACATCATCCGCTACTACACCCGCGAAGCGGGCGTGCGTTCGCTGGAGCGTGAAATCTCCAAGATCTGCCGCAAGGTCGTGAAAATGCTGCTGCTGAAGAAGTCGGACAAGAAGGTCAGCGTCACGCCGAAAAACCTGGACAAGTTCCTGGGCGTGCGCCGTTACGACTTCGGCGTGGCCGAAAAAACCAACCAGGTGGGTCAGGTGGTCGGCCTGGCCTGGACCGAGGTGGGCGGCGACCTGCTGACCATTGAATCGGTTGGCATGCCTGGCAAGGGCAACGTCATTCGCACCGGCACCCTGGGCGACGTGATGAAGGAGTCGATCGAGGCAGCACGCACCGTGGTGCGCAGCCGCGCTTCGCGCCTCGGCATCAAGAACGAAGTGTTCGAAAAGCAGGACATCCACATCCACGTGCCGGAAGGCGCAACGCCGAAGGACGGTCCATCGGCTGGTATCGCGATGACCACGGCGATGGTGTCGACCTTCACCGGCATTCCAGTCCGCGCGGACGTGGCGATGACCGGCGAGATCACGCTGCGCGGCGAAGTGCTGCCGATCGGCGGATTGAAAGAAAAACTGCTGGCAGCGCATCGCGGCGGCATCAAGACCGTGCTGATTCCTGAGCAGAACGTGAAGGACCTGGCCGAGATTCCGGACAATGTGAAGAACAAGCTGGAAATCGTGCCGGTGCGCTGGATCGACAAGGTGCTGGAAGTTGCACTGGAACGCCAGCCGGAGCCGATCGTCGAGGCGGCCGCGCCGGTTGAAGTGCCGGCAGTCGCAGCGACCGCCGACGGAAGTGAAGTAGTTAAACATTAAACCGGAGGGCAAGTGTCTGACCCAATGGGTCAGACACTGGTTTGCCGGTTTTGCCGGTAAAAAAAGGGCGCCAGAAACGGCGCCCTTTTCATTTCTACCCTTGACACAGTGCAACCCCCGCCTGTCTAATACGGCCCTGAGATTTTTATACGCATCAAAACGCGGCATAAAAAACGGTATAAACGATATAAACCTTTGTGACGGGGACTGTAATGAACAAGACCGAACTGATCGACCACATCGCGACTTCCGCTGACATCTCCAAGGCCGCTGCTGCACGCGCCCTGGATGCTGTGATCGATGGCGTAACCACCACCCTGGCCAAGAACGACAGCGTCACCCTGGTTGGCTTTGGCACCTTCTCCGTGAGCGAGCGCGCAGCCCGTACCGGCCGCAATCCGCGCACCAAGGAAGAGATCAAGATCGACGCAGCAAAAGTTCCTAAATTTAAAGCTGGTAAAGCGTTGAAAGACGCTGTACAATAATGGCCTTCGGTAAGCAGTGATGCTTACCGGGCAGTTTAAGCGGGCGTTTAGCTCAGTTGGTAGAGCGGATCCCTTACAAGGATTAGGTCGGGAGTTCGACCCTCTCAACGCCCACCAAGGCTTAAACAAGACGTAGTACCTGTGTTGTGAATGCTGGAGCGGTAGTTCAGTTGGTTAGAATACCGGCCTGTCACGCCGGGGGTCGCGGGTTCGAGCCCCGTCCGCTCCGCCAGCAAACGCACACACACTACCTGGAGCGGTAGTTCAGTTGGTTAGAATACCGGCCTGTCACGCCGGGGGTCGCGGGTTCGAGCCCCGTCCGCTCCGCCAGAATCCCGATAAAGCCCCACCAGTCCAAAAGACGGTGGGGCTTTTTTACATATTGCACCATCAGCAACTGCCCTGTAAAATCGCGCGAGCAGTTTTAAAGCCTCCACTCTAGGAAACCACGCTGACATGTTTGATTTCGTACGTACGCATCAAAAGCTGATGCAGATTATCCTGGCGCTCCTGATCGTGCCGTCGTTTGTGCTGGTCGGCGTGAGCGGCGTCAAGCTGTTCGGCGAAGACGCGAACACCATCGCTAAAGTCGCGGGCTATCCGCTGACCCAGCAGGAATGGGAAAATGCCCAGCGCCGCCAACTGGACCAGATGCGCCAGCAAATGGGCAAGAATTTTGACCAGAAGGCCTTTGACACTCCTGAGTTCAAGCAGAACGTCCTGGACCAGCTGATCGCCCAGCGTGCCGTGAACGCGGAAATCCGCAGCGCCCACCTGACCACCAGCGAGCAGAAAGTCCAGGAAGCGATCAGTACGCAGCTGCCAATGCTGTTCAAGGCCGATGGCACTTTCGACAAGGAGCAGTACCTGCAGATCCTGGCTGCTCAAGGCATGAACGCCGGCATGCACCAGGAGCAGGTTCGTCACGACCTGGCGCTGCAACAGGTGGCCAATGGCGTGGAATTGAGCGGCTTTGTGCCACGCACTGTCTCCAAGGCGATTTCCGATTTCGGCTCGCAAGAGCGTGAAGTGCAGGAGATGGCCCTGCCAGTCTCGCAATTCCTGCCGAACGTGAAGGTTACCGACGACATGGTGAAGGCCTTCTACGATAAGAACGCCAAGCTGTTCGAGATTCCTGAGTCGGCCAAGATCGAGTACGTCGTGCTGAACACCGATGCCGTGGCTGCACAAGCTACCGTAAGCGACCAGGAAGTGGCCAGCTACTACGAATCGAACAAGAAGCGCTTCACGAGCGAAGAAGCGCGCCGCGCGTCGCACATCCTGATCAAGGGCGAAGGCGACAAGGCAGCCGCGAAAGCCAAGGCCGAAGCAGTGCTGGCCGAAGTGCGCAAGAATCCAGGCGATTTCGCCAAGATCGCCAAGGCCAAGTCGGATGACCCGGGCTCCGCAGCCCAGGGCGGCGACCTGGACGTGCTGGTGAAGGGTTCTTTCGTCAAGCCGGTCGAAGATGCAATCCTGAAGCTGAAGCAAGGCGAAATCAGCGACTTGGTCGAATCCGATTTTGGCTATCACATCATCACCGTTACGGAGCTGAAGCCGGCACACCTGAAGCCGCTGGATGAAGTGAAGGGCGACATCGCTGCGGAAATCAAGAAGCAGAAAGCCGCTAAGCTGTACTCGGAGATGTCCGAGCAGTTCACCGATACCGTGTTTTCGGATTTCGAAAGCCTGAAGCCGGTTGCCGACAAGCTGAAGCTGAAGATCGAAACCGTGGAAGGCGTTCGCCGCCAGCCTAACCCGATCCTGGGCGCGGCTCCTTTCAACAACGCCAAGTTCCTGGCCGCTCTGTTCTCCGACGATTCGCTGAAGAACAAGCGCAATACCGAAGCGGTTGAAGTCGCACCGCAAACCCTGGTTTCCGGCCGCATCGTCGAATTCAAGCCTGCTGCCAAGAAGCCGCTGGCTGAAGTCGAAGCTGCCATCAAACAGCAGGTCGCGCTGGAAGAGGCTGTGAAAGCTGCGAAGAAGGCTGGCGAAGAAAAGCTGGCAGCAGCCAGGAAGTCCGGTGACGCTGCTGGTTTCGGCGAGGCGAAGACGATCTCCCGCGCCAAGGCAGACGGCATCAACCCGGCTGCCGTGGCAGCGGTGATGAAGGCCGATGCCGCCAAGCTGCCAGCCTACGTTGGCGTGGAAATCCCTGGCCAGGGCTACGGCGTGTACCGCATCAACAAGGTCGGCCAGCCGGCTGAGCAGGATGCTGCCCGCCGCGAACAGGAAGGCCAGCGCATCAACCAGATCGTCGCGCAACAAGAGATGACAGGCTACATCGACGCGCTGAAGCAGAAGGCCAAGGTCAAGATCCTGCACCCGGTCCCAACGATCAAGAAGCAAGCCGAATAAGCAGTTGAACGCTCTATGAGGGCCGGTGTCCGTGCAAACGGACCCCGGCCTTTTTCTTATGTGCGGATAATGTCCTGCGGGGCGGCGCCCCGCTGCCCATGCCTTGGGAGGAGCACATCATGCACATGATCCGTTTAGGTCTCGCTGCGCTGTTCTGCGCTTGCGTCGGCGCCGCCGGCGCCCAGGAACCGCCTGCCGCGCCCGGCACCAGCGAAATCGTCCTGCAGCTGTCGGACCTCGAATTCGACGCGTATTCCCTCGATCCGCTGGGAGGAACCGCTGCGGCGGGCTTGTTGGGACAGGAGTATCGTGCGGCCGCGGAAGTGCTTGGAACGCGGGAGCAGTTTTCCATGGTGCATGCCGGTGCCGGTCCGGTCAGCGCCTACGCACTTGGCGATTCGACCCGCATGGAGTACGCCAGCAGCATCTTTATCGATTGGAATCGCTATTCCGACGCCACGGACTACGCTTTCGATGCGCATGCCAGGCTGCGCGATCCGCTGAGTCAATGGTATCTCGCGGAAGGAACGGCAAGCTGGAGCGCCACCATACACCTGACGCCCAACTCCGTGCTGGTGGTGAGCGGCCATCTGTTCGGCACGCAGGAAGTCGGCGCCGGGGCCCCCTTCGGTGCAACGGCGGGAGGGTTTTTTGATATCGGGCTTGAAGGCGCCGGCGCTGCAACGGCTTATACAAGAAGCTTCGGATCGGACAGCGCACAGCCGGGCATCGACGAGTCCTTTTCGCTGTCGATCTTCAACCGCAGCGACACGGCCAAGGACCTCAGCTGGAGCGTCGTAGCCGGCGCGAGCGCCGCCAAGGCCATTCCGCCGGTGCCGGAACCGTCCGCCCTGGCGATGACCCTGTGTGGATTGCTATTGCTCGCTATGCGCCATGCAGCCTGCGCGCAGCGGCGATGAAGGATTCGGGCGAGATGTCGGCAAGCGCCACTTCAGTGGCCTGGTCGTATTGAACGAAGTTGCGGTGGATCGATTTGAGATAGGCCGGGTCGTAATGGTCGACCAGGAGTTCGTCGACCAGGGCGGGCATCTCGCCCGCAGTGGCCATGGCCTGCCAGCGTTCGATGCGTTCGCGGCCGTGCAACTGCACCAGGAATTCCAGCTGCGCGTTGAGCGCCGGGGCGTTGCAGGCGAAATGCTGGTAGTCCTCGATCAGCAGCTTAACGCGGTCTTCCCGCGCCACCTGCATGGCGATGCAGGGCGAAGCCCGCATACGTTCCATCAGCGCGCCCGGCACGCGCAGGCTGCCCACCTTGCGGCTTTCCGATTCGACGAAGACCGGAAACTGCGGGTCGAAACGGCGCAGGCGGTCCCAGATCGAGGTTTCGAAGGCCTTTTGCGAAGGCTGCGGCTGGCATGGAATGTTGCCCAGCACCGAACCGCGGTGCGCCGCCAGCTGCTCCAGGTCCAGCACCTGCGCCCCGATCGCCTCCAGCGTGTCGAGCAGGCGGGTCTTGCCGCTCCCGGTGGTGCCGCAGATCACGCGGAAGTCGAGTTCCGGCGTCCGTTCAAGCTGCGCATTGATGGCGGCGCGGAAGGCCTTGTAGCCGCCATCGAGTTGCACCACGGGCCAGCCGATCTTGGCCAGCACCGTTGCCATGGAGCCGCTGCGGTTGCCGCCGCGCCAGCAATAAACGAGGGGCTTCCAGTCGCGCGGCTTGTCCAGCCACAGCGTCTCGATATGGTGGCCGATATTCTTTGAGACCATGGCCGCGCCGACCTTCTTCGCTTCAAAGGAGCCGACCTGCTTGTACATGGTGCCGACGGTGATGCGCTGCTCGTCGTCGAGCACCGGACAGTTGATCGCGTTCGGCAGGTGGTCGAGCCCGTACTCGGATGGGCTGCGCGCGTCGATGATGGTGTCGAAATCGTCAAGGCGGGCCAGGACGTCTTCGATCGGCAGGATTTCTGGATACTTCATTTTGTTTTCAGTATTGGCTGGAGGTGGGGCCAGATATTGCCCAGGATGATAGGGTGGGCCGTTGCCAGCGGGTGCAGGCGGTCTGGCTGGAACAGCTCGGGCTTTTGCGCGACGCCATCAAGCATGAAGGGCGCCAGGGGTACTTTGACATCCTTGCTCACGGCGCCGTACATGGCGAAGAATTTGTCGGCGTAGTCGCGGCCATAGTTGGGAGGAATGCGAATGCCGACCAGCAGCACCTGTGCACCTGCCTTGCGCGATTCATCCACCATGGCGCGCAGGTTGGTTTCGGCGGCGGCCACCGGCAGGCCGCGCAAGCCATCGTTGGCGCCCAGTTCGATGATGACGATATTCGGCTTGTGCTTGCTCAGCAAGGCAGGCAAGCGGGTGCGGCCGCCGCTGGTCGTCTCGCCGCTGACGCTGGCGTTGACCACAGTTGCCGGCAGTTTCTGGTCCTTCAGCCGCTGGTCGAGCAGGGCGACCCAGCCGGCGCCGCGCGAGATGCCGTATTCGGCCGACAGGCTGTCGCCCACCACCAGGACGGTTTTTGATGCAGAATAGGCGTTCGTGGCGGCGCTGAACATCAGGATCAGCATCGCGAAGCAGCGTACACTATTTTTGAACATGACCATGCGTGATATTCCTCAAACCTCCAGTCAGTTGGCCAAGGCGGCTATTTCCGTTTCCGGCCTGGGCAAGCGGGTGGCCGACGCCAGCGGCGAACTGACCATCCTGCATGGAGTGGATTTTACAGTGCAAAAGGCGGAAACGCTTGCCATTGTAGGGGCTTCCGGCTCCGGTAAATCGACCTTGCTTGGCCTGCTGGCGGGCCTGGATACGCCCACCGAGGGCAAGGTGGTGCTGGATGGCGTGGACATTTTCGCGCTCGATGAAGATGGCCGGGCTGCTTTGCGCAAGGAAAAACTGGGCTTTGTGTTCCAGTCTTTCCAGTTGCTGCCTCATTTGACGGCGGTCGAAAACGTGATGCTGCCGCTTGAACTGGCCGGCGACGGCGCGGCGCGCGAAAAGGCGGAAGCCATGCTGGGCCGCGTCGGTCTTTCAAGCCGCTTGAAGCACTATCCGAAATTCCTGTCCGGCGGCGAGCAGCAGCGCGTCGCCTTGGCGCGCGCCTTCGTGACGCAGCCGCCCTTGCTGCTGGCCGATGAGCCGACAGGAAGCCTGGATGCGGCCACTGGCGAATCCGTCATCCAGCTGATGTTCGAATTGAACCGCGAACACGGTTCGACCCTGGTGCTGGTCACGCATGACACCCATATCGCAGCGCGCTGCGGGCGCGTCATCACGATCGCGGCGGGGCGCATCGCCTGATTGTTCAGGAGCCGTGCTGCGCCGCCAGCCGGTTGACGGCGGTGCGGATGGCTGGAATCAGTTCGCTGGCCGTCAGGCCGATGGGTCCTGCACCCTCCGTGACGAGATCGTCGGCCGCCATGCCATGCAGCCAGACCGCGGCCAGGGCTGCCTCCCATTCCGGCCAACCCTGGGCAAGCAGGCTGCCGCACAAGCCGGACAGCACGTCGCCGGTACCGGCAGTGGCGAGGGCCGGATTGCCGGTTGTATTGATCACAATTTCCCCGTTGCGGGCGGCAAGCACTGTTCCCGATCCTTTCAGTACGACCGTCGCCGCCAGCCGCGAGGCCAGCATGCGTGCAGCGGACGGGCGGTCTGCCTGGATTTCGGTGGCCGTCACTCCCAGCAAGCGGGCGGCCTCCAGCGGATGCGGCGTCAGGATGCACGGCGCCTTGCGCTGCGCCAGTTGCGTGCGCAGTGCTTCGGAACCAGCCAGCAGGTTGAGCGCGTCGGCGTCAAGTACGGCCGGGCTTTGGCTATGCAGCGCGCTGGCCAGCATTTCGGCGCTTGAGGCGGACCCGCCCATGCCGGGGCCGATCACCAGCACCGCGCTGTTGAAATCATATTCCTGGGCGCTGCGGCACATCAGTTCTGGCTGTGCGGCATCGAAGGCCGGCGGCTCGCCGACGAAGCAGGCGTAGACGCGGCCGGCGCCGCTGGTGAGCGCAGTTCGGGCGGCCAGGATCGGCGCGCCTGCCATGCCGCGTGCGCCTCCCACCACGGCCACGCTGCCATGGCTTCCTTTGTGCGAACTGTGGCGGCGCCGGCGCACGCAGTGGGCGAACAGCGCCACGTCGTTCAGTCGCGCGCGCGGCGCCGGAAAGAGCTCGGGCTCGATGTCGAGATTGCTGACCGTGACAGCGCCCGAATGATCGCGGCCCTCGGCCGTGTGCAAGCCGGGCTTGTCGCCGATGAAGGTGAGCGTGCGCGTGGCGCGCACCGCGATGCCTGTCTTGCCGCCCCCAACGACAGCGCCGGTGTCCGAGTCAAGGCCGCTGGGGACGTCGAGCGCGAGGATGGGGCAGGCCAGCTCGTTGACGGTCGCCACCAGCGCCGCGAAGTCGCCCGTGATTGGCCGGGCCAGCCCGATGCCGAACAAGCCATCAATCATCAGTGTCCAGGCGGTGCCAGTCACCACGGCACGGGCGTCGGCGGCCTCGGTGATTGCGGCGAAGCGGGCAGGGGAACTGCGTGCACGGCGCAAGGCCTCGATGCGCTCCGCTGCGGCTGCGTCTGCAGGCGGAAAATGCAGCACGGTGACCTGGGCGCCGGCATGGCCGAGGTGCGCTGCGGTTTCCAGTGCGTCGCCGCCGTTGTTGCCCGGGCCAGCGAGCACCAGTACCTGGGCGCGGTGAATGGTAAAAGGAAGCAGGTCCAGTGCCTGGTTGGCGCCGGCCTGGCCCGCGCGCTGCATCAGTGCACCTTCGGGCAAGCGCTGCGCCGCAGCGTGCTCGATCGCGCGAAGTTCTGCAATCGTAAAGAGGGGCGTCATGCGGGGCATTCTAGCACTACAATAACTGCTTCACGATTAGAGCGAGGCAGCGCAATGGATTGGCAATTCTGGATCGACCGTGGCGGTACTTTCACTGACATCGTGGCGCGCCGCCCCGATGGCGGCCTGATGACCCACAAGCTCCTGTCGGAAAGTCCTGAACACTACCGTGATGCAGCCATCGCTGGGATTCGCCATCTGCTGGGCGTTGCAGGCGGCGCTGCCATCCCGGTCGGGCAGGTCGAGGCCGTGAAGATGGGCACAACGGTCGCCACCAACGCGCTGCTCGAGCGCAAGGGCGAGCCGACCGTGCTTGCGATAACGCGCGGCTTCCGCGATGCGCTGCGCATTGCGTACCAGAACCGTCCGCGCCTGTTCGACCGCCACATCGTCCTTCCCGAACTGCTCTACCGGCATGTGGTGGAGATTGATGAGCGCATGGGCGCGCACGGGGAAGTGGTCAGGGCACTGGATGCAGCGGCGGCGCGGGCCGGCCTGCAGGCGCACTTTGACCAAGGGCTGCGTTCGATCGCGATTGTCCTGATGCATGGCTACCGCTACAGCGCGCATGAAGCGGCGCTGGCGCAAATTGCCCGCGAAATCGGCTATACCCAGGTCTCAGTGTCCCACCTGGTCAGCCCGATGATGAAGCTGGTGGCGCGCGGCGATACGACCGTGGTCGATGCCTACCTGTCTCCAATCCTGCGGCGCTATGTGGACCAGGTTGCATCCGAGCTGCCGGGCGTGAACCTGCAATTCATGCAGTCCAACGGCGGCCTGACCGACGCGCGCACCTTCCAGGGCAAGGATTCGATCCTGAGCGGCCCGGCCGGCGGGATTGTCGGCATGGTGCGCGCCAGCCGGGCGGCAGGATTCGAAAAGATCATCGGCTTCGACATGGGCGGTACTTCGACCGATGTCTCGCATTTTTCGGGCGAATTCGAGCGTGTGTTTGAGACCCAGGTGGCCGGCGTGCGCATGCGCGCGCCGATGATGAGCATTCACACGGTTGCTGCCGGCGGCGGCTCGATCCTGCATTTCGACGGCAGCCGTTTCCGCGTCGGACCAGACAGCGCGGGCGCCGCTCCGGGGCCGGCCAGCTATCGCCGCGGCGGTCCGCTGGCTGTAACGGACTGCAACGTAATGCTGGGCAAGATCCAGCCAGCGTTCTTCCCGAAACTGTTCGGCAGCGATGGCGCGCAAGCGCTCGATGCGGTAACCGTGCGCGAAAAATTCGCCGCCATGGCCGCGGAAATCCAGGCGGCGACAGGCGCGCCGTCCTCGCCGGAGCAGGTGGCCGAGGGCTTCATCGAAATTGCCGTCGGCAATATGGCCAACGCCATCAAGCAGATTTCCGTGCAACGCGGTCATGACGTGACCGAGTACGCCCTGACCAGTTTTGGCGGCGCCGGCGGCCAGCACGCCTGCCTGGTTGCAGATGCGCTGGGCATGAAGACAGTCTTCATTCATTCCCTGGCCGGGGTGCTGTCGGCCTACGGCATGGGCCTGGCCGACCAGGCTGCGATGCGTGAAAGCGCCGTCGAACTTCGGCTGGCGGCTGAAGCGCTGCCGGCGCTGGAAGCGCGCCTGCAGGCGCTTGCCGCGGAGGCTGTGGCAGAGCTGCACGCTCAGGCGGTGGCTGGCGAGCGTATCAGCGTGGTGCACCGTGTCCACCTGCGTTACGAGGGCACGGATTCGGCCCTGATCGTGCTGTTCGGCACCATCGACAGTATGAAGGCTCAGCTCGAAGCCGCCTATCGCAAGCGCTTCTCCTTCCTGATGCCGGCCAAGGCCCTGATTGTGGAGGCGGTCTCAGTGGAGGCCATCGGCAAGTCCAACGCCCCGCCGGAAGCGGCGCCGCAGCAGGCGCCGCGCCACGCACCGCTGCAGCCTTCGCAAACAGTGCGCATGTACAGCGCCGGGCAGTGGCACGACACCGGCCTGTTCAAACGCGATGCGACCCGCATCGGCGATATCATCAAGGGCCCGGCCATCATTGCCGAGACCAACGCCACGACGATCGTGGAGCCGGGCTGGCAAGCCGAAGTCACGCCACAAGACCATCTGGTGCTGACCCGCGTCGAGGCACTGCCGGTGCGCCGCGCCATTGGCACCACGGCCGATCCGGTCATGCTGGAGATCTTCAACAACCTGTTCATGTCGATCGCAGAGCAAATGGGCCTGCGCCTGCAGAACACTGCCTACTCGGTCAACATCAAGGAGCGCCTGGACTTCAGTTGCGCCATCTTCGACGCTGAAGGTAACCTGATCGCCAATGCCCCGCACATGCCGGTGCACCTCGGATCAATGGGCGAGAGCATCAAGACCGTCATGCGCGAAAACGCAGGCCGGATGCATCCGGGCGACGTCTACATGCTGAACGATCCGTACAACGGCGGCACGCACCTGCCGGACGTTACCGTCATCACGCCCGTATTCGATGAGGCAGGCAGCGCGATCCTGTTCTACGTCGGCTCGCGCGGCCATCACGCCGACATTGGCGGCAGTACGCCGGGCTCGATGCCGCCGGACTCGCGGAATATCGAAGAAGAAGGCGTCCTGATCAACAATTTCAAGCTGGTCGACGGCGCCAGCGGCAGCCAGTTGCGCGATGCGGAGGCGCGCGCCTTGCTGGCCAGTGCACGCTACCCGGCCCGCAATCCCGACCAGAACATGGCCGATTTCCGCGCCCAGGTCGCCGCCAACCAGAAGGGCGTTGAAGAACTGCGCAAGATGGTCGCGCACTTCGGCCTTGACGTGGTGCGAGCCTACATGGGCCACGTGCAGGACAACGCCGAAGAGGCAGTGCGGCGCGTGATCAGCGCCCTGCGCAACGGCAGCTATGAGCTGAAACTCGATAACGGGGCGGTCATCAACGTCGCGGTGCGCGTGAACGCGGCCGAGCGCAGCGCCGAGATCGACTTCAGCGGCACTTCCAGCCAGCTGGATAACAATTTCAACGCGCCATCCGCCGTTTGCATGGCGGCAGTCCTGTATGTCTTCCGCACCCTGGTCGACGATGACATCCCGCTCAACGCCGGCTGCCTGAAACCGCTGCACGTGATCATTCCACCGGGCTCGATGCTGAACCCGCATTTCCCGGCATCGGTGGTATCGGGCAATGTCGAAACCTCGACCTGCATCACCAATGCGCTGTACGGCGCGCTTGGCGTGCAGGGCGCTTCGCAGGGAACGATGAACAACTTCACCTTCGGTAACGCGAGGTACCAGTATTACGAAACGATCAGCGGCGGTTCCGGCGCCGGCGATGGCTTCAACGGTACCGACGTGGTGCAGACCAATATGACCAACTCGCGCCTGACGGACCCGGAAATCCTGGAGTTCCGTTTCCCGGTGCGGCTGGAAAGCTATGAAATTCGCCATGGCTCCGGCGGCGCCGGCCGCTGGCACGGCGGCAACGGGGGCGTGCGCAAAGTACGCTTCCTGGAGCCGATGACGGCTGCCATCCTGTCGAATAACCGCGTGCACGCGCCGTTCGGCATGGCCGGCGGCGCTCCAGGGGCCTTGGGCCGCAATACGGTCCTGCGTGCCGATGGCAGCATCGAACAACTGGGCCACATCGGCAAGACCGAAATGCAGCCCGGCGATATCTTCGTTGTCGAGACGCCGGGCGGGGGCGGTTACGGTCCGGCAGGCGGCGAGGGCGCTTAGGCGGTCGTCGAAATACCGTATTTGCGCTGGGTGCCCGAATACTGCATCAGCAGGGCTTCCAGCGCAGGGCTGCCGGCGTCGAGACGGCGGATGCGGTCGATCAGGGCGCCCGCCTGGTCGCCCAGCGGTGCTTCCCAGCCCAATTCGTCCAGTTGGCGCAGGATGGCCTGCACGGCCGCGTACAGCACCTTCAGGTTGCCCGGCGTGCGACGCAGGGCCTGGTGCAGGGTCGCCACTGCCGCGCGATGGTCGCCCTGGCGGGCCATCGACTCCGCTTCCGTGACCAGTTCCTGCATGACGTTGTCGATCTTCTCGCCAACGCCGCGCGCCAGGTCGTGGCGGCCTGCCTTTTCGAAGACGCTGACAGCTTCTTCCATGGTGATCGGCTTTTCATTGTCGTTCATCATGTGCATGACGACGTCGGCAGCGTCCTTGTCCAGCCGGTGCTTGAGGCAGGAATCCACCAGCCCTATGCGCAGGCGGTTCGACAGGCCGCGCGCCATGCCGACCGCCGTGACGGCGTTGGACAATTCGGAGGCGGCCTCGGTTGCGTGCCCGGTCACGTCCAGCAGCAGGGCCGAAGAAATATGCTTGCACACTTCCGTGTTGGCACTGGCGCGCAGCGTGCGCTCCATATCGCGGATCACGCCCGAAGCCTGGTTGACGTCGCCCTTGCGTACCAGGGCGCGAACCAGGTTCACGTGGTCTTCAGGATCGCGGAATTCGGAGTAGCGGGCCTTGGTCACCACCTGGCGGAAGGCCTTCTCCGCCGCCGAGATATCACCGGTGCCGTAGGCGACCTCGCCAAGGTGGCGCAGGCGCCGCACCATGTTCGGCGACATGGCAACTGCATCTTCCAGGATCTTTTTCGCCTGCTGCGACTGGCCCATGGCCTCGTACGAGCGGGCCAGCAGGTCGTAGGCCGCCATCATGTTGGGATTGGCCTCGAGCAGGCGCTCCAGCGTCCCCATTGCGTCGGCATAGTGTTCGAGGCCGAACTGGCATCGCGCCAGGCCAAGCTGAGCCCAGCCCGCCGGGCGGCCGATCAGGATCGACTGGTAGATCAGCTCGGCCTGCGCAAGCTCGCCGATTTCATAGTGAAGTTCGGCGCGCAGGCGGGCAAATTCGGTGGCGTAGCGCGGATTCGCAGTCTCGGCTTCCTGGCAGGCATCGATGGCTTCGCGCTGCTTGCTCTGGGCGATCAGCTGATAGACCGGCATGAATACTGCCCGGCGTTCCACGGCTCGGCCGATGCGCTGCATCAGGCCATCGACAGTGAAGGGCTTCAGCACGTAATCGGTTGGCGTCAGTTCTGCGGCGCCAATCACCTTGGATTGCACCGCCTCCGAGGTCAGCATGATGAAGATGGCCGAGCGGTCGATCAGCTTGTGGTGGCGCAGGTCTTCCAGTAGTTGCTGGCCATCCTGGCCGTTGTCTTCATTGCCGCTGCCCAGGTCGTACTCGCACAGGATGACGTCAAAGCGCTTGTTGGTCAGTTGGCGGATCGCCGTGCCCGAGCTGACGGCATACTCGATCCGCGTGATCGAGGCCTGGTTCAGCATATTGTGCAGGTTGCCCCGCATTGCCGGGTTGGGGTCGATGATCAGCACCGACAGGTCGCTATACGATTGCATTGACTTCGTCTCTTATTGTTTGCCCCGCAGGGTGACATATTGTGATGATAACGCAGCCAGCATGGGATGATGGGGATCTGCCTTGCGCATGCGTATCAGCAGCGCAGCACATTGCTCGCCCAGCGCGGCTTCCCAGCCGCTGTCGCCCATCAGGCGCAGCATGGCGGAGGCGAGGGCGGAGATCAGTCCGGCATTTTCGGGCCGCCGCCGGACCGCCACCTGGAGCACGTCGATGGCGCCACGCTGGTCGCCCTGGCCGCTGCGCGCGGCCGCCTGCCGCACCAGGCCGTCAAGGTAGCGTTCCACGCTGTCGCCGCGGTTTTGCGCCAGTTCGGCGCGGCCGCTGCGCTCGTAGACGGCCGCCGTATCGGATTCGCTGATGCCGCTGGCGGGGTCGCTGGCCAGCGCATCGAGCAACTGCATGCCTTGCTCGTCCATGCCTTGCTTCAGGCAGCTTTCCGCGATGCCGAGTTTCAGCGCGCTGGAAAGGGTACCTGCCTCGCCGGCAGCGCGCACGGCATTGGCCAGCTCCGACTGCAGCGCCGCGCCATTGCCGTTCAATTCCTGCAGCAGGACGGCGGAAAAAGCCTTGCAGGCATCTGTCGCCGGGCCGCTGCGCGCCGAGCGATCGAGCTCGCGCAGGGCGTTGGCTGCGCCGGCGGCATCGCCTTTCCGGACCAGGGCCCGCACCAGGTTGACGTGGTCTTCGGGGTCGCGAAACTCGGAATACCTGGACTTGGCGACGACTTGTTTGAAGGACTTTTCGGCTGCATCGAGATCGCCGGCTTCAAGCGCCACCTGGCCCATGTGGCGCAGCCGGCGCACCACATGGGGAGAGATCGACACCGCAGTTTCCAGCGCGGCGCGGGCATCGGCCGCGCGGCCGAGGGCCTGCTGGGTGCGGGCCATGAGGTCGTAGGCCGCCATGTACCTGGGATTGTCGTCGATCAGGCGCTGCAGGGTCTCCAGCGTTTCAGCGAACTGGCCCTGGTCGAACTGGCAACGGGCCAGGCCAAGCTGGGCCCAGCCCAATGGGCGGATTTCGAGGATTTCCCGGTAAATCGCTTCCGCCTGCGCCTCCTCGCCCAGCGCGGCATGCGCCTCCGCGCGCAGGCGGGCGCATTCCGTCGCATAGCGCGGATTGGCCGCGGCCGACACTTCACTGGCCAGGATGGCTTCGTGCAGCCGGTCGCGTTCGATCATCCGGTGCACCGGGAGGAGGGCGGCGCGCCGGTCGACGGCCCGGGCAATGCGCTGCGCCAGCACATCGACTGTAAAAGGCTTGAGGATGTAATCGGTCGGCGTCAATTCCGCTGCGCTCACCACCTTGCCGTACACGCCCTCGGTGGTGAGCATGATGAAGATGGTGGAAGGGAGGATCAGCTTGTGGTGGCGCAGGTCTTCCAGCAACTGCTGCCCGTCCTGCCCCTGTTCGTTGCCCAGGTCGTATTCGCAAAACACCAGGTCGAACGCCTTCTTCTCGAGGTGGCGGATGGCAGTGCCTGCGCTCACGCCGTGCTCGATGCGGGTAATCCCCAACTGGCCGAGCATATTGTGCATTCCGCTGCGCATATGCTGGTTGGGGTCGATTAGCAGGACTGACAGGTCGCTATATTCTTGCATTTTGAAGGCAGAAGGCTGTCATAGAGGGAGAATACCCCAAGGCCGCTCAAAAAACAGGCGTAAACGCAGCAAATGTTGCTTTCGGACCAATGAAGGAAGGGTGGGAAGTGATGCCTGAAACAAGTATAATGTCGGCAAATCGAAATACAGCAAGACCAGTCAGCTCGTGCACAGTATTCCTTTAAACCGCAGCAACGCTGCATTCTTCACGCCCCCACTATGTTGATTCTGCCGGGTTCCAACGCCCTGTCCTCTTTCCGTAGCCAACGCCTCCTCAACCAGCTTCAAGCAGTTCTGCCGTCCATTACGTCGGTCCAAGCCCGCTTTATCCACTTTGTCGACTCCGCTTCGCCCCTGTCCGAAGACGATCTGAACCGCATGAATGGCTTACTGACCTACGGCGAGCCAGCCTTGCCGGAGCATGCCGAGGGCGTGGTGGAAGAGTTTGTCGTCATTCCCCGTTTCGGCACCATTTCGCCATGGGCTTCCAAGGCCACCGACATCGTGCACAACTGCGGCATGGCGCATATCCACCGCGTGGAGCGTGGCGTTGCGTACCGTATCAACCTGAAGGGCGGCATCCTGGGAACCGGCCTGGGCGCGGCCAGGAGGCTGGATAGCGAGCAGGCGCAAGCTGTTGCCGCGCTGCTGCACGACCGCATGACCGAATCCGTGCTGCGTCACCCGGACCAGGCTGCCGGCCTGTTCTCGAGCCTGGAAGCCAAGCCGCTGGAATCGATCGACGTGATGGGCGCCGGCCGCAATGCGCTGGAAAAGGCCAATACCGACCTGGGCCTGGCGATGTCGGACGACGAGATCGACTACCTGCTGGAAGCCTTCACCAACGCCAAGCGCAACCCGACCGACGTCGAACTGATGATGTTCGCGCAGGCCAACTCGGAGCACTGCCGCCACAAGATCTTCAACGCCGACTGGACCATCGACGGCGTGGCACAGGACAAATCGCTGTTCAAGATGATCAAGAACACGCACGAGAAGAACCCGCGCGGCACCGTCGTGGCTTATTCGGACAACTCCTCGATCATCGAAGGCGCCGAAGTGACCCGCTTCTACCCGCGCGAAGGCCAGGAATACGCGCCGTCCACCGAGCTGGTGCACACCCTGATGAAGGTGGAAACCCACAACCACCCGACCGCGATTTCCCCGTTCCCTGGTGCTTCGACTGGCGCCGGCGGCGAGATCCGCGACGAAGGTGCAACCGGCCGCGGCTCCAAGCCCAAGGCAGGCTTGACCGGCTTTACCGTGTCCAACCTGATGATCCCTGGCGCCGTGCAGGCGTGGGAAAACGCCGCCAACGTGACCGCTCCGGTCGGCAAGCGCGACGAAAGCCAGGTGTACGGCAAGCCGGAGCGCATCGCTTCGCCGCTGCAGATCATGATCGAAGGCCCGCTGGGCGGCGCGGCATTCTCGAATGAATTCGGGCGTCCCGTGCTGGGTGGCTACTTCCGCACCTACGAACAGAATATCGGCCAGCAGTTCGCCGGCGGCAAGGACACCGTGATGGGCTACCACAAGCCCATCATGATCGCCGGCGGTATCGGCAACATCTCCGCTTCGCATACCCACAAGAACGACATTCCGGTCGGCAGCCTGCTGATCCAGCTGGGCGGCCCGGGCATGCGCATCGGCATGGGCGGTTCGGCTGCCTCGTCGATGGCGACCGGCACCAATACCGCTGACCTGGACTTCGATTCGGTCCAGCGCGGCAATCCTGAAATGGAGCGCCGGGCCCAGGAAGTCATCAACGGCTGCTGGCAATTGGCCGACAAGAATCCGATCATTTCGATCCACGACGTGGGGGCGGGCGGCCTGTCGAATGCCTTCCCTGAGATTACGAACGACGCCAAGCGCGGCGCGATTTTCGACCTGCGCAAGGTGCCGCTGGAAGAGTCCGGCATGGCGCCCAAAGAAATCTGGTCCAACGAATCGCAGGAACGCTATGTGCTGGCGATCGCCCCGAGCGACCTGGCCGTGTTCCAGGCCCTGTGCGAGCGTGAGCGCTGCCCGTTCGCCGTGGTCGGCGTGGCAACGGAAGAGCGCCAGCTGAAGGTGATCGACCAGGAAATGGGCAATAGCCCAGTCGACATGCCGATGGAAGTCCTGCTGGGCAAGCCACCCAAGATGCACCGCGATGTGAAGCATGTCCAGCACGACCTGCCGGCCATCGACCTGACCGCCATCCAGCTGGAAGAGGCTGCCAAGCGCGTGTTGTTGCTGCCAACCGTGGCCGACAAGAGCTTCCTGATCACCATCGGCGACCGTACCGTGGGCGGCATGTCGGTGCGCGACCAGATGGTCGGCCCGTGGCAGGTGCCTGTGGCCGACTGCGCCGTGACCACCCTCAGCTACGACGGCTATGTGGGCGAGGCGATGGCAATGGGTGAGCGTACCCCGCTGGCAGTGATCGACGCGCCTGCGTCCGGCCGCATGGCGGTGGGCGAGACCGTCACCAACCTGGCAGCGGCGCCTATCAACGATATCTCCGACATCAAGCTGTCGGCCAACTGGATGGCTGCCTGCGGCCAGCCAGGCCAGGATGCAGCCCTGTTCGATACGGTCAAAGCCGTCGGCATGGAGCTGTGCCCGGCGCTGGGCCTGTCGATCCCGGTCGGCAAGGATTCCCTGTCGATGCGCACCACCTGGAAAGACGAGGGCGCCGACAAGGCCGTGATTTCGCCGGTGTCCCTGATCGTTTCCGGCTTCTCGCCGGTGTACGACGTGCGCAAGTCGCTGACCCCGCAGATCCGCACCGACCTGGGCGTAACCTCCCTGATCGTGATTGACCTGGGCCGCGGCAAGAACCGGATGGGTGCTTCGGCCCTGGCGCAAGTGATGGGCCAGCTGGGCAATGCCGCGCCGGACGTGGATTCGCCGGAAGACCTGAAGGGCTTCTTCAACGCCATCCAGCAGCTGAACAAGGAAGGCAAGATCCTGGCTTACCACGACCGTTCCGATGGCGGCCTGTATGCAACCCTGGTCGAAATGGCCTTCGCCGGCCGCGCCGGCCTGTCCGTCAACCTGGACATTCTGACCCTGGGCGAAGAGGGCACCATGGATCACGGCGACGCCAAGAACTGGGCCGGCCAGGTGGCTGAACGCCGCAATGAACTGACCCTGTCCGCGCTGTTCAACGAAGAACTGGGCGCGGTGATCCAGGTACGCGCCGACGAGAAATCGGCGGTGATGGACGTGCTGCGCAGCTTCAACCTGGGCGCTTGCAGCCACATCATCGGCAAGCCGAACGACCGTGGCGTGATTGAGTTCACGCGCGACGCCAAGATCATCTACTCGCAGCCGCGCGCCGACCTGCACCGCCTGTGGAGCGAAACCAGCTGGCGCATTTCCCGCGTACGCGAAAACCCGGCCACGGCGGATGCCGAATACGATCGCCTGCTGGATGAAACCGACCCGGGCATGCAGCCGAAAATCACCTTCGATATGGCGGAAAACGTCGCGGCGCCTTTCCTGGCGACCGGCGTTCGTCCACGGGTTGCCATCCTGCGCGAGCAGGGCGTTAACTCGCATATCGAGACGGCCTGGGCAATGCACCGCGCCGGCTTCGCCGCTGTCGACGTGCACATGAGCGACCTGATTTCGCGCCGTGTATCGCTGGCTGATTTCCAGGGGATCATCGCTGTCGGCGGCTTCTCCTACGGCGACGTGCTGGGTGCGGGCGAGGGCTGGGCCAAGTCCATCCTGTTCAATCCTGAAATGGCTGAGCAATTTGCCGCCTTCTTCCAGCGCAAGGACACCTTCGGCCTGGGCATTTGCAACGGTTGCCAGATGATGTCGAACCTGAAATCGCTGATTCCGGGCGCGCATGCGTGGCCGAAGTTCACCACCAACAAGTCGGAGAAGTTCGAAGCACGCTTCTCGATGGTGGAAGTGCTGGATTCGCCATCGATCTTCCTGCAAGGCATGGCCGGCACCCAGACGCCGATCGCGATCGCGCACGGCGAAGGTTTCGCCGACTTCAGCCAGACCGGCAATATCGATGAGGCAATCGGTGCGTTGCGCTTCGTGGACAATCAAGGCGGCGCCACCGAGGGCTACCCATATAACCCGAACGGTTCGCCGCGCGGCTTGACCTCGGTGACCACGCCTGACGGCCGCTTCACCGTGATGATGCCGCACCCGGAACGCGTTTCCCGCACGGTGCAGAATTCCTGGCATCCGGACGGCTGGGGCGAGGATTCGCCTTGGGCGCGCATGTGGGGTAACGCGCGCAAATTCATCGGTTAAAGGCTAAGCGCGCCTCCGGCGGGCCGCCAGCAAGGCGGCCATGCCACCGAGCATCAAGACGGCCCCGCCCGGGGCCGGTACCTGGGTCGCATCGACGAACTGGAAGTCGTCGGCGACCCAGTTTCCATTCTGTTGTCCGAGTTCGCGCCGGTCGATCCGGTAGCCTGTGATCGGGCCCAGCGCAGCGAAAATGCTGGTGTTGACGAACGACAGCGGCTCCGGCAAACCCGGATGACTTTCTGGCAAGTCGAACACGACTGAGCCCAATTCACTTGCACCATTCAGCGCCACGATCGTGACCTGGTCAGCGCCACCCTCGCCGAAACCGTAGTACTGGTTGCGGCCGAACCATGCGCCGGTCAGGATTTTATCGGTCGTGATCGTCATGCCGCTCGATCCGCTCGAATTGGAGACAAAGTAGTGCCCGGAGTGGGAAATGCCGAATAATGGGCCGCTCGGCCCGCCAACGCGATATTGGTCGCCCACCACGCCGAACCTGGCATCCCAAATAACACCCTGGTATTCCAGGCTGCTGCTGGCATTTGTCCATTGGATGCCTGTCGCACTATCAAGCGCAGGAGGGAATGGCAGATCGTCGAAAGTAGCGATAACGCTTGCCATGGCAGGAGCCGCGGTAATAAAAGCGCCGCACAGGATTAACTGCCGTAATGCGAGTTTATTCATTGTCAGCCTCCATTTAGTTGTCACGAGTTTAACGCGACATTTTCAGGAGCGGCAATTGTGCGAATTATTTCTGTTGTTTTGATGCCGAGTGGCGGCTAGCAGGATAAACGCTAACTTCTGGCACATATGCGCCAGCTCCTGGCTTAAGCAAAGGGCGCAAGGTGCTTGCCGGCCTCGCGAACGCTCAGCTTCGACAAAGACGCCTTATTTTCATTAATAAAATGAGCGACATTATGTGGAGCGTGCCGCGCATAATCCCGCAAGGCCCAGCCAATTGCTTTTTGAATGAAAAATTCATTTTCATGGCCGAGCGCAAGTGAATAGCGGAACAGGCGCATTTCATCGGTTTTGCCCCGCCACCCTAATTGGTGGAGCAGGGCAATTCGCCGCATCCAGAAGCTGTCATGTTTTATCGCTTGGTCCATGCCATCGTGCCCGAAACGCAGGACATCACCGATAATCGCAGCCATGCCGTCCACCGAATCCCACCAGGATTTGCGCATGACAAAAGCCAGCAATTCCGGTAAATCGCCGGCGCTGAACTGTTTCCAGTGTGCGGCCATCAAATCCAGTGCCGCGTACTGGTATTCACGTTCCGGCAGGCGCCATAGCTTATCTGCAATGCCGAGGAGTTCAGCCGGCGGCGCGCCCTTGAACGCGCGGATGGCTGGCTTGAGTGCTTCGCGTCGCGCCGGCGTGGGAATGCCGAGGAAAGGGAACTGCTCGCGCATATAGGCGCGCATGGCTGGCGCCCGCGAGGCGTCGGCCAGCGGTGCGAGGGCGGAAATGATGTCTTTGCTTGTTGGCATAATAAAAAAGCGCCCCGTGGGGCGCTTCGTGAAGATCGCCTGTAAAGGCGCATCTGGATTATTGCACTTTGGCCTTGGCCACCAGCTGGTCGCGGTACGCTGCGACTTTACGCTGGGTCAGGGATTCGGCGATCTGCGGCTTGATTTCTTCCAGCGACGGCACCTTGGCGGCGCGCGAGCCTTCCAGCTTGATCACGTGGTAGCCGAACTGGGACTGCACTGGCTTGTCGGTGATCTGGCCGTCTTTCAGGGCGACCATGGCGTCGGCAAACGGCTTCACGTAGTTGCCTGGCGCTGCCCAATCCAGGTCGCCGCCATTGGCAGCCGAGCCTGGGTCTTGCGAGGCCTTGGCCAGTTCTTCAAACTTGGCGCCGCCTTTCAGCTTGGCGATGATGTCGGTCGCTTCCTTCTCGGTTTTCACCAGGATGTGGCGAGCGTGGTATTCCTTGTCGCCCTTGGAAGCCTTGAACTGGTCGTAAGCGGATTTGATTTCTGCGTCGCTCACTGGGTTCTTCTTGACATAGTCAACCAGCAGGGCGCGGATGATGATGTCCTGGCGAGCTTGTTCCAGGGCTTCTTTCACTTCCTTGTTGGCAGCAACGCCTTGCTTGGTGGCTTCCTGCACCAGCACTTCACGGCCGATCAGGGATTTCTTGATCATGTCGCGCAGTTGTGGCGAGTCAGGCTGGCCTTGGGCAGCAGCTTGCTTGACAGCGGCTTCCATCTGGGCCGATGGGATAGCTTTACCGTTCACGGTAGCGACGTTCTGGGCAAATGCAGGGGTCGCTGCAACTGCGATCAGGGCCAACAGCAGGGTGGCTGGTTTGAATTTCATTGAGTATTTCCTTAGTTAAAATAAATCCGGCGCCGCTTGGGCGCCGGATCAGGTCCGTGACGGATTATTGTACTTTGGCTTTCTTCACCAGGGATTCCTGATAGGCCTGCAGTTTCGCGCGCATCAGGGAATCGGCGATACGTGGCTTCACTTCTTCCAGGGTAGGCAGCTTGACTGGACGGGTGTCTTCCACCTTGATCACGTGGAAACCGCTTGGGGTTTGCACTGGCTTCTCGGTAACCTGGCCTTTTTGCAGGGAAGTGAACGCGTCAGCGAAGACTTTAGGGAAGTTGGCTGGAGTGCCCCAGTCCAGGTCGCCGCCGTTGGCAGCGGAACCGGTGTCCTTGGAGTTCTTGGCCAGGTCTTCAAACTTGGCGCCGCCTTTCAGCTTGGCGATGATGTCGCTTGCTTCTTTTTCGGTTTCCACCAGGATGTGGCGCACGTGGTATTCCTTGTCGCCTTCGGCGGCAACGGCGCGGTCGTATTCAGCCTTGATTTCGGCGTCGCCAACCGGGTTCTTTTTCACGTAATCAGCAGCCAGGGCGTTCAGCATGATGTCCTGGCGAGCCTGTTCCAGAGCAGTGGTAACGTCCTTGCTCTTGGCCAGGCCTTGCTTTTCCGCTTCCTGGATCATTACTTCGCGGCCGATCAGGGACTTCTTGATCATTTCGCGCAATTGAGGGGTGTCTTGCTGCTGGCCTTGGGCAACGACTTGCTTGACCAGGGCGTCAACTTTGGCGGTCGGGATGGCTTTGCCATTGACGACAGCGGCGTTCTGGGCGAAAGCTGGTGCAGCGGCAACGGCGATAAGTGCGAGCAGCAAGCGGGCTGGCTTGAAAGTCATTTAGTTTAATTCCTAGGGAAAGTTTACTGAATTGCGGGGATTTTGGGCTGGTTCGCCGAGATGTCTCTACTATTCAACGATCGAGGTTCTTTTTGATGTTTCCCAAAAACTCCGCGCATATCATACTTCGGACGGTGCCAATGCGGTAATGGCCAATGCATGAATTTCTTTATGCATCATATCGTGCACGGAATCATACACCAGACGATGGCGCATGACGAGTTTCACACCTTCGAATTTAGTAGAGACAATTTTCAGCCTGTAATGTCCGCCGCCGGAGGCTGCGCCGGCATGGCCGGCATGCAGCGCGGATTCATCTTCCAGCACGATTTCCGATGGCGCCAGCGAGGCTTCCAGGCGCTCGCGAATCCTGGCAAGGCGCGGGTCGCTCATGCTTCATCCTTAATATGTTTAGAGAGGTAGAAAGCCTGTGCGATAAAGAACACCAGCATCAAACCGGTAACTCCGAAAGCCTTGAAATTGACCCAGGCGTCGTTATCGGACTTGAACAGGATGAAGGCGACAAAGAGGTTCACAAAACCCAGCACCAGCCAGAAGGTAATCCACATGAAATGCAGGCGCACCCAGACATGTTCCGGCAGTTGGACCTGCTTTTCCATCGCCAGGCGGATCATGTTTTTATCGAAGAAGCGGTACGCCACCAGCATGGCCGTCGCAAGCGACCAGTAAATAATGGTTGGCTTCCACTTGATAAAGTCATCGTCGTGGAAATAGATGGTCATGCCGCCGAATACGATAAACACTACCAGGGAAACCCATAGAGCCCCGTCGACCTTCTTGCGCCGGGCCAGCAGATATAACACCTGGGCAGCGGTGCCGATAATGCCGACAATAGTCGCGACCACGATCGGCGCCTGCGATGCCGGAATCGCTCCGCCGGAAACCAGGCCGCCAAGATGGGCATTCAGCATGGCATGCGCGGCCTCCTGGTGACTGCCGGCAAATTTGTAGCTGACAAAAAACAGGATCAGCGGAAACAGGTCAAAAATAATCTTCATCTTTTCAAGGCTTCGGTTCAAAGCGCAGCGAGGCCGAATTAATGCAATAGCGCAATCCGGTCGGCGGCGGGCCATCAGGGAAGACGTGGCCCAGGTGGGCATCACATACTGCACAGATGATTTCGGTGCGCAGCATACCATGCGAGCGATCCGTTTTCTCTATGATATTCGCAGGATCGAGCGCCTTGAAGTAACTCGGCCAGCCGCAGCCGGAATCGAATTTGGCATCCGACTCGAAAAGCGGGGTGTTGCAGCATACGCAGGTGTAAATGCCATGCTCGTGGTGGTCCCAGAACTTGCCCGTAAATGCGCGCTCGGTGGCGGCATGGCGGGTAACCTGGTATTCCATCGGGTCGAGCTGGGCGCGCCATTCGGCATCGGTCTTGACAACTTTGTCGCTCATTGTTGATCTCTCACGAAGAGCAGCTTACCGAGAGCTGGCTGGACCAGTCTGGCGGAAAGCCTGCATATTGTTCATTCTCTGCTTGTTCGTCGAAGGGGCGTTCGAGCAGGGTCAAGAGGCGCTCGACTTCGGAAAAGTCCTTATTTTGCGCCTTTTCGATGGCGAGCTGTGCCATATAGTTTCGCAGCACATACTTGGGATTGACCTGATCCATCGCAAGTTTGCGCGCAGCATCGTCGCTGTTTTCGGCGCGCAGGCGCGCACGATAAGCTTCGGCCCATTGATCGAAAGCGGGGCGATCGATGAACAAGTCGCGCAAGGGTTCGTCGCCTTCCGAGCTGCCGGCGCGCAAGGCGCTCAGGCGGCGGAAGAAAATCGTGAAGTCAGTGTGGTTGGCTTGCAGGATGGCAAACAGGCCGTCAAGCAGTTCGCGGTCGCCTTCTTGCGTGGTAGCCAAACCGAGCTTGGCATGCAGCAGCTGATCGATGTGACGCGCGAACTCCGGCTGGTAGACGTCGAGCGCTTCCTGGGTCAGTTCGACTTCGCCAATCAGCGGCAACAAGGCTTGCGCGAGGGCGTAGCAGTTCCAGTGACCGATCTGCGGCTGGTTGGAATACGAGTAACGGCCACGCTCGTCGCTATGGTTGCAGATCTGGTTGGCGTCGAATCCGTCCATGAAACCGAAGGGGCCGTAATCGAGAGTCAGCCCCAGGATCGACATATTGTCGGAATTCATTACACCATGCATGAAGCCTACTGCTTGCCAGTGCGCAATCATGCGCGCGGTGCGGCGGGTCACTTCTTCCAGCAAGGCAGCGTACGGGTTTTCCTCGTCGCGCAGGGAAGGGTAGAAGCGGTCGATGACGTAATCGGCTAATTGCTTGAGTTCATCCGGCTTGCGATTGTAGTACCAGTGTTCAAAAGAACCAAACCGGATGAAGGTTGGGGCCATGCGGACGACGACGGCCGCGGTTTCGATCGATTCGCGCACGATTCCCTGGTCAGAACCGACTACCGACAAGGCGCGGGTGGTCGGGATGCCGAGGCCATGCATCGCTTCCGAGCACAGGAACTCACGGATGGACGAGCGCAGCACGGCGCGTCCATCGCCCATCCTCGAGTATGGCGTCATGCCGGCGCCTTTCAGCTGCAACTCGATCGGGCCCTCGGGAGTGGCTAGATCGCCGAGCAGGATGGCACGCCCGTCGCCGAGCTGGCCGGCCCAGACGCCAAACTGGTGGCCGGAATAGACAGCCGCAAGCGGCTTCGAACGCTCCGCGAGGCGGTTGCCGGTCAGGATATCAACCGCTTCTTGCGTCGCCAGCGTTGCTGGTTCAAGACCAATGAGACGTGCAGCCGCAGGACTCAGCCCAACAAGGTAAGGCGCCGGCAATGGAGTCGGCATCAGGTGAGTGTAGAACGCTGGCGGCAAACCTGCGAAGGAATTTTCAAACTGGAAGTTAGTAGCGCTCATGTCCAGCGCATTTTAACGCAGGCACCCGATGCCGTCTTGCGCCCTAAGGGAAACCTAAGTTTCCGTACGAAATCAGTGGTGACTTTCATGTCAATGTCGAGAATTCTTACAATTTTTGGGGTCAAGATTTAACTGCTGAGGTTAACCGATTGATTTCGTTGGTGAGTAACTTTTAGGCACGCTATATGCGTATAGGAGTTCGTACCATAATAAAAGGGGGTGTAACATGAAAAGTATCAAAACTGCGCTGGGTGTCTTGGGAGCAGCACTGCTGATGGGGGTTGCTCCTTTGTCTCATGCGGGCGAATGGACGCTCAATTTTAATAACGCCAACGTCTACACCGGAGACGCGCCACCCCTGCAGTCTGGGGCGACCGCAACCGACTCGTGGGCGCAACTGAAGTTTACCGACTATGGCACGAATTATGTGGACATCAGCCTGAGCGTCGCAACCGGCGTGCTGGAGTCTGGCATCTATGTGAACGACTGGTGGTTCAACGGTGATGCACTGGCCCAGACCGGAACGTTCTCCTTGTTAAGCGGGGTGAACGCCAACACCAGCATCTGCTCGGATTGCCAGAACGGAACCGGGTCCGGCAGCTACGATGGTGTGTTCCATTTTGTGAATGCGAACCCGGGTGAGCTGGCGCAGGGGAACGAATCGGTCTGGCGTCTCTCTGTCGACCTAAGCGAGACGCTAAGCGTCAATGATTTCATGTTCCTGTCGTGCATGCCAGGCCGTACCTGCGGAACGGACGGCTTGTTTGCAGCAGTGCATGTCCAGGGCTATGCATCTTCCGCTAAATCCGGTGCCTGCGTGGACGGAGAAGAAAACTGCAATCCGCCTGAATGCCCTCCAGGCGACACACGTCCGGAATGCGGAGGCGGTGAACAGGAAATTCCAGAGCCTGCTACGTTGGCTATATTCGGTGTCGGCCTGCTGGGTTTGGCGCTCAGCCGCCGACGCAGTATCCGCTGATCGCGACCTGATGAAAAAAACGGCAGCCAAGGCTGCCGTTTTTCATTGGAGAGCCGCTTACTTGCGTACGCTCACGCTGCTGGCAGCAGTGTTACCGGCGCGATCACGTGCGACTGCTTTCAGGGTATGGCTGCCGTTGCTGGGTTTCCAGCTGTAGGCCATGCTCGATCCGCTGCCCGAAGCAACCAGCGCGCCGTCCACGTAAAGCGACATCGAAATCCCAGCCGCGCCGCTATTGTCCGATGCATTCACGGTAACGTTGACGTTGCCGTGAACGGTGCCGCCATTGCTTGGGTTGGTGATAGCCACAACGGGCGCAACCGTGTCGGTCGTCGGAGAAATGGTGGTGGTACTGTTCGAGACGTTCACGCTGACTGGCGTGGAAGAGGTCACATTGCCGGCAGCATCACGCGCGACGGCCGTCAGGGTTGCCATACCGTTGGCAACGCCTTTGGAATCCCACGCAAAGCTAAATGGGCTGCTCGCATCGCTCGCTACCACCGTGCTATTGACTTTCAAGTCCACGCGCGCCACGCCGACGTTATCAGCAGCGTTGACGTTGACCGAGACGATGCCCGACACCGTGCTGCTGCCCAGCGGGGCAGCGATCGAGACCGTTGGCGCAGTGGTGTCGGCCGTGGTTGTGGTACCCGCAGCTTTTGCTACGGCAGCCGAAGCATTCACACGGCCATAGCCGAAGTAGATGTCGCGGCCGGCAGTGCCCAGGTCGACAGCGGTGGTGAACAGGATGCTCTTCACCTGGTCTGCGCTCAGGGAAGGATTGGCCGACATCACCAGGGCTGCCACCGCTGCGGCGACCGGGCTGGCGAAGGAGGTGCCATTGACCGCGCCGTAGCCGCCACCCTGGACAGTGGTGTAGATGCCCACGCCCGGCGCCGACAGCGCGACAAAGGCGCCATAGCTGGAGAAGCTGGCACGGTTGTCGGCCGAATCGGTGGCCGAGACCGGGATCATGGTGTCGGTCGGGGTGAAGCCTTCATCGCGGTTGTAGTTGCCGGCCGAGACGAACAGCAGGCCGCCCTTGCCTTTGAGGTAGTTGGCAGCGCTTTGCACGGCCGAGCTGGTTGGCACGTTGGCGTAGCTGATGTTGACCACGCGGGCGCCGTGGTCGGCAGCCCAGGTCACGCCGCTGGCCATGGTCGAGAAGTAGGCGTAGCAGGTGCCGGAATTGTTGTAGGCAATGCGCACTGGCATGATCCTGGCTTGGCCCGCCACGCCGGCGACGCCGATGGCGTTATTGGACGCAGCTGCCGCGGAGCCGGCAGCCTTGGTGCCGTGGCCGCAGACGTCGGCGGTGTTGGTGTTATTGTCGTAGGTGTTATAGCCTGCTACCAGGCGGCCCGAGAAGTCGGGGTGGCTTGCGTCAACGCCCGAATCCAGGATGGCAATGGTGATGTTGCCGCCCTGTGTCTTGTCCCACGCGGCGCTGGCGCCGATCTTTCCGATGTGCCATTCGCTGCCCAGGTAAGGGTCGTTGGTGGTCGCGCTGACTTCCACACGCTGGTCAAGTTCGGCGAACTTGAAATGGGGATTGTGTTTCAGCTTGTTGGCAATCGCCCTCTCGGAGCCATGCGGCACGTCAATAATATGGATATTGCTCTGACCAAGCTTCTGGGCCTTGCCGGCGCCATGGCCTTTCAAGTCTTTGGCGAACTCATCGGCAGTCAAGCCTGCCTGAGGTTCGACCAGGATACGGCCGGGAGCAAAATCAGTATCGTTGCCTGGGGCTGCAAATACGATAGGGGCGGCGCCAGCGAGGATGAGGGTGGCGATGCAGGTGCGGTTCTTCATTAAAGCAGATCCTTTTTCAAGGTTTCAGAAAAAAGGACTGCCGGCCACTCCCAAGGGAGTAGTTGGAGAGCACACCGGGGACATCAGGGGCACCTGTGTATCTGGCAGTCCAGCCGTCATGGACGCTTGCGCGTCGTTAGACCGTTGACTTTGCGTCCCGTGCTTTCGCGCGGTTTGCCTTTGTCAGACTTCAGGTTCGATAGTAATTCACGATTTACCGCGAGGCAAATGAAATTTCCCTCAAATTACATCCTGATACAAATCCGTCTGAGCATTTGTGCAAAGTTGGCTTGCAGGATTGTAGCGATTAATAATATTCAGTCAAATCAAAGGGTTAATTAATGTCGCGAAGAAATTGATATTAACTTCATTTCATTTGATATGGAGTTAATTGATATTTCCAGCGGCTAATAAAAAAAGGCCCGGCAGAGCCGGGCCCAAACAGGGTATTTATATTAATTAGCGGGTTACCTGGACGCTGGTGGTCGAGGTATTGCCGGCAGCATCCCTGGCCACGGCTTGCACGGTGTGGGTGCCGCTGGCGAGCTTGCGGGTGTTCCAGCTGTAGGACAGCGAAGAGCCGGCGCCGGAAGCCTTCAGTTGGCCGTCGATGTACACGCTCATGTTGATGCCGGCAGCGCCGCTGTTGTCCGAAGCGTTGACGGTGACGTTGACGGTACCGGAAACAGCGCCCGAAGTCGGGTTGGTGATGGCGACCACCGGGGCAGTGGTATCGGCTACCACGGCTGGAGCAGCGTTGGACACGTTGACCGACACGGTGCTGGAGGTGGCGACGTTGCCGGCTGCATCGTAAGCGATGGCGATCAGGTTGTTCATGCCGTTGGCTACACCGGCAGAATCCCAGCTGAAGGCATAGGGGCCGGCGCTGTCCGAAGCGACCACGGTGCCGTTGACTTTCAGGTCGACGCGGGCCACGCCCACGTTGTCGGCGGCGTTCACGCCGATCGAGACCAGGCCGGAGACGGTGCTGCCGCCTACTGGATTGGCAATGGCCACGGTCGGTGCGGTGGTGTCGGGAGCCGGTGCGGCCTTGGCGGCGGCCACGGCGGCGGCGGCATTGACGCGGCCGTAACCGAAATAGATGTCGCGGCCGGCAGTGCCCAGGTCGACAGCGGTGGTGAACAGGATGCTCTTCACCTGGTCTGCGCTCAGCGATGGATTGGCTGCCATCACCAGGGCCGCGACGCCGGCGGCAACCGGGCTGGCGAAGGAGGTGCCGTTGACCGCGCCGTAGCCGCCACCCTGGACGGTGGTATAGATGCCCGCGCCCGGCGCCGACAGCGCGACAAAGGCGCCGTAGCTGGAGAAGCTGGCACGGTTGTCGGCCGAATCGGTGGCCGAGACCGGGATCATGGTGTCGGTCGGGGTGAAGCCTTCATCGCGGTTGTAGTTGCCGGCCGAGACGAACAGCAGGCCGCCCTTGCCTTTGAGGTAATTGGCAGCGCTTTGCACGGCCGAGCTGGTTGGCACGTTGGCGTAGCTGATGTTGACCACGCGGGCGCCGTGGTCGGCAGCCCAGGTCACGCCGCTGGCCATGGTCGAGAAGTAAGCGTAGCAGGTGCCGGAATTGTTGTAGGCAATGCGCACTGGCATGATCCTGGCCTGGCCCGCCACGCCGGCCACGCCGGTGGTGTTGTTGATGGTGGCCGCCGCGGAGCCGGCAGCCTTGGTGCCGTGGCCGCAGACGTCGGCGGTATTGGTGTTGTTGTCGTAGGCGTTGTAACCGGCGACGGCGTTGCCGGCCAGGTCAGGGTGGGCCGAATCCATGCCCGAGTCCAGGATGGCGATGGTCACGCCGCTGCCTTGGGTGTTGTCCCAGGCGGTGCTGGCGCCGATCTTGTTGATGTGCCATTCGCTGCCCAGGTAAGGGTCGTTGGCGGTGGCGGACACTGGCACGCGCTGGTCCAGCTCGGCAAACTTGAAGTGCGGGTTGTTCTTCAGCTTGGCAGCGATGGCTTTTTCCGAACCGTGCGCCACATCGATCACGTGGATATTGCTCTGGCCCAGCTTGCGGGCCTTGCCGGCGCCGCTGGACTTGAGGATCTTGTCCATTTCCGTCACGGTCAGGCCGGCACGCGGTTCGGCGATGATGCGGCCCTGGGCGTAGTCTTCCGCTTGCGCGGCGAAGGCTGGGGCAGCCAGGGTAGCGATGGCGGTGGCGATGGCTGCGGAGATGGTGGTGATGGTTTTCATGGTGCGAGTCCCTGTTTTCAAAAAATAAAAAACGAGGACTGCCCGCCGGTCTTTGCCGGTAGAAGACTGCATCACAAAGCGCACTGGGCTACTACCCGGTGGCAGGGATACTTTTGTCTGGCAGTCCTGCCGTCATGGGGCCGAAGCCCGTTAGACCGATGACTTTGCGTCCCACAGTTTCCCGTGGTTTGCCCTTATCAGATCTTGCTGTACGGAATCTTAGTCAAGCAATTGCCGCGTGGCAAGCGGATTTTAAAAACTTTTTTTGAATGTCGCAATTAAGTCTGGACTATTAGAAACACCTATTAATTCAAAGACTTGGATTATTTCTTATGGTCACTTTTACTTTCGAAGTCTCAATATTGAAGATTAATAAAAAAAGCCCGGCCGAGGCCGGGCTGAAACAGGGTATTGATATTAATTAGCGGGTTACCTGGACGCTGGTGGTCGAGGTATTGCCGGCAGCATCCCTGGCCACGGCTTGCACGGTGTGGGTGCCGCTGGCGAGCTTGCGGGTGTTCCAGCTGTAGGACAGCGAAGAGCCGGCGCCGGAAGCCTTCAGTTGGCCGTCGATGTACACGCTCATGTTGATGCCGGCAGCGCCGCTGTTGTCCGAAGCGTTGACGGTGACGTTGACGGTACCGGAAACAGCGCCCGAAGTCGGGTTGGTGATGGCGACCACCGGGGCAGTGGTATCGGCTACCACGGCTGGAGCAGCGTTGGACACGTTGACCGACACGGTGCTGGAGGTGGCGACGTTGCCGGCTGCATCGTAAGCGATGGCGATCAGGTTGTTCATGCCGTTGGCTACACCGGCAGAATCCCAGCTGAAGGCATAGGGGCCGGCGCTGTCCGAAGCGACCACGGTGCCGTTGACTTTCAGGTCGACGCGGGCCACGCCCACGTTGTCGGCGGCGTTCACGCCGATCGAGACCAGGCCGGAGACGGTGCTGCCGCCTACTGGATTGGCAATGGCCACGGTCGGTGCGGTGGTGTCGGGAGCCGGTGCGGCCTTGGCGGCGGCCACGGCGGCGGCGGCATTGACGCGGCCGTAACCGAAATAGATGTCGCGGCCGGCAGTGCCCAGGTCGACAGCGGTGGTGAACAGGATGCTCTTCACCTGGTCTGCGCTCAGTGATGGATTGGCTGCCATCACCAGGGCCGCCACGCCGGCGGCAACCGGGCTGGCGAAGGAGGTGCCGTTGACTGCGCCGTAGCCGCCACCCTGGACGGTGGTATAGATGCCCGCGCCCGGCGCCGACAGCGCGACAAAGGCGCCGTAGCTGGAGAAGCTGGCACGGTTGTCGGCCGAATCGGTGGCCGAGACCGGGATCATGGTGTCGGTCGGGGTGAAGCCTTCATCGCGGTTGTAGTTGCCGGCCGAGACGAACAGCAGGCCGCCCTTGCCTTTGAGGTAATTGGCAGCGCTTTGCACGGCCGAGCTGGTTGGCACGTTGGCGTAGCTGATGTTGACCACGCGGGCGCCGTGGTCGGCAGCCCAGGTCACGCCGCTGGCCATGGTCGAGAAGTAAGCGTAGCAGGTGCCGGAATTGTTGTAGGCAATGCGCACTGGCATGATCCTGGCCTGGCCCGCCACGCCGGCCACGCCGGTGGTGTTGTTAATGGTGGCCGCCGCGGAGCCGGCAGCCTTGGTGCCGTGGCCGCAGACGTCGGCGGTATTGGTGTTGTTGTCGTAGGCGTTGTAACCGGCGACGGCGTTGCCGGCCAGGTCAGGGTGGGCCGAATCCATGCCCGAGTCCAGGATGGCGATGGTCACGCCGCTGCCTTGGGTGTTGTCCCAGGCGGTGCTGGCGCCGATCTTGTTGATGTGCCATTCGCTGCCCAGGTAAGGGTCGTTGGCGGTGGCGGACACTGCCACGCGCTGGTCCAGCTCGGCAAACTTGAAGTGCGGGTTGTTCTTCAGCTTGGCAGCGATGGCTTTTTCCGAACCGTGCGCCACATCGATCACATGGATATTGCTCTGGCCCAGCTTGCGGGCCTTGCCGGCGCCGCTGGACTTGAGGATCTTGTCCATTTCCGTCACGGTCAGGCCGGCACGCGGTTCGGCGATGATGCGGCCCTGGGCGTAGTCTTCCGCTTGCGCGGCGAAGGCTGGGGCAGCCAGGGTAGCGATGGCGGTGGCGATGGCTGCGGAGATGGTGGTGATGGTTTTCATGGTGCGAGTCCCTGTTTTCAAAAAATAAAAAACGAGGACTGCCCGCCGGTCTTTGCCGGTAGAAGACTGCATCACAAAGCGCACTGGGCTACTACCCGGTGGCAGGGATACTTTTGTCTGGCAGTCCTGCCGTCATGGGGCCGAAGCCCGTTAGACCGATGACTTTGCGTCCCACAGTTTCCCGTGGTTTGCCCTTATCAGATCTTGCTGTACGGAATCTTAGTCAAGCAATTGCCGTGTGGCAAGCGGATTTTAAAAACTTTTTTTGAATGTCGCAATTAAGTCTGGACTATTAGAAACACCTATTAATTCAAAGACTAGGAATATTTCCCACTGTTACTTCAACTTTCGTAGTTACAATAATGTCTTTAAATAAAAAGCCCGGCTTTGGCCGGGCGTATTCAGAGGAGAAATGAATGGGAGCGGCTTATCTGGAAGCCGCTCCATTGGCCACATTCACCTGGGAAACGGTGGAAGTGTCGGCATTGCCGGCTGCATCGTAGGCGATCACGGCCAGGCTGTTCATTCCGTTGGCAACGCCATTGGAATTCCAGCTGAAGCCGTACGGGGCGGACGTGTCGGAGGCGACGACGGTACCGTTCACTTTCAGGTCGACACGAACGACACCCTTGTCATCGGATGCGGCCAGGTCAATTGCAACCAGGCCGGAAACAGTGATGCTCCCCTCGGGGCTGAGGATGGACACGGTCGGCGCGACAGTATCAGCTGCCGGCGCCGCCAGGGCGGCAGCAACGGCGCCCGCTGCATTCACCCGTCCAAAGCCGAAGTAGATGTCACGCCCGGCAGTTCCAAGATCGATCGCAGTATTGAACAGGATGTCCTGGACCTGGTCGGGCGTCAGTACAGGATTAGCGGACATGACCAGCGCCGCAACAGCAGCGGCAATCGGGCTTGAAAAAGAGGTGCCGTTGACGCCGCCGTAGCCGCCTCCGCTCACCGTCGTGTAAATGCCCAAGCCTGGTGCAGACAACGCGACGAAAGCGCCGTAGCTCGAGAAACTGGCCCGGGCATCGTTGGGATCAGTGGCTGAAACCGGGACCATGGTATTCGTCGGCGTAAAGCCTTCGTTGCGGTTGTAATTGCCGGCTGAAACGAAAAGCAGGCCGCCTTTGCTGCGCAGGTAATTCGCTGCGCTTTGCACTGCCGAGCTGGTCGGAACGCTGGCGTAGCTGATATTGGCCACGCGGGCCCCGTGATCGGCTGCCCAGGTCAGCCCGCTCGCCATGGTCGAGAAATAAGCGTAGCACGAGCCTGCACTGACGAAGGCGATGCGGATCGGCATGATTTTGGCCCGGCCGGCCACGCCGGCGACGCCGAGCGCATTATTGCTTATTGCAGCTGCAGTGCCCGCGACCTTGGTGCCGTGGCCGCAGACGTCGGCGGTATTGGTATTGTCGTCGTAGGCGTTATAGCCAGCAACGAGGTTGCCCGCCAAGTCCGCATGGCCTGAATCGACACCCGAATCCAGGATGGCGATGGTGACGCCCGCTCCCTGGCTCGAATCCCAGGCGGTATTGGCCGCAATCTTGTTGATGTGCCACTCGCTGCCGAGATAGGGGTCGTTGGCTGTTGTGGCGACCGGTACTGCCCGGTCAAGTTCAGCAAATTTGAAGTGTGGATTGTGCTTCAGCTTATTGACCATGGCCCGTTCGGCGCCCACAGGTACCACAAGTACGTGAATATTGCTCTGTCCGAGCTTGTGCGCCCGGTTGCCGCCGTTCTCTTTGAAAATTTGCGACACCACTTCCATTGTCAAGCCTGCGCGCGGCTCAACAAGAACGCGGCCGGAGGCAAAAAATTCAGGCTGCGCGGCACTGGCGGATGTATTAAAGGCGGTGGAAAGCGTTGCGATTGCAAGACAATGGGCAATGATCTGTTTCATGATGCAAGTCCCTGTTTTCAAATGGTTTTAAAAAACGAGAACTGCTGTGCCTGGTGTTTGAACGATATTATGCGGACCATTAATGTTGGGCAAGCGTATTTTTAAAAGATGAAGTCACTGGCGGAGAAATCTGATTTATACCTGATTGATATTTATTCGATGAAAGCCTGATTAATTTCAAGGAAGTTTTATATAATTTGCGACAAGCGCCGCCAGCGAAGCGCACGATCGTTCGATTTGTGGGTTATAGTAGCTGCTCGGCATCGGACAACCACACCAACAAAGAAGAGACAATCCATGAGCGCAGATTACGCAGTCCACGGTTCCATCGCTGTCATTTCGCTGAACAATCCCCCGGTCAACGGCCTTGGCCTGGCGACGCGCACTGCGGCAATCGAAGGCATTCGGCGGGCGCAGGAGGACGGCGCGGTCAAAGCTGTCGTGCTGACTGGAGCCGGCAAGGCATTTTCCGGTGGGGCTGATATCAAGGAATTCAATTCGCCGAAAGCACTGACCGAGCCGACTTTGCACAGCCTGATCCGTGCGGTGGAAGGCTGCAGCAAGCCAGTGGTGGCAGCAATTCATTCGGTCGCCATGGGCGGCGGCCTGGAACTGGCACTTGGCTGCCATTACCGAGTAGCGCTTCCGGGCGCCCAGATTGCACTGCCAGAAGTGAAACTGGGCTTGCTGCCAGGCGCAGGAGGTACGCAGCGCCTGCCGCGCGTGCTGGGCCTGGAGATGGCGTTGAACATGATTGTGTCCGGCACGCCGGTGTTGTCGGAAAAACTCGCTGGCACGGCACTGTTCGACAAGTTGCTGCCGGCCGGCGCCGACCTGCTGGCCGAAGCCAGTGCCTTCGCAGAAGGCATCGCCGACGTGCGACCCCTGCCGAAAGTACGCGACCGCAAAGTGGACTACCCGAATCATGAAGCCTTCCTGCAATTCAGCCGCAATACCGTGAAGGCGGTCGCCGGACCGTTCCCAGCGCCGCTGGAATGCCTCGAAACCGTGGCTGCGTCGGTCACCATGGACTTCGAAGCCGGCCTGAAATTCGAGCGCGAGCGCTTCCTGCACCTGATGCAGACCACCGAATGCAAATCGTTGCGCCATGCGTTCATTTCGGAGCGGGCCGCGAGCAAGATTCCAGATGTGCCGCCCGATACTCCGGTTCGCGAGATCCGCAAGGCTGCTGTGATTGGCGCCGGCACCATGGGCGGCGGTATCGCAATGAATTTTGCCAACGCCGGCATTCCGGTCGTCCTGCTGGAAACCAGGCAGGAAGCGCTGGAAAAGGGCCTTGCCACCATTCGCAAGAACTATGAGAACACCCTGAAGAAGGGCAAGCTTACCCAGGAAAAGTTCGAGCAGCGGGTAGCGCTGATTGGCGGCACTCTTGATTACAGCGCCATTGCCGACGCCGACATGGTTATCGAAGCTGTTTTCGAAGACCTGGGCGTGAAGGAAACCGTATTCCGGAAACTGGACGAGGTGATGAAGCCTGGCGCGATCCTGGCTTCCAACACCTCCACGCTCGACCTGGACAAGATTGCAGCCTTTACCAGCCGTCCGCAAGACGTGATCGGGACGCACTTCTTCAGCCCTGCCAACGTGATGAAGCTGCTGGAAGTCGTGCGTGGCAAGGCAACCGGCAAGGACGTCCTGGCGACCACCATGGCGCTGTCGAAAAAGTTGAAGAAGACCGGCGTGGTGTCCGGTGTGTGCGACGGTTTCATCGGCAATCGCATGATCGAACAATACTTCCGCCAGGCCGGGTTCCTGCTGGAGGAGGGCGCCTTGCCTGAGCAGGTGGACAAGGCTATCGAGAAGTTTGGCTTCCCAATGGGACCGTTCCGCATGAGCGACCTGGCAGGCAACGATATCGGCTGGTACATCCGCAAGCGCCGCTACATCGAAAAACCGGAAGTGGTGTATTCCAGGACAGCCGACCTGCTGTGCGAAATGGGCCGCTTCGGCCAGAAGACCGGCGGCGGCTGGTACGACTACAAGGAAGGCGACCGCAAGGCTTCCCCTAGCGCGCTGGTGAACGAAATGATCATCAAGCATTCGGCGGATATCGGCGTCGAACGACGCCAGGTCGGCGAGCAGGAAATCGTCGAGCGCCTGGTCTATGCGCTGGTAAACGAGGGCGCCCTGATCCTTGAAGAAGGCATCGCCTTGCGCGCCTCCGACATCGACATGGTCTACCTGACCGGCTATGGCTTCCCGTTGTATCGCGGCGGCCCGATGTTTTACGCCGATACGGTTGGCCTGGCCAATGTATTGGGCACCATCGAGAAATTCGCCCGGGGCCGCCACGGCGAAGCCTGGAAACCGGCGCCGCTACTGGCCAGGCTGGCTGCGGAAGGCAAGGGCTTCAATAGTCATTAAGCAATGCGCTTGCGCATGCGCGATAACGGTACGGCGACGTCGCCTGGAAGCGCCAGCGCAAAATCTTCCACTGTCTCGAAGCCGCACGCAATGTAGAGCGGCACGCCGGGCATGGTGGCTGCCAGTTCCATGAGCAGGAAGCCCGCGGCAGCCGCCTGGCGCTCGCAATGCTCCATGAGCATGCGGCCCAGGCCTTGGCGTGGAACCGAAGGGTCGACGAAGAAGGCCCGGATGCGTGCCGGCTGGGTGGCTGGGTCCAGCAAGGGATCCGGTCCGGCTTTGTGGCGGTCGCCCCCGAACAGCGTGGCGCGCTTGCTCCAGCCGCCGCAGGCCCGCAGTTCGCCGTCGCGCTCGATGACGAAATAGGTGCCGTCTTCCACCAGTTGCGTATCGACGCCGAACACGTGACGCGTTACGGCTGTCGCCTGTTCATCCGTATAAAACCCCTTGCTGAGCTCGATGCCGGAGCGCCGGATCAAGGCTTCCATGGCCGGGATATCAGCCTTTGTAGCGGCGCGCAATGTGACTGGATTTGTCATTCGGAAATGCTATCATAGGGTGGCACCGAGGGAGAAATCATGCGCAAATTCGCTGCTGCTATCTTCGCCTTGCTTTGCTGCCTGCCGGCGGCGGCCCGCGACCTGCTGGTGATCGGTACCCATTTCGAACGCGTCTATGAACGCGGCCAGGAGGGTGAGATTGTTGGCCTGGGCCCCGAAATTGTGCGCCTTATCGCCGAGCGCCTGGGACATCGGGCCATCTTCGAACTCTATCCGTGGGCACGCGCCCAGGCCCTGGTCGCGCAAGGCAAGGCCGATATCCTGGTTGGCCCTTACAAGACTTTCGAGCGCCAACAGCTGATGTCGTTCTCAAAACTGCCGTTCTACCAGGACCAGATGGTGTTCTACGTCCGTAAAGGGGCGCTGCAGGATTGGAGCGGCGACTACGCGTCCCTGTCAGAACAGCGCATCGCCATCGTCAACGGCTGGTCCTATGGGCCTGCCTTCGACAAGGCAAGGCCGCAGCTGCGGCTGGATGTTGTGAACAGTGTCGACAGCGGGCTGAAAATGCTGGCGGCGCAGCATGCGCAAATGTTTGCCAGTAACCGCCGCAACACCGAACCGGTGCTGGGCCGGCTGGGGCTGTCAGGCCAGTTGGTCATGCTGCCACGGGTGATCGAGGTGCAGGATGGGTACTTCGCATTTCCCAAGCGCCCCGCAGCCGACGCGCTGCGCAAGGAATTCGATGCCGAATTCCAGCGCCTGGTCGAAAGCGGGGAGTTGAAGCGCCTGGGCTTGCGGCACGAGGTGAACGTGCCTTAGCGGCGCTCCGGCGTGAGCACGGTCGGCAAGGCTTTGGGCAGCGTAGCCGGGTAATCGCGGCTGAAATGCAGGCCGCGGCTCTCGCGCCGCTGCAGCGCACTGTTGACGATCAGCGAGGCAACTTCCACCAGGTTGCGCAGCTCCAGCAGGTCGCTCGTGATGCGGAAATGGCGGTAGTACTCGTCGATTTCTTCCTTCAGCAGGGCGATGCGGTGCTGGGCGCGCTCAAGGCGCTTGGTGGTGCGAACGATGCCCACATAGTTCCACATGAAGCGGCGCAATTCGTCCCAGTTGTGGGCGATGACCACTTCCTCGTCCGCGTCGGTGACGCGGCTTTCATCCCAATCCGGCAGGTAGGGCGTGCTTTCCTTGTCCTGGGCCAGGATGTCCTGGGCGCAGGCGCGCCCGATCACAACGCACTCGAGCAGGGAATTGCTGGCTAGGCGGTTGGCGCCATGCAGGCCGGTGCAGGCGGTTTCGCCCACGGCGTACAGGCCAGGCAAGTCAGTGCGGCCAAACAGGTCGGTCACCACGCCGCCGCAGGTGTAGTGCGCCGCCGGCACGATAGGGATCGGCTCCCTGGTGATGTCGATGCCCAGTTCCAGGCAGCGTGCATGGATGGTCGGGAAGTGCTCGATCAGGAAGTCGGCAGGCTTGTGGCTGATGTCGAGGTGGACGTAGTCCAGGCCGCGCTTCTTGATCTCGAAGTCGATCGCCCGCGCAACCACGTCGCGCGGCGCCAGTTCGGCCCGTTCATCGTGCGCCAGCATGAAACGCTGCCCGGCGGCGGCGCCGGCTTCCGGCGGCAGCTTGAGCAGGCCGCCTTCGCCGCGGATCGCTTCCGTGATCAGGAAAGACTTGGCGTAGGGATGGTACAGGCAGGTCGGGTGGAACTGGATGAACTCCATGTTCGACACGCGGCAACCCGCGCGCCAGGCCATGGCAATGCCGTCGCCGCTGGCGGTATCGGGATTGGTGGTGTACAGGTAGACCTTGCCTGCGCCGCCGGTCGCCATCACCGTGTGTTCGGCCGTGACGGTGTGCACCTGGCCGGTTGTCACATCCTGGACATACAGGCCGTGGCAGCGGGGCTGCGAATTGGCGGGGCGCGGGCCCAGCTTGTCCGTGGTGATCAGGTCGATCGCGCAGTGCTGCTCGAACAGGCTGATGTTCGGATGCGCCCGGACTTTCTCTTCCAGCGTCACCTGCACCGCGTGGCCGGTTGCGTCGGCCGCATGGATGATGCGGCGCTGGCTATGGCCGCCTTCGCGGGTCAGGTGGAAGCCCAGTTCCGCGCTTTCGTCGCGAGTGAACGGAACGCCGAGGTCAATCAGCCACTCGATGGCTTCGCGTCCGTGTTCAACGATGAAACGGGTGGCCCCCTCGTCGCATAAGCCGCCGCCGGCAACCAGGGTATCGGCAATATGCTGCTCGTGGCTGTCGCCGGAATCGAGCACCGCGGCGATACCGCCCTGGGCCCAGTTGCTTGCGCCGTCGAGCAAGGCGCGTTTGGAGATGATGGCTACTTTGCGGCTTTCCGCCAGGTGGAGTGCAACAGAGAGGCCGGCCAGGCCGCTGCCGACGATCACGACATCGAATTTCATGGTGTTTCGGGCTGTTTTTTCGCGTAATAAGCAACAATATAAACTATTTGCCGTTGCGCTGCCTCAAAAGCCCCACCGCCGGCATGCTGCATCATGGGCTCATGACCAAGAAAAAGCTGCTCGTGGTGGAGGATGACCTGGGCCTGCAAAAGCAGTTGCGCTGGGCCCTGGACGCGTACGAGGTGGTGTTTGCGGGGAACCGCGACGCCGCCCTTGGCCAGTTGCGCCGGCACCAGCCGGCGGTGGTGACCATGGACCTCGGCCTGCCGCCGGAACCCGATTGCGCAAGCGAAGGCTTGCTCTTGCTGCAGCAGATGCTGGCAATTGCTGCCGATACCAAGGTGATTGTCCTGTCCGGCAACCAGGACCGCGAAAACGTGCTGAAAGCGATGGCGCTTGGCGCCTACGATTTCCACCAGAAGCCACTGGATGGCGAGATGCTGCGCTTGATGGCGGAACGCGCCTTCTTCCTGCACACCGTGCAGCAGGAGAACCGGCGCATGCTGCAGACCGAGGCTGATTCGCCGCTGGCCGGCCTGGTCACGCGCGACCCCGGCATGCTGCGCGTATGCCGGAGCATAGAAAAAGTTGCGCCAAGCTCCGCTACCGTGATGCTGATGGGGGCGTCTGGCTGCGGCAAGGAAGTGCTGGCCCGCGGCCTGCACCAGCTGAGCGCGCGGCACGACCGGCGCATGGTGGCAATCAATTGCGCGGCAATTCCGGAGCATCTGCTGGAGAGCGAATTGTTTGGCTATGAGAAGGGTGCCTTCACCGGTGCCGAGCGGCAGACGCTGGGCAAGATAGAGCTGGCCGCCGGCGGCACCTTCTTCCTCGACGAAATTGGCGACATGGCGTTGCCGCTGCAGGCAAAGATGCTGCGCTTCCTGCAGGAGCGCGTGATCGAACGCCTGGGCGGCCGCAGCGAGATCGCGGTCGACGTGCGCATCGTCTGTGCCACGCATCGCAACCTGAAGGCGATGGTGGATGAGGGACGTTTCAGGGAAGACTTGTTCTACCGGCTGAGTGAAATCGTGCTGGTGGTGCCGCCGCTGCGCGAACGGATTGGCGATGCAGTCCTGCTGGCGCAACACTTCCGCCATCGTTTCCTGCAGGCTGAAGGACGCCCGCCGCTGCCATTCCATCCGGATGCGCTGGCCGCGATTGAAGCCTATGGCTGGCCGGGCAACGTGCGCGAGATGGAGAACTGCATCAAGCGTGCCGCCATCATGAGCGAAGGCCCGCATATCACGCTGGAGGACCTGGGCCTGCCGCCCGGCGCCCCGCAGGCCGAGAACATCGACCTGCGCGATGCGCGCGATGCTGCGGAATACCGGGTGATGGTCAAGGCCCTGGCCAGGACCGGCGGCAATATTGCGCGCGCCTCCGAACTGCTGGGCGTGAGCCGGCCCACGCTGTATGACTTAATGAGCCACCACGGGATCAAGTAAATCCGCTTCGCGCCATTCGCGCGCAGCCTTCAATTGCTGCCGCAGGCCGGGGAGCGGGAATCCAAGGCCATATGCCTTGTGTGCCGCATCCAGTGCCGCCGGCCAGTCCTTCTGCCTTACCCGGGCCAGGCCCAGGTTGTACCAGGCGGCGGCATTGCCTGGCTGTGCCTGCAGCGCCGCCTGCAAATGCTCTATCGCATCGGCATCGCGCCGCAAGGACAGCAGATAGGCGCCGAACAGGGCGCGTGTTGCGCCATCTTTGGGCGCGAACGCGATGGCGCGCTGGAAGTAGCACTCCACTGTGTGGTGTGCCCCCGGCGCTTGCGCCTGCTTTGTGCGCAATGCAAGGCGCGCCATTGCCGACAGGGCGCGGGGATGGTTGGGAAAGTGTTCCAGCGTGTAGCCGATATCGCCGCCCAAGGTGCCCGACATCCCGCGCTGCAGCGCTTCCACCTGCGGGCCGAAATGGAAGGTCTCGACCACAGCCAGGCCTTTGGCATCCTCGGCGTCGTAGTAATCGCCGCCGGTTGCGCCCTTGCTGTAGGGCGGACAGTCGGCCGTGAGGGCGGCGAGCAGGATCAGGTAGGCTGGCATTGCGATTCTCCGTGTTCGAGCGGGCGCGTGTCGAAGACGAGTTGCGGCCGCGACCTGGGGCTGGCGGACAAGTGGACGTAAGGAGGGCGGTTGGCGAACATCAGCTGCCAGCGCCCCAGCGCAATGAACGTCGCGCTGCCAAGGTGGACTGCGCCGATGCGATGATGGGCTCGCAGCGACCCCGGATTGAAAGCCGAAATCCGGCTGCATGTCCACTGGATCCCGCGTGCATGCATGCAGCGGTGTGCCTCATCCCAGATCCGGCAGAATGCCGTACCAAGGCGCATATGCGGCTGCACGAACACATCATAGTCCCAGCAAGAATGCGGCGATGGCAGGCAGTAGCGGGCGCGGACTTCGTCTTCTTCGTAAGCGCCGAACTGGTACCACAGGATTGCGGCGAGTTCGCATCCTTTCCAGGCCGCGATGCTGCAGCCGCCCTGGCGGAAGCGCGCCGCCACGACTTCACGCGGCCTTGGATACTCCGGCGGCAAGTCGGCCAGGCTGGCGATGGGAGACATCAGCAGCCTGCCGGGTGCACTGCGCATGGCGCTCGATGCCACGCGCTGCGCGACAAAATGGTAGCGCCACATATGCAGGCCGAACAATTGCAAGGCCCGCGCGGCGGCATACCAGGCCGCATTGCCGGCGCCGAGTTCCGAAACTGTGTGCAGTAAGCGCGTGAACATAAAGTCATTACAGCAAAGCTTCGCGCGGGCTCTTTGAGCTAACGCAAGCGGCTGCGCCGGCGCCTTGCATAGACTGGGACCTCCAGGGAGGAATCATCATGCTTACTGTGCTGATGGCTACGTTCAACGGCGTGCGCACCTTGCCGCAGGTGCTCGACGCCTACACGCAGTTGCATAGCCCTGAGGAAGGGTGGCGGCTGCTGGTGGTGGACAACGGCAGCGACGACGGCACGCGCGAGCTGTTGATGTCCTACACCAGCCGGCTTCCGCTGCACTACGCCTACGAACCGCGGCGCGGCAAGAACGCTGCCCTGAACCACGGCCTCGCGTTGGCGATGAAGGGGCCAGAGACACGGTTGTTCGTTTTCACCGACGACGACGCCACTCCCGACCGCGACTGGCTCGTACGCTACGCCGACGCAGCAACGGAGCGCCAGGGCTTCGCCATCTTCGGCGGCAGCATCGTTCCCGACTGGAGCGTGGCGCCGCCGGAATGGCTGCTGCGGCTGGTCCCTTGCGGCCTGACGTACGGCCTGACGGACCCGATGCTGCCGGAGGGACCTGTCTACCCCGGACTGGTCTGGGGCGCCAACATGGCGGTGCGCGGCGAAGTATTCCGTCACGGCTACCGCTTTGACGAATCGATCGGGCCGGCCGCGGGCGAGTACGCGATGGGCGGCGAAGTCAGTTTCACCCGGCTGCTGGAAGGCGCCGGCTTCCAGTCCTGGTTCTGTCCGGCGGCCCGCGTTGCCCACCACATACGCCCGGTGCAGCTGACACCGGACTGGGTGATGGCGCGCGCCCGCCGTTATGGCCGCGGCGCTTGCCGTTTGACCCGGCCCGGCCAGTTCCCGGAACTGTTCGGCGCACCGCGCTGGATGCTGCGCAAATACGTGGAAGAACTGTGCGGGCTCGGCGCAGCCATGCTGTTGCGCCAGCCGGAGCGCATATTCCAGCGGCGCTGGGAACTGGCCTACCTTGGCGGCTATATCGCCGAAGCGGCGGCTGCCACCAGGCGTCCGGCAAGCCGGCGCATAGTGCTCACCAGCTTTTCCGGCGAACTGGGCGGCATGGAGCTGCGCATGCTCGACGAGGCCCGCTTCCTGAAGGGCGTTGGCTACGACTGCGTATTGGCGCCACCGCGCTTTGCCGGCGATGAACGCTGGCGCCAGTCTGCGCAGGATGAATGCGTCGAAATCGCCGACTTGAACGTGCCGCCCATGCTGGAGGAGTGGCCGTGGCGGCGCCTGAACCGCTTGCGGGCGATGGCCTTCAGCGCGCCGGCATTGCGCAAGCTGCGTCCCGACCTGGTGCACGTGGCGTTCTGCTGGACGACATACGGGGCCAGCGCCTTGTGGCTGGCACAGCATTGCGGGGTGCCGGCCGTGATCAGCGTGCACAATGCGTTTCCTCACACCGAATTCAATGAGTGGCAGCGCAGCCTGCTGCAGCGGGCAATGGCAGGCGTGAAGGGTGTGTACGCAGTTTCAGGCTCCGCGATGAAACACTTCCTGTCCCTGTACCGGGAATGGTTGCCTGCCGACGTGCGGCTGGCCGTCATTCCGAACTGCGTGGACCTGCGCCGCTTCCAGGCTTCGCCCCGGCGGCGGTCTGCTGCGCGTCGCCGATGGGGAATCGCTGACAATGACGAAGTGATAGGCAGCGTAGGCCGCCTGTCGGCGCAAAAGCGCCCGGAGGAGTTGCTTGCGATCTTCGCTCATTTGGCCAGGGTGCGGCCCCGTCTGAAACTCCTCTTGGTGGGGACCGGCCCGCTGGAATCGTCATTGCGGGACATGGTGCGCCGCCAGCGCCTGACGCGGCGCGTCATCTTCACCGGCTTCCAGGCCCAGGTCGAGTCGATCATTCCAGCCATGGACCTGCACCTGCTGGTCAGCCGGCGAGAAGGTTTCGGCATTGCGACGATCGAGGCGATGGCATGCGGGGTGCCAGCGCTGGCCACGCGGGTCCCCGGCAGCGAAGATATCCTCGAAGGCAGCGCAGGCGGGCTGCTGCTTACTCCGGGCGATATTGACAATGCGGTCGCGACGATCGGCGCCCTGCTCGACGACCCCGTGCGCCGCACCGAGATGGGCCGCCAGGGCAGGGTCGAGGTGGAAGCGCGCTATGCAGTGCCGGTGATCAGCGCACAGGTGGAGGCTTTCTACGACGGGCTGGCGTGAGATGCGTGGAGTCGCCCGCAACTTTGCCTTTGGCTTTGCCGAGAAGTACCTGCAGGCCGCCCTGGCCCTGGCATCTTCCATCATCCTCGCCCGGCTCCTGTCGCCGTCCGAGATCGGCGTCTATTCGATCGCTGCGGTGCTGACCGGGCTGGCGCAGGTGTTCCGCGACCTGGGGACCGGGCAGTTGCTGGTCGCGCGGCGCGAACTGTCGACCGCGGAACAGCGCGCTCTGCTGTCCATTTCCGTGGCGATGGGATGGAGCCTGGCTGTGCTGCTGGCTGGCCTGGCAGAGCCGTTGGGAGTGTTCTATCGGCAGCCGGATCTGGCACAGGTGCTGCGCATCCTGGCGCTGAATTTCGTACTGGTCCCATTCTCGTCGCAGATAACCGCGATGCTGCGCCGTGAAATGCACGCAAGCGCGCTTTTGATGGTATCGGCCAGCTACTGCTCGACCCAGTTCGCTGCCACCATTGCGTTGGCGGCAGGCGGATTGGGGCCGTGTGCGCTGGCCTGGGGAAGCTTTGCCGCGACCTTCGCAGCCTTCCTCGTCGCGCTCACCCGGCAACCTGCAGGCATGGCGTGGCGCCCGGGCCTGCAGGGGATTCGTGCGCTCGTGCGGCCCGGCGGGCTGGCCGTTGCCGGAAATGCGATCGACGAGATCGGCGTGGTAGCACCGGACCTGATCGCCGGCAAGCTGCTTGGCGCGGAGCAGGTCGCGCTGCTGGGCAAAGCGCAGTCTGTGCTGTCCCTCTTCAACCAGGCCGTTACCAGCGCTGTCTCGCCAGTGATCTTTCCGCTATTCGCGCGGCATGCCCGCGAGGGAGGCGATGCCCTGCAGGCCTATGTGTCGGCTGCCGCCTGCATTACGGCCTTGTCCTGGCCCTTCTTCCTGTTCGCCGGCCTATACGCTGAACCAATTGTGGCGTTGCTGTACGGACATCAGTGGCAAGCCTGCGTACCTTTGATCCGGATCATGTGCGGTGCTGCCGCGCTGTATAGCATGTTCAATATGGGGCGCTACCTGTTGCTCGCCACCGGCCATATCGGCGAGCAGGCGAGGATAGACGCGATCGCTGTACTCGGGCGCTTGTCGATGCTGCTTCCGGCGGGCCTGGCGGGCCTGGAATGGCTGGCGGCAGCAATCGCTTTCAGCCTGGCTTTGCGCAGCTGGCTGGTGTTGCGGTGCTTGCAGAAGTTGTTCGGCCTGCAGCCGGCAAACCTGCTCCGGGCGCTGCGCAAGAGCGCCATGGCTACCCTTGCTGCCATCGCCCCGGCCATGCTGGTGCTGGCGATGGCCCGCAATGAAGCGCCGGGTGTACTGCATTTGATGGCGGGCGCCGGCAGCGGAGCGCTTGGATGGGGGCTCGCAATCTGGCTCCAGCAGCACCCATTGGCGGGCTTGCTGCGCCGCGCCGGCTGGCAACAATGAGGGGAGGGCGCTATGCGAATCGGAATCCTGTCGTATCCCATGTTGTTCCAGCGCGAAGGGGGCCTGCAGGTGCAGGTGCGTGAGACCATAGCGGCGCTGAATCACCTTGATGCGTCGATGTCGGCCGAACTGGTCGACCCTGCGCGCCAGAAGCTGGCCGACTTTGACCTGATCCACGTTTTCTCTGCCTTTAACGGCAACTTTCGCGTGGTGGAATCGGCGGTCGAACTGGGCCTTCCCGTCGTGCTGTCACCGCTGGTGTCTCCCACCTGGAACCGCAATGCGGGTTTTCGCGCGCGGGTGGCGGACCGGCTGGCCGGGCGCATCTGTTCCTACAATCTCCAGACAAGCTATGCCCAGACAAAGCGCGCCCTGCAGCTAGCCGACCTGGTGATTGCGCTTGGCGAGGCGGAGCGGGAAGCAATCATCAGCGGCTTCCTGACGGAGCGCTCCAAGATTCGCGTCTTTCCCAATGGGATCAGCCGCCAGTTCTTCACGGCGAAAGGCGAGCTGTTCCGTCACCGTACCGGGATAGTCGGTCCCTTCGTGCTCACGGTGGGCACCGTTTCGTCATACAAGAATCAACTTGGCCTGGCGCAGGCGCTGGAGGGCAGCGAGCTGCCTTTGGTAATGATTGGTCCCGTCGCGTGCGAAGAGCATGATTACTTGCAAAGGGTGCTGAAATCACCCTGGGCGCGTTGGCTTGGGGCGCTCAATCATGAAGACCCGCTCCTGGCCAGTGCCTATGCAGCGGCCTCGGTAGTGGCGCTGCCCAGCCAGGGCGAGATCTTTCCCTTGTCGGTGCTTGAAGCCTTGGCTGCCGGAACCCCTGTGGTCATGACGCAAGACAGCGCGCTGCAACTGGATGGTTCAGATGCAATGCTGCGCAAGGTCGGCTGGGATGACCAAGCCGGGCAGCGCGAAGCAATCATCGCACTGGCTTCCCGGCCGCCGGAGCGCACCACCGTGCAGTCGATGGTCGAGCAGTTTACGTGGCAGCGAGTCGCCACGCAGGTCGCCGCCTGCTATCGGGAATTGGTACCGGCCAAGGCCGCCTGACCTTCAAGCTTTAGGCTTGTAGCGCAGCATGGCGGCGCCCTTTTCACAGGGCAGCGAGCTGATTTCAAGCTCCGGGAATTCGGCTGCCCAGCGTTGCAGGGCCGTGCGCTCGCCGGGACGCATTGCGTCGTCAAGGAAGATCGCGGCACCCGGAGCCATGCGCGGGAACAGGATGGGACCGGCCGGATAGCGCGCGGCGTCGCTTGTCGCCTGCGGCGGGCCATCGATCACGACCATCTCGATCGCTTGCCCGGTCGACAAGCCGCTACAGTCGTACCAGGGCTGCTGGCGGCCGCCGAACGTTTGCGTCAGCAGTGGCGCGTCGATGACCGTTGCCCAGTCCGCCAGGCCGTGCAGTTCCAACTGTCGCCGCGTGCGCCGGGCATAGGCGGGATCGTGTTCGAGGCTGTACACCTTGCCGGCGCCGTTGATTTGCATGCATCGGGCCAACACGAGGGTCGAAGTCCCGCTGCTGCATTCGACGACGCATCGCGGCTTCTCATCGAGGGCATGGGCTGCCAGTTCCTGGAGAAAATCCGGCGATGCGGCCCAACCCCGCGTCAGGGGCAAGGCACGCTGCAGCCCCAGGCTGATGTAGAGCCCCTGCAGGGCTTCGAGCTGCCTGAATAGCGACGCATGTTCCTGCCGCGAATCATCCTTCATCGCGTGCACCAGCAAGTGCATATTCCGCACCTTGTGCAGGATATAGGCGCACATGAGCAGTAGCCCGATGGCAGCGGCATCTATCATTCGTAATACCCGTAGTATTGGGCGCCGGGGAAGGCGCGCGACTTGTTGTAGACCAGGTTCACGTGCCGGCAATGTTCGATGCGCTGCAGGGCTGCCTGCACGGCGGACTGGGTCGTGGTCTCGGCTTCCACCACCATGACAACCTGTCCCATTTGGGAGACGAGCACACTGGCCTCGGTGGTCAGCAGCAAGGGCGGCGAATCGAAAACGATGATGCGATCCGGGTAGCGACTGGCGAGCTCTTCCAGCAGGCGGCTCATGCTATGGCTGGCAAGGAGTTCCGTCGCGTGGCGGCTGGAGGGACCGGAAGGCAGCAAGGTCAGCGACGGAACATTGGTGCGCATGATCACGTCGGACAATTCCACGCTGCCATCGAGCAGCACATTCATCAGGCCCCGTTCAGCCTGCAAACCCAGCACTTTCAGTACCGACGGGCGCGCCACGTCGGCGTCCACCAGCAGCGCGCGTGCATCCTTTTCCATGGAAATGCTCATTGCCAGGTTGACCGCGCAATAGGTCTTTCCTTCTCCCGGCAGGGCGCTGGTGACGACGATCAGGTTGCCGTGCGGGATGGCGTTGGCGCCGCCGGAGCGCGCGTCATTGAGCAAGTGGCGCTTGACGATCCGAAAGTCCTCGGCGACGGAAGTGCGGCCGCTCTCATGCGTCACCATTCCGCGCTGCCGCATCCGGACCAGGTTGATGTCGGCGTAACCGAGTTCGGTCGGCGGTGCAAGTTCCAGCAGGTTGGGCGGTAATTGCATGGGGCCTCCATCTATTGGTAGAACAGGGTGAACACCATCACGCCGCTATAGCCAAGCAACAGGCAGGCGCTGCCGGCGCTGAAACCCAGGCGGTCGCGCGCATGCCGGCGCTTCTCTTCATCGGTCCAGTTCATGCCAATGGTACCGAGCACCCGCAAGCCGGTCGCCGCGCGCAAATCGGCCGGACTCAGGAACGTGGGGCGCAGTTCGGACAGCCCGAGCGCTGCCGCTGCGCCACCGATGAGGCCGGCGGCCAGCACTGCGCTGTAATACAGGGCGCGGTTGGGGCCGATGGGGCGCTGGGGCATGGTTGGCGGATCGATGATCTTGAAACTCATCATTTCTGTGGTGGTTGTCAATTCCCCCGACAGCTTGGCTGCCTCGCGGCGCGCAACGAGCTTCTCGTAATTTTCCTTGTTCACCTGGTAGTCGCGTGTCAGTTGGCCGAGCTGGGACTCGAGTTCGGGCACGGCATTGCGCTGCTCCTGGAGCTGCGCCTGGCGCTGTTGCATGGCCTCGACACGCGCCCGTAATGCGGCCACCCGCGCTTCCGATTCCGCCAAAGCCACCTTCATTTGCTGGAACAAGGGGTTGTACTGGCGCGCTGTGTCGCCGGGGTCAGCATGCTTCTGGCGCTCTTCGCGCCGTTTCTCTTCAAGCTGGGCGATCAGGCGCAGGGCTGCCACGACATCGGGATGCAGGTCGGTGTATTGCATGCGCAGGGCATCGAGGCTCTTGTTCAAGGCGCTGATGCGCGAGTCGAGCTCGGATACCTCGCCCGGCGTGCCGACGCCCGCAAGCAGCGGCTCGTCGCCGCCGAATTGGGCTTCAATGGCCTTGCGCGCCTGTTCGGCCTCGGCCAGCTCCAGCTGGGCGCTGGCCAATGCGTCGTTCGCGGTCAGCAGCTTGCCGCCATAATCCTGGCCTTCGCGCGGCAGCAGGTAGTTGTGTTTGAGACGGAATTCCTTGACGGCGTTCTCCGCCGTGAGCAGGCGGTCTTCGTAATTCTTGATCTGTTCGTCGATGAACTGGACCGCCTTCTCGGAATCGCCTTTCTTTCCCTTGAAACTGCCTTCCACGAAGATCGACAGCAAGGCCTGCACCACGTCGCGCACCTGGCGCGGGTCGGAGTGGGTGTAGCCGATGGTGTAGATATCGTAGGTGCCGGTGCCGTTGATGTGAATCCGCTTCAGCATATCGTCGACCATCGCATCGTGGTCGCGTGCGGACACCGAGCGCACGTCCAGGTCCACCATGCGCAATACCCGATCGATATTCGGCCGGCTTAGCAAAGTCCGGCTCATGATGGCGACTTGCTGCTCGACGTTGGGCATGCTGGTCATGCCCACCATCAGCGGCTTCAGGATGCTTTGGGTATCGACGAACACGCGGGCCGTGCTCTGGTACTCGTTGGGCAGGGAGTAGACCTTGGCCCAGCCTATCAGCACAATCACCCAGGCGATGCTGAATCCCGCCCAGCGGTGCTTCCAGATGCCTTTCAGGCCGGACAGCAATTGGCTGAAGAGATGCTCCATGCTGCGCTCCCTGGTGATACGCCTCGGTCCTCTGGATTATATGGGCGGGATTCCAGCCTGGCTGGCGAACCCGCCCGAACGTTGAGGCCTGTCAAGAAGTGCTCAGGATTTGCGGCGGCGCAGCGCAACCGACATCGCCAGCATGCCTGCAGCGAGCACGGCCAGCGAATCCGGCTCCGGCAACTCCTGCTGCAGGGCGTTGGCCAGAGTGTTGTGCTGGATCGTGATCTGGTAACTGGTGCCGGCTGTCAGCAAAGGCGACACCTTGGTGAGCGGCACCCCGGGCAGGGTCGCAAAGGTGTACGTAAGGATGCCAGGGCTGCCATCCGTGCGGCTGCGTACACTGAATGCGTTCAGGTCGTCTGGCGCGAAGTCGAAGATCCGGCCCTGGGTGGTCAGGTCGATGATGTTGATGGACCACGACAGCCGTGCATTGGCATTGGCGTCCGGTCCCGATCCGGGCGACACATAAGCCTGGGTGAAGGCGGTTGCGTCGAACGACACAGTCATGGTGTCGGCTGCTCCCAGCGTGAACTGGAAGGTGGTCGAGGTACCGACGTCGGAATTGCCCGATGCGATGGCGTTCAGGGCGGTCGAGGCATCGGCCCGCGTGCGGGCGTGTGCCCCGGCCGGCGCTGCGCCGATGGTAATGGAGGCGCCGGTCAGGTCCTGGTCGGCATAGCCGAAAGTGCCTGGCACTGGCGGCGGGCTGGGCAGCGGGGTGAAGTTGTTTTCGCCCAGCCCCCCGCAGGGGGCGCCCATGCATTGATGCGGCACGTTCGGGACACCAAGCAGGATCGGGATCGACGAGGTTCCGTTCGCGAAGACGCCGTTCAGCGAAGCAGTTGCGTGGGCATCGTTGGTACCCTGCAAGATCGTGAAGTCGGTCGTGCTGTAGGCGGTGCCGTTGGAGTGGAGCAGCCTGAAGTTGTTGATGTCGAGGATGGCCGAGGCAAAGGTGGAGGCCTGGACCGGTACGCTGGCAAGGCTGGCCGCCAGCAAGGCGGCAGTTGCCAGTAAAGACTTGCGCAAGGTAGTCATAGCGTGGATCTCCCGATTGGATTGCGGCAGGTTTGCCGGCATGGTCGTATGAGCAGCATCCGTGCCATGCCGTGGCGCCCCGTTGGCCGCGGCCCGTGAAAAGAAATCCGACGCGTGCGGAACCTTGGGCCAGCCCGAGCATCCAAGCCCTATACTGATAGGAGGACGCACCGTGGACGACGACACCATTGTTTCCCTGTTGATTGACGAGAACGCTGGCGGCGAGCAGCCGTTGCACGCGATCGACCAGCAGCTTTTCCATATCCGGCTGGCCAATTCGGCCGGCAAACGCGAAGCGGCCAGTGTGCTGCTGCAAAAGATGTATGGCTGGCGCGGCTATGAAGTGGATCCCAACGCCCCCCACCAACCCAACCGTATCACCCTGGCGGCCGATAGCCAGGGTGATACGGTTGGCACCATGTCGCTGTGCCTTGACGACCCCGACATTGGCCTGCCGGCCGATGAAAACTTTGGCGACATCCTGTCCGCACTGCGGGAGCAGGGACGACGCCTGTGCGAACCGGCGCGGCTGGCCATCGACCGCAATGTCAATATGCGCGTGTTTGCAGCGCTGATCCACATCTCCTATGTGTACGCGCACAACCTGCACGGTTGCACGGATTATGTGATCGAAGTCAACCCGCGCCATGTCAGGTTCTACAAGCGCATGCTGGGTTTCCGCGATGCGGCGCCGGAGCGGCACTGCAGCCGGGTCGGCGCGCCGGCGGTGCTGCTGCGGCTGGACCTGGCGCACATGGCGGAGCAGATACGGCTCTATGGCGGGCGCATGGAATCGGTGCCTAACGAACGTTCCTTCTACCCCTTCTTTTTCTCGCCGCAAGATGAGGCCGGTATTACGGTCCGCTTGCGCGAGGGGAGGGACTGAGATGGCGAACCTCCAACCCGCACTGCAGGCCTGGCGCCTGCTGCTTGGTCCAGCCCGGGTGCTTGCCTCGCCCAGCGAATTTGCGCCGTACACTGCCAGCACCTCGGGCCAGCCCGTCGCGCCCCTTGCAGTGTTGCGTCCGCTATCGCACGGTGAGGTGGTGGCCGTGGTGCGCAGTGCCGGCGAATTTGGCGTCCCGCTGTATCCGCTGAGTACCGGCCGCAACTGGGGATACGGCGACGCCAACCCAAGCAGCGAAGGCCAGGTCATCGTGGACCTGGGCGGGATGAACCGCATTCTTGAGATCGATCCGGACCTTGCCTATGCCGTGATCGAGCCCGGCGTCACGCAGGCCCAGCTCGCCGGTCAACTGGCGGAGCTGCAACTTCCCCTGTGGATGGATTGTACCGGCGCCGGGCCGGATACCAGCCTCGTCGGCAACATCCTGGAGCGCGGCTTCGGCCATACGCCCTATGGCAACCGCATGCTGCATGTAGCCGGCATGCGCATCGTGCTGGCCAGCGGCGACACGCTCGAGACTGGTTTCGCCCATTTTGCCCACGCCAGTGCCGCCCACCTTTACCCGTATGGTGTCGGGCCATGGCTGGACGGTTTGTTCACGCAATCGAACTTCGGCATTATTACCAGCCTCGGCTTCTGGCTGATGCCGCAAACGGAAGTGGTAAGCCACCTGGTTGCGAGCGTCCCCGGCTTCGAGGGCATCGCCGCAGTTGTGGATGCGCTGCGCCCACTGCGCCTGGACGGCACATTGCCCAGCGTGGTCCATATCGGGAACGATTTGCGCGTGCTGTCGGGAGGAATGGTGTTCCCAGCGTCGCTGGCGCCGCAAGGGCCGCCGCTGCCGCTTCCATTGCGCGCCGGCCTGTGCCGGCAGGCCGGGATCGGCGCCTGGACTGTGTCAGCTGCGCTTTACGGCCGGCCGGCCCAGGTGGCCGATGCGCGCCGTGCCCTGCAGGCGGCCATTGGCAGGCTGGCCACCTTGCGCTTTATCGATGACCGCACGCTGGCACTCGGAAGCATCGCGGCCCGCCTGATGGGAAAAGGCAGGCTCGGATCGCGGTTGTCGGCGCAGGTCGACCTTGGCCGCTCCCTCTTGAACATGAACCGCGGCATTCCGGATGGCCGCTTCCTGGCAGGCGCCTACTGGCGTCGCCGAGGTGGCCTGCCTCAGGGATTCCCACTGGGCGCCAATCCGGCGCGCGACGGTTGCGGAATGATGTGGCTGGCACCCGTGCTGCCGATGCGCGGCACCGACTTGTTGCACGTGCACTCGCTGGTCGAGCCGCTGTTTGCTAGCCATGGCTTCGATCTGTTCGAAACCTTCAGCATGATCAACGAGCGTGCACTGGGCGGCGTGCTGACCATCTGCTTTGACCAGGAAGATGCGGCGGAGGCGGCGCGCGCCCGGCAATGCTACGATGCCTCGTTTGCACGGCTGATGGGCGCTGGATACATTCCCTATCGCGTGGGTCCGCAATCGGTGGGGGCCCTGGACAGCGGCCACGATACGTATTGGGACACCGTGGCCCGCATCAAGTCGGCGCTTGATCCGCAGCACATCATCGCCCCGGGCCGTTACCAGCCGCGCTGACGGCGCATGCGTAGCAGGAACAGCAAGGCAGCGCCAATCGGCAGCAAGGCAAGGGTGGAGGGTTGGCCCAGCGCCACCTGGGCGATCACCGGATCGGACAGGCGGGCTGACCAGCCATTCTGGCCAATGGCCGTCAGGGCCAGGATGCTGGTCATGGTATTGGTGCCATAGAAGTCAGCTCCCCCTTGCTGCATACCGCTGGTGAAATAGCCGCATGCCGGACCGCCCGTGCAACGCGCCAGGAAGCTGCCAAAGCCGGACGAAGGCGAGGTGAGGCCGCTTAGCTGTTGCACCAGGGTGACCGGCGTTCCGCCTGGCGTAGTGGGCGATAGTCCCGGTACGAACTCCCAGCGCATCAACAGCTCGCCATCGGTAATGCCGCCAAGTTGCCTGAAACCCTGGCGTTGCGAGGCCTTGATGCCGCCAATGCCAAAGCCTGGGTTGGTTCCGCCGCTCAGTTTATCGAGGTAGAAGTCGAGGTGGATCTTGCCGTCGCAACCGAAGGCAAGATGGGTGCAACCGGTGCCGAAGACCTGGTGTGCCGACGACCCAGCCACCGGGAGCACTGCGGCATCGCCGGCACCATACATCAAGAAGGAAATACTCTGGTTGTCCTGTCCGCTGCGCCAGAGCTGATTGGCGGGGTTGCCGAGTTCATGGATGCTGGTCATATAGCCTGCACCGAAGCTGGCTTCGTGGATGCCGGGCGAAGCGCCGGTGTCGCCGCTGCGGGCCAGGTAGCCGCTGAACTTGATTTCGACCGCGCCCGGCGTGTGCAGCACAAACGGGGCGAGCGGGGTTGCGGCGGCGGTTCCGGCGATCGCCATGGCCGAAAGCCAGGCTGTGCCCTTGCAAAGTACGCTCTTGAACATGGTGTGCTCCCAGTGATGGATAAGCCCCACGTTGCAAGGAACGCGCCAGCGCCGGCGCCAAGGGGCGGCGCGCTCAGGCGTAAATTAGGCCGACACCTTACATCTTCGCCAGCAAGCCCTCGACCTCTGCCCTGTGCGCAAAACCCTGGACTGCCAATAATTGTTCGCATTGGCTGCGCGCGGCCCGCTTGTCGCCACTGCGGAACAGCGCGTGGGCGTAATGCAGCCGGATATCGCTGGCTGTCGGCGCAGTTTCCAGTGCTTTCTTCAGCAAAGGCAAGGCGCGCGCCGGCTTGCCGCTTTCGGCCAGGCTCCAGGCCAGGGTATCGGCTACTGCCGGATTTTGCGGGGCAAGCTGGTAGGCCCGTTCGGCGGTCCGCACCGCGTCCCCGCCTTTGGTATGAAGCAGCGTCCAGGCCAGGTCGTTCAAGGCAAGTACATTGTCCGGGTCGCGTTGCAGGATGATTTCGTACTCGCGCTGGGCGGCGCCAAACTGGGCCTGCTGCAGCAAATGACTCGCATAGTAGAGCCTGGTTGCCTGGTCGGAGGGATGTTGCCCAAGCCAGTCGCGCATGCTTTGGCTCGCCGCCTCAGCCTTCCCGGCTGCCAGCAAGGCGCGGTGCAGGGCGATCAATAGCGGCCCGCTGCTCTGCAGTCGGAAAGCACGCTCATACGAGGCCACGGCGTCAGCTGCCCTGCCTTCTTCAAGCCAGGCATCGCCTTCGAGCTTGAAGCCCATGCCGGAATCAGGCTGACGTTGCTGCACCGAGCGGGCCAGTTTGCGGGCCTCGTCGAATGCGCGGGTATCGAGCAGCAGCGCGCTCACCAGCAGCAGGGCATCTTCCCGGCTCGCGTCGAGCGCGACGGCCTTGCGTGCAGCCAGCAAAGCGGGTCCTTTCTGGCCGAGGGCGAGCGCGCTGCGTACAATACGCAGTTGCACTTCGGGCTCGACGGGGCGGAGAAGCGCCAGCTTCTGCAGGATTTCGAGCGCCAGCTTGTGCTGGCCGTTGGCCGCCGCTGCCTGCGCCAGCAAATCAAGGCTGGCCGGTTCGTTTGGGCGAACTGCTTGCAGGCGCTGGGCTTGCTGGAGTGCCTTGGCTGCCTGGCCGTTGCGCAAGTAAAGTGCTGTCAGCGCCTGCACGGGGGCAGCCGCATCGGGGGAGGACGCAATGGCCCGCTCCAGCCAGCTGATCGCTGCTGCGGCGTTGCCTTGCCTTGACTCGAGTTTGGCGAGCGCCATCATCAATGGCAGGCTATTGCGCTGGCGCTCCAGCGCGGCGGTGTAGCGCTGTCGCGCCAGCGGTACCTTCTTTTCCAGCAAATCGAGCTCCGCCAGGTTGTCCAGCGCAGGCATATGGGCAGGGTCGAGTTCCAGTGAACGCGAAAAGGCCTTGCGCGCGCCAACCAGGTCGCCGCTGGCAAGCAGCACGCCGCCCTTGAGGTTTTGCACCGACGGATTGTCGCCCAGCGCTTCCATTTGCTGGACTTGCTGCATGGCTTTGCTGAAGTTGCGGTTGCGCAGGTAGCTCATGACCAACAGGGAAGCGGCGCGCGAAGCCGACGCCCCTTCCTTGCGTGTTGCCTGTTCAAGGGCGTCGACGGCCCGTGCGTCCTGGCCTTGGCTGAGCAGGCTCAGGCCACTGGCGGCCAAGAGGCTGCTCGACTCCGGCGCCAGGCTGCTGGCACGGCCAAACCAGCGTGCGGCCAGCTCGTGTTGTCCGGCACGCATGGCGGCCTCGCCACCAAGCGCCAGCAAGTCGATCTCTTGCGGATGCTCGGCGATTGCCGGCTCAAGTAGCGCCAGGGCGTCCCGGGGCTTTCCTTCTTGCAGATCACATTGAGCCTGCAGCCGCAGCGCGAACATTTCCCTGGGCTGTGACTGGCGATAGCGCAAGATATGGGCCCGCGCTTGGGAGAAGGCGCCGTTTTCCAGTTCGACAGTGGCAGCCAACAGCATGCTCGGCAAATGATCCGACGCTGCACGCAAGACCATCTGCGCGCGCTCCAGGGCGGCCTTGTGTTTGCCTTCGGCCAGGTCAAGCAAGCCCTGGGCGTAGAGGATCACCAGGCTGGCCGGCTGGATCTTCCTTGCCGCTTCGAGCCCCTCCCGAGCCAGCGCCGGCTTTCCCTGCACAAGATGGACCGATGCAATATCAGCAAAGGCTTGCACATTGCTTTTATCGCGTTCAAGGATGGCGCGGTATGCCGCGAGGGCGCCGTCCAGGTCGCCTCGCATGCGCAGCAGGTCCCCCTGGAAGCGCAAGGTTTCGCTATTGTGCGGGTCGGCCGCAAGGGCGTGCTGCACCGACTCGCCTGCCGCATCGGTGTCGTTGCGCAGCAAGGCAAGCCGGGCCTGGCCCAGGTGCGCCTCGACCAGCTTGTCGTCTCGATGGAGTGCACGGGTGTAAAGCTGGCCGGCATCTTCTGCCTTGCCTAGCCCAAGCAAGGCGTGGCCGCGCCAGGCCAGGACGGCCGGGGTCAGCGGCTCAGCCTGCAATTCGTCGAGCACGCCCTGCCAGGACGTCTGGGCCAGCATGGCACGGACCAGCAGCGGCAACAGTTCCTGCCGGGGCTGGCCAAGGGCCAGGGCGCGTCGCAGTTCCTTTTCGGCCGAAACGGCATCGCCCATTGCCAGGTGCAACTCCCCCAGCATGCGTCTTGCCGCGCCATGGCCCGGCTCCTGCTGCAGCAGGTTCTTCAGATGGATGACGGCAGCCCGGTCTTCGCCGCTGTCGTGCGCCTTGCGCGCATCGGCAAGTACATCGGCGACCGGCTTCATTCTCTGGCAAGCGAGCAGGGCGGTCAGAGTCAATCCTGCGGCAATGGTAATCACGCGTGACATGGAAAACTCCCAGGCTGGTGGAGTTACCAGCGTAGGGAGCTCTCAGATCTGCTTGTTGATCGCGCTCAAGAAAGCACGCGATCCGTCGGGGGCTTACTTGGTACGGTGCTGGTTGGACAGCTGTACATACAGCGGCCAGCTGCGCGAACCGTCGGCATTTGCGACAGTGGCGCTCGAACGGAAACGGGTAGACAGGTAGTCGACGGAAACGGAGTCGCCGGCGAGGGCGGCCTTCTCCAGCAGACGCATCGCTTCTTTGTGCTTTGCAACATCCTGGCTGTACAGGAGGCCCAGCTCGCGAGCTGCAACAGGGGAGCCTTGCTCGGCCCATTCGCGCAGGCGGCGTTCTGCCGCTGCCCCGCCATGCACGGCCAGTTTCTTTGCTACGGCTTCGACGACAGGTGCTGGCGGCTCGACGTCTTCCTTGGCTTGGCAAGCAATCAACATGCCGACCATCACAAGGGTGGATGTCACAATCACTCCCGCCTTGTTAAACATTTCCATATTTCTTATTATCCCAGAATGGATGGCATTATATCAATTAATTGCCGTACGTCAAGTTGCGGGCAACTTTCACGATTTTATGAAATGCGAGGCGATACTGGCGCACGGCTCGCAATACTGCCAAACCTATAAGTATTTCGAATCATAACATGCGGGTATTGCGCCGCACAAAAATGGCTGGGGTAACAGATGTAACGAATTGCTAGCGGGCGGCCGCGCGTCCGGCGTGCTGGTCGAGCCAGGCGCCGGCATGGTCGTGCACCAGCTTCAATTCACCTTCCAGGGCAGTGAAAAGCAGTGGTATTTCAACAATACGGCCTTCTTGCAGGGCCAGTTCCAGTGCGAGCGAGGCAGCAACAAAGCGTTTCGCCCCCAGGTTGCCAATCGATCCGCGCAAATTGTGCAGGATGCGGCGCGCTTCCATGAATTTGTTGTCCCGAATTGCGTCGCCAGCCAGATTCAGCGGTTCGACGCCTGGACCAATGCCATCGCGGACGATCTTGACCACGGTATCCAGGGCTTTTTCGTCCTGCCCCATGTATTGCAGTAGTTTGTCGACACAAAAGACTGCTTCATCCGGCGCACTTGCGTAACTCATAAACAAAGTCTCCGTTATACGCGGAACGTCCAATGGCGTCCCATCGCACTTTCGACTGCCTGCAGGCCAAAGCGCTCGGCAGCCCTGGTATGTTGCTTCATCAGGTAATACATATCGCTCAAAGCCGAGCGCTGCTCGGCAAAATACGTGTGACCGATGAAACTTGTCGCCACCTTGCTGGCGTCAATTGTTTCGACACCTTGCGCCACCACCAGGCCGGGGCCGCTTTCACCGGCACGGGCATAGCCATGGACGGATTTGGAAACCCGCAAGGCGCTGTCTTCCGACGACGCATACAGAGTCAATGGGTTCGGGACGGCAGCCAGCGCTGGCAAAACTTGCTGACGGAAAACATCGGCATCGATATCCGGTGCCGCCAAAATTACTTCCCTGATACGGCTCGCAAGTTCCGGTCGCGCGGCGACGACGCTGGCTGTCGCCTGGGCCAGGGCCCGGCTGCCCATGCTGTGCGCGAGCAGGTAGACATGCTCGGCATCGGATTGCTGCAGCACGTCGGCCAGAAAGGCAGCAAGGTCGGCCTGGGTCCACTCCACATTGGCTTCATCCAATATATATCCTGAAAGCTTGCCTTGCGAGGGCCAGCTGTAAAAAATCGGCGCCCCTTGGAAGCCCAGGTCGTATGCCAGCTGGCCAGTGCGACGGGCGGCATCCTCGAACGTGGTACGGTAACCGTGAATGAAAAGCAGGGCGCTGCGCGTGCCACTGGCGGCGATCGACCTGCGCAAATCTTCGAAGTAGCTGTCGCGCTCACTCAAGTCGGCAGAAAGCAACACCACATGCTGCTCAGGGTCCTGGCGAAACTCCAGCCGTAATAGCGAAGGCGATTCCATCTCGCCCATGCGATGGTCGCGAGGAATGCTGACTTCGCAGCTTCCATAACGCAACTGGCCACGCGTGCTGCCGAACAAGCGGGCAGGGTGCCGGTCACCGCTCAGCTCGCGATCGGTGGAAAAGAACACTTTCATCACCGCATGGTCGGGCGCTCCGTCCAGGCTGGCTTTAGGCGAGGTTCGGCCGCTGCGCCGGCGCTCGACTTCATCGATGAGGTTGCGCGCTGCGGCACGCAGGTAGCGGTCACCAGCCAGGCCGGCCGCGGCCAGCGCATCGCTCAGTGCAAACTGGCGCGATCGCGAACCGGGGTCTTCCTCAACGTCGGCAATGGCATCGGCGACCGAAGGAGACTGGGCCGCCAGGCGGGACTTCAGCATCTGATAGGCAGCACTGATGCCGCCCTCGCCGGCACCTGCCGTCACTGCTGTCGTAATGACGTCCATGCTCTTCTCCTGGCTGATTCATGCATATCTGACCACACACGCAACGCCAAGTCCAGTGCCGCGTGAAACTAATGCTCAGGAGCCAGTTCAAGCCGGTTGATGCGGGCCGCCTTGTTGAAGTCGATGGCGATGCGCAGGGCTTGCGGCTGGCATTTCGCACGGTACACGTAAAGCCGGTCCTCCCCGTTTACGTTTCGCGAAAGCAGCTCCAGCACGAGGGGCCGGCTACACCCTTTCATCAGGCCAGGCAGGCCGGGCGCGGCGAGATAGCTGCTCCCCCGTTCGGTGAAGCGTTCCGCAGCGGCCTTGCCGTCGGCAACGGCTTCCAGCACCTCGGCTACCTGGGCCGTAACGTCGGGCTCCATATCGGGGATCGCCGCTGCCGTGTCCATCAGGCAAAGGCCTGTAAAAATTAACAGAATGTTCAATTTCACTGATGACTCCTTCTAACGTTGCGCGCGCGGTCTTGACTGAATTCTTTTGCGTTCTTGAGCAAAATTTCAACTAAATCGGCGAACTTTTCGTAGTTATACTCGGCCCTCACGCTGTTGAGTGCCAAGCCCGGCGGGGCTCGTTGTTCCATCCAAAAACTAGATCTATAACTGCTTCAGGAGAGAATTACAACATGCGCTACACAACCCGTACCACGATCGCTTCCATGGTCATGCTGGCATGCGCCGGCCTGGCCCAAGCCGGTGAAAAAACCATCGACAACCTGACCGTCTTCACCAATACCAAGGCTGCCTCCGCAGAGGGCGTGCTGAGGGTTCACGCGGCACGCTTCGGCCTGCCGGCGAACCTGAACAACCTGGTGCTGGTTTCAGTCAAGGAATCGCTGACCGGCAAGCATTACTACTACCAGCAAATGCTGCGCGGCCTGCCAGTCGACCGCGCCCAGATCGTCGTGTCGATCGGCAAGAACGGCGACCTGCAAAAGATCTTCAACGAAACCCGCCACATTTCTGCCAAGGTTGAGGCCGACGCCGTCAATCAACTGTACAACAAAGCCCAGATCAGCGACGACGAAGCGTTGGACAAAGGCTGGAAAAACATGAAGGTACAGCACAACCTGGTGAACGTGCCATCGTCCACCCTGGTGTGGGTGCCTACCAAGGATGGCGTGCAACTGGCGCGCAAGGTCGACATTGAAGCGGAGATGCCTACCGGCGGTTTCGTCCAGTACCTGAATGCACATGACGGCAGCCTGATCGATTCCTACTCCACCTCGTTGCCACGCACCAACAAAGGCGGTGAGCGCAGCCTGGCCGCGCGCGCCGCAGCGCCGGGCCAGATGCTGGACCGCCATGCCGCTACCGAGGCAGCCAAGGCCAGCACCAGCGTGAACACCCTCAAGGCCGGCAGCACCGCCACGGTGATGGCGGCGTCCGGCATCAACGGCAGCGGCTATGCGTTCGATCCTGACCCACGCACCACCCTGAACACCGATGCGCTGACCGATACCTCGGCCGCGTCTGCCTTCGATGCAGCGTATTCGACTAAAACCTTGCGCGACCTGACCGTGACCGGCGGGGTATATTCGCTGACCGGACCGTACGTCAACATCAAGAACATCGAGTCGCCAAACACGGCACCAAGCACCACCACCAACGGTGTCTGGACCGCAAAGCGCGGCAACAATGCTTTCGATGACACCAACGTCTACTTCCACATTGACCAGAGCCAGCGCTACATGCAGTCGCTGGGCTTCACCGGCACCAAGTCCATCCTCAACCGTTCGATGGACATCGATACCGACGGCGTCAACGGCGACGACAACTCGCACTTCAGCGGCAGCGGTGCAACCGGCTACCTGGCCTTTGGCCATGGCTGCGTCAACGACAGTGAAGATGCCGACGTCATCCTGCACGAGTACGGCCACGGCATCCAGGCCAGCATCAACTCGAGCTGGTCGGGCGGCGACACTGGCGCCATGGGCGAAGGCTTCGGCGACTACTGGGCTGCGTCGTATTCTTACAGCACGCCGAACGGCCAGGTCTACCACCCTGAGTGGGCCTTCAGCTGGGATGGCCACGGCTCCTGCTGGGCCGGCCGCATGCTGAACCGCACCGACGCTAAGTACAACAGCAGCAAGACCTATAGCGCACACAGCTCGGTGACCGAGAACGGGGTGACCTTCCAGTCCGACGAACTGTGGTCGGCGCCGCTGTACTCGTCGATGGTGTCGCTGATCGCCGCCGGCAAGCCGCGCGCGAACATCGACAAGATCATCCTCGAAGCCCACTTCGGCCTCGGCTCGAACATCAAGATGCCAGCGATGGCAACGGCCATCGTGAACGCTGCCAAGACACTGTTCCCGTCGGACCTGAGCTACGCCAACACCTTCCAGGCCAAGTTCGAGGCGCAGAACATCCTGAGCGGCGCCTCCTGCACACCGGTGAACATGTCGGAAACGGAGAGCAATAACACCATCGCCACTGCGAATGGCATCAGCCAGTCCTGCACCACCGCCAGCGCCAATATCGGCACCAGCAGCGATGTGGACTACTTCGCCATTACGGTTCCAGCAGGCAAGACGCTGACCGCCACCATGACGCCGAACGCCTCGTCGGACTACGACCTGAAGCTGTACAACAGCGCTGGTACCGAGCTGGCATCGAGCGTGAAAGGCACGGGCCAGGCGGATGTTGTAACGCGCGCCAATACGGGCTCGACTGCTGTAACGTGGTATGCCAAGGTGTACTACTACTCGGGTGGCACTGGTTCGACCAGCGGCACCTACACCTTGAAAGCCTCCTGGTAATACACAGCGCACCCCCGCGCTATCGACCGCCTGGCCGCAAGGGCAGGCGGTTTTTTTTCGCCCGAATTCGCTTACAATTGGCATCGCCGAGTCCGCGAAAAGACCAATCATGCAAACTGACCTGGGCAAGTTCATCCTCGAAGAAGCTCCCGGCGGAATCATTGCCACGGACGGCCACGACACCGTGATCTTCTGGACCCGGGGCGCAACGGAAATCTATGGTTATAGCGGCGAAGAAGCGCACGGCCACAGGCTGGAGGAACTGATCGGCATGCCGGGCCATCCGGTGCGGCGCGAGTTCGGGGCCGATTTCGAATACCTGCGGCGCCGCAAGGATGGCCAGGCAGTGTATATCGGAGCCGCCTGCAAGCCGGTCTACTCGGCCCAGGGCGAAATCGAGTACATCATTCACAGCCAGAACGACATCACCGACGCCAAGGCATTGCGCGATGCGCGCCAGGTCGAATCGCGCTACCGCGGCCTGCTCGAGTCGATGCCCGATGCCATCGTGATGGCCAATTCCACCGGCCGCATCGTGCTGGTCAACAGCCAGGCCGAGCGGCTGTTCGGCTTCGAACCGCGCGAATTGCTGGGGAAACCGGTTGAAGTATTGCTGCCCAATCGCTTCCGCGGCGGCCATGTCTCGCATCGCGCCCAGTATTTCGTGCAGCCGCGCACGCGCACCATGGGGGCGGGGCTGGAACTGTATGGCTTGCGCAAGGACGGGCTGGAATTCCCGGTCGAGATCAGCCTCAGCATGATCCAGATGGAAGAGGGCGCGATCGTCATGAGCGCGATCCGCGATATCGGCGACCGCAAGAAAGCCGAGCAGAAGTTCCGCGGCCTGCTGGAATCGGCGCCGGATCCGATGGTCATCGTCAACGCGCGCGGCGAGATCGTGCTGGTGAACTCCCAGACCGAGCAGCTGTTTGGCTACCAGCGCCAAGAGCTGCTGGGCAAGCCGATTGAAATCCTGATCCCGGCCCGCTTTGCTGGACGGCATCCGGCGGCGCGCAGCAGCTTCTTCGCCAAAGCCCAGCCGCGCGCCATGGGGGCGGGCACCGAACTGTATGCAATGCGCCGCGACGGTTCGGAATTCCCGGTGGAGATCAGCCTCAGTCCCTTGAAGACCGAGGACGAACTGCTGGTATCGAGCGCCATCCGCGACATCAGCGGACGCCGCCAGATCGAGCGCAAGCTGATCGAACAAAAGCTCGAACTGGAGCAAGCCAGCAAAGCCAAGGATCGCTTCCTGGCCAGCATGTCGCATGAGCTGCGCACGCCGCTGAATGCCATTCTCGGCTTCGGCCAGTTGCTGCATAACGAAAAGCTCCCGCTGTCGCAACAACAGCGTTACGCCTTCGCCGGCAATATCGTACAGGCCGGGCAGCACCTGCTGCACCTGATCAATGAAACGCTGGACCTGGCGAAGATCGAGGTCGGCGCCGTCACGCTTTCTCTCGAACCGGTGGCGCTGGACGACCTGCTGCATGAAGCGAGCAAGATGGTCGAGGCCATGGCCGATGCGCGGCAGGTCGCGGTTTACCTGTCCGAACCACGCGGCATGCATGTCAAGGCCGACCGCATCCGGCTGCGCCAGATTGTGCTGAACCTGTTGAGCAATGCAATCAAGTACAACAGCAAGGGCGGCCATGTCTGGGTAGCCTGCGGGGCGGCCGATCCCGGGCGGGCCTGGCTGGCAGTGCGCGACGACGGGCCAGGGCTCAGCGGCGAACAGATGGCGGGCCTGTTCCAGCCCTTTAACCGGCTGGGCCAGGAAGGCGGCTCCGAAGAAGGCAGCGGCATCGGCCTGGTGCTGAGCAAACGGCTGGCCGAGTTGATGAACGCGACCATTGGCGTGACGAGCTCGGTGGGCCAGGGCAGCACCTTCACGGTCGAGATGGAAGCCACGGCGCCCCAGCAGTTGCCCCGCGGCGAGGACCAGGAAGGCATGCCGGCGCCGGCAGCGGTGCGCGGCCACCACAGCAAGCCCCGGCTGCTCTATGTCGAAGATAACCCTGCCAACCTGAAGCTTGTGGAAGAGATCGTCAAGCTGCATCTCGACGTTGAGTTGTTGTCGGCCACCGACGGCAATTCCGGTGTGGCCATGGCGCGCGAATACCTGCCGGATGCGATCTTGATGGACATGAACCTGCCCGGCATCAGCGGCCGCGAGGCACAGCGCCGTTTGCGCCAGGATGCCGCAACGCGCGAGATCCCGATCATTGCGCTCTCCGCCAATGCGATGCCGCTTGATGTACAGGCTGCTCTGGAGGCCGGCTTTTTCCGGTACCTGACCAAGCCCTTGAACATCAATGACTTCCTGGAGGTGGTTGGGGAAGCATTGGAACAGTCGCGCTAAGAGAAGTTTCACGTGTAACGAGGTCTGGAGTGAAAATCAATATTGCAGCCTTGCTAGCAGTCGGCGCGCTGTCAGGGGAACCGAAAATGCTGGAAGTGACATTCACCGTCAAAGAGGCGGGCGGCCACCCCGTCTTGCACATCGACTTGGCCAACCAATCGGCGCGGCAGCTGAAGGTCCTGCACGCGCTGGCCACCGAAGAAGAGATGTTCGGCAAGCTGTTCGAGGTGCGCGACGCCGAGACCGGGCAACTGCTCGACTACCAGGGCATCATGGTCAAGCGCGGCCCGTTGACGGAAGCCGACTACCGGGCCATGAAACCCGGGGCGCACCTCAGCAACGCCATCGACCTGGCCCCCGCGTACGGCTTCAGGCAAGGACGTCATGCGTACACCATCAGCTACGCCGGGCACTACCTCATGGACGGAAAGGAAATACCGCTCACCGTTGGACCGGTACGCTTCGAGCATACCGGCAGGTGAGCGGCGGCAGGGCAGGCCTTATGGCAGGGCCGGGGTGTTCTCGCCGAAATATTCGTGCGAGTCGGCGTTGTCGATGGCCTTGTTTGGATCGCTGATCGCCAGGCTGGCGGCGCCGGACTGGCCGTAGACCCAGTCATCGGTACCAGCCACCACATTGAAGTGGCTCATCTCATGCACCAGGGTACCGCCCTTGGAGTCGGTGCCGGACATTGGCGCGCTCCAGAATGCCTTGCAGACATAAATCTTGTAAGGCTGGGTTGGATACACATAGGCGTAGTACGTCTTCTTGCAGCCGCAGTCGACGGTGATCGGCTTGGTGGCGAAGGCATCCTTCAGCGCGGCGAAGTGCGATTTCACGGTGGAGTAGCGGCCGGAATTGTAGCTGCCGAACCATTTCGTGTAGCGGGTGCCTGTCTTGTTGGCGCCCAGGTAGGCGTCGCCGTCGTTGGCCATGCCTTGCGCGGTCGACACGGCAGTTGTAATGTCGGCCTGCTGCGAAGTGGTGCACTTGCTGAAGGACAAGCCGGCTGCGCTTGGCAGGGGCTGTTCCGGCGCCTTGGCGATGCTGCCGCGCGGCAGGGTGCCTTCGATCGACACGCTGAGCTCGGCCGATTGCAGGGTGTCCGGCTGCTTCTTGTCAACTGCCTTGCCGGCCGGGTCGACGTTGCTGAACAGCTTGGGCGACTTGGTGCTGTAACGGATGGTGTAGTCGCCCGAGATGCTCATGTTATACATCTGCGACAGTTCCACCGTGACCTTGTGCGATTTGCCCGGCTGGATGACGTAGTAATCGGCTGCCGTGGGCGCCGGGCGCTTGACGTGCATGCCTTCGTACGGCACCCTGGCGCCGTCACGGGTCACGTCGAACAGGGATTCTTCAATGTCGCCGAACGGGGTATGCCATTTCAGGACGTATTGCGGCACCGATGAAGTATTGGTCAGCGTGACCTGCACGACCACGTCGTCGCGCGGGCCCAGCGCGCGCTTGTCCATGCTGATGCTGGCTGTGAGGCCGTCGGCCGCATAGGCGCCCAGGCTGAAGGAAGCTGCGAGTGCGAAAGCGCCAAGGTGTTTCAAGTTCATTCGTCTCTCCGTCCGGTTGTGGTTGGGGTGAGCCAATCTTGACGGGGAGACTGCGGCAATTCAATCGAAATCGGTGCGCTGTCGCTATTTCAACAACGGTTCCGTTATGCCCTGAACAGGAGCCGGGAAATATGTCCAATCCCGGACATTTGTAACAGGCTCAGACCTGGCTTTGACGACGGATGGCCATCAGGATGCCGCAGCCGATTCCCAGTGTCACCAGGGCAGTGCCGCCATAGCTGAAAAAAGGCAGCGGCACGCCAACCACCGGTACCACGCCGCTCACCATGCCGATATTGATGAAGGCATAGGTGAAGAAGATCATGGTGATGGCGCCGCCCAGCAAACGCGAAAATGGCGTCACCGCGCTGGAGGAAATCTGCAGGCCGCGCCAGATCAGCAAGGCGTACATCACCAGCAGCGCAATCCCGCCGAACAGCCCGAATTCTTCGGCGAAGACCGAGAAGATGAAGTCGGTGGAGCGTTCCGGAATGAAGCCGAGGTGGCCCTGGGTGCCATCCATCCAGCCGCGGCCAGCCATCCCGCCGGAACCGATCGCGATTTTCGCCTGGGTGATCTGGAAACCCTTGCCGGCCGGATCCGAGTCCGGGTTGAGGAAAGTCAGCACCCTTTGACGCTGGAAGTCGTGCAGCAGCTGCCACACCACTGGCACCGCAGCCAGGCCGCAGACAGCCAGGGCGGCAAGCGCCTTCCACGATAGCCCGGCCAGCACGATCACATAGAAACCCGCCGCCAGCACCAGCATCGCCGTGCCGAAATCGGGCTGCTTGGCGATCAGTCCCACCGGAATGGCCAGCAGCACCGCGGCCGCGACGAATATTTGCCAGCCCTTGGCGCCATCGAAGCGGTGGAAGTACCAGGCCAGCATCATTGGCATCGCGATCTTCATCATCTCGGACGGCTGGAAATCGTGACCGAGATTGAGCCATCGCGTCGAGCCTTTTTTCGTAACGCCGAACAGGAACACCGCTAACAGCAAGGCGACGCCAAGCGAATACAGCGTGACTGCATGGCGCATCAGCATGGGCGGCGGGATGTTCGCGACCGCCCACATCAGGCCCAGCGCCATCGCCACGTTACGCAACTGCAGTTCGAAGCGCCCCGGGAAGTCGGCCGAGGCGGAATACAGTGTCAACAGGCCAGCCGCCAGCAGCAAGCCAAGGATGGCAGCCAACGGCGCGTCAACAGCCAGCACCGGCCGCAGGCGGCGCCACAAAGAAGAATGACCGGTCATTGGAAGGCCTGCAGCCAGATTACGCGGCCAGCCAGGACGGCAAAGCCGGAAAATGCGATCGCGCCAATCACGGCAAGCCGGCGGCGGAATTGTTTTTGCTCATTATTCATGGCCGAAATTATAAGGCCAGGGCTAGCGCTCGCGCACGTAGTTTCCGGGGGCATCGCCTAGCCAGGGATAATCGGCATGGGCCGCCGGCGCCGGCGTGCGCCACTCGCCGCAGCGCCCGTGCAGCCAGGCGGTCCAGTCCTGCCACCAGGAGCCTGGAGTTGGCGTTTGCACCGCCAGCCAGTCCTTGGCGTCGCGGCCCGCAATCAGGGGAGCCGACCAGTATTGCTGTTTGGCGCTGCCGCCCGGCGGATTGATGATGCCCAGGATATGGCCGGAGGCGGTCAGCACAAAATGTACCGGAGCGCCCACCAGCGCCGCGCTGCGGTAGGTGCTGCGCCAGGGGGTGATGTGGTCCGCCACCGCACCCACGGCATACAGGGTTTGGCGGATGCGGCCAAGGTCAAGCTTCTGGCCGCGGATTTCAAGCGCATCCGCGTGGGCCAGCTTGTTGGCCTGGTATAGCTCGCGCAGGCAGAAACTGTGCGTGGCGCGCGGCTGGCGCGTGCCGTCCGAGTTCCAGGCCAGGGGCGCCAGCGCTGGTGCAGGCTCGCCGAGCAGGTACTTGTGCACCACATAGCGCCAGATCTGCGTATTCGGGCGCAGCATGCGGAAGCTCCAGCCGATCTGCTGCGAGTCGAGAAAACCCTGGCGCGCCATCAGGCCGTCCAGCAAGGCCACGCTTTCGTCGTTGATGAAGCTGGCGATGTCGCCAGGCTTGGAAAAATCGGTGAGCGTGGCCAGCAGCGTCCAATGCGCAACCGGGACATTGCGCGCCGCCCGATGGTGGCGGTTCAGCCACGCCATCAGCGCCGACAGGGCGGTGCCGCCGATGCAATAGCCGACCGCATGCACTTGCGGGACGCCGGCGATATTGCGCGCCGCGTCGACGGCAGCGAGGATCCCATCGAACAGGTGGTCTTCGAAGCTGGCATCCTGCATATTGGCGCGCGGATTCTTCCAGCTCATGACGAACACGTCGAAACCCTGTTGCACCAGGTGCCGCACCATGCTTTGCTGGGCGGTCAGGTCCAGGATGTAGTACTTGTTGATCCAGGGCGGCACCAGGACCAGCGGCATCGCCCGAACTTGCGGGCAATCAGGCGTGTACTGGATCAGCTCCATCATCTGGTTGCGCATCACAACGCGCCCTGGCGTCGCGGCCAGGTCGCGTCCGAGCTGGAACTGGGCCGGATCCACCATGCGCAGGTCGCCCGCCAGCACATCGCGCAGCCATTCTTCAAAGCCGTGCTTCAGGCTGGCCCCGCCGCTGTCGAAGGCGCGTCGCAGTACGACCGGATTGGTCCAGGGGAAGTTGCTGGGGGCTAGAGCGTTGCACCAATGGCGCAGCCAGAAGGCAGCACTGCGGGCTTCGCTTTCGTCCACGCCCGGCGTGTCGTAGACCTGCCGTTCCAGGGTGCGCGTGAAGCCGAGGTATTGCTGCATCAGGCCATGAAAGAACGGATTGTCGCGCCAGGCGTCGTCGCTGAACCGGTCATCGCCCTCCGCAGCTTCCGCCAGCGGCGCAGGCATGCCGGTCGCCCAGGCGACTGTGGCAAGCTCCTGCCACGCCCGGGCCATCTCCAGTGGATGTGCCAGCCATGCGGCGGCGACATTGGCGAACGGATTTGGCATGCAGGCCAGTATAGACCTAATGCGGACCTAATGCGCCATCAGCACAGGAAGCGTCATGCTTTGCAATACCGTACGGGAAGCACCGCCCAGCATGATTTCGCGCAAGCGGCTATGGCCGTAGCAACCCATGACCAGCAAATCGGCATCGAGATCCGAGGCGAAGGAGAGCAGGGCAGAGCCGACGTCGATCGCCGTCGCTTGCGAGGAGACTTCGACCTTGATGCCATGGCGCGCCAGGTAGAGGGCCATGTCTGCGCCCGGTTCGCTGCCGTGGGCCTCGGGTTCGCGGCCGGCATTGAACACAGCCAGCGTGACTTTGCCGGCCTGCTCCATCAGCGGAATGGCAGCGGTGATGGCGCGGGTGGCCTCCATGCTGCCGTCCCAGGCCACCAGCACACGCTGGAACGGCGCTTCGAAATGGCCGGCATAGGGCACCACCAATACCGGCCTTGCGCTGTTCATGGCCACATATTCGGGTGTTTCTTCTTCCATTGGCGAAATCGGATCGTCCGGGTTGACCTGGCCCAGTATCAGGAGGTCGCCGTAGCGCGACTGCAGCACCAGGCCATCCGCGGCCTGGTCGTCAAGCAGGCGGGATTCGAAGGACGGCAGGTCCAGCATCGCGCATTGCAACTCGAAACGCCGTAAGCTGTCGCGGGCGGCTTCCCGCGCTTCGTCGATGCATTGGGCTGCCAGGCTGACACCCATGGCGGTGGCATGGTCGGCGTACAGGAAGCGCGAAATGCCGCTCATCGCCGCACCGACCAGGCGGCCTTTTGACATGCGCACGATCTGGGATGCCAGCCGTACCCGGCGCTCGGTATCGGCGGAACTATTCACGTGCACAACGACAGTCTTGAACCCCATGGCAGCCTCCGGGATGGATAGATGTGAAAAAGTCTAGGGTTATGCGCAATCCAGCGGCATGATCTGGGTCAATTTCAATCTAATCCGGTAACTTGCATAAGCAAGTGTTGACTTTTAGATGCGAATGGTTATCATTTGCGTCTTCTAATAAAGCCAGCTCCTCGCCAGCTAATCATTAATAATTAGCTGAGGTAACGATGGACAAGAAGAAGTTGGCGGTATTGCTTGGGTTGGCATTTCCGGGTGCTGTCCTGGCGGAAGACGCTGCAGTGATGCCGCAGATCCAGGTCACCGCGCAAAGGCCGGACACCTACACCGCGGAACGCAGCCGGACGGCCACGCCGCTGAGCATTTCGCCGCGCGACACGCCGCAATCGATATCCGTGATGACCCAGCAGCGTATCGAGGACCAGGCGTTACAGACCGTGACCGATGTGGTCAACAATGTGACCGGCGTTTCGGTCAACCAGTATGAGACGCATCGCGCCGGTTTTACCGCGCGCGGCTTCGACATTGACAACCTGCAGATCGACAGCGTGCCGACGGCTTGGGAGCAGGCATGGAGTTCCGGCGAAGTATTGGGGAGCCTGGCCCTCTACGAGCGTGTGGAAGTGGTGCGCGGCGCCACAGGCCTGATGACGGGCGCCGGCAATCCTTCGGCGGCCATCAACCTGGTGCGCAAGCGTGCGGCCAGCAAGGAGCTCACCGGCAGCGCGCAGCTTGGCACCGGCCGCTGGAACGAGCGCCGCGCCATGGCAGACGTTTCGAGCCCGGTCAATGCCAGCGGTAGCGTACGCGCCCGGGTGGTCGGTGAATACCAGCGTTCCGACAGCTGGGTCGATCTGATGAAGAGCAAAAGCCACACTTTCTATGGCACTGTAGAAGCCGACCTGGCGCCCGGCACCGTGCTTTCCGCCGGCTACAGCCGCCAGGAAAACGACCCGCAAGGCCCGATGTGGGGCGGCCTGCCGTACTGGTACACCGACGGCAGCAAGACCAACTGGGATGTCTCGAAAACGTCGGCGGCCGGATGGACGCGCTGGGAAACAGCGTACGAGAACGCCTTCGCCGACCTTGAACACAGCTTCGACAACGGCTGGAGGCTGCGCGCCGGCTTCAGTCATGGCGACCGCAAGGCCGATTCCGCGCTGCTTTACCTCTCAGGGGTACCTGAGCGCGCGACGGGACTGGGCATGGGCGCGTTTGCAGGCTCCTACATTACGCACACCCGGCAGGACGACTTCAGCCTTCATGCCAGCGGACCCTTTGCGCTCGCCGGGCGCAAGCATGAAGCGGCGTTCGGCTACATGCACTCGAAGCAGGAATTCAATGCCGACAGCCGTGCCGCCGATTACGGCAGTGACTACCCTCCGGTAGGCGATTTCAATCACTGGAATGGTGCAGCGTATCCTGAGCCGAATTGGGGCGCGCCGACATTTTACGAAAAGAGCGTGACCCGGCAGGAAGCGTTGTACGGTGTTGCGCGCTTCTCGATCACCGATCCGCTGAAGGCGATTATCGGTACGCGCCTCACCAACTACGACAAGACCGGCGCCGGAGCCTGGAGCCCGGCTTATCAGCTGAAGCACGACCACGAATTGACGCCTTATGCCGGCGTGGTATACGACCTCAGCGACAACCTGTCTGCCTACGCCAGCTACACCGACATTTTCCAGCCGCAGAACCGCAAGGACCTGGCGGGAAATATCCTGGACCCGGTAGTCGGCAAGAGCTACGAAGGCGGCGTCAAAGGCGAATTCCTGGACGGCCGCGTGAATGCGTCGTTTGCGGTATTCAGGATCAAACAGGACAAGCTCGCCCAAGAGGCTGGCCTGGTCGACCGCGATGGAACAAGCCCGCTTGCGCCGGAAGCGTACTACCGCGCCGCAAGCGGCGCCAAGAGCGATGGCTTTGAGTTCGAGGTCTCGGGAGAACTGGCTCCCGGCTGGAACGCCACCGCGGGATATTCCCAATTCAGGGCCAAGGATGCCGCAGGCGCCGATTTCAACAGCGTCTATCCACGCAAACTGTTCCGCGTCTTCACTACCTACCGTCTGGAAGCGCTGACTGTGGGAGGCGGCCTGAATTGGGAAAGCCGTACCTACACCCTGGATCCGGCTGCTCCCTCTGGGACCAATGGCGTGATTGAACAGGGTTCCTTCGCGCTGGCCAGCCTGATGGCGCGCTACGACTTCACCAGGCAGCTTTCGGCGCAGGTCAACGTGAGCAACCTGTTCGACAAACAGCATTTCGGCATGTTCGCCGCCTATGGCGCCATCACCTACGCCGCACCGCGCAGTGTATCGGCGAGCCTGAAGTATCGTTTCTGATGCGAGGCTGACATGCGCGCAAGCTGGACGCTGCTGCACCGCTACATTGGCCTGCTCACGGCAGGCTTCCTCTTCATCAGCGGCCTGACAGGCGCTGTGATCTCGTGGGACCACGAGTTGGATGACCTGCTGAACCCGCACTTGATGGAAGCTCATACGCCGGGCCGGCCGCAGTCTTCGCTCGCGCTTGCACGCCAGGTCGAGCAGCGCCATCCGAAAGCCAGGGTTTCATACATCCCCCTGCATGCGGAGCAGGGAAAGTCGCTTGGCTTCGGGTTGGATGCCACCGGCTTCAACCAGGTCTTTGTCGATCCGGTCAGCGGCGCGGAATTGGGCAAGCGTGAGTGGGGCGCGGTCTGGCCGATCAGCAAGGAGACGCTGGTCTCATTCCTCTACCGCCTGCATTACTCGCTGCACGTCCCGGAGATGTGGGGCATAGACCGCTGGGGCATCTGGCTGATGGGCGTGATAGCAATGGTGTGGATGGTGGACAGTTTTGTCGGCTTCTACCTCACGCTGCCAGTACGCACACGCACGCCCGGGGCACGCGGCTGGTGGCAGCGCTGGAAGCCCGCATGGAAGGTCCGCTGGAGCGGCGGCAACGCCAAGCTCAATTTCGACCTGCACCGGGCCTTCAGCCTGTGGACATGGGGGCTGTTGTTCGTCCTGGCGTTCACCGCCTTCTCGCTGAACCTGTACCGTGAGGTCTTCTACCCGGTGATGCAGGCGGTCTCGGAGTTGACACCAACTCCCTTCGATACCCGCACGCCAAGGGATTTGCGCAATCCGATCCTGGCGCGTATCGGCTATGAAGAAGTATTGCAACGGGCAGCGCAGGAAGCGGCGCGCCGTACATGGAAGGAACCGGCCGGCAGCGTGTTCTATTCCCAGGCCTACGGCATCTACGGCGTCAGCTTCTTCAAGCCGGGCGACGACCATGGCGCAGGCGGCGTCGGGCCTGCCGTGCTGTATTACGACGGGGTCGATGGACGCCTGCTCGGAGATCGCCAGCCCTGGAAAGGGACTGCGGCAGACATCTTCGTGCAGGCCCAGTTCCCATTGCATTCCGGCCGCATCCTCGGCCTGCCCGGCCGGATCCTGGTTTCCGCAATGGGTGTCGTGGTGGCGATGCTGAGCGTCACCGGCGTGGTGATCTGGTGGCGCAAGCGGACTTCGAGGAACAGGGCGGCTGCGGCGCAACGGCGGGGGATGCAGCCCGCCGGTTGAATGTCATGGGCGCCGCTCCCGGCGGCGCACGCAAGCCAAGGCGAGCAGGCCGAGTGCAAACACCGCCATGCTGGCCGGCTCCGGAACCACCTGTATCGCACCGCCAGTCGCTGCCACCAAGTAGTCCAGGTAGCTGTGCAGGACGATGCCGCCGAAGTAGGAGCCGAACGCGCCGGCGACAATTCCGTCCGGCGTGCCGCCGAACGTGTTGGTGGCAATCAGCATCAGCTCGCCATATTGCTCGATGAAAGACGGCCCGCCGGAATCGCCGCCGCCAATGCCCGACTCACGGTCGTTCGGCAGTTGGGCCGAGCAGGCGAGGCCCCATTCGCAAAACGAATCGTGGCCGTTGCCGTCGAAGTCCGCATACCAGACTTCGTTCGGGCCATTGAAGCCCTGTTCGTCGTCGGCGTCGAAGAGGTCGACGACGTTCTGGCCGGTACGTTTGATGCGGAAATCGGGGCTGATGGTGTAGCCATTGATGCCATCGCCGGAGGTGCCGTAGCCAGCCATGATGATGCGGGTATTTGCCTGCAGTTGCTGGCCGGCCAGCTTGTAGACCTTGGCGGAGGCCGGGGCGTCCTGGCCAAGCGTGATCACGGCGAGGTCATCGTTCACGCAAAAGCCCGGCACGCCAGCAGGGCAATTGCCGAAGCCTCCGTAATTCGGGTTCATCTGGACCTTGGTGGCGGTGACGACGGCGCGGCCAGGATCGCCCGGCGTGGAGGAAGCGTTAAAGACAACGCGTACGTCATTGCCGGGCTTGTTAAGGTCGATCAGGCTGCCTTTGCCATTGGTATCCACGCAGTGACCGGCCGAGACTACCTGGCGTTTGCCGACCAGGGCGCCGGAGCAGATATAGCTCAAGCCGTCATAGCGGATATTGATGCTGACGACGCCCGAAAAGGGCGATGCGGCGTTGTTTGGGTCCACGTGGGCTGCCGGCGTATCAGGCAGGGCGCCCGAGGTGATCAAGGGGGTGATGGTCCCGTTGGGAACCGCTTGGGCCGTGCCGCTGATGGCCGCCATCGCTACCGCCATGCCGAGCAGCCTGCTTGCAATGAGTTGTCGCACGTCATTTCCTCCCGAGAATATTGCCCAGTGAATCAACATGTCGGGAAAACGTTTAGCAATTTTCGCGCCTGGAAGGGAAGCTTCTTTACTTTCAGTCACTTGCCGCGAGGCCATGGCAGCGTGCTTGAAAAAGCGTAAAGCTTTCCGACATTGCATTGCAAATTGATACAGATTGACCGGGGAGTCTACTGCCTGGCCGCCAGCCGTCGCCGGGCAGCGATGAGGGTGTCGGTAATGGAGCCGATGCTGAAGGGTTTGACGATGAAGCCCAGCGCCCCGCGAGAGACTGCTGCCCGCACGACTTCCTGGTCGTTATGCCCGGATACGACAATGACGAAGACGTCCGGCGAGCGCGCCTTGAGTTCGGAAAGCAGTTCCAGACCGTCGCCATCGGGCAGCCCGAGGTCCAGCAGGACGATGTCTGGCATCAGTTGCATGCAGCGTGCAAGGCCAGCCTGGGCGGTACCCGCTTCGCCGAGAACCGCCAGTTCGGCTTCGTTTGCCCCGAGGCGCATCATCGACCGCATCATTGCGTTGTCGTCAATGATGAAGACGGTCTTGGATTGTTGCTTATGAAAGGGAGCGATAGTATCAGAATGCATGGCGCAACCTGTATGCCAGCTGTCAGCAGCGGCAGGTTAACACCATGCTGCGCCGGGCGGCGCGCGTATCGGACGCTCAGAAGCGGTAGCCCACGTTCAGCCACGCCATTGGCTGGCTATGGTGAGGCTCGGATCGCGGCTCGCCGCCGCGCGTGCGCCACGCCGCGATCAGGGAAGCATTGAAGGCGCGGTTGTCATAACGCAGGCCGGCACCTGCACCAGCCAGGGTGCGGTGATTGCTGTCGCTGGTCCAGGGGTCGCGGTTGGAGGTGATGCGGCCGGCATCGTAAAACAGGTAAGGCATGAATGCTCCGGCGGCATAGCGCACTTCGAGTTGCAGCAGGGCGCCCGCATCGCCGTAACCTTCGCCACCGGGATAGGCGCGCACGCCATTGCGGCCACCGAGGCCGAATTTTTGCGACGAGTCCAGGTTCTTGCTGGCCCATTGCGCTGACAAGCGTCCATACACGTCCACGTGCTCGGCGACCGATTGGATGCGAGCGAGGTCGAGGTTCAGTTTCGAAAAGCGGCCGGCGCTGCGGGCCGTGGCTGCGTCGGTCTCGAGCAAGGCGCCATCGAGACTGAGGCGGCCCGGCGTCCAGGAAACGGCACCGTAGGTCACGCCGCCCCGCAACAGATTGTCGCGCACGTCGAAATTGACGGCGATCGGCACGGTGTTGCTGCTCTTGTCGCTGTTGCTGTCCGTGGCGCCTTGCTGGTCGCGCAGGCGCTTGTGTTCGAGCGTCGCCGACAAGGTGATGTTGCGGCGCTGCGAGCGCACCAGCGGGTAGCTAAGGCCCGCACTGCTGCCGTTGGCTGTACCGGTCGCATTCAGAGCTGCGAAGCTGTCTCCCAGCGCATAGTACGAACGGCTGTAGCCGATACGGCCGTGCAGGCCCGTTGCGCCGAGAGGCAAGGCGTATGCGGCGGAGCCGAACCACATTTGCTCGTTGGTGTACATGCCCTGCAGCGAAATCTGGTCACCTAGCGTGAATGGGCTATCGATGTCCAGGCTGGCGTGTGCGCGCGTGCGACCGGTGTAGCGGGTGCCGTTGTTGTCGAGGCCGATCTCGCCCGCATAGCGATGATCGCGCTGCACTTCGATAGCGAGGTCGCCGGTGCCGACCTCCTTGCCCGGACGGACTACAGGCACGCTGCGCACGCCCGGCTGGTCGTCGAGGATCAGGGTGACGCGTTCGAGTTCGTGGCTTTCGATGACGCTGCCCGGCTTCAGCGGCGACAGGAAGTGCTGGGCCGCGGGGCTCAGGGACGTGTCGCCGTTTGCGGTGATGGAACCGTAGCGGCCTTCCAGCACCTCGATGCGCAGGACGCCCAGCTGCAAATCCTGTTGTGGCAGGTATGCCCGTGCAAAAGGATAGCCTGCGGCACGGTAGTAGGCGGATAACTTGTCGGCCAATGCGCTGAGGCCGGTGAAATCGAACGTCTTGCCAACCACAGGGCCCAGTTCACGCAAGAGTTCGTCTTGCGTGATCAGGGTGTTGCCGGTGACCATTACCTGTTTCAGCGTGACTGTCAATCCGCCAGGTGGAACCGTCGCGGGGGGAGGTGGGGGAGGTAGCGGGAGGGGCGGCGCGGGAGTGGGTTCCCGCAGCGCCCGCTGCCCGTTTTCCTGTAAGGATTGCGTACCTTGCTGTGCAAGGGCTGCCTCGGCAAAGGCGTAAAAGATGGCGATGGTCAGAATGGTGTTAGCTGGTCTCATGTCGGCTTTCAACGCTGTCTGATTGGCAACACCATTCTATCGTTACTTTTGGTCGTTTGTCGCGGTTCCTTGGTTGCTTGCGTCGGCCGATGGCATCTGGATGCCGCCGGAGACCACAAACACGCTCAGGAACTTGACGTCGCGGCCTGCGGTGAGGCTTTGCGTCGCTGGCATGTTGTCACGGTTGCTGGTTCCGGATTGCACGTTGCTCGAGTCACTTACATCGGTGTAGTTCAAGCCACCCACGCTCAGTGAAGGCAAGGTCGGGGTCGCGCCGCCGATGGTTACGGGGCTCGCGGCCTGGGCTGCAATGGCGGTCCTTGCGTCAGGGGCGGCTGCTGGCGTAGCGGCCGGTGTTGGAGTTGCGATTGGGGTTGGCGCTGGCGTGGCTACAGGCGCAGGTTCAGGCGCAGCGACGGGAGCAGGTGCCGGAGCCGGTACGACTTGCGGAACCTGGGCCGCCGGAGTCGGAACAGGCGCAGGTTCAGGCAGCGCGACTGGCGCAGGGGCTACCGGTACGACTGGTGCCGGGGTTGGAATGGCCACTGGCGTCGGCGCAGGCGTCACTACTGGCGTCGGCGCTGTGACCGGTGTCGGTATTGGAGTTGGAGCCGGCGCTGGCACCGGAACTGGAACCGGCGTTGGCGCAGGCACGATGACCGGTTCAGGAACCGGCGCCGGGACAGGAACGCTCACCGGCTCAGGGACAGGCGCCGGGACGGGCACACTGACCGGTTCAGGAACCGGCTCCTGTGCAGGTACCGAAACAGGTTCAGGTGCAGGCGCCGGCACAGGCGCAGTCTCCGGAACAGGAACGGGAACAGGTGTCGGCGTTGGCGCTGGAACAGCCGTAATGCTGGCCGTGCTTGCCCCGCTACCGGAGAAGCTGTAGTTGCCGGCATCGCTTCCTGCCAGCGCAAGTCCAGCCACGCTGACGCTCAGCCCGGTACCTGGAGTAGCCTGCGCAAACTGCGCGCTTGCCGCACTGCTGTCGATGCTCACATCATCGCCGCTGATGACGCCGGACAGGGAACCACTGGAGGTGAGCGCCGCTATGGTATTGCCGTCCTCCACTTTGTCTGCGGTGGCCAGGTCGCCCACGCTCAACGCTTTAGGGAAGATGGAGGCCGTCATCCCGGCCGGCATCGTCAACTGATAGTTCGAGGCCAGGCCGGTACCATCAGCGAGCACAATGCCGCTCACGGAAACCGCCTTGTTATTGCCCGCGTTGCGATCTGCAAACGCCCCGGTCTGGCCGGAGAAGCTCAGAGTTTCCGAACCGACCAAGCCACTCAAGGAACCGCCTACAAGGCTGGCGCCCGTGGTCCCGTCATAAGTCTTGTCGGCCGCCGACATGCCGACGATTGTCAGCGCTTTGCGCGCGATGGACGCACTGGTGTCGGACTGGCCCGTGATGATGTAGTTGCCGACGTAATCGCCGCCGTAGCTGCTGGCGATGTTGACCACCTTGGCAGCGCCGGCATTCTTGTCTGCGAACGCGCCGGTTGCCGAAAGGCTGATCGTCTCGCCGGAGACGAGGTTGGAGAAGACGGCATTGCTGGTGTCAAGCTGTGCCGCAGTGGTGCCATCATAGGTCTTACCGGCTGCAGTAATGCCGGACACAGTCGTCGCGCGCGGTGTGATCGCCGCAGTAACGCCGGTTGGCATCGTCAGCTCGTAGTTCGATGCCAGGCCGGTACCGTCAGCGAGGACGATCCCACTGACGGAAACAGATTTGTTGACGCCGGCATTGCGATTCGCAAATGCACCGGTCTGTCCGGCGAAACTCAAGGTCTCCGAACCTACCAGGCCGCTTAACGCGCCGCCGGCCAGGGTGGCGTCAGTCGTGCCGTCATAAGTCTTGTCGGCAGCCGACATGCCGACAACGGTGAGGGCTTTGCGAGCAATAGTCGCGGCCGTACTGGCTTGGCTGGTGATGGTGTAGTTGCTGCCGCCGCTATAGTTGCTGTTAATGGCCACGACCTTGTCGCTTCCGGCATTCGCATCGGAGAACGCGCCGGTCGCCGAGAGGCTGATGGCTTCGCCGGCAACCAGGTTGGAGAATACTGCGTTGCTGGTATCGATCTGCGCCGCCGTGCTGCCGTCGTAAGTCTTACCGGACGCGGTGATGCCCGACACCGTGGTAGCGCGCGGCGTGATCGTGCCAGTCACCCCGGAAGGATTGCTGATGGTGTAGTTCGAAGCAAGGCCGGTTCCGTCCGACAGCTGCAGGCCGCTCACAGTCACTGCTTTGGCCGCGCCGACATTCCTGTCTGCGAAGGCGCCGGTCAAGCCCGAGAAGTTCAAGGTCTCAGCGCCAACCAGGCCGTTCAAGCTTCCGCCGTTCAGCGTTGCCGAGGTATTGCCGTCGTAGACCTTCTCGGCCGCCACAAGCCCGGTCAGGGTCAAGGCCTTGGCCGCGACGGATGCGGAATTCGCCGCGCCGGCTGAGCCCAGGCCGGGCAGGCTGTAGTTGGACGCCAGGCCGTTGCTGCCGTTGGCCAGCGTAATGGCATTCAGATAGCTTGCACCGTTCACATTGGCGCTGTTCGCAGTGGCGCCCGCGTAGTTCAAGCTCTCGCCGGAGACCAGGTTGCCCAGCGTGACATAGCCGCTCAAGTCGGTGCTGCCATCATAAATCTTCGCCGCCGTCAGCGTGACGGGACGAGCAGTGATGCTGGCGGACGCGCTGGCCGAAGTGTTGGCCAGCGTGTAGTTGCCGGCGTCGGCGCCACTGAGGGTGATGTTGCTGATATCGACCGTGTAATTGCCAACGTTCTTGCTGCCAAAGGCGCCGCTGCCACTCAGGCTGACCGCATCGCCGGCCACGATGCCGGTTGCAGAAACAGCTGCTGCAGTCGTCCCGTCATACACCTTGCTGGAAGCAGTCGGGGTCAGGTTCTTCGGCGTGATGGTATAGCTGCCCGTGTTGAAATAGCCCACGGCATAAGTAGTCCCCGCGCTGGTGTAGCTGGATGGATTGGCCGCATCGGCGTTCAGGCTGGCATAGGAAGCTGCATTCTTGCTGCTGGTTGTGTAAGACACCGCTGGCGTCAGCGCCGAAACGGAGAAGCCATTCGGGCCGCCCATCGTGGTGAAGGAAAGGCCGGTGGCGGTATTGTTACCGTCGTAGGTCTTGGTGCCGGCAGCATTCTGGATCACGTAAATCGGCTGCGTCGACATGCTGACGGCCTGGTAGGTCGCGTACAGGTAACTGTTGTTCGAGCCCGGGATGACCAGCGTGCCGCAGTTCGGGTAAGGCGAAGCGCAGCTCGACAACTGCGGCGACTGGGTGTAGGCCGACAGTTGTGGAACGCCGTTCACGAGCACCAGCCAGCTGGCGACCGAGTTGCCCTGGAATGCCACGCGCGCCCGATTGCCGTAGGAGACCAGTCCGATCGCGCCCTGGTCCAGCACCGCCTGGGTATTGCCCGCAGTAGTGTTGACGGCGTTCAGCAGCATGCCGCCGCCAGCCGAGTTGCCGACCGTGGTGAGGGTGTTCGAATTGCCCTCGAAGGCGACGCCAAACGTTTTGTTGCCGGCGGTGCTGACGCCGGTGATGAACAGGTTGCCGGTGCCGGAGTTGATATTCGCATTCGACATGATGTACACGCCGCCGGTGACGCCCGTATAGCTGCCGTTGTTGGAGCCAACCAGCGACTTGCCGTTGATGACGATGTTGCCGCCGCCGGACAGGACATTCATGCCGCGCTCCACGACCACGGCAGCGGTGCCGGAGCTGGAATTGAGTGCATAGCCAAAACCATTCGCCTGTGCGCCCGCATTGCTGCCGACCATGATATTGCCGCCATTGCTCTTGATATTGGCATTGATGTCGACACCACCCAGCGTGGCGTTCGCCGCGTTGGCCGCGCTCAAGGTCACGCCAAGCTTGCCGACGGTGGAACTGATCTCGCTGTTCACGGCGATATTGCGGTCGGCGCGCAGCGTCAGCGTCGCATCGCCGCCGGCGGTCTTGCTGATTGCGCTGGCGACGGTGATGTCGCCGCTGCCAGAACCGGTACTGCCGTAATTCGCGAGGCTGGACTGGGTGGTGATGGTCACGCTGGTGCCCACGTTCAGGGCGCTGACGATATTGCTTGCCGCGCTGGCGTCGATCGTATAGTTGTACGGATCGATCAGCCAATGGCCTCCCTGTCCATTTGCTGCGCTGGCGTCGATCTGCACGGCACGTGCCGTCGCGACGTGCGCCGCGGAAGTCTCGATAAAGCCGCCGTTGCCGCCGACCGGCGCGCTGGCATCGAGCTTGCCTGCGATGTCGATGCGGCCGTTTTCCATATCGCCCAACAGCAGGATCTGGCCCTGTTCGCCGGTGGCCAGGGTGCGCGCTTGTACCACGCCATCGTTGTTGATGACGGTGCTAATCAGGTCGCCGGCCGCTTTTGCAGTCATCAGCACATTGCCGCCGTCGGCACGAATGGCGCCGCCGTTCTCGATCAACGCATCAATGGCGCCTTTCCGGACCTGCAGCTTGACCGGGCCGCCGAGGTCCAGCATCACCTCGCTGCCGGCGCCCAGCAGCACATTCCCGCGTTCGGCCGAAATCTCGCCGACGTTGCTGACATGCGCCGCCACCAGGGCTACCGAGCCGCCGTTGAAAGCCTTGATGTTGCCCTGGTTGATGACCGCGTTGGCGCTCGCGCCTTGCAGCGTGTAGTTACCGGACATGAAGTCCTGGTTGCTCATGTTCAGGGTCGAGGCGAGCAGGCCGCCCACATTCACCTGGGCCGTAGGCGAGAACAGCACGCCGTTCGGGTTCAGCAGGAAGACCTGGCCATTTGCCTTCAGTGCGCCCTGGATCTGCGAAACGTCGCTGCCGGTGACGCGGTTCAGGGCGACTGCGGAAGAGGAGGGCTGCACGAAGTTGACAGTATTCCCTTTGCCGATCGAGAACGAATTCCAGTCGATCGCCATCCTGGCGCCGCCCTGGTTGATCGTCATCGAGCTCCCTTGCTGGCTGATCTGGCCTTGGCCGGCGACGACCACGCCGCCGGTAGGCAGGTCGGCCGCCAACGCTGCCCCACCAAGCAAGGACAGGCTCGCTGCCGCCATCGCGCGACGCGTGGCGCGCGCGCTGCGTGCTTTGCCATGGGCTCCGCCCAGTTCGGAACGTACTTGCCACATGCCCATGCTGGCATTCCACACAACTCGGAAAATCCTGTTCATAACGCTACCTCGGACGTTGAAATGAGACGGATCGGGCAATCGCGTTTGGATAAACGGAGCCAGACTCGGAACAGCAGGATTCAGGGCTGTGGGAACTCGGTCGCCTTGGACGGCGGAGCGGTGCGCGGAGGTAGGGCGTCACCAGGAAGATGCAATTTCTCTACGGCAATGACGATATTACACAGGTTTACCAGTTTTCACACGGCAACTTCGAAAAATAGTTCTCGGCGTTGGTACAGCGCATCACCTTTCGAAACGCAAGCCGCCTCAGGGCAGCCAGTTGATGCGGCCGCACGCGGCCAGGGGCTTGCTGTCGCGCGGAAGACGAATGGAATAGCGATCTTCGGCGCCGCCGATGATATGGGTGGCCCCATCGAAGGGAATGACCTGCACCGGTTGGCAAGCCTGGTAGTAGCCTGGCGTGCCCGGGTTGATGCCGCGCATGACAAAGGCGATCCAGCGCCCATCGGGCGACCAGGCCGCGCCTTGTACCGATAGTCGAACCGAGCCATTGGCGATGCCTGCGGAAGGCTGCGTAAGCAGTTGCAATTTGCTGTCGCCGATGCGGGCCGCGTAAAGCAGACCGAGCGGCACCCTGGCCTGTGTCTCAAGAGTCAGGATGACATGTTTGCCGTCCGGACTGGCTTTCAGGCTGGCGCCTTCCACATCGGCGCCGCCCGGTATCTCGAGCCTTGTTTGCGAAATGATCCCTTCGCCGGGCCTGGCGACGACCAGGGCGTTGCCGGCCAGGTAAACGTAGCGGCCGTCAGGCAGCCAGTCGAGCGCGTGCGTCGCGCCTTGTGTCGGGTAGCGTAGCGGCGAGCCGTTCTCGATCAGCTTCAGTTCCCGGCCGATGACGAAAAGGCGCGGCTTGCCCTCCTGGTTGGGTTGCCAGTATCCCAGCAGGTATTTGCCATCGGGGGAGGGGATGGCGGAACGGAATTGTGGGTCCAGGCCTCGTTCGCGCAACGGCACCAGGTTGATGGCAGCAAGCACGTCCATCGTGCGGCCATCCATGAAGGCGAGGTTGCCGAGCGGATCGGTTCGCAAGAGCGTTCCGCTGCCTGCGGGGTGCCCGGCGGCCCAGGTGTCCGCGCTGGTTTGGCCTTTCGCAATTTCGCTGCGGGGCATGCGTTGCGTCTTCCCGCTGGAAAGTTCAACCAGGCTCGTCTCAAAAGCCTGCTGGCGGCCGTCTTCAATCAATAGCCTGCCCGGCAGGACCGGCGGGGAGCGGCGCATATCGGCTGCTTGCGACGCAAAGCTGGATAAGAGAAGCGCCAACAGGAGCGTGCGACGAGTCAGTTCAGGCCTGGACATGGGCTTTGCAGGGCGAGTGTCGAGGCCGGCCATCGTAGCACGGTATCCGGCGCCTTTGAAAAATAGGGGGCAACCGAACTCAAAACTAGGTGCCAGCACCAATTCGCGCTTCGTCCCAACTCCCTAAAGTGCTGGACATGCAGCCGCGCCACATCGCGTAGCCAGCATGTTCGCAGCACTTTCACAGACCCGAAGTCCAAACAAGGAGTTATGCAATGGATGCCCAAAACAATGCTTCCGCCATGCAATCGAACCAGATGTTTCCCCCGATGCCCGACGCACTCGATATGCCGTCGCCACAATCCGCTGCCGACATTCGCCCAGGCCTGACTGGCCCCGGCGAACTGGTGAACCCGGAACTCCTGCGTATCAAGAGCGTGCGGCCAGGCTGCTACTTGCTGAACTACACACCGAGCGGGATCCACCTGGCGACCTACGACGGCACGATGCGCGTGGAAAAGCATGCCGATGGACGCACTGCGAGCGGCGACCTGTATCAGCGCCCGGTCCTGTTCTTGCCCCTGAAGAGTGCCCTGCCGGCTGACCTTGCGCGCCCGCTGCTCCTGGCGGGGCCGAATCCGGCCAACGGCATCCCGATCCTGTCGCGCAGCCGTTATCGCTACTACCTGCGGGTTACCAAGATCCTGGAGAACTTCACCTTCGGGAACAGCTTCACCCTGGGCTTCGAGATGTGGCGATTTACCAAGAACCCCGGCGCATGGAATACCGGCGGCACCTGGAGCAAGGAAGAGATGACCGCACAGATGAGCTGGCAGCCCGCCCCCGCAGGGTTCCCGGCGCCTAACCACTACCTGGCCGGCGACGTGAAGAATGCCGCCAATGTCATTGTCGGCCGCTTGACGATGGGCTGGGTCTCCGAATTCCTGCGCAAGGCAACCATCGAGGTAGACCGCGTCAGCCAGTCCGAGGCCGTGATCAACAATGGCGCCGGCGTGGACTGGGCTGCCGTCGGCAAGAGCGTCGACTGGGACATCAACGCGATCCAGAGCAATAACAATGTTGCCGAACCAAGCGGTATTTCGTGGTCCAACGGCGAAGCCCATGCCGCCATGCTGGCGAAACGCGACGCGTCCAACCTGGATGTGGAATGGCGCTACCACGTGCTGGCCATGCGCAGGCTCGACGAGACCGAGCGCGGCATCATGTACGACAACGGCGGCACGGATTCCAATAACGTCCCGCGCGAAGGCTGCGCCATTTCCTCCCACTGGACCATGCCGAACACGGCGGAGTGGGGCACGGTAGCCGGCCAGCGCTTCGGCACCGCGGCCGCGCCATATTTCCGCACCGCGGTGCACGAAATTGGCCATGCCATGGGCCTGTACCACAACACCGCCGACAACGGCTACCTGTGCACCACCGACGTGATTGCCTCGCGCTCGCTGAATCCGGGCAGCCTGCAATTCCCAGCCAATATCCAGTGGTCCTACAACCCGGATGATGCCAAGCGCCTGCGCCACATGCCGGATATCTACGTGCGTCCAGGCGGCCTGCCATTCGGCACCAGCTACGGGTCCACGCCAATCAGCCCGACCGACATGGAACTGGAGATCGACGGCCTGAGCATGTTCGTCACCCCGGTCGCCAGCGCGGTGCCAATCGGTGCACCGGTGCGCGTGAACATCACGATGCAGAACCAGTCCAGCACCCCGATCGCCGCCCCTAACACATTGAGCATGAAGAGCGGCATTGTGCGAGGCAAAGTCATCGACCCTTGCGGCACGATCCGCAGCTTTGCGCCGATCGTCATCTGCGTTGAAGACGACCAGGTTGAACCGCTGGAAGCGCAGGGCACCGTGGAGCACTCGCTGACCCTGCTGCGCGGCGGCCAGGGGGCACTGTTCCCGATGCCAGGCGCTTACCGGATCATCGTCGAAGCTCGCTGGGACAATGGCGGCCTGGAATGCACCTGCACCGGCGAGAACACGGTGATGGTGACATCCGCAGTCGACCAGGCGCATGCGGAAGCAGCCTTGAAAGTGCTGTCAACGCCCGACACGCTGTTGTCACTGGCCATCGGCGGCGACCACCTGTACGAAGGCATGGCCGCTATTGACGCTGCAATCGCCAATCCGGTGCTGCGCCCGCACTTCGCCTATATCGAAGCCAAGCGCATGGCAACGCGCTTCCGTGATCGCAAGGCCGACTTCGGCGCAGCCGCCAAACTGATCGACAGCAGCACGGTCATGAGCCCGGCCGAATTGAAGCGCGCAGCGGCCTGGGTCAAGGATGCAGGCCCCAGCACGGCGCCGGGCAAGCAGCTGGCCAAGGAGTTGACCAACAAAGCCAAGGGAATGAAGATCAAGGACGGATTGAAAGATCTTGCTGAACAGGCTTGATGAACGGAAGGGGAGTTCACTCCCCTTGCATATCCGCTGAAGGATCAAGCACCCATCAATCCCTGGCCACACACCCGGATCGTCTGCCCGCTGATTCCGCAGGCGCCGGGTGTGCACAGGAAGGTCACCAGCTCGGCGACATCGCGTGGTTTGCCGCCTTGCGCCAGCGAGTTGAGGCGCCTTCCGATCTCACGCGTCATGAAAGGCATTTTCCGGGTCATTGGCGTTTCAATGAAGCCCGGCGCGACGGCATTGAAAGTGATCCCGCGTGGAGCATGCAAGCGCGCCTGTGCTGCAACGTAGCCGATCAAGGCTGCTTTCGAGGTGGCGTAGTTTGTCTGGCCAAAATTGCCGGCGATGCCGCTGATCGAAGACAAGCAGACAACGCGCCCACTTTCGCGCATCAAAGCCTCCTCCTGTATTCGCTTGTCGATCGCCGCGATGGCCGCAAGATTGATGTCAAGCACCTGCTCCCATTGGCGCGCTTCCATCTTGGCCAGCGTCCGGTCACGTGTCACGCCGGCGTTATGCACGACAATGTCAACGCCGCCGAAGTTCTCCTTCAGGAATCGTGCAAGCTGCGCCGGGGTATCAGAAGCGGCGATATCGAGCGCCAATGGCAATCCGCCGATTCGCCTGGCGACGGCACTCAACTCATCGGTGGAAGCCGGCATATCGAGCGGCACCACTTTGGCCCCTTCCTGCGCCAGCCGTTCGGCCGTTGCAAGACCAATGCCGCGCGCGGCGCCGGTGACCAGTGCGACTTTGCCTGCCAGGGTCGCAGTCAAAGGCAGGGTGCCTGGAGCATTCGTTTCGGCCGAAACGTGCACCACCTGGCCGGTGACGTACGCGCATTGCGGCCCGCAGAAGAAGCGCACCAGGCCGTCAAGCCGATCCAACGCCTCTTTCTGCACGCTGGCCAGGTTCGCAGTAACACCGCGCCGGCCAAGTTCCTTCGCCAGCGAACGGACAAAGCCCTCCAATCCACGCGCCACGGCCGCCGCCACAGGATCCTGTGTGGAATCGACCGGCGGAGCAACCAGCAGCACGCGTCCATTGCGAGCGATGCGCCTGATCTCCTGGTGAAAAGCCGAATACACGGCCCGCAGGTCGACGACGCTGCGGCAGCCGGTTGCATCCATCACAAAAATGTCGACGGATTCCACCGCTTCCTTGGCGCCTGCGCGCTGGAGCGCAGCCGTAAGTGTAGAAGACGCATAAGCACCCTCCGTGGTCGCAAGCAGGAAGGACTTTGACAGGAAGGGCTGCGCGACGTAGGGATCGGCAGAACGATGCAACTCAGTCGGGTTAGGCAGCCCAATGGCGCGGACGACAGGACCGATGACGGGCCAACGGTTAATTTTGATCAGGGTATCGGACATGTACAGTTCAGGGCAAGTTGGCAATCCGGGACGAAACTATACTACCGAACCCCGGCAAGGCTAATAGAGCAATCCCACGAATTCTCAGGCAGCCTTTGGAACTGTCGTCGGCGCGGCCTTGCCCGCAACGTCAAATTGGACCCGTTCGATGTCTGGAATTGTCTTGTACCGCAAGACTCGGTATCCCGCGCTCTGTAACAGGGCATCCCTATTGGCATCCTGCGACTCACGGCCACGGTGGCTTGAGTCGTCGAGTTCAATGACAGCTGCAATCTCAAATGCTTTTGTGCAGACGACAAAGTCCGCGACCTTTTTATCGAAGCGATTCCGCGTCGCCCGGTCCTTGGAGGTTATGAGAGCGGAGAAGGCGACTTGTGAAAGCACTACAGCATTGGGGAATGCTTGAACCAAGCGGAAGTACATGGCTTGCTCGTTTTCGGACACGGGTCTGCGAGCAGTTATCACCCCAATTTTCCCGCGGCTGTTCTTCTTTGCTATGGTTGCGAGCGCGCTGATCATTGCGACAACGAGCGCCATGATCAGCAAATACGAGAGTTTCAACGTCCACCTCCAGGCTATAGAAACGGAAAATTATAGCGAACCGTTCCTCACATTTCCTAAAATCAGATGGCAGATTCACAATATACCGCCCAATAAGACGCTGACTTTCCCGCAACTAGGTAATAATGCCGCCTCAGTTAATTGTGCCGTATGGCAATAAAGAGGCTAATGATGAAAACGACAACAGCATCCCCCGCAGCGCGAATCCTGGTGGTGACTTTGACGGCGATGATGGCGGGTTGCGGCGGCGGCGGTTCCGAGCCATCCAGTTCGTCCGGGCAATCGCTTACTTCCCCGGGCACCACGCCGACTACCCCGACTACTCCCACGTCGCCGACTACGCCCACCACGCCCACCACGCCCACCACGCCGACCACTCCGACGACGCCGACTACACCCACGACCCCGACCACCCCAACAACGCCATCCGGCGGCATGGCGGCAATCAACACCAGCAGCAGGGCGGAAGTGGCGGCCTTTTACAACACAACCATGCTGCCTGCCTTCTCGGTTCCGATGCAGTGGACGGGGTCGACCCAGGGCTGTGTCGCCGGTACCACCTCTGCCGAATATAAGGCGGCTGTGCTCAATACTGTGAACAGCTTCCGGGTACTGGCCGGTTTGCCAGGGAATGTTTCCCTCAATCTCACGCATTCGGCGATGGCACAGCAAGCGGCCTTGATGATGGATGCGAACTCCCAGCTAAGCCACTCGCCGCCGACTTCGTGGAGTTGCTATACGGCTGATGGCGCGACGGCAGCGGGCAGGTCCAATCTGGCGCTGGGCAACGCAGGACCAAATGCTGTGCGGGCGTATATTGCCGATAGCGGCACTTCGAGCCTGGGGCACCGCCGCTGGGTGCTCTATTCGCGCCTTGGCGAGGTTGGGACTGGCGACACGACGCGAGCCAATTCGTTGTGGGTATTTGACGGAACCGTCACCGCACCGGCGACTGTGGCGGAAACAGGCGTCGCCTGGCCGGCGCGTGGCTACGTGCCCTGGACCACGAAAGTCGCCGACCCTAGCCACCCTTGGAGCTTCTCTTTGCCCGGCGCAGACTTCAGCGGCGCGAGCGTGACGATGAATAATGACCAGGGCAAAGTGCTCTCCGTCAGCAATGTCGGTCAGCTGCCAAGCGGTTACGGCGACAACACCATGAGCTGGAAACTGGATGCTCCCGCAAGCGAATGGTCACGCTCTCCGGCCGACACCAAGTTCAATGTCCAGATCAGCAATGTGAAAGTTGGCGGACAAGCCAAGTCTTTCCAATACAGCGTTACCTTCTTCGTGCCATAAGTTGAAGATTTTCCCGGCACAGTAGAAGAGGGGAGTTGACCAGCTACGTCCGCAGTGTGATCACTGATCACTGGACGTAGCATCAAGTCTGAATTGCTGAAACCAGTCGGTGCTTGTGACGTTTGCACTCGGCATAGATCAGGTCCATTAACTTCCTGTCCGGTTCAATCGTCCCGCGCATCACTGGAAACGGTTTGCACGCATTTCCGCGTTTAGCCCGGAGTTGAAACTCCATACGGCGGTCGCTGTGCCCGAAGCGGCTACCACTAGCGCCGGCGAATTCGCAAACAGATAGGGACTCGCCACGTACTCGTGGATGGCCGCGGTGTTCCACTGTTTGGTCCTTGAATAGAAATGGGCCGCAATCGGAAGATTGTCTTGTACTGCTGTGACGATTACATTGCCAGCTGAATCGGCACCGATTCTTGGTTCAGCCAGAATACCTGCGCGGGGAAGCACGGTTTGTGGCTCTGACCATTGAGATGAGGCGGCATCAAAGCGAGCGCCATTGATCGCATCGCCTTCGAGCCAAACTGCCGTGACATTGCCCGTGCTGTCGATCGCGATCACTGGAGGATTCACCCCGACGAATGAGGCGCTCTTGTCCAGGCGACGTATCGGACTCCAGGCAGCCCTTCGCACGTCGTAAATCGCTGCGTGCGCGGTTGGACTTGCCATCATCCCATATTCGCGCTTCCAGCTGAGTGCAACATTGCCGTTTGCCGATGCAGCGAGTCGCAGCCCATACACAGCAGATTTGTCGAGTTCAAGAGGGGCACTCCAAGAGCCATCGCTCTTGTTATATCGCGAGACCTTCAATCCATTCTCGACCCATGCCGCGACAGCATTGCCGCTACCGTCGACTGCCAAGGCATAACCGTAGAAGTAGTTGCTAGACGCGGTGTCCAGGCGCACTGGAGGGCTCCATGTGGATGTCTTCAGATCGTAGCTTGACGCAAACAAACCCGGCGCAGTGGCAAATCCGTAGGCCTGGCTGAAAAAATACAACTTTCCAGATGGATCTGCAGCCATAACTGTCCCGTCGAACTTCGCGGTGGCGGGAACCACGCTTACTTCGGTCGCTGCTTCCCACGTCGCGAGATCGGCACGATAGCGCTTCAGTAGAAAAGCGGAATCGCCATTCCGGTACTCGTTCCAACCCAGGTAGACGTCCCCTGTTGGTGCGCTCACCATTTGCACGCCACCAATGGGATTGGATTCGGCAGCAACATATAGAGGCGCCGGGGCGCTCCAACTGTTCTTTTGTGCATCGAGCAGGCTGAAATATATTGTGTTGGGGGCGGTCACTGCGTACCAGACAGCGACGGTATTCCCCTTGCCATCATTAGCTATCACCGGCGCCGTCCCGGCTGTGAAATAGCTCAGGCCACTAACTTTGCTCGACGCAGCAGCCCAATGTTGTGCCGCTGTCGTAAAGCTCCGGCTCGTCGCTGCTCCGAGTGTTCGTCCATTGGTACTGGCGATGGTCGCGCCAAGGTCCAGTTGATATGTCGTGTTGCCTGGAAGAGGAAGTGTGGTGGGGAGTACCCGAAGTTCGTTGCCGGTCGCCGATACGGTGACTGGTACGACAATCCCATCCGGGCCAGAAAGCTTGAGCGCGCTCGCGTTGGCTGTGCCTGCATCGATTGGCTCGCTGAAGGTCAACGTTAGCGCAGCTTCGCGCCCCACGTTGGCCGCCTTGTCACCAGGTTGGCTGCTTAGCAAGGTGAATGGCTGCGGCGCCGTATTAGCTTCGGTACTAGGGGAAGAACTGCTACCCCCGCCGCTCCCGCAGCCAGTAATGGTAGCGAATAACAGGGAGGCGGAGACTTTGAGGAATAGGGCTGGAATTTTCATAGGGTGCCGATTTTGCCAGTAAGCACCCTGGTTGTCCATCTGGTAATAAATGATTGCTTATTGTCATATTCCAGACGCTGTTGTGAGAGGAATTATCAATTCGTTCTAAAGATTAGGCGGCTTCGGTCCAGAGAATTTGGTTAGAGCGCGGTCATCAACTTTGCGTTTGACTGCTGAGCGCTACGATGGGCAGGCGTAAGGGCGATAACGGCCACGCAGCATTTGACATAATATAGATTATGCGAAGTTATGGCTATTCCCATAGATCCTTCAATCCAACCGCCAAGGCATCAAAAACCGTCTTGCAACGTGCACTGTGCCGCAAATCCGAATGCATGGTGATCCATGTCGTCATTGTCATGTGCATTTCCCTTTCCAGGACACGAACCAGGGTCTTATCGCGCTCCGCCAGTCCAACCTGGTATGCGCCAATGCCCGCGCCTGCACGGACCAAGGCCATTTGCGCCAGATTGCTGTCTGTCCGGTATGCGAACCCTTCACGCTTCCAGGCGCCCAGTTTTGCGCTGGCCGCCCGCAGGAATGGCGTCTCCATGTCGAATCCGATCAAGCTGTGACGCGCGAGGTCCGCAACATTTTTCGGTTCGCCTTGCGTCGCCAAGTAATCCCTGTGCGCGTAGAAACCGACGGCGACCTCACCGACGCGCTGCGCCAATAAAAGATCCTGCTGCGGCTGCGTCATCCGCACGGCGATGTCGACCTCTCGACCAAGCAAGTCCTGGACTGCGTCGCTCAGCACGAGTTCGATCGCCAGTTCAGGATGTTTGGCGCGAAGCGGCGCCAGGATCGATGGCAGGATTTCTATGCCTACGACTTCACTTGCCGAGATCCTTACGGCGCCGCGAACGGCACTGTGTCCGTGGGCGCTGCGTTCTATCGACGCGGCGGCGTGCTGCATTTCTTCGAGTTGGGTCCGCAACTGCAGTGCGGCCTCCGTTGGCTGCAGCCCTGACTGGGAGCGCGTAAACAAGGCCAAACCCAGGCCGGACTCGAGTTCGGAAACGTGGCGCCCGACCGTTGGCTGCGTCAATCCCAGCGATCGCGCGGCGCCGGATAAGGACTGGGCGTCCAAAACGTGCAAAAAGGTCCTGTACAGATCCCAGGGAATCGACTTTGTCATACAAATTTGTATAGCCGCTACAAGGATTTAGGGAATTTTCGTTGGGCCTGAGTTTGGCCATAATTTGCTTCATCGTCAACTCAAGGGAGCATGTCATGGATCGAAAATCGGTATTGATACTCGGCGCGAGCGGTGGAATCGGCGGCGAAATGGTTCGCCAACTCGTGGCGCGAGGCTGGACAATTCGTGCGCTGAAACGTGGCCTGGGCGTAGCAAACCGCATGGCTGACGGCGTCGAATGGATTGAGGGCGACGCAATGAACGCGCTGGATGTCGGCAGGGCGTCTGAAGGGTGTTCTGCCATCGTCCATGCCGTCAATCCGCCAGGCTATCGAGGCTGGAGCCAGCTGGTCTTGCCGATGATTGACAATACGATTGCCGCTGCGGCCTCGCAAGGCGCGACCATCGTTTTGCCGGGAACCGTCTACAACTTCGGCCCCGACGCCTTCCCGGCCCTGCGTGAAGACTCGTTGCAGCGCCCTCTTACACGCAAAGGCAAAATTCGCGTCGAACTGGAGACGCGGCTACGGAAAGCCAGCGAGCGTGGAAACGTGCGAACAATCGTCGTCCGTGCGGGGGACTTCTTTGGACCCAATGCCCGGAATAACTGGCTTTCGCAAGGGATGATACGGCCCGGCGAGGTGCCGGCAGAAGTCAAATTGCCAGGTTCACCCGGTATTGGGCATCAGTACGCATACCTGCCGGACGTTGCGGCCACCATGATTGCTTTGCTCGAAATGCGCGACAAGTTGCCGCGTTTCGCCAGCTATCACATGGCCGGTTATTGGGATCATGACGGCACCGAATTCGGACGCGCGATCCAGAGCGTAATCGAGTCGCACGGCGCAAAGCCTCCGAAGCTGAAGGCCTTTCCCTGGTGGCTGGTCCGCCTCGCGGCGCCGTTCAACGAAACCCTGCGTGAAATGCTGGAAATGCGCTACCTGTGGCAGCGCACCGTTCGAATGGAAAACCAGCGGCTGCGGAATGTACTCGGCGCCGAACCGCATACACCGCTGGAAACCGCCCTCGCCTGCACACTTGGCAGCCTTGGCTGCCTTCCTGCCAGGTCTTAACGGGCTTTGGCTGCAGCCTTGGCGCGCGCCGCGTGCAATTTCCTGTAACTGTCGATCTTGCGCTGATGCCTGTCGAGGCCTTCCAGCTTCATGCTGGTCGGGGTCAGGCCGTAGAAACGCACACTGCCGTCGACCGAACCGGTGACCGCGTCCATTTTTTCGTCGCCAAACATGCGGCGGAAATTGACAACGTAATCGTCCAGCTCCATCTCTTCATCCAGCAGCACTTCGAGCACCGCGCTCAGGGCCTGGTAGAACAGGCCGCGATCCAGCGTGTTGTCGTTGTACTGCAGGAAGGCGTCGACCAGTTCGCGCGCGGCTTCGTATTCGTTGAGGGCCAGGTTAATCAGCAGCCTCAATTCGAGCACAGTGAGCTGGCCCCAGACCGTGTTCTCGTCGAATTCGATGCCGATGAGGGTCGCAATATCGCCGTATTCATCAAGTTCGCTGTTTTCCAGGCGTTCGAGCAGTGCTTCTAGGCTCTCGTCGTCCAGCCGGTGCAGGTTCAAAATATCGTTGCGGAACTGGAGCGCCTTGTTGGTGTTATCCCAGATCAGGTCTTCCACCGGATAGATTTCCGAATACCCTGGCACCAGGATGCGGCAGGCAGTCGCTCCCAGCTCGTCGTACACGGCCATGTAGGACTCCTTGCCCAAGTCCTGGAGGATGCCGAACAAGGCGGCGGCTTCCTCGGCATTCGAGTTTTCGCCCTGGCCGGAGAAGTCCCATTCAACGAAGTCAAAGTCCGATCTGGCGCTAAAGAAGCGCCAAGACACGATACCGCTGGAATCGATGAAATGCTCGACGAAGTTGTTTGGTTCGGTCACGGCGTTGCTGACGAAAGTCGGACGTGGCAGGTCGTTCAGGCCTTCAAAGCTGCGCCCCTGGAGCAATTCGGTCAGGCTGCGTTCCAGCGCGACTTCAAAACTCGGATGTGCGCCGAACGAGGCAAACACGCCGCCCGTGCGCGGATTCATCAACGTCACGCACATCACCGGATAGGTTCCGCCCAGCGATGCGTCTTTCACGAGTACCGGGAAGCCCTGTTCTTCCAGGCCTTTGATGCCGGCCAGGATGCCCGGATATTTCGCCAGGACTTCCTGCGGAACCTCCGGCAAGGCCAGTTCGCCTTCCAGGATTTCCCGTTTGACCGCCCTTTCGAAAATCTCGGACAGGCATTGCACCTGCGCTTCCGCCAGCGTATTGCCAGCACTCATGCCGTTGCTGACAAAGAGATTCTCGACCAGGTTGGTCGGGAAGTACACCACCTCGCCGTCCGATTGCCTCACGAACGGCAAGGAGCAGATGCCGCGTTCGACGTTGCCGGAGTTGGTGTCGTACAGATGCGAGCCACGCAGTTCGCCATCCGGGTCGTAGATTCCGCGGCTGTATTCATCCAGGATCTCCGCCGGCAGCGCGTCTTTGCGGCCCGGCTTGAACCATCGCTCATTCGGATAATGCACGAAGTCGGCGTTGGCGATATCTTCGCCCCAGAATTCGCCGGCGTAGAAATGGTTGCAGCTGATTCGCTCGATGTACTCGCCCAATGCAGACGCCAGTGCGCTCTCCTTGGTCGAGCCTTTGCCATTGGTGAAGCACATTGGCGAGTGCGCGTCGCGGATGTGCAGCGACCAGACATTGGGAACGATATTGCGCCAGGATGCGATTTCAATCTTGATGCCGAGATTGGCCAGCAGGCCCGACATATTGGCGATGGTCTGCTCCAGCGGCAGGTCCTTGCCTGGAATGTAGGTGCTCGTGCCGGATGCCGCGTCGATGGTCAGCAAGGCCTGTGCATCGGCGTCGAGGTTTTCCACTTCCTCGATGATGAATTCCGGGCCGGCCTGCACCACCTTTTTGACCGTGCAGCGGTCGATGGAGCGCAAGATGCCTTCGCGGTCCTTGGCCGAGATATCCGGCGGCAGCTCCACCTGGATCTTGAAGATCTGCTGGTAGCGATTTTCAGGATCGACAATATTGTTCTGCGAGAGACGAATATTCTCGGTCGGGATATTGCGAGTTGAGCAATACAACTTCACAAAGTACGCGGCGCACAAGGCCGACGAAGCCAGGAAATAGTCAAACGGCCCAGGCGCCGAGCCGTCTCCCTTGTAGCGGATTGGCTGGTCGGCGATGACCGTGAAATCGTCGAATTTGGCTTCCAGGCGAAGCTTATCGAGAAAGTTGACCTTAATTTCCATGGGAATGTTCCAAAATAGTGCTCAAAATAGCGTGCCCGCTATTATCGGCTCTTTTCAGGCGCACCGCAAAGACTGTCAGCCGATCTTGCTGGGCGTGACGAACGCCAGCGCCTCTTCGAACGATTGCAGCACCAGGTCGACGTGCGAAGCGATGGTTGCGTGCTCGTTGCCCACATCGTCGCGCGGGCGGATCGTTACCAGTTGCACGTCGGGCAAGGCCGCCCGCAACTCGGTCACGGCCGATATCCACGCTGCCGGCGCACTCTCGATCGGGTAGGCAATGAAGACCGTGGACACAAGGTTGTCGGCTCCCGGGTCGTCCTCTGGTCCTGCAGGATCAAGGACAAAGCTGCGCGCGTCCAGCTTCGCATCGCGGAACACCAGGACCAGCAACTCGCTCAGGAACTCTTCGCGCACGCCTGGCATGGAGGTGCAGACAATGACCGAACGCGCAGGCACGTCCAGCGAACCTTGCCAGCGCCCCAACCTTTCCTCGCGCTGATGGCGCAAATGGGCGCCAACGTTCTCGTCGAGCATGGAGATGTTGCGGCGGCGGGCGCGGCTTGGCGCGTGGCCGGCGTCCAGCGTATCGGCCACCATTGCGACTGTCGCGCGCAGACGGCTTTCCTGGCCGCTTTGCAGCCCTGCCCCCGCCATGGCGAGGCCGGGCAGCAGCACCCTGTCGCAATAGCGAGCCAGGGTCGACTTGCGCAGGAAGGTGCGTGCGTCTTCGATAATCGCGTTGGCATCGCCGCTCAGCACCCGGTGGTAGAAGCGCTGCGCTTCATTGGTATTGGGCGATTCCGCGAACATGATGCTGATCGGCTCCAGGCTCTTGATATAGCGGCCGCCGACCACGATGCACAGCGTGAGCGGCGTGGAGAGCAGCAATCCCAACGGACCCCAGATAGCCCCCCAGAACAGCGCCGACACGATCACCGCCAGCGGCGACATGCCAACGCTATGGCCATACACGCGCGGCTCGATCACGTTGGCGACGAATACTTCGAGCACGATGAACAGCACGATGGCGTAAACAGCGAGCGTCCAGCCAGGTTCGACGGCGGCGGCAAACAGGGCGATTGCGGCGCCAGCGATCAGTGCGCCGATATAGGGCACGAAACGAAGTGCTGCACAAAGTGCGCCCCACAGTGCGGCGTGCGGAATGCTGATCAGCCAGAGCGCGATCGAGATCACAACGCCAAACGTCAGGTTCAGGAGCAACTGGGTGAAGAAGAAGCGCGATACGCCCTCGGCCGCGTCCTCCAGGCCTTTGATGGTGCGACTGACTTCGCGCTGGCCCACCAGCCGCAGGACGCGATCCCGCAGGTTTTCCCGGTCCAGCAGGATGAAAATCATCAGCACCAGCACGAGGAAAGCCTCGCCCAGGGGTCCCGAAACCACGCCGATGGCCTTGGCGATGGAATCGCTGGTGCTGGCGTGTTCACGAATCTCCACCGGCACCGGCCGCGGGCCCGTTTCAAGTGCGCTTGCCGATGGCTGCTCTTCCAGCAGTTGCGGCGCCAGGCGTGCCAATGGATGCTGGGCCAGTTCTTCCAGCGACTTTGACTTGGAACGGATTTCGGCGGTGTATTGGGGCAGGTCCGAGGTCAGCGCCATGACATTGGCGCCCAGGATCGCGAAAGCGCCGGCAAACAGCACGATCACCAGCGCCAGCGCGCCGAAGGTCGCATTGACGCGGGAAAGTCCGAGGCTGCCCATGGTGCGGATCAAGGGAGCCAGCGCGAGGCTCAGCACCAGCGCCGTGACCACAGGCTGCAGCACCTCCCTGCCAAAATAGAGAAGGCCAAGCATACACGCCGCCGTGACGGCAAAATTCACTTTCATTCGGTTCCACCCATGCCAATGCCAGCCGCGATCATACTTGATCTTCGTCGGCCTGATGGCAATGAGCCCAGGCTTCATAACTATCAAGTGCAACGCACGCTTGACTTTGGTGTCCAGATGGACAATATTGCCTACCAGCAATTGGAAAGGATTCCACTTACGGAGGCGTCATGTTCACCAAACACAGGATCACCCGCGGCTTGCCCCTTGCCCTCGCCACGCTGCTGGCAGCTTGCGGCGGCGGTAATGGAAGCGACAGTACGGCACCGGGAACGGTGCTCAAGGCCGAGAGCGCGGTGCAAACAACGGAAATTGCCTTGACGCCGGCAGGCGCCACCGCTTCTGCGGTTGAACGCGGCGACCTGTCTGCCGCTGCGGCCATCGACCATAGCGACGGCACGCGCTGGAGCAGCGGCTTTACCGACGACCAGTACCTGACGCTGGATTTTGGCAAGCCGGTCGCCATCAACCGCGTCAGGATTGCCTGGGAAAATGCCCACGCAAGCGAATATCAGCTTCAGGTATCCGATGACAACGCTACCTGGACCACGATCAAGTCCGTGCAAAACAGCCAGGGCGGCACCGAGGACTGGTCCGGCCTCGCTGGCCAGGGCCGGTATTTGCGCATGAAGGGTATCAAGCGCTCCTCCCAATACGGCTATTCGATCGTCGAGATCCAGGCGTTCTCCGGCACGCCGGCCTCCCCCACCCCGACACCGCAACCGGAACCGCTGCCTGGCGACCCTGCTGCGCCTGGCGTTGCGGTGAAGCCGCTCGCCGCAACTTCGTCCTCGGTGGAGAACGCGGGCATGTCGGCCTCCGCCGCGATAGACGGGCTGGCCAGCACGCGCTGGGCCAGCGCTAGGGAGGATGGCGCCTGGATCCAGTTCGATTTCGGCGCCCGGACCGCCATCGGTTATATGAAGCTGGCTTGGGAAAATGCCTATGCGAAGCAATATTCCCTGCTCGTCTCAGACGATGGCAGCAACTGGTCGCAACTGCGCCTGGTCAGCAACGGCCGGGGCGGCACGGAAGAATTCTTCAACCTCGGCATCAATGCCCGCTATGTCCGCATGCAGGGCATTGCCCGCGCAACGCAATACGGCTACTCGCTGTTCGAGGTGGAGTTCAAGTCGCCGGGCAGCGACAACACCTTGCAGCCCGGCGCGACGTCGGCGTTGCGCTTCCCGGCCAGCGGCCAGGATATGGTGCCGTTGCCAGCGGCGCCATCTCCACTGGAGACGCTGCAATTCACGCTGGCGGACGGCACCCTTGTCACCCGCTTCGGCGCACGCGGTTTCGCACGCCACGGCCGCGAGCGCGGCGAGGAGTGGAATGAAATCGGCTACGGCCCGAACGAGACCGTCGATCCGGCAACCGGACAGGCTGTCGATAAAGGCCCCGGCAACTACCTCACCTTCGTGCCGCAGTACTTCAAGAACCGCACCTGGGGCGTTGAAATCGTCGACAACAGCCGCGTTCCCGGCGTCACCAAGCCTACCCTGGTCGTCAACCAGTACACGACGGTCGATTTCCTGTCCGGCGGAATTGCCTTCTTCCGCGCCATCGACCGCCCGGGCGTCACCGGTTATGGCTGGATGGCGCCGGGGGAGCTGGTCGATCACAATGTCAAGGTATGCAAACCGACGCCCTACCCTGCGGCCGGCCAGCTCTCGGCCCCGGGAGGCATCAATGGCGCCTGCACGCTGCTGGTCAAGCAGTATCCCGGCATGAACGGGCTCGATGCAGACGGCTTCCCGAATGGCAGCAATATCCCGGCGCGGCCGCTGGTGCTGGGCGATGCGATCGAAGTTTCTCCCTCCATGTTTTCCACTACCGAGTCCATGCTCGGCAAGGGCGATAGCGGCGGCATCCGCTACTATTCTGCGGAATGGATCTATGTGGTCGGCACCGGCCTGCGCCCATGGTACGGCGTGCAGCCGCGCCTCAATTCGGTGCCGCTGCCGCCGGAGACCCTGTCGGGCGGCCTTGGTTCGGTGTCCTACAACTATTCGGACAACGGCCTGTTCATGTTCCAGCAGCCGCAGAACAATGCAGGCATGCAGAATATGCAGCGCTTTGTCGAAGGCCGCCGCCTGATCCACACCAGTTTCGCCACGGGCGACCATAATGAAGCCGGCAACGACCGCTACACACCTGCCGTGGGCCTGCAAGGCCCGCGCTTCAACCAGTCGGCCTGCATCGGATGCCACGTCAACAATGGCCGCAGCCCGGCGCCATTTGCCGTCAACCAGAAGCTGGACACCATGTCGGTGCGGGTCGCCGTGACGGGAGCGGACGGCCAGCAGTTGCCGCACCCTCTGTACGGAACCGCGGTGCAGATGAACGCCTTCTCCAGCACCGGCGCTCCACAGAACTGGGGCACCGGCGTGCGAGTTTCCGGCTTCGAGGCACGCTCGGTAACGCTGGCCGACGGCACGGCAGTGGAATTGCGCAAGCCCCTGCTCGCCTATGAAGGACCGGCGCCGGAGATTGCGTCACTGCGCGCCGCGCAGCCGATGATCGGCACCGGCTTGCTGGAAGCGGTTCCCGAAGCCGATATCCTGGCCCGCGTCCGCAGCGCCCCGGATGCGGATGGCGTCAAAGGCATCGCCAACTTCGTCTTCGATCCCGAAACCGGCGCGGTGCGCCTGGGCCGCTTTGGCTGGAAAGCCGCCAAGGCAACGCTGCGCCACCAGGCCGCAGCGGCACTGTTGCAGGACATGGCAGTGACATCGCCGGTCTACCCGAATCGCAGTTGCGGCAGCGACCCTGCCGGCTGTAAAACTGCCACTGCACAGCGCGGTGTGAGCGAGGCCGAACTACAGCTGATCTCGCAGTACCTGGCCCTGGTCGCCGTTCCTGCACAGCGCAGCCTGCCAAGCGGTTTCCCGAAAGGCGTGGCGCCGCTCGAAGAATTGCGCGTCGACGCGCAGCAAGTAGGCGCCGGATCGCGCCTGTTCCAGGCCATGCGTTGTTCGGCATGCCATACGGTGGAAATGCGCACCGGCCCTGGACATCTGCTGGCGGAGCTGCGCAACCAGGTAATCCGCCCCTATACGGATCTGCTGCTGCACGACATGGGCGCCGGACTGGCCGACAATTTTGTCGAAGGCCAGGCCAGTGGCGGCATGTGGCGTACCGCGCCGTTGTGGGGTATCGGCTATACCGACAAGGTGATGGGCAATGGCGGCAAGGCCGGCTACCTGCACGATGGCCGTGCGCGTAACCTGACCGAGGCCATCATGTGGCACGGCGGCGAGGGTGAGGCCTCGCGCCAGCGCTTCGCCGCCATGTCCCCGGCGGACCGTGAAGCCTTGCTGGCCTTCCTGAAATCGCTGTAAGTACGACAGCCGTGCCGGCCCGGGGCGTTAGTCCCAGGCCGGCGCCAGGCCTTCCGGGTTGACCATGCGGCAGTTGCGTTCCAGCGCTGCGATGTCGGCCATGTCCTGCGCGGTCAGTTGAAGGCCGGTGGCCTGGAGGTTTCTGGCCAGGTTTTCGCGCTTGGTTGATGTATTGTTCGACCGGCACCTTGCTCAGCGGCCAGTGGATCAGCGCCAGGTCGACGTAATCTGTGCGCAGCTTGGCCAGGCATTCTTCCAGGCTGGCGACCAGCCGGTCGGCGGCAAAGTTGTCGTTCCAGACCTTGGTGGTCAGGAACAGCTCCTTGCGGGCGACGCCGGATTCGGCGACAGCCTGGCCGACTTCGGCTGCCACTCTAGCTTCAAGACTTTTGCGGAAAAGGCGGGTTTTCCGCGAAAGACATTTGAGCAATAATCAAAGATATGAAGACTACCCTTGACGAAATGCAGGCCTTTATTGCCATTGTGGCCACAGGATCGATCAGCGCCGCCGCTGAACGCCTGGGACTGACGGTTTCCGCAGCCAGCCGCACCCTGACCCGTCTCGAAGAGAAACTCGAAACCACGCTGGTCCGCCGTACCACGCGCCGCCTCGAGCTGACCGAGGAAGGCAAGGCTTTCCTCGAATGCGCCCGCACCATTGTCGCCAAGGTGGAGGAAACCGAAGAGAAGATGTCGCTGCGCCGCCAGGGCCCAGCCGGGAGGCTGCGCATCGATGCGTCGACGCCCTTCATGTTGCACGTCATCGTGCCGCTGGTGAACGGCTACCGCGAACGTTTCCCGCGCGTGGAGCTTGAACTGAACAGCAATGAAGGCATCACCGACCTGATGGAAAAGCGTACCGACGTCGCCTTCCGCATCGGCCGCCTGCGCGATTCGACCCTGCACGCGACGCCGATCGGAACCGGCCGCCTGCGCATCCTCGCCAGTCCCGCCTACCTGGAAAAGCACGGCCCGCCGGCCAACGTGGCAGACCTGGCCAACCACACGATCCTGGGCTTCAACCAGCCGGAGACCCTTAACGACTGGCCATTGGAGGACGCCGACGGCCAGCCCGTGCACGTCACGCCGGACATCTACACCTCAAGCGGCGAAACCCTGCTGCACCTGGCGCTGCACGGCGCCGGCGTTGTCTGCCTGTCGGACTTCCTGAGCAATGCCGACCGCAAGTCCGGCCGCCTGGTACAAGTCCTGGCCGAAGAAACGTTGGAGGTTCGGCAACCGATCAATGCCGTCTACTACCGCAATACGGCACTGTCGGCGCGGATCGCGTCGTTTGTCGACTACATGAAGGAAAAACTGGGCGATCGCGCCTTCAGCGAGCCGGTATAATATCCACCCTTGCAACTGTAGGGTTATCTCAGAATGTCATTGCTTGATCACGAGCTCGAACTGCTGGCGCCAGCCAAGACCGCGGAAATTGGCCGCGAAGCCATCCTGCACGGCGCCGATGCCGTCTATATCGGCGGTCCCGCCTTTGGCGCTCGCCACAACGCCAGCAATCCGATCGAGGATATTTCCTCGCTGGTGGAATTCGCCCACCGCTACCGCTCGCGCATCTTCGTGACCATGAACACCATCATGCACGATTCGGAGCTTGACCTGGCGCGCAAACAGATCTGGCAACTGTACGAGGCCGGCGTCGATGCGCTGATCATCCAGGATATGGGCCTGCTCGAACTGGACCTGCCGCCGATCCAGCTGCACGCTTCCACCCAGTGCGACATCCGCACGGTGGAAAAAGCCAAATTCCTGGGTGACGTAGGCTTCTCGCAGCTGGTGCTGGCGCGCGAACTGACGCTCGAGAAGATCAAGCAGATTCGCGCCCAGGTCGATACTCCGCTTGAATACTTCGTACACGGCGCGCTGTGCGTGGCCTTCTCCGGCCAGTGCTATATCTCGCATGCAGACACCGGCCGCAGCGCCAATCGCGGCGATTGCTCGCAGGCTTGCCGCCTGCCATACACGCTGTCCGACAACCAGGGCCGCGTCGTCGCCTTTGAAAAGCACCTGCTGTCGATGAAGGACAACGACCAGAGCGCCAACCTGGAAGCGCTGGTCGATGCCGGCATCCGCTCCTTCAAGATCGAAGGCCGCTACAAGGACATGGGCTATGTGAAGAACATCACCGCCCACTACCGCCTGTTGCTCGATGAACTGCTGGAGCGCCGTCCCGAGTTCGCCCGTGCCGCCAGTGGCCGCACCCGCGTGCTGTTCACGCCCGACGTCGACAAGACTTTCCACCGCGGCCACACCGACTACTTCGCCAATGGCCGCCAGGACGATATCGGCGCCTTCGATTCGCCGAAATACGTCGGCGTGGAACTGGGCACCGTGGTGCGCATGGGCGGCGACCATATCGACGTCATCACCAATGCGCCGATGGCCAACGGCGACGGCTTGAATTACATGAACAAGCGCACCACGGTCGGCATCCAGGCCAACAAGGCCGAAAAGCTGGGCGATAGCGAAGACGGCCAGCGCTGGCGCGTGTTCCCGAATGAGCAAATGGCGGCCCTGCCGGGCTTGAAAGTCGGCACCGTGATCCACCGCAACCGCGACCACCAGTGGGAAGCGGCGCTGCACAAGAAGTCTTCCGACCGCCACGTGGGCCTGCAACTGACCCTGGCCGAGACTGAGGGCGGGCTGCGCCTCTCGATCATCGATGAAGACGGCATCGTCAGCGTCACAGATGCGCCGATGGCGCTGCAGCCGGCACAGAATGCCGAGCAGGCAGAAAGCGGCTTGCGCGCCAGCTTGGCGAAGCTGGGCAACACCATGTTCGTGGCCGACCACGTGGAGCTGAAACTGTCGCAGCCCTGGTTCGTGCCTTCATCGGCAATCAACGCCCTGCGCCGCGATGCGGTGGCCGCGCATGAAGCGGCCCGGCTGGCGGCCTGGCAGCGTCCACAGCGCAAGGCGCCCGCCGAACCGCGCGCTGTCTATCCGGATACGCAACTGAGCTACCTCGCCAACGTCTATAACGAAAAGGCGCGCGAGTTCTATCACAAGCATGGCGTTGCGCTGATCGATGCGGCCTACGAGGCGCACGAGGAAGCGGGCGAAGTGCCGCTCATGATCACCAAGCATTGCCTGCGCTTTTCGTTCAACCTGTGCCCGAAACAGGCCAAGGGCGTGCAAGGGGTGCAGGGCCAGGTCAAGGCGGAACCGATGACGCTCGTCAGCGGCGACCACACCTATACGCTGCGCTTCGATTGCAAGCCGTGCGAGATGCACGTGGTAGGCGCCATGAAGCCGGGCATCCTGAACTCCCCTCCTCCATCGGCGGTGCCATACAGCCCGCTGGTGTTCCACCGCAAGCGGCCGAACTAAGCCAGCAAGGCGCGCGCTTCTGCCAGCAAGCCCTCGGCGCAGGGCTTGCCAGTCTTCGATTCCCTCAATGAGACATGCCACAGGCCGATGACGCCGGCCAGCTGGCTTTCGTCTTTTGCATGTTCGATGCGGCGCACCAGGTCGGCCGCCATCAGGCCGAGGTGCTTGCGCGCTGCGGCCACCATGAATTCGCGTGCCGCCGCCAGCGCTGCCGTACCGATGGCGGCAGGATGGCTTGCCGCCGGCACCGGCGCTGGCGCCGAACTGATCCCCACCAGTCCCTTGCGCAGCAAGGCTTCCACCGCCTCCAGCATTTCGTCTTCACCCAGCCAGGTCTCGATTTCACCGAAGGCCTTTTGGCCGTCGATCAGGATCAGCACGGAGCGCTGGCGTGCCGAGAGCCCGGCGCTACGCTGGACAAATTCCACCCGGCCCGCCTCGGTCTTGCCAAATACCGTGCCGCGCAAGCGGATTCGATTTTCTGGAGTCAATTGCATGTTGACATGCTACGGGGCAAATGTGACAACTTCATTTCAGCCTTGTACATCTTCCATGATATAAAGGCATCACCACTGACCCGCTCTCCGCACCATGCCACTTCGCCTGCGTACGCTGACAGTCCTGCTGCTCGCTACTGGAGCGTATTACCTGCTGGCGCGGCTTGGCCTGATGCTCGCACTGGCGCAAAGCAATGCCAGCCCGATCTGGCCGCCATCGGGCTTCGCACTGGTGCTGCTGTTGCGCTTTGGACGGCAGTTGTGGCCTGCGATCCTCGCCGGTGCCTTCTTCGCCAACCTGGCTGTCTTCCATAACAACAACGTCGCCTCCTTGCCGGTGCTGCTGACAGTCTCGCTGACGATTGCCATCGGCAATACCTCAGAGGCACTGGTGGCCAACTGGCTGTCACAGAGGCTTGGCATCGCCGGCATGGCTCTGAATAACCAGCGTGAGGTATACAAGTTCGGCGCAGTGGCTGCTGTCGCCGCCCTTGCATCGGCGGCAGTTGGCGTGGTCTCGCTCGAACTGTCCGGCATCATCCCGCCGGCACTGACCTGGCAAGTCGCTGCCACCTGGTGGACCGGCGACTTCCTCGGAATGTTGCTGCTGGCGCCGCTGGCGATGGCGATTCCCACCCATCCAGCCTGGCCGCAATGGTCGCCAGGCCAATGGGCCTTCCTCGCTGCGCTGGCGATTGCCACGCTGGCTGTCTTCCTGAGCGATTCGCATCTCGCCGCAGCCCAGTTCCTGCCTTACTGCCTGCTGTTCTTCCTGGGCCTGGCGGCAGTGAAGCGCTGGCGTTCCATGGTGCGCATCGCGCTCGCCATCATTTCCGGCATCGCGATACCGGCCACGGTCATGGACCACGGGCCCTTTGTTTCCGGCGTCCTGCACCATTCGCTGCTCTCGCTCTCGACCTACCTCGCGATCAGCAGCATACTGGCCTGGGTCCTGGCCACGGAGGAGGAACCCGGGCTCGCGGAAAGCTACGTCTGGACCCCGATCCTGATCCTGTTGGCCTGCATGACGCTGACCGTAAGCGCCTGGGGCTGGATCACCTACGACACCGAATCCCGCACCAGCGAGCGGTTCCAGCGTGCCGCGGACAATGTGCGCGAAACCATACGCCTGCGCATGGAGGGCTACGAATCCCTGCTGCGTGCCGGCACGGCGCTGTTCGATGCCTCCTATAGCGTCGAGCGCGAAGAATGGCAGCAGTTCGTGACCGGACTGGAGCTGCCAAAGCAGTATCCGGGCGTGCTCGGCATGGGGTATGCGCGTTTTGCGCCAGCTGGCGCCGTCGCCGCGCTGAACAAGGAAATCAAGGTCTGGCCGGAAGGCGACCGCGACCTGCATGCAGCAATCGTCTACCTGGAGCCGCAATCGGAACGCAACAAGTTCGCGATCGGCTACGACATGATGTCCGAACCGACGCGCAGGGACGCCATGGTTGCGGCCATGCAAACGGGCAAAATGACTGCCAGCGGCCCCATCACGCTGGTGCAGGAGATCAAAGGCCCCAAGCAGGTCGGCTTCCTGATGTTCAATCCGGTTTATAGAAAAGACAGCGCGGGACATCGCGAATTGCAGGGCTTTGTCTACAGTCCCTTCCGCATGGGCGACCTCATGCAAGGCATCTTTGGCAGCGACCTGCGTGAGGTGCGCCTCGACGTCTACTTCCAGGACACCAAGGGGCAACTGATGTACACGAGCACTGGCAGCAGCGGGGGACAGAGCTTCACCCGCCTTTCCAGCCTGCAGTCCGTGCCGGTCGGCGACAACGGCCAGACCTGGGCATTGAATGTGCGCCCGACCGCCCTGTTCGACGCCGCGGTCGACCAGGGCAAATCCTTCATGGTGCTGGTGATGGGCACGTTGATCAGCCTGCTCTTCTTCGGCGCCAGCCGCAACCTGGTGCATGAACGTATTGCTGCCCTGCGCGCCAAGGACCAGTCGGCAAAGCAGCTCGAGCAACAGACTGCCAGCCTGGAAGAATCGGAAGCGCGCTTCAAGCTGCTCACTTCCCACATCCGCAACCACGCCATCGTGCTGCTCGACCCGACCGGCACCATCACCACCTGGAATGATGGCGCCGAAAAGCTGTTCGGCTACAAGGCGGCAGAGATCGTCGGCCAGCCCCTGAAGGTCCTGTCGACCGAAAGCCATGCGATCACCAGCATGACCCTGGCCCTGGAACACGGCCAGTATGAAGCGACCTCGCTGCGCCGCCGGCGCGACGGCAGCACCTTCCTCGGCCTGAAACAGCTGTTCCCCGTGCGCGACGACCATGGGCTCTGCATCGGCTACGCCATGATCATGCGCGACGTCACGGCCGAAAAGGCCGCCGAGAAGGAACTGAACGACGCCAAGACCCAGGCCGAATCGGCCAGCGCCGCCAAGAGCGCCTTTGTCGCCAACGTCAGCCACGAATTGCGCACGCCGATGAATGCAGTGCTGGGCGTCAGCCAGATCCTGGCCCGGACGCCGCTCAATGCCGAGCAGCGCCAATATCTCGACATGGTCTCCGGTGCCGGCCGCTCCCTGCTTGCCTTGCTCAACGATGTGCTCGATTTCTCCAAGATCGAGGCCAACAAGCTGGAACTGGTCGACGACGATTTCCTGGTCGAGGACGTGCTGTGCGCACTGGCCGCCGTGATGGCCATGACCAGCGCCGACAAGGGCCTGGCATTGTCCCTGTGCGTGGATGCGGACGTGCCTGTCTCGCTGCACGGCGATGTGCAGCGCATCCAGCAAGTGCTGCTCAACCTAGTCAGCAATGCCCTCAAGTTCACCGACAGCGGCAGCGTCACCGTGCATGCCAGCCGCGATTCGGCCGACCCCGGCATGCTGCGCTGGGAAGTCAGCGATACCGGCATCGGCATCAGCCCCGAGCAATTGCAACGCCTGTTCACACCGTTCAGCCAGGCCGACGCTTCCATGGCGCGGCGCTATGGGGGGACCGGACTGGGGCTCGCGATTTCCCAGCGCCTGGTGCAGATGATGGGCGGCACGATCGAAGTAGCGAGCACGCCGGGCCGCGGCACCACTTTCACCTTCCTGATGCCGCTGCGCGAGGGCGACCTGCCCGACCCGTACGCTTTGACCGGGGCGAAGCGCAACTGGCGCGTGCTGTACGCCGACCCCGGGCCGCACTTGCACGACGACGTGGTGCAGTTGGCTGCGCGCTGGGGCTGGCGCTGCGACACGGTTGATTCCGCGGCCGGGATCGGCGCCGCCCTGGCGCGCGCCAATTACGATTTGCTGATCTATGACAGCAGCTTCGCCGGTACCGCGCGTGCAAGCGATGTGCCGCAACGTATCTGCGTGCGCAGCGGCGCGCAGGATACAACGGGCGGCCCGCGGCCCGACCCCGAGCTGTTGCGCCCCCTGACGCGTTCCGCCCTGTTCTACGCCCTGAGCACCCAGGCCGACAAGGGAGGCGCCCAACAGGGCGCCTTCAGCAGCGGCAGCAAGGTGCTCACAGGACAATCTATCCTGCTGGCCGAGGACAATGCGCTGAACCAGCTGGTCGCGCGCAGCATGCTGGAAGCGGTCGGCGCCAACGTCCATATCGCCGAGAACGGGGCGCAGGCTGTCGATTTCCTGCGCCATGGCGAGCCGCCGGTGGACCTGGTCCTGATGGACGTGCAAATGCCGGTGATGGACGGCTTCAGCGCCACCCAGGCAATCCGCAAGGAACTGGGCCTGGACGTGCCCGTACTTGCCATGAGCGCCGGCGTCACCCTCGGCGAACGCGCCGAATGCGATGCCGCCGGCATGAACGGCTTCGTTGCCAAGCCAGTCGATGGAGATGACTTAATTACAACGATTTTGCAATTTGTTCATGCCAAGGCCCGCAATTGAAATCTAAGGAAATGACACAAACGCTATAATTGGCCGGCAGTCATTAAATTTTTGGAAATAAATGAAAAAGCTTTTCATTGGGGCTACCTTTGCTGCCCTGTCGATGCCGGCGCTTGCCGACACCTTTAGCGTGATTGAAAACCAGCCGTTATCCGAACTTTGGGTAAATCCGGGCTTCTACTCCTATCACTTCCAGCGCGACAAAGGCTTCGACGATACCAATCCCGGCTTCGGGGCCGAATACCGCTTTTCCACTGTTGCCTCAGTGACTGCAGGGCGCTTTCACAACAGCGACCGCCAGATGTCGAATTACGCCGGCGTGTATTACCAGCCCTGGGCAATCGGCCCGGTGCGACTCGGCGCCGTGATCGGCGGCTTCGATGGCTATCCAAAAATGCGCGATGGCGGATGGTTCCTCGCGGCAATTCCAGTGATCAGCGTGGAATATCAACGCGTTGGCGTTAATTTTGCTATCGTACCTACATACAAGGAACGTTTGCATGGCGCTCTCTCCGTGCAGCTCAAGTTCAAACTGATGTGATTCAAATGAACAAGCGCACATCCATTGAACACTTGCAGTCCAGCTCGCTGGAGGAATTACAGCGGCTGGCTGGATTTGTGTGTGGAAAACCGGTGCCGGCCGAGGCACTGGAGGATGAGCAGCTCTTGTTCAGCCATTTGCCGGATAAGCATTCTCCCGAACAGCATGCCGCGCTGGCCGATATCGCCCATTGCCTGCGCACCCAGCAAAGCCTGCGCCAGGGGCTGGCCCGGGCCAGGGGTTTCCTGGCCGGGTTCGCCGAGCACGCACCGGCCCCGCTCTGGATCAGGGATGCGGCCGGCAATTACGTGATGGGAAGCGGCCTCGAGCAGCAGGACGGCGCGCCTGAGAATCCGGACGTCACCAAGACAATGGAGACAACCGACGAAGGCAAGCGCCATTGGCTGGTGCATAAATTCCCCATTCATGTGAATGGCGAATCCTTTACCGGCGGCTCCGCGATCGACGTCACCACCGAGGTGGAAAAAGAACGCGCCCTGATCCGCCATGACAATTTTTATGTGCTGCTGTCGCGCATGAGCGCCCTGATCCCCCGCTCGCGCACGCTGGAGCAGCTGTGCCTTGATGCCTGCCGCCTGGCAGCGCACCAGCCCAGCCTTGATTGCGCCGCCATCAGCCGCCGCGCCGACGATGGCACGCTCTACCTGTTTGCCTCGGCCAGCCGCGAAGGCCAGGAGCGCCACTGGAGCGCCGGCGAAACGCCGCCGGACTGGCTGGCGGCGGAACTGGCGGCCCATGTGCTGGCCACCGGTCGCGTCCAGTCGGGTTCGCGCAAGGGCCACGAGATCGCGTCCTGCATGGCGGTGCCGCTGTTCGTCAACAACCAGCCCTGGGGCGTGGCGACTTTCTATTCGCGCCGCGAACAGCATTTCGACGCCTTCTATCGCGAGCGTGCCGGTGAGTTGAGCAACGAGCTGAGCTACGGGATCGAGCGCCTGGTCAATGCCCAGGAAATGCACCGGCTGGCGCGCACCAATGTGCTGTCCGGGCTGCCAAGCCGGCTGCAGTTCGAGGAAGAGATTGCCGCCCTGGCCGCTTCCGACGCGCGCGGCACGGTCCTGCTGGTCAACATCAACCGTTTCGACGAAATCAGTTCCGCCTACGGCAATGCCGCCGCCGTCGGCCTGATGCGCCATATCGCCCAGCGCCTGCGCTCGGTGGTCGCGGAAAGCATGCTGCTGGCCCACGTCGGCGTCGGCCGCTTTGCAGTCTTCCTGCCCGCGCACGGTACCCAGACTGCCGCGGAATTCATCCACGAGACGGCGGTGCCGATGCTGCAAGGCGCCTACCAGGTCAAGGAGCACAAGATCTGGTGCACCATCAACGCCGGGGCCGCCGCCCTGCCCGACGATGGCACCACGGCCGACGAGTTGCTGGTCAAGGCCTGGGACGCGCTGGCCGCGGCACGCGACCTCGACCTGCGTTTCGGACAGTATGACCGCGCCGCCGACCGCGTGGTGGCGCGCCAGATCAGCCTTGAAGTGGAATTGCGCGACGCGTTGGAACGCCAGGAGTTCGTCAATTTCTACCAGCCGAAAATCGACCTGCGCACCGGCAAGCTGACCGGCGCCGAAGCGCTGGTGCGCTGGCGCCATCCCCTGCGCGGCCTGGTGCCGCCGTCGGAATTCGTGCCGGAGCTCGAGCGCACCGGCCTGGTGATCGCCGTTGGCCGCCAGGTCATGCAGCGCGCCATGCAGGACTGGCGGGCCTGGCACGATGCCGGGCTGCAGCCGCCGCAAATTGCCGTCAACGTGGCGCCGGCCCAGTTCCGCTGCGATTCCCTGTTCAGCGACATCGAACATGCCCTGCACACGGCCGGCGCCGACAAGCAGCCGTTGTCGATCGAGATTACCGAAAGCTCCCTGGTCTCGGACCATGACCGCGTGGTCGAAATCCTCAATAAGGTGCGCGCGCTGGATGTGCCGGTGGCCATCGACGATTTCGGCACCGGCTATTCCTCGCTGTCCTATCTGGTCAGCCTGCCGGTGGACGTGATGAAGATCGACCGTTCCTTCGTCACCCGCATGTCGCTCGATGCGGGCTATATGGGCCTGGTCAGCACGGTGGTGTCGCTGGCGCACAACCTTGACCTCAAGGTCGTGGCCGAGGGGATCGAGACCGAAGAAGAAGCCAAGCTGCTCAAACTGCTGCGTTGCGAACAGGGACAGGGATACCTGTACGGCCACCCTGTCCCGGCCGACGAATTCGCGGCCTTGCTCGAACCGGCCTAGTGCTTCGATGCGGCGCGCGCCGTCGCCACCTGGTCGAGGATGTGCTTGGGCACCGCCGCGTAGTGCTGGAACTCCATGGTATAGGTCGCCCGTCCCTGCGTCAGCGAACGCAGCGAAGTGGAATAGCCGAACATCTCCGCCAGCGGCACCAGCGCGCGAATCTGCTTGCCGCCGCCACCGGGGATTTCGTCCATGCCCTGCACCATGCCGCGCCGCGTGGTCAGGTCGCCCATCACATTGCCCATGAATTCCTCGGGCGTCTCCACCTCGACGTGCATCATGGGCTCCAGCAGCTGCGCGTCAGCCCTGCGCATGCCTTCCTTGAAGGCCATCGAACCGGCCATGCGGAAGGCGTTCTCGTTCGAGTCCACGTCGTGGTAGGAGCCGAAAGTCAGCGTGGCGCGCACGTCGACCACCGGATAGCCAGCCAGCACGCCGGTATTGAGCGTCTCGCGGATGCCCTTCTCCACCGCCGGAATGAACTCGCGCGGCACCACGCCACCCTTGATGGCGTCCACGAACTCGAACCCCTTGCCCGCTTCCATCGGTTCCAGCTTCAGCACCACGTGGCCATACTGGCCCTTGCCGCCTGATTGCTTGATGAACTTGCCCTCGATATCGCTGACCGCCTTGGTCACGGTTTCGCGATAGGCCACCTGCGGCTTGCCTACCGTGGTTTCGACGCTGAATTCGCGGCGCATGCGGTCCACCAGGATTTCCAGGTGCAGCTCGCCCATGCCGGACATGATGGTCTGGCCCGATTCCTCGTCGGTATGCACGCGGAACGACGGGTCTTCCTGCGCCAGGCGGTTCAGGGCGATCGCCATCTTTTCCTGGTCGGCCTTGGTCTTCGGCTCCACCGCCTGTGAAATCACGGGCTCGGGGAAGACCATTTTTTCCAGGATGATCACCTTGTCCGGATTGCTCAGCGTGTCACCGGTGGTCACGTTCTTCAAGCCCACGGCAGCGGCGATGTCGCCCGCGAACACTTCCTTGATCTCCTTGCGTTCGTTGGCGTGCATCTGCAGGATGCGGCCCAGGCGCTCTTTCTGCCCCTTGGTCGGGTTGTACACGGTATCGCCCGAATTCACGATCCCCGAATAGACGCGGAAGAAGGTCAGCTGGCCGACGAACGGGTCGGTCATGATCTTGAAGGCGAGCGCGGAGAACGGCTCGTCGTCCGATGGATGGCGTTCGATCTCGTTGTCGTCTTCGTCGTGACCCGCGATGGCCGGCACGTCGACCGGCGACGGCAGGTACTCGATCACCGCATCCAGCATCGCCTGCACGCCGCGGTTCTTGAATGCGCTGCCGGCCAGCATCGGCACGATCTCGTTGCGGATCGTGCGTTCGCGCAGCGCCGCCTTGATCTCGTCTTCGCTCAGGGTCTCGCCATTCAGGTATTTCTCCGTCAGCTCGGGCGTCGCCTCGGCGGCGGCTTCGATCATATGGTCGTGCCACTGCTGCGCCAGCTCTTTCAGGTTCGCGGGAATGTCCTCGTAGGTGAACTTGACGCCCAGCGTCTCGTCGTCCCACATGATGGCGCGCATCTTGACCAGGTCGACCACGCCGTGGAAATTCTCCTCGGCGCCGATCGGGATCTGGATCGGCACGGCAGTGCCTTTCAGGCGGTCCTTGATCTGCCGCTGCACGCGGAAGAAGTCCGCGCCGACGCGGTCCATCTTGTTGACGAAGGCAAGGCGCGGCACCTTGTACTTGTTGGCCTGGCGCCAGACGGTTTCCGATTGCGGCTGCACGCCGCCGACCGAGTCATATACCATGACCGCGCCATCGAGCACGCGCATCGAGCGTTCGACTTCGATCGTGAAGTCGACGTGGCCCGGCGTGTCGATGATATTGATGCGGTGCTCGGGGAAGTTCCCGCCCATGCCTTTCCAGAAGGCGGTGGTCGCTGCCGAGGTGATGGTGATGCCGCGTTCCTGCTCCTGCTCCATCCAGTCCATGGTCGCGGCGCCGTTGTGCACCTCACCCAGCTTGTGGTTGACCCCGGTGTAAAACAGGATGCGCTCCGTCGTCGTGGTCTTGCCAGCGTCGATATGGGCACTGATGCCGATGTTGCGGTAACGCTCGATAGGTGTCTTGCGGCTCATCACAATCTCCTTGAACGATGCCTTGCGGGCATCTTCGATTCTATCAGTAACAGGAGTGCGAAGATTGGGCGGCTCAACAAGAAATCAAGGGAGCGGTTTCGCTTTTATCATCGCACTCGCACGCGCAAAATGTCCGGCACCAAGATGGTGCAGGGTGTGCAGATCGGCATTGTCGTCACGGAACGACCAGTGCCCGTCGGAAAAGACTCTTTCATCGGCAGCGGCCGCCACCACTTGTGCGAAGCAGGTGTCGTACGCGTCTTCGGCATGGCGCTCGGGGATCAGGCGGCACTCCAGCCAGGCCACGCAGCCGGTGGCGAGCAGCGGCGCGCCGGTGGCCGTGCCAGGCCGGGAGTCGAGCCTGAAGCGGGCGAACTTGTCGCCTTCGCGGCCGCTCGACGTGCCAACGGCGTATGCCAGGTCGGCTGCCGCGGCGCCGGGGATGCAGACCGCGAACACGCCGCTGGCGGCGATCAGCTCGCGGCTGAAGGTAAGCTTGTCGATCACGACGGCAATGCGGGGCGGCGTAAATTCGACCGGCATCGACCAGGCAGCGGCCATGATGTTGCGCCGGCCCTCATGGGCGCTGGTGACGAGTACGGTCGGGCCGTGGTTGAGCAGGCGGCTGGCTTGGTTCAGGGCAACCGGCTTGAAGTGTTCAAATTGCTGAGTCATCCCCCATTCTAGCGCCGAAGCGCATTTCCGGCAGGCCGACCGCGTCGGTCACCGGCATGCCAAACACGCCGCCGGCATAGCGTTCGCTTTCCAGCAAATCCACCAGGGCACTGGTCACGAACAGCTGGTCCAGCCCGGGGCCGCCAAAGCAGGGGCAGGTCGGCTGGCTGACCGGCACCGCCACCGCGCGCTCGATGCTGCCATCGGGACGGTAGCGCACGATCCGGCCGGCGCCCCATTCGGCATTCCAGAGGAAGCCGTCGGCATCGATCGCAGAGCCATCGGGCTCGCCGCAGCCGGGCGGCAAATGGGCGAAGATGCGTTCGCCCGCCACTTGATCGCCATAATCGCAGCAGCGGATTATGCCGCTCAGGGAGTCGCAGAAATACATGGTGGCGCCATCCGGGCTGAAGCAGATGCTGTTGGCAATCGCAACCGGCGCCAGCGGCAGCGTTTCCAGCTGCAGATTGTGGCCGAGGCGGTAGAAGCGCCCGATCGGCGCCCTGCCGATCGCTTCGTTCATGGTGCCGAACACGAAACGGCCCTGGCGATCGCAACGGCCGTCGTTGAGCCGCGTGCCGGGGACGTCGCTCTCCACTTCCACGATCGTCATCACCTCGCCAGCGGCAAAGTCGAACCAGGCCAGCCGGCTTTCCAGGCCGAGCAACAAACGGCCTTCCGACGCCGCCAGCGCAAACGACGCCAGGCGCTCCGGCATCTCCCACTGCTGCGTCACCCCGGTCGCGGGCCGGTGCCGCCACAGGCGGCGCCCCAGGATATCGGTCCACAGCAGGGATTGCGTACGCTCGCACCAGACAATGCATTCGCCCAAGGCATTCTGGGCATCCACGATCAGCTCCACATTCACCTCCACCTGTCGATGACATAGCGCGTGCTTGCGCTGTAGGGGGCGCCGGGGCCGCAGAACGCATTCGGGAAGCCGGGCTGGTTCGGCGCGTCGGGGAAATGCTGCGGCTCCAGGCACAGGCCTGCATGGCGTGTGAAGTCGCGCCCCTTGCCGCCGAGCGCGCCATCGAGGTAATTCCCGCTGTAGAACTGCAAGCCAGGGCAATCGGTATAGATCTCCATCTGGCGCCCGGACGCGGGGTCAGCCAGGCAGGCCTGCGGGCCGCGCCCTCCCGCCAGCACGAAATTGTGGTCATAGCCGCGCGCCAGGGCCAGTTGCGCATCCGCCTCTGCCAGCGCGCTGCCGATCCGGCGCTTCAGGCGAAAGTCGAACGGCGTGCCGGCCACTTCCCTCACCTGCCCGCTCGGCAGCAATCCCGTGCGCACCGGCAGGTAGTGGGCAGCGTCCAGGCGCAGCTCGTGCCCGAGAATGTCGCCCTCGCCAGCGAGGTTGAAGTAGCTGTGCTGGCTGATGCTCACTGGCGTCGGCCGGTCGCACACGGCCTGGTAGTTGCAGCGCAGCTCCCCGCTTGTCGTCAGCTCGTAGGTGACCATGACCAGCAGGTTACCCGGATAGCCTTCTTCGCCGTCGCGGCTGAGGCGGCACAGGCTGATGCGCGCCGCGTCGTTGTCGCTGCTCGCGTGGCCCTGCCAGCTTTGCTTGTGGAATCCGCGCCGGCCGCCATGCAGGTGATTCTCGCCTTCATTTTGCGTCAGCTGCACCACGCGGCCATCGTGCACGTAGCGGCCGCCCGCTATGCGATTGGCGAAGCGCCCGACCACGGCCCCGAAATAGGCCGTGTCGCGTTCGTAGTCAAGCATGGTATCGAAACCCAGCACAAAATCGAGCGGTGGACGATGCCGTGCCAGCACGCGCCAGCTACGGATGATGCAACCGTAGTCAAGCACCGATAACAGCATGCCCTGCCCGTTATCGAGCGTGAATTCCATGACCGGCTCGCCGTTGGCAAGCTCCCCGAACAAGCGGCTTTCGACACAGGGCTTCATCGGGCGCGCCAGGCGGCAATCAGCTCGCGCGCCCGCGACTCGAGCTCGGGCAAGGCAATGCCCGGCTCATACAAGCGGCCGCCAATCCCGAAACCGTCGGCGCCGGCGCGCACCCATTCATGCAGGTTGCCGGCACTGACGCCGCCGACCGGCCACACCCTTGCCGATGGCGGCAGGATGGTCTTGACACTACGCAGCCCGCTCGGGCCCAGCGTCTCGGCGGGAAACCACTTGACCGCATCCGCGCCCGCCGCCAGCGCCGCCAGCGCTTCGGTCGGCGTGGCAACGCCCGGCAGGGTCAGCATGCCCAGGTCGCGCGCGCGCCGCATCACCGCCGGGTCGAAATTCGGCGCGACCATGATGCGGCCGCCGGCCGCGTGGACCGCGTCCACGTCGGCGACGCTGGTCATCGTGCCGCCGCCGACCAACCCATCGTTGGGCTTCATGCCGTCCAGCAGACGGATGCATTCCAGGGCGCCCGGGCGGTTCAGCGGCACTTCCAGGATCCGGAAACCGCTGTAGAACAGTGCTGCCGCGACTGCCGGCGCTTCCGCAGCGGTCAGTCCGCGAAGAATCGCAACCAGCGGCGGCTGGTACTCGTCGATTGCGCTCATCAGATTGCCTCCATGAAGCGAGCCAGGGCCGCGCAATAGGCTTGGTCCGGGTCAATCAACTCTGTCGCGTAGCCGAGCATTTGCGCGACCTCGCGGTACGGCGCAGTCAGCTCGGCCGAGGCGATCAGGTGCAGCACAGGCATGCTGCCGGCTGCAGCGGGCGCCTCTTCACGCCGCGCCGCGAACTCCGTGCCGATCAGCAGGCCGCTGACATAGGAACGCGTTTCGCCTGCGTTCGAATCGCCCGCCACGACGCGGGCGCGCGCTTCAAACAGAGTATGGCTCAGGGCTTCGGCGCTTTGCGCACGGTTGGCGCCGGCGCGCAAGGCATCTGCGTCGGCATGGCCCTCGGCCATCAGTGCTGCCAGGGTTCCCGATGAGCGCAGGGATGCATACAATTCGCCGGTGATGAAGGTGGTCAGGCGCGCTATCTTGCCGTCGGCAACTTCCACCCATTTGCTGTGCGTGCCCGGCAGCACGTAGCAGCCGTCGCCATGCCTGAGGAAATGCGCGCCGAAGAGCTGGGTCTCTTCGCCGCGCATGACGTCAATGCTGCCGTGCTCGCGATAACAGTAGCCCGGCACGATGAAGCAGCCTGGCGCGCCGCTGACCGGCACCAGGGTCTCGGGCAGGCGCGCCAGCGGCACGCTGCTATCGAGGTAAGCCACTTCCTGCCAGCCCTGCGCACTGCCTACCATGCCCGACATGACGACCGGCACCAGCGCGTCGAGCTCGAGCAGCTGGCGCAGCGCCTGCAATGACTCGGCAAAATGGCCCTGGGCCGCCAGGGCGCCCTGCGCGTCCTCGTGCTTGCGCAGGCAACTCCCTTCCGCGCCGATGACATAGGCGCGCCGGTTGCTCGTGCCCCAGTCAATGCCCAGCAGGCAGGCTGGCGCTACCATTCGGCCACGCTGCCATCGGCGTGCCGCCACAGCGGATTGCGCCAGTCAGGCGCTGCGCGGCTGGCCTCGATGACCCGTTCTTCATTGATGTCGACACCCAGGCCCGGCAGAGGCAAGGGGTCAATATAGCCGCCTTCCATGCGGAAGTCGCCCGCGTTGTGCACGTAGTCGAGCAGCTCTGCCCCCTTGTTGTAATGGATGCCCATGCTCTGCTCTTGCAGCACGGCGTTATACGAGACAAAGTCCACTTGCAAGCAGGCTGCCAGCGCCACCGGGCCGAGCGGGCAGTGCGGCGCCAGCGTGACGTCGTAGGCTTCCGCCATGGCGGCGATGCGCAGGCATTCGCTAATCCCGCCCGCGTGCGACAGGTCCGGCTGCAAGATCGCCAGTCCGCCCTGCTCCAGCACGCGCTTGAATTCGAAACGCGAGAACATGCGCTCGCCGGCCGCCAGCGGAATGCTGGTCATGTCGGACAGGCGGCGGTAATACTCCGACTGCTCGGCCAGCACTGGCTCTTCGACGAACAAGGGGCGGTAGGGCTCGAGCGCGCGCAGCAGCGGCTTGGCCATCGGCCAGGCCACCCGGCCGTGAAAGTCGATGCCGAACTCGATGTCGTAACCGAAGGCGGAGCGGATGCCGGCAATGCGCTCGACGGCCGCGTCCACCGCCGTGGCGCAGTCGAGCATGGCCATTTCCTCGGTACCGTTCATCTTGAAGGTATTCAGGCCGATATCGCGCAAGGTCTGGATGCCCGCCACCACATCGGCCGGCCGGTCGCCGCCCACCCAGCTGTAGATCTTCATGCGCTCGCGCACCTTGCCGCCAAGCAGCTGGTACACCGGCACCCCCAGCGCCTTGCCCTTGATGTCCCACAAAGCCTGGTCGATGCCGGCAATGGCGCTCATGAAGACCGCACCGCCGCGATAGAAGCCGCCGCGGTACATGGCTTGCCACAGGTCGCTGATCTGCGCCGGATCGCGCCCGACCAGCAGCTCGCCCAGCTCGTGCACCGCCGCTTCCACGGTGCGCGCACGGCCTTCGATCACCGGTTCGCCCCAGCCGCTGATGCCCTCGTCGGTCTCGATCTTGAGGAACATCCAGCGTGGCGGCACACGATAAGTGCTGAGTTGCGTGATCTTCATGGTCAGGACGCCTTCGGTGCAGCCCGGCTGCGAAGGCGCGCCACCTGCTCGGCCGCGCGCTTGCCGGCCAGGAAAGCATGGTCGGAGTTGTAGTACTCCCATTCGCTGTAGCGGCCGGCCAGCAGGATGTCATGCTGCGCCAGCCATTCCCGCACGATGGCGACGTTGCGCGCACGCTGGTGGTCGTAGACGACATAAGCCACCGGCATGTCGACCTGGTTCGCCACCACCACCTTGTCGTCCGCACGCAGGAAGCCGACCTTGACCGCATCGGCAATGCAGCGCTCGATCAAGGCGTCGCCATCAAGCGGCAGCGGTTTCCATGGCGAATAAGAGATTTCGCAGGTAAAGCCGAAGCCGCCCGGCGCATTGCATTCAGGACTGGCGTTGCCTTGAACGAAGATGCGATGGAAGATGCTGTCTTCGGGGTAGTAGATCCAGTGCTTGTCCGTCACATCGCTGCGCGCGATGCCGATATTGACGCAGCGGATCGAGATATGGCGCAAGCCGTGCGCCGCTTCGCGCACTTCCGCCGGCGCCGCTGCGCCGATCAGCTTGACCAGTTCCGGCAGCGGCATGGTGCTGATCAGGTTGCCGTACTTGAATCGCCGGCCATCAGCCAGCGTCACGACGTGCTCCTCGGGCAGCACCTGCGCCACTTCCGCATTCACTTCGATTTTGCCGCGGATCAGGGGCAGGAAGCCATTCATCAGGGCCTGGAAGCCGCCGCGGCGCGGATAGCCGAAGCGGGCATTCGGCCCCATCGGGCGCGGCACCGGGCGCAAGGCGCCTTCGATAATCTCGGACAGGTCCGGCAGGGGCACGCGGCCGCCAAGCCAGGAGGTTTCCATTTCGCTTAATGGCACCGTCCACAATTTGCGGTTATAGGGAATTGCAAAGTGCTTCGCAATGCCTTTGCCCCATGCCTTGTAGATAAAGTCTTCAAAACTCTCGGTCTGGGCTGCGCGCGCTTCCTGGCTGGCTTTGGCCGCCTCGGCGCCGCCGTCGGCGCAGCAGTCCTCCACTTCCACGCTGGAGCAAGCCTGGCCGCTGCCGGCATCGCCATAACGCGCATCGATGGCGCCCACGATGCACTCCTTGATCACTTCCGGCGGCAGGCCATACAGCGCGCCCTGGAAGGGATAGCGGGTATACACGCCCTTGCTGTGGACCCAGGCTTCGCGCATCTGCCAATGCTGGTTGTCGCCCAGCAGCTTGTCGTACAGTTCGAGCACGTAGGGATCGTTGGAAAACATGATATGGCCGGCATGGTCGAAGGTGAAGCCGCCCTCCTCGATCGAGCGGCACCAGCCGCCCACCGTCTCGTTTCGCTCCAGCAGCAGGTTGTCCGCGCCCACGTGGTAGGCGGCGGACAGGCCGGTCGGTCCGCCCCCGATCACAATGCTGCCGAACGACTGGCCGCTGGCCGAGCCGCGCAGCGGGTTGACGTTGGGCGCCGCGCTGGCGCCGGCCAGCTTGCGCGGGGCGCCTTTGCCGGCCAGGCGCGCCGCCTTGCCGCCTGGCGGTGTCTGGTCGATCAGTTCGTGCATGCGGTCAGCCGTTGCATCCCACGAGGTGCGCGCCACCACCTCGCGCATGGCCGCCGCCATCGCCGCCGCTTGCTCAGGTGCCTGGGCCAGCGCCGCCTCGCAATGGCAGATGAACTCGTTGTGGTCATGAGCGATTGCCACGATGTCCCCATACGGCTGTTCCACGTCGCGGATGGCAGTGCTGACAATGGGAAGTTCCGCGGCCATGTACTCCAGTACCTTGGTCGGGCTGATGAAGCGCGTCGCTTCGTTTAGCGCAAACGGCAGCAGGCAGACGTCCCAGCCCGCCAGGAACTGCGGCAGGGCCTTGTACGATTGCTGTCCCAGGTAGTGCACGTTCTGGCGCTGCGGCAAGGTGGCCGGGTCGATCTTGACCACCGGGCCCACCAGCACGACCTGCCAGTCCGAATGCGCATCGGCGATGTCGGCAATCAGTTCGGCATCGAAGCGTTCGTCAATCACGCCGAAAAAGCCCAGGCGCGGACGCGGGATGGCCGTGTGCAGCGGGTGGCCGTTGCTGCGGTCCAGCGCCTGCTCGAAATGCACCGCATCGACGCTGCTTGGGAAGCAATGCGCATTGTCGTGGCGCGAGCGCTTGGCTTCGTACAGGCTGGGCCCGCCGGTAAATACCAGGTCGGCAATGTTCAGCAAGGCCGTCTCGCGCTGCAGCAATTGCTTGGGCGGGTTCCGGAAGGCGCTCAGTTCGTCCATGCAGTCATAGATGACCAGGGAAGGATGCAGGGCTTGCAGCAAAGGCAGCGCCATCGGGGTGTAGAACCAGACCAGCACTTCCTCGCCGTCCGGCGCCAGGGCCGCCACCAGCGGCTGCAGCAGCGGGATCTGGTCGTCGTGGAAACCGCGCGCGTCGACCGGTGTGTGGGGCTGGCAGACCGTCAGGTTCGGTGCGGGATGGGACATGACCATGCGTGCCTCCCCTTCCTCATACACCGGCTCCTCGACGAACACCACCTTGTAGTACTTGGCCAGGCGGGTGAGCAGGTGCTGAGGACGCTGGTATACGAAATCCCAGCGCAGGTGGCAGAAAACAATCAACGTTTGCATGGCATTCTCCTTGGTTTCACACAGGCTGTCGGTCAGCCGGATCGATTGGCGCAATGCAGTGGCGTACGGTGCGACGAGGACGCGGGCCAGCGGATCGGGCCCGTCGCGGTCCAGGTCCCACAGCCCGCTGTGGTGCCAGTGCTCGGCGTTTTCCCAGTCGGGCCGGTCGATGGCGGGGTACAGGCAGATGCCGCATACCTCGGCGCCGCGTTCGCGCGCCATCATGCTTTGCTCCGCCATTTCCCTGATCCAGGTGCCGCGGCCGCTGCCGACATGGCTGGTCTCCGCCAGCAGCACCGGCCGGCCGTAGCGCTGGTGCAGTTCGACCAGGATGTCGGACAGGGGCCGGCGGCGCGGGTCGTCCAGGTGCCACCACAGCCGCATATTGGTGCCGCTTTCCCACTGGTTGCTGTGATAATAGTTGCCGCCCACCAGGTCCAGGTAGCGCGGGTGCCCGCCAAGCTCCGGTTCGACGCGGCCGCACAGCATGTCCAGCGCCTCGTATTGCGAAGCGGTCCAGCCGGCGGCCTGCGCCGCCCAGTCGGGACGGTCCTTGGGCGCGATGACGTGGATCAGCGGGTCGCACTGGAAAAAGCGCGCCCCCGGCGTGATCTCGCGAATGGCGTCGATGGCGGCGATGGAAGCGCGCACCAGCTGGCGCTTGCCCAGTTCACCGGCCCGCTCGTGGTACATGTTCAGGCAGCGGAACATATGCACCGACAGGCCCCAGGCCGTGAAGGACAGCTCGTTCATCGGCGAGTACACCGGCTCTTCGCCCAGCCAGGGCGCCAGGAAGCGCGCGCTGGCCTGGCAAAAACGCACGAAACGCGGCACGAAGTCGTCGCTGTAGATGTCGACGTCTTCCGGCCAGCCGTAGTGGCAGAAGGTCCAGCAGCTTTGCAGCCCCAGCGCGCGTGCGGCTTCCAGGCGCGGCAGCAGCGGCGAGAAATCGAACTGGCCGTCGCGCTCGACCAGCCGCCAGCCGATCGATTCGCGCACCGTACGGATGCCGAACCGGGCCAGCAGCTCATAGTCGGCGCGGGCGCGCTGCAAATGGCCGGTGACCAGGTTCATGTCCTGCGGCTGGCCGGCATGGTTGACGTGGTCGGCGCCCTCATAGCCGGCTTGCCAGAAGGTGGCGAAGGGATGGCAGGCGGGGGTCGTCACGGCGCACCTATTGCACGTTGCGCGTCGCGGCGCTGATCAGCTCGAGGGGAATCTTGGGCGTGCGGTCGGCGTTCAGCAGGCCGTTCGTTTCCTGGAAGGTGTCGGCGAACTGGGTATAGCAGAAGCCACTGAACATCATGGTTTCGTTGACGACCTTCAGCAAGGAACGGTAGTGCTCGAGGAAGCCCTCGGCCGTGTTCTGGCGCGAATAGCCCCAGGTATGGTGGGCCGGTGCGTTCGGGTCGAAGGCGATGCCGCCGAACTCGGTCAGCACGATCGGCTGGCCGCGGTGCGGGAAGCCGTCCAGCGTGAGGATGCGCCCGCCCGGGCGGCGCTGGTCGAACAGGGTGCGCACCGGATCGGTCACTTCATAGCGCTGGCGCACGCGCTCCGGGTCGGGATCGTAATCGTGGATGCCGAGGATGTCGGTGGCCGAAGCCTCCCAGCCGTCATTGCCGATCACGGGCCGGGTCTGGTCCAGCATGCGCGTCAGGTGGTAGAGCGCTTCGACTGCGTTGCGGTGCGATTGCACGGCGGTCAGGTTGGGCACGCCCCAGGATTCGTTGAACGGCACCCAGACGATCAGGCTGGGGTGGCTGTAGTCGCGCTCGATCGCTTCGCTCCATTCATGCAGCAGGCGCGTCATGGCGCGCGCCGAAAAGGCGTAGGCCGACGGCATCTCTTCCCAGACCAGCAGGCCAAGGCGGTCGGCCCAGTACAGGTAGCGCGGGTCCTCGATTTTCTGGTGCTTGCGCACGCCGTTGAAGCCCATCGCCTTCGCCAGCTCGACATCGCGCCGCAAAGCCTCGTCGGAGGGCGCGGTCATCAGGCTTTGCAGCCAGTAGCCCTGGTCGAGCACCAGGCGCAGGTGGTAGGGCCGGCCGTTCAGCATGAAGCGGTCGCGGTTGATCGACACCGAACGCATGGCGGTATAGGAGCGCACGCGGTCCAGTACCTGGCCATCGCGGTACAGGGTCAGCTCGGCGTCCAGCAAGGTGGGCCGCTCGGGGCTCCACAGGATCTCGTTGCGCGAATCGTCGATGCCCGGGTCCGACAAGGCGATCTTGCGGTTGGCCTCCTGCCCCACCATCAGATAGCTGTCCGCGGCCAATAGCTTGCCGCCGTGCCAGACCTTGACCTCGACTGCCAGGCCGGGCGCGGCGTCGCCGCCGGCCAGTACTTCGCAGCCCAGTTCATAGCCGTCGAAGATCGGTGTCCAGCGCAGCCTGCGGATATAGGTGGCCCCGACGTTTTCCAGCCATACGGTTTGCCAGATGCCGGTGGTGCGCGGGTACCAGATCGAATGCGGCTCGAGCTGCCAGTCCTGCTTGCCGCGCGGCTTGTTCAAGTCGGCAGGATCATCTTCCACGAACAGCACCAGGGTCTGTTCGCCCTCGACCAGTTCGTCGGTAATGTCGGCCGTGAAGGAAGTGTGCCCGCCTTCGTGCTCGGCCACCATGTGGTTGTTGATCCACACCCGCGCCTGGTAGTCGACGGCACCAAAATGCAGCAGCGTGCGGGCGCCGCGCTGTTCGACCTTGAAACGGCAGCGGTACCAGCAAGCGTTGTGGAAACCGGTGTCGCCGATCCCGCTCAGTTCCGACTCCGGTGCAAACGGCACATTGATGCGGCGCGACCAGGGAATATCGTCCGAAGGCAGGCAATACCTGTGTTCGTCGTCGAACTCGAACTCCCACTCGCCATTGAGCGACTGCCATTGATCGCGCACCAGTTGCGGCCGCGGATATTCGAATTGCCCCATTGTCTGCCCCGCCCATCGTTGTTATTCGATGGGCCATCGTAGCAGCGCGATTGCCACAGTGCGCTTACGATACGGGCCGGAAAAATTTCCGCCGGCTTCGCATAAAACCTTTAGATACTGGCGGTATGCAAAATGCCGCGCCAGGCGGTTAGCGCGGCGAACCACCCAGCACGCGCGCCGGCAGCATGACGATGGCGCGCAGCAGTTCGAACACCGCTTCGACACCGATGCCAAGCAAGCGGAACGGCAGCAACAGCAGCCAGACGATGGGATACAGGACCAGGGCAAGCAAGGCCAGTGGCCAGCACAGGAACAGCAACAACAGCCATAAGATGAAGCCGAACATTCCAGCACCTCCGATTGAAGTTGAGGCAACTGTAAAGTGGACGTCCGGCCCGGACAACGGACATGCGACCAAATGCAGATTAGGCCGACAGAGAGCGAAAAAGCGGGGTCAAGCTGCAAAGGCCGGCAAGGCGGCCGTGGTGCGCAGGGCAACCGCGCGCATGGTCGCTTGCAGGGACTGGATCTGGCCGCCGGCACGGTAGGCAAAGCTGACTTGCACGGCCTCGCCGGCCCGCAGCTGGACCGGCTCGGCCAGCGGCAAGGTCATGTAGTGGTTCAGCCAGTCGATGGTGCTGTTGCGTTCGGACACGACAGCCAGGATGTTCTTGGTGATGAAACGCAGCGCGTTGAGCTGGCCGTCCCTTTCGGCGATGAACTGGCCTTCCCAGCGATACAGCATTTCGTTGGGCTGGGTGAAGTCGATCAGTGCATAGACCTGGGGCTGGGACAGTTCCACCGTGGCATTCTGGATCTGGCCCGGCTGCTGGAACTGCACGATCGGGGCGATGAAACCGTCGAAATCGTATTCCTGCTGGACCGGCTGGACCGCCATCAGCACCGCCTCCGGCATGAACACAGGCAGAGGGCCGCCAAAGCGTTCCAGGTAGCGCTGCTTGAAATGCTCGATGACCTCGACCTGCTTTTCGCGCAACATGGCGACGTGGATCATTTCGCAGATGACGACATCGACCGGCTCCGGCGGCAGGTATTCGAAGGCATCGGCATGCACCACTTCGACGCGCTCGCCATTGTTGTTCATTGCCAGGAACTTGCGCGCTTCCTGCACCATGTCCGGGTTAAATTCAACACAATACACCTTGTCGGCCTTCTGCGCCGCGAAAAAGGACAGCACGCCGGTGCCGCCGCCCAGTTCCAGCACCTTCATGCCCGGCTTGACCACATAATCGATGGCGGCCTTGAAGTTGTGCATGCGGTTGGCATCCATCAGCATATTGTGATGGTAGTGCAGCGGGATGAACTGGCCGAGGTAGCAGCTTTCGATTTCGCGTTCGTTCAGCATGGCAGTGGCGCGGGCGCGCGGTGGGTTGTCGACAACAGGATTGTCGCCCCAGGCACGCCTGGCCATTTGCACGATATGAAAGGGAAATACCGCCTTATTTGCCGCCGAGGTGCTGGCGGATTTGCTCGGCGATCCACGGTTTTTGCGCGCGGATGGCAAATTCGGCGGCATTTTCGCGCCAGGCTCGGTCTTTCAGGCGCGCGTCGGCGCCCTCATCGAGCAGGAGCTTGACCGCATCTTCCTGTCCTTCGCGGGCGGCCAGCATCAGCGGCGTGGTGCCAGTCGGCGACGCGGCGTCGATGTAGGCGTGGCGCTCGAGCAGCAGCTTCATGATGTCGAGGTCGCCGGACGCGGCGGCGTAATGCAGGGCCGTCCAGCCGGGGCGGTTGACCTGCGCACCGCGCTCCAGGATGGCGAGCACGGCGGGCTTGTTCTTTTGCAAAGCTGCCATCATCAAGGCCGTATTGCCGTTCGGCGACTGTTCATCGATTCTCAAGCCCGGCTGCGCGAGCAGCAGCCTGGCAACGCGCATTGCGTCGTTGCGCATCGCAATGATGAGACCGGTCTCTCCGCGCTGCGGGTCGTGCAGGTTGGGATCGAGGCCGCGCGCCAGTACGGCCTTGACGGTGCGGTCGTCGTCGATCTGGACAGCGCGGAAGAACGCGACCTGCTCGGCTTCGGCGTCGAACGCCTCTCCGGCCGCGTTCGCGCTTGCCAGCCCGGCGAGCAGCGCCGCGGCAGCTCCGGCCAGGAAGGCGAGCGCGGCGCGGCGGCTCATCATCAGGCTGCCGCCTTGAACAAGTCGAAGAAGTTGGCGGAAGTCTGCTCGGCGACCTTTTCCAGCGGGATGCCTTTGAGCTTGGCAATGAATTCGGCAACGTGGGCCACATAGCCCGGCTCATTCATCTTGCCGCGGTACGGTACAGGCGCCAGGTAGGGCGAATCGGTTTCGATCAGCATCCGTTCCAGCGGCACTTCCAGCGCCACTGCCTGCAGCTCCTTGGCGCTTTTGAAGGTCACGATGCCCGAGAAGGAAATATAGAAGCCTTGCTCCATCGACGCGCGCGCTACCTCCAGCGATTCGGTAAAGCAATGCATGACACCTGCCACGCCGCCCTGACCGGTGCCGGCGCCCTCTTCGCGCATGATCCGAATGGTGTCTTCCGAGGCGGAACGGGTGTGAATGATCAATGGTTTGCGCGACTCGCGCGAGGCGCGGATATGGGTCCGGAAACGCTCGCGCTGCCATTCCAGGTCGCCTTCCAGGCGGTAGTAGTCAAGGCCGGTTTCGCCGATGGCGACGATCTTCGGATGCCGAGCCAGGTCGACCAGCTGTGCAACCGTCGGTTCAGGCGTGTCTTCGTAATCGGGATGCACCCCGACCGAGGCGTAAATATGCGGATACTGCTCGGCCAGCGCCAGCACGCGCGGGAAGTCCGGCAAGTCGACCGACACGCAGAGCGCGTGGCTGACCTTGTTTTCCGCCATCTTGGCGAGAATTTCAGGCATCCGGGCAGCCAGCTCCGGGAAGTCGATATGGCAGTGGGAATCGATGAACATCCCGGCATTTTATCCGATGCCGCTTGCTTTGCGCAGGAGCCGGAGCTTTTCCGGAAGCCGCCTGCCCAAGGTCAGTACCAACCGGAGCAAGCCGCAGCAAAGTAGCCCTAGACGACGCGCTTGCCCAGGATGACCAGGTCGCGCTCGACGCCGTCCAGGTTGGCGACGCGCGGCAGCGTGGCCCAGGTCTCGAAGCCGAATTTCTCGAACAGCGCCAGCGATGGCTTGTTGTGGCCGAAGATGAAGCCGAGCACGGTATGCACGTTTACCTGCGGCGCGAAATCAATCGCTTCCTGCAGCGCATAGCGCCCGACGCCCTTTCCGCGCCACGCCTGGTCGATATAGATCGATACTTCCGCCGTGCCCGCATAGGCGGGACGGCCATAGAAGTTCGAATAGGAAATCCAGCCAATGATGCCCTCGCGCCCCGCCTCCTCGATCACCCACAGCGGCCGGCGGCCGGGCTCGTGTTCGTGGAACCACGGCAGACGCGATTCAAGCGACACGGGCTCGGTATCGGCTGTCACTTCGCGGGAGGCGACGGTGCTGTTGTAGATCGCGACAATCGTCGGCAGGTCGTCGAGTGTGGCGAGGCGGTGGCGGAAATGTGGGTGGCGCAACTTCGTCATGCGTTAAAGCGTGTGGGTGGCACGGGACGAGCGCAGCGCAGCGCCCAGGATTTCTTCGATGCGCAGGCGGGTACGGGTGCCGGTCTCGTCGTCCGGAAAATGCACGCCGATGCCCTGCGTCTTGTTATTGGCCGCGCCGGGCGGCGTGATCCAGACGACCTTGCCGGCGATCGCGTACTTGGCAGGATCGTCCATCAAGGTCAGCAGCAAATAGATCTCGTCGCCAATCTTGTATGGCTTTTGGGTTGGCACGAACATGCCCCCATGCTTCAGGAAAGGCATATAGGCCGCATACAGGGCCGCTTTTTCCTTGATTGCGAGGGACAACACCGTTGGCCGGTTGACGGCCGCGGCACCTGGTTCGGTTGGGCTTGCGCTCATTTTTTCCTTTCTTCAGCTACAGCAAGCAGTGTAGTCAAGAAGCATATCTTCAATAAACAGTTTCGGCGACAGCGGATGGTCGGACGTCGCGCGCCTTTCGTTGGCGCCCTTGACCGCTGCCATCAGGCGGCTGATGTTCACCTTGTCCGCCAGTCCGGCCAGCTCGCGCTGGTAACGGGGATAATAACGGATGTTACCTGCAAGTTTGTACGAAAACAGATCGTAAAGCCAGCGCTGTTGCCACGATACCAAGGCGCTGAGTGGTACTTTCTGCAATTTGTCGGCAGTTTTCAGGGCTCCCTCCACGCTCGGACGGGCCAGGTACTGCAGTAAAGCGTCCAATTCTTCGCGGTTGCCGGTTTCAGAGGCAGCTACGGCGGCCAGCGGCGAACCGCCCTGCTCGCGCAGCCAGCTGTCGGCATCGGGCACGCCCTGCTCCTTGAGCCAGGCCAGCGCTTCGGCATGGGAAGGCATCGGCATGGCAAACTTGCGGCAGCGCGACAGGATGGTCGGCAGCACGCGGTCCAGGCCGTTGGATGACAGCAGGAACACCGTGCCTGGCGGCGGCTCTTCCAGCGTTTTCAGCAAGGCATTCGAGGCCGGCATGTTCAGCGCTTCGGCCGGATAGAGCACCACCACGCGCAAACCCTGGCGGTGGGTCGAGATGTTCATGAAATCGGCCAGGGCGCGGATCTGCTCGATCTTGATCTCTTTGGAAGGCGCCTTCTTGGCGGCCTTCTTGTCTTCGCCCTCTTCGCCCTCGCCCGGCTCGTCTTCGAAGATTTCCGGCCGCACGCGGCGATAGTCCGGGTGGCTGTGCTGCTGGAACCAGCCGCAGCTTGGACACTCGCCGCAAGCGTGGCCGTCCGGGCGCGCGTTTTCGCACAGCAGCGCCTGGGCGAACTGCTCGATGAAGTCGGCCTTGCCGATGCCGTTGGCGCCGTGGAACAGGATGGCATGCGGCATGCGCTGGCGCAGCTGCTGCAGCTGTTGCCAGGCGCCCTGCTGCCATGGGTAGACCTGGCCGCTCAAGCAAGCGCTCCCACGATGCGGGCGAGCTCGGCCTGGATATCGGCAATGCTGCGGGTGGAATCGATGACGCGGAAGCGCTGCGGCGCCTCGGCGGCGCGGCGCAGGTACTCGGCGCGGGTAGCCATGAAGAAATCGGCTTGCTCGCGCTCGAAACGGTCCAGTTCGCGCGTCGCATCGAGGCGGGCGCGCGCCACATCCAGCGGCACGTCGAACAGGATGGTCAGGTCCGGTTCCAGGTTGGGGTGCACCCAGTGCGCCAGGATGTCCAGTTTTTCCCGGCTCAGGCCACGGCCGCCGCCCTGGTAGGCAAAGCTGGCGTCGGTAAAGCGGTCGGAAATGACCCAGGCGCCGCGCGCCAGGCCCGGTTCAATCACTTGTGCCACGTGTTCGCGGCGGCTGGCAAATACCAGCAGGGTTTCAGTCTCGACGTGCATGGTTTCGTGCAGCCACAATTCGCGCAGCTTCTCGCCCAGCGGCGTGCCGCCCGGTTCGCGCGAACTGACCAGCTCGAGGCCGCGTGCCTTGACCAGCTCGCCAACGAACTGGATATGGGTCGACTTGCCGGCGCCGTCAATGCCTTCGAAAGTGATGAATTTACCGCGTGTTGTCATTTATTGTTTTTGGTACTGGTTGACCGCCCGGTTATGATCGGTCAGGTTATCGGAGAACTGGCTGGTGCCATTGCCGCGCGCCACGAAGTACAGTGCGCCGGATTTGGCCGGTGCCAGCGCAGCCGTCAGCGAAGCCACGCCCGGCAGCGAAATCGGGGTCGGCGGCAAGCCGACCCGCATATAGGTATTGTAGGGGGTGTCGGTTTCCAGGTCCTTCTTGCGGATATTGCCGTCAAACCTGGGGCCGATGCCGTAAATGACGGTCGGGTCGGTTTGCAGCAGCATGCCCAGCTTGAGGCGGTTCACGAACACGGCGGCAATCATATTGCGTTCGGACTTCTGGCCGGTTTCCTTTTCCACGATGGACGCCATGGTCAGCGCCTCGTAGGGCGTTTTGTAGGGCAGGCCGGGATCGCGTTTCTCCCAGGCTTCGCCCAGGCGCTTCATCAGCATGCTGTGCGACTGGCGGAAAATGGCCAGTTCGCTGGAATTCTTGGCGAACAGATAAGTATCAGGGAAGAACAGGCCTTCCGGATCCTTGAATTCGGGGTTGACGCGCGCCATCAGCTCGCGGTCGCTAAGCTCGGCGGTATCGTGCTTTAAGCCGGTATGCGCGGCAATGGCCTGGCGCATCTGGCGGAAGGTCCAGCCTTCAATGATGGTCAGGGACTCTTGGGCAAACTCGCCGCGCACCAGCTGGCCGATCAGGCGCATCGGCGTCGTGCCAGGTTTGAGCTCGTACGTGCCAGCCTTTAGTTGCCCGCTCTTGCCGGTCACGCGCGCCAGCAGGTTGAACATCAGCGGCTGGATCGGCACGCCGGCAGCGGCCATCTGCTGGCCGGCGGCGCTGGCCCCGCTGCCTTTGCTGATGGTGAACTCAATGGCAGGCTCCTGGCCAATGACAGGCTGGCCCGCCCACCAGGCAAACCCGCCCACGGCCCCGGCCGCGGCCAGGATACCCAGTGTGATCGACTTCTTGATAAACGCCATTTCCAAATGCCCGTTCGATAATCCAATCTTGAACCAGTTTCAGCCTGGACGACAGCGTTTTCCAAGCCCCCGGCGGAATTTGCGCGGGATCACTATAATGAAGGCCGTAATGATAATGCTTTCATCGCCAGAATATGGGAATTTATGAATAACTGGAATCAACTTTTGACACAGGAACAAGAAACACTGAGCACGAGCCAGCTCGCGACCGGTTTTGTCGCCCCGCTCAGCGACCAGGGCCTGATCGCCTTCACCGGCGAAGAATCGGCCAGTTTCCTGCATAAGCAGTTGACCAACGACGTCGAGCACCTGGGCCTGGGCGAGGTGCGCCTGGCCGGTTATTGCTCGCCGAAGGGACGCATGCTGGCGTCCTTCCTGATGTGGAAGACCGAAGAATCGATCTTCCTGCAACTGCCGCGCGCAATCCAGCCGGCGGTGCAGAAGCGTTTGCAAATGTTTATCCTGCGCAGCAAGACCAAGCCGGCCGATGTCACCGACCAGTACGTGACGCTGGCCATTGGCGGCGGCGATGCGGAGGCTGTGCTGCAGACCTGGTTCGACGTGCTGCCGGCCAAGCCGTTCAGCAAGATCGACCACCCGCTGGGCACGGTACTGCGCGTGGCCGATGCCTTCGGCGCGCCGCGCTACCTGTGGCTGGCGTCGCCGGAAGCGGCGTCGACCGCCGCTTCCGTGCTGAAGGACCGTTTGGTTGTGGGCGGCAACGAGGCTTGGCGCCTGTCTGAAATCCATGCGGGCGTGCCACAGGTTGGCCCGGGCACCCAGGAGCAGTTCGTGCCGCAGATGGTCAATTTCGAGTTGCTGGGCGGTGTGAACTTCAAGAAAGGTTGCTATCCGGGCCAGGAAATCGTGGCGCGCAGCCAGTACCTGGGCAAGCTGAAGCGCCGCACCGCGCTCGCTTCCATCGACGATGCATTGGTGGCGCCGGGCGCCGAGGTATTCTCGCCGGCCGATCCGGAGCAGCCCTGCGGCATGGTGGTCAACACTGCGCGCAACGGCGCAGGCGGCGTCGATGCCCTGGTGGAGATGAAGCTGGAAGCGCTGGAAGCGGGCGACGTGCGCTTCGGCTCGGCCAGCGGGCCGGCTTTGCAGTTCAAGCCCCTGCCCTACCTGCTGGACAAGCTCGACGTCTGAACATGGACCTCTACGTGTATTACAAGGTGCAGGCCGCACAGGCGGCTGGCCTGCAGGCGGCGGTTATCGCCATGCAGTCGTCGCTGTCGGCGGCGCATGGGGTGGGCGCGCAACTCAAGCGGCGCCCGGAAGCACCCGGCGGCGTGCAGACCTGGATGGAGGTTTATCCGGGCGCCGGCGACGCATTCCTGGCCGCGCTCGACGCAGCGGCGGCGCAAGCCGGGCTGGCGCGCTGGATCGCAGGGCCGCGCCACGTCGAAGTATTCGAGGATATGCCGCCATGTGCCTGATCGTATTTGCCTGGCAGGTGGTGCCTGGCGTGCCCCTCATCGCGGCGGCAAACCGCGACGAATTCTACGACCGCGATACGACGCCTGCGGCACCGTGGCCGGATGCACCCCACATCTATGCCGGCCGCGACCTCAAGGCCGGCGGCAGCTGGATGGGGATCACGCGGCCAAGCACCCCGGCTGGCGCCGCCGCTACCGGCCCCTCGCGCTTTGCCGCGATCACCAATGTGCGCAATCCGCAGGAACACAACCCGCTGGCGCCATCGCGCGGCCAACTGGTGGCCGATTTCCTGGCCGGCGGGATGACAGCGCAGGAATACGTGGCGCAGGTGGCGCCGGCCGCGGGCGAATACAACGGTTTCAACCTTGTCCTGTGCGATGGCAAGGAACTGGTCTGGTATTCGAACAAGGGAAATGACGACCCACGGAACGGCAGGCCGCTGGAGCCGGGCATCTATGGCCTGTCGAACGCCCTGCTCGACTCGGCATGGCCGAAAGTACTGAAGACCAAGGCGCAATTCGCCAGCCTGCTGTGCCTTGGCGCGCCGGAAGACGCCTATTTCGAGATGCTCTCCGACACCACCCGGGCGCCGGACATGCGCTTGCCGGAAACCGGGGTGCCGCTGGAGCTGGAACGGCTGCTGTCAGCCGTGAAGATCGAGTCGCCGAACTACGGCACGCGCAGTTCCACCGTGGTCAAGCTGTACGCGGACGCCCCGGCACAACTGCACGAAGTCCAGATCCGTTAAGGAAGCTGCTCCCGCACACAGGATGGCTTTTCCTTGCCCTGGCGGGAGCAGGAAATCAAGGTACGGGTCCCGGTGTCGATGGCATAGAAATGGGTCGGTCCGTTGGCCGTGGCGGGAGCTGCAGCGGCGGCCGGCCATTGCACGCCTGCGCCGCCAACCTGGGCTTGCGCCACCTGGATCGGGCTGATGGAACCGGCGAGGAAGCCCGCGCCAAACACTGCGCAGACACCGAGCGCGATGATCGAACGTTTCATTTTCAACTCCTAGAATTCGTAGTGCATTTCGATGTGGGGAATGCCCGCTTCGTGGAAGACATCACCTGCCATGGCGAAGCCGTGGGCCAGGTAAAACTCCGCCGCGTGGGTCTGGGCGCTGAGGACAACCCTGGTGTCGCCGCGCTCGCGGGCCTTTTCCATCAAGCCCTTGAGGATGGCGCCGCCCACTCCCGCACCGCGCGCGCTGCGCAGCACAGCCATGCGGCCGATATGGCCATCAGGCAGCAGGCGCCCAGTCCCGAGCGCCTTGCCGGCCGCATCATAGGCCACGGCGTGCAGGCACACGGCATCCCTGTCGTCCATTTCCAGGTCGGCAGGCACGTTCTGTTCCCGCACGAAGACTTCGATGCGGATCGGTGTCGCGTCGGCCTGCATGGCGGCCCAATCGCCAAAGCGGAGTGTTGTCGTCATGCCGCGCATTCTCTCACAACATTGCGCGCAGGGCCTCACGAACCTGCGGCGTGGCTTCATAGGGATCGGCCGGATTGTTCCGGGCCACCATGTCGCGCGCCCTCTGCGCCACACCGTCCAACGCTTGCGGGTGGGTGAAGATGTAGAATTTGTCGCCCGCGATGGCGGCGAACGTCAGTTCGGCCACGTCGTGCGCCGACACCTTGCCGGAAGTAACCGCCTTGGTCACCATGGCTTGCGCCGCCATCTGGCTGGCGGTCGGCTTGCCTTCCATCGGCGTGTCGCCAGGACGATTGCGGTGCGACTGGTGGATGCCGGTCGGCACGAAGAACGGGCACAGCACCGAGGCGCCGATCGGGGCCTGCACCAGCGCCAGGTCGTGATACAGGCTTTCGGTCAGCGCCACCACGGCGTGCTTGGACACGTTGTAGACGCCCATCACCGGCGGGCAGAGCACGCCCGCCATCGAGGATGTGTTGACGATGTGGCCTTCGTAGTCCGGGTCGCGCCGGGCGCACTCGAGCATCAGGGGCGTGAAGATGCGCACGCCGTGGATCACGCCCGAGACGTTCACCCCCATCACCCAGTCCCAGTCCGCTTCCGTCGCTTCCCACAGCAGGCCGCCGAAGCCGACGCCGGCGTTGTTGAAGACAAGGTGCACCGCGCCGAACTCGCGCATCGCCGCATCGGCCAATGCCTGCACTTCGGCCGATTTGCGCACGTCGCAGCGCACGGCCACGGCCTGGGCGCCCTGCGCGCGCAGTTCTGCGGCTGTGGCGTCGAGCGCGTCCTGCTGCACATCCGCCAGCACCAGCTTCATGCCGAGCGAGTGGGCCTTGAGCGCGAATTCACGGCCAAAGCCGCTCGCGCCCCCGGTGATGACTGCAACCTTGCCTTGGAAGTTTTTCATGAGGTAAGTCTCACAAGTTGTTTACCGAAGTTGTGGCCCTGCAGCAGGCCGATAAGGGCTTCCGGCGCCGAGGCCAGGCCCTGGGAAATCGTTTCACGGTATTTGACCTGGCCCGATGCGACCAGCCTGCCCATCTCGGCCAGGCCTTGCGGCCACATATCCATATGCTCGGTGACGATGAAACCGCGCAAGGTGATGCGGCTTAGCAGCAGCTTCTTGGCGTTGCGGATCGGGATCTCGGCGCCGGCGTAGCCGGCCAGCAGGCCGCAAAGCGCGACGCGCGCAAAGGCATTGCTGCGGCCCAGCGCAGTATCGAACACTTCGCCGCCCACGTTCTCGAAAATGGCGTCGATGCCGTCCGGAGTGGCGGCTGCCAGGTCGGCCTTCAGGTTGCCGGCCTTGTAGTCGACGCAGGCGTCGAAACCCAGTTCATTGACCACGTAATCGCACTTGGCCTTGCCGCCGGCAATGCCGACCGCGCGGCAACCGGCAAGCCTGGCCAACTGGCCGACCGCGCTGCCCACCGCGCCGCTGGCTGCGGACACCACCACAGTCTCGCCCAGCTTCGGGCGCAGGATTTCATGCATGCCGTACCAGGCGGTCATGCCGGGCATGCCCACTACGCCGAGGTGGGCGGAGGCCGGGACGACGCTGGTATCGACCTTGCGCAAGCCGGCGCCGTCCGACACGCCCATCTCGGCCCAGCCGAACATGCCGGCCACGAATTCGCCGACGACGAAGCTGGCGTTGCGCGATTCGACCACCTCGCCGACCGTGCCGCCGATCATGGTCTGGTCCAGCGGCTGGGGCGCAGCATAGCTTTTCGCCTCGCTCATGCGGCCGCGCATGTATGGGTCCAGCGACAGGTAATGGTTGCGCACCAGGAGCTGGCCTTCGGCCAGCGCCGGTACTTCCACTTCTTCAAGCCGGAAATTTTCCGGCACGACGACACCGCGCGGACGCGAGGCCAGCACGATGCGATGATACTTGGACATGCAAACTCCTTAGACCGCCGAGACCCCGCCATCCACTGCCAGGACCTGGCCGGTAATGTGCCGGCCGGCGTCGGAGGCAAACAGCGCAACCGCGCCCTTCAAGTCCTCGTCGCCGCCCAGGCGCTGCAGCGGCGCTGCAGCCGCCAGCTTGTCTTCACCCATGGCCTTGATCACGCCTGCGCTCAATTTCGACGGGAAGAAGCCCGGCGCCAGCGCGTTGACGTTGATCCCATACTCGCCCCACTCGCCTGCGAGGGCGCGGGTGAAGTTGATCAAGGCCGCCTTGGACGTATTGTAAGCGACGGTCTTCATGGTGCCGGGGCCATTGCCGGCCAGGCCGGCAATCGATGCGATATTGATAATGCGGCCGGAGCGGCGCGGAATCATGGAGCGCTTGCCGACGGCTTGCGACAGCAGGAAGATGCTGCGCACGTTCAGGTTCATCACCTTGTCCCAGGCTTCCAGCGGATAGTCTTCCGCCGGGGCGCCCCAGGTGGCGCCGGCGTTATTGACCAGGATGTCGATATGGCCGCCCAGCGCGTCCAGCGCGGCGTCCACCAGCGGGTCGATCGATGCTTCCTTGCCCAGGTCGGCGGCGATGGCGAACGCTTCGACGCCGTTTTCCTTCAGCACGGCAACCGCTTCGTCCAGGTCGGCCTGCTTGCGCGAAGTGACCACCACCTTCGCGCCCAGTTCGCCCAGTGCCAGGGCCATTTGCAGGCCCAGGCCGCGCGAGCCGCCGGTGACGAGTGCAGTCTTGCCTTTGAGGTCGAAGAGTTCCTGGGTAGTTCGCATGGTCGAGTCCTTAAATTGTGTAATCCATGCACTGGCGCGCATCGCGCACAGCGCTGAAGAATGGTTTGAGTGCCTGGTGCTGCGGGTGCGACTGGTAGGCGTCGAGCGCCTGCTTGCTTTCGAATTCGGAATACAGCACGACGTCGCAGGTCGCTTCCAGGCCCGGTTCGGCGATGGCCACTTCGAGCTTCAGGATGCCGGGGACGATGCCGGCACAGGCCAGCAACTGCTCCTTCATTTTGGCCGCGTTGGCGGCGCGGCCGGCGCCTTCGGCATAGTCTTTCAGCTTCCACATGACGATGTGCTTGATCATTCGTTACTCCTCAGAACCACGCGTCCTGCATGTCGAGCGTGGTCGTATCGAGGGCGGCCAGCAGGTCCAGCTGCGGCTGGACCCTGGGCAGCTCCCATTGGTAGAAATAGCGGCAGGCTTGCAGTTTGCCGCGCCGGAAGTTGTCCTCTTCCGGCAGCCCGGCCACAGCCGCCATGGCTTGCTGCAGCCAGATCCAGGCCACCACCACATGCCCCACCGCCTCCAGGTAGACCGTGGCGTTGGCCAGGGTCCGGTTAAGGTCGGGGGCAGCATACAGGGCCTGCGTCACTTCTTCAACCCGGCGCCAGGCGGCATCGAGGGCATTGGCGTGGGCGACAAGCTGGCGCGCGTCCGCGCCGCGGCCGGCGCCGCGCGCGCTGTGCGCCGTGGCGCGGATTTCCTCGGCCATGGTCTTGAGCAGCGCACCGTCATGGATGCTGGCCTTGCGGCCCAGCAGGTCCAGGCCGTGGATGCCGTGCGTGCCTTCGTGGATCTGGTTCAGGCGGTTGTCGCGGTAGAACTGCTCGACGTTGTACTCGCGGGTGTAGCCGTAGCCGCCATGCACCTGGATCGCCAGGTTATTCGCCTCCAGCCCCCATTGCGAGGGCCAGGACTTGGTGATCGGTGTCAGGAATTCCAGCAAGCGGCCGGCGCGCTGGCGGATCTCCGGCGTTTCGCCGGTATGCTCGTCGTCCACCAGGCGCGCACTGTACAGGCACAGCCCCAACGCCCCTTCGGCGTAGGCTTTTTGCGCCAGCAGCATGCGGCGCACGTCGGTGTGGGCAATGATGGGCAGTTGCGGCGAGGCCGGATCCTTGGCTGCCGGATGCCGGCCCTGCGGGCGCTCACGGGCGTAATCCAAAGCGTGCAGGTAGCCGGTGTAGCCCAGTACCGCGGCCGCCAGGCCCACACCGATGCGCGCCTCGTTCATCATGTGGAACATGTTGAGCAGGCCCTGGCCTTCGCGGCCGACCAGGTAGCCGACGGCGCCGCTGCGGCCGCCGGGCAGTTGCCGCCCTTCGCCGAAGTTCAGCAGGCAGTTGGTGGTGCCGCGATTGCCCATCTTGTGGTTCAGGCCTGCCAGGGCGATGTCGTTGCGCTCGCCGTTGTCGAGGAACTTGGGGACAATGAAGAGCGAAATGCCCTTCACGCCGGGCACCAGCTTGCCGTCCGGGCCGGGAATCTTGGCCAGCACCAGGTGTACGATGTTCTCGGCCAGTTCGTGCTCGCCGCCGGAAATCCACATCTTGTTGCCGGTCAGCCGGTACTGGCCTTCGGTGTCGGGATCCGGTTCGGCGCGGGTGGCGATGTCGGACAGGCTGGAGCCGGCCTGCGGCTCGCTCAGGCACATGGTACCGAACCAGCGTCCTTCCAGCATTGGCCGCACGAAGCGCTCGACCTGCGCCGCGGATGCGCACTTGAGCAGGGTATTGGCGTTGCCGATAGTGAGGAAGGCGTAGCTCGCAGTGGCCATGTTGGCCGCGGTGAAGTAGGCGGTGACCGCCTTTTCCACCGTCAGCGGCAATTGCATGCCGCCCAGCGCGTAGTCCTGGCCGGCGGCCATCAGGCCCGCTGCCGAGAAGGCGTCCAGCGCGCGCTTCACTTCCGGGATCACGCTCACGCGTTCCCCGTCGAACTGCGGCTCCTGCTGGTCGCTCAGCTTGTTATGCGGGGCGAACAGGTCGGTGGCGATCTGCTCGGCGGTGTCGAGGGCCGCAGTGAAGGTTTCGCGGCTATGGTCGGCGAAGCGCGGACGCGCGGCCAGCCCTTCGGCGTCGAGCCAGTCGTACAGCATGAATTCGATATCGCGGCGGTTCAGCAGCCGGGACGACATCACACCACCTCGAACAGGCCTGCCGCGCCCTGGCCGCCACCGATGCACATGGTGACTACCACATATTTCACGCCGCGGCGCTTGCCTTCGATCAGCGCGTGGCCGACCATGCGGGCGCCGGAGACGCCATAAGGATGGCCCACAGCGATGGCGCCACCGTTCACGTTCAGCCGCTCCATCGGGATGCCAAGCTTGTCGGCGCAATACAGCACCTGCACGGCGAAGGCTTCATTCAGCTCCCACAGGCCGATGTCTTCGACCTTCAGACCCGTGCGCCCGAGCAGCTTCGGCACCGCGAAGACCGGGCCGATCCCCATTTCGTCCGGCTCGCATCCGGCAACGGCGAAGCCGCGGAAGACGCCCAGCGGCTGCAAGCCTTTGGCAGCTGCAATGCGGTCGCTCATGACGATGGCGCAGGAGGCGCCGTCGGAGAACTGGCTGGCATTGCCCGCCGTGATCACGCCGCCCGGCACGGCAGTGCGGATGCCGCGCACCGCTTCCATGGTGGTGCCGGCGCGGATGCCCTCGTCGGCCGCAATCGTCACTTCGCGCGTGCCCAGCATGCCGGTCGCCTTGTCGGCCACGCCCATGGTGACCGTCATCGGCACGATCTCGGCATCGAAGCGGCCGGCGGCCTGCGCGGCTGCGGCGCGCTGCTGGCTCTGCACGCCGTACTCGTCCTGGCGTTCCCTGGCAATGCCATAGCGCCTGGCCACGATTTCGGCGGTCTGCAGCATCGGCAGGTAGATCGCGGGCTTGTGTTCGTTCAGCCAGACGTCCTTGTACATGTGCATATTCATTTCCTGCTGCACGCAGGAGATCGACTCCACCCCGCCGGCCGCGAAGATCTCGCCCTCGCCCGCCAGCACGCGCTGGGCGGCGCTGGCGATGGCCTGCAGGCCGGAAGAGCAGAAACGATTGACGGTCATGCCGGGAACGGTGACCGGCGCGCCGCCGCGCAAGGCGATCTGGCGCGCAATATTGCCGCCGGTGGCGCCTTCCGGATTGGCGCAGCCCATGATGACGTCCTCCAGCTCGCCCGCTTCAATGCCGGCGCGTGCGATGGCCGCCTGCAGCACGTGGCCGCCGAGGCCGGCGCCGTGGGTCATGTTGAAGGCGCCTTTCCAGGATTTGGCGAGGCCGGTGCGCGCGGTTGAAACGATGACTGCTTCGGTCATGGGTGTCTCCTCTGGATGAATGTTTCGAACCAGCATAGCACAGGTTTAGCACGGTCGTTCGCTAAATTAGCGCTGTTGTAAGTTTTGTGTAAGTTTCAAGAAAGAATGCTGTAAGAATACTGGTCCAGACTCCATCCTGCCGTTGAAGCATTTGGAACACTAACTATTAATCTGGAGACAAGCATCATGGCAATTAGTTCTGGCACCGCCGACGGGCGGAGCATGGGCGGCGGCAAGGCCGCGCCGATGACCAAGGAAGAGAAGAAGGTCATCTTCGCCTCTTCGCTCGGTACCGTGTTCGAATGGTACGACTTTTACCTTTACGGTTCGCTGGCATCGATCATCGCCAAGCAGTTCTTCGTCGGCGACCCGACCACCTCCTTCATTTTCGCGCTGCTGGCCTTCGCTGCCGGCTTCATCGTGCGCCCCTTCGGCGCCATCGTGTTCGGCCGCCTGGGCGACATGATCGGCCGTAAATACACCTTCCTGGTGACCATCCTGATCATGGGCCTGTCCACCTTCATCGTGGGCCTGCTGCCGAACTACGCCAGCATCGGCATCGCGGCGCCCATCATCCTGGTCGCACTGCGCCTGCTGCAAGGCCTGGCGCTGGGCGGCGAGTACGGCGGCGCGGCGACCTATGTCGCGGAACATGCGCCGCACGGCAAGCGCGGCCTGTTCACGGCCTGGATCCAGACCACCGCAACGCTGGGCTTCTTCCTGTCGCTGCTGGTGATCCTGGCCTGCCGCAATTCGATGCCGCTGGAAGAGTTTGAATCCTGGGGCTGGCGCATTCCGTTCCTGGTGTCCGTGGCACTGCTGGGCATCTCGGTCTGGATCCGCCTGTCGATGAACGAGTCCCCTGCTTTCGCCAAGATGAAGGCTGAAGGCAAGACCTCGAAGGCGCCGCTGAGCGAGGCCTTCGGCCAGTGGAAGAACCTGAAGATCGTGATCCTGGCGCTGCTCGGCCTGACCATGGGCCAGGCGGTGGTGTGGTACACCGGCCAGTTCTACGCGCTGTTCTTCATGATCCAGACGCTCAAGATGGATATCGCGACTGCCAACATCCTGATCGCCATTGCGCTGATCCTGGCAACGCCGTTCTTCATCTTCTTCGGCAGCCTGTCCGACAGGATCGGCCGCAAGTGGATCATCCTGGGCGGCTGCCTGATTGCAGCAGCAACCTACTTCCCGCTGTTCGGCGCGCTGACCCACTACGGCAACCCGCAGCTGGAATCGGCGATCAAGAATTCGCCGGTGGTCGTGGTGGCTGATCCTGCATCGTGCCACTTCCAGTTCAACGCGACCGGCGAGAAGAAATTCCCGTCGTCCTGCGACATCGCCACCTCGATGCTGTCGAAAGCTTCCGTCGCCTACACCCGCCAGGATGCGCCTGCCGGCAGCGTGGCCGTGATCAAGGTCGGCGACAAGGAGGTCCAGTCCTTCAACGCGACCATGACCGCCGACGGCCTCAACTTCGATGCCGATTCGAAGAAGAAGGAAGGCGAGCTGAAAAAGTCCGTCGCTGAAACCGTGAAGGCGGCAGGCTATCCGGCCAAGGCCGACCCGGCGCAGATCAACAAGCCGATGATGGTGCTGATCCTGTGGGTGCTGGTGATTTACGTGACCATGGTGTACGGCCCGATTGCAGCGATGCTGGTGGAACTGTTCCCAACCCGCATCCGCTATACCTCGATGTCGCTGCCATACCATATCGGCAACGGCTGGTTCGGCGGCCTGCTGCCCACCACTGCTTTCGCACTGGTGGCGTTCAAGGGCGACATCTACTACGGCCTGTGGTATCCGATCGTGATCGCACTGGCCACCCTGGTGATTGGCGCCCTGTTCATCCGTGAGACCAAGGACAACAACATCTACGCACAAGACTGAGCCGCCAGCGCGTTCAGCCCAGGCCGCCTTCGGGCGGCCTTTTTCATTGCGGCGTCGACCGCACAAGGCGCGGGAGCTTTGAGATACCTCAATCCCCGCGCATTCAAGGGACTTGAAATATCGACCGCCTCCTATACTCAAGCTGCTCCCATGGCCCCGTATTCACAGGGTAGAGCAAGCAGGAAATCCCATCAGCTTCATCAGGAGAAGGCCATGACTATTGAAACCATTTCCCTCCAGCAGATCAAGGATGCACTCGCAAAAGAAGGCGATCCTTGGGAGGCTGGAGTGACCACCATGTCCGTACTGCTGCCCGACGAGCAGCAACTGCGCCTGGGCGTCAAGCCGCCGCCCGGCGAAGCATCGATCGACCAGGTTGCGGCACGCAGCCAGCAGAACCGGGAAGCATTGCGCGCCCGCGCATCCGAGAACATTGCCGCGCCAAGCGCCTACGATCTGCGCAATGTGGGCGGGAAGAACTTCGTCACCGATGTCACCGACCAGGGCAATTGCGGCTCCTGCGTGGCATTCGGCACCATCGCAACCGTGGAAGGACGCCTGCGGGTCCAGCGCAACAACCCTGCGCTGAGCATCAACCTGAGCGAAGCGCACCTGTTCTTCGTGTATGCCAAGGCGGCGGGCTACAACTGCGATACCGGCTGGTGGCCGGAGTACGCGTTTGACGCCTTCAAGCAAGGCGTGGTCGACGAAGCCTGCTACCCCTATGACCTGAATCACCGTGAAGGCAACCTGTGCAGCAATGCGGCCGAGCGGCTGACGCGCATTACCGGCTATACGGCGTTGACCAACAACCCGGCACAGATGAAAGAGTGGATCGCCACCAAGGGCCCGGTCAGCGCCTGCTTCGTGGTCTACAACGACTTCTTCAGCTACAAGAGCGGCATCTACCGTCACGTGACGGGGGGCCAGGCCGGCGGCCATTGCGTTTCCATCGTCGGCTATAACGACAATCCAGGCTATTGGATCTGCAAGAACAGCTGGGGCAATGCCTGGGGCGATGCCGGCTTCTTCAATATTGCCTACGGCGAGTGCGCCATAGACAGCTGGCGCAACCACGGCGTGGACGCCATTCAAAACACCGGCTGGCAGAACAATGCGCGCGTCACGGGCCTGTGGGCCATCGACCAGCAGCGCAATGCCTGGGCCTATTTCCAGGGACTCGGATGGCGCAAGATTTCCAATGAAACCGATGCCATTTTCTACGACATGCTGACCGACCTGATTGCAGCCAAGGCATCAGGCCGCGCTGTCAACTTCTACGAAGTGGACAACGTGATCAAGCAAGCCTATGTATTCTGAACCGCAGTAATTTCGGAGAACATCATGACTGAATCACAACCGACAATGACACCTGGCGGCGCCCAGGCATCCGGCGTCGTGGAGTACGACGCACCAAGCATGAGCCCGGCAACCGTGCTACCCGACGGCGATGGCGCGACGGCGCTGCTCCTGCAAAGCCCGCCCGTGCCCACTATCGGCCTCGAACTGTTGGCACGGCAGAGCTCTCCTGCCCTGCCGGCCCAGGCTGCCGGCACCGCTGTGGGCGCGGTGACGGCGTGGCAAAATGACAAACGCTTCACCGCACTGTGGACCATCGCCGAAGACCGCAACGCCTGGGTTGGCGTGTCCGGCATCGGCTGGAAGAAGCTGTCCAACGCAAGCGAAACGGCGACCACCGGCCTGGCCATGCTGTCTGCCCATGCGCGCGACCGCGAGCGCCAGGTCAACTACCGCGACGAAGCCGATGGCATGATTCACGAAATGTACGTCTGGTAAACGGGAGGCCGGGATGCAGGTGGATGAGTCGCAAGCTGGCAGCAGCGTCGACCTCGCCGAGGGTGAGCTGCTGATCGTGCGCCTGAAGGAAAACCCAAGCACGGGATACCGCTGGGCCGTCGAACAGGCCGGCGGACTGGCGTGGGAGGATGGCGGCAGCGGTCCGGCCGGCGTGCCCGGCGCTGCCGGCATCCACGAGTTCCGCGCACGCGCCGACCGCGTGGGCCGGCACGACATCTGCCTGAAACACTGGCGCGACTGGGAAGGCGAGCGCGGCATCATCGCCCGCTATCCCTTGACCCTGCAGGTTCAGCCGATGATACGCAGCGAGTAATCGGTGGCCTTGATGTCTTTCGTCAAGGCGCCGATGGAAATGCGGTGTACGCCGGTTTCGGCAATGGCGCGCACCGTGTCGAAATTGACGCCGCCCGAAGCTTCCAGCAGCGCCCGCCCGCCGTTCAGTTGCACGGCTGCGCGCATCATGTCGAGGTTGAAGTTGTCGAGCAAGATGGAGACCGCGCCGGCAGACAAGGCTTCTTCCAGTTGCTCCAGCGTTTCCACTTCAACCTGGATGCTGACTTTCGCGTCCAGGCGCTTGGCCGCCGCCAGTGCAGCCGTGATGCCGCCTGCCGCCGCGATATGGTTCTCCTTGATCAGGATACCGTCGTACAACGCCAGGCGCTGGTTCTGGCCGCCGCCCACGCGCACCGCGTATTTCTGCGCCAGGCGCATGCCCGGAATCGTCTTGCGGGTATCGAGGATGGCCGCGGTGGTGCCTGCGATCACGTCGACATAGCGACGGGTCGCAGTGGCAACGCCGGACATCAGCTGCATGAAATTCAGCGCCGAGCGCTCGGCAGTCAGGATGGCGCGGGCCGGGCCGACGATGGTGCAGACAGGCGTGTCGGCGGCCATCAGGTCGCCTTCAGCGTAATGCCAGTCGATGCCGATGGACGGATCCAGCGCTTCCATCACGCCTTCGAACCAGGGCGCGCCGCACAGGACCGCCTCTTCCCGCACGATCACGCGCGCGGTGGCGCGGCCGTCTTCGGGCACCAGCTTGCCGGTCAGGTCACCGGTGCCGATATCTTCCATCAGTGCCGCCAGCAGGTTGCGCTCGTACGCGCCCGCCAACGCATCGTCAAACGGTGCGAATCTATTTTTCAGGGTACTCATGCGGGACCGATGCCTTGGAACAGTTGCGCTTCTTTCGCCAGGTCGGCGCCTGGCGCGACCTTGGCTTTCCTGGCCGCCGCGAAATCGAGCATGCGGTTGATCGAACGCTGGGCCAGCTTGCCGACTTCGGGATCGACGTGGATCTCGTTATTCATGTTCTCCAGCACGTCGGCCAGGTTGCGCAAGCCGTTCATCGCCATCCATGGGCAGTGCGCACAGCTCTTGCAGGTCGCGCTGTTGCCGGCGGTAGGCGCTTCGATGAAGGTCTTGCCCGGGGCCGCCATGCGCATCTTGTGCAGGATACCGTTGTCGGTCGCGACGATGAATTCGGTGTTCGGCAGGCTGACAGCAGCGGCGATCAGCTGCGAAGTCGAGCCCACCACGTCGGCTTGCTCAACCACGCCGGCCGGCGACTCCGGGTGCACCAGCACTTTGGCGTTCGGGTGCTCGGCCTTCAGCAGGTCCAGCTCCACGCCTTTGAATTCGTCGTGCACCAGGCAGGAGCCCTGCCACAGCAGCATGTCGGCGCCAGTCTGCTTCTGGATGTAGGAACCAAGGTGCTTGTCCGGCGCCCACAGGATCTTCTTGCCCTGCTCGTGCAGGTGCTTGACGATGTCCAGGCCGATCGAGGACGTGACCATCCAGTCTGCGCGCGCCTTCACCGCGGCACTGGTGTTGGCGTACACCACCACGGTGCGGTCCGGATGCTGGTCGCAGAAGGCGATGAAGTCTTCCGGCGGGCAGCCCAGGTCCAGCGAACAGGTGGCGTCCAGGTCCGGCATCAGCACGGTTTTCTCCGGACTCAGGATCTTGGAGGTCTCGCCCATGAACTTGACGCCGGCCACCACCAGGGTCTTGGCCGGATGGTCGCGCCCGAAGCGCGCCATTTCCAGCGAATCGGAGACGCAGCCGCCGGTTTCCTCGGCCAGGTCCTGCAGGTCGGCGTCCACGTAGTAGTGGGCCACCAGCACGGCGTTGCGCTCGCGCAGCAGGGTCTTGATGCGTTCCTTCAGCAGGATCTTTTCATTGGCCGGCACGGGTGCCGGGGTGCGGGCCCACGCGTGGGCCACGCAGCTGCCGCCTTCGACCGGCTTCTCGAATTCGACAGTCTTGATCGGAGTTTCAATCATTACTCGATGCCTTGGCTCTTCAGATATTCCTCATAGCCGCCGCGGAAGTCCACGACTTCGTTTTCCTTGATCTCGATGATGCGGGTGGCCAGCGAGGAAACGAACTCGCGGTCATGCGACACGAAGATCAGGGTGCCGGCGTACTTTTCCAGGGCGATGTTGAGCGACTCAATCGATTCCATGTCCATGTGGTTGGTCGGCTCGTCCAGCAGCAGGACATTGTGACGGCCCAGCATCAGCTTGCCATACATCATACGACCTTTTTCGCCACCCGACAGGACCTTGACCGATTTCTTGACTTCGTCGCCGCCAAACAGCAGGCGGCCCAGCGAGGAGCGCACCGCCTGGTCGTCGTCGCCTTCCTTGGTCCACTGGCCCATCCAGTCGGTCAGGTTGATGTCCGCAGCGAATTCCTCGGTCGGATCCTGCGGCATGTAGCCGACGTTGGCGTTTTCCGCCCACTTCACAAGGCCGGTATCGCTGTCCAGGCCCGTGATGTCCTTGCCGCCGATGCAGCGCAGCATGGTGGTCTTGCCGGCGCCGTTGGCGCCAATGATGGCAATGCGCTCGCCCGCTTCGATCATCAGGTCGACGTTCTTGAACAGGGTGCGGTCGTAGGTCTTCGAGATGCCCTGGGTTTCCACGGCCAGGCGGTGCAGCTTTTTCTCGCCGTCGAAGCGCACGAACGGATAGGCACGCGACGATGGCTTGATGTCCTCGATCTTGATCTTGTCGATCATCTTGGCGCGCGAAGTAGCCTGGCGGGCCTTGGACTTGTTGGCCGAGAAGCGGCGAACGAAGTCCTGCAGTTCGGCGACCTTCTCTTTCGCCTTGGCGTTGTTGGCCAGCTGCTGGTTGCGGGCCTGGGTCGAGGCCAGCATGTATTCGTCGTAGTTGCCCGGATAGATCTTCAGGGTGCCGTAGTCCATGTCGGCGACGTGGGTGCAGACCTGGTTCAGGAAGTGACGATCGTGGGAAATGATGATCATCGTCGAATCGCGCTGGTTCAGGGTGTCTTCCAGCCAGCGGATGGTGTTGATGTCCAGGTTGTTGGTCGGTTCGTCCAGCAGCAGGATGTGCGGATTGGAGAACAGGGCCTGCGCCAGCAGCACGCGCAGCTTCCAGCCCGGCGCCACGGCGCTCATCGGGCCCTGGTGCAGGCTGATGTCGATGCCGGCGCCCATCAGCAGCTCGCCGGCGCGCGCTTCGGCGGTGTAGCCGTCATATTCGGCGACCTTGCCTTCCAGTTCGGCCGCTTCCATGTAGTCGTCGTCGGTGGCTTCCGGGTTGGCGTAGATGGCGTCGCGCTTGGTCATCGCTTCCCACATCTCGGTGTGGCCCATCATGACCACGTCCAGCACGCGCATTTCTTCGTAGGCAAACTGGTCCTGGCGCAGCTTACCCAGGCGCTCGTTGGCGTCCAGGCTGACGTTGCCGGCGGACGGTTCCAGGTCGCCGCCCAGGATTTTCATGAAGGTCGACTTGCCGCAGCCGTTCGCTCCGATCAGGCCGTAGCGGTTACCGTCGCCAAACTTGACGGAAATGTTTTCGAACAGCGGCTTGGCGCCGAACTGCATGGTGATGTTTGCGGTAGAAAGCATGCTGGGAAAATGGTGAGAAAAAGCGAATCGGGCATTATACCCCGCCGACCACAGGGGCGCATAGGAGCGGCCATGATTGAATGCATTAGAAAGTTGCCTTGTTGATCACAGATCATGACGCTTTTACGGCAGAGCATCGTCAACCAACGGCAGCAATACGAGGCCGTTGTCGATTTCGGGAAAAGTCCTGTGCGGTCCTAAATGGTCTTTTTTGGTCTGGCGCGGTCTGGTTTGGTCTGGAATTCCATCATTTTCTTGCGTAGCGCCATTGCGGGTTGCCATTCGTCTTCATTGGGAAAGCGTAACCACAGGGTACGCCAGGCATTGCGCTCGCACTTGGCGACCTGATTCACAAACTGACCAGGTGAGACGCCTTGGCCTTCGTACAGCACCTCGCTGCCCTCCACATGAGCCAGGTAGTTCGTGCGCTTATAGACGGTACGCAACGTCGTGCCACTTGGCAAAAACAAACATTTCCATTGGTACCCATCAAGGGTTGATGCTGAACGCCGGTTTTGCTGGTCCTGGAATTTCGCCATCCATTCATTGATCGCGATATCGACCAACTCAAACATTTCCTGTTTGATTCCGTGGTTGTACATAAAATTCCCCAGGCCCTGGTACGTTTCCAAAGACGCGGGCAGGCTGAACAAGATCGGATGCATGGCAATCTCCAGTTCTTTGAAAAGGACATGCCGATTTCGACCCAAACCAGACCAAAAAAGTTCAATCCAGACCAAAAAAGTTCGATCCAGACCATTCCAGACTTTTCCTGAAAATCGCGACCACCCCTCTATTGCCGCATCCAGTCCCGCAGTTCGTAGTACCAATACGTCAACTGTGCAGCGAGCAGGCCGGCCGGACCGCCAGTAGTCGGCAGCCCCCATGTCGCAAACTGTTCGACCTTACTGAGTTCGCCCATCAAGGCGGCCGACAGCACGTCGCCGGCCAGCGAAGTCGGGCCGACGCCATGGCCACCGAACCCCATGCCATACCAGACCCCATTGGGCAGTTTGCCAAGCTGCGGCATTTTGTGGCGGCCATAGCTCATCAATCCGCTCCAGGCGTATTCGACCCTGGCACCTTCCAGTTGCGGATAGACCTTCAGCATGTCGGCGTACAGCAAGCGCGCCACATCCTCCGGGCTGCGCGAGCGCACCGAAATCCGCCCGCCCCACAGCATGCGGCTGTCGCGCAATGGACGGTAGTAATCGAAGGCGAAACGCGTATCGTAGATGGCAGCGTCGGTGGCAAGCGCTTGCGGCATGCGCGCGCCCAACGGCTCTGTCACCATGACATACGTCGCAATTGGCAGGATCGCGCCGGCCAGCGCCGGATAAAGGCGTTCGATATAACCACCGCAACAGACAACCACCTCATCGGCCAGCACTTCGCCGGCATCGGTGGCGACGCGCCAGCCACCGTTGCTGCGTGCTTCAATTGTGGTCGCGCGGCTGCCTTCATGCAGGCGAACACCGCCAGCATGCAGCGCCCTTGCCAGGCCCTGCGCATACTTCAAAGGATGGAAATGGAAGGCATTTTCTTCGTACAGGGCGCCGAAATAGCGTTCGCTGCGGGCACGCTCGGCAAAATCGGCGCGCGCGATGCGCTGCCATTCCACACCAAGATGTTCCTGCATGAAGCGCTGGCGTTCGTCCAGCACGCGCGGGTCGTCGAACCAGTTCGCAAGATAGATGCCGCCGTGCGTCGCATCGCATTCAATCCCGTATCGCGTGATTCGGCGCCGGATCTGGTCGACGGCGCCAAGCGTTAGCTGGTAAAGCCGCCTGCCCTGCTCCGCGCCGACCGTCGCGAGCAAGGCTTGCTCGTCGAGCGAATAGCCGCCAAATACAAAACCGCCGTTGCGGCCGGACGCACCGTGACCGACGGATTCGGCCTCCAGCAGCGCGACATCGCGCTCGCCATGCTCCATCAGCGACATTGCAGTGGCCAGGCCCGCGAAGCCCGCGCCGATAATGCAGACGCGCGCCCGATGGCTGCCGGACAAGGGGGCGTAGCATTCTCCGGGCGCTGTGGCTCGGTAGTAGCTTTCCGCACCGTTCATGGCAGGGTGGGATATCCGCTTACAGTCAGGTCGAAGCCTTCGATATCGCTTACAAGGCGAGCTTGCGCACCAAACGGCAAGGTGCAGCGCTCCTTCACATGACCAAACGGCAGCCCGGTCAGCACCGGTATCGGCAGCAGGCCACGAATGAAGGCCAGCATCGCTTCGAAATCATAGCCATTATCGTGTGCGCCCAACTTGTACCCGGAAAAGTCGCCCAGCACGATCGCCTTCTGGCGCTCCAGCACGCCCGCGTAATGCAACTGCAGCAGCATGCGCTCTACGCGATACGGATGTTCGGCGATATCTTCCAGGAACAGGATGCCGCCCTCGATCTGCGGCCAGAATGGCGTGCCGACCAGATGGTTGACCATGGCCAGGTTGCCGCCCCACAGCGTGCCCTGCACGTCGACCTGTGGATTGCCGGCTGCCGTGCCGCGCACCTGGTGGGTCGGCCCCCGCAGGCAGTCCCAGAACTGCCGCAGCGTGTATTCGACAGGCTCTTCGCGGATGAAGTCATCGCACATCATCGGCCCGGCAAAACTGATCCGGCCGGTGGCCTGGTACAAACCCATATGGAAGGCCGTGAGATCGCTGTAGCCGCTAAACAGCTTGCCACAGTGGGCCATCTTGCGGAAATCGATGCGCGGCAAGATGCGGCTGATGCCGTATTGGCCGCGCAGCATGATCACGACCTGGCAATCCGGATCCGCCGCAGCGGCATTGAGCTGCGCCAGGCGGCCGTCGTCGGTGCTGGCAAAACGCTGGAATTTGCGCTCGGCGTCGTAATAGTTGTGGACGATGCAGCCCTGCGCTTCAAGGCGGGCGATGCCGCGTGCCAGCGCGGCGTCATCGAGGGCGTAGCCGCCGGGTGCGGCGATGGCAATTCCGATATTTTTCACCCGGCCATATTACTCCGCAGGTGTTGATCGAGCAAGGTTAGCAGCCTGCCAACCAGGGCGGGCGGCATGTCGTGCCCCATGCCTTCGATCAGTTCCAGCCGCGCGCCCGGAATCTGGCGCGCCGTGTCGATGCCGCAGGCGCACGGCACCAGCGGATCGGCGTCGCCGTGGATCACCAGCGCCGGGCAGCGGATCTTGCGCAGCAGCGCGCTGCGGTCGCCGGAGGCGGCAATCGCCACCAGTTGCCGCGCCACCCCGTCGCCGCTCACATTGCGCGCCACCGCCTCGCCGACCATCTGGCGCAGCAGGCCCTCCGGCATGGGAAACGCCGGACTGCCGATGGTGCGGAAGGTATCGACCATCTGCTCCACCACGCGCGCCCGGTGGTGGGCGCTTGGCGTGCGCCGCAGCAGGATGCGCCGGGCCGCCGGCGTCGGGCCCGGCAAGCCGGGGCGGCCGCTGCTCGACATGATGGAGGTCAGGCTCAGCGTGCGCGCCGGATAGCGCGCCGCCATGATCTGCGACACCATGCCGCCCATCGACACCCCAACAACATGCGCGGCCGCGACGCCCAGTGCATCGAGCAGCCCCACCGCATCGCCGGCCATGTCGTTCAGGGTATAGGGTGCGAGTTGGCGCCAGCCGAACAGGTGGCGCAGGTAGGCCAGCCAGAGGTTGGGCGCGCCCAAATGGTCAAAGTGGGAAGACAGGCCGGCATCGCGGTTGTCGTAGCGGATCACGTGGAAGCCGCGCTGCACCAGCCCATCGACAAATTCACCGGGCCAGGAAATCAGTTGCAGCGCGAGCCCCATGTTCAACAGCACAGCCGGCCCGGCCGGGTCGCCGCTCGACTCGTAGGTAATCGTAATACCGTTTATATCAACGCAGGCCATGGCTCAGCATAGCACCGCAGCAGCGGCGCGTGGCGCGCGCTCAGGCGACGTTGTTTTTGCGCACGGCGCGCCGTTCGGCGAAGAAATCTTTCAGCACCTGGCCACAATCCTCCGCCAGCATGCCGCCCTCCACCTCGGCATGGTGATTCAGCTGTTCGCTCTCGAAAACGTTGACAACCGAGCCACAGGCGCCGGTCTTGGGATCGGTGGCGCCATAGACGATGCGCGACAGGCGCGCATGCATCATGGCGCCGGAGCACATCACGCAAGGCTCCAGCGTCACATACAGTTCACAGCCGGGCAGCCGATAGTTGCCCAGCGCTTCGGCAGCCGCGCGCATCGCCATGATTTCTGCATGGGCGGTCGGATCGTGGCGGCCGATCGGCTGGTTATAGCCGCGCCCGATCACCACTCCATCCTTGACCACGACAGCGCCTACCGGCACCTCGCCTTCCGCCCAGGCGCGACGCGCTTCCAGCAGCGCCTCGCGCATGTACAGCTCATTCGACAATTTCAGCCCAGCAGTTAGGGGTTTCATGCAGCACCAGCTTGTGCAGGTGCAGGCCGGTGCCGTAGCGGTCCTTGAAGGCGGCCTTCAGGATGTCCCAGGCCACCGCAGCCAGGTTTTCTACCGTCGGGATACGGTCGATCACCACGGTCTTGTGGTTGGGCAGCGAGGACAGGAAATCCTTCACCGCGGCATCCTTCTCGTACACCAGGAAGGCGTGGTCCCACACATCGACCAGGTGTTCCTTGGCGATGGTCTTGACGTCGGAGAAGTCCATGATCATGCCGTTGTCGGAATTGCCTTCGGCGTCGATCACCTTGCCGGTCAGGGTGATTTCCAGGGTATAGCGGTGGCCGTGCAGGTTGCGGCACTGGCTCTTGTGGTCCGGGATGCGATGGCCAGCATCAAATTCCAGCTTGCGGGTGATAGTCAGCATTGCTTAAGGGATGTTCAACAGTTTATGGGTTTGCAGGCTCAGCTTCCACTTCGGGTTGCGCTTGCAGGTCTCGATCGCCAGCGTGGTATTGAAGGCCGCCAGCGGGCCGTCCATCGGCTGCACGAAGAAATTCTCGAAATCCAGGCCTTCATAGGCGGCCAGGTCCTGGTCCTTCTGCGGGATCACGACCTTGATTTCATTGCCTTTGCTAACCACCAGCTTCGAGCCCATTTTCGGGCTGACGCAGATCCAGTCCACGCCGGCCGGCACTTCGACGGTGCCGTTGGTCTCGATGGCGATGGTAAAGCCCGCCGCGTGCATCGCATCGATCAGCGGCGCATCAAGCTGCAGCAAAGGTTCGCCGCCAGTAAACACCACGTACTTGTGCCCATGGCCGGGCGGCCACAGGCTGTCGATTTCCTGCGCCAGCGCCTGCGGCGTGGCAAATTTGCCACCGCGCTCGCCATCAGTGCCCACGAAGTCGGTATCGCAGAACTGGCAAACGGCGCTGGCGCGGTCCTGCTCGCGGCCCGTCCACAGGTTGCAGCCGGAAAAACGGCAGAATACGGCGGGCCGCCCGGCATGGGCGCCTTCGCCCTGCAGGGTGTAGAAAATTTCCTTGATGCTATATGTCACGGGTGAATCCAGTGGTCGGCAACCCTACATTATAGCGCGTTTCACGAAACGAAACGGCTTTGCGCTTCGTCAACGTTTACCCCTTGCGGCAGCGGCACAATCAAATTCCCGACGCAGTGAACAACAAACAGGGCCGCCGCCAAATGAATAGTCTCCTCAAGATCTCCCATCTGATGGAAGCACCCTCCCCCGACCAGCCGCAGGGCTTTGCGCTGAAGCTGATGGAACTGCTGGTCATTCCCACTTTCGTGCTCGACGCCCAGGGCCGGGTCGTCATCTGGAACCGGGCCTGCGAACGCCTGACCGGCGTGCCGGCGCACGAGCTGCTCGGCACCAGCGGGCACTGGTGCGCCTTTTACGCCCATCAGCGCCCGACACTGGCCGACCTGGTGATCGCCGGCCGCACCGGCGAGATCCTGGACCTGTACGACGGCCAGTCGCGCGGGCCGGCCGGCGCCAAGGACAACCTGTGCGCCGAAAACTGGTGTGAAATGCCGCGCACCGCCGGCCGCCGCTACCTGGCCGCCGACGCCAGTCCGATCTACGACAGCGACGGCCAACTGGTGGCCGTGGTGGAAACCCTGCGCGACCTGACCGAGGAAAAACAGGCCCAGATCGCGCTGGAGCAGCTGGCAACGCGCGACGGCCTGACCGGGCTAGCCAACCGGCGCTGCTTCGACCACACCCTGCTGGCCGAATGGCAGCGCGCCTTGCGCCAGGCGCAACCGCTGTCGTTGCTGATGGTCGACGTCGACAACTTCAAGCAGTACAACGACGCCTACGGCCACGTCGGCGGCGACGACTGCCTGAAGCGCATCGCCGCCGCCGTGGCGAGCGAAATGCGCGCCAACGACCTGGTGGCGCGCTACGGCGGCGAGGAATTTTCCGTGATCCTGCCCAACCAGTCGCTCAAAGGCGCTGCCATCGTGGCGGAACGGATACGCTGCCGCGTCGAAGCGCTGCGCCTGCCGAATATCGGCGCTGCCCAGCACTATGTCACGGTCAGCATCGGCGCGGCCACCGCGATTGCCTCCCACGAGCACCAGCCGGCGCAGCTGGTGGCGACGGCCGATGCGGCGCTGTACCGCGCCAAGCACATGGGGCGCAACCGTATCAGCTTGCCCGGCACTTAGCGCTTGCCGCGCCGTCCAGCACGGCGCGGTTGCGGCCGGCCCGCTTGGCTTCATACAAGGCCTTGTCGGCCGCTTCCAGCACGCTGGCCGGCGTGTCGTCGACATCGGGCGACAGCGAGCACAGGCCGGCGCTGATGGTGACATGCGGCGCCACCGGCGAGGCGGCATGCGGCATGCGCAGCCCGGCCACATGCTCGCAGATCCATGCACCGTAGCGCTGCACCTCGTCTTCGCAGCTGTTTGGCAGCAGCACCACGAACTCCTCGCCGCCGTAGCGGGCCACCAGTTCGCCAGGCCGGCGCGTGCACTGCGCCAGCGCTTGCGCCACGGCGCGCAGGCATTCGTCGCCCGTCTGGTGGCCGTAGTGGTCGTTATACAGCTTGAAGTGATCGACATCGACCAGCGCCACCCCCAGGGCCGCGTCCTGGCGCCGGTGCCGCGCCAGTTCCACCGCGAACTGCTCGTCGAAATAGCGCCGGTTGTGCAGCCCGGTCAGGCCATCCTTGTGGGCCAGTGTGTCGAGGCTGGCCAGCGCCGCCTGCAGGCGCAGGTGGGTGCGCACCCGCGCCTGCACGACCGGTCCGCTCAGCGGCTTGGTGATGAAATCGACGGCGCCGGCATCGAGGCAGGCAATCTCGCTCTCCACGCCGCTGCTGGCCGTGACGAATATCACCGGGCAATGGCGCAGGTCGGGGTCGGCCATGATGCGCTCGCAAACGGCAAAGCCGTCCATGCTCTTCATCTGCAGGTCAAGCAGGATCAGTTGCGGGCGCTGGGCGCGCGCAATCTCCAGGCCCGCCAAGCCATTGGTGGCAAACAGCACCCTTGCCTGCTCGCGCAACATGGCGCTCATGAGGCGGATGGTGTCGGGGTTGTCATCGATGATCAGGATGGTGCTTTCCATGCTTCCTCACTCAGGACGTCGAGCGCGGTACCGAAGTCCAACGCTTCTATTGCTGTTTCCAGTTGGGCCGCCGCATCGTCGCCGCGCTGGCTGGCCAGTTGCGGCCGCAGCTGGCGAAACTGTTCGAGCGCATCCAGGTCCTGGCGGCGCAGCATGTCGACCAGTGTCTGCATCGCGCCCTGCAAATCCTGCTGCACCCTGGCGGCGGGCGCCGGCTGCTCCAACTGCAGCCAGCGCGCGCCGGCCTGCAGCGTTGCCGACAGTGCCTCCTGCACCAGCGCGAACTGGCGGCCGATGGCTGCCGCGTCGCCTTCGCGCAAGGCCTGCTCGGCCGCCACCGTGGCTTCCGAAAAATTGCGCGCCCCCAGGCTGCCGACGCCGCCACGCAAGGCGTGCAGCGCGGCGGCCGCGCCGGATGCGTCGCCCGCTTGCCAGCGCGCCTGCGCGGCGTCGAATTCGGCTTGCGACTGGCGAACCACGCGCTCTACCAGCGCAACGATATTCTGCCGCTGCGGCCCATGGCCGATCACGGACAGCAGCTTGCGGATGGCGAATACGCCGGGCTGCTGGTCGGCGTCGGCGCCGGCCGCCGGCTCCGCGGTCGCCGTGGCCGCCGTTGGCGCCGGCGCCGGCCGCTGCGCCGCGCCGCCCAGGTGGGCCGCGATGGTGGCCAGCATCTGGGTGTAATCGACAGGCTTGGGAATGAAGCCGTCCATGCCGCACTCGAGGCACTTGGCTTGCTCGGTATCGAGCACGCCCGCGCTCATCGCCAGGATCGGCAGCCGCAAGCCCATTTGGCCGCGCAGGATGCGGGTCGCTTCGAAACCATCCATCACCGGCATCTGCACGTCCATCAGCACCAGGTCGAAGGCCGCCGCGTCGTCGCGCAGCAAGTCCACGGCCTGCTGCCCATGCTCGGCCACCGTCAGCTGCGCGCCGGCCGGCTCGAGCACGCCGCGCGCCACCACCTGGTTGGTCGGGTTGTCCTCCACCAGCAGAATGCGCGCGCCGCGCAGCACGCTGGCATAGGCAGCCTGCGCGGCTTCCTGCGCCGCTTGCGGCGCGCCGCCCTGCTGGCGCAACCCCTGCAACAGCAGGCGCAGGGCGGCAGGCAGCACCGGCTTGGCCAGCGCCGCCGCCTCGCCCGGCAAGGAATTGCGGTCCAGGCTGCGGTTCAGCGCCACCAGGCACATGTCCTCGAACGCTGCCGTGCCATGCGCGTCAAGCAGCACCGAGTCGACCAGGGCCACGTCCCAGCTTCCTGTGCCGGCAGCCGGCGCCGCCGCATGCGCTTCCACCACGCAGCCCCATTGCCGCAGCTGGCCTTCCAGGTAATGCAGGGTCGGCACATGGTCGTCCACCAGCAGCACGCGCAGGCCGGCCAGCGAGCTGCCGGCCGGATCGCCGGCGCGCTGGCGCCGCGCCACCTGCAGCGGCAGGGACACCACGAACTCGCTGCCGCGTCCCGCTTCGCTGCTGACCGTGATGGTGCCGCCCATGAGCTGGACCAGCTGCTGCGAAATCGACAGGCCCAGCCCGGTGCCGCCGAAACGGCGCGCGGTCGATGTGTCGGCCTGCTCGAAGGGATTGAACAGCCGCCCCAATTGTTCGCCGCTCATGCCGATCCCGCTATCGCTGACCACCAGTTGCAGGATCTCCATCGAGCTGCCGGGCGCACTGCTGCCGATGTGTACCCGCACCTCGCCTTCGGCCGTGAACTTGATCGCGTTGCCGACCAGGTTGAGCGCCACCTGGCGCAGGCGCTGCAAGTCGCCCACCAGGCTTTGCGGCATGTCCTGGTCGAGCGTGAGCAGCAGGTCGAGCCGCTTGCCGACGCTGGCCGACTGCATCGCCGCCGCCACCGCCTCGGCCAGCTCGTCGACCTGGAATGGCGCCGCCGCCACGGCCAGCTTGCCGGCCTCGATCTTCGACAGGTCGAGAATGTCGTTGACCAGGGCCAGCAGCGCGCTGCCGGAGGCGCGGATCAGGCGCACATATTCCTTCTGCTCGGCGCTCAGGGGCGTGCGCTCCAGCAACTGGCCGATGCCGAGCACGGCGTTCATCGGCGTGCGGATTTCATGGCTCATATTGGCCAGGAACGCGCTCTTGGCGCGGCTCGCCTCCAGTTGCTGCAATTCGGCTTTCTTGCGCGCCGTGATGTCCAGCGCCACGATGTGGAAGCCGCACACTTCGCCCTGCACGTCGGTGTCGGGAATGTAGTCGGTCATGAAATGGCGCTGCCAGCCGGCGCGCTCGGTGTCGGTCTCGAAGTGCACCCGCTCGCCGCGCAGCGCCGCCGCCGCGTGCGGCTCGATTTGCCGGTACAGGGCCTCGCCCAGCACTTCCTTCATGCTGCGCCCGATCATCGAGGCCGGGTCGATGCCGAGCAAGGTCTGGTAGCTGCGGTTGGCAAAGCGGAACACCTCGTCCTGGTCGACATAGCCGATGGCGGCCGGGTTGTGGTCGGCCACCGTGCGCAGGAAGCGCTCCTTGTCCGCCAGTTCCAGCTGGGCGCTGGCCAGGGCCGATAGCTGCTCGGCCGCCGCCTCTTCGCTGCGCCGGCCCTGCGTGGCGTCGGTGACGAATACCGCATAGGCCTGCGCCCCATCGGCCGCGTGGCGCCGCAGCGTCAGCTCGGCGTCGAAGCGCGCGCCGTCGCGGCGCCAGCCCGTCAGCGCCACCGGCTGCCCGACGCTGCCGTCGCCCAGGCGCGCCAGCAGGCCGGCGCCGGCCTGCAGGAACTGGTCGACCGGCTTGCCCAGCACCTCGCCGCGCTGCCAGCCGAAGATTTCGCTGGCGCGCCCGTTCCAGTCCGTGACGTTGCCGTTTTCGCTCAGGCCGATAAAGGCTTCCTGGGTCGCATCGAGCATGGCGCACATGCGCGCTGCCAGGGCCCGGCCCTCGCCTTGCGCGCGCGCCAGGTCCGCCACGGCTTGTTCGAGTTGCTGTTGCAGTCCCGCCTTGTCGTGCGCCAGTTGCCGCGCCTCGCCGCCCTGGCGCTGCAGCACGGCGTTGCAGGCCGTGCGCAAGGCCTCGAGTTCGCTGAAGCTGCCCGCCAAGGGCGGCACCTCGCTGGCGCCGCCCTGCTCCACCCGGCGCAGCGCCGCCTGCGCCTGCTGCATCGGCTGCAGCACTGCGCGTCCGGTGCGCCAGCCGATCAAGGCGAACAATACCGCCAGCGCCATCCCGCCCAGTACCACGCCTGCCTGCAGCCGGCGTACCGGCGCCAGGGCGCTGTCGACGTCCTGCCGCACCAGCACGGTCCAGCCCAGGCCGGGATAGCCGTCGTAGCCGCGCGTGCGTCCGTAGCCGACCAGGTAGTTGCGCCCATCGGCCCAGCGCTCTTCCACGTAACCGGCGTGCTGCAGCCGCGCCTGCGCCAGGGCGCCGCCTTGCAAAGGCTGTCCGAGCAAGGCGTCCGGGCCTGCCAGCACCTTGCCGGCGCGCGAGACCACCATCACGCTTTCGCCCAGCAGTTCGCGGGCCCAGTTCCAGTGCAGGTGCACGCCCAGCACGCCGGCAGGGCGGCTGGCGCCGTCGTAGTACGGGAAAGCCAGGTCCAGCACGCGCAGCGCGCGCCCGGCGCTGGACGGCAGCAACTGCCCAAGCTGCGGGTCGGCGTGCACGTCGTGCACGTACACCCCGCTTGGCGCATCGGCCCACCACGGCTGTTGCGACACGTCGGCGCCCTCCAGCACGGCGCCGGTGGCCACCGTGACCTTGCCGGCCGCGTTGGCCAGTCCGATCCAGGCATACAGGGGATAAGTGCGCTGCAGGTCTTCCAGCAGGTGGCGCCGCTGCGCCACACCCAGCTCGCCCGCCGCGGCGCCGGCGCGCCGCGCCAGCAGTTGCACTTCGCGATAGCGTTCGAACATGGCGGCATCGAGCTGGTCGGCGCTATCGCCGGCGCGCTGCGCCAGGCCATGGCCGATGCTGCGTTTGAGTTCGTCGGCAGTGCGCCAGCCCAGCAGTGCTGCGCACAGCAAGGTCAGCAACAGCACCGCGATCGCCAGCAATCCGGCCAGCACCGTCCCCAGGCCCGCCGGGCCAATCCTGTGTCGCAGGGAAGGACGTTCGGGCAAGGCTTCGTCTGGCATGGCGGACTCCGGTGATCCGAAGTCCCGAGTATAACCGACTCTCCAGCGAAAAGTTGCCAGAAAGTCTTGCCCCAAGCGCCTTCCCTAATGCACTTTACGTCCCGAGCGCGCTTTCTGCGCCTTGGTCTCGCCGTGTTCGCGGCGCTGCTTGTTGACGATGCGCGCCGCCACTTCCTCTTCGCGCCCGGGGTAGCGGTGTTCCTGCTTGAACTCCTGTTTGAGCTCCTTGTATTCGCGCTCCCGTTTCTGGCTGGCTCCTCTTGGCATGATAGGCCTCCGTGTTTCAGATGCTGCCCCCATGCTAGCCAAGCTTTGGCAGGCACAGCGCACGTAATGGCTGGTCACTTTCACCACTTTATCGACACGCAACTGTTTGACTGGGGAGACACCGATGCAAGACCATTACGCCAAGGCCCACAAGCTGTTCATCCCGACCCTGTGGCTGCTGCTGGCGCTTTCGCTTGGCCAGGCGCCGTGGTACGGCACCTGGCAGCCCGCGTTGCTGGCGGGCCTGCCGGCGGCCTTGCTGCCAAGCCTGCTCGCCTGGAAGGCGCCGCAGGCGCTGGCCAGCCGCATGGCTGTCGGCATCGCGTGCATGGGGTTCTGCGCCCTGCACATCCACCAGGCCATGGGCATGATCGAACTGCACTTCGGCATCTTCGTCTTGCTGACCCTGCTGGTCGTCTACCAGGACTGGCGCGTGATCGTGGCCGCGGCAGCCTTGTCGCCGTGCACCACCTGCTGTTCAATTTCCTGCAGCAAGCCGGCTTCGGCACCATGTGCCTGAGCCGCCCTTCGCTGCCCGTCATCATCGTGCACGCGCTGTACGTGGTGGTGGAAACCGCGGCGCTTTGCCATTTCGCGCTCAGCTTCGCGCGCCAGCGCCGGCAGACCGAGGCCGACCGCCGCGGCCTGCAGGCCGGCTTCGACCGCATGCACCGCACCGTGACCGAGGCCCATGTCGGCCTCGATGCCATCAGCAACGCTGCGCATGCGATTGCCAGCGGCAACCAGGATTTGTCGGCGCGCACCGAGCAGCAAGCCGCCGAACTGCTGCGCACCGTTGGCACAGTACAACAGCTGGCCCAGGCGGTGCGCCGGAATGCCGCCGATGCGCACGCTGCCACCGAACTGGTGTCCAGCGCTTCGCAGGTGGCGGTGCAGGGCGGCGCCATGGTGGCCCAGGTGGTCGGCACCATGGGCGCAATCCATGACAGCGCGCGCCGCATCCACGACATCATCGGCGTGATCGACGGCATCGCCTTCCAGACCAATATCCTGGCGCTCAATGCGGCAGTGGAAGCGGCGCGCGCCGGCGAGCAGGGGCGCGGCTTTGCCGTGATGGCGGGCGAGGTGCGCAGCCTGGCCCAGCGCAGCGCCGCGGCCTCGCAGGAAATCCGCCAGCTGATCGGCGACTCGGTCGGCAAGGCCGAACAGGCCAACCAGTTGGCCGGTGCTAGCGGGCAGGTGATGGAAAAACTGGTGGGATCGGTCCAGCAGGTGGCAGCACTGATGCAGGGCATTACCGCCGGCAGCCGCGCCCAGTCGGACGGCATCGAACAGCTCAGCGGCGCCGTCAGCGGCATGGACCGGGTCACGCAGCAAAACGCCGCGCTGGTGCAGCAGGCAGCCAGCGCCTCGGCCAGCATGCTGGAACATGCGCGCCGCCTGGTTCAGCTCATGGGCAGCCAGGACGACGGCGCGCCGCAGCAGCGCGCACCGGCGCTGCGCTGATCAGAACTGCTCGACCCAGGCCGCCAGCTGCGACGGGGTCAGGGCGGCGTCGGCCTGCACCAGCCGGCATTCCACGCCTTGCGCGCCGCTGGCCATTTGCAGCGAAGCGCCGCGCTTGCCCATCCACAGCAGGCAGGCCAGCCAGAACGCGTGCTGCGACGAGACCGGCGCGCTGGTCGGCGTTTCCAGGAATTCGGTGAGCTGGGACGCCTGCAGGAACAGGGCGTGGCCGGCATCCACCGCGCGGAACGTCGGGCCGAACGCTTCCGCCAGCAGCGCAAAAGCGTGCGCCGGGTCGGCATCGGCATAGCGCTGCTCCAGGTCCTGCAGGTGGTCGCGCACGGCGCAGCCGAAAGCGGCGCTGCGGAAGGCTTCCGAACTGATCAGATCGGAGTGGTCCAGCATCAGCCAGTCCGGTTCCGGCGGCGTCATGCCGGCGCTGAGGGCGCCCGCCAAGTAGCTCTCCACCGGCACGAAGGACGGGCCGGCCGACAGGCTGGCTGCCAGGGTGTACAGGGTGCCGATGCGGGTGGCCACGGCCTGCTTCTGGCGCACCAGCAGCTTTTCGCGCAGCAGTTGCGAATGTTCCTTTTGCAGCTTGGCCAGGGCCAGGGCCTGCTTCAGTTCCATGCGCAGCGCCGCGATGTCCCACGGCTTCTGGATGTAGCGGTGGATCTGGCCCTGGTTGACCGCGTCGACCGTGTGCTCCAGTTCCGAATAGGCGGTGGTCAGGATGCGCACGATGTGCGGGTAGCGGTCCCACGCATAGAACAGCAACTCGTTGCCGTAGGCGCCGGGCATGCGCTGGTCGGACACCAGCACTGCGATTTCGTCGGCGTGCTCGTCGAGCATGCGCTTGCCCTCCTCCACCGACTCGGCCACGTACACTGGCGCCAGCGAACCCAGGGCGCGCTGGAAATATTTGAGGGCGGTCGCCTCGTCGTCGACGTAGAGGATCGCCGGCGCTTGTCTGGTCGGTTGTTGTTCGTTCATGCTCGTTCCTTCTCTAACTCCGGGAAATTCATGGTGACGGTGGTGGAGCAACCCTGTTCCGACTGCACCCGCAGGTGGCCGCCGAACGATTGCATCACGCGGTTGCAGAAGATCAGTCCCCAGCCGCTGCCGCCTTCGTCGCCGTGCATGGACACCGGGTCCAGCAGCAGGCGGTTCAGCAGCGCCGGCGCGATGCCCGGGCCGTTGTCTTCCACGACGATATAGGGGCGCTCTGCCACGCCCACGGTGATCCTGATCCGGGGACCAGGCAGTCCTTGCAGCGCGCGCAGCGCATTGCTCAGCAACGAGGACAGCACCAGCGCCACGCAGTTGGGCGAGGCCCGCACAGTGAAGTCGGCTTGCACGTCCACTTCGATGATGTCGCGCTGGCCTGGCGCCAGCGGGTACATGCCCAGCAAGGCCGCCACCATCTGCTGCGCGCTGCCGCTGGCCAAGCGCGCCGCCGGCACGACGCTGGCGCGCTTGGCCGATTCGACAAACGTGGCCAGCACCGACAGGCAGTAGCGCGCATTGTCGTGCATGTGCGCCGCAGCGTTGCCGATGTCGGCCCGCGGCGGCAAGCCGCTCTCTTCCTGCTGGGCGTTGTGGGCGTTGACGCGGCGCTGGATATTGCGCGCGAAATTGGCGATCGTGGCCAGCGGCGTGTTCAATTCGTGCGCCAGGAAAGCGACGGTTTCTTCGATTGCGAGCAGGCTCTGGCGGCGCAGCGCGCGTTCGCGCGCGTTCTCGCTGGCCAGGCGCAGCGCATCGCGCACGGTATGGGCATCGAGCGGCTTTTCCAGGATGCGGAAGATATCGCCGCCGTTGATGGTCTCGAGCAGCACTTCCTTGTCGGCATAGGCCGTGACCAGGATGCGCACCAGGTGCGGGTAATCGCGCTCGACCTGGCGCAGCAGCTCGCCGCCGACGCGGCCCGGCATGCGGTAGTCGGTCACCAGCACGTCGACATCGCTGTCGGGCTTGGCCAGGATCTCCAGCGCCTCGTCCACGCCGGGCGCGGTCAGGACCGTGAAGTCGTTTTCCACCGCGCGGGCGAAGTACTTGCGCGCCAGTTCCTCATCGTCCACGTACAGCACGGTCGCCGGCTGGCTGCGATCGCTCATTTCTCGCCTCCGGTCACGCGCGGCAAGTCAAAGGTGAACCTGGTCCATTCGCCCGGCATGCTCTCGGCGGCCAGCAGGCCGCCGTGGCGCTGGATCACGCTGTAGCAGATCGACAGCCCAAGGCCCAGGCCCTGCCCGACTTCGCGCGTGGTGAAGAAAGGTTCGAACACGCGGCCGATATTCTCCGGCGCGATGCCCGGGCCGTTGTCGCGCACCGTGATCTTCAGCCGTTCGCCGCGCGCTTCGGCATACACGTCGATGGCCGGCGCCTGGGTGGCGCCCTTGCGCATGGCCAGCGCCGCATTGCTCAACAGGTTGATCAATACGCCGATGATGGCCGCTTCATCGCCGCGCACCAGGGTGTCCGGCTGCAGGTGGCGATTGACCTTGATGCCCTTGATCTCGTGGCCCACCAGGCGCACCGACGATTCCAGCGCGCGCTCGAACAGGAATTGCGCACTTTCGTGGTCGGTGCCGGACTTGCGGTAGGCGAAGGTCTTCAGGTCGGACACGATGTACTGCACGCGCTGCATGCCCGACTTGGCATCGGTCAGGCATTCCAGCAGCACTTCGCTGCCCTTGGCAGCCGGCTCCTCCATCGCGATGTCGATCGCCATCATGCAGAAATTGACCGGATTGTTCACCTCGTGCAGCAGGCCTGCCGCCAGGGTGCCCAGGGCCGCCATTTTCTCCTGCTGCAGCATCTGGCCCTTGATCTCGGCCAGGCTGCGGTTGTTCGCCTCGAGCTGGGCGTTCTTGTCGGCCAGCTCCGCCTTGAGCTGGAACAGGTTGAAGCGCGCCTGCTCGTTGTAATAGGTGCAGACCGCACTGGCCACGGCGCTGAACGCCAGCAGCAGCGAATTGACGGCAAACGCGCCGCCCACCGGCGGCTGGCCGTCATGCACCCAGCAGGCGGCCGCGTACAGCAGGTAGGTCAACAGGCCAAGCGTCAGGTTCTGCCACATGCGGAAGGCAAACGCGATGGCCGAGGCAAACACGCCCAGGTTCAAGCCTGCGTAATAAATCGACGAGGCGCCTTCGGTGACGGCAATCATCCAGGCGATCATGATCTGCGGCAGCATCAGCCAGGTGAAGCTCATCGCCTCCACATTGCGCGCTCCCCATGGCTGGCGCATCACGCCGATGATGGCGAGGATGGCCAGCGACACCAGCACGCGCGCCAGGGTAAATGCGCCGAGGTGGTCCGGATAGAGGCTGAAATCGAGCCCGATCCCCAGCAGCACCAGGCCGATCGCGGTCCACGCGCCGCCGCGGCTGAAGCGCAGGCGGTAGGCGCGCAGGTCCGACTCATAGGCCGAATGCAGGTGCGGGCTCACGTAGGGTGCCGGTCCAGTCATGGCAGCGACGCTTCGGCAAACACATTGACGCCGGTCGCATCGACATAGGTGAGGCGCTCGCGCGCCTGCGGCGGCAGGAGCTGCTCCATCTTGGCCTCGTCACGATAGATCAGGTACCACTCCAGCAGGTGCTCCATGCCAGGGCGCTCCGGATTGCTGCTGTGGACGTTGGTCACCAGCAGGCGCCCGCCGCGCTTCATGCAGGAGGCGAAGTAGCTCAGCAGGCGGCTGCACACCTTGTCCGACAGGTAGTCGAACAGGCCGGCGCAGTACACCACGTCGAAATCAGCGCCCACTTGCGGCCCGTCCACGCGGCGTTTCAGCAGGTTGTGCACGGAATCCTGCACGAAGCGGATGTCCGGCTGGCGCGCCAGGCCGGCGCTGATGCCGCCCAGCTGGCCGCGCGTCCAGGCCAGCGTCTCTTCGCTGAAGTCGACCAGTTCAAACGAGAGCCAGTGCGGCTCATCGTACTCGCGCAGGAAGCGCTGGATCTCCTGCGCTGGCCCGCAGCCCACGTTCAGCACGCGGTACGGGCGCCCCACGCGCCGCGCCGCGTCGGCCTGGCGCTTCAGGAACTCGACCAGGATATCGATGCGGTTGCGGTGCGCCACGGCGACCGCGGTCTGCAGGAAGGCCGCATTGACGATCTGGAAGTAAGTGCTCGGTCCCTGGCGCGGGTCGCCCAGGATCTGGTTCACCATTTCATAGTCGCCGGCATAGCCGAGCGGCTTGCTGAAGGTGCGGAAGACGAACGGCGCGCGCAGGATCAGCGGGTGCAGCGCCGCCTGCGCAAAAGCGCGGTGGGCGGCGGCAGCATCGGCCTCGACCATTCCCGCTTCCTTGTTCAAGTCGTCGAAGTAGCGGCGCACGCGCATGATCAGCGGCTCGGCCAGTTCGGCAAACACGTCGGCGCGCAGGCGCCCGCCTTCCTTGGGCAGCGAATCGGACAGGTCGACCTGCTCGACCCAGCGCGCCACCTCGGCCAGGTAGGCCCGCGATTCGTTGACGGCAATCTGGTAGTCGCGCCGGATGCGGAAGCGCTCATCCCAGTCCAGCACGAACTTGCTCGCTTCGCGGCCCACCGCACCCGGCAGCATCACCACCTCGCTCAGTTCGCGCCACTCGTCGATCAGGGTCACCGACACCACGGCGGTCAGGCCGGTGTTGACCATGCTGATCACCACGGCCTTGCCGATGTAGGCGCTGGCCGTGCCCATGCGCACCGTCAGCTCGCTGAGCACCTCGCTGACCTGCACGATGGAATACGGGTTATACACTTCCATGACCAGCGACTTGCGCTGGAGTGTCACGATGGTGCCGCGCACTGCCTCACCCTGCGTGTTCAGGAAACTGACGACCGGATCGATTTGGGCCTGTGAATACACTTTTTGTCGGAACTAAATGGTTGCCGTGAATTAAATCGAGTGTACTGACTTGTGGCGCAAATCGCAACGTTTCCCCAAGAAGAATTGCCAGGAAGATAGTAGGGCTTATTTAAATGGCAAGCGCGGCCGGATGTCAAAGTTCGCTGCCGCACAGACGCGATCATTGCCAGATGCCAAACTGGACGCAAGTCATGGAGATCACGATGGAGCAGTTACGCAAGCAGAGCGCCGCGGAACTGGAGCGGGCGGAATTCCACGAACGCTTTGCCCGCAGTTTTACCGATGCCCGCTTCGACGGCCTGCGCGACGCCGTCGCAGCCCTGGAAGAACTGGCCTGGCGCCAGTACTGCAAACAGCGCCGGCCGCCTACAAGCCATTAGGCGTTCGTTGCCAGCAACTCCAGGCGGGCAGCGAGGCGGTCGGCCATCTGCGCCGGCGTAAAGCCGGCGTAGCGGTTGGCCACGCCGCGCGCCGCCATCAGGGTACGCCCATCCATCAGCAAGCTGCGCACCACGCCGCGCCAGTCTACCGTGCCCGGCAAGCGCCCACCATTGACCGCCACCCCGGCCTGCTCCAGGCGCGCCGCCAGCAGGTAGCGTTCGAGCTGGGTCGGCAGCAGCAGCATGGGCACCGCCGCCAGCACGGAATGGGCAATGGTGCCCTCGCCTGCCTGGCTGACGCAGATGCGCGCCTCGGCCAGCGCTGCCGCCAGGTCGACCGGCCCGCGCGCATACGCCAGGCTGGTGGCATGCACTGGCGGCACCGCGCCGGCAGCGACTTCCGGCTGGTAGCACAGCACCCGGCAACCTTCCATGACCAGCGCGTGCAGCACGGCGGCGTGGGCCGGATGTTCCTGGCGCAGGTAGACGAACACCTTGTGGCCGTGGCCGGGCGGCCACTGCGGCGCTTCGCCGCTGGGCGCCACGAAGGCCGGACCGTACCATTGCTCGCGCTCCGCCGGGCGGCCGTAGTGGTCCAGCTCGGGCCAGGCGCACAGGAAATGCTGGCGCCCCAGCAGCGCGTCGGCCGCCTGCACATAAGGCACGCCGCCGTGGTGCACCAGCACGGTGTTCATGATCTTGAGGGTATGCAGTTCGGCCGTGGCCAGGCGCTGCAAGTCCATCGCTTCCCATGGGCGAAAGTTGGGCAAGGGCTGGCCGGGCGGCGGCAGGGTAAAGCCGGCGCCGATCGCGGCCGACGGAATATCCAGCGTGCGCGCCGCCAGCAAGGCGGTGGGGGCGAATTCCGCCACCACCACGTCCGGCTTCAGCAACTGCAGTGCGGAGCGCCAGCCGCGCACCAGTGCGTCGAGCGACTGCGCCTCGCGATAGCCGGAAGCGAGCATGATTTCAGCCAGGCTGGCCGCATGCTGCCCGGCGCCGTGCAGCCACAGGGGCGCCTGCAGCATCGTCACGTTGAGCGCGCCCAGCAGGCGGCGCGCCTGGCCCAGGTCGCGTACCGACAGGCTGACGGCATGGCCGCGTGCCAGCAGGGCTTGCGCAATGACCCGCAAGCGTCCCGCATGGGCGGGATCCCCGCCTAATTCCCAAGCCAGGTGGAAGTGAGCCATTCTCAGTTCACCCAGCCAAGTGTCATTGCATTTTTCACATTATTTCCAATCAAGGCCGTGCCTTGGATTTTAGAACACACTCGCAAACAGGTGTGCAATACTAAGCCATGGCCCTCCACCGACTGCTACCACAGAGCTTGCGCGCGCGCATGACCTGCGTGGTCATCTTGTTCGTGCTTGCGGCGACGACCATCGTGACCTGGCTGGCCCTGTCGCTGTCGGAACGGGACATGAAAAGCGTGATCGGCCAGCAACAGTTCAGCCTCCTCTCGGTGGCCGCCGCGCACATCGACGAACAACTGACCACCAAGCGCTTGCTGCTGGCCTCGATTGCCGACGCCATCCCGGCCGCCCAGCGCACGCCGGCCGCCATCCAAGCCGCGATCGAACGCCACGCAGCGGCCTCGGCCGAATTTGCCAACGTGGCTGCCTTCGACAGCAGCGGCCGGTTCCTGACCAGCCTGCGGGCGCCGCAGCAAGACAATCCCAATGTTGCCGACCGCTCCTACTTCACCCAGACCCTGGCGCAAAAGCGGGCCATCATATCACCGCCCCTGCGCGGACGCGTGTCCAGCTTGCCAGTGGTCGTGCTGACCCATCCCATCGTCGATAGCGGCGGCGACGTGCAGGTGGTCCTGGTGGGCAGCATCGACTTGCTGAACTCCGACTTCTTCCATCATTTCAATGCCATGAAGCCGGGCAAGACCGGCTTCATGTTCATCATGACCACCGAAGGGCTGCTGGTCAACCATCCCAACAAGGCGCGCCTGCTCGAGCATATCAATGCACGGCCCGGCCTCAACCTTGGCACCCAGCGCGCCCTCGACGGCTTCGAAGGCTGGATGGAAGCGACCAACAAGGACGGCGTCGACGGCATCTATTCGTACAAGCGCCTGAACTCTACCAACTGGATCGTGGCGGCGCGCTATCCGACTGCCGAAGCGTTCGCCCCCATGATCAGCATGCGGCAACAGGCCGCGCTGGCGGCAAGCGCCTTTGCCGCCGTGGCCGGGGTCCTGAGCTGGCTGATGATCAAGGGACTGCTGTCGCCGCTGCAAAGGCTGCGCGCCAACCTGCATGCCATCCGCCACCGCGGCGGCGATATCAGCCTGCTGCGCAGCGGCGGCAAGGATGAGATCGGGGAGCTCAGCGAAGCGCTGTATGAATTGACGGCCGAACGCCAGGCGGCGCAGGAGCGGCTGGCTGAAAGCGAAAAGCGCGCGCGCGTGATCGCCGACAATATCCCGGCCCTGGTGGCCTACATCGATCGCGAGCTGCGCTTCCGCTTCACCAACGAACATTATCAGTTCCTGCTCGGCATCGATCCGCGCGCCATGGTCGGCAAGCGTTTCGACGAAGTATTCGGGGCCGAACCCTTCGAGCGCTGGAAGGACTGCTTCGAGATCGTGCTGGCCGGCCGCCGCATCCACGTCGAGCGCCCCGGCGAGGAACTGGAACGCCACCTGCACCTGATGACCGAGCTGGTGCCGGACCTGGCGCCCGATGGCAGCGTGCCCGGCTTCTATATGATGTGCACCGACATTACGGAACGCAAGACTGCCGAACTGGCGCAGGCCGCCAGCGAAAAGCGCCTGCGCCTGATCGCCGACCACTTGCCGGTGATGATCAGCGCCATCGACCGCGAGCATGTCCTGCAATTTGGCAACGCCACTTATCGGCGCTGGCTGGACACCGATCCCGATACCCTGCCCGGCCGCCCCATGTCCAGCGTGAGCGGCGAAGAGGCTTACCAGCAAGCCCGTCCCTGGCTGGACCGCGCCTTCGGCGGCGAAGTGACGGAATACGAATCGACTGCCCGCCTGCATGGCGAGCCGCGCGTGCTGGAAACCACTTTCGTGCCCGATGTGCGCAAGGATGGCAGCGTACCCTTCGTCTACGCCCTGACCACCGACGTCACCCGCAGCCGCGAGGTGGAAGCGGAACTGCTGCGCCAGGCGCGGCGCGACCCGCTGACCGGCATTCCCAACCGGCGCCAGTTCGAAGATGTGCTGGACCAGGCCATCGAGCGCGTACGCCGCCAGGACAGCCAGATGGCGCTGGCCTACCTCGACATCGACAACTTCAAGCATATCAACGACAGCCTGGGGCATGCCGGCGGCGACGAAGTGCTGAAGGAGTTCGCGCTGCGCCTGTCGGGCAGCGTGCGCACCACCGATACCGCCGCCCGCCTGGCAGGCGACGAATTCGTGATCGTGTTCGAAAATATCCGCCATGCGGACGAAGTGCGGCTGCTGGCCGAGAAAGTCATGGCGGCGGTGGCGCCCGACTTCACCGTGCTGGGCGCCCCGTTGCGCGTAACCACCAGCATCGGCATCGCGCTGTATGCCGGCGGCACCGAAACTGCGGGAGGCCTGATCGGGCGAGCCGACATGGCCCTGTACGACACCAAGCGGCGCGGCCGCAACGGCTTCACCATCGACAACGGCCGCGGGCTGCCCGAAGCCGCCGTTTCGCCGCCTTAGGCTTCGCGCAGCAGCGCGATGAAGCGGCGCCCCGCCGGACCTGGCGGCGCATCCTTGCGCCAGCACGCATACATCGAAAAGGCATGGCCCAGCACCGGGCTCGCTTCCAGCGACAATTCGACCAGCGCGCCGCTGGCCAATTCGTCTTCCACCATATGGCGTGGCATGCCGCCCCAGCCCAGGCCCGCGCGCAGGAAGGCATGCTTGGCGCCGAGGTCGGCCAGGCGCCAGCCCTGCGGGTTGACAACGCCGAACTGGCGCCCCGCGGTCAGCGCCGAGCGATCGCTCAGGATCAATTGCACATGGCGCGCCGCCTCGCTGCGCGCAATCGGCGCCGGCAAGGCGGCGAGCGGATGGCCGGCCGCGGCCACTACCACCACCGGCACCTCGAACAGGAAATCCGTGTCGCACTCCGGCGGCACGTCGGGATAGGAACCGACGACTGCCAGCCGGCAGCGCCGCTCGAGCAGGGGCTGCACCACGGCACCCAACGCTTCGACGTCCAGCCGCAGCGGCGTGCCCGGGAATTCCCGGTGAAAGCGCCCTACCGCCGCGGTCAGGCGCGCGATCGGAAACATCACGTCGACCGCGACCGACAGCTCCGCCTCCAGTCCCTCGGCCAGCGTGCGCGCCTTGGCCTTGAAGCCATCCATGCTGCTGGCGGCAGCCCGCGCCGCATCCAGCAAGGCACGGCCCTGCTCGGTCAAGCGGGGATAGCGGCCGCTGCGGTCGAACAGGGCAAAGCCCACTTGCATTTCGAGATTGGCGAGGGTCTGGCTGACCACCGATTGCGCCCGTCGCAGCTTGCGTCCTGCCGCGGAAAAACTCCCCGCTTCGGCCGCCGCGATGAATGTGCGCAGCTGGTCCATCGACATTGCGTCAAGCATGTGCGATCCTGTGTTTTGCCAATCGCGGCCGATTTTACACGACGGTGTAAGACTGGTCCGACATGGCGGCGCGCTTCTCTCTGCTAGGAAACACTGCCTTGCACTTGGATACTGGTTGACATGATGACCACACTTCCACTCAGCCGTAGCCCCCAGGCCGCAACGAGCGGTCCCTCGCAGCAGCTGTACCTGCTGCTGCGCGAAGCGCCCGACCGTGCCGCTGCGACGGCCTACCTGCAGCGTCGCCTGGCGGAGGCAGCGGCCCTGCCGCCCGCCTGGAGCGGCGGCCTGCAAGAGCTGGAAGAGTGGCTGGAGCTGCGCAGCCGCAACCGCGCGGAAGAATTCCGGCAGTACCAGCAAGGACGGCAGCAAGGCGGCCCGCGCCGCCATTTCGCCACGCTGGCCCAGGCGCGCCGGTTCCTGTGCGTGCAGGCGCCCGGCTTGCTGGTCGAAGGCGCCTGGCTGCATGGTGTGCTCGACCATTGGCGCCAGCCGGCCTATATGCCGCTGGTCAAGCTCTACCTCGATTACCTTGGCAAAGGCGTGCCGGCCGCCAACCATGTTGCGCAGGTGCGACAAGTGCTCGCAGTGCAGGCCTGCAGCACCTGGCAGGACCTGGAGGACAGTGGCTTTGTGCAAGGCGCCATCCGCCTGGCCCTCGCCAGTGCCGGCGAGCGCTGTCTTCCCGAGCTGCTGGGCTACCAGCTGGCGGTCGCCGACCAGCCCGCCGCCCAGCCGTCGATCCTGCAGGAGCTGGCAGAACTAGGCATCGCCCTGCCGTCGCCGCCGCCTTCCGACACGCTCGTCCTGAACGTCTTGCGCGCCATGCTGGGCCAGGCGCCGGAGACCGCGCCGCAATTCCTCCAGCAGGTGGAGCTGGGCTACGCCCTGGGGCGCATCGGCCTGCAAACCCTGCCTGCCACGCCCGAAGACGGCGCGCCGCAAGACCCGCCTGTGGCCAACAGCAGCGCCGCCATCTTTGCCGCGCCGGCCGCTAACGCTGGGCAAGCGGCCGAAGCGGCGCCAGCGCCAGATGAAGCGCGCCCCATCCTGCGCCACCGTTTCGATGGCGATGAACACGCATGGGAAACCATCACCAGCGACCTGGGCCTGCTGGAAGCCCAGATCGCAGCCTGCAGCGGGAAAGGCGAGGCAATGAACCTGCTGGCCCGCCATATGGGGCCCGCCGTCCACCACCAGCCATTGGGCCTGATGGCGGCCCGCATCTATTCCCAGCTGTTCGCACTGGCCTAGGACGCCAGCGAAGCCCGCAGCAAGGCCGGCGTCAGTCCGGTCCAGCGCTTGAACGAGCGCCGGAAATTCGCCGCATCGTGAAAGCCGAGGTAGTCCGCCACCGCTTCATTGCCGGCGTGCCGCGACTGGAACAGGTACAGCGCCACATGGGTGCGCACCTGGTCCAGCTCCGCAACGAAATGGGTTCCGTAGCGCGCAAGGTGGCGCTTCAGGGTGGCCGGGCTGACGCCGAAGGCCGCGCTGGCCCCCTCCAGCGTCGGGTTGCGGCGAATCTCTGCCAGCAGGTAATCGTACAGGGCATCGGTCAGGCTGGGTGTGGCGTCCAGCGCGCTAGCAGCGGCCAGCGAGGCGGCACAGGCACCGGGGTCCGCCTCCGGCCAAGCCTGCGCCAGCGAGGCAGCATCCAGCAGCATCGCATCCAGCTGGCAATCGAAACGCAGTTCGCCGCCAAGGTGCACCTCATGCTGCTCGACGTGGCGTGGACGGGCGCGGTTGAAACAAAACCGCCACGGCAGGCGGCGTCCGCCCAGCCAGCGCGCCAGCGAGACCACGGCCGTCATGTGCATTTCCACCAGGGCCGCGCGCAGGCCCGGTGCGCCCTGGCTGTCAACCCAGTACAGCACCATCTGGCCGCCGGCGACGTGCAGGCGTGGACGCAACAAGGGCAACAGGCGCGACGGCCACTGGCACAGGATGTCCAGCGCCTGCTGCAGCGACGCCGCGCGCCGCAAAGCGCCCGATAGCGCGGGCTCTGTACCCGGCAGCAAATGCTGGCCGAGCATGAAGCTGGTATCCGCGCTATCCAGCGCGCGCAGTACATTCGCGAGCAGTTGCAGGCATTGCTGCGGGCTGACCAGCGCTCCCGGCAAGGGCGGGCCGCCGTCTCCAGGCATTCCCGTACCGCGTGCAATCGCAGCCGGCTGTACCTCCTGTTGCAGGGCGTAGTCGAGAAAATGCCAGGGCAAGCCGCGCGCGGGAATGGTCGCCTCCCCTGGCAGCGAGTAGCGCATCACAGCGCAGGCATCGCTTGCGGCAAGGTCCGGCCAGGGCCGTCGATCGCAGCCGACAGGCGCGCCAGCAAAGCATCCGCCTCGCCCTGCGCCGGTTCGCTGGCAAAACGCAGGCTGACCTGCAGCGGGCCTTGCGGCCCATGATGGCGCATCATCGCCACCATGCCGCACAAGTGCCGCGCCACGTCTCGCGCCTCGGCATCGCCGGTGCCCGGCAACAGCAGCGCAAAGCGATCGCCTGCATAGCGGCACAACAGGTCTTCATTGCGCAGGTTAAGCAGCAGCATATGCCCGACCGCTTGCAGCACACGGTCGCCTTCGCGCGGCCCGTGTTCGCGGTTGATGCGGTGGAAGCCGTCGATATCCAGCAGGACCAGTGCGCACTGGCCGGACGGATCGCGCTCTTGTTCGAGCCGGATCTGCTGCCTCAAATAGGCCGCATCCGCCAGTTGCGTCACCCGGTCGAAGGCGCGGTGCTGGCGGAACAGGCGCTCGCGCTTGGCCAGGTGGTCGTTCAGCATGAACTGCTCGTGGCGCCAGTAGTAGATGCCAGCCGTCAGCACCAGCATGCCGAATGGCACCAGGGCTTCAAGCCAGTTATCCCAGGCCGCAGCCTTGTTGATGCGAAAGAATTCGTCAAGGCAGTCGGCCCAGGAGCCCAGCATGATCGCCGCGAGCCCGCCGGCCAGCAGGCGCGTGACCAGGCCGCCCGGCCTGCTGCTCAAGGTCATCACGAACCAGAGTCCTGCCATGGCCGCCATGCCGCCTTCGGCAATGATGTCCATCCAGCGCCAGGCGCTGAAAGGCTTGGTCTGGCCCGCGCTGGCATACAGCAGCAGGCATGCGATCACGGCCATTGCCGCGGCCAGCAGGGAATGTCGATGGAGTTTCAGCATAACCGCGCAGCTTAGCCACGCCTTGTGACAGGCGCATGACAAGCGCAGGGTCATTTCAGCTCACTGCCGCGTAACCAGCTTGTCATCCGCCCTTCACATAATCCGCTGCATTCTCCACTCCGACTGAATGCACATGAAAACCCGATTGACCGCCCTCGCCGCCGGCGTGCTTGCCCTGTCCAATGCCACCGCCTCCGATGGCGCGGACGCTTCCCTGGCCGGCGCCAGCGTTGTCATTACCGGCCAGCGCGCCGTATTGGCCAGATCCATCGCCGCGCAAGACAAGGCCGACAATATCATCAACGTTTTGAGCAGCGACGACATCGGCAACCTTCCCGACAAGAACGCCGCCGAGGCGCTGGCACGCCTGCCCGGCGTTTCGGTGCAGCGCGACCAGGGCGAAGGCCGCTACATCACCGTGCGCGGCTTGGGGCCGGACCTGAATGCCGTCGCCATCAATGGCGCCCTGGCGCCGTCCCCGGAAGCCAGTCGCCGCGCCGTAGCGCTCGACGTGCTGCCGTCGGGACTTATTCGCTCACTGGAAGTCAGCAAGACCCTGACGCCGGAACAGGAGGCCAGCTCGCTTGGCGGTACCGTCGAAGTGAAGACGCTGTCCGCCTTCGACCTGCCTGGCTCGCTGCTGACGGTGAACGCGGCAGCCTCCCACGACCAGAACACCGGCAACAACAGCCCCAGCGCCGGCATGCTGTGGGCCAGCCGCTTTGGCGATGGCAAGTTCGGCGTGGCGGTGGGCTTGAGCGGCGAAAAGCGCAAGTTCGGTTCCGACAACCTGGAAACGGGCGGTGCGTGGGATGGCGAGCGCCTGTCGGGCTTCGAGCTGCGCGATTACCTGCCGGTGCGCGAGCGCCGTGCCGCCGCGCTGAACCTGGACTTCCGCCCGACGGCGGGCAACAGCTGGTTCCTGCGCAGCTTCCTGAGCCGCTTCAGCGACGACGAAGTACGCGACCGTCTCACGATCAGCAACGTCAGCGGCGGCGCCCTGACTGAAGGCGTGCCCGCCAGTGGCCGCCTGGAGCGCCGCATCCGCCAGCGCAAATATACCCAGGAAATCCAGTCGGCCGTCTTCGGCAACCAGCAAAAATTCGGCGCCTGGCAGCTTGACCTGCAGGCCGGCCGCAGCACAGCCGACGAAGACACGCCGGAAGCGCTGAACGATGGCCGCTTCCGCGGCACAGCCAATTTCAAGGACATCAGCTTTACCAACAGCGAGCGCCCAACGCTGAAGGCCCCGGCAACGGCTTTCGACCCCGCCAGCTACAGCCTGAACGCGATCACCTTGCAACAACGCTACTCGAAAGACGCGGAGCATCATGTCAAGTTCGACCTCGGCCACGAATTTGCGCTGGGCGAGATGCGTTCCAACATGAAGTTCGGCGCCAAGGCCAGCCGCCGCGAAAAAACCAACGACACGAACCAGTGGAGCTACGGCAGCAAGTCGGTACCCGGCACCCTTTCCATGGCGTCGTTCGTCCAGGACTACCAGCTGGATTATCCGTTTAGCCTGGTTGGCGCGGCGCTAAACCCGGCCGCCATCCGCGCCCGCGTCGCGGGGCTGGACCGCAACGCAGCGCGCCTCGCCACCGAATCAGCCATCAACGACTTCACCCTGAATGAAGACATTGATTCCGCCTACTTCCAGGACACCCTGACGCAAGGCGACTGGCGCCTGCTGGCCGGCGTGCGCGCCGAACATACGGCCTTCGACGCAGCTGGCGTGCGCGCCAACGGAAGCAGCGTCACGCCGCTGCAAGGCAGCCGCTCCAACACCAACTGGCTGCCATCGCTGCAACTGCGCTATGACCTCGACCGCGACACCAGTTTGCGCGCCGCCTGGACCAATTCCGTGGTCCGGGCCAACTTCAGCCAATTGGCCCCAGGGATTGCGCTGGCCAGCGCCACCGAAGCCACCATCGGCAATCCCGACCTGAATCCGCTCAAATCGCACAATCTCGACCTTGGTGTTGAACGCGTGATCGGCAACGACGGTGCGCTGTCCGCCTACCTGTTCTACAAGGACATCAAGGACTTCACCTACACAACCAATCTGGCCGGCAGCGGGCTGTGGACCGGCTACACCAGCGCCACCACCTATGCCAACGGCGACACGGCCACGGTGAAGGGCATCGAATTGTCCTGGCAGCGGCCGCTGCGCATGCTGCCGCCGCCCTTCAACGGCTTGCTGGTTGGCGTCAATGGCGCCTTGACCGATTCGCGCGCCAATATCGCACGTTTTGACGCCAAGGCCGGCGGCATGGCCGCCCGCCGCATCCCCATGCCGGGCCAGTCCGATCGCGTCATGAACCTGATGCTCGGCTACGAGGCCGGACCAGTCAGTACCCGCATCGCCTTGAACTACAAGTCGCCCTACCTGCTGGAACTGGGCTCGGATATTCTTAACAGCAGCCAGGACCGCATTGTCGATACGCAGAAGCAGGTCGACTTTTCCTTGTCCTGGCAGTTGTCCAAAGGCGTCCAGCTGAGCTTTGACGTCGCCAACCTGAACGACGAGAAGTACTACGTCTACCAGGGAGTGAAGGCACATAACGCGCAATTCGAGCAATATGGCCGTACCTATAAACTGGGCCTGAAAGCGAGCGTGTTCTGATGCGCCGCCTGTCCTTGCTTCCTTTCCTGCTGGCCTGCGCCTTGCCGGCAAGTGCTGCCGAAACCGTCGCCCTGCCCGGCGGAGCTGTGCTCGCACTCGACAAACAAGGCCTGCACCTGCGCGCTGCGGACGGCGCCGAACGTGCCACGATCGCGCTGCGCGGCCGCCATCTGGACTATCGCAACGGCACCGCCCTGGTCGTCGACGCCAACACCGAACGCGCCATGGCGGTATCAGTGGATACGGCCGCGGGGACCCTGACTACCGCCGCCATTCTCGACGGCGCCGCGATCGCGCCGGAAGCAGCCTGCCTTTACCGCGATGCCCAGGGCCTGCTCTACGCCTTCCTCGCCGGCAAGGACGGCCAGGCGGAGCAATGGCTGCTGCACGGCCGTCCACAGCTGGTGCGCAGGCTCGCGCTGCCGCCGCACAGCGAGCAATGCCTGGTTCACGACGCCAGCGCCAGCCTGGTAGTCGCCGAGAAAGACCTCGGCGTCTGGTCCTACAACGCCGACGCCGAAGCCCCGCCAGGCCGCCGCGCGCTCGCCATCAACACAGCGCCATGCGACAGCACGCGCAACGCTGCCAAAGCCACCGAGCATGCGACATATCGCCTGGCCGTATCCCCTGGAGGCGTCACCCTCCTCGACCGAAACGGCAAGCCCCGCCGCACAATCGCGCTGCAGGGCAGCTTGCCGCCAGCCGTTATCATGCAACCGCGGGTGCAGACCGAAAGCATGCCGCGCCTGGGCGACGCTGCCGACGACCCGGCAATCTGGATCGACCACCAACATCCGGGCGTCGCCCGCGTGCTGGGCACGAACAAGAAACAGGGCCTGCACGTCTACGACCTTTACGGCCGGCAGTTGCAGCTGCTCGAATCGGGCCGCCTGAACAACGTCGACCTGCGCCAGGACGTCATGCTCGATGGTCAACGCTATGATCTCGCCGCCGCCACGCAGCGCGATGAAAACGCGCTGGTTCTGTACACCATCGACAGCGCCGGCACGGTGGCGGAAGCGGCCCGCTTCCCTACGCCGCTGGAGCGCATTTACGGCATCTGCCTGTATCAGCCGGCAAGCGGCGGCCTGGAAGCGTTCGTCAACGACAAGGACGGCAGCTACCTGCAATACCGAATCGGCCGTCAAGCCGGGGCCTTCACGGCCACCGAGGTGCGCCGTTTCAAGCTGCCTACCCAACCGGAAGGCTGCGTGGCCGACGACCGCAATGGCCGCCTGTTTGCAGGCGAAGAGAAACGGGGCGTGTGGTCCATCGACGCCCGCGCCGATGCCAAAGCCAAACCGCAAATGATCCTGCCGGTGGGCGGCCCGCTGCGTGCCGACGTCGAAGGGATGGCCATCTATCACGGTGCCAACGCCAGCTACCTGGTGGTTTCCAGCCAGGGCAGCAACAGCTATGTGGTGGCCGATGCCGCCGCTCCGCACCGCATCCGCGGCAGCTTCCGCATCGGCATCAACCCCGAAGCCGGCATTGACGGCGCTTCCGAGACAGACGGCCTGGACGTCACCTCCGCCAACCTGGGCGGCCGCTTTACGCGCGGCATGCTGGTGGTACAGGACGGTTACAAGCGCCTGCCGGACGGTGCCCAGAACTTCAAGTATGTTGCATGGGACGATATCGCCCGCGCGCTGGACTTGCCGTAGTGGTATGCTCCCCGATAGTCAAAACCGGGGAGCAGCGTTGTGTCGATCGTAGAAAAACTATTCAAACTCAAGGAAGCCGGCAGCGATGTGCGAACGGAAGTGGTGGCAGGGATCACCACCTTCCTGACCATGGCGTACATCATCTTCGTCAACCCCGCCATCCTCGGCGACGCCGGCTTGCCGAAAGAAGCAGTCTTCGTCGCCACCTGCCTCGCCGCAGCCCTGGGCACGGCGATCATGGCCTTGTACGCCAACTACCCGATCGGCATGGCGCCCGGCATGGGCCTGAACGCCTACTTCGCCTACGCCGTGGTGCTCGGCATGGGCATCAAATGGCCGGTCGCACTGGGTGCTGTCTTCATTTCCGGCTGCCTGTTCCTGATTGTCAGCCTGCTTGGGCTGCGGGAAGCCATTGTCAACGGCATCCCCCGCTCGCTGCGCATTGCGATCACCGTGGGCCTGGGCCTGTTCCTCGGCCTGATCGCGCTGAAGAGCGCCGGCATCGTCATGGCCAACCCTAACACGATGGTTACGGTGGGCGACCTGCACAAACCGCCAGCACTGCTGGCCGTCGTCGGCTTCCTGCTGATCGTCACGCTGGACCGGCTGAAAGTCAAAGGGGCAATCCTGATCGGCATCATGACCGTCACCGTGTTGAGCTTCTTCTTTGCCGGGAACCAGTTCCATGGCGTTTTCTCGGCGCCGCCATCGCTGGACGCGACTTTCCTCAAGCTGGACGTTCCCGGCGCGCTGGGCGTGGGCGTGTTGAACGTGGTCCTGGTGTTCTTCCTGGTCGAACTGTTCGATGCCACCGGCACCCTGATGGGTGTCGCCAGCCGCGCCGGCCTGCTGGTCAGCGGCAAGATGGAGCGCCTGAACAAGGCCCTGCTAGCCGACAGCACCGCCATTGTGGCAGGCTCCGTGCTCGGCACTTCCAGCACCACCGCCTACCTGGAAAGCGCCTCGGGCGTGCAAGCGGGCGGCCGCACGGGGCTGACTGCGCTGGTGGTCGCGCTGCTGTTCCTGGCGGCGTTGTTCATTGCCCCGCTGGCTGGCGTGGTGCCGCCTTATGCGACCGCGCCCGCGCTGCTGTTCGTTGCCTGCCTGATGCTGCGCGACCTCGGCGACTTCGACTGGAACGAAACCACCGAGTGCATACCGGCAGCGATTACCGCCTTGCTGATCCCCTTCACCTATTCGATCGCGCACGGCATCGCCTTCGGCTTCATCACCTATGCAGCCCTCAAGCTGCTGACCGGCCGCTACCGCGAAGTGAAGCCGATCGTGTGGGTGATCGCCATCGTCTTCAGTTTCAAGTACGCCTATATCGGGGCGTAAGCGCGCGACTGCACGCGAATCTTCAACACGCCGATCAGGTTACACAGGCGCATCCGGGCCAGCACGAGGGCATCTTCGCCCTCGGCTGCCACATCCAGGTCAAGGTTCATGCCGTGCACGCCCGGCGCCATGCGCATCGCATGGAGCTGGACACCGCCGCGGCGCAGGGTCGCCAGCACAGCCTCCGCAGCATCCATGGCGGAGCAACGGTCGAGGCGCAAGCGGAAAGTTCTCTGTTCGGTATTCATGTGGAAGATTATCCGGCTGGCGCGCCGGAATAGGCATCTGAAGTTTGCCTCGTTTTCCATGTAAAATAGAAGAATCTTCTTCATTTCAACAAATTCATGGAACACCTTGATGAGATGGACCGCAAAATCCTGCGAGAACTTCGGCGGGATGGACGTTTAAGCAACACCAGGCTGGCCGAAACCGTGGGCCTGTCCACCACGCCTTGCTGGAACCGCGTCAAAGCCATGGAGGAGCGCGGCGTCATTGAAGGGTACACTGCGCTGCTCAACCAGCAGGCACTCGGCCTGCCGGACACCGTCATCATCGAGGTCACCCTGGATCGCCATGACGACGACATGCTGCACAAATTCGGCCTGGCGCTGGCCGACCTTCCGGAAGTGATGGAAGCCTACCTGCTGACGGGCGAATACGACTACCTGATCAAGGTCGCGGTGGCCGGCACCGCGGGCTACGAAGAATTCCTGCGCCGGAAATTGTATAAACTGCCCGGCATCCGCCACAGCCGCTCGACTTTCGTGTTGCGCTGCCTGAAGCGGGCACATTCCGTAGAGCCCTGATAGAATTCAGTCATGAAATACCTGATACCCCTGATTTTCGCCTCCGGCATGGCCGCAGGCAACGCACTGGCAGAAGATAACGAAGTTGACCACACTGGCAATATCATGCTGTCCGCCGAAATCGGCGCCATCAGCACCAGTGGCAATACCGCCGGTACTTCCGTCACCGGCAGGTTCGAAATCCTGCAAGACACCCTCCGCTGGAGCAACGAGTACACCGGGAACGGCTACTTCAAGGAGGACCGCGCCCGCGTCAACGGCGAAGAAACCAAGCAACGCTCGGCTGAACGCTACCAGTTCGGCGCCAAGGCCGGCTACAAGCTGCTGGAAGAAAATTCCACCCTGTTTGTGCTGGCAGGCTTCTCGGAAGACCGGTTCGGCGCCTATACCCGCAGCGCCAGCGTCGGCGTCGGTCACGGATTCCGTGTTTACCAGAGCGATGACAAGACCCTCGACATGGAAGCCGGTCCGGGCTTCTTCAGGGCTACGCGCGCGAATGGCGAAGAGGATCGCGGCCTCGTTCTGCGCGGCCGCGCCGCCTTCCGCTGGAAACTCAGCGACAATGCCACGTTCGCGCAAATGCTGACGGTGGAACGCGCTTCGTGGAACACTCACTCCACTTCCGAGACTTCGCTCAGCGCCCGCATCAACGGGTCGATGCACATGAAAGCCGCCTTCAGTGCCATCAACGACTCCACCGTGCCGATCGACAAGCAGAACACCGACACCCAGACTTCGGTCACGCTGGTCTACTCGTTCTAAACCAGCCGAAGCAGAACCAGGCCCGCCAGCGCCTGCAACACGGCGCAGTGCCACAGCAGGACAGTGTTGTCCAGCGTGGCACGGCTGGCTGCCCGCAGTTTTCCCCTCGCCGCAACGTAGAGCGCCGCCGGCGCCAGCACGGCAACGTGCAGGCCCTGGTAAGCCAGAAGCGCGGCAACCGCTGCACTCCACGCATCGCGCGACGGGGCAAGTCCCGCATGCCGGTGCGCATCCAGATCGTATGCAAACGCCGCGACCAGGCATGCGCCTGCCGCCAACATCGGCCAACCTTGGGCCGGGCGGCGTGAACTCCACCAGGCCAGGAGGGAACTGGCCGCCAGGAAGGCAGCCTGCAGCCACGGCCAGGGCGCAGCCGGCAAGTGCGCGCCAGGCGGCGGGCAAACCTCCAGGCGCATCGACAAGTGCAAGAAAGTAAAGGCCAGCGAGGCGAAAATTGCCGCATCCACGACGACCAACACCCAGGTAGCCCACCAGGAATGCGATGCCCGTCCTTCGGCGCCGATCGGCAACTCGACCCCTTCCGCGACAGTGGCCTGCGGTGGCAGCGGCCGGTCTGCCTGCCACAACCAGGCCAGCAGCGTGGCAATGGCCAGTGCGCCGAACAGCCACGCGGCGATGGCTTGCTGCACCGTCATCAAGAGGAAGAAGCCCGCCGTCCCAAGCGCACAAAGGAATGGCAGCCAGCTGTCGCCCGGCAGCACCAGCAAATACCGGGGCCGCGCGTCGCGCCAGCCGGTCACCAGCGTCTCGCGCATGCCGGTCACGCTGCCGGGTAGCCAATGCATGCCGGTTTCCACTTCCTGCACGAGCAGCGGCTGCCGCCACAACGGCTCCGCCGAGCGAACGTCCGGCTGGCTGCGGGTCGCATATTCGTCCTGTGGCAGCCACTCCAGCGAGCTCGCTCGCCAGGGATCTCCGTGCGCCCGTTGAGGTCGGCGCAGCGTCCGGATCAGATCGATGGTGAACAGCGCGACGCCGCAGGCCAGCAGCAAGGCGCCGACCGTGCTGGCCATGTTCAAGTCTGCCCAGCCCGTTTCCGAACCATAGGTGTAAACCCGGCGCGGCATGCCAAGCAAACCCGATACGTGCATCGGGAAGAACGCCACATTGGTTCCCGCGAACACCAGGCCAAACACCCAGCGTGCCCAGGCCTCTGACATGCGGTGCCCGTTGAACAAGGGAACCCAGAAATACGCGCCTGCCAACATCGGGAATACCAGTCCGCCTACCAGCACGTAATGAAGGTGGGCGACAATGAAGTAACTGTCATGCGCCTGCCAGTCGAATGGCACGGCGGCCACCATCACGCCTGTCAGGCCGCCCAGTACAAAGACCAGCAGGAAACCAAGGACGAATAGCGTCGGCGCGTTCAACTGCACCCTGCCCCGCCAGAGGGTTGCGATCCAGGCGAACACCTGCACCGCCGTAGGGACTGCGATGGCCATGCTCGCGGCCGACACCAGCGTGGTCTCCAGCTGCCCAAGGCCGGCGGTGAACATATGGTGCATCCACAAGGCGAAACTCAGCGCTCCCACGGCCGCCAGCGAGAAAATCACCGCCCGGCGCCCCACCAGCGGGGTTTGCACCAGCGCCGGCAACATGGACGACACCATACCCGCAGCAGGAAGGAAAATGATGTACACCTCCGGATGCCCGAAGAACCAGAACAGGTGCTGCCACAAGACCGGGTCGCCGCCGCGCGCAGGGATGAAGAATGGCCAGTCGTAGGCCCGTTCCAGTTCCAGCAGGGCCGTTCCCGCAATCAACGGAGGAAAGGCGAAGACCACCATCGCAGCCACCACCAGCATCGACCAGGCAAACACGGGGATGCGCGCCAGCGTCATGCCGGGCGTGCGGGTGAACAGGATGCCGATAATGAGCTCGATGGCGCCGGCGATCGCCGAAATTTCGATGAATCCGATGCCGAGCAGCCAGAAGTCAGCGTTCAGTCCGGGCGAATATTCCTTGCCGGTCAGGGGCGGATACATGAACCAGCCGCCATCGGGAGCGAGCCCGAAGGCCAGCGTCACGATAAAGCCTGCGCCGCCGAAAGCATACGCCCAATAGGCGTAGGCGGACAGGCGCGGGAACGGCAGGTCCCGGGCCCCCAGCATGCCTGGCAGCAGGAAGACGGCAATGGCTTCCACCATGGGAATGGCGAACAGGAACATCATTACCGTGCCGTGCATGGTGAAGAACTGGTTATAGGTCCCCGGCTGCAGCAAGTCATTGCCTGGGACTGCCAGTTGCAGCCGCATTGCCAGCGCAAGGACGCCTGCGAACAGGAACAAGGCAAACGCGGTCGCCAGGTACAGGCGGCCAATGCGTGTGTTGTTGACGGCGGTCAGGGCGCGCCAGCCACCCGGTTTGCGCCATGCGCGCTCCAGCGCTTCGTACTCGCCCGGCGGGCGCGGCAGGCTGTTGGGGGGACGTCGAGGAGCGCTCATTCCAGCGTCTCCAGCCAGCTTGCCAGGGCTTGCAGGTCGTCGGGTGACAGGCTGCTGGGCGGCATGCGGGCACCGGGTTTGGCAGACTGGGGGTTGACGATCCATCCAAGCAGCCCGGCACGGCTCATTGGCAGCGCCCCGGCTGCAAGATGGCGGCGGCCAGCGAGGTGCGTCAAGTCCGGGCCCGACTTTCCACCTTCCGCGATGCCTCGCACCGTATGGCACGCGTTGCAGCGCGCGGCCAGGAACACCTCGCGCCCGCGGTGTGCGATTTCGCCCTCGCCCGCCTGCATCGTTGCCGCACGCGGCGAGCTGGCCGCTGGCGCGGCCTGGTGCGCCAGCCAGGCTTCGAATTGCTGCGGCGTGACTGCCACCACATCCAGCGCCATGGCTGCGTGCTGGGTGCCGCAATACTCAGCGCACTGGCCCCGGTAGCGGCCAACTGTCCCGGCACGCAGTGTGAGGCCATGGACGCGGCCCGGCACCATATCCACCTTGCCCGCCAGCGCCGGCACCCAGAACGCATGCAGTACATCCGCCGACGCCAGCGCGAGGTAAACCCGCTCGCCCACCGGAAGCCGCAGCTCGTTCGCCAGCACCGCCTCCCTCCCGCTCACCGTGTCGCGATAGCGCACTTCCCACCACCACATATGCGCCGTGACGGTGACCTGGATACGGGTCCCCGAAAAGGGCCACGCCAGGAGCGAAGCTTGCCACCCCGACCACCCCATGAGCGCAACCAGCAAGGGTACCGGCAAGAGCAATCCCCCGCCCACCACCAGCCTGCTCGACCAGGACTTTCCGCGCTTGCGTGCAACACTGGCGAGAACGAGGGCCGCGACCAACAGGAATATCACGGCCCCCGAGCCGAACAACAGCCAGCTGAATCGGCTAAGCAGCGCCGCATCCGGCCCCGCAGGCGACAGGACCGATTGCAGCGCCGGCGTCATTGGAGCGAATAAAGATAAGCCGCCATGTGGCGTGCATCTTCGGGGGAAACACCCATGTCCGGCATCAGGGTCGCGGGGTCCATGCTGCGCGGAGTCGAAATCCAGCGCACCAGGTCGGCCTGCCGGTTCGGCCAGCGCCCTGCAATATAGCTGCGCAGCCCGAACTCGGCGAGCGACGGCGCCGCCTTGCCGCGCGCAGATTCCACGCCGGGAATGTGATGGCAGCTGCCGCACTGAAATTGCGCCAGCAGCGCCTTGCCGCGCCGGGCGTCGCCGCCCTCGCCGGCCGGTGGAGTGGGCTTGCGCGGCTGGCAAGCGCACAAAGCTAGCGGCAAGAGCAAGGCTGCCACGCATGCGCGATGCGTGCTCCCATTTTTCCGCAAACGCACAGTGATTGCTTGCACGAATCGTCCCTGCCTTCCCGCTGCCGATCCCTATAATTTGCTCAAGACATCATCGCCCTTTTCCCGATTGTGCGTCGCCTTATTGCTACCGCCGCTATGAGCTTGTGCCTGGCCGGACTGGCCGGAATACTGGCGGCTACCGTGGTGCTGCAGGCGGGCTGGTATGACGCTTCCGCGCTGCGCCCGCATTTCCAGTTCGTGCACACCCTGATCGAGCGCGGCATGCAGCAATCGGTACGCTTTCACGCGCGCGAAATCGCGCCCCCTTCGGCGACGGCGGGCGCCTCGACGCGCGGCGGCGTCCTGTTTCGCCAGCACTGCGAACAATGCCATGGCGGACCGGGCGTGCCGATGGGCGTGATCGGCTTGAGCATGCAACCGGTCCCCGGCCCGCTGGCCGACGCGGCACGGCGCTGGAAAGCGCGTGAAATGTACTGGATAACCGCAAACGGGATCAAGATGAGCGGGATGCCCGCATGGCGCTTCCACCTGAGCGAGCGCGAAATCTGGGATCTCGTTGCCTTCCTCGGCGCGCTGCCTGCAATGACGCCCGCGGACTATGCCGCTATTGAAAGGCCGCCTGCGCTGCCCCCGCTGGACGCCCAGGTCGAGCGCGCGGTGGGCCACGTACCCGACCGCGAGCGCGGCAGGCTGGCGCTGACCCAGTTTGCCTGCCAATCCTGCCACCATGTCCCGGGCGTGACCGGCCCGCTGACCTTCGTTGGACCCAATCTGGACGGACTGGCACAACGCGGCTTCATCGCCGGCAAGCTGCCGACAAGCGAAGAAAACCTGGTGAAATGGATTCGCGCACCGCAGCAGGTCAAACCCGGTACCGCCATGCCGCAGCTCGGCGTGCCGGAGCGCGATGCGCGCGACATGGCAGCCTACTTGCTGCAGGCCACCCGCTGATTATTGGTCCAGCTGCTTCTGCGTCTGGTACAGGCGGGCGTAAATGCCGCCCTTCGCCAACAGCGCTTCGTGGCTGCCCTGCTCCGCAATCGATCCCGCCGACATGACCACAATGCGGTCGGCGTTTTCGATGGTGGACAGGCGGTGTGCGATGACGACCGTGGTGCGGCCTTCCATCAGCTTTTCCAACGCCGCCTGCACCTGGCGTTCGGACTCTGTGTCCAGGGCACTGGTTGCCTCGTCCAGGATCAGGATAGGCGCATCCTTGTACAAGGCGCGCGCGATGGCCAGCCGCTGGCGTTGGCCGCCCGACAGTCGCATGCCGTTTTCGCCGACCTCGGTCTGGTAGCCCTGAGGCTGGCGCATGATGAAGTCATGCGCATAGGCCGCACGCGATGCCGCTTCGACCCGTGCCATATCCGGCGCCGGATCGCCGTACGCGATATTGGCAGCCAGCGTATCGTTGAACAGGACCACGTCCTGGCTCACCAGGGCGATCTTGCTGCGCAGTTCAGGCAGGCGGTATTCGCGCAAGTCCACGCCATCCAGCAGGATCCGGCCGCTGCTGACGTCATAGAAGCGCGGCAGCAGGCTGGCCAGCGTGGTCTTGCCGCTGCCCGAGCCGCCCACCAGCGCCACCGTCTCGCCGGCCGCGATGTCGAGCGACAGCGAGCGCAAGGCCGGCGCCGCTTCCGGGTCGTCCGCGTTGTAGCGGAAGCCGACATCCACCAATTCGATGCGGCCTTTCACATTATCCGCCGGGCGCGTACCGGTATCGGCTTCCATCGGCGCATCGATCAGGCCGAACACCGATTCCGCGGCAGCCAGGCCGCGCTGCAGGGGTTCATTCAGCTTGGTCAGGTTCTTGATCGGGCCTTGCAGCGACATCAGGCAGGTGATGAAGGCGACGAAAGCACCGGGCGTCAATGCGCCCGCCTGCGCGCGCAGCAAGGCGTAATAGATCACGGCCGACAAGGTGGCGCCGACCATCAACATGATCAGGCCGGAATTCATCGCAGCAGTCGAAGCGTGCTTGACGGCCAGTTGGCGATTCAGCTTCACCACTTCGTCGAAGCGCTTTTGCTCATAGGCCTGGCCGCCGAAAATCTTCACTACCCGCTGGCCGCCGATGCTCTCGTCCAGCACGCGGGTCAGCTCGCCCATAGCATGCTGGGCGCTGGAACTGAGGCGGCGCATGCGGCGGGCCGCGATGGTCACGACCAGCGCCACCAGCGGCAGCAGCACGAGGCAGAACAGGGCCAGCTTCCAGTCGATATCGAACAGCGAACCAAGGAAACCGATCACCGCCACCGTGTCGCGCACGGCGATGGTGAGCACGCTGAGGCCGGCCTGGGTCACCTGCGTGGCATCGAAGGCAATGCGCGACAACGTGGTGCCGGTCGAAGACTGGTCGAAATAGCGGTTCGGAAGACGCAGCACGCGGGCAAACATCTGCTCCCGCACATTGGCCTGGACGCGCTGGGTCAGCCATGCGGAGCCGTAGTCGCCGGTAAATGTGCTGACCATGCGCAGCAGCGCCAGGGCCATGATCAGGGCCGGGATCGCCCACAGTGCAGCGGCGCCGGGATCGGTAGGCAGGATGCTGTCGAGCCAGGCGTGCACCGTCGCCAGGGCCCCGCTCTGCGGCGCCGCGCCGGCGACCGCGTTCGGCTGCACCGCATCGACCACATTCTGCAGCTGGCGTATCAGCAGCACGTCGGTCATCGACGCCACGCCCACGCCGGCCAGGGTCACCAGGGCGGCCCACTTATAGGGGAGGAATTCCTTGATCAGGCGGACGTAGAGTTGGCGGCTTTGCACTATGGTTGGGGATTGATTGGCAACCCCGAATTGTACCAAAGCAGGAATGTGGGAACCGTGGCAGAATGGCCAGCTCCTCAATGTTAAGGAAAAAACCACATGCGCAATGACACCCAATTCCATGCCCTGCACCAGGATGGCATCCTGCTGCTGGCCAATTGCTGGGACGGTGGTACCGCCCGCATCGCCGCCCTGGCTGGCGCCAAGGCACTCGCCACCAGCAGCGCGGCAGTCGCCTGGGGCCACGGCTACGCCGACGGTTCGCAGCTGCCGACCGCCCTGTTACTGGAAACAGTGCGCGACATCGTGCGCGCCAGCGCCTTGCCGCTGACGGTCGATATCGAGGACGGCTATTCTTCCGATCCGGAAGTCGTTGGCCAGTTTGTCGGGCAACTGGTCCAGGCCGGCGTGGTCGGCATCAATATTGAAGATGGCGGTGCGCCGCCGGAGCTGCTGGCGCGCAAGATCGGCGCAGCGCGCGCTGCGGCCGCTGCGGCCGGCATCGACCTGTATATCAACGCCCGTTGCGACGTCTACCTGCGCGGCCTGGCCGAGCCGGGCGCCCGCGTGGCGGAAACCCTGCGCCGTGCGGCGCTGTACCAGGAGGCTGGAGCCAGCGGCCTGTTTGCACCGGGCGTCACGGACGAGGGCGAAATTGCCGAGCTTGCAAAAGGCACAACAATGCCGCTCAATGTGTTGGCCCGTCCCAACCTGGCCGCGCCATCACGCCTGGCCCAGCTGGGCGTGCGCCGCCTGAGCGCAGGATCGTCGCCGGCAGAGGTAATGATGGGCCGGCTGAGGGTGTATATGGAACGCTTCCACCAGACCGGCGCCATCGACGATGAGCAGACCTTCCACTACGGTCCGCTCAACCAACTGATGTCTACTGCACGATAGTGGCAGGTTCGCTCCAGTAGAAGTACAGGTCCTTTGTCCGTCCAGGCTGCACTTGCACCTCGCGGCGTTGGACCTGGCCATCGGCCGCCGTAGCGGTCACGCGGTAGCGGCCAGGCTCCAGGTTAACGAACATCAATGGCCCGGCATCGCGCGCGTTGACGTTGGTATGGCCTTTCGCATCAGAGATCTCGACCTGGACGTCCGAGCGGTACTCGCCGGTGCCGCGGGTCGCGAAGGTCATGCGCACGTTGTAATCCGGCTTGCTGGCGAGCATTTGGCCACGCTCTTCAAGGCCGACGCCGCCGGTCACGAATTGCGGCTCATCGGCCGCCACTGCTGCGCCGATGGCGCTGCAAGCCAGGGTGAAGGCGAAAGTAATGTTTCGTACAAACATGATGCACTCCTTTCCTTTTTCAGGCTTGCCGCCAGTATTCTCCCCTCGCGCCCGGCACGCTATCAGCCATCGTGTCGTTTCTATGTCGGGGAAAGCCTACATACCCCCTATTTCCTACGCTGCCAAACTGTTAGACTCTTGAACTTTGCTAGCAACACTTTTAAGTAACGTTGCAAAAATAATCATATAAAGCAAGGCACTAGGGGTAATCATGTCGAATTGCGGGGCGCATCTGCGCCCGACCATGTTGGCGGCCGCGGTCTCCAGCATTCTTTGCGCGCCTGTCATCGCGCAAGGTCAAACTGAAGAGCAAATTCCGGAAGTCCTCGTGACGGCCCAGCGCATCGCTGCGCCCGAATCGCGGACACCGGTCGCCATGTCGGTCCTCACTGCCGAGCAACTGGACAAACTCGGCATCGACAACGCGGCAGCCATCGGCAAGCGCCTGCCCAATGTGCACCTGGACGGCGCCCCGGACGGGCTGCGCATCACGATCCGCGGCGTGTCCAATTCGGACGTGACGGAAAAGGGAGATCCTTCCGCCGCGTTCATGATGGACGGGATCTATATCGCCCGCCCCCAAGCCCAGACCCTGGGCTTCCTGGACGTGGACCGCATCGAAGTGCTGCGCGGTCCGCAAGGCACCTTGTATGGCCGCAATACCACGGCCGGCGTGGTGAACGTCATCAGCAACACGCCAATCCAGCGCTGGGAAGGCGCCGCCAGCCTTGCGCTGGGCAATTTCCATTCGCGCGTAGCGAACGGCATGCTCAACCTGCCGGTCAATGACATGCTCGCCCTGCGCGCTGCAGTAGCGCTCAGCAAGCATGACAGCACCCTGCGCAATGGCCAGGGCACCGGCTATGAACTGGGCCAGGACCGCGACGACCGCGCTGCGCGCCTGTCCGCCAAACTGGCCCTGGGGAAATCGGCCTCGCTGCTGCTGCGCTACGAACACGCTACGCAGAACGGCAATATCGACAACATCGTCCCGGACACCAATTTCTACAAGGGTGTCGAGACAGGCAGGCCCACCTGGTATGACGCCGGCACCAATGAGCGCCTGACTAACAATTTCAAGCCATTCAATACAAAGCTCGAGCAAGGCTACAACCACAAATCGACCGACAGCCTGGGCGCCGAACTCTCGTGGAACCTCGGCCCAGTCACCCTGGACTACCTTGGCTCGCACCGCAAGAACGAACACGACTTCCTGGCCAACTTCTACTACCGTGTGCAACCAACACTGGCAATTGGCGTGCACGAGAATTTCTGGGGCGACCAGCGCCAGGATTCCCATGAACTGCGCCTGTCCACCTCCGGCAGCGGCCCGTTGAAGGCGCAGGGCGGCTTGTATTACTTCCGAGAAGAATCGCATCAGCTCTATGTGTTCCGCGACCTGCAGCTGGTTAAGCTGCCGCCTTACTACGTATTCCCGCATGGACCGACGAGTTCGCGCAGCAAGGCCGCCTTCGGCCAGCTGACGTACGGCGTAACGCCGTTCCTGCGCGCCACTGCGGGCCTGCGCTACACGGAGGACGACAAGTCGCGCGTGGGCTCGACCAACTTCCAGCAGGCGCGCGAATTCAACGCCGCGACCGATCTCAAGATGCTGAACGACGCCACCCTGGCCACCCACAAGACGACGTGGAAGCTGGGTGCCGAGGTCGACCTGGCGCCGGCCACCATGGCTTATGCCAGCATCGCCACGGGCTACAAGTCGGGCGGCTTCAATGACGGCTGCCTGGCCGGTTCCAGCGCGCTGGGCATCGCCTGCCCGGCCGTGATTGCCGTGCCGGCTGAAACCCTGTTCTACCGGCCCGAAACGCTGAAATCCTGGGAAGCCGGGCTGAAAACGCGGTTCTGGAACAAGCGGGCTAGCATGAACCTGGCCATCTTCCACTACGACTACACCAACCTGCAGCTCTCCGGCGTTGCGATCGTGGCCGGCGCGCCGCGCTTCGTCACCCAGAATGCCGGCGCCGCCAGCGTCAAGGGCCTCGAGCTCGATGGGCAGGTACGCGCCACCCCTGCCGACAGCTTCACCTACGGCCTGACGCTGCTGGATGCCCATTACGTAAGCTACCGGCCGAACGGCCTGGTTTCCTGGGCCGGCGAGCCGCTGGACCGGGCGCCGCATTCGGTGCTGAGCCTGGGCTGGGACCATCGCTTCCGCCTGCCTGGCGCAGCACTCACCGCCGGCATCAGCGCGCGCCGCAGCGCGGCCTACAACATCAGCGCTTCCAGCCAGTTGCTGCAATACCGCATCCCGCCGCGCACCGCCAGCGACCTCTCGCTGGCGTATCGCCCCGACGGCGCCAATTGGAGCCTGATGGCCCATGTGAAGAACCTGGAAAACAAGGTGCAGCCTGTCACCATCGACAGCTTCGGCATGGCTGCGCCGAGCGATCCACGGACCTTTGACATCCGTTTCGACTACCACTTCTAACCCGGAGACGTATGAAGTCGCTGCTGAACCAACTGCCCCGCATCACCCTCGTCCTGCTCGCCGGATTCCTGATCGCGCTCGCATCCCGCAGCTGGAGCGAAACGACGACCCTGTTGATCGTCAGTTCGATCCTGATGTTTGCCTGCTGCTGGGCCAGTGCCAGCCACTTCCTCGGGCACGCACCGGCGCTGCGCTTCGTCGTCATCGGCGTCGTCGTCGGCTGGTTCGCTGAGGAGATGGGCGCGCGTTATGGCTGGTTCTTCGGCTCGTACACCTATACCGACGTGCTGGGCCCGCGCATCGGCTCCGTGCCCTTCATCATCCCGCTGATGTGGTTTGCGCTGTGCTATGTCGCCTATGTGATCGCCAACCTGATCGTCTGGCAAACGCCGACCGACGGCGTGCCGTCGACGCTGATGACTTTCATCATGGCCTTCCTTGGCGCGATGATCGTGACCGCCTACGACCTGGGCGCCGACCCTTACATGGTCTTCACGCTCAAGGCCTGGATCATGACCAAGACCGATGGTGGCTGGTTCGGCGAAACGCTGCAGGGTTTTGTGGGCTGGATGACGATTTCCTTCGCCATCATTTACGGCTTCCGCCTCACGCTGCGCAAAAAGCCGCCGGTTCCAAGCAGCAGGGTCACGCCCCTCTACGCTTTGGTACCCTTGTTGATCTACGGCGGCAGCATGGTGTTCCAGGCCCTGAAAGGCAATCCGATCGAGACCCGTACCATCGCCCTGTTCGCCATGGGAATTCCCGTCCTGGCGGGCCTTTGCGGCTGGATGCGCTGGAAGGAAGCGCAATGAACGCGCCCATCGCAGTGGCGCCGACCCTGCGTGCCGACCCGCTCGCCGACGACGCCATCGCAGCCATCCTCCACGGCCACGAGGGCAGCCAGTGGGAAGCCATCGCCATTGTGAACCGCCTGCTTGGCGAGTGGCAAAGCAACGCCATCATCGCCGGCTGGCGCGCCCCCGAAGGCACCCCCGCGCCAATCGCGGCCGCGCTGGAAGCCTACCTTGCCGCAGGCTCGCGGCTGCCCGAATGGGCCGATGCCGCCCGCATTGCGCGCTCGGAGGAGCTGTTCTTTGACATGAGCATGCTGTCCTGCAGCCTGCTGTTCTGCGCCAGCCTGCCCGAATGCTATGTCGTCCCCGACCTGGCGGGCGTGCTGCACGTCGCCGGCCAGCTCGAAGCCCATACCGACTACCGCGTGCGCTCCACGGCCGCCATGATCTTCCCGGTCATGATGCACGGCGGCCTGACCAGCCCGGATGGCGGAGGCGTCGCACAGATCCTCAAGGTTCGGCTGATCCACGCCACCATCCGCCACCTGATCTTGCGCGGCAACCCTTCCGACGCGATCCTTGAAGGCGGCAGCGCCGTGGCGCCGATGGATGCGCCCTGCCGCAATGTGCACGATACCCTGTACAACCATGGCTGGGACGTCGCCGCGAACGGCCTGCCCTGCAACCAGGAAGAGCTGGCCTACACCCTGCTCACCTTCCACTATATTTTCCTGCGCGGCCTGCGCAAGCTTGGCCTCGGCCTGCCGCAGCAGGACGAACAGGCCTACCTGCATACCTGGAACGTGGTTGGGCACGTCCTCGGCATCGAATCCAGCCTGATGCCGCAAACCATGAAGCAGGCCGAGGCCAGCTTCAACGACATCCAGGCACGCGCCCGGCTGTCGCCCTACCTGCCCGACCCGCGCCCGGAGCTTGGCGCGGCACTGATGAAAGCAATGCAGGACCAGATCCCGCTGCGCATCCTGAAGCCGTTCCCGGTCCTGCTTACGCGCTACCTGTGCGGCAAGTCCGCCCGCCTCGACCTGGCGCTCAATCAGCGCGTCAACCTGCTGTCGCGCGCACTGTTCATCAGCGGCATGGTCGTCGTGCGCGGCGTCGACGCCCTGGTGCGCCTGGCTTTCCCCAATTTTTCGATCTGCCGCATGATCACCCGCATTTTCGGCTACCAGTTCACCGTGAAGTTCCTGATGGACCAGACCCGCCCGCTGAAGCTTCCGCCTGCGGTGCTGAACCAGGTTGACAGCGCCGTGCGCGGCTGGGGCAAGGATCCCAAGGCGCCAGCCTGGATGAACGCACTGGAAGCGCGCCTCGCCGGCCGTGCCCCGGCCAAGCCGGCAGGAGACCAGCAGCCATGCTGAAGCGCGTCCCCTTCGTTTTCTTCGCCCTCATGCTGGCGCTGGCCTCGAGCCTGTGCCTGGCCAGCGCCGCGGGAAGCGCAGCGCCGACCCCGCTGGTGCTGGACGAACGTTCCGGTTCGCACGACGCCTGGCCCGCCGTCACGATCCTGAAGGACCCGGGCGGCACCCTCAGCGCAGCCGAGGTCCTGGCCGCTGCCGCCGGGTTCCAGAAGCCGCAATCGGCTTATGCCACGCTGGGAGTGAACAAAGGCACCGTGGTCTGGGTTCGCATCCCGGTCTTCGTGCCGGCCGACGCCACCGGCGAATGGACCCTGAACATCGATTATTCGCAGATCAACCGGGTCGACGTGTTCGCCGCCACCGATGGTGCGCTCCACAGCCACACCGTGACCGGCAACCTGCAGCCGGTGGTGGCTCCGGGCGGCGGCGGCCGCACGCCTGCGGCAGCCTTGCGCCTGACGCCCGGCGCAGACCATGTGGTCCTGCTGCGGGTCGAGAATGTCGGCTCGATGATCCTGCCGATTCACTTCTCCAAGGCCGCGGTCTACCACGCCTCCGCGCTGGCCGAGCAAATGCTGCAAGGGATGCTGATGGGCCTCAGCCTGTGCCTGCTGCTGTATAGCCTGGCGCAATGGGCCAATTTGCGCGAGCCGCTGTTCGCCAAGTATGCGCTGCTGATTGCCGGCACCACCCTGTTCTCCTTCGAATTCTTCGGCCTGGGCAGCCAGTACATCTGGCGCGACAATGTGTGGATGACGCTGCACGCCGGCGGCCTGTTCGCCCTGATGGCGTCCTGCGGCGGCTACCTGTTCGTCGAGCAGTCCCTGGCGCGCCCCGGCGTCGACCGTACTTTCTCGGTCCTGATGAAGGCCGGTGCGGCGCTGGCCGCCCTGTTTGCCGTGGCCTATTGCCTCGATGTGATCAGCGTCGAAGGCCTGGTGGTCATCGTCAGCACCCTCGGTTTGCTGCCCATGCTGCTTGGCTTGCCGGGCGCCTACAAGCGCGCGCGCCGCGGCGATTCGGTCGGCATCTACTTCATGCTGGGCTGGGCGGTCAGCTTCTTGTCGTCGGTGGTCCTGAGCCAGGTCATCAGCGGCAAGATGGCGGCCAACTTCTGGACCATGCACGCCCTGCAGTTCGGCAATGCCTTCGACATGCTGGTGTTCATGCGCATCCTCGGCCTGCGCACCAAGGCCATGCAGAACGCCATGCTGCGCGCCGAAGCGGCCACCCGCCTGAAGTCCGATTTCCTGGCCAATATGAGCCACGAGATCCGCACCCCGATGAATGCCATCATCGGCATGAGCCGCCTGGCGCTGATGACCGATCCCAGTCCGAAGCAGCGCAACTACCTGGCCAAGATCCTCGGCGCAGGCGAACACCTGCTCGGCATCATCAACGACATCCTCGATTTTTCCAAGATCGAAGCCGGCAAGCTGGCCCTGGAAGCCGTGCCGTTCAGCCTGGACGAGATGCTGGACCACCTGTCCACCCTGACCGCCGTCAAGACCGATGCGCGCAAGGTGGAGCTGGTGTTCCGCGTCGAACGCGGCGTACCGCAAAAGCTGGTCGGCGACCCCTTGCGCCTCGGCCAGGTGCTGATCAACCTGACCAACAATGCCGTCAAGTTCACCGAACGCGGCGAGATCGTAGTGGCCGTCAAGGCCGTCGAGCGCTCTGCCGACGGCGTGGTGCTGCAGTTCAGCGTCAGCGATACCGGCATCGGCATGAGCGAAGAGCAGCTCGCCCGGCTGTTCCAGTCCTTCAGCCAGGCCGACAGCTCGATCACGCGCAAATACGGCGGCACCGGCCTGGGCCTGAGCATCTCGCGCCAGCTGGTGGAACTGATGGGCGGCAGCATCAAGGTGACCAGTACGCCTGGCGTCGGCAGCCGTTTCAGCTTTACCGTCAGGCTCGGCCTCGGCGATGCCAGCGAGGAGCCTCTGTCCTCGCCGACCGGCGGGCTGCAGCAGGCCCGCGTGCTGGTGGTGGACGATAGCGCCACGGCGCGTGAAGCGCTGGTGGAAATGCTTGGCACCTTCGGCGTGGCTGCCCACAGCGCGAGCTCCGGCGAACAGTCGCTCAACATGCTGCTGCGCGGCGTGGAAACCGGCATGCCCTACCAGGTGGTGCTGATGGATTACATGATGCCGGGCTGGGATGGCGTGGAAACCATCCACCGCATCCACGCCGACCCGCGCTTCGCTGCCCCGCCGTCGATCCTCATGGTCAGCGCCTGCACCCGCGAAACGGTGCTGCAGGAGGAAGGCGAACTGCCGCTGCAAGGCTTCCTGACCAAGCCGGTCGGCCCTGCGCTGCTCTATCACAGCCTGCTGCAAGTGCTGCGCCCCGAGATCGCCCAGCCGGCATCGCTGCAGGCGGAACAGCGCGGCGTGCCGGCCGAGGAGCTGGCGCGGCTGCACGGCGCCCGCGTGCTGCTGGTGGAAGACAATGCCAACAACCGGGAGGTGGCAGTCGACTTCCTGGAAACGGTGCGGGTGCACGTCGATGTCGCTGTTCACGGCGGCGAGGCGGTGCGGATGGTGCAGCAAGGCGATTACGACCTGGTGCTGATGGACGTGCAGATGCAGGTGGTCGATGGCCTGAGCGCCGCGCGCCAGATCCGCGCCATTGAAGCGCTGCGCGGCCTGCCTATCCTGGCCATGACCGCCCACGCCATGCCGGAAGACCAGGCCAGGAGCCTGGAAGCGGGCATGAACGACCATATCACCAAGCCGATCGATCCGGACGTGCTGTTCCGCGCCATGCTGAAGTGGATCGATCCTGCACGCCTGGTCGGGCGCGCCATTCCCGGCGCGCCTGCCGCAGAAATCCCCGCCGCGCCGGTCGCCGCAGCCTACCCGCCGCTGGCAGGCGTCGACTGGCAATATGCGTTGGCGCGCGCCGAACGCGATCCGGCCATCCTCGCCAAGCGCATGCGCAGCTTCTGCACCGAATACGGCGGCGGCCCGGCCTTGCTCACTGCCGCACTGGCCGACGGCGACTGGGCCCAGGTCGAGCGCCTGGCCCACAACCTGAAATCCAGCGCCACCTACCTCGGCGCCATCGGGCTTGCCCAACTGTCCGACATCGTCGAAGCCGGCATCCGCGATGGACGCCCCGAGCGCTGCGCACGGGAGGCTGCGGACATGGCCAAGTCGCTCGGGATCATCCTGGCCGGCTTTGCGAATGCCTTGCAGGCGCCGGCCGGCGCCAGCGAAAGCCAGGTGGCCGATTTTGGCCGCCTGCTGCGTGAACTGGACCGCTACCTGCGGGCCGACGACGCCCGTTCCGAAGATTTGCTGACCGAACTGAGCGCCCTTCTGGCCGCTTCAGCCCACGCTGCGCTGCTGGCGCGCATCCAGCGTGCTGTGGACGAAATCGAATATCATGATGCCTTGAAACCGCTGGCCGAACTTGCGCAAGCACTCGGCGTCGATATGGAATTGAGTGCATGAGTCAAAAGGTCTTAGTCGCGGACGATGACGGCATCAACCGTCAGGTTCTCGCGACCTTGCTGAAACCAGAGTATGTGGTACTGCTGGCCAAGACCGGCGAGCAGGCCATCGAGCGCGCCCAGCGCCACTTGCCCGACTTGCTGATGCTGGACGTGATGTTGCCCGACATGGACGGCTATGAAGTGCTGCGCCGCCTGCGCGCCGACGCCGCCACTGCCCACATTGAAGTCATCTTCATCACCGGCATGGGCCGGCCCGAGGACGAGGCGCGCGGCCTCAAGCTGGGCGCAGCCGATTACATCACCAAGCCCTTCAACACCACGGTCGTGATGGCGCGCGTGGCCACCCACCTGGAAGTGGTACGCCAGCGCCGCATGCTCGAGCACCTGGCGCATATGGACGGCCTGACCGAACTGGCCAACCGCCGCCGCTTCGATGAAGTCTACGCAAGCGAATGGCAGCGCGCCGCCCGCCACGCGCACGCGATTTCAGTGGCGCTGCTGGACATCGACTGCTTCAAACAGTACAACGACCATTACGGGCATCCGGCCGGCGACCGTGCCCTGCGCGCCGTGGCCCGCGTGGCGCGCAATGCCATGCGCCGGCCCTGCGACGTCGCCGCCCGCTATGGCGGCGAGGAACTGGTGATCCTGATGCCCGAAACCGACGCGGCGCAAGCCTTGTATGTAGCGGAGGGAATTCGCGAGGCGGTGGCCCAGCTGCTGATTCCGCATGAGCAGTCCATTGCCAGCCCGATGCTGACGGTCAGCATCGGCGGTGCAACCCTGGCGCCGGGCAGCCAGGAAAGCGCCCCCGCGCTGTTCGATGCCGCCGACGCGGCCCTGTACCGCGCCAAGGAAGCAGGCCGCAACCGCGTCAACTGGAGGATGTGATGGCCAAGCGATTGATGATCGAAGGTCTGGTGCAAGGCGTTGGCTATCGCTACGCGCTTGCAGAACGCGCAACAGCGCTCGGCCTGGCGGGCTGGGTGCGCAACCGCGCCAACGGAGCGGTCGAAGCCAGCGTGCACGGCCCAGCCGACGCGGTGAAAGCCATCATCGAATGGGCGCACAAGGGTCCCAGCGCCGCGCGGGTCAACAGCGTCCACGTTGCGGACGATCCGGAACCCGCACCGCTGGCCGCCACCTTCGACATCCGCCCGACGCTCTAGGCGTAGTCACGCGCCAAATACGCGCAGGAGCAGCCAGCCGGGCAAGGCGAGGTAAAGCGCAACATGTCCGGCACGCTCCAGGCCCAGGCGGATGCCGGCCGCATGGCCCGGGCGCAGCGCTGCCGCCATCATGCTTGCCGATTCAATCAAGGCGCGCACCAGTGCCGCCCCCAGCACCACGCCGATTGTCCACGCCGCCCACCACAGTCCGAAAGCACTCAGGTAGGCCGCCAGCCCGAAGCTGTAGTATTCGCCCAATGCGCTGCCATAGGCGATGTGCTGATGCAGGTGGAAGGCGGGAAGCGCCAGTACCAGCGGCAACAGGACAAACTTCGCAAGCGGATGGTCAAGCCGCGTCGCCGGCGCCACCAGCATGCGCCACCCCGGCATATCCACCATAGGGGGGCCGCCGGCAGCGGCCAGGCCCGCGGCGAACGCTGCCGGGTCCGGCAAGGCGAGTCCAACATCCCAGTAATTCCCGGAGCGCAGGCGCAACGCCGCGCCGCGGCCCGGCACCGGCAGGCGCCAGGGTTCGACGGCAGCCACCTGGTCCAGGGCCAGCGCCAGTTCCTGCGCACCACGCGCCAGCAGCAGCCGGCCCTCGCTCAACGTCGCCCGGGCCGAAAACGCCATCAGCAAGCACCAGGCGATGGCCTCCGGCAGCAGGAATACCAGGGAGAAGATGCGCAACTGCCCAAGAGTATTGCTGCGCAGCGCTTCGTTCAGCAGCAAGGCCGCTCCCATGCCCAGCAAACCCGCACGAGAAATGACGCGCAGCAGTCCGGCAACGACGCGTGCCGCCGGCGGCAGCACCGCCACGCGCATCGGGAATGCCGGCCTGGACCTGCGCGCCCTGGCGCCATCGTAGTGCGGCCGCCACGCCTGGCTAAGCGGCCTTACCGTCAGCACCAGCAATACCGCGCAGCATGCCAGGCCAAGCCAGTCGCCCCACAGCACCATCAGGGTGGGTGCGGGCGAGCGCACCGGGAGGTCCGCGATGACCAGCGCAGGTTCGCCGACGCTGGTTCCGGCGAGGATGTCGCCGCTCGCATCGATCGCTGCGCTGTAGCCGTTTGGCGTCACGCGAAATTGCGGCAGGCGCGTTTCGATGCTGCGGAAGGCCGCCGCCGCCTGGTGCAGCCGCGCACCCGGCCCCTCCCCGCTGAACCAGGAATCGTTGGACATCGTCAGGATCACCTGCCCTCCAAGCCGCGCGCCGGCGATGGCCAGGGCCGGGTCGACGTCATCGCGGCAGATCAAGGGCAGCACCGCAATCTCGCGCCCGTCCGCCAGGCGCAAAGGGAACACCCGCGCGCCGCCGCCGGCCTGCCAGTTGCCAGCCCAGGGCAGAAGCCTCCGCAAGGCCGGTACGTCAAGCCAGGCCGGCAGGTATTCGGTGAACAGGAACAAATGCGACTTGCGATAGAACCCCAGCAAGCCCCGGCCCGGCTGCACAAAGGCCGCGGCGTTATATTCGCCCTGTTCATCCCGGTCATAGGTGCCGAACACCAGGGGGACCGCGGCCGCGTTCACGTATTCAATGATCTCCCGGTCGAGTTCCGCGCCGGCCTCGCTCTTTGGCTTGCCGAACGTGGTCGGATACGCTGTCTCGGACCAGAGCAAGGCTTCCGCACGCTGGCGCGTCACCGCGTCATAACCCATCGAGAAATGCCGGTCCAGCACCTCGCGCACGACCGCAAAAGCGCCCTTCTCCAGGCGCTGCCTTTCATAATCAACCATGTTTGCCTGGATTAGCCCCATGCGCAGCGGCTTCCCTGCCGGTGCAGCGCTGCCCGAAAGCGCCAGCGCACCGTACGCCGCCAGCACGGCAGGGACCAAGGCCGCCAGTGCCGAGGGCTTCGCGATTGCCCGCCAGCCTTGCCCATGCCGGGCGACGGCCGCCGCCACGCCCTCGTTGGCCAGCAGGAGCAAGAGAGTCAGTCCTGCGCTCCCGCCCACATCGGCCGCCTGCCGCAGCAGGCGCGAAGGGTACAGGCCGTAACCGAGCGTATCGCCAAGCATGCGCGGCACCAGCCATTCCACCGCCACCCATGCCGCAGCCGCCGCCAGCGCGCATACGCCCCGCCCGTACCAGCGCCCGGCGGCGAGGCGGACCAGCCCATAAGCAAGGAACTGCGGCTGGAACAAGGGCGCGGCAAGCAGCAGCAAGGCAATTCCACTGGCCTCCCCGGCCTGCGTATAGCGCCCAAGCGCAGCGCCAAACCACGCAAAGCCGGCCGCCGTGTAAGCGAGCGACATGGACCAGGCAAGCAGCAGCGTTCCGGCAAGGGAGCGGCGGCCGTCAAGCGCCAGGAGCCAGGGCACAAGTAGCAGGAATCCGAGCACCCAGGCCGCGCCGCCCTGTGCATACAAGGCAGTCATCGCAGCGCTGGCGAAAATGCAGGCAAGCGGCTTCATTGTCCGGAGGCGTCAAGTGGAGGCGGGATCACGATACGCCGCAACGGCAGCCCCGGCGGCGCCATTTCAGGTGGAACGACGCGGTCCTTCGGCATCTCGATGGGCCGGTTCGACGCATCGTAGAGCTGGAAGTCCGGCGCAAACATCAGGACAGGTTCGATGGACTGGCCATCGTCGGTGACCTGGTGATGCCGCACATACCCCGCAGGCAGCGGGAAATCCTTGGGCACGGCCAGGCCGACCAGGGGCGGACTGGTGCCGGGCGGATTGAACGCGCCCAGGCCGGTGTGCACACCTTGCTCGTGCAAGCGCTTGATCACTTCATTCATGGTCGGCTTCTCGCCCCGCATGACGTAACTGCGCAAGTCGCGCGTCGGATCGGCGTCGCCTTCCGGCGCTGGCGGCGTCTGGCGCTGGGGCCCTTCGCGCGCAACTGCCGGCCCGGCAATGGCGGCCGAGGCTGGTCGTCCGGCAGCCGCCACGCTTGCCGGGGGCGGCGTCTGGCCAGCCCCGGCTGCGGCGTCGCCGCGCGCAAAATACCAAAGAAAGAAAGCCAGGCTGGCCGCGCCAACGGCCAGCAGCAGCGCCGCCGCCAGGTAACCCGGGCTGGGGCGCCAGGAACTCACGGCGTTGGCGAGTTGAAGACCGAAACCGCCCACCCCATGCGTTCATGCCCGAACTGGTTCCAGATCGGGTTCTTGCCCGAGCTGAAGGAGGTGTAGCGTGGCGCCCCGGTGCCGGTGGTGCCGCCGAACAGCCCTGCCGTGACCGTGCTGCCGGTATAAGTCGGGTGCGTATCGTCCGACTGGATGTAGTCGTAGCTGCTGCCGGCAGACACGAAGTGCGTGTTGGCGTCGCGGATGGTGGAGCGCAGCGTCGAGGTGATGCGGGTCACATAGCTGGCCTGGCTCTCGCCGGCCACGTAGCGCAGCGCATCGGAATCGGCAATGCCGTCGCCGTTGCTGTCGTAATCGGCCCCCATGTACTGCGCGAAGTTGTCGGCGCATTGGAAGCCTTTCTGGCGCGCGGTATCGCACATCATGAAGTTCATGCGCGCCAGGGCCGGCAGGAACTTCTGCTGCATGTTAACGGTGGCGCCGGTATTCGGATCCTTGCAGGAGCTCTGCACATTGTCGGCCGCATAGCCGGGATAGTGCAGGTTCGAGATGACCTTCACCTTCACGCCCGAATAGGCGTTGGCGTTGATGTAGTCCATGGCCGCCGCGACGTAGGTCTTGCAGCTGTTCTCGGCGGCGGTCAGCACCGAGTCGTCGCAAGTGCCGGTCTGGCCCTTGAAGGCGGAGCGGGCCTGCAGCCCGTCGTTGCCGCACATTTCGAAGGTGACCACGCGCGTGTTGCTGGCCTGCATGTAGGATCGCTCGGCGACAATTTTGTTGTTGTAGACATCAGAGGCCACGGCGCCGGACTTGGCGCGGCGCACGCTTTCAATGTCGGCATTCCAGGCCGCGGACAGGTATTCCGCGTCCACCGTCGGCGCCGAATACTTGGCCGCGCTGGTAATCGAACCGTTATAGCCCGCATAGATCGAATCGCCATAGGCCACGGCGCGGTACTTGGTGCTGGTGCCGGCGCGGTCGATGGTCCAGGATACGTTTTGGGTCAGGGTGTTTGCTGCTGCCTGTCCCCCGAGGGTGAAGAAGACTACTGCGGCCAGAAGCGTGCTGCGAATGCGAGTTTGCATAGAGTGTCTCCGATCATTGAAGTAATTGTTCGAATCGACCAGCCAACAACTCATCTTAACGCCGCCCTGCGCGGCCTTCACGGCCTGGCTCGCCAGGACACGCAAATGGCCGCCAAGGCACTGGCGCCTGTCGCGCGCGGGCCACGAACCGGCCCTGATGCGGCATAATATGGCATGCTGAAACTGACCTTCCTTGGCACCTCATCCGGCGTGCCGACCATCCGGCGCAACGTCACCGCGCTGGCCTTGCACTCAACAATGAACCGCGACTGGTGGCTGGTCGATTGCGGCGAAGCCACCCAGCACCAGCTGCAGCGCATTCCGCTCACCGTGCATGACCTGGCCGGCATCTGCATCACCCACGTCCATGGCGACCATAGTTATGGCCTGCCTGGGCTGCTCGCAAGCGCCTCCATGACCGGCCGCAAGAAGCCGCTGATCCTGATTGCGCCGGCCGCCGTCAAGGCCTGGCTCGATGCCACCATGCTGCACACGGAGCTCTTCCTCACGTTCGAGATCATCCATGTCGACGTCGCGAACCAGCGCCTGGTGCACCACCAGGATGGGCTGAAGATCGAACGCTTCCCGCTGTCGCACCGCGCGCCAAGCTTCGGCTTTAAGTTTAGCTTCGAAAAGACTACATGGAAGGTTGATAGCGACGCCTTGCGCGCACGCGGCGTGTCGCCCGGCCCGGCCTGGGGCCAGCTCCAGCACGGCAAGGACGTCCGGCTGGACGATGGCACGCTGCTGGCCGCTGCCGGGTTCCGCTCGGAGCACGTCGAACGCGTGAATGCGGTCATCGGCGGCGACAACGACACCCCTTCGCTGCTGGCCGAAGCCTGCCAGGGCGCCGACCTGCTGGTCCATGAAGCGACCTACACGGAAGCCGTGCTGCAGAAAGTCGGCCCGGGGCCGCAGCACAGCTCAGTGCAGCGCACTGCCCATTTCGCTGCCCAAGCCGAGGTGCCGAACCTGGTCCTGACGCACTTCAGCCCCCGCTATGACAGTAAGGAAGGCATGGCAGAGGTGGAGGCGGAAGCGCGCCAGCATTACAGCGGCCGGCTTTTCCTGGCCAGCGACTTCGATACCTATGAACTCGACGATGGCGTACTGGCCAAGATGGTGCCGGCGCCGCGCGTATAATGACGCCATGACTGCAATCACAGAATTCCGCGCTCAGGCTCCAGCCCCCGAATACGACCATCCGCGCGAAGACCGCCGGCTCGACGGGAACCCGCTGCGCACCACATGGAACCATTTCAGCAACGCCAGCGGCGAAGTCCATGCCGGCATCTGGGCCTGCGAGAAAGGCAGCTGGCGTATCGCCTTCGCGCCCAACAAGGATGAGTATTTCTGCGTCCTCGAAGGCCGCTGCCGCGTGATCGATGAACAGGGACACGCAGCCGAAGCCGGGCCGGGCGACGCCCTGGTCATCCCGGCCGGGTTCAAGGGCGTGTTTGAAGTCCTGGAACCGGTCCGCAAGCACTATGTCATCGTTGAGCGCAAAACGAACGGCCCATCCTGATGTTTTTTTGCTACCATTCGCTCCTTTTCCCCACAGGAGCCTCGAATGAAGTTCACCATCCACGCACTTGCCGCCAGCCTTGCCACCGTTTGCCTGGCCAGCCACGCTGAAGTCATCCCCCTCAAACTGGCACCGGGCCTGTGGGAAGAAAACCGTGTCACCATGATCAACGGCCAGAATGTAGAGGAAACGATGCGCAAAGGGCGCGAACGCATGATGGCGCGCCTGACGCCTGAACAGCGCAAGCAGATGCAGGACCAGATGGGACAAGGCGGCAACGCCGGCGGGACCCGGACCTGCCTAACGGCGGCCCAGGTGGCCAAAGGCGTCGACACCGAAGACATCAAGCGCAAGATGGAGCAGTCGGCGCAAGGCTGCAAGCTGGACATCATCTCGGCCAGCAGTTCGGGCGCCAAGTTCAAGGCGGCCTGCATTGGCCCGCAAGGGACCACCTACAATGGCAGCGGCGAGTACATCGTCGCCAACAGCAAGGAATGGCGCTTCAAGATGGTCGGCGACGGCAAGGTCACCGGCCCTGATGGCGCCCCGGTCCCGCAAGCGGGCGACTTCCACGCCACCCAGGAAGTGACCGCCCGCTGGAAAGGCAGCGACTGCGGCAGCGTAGCGCCGCAGCAGGAAGGCTAAGGCTTGACCGCCACCAGGTTGATCAGGGTTTCCTCGCGTTCGGCCGGCGGATTGATGCGCAGCACGCGCTCCATCAATCCCAGGTCCTCGCGGCTCCACCACAGGAAGGGGTAGGAAACCGCACTGTCAGGCACGCTGAAGCCGGCGTTACGCACCATCGCCAGGTATTCAGGCGCGGTTTTCTGCACGTCCATCGGATGGCGGAACAGCAGGCGGATGATCCAGGAATGGATGTAACGCCTGGTCGATTCGGCGAACAGCAGGACGCCGCCCGGCTTGAGCACGCGGAAGAACTCGCGGATCGCGTTTTCCTGGTCCACCAGGTGGTGGAAGGTCTGGTGGCAGAACAGCAGGTCCACCGAATTGTCTTCCAGCTTGATATTAGAGCTCGAACAGCAGATGAATTCGGCCTTGATGTCATGCGCGGCCACTTCCTTCGCCGCGTGCTGCAGCATCTCCGGGTCGATGTCCATGCCGATCAGGCGCTGCGGCACGAAGCGCTGGTGCAGTTTCGGCAGGGAGCGGCCAAAGCCGCAGCCGACATCGGCCACCACGCCGAAACTGGCCGGCGCATCCGGCATCAGGCGCTGCAGATCCTTCAGCGCACGCTCCAGCACGTGCACGGTCCACGTCTCGGTACGCAAAAACCATTTGCCAAATGCCGTCTCTTCAACGTGAACCTCACCGGACGACTGGATGCCTTCTAAACTAGCGCTCATATTCTTTTCTGTTTAAGTTGATACAAACGGCCTGCGAGAGACGCTTGGTCAAATCACGTACAATATCGGGCCGACCTGTCCTGACGACCTTTTGCCGTGCTTTTCCTGCGCCTGCTGCTTGCTGCCTTAACAATACTGCTACTTCCCCCGGGAGCGGCAGCGCAGGCCGACCAGGCCCCTGTGCGCTTCCTGCTCACGTTCGATGACGGCCCGGCCTGGGCCCCCTACTTCAATCCCACGGTGCGCATCCTTGAAACCCTGGAGAAGAATCCTTACCAGGACAACATCAAGGCCGTGTTCTTCACGCAGACGCGTGCCTGGAGCGGCGGCGGCACCGACAGGGGCCGCGCGCTGATCCGGCGCGAGCATGCCGAAGGCCACGTGGTCGCGCTGCACTCTGCCACGACCTTCCATTCCAACCACCGCCTCATGAGCCGTGAAAAGCTCGATGCGACCCTGCAGCTTGGCGTCGCCGACCTGCTGGCAGAAACCGGCGTCGTGCCCAAGCTGGTGCGCCCGCCGTTCTGGGCCTATGACGCCGATACGCTGGCGTCCTACCATGCCTATGGCCTGCACATGCTGCTGACCGACCTGAGCGCCAAGGACGGCGTGGTCTACGTCTTCAACATGAGCTTCCACAAGCGCTCCAACATGCTCAACATGCTGGCCGAAACCCGCAAGCGCTGGGCCGCCGGCGCCATGCCGGCCGTCGACGGCGCCACGCCCGTCGTCGTCACCTTCCACGACGTCAACAGCCATACCGCCCGCCATTTCGAGGAATACCTCGGAATCCTGCTCGACGTTGCGCGCGAGCTGGAGATCCCGCTGGCCGACAAGCCTTTCTACGACAACCGCGACGAGCTTGAGCGCGCAGCCCTGGCCTCATCCGTCGACACCCCGGAAAACGCCCCGCCCCTGCCCGGCCTCTGGCACTGGCTGTGGGAGCATTGATCAGGGCAAGGCGACCAGCACCGGCTGCGGCACGCTCGCCAGCTGCACGGCACTGCATAACACCACCGACAGCTCCCGGTGCGGCACGACGACGCAATGGCCGCCCACCGCCAAGCCGAGCTTGATGCGCGCTTCCTTTTCGCTCCAGAGCCGATAAAAGCCTTCAATTCTTGCTGCGTCATCCCAGCGCTGCATCTGCTGCCAGCGCGCCATTTCATCGGCGTCGAAGGCCTGCTTTGCCAAGGCAGCGAGGTCGCGGGAGGCATCGCGCATTTCAATGTCCAGACCCACCGCATGGTCGCCGACGGCACAGGCCACCCAGCGGCCGCTGTGGGAAATGCTGAAGCCTGGCGTCGCGCCGCCCGGCGCCGGCGTCAGCAGCCGCGGCGCCTGCCCGTTGCGTTCCTCCAGCAGCACCTGCTGCGGCTGAACACCCAGCAGCGGCGCCAGCGCCATCCGCAGCAACACCCGCCCGGCGACAAACTGGCGCTTGCGCAGTTCGCGTACAAAGCGCCCATGGCGCGCCAGTTCGCCCGGCGTCAGCCATGCGAGGTAGCGCTGCAGGCTTGCCTCGGGCAGTGCACCCGCATCGGCCAGCCAAAGCAGCATCCCGCGCGCCATGCGCCGCTTCTCCTTACCTGGCCAGCTTGACGAAATCGCCCTTCAGCGCCACGCCGGCCATCAGTGCGCCGTCGGCGCATTGGAACTCGGTAGCGCTGGCGAACTCAACGTTATTGAAATTGCTGACGATATTGACCACGGCATCAGCGCCAACGTCCTGCGCGCGCTTCTGCAACTGCAGCATGGCGGACAGGAAGACGTAATTGCATGCCTTTTCAGCCGACTTGCCAAAACCGTTGGTGCGCTGGCTGGTCTTGTCGCTAATGATCTTGGAAGCGATGGCCGGCGTTGGCTGGCCGGCGAAGTAGAACTTGACCGAATCGCCCAGGCGTGCCTGCGCGTCGTTAGCGGCCATGGCGCCCTCGATCGGAAACTTCAGCATGTCGTTGCCAGCCGAAGCTGCCGACGATGCCATGGCGGCGGCGGCCATCACTACTACAGAAATCATCTTTTTCATCTGGTCTTCCTTCTATTTGTTGTAGCGTTTAAAAATCAGCGAGGTATTGATGCCGCCGAAAGCAAAATTATTCGACATCACGTATTCGCAATCGAGTTCTCGGCCGGTGCCGGCGATGTAATCCAGCGCCGCGCACTCGGGATCGGTTTCCTCCAGGTTGATGGTCGGCGCGAACCAGCCCTCGCGCATCATCTCGATGCTGATCCATGCTTCCAGCGCACCGCAGGCACCCAGCGTATGGCCCATATAGCTCTTCAACGAACTGATCGGAATGGCGCCGCCGAACACCGCCAGCGTGGCATGCGATTCGGCGATGTCGCCCTGGGCGGTGGCGGTGCCGTGGGCATTGATGTAGCCGATGTCCGATGCCTCCAGGCCTGCGTCCTGCAGGGCCAGCTCCATGGCGCGCTGCATGGTGGCCGCATTGGGCTGCGTGACGTGGCAGCCGTCGCTATTGGTGCCAAAGCCGACCACTTCCGCATAGATCGTGGCGCCGCGCGCCTCCGCATGCTCCAGGTCTTCCAGGATCAGGCAGCCGGCGCCTTCGCCGATCACCAGGCCATCGCGGGCGCGGTCGAACGGACGCGGCGTCGCTTGCGCCTGGTCGTTGCGCACGCTGGTGGCGAACAGGGTGTCGAACACCGCGGCTTCCGTGGCGCACAGTTCCTCGGCGCCGCCGGCGACCATGGCGACCTGCTTGCCGCTCCTGATCGCCTCGTAGGCGTAGCCAATGCCCTGGCTGCCCGAGGTACAGGCGCTGGAGGTGGTGATCACTCGCCCGGTCAGGCCGAAGAACACGCCGATATTCACCGGCGCCGTGTGCGACATCATCTTGATGTAGGTGGTGGCGTTGATGCCCTTGGTGGTGCGCTCTTCCATCATGCGGCCGAAATCGCCGATGGCGCTTGGGGTGCCGGCGGACGAACCGAACGACACGCCCATGTCGCCGCTCCTGGTCAAAGGGTGTTCGAGCAGGCCCGCGTCTTCCAGCGCCAGTTCGGTCGCGCGGGTTGCCATCAGGGCTACGCGGCCCATGCTGCGGGTGGTCTTGCGGTTATAGCGTGCGGACAGTTCGAACGGCGCAGCCGGTGCGCCCAGGCGGGTATTCAGGCCCTCGTAGTCTTCCCACTCCTCCATGCGTACCACGGCATTGCGGAACTGGCCAAGCCGCTCTCGCACCGCTGCCCAGTCGTTGCCCAGCGGGCTGATGCCGGCCATGCCGGTGATGGCGACACGGCGGCTCATGCCAGGCCTCCGTTGACGGAAATGACCTGGCGGGTGATATAGCCCGCATCTTCGCCGACCAGGAAGCTGACCGCGGCCGCCACCTCTTCCGGCTTGCCGACGCGGCGCGCCGGGATCATCTTCAGCGCTTCTTCCATCGGCACTTCCTCGATCATGTCGGTTTCGATCAGGCCGGGCGCCACGCAATTGACGGTGATCGAACGCTTGGCCAGTTCCAGCGCCAGGGCCTTGGTGGCGCCGATGATGCCGGCCTTGGCGGCGCTGTAGTTGACCTGGCCCCGGTTGCCGATCAGGCCCGAGACGGACGCCAGGGTGACAATGCGGCCCGGCTTGCGGCGCTGTACCAGCGGCATGATCAGCGGGTTCAGGACGTTGTAGAAGCCATCCAGGTTGGTTTGCAGGACAATGTCCCAGTCCTCGCCCGACATGGCCGGGAAGGCGTTGTCGCGCGCCACGCCGGCGTTGCAGACCACGCCGTAGTAGCAGCCGTGTTGCGCGATGTCCGCTTCCAGCGCAGCGGCCGTGGCGGCGCGGTCGCTGATGTCGAACTGCAGCACGCGCGCGACGCGGCCCAGTTGCACGATCTCCTGCGCGACCGCTTCGGCTTCGGCGCGCTGGCTGCGGCAGTGCAGCACCACGTCGTAACCGTCGCGCGCCAGGCGCAGCGCAATCGCCTTGCCGATACCGCGCGACGATCCGGTCACCAGCACGCTCATGGACTTGTTCTGATTCATCCTACGTTTCCATCTTTGAGAAATTGATTGACATTATCTGGCTGGAATACCGTGACCGTTGCGGCGGCGGCATTGGCCGGCCCGCCCGCGATGTCGATGCGGCATTCGAAGGCGCCCAGCCCGTTTTCGGACTGCAGCACGCGGCGCACATGCACCCGCAGCACGCTTCCCAGCGCAAAGCTGGCGACATTGGCTTCGTACTTGCGCGAGCCGAGCAGGAAGCCAACCTTGACTTCCTCGCCCCGCTGCAGCGCGAGCCAGCCGGCGTGCGCGGCAATCGCCTGCGCCATGTATTCGATGCCCACCCAGGAGCCGACGCCGTCGGCGCCCGCCAGGATGCTGGCTTCGTGGATGCACACTTCGGCGCACAGGCGCTCAGCGTCGGCTTCCAGCACCCGGTCGAGCAATACCATCTGGCCGGAATGGGGCACCAGCTGGCGGATGTCCGGCATGTTCATCCAGGCCTCCCCAGCAGCAGCACGGCATTCGAACCGCCGAACGCGAAAGAGCTGCTCAGCACCCGGCGCAGCGGCCGGCCCAGCGCAGCGCCCGGCGGCGCCAGGTTCAGTGCCGGCAATGCAGGATCGGCGGCGCCGTCCCACAAATGCGGCGGCAGCCGCCCCTGCGCGTTATCGTCCTGCATGGCCAGCCAGCACAGCGCTGCTTCAACGGCGGCGGCCGCGCCCAGGGTATGGCCGGTGAACGGCTTGGTCGAGCTGACCGGCACTTCTTCGCCGAACAGGGTCGCGATCACGCGCGACTCCATGGCATCGTTCTGCGGCGTGGCGGTACCGTGCATATTGATGTAGTCCACCTCGGCCGCACCCACGCCCGCTCGGCGCAATGCCTGTTCGAACGCCAACCGGGCGCCGGCGCCTTCCGGATCGGGCGCGGAGATGTGGTGGCCGTCGGACGATTCGCCCCAGCCCATCAGCTCAACGGCTTGCGGGCCGCCAGGTATGGCTTCCATCAGGAACAGGGCCGCGCCTTCGCCGATATTGATCCCCTTCCGGTTGGCGCTCATCGGGTTGCACTGGCCGGGGCTGACCGATTCCAGCGCCGAGAAGCCCGCCACGGTAAAGGCGCACAGCGAGTCGGCGCCGCCGGTCACCACCGCATCGCACAGGCCCATGCGGATCATGCGCGCGGCACTTGCCATCGCCTTGGCGGCCGACGAGCAGGCTGTTGAATGCACGTAGGCCGGGCCTTCCAGGCCCAGCTCCAAGGCCAGCAGTTCGGCCGGCGAGCCCATTTCCTGCGCACGGTAGCTGAATTCTGGAGGCAGTGCGCCGTGCGCCACGTGGTGCGCCAGCGCCTGTTCGGTCTCGCCGATGCCGGAAGTGCTGGTGCCGAGCACCACGCCGACGCGTCCCGCACCATAACGGTTGACGGCCGCCTGCACCGCCTCGCGGATTTGCGCCAGGGCCGCCAGGGCCAGTGCGTTGTTGCGGCTGCGAAGGTGGGCAGGCAAATGCGCCACCGATGGCAGCTCGCCCGGCACTTCACCCAGCGCCAGTTCGCGGCCTTTCGACCAGCGGCCGGTTGTGGACACGCCGGCCTGTCCCGCAAACAGGCGCGCCTTCACCTGCGCCTGGCCTTCGCCCAGCGCACAGATGATGCCGCATTCATTCAGGTAGATCTTCGACATTGCTCGCCCTCGCACTCAGTCCGCATTCGCCGCGAACTGGATCGTCAGCTTATAGCGATAGCGCAGGTTTTCCAATACTACGGTGCCACTCCAGCGCTGCGCGTCGCTGTAAGTGATCTGCATCACAGGCGCATCGTCCAGGTACAGGGTGCGCAAGCGCCCCTGCTCGGCCACCCGCCAGCCGGCAGGCAAGGCTGCCGCCACGGCATCGGCCGGCCACAGGGTGAGCTGGATATCTTCCAGCACATCCTCGGCCCGCACCTGCGCCGGCAGCATCACATGGCGCCAGGAAGTGAGTTCCCTGCCGTCGTAGTGCAGCGACAGCACGCGCTGGCCGAATGCCAGCCCGACCACGTCCACCGCTTCCGGCTCCACCTGCAAGGCCACGTCCAGGTCATCGGTGCGGCCGTTGCGCTCGACCTTCAGGTGCTGCTGCACGCTCAGCGAAGTGCCCAGAGCAGCGGGCGCCAGCTTCAGGCCAAGGCGAGCCTGCGGTTGCGGCGGCGTGGCGGCACAGGCGGCCAGCAGCAAGGTGCCGGCGACGGCGGCAAGGCGGCGCGGAAGCGCGTTAAACATTCCTGATTTCCTTCACAATAGCAAAACACGGAACCAGCAGCCAGACCAGCGTGGTCCCCAGCAGCATCGTCAGGCCGAAGGCCTGCAAGGCCGGCGTCGCGCTCAGTCCCAGCAAGCCAAACGACAGGATGGTGTTGGCGGCCGACATGCCGACTGCCAGCCACGGCGTGCGGTCGCTGCGCTCCGGGTGTTCCTGCATGAAGATGCCATAATCCACGCCCACGCCAAGCAGCAGCATCAGGGCCAGTACATGGAATAGCTGCAGGTTCTGCGATGCAAAGCCAAGCATGGCCAGCGTCGCGATGCTGGCCAGCGCAGTCGGCGCCAGCACACGCCAGGTACGGCTGCGATAGCGGTGCAGCAACAGCACGAACACCACGGCGTAGGCGCCCAGCACCACCCAGCCCATGTAGGCGCGGTAGCGGCCCAGGACCGAGGAAATCTCGGCCACCTTGTCGACCCATTGCACGCCCTGCAGGCCATCGGCAGCCAGCATGACCTGTTGGGCGGCCTTGTTGTCCATGCCGCGCAAGGCAACGATGCTGGCGTACGCGCCTTGCCGCTCGCCCAGCCACAAGTGGCGCCAGGGCTCGCTGGCAGGGGAAGCAAGGAATTCGTCGAGCAGCAGCGGCTGGCCGGCTGCCAGCAGCGCCTTGCGGGTGGCGGCAATCCATTGCTCGTCCTCGCCGGCCTGGCCGGCGATGCCTTGCAGCGGGCCGTCGTCGGCCAGCAGCTTCTGTTCGACCAGCGTGCGGCGCGCCGCCTGCGTACGTGCCGACGGCACCCAGTTCGACATGGCCTGGTAGCCCGTCAGGCGCCGGGCCGCCACGTGCCGGTCCAGGCGCGCTTTCAATTCTTCTTCGCGCTGCAGCACCTGTTCGGCCGAATCGCCGCGCACCAGGAAATACTGTACCGGCGTCGGCGCATCCAGCAGCTTGCCCAGCTTGAGCTGGTCCGCCACCAGGTGCTTGGGGGGATTCTGCAGCAGGCGGATGTCGTCGTTTGCGCCCAAGCGGCTGATGCCCCAGGCGGCCAGTACGGCGAAGAGAACGGCAGCTGCCAGCGTGCCCCGGCTGCCACGCCACACCGGCCAGCGCGCGAGCGCCGCGCCATAATGCTTCACCAGCCAGCCACTGCGCAGGGTACGGCCGTTGATCAGTGCCGGGAACCAGCACACCACCGTCAACCACGCAAACACCAGGCCCAGCGCCGAGAACACCGCCATCTGGCGCAGGCCAGGGAAAGGCGTCAACGCCAGGCCGGTGTAGCCGATCACCGCCGCCAGCAAGGTCAGGCCAAGGCCCGGCAGCAGCCGCTTGAGCAGCGTCACGGAATCGAGCTTTTCATCGGCTGCGAGGCGGTTGCACAGGAAGTAGATCCCGTAGTCCTGCGCCACGCCAATCAGGCTGGCGCCAAATACCAGGGTCAGGAGGTGGATGCGGCCGAACAGCAGCCAGCATACCGACAATGCGCCCAGGCAGCCGATACCGATCGACAGCAGGATCAGCGCGATCGGCTTGAGGGAGCGGAAGGTAAACCAGGTCAGCACGATAATGCCGACCAGGGAGCCGATGCCGATGGTCGACATCTCGCCGCTGGCCTGGGCGCTGGCGCTGGCGGCGTGCAGGATGACGCCGGCCTGGATCAGCTCCACTTGCGGGGCTGCCTTGCGCGCCGCCGCTTCGGCCTGCCGCAGCACGGGCAGCACGGTTTCCTGCGCGGTCATCGACAGCGCGGGAACCTTCAGGGTCAGCGGCAACAGCACGTACTGGCGCTGCGCGTCGGCGACGAACAGGTGGCCGTCGCGCGGACGCACCGGCGTTTCCTGGGCGCGCTCCTGTACCCAGCCGGCAAACAGGCCGTAGGGATCATCCTGCCACGAGCCGAGCTTCGGGCCGCCGAAAGGCGCATACAGCCTGGCCAGCGCCGATTCCAGCCAGAATTGGGACGGCTGCTCGCGCAGCTGCTGCTCCTGCTGCGCCGTCAGCAGCGCCAGGCGATGGCGCTGGAACAGGCCAAGCCAGTCGTTCTGCGTCTGCTCGTTGATCGGGGTGGCTTCGAACAGATCCTTGCGCGCCGCCAGCACGCCCTGGTAGGCGTCGGCGGCACGGCGCGCATCATCCCATTCGGCGGCGCCGGCCAGGACCAGCACGCGCTGCTGCGCCGCGTCGACCATATGGCCGAACGAAGCCTGCAGCACCGGGTCGCGCTCCTGCACCGGCAGCAGCGCCATGATGTCCGTGTCCGGCACGATGCGCTGGACCAGCCACAGGGTGGCGTTATGGCCCAGCAGCAGGCAGGCCACCAGGGCCCACAGCCACGCGATTTTTCGGGTTTGCCTCAAAACAGCGCCGCCTCTTCCTTGTTCATCGCGCCGTCCCCGGTCTGGATGCCGGAGAACACGATGGTGGTGCGGTCGCCGCTGGCCTCGTTCATCACGATCTGCCTGACGTAGGCGCCGCCTTCGAGCTTGATGGTGCCGATGGCCTTTTCCAGTGCAGCCTGGCGCGGCTTGAGCGCCACGTTCCAGCTGTTGGCGTCCACGCTGCCCTCGCCGTCGAACAGCGTGTCGAGCTGGCCCAGGTCGCCCGACAGCAGCGAGAACAGCACATTGTTAATCATGCGCACGGTCGGCTCGGTCTTGGCGTCCAGCCGCATGGCCACGCGTTCGCCCTGGTAGTTCACGATCTCTTCGCGCGTCAGGCGCAGCGTGTTGGGGAAAGGCTTCAGGGTGCGCCATAGCACGCCCTTGCCGGCGACGACGCAGAAGCGCCCTTCCGACGCCAGCGGCTTTTTCATGCCCGCCAGTTGCTTGGTCTGGTCGAAGCGGCCGCACATGACGGCCGGCTTGGCCAGCATTGCCTGGATTTTAGCGCTTGGCACGGCGGCCTGCGCGCTGCCCGCGGCGGCCAGCGCCAGGACGGTTGCAAGGTATTTTTTCATGCTGGTTCAATCCCCAGTTTCTCAAATAGTACCGGCGGCGAGGCAAAGCACATCTCCTTCGTCGCGATATCGACGGCAACCATGGTGGTGCTGGCGCGGTTCAGGCGCTGGCCGCTGGCCGCATCGATGATCAGGTAATCGATCTTCATGCGGTTTTCCCACTCGACCAGGTCGGCGCGCAGCTTCAGCTTCTGGCCGAACACCGCCGGACTGACGTAGCGCAGTTGCATGTCGATGACCGGCCAGGCGTAGCCCGATGCCTTCATCTGCGGATAGTTGTAGCCGATCTTGTCGAGCAAGGCGCAGCGCACGATTTCCAGGTACTTCACGTAGTTGCCGTGCCAGACGATCTCCATCGGGTCCAGGTCGAAGAACTGGACATCGATCTCGACTTCCGCGAACCAGCGGCTTTGCTTGTGCTTACGCATACAGCGCCCATGCCTTGCTGCGGATGCGCTCCAGCATCAGGCGCAGGTCCGGTTCCAGGCGGCGGTCTTCTTCCACCGGGGCGATGTCGGCGGCCAGGGCCTGCTGCATTGCAGCCAGCGGGCTTTCCGGAAGCACGCCCTGGTGGTCGCGGCAGCGCAGCCACACGGCCTGGCGCACGGTCACCAGCAAGGCCGCCACCACCTGCTCGGTGAGTTCCAGCACGCGCAGGCAGTCGCGCGCCGCGATGGTGCCCATGCTGACCTTGTCCTGGTTGTGGCATTCGGTGGAACGCGAGAACACCGAGGCGGGCATGGTCGCTTTCAACGCTTCCGCCGTCCATGCCGAGGCACTGATCTGCAGCGCCTTCAGGCCGTGGTTGATCGGCGCCCGGGCACCCACCGCACCGGACAGGTTGGCCGGCAAGCCATGGTTGTAGCGTGCATCGACCAGCAGCGCCATCTGGCGGTCCAGCAGGTCGGCCAGGTTGGCCACCGCATTTTTCATGCCGTCCATGGCGAAGGCGATGTGGCCGCCATAGAAGTGGCCGCCGTGCAGGATGCGTTCGTTTTCGACGTCCACCAGCGGGTTGTCGTTGGCGCTGTTCAGTTCATTCTCGATCAGTTGGCGGAACATCGGCATGGTGTCGGCCAGCACCCCGATCACGTGCGGCGCGCAGCGGATCGAGTAGCGGTCCTGCAGGCGCTTGCCGTTGCGTTCCCATTGGTCGGTCGGCAAGTCGCTGCGCAGCCAGGCGGCTACCCGCTGCATGCCCGGATGCGGCTTGGCCGAGAACAGCACTTCGTCGAAATGGTGGGCATTGCCGTCCATCGCGAACGACGCCATGGCGGTGATGCGCGTGCACAGCCTGGCCAGGTAATCGGCCCGGTCGTAGGCCAGGCAGGCCAGCGCCGTCATGACAGCGGTGCCGTTCATGATGGCCAGGCCCTCCTTTGGACGCAGGCGCAGCGGGGTGATGCCCGCCTCCTGCAGCGCCTGGGCGGCAGGCACCTGCTCGCCGTTGCGCCAGACTTCACGCTCGCCGCACAGCACGGCAGCGAGGTAGGACAGCGGGGTCAGGTCGCCGGAGGCGCCGACCGAGCCTTCGGAAGGGATCAGCGGCAGCAGGCCGGCGTCCAGCAGGCGGGTAATCTGCAGCAGCAGTTCGACGCTGACGCCGGAAAAGCCCTTGCTAAGCGAGGCCAGGCGCGAGGCCAGGATGGCGCGGCTCTGGGCCGGCGTGAAGTACTCGCCCAGCCCCACGCCGTGATAGGTGTACAGGTGGTGCGGCAGGTCCGGCACCAGGTCCGCCGGGACCGTCACGGTGCAGGAATCGCCGTAGCCGGTGGTCACGCCATAGATGGTGCCGTCTTCGCGCAGCAGGCGGTCGAGGAAGCCGGCGCCGCGTTCAATGGCGGCGCGGAACTCCGGATCGTCCGACAGCACGGCGGCGGCGCGCCCTTGCGCGATGTCCACGATGTCTTCGATCGTCAGGTTGTTGCGGTCGAAACGCACGCTGCGCTGCGGGTTATTCAGTTCGGCGATGTCAGCGAGATGCATCGTTGTGTTCCAGTCCAGGTAAATGCCAGAAATCGTAGAAATTGAACCACTGCAGCGGCGCGCGCAGGGTATGGTGTTCGAGCCGGCGGGCATAGTCGGCGGCCAGCACTTGTAGTGCGGCTTCGCGCCCCTGGCGCGGGATGCGCACCTGGTCGCGGAAGTGCTCGAAATGCACTTCCGAACGGCTGCCCCGGCGCACCGAGAACAACAGGTACACCGGGCATTGAAGAATGCTGGCCAGCATATGCGGGCCGATAGGGAACGCCGCGGGGGCGCCGATGAAGTCGGCTACTGCCACGCGCGGATTGAGCGAGACGGGAACGCGGTCGCCGGCAATCACCACAAACTCGCCGCGCGCAACGCGCTCCGACAGCAGCATCGCCGTGGCGGGCGACATCTCGGTCACCTGCAGCAGGTTAAGCTGGCTCTCCGGGTTCAGGCGGCCCAGCATGGCGTTGAAGGCTTGCGCGTGCTTTGTATGCACCAGTACCGTCAGCTTGATGTCCTGGCGCTGGCGCGACAGCACGCGGCACAGTTCCAGGTTGCCCAGGTGGGCGCAGACCAGCAGGCCGCCGCGTCCCGCCGCCACCGCATCGGTCATCAACTCGCCGCCGTGCAGGTCGACAGAGCTGAAGTCGAACAGGCCGCCCCACAGCAGCATCTTGTCGAGGATGCTCTCGCCGAAAGCGCCGAAATGGCGCATCACGCCCGCCGGCTCGGTGGACGTGTGGCCCGCGACACGGCGCAGGTATTCCCGGGAGGCGCGGCGCGGCAGCGGCTTGGCCATGACGTACCAGGCCAGCACCGGATACAGCACCAGGCGGAACGGCCAGCGGCCGAACACGCGGAAAATCCAGAACATCAGGCGCATGCCTGCAACGAAGCTCACTTCGTTGATGGATGCCCAGTGCAAGCCGCGCGCGCTCAATTTGCCCGCCATTTCCGCGCCAGCAGCTTGGGAATGCGCGGCAGCATGCCGAAGAACAGCACGGTGTGCATGCGCGTGATCAGCACGTTGTCGCGCCAGACGCGGAAGTGCGACACGCCGTCGACCGGATAGGACACGCGCGTCCCAACGTTCACTACGCGCAGCCCGTCCCAGAACAGGCGCACGATGATGTCGGTGTCGAAATTCATGCGCGAACCGATTGCCTGGCGCGCTGCCAGGGCATTGACTGCCGCCACCGGATAGACGCGGAAGCCGCACATGGAGTCCCTGATTTCCAGCGAGATGGTGTTAATCCAGACCCAGACATGCGTGGCGTAACGACCGTACAGGCGCGCTTTCGGCACCGACTCGTCGTAGATCGGGTAGCCCGACACCACGGCTTGCGGGTGGGCAGCCGCCTGCGCCAGGAACTTCGGCACATCGGCAGTCTGGTGCTGGCCGTCGGCGTCGATCTGCACCGCATGGCTGTAGCCGAGTTGCCCGGCACGGCGGAACCCGGCCAGCACTGCCGCGCCCTTGCCCTGGTTGCGCGGCAGGCGTTCCAGCACCACGCGTTCGCCATGGCGGGCCGCCAGCGCATCGAGCACCGCCGCACAGGCGGCTGAACTGCCGTCGTCGACCAGGATCACGGGCACGCCGTGCACCAGCAGGCCTTCCAGCACGGTGCCAATGGCGTGTTCGTGGTTATATACCGGCACCACGACGCAAGGCTTGAAATCAGCCATCGCAACCTCCCAGCGCCACGCGCCCGCCCGAATGCTGGCCGGCTGCGGAGCTGTAGCTGAAACGCAGGCTATGCTTGGCAGCGTCATACGCCAGTTCCAGCTGCACCGGTTTTTCTGGCCCGATCACCTGCTGGAACTTGAGCTGGCTCATGCTCTTGAACTGCGCCGGCAGATCGAAATACTGGCGGCCATAGTGGATCGCCCAATCGACCTGCACCACACCCGGAAGGATAGGCGCCACGTCGAAGTGACCGTCGAAATACCGCAGGCGCGCCGGGGCCGTAATTTCCAGCAGCACGCGCCCGTCTTCGTTCGCCAGCTCGCGCACCAAGGGGAAGCGCGGGCGCTCGTCGCCCAGCAATGCCAGCAAGGCGGCCACGGTGACCTTGCCCTGCGCATTGACCGGCATCTGTTCCAGGTAGCGCCAGCGGCGCGGCAACGCCACCGCGTCCACCACGCCGGCCAGCACTGCGCGCAGGCGGGCGTTCAGGGCCTGCTTGCCCTGCTGTTCCAGCAAGGCGCGGCCACTGTCAGCAGGCACCACGAAAGCGGCCAGGCGCTGGCGCTCGCCCGGCACCGGTTCGCACAGCGCCACGCGGGCTTCGGCAGCCAGGCCGGACGCCAGCAGTGCAGCTTCCATCGCGCCGAGCGATACGCGCTTTTCCTCGATCTTGACGATGCGGTCGCTGCGGCCCAGCAGGCGGAAGCCGCCGCCGGTCGCCGCCACGCGGTCGGCCAGCGCGAACCAGTCGTCGTCGGGAAGGTGTGGCGAACGTACCGCCAGCGTGCCGTCTTCTTCGTTGATGCGCCATGCCACCGTCGGGAACGGCTGCCATGCGTCATCGCCGACGTCGCGGCGGCGGCGCCAGGCGATGCCGCCGGTCTCGGAACTGCCGTAGACTTCCGTCGGCACCTGGCCAAGCAGTGCGCCGGTGGCCAGCGCCGCATCGGCCGCCAACGGGCCGCCGGAGGAGAACACGCCGCGCAGCATGGCTGCGGCAGGGCTCCAGTCCAGGTGCGCCGGCAGGCGTTTCAGGTGCGCCGGGCTGGCCACCAGCATGCACGGTCCGGCTGCCATGGCAGGCAGCAGTTCTTCCGGATAGACGATGCTGGCGGCATGGATGGCGCGCCCGCTGGCCAGGGGCCACAGCACCTTGAACAGCAGGCCGTAAATATGCTGGTGCGAGACCGTCGCCAGCACGTCGGCGGCGCCGATGCGTGCGCCGAACAGCTCTTCCAGGGTCGCCACTTCGCTGGCGACCTGCGACAGCTTCTTTGGAATGGCCTGTGCCGCGCCGGTGCTGCCGGAGGTGAACACCACGAGTGCCGGCATGTCCGGGTCGAGCGCGGCAAGCGCCGCTGCAGCCGCTGCAGTTGCCGCGCCAGGCGCGGCTTGCAACGGAGCCAGCTCCGCCGGAAACTCGCCGAGGAAGCCATCCACGGCGCCGCGCAACGCCGCGCAGCTGACGGGCAGCGTATCCGCGCTCAGCCAGATGGTCTTGCCCGCGTGCCAGGCGCCCAGCAGTGCGGCGCCGAATTCAATGCTGTCCTCCAGGAACAGGGCGAAATTCCTGCCGGCCTGCGCGCTCAGTAGCGCGTGCCAGCTGCGAACACTGGCCAGGAAATGCGCGTTGTCGACGCCCTCGCCCGCGCGCCAGCCGGCCAGTGCATTGCCGGAGCGCGCCGCAATGGCGGCGTAAAGATTTTCAATACGGTCAGACATTATGCAAGCGCCTGAAACGCAGGCGCACCAGGTACTCTGCGCCGAACAACAGCGCCATCAGCGCATAGGAAATCACACCGGTGTACAGCGACCAGACGGCTTCCGGCGCCCACAGTGCGGTGCCAAGGGCAAGCGCGCCATTGACCACAAAAAAGCCGCACCAGACTTGCGTCACCTTGCGCATATAGGCTTGTGCCACCGGAGGAAAGTCCTCGCCGCGCAGGCGGGCCATGCGCTCGACGGCGGACATCGGCGTGCCCAGGCTATAGGCGAAACCGGCCAGCAGCGCGGCGTTCACCAGCACCGGGTAGAGCTTCAATGGCAGCAGCAGGTTGCTCCAGATCGCCGCAGCTACCAGCAGCAGCGCACCGGCAACGGACCAGCGCGCAACACCGCTCAGCTTCAGCGCGGGCAGCCGCGACATGGCGGCAAGCAGCAGCAGGCCGGCCAGCCAGCGCGGCTCGATGCGGCCGTGGCCAAACCAGATCGCCAATGGATACAGCAGGGTAATCGCTGCCGCCAGGACACTCATCCTCATCTTGCTTACGCAACCTGCTCCGTCTTGCCGGCCAGTGCTTCCACCACGTCGCCGATGGTGCGGATGGTCTTGAACACTTCCGGCTGCAGGCGCTGGCCGGTAAGCTGCTTCAGTTTCACCGCCAGGTCGACCGCATCGATGCTGTCGATATCCAGGTCGGCATACAGGTTGGAATCGGCGGACAGTTCCGACTTATCCAGTTCAAACATTTCAGCGAGCAGGTCGACCACCCAGGCTTGCAATTGGTCTTTGCTCATTTCTTTCAGATTAACCATCTTCTACCCCTACGTTGTTTTATTTCTGTCGGTGGCTCTCGATCATCGCGGCCAGCGCCTGCACCGAGGCGAAATGACGGCGCGTCTCTTCCGAATCGGCCGAGAGCGAGATCCCGTACTTCTTTTGCAAAGCGACGCCCAGTTCGAGCGCGTCGATCGAGTCCAGGCCCAGGCCTTCGATGAACAGCGGCGCTGCGCTGTCGATATCATCCGGTGTGATGTCTTCCAGCTGGAGGGCATCGATGATCAGTTGTTTCACTTCGAGTTCAAGCATTGCTTTGGCACTTTCCGGCAAAATAATTTTGTAAGAAGTCGGTCAATTGGCGCGCGGCCATCACGTCGCTGGCGCCCTCCGTGAATCGTGCGACCGCCAGGTCGTCCTGCACGTCGATCTGGATCAGGAAGCGGCGCGACGGCACGCGCCACCATTTTTCGCCCTTGTGCAGCGTGGGCGGATCGCATTGCAGCAGCACAGGCGTGATGTCGCGCCCGCCGCGCACCGCAATATTGGCGGCCCCGCGCTTCATGCTGATCACGCCGTTCTTCGGCGTGCGCGTCCCTTCCGGGAAGATGATCAGGTTGTTGCCGCGCTCCAGGGAAGCGATGCAGTCGTCCACCAGTTCCGCGCCGCCCTCGTTATTGATATAGCCCGCGCCGCGCACCGGGCCGCGCGTGAACGGGTTGTTCCACAGCGCGCCCTTGACGATGCAGTCGGCGTTCTTCACGAAGGCCATCAGGAACACGGTATCGAGCAGCGTCGGGTGGTTGGCCAGGATCAGCATGCCGCCCCGCTCCAGCTTTTCCAGCCCGCGCACCTCGTAGCGCAGCACGCCGATCACCCGCATCATGTCGATATAGACGCGGAAGGCGCAGCGGATCACGGTGCGGGCGGCACTGATGCGGCGCTGCCTGTCGCGGATCAGCAGGTTCATCACCGGGAACACCAGGAGGCCCAGTACGATTCCGCCGACGCCGAAGACCACGAAGCTCAGGCCCGTCACGAAAATGCGCCAGTAACGGTCAAGCATCGCGGCTCCATGTCCAGCGCAGGCGGCCGTCGCAGCGTTCGAGCTTGCGGGCGCCGCTGGCGTAAAAGGCTGCCACTTCCAGGCTGCCCGGCATCTTGGCAGACGGCGACTCGGCGCAAGCCTGCCATTCGAGCCGCACTGCATTGGCGCCGGCCGGCGCGATCAGCCATGCCCAAGCGTGCGGCTGTTCTTCATATTCCTCGAATGGCCTAAATAATTCCGGCAGCGGGCAATCGCAGGCAAGCAGCAGTACGCTAGTCGCACCGTCGGCCAGCAGGCCGCATGCTTCGATGAGCGCATGTTCGACCGACGCCGCGCCGGAAGCCAGCGCAGTGTAATTGGCGCGATCGCTGCGGGCGATGCTGAACAGGCCGGGGATGGCATTGTGCACGGCCATGCCGAACGCCATCGGCGACAACGGTTCGCTGCGCGCCAGGTCCGATAGCAATTCAACTGCGCGCGCCACGTCGCCATGGCGCGAACAGAACACGGTGGGCACGCCGCTGCGGCCTTCGAGGCAGTCATAGGCCACTTCCAGCGCCATCTTGCCGAGGAAGCCCGCGCGGCGGCGCAGCATGGCCGGCATCGCTTTCACGCCCGGCTCTTCGCCGGCACGGATCGCAAACGGCGCTTGCGCCCAGGCTTGCCAGGCTTCAGGCGTGCTGATGCCTGGCGCCCATGCGGAATGCCTGAGAATTGAAAAACTAATGCCCTGGGTGCGCACTTTGCTGAACTATCGGAAATCTGGAGGAAGCCGGCGATTATAAACGATCAGCCCGCCCGAACGATAGAAACATTATCCCAGCAGCAACACTTTTTTGCATATTAGCACCTAAAAACCGCAAAACTTAGCGCAAATTCTCACCAAAACTCACATTTCACTTCTCTTATTGGCATCATTGCTCGTGATAAACTCCGGGCGAGCGATTTTCAGGAAAGATTTGAATGGCAGTAATGTCGTGGTTTGGCTGGTCTGTGCTGTGGACACTCCCCCTGCTCTGGCGCCTTGTGAAGGTGTTCCTGCTGAAGAGGACCACCTTGCTCGGGCAGGGCTTCATTAGGTTAGTGCTGGGCACCGTGCTGATGTTGCTGGCCAACTCGATTGGCGCTGCAACCGGCGGTCTTGCCGGCATCTTGCTCATCCTTGCCATCGGTACCGTCGCCGTCCCGTGGATGTTTGGCCATCGCGCCCTGGCATTCATGGCCTGGTGCGGCCGTGCCGCGCGCCTGCTCAAACGCCCGGACCAGGGGGAGCGGCGCGCGCCGCCGCGAACCGCTTCCCACGCCGCGGCGCCGGCCAGCCCGGCCCGCGGCGGCGAGCGCTTCTCCGAAAAGCGGCCGGCCTGGGACCACGCTGCGGCAGCATCGCCTGCCCGCTTCTTCGGCGCGGAGGCACTTGAAAAGGCGCGCGCCCCGGCGGCGCGTCCGGCAACCGAATGGGCCGAAGTCGAAAGCCTGCGCCCTACTCCGGCCATGCTGGCCCGGGCCAGGGCCAGGGAAGAAGCCGATGCCCTGGCCCGCCAGGCGCGGCCCGCCAGGATCGTGAAATTGCCGCAGCCGGCCGCGCCGGTACCGGCTGCACACACGCCTGCTCCGCTGCCGGTCCAGGTCCAGGTGCCGCTGCCGGCAATCGTGGAAGTGCAGGTGATCCACGCAGCGGTCGAAGTGCGCACCATCACGAGCCCTGTGCCGGAAGCAAGGTGGGTCGACGAGACGCCCGGCCTGCCGCAACAGCCGCCTGCGCTGGAAACGACGCCGGTTGAGGTGGAATACACGCCATTCCGGGCTGCTCCGGAACCGGCGCCGGCGCTGCCTTGGCAGGAACCAGTTCCTGCTGTTTACGCCGAGCCGCCGCCGGCTCCTGCGAGCGCGCCGCCGGCAGTGCCGCCAGCCCCGCCAGTTCCGGCAGCGGTGCCGATCACGCTCATGTCCCAACCGGAAGCCGACGTCGAACTTCCCGGCCTGGACTTGCTGGACGCCTATACGGAGGCGAAGTTCGAAGTCTCCGGCGCCGAGCTGGAAGAAACCGCTCGCCTGATCGAGCAGCGCCTCAAGGAATTCAAGGTCCCGGTCACCGTGCTTGGCGCTTCCGCCGGTCCGGTGATCACCCGTTTCGAAATCGAGCCGGCCATCGGCGTGCGCGGCGCCCAGATTGTGGCGCTGGTGAAGGACTTGTCGCGCGCACTGGCCGTGACTTCGGTGCGGGTGGTCGAGACCATTCCGGGCAAGACCTGCATGGGCCTCGAGTTGCCCAATACGCGGCGGCACATGATCCAGCTGTCGGAGATACTGGCAGCGGACGCCTACCGCGCCTCGCGCTCGCAATTGACGCTGGCAATGGGCAAGGACATTACAGGCGCCCCGGTCGTGACGGACCTGGCGCGTGCGCCGCACATGCTGGTTGCGGGCACCACCGGTTCCGGCAAGTCGGTGGCGATCAATGCCATGATCGTCTCTCTGCTGTACAAGGCCACGCCGACCGACGTGCGCCTGATCATGATCGACCCGAAGATGCTGGAACTGTCCGTCTATGACGGCATCCCGCACCTGCTGGCGCCCGTGGTCACCGACATGAAGCTGGCAGCCAACGCGCTGACCTGGTGCGTCGCCGAAATGGAAAAACGCTACCGGCTGATGTCCGCGCTGGGCGTGCGCAACCTGGCCGGGTTCAATCAGAAAATCCGCGACGGCAAGGCCGCCGAAAAATACATTACGAACCCGTTCTCGCTCACGCCGGATGCGCCGGAACCGTTGTCGACGCTGCCCACCATTGTCGTCATCATCGACGAACTGGCCGACCTGATGATGGTGGCCGGGAAAAAGATCGAAGAACTGATCGCGCGCCTGGCGCAGAAAGCCCGCGCCGCAGGCATCCACCTGATCCTCGCCACGCAGCGTCCTTCCGTCGACGTCATCACGGGCCTGATCAAGGCCAACATCCCGACCCGCGTCGCCTTCCAGGTGTCGTCCAAGATCGATTCGCGCACCGTGCTTGACCAGATGGGCGCCGAAACCCTGCTCGGACACGGCGACATGCTGTTCCTGCCGCCCGGCAGCGGCTACCCGCAGCGCGTGCACGGCGCCTTCGTGTCCGACGAAGAAGTGCACCGCGTGGTCGACTACCTGAAACAGTTTGGCGAACCCGAATACGAAGAAGCGATCCTGGCCGGCACGCCGAGCGAAGAACCGGCGCCGGATCTCCTGGGCGACGTCAGCGCCGGCGAAACCGACCCGCTGTACGACGAAGCAGTGGCTTTTGTCATCCGCACGCGGCGCGCGTCGATCTCGTCCATCCAGCGCCAACTCCGGATCGGGTACAACCGCGCCGCGCGCATGGTGGAAGACATGGAGGCGGCCGGCATCCTGTCTTCGATGTCGACCAATGGCAGCCGCGAGATCCTGGTCCCTGTCTCATCCGATTGAGCGCCCCGTCAACGGTGCGGCCCTCAAGCAAGGCAATTGCTAAGATTTGGCATCGAAGCTTTGTTTGGATCAAGGAGGCACTATGGAGCGATTCCTGCTCGTCTATCGCGGCGCGCCGGACGGATCGGCCGAGGCCTGGCAGCATGCGCCGCAACGCTGGGCAAGCTGGTTCGATTCGCTGGGCGCCCGCTTGCTCGACCGCGGCAGCCTGACCCACGCCAGCGTCGACATCGACACCCGTCTCGCCGGCCCCAAATCGTCCAGCAGTTCACTGGCCGGTTACTCGGTGCTGGCGGCCGCCGATTTCAACGAGGCCGTTGCCCTGGCCGAACAGTGCCCGATCTTCGACGAACACGGCTCGCTCGAGATTGCGCACCTGGCAAATTGAGCGCCTGGGCCAAGGCTAGAACTTGATGCCGATCACGTTCATCAGCCGGTTCAGGTCTCCTTCTTCCTGCATGACTTCAGCCAGCACTTCCGGCAACGGCATGCGGCCCCAGCGTGCGGCACGACGCAACAGGAATGGCGTCGGGCTATGCGGCTCCACCGCCACCAGGTAGTCGGCCAGTGCATCGAGCGTGACATAGGCTTCGTTGCGATCGCGCCATTGGCCGACGACGATCGGGTCCAGCTTTGGCGGCGGCGCCGGCGCTGCTTCCGCTTGCACTGCTAGCGCCGATTCCTCTGCAGCCGGCGCCGCGCCCTCTTCCTCCTCTTTGCCGGGCTGGATCTGTTGCAGCACGCGCTGGACCGCTTCCAGCACGCTTTGCAGCTTGCCCAGCTTGGGCGCCTGGTCTTGCAGATGCGCGTGCAGCATGGCCGACAGCGAATGCAGGTAATCAAGGCTATGCGTTACAGCGGCAAGCGTGACGGCCAGCTCCGCCGCCCGCGCTGCGCCGGCGGCCAGGATATCGCCGCGCGTGGCCGCAGGCAGGCCGTCGCGTCCTGCGCTGGGCGTTTCTCGCGGCGCCGCAAGGCACTCCCACTCCGCCAGGGTGACCCACGGCGGCTTGAAGCCATCGAGCGACAGCAATGGGGCCTGGACGCGGATGCTCACGCTCAGCGACTCGTTCAGCCATTCCAGGGGCGCCAGCCGTGCATCGCAATCTCCGTCGTCCTCGACCAGCGGATGCAATGCCGGCCAATATACGCGCAACAGCGCGTCGAGCAGGCGCAAGCCGTGCAACAGGCCGACGAAACCTCGCTGGCGCATCCAGGCCTCGGCCAGCCATGCGGCGAGCTGCAAGTCTTTCGAGCGCGTGGCCAACATGGCGCTGCAGCGCTGGGCAACCTGCTGCCACTGCGCGACCTTCAACGGACGCTCCCATTGGCCCATCGGCAGGCTCGGGTCGTCTTCTTCGCGCAGCAGGCGGATCTCGGTGAAGGCGGCATCGTCGCGCGCCGGCGGCCCGCACGGCGCGTCCTGCGACACAGGCGCCAGCAATTCGTCCAGCAATTGCTGTTCGGCGGCGCTGACCAGGAAATCGGGAATCGCTTTCATTGCTATGCCTTTTCTGAAGTGCCGGCAAGGAGCTTGCCAAGCTGTTGTACCAGGAACTTGGCCGCCAGCGGCGAGGTGCTCTTGTGCAGGTCGACCACGGAGGCGCCAGGAGGAAAATAGATGCGCTCCGACAGCGCGACGAGGCGACCGGTGTCGAAGCCTTCGTCCACCTCATGCAAGGCGATGACGACGTGGTCGGAACCGTCATCCAGCAGTGCCTGGAAGGGGTTCGGCCCCGCATAGCCGGACGGCCAGCCATCGTCGATGCAGGGATGCAGGTTATAGAAGCCATGGCGGGGATAGCTGCGCAGCCGCGCATCGATGCGCTGGCCGAACGTGGCGGCAATGCACAGGTCCGGCCGCCATTCGTCTTCATACAGGCGGTAGAAGGCCTCGCATTTCACCCGCCCCTTGTAGACCGGCAGCCCGTGTGCGCCGGCCAGTTGCTCCACCATCGCTTCCTCGCAAGCGCCATGCGGGTAAGCCCACACCCGCCGCGCTGGATTGACGAAGCTGGCCGCGGCGTCATCGGTCGCGACGCCTGCAACCAGCACCTGGCGGCCCAGCGGGCCTTTGAGCAGCTCGCTCAGCACATGGAAGCCGCGGTAGAAACTGCCGAATACCGCGATCCGGACCGGGGTGGTCATGTCCATGGCACGCTCACTCGCCCAGCGCCGCCTGCGCCGTGCGGCGCGCCGGCTCGGTGGTCCGCGCTGGGTCTTCCCACGCCGGCGCATGCGTCGGCCACGCCAGCGGCCAGGCCAGGGGCGCGCGCTTGCCGGGGGCGCTGACCAGCAGGCGCACGAACACGCGGGCGCGCGTGTCAGGTGCGGCCGGCTCGCTGTGCGCCAGCGGAAATTCGAAGCGCAGCAAGGGCACGCGCCCGTCGCCGGCACTGGTGTCGGCGTCGCGGTAGGCGCCGATAAAGCTGAACAGTGCCCACGGATCGTCGAAGCGATAGCTGACGGTGCGCGCCTCGACCGTCATGTTCGGATGGCCGCCTTCCGCCTTCGGCTGCACCATGCCGTCGCGCGCGAAGCGCAAGGACAGCAGCACCGGCATGCCCGGCTCCCAGCGCAAGGCGCGCGGCGTTTCGCCCTGGCGCACCGTGCTGGCGCCAATGGCCAGGCTCCATTCGATGATCTTGTTGGCCTCCGCTTCCGCCGCGACGTTGACGCGGAACTGCGCCGTTACGTCAAGGCCGCCGGCCTGGCCTTCCTCGGCCGGGAACAGCGGCGCCAGCACGTCGCGCACGCGGCGCCATTGCAGGTCGGCCTGCCGCACGGCGGCGCTGGCGACCGGCCGCCCGGGCTCGCGCTCGGCCCGCGCAGCGGCGGCACGCACCCGTTCATACTGCCGCAGCGCAGCCCCCACCTCGTCGACGGCGGCAGCCGCCGTATCGCCGCCGCTGCCGGGCCAGGCCACGAACGGCAGTCGCCTGCCGAGGTCGCGGTTGTAGCCCTCGGCAAAACGCTCCCATTCCGCCCTGTACTGATTGGCCGACAGCTCGCGGCAGCGGGCCAGCAGGCTGTCCTGCAGGCTGGCCAGGCGCTCGGCAAACAGGTCGGCGCCGCGCCGCGGCGTGCCGCGCCCTGCCAGCTTGTCCTGGCAATTGCCGGCGTCGATCTCGCTCGCGCCCAGCAGGATGAACTGTTCCAGCGCGATCAGGGAACTGGTCGGGCTCTTCAGGCGGTAGCGCCGCAGGTCGGCCGCGATGCCCTGCCAGCGCGCAACCGCCGGCGCGCCCGCCGCCGTGGCGCCGGCCAGAGGCAGCACGCCCTCCACCTGCTTGCCCGCCACCTCGATGAATTCAAGCTGTTGCGCCACGTAGTCCGGCAGCGCGCCGGCGTCGCCGCCGGCAAAGGCATCGGCCAGCGCCCCCTTGCCGCCCTTCCACGACTGGAAATTGCGCTCGCGCGGCTGGAACACCTCGGCTGCGCTGAAATAGTCGTCCATGCGCTGCAGGCGGGTCAGCGCGTCGCGCGCCAGCGCCGCATCCAGTTCGGCCAGCGCAGGGCGCGCGCCCAGTTCTTCGAGGAAGGCCCGCACGCGCAGTGCCGCGGCGCGTTCGGCGTCACTGGCGGCGCTGGGCAAGGCGGCCGGCGCAATGCTGGCCGCCTGCGCCAGGGCATGGTGGGTACTGTCGGCCAGCGCGAGGTCGACCAGCGCCGCGGCGGGCAGCTGCAAGGGGGCCGGCAAGTGCAGGTAGCTGCCGGCCTGGAAGGCCTTGCGTGCCTCAGCCATGCTGGCTGCGCGTTCGAGCTGGCCCTTGTCCCAGGCCAGGGTGGCGCCGGGCGGGACGTCGGGCAAGCGGGCCGGCGCGCCCTCTTTCATGTAAGGCTGCGCCAGCAGCGCCGTCACCGTCTCGTGCAGCAGTTTGCGCTCGGGCGTGAAGGCCCAGTGTCCCTCGGTCCAGGCCAGGCCGGTGCTACCGCCGTCGATCGCCAGCGGCGTTGCCAGCAGCCCGTCCCAGGCGGCCTTGAAGCGGGTGAAGCCCTGCGCCGCGCGCTCCTTGCTGTCGCGCGCGAGCGCAGGGCCCAGCAGCCCGTTGGCGGCAATGCGCGCCAGCAGCGCCTCGTGCGCGGCGCCCAGGTTGACCGTGCCTTCACGCATCCAGCCGCCCTTGGCTGTGGCCAGCATCGCCTTCTCGTCATCGAGCGCGCCGCGCAGGGCTGTCCATAGCTGCAGCTGACCCGCCAGTTCGGGCGAGCGCGGCGCGGTGTCGAGCAGGCCAGCCGTGCTGGCAGCAACGGCCTGTTCGGCGCGCAGCAAGCCATTGCCATCGAACAGGCGGCGATACAGCGCATGGCTGGCCAGTTGCAGCGTGCAGCGTGCGGCCTGCTGCATCGGCGCCAGGTCCAGGGCCGGCAACTGCTGCGCCGTGGCGCGGAACATGGCCGCCGTGCGTGGCGGCAGGCCTTGCAGTTGCACGCCCAGCAGCACGCGCACCGCCAGCGCCAGGTCGTCTCCCGTGGCCGGCGCCGCCCCGGGATCCTGCAGGCGCCGCAAGGCTTGCAGCGCCCCGTCGAGCCGGTCGAGCTGGTCCAGGTATTGCAGCATGCCGAGGTATTGCGGCAAGTCTTCCAGGTTCAGTGCGCGCGCCGATCCCGCAGCCTCGCTCCAGCGCGCCGGCAGGCTGCATTGCGCACCGGGGATCAACTGCCCCGCCGGGTCGCGCGGCACCCCGGTCAGGGCCGAGGCCTGCGCCAGCGCGGCGCGGCGCAGGGGCTCGAAAGCGTGCTGCGCAAAGTCCTGCGCCAGGCGCTGTTGCAGGCGACCATGCAGCTTGTCGAACAGCGCCCAAGAACCTGGCATGAAGACCGAGGAGAAACGGCGCGCTCCCAGTTGTTCCAGGCTGCGCAAGGCGTCTACCGTGCGCTGCTGGCCTGCCTGGGGACTGGCGGCGTCGGCCGCGCTGTCCGCCAGCGACTGCCGCAGCAGGTAGTCGTGCGCAGCGCCGCCTTGCTGCGCCAGCTGCACGGTGGCGACGACCAGCCCGACGCCCCACATGGCCGGCACCGCCCACAGCGCAAGCCGGCCGGCATGGCTCAATGCCGGGCGCCGCGGCCGGGAAGCGCCGCGCAGCAAGCCCATTTCCGCGAAGATCTTGCGCTCGAAAATATCGCGCAGGAAGGCCGGCATGCCGTGGCCTGCCGGCGCTGCGCCTTGCTGCACCGCCGGCTCGGCCTGGCCCGCCGGCAAGGCGGCGCTGCAATCGCCGCTCAGGTAGATGCCGCGCAGCAGGAACGGCTCGTGGTAGGCGCTGGGGCGCATCAGCTCCCCGCAAAACAGCTTCAGGCCACTGCGCAGGCGTTCCAGCTGCGCCGGCAGCAGGAAATAGGCGGAACTGCCGCCATCGCTGCCTTCCAGCGCGCACAGTTCGGCGCAGGCATCGGCCACGCTGCCCGTCACCTGGTCCATCGCCGCGTCGACCCAGGCTTCGCGGAACGGTGCCACCACTTCATACGGCGCCGCCCATCCCAGCATGGAACGGCGCAGCGCCTCGGGCAAGGCGGCGGCGAAGGCGGCGAAACCGGGTACCTGCTCGCATTCGGTGATCACGATGTGCAACGGAAAACGCAGGGCCAGGCGGTTCTGCGCCAGCCACAGGCGGCGATGGATGGCCTTGGCGCGCGCCGCCAGTTCCTGCTGGCCTTGCGCATCCGAGGCCAGCAGGGCCGAGCAAGGCAGGGCCAGCACGATGGCGTCGAACGGCCGTTGCGGGCGGTACTTGCGGCACAGGGCGATGAAGTCGTCCCAGATGCCGGTATTGGCCGCGCTGTCCGGGTCGGGCGAGCCAAGCTGGCTGGCCTGCAGCTGCGCCACCACGCCCTGGTCGAAAAAGTGCCAGCCCACGCCGAGCGCCGCGGCGCTCTGGCTGCTGTCGGCGCTCAGGGCGCTGGGCAGGCCCGATTGCGCCAGCGGCAGGCCGGCGCCGCTGCCTTCGTCCAGCACCAGGGTCCAGCACAGCTTGTACCGTTCAGCGCGCGTGGCGAGATTGGCTTCGATCAGCTCCAGCGCGGTGCGGAACGACTGGCGCAGCGAATCGCTGGCCAGTTTCGGCGCCGCGGCAGCGGCGGCCGCGTCCTGGCCGGGGGCACGCAAGGCCGCGCTGACGACCACGGCCAGCAAGGCCAGCACCAGCAGCGTCACCAGGAGCAGGCTGACGATGGCCAGGTTATCGGAGAGGAAGTTCAGCATGGCAGCCCCTTTGCCGGCGGAGGGCCCGACCACGCCATGGCCGGCGCCGCCAGCGCCTCGCGCACTGGCCACGATTGCCACAGCCAGAGCACTTCGGATAGACCCAGCAGGATCAACAGGACCAGCCCGAGCGCCAGGTAGCGCCGGCTCAGGCTTGCCAGGCGCCGCGTGCCGAGGTGGGCCAGCGTGCTGGCATATGGCTGGTCGCTCAGCACCGCGTCGCGCCCGCCCAGTCCCGGCGCGCGCTGGTAGGCAAACTGGAACAGCTCGCGGCGGTAGGCGGCCAGCGGCGCCAGGCTTGGTCCATCGCGATAGCTGCCCTGGAAGCCCAGCGCCAGGACATGCAGGAACATGCGCGCCTGGCTGCGCTGGGCCGGCTCCCGTTCGCGCAGCAGCTGGTCGATGTCGGCAAACACCCGTTGGCCGGCCTGGCTGGTCTGGAACAGCACCGCCTCCAGCAGCACATGTTGCCAATGCTGGCGTCCGGCCCAGTCGGTATGCAGCAGGATCTCGTCGGCCAGTGCCGCCTTCAGGTAGCGCGCCTGCGCCGCGGCGTCGGCCCCGCTGCGGCCGGCCACGCGCCCCGCTTCGCGCGCCTGCTCCTCGATCAGCGCGCACAGGCGCTGGCTCAGGGCGTCGGCCCCGCTGCGGCCCTCGCCTTCACCCAGGCGCACGGCGGCCGCCACCTCCTGCTGCAGCACGCCGAAGAAGGCGCGCATCTGGGCCGAGGCAAAGTCGTCGCCGCCGGCACTGGTGTCGTAGCTGGTCATGATCAGTCTTTCACAAAGAGCACCACTTCGCGCGGGCGGCCGGCTTGCGAGTGCTCCAGCTGGTTGCTAAGCAGCAGGTCCTGTCCCGCCACGATGAACTGCGGCGCCGCTTCGATGGCAAACAGGCTCCAGCCGGCGCCGCCGCGCAGGCCCAGTTCGGGCGCGCCGTCGATCAGCCAGCGCGCCGCGCCGGGCACCCTGCGTTCGGCCAGCGACGTCGATACCGTGCGCGAACCGATCACTGCGCGTTCCATCCAGTCCTGCAAGCCGCGCTCGTCCTGGCCGCGCAAGCCCACCACCAGGCGCGCACCCAGCCATGCTTCCTCGATCGGCAAGGCAAATACCCGCCCCTCGTCGCGGAAGGTGTGGCTGCGCCATTCCTGGCTCACTTCCCCGGCCAGGTCTTCCAGGTTGTCCAGCACCTGTTCGAAAGCGCCATGGCTGTCCGCATGCAGGTACACCGGCGGCGCCAGCGGCACCGCCCCGGGACGCAGCGCAGCCAGCGGCCCCAGTTGCGCGCACAGCGCCAGGTAGAGCGGCAGGGGCTGCACCTGCGGTGCGAAGACAGCTGCTTCCAACAGCGGCAGGTGCAGCGTCAGGCTGGCCAGGCGCGAGCGCAGTTCCAGCAAGGCCAGCCTCTCTTCCGGCAACGAAGAACCGGCTGCGCTCTGGCGTGCCAGGAACAGCGCCTTGCTGCGCATCTGCGCCGCAAGCGCCTTGGCACGCTCCAGCAGCGGCGCCTGCGGCGCCACCGTCAGTTGCGCCGGCCAGAACGGCGCGCGCCGCACCGCCTCGTTCTCGCGCATCAATTGCATCAGCTGCAGCGAGACGTAGGCGGCGCCCGGCGTCGTGCCGGCCATCAGCGCCAGGTTGGCCGCCATGCGCGGCACTTCTTCGGCCAGCGCCTCCGACACTTCGTCCTCGACCAGGCTGCCCGCGATGCGGCGGAACCGGGCCGGCTGGCCCACCAGCCGCAGCGAGCGCGCGCTGCCGACCGCCAGGTAGACCGGCAATGGCTGCTGTTCCATGCTGTTGCGGTATTGAGCCAGGTCCAGCTGCAGCGCATGGCCCTGGGCCAGCGCCGCGTCGTAGTGCACCGCCATGCCGTCCGGCAGGATGGCCTCGATGGCGGTAATGCGCAGCAGGCCGTTGCCTAGCAGCGCTTCGTCGACTTCCAGCCGCCGCACGCCCCAGGCGGCCGGCTGGCCGGCCAGGGTTTGCCAGCCCACCAGCGCGTCGACGCGCGCACTCTCCTGCTGGAAATGCTGGGGCGCCAGGAGCATTCCTTCATGCCACTGGATATGTTCGGACAAGCGTGCTTCGGCCATGGCGGCTCCTTCTTTCAGTGGGCGGCGCCGGGCCGGATGTCGCTCGCGACAAAGCCCTGGGCGTTCAGTTGCAGGACATAGCCGCCGCGTTCGAGCAGCAGCCGTGCGCGGTGTTCGCCCGGCGCCGCGTAGTTGGCGAAGGCCAGCGCGGCCCAGGCCCGTTCCGCGCCGAAGCGCTTCGGCTCGAGCTGGATGACCTGGCCCGGCGTGATTTCCACCGCCAGCACGGTCAGCGCTTCGGGAAAGGTGCGCTGCAGGTCGGCGCGCGTTGCGAAGTAGCGCGCGGCCGGCATGGCGGCCAGTGTATCGAGCACGCCCTTGTCCTTGACCAGCACCACGTCGACCGCCAGCGCGCTATTGCCATTGGCATTGTCGGCGGCGGCCAGGGCCAGCGTCTGCCAGCGCGGCGCTTGCGGACGCGGGCCGCCGGCCAGGCTGGCCAGCGTGCCGCAGGCGGCCAGCACGCCGGCCGCCAATAACGCCGCCAGCAGGTGGGCGGCAGGCTTCGCGTATCTCATGGCATCTCCTAAAAAGTGGCCAGCAGATGCTTGCGCAGGCCGGCCCCGAGCCCGGCGCAAAAGACCAGCAGCAAGGTGCCGCCCAACAGCAGCAGGCTCAGTACCGCCTGCCGCCGCCCCAGCACCAGCACCACGGACGCCCCTTGCACGCTGTCGCGCGCCGTTGCCGCCGGCAAGCGTCCCGGCTCGGCAGCCAGGGCCACCAGGGCTGCCGCGGCAAGGTAGGACACCAGGCTGCGGGTGCCTTCGCACAGCACTTCAACTGCCACCAGGACGGGCAACAGGGCATCCAGCGGCAGCCCGAAGCGCGCCTGCAGCACGCCGGACCACAGCGCGGCCTTGGCGCCCGGCAGGCCGCTGGTGGCCAGCGTGAACCAACAGGACAACAGGGCCAATAGCACAAGGTCCTGCAAGGCCAGGGCATGGCCGTAGATATTGGCCGCGTAGACAGCCAGCACCGCATGGAACAGCGCTTCGCCGCTGCGCGCGAACACCGGAAATGCGGAAGCCAGCAATTCCACCGTGCCGCGCGGGAAGCCGAGCCGTACGCTGAGCGCTTCGATGAATTCCGGCAGCGCGGCCGTGCCTACCGGCGAGAACAGGCACACTGTCAGCGGCATGCGCAATGCCGTCAGCACCGGCGCCGGCGCCGACTTGAGCCGCCAGCACAGGGCCGCCAGCGCCAGGCCCGATGCCAGCAGCGCCGCCACGGCCCAGCTTCCAAGGAAGCCGCCCAGCAGGCTGATTTCCGTGCCGGCGGCGCCAACTGCGGCCGCCGCCAGCACGAAGGCGATCAGCGGCAGGCCGGTATTGACTAGTCCGATCACCCCTTCCAGGCCGCGGTAGACTGCCTCAAGGATGCTGCCAAGTTGCGCCGCCCTCTCCATTTTCTGTGCGGCGACCGCGGCGCCGAACAGGATCACGCCCACCAGCACCGAAGGCACGGCGCCCGCCGCCAGGGCGGCATACAGGTTGGCCGGCACCAGGTCGGGCGCCGCCGGCATGGCCGCCGGCGGCGCATCGCCGCGCAGGCTGATCGGCGCCCCGATCTCAGCGCGCGCTGTCAGGCGGCCCAGCGCCGCCGCCTTGTCCGGGGCCATGCCGGCGCCACCGGCCGCGGCGCTGGTCAGCAGGGCCCCCGCCAGCGCACAGGCGAGCATGCCGGCCAGCCCCGCCGCCAGCAGCCAGGCAAGGCGCCCCCAAGGCGCCCCGCCGGCGACGCTGCGCTGCAGGCCGAAATACACGGCCAAGACCAGGAACGGCAGCGTGGCAGCCTGCACCAGTGACAGGTAGAGTGCCGCCAGCGCCGCAAACAGCGGACTGGCGGCAGGCCAGGCCAGCCCGCACCACGCTCCCAGCAGCATGGCTGCCAGCAAGGCCGCTGGCTGGTGCAGGATGGCGTGCAGCGCTTTCATGGCATGTCCCTCACAGGCCGAGCGGCCGAGCGCAGATCAACGACACCGCAGCGCAGCCCACCAGCACGCTCACTGCGGTACGCGCCATCGCGCACAGCGGATCGACCGCAACAAAAAGCACGAAGGCTGCTTCGAACGGCAGCGAGAAGTACGCGCAGACCGTGCCCATCAGCGCTACCGTCGCCACTCCGCCCATGCCGGACGAAGCGAAGCCGGTCAGCGCCGCCACCGCTGCCAGCAGCACCAGTTCTCCCGGCCCCAGCGTACGCCCGTACAGGGCCGCGATGAACATGGTGCCGCTGACGAAATAGACGACCGGGCCGGCGCGCAGCAGGGCCGTGCACAGCGGCACCAGCAATTCCACGCGGGCCCGCGCAAAGCCCAGGCGGCCCGCCAGCGCCTCCACCATGGCCGGCATGCAGGCGGCGCTGTTGTTGGTTGCCACGCCAAGCGCAAACGGTTCGCGCATGGCCTTCAACACCGGTTTCAGCTCACCGCCTGCGCGCTGGCGAAGCAACAGCACGGCCAGGCAGATCACCAGGGCGCTGACGAACAGGAAGCCCAGCACATAGCCGGCCATTGCCGCCATCGCAACGACGCCGGTATGCGCCACCTGGCCGGCTGTCATGCATACCACGACCAGCGGCAGCGGCAGGTTGATCCAGCGCGTCAAGGTCTGGCAGGCTTCGTACACGGATTGCAGCGCCTGTTGCAGGCCGCCGGCGATGCGTTCCGGAACCTGTCCGACCGATACCCCGAACAACAACGCAAAAACCAGCACTTTCAGGGTTTCGCCTTCGGCCAGGGCCGCGAAGATATTCGAAGGCACCAGCCGCCGTACGATGTCCTGCGCCGTCGCCGCCGGCGGCGCGACATCCGCCTGGTGCAAGGCCATGGCGGTATTGGTCTGGTCGGCATCGCCGCCAACCAGCTGGCCCAGCTCCTGCCTTGTGGCGTTCGACAGGTTCTCGCCCGGGTGCAGCACCAGCGTGCCGGCAGTAGCCAGCACGGCGGCCGCCAGTGCCAGCAGCACGAACACCAGCACCACGCGCCGCGCAATCTTGCCGGTGCCGCCTTCGCGGTACAGGGTCTGCAGGCTCAGCACCACGGCCGACATCATGAACGGCAGCACCACCATGGTCAGCAGGTTGACGTAGACGCTGCCGACTACCGCCAGGCGCAGGCCGGCCGCCGGAGCGGCCCAGCCGATCGCCCCTCCCAGCAGCACGCAGGCCAGGACCACCAAAGGATTGATGGCCAGGGACCGCACGCGCCGCCAGGCAGCTGCGGGCAGCGGGCCGGCAAGCTGGGCCAGTGCGCTCATGGCTTGATCCTCCTGTCGCCGGGAGGGCGCCTGCCGGCGCGCGATGCAATCACCTCATTGACGAACGCCAGCAAGGTGCCGTCGCGCACGCCCACCATCACGCTCAGCGCCGTTTGCGCATCGGTGAATGTCACCGTGCGCAGGCTGAGCGCCAGGCGCGGGTCCTGCTCCAGCACCTCGCGCACTGCCAGCTCGTCGCGATAGGCGGCCAGCACTTCGCCGCGGCGCACCGCATCGACCAGCGCCTGCCAGGTGGGATACGGTTGCAAGCGGGCCGCCGGGAAGTCGCGCCGGGCGAACTCCACCCACGATGTGTTGGCCATCACGCCCAACGGTCCTTCGAAGTTGCGCATGGCTTCCTTCAACGGCTGCTTGCCGTATCTTTCGGCGAAGCGTACACGGTGGATCAGCATGGCGTGGCCCAGCACCAGGTAGGGCGTCGAAAACAGCACCATCTGGCTGCGCCGCAAGGTGCGCCCGAGGCGGCTGATGCCCAGGTCGGCCTGGCCGTTGCCGACCATTTCCACCACTGCATCGACGCTGCTGGAACTGCGGTCGAAGCGTAGCTTCACGCCCAGTTCCCCGGCAATCGCCTGCGCCAGCTCGATGTCGAACCCGCTCATCACGCCGTCCTTCTGCGCGTAGAACGGCGGGCTGTCGACCTGGTACATGGCGATCACCAGCTCGCCACGCTCGACAATGCGGGCGATATCGGGCGCCAGCAGGCGGCCATCGGCGGTGCGTACCAGCGGCGAGGCCGGCGGCAGCGCAGCACTGGCTGTTGCCGCCGCCGACGTTGCGGGCGCGGACATCAGGCCCATGGCCAGCAGCACCGGGGATGCCAGGCGGGCCAGGCGGGCGTTCATGGCGCCTCCTGCGCGACCGGGGCCGGCGGCGCGGCCACGGCCGGGGCGGCCGATTGCGGCGCCGCTGCCAGGACTTGCGGCGCATGTACGGCCGCCTCCGACATGCGCACGCCGAACTGGAAGCCCAGCGCAAACATCAGCACCAGCAAGGCCACCACGCCGCATGATCCCACTGCCAGCAGGCGGGGTGTCAGGCTCAATCGGTATTCCATCATCGCACCTGTCTGTCCGGATCCGGGTTCAGGGCACGGACACCGTGGCCTGACCCGGCACGCATACTTCGATCACCCCGCCGGCCATGCACATCAGCTTGGAGGCATTGTTCAGCGCCGGCAGCTTGCCCAGCAGGACTGTCGGCGAACCGGGCATCCAGGGAGCACTGGTCATCGGCACGCAAGGCATCGGCGTCAACACGCCCAGTGCCGCAGCAGTCGCCGCCGCCACTTGCGGATTGCCCAGCGAAGTGCACATGCCGAACGGCAGGATGTTCACCATCGGCTTGCAATCCATGACATTCGCATCGGGCATCGTCGATACGACCTGGCTGGCCGGCGGCACCATCAGAGTGCCGGGCGCCAGCCCGAACGAGCATTTGAGCATCGCTCCAGCGCATACTTGTTGTCCCATCAGTCGCCCCTCAGTAGTCGTTTGATGCGTTCCATCAGGGCCGGCGCCGCTTCGGCATTGCCCAGCCGTCCCCCCTGCGCATTGAAGCGCACCGGCGGCCCCACCGGAACGCCGTCGCGATACAGCACTTCCTCCATCAGCGCCCCGTTGGGCCAGTAGCGGCGCAGCGAACCATGCAGCAGGTTGGCGCGGTAGCTGCAGCGCTGCACCACTTGCCCTTCCGCGTCCAGGTCGACCGACTCGCCCTCCAGCAAGCCGCTGCGGTACACCGAGTTGCGCACCTGCCGGCCTTCGTGGAAGAAGGCAGCCGGCCCTTCGATCTGGCCCGACTCCAGCGACAGGCGCGCCGTAACCTGGCCTGCCTCGTCATAGGACAGCGCAGGCCCGCTGGCGACGCCTTCGGCCATGGTCTGCGCCATCACCCGCCGGCCGTGCACATAGGTCTCCACCAGGCCATGCGCCAGCCCGCGCTGGAAGGCACTGCGTTGCACCAGGGCGCCGTCGGCGTCGTACAGCGTCATCGGCCCATGCAGCTTGCCGTGCTCGAAATGGGCCTGCATCGCCAGCTGGCCGCCTGGCCAGAACTGCTCCAGCGGGCCATGCAGGACGCCGCTGGCCATGGCGCTGCGCAGCAGTATGTTGCCGTCGGCGTCGCGCTCTTCGACCACCGTCGGCACTGCGCTATTGCTGGCGGTTTGCAGTGGGGATTCCATTCAATTCACCTTCGCCATGGCGCCCTTGAGCGTCAACACCGCCCCCGCCTCCACCGTCTGGGTGGCATCGGCCTTGCTGTTGATGATGGGGGCCTTGTGGTCGATCTGCAGGCCGGCCTGCAACTGCAGCGCCTTGCCTGCCTTGCACCCCAGGTCGGTGCCTGCCTCGCATTGCAGCGCGGTACCGGCCTTGTTGCTCAACTCCGTGCCAGCCTTGGCCGACAGCGCTTTTGCCGCCTCGAGCGCCAGGCTGTCGTCCGACACCAGCTTGATGCCGCCTTTGACGGAAATGGTCAGGCTGCCGTCGATCGTCAGCTGGTAGTCGCCCTTGACCGTATGTGTGAACGCGGCCTCGTTGGCGTGGGTCTCGGCTCCCGTCACTGCCAGTTCGCGGCTGCCGGCCACCTGGTGCACTTCCTTGCCCTTTTTCAGGACGATGGTGCGGTCGCCCTCTTCCAGCGTGTGCAGTTCCACGCCCTTCTTTACCGTCGTGGCCAGGGCATTCTCGATCTCCACCGCCATATCCTTCTGCGCATGCATGTAGAGCTGCTCGGCGTCCTTCTTGTCTTCGAAGCGCAGTTCGTTGCCGGCCTTGCCCTGCTTCGACGACAAGGTGCGCAAGATCGACTGGGTCTGGTTTGCCGGCAGTGTTGCCGGCGGCACGTTGTTGCCGTTGTAGACGCTGCCCGTCACCAGCGGCCGGTCCGGGTCGCCGTTCACGTAGCTGATCACTACTTCATGCCCGATGCGGGGCAGGAAGAATGCGCCAACGCCCTTGCCCGCCGCGGCTTGCGCCACGCGGATCCATGGCGCCCGCTTGTCGTCGGCGGCCGCGCGGTCCCACGGGAAGCGCACTTTCACGCGCCCGTGCTTGTCGGTCCAGATCTCTTCCCCGGAAGGCCCCACCACCATGGCCGTTTCGCAGCCGGCCATGCGGGGAAGCGGCGCCCGGCGCGGAGGACGGAACGGCACGGCGCCGGGAAACGCTTCGAAAGCGTTGCTGTATACGTCGTCACGCACCGTATGCCGGACCCGGCGCAGCACGAAGTCGGCATTCAGCGCGGAGACGAAATGCCCGGCCAGCGTGAAGCGCGTTCCAGCACAGAAGGGATAGCAGAAGCTGTCTCCGTGCAGCACTTCCGACGCGCACTGGCTCTCCTCCACCTGCAACTGGGCCAGCGCCCGGCCGGCCTCCACCGTGCCATGGCCTGTGGCGAATTCATAACTCGCGCCGATGCCCGCCGTTGCCTGGAAACTGCCCTCGAGCGAGGTGTCAGGGGTGACGAAGTCATAATCGCTGACGGTCGCCTGCTGCAGCACGATCCGGTGCTCATGTGCGAAACGCGAGACGGCATCGACCGGTCGCAGCATACCCGTTTCGGGCCAGAAGCGAACCTTCGCAGCGCCGGCGCAGTCGGCAAACTGGCTCGATGCATCGGCCAGCACCATGGTGTGCCCGCTGGCGGCAAAGGTAAAGAAGTAGCAGATGCCTGCCTGTTCCATCAGCCGTGAAATGAAGTCGAAGGCGGTTTCGTCGTATTGCACGCAGTATTCGCGGCTGGCATAGCTCTTGCCGAGCCGGGACTCGAAGGCCACGCCGAATCCACCCAGTACATCCTTGATGATCGCGTCCACGCCCAGGTTGGAAAAGATCTTGCGGTCCCGCGAGAGGGTCAGCTTCCACAGTGCCGGCACCAGCTCCGCTTCGTAGAGCGCAAAATCCTTATCCTCGCCGCTTTGCACGAAACGCATCACCATCCCGCTGATGTAGCGTGTGCCGCCAGGGCCGCCGATACTGACCGTCATTTCCTTGCCGACGGCGGCGGCCGCGCGCAGGCTGGTGCTGGCGGAACGCATATGCAGGGTAAACCCGAACAGCTCGGACAAGCCTTCGCTACCAGCCAGGCTATCGAGCAGCAGGTCGTCGGCGCCGAAGGGCGAAGTCAGTTGCATCAGGCCGCCGGCCTGTTTGAAGCCGGTTTTCATGCCGCCCTCCCGATCGGACTGTCACGGAAACTATAGGAAAACTGCGTGCCCGCCACCGACATGTGCACGGCCGAGAATGCCGAAGCGGTGGCGATCCGTTCCAGCACCTGGCTGGCCAATTGCGGCAGCACGGTCTGGGTCAGGATGAAGTCGATATTGCGCGCGCCGCTGTCGACTTCCGTGCAGCGCGCCGCAATCGCGGTCGTCACCGCATCGTCCCAGCTGAAACGGGCGCGATGGTGGGCGGTAAAGCGTTCGGCCAGCCTGGCCAGCTTCATGTCGACGATCATGCCGATACCGGCGTCGTCCAGCGGATAGTACGGCACCAGCACGACGCGGCCAAGGAAGGCAGGGCTGAACTGGCGCAGCAGGGCTGGCCGCAGCAACTCCACCAGGGCGGCTGGATCCGGCACTGCACCGTTGTGGCAGGCACGGGTAATCACATCCTGCGCGGCATTCGAGGTGAGCAGGATCATGCAGTGCCTGAAATCGATCGCGACGCCCTCGCCGTCCTCCATAGTGCCCTTGTCGAAAACCTGGAAGAACAGCTCCAGCACATCCGGATGGGCCTTTTCCATCTCGTCCAGCAGGACCACGCTGTAGGGCCGGCGCCGCACGGCTTCGGTCAGCACGCCTCCCTTGCCGTAGCCCACATAGCCGGGTGGCGCTCCCTTCAGGCTGGAGATGGTGTGGGCCTCCTGGAATTCAGACATGTTGATCGTGATCATATTGCGCTCGCCGCCATACAGGATGTCGGCCAGTGCGCAGGCGGTTTCAGTCTTGCCCACCCCGCTCGGGCCTACCAGCATGAACACGCCGGCCGGCTTGCCCGGATCGTCAAGTTCGGCGCGCAGGGTACGCACCCGGCGGGCGATGGTGTCCAGCGCCTGGTCCTGCCCGACGATGCGCTCGCACAGGCGCTCGTTCAGCTCCAGTACCGCATGCACCTCGTCGGCCAGCATTTTCCCGACCGGGACGCCGGTCCAGCCGGCGATCACTCCCGCCACCATGGCCGAATCGACGCACACGGGCACCAGCGGTTCATCGTCGCGTATCGCTTCCAGGCCTTTCTGCAGGCGCTGCAACCGGGCGGCCTGGGCCTGCTGTTCTTCGTCACCGGCGTTGCCGGCATCGGCGCGAGCCGCGATCTCGCGCCGCAACGCCAGGATTTCCTCCACGGCGCGGCGCTCCTCCGCCACCTTGGCCACCAGGCTTGCGCGACGGGCAGCCAGGCGTTCCAGGGCGCCCGCCAGCTGCGCCGCTTCGGCGGCATCACCCTCGCCGCGCCCAAGCTGATGGCGCGCCAGGCGCAGCCCCTCCTGCGCCAGCACCATCTCGTGCTCAAGCGCCTCCAGCGCGGGCGGCGTCCCGGCCTGCGCAATGGCGACACGGGCGCAGGCCGTGTCCAGCACGCTGATCGCCTTGTCCGGCAGTTGGCGCCCTGCGATATAGCGCTGCGACAGGCGCACCGCATCGCGCACAGCCTCGTCCAGGATCTCCACCTGGTGGTGCCGCTGCAACGTTCCTACCATGCCGCGCAACATGCCGATTGCCGCCTCCGGCGCCGGTTCATCCACCTTCACTACCTGGAAGCGCCGCGCCAGCGCAGGGTCGCGCTCGACGTGTTTCTTGTATTCGGCCCAGGTAGTTGCCGCAATCGTGCGCAACTCCCCTCGCGCCAGGGCCGGCTTGAGCAGGTTGGCGGCATCGCCCTGCCCTTCGCTGCCGCCGGCGCCGATCAGCTGGTGCGCCTCGTCGATGAACAGGATCACCGGAACGGCAGCGGCACGCACCTCGGCAATCACCGATTTCAAGCGCTGCTCGAATTCGCCGCGCACCCCGGCGCCGGCCTGCAACAGCGCCAGGTCCAGCGCGCACACGCGCACGTCCGCCAGCGCGGCCGGCACGTTGCCGTCGGCGACGCGCTGGGCAAAACCTTCCACCACGGCCGTCTTGCCGACGCCGGCCTCGCCGATGAGGATGGGATTATTCTGGCGCCGGCGCAGCAGTACATCGATAATCTGGCGGATTTCCTCGTTACGGCCGCGCACCGGGTCGATGCGCCCGGCGCGCGCCAACGCCGTCATGTCGACCGTGTACTGCTCCAGGGCCGGCGTCGAGCCGCCCGCCTGCGCTCCTCCGCGCCGCACTTCGGCGCCGGCGCTGCCGCCCAGCAGCGAAGCCAGCTCGTTTTTCAGCCGCTCACGCGGGATCTCGAGCAGGGCCGGAGCGGTCTCGATCAGCATGCCGCGCATGCTGTCCAGATCCAGCATGGCAAGCAGCACAGCACCGGAGCGGATTTGCTGCGCCCCCAGCAGCATTGAACCGGTCAGCCAGGCTTCGCGGAACAGGGCAGCGAAATGGGGCGACAATGCTGGCGTGCGACCGTTGCCGCGCTTGAAGCCATCCAGGCAATCCTGCACCTGTCGCCGCACTGCATCGGCGTTCACGCCATAGTGATTCAGCAGCAGCATCAGGTCGGAGGCGGCGCCATCGATCAGCGCTATCAGGAAGTGCTCCACCTCGACGTTGAAATGGGTTTGCTGGACACACAGTTCAGCGCCCGCGTCCATGGCCCGCCGGCATTCGCGGTCAAGGCGCGACAACAGGCTGCGGATATCGACTTCCATGCCTTAGCTCCCTTGTCCCGGCAGCACGAAGCGCACCGCCCGGTATTCGCATCCCGGCCCAGACGGCGCCGCGCGGCCGCACAGCCATGCGCTGCGTCCCAGGCGTGGCGCAAGTCCGCCCCCGTGCTGCGCGCCCAAGCGGGACTCCGGCCTGCCCGCCAGCTTCAGTTCCAGCGTCACCTTGACATCGCGCTGCAGGTGACGCGCTACGAGCCAGCCCAGCAAACCGCATTGCCGGCCGTCCGGCAGCAGCGCCGCGAAACGGTCAGGCGCCAGGGATGGCGCGCGAAGCGCAATGCCCGCAGCCTGGTCCCAGGCACGCGCGCCCAGGCTGGCGCCGCCGCCAAGCCGTTGCGCCGCCTGGCCGCCGCCAAGTCCCCTCAGGCGCGCCCGGTCGCAGTCAGCCAGCGGATGCCAGTGGCCGACGAACTGCCTTCCCTCGAATGCGACGCCAAGGCGATCGCGCAAAAGCGTCAGCAAAGTCGCCAGCGAGCGAGGCGCTGCTCCTTGCAATCCCGCGTGGCGCAACCAGGCCAGTTCACCGCCTGGCCCAAGGGCGCCCTCCGCCAGGCCAAGTCCCGACAGGGCGTCCAGGCTGCGCGGAAGCGGCGCCCGCGCAGCGGTCCCTTGCAATGCCAGGTGGTGCTTGCAACGGGCGCGATACCAGAACCCGATCAGGCGCTGGTTGAAGATGTCGAGGAAATCCAGCCCTGCGCCATCGCGCGCCCTGCGGCGTGCCAGCAGCAACTCGGTGAACGGCGCCGCCAGCGGGCCTTGCGCGCCGGCCAGCGTCAGCGCCGCAGTGCGCAAGGTCAGCGGTGGTCCAGGGCGCGCGCTCTCGCCCAGGCTGGCGATATCGCTCGGTGCAAACGCCATGTCCACCTGCGCTGCCAGCCGCAGCGCCTCGTTGGCGCCGACGCCACATCCCACCGGGCTGCGCGCCGGCTCGCTGCGCTCCACCAGGCTGATGGCCTGGAACAGGTTGAAATCCTGCGGTGCAGCCCGCAGTTGTGCGATCAGGTCAGGCATTGCCGCCCCGCCATTGCAGGCCACTGCTTCCAGGTTTCCCCGGCACGCCGTACCGACAGGCGCACGAAGGAATTGGCTGTGGTGTACAGCGCAAAGAATCTCGCCAGGACGCCCGCCAGCACCAACGGCGAGGTTCCGTCAAAGGCGGCGGCATCGAATTCCAGCGTGACGTCGGTGCCGCGGCAATGGCCACGCCACGAATCGCCGCCCAGGCGAGCCGTTCCCGGCTGGGCATGCAGCCGCTTGATGCCCCGCACCTGGAGCTGGTCGCGCGCGCTGCTCCCGGCAAACAGCGACAGCATGTCGCGCAGCGTCGCCGCACCGTTCGTGCCATCGGCCAATGAACGGTGGTTCAGCCGCAGCAGCGCAACCAGGGCCCAAAGCGCATCGTTGCCCAGGGCCGGCTGGCGCGGTGCACTCGGCTGGTAGACCGCGCGCACCGTAGTCGACTTGGCCACGCCATCGCCCCAGAAGCGCGTGCCTGGCAAGACCTGCTCAGCCAACAACCGGTTGGTGCACAGCAGGCTGGCGTAGACCACATGCTCGGCCAGCGCCGCCCGCACATCGCTGCGGTCGACAAATCCGAGGTAGACGTCGCTGCCGCTGATCCCTTTGCGCAGGCTAGCCTCTCGCCGCATCGTCCAGCGCACTTTCGCCCCGCTGGAACCACCTTCCGTCACTGCGAACGCGCTCGGAATCTCCACGCCACGTTCGCCACGCGGGTCCGCCGCACTGACTGAGACGATCGAATGCACTTCCAGCACCGCATCGCGGCGGCGGTCCGGAATCAACAGGTATTCATAATGGCGCCGGTCCAGCACGATCGGCTCGCTGGTGACCGGGAAAAGGTTCAAGGCCGGAAGACAGCCCAGCAGCACATTTTCCGGTCGTAGCTGCGACAAGACCGCCGAACTGTGGGTGAACACCAGGCGTATTGAAAAGCCGGCGCCGCGCCCCAAGCGGCCGCGCAGTCCGGACAAGTCAAAGAACTGGAATTTGCGCGGAAACGCGAAATACTCCTGTAGCAGGCAGTATGCGGGGTGGACGTGCCCCGGCCGCGCCAGCATTGCCTGATCCTCTGCGAAGCCCACGTCCACCAGGTGGTGCGCAGACATGCGATAGACGCCAGCACTGCCTACTACCTCTATATATTCCAGTGCGCTGATCAACAGCTCGTGCAAGGGCATCGTGGTCAGCAAATCGCCCGACAAATGGAGGCGCAGCGTATCGAGCTCCAGTTCCGCCACATCGATACCACCATCGCACCGCAGGTCGAGGCGCAAGATCCTTGGATCTTCCTGCACGACGGCGCCGACCCTCAGTGGCCACAAAGTCGTGTCCCATCCCACCTGGAAACGGCATTGTTCGCCCGTCGCGGCTGTGGTGGACAGCATGGTGCCGCGCTTCACCGGCATCCCGGCCGTGACCTTGCCCTCACTTGGGTCGAGCGTCATCTGCATGACAGTCATGGCGGGCACGGGCTGCGTCAGGCTTGGGCACAGGTTGTCGAGCATCGCAGCGGCCACGGTCGGAAAATCGCGCTCGAGTTCACGGTGCACGCGGGCATTCAGGAATGCCACCGACTGGATCAGGTGCTCGGTATGCGGATCGGCCGCCTCGTCTCCCGTCAACACCAGCCGATGCGCGACCTTCGGGTAGCGCGCCGCAAAGTCGGCAGACTGCGTGCGCAGGTAGGCCAGTTCGCGGCGGTAGTATTCGAGCAGTTCATCCTGAGCACGGATCACAGGTTTCTCCCTCGGGTTCACGCCGCCGGCTCCAGGGCTGCCACATGGCCGTCCAGCACACAATTGAAATGCATCCGTCGCTGCTGTCGCCCCAGTGTCACCGCGCCGCTAATCCTGATGCGCGCCGAAATGGGCTTGCCTGGCTCTGGCTCCACCTTTACCCCCACGTGCATCAGGCGCGGCTCATATAACGCGAGAGCGCGCGTCACCACCTGTTCCCATTGGGCGAGGTCGGCGGCAGACTGGGGCGACAGACGCAGGGTATCCGGCAGGCCGTAATGTAGAGAATTTGGCTTATCGCCCAGGAATTGTTCTATCGTCAGGCCGTTTCGCGAATTGAAAAGCCTGGATAAGTCGGTCAACACCGACTGCTGCACACCGTCGGCATCCAGCAAGCGGCTACCTCCTGCGGCATCAGCTATCCCCGTGAGGCGGTCGAACAACGGTGATACGGAATTCGATGACATGAACTTCATGTGAGCACCATTTCAAGGCTAGTCGACAAAAGGGCTTGAATTGATATTAGGGTTTCCCGCCAGCGTTACACAAGTATCAGCCGCGTAACAACTGAGCGCAATTCAAAGGGGGCCAGAGCCCCCTTTTTGAAAAATGCCGGATCAGACAGGCAGTCCGATCCTATCCACACTCGTTCATTGCCCTGGATTGCGTGGCGCCATCCAATTCACCACTCCCGGTGCCTGAGTGGTCACCATCCTGATAGCAGTTACCGCCCTGGGAACCTGCCCAGCAACCGCTATCATTCCGCCCATCCCGGAAGTGACGACGCCCACGGCATGTACCGCTCCCTCGCGAGAGTTGCCGTTGCTAAATGCCTGAACACTCTTATAGCCGTGATATCCGGCCATACCTATCGGTATCAAGAATGGAAACATAACTGAAAATCTCCTGTAATAGTTGCCAGACCTAAATTAGTTCAAACGTATTTACCCCGCTTTCCCATTAAGCACTCATATCTTCTTCCTTTCTAGCAGACTCGAATCGCCCCGAGGCGCAAGACGATTGCAATACAGCCGGCGCGCTAGCAAAACGAAAAGGCGCCGCAATCTCCCTGCACAGTGTTTGTAACTGCCACTCGGCGACTTCTTCACGCGTTACACCTGGGACCAGGGATTTGTGCATAAAAAGCAGCCGCTGATCTTCTTCGATGCAGACTTCCATTGCAGTGAAACCCAAACTATCCAACGCGCGACGAGACCTATAATTGCCTTCTTGTACCGAGGTGTACACGGAATGGACTCCCGCTTCCTTTGCCATTTCGAAGAGCAAACGAGCGGCATTGCTAGCGTATCCGCACCCCTGGAAATCACAACCGGCCCAGAAGTAGAAATAGGCATTGCGCCCGCTACGGCGGAGAAAGACCATACCTACCAAGCCCCAGCGCCGGTGAATGATTGCCTGTGCTGCAAGTCCTCCCGTAAGCCGCTGCGAGCGAATCCATTGCCTGACCTGGGCCAGCGTCTGCAGTTCCGGCAGCCCGGCCATGGCCGCAATGCCTCGGTCCCGATATTGACGCAAGAGTGCCGGTGCATGGTCCATGTGCAGTGCTTCCAATACAAGAACCCCGGATGGATCGCGGCGTCCGGGATCAACTGGCAGTCGGCCCACGTCCGCCAAGCGCCGCTTGATCGCTTCCAGTTCGCTTAGTGTATTTGTATCGGATGGGGCAAGGGCGACCGCCTGGAGTAATAGATCGTGGGCGCGATTCAAATTTCCACTTGCGCTTTCACAGCGCGCAAGGAAAACCAGATCTACTGGATTGTCGCCGTGAAGTTGAAGACCAGACTCGATGCATTGCTTTGCCAACCCCCAGTCGCCAACCGATGCGGAATATTCGGCCACGCACCGATAAAAGCGGTCGAAAGCACTTTGAGTGCGATAGTTGTTCCATGTCTGCTCGAGAACAGCACGCCACTGTTGCGCTACACCAGAATGGAGAGCGCTGAAATCTATGTGGCGGGGGCAAACCTGCAGCAGCGCAGGAAAGTAAGACGTGGACGCCAACATGGCAGGAATAAGTTTCGCCGCCGCTGGCGCCGTCAGATAGGATGCCGCTTCCATTATGGCCAAGCTTCGGTAGGCTTGCCCTTGTTCGAGAATCTTGCCAATCACCTCGACAGCCGCGAGTGGTACCACGCTCCCCGCGACAAGATAGGTCGCCAGTTCTGCGTCGCCGGGCTGGCAGCACCATGTACGTGCCCCATGCCATGTCCGGTCGAGAAGGAGGGCGTGCAGGTTCAGGTACTCCCTGCCGATCACCTGCTCCCGTAACGCCGGTTCGTTGACAATCCCGAGGTCCGCGCCTAAGAAAAGATAACGCTCCCCACTCTGGCTAGCCAGTGCTGAAACACATTCAATCGCCGCCAGCGGCAACACTACGGGCGATCTGCCGCAGCAGATGGCGTAGTACGCAAGCAGCGCATCCGCATGCCCGCTACTGGGCGGTTCCTGCATTTCCGCAATGTAGACATTGCCGCGGTCAAGCGCATAGTGCGCTGAAGCAAGCGATCCCATGCACTTCCAGCCAACGCAAACCAGGGGATTGCCCCCGACATCAAGTCCTTTGACTCCGTCTGCAGGGCAATGTTTATAGGATATGGCCATTCCGGCGCGAGATGAACGCTCCAGGCGTTCTGCCAACAGGCGGGGCAACGCCCACGCAATGAGCCCACTGGGCGCCCCCAGGTCGAGGATTATTAATGGCTGAGAGGCGTCGATCGCGCCCAGCGCCCACATTGCCTCCCAAAACAGCACGGCCGCATCTGCCCAGGCATGTTGAAGGACTGGCGGAGGTTCGTCCCTGGCCCTTTCAAACGCTTCAGAGCATTGCGATTCCTCGAAGGTATCGATCAGTTGGCGGTTCAGGGACATACTTGCCTCTCAATCAGCTTTCATCGTCTCGAGATTCCAGTTCCAGGTACCAGTGCCTTTTGCAGTAGAGTCAGTTTTCTGCTGGGTGAAATCGGCTTTAATTTTGGTGAAGTTGATCGAGAAGGCATCGGCCGGAATTCCGGTTGCGCCGCCACCGCTTGAATTCATCTGCGAGATCATGGCGTTGTCAAGGGTGTAGGTCATGAAATTCATGTACACGCCATTTTCCACGCGTCCAACATGCAGTTTGGCGGTTCCAAGTTTGGTTCCCCGCGTACAGGCTTTGAACAGCTCCGTGGTGGACAGATCGGAGAGTTTGACGAGCCCCATTTCAGAGAGTACGGGCCGACCGGCCGTGCGCTCGGTATTCGCGGCGTCGTTCGCCATTGGAATATATGCGCCATGGCTGAATGAGTTAATGATGATCTTATTGGCGTAGCCATCTATAGCGCAGTTCCCCTTGATGCTATCGCCCAGGTCCAGAATGAATACGTCAGACATCGTAGACTCCATTGAAAGTTTTGCCGCATGGGCAGCATCGCAGGACTGCCCTCCATACGGCGTGCATTGAAGAGGATCGATCAGGCCCCTGCCGCTGGCAGTTGTGCCACCAGGCGGATCGAAGTTGTCAACTCTTCCATCTGGAAGTGCGGACGCAGAAATACGGTGGCAGAATACGCGCCGGGCTTGCCTGGCACTTCGGTGACGTCAACCCGTCCCTCCGACAACGGGAAGCGCGCCTTCTCGCCCTGCGAAGCATTGGGACTTAGCAGCACATAATCGCTCAGCCAGTTGTTGAGGAAGTTCTCCACACTGTCGCGGGTCTGGAAACTGCCGATCTTGTCGCGCATGATCACCTTGATATAGTGGGCGAAGCGCGAAGCCGCCAGCACGTATGGCAAGCGCGACGACAGCGCAGCATTGGCATTCGCCTCGTCCTTGTTGTACAGCTTCGGCTTGCTGACCGTCTGTCCGCCGAAGAAGGCGGCCATGTCCGAACCTTTCGAGTTGACTACGGCGATGAAGCCAAGGTCGTTCAACTCCTTTTCGCGGCGGTCGGTGATCGACACCTCGGTCGGGCACTTCAGGGCGATATCGCCTTCGTCGGTCTTGAAAGTGTGCGCTGTCAGGCCGGTGATCTTGCCGCCGCCTTCCACGCCGCGGATCGCGGTGGTCCAGCTATGCTTGGCGAAGGCATCAGTGATGCGCAGGCCGAGCTGGTAGGCCGAATTCGCCCACAGGTATTTGTTGTGGTCCTTGCCGTTCACGTCTTCCTCAAACGCGAACTGCTCCACAGGATTGGTCTTGGCGCCATACGGCAGGCGGGCGGCGTAGCGCGGCAACACCAGGCCGACATATCGCGAGTCTTCCGAATCGCGGAAGCCGCGCCAGGACACCAGTTCATCGCTTTCGAAGATCTTCGCCATGTCGCGCGGCACGCCCAGCTCGGTGAACGATCCCATGTCGAACAGCGATGGCGCAGCGGCCGCGATGAACGGCGCATGCGCAGCCGCGGCGACCTTGGACAGGCGCTCGAGCAGCGCGATGTCCTGCGGATGACGGCCGAAGTAGTAATCGCCGATGAACAGCGAGTACGGGTTGCCGCCGAAGGTGCCGTATTCCTCTTCGTAGACTTTTTTGAACAGCACGCTCATGTCGTGGTCGACCGCGCCTTCCAGGTCCTTCAACAATTCCTTTTTCGAGACATTCAGCAGGCGCAGCTTGAGCATCGTACCAGTCTCGGTGCCGAACACCATGTCATGCAGCCCGCGCCACGATGCCTCCAGGGCCTGGAAACGCTCGTCGTGCAGGATCGCGTTGACCTGGTCGCTCAGGATCTTGTCGATCTGCGCCACGCGCTCGTTGATCATGGCAACCACGCCCACGTCGGGCGCCTTCTTCATGCCTTCGTCCAGCACCTGGGTGGCGAACTGTCCCAGGAGCTGGCGCGCATATTGGCTTTGCGATGGCTCGACTGCCATTTTTCCTTCTTGGACGATGCGATCCAACAGGCTCAATTCCTGGTTGGTCGTGCTGGCACCGGCCTGGACTTCCTCTTGATTACTGGCCATTTTGGACTCTCTCTGATGAGTGGAGAAGACAGCGCGTTGGCGCTATCAGGACTGGACTTCCTCGGCTTTCTCTTCCGCGGCCTCGCCGCCGGCATCGGCCCCGCTTTCAGCCTTCAGCGTTTTCAGCTCTTCGGTGTTTTCGACGATCTTCTCGAGCAGCGTGTCGAGTTCATCGTTGCCATCGAGTTTGCCGAGCAAGTCGCGCAATTGCTGGCGGACGAGCAGCAGCTTGGCCAGGCGCGGCACCTGCTGCGCGATGGATTCGGGATGGAAGTCGTCGATCTCATTGAACTTCAACTCGATCTTCAGGTTGCCGTCTTTCTTGTAGGTGTCCGGCACCGACAGGTCAAGGCGCGGCGCAATCTTCGCCATCACTTCCTTGAAGTTGTCGCGGTCGATTTCCACAAGGCGGCGCTGCTTCAGCTTGGGCAGCGGCACCAGCGGCTGGCCCGACAGGTCGGCCAGCAGGCCCACCACCAAAGGTAGTTCCTTCTTCTCGACGGCGCCGCCGACTTCTACATCGTAGGTAATTTGTACGCGTGGGGGACGGTTCCGTCCCACCCATTTTTGCAAGCTGTCTGACATCACGCCCTCACTGGAAATGTTATATGGGACAGACCGGGTGTTTCGGATTTGAGATTAGGACTGCGCTTCCGCGTAACACAAGTATCAGCGCCGTATCAAGCGATATCGTGCCAATTCTGCGTCGCAACTTTTCGCGGCAATCGTGTTAGCATGCGCCATCGTCTCTCCAGCGCACGTCCGACATGCCCGACTCGAATGCCGCAGCAGCAGGATTGAAAGGAACAAGGAGCCCCTTCCGCTTTGGTGCATGGCTGATCGACCCATCTACCAACTCGATCGAGGGCGAGCAAGGCAGGCGCCAGATGGAGCCGCGCACGATGGATGTGTTGCTTGCCTTGTGCAATGCGCATGGTGCCGTGGTCAGCGCAGACGAATTGCTGCAGCAGTGCTGGGGCAACATCGTCAACAGCGACAGCTCGCTGCACAAGAACGTTGCGCAACTGCGCCGCCTGCTCGGGGACGACGCGAAATCACCGGAATACATCGAGACCATCCGCATGCGCGGCTACCGCGCCGTGGCTCCGATTGATTTCGAATCGCACGGCACGCGCAACTGGCAGGCTGGTTCTCCGTTCCGCGGCTTGATGGCCTTTGACGAGGCGCACGCGGATGTTTTCTTTGGCCGCGACGAAGCAACCCGCAACCTGGTCGAAACGGTGACAGAGCAAGCCAGGCATGGCTTCGCCCTGACGATGGTGCTCGGCCCTAGCGGCGTCGGCAAGACATCGCTGGTCCAGGCCGGCCTGTTTCCCGCGTTGTCGGCGCGGGGCCCGGATTGCGAAGTCGCGGTGCTGGATTCCACAGCCTTCGACCTGGTGGAACTTGGCGAGCAAACCCTGTTCACCGGCCTCGCCGGGTCCCTGATCGACCTGCAATGCGGCGAGCAATGCGCCTTCCCGGGGGAGAGCGCAATCTCCCTTGGCATACGCCTGCAGCAATCCTGCGCCTCCGTGATTGCGGTGATGGAGGCGGCGCTCGATAGCTATGCGCCGTCGCGCAGCGGCCTTCGCTTCGCGGTTTTCATTGACCGCTTCGAGGCCTTCTTCAACGATGGCCGCATCGCCGAAACCGAACGCCAAGCCTTCCTGAGAACGTTGGAGCAATTGGCGCGCAGCCGCGCCGCGCTCCTGGTAATTGCCTGCCGCAACGACTTCTACCCCAGCATAGCGAAGTACCCCCTGCTCACTGAGGGCAAGCGGCATGGCGGCCACTTCGACCTTGGCGCTCCCGGCTTCAGCGACATCGCTCAGATCATACGCCGGCCGGCGGCTGCGGCCGGACTCAGTTTCGACACCGATCCCGCGACCGATGCCAGGCTGGACGACGTACTGTGCGAAAGCGCGACAGACAGCCCGGATGCGCTGCCGCTTCTACAGTACTGCTTGCAGGAGTTGTACCGCCTGCGCACGGAACAGGGAGTCCTCAGCTTCGAGGCCTTCCACCAACTGGGCGACCTGGAAGGCGCGATCGGCCAGCGCGCGGAGCAAGTGGTGCTGGAGCTGAGCGACGCCCAACGCGCCACCATTCCCCACATCATGTCCCTGCTGATCGTGCTGTCCCTCGACGGAGACACCGCCACCAGCCAACGCGCGCCATGGTCGGCGCTGCGGGGCGTTGCCGCGCACGAGGCAGTGCAGGCGCTGGTCGAAGCGCGCCTGTTCGTCAGCGACCTGGCCGACGGCAATCCGGTTTTCGGCATCGCGCACGACGCCATCCTGCGCCGCTGGCCGCGCATGACCGACTGGATCGCGGCGCATCGGGTGGCGCTGCGCACGCGCGGCCGCCTGGCGCAGCAGGCAACGCGATGGCGCGACGAGGGACGTCCGGCCGACTTGCTCCTCCCGCGCGGCAAACTGCTGGACGAAGCGCGCGAGCTGCAGCATGCGGGCGTGCTCTCGCTTTCGGACAATGAATCCGAGCTGATCCGCGCCTCGCACCAGCGCGCCCGCCAGCGCGACCGCCTGCAAATCCTGGCTCTCTCCGCAATCATCACCCTGGCCCTGCTGGCCACCGGCCTGGGATTGAGCGCTGTCGCTGCCAAACGTTCCGCCGAACAGCGGCGCAACGAAGCGGAAAGCATGATGGACTTCATGCTCGGCGACTTCGCCGACAAGCTGCGCCCGCTGGGCCGCCTCGACCTGCTCGAAAGCGTCAGCGGCAAGGCAATGCAATTCCTGCGCGGCTCCGATGACGACGACTTGAGCGCAACCGCCCTCACCTTGCGCGCCAAAGGCTTGCAGGTGATCGGCGAGGTCGCACGTTCACGGGGAGATTCCAAGGTAGCGATTGATGCACTGAACCAGGCCAACGCGATCCTGACTCGCCGGCACCAGGCTGCGCCTACAGACATCCAGGTGCTCAAGAGTCTCGGCGCCAATGCATACTGGGTCGGCCAGATGCACAAGGACCGCAACGACTGGGAGGCCGCCGGCGCCGCATGGCGCGACTACCTCGCCTATTCGGACCGGCTGCACAGCCTCGAACCGGAAAATGACGAATGGCTGATCGAACAATCGTACGCCCACAATAATCTCGGTAGCCTGGCCTTCCAGCGCGGAATGCCGGAACTGGCGGTTCCGGAGTTCCAGCACTCGATAGGATTGAAACAGCGCGTCCTGGCCAGCAAGCCCGATGCCCGTTCAGTCAAGAGCGACCTTGCAAGCAGCTATTCGTGGCTGGCCTCGGCCAAGGAGGCTTTGGGTGAGTTGCAGGAAGCGCAGCAGTTGTATGCGCAGGAGATGCAATTGATCCTGGAACTCCGTAAGCAATTCCCGGACGAGTCAACGCTGGCACGCCGCCATGCACTCGCCCTGCAGCATCGGGCAACGCTTGGCGTAGCGCTCGGCCTGGATGCCATCGCACTACGCGATTACGACGAAGCAAAACTGCTGTATATCCAGTTGACCTCGCACGATCCGGAAAACCGTGCCTGGCAAGTTGAAATGGCCGGCCTCGATGTGGATCGACTGAGGATCATTGCCCGCCATTCACCGCCTGCCGACCTGCTGCCAAGAACGCGGGATGTGCACCGGCGCCTGCAAACCATCCTCGCCTTCGACCCAATGAACTCGGACTGGAAGTTGCGCGAGGCGGGTGCGCGCACGCAAGTAGCGGCAGCCATGCGGGCGAACGGTGAAGTGCAGGCGGCGGAGCAGGAAGTTAATGGCGCAGTCGCCAGCCTTGAACCATTCTACAAGAGCAACCTGTCCAACTTGAACGGAAGACTGGTGTTGATCGAAGCACTGCAGCTCCAGGCCGTGCTGCAGCTACAAGCGAAAAACGCGAGCGCGGCGGCCCAGGTCTGCAGGAAGATCCACGCCTTGATCGAGAGCGATGCCGGCCGGTCCATGAATTATCAGATCCTGGACCCGTGGGTTCGGGTAAACGCTTGCCTGCAAAATCAAGAAGTCTTTACGAAAGGAGCCAAACTACTCAGCCAGATCGGTTATCGTGACAGTTCGTACTTCCAATTTATTTCTAGCCATTAGAAGGGAAATACATGCACCCACTCGACAGACCTACTGTTCAACGCCGCATCGTTGTCAGTATCTTCGGCATCGAAAGCGATGCCAATGCCACCTACACCTACATCGAGCCGGTCACCGGCGAATCGTTCGTCCAGTCCGACACTTGCAATATGAAGATCAACCGTCCATCGGTCTGCCTTTTTGTGCTGGACGACGACGCCTCGATCAGTGGCTGGACCATCAAGGAAATCACGGCCAAGCCGGCAGGGGCGCCGCTGCTGCCCAGCGCAAAGGGTCCCTTCGGCCTGTCGCTCGCCACCTATAACGACCACAGTGACGATACGGCAGTGTTCAACTACTACATCCACTTCTACAACACGGTCACCGAGGCCACGTTCAAGGAAGATCCTCAGGAAGAGAACATTCCGCGGCCACGATGATCTACCAGGTAGAACTGTAAAGCGTCGCAAATCGCCCCGGCCAGCTCTTCCTGCAATGACATGCAGAGTTCGCCGCGGCGATCGAATTGCGAGAGCCAGGCGATGCTTCCTGCTCCCGGGTCGACCAAACGAATGGAAGCGCGCACATGGTCATCCTCCACCCGCACGCTGCCTTCCAGCCGCGGCGATTGATTGGCATCCGATACAGCGCTGACTTGCAAGCCCTTGCCCAAAGTCTGGAATAGCCTTGAGCCCAGCTCTTCGTCCAGCCCGCAGACAAAGGTATTGCTGGCGCCAGCGCCGGTCAGGTTACGCAAGGGGGTCAGGAGAATTCGCTTGTAGCGCAGGAGCTTTGGCGACGTACCAGGGCAGGCAATGACGGGTACATAGCTTCCCATCGGGATCGAGACATGAATCGCAGGCGTGATTTCCAGCGCAGCATAGTAAGCCGAAAGCCGCTGGCGCAAACGCCCAATCTGTACCCGGACCTGTGGGTCGAGACTGGTATCGTACGTACTCGCATCGCGACCAAAAAGATCCAAACCGATCGCATATTCGTTGATCTCTTGCTCATTGCCGCTCAATTTTTTTTCGAGCAGGAAGGTCAGCAAGCGGCACATCCGGGGCGCCTTCGCGAAGGTTGGGCTGGCCAGCAACTGGTCGACTTCGCGCCAGAGCTCTTCGTTTGACAGGGAAATGCCATTCTCTTCCAAGGGCTGCATCAATCGTGCGTTCATTTCCGTTTCCAGTTAGAAGTGATCGAATTGCACTTGCGACGTGCTGCAGCTACTCTAATTTCCCTCCCGGCTTCTTGCCTTACGGCGATCTTACGGCTGAAAATTGTTGCGTTATCCGCCTTTCACGCATGGTTTGAGAAAGATCAAAACGACCCAGACAGGCCGGAGAGGTTGCGCATTTGTTGTATTTGCAGGCGACGTGAGTATCGGAGAGGATTGAGCGCAGCCGTTGCCCGCAAAATTCGAGACTCGCCAACAAGGGAGCAACAAAGATGAAGAGCGCCGTCGCGACACTGTTGATGCTTGCCGCTTACGCGCTGATCGCCGGCGAAGCTGCGGCCCAGCATCCCGCCTTCACCGATGGTGTCCGAAGCGAGCCCGATGCCAACTCATCGCTTGTCGAGATCGTCAAGGCCCTAGCGTGGCCAGTAGTGGCGCTCGCGATGGGTATCGTCTTTTATCGGCCGATTACACTCTTCGTCGCAGCCCTTGGAAGCCGCATCACCAGGCTTTCGCTCTTCAAGGTCGAACTCGAGCTGGTGCCTGCCGCTCCCGCCACCACCATGCCACTTCTCGACAACATCCGTTCGGCGACCCTGGCGGCGGAAATTGCCGACTCTTCGTCGGCCATGCTGGATCAGGTTCAAATTCAGACACCCGCAGATTATGTGCTGGTCATGCTTGGCGATGGCACTGAATGGCTGACCTCCCGCCTCTTCATCGCGATTGTCATGGTGGAGCGGATGCGAGGGGTCAAGGCATGTGTCTTCGTAGAGCGCTCAGCAAACTCTGAGCGCAGTTTCCTCGCCGTTGCGACAATCAGGGAGTTGCGCCAAGCGCTATCCCGCCGCTATCCCTGGCTCGAAGTCGCCTGGTTACAGAGCCTGCTTTCAATTTACCCTGGACTTCCGCCCATCGCTCCCAATACTGAGTGGCATCCCGACCCAAAAAGAATCAGTGCAGGCGGTCCGCCACAATTAAACGAATCTGGAAGCTTTACCCCATATGACGCGCGATCGATAGTTGCCAGATTCATCGAATCGCTGCAGCGAAATGAGATGAATCCCGATCCAGGCCAGGTGTACATAGAGACCGAATGGGTATCCCTGCGGTCAAGCAAGGAACGCGCCCAATGGGTCTCCAGGGAGCTGCTCGCGACCTTATTGCCCAATGCCGCATTCGAAGCCTGGGCGCCAAACCTGCGAGATGCGCCCAGGGCTCAATTGACCCGTGCGGTGCTGCGCCGGCCCGGCCCCTTCGTCGCGCTGGTAGACGGCAACCGGGAATTCTCGCGGCTGACAAACCGCGGCGCCTTATTGGAGGAAACCGCAGCGAAGCTAGGTGAAGAGCCGGACGACAAGCCACACTGATTCAGCGCGCAATGCTCGCGACTTCCCCATCGCTCAGGGCCGAACCATAGATGCGCAAGTCATCCATCGAACCCTTGTAAGGCGCATCCCACCAATTGACCCCCAGCGCGAACACGCCGTTGGTCGTTGTGAAGACATTCGGGAAGTTCACGCCGCTGAAACGCTTCGCGCCGTTGACGTACACATTGACCGCGCCGTTCTTGACCGTGAACGCCACGTGCGACCATTGCCCGGCCGGGATGTTCATGCCCAAGCCGGCGTCATACCATGCCGTTCCCGACCACAGCATGCTGGCGCCGCCAACAAAGTCGTGTCCCTTGGGCAGGAAGCTGATCCACGAATCGCCGTTGCGCGCGCCAAAGAAAGTGGTCGAGAACGCGGTCAGCTGGGCAGGCTTGAGCCACATGGCGACCGTGTAGCTAGTGCCCGTGATGAGCCCATCCGGCAAACGCACGCCAGATGCGCCATTGAAGACGGCGGCACTGCCTTTCATCCCCGGCTCGTACGCCATGCTGCCGCCGGCGGCATCTATCTTGCTGCCGACGACGGTGCCGGCGCCGAAGCCACCCGTCGCTTCGCCCAGATTCCCGTCAAAGGTGTAATGGGCAACCATGCTACCCAGCTTGCGCACCATGACCACGAAGGTCTTGACGGCACGCGCATGTCCCTTGGTGATAGTCGCTGTCAGCGTGACGTTCACGTCATTGGCAGGGCTGGTGACCTGCCCGGTATTGCTCAATACCGAGGGATTCGATGATACCCAGCTGATGGCCGAGTCACGCGCAGCGCTGGTCGGCAGCACGATATCGCCAGTGACTGCATTGGTGTTACCGAGACTGAGTTCGCCATAGACAGCCTGCACCACCTGCATGTCGCTACGGGGCGCCAGGCGGCTGCCCATGATGGAGATGCCATCGCGCGACGTCGCAGTAAACGTCATCACATAGCTGCCGGAGGTCTCATCCCACTGGTTCAGGAACACGCCCTTGAAAGGCGGCGACCCAGCCAGGTTGATTTCAGCCTGGTTGCTCCCAACCAGCGCCCAGCTGCCGGTTACCGCCCCGCTGATTGTGCCGTTGGGATTCAGCGTGACCAGCCGGGACTTCTTGATCGTGGCCGAGATGTCCTTCCCGTGATTGACGAACATATAGTCGCCAAAGACAAAACCGCGCGGAACAGCAGCCAGCGTTTCATTGGTATTGCGGTATGGCGCCACCACCGGCCACCCGTCAGCGTTCATGAACATCTGGTGCACGCGGATTTCGTGCTGCTCGCCACGTTCAGGGAAGCGGCTATGGAAGATCAGGAAGTGCTTTCGGCTTGCGGCGTCGTAGTAAGCCGAGTTGTGGCCCGCCGACACATAGCCGGTGCCGATACCGCTGCCCGCTTCGCCGATCTTGCGCTCGAACAGGAAATTGCCCATGACTTTCACGCCATACGGGGCAATCGACGCATCGTCGAACAAGGGCTTTGCAGGATCCGCCTTGACGTTCGCCATGTTCACGCCCTGCGCGTCGAAATAGGGACCGTCCGGCGCAACGGATCGCGCCACGCGCATGTTGTAGCCCCCTGCCGCATCCAGCCCGCCGAATGAGGTGAACAGATAGTAGTACTGCGTGACAGGGCTGTACATCACGTAAGCCCCTTCTATCCGGCTGTGATTCCCGCCCGTCAGGCGCTTCCCATAGCCCTGCCCCGGCAGCGGCATGCCAGTCGCGGGGTTCATTTGCATGATGAAAATGCCGCCGGAGTAAGAACCGTAGACCATCCACAGCCGTCCGCCGTTATCGAAGAAGACGTTCGGATCGACGGTATTTGGATGCTTGAGGGCATCGTAGATGGTGCCGTCGTAGCTGGCCTGCCCCCACATGCCCGACTTCAGGATGATGCCCTTGTTCACATAAGGGCCCTCGATCTTGTCGGCGACCGCAACGCCCAGGGCCGAACGCGGCGAATCGCCCTTGCAGGCGTTGTAGTACATGTAGTAGCGGCCGTCGGCCAGGCGGACGATGTCCGGCGCCCACAGGGTATTCGTTTGCGCCCAGCTGAAAGTCTCGGCAAGTTCGGTAAAGACGTTGCTGGCGCCGTTCAGGAACAACTTGTTGGTGGCGCTGACGGAACTGGTGACCTGCGTCCAGTTCATTAGGTCCGTGGACTTGGCCGAAGCAAGATGGGAGCCGAATACATAGTAGCTGCCCCCCGCCCTGATCACGGAAGGATCGTGCACTGAGGCGTTCTGGAAAGTCACCGGCGCATAGGGCGCTCCGGCCAAGGCGCTGAGGGACAGCATGGAGGAAGCCAATACAGCAGCAGCCCCCCATAGCGAGAAGGGTTTGGTCACGTTAGTCTCCAATAATGTTTTTACGCAAGTTAGCGCGCAGGACTTGGAGTGTCCAATGACCTTTTCCGTAAATGCGATAGCGAAACCGGCATCGAAAGCGGCGAATCAGCCGATGTGAGCCCGGAGGAAGGCGCATCCCTCGTCGCGCGCTGCGGCGCCTTCCGGGAAGTGTTCAGCATCCTTGAAAAACTGGATGAACCCGTGCTGTTGGTCCTTGTAAACCCTGGCCCTGGCATCGACGCCCGCATCCTTCAGGGCCTGCGCATAAGCAACGCCCTCGTCCCGGAGCGGGTCATGCTCCCCGACCTGGACCAACGTAGCGGGAAGGCCCTCATGCCGCGCCCACATCGGCGCAAGCAGGGGCGCGTTCGCATCCATCCCGCACGGGACATAGGCAGCAAGCACTTTCATGTTCATGGCGCGGGTAGGGAAATTCTTTTCGCCGTATGCATGCCAGGACGCGGTGTCCATCCTGTTGTCCAGTGCAGGATACATCAGCCATTGTGCGCCGATCCCGGGGCCGCGCCGATCCCGCGCCAGGATAGCCGCTCCGGCCACCAGGTTCGCACCAGCGCTGTCCCCGCAGACCGCCATCCGTTGAGGATCGCCGCCAATGCTGCCGCCCTCCTTCGCCAGCCATTCCAGCGCAGCATAAACGTCGTCCAGTCCAGCCGGGAAAGGATGTTCCGGCGCCAGGCGGTAATCGACTGCAATGACAAGCGCGCCCGATCTGTTCGCGATGGCGCGTGCCAGCACGTCATGGGTATCGAGGTCACCCGCGACAAAACCGCCGCCGTGGGCAAAGAGAACCATCGGAAGGGCATTGCCGGCCGCCCCCAGCGGAACATAAAGCCGCGCCGGGATCGGCAGCCCTCGAACCGCTGCAACGGGATCTGGCGCCCCGGTCGCCGGGATCTTCGACCGATAATTCGCGCGCATTTCACCGGCAAATTTTGCAAGCTCCGCTTCAGGTAATACCGGCCTTTGCATGGTTCGCTCCCTGTTTCTCGCGCCAGCAACTATGCGTCGCACACTTTTGCATGTCAAGCCGAGGCCGGGCGGGCAAATGTCATAAAACTGTAACCTTGCTCCGTTATGATCCGGCATTTTGCATGAGCACCCGAACTTATCATGTGCTGTTCCTCAGCACCCAGAACACTGCACGCAGCATCATGGCCGAGGCAATGTTGAATGCTGTCGGCGGACGCCGGTTTCGCGCGTTCAGCGCAGGCAGCCACCCTGCCGGCAAGCTCAATCTCTTCGCCGTCGAGCAAATCCGGGCGCTTGACAATACCCTGGCAGGCCTGCGCAGCAAATCCGTCGATGAATTCTCGGCGCCGGACGCGCCGGAGATGGATTTCGTCATCACCATGTGCGACCTGGTTGCGGGCGAACCATGCCCGAACTGGCCCGGCCAACCTGCAACAGCGAACTGGAACTTCCGCAATCCCGCCGCCGTGCAAGGGCCGGTTGAGCAGATTCGCCAGGAGTTCTTTACGGTCTGCCGCGAAATCAAGACGCGCATGGAGATCTTCCGCAACCTCCCCGATGAGGCACTTGACAAAATGGCACTGCAACGCAAAATAGCGAGGATCGCTGGCGTCCAGCTCTAACCCCTCGCTCCTTACACCAACACATGCTCCTTCCATTACGCGCCCTCGCCGCCTGCCGGAAACCGCGGCAATGGTACGCAAGATGCGGCTGAAGGATGCAGACGCCTTCATCGAGCATCTGCGCGGCCTTGCACGCGACGCGAAGAAAGTTGATCTCGCAAGCCAGGTCCAATCTGAATTCTGGCGCGAGAATAGCAGCAAGGTCGCCTTGGCCGCGGCTGAAATCACGCGCCGGCAGAAGGCCTATGTACCGCCCGAATTCTCGGCCAATCTCACCGTGCACTTCGTCTTCGGTGGCAACGCCATGGGCTTCGCCTTTGACGACATGCACGACGACGTTTATGTCGAGCTGTCGCGCCTTACGCAGGCTAGCAGGAGCTGGCTGGAGTGGTATCGCATGAGCTGTTTCACGCAGTGCAGTCGCATGTGATGAGCGCCCCACCGCGCCCTCCCGCCGACATGGGCCACCCGTGGCAAGGAGCGAATCGCACGCAACGGCAAACCCAACGACGTCGACCATTATGAAGGCGAGAATGGCCTGCACGATACGCGGCAAGCCATCATCGAAGCCCGGCAAACCGGCATTTCGCCGATCTGCCTGGCGATCGACCACCAGGCGCCGCACTATCTCGGCCAAGTCTTTGGCAAACACCAGTTTGCGATCTTGCCGCGTACCGAACTGCTGCCCGGCGTGCTGCTGGCGTGGCTGCGCAAAATGCTTGCCTGACCGACCTGGCAGGCGCTTAGTAGGCGACGCTGAAACGCTTGCCCGAATGGGCAGGATGTTCCAGTTCATCCAGCATCGCAACGGCGTAATCCTGTACCGAAATGCGGCTCTGGCCCTGTGCATCGACCAGCAACTGATCGCCGCCGATGCGGAACTTGCCGGTGCGCTCGCCACGTTCAATCAAGGCGGCTGGGCTCAGGTAGGTCCATTCCAGCTCCTGCTCCTTGCACAGCTTCTCCAGCGTGTCGCGGGCGCCCAGCGCGGAGGCCTTCCACTGGTCGGGGAATTGCGGAGTATCGACGGCCTGCACGCCCGGCGCCACTTCCAGGCTGCCAGCGCCACCTACCACCAGCAGGCGCGGCACGCCGGCACGCTTGGCGGCGCCAACGATCGAGTCAATTCCGCGGCCATAGTACTCGCGCACGTCTTGCTGGGCATGGCCGCTGAATGCACTGATGACCGCGTCATGGCCGGCCAGCTGCCCGGTCAGTTTCTGCTGGTCGTGCACGTCGGCGCCAAGCGCCGTCAGGCCAGCTTGCGGCGCCAGCCGTTCCGGACGGCTGACCAGGGCTGTCACCTGGTGGCCGCGCGAGAGCGTCTCAGCCAGCAGGCCATTGCCAATGAAGCCGGTAGCGCCGATTAATGCGATTTTCATGGGGAACTCCTGGGTGATTGAAGGTGGATTCAGTATGACGCCTTTACGATCCCCCGATAAGAGGGCAAAATCCACAATCACTATGAAGCAACTCTTAACAATCGACCGACTGAGGCGCATGGCCGTCTTTGCCCGCGTGGTGGAAGCTGGCTCCATGAGTGCCGCTGCGCGCGAGCTGGGCATGACCACCTCGGCAGTCAGCCAGCAGATACGGCAACTGGAAACGGAAACCGGCCTCGCCCTGCTGCACCGCTCGACCCGGCGCCTGAGCACCACGGTGGCCGGCCAGGCCTACTATGAGGACTGCGCCGCCATGCTGCACGCGGCACAGGCAGCCGAGCAGCGATTGTCCGACCTGCGCGACGAGCCGCGCGGCGAACTGCGGGTGGCCTTTCCCGTCGGCTTCAGCGCGCACCTGGCGGCAGCGCTGGCGCCTTTGCTGCGCGCCCACCCGCTATTGTCGCTGCGCCTGTTCGCCGAGGACCGCCGCGTCGACTTGATTGCCGAACGCATCGACCTGGCGATCCGCGCCGGAACGCTGAGCGATTCCGCGCTGGTCGCACGCCGCCTGACCGAATGGCGCCATGTACTAGTGGCCGCCAGATCATTCGCGCAGGAGCATGGCTTGCCGCGCACGCCGGAGGAACTGGCCAGGTTCCCGGTGCTTAACCTCAGCGTGATCAACCAGACCGAGTTCATCGAACTGCACCGGCCGGGCGAGCCGGCGCACCGCGTGCGCGTCAACGGCCCCGTTGCCGGCAACAGCTTCATCGCGCTTCAGCACATCATGCTGCAGGGCGCCGGCATCATGCGCATGCCCGGCCCGGATGCCGCGCCGCTGATCGAAGCCGGACTCGCCGTGCCGGTATTGCCGGAGTGGTCGATGGCGCCGATGGGCGTCTATGCAGTGACGGTACAGCGTGATTCGCAGCCGGCCAAGGTGCGGCTGGCAATTGCCGCGCTGCGCGACTACCTGGAAAAGATGCCACCCTAGCCCGGCGACGGCCTTGGATGGTGTATGCTGCGGGCATGACTCAAGACACCGATATCCAGCTCAGCGGCCCCTTCAAGGCCATCGACGGCAACGGCCGCGCCATTGACATCAAATCCCTCCGCATATTCGACGAGGGCTATGGCGTGGTCGACCTATATGTCGACCTGGCCGCCCCAGCCACCGACGGCTTGCACAAGGATCATCAATTGATCGCCGAAATTGGCGCGCGCCTGCGCGCCATCGGCTACAACGGCCCCGACCTGAAGCCAGGCGATCCGGTGATCCAGGAAAAGCGCCTGATCGTGCTCGACACGCCGGACGAATTCCTGCCCTTCGCCGTGCGCAAGGGTTTCAAGGACCTCAGCTCGGAATTCGACGAGCAGTAATCCGGCCGCCTAGTCCCAGGCCCGCGCTTGCGAACGATAGGCCGTCCAAGTAAAACCGAAACCAAGCGACAGCCCGCTATTCTTGCGGAACAGCGGGCTGTCGCGGTTGGCAGCATGCGTGTAGTTGTCGTAGCGGGTAAAGCCGAACACGCGCCAATCGGGCCCCAGCGAATGCGACAGGCTCGCGCCAAGGCGCGTCATCATCAGTCCACTCCCGGCTTGATAGGCTGGACGGGTGGCGTTCGCATATTGTGGCGCGACCTCGTAAAAATACTGGTTCAGGCGAGTATTGCCAAACACCGCGCCGAGATTGGCGTCGGCCTGCCATTGCTGGTTGCTGCCGCTGGTTTCGAACACGACGCGCGGCTCAAAGACCAGGCCCTGGCGGCGAAAACCGTTCCCCACTTCAAGCGGCACCCGCAAAGGCAGCTCCAGCCTTACCCGATTGGGGGCCGAAGGCTCCGACAGCAACACTTTCAGGCGCGGGCCGAATTCCAGCAAGGAGTTCAGGTCCGGCATGCCGGCGCGGGCCGGCACGTCGTCCGAACGCGCCGGCAGCGACATCTGGAAACCAAGGTCCAGGTCCACGCGCTCGGTATCGAACAGGCGCGCGCTCACGCCGGAACGATCCGCACGCACGATCTTGCCGCGATAAATCACCATTGGCAGCACCAGCCCGCGCATGGAGCGTTCGGATGAACCCGGGTAAGCCGGCGTGGACGCCGCACCGCCGAACAGGCCGGCTTCCCATAGCGGCAAATCCGGACCCGGCGCTGGCGCCGCGCCGGCCGGCAACGCCAGTACCGACATCGCGATGCCAGCCCACATTCCCTTCTTCATATTCATGCTCCGCAAAAAGTCGTTGATGATACAGCCAAAGACGCGGGGCAACCATGCCATAATTTCATTTTTTACAATGTGCGACTGCCATGAAGCCCATTCACGTCTTGCCTGTCTTGCTCGTGCTCGCAGCATGCGGCCAGCAAGCCCCGTCAGCAGCTCCGTCCAAAGGCAACACCATGACTTGCGTAGCTGGCGGCCTCAAACTGGCCGGCGCCGGCGAACCAGAGGTTGGGGTTGGCAGTTTCGGCATCCAGGGCGATACCATCGGCGGTTTCGGGCTCGGACTGACCGTTGAGCATGGGGGCAAGGTGCATGAGATTTCCAGCTCGCTGATGTCCTTGCCGATGCAGAGCGGCACTTATCACTTTCCCTCAGTGTCGGAACCGGGCATGACCCTGGCTTCCTACAAGGTCAGGACCATGGACCGTGATCTGATCAGGGACTACAACGGCGGCATCTATAGCCAGCAGTTCTCGCCCATCGAGAACGACCCGGAAGCGAAGCTTAAGCTTCAAGTGGACAAAATGCTTGTCTCGGACGCGCCGCTGCCCGGATTCAAGCGTATCCACGCCGTCGGCAGGTTCCAGTTCAACGCAGCGGCGCTGCCCGGGCCGGAGCCCAGCGACGCCTGCGTGCGCGATAGCATCATCCGTTCGATCAAGGGCGCAAACGCCGGCAAGCGCCAGCTGCCGCTGTTCGACGCCGCACTTTGCGGCGCGGAAAAGATGCACGTCCAGTGTGATTTCGATGTCGTAGTGGACCTGGCTAAGGTGCAGTAGCCAGCGGCGATGACGCGTCTCCTATGCTGGTGGTGCGGCATCCGTAACAATTGCTTACCGGCGATACACTTTTTGCGTCACCGTGTTTTCATCCTGAGGCGTTTTCCAGGCAAGCGCCAACGATGGCGAGTTCAGGAGAAAACAACATGGAAAACAGCCCACGCACCAAAATTCATCCGATGATTGTCGCCGCAGCCGCTTCGGTGGCACTGGTAAGCCTGGTGGGAGCTGCATCAATTGCAGGCCTCCTGCCAAACTCGCAAGCGACCACGATGCCAGGCGCCGCAGCCGCACCGATCGCCGCTGTAAGCCCTGCAACGCCAGCAACAGTCGCGGCGCCAGCGCCGGAACCGGAAGTACGCAAAGTCGTGGAGCACAAAACCGTGGTGCATCATACGTACACGCCGTCGACGCGTGTCGCGGCAGCAGCGCCGCAAGCGGCCTCGCCTGCGCCGGCACCTGCTCAAGCACCTGCACCGGCGCCGGCACCAGCCCCCCAGAATAGTGCGCTGGGCATCGGCATCGGAGCTGTGGTGGGCGGCTTGATCGGCAACCAGGTAGGCGGCGGCAACGGCCGCAAGCTGGCTACTATCGCCGGCGCGGTTGGTGGCGGCTATATTGGCAATGAAATCGCCAAGCGCAACCAGCAGCAAGCACCGACGCAATCGCCATCGCAACAATAACGCCAATCGCAGCGGTGCAGGCCATCGACGGCCTGCACGCTCGCAGCAGGGTCAAATGTGCAGCGCATGCCCCAGGGCGCGCAAGGCAGCTTCCTGGATCGCCTCGCCCAGGGTCGGATGCGCATGGATCGTGCCCGCCACATCTTCAAGCGTCGCGCCCATCTCGATGGACTGGGCAAATGCGGCGGACAACTCGGATACCGCCTTGCCCACCGCTTGCCAGCCCACGACCAGGTGATTATCCCTGCGCGCCACCACCCGCACGAAGCCGTCCTTTGATTCCAGCGACATGGCGCGTCCATTTGCGGCGAACGGGAACAAAGCTTCGATGCAATCGATGCCCTGCGCCCGTGCCTGCTGGGGAGTGGCGCCGACCACCACGACTTCGGGATCGGTAAAGCACACCGCCGCAATCGCCGCTGGGCTGAAATGGCGGCGCTTGCCGCTGATGATCTCGGCGACCATCTCTCCCTGCGCCATGGCACGGTGCGCCAGCATCGGTTCACCGGTCACGTCGCCGATAGCCCAGACATCGCGCATCGAAGTGCGGCACTGGTCATCGATCTTGATGAAGTGCCCATCCATGTCGATGCGCAGCTTTTCCAGGCCGAAGCCGCGGGTGCTCGGGCGCCGGCCAACGGCAACCAGCACCTGGTCTGCGGCAAGTACCGATTCCTCCCCAGCGGCATTCCGGATGCGTACCGCATTACCCTCCCCGCCCAGGCCGAGCACTGAGCTGCCCAGGTGGGTTTCAATGCCCAGGCCCTTGAGCGCGATCGCTACCGGACGGCTCAACTCAGCGTCGTAGGCAGGAAGGATGCGCTCCTGCGCCTCCACCACCTGCACCTGCGCCCCCAGCTTGGCATAGGCGATGCCCAGTTCAAGGCCGATGTAGCCCGCTCCCACCACTACCAGCCTACCCGGCACGGTCTTGGGCGACAGCGCTTCCGTCGCACTGATCACCGGCCCGCCGAACGGCATGAAGGGCAATTCGGTAGCGTGCGACCCGGTGGCCAGCAGTAAATGCTCGCAGCCGATGCGCTGCGGACTTTCGCCGTCGCGAATCACTTCGACGGTCTTGCCATCGACAATATTGGCCCAGCCCTTAACGACACGCACGCCGCTTTTTTTCAGCAGCGCCGCCACGCCGCCGGTCAGGCGCCCGACGATGCCGTCTTTCCAAAGCACGGTCTGGCCGATGTCGATGCGCGGCGCCTGCACCGAAATGCCAAGCGCCGAGCCGCTCGCGTAATGACTGGCCTTTTCAAACTCTTCAGCCGCATGGATCAGCGCCTTGGAGGGGATGCAGCCGACGTTCAGGCAGGTGCCACCCAGTTCTCCGGCTTCGACCAGGGTGGTGGGAATGCCAAGCTGGCCGGCGCGAATGGCCGCGATATAGCCGCCAGGACCGCCGCCGATCACCAGCAGCGTAGTGGTGTGTTGATTCATCGATTACTCCACAAAGAGCATCGCTGGACATTCCAGCAAGGCGCGGATGGCTTGTACAAACTGGGCTGCGTGCATGCCGTCGACCACGCGGTGGTCGAACGAGGACGACAGGTTCATCATCTTGCGCACTACCAGCCCGCCCTGGCGCACCATGGGCCGCTCCACGATCTTGTTGACGCCGATGATCGCCACTTCCGGATGATTGATCACCGGCGTGGTGACGATGCCGCCCAAGGCGCCCAGGCTGGAAATGGTGATCGTCGAACCGGACAACTCGTCGCGCGTGGCCTTGCCAGTGCGCGCGGCATCGGCAAGGCGTGCGATCTCCGCGGCGCACGACCACATATCGCGTGCTTCCGCATGGCGCATGACCGACACCATCAGGCCGGCATCGGTCTGTGTGGCGACGCCAAGATGGACAGGACCGTACTGGGTAACCACGCCGGCATCGTCATCGAAACGGGCATTCATCTGCGGGAACTGGCGCAAGGCGACCACCAGCGCGCGTGCCAGCAAGGGCAGCACGGTCAGCTTGCCGCGCTCCTTGCCCCATTGCTCGTTCAGGCGCACGCGCAGGGCCTCAAGCTCGGTGACGTCGATTTCCTCCACGTAGGAAAAGTGTGGGATACGGCGCTTCGATTCCTGCATTTTCTGAGCGATCTTGCGGCGCAGGCCGATCAACGGAATTGCCTGCTCCCCGTGAACCTCGCGGTAGCCGCCCGGGCTTGCGGACGGCGCCCCATGCACACCGCGCGCGACGTAGGAATCAAGGTCGGCATGCAGGATGCGGCCGGCCGGACCGCTGCCGTGCACGAACTGCAGCTCGACACCCATGTCCCAGGCGCGCTTGCGCACAGCCGGAGAAGCCAGCGGACGTTCGCCAGGCTCGCGGGCCACGCGGGCCGGAGCCTGCACCTGCTGGCCCATCGCCGTCGCCGCAGGCTTTGCGGGCGAGGCGACGGGAGGCGCTGCCGGAGCAAGCGATCCAGCTTGCGCCACGGCGGGCACGGCCGCAGGCGCCGGCATCGCAGCAGAAGCAGCAGCAGCCGCGCCGGCCTGCGGCTTCAGGTTGCCAGCCCCCTCCACTTCAATATGGATCAGGTCCGCCCCCACAGCCATCACCTGCCCCGCCGCGCACCCAAGCATGGCGACCGTGCCGTGCACAGGCGATGGAATCTCGATGGTGGCCTTGTCGGTCATGACGTCGGCCAGGATCATGTCTTCCGTAACAGCGTCGCCCACCTTGACATGCCACATGACCAGTTCAACTTCTGCAATGCCCTCGCCAATATCAGGCATCTTGATGACGTGAATACCCATCGTTATGCCTCCACCGTACGTTTGAATGCCGCGCCGACGCGCGCCGGCCCAGGGAAATACGCCCATTCCTGCGCGTGCGGGTAAGGCGTATCCCACCCCGTCACACGTTCAATCGGCGCTTCCAGATGGTAGAAGCAATGTTCCTGCACCAGCGAGACCAATTCGGCGCCGAAGCCGCAGGTACGCGTGGCCTCGTGCACGACCACGCAGCGCCTGGTTTTCCTGACCGACTCGACAATCGTCTCGAGGTCCAGCGGCCACAAACTGCGCAGGTCGATGATCTCGGCGTCGATGCCGGTCTCGCGTGCCGCCGCCTCGCATACCCACACCATGGTGCCGTAGGCGAGCACCGTCAGTTGCTTGCCCGGCCGGAAAACTGCCGCCTTGTCCAGCGGGACGGTGTAATAGCCTTCCGGTACTTCCCCCAGCGGGTTCTGCGACCATGGCACCACAGGTTTGTCGTGGTGGCCGTCGAACGGCCCGTTGTACAAGCGCTTCGGCTCGAGGAAGATTACCGGATCGTCGTTTTCGATCGAGGAAATCAGCAGGCCTTTGGCGTCGTAGGGATTCGACGGCATCACCGTGCGCAGGCCGCATACGTGGGCAAACACGGCCTCAGGGCTTTGGCTGTGGGTCTGGCCGCCGTAGATGCCGCCCCCGCACGGCGTGCGGATCGTGATGGGCGCCGTAAAGTCGCCGGCCGAACGAAAGCGCAAGCGCGCCGCTTCCGACACGATCTGGTCGTAGGCCGGATAGATGTAGTCGGCAAACTGGATCTCGATGCATGGCCGCAGCCCGTAAGCTCCCATGCCGATTGCCACGCCGACGATGCCGCCCTCCGAAATGGGCGTATCGAACACGCGCGATTTGCCATATTTCTTTTGCAGGCCCTCGGTGCAGCGAAACACGCCGCCAAAGTAGCCCACGTCCTGGCCGAAGACCACGACGTTTTCATCCTTCTCCATCATCACATCCATCGCCGACCGCAGCGCCTGGATCATGGTCATGGAAGTTTTCACCGTGTTTTCCGCCATCTCAGATCCCCAGTTGCTGTCGTTGTACACGCAAGTGTTCCGGCAGCTCCTTATAGATGCCATCGAACATTTCTGCGGGACTGAAGGTATGGCCGCTGGCCATGGTGCCGTATTGTTCCGCCTCCTTCTGCGCGGCCAGGACCTCCGCCTCCAGCAGCTTCTGGGTTTCTTCGTGCTCCTGTTCGGACCAGGCGCCAGCCTTGATCAGGTACTGCTTCAGGCGTGCGATCGGGTCGCCCAGCGGGAAATGCGACCAGTCGTCGCCGGGACGGTATTTCGACGGATCGTCCGAGGTCGAATGCGGGCCGGCGCGGTAGGTGACCCATTCGATCAGGCATGGTCCGAGGTTGCACCGCGCCCGCTCGGCCGCCCAGCGCGACGCTGCGTACACCGCCAGGAAGTCATTGCCGTCGACACGCAACGAGGCGATGCCGCAGCCGACGCCGCGCGCCGCAAACGTTGTATCCTCGCCGCCCGCGATGGCCTGGAAAGTCGAGATCGCCCATTGGTTATTGACCACGTTCAGGATCACCGGGGCGCGATAGACGTGGGCGAACGTCAGGGCGGTATCGAAGTCCGCTTCGGCCGTGGCGCCGTCGCCGATCCATGCCGAGGCAATCTTGGTATCGCCCTTGATCGCCGACGCCATGCCCCAGCCTACTGCCTGGATGTACTGCGTCGCCAGGTTGCCGGAAATCGAGAAGAAGCCGGCCTTTTTCACCGAGTACATGACGGGCAACTGGCGGCCCTTGAGCGGGTCGCGTTCGTTCGACATCAGCTGGCAGATCATGTCGACCATTGGATAGTCGCGCACGACGAGGATGCTTTGCTGGCGGTAGGTGGGAAAACACATGTCGTCCACATTTAGCGCCAGCGCCTGCGCGGTGCCGATCGCCTCTTCGCCAAGGCTTTGCATGTAGAACGACATCTTCTTCTGGCGCTGCGCCATCAGCATGCGGCTATCGAAGATGCGCGTCTTCATCATGGCGCGCAATCCTTTGCGCACGACTTCGATATCGATTTGCGGCACCCAGGGCCCCACGGCGTTGCCTTCGGCATCGAGCACGCTGATCAGGGAATACGCAAGATCGCGCGTATCCATTGGGGCTACGTCGACCTCGGGACGGCGCACAGCACCGGCCGGCGACAGCCGGAGATAGGAAAAATCAGTTGCACAGCCTGGACGTCCCGTGGGTTCGGGCACGTGCAGGCGAAGTGGTTCGCCCTTGCTCATTCAGATTCCTTCAATTGCGATGGTGACGCAGGATCATTCCCGGCGGGCCTGCGGCGGGTAGCCTCGGCCGGCCTGGACTGTGGAACCGCCCGCTGCGGATCGCAAAGCGGGCACGAAAAAACATTTCCTTCAAAGCAATGGTAGGGTAGCATGCTTTTTCGTGGCGAAGGGTCACAATTAAAGTTTCATTAATAAATCGCCGTTAAGGGGGAATGAGCCCAATCTCCTCCCTCTCCAACTGGCAACCGGCCGCCCGCTATCCCGTGCCCGCCCCCGCGCGGAAGGCCGATCCTCTCCTGTCCAGGCTGGACGCGGCCACCGCTCCACCAGTTTCCACCATCGTGACGCTGAGCCCGGAAGCGATCGCCGCAGCCTCCGCGCCCGTCCCGACCAGCCTGCGCTACCAGGACCTTGGTGCAGACATGCTCAAGCAGCTCGGCGCCGGCTCGGTCATAGCGCCGGACCATGCCAGGCTGCCGGACAGGGTCGACAACAAATTCACGCTGGGCATCACCACGCGCAGCGGGACCCAGGTCGAGCTCACGCTGGCCGATGTCGATGACGAAATGATCTACCAGGTCAGCTCGAGCGCCAGGCTTGATGATGATGAGCGTAAAGCCCTGTCCACGCTGGCAGCGGGCTTCCAGGCTGCTATCGATGGGATGGCGGGAGCGGCCCCTCAGGTCCGGCTGAGCGGCCTGACACAGTTCGACAGCAAGTTTGTTCAGTCGATCGACTTCCATGCCGAAGTGTCCGGTCCTGAGCCTGCGCCGCAGACCCTGGATTTCCACATTGACGACGCGTTGCGCAAGGCACGCATCAACGGGCCTGATGGCCAGGCTGAAGTGAACGTGGACACAAGCACCCTGGAACACCTGGGCACCAGGAAGCAGCAGGCAAAAGCCATCAACAACTACCTGGCGCAATTCGACCAGGCGCTCGCACGCGGGCACGGCGACAAGAAGTTGATGTCCATGTTCAAAGACGCCTTCTCGGACATGAATCGAACGGCCGTCGCCGAAGAGACTGACGACTTCCTGCACATTCCATCGAAGTGGCAGCTGAATTCGGACGACCGTTCCGCGCTGACAGGTCTTTCCGATTTCAGCGCCTCCCTGACCCAGACGCCCAAGTCCAGCAATCCGCTCAAGGCATGGGAACAGGACACGTTCTCCTATGAGGTATCGCAAGCGACCAAACTGGAGGGGACAAGCCGCGACGACCGCAAGATTGGCCAGGACCAGCAATCGCGCCTTAGCGCCCAGTACCACACCGATATCGGCAAATCCAGTCCTCCATGGTTCGACGGGACCCTGCAGACCCAGAACTACGAATACCACCAGGTCGAGGATAGCGCGCGCAGCAATGTCTCCCTCGAATACCGGCTGGGCAAGCTGAAAAAAGCAAGCCTGGAACAGATCGCCGGCCAGTCGGAGCAAGTAAAGACGATCATCCTGGGCAAGCTGAAGTCAGACAAGTCCATTCCGAGCCAGCAGTCGCTTGTACGCGACCTGCTCCCATCGCTCACCTCATACGAACACATCAAAGGTGCGGATAATCTGAACGATCATGTCTTCCTGCTTGGTTCGCCTGGCGAAATCGTCGCGCGCAACGAGCAGTTCTAGGTCTCAGGCCACTGGCGGAAAACGGAAGGCGCCGTGATCCGAAGGCAGCACCTGCTGCGCGATTGAAGCGGCGAGCGGCATGCCCCGTTCGCTGTTTGTCAGGACCACAAAGCCATCCTTCGTCGTGGTCGACGCCATCGCAAATGCGCGGAAGCCGGGGTTGTTCCCCCACTGCCAGACATGGCTTCCGCCCGAGCCGCGCTCGATACCCCAGCCCAGCCCCCATGCCAGGCCAAGCGGCTTGCTCACGTCTACAGGCGCGGCAAGCGCCATCTGCATCAGCGCATCGTCGGCCAGGAAGGCCGACATGAAGCGCGCATAGTCTGCTGCCGTGGTGTAAAGGGTGAATGCGGCCAGCGCGTTCTGGAAACAAGCCCGCCGCGAAAAGCCAAGAAACATCTTGCCTGGGACGGCCCGTTCCTCGAATGCCTCGCGCCAGACCAGGCTCGTGTCGCGCATCTCCAGCGGCGCAAACAGATGCTGGTCGAGATAGGCTGCAAGGCCCGTCCGGGTAATGGCCTCCATGATGCCTTGCAGGAGCACGTAGCCTTCGCCGGAATAATTCCAGCCCTGGCCAGGTTCCGCAACAAAGGCCAGCGGTTTCATGGCTTCCCGCCGGGCGTAAAGTAAGGCGGAAAGTATTGCCCAAGCGATAACCGTTGTAAATTAAGTAAAGCTTAAAGCAGCACGCACGGTGCCGGGCGTCGCGCTTGCTGCAATAGCTCCGCACAACATGCCGCCTGCCCCTGTGCGGCAATCAGCGCCTGCTCATACGCGCGCAACTGGCTAAGCGAAGGGAGCACCCCGCTGCCTTTCACCGCCCTGGCCGCGACTGCCGTGATTTCCGTCATCAGGCGGTTGGTCTTGTCGTGCGCCGCCTTGAGTTCGGCCAGGTGATCCAGCAACGCTTCTTTTGCATCCATAGCTCCTCCTCGAAAACGTCGTAACCGGGCCAGTAATTTTTGGCCTGGCCTGGAAGATTTCAAGAGGAGTCGTGCGGCCTGTAACGCGCCAGGATCGATCGGATCGTGCCGCGGGCCTTGAGCGTAGCGATCGCCTGGTTCAGGTCCCTGATACCGAGTTTGCCTTGTGGATGAACTGCGCAATAAGTATCAAAATCCGTGATCTTCAGGTTATGGGATGCCAGGCGCGCCCGCTCAGGGTGAACCTTGCGCTGGTAGTCGAAATAGATGCGGTTGGTGAAAATGAAGTCGAAGCGCCCGAGCAGCAACTTTTCAAGGTTCTGGCTATCGTTCGCCGCGTTATCGCGCAGGATTGGTGGCTGCAAGTGTTCAATCTCCGGGTACCTGTATCCCCGGATCGTTCCCACCCGCAGGCCCGCGATAGCGTTCAGGGAGGCCGGCACTGGCGTTTCACTGCGCATGGCGACCATCATTCGATTCGAAATAATGGCGTCCGACCAGAGGAAGCCCTGGTTGTCGAGCCATTCGGGCCGCAGGTCGCACAGCAAATCGGCATGTCCCCGCAGCAGCGCGCCTTCAACACGCGTGCGCGGCAGGATCATATAACGGGGCTCGAGATGCAGCAAACCGCCTAGCGCGTCGCCGAATTCCTTAAGTATCCCGCCCTTGAGTTCCTCGCCGCGAATATCGGTCATCGGCATGCCACTACCGTTGGAGATTGCCATCACCAGATCGGATGCATGGACGGTCTTTGAAGCTAGGAGGAAAGCGAATAGTAATTGACGCGTGAAGTACATCGTGGACCCGCGAGTTATCGTAGGGCAAGCGTTATTGATCGGTTTTGCTGATGATAACCCTTCCGGAAGACGCGGAGCTTCACAATTGCGGCAATGCAGGCGTGCCTGGCCCTGCGCACGCGCCCTTGCCCGCTCCTGTTATCATGCGCACGTTTGCCCACGCAGAAAACTTACATGCTTGTGACCACCGAACCAACCACCGCGCAGCCATTCCTGCGCCAGATTATCCAGCCTTTCCTGCGCGACCGCCTGATGCACCTGCTGCTGCTCGCCGCCATTGCTCTTTCCATCCTGTCGCCGCATCCGCTCACGGAGTATAAGAACTGGGTAGACTGGCACACCATCGCGACGCTCGCCGGCATGCTGTTGCTAACCACCGGCATCGAAGCCAGCGGCTACCTGGAACACCTGGGGCGGCTCATCATCAACAGGCTGCGGCAGGAGCGGGTGCTGGCGGTGTTCCTGGTGGCGGCATCCACGGTGTTGTCGACCGTACTGACCAACGATATCGCGCTCTTCATCGTCGTGCCGCTGACTGTCGGCCTGTCCGGCATCCGCGGCCTGCCTGTCGGGCGCCTGGTGATCTTCGAAGCGCTGGCAGTCAACGCGGGTTCGCTGTTGACGCCGATCGGCAATCCCCAGAACATCCTGCTGTGGCAACGCTCGCACCAGTCCTTCGCTGAATTCACCTGGCAAATGGCGCCGCTTGCGTTGGCGGTTTTTGCCGTACTGCTGCTGGCGACCTGGTTCTGCTTCCCCAAACAGACCATCCATGCCGAGCTGAATGACGATCCCGCGGCCTACCATGTCGGCTTGCTCAGGACTTGCGGCATGCTTTATATCGCCTTCCTGGTGACTGTGGAACTCGGGTATCCCGGATGGGGCCTGGCCGGCGTGGGGCTCGCTGTCCTGCTGTCCTGCCGCGGCATCATCGCCAAGGTTGACTGGAGCCTGATCGTTGTCTTCATCCTGATGTTCATCGATATCCGGTTGCTGTCACAGCAGCATTTCATCCAGGGCTGGATTGAATCTGTTCCCCATTTCTCCCGACTGGAACTGTTCCTGGCAGGCCTGCTCGGTTCCCAGGTGATCAGCAACGTCCCGGCAACCATCCTGCTGGTCCAGCATTCCGTCGACTACAAGGTCATCGCCTATGCCGTGAATGCAGGAGGCTTTGGGCTGGCGATCGGCTCGCTGGCCAATATCATCGCCCTGCGCATGGCGCCCGAACGCCGCCTGTGGCTGCGCTTCCACCTGTACTCCTTCCCCTTCCTTCTGCTGTCGGCGCTGATTGCATGGGGGCTCCTGCGTTAATTGGCAACTCCACCGATTAATACGCGGTGTTCTGCAAGATTCTTATTGCCTTTGCGTTCTCCAGGCACCCCCATCTTGCTTTATAGTCCACCGCGTTGCGGCCGGCTCCTTTCATTCCCTGCCCTGAAGGACGGGTTTCTCGGAGCAACTCTGATAAATGATGTAGATACACGGCTGGGTTTCCGGCGCCGGGTTCTCCGATGAGGTGACTCGGAAGGATGATAGAAGTGCGCAGCGAGGTAATACCAGTATCAATGGGTATCTGCAAGCGCGGCGCGGTGCACAGGCCATTGGTCGCTGCGGTATGCCATTTTCAGCGTATTAGCGCGGGAAAACGCTCAAGACCGTGCGCTCCCTCGAAAGTATCCTTGCGACGACATGTAGAACGATCCAAATCGTCCATGAAGTACAAGGAGACAAACGTGAAGCACAGCAAGAAGTTGAAGTACAGCGTCCTGGTCGGATCAATCGTTGCCGCCTTCCCCGCGATCACCCTGGCACAGGCTGCGCAAGACAAGAACGTCCAGCGCGTCGTCGTGACGGGCTCGAACATCAAGCGCGTGGACCAGGAAACCGCGTCCCCGGTTCAGGTCCTGTCGCGCCAGGAGATTGAACAAAGCGGCGCGCAGACCGTTGCGCAAATCCTCGACAACCTGACCAGCAATGACCGCGGCGCGATCAGCGACCTGGGTGGTACCAATTCCTGGGCGAGCGGCGCCACCGGCGTCTCCCTGCGCAACCTCGGCACGGGTGCGACCCTGGTCCTGCTTAATGGCCGCCGGCTCTCCTCCTACGGTTTTGCGGACGGGCTTCAATCGAACTTCGTCAACATCGATTCCATTCCAAGCGACGTCATTGAACGCGTCGAGATTCTCAAAGACGGCGCTTCCGCGATCTATGGCTCCGATGCAGTTGCCGGTGTCGTCAACATCATCACCCGCAAGAATTATCGGGGCGTTGGCGTGAAAGCTTCGGCCCAGCAATCGCTGAAGCGCTCCTTCCTCGATCGCGAACGCAAGGCTTCGATCATCGGCGGCACCGGGGACTTCGAGGAGGACGGCTATAACGCCTTCGCTCATCTCGAAGTCTATTCGCGCGGCAAATTCACCGATCGCCAGGTGCGCCCCTTGCTCCCCGACTGGTTCATCCGCATGAACCCGGATCGCGACGCGACTTCCACCGGCTCGATTCCCGGCAACTATGTCGGCCGCTACCCCGCCAATTACCACGATCCTGCCCTGGCCGGCAAATCGATCAATGTCGCGGCCCCTGGCTGCGCGCCGGAGAACCTGAGCGGCGGCCTGTGCTTCTATGACTATTGGCAGGACAGCCTGGCCCGTGCGCCTGCCGAGAGGGTAACCTTCCTGGGTTCGGGACGCCTCAAGCTTTCCGGCGATACGGTAGCCTACGGCGAACTGCAGCTTGCCAAGACGCGCAACAACTACAACACGGCGCCTCCGCGCAGCAATGTCACCGGTGTTCCCCTGTCCTGGTATGATTCGATCAGCGGCACGATGCAGTACTTTACCGATCCCAAACTGCCGGTCGGCCATCCGAACAACCCATATGACTTCCCCATTGGCCTGAATTACCGTTTCGCCGACGATCGCGACATGTTCAAGAACGTCGGATCATCGGAGCAGTTCCGCGCCCTCGCCGGCATCCAGGGCGCAAGCTTTGGCTGGGAGTGGGATGGTGCAATCGGCCATATGGGCTCCAAGGCCCGCCAGCGCCAGCACCTGTACCGCGATCGTTACGGCTACTACGATGCCATCGTCAGCGGCGCCTACAAATTCGGCCAGCAGAATGACCGCGCCCTGCTCGAAACCATGTTCCCTGAAATGGGTTCGCATGGCGAGTACCGCCAGACCTTCCTGGACTTCAAGGCGAACCGCGAGCTGTTCATGCTGGGCGGCGGTCCACTCCAGCTTGCGACCGGCGTCGACCTGCGCCACGAGTCCTTTGAGCATCAGAGCAGCGACAACGTCCTGGCCGCGCGCATCGTCCAGTTCAGCGGCGTGAAGATCAATGGATCGCGCAAGGTCGCGGCGGCCTTCCTGGAGCTTGGGGCGCCATTCACCAAGCAGCTGGAAGCGAGTTTTGCGGTCCGCGGCGACAAGGTGATCGACGGGGCCGGCGCGGTCGTGCCCAAGCTTGGCCTGCGCTATACCGTGAACGACATGCTGATGGTGCGCGGCACGGTGTCCAAGGGCTTCCGCGCGCCAAGCCTGCCGGAGACCGGCAACGGCGGCGCGTCCTGGTTCAACAACGGCTACAACGACCCCAAACGCTGCGCAGCCGCCACGGAGCTCAGGAACATCCTGAATACCGGCAACGCGGCCGACAAGAACCTGGCCCTGACCGCCTATGGCCTGGGCTGCTCGGTCAGCTTCCCGTCCGCGGTCACTCCAAATCCCGACCTGAAGCCAGAATATACCAACAGCTTCACGGCGGGCCTGGTGCTGCAGCCGATTCGCGCGCTCAGTTTTACGATCGACTACTACAACATCAAGCGCCGCGATGAAATCGCCGTCAAGAGCATCGACCAGACGCTCGCCAACGAAGACCGGCTGGCCGGGCTGGTGGAGCGCGACCCGCTGACGTCACAGGACCTGGACATCGCACGCCGTGCCTTCGAGCTGTCCGGCAGAACGGTCGGCTTCCCTGTGGGACCAATCAGGACCATCGCAGCCCAGTATGAAAACTACGGCAAGTCGCGCGTTTCCGGTATCGACCTTGATGCCAAGGCGCGCTGGAACCTTGGCGAAGCCGGTACCCTTAACCTCGGCCTGGAACTCAACCGCCAGTTCAAATACCAGAGCTGGGATAGCTTTGCCAAGACCTACACCGAGAACTATGTCGGTTATCGCGACAAACCTCGCACGCGCGCCGTCGCCAAGATGTCGTGGGAACGGGGCCCGCTCGTTGCAGGCCTGCGCGCGAATTATACGGACTCCACCAAGCTCGCCTGGGGCGTACTTGATACGACCAGCAGCATCGAGGGATGCGAGGACCGCGGCGTGAGCGCGGGCGAATGCCATATCGCTTCTGATACGACGGTCGACCTGTGGACCCGCTATACCTTCCAGCCTGGCACCACCGTATCGGCGAACGTATTCAACCTCTTCGACCGCAAGGCCCCCGTCAAGCTGTATCCGGGAAGTTCCCTGCCCCTGCGCTCGCGTACCTTGATGCTGACGGTTGAGCACAAGTTCTGAGGAAATTGAGAAACATGCTTCCAATCGAAAAGCTGAGCCTGACGGCGGCGGCCGCACTCCTGTCCTGCACAATGGCGCAGGCACAGGCACCGGCGGCCGATGCCGATCCTTATCTTTGGCTTGAAGAAGTCAGCTCGAAGCGGGCGCTGGACTGGGTCAAGCAGTGGAATAGCCTCACCACCAACCAGCTGGACGGACTGCCGGGCATCCAGCAGACCACCAATGCAATCCGCGAAGTCGTCGACTCGCGCGAGCGGATTCCTTTCGTCGAGAAACAAGGCCAGTACCTCTACAACTTCTGGAAAGACGCCGAGCACCCGCGCGGCGTGCTGCGGCGTACCACGCTGGAACGCTACAGGACTGATGCGCCGCAGTGGGACGTGGTATTGGATCTCGACCGGCTGGCGCGGGATGAGAAGGAAAACTGGGTCTGGCATGGCATGGAGTGCCTCAAGCCGCACGCGGAGCGCTGCCTGTTCTCGCTGACCCGGGGCGGCGGGGACGCGCATGTTGTGCGCGAGTTCGACACGAGCAGCCTGCAGTTTGTCCCGCAGGGCTTCTACCTTCCCGAAGCGAAGAGCGACGTCAATTGGGTGAGCCGCGACCGCCTGTTCGTAGCGACCGACTTCGGCCCCGGCTCGCTCACCAGCTCAGGATATCCGCGCATCGTCAAGGAATGGAAACGGGGAACGCCATTGCAGTCTGCGAAGCTGGTGTTCGAGGGCAAGCTGGCCGACATCAGCGTGTCCGGGTACTCTGACCACTATCCGCGATTTAAGCGCGAATTTGTCCTGCGCTACACCTCGTTTTTCACGAACGAACTGTACTTCCGCCATGCCGGGAAGCTGGTCAAGCTCGACAAGCCGAACAGCGCAACGGCCTTCACCTTCAAGGACCAGCTCCTGATCCGCCTGCGCGGAGACTGGAACGTCGGGAATCGCCAGTACCAGCAAGGCTCGCTCCTGTCGATCGACTTTTCCGGCTTCATGGCGGGCAAGCGCAACTTCACCATTCTGTACGAGCCAGACGCCACCCGCTCGCTGCAATCGGTCGCGACGACCAGGAGCGCGATCCTGCTGACAGAGCTGGTCAATGTGCGCAGCCAGGTGCAGGAGCTGCGCATGCAGAAAGGAAAATGGGAACGCCGGACGGTACCGACGCCGGCATTTGCCAGCGTCTCGATCTCATCGCTGGACTACCTGGATTCAGACCAGTACTTCATGGTGCAGAACGACTTTCTCACCCCCACCACGCTGCACCTGGCTCAGGTCAGTTCCGACGAACGGCGGCAACTGAAATCGCAGCCGGGCTTCTTCGATACTTCGGGCCTCAAGGTGGAGCAGCACTTCGCCTCCGCCAAGGATGGCACGCGGATTCCGTATTTCGTCGTCATGCGCAAGGACCTCAAGTACGACGGCAGCAATCCGACGCTGCTGTACGGCTATGGCGGGTTCGAGATATCGATGAAGCCCTCGTACAATGCCACGGTCGGCCGCGCCTGGCTGGAAAAAGGCGGCGTGTACGTGCTCTCGAACATTCGCGGCGGTGGCGAGTTCGGGCCGCGCTGGCACGAAGCCGCGCTGAAGGAAAAGCGCCAGGTATCGTATGACGATTTCATCACAGTGGCCGAAGACCTGATTGCGCGGAAAGTCACGTCGCCGCAGCATCTCGGCATCATGGGCGGCAGCCTGGGCGGCATGCTGGTGTCCGTGGTAGCCTTGCAGCGCCCGGAGCTGTTCAATGCCGTCGTCAGCCAGGTGCCGCTGGCCGACATGAAGCGCTACCACCGCATGCTGGCAGGCGCCTCATGGATTGACGAGTATGGCGACCCGGACCGCCCCGAAGAATGGGACTACATCTCGCGCTATTCTCCCTACCACCTGCTCGACAGGAACCGGTCCTATCCGCCGGTGTTTTTCACCAGTTCGACCAGGGACGATCGCGTGCATCCGGCCCATGCCCGCAAGATGGTCGCGCGCATGAAGGAACAAGGCCACCAGGTCCTGTATTGGGAGAACATGGATGGCGGCCATGGCGGCGCGGTGAACGGTGAACAGCAGGCCCGCCTCTACGGCATGGTCTACAGCTTCCTTTGGGACCGCTTGAAGTAGGTATTTGCCGGCCGCGCGGGGACCACAGTCAAGTCCCCGTGCGGCCCGCCACGCGGCTGTATTCGGTCGGACTCATTCCCACCACCGATTTGAACTGGCGGCTGAAAGCGCTGTGGTCGGAATAGCCGCATTCATGAGCGATGTCGGCGATCCTGGCGTCCGGCTTTTTATCGATGATGGCCCTGGCCGCCGAAAGCCTGCACTGAACCAGCATTTGCCGCGGCGAGTGATGAAAGACTTTCTGGAACAGGCGCTCAACCTGCGAGAGCGATAGCCCCGCCTGGTCGGCCAGCTCCTGGACGCACACGTTGCGCTGATAATTCTCGCGAATGTAGTCCGCGATATGGGCAATCTGGCGGTATGCGGGATTCACGTCGTCGGGCAAGCCGAGATCGCGTGAAGTGCCGATCAGGCCGACAATCCTGCCCTTCGTGTCCTGCAAAGGCATCTTCCTGGTGATGCACCAACCGCGGCTGCGCCCCGGGTAGATGTGCAATTCAAGGTGCCTGTCGATGCAAGCGCCGCTGTCAATCACCTTGCGGTCCTGGGCAAAATAGGTTTCCGCCAGGGCCTGAGGAAACAGGTCCAGCGCGGTTTTTCCGATCACCTCTTCCTTGTCCCGCGCCCCGCAACGGCGCACCATCGTCCGGTTGATGCCGAAATAGCGCCCTTCCCTGTCCTTGACGAAAAAGGCAATGTCATTCAAAGCGTCGAACATGGTCAAGATGGCGTCGATATTAATCGCCTCCAGCTCGCCAAAGCATGCCTGACTGATCATCTCCATTCCTCCGCAGCACGAAAAATGTTCACTTTGCATTGGCTTGGCAAGGATGGCAACGCCACTGTTGCGCCCCGTGCCAGGACATGGCCGGACTATGCCGATTTCCGTGTGATCCCGATCGAAAACATGCAAATTGGAAGTCAGCAAAAACGTTGTAATCACAACGAAATTGCGACTTGCATGTGCTCCAGTGCGCACAAGTCGCACAACGTTGCATACACTGCAATTGTTCCATAACAACTCAAGCTTAGTTAATCGGGTACGAATACCAACTTACGAGGACTGATCGCATGAAAATACCTGGCACGCACAAGGCATCGGCATTCCGCCGCTCCCAATGCACCCATGCTGTATTGCTCGCACTTGGCTGCATGAGTTTGGACGCCGTCGCGCAAACCATGCCGCGCGTGGAAATCACCGGCTCCAGCATCAAGCGCATCGAGGGCGAGTCCGCACTGCCAGTTGAAGTCATCAAGCGCGAAGACATTGAAAAGACGGGCGTGACCACGGCTGCCGAATTGCTGCAAAAGATCTCCTCGAATGTGGGCGGCCTGACCGATGGCACCAGCGTCAGCGATGTCATGGGCGGCCAGCGCGGCTTTAACGGCGCCAACCTGCGTGGCCTGGGCGTCTCCAGCACGCTGGTGCTGCTGAATGGCCGGCGCATGGCCAACTTCGCCAGCCCTGGCGACAATTCCGGCGTCGACCTGAACAACATTCCCGCCGGCGCCATCCAGCGCGTGGAAGTGCTCAAGGACGGCGCATCGGCAATCTACGGCACCGATGCCATGGGCGGCGTGATCAACTTCATCACCCGCAAGGATTACCAGGGCGGCGATGCCAGCGTGTATGCCCTGCGTACGGACGAAGGCGGCGGCGGCAAGAAATCTGCCTCGCTGTCCGGCGGCGTCGGCGATCTGAACACCGACCGCTACAACCTGTTCGGCGCACTGGACGTGCAAAAGACGAACCGCCTGGCCAGTTCGCAACGCAAATTCATGCAGGAATATAGCCTGCCCGACCGCCTGTCGCCGCAGCTGTCGAGCTACTCATTCCCAGCCAACGTCGACCTGACTCCCGCCCAGTTGGCAACCCTGAACCAATCGAGCTACCTGAAGGGCTCCGGCCCTGGCGGCACCTGGGTGCCGTCGCCTGGTCGCCGCGTCAATTTCGGCAAGGAGTCCTGCGTGGACGGCAGCCCGAACGTGGTGCGGCCGCTCGGTCCCGGCGGCACGGAAGGCTGTTCCTTCAACTACATGGGCGATTCGGAAGTCTATCCGGAATCGAAGAAGCGAAGCTTTATCGGCCGCGCCACCTTCCAGGTGACGGATGCCCACCAGGTGTTTGCTGAAGTTCTGCTGAGCAGGGCCGAGACCAGCTATGCCGCCTCGCCTGCCGTATCGAGCAGCATCAACGGCACGACCAGCGGCATCTTCCTGCCGGCCGACCTGCAAGCCAGGACCGGCATCACGGACCCGATCAATTTCCGCTTCCGGCTGTCGGACGCAGGCCGCCGCACCTCGGAAGTGACCAGCAAAGCGTCACGCCTGGTGCTCGGTGCGACCGGCAAGGTGGGCGACTGGGATTACGATACGGCCTACAACCACAGCGTCAACAAGGCAACCGACCTGGATATCGATGGCTGGGTGTCGCACAGCAAGATGTTGGCCGGTATTGCCAGCGGCCAGTACAACCCTTTTGTTCCTGCCACGGATGACTCAGGCCGCAAGTTCATGGACTCGATCAAGATCCATGACGCGGCGCGCATGTCCAAGGGCACCAGCGACAGCATCGATGGCAAGGTGAGCCGTCCCCTGATGGCGCTGGGCGGAGGCGATGCCGTGCTGGCCATCGGCGCCGAACTGCGGCGCGAAAAGACTTCGTTCACCTCCTCCGAAGCACTGCGCAGCAACGATGTGCAAGGTGACCGCGCCAGCTCGGACGAACTGCTGGCCGACTCGTCCAATTCGCGCCGGATCACCGGCATCTACGCGGAGATCGACGCGCCGTTCAGCAAGGAATGGGAAGGCCAGTTCGCCATCCGTCACGACCGCTACAAAGGCGTACATGATCCGCTGACCAATATCACCACGCCGGCACTGAACACCACCAACCCGAAAGTCGCAATCAGCTACCGCCCGAGCAAGGAAGTACTGGGGCGCGCCTCCTACGGCACCGGCTTCCGCGCACCTTCGATTTCCGAAATGTTCCTGCCCGTCCGTTCCGATACCACGGCAAGCTTCGTGAAAGACCCGATCTCGGGCGAAGTAGCCCAGTTCGACCTGGACCGCTACGGCAACCCGCAACTGAAGCCGGAAAAGTCCAGGCAGTTTTCGGTCGGCCTGGTACTGCAGCCAAACAGGAACTGGAATGGCAGCCTCGACTACTGGATCATCCGCAAGACCGACATCATTTCGGAAATCGGCGAACAGACCGTGTTCGACAATCCGGTCTACTACAACGATCCCAACATCGTGGTGCGTGATGAAGATGGTGTCGTGTCCTTCCTTCAGTTCAAAAAGGAGAATCGGGGCAAGCTCAACACAGCCGGTCTCGATATTGACCTGAACTGGCACGGCGATGCCACTTCAATGGGCCGCTTCAGCGCCAGCCTGAACGGCACGCTGATCACCAAGTACAAGTTCCAGTCCGATCCGCTCTCGCCGATGACGAATGGCCTGGGCGTCTTCCGCGACGACAAGGCTGTGCAGCGCTGGCGCCACAAGCTGAATATCGACTGGAGCCAGGGACCCTTCAGCCTGAGCCTGGGCAACACCTTCTTCTCCAGCTATCGCGACCAGAACATCGCCGGCCTGGCTGATCCGGGATGGAACGACCGTGACGTGAAAGCCTATTCGCTGTGGGACCTGACAGGCAGCTATGCCTTCAACAGCAAGCTCAAGCTGCGCGCCGGCGTGATCAATATGTTCGATACGCCGCCGCCATTCACCAACCAGTCGCGCTACTTCGAAGTGACCTGGGACCCAACCTATGGTGATCCGCGCGGCCGCTCGTTCTTTGCCAACCTGCAGTACAAGTTCTAGTGTGACGTCGTTAATTCAGCCTTCCGATTACCGACGCGTTTGAATGGAGAGCGATCACGACGCAGTATAAGATTTACATCATTGCACTGCGTCGTGCTCTGACATTCTTCGCGAAAGGATAAACCTTGAAACTACTGTCCTCCCCTCTGGCACGCCACTTCGCCGCCACCGCATTCTGCCTGTCTTCGTTTGCTATCGCCGCCCCCGCCTCCGCCGGACCTGACTGGGCAATCGATGTCGCAGGCGGAGAAGACCATCCCCTGATCCAGCGCTATAACAATTCCTGGATGATGGCGTACAAGAAAATCGGCTTTGACCAAACGACTTTCCCCGGCAAAATGGGCTTGGACAGCCATAATGCATTCCAGGCGCCGGTCACCGTGGAAGGCCAGATCACCCGCATGGTGTATTTCGCCCCGCTCGGCAAGTCGCCGCTGGAAGTACATCGCAACTATGAACAGGCCCTGAAGGCAGCGGGATTCAAAGCCATCGTCAGTTGCACGCCGCGCGACAAAGGCTGCGATAGCATGCGCTACGGTTTTGACGATCATTATGGCGCCATGAAGGAAGCCGACTTCCGTGCCAACCGCTCACGCCATCCGGAGAAATCCGCGCTGTATAACCAGATGTATTCCCTGGGCGGTTCGAACATGCTCGGTACCGATGACATCTATTTTACTTACGGCACCTTGTCAAAGGATGGGAACCTCGTCCACGTGATGGTGAATTCAGGAAAGGTATATCGCACCGACTTCACCACGACTTACATCGAAATCGCCGAACCCCAGGCGATGCAAGGCGGACAGGTGACTGTCAACGCCGATGCATTGAAGACAGCCTTGCAGTCGAGCGGCAAGATTGCCCTGTACGGCATCTACTTCGATACCGGCAAGGCAGAGATCAAAGCCGCGGAATCCAGGACTCAGCTGGACGAGATGGCGAAACTGTTGAAAAGCCAGCCTGCCCTCAAGGTCTACATCGTGGGCCACACGGATAACCAGGGCAATCTCGACACCAACCAGCTGTTGTCGCAGCAACGTGCACAAGCGGTTGTCGCCGCGCTGGCGAAGCAGTACCAGATCCCTTCCACGCGCCTGGCGAGCAAAGGTGTCGCCAGCCTGGCCCCCGTCGCTTCCAACGGAGATGAAACTGGTCGAGCCAGGAATCGCCGGGTGGAACTGGTCGTTCAGTAGATCAGCGAAAGTCCCGGCGTGCGCCCAGCCGGCAAGCACTAATCTGGGTATGGGACTCGACCTAAATTAGGTGGCAGTACCGATTCCCGCCCCGCTCCTCCAGCCCATGATAAGCAGGCCGTTGCTCTCGCGAGCAGCGGCTTCGCGGTACAAACAGTAGCGTTTTGATAGGAGACTGCCATGTGGATTGGATCGATCAGGCTGATTGTGCAAACAAAAAACGCAGCAAACGCCGGAACAGATAGCCTTGTTCAAGCCAGGATCTTGCGGGATGGCCACGAACTTCGCTTGCTCAATCTGGACTATCCGACGGAAGATGACCTGGAGGCCGGGGCCATCAGGAATTATGACTACATGGGGCCTACGAAACTGCCCCGGCGGAATGACAAGACACCGGAACTTCCACCGGGCGTGGGGCAGATACCCATGCCGTATCCGGGTTACGGCTTTGAATTCTCGAACGGGATGAGCCGTCACTTGCAGATTCAGTTGCGCATTCGCGGGGACGATATGTGGATCAAGGACAACGTCGACCTGTACGTCAGGTTTATCCGCCAACGCGCCACAAGTTTCGATACCTTGGCCTGGATCGAGGACCCGGACTGGACATACATCGCGAGCTGGGGCCGCGACGTCGCAATGAGCACGGACGCAAGAGAAGGCGTTACCACCTGGACCTTGAATTTGTCCTGATGCAGACAAGTGCACTGCGCCTGCAACGGCGAACTTCTTTGAGAAACGTATGGGGGAGAAATGATGCGCAAGATCGCCGTTGTAGGCAGTGGACAGGCCGGCCTGCCTCTGGCACTGGGCCTGTTGGCCAATGGCTTTGACGTCACCGTCGCGACCAACCGCACGCCCGACGACATCCGTAATGGCCGCGTCATGTCGAGCCAATGCATGTTCGATGCCTCACTGCAGATCGAACGGGACCTGGGCCTCAACCAATGGGAGGACGCATGCCCGACGGTGGACGGGATCGGACTGGCCGTTCCGAATCCCGATGCCCCACATGAAAAACTGATCGACTGGAGCGCCCGCCTGCAGCGTCCTGCGCAGGCCGTCGATCAGCGGATCAAGATGCCTGCCTGGCTGCAGCAGTTCGAAAGGCAAGGCGGCAGGCTGCTGATCGAAGACGTCGGCATTCCGGAACTGGAACGGCTCGCGAAGGAAAATGAACTGGTGATCGCGGCCGCGGGCAAAAGCGAAATCGTCAAGCTATTCGAACGTGATGCCATCCGATCCGCATTTGACAAACCGCAGCGCGCCCTGGCCCTCACCTACGTGAACGGTTTGCGACCAGCGCAGGAATATTCGCGCGTCGCATTCAATCTGATCCCGGGTGTCGGCGAGTATTTTGTCTTCCCTGCCCTGACCACCAGCGGCCCTTGCGACATCATGGTGTTCGAAGGCGTTCCCGGCGGCCCGATGGACTGCTGGCGCGATATAGCAACGCCCCAGGCCCACCTGGCGCAAAGCCTCGCCCTGCTGCGTACCTTCCTGCCCTGGGAAGCCGAACGTGCCGCGCATGTGGAGCTGACCGACGCAAACGGCATCCTGGCTGGCAGCTTTGCGCCCACCGTGCGCAGGCCAGTCGCCACCCTCCCGTCAGGGAAAATGGTCTTCGGCCTGGGCGATGCCGTCATGCTCAACGACCCGATCACCGGCCAGGGTTCGAATAACGCCACTAAGGCAGCGCGCATTTATCTCGACGCCATCCTTGCCCATGGCGACCAGCCCTACAGCCTCGAGTGGATGCAGCGGACTTTCGAACGCTTCTGGGTGTACGGCGAGCAGGTCGTTGCATGGACCAATTCGCTGCTCCGCCCGCCGCCGCCCCACGTGCTCAACATGCTGGGCGCGGCCGGCAATTGCCCTTCCCTTGCCAGCGCTGTCGCCAATGGCTTCAACAATCCGCCAGACTATTTCCCATGGTGGTTCGACGCCGAGGCCTGCGAACAGTTTGTCGCCCTTCACATGGCCAACGCTTCGCGCGCGGCAGCCTGATTGCGCGCCATGACGATCCACGCCGCGCCGTCGAACATCACCGACCGATCACCGGGTTGACGCGCGAACACAGCTCGCAGCGCGGCCGAGGCGTTGGCGCGGATGCCGTCGGGCTGGTCAGCGAGCGCACGCGACAACGGGCCGACCTCGAGCGCCATCTTTACCGCGTCGTCGATCGCAGCTTCGCGCGTCTCGCCTTCGCCCAACGGGATGGAAGCGTCGAAGGGCATGATGGCAATATCGGTGAAGCCGGCTGCCGCCAGGATGCGCGCCACGCGCTCCCGGTCGCCGAACGAGAATGGGCCAGGCGCTTGTGGATCGGGCTGCGCGGCCGGCGGAACGATGCCCTTGATCGCACCCATCGGCAGGCGCACCCAATCGTTCTCGGCCGCTCCGCGCCAGCACACGAAAGCGACCCGCCCGCCCGGCCGGAGCGCGCACCGCATATGGGCGAACGCACCTGCCGGATCATCGAAGAACATGACCCCGAAACGCGAGAACAGGATGTCGAACGCGCCCTCGGGCAGCTCGGCGCTGCCGGCATCGGCCAACTGGAAACGGACCGGCGCATCCGGCGGCGCCAGCGCGCGCGCCCGGCCGATCAGCGGTTCGGAAATGTCGACGCCCAGCACTTGCCCGCTCGCACCGACGCGGGCGGCCAGCGCCAGGCTCGAAGTGCCCGCGCCGCAGCCAACGTCCAGCACGCGCTCGCCCGGCGCAGGAGCCACGGCGTCGATGGCGGCCTGGCCGAACACCGCCACCATGGCGTCAAGCCTGGCCTGGTGGGCAACCCAGCGCTCCCCGCTTTGACCATTCCAGTCGGCGACCTGGTAGATATTCCTTTCTGCCATGTCAAATCCTCACGCCAGCAGCGATTGCTGGGCGAAGATGCCCGCCATCGCGCCTTGCGATGACGCCTGGGTGACCGAAGGAAGGAAAGGCGTGGCGAGGTCGCCCGCGGCGTAGATGCCGGGCACGCTCGTTTGGCGGCGCTCGTCGACCTTGAGGACGATGCCGGTGGGCGTATCCACGGTGGCCAGGCCCAGTGTTTCGTGCAGGCTTGCGGACGGCTTGTTGCGCGGTTGGGCGAACAGGACGTCGACCGCGACATGACGGCCGGTATCGAGATCGACGGTGGCGATATGGCCATTGCGATGGGCGATCGCGGCGATCCGGCCGGCGACGACTGCTATGTTGCGGCCCGCCAGGTCGGCCTGGATATCGGCCGGAATGTCATGACCATCGGCGAAGACAGTCAACTTGTCGGTCCAATGCTGGAACAGCTTGACGGACTGGTGCGACTGCGGGCCTGTCCAGAGAACGCCCCAATGCCGGCCCGCGACTTCAAAACCGTCGCAATAGGGACACGGCACGATCGACGTGCCCCAGCTTTCGGCAAAGCCAGGTACATCAGGCATCTGGTCGGCGACGCCATAACTCAGGATCACGCGGCGCGCCGCAAAAGTTTCGCCATCGCCCGTGAGAACGGAGAAATGGTCGATGGCGCCGGAGACGCTGTCGGCCCGGGCATTGACCAGCCTGATCGCGGGATAACGCGCCAGCTGCTGCCGCGCCTCGGCCAGGATGTCCAGCGGCGGCTTGTGATCGTGGCCGAGCAGGCCATGCGAGTGGCCGGCGAAGCGATTGCGCGGCAGGCCGCTATCGAGAACGGTGACCGTGCGGCGGGCACGGCCAAGCTGCAGGGCGGCGGCGAGACCGGCAAAGCTGCCGCCGATGATGATGACGTCATTCATGATGATGGGCTCCGTTTGCAGATTTGAATACTACGTGGTATCCTAAATCCTGACTTTGAATACTGTCAAGTACTATAATTATCATGACTGAAAACAGCCAGGGCCGGCGTGGCCGGCCAGCGAACGAGGCGCTTGCCCAAACGATCGTCGACGCCGCGTACGAACTCTTTTTGGAATTGGGCTTTCAAGCAACGACCATGGACAAGGTCGCCCAGCGCGCAAAAATATCCAAGCTCAGCATCTATCGGCACTTCGAGAACAAAGAGGCGCTATTCAGCGCCGCCATCTCGGCCCGCTGCCATCAGTTTGCACCGCAAGCCCTTTTTGAAAGCATCGGCGGGTCGGCCGAGGACCAGCTCATGGCGGTCGGATCATCCCTGCTGCGCACGCTGATGAATCCGGAAGTCCGCGGTGTCGAAGCCATGATCATGGCCGACAAGACGAATCAAAAGTCGTTAAGCAAGCTCCATTACGAAGCCGGGGCCGCCCATGTCACCGCCCAAATCGAGGTCCTGTTGCGCCAATTGCAGGCGAAGGGGGCGATGAAGGTGCCAAATCCTCGCCAGTCCGCCCGCTTGTTCGCCGCGCTTGTCAAAGGAGCCGACCTGCTGGCGATCGCACGCTTCGATGAAGCGAAAGCAATGGACGCCAGCGAAATCGAATCCTATTGCCGGTCGGCCGTCGCCATGTTCCTCGCCGCACACGGTTCTGCGCTGCCCAATAAAGGAATTGCGAACGCTGCATAGTGCTTCTTGGCTAAGCCATGTTTCCCTGCCTGAAAACATCACACCATCTGGACTACTACCTTGCCCTTGGCGCGCCCTTGTTCGAGGTGCGCCAGCCCTTCCTTCGCGCTCGTGAACGGAAACACCTTGTCGATGACAGGCCGAATGTGCGACGACTCCAGCATTTCTCCGATCTTGCCAAGCTGGCGTCCATCAGGGCGAACGAACAAGAATGAGTACCGCGCGCTGCGCTTTTGCGCCAGCCGAATGATCTTGCGGCTCAAGAGACCGAAGACGAACTTCATCAGGAAGTTCATGCCGCGCGCACTTGCAAATGCGGCATCCGGCGGGCCAACGAGGGAGACCACGCTGCTGCCAGGCTTCACGATCTTCAAGGCATTCTCAAGCCCGTCGCCGCGCACCGTGCCCAACACGGCGTCATAGCCACTCAGAGTATTCTCAAATTCCTGCTTCTTGTAATCGACGACTTCATCCGCGCCGAGACTACGCACCAGATCGACATTTGCCGTGCTGGTCGTGGTGCCCACTTTCGCGCCAAGCTGCTTGGCCAGCTGGATGGCAAAGGAACCAATGCCGCCAGAACCTGCCGGGATAAATACCTTCTGCCCTGGCTTCAACTGGGCGCGCTCGTTGAGCGCCTGCCACGACGTGAGGCCAACCATCGGAATCGATGCTGCCTGCACAAAATCCAGGTTGGCAGGTTTATGCGCTGCAGCGCGCTCAGGCACCGCAGCATACTCTGCCAGGGAGCCTGTGCCGAGATCGAACACGCTGGCGAAGACGGCATCGCCGACCTTGAAGCGGTTGACGCGGCTGCCGACTTCGACCACCACCCCAGCCAGGTCGCTTCCCATCGTGGCGGGCAAATCAAACTTGAGGATGGGCTTGAACGATCCTTTCGGAATCATGTAATCGATAGGATTGAGGCCGGCGGCATGCACGTGGACCAGGATCTCATCGGGTTTGATGCTTGGCCGTGGGACATCGGCAAAGGCGAGCGAGTCAATGCCGCCATAACGTTTCAGGACAAGTGCTTTCATTTGGACCTTCCTTCTTTATAAAAATAATACGGGCGGTCCTGGAGACCGCAATCCTGCTGCATCAATATGATGAGCATCATATTTTTGCGCAAAAAAAGTCAATGCCTCATTCGGCGGCAGCCGCAAACTGCTTCATCGTGGCTTCACACAACGCTTTGGACAAACGCGGGTCATCGACAGCGCGCGCCATTACCGTAGTGCCGATCAGGGCGCACACCAGCGCCATCGCCTGCTCATGCGCCTTTGGCTGGCCCCAATCCGGCATCTGGCGCGCGAACACGTCGATCATTTCCTTGATATGAATCGTCGCGGCTCGCCTTACTTCGGGCGATTGCCGCGGCATCTCCGAGCCCAGCGCCGATACAGGGCACCCGGTCTCGATCGCAGCAATATGCTGCGGCGACAGATATGCCTGCATCATGGCCTGCACGGCTTGGCCAGGGGGTGCGGCAGCCGCCACCCGCGCAGCCAGGGCAACCGACTCGGTGCCGGCACGATCGGCGGCTTCGGCCAGCAAAGCATCGCGCGATTCAAAGTGCGCGTAAAAGCCCCCGTGCGTCAGTCCAGCCTCTTTCATGATGTCGGCCACGCCGGTACCGTCATACCCGCTGCGACGAATGGCGCGCGACGCCACCTCCACGATACGCTCGTGGGTGAGTTCCTTGCGGCTGACAGGCGGGCGCTTGCGGGATTTGGTCGGCATGATGGTCATCATATACGATTTCAGCTAGATGTGCACGCAGCACATGCTGCCCGCCGTCGCCAACAGCGGCCATGGTTCGGTTGCCAAAAGTTTAAACTGCGAAAACGCTGGCCAGCGCGAATCAACCCGCGCCACGCCAGCGTTAATGGAAACCGGTACGGCCGGTCCAGGCCAAGCATTCACAAGTTCGAATGCACGATCGTTGCTCCCGTCTTTTTGTCCCGGACTGTTACGCTGCGTGCGCCAAGCGGACGGCCATCTGCATACAAGGGCACGACCAGGGCCCAGTCAAGCGTCCCCGTTTCATCAACCCATTGATAATCGGCGTGCGCCCTGGGGTATGCTTCGGCCTCGCGCCTCGCAGGGCTGTCGACATAGAAGGTGCGGGGCGTATCGCCCTCGATCATAACTTCCCACATCCCGCCCTCGCGGGCAAAGACCTTGGGCGCGTACGCCGCAATGCGCTTGACCGACTCGACCCGTGCGGCACGCACTTCGCCCTTCGCAACGTCAAGCTTGATCGCCAGTACGGCAACCTGCTGTTGTCCGGTCGGTGCGGCGGCTGGCCTGGCGCTTTCGATGCGCGCAGAACTTCGAAGCTCCCTCGCGCGCTCAGGGTCCTGTTGTTGGGCTTGCGCCAGGCCGAGGCCTGCCCCGCACATGCCGATGGCAATCCAGATCTTGTTCATGATGTTCTCCTCTCAATCAAGGGTGCCAAGGCGGCGGAACCGTGTAGCTCCAGTGGGCTGGTGCAAATGCGGCAGGCTGGGTGATGGTCGGGGAACCGGACAAGCCATGATAGGCCGCCCGCATCACTGCCCAATCGGCCGGCCCGGCCTCCCACACTTCGTCGCCGGCGTTGCGCATGATCAGGTTATCCGTGATATTGCCCTGCGAGCGCCACCAGACCGATCCATCCCGGCTGGACGTCATGGATTGGCAATTGCGCCAGCCGGCATTGGCGCCGTCCCCGTTACAGGCTGCCTGCGAACTGTACATGACCGGCGGCTTCACGAAGTATCCGCCATCGCAGCAATATTCGTCCGGCAGGCCGAACAGGCCATGGCCGGTTTCATGGACGATCGTTCGATAGCTGGTCGGTTCTCCAGTCGCGCGCCCGCCACCGCCGCAGTCACGCAATTCATTGCGGTGGATGAGCACGATCTGGTCGGCGAATACGCCGTCCGTGTTGACCTGCCCCGGCCAGGTAACGATCGGGCAGCGGAACTGGCCGCCCGGTCCCGGCGCTTGTTCGACAACGGAACCGCTGGCTGTCATGTAGAAGTAGTTGTACAGGCCCCAGGCGTTGAAGTAGGCGCGGTTCTGCCAGTATCCGTTTTCAATCACATTGGCCAGGTCGTTGACGAAAGCCTGGCGGTTGGCCAGGACCGACATGTCTCCATAAGAGGTGTCCGGAACGAAGAGCACGTTGAAAGCGCGATCGCGGTCGCTTTGTACAACATACATTTCGAACACCGTACTGCCGGACGCAGGCGGGTCGTCATCATGGACGACCCGCGTAATCTGACATCCCATGAGTAGCGATGCTGCAAGCGCCGCGAGCATCGCTCCCGGCAGGTTCCGTAGTTTTAGAACGTATTGCCATGACATGATGAACTCCCTTGTTTTGTTGACCGAGGCGGGCAGCAACCGCGCTGGCGCCTTGCGATGAACTTTAGGGAAGTGCGGACCGGCACGGATTGGTACTGACACCCAAATTTAGATGGCCGCGACACCCAGATTTCGGCCCAGCGAGCGTGTTTGATCAATTTCATTAAACCCGGTGGAAATATTCATAATTGCCAAGGTATGCAGCCGCGCCGACAATTGCCATAAAGCAATTTTAATCGTTGGAAGGATGGCATGAAGAGTTACAAGATGCGGACGATCGCCCTGTCGGTCATCGCAGCGAGCATCGCCGCGGGCTGCGGCGGCGATTTGAAGACTACCGGGAATACGGCTGCACCAAACAACGCCAGCAATTCCCCGGCTTCAAATGACGCTGGCGGAACGTCCGGCACTGGCGGTGCGGGCAACATTGGCAGCACGCCCGGCGCCGGCAGCACACCCGGCACAGGCACCACACCCGCAAATGACAGCGCTGTGGCGCGCGTTTTCACCCATCCAGGCGCCCCGCTCACCCGTTCGGACCTCCTCACGCTGAAGTCCTACGTCGACCAGGGCCGGGAACCATGGAAGTCCGCCTACGACCAGCTGGCAAACGATGGCAAGGCCAAGCTCACCTATGGCATGGCCGGTCCTTACGCGACGGTCGGTCGCGCGCCGAACGTCAACCTGTGGGCATGGCGCAATGACATGGTCGCGATCTGGAATCTCTCGCGCATGTGGCATTTCACTGGCAACCAGGAATACGCAAAGAAGGCGCGCGAGATCCTCATGGCGTGGGCCACAACCCAGGTGGAGTTTTCCGGCCGCGAGTCGATGCTCGACCTGGGCGACTATGCCTACATGTTCGTTGGCGGCGCTGACATCCTGCGCGGCACGTGGCCGGGCTGGACCGAAGCCGATACTGCCACCGTGAAGAAGTACTTCAAGAATGTCCTGATGCCGGCATCGAACCCTTATGGCGAACATCAGTTTGGCGCCGCCAACAAGGGGGCGTTGGCCCTGGTCGCCCTCGGCTTGATGGCCATTTTCAACGACGATACGGCGGCGCTGGACAAGGTGGTCTACCAGGTACGCACTCTGGCCCACATCGGACTGCGCAATTCCAACGATATCGGCATGCTCGGCGACTCCCTGCGCGACCAGGGCCACTTCCACGGCCAGCTGAGATCGCTGACCATGCTGGCAGAGGCGCTCTGGAAGCAAGGCATCGACATCTATTCCGACCTGGACGACCGCCTCCTGGCAGCTGGTGAGTATTTCGCGCGGGTGAACGAGCTCGTGCCAACCACCGCACTGCCTTTCGGCACCACCGATGCCTATTACACTGCTGACGTGACCAACCGCGGATGGGACGGCTGGGGTGGCGGGAACATCGTACTCAATCAGATCCATGCCGCCTACGTCCTTCGCAAGGGCATGCAGGCGCCGTTTATCGAACAAAGGCGCCGCTGGATGCCGGTGGACGGCAACAGCTTCATGTTCTTGAAGGAGGCCGACGCCTCCATCGCGGCGCCTGCACCACAGCTCAACCAGCCGTCTGCCACCTCGCTTACAAGTGGGTTGAACGGCATCGATATCGGCGGCGCCGCCCCCGGCGGCAGCGCCAGCTATAGCGCCGGCAAATGGACCGTAACGGGCGCCGGTTCAGAGATCTGGGGCACAAACGACAGCTGCCACTTCGCGTACAAGGCGCTCGTCGGCGATGGCGCCATTATCGCCAAGGTTGAATCGGTCCAGAACACAGGTCCGTCTGCCAAGGCGGGCGTGATGATGCGCACAAGCCTTGACCAGGGCGCCCCGCGTGCGTGGATGGCCATCAGCAATCGCATCCAGGCCGAGCAGAACATGCAGAAGCTCACGGCATATGGCGGCAGCAACTACGCGAACAAGGCCCTTCCAATTGCGAACCCTGCGGCCTCGTACTGGGTGAAACTCGAGCGCATCGGCAATGTCATCACCGGTTACCTGTCCCCCGATGGGACCAACTGGGCTGCCACGGACGTCGGCCGCATCGACGGTCCCCTGCCGGACACGATCTATGCAGGCCTGGTGGTCTCTTCGACCGTCAACGGCACACCTAACAGCTCAGTGTTCAGCAACGTCCAGATCACTGGAGGCGACGGTAATGCGCCGGCCGTGATCCCGGCAGCGCCGAGCGCACTGCTTGCCGCGCCGGGCGATGGCGCCGTTCCGCTGCGCTGGCAGCGCTCATTCGGCGCCACGCGCTACCTGGTCAAGCGCGCCACATCCAGCGGCGGCCCCTACACAACCATCGCAACGGATGTCAAGGGCGCCAGCTACACCGACAGGTCGGTGGCCAACGGCATGACCTACTACTACACCGTCGCTGCCGCAAACTCCGCCGGCGTGAGCGCCAATTCTCCCGAGGACGCGGCTACGCCGCTTCGGTCGATGGTCAACGTCGCCAGCGGCGGCACCGCCAACGACAGTGCGAACAATGCCGACAACGCGAAGCGCGCCTTCGACCATAACTCGGCGACGCAATGGTTCTACAAAGGTGTGCAGGGATGGCTGCAGTATGACCTGGGACACACGGAGACGGTCCAGCGCTACACCATCATCAGTTCCAACGACCAGGTTGCGCGCGATCCGAAGGCCTGGGAGCTCTTGGCTTCCAACGACGGCGTGACCTGGCAAGCACTCGACGCACAAACCAACCAGGCGTTCGCCCGGCGCTTCGCGCCGAAGAGCTACCCGGTCTCGCGACCGGGCGCCTATCGCTACTACCGGCTCAACATCACAGCCAATAACGGCGACGCTACCTTTACCGACCTCGCCGAATTCGGACTGTTCGCGGCCAGGAAAAATTGAAAATCATCGACAGCATCGGGCGCACCTCCGGGAGGTGCAACCGATGCTATTCAAACTGCCAGTAATCGATGCCGAACGGAACGTGGCGACCATGGGCGTTTAATACGAGGTAGAGGTCCTGCGTGCCGGTCACGTTCTCCGCAGGGACTGTGACGCTGCGCCAGGCGGACAAGGTACCGGTTGCGGGCACCTCGATGGTTGCGATCAACCTGCCTTCCGGCGAACCGGCCCGTACTTCGATCTTCCCTCCCGGCGCCTCGCTCGCGACGCTGATCGTGAACGTCTTCGGCCCCTTGCGCCCGAAATCGACGCCTGCCACCTGCGTGAACGCGCGTGCAGCCACAGGGGCAATGTACACGCCGGTCTGCCGATCCTTGACGCTACGCACCCCCGGTGCCCAATCAAACGGCATGTCCCGGTCGCGTTTCAGGCGCGATTCCCAGGCCATCGTCTCGGCCTCCACGCGGCGATACGGCGACAAGGGCTCCACTTGCTGGACGCCCGTCTTGTTCCAGAACGGCAGCGTCGGGATCGTGCCATCAGGACGGTAGGAAAAGTCGGCCAGGTTAACAGACCGCCGTTCACGGTGTATCGGCGTTTCAGCCCAGTTCAAGCGGTAGTTGAGCCCAAAGACATAGGACTTCCCCTTGAAATCGATGATGCCAGGGTGGTTGCCGGTTGACAGAGGGCTCGGGTCCATGATCTGCCCCCGGTATTCCCACGGACCGGTCGGCGCATCGCTCATCGCATACCCCAGTCCCTCGGAACAGCAGCTCGAGGCATACGCGAGGTAGTATTTGCCGTTGCGCTTGTAGACCCAAGGGCCCTCCTGGTAGTTGCGTGGCTTGGCGTCGATACGTGCGATCTCGCCGGCATAAGACACCATGTCGCGATTCAGCTTGACGTATGACAGATGGGGGTTGCCCCAGTACAGGTAGGCCTGGCCATCGTCGTCGATCAGGACTGTCGGATCGAAGTTCCCTTCCCCGCGTCCGATCAACGGCCGGCCCAGTGGGTCCTTGAATGGACCGTAAGGACTGTCCGATACCGCCACCCCGATGACGTTGCCGGGCGATCCGGCGACCGTAACAGGAGCGTACAAGTAATACTTGCCGTTGCGCGCAACGACTTGCGGCGCCCATGCATCGTTGTGCTGATTCGCCCAGGGGAATATGGAAAGATCGGCTACCGTACCATGGTCAGTCCAGTTCACCATGTCCTTCGAGGTGTACAGCTTCCAATCGACCATCTTGAACTCGAGCGCGTCGTCTTCGTCGTGTGTCGTGTACAAGAACACGGTGTCGCCGACTACCAGCGGTGCCGGATCGGCAGTAAAGCTGGTCTGGATGATCGGATTGGCAGCGAAGGCGCAGTTGCTGGCGAAACCGGCCACCACAAAAGCCAGGAGCGCCGCACGGACATCGGGCAACGCGGGTCTACGAACCATTTCCTTGATGATCGGCATGGGGCCGGCTCTCCTCATTGAACTACTTGAACCGGTCAAAGAAGGTTTTCGATTCCTGCGCCGAGAAGTTGGGGTACCAGTGACCGCCAGTCTCGGTGCCGCACCAGATCACCGGCTTGCCGCTGTCGCAGCCCTGGTACTCTACGCAGCCGTTGCTACCCAGCTGCACTGTGGCGGCGCCACAGCTATTGCGCTTAAGGAAAAGATCGCGCGCCTCCATCCCCGCGGTGTAAGGCACGACGTTATCGTCCTTGGCGTGAATGAACATGGCCGCCACCTTGTTGGAAGAACTGGCGCAGCCGCTCCAGAGCGAACCGGCCATGGGCACGATGGCCCGCACCACATCGCCCATCTGGCATCCGATGGCGTTGGACATCATTCCGCCGAAGCTGAAGCCGGTAGCGAAGACACGCCGGGTGTCGGTGCACGCGCCCTTCTGCACCTCGCTGATCATGGCGCGCAAGAAGCGGATATCGCGGTCGCCAGTGTTGGCCCACCCCTTATCCAGGCCTTGCGGGGCCACAAAGATGGCATTGTCGCCGTACAGGTTCTTCAGCCCGAAAAAGCCGCTCCAACCGTAGACATCGGCGGCGCTGCCATCGCGCCAGTGCAGCCCGATGATCACGGGATAGGCCTTGTTGCGGTCATAGGTGGCCGGCATCTCGATCCAGTAGCTGCGCTCGGTACCGTCGCTGGTGAGCGAGCGCAAGCCAGTGGTCAGGCTGGAACTGCCGCCGCAACCCGCAGTGCTCGTTGACGGCGGGGCGACGGGCGTCGAGGATGTTGATCCCAATGCCGGTGTTGGTGCGGTGCTGCTGGCGCCTGTTCCCCCTCCGCAAGCTACGACCGTGGTGAACAGTAACGCGGCCCAAACATATCTCATGTCTACTCCTTATTTGCATTGAGACGTTTCATGCGCGCTAAGTCTAATGGCCACGATCGGGACCGTCATTTATGTTTTTCGCCAACAGCCGACATGTTTTTGAATTTCAGGCATCGTCGCCACCCGGCTTCCGCCCGCTGGCGGGGCCGGTGCGCTTTTTCACCTCGGCTTCGCGCAGGAACGGAACATCTTCCATGATCGGCTCAATGGCCCGGAATAGTTGATCGGCATCCCGGCCATACAGATGGAGGCAGACCTCACTGCCGTCTGGCGCAGCTTCCTTGCCGCCATATTCACCAGCCCCCGCCCTGGCCAGTGCATGCCGTATCCGGTCCTCCAGTTCAAGCACCCGGCTCAGGTCACGCGATCCGTACTGGAACCTGATGACCAGCGCCGGTCCTGGGTGAGGCCCTGCGTGGGCAAGCAAAAGCGTGCCCGGATAGCTCATGCCGAGAAACCCGGCAAGCGAAGCGAAAACTTCCATGCTGTCTGCTCCTTGGTAAAATCAGGCAGCGGTCAATCGGCGCGGGCCGCGAAAGCCGCGGCCTTCGCCTGGCCCGGTTTCTGCCCGAGGTAAGGCAGCAAGCTGAGCAGGCCTAGAAGCGCAAGCGCCACACCGACCCACAGCGGCGAGAGCAAGCCGTAACCGGCAGCGATGCCCGCTCCGCCGATCCAGGCACCGGCACTCAGGCCGATATTGATGACGGAGGTGTGCACCGTATTGACCAGCGGCCCGGGATGGGCGACGCGCATCACGCGCGCAATGATGGCCGGGTTCATCGACATGCCGACCAGCCCGATAACGACCAGCAAAGCCAGGCTGGCGCTCTGCCGGTGGGCAAAGACGGCGAACAGCGCCAGGGCGATGCTGAGGACCACCATGCCGCCGGCCAGGATGGGTATCGTGTGCCGGTCTGCGAAGCGCCCTACCACGCCATTGCCCACCACGTTGGCAATGCCGTACACGCCCAGCAGCCAGGGAATCGCGCTGGCAGGGAAGCCGCTGACCGTGGTCAGGATGGGCGCGAAATAGCTGAAGGCGGCGAAAATCGCGCTGATGACAAGGGCGCTGGTGGCAAAAGCCGCCCACAGCTCGCGCTTGCGGAATTCGCCCAGTTCGCGGCCAAGGCTGATGTCCTCGGCCGGCCTGGAGCGTGGCACGAACAAGGCGACCAGCACCATGCACAGCAACGCCAGCACCACCACCAGCCAGAAGCTGGCCCGCCATCCCGCTTGCTGATCGATGAGCGTCGTGAGCGGCATGCCCAGCACCGACGCCAGCATGAGGCCGCCGATCACGACTGCTGCGGCGCGTCCGCGCACCGGCGGGCTGACGGCTTCGGCGCAGATGGCCAGGGAGACCCCGAAACAGGCGGCGCCGGCCACGCCGGTGAGCAGCCGGGCAGCGGCCATGAGTTCATAGCTGGCAGCCGAAGCGGCAGCCGCTTGGGCAACGGCATACATGGCGAGCAGGCAAAGCAAGCCCTGTCTGTTCGGGACGCGCAGCTTCAGCATGCCGAAAGTGACCAGGGGTCCGCCGATCACCATGCCCAGGGCATACAGTGAAATCAGGTAGCCGATGCGCGCTACCGGCTCGCCCAAGGCGTGGGCCAGCGATGGCATCATCCCCGCCACCATGAATTCAGAGGTGCTCAGCGAGAACACCGTCAATCCCAGAACATAGACAAGCAAAGGCATACAGATCTCCTGCAAAAGCCGGGCTCATGCCGGCATGAGCGGCAAAGGTGGGCGAACAGCACATGGACGGCAAACGCGGCGGGGCTCAGCCTGGCGGCGTCATGAACACGCTGTCCGGAATATCGCCGGCAAAGAAGTTGGGGAAGTCGCGCACCGAAAGATGCTGCGCGTCGTGGCCGGTAACCATGCGCAACAGGCGGTTGCCGCCGGCCTGGAGATAGAAGACCGACGGCGCCCGGCCGGCGTGCTCCACTACCCAGGCGTCGGCGGACTGGCCCAGCACGGCATGGCAGCCGTCATGGCGCGCCGCGCCGTCCTGCAGGATCGCCTGGGGCAGGAACAATTCCTGGAAAGGCGTTACCGTGTCGGGCAGGGCCGTCTCGTACAGCCGGACGCCGGCCGCCGCCGTTTCCCTGGCATACGCCACCTTCTGCTTGCGGCTCTGGCCGCGCCCGGCATCGCCGATTTCCGACATCCAGAGCCGATGCCCGGTATCCCGTTCCGACCAGGGATTGAACAAGCCGTCGATGCGGCAGATGTTGCGGCCATAATCGAACCAGCAATAGCCGGAGGTGATCTGGTCTTCCTCCCGCATCGGCAGCCAATACGAGATATAGGCACTGCTCCATTGCTGCGGCAGCAGCGGCGGTGTGGCGTGGACGGGCATCGGCGTCTCCTCAACGGCCCAGGGCGTAGCCCAGGGTGGCCATCAGCGCATCCTGCAGCGGCGGCAAGTCCTTGCGCCGGGCATCGAAGCTCGCGGTCAATTCCGCGTTGCTCAGTCCCATGCGTTCAGCCACGCTTTCAAACCACAGGCGGCTGCTGTTGGCATGCTCCTTGAACAGATGCGCCACAGGCAGCGCGCGGGCGTTGAAGTTGGCCAGGGCGGCCGCCGGATCGGTGTCGGCGTTGAGGGTTTTCACCAGCAGCAGGGCCAGCACCACCGCCATGGTCGTGCCGTGGCCGATCGAGAAGTGGCCCGATTGCAGCGCATCGCCGATCAGGACAAACTTGCCCTCGCAGGCGCGGTCGTGGCTGAGGGTCATGAAATTGCGCCAGCCCTGGCCGGGCTGGCTGACCAGGGCGTGGCCGCCCAGTTCGGCCTCGAACACCTTGGCGACATAGGCGGCGGCATCGCGCTCGGAGCGCATTTCCAGCTCGGCCCGGGCGTACGCCTGTTCATCGCATTCGACCACGAACGTGCTCATCGTGTCCGAATACCGGTAGGCATGGCCGATGAACATGCCTTGCGCATTGCCGCGGAACACCAGGTTCATCTGGTCGAACAGCTGGGTGGTGCCGTACCAAATGTATTTATTGCGCCCGAAGTCGATCTGCGGCGCCAGCGACGGCGGCAGCTCCAGCGTTTTGTGATTGACGCCATTGGCGACCACCACCAGGTCGTACTCGGCTTCGAGCTGCGCCTGGCTGGCCGGCGCCGTTTCGTAGCTGATGGCGATGCCGGCCGCCACGCATTTGGCGCGCAGCGCCTGCACCAGCGCGCGCCGCTCCACGCCGCACAGGGTGACGCCAGTGCTCATCAGATTGGGCTGGTCGTGGTGCACCAGCTTGAATTCTTCCAGGTACTGCGGATTGAGCCGCTCCGGCTGCTCCAGGTAGGACAAGGGATTGGCAGGATGGCGCGGCGGCCGTCCCGGCAACACCACGCCCCAGCCCAGCACTTCTTCCTGGGTGTTCCTTTCCACGACACGGATGTCCCAACCTGGCTGGGCTTGTTTCATTTGGCTGGCAAAGATCAATCCTGCCGGGCCGGCGCCGATAACGAGAATCTTCATTAATTTACCCTTCCAAGTTTGTACCACACGTTTTGCTTCTTCTGGATTTGCTGCAGTTCGGCGTAAGGAACCGATGTGAAATACAGTTTCTCGGCCATGTCAGGTGGATAGACCCGCGGGAATTTCTGGTGCATATAGCGGGTGTAGCGCGCCTGCAGGAAGAAAAGAAAGTTCGGATTGCTCAGCACCTCGTAGTTGGCGATCGCCATCTCCTGCATGGCGTCGGCCTGCACCTTGCGCTGGCGGGTGAACTCGGGCAAGGCCAGCTCCAGGGCATTGCCATGCTTTTCGAGCAAGCCGACGAAGACCTGCACATCTTCCAGCGCCATATTCATGCCCTGCCCGAGGAAGGGCGCGGTGGCGTGGGCCGAGTCGCCGATCAACAGCACATTGCCCTTGAAGTGGAAGGTGCTGGAGCGGACGTTGATGAGGTCATTGCTGGGCAGCGCGAGGAACTGCTCCACCAGTTCCTCACGGCTGGCCGGCGGCAGGTTGCCGAAGTAGCGGCCGAAAAAGCCGCGCATGACGTCGCGGTCTTGCGTGTGCAGGCTGGGCGCGCCGGTATAGCCGGTATATGGCAGGCAGATCGCGAAACTGATGCTGCCGTCCGGGATGACGGCGGCCCGGCCGGCAAATTCGCCCCGGGAGTCCATGCCGAAAAAGTACAGCAGATCCTTGCGGAAGCCGAGCGCTTCGGCATTCGGCAGCACCATCGTCTTGTAGCCATGGCGGAAAAAACTCTGCTTGAATTCGAAACGCCGCATGCTGCTCTGCATGGCGCGCCGCACCGCCGAGTGCGCGCCGTCGGCACCGATGACCAGGTCGCCATGCAGCTGCTGCACGACGCCGTCCGGCCCCTGGACCAGCACGATCTTGCGCTCCAGGTCGACATCCAGGCATTTATGCTCGAACGAGTATTTCACCTGGTGCCGGGCCGCGTACTGGTTGAGCAGGCGCTGGAAGGCATTGCGGTTCAGCGACAGCGGCAACACGCCCTCCAGCGGGTGCAGCTCGCGCACCTTGTATTGGCCGCGGATGGAAAACGCCATGCCGGCCACGGGTTCGCCGCACTGGCCCAGCTCCTGCATGCTGATGCCGGCCCCCAGCACTGCCTTGATGCCGCGCACGGTCATGCTGACGCCGATGGCGCGTGTGCTGACGGGATCGGCATTGGCCGGCGGTTCCTGCAGCGGATCGGCGCGCTTTTCGACCACATGGACATCGTGTCCGCGCTGCGCCAGATAGATGGCGGCCAGGCTGCCTGCCAGGCCGCCGCCGACGATGATAATTTTATGCATATCAAGCCTCTCTAGACATCGTTCCCCGGGATAAGTCGGTCAATTGCTGATTAAAAAACTCCAACATCTCGATCGGCGCCAGGCCGACCACGCCAGCATCCAGGCTGCGCGCATAGCGGGCCAGCGCCAGGCATTTCTGCGCCAGCTGAGCGCAACCCTCGCTGTAGTCCGCGCTGACCGAGGCGGCGGGCGGCACCGGCAGCGGCGGGCCGGCGTTGCGCCCCGGCAGGCCGGACGGCATATTCATCAGGGCCGCCGACAGGGGCCGCAGCACGCCGGTCATGATGTCGATCGAGGCGTTCATCAGGCGTGAGCGGCGCAGGCTGCCTGCGGGCTTTTGCGCGAAATGGTGGGCCATCAACAGGAAGGTCAATTCGTAGCCGCCCTGGTACAGCCGCATCAGGGCAAGCGCTTTGCCATCGCTTACCCGGCAGCCCTCCGCGCCCGCATCGGGCAGCGGATTTTTCAGCGCCGGCAAGGCCGGTTCGAAGGGCTTGTCGCGCGCCGCAAACCGGCCGGCCAGGGCGCGCAGCCGGTTGAAGTGCGAGCTCTCGAAATGCGGCGAATCGAGCGCCACGCCCTCCCCCTGTCCTGTGACGAAGTCGATCGCGAACAGCGCGCTGTCGCGGTCGCTCACCTCGAGCTGATAGGCGGGATAGGCGCGGTTGGTCAGCTCCTTCAGGAACAAGTGGTGTTCGCCGCCGCTCTTGCCGCTGCCGGCCGCGAACAGCTGCGGCAGGTCGGCGAGGGCGCGCCGGATCGCCGCGTAGAAGGTGGCCACCGATTTGCCCGGGGTCGGCAGGTAATCGGGCCACTCGAAGCGCACGAAGCGGGCCAGCACATGCTCGGAAAAGGGCTCGAACGCAAACTCCGTGTCCAGGCCAAAGCGCTGGCGCGCCTGCTCGCCCAGTAGCGGACGGCCGGCGTAGAACGGCTCGCCGAGCGCCATCAGCACGTTATTGACCACCAGGTAGTGAATCATTTCCTCGTGGGCGATTTCCAGCAGGGTGCCGCGCGCGCCGCTGTTGCGGCGCCGGTCCGCCCCGCCGCAAGCCAGCTCCAGCTCGCCGGCCTGCCAGCGGCCTTCCGCGACCAGCTGCACGCCTTGCTCATAGTTGGGGATGGAATAGGCGGCATACAGGTACTGCAGCATGAGCGACAACTCGAGGTCGATGGCCTTCTTCAGCTCCTCGACCAGCTCGGCCTTGCTGCCGATGGCCGGCGCGGGCCCGGGCGGTGCCGCTTGACCGCTTTTCGCGCCCGCTTCAACCTGGGTCAGGTATTTCAGGAAAAGGCGTGCTTTCGGCAGCGACAGTTCGCGCGTGCTCGGCATGTAATAGCTCTTGTCGCGGTTTTGCGGATCGCACATCTGCCACATCAGGCGCGCATAGGTTTCGCATTTGCACTGGTCCGCCAGGCTGAACACCTTGTCCGCCATGAAGGGATAGATCAGCTCGTAATAGCTCATCACATGCCGGTAGAGGAAGGCGTAGTCGACCTGTCCAGCCGGGACTTCGTCCAGATGCCAATCGTCCGGCAGCACGCGTACGCCAATGTGCTGGCGTTCCAGGCCATCGCCAAGCACGATGCGGGTGACGCCGGGAACGCGCCCCGTGACGCGCAGCTCGGCATAGCCACAGCCGCGCGCCGAAGCTTGCAGATCAAGGGCCAGCATCGCACCGTCTTCGGCCCGTGGCGCCAGGGCCGGATGGTCCGCCAGGACGCCGCGGAAACGGCTTTGCAGCGTGATCGTCTGCGGATAGTCCAGTCCTTTCGCGCGGTTGGGCGCCTCCAGGTACAGCTGATTGCTGTCGGACTGCAGCACCCAGTCCGCTTCCTCCCATTGCCCCAGCGCGCTGCCCAGGCGCAGCCCACCTTCGGCCACGCCAGCGTGCAGCAGCGGCACGTCGACCACCCCATGATGGCGCCAGTAATCGAGATACAGCGCCTCCGGGATGCGGGCAAGCAGCCTGCCCGCGCCATCCTCCAGCCGCAGGTCGCCCAGCGCCTGCTGGCCGCCCAGCGCATGCGTCGGGTGCTGCTCTGAAACGGCGCTGGCCGCGCGGGTGGTAAACGGAATCGCGGTCGGCATGTTCAGCGACACCCGGTCCGCGTCCAGTTTCACCAGCACCGGCCCCAGGCTGCCCTGGCGCGGCAGCAGCAGGCGGCCCGCCGGATAGGTGGCCAGTTCATCACGGCGCCACAGCCCAATGGTGCCGGCCAGGTCGTAGAACACCGGCGAATCGGGTTTCAGCGGCGTCGACATATTGAACAGGGCATACTGGACCGTCAATCCCAGCACGTCCTCCTCGGCCAAGGCTTCCTGCAAGGCGCACAGGCTGGCCGGTAGCGGCACCTCGGGGTTGAACAGGAAATGCGGCCCCTGCTTGGCAAGGGAAAACTGGAACAGCCGCGCACGGCCGAATTCCTCGTCCAGAAAATGGCCGCTGCGCTCGGTAATGTGGCCTCTTCCCAGCCAGCGCACCGAGTGCGCCTGCTCGATCTCGGCACTGAACAGGCTGGGGGTGTTGGGCCCGGCCTGCTCGCCGCTCAGCGTGAACTGCCCGGCGTAAATCAGCGTGGTATCGGGCTGGGCCGGATTGTTGTCCACCCAACGTGCGCGGTTGAACGTGGTGCGCAGATAATCATTGTAATGGCCCCACAGGGCCAGCCTGGCGCCGACCAGGGCATCGCCGGTATCGACGCCGCCCTCCCCGAGCTGGACGCCGGTGATCCGGGTGTTTTCCCAGGAAAAGTGATTATTGCCGCAGGAATTGTAGCCGGCGGCCTGGCTGAAGATACCCTCCGGATCGGGCTTGCCGGCGGCATCGAAGCGCGGCTGCAGCTGCTTCAGGTGCGCATGAAATTCCGACGGCGCCCGGCTCAGGTCGAAGGGCTGGCCCGCCATCGATACCACGTTGGTGGCCATATCGATATGCCCGTGCGTGTTGCGGTTTGCCGTGGGCACGTTGGCGCGGGCAAAGCCGCGGAAATGCAAACGGGGGAAATCCAGAATGCTCATGCGCTCTCCGCAACCGGGGTGTCGAGCGTATCGTCACCACTTGCCTCTTCGGGCAGCCAATTGCAGCGCTCCTGCAAGAGCTGGCAGGCCTGGTGCGCGCTGATCAGGCTGCCCTCCATCCAGCCGCAGTGCGAGGTATACGCGTCCGAGCAGGCGATGATGCCGCTCGGATGCACGAGGGCGGCCGGATGCTTGGCTTCAGGTTCCAGGTAGAACTCGACGCCATGCGGCCAATGCTTGTAGAAGTGCGATTGGATCGGCGGCAGCGCCCTGCCCTTGAGCGGCAGGGCCTCCTCCAGATGCCGCCGCACGCGCTCCAGGTAAATTTCTTCGCCCTGCTCCACGCTGTCCTGCCAATAGAGGGCGCTTTGGCTGTCGGTATAGAACAGCAGGTATTTATCGCTCTTGAAGTAGATCTTGCGCAGGGGATTATTCGCCATCAGCATCTTGTCGCCCAGCCCCAGGCACTCGAACCAGCGTTTCTCGAACGTCAGGAAGCCCTTGAACAAAGGCAGGGAATCGTACTTGAACGTGCTCCAGGCGGCCGGGAAGTCCAGGTTCAGGCCCGCCATGGCGGAGGGCGGCATGGCCAGGATCACATGGCGCGCACGCTGCATCTCGATCTCGCCATGATGGCTGAAAGCCAGCAGATGATCGGCGCCGGACTTTTCCAGCGACAGCAAGCGGTGTTCGAGGCGAAACTCCACACCAGCGGCCTGGGCCTGGCGCTGCAACTGGCGCAGCAGCTCTCCATAGCCATCCGGGGCATAGCGCCATTCGTTGCCGGCGTTTTCGGTGCAGTTTTGCGTTTCCGGATGCTTCTTGATGATGTCATACGCCATGGCAGCCGTGACGATCGGCAGTTGCAGCGCATCGTAGCCGGTGGCCTTGAGGATCCGGAGCGCTTCGGCAGCGCCCAGATAATGGCTGACGAATTCAAGGAAGGATTCCTGCGGATGCTCTTTCACCATGGGCTGCAAGCTCAGCAGGGTCTCCTTCAACTCTTGCTGCTCGCGCTCCTGGGACGCCACTTCCGTGAACGGGTAGACCGCGTGCGCCAGCCCGCTGTCCTGCATGAGCTCCTGGAAATGCGGATGGAGTTGCGGCGAATAGCGGGCAGCGCCGAGTTCGGCGACCTCCTCGTCGATTTTGCGCGACTGGATGCGGCCACCCACGAAGCCATTCAGGTCGAACACCCGGATGCGCATCTGCTGGCCAAGGCCGGCGTTGATCAAACGGGTCGCGCAGGTCAATCCACCAATACCGGCGCCAACAATGCAAATGTCGGAATAGTTTGTCATTTAGAAATCCTTTTAGCTAGTCAAGACCGTTAACCAAACTGGCCACGCCGCATTCCGACAGTGGGAGAGGCGCGCACGAACCCGCCCGCCGCTGGCGTGAATCAAGAATGGTTGACTTTAGGTAAAGCTTTTCGGTTGCTCGGACCAGGGGTCCGTCTTGCGGGGCAAAGCGAGTACTGCTCACTGACTGCAAATTCACCAAAGCGTAACGGCGCCCCCGTTCCGGCATTAGAAAAATGCCGCTGGCAGCGATTGCCGCGGGGTCTTACTTACTTGCAACTATGACATTGCGGTGCCCAGTTCCCTCAGCACTCGTAGCTCTGAGCGGGTAATTGATCTGGATCAAATTTGTCTAGACAATATCCGATGTCCAAGCCTCGGATTTGATAAAAATCAAACGAATTACTGAATGATCCACTTATCAATAAATGCAGGATGAAAACCGAATTTCATTCATCCGACAGCGATTTCAAGAACATTTCCACCGGGCGCCCGCGCGGCAGTTGGCGTTTCGGGCGCGCATGGTGATCGCGCACGAATGATCTTGATTGGCCGGTGCCCTCAGGCCGCTTTCGTTCGGCCGGCAGAAACAAAAAAAGCCCCTGGGGAGTCAGGGGCTTGGCTTGGTGGATGACCTGGGTGCAACTGCGAGAACAGAGCGCGCTTCAGGTCACTTCTCGAGGAGGTCGACGCCCAAGGGGCCAAGGCGCAGCACGCCTGGCCAGCGATTTCCGGTGAGCACACCGTTCATGGCGCCACCAAGCACCACGTCCTTGGTCTCGCCCGTAGTGTTGACGTAGAGCGTACGGCCAGCCACAACGCGCGCGTAAACCCCATCGGGCGTCTGCGGCCCCGGTGCAATGCCCAGGCTCGCGTAAAGCTGGCGGTACAACGGGCGCATGAGCTGCGGATGCGCAGCCGTGGCGACGTAGATGGCGCGTCCCTGGCCGTAGCGGTTGAGCGTGATGGCGGGCGTCTTGCCGTCAACATTGTCAAAACGTGCCAGCACTTCGGCCGTGGAAGGTTCCAGCACCTCGTAGGTCCCCAGTTCGGCCTTGATTTCTGCACCAGCAACCGTGGTCTGCAATGTGCCTGCGTTGTAGAACGCGTTGGTACGCAGGCCAAACACGTCGGACAGGCCGCCGGGCAGCGGAGTGTCGTGCCACTGATTGTTGTCATTCACCTTGGCCGACTGCGCGGTCATGATGACAGTGCCGCCGGCGGCGACGAACTCGCGCAACCTGGCGGTCGATGCCGCGTCGAGCAGATACAGGCCGGGCACGATCACCAGCTTGTAGCGTCTCAGGTCCTCGTGGCCGATGTGAATGATGGCCACGTCGATATTGTCCTTGAACAGCGGCTCGTAAGCGTTATGTGCCTGCTTCATGTAACCCGGGTTGAGGTAAGGGCGCACCGTGTTGTTCATGCCCTCCTTCGGCAAGTTGGTGGCGATCATATTGTCAAACGCGTAGGCGATCGCGACCTCGGATTGCTGGAGGCGGGGGAAGCCCAGCTTTTCCAATTGGCTGAACTCCTTCGCGATGGTAGCAAACTCATCGAGCTTCCATGAGGGCCGGTCATCGTGGTCGACCAGGCCGAACAAAGCCTGCTCCTCGCCGCCGTGGTGGCTGTGCCACGTCCATGGCATCACCGCCTGCGCGCCCATCAGCAGGCCAAAGTGCGCCCACATCCGGGAGCGCCCCGGGGTGCCATAATATCCCGGGCCGCCAGCAGTGAATTCGTTGAACCAGATCGGAGCCTTCATGCCGGCACGCATCATCGTCGCTTCGAAGCCGGCGCCCAGCGGATCGCCAGGGTAGAAGCCCATCGCGCCGTAGCTCACATAATTGCGGTACGTGGCCAAATAGTCGAAGCCCTTGCGCCCTGCGCTGTCCCATAGGTTGGAGATGGCGGGCTTGTCCGGCACATTTTTCTTGCGTACCGCTTCGAGCAGCTCCAGCACTTCAACAGTCTGGTCGGACCAGAAACGACGCATGTCGAGGTAGCGCTCGTAGGGACCAGCGCCTTCGATATACGGCAGGCGCACCTCATCCCAGTTACTGAGGTGGCGCGACCAGCGCTGCGCAGCCCAGGCCTTGTTCAAGGCGGCCAGGCTACCGTACTTGCGTTTGAGCCAGCGGATGAAGCGCTTGCGGTCAGCCTCGGAGTACGACACCATGCCATTGCCGCTTTCGTTGTTGTAGCCGATGGCGAACAGCGCCGGGTGCTTCGCATAGCGCCTGGTCATGGTGTCGGCCAGGCGTAACAGCAGGCGCCGGTAGTCGGGGTCGCTGGTATCGTCCATGTAACGCTCGACCGGATCGAGCCACGCACCGCGCTCGGTGACGATGCCGACGCCGGGATACTTCTTGTGCAGCCATACCGGCGCCGGCTGTCCCGGGATATCCATGATGACCTTCAGGCCGGCGGCCTGCATCCGGTCCATGATCCAGTCGAACAGCCTGAAGTCGAATTTCCCCTCGGCTGGCTCGAAGGCATCCCAGGCCAGGTCGCCCATGCGCACCACTTTCATCCCAGCCTGCTTCATGCGCTGGATGTCGCGCTCAATCTGATCGCGGTCCCTACGGTCGAAGGGTTGGTAGTTGGTGCCGACAAATAGCTGTCCGGCGCCAGGCCATCCGGGATGGCCTTCCGCAGATTGCGCCCAAACATCGGCATTGGAGAAGGAGGCTAGCGCCAGCGTGCACGCGGCAGCGATTGAATTGAATTTCATGACTGTGCGGGGTGCATTCGGAATTTTTAGCCTCGCATTCTGCGAGCATCCGCATCGCACTGCAATTGCGAAAATGGTCAACGCATTCAATGAAATTCAACAACTGGAAAAACGGGGGCACATTGCCGAGCGTGGCCGCGGGATGGATCAATCCATTGTGCGAGCGGTGCCAGAGGCGAGGCGATTGCGAAAGTTACCAAGCTGGCCAACGAAATTTCGTACTCTGAACTCCAGTGCCCTGGTATCGCTTGTCCATGCAACCGTTTGCCTCTAACCTGTCTCCATCCCTACAAGTTCTTAACATCCGGAGACCGAATGCCGAATCGCCGCGCCACATTGCTGGCCTTTGCCGTGCCACTGCTCACCTCGTGCATCCCACTCTCGGCTGTCCACGCCGAGGATTCCACCCTACAGTTAACCAGCGTTCCGGGGCCATTCCGCGCGGACGCAGCAACGTTCAAAACTTACCAGGCTCCCGACTGGTTCCGCGACGCGAAGTTCGGCATTTGGTCGCACTGGGGGCCACAATCCGTGCCGCGCGCGGGCGACTGGTATGCGCGCAATATGTACATCTACGGGACCGATCAGTACAAACACCATCTTGAACACTATGGGCATCCGTCCAAGTCCGGCTACAAGGACATCATCCCCCTCTGGAAAGCGGAGAAATTCGATCCCGATGCCTTGATGGCCCTGTACAAGAAGGCAGGTGCGCGCTATTTCGTCAGCATGGGCGTCCATCACGACAACTTCGATTTGTGGGACTCGCGCTTTCATGAATGGAACGCAGTCAAGATGGGGCCGAAGCGCGACATCGTCGGCGACTGGAAGAAAGCCGCGTTGAAGGCTGGCCTGCGCTTTGGCGTATCGGAACACCTGGGCGCAAGCTACAGCTGGTTCGCACCAAGCCATGGCTACGACCAGGCCTGGCCCATGCTGGGTGTGCCATATGACGGCGCCGATCCAAAATACACATCGCTCTATCACCGCCCGACCGACCAGCCCTACCGCAATTCAAGCACCTGGTACACCACCGATGCCCGCTTCCAGCAGGAGTGGTTCAACCGCATCACCGACCTGGTGACGCGCTACCAGCCCGACCTGCTCTATTCCGATGGCGGCATTCCCTTCGATAAAGTGGGCCGCACCCTGGTGGCCAACTTCTACAATGCCAACGCCGCCAAGCACGGCGGCAAGCTGGAAGCGGTGTACAACCACAAGGATATCGGCTCGGGCGAATTCATCCGCGAAGCCGGCGTGCAGGACGTGGAGCGCGGCGTCATGGACGGCATCAATCCCCGTCCCTGGCAGACCGACACCTCGATCGGCGACTGGTTCTACAGCGAAGGCTATAAATACAAGAGCACCAGCGAGGTGGTGCATATGCTGGCCGATATCGTCAGCAAGAACGGCAACCTGCTGCTGAACGTGGTGCAGTACCCGGACGGCAGCTTGCCGCCCGAGCCGATGCGTTTCCTGAAGGAGATGGCAGAGTGGATGGCGGTCAATGGCGATGCGATCTATGGGACCCGCCCCTGGAAAGTCTTTGGCGAAGGGCCGACCAAGGCGTCGTCCGGCCATTTCAATGAGAACGCCGCCTATACACCGCAGGATATCCGCTTTACCGCCAAGGATGGAGCTCTATACGCCATCACCCTTGGCACGCCCGGAACCGAGGTGCGCGTCCAATCGCTGGGCCGGAAGGCCGGGTTGGAGCCGCGGCCAATAAAGACTGTCACCCTGTTGGGCAGTCCAGCCCCGCTGTCCTGGGAACTGTCTGACGAGGCCTTGACAATCCGCCTGCCTGCCGGCCGGCTGGACACAATGGCAGCCAGCTTCCGCGTCACCTTCCAATAGCGTGTAAATCTCTTCAACTTTCTGCACATTCAAGGATTTGCAAGCCCGAATGCGACACCCGGTCCCGGCTTCCGCGTAGGCTGGGCTGGACCGGCCGAACGGTCTGTCAATCCAACTATCGCAGTTCAATAAATTCTCGTGGAGCCAAAGGATGAAGAAGCAAACTCTCGCCCTCGCCTGCCTCATGGCCGGCCTGGTGGCGGCCTGTGGAGGCGGCAGCAGTCCGTCTACCCAGTCGCCTGCTTTCGCCGCCACTGTCACCGCCAGCACCAGCGCCAGCACCAGCACTACCACGGCAACAGGCACGCGCTGGATGAACGTGAAGTACGGCGGCAGCGGCTATGTACCCGGGCTGGTCTTTCACCCCACCAGCCCCAACGTGCTGTACGCGCGTACTGACATGGGCGGCAGCTACCGCTGGGATGCGGCGACCTCAGCCTGGACCCCGATCACCGACGGCTTCGGGATCAGGGAAGAATTTTTCAACGGTGCGGAAAGCATCGCGCTGGACGCCAACGACGACAAGCGCGTGTACCTGGTCACGGGAATGTATGACTGGGCCGGTACCAATGGCCGCCTGTATATTTCAACGGATCGCGGCGATAACTGGACCCACGTCGATCTCCCCTTCCGCGTCGGATCCAACGACCCTGGCCGCGCCATCGGCGAACGCCTGATGGTCGATCCTAACCAGTCCGCCGTCCTGTATTACGGTTCGCGCACTGCCGGTCTCTGGAAGAGCGCGGACTATGGCCAGACCTGGGCGCAAGTCAGCGCGCTGTCGTCGTTCCAGTATCCCGCCGAGCAGATCCCCTCGCTGCCCGGACGCACCTCGGCCGGCATCGAAGCAGTGTTGTTCGACACCTCGAGCACCGGCGCAGGCACCGCCACGCAGGGGCTTTACGCTGCCGTCGGCCCCGATTATGCAACTGCGGCAGGCCTGCCCTTCAACCTGTACAAGTCGAACGACGGCGGCGCAAGCTGGGCGGGTGTACCCACCCCGGTGACCGGATACCACATCCCGCACATGGCCCGTGCCAAAGACGGCATGATCTATGTCGCGTTCACCCGCGATATGGGCCCAGGCGCTGGCGGTCCGGCAAAGCTTTACAAGTTCGACGGCAGCAACTGGACCCTGTTGAAAAGCTACGATACGCAACAGTGGGTCAACTTCGGCATGGGCGGCCTGTCAGTCTCCGGCTCGGGACCGGCCACCCGGATTGCGCTCGGCGTCACGAATTCCTGGGGCAACTGGCAGGGCCAGCCTATCGTCCAGCTCTCGGACGACGCGGGCCTGACCTGGCGTGAAATCGCTTCGATGACGCCCCATACCCCGGCTGACGTCGACTTTTCCGGCTGGGTGGACGATGTCGAAATCGACCCGCACAACCCAGACCGCATCCTGCACGTATTCGGCGGCGGGGTCTGGGAAACCAGGAACGCTTCAGCAGCCTCGCCCAGCTGGAATCTCGCGGTCACCGGCCTCGAAGAAACCGCCACGCTTGCCCTGATGACGCCACCAAAGGGGGCCAGCTACACCCTGCTGAGAAGTTCGGGCGATATCGGCATGCACGTCCAGACCGAACTCCTGAAAACGCCAACGCGCGGCCCCCGCGGATGGTTCGGCAATGGCAACAGCGCCGACATGGCGTGGTCTGCCCCCGCTTACATCGCTGCGATCGGCACGCCGGTGTGGAACACGCCGAACGTCGCCGGCGCATACTCCACCGACTCCGGCGTGACCTGGACGGCATTTGCCGCCAACCACCCGGATGCCCTGGCCGACCAGGGTGGCGAATCGAACATCGCCGTGACCATGCCAGGGAACATTGTCTGGGCGCCTGCCAACTCGCGGCCCGCCTACACCACCAATAACGGCGCCAGCTGGGCCTATACCAACCTGCCAGCCCTCAGTGCGGTGGGTATCAACCGCGGCTACCGCATCGTTGCCGACCGCAAGAATCCACTCAAGGTGTACGCCTTCAACTCGGGCGGCGCATGGTGGAACCAGTGGTCCGATACTGCGCACTTCTGGTACTCGATCGACGGCGGCCACACCTTCACCGAGAGCACCGCCTTCACTGCTGCCGGTGCGCGGGTTGCAGATTTCTCCCACTCGTCGGTCGCCGTCAACCCGAATGCAGAGGGCGACATCTGGGTGGCTGATGGCTTCAGCCTCCTCCACTCGACCGATTCGGGCGTGACCTGGACCAGGCTGCAGGCCACGGCGCCCGACTGGGGCAGCCAGCCGGCGTGGATGTACCCGGAAGTATACGGTGCAACTTCGATCGCGCTGGGCAAAGCGACCGCCGGCGCCACTTATTCCTCGACCATCTACATCGTTGGCACCATCAGCAACGTATGGGGCGTGCATCGTTCCGACGATGGCGGCGTGACCTGGCGCCGTATCAACGACGACAAGCACCAATACGCGGGCCTCGGCAACCTCGCAGCCGACCAGTCCGTGCCGGGACGCGTGTTTGCCAGCGCCGCAGGCCGTGGCGTCGTGTTCAGCTATTGAAAAAGGGAGAAACCGTGAAACTCAATACTATCCTGGCCGCCTTGTGCTTCAGCATGGCAGCAAGCAGCGCTAGCGCGACCGTCCTGGAGTTCAGCAAGCTTACCGAGATGATGTATGGCGACGGCTTTCCGCTGGCGGACACCATGCGCTACGATGGACCGAACCTGAAGTACGAGGAGTCGGGTTTCCAGCTAACCCTGCACGCCCCTAATGCAGCACCAGGTGCGGCCAATGTTGGCAGCGGTACTTTCGAACCGCAGACCTACAACTGGCATGACGGCCTTGACAACGGCTCCGACACGTTCGTCACGCTGACCCGCATCGGTGGCGGCTTGTTCAACCTGAGTGGCTTTGACTACTTCGCAGACTGGAGCTCCGTCTCCGCCGATGGGAAACTGGTTGGCGTCATCCAGGACGCAGGCATCTGGGCCACGGCCTTGACCGGCATCATGGAACTGCGCATCAGCTCCGGCGCATTCACCCAGATCGACAACATCGATGTCGAAGCTTCCACCCGGGCCGTAGGCTTGCCAGGGACGTTGTCGCTGATGCTGGCGGGATTTGCTGCCGCCGGATTCACGCGACGCCGACGCTAATCCTGTGAAGCCGCGGCAAATGGATCGCATCCACCTGCCGCGCGCCCCTTGTCCGGCTCATTGCCTGCAGGGGAGACTATGAATCAGGCCCGCCGCCAAGGCACCGGGCAGCCAGGCCAGCAGGTTGGCCCGCATGTCGTGCTCGGACAAATCGGCGTGCCGCGCCGCCAGTGGCAAACACTGGCTGGCTAGCATGCCCTCGGGACCGGCGGCCACCAGCCGGGCCAGGAAATGGTATTGCCACTCCTGCAGTTCCTTCATGCCGACGCGGAATGCCATGCGCGTCACGGCGAGCAGCGAACGTGCGCGTGCCGGCGCGGGCGGTACGTCGGCGGCGGCACGCAGGGCGCGCGCATAGTCAAGCGCCGGCACGTCCAGGTCCAGCAGGCGCAGGCAGGCCGGCGTGCGCAGCAAGGGATCGCACCCCATCAACCAATCCAGCGGCGAGACGGCTTGCCCGGCGGCTCGGCCGGCAGCCTCCAGCCCGGGCGCTCGGCCAGCCTCGGTGCAGGCGCGCTCCAACTGCGCCAGCGCGACCGGCAACCGCAGTGCCCCATCGGCGCCCTGTCCCGCCTGGCTCGCGGCCAGGAAGCCGGCAAAACCCGCGCCCAGGTCATACAGCGATGTGGTGGATGGAGGATGGCGCCAGATGTAGCCTCTCGCAAAGAAGGAAAACAAGTCCTCGCCCAACAGCTTGTGCAGCAGTGGGTAGTCGGCGCGCAGGCAGTCCAGCAGTCGCAGCACATAGCCGTCGGCGTAGATGCGCATGCGCGCGGCAGGCGCTGCCCCATGGCCGTGGGCGATCACGTCGTCCAGGCGCCAGCCATGGCGTTGCAACGCCAGCGCCTGCCCCTGCTCGACGCCACCCGGCGATGTCATCACCGTCAGGAACCAGGCTTGCAAATCAGGCAGAGACATCGACGCCATCCCCCTGCCCCAGGCAGAAATCGAGCGGCGTCGAAACGGCGTCTTCGCGGCGCGCCGCGGCAACGCTCTGCGGCATCCCGCCGTTGAGGACCTGGCGCGCCTTACCCAGTTCGTCCAGCAATTCCGGGTAGGAGGGAATCTTCGCGTCCCATTCCAGCAGGGTCGACACCCCGCCTGTCAAGCGCTGGGCCAGCGCGTACAGCTGCCATACCGGCCCGGGCACCGGCGCATCGTGCGTGTCGACCAGGTAGGCGCCGCAGTCCGCCGGCCCGGCCAGGTGGATCTGGACGATGCGCTCGTGCGGCAGGCGCCGGATGTATTCCGCCGCGTCAAAGCCATGGTTGAAGGCCGAAACGTACACATTGTTCACGTCGAGCAGCAAGCCACAGCCGGTGGCTTCCGCCAGCCGTCCGAGGAACTCCCATTCCGGCATCTGCGAGACGCGGAACTCCGCATAGCTGCTGGGATTCTCCAGGACCAGCGGGCGCTCCAGGTAGTCCTGCACCTGGCGCACGCGCGCTGTCACGTGGGCCAGGCAGGCGTCCGTCAACGGCAGCGGCAGCAGGTCGTGCGCGTTGTGCGACGCCACGCCGGTCCAGCACAGGTGGTCCGAGACCCAGGCCGGCCCGATGTCGCCGGCCAGCCGCTTCAATCCGTCCAGATAGGCGAAGTTGAGCGGCGCCGTGCTGCCGATCGACAGCGACACTCCGTGCATGACCAGCGGCACCTGGCACGCCACGGTCTCCAGCACATGACGCGCATGGCCGTGGTGGCCGATGAAATTCTCGCTGATGATTTCGAACCAGTCGACACCGGGACCATGCGCCAGGATGTGCTGAAAATGCGGCGTGCGCAGGCCCAGGCCGAGCCCAAGATTGGGCAGGCCCAGGCGCTGGCGCACATTGTCGGGCGCTTCGCCTGCCATCAGGTGGATGGCGGCAGGGCCACGCGCAGGTCGGTCGGCTCCGGCATGGGCGCCGTCACCGGGGCGCCGCGCTTGGCCATTACCGCCTTGTAGGCTTCCCATGCCTTCTCGTACACCGAGTCGCCCTTGGTGAACGCCATGGTCTGCCCCAGCGGCACCGCCTGGTGGTCCGGCCCCTCGAAGTCGTACAGCTTCATGGCCGGAGGCGGCGCCGTCTCCGGATACAGCTGCGAGGCCGAAATCGGCACCGCGCAGCCGCCGAAGCTGGCGCACTTGTTGTCGCTCGGCGCGCTGTATGGCGTCACTTTTCCGGTGCTGCCTGCAGCAGGCGCCTGCGCCACCTTGGCGCCGCACAGTCCTCCGCCTCCCGTATCGCGCTGCGCGAAGCCGCAGCCGCCCTGTGCATGGCAACCGTTGGAACCGCGGCAGGTATGGTAGATCTCGATTGCCGCACAGCTGGCGCCGGTATCCGGCTTGGCCAGCGACAGGCCCTGGCAGGCGTGGTACAAGGTATCCTTGCCGGGCGCGTCCAGGCCGTGGCGCAGGTCCGCCGACTGCCCCGTGATGGCCCAGCAGATCGACATGCGGTCACCCGATCCCACCATCGATGGATAGGGGAAGCTGGCGCCCTGGTCCTGCCAGTATGTGTCGAGCACCGTGGTGATGCCGGCGATGGCGCCCACGGCCACCTCGCTCAGCATCTTGCGGGTGGCGGAACCCTGCGCCTTCAGGCGATTGAGCGCATCGGCTACCTGCTGCGGCGTGGGGATGTTGTGGGGCGCCGTTTCGGGATCGTACTGCGCGTTGGTCAGGTCGGCGGCGCTCCAGCCCTTGCCCTCCTTGTCCCATGCCGCATGCCACGATTCCCAGGTCACGACCTGCTTGAGGATTTCGCGCACTTCCAGAAAGCGCTCGAAATGGTCCTGCTTTTTGCTGTCGCCGCGCGCCGCGGCATCGCGCGACGGCGCCTGCTTGCCGTCCTGGTCGTAGGATGGATAGTCCGCTTCCAGCGCGGCGCGATCTTCCTGGTATTTCCCATCCACCGCAGTCAACAGGCGTTGCTTGCGGTAGCGCTGGATCTCGATGGTATTGCCCTCCCCCTGGTCGGAGATCGCACTCATCATGTCGATCACCTTGTCGAAGGCGGTGGCGGCGCTGCCCTGGTCTTCCGTCGTCAGCAAGGTGTCGAAGCGCGGGAACTCTTTCTTCGGGTGGCCATCGGCCTTGGAGTTGAACATGTCCTGCTGCACCGAGCCGGCGCGGAACATTTTCGTAAACAGCGACTCGCCATCCGCATATTCGATGCTCAGGTACTGGGCATAGCATTCGTACATCCAGCCGATGGTGCCGAACATCGGCAGGTTGCGCTCAGTGTAGTCCACCTGCCAGCCCGCGAACGGGACCTCGGGGAAATACCTCTTCGCGTTCTCAGGATCGGCTTCCAGCTCCTTGCGCGCATCCTTTTCCGGCTGCTCGATGGCCAGGAACAGCTTGCACTGGTTTTCGTTCAGCGCTTCCAGGTTGACGCGCACATGGCTGTAGTTACTGGTGTTCTTCAGGTCGACGATGTGGGGAATCACACTGCAGTCGGGTCCATAGCAATGCCAGCCATGCTCTTTCGTCTGCAGCGACAGGCTGGTGAAGGAGGCCTTGACGTCCAGCGCCGTGGCGATGTTGGAAGCCATCTGCAAATGCAGCATCTCCTGGATGAACACACTGAAGATGATGTTGAATGCCTTGGCGTTCGGCGTGCCCGGCATGGCGCGGGTCGACATGCCCGGCCATTCGCGGCCCTTGTAGTAGGTGGTGCCGTCGGAATTGATCTGGTGCATGCCGTGGATCGAGTACATGGTGCTCATGTACAAGGGGATGGTGAACAACTCCACGTTGATGGCCGCTTGCGCCATGGCGCGTGCGGCCGACTTGTCTTCCTCGACGAACTTCAGGCTGCGTCCGGTAATCGGCTTGATGGTCTTGCCCAACAATGGAATCTGCATGGAGGTTCTCCTCGGGGTGGTGAACCAGCGGGCGGCCCGCTGTGCCGCTACGACCTATAGCTCGGCAAGTGTGCCCGAGTCCCCTGCCTGGAATTCTCTCCAAATATTTACTTCGCGGAATATTTCGTTGCCGCTCCTTGAATTGCTTGGAGTTTCGCAACACTTGCGAATTACGAGCCGGACAAAATGGACTGATAATTGGTTATCAACGCAAGGACGTATTAATACTTTTATAACAGTAGAAAAGCATGCGCCCGCCTTCCCGTTTAATTCTCTCCAATGCTCACATGTTGAATTGAAAGCCTAAGTTCAAGCCCAGCCTCCTTTTCCTGAAGGTTGCGGAAATCCTACACATTCGTTCGGAAGCGTAACAGAATATTGTTTTTCCAGAGGCAAGTCTAAAATCCCATGTATTTTATGATCCTATGCGCCAATAAGCCAAACCCTTACCTCCTCGATAACCTGGCACCATTAACCTGAGAAATCAAATTAATGCGCTCCGTCCCTTGCAAGCTTCAAAATAAATATCGTCCAATAAACAAAATCGCGCTTGGCGCCGCAAGCCTGCTAATCCTTTCAGGCTGCTCGACGCTGAACGTCGATAGCGCCAAGTTGACGTTGCCTGAAGTGCGCGCCACCCTGCAGGAGGACAAAACCGCCCTGGCCCGCGACGTCGAGCCGCTGAACGGCCCGCTGACCTTGGACAACGCCATCGCCCGCGCCATCAAATACAACGCTGACCGCCGCTTCCGGGCCATGGAACTGGCAGTGGCTCAGGACAGCTTTGAAGCAGGCAAATACGATATGCTGCCCAGGCTGGTAGCCTCGGCCGGCTACCGCGACCGCAGCAACGACCTGATCACGCGCAGCACCGATTCGGTCACCGGTGAACCGTCGCTGGCCCACCCGTATATTTCTTCCGAACGCCAAGCGCTGAATACTGAAATTGGCATTTCCTGGAGCCTGCTCGACTTCGGCCAAAGCTATTACGCCGCCCGCCAGAACGCCGACCGTGTATTGATCGCCGCCGAGCGCCATCGCAAGGCCCTGAATAACCTGGTGCAGGACGTTCGCTCGGCCTACTGGCGGGTCGTGGCGGCGCAAAAACTGCTGCCGCAGCTGCGCCAGACCATTGCCGATTCCGAAGCGGCGCTCAAGGATGCACGCAAGGCTGAGGACGACCGCATCCGTACGCCGCTGGAACCGCTGCGTTACCAACGCCAGCTGCTGGAAAACCTGCGCCTGCTGGAAACGATCGACCAGGAGCTATCGACCGGCAAGGTCGAGTTGGCCACCCTGGCAAACTTGCCGCTGACAGCTGACTACACCGTGGTCGAGCCGGCCAGCGAAGTCAACGCTGCTTGGCTGCAGCAGCCGGTCGATCGTCTGGAAGAGTACGCATTATTGCGCAACCCGGACCTGCGCGAGGGCATCTACAACGCCCGCATCGCCCAGCAGGAAACCCGTCGTGCGCTGCTGAAGATCTTCCCTGGCCTGTCGTTCAACTATGGCGTCAAGCACAGCAATGACGACTACCTGATCCACCGCAACTGGAACGAAGCCGGCGCACAGGTTTCCTTCAACCTCCTGGGCTTGCTATCGGCCCCGGCACAGATGCGCCTGGCCGATGATGGTGTTGCGCTGGCCAACCAGCGCCGCATGGCGACCCAGATGGCCGTGCTGAGCCAACTGCATATCGCGCGCCTGCAATATGCCAACACGATCCGCCAGTACGAGCGCGCCGACGCCATTGCGGGCGTCGACAATCGCATCGCTCAGCACGTCGCCAACCAGGCCGAAGTGCAGAAGCAGTCGGCCCTGGACCGCATTTCGCAGCAGAGCAGCACTGTCCTGTCGCAGCTGCGCCGCTACCAGGCGCTGTCCAACGCACAGGCCGCTGCCTCGCGCCTGCAGGCGACGCTGGGCATGGAGCCGGCCATCGCAGGTGCCGCCACCATGCCGCTGGACCAGCTGACCGCGGCCGTCGGGCAGTCGCTGCAACGCTGGAACCAGGGCCAGCTGCCGCCGCTTGAGGACGGTAAATGAGCGCTGGACGCACCACTCTGGCCAGCCTGCTGGCAGCTGCCACCCTACCCCTGTTGAGCACCCAGGCCGCCACGCCGCCAACGGTCGGCGCTGCGCTCGATAGCCGTGAGATCCGTGCCCAGTTGATGCCGCGCCGCTACACGACCCTTGCCGCCGAGATTGGCGCCAAGATCAATCGCCTGCCGCTGGCCGAAGGCGCATCTTTCAAGCAGGGCCAGTTGCTGGTGCAGTTCGACTGCACGCTGCAGCAAGCGCAGCAGGCCAAGGCCGAGGCGGCGCTGATGGCGGCCGACACCAACTGGAAGGGCAACCAGAAGCTGGCTCAACTGAATTCGGTTGGCAAGGTCGAACTGGACGTGTCGAAGGCGGAAATGCTGAAGGCCCAGGCCGAAGTGGGGGCCAGCCGCGCGCTGCTGGGCAAGTGCCAGGTCAGCGCGCCATTTGCCGGGCGCATCGCCGAGCAAAAGGCGCGTGAGCAGCAATATGTGCAGCCCGGCCAGGCATTGATGGAGATCATCGACGACAGCGCGCTGGAACTGGAATTCATTGTGCCGTCGCGCTGGCTCAACTGGGTGCACAGCGGCAGCGCCTTCCAGGTCAGTATCGATGAAACCGGCAAGACCTACCCGGCCAAGGTGCAGCGTATCGCTGCCAAAGTCGACCCGGTCAGCCAGTCGGTCAAATTAACAGCAGTCATCGAAGGCCGCTACGGCGAGCTGATCGCCGGCATGAGCGGCAAAGTGCTGATGACACCGCCAACGCCGAAGTGATCTTTTACCACAACGGAAAGAAAGGGGATCCAATGAATTCGCGCTCTCACCGCATCACCCGTTGTCTCACCCTGACTGCGACCCTGGCTGCTGCCGCTGGCTGGAACAGCGCCGCCTATGCCTGCTCGGCAGAACCGTATTTGTCGTCAGTCTGCATCATGGCCTGGAGCAGCAATGACTTCCGCGGTTTTCTGCCGGCCGCCGGTCAGCTGCTGAACATCTCGCAAAACTCCGCCTTGTTCTCCCTGCTTGGCACGACCTATGGCGGCAACGGGCAGAGCACGTTCGCCCTGCCCGACCTGCGCGGCCGCGTGGTGGTAGGCGCGGGCACCGGTGCCGATGGCATCCCCTATACCGTGGGCCAAGCTGGCGGCGTTGCCAACGCCACCCTGACGATGGCGCAAATGCCTCTCCACGTCCATAGCTCCGGCGCGGCCAGCCTGAACGGCGTCGCGGTCACGCTCGACCTGAGCAAAGCCACCGGCGCCACCGCCGCGCTGAGCGGTGCGACCTTCACGGCGAATACCAGCGCCCTGACGCTGAAAGCGTTCAGTGGCAACGGTACAGCCTCGGCTCCCGGAGGTGCTGCACTGGCGACTACGGCCTCCCCAAGCAACAAGATTTACTCGACTACCGCGCCTGACGTCAACATGGCGGCGGGCACCTTCGGCGGCAGCATCGCGGTGAGCTCCACCAGCACGATCCCCGTCACCCTGCCGGCATCGGCCAGCGCCACGCTGAGCGGCACCGCGCCGGGCAGCGGCAACACCGGCCCGGCCGGCGGTAGCACGCCGTTCAGCAATATGCAGCCTTACCTTGTGATGAATTACTTTATTTCCACCCAGGGCGTTTACCCTTCCCGCAACTAAAGCAACGCGGCCGCTCTTCAGGGAGAGCGGCCAGTGGAACGATATGCAGTCTATTCGCATTTCCCTCCTGCTCGCCGCCGCGCTGTCTGCGGCGCCAGCGAGCGCAAAAAAGGCATCCGACCATGCGGAGCCGCTGCATGCCGCCTACGCTTTGCTGGACAAAGGCGATTATGCGCACGCCTATCCTGCATTCCTGCGCCAGAGTGGCAAGAATCCACTGGCTCAATTCATGCTCGGGCTGTTTCACCAAATTGGCTGGGGCCGCCCCGTTGACCAGGATGCCGCCTGTGCCTGGTTTGCCAAGGCTGCCAGGGGCAAGATTCCGACCGCCCAGCACTACAGTGCGACCTGCCTGATGCGCACACCCGACGTACCTGGAAACGCGGGCGCCGCGCTGGCCGAATACCTGGCCGCTGCCGATGGCGGCCACAAGATCTCGCTGTGTTCGGCAGCCGAGTTCTACATCCGTGGTCGTTACGTTGCCAGGGATGTGGTGCGCGGCCTGAACCTGTGCGGCCAGGCCGCGATGGCCAATTCGCCGCCGGCCATGCTGTTGCTGGCCAATTACCTGCAAAACGATCCCGACGTGCCGCGCGATCTTGCCGGCGCGCGCCACTGGTACCAACTGGCTGCGGGACACAACCTGCCCGAGGCACGGTACCAGCTGGCCATCATGCAGTCCCAGGGTGATGGCGGCCCGGTCGACAGCAATGCGGCGCTGGGCAATATGGAAGCCCTGGCTGCCGCCGGCTACGCCGCAGCCTACCTGCCTACCGCCGTCCTGTATGCCCATCTGCCACCGCAAGCCGACACCGGCGCGCCCAGCGCAGTACACCTGGCCAAGGCCTACCTGTGGGCCAGCGCAGCCAAGGCCAGCCTGGCCGACCCGGCCCCGGCTGAAAAACTGCTGGCCAGTGTCCTGGCCCTCATGCCCGCCGAATGGCGCCCCGGACTGGACCGGAAAGTCGCCGACCATTTGGCCAAATTTGCCGCACCTCGCGCCACCGGCGCATCCCCTGGAGCCTGACATGAACGATTCATCCTTCCCCGCCGATCGACGCCGCCGCCCCCTGCGCCGCAGCTCCCAACTGCTGCCGCTGGAGCAGCGTTTCATGTTCGACGGTGCTGTCGCCGATGCTGCGCATGCCGCCCAGGCGCACGAAGCACCGCCGGTCCCGCCCGCGGTCACGGTGCGGGCGGCCGAGCCGGCCAAGGACCAAGGCAAGAAGGAAGTGGCGATCGTCGATACCTCGCTGGCCAACTACAAGACCCTGGAAGCCGGCCTGCGCGCCGGCGTCGGCATCGTCGAATTCGACGGCAGCAAGGACGGCCTGGCGCAAATCGCGCAATGGGCTGCCAGCCAAAGCAATGTCGACGCGATTCACATCCTGTCGCACGGCGCGCAAGGTGTGGTCGATCTCGGCACCATGCACCTGAGCGAGAGCTCGCTGTCGTCGGCCGCGACCCAGCGGGAACTGGCGCAACTGGGCAAGGCGCTGTCCAGCGACGGCGACCTGCTGTTCTATGCCTGCGATGTCGCCGCCGGTGGCAAAGGCACTGCGCTGCTGGATGGCCTGGCACGCGCGACCGGCGCCGATGTGGCGGCGTCGACCGACGCGACCGGCGCCGCCGGCAAAGGCGGCAACTGGGGGCTTGAAGTCCGTGCGGGCAAGATTGAAACCGAGGCGCTGCGCATCAGTGACTACCAGGACTTGCTGACCCTGGTCACCATCACCAACAGCGACGCCGATTATTCGAACTACCAGTTCACCAAGAGCGTCAATGGCGTTACCTTTACCTTTGCCGGCGACCCGAGCTTCGGCGTCGGCATGGATGCATCCTTCGGGCCAGACGGATTGTATGCATTCGATACCAGTACCGGGAGTGGCGTCAAGCTGACCATCTCGGCCCAGTCTGGTTATATGTTTGACCTGAGCGGCCTTGATGTGGGCACCAATGCCAGCGGAATAAGCATCCAATACACCGATGCCGGCAACCATACCAACACGGTGTCACCGGGCATGGCAAACGGCAGCTGGCAAACCCTCTCAGGTTTGGGCAGCACGGTCAGGAACGTAGTCAGCATCGTGCTGACCGCAAATGATTTCACCCTTTTCCAGAATTTTAATTTCATCAACATCCAGACGATAGCGCCGGCCGCCGTGGTCAACAGCGCCTCGCTGTCGTCCGATAGCGGCACCAGCAGCAGCGACTTCATCACCAACGTTGCCAGCCAGACGATCAGCGGTACGTTGAGCAGCGCGCTGGGCACGGTCGAAAAGGTGCAGGTCTCTTTTGACAACGGCAATACCTGGAGCGATGCCACCAGCTACACCGTCGGCTCCAGCAGCTGGAGCACCACCACCACCCTGTCCGGCAGCAATACCTTTCAGGCCCGCGTTTCCAATTCCAATACCTCCAGTACGGCCTATACGCACACCTACACCCTGGACACCACGGCGCCGGCCACCACCTTCAGCAACGCGGCGCTGGGAACCGATACCGGCGCCAGCAACACCGATTTCATCACCAACGTCTCCAGCCAGACCATCAGCGCCACCCTCGGCAGTACGCTGAGCGCGGGCGATGTGCTCAAGGGCTCGCTCGATGGTGGCAGCACCTGGGCCGATATCACCGCCAAGGTCTCCGGCACCACGCTGACGTGGAACGGGGCCACGCTCGGCAGCGGGACCAATACCCTGATGCTGAAGGTGACCGACGCTGCCGGCAACGACAGCAGCACCTACAGCAAGAGCTATACGCTGGATACCGTCGCGCCGGCCACCACGATCAGCACCGTCAGCTTCTCGAACGACAGCGGCAGTTCCGGCAGCGACTTCAACACCAACGTCGCGTCGCAAACGGTCAGTGGCACGCTGTCGGCCAACCTGCAATCCGGCGAGACGGTGTACGTCTCGATGAACAACGGCGCCACCTGGACCGCGGCCACCACGACGGTCGGCACGAACACTTGGTCGCTGACAGGCGTCACGCTCACCGCCAGTAACAATATGCGCGTCAAGGTGTCCGACACTGCCGGAAACGATGGCACCGTGCTAGTCCAGGCCTATGTCTACGACGCCACGGCGCCCAGCACGACGTTCAGCGGCCTGGCTTTCTCCAACGACAGCGGAGTCGCCGGCGACTTCATCACCAATACCGCCAGCCAGGCCATCAGTGCCACATTGAGTGGCAGCCTGGCAGGAGGCGATATCCTGTACGGTTCGCTCGATGGCGGCAGCACATGGACGAACATCACCAGCAACGTCAGCGGCACCGCGCTGAGCTGGACGGGCGTTGCCCTCACAGGCAGCAACACCCTGCAGCTGAAGGTAGTGGACGCCGCCGGCAACCAGGGCGCGGCAAGCAGCCAAGCCTATGTGCTGGACGCCAGCGGCCCCGCCGCGCCGTCCGCGCCGGTGCTGACCATCGACAGCGGCATTTCCAGCAGCGACCTGGTCACCAACGTCAACACGCCTACGTTCACGGGAAGCGCAGAGAATGGCAGCACGGTCAGGATCTACGATGGCGCTGTGCTGCTGGGCAGCGTGACCGCCACCGGTGGTGTCTGGAGCTATACTTCGACCACGCTTGGCGAGGGCAGTCACAACATCTCTGCAACGGCAACTGACGCAGCCGGCAATGTCTCTGCATCGTCCAGCGCCATTGCGGTGACAGTGGATACCACTGCTCCAGTGATCAATTCAGTGTCCGTGCCGGCGAACGCCACTTACTACAATGGAAATACGCTGGACTTCACTGTCAACTTCAGCGAAGCCGTATACGTGGACACCAGTGGCGGCACGCCGCGTATCGCGATGGTGATTGGCGCCACCACACGCTATGCCAACTACCTTTCCGGCTCCGGCACCAGTGCCCTGGTGTTCCGCTATACCGTGGTCAACGGCGACAGCGACAGCGACGGCATCACGGTCGGCGCCATGACATCCAACGGTGGCGTGCTATCCGACTTGGCGGGAAACATCGGCGTCAACACGCTGAATAGCGTCGGCAGCACGGCAGCGGTTCTGGTCGATGGCTCGCAACCCAGTGTCACCAACATCAGCTCGACTACCGCAGACGGCGCCTATCGCACTGACAGCACCATCACCATCACGGTCGATTTCAGCGGCACCGTGAACGTTGACACTACCGGCGGCACGCCGACGCTGGCACTCAATTCCGGTGGTACCGCTACGTACAGCGGCGGCAGCGGCAGCAGCACCCTGACCTTCAGCTATACGGTGATGGCGGGAGAAAACAGCGCCGATCTCGATTACACCAGCAGCAGCGCCCTTTCCCTTAATGGCGCCACCATTGCGGACGCGGGCGCCAGCGGCCAAAGCGCCTCCTTGACACTGGCCGCACCGGGCGCCGCCAGCTCGCTCGGCGCCAACAAGAACATTGATATCGACACCATTGCGCCTGTCGTCACCGGAAGCACGGCAGCATTCTCGGCCGATACCGGCATTTCCGGCACGGACCTGATCACCAATGTGGCAGCGCAAAGCATCAGCGGCACGCTGACCGGGAGCCTGCCGGCCGGGGACAGCGTACAAGTCTCGCTGGACAACGGCGCCACCTGGACCACCGCTCTTGCCTCAGGCAACAGCTGGTCGCTTGCCGCACCCGTCGTACTCACCGGCAGCAGCACATTGCAAGTGCGCGTCGTCGACCCCGCCGGCAACGCCGGCAGCGCCGCCTCCTTTGCCTACGTGCTGGACACCGCCGCCCCTGCTGCCGCTTTCAGCAATATCGCCTTCTCCAGCGACACCGGCATCAGCAATATCGACCTGCTCACCAACATCAGCGCGCAAACCATCAGCGCCAACCTGAGCGCCGCGATGGCAAGCGGCGAACGGCTGTTTGGTTCGCTGGACAACGGCGCCACCTGGGCCGACATCACCAGCAAGGTCAGCGGCACGACGCTGAACTGGGATGGCATCACGCTAAGCGGCAGCAACACCTTGCAGCTGCGTATGACAGATGCCGCCGGCAATGATGGCGCCATTACCAGCAAGGCCTACGTGCTCGACATGACGGCACCGGCCACCGCCATCGCCAGCGCATCCTTTTCCGGCGACAGCGGCAGCAGCGCGAGCGATTTCATCACCAGCGTAGCGGCGCAAACCCTCAGCGGCACGCTGTCCACCAACCTGGGGGCCGGCGAAACCGTTTACGTTTCCCTGGACAATGGCGCCAGCTGGCACGCCGCCAGCGCCAGCGTCGGCCAAAGTACCTGGTCGCTTGGCGGCCAGACGCTCAGTGCCAGCAATACCCTGCTGGTGAAAGTCAGCGACGTCGCCGGCAACGATGGTCCGGTCCACATGCAAGCCTATGTTTTCGACACGACAGCGCCAGTCAGTCCATCTGCCAATACAGTGTTCAGTAGCGATTTGGCGCCGGTGCTGTCAGGCAGCGCTGCGCTGGCTGGCGGCGAGACGCTTACCGTCACGGTCGGCGGTGCGAAATACGTCGTCAGCCCGGTCGGTGGCCACTGGAGCCTGGACCTTTCCAGCGCCACGCCCGCCAGCGGTACCCTGGCCCTTGCTCAAAACAGCAGCTACGACATCCTTGCGACCGCCACCGATCCCGCCGGCAATACCAGCAGCGGCACCGGCAAGCTGACCATCGCCTCCACACCACTGGTTACCGGCTTCCAGCTGTCGGCGGATAGCGGCATCAGCAACAGCGATTTCATCACCAACGTGGCTGCACAGACCGTGAGCGGAACGTTATCGGCCCCACTGTTCAACGGCCAAACGGTGGAAGTGTCAGTCGACGGCGGCGCCACCTGGAGCCCGGCAAATGCCAGCGGAAATAGCTGGAGCGCCAACGTGACGCTCAATGGCAGCAACACCCTGATGGCGCGCGTTACCAGCGTCAGCGGGAGCGGCATGCCACTGCAGCATGCATTCACACTGGACACCAATGCACCAACCACCGCGCCATCGCTCATCTCGCTAAGCACGGATGGCATCGTCGACGGTGCCCTCTCGGCCCCTTTGGCTGCCGGCGAAGCCTTGCACGCTTCGTTAGATGGCGGAACCACCTGGTCTGCTGTCAGCACCATCGGTCGAGCCTGGTCCGTGAACAGCAACGGTGCCAGCAGCGTCCAAGTAGCCGTGCGCGACACCGCCGGGAATAGCGGCGCCACGCTGGTGATCAATACTGCGGTGCCGCCAGCGATTCCCTTGCCCGTTACGCCGATGATGGCAGTTGCCCCGCCCAGTGCGCCATTCACCGTCGTTCCGGGTGGGAATGAACAGCAGGGGCAGGACCACCCGGATGCGACGGCGCCATTGGTGCTGCCGCTGACCAGCATGGGCGGGGACATTGCCTCCAGTTGGCCGGGCGCCGCGCCCAAACCGGTGCTGGACATTCTGCCAGCCACCGTCGCACTGGCACCGGTTCCAGGATCCGACCCCGGCCAAAGCGGAGCGGCCTTCAGGGATGTACAAGGATCGACCGGTGTCACCTTCCAGATCGCCATCGTGCCGGAACTGCCGGGTGGCGATACGCTGGTGGCATACCGGCCTATCCCGGATGTCAGCAGCGCTAGCGGCCAGCGGATATCCGTACAGATAGGCAGCGATGCCTTTGCCCAATCGAGCAAGAGCGCGAGCGTCATGTTGAGCGCGCAATCGGCGGACGGTTCACCGCTTCCCGGATGGATCAGGTTTGATGCCCGCACCGGGCGCTTTGAAGGCACGTCACCGCCGGCTTTCGAAGGCACCCTGAGCCTCAAGGTCATTGCGCGCGACAGCAAAGGCCATATCGCAACACAGGTGTTCAAGATTGTCGTTTCCAAGGATGGGCAAGCCGGTAAGCACAGCGAATGGCATGCAGAACCGGCCGGCCGGTCAAGTCTCGGTGAACAGCTGCGCGCGGCGCGCAGTGCGGCTGCGGCCCGTCTGGCGGCGCTCTCGGCATGAACGACGGCGCACTGCAGAACCCCTTGCTGCTCCTGCTGGAACTGGCCCAGCGCGCGCGCGCTGCGGCCAGTGCCAACGAACTGGCCTTCCTGGCGGTGAACGACAGCCGTGCGATGGCGCCTTATCGCCAGGCTGCGCTATGGTTCCAGTCCAGTGGCGTGCATACCCTGTCCGGCGTGGTCACGGTGGAAGCCAATGCACCCTACGCGCAGTGGCTGGACCAGCTTTGCCGCACACTCTCCGAACAGCACACGCTGACGACGCCGCTGGACATCGATCCAGCCCAGCTTCCAACTGCCATCAAAGCCGAATGGGACGAATGGCTGCCAGCGCACGCGACCTGGTTGCCGCTGCGTGGCTTGGCCAGTCCAGGCGGCCTGCTGCTGGCCGGTGAGGCGGCCCTCCCGCCCCATCAACTGGCGCTGTTGAGCGAATGGATGGACATCTGGCAGCACGCCTGGCGCTCCGCGCATCCGTCGCCGGGCTGGTCACTGGGCCGCCTGCCCACGCTGCTACGCGAGTGGTGGCGAGGCAGTACCCAGGGCAAGCACTGGCCTCGCCGGCTGGGCACTGTTGCCGTGCTTCTGGCCGTGCTGGTGTTTCCGGTTCGGCTGACGGTTCTGGCGCCGGGCGAACTGGTGCCGGCCAATCCGGCCACCATACGCGCACCGCTCGATGGCGTGATCGCCGCAATCTCCGTACGTCCGAACCAGGTGGTGACGGCTGGCCAGCCGCTGTTCTCATTCGACCAGGCTCCTATTGGCAGCCGGCTGAATGTGGCGCGCGAGGCCCTGTCCACCGCACAGGCAGAGTATCGCCAGAACGCCCAGCTGATGCTCAACGATCCACGCGCACGAGGCCAGCTGGCCGCGGCGCTCGGCAAGGTGGCGGAGAAGCAGGCGCAGGCCGACTTCCTTGAAGGCCAGGCGCAGCGCTCGCGGGTGTTGGCACCGCAGGCCGGCATCGTCCTGTTCGACGATCCATCCGAATGGATAGGCCGTCCGGTGCAAACCGGCGAGCGCATCATGCAGGTGGCAGCGCCTGACGATGTTGAAATCGAAGCCTGGGTGCCGATTGGCGACGCCATCCCCCTGGCCGACGACGCCCCATTGCATCTCTACCTGGCCACGACGCCAATGTCGCCACTGAACGGTACGCTACGCTACATGAGCCACCGCGCCGTGGCTCGTCCGGACGGAAGCTACGCCTATCGGGTGCGCGCGAGGCTGAACGCCCCCTCCGGCCAGCGTATCGGCCTCAAAGGCACAGCCAAACTGGGCGGAGAGCGTGTACCACTGATCTACTGGATACTGCGCCGGCCGTTGGCCAGCATTCGCCAGTTCATCGCACTTTAAGGGCGCCCCATGTCATCACGCCTTCCCCTGCTGCGCCAGGAACTATCGATCTCAGTCGGGCCGCGCCTGGCCGACGGCCAGCCCAGCTGGACGCTGCACGACCCGGTGCGCAATCTGTTCTTCCAACTGGACTGGCCCAGCTTTGAAATGCTGAACCGCTGGGGCCTGCACGAGCCGCAAGCCTTGCTTGCACAGGTCAACCGCGATACCACCTTGCAGCTGGAAGCAGGAGATCTCGAACGATTGCAGGCCTTCCTCGCAAATCAGCAACTCCTGCAACCAGCGCTTGGCGCTGCTGCGGAACTGGCCGCCATGCGCGACCGCCAGCGCGGCAGCTGGTACGAATGGCTGCTGCATAACTATCTGTTCTTCCGCATCCCGCTGCTGAAGCCGGATCGCTGGCTTGGCAGGCTCACACCGCAACTGACCTTTCTGTTCTCGCCGCTATTCCTCTGGCTGACGCTGGCCGCGGGCGTGTTCGGACTGGCCGGTGCCTACCGCGAGTGGGACCGTTTTACCGCAACGCTGATGGACACCCTGAGCTGGCAAGGTGCGCTTCTGTACGGCTGCGCCGTCATCTTCGCAAAGATCTGCCACGAATTCGGACACGCACTGACGGCCAAGCGTTACGGCTGTCGCGTACCAGCGATGGGCATCGCCTTCCTGGTCATGTGGCCTGTGGCCTACACCGATACCAACGAAGTATGGAAACTGCCGCGCCGTGAACAGCGCCTGGCGGTCGCAGGTGCCGGTATCGTGACAGAACTGATGATCGCCGCATGGGCCACGCTGGCATGGGTGTGGTTGCCGGACGGAGCACCGAAACAGCTCGCCTTCCTGCTCTCCACTACCACCTGGATTTCGACCGTGGTGATCAACGCCAGCCCGTTCATGCGTTTTGACGGCTACTTCCTGCTGTCGGATTATCTTGGCATGCCCAACCTGCACAACCGAGCGTTTGCACTGGCACGCTGGGATCTGCGCGAGCGCCTGTTCGCGCTGGGCGACCCAGTTCCCGAACCTTTTCCGCCGCGTTTGCAGAAAGGGCTGATTCTATTTGCCTGGATGGTGTGGATTTATCGCTTGGTCGTATTCCTCGGGATTGCCGCGCTTGTCTACCACTTCTTCATCAAGGCCGTGGGCATCCTTCTGTTCATGGTGGAGATCAGCTGGTTCGTCGCATTGCCAGTGTGGCGCGAGCTGCAAGCGTGGCGCACGCGCTGGAGCGTCCTTCGCCATAGCCGCCGCGCCAAACGCAGTGCCGTCGTTTTCCTGTTCTTGGCGGGCCTGTTCCTGATACCGTGGCCCAATCGCGTGCTGAGTTCGGGGCTGCTGCAACCCAGCCAGCGCCTGGCGCTGTATGCACCGGGTAATGCAGTCCTCGAGGCGCTGCCGGTAAAGAATGGCCAGCAAGTAGCAGCAGGCATGCCGCTGCTACGCCTGTCTACGCCAGAACTGGCGCTTCGCGAAGGTGAGACCAGTGCGCACCAGGATGCGCTGGCCTGGCAGTCAGCAGCAGCCGGCCTGGACACGGCAAGCCGCAAGGACTGGCAGGTTCTGCATGACCAGCTGGTTTATGCCAATGCAGAAAGCGCGACTGTGGACTCGGACCTGCAGCGCTACCGTCCAGTGGCGCCGAATGCCGGCGTGCTGGTCGATATCGACCCTGACCTGCGCCCTGGCGACTGGCTGAAGGGCCAGGAATACCTGGGATCGCTGATTACGCCAGGGCGTTGGCAAGTTGTCACCTATATCGACGAAGAGGCCGTGCGACGTATCGCCAAAGGAGATCGTGCGCTGTTCATTGCCGACGGCATGTCCGGGCCCGTGGTGCAGCTGAGCGTGTCGAGCATCGACCGCGATGCCAGCCGTACCTTGGGCGAACCTGAGTTAGCTGCAACGTTTGGTGGCGACGTGCTGGTGCGGGAGAAGGCTGGCGCGCTGTATCCTGAACATGCTGTGTACCGCGTGCTGCTCGTGGCGGATGCTGAACTGCCTCCGACGAATCCGGAATGGCGCGGCCATGTCGCCATTGCCGGGCAATGGGAGGCGCCTGCGTTGCGCTTCCTGCGCACCGCAACCTCCGTCGCTTGGCGCGAAGCGGGCTTTTAATTGAGCGTCGCCGTCCATACTGACCAATCGGCCAACTGTGACGCTGACCGCTTGATCAAATGGCGTCCATAAAGTGACGAAACCTTGGTCGAGCAATTTGAATAATAGTGACGCGCCTGTACGTTCAGACGCCTCCCCCGCAGGCATTGGGCGCCGCGAGGCTCGGCCAAACCGCCGCAAAGACTAACGCGGTCACCACCGTGCGCCCTAAGCCGATTACCTTAACCCGTCCGAAATACCAATGGCTTTGAGCACGAACGCCTGTTCATCCATTACGCCTTCAGACGTTGTGCCGCAACCGCTATGAGTTTGTTGATCAAGAAAGTAGCGCATCGTCGCAAGTAACAGTCCGTCGCGGCGATCCCAGACGGTTATGTCGACGGACTCGAGATTACTTTTGGTGTCCTTGGGATCGATCCGAGATACCTTGTATTTCACCAGTACATCGGCGGTCGACTCTGGAACACCGAAGTAAGATGCAGAGTTGTCTCCATCGTTCTGGCGGCGAATGAACGGATGAATCCCGTTCGTTGCAGCACCTTCAAGCTGACAGCACCGGACCTCCGTGAACTTGATCGACTTAGGAAATCTCGGAGGGTCGCTTCGCAAATTCTGAGCAGTACCCCGAGCATCCAAGGTGAAATAGTTGATCCGGGGTGGGTACGTGGCAGGTTCCCAATCATATGCGAGCGACTCCACAGTCGATGCTGGTTTGGCAATGAAGCGCGGCCCCACGTCTTTGCATACGGCTTCGAGCTTAGGTGAGTTGGGTTTAAACGAGTTGAAAGCGATGACGACGGGTATGCTCGCCAACGCGACGATATAGCCCACAGGCAGTGTTAGGCAAGCAGTGCCGATGGCGGTCGACCGTTTCCCCTCAGCGCAAAGTACAAGCGAAACCAACGAAGAGAGAGCAATCCACGAAAAGCCGAAGATCCACACCTGGAACATTCCCTTTGCACTGCCGTCGCCGGCGGCTAGGAACGAAAAGAAGAACAGAACGACGCAGTTCAGGATCGCGATGAGGAGGACGACAATATATGCCATGAGGCGCTAGTGTTGATGCAAAACGGCCTATGGTGCCATGTGACTGTTGGTAAAGCAATATTAGCTCAAGCGCCGATCCTTACCTTGCATCGCGTTCTCACCATCGGCAAATAGAAAAAGCCCCTGAAGAATCAGGGGCTTGGCGGTGTTTTTTTTACCGCGTGCTGCCCTATGCAGCCTGACGGGAAACCTCGACGAGGATGCAGCGACGGCGAAGCGTCGTCTGTCGGAGGCGCCTGATTTGTAGTGGTCGCGATCTGATCGGACAGTGACCCGGTTTGGACATCGGCGCTGTCAGATCAAATTCCGTCGTTCAGTGCGATGATTTTATCGCGCCACGCCTCCTTTCCGTCAATTAGAGTTTGCATCGGCGTCCGGCCACAGCACATCTTCCCTTGATGCGTGCGCTCGTTGTTGTAGTAGCGAAGCCATTCGTCGACGTCCGCCTGCAGTTCATCGATGCTCCGATAGATCCTGCGTCGAAACGCTACCTGGTAAAACTCCTGCAGGATGGTCTTGTGGAAGCGCTCACAGATACCGTTGGTCTGAGGGTGTCGGACTTTGGTCTTGGTGTGTTCGATTTCGTTCAGCGCCAGATACAGCTGGTAATCGTGCTTCTCCGGCTTCCCGCAGTATTCGGTACCTCGGTCGGTGAGGATCCGGATAACGCCCATCCCTTGTTCCTCCATAAACGGCAAGACCCTGTCGTTAAGAAGATCTGCCGCAGTAATCGGGGTCTTCGTGCTGTACAACTTGGCGGCAGCCCACTTGGAGTAAGTGTCCACGAAGGTCTGCTGATAAATCCGTCCGACGCCTTTGATCGTGCCGACGTAAAACGTGTCCTGACTTCCGAGATAGCCAGGATGTGCAGTCTCAATCTCGCCAAAGGCAACGTCATCTTCTTGCTTGCGCTCGAGTGCTACCACCTGCGCCTCTGTCAGTACATCCCCGGTTTCCGCAACGTGCCGCTCAAGCGCAGAAAGGCGCTTCCTAAAGGACTCCAGGTCATGCCGCAGCCAAATTGACCTGACGCCCGATGCCGAGACGAAGATGCCGCGCTTGCGTAGCTCATTGGACGTCCGAACTTGACCGAATGCCGGCTGTTCCAACGAAAAGCCTACTACGGCCGTCTCGATGGCTTCATCGACGCGATTCTTGACGTTGGGCTTCTTGCGATTGGCGTCGATGAGCGCGTCCACGCCGCCAGTCTCCATGGCAGACTGATAGCGATAGAAAGTGTCACGGGAAAAGCCCATCACCTTGCAGGCGCGGGACACGTTGCCAAGTTCGGCGGCCAGATTCAGCAGGCCGACCTTGTGTTTAATGACGTTCTGAGGAACACTACGCATGGGGTTACTCCTTTGCGCTAACGCGCAGGTTTAATAAAGATTCGCACCTCTATCAAACCGGGTAACCCCGCCCTTGGCAAGGCCTTACTGTACGATCAGATCTGAACTACTACACCTGATTCAATGCAGACGGCTCCGCTTTTGCGCATACATTTGTTCGTCTGCCAGGAGGACGTAGTACGACAGGGTCTGGTTCGCAGATGAATCGACCAGCACGACGCCGGCACTGATCGAGACGCAATACGGCCGCTCCTGCATCAAGTTGAATGCACTCAGGTTAGCCTCGATACGCGCCAGGATGACCCCTGGCTGCTCGTCGTCCAGGGTATATGCAACAAATTCGTCGCCGCCGAGACGTGCAACAACATCGGCATGGCGAAACGACTGGCGGAACACAAGCGCGGCGTCCTTGATCATGGCATCTCCGGCCTCATGCCCCAGTTGATCGTTTACACGCTTCAGGCCATCGATATCTGCGAAGATCACGGCACTCTTCGTACGCTTGCGGCGCGCAAGCTTATAGATCTGTTCGGCCTGCAGGAAGAAGCCGCGCCTGTTGTACAGACCTGTCAGCACGTCGGTCAACGACAGCATCCGCATTTCGCTCACCGCTGCGTCCCTTTGCTGCAATTCTTCGGCATGGCTTACTGACGTGTCAGCGATTTCCTGGCGTTGTTCGCGTAGCAGCCGCTCGAGTGAAGTCTGCGACTCGATTTTGCCCAGCGCTGCCCCAGCCAACTGCAAAATATATGAGAGCGTGCGTTCGTAGGCGTCCTGCGTCGCCGTATCCAAGTCGTGATCCCAACTGACTGCGAGGACCACCGCAGCGGCGTGCGCTGGCACGGCCAACACCAGCCTGCGCGGCCCTCTGTATTCGAGCTGCTGTTCATCATAGGACTGGGCGTTCGCAGCCTCTACCGCGTCGGCGGTCATACGCACGGCGGCGCGGTATAGCGGATGGTCTGTGCCGGCCGAACGCGCAATGCCGTGGCTGTCGAATTCGACCAGTTCCGTCCGGTCGCTGCGCAGGAGCAGCAAGGCCGAATCGAACCGGACAGTCTCCGCCAGCGCGCGGCCGATCAGTGCCAACGAACCTTGCGCCTCGTCGGTCTGAAGCAGGTCGCGCGCCAGGGTCAACAACATGCGCAACTGGGCTGGTCCGAGCTGCCGCGTTTCCACCCGATCCTTTCTCATTGGGCATCGCCCTCCATGCTAGTCCTCCACCTCGTCTGTCGTCGGCGGCGCATCGGACGGAGTGATTGCCTCCGAGACCAGTTGATCGGTACTGGGGGCTCGGCGCAACAACGGCTTGTCGAGCACTCGTGCAATCACGTCCGAGGGAACGCGCCTGTATTCCATGTACTTCTGTGCCAGCGCCCGGTTGCGCACCGACTCGATGTTGATGCCGCGCGCCACCGCCTTCGCGGTACCAATGTCAGAGCGCCTTTGCCGTTCGTTCATCTCGGTCCCGATATGCTAAACATGTTGATGCTTCATGACTTCCGGTTCCCCAGCCACAAGGCGTTCTTCGCTTTTGCGGCCTGCACTGAGTGTATTCCTATTCCGGCCCATGCGCCGCCCACTTTCCTGGTCCTTCAAGTGTTGTTTGCTGAGTGGCACCGCCGCCTCGTATTGGCCAATCAACTCATCAACCGGCAGAGCTGACACGTTCCGTGAAAATCGCTAGGTGTTCGTCTGAAAGACCTGTATATTGGATTCACCGCGTATTCAGCACCGCTAAAGAATTGCCGGTTTCTCTCCTGTCTCGCCTATCTTGGCGACTCCCGTCTGATTCCCTCATCTGTTGCCCCTGCTCGTTGGCGCGTATCGCCGGAAACGGCCCGACTCTACATCTTTTGAGGTTATTTGATGACTACCCAAACCGGAATCGTTAAATGGTTCAACGAAGCCAAGGGCTTCGGCTTTATCACCCCAGACGCAGGAGGACCAGATCTGTTCGTCCACTTTCAGGACATCCAGGCTACTGGCTTCAAATCGCTCGCCGAGAACCAGCGCGTCTCGTTCGAGCGCAGCCCCAGCCCTAAAGGCGAAAAGGCGACCAACGTCAGTCCTTCCTGACAATCTGCGCTGCCTTCCGTTCGCGCGTGTGCTGGACCTTCAACCGCTTTTCCCACCAGCCATAATCTGACAAGGTTTCCTTGGCCACCTCCACGCATCGCAAATAGTCGGGGACGGCCTTGGAGCATGGCGGGGCCGGTGGTTCAATGCCCTGGGAGGTGCAATAGCGTACTGCATCCTCCAGGTCGCCGTCATTGAGCAAATCCCGGCACGCGGTCGAGTGAATCAGTGCAAGGTTCATGTCCCTATCCAGAACTCACCAATCGCCTGGAAAAGCGCTGCAGGAGACGCTGGCCGCAACGCTCCAGCGTGGCAAAGGTCGGCTGCCGCATCGCGGTAGAGATCGGTCCGGTCATGTACGCGGTCACCAGTCCGGCCAGCGAAAGCTGCCGCCAGCTTAAGGAGAGACGGCCTTCAGCCCCCCCCCTGCAGATACCTCTTCATACCGGCGCTCCTTCACGATCCTGGGTCTACAAGTTGGGGTGGTCCTCAGCAAACGCGATCGCGTCGCACAGTTGGCCATACCTATAGCCTCCATACAGGAAGTGGCCCTCAATATAGGCGATGCCATGCAGTTTCATCATGCTTTCGTCTTCGTCGGTTGGGTGATATGCCGCCACCCAGCTCGGTTGGAACGCATCATCGCGCAAGAAGCCGGCTTTGGCGTGTTCTGCGACTGCGTAACGCAAGGCATCCCGAAATACATCGTAATGGTGCTGCCGAAATGCATACCGCCTCCCATCGAACGAAATCTCAAATTGTGCCGCCAGGCTTTCATCCGATTCCTGCTGCATATTTGTGTCGCGCGTGCTTTCCATGACCTTCCCACCTGAACTATCCCGACTCCCATTCATTACGCAGATCTGACGCCGGGCCTTTAACATCGCGTCGGTGTTGGCGTCCTCTCGGGATCCGAACGCCTCGTCCGGGAAGATAATCGTTCGCCTGATGCTGTGCGGCCATTGAAGGCTGGTGCAGTCCGATGATGGCGGCATATGTTTGAGTATGGCAGTCGAGGCGTACTTCAGTGCTCCGTCCTGGCACCTGAACTCAGCGCACCTGAGCAGGATATTCCACCCCTGGAACCACGTTGTTGAGTGTTGGCGCATGGCGCCCTCCTTCGCTCGCGTTCAGGAACAATCTCGGAAAGGTGGCGGCAACGAGCAAGCCTTCCTTCCCGGCGCTGCACGCCAACGGCGTGCCAAACGCATGTGCAATACCAATTCAGGACGATTATGGGCTTTGACGCGATTGCGCTGTCAGGCAGCAATGCTGAGGAAGACCGGCACGAAACTCGATATTGGCTAGGTACCTGCTTACCCAATATACGCCCACAAACGAAATTCACCTAATGAATTCGGCAGCCAAGACGAGCCGTGCAAACGGGCCATTGCCGGATATACTGGAATGGTGGATTCGGGCGCTGGGAGGAACCGATGGAGAGCATGCTGCAGTGGAAAGTCTCCTATTGCCGCTCAGATGGGAGCACCGGCCTGGTCTTCATCGCGCTGCCCAGCGAACCTCTATGCACTGACCTGATGGACTCCATTCTTCAATGGGATACGGATCGCGCATACCTTCACCCAGGCGCGCTGCCAGAAACCGATCGGTTTGCGCAAGCGATCGCATTCTTTGAGTTTAATCACATCACAAATATGCGCGTGAAGTCACTTGATGACCAGATAGACTCTACGTCCGACGCCTAGTTCCCGGCAACATACGGCGTCAGTACAGCGCGAAACTGGGACCCGCGTCAATGGCAAGCGATGGCGTCGGCAGGATCACTTTGGGAGGATGTATGGAACTGCTCGAAACAGAAGACATTGCCGAGTTTCGGAAGATTTTGCGCAGGAGTCGCTTACTTCGTGCAGACTTTTCTCTCAGCGCTACGGACACAACCGATCCGAAGACTGATGAAGTGCCGGCATTGCAGGGTGAATTGACGGTGCGACGAAAATCGACCGGACAGACCAAACAATACCTGATCAGTGACAGCACCTCGTGGCTCGACCTGTTTCGCAATGACATCAAGAGCGGCGCGTTTATTGGACAGGATTCTTTGCAAGTGCGCTATCCGGCAAGTTGGCCGCACAAGACCAGCCATTAACGTGCGCTCTGCCCCAGCCTATTCTGCCCATCGAACCTGGCTGCATAGTACAGAATTGTGCCCAGCATCGATGCGCGCCGGTCGCCGACACGCATCGCTCGGCGCTTTAGCGCTCTTTGACTCTGCTCCCGGCGTGGTATCAGTGCGCCCACTAAATGCCCGCAATCGAGCATGGGCCAATGCACTCTTGGCGCCAGGCAGCGGAAGCGGCGGCACCGAGCCCGCAACGGAGCCGCCCCTTGGCGCCGATGCAGGTAGACTCGAGCAATCCCGCACCAATGGACGAATGTGCAGTCATGACAACTGACGGTCCCGGGTGATCCCATCGTTGCAAACTCTAATGCCTTCGTCATATTGGGTCCTCCTTGCAGGCCTCTTGCTCATCGCAATGATGTTGGGCGGGACGTTGCTTGGGCGTCTCCCGCTGAGCGGAGCCATGATTTACCTCGCAGTTGGCTACGTGCTTGGTGTGGCGGGGCTTATCACCCCGGACCCGATCCGCCATGCCGGGGCTCTGCAACTGGCGACGGAAGGCGCCCTGCTCATTTCGCTCTTTTCGGTCGGCCTTAAGCTGGAGCTTCCATTGCTGGACCGTCGTTGGCTCGCACCTTTCCGACTTGCCTTCGCAGCGATGGCAATGACCGTGGCGCTCATCGCTGTTATCACTGTCTATGGGTTCGGCTTGTCTGTTGGCGCCGCGATCCTGCTTGGCGCAATTCTGGCACCTACGGATCCTGTGCTCGCATCGGCGATTCATTCGGAGTCAGGACCGGCGCCCGATCCGACCCGCTTCAGTCTCGCCGGAGAAGGCGCACTCAACGATGGCACGGCATTCCCCTTCGTTCTACTGGGCTTGGGTATCATGCAGCTGCATGATCTCGGGGAATCCGGATGGCGTTGGTGGGTTATCGACCTGCTCTGGTCAACCGCCGGCGGAATGCTGATTGGGGCAGCCGTCGGCGGCATGCTCGGCACACTTGTGATCTACCTGAGAACGCGACACCAAAGCGCAGTCGGATTGGACGAGTTCCTCTCGCTTGGCGTCATCGCGGTCTCGTTCAGCCTGGCACAGTTGGCATTAGCTTCCGGCTTCTTGTCGGTCTTCTTCGCCGGTTTAGCGCTGCGGCGCGCGCGAGACTTTCCCATCACCGGGACGACGCCGATGACGCGGAGCGCGGGCTTGGAAGCCTCGCCCACCAATGCGTCAACCCATTCCCATCATGCCAGTGGCGTCATGACCCGGGCAGTACTGAGCTTCAATGAGCAGTTGGAGCGTCTCGCCGAGCTGGCAATTGTATTGATGATCGGCGCCATGCTGCCTTCGATGGTACTATTTAGCGGATTGTGGTGGCTCATCCCAGCGATCTTCTTTGTCGTGCGCCCCGTGTCGGTCGTGCTTGCATTTGCCGGCTCCAAAGTGCCAACGCACCAGTTGGCAGCCTTGAGCTGGTTAGGGATCCGAGGGATCGGGTCTATCTATTATCTGATGTTCGCCATCCGCAGGAACATCGACGATGGGCTCGCTCAACAGCTCGTCACGTGCACCCTGGCTGTCGTTACGACATCAATCATCGCGCATGGCATCACTGTTCTACCACTGTTGAAATGGTACGCATCCCGTAACCGCGGAGCCGCAAAATGATATGCTATAGCTAGGGCGGAACCCACGGGGATTGGCGTTGACGAGAATGAGTTCGCCACTGCCGCTCTTTGTACCGTACTGCCCTTGAGGACAGGTGGCTTGCGATGAATACGTTACTTGAAAAAGAGCGGAGGCGGGATTGGCGTATGGCCGAGCTTGTACAGTACGGCATGACGCTGCGCGCTGTTATCGGCCTAGCGGAGGCCCAACGATACTTGCTCTCCCGCTGTGTTCCCCAGGCGGTTGTCGATCGCGCTTTGAATGCCGTCGGACCTCGGCCATCCATGCCGACGCGCATCGCGCAGGAATTGGAACGGTGCCTACTCACCAAACCCGTACGATCCGTGCTGGATTAGCTGGGCATAGACTTGGGCAGCACCTCTCCCCTATAGGTCGAACCTCTTCTTGGTTTCAATGGTGGCCCGATCGCTCCAGCGGCCGCCGCGCTGAAGTGTAAATCTTAACAGCGATCTGTCGTGGTACACGGCCCGCAGAAAATGACCATGAGCCTGGTGTGAATTGCCGCGCTCATACCGAACGATCCAGGCATTCTCGGCAGTGCGGCGGCCCCAGGCGTCGTACCGCTCATCTCCACGTCATTCATGGCCAACATTTTACGCCGCAATGAGAATGCAGAGACGGCGAAGCGCCGTTTGCCGGAGGCGCCAGATTCAATGCAGGCGGCTCCGCTTTTGCGCATACATTTGTTCATCTGCCAGGAGGACATAGTAAGACAGGGTCTGGTCCGCGGATGAATCGACCAGCACGACGCCGGCACTGATCGAGACGCAATACGGCCGCTCCTGCATCAAGTTGAATGCGCTCAGGTTGGCCTGTTGTACAGACCTGTCAGCACGTCGGTCAACGACAGCATCCGCATTTCGCTCACCGCTGCGTCCCTTTGCTGCAATTCTTCGGCATGGCTTACTGACGTGTCAGCGATTTCCTGGCGTTGTTCGCGTAGCAGCCGCTCGAGTGAAGTCTGCGACTCGATTTTGCCCAGCGCTGCCCCAGCCAACTGCAAAATGTATGAGAGCGTGCGTTCGTAGGCATCCTGCGTCGCCGTATCCAAGTCGTGATCCCAGCTGACTGCGAGCACCACCGCAGCGGCGTGCGCTGGCACGGCCAGCACCAGCCTGCGCGTCCCTCTGTATTCGAGCTGCTGTTCATCATAGGACTGGGCATTCGCAGCCTCTACCGCGTCGGCCGTCATACGCACGGCGGCGCGGTATAGCGGATGGTCTGTGCCGGCCGAACGCGCAATGCCGTGGCTGTCGAACTCGACCAGATCCATCCGGTCGCTGCGCAGGAGCAGCAAGGCCGAATCGAACCGGACAGTCTCCGCCAGCGCGCGGCCGATCAGTGCCAACGAACCTTGCGCCTCGTCGTTCTGAAGCAGGTCGCGCGCCAGCATCAACAGTATGCGCAACTGGGTCGGCCCGAGCTGCCGCGTTTCCATCCGATCCATTCTCATTGGGCATCGCCCTCCATGCTAGTCCTCTGCCTCGTCTGTCGTCGGCGGCGCATTGGACGGAGTGATGGCCTCCGAGACCAGTTGATCGGTACTGGGGGCTCGGCGCAGCAACGGCTTGTCGAGCACTCGTGCAATCACGTCCGAGGGAACGCGCCTGTATTCCATGTATTTCTGTGCCAGCGCCCGGTTGCGTACCGACTCGATGTTGACGCCGCGCGCCACCGCCTTCGCGGTACCAATGTCAGAGCGTTTTTGCCGTTCGTTCATTTCGGGCCCGATATGTTGAACATATTGATGCTTCATGACTTCCGGTTCCCCAGCCGCAAGAGATTCTTCACGCGTCATAATCGCGACGCCGTCACCGGCACTCTGGGCCAGCGCAGGGAAAGAAAATTTCAGTCCAGCATTATCAAGGTGCTTCGCGTGATTTGCGGCCTGCACCGAGTGTATTCCTATTACGGCCATGCGCCGCCTACTTTCCTGGCCCTGCGACGCAGTCAGCTGCCAGAACTAACAAATTCCGTGAAAATCGCTAGGTGTTCGTCAGAAAGGCATGTACACTGGACTCACCGCGTATTCAGCACCGCTAAAGAATTGCCGGTTTCTCTCCTGTCTCGCCTTTGTTGGCGACTCCCGTCTGATTCCCTCATTTGTTGACCCTGCTCGTTGGCGCGTATCGCCGGAAACGGCCCGACTCTACATCTTTTGAGGTTATTTCATGACTACGCAAACCGGAATCGTTAAATGGTTCAACGAAGCCAAGGGCTTCGGCTTTATCACCCCGGACGCAGGAGGACCAGATCTGTTCGTCCATTTTCAGGACATCCAGGCTACTGGCTTCAAATCGCTCGCCGAGAACCAGCGCGTCTCATTCGAGCGCAGTCCTAGCCCCAAAGGCGAGAAGGCTACCAACGTCTGTCCTTCCTGACAATCCACGCATCCTTCGACTGCGGATAAGCTGCGCGGCTTGCGGCATACTCCCAATACAGGTGAGCCACATGTCCATATGGCGAATTCAATACCAAGACGATCATGGAGCGCATCAAGAATGTTTTGGGGAACGAGACGGCCGGCCGAGTCCTCATGAAGCCATGGAGATCGTGGTCCAAAGCCTTATTCTGGCTGCACACACCGGCATGAGCGCTGTACCAAACTTGACGCTGCTATCGGCAGACGCGCTTTCCGAATTTCGGGTCCACTTCATTTCACCAGTTAGCGCGATTTCCCAGACCAACCGAGAAACCAAGTGCCCGCCCGAACGGTAGTAAATGACAACTGGACCTTCAACCTTTTGGCTCATGTTCTTCATCCATAGGTCGCCAAACACCTGACAAAGCGCTGAAGGGGGCATGGCGCAACAGTCGCTTCGCCTGGACTAAAGTTGAATGCGGGACCAGCCTCGCCAAGGCGCTACGTTCAGCCTGAAATACGTCCAGCGTCAGGATGGTCAGCTCACGCGTCTATAGCGCACGATGGCCAAGGACGGTTCAAAGTCTCCAAGGTCGGCACGAACTGTCCTGCGCATCGCGTCAAGAGCTGCGGGGGGGCCGAAGCCGCCTCCCATTGCCGCGTCATCATCCCCGTCGTCAACCCAAGCCAGCAGCGGAAGCAATGTGCCACGAAAGGTTGCAGCATGAGGGAACGATGGGTCTAACAACGTGCAAATATATCGTCACCGTGACGATCGTCATGTGCGTGGTCACCAGTCAGATCAGCGAAAGCGGCCACCAGATTTAGGCGAGAAGACCTTCAGCCGTCTACTGCAGACACCTCTCCATGCCGGCGATCATTAGCTGGGGGGATTACCAGTTGCCTTGCAATGGACGGCCCGAAGAGATAAGCCGGCTTCAATGTATGCTGGAGTTCCCGCTCGATCAAATTTATAGGCATTCGATAGAAGCGCCGCACATACCCACTACATTTCTTTTAGGTACGGGACTTGTGCAGGATCGACGCCAACACATTCACTCGCCAGACGCGGCTCAAGCAGAAAGTGGTAACTCATTCAGTTCGTCTTCATCTGTCCGAACTTCGACGATCTCTGCGCGCCGTCTGATCAAGCTGGATGCGCGTACACACAAGAGGCCGAACGAAGACCGCTTTGATCAGAGTCATCCGCAGACCATATGACACAGCCGTGCGCAATCCTGCCGTTGTGCCAAAGGCAACTCTAGTTAGAAGGACGATGGACATCTGTTGAGCAGTAACTTGGTCAACGCGTCGTTTCTTTTGCATAGATCCCATCCATCTTCGGAACGCATTTCGGATGAAGCCTTTTTACAAGGCTGGAATGCCGAAGGACTCCTTGCGCCAGACAATAAAGCATGGCGCCAGCCAGAGCGCCTTCGTTCAACAGCTCTTGGCATGTAGGTGAACGTATCGAGAGAACTCATCGCGTCACCCGTAACTGGCCAGTTGCCGCGCGAAGCGCTGCAAGGGGCGCGGCCCACAACGCTCCGCATCAGTGCACCATCGTTGCAGGCGGGCCAACAGTTGCTCTTGCGTTTCAGACGAGCGGTCCCACAGCGTTTCAAGCGTCTTCTGCGCCATATGCATTCGATGAAGACGTTCACTATGCGTCAACACCCGTTCGAGATCCCCGCACTGCGCACCAGAGAGACGGCATGGCGCTTGCTGCAACAACCCCTTGGCTTGCTGTAGGTCTGCCCTCGATATCAAGTTCGCCATTCGCGGACGCTCAGCCTGAAAGACCGCTTGTTTGAGCACAGTCAATTCCCGCATCAGGACCGCGCGATGTCCCAGAACCAATTGCAGCGTGCGCAGGGTCGGCGCGAACTGGCCGGCACAGCGCGTCAATGGAACGGGCGCCTTGCGCAGTGTTGCGAGACGCATCAATCCCATCAGCCTGATATAGACCCAGCCGACGTCCACTTCGAACCAGCGGACGGAGAACTTTGCCGAGGTAGGAAAAGTGTGGTGGTTGTTGTGCAGCTCTTCGCCACCGATCAGTACCCCAAACGGCAAGATGTTAGTCGCGGCCTCTTTGCATTCGAAGTTGCGGTAGCCGAAATAGTGCCCGAGACCATTGACCACCCCTGCGGCCAGAAACGGAATCCACATCATTTGGAACGCCCATAGCGTCAGCCCCGGAATTCCAAACAAAAGTAGTTCAATCACCAATAACAGGCCCACGCCTTGCCAGGTATAACGCCCGTAAATTTTTCGTTCCATCCAGTCGTCCGGACCACCTCCCCCATAGCGCCCAACCAAGCCGGGGGCGCTAGCCGCTTTCCGGTAGAGCTCAGCGCCCCGCCACAAAACTTCATTAATGCCCTCCTGTAACGGGCTGTGCGGATCTCTTGCTGTTTCGCAGTGCGCATGATGACACCGGTGTACCGCCACCCACTCCCTCGTCACCATCCCCGTGGTTAGCCATAGCCAGAAACGAAAGCAGTGCGCCACAACTGGATGTAAGGTCAATGCGTGATGCGTTTGGCACCGATGCAGGTAGATCGTCACGGCGACGATCGTCGCATGCGTCATCGCCATTCCGACCAGGATCAATTTCCACCAGCTCCAGGCCAGCAATCCCCCCATCAACCATTGCACGGTTTCTCCCATCACGCAGATCCTTTCAACTTCACTAAACTACAGCCCCGGATGTGCGATGGCGTAAGTGACCGCATCACGCAACTGGTCGTACCGATAGCCGCCGTAATGAAAGCGCCCTGTTGCAAAGACGATGCGATGCTGACGCATCAAGAAGTCCTCCGCGTCTGTCGGGCGATAAGCGCTCCGCCAATTCGGCCGAAAGCCATCATCAGGTACGAACCCCTCTTTGGCATGTTCAGCGATGGCGTAGCGTAAAGCATCGCCAAAGACATCGTAACGATATTGCCGGAAGGTGTACCGGAGCCCGTCGAAAGAAATCTCGTACTGTTCCGCCAGGAGCTGGTCCGCCGATGGCTTGCGCAACGTGCCGTCAACGCATTCCGTATCCCCGGCCCCACCAGCGACAATGCCGCTTTCCATGGCAATGATTTCGCGCTTGGCGCGCGAAGTGGCGGCAACATTGGCATCCTCTCGCGTATCAAAGGCCTCCTCGGGGAACACGACGGAACGTTTGCCGAGGTTCCGGAGAATAGCAGTCGACGCGAACCTGCGCACGCCATCCTGGCAACGAAACTCGGTACATCGCAAGACGATACGCCATCCATGGAACAAGGTGTCTTCCCGCCATCTCATCGCGCACTCCTTCGCTCGCGTTGGTGAAGGATTAGTGAAATGAGGTCGCGACGAGCAAGCTCTCGTTTCAGGCGAACCACGACTTAGAGAGGAGTGTAGGCCATACCGCCATCCTGGTTAGTCCCGGGAATTAAGGCTGCCCGGCGCCAATCATTGGTCAAAGAAGCGTCATGACCCCACTATACGCGCAGCGTACGAAACCACCTATTCATTTCGGTGGCCCTGCGTGCCTTGGTGCTTCATGAACTCAGCCTCACTGGCAGCGTTGCGCTCTTCGCGCGCGGCAATGGGATCGCCGCCGCTATCAATCCGGTTTGCGGCGCGCTCGGCGTCAGTGTGCGGCCCTTCGGCACCGGTTTCATGCGCGTCATCGTCGCCCGGAGGATGCAGCATGTCCTTCAACATGGCACTTAGTTCAGCAGCATCCGGGGCCAACCCGCGCCTTTTCCTCTGATGGATATAGTGTTGGATTTCGGCTTCTTGTTCGGCGCTCAAGGGCAACCCGTGGAAAGCGGTTTCTGGTTCATTGCTGTGCACGATATCTCTCCAGTCCGGCATGACACCAAGTCTACGCTCTATTCCACAACTATTGGAAACCGATTTCGCTGTCCATGAGCGAACTGCGTTTGCCTGGCTAACTTGTTAGCGACAAGGCATGGTCGCGTGGTTGCACCAGATTGAACTCGGCGATCCGGGCAAGTATCCGCTTTGTGATTGCGCGCGGGGTCGCATTATCGAATGTGAATGCGGCAAATTTATCCCCGCCAACACGTCCCACCACGTCGGCCTGCCGAAAGGCGCTACGAAAGAGCCGTGCTGCTTCGCGAATCAGGTCGTCTCCCGCAGCGTGGCCAAGTTGGTCATTCACATTTTTTAGTCCATCGACATCGGCGAAAATGACGGCGCAGGCAAGACGCTGGCGGCGGGCGATCAACAAACACTGTTCCGATTTGGCGAGAAAACCGCGTCGATTCTGCAGGCCCGTCAGTTCATCCTGAACGGCCATTTCACGTGCTACCACTGCCTCACTCTCACTGATTCTTAACTCTTCGACGAGCCGCGATTCTGCCGCCGCATGGGCCTCGTGCTGTTCATGAACCAGTTCGTCACAGTTCAGCTGATGCAACAGGGTCGTGAGCCGAATGCCCGCCAGTTCGGCGATAAGCGGGAGCACAGCGCGCGCTCCGCGCAAGATAAAAGGGCCCGCGGGCCGCTCCAGCGGGACCTTCTCCAACATCTTCCTTAGTTTGCGGCATTCCTGATGGTTCATTTCCAGGAATTTTTTCTTCCCGGGAGGATCGAGGTAGTAACAACTGTCGCCGCCCCCTCGATTGCTGATCAACAAAACACCGTCAGGCTTCAATGACGACAGATTCTGATAGATGGATCGTAATGCGGCTTCGACGTTTACGGCACTCATCAAAGCCTTTGCAATCCGCAACAGCATCATGAACTCGTTCTTAGACGGTTGGCGCGCATCACCAGAAGGCGCCAGGCTTCCATTCCTCCGAAGAGTCCGAGCCCCGAACACATCTGGGTTCGGGCTCGTTATCGCTCCGAGTTTTTCCATGATGTGTGCCCTCACAGATGGGGGGTGATCTGTCCGGCACTTTGCGGAAAGACCGCGAACCGAGCGGAACGTCAAGGAGCACAGTGCCCCGGACAGGCAATGCCCCACACTAGCACGTGGCACATTCCAAGTCGATTGCTGCTTCTTATCGAACGGGTGCATTGTAGGCACGCTCCGGCTCACTCAATGTTCCTGGCGCGCTCGCTGTCGTTGGAGGCAACGGGCAATGCCTGAGCTAACCACTTCAGTTCCCCACGGCCTTGCGGACCAACAATGATCGCGGTGCAACAACGCTGTAGCATTTACAAATCAGAGAGCCGGCGCTAAGCTAGAAGTTCAGCCGAATACATTATGTCATCTTCGAAATAGGACAAAGGAGACGCAGACGTGCGTGTGTTGACTGCCGCAATTTCGGTGGTAAAAATTCAGATCGATCCGCCTGCAGAGGGCGGACAGACCACCGTGCTTGTTTATCAGCACGTGAATCGCAAATCACTGGTACCTTGCCAACCAGAGACGAGCTATTTTGTTGTTTCGGATGGAGAAGAGAGGCGTATCGCCAGGGCACCAGAATGGGATGACGCACTTGGTGGTTTTGAGAAAGCGTTTTGGGATGAATCCGGAAACGCTTATATTGCTTCGGATTCAATGGGTAAGATCGATCGCATCTTCCCGTCCCCTTCAATGGGCCACTCTACTTGTTTGGATGCAGACAGCCTCGACCTTCGATAAGCGCTTCCAGCCTTCCCACCAAGAGCGCATTCGTGCCCAAGCATCGAAATAGCCAGCTTTTCTCACACGTGGCCACGGTGACTTAATGAAGGGCGGCGTAATCACCCGCTATAGGTGCATTCTGCCGTCGACATCGGCAATACCATTCCATGAAGAGATAAGACTTGCTCATCGTTCTGGCGCGATTCGACGAGGACCGTGACGTCGTGTTGGACGAATGGCGAGACGCATTCGACGAGCGACGCTAGACATGTCCTGTATCCGCGAGCGGACTGCGTCCGAGCTCCTGTTGTGACTGGACAGCCCACACCGTACGTCTGCGTTTGACCGCCCTCCCCATTCCAGCTACTCTCGATCAATGCTTCTCCATTCAGCGCCCCTGGAGCACCTGTTGGGCACATCTTTGCTACCCTGCCATGACCTTCCACGTTAAACGGCTTGCAGCACATCAGTTCGAGCAGTTCATCTCAGAGGTGGCAGACTACGCTATCTATACGATATCTCCGGAAGGCGAGATTACCAGCTGGAATGTCGGCGCGGAACAATCGACGCAATACGCCGAAACGGAGGTGCTGGGCAAGCATTTCTCGCTGTTCTGCACCGCCGAAGATCGCATTACGCGACTTCCTGAGGTGGCACTCCGCGTGGCTGCAGAGCAGCGTTTCGAAGGCGAAGGCTGGTGTGTCCGTAAGGACGGAACCCAGTTTTGGGCAAATACCGTGGTGGATGCAGTGCGTGACGTAACGGCAAAGCTGATCGGCTTTACCGTCATCACACGGGACATCACGGAGCGGGTTCGGGCGCAGGAAGCACTCTATGCGAGCGAACAGCAATTTCGGCTGCTGGTACAAAGCGTAACTGACTACGCCATCTACCTCCTTTCGCCCTCCGGCATCGTCACCAGCTGGAACACCGGCGCCGCGCGCATCAAAGGCTACGAGAGTGAGGAGATCGTTGGCCAACATTTTTCACGTTTCTATACGAACGAAGACAAGGCCGCTGGGCTTCCTGAGATCGCACTGAAGACTGCCGAGCGAGAAGGGAGATTTGAACGCGAAGGCTGGCGCGTCCGCCGGGACGGCACCCGATTCTGGGCACACGTCGTCATCGACCCGGTGCGGGACCGTATGGGCCAACTGATAGGGTTTGCCAAGGTGACACGCGACGTCACTGCGAAACGGTATGCCGACGATGCACTTGCGCGTGCGAAGGACGCGCTATTCCAGTCCCAAAAGGTAGAAGCACTTGGCAAGCTGACAGGGGGCGTCTCGCATGATTTCAACAACCTCCTGAACGTCATCGTCAATGGTTTGCACTTGCTAAAACTCGAATCGAACCGTGAGACGCAACAGCGTACGATCGATACAATGGAGCGCGCCGCAAAGCGCGGCGCCAAATTGACGCAACAGTTGCTGGCCTTCGCGCGCCAGCAGCCGATTCGGCAGGAGCATGTCAACGTCAATCAGGTATTGACAAGTTTTGAGCCCGTCCTCCGGCGCGCAATCCGCAGCGATATCTCGCTCGATCTGTCTCTTGCTCCCCATTTGCCCGACATCCTGGTGGACGAAGCCCAACTAGAAGCAGCAGTGCTCAACCTGGTCGTCAATGCTCGCGATGCCATCCAAGGGAACGGCAGGATCGTGATCAGCACAGAACTGGACGACACCCCTGCCAAGCGGCCAGATACCGGAACTGGGATCGCGTGCGACATTCTCCTGAGAGTAGAAGATACTGGGACAGGGATGAGTGAAGAGGTCGCTCAACGGGCTATCGAGCCTTTTTACACGACCAAGCCGCTCGGCGAAGGCACTGGACTCGGCCTCAGCCAGGTTTACGGACTCGCGGGACAGTCGGGGGGCACTCTCACTCTCGCCTCTTCGCTGGGCCGCGGCACCATCGTCACGCTTGCCATCCCCATAGTAGCAAGCGCAACCGCGAACGCATCCACATCATGTCCCATCAAGGTCCTGGTCGTTGACGATCAGCCTGAGGTACTGGAGATGACCGTTCAGCTCATCGAGAGCCTCGGATACTTAGCTCTCTCCGCGCATAGCGGCCAAGCGGCCCTGGACCTGCTGAGTCACGACCCCGGCATAAGCATTCTCTTCAGCGATGTCGTGATGCCTGGGATGAACGGCCTCGAATTGGCGTCGAGTGCGATCGAACTGGCACCTATGCTGAAGGTGATCCTCGCAACCGGGTACATGAATTCCTTCCTGCTCGAGCAGCGGCACGGCTTCGGATTGGACAATTTCCCACTGCTGCAAAAGCCGTTTTCCTTCGAGGATGTCGCCCGACAACTGAAAGTGCTCGCCACCACATGAAAAGTGAGACCGTGATATTCCCTGGTTGTCGATACGGTTAATCCCGAAGCCTCGACGGCAAAGCCGGCTTGAGCTAGCGCTTGTGGCGCACAAAGGAACTTCCGACGAGACTGGATCTTGGAAATGCCCGTCAAAGCCCGTCAGCTGCAATGCATGATGGGCTTGTCCAGTTCCGTTCTCAAATAGTGCGGGCCGGACACCTGTGCCGTTATACTGATTGTCTTGAACTGCCCACGAGCACTCAATGCACTGCTACCAGACTGGCTTTCGAACCGCGTCGCCACAAAGTTTATGCGGTCACGTGAGGACCGCACAGACAACTGGATGGTACGGACGCCCATTTCCGAATGCTTCTCTTTGTGATCCAGGTTAGCGGCTGCGCCGGAATGCATTGCGCGGCGCCGCCCGCTTCGGCGAATCGATGTGACGGAATGTGATGCGCCCCTTGCTCAGGTCATACGCCGACAACTCAAGCGTCACCCGGTCACCCGCGAGGATGCGAATAAAGTTCTTTTTCATACGCCCTGCCGCATACGCGATCAGGCGATGCCCATTTTCCAGTTCAACACGAAAACGGCTGTCAGGAAGCACCTCATGCACTACGCCCGGCATTTCAATAAGGTCTTCTTTTGCCATCTCTCACAACCTTCGCACAATGTGGATATTGGTGGCGCGAGAACCCCACGCCGACTCGGTGAGCTCATACGAAACGAGCTTTTGCTCAAGTAAGCCTGCAGGTTGATCTCCAACAAAGTCCCCAATCTCGGCTGCAATATCGCATCCCCCAGCATCCGGTCTGATCTGACCGATGCCCTTTAGCCTGCTAAACCAATGAATCGTGCCTGTATGTGTGCTCATGTGCTGCTCCCTTGCTGTAGACGTGCGAACCCAATTCTCAAGTAGAGCCAGTGGTCGAGGATCGGACAGGAATGGCCGCCAGGCCGAGACAGGTAGGAAACAGGACGGTGACGAAGTACCGAAGTGGGAGGTCAGTGTATAGGAAGTTGGCCAAATCACCTAATCTGCTTGTTCCGATAGTTCTTCAATTCAACATTCTCTGAGGGGAGAACTGGGCAAGCATGAGCCGGCCCGAATAAGCACGTCCCATGGGTAAATGGGTTGCACGTTCCCAAGCTGTTGATTTCCTTAGAAATTGTACAAAAACGCACATCAGTTCGAGGCGTAGGGCCCTGCAGTACGTTTGCAGTGTTTTGGAGGATGTTATGCAGGCACTGTGATCGGCTTTGCGTTCATGGGGAGCAAATCATCCAGGAGCGAGGAATCAGCGTTACAGGAACTGGCCAGAATTAAAGCTCATTGATAATTCTGTGGGGCGATCATGCGATTTTTCTGGCAAGCGTATGCACCTAAAAATAAAGCCCTGTAAAAACAGGGCCTTACTGGTCATTTAAGCTGGAAATCTAATATTGCCATTTGGAAATTCACTCCCACTCGATGGTCGCTGGCGGTTTACCGCTGATGTCGTACACCACACGGTTCAGCCCACGCACTTCATTGATAATGCGGTTGGACACCTTGCCCAGCAGCGAGTGCGGCAGGTGCGCCCAGTGCGCGGTCATGAAATCCTGGGTCTGCACGGCGCGCAGGGCTACGACGTAATCGTAGGTGCGGCCATCGCCCATCACGCCCACCGATTTCACCGGCAGGAACACTGCGAATGCCTGCGAAGTCGCGTCATACCAGTTCTGCGGTGCGTCCTCGCCTGCCATCACGGCGCCTTCGTATGGGGTGTTGCGCAGTTCTTCGATGAAGATGGCATCAGCGCGGCGCAGCAGGTCGGCGTATTCCTTCTTCACTTCGCCCAGGATGCGCACGCCCAGGCCTGGGCCAGGGAATGGATGGCGGTACACCATCTCGTGCGGCAGGCCCAGGGCCACGCCCAGCTTGCGCACCTCGTCCTTGAACAGTTCGCGCAGCGGCTCGAGCAGCTGCAGCTTCATGGTCTCCGGCAGGCCGCCCACGTTGTGGTGCGACTTGATGGTCTGGCCTTTCTTGCCCTTGCCCGCGGATTCGATCACGTCAGGGTAAATGGTGCCTTGCGCCAGCCACTTGGCGTTCACCAGCTTGGCCGATTCGGCCTGGAACACTTCCACGAACTCGCGGCCGATGATCTTGCGCTTCTGCTCCGGATCGGTCACGCCGGCCAGGTGGCCCATGAACTGTTCGGTCGCATCGACCGGGATCACTTTCACGCCCAAGTTCTTGGAGAACATGTCCATCACCATCTTGCCTTCGTTCAGGCGCAGCAGGCCGTGGTCGACGAAGACGCAGGTCAGCTGGTCGCCAATGGCGCGGTGGATCAGCGCTGCGGCCACGGAGGAATCGACGCCGCCGGAGAGGCCCAGGATCACTTCATCTTTGCCTACCTGCGCGCGGATCTTCTCCACGGCTTCGGTGATGTAGTCCGGCATGTTCCAGTCTGCCTTGCAGCCGCAGATCTCGTGCACGAAGCGGCCCAGCATGGCCTTGCCCTGCACGGTGTGGGTCACTTCCGGGTGCCATTGCACGGCGTAGAACTTGCGATCTTCGTCGGCCATGCCGGCGATCGGGCAGGATTCGGTGGACGCCATCAGCTTGAAGCCAGGAGGCAGGTCCAGCACCTTGTCGCCGTGGCTCATCCAGACCTTCAGCATGCCGTGGCCTTCATCGGTGACGAAGTCGTTGATGCCGTTCAGCAGCGCGGTGTGGTTGCGGGCGCGCACTTCAGCGTAGCCGAATTCGCGTACCAGGCCGTTTTCCACTTTGCCGCCCAGTTGCGCAGCCATGGTCTGCATGCCGTAGCAGATGCCCAGTACCGGCACGCCGATTTCAAATACGGCTTGCGGTGCGCGCGGGGAGTCGCCCTCCAGCGTGGAGTTGTGGGAGCCGGACAGGATGATGCCCGATGCGCCGTAGTTGCGAATGAATTCGTCGTCTACGTCGTATGGGTAAACCTCGGAGAACACACCCGCGTCGCGCACGCGGCGTGCGATCAGCTGGGTCACCTGGGAACCGAAATCAAGGATGAGGATTTTTGAATGCATATTTTCGGGGGCAAAAAATAGTGCGGCGACACTTGGTCGCCGCCTTGCGGAGTTTCTTATTCGGAGCGGTAGTTCGGCGCTTCTTTGGTGATCTGGACGTCGTGCACGTGCGATTCACGCATGCCGGCCGACGTGATCTCGACGAATTCTGCTTTCTCTTTCAGTTCGTCGATGGTGGCGCAGCCGCAGTAGCCCATGGACTGGCGCACGCCGCCCACCAGCTGGAACAGGATCGCCAGCACGGAGCCCTTGTAGGCCACGCGGCCTTCAATGCCTTCCGGTACGAACTTGTCCTGCTTGGCGCTGGCGTCCTGGAAGTAGCGGTCAGCCGAACCATCGGCCATCGCGCCCAGGGAGCCCATGCCGCGGTAGGACTTGTACGAACGGCCCTGGTACAGGATCACTTCGCCCGGCGCTTCTTCGGTACCGGCGAACATGGAGCCCATCATCACAGTCGATGCGCCGGCTGCCAATGCTTTCGAAATGTCGCCCGAGAAGCGGATGCCGCCGTCGGCGATACATGGAACGCCTGTGCCCTTCAGCGCTTCGGCCACGTTGGAGATCGCGGTGATCTGCGGCACGCCAACGCCTGCAACGATACGGGTGGTGCAGATCGAGCCTGGGCCGATGCCGACCTTGACCGCGTCCGCGCCGTATTCAACCAGCGCCTTCGCCGCGGCTGCGGTGGCGATATTGCCGCCGATGACGTCAACGTGCGGATACTTGGTCTTGATGTACTTCACGCGGTCCAGGATGCCCTGGGAGTGGCCGTGGGCGGTGTCCACCACCAGCACGTCCACGCCTGCCGCCACCAGCAGGTCGATGCGTTCTTCGTCTTTCGCGCCGACGCCGACTGCCGCGCCAACCAGCAGCTTGCCGTGCTGGTCTTTCGAAGCGTTCGGGTGTTCGGTGGATTTCTGGATGTCCTTGACGGTGATCAGGCCGCGCAGTTCAAACGCTTCGTTCACCACCAGCACGCGCTCCAGGCGGTGCTTGTTCATGAGGCGCTTGGCTTCTTCGGTGTTGGCTTCTTCGTTGACGGTCACCAGCTTTTCACGCGGGGTCATCTTGGCGCGCACTTCAGCGTCCAGTTCTTTTTCAAAGCGCAGGTCGCGGTTGGTGATGATGCCGACCACTTCTTTGCCCTGAACGACCGGGAAGCCGGAAATACCATATTGCTCGGTCAGCTTGATCACGTCGCGGATCTTCATGTCCGGCGGAATGGTGATCGGATCGCGCAGCACGCCAGCCTCGAAACGCTTGACCTTCGACACTTCACGCGCCTGGTCTTTCGGCTTCAGGTTCTTGTGAATGATGCCGATGCCGCCTTCCTGTGCCATCGCGATCGCCAGGCGGCTTTCAGTGACGGTATCCATTGCTGCGGACAGCAGCGGAATGTTCAGGGAGATGTTACGGGTCAGGCGAGTCTTGAGAGACGTATCCGCAGGCAGGATGTTGGAATACGCGGGGACGAGGAGCACGTCATCGAAAGTGAGTGCTTTTTGGAGCAGACGCATAGTATTTCCTATAGGCGCAAAAGCAGATTATACAGGAAACATTCGCTTTCGTCTCGGCAATCCTAAAGCACAGTTCAGGCCATGACCGGCGAATACATTGCTAGCGCTACCATCTGCACAACACTTTGCTGCGTCGCACAATCCAATTCTGTTTACAAATTCTTGCAGTAGTCTAAACTTGCCATCACTGATAGCGCTATCAGTCATTAAGGAGACTTATGGAGAACAATATGAACCTGCGCTGGGTTGTCATGGGCGTCAGTGGCGCCGGGAAAAGCGAGATCGGCGCGCGCCTGGCCGCGGCACTTGGCGTGCCCTTCCTTGAAGGCGATAGCTTTCACCCTGAAGAAAACGTGGCCAAGATGTCGGCCGGCACTCCCCTGAACGATGAGGATCGCGCGGGCTGGCTGCAAAAGCTGCGCAGTGAAATCAGTGCAGCCCGCGAACGCGGTGAAGGCCTGGTGCTGTCCTGCTCTTCGCTCAAGCGACGCTACCGCGACTTGCTTCGCAGCGGCGATCCGGAATTGCGCTTCGCCCACCTGCACGGCGAACGCGAAATCCTCGAGCAGCGCATGCGCACCCGCCCCGGCCATTACATGCCGGCCTCGCTGCTGGAAAGCCAACTGCGCGACCTCGAACCGCTGCAAGCCGACGAAGCTGGCGTCTATCTCGACCTGACACAGCCGCCACAACAGCTGGTCAGCCAGATCCTGCAGCACCAAGCCTAAACCAACACTGGAGACAGCATGAAATCAGCCATCACCGCCAAGGTCGCAAAACGCCGCTGGGGCATAGGCGCCCTGCTCGGCATCGGCGTCCTGATCAACTATATCGACCGCATCGGCCTGTCGGTCGCCGCGCCGCAAATCCAGGAGGCCTTCAACCTGACGCCAGTCGACATGGGCCTTCTGTTCAGCGCCTTCGCCTGGTCTTACTCGCTGCTGCAGATCCCGGTCGGCATGGTACTGGACCGCTTCGGCCCGACCCGCGTTGGGCGCTGGGGCGCCTTCCTGTGGGGCCTGGCTTCTGTCATTACTGCCTTCTCCAGCGGCTTTGCCGGCATTTTCGCCGCCCGCATCCTGCTCGGCATTGCCGAAGCCCCGGCCTTCCCGGTCAGCTCCAAGGCCACCGGTTACTGGTTCCCGCGCAATGAACGCGGCACTGCCACCGCCATCTTCGATGCCGCAGCCAAATTCTCCAACGTGATCGGCGTCCCCCTGGTGGCCGTCACTGTGGTGGCCTTCGGCTGGCGCTGGGGCTTCGGCCTGACCGCGGTGCTGAGTTTCAGCTACTTCTTCGCCTTCCTGCTGTTGTATCGCGACCCGAGCGCCGATACCAAGTTGAGCAAGGCTGAACTCGATTACATCCAGCTCGGCGGCGCCGCACCGGAAGGCCCGGCAGAAGGCGGCGCCGTCAATATGCTGGGCTACCTGCTCACCAAGTCCAAGGTCTGGGGCCTGACCATCGGCTTTGCCGCCTACGGCTATACCTTCTACCTGTTCCTTACCTGGCTGCCTGGCTACCTGGTGCAGACCATGCACATGAGTATCATCAAGTCGGCCGGCTTTGCAGCCATTCCATGGGCCGTGGCGACGGTAACCGACCTCTTCGTCGGCGGCTGGCTGATCGACCACCTGATCGCCAAAGGCAAGAATGAATCCGTGGTGCGCAAGAGCGTGCTGGTGATCGGCATGCTGTTCGGCCTGGCGGTGTTCGGCGCGACGCAAACCACCGATCCGGCATGGGCCATCTTCTGGATCTCGATCGCACTGGGCGGCCTGGCATCCGCAGCACCGGTCGGCTGGTCGCTGCCCTCGCTGATCGCGCCGAAGGGCGGTGCCGGCACCGTCGGCGGCATCATGAACTTTGCCAATAACCTGATGGGTGCTGCTGCCCCTATCGTGACCGGCATGATCGTCGGCGCGACCAATTCCTTCGCCAACGCCTTCATGGTTGCCGGCGTGATCCTGCTGGTGGGCATTGTGTCCTTTGTCTTCGTACTTGGGAAAATCGAGCCCCTGCCAGATCCGGTCCCGCGTGGCAGCACGGTCCCTGCATAAGCGCGCCGCCCCCTAATCAAAAACGGAGACAGCATGAACAAACGCATTACTGCGGTGGCGACGCTCGCCCTTACCGTTTGCAGCAACGCCGCATTGGGGCAGAGCAATGTCGCTTTCTACGGCGTGATGGACCTTGGCATTTCACAGGACCGCGGCGGCCTGGCCAGCACCTCGACCCGCGTTACCAGCGGCATGGCGACCCAGAGCCGCTGGGGCTTCAAAGGCAACGAAGACCTGGGCGGCGGCCTGTCGGCCTTCTTCGTGATCGAAGGCGGCATCCACGGCGACGTGGGCAATTCGACCCAGAACAATACCTTGTTCGGCCGCACCAGCATCGTCGGCCTGCGCAGCGCCAAACTAGGCTCGGTGTCCATCGGCCTGCAGGACACGCCGCTGTTCACGACCCTGAACACGATTGTCGACCCGCTGCGCAACGGCATCGCTCGCTCCAACAACCTGATGCCTTCGACCGGGTTCCGCGCCAGCAACTCGGTACTGTTTCGCACCGCCGACATGCATGGCTTCAGTGCCGACTTCATGGTGGCGGCCGGCGAGGTGGCGGGTGACAGCAGCGCCGGCCGCGCGCTTGGCGGCTCGGTCGGCTACGCCAAAGGCCCCTGGAACATCCGGCTCGCCTACCACAACCGCAATAACGACAGCGCCAACGTGAAGAACACCGGCAGCGGGCGCAATTTCCTGCTCGGCGCAAATGTCGACTTCGAAGTGGCCAAGCTGTGGTTCGGCCTCGGCGTCGACAAGGGCTTGAATAGCGCGCCGTTGAACGGTTCCGGCGCGCCATTCGGCGCTACGCCACCGACGCCATCGACCGACAGCCGCGACCTCCTCCTTGGTGTATCGGTCCCGTTCGGGCCGCACACCATTGTCGCCACCGCCATTGCCAAGGACGACCGCGGCGTGCTGAAACAGGACGCGCAACAGTATGCCCTGGCCTATATGTACGCTTTCTCGAAGCGTACGGACGTCTACACCTCATACGCCCGCATCCGCAATCACAATGGCGCGGGCTATACAGAAGGCAATAGTGAAGAGCCGGGCTTGGGTGACCGCCAGTTCACGGTCGGCCTGCGCCACCGCTTCTGAGCTGTCACCGAACCCACGATTCTTTTGGGAAATAAATTTGACAACAGGGGGATTTCGGGGTGAAATGTGCGTTCTCACCCAAGGAATTCCCTCTATGAATCAACGTATTACCCGCCTGGCGCTGGCAACGGCGCTGATTGCCTGCACTTCCCTTGCCCAAGCGCAGTGGATGTGGGTGAACGACAAAGGCGTGAAGCAACTGTCCGACCAGCCGCCGCCACCGGGCACGCCACCAAACCGCATCCTGAAAGCACCACGCGGCGCTGCCGCTGCCGAGCTGCGCAAGGAAATGGCTGCGTCCGCCGCCAACGGTGACGAAGCCCCAGCCGCCGAAGAGAAAGCCGCACCAGTCAAGCCGACGTTGGCTGAACGCAACGCCGACTATAAGAAGCGCCAGCAGGAAGCCGCGGAAAAGACCGCCAAGGCCAATGAGCAGGCCAAGGTCGACGCCGAGAAGAAGAAGTACTGCGCGGAAGCCAAGAGCAATATCGGCATGCTGGAAAGCGGCGTTCGCGTATCCGAAATGGGCCCGAACGGCGAGCGCAACTTCATGTCCGACGAAGCCCGCGTGCAAAAGATCAAAGAACAGCGCGAGTCCGTCAACAACATCTGCAAATAAACGGGAACTCGCATTGCCGGGCATGGCCTGAGCATGCAACTGGCCATGATCGGCGCCCTGCTGCGCCTGGCGCGAGTTTTCTAGGCTTTCTTCGCCCGGCGGCGCCGGGCGTCCTTCGGATCGGCGATCAGAGGACGGTAAATCTCGACCCGGTCGCGTGCACGGACCACGGTATCCAAGGTTTTCTTCTTGCCGTAAATCCCGACCGGCATCGTCACCAGGTTGATCTCCGGCGCCTCCTGCATGATGCCGCTGATCTCGATAGCCTGGCCGATCGTCGTGCCCTCATCCACTTCCAGCGCATACAGCAATGGCTGTGAAGCTGGCGCATAACACACGGTAATCTTGATACGTTCAGCCATAGACAGTCTCGGCACGCTTGCAGAAGGAATCGACCATGCTATTGGCAATCATGCCGAACACCGAACCGATCACCTGTTCCAGCAGCTTGCTGGAAAACTCGTAGTGCAAATCGAGTTCGACCTTGCAGGCATCATCGCGCAGGGCCTTGAAAGTCCAGGTGCCGTCGAGGGTCTTGAAGGGTCCGTCGACCAGCTTCATGCGGATTTCGCTGACCGGCGTATTCGTATTGGACGTGGTGAAGTGCTGCTTCACACCATGGAAATTGATCCCAACGCTGGCCACAACATGGTTCTCCCCCCGTTCGCGGACATCAACTCCGCCACACCAGGGCAAAAATTTGGGATAATCCTCGACCTTTGCCACTAAATCAAACATTTGCTCGGCGCTGTATCCCAGGAATACCGACTTGTGCACTACTGCCATTGAGTAACCGTTTGCTATGATGTTGTCCAAAGAACCCGTAGTTTAACCGACCCACGCATTTTTACCCATGTCCATTGCCGATAATCGCAAAGCCTTCCACGACTACTTCATCGAAGACAAGTATGAAGCAGGGATCGCGCTCGAGGGCTGGGAAGTCAAGGCGATCCGCGATGGGCGCGTTCAGATCAAGGAAGCTTACGTTACCATCCGCGATAACGAACTGTACCTGTTTGGCGCGCACATCAGCGCCCTGCCCACCGCTTCCACCCACATCCACCCGCAAGCAGTGCGCACCCGCAAGCTGCTGCTGCACCGCGCCGAGATTGACAAACTGGTCGGCAAGGTCGAGCGTGCCGGCTATACGCTGGTGCCGCTGAACCTGCATTTCAAAGGCGGCCGCATCAAATGCGAGATCGGCCTGGCCAAGGGCAAGAAGCAGCACGACAAGCGCGCCGCCGAGAAAGACCGCGACGCCAGCCGCGAGGTGGCGCAAGCCATGAAGCAGCACCGCCGATAACATTTCCAAGTGGCAACATTGATGGTACACTTTGCACCATCAATAATGCCCGGAAATGACATGGCGACCAAAATCGCATTCGCACTGATGGCAGCCGCTGCGCTCAGCGGCTGCAAGACTCCGTATTCGTCCGCACCGCTCGCCACCAATTTCCCCACCACCAGGCAGGAAAAGCTGCAGGCTGCGGCGCATTGGAACGCGATCGCCGGCCATCTGCAGCAACAGCTTATCGCCGAGCTGAAGAAGGCGCCGCCACGACCGCTGTATGTGGCAAGCCCTGTCAACCAGACTCCATTTCAACAGGCTATCAACAACCAGCTCATCTCCTCGCTGGTCCGGGACGGTTACGTGGTTTCGCGCACGCCCGCCGGCGCACTGCAAATCGACCTCGATATCCAGGCCATCACATTCAGCCCGAATCGCAAGCAAGCACCGACGGTAGGCGTAGCAACCGCCATCGCCACGGGCGTTTGGGTGCTGGCCGAGCGTATTGGCGAACCGGTCGGCAAGCTTGGCCGCTTTGCAGGCGCAGCCGGGGTTGGCGCCGGCATCGACGCCTACCAATGGTACGGCAGCGAATTCGCGTCTGGACCAACGCCTCGCACCGAGATTATCATTACAGCGTCCGTGACCGATGAACATCGCTACCTTGCGCGCGCGGCTAACACCTACTATGTCGCCGACACCGATCGCGCCCTGTACGGCATACGGGACGAAGCCGTACTGCAAATTAGCCAGAGCTTCCAGGTAAAAGGAGACCGATGATGCGCGCTATCGCTGCCCTACTTCTTCCGCTCGCACTGGCAGGCTGCGCCTGGTTCTCCAACAAGCCGCCCGAGAACGACTATGCCTCCACCTCGCAAAACCAGTTTGTCGGGGCCAATTACCGGGCAGCAGACGCTCTGCTCGCGCAACTTAATGGCCGCGTGGCAGGCGACAAACCCTTGATCATGGCGACCGTAGTCAACATCGACGCGCTGGACCAGAGCTCCACACTGGGCCGGCTGGTATCCGAACAGGTGTCGACGCGCCTGGCCCAGGGCGGCCTGCGCATGCTCGAAATGAAGCTGCGCAATTCGGTCTACATGAAGCGCCAACAAGGCGAAATGATGCTGACGCGCGAAGTGGGCGAAGTGGCGCACAACCACAATGCCCAGGCCGTAGTGGTCGGCTCATACGGCGAAACCAATGACGCCGTCTTCGTCAACATCAAGGTGGTACAGCCGCAAACCAACCAGGTAATGGCAGCCACCGACTACGTGCTGGCCAAGGACAGCGTAGTCCGTTCTATGCTGCTGGGACGCTGAGCAAGTCCACCAGCCGGGGCAGCACTTCCTGCGCGGGCGACTCCAGCTTCAGGGACAGCAGGCCGTCGGCGCGCGTCCTGCCTGCGTTGATCGCGGCAATCGGCTTGCCCGCCGCCGCAGCCATGCGGCAGAAGCGGTAGCCGGAAAACACCATCAGCGAAGAGCCGACCACCAGCAGCGCGTCGGCCGCCTCCATTTCAGCCAGTGCATGCGCGGTGCGTGCCGGCGGCACGTTATCGCCAAAGAAAACCACGTCGGGCATCAGCACACCGCCGCAGGCGGCGCAGGCCGGCGCATGGAAATCCACCAGCGCATCCGGTTCGATCGCAGCATCGCCGTCGGGCAGCGGCTGGGCAAGCATATTCGCCAGCTCGGGATTGTCACGCTTCAACTGCGGCTGCAGGCCGGCGCGCGAATAGCGGGCCTGGCATGCGAGACAGCTTACATGGTGCAGGTTGCCGTGCAATTCGATCAGGCGCTTGCTGCCGGCCCGCTGGTGCAAGCCATCGACGTTCTGCGTAATCACGCAATGCAGGTGGCCGCCGGCCTCCAGTTCGGCGATCGCGCGATGGCCGGCATTCGGCACGGCGCTCGCCATCGTGGGCCAGCCCACCATGCTGCGCGCCCAGTAGCGACGCCTGATCGCCTCGTCGCGGCGGAATTCCGGGCCCTGGATCGGCGTGCGTCCGCGCCGCACGCCGTCCTTGTCCCGATAGCCGGGAATGCCGGAGGCAGTACTCAGCCCCGCGCCGGTCAAGACCAGCACGCGGCTGTGGCGCGCCAGCCAGCGCGCCAGTTCAGCCTCAGTCGACAGCGGCGCATCCATTGGGCTTGAAAATGCGTTCGGTCGACGCCGGGTATTTTTCCAGCTTCGCTGTGGCGCGAGTTGGGCGCGGAGCGAAGTCGCCGCCGCAGTTCGGGCATTTGCCGTGCAGCTTCTCGTCCACGCAATCGGCGCAGAAAGTGCACTCGAAAGAACAGATCAAGGCATCCTGCGCACCGGGCGGCAAGTCCTTGTTACAGCATTCGCAGTTGGGTCGCATTTGCAGCATTTCCAGGTTCCTTTATTGATTCTTGTAGCTGATTGCATTCAGCAAAGCGCTGGTGGTGTCGATATCGGCCAGCGCCTCATTACTTGCGCGCGCAAAGCTGCGTTCACGGATGCGGGCCAGGCGTTCGAGCAATTCCTGCCTTGGCAGTCGCGATTGCACGATCGCCGCAGGATCAATGCCCTCGTAACGGCCCCCATTTGCTTCCAGCGTATCGAGCAGGCGCCGCACTTCAGCGTCGGCCAAACTGCCCTTGCCTGCTTGCTGTGCCGGCTGTTGCGCCAGTTGCTGGCGCATCGGCGCAAAGAAGGCCAGCGCCTCTTTCGACAACCCTTGCGGCTTGAGCGCCAGCAGCACCTGGCGACCCTGCGGCCCGCCTGCGCGCAACAGGAAGTTCACAGCGCGCGTGAACACTTCCATGTCCGGGCTTTGCAGCAGCGGTTCAACGGCCGGCACGCTGGCTGGCGAGCCGACGAGCTGCAGCAAGTCCAGCACAGGCTTGACCAATGAAGGGTCGCGCAACAGTGTGGCAAGATGACGCTCTGCCGCCGCGCCAAAGCGGCCATACAGCAAAGCGCGCACCCCGGTTTCGTCGATGGTAGAGCCTTGCTGCGGCAGCGGAATGCTCACGGCCTTGCGCAGGAAAGCGCGATCGACCAGCGGCAGCAGGCGCGCATCCTGGCTGGCCGCGGCAGCGTGCATCAGGCGGAATAGCTGCGGGCCATCGAGCGCCGCATCGGGATTGATGGCCAATGCCGCTTGCACGATAAGCGCCTTGTCGGATTCGGCGCCGTAAGCGGCCAGAAAGCAAGCGGCGTCCAGCAACAGGTGCTGGCTGGGGCGCGGCGAGCGCAATTCGGCAGCCAGTTCGCGGCGCAGCAAGGGAATTGCATCCTCACGGTAATCGCCGAAGAAGCGCCAGGCAGCATCGAGCTCGCGGCGCTGGGCTCCCGCTGCGGCGGCGTTGGCAGCCGCCGGCATGGCGCGGATCTGGGCGATGCGGGCAGTAATGGCGGCATCGGTAGCGGCATCGCCGGCATATGCCGTGAAAGACGACGCTGCCAGGGCAGCGGCAAGAAGGCGCCTCATGCCGACAGCCTGCGCTGCAGGTCCGTCACGCCAGCGAGCCAATCCTCGTAATGTTCGCTGTCTTGCCACAACTCGCGCAACTCGGAAGCATCGGACAGCACCAGCGCCAGCACGCGCTGGGCCTTGTCGGCGATATCGGCCCGAGGCTTGTTGAGCTTCGCCTGCACCTCAGCCACCCACTCGTCGACGCGCTCGGAATCCTCATCCCTCGCCCCGCCCTTGCCTTGCAGGCGCGACCAGGTTTCCACCGCCGCCAGCGCCTCGGCGCCAAATGGCGCCTCCAGGTACTCGGTGGTCTCCGCCTGCAACACGTTGTTCAACGTGTCCTCGATAAAGTAAAGGTCCCTCGATTCCTGCAGATCCTCCGCCCAATCCTGCGCGAAGTCATTGCCAAACGGTCCAACAGCCCAGGTTCCCACAAGCGCCTCCTGTACGATATAAGGCCGCATTGTACGCAATTACGGCAGACCTCGTGTCACACCCTGGGGTCACACCCCGAAAGTGACACGGGCTGAGCCATTTCCCGCTTGAGGCCGTGTCACACTTGGGGTGTGACCCCAAGGTGTGACACGGACTCTGCTGGAGCTTACTTCTGGGTCTTGACCACTTGCAGGGCGGTGGCGATCAGGCTACTCATTTCACCGACGTTGGCGGGCACGATCAGGCTGTTGTTGGTCTTGGCCAGTTCGCCGAAGGCGCTGACGTATTGCTCGGCCACTTTCAAGTTCATTGCCGCTTCGCCGCCGGGTTGCTGGATCGCTGCGCCAACCTGCTTCAGCGCGCCGGAAGTCGCTTCGGCAATTGCGAGGATGGCGGCAGCTTCGCCTTGCGCGCGGTTGATGGCCGCTTGCTTGTCGCCTTCGGAACGGGCAATCGCGGCTTCGCGCTCGCCGGTGGCGATGTTGATCTGCTCCTGCTTGCGGCCTTCGGAGGCTGCAATCAGCGCGCGCTTGCCGCGCTCGGCCGTGATCTGGGCCTGCATGGCGTGCAGGATTTCTTGCGGCGGCGTCAGGTCCTTGATTTCGTAGCGCAGCACTTTCACGCCCCAGTTGGCGGCCGATTCGTCGATCGCATTCACCACCGTGGAGTTGATGTGGTCGCGTTCTTCGAAAGTCTTGTCAAGCTCCATGCGTCCGATCACCGAGCGCAGCGTCGTTTGCGCCAGCTGCGTGATTGCGGCAATGTAGTTGGAGGAGCCGTAGGAGGCGCGCATGGCATCGGTCACCTGGAAGTACAGGATGCCATCCACCTGCAACTGCGTATTGTCCTTGGTGATGCAAACCTGCGATGGCACATCCAGCGGTATCTCTTTCAGCACGTGCTTGTAGGCGATGCGGTCGATGAACGGCACCACGATATTCAGGCCGGGCCCCAGCGTGGCGTGGTATTTGCCAAGCCGCTCGACCACCCATGCGTGCTGCTGCGGCACCACATTGATGGTCTTGAAGACGAACACCAGCGCGACGATAAATACCACCAGCGTGACAGTGCCAAAACTGATTTCCATTCCCTTCTCCCTGTTATGCGCCGACGATCAGCCGGCTGCCGCGAATCTCGCGAATCCTGAATATGCCTGGTGCCGCTGCTTCGCCCGGCGCCAGTTCCACATCCCACATGGCGCCGCGATACATCACGCGTGCAGCGCCGTCCTGCCAGGCGGCCACGCTCACGGTCTGGCCGATGTCCAGGTTGACGTCCGGGTTGGACGCCGCCGGTGGCTGCGTGGTCTTGCCAAAGCGGCTGCGGCGCAGCAGCAGCGTGGCGATGGCGGCGACCATGGCGGCCACCAGCATCTGGCCCGGCATGTCGATGCGCGCCAGCGAAACAAGCGCGCCCGCCCCCATGCCGATGGCAATCATCAGCAGGTAGAACGTGCCGCTAAACAGTTCGAGGGTGACCAGCACGCCCGCGCCAATCGCCCACAACATCCAGTCAGCCATCACAACCTCCAAAAGTAAAAAACCCCCGCTGCCGACAAGGCCACGGGGGTTCAAGCCGCTTATCGGCGGTTTATTGTTGCATTTCTGCCAGCTTCTGCCAAGTGTCGATGACCGAGTCCGGGTTCAGCGACATGGTCTCGATACCCTGCTGCATCAGCCACACGGCCAGTTCCGGGTGGTCGGAAGGACCCTGGCCGCAAATGCCGATGTACTTGTTCAGCTTGATGCAGGCCGAAATGGCCATGCCCAGCAGCGCACGCACTGCTGGATCGCGCTCGTCGAAGTCGGCGGCCAGCAGTTCCATGCCGGAATCGCGGTCCAGGCCCAGGGTCAGCTGGGTCAGGTCGTTGGAGCCGATCGAGAAGCCGTCGAAGTGCTGCAGGAACTGCTCCGCCAGCACGGCGTTGGATGGCACTTCGCACATCATGATGACGCGCAGTCCATTTTCGCCGCGTTTCAGGCCGTTCTTGGCCAGCAGGCCAACCACTTTCTCCGCCTGGCCCAGGGTGCGCACGAACGGCACCATGATTTCGACGTTGGTGAGGCCCATTTCTTCACGCACGCGCTTCATCGCGACGCATTCCATCTCGAATGCGGCAGCGAAGTCTTCGGACAGGTAGCGCGCGGCGCCGCGGAAGCCCAGCATCGGATTTTCTTCATCCGGCTCGTAGCGCGAACCGCCGATCAGCTTCTTGTACTCGTTGGACTTGAAGTCGGACAGGCGCACGATCACTTTCTTCGGCCAGAAGGCAGCGGCGATGGTGGCGATGCCTTCCGCCAGCTTGTCGATGTAGAACTGCTTCGGCGAAGCGTGGCCGCGGGCGACCGACTCCACCGCCTTCTTCAGGTCGGCGTCGATGTTCGGGTATTCCAGGATCGCTTTCGGGTGCACGCCAATATTGTTATTGATGATGAACTCGAGGCGGGCCAGGCCCACGCCGTTGTTCGGCACGGACTGGAAGTCGAAGGCCAGCTGCGGGTTGCCCACGTTCAGCATGATCTTGGTCTTGATCGGAGGCAGTTCGCCGCGCGACACTTCGGAGATCTCGGTTTCCAGCAGGCCGTCGTAGATCTTGCCCTCGTCGCCTTCTGCGCAGGACACGGTCACGAAGTTGCCGTCTTTCAGGACGTCGGTTGCGTCGCCGCAGCCCACGACTGCCGGCACGCCCAGTTCACGCGCGATGATCGCTGCGTGGCAGGTGCGGCCGCCGCGGTTGGTGACGATGGCCGAGGCGCGCTTCATCACCGGCTCCCAGTTAGGGTCGGTCATGTCGGCTACCAGCACGTCGCCCGGCTGCACGCGTTCCATTTCGCTTGGGTCGTTGATCACGCGCACAGGACCGGCGCCAATCTTCTGGCCGATCGCACGGCCGGAGGTCAGCACGGTGCCGCTCGACTTCAGCTTGAAGCGCTGCTGCGAGTCAGTGGCTTTCTGCTGCGATTTCACGGTTTCAGGACGTGCCTGCAGGATGTACAGCTTGCCGTCGCGGCCATCCTTGCCCCACTCGATGTCCATCGGGCGGCCGTAGTGCTTCTCGATGATCATGGCGTACTTGGCCAGTTCGACGATTTCGGCATCGACCAGGGAGTAGCGGTTGCGCATCTCGATCGGCACATCGACGGTCTTCACGGAACGGCCGGCCTTGGCTTCGCTGGTGAATTCCATCTTGATCAGCTTGGAGCCGATATTGCGGCGGATGACGGCCGACTTGCCCTGTTCCAGCATCGGCTTGTGGACGTAGAATTCGTCCGGGTTCACGGCGCCCTGCACCACGGTTTCGCCCAGGCCGTAGGAGGAAGTGATGAAGACCACGTCCTTGAAGCCCGATTCGGTATCGATGGTGAACATCACGCCCGAAGCGCCCAGGTCGGAACGCACCATGCGCTGCACGCCGGCCGACAGCGCCACTTCAGCGTGGGTGAAGCCTTTGTGTACGCGATAGGAGATCGCGCGGTCGTTGTACAGCGATGCAAACACGTGCTTCATCGCTTCCAGCACGTTGTCGATGCCGACCACGTTCAGGAAGGATTCCTGCTGGCCTGCGAACGATGCGTCAGGCAGGTCTTCCGCGGTGGCGGAGGAGCGCACGGCGAACGACACTTCAGTGGTGGAGTCTGCGACCAGTTTGTCGTAGAAGGCGCGGATATCGGCTTCCAGGCGAGGCTGGAACGGAGTATCGATGATCCATTGGCGGATTTCTGCGCCCGATGCTGCCAGGGCGCGGACGTCGTCGACGTCCAGGTGTTCAAGGCGGTCAGCGATGCGCTTGGCCAGCGAAGGGCCACCGTCAACGCTGTGCGACAGGAAGTCGCGGAAGGCCTGGGCGGTGGTCGCGAAGCCGCCAGGCACCCGCACACCTGCGCCGGCCAGCTGGGAGATCATCTCCCCCAGCGACGCGTTCTTGCCGCCGACGGATTCGACATCCGTCATGCGCAAATTCTCGAACGAGGCAACGTACACCCCGTCGGATTGCTCCTTCAATGCTGCGTTAGTCATAAAGACACCTTTTTGATGATAAAAATCTTTACGCAGGCATGCTTGGCATCGTTCTTGTCATTCTTGGCGCCGTGCAGCACAATCTTACCGTTGGCAAGCATTTTACAGCCTGCGCAGCAAATTGACGATTCATCCACTGGAAAAGCTTTTTTGATGCCACAAGATCAACGTTTATTGCCGGCTTCGAGCCGCACCGTCTTTTTCGTCTCTGACGGCACGGGCATCACTGCCGAAACTTTCGGCCATTCCGTGCTGACGCAGTTCGACCTGCGCTTCCGCCAGATCCGTCTGCCCTTCATCGATACCTGCGACAAGGCTTATGATGCAGTGCGCAAAATTAACGAGATCGGGGCCGAGGATGGCGCCAAGCCGATTGTCTTTTCGACCCTGGTGAAAGCGGAGCTGTCGGAGGTGATCCAGCGCGCCAACGCCATGCACATGGACCTGATCCAGACCTTCGTCGCGCCGCTTGAGCAGGAATTGGGCGTCAAGTCGACCCACACCATCGGCCGGTCTCACAATGTGGTGGACAGCGAGGAATACAAGAACCGTATCGAAGCGATCAACTTCTCACTCGCGCACGATGATGGCCAGTCGAACAAGAACTTGTCCTCGGCGGACGTGATCCTGGTCGGCGTCTCGCGTTCCGGCAAAACCCCTACTTCGCTGTACCTGGCCATGCAATACGGCGTGAAAGCGGCCAATTACCCCCTGATTCCCGACGATTTCGAGCGCGGCAAGCTGCCTTCGGCGCTGTATGCGTACAAATCGAAGATTTTCGGCCTGAGCATCGAGCCGCAGCGCCTGTCGGAGATCCGCAACGAGCGCCGTGCCGGCTCCAAGTATGCTTCGCTGGAAAACTGCCGCTATGAGGTCAACGAGGCGGAAGCCATGATGCGGCGCGAAGGCATCCGCTGGCTCTCGTCCACCACCAAGTCGATCGAAGAGATTTCCACCACCATCCTGCAGGAAATCAAGCCGAACCGCTCGGTTTATTGAGGATTTCCGCCCGCATCGCCCGCTGGAACTCGGCCCACAGGGCTGCCAGCGGGCGTCCATAGGCGCCGCTCACCGCCCCGGCAAACGCGTCGCCCCGCCCGACCGCCGCCAGCAGGCGCTTGAACGCTGCCGGGTCTCTTTCGTCCATCCACGCTACCAGCACCGACGCCTGGCGGTAATACATGGCATGCGCCAGCCCGTAGCTGGGCGCCTGCTTGGGCGCGAACAGGGAGCCCTCATCTTCAGGAACCATGTGCCGGCCGTGTACGAAGGCCTGCACCGCCTCCTCACGTGTCACGTTGCCAGCGCCGCCACCGCCCGACAGATAGGTCGGCAAGCCTTCCCAGAACCAGTTGGGTAACTTGCCGATGCCGGACATGCCGATCCGCTGCACCAGGTGCAAGTGCGCCAGTTCGTGCGTCACGATGGCCTCCCTGCGCTCGGTTGCCCAGGCCTGCATTTTCGGCGCAAGGTGCACATCGCCCAGCACCACCACTCCGGCTGCGCGCGGGGCAACAGCGCCGTAACGCGAGAAACTCTCGTCACTGGCATACACATTGACGCGTACCGGAGCCACGTACGCCATGCCGAAGGCCCGTTCATCATGCCCGATGGCGGCCGGCAGGAGCGGCGCAATGGCTGCGCCGAAGGCCTCGGCGCCGGGCTCGCACCAAATGCGGGGATCGGGCGTGCACTGCGTGAAATGGTCCTTGCTGGACAGCCAGGCACGCGCGCCGTAAAAGGCCATCTGGCCAACGGGCGTGAAGGCAGCGGCGACCGGCAGGCTGACCGCGATTAGCAGCCCCGCAATCCATCGTTTTTTCATTAGAAGAAGTCTTTCCAGTCATCCAGCCAGCCGGGGATGTCGTCCACCGGCATCGGGTTGGCAATATAGAAACCCTGGGCATAGGTGCAGCCCAGCCCTTGCAGGAAGTCCCAGTCATCCCTGGTTTCCACACCCACTGCGCAGGCATGCCGCGACAGGCTGCGCGCCAGGCCAAGGCAGGTTTTGAGGACGGTGCCGATGGGGCGCTTGCGCGAGGCGCCATCGACGAAACCGGGATCGATCTTCAGCTCGGAGAACGGAATGGCGGCCAACAGCTGCAGGTTGGAGCGCCCGGTGCCGTAATCGTCGATCGCCAGCCCGAATCCCATCATGCGCAGGCGCAAAAGGCGTTCGATGAAATGCGGATTGGTGGTCAGTACTGAAGCTTCCGTGATCTCGAACGTGAGGTAGTCGGACAGGATGCGGTGGCGCTCCAGGCAGGCCGTCATCTGGGCGATGAATTGCGGGTGCGCCAGCGTGCCAGGGTCCACATTGAGCGAGATCGAAATCGGAATCCCCTTGTCGTGCAGGCCGCGACAGGCTGCGACCGACTTCTCGATCATGCACCAGTCGAGGAAATCGATGCGCCGCACGCTTTCGAGCACCGGCACAAATGCCGATGGACCAAGCACCCCATGCTCGGGATGGCGCCAGCGGGCGAACACTTCCAGCCCTTTGACAGTGCCGGTCTCCAGTTCGATCTTGGGCTGGAAATAGGGATCGAATTCGCGTCCCTGGAGCCCGCGCCCTACTTCGGCAAAGCTGAACTCGGGATGCTGCGGGCCCGCTTCCGGCTCGGCGGAAGGCTCCCGGTAGTTGGCAATCAGTTCCTGCAGCCTGGCCGAGGTGACTGGCTTGGCCGAACTGCCCAGCACATCGAGTCCATAGGCTTCGGCCATGGTCTCGACGGAAAACAGCACGTCGGCGCTTTGCGAGGCGAAGATGATGATGCCCGCCCGGCAGTCGATTTCGGCCAGGCGCCGTAGCACTTCCAGGCCGTCCATGCCGGGCAGCGTCAGGTCCATCAGGGCGATGTTGGCGGGGGGATTGAGGCCGATTTCCAGCAGGCGCAGTGCACTCAGCCCATCTGATGCCTGGGTCACCTGCCGGGCGCCCAAGTGGCGCAGCATGCCGGCCAATAGCTCACGCTGGACGGGTTCGCCCTCGGCGACCAGGAAGTGCAAGCTTGCAATTTCCATAACGCCCATTCCAGCATGGTTAGTTTTATTAAGCCAGATTTTGCCTTACTTGCTCGAAAAAGCATACTGCCGCGCATGCGGCGACATTCAGCGATTCGACCTTGCCCAGGTGGGGCACGATGACGCGGTGGGTGGCCGTGCTTAACAGCATGTCCGAGACACCCTGCCCTTCATGTCCGAAGATCCAGGCCACGGGGCGTTTCAGGTCCAGCCGGTACAACTGTTCGGCTGCGTAGCCGCTGGTGGCCAGGGTGGCGATTTGCGCGCCCTGCACCAGTTGCGGCAGGTCGACGTTTTCGTAGATATCGAGCACAAAGTGGGCGCCCATGGCGGCGCGCAGCACTTTCGGCGACCAGCAGAAGGCGGTGCCGGGTGCGCAATACACCTCCTTCACGCCTGCAGCGGCGGCGCTGCGCAGGATCGAACCGACGTTGCCCGGGTCCTGCACGTTATCCAGCAGGACGGCGTTGACGCTCAGCGCCTGAGGCACATCTTTTTGGGGCGTGGCGATCAGGAACATCAGGCCGACGCCGTGTTCGACCTGACTGACGGCGTGGTAAAGCTGGTCGGTCAGGCACAGGATATGGGCGTGCTCTGCCTCCAGGCGGGCGATGATGGCGGCCACCTCCGGGTTGTGCAGCGCGCCTTCGGCCACGATGGCTTGTTCGGGATGGCCGCGCAACTCGAGCCAGGTCTCGCACAGGTGCACGCCATCCAGCAGGCTGCGGCCGGCCTTGCGACGCGCCTGCGAGTTGGTGGCGAGCTTGGCCAGTTCCTTGTATTGCGCGTTGTCGCGCGAAGTGATGTTCTTCACAGGTCACGCTCCAGGACTTCACGCACCGGCGCAAAGCTGCGGCGGTGCACCGGCGAGGCGCCGTGCTCGCGCAAACGCTCCAGGTGCAGCGCCGTGCCATAGCCTTTGTGCTGGTCGAAGCCGTATTGCGGGTATTTCTTGTGCAGCTTGACCAGCGCGGCGTCGCGCGCGGTCTTGGCCAGGATGGAGGCGGCTGAAATGGATTCGATCTTGTCGTCCCCTTCCACGATGGCGATGCTCTGGATGCGCATGACCGGGCACTTATTGCCGTCGATCAGCGCGAGGGTCGGCACGGTTTGCAGCGCATACACCGCACGCTTCATGGCCAGGAGGCTGGCCTGGAGAATGTTCAGGCGGTCGATTTCCTCTTCCGAAGCCTTGGCCACGGCCCAGGCGATCGCGTGCTCGCGGATCAGGGGCGCCAGCTCGTCGCGCTTTGCCTCGTTGAGCTTCTTGGAATCGCGCAGGCCCGGAATCGGCCGGTTGCGATCGAGGATCACGGCAGCGGCAAACACCGGGCCGGCCAACGGACCGCGCCCGGCCTCATCGACGCCGCAAATGATCTCGTCGAGGGAATATGGAAGGTCGTCAAACAGACCGGATTGTTGGGACATCACTCAATTCTTTCTACTGTCCAGTTCGTGTCACACCTTGGGGTCACACCCCAAGTGTGACACGAACTGATCCATTCTCACGGCAGCGTCCGTGTCACCGTTGGGGTGTGACCCCATGGTGTGACACGGGCTTATCTGTTGATGACCTTAAGGACTGCCGCGGCGCCTTCCTGGGCGCTGTTACGCAGCAGGCTGTAATGCATGTCGGTAAAGCGTTGCGCCAGCTGCAGGCGGTGCGGGACGTCGCTCAGTTGTTTCCACATGGCGTCGGCCAGCGTCTCGGCTGTTGCGGCGTTCTGCAGCATTTCCGGTACCAGGAATTCGCGCGCCAGGATGTTCGGCAGGCCGATCCACGGCTGGTATCCCATATGCCTCATGATATGCCAGGATGCGGCCATCATCTTGTAGGCAATGACCATCGGCTTCTTGAACAGGGCTACCTCCAGCGAGGCGGTGCCGGAGGCTACCAGCACGGCATCGGCGGCGCAGATGGCTGTGTGCGACTGGCCATCCAGCAGCATCAGCTCGACATCCTGCAGGCCGGCTTCGGCCACCAGTTCCAGGAAATACTTGCGCTGCTTTTCGCCCGCCATCGGCACCACGAATTTCAGCGTGCGGTCGCGCTGCTGCAGCAGCTTGCAGGCGCCAATGAAGGCGGCTGTGTTGCACTTCAGTTCGGCCATGCGGCTGCCCGGCATCACCGTGACGACGTTGGCATCCTCCGCAATGCCCAGCTGGCGGCGCGCGGCCGCTTCGTCCGGCTGCACGGGGATCACTTCTGCCAGTGGGTGGCCGACGTAAGTCACGGGCACGCCAGCTTTTTTGTAGATCTCTTCCTCGAACGGGAAGATCACCAGCATGTGCGAGACAGATTTGATGATCTTCTTGATCCGGCCGCCGCGCCAGGCCCAGATTTGCGGGCCGATATAGTGCACGGTCGGGATGCCTGCGGCGCGCAACTGCGCTTCCAGGCCCAGATTGAAGCCCGGATAGTCGGCGCCAATGAAGCAGGCAGGCCGTTCGGCCAGCAGCTGGTCACGCAGCGTGTTCTGGATGCCTTTCAGCTCGCGGTAGCGGGGAATGATCTCGAACAGCCCGCGCACGGTCATCTTCTCGATCGGCCATTGCGACTCGAAGCCATGTTCCATCATGGCCGGGCCGCCGATGCCGTGGAAGCGCGCTTCGGGCAGGTGCGGGCGCAGGCCGCCCAGCAGGCGGCCCGCCAGCAGGTCGCCGGAAGGTTCGCCGGCGACGACTGCAATCGATACGTCAGCGGACGATGCCACGGGTGGTCGTATCGAGGAATTCGCGCATCGAGCGCGCGGCGGCGGCGCAATCTTCCGGCAGCCCGGCTTCGGCTTCCAGCATGGCTGCCCTGGCTTCGTCCAGCGTCAGGCCGGAACGGTACAGGATCTTGTAGGCGTTGCGGATGGCGTTGATCTGCTCGCGCGTGAATCCGCGGCGTTTCAGCCCTTCGATGTTGACGCCATGCGCTGCTGCCGGATTGCCGTTCAACAGCACGTATGGCGGCACGTCCTGGGTCAGGCTGGTGCTCATTCCGACGAAGGCGTGGGCGCCGATCTTGCAGAACTGGTGCACGTTGGCGAAGCCGGACATGATCACCCAGTCGCCGATCTCGACGTGGCCCGCCATCTGCGCGTTGTTCGAGAAGATGGTGTTGTTGCCGACCACGCAGTCATGCGCCAGGTGGACGTAGGCCGAAATCCAGTTGTTGTTACCCAGCTTGGTCACGCCCTTGTCCTGCACCGTACCGAGGTTGAAGGTGCAGAATTCGCGGATGGTGTTGTCGTCGCCGATTTCCAGGCGGGTCGGTTCGCCGTTCCATTTCTTGTCCTGCGGCGCGGCGCCGATGGAGGAGAACTGGAAGAACTTGTTGTTCTTGCCGATCGTGGTATGGCCCTCGATCACGACGTGCGGGCCCACCACGGTGTTCTCGCCAATCACCACGTTCGGGCCAATGATCGTGTAGGGGCCGATCTCGACGCCGGCAGCCAGTTCGGCTTTCGGGTCGACAATCGCTGTTGGGTGGATGGTTGCCATGCTCTTACTCCACGGAGCGGATGGTGCACATCAGCTCAGCTTCCAGCGCTACCTGGCCGTCGACCGAGCCGACCGCCTTGTATTTCCAGATGCCGCGCGCATTGCGCAGGATTTCCACGTCCATCTTCAACTGGTCGCCGGGACCGACCGGGCGCTTGAAGCGCGCATTGTCGATGCCGACGAAGTACACCACCGAATTCTCGTCCGGCTTGATGCCCATGGACTTGAACGACAGCAGGGCTGCGGTCTGCGCCATCGCTTCGATCATCAGCACGCCGGGCATGACCGGCTTGTGCGGGAAGTGGCCGTTGAAGAACTCTTCGTTCACGGTCACGTTCTTGATGGCGGTGATGGACTTGTTCTCTTCATAAGAGATGACGCGATCAACCAGCAGCAGCGGGTAGCGGTGCGGCAGGTAAGCCTTGATCTCGCAGATGTCCATCGTCTTGTTTTCGGTAGTCGTCATGATTCTTCGTCTTCGGTTTTAGTTTTAATGGTTTTTTCCAGCGCGCGCATTTTATCGCGCATGGTCGGCAGGTTCCGGACAATCGCAGCCGACTTCTCCCAGTCGCTGTTCTTGGCCAAGGGGTAGAAACCCGTGTATTGGCCTGGTTCGGTGATCGAGCGCGATACCAGGCTGCCCGACGAAATATGGACATGGTCCGCAATCGTCAGGTGGCCAAGGATCATCGCCGCGCCGCCGAAAGTGCAGTACTTGCCGATTTTTGCGCTGCCTGCCACGCCGACGCAGCCGGCCATGGCCGTGTGCGCGCCGATATGGCAGTTGTGGCCGATCTGGATCTGGTTGTCCAGCTTCACGCCGTCTTCAATAATGGTGTCCGCCAGTGCGCCGCGGTCCACGGTGGTGTTGGCGCCGATATCGACATCGTCGCCGATCACTACGCGGCCCACTTGCGGGATGCGTACGTAGACCCCGCCGTCATTGGCAAAGCCGAAGCCGTCGGTGCCGATCACGGCGCCCGAGTGGATGATGCCGCGCTTGCCAATCACGCACTTCGAATGGAAAGTCACATTGGCAAAGAAATGCGTGCCCTCGCCCACCTGCGCATCGCGGCCGATGGTGCAGCCGGCATCAAGCACCACGCCAGCGCCGATCACGGCGCCCGCTTCGACCACCACTTTGGGGCCGATATGGGCAGTGGCGTCCACGCTCGCAGCCGGGTCGACATACGCCGTCGGGTGCACGCCGGCCGGGCGCACATAGGCCGTCTGCGCTTCGAAGATCTGCGCGGCGCGAGCAAAGTACACGTAGGGATTCTTGACGACGATGCGGGCACCCTTGTAGGTTTCTGCCACGGTGGCATCGTCATTGGCGCTGACAATCAGGGCTGCCGCGTGGCTTTGCCCTGCTTGTGAACGGAATTTGCTGTTACTGAGGAAGCTGATATGCGAAGCGCCTGCATCGGTCAACGGCGCGATTCCGGCAACATAAAGTTCCGGGTCCCCCACCAGTTGGCCGCCCAGGCGCTCGACCAGTTCTCCTAGCCGAAGGCCCATCTGTAATCCAATCTATCTGTTATTTGTCCAACGCTTCCAGCACCTTGTTGGTGATGTCGATGCGCGGGCTGGCCCACACGGCGTCCTGCAGGACGATGTCGTAGCCTTCGGTATTTGCAAGCTGCTTGATGATCTTCGTCGCCTTTTCGGCAATCGCAGCACGCTCCTCGTTGGTGCGCTGGTTCAGGTCTTCGCGGAATTCACGCTGGCGGCGCTGGAAGTTCAGGTCCGCCTCGTAGGCTTCGCGCTGCAGCTTGCTGCGCTCAGGCTCCGGCTTGCTGGCGCCTTCCTTTTCCCATTTCTCGGCCGCCGCCTTGGAGCGCATGGCCAGTTCCTGCAGCGCTTTCTCGCGGCTGGAGAATTCCTCGCGCAGCTTGTTGTCGGCCGACTTGGCCAGCTTCGATTCGTTGTAGATGCGCTCGGCGCTCAGCCAGGCAATCCGGGAGGACTGCGCCAGCGCCGGTGCCGCGGCCATCATGCCCAGCGCCAGTACGGCAGCGATTTTGCCCAGGGTAGCGGTTGCAGTCTTCAACTCGATTCTCCGTCCAAATAAGTTGCTTTGGTGCACTAAATGCATCAGAAACCAGTGCCCATCTGGAACTGGAAGCGTTCCAGGCGGTCACCCAGTTTGTCGTTCAGAGGCAAAGCATAACTCAACTTCAGCGGCCCCACCGGGGAAATCCAGCTCAAGCCCAGGCCGGCCGAGAAGCGCAGCTCGGACAGGCGCATCTTCTGGCGTTCCTGGTAGACCTGGCCGCCATCGAGGAAGCCGAACCAGCGCAGCGAGCGGTCCTGGCCCTGGCCTGGGAACGGCATCTGCAGTTCGGCATTGCCGATCAGGCGCGAAGCACCGCCCAGCGAGTCGCCGTAGCGCGGGTCGACCGCGCCCAGCGAGGAACTCTGGTAGCCGCGCACCGAGCCGATGCCGCCGGCGTAGAAGTTCTTGAAGACCGGGTAGTTCTTGCCGCCGAAGCCGCGGCCATAGTCGACCTCGCCCTTCAGCGCCAGGGTGATCTTGTTGGTCAGCGGCTTGTACCACTGGGTTTCGTACACCGCTCGCCAGTACTTCGATTCGCCGATCGCATCCAGTTCCAGGTTGATGCGCTGCATGTAGCCGAGGGTCGGGGTCATGGCGGAGTCGCGGCTGTCGCGCGCCCACGCCGCGGTCAGCGGAACCGAGTAGGCGTTGACCGAGCCGACGCCGCTGGCCGGGCCGCCCAGGTCGCGCACGTACTGCTTGAAGTAGGTCGGCGACGATTCGTCGGTTTCCACGTTCGACTTTTCCAGCCCGATACCGAAGAAGATGGTGTCCTGCTCGGAGAACGGCACGCCGAAGCTCACGCGGCCGCCGGTCTGCTTGATGGTGTACAGGCCGGTGTTGACTGCAGGCGGGCGGAAGGTGCGCAGGTAGAGCTCATAGCTGCGCGAGATGCCGTCCGGCGTGAAGTACGGATTGGTGTGCGAGAACGCGATGGTGCGGCTGTACTTCGAGGTATTCAGTTCCAGGCCCACGGTGTTGCCCGAGCCGGCGAAGTTGGCCTGCTGGATCGCCGCGTTGAAGGTGAACTTTTCAGCCTGCGAGAAAGCGCCGCCGATCTGGAAATTGCCGGTCGGGCGTTCGACCACGGACAGGTTGATGTCCACCTGGTCGGAGGTGCCCTGCGCTTCCGGCGTGTCGACGGTCACGTCCTTGAAATAGCCGGTGCGGTCGACGCGGTCGCGCGAAGCCTTGATCTTGGAGGCGTCGTACCAGCTCGATTCGAACTGTCGGAACTCGCGGCGGATCACTTCGTCGCGGGTGGTGGTGTTGCCCGAGATATTGATGTGGCGCACATAGGCGCGCTTGCCCGGGTCGATGAAGAAGGTGAACGCGACTTCGCGCTTGGCCTGGTCGATCTCAGGGTTGGCATTCACGTTGGCGAAGGCGAAACCGAAGGTGCCGAGGCGGTCGGTAATCAGCTTGTTGGTGGCGGTCAGCAGCTTGCCGGAGTACAGCTTGCCCTTTTGCAGCAGCACCAGCTGGCGCAGTTCGTCTTCGCGGCCGAACATTTCGCCTTCAAACTTGATGTCGGAGACGGTGTACTTTTCACCCTCGGTGATATTGATGGTGATGTAGATGTCCTTCTTGTCCGGCGTGATCGAGACCTGGGTCGAATCCACGTTCATCTCGATATAGCCGTGGTCCAGGTACCAGGACTTCAGGGTCTCGATGTCGCCATTCAGCTTGGTCTTGGAATACTGGTCGGACTTGGTGTACCAGCTGAACCAGCCGCCGGTATTCAGGGCGATCTGCTCTTTCAGCTCCTTGTCGCTGAAAGCCTTGTTGCCGACAATATTGATCTGCTTGATGCGCGCCACGTCGCCCTCATCGACGTCGAAGTCGATGCTGACGCGGTTACGCTCCATCGGGGTAACGGTGGTGGTGATTTTCACGCCGTACAGGCCGCGCGACAGGTACTGACGCTTCAATTCCTGTTCAGCGCGGTCCACCGATGCCTTGTCGAAGGTCTTGGCTTCGCCGACGCCGATATCCTTCAGCGCCTTGACCAGCATGTCCTTCTCGAATTCGTGGGTGCCTTTGAAGTCCACCTTGGCGATCGCCGGGCGCTCTTCCACGATCACCACCAGCACATTGCCGTCGCGCTCCAGTTTCACATCCTTGAAGATGCCGGTCGCGTACAGGGCCTTGATGGTGGCTACGGATTTGTCGTCACTGAAGGTTTCGCCCACGCGCACCGGCAGGTAGCTGAACACGGTGCCGGCTTCGGTACGCTGGATGCCTTCGACGCGGATGTCCTTGACGACGAACGACTCGGCGGCCATTGCGCTGCCGGAGCAGAAAGCCAGGACGGCTGCGCCTACCAGGGTACGGCGGAATTGGGGAGCGATACGATCAGTGTGTAATTTCATCGGCAAATCGAAAAAAATTAAAGCAGGCGGGCCAGGTCATTGAATATAGCCAGCGCCATTAAAGACACCAGCAATCCCAGTCCAATACGCTGCGCCATTTCGCCAAAGCGCTCGGAAACGGGGCGCCCTGTCAAAACTTCCAGCGAATAATACAGCAAATGCCCCCCATCCAGAACAGGAATTGGCAGCAAATTCATCAGTCCAAGGCTCACGCTGATAAAGGCGACGAAGGCAATAAAAGGCTCGGCACCCATTTTCGCCGTTTCACCGGCATATTCGGCAATGGTCAGCGGGCCGGTAATATTCTTCAGCGAGACTTCACCAACAATCATGCGGCCCAGGATCTTGAAGGTCATCGTGCAGATTTCCTTTACCTGGCGCACGGCTTTGGCGGCCGCCTCCAGCGGGCCGTAATGCACCACCATCGTATCAACTGCGCCCACCAGTTCGGCCTTGATCTTACCGACTGTTACAAGACCTTTGCTGTTTGCCTGCTTGTCTTCTACCGCGTCAGGGGTCAGCTCCAGCTCCAGACTGCGCCCCTCGCGCAGCACGGTGACGACCAGCTTTCGGCCCGGCGAGCGCAGGACTTCGGCCACGAAGCCGCGCGCATCGTCAATCGGCTGGCCGTCGACAGCCTGGATCACATCGCCCTTCAGCATTCCGGCGCGGCGGGCGGCGCCGCCCTCCTCCATGCGGCCAATGACTGGCGGCGGGCGCATCAGGTCGAGGCCGATCACCGCCGGCACGTCGTCCTCGAGGCTCGCATGGCCAGCCGCTTCGGCCGGCAGCGAAGCACGAACTTCGCCGTAACCGGGGCGTTCAAGCACCAGGCTCAGGGCTTCCTTGTGGATTGCAGACTGGATGATGGCCCAGCGCAGCTCGGACCAGCCCTGCACCGGATCGCCATTGACCGACTTGACCAGGTCGCCCCGGTGCAGGCCGGCAGCTGCTGCTGCCGTCGCTTTCGCCGGTTCCGCAATGCGGGCCGTCGGCTCGCGCACGCCGGACATGTACAGGCCGGCGTACAGGGCGATAGCAAGCAGGAAGTTGGCCAGCGGGCCGGCCGCCACGATGGCGATGCGTTTCCACACGCTCTGGCGGGTGAATTCACGGGCCAGGTCTTCGGCCGGCAGGCCGGATACATCGCCTTCGCGGGCATCCAGCATCTTCACGTAGCCGCCCAAGGGGATGGCAGACAAGGCCCATTCGGTCTGGTCCTTGCCGAACTTGCGCATCCAGACGATGCGGCCCATGCCGACCGAGAAGCGCAGCACCTTGACACCGCACCAGCGCGCCACCAGGTAGTGCCCCAACTCGTGGATGATGATCAGGGAACCGAGACAGACAATCGTGGCGAGAATGGTGCGAAAGGTGTCCATGGCTGGCTGCTTATCCGGCGATGATCCGTTCTGCCGCGGCCCGTGCCAGCGCATCCTGCGCCATGACGGCATCAATGCTGCTGGCCGCCCCATGCGGCAATTCGTCCATCACCTGGCGAATCACGCGGTCGATGCGGCGGAAGCCGATGCGCTCGTCGAGGAAGGCCTGTACCGCCACCTCGTTGGCTGCATTCAGCAAAGCTGGCGCGGTGCCGCCTGCGCGCAAGGCCTCGAAGGCCAGTGCCAGGCAAGGGAAACGGTTGAAGTCCGGCTTTTCGAATTGCAGGGTGCCGACCTGGGTCAGGTCAAGCTGTGCCACGCCGGAGGCGACGCGTTCCGGGTAAGCCAGTGCATGGGCGATCGGCGTGCGCATGTCCGGGTTGCCCAGTTCCGCCAGTACGGAGCCGTCGTTGTAGGACACCATCGAATGGATCACCGATTGCGGGTGGATCACGACCTCGATCTGTTCGGCCGGGGCGCCGAACAGCCAGTGGGCCTCGATCACTTCCAGGCCCTTGTTCATCATGGTCGCGGAATCGACCGAAATCTTGCGGCCCATGACCCACTTGGGATGCTTGCAAGCCTCGTCCGGCGTGACATTTTCCAGCGTGGAGACGTCGCGCTTCAAGAACGGGCCGCCGGAGGCGGTGAGCAGGATCTTGGTCACGCCCGCAGCGGCCGGAACGCGGCCATAGCCTTGCGGCAGGCACTGGAAGATCGCATTGTGCTCGGAATCGATCGGCAGCAGCACGGCGCCGCTTTCGGCCACGGCATCCATGAACAACTGGCCGGACATGACCAGCGCTTCCTTGTTGGCCAGCATGACTTTCTTGCCGGCCCGGGCAGCGGCCAAGGTTGGCGCCAGGCCGGCGGCGCCGACGATGGCAGCCATCACGGCATCGGTTTCGGCGGCGGCGGACACGGCGCACAGCGCGGCCTCGCCCCATTCCACTTCGGTGCGGCAGCCGGCGGAGCGCAGCAGAGCGCCCAACTGGTCGGCGGCAGCGGCGCTGCCGACCACGGCGCGGGCCGGGCGGAACTGGATGCACTGCGCAGCCAGTTCTTCGACGCGGCTATGGGCGGTCAACGCGTAGACAGAATAACGGTCCGGGTGGCGCGCAATCACGTCCAGCGTGGAGACGCCGATCGAGCCAGTAGCGCCGAGGATGGTAATGCGTTGCATGGAATTCCTTAGAACAGCCTTGGAGTGATCAACGCAGCGATGGGCAGCACCGGCACCAGCGCGTCGATACGGTCAAGCACGCCGCCGTGGCCAGGCAGCAGGTTGCTGCTGTCCTTCATGCCGGAGCGGCGCTTGAGCATCGATTCAAACAGGTCGCCCACAATGGAAGCGGCGACGATCAACACTAGCACGGCCAGCATGATGCCCCAGCCCATGCGGGTCGCCAGGCGCACTGCGAAAGTGTCCTGCAGCAGGGGTACGGATGGCGCCAGCAGCACGGTCACGACGGCCAGCAGCAGCACGGCAACCAGGCCGCCTACCGCGCCCTCCCACGACTTGCCGGGAGAGATGGTCGGTGCCAGCTTATGCTTGCCGAAAGCCTTGCCGGAGAAATAGGCGAAGATGTCGGCCGCCCACACAATGGCCATGACCGACAGCAGGTAGACAGGGCCGCGCGCGAACAGCAGCAGGATGGCGACGAAGCAGGACACCAGGGTCACGGCGTACACCATGCTCAGCATGGTATTGCCCATGCCTTCGGCCGGCGGCAAGCCCAGTTTGAGGGCCGGCGCAAAGCGGATCAGCCAGATGGCCGCGCCGATGGCCAGCCAGAACCTGGCCTGTTCGAGTCCCGCATTGAAGAAGAAGGTATAGACAAACGCCGCCGCCCACGCGGCCGCCACGACGATCGCGGCGCGGTTCTTGAACAGGCGGAAGGCTTCCCACACGGCAGCGGCAAAGAACACAGCCACCACCACATTCACCGCTGGCTGGTAGCCGGAGAACAGGACAGGCAACAATACCGCCAGCAGCAGGACGGCGGTAATCACGCGGGTTTTCAGCATTGTTTTAGCTCTTATTTGCTTTTCTTTGCCACCTGGTCGCCAGTGCGGCCAAAGCGGCGTTCACGGCCCTGGTAGGAGGCAATCGCCTCATCCAGGCGTTCGGCATTGAAGTCGGGCCAGTAGGTGTCGGTGAAGTGCAGTTCCGTATAGGCCAGTTGCCACAGCAGGAAATTGGAGATGCGCTCTTCACCGCCGGTACGGATGAACAGGTCCGGCTCCGGGGCATATGCCATCGACAGGTAGGGTGCCAGTTGCTCTTCCGAGAAATCGGTCGTGCCGGGGTGCTCGGCCACCATCTTGCCGATCGCCTGCATGATATCCCAGCGGCCGCCATAGTTGGCGCACACGGTGACGGTCATGCGGGTGTTGTTGGCGGTCTTGCGCTCGGCATTGGCGATCATGTCCTGCAGCTTCTGGTCGAAGCGCGACAGGTCGCCCACCACCTTCAGGCGGATATTGTTCGCATGCATCTTCGACACCTCACGCTCCAGGGCCGTCACGAAGAGTTTCATCAGCAGCGAAACTTCCTCTTCCGGCCGGCGCCAGTTCTCGGAGCTGAACGCAAAGACGGTCAGGTACTCGATGCCCCGCTCGGCGCAGGCTTCCACCACGGTGCGCACCGCTTCCACGCCTTTGACGTGGCCCGCCACGCGCGGCAGGAAACGCTTGGTTGCCCAGCGCCCGTTGCCGTCCATGATGATCGCCAGGTGGCGCGGCACCTTGGGCGCATCAGGCACGTCGGTTGTCGAACTAGAATATTTCATAGGTGCGTAAACTAAAAATCCGGGGAGGCAGGGGCAATACCCCTATCCTCCCCGGTTTCGGGACCTTAGACGGTCAGGACTTCTTTCTCTTTTTCGGCGACGGTCTTGTCGATGTCGGCGATGAACTTGTCGGTCAGCTTCTGCACTTCGTCAGCTGCGCGGCGCTCTTCGTCTTCCGAAATGGCCTTGTCCTTCACCAGCTTCTTCAGGCCTTCGTTGGCGTCGCGGCGGATGTTGCGCACGGCGACTTTAGCGTCTTCGCCTTCGCCCTTGCACAGCTTGACCATTTCCTTGCGGCGCTCTTCGTTCAGCGGCGGGGTCGGCACGCGGATCATGTCGCCCTGCGAGGCCGGGTTCAGGCCCAGGTCGGAATCGCGGATCGCCTTTTCAATGACGGCGCCCATTTTCTTTTCGAACGGGGCTACGCCGATGGTGCGCGCGTCAACCAGGGTCAGGTTGGCGACCTGGTTCAGCGGGGTCGGGTTGCCATAGTAGTCCACCATCACGTGGTCCAGGATGCCTACGTGGGCGCGGCCGGTACGCACTTTGGCCAAGTCGGCCTTCAGGGTTTCCAGCGATTTGACCATGCGGTCCTGAGTATTCTTTTTAATGTCAGCGATAGACATTGCTGCTCTCCTGTTGCAATTACTTGAAATATTTTAAACGTGAACCAGTGTACCCTCTTCCTCGCCCATAATCACGTTCATCAACGCGCCCGGCTTGGTAATTGAGAATACTTTGATCGGCAGTTTCTGGTCGCGGCACAGCGCGAAGGCGGTGGCATCCATGACTTGCAGGTGCTTGGCGATCGCTTCGTCAAAGCTGATCTTGTGGTACATGGTGGCGTTCGGGTCTTTCTTCGGGTCGGCGGTGTAGATGCCGTCGACCTTGGTGGCCTTCAGCACGATTTCCGCGCTCACTTCCGAGCCGCGCAGGGCCGCTGCGGTGTCGGTGGTAAAGAACGGGTTGCCGGTGCCGGCGGCGAAGATCACGACCTTGCCCTCTTCCAGGTACTGCAGCGCTTTCGGGCGCACATAAGGCTCGACCACCTGCTCGATGCCGATAGCCGACATCACGCGCGCGGTCACGCCCACGTGCTTCATTGCGTCGGCCAGGGCCAGCGCGTTCATCACGGTAGCCAGCATGCCCATGTAGTCGGCGGTGGCACGGTCCATGCCCTGGGCGCCAGGCGCCACGCCACGGAAAATGTTGCCGCCGCCAATGACGACCGCCAGTTCAACGCCCAGCTTTGCTACTTCGGCGACGTCCGCCACCATGCGTTCGATGGTGCCGCGGTTGATGCCGTACGGGTCATCGCCCATCAGGGCTTCGCCGGACAATTTCAGGAGGACGCGCTTGAAGGCTGGTTTTGACATGAGCTGGGGCTCCTTTTAAATGTTTTGTTCGGTGTGGCTTCGGCGGCAATGATAACGGAAATGCCATTGTCCACCGTTTAATTCAGGATTGAAAGCCTTAAAAGAGGCTTAACAACCTTAAAACCGGTAAACCAGTGCCTGACCCGCAGGGTCAGGCACTTGCCCGCTGCCGCCGCGTATCGGGTGTCAGACCCTGCGGGTCTGACACTGGTTTACCGGTTTGGCAAGCAGCAGGCTTAAAAAAACGGGCCTTTCGGCCCGTTTTCTTGATTATGCGCCTTTGGAGGCAGCCATCTGGGCTGCGACTTCCGCCGCGAAATCGTCAACTTTCTTCTCAATGCCTTCGCCAACCACGTACATGGTGAATGCCTTAACGGTGGTGTTAGCGGCTTTCAGCATCTGCTCGACGGACTGCTTGTCGTTCTTCACGAAAGCCTGGTTCATCAGCGACACTTCTTTCAGGTACTTGGCAACGGCGCCATCGATGCGCTTGGCAACGATGTCGGCTGGCTGGGCTGGCTTGCCAGCGGCAACAGCGGCAGCAGCGTCTTCGTCCGACTTGGCCTGGGCAACCGAACGCTCTTTAGCGATCAGGTCGGCAGGAACTTGCTCGGAGGACAGAGCCACTGGCTTCATTGCAGCGATGTGCATGGCCACGTCTTTACCAACTTGCTCGTCGGCGCCGTCGAACTCGACGATTACACCGATCTTGGTGCCGTGCAGGTATGCAGCCAGCTTGCCGGTGGTTTCGAAACGCTGGAAGCGACGGATCGACATGTTTTCGCCGATCTTGCCCACCAGGGCAGCACGCACTTCTTCCAGGGTCTGGCCGTTGCCAGCTGGCAGGGCCAGCAGGGCAGCAACGTCAGCTGGGTTGTTTTCAGCGGCCAGCTTGGCAGCCAGGGCAGCCAGGGCCAGGAAGTCGTCGTTCTTGGCAACGAAGTCGGTCTCGGAGTTCACTTCAACCAGGGCGCCGATGTTGCCGGCGATGTGGGAAGCAACCACGCCTTCAGCGGTGATGCGTGCGGAAGCTTTGGCAGCCTTGCCGCCCAGCTTAACGCGCAGCAGCTCTTCCGCTTTGTCCATGTCGCCGCCGGCTTCGGTCAGCGCTTTTTTGCATTCCATCATTGGCGCGTCGGTCTTAGCGCGCAGTTCACCTACCATTGCTGCAGTAATTGCTGCCATGTGATTCTCCTGTATTCGGTTTGGGATTCAGTCCGGGGCGGCGCCAAAGGCAGCCTGCTCATCCGGGTAATTCTGTTTAAAAAAAAGGGGGAGCTGGTGGGCCACCCCTTTCTCAAGCTGAAGCTGCCTTGCGGCAGCCAGGCAATTAAGCCTGCTCGTTAACTTCTACGAACTCGTCGCCAGCTGCAGTCTTGATGGATTCCAGGACTTCAGTGGTAGCGTTTGCACGACCTTCCAGGATCGCGTCTGCCACGCCGCGGGCGTACAGGGTGATCGCTTTGGAGGAGTCGTCGTTACCAGGGATAACGTGGGTCACGCCTTCTGGGGAGTGGTTGGTATCGACCACGCCGATCACTGGGATGCCCAGTTTTGCGGCTTCGGTGATCGCGCCTTTGTGGTAGCCAACGTCAACCACGAAGATTGCGTCAGGAACACCGCCCATATCCTTGATACCGCCGATCGACTTCTGCAGCTTTTCCAGTTCGCGACGGAACAGCAGAGCGTCTTTCTTGGTCAGCTTTTCAACGGAACCGTCTTCGATCGAAGCTTCCATGTCTTTCAGGCGCTTGATCGAGGTCTTGATGGTCTTGAAGTTGGTCAGCATGCCGCCCAGCCAACGCTGGTCAACAAACGGAACACCTGCGCGCTGAGCTTCAGCAGCGATGATGTCGCGAGCCTGGCGCTTGGTGCCAACCATCAGGATGGTGCCACGGGAAGCGGAGATTTGACGGATGGTTTTCATCGCGTCCTGGTACATGGCCAGGGTCTTTTCCAGGTTGATGATGTGAATCTTGTTGCGGTGGCCGAAGATGAACGGAGCCATCTTTGGGTTCCAGAAACGGGTTTGGTGACCGAAGTGGACGCCGGCTTCCAGCATTTCACGCATCGTTACAGACATTATTTACTCCAGGGTTGGGTCTGGAATCCTCCCAGTCACCCTTGCGGGCACCCTTGTTGGGGGGATTCGGGTTTATAAAATAAGAAAATTTACTACTTTGCAAGACACTAGGCCAGGCAACCATAAATTTTAGCGTATTGGAGGGGGCTCATGCAAGCGTATTGCAGCCTTCCACGCAGTGCGCCGGGCCGCATTTTAGTGCAAACTTTATAATAAATACAAAGATTCCCGAAATTTTTTGTATTTCTTGTCGATCCTGGGCACGCTGGCGCGTCGTGCTTTTACAAACCCACCCCAACATGGAGATTACTGAAATGGCTACGAATACCATCAAACTGCACCGTGTACTGCGCGCTTCCCCTGATCGCATCTACAAGGCCTGGACTACCGCCTCGGCCTTCAACAAATGGCTGCCGCCAAACGGTTATCTGGGCGAAGTGCACGAAATGGATGCGCGCGTTGGCGGCAAGTACCGCATGTCCTTTGTCGACCTGGGCACTGGCTTCACCCACTCCTTCGGCGGCGAATACCTGGAACTGCATCCGGGCGAGAAAATCCGCTACACCGCGGTGTTCGACGATCCGAACCTGCCGGGCCAGATGCAGACCACCATCAATCTGCGCGCCGTCTCCTGCGGCACCGAAGTCGACATCGTCCAGGAAGGGGTGCCAGCTGTAATCCCGGCGGAGCAATGCTATCTCGGCTGGCAGCAGTCGCTGGCCTTGCTGGCTTTACTGGTTGAACAGTAAGGAGGCGGCCATGGGATCTCCCTCCTCCTACTTCCCCTCGATCGAAGCAAAGTACGGCAAGCCGGTCGAGCATTGGCTCAAGCTGCTGAAGGGCATGAAAGACTTGAAGCACATGGATATGGTGGCTGCGCTGAAGGCCGAACACGGCATGGGCCACGGCCATGCCAATGCCCTTGTTGCGCACTTCAAGACGGAGAACAGCAAAGCTTGATCCGCATCTAAGCGGCAGGAGGGGAGCGTCGCCACAATGGGGAAACACGTCGAGGTGCCCTCATGAGCCTGGTTGACATCAATCCCCTACCCGCCGAAGATGAAATCATGGATCCAGCAACCAAACAGTATGTTGATTCCAGCCTCCTGATCGCTGAGGGGCGTTCTGACGTAAAGCTCGCGGAATTCCGCTCCACGATTGAAGCGTACACTGCGCGGGCTGACGAACGCGAGGCGGCTGCCCGGGCGCGCGAAGCCCTCGACGCAAAAGCCTTCGTGCAACATATGAGCGAGATTGCTGCGCGGGCCGCTGAGCGCGATGCGGCCGCACGGGAGCGCGAGGCAGCCATTGTGGAGCGCGAGGCCATCCGGGCCAAGGCATTTGAACGACGGATGGACGGCTATGAGGCACGGGCCGACGAGCGCCAAAGGGCCACGGAGGCAAGGCTTGATCGAATCGAAGCTTCAATTGCAAGCTTGAAAAAACTCGTCGTGGGAGCTTCCCTCAGCACCGTGCTGGGCGTGGGGGCGATCTACGTAGCACTGGTCCAGAATTATCACGCTGCCTTCGACTCGGCTCGCTATCTTACGACGGCCGAGCGGGACGTGGCGGCGCAGCGCCAGCGCACCGAAGCGCTGCTGACCGCCATCGATGCCCGCTTGGCCGCCATGCAGAAAGCTGGCGGCCAGCAGGACCCTTCACCTTAGGCGCCTTACTTCGTGACGCTCAGCGTGTAGTTGCCGGAGCCGCTATACGAGTACACAGTGATCCGGTAATAGGCTACCGCGGCACTGTAGCTGATCGCTTCGGTCGACGTCGGGCTGGTCGACGAAGCCACCTGCACCCACGCACTGCCATTCCACTTCTCCAGCTTCAACTCAAAGTCGGCGTTCGACGGGCCGGACAGGTTGGCCTTGATCGTGCCGCCGTTGTAGTAGAAGTATGGCGATGGGTGGATGGCGGATGCATTGGTGCCGGACAGGTAGCCGGTGTAGGTTTCACCGCCGCCCGTGCCGTCGCCCTTCACGACATCGAAGGAGATCGTCTTGGCGGCCGCGCTGATATTGGCAAGGCCGAAGTTGGAACCGCTGCCGCTCCACCAGCGCGAGTTGGTGCCATGGCTGGCGTAGTTGTTCGGCACCGTGTCATAGAAGGCCTTGTAGATTGCGCCGTCATACAGGTCGGTGCCGTCGCCGCGATTCACATTGTTTTCGGGATCGCGGCGGCCATCGGCATGTTCCATCTGCACGTATGGATGCCACTCGTCGGAGTTGTTGCCCGCCGGGTCGATGTGCCACACGGCCAGGCCGGAACCCAGTTGGTACAGGTTCTGGTCCGCTTTGTAGATCGCTTCCACGTAGAAGGCCTCATCGGTCTTGGCCGGATTGGTCCAACGATACAGGCTGTGCGAACCGGAAGTGTGACTCAGGCGGCCTTTCGGCGCATTGGCGTTCAGCGCCGGATTCAGCTCGGTCACCGTATCCCAGCCCACCTGGTAGCGGAAGAAGCCATTCGGCGGCACCGGGCGGTACTGGCTTTGCGCGCCAATGCTGCCGAAGCCCATGATGCAATAGCTGGCCGCCGAACCTTCGGAGCTGCCGTCATAGTCATACAGGTCCGGCCAGCCCATTACCAGGTGTCCGGTCTCGTGAGAAAAGGTGCCGATTGCGAGGCTGTTGCCCATATTAGTGATCTGGTAGTAGCCGGTGCAGACGCCGTCCGCGCAGAACTGCTTGCCCAGCCAGCCCATGTGCGGCCACAGGCCCTTGGACCAGGCGCTGTCCGCGCCGCCGGAGTAGAAGAAGTTCAGGCCGCGAATGCGCTTGTTGGCATCAACGCTCAGCGATGCGAAGTTGAAGCCTTGGGTGTATTCCAGCCAGTTCAATGCTTCGGAAATCAGCTCCTGCGAACGCACGCCGGAATCGAGCGAGCTGTCGGCGTAATAGGCCTTGTTTTTCTTGGCGCGGTAGTAGATCGTGGTGGTGTTGGTGTAATCCAGCTTGCCGCCCGAGACCGATTGCCAGTAGCCGCGCACGGACTGCGCGTTGCCGAAGCCGGTGTACGGCATGTCGTTCAGGAAGGAATTGACCTGGGCCTGGGTGATCGTACCGGGAACGTCCGGGAAGTCGATGATCACGGTCAGGCCTTTGACCTGGCCCGTTACAGGGGCCGCCAGGGCCTGCGGCGCGCTCATGGCGGCGCTTGCCGATTTGCGGGCACTATCCAGCGTGCGGCCGTTCATCTTCTCGAACTTCTCCTTGGCCTTGCGGGCACGCGCCTCCTGGCTCAGGCCTTCCTGCTTCTTGCCGGCAGTTCCGCCCAGGCTGCGCACCTTGGCGTTGGTCGCCAGCACGCCGGTCGACACCAGTTCGTCTCCCGCGGCGTTCACGGTGGCGTAGCAGAAGCCTTTCTTCGCAGCGTCGTACACGACCAGCGAGCCGTCATCGGTACGCTGTTCGGCGTAGTAATCATTACCATCCAGGTGAACGCGCAGCTTTTCGCCGCCCGGCTGCTTGAACTCATAAACGCTGTCTTTGTAGGGAATACCAGCCTGCGCAAACAGGCTGGCCATCAACATCGCAGCTGCAGTAACTACTTTCAATCGCATTTCGGTCTCTCCGTTTCTTGTTGTAAAGAAAGGAAAGTAAATCACGCACGATTGTGCAAGTCTTGATGAATTTATAAGTGCGCGGTGTAGAAATCGGCACAATCGCGCACCATCGACATCAAGTCACCGTGAAGGCAACCGGGCCTGCAAGGGCCGAATAGCCGTCGTTATACAGCAGCCAAGCCGCATAGCTGCCGGCGGCCAGGCCGGACGTGGCGAAGGCTGCCGTGCCGGCGCCGCTGGTGACGTACTGCCATGACAGCGAGGCGGTCGAGCCTGGCGTGACGCCGTTACGGTAAATGCCGATCCAGTTCTTGCTGTTAACCTGCGGGGCGGGAACCGAGTAGCTGAAGCTGATTGGAGTGCCGCGTGGGACCGAAGCGGCGCTGGCCGACAACGTGGCCCTGGGACCGGCTGGCGTGCGGCCCAGTACCGGGTCGGTGCGGCTGGCCTGGCCGTTTTCCACGCGGCCGGCCATACGGCGCAGGTATTGCGCGTCGAAGTCGCAAGTCACGGCCAGGTCGTACCAGCCGTAGCTGGCTCCAACCGGAATGCTCACGACGGCCTGCTGGCCGGCAGCCACAGTGTGGCTCGTGGCGGCGCGCCCATAGGCATTGTCGACAATGCGGAAGGTGGCGGCACGCAAACCCTCCACATTGGAGAGGACGATATCAACCGACATGGCGAGCGGGTTGGCGTTCAGCCACGCCTCCGGGCGCGCACCGCCAGTCGCAGTCGCCAATGCCAGCACGCCGGCAAACTCACGCTGGAAACCGCCCGGCCCCACAACGCTCAGGTGATAGTTGGGCGTAGACCAGTTCCATGCTTCGCGTTCGATCTTCTTGCCTGCTTCGACCGTGTAATACCATGGGCCGTCGCTACGGACCTGGGAATAGACGATAAACGCACCGCCTGCCAAGCCCTGGTTGAAGAACGACAGCTCCACCTGCTTCGACAAATTCACCCGTGCCGTAGCGGCAAAGGCGTACGGCAAGGCGCAGGAGTAGCGCGGGCTGCCGCCCTCTTGCACCGGCAAGGTCTGCACTGCCGGCGGTTGCGGATAAGGCTTGCCCGACACCAGCTGGTAGGTGGTCGATTTCGGCACCGTCGACGGCCACGACGAATTCGGCGTCTTGAAATCAAAGGCCGAAGTCAGGTCGCCGCACACCGCGCGGCGCCATGGGGAAATGTTTTCGCAAGCGATGCTGGAGCGCTGCTTGCCCAGGCCGGCCACCAGCCATTCTTCGAGAAAGCGCAGCTTGGAGGTATGGTCGAACAACTGCGAGCACACACGGCCACCTTTGCTCCACGGCGAAATGACCAGCATCGGTACGCGCGGGCCTAGGCCGACCGGAATGCCGTTGTAGTTTTCGTATTGACCGTTATCGGCCAGCGTGCTGCGCCCCATGCCGGTGTTCAATGGGGCCATATGCGAAGGGATGTGATCGAAGAAGCCGTCGTTTTCGTCGTAGGTAAGAAGGAAGACCGTTTTCGACCACACGTCGGGGTTGGCGACGAGTGCGGCGAGCAAGCGCGCAGTGAGGTTCTCGCCGGCGTTGGGCGAGTTCGGCGAATGTTCCGTGTAATCGTTGGGAGCGACGATCCACGACACTTGCGGCAACCGGTTATTGCGCACGTCGTCGGCGAAGGAATTCACCAGCCAGTCGCCCTTGGTGCCGCGCGCGTTGCTTTCATAGGAACCCGGCGCGATGACCCGGCCCTTCTGGTATAGCGGGCTGCTCTCCGACAGGCGCGTGCCATCGGCATTGACGCGGAAGTTGCGGAAATAGGCCAGGTAGTTGTCGCCGTAGTTGTCCCATTCCTGGTACACCTTCCAGCTTACGCTGTTCGCCTCCAGCACTTCGGCATAGGTGCGCCAGTTCGGCGCGCTGGCCGTCACGGACGGCGTGATGTTGTCGTATTTCGGATCGTTGTTGTAGTAGCCAGCCGAATCTATGTTGTACAGGCTGCCCATCGCGCCGAGCCAGTTCTGGTTGCTGCCGGTCAGCGAGTACATGCGGTTCGGGTCGGTGGCGCCGAAGATCGAGCAATGGTAATCGTCGCAGATGGTGAAGGCGTCGGCCAACGCATAGTAGAACGGCAGGTCGCCGCGGTCGAAATAGCCCATGCTCTGGGCGGTCTTCTGCTTGACCCAGGCGTCCCAGCCCTGCCATGTGGTTTGCGAACCTTTCCAGCTATGGTTGGTGCCCAGCGAGAGTGCACTGGTATTCTTGGCGTCGAAATGGAATGGCAGCACATAGCCGCCAGTGCCGTTGGGCTGGTACCAGACCGCTTTCCCGCCCGGCAGCGTGATCGCGCGCGGGTCGTTGAAGCCGCGCACGCCAGCCAGGGTGCCGAAGTAATGGTCGAAGGAGCGGTTTTCCTGCATGAAGATGACGACGTGCTGCACGTCGGCCAGGGTGCCGGTGGCGCTGTAGGCCGGCACCGCCAGCGCTTGCCTGATCAGGTCGGGGAACAGGGTGCTGGCGGCGCCAGCGGAGGCCATGCCAAGGAACTTGCGGCGGCTGGTGGACATCGGTTTTCCTTATGGGTCTGGTTGTAGGGTGTGCCGATGCTAAGGTGCATTTATGACCATTTCATGTCGCCTGTCACCCGTGCGCCACGCCTTTGACCGATTCGCAACCCGGCGTCCCGCAATTCGGCATAGGCGGGCCGACCGGGCGCGCGCTGAGGCTGTCGTTTATAATCTTGCTGATAACGCCCCTGAGTGGCGTACCCTGTACAGAACAGCAAGATCCCATGACTATCAATATCAAAACTCCCGAGGACATCGCAGGCATGCGCGAGGCCGGCCGCCTCGGCTCCGAGGTGCTCGACTACATCACCCCCTTCGTCAAGGCAGGCGTCACCACCGGTGAGCTGGACCGCCTGTGCCACGAGTACATGACCAATGTGCAGGGCACCGTGCCGGCGCCGCTGAATTACTGCCCGCCAGGCTACACGCCCTACCCGAAAGCCATCTGCACTTCCGTCAACGACGTGATCTGCCACGGCATCCCAGGCGACAAGGTGCTGAAGGATGGCGATGTGGTCAACCTGGACATCACCGTCATCACCAAGGATGGCTACCACGGCGACAACAGCCGCATGTTCTTCATCGGCAAGCCATCGATCCTGGCCAAGCGCCTGTCGGACGTCACCTTTGAATGCATGTGGCTGGGCATTCAGCAGGTCAAGCCGGGCGCCACCCTGGGCGATATCGGCCACGCGATCCAGGTGCATGCCGAGAAAAACGGCTACAGCGTGGTGCGCGAGTTCTGCGGCCATGGCATCGGCAAGGTCTTCCACGAAGAACCGCAGATCCTCCATTACGGCAAGCCAGGCACGGGCCCCGTGCTGGAAGCAGGGATGGTCTTCACCATCGAGCCGATGATCAATGCCGGCCGCCGCGAGATCAAGGAAATGCCGGATGGCTGGACCATCAAGACCAAGGATCGCAGCCTGTCCGCACAATGGGAACATACGCTGGTCGTTACCGAAACCGGTTACGAGGTGCTGACCCTGTCCGCCGGCAGCCCGCAGCCGCCAGCTTTCATCACTGAAAAAGCCGCAGCATAAAAACGCATGCCCCACGCCGCGATGAAGAAGGACCTCCGGGAACAGCTCAAGGCCCGGCTTAAATCGGACCGCCAACGCATCATTGCCAACTTCCATGAAGACGGCATGCCAGAGAAGCTGTTGCGCAACCTGCGCAGCAGCGTCGACGACATCCTGACGCAAGCGTGGGCAGCAAACCGCCTGCCGCCGCAAGCCGCCCTGGTGGCGGTCGGCGGCTACGGGCGCGGCGAGCTTTTCCCCTACTCCGACGTCGACGTCCTGATCCTGCTGCACGAGGCGCCGGACGACGCCGCGCGCGGCAAGCTGGAAGAATTCGTCCAGCTGCTATGGGACCTGGGCCTGGACGTGGGCCACAGCATCCGCACCATCGACGAATGCCTGGCCGAATCGAAGGCCGACATCACCGTGCAAACCAGCCTGCTGGAAGCGCGCATCATCACCGGCAACATGGTGCTGTTCGCGCAACTGCAGGACGCCTACAACAAGGCCATGGACCCGCGCGCCTTCTTCGAGGCCAAGACCATCGAAATGCGCCAGCGCCATGCCAAGTACGAGGACACCCCTTTCAGCCTGGAGCCCAACGTCAAGGAAAGCCCGGGCGGCCTGCGCGACCTGCACGTGATCCTGTGGATGGCCAAGGCCGCCGGCCTGGCCAACTCCTGGCGCACCCTGGCCGTGCGCGGCCTGATCACCCAGACCGAAGCGCGCCAGCTGATGGAGAAGGAACGCGCCTTCAAGGATATCCGCGTGCGCCTGCACCTGGTGGCCGGCCGCCGCGAGGACCGCCTGGTGTTCGACGTGCAGACCGCCGTGGCCGAAACCCTGGGCCTGAAAGCCACCGGCACCGGCGTGCACATGCGCCGCGCCAGCGAATACCTGATGCAGCGCTACTACTGGGCTGCCAAGACCGTGGTGCAGCTCAACACCATCCTGCTGCAGAACATCGAGTCCTACCTGTTCCCACACGACGAGAAGCCGGTGCGCATCAACGAGCGCTTCAGCGAAGTGAACGGCATGATCGACATGAACGACGACGACACGTTTGAAAAGACGCCGTCGGCCATCATGGAAATCTTCGTGCTGCTGTGCGAGCGCCCTGCCCTGAAAGGCATGACCGCGCGCACCATGCGCGCACTGTGGCATGAGCGCTTCAAGATCGACGCCGACTTCCGCGCCGATCCGGTCAACAAGGCTTACTTCCTGCGCATCCTGCAGGCGCCACAGGGCATCATCCACAACATGCGCCGGATGAACGAGCTGTCGATCCTGGGCCGCTACCTGCCAAGCTTCCGCAAGATCACGGGCCAGATGCAGCACGACCTGTTCCACGTCTACACGGTGGACCAGCACATCATGATGGTGCTGCGCAATATGCGCCGCTTCACCATGACCGAGCACGCACACGAGTATCCGTTCTGCTCGCAGCTGATGGCCAACTTCCCGCAGCCATGGCTGCTGTACGTGGCGGCCCTGTTCCACGACATCGCCAAGGGCCGCGGCGGCGACCACTCCAAGCTGGGCGTGGCCGACGTCGAGCAGTTCTGCCAGGAGCACGGCATCAACGAGGAGGACACAGAACTGGTGGCCTTCCTGGTCGAGCAGCACCTGACCATGTCGCACGTGGCACAGAAGCAGGACATGTCGGACCCGGACGTGATCCAGGCCTTCGCCAAGACGGTGGGCGATGAACGCCATCTGACTGCGCTCTACCTGCTGACGGTGGCAGACATCCGCGGCACCAGCCCGAAAGTGTGGAATGCCTGGAAAGGCAAGTTGCTGGAAGACCTGTACAAGATGACCTTGCGCGTGCTGGGCGGCGAACCGCATTCCGCCGACCGCGAATTGAAGAACCGCCAACAGGAAGCGCTGGCCACCCTGCGCCTGTATGGCCTGCCGCCCGACGCGCACGAAGCGCTGTGGAAGCAGCTCGACCTGGCCTACTTCCTGCGCCACGACGCCAGCGACATCGCCTGGCAGACGCGCGCGCTGTGGGATCGGCTGGACAGCGAACAGCCGGTAGTGAAAGCGCGCCTGGCGCCGATTGGCGAAGGCTTGCAGGTGGCCGTCTACATCAAGGACCAGCCCGACCTGTTCGCGCGCATCTGTTCCTACTTCGACCGCAAGAACTTCAGCATCCTCGATGCCAAGATCCATACGACGAAGCACGGCTATGCGCTCGACACCTTCCTGGTCACCGAGCAGAATTTCGCCAAAAGCTACCGCGACATCATCAACCTGATCGAGCATGAGCTGTGCGACCTGCTGGTAACACAAGGCCCGCTGACCGCGCCAAGCAAAGGCCGGCTGTCGCGCCTGTCGCGCACCTTCCCGATCCAGCCAACGTTGGACCTGCGCCCTGACGAACGCGGCCAGTACTACCTGCTGTCGGTGGCGGCCAACGACCGCACCGGCCTGCTGTACTCGATCGCCAACGTTCTGACCAAATACAAGATCAACCTGCATACGGCCAAGATCATGACCCTCGGCGAACGCGTGGAAGACGTGTTCATCGTCGACGGCCCTGCCCTGGCCAATGCCCGCACCCAGCTCCAGCTGGAAACCGACTTACTCGAAGTACTGAAAATCTGATGTCCGAAGAATTGTTACGCCTTTCCAAGCGCATGTCCGAACTGGGCCTGTGCTCCCGCCGTGAAGCCGATGAATGGATCGCCAAGGGCTGGGTGCGCGTGGATGGCAAGGTGGTGTCCGAACTGGGCACCAAGGTTTACCCAAGCCAGAAAGTCACCGTGGAACGCCAGGCTGCCGCCGAACAGGCGCGCCGCGTCACGATCCTGATCAACAAGCCGGTCGGCTATGTCTCCGGCCAGGCCGAAGACGGCTACCAGCCTGCCGTAGTGCTGATCAAGCCGGAAAACCGCTGGGCCGAAGACCGCTCGCCGGAACGCTTCGACCGCAACCAGTTGCGCAGCCTGGTGCCGGCAGGCCGCCTCGACATCGACTCGGTCGGCCTGCTGGTGCTGACCCAGGATGGCCGCGTCGCCAAGCAGCTGATTGGCGAAAATACCAACGTTGACAAGGAATACCTGGTCCGCGTCGAATACACCAAACCAGGCCGCCTGCCGGACAGCGACCTGCAGCGCCTGAATCATGGCCTGTGGATGGACGGCAAACCGCTGCTGCCGGCGAAAGTACGCTGGCAGAACGACGACCAGCTCAGCTTCACCCTGCGCGAAGGCAAAAAGCGCCAGATCCGCCGCATGTGCGAGATGGTTGGCCTGCGCGTGGTAGGCTTGAAGCGCGTGCGCATTGGTCGTGTCAAACTTGGAAACTTGCCAGAAGGGCAATGGCGCTACCTCAGCCCGGACGAGCACTTCTGAGTCGGCATCAACGCAACAGAAAAGCAGCATTCATTGCCGTTTAGCAAGCGCTGGGCACCGGAACGCGGTAAAGTGTTGGCGTCCTCTCCCAAAAAACGAGAACCTGAGCTGTGAACGATCCAATGCCAAACGACTTCCGCAAGGGACCGCCCCGTCCACAAGACGCGGTGGAGCCGATTGCCGCGGGGTCACATCCGCACGATATCGTGGACCCCGATGAAATCGGCGACGCACTGGCGGCGCTGGCCGATGCGGGCGACGCGATTTCAATCTACCACCGGGACAACGTCGAGCCGGTGATGGCGCGCCTGCTGTCCGTCGATCCCGAACTGCCGCACTTCGTGATCCAGCTGAACGAAGGTTCAACCCTGCCACCGGGTGAATGCACCTTCGTGGCATGGCTGCGCAGCGCCAAGTTCCAGTTCAAGCTGGACGACCCGCAATGGAACGCCCTGCCCGAGCAGCCAACCCTGGTCCCGGCGCAATTCCCCGAACGCTGCCAGGTGCTTAACCGCCGCGCGGCGCCGCGCCTGGAGACGCCGCTCGGCACCTACCACACCGCCTCCTTCGTCCTGAATGGCAAGCCGTACGAAATGCAGCTGTACGATTTCGCTGTCGGCGGCGTCGGCATGCGCTGCTCGCCGCGCGATGCAGTCGGCTTGCATGTCGGCCGCAAGCTGCAGCGCGTACGGCTGGACATGGGCCCCGGCTCGGTGCTGATCTGCGACCTGGAGATCCGCCTGGCGCGCCATTTCCGCTCCTTCCTGCTCGGCGAGCAGGTGCAGATTGGCTGCCAGTTCCAGAACCTCTCGCCCATGATGCAGGACGAACTGCAACGCATCCTGGAAAGGCTTAACACTACCCGCGGCGGCCAGCGCTAAGCCCCGGCTTACGCCGCCTAGAACGAAGTCCGCAGCGACAGCGTGTAGCTGGCGCCGGGCTTGTACTCGTCGAAGATCGCGTTGCTGAATTGGGTATAGGTCTGGCTGATCGCCTTGTTGGCATTCCAGACGCTGAGCGTCAGGTCGGTGTTGTACCTGAAGCCGAACATCTGCTTCAGGTTCATGCCGACCGACGCATCGACCTGGGTGCGCTCCGTGGTGTAGGCATACGCCCCTCCCGCAACATTCAAGCCGGTACTGGTGTTCACGACATGGCTTGCCGTGTATTGGCGTGCCACGCGGATATTCAGGCCGCCGCGTTCATAGTACAAGGTAAGGTTGTTGGTGCGCGGCGGCACGCCGGCCACTGGCGGCGCATTCGGCGCGTCGTCCGTCTGCTTGGCATAGGTGAAGTTGGCGGTGAAGCCAAAGCCCTTCACCGGCAGCATGTCCAGCGGCTGCTGCCAGGTGGCTTCCAGGCCTCGAACCTTCAGCTTGCTGTCGATGTTGTACGGCTCGGTGATTTCCACCAGATGCTTGTCGCGGCCACCGCTGGCCGTCACCGCCTGCTGCTGCGCCTCCGTCAGGCCGACGGTGCCGAACATCTGGTCCAGCTGCGCCAGCGAATAGGTGTTGATGCGCTGGCCCGGGCGGCTGGTGATGTCTTTGCCGAAGGCGCTCAGGGAAACATAGGCTTCCTTGCTCATGTAATACTCGAGCCCGATATCCAGGTTGTTCGCCTCGAATGGCTTCAGGTTCGGATTGGTCACGCTGCCCTGGCGCGCGCCCTGGTCGCCCAGCGTAAGTTGGGTCTGGCGCAGGTCGGCCGGGTTGGCACGCGTCAGCGACTTCGACCCGGAGGCGCGCAGGATGGTATTCGGCGTGACGTTGTAGGCCAGCGTGGCCGACGGCAGCGTGTTGCTGTATTTGGTGGTCTCGTACCTCCACACACTGAGGTTGTCATACAGGCCGCCGTTCTTCAGCGTCGCGTTGCGCGGGTCGGCGCCGACACTCAACACGCCGATGGTCTGCTCGGTCTGCGCATAGCGCACCCCGGCGTTATAGCGCAAGGTGCGGCCAAAGAGCTGCACGCGGCCGGTGGTTTCCGCATAGGCCGCGTCCACCACTTCGCGGATGTAGCCGCCGCTGCCGTTCTGGAAGCCCTTATGGATGTTGTCGCGGAAGTACTGGTAATCCGTATCAGCGGCAAACCTTGGCCAGTCGACGGTAATGAAACCATTGCTGCCCGCTTTCACGTAGTTCGGGATTGCCGAATTCGGAACCACCGAACCGAGATACATCAGGGGCGCCGCCCCGGCGGTGGAACCGGTGCCGTAACCCGGGTAGGCAGTGGTGACATCAGCCACCGGGCCTGGCGTGCTGCGGCCATCGCAACCGGGGCTGCGGATCTGTGTGTTCGGTGCGAAGAAGCGGTAGCTCATGTTATTGCCACATGCGACGTTCATCCAGGCGTCGGCGACGGAATAGCTGCGGTAGCGCCGTTCGATGTCGTCACGCGAACCGCCAAACTTGATGCTGAAGTCCGCGTCGCCCCAGTTGACGTTCAGGCGAGTGCCTTTGGTCTTGTTGGTGCGCTCGTAGAGGTCCATGCGCAGCCCGGACAGGCTCTGGCCCGCCTGGTACCAGCCGAAGTTGTTCGGATCGTTGATGTCCAGGTTGGAGGTGTAGACCGGCGTCTGCCCCGGCGTGCTGTTGTCGTAATAGATGACGGAATTGGGCGACCTGGTTGCCACCAGCACGGTCGGCATGTCGCGGAAGAAGGTGCTGTTGGTGGCGTTGAAATGGCCGTCGATGGTCCACTTGTCGCTGGGACGGAATTCGAAGCCCGGATTGATGCTGCGGAACTTGGTCTCCTCCTTCATCGGGCGGTATTCCAGCGCCCAGAAAGTATTGGCAAACGTCGCCTTGGTGATGGTGCACCCCAAGGTGCAGTCGCTGCGGTCGAATTCCATGCCGATCGGTATCGGCGTATTGGCGCGGGTGCCGGCGTTCATGCCCTCGTAGGTCATCCTGTTCTTCTTCTGCGCGAACATGGTGTCGAGGTAGATATCGAGCATATCGTTCGGCTGCCATTGCAGGCTGATGACTTCACCGGCGCGATTACGCTTGCCTTCGTAGACAAAGTGCCGTCCCAGTCGGCCCATCAAGCCGTTGTCGATCTGCTGCAGCGTGGCGCCGGGGTTCAGCGCCAGCAGCATGGCGCGGTCGATCTGCTTGCCCGGCACCAGGATGGGGCGTGCAAATTCCGGCAAGGCGCTCAATGCCAGGCCGGACGGCACGGTGTCGGGCGTCGATTGCGAGCCGCCGCCGGTGCTGTTCAATTTGTCCGACGCATTGCCCTGGAAGGATTTCAACTGGAAGTTGCGCATGTCGACCGTCTGGAACCCGTCGGTCTTGTAGCCGGTGTTCCCCCAGGCGATGCCGGCCAGGGCGCCGAACTTGCCCCAGCCGGCGGTGGTCCAGGTATTGCTCACCAGGGCCGATCCGGTATTGCCGGTCTTGCTGTTTTGCTCGCGGTAGTTGCCGCTCAGGGTAAACGCGGAGCGAAAGCCGGCCTTGTCGAAAGGACGTACGCTGCGCATATCGACGGTGCCGGCAATGCCGCCTTCGATCAGGCTGGCCTTCTGGCTCTTGTAAACGCTGGCGCTGCGAAATAATTCGGAAGGCAGGAAGTCCATGTCGACTTCGCGGTTGGCGCTGATCGAACCGCCCCAACTTCCCGCCGACGCCGACGCCATGGGCGCGCCGTTCAGCAGCACGCGCGTGAACGCCGCGCCCATGCCGCGGATCGAGATGTTCAGGCCCTCGCCGTCGATCTCGCCGCGCCGCACGTTCACGCCCGGCACCCGCGCCAGGGCATCGGCAATGTTCGGGTCGGGGAATTTGCCCATGTCTTCGGAGAAGACGGTATCGCTCAAGCCGATGTTGTCGCGCTTTTCCATTGCCGACAGCGCGAGCGAGCTGCGATAACCGCTCACGGTGACTACCGGCAGCACCTTGTTCGCTGCAGTTGGCCTGGCATCCGTTGCCGGCGTGGCTTCGGCGGAGGGCTGCGACTCGGTGGCTGCAGTGGCTGGCGGTTGCGGCGCTTCGCTTTGCGCGTAGGCCGTCGAAATCATCCCCGCGAGTATGGTCATGACGAGGATTTCACCGCGCGTGCCGAAGCGGCGCACGCGTCCTCCCAGTTGCTGGTTCATGCTGTCTCCTTTATATACGGCCTCATGGGCCTTGATTTAGTTAGCGCTATCAATGCGCTTGCAAAGTTACATTTGCTCCTTGTAATGTGGGCGCTTGCGCCCGCACGGTGATGGCTCCCTTCTGTCCCGGCTTGCCGCGCACGATGGCCAGGCACAAGCCGTTGAAGGCGGGTCGTTCGGTGGATGGGAAAGGCACGAAGCTGGTCGGGTCGCCGTTATCGGTCGCCACGATCTCGCCCGGGCCTTCGATGCTGAATTTCACGCTGTCCTTTGCCATGGGGACGGTATTGCCGTCCAGGTCGGTCACGCGCAGGGTGATGAACGAGAGGTCCGCGCCATCGGCAGCGATCTCGCTGCGGTCCGGCACCAGGTCGAGTTTTGCCGCGGGGCCCACAGTGCGTACCGCCGATACCGCCCATTCCTTGCCCTGTTTGTACGCGATCACCTTCAACCCGCCCGGCTCGTAAGTCACCAGGTCCCAGCGCAGGCGGTATTCGAATTCCGCGCGCTTTTTGCGGCCCTGGCTTTTGCCGTTCACGAACAGTTCGGCCTCGTCGCCCGAGGTGAATACGTGGACCGGCGTGAACTTGCCTTCCCTGCCCGGCCAGGTCCAGTGCGGCAGGATGTGCGCCAACGGAAGGTCCGGGCGCCAGCGCGCCTGATACAGGTAGAAGCGGTCCTTCTTGAAGCCCGCCAGGTCGATGATGCCGGAATAGGAACTGCGCGAAGAGTAGAACGGCGTCGGCTCGCCCAGGTAATCCCAGCCTGACCAGACGAATTCCCCCGCCACATAAGGGTATTGGTCCTGCGCGGACCAGGAGCGGTCGGCTGAAGTGCCGAAGTCGGACGCATACAGCTCGTAGGCGCTGACCTGGTGCGTATTCCAGTCGCCGCCGGCGTCGGGCCGTACCGAGGACGTGAGCGCGCCCGTCACCGGAAACTGATACTCGCCGCGGCTGCTCAAGGCCGAAGCGCTTTCGCTGCTGAAAATCATCTTGCCTGGGAAGCGGGCACGGAATTCAGGGAAGCGGCCTGGATTGCTGCGGATGCCCGCGCCCTGGTAGTTCACGCTGACCAGGTCCACCGTAGCCGGCAGCGGCATGTGGGCACGGGCGTAATTCATGGCGGTCATGGTCGGGCGGCTGCGATCCTCTTGCCGCACGATGGCAGCCAGCTTGCGGCCGATCGCGGCGCCCTCTTCACCGGTGTACTGCTCCCCCACCTCGTTGCCGATACTCCAGATCACAATCGAGGGATGGTTGCGGTCGCGGCGGATCATGGCGCGCAGGTCCTGCTCGTGCCAGTCGGGGAAGATCAGGTGCGTATCGAGCGCGGTCTTTTTCCGTTCCCACACATCGAACACTTCGTCGATCACCACGATGCCCATGCGGTCGGTCAGCTCCAGCAACTCCGGAGCCGGCGGATTGTGGCTCATGCGCAGCGCATTGGCGCCCATTTCCACCAGCATTTGCAGCTGCCGTTCCGCAGCGCGCACATTGAAGGCGGCGCCGAGTGCGCCCAGGTCATGGTGGTTGTTCACGCCCTTCAGCGCAATGCGCTCGCCGTTGACCAGCATGCCTTTGTCAGGGTCCATGCGCACATCACGAATGCCGAACCTTGTCTCGAATTCGTCGATCCCAACGCCGTCGCGCCGGACGGTGGTGACGGCCACGTATCGATGCGGATGCTGGGTCGGCGGCGGCCCCCAAAGGCGCGGCCGCGCGATGGTTGTGCTGCCTGTTGCGACATTGCTTGCGCCTGCGGCCACTTGCAGGCGCTGCGGCTGGATGTGCGCAACCGGCTGGCCGCTGCGGGTCCCCTGTTCGTCCAGCGCGTATATCGCCGTTGCCACACTGACGGTGGCGCCGCTGCGCGAGTCGTTGTCCACCGCGACTTCCAGCGACACCTCGGCGGAGTCCCGGCTCACGCGCGCCGTTCGCACATGGGTGCCCCAATGCGCGACATGGATGGGCGCCATCTTGGTGAGCCACACATTGCGGTAGATGCCCCCGCCCGGATACCAGCGCGAAGACTCCGGCGGGTTATCCAGCCGTATCGCGAGCATATTGCTGCCGCCGGGGACGACGTATGGCGTCAGGTCCAGCCGCCAGGAGTTGTAGCCGTAAGGCCAGCCGCCGACCAGCTTCCCGTTGAGCCACACCGTCGCATACGACATCGCGCCGTCGACATCGAGGAAGATCGAGCGGCCGCGGTCGGAAGCCGGTATGTCGAGTGCCTTGCGGTACCAGCCGATGCCCCAGCTGGGCAAGCGGCCAACGCCGCCATAAGGACCGGTCTCCAGGAAGGGCCCGGCAATGGCCCAGTCGTGAGGCAGGTCCACGCGCTTCCATGCGACGTCGTCGTAGCCGGGCTTCAGGTAGGCCACGTCCAGTTGCGGCTCCTGCGCCGGGCGCCGATGGCGTCGAGCGGGATCGCTGATAAAGGCGTTGCCGCTCGGGAGTATCCACGGCTTGAGGACCTGTTCCTGTGCTGCGGCCGCAAGCGCCGCAGCCTGCGGCACCGCATCGGCAGCCTTGCCGTCTTCACTTGCCGTCACCTCGGGTCGCACGTCGTAGCGCAGCGAAGCGGAGGTACCGGGTGGATCGCCCATCGTGAAGCGCCAGCCGGCATTGATCGACAGGCGTTCTCGCGGAGCGGCGGCAGCAAGCAGCGCGACAGCCCAAAGCAACAGGGACGCCAGCGCCCTGCATTTCGTCAGACGTTTCATGTTTTCCCGTAGTTCGAAGTAAGCCGTCGCGCAAACAACCAACCACTAACACGAAACCGATAGCGCAACCATTTCAGTCTATATTTGGCGTCATAGAAATGTCAACAACTTGTTGGCGAGACTGTTGCGCACGATTGAAAGGCGTTGTTTGCGCTATTCATTTGGCGCAGGCCTTCGATCAACATGGTGATTTTCTGGCGTACCGCAGCCGTGCCCCCGTTGACTGGCCACTGCCACTGCTTTGATACTTCAACGGCAACATACCAAAAAAATCCCCAAGGAGACATCGTGAAAACTTTCCGGTTGAATGCCTGCGCGGCAGGTATGGCCTTGCTCGTCCTCTTTTCCGGCTGGTTCGCCGGCAATGCCCATGCGGCCGACTTCGGACTTACTGAAGACAGCAATTTCTACACCATCGACACCGGCGCCGGCCTGGTGTTCAAGATCCGCCGTACCGACAATGGCGTGAGCACGCAGTCCGCCGGCGACATCGCTTCGATGATTTACAACGGCGTACAGTACCAGGACCAGTCGCGCGGCAGCCAGGTGAATTCCGGCTTTGATTTCCTGTACACCGGGGTTTCCGCAGTCAGCGTAAACGCCACCACGCTCGGCCCCGACTTCATCAAGGTGACGGTGCAGGCAGGCGACCTGACGCACTACTATATCGCCCGCCGCGGCTATCCGCACATCTACATGGGCACCTATTTCACCAGCGAGCCAAGCACGCTGGGGCTGACACGCTATATCCTGCGCGTGCCGATTGCCGCCTTGCCGAACGGGCCTGTGCCATCGGATATCCGCAACAATACGGGCGCCATTGAATCGGGCGATATTTTCGGACTTGCCGACGGCCAGACCCGCTCCAAGCATTATTCCAACAGGCGCCTGAAGGACTGGTCGTACATCGGCGCCACCGGTCCCGGCGTCGGCCTGTGGGTGGTGCGCGACAACAACGAGGGCAATAGCGGCGGCCCCTTCTACCGCAGCCTGCTGAACCAGGGCACCTCGACCACGCAGGAGATTACCTACATCGTCAACTATGGAGAGGCCCAGACCGAAGCGTTCCGGCCCGGCATCCTGAACACTTATTCGCTGGTGTTCAACAACGGCAGCGCACCGACAACTCCCGACACCTCCTTCTTCGCCAGCATGGGCATGACCGGATTCGTCGGCCCTGAAGCGCGCAGCCGCGTGGCCGGCGTGGGCCTGCAGGGACGCGACACGCGCTATGAATACACGGTGGGCTTCTCCAATGCCACCGCCCAGTACTGGGCCAAGGCCGATGCGGCAACCGGTCACTTCGACAGCCCCGGCATGATTCCCGGCACCTACACCATGAAGGTCTACAAGAACGAACTGGTGGTCGATACGCGCAGCGTGACTGTGGCGGCGGGACAGACGGTGGCGCTGAACACCATCAATATCGCGGGCGACCCCAGCACCGCGGCAGCGCTATGGCGCATCGGCGACTGGGACGGCACGCCGGCGGAACTGCTGAACGGCGACAAGGTCACCACCATGCATCCATCCGACGTGCGCATGGCTTCCTGGACGCCGGGCGACTTTGTGATCGGCAGTTCCAGCGCGGCCACCGGATTCCCGGCTTATCAATGGAAGAGCGTCAACGGCACCATCACCATCCGTTTCAACCTCAAACAAAGCCAGCTTGTGCCGCTCACGCTGCGGGCCGGGATCACCGTCGCCTTCGCAGGCGGGCGGCCCAAGGCACAGGTGAACGGCTGGGTCTCGGCCAACCCGGCCGCCTCCAGCCAGCCTTCAACGCGTACACTGACCGTAGGCACCTACCGTGGCAACAATACGCTGTACACCTTCAATATCCCGGCCAGCGAACTGGTGGTCGGCGAGAACGTGCTGACCCTCACCGCCATCAGCGGTTCCAGCGGCACCACTTACCTGAGCCCCGGCTACGCCTGGGATGCCGTCGACCTCATTCCTACGCCATGAACAAGATAAGACTACTCACCCTGTCGGCAGCGCTGGCCGCTGCCGCCGCAGTGCCGGGCGCGGCATCGGCAACCGTGATGCGTACCTTGGCTGCGCCGCCCTCCTCGCTGCACACCGCTACCTTCAGCGCAAATCTCGCGCTGTCGAATGATTATGTGGAGGACGGCCTGCTGTTCCATTTCAACGGTTCGGCCAACAACAACCAGTGCGGCTATGCCGGCATCAACTGCTATGACCAGCCATCGGACCTCAGTCCCTGGTTTTCGGGGAATTACATGTCGACATCGGGGAACAATGCCTACATCAGCATCAGGCGGGCAGACGGCAGCGATTTCCGCAGCATCGCCTTCGCCGCGGCGTCCGGCTACCTGACCGTGAACGGCTACTGGAGTACATGGAACGACAATGTGCGCACCGGCGCCGGCAATTTCACGCAGGCTGGCGGCACCCTGCTTGGGCTCTATGATGCGACGGGGTTCGACGAAGTGCGCTACTACGCCTTCTCCGGCGCCAACCGCAGCAGCGGCTGGAGCAGCCCGGCCATCGATGCAGTCCAGGCAGACATACCGGAACCCGGCGGCGCTTTGCTGCTGGGCGCCGGCCTGTTTGCCCTGGCCACGGTGCGCCGCAAGCGCGCCTAGAGCACGTCCAGCGGCGTGGCGCGCGTGGGCGGGGCGAACGCCTTGTCCAGCGAAGCCAGGTCCTCTTGGTCCAGGCGCAGCGTCATCGCGGCCGCGTTGGCGCGCACATGCGCTTCGCTGCTTGCTTTCGGAATCGGCATCACGCCGTCCTGCCGCAGCAGCCATGCCAGCGCAATCTGCGCGGGCGTAGCATGGTGACGCGACGCGATGGCCTGCAGCGCCGGTTCGGCCAGCAGGCGTTCCTGTTCCTTACGGTTGGATTCAAGCGGCGAGTAGGCCATCAGCAATATGCCGCGCTCCTGGCACCAGGGCAGCAGGTCCCACTCGATACCGCGACGACGCAGGTTATACAGCACCTGGTTCGCCTCAATGGCTTCACCGCCGGCCAGCGCAGTCGCCTTTTTCATGTCCGACAGGTCGAAATTGCTGACGCCGAATTCATGGATCTTGCCGGCCTGCTTCAGGGCTATCAGCCCTTCCAGGGTCTCGGCGAAAGGCACGCTGCCTTGCCAGTGAAGCAAGTACAAGTCGATGTGGTCGACCTTCATGCGCTTCAGGCTCTTCTCGCACGCCGCCACCACGCCCTTGCGCGAAGCGTTCTGCGGCAGCACCTTGCTGACCAGGTAAGCCTCGCTGCGGCGGCCGGCAATCGCTTCGCCGACCACTTTCTCGGCGCCGCCATCGGCATACATTTCCGCCGTGTCGATGACGGTCATGCCGAGGTCCAGTCCCAGTTGCAGGGCGCGCACCTCGGCAGCCTTGTCGGCTGCCCGCTCGCCCATATTCCAAGTGCCCTGCCCGATCCTCGACAGCGTCATGGCGACCTCCGGAAGTGTTGCGTCAAGCCTCGATGGCGCTGGCCGACTTCGCGGACCAGCGGTACAGCCCTACGACCACGGCGCCAGCAACGGCCAGCGCGATCAGCATGGTGGTTGCCTCGCTCATGCTGTTGGCAATTGCCAGCGGTTCGCCTTTGTTGGTCAGCACGATCAGGCCAGCCAGGGCAACGTTGAACAGCGATTCACCGACAATAAAGCCGGACATCACCAGCACGCCCAGGCGGGAAGCTGCTTCGCCATGCTTCTTGTTGCGCATTGCTTTCTCAAAGAAGTAACCGGCGATTGCGCCCACCACCACCGGCGAGGTAACCGCCGACGGCAAGTAGATGGCCAGGCCGACGCCGAGCGGCGCACAGCTGTATTTGCGGTTGCTGGACTTCTTCAGGATGAAGTCGAGTGCAACCAGTGCCAGGCCGATCAGGGCGCCATAGCCGATCAGGTCCCATTTCAGGTCGCCGCCGATCACGCCTTTGGCCAGCGTGGAAATCAGGGTCGCTTGCGGGGCCGCCAGCGGCTGGTCGGAAATGGCATTGGCATTCGGTGCGCCCGCGAAGCCGTTCGCGTGGTTCAGCAGCTCCAGCACCGGCGGCACCACGCAGGAACCGGCGAACACGCCGATGATCAGGGCGACCTGCTGCTTCCAGGGCGTCGCGCCGACCAGCTGGCCGGTCTTCAGGTCCTGCAGGTTGTCGTTGCCGATCACGGCTACTGCCAGCACCACGGTGGTGACGAACAGTGCGAAAGCGATCAGCGCCTGGGCGGTATCCGGCCCCATGATTTCGCGGCCCACCCAGCCTACCGAGGTGGCGGCACCCAGGATCGACAGGATGGCCAGGCCGGATACCGGCGAATTGGAAGAGCCGATCAGGCCGGCCATGTAGCCGCACACCGCGGCAGCCAGCATGCCGGCAATCAGGATGTAGCCGATGCCCACCACGATCAGAGGGGTCGAGATCGAGGACAGCGGGCCGCCCGACAGGAAGGACGACAGCAGCCAGCCTGCCGGCACCATAGACAGAAGGGTCACCAGGCCGACGATGAAGATCGGCAGGTCCTTGTCTTCGCGCGGCACGTCGCCGCCGCCGGCCTTGGCGCGGCGTGCAGACTCCATCGCGGACTTCAGGCCGCCCACGACCGGCTTGGCCAGTGTCGCCAGCGTCACGATCGCGGCAGCGCCAATGGTGCCGGCGCCCATCATGCGCACCTGGCTGCTCCAGATGCCCAGGGCGTGGTCGGCCACCGATACGCCGGGAGCCGCCGGATTGGCCATGGTCAGCAACGGGACCAGGATACCCCATGCAATCACCAGGCCGACCAGCATGGCCATGCCGACCGCGATACCCATCAGGTGGCCGGCGCCCACCAGGGCCAGCGAGCTCGATGCTCCCAGGCCGGTGGCGCCGTTGCCGAATTTGACGAAATGCGCCACTTCAGCGGCAACCAGCTTGGCAGCGCCGAGGAAAGCGAAAATGGCGGAAGCCACGGAACCCCAGATCACCGCCCACAGTCCAGCCTTGCCCTCCTGCGCGCCGGCACGCGATTGGGTGCCGACTTTCAGCACTTCCGCCGCGGCCACGCCTTCCGGATACGGGAGGTCGGACTGCGACACCAGTGCGCGACGCAGCGGCATGGTGTACATCACGCCCAGCACGCCGCCGATGGCGCAGGCGCCAAAGGTTGGCCAGAAAGGAATTTTTGCCCACCAGCCGATCATCAGCAGGCCAGGCAGCACGAAAATCACAGACGCCAGCGTGCCCGCGGCCGACGCGATGGTCTGCACGATATTGTTTTCCTGGATCGTCGCATCCTTGAATGCGCTGAGCAGGGCCATGGAAATCACGGCAGCGGGAATCGAGGTGGCGAAGGTCAAGCCGACTTTCAGGCCAAGATAGACCTGCGCCGCGGTAAAGACCAGTGTAATGAGAATGCCGAGGGCGATGCCGCGGACACTGAATTCGAGCGGGTTGTTCTGCGACTGGTTGCTCATCTGGGTAATCCGTTGTGTTGATAAGGATGCAAAGTGGCCGGGATATTACGCCAGATTCGCGGCGCCGCCAAACAAATCAGTCGTCGTCGCCGGGATCGAGGTCGGGGAACAACACCGAGGTAAAGCCGAACTTGGAGAAGTCGCGGATCCGTGCTGGATACAGGATCCCCAGCAAATGATCGACCTCATGCTGTACCACGCGGGCATGGAATCCCTCGGCATCGCGCACGATGCGTTCGCCGAACTGGTCGTAGCCCTCATAGTGCAGGCGCATATAGCGCGGCACAGAGCCGCGCAGGCCCGGCACCGACAGGCAGCCTTCAAAGGCCTCTACCATCTCTTCGCCGAGCGGCGTCAGCACAGGGTTGATCAGCACCGTTTCCGGCACTTGCGGCGCATCGGGATAACGCGTGTTGGCCTTGAAGCCGTAGATCACCAGTTGCAGGTTGACGCCAATCTGCGGCGCCGCCAGGCCGGCGCCGTTCGCCGCATGCATGGTGTCGAACATGTCCACGATCAGCGCATGCAGCTCTTTCGTGTTGAACTCGCGCACCGGCTCGGCAACGCGCAACAGCCGCGGATCGCCCATTTTCAGGATTTCACGCACGGCCATGCTTAGCCTCCCAGCAGCGCGAGCAAGCCCGCTTCATCAAGAATCGTCACGCCCAGCTCTTCGGCCTTGGCCAGTTTGCTGCCCGCCTCCGCGCCGGCGACGACATACGAGGTTTTCTTCGACACCGAACCCGACACCTTGCCGCCGGCACCTTCGATCAGGGCTTGCGCCTGGTCGCGGCTCATGGTCGGCAGCGTCCCGGTGAGGACGAAGGTCCTGCCGCTCATGGCGCCTTCCGCCTCGGCCACCTCGGGCAGTTGTGCCAGCAGCGCTTCGCGCAGCTCGTGCAGGGCCACCAGGCATTCGCGGTTGGCCCGTTCGCGCAGCCAGGCTTCAAGGCCCTGTTCCACGGTCGCCGGCAGGCCGAACACGTTATACACCGTCAAGTGCGACAGTGCCTCCAGCGTCATGCCCTGCTCTACCAGCTGGCGCGCGCGCGGCTCGGTCAGTTTCGGAATGCCGACGGCAGCCAGCAGCGCAACCGTGTCCAGCTTTTCGCGCAGCGCGGCCTTTGGAGCATGCTCCCCTTTCGGCGCCACGCCAGCGGCCAGCAGCGCATCCAGCGCCTCCTGGTTGCGCTCTTCGGCGAAGAAATCGGCAATCGATTCGGCTACCGTACCGCCGATATCAGGCAGCACGCGCAGCAGCGCCACGGGCGCCTTGCGGATCAATTCCAGCTTGCCCAGCCAGTCGGCCAGCGTCTTGGCGGTCGACTCGCCGACGTGGCGGATGCCCAGTGCGAACAGCAGGCGCTCCAGGGGCGGGTTCTTGCTGGCGGAGATGGCGTCCAGCAGGTTTTCCGCCCACTTGGTCGGGACCTTGCCCTGGGCGACAGTTTCCGGCGTGGTGCCGTCTCGCTCGTCGGCCAGGCGCTTCATTTTCAGCAGGTCATCCAGGGTCAGGCGGTACAGGTCCGCCACGCCATGCACCAGGTTGCACTCGACCAGGTTGTCGATGTAGCGGTCGCCCAGGCCTTCGATATCCATCATGCGGCGGCCGCAGAAGTGGCGGATCGCCTCCTTGCGCTGGGCGGAGCAGAACAGGCCGCCGGAGCAGCGCGCGACCGCTTCGTCGGCCTCACGCACCACGTGCGAACCGCATACGGGACATTCGGCCGGCAGCGCCCACATCAGCGGTTCCGGCGCTGGGCGCTTCTCCAGCACCACGGACAGCACTTCCGGAATCACGTCGCCCGCGCGGCGCACGATGACCGTATCGCCAACACGTACGTCCTTGCGGCGCACTTCGTCCTCGTTATGCAGCGTTGCATTGGTGACAGTCACGCCGCCGACGAAGACCGGCGCCAGGCGCGCCACCGGCGTAATCGCGCCGGTACGGCCAACCTGTACCTCGATCGCCTGCACGGTCGTCAGCGCTTCTTCCGCCGGGAATTTATGCGCCAGCGCAAAACGCGGGGCGCGCGAAACGAAGCCCAGCGCACGCTGGTCTTCGAAGCGGTTGGTCTTGTACACCACGCCGTCGATCTCGTACGGCAGCGAGGGACGCGCTTTCCCGATGCGCTCGTAGTAGCCCAGCAAGCCATCCTTGCCGCGCACCACCTCGCGTTCGGCGCATACGGGCAGGCCAAGTTCGGCGTACCAGTCCAGCAGCGCGCTGTGCGTTGCCGGCAGTTCGGCGCCGGTCAGTTCGCCGATGCCATAGGCATAGAAGCTCAGCTTGCGCTGCGCGGTGATGCGCGAGTCGAGCTGGCGCAGCGCGCCGGCGGCAGCGTTGCGCGGGTTGACGAACTCTTTCTGGCCCAGTTCACGCTGGCGCGCGTTCAGGGCGGCAAAATCGGCCTTGAACATCAGCACTTCGCCGCGTACTTCCAGCACCGGTGGCGGCGCATCGGTATTCAGGCGCAGCGGGATGCCCTTGATGGTACGGATGTTGGCAGTGACGTCCTCGCCGGTGTAGCCGTCGCCGCGCGTTGCCGCCTGCACGAAGACGCCGTCTTCGTAGCGCAGGTTGATGGCCAGGCCGTCGAACTTGGCCTCGGTTGCGTATTCGACCAGTTGCACTGCGTCGAGTCCTTCGCGCACGCGGCGGTCGAAGTTCTCGATATCCTCGTCGTTGAAACCGTTATTCAGCGACAGCATCGGCACCGCATGCGTCACGGCGGCGAATTCCGCCAGGGGCGGCGCGCCCACGCGCAGGGTTGGCGAGTCGGGAGCCTGCAGCTCGGGGTGCGCCGCTTCAATCGACTGCAGTTCGACGAACAGCTTGTCGTATTCGGCATCGGGGATGGTCGGCGCATCCAGCACGTGGTAGGCGTGCAGGTGGCGGTTCAGCTCCGCGTTCAACCAGGCTGCGCGTTCGGCGGGTGTTGCGTGTTGGGTATTGCTCATGTTTCCGGTTAGCTGAACAGGCGCAGTGCGCGGGTGGAACCAGCAGGAATATCCGATGCAGCCATGTCGTCGTAGAACTCGCGCACCTGGCCGGCAATGCTGGCCAGGGTTTCGTCGGCCAGCGGCTGGTTGGCGTCATCGACAATGGTCGCATCCAGGCGCGCCATCAGGTTCTTGGCACAGCCGATCATCGAGCCAAAGCCGTCGCGTGCCGGAGCGACGCAAGGCACGTCCAGCAACAAGGTCAGGCGCGAAGTGGTTTCCTCGGCCAGCGTGACGTTGGTCGACAACGAGAACAAGTAGCCGCCCTCGCCGTCCGGCATGGCATAGCGGCCGTCCGGGCGCATGTCGAAGCCCAGCTTCTCCAATGCGCCGAGCAGGGTCGCTATGTTCCATGGAGCACCGTTGGAAGCGAGGTTCACGCCCAGCTGCGCATCGTGGTTGGCTACGAAGCGATGCAGGTTTTTCGCATCCTGCATGACTTCGATCATGTCCGGGATTTGCGGCTCGGCGCCGATTTCGTCGGACACGCTGCGCAGGCGCGTCACCAGTTCGGAGTATTCCAGTTCATTCAATGCGGTGCTGCGGCTGGCCAGCTGCACCCCGCCTTGCAATTTGGTGTACACCACGCCGTGGCGCACCGGTTCCCAGTCGCCGCTCACGGCCAGGCCAATGAAGTGGACAGGCTTGTTGCCGACAAAGCGCAGCTTCTGCAGGGCCGGCAGCAGTTTTTCGCCGCGGGCCGGCGCTTCCAGTTCCAGCGGCAGCAGGCAATCGATCAGCGGATCGACCAGGCAGGTGGCCAGTTCTTCGGCAGGCACGCCGGCATCGGCGGCGCGTACCGGCAGCACCGGCTCATTGCTGTCCGGTGCGATATTGGGCCCGGCGACGTTGCCGACATGGCCTCCGACATGTTCCGGCACGCCGTAGGCGCCCGAACCGGCGTCCGGCATCGGCACGTCGTCGAGGTGGAAGCGCGGTTCGGCGCGCACGCCGTCATCGCTGCGCATCAGGACATCGTCGTGCTGGCCGTCGAAGGCGCGCTCGACACGTTTCTTCAGCTTGTACTCCTGCCACTTGTTGTAGCTTATGACGCCAACGACGAACACGCCGCCGGCGGCAATCAAACTCATTTGGAAATCTGTAATCATGCGGCTTGAGCCTCTGTAGCAAATGATGCGGCGGATTCCATGTCCACCGCTACGATGCGCGACACACCTTGTTCCTGCATCGTCACACCGATCAGTTGATTGGCCATCTCCATCGCAATCTTGTTGTGCGAGATGAAGAGGAATTGGGTCTGTTCGGACATGCGCTTGACCATGCGGCAGAAGCGCTCGGTATTGGCATCGTCCAACGGCGCGTCCACCTCGTCCAGCAGGCAGAATGGCGCGGGATTCAAACGGAACATCGAGAACACCAGGGCCGTTGCGGTCAGCGCCTTTTCGCCGCCGGACAGCAGATGGATGGTGGCGTTCTTCTTGCCTGGCGGTTGCGCCATGACCTGCACGCCGGAGTCGAGGATTTCCTCGCCGGTCATGATCAGCTTGGCCTGGCCGCCGCCGAATAGGATCGGGAACAGTTCGGAGAAGCTCTGGTTGACGCGGTCGAAGGTGTCCTGCAACAGGTCGCGCGTTTCCTTGTCGATCTTGGTGATCGCATCTTCCAGGGTCGCAATCGCTTCGGTCAGGTCGCGGTTTTGCGCGTCCAGGAAATTCTTGCGCTCCGACGCGGTAGCCAGTTCGTCCAGCGCGGCCAGGTTGACGGCGCCCAGCGCGGTAATGGCGTTGGTCAGGCGGGTTACCTCGCCCTGCAGGTAGGAGGCCTTCATGTCCGGGTGCAGTTTTTCGGCCAGCGCGGCTTCGTCGGCCTGCACTTCGGCCAGTTGCTGCGCGAACTGTTCCTGGTTCAGGCGCGCGGCCTGCTCCTTCAGCTGCATTTCGGTGATCTTGTCGCGCTGCGGCTGCAAGCTGCGCTCGGACTGCATGCGCGAGTCTTCAAACTGGCGCAGTTGCTGCGTAATCTGGTCCAGCTCATGGCGGGCGTCGGCCAGCGCGCGCTCCTGCTGCGTGCGCCGGTCCAGCAGGTCCTGCAGGCCTTCGTTGGCGGTGCCGGCCTCCAGCCCTTCCAGCTCCAGCTTGCCGGCCTGCAGGCTTTCCGTCACCTGCGCGACTTGCGAAGTAGCGGTCGCAATATTTCGACGCAGCTCGTCGATGCGGTTGCGCCCCGATTTCTCGGCAAATTCAGCTTCCTGCGCCTTGCGTTCCAGTTCGCGCAGGGCTTCGCGGGCGTCGGCCAGGCGCTGCTCTTTCTGCATGAAGGCAGTCTGGCCATCTTCATGCTCGCCTTGCAGGTTGCCCAGCTCCATATCGAGCTGCTCGAACTTTTCTTCCGATTCCAGCTTTACCTGCATCTGCTCTTCTTCTTGCGCGGCGATTTCGGCGAGGTCGGTTTCGATCTGGTTGCTGCGCTGGTTGAAGCGGGCTTCGATCTCAGACAGCTTGACCACTTCCAGCTGCAGCGTATGCACGCTGGCGGTCAGGCTTTGCACCTTGGCGCGCAGTTCGGTGAGCAGGCGGCCATGGTTGCCAAGCGCCGCATCGGCACGCACGGCGCGGCTGCGGGCTTCTTCAGCCAGCATCGATTGCGCGCGCAACTGCTTGGTGATGTTGTCGATTTCGTGCTGGCGGCCAAGCATGCCGGCCTGTTCGTCGTCCGCCGCATAGAAGCGCACCGACGATTGCGTAATGATGTGGCCCTGCTTCGTCACGAAGCAGCCGCCCGCCGGCAGCGTGCCGCGCGCGGCAAAGGCGCTGGCGTTGTCGTCGGCCAGGAACACATTGTGCAGCCAGTCCTGCAGCACGCCACGCAAGCCAGGATCGTTCAGCTTCAGCAGGTCGAGGAATGGACGCAGCGTCGCATCGCCCGATGCCGCAGGCGCAGCGGCGGCAACCGCAGGCGCGAACAGCGCCAGCTTGGCCGGCGGCGCATCGTTGAAGAAGTGCTTGGCCCATTCGATATTCGATACCTGTAACGCCGAAGTCCGTTCGCGCAGCACAGCCTCCAGGGCAGTTTCCCAGCCTTGCTCGATGTCGAGCTTTTGCCACAGGCGCGGCAGCTCGTTCAGTTCGTGCTTTTGCAGCCATGGCGTGATCTTGCCCTCGGTCTGGACGCGCTCCTGCAACTGGCGCAGCGCATTCAGCCGCGCTTCCAGCTGGTGGGTCGCGGCGGACTCGGATTGCACGGCTGCCTGCGCAGCCTGCCGTTCTTCCTCGAGCTTTGGCTGCTGCTCCAGCGCTTCCTCGAGCATCATGTTCTGCTCTTCCAGCGACTGCTGCTTTTCTTCGAGCTGCATCTTCAGGTTCGACAGGTGCGATGAATCCGGCATCGCCAGCCCGCCCTTCTCCTGCTGCAGGCGCTCCTTGCGCGTCGCCAGGCCGGCCAGGATGTTGGAAGCATTGCGCTGGTGCGCAGATTCCAGTTCCAGTTGCTGCTGCGCCTGCATGATGCGCGCGCGCGACTCCGTGCTCCGGGTCTGCGCCTCGCGCCATTCCTGCTCCAGCACCGGCAGCAACTCGCCCTTCTGCTCGGCCAGCATGCGCGCCTCTTCCACGCGCGCCGACAATTCCTCCAGGTTGATTTCCGCTTCGGCGACCTGGCCGCCGTATTCCTCCGCCTGCTGCGACCACTGGTCGCGCTGCGCGGTCAGCGTAGCCAACTGCTGCTGCAGGCGGGTGCGCGACTCGATCACGAACTTGATCTGCGCCTCAAGGCTGCCGATTTCTGCATTGGTCTGGTACAGGTGGCCCTGCGCCTGGTGCAGGCGGTCGCCGACAGCGAAGTGCGCCTGGCGCATCTGCTCCAGCGTCAATTCCACGTTGCGCAGCTTCGCGGTCTGTTCTTCCAGGTCGTTTTGCGCCTGCTCCATTTCGCGGAAATACTTCGCCTGCTCGGCCTGCGCCTCGTTCTTGCGCAGCAGCCAAAGCAGCTTCTGTTTTTCCTCCTGGTCGGATTGCAGCTGGTGGAACTTGGTCGCCACCGCAGCCTGGCCTTCCAGCTTTTCCAGGTTGTTAGTCAGCTCGCGCAGGATATCTTCCACGCGCAGCAGGTTTTCCCGCGTATCGTGCAGGCGGTTTTCTGTTTCGCGGCGGCGTTCCTTGTACTTCGAGACCCCGGCCGCCTCTTCCAGGAACACGCGCAGTTCTTCCGGGCGCGACTCGATGATGCGCGAGATCATGCCCTGGCCGATGATCGCGTAGGCGCGCGGCCCCAGGCCGGTGCCGAGGAAGATATCGGTAATATCGCGCCGGCGCACCGGCTGGCCGTTGATGTAATAGGTGGACGTGCCATCGCGCGTCAGCGTGCGCTTGACCGCGATTTCGGCGTACTGCCCCCATTGGCCCGACGCCTTGCCCTCGTTGTTGTCGAACACCAGCTCGACGGAAGCGCGGCCGGCCGGCTTGCGATGGGTGGAACCGTTGAAAATCACGTCCTGCATCGATTCGCCGCGCAGCTCGGAAGCCTTCGACTCACCCAAGACCCAGCGCACCGCGTCGATAATATTGGACTTGCCGCAACCGTTAGGACCAACCACGCCGACCAACTGCCCGGGTACCTGGAAATTGGTGGGATCGACGAACGACTTAAATCCCGACAATTTAATGGAAGATAGACGCACGTTTTATCTGTACTTCGCCCGCTGGGACGTGTTAAAAAAGTGGCTAATCATACCATTTTCCCTGTATAGCAAGAACAAAATGAAGACCAGAACCGCCATCCTGTTTGTATGCATGGGTAACATTTGTCGCTCCCCGACCGCAGAGGGTGTATTCCGGACCCGCGCCCAGGCTGCCGGGCTCGATTTGCACATCGATTCAGCAGGCACCCACGCATACCATATTGGCAACCCGCCAGACCCGCGCTCGACCCGGCATGCCGCTGCCCGCGGCTATGACCTGAGCGCACAACGCGCCCGCAAGGTGGCCGCGGAGGACTTCGAGCGCTTCGATTACGTGCTGGCCATGGACCACGACAACCTGGAGATGCTGCAGCGCGCCTGCCCTGCACAATATCGCCACAAGGTCAGGCTGTTCATGGAGTTCGCCTCACGCTCCGGCTCGGACGTGGTGCCCGATCCCTATTACGGCGGCGCGAATGGCTTCGATACGGTGCTGGATTACATCGAGGACGCATCGGACGGCCTGCTGGCCGCCCTGCGCAAAACCTAGGCAGAAGTGCCGTTGGCCGGCAAATCGTGGTGATCGTCGTTGACGGCGGCGACACCGCCCATTGCCACCGACAGCGCTGCAGCCACCACGCCTTCGGTACGGATCAGGCGCACAGTGCCCTTGCGGAACTGCTCCGCCATCGCCTCGCCCGTGATCGAGAACGCCTCCTGGCGGCCCGTGGTGGAGAAGATGTAAAGCGTCTTGAGTGGACTGATCCAGGCCAGCTTGACCTTGCGCTGGCTACCATCTTCCTGGTCGAATTCAAGCCACATGCCGCGCGTCAGGCTATCCACCTCGATCGCCGCATCGTCGTCCGGAGGCGGCGCCTCTTCCGCTTTTACTTCGGCTACAGCCTGAAGCTGCATGCGGCGCTCGGCATCCTTCTTCGCCACTTCCATTGCAAGTTCAACCTGGCGCTCGGGCGACATTTCAATCGGCGCACGAACGATCGAGGCATGGCACTCAGCCAGTTCGGCGAAGAATTGCAGGCGATCCGCATCCTGCCACTTGATCACGTCCAGCCATTTGTTCAGGGTGGACAGCAAGGTAGGCAGCTTGGCAATCAGGGTCTTGCGCTCGTCCTGGGTGATCTTCGGACGCACGCTCCAGATCAGGTCATCCATGGTCTGGGTTGCGTTGTTGACCGCGCCCGGCTTTTCGCCTTCGACGCTATAGGCAATGGTCAACACGGACACCCACTTGTTCTCCAGGAAGGCCTCGACGATCGCCACCACTTCGCCAGTGCCGATGCGCAGTGCCACGGCATCCTTGGCCGACTTGGCGGCCACCGACATCTTTTCCTGCTTCAGCGCCTTGGCGATCGGCTCCGCCATGGCGGCTGCAGCTGCCGCCTCCTCAGCCTTGATGGAGGCTTCCAGTTCATTGACCGCCTCGGTGAAGACGGTCATTTCCTCCTCGTGGTCCTCGCTGACCTTCTCCACGCTGCGCTGCATGGCCTTGTAGAGAGGATCGTCCGGGTCCTTGCGATTCTCCCAGCCCATGCGCGACAGCAGGTCGATCATGCGGCGTGCAGGATGCGCTTCCTGGAAGAAGAAATTCTTGTCGACCAGCGCGGCCTTCAGCACCGGGATCTGCAGGAAGCGGATCAGGTTGCGGATCTCGGGCGAAATGCTTTCGTCGCGGAACACCGTCTCGAACACTGCCGACAGCAGGTCGATCGTGCCTTCGTCGGCGCGAGTCAGGCTGCCGGCAGGCGCCTGCTCTTTAATCTGCGGCAGCAAGAACACATTGCTCATCGAGCCGCCACCAGTAACAAAGCCGGGGGCCGGCATCGCGCCGCCGCCGGCCTGCACGGGCCCCATAGCGAATCCTGGAGCCAGGCCCGCCGGCATGCCCGGCGCCGGCATCGCACTGCTATCGGCGCTGGCAAACACGGCGCCCTGCGGCACGCCGCGCTGCAACTGCGCCAGGAAATTCATCAGCGGCTCTTTGGCGCTGATCAGCGATGCGCGCTGGGCCGCTTCGTTATTGGCCCCGCCGTGGAAGCCCTGGGCCGGCCCCTGAACCCAGCCTCCCGCAGGCACTGCCACGCCACCCGGCACGCCCGGCACGGCGACGCCGCCCAGCATTCCGCCCGGGACGGCCGCTCCCGCACCTGCAACTGCTGGGCCGCTCGCCAGCGGCATGCCCGGCAGGCCACCACCGGGTACAACACCGCCGGCAGGAATCATCATGCCGCCCACGGCCGGCACGCCAGGGACGCCGGCCATCATTGGCGCGGCACCAGTTGCAACGCCCGGCGCCATGCCAACGCCACCAGGCATTGCCATGCCAGGCGCCGCGCCGGCCACATAGCCTGGCGCAGGCATTGGCTGCCCCGGCGCTGCCATTGGCGCTGCTGTCCCGGCACTTGCCGGCGCGGCAGCTGCCAGCGCCTCCGCTGTATGCGCAGGCGTACCATACAGCCCCGGCGTCACGCTCAGAGTGGGCAGGGACAGGTCGAGGTCGCCTAGTTGGTCAAATCCGGTCGGCGCTGCCTTGCCGCCCGGCGCATCGCCCGCACCAGAGAAGAATTGGCGCAATTGCTCCGCCAGCGCGGCCTGCTGGTTTTTCTTGCGAGATGACGCTTGCGACGCATCGTGCGAGTCAGCGCGGCGTGACTTGTGTTTTTCGACCGAGCCCGGCCCCACGCCCTTGCGCTCGAGCGCTGAACTCAGCTCCTGCAGCATGGCGCCAAAATCGAAGAACTCTTCCGGACGCAGGAATGGCTTCATCAGCTCATTCGCCTCCTCATCCTTGATGAAATCGATCCACGCCTGCTGGAAGGCGCCGAGGAAGACTTCCGGCCGGAAGGGGTTCTGGTTAATGCGCAGGATATCGCGGTCCAACAGGAAGGCCAGGCGCACATTCAGGGTGGCGAGGCCATCGGAATACTTGGCTTCAAACGGCTTGCTGAAGCTGCCCAAGGTCACCTTGGTATCCATTTCCTCCATGGACACCAGGGACAGGGACTCAGCCACCTTGCGCACCGGCGCCTTCTGCCCTGGCGCCAGTTGCGCGATTTCCAGCCGCAGGTCGTTTTCCAGTTGCCTGGCGAAGATGCCGAGGAAGGCGTAGTGATCGGTGCGCAGCCGGTTGCCGGCGCGCAAGCGCGCTTGCAGTGTCTTGACGTCGACTGCCTCGCCCGCGTCCACCAGGCTGCCCGCCCATTGGGTGGACAACTCATTGAACTGATCACTGATGTGCTTGTTGACCAGGCTAATCAGGTTTTCCAACAAGGCATGCCGCGGCGTGACCGCTTTTTGGGGCGCCGAAGATGTGTGGTTTTCTGGAAGCATGGTCTGGCCTGACTTTGGTGGTTATTCACATTGTCGCAGATTCTTTCCACATGGCAATAGGCAAATCAAAAGAATCTGCAAATATTTTCGGCGATGTGGTCAAACGGTTGGGTTTGCACCACAATGGTGCAAGGTCATGTCCTACACGCCGGTCAGTTGTATTCCGATTCACCTTTACTATTGCAGAAAGCATGATGAAGTTCCGATCCTTCAGAAAGGAACTGTCATGAAATCCAGGCAAAAATCCAGCAAGCAGAGTTCGAGCTCGGGCACACGCCAAAGCGCCGACCAGGGTTCACGTTCGGGAGCCCAGCCGGCCAGCCAGCAGTCCGATACGGCCGTCAGAGCAAGACGGACAAGAAGACACCTGCCAGCCGTAGCGGCAATCGCTAGATGACGGGCGCGGCATAGGGGGGCTGGGAGTTCGCTTCCAGGCCCTGTCGTTTCAGATATTGCGCTTCAGATGTTCGTTACGCGCTTGCCCTTGGGCGGCTTGAAGTCGGCCACGTCGTTGACGAGACCGACCTTGGCAGCTTCCTGGGCAGTCAGGTGCAGGTCTGAATAGGCGTGGATATTCCAATGTTCGTCGGTCAGGCGAACATATTTGCGCAAGATCGATTCGGTGCGGGCGTCGTCCGCCTGCAAGCCTTCCACAATGATGCGCAGCGCATCCGGGCGCGCTCCGTGCGGCGCACTTGCATGCGACTTGTGCACCATGAAACGCGCGGTTTCGCTGGCAAAGCGTTCGTCGCCGGACAGGAACAGGATGACGGCAATGGAAGCCACCGCTCCGCCGTTATACGTGACGATCTTGATCGGCAAGTTGCGCAGGTAATTGTGCAGGCACAAGCCGTCGCTCACGTAGCCGCCGTTGGACTGGATCAGGATGTGGGCGGTTTCGATCCCATCCTCTGTCATGTCCGCCACCGCATCGAACATGCGGTGCACCATATCGCTGTTCACGTCGCCGGACAGGGTGAACCAGGCCTCGGTATCGCGTTTTTGCTTTTCTTCGCTCATGGTCGCTCCACTCTGTAAATGGATGTCCGGTCATTCTAGCGCAGACCGCCATCCAGGCGTGCCCTCCTCAGTCATTAGCCAGCACATCCTCCAGGCATCGCGCCACCAGCAGCTTCGCAGACCAGCGCGGATCGAAGTCGAGCAATTTGATTGTTGTAAATTCAATCGACTGACGCGTTCCCCAAGCCTCACAAACGAAGGAATTCGGGCGCCAACCCTGGCCTTGCGTCACGGCTTACTTTGCCCAATTCCTGGTCATGAAACTGCGGGTTCACGGCCCAGTCGATTGCCGCCTCCAGCCAGGGGCAGAAGATGGCAAGAAATTCCCTGTAATAGCGTTCAACCGCGGCTTTCCAGGGATTGCCATAGTCGTCGTTTGGCGTTTTCATGACCATTGGACCAACGGCCCAGCGGCAAGTTCCCCGGGGCCGCAAGATTGACTTTATTGCCCTCCTGTCATATAGTCGCAAGTCTTGATCGGGAGAGACCAGCTGCCGCTGGCGCCGAAGGGGCATTACCCAGAAACTCTCAGGCAAAAGGACCGAACAAGGGCCCCATGGGCTAAAACTCTGGAGAGCGGCCCGCCATGGCGCAGGGCCCACCGAAGGGGCGTGCGGGATTACCTTCCCGTTATCTCTCAGGTACCAAGGACAGAGGGGTAGGCGTATTCATGTTTACGTTTATTAACCCCTATTCTCTGCCCTGAGGTATCAATGACGCTCAAAGCAACCCCACTCAACAATGCTCATCGTGCCCTTGGCGCCCGTATGGTCGACTTTGGCGGCTGGGACATGCCGGTCAACTACGGCTCCCAGATCGAAGAGCACCATGCCGTGCGCACCGACGTCGGCATGTTCGACGTGGCCCATATGTGCGTGGTTGACATCAAGGGCGCCAACGTACGTTCCTTCCTGCGCGGCCTGGTCGCCAACAACGTCGACAAACTTCAAGTGTCGGGCAAGGCCCTGTACTCCTGCATGCTGACCCCGGAAGGCACCGTCATCGACGACCTGATCATCTACTTCATCAACGAAGAGTGGTTCCGCCTGGTGGTCAACGCCGGCACCGCGGAAAAAGACATCGCGTGGATGAACAAGCAGAACGAAGCCGCCAAGGCCGGCCTGACCATCACCCAGCGCCGCGACGGCGCCAACGCCATGGCCCTGATCGCCGTGCAAGGCCCGAACGCCCGCGCCAAAGTGTGGGAAGTGATCCCGCAAGCCAAGGAAGCCACCGCTGAAATGAAGCCATTCAACGTGGCCCTGGTGCCAGGCACCGCCTTCGGCGAAGCCATGGTAGCCCGCACCGGCTACACCGGTGAAGACGGCTTCGAAATCGGCGTCGCCGCGGAACAAGCTGAAAACCTGTGGAATGCCCTGAATGCGGCAGGCGTGAAGCCAGCCGGCCTGGGCGCGCGCGACACCCTGCGCCTGGAAGCCGGCATGAACCTGTACGGCCAGGACATGGACGAAACCGTGAACCCGCTGGACGCCGGCCTGGCATGGACCATCGACCTGGTCTCCGAGCGCGACTTCATCGGCAAGGCAGCCCTGCAAGCGAAAGGCCAGAACGCACAATTCGTCGGCCTGATCCTGCGCGAAAAAGGCGGCGTGCTGCGCGCCCACCAGAAAGTCATCGCCTCCAACGGCGAAACTGGCGAAATCACCTCCGGCACCTTCTCCCCTACCATGCAGCAGGCGATCGCGCTGGCGCGCGTGCCGATGGGCGTGAACGTGGGCGACACCGTGCACGTGGAAATCCGCGACAAGAAGCTGGCCGCCACCGTGGTGAAGCTGCCTTTCGTCCGTAACGGTAAAATCCTGGTTGCTTGAGCCAGACCCGTAAAACCAAACAATAACCTTAGCCTTGGAGCCAACATGAGCAACATTCCAGCAGACCTGAAGTACACCGAGTCCCACGAGTGGGTACGCGCTGAAGCGGACGGCACCGTGACCGTCGGCATCACCGAATTCGCGCAAGACGCCCTGGGCGACATCGTGTTCGTCGAGCTGCCAAAAGTAGGCGCCTCCTTCACCGCCGGCGACGACGCCGCCGTGGTGGAATCGGTGAAAGCCGCCTCCGACATCTACGCGCCGGTTTCGGGCGAAGTGGTTGCCGTGAACGACGCCGTAGTCGGCGCGCCTGAATCGATCAACGCCGACGCCTACGCGAACTGGCTGTTCAAGATCAAGCCAAGCGACGCCAACGCCATCAACGGCCTGCTGGACGCCGCTGCTTACGGCAACGTAGCGCACTAATTACCGCATTACCGGGCCCGCTGCGTGCGGGCCTTTTTCACATTCTGGCCAAGAGATTTCCCACCATGACCCGCACCAGCCTGACCCAACTTGAAGCCCGCGATGCCTTCATCGCCCGCCACATCGGCCCGGAAGCCGCAGAACAGCAGCAAATGCTGGACGTGCTCGGCTACGCAACCCGCGCCGCCCTGATCGATGCCATCGTCCCGCCGGGCATCCGCAACAAGAATGACCTGCCGCTGGGCCAGTTCTTCCAGCCGCTGCCGGAGAACGAAGCACTGGCCAAGCTGAAAGGCATCGCTTCCAAGAACAAGGTGCTGAAATCCCTGATCGGCCAGGGCTACTACAACGCCCACACCCCGGGCGTGATCCTGCGTAACATCTTCGAAAACCCAGCCTGGTACACCGCTTACACCCCATACCAGCCGGAGATCTCCCAGGGCCGCCTGGAAGCGATCCTGAACTTCCAGCAGGTGCTGATCGACCTGACCGGCATGGCCATCGCCAACTCGTCCATGCTGGACGAAGGCACCGCCGCTGCCGAAGCCATGACCCTGATCCAGCGCGTCGGCAAGTCGAAGTCGAACACCTTCTACGTCGCCAACGACGTGCTGCCGCAGACCCTGGAAGTGGTGCAGACCCGCGCCGAGCCGCTGGGCATCACCGTCAAGACCTTCGACCCGTCCGAACTGGCCGGCGTGACCGATGCTTTCGGCGTGCTGCTGCAATACCCGGGCGTGAACGGCGTTGTGCACGACTACCGCGCTGCCGTTGAAACGGTCAAAGCTTCCGGTGCCATGGTGATCGTTGCCGCTGACCTGCTGGCCCTGACCATGCTGACGCCTCCAGGCGAATGGGGCGCCGACGTTGTGGTCGGCAACTCGCAGCGCTTCGGCGTACCGCTGGGCTTCGGCGGCCCGCACGCCGGCTACATGGCCACCCGCGACGAATACAAGCGCTCCATGCCAGGCCGCCTGGTTGGCGTGACCGTCGACCAGAACGGCAACAAGGCTTACCGCCTGGCCCTGCAGACCCGCGAACAGCACATCCGCCGCGAAAAAGCGACCTCTAATATCTGTACCGCACAGGTGCTGCTGGCCGTGATGGCTTCGATGTACGCCGTCTACCACGGCCCGAAAGGGCTGAAGCAGATCGCCGAGCGCACCCACCGCTACACCGGCATCCTGGCCGCCAACCTGAAGTCCCTGGGCTACTCGGTCAACGACACCTTCTTCGACACCCTGACTGTCGCCACCGACAAGGCCAACGAACTGCACGCAGCCGCTGTTGCCGCGGGCATCAACCTGCGCAAGATCGACGCCAAGCACGTTGGCGTGTCGCTCGACGAAACCTGCGACCGCGACACCCTGGCAGCGCTGTGGAACGTGTTCAGCGGCGGCAAGGCTGCGCCGGACTTCGACGCAGTTGAAGCATCGGTCGGCGCCAGCTTCCCTGAAGCGCTGGCACGTACCTCCGCTTACCTGGAGCACCCAACCTTCAACCGCTACCACAGCGAAACCGAAATGCTGCGCTACCTGCGCTCCCTGGCCGACAAGGACCTGGCGCTGGACCGCACCATGATCCCGCTGGGCTCCTGCACCATGAAGCTGAACGCCACCAGCGAAATGATCCCGGTGACCTGGCCTGAGTTCTCGTCGATCCACCCGTTCGCACCGAACGACCAGACCGTCGGCTACCGCGAAATGATCGCCCAGCTGGAAGAAATGCTGTGCGCCGTGACCGGCTACGCCGCTGTCTCGCTGCAGCCTAACGCCGGCTCGCAGGGCGAATACGCCGGTCTGCTGGTGATCAAGAAGTACCACGAATCGCGCGGCGAAGGCCACCGCAACATCTGCCTGATTCCATCGTCGGCACACGGAACCAACCCTGCTTCCGCCGCCATGGTGGGCATGCAGGTTGTGGTGACCGCCTGCGACGACAAGGGCAACGTTGACCTGTTAGACCTGAAAGCCAAGGCCGAACAGCACTCCAAGAACCTGGCCTGCGTGATGGTGACCTACCCATCGACCCACGGCGTGTTCGAAGACGGCATCACCGAACTGTGCGAAATCATCCACTCCCACGGCGGCCAGGTTTACGTGGACGGCGCCAATATGAACGCACTGGTTGGCGTGGCCGGCCCAGGCGCGTTCGGCGGCGACGTATCGCACCTGAACCTGCACAAGACCTTCTGCATCCCGCACGGCGGTGGCGGCCCAGGCGTCGGCCCGATCGGCGTTGGCGCACACCTGGCCAAGTTCCTGCCGAACCAGCGCTCCAACGGCTACGTGCGCAGCGAGGACGGCATCGGTTCGATCTCGGCCGCACCGTTCGGCTCCGCATCGATCCTGCCGATCTCCTGGATGTATATCGCCATGATGGGCGGCGAAGGCCTGACCGCAGCCACCGAAACCGCGATCCTGAACGCCAACTACGTCGCACGCCGCCTGGCGCCGCACTTCCCTGTGCTGTACTCGGGCCACGACGGCCTGGTGGCGCACGAGTGCATCCTGGACCTGCGTCCCCTGACCGACGCCACCGGCATCAGCAACGAAGACGTGGCCAAGCGCCTGATGGACTTCGGCTTCCACGCCCCGACCATGAGCTTCCCTGTTCCGGGTACGCTGATGATCGAGCCGACCGAATCCGAGTCCAAGGTTGAACTGGACCGCTTCATCGACGCCATGATCGCCATCCGCGCCGAAATCGCCAAAGTGGAATCGGGCGAATTCGACAAGCTGGACAACCCGCTGAAGTTTGCCCCGCACACCGCTGAAGTGCTGCTGGCAGACAAGTGGGACCGCAAGTACAGCCGCGAAGTGGCCGCCTACCCTGTGCCGTCGCTGCGCAAGCAGAAGTACTGGCCGCCGGTTGGCCGCGCCGACAACGTATACGGCGACCGCAACCTGTTCTGCGCCTGCATTCCAGTCAGCGATTACGCATAAGCGCGCTTGCCGGAAACCGGTGAATCCGGGTCAGACCCAAGGGTCTGACCCTGGTTTACCGGTCTTGAAGGAAACTGAATGAAGCAATCTACCAAAGCAGCCCTGATTTCCGGCCTCGGCTTCCCCGGCCTTGGCCAAATGCTGGTACTGAAGCGCACAGTGCGCGGCCTGGCTTTCATGCTGCCGGCGCTGGCGGTCTTCGGCTGGCTGATGTACGGCGTCTGGAAAGCCACCGCGGTCCTGATGGACCAGGCCCTGAGCGGCGCCCTGCCGCCCGACCCGATCCTCATCGCCCAGCGGCTAACCAAGGCCAGCATCATGCCCGGCACCTCCACGGCAGGCTGGATCCTGCTGGCCTGCTGGGTCGCCAGCATCGTCGACGCGCTGCTGACGCGCGACAAGCCTTAAGCCACGCTGCGCGCCACCCGGGCTGCGCGCTGCACATCCTGTGCTTCGTCATCCCACACCGCGGCCTGGGTAATTTCCTCCGCCCCCACCTGGGCGCCATCGGCGTTAAAGCGCAGCCATGCCAACGCCCCGCCTGGCGTCACGCCGATCGCATGCACGCCGCCGTGATTCGGCGCCGCCATCAGCGCCGCCATCACCAGCGTCGTTGCGATAGGCACAGGCATGCCCCAATGCCCGCCCTGCTTCCGGCACACCAGCCACAGGCCGCCCGCACCGTCGCCATAAGCGAGGTACTCGCCCACCGGGCTCGACTCGCTCCACACCACGCATGCTCCGCCGATATTGGCGACCGGTTGCGGCACGGACTGCCCGCCGCGATAGACGACGATGCTCTCGCCTGCCACAAACACGTCAGGCACGTTCGGCACGTTGGACGGCGCCAGGTGCAGGCTGGACGCTCGGCGCGGCAGGCCCTGGTAGTCGATCGCGATCCCCCAGGAGGCCGCGCGTGAAAAGCTGTTGAAACGCAGGGTGCGGCCGCAAGGCGTATCACTCAGGCGCCAGGCGCCCGGCACGCGATAGCTGCCGATTGCCGACGCCAGCGAGTCAACGCCCTCCTGTTCTTCCCAGGCACTCAACGGGCCTTCCATCGCTGCGTTGAAGTACCAGGTCTTCGCCGCAGTCACCAGCACCATCGGCACGGCGCCCGACTGCAGCAGGCCAAAGGAGATACGCGTGACATCATCCTGCACTTCCGGCACATGGCGCGGCGCCATGCCGCGCATGGTCTCCACCCATGCTGCTTCGTCGAGGTGATTGGGAATGCCGACTGCCACATGCGAGGTCGGCCCGCCGCCGCTGGCCCATGGAGCAACAGCAAGCGCCAGCGCAATGGTGCCATCCGGCGCCTGCTGGACGTCGAGTGCCTGCACCTTGCCCGGCTGGTTCAAAGGCAGCATGCCGCTCAGGTCCGTCTGCGACCAACGGCCGAAGGGGGTGCGGCGGAACATATATAGCGAACGATTGGCGCCAACCGTAAACACCAGCGGCAAGCCTGATGCGTCACGCACTACGAACAGGGGCGAACGGGCCAGGGCCGGTGCTGCGCAAGGGCTGGAACGGTAGCCCGTTTCATACAGCGGCACCAGTTCCTGCCGCACCAGCGCAGGCAGCTCGCGGCCAGCCGTCACCTGGCTGCGCCAATAAGGCATGTCGGCCGGCTGCGACGTATCGTATCGATCGAACACCGCGTTGTAGGCGCGCAGCAGGCGCTCTTTCACGTCCAGTTCCGCCAGTTCCGGGCGCGCCAGCAAATGCAGCGCCAGCTCCGCGCGGCCGCGCACAGCCTCGCCCTGGCAGCTATACAGGGTAGTCCACGACAGCGCCTCGCTCGCCATCGGTTCACGTTGCAGCACAATGCGCGCCACGCGCGCTGCGGCATAACTCAAGGCGCCCGACGCACTGGCGCCGCCCCACTTCCGTACCTGTGCCACCGGCACAGATGTCATCAGCACAGACATGCTTCACTCCCCCAGTTCAATTTCTATGTCACCAGACTCATTGATGCGCAAGTCACGGCACCCCAGCTTGCGCCCTGGGGCCAGCCCCTCGGCAACGGCGGCGAACATGTCGCCGGTAGCCGTTGCCAGGAAACCGGCAATATCCTGTTGAACCGAGGCCAGGCTGGCAGCATTGCCTTCCCACCACAGGTTGATGCGCTGCACATTCAGCAGGTGCGGCAGCGGGTCGGACACCACGTAAATTCCGGTAGTCCCAGCGTCGGTGGCCGGCACACTCTTGCGTGCGAGCGACGCCACGCCCACCCGGCCGTTTTCGACCTGCCACTGCAGTCGCAGCGACCATTGCAGCGTGGCGCGCGCCCAGGCCTTGCCCATATAGCTTCGTTGGCGCGACAGCGGCAGTTCCTGCTTCACGCTGTCCCACTCATAACGGCCCAGCACACTGCTGATGTCGATGGTCGGACGCGGCACGCCATCTGGCCCGGCCTGGCGGCCCATGGTTACCATGCATTGCAGGTCCTGTTCCGACTCGCGGTCGTGCAAGGTACGGTTGGCTTCCTGCCAGTTCAGCAGAACGTGGTCGCGATAGGTCCAGCCATTGCTGTTGCGGATGAAGCGCGCGCGCTCGCCATTGCAGAGCGTCGCCTCGACGCCCGACTTCTCGTTCTGGCATTCCTGCGGATTGACCTGGGCCACGCCATCGCGCGACGCCACATAGTCGGGCAGCGAATCCAGGCGGCGTTGCAGCTTCTCCACCACCATTGGGTAGATGTACTGGCGCAGGAAGCTCTCGCGCCCGATCACGGCGCGGCGCATTGCGGTCTTATTGAGCACCGCCGGAGCCAGGCTGCGCAGCCAGTTTCCAACCGCAGTGATAAAGAATTCCTTCAACGGGCCGTTGTCACACGGCAAATGAGATTTATCCACGTCACATAAAGCCGCCTGCAGCACCAGGCCGCCATATTCGTTGACCGCGGCCGTGAACTCAAGGCGCCAGCCGGCGACCGGCTGACGCAGGATGTCGCGCCGGCCGTAAGCGTTGTAAAAGCGCAAATTCCCTGACGCAAGCGTCAATGTCAGTTGGGCAGTAGTTGGTGCCGCGGAGTCATAACGGATCTCGACAGGACGCAACTCGGCGCGATCCTCGCCTTCGCCGCCGAGGGCCAGGCTGCCCACTTCCATGCTCCCGTAACGGATGTCATTAGGAAACTCGCCGGCCGCCCGCATGGCGTCGATCGTACTCTCCAGCAACTTTCCGGAAGTAAACCAGCTGGCGGACAGCTGTTGCACCGAAGTCGTGGTGTCGGAACCGATTTCGAAAAATACCGCTTTAGTTGTGACCATTTTTGCTTTTAAGAATGTTAAGATTTGGCCGTTTGGCAATGACTGCACTGTAAGAAAAAAAGTCTTCCCTCGCCTTCCGGCAACCTTCCGGAGGCCGGAAGAAAACCTTCCGGACCGGAAGAAATGCTCCGGAAGGTTTCTAAGTCATTGATTTATAAGAGACAGATAAAAAGAAGGTTGAACAGGCCATGGAGTTTCAATTCGGCGACTGGTTGGTCAGTCCAGAAGCCAATATCGTCACCAACGGGGACGCGAAGACGCCGCTCGAGCCGCGCGTAATGGCGGTTCTGCGCTATCTTTGCCGCCACCCCGGGGCGGTAATTCCAGCGGAAGAGATCCTGCAGGCTTGTTGGGGAAGCAACGAGCTGGGCGACAATCCGGTCCACAAAGCCATCACCCAGCTGCGCCGCGCCTTCGGTGATTCGAGCAGCGAACCGCGGTATATCGAGACCATCCGCAAGCGCGGCTATCGCGCAATTGCCCCGGTCTTGCCCCTGGCCGCGCCACCCGCGACCACGTGGGAGGGTGGATCGCCGTTCAGGGGTCTGGAAGCATTCCAGGAAAATCACGCCGCCATCTTCTTCGGTCGCGTGCAAGCGACTGCCCAGCTGCGCGAACTGGTCTTGACCCAAGCTGCCCATGGCTGCCCAATGGGGTTGGTGCTCGGCCCTTCCGGGTCCGGCAAGACTTCCCTGGTCCGTGCTGGCCTGCTGCCACAATTAATGGCAGGCGCCATTCGATCAGATGAACCGATCGGCCTATCCAGCACGGTCTACCTCGACTGCGCCGACCTCGGCAGCGGCACCTTGTTCCAGGCCTTGGCCTGCGTCCTGATCGATGCCGAGATCAACGGTGAGCCACTATTCCCCGGTGCCAGCGCTGACGGCCTCGGCAGTCGCTTGGCTTCCGAGCCTGAGGCCGTCGCAGCAGAACTGCGCGAACGCGCCTGTCAGCGCACGGCCGTTGGCGTGTTTGTCGACCGCCTCGAGGCCATTTTCCGTGCGCAACCAGGCGAAGCTGACCGCTTTATGGAAGTGATTGAATCGTTAGCGAAATCAAATTGTCTGCTGTTGCTAATGGCTTGCCGCAATGACTTCTATCCGGAAGTGATGGCCCAGCCAGTACTGCTTGCGTTGAAATCGCGCGGAGGCCACTTTGACGTTTTGCCGCCTGAAGGTGCCGACATCGCGCAGATCGTCCGCCAACCCGCCCTGGCGGCGAATCTGACCTTTGAAAAAGACCTGTCGACAGGGGCGAGCCTTGATGACGTGCTTTGTGATGCCGCGCGCGGCAACCCCGATACGCTCCCTTTGCTCCAATACTGTTTGAATGAGCTATATCGTCAAAGAAGCGAAGAAGCACAACTAAGGTTTGCAGTCTACCAAGAATTAGGAGGGATCGATGGGGCCGTTGGCGTACGTGCGGAGCAAGTTGTTGGCCGCCTTTCAGAAGCGCAACTCGATGCACTGCCACGCGTTTTATCGTTGTTGGTAAGTATCGGCGAAGATCAAACTACTGTCACCTCACGCCGTAGCCCACTTTCCATGCTTCGGACTGAGGATGAGCGCGAATTGGTACGGGTTATGGTTGAGGCCCGACTTTTTGTCAGCGAATTGGCTGGCCAAGTTCCGAGCTTTGGCGTTGCCCATGAAGCGCTTCTGCGGCGCTGGCCACGTGTATCTATGTGGATCGATGGACATCGCCAGGCATTGCAGTTGCGCACTCGCTTGCGCGGCCAGGCGGAGCGCTGGCTGCAAGGGGGCCACCGGACCGATCTGCTAATTCCACAAGGGATTCAAACACACCAGGCGGCAGAATTGCTGCGCTTGCCGGACTTCGCCCTCGCACCACTTGAGCTTGAATTTATCCGGCAATCGATCTCGCGCGCGAAGATCCGCGAACGCATCAACGTCACAGTGCTTACTGTCATTGCATTACTGGCTATCCTCTCCGCAGTCCTGGGTGTTAGTGCTCGAAATTCACAACGCGAGTCGGAAGAGCATCGAATTGAAGCCGAAGGGCTAATGGGCTACATGCTGGGTGAATTTGTCGAAAAAGTTCGGCCGCTAGGGCGACTTGAACTCTTAGATGACGTTAGCGGTCGGGCACTTCAGTATTTGACCACAACCAAACATTCAGCGGCAACATCTGAATCTGTAGTTCAAAGAGTCAAGGCCTTGCAAGTTATCGCTGAAGTTAATCTAGCTCGGGCCAATCCGGCAAAAGCGAAAGAAGCTTTGCTGACAGCACGGGAGCTCTTGCATTCGCGGGGAATGGCTGGGAGCGACGACAAATTGCACCTTAAGAATATCGGTGCCAATGCCTACTGGCTCGGCTTGGTGCACCTCAGGCAGCGGGAATTTGAGGCTGCAGAACGTTATTTCCATGAATACAAAGCCGCCAGCGAAAAATGGCAGGCAATCGCGCCGGAAGACTTGGATGCTATCACTGAACTAGCCTATAGCCATAGCAACCTAGGTACTGTCGCGCTGCGACAAGGCAATCTCGAGCGTGCCTCCTTATTTTTCACCACGTCGGTCCGACTTAAAGAGAAGGCGCTAGTCAACCACAGAACCGCGGAGCTTTCGGCAGGCCTCGCCAACAGTATCGTTGGGCTTGCTGCGGTGAAGGTTCGCCTTGGCCACCTTTCGGAAGCTTATGACTTGTACAAACAATCAGAACAATTGCTTCAGGAGCTCCTCCTCCAAACCCCTAATAACGCCACGTGGCAATTTAGGTTGAGCAATACACTGCGCTATCAGGGCGAACTAAATATTGCTATGGGGCAATCAGCTATTGGCACAGACAAGTACCGTCAAGCAAATGTCATTCTTACTCGACTCGTTGAACAAGACTCGAGTAACCAAGATTGGTTCTACACGTTAGCGGAAAACCAATTCCGCATAATTCGTGAAGAGTCGGCATCGAAAGATTTGGCTTCAACAATAACTAGACTCGACATCCTGCTTAAGGGTATCGCCAGCACCCGTACTGCTGCACCACAGTTGTCGGTCGCAGGCGCGCTTAAGGGTCGCATCGACAATATGAAGGGCGAGGTATTTTTGGCTGCTAAACAACCACATGCAGCGAAAGAGCGCTTTGACGCAGCGGCCCTTGAATTAGGAGGTTTGCTCGACAAGAACAAGTCCGATCCTTTGCTGCTTGAAAACTATACCCTCGCGTTGCTCGGACGTGCACGGGCTCGGGGCTGGAACTCTCCAGACTCGCAGGAGGATTGTGCTCGAGCCCTGAATGTTCTAAAGACGTCGAACGGCGACCTCCGCGATTTCCATTTCATTATTCCAACTGCACTGGCAAATCGTTGCCTCGGAAATAGCTCCAAACTCGCAGAGGAAAAAGGAAAATTAAGCCAAATAGCGTATCGTGACGAGCGCTACCTTCGTATGATTTCGTCACAATAATGATAGAAAAGAGGACTCCCATGTCAAAACTTCAAAACGCGCCTGAAACTTCACCAGTAATTCAAGTTCAAGTAACTGCAATTCCATCCATTGATCCAGCTACAAAGAAGGTGAAGTACGACACCACCTTTACACCAGAATCGATCAAGGTGACTAAACCTGACACTATCCTTAGCTACGAGTTGGTAGCACCAACGCCTGCTGGAGTGCAATTCAAATCAGTGAAGGTAAAAGGCAAAAAGCCTGAACAGATCAGCGCGCCTACCATCAGCCAAAGCGGAAAAGTGATGGTAATGACTGACGCTAACTCATTTAAGGAAGTATTAAATCTCACAATCCGCTTCAAGGATTCAGACGCCCTTGAATTTGATGTCGATCCTGAGGTAGAAAACGATCCAGGACATGACATGTCGGATGCGCCAATCGCCATGGTGATGTTAGAGCCGGAAGAAGGCAACGACCCCGGGCACTGAGACTGCCCGAGCGCAAACATTTCAGCGGGACTATGATCTAGAAAGTCCCGCCGCATCTGCGCATTTTTCCCGACCACGATGGCCCCATTGAGGAGATCACTCGCCAGCATCGCCGGCAAGATGATCCACCTACCGCAACAACAACTGTGTAGAAACAAATTGGGGATAACTCGCCATGATTCCACCTGTCACTTTTTTGCCAACTATCAGCGATCTTGCCGATGGTGTCCTTGAAATGTATGTCGACGGTGAGTCTCCAGGTAACCAATCCAACATCTAAGCCAGCGTGCATGGATCGGCCATCGACAACAATTCGGAAGGCAAAGGGTCAGCGCATATTGTCCAAAGCACCACGAACACTGCCAGTCCGGGGCGCCGCATCGCTTGCGTTTTTGGCTGCACAGCGTCGAATTACAGCCCAATAGGATGGGGCCAAGCAGTCATTGTCTTCAAAGTAGCCGCGCTCACGTAACAGTTTGTGCAACGCTGGCAGTTTATAGCCAGGCACAGTTGCAGCCATGTGGTGTTCAACGTGGTAATTGACGAAGTTGGGGGCGACCAGCAAACGCGCGAGCGGACCGGCCAACGTGGTCGCTGTGTTGCGGCGCGGGTCTCGGTCCATATGATCGGGCACGCCGCCATGCTCGCCCATCACGCGCAAGCGCAGCAACAGCGGAAAAACGAAGAGCTGGCCAAGCCACCAGCATGCGTAAACCTCTGGCACACCCAATGCCCACAGCACGGCGATGATCAGCCCATGCATAACGAATACCGGATACAGCGCACCGCGATCGGTCGGCTGGAATTGGTAGACAATTCCCTTCACGCCGTTCACGCCGGAGATGTCGCGCAATAGTTTTCGGAGCAGGCTGGCGCGCGTGGCGGGATAGCCTTTGACAAAAGCCAGGTCTGGGTCGGCGCCAGTGCCGGCCGCACGATGGTGTTCCAAATGCCCACGTCGATATGCAGCATAAGGTACGTTTGGCAGGGCGCCGAAAATCCACTTGCCCATCCATTGGTTCACTTTGCGAGAAGTGAAGAAATTCAGATGCGCGGCATCGTGCGTAAGAATCGCGAAGCCGAGCGCTCGGCCGGCGAGCAGCACACTAGCGAGTATCCAGGCGATCGGGTGATGCCAAACCGCGGGTAGCGCGAATCCGGCTGCGACCAGCGCCACGTTGACAAGCACGGCGCGGGAAGCACGCCAGTTGTCGGCAGTAGTGAAGGCCCGAAGCTCTTGCCTGTCGATGTAGGAGAGGATGTTCATGTGGCCATCCTAGCGCTGCACGCAGCAGATCATGGTACATTATTCGTCATGCGACGCACTTTTTCCGCCACACCGACAAGCATCTACATCGACCACAACTGCTGGGCTGGCGGCGTCATGCTGATTCGCGAGTTGCTCGCGGTCGCAGGGACGTTGAACGCGCGCGAGGTCGATTTGCACGCTGCAGCAATGTTCGATGTGACCCTGGTCGGGCCTACCTTGCAGCCAGTCCGTTCCTTCACGGGGCCGCCACTGCTACCGGAGCGCAGCTTGCGCAATGCCCAAATAGCCGGCGTTCTGGTGCTGCCATCCTTCTACGGCGACGTGCCAGCCAGCCCTTCCCTACTGCGCTGGATCGTCAGGCACTACGAAGCAGGCAGCTGCGTCCTCGCTTCGGCCAGTGGCGTGCGATTGCTGGCGGCAACTGGCTTGCTCGATGGGCGTGATGCCACGTGCAACCTGGCGGACCGGCGCGCAATCGCCGCCGCGCGTCCAGCGGTACGCCTGTCGCCGCAATCGCCACTCGTCGTTGATGGCAGGCTGATCACAGCGGCCAGCATCACGCCAACCATCGACGCTTGCGCCCACTTGGTAAAGCGTTTCCATGGCGAGAAAGCTGCGCTGAAGTTTGCTCGCTATGCCAACTCGGCGCGCCAGTTGGCAGACGTCGGCGTGGCAAGCGGGCACCACGAACACGGCGACGCCCGCATCCAGGCCGCGCAACAGTATATTGAACAACATAGCTGCGCTGGCATCACACCCGACGACGTGGCGCGCCATATCGCCATGAGCCAGCGCAACCTGGCGCGGCGTTTCAGCGCGGCGCTCGGCGTCACGCCGGTGCAGTACATTCTTCAATGCCGAATCGAGCAGGCCAAGCGCCTGTTGGCAAAACCAAGCGCTGGTTTGCGACGCGTTGCGATTGAAACCGGTTTCAGCGACGAGGCCGTTTTCCGCCGCGCGTTCAAGCAGGTGACGGGCCAGGCGCCCAGTGCCTGGCGAACGTTGCTCGGCAATTAATGGATGTTGTTTATCAGTGCTGATGGTGCCTGCTGCACTGTACATTCCCGCATGGCAATGCCACCATGTGAATACACCTAGAAAACAAACCATCGGGATGAGAATCACAGCACTGCAAGGCCTGCGCACCAGGCCGCTGGCAGTCTTGCTGCTCGCGGCGGCAAACGCATGCGCGCAAGATGCCGACTTGACCACGTTGCCGCTTGAGCAATTGATGTCGATGGAGGTCTTTAGCGCCTCCCGCTTTAACCAAAAAGCGACGCAAGCTCCTTCGAATGTAACCGTCCTTACTTCGGCCGACATCCGTGCCTACGGCTGGCGCACGCTCGCCGACGCGTTGCGCAGCATTCGCGGGCTGTACACCAGCAACGACCGCAGCTACAGCTATCTCGGGGCGCGTGGCTTCTTGCGGCCGGGCGACCTGAATACGCGCTTCCTTCTGCAAATTGATGGCACGCGCATCAACGATCCGGTTTTCGACCAGGCGCAGCTTGGCGCTGAATTCCCGCTTGATCTTGAACTGGTCGATCGCATCGAATTTGTGCCGGGGCCGGGATCGTCGATCTACGGCACCAACGCATTCTTCGGCGTGATCAATGTGATCACCCGCCGCGCGCCCGAGATCGAGGGGACGCGCGCCACGCTGGAAGCTGGCCAGGCCGGCACTCGCTCCGGCAGCGCAAGCTACGGCTGGCGAAACGGCGATGCCGAATTGCTGCTGGCAGCTAACCGCGGCCTCAGTGATGGCCGCGACCTCTACTTCCCCGAATTCGGCGGTACCGCGCACGGGCTGGATTGGGAACGCTACTCGCGCTTCTTTGCGCGCGGCCAAGTTGGCGCATGGTCCCTAACCCTGATCGACGGCAAGCGGACCAAAGGCATGCCAACGGCTTCTTACGGCCAGCCATTCGACGTCGCGGGCGGACTGACGGTCGACGAATTGCGGATGGCGGAAGTCGGCTATCGCGCTACGATGCTGCCGATGCACGGCGAGCTTTCGGCCCGCCTTTACCATTCCGAGTACCTTTATGACGGGCACTTCGTCAACCAGGAACCCTTCGGCACCATCAACTTGGACCGGACCCGCGCCAAGTGGTGGGGAGCGGACGTCAACCTGTTCCTGCAGCTGCTCGAATCCCACAAGCTGGTCGTCGGTGCGGATTACCAGTACAACCACGATGTGCTGCAGCAGAACTTCGACACCGAGCCTTTCGTCAGCTACCTGAATGACCGCTCACAAAGCAAGCGTTTCGGCATCTATATGCAGGATGAAATCACGCTGGCCAAAGGCATCCTGCTCAACGCCGGCCTGCGCTACGACCGTGAAACCAGCACTGGCGGCGTATTCAATCCGCGCCTGGCCCTGATTGCCGAACTGTCGCCGGAAACAACGGTCAAAGCCATCTACGGCAGCGCATTCCGCACGCCTAACAGCTATGAACTGTTCTACGGTATCGACACCGAAGGCGGTCAATTGGCGAACCCCGATCTTGGCCGCGAGCGCATTCGCAGCCATGAACTATCCTTGGTCCGGCAATTGGGCGCCAACGCGCGCTTCACGCTGAGCGCTTATGCCAATGAGGCTTCCGGCCTGGTAACCGAAGTCGAGGACGAGGAATTCGGCTTGCCGATCTTCCGCAACCTGGGCCGGGCGCGTGCGCGCGGTATCGAACTTGAATATGAACGCTCCTTCAGGAACGGTGCGAGGCTGCGAAGCAGTATTTCGCGCCAGACCGTCACGGGCGGCATCAGCGAGGTCAATTCACCGCGCTGGCTGGCCAAGTTCAATGCCACTGGGCGGCTGGCCGGCGTCTGGCATGTCGGTGTCGAGGGCCAGTACATGGGCGCGCGCAGGCTGCTCGATGGCGGCGAGACGGCAGGCTTCGTGCTTGCCAACATCAACTTCTTCACCATCGGGCTGACCCGCCACTTCGACGCCTCGCTTGGCGTACAAAACCTGTTCGACCGGCGCTATGCGGATCCGTCTTCGCTGGGACTGCTGCAGCACTCCATCGAGCAAGACGACCGCCGCGTCTATCTCAGGCTGAAGGCGGCCTACTGATGATGCGCCAACTCTTCGCCCTGCTGCTTCTGCTGGTCACCGCGAGCGAATACGCGCGCGCCCAGCTTCCTGCGGGCGCAGACGAGGCGGAACTGAAGGCGGCCATCCTGTACAATTTCGCCCTGTTTACCGAATGGCCTGCGGACACCCTGCCCGCCAGCGCGCCGTTGCGCCTGTGCGTCTTCCAGGGCAACGCCTTGCTGGCCGCGTTGACCGGGCTGCAGGAAAAGCAGGTCAACGGGCACCGTGTTTCAGTGCGCACGCTGCCTGCAGCGCCGGGCGGCGCACAGCTGGCGGCCTGCCACCTTCTGGTGCTGGATGCGCGGGACCGCGAACGGTGGTCCCTGCTCAAGAATGACCTGGCGACCAGCAGCGTGCTGACGGTTGCGGATGACAGGATCATTGGCGCCAACGGCGCCATGATTTCTTTTGGTATCGACAATCGCCGCGTGGGCTTCGACGTGGACCTGGTGCCTGTGCGCCAGGCGCGCCTGACCCTCAGTTCCAAGCTATTGCGGCTGGCAAGGAGTGTGCAATGAAGTCGCGCGCCAAAACCGCGCTGCTGCCGATTGGCAGCAAGGTAGTGCGTTCCACCATGCTGGCGGCGGGTGCCGCCCTGTGCCTGGCCGGCATGCTGATGGTGGTATTCCAGTTCATGGCCTTGCGCAGTACCCTCCTGCGCGATATGCAGGTACAAGCTCGCATCGTCGGCAACAACAGCACGGCCGCCCTCCTCTTCAACGATGCCCGTGCGGCGGAAGAGATCCTCAGCGGCCTGTCGGCATCACCCGACGTACAAAGCGCGAACATCATCGTCGGCAGCACGCCGCTGGCCCAGTTCCGCCGTAATAACGCACCGGTGCCCGAACTTGCGATCAGCGAGACCGGCCAGTCGCTGCACGAATACGGCATGGACTATATCGAGGTGCAGGAACCGATCAGCGTCGACCATAAGCTGATTGGCAGCGTCTCCATCCGGGCCACCCTGCTGCCGCTTTACCGGCGTTCGCTGGCTTTTGCCACCTTTACAGCGTTCGCGACCCTGGGTTCGTTTGCACTGGCGTGGTTGCTGGTGCGGCGTATGCGCGCGGCGGTGGCACTGGCCGAGCAGAACCTGCACTTGCTGGCGCACGTCGATCCGGTCACTTGCCTGCCCAACCGAAATGCCTTCAACGACCGGCTGGCACACGCGCTGAAGCGAGCGGACCGCCAGGAGACCAGCGTCAGCATGCTGCTGCTCGATCTCGACAACTTCAAGATCGTCAACGATACGCTGGGCCACGACATCGGCGACATGCTGTTGCGCCAGGTGGCGGAGCGCCTGGGGCAAACCCTGCGCAGCACGGATGTCATCTGCCGTATCGGCGGCGATGAGTTCGTGGTGATCGTCGAGCCGGCAGAGGATGACGCGGAGCCGGACCAGGTGGCGCGCAAGATCCTGCGTGCACTGGCCGACCCGTTCATGGTCGAAACCCACCAGCTCTTCGTCAGCGCGAGTATTGGCGTCAGCGTCTATCCGCAGGATGCTCCCGACGCGGCAGCCGTGGTGCGCTGCGCCGACATTGCCATGTACCACGCCAAGAACAAGGGCAAGAATGCCTATGAAGTCTTCCATGCGGAGATGGCGCAGCGGGCCAGCAAGCGCCTGGCGCTGGAGGCCAACCTGCGCAAGGCTTTGCAGAATCATGAGCTGTCCTTGCACTACCAGCCGCAGATAGACACGCGCACCGGGCGCATGCGCGGCATGGAGGTTCTGGTACGCTGGCACTCCGAAGCATTGGGCGGCATGGTGAGCCCGGCGGAGTTCATTCCGGTGGCGGAGGAAAGCGGCGTGATCGTGCCGTTGGGCCGCTGGGTGCTGCAGACCGCGATCCGCCAGGCGGCAACCTGGCGCAAGGCGGGACTGATGGAGGACATCGAGCACGTGGCGGTGAATGTTTCGGCGTGCCAGACCAAGGATGCGCAGCTGATGTACGAGGTGCAGGGATTGCTGATGGAGACGGGCTTGCCGCCCCGCCTGCTGGAACTGGAGATTACCGAGGGCGTGCTGATGGAGAATGTGAATGCCAATATCGCCTTGCTGCACAAGATACAGGCGGCAGGCATCCATCTTTCCATCGACGACTTCGGGACCGGGTATTCCTCGATGGCCTATTTGAAGCGCTTCCCGATCGACCAGCTCAAGATCGACCGCAGCTTTATCCATGCGGTGCCTGGTGATGGCGCGGCGATCGCGAAGGCGATCATTGCGATGGCGCATTCGCTGAACATGACCGTGGTGGCGGAAGGCGTGGAAACCGAGGAGCAGGTGGCGTTCCTCTCGGATGCCGGGTGCGATGTGATGCAGGGGTATTACTTTGCGCGGCCAATGCCGGCGGAGCAGTTGGAGGCTTTGCTGCGGGAGCGGCGGCTGTGGGCTGCCTGAAAAACCGGTAAACCTGGGTCCGACCCATAGGGTCAGACCCTTGGGTCTGACCCTGGTTTGCCGGTTTAATCCAGCTTGGTCGCGTGCTCGCGCGTCGCGTGGAAGGTCAGCTTCGGCCAGCGCTCCTGGGTCAGGCGCAGGTTGACGCCGGAAGTAGCCAGGTAAGCCAGGTTGCCCGCCGCGTCATACGCCACGTTATGACCGAGCGCCGCTTCGAAATCGGCCAGCGCCTTCTTGTCATCGCTGGAAACCCAGCGCGCAGTCGAAATCGAGGTGCTCTCGAACACCGCATCCACGCCGTACTCATTCATCAGGCGCGAAGCCACCACTTCGAACTGCAGCACGCCGACCGCGCCCAGTACCACCTCACCGCCCTGCACCGGCTTGAACACCTGCACAGCGCCCTCTTCACCCAGCTGCTGCAAGCCTTTCTGCAGCTGCTTGATCTTCAGCGGGTTACGGATGCGCACCTGGCGGAAGAAGTCCGGCGCAAAGTACGGAATGCCGGTGAACTGCAGCATCTCGCCTTCAGAGAAGGAATCCCCGATCTGCATATTGCCGTGGTTCGGCAAGCCGATGATGTCGCCGGCGTAAGCCTCTTCCACCTGCTCGCGCGACGAGGCCATGAACGTGACCACGGACGACACCTTCACCTCGCGGTTCAGGCGCAGGTGCTTGACCTTCATGCCGCGCTCGAATCGGCCGGAGCAAACGCGCAGGAAGGCGATACGGTCGCGGTGCGCCGGGTCCATATTGGCCTGGATCTTGAACACGAAGCCGGAAAACTTCTCCTCGGTCGGCTGCACGGTACGCACCGACGCATCGCGCGATTCCGGCGCAGGCGCCCAGTCGACCAGCGCGGACAGGATCTCGCGCACGCCGAAGTTGTTGATCGCGGAGCCGAAGAAGACCGGGGTCTGCTTGCCAGCCAGGAAATCTTGCAGGCTGAACGGGTGCGAGGCGCCGTGCACCAGCTCCACTTCCATGCGCAGCTGGTCCATCTCCAGGGGGAACATCTCCTGCAGGCGCGGATTGTCGATACCCTTGATCACCTCGAAGCTTTGCACGCTCTCTTCGCCGGCGCGGAACAGCAGGATCTCGTCGTTGATCAGGTGGTAGACACCGCGGAAGTTCTTGCCCATGCCGATCGGCCAGGTCACCGGCGCGCACTGGATCTTCAGCACCGATTCCACTTCATCGAGCAACTCGAGCGGATCGCGGCATTCGCGATCCAGCTTGTTCATGAAGGTGACGATCGGCGTATTGCGCATGCGGCAAACGTCAAGCAGCTTGATGGTCTGCGCTTCCACGCCCTTGGCCGCGTCGATCACCATCAGGCCCGAGTCGACCGCGGTCAGCACGCGATAGGTATCTTCGGAAAAGTCCTGGTGGCCCGGCGTGTCGAGCAAGTTGATGATGTGGTCGCGGAACTCGAACTGCATCACCGAGGACGCCACGGAAATGCCGCGCTGCTTCTCGATTTCCATCCAGTCGGAGGTGGCATGGCGGCCGCTCTTGCGGGCCTTGACGGTACCGGCCATCTGGATCGCGCCCGAGAACAGCAGCAGCTTCTCGGTCAAGGTGGTTTTACCCGCGTCGGGGTGGGAAATAATGCCGAAAGTACGGCGGCGGGCAACCTCGCGTGCAATCAGCGCAGGGGTCTTGCTCGAGCTTTGAATTTGGATATCGTCAGACATGATGGCAGCCAGGGGTTGGCGCAGACGGAAAACCCGCTATTTTACCACCACTCCCCTCACAGCCGGACGGCATAATCGAGCATGACTTCCAGCGCCAGGTGGCTACGTACGGCGATGCGGCCGATCCGGCCCGGCTGGAACCTGACGCTGGCGAAAGCCGCCAGCAGCAGTTGCTCTTCTTTCTCCGACATCGGCGAATTGAGGGCGACGCGTTCGACCGCGCCGTCATCGCTGATCCAGACCTGCAAGGCCACGGACTGGGGGGTAATCCCCGGCACCACCAGCAACCTGCCCGCCACCAGCCCCTCGGCTACTTCCGGTTGGCGGGTCATCGCGTCGGCGCCGAAGTAGTGCCGTTCGGCCGCCCCGGCGACGCCGTCCGTGCCCGCCGCAGCCTGCGCCTGCACCGGCTGCATGGGAAGCATCGGCACCGCGGCCGGTGGCTGCGCAACGGGCAGCGGAGCCTTGTCCGGCGCCGGCAGTGCCGCACCGACCAGGCGCACCATCATGGCTGGCCCAGGCGAAGCCGAACTGCCGCCTTCGCCGGCGACGCGGCTGGCCTGGCCGACCAGGAACAGGGCGAGGGCCACATGCGCCATCGCCGATATTGCCAGCGCCAGCCAGGGCCGCAGACGGGCTTCCATTACAGTTCCGTCAGTCCGAAATCTCGCGCCACAGGACGCGGATCTTCGCGTCGCTCGGATCGCCAGGACCGACACGCAATACCTGCGGCACGCCCATGCCGTTCGACGCACCAACCGGATAGATCATCGGGGTGCCGTTCGGCAGCTTGACCACGCTGTTACCGACAATCGGCGAGGCATACTTCAAGCCGCCCGCCACGTTCACCTGGACGTTGCCGCCGGTCTTGTAATCGAGCTGGTACAGCCAGCTGTAGCCGCCTGGCTGGCAGGCCGACACCGATGGCACCGTGGACGCGAAAATCAGCGTGCCAAGGAACAATTGCGGCGAGAGCGTGATGCGCTCACCGGTATCCGGCAAGTCCACATACCAGCCCATCTTGCTGGACCATTCAACCGCATCGCGGCTGATGTTGCGCGCTGTGCCGCTGGTCGTGACCGTTTGCGCCACCAGCGGGCTGCCGGCATTTACCGTGGTAACGCCATCGTCCTTGATGCCGTAGATGGTCTGGGTGTCAACATCGTCCAGGTCGCTCTGCCCCAGGTAGCGGCCGGTACCATAGAAGATCGCCAGCTTGTCCTGGATCTGGCCGATAACCGGTGCAACCATGATCGGCTTGCCCGGGAAATCGGCCAGCTTGCTGGCCGTGCCCTTTTCCAGGTCGAAGCGCCACATGGCGCCAGTCAGGTCGCCGCCGTAGGCGCCGACTGCCGTGTTATTGGTCGTGAAGTCAGGCGAGCGCACGTTGATGCGACCCAGGCCGCTTGGGTTTACGTTGCTGCCAACGCCGGTCGCAATGGTTTTCAACAGCGAGCCACTGGCGAGGTCGAGCACGAATACGTAGCCGCCGCCGTCGCCGCCGGCATACTTGGTACCTTCCGGCACGTTGTTGTAGCCCGATGGCAGCACGGCCACCCAGCGGCCATCGGCCATCTTGGTGATGAAGGCCGTGCCGAAGCTGTAACCCATTTTCGGATTATCGTCTGCCGTGTAGTTCCACAGCGGGCGCGGATCGGTAGGGTCAGTCACATCCAGCGCGAAGTAGCCGCGGCCACCCTTGCCCATGGCGCCTATCAGCACCGTTTTCCAGCTGCCGTTGATCTTCGCATCGCTCATGGCCAGCGGGCCGTCCAGGTAGTAGCGGTGCTGGCTGCCATAATTGGCATCGGCCAGGCGCCACATATTCGGCAAGACCATCGGCGGCACGTAGGCCCAGCGTTCCTGGCCGGATTCGCCGTCGAAGGCATGCAGCATGCCATCGTTGGCCGAGGTGTATAGCGTCGGCAGGCGGTCTGCCTTGGCAGCCTTGAATTCCTGATAGCCATCGTCATCGAAATTGAACGGCGGCGCTTTCACATAGATCGGCTGCGCATGGACGATATCGCCCAGCGCTTTCTCGCGGTCGCGGTACAGGCGCTCGTAAGCGCCGTACGTCAGCACGCGCTCCTGGTCTTCATTGCGGTCTTGCCCGCGCAGGTAGTTCACCAGCGAGGCTGCGGTGGCAGCGGTCTTCTGCGTGCTGGACCAGGTGCTGGCCTGGCTCAGCCTGTTGGTGTCGAACAGCGCCAGCTGGGCTGCCGTCAGGCCGCCCTTGCCCGTGCTAAACAAGGTACGGGTGGTGCCGTCGGCGGTGTAGATCACGCGCGTATCGCTATCGCCGGTCGCGGCGATCTTGTTGCGCAGCAGCGGCTCCGCTTGCCAGAAGGGATCCTTCGACACTGCACCGGTCGACAGGTCAAGGGAATAGCCGCTCACGTCGCCGTCCCACTTCACGGTGCGGTACGTCGCCACATAGATGAAATTGTCGCCGGCAGTTGGCTGCAGCGCGCTGGTCGCCGCCGCCGCACCGTTGCCGGTCACGCTGTCAATGCTGCGCAGCGCCTTGCGCAAGCCGCCTTCCAGCGCCGCCGGGTCCTTGGTGCTGAAATAGGTGCCGCGGCCATTGACGGCAGCGTGCCACAGATCGTCAATGGTTTCGGGTGCGTTGCCGCTCGGGGCTGGCCATTTGGTCACGCCCTGCTTGATATTGAAGTAATCCCCGCTGTTGCTGGTCTTGTAGTTGGGATCGTAAGTCAGGGTGCCGTCGACCCCGAGGCCGATGGTGAACGTGGTCATGTGCTGGTGTTGCGCCACGTCGTCCACGTCCGCATTTGCGCCCGATGGCGCAACGTTATTGGTGCAGACATCGCTCGAGCTGCAGGATGTGCGCAGGTCGTTATGGTAGTAGTAATAGGCCACGTCCGCCAGCGTATTGGGTGTTTGCAGGGCGTCGCGCGATGGCAGCGTCACCCCCGCAGCGCCGTCGGTGTCGGCCACGCCGTTATAGCTGTCGTTCCAGTAACCGTCCGTCGCCAGGATAGTAAAGTTCTTCTGGCAGGAATACTGCACCGGGTCCTTGTAACGCGTGCTGGTGCCCTTGTACATCTTGCCCAGCGAATCAAGCGAATTGCGCAATGGCGTGCCGCCAAGCGGATCGAAGCTGTACAGATCGGTATAGAACTTCTCCTTCTGTGCAGCGTCGAAGTTGGCGATATCCAGTGCGATGGGATTGTTAATGGTGGTCAAGCCAATGCGTGCGTGCAGGTAGGCCGAATCGTCGGGGTCGGTGGCAACCGGGGTGCCGCGCACATCCTTGAATGCCTGGCCGATCGCACTCTTGGTCATCTGGGTACGCGTGCGGTACCAGGCGTACCAGGTCGCGAAGTTCGCCATCTCTTCCTGATACGTGCAGACGTTTCCTGCGCAATCGGTGCGCCCTGCGGCCTTGGCCGGGAATTTCGTGGACGGGGTAATGTCGACGCGCGACCAGTTCGAGTAGCGCACATACTTGAAGGTGTCCGTCTTCTTGGCCTGGCAGCTGCCGGCCTTGCCGAAATTCTGGTTGGGCGCGCTATCCGCTGTCTTGCACCACTCAACGCTCACGTTGTAGTAGAACGGCGCGCCGTCCTTCGCATACAGGTACTTGTAGGTGTTATCCGGATACGAATAACTGCCGTTCTCCACTGCCGGCTTGCAATTCGCGCTCGGCGGCACATCATAGGTGTGACTGCACCACATGCGCTCCGGGTAGCCGGTCACCAGGTTGGTCACGGCAGTATTCGACAGGCGCGGACAGTTACCACCGGACACCACCCCCTTGCAAGGCGTGGCGTTCGGCTGTTCGGCGCTGGTATCGTCGATCAACTGCACGCCATAGCCGTCGCTCGGCACGGCAGTCCACGACGCCGCATAGGAGGTATTCCCCTTGTGGTCGGCCAGGCGTGTGCCGTCGGCCTTGGTCGGCCACATGTAGCGGATCGCCGGGTTGTAGTACAGCCCGTTAAAGGCGCTGGCAAAGTATGGCGGGTCGCCGGGCTCGCACACCACCAGGGTGTTGTTCTTGTTAGGCCCGCGGCACATGGTGCCGAAGTTGCCCAGCGAAGTGTAGCGCACGTAGTCGGGCATATAGCTCCACGCCATGCTGCCGGAATTGTCGAGGTCCAACATAATGTTGGGCAAGATCGGGGCGGTCGACGCGTTGGCCAGCGGGATATCGGCCAGCTCGGTCGGGGCGGCGGACACTGGCTGGGCAGCCAGCGCCAGGCTCAGGCCGAGCGATGCGAGCAAGGCACGCAGGCCCGGCGGTGGGACATTGGTCCAGTCCATCTGAATTCTCCTGCGTTAGATTGAGACCACAGCCTGAACGTAGCTGGTGGTGTTCCTCGGCCCGGATACCCGTGCCGTAATACGGTAGAAAGCCCGGGTGGCCGAGCTGTCGAATTTGGGTGGGCGGTAGCCCTCCATCGCGCCCTGCGCACCTTCGTCATAGCCCTTACTGAAGGTCTGCTGCGTGGAGCAGGTGCGCGCGTCCAGCGGGCCGGCGCTATCGCACATGCGATGGATGACATAAGCCACCTGGTTGCCGGCCGCATCGGCGCCCAGCTTGACGACGGCTGCGGCATTGTCCCAATTCAGGTCGTCATCGGCTGTGCCAGCACCTTCGGAATCACGCTTGTTGCCGGTCAGGTCGAGAGCATCCTGGCGGGTGGCGTAATAGCCGCTGCCCGGCATGTCCTGGTCGAGGGAGCCGCTTGGTGCGGTCTGGATCAGCCAGGCGATGCCCGCTTCCACGCCGGCATCGCCGCTGGCGGTGGCGCTTTGCTTGAAGGCCAGGTTGCCCGCGATCACGGCCGAGGTATCAACCGAACGCAGCAGCGCGATGCCGGCCAGCGTCATGGCCACCAGCACGATCAGGGTGATGGGCAGGATGACGCCCTGCTGCCAGGCTTGCCGGACTGCGCCGGCTCGTTTGCTGTGTTTCATCGTCTTATCCCCAAATGACATTGCGCAATGGCACAATCGTCTCGAACACTTTGTAGCGGTAGCACTTCCAGTCGGCCGGATAGCCGCTGGTATTGAACGTTGCCCAGCTCGACCACTTGCTGACCATGTCGCTGGTCGTGGTTGCGCATTGCTGGTTGGGTTCCGGTTTCTCGTACTGCACGCTGCGCGCGACCAGGGCGATGCGCACCGCCTTGACCAGCTTGATATCAGCGGCCGAGGGGTTGGCCCAGGTGCCGGTGGCAGGGGTCCAGGCGCTGACCCACGACTCGGTGGCCGTCGAGATCCCGTACTCCAGCTGCATGTCGACGATCTCGGGCGCCACGACGTCGTTGACGATCGCCGGGCTGGCCGAATTGTCCGAACGCAGCAGCTGGTGCAGGTTGTTCACGCTATAGGAACGCTGGAACAGGGCGCCGCCCGGTGGGGCCGTGAAACAGGACAGCTTCGCAGGCTTGGTATAAGCGGGCCAGTTGTTGGCGTTCTGGTAATTGGCCGGCGGGTTGTAATGACCGCTGGCGCCAGGGTTATGCTGGATCTTCAAGGCCTGGTCCTGGATCTGGGTCGCCTGCATCAGCGTGCACTTGCCCGCCTGCTGCACCAGGATCAGGTCGCCTTCCCGGCAGCCGGCCGTGTTGCCGACATTCAGCTCCGACGATGGCTGCGGCATATTGCTGCGCAGTTCCGTATTGGATGGATAGCGGAACGAACCTTCCCGCGGGTTGGCGAAATACTGCACCAGGAAGCTGTCGGGCCCGTTGCCGCCGTCGGTGATGGCCACCGGCGCCATCGACAGCCCGGTGATCGGCCCAGCCGAGCCACCACAGCTCAGGTCGCCGTCGCAATAGGAGTAGGTGGTATTGCAGTCGGAGAACATCGAATTGGCCATGCCCCAGCCTGCCATCTTGCCATCGCGTTCGATCATGGACAGGGCGATCGCGCCGTTGCTCTGCGCATCGGCGCCGCCGGTGGTGGTGCGCTTCTGTCCTTCCGCCTGGCTGAACACCTGCATCACGACCACCATGGCCAGCATGCCGACGCCCAGGCCCACCATGATCTCGACCAGGCCGAAACCGTTTTGCTTGTCGTGCATTGGATTATTCCTTTTCTAACCAGCGATGAATTGCACGCTGGTCTGTGTATGAACGGCGCTCTCGCCCGGCACTTGCCAAGTCACGGTCACCGTGACCGTGACACCGACTTCCGCAGTCCACGGGCCGGGCACCACGACCGTCAGTTTCCCGTTCGGCAAAGAGCTGACGGCCTGGTCCCTGACGGCATGCAGCTGGATGCGCTCGCGGTCGGCCCACATCGCACCCAGCGACTGGCTGATCACATTGGCAGCGTCGATGCGGTACTTGGCGTCGCTCACCTGGCGCACCGAAGCGGCCTGCAAGCCGACGATGGCCAGCACGCCGAACGCAAAAATCACGATGGCGACCAAGGCCTCCACCAGCGCTATGCCCCCCTGTTTCCGCAATGTGCGTTGAGACTTCATGGGATTCTCCTTAGCTGCAGCCACGCGGATCGGTGGCATAGGACATTTTCGGATCGCACATGCGGATCTGGCCGCCGCTCGATACCACCACCACATAGCGGCGCGCGCTGGCACTGGCCGTGCTGGTCACGTCGGCGCGGTTGAACAAGGTGCCGGCCGGTGGCGTATACACGCGGCCCAAGCCGTCGAAATTGATCTCGGCCGGCAGTGCCCCCGCATCGCTGATCTGCGCCGTGAAATAGCCGGCCGGAGCCGGCACCGGGATCGGATCGGCGCTGACCGTCACCTTGACCAGCTTGCTGCTTTCACCCGCCGAACGGGTCTGGATATCTGCCGGGCAGGTGGTGGTCACGGTCGGGCAGCCGACAGTCCAGCCCACCTGGCCTTCCGCGCCGGTCAGGGTGAAACGCACGACCGAATTGCGCCGCACCGCCTCGGCACGCGCGGTCTGCAAGCCGTTCACGATCGATTCGGCGGCGGCGCGGTTCTGGGCATCCTGCATCCAGGCTGAAAACGCCGGCACGCCCATGGCCAACAGCACCGCCAGGACGGTCACGCCGACCATCAGCTCGATCAGGGTCGCGCCCTGTTGGCGGCGCGCTAGCATGTGCCACCCTTTTTGCGCACCCAGCAGGTAATCGGCGCAGATTCCGACGCCGAGCCCCAGCCGCTTGGCAGCGCCGTCGTCTTCTTGTTGTTCGACTGGTCGATCGTGAAGGTGAAGCCGGCCATCTTGCCCTGGCCTTCGGCCTTGACCACGTAGGTCGTCGCCGTCAGCGTCGGACAGGTGTAGACAAAGTCGTCGGCAGGAGGCAGCGCGGCGATGGTGCCGGCGACGCAGGCGCCGTCATAGCTGCGATTGTCCTGGAAATATTGCTCCAGCTTGGCGCGCATGCTGGCCAGGTTATTGGACGCCTGCGGCAGGCGGCCGGTCTTGATGTAATCGCCGTAGGCTGGGATCGCCACTGCGGCGAGGATGGCGATAATTGCCACGGTTACCATCATTTCAATCAGCGTGAAGCCCGCCTGGCGGGATGCACCGGACTGCTGCTGTTCCATGTATTTCTCCAAAGCTGGTATTTGATAGTGCAAGTCTAGACAAGCAAGCTTGCATTTCCCTGAGGAAAACCTGACAAATACCTGACAGCAGCAGTTTTAGGAGGGAAAATACACGGAAAACAATGCGCCCCGCCCGCTGGCGGGGGTGTCGATGGCAACACTGGCGCCATGGGCAGTGGCGATATCGCGGACGATGGCCAGGCCGATACCGCTGCCATTGGTCTTTTCATCCAGGCGCTGGAAGCGCTGGAAGACTGCGGCGCGCTTGGCCTGCGGAATGCCCGGACCGGAGTCTTCCACCGTCAGCATGCCGCCGCCCAGGTGCGGGAAGCAGCTCACCGTGACGGCCCCCTTGGGCGGCGTGTAGCGGATGGCATTGTCGACCAGGTTGTCGACCAGGTCCCGCAACATGAAGCGGTCGCCGTTCACCCTGGTTGGCTGCAAGTCGAAGCCGAGGTCGATCTCCTTGCGCAGCGCCTGCTCGACGAAATGCTGGATCGATTCTTCCAGCAACTGGTCGAGCGACAGGCGCTCCATGCGCGTCTTGCGCAAGGGGCCAGGTTCCGCGCGCGCCAGCGCCAGCAACTGGTTGACCTGGCGAATCATGCGCTCGGTCGAGGCCTGCATCATCGCCAGCGACGACGCCGCGGCCGGCGTGCGCTCCTGCGCCGCCAGCAGTTCGATCTGGGTGCGCAAGCCGGCCAGCGGGGTCCGCAGCTGGTGCGCCACATTGGCCAGGAAGTCTTGCTGCGCCTGGGCGCCTTCGCGCACGCGCTCCAGCAAGCCATTGAAAGAGTGCACCATCGGCATCACTTCCAGCGGCACGCTGCCGGCCGGGATAGGCGACAAGTCTTCGGCGCTGCGCGCCTGGATGCCGGCCTTGACCTTGTGCAAGGGCGCCAGGCCATTGGTGACCGAAAACCAGACCAGGCCGACCGAAGCCAGCGTAAACACGGCCGCCAGCGGCAGCAAGGCGCGCACGATGGCGGTGCGTGCCTGGCCGCGCTTGCGCAGCGTCTTGGCCACCACCACGATGCCCTGCTGCTGCCCGGTCAGCACCGGCAGCGCCACCAGGCGCACCGGGTTGTTCTCGACCACGCCGTCAACCGCAGGGGCACCGGCACGCGCCGGGAGGACAGGCAGCACGGCATCGCCGGCCACCAGGCGGCCCTGGCCATCGCGCAAGGCAAAATAGACCTTGTCGAGCTCATCCTCGCGCAAGACGCGCTCGGCGGCCTCCGGCAAGTCGAGCACCAGCCGCCCTTCACGTTCGCTGATGCGGGCGCCCAACATGGCGGCGGCGTCGCCGAGCGACTGGTCGAAGGCGATCTGGGCCGGGATCCAGGCCAGCGCATAGCTCAGTGCAACGCCGGCCAGGTTCAGCAGGAGAACCGGGCCGATCAGCCATTTGAGCAGGCGCAGGCGGATGCTATCCAAGAGTCTTATCCATTGGCCGGTTCCAGCATGTAGCCGAAGCCGCGGATGGTGCGGATGCTGATGCCGGCATCGGCCGTCTTCTGGCGGATGCGCGAGATATAGACTTCCACCGCGTTCGGCGTCACGTCTTCCCCCCAGGGCAGGATGGCGTCGATGATCTGCTGCTTGCTGACCACGCGCGCGCTGTGCTGCAACAGATACTCCAGCACCGCCCATTCGCGCACCGACAGGTCGATCACTGTATCGCGCACGCGGGCACGCTTGGCGCCCAGGTCCAGCACTAGCGAGCCCATTTGCAGCACGCTGGGCTTCGGCGCATGGCGCCGCGCCAGCGCGCGCAGGCGCGCCACCAGTTCCGGCGTGGCGAAAGGCTTGACCAGGTAATCGTCGGCGCCCAGCTCCAGGCCGCGCACGCGGTCTTCCACCGCATCGCGCGCCGTCAGCAACAGCACCGGCAGCTGGCTGCCGCGCGCGCGCAGGCGGCGCACCACTTCAAAGCCGTCCAGGCCCGGCAGGCCGATATCAAGGACCAGCACGTCGGCCTGGCCGGGACGCTGCAGCATGGCATCGGCTTCGCTGCCGTTTTGCAGCAGTTCCACTTTCATGCCATGGCCGGACAACACCCGGACTACGCCGTCGGCCAATACTGCGTCGTCTTCTACCAGGATTACATGCATGGGGAGTGGAATAAGTTGATTACCGCGCATTATGCCCCGATTCATCACGAGGTAACAATTGCCTTGCATCATTATCGCGCCGCAAAAATCCTCGCCCAAAGCCCGCTCATGATCTTGGTCCGCCCCGCCATCGCCCTCATGCAGAGGCTGCGACTATTGCCCAAGTTCGCCCCTCGACTCCCTGGTTTTCCTGCTGCCGCTGCTGCTTGCCTCGGGCCTGCTGGTGGCCGAATTGCACAAATCGGTGTCCTTCACCATCCAGGAGCGCCAGGGCCTGGCCTATGTCCGCCAATTGCACGAGCTGCGCCGCCGCCTGCAGGAAAAGCGCAACCTGGAACACCTGCGCCTGGCCGCCAGGCAGCAAGACGGCGCGCGCGATAGCCGCCGCAGGACAGGCTGCCACGTCCGCGCTGCAGGGCCTGCGCCCGCTTGCCATCGGCACGCTGTCCGGCCTGCCCGCGCAGCCTGAGCTGGAACAGGGCTGGCAGCAACTGCAGCAGCGCCAGGCCGGCCTGGATGCACGCGCCAGCTTTGCAGCGCACAGCAGGCTGATCGCGCTGGCCGATGCCCTTGCCGCCCAGGCTGCCGACCGTTCACGCCTGTCGCTCGCCCCGGAAGTACGCAGCGCCTACCTGATTGCCTCCTTCCTCAAGAGCCTGCCGGACCTGGAGGAAAACCTGTCCGTGATGACCGGCCGCGGCGCCGCCTACATCGACAGCGGCCTGTTCGAAGCCAATGAAGACCAGATGCTGAATGCCACCGCCATGCTGGCGCGCCATGAACTGGAGCGCCTGCCGGGCCAATACAAGGGCATCCTGGCCAACCACCCTGGGCTGGCGCCGGCCCTGCAGCCGCGCCTGGCCGCCGTGCCGGTCGCCCTTGCATTCCTCGAACGCGCCCGCAACGAGGTGCTGAACTCCTACAACCAGAGCAGCGGCAAGGACTTCAACGCCGCCGGCCAACAAGCGGCTGCGGCTTTGCACGCGCTGTTCGGCAGCAGTGCCGATGCGCTGCAACAGTTGCTGGCCGAACGCGCTGCGCAAGACCGTGTGCGCCGCAACGCCGTCGGCGCCGTGGTCCTGCTCTCCATCGCACTCGCTGCCTGGCTGGGCGCCGGCTTCTATGCCCCCTTCGCGCGCGACATTCGCCAACTCAACCATGCCGTGCGCGCCGCTGCGGCGGGCGACCTGAGCGTTCGCATCAGCTCCCCGGCGCATGATGAAATCGGCGCGCTGGCAAACGCCTTCAGCGGCATGACGGCAGCACTGGAAAGCCTGGTCGCCGATATCCGCAGCGGCGCCGCGCGCATTGCCAGCGCCGCCGACGAACTGGCCAGCGGCAGCACGGCACTGCACGGATCTACCAGCACCCAGGCTGAAGCCCTGCACGTCACCGTCATTCGCCGTGCGCCGCAACAGCGCCCACGCCGACGACGGCCGCCAACTGGTGCGGCAGGCGGCCGGCGTGGCCCTGCGCGGCGGCGCCAGCGTCGGAGCCGTAGTCGACACAATGGCAGCAATTCGCAGCAGTTCGGATCGCATTGCCGACATTATCGGGGTTATCGACGGCATAGCGTTCCAGACCAATATCCTGGCGCTGAACGCCGCCATGGAAGCGGCCCGGGCCGGAAACCATGGGCGCGGCTTCGCCGTGGTGGCCACCGAAGTGCGCAGCCTGGCCCAACATTCGGCGGCCGCTGCGCTGGAGATCAAGCAACTGATCGGCGATTCGGTCAGCAAGGTCGAAAGCGGCAACGTCCAGGTCGATGCCGCCGGTGCCACCATGAGCCAGGTTGTGGCTTCCGTGCGCAGCATGGAGCACGTTATTACCCGGATTACAGAAGCCGAAGCGGGTCAGCGCAGCGAGATCGCGCGCATCAATTGCGCGCTCCACCGTATTGACGACATGACCCGGCAGAATGCCGCCCTGGTGGTCCAGGCCTCGGAAAGCGCCAGCCGTGTCCACGCGGAAACTGCCATCCTGCACGAAGCCCTTGGACAGTTCCGCCTCGGCCCTGCAAGCAGGATTTTCAACAGTGCGCCAGCCAAAATTACAATGTTGTAGGACTAGCCTGACAAACTGCCATGTTGCCAGCCTACATGACGGAGGTAACAGGTCTTATGTTCATCTCTCACATAGAAAATTAAAGTATTACCAACGCGATCGGCAAGTAGCACCCCTAAGAATGCCGACTGCAATACCGTGTACTTTAGTTCTGTGAGGATAAAATGAACAACACTCAACTTAGCGTCTCTGCCAAGAACTCGCTGTCGCAAGCAATGCCTATTGGTTCGACGGAGTTCAAAGTTGCGTCCCGGCCGGTTGTCAGCTACAGCGGCGCCCAGCAAAATGAATTGCTGGCAGCCCTCCCTCGTGAAGCACTGGAGTCCCTGTTCGAGCACCTGGAGCTGGTGCAGCTGCCCTTCGGCAAAGAATTGTTTGAATTCGGCAGCAAGCTGGAATACGTCTACTTCCCGACGACTGCCATCCTGTCCCTGCTGTACGTGATGGAAGACGGCGCGACCACCGAGATCGCCGTGGTCGGCCACGAAGGCGTGGTGGGCGTGTCGATGTTTGCCGGTGAGCGCGCCATGAGCACCGCCGTGGTGCAAAGCGCCGGCTACGGCTACCGCCTGAAAGCGCAAGCCCTGCGCGACGCCTTCAACCAGGGCGGCGCCCTGCCCCAGCTGCTGATGCGCTACAACGCAGCACTGTTCGCACAGATGGCGCAGAACGCCGTCGGCGGCCGCCACAGCTCGATCGAGCAGAAGCTGTGCCGCTGGTTGCTGGACCGCCTGGACCGCTCCCCAAGCAACGAATTGAAGGTGACCCAGGAAATGATTTCGATCATGCTGGGTGTGCGCCGCGAATCGATCACCGCCGCCGCCGGCAAGCTGCAGGAGGACGGCATGATCACCTACCGCCGCGGCAACATCACCGTCATTGATCGTGAAGGTCTGGAACGTTATGCGGGCGAGTGCTATAAGGTGGCGAAGATTGAATATGATCGCCTGCTCGCTGATGTAGCGTGCTGCTAGGATGCAGCATTGCCGGGGGCACGGCGCCAACAGGACGCTTGCCCCGGCCCTTCAGGGGAATATAGACCTCGATGCAGGTTCCCCGGTCACCCCGCCCACGGCGGATATTCAAGATTCCGCCCAGCAACAAAGCCCGCTCCCGCATCCCCAGCAAGCCGTGCGACATTGGCTTGGCCAGCGTTGGAGCGGCAATCCCGATACCGTCGTCGATGATGCGCAGCACCAGCATGTCGTCGCGCTGCAGCTTGAGCGAGACGCTGACATGGCCGGCCTTGGCGTATTTGCGGATATTGGTCAGCGACTCCTGCACGATACGGAACAAGGCAATCGACAGGCTGCTGTCGCCGGCCTTGGCAACGGCGTCAATATCGGGGCCGATCTCGGTCTCGCACGGGATATTGGTCATGCGCGTGAAGTCTTCGCAGTAGCTGTCGATCGCCGCGCACAGGCCAAGGTTGTCGAGCAGGCTCGGGCGCAGGTCTTCGATGATGCGGCGCTTCAGTTCCACCGTATCGACCAGGGTGCCGCGCGCACGGCGCAGCTGGGCCGCGAGCTCAGGATTGGTTTTTTGCAGCTGGTGCGCGACCGCCGCGATATCCATGCTGATCGAGGTCAGGTTGGCACCCATCTCATCGTGCAATTCGCGCGACAGGCGCATCTTCTCTTCTTCGCTGATCGAAATCAGGTGACGCGACAGCACCGATAGCTGCTCGGTACGCTGCTGCACCATCGATTCCAGGCTTTCGTTCGACAATTGCAGCGCGTGCTCCACCGCTGCCCGGTGCACGAAACTGCGCCGCACCAGCTGGTAGAACATGACCAGCACCACGATGGCGATGGCATTGATGCCGGCGCCCATCACAACGGCCTTCTGGTATTCCTGGTAGAAGCTGGCGGCGCGGGCCGACATGGCTTCTCCCTGCTCGCGCACCATGATCACCACTTGCAGGCGGATTTCATCCATGCCGCTGCGCTCGTCGCTGACCTTGGCAATATTGACGATATCGTCCAGCCCGCCGTGCTTGTAGACCTCAATGGCCTGGGTCAGGATGGCGATGCGCTTGCGCACCAATACCTGCAATTGCTGCAGGTTTTTCAACTGGATCGGATTATTCGCCAGCAGTTTCTCCAGCTCGCGGAACTGCTGCTCCGATTCGGTGACTACCGAGCGCGTCGGTCCCAGGTAGGTTTCCTTGCCGGAGATGAAATAGCCGCGCGCGCTGCTGTCGGCATCGAGCACCAGCACGTTCAGGTACTGCAGCCGTTCGGCAACGCGCGAGCTGAGCGCCAACTGCTCATTGGCGCCCTTCAGCGATTGCAGATTGTGGAAAAGGCTGAAACCGTTGACGATGAGGATCAGCGCGCAGGTCACGCACAAGAGCGTTTTATACAGCGGCAGCCGGTGCCGGGGCGCTGGTTCGATGGTGAAGTACATTTTCCCCATTATAGACCCGCAGCAAGATGCTGCCGCACGGAAAGCTAATTGTGCGGCACCGCAAAAGTGTAACCAGACGTATCAATCCAGCAAATTGTTCTTCATTGCGTAGTACGTCAAGTCACTATTCGACTGCAAGCCCATCTTCTCCATAATGCGCGTGCGATACGTACTCACGGTCTTGATGCTCAGCGAAAGCGCCGTGCCGATGTCGGACACGGTGGCGCCGCGCGCCAGGCGCAGGAACACCTGGAATTCGCGGTCCGACAGCTCCGTATGCAGGGCCGTATTCGGATCGCGGTCGAAGCTTTGCGCCAGCAGTTCGCCCACTTGCGAGCTGACATAGCGGCGCCCCTGGTACACGGTGCGCACGGCGTTGATCAACTCCTCCGCCTCGCATTCCTTGTTCAGGTACCCGTTGGCGCCCATCTTGAACAGGTTGAGCGCATATTGCTGGGCTGGATAGCCGGACAGGATCAGCACCGGCAAGTCCGGCTGGCCCTGGCGGATGGTACGCAGAGTATCGATACCGCTCTGGTCCGGCATGGCGATGTCAAGCAACAGCACGTCGCACACTTCCTTGCGTGCGATGTCGAGCGCTTCCCGCCCGGTGCTGCCTTCAGCGACTACGCTGAATTCGTCCGACGACGAAAAGATTTGCTTGAAACCCGCCCGTACAATCTGGTGGTCGTCACAGATGGCTACGCGAATCATTGTCTTCCCTCTTGAATTCCTAGCTTGGGAACGGAGCCAGCGTCTGCAATATCACTAGCAAAATCATAACGTTAATATTGTAGCACCAATGGTTTAACAGTTTAGCCGAGTCTAACCGAAAAAAAGGACGCCTAAGCGCCCTTGCTACAGCTGCTTACAACTTTAGTAGCTCGAGGATGCCTTGCAGCTCGCGGCGCAGCATCTCGCGGTCCAGCGGCGGCGCTTCGTGTGCCATGCCAGGAGTTTCATCATACTCGCCTTGCGCCGAATCGGCAGCGCGGCTATCGAGCTTGTTGCGGGCGCCGCTGATCGTAAAGCCCTGCTCGTACAGCAGCTCGCGGATGCGGCGGATCAGCAGCACTTCATGATGCTGGTAATAGCGGCGGTTGCCGCGCCGTTTGACCGGTTTCAGCTGGGTAAATTCCTGTTCCCAATAGCGCAGCACATGCGGCTTCACACCGCACAGTTCGCTGACCTCGCCAATGGTGAAGTAGCGTTTCGCCGGGATCGGCGGCAACACTACCAGGTCTGCCTTGCCAGGTCGGTCGTTCATTCACGCACCTATGCAGCTCAGGATGCGCGCGCCGTACCGGCGCTGTCTTCGACCATGCCTTTCAGCTTCTGGCTGGCGTGGAAGGTCACTACACGGCGTGCCGTGATCGGGATCTCCTCGCCGGTTTTCGGGTTACGGCCCGGACGCTGCGGCTTGTCGCGCAGCTGGAAGTTGCCGAAACCGGACAGCTTCACCGCTTCGCCGCGTTCCAGCGCATTGCGGATCTCGTCAAAGAAGGTTTCGACCATGTCCTTGGCCTCGCGCTTGTTCAGGCCCACCTGTTCGAACAGAAGTTCGGCCAGTTCTGCCTTGGTCAGCGTCGGCAAATCTTTTTCAGCTTCCTGGCGTACCTTGGCGTTCTGCATCGCGCTGTGCAACTCGGCGTCCAATGCGGATTCAAGTACGGCGGAATCGACGTCGTTGTTGTTAATTTTGCTGCCCTGCCTTTTAAAGTACATGAGTCCGGCAGTGCCGGACTCGCTGGTCATCCTGAATTGTTAAATCAAGCCCGCAGTTTTGCACCGTGTGCCAGGACGACATGGGCGGTCAGCGTCTTCATCAGCTCGTCCACGACATCATCCTGCAGGGTGTTTTGAGTATCTTGCAAGCTAAAGCGGAAAGCAAGCGATTTTTCGTCGCTTTCCAGGCCTTGGCCGCGATATTCATCAAACAAAACAATGGCTTGCACAATGCGCCCTTGAGCATGGGCCGTCACGGCACCATGGAAGGCGTCGAGCAGGTCCTGCACGGGAACGGCCTGTTTCACCACCAGGGCGACGTCGCGCGTGGTGCCAGGGAATTTCGAAATCTCTTCATATTCTGGCACGCGGCGTTGCTGCAACGCAACGGCATCGACTTCGAACAACACTGGCGCCTTCGGCAGGTCGTACTTTTGCAGCCAGCGCGGATGCAGTTCGCCGATAAAGCCGATCACCTTGCCATCCAGTTCCACCGAAGCGGCGCGGCCCGGGTGCAGGGCCGGGTGAGCCAGCTTCGCAAAGCGCAGCTGGCGCGGGGCGAACAGGGCTTCCAGGTCAGCCTTGACGTCGAAGAAGTCAACGTCGCGGGCTTTCTGTCCCCACTGCTCGTCGGCTACCGGGCCGTAAGCCATGGCAGCGACGCGCTGCGGCTGGTCATAGCCGGCCACGGTCAAAGGGCCGTCCTGCACGGAAGCGTCGCGCTTGAAAATGGCGCCAACCTCGAACAAGCGCACGCGCGGCTGCTTGCGGTTGACGTTGTAGCGCACGTTCGCCACCAGGCTGCCGATCAGCGACGAACGCATGACGGACATCTGGGAGGCGATCGGATTCTGCAGCTTGATCGGGCTGTCGTTGCCGTTGAAGTCCAGCTCCCACTGCGCTTCCACGAAGCTCATGTTCACCACTTCCTGGAAGCCCAGGTCAGCCAGCTGGTGGCGCACAGCGAAGATCGAACGGGTGTCTTCCGGTGCGATGCGCATCTCGTTTGCGGCGATTGGCGGCAGGGTCGGGATGTTCTCGAAGCCGTACACGCGGGCCACTTCTTCGATCAGGTCCTCTTCGATTTCGATGTCGAAACGGTAGGACGGCGAAGTGACGCTGAATACACCGTCTGCCAGCGTGAACGCGAGGCCCAGGCGCGTGAAAATATCGGCAACCATCTCATCGTTCAACGCTACGCCAATTACCTTCGCGGCGCGGGCGGTGCGCATTTGCACCGGAGCGCGCTGCGGCAGGTTGACGACCTGGTCGTCGATGGCGCCGACCTTGGTGTCAGGCGTGCCGCAGATTTCCACCAGCAGCGCGGTAATGCGCTCCAGGTGCTCGGGGATCGATGCGAAGTCCACGCCGCGCTCGAAGCGGTGCGCCGCATCGGTCGAGAAGTTGTACTTGCGGGCGCGGCCCTGGATGGCGTTCGGCCACCAGAAAGCCGCTTCCAGGTAGATGTTGCTTGTATCGTCCGACACGGCGGTAGCGTCGCCGCCCATGATGCCGGCCAGCGATTCCAGTTCCTTGTCGTCGGCGATCACGCCCACCCACTCATCGACTTCAATGGTGTTGCCGTTCAGGAGCTTGATCTGTTCGCCCTTCTTGCCCCAGCGGACGTCCAGCGAACCATGGATCTTGTCCAGGTCGAACACGTGCGAAGGACGGCCCATTTCCAGCATCACGTAGTTGGAAATGTCGACCAGTGCCGACACCGGACGCTGGCCGCTGCGCTCCAGGCGCTGCTTCATCCAGGCCGGGGTTTCGGCTTTGGCGTTCAGGCCGCGGATCACGCGGCCGGCAAAGCGCCCGCACAGGTCTGGAGCGCTCACCTTCACCGCCAGCTTTTCGTCCAGCGTGACCGGCACGATGCGGTTCTGCGGCAGGTTCAGTTGCGAGCCGGTCAGCGCCGCCACTTCACGCGCCACGCCCAGCACGGACAGGCAGTCTGCCTTGTTCGGGGTCAGCTTGATGGTGAATTTCAGATCGTTCAGCGCGAAGTAGTCACGGATGTTCTGGCCGATCGGCGCGTCGTCCGGCAGTTCGATCAGGCCACCGTGGTCTTCCGACAGCTTCAGTTCGCGCGCGGAACACAGCATGCCTTGCGACTCGACGCCGCGCAGCTGGCCAACCTTGATTTCGAACGGCTTGCCGTCGGCGCCAGGCGGCAGCACGGCGCCGGCCATGGCGCACGCGACCTTCAGGCCTGGACGCACGTTCGGCGCGCCGCAGACGATGTTCAGCAGCGTGCCGGTGCCCACGTCGACCTGGCAGACGTTCAGGCGGTCGGCGTTCGGGTGCTTGGCGGTTTCGCGCACATGGCCCACCACAACGTTGGTGAACGGCGGCGCTACTGGATCGATGTCTTCCACTTCGAGGCCGGACATGGTCAGCATGTGTGCCAGCTCATCCGAAGTCATCTTCGGATCGACCATGGTGCGCAGCCAGTTTTCAGAGAATTGCATAGTCAGCTTTCGTATCTTTTAGAACCGGTAAACCAGTGTCTGACCCACAGGGTCAGACACTTGGCCCGTAGCTTCGGCAGACTGGTGTCTGACCCTGCGGGTCAGACACCGCTTTACCGGTTTTAGTTGAACTGCTTCAGGAAGCGCAGATCGCCTTCATAGAACAGGCGCAGGTCATTGACCCCATAGCGCAGCATGGTCAAGCGCTCAAGGCCGGAGCCGAACGCAAAGCCGATGTACTTTTCCGGATCAAGGCCGAAGTTGCGCACCACATTCGGATGCACCTGCCCCGAGCCCGAAACCTCCAGCCAGCGCCCTTTCAGTGGGCCGCTACCGAAAGCGATATCGATCTCCGCCGACGGCTCCGTGAACGGGAAATACGAAGGACGGAAGCGCACTTGCAGGTCATCCGTCTCAAAGAAAGCCTTAACGAAATTCAGGTACACGCCCTTCAGGTCAGCGAAGGAAATGTCTTCCGCAATCCACAGGCCCTCGACCTGGTGGAACATCGGCGAGTGGGTCGCATCCGAGTCCACGCGATAGGTGCGGCCAGGCGCGATCACCTTGATCGGCGGCTTGTTGTTGCGGGCATAGCGCACCTGCATCGGCGAGGTGTGGGTACGCAGCAGCAGCGGCTTGCCGGTGCTGTCGTTGCCTTCAACGTAGAAGGTATCCTGCATCGAACGCGCCGGATGGTTCTCAGGTGAATTCAGGGCGGTGAAGTTGGTCCAGTCGGTTTCGATTTCAGGGCCCGCAGCGACGTCGAAGCCGATCGAGCGGAAGATCTCTTCCACGCGTTCCCAGGTGCGCATCACAGGATGGATGCCGCCTTTGGAACGGCCGCGGCCTGGCAGCGATACGTCGATCGCTTCGGCATTCAGGCGCAGTTGCAGCTGCGCTTCCGCCAGCGCATCACGGCGCGCGGTCAGCGCGGCCTCGATCTGCACTTTCGCAGCGTTGATCAGGGCGCCCTGCGCCTTTTTCTCTTCAGGGTCCAGCTTGCCCAGGCCCTTCATCATTTCGGTGATCTGGCCAGTCTTGCCAAGGTACTTGGCTTTGGCGTTTTCAAGTGCGGCAGCGTCTACGGCGGCGAGGAAATCAGCCTGCGCGGAGACGACGAGTTGTTCGAGCGAGTTCATCCGACGTTTTTCCTGTTTTGGAAATTAAAAACGGGACATAGCTAAGCCATGTCCCGCTTCTTATGAGCGCTGCCCGAAGACAGCGCGCATCACTGGCAATTAAGCAGCGATCTTGGCTTTGACGACGTTGACAATCGCTGCAAATGCAGGCTTGTCCATCACAGCCATATCAGCCAGGACCTTACGGTCCAGTTCAATAGCGGCCTTCTTCAGACCGTTCATGAACACGCTGTAGGTAACGCCGTGTTCGCGGGCAGCCGCGTTGATACGGGTGATCCACAGGGCGCGGAAGACGCGCTTCTTGTTACGACGGTCGCGGTATGCGTACTGGCCAGCGCGCATCACTGCTTGCTTGGCAATACGGAATACTTTGCTGCGACGACCGCGGTAACCCTTGGCCAGGTTCAGTACTTTCTTATGACGGGCACGCGCGGTAACCCCACGTTTTACTCGAGGCATAGTAGCTCCTTAAATAACGAGTGAGATTAAGCGGACGGCATCATACGCAGAACGCTAGTCACGTCCGACGCATTGATGTTACGGGTGCCACGCAGTTGACGCTTGTTTTTGGTGGTCTTCTTGGTCAGGATGTGGCGTTTGAAAGCCATGCCCGACTTAACGGTGCCACCTGGGCGCACGCGAAAACGTTTTTTCGCGGAGCTCTTGGTTTTCATTTTTGGCATGTGAATGCTCCAATAATGACCGGATTGTAGGTGGCAGCCCTTCGCTGCACTTTTGGTGCCTACTCTCACGGGAACCCGGGAGTATAGCACAACATTCTTCAAAACCGGTAAACCTGGGTCTGACCCGCAGGGTCAGACCCTGTATAAGCAACGGCCGCGGGTCAAAGACACGCGGCCGTTGCTCAGACAGTGCCCGACCCTGTGGGTCAGGCACTGGTTTACCGGTTTTACTTCTTCTTCTTCGGCGCCAGCACCATGATCATCTGGCGGCCTTCCATCTTGGGGAACTGCTCGACCTGGCCATGCGGCTCCAGGTCAGCCTTCAGACGCTCGAGCATGCGCATGCCGATATCCTGGTGGGCCATTTCACGGCCACGGAAACGCAGGGTGATCTTGGTCTTGTCACCGTCTTCCAGGAACTTGATCAGGTTGCGCAGCTTGATGTTGTAGTCGCCATCATCGGTGCCGGGGCGGAATTTGACTTCCTTCACCGAGATCACCTTCTGCTTCAACTTGGCTTCGTGCGCCTTCTTCTGTTCCGAATACTTGAACTTACCGTAATCCATCAGCCGGCAGACTGGAGGATTCGCGTTCGGCGCGATCTCGACCAGGTCGACATCGGCCTCTTCCGCCAGGCGGAAGGCTTCGGCCAGGCTTACGATGCCCAGCGGTTCATTATCCACACCCGATAGACGCATTTCAGGGTGGGTGATCTCGCCATTGATGCGATGGGAAGACTTGTCAGTAGCTATGGTGTTTCCTTCAATTTTGGTTAGTAGGCCGGTTGCGGGGCTCCCCCGCATTTAGGCTTTGGTCTCGACGTCGTTCTGAAGTCGCTCCACCAGGGCTTCGATCGACATGACGCCCAGATCGACATTGCCCCGCGCACGCACGGCCACGGTGTTGGCATCCCGTTCTTTGTCGCCCACCACGAGAATGAAAGGCACTTTTTGGACGGAATGTTCGCGGATTTTATACGTAATCTTCTCGTTGCGCAAATCAGCAGCAACGCGGAAGCCCAGCTTGCGCAGCCTGGATTCAAGCGCCTTGCAGTAATCCGCCTGGGCGTCGCTGATGTTCAGAATCGATACTTGCTGAGGAGCAAGCCACATCGGCAGCGCGCCGGCGTAGTTCTCGATCAGGATACCGATGAAGCGCTCCAGCGAACCCACGATCGCACGGTGCAGCATGACCGGAGTCTTGCGGGTGTTATCATCCGCGACATATTCGGCACCCAGGCGGCCCGGCATGAAGAAGTCGACCTGCATGGTGCCGACCTGCCATGGGCGGCCCAGCGAATCCTTCAGGTGATACTCGATTTTCGGACCGTAGAATGCACCCTCGCCCGGCAGTTCGGTCCAGGTCACGCCGCAAGCGCGCAGGCCCGAGCGCAGCGCTTCTTCCGCTTTATCCCACACCTCGTCGTCGCCGATGCGGTTGTCCGGACGCAGCGCCAGCTTCACGTCGATGTTCTCGAAATGGAAATCTTTATAGACTTCCATCGCCTGCTGGTGGAAGGCCACCACTTCCGGCTCGATCTGCTCGTTGGTGCAGAAGATGTGGCCGTCGTCCTGGGTGAAGCCGCGCACGCGCATGATGCCGTGCAGCGCGCCGGATGGCTCGTTGCGGTGGCACTGGCCGAATTCACCGTAGCGCAGCGGCAGGTCGCGGTAGGAACGCAGGTCGCTGTTGAAGATCTGCACGTGACCCGGGCAGTTCATCGGCTTCAGCGCGTAGGAACGGTTTTCGGACTCGGTCACGAACATGTTTTCGCGGTAGTTTTCCCAGTGGCCGGTCTTGCCCCACAGCGAAGCGTCCAGGATCTGCGGCGCCTTCACTTCCTGGTAGCCGTTTTCCTGGTACTTGCGGCGCATGTATTGTTCCACTTGCTGCCAGATGGTCCAGCCTTTCGGGTGCCAGAACACCAGGCCCGGAGCCTCATCCTGAAAGTGGAAGAAGTCCAGCTGCTTGCCCAGCTTGCGATGGTCGCGCTTTTCCGCTTCTTCCAGCTGGAACAGGTACTGCTCCTGGTCTTCCTTCTTGGTCCAGGCGGTGCCATACACACGCTGCAGCATTTCGTTCTTGCTGTCGCCGCGCCAGTAGGCGCCGGCCAGCTTCATCAGCTTGAAGACCTTCAGCTTGCCGGTCGATGGCACGTGCGGGCCGCGGCACAGGTCGGTGAAATTGCCTTCGGTGTACAGCGACACGTCTTCATTGGACGGGATCGAAGCGATGATCTCGGCCTTGTAGTGCTCATTGATGGACTTGAAATAAGCCACGGCCTCGTCGCGCGGCAGGACCTTGCGGGTCACCTGCTCGTCCTTCTTCGCCAATTCCGCCATTTTCTTCTCGATTGCCACCAGGTCGTCCGGGGTGAACGGACGCTTGTAGGAGAAGTCGTAATAGAAGCCGTTTTCAATGACCGGCCCGATGGTCACTTGCGCATCAGGGAACAGTTCCTTGACGGCGTACGCCAGCAAGTGGGCGGTCGAGTGGCGAATCACGTCCAGGCCTTCCGGATCCTTGTCGGTCACTATGGCGACATCGGAGTCCTTCTCGATCAGGAAGGAAGTATCAACGACCTTGCCATCAACTTTGCCGGCCAGGGCTGCTTTGCCCAGGCTGGTGCTGATGTTGGACGCAACCTGCGCCACGGTCAGGGGTGCATCGAATTGGCGGACGGAACCGTCGGGCAGTCGGATTGAAACCATCATGGATCTCCGGAAGAAAAAGGTAATGCTGGAAAAAATGGACGAAAAAAAACGCGGGCTAGCCGCGTTTTTCTTCAATTGAACAAGCAAAAGAAAGCCGATCGACTAGCGTCACTCACCAACCTTGATGGTAGTTCGCGGTGTCATAACCGGTGTGCCTTTCTCGCTCTTACAAAATGTCTGGTGGGCGGTGAGGAATTCGAATCCCCGACCCCTTGGATGTCGACCAAGTATTCTAACCAGCTGAACTAACCGCCCGTGTCTTTTGCAATGGTACTACATAAAAATGTTCTGGTGGGCGGTGAGGAATTCGAATCCCCGACCCCTTGGATGTCGACCAAGTATTCTAACCAGCTGAACTAACCGCCCGAGAGCCAGCATTATAGAGAGCACTTCCCTCTGTGACAAGTGTTTTCCGAAGAAAACATTGCTGATATATTCAGGGGACCATGCAAAACCACGATTCAACCCATCTTCACGCCCATCTGGACGGCGACGCGCAACACGCTCACTTCAACGAACACCGCAGCCAGGCTGCCCTGGCAGCCGCACTGGCACTCACTTTGGGCTTCGCTGTAGTTGAGGTAGTAGCTGGGTTCATGGCCAATTCGCTGGCCCTGATTTCCGACGCCGGCCATATGGTGACCGATGCCGCAGCACTCGGCCTGGCACTGCTGGCGCAACTGATTGCCAAGCGGCGCCCTTCTGCGCGCTACTCCTTTGGCTTTGGCCGTGCCGAAGCGCTGGCAGCTTTCGTCAACGGGCTGGCAATGCTGGTCGTCGTCGGCTGGATCGTATTTGAGGCGGTGCAACGCTTCGCTTCACCCGAGCCGGTGCAAGGTGGCACGGTACTGGTCGTAGCCGGCATCGGCCTGGCTGTGAACTTGCTGGTCGCCTGGAGCCTGTCGCGCGACAAGGAAAGCATGAATACCCGCGCCGCCCTGGTGCACGTGCTGGGCGACCTGCTTGGATCCGTCGCGGCGTTGATTGCCGGCGGCGTGATCATGGCAACCGGCTGGATGCAAATCGACCCCATTCTCTCGCTGCTGGTATCGCTGCTGATCCTCAAATCGACCATCGGCGTCCTGCGCGAATCCTTCCACCATCTGATGGAGGGCGTGCCCGACAACACGGACTACGCCCAGATCGGCGCCGACCTGGCTGAAGTGCAAGGCGTCCTGTCGGTGCACGATCTGCACGTATGGGAAATGTCGCCGGGGCAGCCGGCTTTGATCGGCCATCTTGAAGTCGCGGACTTGCACCAATGGCCGGCCATTCTGGCCCGGGTAAAAACAATGCTGCGCACCCGACACGGAATCGATCACATCACATTGCAAGCCGAGCCCGCAACCCATTCCCGCCCATCCTGAAATCATGAAGACCAGCTATTCTTCAATGTTGGACTCACATGCGGTCCCAACAAGCAAGCTGCGATAGATCCCTTCAACAAAACCATGTCCGAAAGGCTTCGTGTGAAATTGCCGTAAGCCCAGCAGCTATCGAAGCCGGCGCCAAACCGAAATCGGCACGTCCCCATCAGGCCGAGGCGGGACACGCCATTCGAGAACATCTCCCTCCATCGAATATGCGCGGCGCTGCACGGCCCCGTCCCATTGCGGATTCGATGCGGCGGCGATATGGAATACCAGGCGTCCATCCTCCACCGTAATCTTGCCAAAATGCGCGCTCATGGCGAGCAACAGCCGCTTGTATTCATGCAATTCGGCCGAGCGAAAATCACCTGCAAATGGCGGCCTGTCGGCATGATAGATCTGAAGCGCGTAGTGGCCGTCGCTTGCCACGTTCAGGGTGCCGCGCGGCTTGGCCCCATAGTCGTCGCTTCGACTGCCGTCGCGATGTTCACGGTAGGCGCCGATCAATTCCCAGGCCCCGGCCAGGCTGGCCCCGCTGGCTGACACCTCGGTGGCAGTTGCTGCGCCACTCAGCACTAATGCTGTCAAAACAAGCTTCCGCATTTCAAACCTCCATCAGTCGAACACGCAACAGAGGATAGCCAGCTTGACGTCAACGCAAAATTGCAAAAACTTCGCGTGACCTGTGCATAATTGCACCGATGGACACCCCTGACTGGAACGATCTTCGCTATTTCCTCGCCGTCGCCGCAGCTGGCTCCCTGTCGGCTGCTGCACGCTCGCTTGGCGTCGAGCACACCACCGTGTCGCGCCGCATCGAGGCACTGGAGGGAATATTGGGCCTGAGGCTCTTTGACCGCTTTGCGCGTGGCTGGTCCCTGACGGATGCCGGTCGCGCCTTGCTGCCCCAGGCACAACGGATCGAGGAAGAGATTCATACCCTGCTGCGCCAGGCAAGTGGCGCGGGATCCGAATTCGGCACAGTACGCATCTCGGCGCCGCCCGCCATCGCCGCCCACTGGATCACGCCGCGCCTGCCCGCTTTGCGCGCGCAACTGACGGGAATTCAGATCGAATTGGGCGCCGAACCGGCCCGCGTCGATTTATCGCGGCGCGAGGCGGATATCGCGATCCGTTTTCGCCGGCCGCAAGCGCCCGACCTGGCAGTGCGCATAGTCGCAACGGTCAAATATTATCTGTGCGCGGCGCCCCAATATCTCGCCTCGCGCAAATCTGAAGAATGGGAATTTATCGGCTACGACGAAAGCCTGGCCACGACCCCGCAGCAGGAGTGGTTGAACGCATTTGCGGCGGGCCGCCCGTTTGCTTTTAGCAGCAACGATTTGAATTCAATTGCGGCAGCGGTGCGATTTAGCGCTGGGATTGCGGTCCTGCCCGATTACCTCGCCGCTGGGCTGATAATCCCAGGCATTAACTGCCCGGTGCGGCGCGACCTCTGGATGGTCATTCATGACGACGTCCGCAAATCGCCAAGAGTTCGCCGTACCGCAGACCTCCTCGCAGAACTGTTCAGTACTGCGGCGCGCTAGCTCCTGGCAGCAACACGCCAAGACCTGGCACGCTTCGGACGAAGCTCTAGAGGGAGATGAGCTTCCCTCCTTCAAGCACGGCGAGCTTCCAGGATGCCGGTGACTTCGCAAATCGCGGCGAGCGCTTTTTGCAGTTGGCTGGTGGCGCCGATTTCGACCGTAAAGGTCATGCGGGCCTGCCCTTTGGCTGATTGGGTGTTCACGCCGGTAACATTGATTTTCTCGCGCGAGAAAATCTCGGAAATATCGCGCAGCAATCCCTGGCGGTCGGTCGCCAATACAAATAGATCGACGGGAAATACCGTGTCGGAACGCGCAGCGCCCCAGGCAGTGACAATTACCCGCTCCGGCGCTTTAGCGCGCATTTCAGCGAAGTTTTTGCACGAGGCGCGATGAATTGAAACGCCTTTTCCGCGCGTAACAAAACCCACAATTGGATCGGGTGGCGCCGGTTTGCAGCATTTCGCCAATTGCGTCATCAAGCCATCGGTTCCCACCACCAGCACGCCCGATTTGGCGCCGGATTCAACACTGGAATTGCGGCTCTTATTAACTGCGACCTGGTCGCTCGCATCTTCTTCAGCCTCGGCAGGATCGCGCAACGCTGCCTCGACATGGCGCAGTGAAAACTCATCCTTGCCCACGGCGAGGAACAGATCGTCCACTTTGCCAAAGCCCAGCTTTTGTGCCAGGGTCTCCAGGTTGACGGCGGTCTTGCCTTCGCGTTGCAGCGATTTCTCAACCAGGGAGCGGCCGTTGGCAACCGTTTCCTGGATGTCGATCGCGTGGAACCATGCCCGCACCTTGGTGCGGGTGCGGTTCGAGACCGTATAGCCTGGGCTCAGCCAGTCGCGCGACGGTCCAGCCGTACCGGGTGCGCCCTTGGCGGTAATGACTTCGCAAGTTTGCCCGCTTTTCAACGGCGTATTCAGCGGCACCATCTGGCCGTCGACGCGGGCGCCGCGGCAGCGGTGGCCCACGTCGCTGTGCAAGTGGTAGGCGAAGTCGATTGGGGTGGCGCCCACTGGCAACTCGATCACGCGCGCCTGCGGGGTCAACACGAAGATGCGGTCGTCCAGCGTGGTGGACTTGAGTTTTTCCACCCACTCGCGCTGCTGGTCCTCATTGTTGACCACAGCATCGGCAACTTCGGTTTTCCAGGCCAGCAGCTGGCGCAGCCAGGCGATCTTTTCGTCGTACTGCTGCCCTTTGAAGTTGGAACCACCCTCCTCCTTGTAGCGCCAGTGCGCTGCCACGCCGTATTCGGCGAAGCTGTGCATCTCCTGCGTGCGGATCTGCACTTCGAGGGGGCGGCCGTCGTCCGCCGTCACCACGGTGTGCAGCGACTGGTAGCCGTTCGGCTTGGGACGGGAAATGTAATCGTCGAATTCTTTCGGGATCGGGGTCCAGATATTGTGGACTACGCCGAGCACTGTATAGCAGGTCTTCACGTCGTCGACGATTACGCGGAAGGCACGCACATCGTACAGCTCGGAGAAGTCCAGGTCCTTGCCCTTCATCTTGTTCCAGATGGAGTAGATGTGCTTGGGCCGGCCGAATACCTCGGCCTTGATGCCGGCAGATGCCAGCTCGGACTGCAGGCGCGCAATGGAAGACGTGACGAAGCTCTCGCGCGCCATGCGCTTCTCTTCCAGCATCTTCGCAATGCGCTTGTAGGTCTCCGGCTCGATGAAGCGGAACGACAGGTCCTCCAGCTCCCACTTGATCTGCCAGATGCCGAGGCGGTTTGCCAGCGGCGCGTAAAGGTCCAGGGTCTCGCGGCCGTAAGCGCGCGTTACTTCGTCGAAGCGCTTGATGTCGGAGAAATAGCGCAAGGTGGTGCAGCAGGAAGCCAGCCGCACCAACACCACGCGCATATCGGTGGCCATGGCCAGCAGCATCTTGCGCAGCGACTCGACCTGGGCGACAGCCTGCTGCGCCGCGGTCTTGGTGCGCGCGGCACTGCCGGAAGACGCCAGCGTCAGCTCGCGCAGGCGGATCAGCTGGCGTACGCCGGCCACCAGGTCATTGACTTCCTTGCCGTAGCGCGGCTCGATGGAGGGGGCGGTATCGGCGTCGAGCAGGGTCAGCTCGAACATCAGTGCCGCGATGCGGGTTTCCGCATCGGTGCGCAGGATGGCCAGTGTGCTGGCCACCCCGATGGCGAATTCCAGGGCATCTTGCCCATGGCCTGTGATACGGCCGCTGTACGCCTGGCTGGCGTGGTCGAGCGCAGCCAGCACGCGCGCTCCATCGTCGGCGGACAAGCCTTGTACCAACTGATCCGTCGTTGCGCTGTTGAGAGCCGCGATTGAAACCATTACGAAAACCTTTGCAACTTTACTTTTGGGCGGCGGTCACCACGATTTCGACCAGCCAGTCGGGATTTGCCAGTTGCGCCTGGACAGTCGCACGCGGCGGGGTATTGCCTTCCACCACCCAGGCTTCCCACACTTCGTTCATGGCGGCGAAGTTGGCCAGGTCGGTGATGTAGATCTGCGCGCGCAGGATGTGCGCCTTGTCGCTGCCGGCTTCGCCCAGCAGGCGGTCGATATGGCCCAGCACTTCGGCGGTCTGCGCCTTGATGTCGCCGCCCTTCTCGGCAATCTGGCCGGCCAGGTAGACAGTGCCGTTGTGGACGGCGATTTCGGACATGCGCTTACCTACGTGAAAACGTTTGATTTCCATGCTTCTCTCTTAGTGGTTCAACAAAAAATCTTTCGCAATCGCGATCTGGTCGTCGTGCAGGAAGGTCGGCGCATGGCCAACGTTCGGGATCTCCACCAGTTTGGCCTTCGGGCCGCGCTGCGTCATCGCTTGCGCCGTTTCGCGCGACAGCAAGTCGGAGTTGGCGCCGCGCACCAGCAAGGTCGGGCAGCGGATCGCATCGTAGGCAGCCCACAGCATCGCTTCGTCAGCCTTGGCCGATTCCGGCGTCACCGACTGGAACGGCAAGGCCAGGCCCATATCGTAGTGGCGTACCCACGAGCCGTCCTTGTCCTGGCGCAGCACGTCGGCGGCCAGCTTGTGCCATTCCGCATCGGTGTGCTCGCCGAAGGTAGCCGACACCATCTTCACGAATTCGGCGCCGGCCTTGAAGGTTGGGAAGCGCACTTCCTGGGCAATGTAATCGCCGATGCGCTGGATCGCCACCGCATCCAATGTGGGGCCGATATCGTTCAATACCAGCTTGCTGACCGGGCTGTCCGGCAACGAGGCCAGTCCCATGCCGATCAGGCCGCCCATCGAAGTGCCGAACCAGTCCACGGTCTGGCGCTCGCCATTGGTCAGCACGCGCGCCAGCAAGGTCACCATATCGCTGACATATTGGGGAAGGCGGTAAAGCTGGGGGTTCACCAGGCTGCCGGAACGGCCGCGGCCCACCACGTCGGGGCAAACCACACGGTATTCCTTGCACAGTGACTGTGCAAGATTGTCGAAATCGTCCGAAACCCGGGTCACGCCGTGCACGCAAACCAGCACATTCGGGTTATCTTCCTCGCCCCATTCCTTGTATGCCATCTGGTGCAGGCCAGACATGGAGAAACACTGAACGGACTTGATTTTCGCTTCTGGCATTCGGTTCCTCGCTCCCCGCGCTGTTGTTTCGCTATTGGTTTTTGCGCTACATTCTACATTGGCTAACTAATTATAGGGGACCAAATGGTCAGCACGACTTTGCGCGGCAAAACTGCGCTCGTAACCGGCTCCACCTCCGGCATCGGCCTGGGCATCGCACGCAGCCTGGCAGCCGAAGGCGCCAACATCGTATTGAACGGCTTTGGCGATGCAGGCGAGATCGCGAAGCTGCAAGAATCGCTGGCCGCCGAATTCGGCGTGCAGGCAGGCTACCACGGCGCGGACATGAGCAAGCCGGCCGATATCGAGGCCATGATGGCCTATGCCGCCCAGAAGTTCGGCGGCGTCGACGTCCTGGTGAACAACGCCGGCATCCAGCACGTGGCCAATGTCGAGGACTTTCCGGCCGAGCGCTGGGACGCCATCATTGCCATCAACCTGACTTCGGCCTTCCACACCACCCGCCTGGCGCTGCCGCATATGAAGGCGCGCAACTGGGGACGCATCATCAACCTCGCTTCGGTGCACGGGCTGGTTGCTTCGGCCGGCAAGTCGGCCTATGTCGCGGCCAAGCACGGCCTGGTGGGCTTTACCAAAGCCACCGCGCTGGAAACTGCCAAGACCGGCATCACCTGCAACGCGATCTGCCCGGGCTGGGTCCTGACCCCGCTGGTGCAGAAACAGGTCGACGCGCGCGCCGAGAAGGAAGGCCTGTCCAACGAGGCAGCCAAAGCGGCACTGCTGGCGGAGAAGCAGCCATCCGGCGAATTCGTCACCCCCGAGGAACTGGGCGCCATGGCCGTCTTCCTGTGCTCCGATGCGGCCAGGCAGATGCGCGGCGTGGCGTGGAACATGGATGGCGGCTGGGTCGCCCAGTAATCAGGCTTTTTGCGCCAGGTAGTTGTTCTTCAGGCGCATATAGTGCTCGGCCGAGTATTTGAAGTGCGCAATCTCCTGTTCGGTCAGCTCGCGGATGCGCATCGCGGGCCGGCCGACATACAGCCCGCCGCTCTTCAGCACCTTGCCGGGAGCCACCAGGCTGCCCGCCCCCACCATCACATGCTTTTCGATCACCACGTCGTCCATGATGATCGAGCCCATGCCAACCAGGCATTCGTCGCCGATGGTGCAGCCGTGCAACAGCACCGAATGGGCAATGGTGGCGTACTTCCCAATCGTCAGGGCGGCGCCTTCCGGCTTGGCGGCCGAGCGGTGCGACACATGGCACATGGCGAAATCCTGCACATTGCTGCCTTCGCCGATCGTAATGCGGTTCACATCGCCGCGCACAACCGCATTGCACCAGATCGAGGCATCTCGGCCGACATTGACGTCGCCGATAATTTGCGCGGACTGGTGGACGAACACGCCGTCTGCCAATTGGGGAAAGGTATCGAGGTAGGGTTGCAGTGTCATGCCAGGATTATATGGCCTGCGGCGCTGCAGCATCCGGCCGATTGTGGTTTTCCACAATGGGGATAGACACAATAGCGGCAAGACAACCCGTTTGCCATGATGGGAATATTCGGAGACAAACGAGGCCCCCTCATCATGGAAAAGAAACCCTTCTACAAAGTACTGTACGTCCAGGTACTGTTCGCCATCTTCTGCGGCATCCTGCTCGGCATCTACCTGCCGACCGACGCAGTCGCCATGAAACCGCTTGGCGACGGTTTCATCAAACTGATCAAAATGATCATTGCCCCGGTCATTTTCTGCACCGTGGTGAGCGGCATCGCCGGCATGCAGGACGTGAAAAAGATCGGCCGCGTCGGCGGCAAGGCACTGATCTACTTCGAGATCGTGTCCACCTTCGCCCTGGTCATCGGCCTCGCCGTTGCCAACTTCATGCAGCCTGGCGCCGGCTTCAACGCCGATCCGCACACGCTGGATACCAAGTCCATCGCCCAGTACACGGAAAAGACCAAGGCGCTGACCACCACCGACTTCCTGCTGAACATTATCCCTAACACCGTGTTCGATGCCTTCGCCAAGGGCGACATCCTGCAGGTGCTGCTGGTTGCCGTGCTGTTCGGCTTTGCCCTGTCGCTGCTCGGCGAGCGCGGCCGTCCGGTCACCAAGCTGGTCGACGAGGTATCGCACGCCTTCTTCGGCATGGTCAACATCATCATGAAGGCCGCCCCGATCGGCGCCTTCGGCGCCATGGCTTTCACCATTGGCAAATACGGCATCGCTTCCCTGCTGCCGCTGGCCAAGCTGATGGGTTCGTTCTACCTGACCTGCTTCCTGTTCGTGTTCATCGTGCTGGGCCTGATCGCCAAGTACACCGGCTTCTCGATCGGCCGCTTCATTTCCTACATCAAGGAAGAGCTGCTGATCGTGCTGGGCACCTCCTCCTCGGAAAGCGCCCTGCCTTCGCTGATGCGCAAGCTGGAAAAACTGGGCGCCTCCAAGCCTGTGGTTGGCCTGGTGGTGCCGACCGGCTACTCCTTCAACCTGGACGGCACCAATATCTACATGACCATGGCCGCCCTGTTCGTGGCCCAGGCCACCAACACCGACCTGACGCTATGGCAGCAACTGACCATCCTCGGCGTCGCCATGCTGACCTCGAAAGGCGCCTCCGGCATCACCGGCGCCGGCTTCATCACCCTGGCAGCCACCCTGGCCGTGGTGCCAACCATCCCGGTGGCAGGCATGGCCCTGATCCTCGGCATCGACCGCTTCATGAGCGAATGCCGCGCCCTGACCAACTTCGTCGGCAACGGCGTGGCTACCCTGGTGGTCGCCAAGTGGGAAGGCGAGCTGGACATGGATACCCTGAAGCGTGAGCTGGCCAATCCTACCCCGCTGAATGCAGCGGCCCAGCCGGCCGCCGCGGAGGCGCTGGCCGCTACCGCCGAGTAAGCCCGTAGCTTCTTTACCACTAAGACAGGCCCCATGCAATTGTGCATGGGGCCTGTCTTTTTTTGTGGTTAGAATGTAACGAAGAGTCACGAGGCAAATGTTGACACACGGAAACATGCAACCTAGAATGAACTCACTAATCATGCACCCAGAAACGGACGCCAGGATGAAATTCCCCAGCCACCGTGGCTTTACCTTGATTGAATTGATGATCACCGTCGCCATCGTCGGGATCCTCGCTTCCATCGCCCTTCCCAGCTACACCCGCTATATCGTAAAGGGTAACCGCGCCGCTGCGCAGCAGCACCTGATCGACCTGGCCCAGCGCGAGCAGCAATTCCTGGCCGATGCACGTGTCTACAAGGATTCGGTCAGCGGCCTGAACATGCAAACGCCTGCTGCCGTGTCCAAGTGGTACACGATTACCATCCAGACTGATGCCGGCCCGCCGCCAAAGTTCACCATCACGGCGACCCCTATCGCCGGCAGTCGCCAGGAATCCGACGGCGCCCTCACCATCGACCAGGCCGGCAGCAAGCTGCCGGCTGACAAGTGGTGAAGCCATGAAGCGCCAATCCGGCTTCGGCCTTCCTGAAATGCTGATGGTGGTGGTCGTGATCGGTATCCTGGCGGCGCTCGGCGCGCCTGCAATGCAGGATTTCATCGCCAACCAGCGCCTGAAGAGTACATCAAGCGACCTGTTCACCAGTATCCTGCGCGCGCGCAGCGAGGCCATCAAGCGCAACAAGGACGTGTCGATTTCCCCCTCGGCCAGCTGGAATACTGGCTGGAGCATCCCTAGCCCGAACGCCGGCGAACCGGCCCTGGCCATGTTTGTGACGCGCCCGTCGATCACCGTGTCCGGCCCCGCCGCTGGCGTGACGTTTACCGCTGCCGGCCGCGTCAAGGGGGATGCCAACCCGCAGTTCTCCCTGACGGCCTCCACCGGCAAAGCCAGCTGCATCAGGATTGACCTTGGCGGCCGCCCGAACGTGCAACCTACATCATGCTAAGACCCACCATGCCTCGCCAACACGGCGTCACTATGATTGAAGTCCTGGTCACCATTGTGATCCTGGCTTTCGGCCTGCTGGGCATTGCGGTCTTCCAGTCCAAGGCCAGCGTCGGATCGATCGAATCCTACCAGCGCGCCCAGGCGGTCATCCTGCTGGACGACATGACTGCCCGCGTGCAAGGCAACCCTCAGAACAGCGCGGCCTACGAGTCAGCCAATATCGGCACCGGCGATGCGCAGCCAGCCGATTGCAGCGGCCTCGGCGCCGGCGCCGCGCGTGATGTCTGCGAGTGGAGCAACCTGCTGAAAGGCGCGGCTGAAACCGACAGCAGTACCAAGGTCGGCGCCATGATTGGCGCACGCGGCTGCATTACCCTGCTGCAGGCAGCCGATCCCAGCGCCGGCGTTTGCAAGCCGGGCATCGTCCAGGTCGCTGTTGCCTGGCAGGGCTTGCACGCCACCCAGGCTCCATCGCTGGACTGCGGCCGCAATCAATTCGGCGACGAAAGCTATCGCCGCCTGATTGCCGCCCAGGTCCTGATTCCTCAACTTGACTGCAAATGAGGAGCCCATTCATGCAGATACATCGCCGACGCGCGCAAGGTTTTACGTTGGTTGAAATGATGGTGGCGGTCGCCGTCGGCCTCCTCCTGCTCGCCGGCTTGTCGACCCTGTTCAACAACAATAGCGCCGCGCAAATGGAAATCGAGCGCGCCAACCGCCAGGTGGAAAACGGGCGCTACGCCATGCAACTGATGACCGGCGACTTGCGCAACGCCGGCTATTACGCCGAGTACGACCCGGTGGAACTGGCGGCGCCAACCGTCCTGCCGGATCCCTGCACGCTCGACCTGACAGCCATCCGCGGTGACATCGCCTTTGCGGTGCAAGGCTACGACAACAGCAATTCGCTCGGTTGCCTGTCCGACGTCAAGGCCAATACCGACGTGGTGGTGGTGCGCCATACCCAGACCTGCGTGGTCGGCGCCGCCGATTGCGAGGACGAGGCTGCCGGTGGCCCCTTCTTCCAGGCTTCGCAATGCTCCAACGACTATGAACTCGGTTCCAGCGACAAGAACAAACACTACCAGATCTCCGAGATCAACAACGGCTTCACGCTGCACCAGTACAACTGCACGGCGGCCATCAACAGCGGTACGCCGGCCGACGTGCGGCGCCTGCTGACCCATATCTACTTCGTCGCCAACAACAGCATGGCGCGCGATGGCGTCCCCACTCTCAAGCGCGCCGAGGTGGTGAGCAAGGGCGGCGTCATGTCGGTCCAGATCGTGCCGCTGGCCGAAGGCATCGAAAACATGCAGCTCGAATATGGCCTGGACACTAGTGGCGACGGCGTCGCCGACAGCTTCACCCCGCATATCAACGATACCGAGTGGGGCAATGTGGTTTCTGTCAAGCTGCACCTGCTGGCGCGCACCCTGAGCCCGTCCGTGGGTCACACCGACCGCAAGTCCTACGTCCTCGGCGCGAACGAGAATGGCCAGCAGAACGTCATCAGCGCCGCCAACGACAAATACAAACGCCACGTTTTCACCTCACTGATTGGCCTGCCTAACGTGGCCGGAAGGAAATCCTGATGAAACACCCTGCACTCCGCCAGCAAAGCGGCATGACGATGGTCGTGGCGCTGGTCATGCTGGTGCTGCTCACCTTGCTGGCCATGACCACCTTCAACCTTGGCAAGTCCAGCATCCAGGTGGTCAACAATATGCAGAACCGCGACGAAGGCATTGCGGCCAGCCGCAGCGTGCTCGACGAGGCCATGTCCAGCACCCGCTTCTTCGACACGCCATCCGATGCACTGGACCAGCCTTGCCTGAACAGTAACCATCGCTGTTTCGACGTCAATGGCGACGGCGTGGTCGATATCGTTACCTCCCTGAGCGCGGCGCGCTGCGTCAAAGTCCGCAAAATCAAGACGTCTGAACTCGATTTGCAGAACGAAGAAGACCGGGGCTGCAGCGTCGGCTCCAGCAACGATGGCCTGATCGTCGGGGCACAAAGGGGCGATTCAATGTGTGCCGACTCGACCTGGGAAATGACGGCCACCAGCCAGGACCAGCAGGTTCAATCGGAAGTCCAGATGGTGCAAGGCGTCGCCATGCGCGTCTCTACCGACAATGTCGAAACCTCCTGTAAATAAATAACTAGCCCGCTTTTATTTGAGAGCCAGCCATGCAAAAAAAGCTAATGATCACCGCGGCCGCCAGCCTCGGTGCATGCGCCACCCTCCTGTCGTTCCCGGCTGGCGCTGACGACATCGATATTTTCACCGGGGCCTCTGCCGGCACCTCGATCAATCCACGCATCCTGATCGTGCTGGACAATACGTCCAACTGGTCGCGCCAGTCGCAGAAGTGGCCCGGCGGCTTGTCCCAGGGCCAGTCCGAGGTACGCGCCATCAAGGACGCGATTGCCACCCTGAACGACAAGGTCAACGTCGGCCTGTTTGAGTTCGTCACCGACGGCAACGCCAACGACAATGGCGGCTTCGTGCGCTTCCAAGTGCAGCCGATGACCGCGTCGGCAAAGAACCAGTTCAACAACCGGCTCAACACCATCGACGGCGCCATTACCAGCCCGATCGAAAAGCGCAACTCGGGCACGATGTACGGCAACCTGATGTACGACGTGTACAACTACCTCGGCGGCCGTCCCGGCTACTCCGCCGCGCAGGGCGTCACGCCGAGCTCGATCGCCGATCCCGCCGGCTACGTTAGCCGCTGGGTGCCGTTCAAGTCGCCGCTGACCGACGACGCCAGCTGCGCCAAGACGATCGTGATCTTCGTCACCAACCCGGACCAGAGCGGCCCGACCAAGGACGATTCCGCCAACACGACCCAGTTGCAGAGCCTGGGCGGTAGCACCAGGCAGCTCGGCCTGCCGAACTTCTCGACCCAGACCGTCGAGAGCGTCACCAATATCGGCCAGACCTCGGTCTGCTACTCGAGCCAGAGCGCCGCCGGCAATGAGCTGAACATGGCGCCGTGGCCCACCACCTGCGGCAACTACACTGACGGCTGCAGGATAGGCTCGCCCCTGAACGACGGCAGCAAGATCTGCCCGGTCGGCACCTCATCGTATGCAATCAACGGCGTCAACAGCACCGTGACCAACGTGCCGACCGGCGGCGAAACCACCGACTCCAATCCCTGGAATGCCGACGAGTGGGCGCGCTTCATGCACGACAAGGGCGTGCCGATTCCGGCCAGCACAATGAAGTCCAAGGTCACGTTCTACACGATCGACGTGTACAACGCCCAGCAAAACATCGAGCACACCAAGCTGATGCTGAGCATGGCGCGCGCCGGCGGCGGCAAATACTTCGCCGCCAAGAGCCAGCAAGCCATCCTCGATGCTTTGAACCAGATCATTGGCGAGGTGCTGGCTGTGAACTCGACGTTCGCGTCAACTTCGCTGCCAGTGAACGCCACCAACCGTTCGCAAAACCAGAACCAGGTCTTCATTGGCATGTTCCGCCCCGACCCGGATGCCAAGCCCCGCTGGTTTGGCAATCTGAAACGCTACCAGCTGGTCCTGGATGGCGCCGAGGTCAAGCTGGGCGACGCCAACGCCAACCTGGCAGTCAACGACAATACCGGCTTCATCACCGATTGCGCGCAAAGCTTCTGGACCGTCCAGAAGGGGCCGTATTGGGAGAACCTCGGGCTGAACCCGGACCCAGCGAGCGGCTGCAAGGCCTTGCCGCGCGGCGTCTCGCCCTATTCCGACGCGCCGGACGGACCATCGGTTGAAAAAGGCGCGGCGGCGCAGATGCTGCGCAACGGTAACGACCCGAGCTTCACCGGCGACCCGACCTATGCCGTCAACCGCACCTTGTACACCCGCGTCCCGGGTGGCACCTCGCTGGTGGCCTTCAACACCACCAACAGCGGCTTGCCAGCCGACGTGGTCAACTTCATCAAGGGCGCGGACGTCACGCAGGAGCGCGGCGACAACATGCCAACCACCACCACCCGCCCGTCGATCCACGGCGACGTGATCCACTCGCGCCCGCTGCCGCTGGCCTATGACGAGAACAACGTGTTCGTCTTCTACGGCGCCAACGATGGCTTCTTCCGCGCAGTCGATGCCAGCAACGGCAAGGAACGCTGGGCCTTTGTCGCCCCTGAATTCTTCAGCCGCCTGTCGCGCCTGAAAGACCAGACCCCGCTGGTGAACTACCCGAACGTGTCCGGTCCCGGCGACGTGGCTGCCGTCGGCAGCCCGAAAGACTACTTCTTCGACGGTTCCACCGGCGTGTTCCAGAACCTGCCGGTCGATGCCAACGATCCCAAGAAGATCTGGATCTACCCGACCATGCGCCGCGGTGGCCGCATGGTATACGGCCTGGACGTGACCGATATCGACAGCCCACGCCTGATGTGGACGGTAGGTTGCCCGAACCTGACCAATGACAGCGGCTGCACCCCGGGCTTCGATGGCATCGGCCAGACCTGGTCCATCCCGGCGCTGGCCTTCGTCAAAGGCTACTCGCCCAGCAAGCCTGTGATCGTGATGGGTGGCGGCTACGACAACTGCGAAGACGCCAACACCGGCGCCCCCACCTGCGTGGCAGGCAAAGGCGGATACGTCTACATCATGGACGCGGAAACCGGCTCCCAGTTGGCCAGCTTCAGGACCAAGCGCAGCGTCGTCGGCGACGTGTCGATGGTCGACATCGACAACGACGGCATGGTTGACTACGCCTACGCGGCCGACCTTGGCGGCAATATCTACCGCATCGACTTCATCGATAGCCCCACCACCAAAGCACAGCTCACGGCCGGCAACTGGCGCATGTACCGCGTGGCCTACACCAACCAGGCCAGCAGCCCGCGCAAATTCATGTTCGGCCCGGCCCTACTGTACAACAAGGGCTTCGTCTACCTGGCCCTGGGCAGCGGCGACCGTGAGCACCCGCTGTCGTGGCAGTATCCTTACGAGTCGACCGCCAACCGCTTCTACGTGGCGCTCGACGACCTGTCCCTGCGGCCCACAACTGACGAGGCTGGGCTGAACCTTGACGCCAGCCTGACCAACAGCACGGCGTCGACCAGCTGCAATTCGCCGAACGTCCTGCCGAACGGCAGCACCCGCGGCTGGTTCATGGAATTGCAGAAGGGCGAACAGGTCGTGACCTCGTCCCTGATCGCCGGCGGCACTGTCATGTTCAGTACCAACCGTCCGATTGTCGGCAACGCGGCAAGCTGCTCCACCGCCCTGGGTGAAGCACGCGGTTACGTGGTTAACCTGTTCAACGCCTCTGGCGCCATTGGTGCCGACGGCATCTGCGGCGGCAACCGCTCCTCCGTGTTTGCCGGTGGCGGCCTGCCACCTTCGCCGGTGCTGGCCCGTGGTGTGAAAGTCCGCAGGGTGGGCGAGACAGGCGACCCGGGCAGGCCTGGCACTGGCACTGAGCCTCCCCGCGTAACTGTTGGGATCGGCATCGGCGGTACAGCGGCGCCGATCCAGTCGACGCGTATCAATCCGAACATCAAATCGGTCCGCAAACGTAAATACACTTACGTCAAAGGCCAGTAGGAAACGGGGGCGCATCGGCTCCCCTCTTTCCTGACAGCCGTATCGATACAAAAAAGGGACGCCAGCAGGCGCCCCTTTTTTTCTTTGGCTGCGTGCTCAGGCGAACGACAGCTCCACGCCGGAAGCAGCGGCGATTTCTTCGCGCGTTACGCCTGGGGCCAGTTCGGTCACATTGATGCCGGTCGGCGTCACTTCCATCACGCCGAGGTCGGTGATGATCATGTCCACCACGCCCACACCGGTCAGCGGCAGGTCGCATTTCTTCAACAGCTTGTGCGAGGTCGAGCCATCCTTGGCGGTGGCGACGTGCTCCATCAGCACGACCACCTTCTTGACGCCCGCCACCAGGTCCATCGCGCCGCCCATGCCCTTTACCATTTTGCCGGGGATCATCCAGTTGGCCAGGTCACCCTTTTCCGACACCTGCATCGCGCCCAGGATTGCCAGGTTGATCTTGCCGCCCCGGATCATGGCGAACGAGTCGGCGGAGCTGAAGTAAGCAGCGCCAGGCAACGCGGTCACGGTCTGCTTGCCGGCGTTGATCAGGTCCGCATCCACTTCGCTTTCGGTCGGGAAGGGGCCGATGCCCAGCAAGCCGTTTTCCGACTGCAGGAACACTTCGATATGTTGCGGCACATAATTGGCAACCAGTGTCGGCAAGCCGATGCCCAGGTTCACATAAAAGCCATCCTGCAGCTCTTTTGCCGCGCGCGCGGCCATTTCATCACGAGTCCATGCCATGTTGTCTTCTCCTTAGTTGGCACGCACGGTGCGCTGTTCAATGCGTTTTTCCGGGGTGGCGTTGAGCACGATGCGGTGCACGTAGATGCCCGGCAGGTGCACGGCATCCGGGTCGATGGCCCCGACTTCGACGATCTCTTCCACTTCCACCACGCAGACCTTGCCTGCGGCGGCGACGTTCGGGTTGAAGTTGCGCGAGGTCTTGCGGAATACCAGGTTGCCGCTCTTGTCGGCCTTCCAGGCCTTGACCAGCGAAACGTCGGCCACCAGCGAACGTTCCATCACATACTGTTCGCCGTCGAATTCACGGATCTCCTTGCCGTCGGCGACAATGGTGCCGACGCCGGTCTTGGTGAAGAAGGCCGGAATGCCGGCGCCGCCGGCGCGCAGCTTTTCAGCCAGCGTGCCTTGCGGTGTGAATTCCAGTTCCAGTTCGCCGGCCAGGAACTGGCGCGCGAATTCCTTGTTCTCGCCCACGTAGGAGGAGATCATTTTCCTGATCTGGCGGGTTTCCAGCAATTGGCCCAGGCCGAAGCCGTCCACGCCGGCATTGTTGGAAATCGCGGTCAGGCCCGTTGCCCCGCTATCGCGCAGGGCGGCGATCAACGCCTCGGGAATGCCGCACAGGCCGAAACCGCCGACCGCGATGGTTTGGCCGTCGGCCACGATGCCGGCCAGGGCGGCCTTGGCATCCGGGTAAATCTTGTTCATTATGTCTCCTTGTTCAAATGGCCAGAAGGCGATTGAGGATAGAATACGCCCGCCCAAACTTCAATACCGTAGAAATACCGCAATGCCGATCAATTATGAGTCCATCTTCAAGTTCGCCCCGGTAGGCATGTGCGTGTCGGACCAGCGCGTGATCAAGGCCGGCAATGACGCGCTGGCCGCCATGTTCGGCTACGGAGCGGGCGAACTGGATGGGCAATCGTTCCAGGTGCTGTACCCGACGCAGGACGAATACTTGCGCACCGGTGACCGCATTATCCCGATCATGAATGCCAAAGGGCGTTATTCGGATGAGCGCATCATGCGGCGCGCCAATGGAGAACTGTTCTGGTGCCACGTGACCGGGCGCGCACTGGAGACGGCGCAGCCGCTTGGGGCCGGGATCTGGACGTTCGAGGACGTGTCGGAGCAGCGGCCGGTGTCGGCGGCCCTCACGCCGCGTGAACGCGAAATCGCGGCGCTGCTCGTCGAAGGCAAGACCAGCAAGATGATTGCGCGCGATGCCGGCTTGTCGCCGCGGACGGTGGAGATGCATCGGGCTTCCTTGATGCGCAAGTTCGGTGCTGCTACCGCCACGGAACTGGTCCATAAACTGGCTGGGGCACGCTAGAACCGGTAAATCTGGGTCAGACCCAAGGGTCTGACCCTGTCAGCGGCACCGCCTGGAGTTACGGTTGTGCGTTGTTGATCTTTTCAAAGAGTCGAAGTCCAGGAACCAGCCTCGGGACCCTGAAACCGTCGGGGGTCTGACCCTTCGGGTCAGACCCCGGTTTACCGGTTTTCAGCCCGCCATCATGCCATCATCGGCCGAGATAATGGCACCATTGATAAAGTGCGCCTCATCGCCCGCCAACAGCAGCAGCAAGCCATCCAGGTCCTCCGGCTTACCCGCCCGCTTGCGCGGCAGCATGTCGATCAGGCGCTTGCCCTGGTCGCTGGCGAAGTAATCTTCGTTGATTTCGGTCTCGATGTAGCCCGGGCAAATCGCGTTGGTGTTGATGCCATATTTGCCCCACTCCACCGCCATGGCCTTGGTCATCTGCACCACGCCCGCCTTGCTCATGCAGTAGACGCCAATCTGCGGCAACACGCGCAGCCCGGCGACCGAGGCGATATTGATGATGCGGTGCTGCTTGCGCGGATCGCCCTTGGCGCGCGCAATCATGCGCTTGGCCGTTTCCTGCGCTACGAAAAAGGCTCCGCGCAGGTTGCAATCCATGACAAAGTCATAATCTTCCGGCGACACATCCAGCAAGCGTTGCGTCATTGATACACCAGAATTGTTCACCAGGATGTCGATCGGCCCCGCTTCGGTTTCAGCGTGGGCGATGGCGGATTTGATGCTCGCATAATCGGTCACGTCCAGCGTCACCACATGGGCGGCGCCGCCATCGGCTTCGATTTCTGCACGCAGTTCCTTCAGGCGTTCGATGCGGCGCGAGGCCAGTACCACCTGGCAACCTGCTTTCGCCAGCACCTTGGCAAAACGGGCGCCGAGACCGCTGGAGGCGCCTGTGATCAGGGCGATCTTGCCCTCAAAATTAACTTCGATCCCCACCGGCCACTCCTTATAATTCCGTTCCGCCATGATGACACAAAAAACCTCCTTATTAGATTGCCACGTCTAATATTAGCCCTCACAATGGCGCCACCGTTGCAATACCTGGGAAAAAAGAGCACACTCGTTCTATTTCCAGCACCGAATTTTCCATCATTCTTATAAAAACACTATGAGCAACCTTGTAGAACAGTACGGCCCGCGCGAGGCAATGGAGTACGACGTTGTGATCGTTGGCGGCGGCCCTGCTGGCCTGTCGGCAGCGATCAAGATCAAGCAGCTGAACCCGGAAACCTCCGTGGTCGTGCTGGAAAAAGGCGGCGAACTCGGCGCCCATATCCTGTCCGGCGCTGTGATGGACCCAAAGGCGATCACCGAACTGATCCCCAACTGGAAAGAGCTGGGCGCTCCGCTGAACACCGCAGTCACCGAAGACCGCGTGCTGTTCCTGACCGAGACCAAGGCATACAAGACCCCGAACTTCATGCTGCCGAAGTGTTTCGAGAACCACGGCAATTACGTGATTTCGCTCGGCAATGTGGTGCGCTGGCTGGGCCAGCAAGCCGAAGCGCTGGGCGTGGAAATCTTCCCTGGCTTCACCGGCGCTGAAATCCTGTACAACGACGACGGTTCCGTCAAAGGGGTTGCGACCGGCAATATGGGTGTGAAGCGCGATGGCGAACCAGGCCCTGACTTCCAGCTCGGCATGGAGCTGCACGGCAAGTACACCCTGTTCGCCGAAGGTGCGCGTGGCCACCTGGGCAAGCAGTTGATGGCCAAGTACGACCTGAACAAGGGCAAGGACCCCCAGTCCTACGGCATCGGCATCAAGGAACTGTGGGAAATCGATCCTGCCAAGCACAAGCCGGGCCTGGTGATCCACACCACCGGCTGGCCGCTGGACACCAAGACTTACGGCGGTTCTTTCCTCTACCATCTGGAAAACAACCAGGTCGTCGTCGGCTACGTGGTCGGCCTCGATTACGAGAACCCTTACCTGTCGCCCTACGAAGAATTCCAGCGCTACAAGACCCATCCGGAAATCCGCACCTTCTTTGAAGGCGCCAAGCGCATTTCCTACGGTGCCCGCGCCATTACCGCCGGCGGCCTGCAATCGCTGCCTAAGCTGGTGTTCCCGGGCGGCGCCCTGATCGGTTGCGACGCCGGCTTCCTGAACATGAGCCGTATCAAGGGCTCGCACGCTGCAATCAAGTCGGGCATGCTGGCCGCGGAAGCAGTGGTGGCTGCGCTGGGCGCCGGCCGTTCCGCCGACGAGCTGGTAGCCTACCCGACCGCCTTCGAGCAGTCCTGGCTGCATGAAGAACTGCACGTGGCGCGTAACGTCAAGCCTTGGCTGAAGAAGGGACTGTACCTGGGCTCCCTGATGACTGGGATCGACCAGATCGTGTTCCGCGGCAAGGCGCCTTGGACCCTGCACCATTCGACGCCCGACCACGCCTGCCTGCGCCCTGCTTCGGAATTCACCCCGATCACCTATCCCAAGCCGGATGGCAAGCTGACCTTCGACCGCCTATCGTCGGTATTCATCTCGAATACCAACCACGCGGAAGACCAGCCTATCCACCTGACGCTGAAGGACAACTCGGTGCCGGTGAATGTGAACCTTGCCAAGTTTGCAGGACCCGAATCACGCTACTGCCCTGCCGGCGTATACGAATTCGTCAAGACCGACGAAGGCCAGGACCGCCTGCAGATCAATGCGCAAAATTGCGTGCATTGCAAGACTTGCGATATCAAGGACCCGACCCAGAACATCGTCTGGATCACGCCGGAAGGTGGCGGCGGACCGAACTATCCGAATATGTAAGGACAAAGGGGGCTTCGGCCCCCTTTTCCATGGTCACCCTGGCAACGGCCAAAAAAAATCAAAAAAATTTCCACTCGGCACTTAATGCTCCCGGCCCCACGGTCGTCTTGTACTTCTGAGAGCGCAGAAAAAGACCCGCTGCTCGATTTGAACCAACCACCCAGGAGTTATCATGCTGAGCCTTCACACCAACGCAGCGGCCCTGTCCGCACAAAACTCGATCACCCGCACTCAGAACACCCTGTCGACCTCGATGACCCGCCTGAGCACCGGCTTCCGCATCAACTCGGCAATGGACGACGCTGCAGGCCTGCAGATTGCAACCCGCCTGAAAGTACAGACCAGCGGCATGAACGTCGCAATGCGCAACACCCAGAACTCCATCTCCCTGCTGCAGACCGCTGAAGGCGCGCTGGACGAAGTGACCTCGATCCTGAACCGCATGAAAGACCTTGCAACCCAGGCAGCTGACGGTTCCTCAACCGCCAACGACAAGACCGCAATGCAGAGCGAGTTCAACTCCCTGACCAGCGAACTGTCGAACATCATGACCAACACCAAGTTCGGCGGTACCGCACTGCTGACCAAGACCACCGGCAAGCTGTCGGCTGCCGCTGGTGTTGACTTCCAGATCGGTGCTGACTCCGCTGAAAAGCTGAACGCCAAGTTCGACACCAGCCTGACCGCCATCGACACCGCCCTGGAAGCCGTGTCCGCAGACTACGACGGCGCAACCGGTGCCGCAGCCGGCGGTGCCACCACCGAACTGACCGCATCCGCGAACGCCACCATCAACATCGTTGCTACCGCGATCGACAAAGTGTCGGCCCTGCGTTCCGACCTGGGTGCTGTGTCGAACCGTCTGGACCACGTCTACAACAACTTGGCCAACATCTCGACCAACACCAAGAACGCAACCGGCCGCATCATGGACGTTGACTTCGCTTCCGAATCCGCGAAGATGACCTCCTCGCAGATGCTGCTGCAAGCTGGCACCGCCATGCTGAAACAGTCGAACAGCCAGTCCTCCCTGGTCCTGTCCCTGCTGCAGTAATTCCGCAGGTGGCCTGAAAAAGCCAACCGTACGCGGTTGGCTTTTTTTATATCGCCGTATTACTATCAGTTTGTATGGCAATCGATCGCGTCACTCCTTCCAATCCAAGCCTGAGCATCCACGACCGCCAGGTCCGGGAAAATCCCGGCCAGGTCAATGCCCAGCCGATTCCGCCGGTTGCCCAGCCACCGGGCGACACGCCCGAGTTCGCGCTGCAGGGCGGCTTGCCCGCTTCCGTCGGTGCGCTGATCGAGGCGATGGAAGGTGCGCAGCATGGCCAGCTGGTCCGCAGCACCGCTGCCGCCGGCGCCACCATCGGCGCCCTGCTCTCGCAGGAAGCGTTGTCGATGCAGCCCAACCAGTTGTTCCCCTTGCGCCAGATGGTCTGGCACACCCCCGATACCTCCTTGCTGGCCGCGTCGTGGCAAGTCATGGTGCGCACCTATAGCGAACAGCGCGCCGCGTTGCAGCAGCAAAACGAAGGCCGCCATGTGCCCTCCAGCCTGTTCATGGCCGACCCGCCGCCGCCTGTGCTGCGCGACGGGCGCCCGCACCCTGGCCTGGTGTCCGAACTGGATGCCTGGCGTTTCGCGGTCTACGCCTGGGGCGCCGAGAAACTGACGCTGCGCGTCGTGGCGCGCGATCCGGGCCAGGACGAAGGGCCGCCGGAACAGCGCCGCCGCCGGCCGCGCGTGGCGCTGCGGCTGGAAATGAACTTGCCCGACATCGGCAAGGTTGTCGTGCAGATGGAGCCCTCCGAACTTGGCGTCGTGCTGGAGATCGGCGCCGCCAGCAATGAAGCCATGCAGCAGATGCGCGAGCTGTTGCCGCGCATCGCCACCATCATCGGCCAATGCGGCCTGCAGATCGTGCGCGCGCGCCTGATGCGTGAACTGACGCCGGTCAACCACCTCGAAAACGATCCTTCGCGCACGCAGGTGGCGCTGCTGACCGCCTCGCTGTTCAAGGCGATGGCGGAAGTGGCCGTGTTCCTGTCGCAACCGCGTTTGCCGGAACAAGCGCTGTCGGCCTAGTCCAGTAGCCCGGCTGGGAATAGACTTCCTTCAACTCGTCGATGAAGAAGCGTATCTTCGCCGGCAGATGCCTTTGCTGCAGGTAGACGGCCATGATGTCGTAATCGGGCAGCGCAAAATCGTCCAGCACTGTAATCAGGCTGCCCTCGGCAAGCTGGGCCTGGATCTCCCACGTTGATCGCCACGCCAGCCCCAGGCTTTCGCACGCCCAGCGGTGCAGCAGTTCGCCGTCGTTGCAGTCCAGATTCCCCTGCACCCTGACCGTGACGGGCTTGCCACCCTGCTGGAAATACCAGCCGCGCTGCTGGCCGCCCTGCAGGTTGAATGCCAGGCAGTTGTGCAGCGCCAGGTCGTCCAAGGTGCGCGGAATGCCATTGCGGGCGAAGTAGTCCGGTGTGCCGCATACAACACGGCGGTTCTTCGCCAGCCGCACTGCCACGAAACTGGGGTCGATGACGCCACCGATGCGGATGCCCAGGTCATAGCCCTCGCGCACCAGGTCGATGACCTGGTCGGTCAGGTTGAACGAGATCTGCACGTCGGGATTGGCAGCCAAAAAGGCCGGCGCGTGCGGTGCAACATGCTGGCGCCCAAATGAGGCCGGTGCGGACACAATCAGGTGGCCCGTCGCCTTGTGCCGGCCTTCCGAAATATTGCGCTCGGCGATATCCAGGCCCGAGAGAAGCTTGCGGCAATCCTCAAGGAAGACATTGCCCTGCTCCGTCAGGGTAAGGTGGCGCGTGGTGCGGTGCATCAGTTTGACGCCCAAACGCTTTTCCAGCGCATCGATCCGGCGCCCCAGCATCACCGGCGTGATGTTCTGTTCCAGCGCGGCACGCGCCAGGCTGCCCTTCTCGACCACGGCCACGAAGGCCTCGATTTGCTTCAGTTTGTCCATGGTTTTGATTATTCCATACTCAGAGTATCGAATGAAACGATTTTTTGTCGTCTTATCAGGGGAACTCATCGCCTATAGCATACAAAACATCAACAACAGACTTTGCATGCATATCAGGAGATCACCATGGCAAAAATGACGGCGGCCGAAGCGGCTGTCCACGTACTGCAGAAGGAAGGCATCTCGGTCGCATTCGGCGTACCGGGCGCCGCCATCAATCCGCTGTACGCTGCACTGAAAAAGAACGGCACGATCAAGCACATCCTGGGGCGCCACGTCGAAGGCGCATCCCATATGGCAGAAGGCTACACCCGCGCTGCCCCCGGCAATATCGGCGTCTGCATCGGCACCTCCGGTCCTGCGGGCACCGACATGATCACCGGCCTGTATTCGGCGCAAGCGGACTCGATCCCTATCCTGTGCATTACCGGCCAGGCGCCGCGCGCCCGCCTGCACAAGGAAGACTTCCAGGCCGTCGACATCTCGTCCATCGCCAAGCCGGTCACCAAGATGGCGACCACGGTGCTGGAGCCGGCCCAGGTGCCGCGCGTGTTCCAGCAAGCCTTCCACCTGATGCGCTCCGGCCGTCCGGGCCCGGTGCTGATCGACCTGCCGTTCGACGTGATGATGGCGCAGATCGAGTTCGATCCCGGGACCTACACCCCGCTGGACGCCTTCAAGCCGCGCGCCTCGCGCGCCCAGGTCGAGAAAGCGCTGCAAATGATGAACGAGGCCGAGCACCCGCTGATCACCGCCGGCGGCGGCATCATCAACGCCAATGCGTCCGCCCTGTTGCAGGAGTTCGCGGAAATCGTCAACGTGCCGGTGATCCCCACCCTGATGGGCTGGGGCACCATCCCCGACGACCACCCGCTGATGGCGGGCATGGCCGGCCTGCAGACCAGCCACCGCTACGGCAACGCCACCGTGCTGGCATCCGACTTCATCATCGGTATCGGCAACCGCTGGGCGAACCGCCACACCGGCTCGGTCGACGTGTTCACCGAAGGCCGCACCTTCGTGCACGTGGATATCGAGCCAACCCAGATCGGCCGCGTCTTTGGCCCTGACCTGGGCATTGTGTCCGACGCCGGCTACGCGCTGGAACTGTTCGTCGAAGTAGCCAAGGAATGGAAGGCCGCCGGCAAGCTACGCGACCGCACCGGCTGGGTGGCCCAGTGCCAGCACCGCAAGCGCACCATGCTGCGCCGTACCGACTACGACAACGTGCCGGTCAAGCCGCTGCGCGTGTACGAGGAGATGAACAAGTACTTCGGCCGCAATACGCGCTATGTCTCGGCCATCGGCCTGTCGCAGATCGCTGCAGCGCAATTCCTACACGTCTACCAGCCGCGCAACTGGATCAACTGCGGCCAGGCTGGCCCGCTCGGCTGGACCATTCCTGCCGCGCTGGGCGTGCGCGCCGCCGATCCGAGCACCGACATCGTGGCGATTTCGGGCGACTACGACTTCCAGTTCCTGATCGAAGAGCTGGCAGTGGGCGCGCAGTTCAAGCTGCCTTACATCCACGTGCTGGTGAATAACTCGTACCTGGGCCTGATCCGCCAGTCGCAGCGCGGCTTCGACATGGACTTCTGCGTGCAGCTGTCCTTCGAGAACGTGAACGCACCGGAACTGAACGGCTATGGCGTCGACCACGTGGCCGTGGTGGAAGGCCTGGGCTGCAAGGCGATCCGCGTGCACAAGCCGGACGACATCATCCCTGCCTTCGAACAAGCCCGCGAGCTGATGGCCAAGTACAGCGTGCCGGTGGTGGTGGAAGTGATCCTTGAGCGCGTGACCAATATCGCGATGGGCACCGAGATCAACGCCATCAATGAATTCAACGACATCATCGACGCTGCATAAGAGGAAAGCAAATGCCTAAATTCGCTGCCAACCTGACCATGCTGTTCAACGAGCAGCCTTTCCTGGAACGCTTCGGCGCCGCCGCGCGCAACGGCTTCACGGGCGTGGAATTCCTGTTTCCGTATGAATTCGAACCGCAGCAAGTGCACGAGCAACTGGAAGAGCACAAGCTGGAAATGGTGCTGCACAATCTCCCGGCCGGCAACTGGGCCGGCGGTGAGCGCGGCATCGCCTGCCACCCGAACCGCATCGGCGAATTCGAGCAGGGCGTGGAAACCGCCCTCGCCTACGCCAGCGTGCTGGGCACCCAGCGCATCAATTGCCTGGTCGGCATCAAGCCGCAAGGCGTGGCCGATGCCGATGCCCGTGCCGTCCTGGTGAGCAACCTGAAGTTCGCGGCTGCCGCGTTGAAGAAGGCCGGCATTCCGCTGCTGATCGAACCGATCAACACCTTCGATATTCCTGGCTTCTTCCTGTCGGGAACGCGCCAGGGCCTGGACCTGATTGAATCGGTCGGCTCGGACAACCTGTTCCTGCAGTACGACATCTACCACATGCAGCGCATGGAAGGCGAACTGGCCAACACGATCAAGAACCACCTGTCGGTGATCAGGCATGTCCAGCTGGCCGACAATCCGGGCCGCTTCGAACCGGGCACCGGCGAAATCAATTACCGCTACCTGCTCAACTTCCTGGACGAAATCGGCTACGACGGCTGGGTGGGCTGCGAATACAAACCAAAAGCGGGCACGGAAGCGGGCCTCGGCTGGCGCGCTGAACTGGCCGCGTAAACCAAAGGAGAAAGCAAAATGCAAAAACTCGGATTCATCGGTCTCGGCATCATGGGCGGCCCAATGGCCGGTCACCTGCAAGCGGCAGGCCACAAACTGTACCTGCACGATGTGAAGAACCCGCCGGCCAACCTGGTCGAAGGCGGCGCCACCGTCTGCACCTCCGCGATGGAAGTTGCCAAGCGCGCCGACATCATCTTCCTGATGGTGCCCGACACCCCGCAGGTGGAAGAAGTCCTGTTCTCGGAAGACGGCATCGCAGCCGGCCTTTCCGCCGGCAAGATCGTGGTCGACATGAGTTCCATCTCGCCGATCGCCACCAAGGAATTCGCCAAGAAGATCAACAAAAAGAGCTGCGCCTACCTGGACGCTCCGGTGTCCGGCGGCGAAGTGGGCGCCAAGGCGGCTTCGCTGACCATCATGGTCGGCGGACCGCAGGAAGCCTTCGACACCGTCAAGCCGCTGTTCGAACTGATGGGCAAGAACATCACCTTAATCGGCGGCAACGGCGACGGCCAGACCACCAAGGTGGCCAACCAGATCATCGTGGCGCTGAACATCCAGGCCGTGGCCGAAGCGCTTCTGTTCGCATCCAAGGCCGGTGCCGATCCAGCGAAGGTGCGTGAAGCGCTGATGGGCGGCTTCGCATCCTCGCGCATCCTGGAGGTGCATGGCGAGCGCATGGTGAAGCGCACCTTCAACCCGGGCTTCCGCATTGCCCTGCACCAGAAGGACCTGAACCTGGCCCTGCAGGGCGCCAAGGCGCTGGGCGTGTCGTTGCCAAACACCTCGGCCACGCAGGAACTGATGAACGCCTGCGCCGCCAACGGCTTGTCCGGCCTCGACCACTCCGCGCTGTGCCAGGCAATTGAACTGATGTCCAACCACCGCATCGCGCAGGCTTGATATGACGTCCATCCCAGCCCCACGCGAGCTCCTGCTCGACCTGTATAACGCCGCCATTGGCGCAGTCCATCCGCGCAACCTGGTGCGGGATTACCTGCCGCAGCCCCCTGCGAACGGCCGGACACTGGTGATCGGCGCAGGCAAAGGTGCCGCTGCCATGGCGCAAGCCGTGGAGCAGCATTGGCAAGGTCCCTTGTCGGGGCTGGTGGTGACCCGTTACGGCCACGGCGCCGAGACGCGGCAGATCGAAGTGGTCGAAGCTTCGCATCCCGTGCCCGACGATGCGGGCCAGAAGGCCGCGGCGCGCATGCTGGAGATGGTGCAGGGCCTGTCCGAAAACGACCTGGTACTGTGCCTGATCTCCGGCGGCGGATCGGCCCTTCTTGCATTGCCGGCGGAAGGTATTTCGCTGGCCGAAAAGCAGGCCCTGAACAAGGCGCTGCTGAAGAGCGGCGCCACCATCGGTGAGATGAATTGCGTGCGCAAGCACCTTTCCGCCATCAAGGGCGGCCGCCTGGCGCTGGCCTGCGGCAAGGCCCGCGTTGTCACGCTGCTGATCTCAGACGTGCCGGGCGATGATCCGCGCGTGATCGCCAGTGGGCCAACCCTGCCGGATGCCACCAGCAGTTCCGAAGCACTGGCCATCCTGTGCAAGTACCGGATCGAGATCCCGAAAAGCGTGCTGGTACACCTGCAATCGGATGCCAGCGAAACACCAAAGCCCGGCGACGCTCGCTTCGAAGGCCACAGCCACCACGTCATCGCAACCGCCCAGCATGCGCTGGAAGCCGCTGCCGCGAAGGCGCGCGAAGCCGGCCTCACGCCGTACATCCTGTCAGACGGGATCGAAGGCGAAGCACGCGACATAGGCCTGATGCACGCGGCGATGGCTCGCCAGGTGGTGGCGCGCAGCCAACCATTTCAGCGCCCATGCGTCATCCTGTCCGGTGGCGAGACCACCGTCACAGTGCGCGGCAACGGACGCGGCGGCCGCAACGTGGAATTCCTGCTCAGCTTCGCGCTGGCCATGGAAGGCGCCAAAGGCGTGCATGCGATTGCCTGCGACACCGACGGCATCGACGGCTCGGAAGACAATGCCGGCGCTGTCTACGCCCCGGATTCGCTGGCCCGCGCCGAGGCGAAAGGCGTGAGCGGCAAGCACCTTCTGGCCAACAACGACGCCTACAGCTTCTTCAGCGCGCTGGACGACCTGGTGGTCAGCGGACCGACACGCACCAACGTGAACGACTTCCGCGCCATCCTGATTCTTTGATTTACCGAGAATAGAGAGAGACACCCATATGCGTCGCGAACGCAAAGCAAAAATCGTAGCAACCCTCGGCCCCGCAAGCAGCGAATACGCCACCATCAAGGCGCTGTTCGAGGCGGGCGCCGACGTCTTCCGCTTCAATTTCAGCCACGGCAGCCACGCCGACCACCAAGTCCGCCACGGCATCGTGCGTACAATCGAAAAAGAACTGGGCCGACCGATCGCCATCCTGGCCGACCTGCAAGGGCCTAAGCTGCGCATTGGCCAGTTCGAAGGGGGCAAGGTCACGCTGAACGCCGGCGCCGAATTCCAGCTGGACCAGGCGCCCGCTCCGGGCAGCGCATCGCGCGTTCGCCTGCCGCACCCCGAGCTTTTCGAAGCCGTCAGCGCTGGCCAATCCCTGCTGCTGGACGATGGCCGCATCCGCCTCGAAGTCTTGGCCAGCGACACCGACACCATACGCACCCGCATAGTAACGGGCGGTGTACTTTCCGACCGCAAAGGCGTGAACGTACCGGATGCCGTGCTGCCGATCCCGGCGCTGACCGCCAAGGATAAAGCCGACCTCGAATTCGCACTGGGGCTGGGCGTGGACTGGATCGCCCTGTCCTTCGTCCAGCTGCCGGAAGATGTGGTGCAGGCCAAGGAGATGGTTCAAGGGCGCGCCGGCGTGCTGTCCAAGCTGGAAAAGCCTGCCGCCCTGGACCGGCTGGAAGAAATTGTCAGCGTGTCGGATGCGATCATGGTGGCGCGAGGCGACCTCGGCGTCGAGCTGCCCCCAGAGCGCGTGCCGGGTGTACAGAAACGCATCGTGCGCCTGTGCCGCAAGCACGGCAAGCCGGTCGTCGTCGCCACCCAGATGCTGGAATCCATGGTCAGCGCGCCGGTGCCGACCCGCGCCGAAGCCTCGGACGTGGCCAACGCCGTGTATGAAGGCGCCGATGCCGTAATGCTATCCGCCGAATCGGCCAGCGGCGCATACCCTGTGCAGGCAGTATCGATCATGGACCGCATCATCTCCGAGGTCGAGCGCGACCCGCTGTATCCCGCCGTGATCGAGGCCCAGCACCAGGCGCCACTACCAAACAAAGGTGACGCCATCAGCGCCTCAATGCGCGACGCCGCGCGGATCATGGGCGCGAAAGCCATGGTGGCCTACACCACTTCGGGTCACAGCAGCCTGCGCACCGCGCGCGAACGCCCGATGGCGCCGATAGTCAGCATCACACCCAAGCCGGAAACCGCGCGCCGCCTGGCACTCGCCTGGGGCGTGCACAGCACCGTGAGCCAGGACGTGAACAGCGTCGATGAAATGGTTGCAGCCGCATGCCGCACCGCGCTGCGGGAAGGATTCGTAAAGGCAGGCGACCAGATCGCCATCGCTGCCGGCACCCCATTCGGCCAACCCGGTAGCACCAACCTCCTGCGACTGGCGGAGATTTGGCCGCAATAAACAGCAACGTACAGACTTTCTCTTTTAACGCCGGTCCTCCAACCGGCGTCTTTTTATTTGTGGCGTCTGCAAAGCGGGTCAGCCCCTTGGGTCTGACCCTGCCCTACCGGTTTTACTCGCCGCGCTGATGGACTTGCGCACCAGCTGCGTAAGTTGCCGCAATCGCCCGATCATCCCCGAGCAACGCCAGCGCAAACAGCAATTCCTCCAGGCTGTCGCAGCGCGTGGAGCGGCGCTCCAGCAACGGCGTGGCCTTCGGATCGACCACAATGAAGTCGGCCTCGGCACCGGCAACGAAATTACCCACCGTACCTTCAAGCTGCATGCTGCGCGCACCGCCAAGGGTCGCCATGTAGAACATACGCAGCGCCGGCAAAAAAGTCCCGCCCATGCGCGCGACCTTATAGGTTTCGTTCATGGTCTGCAGCATCGAGAACGAAGTCCCGCCACCAACGTCGGTCGCCAGAGACAACGCTACATTCTGCTTGTCAGCCGCTGCGAAGTCGAACAAGCCGCTGCCCAGGAACAAGTTGGACGTGGCGCACATCGAAACGGCGGCGCCAGTAGCGGCCATGCGGGCACGATCCTCGTTGTCCAGCCAAATGCAATGCGCGTACATCGAGCGCGGGCGCAGCAGGCCGTATTTGTCGTACACGTCCAGGTAACTGCGCGCATCCGGGAACAGCGACTTGACCCACGCCACTTCGTCGGTATTTTCCGCCACGTGCGTCTGCACGTAAGTGTCAGGATAGGCGCGCGCCAGCTCGCCGCACATATGCATCTGTGCTTCGGTGGAAGTCGGCGCAAAGCGTGGCGTGAGGGCGTACATATTGCGGCCCTTGTTATGCCAGCGATGAATCAGTTCCTCGCTTTCGCGCGCACCGGTTTCTGCCGTATCCTTCAGGAAGTCCGGACAATGGCGGTCCATCATCACCTTGCCGGCAGCCATGCGCAGGTTGCGAGCTTCAGCCGCGCCAAAGAACGCGTCGACCGATTCCGGATGCACCGTGCAATACACCATGGCTGTAGTGGTGCCGCAACGAAGCAATTCCTTGACGAAGAAGTCGGCCACCTCGCCCGCGTGCGCCGGATCCTTGAACTGGCGCTCCGTGGGAAAGGTGTAGGTATCCAGCCAAGGCAAGAGCCCCGGCGCCGGCGACGCGATCATGTCCATCTGCGGGTAGTGGATATGGGTGTCGATAAAACCCGGCATGATGATCTTGCCGCGGTAGTCGCGCACCTGGGTATCGGGCGGCAGCGTGTCTTTCAGCCGCGAGTAGTCGCCGGCCGCCTGCACGCGGCCGTCGTTAATCACCAGCAGTCCGTCCTCGTGCCAGGCGTGCGCATCGGCATGGAAGGCAGGATCGGCCGTGAAATGCAGGACGCTGGCGCGGAAAGCTTTCAAAGTAGTCATCGCGCTTTCCTAGCTGCCGCGGTACGTCGAATATGCCCAAGGCGACACCACGATCGGCACGTGATAGTTCGTATCGGCGTCCGCAATGCCGAAGGCGATGACCACCTCGTCGACGAAGCGCGGCTCCGGCAATGCCACGCCTTGCGCCGCAAAATAGTCTCCGGCCGCAAAAACCAGCTCGTATTTTCCCGTCACGACCTCGCCGCCAGTCAGCAAAGGCGTTTCGCAGCGACCGTCCTGGTTGGTGGTGTCGGTCTTCAACAACACTTTGGTGTTCCCCTCAACGCGGAAAAGCTTCACTTTTACGCCCGCGCCAGGCTTGCCCTGCGTGATATCCAGGACGTGTGTACTCAGTTTGCCCATATGGTCTCCTCTTGTGAATGAAGAAAATCATATACGTCGGGCCATTGCGATATATACACGGTGGTGAATATCAACCATGACGTGCACGGACATAATCGGGTCTCCATATCAAAAAATACAGGAGACACCATGCAGCAAGCATTACGCGTAGCGGCAGCAGGCACCATCGCTGTCCTGGCCTTGGCGATGGGCGCGCAGCAAGCCAGCGCCGCCGACTGGAGCGACACCTCGATTGGCTACCGCTACGGCAGCAAATTCGCAGAACCGTACAACCCGAACGACATCAACAAGCAGATCCTGAACTGGACCTATGTCGACGGCTACAAATACGGCGGCAACTACATGAACCTGGATTTCCTGCGTTCCGACGGCAAAGACAACAACGCCCACGAAGCCTACCTGTTGTACCGCCACACCCTGGACCTGGGCAAAGTAAGCGGCAAGGACCTCAAATTCGGTCCGGTACGTGGCGTAGGCATTACCGCGGGCTTCGATTGGAACACCAAGAACGACGACAGCTACAACTCGCGCAAGCGCATGATCGTGGCCGGCCCAACCCTGATGCTGGACGTGCCGGGCTTCCTGAATGTGAGCCTGCTCGGCATGTGGGAGAGCAACCAGCCGCTGGGCGTCGCCAAGCGCTACAAATACGACACGCACGCCATGCTGAACGCCGCCTGGGGCATTCCTCTCGGATCGGGCTTCAGCTTTGAAGGCTATGGCAACTGGATCGGCAACAAGGGCAAGGACGAATTCGGCGGCCAGACTTCTCCAGAGGTGAACATCGACGCGCAGGTGATGTATGACCTGAGCGGCCATGTGGGCGCCAAGCCAAACAGCTTCAAAGTCGGCCTGGAATACCAATACTGGCGCAACAAGTTCGGGAATCCGCATAATATCCCCGGCAGCACGGCAAAAACCCCGATGATCCGCGCGGAGTACCATTTCTGATTGATTCAAGGGCACGGCTTGGCCTTCCAGCCGTCCCCTAAGCTGACCCGCAGCGGCATGCCGGATAGCACCGGAAAAAGTAGTTCAGACAAAAATCCTATAACGGAGACACCATGAACAACCTGCTATACCAGGTGGACGACCGTCCACCGCCAATCACAACTGCCCTCCTCGCCGCCCAGCACATGCTGGCAGCCCTGGGCGGCATCATCGCCGTCCCGCTGGTGGTCGGCGCAGTCCTGAAACTTCCCGCCGACCAGATAGTTGCCCTGGTCAACGCCGCCCTCCTCGGCTCCGGCATCGTCACCACCATCCAGTGCATCGGTGTAGGCCGGGTCGGCATCCGCCTGCCCTGCGTGATGGGCACGAGTTTCGCCTTCGTCGGCGCCGCCATCAGCGTGGGCCTGGAGCACGGCGTGCCTGGCATACTAGGCTCCTCGCTCGCAGGCTCCGCGATCATGATCCTCGGCAGCTTCTTCATGCCGCAGATCCGCAAGCTGTTCCCGCACCAGGTGACAGCAGTCGTCGTCACCATGATCGGCCTGTCGCTCGTTCCTGTCGCAGTGGACTGGGCCGCCGGCGGCAAGAACGCGGGGGCGAACTACGGCGATCCGACCAACCTCGGCATTGCCCTGTTCGTGCTGGCGACCGTGATCGCCCTTGTGCAATTCGGCAAAGGCATCGTTTCCGCAGCCGCGGTGGTGATTGGCATCGTGATCGGCTATTGCGTTTGCCTGGGCCTCGGGCTGGTGGATTTTTCGGCCGTCCAGAAAGCCGCGGTGTTCGCGGTTCCCCAGCCGCTGTACTTCGGCATGAGCTTTCCGCTGAGCGGCATCCTGGCAATGGCACTGGCTTACGTCGTGACCATCGTCGAAACCACGGGCACCTTCATGGCGCTAGGCTCAGCGACCAATACCAAGATGAAGGGCAAGCTGCTGTGCCGCGGCGTGCTGTGCGACGGTCTGGGTTCGGCCTTCGTGTCCGTGCTGGGCGCTCCACCGGTTTCGACCTTCGCACAGAACGTCGGGGTCATCTCGCTGACCGGCGTTGCCAGCCGCTATGTGGTGGCGTTGACCGGCGTGTTCCTGGCGGCGGCCGGCTTGTTCCCTGTGCTCGGCGCAGTCGTCGTGACCATCCCGCAGCCGGTGTTGGGCGGCGCCGGCCTGATGATGTTTGCAATGATTATTGCGGCCGGCGTCCAGATGCTGTCCAACGTGGAACATGACAAGCGCACCGGACTGCTCATCGCAGTTTCGGTTGGCTGCGGCCTGGCGGTATCGGTCCGGCCCGAACTGTTGTCCAAGCTGCCTGCCTTCGTGCACGAAATTTTCGGCTCTGGCATCTCGACCGCCGCCATCGTGGCCGTCGTGCTGAACCTGGTGCTGCCGGACCGACCGGTAGCTGAACATGACGAGGATGAAGAAGATGACGTACCGCAGCCGATGCTGATTCCCAAAGTCGGCTAAACTCCCGCGGTCCTGCACCGGCACGTGACGGGACCGGACCGTTCCCTGACATTGTTTCCGCATTGCCCCGCGCATTGTTTCCGCAGTGTTTAATCATTTCGAGAAAAATTGAATGAGCAAAACTCTCCTGATCAAGAATGCGCGCGTAGTTGTCACCATGGACGAACAACGCCGCGAAATCGACAACGGCGCAATCTACGTACGCGGCAACGTGATCGAACAGGTAGGCCCAACTTCCGAACTACCGCAAGCGGCAGACGAAATCATTGACGCCTCCGGCCACGTAGTGATTCCAGGCCTGGTCAACACCCACCACCACATGTACCAAAGCCTGACGCGCGCCATCCCTGCGGCGCAGAACGGCGAGCTGTTTGACTGGCTGACCAACCTGTACCCGATCTGGGCCAACCTGGATAGCGAAATGGTGCATGTGTCGACGCTGACCGCCATGTCGGAGTTGATCCTGTCCGGCTGCACCACCAGCAGCGACCACCTGTATATCTACCCGAACGACTGCAGGCTGGACGACAGCATCGAAGCCGCCGCAAAAATCGGCATGCGCTTCCACGCCGCGCGCGGCTCAATGAGCGTGGGCCAGTCAAAAGGCGGCCTGCCGCCCGACAGTGTAGTCGAGGATGAAAGAGCGATCCTGCGCGACACGCAACGCCTGATCGAGACCTACCATGACGCCGCGCGCCACGCCATGCAGCGCATCGTCGTGGCGCCCTGCTCACCGTTCTCGGTCTCGCGCGACCTGATGAAGGAGGCCGCTGCACTTGCACGCAGCCACGGCGTATCAATGCACACCCACCTGGCAGAAAACGTCAATGACATTGCGTACAGCCGCGAGAAGTTCAACATGACTCCGGCCGAATACGCCGAAGACTGCGGCTGGGTAGGCCATGACGTCTGGCACGCGCACTGCGTGCAGCTTGATGACGAAGGCGTCTACATGTTCGCAAAAACAGGCACAGGCGTCGCGCACTGCCCATGCTCCAACATGCGCCTGGCCTCAGGCATCGCCCCGATCCGCAAAATGGTCGATGCCGGTGTGCCGGTTGGCCTGGGCGTCGATGGCTCCGCATCAAACGACGGCGCCCATATGCTGGGGGAAGTGCGCCAGGCCATGCTGCTGCAACGGGTCGGCTTTGGCCCGGACGCGATGACTGCCCGCCAGGCGCTGGAGCTGGCGACTCTGGGCGGCGCCAAAGTCCTGAACCGCGACGATATCGGCGCCCTCAAGCCCGGCATGTCCGCAGATATCGTCATGTTCAAGCTGAACCAGCCAAGCTTTGCCGGCGCCCTGCACGACCCGGTAGCGGCACTCGTTTTCTGCACCCCGGCAAATGTTAATTACAGCATCATCAACGGAAAGCTCGTAGTGAAAAACGGGATCTTGCAGACGATCGACCTGCCATTGGTGATCGAACGTCATAACCATTTGGCAGCCAACCTGGCCTTGGCGGCAGGAACGCGAAGGATCGCATGAACGACGGCCGGGCGGCAGGGAATCCCGGCTATTTGACGCGGCTGATCCGGTGCCCGGTCCCGGTGACGCTTTGCGCAATCTTGCCTTCGGATTTCCAACGGACTGTGTGATCTGTACCAGTGATGCTGAGACGCCCTTTGGGCTTCACCTCGGTATTGACAACGTTGCCGACGCCCAGGATCTCAACCTCGCTGCACACCCCAGTGGTGGTCACGACATGCCCCGTACCGACGACCTCGAGTTTCCGTCCATCGCAAGCAAACGTACGCTGATGGCCACTGCCGCTGATGCTGATCAGCGTATCGGTCACCTCAACCTCGCCGACCGCATCTTCCTGTGCGCAAGCATTGGACATTGAGATCAACACAACGGTGGAAGCTGTGATTTTAAGCATTTTCCGAATCATACAAACTCTCAATAAATTATGAAAAATGTAATTCTATGGAAATGCTGGATACCGGCGCGTACAATAGAAAACGATACCGAAAGTGGCAATGTCCTGCGCCACCGGATCAGGGCGAAACTCAAGTTACCAGGTAAATTTCTCGGAGGCTTTCAACTCCTCGGGAAGCTCCGCGATATCGCCGCTGCTCGCTTCAATTACGAGGAATTCATTGAAACCGTGCCTGATAACGAGATGGTCTTCATCAAGCCAGCCGGAGATGAGCATCCGTCCACAGCTGGCACCCAGTATGCTGGCGACTGTCTTGATCTTGCCATTGCGGTTCCGAAGTTTGAGCACATGCGGTTCTGAATCAGCTTTGTTTTCGACAAACGCGTGCCATGTCCCACCTCGAGAACTTTCCGCTTTGGGTGCATAAGATGAGCGCGGGATCAGATCCTCGAAAGAGGGAATCTCCCGACCGTTTCGTATGAACGAATGTCCGCTGTTCGATTCGTACTTGGCGGCGAGTTTCTCGAACGAGTTCGACGCCGGCCGATAAGAGAGGAACTCAAACGGGACTTCATGTCCATTATGAAGGTTGCTGCGCACCAGAATCAGCAACTCGGTGCTGTCTTTTGACCATCTGGTCAATGTCATTATTTCTTTTACCGGAATGGAAACCGGCAGCGTCAATTTCGTCCGCTTCAGTGTCGCTGTATCGAAAAGGAAGAGGCCAGCAGATACCCCGATGACGAGGTACTTGCTGTCCGGTGAGAATGAGGGGGAAGACGCTCCCAGCGAGGGCTGTTCGTAGACGAGGCGGTTGGAATTGGCATGCCGGTCAAGCAGCCAATACTGCATTCTCGTTCCCCCAGCACGCACTCCCAGATAGCTTAGCCAGCGGCCATCCGGAGATTGCGTCATGTTCACGCCGTTCGCAAATTCATGTTCAGCCAGGCGCTTGCTACTCTGGTTTGCCAAGTCTGATTTGAAGAGCGACCCTTCACGGTGCGTAAAATAGACCTGCGTTTTGATATCCATGGAGGCGAGTGATACCTTTTTCGCATCAGTCGAAATGCTTCCGCACAGGGGAAGCGCCGCAGAACAATGAGTCGTCGCGGACGCATATATGGTCACTGCGGTGATTGCCGATGCCAACGAAAAGGACCTGTTCATTTCTTGACTCGCTCCGGAACTTTTCGCAGCTTACCATCTTGCAATTTTGAAAACAAGCCAGGTCGGCTCCAATGAAAATGGCCCTCGCGGGCCATCTTCATTTTTTAAGTCAGCGAGGTTTAAATGAATTCACCGACCCTTGCACTCACTGCCTCACGTACCGAGCCACTGGTCACAAAGCTGTGCGCCACCTGGATATCGTTGTGGAACCAGCGGTCACCATCCAGGCAAGCCGGGATCTGCTTGCGGATCTCGTCATAAGCCGCTTGCGTGCCCTCGCCCAGCTTGAAGCCTGGCAGCAGGTTCTCGGTCATGGTCAGCGCCTGTGCGGCCAGCAGCATTTCCACGCCCACGATGTATTGCGTGTTCTGCACCACGGTGTGGGCCTTGCGTGCGCACCAGGTGGAGTTGGAGATGTGGTCTTCGCTGTTGGCCTTGGATGGGATGGAATCCACGCTGCCCGGCATCGACAACGTGCGGTTCTCCATCACCAGGGAGCTGAGCGAGCATTGCACCACCGGATAGCCGGTGTTCACGCCGCGCAGGCCCGACATCAGGTTGCGCGGCAGGCCCCAAGACAGAGTTGGATCAATCAGGCGCGCCACGCGGCGCTCACAGATGCTGCCCAGGTCCGTGACCGCCATGGCCAGCAAATCCATTGCCTGCGCCAGGTACTGGCCGTGGAAATTACCGCCCGAGATGATCTCGAAGCCGCCGCCATCCTTGCCGAAAATCAGAGGATTATCGGTGGCCGAATTGATCTCGTTCTTTACAATGGTGTCAATGTAGTCCAGCGCATCGAACACGGGACCGTAGACTTGCGGCGTACAGCGCAATGAGTACACGTCCTGGATACGCGGGGTGTAGGGAATGTCGGTGCGTCGCAGTTCGTCGGGAAACTGGACGGCACGTGCCTCATGCGTGGTGCGGGTGGACCCCTTCAGCAGCTTGCGCACGACCGATGCAGTCTTGATCTGCCCGGGATGCGGGCGCGCCTGCTGGATGCGCGGGTCGAAAGCCGACATTTCCGCACGCATGGCCTCCAGCGTCAGGCCCAGCGACAGGCAGGCATCAGTCAGCAGGTCGCGCGCGTCCTTCGCCGCCAGCACGGCTACGGCCAGCGAGGCGGTGCAGCCGTTGATCAGTGCCGAGGCATCCTTGGCCTTGAGATCGAACTTTACCGGGCCGACTTCGGCGCGCGTAATCGCTTCGGCAGCAGGCATGCGCTGGCCCTTGTACATCACTTCCGCCTCATCGAAGCCGGCGATGGCTGCTGCCAGGTAAGCCAGCGGTGCCAGGTCGCCGGATGCGCCTACGGACCCTTTCTGCGGCATGACTGGATGGATGCCGGCGTTGATGAAGGCCAGCAGGCGGTCCACTACTTCCACTCGCGGCGCCGAGTAGTTGCTGGCGAAGGCGTTTGCGCGCAGCAGCATGGTGGCGCGGCTCACTTCTTCCGAAAACGGTTCGCCGATGCCGCCGCTATGGGCCTTGATCAACTGCGTCTGGAACAGTTCAATGTGTTCGACCTTGATACGCGTATCTTTCAGCAGGCCAACGCCGGTATTGAAGCTGTACATCATCGGCGCTTCGTCGTGCATCCAGGTGGATTCGATGTAGTCGCGGCTTTCCTTCAGCGCCGCGCGCGAAGTGGCGGACAGCTCGACTTTGGCGCCGTTGCGCGCCACGGCCAGGACTTCTTCGGCAGTCAGGTTGAAGCCGTCGATAGTTACGTTGCTCATTTCTCTTCCTTTAATTTGCGCTGGTTTCGAACCAGGTACCGATCAACTGGCGTTCGGCGTCGGTCATATGGGTCATGTTCGCCAGCGGCATATCCTTGTTCTGCACGGCGCGCTGGTAAATCTTGGCGGCGTGCTGTTTAACCTGGGCCTCGGTATCGAGCATCACGCCGCCCGGGGCTGATGCGAAACCCGCCTGGGTCGGGGTCGCGGAGTGGCACGAGGCGCAGCGCTGCGTCACCACTTGCTGAACGCTGGACAGGCTGGCCTGGGCGGCCGGTGCGGCAGCGGCGGCTGGCGCGGCGTGGCCATCGGCATCCACCGCAGCGGCCACGGTCGCCGGCGCGGCAACTGCCTTGCGCGGCGCCGGCGCGATCGCCACAGCCACGCCCGCCAGCAGGATCACGCCCGCGATCGGGAACGCAGGCGAAACCTTGCCCGCATGGCGCAGGTTGAAGAAGTGGCGAATCAGCACACCAGCAGCCATGATGGCGGCCAGCACCAGCCAGCTGTATGCGTGGCTGTAGGTCATGGCGTAGTGGTTGCTGATCATGATCAGCAGCACAGGCAAGGTGAAGTAGTTGTTGTGGACCGAACGCACCTTGGCGCGCTTGCCGTAGATCGGATCAGGCGACTCGCCCTTGGCCATCGCATCCACCAGCTTGCGCTGGCCAGGAATGATCACGAACAGCACGTTACCGACCATCATGGTGCCGATCATCGCGCCAACGTGGATGTAGGCTGCGCGGCCGCTCAGGGTATGGGTCAGCACATATGCCGCGCCGACAATCAGCACGAACATCACGGTGCCCAGCACGGCAGGCTTTTCAGCCAGCGCGGTCTTGCACAGGGTGTCGTACACCAGCCAGCCTCCCGCCAGCGTGCCTATGCCAACGGCCACTGCCTGCAGGGAGGTCAGGTCCGCCACATTCTTATCGATCATCATCGCCGAAGCATTGAAGTAGTAGACGATGAACAGCATGGCGAAGCCGCTCAGCCAGGTGGCGTAGGCTTCCCATTTGAACCAGTGCAGGTCTTCCGGCAGTTCATCCGGCGCTACCAGGTATTTTTGGGGGTTATAGAAGCCGCCGCCGTGCACGGCCCACAGCTCGCCCATCACGCCCTTCTTGGCAAGCGGACTGCCAGGCTTGGGGGGACGGATCGAGTTGTCAAGCCATACGAAGTAAAACGAGGCGCCGATCCAGGCGATACCTGTGATCAGGTGCAGCCAGCGAACCAGCAAGTTAAGCCATTCCACCCCGTAAGGGCCGAATAAAGTCTCCATGATTTTTATCCATTCAGTCCGTTCACCTGCCTCTGGCGGGCACTTCAGGTGAACCAAACGGTCGTTATATCGCCGCCGCTACGACCTGCGTGGATGGAACGATATCGGTTGCTGGCGCGGGAGACCTTCCATTTGCTATATAACTCGCATAGTCCTGGAGATATAGTTTCGTGCCCCGGAAGGTGCGAACCTCTCATGGATAAATCCAAATAAATAATATTCGGAGACCATGATGTCCAGATTGCCAGAACACTTAGACATCCACCTGATCCGTATTCTGTACCTGCTGCTGGTGGAGAAAAACGTATCGCGGGTGGCGCTTAAACTGAACCAGCCGCAGCCCTCTATTTCCGGCTCGCTGCGCAAATTGCGCGACCTGACCGGCGACCCGCTGCTGGTGCGCGGCGGCCGCGGCATGGTGCCGACGCAACACGGCGAAAGCCTGTTGAAGACCGCCAAGCGCATCCTCGACGAAACCGAAAGCCTGTTCAGCCCAAAGACTGCGTTTGTGCCGCAGGACGAAGCGCGCACCTTCCATATCGCCGCGCCGGACTACATGAACACCCAGTTCTTCACCGAGGTGATTGCCCGCCTGCGCCGCGAATCGCCGCGCAGCCGCCTGGTGATCCACTCGCTGGGACCGGACATCGATTACGTGCGCTTGTTGTCGGATGGCGACCTGGACCTGGTGGTCGGCAACTGGGACGAGCCGCCCCAGCACCTGCACATCTCCAAGCTGTTCGACGACCCGATCGTGTGCCTGATGCGCGCCAACAGCGCCTACGCCCGCCGCACGCCGAAAGACGGCATGACGCCCGAGGAGTACCTCACCCTGCCCCACGTTGCCCCAGCGCAAATACTGCCCGGCTACCACGGCAACATCGATTCCTTCCTCGAAGAGCGCGATATGGAGCGCAATATTGTTGTGGAATCGGCACACTTTCGCATGCTGCCCTACATCGTGCAGCAAACAGATTTGGTTTTGACGAGTGGCAAACAATTCGCCAATTTCTACGAAAACCTGCTCGGCCTGAAGTCATACAAGGTGCCACTGGATTTCCCGCCGCTGAGCTTCTACCAGCTATGGCACGAGCGTGCCCACCACGCCACCGAGCACAAGTGGCTGCGCGCCCAGGTCAGCGCAGCCGCCCGCCTGCTGGTGAAATAAAACCGCCCCAGATAGCTGATATCGGCCCAGCGTTATATCTCCTGCCCGCCGGGCCTCTATTATCAATTCGCCATTCCCCAGAACACCTTACTTGGAGCGGGCCGTCGCCAGGCGGCGGCCCGAAGCACGATGACGAGCCTGAAGCGACTGAATACCTGCGACGCAGAGACTTTTACCGAGATCCTGCACGGCCTGTACGAGCATTCCCCATGGATTCCGCAGCGCGCCGCCGCGCAGCGCCCGTTCCGCACCATCGACGAGCTGAAACTGGGCCTGCAAACGGTCGTCACGGATGCCAGCGACGACGAGCAGTTGGGCCTGATCCGCGCCCACCCGGAGCTTGCCGGCAAAGCCGCCGTGGCCGGCGAATTGACGCCTGAATCCACCGGTGAGCAGGCCAAGGCGGGCCTCAACCTCTGCACCAAGGAAGAATTCGCCGTGCTGCAGGAGCTGAACGCCGCCTACAACAGCAAATTCGGCTTCCCCTTCATCCTGGCGGTCAAGGGCGGCGACGGCAAAGGCCTGTCGCGCCAGGCCATCATTGCCGCCTTTCGCCGCCGGCTGCGCAACCAGGCCGACGACGAACAGCGCGAGGCGCTGCGCCAGATCCACCGCATTGCAGAGATGCGCCTGAACGCCCTGCTGTCCTATGTGCCGCACATGGGCCGCGACATCATGGAATGGGCCGAAGAGATCGGCGCGATCAGCGAGGACGAGCAAGGCCTCACCTGCACCTACATGACGCCTGTGCACCGCCGCACCGCCAACCAGCTGGCCAAGTGGATGCGCGAGGCCGGCATGCACGCCCACATTGACGCGGTCGGCAACGTAGTGGGCCGCTACCTGTCCACCGATCCGCAGGCACGCACCCTTCTCACTGGCTCGCACTACGACACGGTGCGCAACGGCGGCAAGTACGACGGCCGCCAGGGCATCCTGACCGCCATCGCCGTCGTCAAGCACCTGCATGAAACCGGCGAAACCCTGCCCTTCCACCTCGAGGTGATCGGCTTCGCCGAAGAAGAAGGGGTGCGCTTCAAGAGCACCTTCCTCGGCAGCAGCGCCGTCATCGGCCAGTTCGATCCGAAACTGCTGGACTTGCGCGACCGCGATGGGCAGTTGCTGCGCGACGTGCTGACCGACGCCGATCATGACGTCAACGCGATTGCCGACATCGCCCGCGATCCATCCGACCTGCTTGGCTTCGTCGAAGTCCATATCGAACAAGGCCCGGTATTGCTGGAGCGCGGCCTGCCGGTCGGCGTGGTGACCTCCATCGCCGGCAGCAAGCGCTACCTGGTGGAGCTGAAAGGCGTCGCCAGCCACGCCGGCACCACCCCCATGCCGATGCGCAAGGATGCCGCCGCCGCCGCCGCCGAAATCATCCTGTACGTGGAACAGCGCTGCGCACAGGACCAGGATTCTGCCCTGGTGGGCACCGTCGGCCAGCTGCAGGTGCCGAACGGTTCCACCAACGTCATCCCGGGTGCCTGTACCCTGTCGCTCGACATCCGCGCAGCCAACAATGCAGCGCGTGATGCTGCCGTGGACGACATCCTCGCCCACATCGAAAAAGTGTGCGAAAGGCGCCACATCACCTGGCAAATTGAACAAACCGTTGCCGCCGATTGCGCCCCCTGCGCGCCGCGCCTGATGGAGCAGTTGGCAGCCGCAGTGGAGCGCCACGGCATCCCTGCCTTCCACCTCGCCTCCGGCGCCGGCCACGACGCCATGCTGATGTCGCGCGTCACCGACGTCGCCATGCTGTTCACGCGCTGCGGCAACGGCGGCATCAGCCACAACCCGCTGGAGACCATGACGGACGATGACGCAGACCTGTCGGCCCGCATCCTGCTGAGCTTTTTGCGCAACTATAGCTAATTCGAGATAGCCAATATGCCCCGGCATAGAAGCCGAAAAGGAGACCTTCAACGATATTGTTAAAACAAGCAGCGCAGGGCCGCCATATTTGCCCGCCCGGAGAGGCGGGATTTCGGGCGCTAAAAACTAAACGGAGACAACCCAAATGCAATTCCTGGACAACTATTTCAAGCTCGGCGAGCACGGCACCAACGTGCGCACCGAGGTGCTGGCTGGCATTACAACCTTCCTGACGATGGCGTACATCATCTTCGTCAACCCATCGATCCTCGGCGATGCCGGCATGCCCAAGGACTCGGTCTTCGTGGCCACCTGTGTCGCGGCCGCCGTCGGCACCCTGATCATGGGCCTGTATGCCAACTTCCCTATCGGCCTGGCGCCTGGCATGGGCCTGAACGCCTATTTCGCTTACGGCGTAGTGCAAGGCATGGGCTTCCCGTGGCAAGCCGCACTGGGCGCCGTGTTCATTTCCGGCTGCTGCTTCATGATCGTCAGCCTGCTGCGCATTCGCGAGAAGATCATGAACGCCATTCCGCCGTCGCTGCGCATCGCCATCCCGGCCGGCGTGGGCCTGTTCCTGGCGCTGATCTCGCTGAAGAACGCCGGCATCGTGGTTTCCAGCCCCGCTACCTTCGTCACCATGGGTGACCTGCACAAACCTGCACCGGTACTGGCAATTATCGGCTTCCTGGTGATCGTTGCCCTGGACCGCCTGCGCGTCACCGGCGCCCTGCTGATCGGCATCATGACCGTGACGGCCCTGAGCTTCTTCTTCGGCGGCAACCACTTCAACGGCATCGTCTCGCTGCCGCCATCGATCGAGCCGACGGCCATGAAGCTGGACATCGTCGGCGCGGTGTCGCACGGCCTGTTCACCGTCGTGATGGTGTTCTTCCTGGTTGAACTGTTCGACGCCACCGGCACCCTGATGGGCGTCGCCCAGCGCGCCGGCCTGATGAAAGACGGCAAGCTGCCAAAGAACATGAACAAGGCGCTGCTGGCCGACTCCGGCGCCATCATCGCCGGTTCCGTGATGGGCACTTCCAGCACCACCGCCTTCATCGAAAGCGCCGCTGGCGTGCAGGCGGGCGGCCGCACCGGCCTCACCGCCGTCACCATCGCCTGCCTGTTCCTGGCGGCGCTGTTCATCGCGCCATTGGCCGGCGTGGTCCCCGCCTACGCCACCGCACCCGCCCTGTTCTTCGTCGCCTGCCTGATGCTGCGCGAACTGGCGGAAGTGAATTGGGCCGAAACCACCGAAAGCGTTCCGGCAGTGGTCACCGCACTGGTCATGCCCTTCACCTATTCGATCGCCAATGGCCTGGCGCTGGGCTTCATCAGCTACGCCGGCCTGAAACTGCTGACCGGTAAATACAAGGAAGTCAGCGCAATGATCTGGTGTGTTGCAGGCGTGTTCCTGTTCAAAATGATTTACATCCCCGGCTGAAGCAAGGAGTAGCAAAGATGTCCCAACCGATTCGTTTCTTCTACCAGGGGCGCGTGCAGGAAGTCGATTCCGCCGCCCCCACCCGCACGGTGCTGCAACACCTGCGGGAAGACCTGCATTGCATCGGCACCAAGGAGGGCTGCGCCGAAGGCGACTGCGGCGCCTGCACCGTGGTGATCGGCTCGCTGGTGGATGGCGAACTGGAAATGCGCAACGTGAATTCGTGCATCCAGTTCCTGCCAACCCTGGACGGCAAGGCAGTGTTCACGGTGGAAGACCTGAAACAGCCAGATGGCGGCCTGCACCCGGTGCAGGAAGCCCTGGTGGAATGCCATGGCTCCCAATGCGGTTTCTGTACTCCCGGCTTCGCCATGTCGCTCTGGAGCCTGTACTTGAAACAGGAAGGCCAAACCACCCCACCATGCCGCAAAACGATCGATGAGACATTGTCCGGTAACCTGTGCCGCTGTACGGGCTACCGCCCGATTATTGATGCAGCCGCCCGCATGGGCGAGTTGCCGGCGGTCGGCTTCGACCGCGACGCATTGAAGGCAGTCCTGCAAGGCCTGCAACGAGATACCATGTTCAGCTACACCCACGACGGCCAGACGTTCCACGCGCCGCGCACCCTGGCCGAAATGACGGCCCTGCGCGCGGCCAAGCCGACCGCCACCATCCTTGCCGGCTCGACCGACGTCGGCCTGTGGGTCACCAAGCAGATGCGCAACCTGGGCGACGTGATCTACACGCGCCAGGTGCAGGAACTGCACCGTATCGCCAGCGTCGACGGCAAGCTGGAGATCGGCGCTGCCGTTTCGCTGGACGACGCCTACAAAGCCGTGCTGGAGCTCTATCCGAACGACTCGCTGCACGAACTGTGGCAGCGCTTCGCCTCGCAGCCGATCCGCAGCACCGGCACCCTGGGCGGCAGCGTAGCCAACGGCTCGCCGATCGGCGATTCCGCGCCATGGATGATCGTGCTCGGCGCCGAAATCGTGCTGCGTTCCGATAAAGGCCAGCGCGTCCTGCTGCTGCAGGACTTCTACCTCGATTACATGAAGAAGGACTGGCAGCCCGGCGAATTCGTGGAAGCCGTGCGCATCCCCCAGCCGCGCACCGGCCAGCAGTTCCGCACCTACAAGCTGGCCAAGCGCTACGACCAGGATATCTCCGCCGTGTGCGCCGCCTTCTCGCTCGAACTTCAAGACGGCGTCGTTCGCAATGCCCGCATCGCCTACGGCGGCATGGCGGCGACTTCGCGCCGGGCACCACAGGCCGAAGCAGCCATCAATGGCCAGCCGTGGAACGAGGCCACTCTGCGCGCCTGCATGGACGCCCTGGCACGCGACTACACGCCGCTGACGGACATGCGCGCCTCCGCCAATTACCGCATGCGCACTGCACAAAACCTGCTGCGCCGCTTCTGGATGGAGACCCGCCCGGAAGACGCCATACCAAGCACTTACGTTAACGCTTACGCATTCAAGGAAGGAGCCGCCGCATGAACAGCAAGTCCGAACAGTTCATGACGCTCGGCGCCGCCAAGGGCTGGTCCGAAGTTGGCCAGAGCCATCCGCATGAATCGGCCATCCTGCACGTGCTCGGCGAAGCCGTCTACACCGACGACATCCCCGAAGCGCAAGGCACGCTGCACGCTGCGCTGGGCCTCTCCGCCAAGGCACACGCACGCATCCTGTCGCTCAACCTGGAGCCTGTGAAAGCCATGCCAGGCGTGGCCGCCGTGTACACCTGGAAGGACATCCCCGGTACCAATGATTGCGGCCCGATCATCCACGACGACCCGATCCTCGCCGAAGAAAAGGTGGAATACGTCGGCCAGCCGATCTTCATCGTGGTAGCCGACACCCACGACAATGCGCGCCGCGCCGCCCGCAAGGCCGATATCCAGTACGAAGAACTGCCAGCCATCCTGACGCCGGAAGCCGCGCGCGACGCAGAATCGTTCGTGGTGCCGCCAATGCGCCTGACACGGGGCGAAGCGCAGGCAGCATTCGAGCGCTCCCCGAACATCCTCAAAGGCAAACTGCACGTCGGCGGCCAGGAGCAGTTCTACCTGGAAGGCCAGATCTCCTATGCCATTCCCAGGGAAGGCAACGGCATGCACGTCTACTGCTCCACCCAGCACCCGACCGAAATGCAGCACGTGGTCTCGCACGCCCTGCACTATCCGTCACACGCCGTGGTGGTGGAATGCCGGCGCATGGGGGGTGGTTTTGGAGGCAAGGAATCCCAGTCCGCGCTGTGGGCCGCCTGCGCCGCAGTCAGCGCCGCGCGATTGAAACGCCCGGTAAAGCTGCGCGCCGACCGCGACGACGACATGATGGTTACCGGCAAGCGCCACTGCTTCTACTACGAGTACGAAATCGGCTACGACAGCCAGGGCCTGATCACCGCAGCCAAAGTGCAGATGGTGACGCGCGCCGGCTTCTCGGCAGACCTGTCCGCACCAGTGGCAACGCGCGCCATCTGCCACTTCGACAACACCTACTACCTGTCGGACGTGGACATCCGCGCCATGGCAGGCAAGACCAACACACAGTCGAATACCGCCTTTCGCGGCTTCGGCGGCCCGCAAGGGGCCATCGCCATCGAATACATCATCGATGAAATCGCCCGCAATCTCGGCAAGGATGCGCTGGACGTGCGCAAGCTGAACTTCTACGGGCGCAACGACGAGGAAGGCCGCAATATCACGCAATACGGCCAGAAGGTAAAGGACAACGTCATCCACGAACTGGTGGCGCAACTGGAAAGCGAGACCGCCTACCGCGCCCGCCGCGAAGCCATCCATGCGTTCAATGCCACCAGCCCCGTGCTGAAGAAAGGCCTGGCGCTGACTCCGGTGAAGTTCGGCATCGCCTTCAACGTCACCCACTTCAACCAGGCCGGGGCACTGGTACACATCTACGTCGACGGCTCGGTCCTGGTGAACCACGGCGGCACCGAAATGGGCCAGGGCATCAACACCAAGGTATGCCAGGTAGTGGCGCATGAGCTGGGGATTCCGCTGTCCAGCGTGCGCGCTTCCGCCACCGATACCAGCAAGGTCGCCAATACCTCCGCCACCGCCGCCTCGACCGGCGCAGACCTGAACGGCAAGGCCGCGCAGGATGCCGCGCACACGCTGCGCAGGCGCCTGGTGGATTTCGCCGCAAAGTCGTTCGGCGTGGCCGCCGAGGAAATCATCCTCGCCAACGGCACCGTGTTCGCGGGCGAAACCGTGATCCCGTTCGCCGACCTGGTGCAGAAAGCCTACCTGGCCCGCGTGCAACTGTGGTCCGATGGCTTTTACGCCACGCCTGGGCTGAGCTGGGACCGCGAGACCATGAGCGGCAACCCCTTCGGCTACTACGCCTACGGCGCCTCGGTGTCCGAGGTGATCGTCGACACCCTGACCGGCGAATGGAAGCTGCTGAAGGCCGACTGCCTGTACGATGCCGGCAATTCGCTGAACCCCGCCATCGATACAGGTCAGGTGCAAGGCGCCTTCATCCAGGGCATGGGTTGGCTGACAACCGAAGAACTGTGGTGGAACCAGCACGGCAAGCTGATGACGCACGCACCGTCTACTTACAAGATCCCGGGCGTGTCCGATTGCCCGGATCACTTCAACGTGCGCCTGTTCAAGAACCGCAACCCGTTCGACAGCATCCACCGTTCCAAGGCGGTCGGCGAACCGCCGCTGCTGCTGCCGTTTTCCGTCTTCCTGGCCATTCGCGATGCCGTGGCCTCGGTCGGCAACTACCGCATCAATCCGCCGCTGCGCGCCCCTGCCACAGGTGAAGCGATCCTCGACGCGGTCGATGCCGTTCGCGCCCAGGCATGACGCTCGCGCGACGCCTTGCCGCAGAAGGCCTTGGCACGGCACTGTTGCTGGCCGTGGTGGTGGGCTCCGCCATCATGGCCGACCGCCTGGCTGGCGGCAATGCCGCAATCGCCTTGTTCGCCAATTCAGTCGCCAGCGCCGCCGGCCTGTTGGCGCTGATCCTGGCGTTCGGCGCGATCTCCGGCGCTCATTTCAATCCGGTCGTCACGCTGTCGGAAGCCTGGCAAGGCGGCATGGAGTGGAGCGACACCCTCCCCTACGCGGCGGCGCAGGTTTTCGGCGCGTTCGCCGGCATTGCCGCTGCGCACGCGATGTTCGGCGAACCGTTGTTTGCCATGGCGACCCACTCCAGGACCGGTACAGCGCTGTGGTGGAGCGAGTTCATGGCAACTTTCGGCCTGATTTTCGTGATCAGCGGCTGCGCACGCAGCCGGCCGTCGTTGACGCCGTTTGCCGTCGCTGCCTACATCGCTTCCGCTTACTGGTTCACGGCATCGAGCTCGTTCGCCAACCCTGCCCTTACCCTGGCCCGGGCCGCGACGGATACGGTGGCAGGCATACGCTTTGCAGATGTACCCGGCTACGTCGCTGCCCAATTGCTCGGCGCAATGGCAGCGACTGTCCTTGTCACCTGGCTGCATAGTCCAGCGAAACTTCGAGAGCCTGAACCGGACGTTCGCCGCGCGTCAACCTATTGACCGCTCCGTGACCGGAAATCAGCTGCGCTTTCGCCACTCAATCAATTCGGCGATGGTGAGGATCGGCATGCCATGCAGCTGTGCGAACCGCTCGATGGCGTCGCCACGCATCATGGTGCCGTCCGGATTCATCAGCTCGCACAGCACGGCCGATGGCGACAGGCCAGCCATGCTGGCCAGGTCGACCGAGCCTTCGGTGTGGCCGGCGCGCATCAGGACACCGCCTGGCGTGGCGCGCAGCGGGAAGACGTGGCCGGGCCGCACCACGTCTTCCGGGCGCGCGCCAGGCGCCACGGCGGCACGGATGGTCGTGACACGGTCAGCGGCCGATACACCGGTTGTCACGCCGTGGCGTGCCTCGATCGAGACCGTGAACGGGGTGCCGTACTTGCTGCCGTTTTCAGCAGCCATCGGTGGCAGTTCGAGCTCACGCACTTTTTCGGCGGTGAGGCACAGGCAGACGATGCCGCTGCATTCGCGGATCATCAGGGCCATGGTCTCGACCGTCAGGCGATCGGTGGCGACAATCAGGTCGGCCTCGTTCTCGCGGTCGAAGTCGTCCAGCAGGATGACAGGGATACCGGCCCGCATGGCTTCCAGCGCCGCGTGGATACGGGCTTCGAGGTCGGTGCTTTGAAGGGACAATTCAGGGGACAACATAGGAAACGCTCCTCGCTAAAAGTTAACGAAAAACGCTCCAGGGCAAGCGAATAGGCGCAGCTACCCAGCCCGCAAGGCGGACAGGCATCCACGCGCAACAGCGCACATCTTCTTTCATCCGGACTATACCGTCGGCCCTGGAGTCGCACCAGGTCTGCTGACCCTGCCCTATGCAGCCAGGCAGGCGCTCGCGGGCTTGGACATTGCTGTCCTTACCGCCGGTGGGGAATTGCACCCCGCCCCGAAGACGTAATTATTTGCCTGCACGTTGCAGGCGCTGGGATTCTACCAGCAAAACCGGTGAACCGGGGTCAGACCCAAGGGTCTGACCCCGTACAGTCTTCGGGCAGCGGGTTCGGGTTGAGCGGTATTGATCTTCGCCGAAAGTCAGAGGCGCACAACCAAACCCGGGACCTGGAGACCGTACAGGGTCTGACCCTCCGGGTCTGACCCTGGTTTGCCGGTTTCAGCCCACCGTACCGATAATCGAAACTTCGCGATTCTCCGGCACTTCGTTATACGACAGAACGTGCAGCCCAGGCGCAAACAAGCGGGCGTAACGCGCCAGCAGCGGCCGGATCTGCGGCAGCACGAGTAGCAGCGGCGGGGTTGCCTGCTGCTTCATCTGCTCGCGCGCCACCGGCATGTTCACCTGCAATTGCGCCAGCAGGTGCGGGTCGATCGGATAGTTATCCAGCACCACCTTGCCGGTCTGGCGCGCCTGGTTCAGGGAGCCAAGCAGCATGTTTTCCAGTTCGCCGCCCAGGTTAAAGGCCAGCATCTCGGTCTTCTGGCCGAACAGACCGGACACGATCTGGCGCCGCAGCGCGCAACGCACTTCGGCTGCCAGCAGGATCGGGTCCTTGGTAGTTTCAGACGAGTCGAGCAGCGTCGTGGCAATCGGCACGATATCCTTCAGCGACACCGACTCCTGCAACAGCACGCGGAACACGCGCAGCAACTGGGTGTGCGTCAGCGCCTTGTCCAGCGAGCCAGCCAGCTTCGGCGACAAGGCAGTCAGGCGATCCATCAATGCCGCCACGTCTTCATGACGGAACAGCTCCGGCAGGTACTCGCGAATCAGCTTCGACACATGGGTCGCGATGGCGCTTGGCGCTTCCACCACCTGGTAGCCCAGCCCCAGTGCATGCGCCTTGTCCTTTGCCTCGATCCAGGTCACCGGCATGCCATAAGCCGGTTCCACGCCAGGGATGCCGTCGATCTGGCCATAAACGTTGGGCGACGCGATTGCCATCAGGCGCTCTGCAAACACTTCGGCCACCGCAATCGTGGACCCGCCCAGCACTACCGCATACTGCGTCGGCTTCAGCCCCAGGTCGTCGCGCACGTTAATCTGCGGCAGCACCATGCCCATCGCTTCCGACAGGCTTTGGCGCACGCCGCGCAAGCGCTTGGTCAGCACTTCGCCATGCGCCTTGTCGATCATGCCCACCAGCTTGTAGCCCAGCGAAACCTGCAACGGCTGCACCACGGGCAGCGATTGCCATTCGAGCTCTGGCACTTTCTCTTCGCGCAGCGCTGCCTCGATGGCGGCGATGTTGTCGACCACCGGCGCGCCCTGCCGCTGGTACAGGCGCCAGCCCACATAGCCCAGCACCGCGGCAAAGGTGAGGAAGCTCAACTTCGGCATGCCCGGCACCAGGCCGAGGATCACCATCACGGCCGCAGCGCTGAACAGCACATTCGGCGATGCCAGCAACTGCTGGCCCACCTGGGATTCGAAGTCGGCGCCTTCCGTCTCGGACACGCGGGTCACGATGATCGCCGCCGCAGCCGACAGCAGCAGCGCCGGAATCTGCGCCACCAGGCCGTCACCGATGGTCAGCAGGGCGTACTGCTTGAACGCATCGCCGAAACTCATGTCCTGCATCACGGTACCGATGGCGACACCGCCGACGATATTGATGATCAGGATCAGGATCGATGCAATCGCATCGCCGCGCACGAATTTGGCGGCGCCGTCCATGGCGCCGTAGAAGTCCGCTTCCGTCGCCACTTCCTTGCGGCGCTGCACTGCCTTTTCCTGGTTGATCAGGCCCGCATTCAGGTCGGCGTCGATCGCCATCTGCTTGCCCGGCAAGGCATCCAGGGTGAAGCGCGCCGACACTTCGGAAATTCGCTCGGCGCCTTTGGTCACCACGGCGAAGTTGATGATCATCAGGATCACGAACACCACCATGCCGACCACGTAGTTGCCGCCAATGACCACCTGGCCGAAGGCCTCGATCACCTTACCGGCAGCATCCGTGCCCTGGTGGCCGTGCAGCAGCACCACGCGGGTCGAGGCCACGTTCAGCGTCAGCCGCATCAGCGTGGTAGCCAGGATCACCGTCGGGAAGACCGAGAAGTCCAGCGGCCGCTTGGCGTTCACGCTGACCAGGATCACGATCAGGGCCAGCACGATATTGAAAGTGAACAGGACGTCCAGCAGGATAGGCGGCAATGGCAGGATGATCATCGCCAGGATCGCCAGCAGGAATACCGGCGTGGCGAGTTTGTGGCGTCCCGCTTCTGCGAACAAGCCCTTCAGGAAATTCATATGGTTGCTGCCTCACTCATGGAAGTTGGAACCGGTACCTGCGCCGCTTCCAGCGGATTGGGCTGCGATGGACGGCGCCCTTCACGGAACGCCTTCAGCTGCAGCACATAATGCAGGACCATGGAAACAGCCTGGTACAACTGCACGGGAATCTGCTGGTTGACCTGGCTGGTATTGTAAATTGCGCGCGCCAAGGGCGGCAGGGAGAGCACATCGATGCCGTTCTCCTGCGCCAGCCGCTTGATGTACAGCGCCATTTCGTCGACGCCCTTGGCCAGCACGAACGGCGCCTCGGCGCGCTTCTCGTCGTATTTCAGCGCCACCGCATAGTGCTCCGGATTGACGATCACCACGTCGGCGCCCGGCACGATCTTGCGCGCAGCCCGTTCGGCCATCGCTCGCTGCAGTTGCCGGATGCGCTGGCGCACTTCGGGACGGCCTTCCTGCGACTTGTATTCTTCCTTCAGCTCCTGCTTGGACATCTTTTGCTGTTCGGCGAAGAAGTAAGCCTGCGCCGGCACGTCGATGATGGCGAAGATGATGAACACGGCCACCATGGCCATCACGCCATTCAGCATCTGGTTGGCGCCCGAAATCATGGCTTCATTCAGTCCCAGCCCTTGCAGGCGCGTGTACTCGTTGACCGTACTGGTGCCGATGTGCACCAGCACCCAGCCCAGCACCGCTGCCTTGCCGATCGATACCAGCAGTTCAAAGCCATGCTTCTTCGAGAACAGCCGCCCCAGGTTGGTCACCGGGTTGAAGCGCTCGAACTTCGGCTGCAGGTTCTTGGCGCTCATCACCCAGCCGCCCGGCACCATGGCGCCCAGCACGACAAACAACGGCACCACGAACAAGGGCAACACCATCTTCACCAGCAGCAGCGCGGAACTGAGCCAGACCGTGCTCATGACGTTCTCCAGGGCGCCCTCGCCTTCCAGCGGCGCAAACGCCTGGTGGAAGATCTCGCGGAAATCCAGCAGGTAGTCCGGCAGCATGTACACGAACAGCTTGAGCGACACCAGGATGCCGATGGCCGTCGCCAGGTCGCGCGAACGCACCACCTGGCCTTCCTGGCGGGATTTCTTCAGCTTCTGCGCTGAAGCCTTCTCTGACTTGTCGCCGCCGCTATCGTCAGCCATGAGGCACCATCTGTTGCTGGATCATGTCGAGCACACGGCTCGACATGCGGATGTAATGCTGCGGAATGAAGCGCACCACCTGGCCCAGCATCAGCAGGCCGAAAACGGTGATCACCGAAAAGCCCAGCGCAAAGAGGTTCAGCGTCGGCGCCACGCGGTTCAGGAAACCGAAACCAAGCTGCACCACCAGCGCGGAAAACACCACCGGTATCGCCAGCAGCATGGCGGCCGAGAAGATCCATGCCACATTCCACGCCACCGCCTGCAACAGCAGCGCCGAATAACCGCCGCCCAGCGGCCAGGCCTTGAAGCTTTGCCCGATCACGCCGGCCAGCACCAGGTGGCCGTCTATCGAAAAGAAAACGACGATGGCCAGCATGGACAGCAGCGCCGACACCACGTCCGACGAAGTGCCATTCAGCGGGTCATTCATCACCGCCATCGAAAAGCCGACCTGGCTCGATACCAGGTAACCCAGCACGCCGATCACCGACATCGAAAAATGAAATGCCAGCCCGATCGCGCCGCCGATCACCGCCTGCTCCAGCGTCACCGCAATGCCCTGCACCGAAATCGGGTCGATGCCCTGCACCGCCTGCCCCTGGGTCACCGGCAGCAGGATGATCGCCAGCACCAGCGACACCAGCAGCCGCACAGTGACCGGCACCATCATCTCGCCCAGCACCGGCGCCGCGCTCAGCATGGCCATGCAGCGCACGAAAGGCCACCAGATTGCCGTCAGCCACACCAGGAGGTTTGCCAGGACCTGTTCCATGGCCCGCTACCCCACCAGAGTTGCCGCGCGCTGGAAGATCGACACGCAATAATCCATCAGGTAGCTGGACATCCAGCGCCCCGTCAGGACAATGGCCAGCAGGGTGACCAGCAGGCGCGGCAGGAAGCTCAGCGTCTGCTCATTGATTTGCGTCGCGGCCTGCACCAGCGCCACCAGCAGGCCCGCGACCAGCCCTGGCACCACCAGCACCATGACCATGATCATTACGATATGCAGGGCCTCGACGATCAGGTCGACGGCCACGTCGGGCGTCAGCATCGCTTTGTCACCTAATAGGCCTGTATGCTCGTCACGAGCGTATTGACAGTCAATGTCCAGCCATCGACCAGCACGAACAGCAGCAGCTTGAACGGCAGCGAAATCACCAGCGGCGACAGCATCATCATACCCATTGCCATCAGCACCGACGATACCACCAGGTCGATGATCAGGAAGGGAATGAACAGCAGGCAACCGATCTGGAATGCCGTCTTCAATTCAGACAAGACAAACGCCGCCAGCTTGACGGTGAACGCATGGTCGGCGGGATTGGTAATCGCGTCTTCGCCGGCCAGGTGGGCGATCTGCCTGAGCGAAGCCTTGCTGGTCTGGGCCAGCATGAAGCGCGATATCGGCTTCTCGGCAATTTTCAGCGCATCCTGCAAGCCGATCTTGTCCTGGTCGTAGGGCACGAAAGCGTCGCGCCACACCGCGTCCCCGATCGGCTTCATCACCAGCAGGGTCAGGATCAGCGCCACGCCGGTGATGATACGGTTGGGCAAGCCCTGCTGCAGGCCCAGGGCCTGGCGCAGCAGCGACAGCACGATGACGAAACGGGTAAAGCTGGTCATCATCATGACCATGATGGGCAGCAAGCCCAGCAGGGTCATGATGACCAGGATCTGCATCTTCACCGACAAGTCGGTCTTGGCGCCAGGGACCACCCCGGCCAGCAAATCCTGGGCCCACGCGGGCGCGCAGGCACATAGCAGCACTGCCCCGGCCGCCAGGCCGGGCACCAGGCGGCGCGCCGTCATGGCGCCATCATGTCGAGGTTCAACCCGTCCAGATCGATGACCTTGAGGCCGTAGTTTTCGCCGGCCACCACCACCTCGGCGCGGCCGATCGCGGTGCCGTTGACCTTGATGGTCAGCGGTTCCCCGGCCAGCATGTCGAGTTCCACCACGCTGTCCGGCCCGATCTGCATCAGGTCCTGCAGCGACAGGCGGGCCGAGCCAACCTCCAGCGTCAGCGTGACGGGAATCTTGCGCATCATGGCAGGCAGGTCGCGCCGGCCGGCACGCGGCGCCGGCACGTCGCTCAAATCCTGCGATACCTGGTCGATGATCATTTCTTCCGACATATCGTCCAGCATGGAGTCGTTGGAACCGTTCGGGTTATTCATCATGTTCATTCGGAATCTTCAAAAGAGGTTAAGCAGAGTTTGCCCTTGTGCTCAGTGACCGCAGCTGTAAACAGGCGGGATTCTTCGAGCATAACGTCTGCCCTGTGCAGGCTGATCGGGATGACATCGCCCACACGCAGGTCGAACATGGCGCCCAGCGTGGTTTCCTTGGAAACCAGCCGGCCGCTCAGGCCAACCTGGAGCCGCGCCGCCAGCGGCCCTGGATGCTTGTTGCCCTTCTTGCCGGCATCGCGCTCCGGCATCAGGCCGGCCAGCACACTGCCCATCACTTGCTTGTCGAGCGCAAACCAGGCCTTGCCCTGCAGTTCGCCATCGCTGAGCGAAACAGTGACCACCCAGCTTCCTTTGCCGGGCTGGGCGGCGCTGCTTGCCTTGATGCTTTCCTCTTCGCCAAGTTCGCGCCCGCTTGCAGGCAGGTTACTTTCAATTCGCGCTGCCAGAATGCTCACCAGCTGTTGCCCCAGAACCACAGCCAGGCGTTCCTCGGTAGCGGTAACTCGCACGGCCTGTTCGTCAACAGCGGCATCGGCGCGGGTGGCGCGCCCGTAACGGTAATTCAATACGCCTAGCAGTATCTTACGCTCCAACGCAAAACCCAGTTGCCCGGAAGGCGCTGCAAAACCCAGCCAGCGCTGGCGCGCTTCGCTGCCGTCGAGGCGGCTGAAGGACACATCGTCCACCTGGAACGTGCCCCAGTAACGGCGGTGGACGTTCAGGCGCATGGCCTGGGCCAGGTCTTCGCGCAACTGCGCGGCAAACTCGGGCAGCCGGTGTACCGGCCGCCCCAGCAAGCAAGGGTCAAGTACTTCGTATTGCACAGTGCTTTGAGAGGTAGTCATAGTTGGCCATCCGTCTGCTGCAATCCTATCGCAAAGTTCTGCGCTCAGGATGATCTTGGAAGCGTAGAATAACTCAAATCCCTCAGTATTGCCATGAATCAAGTAGCTCTTTGGTCAAAAAGACTTTACATAAAAGTTTCCAAAGAGTAAGCTTCATTATTGCAATGTAACATCAGTTGGTTGCAAAAACTATCCTTAGTGCATGATTTATAAGTAGTTTTGCGATTTGTAAGCGGTTGTTACGAACCAGAAATCGGGTTACACTGCATGTTCCCGTACGGCACCATTTAACATTTAGTCCAGATTGTTGGTTAGTGACTGGAAGTCAATGGTGTTGCAGTATTGGTAACGAAAGCGCGCCCTGACGCAACCAACCTGAGGTGTTTTATGGCAAATGAATTCGCTGGCCTGATCAAGGCCGACCTGGCATCCCTGAACAATGCGGCCGCCGAGCTGACGCAGCACGCCAACCTCATCGCGCCTGCCGCCCAGTTCAACGCGCCGCAGCCGGGCGCCACTTTTTCCTTTGCCCAAACGATGCAAGACGCCATTGCCGGCGTCAATGCGCAGGACCTTGATGCCGGTCAAAAGATGGCCGATGTCGATGCCGGCCGCAGCGACGACCTGGTGGGCGCCATGCTCGCCAGCCAGGAAGCCAGCCTGTCGTTCCAGATGCTGATGCAGGTGCGCAACAAGGTGATGGGTGCGGTCGATGAATTGATCAAGCTTCCGCTGTAATCTGTAGTTTCCGCCTTCCTTCTCGAAAGACCTGACGTGATTGCTAACCTCAAGTCCGCCCTCGGACGCTGGCGCGGCGCTGCGGCACCAGCGGTGCCGCCGGCTGTCCTGAAGAACCTGTATCCCCTGCTGCTGCTCGCTGTCGGCGTGACGGCGCTGGTGCTGATGATCCTGTGGAAGGACCAGAGCGGCTACAAGCCGGTATTCGGCCAGCGCGAAAAAGTCGCGACCGCCGACATGATGAACGTGCTCGACGCGGAAAAGATTTCTTACCGCATCCATCCGGAAACCGGCCAGGTGCTGGTGCCGGAAGGTAAGCTGGGCCAGGTGCGCATGCTGCTCGCCGCCAAGGGCGTGACCGCGCAATTGCCGGCCGGCCTGGAACTCATGGACAAGAACGACCCGCTCGGCGTCTCGCAATTCGTGCAGGACGTGCGTTTCCGCCGCGGCCTGGAAGGCGAACTGGCCAATTCGATCATGACCCTCGACGCGATCGCCCATGCGCGCGTGCACCTGTCGATCGCCAAGTCCACTTCCTTCGTGTCGAGCGATGGCGAGAAGTCGTCGGCCTCCGTAGTTATCGCTACCAAGCCAGGACGCACGCTCGCGCCTGAACATATCGCCGCCATCGTCAACATGGTGGCAGGCAGCGTCGCTTCGCTGAGCCCGGCGCGTGTGAGCCTGGTCGACCAGGCCGGCAACCTGCTGTCCTCGCACGTCGACCTGACGGAGGCGTTCGATGCCTCGACCTCGACCAATGAGAACGCCAAGCGCCAGCAGGAAGAAATCCGCGCCAACATCAAGGGCCTGCTGGGCCCTATCGTTGGCGACAGCAATTTCCGCGTCAGCGTGACCGCCGATGTCGACAACGACAAGGTCGAAGAAACCGTTGAAAAATATGGCGCCGACCCCAAGGTAACCAGCGAAGCCATGCGCGAAGAGCAGGACCGCAACCGCATCGCGATGGGCGTGCCTGGCACCCTGTCCAACCGTCCGCCGCAGCAGCAGGCGGCCGATGCAGCGGCCGCAGCCGGCGCGGCTGGCGCGCCCGGCCAGGCGCCGGAAGGCACCGCGCGCAAGAACGCGACCACGCGCCAGTTCGCCTATGACCGCAGCATCACCCAGACCAAGCGCGCCCGCGGCCGCCTGGTGCGGCAGAACGTGGCCGTGGTGCTGGCACAGGCTGCCGCCCCCTTCCCGAAGACTGGCTGGACCGCACCTGAGATTGCCAACATCGACAAGGTGCTGCGCAGCGGCCTGGGCATCAATGAAGAACGCGGCGACAAGCTGGTGGTAAGCGCCATGAACTTCCCTGCCAAGGCGGCCGACGTGCCATGGTGGCAGGAACGCGATACGGTGGTCGATTCGGTCAACTGGCTTGGTTACGCGGTGGCCCTGCTGCTGGCTTACCTGCTGCTGGCCCGCCCGCTGCTGCGCCTGCTGACTGCGCGCTTCGCCCCGGCCACGCCGGCGCAGGCGGCCAAGCCGGCCCTGGCCGGCGCGGCGGCGCGCCAGGCCGAGGCTACGCCGATCCCGGGCAGCGCGACGGCCGTGCCGGGCGCCGCCGGCGCGGCAGCTGCTCTAGGCTCTCCGCAAGCGCAGGAAGAAGCGGGCGCCAAGCCGGCAGCGCTGCAAGGCAGCCAGATGCCGATGGTGCCGCTGCTGGAAAACTACGATTTGCCGCCTGCCGGTTCGCCGGTGGACGTGATGGTGGACCACCTCAAGGTTCTGGCCGAGAAAGAGCCGGAACGCGTAGCCGAAGTCGTCAAACAATGGATGCAGAAAAATGGCCGACATCAACAATAACCTGGACCAGGAACAGGGCCTGAGCCCGGTCGAGCAAGCCGCGATCGTGCTGCTGTCGATCGGCGAAGAGCCGGCTGCTGCCGTGCTGCGCTGCCTGTCGCGTGAAGAATTGCTGGAAGTGACCCAGGTCATGTCGCGCATGAGCGGCATCAAGGTGGAAGAAGTGAAGACCGCCATGCAGACCTTCTTCGACGACTACCGCCAGCAGTCCGGCGTGCACGGAGCTTCGCGCTCCTTCCTCAAGCGCTCGCTCGACCTGGCGCTGGGCGGTGATATCGCGAATACCGTACTGAACAACATCTACGGCGACGAGCTGCGCCCGAAAATGGCGCGCCTGCAGTGGGCCTCGCCGAAGTGGCTGGCCGACTACATTGCCAACGAACACGTGCAGATGCAGGCGGTGTTCCTGGCCTTCCTGCCGCCGGCGCTGGCCGGCCAGATCCTCGATGCGCTGCCGCTGGAAGGACGCGACCTGGTGCTGCTGAACATGGCGCGCCTGGACGAGATCGACCGCGACCTGCTGCTGGAACTGGAAGAACTGGTGAACCGCTGCCTGTCCTCGTTCGACTCGCAGTCGACCAGCGTGGAAGGCGTGCGCCAGGTGGCCGAGATCCTGAACCGCCTGCCCAGCAACCGCGCCCAGATCGTCGAGCTGCTGCGCGCCCACGACCCGGAAGTGGTGGAACAGATCGAGATGCAGATGTACGACTTCCTCATCCTGTCGACCCAGACCGAAGTCACGCTCACCCGCATCATCGAGGAAGTGCCGCTCGAGCAGTGGGCCATCGCGCTCAAGGGCGCCGAACAGGCGATCCGCGACGCGGTGCTGAAGACCATGCCGAAGCGCCAGGCGCAGGCCTTCGAAGACATGATGCGCCGCGCCGGCCCGGTGCCGATGTCGCGCATCGAAGCGACGCGCCAGGAAATCATGGCCACTGTCAAGGCGCTGGCCGATGCCGGCGAAGTCGAAGTGCAGCTGTTCGCTGAAACGGTGGTCGAGTGATGAAACAGTTCCGCCCTTACCGCTTCCCGCCTTTGCAGCAGTACGTGCACAGCGCCAATGGCCAGCGCGTCGCCGGCCAGGGCCACGTGGCCGATGCCGCCCAATGGCAGGCTTCGGTCAGCGAAGGTTTCGAGCAGGGCCAGCGCGACGGTTATGAAATCGGCTTGCAGCGCGGCCAGGAAGACGGCTTTGAAGCCGGCCGCCAGCAAGGCGTGGAGCTGGGCCGTGAAGAAGGCCGCCAGGAAACCCTGGTCGGCTTCGACCACCTGGCGCGCCCGGTCGACGGCATGCTCAAATCGCTGAAGAAGCTGCGCGCCGATTACCGCGCCGCCCAGCGCAAGGAAGTGGTGGACCTGGTGGCGAAAGTGGCGCGCAACGTGATCCGCGCCGAGCTCGCGCTGCAGCCGGTGCAGATCATGGCCCTGGTCGACGAGACCCTGGCCTCGATGCCGCCAACGCGCGACGAGATCGATGTCTACCTGAATCCGGAAGAAGTCAAACGCATCATGGAAGTCGATCCGAAGCGCGCCAAGCGCTGGAACCTGATCGGCGATGCCCGCCTCGACCTGGGCGAATGCCGCATCCGTGCCGGCGATAGCGAAGTCGATGCCGGTTGCCACCAGCGTCTTGCTGCTGTCATGGAACAGGTCGATAATCAGTTGCAGGCCGCCGATGGCGGTGACGACGCTGAGAGCGAAGAATGATTGCAGACGCACTGCGCAAACTGGAACTCGATGACGTACCGCTGGCGACCCCGACCGGGCGCCTGGTGGGGGCTTCCGGCCTGCTGCTGGAGGCTACCGGTTGCAAGCTGCATACCGGCCAGCGTTGCCAGATCGAGACAGTCGATGGCGAATGGCTCGACGCGCAGGTGGTGGGCTTCCGCGAAAAGCTGACCTTCCTGATGCCGTTCAAGAAAGCTGCCGGCTTGACCACCGGCGCACGCGTGCTGCCGTCCAACGAAAAAGGCAGCTTGCAGATTGGCGACAGCTGGCTGGGCCGCATGGTGAACGGCATTGGCGAACCGATCGATGGCCTGGGCAAGCTGGGCGGTGAATACGCGCTCGACGCCCAGCCGCCGCGCATCAACCCGCTCAGGAAGCAGCCGGTAATCGATGCACTCGACGTGGGGGTGCGCGCGATCAACAGCATGCTGACCTTGGGCAAGGGCCAGCGCGTCGGCCTGATGGCCGGTTCCGGCGTCGGCAAGTCCGTGCTGCTGGGCCTGATCACGCGCCAGACCGTGGCCGACGTGGTGGTGGTAGGCCTGATCGGCGAACGTTCGCGCGAGGTGCGCGAGTTCATTGAAATGTCGCTGGGTCCGGAAGGCTTGAAGAAAGCCGTGCTGGTCATCGCGCCGGCCGACGAGTCGCCCTTGATGCGCATCATGGCCACCGAACTGTGCCACTCGATCGCCGCCCATTACCGCGACCAGGGCAAGAACGTGCTGCTGCTGGTCGATTCGCTGACCCGCTATGCGATGGCGCTGCGCGAGGTGGCGCTGGCACTGGGCGAGCCGCCCGCCACCAAGGGCTATCCGCCATCGGTGTTTTCCGCCCTGCCCCAGCTGGTCGAATCGGCCGGCAATGGCGAAAATCCATACGGCAGCATGAGCGCGATCTACACCGTGCTGGCCGAAGGCGATGACCAGCAGGACCCGGTGGTCGACACCGCGCGCGCCATCCTGGACGGCCACATCGTGCTGACGCGCGAACTGGCCGAGCGCGGCCACTACCCGGCGATCAATATTGCCGCCTCGATCAGCCGCTGCATGAACCATGTGATCACGCGCGAGCACATGCTGGCGGCGCGTGCACTGAAAGCCTCGATGGCGCGCCATGAACGGGTGCGCGACCTGATCCCGCTGGGCGCCTACGTGCCGGGCGCCGATCCGGTCACCGACAAGGCCGTCAACCTGCATCCGCATATCGAAGAATTCCTGTGCCAGGGGACCAAGGAACCGGCCCCCTACGCCAATTGCGTGGACCAACTTGAAAGGCTCATGGCATGACGACAACCACGATTCGCAGCCTGTCGACCCTGGTCGACATGCGCAGCAATGAAGTCGACAAACTGCAAACGGAAATGGCCGCCAAGGAAAGCGTGCGCGACCGCTACCGGAAGACGCTCGACAAGCTGACCAACCTGTACGAAAGCAGCGGCCCGTCCGGCCGCCTGCCGATGGCCCTGGCCATCAATTGCGGCGATTACAAGCAAGGCGTGATGGCCATGGCCGACAGCCAGCGCCTCAACCTGCACATGCACGAGGCCGACATGGCCGTGTCGCAGCGCGCCCTGACCGCCGCCTACGTCAAGCGCGAAGTGCTGGGCCAGGTCTTGGAGCGCCACCAGGACGCAGCGGCCACGGCGCAGCGTGCGCAAGAGCGCAAGCGGCATGACGAACTGGCAACCCAACTGTGGTACCGCGGACATAAATGAAAGGCTGAACCGAATATTTCATGAAGTCATCACTTTGGTCGCCTCTTACCTTGGTACACTTCATTTAATTTCTTCGGAGCACGAGAAATGGCTACTTCTGTCCCCACCTACGATCCCAAGACCACGGCCACCCAACTGGCGCAGATGTATATCCAGGGGCGCCAGTCGATGCTGGATTCCCAGTCTGCTACCGCGACGGCGATCGACAAGGCGCTGAGCAAGCTGAGCTCGGCCCTGGGCACCTTCCGCAGCGCCCTGTCGTCAACGACCTCGTCCGGCTCGGTTGTAGCCAACAAGGCAACATTCAGCTCCGATGTCGGCACGGCCACGGCAACCGCCTCGGCGGCCGCCGGCAATTACCAGTTCTACGTCGAGCAGCTGGCCACGGTCGGCCAGGTGTCCTACAGCGGCATGACCGATTCGGCCGTGACCGGCGCGGCCGCCGGCACCCTGTCCGTCAAGCTGGCCGATGGCAGCAGCTTCACCGTCAGCCTGGCCAACGGCGACAAGGACCTGAACAATACGCTGAGCGCGAAAGAAATTGCCGCTGCCATCAATATGGAAGCGACCAATAATTCGCGCGTGACCGCCTCCACCCTGACCGTCAACGGCCAGACCCGGCTGGTGCTGACCTCCAATGTGACCGGCCAGGCCAATGGCGTGGCCGGCATCGACACCACCAACCTGGGCGATCCAGCGTTGCAGGCGCAGCTGGCCGATGCCAACCGCGTGCTGCAGAACGGCACCGATGCCGTGGTCTGGGTCGGTGCCCCGGGCGGCGATCCGAGCAACAAGATCACGCAAGCGTCGAACACCTTCAATGTGGTCGATGGCGTCTCGATGACCTTCACCAAGGCCCAGACGGGCGGCGTGCCGGTCACCCTGAATGTCGCGCGCGACAGCAGCGCCACCGCGACCAATGTGCAGAATTTCGTGGACCAGTGGAACAAGATGCTGGCCTCGATCGGCGAACTGACGGCAGCCGGCAACGTTGCCAAAGGAACGGCCAGCGGCATCTATGCCTCCGACGCCGGCCTTGCTTCGCTGAAATCGCGCATGCAATCGCTGCTGCGCACGGCGGTCGGCGGGGTCAGCCTGGTCAACTATGGCGTCACGGCCCAGCGCGACGGCACCCTGGCGCTGGACAAGACACGCCTGGACAAGACCCTGGCCACCAACCCGACCGGCCTGGACGCGATCCTGGGCAAGACCGGCACCATGCCGACGGGCGTCCTGGGCAACCTCGATACCCTGGTCAACAGCTGGACCAAGGCCGGCACCGGCCAGCTCGCCACCCGCAAGGATGCCAACGCCAAACTGCAGTCCCAGCTCGTGTCCCGCCAGGCCGCGCTGGAAACCCAATACGACAACGCTTACAAGCGCTACCTGAACCAGTTCACCCAGCTGCAATCCCTGCAGTCCCAGATGAGCGGAACGAGCAGCATGTTTGAAGCGATGTTCAGCAAATCCGATTCCTGAAAGTCTTAAACAATGGACCACGACGCCTACGGCAGCTATCACGCCACGAACCTGGATGCACAGACGGCCCGCGCCACGCCGATCGAACTGGTGCTGGTGCTGACCGACGGCCTGCTGGAAGAGCTGGCCCGTGCACGCGGCCACATCCTTGGCAAGCGCTACGAACAAAAGGCGCTCAGCCTCGACAAGTGCACCGAGATCATCAACGGGCTCGCCAGCTCGCTCGATTTCGAGCAAGGCGGCGAGGTGGTGGCCAACCTGGGCCGCCTGTACGACTATTGCGCTGCCCGCCTGTACCGCGCCGGCGTGGACATGGACCCTGCCGTCATCGACGAGGTGGTGGGCCTGCTGACCACGATCCGCGCCGGCTGGCAAGGCGTGCACGACAAGCATGGATAGGCATGGGACGCTGCTGCAGCTTGCGCAGCAGCTGAGCGCCGCCACTGCCGCCAGCGACTGGGCGGCACTGGCGGCGATTAATACTTTGATGACCTCCACCCTGCCGGCGCTGGCAGCGCAGGGTGCGTGGACGCCGGCCGAGCGCGCAGCGCTGGCGGCGCTGCGTGATTTGCACGTCGCGGCTGTGGCAAGAGTTGATAGCGCCACCGTCGAGACTGGCCAGCACCTGAGCGATATGACGAACAACAGAGAGGGCTGGCTTGCCTATGCCCTCGACAGCGGTGACGCTGCAACCGGAACCTGAGCATGATCAACTTGCCTGCGGCCCCTGCCGCTCCCGTCCCAACAGCCGCCGGCGCTGCCGGCCTGCCGCCGCCGGCCGCCAACGGCGCCGCAGCGGCCGATGCGGCCCGCGGCAGCACGGCTGACAGCGCTGCGCCGGCCAGCGGCCTGGCCGGCGTGCTGCTGGATGCCGCCGCCATGGTGCCGGCGCCGTTCGGCGCCCTGCTGGACGCCATGGCCGGCAGCAGCGCCGACCAGGAAAGCACCCCGGCCAAGCCTGCCGACGACACGGCAGCCGCCGCGGCCGCCCTGGCCACCATGCTGCCTGCCATGGGCACGCTGCCGCTGAACGGCGGCACGCCGGGCGCCACGCCCGACAGCGTGGCAGCCGTCGCCGCCGCCCTGACCGCTCCCGCCGCCAAGGCCAACGCCAGCAGCCTGCTCTTGCGCCAGCAGGCCCAGGCCAGCGCCCTGGCCGCCCGTGAAGCCGGCGCCGGCGCGCAGGCCGAGGCCGCCAGGGCGCCGGCAGCACCGCTGCCCGACACCCGCAGCGCCCTGCTCGCCGCGGCAGCCCGCCCTGCTGCCAGCCCGGTACTGCCAGCCGCCACGCCCGCCGCGGCGACCCGCAGCTCGGCCAGCGAAGCCCTGGCCAGCGCGCTCAACGCCCTGCAAGGCCAGGCCGCCGACAGCACGGCCGCCCCGCTGGCCGCCAAGGACAGCGCCAGCCTGCTGGCCGACAGCCAGCGCCAGCCGGCCGATGCCGGCGCCCTGCCCGGCTTCCGCAGCGTGCTGGCCAATGCAGCCGCGCCCCAGCCCGGCGATACGCTGCAATTGAGCGGCAGCCCGGAGCAATGGCAGCAGCCGCTGCGCGCCGCCCTCGGCGACCGCCTGCAGCTGCAACTGGCTCGCAATGACGAGCGCGCCGTGATCCGCCTGGAACCGCCAAACATGGGCAGCGTGGAAATTTCCGTGCGCCACAGCGGCGGCGCCCTGCAGGTGAACATCGCCGCCAGCCACAGCGAAGTGCTGCGCCAGCTCAACACCATCGGCGACGCCGTGCGCCAGGACCTGTCGCAGCGCCAGTTCGGCGAGGTAGCCGTCACGGTGTCTTCCAGCAATGCGCGCAGCCTGGCCGATGGCGGCCAGCAGCAGCGCCAGCAGGACGCGCAGCAGCAACGCGAACAGCAGCGCCAGCCGGGCCGCGCCCTGGAAGGCAGCGATGCCGGCAACACCACTTTTGCCATGTTGGGCGAACGGGAGTAAGCATTAGATGAACAAGAAACTGGTCCTGAGCGTGGCAGCCGTGCTGCTGGTGGGTGCAGGCGCCGCCGGCGGCGCCGTCTGGCTCATGAAAGGCAAGAGCGCCGAGCCGGCCAAGGCGGCAGCCGAGGAGAAAAAACCGGGCGAGCCCCTGAAGTACCTGACCATCGAGAAAGTCATCGTCATGCTGCGCCGCCAGCCGGGCGAGACCGTGCCGCACTATATGTCGGCCGACCTCGTCATCTCGACCACGGCCAAGCAGGAAAAGGAAGCCAAGGAAGCCCTCCCGATGCTGCGCAGCGTTGCCGTGCGCGCCCTGTCGGCCCTGCCGATGGAAAAGGCGTCGATGATGACCATTGACCAGTTTGTCGAGGAATTGAACAAGGCTTACGATGAAGCCTACACCAAGGAGGCGCGCGAACGCCCCTTCGAGCAAGTGATGATTGGCAAGTTGATCCTGGAGTAAAGGCCATGGGCTTGGTGGATACGGTTGCAGATCCCTATGCCGAGAGCTACGCCGCAGTCAGCGTGGCCGACGAGCAGAAGCACTTGCTCGCCTACGCGCCGCTGGTCAAGCGCATCGTGCGCCAGCTGAATTCGCAGGTGCAAGGCGCGATCGACCGCGACGACATGGAGCAGATTGGCTTGATGGGCCTGCTTGAAGCGCTGCGCCGCTACGGCGAGCCCGATGCCGGCTTCGGCAGCTACGCCGCGCTGCGCGTGCGCGGCGCCATCCTCGACGAGCTGCGCCGGCAGGACTGGCGCCCGCGCGCGGTGCGCCAGCAAAGCCACAAGATGCGCGATGCGGTGCGCGAGCTGACGCGCAAGCTGGGCCGCGAGCCGGGCGAACAGGAAATCATGACGGCGCTCGGCCTCGATGCCGAGGCCTACCAGGCTTACCTGCTGGACGAGAATGCCGAGACCATCGCCAGCTTCGACGACATCCTGCAGGACACCCTGGCCGACACCGGCAGCGTGGCCGGCCCCGAAGAGCAGCTGATGATACGCCGCAGCCTGGAACAGGCGCTGAACGGCCTGGACGAACGCGAGCAGCGCGTGATCCAGATGTATTACGAATTCGAGCTCAGCTACAAAGAAATCGCCGCCGTGCTGGACCTGACCGACGCCCGTGTCTGCCAGTTGAACAAGCAGGCCCTGAACAAGATGAAAGCGGTGCTGGCGGCCTGAGCCGCAGCCCACCCGGAAGACCAATCGAAAGGCATAAACCATGCAGCAACTATTCGGCATCATGATCGTGTTTGGCTCGGTGTTCGGTGGCTACGCCATGATGGGCGGCCACTTCACCGCGATCTGGCAGCCGCTGGAACTGCTGGTGATTGCCGGCGCCGGCATCGGTGCCTTTGTCATCGGCAACCCGCGCCACGTGCTGTCGGAAACCATGGTGCAGGTCAAGCACCTGATGTCGCGCAAGAAGTACGACTCGGAATTCCAGCGCCAGCTGCTGCTGCTGATGTATGAACTGCTGCAACTGGCGGCCGGCGGCCTGAAGGCACTTGACGCCCACGTCGAAGCGCCGCGCGAATCGCCGCTGTTCCAGCGCTATCCGCTGATCCTGGACGAGCCCAAGCTGCTGGCCTTCATCGTCGACAACTTCCGCCTGATGGCCATGGGCAAGATCAACGCCCACGAACTGGAAGGCGTGCTGGAGCAGGAACTGGAAGCCATCCACGAAGAACTGACCCAGCCGGCCAAGTCGCTGGGCAAGATCGGCGAAGCCATGCCGGGCTTCGGTATCCTGGCCGCGGTGCTGGGCATCGTGATCACCATGGGCACGGTGGGCGAAGGCGCCACCTCGGCCGAGATCGCCGAGCACGTGGGCGCCGCCATGGTCGGCACCTTCATCGGTATCTTCTTCTGCTACGGCGTGCTGGACCCGATTTCCAATATGCTCAAGCAGCTGGTCAGCCAGGAAGCGTCCACCATGGAATGCGTGAAAGTGGTGCTGGTCACCCACGTGGCCGGCAAGCCGCCGCTGCTGGCCATCGACGCCGGGCGCCGCCTGGTGCAGCTGAACATCAAGCCTAGCTTCGCCCAGCTCGAAGGCTGGATCAATGCGATGGAAGGCGGCGACGAGCCGGAATCGACTTCGCGCCGAGGAGGTGGCCGTGCTAAAGCCGCATGACAAGCACCATGAGCAAACCATCGTCAAGCGCGGCGGTGGCAAGCACAAGCACGACGAGCATGGCGGCGCCTGGAAGGTTGCCTTTGCCGACTTCTGCCTGGCCCTGATGTGCCTGTTCCTGGTGCTATGGCTGATGGCCGTGCGCAACCAGGAATCGCTGGAACACGTGCTGACCCAGTCCGACGGCAGCAAGACCGACGTCGGCAAGGGCGTGATGCCGGAACAGGTGGGCGGCCCGCGCGGCAGCCTGATCGAACGCTTCCCGATGCCGCGCACCGGCAATACCGATGTGGACGGCAATGCCACCCAGGGCTTCAACAAGAGCCCGACCGACACGGCGGAAAACCGGGTGCGCTACGAAACGCCGGAAGACCTCAAGCTGCTGGCCAAGACGCTCGCCAGGATGAGCGAGGAAACCGGCCTGGCCAGCAATCTGGAATCGGTGGTCACGCCGTATGGCTTGCGCGTGATGTTGCACGATACCGACAGCCAGGGCATGTTCGTGCGCGGCTCGGCGGTGCCGACCGACAAGTTCGCGCGCCTGCTGCAGAGCATGGGCCCGCTGTTCGCCAAGATGGAAAACCAGATGCTGATCGTCGGCCATACCGACTCCTCGCAGTATGCCGATACCAGCTACAAGGCCTTCTCCAACTGGAACCTGTCCAGCAACCGTGCCATGGCCGCGCGCTCGCAGCTGCTCGCCGGCAGCATGCCGCAGGACAGCGTGCTGCAGGTGGTCGGCATGGCCGACCGTGCGCCGCTCGATGCCAAACGGGCCGATGCTGGCGTCAACCGCCGGATCGAACTGCTGATCCTGACCAACACGCAGGCGAAAGCCATCGCCGATATGTTTGGCATGCCGAGCAGCAAGACTGCTATCATCCGGGAATTGGATTTGCCCGAACCCGGCCTGTTGCAGCAATTGCGGCAACAACTGCTGCCTGGCAAGGGGAAAAGCAATGGCAATTAATGTTAAGTCAAGAGGAAACCGTATGAGGATTTCCGGTTCTACCCCAGGCACCCCGGTGCAGACCGTGGCCGACAGCGCGCCGGCCGACGCGGCGCGCCCGAGCGCCGCCCCGGCCGCCCGGCGCGAGCTGGAATCGGCCGTGATGCAACCCGCCATCCAGGCCATGAAAGAGATGGGCGACATCGACCATGAGCGCGTGGCGCAGTTGCGCGACGCCCTGGCCAAGGGCGAACTGCCGTTCGACGCCGGCAAGCTGGCCGGCCTGATCCAGAAGTTCCACCGGGGCGAGCAGTGAGCGAGATCAGCCGCCAGGACGCCATGCGCTTGCTGCTCGACGGCATCAAGGCGGACTTGCACAGTTACCAGCAGATGCTGGACCTGATTGCCCAGCAATTTGAAGCGGCGATCCGCCACCAGAGCGAACGCCTGGGCGAAATCGCTAAAGAAATCGGCGCTTTGGTCGATGTGCTGGAAGCGCGCCGCGCCCAGCGCGTCGAACTGGCAACCCGCCTGGTCGGCGCCCAGCCCTCCATGGAACAAGTGTTCACCCTGCTCAAGCCCGATGCGCGTGCGCGCCTCGAAGCCGACTGGGCGCAACTGGAAGGCATGGTGCAGACGGCGCGCGAAATGGGCCGCCGCAATGCCGAACTGCTGGCGGAGCAATACACCATCATGCAGCGCGTGCTGCATGGCGACGATCAAACCTATGAGCCGGTCTGAATTCACGCCTTTCCGGGCCTTTACCGCTGCCACCGCGCCGACCCAGGCCACGGCAGCCACCGTCAGCAATATGAGCGCGATGCGCCCTGCGCTGCCGGCCGCCTTCAGCCCATCCCCGGCCGCCACCGGCGGCGCGGGCAGCGCCACCTTCCGCCAGGTGCATGCCGAAGTTGCACGCTATATTGCGGCAGCCGACGCACCGGGCGCCGCTGCGCCCGGCGCCGGCAACGCCCTGACTGCCGATGGCGCCGCCCTGCGCGCCCGCATTGCCGCGCGCGCCATCGGCGGCAGCGAGGCAACGGCCGAGGCCGGCGTGCCCAGCGAAGCCCAGCAAGCCTTCCTGGAAGCGATCCGCCCGCATGCGGAAGCGGCCGCGGCAAGGCTTGGCGTGGCGCCGGAACTGGTGGCCGCCCACGCGGCGCTGGAATCAGGCTGGGGCCGCCATGCCCCGGGCAACAATATGTTCGGCATCAAGGCTGGCGGCAACTGGCAGGGCGCCGTGCAGGCGCTGGCCACGCTGGAAGTGGAAGACGGCGTCGCGCACAGCCGCAACGAGCGCTTCCGCGGCTACGGCGACATGGGCGGCTCGTTCGAAGACTATGCCGGCATGCTGCTCGACAATCCACGCTACCGGCGCGCCCTCAACACCGGCAGCGACGCGCAAGCCTTTGCACATGCGCTGCAGGCCGGCGGCTATGCCACCGATCCCGCCTACGCCGACAAGCTGGGCCGGGTTGCCGCCAGCATCAAGGCAAGTCTGCAGGCTCAACAGTCCCAGCATCAATAACGCGCGCCCGGATCTGGGTGCCGCTGCTGTTTTTCACTCGGATGATGGCGCCGCGCGTGCCATTGTCCAGGGCTTCGCCCGCCATCGACACCTCGATCTGCTCGCGCTTGGCGACGATGCGCACCTGGTCGCCGCGCTTGACCAGTTGTGGCGCTGCCAACATATTCTGCCGAATGACTTCGCCGGCGCGGATGGTGCGCCGCGCAGCCATCCCCTCGAGCTCGCCAAAGTCGGAAAAAGCATCGGGAATCAAGGTGATATCGTGGCGCTCCCGCAACAAGTCTATAGGCGACAGAATTTTTCCGGAAATTAAATCGGTGGCAGCAACTGCAACGTTTGCCGACACCTTGCCCTTGGCAAGGAACTCATAGCGCCAACCTTGCAAGCTTGGGCAAACCACCACGAAACGCATGCGTGCGATGCCGCGCTGGTCCAGGCTCTCAACCCGTGTCTCAGAGGGACAGGAAGGAATGACGCGATTGGTCTTTATGACTTCGACATCGAACTTCGGCTCCAGCCAGCGTTGGCTTTCTGCATTGTTTTGCAATTGCTTTTCTGCAGCTAGTTTCACTTTGCTTAGCAATTCTTCCATTGTTGAAGCAGTTGCAAGCCTGAAATTTAAAATTCCTATGAGCAATATTCCACCGAAAACCTGTACAATGGGATTGTTGGGCATGGGCAATACCTTTAGACTGTAAATTCGCTGGGACATTACCAGAGGAGAGCAACAATGGCCATTAATTTCAAGGACGCGCTGGGTTTGCATGCGGATGCATTGCAGCTGCGTGCGCAACGTACGCGCATCCTGGCATCGAACATCGCCAACGAGAATACGCCGGGCTATTCAGCCCAGGATATCGACTTCAAGGAGTCGCTGGCGCGCGTCGAAGCGGAGCTGTCCGGTGAGCCAATCCTCGACGGAGATGGTGAAACCAAGTTCCGCGTGCCCTACCACCCCAGCGGCGACGGCAACACCGTTGAAATTGGCGTGGAGCAAGCCGCTTTCTCGCAAAATGCAACTGACTTCGCAACCAGTTTGACCTTCATCAACATGAAATTGCGTGGCATCGCCAAAGCCATCAACGGTCAATAAGGGGATTTTTCATGAGCTTTAAAGACATTGCGCAAATTGCCGGTTCGGCGATGGCGGCACAGACAGTGCGCCTGAATACCGTCGCCTCCAACCTGGCCAATGCCGACTCGGTGGCCGGCAGCGAGGCCGAAACCTACCGCGCCCGCAAGCCGGTCTTCGCCACCGTCATGGACGACAACGTCGACGCCGCAGCCGGCGGCCGGGTGCAGGTGCTGGACGTGGTCGAGTCGGCCGAACCGCTGCGCAAGGTGTACGAGCCCGGCAACCCGCTGGCCAATGCCGACGGCATGGTGTTCTACCCGAATGTCAACCAGGTGGCCGAGATGACCGACATGATGTCGGCTTCGCGTGCTTTTGAAACCAATGTGGAAGTGCTGGGCCGCATCCGCGGCATGCAGGCTTCCCTGCTCAAACTCGGTGAATCCTGATGGAAACCAACCTGTTTACCAACGCTGCTGCGCAAAACAGCAACCCGACCGGCGTGGCGCTGAACGGCGCCTCCAACGAAGGGCGCGACATGTTCACCAAGCTGCTGGTGGCCCAGATCAAGAACCAGGACCCGCTGTCGCCGCAAGATCCGTCGCAGTTCGTCCAGCAATTGACCCAGCTCTCGCAAACCGAAGCGCTGCAGAACCTGGCCAGCCTGACCACCGCCAACGCCTCCGTGCTGCAATCGATGCAGGTGCTGGCCATGGGCGCCCAGGTCGGCTCCGACGTGATGGTGCAGTCCAGCCAGGTGAGCATCGACGGCCACAAGGTGGTGGGCGAAGCGACCCTGGGCAGCAGTTCGGCCAAGACCAGCCTGGTGCTGACCGGCAGCAACGGCCAACAGGTTGAAATCGTCATGGGCACCCTGCCTGCGGGCACCCACCAGTTCACCATCGACCCTGCCGCGCTCGGCCTGCCAGCCGGCAGCTATTCCATGCGCCTGGCCAGCGAGAGCAACCCGAACGCGCCGCTGGCCGTGCTGGGCCGCCTCGACAGCGTTCAGGTCGGCGCCGCCGGTAGCGTTACCGTCAAGATTGATTCCGTGGGCGAAGTATCGCCTTCCGCCATTACTGCATTCCGGGGCAAAACCCCGACTTCCGCTATTTAACGAAAGGTCCTCGCCATGAGTTTCGATATCGCTTTGTCCGGCATCCAGGCCATCAACGAGCAACTGGGCACGATTTCCAACAATATCGCCAACGCCGGGACCTACGGCTTCAAGTCCAGCCGCGCCAACTTCGCCTCGCTGCACGCCGGTGCGCAGCCGACCGGCGTGCACATCGGCTCGACCACCCAGTCGATCGGCCTGAACGGCGGCATCCAGGCCACCAACCGCGGCCTGGACGCCCTGATCAATGGCCGCGGCTTCTTCGTGGCCAAGGATTCCACCGGCCAGACCAACTACACCCGCGTCGGCATCTTTACCAAGGATGCCACCGATTTCCTGGTCAACAGCGCCGGCGCCAAGGTGCAGGGCTTCCAGCTGACCCCGCCAAGCATGGTGGCCGGCCCGATGGGCGACATCAAGGTGCCGACCAACCTGCTGACCGCCAAGGCCACCACCAACATCGATTTCGTGGCCAATATGTCGGCCGACTGGACTGTACCAACCGGCAATATCACCACCAAGCTGCCGAACGCTACCGTCACCCCGGCCGTGGTGCCTGACGCCAACATGTACAACATGTCCAAGGTCACCGTGGTGCACGACTCGCTGGGCAATGAACACACCGTGACCCAGTATTTCGTGAAAGACGTGGCAGCGCGCACCGTCAAGGTGTACTCGGCAGTGGACGGCACCGACCTGGGCGCCGCCGGCGGTTCGCCCTACACCCTGACCTTCGACACCAGCGGCCAGCTGGACCTGGCGGCCAACGGCGGCGCCTCCTATGCCCATAACCTGAGCTTCGCGGCAGCGCCGGCAGCGGCGATGACCGTCGAGATCGACTACACCGGTACCACCTTCCAGAAAGGCGAATCGACCACCTCGACCAACGCCGCCGACGGCTACGCGGCCGGCAGCTACGTGGGCGTGGAACTGGACCAGGCCGGCAACGTGGTGGCCAAGTACTCCAACGGCGAAAAGCAAGCCATCGCCCGTTTGGCCATCGCCACCTTCCCGGATGAAGATGCGCTGACCCCGGTCAATGAAACGTCCTGGACCGCCAACGTGCAGTCCGGCAACGCCAACCTGTCCGAAGCCGGCCAGGGCGTGGCCGGCGCACTGACGGTCGCTTCGCTGGAAACCTCCAACGTCGATGTGACCTCGGAGCTGGTCAGCCTGATGACCTCGCAGCGCAACTACCAGGCCAACTCCAAGGTCATCACCGCGGAGAACGAGATGCTGCAGTCGCTGATGCAAGCCCTGTAATAAAGGCCAACTGAATGGACGCGCTGATCTACACCGCAATGAGCGGCGCCGAGCGGGCCATGCGTGGCCAGCAGGTGCACGCCAACAACCTCGCCAACCTCGACACCAACGGCTTCCGCGCCAACCTCGAGCTGGCGCAGGCTGCCAAGCTGCCCGGCTACGGCTACGACGACCGCCACATGTCGCAGATGCAGTCGAACGCCGTGACCGACCGCCAGGGCGCGCTGCGCCAGACCGGCCGCGAACTGGACGTGGCCATTTCCGGCCCCGGCTACTTCGCCGTGCAGGGCCCGACGGGCGAAGCCTACACCCGCGCCGGCGCCATCACGCTCGATGCCGACGGCACCCTGACCGTCAACGGCATGCAGTTGCTGGGCGAAGGCGGCCCGATCACCCTGCCGGTGCACCGCAAGGTGGAAATCGGCCAGGACGGCACCGTCTCCATCCTGGGCCCGACCGCCAATGCCGAGATGCAGGTGATCGACAAGCTCAAGCTGGTGCGCGCCGAAGCGTCCGAGCTCACCAAGAATGAAGCGGGCCTGCTGGTGGCGCGCGACGGCCAGTTGCTGGGCACCGACCCGACCGTGCAAGTGAAGGCCGGCCACCTGGAAGGCGCCAATGTGACGGCAGTCGAAGAAATGGTGGCCACCATGAGCCTGAATCGCACCTTCGAAATCCAGATGAAATTGTTCAAGGCCGCCGACGACATGACCTCGGTCGGCAACAAACTGATTAGCGGCTAACAGGAGAATCACGATGAATCCAGCAATGTGGATCAGCAAGACCGGCGTGCAGGCGCAAGACGCGAAGCTGCAGGCCATCGCCAACAACCTGGCCAACGCCAACACCGTCGGCTTCAAGCGCGACCGCGTGGTGTTCGAAGACCTGTTCTATTCGATCGACCAGCAGCCGGGCGCCCAGCGTGCCGACAACAACACCCTGAACCCGTCCGGCGTGCAGATGGGTAACGGTACCCACCTGGTCGGCACCCAGAAGATTTTCACCAACGGCAATGTGCAAACCACCAACAACGCGCTCGACGTGGCCGTGATGGGCAATGGTTTCCTGCAGGTGCGCCGCCCGAACGGCGAGCCGGCATTTACCCGCGCCGGCCAGTTGCAGGTCGACAAGGACGGCGTGCTGGTCAACGCCTCCGGCCTGCCGCTGGTGCCGCAGATCACCGTGCCGGCCAATGCCACCGCCATCACCATCGGCGAAAACGGCACCGTGTCGGCCACGATTCCGGGCAACACCACCCCGACCGAACTGGGCCAGTTGACCCTGACCTCCTTCATCAACCCGACCGGCTTGCAGGCGCTGGGTGAAAACCTGTTTGCCGAAACCCCGGCCTCCGGCGCCCCGACCGAAGGCCGTCCGGGCGACGCCCAGTTCGGCAAGCTCAAGCAGGGTGCCCTGGAGGGCTCCAACGTGCAGGTGGTGGAAGAGATGGTGGACATGATCGCAGCCCAGCGCACCTACGAAATGAACACCAAAGTTCTGACGGCAGCGGATAATATGCTGCAGTACCTGGCACAGGCCGCACGCTGATGAAAACCGCCCTGCCCGCGCTGGCCCTGGTCCTGCTGGCTGGCTGCTCCAGCCTGCAGCCGACCGTGCGCCCGGCGCCGTTCGACGAAACCCCTGCCGTGTCGCGCAGCGCCTTGCCGCGCGGCACCTCAGGTGGCGTCTTCAATCCGGACAGCAGCATCTCGCTGGTGTCGGACAGCCGCGCCTTCCGCGTCGGCGATATCGTCACCGTGATCCTGCAGGAAACCACGCAGGCATCGAAGAGTGCCGGCACCACCCTGGCCAAGGATTCCAGCGTCGGCATCGCCTCGCCCGGCCTGCTGGGCAAGACTTTCCCGAAGGCCGGCGTCGATATTTCGGCTGAGCGCGGCTTCAAGGGCGATGCCCAGAGCACCCAGCAGAATGCCCTGAGCGGCGCGATCACCGTGATCGTGCAGGAAGTGATGCCGAACGGCTTGCTCAAGGTCGCCGGCGAAAAAATGCTGACCCTGAACCAGGGCGAGGAATTCGTGCGCCTGCGCGGCTTCCTGCGCGCGGCCGATATCGATGCCAACAATATGGTGTCGTCGCAGCGCATCGCCAATGCCCGCATCGCCTACGGCGCGCAAGGCACACTGGCCGATACCAACCAGCCGGGCTGGCTGACGCGCTTCTTCCTTGGTCCCTTGATGCCTTTCTGAGGTATGACTATGTTCCGCTTCCAAACCGGCAAAGCAGTGTCTGACCCGCAGGGTCAGACACTGGCACGCGACGGCCGCAGGCACGTGTCTGACCCTGCGGGTCTGACACGGGTTTACCGGTTTGTGGCAGCCCTGCTGCTGGCCATCGCCATCCCCGCCACCGCCGCCCCCCAGCTGCGCAACCTGGTCGCCATCGAAGGCGTGCGCGACAACCCCCTGGTCGGCTACGGCCTGGTGGTCGGCCTGAACGGCTCCGGCGACTCGACCCAGGTCAAGTTCGCCAGCCAGTCGGTGGTCAACATGCTCAAGCAGTTCGGCGTGAAAATGCCGGATGGCGCCGACGCCAAGTCCAAGAACGTGGCTGCCGTGATGGTGTCCGCCGTGTTCCCGCCAGGCTACCGCCGCGGCCAGCCGATCGACGTCACGGTCTCCTCGCTGGGCGACGCCAAGAGCCTGCGCGGCGGCTCCCTGCTGCTGACCCCGCTCAAAGCCGCCGACAACGAAGTCTACGCGCTGGCCCAGGGCAATGTGGTGGTGGGCGGCCTGTCCGCCGCCGGCAAGAGCGGCTCCTCGGTCACCGTCAACACCCCGACCGCCGGCCGCATCCCGAACGGCGCCGTGATCGAACGCGAAATCGCCACCGACTTCGCCAGCAAGCCATCAGTGCACCTGTCGCTGAAGCAGCCGAACTTCGAGACCGCCACCAATATCGTGGAAGCGATCAACCGCAAGTTCGGCGACGTGGCCAGCACGGCGGACGGCACCGGCATCGACGTGCTGGCGCCGCAGAACCCGACCCAGCGCGTGGCCTTCATGGCCAAGCTGGAAGCGCTGCCGATCGAAGTCGGCCAGGACGTGCCGAAAGTCGTGTTCAACTCGCGTACCGGCACCGTGGTCATCGCTGATGGCCTGCGCGTGAAGGCGGCCGCCGTTACCCACGGCTCGCTCAAGGTGGTCATTTCGGAAAGCTCGAAGGTCAGCCAGCCGGCGCCCTTCAGCCAGGGCCAGACGGCCATCACCCCGCAATCGAACGTGGCGGTGAATGAAGCCAAGCCGCAAATGTTCAAATGGCCGGCAGGCGCCAAGCTGCAAGCCATCATCGACGTGGTCAACAGCCTGGGCGCGACGCCGGATGACATCATGGCAATCCTGCAAGCCCTGGACCAGGCCGGCGCCATCGAAGGCGAACTGGTGGTGATCTGATGGACGGCCGCTTCGCCCCCCTGCCGGTACGCAAGCTGGGCATCGGCGCCGACGACAGCAAGCTCGGGCAGGCCGCCCCTGCCCCGCAGACCGAGGAAGTACGCTATCGCGACAAGGCCACCGATGCCGCCGTCAAGTTCGAGAGCTTCTTCATCGCCCAGACGCTGCACAAGATGCGCGACGCAACCAAGGCCATGGCCGACGACGACAGCATCTACAAGGACTCGATCAACAGCGACATGCTGGACATGGCCGACAATATGGTGGCCGACCAGCTGGCCGGCCGCCGCGCCTTCGGCGTCGCCGACGCCATCCTGCGCCAGTTATTGCCAGCGACGCCGCCTGCCGGGGCTTCCCAGCCAGAAATTTCAGTTTTATCCAAGAAAAATCCGACCGACGCTTAATCTCCCCATTGGCGCGGTCGCCTTTACTCGATAACGGGCCAAGATGCCATTGAGCAACGGCCCAGCCTAAGGGAAGATTGCACCATGTCGATTATCAACAATGCACTGTCGGGATCGTTGGCCGCCCAGGCCGCCATCAACACGACCAGCCAGAACATTGCAAACTTGCAAACCAAGGGTTATACCCGCCAGGGCGTGCTGCTGTCGGCCGTTGCCCCTTCGGCCGGCTCCGGCGGTCCCGGCTTCGGCGTTGAAGTGAGCAAGCTGTTGCGCTTCTCCGACTCGTACAAGAGCCAGCAATTATGGCGTGCCAACTCCGAACTCGGCTCGCGCACCCAGAGCCAGCCCTACTTCACGCAACTTGAACGCGTGATGGGCGATGAAAAGACCAGCCTGTCGAACGGCGTCGACCAGTTCTTCCGCGCCCTGAACGCGGCCGGCGTCGACCCGGTGTCGACCCCGCTGCGCCAGCAGGTGCTGACCGCCGCCAACGCCATGGCGCAATCGTTCAACAGCATCTACAACGTCACGCGCCAGCAGCAGGTGTCGATCACGCAGCAGCGCGACGCCATGCTGCCGCAGCTGAATACCCTCAGCGCCAATATTGCGGCCCTGAACAACCGCATTACCCAGGCCGGTTCGCTCGGCACCAACACCTCGGCCCTGGTCGATGAACGCGACCGCGCCATTGATTCGCTGGCCAACCTGGTCTCGGTGGAGGTGCTGGAACAGCCGGACGGCACCCGCAGCGTTTCCCTGCGCAGCGGCCAGCCGCTGGTGGTCGGCAACCTGGCCGGCACCATGTCGATGAATCCGTCGACCACGCCAGCCACGCTCGAACTGAAATTTGCCGGCACCACCTTCGGCCTGGACGACACCAAGGTCGGCGGCCAGCTGGGCGGCATTGGCGATTTCGAGAAGAACACCCTGCAGCCGCTGCAGCAGTCGCTGCTGGACATGGCCAACCAGCTGGCGACCAAGGTCAACAACACCATGGCGCTGGGCTACAAGCCGGACGGCCTGCCGGGTCCGCCGATTACCGCCACGCCTGGCGGCGCCCTGTTCGCCTTCAACGCCACCGGCGCCGGCGGCATCCTCGGCCTGGTCCCGGGCATCCAGGCCCAGGACCTGGCGTTCTCGTCCAACGGCGCGCCTGGCGACAGCAAGAACCTGCAAGACCTGATCGCGATCAAGGGCCAGCCCATCACCCTGACCTCGGTCGGCACGGTGCTGATCGGCGATGCCGACACCCAGCTGGTGGGCAAGCTGGGCATCGACAGCGGCCAGAACCAGTCGCTGCTGGACACCGCCGCCACCATCCGCCAGCAATCGGAAGACGATTGGGCCGCGACCAGCTCGGTCAACAAGGACGAGGAAGCGATCAACCTGGTCGAGTTCCAGAATATGTACCAGGCGAACATGAAGGTGATCGCCGTTGCCAACACCCTGTTTGACGCCACCTTGGCGCTGTTCTGAGGATTATTGAAATGCGTATCGCCTCCAGCCAGTTCCAGGCATCCATGAACCGCTCGCTGCAGATCAACCAGACGGTGATCGCCAAGCTGACCGAGCAGATGGCCACTGGCAACAAGATCCAGGTGCCGTCCGACGAGCCGATCGCCAATGTGCGCCTGTCGCGCCTGCGCCGCGAAGAAAACATCGTCAGCCAGTACGTGGACAACATCAGCGCCGTGAAGATCCGCCTGTCGAAGAATGAGACCTACCTGGGTTCGATGGTCGACGACATGGGCGCCGCGCGCGACCTGTTCGTGTGGGCTTCTGACGGCTCCAACACGCCGGCCGACCTGAACTCCATGGTCAACAGCCTGGTGGCGCTGCGCGACTCGCTGTACTTCAATGGCAATACCAAGGACCAGGAAGGCAAGTACATCTTCTCCGGCACCCTCACCTCGACCGCGGCGCTGTCGTACGACGCCACCCAGCCGCTGGGCGCGCGCTACAGCTATACCGGCAATAACGGCACCCAGGAAGTCGTGGTGGGCAATGGCATCACCCAGCCGGCCAATGTCACCGTGCAAGGCATGGACGTCTACCTCAACCAGCTGGACCAGGCCATCAGCATGCTGAGCAGCCCAACCGTCAGCCCCAGCGACCCGGTCCTGCAAGGCGTGTTGAAAACCGCGCTGGACGGCACCGACTCCGCGCTGAACCAGATTTCCAGCAAGATCGCCCAGTTCGGCGGCGCCCAGAACGTGATGGAAACCCTGGCCAATAACCACAGCAACGTCAGCCTGTCGAACAAGATCGCGATCACCGATATCGCACAATTGGATTACGGCCTCGCGGCCACCCAGCTGTCTGGTTACAATAGCGCCCTACAAGCGACTTACCAGGCTTATTCGAAGGTCAGCGGACTGTCGCTGTTTAACGTACTGTAAATATCATGGAAATCGCCCAGCGCCCCAGCACTACCGGCCTCTCCGCCCGCGCCACCGCCAATCCGGCGGCAGGACAGGCTGAGACCACGCCGGCAGAGGCAAGCGCGGCGATCGACCAGGCCGCAGCCAGCAAGGCGCCCGCCCCCCTGCGCCGCGGCCTGAGCAATATGGATGCCCCGCTGCAGAACGATGTCTCGGGCGCCCAGCAAGCGATTGACTTCCTCGAGCAAAGCGCAGCCCAGCTGCGCGCCCTGAAGACCGACATCGCCGCCAAGCTGGCCACGCGCACCATGCGCGACGGCCAGGTGGAACAGCGCGTACGCCAGTTCAGCGAAACCTGGCGCAACCGGGCGCAAGCGTCCGGCGGTACGCTTGACGCGCAACTGAACTACTCCAACCAGCCGTCGACCCAGCGCTTCACCGTGCGCGGCATGACCCTGGCCAACCTGCGCAACGGCGCCCGCGAGACGCTGGCCATCTCGGTGGGCGGCGGCACCGCCGGCCTGCGTTCGGTGCACCTGGCGCCCGGCCTCTCGGACGCTGAAATCATTTCCCGCTTCGACCAGGCGATGGCCCCCGCCGGAGTGCGCGTGTCGGTCAACAAGGATGGCGAGCTGGTGTTCACGGCGCCGGAAAGCGCCTGGCCCGGGATTCGCGACTCGCTGGCCGTGCAAGGCTCGGGCATCCGCTTCCCGGCGGGCCAGCTCAACCGGATCAAGGCCGACGCCGAAGCCCCGGTCGTGATGCCCGAAGGCTGGGGCACCAGCGACATCGAAGCGATGCGCGCCACGCTGCAGCAAGTAACGCAAGCCCTGGCGCACGTCGAAGCCGCGCTGGCCAAGGTCCGCCAGGAACTCGCAACTGCCACCCAGCGCGTGCAAAGCGAACTGCCGGAAATCGAAGTGGCCGGCATGGGCCAGATGGCCGAAGTCTTCGCCAATGTCGCCAACGAGCCCGGCTACTCCGCCCTGGTCTCCCTCACCTCCGCCCTGGTCGGCATCAACCGCGACCGCGTCGTCTCCCTGTTACGCCTAAGTTAAAAGTCGGGGTCAGCTCCGGCAATCAGACATTTCTTGCGCTGACGCAAATTTGACTTCGCTGGTCGGACCTAAACTTGGTCTATGAATCGACCTTTGCGAATCGAGCGCGACAACGCCTGCTACCACGTCACTGCACGTGGAGACCGACGCTCCACCATCTTCCGCAATGATAGCGATCGCTTGACCTGGCTGGCACTGCTCGCTGAAACTTGCGCGCGTTTCGACTTTAGCGTCCTGGCCTACTGCCAAATGGGCAACCACTATCATTTGGTCCTGAAAACACGGCTAGGCAAGCTGTCGCGCGGCATGCGTTACCTCAATGGCAATTACTCCCAGTATTTCAATCGCCAACACCGATTGGTTGGGCACGTTTTTCAAGGACGCTACCACGCCATCCTCTGCCAGGAAAGCGAATATCTGAGGGAGCTTTCGCGCTACACCGTCTTGAATCCTGTGCGGGCCGGACTGGTAATACACCCAAGCCACTGGCTATGGAGCAGCTACGGCGCGTTGGTCGGCTCAGTTGACGCGCCTGCTTGGCTCGAGCGCGATACCGTCCTCGCACAATTCGGCAATATTCGCCAACAAGCAATATGTGCGTTTGAAGACTTCGTCTTGGCCGGCATCGGTCAACAAAATCCCTTCCGAGCAGTGCGCCACCAGCTTTTCCTGGGAAGCGACGAGTTCTGCTTGCTGGCGGCCCAAGGGGAAATCCGCGGCGACCTGTTGGAAATAAAACGCACGCAACGAAAAGCAATCGTGCAGCCGCTGAGGGACTACTTCCTCCTTTACCTGGACCGCCACGAAGCGATGGCCCAGGCCTATCTCTCGCACAATTACACGATGGCAGAGATCGCAGCCTTTTGCGACGTTTCGGCACGAACCGTCGGCCGCGCGGTGAAGGCCTTTAGGAAAATGTCCGATTGCCGGAGCTGACCCCGACTTTTATCACGCCAGTTGGGCGGGGCCGCGGGCCAGCGCGCCCATCTGGCTGGGGGGCAAGGGGCGGGCGTAGACGAAGCCTTGGGCGTAGTCGCAGCCGGCGGCTTTCAGGAGGTTGAGCTGGGTTTCGGTTTCGACGCCTTCGGCGACTACTTTCAGGCCCAGCTTGTGGGCCATGACGATGATGCCTTCGCACAGCGCGAGGTCGCCGGAATCGCCGGCCAGGTCCATCACGAAGCTGCGGTCAATCTTCAGGTAGTCGATATCGAAATTCTTGAGGTGGGCCAGCATGGAGTGGCCGGTGCCGAAGTCGTCCAGCGCGACCTGCAATCCCATCGATTTGAACTGGCGCAGGCGCTCCATCACCGGCCCGCTGCTGCCGAGCAGCAGGCGCTCGGTAATCTCGATCACGATGCTGCGCGGCGCCAGGTGCATCTGCTCGACATAGCGCATCCATTTCTCGAAAATCTCGGGGCCGGTGCGAAACTGCACCGGCGACTGGTTGACGCTGATCTGGAAGGGGCGCCCCAGCTCCTCCTGCCAGCGCTTGGCCTGGTCGGCGGCGCTGCGGAATACCCAGTCGCCAATTTCGAGAATGACGCCGCTGGCTTCGGCGCTGCCGATGAAGTCGGCCGGGTTCAGCATGCCGCGCTCGGGGTGGCGCCAGCGCAGCAGCGCTTCGGCACGTTCGATGGTGCCGCTATGCAGGTTGACGATGGGCTGGTAGTGCAGCTCGAACTGTTCGTTGGCGACCGCCATCTGCAAATCGCGCGTGATGCGCAGGCGCAATTGGGCGGCGGCCTGCATGTCGGGCGTGAAGTAGCTGTAGCGGTTGCGGCCGGCATTCTTGGCGGCGTACATGGCCTGGTCGGCGTTGCGCAGCAGTTGCTCGGGGTCGTTGGCGTCCGAGGGATGCAGGGCGATGCCGATGCTGGCGGACACCGATCCGCTATTGTCGCCCAGGATGAAGGGCCGGTTCAGGCTGGTGATGATCTGCTGCGCCACGCGCTCGGCACTGGTGACATGGTCTAGGCCGGGCAGGATTACCACGAACTCGTCGCCGCCCAGCCGTGCCAGCGTGTCGGAGGCGCGCACGCAGGCGCTAATGCGGTGCGCCGCCTCCACCAGCAAGGCATCGCCCATTTCGTGGCCGAGCCGGTCGTTGATTTCCTTGAACTGGTCGAGGTCGATAAACAGCAGGGCCAGGAACAGGCCGTCGCGGCGGGCCTTCTTCATTTCCTGCGATAGCCGGTCCTGGAACATATTGCGGTTCGGCAGGGCCGTCAGCGAGTCGTAATTGGCCTGGTGCCAGATCAGCTCGGTCGACAGCTTGCGCTCGGTGATGTCGCTGACCAGCGCCAGCGCGCCGAGGTAGCTGCCATCGGAATCGAAGATCGGGTTGGTGGCCAGGGTGGCCCACATATCGCTGCCATCGCGGCGCAGGAACTTGAATTCGTGGCGCTCCGCAATGCCTTGCTGGCGACGTGCGATATTGCGCTCGAGCAGGGCGCGCCCTTCGTCGTCCATGAAGTTGACCAGCGGCTGCTCCAGCATCTCCTCGATCGTATAACCGAGCATGGCGGCCATCTTGGGATTGACGAAACTGGTGCGTGCCGCAGCGTCGATTTCCCAGATCCCCTCTTCCGCGCTGTGCACGATGCGGCGAAAGCGCTCTTCGCTTTTTTCCAGCGCCGCCAGCTTGCCTTCAGCCATTTCCAGCACCACGCGCAATTGCGCCATGCCTGGCGTGCCGCTGCCCAGCAGCGTGACGGCAAAGCCGCGGTCGCCGCGCCCGCGCGTCATCTGCAGCGACAGGCGCTGCGGCTCTTCGCTGGCAAGGCTGTTGCTGACGAAGGCATCAAAATCGGCAATGAAGCGTTGCGCCACATAGTTGCGGAAGGGGACGCCATCAGGGTTCTGGCGCGGCAGGCCGAGCAGGTCGGCGCCCACCAGGTTCATTTGCAGGATGGTGCTGTCGCTCGCGAGGACAAAATAGCCAACCGGGGCCAGCAGGTAGAGATCGTTGAAGTAGTCCTGGTCGCTGGCCAGCTGCAGGTCGCCGCTGGCGCGTTGCAGGCCGTTGTAGACGGCTGGCGGAGTGCCTCCCATGGCAGCCAGCACTGCTTCGCCGGGCAAGAGTGCATCGAGCCCTGCCAGTCCGGGGACGGCGGGCCGGGTGGCGGTCCCCTGCTCCGCCTGCCTGGCATGCTGGTCTTTATCCATATTGGTTCCAGCCTAGCATGCCCTTGTGACAATGTCGAGCAGCTAACTTTGGCGGTGCGCGCGGTTCAGGCGTTGTTCGGCAAAGCGTTGCAGTTGCTCGAAAGCCAGGCTGAGTATCCAGTAGATGACGGCTGCCGCGAGATAGAGCGGCAAGGGGCGGAAGGTGGTGGCAATCACTTCCTTCGTCGATAGCATCAGTTCCGTCATGGTAATGACTGACACCAGCGAAGTATCCTTGATCAGGCTGATCAGGGTATTGCTCATCGAAGGCACGGCAATGCGCAGCGCCTGCGGCATCACCACATGGCGCAAGGTCTGTCCGTAGCCCAAGCCCAGGCTGTAGCTGGCCGACCACTGGCCTTTATGGATCGAGAGGATGGCGCCGCGCAGGCTTTCCGACAGGTAGGCGCCGGCGTTCAGGCTCAGCGCCAGGATGCCGGCGGTGACCGGCGTGAACTCGATGCCGACCGACGGCAGGCCGTAATAGATCACGAACATCTGCACCAGCAGCGGCGTGCCGCGCATCAGGCTGACGTACACATTGGCCGGCCATCGCAGCAGTTTCCAGGGCAGGATGCGCATCACGGCGGTGGGAAAGCCCAGCACCAGGCCGCCCACCATCGCGGCGACCGCGAACACCAGGGTATAACCGGCGCCCTTCAACATCACGGGCGCCGCCTCGTGCAGCAGCTCCAGCCACTCCATGCTTAGGGCGCCTTGCTGACGTCAGTACCGAACCACTTCATGGAAATGGCTTTCAGGCTGCCGTCGGCGGCGGCATCCGCCAGCACCTTGTTGAGCGCGGCCTTGAAGGCGGGATTGCCCTTCTGGAAGGGAATGCCCATGCGCTCGACGGCGCCGACACGGGCGCCGGCCTTGATTGGCAGCTTGGTGGTTTTCAGCAAATAGGCCGTCATCAGGCTGTCGTTCAAGGCTGCATCAATACGGCCCAGCGCCAGGTCGGTCAGGTTTTCCGGGGCTGCCGGGTAGCCTTTCACGTCGATGCCGGGCACAGCCTTCAACTGCATTTCGTAGACGCTACCCTGCCCGGCGCCGACGCGCTTGCCTTTCAGCTGTTCGAGGGAAGTCCAGTTGTTCTTGTCATCCTTGCGCACGATCAGCATCGGCGACGAGTAGATGTAAGGCGTACTGAAGTCGAAAGCTTGTTCGCGCTTCGGGTTGATGCCAACCTGCGAAATGATGACGTCGTATTTATTGCTGGCCAGTCCAGCCAGGATCGAGGCCCATTCGGTGGTGACGAATTCCGGCTTCAGCCCCAGCTTGCTGGCCACCAGGCGCGCCACGTCGACGTCGTAGCCCGCCAGCTCGCCATTTTTCTCCTTGAAATTGAATGGCGGGTAGACGCCTTCCATGGCCACTTTCAGCGTGCCGCGCGCCTTGACTGTTTGCAGCAGGTCGGCGGCACTGGCGTGCAGCGCGGCTGCGGCCAGCAGGAGGGCGATCAACGGTTTGCGCATCAGGAATCCTTTAGTAAGAACGGCTGCGGCCGAATTTATGACCGACGACAAGGGTGGTGCTGGCGACCAGGACGGACAGGCCAAGGATGAGCTGCACCAGCTTGTCTTCGGGCAGGGTCCAGAGGCGGCCTTTGGGTGGCTCGCAAGCGGCGATAGCGCACAGCAAGGGCTCCACCCAATCGGCTTCAGGAGTAACATCGAGGATAACGGCGCCCTCGGTGGTCTGCAGGTAGATTTCGCCGCCCTCGGCCAGGCTGAAACACACGCCGTAGCCGGTTTCCTGCTTGCCGACGTGTTCCTTCAGCGCGAGGTCGTGCTCGGCAATCCACAGCTCCACGTCCTGGGGCGTTTCCAGTGCGGTCCACGGCACCGGGCGAAAGCGCGGCTTGGCCGCTTCGTCATCGTGATTAAACATGGGTCAGGAGTGTAACCGAAACCTCAGGAGGCGGTATGAAAGTAAACGAATATGTATCTGAGTTTGATGCGTTCTTCGGCAAGCTGCTGGATGAGCATCCGGAAATGGTGGAAGACCAGCGGGTTGGGTGGAATATCTGGTGGGACCATAAGGTGGACCTGGAGGCGGAGCGGCTGGCCAGGACGGATGCGGTGCCGACGCCGGCTTATTACTACCACTGAAAACCGGTAAACCGTTGTCTGACCCACAGGGTCAGACACCCCGGCCTGCGGCAGCCGCGTATCAGTGTCTGACCCTATGGGTCAGACACTGGTTTACCGGTTTCAGCCTTTCCAGCTCCGCTGCAGCCCGGTATCAGCATGAATCCACCCGCCCCGCGGCCCCTGGCGGTAATAAAACCCCACGCCCCCCTGCCGGAAACTCTGCACCAGGCTGCCCAGCACCTCCGCGTTCAAGTTCGGAATCCGGATATCGGCAGCCTTGCCGCTCATATGCAGCGACTGCCGCGCCGCAGGAATTCCCTGCTCGATCAGCTTTTTGTTGGAAGCCGGCGTGCGATACCCCGACAAGATCTCCAGCGGGCTCTCGATCCCGAAGCGCTGCACAAACGCCTGCGCGCCCCACAGCGTCTCGAACAGCTTCGGATCAATCGCTGCCGTCTCCTTGCCGTTCACGTCGCGCAGCAAATGGCACAGCTCCTGGTAAGCCGAGTCGATGATCTCGCCATCCTTCCAGTAGGTCAGCCGGGCCTTCTCCCCGCTTTGCGGCCGGATCACGCTGATCGTGCGCGGCTTGATCCAGAATTCCAGGTCCAGCATCTGGGCGTCGAAAATATCGGGCGGAGGTTCCGGCTCCGACTGCGCGCGACCCTGGCCAAGCAGCGGCAGCCCAGCCAGCGCTGTGCCCGCCATCATATGGAGGAAGTCTCTGCGAGTTGTCATGGCGATTCCATCTATTGCAATAACGATTACTATAGCAATAGAGAATGACTTGAGAAACCCCTTTAACAATTTGTCGTAAACTTCGCAGCGGGAGCGATGATCACAAGGTCCGACGTTGCAACCGCCACGCAAGGCAGGATATAGCCTTCCCGCTTCTCCTCCAGGCTCAGGCCTGGCCATTCAATCAGGTGGCGCGCAGTGCCGCTTTGCACCCGGCAGATGCAGGTGCGGCAGGTACCGTTGCGGCAGGAACTGGGGAGCACCACGCCGGCGCGGGCGGCCGCCACCAGCAAGCTGGCCTCGCCATCCGTTTCGAACGATAATCCCTTTGGCTCAACTCTTATCTGAAACACAATGCCTCGCTATATTGCCCTGCTCCGCGGCGTCAGCCCGATGAACTGCAAGATGCCGGAACTGAAAGCCGCCTTTGAAAGTGCCGGATTTTCCAACGTCAAGACGCTTCTATCAAGCGGCAATGTAGCATTCGACGCCCGTTCCGCCTCCGAAGCCGCGCTGGAACGCAAGGCCGAGGCAGCGATGGCCAAGGCGCTCGGCCGCAGCTTCTACACCATTATCCGCTCGCAAAAACACCTGCAAGACCTGCTGGCGGCGGACCCCTATCCTGGCCTGGGCGCCGAGCCGGCTGCCAAGCGCGTGGTGAGCTTCCTGCGTGCCGCGCCATCCGCGACCGTGCTGCCGCCGCCCATCAGCGGCGCTGAAATGCTTGGCGTAATTGGAAGCGAGGTGTTTTCGACCTACTTGCCCAGCAGCGACGGCCCGGTCTTCATGCGCCTGATCGAGAAGACTTTCGGCAAGGACATCACCACCCGCACCTGGGACACGGTGCGCAAGTGCGCGTCAGCCTGATCCCTGGACAGCACTGGTCGGGAAACGCCCTGCTCTCGCCCGGCTTCGGCGTATTCCGCGGCGCGATCGGCGACAGCGCACTGCACGCCCATTACGCGCACCAGCTGGTCATTTCGCTCCATGGCGAAATTGGCGTGGCCTTCCCTACCGGCCCGCTGCGCGCCCCCGGAATTGCCATCCCGGCAGGACTGCCGCATTGCGTCTGCGCCGACGAGGCGCTCCTGGTCTACCTGGACCCGCTGACGCCGGAAGGAACGGCCTTGTTCCAGGCCCCGGCCGACACGCCGGCGCTGCTGGCCGACGATCTGTGCAGCCAGCTCCTCGCGGCCGCCGATACAGGCCAGCCCCTGCGCAGCGTGCTGCGGCAGGCTTTCGGCCTGTCCCGGCCCTCGGCTCAGGATGCGCGCATGACCGCCGTCGCTGGAGCGCTGCGCGCAGGCATTGCGGAAGGCGGCGCAAGCAGGCTCCAGCTGGCCGAGCTTGCCCATCTGTCGCCCGACCGTTTTTCCCACTGGTTCGTCGAACAGACCGGCCTCCCCTTGCGCAGCTATCGTAAATGGCTGCGCCTGGAACTGGCACTACACCGGCTTGCTCAGCGCGGCAACCTGACCGACGCGGCGCACGCCGCCGGTTTCGCCGACTCGGCCCACCTTTCGCGTACTTTCCGCGAGATGTTCGGCCTTAACCCGGCCGCCCTTCTGCGCGGCATCGTGCTGGATAGCTCTTTCGTTCAAGCCACCTGACGCGCGCGCCCTTACGCTGGCCTTCTTTCACCACTGGAGGTCAACATGAAGCAATGGACGATACGCTACCTGAGTTATCCAATCGTTTTTGGCGGCGCCGCCGCGGCGATTTTCTGGGCCGCCACGCAAGGCTTGCCCTACTGGCCAGCCGTGCCGCTGATGGCGCTGGCGGCCATTGCCTGCGTCGCCCTGCTCGAACGCTTGCAGCCCTATGAGGCGGCCTGGCTGGCCGATCATGGCGATACGCGCACCGACTGCCTGCACTTCCTGGTCAACGCAAGCGTCCTGTATGGCAGTATTGAAATCCTGTCCTGGGCACGCGCCCTGTTGCCTGCGCCAGCAGCCTGGCCGGCCACCTGGCCGGCTTGGGCGCAAATCGCCGCTGCCATGGTCGTGCTCGATTTCGGCTTGTTTTTTATGCACTGGCTGAGCCATCGCCACCACCGCCTGTGGCTGTTCCACGAAGCGCACCATAGCAGCGAACGCCTGTACTGGCTGAACAGCGAACGGCGCCACCCGCTGCACGCCATGATGATGGGCGCTCCGGGTTTTGCCGTCCTGCTGGCACTGGGAGCGCCGGCTGCCACGGTCGCGACCGGCCTGGCCATTCTTTCCGTCCACCTGGCCTTCCAGCACGCCAACCTCGACTATTCGCTGGGTCCTTTGCGCCACCTGTTCGGCGTCGCCCAGACCCATCGCTGGCACCACAAACGCAAATACGAGGACGCCCAGGTCAATTTCGGCGAATGGCTGATGCTGTGGGACCACCTGTTCCGCACCTACCGCCAGCCGCCGGGCCGCATCGGACAAGCTGACGTCGGCCTGGACAGCCAGGATGCCCCGTCTAAGTATCTTCGCCAATTGTTACGACCATTCCTGTGAGCTACAATGTCAAGCTTGTCCGGTAGGCCATCGCCCACCCGCTATCCACCCCGAGCCTGCCGAACCCGGCGAGCCCAGGGAAGAATATTCAGCGGAAAACCTCCGCATTTGAGGGAATAAACATGTCTCAAAAGTCTAAAATCATCTACACCCTTACCGACGAGGCGCCACTGCTGGCGACTTATTCCCTGCTGCCAATCGTGCAGAAATTCGCAGCCCCAGCCGGCGTCGACGTCGTCACCAGCGACATTTCGGTCGCCGCCCGCGTGCTGGCAGCCTTCCCGGAATGCCTGAGCGACGAACAGAAAGTGCCGGACAACCTGGCCGAACTGGGCGCCCTGACCCAGAACCCGGACACCAACATCATCAAGCTGCCTAATATTTCGGCATCGGTTTCCCAGCTGGTCGCCTGCATCCGCGAACTGCAGGCCGCCGGCTACAAGCTGCCGGACTACCCGGAAGACGCCAAGACCGAAGAAGAGAAAGCACTGAAAGCCCGCTACGGCAAGTGCATCGGCTCCGCCGTGAACCCGGTCCTGCGCGAAGGTAACTCCGACCGCCGCGCGCCAAAGGCAGTGAAAGAATACGCACGCAAGAACCCGCACTCGATGGGCGAATGGAGCCAGGCTTCGCGCACCCACGTATCGCACATGCACGGCGGCGACTTCTACCACGGCGAAAAGTCCATGACCCTGGACAAGGCCCGTGAAGTGAAGATGGAACTGATCACCAAGTCCGGCAAGACCATCGTGCTGAAACCGAAGGTCGCCCTGCAGGCTGGCGAGATCATCGACTCCATGTTCATGTCGAAGAAAGCCCTGCTGGAATTCTACGAGCGCGAAATCGACGACGCCTACAAGACCGGCGTGATGTTCTCGCTGCACGTGAAAGCGACCATGATGAAGGTATCGCACCCGATCGTGTTCGGCCACTGCGTACGCATCTTCTACAAGCAAGCGTTCGAGAAGCACGCCAAGCTGTTCGAAGAACTGGGCGTGAACGTGAACAACGGCATGGTCAACCTGTACGAAAAGATCGAAAAGCTGCCAGCGTCGCAGAAGGACGAAATCCTGAAAGACCTGCACGCCTGCCTGGAAAACCGTCCGAAGCTGGCCATGGTCGATTCGGCCAAGGGCATCACCAACTTCCACTCGCCAAATGACGTGATCGTCGACGCATCGATGCCGGCCATGATCCGCATCGGCGGCAAGATGTGGGGCGCCGACGGCCGCACCGCCGACGTCAAGGCAGTCATGCCTGAATCGACCTTCGCCCGCATTTACCAGGAGATGATCAACTTCTGCAAATGGCATGGCAACTTCGACCCGAAAACCATGGGCACCGTGCCAAACGTAGGCCTGATGGCGCAGCAAGCCGAAGAATACGGCTCGCACGACAAGACCTTCGAAGTACCGGAAGGCGGCATCGCCAACATCACCGACCTGGCCACCGGCGAAGTGCTGCTGACCCAGAACGTGGAAGAAGGCGACATCTGGCGCATGTGCCAGGTGAAGGACGCTCCGATCCGTGACTGGGTCAAGCTGGCGGTCACCCGCGCCCGCAACTCCGGCATGCCTGCCGTGTTCTGGCTGGACACCTACCGTCCGCACGAAGCCGAAGTGATCAAGAAGGTCGAGACCTACCTGAAAGACCACGACACCACCGGCCTGGACATCCAGATCATGTCGCAGACCCGCGCCATGCGCTACACCCTGGAGCGCGTATCGCGCGGCCTGGACACCATCTCGGTGACCGGCAACATCCTGCGCGACTACCTGACCGACCTGTTCCCGATCCTGGAACTGGGCACCTCGGCCAAGATGCTGTCCATCGTTCCGCTGATGGCAGGCGGCGGCATGTACGAAACCGGCGCCGGCGGCTCCGCACCGAAGCACGTCAAGCAGCTGGTGGAAGAAAACCACCTGCGCTGGGATTCGCTGGGCGAGTTCCTGGCGCTGGCCGTCTCGCTGGAAGAGCTGGGCATCAAGACCGGCAACGCCAAAGCCAAGATCCTGGCCAAGACCCTGGACGAAGCCACCGGCAAACTGCTGGACAACAACAAGTCGCCATCGCCACGCACCGGCGAGCTGGACAACCGCGGCAGCCACTTCTACCTGTCGATGTACTGGGCCCAGGCCCTGGCAGCGCAGAACGACGACGCCGAGCTGAAAGCCAAGTTCGCACCGCTGGCCAAGTCGCTGGCAGAGAACGAAGCAAAAATCGTCGAAGAGCTGAACTCCGTGCAAGGCGGCGCCATGGACATCGGCGGCTACTACAAGCCGGATGCAGCCAAGACCTCCGCCGTGATGCGCCCAAGCGCAACCTTCAACGCAGCACTGGCCGCCCTGTAACCCGGCCACTGCCCTAGCTCCGTCTATAAAAGTCGGGGTCAGGTCTGGCAATCCGCCACAAAGTGGCGGATTGCCAGACCTGACCCCGACTTTTTTTTTACTATTGGCGGAAGCTGGCGATGAAGGCGTCGCGGGCGGCGTGGTGGGGAATGTCGCGGCGCCATACCATGACCGTCTCCACTTCGGCCACTTCCGGCGGCAAGGTGTGGCATTGCACGGTGCGGCCCAGGCCGCGCTGCCTCAGGACTTCGCGCGGCATCATGGCGACGCCCATGCCGGCGGCAACACAGCCGATGATGGCTTCGAAGGTGCCGAATTCTGCGATCCGCGTGTGGGCGACACCGGCGTCGGCAAACCACCATTCCAGGCGGCGCCGGTAGGAGCAGCCGCTGCGAAAACCCAGCAGCGTACGGCGCGCCACGTCTGCCGGCCCTGTGACTGGGCCGTGCAGCGCGTCGGTCAACAGCACCAGTTCTTCTACAAATACTGGCTGCTGTTCCAGTTCCGGGCGCTCGACCGGGCCGGAGACCAGCGCGAGATCGACCTTGTGATTCAGTACCTGCTGTATCTGGTAGTCGGTCGGGCCGGTATCGAGCAGCAGGTCCACTTGCGGATGCTTGCGGTGGAATGCGCCCAGCACGCGCGGCAGGCGCGCGGCGGCGGTGGTTTCCATCGAGCCGATACGTAGCTGTCCCGACGGCTCGTTCTCGCCGCGCACCGACATCTGCGCTTCGTCCGCCAGCCGCAGCAGGCGGTCGGCGTATTCCAGCAGGCGCGTGCCCTCCGCGGTGATCAGCATGCGCCGCCCCGAACGGTTGAACAGGGTCACGCCCAGCGATTCCTCGAGCTGGTTCAGGCGCGCCGAGACGTTCGATTGCACCCGGTGCAGCCGCGCTGCGGCCTGGGTCACGCTGCCTTCTTCGGCCACGGTCTTGAATATCCTCAGCGAGGAGAGTTCCATTTCATTCTCCAATTGAGATAGATGAATTCATTATTATTCATTTTTATTGATGCGTGAAGACATTTATAGTTCAAGCTATCCAAAGGAGCTTCACCATGCACAAGCCATCCCCCGCCGTCCTGCTGGCCGCCAGCTTTGCCTTCATCATCGTCCAGCTCGACGTCACCATCGTCAACGTGGCCTTGCCGGAAATCGGCCGAGAGCTGGGCGCCAGCGTCAGCGCATTGCAGTGGGTGGTCGACGCTTATACCTTGGGCTTTGCCGTCTTCCTGTTGTCGGCGGGCGTGCTGGGCGACCGTTTCGGCGCACGCCGCGTGTTCCTGTCGGGCTTTGCCCTGTTTACACTCGCTTCGCTGGCTTGTGCGATGGCGCCGGGTGCGCTGGCATTGAACCTGGCGCGTGCCGTGCAAGGCGTCGGCGCCGCGCTGCTGGTGCCTAGCTCGCTGTCGATCCTGAACACGGCTTACGCTCACGACCGCGCCCAACTGGCCAAGGCCATCGCCTGGTGGACGGCTGCCGGCGGCGTATCGATTGCAGCCGGTCCGGTGCTGGGCGGCTTGTTGATGAGTGTTGCCGGCTGGCGCAGCATTTTTTGGGTCAATATCCCGATTTGCGTGCTGGGTTTCTGGCTCACGCTGCGCGTGGTCCCTGCCCTGCGCGGCAAGGATCCGGCGCGCTCATTCGACATCAGCGGCCAGGTACTCGCCATCGTTGCGCTGACGGCGTTTATCGGCGCGGTGATCGAATTCAATACGCTGGGCGCCTCCAGCCACCTCGTGCAGGGCGCGCTGCTGGCGGCCCTGGTGTCGGCGGCCTTGTTCATTCGCAGCCAGCAGCGCAGCGCGGCGCCCATGCTGCCGCTTGGCCTGTTCCGGGACATCGGTTTTTCAGGCGCGGTACTATTTGGCGTCCTGGTCAACTTTGCCTATTACGGTGTGATCTTCGTACTCAGCTTCCATTTGCAGAAAGTGCGCGGCTTCTCAGTGATGCATGCGGGGCTGGTTTTCCTGCCGCTGACCGGCACCTTCATTTTCTCCAATATCGCCAGCGGCCGGTTGCAGGCGCGTGCGGGGTCGCGCTTGCCGATGATCGTCGGCGGGCTGGTCGGCGCCGCGGGCTATGCTCTGTTGGGCGTCTTCGGTGTCGCACACGACGCCACATTCCTGGAAATGCTGCCAGGACTGGTGCTGATCCCGGCCGGCATGGGCCTCGCGGTGCCGGCCATGACCACCTCGATCCTGGCCGCCATCGATCGCGGCCAGGCCGGCACCGCGTCGGCGGTGCTGAATACGGCGCGCCAGGTGGGCGGCGCCATGGGCGTCGCGATCTTCGGCGCCATCCAGGATATCAAATTCGCACTGTCCGTTTCCACCATCTTGCTGCTGCTCGGCGCGCTGCTGGCCTGGTATTGCATCAAACACCCCATTTCAACCAAAGGAGCTTCTCTATGCCGTACGTAAATTTCCGCATCACCAAGGAAGGCGTCACCGCCGAACAGAAACTGGAATTGATCAAGGGCGCGACCGAACTGCTGCAGCGCGTACTGAACAAGAACCCGGCAACCACCTTCGTCATCATCGATGAAGTGGAAACCGATAACTGGGGCATCGGTTACGACAACGTCACCACGCTGCGCGCCAAGGCCGCAGCAGCCAAGGCGCAAGGCGGCTGATCATCGCGGTTCAAGGCCATTGCCTGTGGCGGCCCAGTAAATACCGCCGTACAGGTGGTGGCGAAAGACCGGGTCGCCGTAGGTCGCGGGAAGATGGCCAAGCGCAGTGTAGAACGCGCGGCCGCCATCGTAGTCCTGGTACCAGCTGACCGGATGAAATGCGCCCATGCCTTGGGGTCCCGCCTTGTAAGTCGTCTCATCGACCGACAGCAGATAGCTGACTTTGCTGGTGGCGGGCTTGAACGCGTACCATTCTTCCGTCACCAGGTTGCGCGCGGCGAAACGCTCCATGCCCGGGAAGCTGCGGTTCTCCACTTTCAGGATGGCGGTCTGGATCGCTGGATGGTGGTCGAACATATGCCCCACCAGCCTGGTGTACCACGGCCAGCCGTACTCCGTGTCCGACGCACTGTGCACACCAACATAACCTCTGCCGGAACGGATGTAGCGCTCGAACGCCCCCTTCTGTTTCGAGTCAAGTATGTCTCCGGTCGTCTGCAGGAAGACCACGGCCTGGTATTTCGCCAGTTCCTGGTCACTGAAAACGCGATTGGCGTCTTCGGTCCAGAACACATTGAAATCATGCAGCTTGCCCAGCTCCTGGATCGCCGCAACACCTGCCGGGATCGAGTCATGATGCCAGCCGGCCGTTTTCGAAAACACCAGCACGTTGAATTGCGCCGCTTGCACGCAGCTGGAAGCCAAAACAAAAACTGCCGTTATCAACACTTTCACGCACATCCCTCCATTAGCGGCCCTGTTTGGTAACGCTATCACGAATTGCGCGAGACAAGCTGCTTCAATTTGGCAACAGGTGAGTATTTGCGAGACTTTTGAGGCATTTTCCGGCAGATCATAGGACGAATCTTACAAGGCGACGCTGCGGAGGATTCGGCCATGGATACTGAAATGGTGATACGCGCAGTCCAGCGCAAGCTGGGCATTGAAGCCGATGGACGCCCCGGCCCCATCACCTGGGCCGCCATCTATTCGAAGATCGTCGGCGAGGAAGTGCCGGCGGAACTATCCGGAAATGTCGACGCACGAAGTGAAGCCGTCATCCTCACCTTGCACCCGACAGCCAGGTCATATGCCAGGGCCCTGGTCAACAAGGCCGCTTCGATCGGCATCGACATCAAGGTAATCAGCGGCCTGCGCACATTTGCGGAGCAGGACAAGCTGTACGCCCAGGGCCGCACGACGCCGGGCAAGAAGGTGACCAACGCCAAGGGCGGCCAGTCAAACCACAACTATGGCATTGCATTCGATGTGGGGGTCTTCGATGGCACCAAATACCTCCCCACTTCGCCCAAGTACAAGGTGGTCGGCGGCCTCGGTCAGGACCTGGGGCTTGAATGGGGCGGAAAATGGACCACGATCGTCGACGAGCCGCACTTCCAGCTGCGGCCTGACTGGGCAAAGAACGAGTCGGAACGTGACATGCTGGTCGAACTATTCCGGCGCCATGAACAAGGTCTCGACTATTACGCCTGAACCCTAGTTGCAGCCGCAGAAGCGCTTCGGCTTGCTGGCATCGCACACCGTGCCATCTAGCTGCTTCCAGAAGAAGACCGTGTCGACACCGTAAGGCGAGCGCACATTGCCGGCGCGCAGATAGCCCTGGCGGGCAAAGAATTCCTCGCCGGTTGCAGTGCTGTGGAGTTGCAAGGCCTTGACGCCCCAGCTGCAGGCTTGCTGTTCGACGCAGGCCAGCAGGGCCTTGCCTGCGCCGCGCTGGCGCACTTCGGGCAGCAGATAGCACAGGGCCAGCTTGCCGGCCGCGGTCAGCAAGGCCACGCCGACCACGGCGCCCTGTTCGACCGCCACCAGCGAATAGTTGGTGGGCGAAGCAAACCAGGACGCGACCGTTTCGGGCGTCTTGTTGCCAAGCCATGCACCAAGAATGGCGGGATCATTTTTATGGTCAAGCACACAACATTCGGCGATTGAGCGTCGCAGCACCTCACAGGCAGCCGTGGCGTCTTTCGCTTCCGCGCGGCGAATTTCAAAACTCATGCGTGCTCACAGGTATTCAATAACCGGAATATACACCAGCGGCAAAAACCCCGTATGAGGCCGCGTGCGCGCAAGCTTATCCGGGGCCGAGACTAAGCTTATAACGAATAAGTAGTTTCCTTTCGGCGCGAGATTCTAGACCATGCATATCTGTTTTCACAATAGAGATTGCCATGACTTATAACAAATTCGCATTTGCACTCAGCACCGCCCTGGCCGCGGCGACCTTCGGTTTTGCTTCGAGCGCATCGGCCGCCGAAGTGACCCTGCTGAACGTGTCCTATGACGTGGCACGTGAACTGTATAAGGACATCAACCCGGCTTTCGCGGCCGCGTACAAGAAGAGCACGGGCGTCGACGTCACCGTCAAGCAGTCGCACGGCGGCTCTTCCAAACAGGCGCGCGCCGTGGCCGATGGCCTGGAAGCGTCAGTGGTGACCATGAACCAGGCCAACGACATCGACATGCTGGCCGACCGCGGCCTGGTGGTACAGGACTGGGCCAAAAAATTCCCGAACAATGCGGCGCCGGCCTACTCCACCATGGTCTACCTGGTGCGCAAGGGCAATCCAAAGGCAATCAAGGACTGGGCCGACCTGGCCAAGCCGGGCGTGGCCGTCGTGATCCCGAATCCCAAAACCGCGGGCAATGGCCGCTACACTTATCTGGCGGCCTGGGGTTCGGTGCTGAAGAAAGGCGGCAATGAAGCGCAGGCCCGTGAACTGGTCGGCAAGATCTTCAAGAACGTACCGGTGCTGGATGCTGGCGGCCGCGCAGCCACCACCACCTTCACCCAGCGCAAGATCGGCGACGTGCTGGTGACCTTTGAAAACGAGGTGAACCTGGTGCGCGCCGAATTCGGCGACGACTTCGAAGTGGTGTATCCATCGTCCTCGATCCTGGCGGAGTCACCGGTGGCCGTGGTGGACAAGGTGGTGGACAAGAAAGGCATCCGCAAGGAGGCCACCGCCTACCTGAATTTCCTGTACTCGGAAGGCGGCCAGGAGATCATCGCCAAGCACTACCTGCGCCCGCGCTCGGACGCCGTGTTCAAGAAGTATGCGGCCAACTTCAAGCCGATCTCGCTGTTCACCGTGGATGAAGTATTCGGCGGCTGGCGCGCAGCCCAGAAAAAGCACTTCGACGACGGCGGCGAGTTCGACAAGATCTACAGCTCGAAGTAAGCCTTACGCTTTCGTCAGGCGCTCAATCTGCGCCTTCTTCTCGGCCATGTCATGGTCGGTATCATGGAACCGCGCCGCGATGGCGCGGAACTCCTCCTGCAACCCGATGAATGCGTCAACTATGTCGGGATCAAAGTGTTTTCCCTTGCCTTCGGTGATGATCTGCACCGCCTGCTCGTGCGGCATGCCGTCCTTGTAGACGCGGCGGCTGATCAGGGCGTCGTATACATCCGCCACGGCCATCAGCCGCGCCGAAACCGGGATCGCTTCGCCGGCCAGCCCTTCCGGATAGCCTGAACCATCCCATTTTTCCTGGTGCGAATGAGCGATCTCCTTGGCGATCGACAGGAACGCCATCGGCGTGCCCAGCGATCGTTCCGCGTGCTCGATGGCGGCGCGGCCCAGCGTGGTGTGGGTCTTCATGATTTCGAATTCGTGCGGCTCGAACCTGCCGGGCTTGAGCAGGATGCGGTCGGGGATGCCGACCTTGCCGATATCGTGCAGCGGGGCGGATTTGAACAGCAGGTTGATGTAGCTGTCGGTGAGCACCGCACTGAAGCGAGGATGGCCTTTCAGGCGTTCAGCCAGCGCCTTGACGTAGAACTGGGTGCGGCGGATATGGTTGCCGGTTTCGGAATCGCGGGTTTCGGCCATCGATGCCATGGCCAGGATGGTGACGTCCTGGATTGCCACAACTTCGCGCGTACGTTCGCGCACCTCCTGTTCCAGGAATTCGTTCTGGTCGCGCAGGAAGTCGGCATGCTCCTTCAGCATCAGGTGGTTGCGCACCCGGGCCAGCGTGATCGCCGGGCTGATTGGCTTGGTGATGTAGTCGACCGCGCCCAGGTCCAGGCCAAGCTGTTCGTCCTCCACCTCCGACTTGGCGGTCAGGAAGATGATGGGGATGTCGCGGGTGGTTGGATTGGCTTTCAGGCGGCGGCATACCTCATAGCCGTCCATCTCGGGCATCATCACGTCCAGCAGCACCACGTCCGGCGGCTGGCCGGTGGTGGCGATGCGCAGGGCTTTCTCGCCGCTGTTGGCGACCTTCACCTTGTACAGGTCTTTCAGCAGGTCGTTCATCAGCACCAGGTTGTCGGGCGAGTCGTCGACCAGCAGCACGGTTTTCCTTGCGATCAGTTCCAGTTCCATCTCACTTTTCCTCCAGGCTTGCCATTGCTTCGTCCAGCGCCGCCAGCGCGGCTTCCAGGTCCAGGTTACCAATTCCGTTTTCAATTCGTCGCCAGTGATCGGGCAAGGCGGCCTTGAATTGCGCCAGCTCCGCTTCCCACAGCTCGGCCGCTTCCGAGTCGCTGTCCGCCAGCAGGTGGCGCAGGCGGCCAAGCGGCGGTGCGGCGGCCGGCATGGCAGGCACCAGCGCGGGGTGCACGGCGCCGCCGCGCATTTCTGCGTCGAGCGCACGCAGCGCTGCCAGCAGCGGATCGAGCTCCATCAGCACCATTGCCAGCAGGCGTTCCAGGTCCTCGCGCGCGGCCCCGTTCTGGCAAGCCTGCTCCAGCGCCTGCGCAGCCTCCTGCACGCTGCGCGCACCGATATTGCCGGCCACGCCCTTCAAGGTATGCGCCAACCGCTCCGGCGCAGTCGCATCGCCGCCCATGAGCGCCTGCACGAACATGGCGGCGAAGTCCTGCTGGCCGTCGCGGAACTTCACCAGCAGGCGGCGGTATAGCTTTTCGTCGCCCATGGAGGTCGCGAGTCCGGCCCGGACGTCGACCATCGGCAGCGCCGGCAGCGGCGCTGGCTTGCCGCCGGCGGCATCGACGGAGGCGGCGTGCGCATTGGACGCGGCAGGCAGCATGCCGGCCTGGCCCTCGCCCGGCGCCGGCCGCAGCCAGCGCGCCAGCGTGGCGTACATTTCGGCCACGTTGACCGGCTTGGCGATATGGTCCTGCATGCCGCTGGCCAGCACCTTCTCGCGGTCCCCGGCCATGGCGTTGGCCGTCATCGCGATAATCGGCAATTTGTCCAGGGCTGGATTGGCGCGGATCGCGCGCGAGGCCTGGAAGCCATCCATCACGGGCATCTGGCAGTCCATCAGCACGCCGTCAAAGCGCGCATCCTGCGCCAGGATGTCCAGCGCTTCCTGCCCATGGCGCGCCAGCACCGCTTCGATGCCGGCCTTGCCCAGCAGGTCGATCGCCAGCTCCTGGTTCATCTCGTTGTCTTCGACCAGCAGCACGCGCGTGCCTGACAGGCGCGCCATGACGTCGACCTGGTGCATGTCGCGCTCGGCCGCGCGCCGCCCCTCGGCCAGCACGCCCTTGCCCAGGGCCTCGCCCACCGCTTCCAGCAGGGCGGACGGCGTTACCGGCTTGGTCAGCACGGACTTGAGCCGGACCCGGCGCTCCTCCGCGCTGGTCAAGGCTTCCTCGCGGCCGTAGGCGGTCACCATGATCACCGCCGGCAGCGGGCCGGCGTCCCCCGATTGCAGGCGCCGCACCGTTTCCACCCCGTCCATGGACGGCATCTTCCAGTCCATCAGGATCAGGTCGTACGGCATGGCCTTCTGCCCGGCACGCGCAGCCATGTCCAGCGCCTGCTGCCCGCCCAGCGCCACGTCCACTTCCAGCCCGAAGGAGCGTGCGACCGTGGACAGGATTTCGCGCGCCGACGCATTGTCGTCCACCACCAGGACCCGCACGCCGAGCAATTCGTCGGCCCGGAACATGCGGCGCGGCTTCGGGTTGGCCTGCAATCCGAAGCGTGCGGTGAAGTGGAAGGTGGAGCCCATGCCTTGCGCGCTTTCGACCCAGATGCGCCCGCCCATCAGCTCCAGCAGGTTCTTGCAGATCACCAGGCCCAGGCCGGTGCCACCGTATTTGCGCGTGGTGGAGGCATCGGCCTGGCTGAAGGACTGGAACAGCTTGGCGCTCTGCGCCTCGCTCATGCCGATGCCGGAGTCGCGCACCCAGAAGTGCAGTTCAACGCCCGCCGCGTCCTGCGCCGACTGTTCGATGCCGACCACCACCTCGCCCTGCTCGGTGAACTTGACGGCATTATTGGCCAGGTTCACCAGCACCTGGCCGATGCGCAGCGGATCGCCCACCAGGCCGGTCGGCAATTCCGGCGCTACCTGGAACAGCAGTTCAAGGCCCTTGTCCTCGGCCTTGAAGCCGATCAGGTTGGCCAGGTTGTCCAGCACGTCATCGAGGTCGAATTCAACCTGTTCCACCGTCATCTTGCCGGCCTCGATCTTCGAGAAGTCGAGGATGTCGTTGATGATGCCCAGCAAGTTCTCGCCGGCGCGCTGCACCTTCTCGACGTAGTTGCGCTGGCGCTTATCGAGCTTGGTCTGCAGCGCCAGGTGCGACATGCCGATGATGGCGTTCATCGGGGTGCGGATTTCGTGGCTCATATTGGCCAGGAAATCGCTCTTGGCACGGGTGGCGGCCTGCGCCTGCTCCTTGGCCACGCGCAGCTCGTCCTCGGCAGCTTTTTGCGCAGTGATGTCCTGGTAGACGCCATACATGAAGCGCGGCGTGCCGTCCTGCTCGTCGCGCACCACGGTGCCGACGGCGTGCAGCCAGATCACCCGGCCGTCGAGCGGGCGCTTGTAGGCATACACCGCGTCGAACTTGTCGTAGCTGCCGTCGAGGGCGCCCTGCACCCGGGCCGCCACGCGCAGCGCCCCTTCGGGATCGGCTTCCACCACGCGCGCAAACCATTCGTCCTGCAGGTGGTAGCGGCCGCCGGGCCGCGGCGGTTCGCCCAGCAGGCGCGCGGCGCGTTCGGACTGCGTGTAGTATTCGGGATCGCTGTAGTCCACCACCCAGTAGCCGCAGCCGGTCATTTCCAGCGCGATATCGCCGAGGAAGTTGCTGCGCTTGATCTGCTCTTCCAGCTGCTTGCGTTCGGTGATGTCGCGAAACACCACCACCGAGCCGACCTGCGCGCCATCCTTGTACATGGGCCGGTCCGCGTAGTCCACCGGGAAGGCGCTGCCGTCCTTGCGCTTCAGCAGCTCGCCATCCTGTTGCCATTCGGCGCCTACCAGCTCGCCTTCCTCGTAGCCAAGCAAGGCCGGCGCCGCCGGGTTGACGAAGGTGACCCGGCCGGCCAGGTCGAGGCCGACGATGCCGTCGCTGACGGCGCCCAGCACCAGCCGGCTGCGCTCTTCCAGCAGCCTGGTGCGCTCGTTGCGCTCCAGGATTTCCATATTCATCGCGATCACCGGCAGCGCGCCATCGAGCAGCGCCTGGGCCTGGTCGCCGTAAGGCTCCAGCGTTGCCAGTTCCAGCACGCCCAGCAGGCGTTCATTGCGCAGCACCGGAACGATGGCAATGCTGGCAGGGTCGGCCTCGCCCAGCGCGGAGCCGATGCGCACATAGCCCGCCGGCGCCTGGCGCATGACGATCGGCTTGCGCTGCGCCGCGCACTGCCCGACCAGCCCTTCGCCGAGCAGGAAACGCTGCTGCGCCGCGGACCTGCCGCGCATCGCATAGCCGGCCAGCAGCGCCAGGCTGCCCTCTTCCGCCTCATGCCGGTAGAAGGCCGCGTGGCCAGCCTGCACCAGCGGCGCCAGCAGCGCCAGCGTGCGCGTCGCCAGGTCTTCCGCGCTTTCCGCCGATTGCAGGTCGTTGCCGATCGCCGCCAGGTGGGTCTTGAGCCAGCGCTGCGCCTCCATCTTGCACGCTTCCTCCTGCAGCACCTTGATCGAACGCGCCAGGCTGCCCATCTCGTTCGGGAAGTCGGTCAGCGGCACTTCGGCACCCAGCTTGCCCTTGGCCAGCTGCTGCACGGCGCTGCGCAGGCGGTCCGAAGGCAGCCGCACCGAACGTCCCACCAGGTAGCTGAAAAGCACGCCCAGCACCAGGCTCAGGCCCAGCAAGCCATAGGTGAGCTGCTTTTCGTAGCGCGACAAAGCCTGCATCTCTTCGATCTGGTGGCGCGCGCTGTCTTCCTTGATTTCGGCGATGCGCGTCAAGGCATTATTGGCGCGGATGGCGTGTTCCTGGAACGCCGGATCCGCCACCACGGCGACGGCCTGCTCCACCTGGCCGGCGCGCAACAGGCGCAGCGCATCGTCCACGCGCAGGTGATAGTCGGCGTAGGCCGTATCGAATTCGGCCAGGTTCTTGCGGTTCTCTTCGCGGATGATGCGCGGACGCAGTTCCTCCAGCGCGCGGTCTTGCTTGCGCTGGGCCTCTTCGAGCATGGACATTGCATACTCGCGGCCAGCCCTGTCGCGCGCCAGCAAGGCTTGCTGCAAGGCCCGCCCGCGCTGAGCGAACTGGATCAGCGCATCCTTGGCGTCGGAGATGCCCAGCAAGTCATTCTTGTAGATGCCGAGGATCTCGTCATGCAGCCGGGCCTGGGTGGTGACGTTGTGCAGCCCGAACGCCAGCGTGATCAACAGGCTGCCGCCAAAACCCAGCGCGAGCTTCCACGTCAGGCCCAGTTTTTCAAGTCGCGTCAGTAAGCGGGCCACGCTTCCTCCCTACTCAGTCATATTGATTGCCAGCAGGTCGAGCGCTGACAGGAATTGTTCATAAGCCGCCGCATCCGGGGTTGCAAGCAGCGCCAGTTCCACGGCTCCCAGCAGGCGGCCTTGCAGCTGGACTGGCGCCAGCAGCAAGGCGCCCGGCGGCGCCTCGCCCAGCCCGGACCGGATGCGCCATGCCGCGCCCGCGCCGCTGGCGTCGACGATGCGCGCTTCGCGTTCCAGGGCGCACTGGCCAAGCAGGCCCTCGCCCAGCGCCAAGCGCGCCGGCGGGGCCGTGCAGGCATAGCTGGCGGCCAGCACCAGGCCATCGGCTACGGCAGCGTAGATGCTGCCCTGCATGGCGCCGAACAGCAGGTGGCATTGGTCGAGGAAGGCCGTGAGGCGGGCATGGCGGTCGCTTGCCTGCTGCATCTGCAGCGCCACCTGGGCCAGCTGCATCTTGCGCTCGGCGCGCAGTTGCTGCTCCTGCGCCACGCGTTCGAGTTCGCGGTGGGCGCGCTGCTGCGCCGCCTGGCTGCGCACGGCGCGCAGGCCGGCCGCCCCGAGCAGGAGCACCACGGCCGCCGCCATGGCAGCGGCAGGCAGGCCGCTGCCCGGCGGCACGCTCTGGCCCAGGTCTTCCAGCACCACCAGCTGCCAGGCACCGGATGGATCGTGCCAGTCCACGCTGGCCGAGGCCACCGCAAAATGCCGGCCTTCGCCCTGCACCATGCCCGGCGCCAGCTTGAGCGGCAGCGGGCGCGGCTCCTTCTCTTCGAACAATTTGCCGAACTGGCGCACGGCCCGGATGCCCGCCACCCGGGCCGGCGTCACCTCGCCGGCCAGCATGCCGCGCCATTCGCGCCGGCTGCTGGCAAACACCACGCCTTGCGGCGACAGCAGGATGGCGGCCTGGCCGCTGCGCGCCAGCAGGCGCTCCAGCTTGTCCATGCCGGTGCGCGCCACCACCACGCCCACCGGATCGCCGCGGCGCGCCATGCCGGCGTAGACCGGGGCCGCGAAATACAGGGCATGGTCGCCGCGCGCCAGGCTGACGGCGGCGTAGATATTATTGCGCCCGGCGATGGCTTCCTTGTAATAAGGCCGGAAGCGCACGTCGATGCCGGTCGACGGTTTTCCGCTATCGTCCCAGGACGATTTGACGAAGCCGTCCCGGCCCACCACGAATAAACCCTGGATTTGCTGGCTGCGGGCCACGTTTTCCAATAAGGCCGATATTTTCGGCTGGTTGGCGGGAATTGGTTCGGTACTGTCTTTTTTGATATCCGGCTCAATCAATCCGAGCAGGGAAATCGCCCCCATCAAGTTACTGTCCAGGGTTAATGACATTGCAGCAATAGCGTCGCGCTGCACGTCGATATTCAATAATTCCAGCCTGGCCTGTTCCAGCCTGGCGCGGTAGCTGCTGCCGGCCAGCAGGGCCGCCGCCGCGGCCAATAGCGCGACCACAGCCCAGGCCCGCAAGCGATATTTTGCAATTCTCTCAATTACCAACATGGCAAATTTCAAGAAGGAAATATTATCGAATAACAATACCAGCATTCCCGCCGCGCGTGCCGCACGCCATGGATTTTATTGTTCAGTTGCGCATGATTGACGTTTGCTGGACGAGTTAACCCGATAGTGATATCGTCCTTATTTAGAATATTGCCCTTAATCCAGCAATATTCCGCCCCGAACGAACGCCTCAAACCCATCATGTTCAAGAAAATAACCGCAGCCCTGCTGGTGTCGATCTCCGCAGCCGCGTTTGCCGTGCCTTTGGGCTCGCAATCTGTGCTTGTCGTCGAGGATGAGACTGGCAAAGTGCTGGTCGAGAAGAACGCCACCGCCGTTGTTCCGATCGCCTCCCTGACTAAATTGATGACCGCAATGGTCGTGCTCGACTCCAAGCTTGATATGGACGAGCAAATCAGCATCGACAAGGACGATGTCGATACGCTCAAGCACAGCACCTCGCGCGTGCCGGTCGGCGCCACCCTGTCGCGCGGCGAAGTGCTGCAACTGGCGCTGATGTCGTCCGATAACCGCGCCGCGGCCGCGCTGGCCCGCACCTTCCCCGGCGGCCCGGCCGCCTTTACTGCCGCGGTGCACGCCAAGATCCAGCAGCTCGGCATGACCAGCACCCGGATCGATGAACCGACCGGCCTGTCGCCTAACAATACATCGAACGCGGCCGACCTGGTGAAAATGGCTGCCGCCGCCGCCCAGTATCCCGAGATCCGCCGCATCACTACCGATACCGAGGAAGTGATCAATATGAAGGGGCGCATGGTGCAGTACCACAACACCAACCGCCTGGTCGGCGCCAAGGGCTGGGATATCGGCCTGTCCAAGACCGGCTATACCGAAGAAGCGGGCCGCTGCCTGATCATGCGCATCACGGAAGCCGGCCGCGCAGCAACCCTGGTGCTGCTGAACGCCGGGGGCAATTCAGCGCGCCTGATGGATGCGCTGAACATCCGCCGCCTGCTGGCGGGCGACAACGCTCCCAAAGTGATGAAAGCATCCAGCCCGCGCAAGAAGGCCGTGCGCACAACGGAACGCCGTCGCCGCCGCATGTAAGACGCCTGACGGGGTTCGCTGCCGAGAGGCACCATGGACCTGCTGCGCAAGCTGCGCTTCGCACGCCGCCTGGCGATCCTGGTGGGGATCTTCGCCGGCGGCTTCCTGCTGTACGGATTCTGGTCGTTCCGCACCCTGGACCAATTGCGCGTCAACGGCCCGCTGTACGGCGACGTGGTGCAGGGCAAGGACCTGATTGCGGATGTGCTGCCGCCGCCGCTGTACATCATTGAATCGTTCCTCGTCGCGCAGCAATTGGCAGCTGCCGGCAGCCAGGTCGAGCGCGAACAGCTGGCGCAGCGCCTGCGCACCCTGCACGCGCAACAGGTGGCGCGCGTCCATTACTGGCAGGGCCAGGCCCTGGACGGCAGCCTGGCCGAATCGCTCAAGCAGGCCAACATCCAGGCCACGGCGTTTTACAACGAAGCGTTCGGCCAGCTGGTGCCCGCGCTGGAGCTGGGCGACCGGCCGCGCGCCGGCCATGCGCTGGCCAAGATGCAGCGCCATTACGAGCAGCACCGGCAAGTGGTGGACGACCTGGTGAACCTGGCGGCAAGCCGCGCACGCTTTACCGAAGGCCAGGCAGCCGAACGCATCCGCTTCGACAGCACGCTGCTGCTGGCCATCCTGGCCGCTTCGCTGGCGCTTGCCATCGGCATGGCATGGCTGGTCAGCCGCAGCATCACGCAACCGCTGGCGCAGGCGCTGGCGATTGCGCAGCGTGTGCGCGGCGGCGACCTGGCATCGCCCGCCCCGCCGCCCTTCCCCGACGAAGCGGGCGAGCTGCTCTCGTCCCTGCACGCGCTGCAGGCGAGCCTGGCCGCGTCCGCCGCTGCGCGCAGCGAGTCCGAGCGCAAGCTGCGTTGCACGCGCCAGCTGCTGGACCGCCTGTTGAACAGCGCCGACATGCTGGTGCTGGGGCTGGGGCATGAGGGCGAAGTACTGATCTTCAACGAAACGGCGGTCCAGGTCACAGGCTGCAGCCGCGACAGCGTGCTGGGACGCGTCTGGCGCGACCTGCCGCTGCTGCCCATGTCGGCCGTGTCGCAATGGCCGGAAGGCGGGCACCCCGAACAGTTCCGCGCCATGCCGGCCGGCCACGAGCATCTGCTGCAGACGGCGTCGGGCGATGAGCGCCGCATCGCCTGGCACCACAGCGCCCTGGAGGAAGGCGAGATCGCCCTGCTCAGCTTCGGTATCGACGTCACGGAACTGCGCCAGGCCGAGCGGGCCATCGCCGCGGCCCACGAGGCAAGCGACCACGCCCATCGCAGCAAGGGCGCCTTCCTGGCCAATATGGGCCACGAGATCCGCACGCCGCTCAATGCCATCATCGGCCTGACGGAACTGGCCTTGCGCGGGCCGCTCGACGCGCGCCAGCGCGGCTACCTCGAACAGGTCGACGGCGCTGCCGCCAGCCTGATGGCGATGTTCAACGATATCCTCGATTTCTCGCGCATCGAGGCCGGCAATTTCCACATGGAAGAATGCGTCTTCAGCGCGCGCCGCGCGGCCGAACAGGCTTGCGCGGAATGGCAGGCTGCGGCGCAAGCCAAAGGCCTGCTGCTCGAATGCAGCGTGGAGGCGGCGCTGCCGGAAGAACTGGTAGGCGACGCGGCCCGCCTGCAGCAGCTGCTGCAGCATTTGCTGGCGCATTCGGTCAAATTCACGGAGCGGGGCAAGGTGCAGTTGCTGCTGCGGCGAGAAGACGCCGGCGCCGAAGATGGCACGGTACTGCGCTGGGAAGTACGCGACACCGGCGCGGCGCGCGACGCCGCAGTCCAGCTCTACGAGCCGGTGGGGCCGGGCGATTCGGCAGCAGGACTGGGCCTTTCGGTGGCGCGCCAGCTGGCAGCCATGATGGGCGGCCACCTGCTGCTGGAAAGCGATCCGGCCGAAGGCAACCGCTTTGTCTTCACCGCCCTGTTCCGCCATGCGCTGCCGGGCGCAGTCGCTTGCGTTGAAGCGCAGGCGGCTGCGCAAGCGGCATTTCCTGCGCTGAGCGCCCTCGGCGCCGACATGGCCGGCGCCCTGGCGCGCCTGCATGGCAACCACGCGCAACTGCGCAAGATGCTGGGCCAGTTCCTGCAGGGCCAGGCCGCCCTGCACGTGGCCGTTGGCGATGCCGTGGCCCTGGGCGACCGCCAGCGCGCGCAGCGCATGGTGCACACGCTGGCCGCGCTGTCGGCGCAGCTGGGCATGGAGGCCCTGCGCCAGGCCGCGGCAGGCGTGCTCGGGGCGCTGCGCGCCGGCGGCGGCGCGGCGCCGGAACTGGCGGCGCTTGCGCCGGCCCTGGACGCGGTGCTGCAGGCGATCCACGCCGACCTGCAGACAGGCGGCGAATCAGGCGAGCAGGCTGCGTAGGCCGCTGGTGCGTTCGGTACGGCGCCGGATCGCATCGGGCAGCACGCCCGAATTGGGCGTCAGCAGCGTAAAGCGCTGGCGGGCGCGCGTGATGCCGGTGTACACAAGTTCGCGCGCCAGTACGCTGGGCGCTTCGCGCGGCAGCACCAGCACCGTGTGGCTGAATTCCGAACCCTGCGATTTGTGCACCGTCATGGCGAAAGCCGTTTCCACATTGCGCAGGCGGGTCGCGAGCACGCTGCGCACCTGGCCGCCCTCCGAGAAATACACGCGCAAGGAACCGGAGCGCCCGGGGTCGGGCAACGCCAGCCCGATATCGCCGTTGTACACGCCCGTGGCGTAGTCGTTGCGCGTGACCATGACCGGGCGTCCTACATACCAGTCGCCGCGCCGCTTCAGCAAGTCAAGCTGTTCAAGGCGTTGCGCAATGCTGTCGTTCAGGCCCGAGACGCCCCATTCGCCCTCGCGCACGGCGCACAGCAGGCGGAAACCTTCGAATTCAGCCAGCACGCCGGCGGCCCAGGCATCATGGCCGGCAGCGCCGGGGCCCTGCCCGACCATCTGCAGGAAAGGCCGGTAGCCTTCGACTGCCAGGCGCAGCATGTCCTCCTGCTGCGCCGCTTCGTTCCAGTGCAGTTGTCCCCCGCTGTCGGCGCGCAGCACGGCGCGGGCCGCGTCGGCATCGCCGTGATTGACGGCATTGGCCAACTGGCCGATCGGGCCGCCGAAACGGCGGCTCTGGCGCAGCATGACGGTCTGCTGCGCCAGGGCGCCGGCATTGCCGAGGAATTCCGGCGGGATGGCCTGGCCCGATGCCGCTACCACAAAGGCCGCCGTGGCGGCGTCGTAGCCACCGGCCTGCGCATCATGGCACAGGTCGCCCAGCACCGAACCCGCTTCCACCGATGCCAACTGGTCCTTGTCGCCCAGCAGGACCAGGCGCGCGCCGCCGGGCAAGGCATCGAGCAGGGCTGCCATCATTTCCAGGTGCACCATCGACGCCTCATCGACGATCAGCACGTCCACGTCGAGCGGATTGCCGGCATTGTGGCGGAAGGCCCGCGTCTCCGGACGGGCACCGAGCAGGGAATGCAGGGTGCGGGCGCCGCCCATGCGCTGCGCCAGCTCACGCAGCGGCAATGCGCCGCCAAGGCTTTGCTCCAGGTCGCCCAGCGCGCCGTCAATGGCCTGCTTCAGGCGCGCGGCAGCCTTGCCGGTTGGCGCCGCGAGCGCCACGCGCAGCTGGTCGGCATGGACGCCTTCAACCGCAAACAGCAAGGCAAGCAGGCGCGCCACCGTATAAGTCTTGCCGGTGCCGGGACCGCCGGTGATGACTGCCAGGCCGCCGCGCGTAGCGACCGCGCAGGCGATCTTCTGCCAGTCGGCCCCGCCCTCGCGCGTGGCGTGCGTGAACAGCCGGTCCAGCCATTCGCGCACCAGGGAGGGTGGCGGCCCCCCTTTATCCGTGCCGGTGCGGGCGCGCACGGCATCTGCCACCGTGTTCTCGTCCGACCAGTAGCGGCGCAGGTACAGCCGGCCGCCAGCAAGCACCAGCGGCTGGCCCCTTTCCACGCCGCCCGGCCAGGCCAGCACTTGCGGGCAGGCCTGCAGGAATTCGTGCCAGCCCGCCAGCCCTTGCGGCAGTTCGCCGGCCTCCTCGCACAGGCTTTGCCAGTCGTCTTCGCCCCAGCCCAGCATGGGCGAGGGATCGGCGGCCAGCGCCGCCAGTTGCAGGCAACTGTGGCCGCGTCCTTCGAGCTCGGACAGCAGCAGGCAGGCCAACGCCAGCGGCCGGCCCGATGCGGGACTGCCGTCCGGCGCAAGCGCCGTCACAAAGCGCGCAAACACAGGACCCAGGCGGCGCAGCATGCCGCCTTCGGCCAGCATGTCGGCATGTTCGTAAAAACTCATCGGCAAAGCCCGTCCAGTCCGTCCAGCAGCTGCGCATCGGGCGGCAGCAGGTAGCACCCGCGCGTCTGCTCGTTGCCGACCCCGCGCAGGAAGTAGAAGATCGCGCCGCCCAGTTGCGCGGCCGGGTCGTAGGACTCGCCCAGGCGCGTGCGCAGCAACCGGTGCAGGGCCAGCATGTAGATGGCGCCCTGCACGTCGTAGCGGTGCGCCGCCATGCCGTGCGCCAGCGCAGCCTTGTGATAGGCGGCATCGCCGCCGCCCAGTGCGTTCGATTTGTAGTCCAGCACCCAGTACCGGCCCTGGCATTCGAAAACCAGGTCGCAGAAGCCTTTCAGCATGCCGTGCAGCTCGCGCTGCGGCAAGCCGGGACGGGCAATGCCGTCCAGCAGGTGCTGGCGGCACAGGCGATCCAGCTGCGCTGTATCCAGACGCTCGCTCGGGAACCAGAATTCCATTTCCGGCAGCAGTTGCCCGATCGCGTCCAGCGCGCTGCCCAGCGGCGGCAGTTCGGTGGTGACGATCACCTTCAGCCATTCCAGGGTATCGGCTTCACGATGGCCCCAGCCGGCGCGCTTGATCTGGCGCGCGGCGCGTTCCGTATAGTGCTCCTGGTGGATCGACGCAAAGCCGTCGCGCGCCAGCGTTTCCAGCTGGTCGTGCAGGAAGTTGCCGGGCACCGAGCCGCGCGGGAAGCGGTGCCAGGCCGTATCCTCGATGCGCAGCGCTGCGCCCTCTTCCTCGCCTTCCAGCAGCGTTTCCTGCGCGGCGTGCATGGGTGCAGGCAACGGCTCGCTGCCGCTGCGCCTTGCCAGGGAGGTGAAGCTGCCGACCGACCAGTCGCGTTCAAAATCGCCCTGGTACGCCAGCGGCGCTTCCAGCGGCGGACGCTCGACCGCGCGCGCCAGGCGCGTCACCGGCACGGCGGGCTCCAGCAGGGCGATGGAAATGGCATCGCAATCGCCGCGCAACTGCTGCCAGCTTTCCAGCAACTGGCCGGCAGGCAGCGGCTCGCCGCCGGTCAGCAGGTAGCCAAGCGCCGAATCGTGCAGGGTATTTTCGTCCTTCTTGCGCGCCGGCAGTGCGGCCACGCCAAGCCACAGGAAATGCCGGGCGCGCGTCAGCGCGACATACAGCAGGCGCAGGTCTTCCTCGATGCGGGCCGCTTCGGCTGCCAGCTGGCCTTCTTCGGACAGGTGCATGTCAAGACGGCGCTCGCCGTCGGCATCGGTGTATTCGAAGAAGGTGCGGTTGCGCTTGTCCACCTTGCGCACCGTGACGGCGAACGGCAGGTAGACCAGCGGGTATTCCAGGCCCTTTGACTTGTGCACGGTAACCACCTTGACCAGCTCCGCGTCCGACTCCAGCCGCAGCACGCGTTCATCGCCGCCGTCCGTCTCGTCGTCGATCTGCTCCGCCAGCCAGCGTATCAGCGCCTGTTCGCCTTCCAGCTGCCGGCTGGCCTGCTGCAGCAGCTCGGCCAGGTGCAGCAGGTTGGTCAGGCTGCGTTCGCCGCCGGGCCGCGCCAGCAGCTGCGCAGGCAGGCCAAGGTCGTGGATGAAGCGGCGCAGCATGGCCAGCACGCCCTGGCGCTGCCAGACCACGTGCAACTCCTTGAGCTGTTCGACGCGGCGCTCCCAGGCCAGTTCGTCGGCCGAAAACCGGGCCAGTTCTGCCAGCGGCAGGTTGGCGGTGCGGGTGGCAAACGCGGTGCGCGCCAGTTGGCCATCGAGCGGGTTGGCGACTGCCGAGAGCCAGCGCAGCATGTCCGCAGCTTCGTCGCTGGAGAGCACCGAGTCCTTGTCGGACAGGTACACGCTTGGCACCAGCCGGCGTTGCAGCGAACGGCGCACGGCAGCCGCTTCACGGCGCTCGCGCACCAGGACGGCGATGTCGGCCGGTTGCAGGCGCCTGAAGCCCTCGCCGCCCTGGAAGCCGGTAGCCGGGTCGTTGAGCAGGCAGGCGATATGCTCGGCGCACTGCTCCGCGAAGTACTCGCGATAGGCGTCGGCGCCCAGCTGCTCCATGGTGCAGCCGGCCGTCAACGCCTGGATGTCGCCGGCCGGGCCCACCAGCCGCTCCGCGCGGCCGCGCGCGCCCACCGCCTCGAACGGCAGCGGATTGCCCTTGTCGGTGCGGAAGCGGAACGCCCCGCGCGCAAACCCGCCCTGCCCGGCCACGCCTTCCGCGTGCAGGAAGACCTGGTTGACCGCAGCCACGATCTGCGCCGTGGAGCGGAAGTTGGTGCCAAGCTGGTAATGACGGCCCTGCGTGGCACGGCGCGCATCGAGGTAGCTGTGGATGTCGGCGCCGCGAAAGCCGTAGATCGACTGTTTCGGATCGCCGATCAGGAACAGGCCGAGATCGGGGTCGTTGGCGGCGACCTGGTACAGCAGGTTGAAAATGCGGTACTGGCTGGGCGCCGTGTCCTGGAACTCGTCGACCATGGCCACCGGGAACTGGTTGACGATACGCTGGCGCAGCGCCTCGCCATTGGCGCCTTCCAGCGCACCGCGCAGGCGCTCCAGCATGTCGGCAAAGCCGAACAGCCTTTGCTGGCGTTTCAATTCCTCCATGCGCGCGGCAATCGTCGCAGCTGCATGGCGGAGTACGTGGTGGCGCAGCGGCTCGATGGCATCGAGGGCGCGGCGCAGCGGCGCGATCCCTTCGAAGTCCGCCGGAATGTCGGGCGCGAAGCCCTTGGCGCAAGCGTCGGCCATGCCGGCCGGGGTCAGGCGGAACCACGGCGTGGCGTTCATGTCCGGTTCGGCCAGCGCAGGATCGTTGGCCCAGTCGCGCAGGGCCGCGAACCATTTGGCGACATTGTCGGCGCGCAGCTTGGTGCCGTTGAAGCACTTCGGATTGGCCTCGCGCTGGGATGCGATCCAGCTTTCCATGCGCGCTGCCCGCTCGGCCCAGCCTTGCTTCAGCGCCGCCAGCGCGGCCTGCTGCTCGCCCTGCACGCGGCCGATCATGGCGCCCAGCGGCTCCCGGCCTGCCAGCCCTGCGGCATCAGGCCGGCGCGCCAGGTCGCGCACGCTGCGGCCGAGCGCGGACACGTCGCGGCAGGCGGAAAGCAGCACACGCAAAGCCTGTTCGCCCAGCGGGTACACCTGCTGGCGCCAGTAATCATGCACCGCGTCTTCATACAGCGCCGCCTCGTCGCTGAGCAACTCTTCGTCGAACAGGTTGCCGCTGTCGAAAGCGTGCTCGCGCAGCATGCGCTGGCACCAGGCATCGATGGTGAAGATTGACGCCTCGTCCATCGTTTCGGCTGCCAGCTGCAGGCGATAGGCTGCCTGCTGGCGCGCGGCATGGTCGGGCAATGCTTCCAGCAGCGCGTCCAGGTAGGAATCGGGTGTCTGCGGCGTTTCAGCCCGGAAGTACGCTGCCGCTTCCACCAGGCGTTCGCGCACCCGGTTGGACAGTTCGCGGGTGGCCGCGCGGGTGAACGTCATGACCAGGATTTCGTTCGGCATCAGCGGCCGGCGATAGCCGTTCGCGCCGCCATGCCCCAGCACCAGGCGCACGTACAGGGCGGCGATGGTCCAGGTCTTGCCGGTGCCGGCGCTGGCTTCGATCAGGCGCGACCCATGCAGCGGGAAGTCGAGCGGATTCAGGGCGATGCTCATGCCTCGCCCTCCCCGTCGCCCTCGATCGGCTGCACCGCAACCGATTGCGCCAGCCAGTCCGCCAGCGGCTGGTATAGCGCTCGGCTGGTGTCCGCAAAGCCGGGGTCTCCCGCCAGGGCGGCAAAGTCCGGCCACAGGCGGGCCAGGCACGGGTCCTCGTTCTCGCCTGACAGCTCGAAGCCGCCGTCGTAGACGCTGCGCGGATCGCCCTCCATCACCAGCGCGAGCCCGGTCTTGCAGGCTGCGGGCAATGGCTGGTCCATTCCCTCCCGCCACAATTCGGCAATGCGCGCCAGGACCGCAAGCGCAGCCTGCGGCTCAAGCGGCGCCATGATCACGATCGCATCACGCGCAACCAGGAAGCCGGTCACCGGATGGCCCTGCGCGGCTGCGGCCAGCTGGCGCAGCCACATCGGGATCAGCTTTTCACCGCGCGGCGCGCCGGATTTATCGCACACGCGCGACGACATCTGCATCAGCCATACCGTGGCGCCCTCGGCCCGGTGCAACTGGTCGATCCAGTCTTCCAGCTCCAGGCCAGCGACTTTAAGGTGGACGGCCAGTTTGGGCGCATCTTCGCTGTATGTGCCGCGCAGCGACAGCCAGGCCGTCCGCACAGGCACCAGTTCTTCGACCAGCTCGTCCAGCACCCGGTCGCCGATCAAGCCGATCGGCAGCACGCCCTGGCGCCGCAGGCGCTGGCCGCGTTCGCGCAAGGTGGCGCGCACCTCTTCAATCGGCTCCATTTCGCCGCCGTCCGCCAGCATCGCATCTTCCAGGTTGTAGCGTTCAAGGCCGTCCAGCTGGAACGGTTCCTCATCCTCGCCAATCATCGCCGATTCGGCAAAGTAGACGCCCAGGCGCTGGCGGAAGAAATGCCGCACCGGCTGGCGCAGGAAGGCTGCCAGCGTGGAAAGCCGCAGCCGGAACCCCTCTTCCACCTCGTAGGGCGGCAACGCCACGGGCGCCGCAGGCGCATCGCCGGCGTCATGCGCCGCGCGCCATTCACCGGCAAAGGTCAGCAAGCCGCCGCGCTCGAAGTAGGCGCGGCTGAAAGGCTGCAGCGCATGCAAGGTGGTGCGCGCGGCGAGATCCAGGCCCCAGCCGGCATGCAGGTAATCGCGCAACTGCGCCACCAGCACCGAAGGCGGCTGTTCGCTGTTGTCGCGCACATTGCGTCCGACCCAGCTCACGTACAGCTTGTCGCGCGCGGCCAGCACGGCTTCCAGCATCAGGTAGCGGTCGTCGTCGCGGCGCGAACGGTCGCCGGGACGCGCCATGCCGGGCAAGGCCAGCAGGTCGAAGTCGGCGCGGCTGGCGCGGCGCGGGAAGTCGCCGTCGTTCATGCCCAGCAGGCAGACCACGCGAAACGGCACGGCGCGCATCGGCATCAGGGTGCAGAAGGTGACGCCGCCCGACACGAACTGGTGTTCCAGCGACGGTTCGTCAAGGCCGCCCATCCACGCTTCGCGCAGGGTTGCCAGCGGCACTTCCTCGTCGAAACCGGCGTCCTCGCAAGTCTCCAGCCACTTATCCAGCGCATCGTCCAGGCGCGCCAGCGTCAGGCGGTCGCTTTCGTCGCGGTCGCTGAAGAAGCCTGCCAGCAGCAGGCGCGCCTGCTCGGCCCAATCGGCAGGCCGGCGCGCCACGTCCAGCCGTTCGCGCCAGGCCAGCAAGGCCTCGATCAATTGCGCCAGCGAACCGGCCAGGGCGGCGTCCAGCCCGCCAACTTCCGAATACGGTTCGACGCCGGCATAGGCCGAGCCCTTGCCTGCCGCATAGCCCAGCAGCATGCGGCGCACGCCGAACATCCAGGCATTCTGCTCGCCTGCCGGCGCCAGGCCCAAGCCCGCACGATGGCCTGCATCCAGGCCCCAACGCACGCCGGCGCCTTCGATCCACTGGCCCAGGGTCGGCAAGTCGTCTTCGGACAGGCCGAAACGGCGCGCCAGGGCCGGCACATCCAGCAGGTCGCGCACCTCGCTCTGGCGGCAGCGCTGCTGCGGCAGCCGCAGCAGCCACTCCAGCGCCACCAGCAGCGGATTGACGCTGCGGTCGTTGACGTCGCCGATTTCGTGCGGGATATAGCGCGGGTCATGGCGGCGGTGCTGGCCGAACACGGCGCGGATCGAGGCGGTAAAGACATCGATATCCGGCACCATCACCACCACGTCGCGCGGCCGCAGCGAGGGATCGGCGGCAAACATGGCCAGCAACTGGTCATGCAGGATTTCGACTTCGCGCTGCACGCTGTGCGCCACGTGGAATTCGATGGAGCGGTCGCTGTCCTCGGGCGCAACGCGCGGATGCTCGGCCAGCGGCAGCATGTCGCGCACCGCCGCCTGTACCTGCGCCAGCAGCGTCCCGCCTGCTTCATCCCCGAACAGGTCCACGCGCAGCTTGTCGTCGCGCCCTTCCAGGTCGCTGGCGGTGTCGAATTCGTCCAGCATGCGGATATAGTCGCGCCCCTGCCGCCCCCAGCTCGCCAGCAGCGGATGGCTGTGCGCGTGCAGCGCTTCCAGCGGCACAGCCGACAAGTCGATGTCCTTGCGCGCAGCGTGGCGGTGGCGCGCGGCGCGCAGCAAGTCGCGGCCTTCGATGATGTCGCCCCAGTAGTAGCGGCAGGGATTGGGGACCGCGATCACCACCTGGGTGAAGCGCGCCAGCGAAGCCATGGCCTGCAAAGTCTGGTACGGCAACGCCGATACGCCGAACAGCACGATGCGGCGCGGCAGCCGGCCCAGCGGCGTATCGCCGCGCTGCACAGCATCGACGAAGGCTGCATGGACGCTGGCGCGTCCGAGGCCGCGCCCTTCTTCCGGCACGCTGGCTGCGACGGCACGCCATAACTCGGCCTGCCAGCGCTGGTCGGCCGCCAGCGGCACAGCCTCGCCGCGCGCGTTGCGCAGCTGGTCGCGGCCCGCAGCCCAGTCCTCCAGCCAGTCAGCCCGGTACACCTGGTACTGGTCGAACAGGTCGGCTAGGCGTTCGGCCAGCTGCAGGCGGCGCTCCGGGTCGCCGTCGCGCAGGAAATGGCGCAACGGCACAAAGGCATCCCGCACCAGCAACTGCGGCAGCAGGCGCATCAGGCGCCAGGTCAAGGGACCTTTATCGAAAGCGGAAATCGGCGGCACGCGCGCATGTCCCAGCATGCCCCGATAGATTTCCCACAGCAGCCGCGCCGGCAGCGCAACGCGGGTGGCGCCGCACAGGCCCGTTTCCTCAGCCAGGGCAATCTTCAGCCATTCGGCCACGCCGTTCGACTGCACCAGGAAAATCTCCTGCTCCAGCGGCGCCAGCGGATGGTCGCGCAACCACTGGAACACGGCGCTGCGCAGCTCTTCCAGCTGGTTGCCGTGCAAAATCAGGAGTCCGGGTTGGATGCTTTGGGCCATGTAAAAGCAGCGAAATAGCGTGGAACGCCATTATCGCCGCAAAGTCGGCTATCCGGGAATATTGGCGTTCATTTCCTGGGCAATATGCTCGCGCAGGCGATCCAGCAAAGGCTGCATCTGGCTGACGATGGCGCGGGCACGGTCGATGCCGTCGGCCGGCACCATTTTTTCCAGCGCCAGGCACAGGTCCGCAAAACTCATGGCGCCCACCGCCCGCGCGGAAGACTTGATGCGGTGGCCCAGCTCCGACAAGCGCACGATATCGCCCGCCTCCAGCGCAACCTGCACTTCGCGCAAGCCTTCCTGCGCCGAGTCGATGAACATATTGGCGTACTTGCGCATCTTTTCAGGCTTGTTGCCGAAAGTCTGGGCCAGGGCGCGCAGGTCGAACAGCTCCGATTCGCCGCCATTGCCAGGCTCCTGCTCGGCGGCAGGTTCAGGCACCGGCGCAGGCGCAGGCGCCGGCTGCGGCTGCGGCTGGCCAGGCGTCGTGGTGCTGCGCACCTGCGCCATGCGCCCTTCGGCTGCGCGCTGGCTCATCCACTTGGACAGCACCGAGAACAGCAGGGTCGGCGCAATCGGCTTGGTGACGAATTCGTCCATGCCGGCAGCCAGGCAGCGCGCCTGGTCCTCGCGGCCCGCGTTGGCCGTCATGGCGATGATCAGGGTGCCGGACAGCTTGGGATGGGCGCGGATGATGCGGGTGGCCTCGTAACCGTCCATCACCGGCATCTGCACGTCCATCAGCACGCAGTCGAAGTGCTCTTTCAACAGCAGGTCGATGGCTTCCTTGCCGTTGTTGGCCACCACCACCGTGGCGCCGGCGTCCTCCAGCAGCTCCTGCCCGACCTGCTGGCTGAAGATGTTGTCTTCGACCAGCAGGATCGAGGCGCCGTGGATGGGCGCCAGCATGTCCGGCTGCAGCGCGTTGGAGTCGGTGGCCTGCAGCAGGTGCGTCCCCTTCTGCAGCTTGGCCGTGAACCAGAAGGTCGAACCCTTGCCTGGCTCGCTTTCCACGCCCACCGTGCCGTCCATCAGCTCCGCCAGCTGCTTGCTGATCACCAGGCCCAGGCCGGTGCCGCCGTACTTGCGGGTAGTCGACGTGTCGCCCTGGTGGAAGGACTGGAACAGGCTCGAGACCTGGGCCGGCGTCATGCCGATGCCGTTGTCCTGCACTTCGAAGCGCACTACGGTGTAGTTGTCGCGGTCCTCGACCGGCCGCGCGCGGATGTAGATCTTGCTGTTTTCAGAGAACTTGATGGCATTGCTGGTGAAGTTCAACAGCACCTGCTCCAGGCGCAGCGGGTCGCCGCGCAACTGGTGCGACAGTCCCGGCCAGATCTCGAACACCAGCTCCAGGCCTTTGCGGCTGGCCGCCTCGCCCAGCTGGCCCGAGATATTGGTCAGCAGGGACTCCAGCGCAAAGTCCAGCACTTCCAGGTCCAGTTTGCCGGCTTCGATCTTGGAGAAGTCGAGGATGTCGTTGATGATGCCCAGCAGGTGCTGGCCGGAGTGGTAAATCTTTTGCAGGTAATCCTTCTGCTTCGGATTGGTGGCGCCCTTCAAGGCCAGGTGCGCCATGCCGATCACGGAATTCATCGGCGTGCGGATCTCGTGGCTCATATTGGACAGGAAATCGCTCTTGGCCTGGTTGGCCGCGCGCGCCTGTTCTTTCAGCATATGCAATTCGGTGACGTCGGTGGACAGCGCAATCACCACCGTCACATCCTTCTCCAGCCGCACCGGAGCCTTCACCGTCCACAGGTGGTGCACCACGCCGTGGCGGTCGGTGTAGCTCGCCTCGCCCGAGCGTTTCTGGCGATCGGTCAGGACCACGTGGTCCTCCTGCCAGGCGTCGTCGGCCTCGCGCTTGCGCATGACTTCGATATCCAGGCGGCCGATGATGTCCTCGACCGGCAAGCCGATCACCTCCGCCATCTTGGCGTTGACGTAGACATAGCGGCGGTCCTGGTCCTTCATGTAGACGTGCGCCTCGACGTTATCGAGCACGCTATCCAGCAGGCGGCGCTGCTCCAGCGCATTGCGGCGCTGCGAATACATGGTGAACAGGTAGCCGTAGACCAGCAGCGTTCCGGAAAAACCCGTGACCAGGGCCAGGTAGGGTATCCAGCGGTCGAAGCCGACGATCATCGCGTCCTTGCGCGCGTAGAACTGGGCTTTCCACAGGCTGCCGTTGAAATCGATCGGCAACACGGAAATGAAATAGTCGCCGGGATCGCCCGGCAATGCAGCAGGCTTGTCGATCGAACCGTTATCGTTGAACAGCAGCCGGTCATCAGGTTCGATGGTGAGGTTGCGTTTTTCGGGATCGGTGGACGCGTCCGAGTACAGGATCATGTGCACCTGGCGGTCCGCCATCTCGTCGATCGCCCCCTGGATCAGCTTGGAAACCGAAAAGCCGATGCCGACCGTGCCGATGAAATTGGCGCGGCGGCTGCTCACATCATCCACCGGCATGCCGCGCTTGTAGACGGGCAGGCGCATGCCCAGCCCGATATGGGGTACCGGCTGCTTGAGCAGCACCGGCTGGCCCGACGCGCTGATCTCGCCCGTGTCGCGCGACAGCTGCATGGCACGGTCGATGGCTGGATTGGCAATGATGTCGACGCCAAACTTTTCCATCATCAGGCCCATCGGCTCCAGGTAAGTCAGCGGCGCATACTGTTCCCGCTTGCCCGGCGGCTTGATGTCGAATTTCGGATAACCGCCGGGCGTCAGGCTGGTATCGGCCCGCACCGCAGCGACGAAGGCCTCGCGCTCCGCATGTGGCACGTTCGGCGCATAGTTGATGGCCTCGAGTGCCGGGTAGTGCTTGCCGATGTTCAGGGTCGTCACGTACTGCCGGAATTGCAGCCGGGTGACATGGTCGGTGGTCTGGAACAGCGCCACCAGGCCGCGCACCACGTCCGAATAGGCCTTCACGCGCGCCGAAATACTGTACTGGGTGGCGCGGTTCAGATTGTCAAAGCGCAGCTGCGCCTCATCCTCCACCGTATGGGAAGTGATGGCATACAAGGTCGCGCCAACGGCGGATGCCAGCGACAGGCCGAGCAACCATAGGAGGGCCCGCCCGCCGCCCAGGCCACGCCACCTCCGCCTCATCCATTGAGAAAAGTCTTGCATTTGAGCAGCATACTATTAAAGCAGCCCTGAACGGAACCAATTCAACTCCCCCTGGTCCAAAGCTCGACAGGAGGGCTCATCATGAAAAATGGATTCCACATCTTACCGGCATCCCGGGCTTGCCGGAATTTCCTAGCCTGCATGCATTTTGCCGGCCTTGGCCTTGGCGCCCCCGCCAGCGCCGCTCCGCCCCGTGCGCAGGCTCAGCCACCCGCGCCAGTATTGGAACACCGCGAATTCGATGCCATGCTGGAGGCCGCCTTCCGGCCCGCCGCACCGGGCGCGAGCCGGACTTTCATAGTGCACTTTACACTTCCCGGTGCAAATGCGGCGCGCAACGTGAACTGGACGTTGGCGCTGTACCGGCCCGGCGGCGGCCTGGTCCGGCAGTGGCGCGGACGCCACGTCTTGCGTGGAGATAGTGGCCGGGCCACGGTGAACTGGCGCGCGCCGGCCGCCCTCCCCGCCGGCATTTACACGCTGCGACTGCAGGCCGGCCCGATCCGCCAGCAGCGCCCGATCGCAATTGGCCGGCCGGCGCCGTTGCAGGCCGCCACGGCGGCGGCAATGGACAGCGCCGGGCCGCCGCATTTCGACGGCCTGGCCTTCGACATCGTCTATGGAAACCTGCACAGCCAGACCAACCATAGCGACGGCGGCGGCGATCCCGCCAGCTGCCGCGGCGCCCAGGCGCCCCGCACAGGCGCGTTCGGCCCCGAAGACGCCTACCACTTCGCCCGGCAGCACGGCCTGCAATTCCTGCTCACGTCGGAACACAATCATATGTACGATGGCAGCGAAGGCAGCGATCCCGATGCCGACCCGCTGGCCGCCCGCCAGCTGTACCGTATCGGCATCGCCAGCGCCGAACAGTACAGCGCCCGGCACCCGGGATTTGTCGCGATGTACGGCATGGAATGGGGCGTCATCAGCGGCGGCGGCCACCTCAATATCCTGAACAGTCCTGCACTGCTGGGCTGGGAGCGCAGCGCCAGCGGCCAACCCTTTGCCGACGTGGTCACGCCAAAGAACGATTACGCCGCCTTGTACACGCTGATGAAGCAGCAAGGCTGGCTCGGCCAGTTCAACCACCCGGGTGCCGGCCAGTTCCCGATCAAGGGCAAAGCGCTGGCCTTCAGCGAAGATGGCGGCGCCGTCATGGCCCTGTGCGAAGTCATGAACAGCAACGCTTTCTCGAAACGCCTCGACGAAGGAGAACCACGCCACAGCTTCTACGAAGAAGCCTGCGGCAAGTTGCTGGAAGCCGGCTACCGCCTTGCGTTCAGCAGCGACCAGGACAACCATTGCGCCAACTGGGGCGCCTCGTACAGCAATCGCACCGGCATCCTGCTTCCCGCCGGTACGATGCCGAGCGTCGACGCGCTGCTCGAGGCCATCCGCGCCCGCCGTGTGTTCGCGACGATGGACAAGCAGGCCGCCATCGCCCTGACTGCCAACGACAACATGATGGGCAGCCAGATGGACAACAGTGGCCCGCTCGCACTGCAAGTGCGTTACGCCAGCACGGCCGGACGCAGCGTCGCGGCGCTCGAGATCCTGGAGGGCGTGCCGGGCCGTCGTGGCGCGGTCCAGCCCCTGCCCGGCGTGAGCGCCATGCTGCACAACTTTACGCCGCTACCCGGCCCACACTTCTACTACGCCCGCATCACGCAGGACGACGGCAAGCAGCTGTGGTCAGCTCCGGTCTGGGTCAATCAACGCTGATACGGACCGGATTGATCTCGCGCGCCAGCATCTGCCGCACCATCTCCGCCTCCTTGCGGGCGGCGGCCGGCACCTGCTGGCGGCGCTCGCACTCAGCCAGCAGGTGCTGCGCCCCCTGCGAATCCAGTGCTGCCCCATCGGGCGACAGGCGCAGCAAACCATAGCGCACCGCTACCTTGCACAAGCCAGCGCCGTCCTGCACCGCCAGCAATTGCGCCGGCTCGATGGCGCGCGCAGCCCCCACATCCGCCGGCGCGCACGCTCCACCGAGACGGAAGTTCAATGCTTCCAGCATCGGCGCCGCCGGCAGCAAAGCCTGCGCCTCCTCGACCGAGTACGGCCCCGCCGCACCGCATGCAGACAGCACCCGCCCGATTGCACGCGGCTCGCCCAGTTTCGCCGCCGCCCGCGTCCAGCGGATTGCTTCAGCCGGCTGGCGCTTGTCGAAATATTCCACCAGGGCCGCCATCGCGGCCCGGTCGCCCTGATCGGCTGCCGCCTGCGACTGCGCCAGGCAATAGTGGCTGAATTGGGACGGCGGCTGCTGCGCACACGGCACGCTGCCGCGCTCCTTTAACCGCAGGTAGTACCAGCCGCCGCCCGCCACAGTTGCCAAGACCATCACAGCGGCCAGCGCCAGGGCCATCGTTTTGCGTTCAATCTTCATTCCCGGCATTCTACGTGCGCCTGCCCCGCGCACCAATGCGTTACACTTAGCGAAAATAAACAAGGAGTTAAAAAATGCGTTGGGAAGGTAACCGGGAAAGCGATAACGTCGAAGATCACCGTGGCGATGGCGGCGGAGGCGGCGGCTTCGGTTTCGGCGGCCGATCGATCGGTATCGGCACAATCGTCGTTGCGCTGATAGGCGGCTGGGTGTTGGGCGTCAACCCCATGACCATCCTTGGCCTGTTGAGCGGCGGCGGTGGCCCGGCCCAGGTAAGCCAGCAGCAGCAACATCGCCCGCGTACCGAAGCCAACGACCGCGAATACAAATTGATGAAGGTCGTGCTGGCCGACACGGAAGACGTCTGGACGGACCTGTTCCGCCGCAACGGCGGCACCTACCAGATGCCCAAGATGAAGGTCTTCACCGGCGCGATCCAGACCGCCTGCGGCACCGGACGCTCGGCCACCGGGCCCTTCTACTGCCCGGGCGACCAGGACATCTACATCGACCTCGACTTCTTCCGCCTGCTGGAGCAGCGCTTCCGCGCCCCTGGCGAATTCGCGCAGGCCTACGTCGTGGCACACGAAGTCGGCCACCACGTACAGAACCTGATGGGCCTGAGCGACAAGGTGCATAACGCCCAGCGCAATGCCTCCGAACGCCAGGCCAATGCCCTGTCGGTGCGGCTGGAACTGCAGGCCGACTGCTTCGCCGGCGTCTGGGCCTACCACGCCAACCGCGCGCGCAGCATCATCGAAAAAGGCGACGTGGAAGCAGCGCTGAACGCCGCCACCGCCATCGGCGACGACGCGCTGCAAAAGCAGGCAGGCGGCGAAGTGATGCCTGACTCCTTCACCCACGGCAGCTCGGCACAGCGCGTGCGCTGGTTCAACCGCGGCATCGAATCGGGCGAAATCGCCCAGTGCAATACCTTTGAAGCCCGCCAGCTCTGATTATTGCGCCAGGTTGCCGACCAGGGGCGTCCGGTAATCCAGGTCTTTTTCTTCGAACCGCAGGACGCCCCTCGGCAAGTCGGCATGGATGAAGACTTCGCTGTACTGGGCTTCCGAACCATCGCCCTGGAAGAAGAACTTCATCCTGGTCGGGGCAGTGTGCATCAGCGCCGGGTCGCTGCCCAGGCCCACCACTTCAGCCTCGACGCTCGCTTTTGCCTGCCGGCCGGCTGCATCCAGTCCATACAGCCGCGCCAGCGCAGCAACAAACCGGTCGGTATCGCCGCCCGTGCTTACAAAGCGACCGCTCCCCCAATACACCCACTGCTCCGAGCCATCGAGCTGCCTGGCCTCCCAGTTCGGGTGGAACTCGACGGCAAAGCCGAGCGGCTGCCCATCCAGGCTGCCCAGCACCACTACGCAACGCGTTCCATCCTTGAGCTGTTCAACTTTTTGTACCGGAAACTCAAAGTCGACAAACCCTTCCTCCTGCACGACCTTGACCTCTGGCGCGGCGGCGTGTGACGCAACCGCGGGCACTCCCTGGGCAGCAGTGACAATGGACTTCTTCAATTCGGTCTCCAGAAAAAAACGATTAGTGTAGAGTAATCGGATTCCAAGAAACAGGAGCAGCAATGCCTTCGTATCGAAAAATGGCGTCTGGAGTAGTACTGGGGCTGGCGGCTGCCGGCGGCGCGCACGCGCAGAAAGCAGATCCCTACCTTTGGCTGGAAGACGTCGGCGGCGACAAGGCGCTGGCCTGGGTCAAGGAGCAAAATGCCGTCGCCCTGAACGAACTGCAGGCGCAGCCCGATTATCCCGGCATCCACGAACGCCTGAAGACCATCCTCAATTCCAAAGAGCGCATCCCCTACGTCACCAGACACGGCGACTACTTCTACAACTTCTGGCGCGACGCACAGCACACGCGCGGCATCTGGCGCCGCACCACGCTGGAGCAATATCAGAAGGCCGAGCCGCAATGGGAGACCGTGCTCGACATCGACAAGCTGGCCGCCGATGAAAACGAAAACTGGGTATGGCACGGCGTCTCCTGCCTGTACCCGAAAGGCGAACAATGCCTGGTACAGCTATCGCGCGGCGGCGGCGATGCGCACGTGGTGCGCGAATTCGACGTTGCCACGCGCCGCTTCGTGAGTGAAGGTTTCAACCTGCCCGAAGCGAAAAGCGATATCGGCTGGATCGACGCCGACACCATCTTCGTCTCGACCGACTTCGGCGAAGGCAGCATGACCACTTCCGGCTACCCGCGCATCGTCAAGGAATGGAAGCGCGGCACCCCGCTGGAAGCCGCGCTCACGCTGTATGAAGCCAAGACCGAAGACCTTGGCGTTGGCGCCTACAAGGACTTCACCCCCGGCCATAGCTACCAGTTCATCAACCGCCAGATCGGCTTTTACGCCAGCGAGCTGTATGTGCGCGAGGGCGGCAAACTGGTCAAGATCGACAAGCCGGAAGACGCCAACGCCTACACTGTGCGCGACCAGTTGATCATCGACTTGCGCTCCGACTGGACTGTCAACGGCGCCACCTACAAGCAAGGCTCGCTGCTGGCGGCCGACTTCAAGCGCTTCATGGCCGGCGAACGGCGGTTCGAAGTCCTGTTCACGCCCACGCCAAGCAGCTCGCTCGACGGCGTTTCCGCCACCCGTTCGGCCATGCTGCTCAACGTGCTCGATAACGTAAAAAACCGCCTGATCGAAATGCGCCACGTGGACGGCAAATGGCAACGGCGCGAGGTCGACGCACCAGCTTTTGGCACGCTGGCGGTGCAGGCGCTCGACCCGATCGAATCGGACCAATACTTCCTGACGGTGACGGACTTCCTGACCCCGACCACGATGTACCTGGCCCACGCCGGCAACGACGAACGGACTTCGCTGAAGTCCCTGCCCGCCTACTTCGACGCCAAGCCCTACACAGTGCAGCAGCACATGGCCATATCGAAGGACGGCACCAAGGTGCCGTATTTCGTCCTGATGAACAAGAAGGCCAGGCTGAACGGAAAGAATCCCACGGTCATGTACGGCTACGGCGGCTTTGAAGTATCGATGAAGCCCTTCTACAGCGGCACCACCGGCGAAGCATGGCTCAAGCAAGGCGGTGCTTACGTGCTGGCCAACATCCGCGGCGGCGGTGAATTCGGCCCGCGCTGGCACCAGGCCGCGCTGAAGGAACACCGCCAGCGCGCCTTCGACGACTTCATCGCCGTCGCACAAGACGTCATCAAGCGCAAGATCAGCAGCCCGCGCCACCTCGGCATCATGGGCGGCAGCAATGGCGGCCTGCTGGTCGGCGCCGCGCTGACCCAGCGCCCCGACCTGTTCAACGCCGTCGTCTGCCAGGTGCCGCTGCTGGACATGCAGCGTTACAGCAAGCTGCTGGCCGGCGCCTCCTGGATGGGTGAATATGGCGACCCCGACGACCCGGCGCAGTGGGCCTATATCAGCCAATACTCCCCGTACCAGAACGTATTCAAGGACAAGCACTATCCGCGCGTCCTGTTCACCACCTCCACCCGCGACGACCGTGTCCATCCCGGCCACGCGCGCAAGATGGTGGCCAAGATGAAAGACCAGGGTCACGACGTGCTGTACTGGGAAAACACCGAAGGCGGCCACGCCGGCGCCGCCAACAACGACCAGCAAGCCCAGATGTGGGCATTGACCTATGCCTTCCTCCTCAAGCAGTTGAAATAAATTCGGGGTCAGGTCTGTCATTTGGACAGTCGCTACACACCTTTGATCAATATCAAAACACCCGCCTCGAAATGTCCGCTGGCGGGTGTTCTTCACTCTATTGCGCCATCGCAATTATGGGTAATGGAAAGCGGCATATGCTCTTTCCATGAACCGGCCACTCAGAATCGAACTCAGCGACGCGCTGTACCACGTCACGGCACGCGGAGACCGCAAAGACCGCATTTTTCGGTCTGATAGTGATCGGCTGACCTGGCTTACGCTATTAGGCGAGACCTGTGACCGCTTCAATTTTGGCGTGCTGGCTTACTGCCAAATGGGCAATCACTTTCATCTCCTGCTTGAGACCGTTGACGGGCATCTCTCGCGCGGCATGCGACACCTGAACGGAAGCTACTCGCAGTACTTCAACCGCGCTCACGGGCTTGTCGGGCACGTGTTTCAGGGACGCTTCAAGGCGATCCTCTGCCAACGCGAGCTGTACATGAAGGAAGTGGCGCGGTACATCGAACTCAACCCGGTGCGCGCGAACATGGTGCAATGCCCATCTTATTGGCTTTGGAGCAGCTATAACGCAACTATGGGTGTGGTTGACGGACCGGTTTGGCTGCGCTCCGAAGCTCTGCTCGCACATTTCAATAGCAATAAGCATGATGCGCGGCAAGCCTACAAGGAATTCGTTGCCGCTGGCATTGGGGGACCCAGTCCCCTTGCTACTGTCTCCAATCAGCTCATGCTTGGAGACGAAGAATTCTGCGCCCGCGTTGTGGGTAGTCGCGCGGAAGGCAACTTGATGGAGCTAAAGCGGACCCAACGGCGCGCACTTGCAGGGCCCTTGCAACAATACTTCGCTACATACCGGGATTCCAAGGAAGCGATGGCCCGCGCCTACCGCTCCCTCGCCTATTCAATGCCAGAGATTGCCCGGTATGCACGAGTTTCTGTCAAAACGGTCAGTCGCGCAATCAACGCGTTCGAACGGACGTATTGAGAAAAATCAAAGGTGCGTGCTGGCTGTCCAAATGACAGACCTGCCCCCGAATTTTGCCCCCGAATTTCGCCGCCCAATCGTGCGCGTTGGAAAATTGCACGTGGTTATGCTTAGTAAAATGTTTCCCGGCGCGTTGCATAGTTGACAAAGTGAAGCTTTTTGTCACGTTTGTACTTGACTGTCGCCCCCTGCCGGAGTGACATTAAGCCTTCCCCCCGCATTCCACCTTCATACCTGAGGTAGCGTCGAATGAACGACATGACCGAACTGCCGGAAGAGTTGGACCTCAAGCTCATCCTGTCCACCCTGATGGCCCTGAAAAAAGGCGATTTTTCCGCGCGCTTACCCTCCGATTGGACCGGCGTCTCGGGCAAGATCGCCGATACCCTCAACGACATCATCGAAACCAATGAACGAATGGTGAAGTCGGTGACCGAGGTTAGCCGCGTGGTGGGCCGCGAAGGCCGCCTGACGCAGCGGGCAACCGTCCATGTCTCGGGCGGCTGGGCGACCATCATCAGCGCGGTCAATACGCTGATTGATGACCTGGTCCGCCCGACCACTGAAATGGCGCGCGTGATCGGCGCTGTGGCGAAGGGCGACCTGTCGCAAACCATGGCGCTGGAGGTGGACGGCCATCCGCTGAAGGGCCAGTACCTGCGCGCGGCCATGACCGCGAATACCATGGTGGAGCAGTTGACGTCCTTCTCTTCCGAGGTGACCCGCGTGGCGCGGGAGGTCGGTACCGAGGGCAAACTGGGCGGCCAGGCGCAGGTGAAAGGCGTGGCCGGCACCTGGAAGGACTTGACCGACTCCGTGAACTCGATGGCGGGCAACCTGACCTCCCAGGTGCGCAATATCGCGGAGGTGACGACCGCCGTGGCGAACGGCGACCTGTCCAAGAAGATTACGGTGGACGTGCGCGGCGAGATCCTGCAGCTGAAGGACACCATCAACGTGATGGTGGACCAGCTGCGTTCCTTCGCGTCCGAAGTGACCCGCGTGGCGCGTGAGGTGGGTACCGAGGGCAAGCTGGGCGGCCAGGCTTACGTGCCGGGCGTGGGCGGCACCTGGAAGGATTTGACAGATAACGTGAACTTCATGGCGTCCAACCTGACGGGCCAGGTGCGCAACATCGCGGCGGTGACGACCGCGGTGGCGAACGGCGACCTGTCCAAGAAGATTACCGTGGACGTGAAGGGCGAGATCCTGGAACTGAAAAACACCATCAACGTGATGGTGGACCAGCTTTCCTCCTTCGCTTCCGAGGTGACCCGCGTGGCGCGCGAAGTGGGTACCGAGGGCAAGCTGGGCGGGCAGGCGCAGGTGAAAGGCGTGGCCGGCACCTGGAAAGACTTGACCGACTCGGTGAACTCGATGGCGGGCAACCTGACTTCCCAGGTGCGTAATATCGCGGAGGTGACGACCGCCGTGGCGAACGGCGACTTGTCCAAGAAGATTACCGTGGACGTGAAGGGCGAGATCCTGGAACTGAAGAACACCATCAACGTGATGGTGGACCAGTTGAACTCCTTTGCATCGGAAGTGACCCGCGTGGCGCGTGAGGTGGGTACCGAGGGCAAGCTGGGCGGCCAGGCTAACGTGTCCGGTGTCGGCGGCACCTGGAAGGACTTGACCGACAACGTGAACTTCATGGCGTCCAACCTGACGGGCCAGGTGCGTAACATCGCGGAGGTGACGACCGCGGTGGCGAACGGCGACCTGTCCAAGAAGATTACCGTGGACGTGAAGGGAGAGATCCTGGAACTGAAAAACACCATCAACGTGATGGTGGACCAGCTTTCCTCCTTCGCATCCGAAGTGACCCGCGTGGCGCGCGAAGTCGGCACCGAGGGCAAGCTGGGCGGCCAGGCTTATGTGCCGGGCGTGGGCGGCACCTGGAAGGACTTGACCGACAACGTGAACTTCATGGCGTCGAACCTGACGGGCCAGGTGCGTAATATCGCGGCGGTGACCACCGCCGTGGCGCGCGGCGACCTGTCGAAGAAAATTACCGTGGACGTGAAGGGCGAGATCCTTGAGCTGAAAGACACCATCAACGTGATGGTGGACCAGCTGTCTTCCTTCGCGTCGGAAGTGACCCGCGTGGCGCGCGAGGTGGGCACCGAGGGCAAGCTGGGCGGCCAGGCCAACGTGTCCGGCGTGGCCGGTACGTGGAAGGACTTGACCGAGAACGTGAACCAGCTTGCGGCCAACCTGACCAACCAGGTGCGCGCCATTGCGGAAGTGGCAACCGCCGTGACGCGCGGCGACTTGTCCCGTTCCATCCAGGTGGAAGCGCGCGGCGAGGTGTCCTACCTGAAGGACAACATCAACGAGATGATCCGCAACCTGAAGGAAACCACGCAGAAGAATGCGCAGCAGGACTGGCTGAAAACCAACCTGGCGCGCTTCACCCGCCTGCTGCAGGGCCAGCGCGACCTGCAGGCGGTGACAAAGCTGATCCTGTCCGAGCTGGCGCCGCTGGTGTCGGCCCACCACGGCGTGTTCTACATGATGGACTCGCAACTGGCCGACGCCCGCCTGCGCATGATCGCCAGCTACGGCTACCGCTCTTCGCGCAAGCTGCCGACTTCCTTCCTGCCGGGCGAAGGCCTGGTGGGCCAGTGCGCGCTGGAGAAAGTGCGCATCTGGCTGACCGATGTGCCGCGCGATTACATCGTGGTGAGCTCGGGCCTGGGCGCGGCGCCGCCGACCAATATCGTGGTGCTGCCTATCCTGTTCGAGCAGCAGGTGAAGGCGGTGATCGAGATCGCTTCGCTGGACCGCTTCACCGAAACCCACCTGTCCTTCCTCGACCAGCTGATGGAGTCGATCGGCGTGGTGCTGAATACCATCGAGGCAAACAGCCGGACCGAATCGCTGCTGACCCAGTCGCAGTCGCTGGCGCAGGAGCTGCAACAGACCAACCAGGAACTCGCGGAAAAGGCCCGCCTGCTGTCCGAACAGAACATCGAGGTGGAGCGCAAGAACCGCGAGGTGGAACAGGCGAAACTGGCGCTGGAAGAAAAGGCGACCCAGCTGGCCCTGTCGTCCAAGTACAAGTCCGAGTTTCTGGCGAATATGTCGCACGAGCTGCGCACGCCTTTGAATTCGCTGCTGATCCTGGCGCAGCAACTGGGCGACAACCCGGAGGGCAACCTGTCCGGCAAGCAGGTGGAGTTCGCAAAGACCATCCACGGCTCCGGCTCCGACTTGCTTACCTTGATTAACGACATCCTGGACCTGTCGAAGATCGAATCCGGTACCGTGACGCTGGATGTGTCGGAGTACCGCTTCGCCAACCTGCGCAGCTATGTGGAGCGCACCTTCCGCCACATGGCGGAGGCCAAGCACCTGGGCTTCACCGTGGAACTTGGCGGCAACCTCCCGGCCTCCCTGATGACCGATACCACGCGCCTGCAGCAAGTGCTGAAAAACCTGCTGTCCAACGCCTTCAAGTTCACCAACCACGGCCAGGTATCGCTGGGCATCGCGCTGGTGCAAAGCGGCTGGAGCGCCGACCATCCGAACCTGGGCAATGCCGACGCCGTGCTGGCCTTCTCGGTCAGCGACACCGGCGTCGGCATCGCAGCCGACAAGCTGCAATTGATCTTCGAGGCCTTCCAGCAGGCTGACGGTTCCACCGCCCGCAAATACGGCGGCACGGGCCTGGGCCTGTCGATTTCGCGCGAACTGGCGCGCCTGCTGGGTGGCGAGATCCGGGTGGAATCCACCGTGGGCGCGGGTTCGACTTTCACGCTGTTCCTGCCGTATAACCGCTCCGGTTTCGTGTACTACGAAACGGCACGCCAGCCGGCCATGCCGCGCCTGCCCGCGCCGGCAGCAACCTCCACGCCGATCGTGGCAACGCCGGCCGTTGTGTACGCGCAGCCGCAGCAACAGCAGGAAGTCGAGCCGGACGAGCAAATCTACGGTTCGACCATTGACGACCGGGGCCTGACCACTCCGGGCGATCCATCAGTGCTGATCGTCGAGGATGACGAGCGCTTTGCCAAGGTGGTGCTGGACTTCGCGCGCGAAAAGAACTTCAAGGGCATCGTGACCCACCAGGGCGACTGGGCCCTGAGCCTGGCGCGCGACTACCTGCCTTCCGCCATCCTGCTTGACCTGGACCTGCCGGACATCGATGGCTTCACCGTGCTGGAGCGCCTGAAACGCGACCCGAGCACCCGCCATATCCCGGTGCATGTGATGTCCAGCCTGCGCGAACGCGAGCGTGCGCTGCGCTCCGGCGCCATCTCCTACCTGAACAAGCCGGTCAGCAAGGAGGACCTGAACGAGGAGTTCATGCGTATCCAGCGCTTCCTGATCGGCGGCAAGCGCAACCTGCTGGTGGTGGATGACGAGGAAAACCAGCGCGATGCCATCGTCAAGCTGATCGGCGACACCGACGTCGACATCACGGCCGTCGGCACCGGCCAGGACGCCCTGGCTGCGCTGCATGCCTCGCACTTCGACTGCATGGTGCTGGACCTGACGCTGCCCGACATCAGCGGTTTCGAGCTGCTGGACCTGATCGGCAAGGACCAGCGCCTGCGCGACCTGCCGATCGTGATCAACACCGCCAAGGAATTGAACCGCAAGGAAGTGGCAAAGCTGAAGCGCTACGCCAAGACCATCGTCATCAAGGACGCCCGTTCGCCGGAGCGACTGCTCGACGAAACCGCCCTGTTCCTGCACCGTTCGCAGGCCAACCTGCCGGAAGCCCAGCGCCGCATGCTGGAGGAAGTGCATGCTGCCGATGCCGGCCTGGCGGGGCGCAAGGTGCTGATCGTCGACGACGACCTGCGCAACATCTTTGCCCTGTCGTCGCTGCTGGAGCGCCAGCAGATGCTGGTTTCCTTCGCCGAGAATGGGCGCGACGGCATCGAAGTGCTGGAACGCGATCCGAGCATCGAGATCGTCCTGATGGACATCATGATGCCGGAAATGGACGGCTACGACACGATGCGCGCCATCCGCCGCATCCCCAAATTCCGCTCGCTGCCGATCATCACACTGACGGCGAAGGCAATGAAGGGGGACCGCGACAAATGCATTGCCGCCGGCGCTTCGGACTACATCACCAAGCCGGTGGACGTGGCGCAGCTGCTGTCGCTGATGCGGGTCTGGCTGCACTGATGGGCGCCAACGGAGAACTGCGCCGCAACACGGCGCCGGAGCTGGAAGAACTCGAACTGGAGCTGCTGCTGGAAGCGCTGGTGCGCCGCTTCGGTTTCGACTTCCGCTTGCACGAGCGGGCGCCGTTGAAGCAGAAGGTGCTCGCCTTCATGCAGCAGTGCGGCCTGGCTACGTTGTCGCAGGTGCAGGACCAGGTCCTGCACGATCCGGCAACCTCCGGCGCCTTGCTGCGCGCCCTGCACGTGCCGCCCGCGGCGCTGTTCGACAATCCTGCCGAAGCGCTCATGCTGCGCGAGGCCGCCGAGCATTCCCTGCGCGGCGCCGCCCTGCCCCGCGTCTGGCTGGCCGACTGCGCCGGCGCGGGCCAGGCCTGGACGCTGGCCATCATACTGGCCGAAATGGGCCTGCTGTCCCACGCCGAAATTTACGCCACCGTCGCCAGCGACGAGATGCTGGACGAAGCGGCATCGGCCTGGCTGCCGGAAGGTGACCTCGAAGGGGCGCAGGAAAGCTACCAGCAGGCCGGCGGAAAGGGGCGGCTGGCCAATTACTTCAACGTGCAGGGCGGACGCGCGATCCTGGCGCCATCGCTGCGCAGCCACATCACCTGGGCCCAGTACAACCTTGTCACGGACGCCTCGTTCAACGAATTCAACCTGATCGCCTGCCAGCGTGCACTGCCCGACTTCGGCCCTTTGCTGCGCCAGCGCGTGCTGCAGCTGTTCCACGACAGCCTGGTTCCCTTCGGCACCCTTGGCCTCGACCGGGAGATTGCCCCGGACGAGCCGCTTGCTGGCGCCTACCAGGCCCTGGAACCGGGCCAGCCCTGGTATAAGCGCGTCATGTGGCAAGCGCCAATATCGCCAGCAGGCTGATTGCGGACAACAGGGTTTGCAGCGAGATGATGCCGGCCATGAGGTGGCCGTCTCCGCCCATTTGCCGCGTCAGTACATAGGAAGTTGGCGCCGTTGGCAAGGCAAAGAACAGCACCATGATTGCCGTCTCGGCGCCGGTCAGCTTGAGCAAGCGCGCGCTCAGCCAGGCCACCAGCGGAACAAGCAACAGCCGCGCCGCGCTGTTTGAAACCATTGCGGCGAGCTGGCCGCGCAGCTCGCTGGGCTTCAAAGCGGCTCCCACGCACAACAGGCCGAGGGGCAGGCTGGAACCGGACAGCAATGCCAGCAGGCGATCCGCGCCCCAATCCAGGTGCAATCCGGTGAGATTCAGACACACTCCGGCCAAGCAGGAAAGGATCAATGGATTCTTTGCAAGGGCAACGGCGAGCGACTTGAGGTTCACGCCACTGTCGGCCGACAGGGCCAGGACGGACAACACATTCACGGTAGGCACCAGCAAGGCAAGCAGGACACTCGCCAGCAGCATGCCTTGCTTGCCATACAAGCTGCCGACGGTTGCCAGGCCAAGGTAGGTGTTGAACCTCAGGATACCTTGCAACATGACGCCAAAACGCGCGGCGGGCCAGCCATTCAGCGCTCGGAAAAACAGCAATCCCGCGCCGCATGCCAACAAGGCCAGCATCGTCGCCGCGAGCAGCCGGGGCAAGGCCGGGTTGTCCAATGGCGCAGCCGCCAGGCTGCCAAACAGCAGGGCGGGAAACAGGATGAAATAGTTGAAGCGTTCTGCGCCCGGCCAGAAGCCCTCGCCGGGAAAACCTGCTTGCTTCAAATAGTAGCCAGCCACGATCAGTAAAAACAGCGGCCAAAGCGATATCAGAATAGTGCTCATTGCGAAAACAAGTGTTGTTGCGAACAATGGCTTATCGTATTCTTCATCAAATTCATCTACAATTGAATTTGATTTCAATACCGGCTAATGCCCTCTCCTACACTTCGTCAACTCGAATTGCTGCTGGCGCTCGTGTCCTCGGACGGCATCGCCGGCGCCGGCGCCAAGCTTGGCATGTCGCCCTCGGCCACCAGCCATGCACTGCGCGCGCTGGAAACTGCGCTCGGCACCGAGCTGGTCGACCGTAATGTGCCCGGCATGGCACTTACCTATACCGGCGAACAAGTCTTGCCCCACGTGCGCGACGTCTTCGCTTCACTCCAGCTGGCGCAGGCAACGGCGCTGGCCGGGGCGGAGCTCAGGACAGGGCTGCTGCGCCTGGGTTCCTTCGGGGCCAGCGCAACGATCAGGGTCCTGCCGCCGCTACTGGAGCGCTTCAAGGCGCGCTATCCCGGCGTGGAGGTCGTTGTCACGGAAAAGCCTGACGAGCAAACCTCGCAGGACCTGGTCGAACGTCGCCTGGAGCTGGCCGCGCTCACGCTTCCCAAACGGGACTTCGATACGCAAACCCTGGCCGTCGACGAACTGGTAGCAGTCCTGCCGTCCAGGCATCCTTTGGCGCGGCTGGAAACCGTGCCGCTCAAGGCGATGACGGGCGAGCCATTCATCCTGACGCGGGCAGGTTCGCAAGCCCTGGTCACCAGACTGTTTGAAAAGAACGGCTTGCGCCCGCAAACCAGTTACGAACTGGTTCAGCTCATGTCCATCCTTGAACTGGTCGCGGGAGGGAAAGGCATATCGATACTGGCAAGGCTGGCGCTCCCGCAACACTATGAAGGTGTGGTCCTGCGCCCCATCGTTCCTGGCGCATCCAGGCGCATTGGGCTGGCCTGCCTCGATGAAAGCCGGCTTTCGCCGGTCGCAAGGGCCTTCTGGCAAGAGGCTCGCCGTTACCAGGCGAGCCTCAAGCGCAGCCCCGCTTAGGACACGGCCTCCAGCACGAACGCAGCAGCCTGGAAATCGCCCTCAAGCGCTACCTTCAATCCATGTCCCATCCAGTAGGCGCCGCTTGCCTTGGCCACAGTTCCTGCCGCAGCGGAGCCGGAAATCGCGCGCAGCGAGTAGACGGCGCTGGCGTCCAGTCCGCGCAGTTGGATCGACTTTTGCGCAGAACGCATCATGCTGGAGTGCAGGAAGGCGAACAGCACGGCCTGTTTGCGGTCATGCGACACGGAGAGCGTGGCCGAGCGCGGCGAGCCGTTCCCCGGCGATACCAGGCGATAGAGGTTCCCAAGCTGGATCGTCGCGCGAACCTGCTTGTATGCTTCGACCAGGCGCCGGGCCTTGGCGAAATCCTCGTCCTGCCAGTGATTGAGGTTGGCGCCGATACCCAGCCCGCCCTGCATGGCCGACAGGAAGCGGTATTCAAGCGAAGTCACGCGCTTGTTCACGAAGTTCGGCGAATCCGTCACCCATGCCATCATCGCGGCAGGAGCATAGGCATGGCTGTATCCGTCCTGGATGACGAGGCGGTCGTACGGATCGGTATTGTCCGAGGTCCAGACCTGTTCGGTGAGCCTCATGATGCCCAGGTCGACGCGGCCACCGCCGCTGGCGCAGGATTCGATCTCAAGCTTCGGATGCCGGCGGCGCAGCTCGGCCAGCAGCTTGTAGAGGTTATCGACGTAGGCCACGTAAAGCCGCTGCTGGTCGTCCGGCGCCACTTCCGGCCAGCCGGGTTCCGACCAGGCGCGGTTATGGTCCCATTTCAGGTATTCGATATTGTGGCTGGAGAGCAGTGCATCCAGCACCTTCAGCAAGTGTTCGCAGACGTCCTTCCTCGCCAGGTTAAGCACCAGCTGGTTACGGGCCTCGGAGCGCTGCCGGCCGGGGAAATTGATGACCCAGTCGGGATGGGCGCGATACAGATCGCTGTCCGGATTCACCATTTCCGGCTCGACCCAGAGCCCGAACTGCATGCCCAGGCCATTCACGCGCTTGATCAGCGGCCCCAGGCCATTGGGAAACTTCTTCAGGTTGACCACCCAATCCCCAAGCCCGGCCTTGTCGCTGTCGCGCGCACCAAACCAGCCATCGTCTACCACAAAACGCTCGACGCCGATGCTGGCCGCTTTTTCGGCCAGCGCCACCTGCCCTGCTTCATTCACGTCAAAGAAGGTCGCTTCCCACGAGTTGTAAAGGACTGGCCGCAGGCGTGGCCTTGGCGCGTGCGGCAAGACCTTTTCTCGCTGGTAGCGATGGAATACGCGCGAAGCCCCGCCAAATCCCTCGTTGGAAAAGCCGGCATGGAAGACCGGCGACGCCAAGCTCTCCCCCTGCTTAAGGCGGTAGCTGAAGTCGAACGGGTTGTAGCCGGCAGTGGCATGCACCCCGCCCATGGCATCCATCTCGACGTTGATGCGCCAGTTGCCGCTCCAGCCCAGTGCTCCGAACCACACCGGGCCGGACTCTTCGCCGGTTGCGGCGCGGCTCACCGCAATCCATGGATTGATTTGGTGCGAGGTGACGCCCTTGCGGCTTTCCAGCACGAACGCGCCCGGCGTGATCGCGCGGGTCTGCAGCATGAATTCCCCGGCCCACCGGCCGGACAGGAAGTACAACCGGTAATCGTCGCTGTAAGGCAGGTTCAGGCAGGCAGCCGCCATTTGATCCACCTGGATCCAGTTGCCCGTCCGGTTTTCCACCACGGCGGAGCGCGCGAGGATCCCGGTCGCTTCGTCCATCGCGTAAGTCAAGGCGACGCGGACGGCCCGCTTCGCGTCCTGCAACTGCAGCACAAGGCTGTCTCCTTTGTCCTGATGGCCGGCATAGCGCAGGTCGAGGTCGCGCACGCCGTCGGGGAAGCGGACCTTCAATGCCGGCTCCGTTGTCAAGCCGCCACCAAATCCCGCAAACTCGTATGGCGTCAGGCCAGGCGCCATCTCGTTCGACGAATTGGCTTCGACCGGAACTGCCGCAGGAAGACTGTCGCTGGCAGCAAGCGCAGCGCCCCAATACAGCGATTGCACCTGCCCGCCGGCATTGATGCCAAACGCATAGGTGACGCCGCCGCCATCAAGGCGGAATACCCTGGTGGCCTGGTCGACCATCGCGCGGGCCCCGGCGCCACCGCCGAGTGCCATGCCCGCGGCACTGCCCAACAAGCCAAGGAACACCTTGCGCCGGGTTTCATTTGTTGCCGCCATCGTCCCTCCAGGATGCGTTTTTCGGCAGAGGATAGCAAGCAGCCAGGCCGCCGCGACGCAGCTATATCAGGACGGATTAGTTCTTTTTGAATTTGAAATATCACAACTGGCGATTCTGTGCAAAATTGCACAACGTGAGTGCAACCCTGTCAGTTTCGCACAGTTGGCAAAACATGCACACTCCTCGCATAACAAAACCTGAGGAGACTTTGATGCGCGTGTCGAAACACAATTTCATGCTGCGACGCTCGGCAGCAGCCGTGATGATGACGCTTCCCGCCATTTATTCCCACCCGGCCTTGGCGCAAAGCGCCGGCGGTGAGAAGGCCGAAGGCGGGATGGACCGGGTGATCGTTACCGCCCGCAAGCGCGAAGAGCTGATCCAGGACGTGCCGGGAGCCGTGACCGCGCTGTCCGGCGCCCAACTCGACAAGAAAGCGCTGCCCGACATCACCGCCCTGACCGACATCGTGCCCAATACCACGCTCAAGGCTTCGCGCGGCACAAACACCACCCTCACCGCCTTCATTCGCGGCATCGGCCAGCAAGATCCTGTTGCCGGTTACGAGCAAGGCGTCGGCATCTACCTGGACGACGTCTACCTGGCCCGCCCGCAAGGCGCCCTGACCGACATCTACGACCTGGAACGCATCGAAGTGCTGCGCGGCCCGCAAGGCACGCTGTACGGCCGCAACACCATCGGCGGCGCAGTCAAGTATGTGACCCGCAAGCTGTCCCCTAACCCGACTTTCGAAATCAAGGGGGCGCTTGGCAACTACGGCCAGCGCGACCTGGTCCTGAAAGGCAGCACCCCGGTCAGCGACATCCTGCGCATTGGCGGCACGGTTGGCACTTTCAATCGCGATGGCTTCGGCAAGAATGTGATCAACGGCCGCGAGAACTACAACAAGGACGTCAACGCCGCCCGCATCAGCGCGGAACTGGTGCCCAACACCGACCTGTTCATCCGCCTGGCCGGCGACTACACCAAGGACGATTCCGAACCGAAGCAAGGCTACCGCCTGCTGAATGGCCCGCCGCCGGGAAATGAGCCGCCACTGGAAGGTGCTTACGACACACGCGCCAACCTGTACAAGGTGAATGGCCACGAGCAGCAAGTGACCACCAAGGGGGTTTCCCTGACGATCGACTACAACATCAATGCCGAAACGATGTTCAAGTCGGTCACCGCGCACCGCTCGTCCAAGTCCTACGCGCCAATCGATTTCGACTCCCTCAACGCGCCGCTGTGGGAAGCCCCGGCCATCTATAGCGACAAGCAGGACAGCCAGGAATTCCAGCTCACCTATACCGGCTCAAAATGGCAGGGCGTGGCCGGCCTGTTCTACATGAAGACCAATGCCTTCAACGAGTTCGACGTGCTGTACAACGCTGCCGGCGGCCTGTCGCTGCTGACCCGCGACGATATCGATTCCCGGACCTGGGCCATCTACGCGGACGCCAGCTATAGCGTATCCGACGCTTTCAGCGTCAGCGTCGGCGGCCGCTGGACCGATGACGAGCGCGAAGCCGCCATCTACAAGCGCACCTACCTCGGCCTGGCCGGTTCGCCCAACCTGGGCAATCCCGCCGCCGTGGGGCTGGCGCCGAACACGGACCTCGGCAAGGGTGACTTGCACCGCAAGGACAGGAAGTTCACCCCGAAACTGGGCTTTGGCTGGAAGCTGTCGCCGGAACACAACGTGTACGGCAGCTACCAGAGCGGCTTCAAGGGCGGCATGTTCGATCCGCGGATGGACCTGACGGCAACCGGCGGCCCGAACACCCCGGCCTCGCTGGAGAAGCGCAAGGGCGTGAATCCGGAAGAAGTCGATACCGTTGAACTGGGCTTGAAATCGTCGCTGAACAGCGGCCGCCTGCAGACCAATGCGGCGGTGTTCTACACCGACTACAAGAACGTCCAGATCCCGGGCTCGATCCCGACTTTCAATGCACAAGGCCAGGTGAACGGTTTCGCCGGCACGCTGACCAACGCCGGCAAGGCCAAGATCAAGGGCCTGGAACTGGAAGCGATTGCCCGCGTGACCGATGGACTGTCGCTGAACGGCATGCTGAGCTACATCGATGCCGAGTACAAGGAATGGATGGTGGCCAGCGGCGCCACCCTGGTCAATGTGGCGCAAAGCGCGGAATTCCAGAACACGCCGAAAAAGTCGGCCAACCTGGGCGCGACCTATGAATGGCCGGTCAGCCTGTTCGGCCGTGGCGGCAACATGAGCTTCAACAACAGCCTGTCCTACAAGGACAAGGTGTACCAGGCCGAGATCGTGCGCCTGACCGGCATCGCCTCGATGGATGCACTGGTGCCGCAGAACCAGATGCTGGCCCAGGGCGGCTTCACGCTGTGGGATGCCGGCCTGGTATGGACCAGCGTCGACCGCCGCCTGCAAATCGGCCTGCACGGCCGCAACCTGACGGACAAGCGCTACAAGGTGGCCGGCTATGCCTTCGGCGGCTTCTTCAACACCGTCACCACCTACTACGGCGATCCGCGCACCTACAAGCTGACCGCTTCATACAAGTTCTGACGCACGTTACGATTGGTGAGAATCTCTTTGCGCTGACAGGAATATGATGGCAGTGAGGAGAGCCAGATGCTGCTCGAGCGCGAAAGGCAATTGCAGGATTTGCAGCGGCTTGCCAGCCGCGTTAGCTCAGGTGCGGGCGGGATGGCGCTGGTGCTGGGTGAAGCCGGCATCGGCAAGTCATCCCTGCTGCAAGCCTTTGCTGCCCCCTTGAAGGACGAGTTCTTCGTCTTGCAGGGCGCTTGCGAAGACCTGTCCACGCCGCGCGTGCTGGGCCCCTTGCGCGATTTTGCGCCCGCCCTGGGCCAGGACGTGGTGTCGGCCATCGACAACGCCGCCAGTCCCGACGTCCTGATGCCGATGCTGCTGGGCCACCTTGCCGCCCAACCGCGGCCGGTGCTGGTCATGTGCGAGGACCTGCACTGGGCCGACCAGGCCACGCTGGACCTGCTGAAATACCTGGCGCGCCGCATCGGCGGCCAGCACACCATGCTGCTGGCCAGCGCCCGCAACGACGAGCTGCCGCCCGACCATGCCTTCTGGCGCTGGGCTGGCGACTTGCCCCCCGCCAGCACCCAGCGCATCGACCTGCCGCCCCTGTCGCCGCAAGCGGTCGCCACTCTCGCGCACGATGCCGGCTGCGATCCCTCCGAGCTATACCGCGTCACTTGCGGCAATCCCTTCTTCCTTTCCGAACTGCTGAGCGACTGCAACCGTTCGCCCGGCCATTTGCCGGCCTCGGTGCGCGACGCGGTCTGGGCCCGCACATCGCGCCTGGACGCACAGGTGCGCACCGTGCTGGAACTGGTCAGCGTCAGCCCCGTCGCACTGGAAGAGTGGTTGCTCGAAGCCCTGCTCGGCGAGGACGGGCACGATGCGATCGACTGCAGCGTGGACAGCGGCCTGCTGCAGCGCGCCAGCCCCGGCCTGTTGTCGTTCCGCCACGAGCTGGCGCGCCAGGCCTTGTTGAGCGGACTGCGCCCCGGCGCCACCCGCGCCCTGCACAAACGCCTGTGCAAAGCCCTGACCGAGCAGGCGCCGCCCCATGCGCGGGTCGAACTGGCGCGGCTCGTGCATCACGCAACCGGAGCGCAGGATGCGCACATGGTGCTGCAACTGGCGCCGCGCGCGGCACGCCAGGCGGCGCGCCTGGGCGCCCACAGGCAGGCGGCGGCCCACCTGGCCAGCGCACTGCAGTTCGTCGACGCGGTCGGCTGGACCGGCGAAGCTGCCCAGCTTTACGAGGACTGGGCTTACGAGGCGGGCCTGCTGCGCATCGACGAGCGCCTGATCGAGGCGCGGCAAAAGGCTATCGCCCTGTGGCAAAGCGTGGAGCGGCCGGACAAGGTCGGCCTGAACCTGCGCTGGCTGGCACGCACCCATTGGTACCGCGGCGAGGCAAAGGAAGCGGAACGCTACGGGCTGGAAGCGATCCGCACGCTCGAGCAACTGCCGAACAGCAAAGAGCTGGCCATGGCCTACAGCATGCGTTCGCAGCACCAGCTATTGCAGAACCATCCGGCGTCCGCCATCGAATGGGGCCGCCTGGCGCTGGAACTGGCTACCGCGCTGCACGACCATGACACGCGCGTCCATGCGCTGACCAATATCGGCAGCGCAAAGCTGTTCCTGGGCGACGACGGCGGCCAGCAAGACCTGGCCGACGGCTTGCAATGCGCCCTGGAACAGCACCTGCACGAACACGCGGCGCGCATCTATAGCAACTGGGTGGAATACGCTGTCGTGTTCAAGCAGTTTGCCCTGGCCGAACGCCTGCTGGCCGAGGGCCTCGCCTACCATCGCGAACATGAACTGGACGCCTGGGTGCACTACCTGACCGGCTGGCAGGCGCAGCTCCATCTCGACAAGGGTGAGTTCGCCCAGGCCGCCGCGCTGGCGCGGCAGGTGCTCGCCCTGCCCGACCTGAGCCTGGTGATGCGGCTGCCTGCCTTGACGGTACTCGGGCGGACCCTGTCGCGCCAGGGCGAACAGGATGCCGCACGCTGCCTGCAGGAAGCGCTGCAATGGGCGCGTGCCACCGGCGAATCGCAGCGCTTGCTGCCGGTGCTGCTGGCCCTTGCGGAAGCGGCCTGGCAAGTGCAGGACCTGGACAGTTGCCGGCGCTGGCTGGACGAGATCGGCCAGTTCGACCTGTCCGGCGTCAACGCCTGGGACCTGGCGGCAGTCGGCGCCTGGCGGCGCCGGGCGGCAATCGCCGCGGAAGCGGCCGGCAATGGGCAGGCTGCCTGCGACGCCTGGCTGGCATTGGGCCTGCCATTCGAAGCAGCGCTGGCCTTGCTCGACCTGCCCGGCGACGCGGCTGCGCAAGCCATGCCCAAGGCAGTCGCCCTGCTGGAACAGATCGGCGCCGCACCGGCGGCTGCGCTGGCGCGGCAGCGCGCCCGCGCCTGCGGCGCCCAGGCCCAGCTGCCGAAGCCGCGGCGCGGTCCCTACGCAGCAGCGCGCCAGCACCCGAGCGGCCTGACCCGCCGTGAAGCCCAGGTGCTGGAACTGTTGCTCGATGGCCTCAGCAACCTTGAAATCGCCCAGCGCCTGTGCCGTTCCGAACGCACCATCGAACACCACGTTTCAACCCTGCTCGGCAAGCTGGGCGCCACCACGCGCCTCGACTTGCTGCGCCGGCCGCCCACCTCGCTGCACAAAAACTAGGTGCTGGCGATCCGGAATCTGGGTGCCAGTACCAATTCGCCGCGCCTGTCCTCAGCCTAAAGTGACTCCCATGGAAAGCACGGGGCGCGGTCCATAGCCTGGTCCGAAGGGCCCGCCCCTCTTCAATACCGGACCGCCTGGAGATCGTCATGGAAGAACTGCGCCACACCAATTCCAAGAAAAACCATATCAAGATCGTCGTCAGCGAAGGCAAGGTCACCCTGGAAGAATTGCACAAGGCGCTCGATATCGCCGTGTCCCAGATGGTGCCGAAAGGCGGCTGCAACTGCGGCCTGACCGGCTTCGACCTGACTTTCCTGCGCGGCGACCCGTCGATCGGCCGCGTGCTGCGCGAGGTGCCGCACATCGAAGGCGCGGTGCTGGAACATGAACTCCGCGGCTGAATTGCCTGCGCACGACCCGCGCCCTGCCCTGGGCGTGGGCGTCAGCTATGAGGGGCGCGATCCGGCGCTGCTGGAGATGATGCTGCCGCACGTGGACATCATCGAAGTCACGCCGGAAACCATGTCGGTGGCCGATGGCGAGCGGATCTCGCTGGACAAGGGCATCCTGGCCGAACTGAAAAACATCGACCGCGAAAAAACCATCGTGGTGCATGGAGTCAGCCTGTCCATCGGCTCGCACGATGGCTGGTCGCCGACCTACCTGCACCTGCTCGACGAACTGATGGACCAGGTGCGGGTGCGCTGGCACAGCGAGCACCTTGGCTTTACGCGGGTCGACGGCGAACATCTCGGCATCATGCTGGCCATGCCGCGCACTGAGCAGGCAGCGGAGCTGGTGGCGCAGCGGGCCTGGTGCCTGCAGCAGCGCTACGGCTTGCCCTTCCTGCTGGAGAACATCGTGCACGTGGTGCCGGACTGCCCGGCCGACTACAGCGACGCCGGTTTCCTGAACGCGGTGGCGCGCGACAGCGGCTGCGGCCTGGTGCTGGACGTGTACAACCTGGAATGCGATGAACATAACCATGCGCTCGACATACAGGCCTTCCTCGCCGAACTCGATGGCCGCCACGTGAAGGAAGTGCACGTGGCCTGCGGCGTCAAGCACAACGGCCTGATGCTGGACGTGCATTCGCGCCTGCCGCGCCCCTGCACCATGGACCTGGCGCAGCAAGTGCTGCAGCAGGTCGCGACCGAGGCGGAAGTGATCGTGTACGAATTCATGCCGGAGGCGGTGCCCGGCCTGGGCAACGCAGCCATCGCCAACACCCTGCAGCAAATGCGGCAACGAAAATGGAGGTAGACATGGACCTGGCCAGCCACCAGCGCATCCTGCTTGGCCTGATGCGCGCCACTTACCAGCCCGGGCCCGGCGACGCGCCCTATTTCCACCGGGTTGCCGATTCCCCCGACCTGCAGGAAGCGCGCGGCAATGTGCTGCTGTGGCGCATCTACGTGCTCGAACGCAGCTGCGTGCTGACCGTCGAATTGCTGCGCCAGGCCGGCTTGCTGGAGAAAGCGCTGCAAGCCTTCATCCGGCAGGAGAACATCTCGCCGTTCCGCGAGTACCAGCCGCTGGCCTTCCTTGGCTTCCTGGCCGGGCATGAAGACCCGCTGGTGGTCTCGGTGTCCCAGTTCGAACTGGCGCTGATGAAGGTGCGCGAAGGCGACCCTTGCCGCTACATGGTGGACTGGAGCTACGACCCGGCGCCCATCCTGCAGGCGCTGGCGCAACGGGCGCCGCTGCCGGACCGGGCCGATCCAGACTTGCACCGGATCGAGATTTCGGGTGAGCTGCCCTATCTGTTCGAGATGAAAAGGCTGGCGCGCGATTCGGCAAACGAGCGGAGCAAGTTCCAGACCGCCCTGACGCGCGGCAGCCGGTACAAGTCGACGGGCGCCACCAGCCAGTAGGCGCGCTCGACGAATACCTCGTCCTGCAGGACCGGCACCAGGCGGCCGTCCGTTGCCATGTAAGGCGGCGCCATCATCAGGCCCAGGCCGGCGGCGGCAGCTTCGGCCTGGGCCAGCATGCCCGTGCAGCACAGGCGGCGGCGCGGGTTGACGCCCAGTTCATCAAGGAAGTTCAGCTCGTTGCTGGCCAGGCGGTCCTGCACGTAGTCGACAAAGTCATGGCCGGCCAGGTCGCTGCGTTTCTGGATCGGCGGGTGGCGGGCCAGGTAGTCAGGCGAACCGTGCACGTACAGCCGGAAGGACGCCAGGCGCGTCACCATGTAGCGGCCGGTGTTGGGCGCGTCAAGAGTCACGCCCAGGTCGGCTTCGCGGCTGGCCAGGTTGGCAAAGCGCGGCTGGACCAGCAGATCGACCGACAGCTCGGGATAATCCTGCAGGAATTGCGCCAGCAGCGGCGTGATGAAGCGCACCCCGAGCGCTTCGGGCACCCCAAGGCGCACCACGCCGCGAATCGCGACTTCGGTGCCGGACAACTGGCCTTGCGCGGCCAGCACTGCGCTTTCCATCGCTTCCGCATGGGGCAGCACCGCGTGGCCCATTTCGGTCAGTTCATAGCCCTCGCGCGAGCGATCGAACAGGGTGGCGCCCAGTTGCTGCTCCAGGCGGTCGATGCGGCGCGAGACGGTGGTGTGCTCCACTTCCAGCCGGCGCGAGGCGCCGGACAAGGTGCCGGAGCGCGCCAGCTCAAGGAAGAAGCGCAGGTCAGTCCATTCGGGCAGGGTTTTCATGCGGCCCATTGTGCATCATTTTCCCTCGCTGTAGTGTTGCTGTGCAAAATTGCACACACAGTGGGCGCGGCCTCCGGTTCCCGCGCCGATGCATTTCTTGCACACTGCACGCTCCTGCAACGCTGCCCACGAGGACCATGTATTCCGAGATCAGCTACACCAGCGACGATGGCCTGCGCCTGTATGCGCGCGACTACCCTGCCGCCAGCGGCCCCGCGCGCCTGCCCGTGATCTGCATCCACGGCCTGACGCGCAATTCGGCCGACTTTGAAGACGTCGCGCCATGGATTGCGGCCCAGGGCCGGCGCGTGATCGCCGTCGATGTGCGCGGCCGCGGCAATTCCGAATACGACTCCCAGCCCGACCGTTACACGCCCATGGTGTACGCCAACGACGTCGTCAAGCTGGCGCACGACCTGGGCATCGAGCGCGCCGTCTTCATCGGCACATCGATGGGGGGGCTGATCACCATGACCCTGGCCTTGCGCAAGTCGGCGCTGATCGCGGCGGCGGTCCTGAACGACGTCGGCCCGACCCTGTCGGAACGCGGCCTGTCGCGCATCCGCGGCTATACCGGCAAGGGCGAACAGTTCACGAGCTGGCAGCAGGCGGCGGACTACATCGGCGGCATCAACGCGGTCGCCTTCCCCGGCAACACGGCGCAGGAGTGGGAGCGCTGGGCGCGCCGGGCCTTCCGTGAAGAAGGCAACGGCACCCTGGCCATGCGCTACGACCCGAACATCGCCGTGCCGATCCGCGCCAACAAGCTGCGCTCGACCTCGATGGCCGCGCACTTTGCCTTCCGCCGGCTGGCCCGGCGCCGTCCCACCATGCTGATACGCGGCGCCCTTTCCGACCTGATCGAGCCGGCCCAGGCCAACGCCATGCGTGCTGCAGCACCGCGCATGATGTATGCTGAGGTGCCCGACGTCGGCCACGCGCCGATGCTGTCCGAGCCCGCCGCGCAAGAGGCGCTGCGCAACTTCCTCGCCAGTGTGGACTGATCGATGACAAAGCTGATTGCCCTGTTGCTTGCATTGGCGCCGCTCCTGGCCGGCGCCCAGGAACTGAAGGTCGCCCTCATCGCCGGCAAAACCGGCATCCTGGAGCCCTACGCCAGGGAGACCGAGACCGGCTTCATGATGGGACTTGAATACCTGACCGGCGGCAGGATGGAAATCAACGGCCGCAAGCTGAAGGTCTTTGTCAAGGACGACCAGAGCAAGCCGGACCTGGGTCGCACCCTGCTGGCCGAGGCCTATGGCGACGACAAGGTCGACATCGCGGTAGGCACCAGTTCCTCCGGGTCCGCCATCGCCATGCTGCCCATCGCGGCGGAATACAAGAAGGTCCTGGTCGTGGAGCCGGCCGTGGCCGACGCGATCACCGGCGCCAAATGGAACAAGTACATCTTCCGCACTGCGCGCAATTCCATGCAGGACGGCCTGGCTGCCGCCACCACCTTCAAGCAAGGCAGCGTGGCTTTCCTGGCCCAGGACTATGCCTTCGGAAAGGACGCCGTGGCGGCCGCGCGCGAGGCCCTCAGGCTGACCGGCTCCAAAGCCCACATCGTGCACGAGGAATTCGCGGCGCAGAACGCGACCGACTTCACCGCCCCGGCCCAGCGCCTGTTCGACAAGCTGAAGGATGCGCCGCAGCCGCGGGTATTGCAGATCATCTGGGCCGGCCCGAATCCGATGAACAAGATCGCCGACATGAAGCCGGAACGCTACGGTATCACGCTGGCTCCCGGCGGCAACATCCTGCCGGTGCTGAAGACGTGGAAATCGTTCGCCGGCACCGAAGGCACGATCTATTACTACTACGCCTTCCCGAAGAACAGGATGAACGACTGGTTCGTGGCCGAGCACCGGAAGCGGCACGGGAAACCGCCGGACATGTTCACGGCGGGCGGCTTCACGGCAGCCAGCGCCGTCTACACCGCCCTGGCCAAAACGGGCGGCGGCGACACGCAAAAGATGATTGCCGCCATGGAAGGCATGGAGTTCGATACGCCGAAGGGAAAAATGAGTTTCCGCAAGGACGACCACCAAGCCATGCAAGCGATGTACCACTTCCGCATCAAGAAAGACCAGAAGGACGAATGGGATTTGCTGGAACTGGTGCGTGAGATTCCGGCTTCCGAATTGCCGGTCCCGATCAAGAACAAGCGGCGCTGAAACGATGACTCCACTGCTGTCAACACGCGGCCTGACGATCCGCTTCGGCGGCCACACGGCCGTCGACAACGTCAGTGCCGACTTCCATGCGGGCCAGCTGACCGTGATCGTCGGCCCGAATGGCGCCGGCAAGACCACCTATTTCAACCTCATGTCGGGCCAGTTGCCGGCAACCGGCGGCCAGGTGCTGCTACGGGGCGAAGACATCACGCGCAGCGGTCCGGCCGCACGCACCCGCAAGGGCATCGGCCGCGCCTTCCAGCTCACCAACCTGTTCCCTCACCTGCCGGTGCACGAGAACGTGAGGCTGGCGGTGCAGTCGCGCGCCAATGCCGGCATGAAGCTGTGGTCGATCTGGTCCAGCCACAAGGAACTGATCGATCGCGCCGACCATTACCTGGGTCGCGTGGCGCTGGCGGCGCGGCGCGATACGCCGGTAGCCGCGCTGTCGCACGGCGACAAGCGCAAGCTGGAAGTGGCCATCATGCTCGCGCTGGAGCCGGAAGTGATGATGTTCGACGAACCGACCGCCGGCATGAGCGTGGACGAAGTGCCGGTGGTGCTGGACCTGATCCACCAGGTCAAGGCGCAGCGCAACAAGGCCGTGCTGCTGGTGGAACACAAGATGGACGTGGTGCGAGCCCTGGCCGACCGCATCATCGTGTTGCACAACGGCGCCCTGGTGGCGGACGGCGAGCCCGCTGCCGTCATGTCGTCCGCCATCGTGCAGGAAGCTTACCTGGGGACCGCAAGCCATGAATGAGGCCTTGCTCAAACTGTCCGGCGTGCACACGCACATCGGCGAATACCACATCCTGCAAGGCGTCGACCTGGCCGTGCCGCGCGGCGGCCTGGCGGTCCTGCTGGGCCGCAACGGCGCCGGCAAGACCACCACGCTGCGCACCATCATGGGACTGTGGCAGGCCAGCGCCGGCCAGATCGAATTCAACGGCCGCGACATCGGCAAGCTGCGCACGCCCGATATCGCACAGGCGGGCATCGCCTATGTGCCGGAGTCGATGGCCGTGTTCAGCGACCTGACCGTGCGCGAAAACCTCTACCTTGCGGCGCGCAGCGGCTCGATGGATACGGCGCGGCTGCAGTGGATCTTCTCCTTCTTCCCGGCGCTGGAAAAATTCTGGCATTACCCGGCCGGCAAGCTGTCCGGCGGCCAGAAGCAGATGGTGGCCATTGCACGCGCCATCATCGAACCGCGCGAGCTGCTGCTGATCGACGAGCCGACCAAGGGCCTGGCGCCGGCCATCATCCAGAACCTGGCCGACGCGATCCGCCAGCTCAAGGGCCAGTCCACGGTGCTGCTGGTGGAGCAGAACTTCAACTTCGTGCGCCAGCTCGGCGACACCGTGGCCGTGATGGACGACGGCCGCATCGTGCACAGCGGCGCCATGGCCGAACTGGCCGCCGACCGCGCCTTGCAAGAGCGCCTGCTCGGCCTGGCCCTCGATTCACACCAATAAGGAGCCGCACGCCAATGCCATCCGTTCCGCGCGACTATATACCAATGCTGCTGGTGCCGGCCCTGATGCTGGCCATGCTGCCGCTGGTGGGCAGCATGCCGACCTGGCTCACGCTGACCGTGGCCGGTCTGGCAATGGGGATGATGCTCTTCATCATGTCCAGCGGCCTGACTCTGGTGTTCGGCCTGATGGACGTGCTCAATTTCGGCCACGGCGCCTTCGTCTCCGTCGGCGCCTTCGCCGCCACGCTGGTGCTGGTGCCGATGCAGGGCTGGATGGAGGCCGATTCGCTGGGCATGAACCTGGCCGCGCTCGGCCTGGCGATCGTCATGGCGATGGCCGTGACGGCAGCACTGGGCTGGGCTTTCGAACGCCTCATCATCATGCCTGTCTACGGCCAGCACCTGAAGCAGATCCTGATCACGATGGGCGGCATGATCGTGGTCGAGCAGTTGATCCACGTGCTCTGGGGCGCCGACCACAAGCCGATGCCGCTGCCAACCGCCCTGCGCGGCGCCCTCGTGCTGGGCGACGCCGCCATCGAAAAGTACCGCTTGCTGGCGGTGGCGGTGGGCATGCTGGTGTTCATCGCGCTCACCCTGGTGCTGAACCGTACAAAGCTCGGCTTGCTGATCCGTGCCGGCGTGGAAAATGGCGAGATGGTCGAAGCACTTGGCTACCGCATCCGGCGCCTTTTCGTGGCGGTATTCGCGGCCGGCTCCGCGCTGGCGGGCCTGGGCGGCGTGATGTGGGGCCTGTACAAGGAAACACTGACCGCTTCCATGGGCGGCGAGGTGATGGTCATGGTCTTCATCACGATCATCATCGGCGGCCTCGGCTCGGTGAGCGGCTGCTTCATCGGCGCGCTGCTGATGGCACTGACGGCCAATTACGCCGGCTTCCTGGCGCCGAAGCTGGCGCTCGTGTCCCATATCGTGCTGATGATCGCCATCCTGCTCTGGCGGCCAGCCGGCCTGTCGAGGAAATGACATGCTGAACACCCTTCTTTCCGGCGACCTGCCGCGCAGCCGCGCCCTGTCCGTCCTGCTGCTTGTGGTCGTGCTGGGACTCGCGCTGGCGCCCTTCATCACCAGCGGGGCCCGGCCGCTCAACACCGCCGCCACCATCTGCATCTACATCGTCCTGGTCGCCTCGTATGACCTGTTGATCGGCTACACGGGCATCGTGTCCTTCGCCCATACGATGTTCTTCGGCATCGGCGCCTACGGTGTCGGCCTCGGCTTCGACAGTCCAACACCCGCCTGGGGCGACATGACACTGGGCCTGGCGGCGGCGCTGGCGTTGACGCTGGTCCTGGCCTTCGTCATCGGGCTTTTTGCGCTGCGCGTGCGCGCCATCTTCTATGCCATGATTACGCTGGCGGTCGCGTCTTCGTTCGCGGTGCTGGCATCGCAAATGTCGGCCTGGACCGGCGGCGAGGACGGCAAGACTTTCGACGTGCCAGACCTGCTGTCTCCCGCCAACGAATTCGGCGAATTCATGGGCCGCATCGTGGACGGCAAGGTGCTCACCTACTACATCGTGTTTTCCTGCACGGTGCTGATCTTCCTGGCGCTGCTGCGCATTGTGAACTCGCCTTTCGGGCGCGTGCTGCAGGCGATCCGCGAAAACGAGTTCCGCGCCGAGGCCCTGGGCTACCGCACCGTGGTCTATCGCATCGCAGCCAATTGCATCGGCGCCGTTGCCGCCGCGCTGGCCGGCGCCCTGATGGCGTTGTGGGCGCGCTATGTCGGCCCCAAGACCACGCTGGGCTTTGAGGTCATGACCGACATCCTGCTGATTGTCGTCATCGGTGGCATGGGCACCATGTACGGTTCCGTGATCGGGGCCGTCCTGTTCATCCTGGCGAACAATTACCTGAAGTCCCTGATGGCGCAAGCGGCAGGCGCGATGGCCGGCGTGCCGGTGCTGGCGGCCGCCCTGCACCCGGACCGCTGGCTGCTCTGGCTCGGCATCCTGTTCATCCTCGCCATCTACTTCTTCCCCAGCGGGATCATAGGGAAATTCAGGCAGGCGGCAGTCCGGCCAGGTACCTAGCCAGCAGCCCATCAGCCTTGCCGCTGCTGCGCAATGCATGCACGGCGCGGCGCAGTTCCGTCGCCAGGTCCTCGTCGGCGTTATGGCGGCTCAGGTGCAGGTGGATCTCGCGCGACTGCACCGCCAGCACCCCGCCCAGGCGCGCGCGCGGCACGCCCAGCAAGCGCATGGCGTGGAATACCGCCAGGCGCGTGCCGACCGAGGCATCGAGCCGCCCCTCCTGCAGCATGCGTATGCCTTGCAACTGGTCGGTGATTTCATGCTTGCGGTATTCCCGGTCGTCCAGGAAGGCAGCACCATAATCCGAGCCGCGCAACATGCCCACCGTGCGGCCCCGCAGGTCTTGCAGGCCGTCGAGCTTGAGGCCCGCCCGCCCGATGGCGATGACTTCCGTCGTCCACAACATGCCCATGGGTTCGGCCGCTTCCGCGATTGCCGAGTTGGAGGTGGCGATCATCAGGTCCGCCTCGCCCGAGCGCAGCATGGCGATGGCGCGCGCGTAGGGGGCAAGGGTGATCTCGACCTGGCGCTGCGACTCGCGGGCGATCAGCTCAAGTGCTTCCACGAACAGGCCGCTCTTGCGGCCGCTTGCGTCGAGTACGGCGAAAGGTGGAATGGCCAGGGCCACCGCGCGCAGGGGCCGGGGCCTGGCAAGGGTGCGCAACGGCCAGGAAGCCGCCGCCATTGCAGCGATGGCGGCCGGCATGCAGCCCAGCCAGCGCCGGCGCTGCGCCATTTTCATCGTTCAGGCCCCTGCTGTGGCGCTTGGACGGTCGGCAATGCGGTCGCGCCATGCCTGCAAGTGCTGCAGCCCGTGGTCGGAGGGACGAAATTTCATCAGCCCGCGCGCAAACTCGATGGCGCAAAAGCCGGTAATGTCGGCAATGGTGAAGCGCGGCCCCGCCACGAAAGGCTGCGCGGCCAGCACGCCATCCAGCCATTTCGCGTTCTCGCGGAACTTCTCGCCTTGCGAAGCGCCGAAGTCGGCGAACTGCGGATTCTCGATCGGCGCAAAGCCGGGATGGGAGTGGCGGATGCTGTTGGCCGCAATGGCAAACAGGTGCAGCTCCATGCGGCGATCGGCCATTTCGATGAAGGCACGCTCCTCGGCGCCCTCGCCCATCAGGTTCGGCGCCGGGTGCAGGCCTTCCAGATAGGTGCAGATGGCGCGCGTTTCGCACAGGATGCGGCCATCGTCCAGTTCGAGCGCCGGCACGCGGCCGAACGGATTCACCGCCAGGTAAGCTTCGCTGCGATGTTCGCCCCTGCCCAGGTCGACCGCCTGCAATTCAAGCGCGATGCCCTTCTCGGCCATGAACATGGCGACGCGGCGCGGATTCGGGGCGCGCGGGGCGGTGTACAGCTTCATTGGGTCTCCTTGGTGTTGTGATCAGCGCGACTGGCCGGTTTCCAGCATTTTGCGCGCCTCGGCCGCAAATTGCTCTACTTTCTCCTGACTGTCGGCGCGATCCAACACATTGCTCGGCGGCCGCTCGATGCCGCGCAATACGGCAGGACGGGCGCGGACCTGGCGAATCCAGCGCTGCAGGTGCGGCAGGCCTTCGGTCTCCACCCCGGACCAGCGATGGGTGCGCACCCAGGCCCAGTTGGCGATATCGGCGATCGAATAGTCGCCGGCCAGGAATTCATGCTGCGCCAGTTGGCCGTCCAGCACACGGAACAGGCGCCGGCACTCGCCCTGGTAACGGTCGATGGCAGGCTGGATCTTGTCGGGGAAGTAGCGGTAGAAGACATTGGCCTGGCCCATCATCGGGCCGATGCCGCCCATCTGGAACATCAGCCATTGCAGCACCAGGGAGCGGCCCTTGGCGTCCTGCGGCATCAGGCGGCCGGTCTTCTCGGCCAGGTAGACCAGGATCGCGCCCGATTCGAACACCGCGAAGCCATCGTTGCCGCGGTCGACGATCGCGGGAATGCGCCCGTTCGGATTGATGGCCGTAAACCACGGCTCCTTCTGCTCGTTCTTGCCCAGGTCGAGCACATGCATTTCGTAAGGCAGCGCCAGCTCTTCCAGCGCAATGGAAATCTTGTGGCCATTCGGCGTGGCGGCGGTGTACAGGTCGATCATCGCGGCTCCTTTCACGGAATCGCTGCATCATAGCTGCTTTTCCGCCCCCACGCCGGGGCCAGCCGCGTCAGGCGCGGCGGCGGGTGAATGCCAGCAGGGGCAGGCCTGCCAGCAACAGCAGCCAGGCGGTGCCAGGTTCCGCAACCACCTGCACGTCAACCAGCGGACTGGCGCTGGCCAGGACGAACTGCGGGTTGCCGCCCAGGACAGGCTGCACCGAGACCGTACCGAGGTCGCCGTCGGCGCCCAGATAGCTGGTGTCGTTGAACAGCGCCCAGCCGAAGGTCGAACCGGCATCGCCCTGGCCCACCAGCAGGTTGACGTCGAAGGAGAACACGCCGCCCAGCGTCACCGCCTGCACCCAGTCGCTGCCGCCATCGGCATTGCTGAATGCAAGCGGGCCAGGCGCGGCGCCGGACACAGTCCCGCTCACGTCCGGCGTGCCAAGCAGCTCGCCTGCCAGGTTGGTGACAAGCGCGGTGGCCGGCGTCGCATCGGCCAGGCCGATGAAATACAGGCCGAGGAATGCCGGGCCGGTGCCCAGCGAGGCGGTGTCGACGCTTACCTTGTACAAGGGCCCGGCGGCAGCCTGGCCCGCACCACAGGCCAGCATGGCGGCCACCAGCAGCCGCGCCAGCATAGTTTGCAGTTTACTCATGATGGTGTCCTCAATACTTGACGCTGAAAAGTTGACGGGTATAGGCGATGGCAGCCTTGGCCGGATTGCTGAAGGTCGTCGTCACGGTCACGCTCTGGCCCGGCGCCAGGTCAAGGGTCGGCAGCGTGATGTAGGGCACGCCATCCTTGATGCCGGTCGCGTTATCCAGCGTCACGCCCGGCGTCAGCCCGTACAGCCGGAATTGCAGCGGCCCGCTGACGGTATGCTCCGTAGCGTTGACGATGGTCACGTTGCCGGTGTACTTCTGCGTGAAGCGGTTCATGTTCAGGCCCGATTGCTGGATCTTGACGATCGGCGTGACGTCCACTGGCGTCAGCAGGTCGTAGCGGTCGCCATGGAAGCGCAATTCGCTATAGGAGGAAATGCCCGGATAGGCAGGATCGGTCGGCGGGCCCGGATGGTCGACCCGCACCATGAAGTAGCGATAGCGTTGTTCCGACAGGCCTGGCAGCACAGGAATCGTCTCCAGCTCGAAGTTGCGGTTGCTGGTATCGGTGGTTTCGCGGCTGGTCAGCAAGGTCCAGTTCGAATTGTCGTTCGAGCCGTAGATATTGATGCCTTGTGAACGGTTGGCGAACATGAAGCGGGCCTGGATGCCGAAGGCGTCGACGGACACGCGATAGTCGGCGCCGAAGTCGATGGTCACGACATTGCGCAAGTCGCCCGACGTGCTGTTATAGTCGCCGTCCACCAGCAGGCCGACACGGTTTACGTCGAGCGTGGTGGTGGTCACCATGTGCTTGCTCCAATCGAGGCTGCCGTCCAGCGCAACGCGCGGGTTCAGCAGCTCGAGCTTGGCCACCACCGCCTGCACGGATTTCAGCAGGGCCGGAAAATCGGCATCGGACACCGTCATCATCTGCTCGCGCAGCGGGGCAATCTCCTGCTGGAAGGTCGCCAGCGACGGCGTGGTGTAAACGCTGGCAGGGTCATAGCCGCCCTGCGCCGCCGCAAAGGCACTGGCGCGGTCCGGCTGCACGCTCAGGCGCGCGGTCATGGTGCTGATGGAAATGCCGTCGGTGGCGCTGATCACGATGTCATGCAATCCGCTTTGCGCCGCAGCCGGCGTCCAGTTGAAGGCGCCGGTCGAGGTATCGAGCGTGGCGCCATCCGGGATGCTGATCGCCTTGTAGACCACCGTATCGCCGGCCTGGGCATCGGTGGCCGTGTAGGTCGCCTGGTAAGGCACGCCCTGCACCACCAGCTCCGTGGCCGGGAACACCGGCATGGCAAAGCGCGGCGGGGTCAGTTGGGTCGGCGCGGCCATGTTCACGAAGTCCACGTCCACCGTTGCCCCTTCGGCGCCGGTGAATTTGAAGTACATGATATTGTCGCCCTGGCGCTTGCCCGGCGTGGCCGCCCACGACGTGTCAGGCACGATATAGCGCCACTGGCCTTGCGTGTCGGGCACCGTCATTTCGCACCAAGGACTGGCGCTTTCGGTGGCGCTGGCGGCAAGCTTGGTGACCGCATTGGTGCGGATCATGATGCCGGCCGGCGCGTACTTGGCGCGGTCGGCGTACTGCACGTCGGTGAACACCACCGTAGCGCCGGCCGGCGTGACGTTGGCATGGCCGAAGGTGCGGTCGCCCTCGCTCACCTTGCTCCAGTCGCCCTTCAGGTAGATTGATTTGCGTTCGGTCTCCAGCATGCCTGTGTTAGGCGGCAGGGCCGCCCCGGTCAATGCCTTGGGCAGCGACAGGAAGGCTTCCGCACCCATGTCCTTGTTGGCCGGCGCGCCGGGGCCCCAGCGGGTCACGAACTCGTTCGAATGCGCGTTGGCGGCTGCCAGGAAAGGCGCTTCGACATCGACGTCCACGCCCTCTTCGTACTTGTACACGTTATACAGCTCGGGGATGCCGCCCACTTCGTACAGGCGGCCGCGATAGGCTTCCGATTGGGAAGAGGTGCCGCCCGAGGTATCGGCCCACGGCGCGGCATAGCCAAGCATGAACTGGGCGTAGGCATTGGCGCCCATCAGCACGCGGTTGCCGCCGAACTTGTAGACGCTCACCGCGTCGCCCGAGGTGGAAGGCTTGCCGGTGAACGGGTCCACTTTGGTGCCCTGGGCCGTGACCAGGCGCAGCAGGCCGGTCAGGTTGTCGACATTGTCCCCGCCGTGGGCCTGGTCGCGCTGCATTTCCTGGATCTGGTAGAAGGGATAGCCGTACTTGTTGTAAGGGTTGTCCGCCTCGATCAGGGGGATCAGGGGCAGGATGGCGCCATTGATGTCCTGCCGCGTCGAGGTGGAGTTGACCGTCATCCATTCCACGGTTTCGTCATAGCGCGCGCGGTTGTCGGTAAAGATCGCCCCCGACATGCGCCCCACGATCGAATACACATGCTGGTTCATGAAGCGCTCGTTGCTGGCGAAGAAGGTGCGCTCCATCGGGTCGACCAGGTTGTCCTTCAGCTTCTGGGTGTCGGTGTCGGTCCAGACCAGCGGGTAGGCAGTGTAGCTCGGATCGCCCGGCGTGTAGCGCATGATCTCGGCGGCAGCCAGCATGCGGAACAGCGGCACGCCGGTGTGGATATGCGCATCCGGATAGTAGGCATAGCCATCCTTGTTCATATTGCTCCAGGTGCGCAGAATGCGCATGGCATTGCGGCGGTACTCGTTGCGGCCAGTGATGTAATACAGGATGGCCTGCGTCAGCGCGCCCTGCGAATCGTTGATCAGCCGCACCTGGGCCGTATTGCCGTTGAAGTTGGGCGTGTTGGGCGTATCGATCTTGGTCGAATCGCGATTGGTCGGCAGCAGGTTGATGTTCGCGTAATTGCAGCAGACCGTAGCCAGGGTGTTGTAGTAAGTCTTGTACGGCTCGACGTCGGCGCGCACCTGGGCGCGTGCGTACTCGAGCTGCTCCAGCGTGATGCCGAGCGCCGGATGCTTGATCCCGGTAGCGCTAACAACGGGTTGCAAGACAGGTGTTGCTACATAGTCGACTGCGTAAGCGGGCTGAAATGAAGCGGCGATCGCTGCCGCCACGGCCAATACCCTGAACCCGGCCATGACCCCGCCCTTTAGTGAATGGTTATGCATGATTATCCTTATTAACCAATGTCGAAGGGACATACCGAAACCCGAGCGTCTCCTCTCGTGTTATCGATATCAGGCCAATATAGCACGCACCCCTGCAGCTTGCCTTAAAATTATGTTATCGATATCTAGGCAAGCGATACCGTTTACAGATGGGCAAAAAAAAACCGGCCATTTGGAGGGGGCCGGTGAAAAACGCTTTTTAGGGCGCGGGGATAGAAGAAACCGTGCCGGATTGAGGAATCCGGCAACCCGGCGTACAGGGATGCTGTACGCTATGGACGTACTTTGCCAGCTTTCCGCCGCCTAAGGCTTAGGAGTTCATTAAGGTAGCCAATAATCCCGGGCAAAAAAATACCCGCGTCATTTGCGCGGGTAAAGGGATTCAAATCGGGAGAGATTTGAAAGTGCAAGGGGATATTCTCGAAAACGAAAACATCACGACTTCGTTTAAGATAGTACACTTTTTATAATAGAAACTCTCCAATAGTCACAATGCGAAAAAAAATTTGCAAATGGACTTTTCGAAGCGCGCTTTTAGCGGCGCTTTTGGCCATTTCCGCCTGTGGCACCCAGCCTCCAGCGCCCCCTGCCGCCGCACCGGCAAGCGCGGCCCCGGCGCTCCAGGCCAGCCGCTCGGCGCACCGGATCATGGCGGGCGAATCGCTGATCGCCATGACGGTTCGCCGTGGCGGACCGCTGGCTCGCATGGGCCACGACCACGTCGTTGCCACGCGCCAGATTGAAGGTTTCGTGGACGTCGAACAGGGCCGCACTGAATTACGCTTCCGCCTGGACCAGTTGACGGTCGACGAGGCAGCGCTACGCAAGGAAGCCGGGCTCGAGACCCAGCCTTCGGCCGACGCAATTGACGGCACGCGGAGGAATATGTTCAGCAAGGTCTTGCAAGCAGAAGCCTATCCATGGGTGCTGGTGCGGGCCGCCTTCGAACCGGGAACGAAAGACAAGCTGCGCGCGGAAATCACGCTGCATGGCGTGACGCGCGCATACCAGGTGCCGCTGCAGTTGCGCGAGGATGGTGCAGTCCTGCAGGCCAGCGGCGCCTTCACCGTCAAGCAGACCGATTTCGGCATTACGCCATTTGCCGTTTTCGGCGGCGCACTATCGGTGAAAGACGAACTGGAACTGAGGTTCGCGATCAGCGCGCGACGATAAGGCGCAAGCCCAGGCCGACGAAGATCGCACCGGCCCCGCGGTCCAGCCACAGGCCGGCGCGCGGATTGCGGTTGATCCATTTGCCCACGGCGCCCGAGAAGTAGCCCAGCGCCCCAAACAGCAGGCAGGCTTGCAGCGTGAAGACCAGGCCCAGTTGCGCGGTCTGCCAGCTGGCATCGCCGCGCCCTGCCACCACGAACTGCGGCAGGAAGGACAGGAAGAACAGCACCACCTTCGGATTGATCGCATTTGCGAACAAGCCTTTGGCAAACAGCTTGCCCAAGGACTCCTCCGGCAGGGCCGCCTGGCCCACTTGCGCGCCGCCCTTGCTGCGCAGTGCGCCATATCCCATCCAGATCAGGTAGAGTCCCCCCGCAACCTTGAGCGCGGTGAATGCTGCAGGCGATGCGGCAATCAGCGCACCCACGCCCAGTGCGGCCAGCAGCGTATGACTGAGGCAGCCCAGGGCGCAACCGAGGCCGAATACCACGCCCTGCTTGCGTCCACGGGACATGCCCATACTTAATACCATCAGGTTGTCCGGACCTGGCGATACGGTAATGAGCATGGCGGCGGCCAGGAAGGCCAGCCCTTGTTCAGGAGAAATTAACATAGCCGGGATCATACACGAGTGCAGCGGGGCATAACAATTCAGTATCGCGCCATGATTATTTGTCCATTACAATAATTGCTATTGAGGAGATCATTAATATTTTGTTTTCTTCGTTTGCATCGTTTATTGAACTGCTTGCGCCCCTCTTATTAATCCTGGGGTTGGCGGCGTTTATCCTGCTGATATGGGAGAACCGCAGCCTAAAGAAGCAATTACAGGCGCGGGAGGCCGCGCTGAGGCAAACGCAGATTCAAAATGAAAAGCTGGGCCGCCACCGCATCGACTTCCTGGCGGCCATGAGCCACGACATCCGCACCCCGCTGGCCGGCGTGATCGGCATGCTGAAATTTGCCCTGCGCGACCGCACCATCGCCGACCGTACCGGGGAATACCTGCGCATCGGCCTGAAAAACAGCGAAGCCCTGCTGGCGATCCTGAACGACCTGCTCGATTTCTCCCGCATCGACGCCGGCCGCCTGTCGATCAACACCCAGGACCTGGACCTGATCGACATCATTGACGAAGCCATCACCATCCTGCGCCCGCAGGCCGACGCCAAGGCCCTGCTGCTGCGCTGCGAACTGGCGCCGGGCCTGCCGCGCCATGTGCAGGGCGACCCCAACCGCATCCGCCAGATCCTGCTCAACCTGCTGGGCAATGCCATCAAGTTCACCGAACGCGGCGAAGTGCGGCTGCGCGCTTCCGGCGAAACGGCTGACGGGCTGGCCCGTGTCAGCTTCAGCATCAGCGACACGGGCCCGGGCATTCCACTGGAAATGCTGCCGCGCCTGTTCCGCAAATTCGAGCCCGCCGACCTCTCTTCCACCCGCCAGGCCGACGGTCCCGGCCTTGGCCTGGCCATCTGCAAGGAGCTGGTCGGCCTGATGGGCGGCCAGATCGAAGCCGATACCCGCCTCGGCAAGGGCACCACGCTGCGCTTCTCGCTGCCGCTGGCACTGGGCGGGCCGCTGGAGCAGGACCCGGTCAAGATCCCGGCCAACCTGCGCCACGCCTACCGCTTGCGCGTGCTGTGCGCCGAAGACGTGCGCACCAACCAGATCATCATCAGCACCCTGCTGGAAGGCATGGGCCATGAAGCGACCGTCGTGGAAAACGGCCTGGAAGCGCTGCGCGCGCTGCACGAACGCGATTTCGACGTGGTGCTGATGGATGGCCGCATGCCGCAAATGGATGGCGAGCAGGCGGCCCGCCTGGTGCGCCGGGGCGGCAGCCAGGATTACCCGTCGCGCGATCCGCTGATACCGATCATCGCCCTTACCGCCAACGCCAACGAACTCGATCGTGCACGCTACCTGTCGGCCGGCATGGACGCTTTCCTCAGCAAGCCGGTGGATGAACGCCTGCTGTTCGACCAGCTTGAAAAGACCATCACGCAATTGCTCAATCGCGGCCGCAGCCTGCCGCGCACCGCGCCCACGCTGGCGGAACTGGACGACATGTTCGGCGTGGAGCCGGCCAGCCCGGCGATCCATATCCTGCCCCTCAGCGGCATGACAACACGCCACCAGCAGCGCATCGCCCAGGCCTTCCTTGAGGAAGCGCCACGCCGCATGGACGAAGGCCGCCTGGCCCTGCAGAACGGCGATGGCGAAGGCGCCACCAGCGCCTTCCACGCTCTGAAAGGCAGCTGCGGCTACCTGAGCGCCCCCGAACTGCATACCCTGTGCCATCAAATGGAAAAGGCCAGCGCCGCCGGCGACCTGCAGTCGGCCGCCGCACTGTTGCCCGAACTTGAAACACTTATCCTGCAAGCTTGCACCGACCTGCGTCGCGACGATACGATAGCGGCATGACGACTCAACGCGCCTGGGTGCGCATGCCATCCGGCCGCCGGCTGGACTTGCTGGACCCCACGCCCTTCGATTGGGATGACGCCGACCTCGCACTGGGCCTGGCACGCACCTATCGCTGGGGCGGCCACTCGGCCTGGCCCTTGCCCCTCTCCGTCGCCCAGCATTCGATCACGGTGCTGCAATTGCGCCGCCTGTGGTCGCCCGCCCCGCTCGACCCGCTGCGCTCGCTACGCGAGCTGCTGCACGACGCCGAAGAAGGCTTGCTGGGGTTCGATTGCATCTCCGTGCTCAAACCCTTCCTCGGCGACAGCTTCCGCGAATTGAGCCAGCGGCTGGAACAAGCGGTATTCCTGCGCTATGGCTTGCCGGCCTGGACGCCGAAGGAATACCAGGTCCACAAGCGCGCCGACCGGCTGGCCGCGGCCAGCGAAGCGGTGCACGTGGTGGGCTGGAGCAATGAAGAGGTGCGCCGCACTTTGAAGATCCACGCCGTGCCCCTGCATGACGATCCATTGCAGGCCTTGTATGGCGAACCGGCCTGGGAACCCTGGCCGCCCGGGCTGGCCTGCGAGCGATTTCTCGACGAATTGAACCGTCTCAAGGCAGCGGCTTCATAGTCCGGATGATAAAATTGCCGTAATGCGAAGTTTTTAAAGACGAAATTCCAGTTATCCACTTCTGCTGTGGATAAACGTGTGGAGAAGCGGGTCTTGACAGCCCGTTCCGCCTTTAACGGCGCGGCTTTCAACAAATTGCCCAATTCTTTGGCAATCGATTAGTCTGAATAGAATCAATGACTTAGCACGGTAGAGTGCGTGCCATTTTGCAACTCACTGAGCCTTCGGAAAATATTTTGACAAAAGTTCTGGCGCGGAATAGTGTGTCCACAACCGACAAAGGAAAATGCATGGACGTGAAAGTTCCTGACGACGATTCAAGCGAAGGATGGATGATCGACGACGAGGCGCAAGCCAGTTCCGCCGAGCAGGCTCCAGGCGCCAATCCCGCTCCATGGCGGGTACTGATCGTCGACGACGACGTCGACGTCCACGTCGTCACCAAGTTTTCACTCAGCAATGCATGCTTCATGGGACGCCGCCTCAGCTTCCTGCACGCCTATTCCGGCGAAGAAGCCCTGACCACCCTGCGCAACAACCCCGACGTGGCGCTGGTGCTGCTGGACGTGATCATGGAAACCAGCGATGCCGGCCTGCGCGTGGCCAACCAGATCCGCTCCGAGCTTAAGAATGAACTGGTGCGCATTGTGCTGCGCACCGGCCAGCCCGGCCAGGCGCTCGAACACAGCATCATCCTCGATTACGACATCAACGATTTCTGGTGCAAGACCGACCTCACGACGCGCAAGCTGTTCACCACCGTGATTTCCTCGCTGCGCAACTATGCGGACCTGCAAGTCCTGCAGTCGCAACTAGCAAAATACAACCAGCACCGCGAGCAATTTGCGGCGATCTTGCAGGGCCTGCAGAACGGCGAAGCATGGTCGGGGCACCTGGTCATCGGCCAGCCGGCCTCCACTGTGGATATCCAGGTCCAGCCGGGCGCCGAGCCGGGCAGTTTCAAGGCTTCGGGACGCATCCTGAAATAAGCACTGTATGCACGTACAGTAGTTATTTTAGCGCCATCTACCGTCGAATTCCCGGTAAAACGCGGTAAGTCGCGGATTGAAAAGGGCTTTTCCAATTATCCACATTGTTTGTGGATATCTTTGTTGATAAAGGGGTCTTGACAAGGCAAACAGCCCTCAACGACGCCATTTTCAACAAACTGCCTGTTCAATGTGCAGAAAAAAGCACCTTAAAAATCAAGGACTTAAAATCTCACCAATTCTCACATGCGTTCTTTAACTAATTAAAGTCGCGCGTTACTTTTCGTTAATTCTTGTGCATAACCCAGGCTGCCGAGCGCCGCTGGGCCGGTTGCAGCAAGACACGGCGGATGATGTGGGGAGCGATGTTATGGGATTTCATATACTCCACTGCGCACACGGTGCTGAAGCTCGCTTGCACCTCGATGCCACGGTCGACGATTTCACTGCGCGCCAGATCGACGCGTGGCAGGTATTGCAGCAGATCCATAGGAACACCTTCGGGCGGGGTGGGCGGTCAAGGAAGTATTGACCATGCCGCCAATAAGTCAATGGCCCACCCGCAACACCTACAGCTGAGCCCGTGTCACACCCTGGGGCCAGACCCCAGGGTGTGACACGGGCTGGTCAGTACTAGTGGTTCTGGTAGCCGCCGTAGTATTTGACTGGACTCCATTCGGGCTGCACGGGCGGCAACTCGGGGGCGTATTGGCCGAAGTCGGCGCCGGCGTGGACGATGCGGCCGTTCACCACGGTCAGCGCGCTTTCCAGCGTCTTGATCTCGGCTTCAGGGATGCTGAAATAGTCCTTCGGCAGGATCACCAGGTCGGCGTATTGGCCTTTGGCGATCTGACCCTTCAGCTTTTCTTCGCCGCTGAACCAGGCGCTGCCCTGGGTCATCAGCTTCAGTGCTTCGTAGCGGCTCAGGCGGTCCCTGGCCTGCCACATCGGCATGCCGCCCGCGGTCTTGCCGGTCACCGCCCAGTAAATCGACGGCCACGGGCCATAGCTCGATACGCGGGTACCGTCCGTGCCTAGGCCGACCGGAATCTTCATCTCCAGCATCTTGCGGATCGGCGGCATCTGGCGCTCCTGCGCGCCATAGCGCTTGGCGTAATGCTCGCCCTGGAAGTACATGCGGTCTTGCACAGCCACGCCGCCGCCAAGCTTCTTCACACGCGCCAGTTGATCATCGGTGATGGTCTCGGCGTGGTCGAAGAACCAGCGCAAACCGTTGAACGGCATTTCGCGGTTGACCTTTTCGATCACCGCCAGGTCGCGCTCGATCGATTCGCCGTATGTGGCGTGGATGCGGAACGGCCAGCGGTTTTTCACCAGTAGGCGCAGCACCGGTTCCAGTTCGCTTTCCATATGGCCCGGCATTTCCGGGCGCGGCTCGAGGAAGTTTTCGAAATCGGCTGCGCTCCACACCAGGTTCTCCCCTGCCCCTTCGGTGTTGTAGCCGTTGGCGTAGAACATATGGTCGTTGCGGTCAGGCTTGGTCATCGTGAGCCAGCGCTGGTAGTCTTCCAGTTCCTTGCCCGGCTTTTGCGCGAACAGATAGTAGGAAGTGCGCACGGCCAGCTTGCCGCCCTTGGCCAGTTCCAGGCTGACCGCGTAGTCGTCTGGATAAGCCTGCCCGCCGCCGCCAGCGTCGATCGCGCTGGTCACGCCGAGGCGGTTCATTTCGCGGTAGTACTGGATGGTGGAATTCAGCTGCTGATCGCGCGGCAGCGCGCCGGTCTTGCCCAGCGTGGAGTACAGCACCATCGCGTTCGGCTTGGCGACCAGCAGGCCCGTCGGCTTGCCGTCTGTGCCCAGCTCCACCACGCCGTCCTTGTATTTGGTGTCCTTGTCGTAGCCCAGGACTTCAATGCCCTTCTTGTTCACGAAGCCAAGGCCGTACAGGTAGAGGATGAATACCGGCTTGTCCGGCACCGCCTCATTCAGTTCTTCCAGCGTCGGCAGGCGCTTTTCTTCAAACTGGAACTCGTTGAAACCGCCCACCACCTTGATCCATGCTCCGTCCGGCGTGCGGGCGGCCTGCTCGCGCAGCATCTGCATGGCGCGCTTCAGCGAAGTCACGCCGTCCCAGCGCAGCTCGGCGTTGTAGTTCAGGCCTTGGCGGATGATGTGTAGGTGGGAGTCGTTCAAACCGGGAATGACCGTGCGGCCGCCGGCATCGATTACTTGCGTGCCAGGCTTCTTCAGCTTGAGCACCTGGGCATTGCTGCCCACCGCAGTAATCACGCCGCCCTTGATGGCTACTGCCTGCGCGAAGCTGCCTTCACGCGCCATCGTGGCGACTTTGCCGTTCGTGATGATCATGTCTGTCGCATAGGCCTGCGACAGACCGGCAGCCAGCAAGGCTGCGGCCAGCAACGGTCTGTTCATGGACTTATTCCTTGATCGATTCGATCGAGAAGCCGAGGGTCAGCTCGTCGCTGACGTGCGGGGCGTATTTGCCGGCGCCGAAATCGGAACGCTTGATCTTGGCGATCGCATTGGCGCCGCAAGCGTCTTTCTTCAGCATCGGGTGCGGCATGCACTGGAAGGAGGTCACTTCCAGGTTCACCGGCTTGGTCACGCCCTTGATGGTCAGGTTGCCTTCCACGCCCACCACCTTGTCGCCGTTGAACAGGAACTTGGTCGACTTGTAGGTGATGGCCGGGTACTTGGCGGAATCGAGGAAGTCGGGGCCTTGCAGGTGTCCGTTAAACAGGTCGGAGCCGGTATTGACCGACTTCGGGTCGATGGTCACTTCCACCGAGCCGGTCCTGGCGGCGCGGTCGATCTGGATCTTGCCGGTCGTGCTATTGAATTTGTTCACCTGGGTCGAATAGCCGAAGTGGCTGTACTCGAAGCGGGAGAAGGAATGCATTGGATCGATGCTGTAGGTTTCAGGTGCGGCGGATGCGGCGAAGGAGAAGCCGGCGGCGAGGGCGAAGGCGATCAGTTTTTTCATTGTAAGAACTCCAGGTTGGGAATGACGGCCCATTATGCGACGACAACCGATCAGTGTAAAACGCATAATGTGCGCGCTACTGATCGACTTTTTCGATAGTAGGCACCAGTCTGGAGCGAAAAACAATCACCCTTTCGAGGTATCCCCCTCACAATCGCTGCGCATCTGCGCCTGCGACACATTGCTGTTCGGCGGCACGCTCTGGGTCAGCCAGACATTGCCGCCCACAGTGGAGCCGGCACCGATGGTGATCCGTCCCAGCACGGTGGCGCCGGCATAGATCACCACATCATCTTCCACGATTGGATGGCGCGGCGTCCCTTTGATCAACTGCCCGGATTCGTCGGCCGGGAAGCGCTTGGCGCCCAGCGTGACGTGCTGGTACAAGCGCACGCGCTCGCCAATGATGGTGGTTTCGCCGATCACCACGCCCGTGCCGTGGTCGATGAAGAAGCTGGCGCCGATCCGTGCCGCCGGGTGGATATCGATTCCGGTGCGCGAATGGGCGATGTCGCTGACGATGCGCGCGATGAAAGGCGCGCCGAGCTTGTGCAGGCTATGCGCCAGCCGATAGTGCAGGATGGCCACCATGCCTGGATAGCACAGGAGGATTTCCGCAATCGAGGTCGCGGCCGGGTCCCCGGCATAGGCAGCCTGCACATCAGAGACGACCAGGGCGCGGATCTGCGGCAGCGAGGCGGCGAAGGCGCGCGTGATGCCGAGGGCTGCGCGCGCCTGGTCTTCCTCTGTCTCCGCCACTTCTGCGCCGAATTGAAGCCCGCGCCGCACCTGTTCGTGCAAGCGGTCCAGCGTCGTGTTCAGGGTATCGCCGACGAAGTAGTCGATGCTTTCGTCGGTCAGGTTCGGGCGTCCGTAATGTGTCGGGAACAAGGCCGCCGACAAGCCCTCGAGGATTTGTACCAGCTCCGCGCGCGAAGGCAGTTCGCGCACGCGACGCTGGTGGCGGATATTGTGGGTCGCTTCGCGCGATACGCGCAACTGGTGTACCACCTCGTCGAGGTCCCAACGCGCTGCGCCGCTTGAGGCGCCATAAGAGTCGATAGCCATAAGGCACAAGAATATCGAAATTACATTAAAAAGCGAAAGAAGCTGTTCGCACAAGCTTATGCTTTCCAGTCATAAGCACAGACTCCGGGATTCCCTTAAAATAGCGCGCTCACTCTCGGGCATCACATGAAGAATATCCTGCTTACCCTGCTGCTGGCCGGCCTGACCATGGTCGGCCCGCTGGCGATCGACACCTATTTACCCTCGTTCCCGGCCATCGCTGAGACCTTCAACGCCAGCCCGATGGCGATCCAGCAGACCCTGAGCCTGTTCCTGTTCACCTTCGCCTTCATGATGCTGTTCTACGGCACCCTGTCGGACAGCTTCGGCCGCCGCCCGGTCATCCTGTGGTCGCTGGTCCTGTACGTCCTGGCCTCGCTGGGCGGCGCCCTGGCCGGCTCCTTCGGCTTCCTGCTTGGCGCCCGCATCCTGCAAGGGCTGGCCTCGGGCGCCGGCTCCGTGATCGGCCGCGCCATCGTGCAAGACCGTTTCGAGGGCATGGAAGCTCAGAAAATCCTCGGCAACATCATGATGGTGTTCGGCCTGGCGCCAGCAATCGCTCCCGTGCTGGGCGGCTGGCTCCAGGTTTCCTTCGGCTGGCGTTCGATCTTCTGGTTCCTTGCCGCCTTCGGCGTCTTGATGTGGGTTGCCGTCTGGCGCTGGCTGCCGGAGAGCCTGCCGCAGGAAAAGCGCCACCCGCTGCACCTGGGCGCCATCGCACGCAATTACTGGATGGTGCTGAAGCACCGCCAGTTCCTCCTGCTGTCGGTGTCGCTCGGCGCGGCCTTTGGCGGTTTTGCCCTGTATATCGGCTCCGCCGCCTATTTCATCATGCATATCCTGAAGCTGCCGGAAACTGCATTTGCCTGGCTGTTCATCCCCCTGATCAGTGGCCATGTGCTGGGGGCAACGATGAGCGGCAAGCTGGCGCACCGCATGCCTCCGGCGAAGCTGATTCGCCTGAGCTTTGTGCTGATGGCCATTGCCGCTGCGCTCAACGTGGGCTACAACTGGTTCTTTGCCGCGACCGTGCCGTGGGCCGTACTACCGCTGTTCCTGTTCTCGTTCTCGCTCGCGCTGGCGATGCCGCCGCTGACGCTGGCCGGCATGAACCTGTTCCCGCAAAATAGCGGACTGGCGGCGTCGATGCAGTCCTTCCTGCAGATGATGCTGTTTGCACTGGTGTCCGGACTGGTGGCGCCGCTGCTGTTCGACAGCGCACTACACCTGGCGCTCGGCCTGGTGGCTTGCCTGGTGGTCAGCTACGCCACCTACCTCGGCGCCACGCATGGCCAGGCTCAGGGCCAGGGCGCCGGCGTCACTTCCTGATATTGCGGGCCGCCTTGCTCAGGCTCGGGCGCGGCCTGCGGTTTCTCGTGCCCCGGCCTGAGGTTGGGCGGCAAGCCAAGTCCGAGGATTTCCTTGCGGCCCTCGACAAAGTCGGAAGTGCTGAGCGGATGTTCGCTGTCGGGCCAATTGGCAATGGCCCAATTCTGCACCTCGACAAATCGCTTCCACACTTCCGAGACAAACTGCCGCCTGATCGCGTCATCCATGGGCGCCTCCGTTGGGTTTACCCCTACTCTACACCAGCGCTGGAAATGCTGTCACACTGGCTTGATGCGGTAGGCGCAACGGCGCTCCCCCGCCAGGATATGCTCCTCGCGCTGCACCTGGCATCCAGGACCCAGCACGCGCTGGAAAACGTCGAGTTCCGAACGGCAGAAATTCTGGCATTCGCGGGCTGCGGCGCAGATCGGGCAATGGTTTTCAACCAGCAGTAGCGATCCGTCGCCTTGCTGCTCGACTTCGGCCATATAGCCCTCCACGTCGCGCGCCAGCGCCAGGGCTTGCACGCGTTCAGGTAATGCCGTGCCGTCGCCGATCGCTTCGCGGTAGAAAGCCTCGCTGGCCTGTTCGCGGGCGGTGATCAGCTTATCCATGCCATCTTCCCCGAACAGGGCTCGCACTTGCGTGATCAGCTGCAGCGTCAAGTCGGCGTGACGGTCGGGAAAGCGCGCGTGGCCGGCGTCGGTCAACAGCCAGCGGCGCGACGGGCGGCCGACTTTTTCCGCCACATCTTCAAACGTCACGAAACCACGTTCCTCCGCCGCCTCCAGGTGGCGGCGCGTGCCCATCGAAGTCAGGTCGAGCAACTCGGCCAGTTGCTGCGCCGTGCGCGGGCCGCGCGTCTTCAGCAGGAAAAGGATCTGGTCGGCGGTATTCATGCGCCGGCTCCTTCAGTGCCAGCCAGCCCGCGCTGCACAGGCGCCGCCGCCAACTCTCCACGCCAACCGCGCAGGCGCCAGCCTGCCCACGCCGCCAACACGGCGCCGAGCAACAGGATCAGGCGGGTATCGACCAGCGTCAGCACGGAGCCGATCGCCGCCATCAAGATATTCGCGAAGCAGAACGTCATCGAAAGCAGGCCCATGACGGAGCCCTGTCCGTGTGCCGCGAAGCGGTCCGCCGCCCAGGATTGCACTGTCGCGTTATAGAAAGCGTTGGGCAGCCCGAACAGGCAGATCGCCACCATGCCGATCCACAGGTTGCCAAGCGCAACACCAGCCACTGAAGCAGCGAGGCCGAAAGCCAGCCAGCTCGCCCGGTGCAGCGGTGCCATGCTGCTCGGCCGGCCAGCGATGATAGCGGCCAGCGTCATGATCGCGCACATCGCCATATTGATGGTCGCAATGCCGCGTGCATCGTAGCCGCCTTGCTCCACCAGCCACAGTGGGTAGTATTCATAGAATCCGGTGATGCCGCAGGTCAGCGCCAACTGCACGATGAACAGCGTGCGCAGTTCAGGGACGCGCAACAGATGCATGGCGTGATGCGAGCGCGCCACCTGCCACCAGGAGACGCCATCGGAAGGCGCTTTGGCGGCGCGCGGCACCGTCATCGCCACGAGCGCCGCAGCCAGCATCAGCGCTGCCACGGCAACCCAGAACGGCACCGTAATGCCGAAACCCAGCGTGAAACCGGCCAGCACCGGGCCTACCAGCCAGCCCAGGTGCAGCGAACCATTCACCAGCGACAACGCGCGCATGCGCTGCGGGCCCTCCAGCTTTTCCGCCACCAGGGCGCGCGCCACCGCGCCGTTCCCTTCCAGCAGGCCGGTGCCGAAGCGCGCCAGGATGAACAGCGGGAAGGACTGCGTCACCAGCGCGAGACCGGTCAGCGCGTGGCCCGCCGCTGCGCCGAGGGCAGTGGCCAGCAGGATCGGGCGGCGCCCATAACGGTCGGACAAAGGCCCGAGCAGCGCCGAGCCGATCACCAGGCCGATCGGGTTCACCGTCAGCGCGATGCCGAACAGCAGCTTGGGCGGCAGGCCGAGGAAGTTGTTCAGGCTATTGTGGGCTTCTGCCGCGAACAGCGGCGGCAGGATGGGATATGGCAGTGATGCGCCCGTAGTGGACAGCAAGCCAAGCAGGCAGGTAGCCGCGATGAGGAGGAGATTGTTCATGCCCTCCAATATACGCAGCGCCCGACAATAAGTAAACGAAAATCTTTATTTATTATCAGGCGGCGGATTTGGTCAGTTGCGGCAGCGATGCCATCAAGTCCGAGAAGCGCTGCCCCTGGATCATCACGTGCCCGCGCAGCAGCTCGGCCGCCTTGTCGCCGTCACCCGCGAGGATGGCCTGCACCACGCCCTCATGCTCGGAATACGAATGGCCGATGCGGTTGCGCACGCGAAGCTGCAGGCGGCGGTATGGCCGCAGGCGCCGGTACAGGCTGCGCGTCTGCTCGAACAGGAAGCTGTTGTGGGCGCCGGCATAGATCGCCTCGTGGAAGGCCTCGTTGCGGTAGTAGTACTCGTCCGGCTCCTGCGCTTCCACCGCGGCCTTGCATGCCTCGTGGGCCGCGAGCAGGACCTGCTGCTCTTCCGGCGTCATGCGGCGCGCAGCCAGGCGGCCGCAGGTCGCTTCAAGCTCGGACATCACTTCGAACATTTCAACCAGTTGCTGCGGCCCCAGTTCGGCCACGATTGCACCGCGCCGTGGCCGGATCACCACAAGGCCCATCGATTCGAGTTGGATCAGCGTTTCGCGGATTGGCGTGCGCGACACGCCGAAGCGGGTCGCCAGTTCCGTTTCGTCCAGGTGCTGCCCTGGCTGCAGCTCGCCCATCGCAATCATTTCCTCGATGGTTTCCCGCAGGGTGGAAGAATGTTTCGTCATGGAACTAAAACTTCGGTATGTATATGTGACTCCATTATAAGACGCATATTTCACTTGACAATGTATTCGGCGAAGATATTCTTGTATACATAAAAAACAAAGCTGCATACTTAACCCCTTGGAGGATGACATGTCCCAGATGACCCGCAGGTCCGTTCTTGCCGCACTCGCCACCAGCCCGCTGTGGCTGCAAACCGCCTGGGCCCAGACAGGCTCGCTGAAGATTTCGCACCAGTTCCCCGGCGGCACCCTGGCCGAAGGCGACTTCCGCGACCGGCTGACCCGCATGTTCGCGGCGGAAGTCGAAAAGCGCACCAAGGGAGCCCTGAAGTTCGCGATCTATCCAGGATCTTCGCTGATGAAGACCAACGCCCAGTTCTCCGCCATGCGCAAGGGCGCGCTGGACCTGTCGCTGGTGCCATTGTCCTACGCAGGCGGCGAAGTCCCGGAAGTGAATATCGGCCTGATGCCCGGCCTGGTCACGTCGTATGAACAAGGCTACGGCTGGAAAAACCAGGAGATCGGCAAGGCGCTGACCCAGCTGCTGTGGGAAAAAGGCGTGGTGCTGGTGAGCTGGATCTGGCAGGCAGGCGGCGTTGCTTCGCGCGTCAAGCCGGTGGTCGATCCCGAAGATGCCAAGGGCATGAAGATCCGCGGCGGCTCGCGCGAGATGGACCTGATCCTGAAAGCCGCCGGCGCCGCCGTGGTGTCGCTGCCATCCAACGAAATCTACGCCGCCATGCAGACCGGCGCGATGGATGCGGCCTTGACCTCCTCCACTTCCCTGATTTCCTTCCGCCTCGAAGAAGTATCGAAAGCGCTGACCACCGGGCGCGGCACCGCTTACTGGTTCATGTTCGAGCCCTTGATGATGTCGCGCGCCGCCTATGAACGCCTGCCGAAAGACCAGCAAGCCGCCATCATGGCCGTTGGCGCCGAACTGGAAGCCTTCGCCAAGACCGCGGCCCAGGCCGACGACACGCAAGTGGCAGCCGTCTACCAGAAGGCCGGCGCCAAGGTGGTCGACCTGAACGCAGCCTCCGTCAAGAAATGGCAAGCCATCGCCCGCACCACGGCGTGGAAGGACTACGGCGAACGCAACGACAACTGCGCGAAACTGCTGGCCCTCGCGGAGAAAACGCTGTGAGCCAAGGATTCGAACTCAACCCGCCCAAGGAGGCGGCCTTGCCGCAAACGCCCGGTCTTTCGACGGTCGGCATGCTGCTGGCGAAAGTGAACCAGGGCCTGCTCGTGTTGTCCATGGTGGCCATGGTGACCACCGCCCTGATCCTCACCTATTCCGTGGTGTCGCGCTACTTCTTCCACGCGCCGACCGACTGGCAGGACGAAGCGTCGATCTTCATGCTGGTTGGCGTCACCTTCTTCTGCTGCGCTTATGTGCAAAGCTTCCGCGGCCATATCGGCATCGAGGCGCTGGCTGCGATCCTGCCGCCCAAGGCCAATGCGGTGCGCCTGTTCGTCGTCGACCTGCTTTCCTTCGTATTCTGCGCCTTCTTCTCCTGGAAATCGTGGACGCTGTGGCACGAGGCCTGGGTCGACGGCCAGACCACCACTTCCACCTTTGCGCCGCCGCTCTGGATTCCCTATTCCATGATGGCGGCCGGCATGACCTTGCTGACCCTGCAGATCCTGCTGCAAGTGCTGGCTCGTATCACTGAAAAAGGAGCCGCAAAATGAGCGAGCTGACATTGGGCGCCCTGTACGGCATCGTCACCCTGGTGGTCATGTTCTCCGGCATGCCGATCGCGTACGCGCTGGGCATCGTGGCGACCACCTTCATGTATTTCTTCATGCCCGCCAGTTCGCTCGACACGGTGACCCAGAACGTGTACGAGGAAATGGCTTCCATTACCCTGTTGTCGATCCCGCTGTTCATCCTGAAGGGCGCAGCGATCGGCAAGTCGCCGGCCGGCAAGGACCTGTATTCAGCCATTCACACCTGGCTGCACAAGGTGCCTGGCGGCCTGGGTATCGCCAACGTGTTTGCCTGCGCACTGTTTGCCGCCATGGCCGGTTCCTCGCCGGCCACCTGCTCGGCGATCGGCTCGGCCGGCATTCCTGAAATGCGCAAGCGCGGCTACTCGCCCGGTTTCGCTGCCGGCATCGTCGCGGCCGGCGGTACGCTCGGCATCCTGCTCCCGCCATCGATCACCATGATCCTGTACGCCGTGGCGGCGGAGCAGTCGCTGGGCCGCCTGTTCCTCGCTGGCATCGGTCCCGGCGTGCTGCTGGTGCTGCTGTTTGCCGGTTATGCCGTCTACCGTGCCCGCACCGAATACAAACTGGCGCTGGCGGCTTACCAGAAAGGCGGCGTCAAGTCGGCCTACCTGGAAGACGAACATTTCACGCTGCGCGAAAAAGTGGAAATGCTGCCGCGCGTGCTGCCCTTTATCATCCTGTTGATCGGCGTGATGGTTGCGCTGTACGGCGGCTTTGCCACGCCTTCCGAAACGGCGGGCCTGGGCGCCCTGCTCGCGCTGGTGCTGATCGCCGTGGTGTACGGCGCCTGGCGGCCGAAAGACATGTCGCCGATCCTGTCCTCCACCATCAAGGAATCGACCATGCTGCTGCTGATCATCGGCATGTCGCTGCTGTATTCCTACGTCATGAGCTACCTGCATATCAGTCAGGCGGCTGCGAGCTGGGTGGTCGGCATGCACCTGTCCAAATGGGTGCTGCTGGCGACCATCCTGGTGCTGGTAGTGGTACTGGGCTTCTTCCTGCCGCCGGTCTCGATCATCCTGATGACGGCGCCGATCATCCTGCCGCCGCTGCGCGAAGCAGGCTTCGACCTGGTGTGGTTCGGCATCGTGATGACGGTAGTGATGGAAATGGGCCTGATCCACCCACCGGTAGGCCTGAACATCTTCGTTATCAAGAACATCGCGCCGGATATTCCACTGCGCGACGTGATCTGGGGCGTGATGCCTTTCCTGCTGCTGATGGTGGCAGCGGTGATCCTGCTGTGCATCTTCCCTGGCATCGCTACCGGCCTGCCGGACATGATCATGGGAGCCAGGTAAATGAATGCACCAATCCGCGTGTGGGACAGCCTTCAACGCAATCGCAACGAGCGCCTGGCGCGCGCCCGCAGCGTGCTCGGCGGCGAACTGGCAGGCAAGGCGCTGCCGGCAGCCCGCATCGGCGACCTGCTGCATGCGGTACTGGAAAACGGCGACCGCGTCTGCATCGAAGGCAATAACCAGAAGCAGGCCGATTTCCTGGCGCAGGCGCTGGCCGGTCTCGATCCGCAGCGCGTGCGCGACCTGCACATGCTGCAATCGGTGCTGGCCCTGCCTGAACACCTGGACGTGTTCGAGCGCGGCGTTGCCTCGCAGCTGGACTTCTCCTTCTCCGGCCCGCAGGCCGCCCGCGTGGCAAAGCTGGCAGCGGCCGGCAAGCTGAATATCGGAGCCATCCACACCTACCTGGAGCTGTTCAGCCGCTACTTCATCGACCTGCCGCCGCGCGTGGCCCTGGTCGCTGCTGAAGCGGCTGACCGCCACGGCAACCTGTACACAGGGCCGAATACGGAAGACACGCCGCCCATCGTCGAGGCCACCGCCTTCAAGAACGGCATCGTGATCGTGCAGGTGAACCGCATCGTCGACGACCTGCCGCGCATCGACGTGCCAGGCGACTGGGTCGACTTCGTCGTGCAGTCGCCGACGCCCTACTACATCGAGCCGCTGTTCACGCGCGACCCGGCGCAGATTTCGGAAATCCAGGTCCTGATGGCCATGATGGCGATCAAGGGCATCTACGCCGAATACCAGGTGCAGCGCCTGAACCACGGCATCGGCTTCGATACCGCGGCCATCGAACTGCTGCTGCCGACCTACGGCGCCTCGCTCGGCTTGCGCGGCAAGATCGCCACCAACTGGGCGCTCAACCCGCATCCCGCCCTCATTCCAGCAATCGAAGCGGGCTTCGTGGAGTCGATCCATTCCTTCGGCTCCGAACTGGGCATGGAAAACTATATCCGCGCCCGGCCGGACGTCTTCGCGGTCGGTTCGGACGGCTCGATGCGCAGCAACCGCGCCTACTGCCAGGCCGCCGGCCACTACGCCTGCGACATGTTCATCGGTTCGACCCTGCAGATCGACCTGGCCGGCAATTCCTCCACCGCGACGCTGGGCCGAATCTCCGGCTTTGGCGGCGCGCCCAATATGGGCGCGGATGCGCGGGGCCGGCGCCACGCCAGTCCGGCATGGCTCAAGGCCGGCGAACAGGCACGCCAGGGCAGCGGCGCCATCCCGCGCGGCCAGAAACTGGTGGTGCAGATGGTCGAGACCTTCCGCGAACACATGCAGCCGGCCTTCGTCGAACGCCTGGACGCCTGGGAACTGGGCGAACAGGCCAAGATGGCGATTCCGCCGGTGATGATCTACGGCGACGACGTGACCCACATCCTGACCGAGGAAGGCATTGCCAACCTGCTATTGTGCCGCAATGCGGAAGAGCGCGAGCAGGCAATCCGCGGCGTGGCTGGCTACACACCGGTTGGGCTGCAACGCGACAAGCGCATGGTGGAAAACTTGCGCGAGCGCGGCATCATCACGCGTGCCGAAGACCTGGGCATCGACAAGCGCCATGCCACGCGCGACCTGCTGGCGGCAAAGAACATGAAAGACCTCGTGCGAGCGTCGGGCGGCCTGTATGACCCGCCCAAGCGCTTCCGCAACTGGTAGGAGCCAAGATGGAAACACTCAAGTACCGATTCGAACAGGGCCGCCGCGCGCTGTCGGCCGAACCGCGCATTGTCGGCGTGGTCAGCTCCGGCAACCTGGAAGTGCTGATCGAGAGCACGCCGCTGGGCGGTGCCTGCGAGGTAGGCATCCAGACCGCCGCCGTCGGCTTCGGCCCGATCTGGGAGGCCGTGATCACCGACTTCCACGAACGCTGGCAGCTGGCCGACACGCGCATTGCCATCAACGATATGGGCGCGACACCGGCCGTGGTCAGCCTGCGGCTGGACCAGGCAGTGGAATCCATGCTGGGAGAAGGCCAATGAGCAGCTACCTGGAGGCCAATGCGCGCGAGCGCCTGGCGCTGTTCGACAGCTTTGAGGAATTCATCGGTCCTGCGCAGCGCGTCGTCAGCCCGCACCTGGCGCAACTGAATGCACCGGTGGCGTTCGACGACGGCGTGGTTGTCGGCCGCGCCACCCTCGACGGACTGACCGTCTTTGCCGCCGCGCAGGAGGGAGGCTTCATGGGCGGCGCGGTGGGCGAAGTCCATGGCGCCAAGCTGGTTGGTCTGCTGCGGCGCGCCGCGCTTGACCGTCCTGCCGCCGTGCTGCTGTTGCTGGAAACTGGCGGGGTGCGCCTGCACGAAGCCAACGCCGGCCTGATTGCAGTGTCGGAGGTGATGCGCGCCGTGCTGGATGTACGTGCAGCCGGCGTTCCGGTGGTGGTGCTGATCGGCGGCTCCAACGGCGCCTTCGGCGGCATGGGCATCGTGGCGCGATGCGCCAACTCGCTGGTGATATCCGAGGAGGGCCGGCTGGCCATGTCGGGCCCGGAGGTGATTGAAACCGCCAGCGGCGTCGAGGAATTCGATTCGCGCGACCGCGCCCTCGTGTGGCGCACCACGGGCGGCAAACACCGCTACCTGATGGGTGATGTGCAACGCATCGTGGAAGACAGCATTTCCGCATTCCGCCAGGCTGCGCTGGACGCCATCGAGGAAGCGAGCAGCGGCACCGTCGAACTGACATTGGCCGCCCTGGAAGCGGAACAGGCCATGCTGGAGCAACGCATCGAACGCTTTGGCGGCTTGCGCGACCCGGCTGATATCTGGTCCGCGCTGGGCATCGCCGCCCCCCACGACGTTCCAATGCTCGATATCGATTCCTTCACCGCCGCCGCGGCGCCTTGCCGACTGGGAGCATGACCATGGACTGGAAAATATTGGCCGACGCCCTGTTCCCCGGCGGGCATGACATCGTCGAACATGAGCAATTCCTGAACGGCAGCGCACGCGTGGAGGGCCAGGACGTCAGCGTAATCGGCACCACCGGCCATGCGCCGATCGGCGTGGAAATCGCCCTGGCACAGGCCAAAGCCGTGCTGGCGACGGTGCGCAGCCACCCAGGCCGCCCTATCGTGCTGCTGGTCGACACGCAGGGACAGCGCCTGCGCCATCGCGACGAGATGCTGGGCATTAACAGCTACATGGCCCACCTGGGCAAGTGCATCGACCTCGCACGCCACATGGGACACCGCATCATCGGGCTGGTGTACGACCAGGCATTGTCCGGCGGCTTCATCACCAGCGGTTTGATGGCAGATGCCTGCTACGCCCTGCCCGATGCCACGATCCGCGTCATGGGCTTGCCTGCAATGGCGCGCATCACCAAGGTACCGGAAGAAAAACTGGTGGAGCTGGCGCGCAGCAATCCCGTGTTCGCGCCGGGGCCGGAGAACTACTTGCGCATGGGCGGCTTGCAGGCAATCTGGGAGGGCGACCTTGCCGCCCACCTCGCGCACGCCATCGACAATGCGCCGCGCGAAGACCAGCGCAGCGCCCTCGGCCTGCTGCGGGGCGGCCGCAAGGCAGCGCAACCGGTCATCGAAGCCATCATCGGCGGCAGCAATGCACGCGCGGCATGACCTGGCGTGGCTGACGCGCGACGGCTGGCAGGATGTGCTGGCCACGGCAACACAGGGCACGCCCGCCCACGCAGCGATTGCCCGCTGGGCCGCTTGCGACTGGCCGCTGGTCGTGCGCCGCCGGGACGACGCAGCGCAAGCGCCAGCAAGCGCCAGCGGGCACGCGGGCGAGCCTGCCGGCGAGATCTGCCTTGGCCTGGCGGCCCCGCCCGACCCGGTCAGCGCAGCAAAACTGCGCTTGCCATTACGCGTCCCGGCCCGGCACATCGCCCGCCACAGCGCACCAATGGCGCTGGACGCCGTGGTCCATGCCCTGCCCGCAGGCTGGCAAGCGCCGTTCGCCCGCCTGGCCACGGCCAGTGCAGGCCTTGACGTCCGGGTATTCGGCTCGCTCGCCCTGCAAGCGCTCACGGGCCAGGCCTACCTGCGTGACGCCTCCGACATCGACCTGCTGTTCCGCCCCCGGGACAGCCTCGAACTGGACGCAGGCACCCTGCTGCTTGCCGGCTTCCTCGATGAACTGCCGCTGGACGGCGAAATCATCTTCCCCAGCGGCCAGGCCGTGGCCTGGAAAGAATGGCTCAACGCCCACGCCCACACCGAACGCGTGCTGGTCAAGTCGCATGCCAGCGTCAAGCTCGGCACGCGGACCGAGCTGCGCGCAGAACTGGAGCCTGCATGACCACCTCCGCCATCCGCACGACGGAGGCCGCCCGCGCAATGGCGGCTGCGCTCAGGCGCAGCGCCGGCCCTACCGCACACCGGCATCCAGCGCAAGCGCTCTCCCGCGAAGTCGCCCTGCGCGCAGTGCGCAGCCTGTACCACGAACTGGCCCTTTACCCCAAGCCCGGCCTGGTCTCCTTCGTCGACAACGGCAGCCATGCCGACATGGATGCGGACACCTTCATGCGCAGCCTGTTCTCGCTGCGCCACTACTTCGCCCGCATCTGCAGGGCGGGCTACGACGGCGTTCCCTTTGCGGAACTCAAAAGACTCGGCATCGCCGCCGAACAGCGCATGATGGCCGCGACCCAAGGCATCAACACCCACCGCGGCGCCATCTTCGCCCTCGGCTTGCTGTGCGCCGCAATGGGCCGCGTCCGCGCGTTGCGCATGACCTTGACGCCAGCCGCCTTGCGTACCGCCCTGCTGCTGCACTGGGGCGAAGAGCTGGCTGCCCATACGCATGCCAGCGGTGACTCGCATGGCCAGCAAGCCGCCGCCCGGCATGCCGCCAGCGGCGCCCGCGAAGAAGGCGCGCTCGGCCTGCCCTCGGTATTCGAAGTCGGCCTGCCCGCGCTGCAAGACACGCTGGCGCGTGGCGCCCCCATGCTGCACGCCCGCGTCGACGCCATCTTCGCCCTGATGGCGCATATCAGCGACACCAACATCTACCACCGCGGCGGGGCCCAAGGCGCCGGCACGGTGCGCCATGCCGCCCGCGACTTCCTGCGACAGGGAGGCACCACAAACCGGCAATGGCAAGAGCATGCGCTGGATTGCCACCGGCGCTTCATCGCCCAGCGCCTGTCGCCGGGCGGCGCCGCCGACCTGCTGGCCGCATGCTGCCTGGTGCACAGCCTGACAACCCTGCCACCGCCATGAATAGCCGCTTGCTGATCCTGTGCCCCGGCCAGGGCGGCCAGCATGCCGCCATGTACGACCTGGCCCGTAGCGACCCGCACGGCGCGGCCCTGCTATCACAACTGGCGCCAATGCTGCCCGGCTTGAGCGACCCCGCAGCGATGTTCAGCAACCACAACGTCCAGCCAGCCATCGTTGCCAGCAGCCTTGCCATGTGGGAGGCATTGCGCCGCGATTGCCCGCAGCCGGCGCTGGTGGCCGGCTACAGCATCGGCGAACTGACAGCATACAGCGTGGCAGGCGCATTCACTCCGGAACGCACCGTCGCCCTCGCAGCACAGCGCGCCGCACTGATGGACGCCTGCGTCGCAGGCGACAGCCCGCAAGCCATGCTCGCGATCAGCGGACGCCGGACAGCAGCGCTGCGGCCCCAGCTTGCAGCTCACGGCTTCCACATCGCGATAGAAACAGGGGAAGACAGCTGCATCGCCGGCGGTCCCGCCGCGAATGCTGCATCCCTGGCGATTCCCGGCGCGCGCATCGCACAGTTGCCGGTCGCAGTCGCTTCGCACACACCCTACTTGCGGGCCGCAGTCGAACCCTTCGCAAGCCTGCTCTCCCAGGAAGCATTCGGTACGCTGCAGGCGCCGGTACTGGGCGGCATCGACGCCGCGCCCGTACGCGACAAGGCGACGGCAATTGGCCATCTCTCCCGTCAGTTGGCAGAAGCAATCTTGTGGGCAGATTGCATGGATGCCTGCGCCGAGCGGGGAATCACCGCAGCGCTGGAACTGGGGCCAGGAAGTGCTCTATCGAAGATGTTGTTGGCACGCCACCCTGGCATTGCCTGCCGCTCGGTGGCCGACTTCCGCTCATTGGACGGAATCAGGAACTGGCTGGCGCATTTCTAACGCAAGTGCTGCTGCACCCAGGCGATGATGCTCTTGCTGTCCATTGCGCCGGCCTGGCGCGCCAGTTCGCGGCCACCCTTGAACACCGCCAGCGTAGGAATACTGCGGATGACATAGCGCGCCGCCAGTTGCTGTTCCGCCTCGGTATTAACCTTCACCACACGGAAATAGGGTTCGAGGTGCTGGGCCGCCTGCTCGTAGAAAGGCGCCATCGTGCGGCACGGGCCACACCACGGCGCCCAGAAATCGACCAGCACAGGAATATCGTTGCGCTCGATATGCTTGAGGAAACGCTCCGTCGACAGGTCCACCGGATGGCCAGTAAACAAGGGCCGCTGGCATTTGCCGCAGGTAGCCTCTTCTTCCAGGCGTACCGAAGGCACGCGGTTGACCGCGTCGCAGTGGGGGCAGACGATATGCAAGTTTTCCATGGGTCCCAGTATAGCGCAGGCTTATAATCCTGAGGGCACGCTTCGCCAGCCAGGAGTCAACATGGAATACGTGAACACCGACCGCTTGCGCATTGCCTTTCGCCAGCATGGCGACCTGCAGGGGGAACCGATCATCCTGCTGCATGGCTGGCCGGATGATATGCACACCTGGGATGGCGTGCTGCCCTTCCTTGCAGGCTCCGGCTACCGGCTGATCGTGCCCAGCCTGCGCGGCTTCGGCGAAACCCGCTTCCTCGATCCGGCCACGCCGCGCAGCGGCCAGCTAAGCGCCCTTGCGCAAGACCTGCTGGACTTCGCCACGGCGCTGGGCATCGAACGATTCAATGTCATCGGCCACGACTGGGGCGCGCGCGCCGCCTACAACGCCGCCTTGCTGGCGCCGGAACGCGTGATGCGCTGCATGGCCTTGTCGGTCGGCTGGGGCACCAATGACCCTGGCCAGGCCCTCAGCTTGCACCAGGCGCGCAATTACTGGTACCACTGGTATATGGCAACCGATCGCGGCGCCGAAGCGCTGCGCAAGGACCGGCGCGAATTCGCCCTGCTGCTTTGGCGCACCTGGTCGCCTTCATGGCATTTCGGCGAAGGCGTGTTCCACGACGCCATGCATGCCTGGGACAATCCGGACTGGGTGGACGTCACGCTGCACTCCTACCGTCACCGCTGGGGTCTCGCCCTGCCCGACCCTCACTACGCCTTGCAGGAAGAGCGGCTGCGGCACGAATCCATGATCAGCGTGCCGACGCTCACCCTGCACGGCACGGAAGATGGCGCCAACAGTCCGCAGACCTCGGAGCACAAGGCGCACCTGTTCAGCGGGCCGTATCACCGCGCGCTGCTGGCCGGCGTCGGCCACTTTCCTCAGCGCGAGAATCCGGGCGCCGTGGCCGACGCCCTGCTCGCCTGGCTGCAGCGCGCCTAATCAGGCCTGGCGCTTGGGAAGAACAACTGCTGGCCGCCTGGACGGAACTGCGCAATCCTGGCCTGCCCTTCCGGCGACGTGATCCAGTCGATCAGCTGGCGCGCGCCCTTGTAGTTCACGCCGGGATGCCTCGCCGGGTTGGTCGCGATAATACCGTAAGGGTTGAACATGCGCTGGTCGCCCTCCACCATCAACGCCAGGCTGGTCCTGGCCTGGTACGCAGCATAGGTAGCGCGGTCGGTCAGGGTATAGCCGCCCATCTCGGCCGCCATGTTCAACACCTCGCCCATGCCCAGGCCAGCCGAAACGTACTGCGCGCCTGCAGGCTGCGTGCCCACCTGCTTCCAGTAAGCCTTTTCCATGATATCGGTGCCGGAATTGTCGCCGCGCGAAATGAACTTCGCCGGACCGCCCGCCAGCTTGCGGAACGCGGCCAGCACATCCCTGCCGCCTTTGATACCCGACGGATCGCTGGATGGGCCGACCACGATGAAGTCGTTATACATCACGTCGCGCCGGTCAATGCCCCAGCCTTCTGCCACGAACTTGTCTTCCGCCGCGCGTGCATGCACCAAGGTCACGTCCACGTCGCCGTTTTTCGACAGTTCGAGCGCCTTGCCGGTGCCCACCGAAATCACATGGACCTTGCTGCCGGTCCTGGCTTCGAAGGCCGGCAGCAGGAAGGCCAGCAAGCCAGAATTTTCGGTGCTGGTCGTGGTGGACAGCCGGATGACCTGCTGGGCAAAGGCGCTGCCGGACAGCGCAAATGCAGCGGCAAAGGTGAGCAGCAGCCTGCGTTTCATTCACTTCTCCTCAAGTTGTCCATCGCGCAGCTTCAGGCGCCGCACATCCGGCAGGTTGATCAAGTCACGGTCGTGGCAGGCCATGACAACGGTGCTGCCCGACTGGGTCAGCGACGGGATCAAGGCCAATACCTGCTCGCGCGCCTCGCCATCGAGGCTGGCAGTCGGTTCATCGAGCAGCAACAGGCGCGGATGCAGCACCTTGGCACGGGCCAGCGCCACCCGCTGCTTCTCGCCGCCGGACAGCGTGGCCGGCCGGCTGCCGCGCAAATGCTGCACCCCCGCCCAATGCATCGCCTCCTCCACCATGCTTGCAGCCTCGGCGCGCGCCATGCCGCGCGCCTTCAGGCCGAAGCCGATATTTCCCGCCACGCTGGTCGAGAACATCACCGGATGCTGGTGCACATAGACGATCTCGCGTCGCAAGGCAGCAGGGTAAGGAGACAGCATCACCGCCTTGCCCGCAAAATGCACGCCATCCGCATCAGCCGGCGCCAGGCCGGCCAGCACGCGCAGCAGCGTGCTCTTGCCGGCGCCGTTCACTCCGGTCAGGACGTAGGCCCGCGCCGCATCAAGCCTGAAATCACGCAGGTCGAACAGCATTTTTTCACCATAGCGTTTGGTCAGGCGGGCGATCGACAGCATGGGCGTCATCCCCGGCCCCTGGCGGCATGGGCATCGCCCTGCAGCACCATCATCGCGCCATTCATCGCCAACGCGATGGTGACCAGCACCACGCCCAGTGCGATGCCCTGGGCGAATTCGCCCTTGCTGGTTTCAAGCGCAATGGCGGTGGTGATGGTGCGCGTTTCGCCGGCGATATTCCCTCCCACCATCATGGCGCAGCCGACTTCCGAAATCACTCGCCCGAAGCCGCTGATGATCGCCGCCATCACGCCGAAGCGGACCTCATACAGCAGCGTCCCCATGACGCGCCATGGCGAAGCCCCGTGTGCGATGGCGGTTTCCGCAAAACGCGGATCGGCCGCCTGCACCGCCGCCAGCGTGAAAGCCAGCAGCACCGGCAGCGCAATGACGACCTGCCCCGCCACGATGCCCGGCTGCGAAAACAGCCACTGCAAGCTGCCCATCGGACCGTGGCGGGACAGCATCATGTAGAGGAGCAGGCCGATCAGCACCGTCGGCAGCGACAAAGCCGCCTGCACCAGCCAGATCACCACACGCCGGCCGCGAAACTGCGTCATCGCAATCGCATAGCCCCCGATCACGGCGAAGGGCGCCGCCAGCAGCAAGCCGAGTACGCTGGTACTGAGCGAAACCCAGACGATCCCCCACAGCACAGGATCGCCATTGAACAGCAGCCCGAACGCCCCCCGCACCGCTTCCATCAGCCCCATCACGCCTCCCGGCCGAGCCCGTGTCCCACCATGGGGTCACACCCCAAAGGTGACACGGGCTCGGCTGTGGGCTCGGCTGAGGCTGTGTCACTCTGAGGGTGTGACCCCAGGGTGTGACACGGGCGCGGCGGTAGGTCGGCCAACTCGGGTTCGGGGATCAGGCGCTGCGGTGAGGTCAGCAGCAGGTAGTGGCGTCCGGTGCAACGGGCCAGCAGGGTCATGCCGAGGCGGGTGGCGACGCTGTGGCCCATCTGGGTGGTGCCGGAGCGCGATAGCAGGAAGGGGATCGACATTTGCGCGCCCTTGATCACCATTTCGGAGGTCAGGCGGCCGGTCGTGTAGAACACCTTGTCGCTGCCCTCCATCCCGTCCAGCCACATCTTGCCGGCAATGGAGTCGACCGCATTGTGGCGGCCGACGTCTTCGACAAAATACAGGAGTTCGCCGCCTTGCGTGAACAGGGCGCAGCCGTGCACCGAGCCGGCCTGCTTGTAGATCGACTGCAGCGTGCGGATCGTTTCGACTATCCGGTATACGCCCGATTGCTTCAGGCGTGCAGCGGGCGGCAGGACGATGTCGTCCACTTCGTCCATCAGGTCGCCGAACACGGATCCCTGGCCGCATCCGGTGGTCACCACCTTGCGCGCTGTGCGCTCTTCGATACCGGCGATGCCTGCGCGCGTCCTGACCGCTGCGGCGCCGACCGACCAGTCGACGTGGATGGATTCGACATCTTCCACTGATCGTACCAGGCGCTGGTTGCGCAGGTAGCCGAGCACCAGGGCTTCGGGGGCGCCGCCCAGCGTCATCAGGGTGACCAGCTCGCGCTTGTCTACGTACACCGTCAGCGGGCGCTCGGCGGGTATGTGGATCAGCGAGCGGCGTCCTTTTTCGTCGATCGCTTCCACTTCCTGCGTCAGCGGCACGCTGGCCTGTGTCATCTCCGGTAGTCTCATGCGCCTGCTGCCTCCATTGCCTTGCCGCCGCCAAAACTGGACTGGGCGCCGACCGTGCCGCCCAGCGTGACCTTGACTGCACAGTACTTGAATTCGGGGATCTTGCCAAACGGGTCGAGCGCCGGATTGGTCAGCTTGTTGATGGCGGCTTCGTAATAGCAGAACGGTACGAACACTGCGCCGCGCGGGGAACTGTCGTCGGCTCGCGCATACAGCGAAACCTGGCCCCGCCGCGAGGCGATGGTCACCACGTCGCCCGGCGTGCCGCCAAGCGCCGCCAGGTCAAGCGGATGCACCATGGCCACCGGGTCCGGTTCGATGGCATCGAGCACCGCCGTGCGGCGCGTCATGCTGCCGGTGTGCCAGTGTTCGAGCTGGCGGCCGGTGATCAGGACCATCGGGTACGCGGCGCTGGGTCTTTCATCCGCGGGGATGATATCGGCCGGGACAAAACGAGCCCGGCCGGACTCGCGCGGGAAATCCTCTGTAAATACCACCGGCGTGCCTGGATCGCCCTCCGCATGGCAGGGATAGGTCACCGCGTGCTCGCGCTCGAGCCGTTCCCACGTAATGCCTGCGATGCTTGGCATCACTTGCCGCATTTCCGCAAACACGTCGGCTGCAGAGCCGTAGTGCCAGTCCAGCCCGAGGCGCTGCGCAAGCTGCTGGATGATCCATAAATCCTGCTGTGCCTCGCCCGGCGGGTCCAGCGCCTGCCGGCCGATCTGCACCAGGCGGTCGGTGTTGGTGAAACTGCCGGTCTTTTCCGGGAAGGCGCTGGCGGGCAGGATCACGTCGGCCAGGCAGGCTGTCTCGGTGAGGAAGATGTCCTGTACTACGAGGTGCTCCAGCGACGCCAGCGCCGCCCGCGCATGGTTGGCGTCGGGGTCGGACATGGCGGGGTTTTCGCCCATGATGTACATACCCTTGACCTGGCCTGCCTCGGCGGCGTCCATCACCTCCACCACGGTCAGGCCGGGTTTGTCGTCCAGGGTGCCGGGCGCCAGGCCCCAGGCGCTTTCGAAGCGCGCCCTGGCGGACGGCTCGCTCACGCGCTGGTAGTCCGGGTACATCATGGGAATCAGGCCGGCGTCGGACGCGCCCTGCACATTGTTCTGTCCCCGCAGCGGGTGCAGGCCGGTGCCCGGCCGGCCGATTTGCCCCGTCATCAGGGACAGGGCAATCAGGCAGCGTGCATTGTCGGTGCCGTGCACGTGCTGCGAGATGCCCATGCCCCACAGGATCATCGAGGCGCGGGAAGCGGCGTACATGCGCGCCACCTCGCGAATCGTCCCGGCTTCGATGCCGCAGATCGGCGCCATGGCCTCCGGACTGTAAGCTGCGACGTTTGCCGCCAGTTCCTCGTAGCCGATGGTGCGGCGGGCGATAAATTCCTGGTCGACCAGTCCTTCCGTCACGATCACGTTCATCATCGCATTCAGCAGCGCCACGTCGGTATCGGGCTTGAATTGCAGGAAGCGGTCGGCGATGCGCGACAGGTCGGAGCGGCGCGGGTCGCATACCACCAGCTTCGTGCCTTGCCGCACGGCGTTCTTGATCCAGGTCGCCGCCACGGGGTGGTTGACAGCCGGATTGGCGCCGATCAGGAGCACCACCTCGGCCTTCATCACGTCCTTGACCGGATTGGAGACTGCGCCCGAACCTATCCCCTCCAGCAGCGCCGCTACCGAGGAGGCGTGGCACAGCCGCGTGCAATGGTCGACATTATTGCTGCCAAAGCCGGTGCGCACCAGTTTCTGGAACAGGTAGGCTTCTTCGTTGCTGCCCTTGGCGGAGCCGAAGCCGGCCAGCGCACGCGCGCCGTGCCGGTCGCGGATGGCGGCCAGCTTGCCGCCGGCCAGCGCCAGCGCTTCGTCCCAGCTCGTTTCGCGGAAGATGTCGTGCACACGCTCTGGGTCCATGCTGAAGTCGCCCGATTTTGGCGGTGCGTCGGTGCGCCGCACCAGCGGCTTGGTCAGGCGGTGCGGGTGATGCGCGTAGTCGAAGCCGTAGCGGCCCTTGACGCACAACCTGCCCTGATTGGCAGGGCCGTTTCTGCCTTCCACGTATAGGATCCTGTTGTCCTTGATGTTGTAGGTGAGCTGGCAGCCCACGCCGCAGTATGGGCACACCGAGTCGATGCGTTTGTCCGGCATCGCCAGCGCCGCTTCGCGCGCCGGCATCAGCGCGCCGGTCGGGCAGGCTTGCACACATTCGCCGCATGCAACGCAAGTGGAGGCGCCCATCGGGTCGTCCATGTCGAACACGACTTTTTCATGGTCGCCGCGCCAGGCCAGGCCGATGACGTCATTCATTTGCTCGTCGCGGCAGGCACGCAGGCAGCGTGTGCACTGGATGCAGGCGTCGAGGTTGACCGCAATCGCGGCGTGCGTCAGGTCGCAGGCGGGTTGCAGGCGGGCTGAAAAACGGGGCTTGCCGAGGGCCAGCCTTGCGGCCCAGTGTTCGACTTCGTTATGCCGCGTATGCGTTTGTTGCGGCATGTCCGCCAGCAGCAGTTCCAGCACCATCTTTTGCGCTGCGCGCGCCCGTGGGCTGTCGCAGCTCACCTTCATCCCCTGCACGGGATGGCGGCAGCAGGATGGCGCCAGTACGCGCTCGCCATCGATCTCCACCATGCAAGCGCGGCAATTGCCGGCCGGCGCCATGCCGTCCTTGTAGCACAGGTGCGGAATCTCGATGCCTGCGCGCCTTGCCGCCTGCAGCAGCGTTTCGCCTTCCGCCGCCTGCATTGCGCGCCCATTGAGCTCGAAGTCGATCATCGCGTGACCTCGTGCGGGAAGTAGTTCAGCACGCAGTCGACCGGATTGGGGGCGGCCTGGCCAAGTCCGCAAATCGATGCATCGCGCATCACTTGCGACAGTTCCCTGAGCAGGCTTGCGTCCCACACCGGTGCTTCGATCATGTCAGCCGCCTTGGCGGTGCCGGCACGGCATGGCGTGCACTGGCCGCAGGATTCGCGACGGAAGAAGCGCATCATATTGGCTGCCGCGGCCCGCGCGCTATCGTGTTGCGACAGCACGATGACGGCGGCGGAACCGATGAAGCACCCATAGGGCTGCAGCGTGTCGAAGTCGAGCGGGATATCGTTCATGCTAGCAGGGAGGATGCCGCCGGATGCTCCGCCCGGCAGGTAGGCGTAGAGCTGGTGCCCGTCCTGCATGCCGCCACAGAATTCGTCGATCAGCTCCTGCACCGTGATGCCGGCAGGCGCCAGCTTGACGCCCGCTTGCTTCACGCGGCCGGACACGGAGAACGAGCGCAGCCCTTTGCGGCCGTTGCGGCCATGGCCGGCGAACCACGCGGCCCCTTTTTCCAGTATCTCCGGCACCCAGTACAGGGTTTCGAAGTTGTGTTCCAGCGTTGGACGGCCGAACAGGCCCACCTGCGCCACGTAGGGTGGCCGCAGGCGCGGCATGCCGCGCTTGCCCTCGATCGATTCGATCATCGCCGATTCTTCGCCGCAGATGTAGGCGCCGGCGCCGCGCCGCAAATGGATGCGCGGCGTTCCTTCACCGAGCCGCGCCAGCTCCTGTTGCAGCAATCTGCGGCAATCATGGTATTCATCGCGCAGATAAATATAGATTTCGTCGATGCCGGCAGCCCAGGCGGCGATCAGCATGCCTTCGATGAATTGCCGGGGATTGCGCTCGAGGTAGTAGCGGTCCTTGAAGGTTCCAGGCTCGCCTTCGTCGATATTGACCGCCATCAGGCGCGGGGCCGGCTCCTTGCTGACGATGCGCCATTTTCGCCCAGCCGGGAAACCGGCCCCGCCCAGGCCGCGCAGGCCAGAGTCTTCAAGCTCCGCGATCACAGCCTCGACGGAGCGCAAGCCCGACAGGCATTCGCGCAAAACCGCAAACGCGCCGGCCTCCGTCGCCGCAACCGTGCCCGCTGTGGCGGACTGCGCCGCGTGGCCGCCCGCCACACCCGCACTGGGAACGGCCGCCGACACGCCCTCGCAACTGGCCGGCGCGATCGCGCGCTGTCCAAGGAGGACGGCGGGCGCCTGGTCGCAACGCCCGATGCAAGGCGCCGGCACGACCCGCACTTCCCGTCCCAGCAACTGCGGCAGGCGCGCCAGCAGTTCGCCAGCGCCTGCCATCTCGCACGACAGGCCGTCGCACACGCGCACGGTCAGCGCCGGAGGCGCAAGCTCGCCCTCGCGGACAATATCGAAATGGTGGTAGAAGGAAGCGACTTCAAAGACCTCAACCTGCGCCAGCCGCAGTTCGGATGCCAAGGCCGCCAGGTGTGCCGCCGACAGGCAGCCATAGGCATCCTGGACCAGATGCAGGAATTCGATCAGCAGATCCCGCCTGCGCGGCAAGTCGCCCAGCAAAGCCTGCACCTGCTGCAGCGCAGCAGCATCGACTTGCCGACCTTTCGGCAGCTGGCGTTTCCTCTCCCGGCTGGCACCCTGCACTGCAATAGGAATCATGCCCTGATTCACCTCGCAAAATGGCGTTGCTTACCTCAGGGTATCATGCGTAGCCCTGCGGCGGAACATGTTATTGTCAGTATAAGGATGCCACAGCACGGGAGGTCAACCGTGGAAATTTTTCAATCGCTGGCGTCCATGTTGGACCTGTACCAGTTGAGCCTGACGATCATCCTTGTCCTGCATGCGTTCAGCCTGGTACCGCAATGGCAGCGCCAGTATTTTCACCCCCGCCTGATGCGGGTGGCGATGCTTGGAATGATGCTGGGGATAACACAAGGTGCGGTCATCGCCGTCGCCGTCGAAGATGGCGCGATCGCGCGTGGCGGCGGCATTGCCCTGCTGGGCGCCGCAATCATGATGCATGCCTGGGTCGCGCTGCAGAACCTGCTGGCCAGCTACGCCTTCGTCCATCTGCACCACGCCAGCGCCGTCATGTCCCACCGCATGCGCTGGGGCCAGCGCCCGCTCGGCTACCTGAGTGCCGCGCTGACTCTGGCCGCCGGACTCACGCTGGCGTAATCAGTTGCGGCCGGCGGTGCCGTGCTCCGACGACCAGACGATGTCGTTGTCGACCGAATACAGGCGGCACGGCTCCCTGCTCGCCGCCTGGCAGGCCGCCAGCGCCTTCTCGTTGGTGTTTTCGCCCTCTTCCGCCCAGCCCCACGATCCCGTCGCCGAAATCGCAAACGCACGCGGCGTGGCCTTCTTCAGGAATTCACGATACTGTTCGCGGCCGCGTTGCGGCAGGTAAGGCACGGCATTCACGTCATCCAGCGCGGCGTAATGGGTGGCCTTTTGCGCAGGCGGTTCGGCAATTGCATAGACTTCGCGCGTCGGCATGCCAACCGCGGCCAGGAAGCGCTCGACTTCCGGCAGCCAGATCGCTGCGCCATCGCGGTTGCCCAGCAGGCCATGGGCATCCTTCTTGAACGGGCCATACGCCACCAGGTCCGCCTTGCCGCCGGCCGCCGTGAAGGCGCCGTGCATGCGCGCCACCAGTTCCGGGCCGAAGTAGCTGTCATTGGCGCCGTACAGCCACATGCTGGGCAGCTTGTTGCGGCGGCCGTACTCGCCGAAGGCCTTGACCAGGGCGCCCTGCCAGTTGCACAAGTCCCCGTGCACCTTCAGGCCGCCGGCGAAATTCATGATGCCACGTACGCCGGGCAGGTCTTGCGTGGCGGCCGCCATGCTCGCCAGTCCGCCGAAGGACTGGCCGGCCAGCACGATATGTTCATTGTCGACCCAGGGCTGGCTGCGCGCAAATCGCACCACGTCGGCGATATCGCCAGCCTGCTCATAGCCATTGGCCGTCATATTGCAGCCGTATTCGACAAACTTGCCTGTCGAATTGGCGAATCCGGTGCGCATCGGCACCATCACCGCATAACCGCGGCGCACGAACGCCGTGGCCAGGTAGATGAAACGGTCGCGCGCCTGCAGCTTGGGGTTGCCGGGCGCCTTGCCGTGGTTGACGATCAGCAGCGGGAAGGGGCCGGGGCCGGAGGGACGGAACACGGTGGTCTCCAGCTGCACGCTCTGCGCGCGGCCAGCCGGCACCATGATGACTTGCTCGTTCAGGCGCGCATCGAGCGCAGCCTCCCCCGCCTGCGCCAATGGCAGGCTTGCACAGGCCAGCAGGATGGCAGCGACACGTGCAATGAGGGAATTAATGATGCTCTCCAGAACAATGCGTTTGGGCAATAACCCAGATTCTTATGCGCACAGTTCAGGAAAGCAATCCCAAAACGTTAAACGTAGCAATTAGCTCAGCTTCAGGAGCATGGAACGTACCGATTCCAGCACTTCATCGGCCAGTTTGGGGTCGGTTTTGTAGACATTTCGCGACACTGAGACGCCGCCTACCATCGCTGCCACGATGGCAAGCGCCTGTTGCCGCCGGCCCTCCCCGGCCGGCAACAGGGTTTCGATGTAGTCCGCCATCTGCCGCACACCGCCGGTATAGCCCGCGCCCACCGAGGCATCCTGGCGCGCCACCTCGCTGGCGGCGGCGGCCAGCGGGCAACCCTGCGCCAGGTTGTCGCGCTGCTCGGGCGCCAGGTAGTAATCGACCAGTTGTGGCAGCGTGACCGGATGCTCAGTCAGCTTGCCGTAGGCGGAGCGGGTGCTGAACTGCATGGCCTCGGCCGCCAGCGCGTCTTTCGAGGGGAAGTGGGCATACAGGGCGCCGTGGGTCAGCCCGGCTGCCTTGCTGATCTCTGCCACGCCGACCCCGTCCATTCCCTTTTCCCGGAATAGCCGGGAGGCCGTCTCAACCAGCAATTGCCGGTTTTCCGCTGCTTTTTCCTTGGTAATCTTCATGGCCAGCCTCCCGCCTCAATCATTGCGATCATCATCATATCATGTGTTGCGCGGCGTGCCCGTTTTTTAGGCAGGTAATGGCAATTTCCGTATGGAATCATGTAAACTAGGACCATGACGATCCCAGCACTTCAATCCGGCCTGTCCGGCCTCCAGGCAAACCAGCGCGCACTGGATGTGGAAGGTCACAACGTCGCCAATATGGCGACCCAGAACTTCCAGCCGCAACTGGCTACGTTCCAGGAAACGCCGGGCGGGACCAGCGTCACCATTTCGACTGCCGCGCGCGACCTGTCGGCGGCCGCCAATGCCGGCGGCGCCCCATCGGGCACCGACCCGGCCAGCTCCATCACCAACTCACTGGTCTACAAGGCCAACTTCGACCTGTCGGCCAAAGTGATCCAGGCCGCCGACGAGCGAATTGGCACACTGCTCGATATCAAGGCTTAACGCCGCCGCCTTCCCGCGCTATGCTGTCGTATGTGCAGCGTGGCGGAGGCTAGCATGGACGACCTCGAACTCCCCCTGAAGGACCGCAAGCAAGCGGCCGAGCTGCTGGCCGAAAAGCTGGCGCACCTGCGCGGCAGCCATCCCCTGATCCTTGCCATTCCGCGCGGCGCGGTACCGATGGGGCGCATCATTGCCGATCGCCTCGAAGGCGAGCTCGATGTCGTGCTGGTGCGGAAAATTCCCTCTGCCATTGATCCCGAACTGGCGGTTGGCGCCGTCGACGAGCATGGCAACCGCGAACTGGCCCCCTACTTCAACCGCACCCGCACCAGCATGGAATGGGTCGAGCTGCAGACCCACGAGCAGCTTGAACTGATGCGCCGCCGCCGCGCCTCCTACGGCGGCAAGCGTCCGCCAGCCGATCCGGCAGGCCGTACCGTCGTGATCGTCGACGATGGCCTGGCCACCGGCTCCACCATGGCGGCGGCCCTGCGCTCCACGCGCGCCCGCCAGCCAAAGCAACTGATCGCCGCCGTGCCGGTGGCTGCCCCGGATTCCCTGGAAATGATCGCACCCTTGGCCGATGACATCGTCTATCTCGCCGCGCCGATGAACTTCATGTCGGTCAGCCGTCATTACCGCAGCTTCCCCCAGGTATCGGAAGAGGAAGTGCTGGAACTGCTGACGAGCCAGTAGTGCGACTTTGAATTGCCGCGTGTGCGACACTGGCGACAAGGAGGCAGCCAACGGATGACCGAACACGATCCCCGCCAGCATGACCGCCGCGAGAGCGACCGCGGGCAACGGCGCCGGGCCGGCGATGCGCCGCGCTACCTTGATCCGGGCGAGACCATCTTTACCTTGTGGGGACGCGTGATCGTGGCGCGCTACAAGCGCTGGGCTGCCGCCGCCACGCGGCATATCATCCAGCGGCCTTTGCACATCGGGGTTTCAGCCCGCATCTACCATCCCGAACCTGGCGCCACGGGGCTGCGCAGCAAGAACCTGCAGTACCTCGAAGAGTCGGTGGCGCAGTGGGTGATGTCGCGCGACGTGCTGGTGTTCATGATTCCGACCGTGAATACCTCAGGCCTGCTGCATCCGTCCAATATCCGCCTGCGCGATTATGCCAAGCACCTCGATGGCCTGGTGCTGCAAGGCGGCGCCGACGTGTCGCCCCAAAGCTATGCCGAATCGCCGACCAAGCCCGAATGGAGCGGCGACCGGGCGCGCGATATGTACGAGCTGGAACTGCTGCATGAGTTCGTCGAAGCAGGCAAGCCGGTGCTAGGCATCTGCCGCGGCTGCCAGCTGTTGAATGTCGCGTTCGGGGGCAGCCTTTACCAGGATATTGCGACCGACGTGCCGGACGCGCATGCCCACGTGTCCGATGACTACGACCGGCACCGCCATGAGATCACCTTCCCGCCCGGCTCTTCCCTGCCCGCGATGGTAAGGGGGCCGCAGCGCGCGCTGGTCAATTCCATCCACCACCAGGCGGTGAAGTCGCTCGGCAAGGATATGCAGGTGGAAGCGCTGTCCTACCCGGACAATATGATCGAAGCGATCCGCTACACGCGGGCGCCCTTCGTCATGGGGCTGCAATGGCATCCTGAATTCCACCGCGCCGGCGGCGTCGAGCTGCTCGATTGCACCGGCATCCTCGACAGCTTCCTGCGCGCCGCCCGCGAAACGCGCTTCTAGCTTGCGCCGGCCGCTTCCCGCTCGTCAGCGCTGGCAGGGCTTGCCTTCGTATTGCTTGCCAACGACCTTGTATTCGCTGCCGTTCCAGCGCTCGACGGGGAAGCAAAAGCCCGGGCCGCCGATTTCCAGGTCGGGCCAGCCATCCTTGCCTCGCGCTCCCAGCACCAGCAAGATGCCAACGCCGCGCGACATCACCTTCCAGTTGCCGTCGGCTTGCTTGCTGACCAGGGTATAGCCAACGCCCGTATCGCCAAAGCAGGCCGTGCTGCCTTCAGTGATGATGGCTTCGGGAAGGCCATCCCCATTCAGGTCCTGGACCTTGTCGATTGCGCCGGGAACATAGCTTCCGCTCGCGTCCTTGCAGGACTTCCAGTGCTTGCCGTGTTCTTTGAAGCCCGCCGCCTTGAAGGCGGCAGCCTCGTCGGCCGGCTTCAAGGCGCCGCCCGCAGCCAGCGCAGCCTGGCATAAAACCATGCTTGTTATCGCGATAATTGCTTTCATATTGCACCTCTAGGGGGAAAGGATACGCCTCCCTCCCGTCCAGGGCAACTTATGGCTGAGCCGCCAGCCAGTCCAGCAACGCCTTCTCTTGCGCCTTCGATGCCGACATGGCAACAACAAGCTCGCGAAGTTCGCCGCGCCTGGCGGGCGATAAAGGCTTGCGCGCAAGGACCTCCAGCACCGGCTTCATTCTTTCCGGCCCGATCTCCCGGGCTGCAGCCTTCAGCAAATGAGGCTTGTAGTTGGCCACCACCTGAGTCACATCACCGGCGTAGGAACCCAGGTGCGGCACGAGCTTCATCAGCATTTCCCTGGAGTTCCGGGTATCGGCGACCCGCGAATAAGCGAGGAGCGCGGCTTCATCGCCAGGTTCCGCTTGAAGGAAGCGCTGCAACAGCCCGGGCAGTTCCGGATCACCAGGCGCCACCTTCTCCATTGTCCGTATCGCGATGCGAGCGTATATTTCATCCGGGCGGATCAGCCTCTTCAACGCCGGCGCTGCGAGCCGCCCTCGATCCCCCATGCGCGCGATGATATCGAGGATGTCGCCGGTCTGCCCCGGCTGCGGCGCCCCCGCCAGTAACGCGGAAATTTGCGGCAGCTTCGCTTCCAGTTGCATCTGAAGCAGTTGGGTCGCTTGCGGATTATCGACTGTGGCGTCCAGCATCCGTTTATAGTCAAGGACACCCTGCATGCGCGTTGCGGGATCTGCCAACTCACGGCTGCCAATCACTCCAAACATATGAACCGCCTGTAGGGCCTGGTAGTTTTTTTGCCACGCATAGCCGGCCATCAAATCCGTCGCGCAGGAATTGGGCAAAGGATGCACTTGCATCAGGCGGGCGATCGTAGCCAGCGACGGCATTTTTGGTGCGGCTCCCCGGCTATTTCCCACTTCGTTCATGCTTGCATCGTTCGCGATATTGCAAGCCGCGTAAGCAGCACTATCCATGTCGCCCGCCATCAGCGACTCATTCAACAATGCCACCGCCGTGCATGCCCGCCCTTTGGCCGACCCAAATGGGGCAAGAACAGGCCCAACAAGCTGCAACCTGCCGTCAACCTCGGGAAAGCCTACCCAGCCGCGCACCTGTACTGGCCGTGTTGTCTCGCAGCCGACTACCGCCCCCCCGCGCCCGCCAGTATTCCTCGCCAACTCCGGCTCGGGCACGCTGCAAAGCGAGCCATGAATGACAGTGTCGTGAAATCGCCCGGGCACTTTCCGGCTTTCGACTTCCGGCAAATAGGTCAACGCCTCCCGATAGGGCTTGAGCGATTCCGGCGGCTCGAAATGGAATTCCTGCCGCAAGCTCAGATAGTCGCCGCTGCAACTGCCGCCTTGGGCAAAGGTGACCATCCTGCGGACCGGGGCGCCATCAAGGACCAGTTTGTAGGCGCCCTTGGTATCCACCGCATCCGGCGCGATCTCGTGGACCACCACCGCGCGTCCTCGCCCCGGAAAAGGCGAACGATAAGAAATGGTATAAGTCTGGCCGGGCTTGAAGCCGCCCTCGGGTGCAATCAGGAACAGCCGGCGCTCATCGGACATGGTGTACGAGATGTCCTTTACCTGCCCGCCACTCAGCAGCTCGGCGAGAGCCGGCTTCTCACGGGCAGCGGCGAAGTCCTTTTCCGCTTTCTTGCTGGCGAATGCGTAATAGCTGCCCCATTTCGACGCAGGAATGTCGCCGTCGCCCCTCAGCTCCAGCGGCGTGACCCGGGCGCGATATTTCTTGCCGGCGCCATCCTTGATGTCGAACGCTGAAGGCGAAAGCTCGATTCGCGGCGCCTTGATGATACTGGCGTTCTCGAAAGGGAAGTCGGCAATACTGACCGGCCCTGGCGGAGGCGCGAGGAACAGCGCGCCTTTGGCGTTGGCAGGCAAGCGCCGGACGAATTGGTGAGGAAACGATCCATCGACCGGATCGGGCATGGCGCAGCTGCAGGCGCCGGCAGCCAGCGGCAAGGCCGCCAGCACTGCCGCCAGCAAAAACCGCTCAAGCATCCGCGTAGAAGACCAGCGAGCTGCCCAGGGTCAGGGATTCTTCGATGTGGGAATGAAGGTCAACGAAAGGCTTCTGCTCCAGCATTTCGGTTTGCAAGATACTGAAGGCATCCATCGCCACTTCCTCAAAGCCGAACTTGCCGGCCTCGATGATCGCGGAATCCCAGAGCGCGTCGGCGCCTTCCTGCAGCAGGAAGAGCATGCACTTATGCAGCGCATGCTCTTGCGGGTGCGCGTATTCATAGACCGGCTTGCCTTCGAAAATCCCTTCGAAGGTGTAGATCCCCAGGACACTGTTATCGCTCATGAGCTATTCGAATTAACTGGTAGTGCCTGATTATACGATGGACTCAAGCCAGGCCAATCGCGGGAACAGAACCCTGAAAAAGCTCAATTCCCCCTGAACTTCGCAATCGCCGCATCCACCACGCCCTCCACGCTGCCGGAGGAGTCGAATTCCGCCCGCAGGTAGTGGGCGTCGCTGCCCATATGCGTCACCTGCATCAGGTGGTTCAGCGCGGCGCTGCCGCCGAGGGCTTCGGCGTGCAAGTCCATGCGGCGCAGCGTGGTCAGGATGTCTTCGCGCAGCGACAGGCTTTCATAGGTCTTCGGATGCACCACCGTGCCATCCAGGCCGAACCGGCAAGCCTGGAAGCGGTTGTAGTTGTAGACCAGGTAGTCGTCCTCGGCCGGCGGCGCTTCCTTGCGTTCCAGCAGGTAGGCGCACAGGGCCTGCAGGTAGCAGGCCAGCGCCGCGGCGCGCTCCACCGTCAGCGGCGTGTCGCAGACGCGCAGCTCGATGGTGCCGTATTCGGGCTTGGGCCGGATGTCCCAATAGAAGTCCTTCATCGACTTGATCACGCCCGTATGCTCCATCTTCGAGAAGAAGCTGTGCTCGAACTCGTCCCACTTGAGGATGAACGGCGCGCGTCCGCTCATGGGGAAGGCGAACACGCTGTTCAGGCGCGCGGAATTGAACAGGGTGTCGTTCCCCTGCACATAAGGCGAAGAGGCCGACAGCGCGATGAAGTGCGGCACATAGCGGCTCAGGGAATGCAGCAGGTACAGCGCATCGTCGCCGCTGGCGCAGCCGATGTGCACGTGCTGGCCGAAAATCGTGAACTGCTTGGCCAGGTAGCCATACAGCGCCGACACTTCCTTGAAACGCGGCTTGGAGAAGATCTTGCGCTCCGACCAGCGCTGGAACGGGTGTGTTCCACCGCCGCAGATGCCGATGTTCAGCGTGTCGGCCGCCCGCACCAGCGTATCGCGCGTTTCGCGCAGCTGGGCAAGAAGCTCGCCGTGCCTGGTGTGCACGTCGCTGTTGATCTCGATCATGCTCTCGGTGATCTCCGGCGTGACGTGGCCGGGGAATGGCTTGCGCGCGAGCAGGTGCAGCAAGTCCGGGCTCGACGCGGTCAGGTCGAAGTCGGACAGGCTGACCAATTGCAGCTCCAGTTCGACGCCCATCGTCAATGGCTGCGACGATTTGAATTCTTCCAACGGCATCTCAGCCCTCCTCTTTGGCCGTTTCGCGCGCGCGGATCAGCGCGCGCTGCGTGATGATCGGCCCCAGCACTTCCATGAACAGGGTCATGGAGGCCAGCGCTGCGAGTTCATCAACCAATACAATACCCATGTAGCGCGTCTGCTCCAGCAGCAGGATCGCGAACACGGACATCGGCGACAAGGCCACGCCGATCAGCGCGCCCTTGCGCCACGAAATGCCGGCGACGTGCGAGAGCAGCGCCACCGCAACGGTCTTGGTGGCAAAGCGCACCAGCAGCAGCAGCAGGCCGAGCGAGGCACCAAACACCACGCGCTGCCAGTCCAGCGTGGACACGGCAAACACGAACAGCAGCACCGTCAGCAACTCGCCGATCGCGCCGAAGTTGCGCTGCGTGCGCGTGAAGGTCACGCGGCGATGGCGCGCCATCAGGCCGAAGGTCAGTGTCGCCAATACCGGCGACAGGTCGGCCGCCTGGGTGATCGACACCAGCAGCACGACTACCATGGCAAAGGCCACGGTGCCGTCGCGCGCCAGCGTGCCGAGGCTGCGCAGCAGCGCAGGCACCAGCATGCCCGCCACCGCGCCCAGCACGGCCGACGCCAGCAATTCAATCACGCTGCGCGACACCGCTTGCGTCAGGCTGCCGGAAGTCTGGAACACCCAGAATCCAACGACAACCTTGAACACGAACAGCGCAAGCACGCAGTTCATCGCCACCAGGTGCAGCAGGCGCTCCGTCACCTGGCCCGAGCTGCGTTCTTCATTGATCACGCGCAGCACGCCGGCCGGCGAGGTGGACATCGCCAATGAAGCAAGCAGAAGCGCCGTCAACGGCGGCATGCCCTGCCAGTAGGCGATTGCAAACACAGCGCCGAACGTGAGCGCCGATTCTGCAAGGCCGCTGACGGCAATCCAGGGATTGACGCGCAGCCAGCGCAGATTGATGCGGTAACCAAATTCAAACAGGATGAGGCCGAAAGCGATATTGGCAAGCAGCGTTACCTGGCTGCTGCCGTCCGGCACGAGAAGATCGGGCATGGCCTGCGCAAGCAGGAAGCCCACCAGGCCGTACACACTGATGCGCGGCAGATTGGTCCAACGGTGAACAAACTCGCCTGCAAGCCATGCAAGCAGCATGGCGCAAGGCCATGCGAGTTCGTCAGAGATGACTAACAAATCGGTCATAGACTTACCTCCGAGCCGTACTATATTGCAATTGTGAAAAACGTGTCACACGAATCTTGGTTACAATGCCACGTATGGACATGATCAGCGAACACGTTTGCCACGGTGGAGTGCAGCGCTTCTACCGGCATGAGTCGGAAACGATTGGCTTGCCAATGCGCTTCTCCATCTTCATTCCGCCGCAGGCAGCGCAGGGGCCGGTGCCCGCGCTGTTCTATCTCGCGGGACTTACCTGCACTGAGGAGACCTTTGCCATCAAGGCCGGCGCGCAGCAGCATGCCGCACGCGAAGGCCTGGTCCTCATTGCACCGGACACCAGCCCGCGCGGCGCCGGCATCGAGGGCGAATCGGCAAGCTGGGACTTCGGCGAAGGGGCAGGCTTCTATCTCGACGCAACGCAAGCGCCGTGGTCGCGGCATTACCGCATGGAGAGCTACATCCACGAGCTGCGCCAAATGGTGATCGATGAATTGCCGGTCGATGCGAAGCGCATCGGCATCTTCGGCCATTCGATGGGCGGGCATGGCGCGTTGACGCTGGCCCTGCGCCGGCCGGACCTGTTCCGCAGCGTATCGGCTTTCGCGCCGATTGCAGCGCCGGTGCGCTGCCCGTGGGGACAGAAGGCTTTCGAAGGATACCTGGGGCCGGACAAGGAGACCTGGCTGCAGCACGACGCCAGCGCGCTGATGGCGGTGCAGGACGAAGCGCCCTTCCCCAGCGGCATCCTGATCGACCAGGGCCTGGCCGACAAGTTCCTTGACGAGCAGTTATATCCGGGAGTGTTCGAGGATGCGTGCCGCGCCGCCGGGCAGCCTTTGGAGCTGCGCCGGCATGCGGGCTACGATCATGGCTACTACTTCATTTCGAGCTTCATTGCCGACCATGTGAAATTCCATAGCCGGCAGCTGAAAGAGCTTTAATGCGACATCACTTGGTGAGGACGCGGCGGATGGTTTCCGCCAGTTCTTCCGCGACGAACTTGGCCACGTAAGCGTCTGCGCCGACACCCTTCACGTGGTCTTCGTTGGTCTTGCCCGACAGCGAAGAGTGGATCACCACCGGAATCTTGGAGAAGCGCGCATCCTGCTTCACCAGGCGGGTCAGCGTGAAGCCGTCCATCTCCGGCATTTCCAGGTCGGTCAGCACCAGCGCTACACGATCCTCCACCGCGATGCCTTCCGCCTTGCAGCCCTCGGCGATGTGATTCAGCTTGTCCCAGGCTTCCTTGCCGGTCTTCATCATCACGAACGGCGCATGCATGGCTTCCAGGCCGCGCTCGATCAGGTTGCGCGCCACCACCGAATCGTCGGCCGCCAGGATGAAGGTGCCCGGCTTCAGCGGCAGGCGGCCCACCGCGGTTTCATCGATATCCTTGCCATCGCTCGGGGTCAGGTTGCGCAGGATGGTTTCCACGTCCAGCACCTGCGCCAGGCGGGTGTTCTGCACGTCGCCATCGACGCGGGCGATGGATGTCACCATGCCGCCGCCGTGGCTGCCTTCGGCGCTCAACACCTGGCTCCAGTCCAGGCGCACGATCTCGTCCACCGATTCGACAGCGAAGGCCTGGGTGGTGCGCGCGAACTCGGTCACCAGCATGATGTTCAGGCCCGTCTTCGGCTTGACGCCGACGATGCCCGGCAGGTCCATCACTGGAATAATCTGTCCGCGCAGGTTGACCACGCCCAGCATGTGCGGCTCCGAACCGGCAACGGCGGTCACGGTCGGCATCGCCACGATCTCGCGGATCTTGAAGACGTTGATGCCATACAGCTCGGAGTTGCCGCTGGTGCTATCGACGCCGAGGCGGAACAACAGCAGCTCGAACTTGTTGGAGTTTGTGAGGTTACTGCGCTCGTCAACTTCTTGTTGAACGGAATTCATCGATCGCTCCAGTCTGCTTTAAATGGCATTCCCTTTGGTATGGAATGTTTCGGCAGTATACCGGCCCTTTTTAAGGGCCGGGAGCGATGAGGGGCAGAAACAACAAAAAAAGGACGCGCGATGGCGTCCTTTCAAGAATTCTGGAGCGGGAAAAGAGTCTCGAACTCTCGACCTCAACCTTGGCAAGGTTGCGCTCTACCAACTGAGCTATTCCCGCAGAGGAGGCGCTATTATGACAGTGACTACCCCGAGTGACAAGTTCTTTTTCATTTGGCATGCCCCTATAATGTCCGGATGGATTCTATCGAGATAGTTTTGGCAATGCTGCTGGCCGTGATCGCCAGCGCCTACGTGAAGCGGATGCTGTCAGGCGGCATTCCCCTCCCCCTGGTACAGATCGGCCTTGGCGCCGGGATCGCCGCATGGTCCGGCCACGGCATCCAGCTTGACCCTGAGATGTTCTTCCTGCTGTTCATTCCGCCGCTGCTGTTCCTCGATGGCTGGCGCATTCCGAACACGGGCCTGTTCCGCGACCGCGTGGTGATCCTGGAGCTGGCCTTGGGCCTGGTGATCTTCACCGTCCTGGGCGCCGGCTACATGATCCACTGGATGATCCCCGCCATGCCGCTGCCGGTGGCATTTGCGTTGGCCGCCATCCTGTCGCCGACCGATCCGATTGCGGTCGGCTCGATTGCCTCGCGCGCCCCGATTCCCAAGCGGCTGATGCACATCCTGGAAGGCGAAGCCTTGCTGAACGATGCCAGCGGCCTGGTGTGCTTCCGCTTTGCCGTGGCAGCGGCGCTGACCGGCACCTTCTCCTTGACTACCGCTTCGCTGACCTTTGTCTGGCTCGCGGCGGCCGGCATCGCGACCGGCGTGGCCGTCACTGCAGCCATCGCATGGCTGCAAGGCCAGCTCACCATGCGCTACGGCGAACCGGCCGGCTCGCCCATCCTGGTCAGCCTGCTGATTCCCTTTGGCGCCTACCTGGTCGCCGAGCGCCTGCACGCCTCGGGCATCCTGGCAGCCGTCGCTGCCGGCATCACCATGAGTTACGTGGAGCTGGGCGGCCAGGCCCTGGCAGCAACGCGCATCCAGCGCACGGCCGTATGGGACACGGTGCAGTTCACGCTGAACGGCGTCATGTTCGTGCTGCTCGGCGAGCAGTTGCCCGACATATTGCGCGGCGCCAGCGAATCGCTGGAACAGAGCGGCCATATCAATCCCTGGTGGCTGGTGCTGTACGCCTTCGCCATCAGCTTTGGCCTGATTGCGCTGCGCTTCGTGTGGGTGTGGGCGACGCTGCGCGTGACCCTGTACCGCCGCAGCCGCCGCGCCACCTCGGCGCAAGGCGGCAAGCCACACTGGCGGCTGCTGCTGGCAACCGCGCTGGCCGGTGCACGCGGTGCGATCACCCTGGCCGGCGTGCTGACCTTGCCGCTATTCCTGCCGAACGGCGAGCCCTTCCCGGCGCGCGACCTGACCATCCTGTTGGCCAGTTCGGTGATCCTGATTTCCCTGCTGGCAGCCAGCATCGGCTTGCCGCGCCTGCTGGGCGGCATGCGCTTCCCGGAGGAGCCGGCCGAGCGCCAGCAGGAAGACATGGCACGGCGCCAGGCCGCATCGGCGGCGATTGCCGCCATCGAGCGCGCGGAACTGACGCTGGCCGACGCCCACCATCCCGACGTGCTGCCGCAAGCGGCTGCGCGCGTGATTGCACTCTACGAATACCGCCTGAACGTGGCCTGGTCGGCGGAAGACCAGAACAAGGAGCACTTCCGCAAACTGGACCGCGCCGAGCGCGAACTGCGCCTGGCCGCCATGGTGGCCGAGCGCCAGGCCATTTTCGACCTGGCGCGCCACCACCATATTTCCGACGAAACGGCGCGCAAGCTGGTGCGCGAGATTGACCTCGTCGAAGCACGCCACCAGAAAAAATGAACCGGCGCGCCACGCTATCACTCCTCGCCGCGTGGCTGCTGTTCTGGGCCATGATGGTGGCGACCGCGGTGCAGGATTTCCTGCGCCACGACAGCGGCCCGCTGTGGCAGCCATTTCTCTGGGAGTCGTCGTCCATGGCGGTGGCCACGCTGCTGTTTACCGCACAGCGGCTTGCCACGCGGCGCTTTGACGGCATGCTCGCCACGCCGGCGCGCTGGCTGGCGCGGCAAGCCATGTGGCTGCCGGCCTGGTGGATCCTGTTCACGCCCCTCGCCTTCGGCATCCGCCACGCCGTGTATGCCATGGCCGGCATGACTTATGAACATGAGCCATGGGGCCAGACTTTCCTGTATGAGAACATCAAGATCTCGATCTTCGTCGTGATCTTTACGCTCATTGCTTTCGGCATGCTGTCCTTCCGCGCGGCCGAGCAAGCGAATGCCCAATTGCGCACGGCGCAGCTGCACCAGCTCACGCAGCAGATGCAGCCGCATTTCCTGTTCAATGCGCTGAACACGATTTCTTCCCTGATGCACAGCGATGTCGAGCGCGCCGACGCCACGCTGGTGCAATTGGCCGACGTGCTGCGCGCAACGCTGGATGTCAGCGGCCAGCAGCAGGCGCCTTTGCCGACCGAGCTGCGCCTGCTGCGTGGCTATGCCCGCCTGATGGAAGAGCGCTTCGTTGACCGCGTACAGATCGAATGGGATATCGACGCGGCCTGCGGCGAGTGCCTGGTACCGGTGATGAGCATGCAGCCCTTGCTGGAGAACGTGTTCAAGCACACGGTCGAAAGGCGGCGCGGCGTAACGAAGATCGCCATCAGCGCAAAACGGGATGGCGGCAGCCTCGTGCTAGCAGTCTGCGACGATGCCGGGATGCTCGCCTCCCACGCCGCGGGCAGCGCCACAGGCGGTGCAGGCATCGGCGTGAGCAACCTGCGCGAACGGCTACAGGCGCTGTATGGCGAGCGGGCGAGCCTGCGCCTGGTGCAGCTCGAACCGGCCGGCGTGCGCGCGGAGATGAGACTGCCATGCGTATCCTGATCGTCGACGACGAACGGCCGGCGCGCGACAAGCTACGCCGCATGCTGGCGCATGAGACGGACATAACAGCCATCGAAGAAGCGCGCGATGGCGTGGAGGCGCTGGAAAAAGTCGGGACCTTCGCACCCGACGCCATCTTCCTGGACGTGCAAATGCCCGAGGTAAGCGGGCTGGAGGTGGCCGCCTCCCTGCCCCATCCAGCGCCGCTGGTGGTCTTCGCTACCGCATTTGACGAATATGCCGTCCCTGCCTTCGACGCCAACGCCATCGACTACCTGCTGAAGCCCTTCGACGCCGCGCGCCTGCAGCGCGCCATGCAGCGCCTGCGTGAACGCGTCGCCAGCCGCGCCGCGCAAAGCGAGAACGCGCCCGGCGCCCTCGGCCTGCCGCTGCGGCAACTGCTGGTCAACGAGCGCGGCGGCACGCGCGTGGTGCCCGTCGCCGACATCGAGTGGCTCGAGACCGCCGACAACTACGTAATGCTCCACACAGCGCAAGGTGCACCGCTGCTGCGCCAGACCCTGGCCGACCTGCTGGACAGCCTGGGCAGCCAATTCGTGCGCTGCCACCGCCGCGCCGCCGTGCGCCTGGCGCTGGTCGACAAAGTCGACCAGCAAGGTCAACTGGTGCTGCGCAACGGTACCCTCGTCCCCCTCGGCCGCAACTTCAAGGCCGCCATCCTGGACGCCCTCGCCCATCGGTAATTCCGATAACAGGCATCGTAAAATCCCGTTTCCGTTTCGCGCAGTGCACCCGCGACAATGCCCCTGTCCACAACCAAGGAGGAATTCAATGGAACGGGTATTGATCGCCGGCGGCAGCTCCGGCATGGGTCTGGCGCTTGCCGAGCGCCTGCTGCGCGAGGACTGTGCAGTGACGATAATCGGCCGCACCGAGGCGAAGCTGGCCATGGCACGGGAAAAACTGAAGCACTCGCCGCAGCTGACAACCATTGTTGCAGACATCACCCAGGAAGACCAGGTCGCCGCCCTGTTCGCACAATGCGGCAATCTTGACCACATCGTCTGCACCGCCGCTGACATCGGCGGCGCCTACCAGCTCTTGCCGGACATCGACGTCGCGGTGATGCGCAAGGCCATGGACTCCAAGCTGCTAGGCCCGCTCCTGTTGGCCAAGCATGGCGCCCCGATGCTGCCCGCTTGCGGCAGCATCACCTTCACCACAGGCATCGCCTACTGCCGCCCAGCGGCACGCGGCTCGGTCGTCGCCGCGATCAATGGCGGCCTCAATTCGCTGGCCTACGCCCTGGCGGTTGAACTTGCGCCGATCCGCGTCAACGCAGTCTCACCCGGCTGGGTCGATTCACCAATCTGGGACTTTGTCGCAGGCGATGCCAAAGCCGGCATGCTCGAAGGAATGGCCAGCAAATTACCGGTTGGCCGCATCGGCCACGTCGACGACATCGCCGACGCCATCTGTTTCCTCATGCGAAACCGCTTCACTACCGGCAGCGTGCTGCACGTCGATGGCGGACACCGGCTCGTGTAACCCAACAGCCCCTAGCCGAAACGCATCCAGGAGCTGGCGCAAGGCAAATGGCAGTTGGCTTGGCCGCCAGCTCATATGGATGCCGATGCGCGCCGCGCCGCCCTCCCAAGGCAGGGCGGCAAGCCCGGCACCTTGCCCCGCGACGGCCAGGCGCGGCATCAACGCGCAACCGAAGCCGCCACGGACCATATTCACGATCGCACCCAGGCTGCCATATTCACCGGCCACCTGAGGCACCTGGCAACCCGAAGCGGAAAAAGCGCTGTCAAACATGCTGCGGTAGACACATCCTTGCGCTGTCACGAGAAAGCGTTCATGCGCAGCGTCCCGCGGCCCAACGCTGGCGAGACTGCCAAGCGCGTGTCCCGCAGGCACCAGCAGGACCAGTTCGTCCGAAGCAACGCATTCGCTGTGCAGGCCGCTGTCGGGCGGCGGCGGGGAAAAGGAAAAGCTCAGGTCCAGCGAACCATCCCGCACCGCATCGCGCAGCGCCCCGGTTCCGGCCACCTGCAAATCAACCTGCAATGCCGGATGCCGGCCCTGGAATTCTGCCAGGATCGGCGCCAGCCATTGCGCACACAAGGTTTCCAGCGCGCCGACTGCGAGCCTGCCCCGCACTTCCACACTGCCAAGCACAGCAGCCCGGGCATCGGCCGCCAGCGCCAGCATGGCCCCGGCATACTCCACCAGTGCCGCACCAGCATCGGTCAGCGCCAGTTTGCGCTGCGAGCGCTCGAACAACGCCACGCCCAAGTCCGCCTCCAGCGCCTGGATCTGCTCTGTTACGCTGGACTGCGCAAGATGCACCTTTTGCCCCGCCCTGGTGAAACTGAGGGTGGAAGCGACGGCCAGGAAAGTTCGTAAGTGTTTGAGCTGCATGTCACGCATTATCGCCGAGATTTCCCTTAAAAATCCCCTGAACTTTTGGTAGCCCCGCCTGTCCAAAGCGGACTAACCAGGGAGACCATCATGACAACAACACTGCTGACAACCTTGCTGCACATCTCCGATTTGCACATCGGAAGCCTTGATCCAAGCACAGGCGATGCAACGATCAGCCCCACCGTACAAGTTGGACTGGACAATTTTCCCCTCTTCGATGGTCTATTGGGACATCACGCCGTTGGCTTGCGTGCGCTTGCCGAATTCGTCGCAGACCTGCGCAACAGGGACGAGCAGTTCCAGATCCTGGTCACTGGTGACCTTAGCCGAAACGGAGATGCAGATGAACTCGCACTGGCGCGTCGTTTCTTTGAAAGCGAAATCGACCTTATCCCACCCAATGGTGATTACGTAGGCCTGAACGCCGCCGGAAAAATCATCGCCATCCCCGGAAACCACGATCACTGGGCAGGACTGCCGGTGCCCATTGGCGCGACCCCCACCAATTTTTACCACTACTTCATCCGCTCGTTGCCGGCAACACGCAGCTTCCCGCTGGGGAAGCACGGGCATGAGTTAACCCTGATCGAACTTGATTCGGATGCGGACGTGCGCCCCAATTCGATACAGCGCACCTGGGCGAGGGGAAGTTTCTGCTCGCAATTGAAACTACTGGATACGATGCTCGCAGCCCGCAAAGAACGAGAAATCCGCGCACTGGTCATACATCATGCCAGGACATGCACTGGCTTCAGCCTGGCCATGTCCAGCACTACGATGCAGGCGCTGGATCGCTTTCTGCAGCAGCATCAGATTGCAGTCATCTTATGTGGCCACACGCATAAGGCCTCCGTACGGCGCCATTATGCCGGCGCCAGGGAGTGCTGGGAATGCGGCGCGGGCTCAACGACGCAATTTGATGTCGTTCCCCGCAAGTGGCGGCTCAGGCTGCGCAAGCCAAACGCCATCAGCCCCGGGCCGAATGCATTAATGCTCCATCGCATCTTCGACAAGGATGGCAGGCTCGAGTGGACGACGACAACTTACGAGCGTTCAGCAAGGGGGTTCACTGCCACGCGCTCACCGCGCGAGTTCGCCTTGCAATAGCGGCGAGCCATGTGCGATGTCGCGTTGATTGGCGCACCAACGCTTCACTAGTGCGTCCCGCGTGAGGAATCCTGTTGGGCGCGTCGTTTCCGGCAACTTGAAGAAAGTGTTCGCACCCAGATAATAGTAGCCGCTGACCAGGAGCGGCGACGCTTGCATCATGCAGACAAGACTTCGCGCCAGCGCGGGCGCGAGCTCCAGCTCAAGATCAAGCGTACCCGCGATGGTCCCGCATAACAGCTTGGGCTTGATTGCTACGCTCTTGCCTTTTTGCTTGACGACGAGATCAGCGTCAGAGTCTTTGCGAGCTATCGCTCCTTCGCCGGCGCGACGAAGCGAGCGATTGAACAGCAGTTCCATTTCGCGCAAGGCTTCAAACACCATGCCGGGCGACAGGCCGTATTTCAGCAAACGTTCGCTAGCGGGGTCGCCACGCCGGCAGGAAGCGTGATACTGGCGCAAATGCTGTACCAGATCGGGTTCCGGTTTCTCTGCGGCCATCAACGCGAGTTCCCATTGCCCCGGCCCGGAAGGCGGACGCACTTCATCCAGCTTCTCGAGCAGCGCTGCCCAGGCATCGGCGATCACTTGCTGTTCGCCATCGAGCATGGCGGTCATGGAAGGCTGGAGCTCCTCCGATTCGATGCCCGCCAAGTCATTGCTACTCAGCGCAGTGTAGACGCTTGCAAGCCATTCGGGATGGGCAGCCAGTGCGGCACATTCGGCATTGTCAAGCAGCAGGTCTTCCTGCTCTAGCGCCAGGCGAATATCCTGCGCATGCGCGCGCAAATGTTCGAGGGCGTCGCTGTCATCAAATGCGCTGAGCGCTTTCCTAAGTATGTCGAGTTCCGGCATGATATTTCTCCCCTGTCGAACCGGCCGCTCTATGCCTCGAATCGAGTTGAGCAGGGCTTGCGCAAAGCGCGCCTTGGCCTGGTTCACCTGTTCAGTTGACATTCCGAGTTCGGCGGCCACAAAGCGTGGCGACTGGTCCATCACCCAAACCCGGTAAGCGATATCGGCGTCGGCCTCTTGCGGCCTTGCCTCCATCAATTGCAACGCGACCCGGCTGACCGTAGCCGCCAGCTGTTCGCGCATGCGATAGCGCGTGAGACGGTGTTTCTCCGCGAGTTCGCGCTCGCCAGGCGCATAGTCCGACAGGAAATCGGCCAGCAAAGCCTGCTCCGCCTCGGGCAAATGCGAAATGGCCTCCTTGAGCTGCGCAGTTTGCTGCTTCAATTCGGCCGCTTCGAGCGGCAAAGGGTCGGCTGCCGCCAGGTCGAGGCATTCCTCGATATCGACGGCGCGCGAGCGCAGCCGGTGCAGCTTCAATTGCCGACGGCGGCCAAAGCGGTAAAAGGCGGTGGCGAGGTAGGGGGCGAATTCGCCCTTGGCCGCGTCAAAGCGGCTATTGAGCGGTTCCCATTCAAGGAAGAAGTCGTGGATCAGGTCGCGGGCGTCGTGCGGCTGGATGTGATATCCATCGCGCACCAGTTTGCTCAGCACGCGCCACAGCAGCGGCTCGAACTCGAGGAAATTCCTGGGGGACGCCAACGCACTCATCACAACTCCAATCGGGGCACTCAATACAGTCATATTGCACGGCGCCAGCCAACTGGTTGAAATTTGGATCAATAAATGCGTTCGCCCCAACTAAATGCCGTTCGCCACCTATTGCTGGCCTGGCAAGACCGCCTTCCCTAAGCTGGAGCCATGTCCAACCCAGCTTGCCAAACCATCATGCAAAACCAACGCCTGTATTTCCTCGACTGGCTGCGCATCGGCGCATTCTTCCTGCTCGTGCTGTACCACACCGGCATGTATTACGTGACCTGGGACTGGCACGTCAAAACGCCCCACCCCAGCGACGCCATCGAGCCGCTGATGCTGCTGTCTTCGCCCTGGCGCATGTGCCTGCTGTTCCTGATCGGCGGGGCCGCAGCCGCCTTCCTGCTTGACAAGCTCGGCGGAAAAGGATTGGCCAAGGAACGCAGCAAGCGCCTGCTGATTCCGCTTATCTTCGGCATGTCCTTCATCGTCCCGCCACAATCCTACTTTGAAGTGGTGTCTGACGTCGCCTACCAGGGCAGCTATGTCGACTTCATGCAACTCTACGTCCGCGCCTACCACGGCTTCTGCGACCACAACGGCTGCCTCGACCTGCCGACCTGGAACCACCTCTGGTTCCTGCCCTACCTGTGGATCTACACCCTGCTGCTGGCCGCCATCGGCAGCCGCCGCGTGCAAGTGATGGGCAACTGGCTGCTGCGCCACCTGCAAGGCTGGAAACTGTTTGTGCTGCCAGTTGCTTTCCTCGCTGCAGGCCGCATCCTGCTCTTGCCGCACTGGCCGCATACCCACAACCTGACCTCCGACTGGCATAACCACGCCATGAGCCTGCCCTTCTTCCTGCTCGGTGCGGCCATGGCACGCCAGGCTGAATTCTGGCAGCGCCTGGAAAACGCCCGCTTCGCCGCGCTGGGCTTTTTCCTCGCCAGCTGGGCTTCTCTCATTTTCTTCTACGCGACGGGAGACACGTACAAGGACTGGCTGCCACTGGCGCGCACCGTGTACGCTTTCTGCCAATGGAGCGGGATCGTCGCAGTCTGCGGCTTCGGCCACCGCCACTTGAACTTCGACAGCGCCAAGCGCCGCTACCTGACGCAGGCCGTCTTCCCGGTCTACATCCTGCACCAGACCCTGATCGTCTGCCTGGCCATGGGCCTGCGCGCGGCCGGCCTGGCGCCGGTGACCGAAGGTGCACTGATCGTGGTGCTGACCTTCGCCATCAGTTTTGGCGTCTTCGAAATGGTACGCCGCGTACCTCTTCTGCAGCCGCTATTTGGATTGGCAAAGTCCTCGGCTACAACAACAGAGACGCCTCTTAGCGTGAAGCTGTCCGCCAAGTCATCTACCTTTCGGGAAACTTGAACTATCGCGCTCCACTACAATCAGCAACTAGAGACCGTTCGGCGGTTTGCGACCACGCCTCGATGCGAACTACTTCTTCTTTGACGCCCTCCCTGCCCTAAAGGACGGGGATTCCTGCAACCAGCGTCGCGCGCCCGCGACGGAGAATGTTTTTCGCAGCATTGAGATCACGGTCATGTGCCGCGCCGCAATCACTGCAAATCCACTCTCTTATTCCAAGGCCTGCAATACCTCTCGGCCGCGAATCGGGCAGTGCGCCACAATCCGAGCAGGTCTGGGTGGTAAATCGTTCGTTGACTTCCACATACCGCGCGCCATGCCTAACGGCCTTGTACGCCAGCATTCTCAGGAAGGACGACCAGCCTGCATCAAGCACGGACTTCGCCAGGCTGGTCTGGGCGAGTCCGGCGGCATTGACATTGCCGACAGCGATCCAGTCGAAGGCACGCGCGATCTTCAACGATTCGTTATGCAGAAAATCGAGCCGGCGGCGCGCCGTATAGGCATGGACGGCCTTGATCCTGCGCCGTTTATGCGCACGCTGCGCCACCGCGAGCGCCGCTTCGGCCTTGCTGTGGAACCCAGGCGCAAGAATCCTGTTCGTGTCAGACAGCACGGCCAAGCCTTTCAAACCCAGATCAATGCCAATTCCAAGATCAAGCGGTCGCACCGGCGATTTGGCAACCTCGATGACGATATTAAGGAACCAGTTGCCTCGGCTGTCTTGCGAAAAGCAGGCGCCATCTTTGATCTTGCCCTCAGGCAGAGGCCGCGAGTTGAACACACGGAAGGAAGGTATGACCCGCAAAGCGAATCGAATCGCCTTCCCGGTGAACTTGGCCTGCATTCCGACAGTATCAATCTCAAGGAGAACGACTGCTTCGCAGTCGGCTCCTTGCACTCCCCGTCCTGAAGGACGGGGTTTCACGGAACAAACCTGATGAATGTGAAACTGGAACTAGCAAAGTCCGATAACATTCGGCAATTTCGTTCGCCTGAATTCTTTTCACCACACGTCTAGCGTCAGCGTCCGCTGCTCACCGCTTTCCGAATGCGATGCATTCATATGGATGCGCGAAGGTACAAAACTTGTATCCTTATATTCAGGGCGGACGTCCAGGCTATTTATTGCGCCTTCCTTAACCCATGCCCGGAGCGTTTGTATATGGGCAGTCCGTTGTCTGACCGTCCTAAGTGGGACGTAAAGAACATTCATCGCCACATCTTCCCCTCCAAACTCTGCGGGGAACATCAAGAGCTTTGTCAATTGTCCCTTTGCCTCCAGTGCTTTTGCTTGTTCGAGGCTCGCCACCTGTGCGAAGTCGGGTTCCTCGATACAAATAACACTCGGCCGGTCCAGGATGCTAATCTGGCCCACGCCAGATTTCTTCAGTTCGCCTAGTAAGTTATTGCGCCCATTAGTCATGGACCAATGCATTTCGTCTTCGGTGATCACCGTCGCGACAAGCAGTTCCATCTTCCCGTTGGGGAGGGCAAGGTGATCAGGGAGCGGCTCATGCGCCTTGCTGATGAGCAGGTTGACGAATTTATCTTCACCGATGCCAATCTGTTCAACCGTGACGCCTTGGTGCCGTTCCACGACGCTGAGAAGGTCTGCATCTTTGAGCACCTCCGCTTTGGTAGCCCATTGCAATAGCCAAAGTGGCCAATCAGCATTCTCCTTGGCAAGCACGATCAGCTCATATCCATACCCTGGTCGATCAGTGCGTGGCCTTACATTTGCTTTCTGGCGCAACGTACCGGCAAACCCAACGGCTCGCACGCCGTTACTGGCGCTGGACGTGGGCTGCGCATCGACCATCTCCAATGTGGTGGGCATATCGGGATTGGAAAGCCCGAAGGTTGTGTAGATGAATCCAGGCTCCCCCGCGATCTTGGACGGGATGACGTAGAGCCCGCCGCCTGGCCATACGCCGGAAAGATCCATCAACTTGAGGATGTCGTTGGGCAATGAACCAAAATGCTGTTCGAACAACCGGGAGCGCGCGTCATAGACCTGCTGCCAAAGTGCCTCTTCCACCGATGGTGCGGCTTCCCTACCTTTAATGCTCGTACCTTGGTCTTTCTCCTTTCCACCAAACAACTTGCCAAATAGGCTCATTGTGCTTTCCCCCACTTCAATAAGTTATATGTTATTCAATTCCAACGGCGGCGATTGGCCGTTCGCAGGCGGAATAAAGACCTACGAAATCGCGACATGCCTTTCCTGGCCATGATTGTTTTGCCCCAGGGCCAGTTTATCATCTTGCCGAATGCAAAATGCCGGCAACCGTCAATTCAATGGGGAATTGTCCCTCGCCAGCAGGAGGGACAGCAGGTCATACGCGGACTCGCGTCTTCGCTCGGCGCCCGCAGTCGGACTGCCGTTTGTTACGGGGGCGATTAATTCAGCACTTTGCGTGACCGCTTTGCACGGTACATCTCAGCATCGGCTATTGCGAGAGCCTCCTCCAGGTCGATGCCGGGTTTGCGCATCGCCATGCCGATTGACGCGCGCACGTCGTAGCCGGCGAGCGTTTCCTGCACCCGTAGCAACATGGCCTGGGCATCGAAGTAATCGCATTCAACCATCAGCATCGCGAACTCATCGCCACCCATCCGTGCCACCACGTCGGAACCGCGCGTCACTTCTTTTAATGCCTTACTGCAACGAATCAACAGCGCATCGCCGGAAGCGTAGCCCTGCGTATCGTTATAGAACTTAAGGTCGTCCAGGTCGATCGAGACCACGCAGGCCGGGTGGCCATAGCGGCGGCAGCGCTCTTCTTCGCGCACCATCAGCATGTCCCAACCGCGGCGGTTGTACAGGCCGGTCAGTTCGTCGCGCGTGATGTCGACATCCATGCGTTCAGCCTTGCGCACGTTTTCAGCGTTGGCCAGTTCGGCTTCCAGCAAGCCGCCCAGCAGTTCGCCCATCAGCACGACCATGTCCTTGTCTTCGCGGATGCGTTCCGGTTGCGGCTCTGGATCGATGGCGCATAGGGTGCCGAACAGGGTGCCGTCGGCGCGCCGCAGCGGGACGCCGACGTAGGCGCCCACCGAGATCTTGTCGGTAATCGGTGCTTGCGCATAGGCCGGTTCGCTCGTCACGTCGGGCGCGATGTGCGGACCCTGTCCTTCGACCATGCGCGAGCACAAGGTTTCGGCCCAACTGTAGACCTGGCCGGCCTTCACGCCATAGCCATGGTCATCGGCAAACAGCACGATCCAATCTTTCCCGTCGGTACGAGTGACCATCCACAATTTGAAGCCCAGGCGCTGCCGAAGGAACTGCATGGTGGCCTTGGAAGCGGCCGCAAAATCGTTCATCATTGCTTGCCTCATCAATAGCTGGTTCCGGCTCGGAGTCGAAATGTCATTATGCACCGGTCGGAGTAGACTTGACAGCGCTAATTTACCTGGAGACCGCCACGATGACACGCCTGACCGCCAAAGACTTTGACCCCGAAGTACTGAAGCTGTTCGACAAATACGTTCATGGCCAGTTGAGCCGCCGTGAGTTCATTGCCGCTGCCGGCGCTGGCCTGCTGGCATCCCTGTCGCCGAGTTTTGCCGCCCCGCTGGTGCCGGCCGACGACAAGCGCCTCAAGGCCGGCTATGTGGAGCATCCTTCGCCGCAGGGCTACGGCAAGCTGCGCGGCTACCTGGTGCAGCCGGCCGCTTCCAAGGCCAAGCTGCCTGCCGTGCTGGTCGTGCACGAGAACCGCGGCCTGAACCCGCATATCGAGGACATCACGCGCCGCCTGGCGCTCGACGGCTTCCTGGCCTTTGCGCCGGACGCCCTGTTCCCGCTGGGCGGCTATCCCGGCGACGAAGACAAGGCGCGCGAACTGTTCGCGAAGCTGGACCAGGCCAAGACCCGCGCCGACTTCCTCGCTGCCGTGCAGGTCTTGAAGTCGCATCCGGCGGCAAATGGCAAGGTCGGCGTGGTGGGCTTCTGCTACGGCGGCGGCATGGCCAATTACCTCGCCACCATGGTGCCGGACCTGGCGGCAGCCGTCCCGTTCTACGGCGCCCAGCCGCCGGCCGCCGATGTGCCTAAGATCAAGGCGCCCTTGCTGGTCCACGATGCAGGCAACGATACGCGCATCCTGGCCGGCTGGCCGGGCTACGAGGCTGCGCTGAAGGCAGCCGGCGCCCGCTACGAGCACTTCGTCTACCCTGGCGTCGAGCATGGCTTCAACAACGACACCACGCCGCGCTACGATGAAGCGGCCGCCAAGCTGGCCTGGCGGCGCACGGTGGACTTCCTGCAGCAGAACGTCGCTACTTCGTAAACGCCAGCGTGTGAGCCGCAGGGCCGGGCAGCAGCGGCGTGGCCTTGCCGGCCACCCAGTCGGCATGCCCGGCCAGGAAGAACGGCGACAAGGGGTGGCCGCTCTGGCCGCCCGGCATATTGAACAGGCCCTGCTCCTCGTGGCCTGGCGAGACTGTCATGCGCTCGGACTGGCCGAAAGCGGGACCCGCCACGCGCGGCATATTGCTGTCGCCCGGCAGCTGGTCGGGCGGCACGCTGAGCCACTTCTTCAGCATCGGTACCGCGCCTGCAATCGGGTGCGCAATCGTGGCCGTATTGCGCGCGCCCCAGGTGGCCGAAGCCAGCGGCTTGCCGCCGGAGGTCAGGTGCGCGATGGCGCGGTCCAGCGCCGCCAGCTGCAGGGCCTTCCAGTCGGCATGACCTTGCGGCAGCCAGCCGCCGGGCTGTTCATCCAGCAAGCGTCCGATGACCACCGGCCAGCGGCTGGAGGCGGCGCGCATATTGGCATCCTTGTTCAATTTGGCCAGCTCGATGTTGGCGCCGCCATACAGCAGTTCGTAGAGCGACCACATGAAGGCTCGGCTGGCGCGGTAAGCCACCGAATCGACGCTGGCGTGCCCATTCCAGTTGTCCTTCAACAGGCGCGCCAGCTCGGCGCGCTGCGGCTTGCCCTTCACCGCTTCCGCATCCAGCACCGCCAGCGCGCGGTCGCGCCATTGGGAAATGAACAGTGCGCGATCGTCCAGCATCACGCCGTAGACGCCCTTCTCGTCGGCCTTGTCGCCCAGGGCTGCCAGCGCGTCGCGCGCCTGCCTGGCGCGGGCGCCCATGTCGAAGCCGCCGTCGCCCAGCTTGATCGAGTCGGCGCCCAGCAACTGGCGGCTGTTCGCCGTCACCAGCTGGCCGCCGGGCGGATTGCGCACCGACGGATACGCCGCCGCCGGCAGCAAGCCTTGCCAGCCGCGCGTGCTGCCGTTGGCCGACAGCGGATAGCTGGCGTCGACCGGCGTAGCGGGCCGCTGCGGCAGCGGGCCGACGATGGTCCAGCCGATATTGCCGTCGCTGTCGCCTGCCACCAGGTTCTGCGCCGGCATGCCGACTTTCGGCGCCAGCGCCAGCGCTTCGGCCACACTGTCCACTTCCTCCATATGGCGGATCGCCAGGTTGACAGCCTTCACGTCGTGCGCCACCCAGTGCACGGCATACTCGCGGCCGCCGCTCTGCATGACGGGGCCCAGCGAAGTCTCGCGCACCTTGAGGGTGACGGCCGGCTGGCCTTTGACCAGGATGGTCTCGGCATGCTCCGTCGGCGTTTCCCAACCGCCGGGCAGCTTCGCCTGGCCGGGACGGTCCTTGGCCGACCCCACTTCCACCAGGTCCACATAATCGCCATAGCTGTTGGTGAAGCCCCAGGCCACATTGCCATTGCTGCCCGCCACTACGGCCGGCACGCCCGGAATGCTGACGCCGACAATGCGGCGCGTGCTGCCGTCCTGGCCCGGCACGTGCAGCAACAGGCGGTACCAGGTGTTGGCCAGCTTGATCCCCAAGTGCATGTCGTCGGACACGATGGCGCCGCCATTGGCGCTGCGCTTGCCCGACACCGCCCAGTTATTGCTGCCGACGCCGTCGACGAATGCAGCGGCGGCCAAGGTGGCCGGCTCGCTGGCCACGCCCTTGCCCCACCAGTCCGGCGCGCGGGCCGGGATCGGCGCATCCGGTGGCGGCGGGCTGGCGGCGTCCAGCGGTGCATCCCACTGCGTGCTGGCCGGCAGCAGGAAGGCCAGTTGCTCGGCGCTGGCATGCTCTTTCAGCCAGCCGCGTGCGAACTCGCGGCCGATGCCTGTCACTTGCAGGTCGATATACATGGCCCAGGCCACCAGGAAGGAATCTTCCGGCGCCCAGGCACGCGGGCCGACGCCGACCAGGCCATATTCAAAGGGACGATTGCCAAGCGCATTCAGGCCATCGTTCACGCCTGCGGTATAGCGCTCCAGCAGCTGGCGGTCCGCCGCCGGCATGAGTTCGATCGCTTGCGCGGCGCGGGCACGGAATCGGTGCAGGCGGTTGATACGGTCGGTCTCCAGGGCCTTCTCGCCAAACAGTTCGGACAGCTCGCCGGCCGGCATGCGGCGCAGCAGGTCCATCTGGAAGAAGCGGTCCTGCGCATGCACGAAGCCGGTGGCATAGGCCACGTCGTTCCGGTCACCGCCGGAGATGGAAGGAACGCCCCTTGCGTCGCGGGTCACTGTGACGTTGCCGCTTAGTCCCGTTGCGGAACGCCGGCCATCGAGCTGGGCCAGGCTGCCGCGCAGGAAGAACCATAGTCCCAGTACGACCACCAGCAGCAGCGCCAATATTGCGAGGACAAGACGTTTCAGCCATAACTTCGCCATCGGCAACCCCATTGTTATTCTGTTGCCTTAAATCTTGCCAGAATTCCAAACGAAACGGAGCAAAAAAGTGCGGTGGGAGGGTGCTTCGTGCACGACTGGGAACTTTTCTGAGCTAGCCCTGTCCAAGCTCAAACATCTGCGCGGCAGTTTGCTACAGAGTTGGGGCATCTGTGCGGAGGTATTATATGACTGACTATGAGGCGAGAATCACGAAACTCGAAGCTGGGATGGAAACCGTTCGCGAAAGCAATGCAAACCTGTTGAGGGCTCTGGAACTGCTGCAAAGTGAGCACGTAGCACTGCGCAATCAAATTGAGCTGGGATTCGAAAAGCAACATGACCGCCTCAATGAAATGCGGGACAGAATCGACGCATTGCGAGACAGAATCGACGCATTGCGAGATGGCTTCGAACAGCAATTGGCCGAACAACGGATCTGGTCCGAGAAGAATTTTTCCGAGATAAGATCTAGCATTGAACGCGGCTTCGCCGAGAGCCGAGCCGAAGCCAGGGCCAGCACGCGCTGGCGAATCGGAACCACCATCGCCGTCATCCTCACGCTCGCGGGCCTCGCCGCCAAAGCGTTTGGCGCCTATTGAAAGACGGGAAACGTTCGCGCCTCTGGCAGGCGAGCTAAGTCCCGGTCGGGGCATGGCCATCGCCGCCATGCATCAGGGCATGGTAGCGGAACGCCTCCCGGATATTGTCGCGCAGCGCCTGGTCATCCCATGGCTTGGTGTAGAAACGGTAGATCTCGCCGCGGTTGATGGCGCCCAGCACCGATTCCAGTTCGGCATAGCCGGACAGGATGATGCGCACCGTGCCCGGATAGAGCTTGCGCACCCGGCTCAGGAACTCGGTGCCGTTCATGTCCGGCATACGCTGGTCGCTGACCACCACCTGCACCTCGTGCGTGGCCAGCATGGAAAACGCTTCCTGCGCATTGTGCGCTGCCAGGATCTGGTAGCCGTCGCGGCGCAAGAGGCGCATCAGGGACGACAACACGTTCGGTTCATCATCGAGCAGCAACAAGGTGCCCCTGCGCTGTTCCGCCGGGCGCAGCGCCGGCTGGCGCGATTGCTCCTGCTTCAGCAAGGCGGCAAAGGCTTCCGGCATGATCGGCTGGCTGAGGTGGAAGCCCTGGGCTTCGTCGCAGTTGTAGCGTTGCAGGTAGGCCAGTTGCCCTTCCGTCTCCACCCCTTCGGCAATGATGCGGAAATCCAGGCTGTGGCCCAGTGAAATGACCGAGCGTACGATGGCGGCCACCGTGGGGTCGCCCAGCATGTCGCGCACGAAGGACTGGTCGATCTTCAGGTAATCGATGGGGAACAGCTTGAGGTAAGCCAGGCTGGAATAGCCGGTACCGAAATCGTCGATCGATATGCCGACGCCGACTTTCTTCAGGCGCTGCACCGTCACCACCGCCTCGTCCGCGTTTTGCATCATCATGCTCTCGGTCAGTTCCAGCTCGAGGTATTGCGCCTGCAGGCCGGTACTGCGCAAGGCTTGCACCACCTCGTCGGCCAGGTTCTTGTCGCGGAACTGGCGCGCCGAGACATTCACCGCCACCCGCAGCGGCCGCAGGCCGGCATCCTGCCAGGCCTTGTTCTGAGCGCAGGCGGTGTGGATCACCCAGCGTCCCAGCGCTACGATCAGGCCCGTCTCTTCCGCCACCCCGATGAAGCGGCCCGGCGGAACCAGGCCCAGGGTCGGATGGCGCCAGCGCAGCAGCGCCTCGACCCCGGAGATCTCGCCGCTGGCCACGTTCATCTTCGGCTGGTAGACCAGGAACATCTCGCCGCGCGCCAGGGCGCCGCGCAATTCGTTTTCGATGGCGGCCCGTTCCACGATGCGCGCGTGCATGGCCGGCTCATAGAACTGAACCTGGTTGCGGCCGCTTTCCTTGGCGCGGTACATGGCGATGTCGGCATAGCGCATCAGCAGCTGCGGATCGGTGCTGTCGCCCGGGTAGAGCGAGACCCCCATGCTGCAGGTCACCGTACGCTCCTGTCCTGCCAGCTGCATTGGTGCCGAAATGCTGTCGAGGATCTTGCGCAGCATGGCTTGCGACGGCGTCGCCTCATGCCCGTCCAGCAGCACCAGCACGAACTCGTCGCCACCCATGCGCGCCACCGTGTCGGTGTCGCGCACGCAGCCGCGCAGGCGGGCCGCCACGGTGCGCAGCAATTCATCGCCGGCATCGTGGCCCAGGTTGTCGTTGACCAGCTTGAAGTTATCCAGGTCGAGGAAAGCCACCCACACCGTATGGCCATAGCGCTGCGCATAGCTGATCGCCTGCGCCAGCCGGTCGCCGCACAGGTTGCGGTTGGGCAGGCCGGTCAGCGCGTCGTGGCTGGCCTGGTGCTCGAGCTGCGCCTGGTAGTCCATGGTCGAGGTCATGTCGGTCAGCACGCAGACGCGGTGCGTGTGCTGGCCTTCGCTGCCGCCGACCGGCGCCACGTGCAACTGGGCCCACCAGCTGCGGCCGTCCCGATGGCGTCCGCGCAGCATGAGCTGGACGTCGCTTTGTCCTTGCACGGCTTCGTGCAAGGCCGTGCGGGCAGCGGCATCGTCGTCGCTGGCCAGCAGCTCTTCCAGGCTACGACCGGCCAGTTCGCCGGCTGCGTGGCCGGTCAGCTCGGCCAGCGCCCGGTTGGCATAGTTGATGGTGTCGCTGCCGTCGTCGATGGCCGTGATAGCAATAGCGTTGACGCTCGATTCCAGCGCGCGGTTATGTAGCTGCAGCATCAGCTCGACCTGCTTGCGCTCGGACACGTCCTCGATGGTGCCAAGCAGGCCGATGGTGCGGCCGGCCTGGTCGTGCAGCGGCAGCTTGTTGATCAGGAACCAGTGCACGCTGCCGTCGGCGAACAGCAGGTGGTCTTCGCGATTCAGCTGCGGCACGCCGCTGTGGATGATCTTCGCGTCGTCGGCGCGGATGCGCTCCGCGTTGTGCGACCAGGGGAAGTCGAAATCGCTCTTGCCAACCACCTCCTCCTGCGAGGACAGGCCGGCCGCGCGCAGGAACACGTCGTTGCAGCCGCGGTACCGCAAGTCCATGTCCTTCCAGAAGATCTGGTGCGGAATGTGGTCAACCACCAGCTGCGTCATCTCCTGCGATTCGTGCAGGGCTTTCTCGATGCGCAGGCGCCGCGTCACGTCGTGGGCGAAGACGAAGCGCGCCTTGTGGCCAGCCATCAGCAAGGGATGCGAGGAAATCTCCACCTGGATCAGGCGGCCGTCCTTGCAGCGGTGGGTCCAGGCGCCGGATTGCTGCGCCGCCGCCCGCGGCGAGGTTTCCAGGTCGTTGTGCAGGCGCGCCAGTTCGTGATCGGGACGAATATCCTCGATCGTCATCTCGAGGAATTCTTCTTCGCTGTAGCCGTAGATTGACACAGCCGCGCGGTTGACCACCAGGAAGCGCAGCGTGCTGACGTCGTACACCCACATCGGGTGCGGGTGGTGGTCGAACAGACGCTTGAAGCGCAGCCGCGAGCCATAGGAGTCGGCCTCGGGCAGCGGCGTGACGAGGCAGCGGAAGCATTCGGGCTGGGCGCCGTGGCCTGCGTAGTATTCCAGCGCCAGCGAGACCGGCGTGCCGTCGCCGTCTTTCTCGCACAGGGCCAGTTCGCCGCGCCAGACGCCGCGCAGCTTGGCCTCGGGGATGGCGTCGTCGCGCAGTTCGGCGGCGGCCCAGCTCCGGAACAGGCCGAACGCCTTCTCTCCGGCGCCGAGTTCCTCCGCCAACCGTCGCGCATGGGCGTTTGCGGCAAGCAAAGTGCCATCGGCATCCATCATGAAAGCCAAGTTGGGGCTGTGCTCATACACCGCAGTGAATGCATCCAGCCTGGTCCTTCCCGGCGAAGCGAGGGAAACCCTATCCATGCAATCGATGGTAGCAGAACTATTTTGCTAGCAGCGCCCATCTGAGCGGCAATGCATCTTCCCGCCACACAATCTGTTGCGGCTGGAATTCCCAGTGCCTTTCCGTTCCGTCCACGACAACGCGCGCGGTTCCGCTCATCTGCAACAAACCGCCGCTTTCAAAGTCCGGGAACACCAGCCCGGCACGGCCATTCAGCAGTATGTTACCGAGAGTCGCAAAGAAGCGGTTCCCTTCATAGTCTGGCACCAGCAAGCTTCCTGTGCTACTGATCTGGACAAACCCGGGCGGACCGCCGCGATGCGAGACGTCGACCCGCATTTCCTCGCCTTCGCCGGAATACGTTCCGACAAAAAAAGTTCCCGAGCGGCCGATCAGGTCGCGCGCCAGCGCATCGAGCTGCGGCAGGCGGCGCGGCGGCAGTCCCGATGGCTCGCCTGGCGCGCGCTCGAAGCGATAATCGCGCTGATGGATGTACTTCGGGCAGTTGCCGAACGATTCGGCGACCGCGATCTCGAACTGTTCGCCACCCAGCGCGCGCAGGCGGCCATTCAGGCGGTTGCGTCGCCGCGTATGCAGTTCGATGCCGAGCATGCCCACTGCAGCACCGTCGCGCAGGCCGGCCTGCGCCGGATCGTCGAGCTGCGCGGGCAGCAGCAACTGCAGATGCTGCGGGTCCGGCGAATGCATGAAACCCTCTTCCCCGGCACGCAGCGTGGCCCACGGCCGACCTTCCGCATCGACATTGCCGAACACGGCGAACGGCAACTGCGCGAAAAAGTCGCGGTGCTGGTCCGGCATGTAGTCGCGGATCACCTTGCGGCCGATCTCGTCCATGCGTTCCACCGCGCCGAGCGTGGCCTGCAGCGCGATTTCGCCGGCATGCCAGGGCCCGTTCATGCTGCCAGCCCGACCGCTGATTTGATGAAGGGCTGGAAGCGTGGCAGGCTTTCGACGCGTGCCAGCCAGGCGCCGACATTGGCGTAGCCCGAGAGGTCGACATTGCCCTCCGGTGCGCGTGCGATATAGCTGTACAGGGCGATGTCGGCGATGGTCGGCCAGCCGGCCGCGATCCATTCCTTGCCGGCCAGGCTGGCCTCGACCAGGGCGAGGATGCGGTGGGCGCGGGCGATGGCGTCGGCCGGATCGACCGGTTTCCTGAACAGGTTGATGATGCGCGCGGTGGCGGGCCCGCTGGCAATTTCGCCGGCGGCGACCGACAGCCAGCGCTGCACGGCAGCCGCGCCGGCCGGGTCTCGCGGCAGCCAGCTGGCATCGCCATAGCGCGTGGCGAGGTAGACCAGGATGGCGTTGGAGTCGGCGATCACCACGCCGTCGTCTTCCAGTACCGGCACCTGGCCGAAGGGATTGAGCTTGAGGAAGGCTTCGGTTTTCTGCTCGGCCTTCAGCAGGTCGACTTCGACCAGCTCAAAGTCCAGGCCTAGCAGGGACAGGAATAGGTGGGCGCGGTGGGCGTGGCCGGAAATTGGGTGGTAGTACAGCTTCATGGGATCTCCTTTCAAGTAATGATGAGAGTCTGATCCATGTCGGCGATGATGGGAATCACCGCCGGCAGCAATTAACCATTCCACCCAGCGGAATAATACTCAGGGCAGCACTTCAAACAGCAGGAACTGGGTAACCTGGCCCTTGCCAAAGTTGTCGTCGCTGGCGAACACCAGGGTGGCGTGGCCGTTCGGCAGGCGCGGGCCAAAGGACATCGCCTCCAGGTTGTAGGCTCGCGGCATGGGCTGCTTGCTGAAATCATGCACCAGGCGTTTGCGCGCCGGCGTGTATTGCGCGCCCGCCAGGCCCGGCAGCGCTTTCACATCGCTGGCGCCGCGCGCATCGGTGGCATACAGGCGGACGTAGTTGATGTATGCGCCGGCGGCATCCTGCACCGTGGCGCGCTCCAGCACCAGCAGTTCGCCATCTGGCAGCGCGAGAATCTCGGAGACGCCGTTTTCGGCTTCCTTGCCCGATCCCGGTGCGGCGGGAATCGCATCCAGCGGATAAGCGAACTGGCGCAGCACCTGTCCATCGCGCTGGAACTGCGTCATGCGCAGCACCGCGCCGTGCTGCGGGGTCGCGATCGGGCCGTCTTCGTACAGCGGCCATTCGATGGAAGCCCACAGGCTGCGGCCATCCGGCGCGAAAGCCAGTCCTTCGAAGGTGGCGTTGTAGCGCGAACCGCGCTCTTCGCCCTGATGCACGCGGAAGTTTTCCGGCAAGGGCAATTCGGCCAGCAGCGCGCCATCGCGCGTGGCATGGCGGATGAAGGGATCGAGGCCATAGCGGCGGTCGCCTTCGCTGGAATACCACATGCTTCCGTCCAGCGGGTCGATGCGGATCGATTCCACGTCGGCGCGCGTGCAGGCGGTGGCAGTAGCGGTAAAGTCCTTGCCGTCGGCGTTCAGGAAATAATGCAGGCCGCTGAAGCGCACAGCACGGAACGCACTGGCGTCAAAATCGAGCTCCGCTTCGTAATAGCGCGCGGGGTTGTGGGTGCAGCGGTCATCGCTTTCGACCACCCAGCGGCCGCGCGCCGCATCGTAATCGAGCCCGGAGAAACCGCCCAGCATGGTGTCCTGGAACATGGCTTGGTGTGCAACCCGCTGCTCGCCGATGAAGCGCAGCGCGCCCACCGGCGATGCCGTCGAAGCGGGTGCAAGTCGCGTGGCCGGTGCACAGGCGGCCAAAGCCGCGCCCACCGCCAGCCAGGCGAAGCGACGAGCAAGGTGCATCATGCGTGGTGCAGGCGCTTGTGCATGCTGCGCAGGCCGAGCCACATGCCGACCGCCACCACCGGCACCATGATGCCCATCAGCAGCTCGGGATTGACGCCGACACCCAGCACCTTGGCGCCCTTGGCGCTATAGCCGATCAGGCCCACCACATAGTATGAGATCGCCGCCACGGACAGTCCTTCCACGGCCTGCTGCAGGCGCAGCTGCTGCGCCGCGCGCGTATTCATCGACTGCAGGATCTTGCGGTTCTGCGCTTCCTGCACGATGCCAACGCGGGTGCGCAGCAGGTCGTTGCAGTTGGCGATACGGCCGGCCAGCGCCTGCTGGCGCGCGGCGACGGCCTCGCAAGTCTTCATGGCGGGCGCCAGGCGGCGCTCCATGAACTCCTCCACCGTTGGCGTGCCCTCGATGCGCAGTTCGCGCAATTCGTCGATGCGCGCATTGACCAGGCCGAAATAAGCCTTGGCCGCGGCGAAGCGGTAGCTGGTGTCGGCCGAGACCTTTTCGATCCGCGCCGCCAGGTGGGTGATGCGATCGAGCAGCGCCTGTTCGGTGGAGCCGTCGTCGACCTTGCCGTCGGCTTCCACCAGGGCGCCGGCCAGGGTAGCCAGCTCGGCCTCCACCTGGTTCAGCTCCGGCGTGGCGTTTTGCGCGACCGGCAGGCCAAGCAGGGCCATCATGCGATAGGTTTCGATTTCGAGCACGCGCTGCACCAGGCGGCCCGACTGCTGTTCGTGCATGCCGGCGTCGCAGATCACGAAGCGGCTGAAGCCATCCGCATGGATGGCGAAGTCGGTCCACATCTCGCCGCCGTTCATCACCTGGCTGCCCGCCAGCGGGGCGCCCTGGAACAGGCGTTGCAGGCTCTCCGCGAAGGCGTGCTGCATGCCGCCCGGCCGCCCAAGCAGCACATGCGCAGCCACCAGCACCCTGCCCTGCAGCTGCAGCAGCCACTGCTCCGGCAGATGGCGCGAAGGCATGTTGCTGAAGGCCTCTTCCGGCAGCGGCATGCTGGCCACTGTTTCGGCGAAGGTGAAGGTGGCGAATTCGGTGTGCAGCTCCCACTTCAGGCGGAAACGGCCGAAATCATGGGTAAAGTACTTGCCGCCTGCGGCCGGCGCCGCCACGCCGAAATGTCCGCACAGCCCTGCCAGCAACTCTTGCTGTTCCTCCTCGCCCATGATGGCGAAATGGGAGAGCAGGGTCGGCGCATCCAGTTTCAGGAAGGGGCGCGAGTGGATTTCGGCAGCGAGGGGCACGCGCTGCGCGTGGTTCAGGCTGGAAAACACGATACTCATTGGGCTGGGCTCGGTAATGGGGGAGTCCAGATATTAACATTGTTGTTACCACAAGCCCTGCGGGGGCCTAAGGCTGGGCAGTGAAGCGCAGGACCAGTTGACCGCCGGCTGCCGCCATGATGGGCTCCAGCCACAGAAAGACGGGCGGGTCGCCGCAGCCCAGCCGCAAGCTGGCGGCATCGGTGGCGAGTTCGAGCACGCGGCCCATGGCAGGGTCGAGCAGGCGCAGCGCGGCCTCGCCGTTTCCGTGCTTGTCCAGGAGGTAGCGCGCCTGCCCTGGCAATTCGGCCAGCGGGCGCGGCGAACGGCAATCCCATGGCGTGCCGGCCACGTCGCGCTCGTGTTCACCGGCCGGCACGACGCGCGTTGCGCCTACCACCAGCTGCTGGCCGAGGACGCCGCCCTCGCCGGCCATATTCAAGGCGATGCGCAGGCAGATGGTGGCCGAAGGGGCCGCCGGCGCCTGGCAATGCAGCGTCAGGCCGTTCGCCTCATCCAGCAGATAGGTCGCCAGCACCGCTTGCGGGCCTGGACTGGCCAGGCGCAGGCCGACGCTGGCATCTTCCACCAGCGGCATGGCGTGCCAGGGCACCCGGTGCAAGGCGCGCCCCGGCGCCGGCAGCAGGTGGATGCCGCAATCGGGCGCCGCGCCATGGATGACGTTGGCGAGCCGGCCACGCCGGTCGGGTGCTTGCAGCTTGGCAATTGCACCGCCCAGGGTACTGATCCTGGCTTCCATTCCGTGGCGGTTGCAGAGCGCAAAAATGAACAGCGGCAGACCCTCCGCCGTATGCCCCGCGTCCTCCTGCGTAATACTTAGTTCCATCTTCTAAGTATATTCAGCCCCCTGAGTTTTGATAAAATGGTTCTTTATTTCCCGTCGGCAAAATGAATAAATGCAGGCATCGCAAATTTCCTCTCGTACAGCCCTTGCGCTAGGGGCCGCGCTATTAATCGCGTGCTTTTCCGCGCAGGCCGATGAGGTCGCAGAAATCAATAAAATGATGCGCAGCGGACAGCTGCCAGCCGCCTTGGCGAAGGTTGATGTTGCGTTATCGCAACGGCCAAAAGATGCGCAATTGCGATTTATTAAAGGGATGATTTTGTCCGAACAGGGCAAAACAGCCGATGCAATTAATGTTTTCCAAAAGCTGACGGAAGATTATCCCGAATTACCGGAGCCTTATAACAACCTGGCCGTGCTGCACGCGTCGGGCGGCAATTACGATAAGGCCCGCGTTGCACTGGAACGCGCGATTCGTACCAATCCGGCTTATGCCACCGCCCACGAAAACTTGGGCGATGTCTATGCCAAGCTGGCCAGCCAGTCTTACGACAAGGCCATGCAGCTGGCCGATCCGAACCAGCAGCCGCCGCAGAAGGCCAAGCTGGCAATGGTGCACACCTTGACGCCGAAAGGCGGAGAAGCTGCCTCGCCGCTGGCTGCAATCGCTGCGGCGCCGGCGCCCGCGCCTGTCAAGGCGGCGGCGCCTGCCGCGGCGCCGGTCCCGGTCGTGGCGCAGGCCAAGCCCGTGGCAAGCGCCCCGTCCGCCGCGCCGGCTGCAGCTTCCGCACCAGCTCCCGCCCCGGCGGTACAATTGGCAAAAGCTGCTCCGAAGGCTGAGCAGGTACAGAAGGAAGACGCCGATGGCGCCGATGTCATCAAGGCTGTCGATAGCTGGGCCAAAGCCTGGAGCGCGCAAGACATGAAAGCCTACCTGAATGCTTACGGCAGCAATTTCCAGACGCCGAAGGGCCAGAACCGCAAAGCCTGGGAAGCCGACCGTACCGCCCGCATCGAGGGCAAAGGCCACATCAAGGTAAGCGTCGAGGCACCGCAAGTGACGGTCAACGGCAATACGGCGACCGTGAAATTCCGACAGAAATATGTGTCGGATCGCCTCAGCACCACGGGCCGCAAGACACTGGTGCTGGAAAAGCAAGGCAAGAATTGGCTGATCAGGCAAGAGCAGTCGGGGGGCTGATGGAGATGTCGAAGCGAGCAAGTGCCAGCGCCGCTGCCGCGCTGTTGGCAGCATGCGCCGTGCTGGCGCCAGCCGGCACCGGCATGGCCAAGTCCATCCATCCAGCCGAAGCCCCGCGCGCCCGGCAGGATGCCGAAATCATGCTGCTTGAGATTTACAAGAATCTGCGCGCCAGCCAGCTCCAGGAGGCGATGGCCAAGGCCGACGCACTGGTGCAGGCTTACCCGAATTTCCGCGTCGGCCACCTGATTCGCGGCGACCTGCTGCTGATGCACACCAAGCCGGTGGCCCAGCTCGGCGCCGGCGCCAGCGGCCCGGCCGACAAGCTGAAAGACTTGCGCGACGAAGCGCGCGTGCGCCTGCAAACCCTGGTGGCGCGCCCCGGTCCCGAACTGGCGCCGCGCTCCGTGCTGCAGCTGCGCGCCGACATGCGCCATGTGCTGGTGGTCGACGCCACGCAATCGCGCCTGTACGTCTACCAGAACAACAACGGCGAACTGAAACTGGTCACCGACTACTACATCAGCCAAGGCAAGCTGGGGGTCGACAAGTTCCGCGAAGGCGACCAGAAAACCCCGCTCGGCGTCTACTACATCACCGGCCGCGTAGCGGGCCCCAAGCTGCCCGACTTCTACGGCGCCAGCGCGCTGCGCATCAACTACCCCAACGAATGGGACCGCCTGAATGGCCGCAGCGGCGGCGGCATTTTCCTGCACGGCACGCCGGCCGACAATTACAGCCGCCCGCCCCTCGCTTCCGACGGCTGCGTGGTGCTGACCAACGACGATTTGCGCAAGCTTGAAAACACCGTCGATATCGGCAGGACGCCGGTAGTGATCGCCGACCACCAGGAGTTCATCAGCAAGGCCAAATGGGATAACGAGCGTTTTACCGCGAACCGCCTGGTCGAATCCTGGCGCGCCGACCTGGTCAGCGCCGACAGCAAGCGGCTGTTGAAGAATTATTCGGGCAAGTTCAAGTCGGCCAATGGCGAAGACCTGAAGACCTGGTACGAAAAAGACATGCGCCCGCTGGCCAGCGTGAATGGCCTCAGCGTGTCCCTCAGCGAAGTCACCATCTTCCGCTACCCGAGCCGCGACGATATGCTGGTCAGCACCTTCACCCTCGAATCGAAGATCGGCAAGAACCGCTCCACCCAGCGCAAGCGCCAATACTGGGCGCGTGAAGGCAGCGAGTGGAAGATCATCTTCGAAAGCATGATCTGAAAATCCCCCTGCGCACGCAGCTACTGAGTTGCGCCGCGCTGGCCGGCATCGCCCTTGCCATCCTCCTCTTCCGGCGCCAGCCGCTTGCCGCACTGCTGCTGGGCGGCTGGCCATGGTGGCAGCAAGCGCTGGCCGGCATCGCGCTGGGGCTGGCCGCCGGCGGCATGTCGGCCCTGACCACATTGCGCAAGCCCCATGCCGAAGCGGTGCAGCGCACCGCCGCCAGCTATACAAGGCTGGACCTCAGCGGCTGGAATCCCCTGTGGATTTCGCTTGCCGCCGGGGTTTCGGAAGAACTGCTGTTCCGCGCCGCGCTGCAGCCGCTGGCAGGCGTCTGGGGCGCCAGCCTGCTGTTCCTGCTGGTGCACGCCGGCGCCTACGACTTCCGCCGCTTCGACCGCGCCGCCCTGTGGCAGGCCAGCGGCGTATTCGGCATGGGCGTGCTGCTCGGCTTCGCCTTCGACTACATCGGCTTGCTGGCCGTGATGATCGCCCATGCGCTGGTCGACATCATCGGCCTTTACCTGGTGCGCCGCATAGCGGAAGGCGCAAAGCGCTTGCGGTAATCGCTGGGAGAAACGCCCAGCTTGCGCTGGAAGACGGTGCGCAGCCGTTCTTCATTGCCAAACCCGCACAGGCGCGCCACCTGTTCGACCGTGCGTTGCGATGCCTCCAGCATGCGCCGCGCAGCCTCAAGCCTGAGTGCCTCGACGCCCTTGGCCGGCGTGCGGCCGGTCTTCTCCTTGTACACCCGCGCGAAGTTGCGCGGGCTCATATTCACCTGGCCGGCCAGCACTTCGACGGGCAGCTCCAGCGTCAGGTTTTCCATGATCCACAGGTGCAGGCGTTCGAAGGTATCGCCGCCGGCCTCCTGCGCCAGCAGCAGTTCGCTGAACTGCGCCTGGCCGCCGGGGCGCTTGAGGAAAACCACCAGTTCGCGCGCCACCTGCATCGCCACCTCGCGCCCGCAATCGGCCTCCACCAGCGCCAGGGCAAGGTCTATGCCGGCTGTGACGCCGGCCGACGTCCATACCGCCTCCTGCCGCACGAACAGCGAGTCGCGATCGATGTCGACGGCCGGAAAGCGCTCCTGCAGCAGGTCGCACATCGCCCAGTGCGTAGCGGCCCGCTTGCCGTTCAAAAGGCCGGCCTGCGCCAGCAGGAAGGTGCCGCTGCAGACCGATGCCGTGCGCCGCGCGCGGCTTGCGGCACCCGCTAGCCAGTCGCTCAGCTCCCTCAACAACGATTGCACGCGCGGCATCTCCGGCGAACCGGGAACGATGATCGTGTCGATCTCCTGCAGCAGGAAGCAAGACAGCGGTTCGGTCGCCAGGGCCATGCCTTCGGCGCTGCGCACCATGCCGCCGGCCAGGCTGGCGACCCAGCGCGCATAGCCTGGCAAGCCGCGTTCGCGCATGCGTTTGTCGGCGGCCCAGAACACGGTCTGGGGGCCGCTCAAGTCCAGCAGGCCCACCTCTTCATAGGCCAGGAACAGCACCAGGCGGTCGCCCTCCATATTTGGCAGGAAATAAGGGGTATTCGTCATTCCTGCCGATTCTCGCCGTCCTAAGATGGTCTGTCAACGCGACAGCAACCCAAAGGAGAAAAACCATGAAAATCGTAGTCATTGGCGGCACCGGCCTGATAGGCGGCAAACTGGTCAAGCTGCTGCAGGCAAAAGGCCATGCAGTGCTGGCGGCATCACCGGGTACCGGCGTCAACGCCGTTACCGGCGACGGCCTGGCCGCCGCGCTGGCCGGCGCCGAAGTCGTGGTCGACGTGGCTAACTCGCCGTCGTTCGCACCGGACGACGTGCTGGACTTCTTCCGGAAATCCAGCCACAACCTGGGCAAAGCGGAGAAAGAGGCTGGCGTGCGCCATCACGTGGCGCTGTCGATCGTGGGCACCGACCGCTTGCCGGAGAACGGCTACTTCGCCGCCAAGGTGGCGCAGGAGGAACTGATCAAGCAAAACGGCGTTCCCTACACCATCCTGCGTGCCACGCAATTCATGGAATTCCTGGCCGCCATCGGCCAGTCGTCGGCAGTGGAAGGGACCATCCGCCTGTCGCCGGCCCTGATCCAGCCAGTGGCGGCCGACGACGTGGCGCAGGCGCTGGCCGATGTGGCGCTGGCCGCGCCGCTGAACGGCACCAGCGAACTGGCGGGCCCGCAAGCCTACCCGCTGGAGCAGATCGTGCGCCGCGCGCTGGCGGCGGCCGGCGAAACGCGGCCGATCGTGACCGACCCGCAGGCGCCCTACTTCGGCTCAGTCCTCGATCATGGCAGCCTGGTGCCTGCCGCCGATGCAAGGCCCCGCCTCGGCGCCGTCAGCTACGAAGCGTGGCTGAAGCAGCGCTAAGCCTTACTGGAAGGCCACCTCGGCGAAGCTGCGCAGCTTGCGGCTGTGCAGCTTGTCCGAGCCGAGGCCGCGCAGCAGTTCCAGCGCGCGGATGCCGATGCGCAGGTGCTGGTCGACGCGGTCGCGGTAGAACTGGTTGGCCATGCCGGGCAGCTTGATTTCGCCGTGCAGGGGCTTGTCGCTGACGCACAGCAGCGTGCCGTAGGGGACGCGGAAGCGGAAGCCGTTGGCGGCGATGGTTGCGCTTTCCATGTCCAGCGCCACGGCGCGGCTCTGGCTGAAGCGGCGCTCCGGCGTGCGCTGCGGCAGCAGCTCCCAGTTGCGGTTATCGGTGCTGGCCACGGTGCCAGTCCGCAGCACACGCTTCAGGTCATGGCCGCCCAGCTGCGTCACTTCGGCCACCGCCGACTCGATCGCCACCTGCACTTCGGCCAGGGCCGGAATCGGCACCCACAGCGGCAAGTCCTCGTCCAGCACATGGTCTTCGCGCACGTAGCCGTGGGCCAGCACGTAGTCGCCCAGTTGCTGCGTGTTGCGCAGACCGGCGCAGTGGCCCAGCATCAGCCAGGCGTGCGGGCGCAGCACCGCAATGTGGTCGGTCGCAGTCTTGGCGTTGGCCGGGCCGACGCCGATATTGACCATGCTGATGCCGCTGCCGTCGGCGCGCACCAGGTGGTAGCCCGGCATCTGCGGCAGGCGCGGCGGCGCCGCGCCCAGGTCGTCGCCCGGCTGCATGGCGTGGCCGACGCGGCGCGTGACGATATTGCCCGGCTCGACGAAAGCCACGTAGCCGTCGCTGTCCGGACTGGCCATCAGCTCATGGCCCAGGCGCACGAATTCGTCGATGTAGAACTGGTAGTTCGTGAACATGACGAAGTTCTGGAAATGCTCGGGCGAAGTGCCGGTGTAATGGCGCAGCCGCTGCAGCGAATAATCGACGCGCGGCGCGGTAAACAGCGACAGCGGCTGCGCCTCGCCCGGCGCCGCTTCGAACGTGCCGTTGGCAATGCCGTCGTCCATGGCAGCCAGGTTGGGCAGGTCGAACACGTCGCGCATCAGCAGGCGCCGCTCGGCGCTCAGGCTGCCCTCGATGTGGTCATGCTCGGCAAAGGAGAAGTGGATCGGGATCGGCTGGGCGCTCAGGCCCACTTCGATCTGCATTTGCTGCTGGCCGTGATTCTTCAACAGCAGGCGGAATTGTTCGGTGTAATAGCCTTCAAACAGGTCGGGGCGCGTCAGCGTGGTCTCGAAGGCGCCCGGGCCTGCGACAAAGCCGTACGACAGGCGCGAATCGGCGCGCGCCACGGTTTCCGTCTGTACCCGCACATATGGGTAGCAGGCGCGCACGCGCTCGGTGGGGGTTTCGCCCTCGACAAAGCGCTGCAGGGATTCGCGCAGGAAGCGGATACTGTCGTCGTAAATCGCCCGGACCTGGGCCAGTGCTGCGGATGGATCGTCAAACATGCGGGGTGCTACGTGGGGACGGCTGAACATCGTGCGACTCCTTTCTGCTGTTGCCCCCTATTATAATGGCAGCATGTGGCAGAAATATTTCATCGGGTTGCTGGCGACAGCCGGCGCGGCAGGAGCGGAGGCGGAAGCGCCGCTGACCGTGGCCTGGCGCGAAAAGCCGCCCTACTATTATTTTGACGAAAGCAAGGTCGCGAAAGGCTTCATGCTGGAACGCGCCAGGCAGGTATTCGCCGCCGCCGGCGTGCCGGCGGTCTTCGTCAACGAGCCGCAAAAACGCATCTGGGCCAATTTCAACCACGGCATGCCGAACTACTGCTCGATCAGCTGGTACCGCCTGCCCGAGCGCGAGGCCGTGGCGCAGTATTCGGTTCCGGTGCACGCGGACCTGCCGCACGCCGTGCTGGCGGTGCCGGCGGTGGCGGCCCGCATCCGGTCGCACCCCAGCCTGAAATCCCTGCTATCGGACAAGTCGCTGACGCTGGCCGTAATCGACGGTGTCTCCTACGGCCCGGAACTGGATGCCCTGATCAACACCAGCCAGAACCGCATCATGCGCCGCACGGTGGAAACATCGGCCATGTTCCGCATGGTGGCCTTCGGCCGCGCCGACTACCTGTTCGTGGACCGCGAGGACTGGAACTACCTGCGCCTCAAATTCCCGGAATTGCAGTCGCTGGTGCTGATCGATTTCGCCGACATGCCGCCCGGCCTGAAGCGCTACATCGTCTGCAGCCGCGACGTGCCGGCCGACACGATGGAGCGCCTGAACCGCGCCATCATGGCGCGCAGCGATACCCCGCGCCGCTAACTTCAGATTCCCTTGGCGCCCAGTACCCGCATGCGCTGGCGCCATGCCGCCACAGCCCCGGCATCCATCTTTCCGGCGCCGCCAACCAGCGTCTTGCGCACCGGCTTGATACCGACGAAGTTCAGGATATTGCGTTCCAGCGATTTCAGGCTGTGGGCGCCGAAGTACCAGCGATAGAACAGGGCCGGCATGCCCATCGTCACCACCACGCGTGCGCTGCGGCCGGCCAGCAGCCCCGCTTGCAGCGGATTCTTGGCTTCCCGCGCCAGCGCGAAGCCGGGCCGCGCCACCTGCTCCAGGAATGCCTTCAGGCTGGCCGGCATGTCGCCCAGCCAGAGCGGATAAAAGATGACGATATGCAGCGCATCCTCGATGGCGCGCTGCATCGGCGCCAAGGCCGGCGGCACCTCGCCTTCTTCCCATTCATGCGCGTTGGCCAGCATGGGAAACGCCAGCGTTGCGGGCGTAACGACCTGCACCTCGTGGCCGGCCGTGCGCGCGCCATCGACGTAGGCTTCGGCCAGCGCGTGGCACAGGTGCCCTCCTGCGGGATCGGGGTGCCCCTGGATCACGAGGATCTTGCTCACGCATCCTCCACGGTGACCAGGTTGCTTTGCGCTTCGGCGTATTCCAGCGCGTAGGCCAGCTCGCCCGGCGTGTCGGCATGGATCGCCAGGATCGGCTGCCCTACTTCGAGCCTGCCGCCCAACGGCGAAAAGAATCGCACGCCAGCAGCGGCGGCGCGCGGCGCGCCGGCCAGCTTGGCCAAGGTGGCCAGCTTGCGGTTGTCGATGGCGACCACGCGGCCGGCATGGCGCGCTTCCAGCACATGGGTGCAGGCCGCGACAGGCGGCTGGCGCAGGCCGCCCTGGGCCACGCAGATGGCCTGGAACTTGGCCCAGGCGGCGCCGCTATCGAGCGTCTGCGCGGCCAGCGTCATGCCTTCGCCGGGGGCGGCGCGGCCGCCCAGTTCCAGCACGCCTGCGGCCAGCGCCAGCGCGCGCTGGCGCAAGTCCTGCGGCGCATCGGACGCACCTTGCAGCACCGCCAGCACGTCCATCGCTTCCAGCGCCGGGCCGATGCCGACGCCGACCGGCTGGCTGCCGTCGCTGATGACGCACTTCACGGCCAGGCCCAGCGCCCGCCCCGCCCCCTCCAGGCGCTCGGCGAGCTGGCACGCGGCCTGCCCGGAGCGCACCTTGGCCGTGCGTCCGACCGGGATGTCGATCAGCACATGGCTGGCGCCGGCCGCCAGCTTCTTCGACAGCACGGAGGCGACCAGCAAGCCATCGCTATCGAGTTCCAGCGGGCGTTCGACGCGGATCAGGACATCGTCGGCCGGGCTCAGTGTCACGCTGCCGCCCCAGACGATGCAGCCGCCTTCCTGCTGCACCACGCGGCGCATGGCGTCGATGCCGATCGCCACCGGCGCCAGGGTTTCCATGGTGTCGGCCGTGCCGGCTGGCGAAGTGATGGCGCGCGAGGAAGTCTTGGGCATGGTCATGCCGCAAGCGGCGACGATCGGCACCACCAGCAGCGTGGTGCGGTTGCCCGGCAGGCCGCCGACGCAATGCTTGTCCACCACCACTTGCGACGGCCAGTGCATGCGCTCGCCCGCCGCCGCCATGGCGCGCGTCAGGGCGATGGTTTCCGCCAGGTCGAGGCGGTTGCCGGAACAGGCGGTGATGAAGCTGGAGAGGTGGATGTCCGGATAGCGCCCGCCGGCGATATCGGCAATGATGGCCTGGGCCGCTGCGTCGTCCAGCGGCCGGCCGTGGATCTTGCCGCGCACCGCCGCGAACGATGCCAGCGGCGCCGGGTGGCGCACGCTGACCGGCGCACCCGGCGCCGCAGCCAGCGCTTCCCAGGCCGCCTCGGACAGGCCGATGTCCTGCTCGTCCAGCAAGCCGCCGTCAACCACGTTCAGCGTGGCGGCGACGACCTGCGTGCCGCATTGCAGCTCGATGCGCGCTTGCGCTTCAAAGCCTTCCGCCAGGCAGACCTTGCAATCGCGCCGCATGTAGGCTACCGGCTGCTGGTAAGTGTCGATGCCGAGCCGCCTGGCCCGCAATGCATATCCCATGTGTCACTCCTTTCGCCCAGCCTATGCGATAGCACCGGCGCACGGAATGACCTGGATCAAAATTTCAGAAGCCTCGCGCCAGGCCTAGCACCACTTTGCTGCGCACCTTGCTGGACGGTGCGCTGGCGGTGCTGCCGTAGCCGGCGCCGGTTCCCTGGCGGCGCAGGCGGGCCGCATCCAGCGAGAGCTGCATCTGCCAGCCCTCCACTGACGTGCCGACGCCCATGCGTCCTTCCGCGCGGTTGCTGGCTGCATTGCCCGGGGCCGACAGGTAGCCGCCGCGCCAGAAATAGCGCCAGCTGGAGCCCAGCGCGCCGCCGCCATTGAGTTCAGCATATACCGTCCGCTCGCGGAAGCCGAGATAGTCGGGCGAATAATGCAGTCGCGCCGAGTAGTTTTCGAATGCCAGGCCGGCGAACACTTCGCGGAAATTCCAGTCCGGCGCGCCGTGGAAGGCGTAGGCCGACATGCCGGCTTCCCATGACAGGCCGGACGGCAGGCGCTGCGCATAGCCGCCATATCCCAGCCACTGGGCTGTGCGGTGCGATTGCGGCGCCAGTTGGCCGCTGACCACCTGGCCACCGGCGAACCAGCCATTGGCGCCATCGACATCGAGCGAGAGCCGCGCCGCCGGCTTGCCGGAACTTAAGGAGATGCCGCGGTACATATAGTCCGATACGATGCCGGCGCTGCCGCTCACCTGTGCCTGCGCACTCGCTGCAAGGATGCAGGCCAGCCCGGTCAGGGCGAACGTGCGAGGTTGTCGGAGGGAGGGTTGGGGCATGCGCAGGAACATTTACCGGTAATGCGCATGATGGTGGCGCAAAGATCTATCCCCGTCAACGGTGCGGGACCGCTATTGCGCACGATGCCCTCGTGCAGGCGCTCGCCGCTTAGCTGCGGCTTGAGTTCGCCGATCAGGGCGAGCATGCCGCTGACATGCGCGGCCGCGTAGGAGGAGCCGGACACCATGCCCCAGCGCGCGCCGGGCATGGTGGTCGGCACGTCGCGTCCCGGCGCCAGCAGGCATTGGCCGCCATGGCGCGGCGCATCGTCGGCAGCGACGGCAAACACTCCGGGACTGTTGGCTGGAAAGCCGCCATCGCCACGCGCCGGATCGATCGCGCCGACCACGCGGATGCCGCGCGCCTGCGCCACGCCGACCAGCTGCTGCAACAGGCGGTCCTGCGGCCCGGACAGGCTCAGGTTGATCACTTGGGCATTGTGCAGCAAGGCATAGTTGAGAGCCTTGGCCAGCGTGAAGCTGTTGCAGCGCGTGCCGCCGTCGGCTTGCCAGCAGGCCCGCAGCGCCATCAGCCGGGCTTCCGGCGCCACGCCGGCGATGCCGATGCCGTTGTCGGCGCGCGCGGCGATCACGCCCGCCACCGCCGTACCGTGCTCCTCGGCGACGTAGGACTGGCCGTCGACGAAGTTCTCCTGCACCGCCACCTGGCCGGCCAGGTCGGGGTGGTTGGCCTCGACGCCGCTGTCGATCACGGCCACCAGCACCTTGCGGCCGGTGGCCGACTTGCGCACCTGCTCCAGTTGCCAGGGCGCGGCGGCGGGCTGCACGCGGTACAGCGGGTCGCCCGAGGCGCCGGAGCCGCCTTGCGCGCTGAAATCCTGGATCGCCTGCGCCCAGGCGACACGGCTGTCGCGCGACAGGGCTGCCAGCACGGCCGACGGGTCCTGGCCGGCGGCAAGGCGCATGCGATAGCAATCGACATTCAGGGCCGGCATCGGCCAGTCTTCCATCATTTGCAAACCGTGCTCGCGCGCCAGGGCGGCGGCAATGCGCTGGCGCGCCAGGCGGCCCGCATCGTCGCGGTAACTGGCGCCGCTATAGCCATCGGCCCGGAAATGCGGCGCCGGCAAGTGCAGCATAACGAGGATTTCGCTGGCCCTGGCCGCGGGCGCCGCGACAGCGTCCGGCCTGGCCTGCGCCGCTGCCTGCGCGCCGGGCGGACCTGCCAGTGCGCACAGCGCCCAAACAATCATGGCGGCCCAACGCATCACTGACCGCCCTCCGCTGCCAGCGCTTCTGCCAGGTCCACGGCGGGATCGGCGCGCAGGGCTGCCAGCACTGGCGCGCGCTGCGCCGGTTCGACATCGAGCAGCCAGGCGCCGTTGGCGGTCGGGCCGCCAACCAGGTGGGCGCCGGAGATTTTCAACAGCCGCTGCACGTCCTGCACGCTGGCATCCGGCTTGAACACCACCAGCACGTCGGGCGTGGCCGCCGGTGCGCTGCCGAGCGCCTTGTATGCAGGCGGCGCGCCGGACGGCAGCATATTGGCTGCCAGCACGACAATCACGGCTGCCTGGGCGGCGATGGCCCAGCCCTTCCAGTCGCCGGGCCCGCGCAGCCAGTCCAGCAAGGCACTGGCGAAGCGGGACGACGCCGGCACGGCGGGAGATGGCTTGGCGACGGGCTGGGCCAAAGGGGACGGCGCCTCGTCCAGGCGCGGCATCAGGCGCGCCAGGGCGCGCTCGGGGTCCAGGCCGGCCGGCAACGGAGCTGCCGTTTCGATCAGGCGGCGCTGCCAGGCCAGCTCGGCGCGGCATTCGGGGCAATCGCGCAAATGCTGCTGCACGCGTGCCGCCTCGCCGTCGGCCAGCGAGCCGGCGGCATACCAGGGCAGCAGTGCCTGCATGTCCTGGTGCTCCGCAACGTTCGATGGGTCTTGCGTATTCATCGTATCTCTTCCAAATGATCGGACAACATGTCCTTCAAGCGCAGCCGGGCGTGGAACATGCGCGTCTTCACGGTATTGACCGGGCAGCCGATGGTCTCGGCGATCTCCTGGTAGGCCATGCCGTGGTAATAAGTCAGGCAGACCACGGCGCGCTGCTCCAGCGGCAAGGCGTCCAGCGCGCGGCCGACGCCGCGCTGCAACTGCAAGGCCGCCAGCGCATGCTCGGGCTCGTGCCATTCTTCGCCTGCCGCATCCGGCGCGTCCTCCAGCGGCTCGTCCAGGCCGCGCAGGGCTTTCAGGGCCTGGCGATAGGCGATGCCGAAAATCCAGGTGGAGACCTTGCTGCTGCCGTCATAGCTGGAAGCCTTCTGCCACACCACCAGCATGGTGTCGTTGACGATTTCTTCCAGCAGCGGCACATTGCGCGTCATGCGGTCGAGGAAACGGGCCAGGCGCGGGAAGTAGGCGCGATACAGGGCCTGGAAAGCCAGGCGATCGCCGCCTCCTACCAGCCGTACCAGCTCACCGTCGTCCACGTCCCCTGTCACTCCCGCCCTCCTGCCAAGCCGCATGCACTTTTCTCCTTTTTACGCCTGTGAATACACAGCCGGAGCAAAAAGGTTCAAAGAATTTTCAAAAATATTTTCACACCTGATTTTGAACCATTTTCGCGTGCGCCGGTATTGACCGTAACAACATTGACAGAATGTTCTGTACCTGTGTTCGCTCAAACTGCCGTCTGCGGCCCCGCCCTGCTCTCGCCTGACCTGGCCGCCGTGCTGCGCCTGCTGGTGCTGGCGCCGCTGCTGGAGGAATGGGTGGTGCGCGCGGGATTGCATGCATGGCTGTTGCCGCGCTCGCGCGGCGCAGTCGCGGTGCTGGCCAGTGCGGCGGCCTTCAGTGCGCTGCACCTGAGCTCCGGCCCGCTGGCGGCAGCGCTGGTGTTCGGGCCGGGCGTGATGTTCGGCCTGGCCTACCAGCGCTGGCGCGACTGGCGGCTGTGCGCCCTGCTGCACAGCGCATGCAATGCCTGGGCCCTGTCGATGTGCGCATGAACCAATTACCAACCACGGGAGCTCCGATGAAACATCACCGACTTTGGGCTTTGCTGGCACTGGGCCTGGCGCAAGCCGCGCATTTCGCGCAGGCCGCCGATGCCCTGAACGGCAAAAGCCTGTACCTGAACGGCCCCACTTCAGGCGGCACCACCTGCTCCGCCTGTCACGGCGCAAACCCGGCCGCCAACGTCAATAACGTCCTGGCGGGCGCTAACAACCCCACCGTCATCAGTTCTGCCTTCGCAGCCAACAAGGGCGGCATGGGATCGCTGTACAACGGCAAGTTCACGGCGGCGGAAGTTGCCGACCTGGCAGCCTTCATCGGCAACCCCAACGTGACGGCGGCGCCGGCGGCTTCGGTGGCGCCGTCCACGCTGTCCTTTGGCGGCGCGACGGTGGGCCAGGACAGCGGCGCCCTGTCCACCACGCTTTCCAATACCGGCTCGTCGGCGCTGAACATCAGCGGCCTGGCGGTGGGCGGCGGCAATGGCGGCGACTTCCGCATCACCGGCGGCACTTGCGCTTCCGGCCAGGCCGTGGCGGCAGGCAGCAGCTGCAGCGTGCAGTTGGTGTTCCGCCCGACCGCTTCCGGCGCCCGCAGCGGCGCGCTGACCATCAGCCACAATGCCACGGGCGGCTCCAGCAGCGTCACCCTGTCCGGCACCGGCAATGCCGTGGCGCAGGCCACGCTGTCGCTGTCGGCCACGGCGCTTGATTTCGGCGCCCTGCTGACCAATGCTCCGGCGCAGCGCACCCTGACCCTGGCCAATAGCGGCCAGGCGGCACTGAGCTTTTCATCGATCGGCGTGAGCGGCGCCCAGGCGGGCTTCATGACGCTTGGCGGGACTTGCGCGACCACGGCGCCGCTGGCCATTGGCGGCAATTGCACCGTGGTGGTGCAGGCACTGCCCACCACGGCAGGCGCCTTCGCTGCCAGCCTGAACCTGGCGTCGAACGCCAGCAATGCGAATGTGGCGGTCGCGCTGTCCGGCAACGCGTCCGCACCGGCGCCGGCCATCGACGCCAGCCCGAGCGCCGTTGCCTTTGGCCTGTGGACCATTGGGGCGGCTCCGATCGTGCAGCCTGTGACGCTGATTAATCGCGGCAACGTGGCCCTGGCCTTCAGCAGCATTGCCGTCGGCGGCGCGCCTGGCATCACCATCGGCAGCGGCGGCGACTGCGGCAGCAGCCTGGCCGTTGGCGCCAGCTGCACCGTGCCGCTGGCCTTCGCCCCGGCAGCCGCAGGCAATGTCGCCGGCACCTTGCTGGTACGTTCCAACGCAGCCGACCTGTCCGTTGCCGTCACCGGCGCCGGCACCACATCCCCGGTGGCCCGCCCGCAATTGAGCAACAGCGGCCCGCTGGCCTTCGCCAATACCCAGGTGGGCCAGCAGTCTGCCGCGCAGCGCGTCACCCTGGCAAACAACGGCACGGGTTCCATGAAAATTGCTTCGCTGGTCCTGGGCGGCAGCAATCCCGGCGACTTCGCGCTGGCCGGCAGCTGCGCCGCCGATGCCACCCTGAGCCCTGGCGCAAACTGCACCATCGATGCAAGCTTCAAGCCGACTGCGGCCGGCGCGCGCAGCGCAGACATGCAGCTGGTCACCGATGGCGGCGCCCAGTTCACCGTGCGACTGAACGGCAACGCCAGCGCGGTTCCCACTCCCACGCCATCGCTCGGTCTTGCGCCGCAGGCCTTCGACTACGGCAGCACCGCTGCCGGCAGCGCGGGCGTCGTCAAGCGCTTCACCCTGTCGAACACTGGCTCCGCTGCCCTCGTATTGAGCGGCATTAGCTTCAGCGGTCCATTCGCCGTGGCAACCGGCGAAGCCAATGCCTGCGGCGCCTTCCCGTTGACGCTGCAAGCCGGCGCCTCCTGCGAACTGCCGGTGCGCTTCACGCCAACCGCAGCGGGCAGCGCCAGCGGCGGCGCCACCTTGCAGGCGACAGGCGCAAGCTGGCAGCTCGCGCTGACCGGACAGGGTTCGAGCGAGGCGGCGGCCGGCGCGACTCAGAATCGCGGCGGCGGCGGATGCTCTTCGATCAGCGGCGGCAACGATCCGATGCTGGCCGTGCTGGCCGTGCTGGCGGCCGCGGTGCTGCTGTGGCGCCGCCGCCAGGCGCGCATGCTGGCGGCCGCCGCCGCGCTGGCGGTAGCCGGCCAGGCGATGGCGCTGGAACCGGGCCAGGCGGCACCGGCCTTTTCGCTGAGCGGCCCTGCAGGCACCGTGAAGCTGGAGCAATACCAGGGCAAGCTGGTGTACATCGATTTCTGGGCATCGTGGTGCGGGCCGTGCCGCCAGTCCTTCCCGTGGATGAACGAGATGCAGGCCCGCTACGGCGGCCAGGGCTTGCAGGTGGTCGGCATCAACGTCGACGCCAAGACCGATGACGCGCGCAACTTCCTGACCGCGACGCCTGCCAGTTTCGTGATTGCCTTCGACCCGAGCGGCACCGCGCCGCGCAACTACGGCGTCAAAGGCATGCCGAGCAGCGTGCTGATTGGGCCGGACGGCAAGGTGCTGTATGAACACAGCGGCTTCCGCCCCGCCGACCGCACCGTGCTGGAAGCGCGCATCAAGAGCGCACTGGGAGTACGTCAATGAGCGCCCGCCTGCTTGCGGCCTGCGCCGTGCTGGCCGGGCTTTCCGGTTGCGCCGTGAAACCCGTCCAGCCCTGGGAGAAAGGCGAACTGGCGCGCACCGACATGCTGCTCCAGGGCGACAGCCTGGAAACGCGCTTCAACGAACACATTTACGCCAGCAAGGAAGCGGCATCCGGCGGCAGCGCCGTGGGCGGCGGCGGATGCGGCTGCAACTGACAAGGAAGACCATGGAAAACAAACCACAGAACGGCATGCCCGTCGGCCAGGCCTTGCTGGCGGCGGCCATGCTGCTGCCGGGGATCGGCGTCGTGCATGCAGAAACGCCGCCGGAACGGGGCAGCATCGGCGTCAAATACCTGTATTACAAGGAAGACCAGCCGGGGCTGGACCGGGTGCGCGTGCATGCGCCGGCGGTGTCGGTGCTGGCCCCGGTCGCCGGCGAATGGTCGGTGGCCGCCAGCGCCACGGTGGACGACGTGTCGGGCGCTTCTCCGCGCTACCACACAGCCGTCTCCGGCGCCTCGCGCATGGACGACTTGCGCAAGGCCGGCGACGTGACCGTCACGCGCTACCTGCCGCACGGCACGGTCGGCGTGTCGGCGGCGTATTCGACCGAGCATGACTATGTATCGCGCGCGCTGTCGATGCAGGCGTCGCTTTCCAGCGAGGACAAGAACACGACCTGGAATTTCGGCGTGGGCGGTTCGGACGACAGCATCAACCCCGTCAACCATATCGTGCAGGACGCCGGGCGCCAGACCGTCAGCGTGCTGGCAGGGGTGACGCAGGTCCTGACGCCGGTCGACGTGGGCCAGTTCACCCTGACCCACACCCAGGGGCATGGCTACTATTCCGACCCGTACAAGATGGCCGACAACCGGCCGGACAAGCGGCGCCAGGATACCGCCCTGCTGCAGTGGAACCACCGCTTTGTCGCGCTGGGTGCGACCAGCCGGCTCAGTTACCGCTTCTACCGCGACAGCTTCGGCATCAGCGCCCACACGCTGGGCGCCGAATGGGTGCAGGGATTCAGCGATGGCTGGACTGTTACGCCGGCCGTACGGCTGTACACCCAGCGCGCAGCCGACTTCTATTTCGACCCGGTCTATGACCGCACCCTCGGCGAGCCCTTCCCACCCGGCTACGTGTTCGGCAGCGGGCAGGCCAGTTCCGCCGACCAGCGCCTGTCCGGCTTCGGGGCGGTCACGCTCGGCGTCAAGCTCGCCAAGCAGTTGAACCGGGACTGGGCGCTCGACTTCAAGGTCGAGCGCTACGAGCAGCGCGGTTCCTGGCGCGTGTTCGGCAGCGGCAGTCCAGGCCTGGCGCCAATGCGCGCGGTCAGCCTGCAAATCGGAGTGACACGGCAGTGGTAAATCCGGTCTACACGATCGACTTCCAGGCCATGGCCAGCCGCTGCGAGATCCGGCTGGCCGCCGCCAACGGCGCCGAGGCACGGGCATTGGCCGAGCCGGCGCTGGAGGAAGTACGGCGGATCGAGGCCAAGTACTCGCGCTATCGCCCGGACAGCATCGTGAGCCGGATCAATGCGGCAGCCGGCCTGGCGCCGGTCGACTGCGATGACGAGACCCTGGCCTTGCTGGAGTATGCCGATGCCGTGCATCGCAGCAGCGGCGGCCGATTCGATATCACCTCCGGCGTGCTGCGCAAGGCCTGGGATTTCCGGCTCGGTGCCGTGCCTGCGGCGGGGACGCTGGAGCGCTTGTTGCCGCTGGTCGGCTGGCAACAGGTGCGGCGCGAGGGCGGCAGCGTCCTGCTGCCCCGCGTTGGCATGGAGCTGGATTTCGGCGGCTTCGGCAAGGAGTATGCCGTGGACCGCGCGGCGGAAATCCTGATCGCCCAAGGTGTGCAGCATGGCTACGTCAACCTGGGCGGCGACATGCGCTTTCTCGGCCCCCGTCCGGATGGCGCCGAGTGGAGCATCGGCATCCAGCACCCGCGCGATGCCCGGGCCACCATCGCCAGCGTGCCTTTCAGCCGGGGCGCCCTGGCGACCAGCGGCGATTACGAGCGTTTTTTCGAAGCGGATGGGCGGCGCTATTGCCACATCCTTGATCCGTACAGCGGCATGCCGGTGTCGTACTGGCGCTCCGTGAGCGTGGTGTCGCCCATAGCCATCGCCGCCGGCAGCTGCAGTACCACGGCCATGCTGCTGGAGCGGGACGGGCTGGACTTTCTTGAACAGTCAGGCTTGTCCTACCTGGCCATCGACCAGGATGGCCGAATTTTTCGGAGATGAATAATGAAGTTCCTCATTAAATGGCTGGCGGCGCTGCTGCTGGCTGCACTTTTCGGCAACCCTGCCCTGGCCGATGATTTCCTGGCGCCGGAGCAGGCCTTTGACCTGCGCGCCGAACTGCGCACCGACGGCCAGCTTGCCTTGCACTGGACGATCGCGCCCGAGTACCACCTGTATCGCGATCGTATCAGCCTGCACAGCGACGGCGCCGTAGTGCCGGTCCTGCTGCCGCCCGGGAAGCGCAAGTTCGACGAGAATTTCGGCAAGGAGATGGAAACCTATGCGGGCGGACTGGCCTTGCAGCTTCCCTGGCAGGGCCGCTCCACCGCCACCTTGACGGTCGCCTACCAGGGTTGCGCCGACGCAGGCTTGTGCTACCCGCCGGCCGAACGCCGCTACCGCATCGATCCAGCGCGCCCGGGCGTGCTGGAAGCGCTGCCGGAAGCGCCGCCCGGACAGGCCGCGGGCACCGCTGCCGCAAGCGCTCCGGCGGCGAATGCCGGCGTGGCGCAGGCCAGTGCCCCGGTGGCGGCCGAAGATGACACCTCGCTCGCCCAGCGCACCCTGCAAAGCGGCAGCGCCTGGCGCATCGGCGCGGCATTCCTGGTGTTCGGCCTGCTGCTGTCGTTCACCCCATGCGTGCTGCCGATGGTGCCGATCCTGTCCTCCATCATCGTCGGCGAAGCGCAGGTGACGCGCAAGCGCGGCCTGCTGCTTGCCGCTGCCTACAGCCTGGGCATGGCCCTGGTCTACACCTCGCTGGGCGTGGCGGCGGGCCTGGCAGGCGAAGGCCTGGCCGGCGCGCTGCAAAAGCCATGGGTCCTGATGACCTTCGGCGCCCTGCTGGTTGCCCTGGCGCTGTCGATGTTCGACGTCTACCAGCTGCAACTGCCAAGCGCCCTGCAAACCCGACTCAGCTCCGCCAGCGGCAACCTGTCCGGCGGCCGCCTCGCCGCCGTGTTCACGATGGGCGCCGTGTCGGCCCTGATCGTCGGTCCCTGCGTGGCCGGCCCGCTGGCCGGCGCCCTGCTGTACATCAGCCAGACCGGCAATGCCCTGATCGGCGCCGGCGCCCTGTTCGCCATGGCATGCGGCATGAGCGTGCCCCTGCTGCTGACCGGCCTGTCCGCCGGCAGCCTGCTGCCGCGCGCCGGCGCCTGGATGAACCACGTGAAGAAGGTTTTCGGCCTGCTGCTGATCGCAGTGGCGATCTGGATGGTCAATCCGGTGCTGCCGGTAACCGCCAGCATGGCGCTGTGGGGCGCCTTCGCCATCCTGTGCGCCGCCTTCCTGCGCGTCGGCGAAGCTGTCCCGCAAGGCGCCGGCGCGGGCGCCTATGCAACGAAAGCGCTCGGCGTCCTGATGCTGCTGGGCGGACTGTTCGAGCTGGTCGGCGCAGCCAGTTCCGGACGCGACGTGCTGCAGCCGCTGGCGCACCTGCGCGGCGGCGGGAACAGTGCTACCATGGCCGCCGCGGGCACGGGCCAGCCACACGATGCCGAAACCCGCTTTACCCGCGTGCGCACGGTAGCCGACCTTGACCAGGCCCTGGCCAGTGCCAAGAAACCTGTCATGCTAGACTTCTACGCCGATTGGTGCGTCTCATGCAAGGAGATGGAACGCCTCACCTTCACCGACACGCGCGTGCAAGCGGCCATGCAGGACATGCACCTGCTGCAAGCCGATGTCACAGCCAACAGCGAAGAAGACCGCGCCCTGATGAAACGCTTCAGCCTTTTTGGACCGCCCGGCATCGTCATGTTCGACGCTAGCGGTAATGAAGTTCCTCAAGCGCGCATCATCGGCTACCAGCCACCCGAAAAATTCCTGCGCCGCCTGGAACTGGCGGCCAACAACCCTGAAAGGACCACTCAGTGAAACGCACTCTCTCCCTCCTGCTCAGCGCCGCCCTGCTGCCTGCCGCGGCCTTCGCTGCAGACAAGCCGGCACACTGGAGCTATGACGGCGCCACCGGCCCGCAGAACTGGGGCAAGCTGGAACAGGACTTCAGCACCTGCAAGCTGGGTCACAACCAGTCGCCGATCGACATCCGCAAGACCAGCAAGGCCAAGCTGCCGCCGCTGGAATTCGCCTACAGCCCGTCGCCGCTGAAGATCCTCGATAACGGCCACACCATCCAGGTGAACTACGCCGCAGGCAGCAGCGTCACCATCGACGGCAAGCGCTACGACCTGCTGCAATTCCACTTCCACAAGCCAAGCGAAGAAAAGATCAATGGCCGCAGCTACCCGATGGTGGCGCACCTGGTGCACAAGAATGAAGAAGGCAAGCTGGCCGTGGTAGCGGTGCTGTTCCGCAAAGGCGCCGAGAACCCGCTGGTGCAAACCCTGTGGGATGCCTTGCCGAAGGAAAAAGGCGAAGCACAGGAAGTGCCCGGCGCGAGCATCGATATCGGCAAGCTGCTGCCTGCCGCGCAAGGCTATTACAACTTCGCCGGGTCGCTGACCACTCCGCCCTGCAGCGAAGAGGTCAACTGGTTCGTGCTGAAAAATCCGGTTGAAATGTCGGACGCCCAGCTGAAGCGCTTCGCCCAGGTCTACAAGCACAACGCCCGCCCGGTGCAGCCGCTGAACGGCCGCACCGTCCAGGAAAGCCTGTAGATTCAGCAGCGCGCCTGCGCCCGCTTGCAGCGGTCGCGTCCCTGCCGCTTGGCGGCATACATGGCCGCATCGCTGCGCCGCAACAGCTCTTCGGCCAGTTGCGCATCATACGGAAACACGGCCAGCCCGATGCTGGCCGATACGAAGGCCGGCTGTTCTCCCGCCAGCCGCACCGGTGCGCGCACTGCCGCCAGCGCACGATCCAGGATCTCCTCCGCCTCGCCCACATCGTTCAGGCCAGCGAGCAGCAGCACGAATTCGTCGCCGCCCAGGCGCGCCACGGTATCGTTGGCCCGCACCACCTGCTGCAGACGTCCCGCCACTTCCACCAGTACCGCGTCGCCAGCCTCGTGGCCAAACGTATCGTTGACGTGCTTGAAGCCATCCAGGTCCATCACGCAAACGGCCACCAGCTTTTCGGCACGCGCCGCAAAGGCCAGCGCCTGCTGCAGGCGGTCTTCCATCAGGCGCCGGTTCGGCAGGCGCGTAAGCGGGTCCATGAAGGCCATCTTTTCGATCTCTTCCTGGCGGGCGCATTCATCGGTAATGTCGGTAAACAGGCCGAAATAGTGCTGCACCCTGCCGTGTTCATCGCGCACCGCGCTCAGGGTCAGGTGTGCGGCAAACAGCGTGCCGTCGGAGCGTTTGTCCCATACCTTGCCCTGCCACTGGCCGGTTCCCAGCAGGCCTTGCCACATCGCCTTGTAGAACTCGGCGTCCTGCCTGCCGGACTGCATGATGCGCGGATGCTGGCCCACCAGCTCGTGGCGGGCGTAGCCGCTCATGGCAGCGAAGGCGCGGTTGGCCTCGACGATGCGCATGTCGCGGTTGACCACCAGGATGCCTTCCGATGTCGCATCGAACACCTTGGCCACCAGGTGCTCGCGCGCCGCGGCGCTGCGCATGCGCTGGCGCAGCAGCCGGGAAATGCTCGTCACATGGCGAAACATCAGCCATGCCGTCAGCGCCGCGGCCAGCAGGGCGCCGCACAGTGCGGCAAGCGAGATTTCCAGCAAGGCCGCCATGGCATCCCCTACTCCAGTACCACCTCTTCCAGGTAGTCCGGCACCCGGCATGGCCAGTGGAGCTGTTCCGAAATGCGCAGCCGCAGGGCATCGGCCGCCGCCGGTTCGCCATGGGTGACGAACACCTGGCGCGGCGTGGCCGAAGAATGCGAGAGCCAGCCCAGGATTTCGTCGGAGTCGGCATGGGCCGACAGGTTGCCGATCAGTTCGACCTTGGCCCGGATCGGGTAATACTCGCCGTGGATCTTGACCGAGGTTTCGCCGGCCAGCATGCGGGCCCCGCGCGTCCCTGCCGCCTGGAAGCCGGCAAACAGGATAGTGTTGCGCGAATCGCCGGCAAAGGCTTTCAGGTGGTGCAGCACGCGGCCGCCGGTAGCCATGCCGCTGGCGGCAATGATCACCATCGGCGCCTGGCGCCGGTTCAGGGCCATCGACTCTTCCACGCTGTTGACGATGTGCGCCACGTGGCCCAGGGCGTGGCAACTGCGTTCGTCCAGCCGGTGCTGTCCCTGGTGCTTGATATAAAGCCGCGTGGCATCCACCGCCATCGGGCTATTGAGGTATACGGGGAGCGCGAGCGGGATGGCGCCGGCCTCCTTGAGCCGCCAGATTTCATACAGCAGTTCCTGCGCCCGTCCAACGGCAAACGAAGGGATCACGGTTACGCCGCCGCGCGCCGCCGTCTTGCCGATCACGTCGGCCAGCTTGCCGCCGGGGTTGGACGCGTCGTGGCGGCGGTCGCCGTAAGTCGATTCCACCACCAGGTAGTCGCATTTGCCCAGCACGGTCGGCGGCCGCATGATCGGATCGTTGGGCCGCCCCACGTCGCCGGAAAACATCACGGTCCGGCCATTGCATCGCACCGACACCGAGGCGGCGCCGAGGATATGCCCGGCCAGCTGGAAGCGCGCCATCATGCCCGGCACCGGCGAAAACTCATGACCGACCGGCACCGCCTCCAGGTGCTCCAGCGCACGCAGCGCATCGGCTTCGGAATACAGGGGCAAGGCCGGCTTGTGCTTGGAGAAGTTGTGGCGGTTCGCATACAGCGCTTCCTCCTCCAGCAAGCGGCCACTGTCGGGCAGCAGGACGCGGCACAAATCGCGCGTCGCCTCCGTGCAATACACCTTGCCGCGGAAGCCGGCGCTGACCAGCACCGGAAGGAAGCCGCTGTGATCGAGGTGGGCATGGGTCAGCAGCACCGCGCCAATGGACTCCGGCGGCACCGGGAAAGCATCCCAGTTGCGCAAGCGCAGCTGCTTATAGCCCTGGAACAGGCCGCAATCGACCAATACCTGTTCGTCGCCATGGCGCAACAGGTATTTGGAGCCGGTGACGGTGCCGGTGGCACCAAGGAATTTAAGTGTGAGCATGTTTGTAGCATATCCAAGCCGACGCACAAAATATTTGATCCAGGTCAAAGAGAAGTCTTGCGAAATGCGGCAGTGCGAAAATGACATTGTTGCCTTGCGAGGATGTAGAATCAGGGCCTTTGATCTTTTCGACACCAGGACGCCATACATGACAGAACTGAAACGGGGCCTGAAAAGCCGCCATATCCAGCTGATCGCGCTGGGCGGCGCCATTGGCACGGGCCTTTTCATGGGCATCGCCGACACCATCAAGCTGGCCGGGCCTGCCGTGCTGCTTGGCTACGCGGTGGCTGGCTTCATTGCCTTCCTCATCATGCGCCAGCTGGGCGAAATGGTGGTCGACGAGCCGGTCGCGGGTTCCTTCAGCTATTTTGCCGACAAATATTGCGGCCACATGGCCGGCTTCATGTCAGGCTGGAATTACTGGGTGCTGTACGTGCTGGTCAGCATGGCCGAGCTGACGGCAGTCGGCATCTACGTCCAATACTGGTGGCCGGGCATTCCCACCTGGGTCAGCGCCCTCGCCTTCTTCCTGATCATTAACGCCATCAGCCTGGCCAATGTGCGCGCTTACGGCGAAATGGAATTCTGGTTCGCCATCATCAAGGTGGTAGCGGTGGTCGGCATGATCGTGTACGGCGGCTACCTGCTGGTGTCCGGCAACGCCGGGCCGGAAGCGACCGTGGCCAACCTCTGGCAGCACGGCGGCTTCTTCCCGAACGGCGTGTCGGGGCTGGTGATGGCGATGGCAGTGATCATGTTCTCCTACGGCGGCCTGGAACTGGTGGGCATTACCGCCGCCGAAGCCAGCAACCCTTCCGAGACCATTCCCAAGGCGACCAACCAGGCCATCTACCGTATCCTGATCTTCTATGTCGGCGCATTGGGCGTGCTGCTGTCGTTGTACCCCTGGCAGAAGGTCGTCACCGGGGGCAGCCCGTTCGTGATGATCTTCCACGCACTAAACTCCAACTGGGTTGCGAACATCCTGAACGTGGTGGTGCTGACCGCCGCACTGTCCGTGTATAACAGCGGCGTGTACTCCAACAGCCGCATGCTGTACGGCCTGGCCAGGCAAGGCAATGCACCGAAAGCCCTGCTGGGCGTGAACAAGCGCGGTGTGCCCTTGGCGGCGCTGGGCGTATCGGCCCTCGCCACCGGCATTTGCGTGGTGCTGAACTACTTCATGCCGGGCAAAGTGTTCGGCTTCCTGATGGGACTCGTGGTTTCGTCGCTGGTAATCAACTGGGGCATGATCAGCTGGATCCACCTGCGCTTCCGCGCCCAGAAAAAGATCGAAGGGCACGAGACGGGCTTCAAGAGCTGGGGCTACCCGCTGACCAACTACCTGTGCCTGGCCTTCCTGGCCGGCATCCTGCTGATCATGTACATGAGCGAAGGCCTGCGTATTTCGGTGTACCTGATCCCGGTCTGGCTGCTGGCACTGTACATCGGCTACCGCCTGCGCGGCGTGCCTGAAAAGGCGGCGGCGTAATGCCCAAGGTCGCACTCCTGACGATCCACGGCATGGGCGAGCAACCGCTCGACTATGCCGACGACATGCGGCGCGCGCTGTCGCACCGCATGGGCGCGGCCTTCTCCGACGTCGACGTGCATAGCGTGTATTACCAGCACCTGCTCAAGCCCAACGAGCTCGATGTATGGAACCGCACGCGCGAGCGCTCCACCGTGCGCTACGAACAGCTGCGCAAATTCATCCTGTTCGGCTTTGCCGATGCGGCAGGGCTGGAGAATCGCAAGGAATACGACAATTCGGTCTACGAGCAGGCGCAGATGGAGATTGCGCGCGCCCTGCTGGCGATTCTTGCCAACCGCGGCCCGGAAACGCCGATCGTGCTGCTGGCGCATTCGCTGGGCTGCCAGGTCATGTCCAGCTTTATCTACGACGCGCAAAAGCGCGCCGGCGGCGGTGCTGTAGCCGCCGGCATCTGGAAGCCGGGCCGCATGGCCGACAGCCTGACAGCCGAGCAGCGCAAGTTCCTGCAATGCGGCACGGTGCGCACCTTCGTGACGACCGGTTGCAATATCCCGGTCTTCGTCTCCGCCCACCAGCGCATGGACGTCAAGCCGATCATCAAGCCCAATCCAGCATTCACCTGGCTCAACCTGTACGACCCCGACGATGCACTCGGCTGGCCCTTGCAGCCGCTGGAAGGCGGCTACGAAACCCTGGTCGAAGACCGCGTCGTCAACGCCGGCCAGGGCATCCTCGACTTCATGACCAAGAGCTGGAACCCGCTCTCCCACACCGCCTACTGGACCGACGACGAGATCATCAAGCCCTTGGCCAGCTTATTAGTTTGAAAGTCGGGGTCAGGTCTGGCAATCCGCCATTCTTTTCGCAATGCGAAAAGAATGGCGGATTGCCAGACCTGACCCCGACTTTTATCTTGAACGCATGTTGTCGGCGGCTTGGCGCTGCTGTTCGATGCGGCGGATCTTTTCTGCGACTTTGGCCAGCTCCTCAGGCGGCACGCCGGCTTCGCGACCTTGCTCGAGATCGGAATGCAGACGGGCTAGTTCGGGGACTGCGGCTTGGGCGTAGGCCGCGGCCAGGCGCTGTTTCTGCGCCAGCTCATGAGCGGCGTAGGCTTGCGGGTCGGCCATTACGCTGGCGTCGGGGTGCTCGGCCGGGGCGTCGTGCTGGATCGGCGGGGTGCGGGCATCGCCGGATTCCCGTGCCAGGGCCAGCGAGAGCCAGGCTGGCGCCCGCGGGTCCACCGGCGGGATCGGCACGCGGCGCAGTCCATCGCCCTCGCCCGTATCAGCCATCGCCGGACGTTCGCCAGCCCCCGGTGCGGGCATGGGGGCCGGCGGTGCGGGCTTGGGTGGTGTGACGGCGGGCGCCTGGGGAGGGGGCGTCGTTTCGCGAACGCTGGCGAAGTACCATTGGCCAACGACGGCGGCGACAATAGCCGCGATGACGGCGATGGCTTGCCAGTGTTTCATGGCGCCTCTGCGATTTCAACGCGCGCTGTGCGGCGCGACTGTTCGATCATCTGGCTTAGCTGCTGCCTGGCTTTCTGCAGCGCGATCATGCGGCTGGCCTGGTAGCGCACCGTTTCCGATTGCAGCGGCTGGGCGCCATGGACCTGTTCTTCAATGAGCACGATTTCCCAGTACGCGCTCTCGTCCGGGCCGACCGGCGCGCGGACCGGGGCGGATGGCTTGCCCGGCGGCTGGCTGAAGGCGAGGCTGGCCAGCCAGTCCTTGCTGCCGTCGGCGCTGATCCAGCCAAGGTCGCCGCCTTTGGCTGCGTCGCCGGCGCGCGACATGCGGCGTGCAGTGGCGGCGAAGCCTGCGCCTTGCTGCAATGCCCTCACCGCACGCTGCGCCTGCGCTTCGTCCGCTACCCGGATGTGGCGGGCGCGGACCCTGTCGACGCGGGCGAACAAGTCCTTGTGCTCGCGGTAGAAGCCTTCAATCTCCTGCGCACTGACTTCGCCGGACAGGCGGTTCAGCAGCGGGCTTCCGGCGTCGGTATCGAGGCCGACGCCGTGCAGGTTCTGCAGCGCCACCACCGTGTCGCCATCCTCGATGACCTTGCGCAGGTCGGCCACGGCTTCGGCGCCGAAGCGTTGTCGGGCCCAGTGCAGCACGAATGCGTTGGCGACGATGCGGCGTGCCTGCTGTGCTGCGACGCTGGCCGGTTGCTGCGACAGCGCCAGCCGCCCCTGGACGTTCTGGCGGTGGTACACGTCGTAAAGGGTGACGCTCGCTGGTTCGCCGCCGGGAAGCCGGTAGCGCAGGACGTCGGCCTTGCCGGCCAGGGACTGCTGTTCGGCGGTCAGCGCGATCTCCAGCTTCAAGCGGCCCTGGCGGCCGAAAATGGCGTCCAGCTGCGGCTGCGACATCGGCGGCTGCGCGATCACCAGGCTCTCCAGCGTGGCGCCCGGCTGCGCCTTCACGGCGGTGTCGATGTCCTTTCCATACACTTCGCGCAGGGTTGCGACAAGGCGTTCTTCCACCATGACTTCCGGGGCAAAGGCTACCGTGGCGCCGGGCTGCTCTTTTGGCGCTGCGTTGCCGGCACGTGCCGCCAGCAGGCGAACCTGGATGATGTCATCCAGCACCGCCCGCCGCTCCAGCGAGGGCTTGGCGGCGCGGCGCTGTTGCCAAAGGGCGTCCAGCGTGAAGGCATAAACCGGCTCGCCGTCGATGCGGGCGGCGATGGCGGCGCCGGGCGCGGTGGGGCCCGCCACCGCGCTTGCTCCGGCGAGCACTGCGGCGACGGCGGCGACGAAGTGGCGGGCGGCCATCAGTTGGCCAGGCGCTCGGCGGCGCGGTTCAGCACGTGGACCACCATGGCGATCGAGTGCGGAATCATCTTCTTGCCAACGACCACGCGGTCGCCATGCGCAGTCGACGACAGCACGATGCCGCCGTTCGCGTACGAATAGGTGCCGCCCTGGGTCAGCAATGGACGAATATCGCTGCCGCTTGCAGCCACCGACGTGAAATCAGCCATGGCGGCAGTCACCAGCGCCGAGTCGTTCAGGCGTTCGCTGTCGTAGTAGTCGTACACCCATTGCTCCCAGCCCGAGTGGTCGTGGGCGGAAGTGGTCCAGGTGTGGTGCGGCTGCAGCAGGTCGGTGGTATGCAGCACGAAGCCGAGCGACTGCGCGGTCGGCTGCGCCAGGAATTGCGAGAACCAGTACTGGCCCAGGTTGTCGATCGGCTGGAATGGCGCCGCTTCGAAGTCGGCATACATGGACGCGGTCGAATAGCCGCCCAGGCGGTAGTGGGCTTCGGTGATGCCGTAGGCGTTGTATTTGCTTCCGTCGCCGAACCAGCCTTTCAGGCCGCCGGCGCCGTCGTCCAGGTAATCGCCATACAGCCAGCTCGCCGCCAGGTTGTCGATGTCGCCTGCCACCGCCATCTTCGCGTAGTTGTAGCCGCCGAACGGATTGCCGTGCACATCGCGGCCGGAGGTATGGTTCTGGAAATGCCAGAAGGTGGTGTACTTGACGATGCTCGCGCCGGCGCCCCACACCGGCGCCAGCTGGCAATTGCCGGTGGTGGCGCCGCAGATATAGGTGTCGGCAAAGTCGTCCACGTCGTACGCGCCCTGCCCCAGCGCTGCCGCGAACTGGTCCATCGTGTAACCGGCGCGCGTGACGCCGGAGAGCAGCTTGTTGTAGTTGGTGGTACCAGGATTGGCCTTCATGTAATTGACTGCGTCCAGCACGATACGACGGTGCGTTTCCTGCTGCCATGCGTGGGCCGGAAGGCTTACTGCGGATGCTGCCAGCGCGAGGCTGGCAGCGATGGTGCTCAGTTTCATCTGGTGTCTCCTGGTTGAAAAGAGTCCAGACGATAGCGTCAATTTATGACGGACAGATGAAAAAGTATTCTAAAAATATTAACAAACTCAGAACTGCTCCCACTCGTCGCCGGCGGTGGCGCTGGCAACCTTGCGCTGCCGCGCCGGGCGCACCGCAACGGCGGTGGAAACGGGGGCGCTGCTGGCAGCGCGCAGCACCGGCGCCGCCTTCAGGTGGGCCGCGCCGATGCGGAACGCGCTCACCGCGCGGGCCAGGACTTCCGCCTGGTCCTGCAAGGCTTGCGACGCCGCCGCGGTTTCCTCCACCAGCGCCGCATTTTGCTGCGTGACCTGGTCCATCGAGGTAATCGACTGGTGCACCTGGGCGATGCCTGCGTTCTGTTCCGCGGTGGCGGCGCTGATCTCGGCCACGATGTCGGATACCTGCTTCACGCTGGCCACCACGTCGCTCATGGTGTCGCCGGCGCGCACCACCAGCCTGGTGCCGGAATCGACCTTCTCCACGCTGTCGTCGATCAGCGCCTTGATTTCCTTGGCCGCCGCGGACGAGCGTTGCGCCAGGCTGCGCACCTCGGTTGCCACCACGGCGAAGCCGCGCCCTTGTTCACCGGCGCGGGCCGCTTCCACCGCGGCGTTCAGCGCCAGGATATTGGTCTGGAAGGCGATGCCGTCGATCACGCTGATGATGTCCACGATCTTGTGCGAGGAGGCATTGATGGACGCCATGGTGTCGATCACTTCCTTCACCACCTCGCCGCCCTGCACCGCGATCTGCGAGGCGTTCTGCGCCAACTGGTTGGCCTGGCGCGCATTGTCCGAGTTCTGGCTCACGGTGGAGGTCAGTTCCTCCATGCTGGAGGCGGTTTCCTCCAGTGCCGCGGCCTGCGCCGAAGTACGGTTATTCAGGTCGCCGGTACCGGCTGCGATCTGGCGCGAAGCGGTGCTGACCGCATCGGCCGCCGACCGGGCCGTGCCCACCACGCCGCCGATTTCACCGAGCAGCTTGTTGAAGGCCACGCCGGCATGGCCGATTTCATCCATGCGCTCCACCTCGACCTGGTGCGTCAGGTCCAGCGAGGAGCTGACGTTTTCCATCGTGCCCTGCATCCTGTCCAGGCCACCGGTAATCACCAGGTACATCTTGTAGCCCATGAACGCCACCACCAGCAGCACGGCCACGGTGACCGCTACCAGGATGGTCAGCGCCTTCGAGTAATCCGCATCGCTGTCGGCCTTGACCTTTTCAATCAGCTTCTGGTTGTAGGCGACGTGGTCATCCAGGCTTTTCTTGACGCCGGCCGCGCCCAGCGCCAGCGGCGAGCCAGCCACCAGGGTGGCGCGCACGGCGTCCATGTCGCCGGCATGCGAGGCGGCGATAAACGGCACCAGCGCCTGGCGGTAGGTTTCCATTGCCGCCTTGTCCTGCTCCAGCATCTTGCGGTCGGTCTCGTCGAAGACGTTGTTCTTCGCGTAATCGGCCAGCACCTTGTCGAAGTTGGCGTGGGCGTCGTTGTAGGCCTTGTCCAGCGCAGTCTTGTCGGGCAGGTTGGAGAACACCGACAGGCGGTAGCCGGCCAGGCGGCTGTCGCTCACCGCCGCCTTGGCGGCATTGATGGCTGAAACGCTGGGGATCAGGCGGGTCTGCACCAGTTCCATGCGGCGCTGGGCATCGCGCAATTGCCAGATGCCTTCGGCCCCGACGAACAGCAGGCCAATCAGGGCAATTGCCAGGGTAATGATCAGTCGGTTGCTGATTTTCATGATGGGGTTTCTTCCTATGCAAGTGAATCAGTGTCGCAGTCTTAGAAACCTGGCCGGCGCACGCTGCCAGCTTACAGCCTTGCCCTCAGAATTGCGTCGCCAGTGATTCGTGGAAGATTGGCGGCTGGACGTCCGAACCGAAACCGTTGTCCAGTTCCTCCAGACGACGCTGCGGCACTTCCTTGAGGTCCGCAATCTGCGGCGTCCAGCGCAGCAAACGGTCGGCATCGAAGCGGTCGACCGCGCAGGCAATCGCATAGCCGCTCATAGCGCTGAGACGGCTGCGTGCCTGGGCTTGGGCCTCGCGAATTGCCAATACATAACGTTCGACAGTCAAGCCGGTGGAAGGCGCCTTGCCGACCCGTTCGCGCAGGCGGGACAGCAGATCGGTGTGCGTCGCAAGCAGTTCCATCAGTCCGCTGCCCGGCCGTGCAGTCGTCACATCGTGCTCGCCACGCATCAGGTAGGTGACAGCCATCGGCTTATGGTTGCTGGTGACCACACGAATGCTGCCGCCCACCATCGACATGATGCTGAAATAGATCCCATCGTTCAGCGCAGCCTTGCCTGCCTGCGGCAAGAGCTTCAATTGCTGGATTTCGATAATCATGCTGCCTTCGGCGTCCGTGAACATGGCAGCGACACCGGCCAGGGTTGGCGCACTTGGATAGGTTGTATAGTCGCCAAGCGGGCGAAAACCGCGGGTGGCGAGCTGGGTCGCGTAATCGTCGATCAGGCTCCAGTCGACCTGCTTGCGCGCTTGCTCGCTGTCGCGATCGATATGCACGTAAGAGGCGAGGTCCTGCAGGCGGGACAGCAGGCCTTTCCTGATCTTCCAGGCAGTGCGCAGGAAGGTCAGCACGCCGACACTGCAAATCAGCATGCCTGGCCAAAGCATGCCGCCGGGTGCGCCAAGCAATGGGATGAGAATGGCAGCCAGCGCGGCACAAACAACGCTGTTGACTAATGAATTCCTGAACATTGCCTTCTTCAAATGCAGCGCCATACGCTCTCCCAATAGATGGGGAAAATTATAGCGATGCAGATGGGGTTAAAAATGCACGCATTCTCACCATTCTTCACCATTCATGATGAAAGGTGCTGGCTGAACCAGTCGCGCGCCAGGCGGGCCACTTCTTCCAGTGCGCCCGGCTCTTCAAACAGATGAGTCGCCCCGGGCACGATGTCGATGCGTTTTTTGCAATTCAGCTGGAGGTAGGCCGATTCGTTGAGTTCGATGACGCCTTCATCGCGGCTGCCCACGATGAACAGGGTTGGCGCCGTCACGCGCGCCAGCGCCACCTGCCCGGTCAGGTCGGGCCGTCCGCCACGCGAAACGACGGCCGCCACCCCGCCCTTGCGCTCAGCGGCCAGTTGCAAGGCCGCTGCGGCGCCGGTACTGGCGCCAAACAGGCCAAGCGGCAGGCCGCGCGCCGCTTCGGACGCCGCCAGCCAGTCGGCCGCCATGCCAAGGCGTTCGGTCAGCAGGATGATATTGAAACGGATGCGGTAGACGTCGTCCTCGGCAGGCGTGAGCAAGTCCATCAGCAAGGTGCCGATGCCGGCCGTGCGCAAGACGCCGGCCACGAAATTGTTGCGCGGGCTGAAGCGGCTGCTGCCGCTGCCATGCGCGAACAAGACCACGCCCTTCGCCCCTATCGGCAGGTCGAGCGTGCCTTCCACTTCTCCGGCGGGCGTGGCGATGCTGGCGGTCTGGTGGTGCATGGCGGGCTGTCCTCCTGGCCCACTATACCGCTAGCCTCGCAGTCAGTGCGCGCGGATGGCTTTCAGCTCGGCGCTCAGCCAGGCCTTGCTTTCTACCGGCGCCGCCGCGCCGCACTTGACCGTATATGGCTTGCCGCTCGAGCTGCTGGCGCTGGCGCCAAGCTCGATGAACTGCTCGGCGTTCTTGACCAAGTCTTTCTTCTCGAGATATTCCAGCTTGCGCAGCAGGTGGGTCCTGGCGTCGGCGCCGCTATACCAGCTGCCGTTGCGGTTGAACTGGCAGCCGGACGATTGCAAGCGCGTCAGCAGCGCGTCGACTTCGGCACGCGCCGGCGCCGGCAGCGGCGCGGCCTGGACGCTGGCGCCGGCCAGCGCGAAGGCGAGGACGAGGATCTTGCGCATCATTTCTCCTTCTTGCGAACTTTATAAGGCGCGAGGATGTTGCCGCAGCGGATATTGCCGGCAGCGACGCGAGCATTGAAGGCATGCAGCTCTTTTTCCAGGCTGGTGCCGGCCGCGTTCAGGCTCGCTGCCTGGGCGTTCAATTCATCCTGACGGGCATTGTATGCGGCGACGGCCGCGTTGTCGGTCCGATTGACCTGGGCCGATGCGGCTTCGTGCGCCGACAGCGCGGCCGAAGTGCGCTCCAGTGCCGCTTCATGCTCGCGGAAGCGGCGCGCCAGGGCCTGGCGCTGGGGACGCAGTTCGCCCTCCTCCGCCATGCAGGCTTTATAGGCCGGGGTATCGGGCTGCGGCGGCATCGGCTGGGCGAAGGCGGCGCCGGCAAAAGTGGTCGCGGCAGCAGCCGCGGCGAGTATCATATATTTCATCTGTGGGGCAAGGACTTTTAAGGCAACAAACAATTCAGATTTACAATCCTACAACATCCCCCTCAAACCCGTGTGCTAATATGCGGCAGCCTTTTTTTGGCGATCCCAAAAGAGAAGAGATATTGGAGAGACTAGTGAGCATTTTTAGGACTAAGAACCTGGACGACATGGTAGCAGCCACCCGTACCCCGGGCGGCCTGCAGAAAGTGCTGGGTCCGATGGACCTGGTGCTGATGGGCATTGGCGCCATCGTCGGTACCGGCATCTTCGTCTTGACCGGCACCGGCGCACTGACCGCTGGCCCGGCCCTGACGATTTCCTTCGTGGTCGCAGCGCTGGCCTGCGGTTTCGCCGCCCTGTGCTACGCCGAATTCGCCTCGACCGTTCCGGTGGCCGGCTCCATCTACACTTATAGCTACGCCACCCTGGGCGAGCTGGTGGCATGGATGATCGGCTGGGACCTGATGCTCGAATATGGCCTTGCCACGTCCGCCGTGTCGGTGGCCTGGTCCGGCTACTTCCAATCGCTGATCGCCGGCATCGGCATCCACCTGCCGACCGCGCTGACCGCCGCCCCTGGCGCCGTGCCTGGCACGACCACCCTGTTCAACCTGCCAGCCTTCGTGATCATGATCGTGCTGACCGCCATGCTGGGCTGGGGCGTGCGCGAATCGGCCCGCGTCAACAACATCATGGTGGTCATCAAGATCGGCGTGGTGCTGCTGTTCATCGGCGTTGGCGCCGGCCACGTGCAGCCAGCTAACTGGCAGCCATTCATGCCCTTCGGCGCCTCCGGCGTGATGAGCGCGGCGGCCCTGGTGTTCTTCGCCTTCATCGGCTTCGACGCCGTAACTTCCGCCGCCGAAGAAGTGAAGCGCCCTGAGCGCGACCTGCCAATCGGCATCATCGGCTCGCTGGCCGTCTGCACCATCCTGTACGTGATCGTGGCCGGCATCATGACCGGCATCGTCCCTTACAAGCAATTCCTGGGCGTCGACCACCCGGTCTCGCTGGCCCTGCAATACGCCGGTGAAAACTGGTTCGCCGGCTGGGTATCGCTGGGCGCCATTCTCGGCATGACCACCGTGATCCTGGTGATGGCCTACGGCCAGACCCGCATCATCTTCGCCATGTCGCGCGACGGCCTGCTGCCGAAGAAGCTGTCCCAGGTGCACCCGAAATACCACACCCCGTTCTTCGCCACCTGGATGGTCGGCCTGATCTTCGGCTTCATCGCCGCCCTGGTGCCGCTGAACGTGCTGGCCGAACTGGTCAACATGGGTACCCTGGCTGCCTTCTGCCTGGTGTCGATCGCCGTGATCATCATGCGCAAGAAGCGACCCGACCTGCACCGCGCCTTCCGCTGCCCTGGCGTGCCGGTGGTTCCGGGCCTGGCGGTCGCCTTCTGCCTGGCCCTGATGGCCTTCCTGTCGGCCATTACCTGGATCGCCTTCGGCATTTGGCTGGCCATCGGCCTGGTCGTGTATTTCGGCTACTCGCGCCACCGCTCCGAACTGGGCAAAGCGAAGTAAGCAGCACCCTCCCCACATGAAAGCCCGCAGTAGCGGGCTTTTTTCATTGTTGCGCGCCTACCACGAACGGTGGCGCACCTGCCTGCAATCTGTGACACTTAGCCCCGTAGTCAGCTTGTTCACCACCAATAACAACGGGAGAGAGCATGACGATGAAAAGAATGTGCAGCGCGCTTGCCGCGCTTTCAGCAGCCAGTTTCACCATCACGGCAAGCGCCCAGGAAGGCGGGCCTACCGTCACCATCAGCGGCTTTGGCACCGCTGCCCTGACCTCCACCGACACCGACGACGCAGAATTCATCCGGCCCAACCAGGCATCCGGCGTGAAGAAGGATTGGCGCACCGGCGTCGACTCGAATTTCGGCATCCAGGCCACGGTCAAGGTCAACGACATGATCTCGTTCACCGGCCAGGGCCTGGTGCGCAAGGACGCCATCGACCATTACCGCGCCCAGGCCGCGTGGGCTTTCGCCAAGTTCAAGCTCAACGACGATTTCAGCGTGCGCGTCGGCCGCATGGGCGCGCCGATCTACATGATTTCCGACTTCCGCAATGTGGGCTATGCCAACACCATGCTGCGCCCGCCCGCTGAAGTCTATCGCCAGGTCACGCTCGATTCCTTCGACGGCGTCGACGTGCTGTACCAGCACAGCTTCGGCGATACCTCGCTGAGCGTGCAGCTTGGCACCGGTCGGGCCGACGTCGACCAGCCGGCGCAGAACATCGAGTTCCGCAAGATGCTGCTGCTGCACGTCGTGGCGGAAAACGGCCCGTTCACGCTGCGCTTCGGCCGCGCCCAGGCCGACTTCAGCGTGGTCGACAACCCCACGCTGACCGGGCTGGTGACCACGCTGCGCACCGTGGGCCTGGCTTCGGTGGCGAACATGATGCCGCTGAACGACGTGAAGGGCACTTTCACCTCCGTAGGCGGCACCATGGACTGGAAAAACGTGGTGCTGCAGGCCGAATACGCCATGCGCCGCACCGATACGCTGATCGTGCACGACACCAACTCGTGGTACGCGATGGCTGGCTACCGCTTCGGCAAGTTCCTGCCCTACTACTACCACGGCAGCATCAAGCAGAAGTCCGACCGCAGCGTCGCCGGCTTGCCCACCAGCGGACCGCTGGCGCCGCTTGCCGCGGGCGTGAACGGCCTGGCCAAGGCGGCCCTGCAATCGTCCGACGCGATCGGCGTGCGCTGGGACTTCTACAAGTCGCTGGCACTGAAAGTACAGGTCGACCACATCAAGCCGAAAGATGGCCCCGGCGCATTCATCAATTACAAGCCTGGCTTCAATGAGTCGGTGAATGTGTATGCGGTAGCTCTCGACTTCGTGTTCTGAGGAGGCAGCCATGGACAAGCGAATCAAGCCGCTGCTTGCCGCAGCGATGTTGTGTGCCGCCCTGCCCGCGCTGGCAGCCGAAATTGTGGTGATCGTCAATCCGAAGAACCCGGCCTCGCGCATGTTCAGCGAGCAGGCGGCCCAATTCTTCCTCGGCAAATCGACCTTGTTCACGCCGGTCGAACACACCGAAGGCCCGCTGCGCAATGAATTCAGCCAGAAGGTGCTGGGCAAGGACAGCGCCCAGGTCAAGGCGCAGTGGTCGAAGCTGGTGTTTACCGGCAAAGGAACGGCGCCCAAGGAGTACGGGTCCAGCGCCGAAGTGAAGAAAGCCGTGGCAGCCGACGTGCAGGCTATCGGCTATATTGAGAAATCCGCCGTCGACGACAGCGTCAAGGTCATCCTCACCGTGCAGTAAAAAAAAGGGGACGTACCCATTAAGGGGGACGTACCCTTTTTTTTAAGGGATACGTCCCCTTTTTTCATGCGATGATGATGGCAATGCGCCATCCCGTCCTCCCCTACACCGTCGCCATGCTCATGCTGAGCACCCTGGGTGTCTACGTCCAGGAGGCGGGCCTCGATCCAGTCACCACAGTGTTCTTCCGCTGCGCCATCGGCGCCCTTGCGCTGGCGCTCTATTGCGGCTGGAAAGGCATGTTCAGGCGCGAGAACATGCCGCCGCGCGCATTCAGGCTGGCGGCCTTCAGCGGCGTGCTGATGGTGGTGAACTGGGTGACGTTCTTCGAAGCGATCCGGCGCATCGGCATCGCGGTCGCCACCATTGTCTTCCACGTGCAGCCCTTCATGGTGCTGCTGCTCGGCGCGCTGATCCTGCGCGAACGGCTGGCGGCCAACAAGCTGGCCTGGGTGTTACTGGGCTTTGGCGGCCTGGCGCTGGCCTGCGGCGTGCGCTTCGACGCGCCGATGGACGCCAATTACCTGCTCGGCATCGCCAGCACACTGACCGGCGCCCTGGCCTACGCGGGCGTAACGCTGGCCACCAAGTCGATGCGCGGCACGCCGCCACACCTGACGGCCCTGGTGCACTGCATGGCCGGCGCGCTGCTGCTGGCCGCCTTCACCAGGATTCCCCCCGGCGGCCTGGACGCCGCGCAATGGGGCTGGCTCGCCACCCTCGGCCTGGTGCCCACTGCCCTGGCCTACGTAATGATCTACGGCGCCACGCCGCACATGGAAACGGCGGCGATCGCGGTACTGACCTTCATTTATCCCGCAGCGGCGGTGTGCTGGGACTACGTGGTCTATGGCCACCTGATCAGCGCGTGGCAGGTCACGGGCTTCGCCCTGATCATCCTGGCCAGCCTGGGCGTCAATCTCGATTGGCGAATTGCTGTCGGAAAACTTTACAGTCGATAAATGCTTCTTGCATAAGTCATTGATTTATTTACGTGGCACAAGATTTGCTTTAAGGCATTCCTGTTTGACCAACAATAATTATGGAAACCTTAATGAAATTCAAAGCAATCCTCGCCGCACTGGCAGCAGCCGCCACCATCCCGGCGTCGGCATCCGTCCTCTACTCCAACAATTTCGAAGCCAACGCGAACGGTTTCACCGGCGCCGGCTTCCTGACCGGGACCCAGGGCTACGGCCAGGTGGGTTTTGGCAACCAGATGCTGCGCAACTCGGCCGCGGGCAATCCAGCAGCCGCCTCGGTCCTGAACCTGAATCTTGAAGGCGCGGTCAGCGACGCCACGCTGAAACTGTCGTTCGGCGCCATCGATTCGTGGGATGGCAGTAACTGCTGCGGCCCGGATTACTTCAATATCCGCGTCGACGGCACCCTGCTGTACCAGCAGAACTTCGACACTTTCGGCGCATCCGCTTCCGACTCGCACCTGACCCTGCTGTCCCACACCCACCTCGGTTTCTCCGGCTCGGAAGACCAGGCCTATAACATGACCTTCAACCTGGGCAACCTGGCTGCCGGCGTGCACACCATCGAGTTCTTCGCTTCCGGCAACGTGTGGCAGGCAGGCGACGACGAGAGCTGGGCAATCGACAATCTCAGCGTTGACGGCGAGCGCGCCGCGCCTCCGGCCGACGTGCCGGAACCCGTCAGCGGCGCCCTGCTGCTGGGCGGCCTGGGTGCAATGGCCCTGGTACGCCGCCGTCGCCGCGCCTGATCCCTTCCAACGCGCGCCTCAAGCCGGCGCGCCGAACATCGCTTCGGCGCGCTGGAACAGGATCCACGAAGTAGCCACATATTTATCGCCGCTGCGCGATACATTTCCCTTGTGCGTATGGGTGAAGCCGGCCGGCGCGATGATCAGCCGGCCCTGGCGCGCTTCCACCTTGCGCTGCTGATAGAAGAACTCCGTTTCCCCGCCCTCCGCCACGTCGTTCAGGTAGAACTGGAACAGCAAGGCGCGGTGCAGCGTTTCACAACTGGCATTCTGCGGATAGATCTCGGAATGCCAATGGTGGTAGCCGCCGCTGGCCTGCAGGTATTTCTGCACATTGATCGGGCCGCAGCGGTACATGGACTGGATCAGCTCCGCCAGGTAGGGCCGGCCGCAGCGCTCGAAATTGTCGATATTGAGCGTGACCGGCTGGCCGCTCTCCGGATCGGCCACGCGCGGCGACAAGGCGCCGGTCAGCAGCATGCGGTACTTGTCCATGTAGGCCGACAGGTGGGTCAGCACGCTGGCCATCATCAAGTTCGACACATCGTTCCATTCCGCGTGCTGGCTGATGGTCAGGTCGTAGCTGTCCTTCTTGGCCACGTCCACGCCCTGCCCGGTCTTGCCGCGCACGGCTTTGCCGCTGGCTTCGAAGCGCGCCAGAATTTGCTGGCATTGATCGGGCGTCAGGGCGCCGTCGTAGATTTCAATAAAGTCGTCCATGCCGGGCAGCATACGGCAAAACCAGGCTCCGTTTGTCCAGTTTGAGACAGTGACTTTCAAAATGTCTCATTCTTAACAAATGTGTATGCCAAATTCAACAGCTGGATACAACTGGAGACATTTCGATAGATTTCTTGCGTTTTTCTCCATACACTCAGTCCTGTCGAACGCAAAATCTTTGCGATACGGCAAATAATATTCGCGCCGAACAACGGCCCGGGGACATACACCTTACACAAGAGTGGGAGAATTTCCATGGTTCAAAAGCAATTCCAGGTTTCGAAAATCGCTGCCGGCGCCAAGCTGCTGGCTGCAGTAGTTGCTGTCGGTGCTGCTGGCCAGGCTTTCGCCGCCAACGACACCACCCGCGTCATCGTGCAATTCCAGCCAGGCAAGGCAGCCGCCATGAAATCGGCCGTCGCTGCTGCCAAGGGCAACATCAAACATGAAATCTTCGGCATGGACGCGATGGCGATCGAAGTGCCGACCCAGGCCATCAAGGGCCTGGAACACAACCCGAACGTGATCCTGGTTGAAGAGGACGTCAAGCGCCAGCTGTTCGCCACCACCTCGCCTTCGACCGGCACCCCATACCAGCTGGGCCAGCTCGTACCATGGGGCATCAAGGCTGTGCAAGCGGACCAGCTGTCCGATGCGAACACCTCCAACCGCAAGGTCTGCATCATTGACTCCGGCTACGACAACGCCCACGAAGACCTGAACGGCAACGTGGTGACCGGCGAGTACGACTCCGGCACCGGCAACTGGAATACCGACGAAAACCACCACGGCTCGCACGTTGCAGGCACCATCGCCGGCATCAACAACGGCCTGGGCGTGGTTGGCGTGAACCCGAACAAGAAGCTGAAGCTGCACATCGTCAAAGTGTTCGGCGCTGATGGCTGGGCATATTCCTCGACCCTGGCAACTGCAGCCAACAAGTGCGGCGCAGCCGGCGCGAACGTGATCTCGATGTCCCTGGGCGGCGGCCGCTCCAGCCAGACCGAGAAGAAAGCCTTCGACACCCTGCAAACCAAAGGCGTGCTGTCGATCGCCGCAGCAGGCAATGACGGCAACACCGTGATTTCCTACCCAGCCGGCTACGCCAGCGTGATGATGGTCGCCGCTGTGAACGAGAACAAGCAATGGGCCGACTTCTCGCAGTACAACAGCAAGGTTGAAATCTCCGGCCCAGGCGTGGCTGTGCTGTCGACCGTGCCGATGGGCGCCGGTTCCGAATCCCACCTGAGCGTAGGTTCGACCGTGTACACCCCAGGCGATATGGACGGTTCGCCAAAAGTGACCCGCACTGCTCCGCTGGCTGACTTCGGCCTGGGCGATGCGGTCAACAGCTCGGTATCCGGCAAGGTCTGCCTGATCCAGCGCGGCACCGTAGACTTCGCGACCAAAGTGTCGAACTGCCAGGCATCCGGCGGCGTTGGCGCCATCGTGTACAACAACGCAGCAGGCAGCTTCGGCGGCACCCTGGGCACGACCGTGACCAGCATCCCATCGGTCACCGCGACCGACGTTGACGGCGCAGCGATGAAGAACCAGCTCGGCCAGTCCGCGACTGTGGAAGTGAAGCCGACCAACTACTCCTTCTACGACGGCACCTCGATGGCAACCCCGCACGTATCGGCTGTAGCGGCGCTGGTATGGTCCTACTTCCCAAGCTGCACCGGCTCGCAGATCCGCGCCTCCCTGACCAAGTCCGCACTGGACCTGGACGTGGCCGGCAAGGATAACAAGACCGGTTACGGCCTGGTGCAAGCCAAGGCAGCCTACAACCGCATCCAATCCCTGGGCTGCGGCAACTAAGTTACTGCTTTCTCCAAGCACGAAGGGCGCCTCGCGGCGCCCTTTTTTTATTCGGGGTCAGGTCTGTCAATCGGACAGTTAGCGCAATCGTTTGATCTAGCTCAATACGCGAAATCATCGAAATTTGCGTATTGAGATAAATCAAGGAACCCGCATGGGTGTCCAAATGACAGACCTGACCCCGACTTGGGGTTACTGGAAGCGCTCGTTTCCTACGATGGCGATATTGCGTACCCCGAGCCGCTGGGCCGTGGCCAGCACGCCGGCTACGACCTTGTATGGGGCGAGGCCGTTGGAGCGCAGCTGGATGCTGTCGTCGCCTTTCAGCGCCGCCAGCTTTTCTTCCAGCGCGGCGCGGCTTGCGAGCTGGGCGCCGTTCCACCACAGCGTGCCGTCGAAATCGACTTCCAGCGTCTGGGCCAGCTTCTCGATAGCGCCGCTGTGCCGCGGCATGTCCATGCCGATGGAATGATTGGCTTTCGGGATGGTGACGATCAGCATGATGATCAGGACCAGCATGACGTCAATCAGCGGCGTCATGTTCAGCTGGTTCAGGGGCTCGGCTTCGGCCGATGGTGCGGACAGTGCTGCATTGCGTGCGTAACGCATGGTGCCTCCTCGGGTTAGTGTTAGCAAAACGATCAACTCCGGAGTGAAGCCAATATACCGCGTGGAAACAACAGTTGCGAAAATTTTAGAAGGCGCCCTCTAACTCAACCCATGTCGGCGCGTGGTCGCTGGGCTTCTCGCGGCCACGCACTACCCGGTCGACATCCGCGCCGCGCAGGAGCGGCGCCAGCACCGGATTCAGCAGGAGGTGATCGATGCGCAGGCCGGCGTCGCGGCCAAAGGCGTTGCGGAAGTAATCCCAGAAAGTGTAGATCTTTTCGTCGGGATGCATCGTGCGCAGGGCGTCGGTCCAGCCCTGCCCCACCAGCTTTGCGAAGGCTGCGCGCGTTTCGGGGCGGAACAGCGCGTCGTCAACCCAGCGCTCCGGCTTGTACACATCGAGCTCGGTCGGCATCACGTTGTAGTCGCCGGCCATGATGACCGGCTTTTTCGACACTACCAGTTCTTCTCCGCGCGCTATCAGGCGATCGAACCATTTGAGCTTGTAATCGAATTTGGGACCGGGCGCCGGATTGCCATTGGGAAGGTACAAGCATGCAACCAGCAACTTGCCCACCATCGCTTCGATATAGCGGCTCTGTACATCTTCCGGATCACCGGGCAAGGCGCGGCCAAGTTCCACCGGCGTGGTGCCGCGGGCCAGGATGGCAACGCCGTTCCAGCTTTTCTGTCCGTGCCAGATGGCGCCATAGCCGGCGTCGTTGATTGCAGCTTCGGGGAATTTTTCGTGCGGGGCTTTCAGCTCCTGCAGGCACACCACGTCAGGCTGGGTCTCATTCAGCCATTGCAGCAGCGCCGGCAGGCGGGCGCCGATTCCGTTGATGTTGAAGGTCGCGACTCGCATGGCGACCATTATGCATAATCCCGGTCAGTTGCGGCGCATGACGATGGCGGGCAGGCGCTGGCCGCTGCCGGAGGCGAAATAGCCCTCGATTTCGCCGATTTCGGCAAAGCCTTCGGCGCGGTAGATGCGGCGGGCCGCATCCCATTCGGGATTGACGATCAGGATCGTGCTGCGCAAGCGTGGGTGGCGGGCGAACATTTCGACCAGGGCGTCGCGGAACAACCGGCGCCCCCAGCCAGTGCCGCGTGTTGCGGGATCGACCACCATGGAGGAAACGTAGACTTCTTCGCCGTCTGGCACATGGGCTTCGGCTGCAGCATGGTTGCGCGCGAAGCGGGCTGAATTGAAGCCCTGCTCCAGCGGCCAGAATTCGGCACAAAGGTAGCCGTACAAACGCTTTGCTTCGCCGGCCAGCACCCAGCATCCTTCGGGCGCGGAAGACAAGCGCTCGGCAAAAGCTTCCTCAGTTTCCTGGATCGCCTCCGCAAAACCGGCGCGCTCAAGCCGCATGATTTCGGCCATGTCGGCCATCGCGGCTGGCCGCAGGGTGAAAGACATTACTGCTGCTTCGGGCAGCCTTGCGCCACGCTGCGCACTTTGAAGGCTGCGACGGATTCGCCTTCGGTTACTACCTTCAGGCAGATGCCGTCATACGACACGAAAAAGTGCGTGCACTGGCCGCTGGCGGCCTCGCAAGACCGCAGTTCGGGGAACTGCCCCTGGAGCTGGCGCTCCCATTCGGACGAGGCATCGCGGTGGTCGGCACGCCAGCCCGCATCGATGACTTCCTTGCGCGCCTTGGCGTATTTCATGCCTACGAGGTTGTCCCAGGTATTGGTTGGCTGGGGGGCGGCGGCTGCAGTGCCGACGGCCAGGGCCATCGAAAACGCCATAATCAATCGGGTGACATTCATGAATTGTTCAGGATTATTATTAAGAACTAAATCAATTATGCCACGCAGAAATAGCCCCCGGCCAGTGTTATATACAACATTTCAGGAATTTGCGACGCACACTACAACCTTGCCGAAATTGCTGCCTCGCAACAAACCGATCAAGCCCTGCGGGGCCTGCTCCAGGCCGTCCAAGACATCTTCGAAAACCTTGATTCTGCCCTCTGCAACCCAGGCCGACATGTCGCGGGCGAAGTCCTCATAGCGGGTCTCGTAGTGATCGAGGATGACCATGCCCTGCATCAGGATGCGCTTTTGCAGGATGGCCGACATCACTTTGGGCAACCGGTCTTCGCCGTGCAATGCACCATTCTGATTGTATTGGGCGATCACTCCGATCACCGGAACACGGGCGCCGATGTTCAATAGAGGCAACACTGCATCGAAAACGGCTCCGCCCACGTTCTCGAAGTAGACGTCGATGCCGTCCGGCGCCGCCTCGGCCAGCTTTTGCGCCAGTTGCGGGTCATGGCGGTCCAGGGCGACGTCAAAACCCAGTTCGTCACGTGCAAACGCCACCTTGTCGGCGCCGCCGGCAATGCCAATCACGCGCGCGCCTTTCAGTTTGGCCAGTTGGCCGACGATGGAGCCGACCGCGCCGGTCGCCGCCGCCACCACCACCGTTTCGCCCGGCTTGGGCTGGCCAATATCCAGCAGGCCGACATAGGCGGTGAAGGCAGGCATGCCCAGGCCGCCCAGCGCCAGCGATGGCTGTTTCATGTCGCCCAAGGCGCGCAGGTCGCTACCATCGGACAGCGCGTAATCCTGCCAGCCGGCGTTGCCAAGCACGATTTCGCCTGCCTTGAAAGCGGGATGGCGCGATGCCACCACGCGATTGACGGTGCCGCCCACCATCGTAGCGCCCAGCTCCACGCGCGGCGCGTAGGCTGGCGGGACTTCGTCCATCAAGTTTCGCATGTACGGGTCGAGCGACAGGTAAAGGGTGCGCAGCAGGACCTGGCCTTCGCCCGGTTCCGGCACCGGGCCTTCCTCGAGGCGGAAGTCGGCCTGCACAGGCTCGCCATGCGGGCGCGAGGCCAGGACAATGCGGCGGTTGGTAGTGGCAGTCATTTTGATGCTCCCTTCAGTATTAGACCAGTCGTCTAGTCGACAATTACAAAAAAGGCGGGAGGCCTGCGTCACATTCCCGCCCGGTTCACGCTTGCAGCGTTTGATTCAGTACTTGCTGCGTTCCCGCCATGGCCGTATCAAGCGGCGCACGGTCATGGTTGATCTTGGCGAGCAGGCTCGCGCCCACCCAGCTCTGATACAGGGCAACGGCCAGCACTTTGGCGTCCAGGCCTTGCGGCAGCGAACCGTCGGCCATGCCGCGTTCAATGCATTGCGCCAGCCGCGTGGTGATGCCGCTGACGCCGCGATGCAGCGATGCGCGCAGGGCTTCAGACAAATCGCTCACTTCCGCGCCCAGCTTGACGGCCAGGCACTGGCTGGATTCGCCCAACTGGCATTCGCGCCAGTCCTCGAAGTAATTCTGCAGGCCTTCGCGCCCGGTGGCTCCCTGCGCCAGCAGATCGTCGATGCGCGCCAGGGTCCGCTCGAAATAGCTGTCGATGACGGCCGCTCCAAAGACTTCCTTGGAGCCGAAGTAATGATAGAACGAGCCTTTCGGCACCCTGGCGGCGCCGAGCAGTTCTGTCAGCCCGACGCCGTTAAAACCCTTGTGCATGAACAGCGGCATCGCCGCATCGATAATGCCCTGGCGAACGTCGGCGTAATTGGTAGAAGTCATGAAATACAGTCTAGACCGAATTAGACCAGTCGTCTACAAATATTTTTGACCCAGGTCATGTCGAGGCCGAACAGGCCCGTGGCACCATGGGCGCATGAAGATCCGCAAAACATTCCTGGCCGCGATGCTGGCCATGCCGGTGCTGGCAATGGCTGCCGCGCCTGTCGTCAACGTCTACAAGAGCGCGACCTGCGGCTGTTGCGAAGCATGGGTCAAGCATTTGCGCGACAACGGCTTCAAGGTGGAGGCGTACAACGTCGCCAACCCTTCCGACATGCGCGAGAAGATGGGCATTCCTGACCGCTTCGGCTCCTGCCACACGGCGGTGGTGGACGGCTATGCGATAGAAGGCCATGTGCCGGCAGCGGACATCAAGCGCCTGCTGGCATCAAGGCCAAAGGCGATAGGCCTGGCTGCGCCGGGCATGCCGCTGGGCTCACCGGGCATGGAGGGGCCGCGCAAGGACGCGTACGACGTGCTGATGGTACTGCCCGATGGCTCGTCCCGGGTCTACCAGCGCTACAACTAGAGTGCGAGCAGCAGCAAGGCGACACCGGCCACCGCCAATAGTGCGTGGCCGACCATGACGGCGCTGGGTATCAGCACGCCCTGCTGGTGACGGCCCAGGTTCATCCACACGCCGCCAGCAGCAGCCAGCAGCAGCGCCAGCAAGCCAAGCTGCGCGAAATCCGGCACATGCGAGAAGATTGTCACGTACGCCAGCAGCGTCACGCCGGCTGCGGCGATAAAGCCGTGCAGCATGGCGATCCAGTGCGGTGGATTAGCCTTTTTCCCCAGGCGGATCAGCGCCATGACGATGCCGCCGGCAGCGGCAACACCGAACAGCACACAGGCAACAAATAATATTGTTTGGGTATCCATGCGGGCATTCTGCGCCCCTGCCTGTGGCCGTTCGGTGCGCTGGCTCACGCAGGCACTATACTGTCGGCCCTGCGCCGGAAAACAGAGCGCAGGGCAAGACAATCTTTACCTCGTGCAAAAAAATGGAAGCAAAGCCTGAACTCCGCAGCCTTGCGTTGCAATGCCTGGTCGAACCCGATCCCGCTGCCAAAGTCGCTGCCGTCGCCGCCATGGCCGAAGCCTGGGCCGGCGGCGCACTCGCACTCGATGCCGCGTCCGCGCTGAGCGCGCCGGATGCGCAGATACCCGGCCGCCCTGCCCGCCCTGAACTGGTGGCGCCGCGCCTGGTGGGCCGCCGTTCCATGGCAACCGTGGAGGGACGGGCCATGCTGGTGCACGCGCTGGCGCATATCGAGTTCAACGCCGTCAACCTGGCGCTGGATGCGATGTGGCGCTTCCCCGCGATGCCGGAACAGTTTTATACCGACTGGCTGCGCGTGGCGAAGGAAGAGGCCTATCACTTCTCGCTGCTGTCGGCCCATCTCCTTACGCTTGGTTGCGCCTACGGCGACTACAGCGCGCACGGCAGCCTGTGGGAAATGGTGGAGAAGACCACCGGTGACGTGATGGCACGCATGGCCCTGGTGCCGCGCACGTTGGAAGCGCGCGGCCTCGATGCCATTCCACCGCTGCGTGCCAAACTGTCGCAGGCCGGCGACGAGGCGGCGGCCGCCATCCTCGACATCATCCTGCGCGACGAAATCGGCCATGTGGAAATCGGCAACCGCTGGTACTGGCACCTGTGCGGCCTGCGTGGAATCGACCCGATAACGACCTACGACCAACTGGTGGTAAAGTACAAGGCCACCGTACGCGGCCCGTTCAACATGGAAGCACGCCGCAAGGCAGGCTTCAGCGAGGAGGAGCTGCGCGCGCTACCTGACCAATGACAGGAGCCCCTATGCCGCGCCTGAACTTTATCATTGCAACCATCCTGCTGGCGGCCAGTGCCGCACCAGCGATCGCCGGCCCGAAAGGCTGGACTGCCTTGAATGCCAGCCGCACATACACGGCGATTCCCGTCGCCAGCGACGACACCGTCAATCCCTTGCGTGGGTATTATCGCTGGCAGAACCAGGAGCTGGTCCCGCAGTCGGCGCCGGCCAGGGACGCCTACCGCCGCTATTACTGGAAAGACCTGGAAACCGCCGAAGGCCAGTACAACTTCAGCGCCATCCTGAACGACCTTGCCTTGGCAAGGAGCCAGGGCCGCAAGTTCGCCTTCCGCCTGCGCACGATGGCGGGCTATGACGACAACGTGGTCTATGCCCCGGCCTACATCGTCAACAACGCCAATTGCCAGGCAGGCTGCGGCTTCTGGGCCGACACCGATACCACGGTCCCCGGCCAGACCTTCATCCCCGACTGGAACGACCCGTGGCTGCAACAGCGCTCACGCGCCCTTCTCACCGCGCTGGCCAGCGCATTAGGCCCGAACAATCCGGACCTCGCATGGATCGACGTGGGCATGTACGGCCAATACGGCGAATGGGCACTGCGCTCCAGCGCCTACGCCAACCCACCGGCCGGCATCACGCCTGCGACCGATGCCAGCAAACGCGAATATGCGAAGATGCATTTCGAGGCATTCCCCAACCAGCAGCACGTGATGTTCATCCCCTACTCCAGCAAGGATGCGCTGACCTTCGGCCTGCTGGAACAAACCATCACGAGCCGGCCGGTAGGCTTGCGCGCGGATTGCCTGAGCCGCTACGGTTATTTCGACCAGTGGACCAACCGTCCCGCCGAATGGGCGGCCTTTGCGGCTCAATGGCAGAAGGCGCCGTTCGTGTCCGAATTCTGCCCGTTCAGCAGCGGCGATCCGCAGAACAATCCCGCCACGGCACGCCAGCAGGCCGCCGCCTTCCATATCACGCTGTTCAGCAACGGGAATTTCGAGACCAGCCGGCCGGATGCCGAGCGCTGGGGTGCGCTGTCCGTGGCCGAACAGAATGACTTGCTGATGATGGCGCGCGAATCAGGCTATCGCTACGCCGTCGCCAGCAGCACCGTCAACCTCACTGCCGGCGGCGCGCTGACGCTGACAACGACGCTGCGCAACGACGGCAGCGCACCGGCCTACGAAACGTGGCTGGTGAAAGCGGAACTGGTGAATGCTTCCGGCACGGTGGTGTGGACGGGTCAGACTTCCGCCCAGCTGAAGTCCCTTCTGGGCGGCGGCGCCAGTGCCAGCTACCAGGACAACTGGACGCTACCGGCACTACCGACGGGCGACTACCTCTTGCGGCTGGCAGCGCGCGATACCAGCGCCTCGCCGCGCGCGCCCTTGAAATGGACCATCGGCGAACGCGCCGGCGACGGCACGCTGGCAGTGGCAACGCTGCGCCGCCGTTAGGCGTCAGGCAGTCGGCAGCCAGCGCGGCTTGGTGTCCGTGTGCAGCTCACGCTGCACCGGGCCATCATATTCAGGCTCCATGGTGCCAAGCGTGATAGCGATACGGTCCGGCGCCTGCGTGCTGCGCCAGGTCAGGGTCGAACCGCACACCTTGCAGAAACCGCGCCGTCCATGGTCGGAAGAATGGAATTCCGTCACCAGCTCGGCGCCTTTTTCGAAACTGAAGCCAGAGCTGGCGACATTGGCATACGTGCCCGATGCGGCGCCGTGCTGCTTCTGGCACATGGTGCAATAACAGTGGCTCGCACTGTGCACCGAATTTTTCTCAGCCTTGTATTCGACACCGCCGCAAAGGCAGCTACCGCGCAGATATTCCGTCATGCCTAGTCTCCTTTGGAGGAATGTCGGGAATGATAATATATCCAGGCACCCAAGGGAGACGCACATGACGACCGAAGCCATGCCTTTCCGCACCCTGCTCTACCGCTTCATCTTCTTCGACTGGCTGTTCAAGGATGTCAGCGCGGCACGCAACGTGATCGAGCGCCACGCCGCCCTGCAGCACAACAAGTACATGAGCCGTTACCTGCCGATTTATTTCCGGCGCTGGACCGTCATGGCGACCTTTGACTTTGGGCTGGGCTGCCTGTTCGAACGCGCGCTGCAGGCCACCGTGCTGTCAGCTTATTTCTTCACCTGGTCGTGCGTGACAGTGGCCGGGATGGTGGTGATTGCCGCCGCCTGGATCTTCCTGACCTTCGGACGCCTGAGTTGACGCAAAATTGAGCAGCCAGATTATTCTCATTAGAATCATGGCTTTAGCAGACGGAGGGATTCCTTGTTAACAGACTTTTCCACAGAAACCGTTAACAACTCCTTGCAGCGCCGCCTCGACCGTTTCGAGCTGTTCGACAGCATGGACAGCCCCGCGCTGAACCTGACCTTCGTACTGGAGTTGCCGGATTTCCGGCCTTGGTGCAAAGAGCAAGGCCTGCCGCCATTCCACGTGATGCTGTGCGCCGTGCTGCGCTCCGTGCTGAAGGTGGAAAATTTCCGCTACCGCATCCTGGACGGCAAAGTGATTCGCATCGAGCGCCTGACACCGTCCTTCACGGTCAAGAATCAATATGACGACTTGAACTTCGCCCAGTTCGAATGGTCGGACGACCTGCGCGAGTTCGTAGCGCGCGGCCTGGCAGCACGCGAACAGGCATCGAATATGGAAGCACTGAATCGCAAATACAGCAGCATGACGCCGCGCGAAGCAAAGGAGCAGGTATTCGTCACCTGCATACAGTGGCTGAACTTCACGTCAATTCAGCATCCCACCGCCGTACTGGCGCAGCCGGATATTCCATCGTTCGCATGGGGCAAATTCCGGGATGCTGGCGCCGGGCGCCTTGAGCTGCCATTCTCGGTTCAAGCGCATCATGGTTTCGTCGACGGCTATCACATTCACCTGTTCGCCGAACAGGTAGCCGCCGAACTCGCCGCAATCATGCAGGCCTAGGCCAGGCGGATGTCGCGTGCGCCTGCTGCAGCCAAGCGCGCCAGCAAATCTTCCAGCGCCTGTACAGGCGCCGAACCAAGATCCAGTTCGACCGCGACCATGGCGCCTTCCGGCCGCGGATCGCTCGCAAAATGGACTACGCCGAACAGCCCCTCTTCATTCAGCCGATTGGCATCCTCCGCATCGAACCAATCCATGAACCACGGCGCCAGCACCGCACCGACCTGCTGCGGAGCCAGGCCGCCGATACGCAAGGCGACATCGTCCCACACAAAAGGCGCGACATAGACAATGGCTGGAGGAAGCGGCAAGGTGTGCACGCTGAACTGCATGCGCGTGTGCGAGTCGACCGTAAGCAACTTGCCCGCCTGCGAGCCCCACCTTGGAACCAGGTCGGCCCGCATTGGCAAGTCATACTCGCCATCGAGCGCAAGGCTGCCGTCGTCGCGACGCAGTGCCGCTTCCACATGGGCGCTCGCGGAGGATGCAACCGCATCGGCGAACGTGGCGGCATAGGCCATGCGAATGACCGAGAAAAGTTCCGTCATCGGCTTAAAGCACGCTTGGCAGGGTGATGTAGACGAGCCCGGACAACAACAGGAGCGAAGCGCATGCGACGAGACGATTGAGCGACTGCTCCCAGGCGTGATCGCGAGTTCGTGCCATGCGCGCATCGGCCGCAGCCTGGATGCGTTTGAACTCTTCGTCCGTCACTGCGGTAGCGACGATGTGCAGGGGGTTGTGGAGCAGCTCGACCGCATCGTCATATTGGTGTGCGAGCCAGATGCAAAGTACCCGTCCTTCTTTCGACGGTTTGGAAGGCTCGAATACCGGGATGCCTGCACGGGACAATCGATCCCATGCATCCTCGTACTCGAGCTCGCAAGTTGTGACAAAGACCTGACGCATAGCGCGGTATGGTAACCGCCAAGGAGGCCTTAGAAACTCTCAGAATTTCACTTATCAAATAATTTTATTTGATGGCGCACGCTTGACCTTAGCGAAGCCGAACAGTGACGCCGGCTTCGCGCCAGTCAATTACTTGCAGGTGAACGTTGCAATACCGCTGTAGCTAGTCTTGTTCTCGTTCGCCACGACCACGTTATAGATCGCAATGACGTTCACTGCGCCGTTGCCCGCGTCACCGACTGCAACCATGCCACCATTGCCGGTGCCGCCCAACCCACCCGAGATATAAGTGGCATTGCCGGTCTTGACCGTGCCTGACAGATTGACCGTACCGCTGGCGCCAGCACCGGTGGTGGTGATCATTAACGACACATTGGCGCCAGCCCCATCAAAAGTAACGCTTGCGCTGCCGGTAGACGTACCAAAGTAGTCCGTGGACCGTACGGTTCCTCCAGAATAACCCGGTTTGGTGAATTTGCCGGAATTGCAGGTCATGCTGCCATTCGTTGGGAAGGTCTCGAGGCTGTTGTAAACAGAGTAGTGAAACGCGTCAAAAGAATCGCCGGTCATCGTCCAGGTGCTGCTGGAAAATTTGGCCGTGCCGACACTCCAACGACCTTGAGCGAAGCTCGCGTTACCAGAAATATCCTGGGTTGCAATTGTCGTTCCGGTCAGGGTGGTGCTTCCCATGACCGTCACTGCCCCGTCACTTGTCTGCGTTAAAGGTGATGCGATTCCGCTCATCTGACCCAAGCGGCCAGTCATCAGGAATCGTGGCTTTGCTCCGGCAACGAAAGGCGCATCGACAGAGCCCGGATTGGCCGGCTTACTTTCGGCTGGTGGCGGATTGACTGGGGCAGGCGGATTGGTTACGGAAGCCGAGCTACCGCCGGCACCTGGAGCAGCAGCGGAAGTACTATCGCCGCCACCACCTCCACAACCGACCAGCGTAAATGCCGAGACTACTGCCAACGAAAGAAATTTAATGTTCATGTTCTTCTTCAAAAAACTACGCAACTATCCAAATCCGATCCATGAGATGCGTAGATACCTCATGAAACCAGCTTTCCTCGAGTGAGATTCAGTCTCCAATGCGCGAACCCAAAGGGCATGACTAAGCCTCGCTGGACTCGCGCGTTCTTTTTAATTGAGGGGTACATTGATGAGCCCACCGACCAGGCGGCGGGTCCGTGCAGGACGTCGGCCGCGCCCCCCACCCGCATGAAGGGCGGCGGACGAGGCTTCCAGACTTACGGCGACTACTTAATTGAAGGGTTCGTTTGCGGGCAATTGGCTGGCCGTGCATGCGGCAGAGCAATTACACAATGGCACCAAACATTTCATCAATGCATTTTTTACAGCTATGAAGTATAGCGGCGCATCGCCCCAAAATCAATTGTCCGGCTTACATTCCCTTAAGCTTTTAGAACAAATAGCCCAACATTTGAACGAGCTTGCCGTCATTTAGTGACATTTGGTGAGAATATCTCTTGCTCAAGCACATGATCGCCGCAAGAGATGCGTTGACCTATTGGCATTTTCCATTGGAGTCAGATGCTAGGCATTTGGTGGAGCCAAAGAATTCTGGCCTATCGTCGCGCCAAACCAATGCAGGCCAAGCGCCGCAGCACAGGAAGCGAGGCGCGGCCTGTATTGTTGACTGGCTTTCGAATACGGCGACGATGCCGCTATTTGCAGTTTCGGCAAGAACAGCCGCCGAGGTGGCGCACCGACCATATTGATTGGAATCTACACAACATGGGTCAGAAAAAGCGCGCCCCCTTGCAAACACCGGCTGGTATCAGCCGGCGCCCATGAAAATCACTCCTCACTTCAAAGAAAACGGACTATTCCCACGGCTCGCTTCACTTATGGTCATTTGGAGAAGAATCACGACACTGGGCACAACTGGGATTGACCAGGTCAGTCATCCAGCCAGTCGCGCATAGCCGACTTTTCGGTGCCGAATTGATAATCCCCTTGCGCCGCCGGCGCGTGTCAAGGTAGTTGTCGCCCGATTCAAGCAGCAATTTGCTGAGTATGGCTCTCCTTTGCACTGGTGGAAACGACGTGATCGCGCTCTGGGTTCAAGGTAACGGCGCCACAAGGTGCCCAGTTGCGCGTATTGCCCGACCAGCGGGCCGGATGGCGCGCCTGGGCAGCCAAATAGAGCTGATGCCGCGCTGCCAGAATAGCCTTGTCTTGCCCAGCATGGCGCTGTGCGGGGCTGACATAGCGAATGCCGCTGTGTCGATGTTCGACGTTGTACCACTGCACAAAGCGGGCGGCCCAGTCGCGCGTGGCGGCCAGATCGGCGAAGCCACCCGATGGGAATTCCGGGCGATACTTTGCGGTGCGGAACAGTGCCTCGGCGAACGCGTTGTCGTCGCTCACACGCGGGCGCGAGTAAGAAGGCTTGATGCCCAGCCAATGCAGCATGGCTAACACCGTGGTCGCCTTCAGTGTGGCACCGTTATCGCCATGCAGCACTGGCTTGTTGCGGTTCATAGCGACGCCTTCGGCCAATGCGGTGCGGCGCACCAAGTGACTGGCATGGTCGGCATCATCCTCGGCATGCACCTCCCAGCCAATGATCTTGCGGCTGTAGAGATCCAGGATCAAGTAGAGGTAAAACCAGCGGCCCGCCACCCGAGCCGGCAAATAGGTCATATCCCAGCACCAGACCTGGCCGGGCGCAGTGGCGATATGTGTGGTCGGTGGCCGCTGCCGACGCGGCGCTTTGGCCCGACCGCGATGGCGAATCTGACCATGGGCGCGCAGGATACGACTGAATGTCGATTCGCTGGCCAAGTAGACGCCCTCGTCGGCCAGCATGGGGACGATGCGAGCCGGCGGCATGTCAGCAAAACGCGGTTCGTTCGCGGCGGCCAAAACGGCAGCGCGTTCGTTCTCCGTCAGCGCATGCGAAGGCAGAGGGCGTATTACCGTCGGCCGGCGGTCGCCGTTTTCCAAGCCGCCGTGCGCTTGCCAGCGTTGCAGGGTGCGCGCATTCAAGCCGACTGTGGCACATGCCTCACTCAGGCGTGCACCGGCCTGGCAAGCGTCGGCGATATCTCGGGCCATGACTTGGCGATCTTCGAGTCCGATCATTCGTCCTCGGCCTTGTACTTGCTGAAGATCGCCTCGGCTTTTTTTGATAGCACGAGCAAAGCTGCCGTCTCCGCTAACGCCTTGTCCTTGCGGCGGATCTCGCGTTCCAGTTCCTTGATGCGGCGCCTGTCTTGCTTGGCCTCTGCCGCAGTCACGCGCTTCTCTCCAGGTTCGGCTAAAGCATTGATTGCATGCTCGCGCCACACTGCCAGCTCGTGCGGATAGACGCCATTACTGCGGCACCAAGCGCCTTTGTTTGCCTCGTCCATCATGGACGTCGCCAGCACCGCTTCAAACCGCGCGGCGGGCGTCCATTCGCGGCGTTGCGTCGGATTGGCCAGCGCTTCACTGCGCCAGCGTTCCAATGTCGATTCGCTCACGCCAATCGACAAGGCGACATCCTTGATCGACGCGCTCTCTGGCGGCAACAAACGCGCTACCGCCTTATCCTTAAATTCCTGTCCGTACCGTGCCACTTCACACTCCTGTTATCGCCCCCATTTTCTCAGATCTATCGGAGCGACAACTATTTTGACACTGGGGGCCGCGACAAAGGCGTCTTCCGCTACCTTGTTTAAGTTTACTTCTGAGAAAGCGGACTATTTTAAACGAATCACTTCGCTTATTAAACATTTGCACAGGACCACACTATTGTTCATTGGGCTCGGATGAGTTCGTCGCATCGAAGTATCGTGATCTTACTCGATCTAAATTCGCCAAAATTCTGCTTTCTTCACTTGGGAATTCGAGCAGATAAGAGCGACATAATAATTCAATCAGGTAGACATAGTCAGCAATCGGCAAAATTGAGCTTTCGTACTCACCAATAACGAATACGACCCCATCAAATTCGTCCGGATGATCTAAATCCTCTTCGAGAACGAACTCTAACCCCTCATGCACTCGAGTTCCAACGCCTTGAGCAGCAGAGGACAGCATTTCATTAAATGAAATACGCTGCTCCATCAACATCGTTTTAATCAAGTAAAAGAAGTCCTTGCCCGCAAAGCCCATCTCGTCAAATGAGGTTACGAGCTTCACCAGCCAATCTATTGTTCTAGCATCAATCATTGCTTACCCCGCGCGGGAGTCGTGATAGAGTCTATCTCCCAATTGTGTCCTCTTCGTCATCCCAGAAGTTTCCAGGTGGAGAATATTGTCTATTTTCTAGTATAGGACACCAACCAAACCGTGCATAAAAGAGCGCGAGATTGACAATCTTATAAATATTGGGCTGCACTTCCTCCAATGTAATAGTTCCATTCTCATAATGGGTGTATTGCCCTCCGCCTCCAGCCATGGCCCGCTCTTCTAGCAAATCCCGGTCCCAGCCTTGTACCAAACCAATTACCTCCGGTAGCGGGTGAGAAATGATAACTTCGAACTCTCGGCCAACTCGACAAACACACGGAATTTTTTCTTGTTGTACCATTGCCGCACTGACCAGATTTTTAGGAAAATTGATATGTAAATAAAGGCTCAATTGGCTTCTTAGGTACGATGACCTCTCCTGTAACGTTTTATGCAAAAATCTCGGCCAGGCTATCTCATCATAACGGCTTCCGTGAGGTCACGACTTGCCACCTCAGATTTTCCCGCTTTCGTCGCTACCGCGTCAACGACCACAGAATGGGAAAAGTCCGCACATGATGTTCATTCGGCCGCATGTACATTTGGACGGCGTGACGCCGGACGAGGTTTGACAAGGGATAGACCCTCATCGACGAATGCCAATGCGCGTGGAGTGGTTCGAGGCGTGGGATTGCCTGCTGACTAGGTTTCGAATACGTCGACGCTGATGTAGTTCGCAGGTTCGAAGAGTAACGGCGCTTTCCACGGTCGCCGCGGCCGCGATCGTCAACTCATCGCGATCTATGGTGATCTGCTTTAAAAGTGGACAAATAAATGGCGCGGTCCTCCTAGGCGACCGGCTCGCATCAGCCGGCGTCCACGAGATTCGCGCCTCTTTTCTGAGAAAGCGGCCCGCTCCCCTTATTGATCATTTGGACAGGACATGCCAGGTTTGCACCGTGGAGGTGACATCAACCAGCGACTTTCGTTGAAAAATCGCTGCTTTAATTGTTGCCCAATCCTTTGTGGGCGTGTGGACGGGCAACAATTTATCCAATGAAGACTGTCAGTGAGCTGCTACCATTCAGGCTTAGCGAATTCAGTCCCTTTAGAAGAGCCTCAATTCGCTCAAGCACTTTGTCCTTCTCAGACTTAGGGATATTAGTCTGGGGTTGATGATCAACCCAGCGGCGCAATAAATTTAACTCACCAGAAACCTCTTCAAAATCACTGACACTCACGTCAACGCCGGTTTCAAACATCGGCAACCAAAAAGCATTAGTTTCCTTCGCTGCCGTCAGCCAAATACGCCGAAAAACCTCTTCTGTTGCCAAAGGGATATAGAAGTTTCGATACTCATCAGACTTTGGCGACGATACAATCAACGAAACAGTCATTAATTTCCTCCATATTCAACGCCAAATCTCCATAGTGGATACTTTGCTCGTAATCTGCTGAGCTGAAACTCAACGGCCGGCTTCAACTCCGGACTGACACTCTCAATCCTAAACACCAAGTTTTTGTATCCTTTGATCTCTTCAAGAGACGGAACCACTTCACTTCCTGAAGCAGCAGCTGGCCGTGTAGTCACCGCAACGTCTTCCAAATTTGTCAAGCGTACGACCGTTTTATCATAGACTTGCTTCTCTGCCCATTCAACTGCGGTCTGCTGCGGTTGTCCTGTCCGAGGATTAATAACTTTTAGTCCACGTCCAGACTTATCCTCGATTAGTAGTCCCTGCACGACTACGTCGAATTCTCCAAGCGCCTTACCTCCGGCACTGGCAAGCTCCACTTCACGATAAACTGTATTCGCTGCACGAACTGATTTCCATAGATCATCTATTCCACCGAGCAGTATGCCCCCTCTAACTGCCAACCCCAATGGCAGCGAAGCAATATTCATGAGTCGCTCAGTTTCATATGTTTGTCTTGCTCGATAATCTTGAGTACCTCGATCGCTTTCGATTAAGCTCGGAGTCCATGGGTCGACAACTGCAGGAGGCACAAATGCGACGGCTGCTCCGGTGGCTCCGTCGCGATATTGGCCAGCGCTACGATCAAATTCCACATAACCCGACTGAGTGTAGACATAGTTCGGCCCCGGCGTCAGAGCATATCGGCTGCTAACACCACCAGTATTGTCGAGGATGTACGCGATCATGTCATTGCTTGGCTTAGTCGGCACCTTCTCTACCAGCGTGTGTTCGTCGCCACTGGTAAAGAGCATTTCCCCGTCATCCTTAAGTGTGGACACTATCGATTCTCGGGTAATAATGTTGACTGGTACGCCATCTTTGCTGAGTTCAGGGGAGTTAACAAAAGTTTCCGCATGGTTTTCCGGAACGATGATATTGCCCTTGCTATCCTTCAGTCCGGCATAACGCAATGCATCCAGGATTTGCTGCTCCGTATACTTGCCGTCGCTTCTTTTCGCCAGAATTTTGGCAACTTCTCGATCGCCAGAGTGGAGTCGACGATTGAAATCATCCACCGTTCCCGCGGACTGGCCACCTTGCGCAGCAGCCAGCAACGCACTGACGTCGCTGGCGTTGCTCGATATGCTCGCGGCACCTGTGCTTGCGACCATTCCACCGATAACCGCGCCGGTGTTCTGATACGCGTTAATGAAGGCGTCGGCCTTTTCGCCGGTCAGGCCGAGCTTCTTCGCTTCGACACGCCCCAGCTGTTCGCCGAGTTGCTGTCCAAGATTGCCGCCCACGACACCGGCGGCGCTCTCCAGGGCCCCCGCTTGACCGTTGGCCAGCCCGCCCAGCAGCCCTTGCGTTGCAGAGTGCAGACCGACCCGGTAAATGCCGTTGTCGCTCCAGTTTGCTGCAGTCGCATCCGCTTCGGCAGCCTTGGCCGCCAATTCGGCTGCCGCTTTCGGATTTCCGTCGATCATCGCTTGCTTCGACTGCTTCTCTAACTCGCGAGCCTCGAGGAAAGCTTCTGCCTGAAGTGAGCCAGCGATGTCGCCAATCGTTTTGGCAACTGTTGGCGCAATGGCATTCGCTGTGACTTGCCCCCCGCCCTGTCCCGCCATGACGCCGGTCAGGATGCCAACGCCGGCATTCAATGCGCGACTGTAAACGCCGCCCGTGCCCCAGTCCTTCAGAGTTTTCTGTGCCTCTTCGCTTGCTTTTGTGGCAGCCAACTTCTGTTCGTCCGTGCTTTTCGGATCTTTCAGCGTATCTTCCGCGTCTTTTTGCGCTTTCGCCGCGCCGATTGCGATGTCACCGGCGATCTGCTTACCGGTCGCAATCACGGTTCCCGTTGCGGCCGACATGGCTTGCTGATCTTTCAGCAGCTTCTGCAAATCTGGCAGCTTGTCGAGCGCGGTGTTGGCTTTGGTCGCATCGGTATTGATGCCCAGGTCCTTGACGGAATTGGTCGTCACGCCACCAATGGTGATCTTGCCGTCGGTGACGGTGGCGTAGGTAGTAGAGCTGTCGCTGCCCTTCTCAACCGTCGGCAATCTTGGCGCGACGTTGCCGTCCTTGGCCGTGCCGAATGCCTGCGTCTGCTGGCTTACCGGCAGGATCTTGCCATCTTCCCCCCTGAGCAACTTGCTGCCGCCGCCAGTGCCACCTGCCACACTGACGTTGCTGGCCGAGTACGTCATCTTGTTTTCGATATTGGACGTGGTCAGCTTGTTGGTCGTCAAATCGGAGGCGGCTGCATTGGTGCTGGCGATGGCGCCGCCTTTCAGGTCGATCGTATCGGCCTTGACGTGGTAGCCGCCGTCGCCTGCGAACAGGCCCGATTGCTGGCCAACGCCGGCGTAGGTGCCTTTGCCGTTTTGCTGAGACACGTTGCCCGAAGCACTCCACGCGTTGCCGATCGCGACCTGCACGCGTACACCAACGTTGGTCTGCTTGCTGTCGAACGCACTGGTGTCCTGCAGGCTTTCCACTGCCAGCTTGCCGCCAACGTCGGTGTTGATGGTGTTGGCTGTGGCCGTTGCGCCTTTCAGCGTGGTGTCGCCCTTGCTGCGAATGTTGATCGTGTCGGCTTTGAGCTCGGTATTGTTGTTGATCGTGCTGTCGTTCTTGTTGTGGCCCTTGCCCATGTTGGCCGCGGCGTAGACGTACACGCCGGTCTGTGCGCCAACCTGGAAGCCAACACCCGCCTCAACACCGGAGCTCTTGTTCTTGCCGTCGCTGTGCAGCGTGCTTTGGCTGGCGTCGAGCACGATGTTCTGTGCTGCGTCAAGGCTCAGGGTCTTGCCGGCATTGAGCGTGGCGCCGGTGGCGTGGATGTCGCCGCCGGTGGCCGTCAGGTTGACGTTGCGGCCGCCATTGATGGTGCTGCCCTGCGCAGTGCTGTCGTTGCCGTTGCTGGAATTGCTGCTGCTGGCGAAGCCGATGCCGGCCTCGCCCTTGACCAGGATGCCGCTGCCGGCGCCACCCCTCAGGCTTTCGATCGCGCTGTAGGCCTGGTAGCCGTTGGCGGCGGCCGCCATGCGCTGCATCTCTTTCAGGCGGCCGTCGGATTTGCGCGCTGCTTCCACGTTGTTGGCCAGGTCAATCAACGGGGAGCTGATGCGGGCGAAGGTGCCGATCTTCAGGTCGCTGTTCGATTCCTGGTGGCTGCCGGTGTTTTGCAGCGCCGTGATGTCGATCGACTTGGCGGTGATGTTGACGTCATTGCCGGCCAGGACGTTGCTCGAGGCCTGGGTGTACTTCTTCCCTGCGCTCAGGTTCACGTCGCCGTTCAGGCTGGAGACGTTGGACGCCACCTGGGTCACCTGGTCGCTGTTGTCCTTGTGCTTTTCGTTGTGGTAGCCGGAGAAGCGCTCGGTGTCGGAAATGACGACCTTGCCGATGGCCTTGTTGTTGCTCTGGTTGGCGTTGTGCAGCGTGTCCTGCGCGCTGGTGATGGTCAGGTCGCGCGCAGCGTTGATCGACAGCTTGCCGTCCGAGACCACGCTGGCGCCGGTCAGTGCGATGTCGCCGGTCTGCGTGGCCATGGTGGTGCTGCCGCCCACCGACAGCTTGGTGCCGGTCACGGTGTCGGTGGCGCCGTTGCCTTTGCCATTGTTGTTGAGCGAGCCAATCACCTGCGTCGAGCGCGTGTCAATACTGAAGCCCGACTTCTTGGTGTCCTGCGACCTGCTTTCCGTGTTGTGGGCCACGTCGAACTTGATGCTGTCCTTGGCCAGGATCAGGGCATTGCCTTCGGCGCTGATCTGGGCGCCCTGGCTGGTGATCGAGCCGTCGGTGGCGAGGATGGTCAGGTCTTTTCCGGCAAGGAGCGTGCTGGTGCGCGCTTCGCTGGTGGCGTGGTTTTGCGTGCTGTTCGTCTTCTTCGTGCCGAACTGGGTGTTGACGACCGCCAGCGCTGCCGCGGCGCCTTCTGCCGCGCCTTCCGCCTTGGCGAATTCCTTGCCGACGAAACTGCCGGACTTGGAGTTTTCGGTGCTGGTCTTGTAGGCGTCCTTGAAGGCAGCCAGTGGGTTGACCGTGAAGCCTACGCCAAAGCCCGAGGATTTGCCCTGGGTATTGGCCTGGCTTTGCATGGTGTTCTGCGCTGCGGCCAGGTCGACGTTCTTGCCGATCAGGGTCAGGTTTTCCTTGGCGGCGATGTCGGAGGCGACCACTTGCAGAGTTTCGCCGGACTTGAGCTTGACGCTGCCGTCCAGCGCGCCGATGCTGGAGGCGTGCTGCGTGACCGTCTCCTGCGCGCTTTGCGAGGAAGTGTTCGACTTGCCATAGCCAGTACTGAGGTTGCCCGACGAGTAGCTGACTGTCTGGCCGATGGCGTCGGTATCTAGAATGCAAGGCCTATCTGTTAAAATCCTCGTCTAAACTGAGCCCGCCTTAGCGGATCATAATTTGAGGGAAAGTGATGAGCGTGCAAGCAAAGCCAGGTCAGAAGCGAGGCATCCCGCGCATTGAATCTTTGCGTGTTGAAAACTACCGCGCGCTGCGTAAAGTCGAATTAGACAATCTGACGCCGATGACAGTTCTGCTTGGGCCTAACGGAAGCGGTAAGTCCACCATTTTCGATGTATTTAATTTCCTCTCCGAATGCTTTCAGTTTGGCTTGCGTCACGCGTGGGACCGACGCGGCCGTGGAAAAGAACTTAAAAGCCGCGGCTCCACGGGCCCTATCGTTTTTGAGCTGAGGTATCGCGAGCAACCGAAGGATCCCGTTATTACGTATCACTTGGCGATTGATGAGGGATCGAAGGGACCGGAAGTTGTCGAAGAATGGTTGCAGTGGCGTCGCGGACAGCATGGCCAGCCGTTTCGCTTTTTGGACTTCCGCCGCGGAGCGGGGCGTGCGGTAAGCGGCGAACTGCCTGACGCTGAAGACCAGCGCAAGGACACCACACTCCGCTCACCGGATTTGATTGCAGTAAACACCTTGGGGCAATTGGCCGAGCACCCACGGGTCGCAGCGTTACGAGAGTTCATCACAGACTGGTATGTCTCGTACCTTTCGATCGACCAGACCCGCAATCAACCCGAAGCTGGTCCGCAAGAGCGGTTGAGTAAGGGCGGCGAGAATCTACCGAATGTAATCCAGTATCTCAAAGAGCAACACGGCGAACGCCTTGAGCACATTTTTTCCGTTTTGCGCCGCCGCATCCCACGTCTGGAACGTGTAGAGGCCGAACCAATGCCGGACGGGCGACTGCTATTGCAAATTAAGGACGCGCCGTTTGAGCAGCCGGTGCTCTCTAAGTTTGCCTCTGACGGAACCATGAAGATGCTGGCCTACCTGACCATTTTGTATGACCCGGAGCCACCGCGTTTTATTGGCATCGAAGAACCGGAAAACTTCCTGCATCCTCGCCTGCTGCCGGAGCTAGCCGAAGAATGCCGCGCCGCAGCCGAACGCTCGCAGTTGCTTATCACCAGCCACTCGCCTTTCCTGCTAAACGCTATGCGCGCCGAGGAGGTTCGAGTTCTGTACAGGGATGAGCAGGGATTTACCCAGGCAGTCAGAGCAAGTGACATCCAGGGTATTTCAGAGTTCGTGAACGCTGGCGCGTCCTTAGGGCACCTGTGGATGGAGGGGCATTTCGGCTTAGGCGATCCTTTGATCAACCAAGGCGCTCCGCGGCCGGCGAAAAAGGGGCGCATCTGATGATGGAAAAGCTGATTGTTTTCGTCGAAGAATTTTCGATGGAAGCAGCACTGGAAAGGCTTTTGCCCAACCTAATTGGCGACTTGGAATATCAGATCATTCGCTTCCAATGCAAAGATGATTTGCTCAAGCAAGCGCCCATTCGCCTGAGAGCATATGCGTCCTGGCTACCGGAAGGCTGGCGTATTCTTGTGTTGGTGGATCGTGACGACGACAACTGTGTGGCGTTGAAAGCGATCCTGGAACAGATGGCGGCAGCGGCAGGCTTACGGACCAAAACCGCGGCAGGCATTGGCCGGCGTTTTCAAGTAGTAAATCGCATCGCCATTGAGGAACTGGAAAGCTGGTTCTTCGGCGATTGGCAAGCAGTGCAAGCCGCCTATCCGAGAGTCCCAGCAACCATCCCCCAAAAAGCCAGCTTCCGTGACCCTGACGCAATTGCCGGGGGTACGTGGGAAGCATTGGAGCGAGTTCTCAAGAAAGCGGGCTATTTCAGCACTGGCATACGCAAGCTGGAGCTGGCTCGCGCCATTGCCAGCGAGATGGTCCCTAACAGGAATAACTCGCGAAGTTTTCAGGCATTTGCCAATGCCATTGCGGCGGCCATGGTGTGACGCCGGCTGGTCATTTGGTTCGCCTCTAGGCCTTTGCCGTCCACGTGTATTACCTCTATTGGCTGTTGCACTTCTTCGACCAATTCTTGGCGTGGCTATTGTTGGCAAGGCTTAGGTCGTATCGTTTCCGACGCGTTTCCCGTGCCAGTCCACAGCGCCACCACCGCCGCAAGCCAACTTGGGTAGTGGCTGAAGTCATCCGCTTGAAAGCCCTGACTGATTTGAGCTGCCAGAAGCTGGCCGACACTTTTAACCGCCTGTATGGCAGCCAACGCGGCGTCACAGTCAGTAAGAGCTGGGTAGCCTTGGCCATCAAAAGGCACCATTACAGCATCGCCGATCTGCGCGAGCAATGGAAGCGACAGCAACCTGCCCATTTGCCCCGCAACAGAATCTGGGGACTGGACTTGACAGGCAAAGCCGATGAAGCGGGCAATATCCACCCGATACTTGGCGTAATCGACCATGGCAGCCGACTTGCGCTCTGCATGCAGGCATTGCCTGACAAACGTTCGGTCACGATCCTACGCTGTCTGTTGCAAGCCATCGGCAGCTATGGACTGCCACGCGTGATCAAAACGGATAACGAAGTGATTTTTCGTTCGTGGATATTCAGGACAACATTGTCCCTACTTGGCATTCGCCAGCAATTTAGTCAGCCGGGCATGCCTTGGCAGAACGGCCGTATTGAACGGCTGTTTGGCACATTGAAGGAAAAGCTGCATCAACTGAGAGTGGAAGATTCCGCGGCACTGCGACTGGCCATCAACGACTTCTGCTTCTGGTACAACGTGGTCAGGCCGCACCATCATTTAGATGGACGCACACCTATGGAAGCTTGGCACGGCATCGATCCGTATCGGCAAAGGCCAAAGCGCGCCTACCTTTTTGAAGCCTGGGACGGCTTATTGAAAGGCGTGTGGTTGCGACATTAGCCGGATGGTAATCTTTGGAAGGAGACGGGAGTGATCGTCCAGGACTTTCCTCGCCCTGGACTTTTTCTTTGCTCATTGATTGAGCAATGATGGTAGATCTGTCGGGTCATAGGGAGAAGATGCCGGGTTTGCATCGTGGAGGTGCCATCAAGCAGCGACTTTCGTTGAAAAATCGCTGCTTTAATTGTTGCCCAATCCTTTGTGGACGTGTGGATGGGGCAGTGACGGCGCTGTCCACGGCCGCCGCGGCCGCGATCGTCAATTTCGCGCGAACTATGGTGATCTGCATAAAAAGTGGACAAAAAAAATGGCGCGATCCTCCTGGGCGACCGGCTCGCATCAGCCGGCGTCCACGAAAATCGCGCCTCTTTTCTGAGAAAACGGGCTAACCCGTAGGCCCGCTTCCCTTATTGATCATTTGGACAGGACACAAATACCACTCGATATATGTCATTAAGCCAAGCATGCACCTCTTCAAGCGATTCAAACTCGTTAAACGTGAGGGAATTCACAAGCCGCGTAACATCATCTTGACTCGAAAGCAGCGATTCAAATTGCTTCTTAAGCTCTACGATATCGAACTTCTTGCTTCCATCCTTAACGTCATCAGCAAGCTCATCAACTTCAAACCACTCAACGTGACAATAGTCACGCAAAACTGACCTAATTGGCTCCGGCAATTCGTTCATTAAATATCCCTTCTCATTCTTTGGGTTCCGGGAACATCGTGTTGAACTCCCAGCTCCCCTTTGCGTCTTGCTTGTAACGTATGATCATATATGAATCCTTCCCAAAGATTGTATTTCCCGAACCAAGTGGGGCATTCTTTGGCCCATATCTCGTAACGCCAGTAACAAAGTCCCTAAAATCATCACCGAACATGTCACGCAATGGGATTTCAACTTGTGCTCGCCCTGTTGTTGACGCCGACGTGACGTCGATAAATTGCTGACTCCTTCGAGCATAGTCTTCAGCAAATACATATGCCTCATTGGTCTTAACTTTGGTCGCGTGCCGAGCATACTGATGCTCTCCACCATGTACGCCGTCAACGGTAGTTCCCGTCATGGGATCAAGGCCCTCTACGGCACGCTCTTTCAATTGTTGGCCGCTCACAGCAGGCCCGTGCCGCTGAACGCCGTGTCCTTGGTCAATAAGCTCCTGAATTCTGGCCTCAGTTTGGCTGACTATAACTGCCTCACTTGCGGAACTCTCCACCGAATCGACGATCAGCGGCCGGCCGGAATTCGTTGACGGTAATGCCGACTCCCCACCCGCTACCTGCGAAGGGAGCGAACTCGCATTAGTACCTATCTTTCCCGTTTGTACGTCAGATGTCCCATTAGCCACTAATTTCGCATCAAGCGCGCCCTGTGGAATCACGCTGCGGCCAAGATCATCGAAAGTCAACTCGACAGGAATAGCTCTATTTGCATTGGCAGCCGAAGCAATTGCATCAACAGTAGAAGGCGCCGATTTAGCTATCCCTGCCTCTTGCACGAAAGACGGCACTGGCTTCGGTGAAACTGAAGAAGCGATAGTCTGGTCAACAGACGCCGTCGACGCATTTCCTACCGATACCCCCGCTTTCACTTCGTTAGTCGTGGTCACCGCTGGAACTTCCCAGCTTTGGACGCCTGGGCGCCATGGCATCTTACTATTTGAACCGGCAATATTGAAGTCCAAGCTTGTGCCCGCGACTAAATCGCCCTGTGCAACAGTCGATTTACTCATTGTGCCGCCGAGAGTTACTTCGGACTTCGCCGAATTAAATCCCATGACTGCTTCTGCCGCCTTAGCCTCGCTGCCAATTTTTGGCAATCCAAACATTGCATCAACTGCTTCTGTCGAAGCTCGCGCGGCCCTCGTCGCATCGGCTACAGAATTCATCGTACGGGCAGTAACCCATAGCTCCTCCGCACCAGCAACCAAAGCATATCCCCGTGCAAGCACCCCCATCGGCAATGTCAAAATGTTCAACGCGCGCTCAGTCTCATATGCTTGCCTCGCACGGTAATCCTTGGTGCCTTGATCGCTTTCGATTAAAGCAGAGCTCCAAGCAGTTACAGCTGAGGGAGGTGTCCAACCGACTGCCGCGCCGGTAACCCCGTCGCGATGCTGTCCAGCACTGCGATCCAGTTCCACGTAACCCGACTGTGGAACATCTTTCTTCGTCTGGGCTAGATCCTTCTTCGCCTGGGGCAAATCGCCCACCCGAAGCAAGTTATACTCGCGCACGATAGTATGCGATTTTCCGGCGGCAACTTCCGCAGCTTCTATACTCGAATTGGCCATTGCCCACAATTCAGCCGCACGAGCTTTATCACCCTGTTGATCCAGATTCTTGGCAATACGGAGGAATTCGCTGGCTTCGGATCGAAGTTTGCTCTCAACACTCTTGCATTGTGTCAGGTTAGAACATTCAGCAACCTGATCGAGTGTCCGACGACGATACTCTGGGAACTCTAGCGTGGTAACTTTGCTCGGGTTTTTCAGTGCGTTGTTTTCGACAGCGTTGGATGCCACTTGCCCACCGATCGCGGCATCAAGCATGCTTCCGCCATTGGTACCTGACAGCAGTGCCCCAATAGCGCTCGATAATGCGAGAACGTTATTTGCTTGTTCCGGCGTGAGATTGTCACGTTGCAGCACTCCGTTTTCATCAAAGGCCTGCGGATAAAGTTCCTTTGTCAGCACCTGGGCTGCGAGTTCGCCTCCACCGCCGGCCAGCGCACCGCCTGCCGCATTGCCGCCATTCGCATAGGCCAAGGCGGCGCCCAGCACCGCATGGCTCAGGTTTTGCAGCGTCTGGTTTTCGTTGCCATCTTTCTTGAAGTATTCGCCAATTTCGGCGGCAAGATACGGCGCGGCGGCATTCGCAGCGATCTGCGTAACGCTTTGCCCTGCCACCGAGCCGACCAGAATGCCAGTGACGACATTCAATGCGCGGCTCTTGTCGCCGCCGACGCCCCACTCTGCCTGGACCTGTTTGGCGGCATCAATTGTTTTTTCTGCTTCCGCTCTTTGCTCTGCCGTGATATTCGGCTTTTTCAACGTTTCTTCCGCGTCTTTTTGCGCTTTCGCCGCGCCGATTGCGATGTCACCGGCGATCTGCTTACCGGTCGCAATCACGGTTCCCGTTGCGGCCGACATGGCTTGCTGATCCTTCAGCAGCTTCTGCAAATCTGGCAGCTTGTCGAGCGCGGTGTTGGCCTTGCTCGCATCGGTGTTGATGCCCAGGTCCTTGACCGAATTGGTCGTCACACCACCAATGGTGATCTTGCCGTCGGTGACGGTGGCATAGGTCGTGGACCTGTCGCTGCCTTTCTCCACCATCGGCAATCCTGGCGCGACGTTGCCGTCCTTGGCCGTGCCGAAGGCCTGAGTCTGCTGGCTTACCGGCAGGATCTTGCCATCTTCACCCCTGAGCAACTTGCTGCCGCCGCCAGTGCCACCGGCCACACTGACGTTGCTGGCCGAGTACGTCATCTTGTTTTCGATGTTGGACGTGGTCAGCTTGTTGGTCGTCAGCTCGGAGGCGGCAGCATTGGTGCTGGCGATGGCGCCGCCTTTCAGGTCGATCGTGTCGGCCTTGACGTGGTAGCCGCCGTCGCCGGCGAACAGGCCCGATTGCTGTTCCACGCCTGCGTAGGTGCCTTTGCCGTTTTGCTGAGACACGTTGCCCGAAGCACTCCACGCGTTGCCGATCGCGACCTGCACGCGTACACCAACGTTGGACTGTTTGCTGTCGAACGCACTGGTGTCCTGCAGGCTTTCCACGGCCAGCTTGCCGCCAACGTCCGTGTTGATGGTGTTGGCCGTTGCCGTTGCACCTTTCAGCGTGGTGTCGCCCTTGCTGCGGATGTTGATCGTATCGGCTTTGAGCTCGGTGTTGTTGTTGATCGTGCTGTCGTTCTTGTTGTGGCCCTTGCCCATGTTGGCCGCGGCGTAGACGTACACGCCGGTCTGTGCGCCTACCTGGAAGCCAACGCCCGCTTCAAGACCGGAGCTCTTGTTCTTGCCGTCGCTGTGCAGCGTGCTCTGGCTGGCGTCGAGCACGATGTTCTGCGCTGCGTCCAGGCTCAGGGTCTTGCCGGCATTGAGCGTGGCGCCGGTGGCGTGGATGTCGCCGCCGGTGGCCGTCAGGCTGACGTTGCGTCCGCCATTGATGGTGCTGCCCTGCGCTGTGCTGTCGTTGCCGTTGCTGGAATTGCTGCTGCTGGCGAAGCCGATCCCGGCCTCGCCCTTGACCAGGATGCCGCTGCCGGCGCCACCGGTCATGCTGTTGATCGCGCTGGCTGCCTGGTAGGCGTTGGCGGTTGCCGCCATGCGCTGCATCTCTTTCAGGCGGCCGTCGGATTTGCGCGCTGCTTCCACGTTGTTGGCCAGGTCAATCAACGGGGAGCTGATGCGGGCGAAGGTGCCGATCTTCAAGTCGCTGTTCGATTCCTGGTGGCTGCCGGTGTTTTGCAGCGCCGTGATGTCGATCGACTTGGCGGTGATGTTGACGTCATTGCCGGCCAGGACGTTGCTCGACGCCTGGGTGTACTTCTGCCCTGCGGTCAGGTTCACGTCGCCGTTCAGGCTGGAGACGTTGGACGCCACCTGGGTCACCTGGTCGCTGTTGTCCTTGTGCTTTTCGTTGTGGTAGCCGGAGAAGCGCTCGGTGTCGGAAATGGCGACCTTGCCGATTGCCTTATTGTTGCTCTGGTTGGCGTTGTGCAGCGTGTCCTGCGCGCTGGTGATGGTCAGGTCGCGCGCGGCGTTGATCGACAGGTTGCCTTCCGAGACCACGCTGGCGCCGGTCAGTGCGATGTCGCCGGTCTGCGTGGCCATGGTGGTACTGCCGCCGACCGACAGCTTGGTGCCGGTCACGGTGTCGGTGGCGCCGTTGCCTTTGCCGTTGTTGTTGAGCGAACCAATCACCTGCGTTGAGCGCGTGTCGATGCTGAAGCCCGACTTTTTCGAGTCCTGCGACCTGCTTTCCGTGTTGTGGGCCACGTCGAACTTGATGCTGTCCTTGGCCAGGATCAGGGCATTGCCTTCGGCGCTGATCTGGGCGCCCTGGCTGGTGATCGAACCGTCGGTGGCGAGGATGGTCAGGTCTTTTCCGGCAAGGAGGCTGCTGGTGCGCGCTTCGCTGGTGGCGTGGTTTTGCGTGCTGTTGGTCTTCTTCGTTCCGAACTGGGTGTTGACGACCGCCAGCGCTGCCGCGGCGCCTTCTGCCGCACCTTCCGCCTTGGCGAACTCCTTGCCGACGAAACTGCCGGACTTGGAGTTTTCGGTGCTGGTCTTGTAGGCGTCCTTGAAGGCAGCCAGCGGGTTGACCGTGAAGCCTACGCCGAAGCCGGAGGATTTGCCTTGGGTATTCACCTGGCTTTGCATGGTGTTCTGCGCTGCGGCCAGGTCGACGTTCTTGCCGATCAGGGTCAGGTTTTCCTTGGAGGCGATGTCGGAGGCGACCACTTGCAGCGTTTCGCCGGATTTGAGCTTGACGCTGCCGTCCAGGGAGCCAATGCTGGAGGCGTGCTGCGTGACCGTCTCCTGTGAGCTTTGCGAGGAAGTGTTCGACTTGCCATAGCCCGTACTGAGATTGCCCGACTTGAAGCTGACGCTGAAGCCGGACTTCTTCTCTTCCCTGGTGCTGGCGGACTTGCTGGCTTCCTCGGCGCTGACGATGCGCAGGCCACCTTTGGCGTCGATGCTGAGGTCTTTGTCGGCCAGCACGGTGCTGGCCTTGATCAGGGTGTCGCCGCGCCCGGCCAAGCTTTAGCTGTGGCAAGATCGCGCCTTTCCAATCTCGAAGTTCTGCAATGGATTTGCTTCTTGCGATTGCGCTGTCGCTGAACCTGGCACAAATGATTACAGGCCGGCATTTCCTTTGGACTCTGATGCTCGCTGTTCGCCGTCCAAAGAGTGGTGGTCGCCGCCATCGTCGCATCAAACCTGCGCAGACCAATCGACGCAAACCGCAGTGGGTGGTGGATGCCATCATTCGCTTGAAAGCCTTGCAGCCAAAGGCCAGCAACCGCGTGATGGCAGCCCAGTTCAACAGGTTCTATGCGGCATCGCGCCGCATGACCGTTTCCAGCTCCTATGTCCACTACACCGTGCGGGATAACCAGTTGGCCATTCTGCGAAAGCGCCGCGAAATCAAAGCGCAGATCCCATCTAACCAGCCCTGCAATGCGATCTGGGGTATCGACATGAGCGGCAAAGTCGACGCAGCGGGCACGCTTCACATGATGTTCGGCATTCTCGATCACGGCAGCAGAAAAGCACTGTCATTGGTCACCCTCCCTAACAAAACATCGTGGACGCTGCTTGGGTATCTTTGCCTGGCAATTGGACGCTATGGCAAGCCTCTTGCGATTCGCAGCGACAACGAGCGTGTTTTCACTTCGCGCGTGTTTCAGTGGGCGCTGCGCGTTGCCGGCATTCGTCATCAGCGCATTAAGGCTGGCTGTCCTTGGCAGAACGGCCGCATCGAGCGCTTCTTCGGCACACTGAAGCAATCACTCGATTGTTGGCAGGTGGAGAACCAGCGCCAATTGCAAAACGCGCTTGATGTCTTCCGCGATTGGTATTGTTGCATTCGTCCGCATGCACATTTGGACGGTGCGACGCCAGACGAGGTTTGGCAAGGGGTAGATCCGCATCGACGCATGCCAATGCGCGTGGAATGGTTCGCGGCGTGGGATGGCTTGCTGACTGGGTTTCGAATACGCCGACGGTGATGTAGTTCGCAGTTTCTAAGAGTGACGGCGCTGTCCACAGCCGCCAGGGAGGCGATCGTCAATTCATCGCGAACTATGGTGATCTGCTTAAAAAGTGGACAAAAAAATGGCGCGATCCTCGTGGGCGACCGGCTCGTGCCAGCCGGCGTCCACGAGAATCGCGCCTTATTTCTGAGAAAACGGACTATTCCATTGGCCCGCTTCCCTTATTGATCATTTGGACAGGACAGCAAATTGCTGCTTGAATCGGGCGACAACTACCTTGACACGCGCCGCCTTATTGATCGTTTGGACAGGACATGAGAAAACGGGCTAGCCCGTAGGCCCGCCTCCCTTATTGATCATTTGGACAGGACAATAACGGATGGTCGTGTAAGTACCTGTTAAGTTCACTGATGGCAATTCCTGGCGCCCCAACATTAAGCCATTGAGCAAACTCGTCGGGAAATGCGCTCACCCATTTACCATCTTTCATGATCGTATCTACGCGATTACCAAACTCTGAGACAAATCTCAAATGGTATTGGGCAATTGTCCACAGCTTTGCAAGCTCTCGATCCGCTGGCGCACCTTCGAAATCTTCGCTGGTATACGCGGACTCCCCTTCCAAGAGCAAGAGAATGTCCACGGCACGGCCGGCGTTGACAGCTCTCGCAATTAAATCTGATTTGTTCATATCATCAATTCTAAGGCGTAAATTTAACATATTCGGAGCTTGTGAAGATTACATTTTTATATCCCATTGCGTGCATCGATTTCCCAAGAGGAGTCTGCCACACAGCATCCGCAGGGGTAGCCCCCGCATCTCTGGCCGCCCGAAAAGCTTTAAGATTCGTCAACCCGAGTTGTGCCGATACTGAGTTTACGTCATTTATACCGGCAGCTTCAATCGCGTTTGAAATCATCTCGCTCCCCACGCCACGACCAACTATAGAAGTCTCGTACCAATGGATGAATAAATCGCCGTTAGTTGAATTGAAGGTCCCGAGCAAATTGCTTCGTGCCGCAACACTATTCACAACTGCGCCTGTAGTCTTATCAAACTTTTGCCGTGAAGTCAGTTCGATCTCTACGGTAGTGCTCAACGGCTTCACTGAGGTTTCATAATTCAACCCCGTGCGATTCGCTGGAATGAAGCCACTTCCCTCATTTCCTCCAGATTCCGCTGCACCCAGTTTTCGAGTACCAGCGTCTTGCGAGCCTCCTGACGAAAGGCCACCCTTCCCAACGTTATCGTTACTCTGCAAGCCAGAAAGCGATTGCCCTGGCTCTCGCAACGCGACGGAGGGATTGACCGCGTTCTCCGCTGAATCAATAGCCGACGAATTACCTGAATTTGTTGAGGTCGGAACCGGCTCAGCATTTGCCTTAGGTAGTTGCAAGCTCGCTTTGGTAACAAGGTTTCCGCCCTTCGAGTCAGAAACGCCGTTAGCCACTGACCGCGCGTCAAGCTCACCCAGCGGAATAACGCTACGGCCGAAATCATTGAACGTCAGCTCAACAGGGACAACCCTGCTTGCGTTCGAAGCGTCGGCAATGGCTCCAATCGCTGCAGGATTTGCTGTTTGAGCTCGAATCGCGGACGAAGAACTCGTCGGACTCGAAGTCTGCTGCTTTGCTATTGCCGAAGAAGCAGCGGCCCGACCATCGAGAGTCGTTGCTACCTTGGTTACTGCTCCCGTTTGGGACCAACCCCATTTCCCATCCGCCATTTCACCAAGTAGCGATCCGTCTCTCCCCATCAATTGGGTCACACTTCTTGGTAACGCGGCACCATCTTCGGCCATACCTGCTACCAGCCTGGTTCCTGTTCCCAGCCCTCTCGTAAAGACGCCTGCTTCGGCAGCGACCGGAATGAGTGACCATGCGGATGCACCAAGTTGTTCAGGATCTTTTCGGTAAATAGCAAAGATAGTTGAAACGCCAGGCGCCGAGTCAATCATGCCGCCTGCATAGTGACCAGCAGTCGCAAGTGCGCCCTTCGTCACGACAGATCGCAGGAAATCGGACTTCGGAATATAGGGTGTTTCGATACCCATCGCATCGACGTTCGAGCCAAAAATCAGCTCTTTGGAGATGCCCACCACGTCCATGGCTAATTTCCCAGGCCCAGCTAAACTCCCCACCGTCATCTCATAGCCAGCTAATCCGAGGCCCTTTGCTGCCTTCCCAACCGGGTTGAACGTAAAGAAGCCTTCCTCCTCTCCAATGCTCTGCGCTTTTCCAGGAGTCCTGTTCGCCGCTCTTATGAGTTCGGCCACCTTCTCATCGTTTTCCTTCGACAGCGCGAGATATTTCCGATTGATGGCGGTCGCTTCCGTAAACGAACATTTGCCATGATTCCGCTGGGCGCAGAGCGCAAGCTCTTTGTCCTTTTCGTCCATTTGCTTCCGGCTCAAATTGTTGTTCTCGACAGCATTCGTCGCAATCTGACTACCGACTGCGGCATCAAGGAGACTACCGCCTGCGGTACCAGACATCAAAGCGCCAATAGCGCTCGATAAAGTGCTAATGTTATTTGCTTGTTCCGGCGTGAGCTTGTCACGTTGCAGCACTCCGTCGGCATCGAATGCTTGCGGATACAGTTCCTTTGTCAGCACCTGGGCCGCGAGTTCGCCTCCGCCGCCTGCCAGAGCACCACCTCCAACGCTGCCGCCGTTCGCATAGGCCAAGGCGGCGCCCAGCACCGCATGGCTCAAGTCCTGCAGCGTCTGGTTTTCGTTGCCCTCTTTCTTGAAGTAGTCGCCAATTTCAGCGGCAAGATATGGCGCGGCGGCGTTCGCCACGATTTGTGTGCTGCTTTGTCCGGCTACCGAGCCGACCAAAATGCCGGTGACAACGTTCAGCGCACGGCTCTTGTCGCCGCCGATACCCCACTCTGCCTGGACCTGTTTGGCGGCATCAATTGTTTTTTCTGCTTCCGCTCTTTGCTCGGCCGTGATATTCGGTTTTTTCAGCGTATCTTCCGCGTCTTTTTGCGCTTTCGCCGCACCGAGTGCGATGTCACCGGCGATCTGCTTACCGGTCGCAATCACGGTGCCCGTGGCTGCAGACATCGCCTGCTGATCCTTCAGAAGCTTCTGCAAATCAGGCAGTTTGTCGAGCGCAGTGTTGGCTTTGCTCGCATCGGTATTGATGCCCAGGTCCTTGACCGAATTGGTCGTCACGCCACCGATGGTGATCTTGCCATCTGTGACGGTCGCATAGGTGGTGGAGCTGTCGCTGCCCTTCTCCACCATCGGCAGGCCTGGCGCGACGTTGCCGTCCTTGGGCGTACCGAAGGCCTGCGTCTGCTGGCTTACCGGCAGGATGTTGCCATCTTCACCCCTGAGCAACTTGCTGCCGCCGCCAGTGCCGCCAGCCACGCTGACGTTGCTGGCCGAGTAGGTCATCTTGTTTTCGATGTTGGACGTGGTCAGCTTGTTGGTCGTCAGCTCGGAAGCGGCTGCATTGGTGCTGGCGATGGCGCCGCCTTTCAGGTCGATCGTATCGGCCTTGACGTGGTAGCCGCCGTCACCTGCGAAAAGGCCCGATTGCTGGCCAACGCCGGCGTAGGTGCCTTTGCCGTTTTGTTGAGACACGTTGCCCGAAGCACTCCACGCGTTGCCGATCGCGACCTGCACGCGTACACCAACGTTGGTCTGCTTGCTGTCGAACGCACTGGTGTCCTGCAGGCTTTCCACGGCCAGCTTGCCGCCAACGTCGGTGTTGATCGTGCTGGCCGTTGCCGTTGCGCCTTTCAGCGTCGTGTCGCCCTTGCTGCGGATGTTGATCGTGTCGGCTTTAAGCTCGGTGTTGTTGTTGATCGTGCTGTCGTTCTTGTTGTGGCCCTTGCCCATGTTGGCTGCGGCGTAGACGTACACGCCGGTCTGTGCACCGACCTGGAAGCCAACACCCGCCTCAACGCCAGAGCTCTTGTTCTTGCCGTCGCTGTGCAGCGTGCTCTGGCTGGCGTCCAGCACAATGTTCTGTGCTGCGTCCAGGCTCAGGGTCTTGCCGGCATTGAGCGTGGCCCCGGTGGCGTGGATGTCGCCGCCCGTGGCCGTCAGGCTGACGTTGCGGCCGCCATTGATGGTGCTGCCCTGCGCGGTGCTGTCGCTGCCGTTGCTGGAGTTGCTGCTGCTGGCGAAGCCGATCCCGGCCTCGCCCTTGACCAGGATGCCGCTGCCGGCGCCACCGGTCATGCTGTTGATCGCGCTGGCGGCCTGGTAGGCGTTGGCGGTTGCCGCCATGCGCTGCATCTCTTTCAGTCGTCCGTCGGATTTGCGCGCTGCTTCCACGTTGTTGGCCAGGTCAATCAGCGGTGAGCTGATGCGGGCGAAGGTGCCGATCTTCAGGTCGCTGTTCGATTCCTGGTGGCTGCCGGTGTTTTGCAGCGCCGTGATGTCGATCGACTTGGCGGTGATGTTGACGTCATTGCCGGCCAGGACGTTGCTCGACGCCTGGGTGTACTTCTGCCCTGCGGTCAGGTTCACGTCGCCGTTCAGGCTGGAGACGTTGGACGCCACCTGGGTCACCTGGTCGCTGTTGTCCTTGTGCTTTTCGTTGTGGTAGCCGGAGAAGCGCTCGGTGTCGGAAATGGCGACCTTGCCGATGGCCTTGTTGTTGCTCTGGTTGGCGTTGTGCAGCGTGTCCTGCGCGCTGGTGATGGTCAGGTCGCGCGCGGCGTTGATCGACAGGTTGCCTTCCGAGACCACGCTGGCGCCGGTCAGCGCGATGTCGCCGGTCTGCGTGGCCATGGTGGTGCTGCCGCCGACCGACAGCTTGGTGCCGGTCACGGTGTCGGTGGCGCCGTTGCCTTTGCCATTGTTGTTGAGCGAGCCAATCACCTGCGTCGAGCGCGTGTCAATACTGAAGCCCGACTTCTTGGTGTCCTGCGACCTGCTTTCCGTGTTGTGGGCCACGTCGAACTTGATGCTGTCCTTGGCCACCATCAGGGCATTGCCTTCGGCGCTGATCTGGGCGCCCTGGCTGGTGATCGAGCCGTCGGTGGCGAGGATGGTCAGGTCCTTGCCGGCAAGGAGGGTGCTGGTGCGCGCTTCGCTGGTGGCGTGGTTTTGCGTGCTGTTGGTCTTCTTCGTGCCGAACTGGGTGTTGACCACCGCCAGCGCAGCCGCGGCGCCTTCTGCCGCGCCTTCCGCTTTGGCGAACTCATTGCCGACGAAACTGCCGGACTTGGAGTTTTCGGTGCTGGTCTTGTAGGCGTCCTTGAAGGCAGCCAGAGGGTTGACTGTGAAGCCTACGCCAAAGCCGGAGGACTTGCCTTGGGTATTCACCTGGCTTTGCATGGTGTTCTGCGCTGCAGCCAGGTCGACGTTCTTGCCGATCAGGGTCAGGTTTTCATTGGCGGCGATGTCGGAGGCGACCACTTGCAGCGTTTCGCCGGATTTGAGCTTGACGCTGCCGTCCAGGGAGCCGATGCTGGAGGCGTGCTGCGTGACCGTCTCCTGTGCGCTTTGCGAGGAAGTGTTCGACTTGCCATAGCCAGTACTGAGGTTGCCCGACGAGTAGCTGACGCTGAAGCCGGATTTCTTCTCTTCCCTGGTGCTGGCTGACTTGCTGGTTTCTTCGGCACTGACGATGCTCAGGCCACCTTTGGCGTCGATGCTGAGGTCTTTGTCGGCCAGCACGGTGCTGGCCTTGATCAGGGTGTCGCCGCGCCCGGCCAAGCTTTAGCTGTGGCAAGATCGCGCCTTTCCAATCTCGAAGTTCTGCAATGGATTTGCTTCTTGCGATTGCGCTGTCGCTGAACCTGGCACAAATGATTACAGGCCGGCATTTCCTTTGGACTCTGATGCTCGCTGTTCGCCGTCCAAAGAGTGGTGGTCGCCGCCATCGTCGCATCAAACCTGCGCAGACCAATCGACGCAAACCGCAGTGGGTGGTGGATGCCATCATTCGCTTGAAAGCCTTGCAGCCAAAGGCCAGCAACCGCGTGATGGCAGCCCAGTTCAACAGGTTCTATGCGGCATCGCGCCGCATGACCGTTTCCAGCTCCTATGTCCACTACACCGTGCGGGATAACCAGTTGGCCATTCTGCGAAAGCGCCGCGAAATCAAAGCGCAGATCCCATCTAACCAGCCCTGCAATGCGATCTGGGGTATCGACATGAGCGGCAAAGTCGACGCAGCGGGCACGCTTCACATGATGTTCGGCATTCTCGATCACGGCAGCAGAAAAGCACTGTCATTGGTCACCCTCCCTAACAAAACATCGTGGACGCTGCTTGGGTATCTTTGCCTGGCAATTGGACGCTATGGCAAGCCTCTTGCGATTCGCAGCGACAACGAGCGTGTTTTCACTTCGCGCGTGTTTCAGTGGGCGCTGCGCGTTGCCGGCATTCGTCATCAGCGCATCAAGGCTGGCTGTCCTTGGCAGAACGGCCGCATCGAGCGCTTCTTCGGCACACTGAAGCAATCACTCGATTGTTGGCAGGTGGAGAACCAGCGCCAATTGCAAAACGCGCTTGATGTCTTCCGCGATTGGTATTGTTGCATTCGTCCGCATGCACATTTGGACGGTGCGACGCCAGACGAGGTTTGGCAAGGGGTAGATCCGCATCGACGCATGCCAATGCGCGTGGAATGGTTCGCGGCGTGGGATGGCTTGCTGACTGGGTTTCAAATACGCCGACGGTGATGTAGTTCGCAGTTTCTAAGAGTGACGGCGCTGTCCACAGCCGCCAGGGAGGCGATCGTCAATTCATCGCGAACTATGGTGATCTGCTTAAAAAGTGGACAAAAAAATGGCGCGATCCTCGTGGGCGACCGGCTCGTGCCAGCCGGCGTCCACGAGAATCGCGCCTTATTTCTGAGAAAACGGACTATTCCATTGGCCCGCTTCCCTTATTGATCATTTGGACAGGACACGCAGCGGACTTGGAAGATGGCCGCCAACCAGTTTGCCATCCTGTTTGGGGAACGTTTTACCAACGCGATCAATTAACTAAACCGCGACCCCGGCACACAAAATTCCTGACAGGTCCCGTGGGCGACCGGCTCGTGCCAGCCGGCGTCCACGAGAATCGCGCCTTATTTCTGAGAAAACGGACTATTCCATTGGCCCGCTTCCCTTATTGATCATTTGGACAGGACAGGACAGCAAGCATTGAGCTAGCTCACTCCTTTTTCCTTCAAATGCAATTGATACAGAACGTCGGAAAGAAGAATTATGTCTCTTGCAGCGTCACGTTCCAGCGACGGAAGTTCGTTACGAATAATCTCCGTCGCCATTTGAAAATCATCGACCTCTCGCGCTTTCATCTCGAGCTGTGTCGGGTAAATGATAAATCTATTCTGCTGAAGTCGGTCAATTACCCATTTCGTCTCACCTCCATAGCAACGAATGCCTTCTTGCATCAGTAAGAAGATCCGGTCAGCATCCTCGGGGTGCATATGAAATGAGGCATACAACAATGCCATTCCATCATCTGCACTCGGCCCTGCTCCAAACCATCCTCTTCGTCCAACCTCACTAAGAAGATCCATAAAGATCCAAGCCGCCGACGTTCTCGCACTATATGGACGATCTCCCATTGTTAAAATCCTTTCTTTTGCAATTGCGGTACCTTGGGGTTTTCAAGATCTGGATGATAAGTCCTCCACGACACACCTTTCTCATTGAGTGATTTCAGCATTTGCAGGTACTCTGCTTGCGGAACCGGCGAATTAGAGAGCAGTGGATCGTAAAAGTAGCGACCATCAGTGTAGACCGTATGATATGAGAAGTTCAGAGTTCCATTCGCACCAGGTACATTGATTCCGTTACCCATTTGCCAATCGTACTCCTTTGGCCATTTGGCATCGCGGCCTGAGAACACAACGAGTTTTCCTTCTCCTCTGGCGGCCTTGCTTAACTCAAGTGCACAATCTGTGCAGTAATAATCCTTCTTCATAATCAGGCTGTTTGACGCCAATAGCTCGCTTGCACCCGCATTTGGCATTTTTGTAGGGCCGGATAGTTCAGCTAGCAACGAACTTGAGTCAAATGAGTAAGTAATCTCGACAGGAGCTACCCTCTTAGAGTTAGCTGCCGAAGCAATTGCTTCAATTGTTTTCGGAGCCGAGTAGTTAGGGACGGCAGTTGACTTTTGTGTTGCCTTAGCAACAACAGGCTCGCCAGTCGATACTTTCGGACCACTTCCCACCCATACCCCTGCTTTCGCTTCAGAAGTCGCGGCGCCAGTTGGAATTTCCCAGAACTGCGGTGCGGTGCCCAGTTCACGATCTAAGGCCATCCTTGCCATGCGCTGCTCGCCAAGGAATGCTTCTCCGAGGGTACCCAAGTATTTACTCCCACTCGCAGCAAACCTTGCAGGAATTAACACCGATACTTCACTCCCCAATCCGAGCAACAGCCCTTCCGAGGTGCTCTTGGACACCGTGTCGTGGAATGATTCAGGCCGCTGAACGGGCCCGATCACTGACATGTTCAAATCTCGAATCGGCCCTTTATCTGTGCTGATGGCATAGACCACGCCTCCATACGAACCGCTCACCAGATTACCCATTGCACTGGCTTGCCCGGCATAGAAGTTGCACTGCACCTGATTACCCGAAAGGCAAGCCTTCAGCAAGTTGTCATCACGCTGTCGCGAGCGCGAAGTCAGTTCATCGCGCGTCTTGCACGCATTGCTGTCACCCGAATTACAAGCTACAACTGCACGTTCGTAGCGTTCTTTCTCCGACAGAGTTACAAGGTTCGGTTTTTTGTGATCGAGGTAGTTGTTTTCGACAGCGTTTGTCGCAACTCTTCCGCCGACGGCTGCGTCATACATGCTGCCACCGGCGACTCCGGACAGCAACGCGCCGATCGCGCTGGACAGCGCCGTAACGTTGTTTGCTTGCTCCGGCGTGAGCTTGTCACGTTGCAGGACTCCGTTGGCATCGAATGCTTGCGGATACAGTTCCTTTGTCAGCACCTGGGCCGCGAGTTCGCCTCCGCCGCCGGCCAGCGCACCACCTCCAACGCTGCCGCCGTTCGCGTAGGCCAAGGCGGCGCCCAGCACCGCATGGCTCAAGTCCTGCAGCGTCTGGTTTTCGTTGCCCTCTTTCTTGAAATACTCGCCAATTTCAGCGGCAAGATATGGCGCGGCGGCATTCGCAGCGATCTGCGTAACGCTTTGCCCAGCAACCGATCCGACCAGGATGCCGGTGACGACATTCAGTGCGCGGCTCTTGTCGCCCCCGACGCCCCACTCCGCCTGGACCTGTTTAGCGGTATCAATTGTTTTTTCTGCTTCCGCTCTCTGCTCTGCCGTGATATTCGGTTTTTTCAGCGTTTCTTCCGCGTCCTTTTGCGCTTTCGCCGCACCGATTGCGATGTCACCGGCGATCTGCTTGCCGGTCGCAATCACGGTTCCCGTTGCGGCCGACATGGCCTGCTGATCTTTCAGGAGCTTCTGCAAGTCGGGCAGCTTGTCGAGCGCGGTGTTGGCCTTGCTCGCATCGGTGTTGATGCCCAGGTCCTTGACCGAATTGGTCGTCACGCCCCCGATGGTGATCTTGCCGTCGGTGACGGTGGCATACGTGGTGGAGCTGTCGCTGCCCTTCTCCACCATCGGCAATCCTGGCGCGACGTTGCCGTCCTTGGCCGTGCCGAAGGCCTGCGTCTGCTGGCTTACCGGCAGGATGTTGCCATCTTCACCCCTGAGCAACTTGCTGCCGCCGCCAGTGCCGCCAGCCACGCTGACGTTGCTGGCCGAGTAGGTCATCTTGTTTTCGATGTTGGACGTGGTCAGCTTGTTGGTCGTCAGCTCGGAAGCGGCTGCATTGGTGCTGGCGATGGCGCCGCCTTTCAGGTCGATCGTATCGGCCTTGACGTGGTAGCCGCCGTCACCTGCGAAAAGGCCCGATTGCTGGCCAACGCCGGCGTAGGTGCCTTTGCCGTTTTGTTGAGACACGTTGCCCGAAGCACTCCACGCGTTGCCGATCGCGACCTGCACGCGTACACCAACGTTGGTCTGCTTGCTGTCGAACGCACTGGTGTCCTGCAGGCTTTCCACGGCCAGCTTGCCGCCAACGTCGGTGTTGATCGTGCTGGCCGTTGCCGTTGCGCCTTTCAGCGTCGTGTCGCCCTTGCTGCGGATGTTGATCGTGTCGGCTTTGAGCTCGGTATTGTTGTTGATCGTGCTGTCGTTCTTGTTGTGGCCCTTGCCCATGTTGGCCGCGGCGTAGACGTACACGCCGGTCTGTGCGCCAACCTGGAAGCCAACACCCGCCTCAACACCGGAGCTCTTGTTCTTGCCGTCGCTGTGCAGCGTGCTTTGGCTGGCGTCGAGCACGATGTTCTGTGCTGCGTCAAGGCTCAGGGTCTTGCCGGCATTGAGCGTGGCGCCGGTGGCGTGGATGTCGCCGCCGGTGGCCGTCAGGTTGACGTTGCGGCCGCCATTGATGGTGCTGCCCTGCGCAGTGCTGTCGTTGCCGTTGCTGGAATTGCTGCTGCTGGCGAAGCCGATGCCGGCCTCGCCCTTGACCAGGATGCCGCTGCCGGCGCCACCCCTCAGGCTTTCGATCGCGCTGTAGGCCTGGTAGCCGTTGGCGGCGGCCGCCATGCGCTGCATCTCTTTCAGGCGGCCGTCGGATTTGCGCGCTGCTTCCACGTTGTTGGCCAGGTCAATCAACGGGGAGCTGATGCGGGCGAAGGTGCCGATCTTCAGGTCGCTGTTCGATTCCTGGTGGCTGCCGGTGTTTTGCAGCGCCGTGATGTCGATCGACTTGGCGGTGATGTTGACGTCATTGCCGGCCAGGACGTTGCTCGAGGCCTGGGTGTACTTCTTCCCTGCGCTCAGGTTCACGTCGCCGTTCAGGCTGGAGACGTTGGACGCCACCTGGGTCACCTGGTCGCTGTTGTCCTTGTGCTTTTCGTTGTGGTAGCCGGAGAAGCGCTCGGTGTCGGAAATGGCGACCTTGCCGATGGCCTTGTTGTCGCTCTGGTTGGCGTTGTGCAGCGTGTCCTGCGCGCTGGTGATGGTCAGGTCGCGTGCGGCGTTGATCGACAGGTTGCCGTCCGAGACCACGCTGGCGCCGGTCAGCGCGATGTCGCCGGTCTGCGTGGCCATGGTGGTGCTGCCGCCCACCGACAGCTTGGTGCCGGTCACGGTGTCGGTGGCGCCGTTGCCTTTGCCGTTGTTGTTGAGCGAACCAATCACCTGCGTCGAGCGCGTGTCAATACTGAAGCCCGACTTCTTGGTGTCCTGCGACCTGCTTTCCGTGTTGTGGGCCACGTCGAACTTGATGCTGTCCTTGGCCAGGATCAGGGCGTTGCCTTCGGCGCTGATCTGGGCGCCCTGGCTGGTGATCGAGCCGTCGGTAGCGAGGATCGTCAGGTCCTTGCCGGCAAGGAGGCTGCTGGTGCGCGCTTCGCTGGTGGCGTGGTTTTGCGTGCTGTTGGTCTTCTTCGTGCCGAACTGGGTGTTGACAACCGCCAGCGCAGCCGCGGCGCCTTCCGCCGCACCTTCCGCCTTGGCGAATTCCTTGCCGACGAAACTGCCGGACTTGGAGTTTTCGGTGCTGGTCTTGTAGGCATCCTTGAAGGCAGCCAGCGGGTTGACTGTGAAGCCTACGCCGAAGCCGGAGGATTTGCCTTGGGTATTAGCCTGGCTTTGCATGGTGTTCTGCGCTGCGGCCAGGTCGACGTTCTTGCCGATCAGGGTCAGGTTTTCCTTGGCGGCGATGTCGGAGGCGACCACTTGCAGCGTTTCGCCGGATTTGAGCTTGACGCTGCCGTCCAGCGCGCCGATGCTGGAGGCGTGCTGCCTTGCCGCCTCCGCGTCCAGCGAGGCTTTGGTCGTGGCAAGATCGCGCCTTTCCGATCTCGAAGTTCTGCAATGGATCTGCTTCTTGCGATTGCTCTGCCCTTGAACCTGGCACAATTGATTACAGGCTGGCATTTCCTTTGGATTCCAATGCTCGCTGTTCAGCGTCCAGAGAGTGTTGGCCGCTGCCACCGTCGAATCAAACCTGCACAGTCCAATCGACGCAAACCGCAATGGGTAGTGGACGCCATCATTCGCCTGAAAGCCTTGCAGCCAAAGGCCAGCAACCGCGTGATGGCAGCCCAGTTCAACAGGCTCTATGCGGCTTCGCGTCGCATGACCGTCTCCAGCTCCTACGTTCATTACACCGTGCGAGATAATCAGTTGGCCATTCTGCGAAAGCGCCGCGAGATCAAAGCGCAGATCCCTTCTGGCCAGCCCTGCAATGCGATCTGGGGCATCGATATGAGCGGCAAAGTCGACGTAGCAGGCACGCTGCACATGATGTTCGGCATTCTCGATCACGGCAGCAGGAAGGCACTGGCATTGGTCGCCCTCCCTAACAAAACATCGTGGACTTTGCTCGGCCATCTCTGCCTCGCAATTGGGCGCTATGGCAAGCCGCGCGCGATTCGCAGTGACAACGAGCGCGTCTTTACTTCGGGCGTATTTCAACTGGGACTACGCATCGCTGGCATCCGTCATCAGCGCATCAAGCCTGGCTGTCCTTGGCAGAACGGTCGCATCGAACGCTTCTTCGGCACGCTGAAGCAATCACTTGATTGTTGGCAGGTCGCGAACCAGCGCCAATTGCAAGCCGCGCTTGATGTTTTCCGCGATTGGTATTGCTGCATTCGGCCGCATGCACATTTGGACGGCGCGACGCCAGACGAGGTTTGGCAAGGGATAGATCCGCATCGACGAACGCCAATGCGCGTCGAGTGGTTCGAAGCGTGGGATGGCCTGCTGACTGGGTTTCGAATACGCCGGCGCTGATGTAGTTCGCAATTTCGAAGAGTGACGGCGCTGTCCACGGCCGCCGGGGCCGCGATCGTCAATTCATCGCGAACTATGGTGATCTGCTTAAAAAGTGGACAAAAAAATGGCGCGATCCTCTTGGGCGACCGGCTCGCATCAGCCGGCGTCCACGAAAATCGCGCCTCTTTTCTGAGAAAACGGGCTAGCCCGTACGCCCGCCTCCCTTATTGATCATTTGGACAGGACAGCGCGCCTTCCTACACAGCCTTTTTCACATTGCCCGAGTCAGAATTGCCGGTATTTCGAGGTGCCCATCATTTGGACAGGACAAATCGGAAGCAATCTTCTTCATCCTGCTCCAGTTGATTCACTCGCGTCACTTCACCTTGGCCATTCACGTAAATCCATTCATCCCATTGATCAACGGGTATAAAGCAACGAAATTTTTGCTCGATCGCTATTTCAATAATTCTATCCACGACATCTGAATTCGGAACGGTGTACCGATATAGTTGCAATAGTTGAGCAGCGTCACCTAATACGCGAGAATGTACACAAACACAATCCAGCATTGAACCATCTAACTCTTCCGTTAATCCGTTAAATTCGTCAATGCTAAATATTTTGATTCGTTCAATCGAACATTCGAACACTCTACTCAAATGGAGACTGAGCTGATCAGGAGTACATGCTTCGGCCAACAATAGATCAATCATTTATTTATTTCCTTATAAGCTTGAAGGGCGGCGGCTTTTGCCTCGGGGGTAATACCCATGTTTTTCATAATTTCACCTGCTCTTGGTGTGTCACCAAACTTATTCAAGACAGCATACGCTTTGTATCCACCGCGGTCCATTGGGTAAAGCCCAGGACCGGATTTCGGATAAAGAACACCGTCATGCGTACCATAGGTGCGGCCATTTACGATGTATGTATCGCCAACCTGTTGCGCACGATTTGCTCTAATTTCGGCAACGTCCGCTGCCACATCAACAACAGCTCGATCAATGAGCGTATTCTCATCTTTTGCAACGGAAGATTGCGTGACTTTATCAGCATAATGCCGGGCTACAGGAGATTTTAAATCGGCAGGTGATTTATTGGCAGACTTCTTTTCGGCCTTACCCGCGGCTGCAATGTTTTGCTCATCGATATCCGCTGTAACTGGCGACTTATCAGGCGCAACAGTTTTCACCTCATATAGTGGATCATTTGCCGCTATCTCACCTTTGCTGACTTGCTTAGTCTCCCCAGATACAAGCTTCTGCTTGTTAGTTTGCGATACAGCAACTCCTTTTGGCAGCGCAATGCCTTTCTGAATTCCCCTTGCAATTAAAGGTGCACCTTTTCCCACAATCAATGAAGTCAGCAGCATTCGCTCTTTACGAAGCCAAAGCGCGTCCCTAACAAGACTGTCGCAAGTGCTAGAGCTCACCCCTGCGCAATTCTGCTGCCGAAAATTCGCGATTTCCTCCGCCTTTTGAACGTCACTACCAAACAAAGAGGCGTCACCATAGACTGTCCCTAACCTGTTCACATTGTCTTGTCGGCCAAAGAAGATCTTGTATTCGTTGTAGTCCAATTCATTGCTGATTTCACGTGTCGATGCCGCTTGGCTTTCAAGGTCCCGCACGCACTGCACATCACCGGCAAGAGTACAGGACTCGATTTTCGCAATATTCGCGTTTGACTTGGCGATGTACTTGTTACGGATATCTCTATAGTCAGCATCCGGACAGCCTCCCTTTTGTTTGGTGCATTCCTCAAGCTCCTTATTCATCGCAGCCATTTCAGGGCGCTTCAAGAAGTTGTTCTCGACTGCGTTAGTCGCCACCTGACCACCTATTGCGGCATCGCGAACGTTTCCACCGGCCGCACCGGACATCAACGCGCCGATGGCGCTGGACAAGGCTGTGACGTTATTCACTTGCTCGGGCGTGAGCTTGTCACGTTGCAGCGCCCCATTTGCATCAAATGCCTGCGGATACAGCTCTTTCGTCAAGATTTGCGCGGCCAGTTCGCCGCCGCCGCCGGCCAGTGCACCACCAACTGCGCTCGAGTTGTTTGCAACCGCCAAAGCTGCGCCCAGCACTGCATGACTCAAGTCCTGCAGCGTCTGGTTTTCGTTGCCCTCTTTCTTGAAGTAGTCGCCAATTTCAGCGGCAAGGTATGGCGCGGCGGCATTCGCAGCGATCTGTGTGCTGCCCTGTCCCGCTACCGAGCCGACCAGAATGCCAGTGACGACATTCAGTGCGCGGCTCTTGTCGCCACCGACGCCCCACTCTGCCTGGACCTGTTTGGCGGCATCAATTGTTTTCTCTGCTTCCGCCCTCTGTTCAGCCGTGCTGTCCGCTTTGGCCAGGATTTTTTGCGCTTCTGCTTCCGCTTTGCGTGCTTCGTCCACGAACTCACTGGCGGCTTGCTTTGAGGTTGCGATCACCGTGCCGGCGGCGGCCGACATGGCTTGCTGATCCTTCAGGAGCTTCTGCAGGTCAGGCAGCTTATCCAACGCGGTGTTGGCCTTGCTCGCGTCGGTATTGATGCCCAGCTCCTTTACTGAACTGGTCGTCACGCCGCCAATGGTGATCTTGCCGTCGGTGACGGTGGCATAGGTGGTGGAGCTATCGCTGCCTTTCTCCATCATCGGCAAACCAGGGGTGGTATTCCCGCCCTTGCTACTGCCAAAGAGCTGCTTTTGCTCACTCCATGACTTGGTGCTGCCGTCTTCATTTTTCGCACCGAACTCGCTGCCGCCGCTAACGCCACCCGCCATGCTGACGTTGCTGGCCGAATAGGTCATCTTGTTTTCGATGTTGGACGTGGTCAGCTTGTTGGTCGTCATCTCGGAGGCTGCAGCATTGGTGCTGGCGATGGCGCCGCCTTTCAGGTCGATCGTATCGGCCTTGATATGGTAGCCGCCGTCACCGGCGAACAGGCCCGATTGCTGGCCGACGCCAGCGTAGGTGCCCTTGCCACTTTGCTGAGACACGTTGCCGTTGGCGCTCCAGACACCAAAGCCTACCTGCACGCGTACCCCTACGTTGGACTGCTTGCTGTCGAACGCACTGTTGTCCTGCAGGCTTTCCACGGCCAGCTTGCCGCCAACGTCGGTGTTGATCGTGTTGGCGGTTGCCGTTGCACCTTTCAGCGTGGTGTCGCCTTTGCTGTGGATGTTGATCGTGTCAGCTTTGAGCTCGGTGTTGTTGTTGATCGTGCTGTCGTTCTTGTTGTGGCCCTTGCCCATGTTGGCTGCGGCGTAGATGTACACGCCGGTCTGGGCTCCGACCTGGAAGCCAACGCCCGCTTCAACGCCAGAGCTCTTGTTCTTGCCGTCGCTGTGCAGCGTGCTCTGGCTGGCGTCCAGCACGATGTTCTGGGCTGCGTCCAGGCTCAGGGTCTTGCCGGCATTGAGCGTGGCGCCGGTGGCGTGGATGTCGCCGCCGGTGGCTGTCAGGTTGACGTTGCGGCCGCCATTGATGGTGCTGCCCTGCGCTGTGCTGTCGTTGCCGTTGCTGGAATTGCTGCTGCTGGTGAAGCCGATCCCGGCCTCGCCCTTGACCAGGATGCCGCTGCCGGCGCCACCGGTCATGCTGTTGATCGCGCTGGCTGCCTGGTAGGCGTTGGCGGTTGCCGCCATGCGCTGCATCTCTTTCAGGCGGCCGTCGGATTTGCGCGCTGCTTCCACGTTGTTGGCCAGGTCAATCAACGGGGAGCTGATGCGGGCGAAGGTGCCGATCTTCAAGTCGCTGTTCGATTCCTGGTGGCTGCCGGTGTTTTGCAGCGCCGTGATGTCGATCGACTTGGCGGTGATGTTGACGTCATTGCCGGCCAGGACGTTGCTCGACGCCTGGGTGTACTTCTGCCCTGCGGTCAGGTTCACGTCGCCGTTCAGGCTGGAGACGTTGGACGCCACCTGGGTCACCTGGTCGCTGTTGTCCTTGTGCTTTTCGTTGTGGTAGCCGGAGAAGCGCTCGGTGTCGGAAATGGCGACCTTGCCGATTGCCTTATTGTTGCTCTGGTTGGCGTTGTGCAGCGTGTCCTGCGCGCTGGTGATGGTCAGGTCGCGCGCGGCGTTGATCGACAGGTTGCCTTCCGAGACCACGCTGGCGCCGGTCAGTGCGATGTCGCCGGTCTGCGTGGCCATGGTGGTACTGCCGCCGACCGACAGCTTGGTGCCGGTCACGGTGTCGGTGGCGCCGTTGCCTTTGCCGTTGTTGTTGAGCGAACCAATCACCTGCGTTGAGCGCGTGTCGATGCTGAAGCCCGACTTTTTCGAGTCCTGCGACCTGCTTTCCGTGTTGTGGGCCACGTCGAACTTGATGCTGTCCTTGGCCAGGATCAGGGCATTGCCTTCGGCGCTGATCTGGGCGCCCTGGCTGGTGATCGAACCGTCGGTGGCGAGGATGGTCAGGTCTTTTCCGGCAAGGAGGCTGCTGGTGCGCGCTTCGCTGGTGGCGTGGTTTTGCGTGCTGTTGGTCTTCTTCGTTCCGAACTGGGTGTTGACGACCGCCAGCGCTGCCGCGGCGCCTTCTGCCGCACCTTCCGCCTTGGCGAACTCCTTGCCGACGAAACTGCCGGACTTGGAGTTTTCGGTGCTGGTCTTGTAGGCATCCTTGAAGGCAGCCAGCGGGTTGACTGTGAAGCCTACGCCGAAGCCGGAGGATTTGCCTTGGGTATTAGCCTGGCTTTGCATGGTGTTCTGCGCTGCGGCCAGGTCGACGTTCTTGCCGATCAGGGTCAGGTTTTCCTTGGCGGCGATGTCGGAGGCGACCACTTGCAGCGTTTCGCCGGATTTGAGCTTGACGCTGCCGTCCAGGGAGCCGATGCTGGAGGCGTGCTGCGTGACCGACTCCTGCGCGCTTTGCGAGGAAGTGTTCGACTTGCCATAGCCAGTACTGAGATTGCCCGACTTGAAGCTGACGCTGAAGCCGGATTTCTTCTCTTCCCTGGTGCTGGCGGACTTGCTGGCTTCCTCGGCGCTGACGATGCTCAGGCCACCTTTGGCGTCAATGCTGAGGTCTTTGTCGGCCAGCACGGCGCTGGCCTTGATCAGGGTGTCGCCGCCGCTGGTGACGACCACGTTGCCGCCTTTGATGGTGCTGCCGACTACCAGCGTGCTGGCGTTGTAGTCGGTGGCGGTGCTGCTGCGCTTCTTGGTGAGGCTACGCGATTCGCTGTGCATCGCAATATCGGACAAATGCGTCTCGCTCACGCTGGCAATATTCAAGTCGTTGCTGGCCTTGAGCGTCAGCGTGCCGCCTGCCGCAACGGTGCTGCCCATGACATTCAAGTCGCTGCTTTGACTAATACCTGCGCTAACCAGCAGGTCGCTGGAGGAAGAGATCTTTGCACCAACCACTGCTTGATTCTCGTGGATATCCCTGGACCAGTTCTTCCCTCGCTGCCCTTGTTCATTGGTCTTCACTTCGTCAGTAACGGCGCGAATGTTCACACTGCCGCCTGCCAGCAGCTTGCCTGCATCCATTGAAACCTGGGTACCGGTGAGGTTCAGGTTACCCGTCGCTGCCATCAGCAAGTCTCCGCCGACATTGACGCGGCTAAGCTGATTGTACGTGGCACTGTTGTTGATCGTGGTTCCGTCAATCTTCCCGTATTCGGTACTGCCGGTCTTGACGGTATCGAAGCTGATATTGTTGCCGGCGAAAATGGAAGCACTCGCGCCAGCGTTGATCGTGCCTGCCAGGTCGGTTAAGTTGCGGCCCGCGTCCATTATCAATCCACCGGTCGCACTAATCACGGCCTGGTTTGAGAGCGAAGTGTAGCTGCCGCCGTTCACTTTGGACGACCACTTGCTGTCCACAGTCAGGGTCTCGTTCTTGATGTCACGCCCAGCTTGCAGCGCCACATCGCCGCCTTTGATGGTTCCGCCGCGATTGATAATGTCTTCGCCAGCCAGCAGCAAGGTGCGGCCATTGCCGCCGTCAATCACGCCGCCCTGGTTCATGATGGTTTCGCTGACGTTGATCGTCACGCTAGCACCAGTAACGAGTGCGCCACTATGCTTGATTGCGTTAGCGTCGACGTGTGCGAGATAAACCTTCGGCACCAGCACAGTTTCGATGGAGCCGTCCGGCAGTTGCACGGCCTGGCTTTCCAGCCAAACGATATCGCTGGTCAGATGGCTGACTTGCTCAGGGCTCAGGGAAATGCCTGGACGCAAACCGAATTGCTGTGCGAAGCTAGCTGCGTTGTTCAGCATCTGCTTGTACAGGCTGTCATCGGCAGGGCCGGCACTTGGGGCCCGCCCGGTCAGCTCGGAGAGCTGCTCACGAACCAGTCGTTGTTCATAGAAGCCATCGCCCAATCGTTTCTGGGTAGTTGCATGATCAAGAGCCAGCTTATCGAGCAGGTAGTCGCTGCTGGTCCATTGGTCTTCTTTGGCGAATTGCGGGCGCGTTTCGAACAGGTATTGGCCGCTCGGGTTGGGGTTGCGCAGGAACAGTCCACCGGGCGAGATCTTTTTCACGCTGGTGATATTTTCGCCCTGCACTGCGCCGGCGGATTGGCCAATTGCAGTTCCCGCTGATGTATTGGTGTCGCCCAGCTTGCTGTGTTGGGCTTGGTTGGACATACGGCCGAAGAACGAACCCTGGCGCGCCGGCGCGACCGAGTGCGTGGATCCTTCAACGTTTAATCCACTGCCATCTCCACTACCGAAAACCGAGCCTCCGGCCAGGAGTTGATTGGACACGCCGCTATTGCCCGCGAGGCCCGCCCCGGAAAGATTGCCCCCCGTACCAGATGCACCGGCATTGCCAGCCACGTTGGCATGCGCACCCAATGCACTGCCGGAAAAGTGACCGCCGACTCCGCCGCCGAAACCTCCGCTAGCGCTGGCGTCGGTGCCTGCGCCATTGGCGCCATTGGCTCCGCTGCCGATCACATTCACGGAATCACGGATATTGCCAACCGTACCTGCGCTCACATCCACATTGCGGAAGCTGCGAGCGTTGATGAATACGCCCTGGCCACCTTGTATCGTCCCGGCGCCTGAACCGATTTCCGTCGGGATTACGGTATTGGTCCATGCTACGGTGCTGGAGCCTGTGTAGGTAGTAAAGGTACCGTCGAAAGTGTGCTTGCGTAGCAGTTTGGCCCCGCTGCTGACAATGGCAGGCAGGCCGTCAACTTTCAAGGTACCGACGGCTCTTATTTCGCTAAAGCTGTTGTCCAGTGTAGCGGTGACCGTCAAATGCATATTTCCGCCAGACAGGATCTGGCCAGCTTTACCGGTATCAGCTGAAATCTGGTCCTCCACGACAGTGTGGTGCGCCACACGCTTCTCTTCCAATTGATCATACGTCTGCGTCCCCGTATGCTTTTGTGTATCTCGCTTGATAGTGTGCTGTGGATCGTCATATCCTGGAATGGTCACCATCCGGATGCAGTTGGTACTGCAGCTGCCATATGCTGTCGAGAAGTCATATTCCTTCGTATTCCCCCAGTCAAGGTTGCCATCTGGTGGTCGCACATATGCATCGGTAGAAACCCCGCCCTGGTCAGGGTTAGTGATAGTCCGTCCGTCCCAGTAGTAGATAACCTTTGTGCCATCGCTCATTGGGATTCGGCTGCGCGAAGCCCACTTGCCAGCCAAACCACTAGTGGCGTTAAAGAAAGCCGAATCATTCGCGTGCGTTCGGATCTCGGCACGAGTAATCTCATATCCGTCGGGCGTGACGTACTTTTCCGATTTCAGAACATCATTCGGGTTGACGAAATAGACTTCGAACGGAAGATAGTTGGATGACCGCGGATCATACTGGTTGTGGTTTCCGCCGGGGTTGTACCAGCTCGGCATCGTCATATTCACCGTTTCGTCCATCGTCTTGACTTGGACGATCGATACGTTGTCCCGCACGTTCCTCAACGAGACGGTATTCAACGCCAAGTCGCCGTTCGCCTCGATGGTGGACGAGGAGTTATTCACCAGCGCGGTGCCGCCGCCATTGGTAGCACCAACAGCCATATTGGCGGCGCTATACAGCGTGCCGCCCTGGACGTTGTTCAGCGTTCCATCCACGCCCAGCGCCATGTTGCCGGTGGAGCCGATCAGCGCATTGGCGCCGGTGTTATTGAGGCTGCCGGTGCGGACGGTCACATTGCCGCCGACAATGCCGCTGGTGTTGCTGATGTTGGCGGCAACCAGGTCTACCGCGCTTTCGCCATTGATTTCGCCGGAGTTGGCCAGATCGCCGGCCGCACGGATCGCGACGGCGCCGCCCTCGATCACAGCACCGGCCTGGTTGGTCACCTGGTTGCCACTCAGCGCGAGCGTTCCCGCTGCGCCGAGGGTGCCGTTGTTGATGATGTTGCCGGTGACTGTCAGGCTCAGGTCGCGGTTCGAGTGAACTTGCTGTGTGCCCGCATTCTGGACGTAGTCGCCGTTCATGCTGATCGCGAGGTCGCGGCCGCCGAAGATTTCTCCCAGCGCGCCGACCGTGCCGGCCGAAACGAACAGATCGCGGTCGGTGGCGATGCGGCCACCGGAGTTGCTCAGTTGTGGCGTGTTCAGCGTCAGATCGGCACCGGAACCGCCTGCGGTGCCCAGCGTGCCGCCGTCATTATTGACGTACAGCGCAGAGATGAAGGCATTACCGCCGGATAGCACCTGGCCGCTATTCACGAAACCTGCGCCGGCCTGGTTGAAGGTCAGCGTGCCGCCGCTATTGACCTTGCCTTGGTTGTTGAGCTGTTGGGTGATCGCCAGGTCCATGCCCTGGCCCGATGCGATGGTGCCGGAAACGCCATTCCACAGCGTGGTACCGGACAGCAGCAGGTTGCCCATGCCGGCAATCGTGCCGTTACTCGTGATCGCGCCGCGGCTCAGGAGCCTGGTGTCGCCCCTGCCTTTATTGGCGATACGGCCAGTGCCGTTGTCGATGGAATCGCTGTTGATGGTCAACGTGCTTCCCGCGCCGACTGCTTCGATCACGCCGCCATTGTTTTGCAGCGCGCTGCCCGAAGTCAGTTGCAGGTCGGTTCCTGCCTGCACAATGCCGCCAGCATTGTTCGCTACGCCCGCAATGGACAGAGTTGCTGTGCCGTCGGCCACGAGCTGGCCGCTGTTGGTGAAGGAGTTCGTTGTGATGGCCAGTTCGGCACCGTGGCCGGCAACCGTGGACACCTGGCCGCTATTGGTAAAGCCGGACGCCTTGACCAGCGCCCTGCCCTTTGCCGCAACCTGGCCGCTGTTGCTGAAGGTGGCCGCCGCTTCGTCGAAGGTCAATGTGCTGCCGCTGCCGATGGTGCCTTGGTTGTCCAGTTGCTGGTTCACGTCCAGCAGCATGGCCGTACCGGAGCCGAACTGGCCGCCGGCCTGGTTGAGCAACGTGTTGGCGTGCAGGTCCAGCGCGCCGTTGCCGGCGATGGTGCCGCTGTTGGCAATGCCGCCAGCACTGGAGATCGTGGTATTCCCGCTTCCCGAATTGACGATACGGCCGCCGCTGGCCACCGATTGGGCATTGACCGTCAGCTTTGATGCCGTGCCGGCGGCTTCAATCGTGCCGCTGCCGTTATTCAATGCACTGGCCGCATTCAGGGCCAGGTCGCCACCGGCGTGCAAAGTACCGCCATTGTTGGCAACGGTGCCGTTGATCGTTGCAAGCAGCATTCCGTCGGCGGAAACTGCGCCGCCGAGGTTGGACAGGCTGTTGGCTTGCAGCGTAACGCCTCGGCCAGTGCCGCTGACGGTGTACAGCTGGCCGCCATCGTTGGCGATGCTGGACGCGATGATGCTCATCTCGCCGCCGGAGCCCATGCGGCCACTGTTGGCGAACGTTGCGCCAGCCTGATTGAAGGTCAGCGCGCCGCCACTGCTGATCGTGCCGCCCTGGTTGTCCAGTTGCTGGCGGACGAGCAGGTCCAGCGTGGTGGCGGCGGAAACTACACCGCCAGCCTGGTTCTGCAAGGTCTGCGCATTGAGGACCAGTGCGCCGTTGCCGGCCATGGTGCCGCTGTTGATGATACTGCTCGCGCTCGTGATGCTGGTACGCGCGTTGCCAGCGTTGACAATTCGGCCTGCCAGGTTGTTGATCGAGCTTGCCTGCACGTCCAGCTTGGAGCCGGCTCCAAGTGCTTCCAGCGCTCCGCTGTTGTTCGTCAGCGCGCCGCTTGCGTTGACCGTCAGGTTAGCAGCCGCTTGCACCTGGCCTTGGGTATTGTCGAAACCTGCGCCAGATATCACGCTTGTGTTACCTGCAGCTGCAATCGCGCCGCTTCGGTTGCTCATGGCGCCAACGCTGTCCAGCGTAATGTTCGCGCCGCCTGCGGTGGCGGTTGCGATCTGGCCGCCGTTGTTATTGATGTTGGCGGCATGGATGTTGATGGCGCCTGCCGCAGCGATTTGGCCGCTGTTGCTGAATTGCGCTGCCGCCTGGTCGAAGGTCAGCGTGCCGCTGCTGCTGATCTTTCCTGCGTTGCTCAGGGACTGGCGCACTCCGAAGTTCAGGTTGGCGCCCGAGGAAATGCTGCCGGTGGTCGCGTTATCCAGCGTGGCTGCAGCAATATTGAGCGCGCCGTTGCCGGCAATTTGACCGCTGCTGGTCACTGCGCCGCCAGCGGTGAGCGTCGTTGCGCCGGTGCCAACGTTGACGATGCGCCCCGTTCCGTTGTCGATGGCGCCAGAGTTGATGTCCAGCGTGCCGGACGATGCGGACGTTTCGATCACGCCGCCCTGGTTGCCCAAGGTTCCGCGCGAAGTGATATTTGCGCTGCCATCGGCAACGATGGCGCCGCCGGTGTTGCTGACGCTATCTGCGTCCAGGTGCAAGTCGCCGCCGCCATCCTTGACGGTCACCAGTTGGCCGCCATCGTTGGTGAAGGCGCCAGTTGCAAGGCTTGCGTCCGTGCCGCTGACAAGCTGGCCGCTGTTGCGGACCGCTTTGCCCGCTGCGTTAAGCGTGAAGGTGGTACGGCTGCTGATGGCGCCCGCATTGTCCATGCCGTGGCCGACAGTCAGGTCCAGCTTGCCGCCAGATGCGGCGATGCTGCCGTCCGTGCGGTTGGCCAGGTCGGCAGCTGTCATGGCCAGGTTGCCATTACCGGCAATCAGGCCGGCATTGTCCAGCGTTGCGTCGACGTTCACCGTTGTGGCGTTGGAGCCCACATTGACGATGCGGCCGGTGCCATTTGCCAGCGAACCGGCGTGCAGGCCGAGGGTAGCGTTGTTGGCCAGGGCCTCCACCACGCCGCCGTTGTTGCTGATTGCGCCCGCGGCATCGATATCCAGCGAGCTGCCCGATTGGAGGGTTCCTTGCGTGTTATCGAGCTTGCCGTTGCTGTCGATGGTGGCTGCAGCATCGGACATGATCACGCCGCTGCGATTACTGATCGAGGCGGCATCAATAGTGATTGCTGCACCGGAGTTTTTGGCGGTGGCGAGCTGGCCACCGTCGTTGACCAGGTCTCCCGCATGCAGCGTAAGCTGGCCCTGCGACACAACCAGCTTGCTGTTGGTGACTGTCGCGCCATTGGCGTTGACTTGCAGCGTGCCGCCGCTGTTGATGGTGCCGGCGTTCGCCAGGGAGCCGGTCACGGTCGTGGTCATGCCTTGCGCCGACGCGATGGTACCGTTGGCCTTGTTCTCGAGCGTGGCGGCGGAGAGATCCACTACACCGTTGCCTGCGATCGTGCCATTGCTCGTGATGCCGTGTACCGCGTCCACCGTAGTGCTGCCGGTACCGACGTTGACGATGCGGCCGGTGCCGTTGGCCAGGTCGCCGGCCTTCAGGTGCAAGCTGCTGGTGGAGGAAACCGTTTCGATATTGCCGCCGTCGTTTTTCACGGTGCCGCCGGCTTCCATTCCCATGTCCGAACGGGCCTGCAGCAGGCCATTGTTGTTGACGATGTCGCCAGCAACGTGCAGGTCCGCTTTATTGTCGGACATGATGGTGCCGCCCTGGTTGCTGATGCCCTGGGCGTTGAGGTTCACGCTGGCGTTGGAGCCTTGGGCCGTGGCGAGCTTGCCGCCGTCGTTGTTCAGGGTGGCGGTCGTGAGGTCCACGGCGCCCCCAGCAACGATGGTGCCGCTATTGCGCAGGTTCAGGCCGGCCTGGTTGGCCTGCAGCGTTCCGGCACTGCTGATGGTGCCGGCGTTATCCAGCGAGGCATGTACAGCGATCGCCATGTTGCCAGCGGCGCTGACGGCACCTTGCGCCTGGTTGCGCAAGCTGTCTGCGGAAAGCTCCAGATTGCCGTTGCCGGCGATCTGGCCGCTGTTTTCAATATGTCCGTTTGCGGCCAGGCTGGTTGTGCCGGTGCCGACGTTGACGATGCGGCCCGCCGTGTTGTCGATCGAAGCGGCGTTCAAGTGTACGGTGCTGCCAGCGCCGGATGCCTGAACCAGGCCGCCGGTGTTGGTGATCGCGCCGCCGGCGCCCAGCTGCAGGTCGTGCGCGGCCTGGATTTCGCCGGCGCCGTTGTCGATGGCTCCGGCAGAATTGATCGCAGTGTCTGCGCCGGAACTGATGATGCCACTGCGGTTATCCAGCTTGCCAACATTGGACGCGATGCCCGAGCCGCGGGCAGTGATGATCTGGCCGTCGCGGTTATCGAGCTCACGCGCGTTCAGGGTTGCCGCGCCTTTTGAAGTGATGGAGCCGCTGTTGCGCAGCAATGCGCTCAGCTGGTCGAAATTCAGCTTGCCCTGGGTGCTGATCTGGCCATCCAGGTTGACCAGCTCAGAACGCACTTTCAGGTCCAGGTCCGACATGGCGGTGATGGTGCCGGCGGCGCCATTGGTCAAGCTCTCCGTGCCAAGGGCCAGGCTGCCATTGCTGCCGATCAGGCCATTGTTGACGATGTAACGGCTGGCCGTGAGCGAGGATTGTCCCGTGCCGGTGGATACAATGCTGCCTGCCCGGTTGGCCAGGTAATCGCCGGACGCGGTCAATTCGTCGCGGCTTTCAATGCGGCCGCTATCGTTGTTGATGCCGCCGCCGGCGCGCAGGTCCAGTGCGCCGCCGGAACCGAGATAGCCGCCGACGTTGTTCACGTCACCTGCAATGCGCGCCGAAGCGTTGCCGTCTGCGCGGATGGTACCGGCGTCGTTCAGCAGCGAGCCCGAAGTGATGTCGATGCGGCTGGTGCTGCCTTCGGCGGTGGCAATAGTGCCGGCGCGGTTATCGATCGAGCCGTTCTCGATCTTCAGCGGCCCTTTTGCAAGGATCTCGCCGGAATTCACCAGCGCTGATTGGCTTTGCGACATGGTGAAACTGCCGCCGTTGCTGATGCTGCCCTCATTCTTCAGCAAGGAGGCGACGTTCATATTGACGTCGCCCGTAGCAGTCATGCGGCCTTGCCGGGTGTTGGTCAGCGTCGCGGCATCGACGTTCATCGCGCCGTTGCCGCCGATAATGCCGCTGTTGCGGATCGTCGCTGCATTCAGCGCCAGCGGGCCGGTGCCTGCATTGACGATGCGGCCGGTACTGTTGTCGATCGCAGCAGCTTTGACGGCGAGGCTGCTCTGACTGCCCAGCGTTTCGATGGAGCCGTCCTGATTGAGCACCGTGCCGCTGGCTTCCAGCGTCAGGCCTTTGCTGGCCTGGAGCTGGCCGGCAGTGTTATCCACGCCGCCTGCCACCTGCAAGCTTGCCTGGCCGCCGGTTGAAATCTGGCCATGCTGGTTGGCGAGCGCCGAGGATTTCAACGACAAGTCGCCGGCAGCGGCAATGGCGCCGGAAGTGTTGGTCAGCGCGCCGGTTTCCAGTTGCGCGCTGCCGCCGATGCGCCAGTCGCCCTGGTCGGTGGTGGTGGAGCTGCTGCTCAGGATAAGGTTGCCGCCGACATTCAATTTGCTGCCAGTGCCGGAGATCTCTCCGGCGCGCAGGGCCAGGTTGCCTGATATTTCCAGTTTGCCGCCGGCTTGCCGGAGCTTTCCGCCGACATTGATCGCCGCATCGCTTGCGCCCAGGTGGAGCATGTTGCCGCTATCGTTATTCAGGTAGCGGGCGACGTCGATGGACAGCTTGTTCGCTTGCAGCAGGCCGTTGCTATTGTCGAATTCGCCGAGCGAGGCGCTAAAACCGCCGCCGGCCAGCAAGCGGCCGCCCTGGTTGCTCAGGGCGGAGAGTCGCAGCGTCGCATCCTGCTGCACGCCGACCTGGCCCTGGCTGTTGTCGAGGACCCCGCCGTCGACTTTCAGGGTGCGCAGGTTGACCTGGCCGCGCTGGTTGGTCAGGGTTGCGGCGTCCAGGTTGATGCCGCCGGTGGCGGTGACCAGGCCGTGCTGGTTGTCCATTGCGGCGAATCTGAGTTCGCCCTCTGGCAACTCGGGAACGGCGGTGCCGCCAGTGCCGGAGCCAGTGCCCGTGCCGCCCGTGCTGCCGGAATCGGTCGTACCACCTGTGCCGCCGCCGGTTCCGGCGCCAGTCCCGCTGTCAGTACCGCCGCCGGTCGAGCCGCCCGTTGCGTTGGACGCTGCTTGTCCCAACACGCCGTCGGAGTTATTGGCGCTGCCCGTGGTCACGTTCAGCGCGGACGAACCGCCCTGCACAATCTTGCCGTCCGCGTTCAACAGGGTGCCGTTGGCGCTACCCAGCTCCACCCGGCGCGCCTCGATGCTGCCGCCGCGGTTATCGAAGTCGCCAGTCACCGCCGCAATCAATTGCCCGCCGGCGTTGATGCTGCCGCCGTTGGTCACGGATGCCGATTTGAGCGCCAGGTCTTCACTCGCCTGGATCTTGCCCTTGTTCTCGATCGCGTCACGCATCGTCATCTGCATGCCTTTCGATGCCGCCAGCGTGCCGGTATTTTCAAGACGCCCCTCGGACGTGACGACCAGTTGTCCCGCCGCCGCGCCGATCTCGCCCGCGTTACGCACGCCGACACCTGCTTCGGTACCTACCAGGAAAATCTGGTTGGCGTACATGCCGCCCAGGCGCGAAGCGTCGATCGCGAACTGCGGCGCAGCATCGGCCGCCTTGCCGACCTCCGTCACCGTTGGCGATTCCCCCTCCGCCACCTTGTTCACGCCGGTGACCACGTTCAGGCGTTGCGCCCACAGGGATGCATTCAGCACCAGGGAACGGCTGATCAGCGCTGTATAGTCGGTCTTGCTCGCATCCAGTCCCGCGCCGTCGATGGCGATCTGCCCGCGCTGCACGTCATAGCCGGTCAGGCGGCCGTCCATCATCAAGGGAGAACCCGTGGTAAGCGTCGCGCGGCTGACGTTGATAAAGCCGCCGCCATCCACCGAAATACCGGACGGGTTGGCGATCACCACTTCCGCCTTCTGGCCCGCCACTTCGATATAGCCTCGCAGCGCGCTGGGGTTGCTGGAATTGACCTCGTTCAGGATCACCCGCGCGGAACCCGCTTTCAGCCATGGGTTGCCTTCGACCCAGCCGCCCAATTCAGTCTGCACGTTGACGCGCGAGTTGTTCAGGATGGCGCCGCCCTTGGCCACGTCAAACTGCGAGTAGACGTTGCGCGACACGCCGGCCGCACTCGGCTCCCGTACGTTCACCTGCGGCACGCCGTTGGCGGCCTTCAGCACAATGGCCTGGTTCTGGCTTGGCGCCTTGGGATCGGCGATGATCTGTGCCTGCACGTGGCTGGCCCAGAGGAATCCGCCGAAGGCTGCGCCGAACAACAGGGTCAGCCGGCGCAGCGCTGGATGTCCGAACGCGGCCGGAACCGAACTATCGAGCGCGCCGGACTGGCCGGCGCCCTTGACGCAGCTGCGGGCGCACTCGCCCACAGCCATCAGCATGCCACGAGCTTTATTGAAAACGATACGGTAGCGAAGTTTATTCATGATGCTCAGAATTCGACATTCAGGTTGAAGCCAGAGGCAACGCTGGCGGTGCGGAAGGCGTCCGGCTTGCTGACCGGTTTGCCCGCGAAGAAGTCGGCGCTCAGGCCGCCGAACTGGCCGCGCCAGCCTAGGGCGGCGCCGGTCAGGTGGGTGCCGCGCAGCAGCGGCGCTGACGGACCGGATACGACGCCGTGGTCCAGTGCGAAGTAAAGCTGGTGGCGGGTGGCGGGGATGCTCCAGCTCAGGTCATTGCGCAGCAGCCAGCCGCGTTCAGCGGACAGGCTGGCCTCGCCGTCGAAACCGCGCACGGTATAGCGGCCGCCAATGGAAAAGCGGTCTTGCGGAATCAGCTTGGTGCGGTTCCACTGGCGGCGCCAGGCAGCCTGATAGGACAGCGATTTGGTCAGGGGCCAGTTCAGCGTCACGTCGGCATTGAAGATGCGCGGGCGCGCAGTGCCTTCGTCGAAGGCTTCCTCCTGCGCCGGCAGGCTGCCGTAGGAACGCGTGCCCAGCTTCCAGGTCAGGTTGCTGTCCAGCGTGGCAGCGCCGATGAATTCCTTGTGCGCGACGCCCGCGACGAAACCGGCCATGCGGCGCCGCTGCACCTCGACTTCCATGTCGTCGATGTAATTGCGGCTGCCGCGCTGGTAGGTTTTCAGCGACAGGGTGGTCTTGCGCGTCGCATCGCGATACACCAGGCGCGAGAGCTTCAGTTCGGCGGTATTGCTGGTGCCGCGATAGAGGTAGTCATGGAAGGCGCCGGCCACGGTCTGGCGATAGCGGTAATCATTCAGTTGCAGCGAGAGCAGCCAGTAATCGAAGGGTACCGAGTAATGCAGGGCATAACCGCTGGTGCCATAGTCGCCTTCCGGGCTGTCGCCATGCAGGTTGCGGTTGAGGGTCAGGTAGAACAGGTCCTGTAGGCCAAAGGGATTGTCGACCGAGAGCGTGATGCCGCCCTGGTAGGTACCGGTCGAACGGCTGCCGCTATCGTCCACCGATGCGCTGAAGCGATAGGCGCGGCCGCCCTTCCACTTCACCTGCAGGTCGCTCTCGCCTGGCTGCTCGCCGGGCACGATCTCGATGTCCGCTTGCGCACCCGGCACGCGCTTGAGGTTTTCCAGGCCCTGCTCGATATCGCGCAGGTTCAGCAGTTCGCCCGGCGCCATCGGCAGCGCGTTGTCGAACGATGGCTTCTGCTCCGGATAGCGCAGCGCGCGGATGCGGCCTGGGACCAGTTTCAGGTGCAGCTCGCCACCCAGCAAATCCTGCGGCGCGGCCAGCACCCGGGCTGTGACATAGCCCTGCGCCACCAGCGCGTTCTGCACTTCGCCCACCAGGACGTTGATGCCGGCGCTGCCCAGGCAGCGGCCCAGAGCCCCGTCGGCGGCTTTCAGCGCCCACTGGAACTGCTCGGCCATCTCGCCTTCCAGGAACACGCGGCGGATCGGGAAGCATGGCGACTCGTTTTCCGGCCAAGCGGCTTGCGTCGGCGTCACTTCGCGCTGCAGGCGCACGTCGGGCTTGGCCTCGTCCTGGCGCGCGCGTTCGCGCTCACGCTGTTCCTGCCGCTGCAGTTCCTGGTTTGCCAGTGCAGGATCGACCTGCGCGAACGCAGGCAAAGCTGCGCCAAGGCCGAACGCAAATTGCACGGCCAAACTTATTCTTTTGCACAACATCTATTGATCTTATGGAATTTTTTCAGCCGGCAGTATACCTGCCAATTCCACAGAACTAGATGATTTACTTATATAAATTTATTATTTGGTGAAGGTTTAATCGCAATATGATGGACATGAGTGACAATTGGAGAGAATTAATCCAGTTAAAATCTCTCCAAAGGCGCAAAGATAATCACACTTCCATCAAAATCAATGACTTGTGGTTATTGAGGCGCAAGGTTGGGATAGTCGGTGTAGCCAGCCGCGCTGCCGCCAAAGAAGGTATTGCGGTCGGCAAGGTTGATCGGTGCGTTGGTCTTCAGGCGCGTAACGAAGTCCGGATTGGCGAGCACCATCTGGCCGTATGCCTCCACGTCCGCCAAGCCGGATTCGATGTCGGCGCCAATCTGCTCGCGCGGCCGGCCGGGGCGGTTCAGTACGAGGAGGCCTTTCCACAGTTTGCGGATGTCCGCCAGCAGCGCTTCATCGCCCTGGTGCATGATGTGCAGGTAGGCCAGGCCAAGCTTGTCCAGTTCAGCCACCAGGTGGCGATAAAGCGCGGGGCCCTCCGTGCCTTCGTCGATGCCCCACAGCGTAGTGCCGGGCGACAGGCGGATGGCAGTGCGGTCGGCGCCGATCTCGCCGGCAATGGCCTTCGCCACTTCAATCGCAAAGCGCGCACGGTTGGCGATGGAGCCGCCGTATTCGTCATCGCGCACGTTCGCACTCGGTGCGAAAAACTGCTGCACCAGGTAGGCGTTGGCGCCGTGGATCTCGACGCCGTCCGCGCCGGCTTCGATTGCCCGGCGCGCTGCCATGCGAAAGTCGTCAACCGTCTGGCGCACTTCTGCGGTGCTGAGCGCACGCGGCACCGGGATGTCCTGCATGCCTGCCGGCGTGAACATCGGCGTGTTCGGCGCAATGGCGGACGGCGCCACGCCCTGCCGGTGGTGCGGCGTATTGTCCGGATGGGACATGCGGCCCGCATGCATCAACTGAATGAACAAGCGACTGCCTTTTGCATGCACCGCATCCGCGACTTTCTTCCAGCCCGCCACGTGGGCATCGGTATGGATGCCCGGCGTCGCCATATAACCCTGGCCGTCTTCCGAAGGCTGGGTGCCTTCGGTCACGATCAGGCCGACGTCGGCGCGCTGCGCATAATATTCGGCCGCCAGTTCGCCTGGCGTGCCGTCGTACTGCGCGCGGCTGCGCGTCATCGGCCCCATGGCGAGGCGGTTGGCCAGCGTATAGCGACCCACTTTGACGGTTTCAAACAGTTTGCTCACGACAGTATTCCTTGCAAGTGATTGGAGATACGCCATCATCCACCACCTTCCAAATGAGATAAATATGGTAAATTGCAGAACATTGATCCATAGATGGAGCAATCAGTGGAGTATCTGAACGACATGGCCTTGTTCGTGGAGGTGGTGAAGGCCAAGGGTTTTCGCGGCGCCGGGGACGTGCTGGGGATTCCGAATTCAACGATTTCGCGCCGGATCGCCGCGCTGGAAAAAGCCATCGGCCTGCGGCTTCTGCATCGCACGACCCGCAAGATCGAGCTGACGGAGGCGGGCCAGGTCTATTTCGAGCGCTGCAAGCGCATCATCGATGAAGCGCGGCTGGCGCATGAACAACTGGGCGGCATGCTGGCGCAGCCGGCAGGCGTGCTGCGGGCTTCGCTGCCGGTCGATTTCGCACAGACCTACCTTGCGCCCTTGATCGCGGAATTCGCGCAACGCTATCCCGGCATCACCTTTGAGCTGGACCTGACGCCCCGCCTGGTGGACCTGGTCAGCGAACCATTTGATGTGGCGATACGCATGGGTGAGCTAGTGGATTCGCAGCTGATTGCGCGCCAGTTGGCGCTGCTCACGCCCAAGCTGTATGCCTCGCCGAGCTACCTTGCGCAGCACGGCGAGCCGCACGAACCTGCGGACCTGGAACGGCATGCCTGCCTCGGCCTGGCGAAATCCACCATCTGGACCCTGCTACGTGACGGACAAAGTGAATCCGTCGCGGTGGCCGGCCGCTTTGCCGTCAACAACGTCGGTATGTTCCGGCGCCTTGCTGCGCTCGACATGGGCGTCATCCTGTTGCCGGAAGAAGTCGTAGCAGACGATCTTGCGGCAGGACGCTTGCAACGCATCCTGCCGCAATGGCATGGCAAGCCAACACCGGTGTATGCCTTGACCGAAACACGCCTGGTTCCGGCAAAGACGGCGCGCTTTATTGAGTTCCTGCGAGAGCGCCTGGGGCAAGCGGGCTGACCTCTTCCTTGCGGGTGTAAGCCAGGCGGTACAGCAAGGGCAACAGCAGCAGCGTCAGCGCGGTGGAGGACAGCACGCCGCCGATCACCACGGTAGCCAAGGGGCGCTGGACTTCCGCACCGGTGCCGGTCGCAATCGCCATCGGCACAAAGCCAAGCGATGCCACCAGAGCCGTCATCAGCACTGGCCGCAAACGCACCAGCGCGCCGTTGCGCACGGCGTCGGCCAGCGGCTGCCCCTGCTCACGCAGGCTGCGGATGAAGGAGATCATCACCAGGCCGTTCAGCACAGCGACGCCGGACAGCGCGATGAAGCCCACTGCTGCCGATATCGACATCGGAATTCCCCGCATCCAGAGCGCGAAAATGCCGCCGGTCAGCGCAAATGGAATGCCGGTGAACACCAGCGCGCCATCGCGAGCGTTGTTAAACATCAGGAACAGCAGCGCGAACACCAGGGCAAGCGATGCCGGCACCACTACCTTCAGGCGTTGCGCAGCATTCTGCAGGTTTTCGAATTGCCCGCCCCAGGCCAGCCAGTAGCCGGCCGGCAGTTTCACCCCCTTCAGGATAGCCTGCTGCGCTTCGTCGACGAAGGAGCCGATGTCGCGGTCCTGCATATTGACGGTCACCACCACGCGGCGCTTGCCCTGTTCGCGGCTTAGCTGGTTCGGGCCGGGCGCCGTGTCGAAGGTCGCAATCTCCGCCAGGGTGACGTAGGCCGGACGTGCGCCCTCCTTCTTCGGCAGCGGCACCGGCAGGCGCTTCAGCAGTTCGATGTCCGAGCGCAGCGCTTCCGGCAAACGCACCACGATGTCGAAGCGGCGGTCTCCCTCGAACATGGCGCCCGCCTCGCGGCCTGCGGTCGCAGTGGCGATCAGCTCCTGCACTTCGGCGATATTCAGGCCAAGGCGCGCGGCCCGTTCCCGGTCGACCTGTATCTGCAGCATGGGCAGGCCGGTGGTTTGTTCGACCTTGACTCCGGAGGCGCCCGGAATCCTGCCAAGGATGGCGCCGATTTCGGCAGCCTTCGCATTCAGCACATCGAGGTCGTCGCCAAACACCTTCACCGCAACATCGCTGCGAACGCCGGAAATCAGCTCATTCACGCGGAGCTGGATCGGCTGGCTGAATTCGTAGCTATTGCCGGGCAATTGCTCCAGCGTTTCCCGGATGGCGGCCAGCAGTTCCTCGCGGCTGCGCTTCGGCTTTGGCCATTCCTTTTCCGGCTTGAGCATGATGTATCCGTCCGAAATACTTGGCGGCATCGGGTCCGACGCGATTTCCGCCGTGCCGGTGCGGGCGAAGACGTTGGCAATTTCGGGGAATTTTGCCACCAGCGTCTTCTCGATCTGTTGCTGCATCTGGACCGATTGACCCAATCCGGTACCGGGAATGCGCACGGTCAGCACAGCGAAGTCGCCTTCGTTCAGGTTCGGCACAAACTCGGTGCCAAGGCGCGTCGCCAGCAACGTGGACAGGGCCAGCACCAGCCCCGCCGCGGTAAACACTACCGGGCGGTTGGCCATGACATAGTCCAGCAGCTCGCCGTAACGGCGTTTGGCTGCCAGCATCAGGCGACCTTCTTCCTCGCGCACCGATTTGTTCATGAACAGCGCCACGGCGGCCGGCACGAAGGTAATCGACAGCAGCATGGCGCCAAGCAAGGCCGTCACGACGGTGAAGGCCATCGGGTGGAACATCTTGCCTTCAATCCCGGACAGCACGAAGATCGGCAGGTACACGATCATGATGATCAACTGCCCGAACAGCAGCGGCCTGCGCGCCTCGTGTGCGGCGGCGAAGACTTCCGCAAAGCGTTCTTCGCGCGTCAGCGGCCGTCCGGCATGCTGTTGCGCGTGCGCCAGGCGTCGCACGCAGTTCTCCACGATCACCACGGCGCCATCGACGATGATGCCGAAGTCGAGCGCGCCGAGGCTTAGCAGGTTGGCGCTAACGTTATTGGCCACCATGCCGGTGAAGGTAAACAGCATTGACAGCGGAATCACCATCGCCGTAATCAGCGCCGCTCGCATATTGCCGAGGAAGAGGAACAGCACGCCGATCACCAGCACCGCGCCTTCCAACAGGTTTCGCTTGACGGTATCGATCGCCTTTTCCACCAGCACCGTGCGGTTATATACCGGCGTCGCCGATACTCCGGCCGGCAGGCTGCGGTTGATCTCGACCATCTTCTTGTCGACCGCCAGCGCCACCGCACGGCTGTTCTCGCCGATCAGCATGAACACGGTGCCCAGCACCACCTCGCGCCCGTTGCGGGTGGCGGCCCCGGTGCGCAGTTCAGCGCCGACGCCCACGGTTGCGACGTCGGCGATGCGCACGGCCACGCCGTCGATGGTGGAGACCACGATATTGCCGATGTCGGCCACGGACTTGAGCTGGCCTGGTGCGCGCAGCAGGTATTGCTCGCCTTCCTTCTCGATATAGCCTGCACCGACATTGCCGTTGTTGCGCTCCAGCGCCGTCACCACGTCCGACAGGTTCAGGCCATACGACGCCAGCTTGGCCGGCGTTGGCGCGACCAGGTATTCCTTGTCGTAGCCGCCGATCGAATTGATCTCGGTGACACCGGGCACGTTGCGCAGTTGGGGCTTGATGATCCAGTCCTGGATTTCGCGCAGGTCGGTCGGCGTGTAGGGCGTGCCGTCCGGCTTGCGTGCATTCGGCGCCGCATCCACCGTCCACAGGTAGATTTCAGACAGGCCGGTGGCGATGGGGCTCATGGTCGGCGTCAGTCCGGCCGGAAGCTGGGAGCGCGCATCCTGGATGCGCTGGCTGATCAACTGGCGGGCAAAGTGGATGTCCGTGCCATCCTTGAATACCACCGTGATCTGCGACAGGCCATAACGCGACAAGGACCTGGTCTGCTCAAGGCGCGGCAGGCCGGCCATCAGCGATTCGATCGGGAAGGTGATGCGCTGCTCCACTTCCAGCGGCGAGTAGCCGGCGGCCGCGGTGTTGATCTGCACCTGGACGTTGGTGATGTCCGGCACGGCGTCGATCGGCAGCTTCTTGTAATTGACCGCGCCCAGCACGGCCATCGCCAGTACGGCGAACATGACCATCCATCGGTGGCCGATGCAGGCCTGGATAATTCGGCTTAACATGGCGGCTCCTTAGTCTTCATGCTCGGCAGCGCCCTTGCCCTGCTCCGCCTTGATGGTGAAACTGTGGGCGGCGGCGTACTTCGCATCCCTGCGCAGGCCGGCAGTGATCTCCACCAGCTTGCCATCCGAACGGCCGACCGTGACAGGCACCGGCGTGAACGCCTGGCCATCGCGCTGGAAGACGACCTGCGTGCCGTTCAGCACTTGCAGTGCTTCCTTTTCCACCGCGACCGGCACTTCGGCTGAACCGGTGATCACGTCGACATCCACGAACAGGCCGGGACGCCATGCCAACTCCGGATTGTCCAGCACAACGCGGGCGCGGGCGGCGCGGGTCTGTTCGCCGATCAGGGCGCTGACGAAACTCACCCTGCCTTTGACCGCGGCATTCGAGGCGGCCGAGTGCAACACGGCTTCCGTGCCGACCTTGACGATCTCCAGGTCCTTCGCAGGCACCACGACTTCCGCCCATACCTGGCGCAGGTCGGAAACCGTGAATACCTTGGTTTCCGCGCCGACCGCCTCGCCAACTGCGATGTGCTTGTCGACGATCAGGCCATCGAAAGGCGCCCGGATTTCGAGGCGGTTGTATGGCCCCTTGCCGGAACCGCCAGCGCCGATGGCCACCAGCTTTTGGCGCGCATTCTGCACGGCGATGCTGGCTTCATGCCACTCCTGCTCCGCCTTCAGGTAGTCCTGGCGCGCCGAGACCTTGTCTTCCCAAAGCTTCTTTTCGGCCTCGTAGACCGAGTGGGCCAGCGCTGCACGCTTTTCGGCGGCGGCCAGGCTGCTGCGCTGCTCGGATACGTCGGCGCTGGCCAGCACCGCCAGTAGCTCGCCCCTGCGTACCTGCTGGCCAAGATTGGCCTGCACTTCCTGCACAATGCCGTCCACGCGCGGCGTGACGTGCGCAGTGCGATCCTCATTCAGTTTGACTTCGCCCGGCAGGCGAACGAAGGTTTCCAGGCGCGCCGCGCCGGCCGTACGCACTTGGATATCGGCCGCCGCAACCTGCGCGTCGGTGAACGGGATTGACTGCGTGCCGGCAGGATGTTCCTCGTGGTGTTCGCTCGCCTCGGCACCGGCTTTCGCGGCCGGCGCGATGCGCTCCCAGCCCAGAACTGCGCCCGCAAACAGGGCGGCAACGGCCACCATGGCCGCAATGGTGATTTTTTGACGCTTGTTCATTTTGAATCCTTGATGTCCAGGTTGCCAACCAGCTTGGCCAGGTCGGCCCGGGCGCGATAGAAGTCCGAAATGGCCCGCAGGTGCTGGCCCTGCGCCTGCACCCAGGTGCGCTGGGCATCGAGCACTTCGACGTAATTGAATTTGCCGGCTTCGAAGCCTTTCATCGCCGCATCGGCAGCATATTGGGCGCCGGGCAGCACGTCTTCGCGCACCAGGCGTTCCTGCTGCACGGCCGCCTGCATGCGAGCATGGGCCTGCATGGCCTCTGTGCGAATACGCTGGCGAGTCGCTTCCAGCTCCGCGCCGGCCTTGTCGGCACGGCGTTGCGCTGCCAGGATCGCGCCCTGGTTGCGATTAAACAGCGGCAGTGGGACGGACAGTCCGATGATGTTCTGGCGGACGCGGTCGCGCTCCGGACCTTCGCTGCGCTTGCTGCCGACGATCAGCGAAACGTCCGGCATGCGTGCGGCGCGCTCCATACGCAGGGACGCCTTGCCCGCCTCGACTTCGGCAATGGCCCGCTCGATGGCTGGCGCGGAATCAATCAGGTCTTCCAGCTGTCCGGCGGGGAGGCCGGCTTCGGCTGGCGAGGCAGGCGCCGCCAGCACCCCGATTTCGCTACCGGTGTTGCCGAGCAGGCTGGCCAGCCTGATACGCGCCTCGTCCAGTTCGCGCTGCGCTGTCACGCCCTCGATGCGCCAGTTGGCTTCCGCCACGCGGGCTCGAGCCTCTTCCACCGGCGACACCTTGCCCGCCAATACGCGGCGCGCGGCGGCTTCGCTGGAGCGGCGCCCGCTTTCGCTGACCTGCATAGCCAACGCAACATGCTGCTGCGCGAGCCATGTTTGCTGGTAGGCGGCGACCACTTCCGCCTCGATTCGCGCCCGGCCGACGGCCAGATCCAGTGCCGCCGTACGGCTGCCAGCCTGCGCCGCCTCCATGCGCGCGGCGCGCTTGCCGCCCAGTTCAAGCGGGATTGATAGCTGGACGGTCGAAGAACCGCTCTCGCTGGTTTTCCCTTCGCGCAGGTAGTCCAGCGAAGGATTGGGCAGCAAAGCTGCCTGCCGTCCGGCCGCGTCGACGGCTGCGACTTCCAGCGTCAGCGCCCGCAGCTCGGGATTGCCTTGCCGCGCACGTTCCAGCGCTTCGGCAAGCGTCAATGATGGTTGCGCCCACGCGGGGGCCAGGCAAATGGCCGCCAGCAAGGGCACGTAAATGGCTTTCACGATGTTGCTCCTTGATGATTGATGGGGAACGGCTGCATGCGGCAGCCGGATCAATCAGCGGAGCCTGTCGGGACGCGGAGGAATATCCGGGATGAAGGAATGGAAAGGCGGCTCCGGCGAAGGCACCGGAGCGATCGAATCGACTTGCTGGCGCCCGTCAACCAGGTTGGCGACAAACGGCGCATGCGAGTGATGGCAGAAGTCGCACTGCGTGCAGCAGGCACTATCCGAGCCTGCCGAATCAGCCGCCGCAGCCACATGCTCGTCGAACTGCGACACATTGATTTTCAGACAGCAGCTATCCGTCGCCGCCAGGGTCGCCTGGAGCGGCAGCACTAGTAACAGCAGGATAACGAGGAAGCGCCGGATATTCATTTGGCCAGATTATAGCAAGCGGCGCCCCGGTTCGCTGACGTGCAGGAATTTCGTCAGGATATCGCGCGGCGGCGTCACCGAGATATTCTTGAGCACCTGGCCCACGTTGCCGCGGTGATAACCACCATGGGTAATCACATGCATCAGCATTTCCTCGCGCGACATCTGGCCGGTGTCGCCGTCGGTGAACCTGAACTGCAGCCTTGCGGACAGCGCAGCTTCATCCAGGCTGGCGACATACTGCTGGTACCAGCCGTCCGTTTCGATGACTGCAGCGCGCAGCTCCGCCAAAGCCGGCGTGGCCATGGTGTTGGTGGCCTCGTAGCCATGCGCCTCGCCGAGCAGGTGCGCGCGGAAGATCCGGTCGACGACGTAGATATGATTCAGGGTACGGATGGCGGTGTGCAGGTCTGCTTCCGAAGTAACGGACGCCAGCACGTCGAACAGTTCGACATTGGCCCAGGCCTTGTAGTCGAACAGTGTTTTGAGAATGGGCAGTGACATGGTTTTCAAGTGTAGTTAGCGATAGCGGCGCAGCAGCCGGTCGATGCTGCCATCGGAGACCAGGCCGCCGATGGCGCGCTGGACATCGTCGAACGGGATTGCAGATTTTTTCGAGAACGCACATTGCGCCTTGAAGGGATCAAACTCGAAGTCGATCCGCAGCTTGTGCTGGGGCTCTGCGCGCATCAGGTATTCCGCCGTCATGCGGCCCATGATGGCGTATTGCATGCGGCCATGCTGGATCTTCGAGATATTCAGCTCCATCGAAGGCGCATCCTCGCGCACGAACGCACGTCCCAGCGCGGCATCGATCATCGAATAGGAATACCCCAGCACCGTGCCGACCGGCTTGTTGGCCAGGTCGGATAGTGCCCGTACCGCAGGCGCTTCCGGCCGTGACACCAGCACGCCTGCATCGGGCATCAGCGGCTGGCTCCAGTTGAAAGTGCCGGGCAGCCAGCGCGGCAGTACGTAGCAGACGCCATCGGCCCGTCCGCTGGCCAAGTATTCGGCCACCCGCTTGGCGGGAACGCTGACGTAACGCGCCTGCCGCCCCATGCGATGCGCAATGCCGTCGCCAAGGTCCTTCAGCAGGCCATCGACCATCTCCCCGTCCTGGAAACGGGACAAGGGCATATTGTGGTTGGTCGCGGCGACAAACACCACTTCCCCCTGGCCGGCAACTGCTGCAGGGCTCAAGGCAAGCAACAGGCAGGAAGGCGCGAGACAAGAACGTAACATAAAGACATGATATCAGACGAGCTTGACCCAAGTCATGGATCATGCGTGGCAATCGGGCGCACACTTGTACCAACATCAACACAGGAGGACATCATGTCTTACCGCACCATCGTAGTCCATGCCGACCGGGCGGCCAACGCCGAAGCCCGCATCGCGCTGGCGGCAGCCATCGCCGCGCGTGAAGAAGCCCACCTGGTCGGCGCCGCGATGACCGGCATGCCACGCTCGATGCTGGCAGGCCGCAGTTACGAAGGCAGCGGCGTATTCCTGGCCGACTACCTGCGCCGTGCCGAGGAGCGCGTGCAACTGGCGCTGGAGCAATTCAAGTCCCAGGCCGACCGCCTTGGCGTCCAGTCTTTCGAAGCGCGCAGCAGCAACGACGACGAATATGCCGGCCTGTGCATGCAGGCGCGCTACGCCGACCTCGTGGTACTGGGACAGGCTGCAGCCGCCGACGACAATCAGGATAGCCTGCTGCCGGACCTGCCGGATTACGTGCTATTGAATTGCGGCCGCCCGGTACTGCTGGTGCCGCGTACGGGACGCTTCCCGACCATCGGCAAGCGCGTGATGGTGGCCTGGAACGGCAGCGTGGAGGCGGCAAAGGCCGTCACAGCCGCCCTGCCCCTGTTGCGCGGCGCGGAACAGGTCACGCTGGCAGTGCTGGGCAATAGCGCCGATACCCTGGGCGAATCGCCGGGAGCCGATATCGCCCTCTACCTGGCGCGGCACGGCGTGAATGTGGAAGTCCTGCGCAGGCCAGAGCCGGCCGATCCCGGCAAGGCCATCCTGTCGCTGGCAGCCGACTTCAATGTCGACCTGCTGGTGATGGGCGCCTACGGCCATAGCCGCTTCCGTGAAATGATGCTGGGCGGCGCCACGCGCACCATACTGGCAACGGCGACGCTGCCAGTATTGATGGCGCATTGATTACGCGGTCAGCACGCCGCGGCGCATCTGGTCCAGCTCAATCGACTCGAACAGGGCTTTGAAGTTGCCTTCGCCGAAGCCCTGGTTGCCCTTGCGCTGGATGAACTCGAAGAACACCGGGCCAAGCTGGTTTTCGGAGAAGATCTGCAGCAGCAGGTCGCCTGGCTTGCCGTCAATCAGGATCTTGCGCTCGCGCAGGGCCTGCAGCTGCTCGCCATGGCCGGGGATGCGCCGGTCGACCAGTTCGTAGTAAGTGTCGATGGTGTCGAGCAGCTTCACACCGGCGCCGCGCAGGCTGTCCACGGTCGCGTACAGGTTGTCGCTGCCCATGGCAATGTGCTGGATGCCTTCGCCGCGATACGCATCGAGGTATTCCTGGATCTGGCCGGGGCGGTCGGTGCCTTCCTCGTTGATCGGGATGCGCAGCTTGCCGCAAGGGCTAGTCATGGCCTTCGACTTCACGCCGGTGACCTGGCCTTCGATATCGAAATAGCGCACTTCGCGGAAGTTGAACAGGCGCTCGTAGAACTCGGCCCATTCGCCCATGCGGCCTCGGTGCACGTTGTGGGTCAGGTGGTCGATGTAGGTCAGGCCATGGCCTTTCGGGTTCTGGTCGACACCCGGAATCGGCTCGAAATCGACGTCGTAAATGCTGATATTGCCGTTGCCCGGCCAGCGGTCCACCAGGTAGATCAGCGAATCGCCGATGCCTTTGATGGCCGGCAGGTTCAGTTCCATCGGGCCGGCCTTGCTCTCAAAGCCCCAGGCGCCAAGTCGCAGCGCGCGCTTGTAGGCATAGGCGGCATCTTTCACGCGGAAGCCGATGGCGCAGACCGATGGGCCGTGCAGTTCGGCGAAGCGCTGTGCGAAGGAATCCTTTTCAGCGTTCAGCAGGAAGTTGACTTCGCCCTGGCGGTACAGGGTCACATCCTTGCTGCGATGGCGCGCCACCGCGGTAAAGCCCATGGCTTCGAAAGTCTTGCCCATTGCGACTGGGTCCGGCGCCGCGTATTCGATGAATTCGAAGCCGTCGGTGCCCATCGGGTTGTCCCACAGTGAGTCGGTCATTTGCTGTCTCCGGAAAGGTGTGTAGATAACGGATATACTACGCACTGCTTCTGGATTTTTTGCGCACTATGAGCACTTGACGACGCTATATATGCGCATTTTGCGCACCAACAAAGGAACTGATGATGATTACCGTCGACCGCCACGACCTGTCCCTGCTGAACGAGCTTCAGCGCAATGGGGAGGCGACCAACGCCGCCCTGGCTGAAGTGCTGCATTTGTCGGTATCGCAGGTTGGGCGGCGCGTGCAGCGCCTGCGCGAGGCAGGGATCATCGACCATTATGCAGCCGTGCTGGAACCGACCACGGTGGGATTGGACGTAATGGCCTTCGTCCATATCACACTGGACCGCCACGGCGAGAAGCGCGGCGACGCCTTCGAAAAGGCGATCCGCGATGTGCCTGAAGTGATGGAGTGCTTCTCCGTGACCGGTGAAGCAGACTACGTGGCGCGCGTCGTATCGCACGACCTGGCATCCTTCGCCGACCTGATGATGAAGGAAATCCTGCTGCTGCCCGGCGTGGTCAACGTCAAATCCAACATCGCGCTGAAGAAGATCAAGCAGTCCACCGTGCTGCCGCTGGAGCACATCGTGCGGCCGAACCCGCGCAAGCAGCGCATCGAGTTCGCCCGCACTTGACAACAGCTAGATCTTGAAGTCGTCGAACGACACCCGCTGCGCGCCCTGCTCCTTCAGCATTTCGCGCGTGGCATGCAGCATCGCGGGCGGCCCGCAAACGTAGAAGTCGCAATCGCGGGCCTGCGGCTGCCGCGCAAGGAACTCATCACGTACCACTTCGTGCGCCCTGCGGCCATTGTCGGACAGCACCACATGCCAACTGAAATGCGGGTAGCGCAGCGCCAGTTCGTCAAATTCTTCACGATACGGCACTTCGCCCGCAGCACGCGCCCCATACCAGAAGCGCACGGTTTCCTTCGCGCCGGATTCCAGCTGCGCGCGAATCATCGACCGTAACGGCGCCATGCCCGCCCCGCCGCCAATGAAGACCTTCTCGTTCCGGCCCCGGCGCAAGGCGAATTCGCCAAACGGCCCGTTGAACGCTACCTGATCCCCCTCCTTCAGGGCGTGCACGTACGACGAGCCGATACCACCGGCGACATGACGCACCAGCAGCGTCACGCAGCCGCCGGCCTGTGCGACCGGCAGCGACAGCGAATAAGACCGGCGCAAGGACTTGCGGGGGCCGAACAGCCCGCGCGCACGGGGAATGTGAAGCTGCACATAGCTGCCGGGGCGGAAATCGGCGCCCGCTTTCTGGTCCGGGCGCAGCACCACTTCACGCAGGGTCGGCGTGATCTCGCGCACGCGCTCCACCGTTGCCGTGCGGCTGACCATCAGTGCCGCACCATGGCTGACCGCGATTTCCATATCGGAGGTCACCGCCATGCCGCAGGCCAGCCGGTGGCCTCGGCGCAGGCGCTGGTCCGGAATGTGATCGCCATCGGACGACGATGCCGGCGGCGCGTTATGGCAGGCGCGCACCTCGCACAGCCCGCAGCTTTGGCCGCCGCCGCAGTTGGACGGCAGCCGTATCCCCGCGCGCGCCAGCGCATCGAACACCGAATCGCCGTGGCGGGATTTGACGATGCCGATGCGCTTTCCGCCCTCATCGAGCACGGTCACCTGCCGCGCCGGCAGCAGGCGTGCCGGGACGAAATCGTGCAGGCGCAGGCTGGTGCACAGCAGCCATATGCCACTCAGCGCCATCCACAAGCCGCCCAATGCAGCCATCAGCAGCAGCGAATTGTTGAAATCTTCACGGCCACCATAGTCCATGATGTGCAGCATCCATGCGATGTCGAACAGGCGCCACGTGGCGTTGCGCCGCTCCAGGATGCGGCCATCGACGGCGGACACGTAAATCGTCGTGGCGTCCGCGTCATCGAAATCAACACGCCAGCTTGCCCCGCGATGCTTGCGAATCTCCAGCGTCGGTTTCGCCACCCATTGCGGCTGCCCGGCCTTTCCTTCGCCAACATAATCGGCACGCGCCACTTCCAGCGCCTGGTCAGCGCCGACCGCAAGCGGCGCGCCGTTGCGCGCATCCAGCAGCCAGCTACCCTCGCCGTTCTTCAGCAGGTAAGCCGGCACTTGCAGCAGCCAGCGGCTGTCGATCGATTCCACCGGCTTGCGCGAAGCCGCCAGCACGTCGGCCGGCGCCACCAGGCCGGTTCTCGGCCACTCCGCAGCCGCCTTCAGCGGCGCCCGATGGGCCATGCCTTCGACCACGTCCTGGTCCAGCAGGCTCATGACCATGCCGCTCACCAGCCAGAGCAGGAACTGCAGTCCGACGACCAGCCCGACCCATTTATGCATTTTCCGCAGTAACGGCGTCATTTCGCGGCCCTCCTGCGCACGGTGAACCACAGCAGCCAGATCCCGCTCAACGCGAACAGGGTGCCGGCAATGGAAACGCTGCGCAACAGCGTGTTGTTGACGTTGCTGCGCTTGTCGTAATCCATGATGTGCAGCATCCACAGGAAATCATAGGCCCGCCACAGGGAATGGCGCTGCGCCACGACTTCTCCCGTCGATGGAGACACATACAGGCTGCTGCCGTTGGAATCGTCAAAATCGACGCGCCATAGCGGCGCGCGGCGCGTAGCGACCTCTTTCGGCAACTGCCGCAGTAATTGAATGCCGCTCACGCTGCCATCGCCCATGTACGCCTGTTGCGCCAGTTTCAGTGCCTGCGACTGGTCCAGCGGGTCCAGTTGCTTGCCGCTGCCCGCATCCACCAGGCCAACGCCACCGGCGTACTTCACCTCATACACCTCCCGCTCCAGCAAATGTTTCAGGCGGAAGCCTGTCATGCCGGGGAATTGCGACGCCAGCTGCGACGGCTGCAGCGCGACGGCTTTTGCCGCCACTGCAGGCCGCTCCACGTGCGACAGGTGGTCGCCGTGGATAATGTCGATCGATATTGCGGCCATATACACGCCGCTCGCCATCCAGAACAATGCCTGGATGCCGACCAGCAGGCCAAGCCACTTGTGTAGTCGGCGTGACCAGAATGCCTGTTTCATAAAGTCCTCATTCTTTGCCCGCCGCACGCAACCATGGCGTGCGGCCTATCCTCCGCCGCGCAAGGCGGCGCCTCTTATGGAAATCCTTGAAACTCAGGAAGCGTGACGGCGCGGGGGGCGTTCCGGGCCATCGGGGATATGGCTGGCATGGCAAGCCGGCAGCAAGCCAAAGTGCGGGTCGGTGCCGTCCCAGGACGCCGACGCGACGTTCGGGTCCGGCAATGCGGCCGAAGCGCAGCAGCAAGTGACGCAGGCGCCGCAAGCCGTATGGCCCACGTCCTGCAGCACGCTGGCGCCCTTCTTTACCGCTTTGACGTCATGGCGCAGCGACTGCCTGGGCTGGTGCTCGCCGATTTCGCAAGACAGTTGCACGACGCTGGCCAGCGCTTGCAGGGGCAAGGCCAGCATCAGCAGCCACAGCATCCATGTCCTGACGAATCGGTTCATGCTTTTTTACTTCGCAACTTCGATGGCGGTGACCGTCATGGCGCCATTGGCATTTTCAACGGTGAAGCGCACCTTGTCGCCGGCTTTCACCTTGTCCAGCATGGCGGCGTCCTTGACGCGGAATACCATCGTCATCGCACCCATGCCGAGGTTTTTCAGTTCGCCGTGCTTGATGGTCAGCTTGCCGGATGGCTTGTCGACTTTCTTGATTTCGCCATCGGTGGTATCGGCCACGGCGCTTGTCGCCTGCTGGTCATGGTCGGCGTGGCCGCCATGGTCGGCCATGGCTGGCACGCCGGCCATGACGGCTGCCGCGAGGATTGCTGCTTGCAGGGTGGTGTGGATTGCTTTCATATTAATTCTCCAAAGTTGTATTGCGCCGCCGAAGCAGCAAGTATGCCGCAGGTACGACAAATAACGATAGCAGGGGCGCGGACAACATTCCCCCCACCATCGGTGCAGCGATGCGCTGCATGATCTCGGACCCGGTGCCGGCGCCAATCATGATCGGCACCAGGCCAGCCACGATGACCGTCACCGTCATGGCTTTCGGCCGCACCCGCAACACCGCGCCTTCACGAATGGCGTCCAGCAGGTCTGCCTCGCCGTGACGCCCTGCGGCTTCGCGCGCTTCCCACGCATGTTTGAGATAGAGCAGCATGATCACGCCGAATTCGGCCGCCACGCCGGCCAGGGCGATAAAACCAACGCCGGTAGCCACCGACAGGTTATGGCCGAGCCCCCACAGGAGCCATACCCCACCAGCCAATGCAAACGGCAGCGTGGCCATGATCAGCGCTGCCTCGTCGGCGCGGCGGAACGTCAGGTACAGCAGCACGAAGATAATCAGCAGCGTAGCGGGCACCACCACCTGCAGGCGCGCCGTTGCGCGCTCCAGGTACTCGAACTGGCCCGACCACGACACCGAATAGCCAGGCGGCAGCTTGACGCCGGCTGCGACGGCTCGCTGCATTTCCTGCACGGCAGAGCGCAAGTCGCGGCCATGGATGTCCACGTACACCCAGCCCGAGAGCCGCGCATTTTCGCTGCGCAGCATCGGCGGGCCATCGCTGATGCGCACCGTGGCCACGTCGGCAAGACGCAGCTGTGCGCCACGCTCCGTCAGCAGCGGCAAGGCGCGCAGGCTCTCCAGCGAATCGCGCAGTTCGCGCGGGTAGCGTACGTTGATGGGAAAGCGCTGCAGGCCTTCAACGGTTTCGCCGACGTTGTCGCCGCCCACCGCGCTGGCGATAATGCTTTGCACTTCATCGATATTCAGGCCGTAGCGCCCCGCTGCCGCTCGGTCGATTGCCACATCAATGTAGCGCCCTCCGTTCAGGCGTTCCGCCAGCGCCGACGACACGCCCGCCACCGGCCGCACCACGCGCTCGATCTCGGCGGCGATGCGGTCGATCTCCTGCAGGCTGGCGCCCGACACCTTGATGCCGACCGGGCTCTTGATGCCGGTCGCGAGCATGTCGATCCGGTTGCGGATCGGCGGCACCCAGATGTTGGCCAGGCCCGGCACCTTGACGATGCGGTCCAGCTCCGCCACCAGCTTGTCCGGTGTCATGCCCGGCCGCCACTGGTCGCGCGGCTTGAACTGGATGGTGGTCTCGAACATTTCCAGCGGCGCCGGGTCGGTGGCCGACTCCGCGCGGCCTGCCTTGCCGAAGACGCTTTGTACTTCCGGCACTGTCTTGATCATCCGGTCGGTCTGCTGCAGCAGCTGCTGCACCTTGCCCGCGCCAATGCCCGGCAAGGCCGAAGGCATGTACAGCAAATCGCCTTCGTCCAGCGGCGGCATGAATTCGCCGCCCATGTGCGCCAGCGGCCAGAGCGACAGCACCGCCACCGCAGCCGCCACGGCCAGCGTGGCCTTCGGCCATTGCAGCACGCGCTCGAGCAAGGGCCGGTACACCGCAATCAGCCAGCGATTAAGGGGATTGGCATGTTCGTCGGGAATTCGGCCCCGAATCAGATAGCCCATGAGGACCGGAATCAGCGTCACTGCCAGCCCCGCTGCCGCCGCCATCGCATACGTCTTGGTGAAGGCGAGCGGGGCGAACAGGCGCCCTTCCTGCGCTTCCAGTGTGAACACCGGGATGAAGGACAGCACGATGATCAGCAGCGAGAAGAACAGCGCCGGCCCCACTTCCGCAGCCGCCGCGGCAATCACCTGCCAGTGTTCTTCGCCTTCCAGCGACCTGCCGGGATGGGCATGGCGCCATGCTTCGATATGCTTGTGGGCGTTCTCGATCATCACCACCGCCGCATCGACCATGGCGCCGATGGCAATCGCGATCCCGCCCAGGGACATGATGTTGGCATTGACGCCTTGGTAATGCATGATCAGGTAGGCAGCCAGCACGCCCAGCGGCAGCGAGACGATGGCCACCAGTGCGGAGCGCAGGTGGAACAGGAACACGGCGCAGACCAGGGCCACGACGACGAATTCCTCCGCCAGCTTGGTCTCGAGGTTGCTGACCGCACGCCGTATCAGGTTGGAGCGGTCGTACACCGGCACGATTTCCACACCCGGCGGCAGGCTGGCCTTGAGCGCCGCCAGGCGCGCCTTGACGGCATCAATCGTCTGCAAAGCGTTTTTACCGGAACGCATGACGATCACGCCGCCCGCCACTTCGCCCTCGCCATTCAAGTCGGCGATGCCGCGCCGCATTTCCGGGCCGAGCTGGATGGTTGCCACGTCGCCCAGGCGCACCGCCACGCCGCCCTCGCTGGCCGTCAGGGGAATCTGGCGGAAGTCTTCCAGCGAGCGCAGGTAGCCCGATGCGCGCACCATATACTCCGCTTCCGCCAGTTCCAGCACCGAGCCGCCGGTCTCCTGGTTGGCGCGGCGGATCGCGTCGATCGCCTTGCCGTGCGTGATATTGAAAGCGCGCAGCCGCGCCGGGTCAAGCAGCACCTGGTACTGCTTGACCATGCCGCCAAGGCTGGCCACCTCCGCCACGTTCGGTACCGCCTTCAGTTCGTACTTGAGGAACCAGTCCTGCAAGGCGCGCAGCTGCGCCAGGTCATGCTTGCCGCTGCGGTCGACCAGGGCATACTCGAACACCCAGCCCACGCCCGTCGCATCTGGCCCCAGCGAGGCGCGCGCCTGCGGCGGCAGTCGTGACTGCACCTGGTTCAGGTACTCCAGCACGCGCGAACGCGCCCAGTAGGGGTCGGTGCCGTCCTCGAACAGCACGTAGACAAAGGAATCGCCGAAAAAGGAATAGCCGCGCACCGTGCGCGCGCCCGGCACCGACAGCATCTGCGTGGTCAGGGGGTAAGTGACCTGGTTTTCGACGATCTGCGGCGCCTGCCCGGGGAAGCTGGTGCGAATGATGACCTGCACGTCCGACAGGTCCGGAATCGCATCGAGCGGCGTGCGCTGCAGCGCCCATGCGCCCCATCCTGCCAGCAGCACGGACGCCAGCAGCACGAGGAATCGGTTACAGATCGACCACAGGATCAGTTTCGCGATCATTTCTGCTCCCCGTGCTGATGCGTTGGAGCGGAAGCCGGCGCCATCGACGTAACCTGGAAGCTGCCGTCCGCCTGCTGCACGAACTCGAAGCTCACATGGTCGCCCGCCGCGACACGCAGCGGCAAGCCGCCTTGCGGCAGCTTGAAGGCCATCGTCATGGCGGGCCACTTGAGCGTGGCGATCGGGCCATGCGACAAGGTGATCTCGTCCTTATCCACAGCTTCCACAGTCGCCTCGCCGCGATGCGCCAGCGGCGCCGGGCCGGCCATGCGCTGGCCGCTGCCTTTCAGGCTCGCTTCCGAGTCGACCAGGAACTGCCCGGAGACCGCCACTTTCTGCCCAGCCTGCAAACCGGCGCGGATTTCCACTTGCCCGCTGCTCTCGGCGCCCAGCTCCACCTGCACCGGGGCGAACTTGCCAGCCCCCTCTTCCACCATCACGACGTTGCGCGTACCGGTGCGGATCACCGCTTCCGAAGGCACCAGCAAGGCTGTCTGCCGCCGGCCCGGCGCAAACGACATCGTCACGAACATGCCCGGCGCCAGCCGCCCGCCCGGATTGGACAACTCGATGCGTGCGCGAATGGTGCGCGTCGCCGCATCCACCTGCGGCAGGATCGCCGCCACCTTGCCGTGCAACTCCTTGTCCGGCAAGGCCGCGGCACGTGCCGTGACATCGGAGCCGACCGGTACCTGCGCCACCGCATTTTCCGGCAACTCCGCATTCACCCACACCGTCTCCAGGCCATTGATGCTGTATAGCGGCGCCCCGGCGGCGACGGCCATGCCTTCGCGCGCGGCCAGTTCCGTCACCACGCCGGCACGCGGCGCGACCAGCACCTGGCGCGCCAGCACGCGGCCGCCCGCCTCCACCTGTTGCACCTGCTGTTCGCTCATGCCCGCCAGGCGCATGCGCTGGCGCGCAGCATCCAGCAGCCCCGGCGCAGCGCCAGCCTGCATGCGGCGCACGGCCAGGAATTCTTCCTGCGCCGCCACCCAGTCCGGCATGGTGACCTCGGCCAGCGGCTGGCCGCGCCGCACCGCCTCCAGCGGCGCGCGTACCATCACGCGTTCCACAAAACCGTTCGAGCGGGACTGGACAACCGCCACTTCCCGCTCGTCAAAAGCCACGTTGCCGACCGCCGACACGGCCAGCGGCAACGGGGCGCTGGAAACCAGCGCCGTGCGTACGCCAAGGTTTTGCTGCACGCGCGGGCTGATGCTGACCGTGCCGGCGTCGCCGCCCTCGTCGGCGTAAACCGGCACCAGGGCCATGTCCATATACGGCGACTTGCCCGGCTTGTCGAATTTCTGTCCAGGCACCATTGGATCGTGCCAGTACAAGGGCTTGCGGCCCACCACAACTGGAGCCTGTGCCGGCGCCGCCTGTCGCTTGCCCAACTGGTAGCCGCCGATGGCACCCACGGCGCCCAGCGCGCCTGCCGCCACAATGGCGGCGATCATTGCGTTCTTCTTCATGGGTGGCCTTTCGCCGGCTGGATGTACGTCAGTTGCGCCCAGGTGCGCGCATTGTCGCGTTCGAGCTGCAATGCCTGCAGGCGCTGCTCGCTCTCCGAGCGGCGCGCCGCCATTACCTCCACCAGGCCAGCCTTGCCCCCACGGTAGGCGGCAAGGACCGCCTCCGTGCGCGCACTCGCCAACGGCAGTACCTCCTTCTCGTAGCGCGCGATGCGCTCGCGGCCAGTCTGCCAGTCGGCCAACTGGCTGCGTATCTCCGCCACGTGTTCGCGCAGCGCTTCGTCGCGCTCGGCCTGCGCCTGCCCAGCCATCGACAGCCGGGCCGACAGCTCGCGCTCCTGGCGTTGGTCGCGATCCCACTGCAGCGGTACCGACACGCCAAACGACACCATGCCCGGATAGCCGGGCCCGCGCTGCTGCAGCGCCACTTCAACGGTCCAGTCGGCACTGCGGTTGGCGCGCGCCAGTCCCGCTTCCGCCTGCGCCAGTTCGGCCTGGCGCGTCAGCACCGCCACCTGCGGGTGATGCTCGAGCGTCGCTTCCAGGTTCGCCGGATCAAGGGCAATGCTGCCGGTATCGACGCTGCCATCGAGCGCCACGTCCACCGGCTCGCCGGTCCAGCGCGCGAGCATGATGGCGGCATTGCGCGCCTGCTGCCCCAGCTCCGTTGCACGATCCTCCAGCACCAGCAAGGCCGCGCGCGCATCGAGCAGGCCGGACTGGGTGCCGCGGCCGCCACGATAAGCCGCTTCCGCCGCCGCGATTTCGTCGCGCGCCAGGGCGGCTTGCCGGGCCAGTTCCGCTTTCATGCGCTCGAGATGGTAGCGGTCGAGCCAGGCGATCGCGGTATCGCGCTGGATGTTCGCCGCCAGCGCCTCGGCCGCGGCCTTGCTGCGCGCCGCTTCGCTCTCGAAGCGGGCAGCCCGCCAGCGGCGCTTGTCGCGGCTGGTCAGCTCCTGCATGACGCCAATGCGGCGCATGGTCATCGAATCCGCGCCGATGCGGTAGCGATCCGCACCGCTGACGGGAAGGTTGTCGACGCCGGCTTTCAGCACCGGGTCGGGCAATTGCGCCGCTGCGACAGCCATGTCGCGTGCAGCATCGGCAGCATGGCCTTGCGCCGCCAGTTGGCGCGAACGCTCAACGGCGCGTTGCTGCGCCTGCGCCAGCGTCAGCGCAGGAGCCTCGGCGGCGAACGCCAGGGCGCAGCCAAACGCAAGGCAGCGCCAGATAAATGGGGAAAACATGAAACCTCCAGAGTGCAAAGGAAACCACGCGCAGGCCACGCAGGCAGGCGCGAGACGTCATCAGGCAATCTGGAAGGTCAATGTCGGAAGCAGCAATGCTCTATGGAGTGAGGCGGAGATAGACTGCGCGTCATATCTGGCGGCGCGGCAGCCCCTTCGCTGGACTCGAGGGCCCAAGCGTCGGCAACCACGGTCCCTGCCAGGTCGGCAGCGATGAATGGCAGCACGGGCGGCAAATCGGGCTTGTCCAGCGATTGCTTGGCGGCCAGGTTGCTCGCCTTCGCCTTGCACAGGCTGGGCTGCGCCGGGTCCATGCCGGCGCACTGGGCGCCGGTGGCGACCGGGTTTCCGGCGGTCGGACAGGCATAGGACGCCACGGCAAGCTGCATGAACAGCATGCTGAACAGCGCCACCACAGCGGCCACGATCCTGGAAGTCCGGCGGAATTTCATGGGGGCGATAATAGACCGTTTCTCTCAATCGATCAATGACTTCACCATTATTCTGCCGTCCGTCGCCCGCGGAAGCGCTGGTGCATGGGCGGATTGGCAGCGCTGCCATTTAATTACGCAGCGCGATTTTTCTTTTTCAAATCATCGCCTTAACGCGCAGCCCCGGTGCTTGTTAACAGGCTTTTCCACAGAAAGCGTTAACAAGTTCGTTCAGGAGCGGCGCTTCCGGGCGCGCGCCGAAGCGGCGGTGCCTGGCGCAGGCCCGGTCGACTCGCGCACCACGAACTCGCTCGGGAATTCGATGCGCTGGCGGCGCCCGGATTCGCCGCGGATGCGGCGCACCAGCTCCTGCACAGTGGCCTGTGCCATGGCTTCAAACGGATGCCGCAAGGTGGTCAGCGGCGGCTGCATCATCGATGCGGCGGGAATATCGTCGAAACCGATGATCGATATGTCTTCGGGAATCCGCAGGCCCTTTTCGCGGATGGCGTTCATCGCCCCCTGCGCCATCGCATCGTTGGCAGCGAAGATGGCAGTCGGCGGTTCGGCCAGTTCCAGCAACCGCCTGCCGCCTTCCAGCCCCGACTGCTCGTTGAAATCGCCTGGGTAGACCAGGGCCGGATCGGTCTTGATGTCGGCATCGGCCAACGCTGCGAGATAGCCGCGCTCACGCACATCGCTCTGTCCCGTGTATGAACTGCCGCGTATGAAGCCGATACGGCGGTGGCCCAGTTCAAGCAGGTGCGTTACCGCATCGTGCGCACCGTTGACGTTATCGCCGCGTACCACCGGCAAGCTGGTCTCATGCCGGAAATAGTTCACCAGGATGATAGGGCTGGCACTCTTCTCCAGCGTTTCCAGGTAATCGTCGGTCATGCGCGGCAGCACATAGACCAGGCCATCCCACAGGCCATGCAGCAACTGGCTGACGCGCTTGCCTTTGCCGCCCCCCATGTCGCCCAGCGAGTTATAAATGAAAAGATCCATGTCGAACTTGCGCACTTCCTCGCTGAGCGCCGTCACGAAGCAATTGACGACTGCCGACGACAAGTCGTTCACGACCACGCCAATGACATTGGTTTTCCCGCCCTTCATCATGCGCGCCAGGGCATTGGGCGTGTAGCCGAGCTGCCTTGCTGCCGCCTGCACCTTGGCCCTGGTTTCGTCCGAGGCATAACCATCGCCACTCAGTGCGCGCGAAGCAGTCATCACCGATACGCCGGCAACCTTGGCCACATCGGCCAGCGTCACACCCGCTTTTTTCATTTTCACCTGCCGTCCGTTAACGTTATCCGTATTGTAGCGAGAGATGTAGCAGGTAAGGCAACTTTATGCTAGCGTTACCAATTCTCAACGAGACAAGCTGATCCCATGACTTCAAAACGTTTGCTTGTTAGCCTCGCGCTGCTGCTGGCGCTCCCCGCCGCCATGGCGGAGCCACCCACCGCTAACGGCGAACGCCTGCAAGTACGCTGGGAACTGCAGGACGGAGGCAAAGGCGGCCGGCTTGAAGTCAGGAACCTGGACCACCATCCCCTGCCGGCGCAAGGCTGGGCGCTCTACTTCAACTGCATCGAATGCGCCGTGGCAGGGCCGCTGGCTGGCCAGTTGGCGATCGACGCACTGGATGGCACCCTGTACCGCCTGCGCCCGCAACCGGGCTTTCGCGGCCTCGCGCCGGGACAGTCGCTGAACGCGGTCTACCGCGCTCCCAGCGCCGACGCCAAGGCCTACCGCGCCCCTTCCGGCCTGTACCTGGTCTATGAGGCGGCGCCGGACAAGGCGCAAGCCGTTGCCGATTACCGCATGCTTCCGCTGCCGCGCCCGGACCAGCTGGGAACAGGCCAGGCGGTAACAGCCCAGGACCTGTACCAGCGCAACGCGGGAACCGATGTGCTGCCTGCCGGCGCCCTGCCGCCAGTCTTTCCCACTCCGCTGCACCTGCAGCAAGGTGCCGGCACGCTGCACCTGGCGGCGGCGCCCGCCCTCGTGGTCGCCGACGGACTCGCACCGGAAACCGCCCTTGCCGCCAGCCTGCTCAAGCAATACTGGCCCGCCGGCGCAGGCGCGCCATCCGGCGCCACCTTGCGGCTCTCAGTCGGCGCCGTCGCCGGCCAGTCGTCGCCGGAGGCCTATACCCTGGCCGTAACGTCCGATGGCATTGCCATCACCGGCAATAGCGCCGCCGGGGTGGCGCACGGCCTGCAATCGCTGCGCGACCTGTTGCCGCTGCCCGGCGCCGGCCGGCAGCAAGCAGTAGAGCTGCCGCTGCTGGCGGTGACCGACGCTCCGCGCTTCGGCTATCGTGGCCTGATGCTGGACGTCAGCCGCAATTTCCAGCCCCGGCAAACCGTCTTCCGCCTGCTCGACCTGATGGCGCGCTTCAAGCTCAACGCCTTCCACTTCCATCTGACGGACGACGAGGGATGGCGCCTTGAAATCGCCGGCCTGCCGGAACTGACCGGCATCGGCGCGGTGCGTGGTCACAGCGCAAAACCTGGCGTGCGCCTGCAACCCGACTACGGTTCCGGCCCCAGCGCCAGCGATCCGCACGGCAGCGGCTACTACTCGCGCGCCGACTACATCGAGATCCTGCGCTATGCGGCAGCCCGTCACATCGAGGTCATCCCGGAAATTGAAATGCCCGGCCATGCGCGCGCCGCAGTCAAGGCCATGGAGGCGCGCTATCGGCGCATGAAGGCCGCCGGCCAGGCCGGTGCCGGCAAATACCTGCTGAACGACCTGGACGACCGTTCGCAATACAAATCAGCACAGAACTTCCATGACAACGTGATCAATCCGGGCCTGGAGTCCAGCTATGCCTTCATCGAGCACGTGGTGGGCCAGGTCGCAGCCATGCACCGCGAAGCGGGCGTCCCCTTGCGCACCCTGCACGTCGGCGGCGACGAACTCGCGGCGGGCGCCTGGGAAAAATCCCCCGCCAGCCGCAGCCTGATGGCGCGCCGCAAAATGCAGTCCACCGCCGACCTGTGGGATTACTTCTACGACCGGGTCGACGCCATCGTGCGCCGGCAAGGCGTGGCAACCGCGGGGTGGGAAGAACTGGGCACGCGCAAGCTGATACCGAACCCGCATTTCGCCCAGCGCGGTTTCCGGCTGCACGTCTGGAACAACGTCGGCGCCGCGGCCGACCTGGGCTACCGGCTAGCCAATGCCGGCTACGACGTGATCCTCGCGCCCGCCACCAGGCAATACCTGGACATGAGCCACAACCTCAATCCCGACGAGCCGGGCGTGAACTGGGCCGCCTATATCGAGCTCGATGACGTCTACAACTTCATCCCGTTCGACAAGAGCTTGAGCGACGCCGGCAGGCAGCGCATCCGCGGCCTGGAAGCTGCGCTGTGGACCGAAACCATCCGTGATCCTGCACTGATCGACTACCTGCTGGTGCCGCGCCTGCTGGCCATGGCCGAACGCGCCTGGGCCGCCGATCCTGCATGGGCCACCGAATCCGATTTCGCCCGGGCCTCCGCCTTGCACCGAGCCGAATGGTCGCGCTTCGTCAATGCACTGGGCCAGCGCGTGCTGCCGCGCCTCGACCTGGAGCCTGCCCCGCTTGGGCCCGTCCATTACCGCATCGCACCGCCCGGGCTGTCGAGGGATGGCGGCAAGGTCCACGCCAATCACGCCCTGCCCGGCCTGGCGCTGCGCTACACCAGCGACGGCACCGAACCGCATGCCGCCAGCCCGCTGGTAGCGGGGCCCATCGCCGATCGCGGCCTGATCCAGGTGGCCGCCTTCGACCGCAACGGCAGGCGCGGCGCCGTATCGCGCATCGACAATCCCTGATCGTTTCGTGCGCCGCGTGACGCGCAGGCCGAATTGCCGTATCCTCCCGGAGCAGTATTGCCTTAAATACAACATTGTGAAATTATTTATTCCGGGAGACTACATGAAGAGCATATTGGGCGCCCTGGCGCTGGCATTTTGCGCAGCGCAGGTTTCGGCAAACGCCAACACGATTTACCTGACCCGCCACGCCGAGAAATCGGCCACCGGCACCGACCCTGTGCTGACCGCGGAAGGCCAGGTCCGCGCCACCAACATCGCCGCCACGCTGAAGGACGCCCAGGTCAGGCACATCTACTCGACGGCATACCAGCGCACGCAGCAGACTGCGCAACCCCTGGCCGCCTACCTGAACCTGCCGGTCACCACGTACGATGGCGGCCAACTGGCGACGTTCGCGCAGCAATTGCGCGCCTTGCCCGACAACGCGCTGGTAGTCGGCCATTCCGACACCACGCCCGAGCTGATCCGGCAACTAGGCGGCGATCCGGGCAGCGCCATCGCGGAAACGGAGTTCGACCGCCTGTACCAGATGACGTTTGGCGCGGACGGATCGGTCACCACCACCCTGCTGCATTCGATGCCAAGCACCCTGAACCTGCCTTGCGCCAGCGTGACGCTGAACCAGTCCAACCTGTCCGCCACGGCCGGCAACTGGCTGTACTTCAGCATCAACGTGCCGGAATGCGCGAATACCCTGAACGTGAACATGAGCGGCGGCAGCGGCGACGGCGACCTGTACGTCCGCTTTGGCGCGCAGCCGACTGCCAACGATTATGCTTGCCGCCCCTACAAGACCGGCAATGCCGAATCCTGCGCGCTGGCCAACCCGCAAGCCGGGACCTGGTACGTTGGCATCCGCTCCTACGCCACTTTCAGCGGCGTCTCGCTGAACGCCAGCGCGGCCCAGTAAGCACGCGGTCAGGCGCGCTGCAAGGCCTGATCCCGGATCTCGGACAGGTATTTGCGCAGCACATTCAAATCCACCGGCTTGACCAGGTAATGCTGCATGCCGGCGTCGGATGCGTGGCGGCGCGCCTCGTCGTGTCCCCAGCCGGTCATGGCGATGAAGACAATGTCTTCGCCGCCTTCCATCTCATGGATGCGCCGCGCCGCTTCATGGCCCTGCATGTCGGGCAGGCCGATATCCATCAGAATGGCATGAGGACGAAATCGTCCAGCCAGGGCGATCGCGGCCTGCCCGTCGTTGGCTTTGGCGACCGTGCAGCCCTCCATTTCCAGCATCACCTGCAGCATGTCCGCGCCATCTTCATTGTCGTCCACAACCATGATACGCAGCGAGTCATCGGAATGCGCCGAGGATGGTCCCGCAGCAGAGCGCTCCTTGCTGCGGCGCTCAGGCACCACGATCGGCATGCGCAGTACGAACTCGCACCCCTTGCCGACGCCCGCGCTGGCGACCGAGACGCTGCCACCATGCATGTTCGTGAAGCGCTGGGTCAGGCTAAGCCCGATCCCCAGGCCGCCGAGTGAATGCGAGCGCCCAGCCCGTCCCTGGACGAACAGGTCGAAGATGCGCGAGCACGCCTCCGGTTCAAGCCCGGCGCCATGGTCACGCACAGTGAACACGATATCCTTGTCGTCCACGTCGGCGTACAGGTGGATGGTCGAGCGTGGCGGCGAGAACTTGGCGGCGTTGCCCAGCACATTGGCCAGGCTTTGCACCAGGCGCGCACGGTCGCCGAACAACAGCACGCTGCCCGCCGGCTGGCGCAGGTCCAGCGTATGGCCCGCCGCGTCGATCTGCTGGCGGCAAATTTCCACCGCATGTTGCAGCACTGTCGCCAGGCTGACGCGCTCGCGTTGCAGTGCAACTTTGTCGTTGGTGATGCGGGCCACGTCGAGCAGGTCGTCCACCAGGCGCGTCAGGTGGCGCACCTGTCGTTCAACCACCTGGCTGATGCTGCGCACTTTGGGATCGGTGCCCGGTATGGTATTCAGCACATCCATCGCCGTGCGGATCGGCGCCAGCGGATTGCGCAACTCATGGCCAAGGATAGCCAGGAATTCATCCTTGCGGCGGTCGACCTCGCGCATTTCATACTGGCGGCGGCGGGCACGCCCAGCCGAGAGCGCCGCGCTCACCAGCGTTGCCCTGCGCACCGGGCGCTCCAGCAGCGTAACGTTGCCGACTTGCTCAAAGATCCTCTGCACTCCAGGCGAATCGAGCCCCTCCTTGCTCAATACCAGCACCGGCAAGTCGGACCAGGCCGGCTGGACAGCGAGGAAGCCCGTGATCTCGCGCAGGAATGCATCGTTGAAGGCCTCTTCGACCACGAACAAGCCTGCCGCCCCCTGCTGCAGTTCTTTCACCACATCGCCCAGTTCAGTGCAAATATGGCAGGCCAGGCGCGCCTGGCCCAGCACCTGGCCGATCAGGCGAGCATCCTTGCCGACCGGGGCAAATATGACGATACGATGCTCCAGCTCACTCATGCCCTGCTTCCTTCTTCCCGTTGGATATGCTCACGGGCACCCCGGTCAGGATGCCGCGGAAGCCTTTCAGCACGAGTCCCACTTCGATCCCCTTTTCGCCGATCGAGAAGGCGCGCAAGGTGGTTTCATGCTTGCTGCCGCGTTTCTTGAAGACCGACACGGCCTTGTGGATTGTGCCGTCGGCTTCGTAGTAGCGCAGCAGCAGCACATTATCGGCGAGGTAGCTGACGTCCACATTGGTGCCCGTCGGGCCGATCACGCCCTGTTGCACGCCGACCAGCATGGTCGCCACCCCACGCCGCCCCAGGTAGGTCAGCACTTCGCGCAATTGAATGGTGAGGAAGCGTGCTTCCGGCATCGCATTCATATAGCTATTCAAGCTATCGATCACGATCACCTTTGCCCCGTCGTCGGCAGCTTTGCAGACCGTGTGCGCAAACTGTCCCGGCGACAGTTCAGCCGGATCGATCTGGTTGACGGTCAGCAATCCCGCAGCCAGCGGCGTGCGCAAATCCATGCCGATGCCATCTGCGCGGTTCAGCAAGGTACTAAAATCCTCCTCGAAGACGAACATGGCTGCCTTCTGCCGACGGTCCGTGACGGCCTTGACGAATTGGGCCGCAAGGCTCGACTTGCCGGTGCCAGGCGGGCCCGAAATCAGGGTGCTGGAACCCTCTTCAATTCCGCCGCCAAGCAAGGCATCAAGGGACGGCAGCCCGCTTCTCACCTGGCCCCGCTGTACCAGCTCGCGTGAGTCTGCCGCCACAATGCGCGGATAGGCAACCGCGCCGCCGGAAATGATCACGTAGTCATGTGGCCCGCGCCGGAAGTCGATGCCGCGGTACTTCAGCACACGCAGCACGCGGCGTTCGGCCCCATAGCCCGATTCAAGCTGCTGCAGCGAAATCACGCCGTGCGCGATGCTGCGCACCTGTTGGTCGCCGCCCACGGCCGCTTTGTCGTCGAGGAACAGCGCGGTGCAGGCGCGCTTGGCGAAATACTGCTTCAGCGCCAGCACATGCCGCCGATAGCGCAAGGGATTGCCAGCCAGTAGCTGCAGTTCCGACAAGGAGTCGAGTACCACCCGGGTAGGACAGAGCCGCTCAATCTGCGCCAGGATCAAACGGTTGGTCTCGCCCAGCTCGATCTCAGAGGGATGAAACACGGTATATTGTTCGTCAGGATCAAGCACGCCTTCGGCTGGGATGATTTCGTGCACGGTGATGCCGTCCATCCGGAAGCCGTGCGATTGCGCCACCGCACGCAGTTCTACTTCGTTCTCCGCCAACGTAATGTATAGCACCGTTTCGCCGCGCTGGGCTCCCTCGATCAGGAACTGCAGCGCCATCGTGGTCTTGCCCGTTCCGGGATCGCCTTCCAGCAGGTACAGGCGCTCCTTGGTCAGCCCACCGGCCAGGATGGTGTCCAGGCCAGCAATGCCGGTCGAGATGAAGGCATCCGTCTGCTTGTTCTGCGGCTGGAGCATGGCTGTCCTGCACTAAGATTGTCGATAAAACACTATAGCAGGTGTTGCCGAACGGCTCGTTTCGATTGCCCTTTATTTGCGCACGATAACTTTCCTCAATTGAATCAATTACTTGCCTGGCCGTGCGCAGCCTTGTTAACAGGGTTTTCCACAGAAACCGTTAACAACTTCCGGTCGCCGAGCAACCATGGCAGGCAGCGGCAAGGCAAGAGAATTGTTGAATTCAAATCAAAAGTGTTTAGCAAATCCTGGGCTTAATCCGCAAATATTGCCCCGGTACACTGCGATCCATTGAAAAACTCCAGGAGTGTCTTCCAATGCGATCCTCTACCGCCCTGTTAGCCCTTGCCACTGGCGCCTTCGCCATCGGCACCACCGAATTTACCCCCATGGGCTTGCTGCCCGTGATCGCCGACGGCGTCAATGTCAGCATTCCCACCGCCGGCATGCTGGTTTCGGCCTATGCTGTCGGCGTCATGGCCGGCGCGCCGGTGATGACCTTGCTGTTCAGCCGCTTCGGCAAGCGTGCCGCCCTGATGGCGCTGATGCTGATCTTCACTGTCGGCAACGTGCTGTCGGCCTTTGCGCCGAGCTATACCACCCTGCTGCTGTCGCGCCTGATCACCAGCCTCAACCATGGCGCCTTCTTCGGCATCGGCGCCGTGGTGGCCGCCAGCGTCGTGCCGAAGGAGAAACAGGCCAGCGCCATCGCGGCCATGTTCATGGGCCTGACGGTCGCCAATATCGGCGGCGTGCCGGCCGCCACCTGGATCGGCCAGCAGGTCGGCTGGCGCGTCGCCTTTGGCGGCACCGCCGTGCTGGGGCTGGTCACCATCGCCGCGCTGTGGCTGGCCTTGCCCAAAGGAGAACCCGGCACGCCGCCCGACCTGCGCCGCGAACTGAAAGTGCTGGTGCGTCCCGAAGTGCTGCTGGCGATGGGCACGACCGTGATGGGTTCCGGCGCCATGTTTGCGCTCTATACCTATGTGGCGCCAATCCTGGCCGAGATCACCCACGCCGGCCCTGGCTTCGTCGCCTTTGCCCTGGTGCTGATCGGTGTCGGTTTCACGCTCGGCAACAGCCTGGGCGGCCGCCTGGCCGACTGGTCGCTCGATGGCGCCACCAAGCTGATTCTCGCTGCACTCGCCGTCACCATGGCGGTACTGCCGCTGGTCATGCAGACCGAGGCCGGCGCTGCCATTGGCCTCGTGATCTGGGGGGCTGCAGCTTTTGGCATCGTGCCGCCCGTGCAGATGCGCGTGATGCAGGCAGCGGCGCAGGCCCCTGGCCTGGCCTCCTCCGTGAACGTCGGCGCATTTAACCTGGGTAACGCGCTTGGCGCGGCGTTGGGCGGCGTGGTGATCAGCCAGGGCCTGGGCTATGGCGCGGTACCGCTGGTTGGCGCCGCGCTGGCTGCCGGCGGCCTGGCACTGGTCTGGCTTGGCAATGCCGGCCGCCGCGATGCGTCGGCCTCCGCCGCTTCCTCGGCTTGAACCTAGCCCGGCGCCTTGAACGGCATGTCTTTCATGGGTGGGCACTTCTTGCGAGGTGCCCAGTCCCACCAGCCATGGTTCTTAACGAGTTTCATCTTCCACTGACGCTTCTGGTCTGAAGCGCAAGTTGCGGTTGCCACCAGCTCGCCATTGGGCATCCAGGTCGGCATGCCCAGGTCGACGTAGCGGAACCTTTTATCGGGGTCCGAAATGAAGTTGTAGCCAGACCAGGACATCTCGCCGTTCACGGCATATACCGTCCACGCGTCGCCATCCAGCCCGCCCCCGTGCGAAGCGGCGAGATAGGCGCGGCGGTCTTCCGAGAACAGGACGCTGGTCCCGCCTTCCGTGACAGCGCCGGTCTGTTCGTTAATCAGCTTGCCGGTGAATTCGTAGGCATCTTCGACATTGACCAGGACGAAGCCTTCTTTGCGGTCGCAAAAATAGTAGTGGACGCCGTCCATCGGCTCGTCATAGGGCGGTTCGTCCTTGAACGATTGAACGCCCGCCTTGGTGCTGACCTTCAGCAGGTGGGCGCCTTTGCGCATCACCACGCCCGCGCCAAGCTTGCTGATGCGCGCTTGATCGCTTCCCGTACGGCTCGCGCATTCCAGTTCGAGGGGAGCTGCGTGCAGCGTGGCGCCGGCAAGCGCCAGCGAAGCGAGGAAGATCGATTGGGCGAGTTTTTTCATTGGTTTATTGATTCCGGAGCTGAACGTTCACCTGCATCAGGCGCTGGACAAACTGTGCAGGATTCCTGACCGGGTGGTACAGGTTAGGCGCCTTGATCATGGCAACCAGGCCCACGAATTCCTGCTCCGAAAGCCGGTCCAGTGGCTTGCCGTAGTAGCTGAGGGCCGCCGCACCGAAGCCGCGCACCTGCCTGCCCTCCTGGGTGCCCATATAGACCAGGGCCGAATAGGCGTCCAGTTGCTGGGGCTTGCCCAGCTTGCGGTCCAGCACCAGAGCCATCACGTCGCGCCCGATATCGATCTTTTTGCAGCAATCGAAGACGCCGCGGTAAAAGCGCTGGAACGCGCCTGTGGCGCCGTCAAACTGCGCCTCTCCGAGGTACACGCTGCGTGCGAGCGAAGACGTGATGGTCGCCAGTCCCTGCCCGCCAAAGACGCTCAAGCCCGAATGACGGTAAAAGTCCGGGTCTTCGACCTGCAGCAGGATCTCCACCTGGCGCGGCGACAGCGGCACGGCGGATGCCTGCGGCAGGTTCTGGACGGCCGCTGGAAAAGCCGTCCAGGCCCAGGCTGCGGCAACGGCGAGGTAGCCGGCCAGCGCAAGCAGCAATGCCAGCAAAGCCCTTTGTGCTAGTCGTGCTAATCGTGCCAGTTCCAATGCGTGTCCCGGTTCGTCTTTCGAATGGCCGCAGACTGTAGCCGAACTCGGGACCCGAAAGTCTATCGAATAGTCACAGTGCCGGGTTTCATGGCAAATGTCGTATCATGCTGGCATATTTCAGTTCCCGCCCAACGAGTGCATCGATACGACCTGATTAGCTGCCATGACTGCGGCGTGCTGCATCGCCGGCGCCCGGTGCGCCCGCGCGAAAAAGCGCGCTGCGTGCGCTGCCGCTCGATCATGTATCGGGGCATACATTCCGACGCCAGCCGCATGGCGGCCATCATCCTGACCGCCCTGATCGTGTATGTCATCGCCCAGTGCTTCCCGATCGTTGAACTGGAGGTGAACGGCAATGTCTCGCGCGCCACGCTGCTGGGAGCCATCGTGGTGCTGTGGCAGGGGCATATGCCGCTGGTAGCCGCGGCGGTCTTTCTGTTTACCATCCTGCTGCCGGCGGTCGAACTGCTGTCGCTGCTGCACGTCACGCTGTCGCTGGCGGGCGGCCACAAGCCAAAACTGTTCAATGTCCTGCTGTATGCCGTCCACCTGGCGCGGCGCTGGGGCATGACGGAAGTGCTGATGATCGGCATCCTCATCACCATCGTCAAGATGACCAGCCTGGCCACGGTGGTGCTGGAGCCGGGCCTGTTCGCGTTTGCAGCGCTGACGCTGATGCTCGCCATCGTGGTGTCGTTCGACCCCAAGATGCTGTGGAACCTGGGCGACGCCCTGGCGCCGCGGCCGGACGTTCCGCCGCCCGTTCCCCAGGCAGCGTTGTCATGCCACGTGTGCGGGCTGGTGTCGGCAGACAGCGGGACACGGCGGCAGGACTGCCCGCGCTGCCACGCGCGCCTGCACCACCGCCATCCGGACAGCCTGGGCCGCACCTGGGCCCTGCTGATTGCCGCCGCCATCCTGTACGTTCCTGCCAACCTGCTGCCCGTGATGTACACCCACTCCCTGTTCGGCCTGGAGGACGACACCATCATCAGCGGCGTGCTGTATTTCTGGGACAGCGGTTCGCCCGCCCTGGCCTCGATCATCTTCGTCGCCAGCATCCTGGTACCGCTGCTGAAGCTGGCCGCCCTGTCGCTGCTGGCATGGACTGCACAGCGCCGTTCGCGCTGGCGGCCGCTACAGCGCACCAGGCTTTACCGCATGGTGGAATTCGTAGGACGCTGGTCGATGCTGGACATCTTCGTCATCACCCTGACCGTGGCCCTGGTACGCTTCCAGACGCTCGCCACCATCACCGCCGGCCCCGGGGCCCTGGCGTTTTGTGCCGTCGTGGTGCTGACCATGCTGGCATCGATGCAATTCGACCCGCGCCTGATCTGGGATCCCGTCCCGCCCAATGGAGAACAACATGCCTGAACACGACGGCGCCCCAGCCAATACCGCCGGTGCTCCCCTGCCCCAGCCCCAGGTCGACAGCGCCAGCCACTGGCTGCCTTCGCTGGTATGGCTGCTGCCCCTGCTTGCGGCGCTGGTCGGTATCGGCCTGGTGGCCAAGTCCTACTTCGACGAAGGGCCGACCGTGGTGGTCAGCTTCCGCAGCGGCGAAGGACTCGAAGCCGGCAAGACCAAGGTGAAATACAAGGACGTGGACGTCGGCCAGGTGCGCGCGATTTCCCTGTCGCCGGACCTGAGCAAGGTGCTGGTCACCATCGACATGAACAAGGATGCGCGCCGCTTCACCGCGGCCGATACCCGCTTCTGGGTGGTCAAGCCGCGCATCGGCGTGAGCGGCGTCTCGGGCCTCGGCACGCTGCTGTCAGGCGCCTATATCGGAGTCGACGCCGGCAAGTCGAAGGACAGCAGCCACGAATTCACGGGCCTGGAAAAAGTGCCGCAAGTGGCGGGCGACCAGAAAGGCACGCACTACACGCTGCACGGCGAGTCGCTCGGTTCGATCGACGCCGGCTCTCCAGTCTTTTATCGCCGCATCCCGGTCGGCCAGGTGATCAGCTATGAGCTGGAAAACAACGGCCAGGGGGTTGCCATCCGGGTCTTCGTCAACGCGCCTTACGACCAGTACGTGGGCAAGAGCACGCGCTGGTGGCATGCCAGCGGCGTCGACCTGCAGCTCGACTCGGGCGGGTTCAAGCTGAATACGCAATCGGTGGCGGCCATGCTGGTTGGCGGCATCGGCTTCGAATCGGTCACCGGCCGCAAGCCCGACACCGTGGCCGCCGCGGGCACCGAATTCCCGCTCGCGGCCGACCAGGCCCGCGCGATGCGCGAGCAGGATGGCGCACCGATCACCACCGTGTTCTACTTCAACCAGTCGCTGCGCGGGCTCTCGCCCGGCGCGCCGGTGGACTTCCGCGGCATCGTGCTGGGCGAGGTGCGTTCTGTAGGCGTGGAGTTCGACCCGGTCAAGAAGGACTTCCGCATGCCCGTCACGGTGGACATGTATCCGGGCCGCCTGGGCCGCCGCTTCCAGGAGACGGTTACCGACGAGAAGGACCGCAACGCCGGCCCGCTGGTGCTCGAGCGCATGGTCAGCCACGGCTTGCGCGGCCAACTGCGCACCGGCAACCTGCTGACCGGCCAGCTGTATATTGCGCTGGACTTCTTCCCCAACGCGGCGCAGGTCAAGCTGGACATGAACGCCTACCCGGTCGAAGTGCCGACCGTGCCGAACGCGCTGGACGAACTGCAGGCGCAGATCGCCAGCATCGCGCGCAAGCTGGACAAGGTGCCGTTCGACCAGATCGGCAACAACCTGCGCGACTCCCTGAAGAGCGCCGACAACCTGTTCAGGAAGGTCGATTCTCAGCTCGTGCCGGAACTGCAGTCCACGCTGGGCGAGGCGCGCCAGACCTTCGGCGCGGCGCAGCAGGTGCTGCAGCAGGATTCGCCGGTGCAGTCCGACCTGCGTTCAGCCTTGCAGCAACTGACGCAAACCCTGCAATCGCTCAATGAACTGTCGGATTACCTGCAGCGCCATCCGGAAGCGCTGATCCGCGCCAAACCCCAGCCTGCGAAGGAGAACAAATGATGCGCTGGCAATCTCTGTCAGGCGGCGTAGTGCTTGCCTTGTCGCTGGCCGGCTGCGCAAGCCCGCCGCCGGAACGCTTCTATAGCCTCAGCAACGGCATGGCCCCTGCCGCCAGCGTGCCCAATCCGGGCTACTACATCGAGGTGCAGAATGTGACTGTGCCGCAGCAGGTGTCGCGCAGCCAGCTGGTGGTGACTTCCGGCGAAGGGCGCGTCGACCTGCTGGAGCAGGAGCGCTGGTCCTCGCCGCCGGCAGCGGAGATCGGGCAGGCCCTGTCACTGGCCATTTCAGGCGAACTTGGCGCCATCGATGTGTTCCGCACCCCGCAGCCGGAAAAGGCCACGGTCTACCGCATCAACACCAATGTGCAGCGCTTTGAATCGGCGCCAGGCAACTATGCGCTGCTGGACGCCGTATGGAGCGTGCGCGTGGCGGGCAGCGCGCAAGTGCTGGCCTGCCGCAGCACCGCCCGTGAAGAAGTGGGCGCCGGCTATGACGCGCTGGTGATGGGCCACCGCCGCGCGATAGCCCGGGTGGCGGCGGATATCGCGAAAGCCGTGCGCAGCCAGGCGGCCGGCAAAGGCGTTTGCCCTTGACCGTTTTCTGCGCGTGGGAAATCCTGGCTCATGAACAAACCGGGCCGTGATGTTATGCTAGCCGCATGAAAACCCTGGCTGAAGCTGTCGCACAATGGACCGAGGACGCGGAAGACTACCAGTCCCCCATTGCCAACCTGTACCTGTACCGCCGCAATGAGCCGACTCCGCCGAACGTCTGCCTGGTAGAACCCAGCATCGTGATGGTCGCGCAAGGCGCCAAGCAACTGGTCATCGGCGAGCAATGCTACCGCTACGATGCACAGCGCTTCATGGTGACCGCGCTGAACCTCCCCGGCAGCTCGCAAGTACTGGAAGCGACTCCGGAGCAGCCTTGCCTTGGCCTGGTCTACAAGCTTGACCTGCGCACCATCACCGAATTGTCCACGCACAGCAGGCTGCCCCTGGCGGCCGACGTTTCCAGCCAGGGCGTGGCGGCCATCGGCAGCCTGACGCCCGCGCTGGCGGATCCTTTCCGGCGCCTGATCGCCTTGCTGGACGAGCCGGAGTCCCTGTCGGTGCTGGCGCCGCTGGTCGAGCGCGAGATCCACTACCGGCTGCTGCTCAGCGACCAGTCCGCACGCCTGCGCCAGATTGCCTCCACCGGCAGCCAGGGTTTCCGCATTGCGCGCGCACTCGACTGGCTGCGCGTGCATTACGCCCAGCCGCTGCGCCTGGACGAACTGGCGGCACACGTGAAAATGAGCACGTCCAACCTGCACCTGCATTTCCGCCAGCTGACTGCGATGAGCCCTTTGCAGTACCAGAAATGGCTGCGCCTGAACGAAGCGCGGCGCCTGATGCTGAACGAACACCTGGATGCCGCCAGCGCCGCGTTCAGGGTCGGCTACGAAAGCCCTTCGCAGTTCAGCCGAGAGTACAGCCGCCTGTTCGGCGCCCCGCCCAAGCGCGATATCGACAGCATGCGGCGCGAAGCCGCTGCTGCCTGAAGCGCCAAAGAGGATCAGGCAAGAAATCGGTGGGATTGTGCTATCAGTAGCGAAAATCCGCTCCCTAGAATGCAAGCTTGCATTTCCACATGAGCGGAGAGTACGGAATGATCACACTGAATATCAATGGCACGACGACACGCGTTGACGTCGCCGCCGACACCCCATTGCTATGGGTGCTGCGCGACAAGCTGCAGCTGACCGGCACCAAGTACGGCTGCGGCATGGGCCTGTGCGGCGCCTGCACGGCGCACCTGGACGGCACGCCGATCCGCTCCTGCAGCACGCCCGTTTCGGCCGCTGTCGGGAAAAAAATCGTCACCATCGAAGGCGTCGACCGCGCGCGCATCGGCAAGGTGGTGCAGGAAGCCTGGAAAAAGCTGGACGTGGTGCAGTGCGGCTACTGCCAGTCCGGCCAGATCATGAGCGCTGTCGCCCTGCTGGAAGGCAATCGCAAGCCATCGAACGCTGACATCGACGCAGCCATGGCCGGCAACATCTGCCGCTGCGCCACCTACGTGCGCATCCGCGCCGCCATCCACGAAGCCGCACAGGAGCTGGCATGAACATCACGTCCCCTCGCATTGAAAATGGCAGCCGCCGCGACTTCCTGCGCAGCGCAGTGCAGGCTGCCGCCGGCCTGACGCTGGCAATCTACCTGCCCGGCACGCAAGCCGCAACCGCTGCCGCCGCAGCACCGGAATTCGAACCAAACGCCTTTGTCCGCATTGGCACGGACGGCACGGTCACCGTCATCGCCAAGCACGTTGAAATGGGCCAGGGCGCCTACACCGGCCTTGCCACGCTGGTCGCGGAAGAACTTGACGCAGCCTGGTCGCAGGTGCGCGTGGAAGGCGCGCCTGCTGACGCGCGCCGCTACAACAACCTGGCATTCGGACCGGTCCAGGGCACGGGCGGCAGTACCGCCATGGCCAACTCCTGGGAACAGATGCGCAAAGCCGGCGCCAGCGCGCGAGCCATGCTGGTATCGGCCGCCGCCGCGCAATGGAAAGTCCCTGCCGGCGAGATCCGCGTCAGCGAAGGCATCGTCAGCCACGGCGCGCGCAAGGCCGGCTTCGGCGAATTGGCGCCCGCCGCGGCACTGTTGCCGGTGCCGGCCGACGTGCCGCTGAAATCACCGGAAAACTTCAAGCTGATCGGCAAGCATGCGCCGCGCAAGGACAGCGCGGACAAGGTCAATGGCCGCGCCCAATTCACCCAGGACGTGCACCTGCCCGGCATGTTGACCGCCGTAGTCGCCCGCCCGCCGCGCTTTGGCGCCACGGTCAGGTCATTTGACGCGCGCAAGGCAAAGGCCGTCAAGGGCGTGGTCGACGTGGTGCAGATCCCGACCGGCGTGGCAGTGCTGGCGCACGATACCTGGAGCGCAAAGAAAGGCCGCGACGCGCTCAGGATCGACTGGGATGAGTCCCGTGCCTTCAAATTGGACAGCGAGGAAATTCTCGCGCAGTTCCGCGCGCTGGCGCAGCAGCCTGGCCTGGTGGCCCACAGTTCCGGCGACGCCGAGGCTGCCCTCTCCCGCCCGGGCCGCGTGCTGCGCGCCGCCTATGACTTCCCCTATCTCGCACATGCGGCGATGGAGCCCTTGAACTGCGTCGTGCGCATCGGCGAAGGAGAGTGCGAGTTGTGGTACGGCGCCCAGTTCCAGTCCATCGACCAGCCTTCGGTCGCCGCCCTGCTTGGCCTGCCGCCGGAAAAAGTGAAGATCAACATGCTCTACGCCGGCGGCAGCTTCGGCCGCCGCGCCAGCAAGGACGCGGACTACGTGCTGGAGGCGGTGCAGATCGCCAAGGCCAGCAAGTCCCGCGCACCGATCAAGATGGTCTGGATGCGCGAAGACGATATGCGAGCCGGCTACTACCGCCCTGCCTTCCACCATGCACTGGAAGCATCGCTGGGTGAAGATGGCCGCCCGACGGCCTGGCGCCACCGCCTGGTCGGCCAGTCGATCATCGCCGGCACGGCATTCGCCGGCATGATGATCAAGGACGGCGTTGATGCGGTGTCCGTCGAGGGTGCGGCCAATCTTCCGTATGGCATCCCGGCCTTGCGCGTCGAGCTGCACACGCCGACCAATATTGGCGTGCCGGTGCTCTGGTGGCGCTCGGTCGGCTCGACCCACACCGCTTACTCCACCGAGACCTTTATCGACGAACTGGCCAGCAGCGCGGGGCAGGACCCGGTTGCCTACCGCCTGGCGCTGCTCGGCAAGCATCCTCGCCACGCGGGCGTGCTGAAACTCGCCGCGGAAAAGGCCGGCTGGGGCCAGCCGCTGCCGGCCGGTGCGGCCGGTACCCGGCGCGGGCGCGGCATCGCCGTTCATGAGTCCTTCGGCAGCTTCGTTGCCGAAGTGGCTGAAGTGACAGTGAATGCCGATGGCAGCTTCAGTGTCGACCGCGTGGTGTGCGCCGTGGACTGCGGCATGGTCGTCAATCCCGACGTGGTGCGCGCGCAGGCCGAAGGCGGCGTCGGCTTCGCGCTGTCGGGGGCGCTGCATGGCGCCATCACGCTGAAGGGCGGCGTGGTGGAACAGTCCAACTTCCACGACTACGCGCCAATCCGGATCAACGAAATGCCCAAGGTGGAAGTGCACATCGTCCCCTCGGCCGAGAAGCCGACCGGCATCGGTGAACCGGGCGTGCCGCCGCTGGCGCCTGCCCTGGCGAACGCGCTTGCCGCGGCAACCGGCAAACGGGTGCGCAGCCTGCCGATCCGTACAGAGGAGCTGAAGGCCTGATGGAGAGTGTTGACCTGCAGGTGCTGGAAGCCGCCCGCCGCTGGGCGGCTGAAGGGCGGCGCTACGCATTGATCACCGTGGCGCATACCTGGGGCTCGGCGCCCCGTCCCTCCGGCTCCTGGCTGGCGATACGCGACGACGGCATGGCCATCGGTTCGGTGTCGGGTGGCTGCGTCGAAGACGACATCATCGCCCGCATGCGCGAGGGCCGCCTTGGGGACCGCCTGCCGTTCAGCCTTGACTACGGCGTCACGCAGGACGAGGCAGCGCGCTTTGGCCTGCCTTGCGGCGGCGCGCTGCAGTTGGTGGTCGAACCGCAGCCGGATGCCGCGCAGCTGGACGAACTGGCCCGGCGCCTGGAGCGCGGCGAGCTGGCCGTGCGCGAAGTGGACCTGGCGCGCGGCGCCACCAGCCTGGCTGGCGCACAGCGCGGCGACGTGTTGAGCTGGGACGGCCAGCGCCTGCGCACCGTCCATGGCCCGCAATGGCGGCTGTTCATCGTCGGCGCCGGCCAGATTTCCTATTACCTTGCCCAGATGGCGCAGGCACTGGACTACGACATCACGATATGCGAACCGCGCGACGAGTACGGCGCCGAATGGCGTGTGGCCGGCACCAGGCTGCTCACCGCCATGCCCGATGACGCCTTCCTGTCCATGCAGGCGGACTCGCGCTGCGCTGTCGTCGCGCTGACGCACGACCCGAAGCTGGACGACATGCTGCTACTGGAAGCCCTGCGTTCGCCGGCCTTCTATGTCGGCGCGGTCGGCTCCCGCACGAATGACGCCAAACGGCGCGAACGGCTGTCGCGCCACTTCGACTTTTCGCAGGAGGAACTGGCAAGGCTGCACGGGCCTATCGGCCTGCCCATCGGCAGCCATACGCCGCCCGAAATCGCCGTCGCCATCGTGGCGGAGATGACCGCCGTGCGCCACGGCGCGCCGATTGCCTTATCGAAGGTGCCAAACCAGCCCAAGCTTCTCGAACCCGCGAATTAGCCATCCGCCAGCATCGAGATGCTTCGGCTCGTTCATCGCAGAAGCAGGACGCCAGTGATGGTGGCTGTGCAAGCCCTCGCCCAGCAGGAGCAAGGCAAAGAAAATATTGTCGCGCGCCTCGCTGTCGCTGCCGGCCACCTTCTGGCCAAACAGGTGGCCGAAGGAATTGACCGACCAGGTCAACTGGTGCAGCAAGGCGACCCTTGCAGCACCAGCCCAGAAGACGCACCTGGCCATCTCGCCTTCGCCGCCAAGCAAATATCCGAAGGCTCCAGGCAGGACCAGGCCCAGGGCGACGATCGGCCAGTAGTACCTGGACAGGACGGCGATGCTGCGGTCGGCAAGGCAGTCAGGGGCATAGCGCCCCGGCTGCGACACGCGCCCGTAAATCATCCATCCCATATGCGCATGAAACCAGCCGTGCAGGCGATTCGGAATCGGGCCGCGGTCGGAATACCATGGCGAATGGGGATCGAATTGTTTGTCGGCGAAACGATGGTGGCGCCGATGATCGGCTACCCAGCGCGTGATATCGCCCTGCATCGCCCAGGTCCCGAGCACGCCCAGGCAGACCTTGATGAAGCCACTGGTCTTGAAGGCATGGTGCGTGAAGTAGCGATGCATGCCGATGGCGACGCCTACCACGGTCATGGCAAAGAAGACGGCAAAGAGCAGCAATGTCGTGGCGGTTGGCGCCAACTGCTTTTCGCTGCCAGACGCAATCGCCGCCATCAACAGCCAGGGCAGGAAGATGGACGCCAGGTTCAGCACCCGGTTACCCCAGTTCTCTCTTGCGTCTTGCGAGATATACGGATCCTTCATCGCCGATGCTCGAATTATTTTAACAACAATATACTATTATCAATCTTCCTCTACCGCAACAATGGCTCACGCGGCTGCGCGCTGCAGGTCCGGCTCGGCCTCGAACAAGGCCTCCAGCCAGCGCGCGAATACCTGCAGCTTGGGCGACGCCATGCGGCCCTGGGGATAGACCAATGAAACAGGCATCGGAGTCGGCGGCGTGTCGTGCAACACCTGCACCAGCGCGCCGCTGGCGAGGTGGCTGCGGACAAGGTAGGTAGCCGTCTGCACCAGGCCAAGCCCCTGCAGGCCGAGCGTGACATAGCCTTCCGCATCGTTTGTCGCGAGGGCGCCGGCCATATCGATCTTGCGCACGCCGCCAGCATCGTTGAAGGCCCAGTCGAAGGCACGGCCGGTACGGCCTGAGTAGTGCAGGATCGCCGTGTGCTGCGCCAGTTCCTCCAGCGATCGCGGCACGCCGCGCGCGGCGAGATAAGAAGGAGCCGCGCAGGTCACGAAGCGCATGGTGCCGATCTGGCGCCCGATCAGGGCTGAGTCCTGCAGTTCGCCCACGCGCAGGGCGCAATCGACGCCTTCACGGACCAGGTCTGTCAGCCGGTCGCTGAGCGTGAGTACCAGCTCGACGCCGGGATAGGCACGACAGAATTCCCCCAGCTGCGGCAAGACCACATTGCGCCCTACCGCGCCGCCCAGCTCGACGCGCAGCCTGCCCTGCGGCGCGGCGCCATCGCTGGTTCGATATGGCGCTTCAGCTTCGTCCACCGCCGCGAGAATCGCCAGGCAATGCCGGAAGTAGGCCGCGCCGTCGCTGGTCAGCGAAAGCGTGCGTGTGGTTCGCTGCAGCAATTGCGTGCCGAGATAGGCTTCCAGCTTCTGGATGGTTGCCGTCAGCGCGGCGCGCGGCAAGTCGAGCGTTTCAGCCGCCTTGGTGTAGCTGTTTGATTCCACGATGCGGACGAAGGTTTGCATGGCTTTCAAGCGGTCCATGGCACTCCAATTGTTCATTTAATGTGAAAAGTATAGGCTATTTGTTGGCCAATTATCTTTGCGGCCGCATCCCGCAGAATGGCTTCAGTCTTTCCACTACTGGAGTTTCAACATGAAGAACGATATTTCACGCAGCATGGTGGCCCTGCTGGCCGGCGCCAGCGGACTGATAGTCGCCAGCCTGTATTACGCACAAACCCTGGTCGGCCCTATCAGCGCAGCGACCGGACTGCCGCCCGCAGCGGCGGGCCTGATCGTGACCCTGACCCAGGCCGGCTATGCGCTTGGCCTGCTGTTCGTGGTCCCCCTTGGCGACCTGCTGGAAAACCGCAAACTGGTGTTTTGCGCCCTGCTCTTCGCAGCTGCAGCTCTCGCCGCAGCGGCCGCGAGCCACAACGCCGCGCAGTTCCTTGCCGCCTCGCTGGCCATCGGTCTCGGTTCGGTGGCCGCCCAGGTGCTGCTCCCCTTCGCCGCCCATCTGTCGCAAGAATCGACGCGAGGGCAGACTGTGGGCAAGGTGGTAAGCGGACTGCTGCTGGGGATCATGCTGGCCCGGCCTGCGGCGAGCCTCATTGCCGATCACGCCAGCTGGCGCGCAGTGTTCGCCCTTGCATCCGTGCTGGTCGCGATGCTGGCCTTCGTACTGCGCGCCCGGCTGCCGCAACGCATTCCGGACGCAACGCTTTCCTACGGCCGCCTGATTGGATCGCTGTGGCACCTTTTCCGCGACACGCCCGTGCTGCGCCGCCGCGCCGCGTATCACGCTGGCCTGTTTGGCGCCTTCAGCATGTTCTGGACGGTCGTGCCGCTGGTGCTGGAAGGCGAACGCTTCCAACTGTCACAGACAGGCATTGCCTTGTTCGCGCTGGTCGGCATGGCAGGTGCAGTGGCATCGCCTGTCGCCGGGAAGCTGGCGGACCAGGGTTATACGCTGCCGGCGACAGCTGCGGCGCTCCTGCTCGGGATTCTCGGCTTTGCGCTGCCCCTGTGGATGCCCGATTCGCGCGCCATTGCGATCGGCGTGCTGGTCATCGCCTCCATCGTGCTCGACATGGGAGTGGCGGCCAACCTTGTGCTCGGGCAGCGCGCCTTGTTTGCCCTGGGCGCCGAAGTACGCAGCCGCTTGAATGGCATCTATTTCGCGCTATTCTTCGCAGGCGGCGCCCTGGGCTCGGCGACCGGCGCCTGGGTGCTGGCAAGCCACGGCTGGCGCGCCGCCCTGTTGACGGGCATCGCCTTCCCGGCCGCTGCACTGCTTTATTGGATTTCGGAAGCGCTGGCATCGCGCGCTGCGCCACGCCAGCCCTTGGCAGCTATCATTCGAAAGCCAGGAGGATCGCAAGGCTGATGAACAACACGGCAGTGCCGCGCTGCAGGATCGCCATCCGTGGACCGGACACGATCCGTGAGCCTGCCGTGGCAGCCAGCAGCACATAGCTCAGGTGCGCGACCAGGGTACACGCAACAAAGGTCAGGCTAAGCAACAGGAAGCGCGCCAACTCTATCTCGCCCGGCGGCATAAATTGCGGGAACACTGCGGCAAAGAACAGGATCGCCTTGGGGTTGCTGCAAGCGACCAGCATGCCGCGCCGGAATACCGCGCCGCGGCTGCTGCCTTCTGGCGCGCTTGCCAGGGCCGCCGCCCCAACCTGCCCCGCATTGCGCCATTGCTTGACGCCCAGCCAGGCGAGATAAGCGGCACCGCCCAGCTTCAGGGCGGAAAAAGCCGCAGGCCAGGCCTTGAACAAGACGCCCATGCCGCCGACGGCCACGCAAGCGACCAGGAATACCCCGACGGCGTTGCCGGCGGAGCTGTACGCGGTTCGGCGTGCGCCCAAGGTCAGTGTGGTGGAAACCGCCAACAGCACGGCAGGGCCTGGGCTGAAGGTGGCGGCAAGAGCCATGGCGAGGAACGCCAGCCAAAGGGAGAAAGTCATGGTTGTCATGCCGCCAGTATCCTTCCTGCAGCCGGGATTAAAAATACCGTAAAATTAACAACATCTTTAACTCATGATTAACAATGCATGGACAAGATGCGCAGCATGGAGGTTTTTGTCCGCGTGGTGGATGCCGGCAGCTTCAGTGCCGCAGCCCGAACCCTCGACATGTCGACCGTCATGGTCAGCAAGCACATTGCCGCCCTGGAACAACTGGTCGGTGCGCGCCTGCTGCACCGGACCACGCGCAGCCAAAGCCTTAGCGAGATCGGCCAGCAATACGCCGAGCAATGCCGGCATATCCTGCAGCTGGTGCACGCGGCGGAGAGCGGCGCCCTCGCCATGCGCACGGTCCCGCGCGGTACGCTGAAGATCAGCGCGCCGGCGGCGTTCGGCAGCCGCTGCCTGGCCCCGGCCATGGCGGAATACCTGGAAACCTATCCTGAGGTCAACCTCGAGCTCGACCTCTCCAACCGTTTGTCCGACCTGGTGGAAGAAGGCCTCGATGCCGCGATCCGCATCGGCCCCTTGAAGGACTCCACCCTGGTGGCCCGGCCGCTGACGTCTTTGCAGATGATGGTCTGCGCCGCACCAGCCTACCTGGCGCGCCATGGCACGCCCCGCACGCCCGGAGAACTGTCGCAGCACCGCTGCCTGGACTTCTCCCACTGGCGCCATGATGCGCGCTGGCGTCTCGGTCAGCTCGGTACGGAAGAAAGCACCTCACCCCATTGCCGCATGCGCTCGAACAATGGCGAAGCCTTGCGCCTGGCGGCAGTCGCAGGCCTGGGCCTGGTGATGCAGGCCGACGCCGTCCTGGCCGACGAAATTGCCGCCGGCCGGCTGGTGCCTATCCTGCGCGCTTACTGGCCGACGCCACGCCCGATGCACCTGATCTATCCGCGCGACCGGCAGTCGACGCCCAAGCTGGCCAGCTTTGTGGAGTTCGTGGTGCAGCGCTTTGGCGCGGCAGCGCCCCTCAGAGAAAAGGCCAGCTAAGGATGCCTTTGGCGTGCAGTACCGGGCGCAGCACCAGGTATCCCACCGCCAAGCCGATTGCCAGCACGCTGCGCGCATCGCCCATGGCAGCGAGGAACACACCGCCAACGGTAATGGCGGCCACCAGCACCATCAGCCAGACTTCAATACTGGCGAAGAAAGGCGCAGCCCGACGCCACGTGGCCATCATCAGCTTGAATGCTTCGCGGGGAGTCTTGACTGGCTTTTGCATGAAATTCCACCAACTGTGCCAATTGCACAAAAATCGAGGCCGCAAATGAAAAATCCCCGCCGAGGCGAGGATTCTTCATTCTTTTGGAGGCGAGGGCCGGAATCGAACCGGCGTACACGGCTTTGCAGGCCGTCGCACGCTTTTAAAATCAAGCACTTACAACGCTGCTACCCTACTGGCTACCGTACTGCCTATTTAAGCGGCAATTATAGCATCCCCTTCCCATCGATACCTTGCCGCCGGGCAACCTACTTCGATCCCACCACAGTGCCACCTGCGACCGGCTTAGTCTCGGTCCTTTGCTTAACTTTGCAATAGCCCGCGATAGAACTGGTGTTCCATGAGCGATCTCCATTGCATCGAATCCGGCCCAGGTTGAACCTAACCGCCGCGCGCGCGCAAACCGCGCCACAATGTCAGCGGCACTAATGCATTCTTCCCCAGGCAAGATTTTCCGCATCTTTTCCATTGTCATCGGTAGTAGTTGATTCAGTAGCGACGCTGGGCCACGAACCCGCCAGCAGTCCTCCAACATCGCGGAACCCCGGGGCCTCTGCGTGCCCCGCGCCACATTGAATAATCGCGCGCAGCGGTCTGGTCTTTCCAGCAGTCCGCCTCGATGCATTCGAGGCCCTGCACGATACGCAAGGGACTGCCGTAGAACGGACGCTCGTCGCGCATCAGTATCGCGATGAGGCTTTCGCCAGAGCCATGGACATCGCCCCGCCCGCAGCCATGCCGGAGAACATCACCGTGCCGCCATAGCTCACGCAGATGTTCCCCGCTGAGTCGGCGCGCCGAAGAGCGCATCGAAGGTCCAATTGAACAGGAATGTGTAGCCCGGGATAACAACCATTAGCGCAAAATCGAGCTGGACCGCCTGCCATAGCGTAATCGCCATCCACCAGGCAATCAACGGAATCAGGTAGAGCATCAGGGTAAGTTGGAATCCCACAGCATGTAGCACGCGACGCCATACCGTGCGCGCCAGTTGTGCCTGGCATGCCTCCCATCGCTCGAATAACAGGTTGTAGGCCATATTCCAAGCGACTGCAATCAAGCTGATCATCAGCGACAAAGGCCCTGTATGAATGGGTGCGCCCCCCGACAGCCAAGCCAGCCCCAGACCGGATATCAGCATGCCGAGCAATTCGTAAGAAGTCGCATAGACCAGTTTCCGTTTGATACCTTGCATTTTTACTCTCGCTTTCTGTAGTCATGTGAAGGCAGCACGGTCGCTCTGCCTTGCAGCAAAGATACGTCAGTCATACTGACACTCAAAGTCAGCATCTTTCAGTTTTTCTGATAAGCTGTCGGATATGAACCTGACGAGCGATCACGTTGAACTATTGCTGGCCGTCCTCGAGCACGGCTCGTTCTCTGCCGCGGCGCGGGCGCTTCGGCGTGTCCCCTCCGCGGTCAGCATGGCAGTCGGCAACCTGGAAGCCGAATTGGGAGTCGAGCTGTTCCAGCGCGGCCAGCGCGAATTGCGTCCGACGGCCGCCGCCCTGGCGCTGGTGCCCCAGGCGAAGCTGGTGCACAACCAGCTGAGGCAGTTGCGCACGCACGCCGTCGCCTTGGCGCGCGGCCTCGAAAGCACGCTGTCGATCGGAGTCGCCGCCGATCTGGACAGCAATTCCCTGATGGCGGCCATGTCCGTGCTGGCGCGACGATATCCTTTGCTTGATATAGAAGTGATGCAAGCGCCGCAGGACGAGGTGCTCGCCTTGTTGCGCCGTGGCCGCGTCGCCGTCTGCCTTGCGTACGGTGGCCCCGACGTCAAAGCGGACGAGCAATTCCTGTGGGTGGGAAGCGAATCGCTGGTGGCGACCATCTCCCCCCATCACAGCTTGGCGGGCTCAGTCTTCTTGCAGGAGTTGGTCAACGTGCGGCAAATCATTGTCGCCGCCTGTGAGCAGCCGATGACCGACAAGCGCCCTTTGCTGGCAGCGGCATATTGGCGCACCGATAGCCTGCCCCTGGCCCTGCAAATGGTCGAGTTGGGGCTTGGCTGGGGCAACTTTCCTTTGTCCCGCATCACCCGTTTGCTGGAACAAGGCCGGCTGACGCGGCTGCACTTCAAAAATACCCGCAACGAATTGCTGCTGCCGGTGCATCTGGTCTGGCGCAGCGCCACGCCGCTGGGCAAAGCGGCGCGCGAATTGATTGAACTCATGGAGCGGCCGGTTCCCGAAATGCGAGATTAATTGGCAGGCCATTTCCTCGGGAACCGGCCATGGCAGCGCATCAGATGCCTAAAATACGGATCAACAGGAAGCTTACGACCCCAAGCGCGGCGAGCGAGACCACCACCACTCCAGCAACGCGCGGACCTGCGCGCATCACGGAGCGCACATCGACGCCAAGTCCCAGCGCTGCCATCGACATGATGGTCAGGAAGTTCGCGGTATGGTGAGCCGGGGCGAGCAGCAGTTGCGGCAGCAGGTCCAGCGAGCGCATCGTCAGCATCACCAGGAAACCCACGATAAACCATGGCACCAGGTGATTCAAGCTCGGGCGGCCTTTCGCCTGGCCGAGGCCAAACAGCGACAGGACCACGCAAACCGGACCAAGCATCAGCACGCGCACCAGTTTCACCAGCGTTCCGATGTGCACGCAAGCCGGGGAAATGCAGTTGGTAGCGGCCAGCACCTGGGGCACAGCGTAGACCGTGAGTCCAGCAAAAACCCCGTATTGGACTGCAGTGAAGGATAGCAGAGACACAAAGAGCGGCAAACCGAGTACCACCACCACGCCCAGGACCGCGGTGAATGCAATGGAAGCCGCGACATCATTGCTGTCGGCATCGATGACCGGCGCCACGGCCGCGATTGCCGAATTGCCGCAGATTGAATTGCCACACGCGATCAGCAGGGCCATCTTGTTTGGCAAGCCGGCGCAGCGGCCAATCCCATAACTGGCCACGATTGCGATCACGACCACCCCCGCGATGCCGGCGATCAGCCACGGGCCGTATTCCAGCAGATTGCTGGCGCTGACTGCCGCCCCGAGCAGGACGACGGCAATCTCCAGCAGCAATTTGGCGCCAACCCGGATGCCCGCTTCGTAGCGCTGGTGGAAGCGATGCAGCGAGCGCACCGCAGTGCCGATCACGATCGCCAGCACCAGGCTTTCCAGCCAGGCGCGCCCGAAGATCCTGGCCTCCATCCATTCGGTCAGATAGGCGGCTAACGTCACCGCGCCACATAGGCCAAGGCCAGGGATGGCCGACAATACTTTATTACGCATACATACCTCCGTTCGTGACAAAAACAATGAGGCGATTGTCAGCTTTCCCATTCATTCGATCCATCTTATAATTTCTCATATTTCATTCATCTAAATTAAACAATGACCCTTGAGCAGCTCCGTGTCTTTGTTGCCGTCGCAGAGCGCCAGCACCTGACCCACGCCGCATCGGCACTGTCCTTGACGCCGTCCGCCGTCAGTTCGTCCATCAAGGCGCTGGAGGAACGCTTCGGCGTTGCGCTCTTCCATCGGGTCGGCCGCGGCATCGAAATCAGCGACGCCGGCAAGACATTCCTGGACGAGGCGAGGCGCGTTCTGGCTAGCAGCCGCGCGGCGGAATCGGTGCTTGCGGAGCTGGGTGGCTTACGGCGCGGCTCATTGACCATCCATGCCAGCCAGACCATCGCCAATTACTGGCTGCCGCCGCTGCTGGTGCGCTTCCAGGACCTGCATCCTTCCATCGAGCTCCGGGTTGATCTGGGCAATACCGAACAGGTAACTCGTGCGGTCGTGCAAGGCAGCGCCGACATTGGCTTGATCGAAGGCGCCCTGCAAGAAGAAAACCTGCAATGCCGCGTGGTGGCCGAGGACCGGATGGTCGTCGTCGTGCGGCCCGACCATCCCTGGGCATCTGGTCAGAAGCTCACGGCTGCCGTCTTGCGCACCGGGCACTGGGTCTTGCGCGAGGCCGGTTCCGGCACGCGCTCCGAATTCGAGGCCGCACTGAAAGTTATCGGTGCCCGCCGTCTCGCCTTGCGCATTGCCCTTGAATTGCCGTCGAACGAAGCCGTGCGCAGCGCAGTACTTGCCGGTCCCTATGCCGCAGCCATGTCGGAACTGGTCGCCGCGCCGTACCTGCGCGCTGGCCTGCTGGCCAGTGCGAACCTGGATCTGCCGGTACGCAGCTTCTCCCTGTTGCGGCATCCGGCCCGGCTGCGGAATCCCGCCGCCACTGCCTTCGAAGAAATCCTGCTGCAAAAGCAGGACTGGTCCGGGAAGTAATGCCTTTACCCCGGACGGCTCAGCACGCTGGTTAGAGTGCGCCTTTTCACCCATGGAAAGGCAAAGCACAATGAAGAAATTTCTGGCAGGTTTCTCCCTGATCCTGCTGTCCACGACAGCAGGAGCTGCTGAATTACCGGGCTACGGTGACGTGGTTGAGGCCCTGATGCACGGGCGAAGCGTGGCGCTGACAATGGATCTTGCGCAATGCGTCGATAATCTCGGTGCCAAGGGCCCAGACCGCCGTGCAGGGCTGGCCATCGGCAGTTTCATGCTACCCGGCTCATATCTGGCCTTTTCCGACACGCACTTTACTTTGTCCCCCATCGGCAGCCCTGCCACCGAGTTCATGCGCTACCGCCTCAACAACGATGGCAGCCTGACTCTGGACGTAACCGTCTTGGGAATGCCGGACTACCACCCGGTAAGGCAAATGAACTATCGATGCACAATTGGCGCCGGCGCCCGTTTCTGGACGGCAGATAGCCCTGCGAAGCGATGACCGAAAAAAAGCCGGGATACCTCCCGGCTTTTTTGTGCGGCAACGCGGAAATCAGAAGCTTACGCGCACGCCCACCGACATCATGTCTGCTCGGACCTTGCCACCAAAGTGCTTCTTGTACGATGCCTTGCCGAAGTAATCATACTCCGCCAGCAGCGCGACATTCTTGGTCAGGTTATAGGAAGCGCCGACGCCAACCATTGGAGAGAGGCGAGTCGATTTCTCCTTGGTAATGCTGGTCTCCTTGGCCGGCTGTGGCTGACCTTCCGCAACCTCTGCCACCGGCTCGCTGATCCCCAGCACGGTGGTGTTGTGGCGGGTGACAGCGGCGCCGCCTTTGGCAAACACGGCGAAGTCGGCGCTCAGCGGCATGCGTGCGGTGGCGGCCGCATAGATAGCCGTATTATCCATCGTCAGCGAGCCATCGTTCGACTTCAGGAACTCGGCTTTGCCGAAGCTGACCACGCCTGCTTCAACACCCCAGTTCTGGTCCAGCTGGTAGCCACCGTGCAGGTTGAATGCACGATGCTTTTGCACGGTCTTGACGGAGTTGATAGACAACTGCTGGTGAGCATTGCCGATCGAACCGCCGATGTAGGCGTGGCCGGACTCATCATTCGTATCGGCGGCGTGGGCCAGGGAAGCGAGCGTGCCGACGGCACCGATCATTACAGCGATAACTTGTTTCTTCATGTTTAATCTCTTTGCGGTTTATTCGAGAAATGGATACTGCGGAAGCGCGTCTGCTTGAATGGCGACTTCGGGGAGAAGTGTATCCATCAGGAATCACGGCCGAGCACCCCCTGCACATTTCTAGGACGATGTTACGTCTAGGTTATTTTTAACTACGCCAATCCCGAAATTTCATGGGCATCGGGTCAGCCGCGGTGCGACTGCTGGCCTGGATATGGCTCGCCGATGTTTCGCTTGGGTGCAGGGCCGACGCCAAGGTCCGTACTGGCGTCGGCCAGGGAGCTTGCGCATCTGGCCGCCATGCGACCGCGCCAAGCTCGGATTGCGGCACTGCCGGCGCATTGTCATGCAAGTGCTGGGCAATCGCGCCCAGGTCGACCTGGTGTACCTCGGCCGGCGCCTGTGCCACCGTCGCGCCGGGTGTGGCGCTGTCGGGCGCCGTTGTCGAAGGCGGACGCATAAAGGCCGCAAATGGGGGGCCGTCGGTCGCAACCTGCTCGTGGTAAAAGGCGTGGCGTGCGAGCGGTGCAGGGCGCGTCGGCGCAGCTTGCGGCACTGCATCGGCACTGTTCGTTGCCGTTCCCGCCCGCGGCGCCTGCAGGCGGTCGGCATGGTTCCGATCAGCCGCTTCCAGCGCCCGGGTCACCAAGTCCGCTTGCTGCGCCGCCGCTGCCTTCTGCTGCACCTCGCGTTCACACGCATCGGCGTAGGCTTCCTCACGCCAAGCCTCTATCGCCGCAGCATCATATGCTAGCCGCTCGGCATTTTTCTGTTCGATCATCGCAGGCGCAGCGTCATTCATTTCTTGTACAAACGCGCCCAGTACGCCAAACATCGCGTCCGGCGGCTCTTCGCGCCTGCCCGGTTGCAGCGCTGCTGTCTCGGAGGCAATACACCACTGCTGTTGGGCAAGCCAATCCTGCAAGATATCGCGGCGCTTCGGAGCATTCAGTATCGCGCATTCCAGAGCACCGGCCACTTTTTGCCGCAACAGCAGCCGCGCCTCATTCGCAGTTGGCCTGACATCAAAGTCCACCGTCAACATGCCTAGGCGGGCCGCCAGTTCATCCACGTTGGCAGCATCGAATTCAGCCAGCACCCGCGGCGTCAACATGCGCTCCGACTCCAAGTTCTGGATGGTGGCAAAAACGCGCTGGCCAGATTCCCAAGACGCTTCCATCAGCAGCCTGATCGCTTCCACATCGGCCACATCGGGCCGCGGCAGGCTGGGCCCCGGCGCCAGCGGAGCCGGCCTGCGCGCAATCATCCCAGCGGGCTGAGGCGGTGGCGCTGCGCGCAGGCGCTTTGCCGCGAGCCAGCCCTCGATCCGCGCCGAATAAGGTGGTCTTCGACCGACTTCATCGTGACGCCGCAGAAGGCGGTTGCCAAAATCGGCACGGCTGGCGTCACCGAGTCTGCGGCTGTTGATCAGTTTGACAGCCACGATCTCCTGGTGCTCCGGGTGCATTTGAGCGACCAGCCGGTCCAGCAGGCTGCCCATGCGCGCAGCGGCGTTGTCCAGTTCCCGCCTGACGTCCCGATCCTTGTCCTTGAGTTCCTTCACGGCACTGTACAAGATGGGAGGCGCAAGGTCGTCGGCCGATAGGACGTCGCGCTCGCGCAGTGTTGCGATGGCGTCCGCCCGCGACAACACGTTCTCGGCCGATGGCTTGACATATTCTTGTGTCAGCTGGACAGCATAGCGCGCCGCCAATCGGCTCAGCTGTTTCCGGAACTCCGGCGCATCCGACAATTCGCGCAGACGCACCAATAGTGCGGTGTAGCCGGAGCGCAATGGCGCGTCTCCTTCACTATCGAGCACATCGAGAATGCCTTGCGCGGCTTGCGCTGAACTCACGCGGGCCGCCAGTTGGCCCAACAAGCGTGGCATCCCCTCGTAAAACGTGCCCGGGGCAACATTCTGCAAATACCCCAACAAATCCCCGGGCAGAACCTCGTTCCGCGCCATAGCTCGGCCCAGTGCATCGAAGATTCGGCCCGTCGCGTAGGAACCGCGTACCGTTTCGAGCAATCGGCTACGCTCCAGTATCTCCAGCAAGGCGCCGCCTTCCATACGCGCCAGACGGTCCAGGTAAAGCAACAGTGATCGCGGCATATCTTCCACGCCGCGCAGTGAACTGACCTGGCCTGCGGTCAGAGCGCGCATCGACCGTGCCAATCGCAGCGCATCCTTAACCCGGTCGCGCTGCAACTTGGCCGCATTTGATGCCGCACGGCTGGGTGCAGTGAAACGATCCATGAACTCAGCCAAATTCGTACTTGTGCCATCCGGGGATCGCCCCACCTCAAGGGCAGACAGCCTGGCCAACATTTCATCATCCAACGTCAGCACATCCACTACGGGGCCGTCATCCTTTCCGATTTCGACCGCATACGTGGACTGATTTCTGGCCAAATGCCTCGCGAGTCCATCACGAAGAGCTTCCTCGCCTGAGAATGCCACAGCACCCAGATTGGGGTCGAAGAGAAGATATTGCCGCTTTCCTCCCGCGCCGTCACGGCCCATCAGTGCCATCACATGCGTTCCCGTCATTAACAGGACGGCGGTAGATCCTGCTCCCACGCCCATATCTTCGACTACCTGGTCCAACGCCACCGCGCGCCCTTGAAATTCGCCGAATTCCACCGCACTAAACACTGTCTCGAGCGCCAATCTGAACCCGGAAAATTCAATATCCTGAATGGTTACAGCGAAGTTACGCTCAGTTCTTGCGGCAATGGCATGCGACAATGCTAGGACACCGCTTTCCTGACTTTCCTTGTAAGCCATTGCAAACATGGTTGATGTCGGCAAACAATTGCCCTGATCAAAGCCAGCAGAGCGCATGAATTGCGCTTGACACATACCAAACTCGCCGCGGGCGGGATCTGCCGCTCCTTCCAAAGCGAGGGTTTTGCGCCACTTTCCATACCTCCTCTCGACTCGTTTGGCAGTCCGATCAACTCGGTCCTGCAATAAGGCGGTCATGACGCCGATTTGACGCGCGTCATCCATACTCACGGCGAGGCGCGCCAGATCCCCAGTGGAGAGAGTCGCCAGCCACTCATCTTCCGCCCCATCCCATCTAAGACGCTCGGCAGGCTTTCCCGTACCCAATACGCCAAGCCAATACTCTCGCACTTCCTCTGGCGAAGCATTGGCGCTCTTCTGGAGTTCCCTATTGTCCCGGAAGTATCGCTGTGTAGAGTCATACAGCTCTGCCTGGGCGTAATCCAGATAGGGATTGCGTTCCAATAAGCTAATCCACTGCCGCATGAATGAACGGTCCCGGAGCCCGGCTTCGTCCAGCGTGTGGCCATCGAAATTCTCAAGATAATACTGTTGCAACCGTCTCACCGCCTCAGCCCTGCGTCTTAGCGCATCTCCCACTGCTTCTAAGGGTCGGTAGATTGCTTCGGTGGGCACTGCCCAGGCAATCGCATCTGCAGTCACTTGCGCAGCAGCACTCTGGTCGGCGGCCAAAACCCAGTCGCGCAGCTCTCGACGGCTCAGTTGCCTGTCACTGTCGTTAGCTTCGCTGACCGCACGCCGGTAGGCGTACGCTTCTTGTAATGCGCTCAGGTTCTCACCAATAGTCTCCCATCGGACCCTCCCCTGAGGTTCAGGCGTGATAACGGCGTCGCTGGTCCCGGCTTGCTGGGATAGCAGAATAAAGAGCGGTTCTCCCTCCGCTTGCCGCGCATCGTTCGGCACGCCGGCGTCCGCATCGCCTACCCTGCGATAAGAAGCGTAGCGCCAGCCAGGCGCTATCGTGTCGGAAATCGAACCGATTCCAGGACCGATGTTTGCAGTCGCCAAAGCCTCGTGGTTGACGAAATCTGCTACACGCTTCAGCCGGACCGCCGTGTATTCGGCCTCGTCAGGCGCTGGTCCAATTTGCAGCGTCAGCCGTGCGACGCCCTCATCCGGTTCGCCAAGCTGCCATTTCTCCACAGGACTGTCTTCCGCCAACAGCAAGGGGGCGACTGCGTCGAACGCCTCCGGCAGCTGGCGCGGGTCGATGCTGAAACGGATTTCCTCACCGAGATTGCCAACTCGCCCACCGCCGCGCGTCACCGTCAGGATCATTCCCGGCACGGCTTCGTCGAAACGGAAGCCGGCCGGCTCCTCCTTATAACCGCGGCGCGCCACGTCAAAACTCTGCACCTGGTTCTGCAAACGGAACTCGCTTTCTCGCAGAGTACGCATCTCCTTTTGCAACATGGACGACCGATCAGACAAGGATCGACTGGAAGCTTGCTGATCCGCGCGCTGCGCGAGAGGCCCGCTGGCGTCTGGCGGCCAAGCCGGCGGTGGGGTGTTGGGCGAATTCGATACTGAGCTAGGCATGGCGTGGTTTCTTGAGGCTCCGTATTTGTTAGTGCGGCCTGAGCGCCGTCCGGTTCGCGGCATGCCAACCTGCAGGCAGCGTCATAAACGCCGAACCAATTCCCACCGCCTTGGCACTTAGCGGGCATGAACCCCGATCGCAATACTCGATGCAACCGCGCGGCGGTCTGCCTTTCGCGCGCCGCCACGCAAGGAAACAACGTTTGAACGCCACGCCCCCATCCTGGAGCGACGCCAAGGCCCTCGGCAAAGAACTGCTGCCAAAGGGGGGCCGTGCCGAAGTCACCGCCGCCGCCATCCTGCTCGCCATCGTGCTGGCCATGCTGCTGCCGCTGCCCGCCTGGCTGCTGGATATTCTGATCGCCCTGAACATGTGCGCGGCCTGCCTGATGATCGTGCTGGTCATGCAGATCAAGGATTCGCTCGGCCTGAGCACTTTCCCCGCCCTGCTCCTGGTCACCACCCTGTTTCGCGTCTCGCTCAGCATCGCCAGTACCCGCCTGATCCTCCTCGAAGCGGAGGCCGGCCACATCATCGAGGCTTTCGGCGAGGTCGTGGTGGGCGGCAACTTGGTGGTCGGCCTGGTCGTCTTCCTGATTTTGACCGTGGTGCAATTCCTGGTGATTACCAAGGGCGCCGAGCGGGTGGCCGAAGTGGGCGCCCGTTTCACGCTTGACGCCCTGCCCGGCAAGCAGCTGGCGATCGACATGGAGTTCAAGGATGGCTCGCTGACCGCGAAGGAGGCACAGGCCAAGCGCTTGCAGCTGGGCCAGGAAAGCCAGTTCTTCGGCGCCATGGATGGCGCCATGAAGTTCGTCAAGGGCGACGCCATTGCCGGTATCGTCATCCTGCTCACCAATATGGTGGGAGGCCTTGCCATCGGCATGCTGCAACGAGGCATGTCCGGCGCTGACGCCATGCACCTGTATTCCATCCTGACCATCGGCGACGGTCTGGTGGCGCAGATCCCGGCCCTGCTGCTCTCGCTGGCGGCCGGCCTGCTGGTGACGCGCGTGGCCGGCGGCGAAGAAGGCGGACGCAACGTTGGTAAGGAAATTACCGCCCAATTGATGGCGCAGCCCAAGGCCTGGGTCATTGCCGGCTGTGCCATGCTGGTGTTTGGCATGCTGCCCGGCATGCCTAGCATGGTGTTCGCCGTGCTGGCGGGCAGCGCGCTCGCGCTTGGCCTGGGCATGATCTACCGCAAGCAGAAGCGCGCCCGAAACGATGCGGCCAGAGCAGCCGCCGAAGTGCCCGAGTTGCGCGAATTCCAGGTGCTGCGTCACTTCGTCGTGCGGACCGGGGCGCAAGTTGACCCGCTCATGGCGGCAAACGTGCTCAACCAAGCCCGCCTGGCACGCAATTCACTGGTGCTGCGCTACGGCCTGGTGCCGCCACCGGTGTGCGCCGACCCTGGCATCCATGTTGCCGACGCCGACTTCGAGTTCTGCCATGAAGAAGTGCGCGTCTTTGCCGGCTGGCTGCGGCAAGACATGCTGACCACCTTGTGCGCGCCGGATCAGGTACCGGCGCTGGAGCTGGCGCCCGACTGCATCGAGCCGATCGGACGCGACGGCCGCCAGCGGGTCTGGTTGACGCCGCAGCAAGCTGAGGTGCTGGAATGGGCGGCGGGCAAGCCGCAGCCATTCTGGGAATACCTGAACGGCCTGTTCACCAGCGCCCTGTTGAGGGCGGGGCCGCGCTATTTCGGCATCGAACAGGCACACAAGCTAAGCCGCTGGCTGACCGAAAAAACGCCGGAGCTGGCCAAGGAGCTCGAACGCAGTGTGCCTTTGGGCCGCCTGGCCGATGTCATGCAACGCTTGCTGGGCGAACAGGTCAGTATCCGCAATATGGATACGATCGCCGAGTCCCTGGTCGAATGGGGCCAGCGCGAGCGCGACCCGGCCGTGCTGTACGAATGCGTGCGCGGCGCGCTGGCACGGGAAATCTGCGGCGCCTACGCCAGCAAAGGTCCGTTGCACGCCCTGCTGCTGGCGCCCGAGCTGGAAGCGCTGGTGCGCTCGGCTGTGCGCCAGACTGCGTACGGCGACATGCTGGCGCTCGACGTGCGCACCAGCGAAGCCTTGACCGACGAGTTTGCCGTCCGGCTCGCGCTGCAGCCGCCGCGCCCACCGCCGGTGGTGCTGTGCGCGCCGGACCTGCGGCCACATGTGCGGCGCCTGTTGCGCGACCGTTTCAATGAACTGCCTGTCTTATCCACCCAGGAAGTGCCGCCGGAACAGCAGGTCCAGGTGCTCGATGTGGTGCCGTGTCCACCCGGCACGCAAGAAGCGGAAGACGAATTTGGAGTGTGACCATGGACGAAACCATTGAGGGCAACATCGCGGCGCCTGCCGGCCTGGAGCTGCGCGTGCTGTCCGGCTTGCATGCCGGCGCCGCCTTGCCGCTGACGGAGGAAGCCGTCGTCGTGGGCAGCGATACCGCATGCGACGTCATCCTGCTCGACCCCGACGTCGCACCGCAGCACCTGAGCTTGCGCTGGGTGGACGGCCAATGGCTGGCCGAGCCGGATTCCGGCGCCGATGTCGCCGACCTGGCAGGCCGGCCGCTGCATGCTGGCAGCGCGCTGGCGCCCGGTCTTCCGTTCCGCATCGGCCAGGCATGGCTCATGCTCAGTCCAGCCGACGCACCATGGGAAACGGCCGTGCTGCAGCCGTCCGCGCCGCCGGTGCCGGAGGCGGCAAGGCCCGGCCGGCGCTGGCCGCTGGCCCTGCCGGCCGTGACCGCGCTCGCGCTGTTGCTGCTGGTGCTGGCCTGGTGCGTGCTACGCAGTCCGTCCGCCCAGCCGCCCAGCGCGGCCGCGGCGCCAGCGGCGGCCGCGGTGCCAGCCGAAGCCGACGAGATCGCGCGCCAAACTGAACGGGTTCTGAGCGAGCGCGACTTGTCCAAACTGGTGGGCATTGTCTACGAAACCGGCCACCTGACGCTCTCGGCCGAGCTCGATGCCGACGAATCACGCCGCTTCGACAGCGCGCTGGCCAGCTTGCGGCAGCGCTTTGGTACACGGGTGCGCATCGACGTCGCCCTCACACCGCTGCAGCGCGCACTGCCCTTCGATGTGCGCGAAATCGTCACCGGCAGTGCGCCCCACATCACGCTTGCCGATGGCACCGTGATGTACGAAGGCACCAGCATGGCCGGCTACCGGCTGCAAGCGATCCGGCCCGGCAAGCTGCTGTTCGACGGCAAGCGCCAACTGGAACTGCCATGGTGAAACGGCATAGCCACTGGCGCCAGGCTGGCAACGGCCTGCTGGCCGCCGCGCAGCAGGCATTCGCCGGCGTCACCTTGGTTAGCGGCCTGGGCCGGGTACAGCGCGTGCTCGGCGCATTGGTCGAAGGCAGCGTGCCCAACGCCAGCATCGGCGAACAATGCGAACTGTTCCACCCATCGGCGCCCGGCCGCACGCGGCGCGCCGAAGTCGTCGGCTTCAATGAGCACGCCGCCTTGCTCTCGCTGCTCGATACGCTGGACGGACTGGGCCCGTCCTGGCTGATCCGGCCGCTGCGCCGCACGCACCGCGTGGCGGCCGGGCCGGATCTGCTGGGCCGGGTGCTCGACGGCTATGGCCTGCCACTTGACGGCCAGCAGCCGCCCGACGGCGACGCGCCCGGCATGGCCTGGCGCACCGTCATGGCCGAAGCGCCCGCGCCGACCGAAAGGCCGCGCATCCGCGAAGTGTTCGCCACTGGCGTGCGCAGCATCGACACCCTGCTGACCCTGGGCCGTGGCCAGCGCGTCGGCATCTTCGCGCCGCCCGGCTGCGGCAAGACCACGCTGATGGCGGCCATCGGCCGCGGCAGCGCGATCGATGTGCTGGTGCTGGCCCTGATCGGTGAGCGCGGGCGCGAAGTGCGCGAATTCACCGAGCACGAACTCGACCCAGAATTGCTGGCGCGCACCGTGATCGTGTGCGCCACGTCGGACCGTCCAGCGCTGGAGCGCGTGCGCGCGGCCTTCACCGCCACCGCCATCGCCGAAGGCATGCGCGCGCGCGGCATGAATGTGCTGCTGATGGTCGATTCGCTGACCCGCTTGGCCCGCGCCCAGCGCGAAATCGGTCTGGCGGCGGGCGAAGCGCCGGCCCGCGCCGGTTATCCGCCCTCGGTCTATGCCATGCTGCCGCGTCTGCTCGAACGGGCCGGCAACACCAGCCAGGGCGCGCTGACGGCGCTCTACACGGTACTGCTGGACGGCGAACTGAAGGCCGACCCGATCAGCGAGGAAGCCGTCTCGCTGCTCGATGGCCATATCCTGCTCTCGCGCAAGCTGGCCGAACAGGGTCACTATCCGGCGGTTGACGTCCTGCCCAGCCTGAGCCGCGTCATGTCGAATATTGTGGCGCCGGAGCAGCGCAAGGCTGCGGCTCGTTTGCGCCATGTGTTATCCAGCTACCGTGAAGTCGAACTGCTGATCCGGCTGGGCGAATACCGCAGCGGTGCCGATCCGGAGCTTGACAAGGTGGTACGCGCCCATCCGGAAGTGATCGCCTTCCTGCGCCAGGACACGCGCCAGGGTGCCACCTGGGACGCCAGCATCGAACAATTGCTGCGCCTGGCGAGCCTGTGAGCGCGCGCCGCTTTCCGCACGAGGTGGAGCCGGAGCCTCCCCCACCCAACCCCGACCTGGCCCGCGTGCAGGCCATGGAACACTTGCAGTTGCTGCGCCGCTTGGCGGCGGACGGCCTAGTCGGGCAGGCCCGGCAAGCGCTGGCGGCCGCCGAAACCGCACTGCTGGCACGGCAGCAAGCCCTGGCGCAGGCGGCCGACACGCTGCAGCTGCGGCGCGCAGCGCAGACGGCGGCCGCAGCTGCGCAGCCGCTCTCCATCGCTGCGCTGCAGTGCTGGCGGCAAGAGGAAGCGGCGCTGCTGGCCGGCCTGGCGCGGCGGCGCGATGCCGTGCACGCCCAGCACGCCGCCATCGACCAGGCGCGGCGCGAGCTGCAACTGGCACAACAGCAACGCCGGCAGTTGGAGGCTCGCCGCGAGAAGTTCACGCAACTGCTCGAACAGCTGCGTACGGCGGACTAACGGACTGGAACGAGAGTGGCGCGAGCGAAGCACGCGCGGATGCCTTGCAGGACAAGGCGCAAAGCGCAGCAGTTGCATGCTGTCGCGAGTATTGGCTACAGCACGCGGCGGCGCCTCCGATTCGCGCGCTGCGACCAACTAAGACCGAACGCTATGGAACCGGTCCGATAGATGGCCAAACGCTCAAGGCGGTCGAGATACCCATGCTCTAATTTTCTGCTGGTGCCCGTGGGGCGCCGCTCCTCTGGAAAAAGGCAGCAATGAATCCAACGCCTGACAGCAAACAACAACAGCAAATGCTGGCCTACCTTGGCCAACTCTCCCGCACCGCCACCAGCTCGTCCAGCCCGCTGCGCCGCTTCCTGTGGCGCTTCGAACGCTCACAGGACCAGCAGGACGACATCATCCAGCAAGCCCTGCTCGAGGCGCTACGCTGCAGCCATCACGACCTGCGCGGCGCGTCGGTGCAGACCTGGTTCTTCGGCGTGCTGGCCAACGTGGCGCGCCATCATGTGGCGCGCCAAGTGCGGCAGTCGGAACGTACCGAAAGCCTGGACATGTGGCAGGACGGCAGCGAGCGTAGCGCAACGCCCGACGACAGCACCCCCTCGCCCGAGGAAGTGACACATTTCCGTCAGCTGGCCAGGCGCCTGGAGGAAGCCACGCGCGAACTACCGCCGCGGCTGCGCCACACGCTGGAACTGGTGTGCCTGGACGAATGCAGCTATATCCAGGCTGCCGAACAGCTGCTTGTACCGATCGGTACCATCCGTTCTCGCGTCAATCGTGCCCGCATGCTGCTGCGCCGTCAGATGGAGTTCGGGGCACAGCAAGCCTGGAGCGAGTAATTCGGTCCTAAACTGCGCGGCAGCGGGCCGTGCCGCCGCGCCAGGTGCCTAAGATGCAGCGCTTATGGACATCAAACGCCCCACCACCACCCTGTGGCCCTTCCTGCTGGCCGGCGCCCTGTGCTCTGGCCACAGCGTTTTGCTGCATCGCTTGGCCCAGCCCTCGGCAGGCAGCGTTCCGCGCGCGAGCGCGGCCGCCGAAACGGCCGCGCTATGGTCGGCCCTGTATCCCGAGGCCAGCATCGCCCCCCACAGCGGCGGCGCCGACGCACGCGACTCCGGTGAGCTGCAGGCGCAGGCGCGCGCCTTGCGTTGCACGGTCCTGCTGTCGCGGCGCCCCAGCTTGGCCGCGGTGCAGGCGCGCAACGCCATCTCCGGCACGCAGCTGCCGGCGCTGCAATGAACGGCTGTCAACCGCGCCCCGCAGGACGGCACGCCTGCTGGGCCCTATTGTTGACCGCGTTGGCGCTGCTTGGCGCATTGGCCCATGCAGTCGCCGGCAACGCCGCCCTGCTGCACTGGGATCATCGCCTTTCGCATTGGTGCGCAAAGCACGCCACCGGTTGGCTGACCCACACCATGCACCTGATCAGCCTGCTGCACAGCGTGGCCGGGATTCTGGTCCTGGCTACGCTGCTGGCCTACTGCATGATCCGGGCGCGCGCCCGCCTTTGGCTGCTGATCCTGGCATGCGGCCTGCCAGGGCTGATGCTCCTGAACCTGTTGCTCAAGCAGGTCGTGGCGCGCCCCCGGCCGCTGTTCGACACGCTGCAGTCTGGTCAGCTCGCCACCGGCTTCAGCTTCCCAAGCGGGCACACCGCCCTCGCCACCATGCTGTACGCCCTGGGCGCCGCCTGGCTCCTGTCGCGCACCCGCGGCCAATGGCGCCGCGCGGCGATCGTACTGCTGGCCGCGCCGCCGGTGGTGCTGGTAGCAGCCAGCCGCGTCTACCTGGGCGCCCATTATCCCTCCGATGTACTGGCGGCAATGGCCGAAGGCCTGGGCTGGTTAGCAGCCTGTCTGCTGGCTGCGAACGCCCTGCACGGCCGGCGCGTGCCACCGCTGCTTGGCGCCGCGCCGCCGGCACGCCGGCACACCACGCTCGGCTTGCGCCTGCGCGCGCTGCCTGCGCCCCGCCTGGCACGCCGCTGGCTGGCACTGCTGAACAGCGACAGTGCGCTGCGCGACCTGCTGCACGCGCAACCGGCGCTGGCGCACAAGCCTTGCCTGCCCTGGTTCAGCCTGCGCTTGAGCCGCCCGCGACGGGTGGCGGCCCTGTGCAGCCACTACCGCTTCGTCCTGCAGCGAGGCTGGGGTGGTCAGCTGGCGGCGGCGGCGCGCCAGCCGCTGGAACTGGCGCACCTGCCCGGTCGCGGCGGCGCAACCTTTTGCGTCAAGCTGGGCGCCGCTGCGCCGCTGGCACCCCACGGAGAACAGCTGCTCTACCTGTATCGGGACGCGCAACCTTTGTACGCTATGGCCTTCTGCTTCGTACCCGACGATGGCCGCATCGAACTGGGGATCGGGGGGGTGCTGGATGCATGCGGCGAAAGCGCGCCGCTACTGGCGCATGAGCTGCATGGACTGCATCCCAGGGATTTGCTGTTGCGCCTGCTGCGCCAGCTCGGGCACGCCCTGGGTTGCAGCCGCCTGCTGCTGGTCAGCGACAGCAACCGCCCGCGGCGCTGGCGGGTTCCACACCGCCGCTGCGACCGGCTATGGCTGGCACTGGGCGCCGAACGGCGCCCAGACGGCGACTTCAGCCTTCCCTGCCTGACGTTAGCGCTGCATGGAACGCCAGACGGCACGCTCACGCAGTGCGGCCAGGATTTACTGCAGGCCGCCAGCCGCGCCGTGTTGGCCCGGCTCGGCCCGAACGCTAGCCGCGACGTGCGGTGACGCTCATTCGCCTTCGACCAGCCGGCGTAAATGCGGATCGCGCACCGTCAACACCTCCAGCACGCCAAGCGCGCGCAGCGCCGGTACGGCGGCCACAATGTCCTGCTCGGCAATCGCGCGATCGGCGGGCGCCGCATCCGCATCGAGCCAGGTCCTGGCACTGACAATAAACGCGCCGACCGTGCCTTTGCGCACGATGACGCCCTCGAAATCGCGCTCGTTCAAATGATCGGGCAGCATGTCTTTTGCTTGCATATGGGAGATCTCCGAAGTGATAGGAGCCATTACTGTAACCACCCGGCGCCCCCAGCGCTACGCCGCTGGCGCCAATTGCTAGCTCATTTCCGCCAATCATGACGAGCTTCTCCTTGCTTGGCGCCGACGCCGGGTCTGACACCGATCAACCGCCACTATTTGCCGTGGCGCACCGCCAACGCGAGCGCCGCTGGCACCGCCATGCACGCGGACAGCTGGTGGGTGCCGCCAGCGGCCCGCTGGCGGTGGAGGCTGGCGGCGGCCATTGGCTGGTGCCAGCCAACTGCGCGGTCTGGATACCGCCCGGAATAGCGCACGCGGTGCGTGCGCGGGACGCGGCCTGGAGTTTGTATGTGGCGCCCTCAGCTTGCGCCGCGCTGCCGCGCGAAACGCGCATCCTGGCCGTTTCTGGCCTGCTGCGCGAAGCGCTGGCGCGCGCCATGTGCTGGCGCGGCAACGTGCCCGATGCGGCCCAGGCGCGCCTGGGGGCCGTCATCATCGACGAAATCAGCGCCCCTCCAGCCGCGCCCGGCGGCCTGTCCATGCCGCGCGAACCGCGCCTGCTGAAGATTGCGCAGGCGTTGGCGGAAGATCCGGCCGATCCGCGCCGCATCGGAGAATGGGCGGCCTGGGCCGCCATCACGCCGCGCACGCTGACGCGCCGCTTCGTGGCCGAAACTGGGTTCAGTTTCAGTGCCTGGCGCCAGCGCGCCAGGCTGCTGCGCGCACTGGAGATGCTGGCGGCGCGCCAGTCCGTGACCGCCGTGGCGCTGGACCTTGGCTACGACAATGTCAGCGCCTTTATCGCCCTGTTCCGGCGCGTGTATGGCACGACGCCGGGGCAATATGCCGCCTTGGCGGCGATTGCCTGAGGGGCGCGCTCAGGCCGCCTGTTGCCGCTGCAGTTTGAGATAGTCCTCTTCCACCAGCACCGCCCGGCGTGCCTTGATCAATTCCGCCGTCACCTCCCGCTGCGACGCCAAATCGTTGGAGCGCGCGCGCACCGCCACCAATTGCGTGGGATTGTGATAGCCCGCCTCATGCAGGATCTCGTCGACCAGTTTCACCTTGCCGCCACGGCTCTTCAACGGCTGGGCCGGGGCTTCCATTTCAGTCATGGCATTGACGAAGGCAGTGGTGACCTTGCGTTCAAACTCGGTATCGCGCAAGCCCTGCTGTTCCAGGTACTGCGAATGATCGTCGAACACGTACAGCTTGCCGGTGGTGCGGTCGGCGGCGCCGGCCCAGGCCTGGCCGGCCGGCAAGTCCGCCTGGGCCGTCGCCTCGTCGAACACGAACTGCCATTTGCCCTCGGCGCGCTCGGGCATACGTTCCAGCAGGTTGCGGAAGGTCCGACTCTTCAGCAAACGCTTGCACACGCTCTCGAAGGCTCGCGGGGCGGCGCCGTCCGGCAGCTCGAAGCGTTCGCGCAACGCATCCAGGCGCCGGCCGGCGCGCAAGGTCGCGCTTGGCCTGGCCGGTGGCTGCCGCTGCGCCTGCTGCAACTGCTGCCATTGCGTGACGGTCGGGCGTTCGGCAAGGCGCTGTTCCAACACAACGGTGTCCGCAGTCGGTGGCAAGCGGTGGCGGTTCAGCATTTTGTCGATATGGTAGGAATCCAGTTGCGCATCGTTCGCCGCCACCGGCACGCGCGGGTCCGCCGCCCCCCGCCTGAAGTCGGCGTACGTCACCCGTTCCGGCACGTCCTTGCCCATTTCGAACAGAATGCGGTCGGCCAGGAACGATGGGCTGCCGGTGTCGGTGGGCACGACAGGCCGAGCGTTCACGGTCTGGTCCGGCAAATTGGGGTCTTTTCCCAACAACAGGGCGTGGATCAGTTCGTGCACCACCGCGTTCTCCTTGGTATAAGTCGGCACGTCATTCGCGGCCGTGTAGGCGTGCACCATCGTCGCCGGGATATCGATTGCGCGCGCTTGATGATCGGTTCTCGGATTAATCGCGTGCGTAGTTTGAACACGGCCGCCGAAATGGATTTTCCATAAGCGCCGGTCTACGCGGCGGCCATGGGCGTCAAAGTGATTCATGATGCGACGGAAAGTTTCGCTGCGGTCGTATAGTTGCTCCATGAACTGCCTGAAGCCTTGCATGCCGCTGCCGGGCTGGCCCGGCAGCTCCCAGCTCGTCATGCAGTTCCCGAGGTCGAACACAGCGAAATTCCGCTCGAACAAAGTGTTGAAATTCTGCCGGCTGCGGTCGTTGGCGGGTTTTAATAGCTCCTTCACGGCGACCACTGTCTCCCTGTTCGCGACCCGTGTGCCGTCGCTGGTCTTTTTCCGGCCGGAATGGCCCGGCAGGGGCATCCCGCCCGCCAGTTGCTGGTCGTTGCGGTAGCCGCGTGACGTCGGGTCCTGGTGGATCAGCTTGCCATTCTTGACCGGGTGTTCGGTCTGCCAGTCCAGCTCCTGATAGGCGCCGCCACGGTTTTTCACCGGCACCACCCGGTCCTCGTTCTCGATCAGGATCACTTCGTGTCCCTTCCAGGTCACACCGCGTTCGCCACTGCGCACACGCGCGGCTAGCGGCCGCAAGTCGCGCGGCACGTTCCCGTCGCGCACCTTGAAGTTGATGGTGCTGGCGATATGCGCCTCCGGCAGCAGGTCGCCTGGCGTCGGCGCCTTGAATTTAAATGGCACGTCGTCAATCCGCGGGACATCCTGCACGCCGAGCTTGCCCGTAATGCGCTTGAAATCGGACAAGGCTTGCCCCATCCCAGGCTTGAGCAGCTTCAGGCTGAGGCTGCGCAAGTCGCCGGCCGAGCCTTCGAGCAGATTTAGAAAGCCCATCAGCATCTCGATCTTGTCTCCATGCTGCCAGCCTTGGTAAATGCCCCATATCCCACCGACGATCGGAATACTGCCCAATTCGACGTTCAACATGGTTATTAACTGCTTGTGGTACTCGCTTTCAGCCTTATACGGCTCGGCCACGCTACGCATTTCCAGCTCAATGTCGACGTCGCGCATCGGCGCCCCGCGCAGACGCAGGTTTTCCTTGGCCTTGGCGCGCACCCAGGGATCGCTCAGCAAGCGTTCGTTGTATGCCGTGACGGCTGGCTGCAAAAAGTCAATGGGCTTGACAAATCGTGTACCGATCCACATTTTACTGCCGTCAAGCAGCGGCTGGTCGACGCACTGCATGAACTTCTCCAGCAAGCCGGTATTCCTGGCATACTCCGGATCCAGGCGGAACTCTTCTTGCAGTATCTTGAGGGCGGCGGCCTGGCGGTCGAAGCGCGGCGGATCACTCAGGGCTGCATACAGTCGTTCGGTGCCATACTCCACCACAGCGAAAGCCTTTTCCATCGGCGTATCGCCCACCACCACTTCGCTCAACAGGCCAGCTTGCTTAACCTTGGCTGCGAAGTCATAGACGACGTGCTTTGCGCGTACCCCAAATCCCGGTTCCTCGGAGCGCTCACACATGGCGCGCAAGCCGTTCAGCACCGCTTGGATGGCTTTGCGCTGCCTCTCAGCGGGTTGCTGGTCCCACCTCGCGCCTCCCCGGTTGTACCTGGCAGCTACGCTCGTCACCCAGGATTCCGGGTCCAGGGCGCTATTCGAGTTGCGCTCCTCGGGCGGATACGACAAGATGTGGCCTTGCGCCATCGCCAGGATCGCGTCGTAGCGCGCCTTCAGCTCCGCCGTGCTCATCACTTCAACGCCACTCGCGGCGGCCATGTGCTCCGAGAATTGCAGGCGCGGGTGCAAGGGAAAACTGCTGTTGTCGGCGGCCCACTGCTGCTCAGCTTCCACGTAAGCGCGCGCCAGTTCCTGGTTCGAGGCGAATGGGCCCGGTACCGGCTGGTCCCGATAGCGGGCCATACGGATCAGGGTACTGGCTACGGACTGCCGCGCCGTGCCGATTTCGAATTGCGTGCTTTCGCCCACGTCCGCGAACTTCGCCTCCAGCAGTTCGCGCTGGCGCGCCGCTGACAAAGCACGGAAGCCGGTGTCGATCGACACCCTGGGCGATTGCAGTACCTGGTCGAAAGTCTTGTTGTACGCGTCCGCGATCGCAAAGCCAGTGAAATATGGCGACGGCGCCGAAATATTGCGCGGCGATGCCAGCAACTGTTCCAGCGCATGCAAAACGACGTATTCTGTGCGCAGGTCGTCCAGCAGGCGCGTGCGCAATTGTTCGGAGCGCGGCATCGCGGCTTCGGCATCGGGACCGGGATTGCGCAACTGATGGTACAGTACGGCGGCTTCGTCCAGCCGCTCCTCATCCTCAAGCAGCGTGATGTCGAAAGTTCGCGTGAACTCTTCCGGCACCTCCTCGCCATAATGCTGAAACACACCGTGCAGCGCATGATAGGCGTTGACGCTCTGGTTGGCTTTGCTGTAGTCGACCCAGCCGCGCAGCGAACGGGCCAACGCACTGACGTAACGGCTGTCCTCCTGCACTTCCTCCGCCAGGTAGGCCGGCGTGGTGGTTTGCGGAATGGGGGTGGCAGCGGCGGCATTGCCCTGCAAAGTGACGGTGCGGATCAAGGTATCGAGCACGAAGTCCACCGCGCCCGCAGCGCTGCCAACTGCAGCCAGCATTGCCCCGGTACTCGTGTCCATGGGCTCCACATCCTGATTCTGGGGCATGGCAGGCGTCATCGCACCGGCCCCCTGCTGCGCGGCGGAGGGCACCGGTGGCGCGTCCTGCGCCGGCGGATCGAATTGTTTCGGCATCTGCTTTTGCAAACATCCGGCATATGCGGCGCTGTCCGAACCAGTCGCCCCCAGCAAGATCGCGGCAGTCTGGCCGGCGTCGCGGGCCGGATGCCGCGTACCGACGGGAACCGTCGCGTCGAACGCATTACGCAGCGCATTGAAGTTCTTCATGGCCTCTTTACTTGCCAGATCGGCCGCAGCCTGTTCGCGCCGCGAATTCGTACCGATTGCGCGCCTGCCCAGTTGGTCTCGACATAGCCTCTTGGCGGCCTCACTCGGGGCCACGTCGCAGATTTGCTCGTGCGCCCGCTTGGAGCCTTGAATGGCCGCCTTGCCACCGCAGGAGCCTGCATGGCCGATCACCTGATTGGCAAACTGCTCCGCGTCGTCGCCGCCGTTCAAGGTCGGATAGCCCGTGATTGGACGCCTGTAGGCGTCAAGCGGGCGCTGGTACTGCGCCAGCACCTGCCCCAAATACAGGACCACTGCCTTCAGACGGATACGCTTTGGGGTGGGCAAGTGCTGGTAGATGCCCTGATCGTTCAGAAAAGCCTGATTCTCCAGTTCCGACGTCGCGCCCAGCAGTAGGCGCGCCCCATCGGTGCGCAGTTCCCCCCGATTCACTTGGCCATGTATTTCGCGCCACAGGCCCTCGCGCTGGCGTAGTTGCTCCAGATGCCGGGCCGGAACGCCCTCTTCCGCCAGGTTTTGCAGCACCACGTCGGTGAATTCGCCGAGGTCGCGCGGATAATCGTTCGGGTTGACCGTGATCCAGCTGGAGGTCGCCCTCGCCTCGCCTGTGCGCAGGCGATGCAGGGGCACCGGATCGTCCATGGGCGATCGCAGCACGTCTGGCGCGCCAATAGCAGTGGCGCCGTTGATACCACCTTCGGTTGCGGAAGCGCCACCCGGCGCGCCGGCGTCGGGCACCTTGGCGTTGGCGCGCAGGGGTGCCCCGACCATAACAGCGGCCACCTGCTTGGCAGCGTGAAGATAACTGGCGATCGAGCCGATACCCTTCACGTAATTGACGCAACTGAATGCGCCAGCAGTCCGGCCGATTACCGAGTGGTTATTCATTGCGTGCCTCGCAGTCAATGCAGAGTTGTCGGAGGCAGTATGGTAGGGGCGCTCCGGCGCGGCGGCGGCGGCGGCGGAGAATCTCGGACCAAGGGAAAGGCCGTCCGGCTAGCGCCGCTCGCGTATCCACTCGGTGGCAATGCGGCTTGCGGCGGCCACCACATCGTCGCGCATGGTAGCGTCGCGCGCGTGACGCGTGGTGTACACCGCCAGGACCACCGGGGCGCCCTCGCTCGGCCACAGGACGGCGATATCGTTGCGCGTACCGAAGGCGGCACTGGCACCGGACTTGTCCCCCACCAGCCAGCCGGGCGGTACGCCGGCGCGTATCAACGAGGCGCCGGTGACGCTGCCGGTCAATCCAGCCCGTAATTGCATGCGTTGCGGCGACGGCAACTCTTCGCCCAGGACCAACTGCTGCAGGCAGTGCGCCATCGCTTCCGGCGTCGCCGTGTCGCGCGGGCCGTCCGGGGCGGCATTCAGGTTGGGTTCCCAGCTGTCAAGCCGGAACGATTGATTGCCGATGCCATGCGCATAGGCAGTCACGGCGGCCGGACCGCCGATCAGGCGCATCAGCAGGTTGGCCGCCACATTGTCGCTGTAGCGCAGCAACGCGTCGACCAGTTCGCCCACCGTCATGCCATCGGCCAGATGATGCTGCGTGATCGGCGCATAGGCCACCATGTCCGCCGCCCCGTAATGGATGCGGCGCGCCAGCAGAGCCGGAGCATGGATGTCGCGTTCAAGGACCGCCGCCGCCAGCAGCACTTTGAAGGTGCTGCACACGGGAAAAGGCTGGTGCGCGCGATAGGTCAAGCGCGCGCCGTCCGCCGTATCGATGGCGCAGAGGCCGAGGCGGCCATCGAAGGAGCGTTCCAGGTCAGCCAGGCGATAGCGCGCACGGGGCACGCCGGCATCGTGCGCCCAGGCCGGCAAGGACAGTAGCGGCGCCAGCGCAGCAGCTCTCAGCAAGGCTCGGCGGCCGCTGTCGACGGCATGGCGCGAACTGCGGCCCGCGCCAGGGGATATTGCGGTTCGGTTCATGGCAAGCCCCTTAGCGCGTCGCCACCAGCTGCGCCATGCGCCGACGCTTGACCAGGAAAGCGTTGATCTCATGCTCCAACTTTCCGACGGTGATGTGGTCGGACGGCAGCGCCACATGGTAGACAAATGCCGCCAGGCGATCCGATACCGACAGTACCCCGCCTTCCGAGCCCTCTTCAAGGCAATTGTTCTGTAAGAGGCTCAAGGCAATCTCAGGCCGACGGTTGGACGACAGGGGGGCCAGCACGGCATACACGTACAGCCGGTGCGCGGCCGGCGCATAGCGTAGATAGATTTCGCTGCCGTCGCGCAGCCGCAATCCCGAGGAACCATCGCCATCGAGATCCCACCCAGTGATGCCGTTCTTGGCGCCCAGCGCGCGGACGCATTGCCGCACATGGAAGTCTTCGTTCATTTCTGCCATCCTTATTCCTGTTGCAATTCGCCGAAGCGGCATTACTGATAAGAAATAATAGAAGCAGAGTGCCGCGCGCCGGCCGCCCGACGCGGGATTTCGGACCGAATTACCCTGGGCGGGGCTTACAGGGCATCGTGGTGCCCCTGATCGAATTTTTCCTTCAGATAGAGCGCCAGCGACAAGTCATCCGCCAGACCCAGCTTGGTCATCGCGCTACGCTTGTGCGTGCTGACCGTCTTCTTGCTGCGGCTCAGGCGCTCGGCCACCTGGGTCACCGACAGGCCATTGGCGATGTGGCGCAGGACTTCCACTTCGGAAGCGGTCAATTGCTCATCCGCGCTAAGCGGCTGGACTTTGTCGATGCGGCCGCCGCGCACGGCAAAGAACGAATGCGGCAGGGTGGCCGCCATGCGGATCGCTTCGCCTAGCAGTTCCAGCGGCGCCGATTTGGGCACGAAGGCGTTGGCGCCGGCGCGGAAGGCCGCATACTCAATCTCGCTCGCCTTGCCGGCGGAGAAGGTCACGATGATCAAGTCGGGAAACAGGCGACGGATGCGCTTCAGGAAGTGGAAGCCGTCTGTCGTGGCCTCGGGCAGGTAGAAATCCAGCACCGCCGCGTCGCATGGTTGTTTGGCCAGCATGGCAGCAAAGGCATCTCCCGACGTTTCCTCCACTTCCACCTTGAAATCGCTCTGGCTGCGCAGGTAGGCTGCCGTCCCCAGTGCGATCACCGGATGGTCGTCCAGCACGGCGATATGCATCGTATGCATGGGGCGGGAAGAAAGCAGATATTGCCTCGTTAACATAAAGTACTCCATTAATGATTAGCGACCGCAACGCTGGCGTAGGGCTGGCTCGGTCAATTTTACTGCCGGCAAACAGTCTGCCGACACATTCGAACGTTATTCTTGCTGCACGGGCGCGATGCCCCAGCGCAGCAGGCAGTCGGCCAGCATCTGCCGCGTCATCGGCTTGGGCAGGTAATCGTCCATGCCCGCCGCCAGGCAGTTGTCGCCGTCGCTCTTCGAAGCGCTGGCGCTGACGGCGATGATCAGCGTACGCGGCAGGCCGCGCTTCGCCTCCTCGGCACGGATCGCGCGCGCCAGGCCATAACCGTCCAGCCTGGGCATCTGGCAGTCGGCCAGCACGATGCGCGGCTGCCGCTGCCGCCACTGCCGCAGCCCGTCTTCGCCATCGATGGCGCTGCGCACCACAAAGCCGAGCTTGTCCAGCTGGCGGGCCATGATGTCGCGGTTGATGTCATGGTCCTCGCATAGCAGCACGTCGGCTGCCAGTGCGATGGGGGCCGGCGCCTTGGGTTTGGGCCGTGGCCTGGCCGGCAGGCCGCCCAGCAAGCGTTCAGCCTCGCGCACAAAGTCGCTGCGGGTGAATACCGTGGTGGGTGCCTGCCCAGGGACTGCCAGTAGCCAGCCCGCGCTGCCGGCATCGCTCACCTGCAGCGTCGCCGTCGCCGCCGGCGCGCCAGCCATGCCCATCTTGCGTGTCCAGGCCTGCACCGCGCGCCGCAGCGGCGGCGAATCCAGCGCCACATGCGCGCTGCGCCCTGCCAGGCTGGGCCACGGCGGTGCCGCTTCACCCCAGGTCAGCGGCAGCATGACCAGCACCGTGGTACCGGCACCGGGGGCGCTCTCGACCACCACCGTGCCACCCATCATGTCGGCCAGTTCCTTGACAATCGATAGCCCGAGCCCAGTCCCGCTGCGGCTGGCGGCGCCCGGACGCTCTTCCTGGTGGAAGGGGGTGAACAGGCGTTGCTGGAACTCAGGCGACATACCGCAGCCGCTATCGGATACCCGCAATTGCAAGTGCGGGCGGCCGTGGCGCAGCAGGTTGCGCATTTCAACCGTCACCGCGCCGTGTGCGGTGAAGCGGATTGCGTTGCTGACTAGATTGGCCGTCACCTGGGTCAGGCGTACCGCGTCGCCCAGCACCAAGCGGTCGAAGTGGGGCATGACGGCCACCCCGAAATCGAGTTCCTTCTCGATTGCCAGTGGCCGGAACAGCACCGCGATATGGTCGGCCACCATATACATATCGAACGGCGCCTGCTCCAGGGTCAGCGCGCCAGCTTCGATTTTCGAGTAATCGAGCACATCGTTCAGTACGCGCAGCAGCAGCCGCGCCGACTGCTCTGCCACGTTCAGGTAGCGGCGCTGTTGCGGGTCGAGTCCGCTGTCCTGCAACAGGTCGATGACGCCGATCACGCCATTCATCGGGGTACGGATTTCGTGGCTCATGGTGGCCAGGAATACCGACTTGGCACGGTCCGCCGCCTCCGCCTGCTGGCGCGCGGCAATGGCATCCTTGCGCGCCAGTTCGGCCGCACGTCCGGCGGCGCGGATGCGGTGAATGGTCCAGCCCAGGCCGGCCAGCACGACCAGCACCAGGCAGGCAATCAGTAGCGCCGTGCGCCACACGCTCTGTTTGTCGTAGCCCACCGACAGCACGGTCTGGCGGCTGCCGTGCGCCAGCCGTTCCAGTTCGCCCGGCCGGTAGCGGGCGATGGCGCGATTCAGCATATCGCGCAGCACGGCATTGCCAGCAGGCAGCCCAAAACTCAGGAATTCCGCGCCGGACTGCTCTGCCGCCACTTGCAAGCGCCCTTGGTAGTACTGGCTGATCAGGTCGTTTGCAACGAACAGGTTGACATAGGCGGCGTCGGCACGCCCCGCCACAATGGCCGCCAGCGCCTCGGCCGTGCTGGCCACCGGCACGATGTCATACTCCTGCAGGCCGGGCGCAGTCTTGATGCCGCGCAGGCGCCAAGTGACTGCTGCCACCCGCCGTACGGCAGCGGTATCGTCAAGTTTGCGCACCCAGCCCCACGGTTCATGGGTATACGGTTTCGTTTCCAGGATGGCACCGTCACCGGTGCCCACCGTATAGGACGGCGTGACGTCGATCACGCCGCGCTGCAGCGCCTCGTGTGGCGCTTCGTAGCGCGAGAGCAGGATCGGTTCCAGCCGGATCCCGGCGCTCAGGCTGAATCGGCGCAGCAATTCGGCGCCCGGGCCATGCCAATTTTGTTCGTCGTCCAGGTAGTCGTATGGGCTGGTAAAACCGGGAATGCCGACTTTCAGCACCGGGTGGGCTTCCAACCAAGCGCGCTCATCGGCGCTGAAAGCCAGCGCGTGCTGGCTGGCCGTTTGCAGAGCATCGAGCCAGCGCACGCGGATATCGTTGCGCTCCTGCGTGGTCATTGCGCTCAACCCACCGGCCAGCAGTGCAATGGTGGCCTTATCGTCGTGCCGCGCCATGAAGTGCACCGAGCGGTTGGCCAGGGCCAGCTGGTGCGCCTCCAAAGTGCCCATGCCGCCGCGCTGGACTTCGGTCAGGCCGGCGAAGTAGAACCCCAGATAGGCATCGGCGCGTCCCTCGTCCACCGCCAGCACCCCTTCTCGCGGAGTAGCAACCGCCACCGCCTGCGCTTGCGGCGCGGCCTGCAGCAGGTGGTCGCGCCAGGCATCGCCTATCACGGCTACCCGCAAGCCGTCCAGCGCGGACAGCTTGTCGATGGAGGCTGCCGAGCGCGCCTGCACCACCCCTACCGGCAAGTTGGCGTAGGCAGCGGACAGCCAGAAGTCGCGCTGGCGCTGCGGAGTCCACAACATGTCGAGCAGGACATTGATCTCGCCGCTGCGCAAGGCTTGCTCGGCGGCGGCATAGCTATCGTAGTGGTGGTAGCTGGGGACGATGCGCCGGCCAGCCAGTACTGCGCGCAGAGTATCCGGCGTCAAGCCCTGGTGCATGCCGGAGGCATCGGCATAGTTCAACAGGTAATGTCCGCCGGCGTTGAACCAGCCCACGTGCAGCACCGCCGCGGCAGGCTCGGCCTGGCGCGCCGCGTGGGCGCGCCCCCCGCCCAGCAGCAAGGTGGCGCACAACAGCAGGGCAAGGGTCAAGGCGGTGGAAACGGTGCGCATGTCTGGGGCTGTGTCAAGGATGAAAATAATCATACACGATAGACACACTTTTCCGGACTGCCAACATGTCCCCAGAGCCGTCCGGCACAGGTGAATCAGTCCGATTTTTACACGGCCGCGCAAATAACTTTACGACTGAACAATATCCTGCCGCCGCAACTAGGACCAATTAACCCCCCGCCCCCCGCCCGGTCACGCACCGGGTCCTTGCTTCACGGAGCCACATCTTGAAAAATTTCATCATTCCCGCCCTGTTCTATTGCCTCAGTCAGGTAGCCAGCGCCGCGCCCGACCCCGGCCTCGGCGCCTGCTATTCTCCAGACGGACCGCTGAGCGAAGAACAGCTGCTCGGCCGATCCCGCTCGGAATGCGAGACAGCGCCGGGCGCCACCACCCAGACCTATCTGCGCTGCTTCTTCCGGGTCGACGACGACGCCCGCCGCCCCGCCACCAGCTATGCCTGGGCGCGCGAGGCCGATGGCGAGTATTACCGGGTCGAGGGCTACTGGTGGTCGGCCAGTCCCCTTCAATGGCGCAATATGTTCTATAGCGACGCCACGCAGGAAGCGCTGGCGGAAACTTGCCGCAGCACCCTGGAGCACGCCGGCATCGACCGGCCGCTGGCGATGTTTGCGGCCGCCAACAACGCGCTGTCGTTCAACCACACCATCTGGAGCAACGACGTGCCTACGCCGGCCGGTGCGATCAACAAACTCATTGCCTTCGGCGACAGCCTGTCCGATACGCAGAATATGTACAACGCTTCGCTGTGGCGGCTGCCGAACAGCCAGAGCTGGTACCTGGGACGGTTCAGCAACGAGCAAGTCTGGACGGAGTATCTGGCCCGGCACCTCGGCCTGCCTCTGTATAACTGGGCCGTCGGTGGCGCCGCCGGCGATACCGCCCACCTGGTAGTGCCGGGGCTGCTGCAGCAGGTCCGTTCGTGGCGCCAATATATGCAGGAAGCCAGCGGCTATCGCGCAGAACATACCCTGTTTACGGTCTGGATCGGCGGCAACGACTTGCTCACTTATGGCCGCAGCGTCGACCAGGTGAGCGCCAACGTCACGCAAGCGCTGGCCGAAATGGTCGACGCGGGCGCCCGGCACATCTTGCTGCTCAACCTGCCCGACGTCTCGCGCGCACCGGTCTTCAAATACCGCGGCGATGCCACCCGTATCGCCGCCCAGGTCCGCGACTACAACGCCAGACTGGCGGCACTGGTCCAACGTCTGCGCAGCCGGCATACCGACCTCAATCTCCAGTTGTATGATGCCTACGCCTTGTTCAACGACGTCTTTGCCAATCCGGCACGCTACCAGTTCGCCAACGTCACGGACTCCTGTCTGGAGATCAACCGCAGCTCCTCGCTCGATTACATGCTGCGGCAGCGCACCCGCGCCAGCTGCCGCGACCCGCACACCTTCCTGTTCTGGGATACCCTGCACCCGACCACGCAGACTCACCGCCTGCTGGCCGAACGCTTGGGGCAACAGGTGAAGGCCATGCTGCCGGGACTGCGCTGAAGACCTGCGCCGGGGTGCATCGGTCCGAGAAAGCAGCACCATGCCGGCGGCACGCCCCTGCCGGGGCTAGCATCACGCCCACCTGCCTGGCGCCCGGCGCCGAACCCTTTCCCAAGCCGAATCCGACAATGCACGATTACCCGAGCTTCCCCCACCCTATGCTGCAGCACTTGCGGCCCTGCATGCTGGACGGCGTGCTGCAATTCCCTGTCTACGCCATGCGCGGCGGCACCTCCACCGGCGCCGTGCTGTGGCAGCCCCAGCTGCCGCCGGCCGGCCCCCTGCGCGACGAACTGATCCGCCTGATCATGGGCGTTCCCTTGCACCACGATGTCCCGGGCGACCGCCAACTGACCGGCCTGGGGCGCGGCACCCCGACCAGCAACAAAGTTTTCCTGGTCGAGGTCGACGCGCACTCACGCGAGATCACCAGCACCCTGGCGCAACTGGCCCCGGGCCGCAGCGCCATCGACTGGAGCGTCAATTGCGGCAATATGTCGGCCGCCCTGCCGCTGTTCGCGCTCGACAGCGGCCTGCTGCCGGCCGGCCCCGAGAACGGCGACCTGCGCATCGCGATCCAAAACCGCAATACGGACAGTGCACTGAGCGCCCAGTTGCAGCGCGTCGGCGGCCGACTTGCGCAGGTGGCAATTCCCGGCGTGATGGGTTACCACCCTGGCGTCGACCTGCACCTGCATCACCCCGCCGGGGCCAAGACCGGCGCCCTGCTGCCCACTGGCCGCGCGCGCGACACCATTTTCGGCGTCACCGTCAGCTGTGTCGACGTGGCGGTGCCAATGGTGATCGTGGCGGCCTCCGAACTGGGCAAACGCGGCGATGAAACGCCGGCCGAACTGGACGCAGACAGCGACTTCAAAGCCCGCCTACGCGTTCTGTGGACCGAGGCCGGCCTGCGCATGCGCCTGCGCGGCGACGACGGCGCGCTGCTGAGCGCAGCCCGTCTGGCCGCCAGCGAAACCATGCCGAAGGTCTGCCTGGTGTCGGCCCCGCGCGAAGGCGGCGACATCGCGGCCCGCTACTTTACGCCGCAGCGGGCGCACGCGGCGCTGGCGGTCTCTGGCGGCTGCTGCCTGGCCGCCGCCTGTCTGGTTCCTGGGACAGTGGCCCACGCTCTGGCCCTGCCGCGCGGCGTGCCAGTCGGCGACCCTGGCCTGCATAGCGTGCACATCGAGAATCCGGCCGGTATCTTGACGACCCTACTGGATACGCGTATGGTCGACGGCCAACTTGACATCGTGCGCGCCGCCTACCGCCGCAGCGCCCAGGTTCTGATGCGAGGCCACGTGCCGCTGCCGCAGGCATCGCCCGCGCTGCTCGCGTGCTATGGCGCTTAGGCGACTGCGCGGCGCAAAGCGGCGTGCTTCATGATGCGACAGTCCGGCTCGTGAAGTTCTCGGTCGCCGCATTGCGCGACAGGCCGCCAGCGAAATCGGCTGCGGCGGACGACAGGGAAGAACATGGATGATCGTCCCTTGCAGCCAGCCGCAGCGCCCCGACCGCTTTCCGTCGTGCCGCGCAGATGCCCAAGGTATGGCGGCCAACACCGGCGTTGGCGCCAACCATGCCGCAAGGCCAGCGCCGTCAGCGGTTCTTTTCTTACGCCGGTCCGCCGGCTGGGTGCGGCAGCGCGCCCGGCCCGGCCAGGAGTCCAGGCGCTTGCGGCGTGACAATGGCGCGCTGGCCGGCCGCCCCTTCACGCGCAAAACTGCTCATTTCCTGCTTCAGCAGCCCCGTGTCCATCATGCGCAGCGACGTATGCGCCGGCGCTGTACTGGTCTCTGTCCAAGGCAGATGTTCATCCGCCCCGTGTTGGTTGCGCGGGTGCACGCGCAACACCTCGCCTTTGCTCACATCGATGATGTCCACTTGCGTCAGACCATCGACGATGAGGCGCACCTGGGACGCGATCCTGTCGCTCTTGGCTTGGCCCGAATGTCGGATCACCAAGGTGCTGCCGACGCGCATGACGTCGTCCACCTCGTTCACGCCGCTGGAGAGGATGCCTATCACCGTGCCATCTCCGACGCCACGCATGAGACACTTGCCGGTGGCGGTACGTTCGAACACGACGATGCCGTTCGACATCTTGCCCAGCACCGTAAAGCTTGCCTGCCGGTCCTCCGGAAGATCCGCCGGGCGATACACCTTATATTCGTCGCCGTAGTGCTCGGGTTGCAGCCGCACCCATCCCTTGCCCGCGCCATCCTCGATCGGAACGAATGTGTCGTGTTCATAAATCCTGGCCAGGTCGTCCGAGTAACCGCCCTTTTGCCGAACCACCGAATCCGCCATCTCCCCCTTCAGGCCCAGCAAGCGCGGCTTGCCACCGCCGGGGCGCAACGACAGGATGCGGCCATCGCCAGTCTCGATGACGAAGCCGTCGCCGCTGATCGATGCCGACTTGACCCATCCTTTGATGTCGGGCGGGCCGCTCAACGGGTCGGCGATTTCAAAGCAATCGGGCGCGCTGTCGTAGCGGGCGTCCAGCTTGTGGCTGTAAAGCTTGCCCATCGAAGGGTCGAACAGCCAAACCTTGCCGCCCATGATCCCCAGGTAATCCGGCCGCTTGCCCGGGGTGTTGCCCGCCACCAGCAGGTGGCGGCCGACGTCGTACCAGCCCGGGCTGATGCCGCCGTCCGCGCTTTGGATGCCGGCCACGCTGAGAATGCCGGCGCTCGCCTCCATGCTCAGATTGGCCAAGTCCTGCGGCAGAGTGGCCCGGTGTGCCGCGCTCCAGCTGGCATCGACGCCGAGCACCCGCCGGCTCAGATCGCCTGCGACGCGGTACAGCACCCCGTCGGCCGCACGGCCCAGCAATTCACCGGAGACGCGGTCATAGCGCCCGCCGGGCAAAGTCATACCCTGCGCGGGAATGCCCAGTACTTCGACGGTGCTACAGCCGAAACTGCCGGCCAGCGCACCCAGCGCGCCCAGCAGATTGCCCTGGTGCGCCTTGACCCAGCTTGCATCGACCAGCAGAATTCCTGCGCCATTGTGCGCGTTGCGCACCAGACTGGCCCCCGGCTCCGCCCGGCATACCAGGTAGCCGCTCTTGGCGCTGAAGCAGCCTTCCAAGGCCTGCCCGCCAGGGCCCGGATAGCCGATCACCTCCAGCTTGTCCGCCCCCTGCTCCTTCGCCAACTGCGCCAATGAGGTCAGCAAGGTCTTGGCGTGCGCTTCGATCCACCCCGCGGCGACACCGCCCAGCTCGATCTTCCTGGCCTGCGCGTCGACCTTGTACAGCGTACTGTCCGCCTTTTGCACGCACACCTTGGTGTTCGCCGGGCGGTCGATCCAGACCTGCGCGCCGCCGATGGCCAGATGGTCGCCCTGGAACGCGATCGCATCGCCCAGGCCCTTGGCGCCGGCGTCCAGCAGCCAGGTCGACTTGCTGTCGCCATTTTCCTGCAGGGTGACGCTACCGTAAGCACTCAAGGCCAAGGCGTATTTTCCACCTTTGCCCCGCATGCGGTACTGCATGTCCCAGTTGGTGCCATGGCCATCCTTGATCTGGGAGCGTGCCATATTTGGCATCACCAGGGTCTTGCTGGCCTGGCCCAGGAGCACGTCGACCGTGGTCGATTCGAACGTGAGATCGATTCCGGTCAGCTCATCCTCGCTCTTGATATAGGTCTTGAAACTGATCGGGTTGCCCCTATCGTCGAGTTTGCCGTCCATGCCGCGTATCACGGGACCCAGCCCCACGGTTTGCACGCCATGCACCATCTTCGCTCTGGCCGCCGGCATGAAGGGCAACAGCACCAGGTCGCGCTGCTCCGGCAGCGCTATGGTGTGCTTCACGCCCAGCCCTGCGTGGATTTCGAAGGTGCGGCCATCGTCAAACGGTTCCAGCGTAGCCTCCCAGCCGCCCGCGGCCGAACCGCCCATCCCGCGCCGCCCCTCCTTGTACTGCAGCATGTCGAACTTGCCGAAGGAGACGGTGTTGTGCTCCAGGTCGAGCGTACCGATCGGCACCCCGTATTGCGGAATCAACGCCCTCCCCTCCTTGTCCAGCCCATAACCGGCGTGGTGGTAGCCTGCGTTCAGGATGTCGAAGTATTCCTTGGTCTTGCTGGCGCGTTCGTTGCCTTGCTCGATCGCTTCGACCAGCCCGGCGACATACCAGCCGACGGCCGCAGCGGCCAGCCCCACGCCACCGAGCGCGCCAGCCACGGCTTCCGCACCGGCGATCTCGGCGACCACGCTCGCCACTTCGAGCCCGGTGCCCAGCAGGTCATTGGTGAGCTTGGTGCCAGCCACCATCTGCGCGTCCGGCGACTGGGCTTTGGCCAGTTCGATGGCGTCTTCGAATGCCAGCCCCCCTTTCAGCACCACGCCGGCCGCACCGAGAATGCTTGACATGTTTTCGGTTATCAACGCGACTTTTTCGAACTTCATCGCTTCATTGAGCGCTCCAGCAAAGGCGTTCAGGCGCTGCAGGCCCACCACCGAGTAATCGACCTGTTCGGCGACCTTGACAAAGGTCTCCGCTTGTAGCGACTGGCGTACGACTTCGCCCAGCTCCGCCTGCTCGCCGACCTGCACCTGCGCCTCCAGCGCTTCGTCGAGCATCGCGGCGTACGCGCCGCCCAGCGCCAGCTCTTGCGACCCGGGCGCCGGCGCACCGCCGCTCTGCGGTTGCAGCTCGCCGTCCTCGACCTTGAACTTGCTTTGGATGGCATTGGTCAGCTCGCGCGTGTAGGCCAGCGCCTGCCGCAAGGGGACAGCCCCGACTTTACAGGTGAGCAACTTGCTCGGATCGTTGCGTTTCATGAAACTGACCTGACCGCTGGCCGTGTCGTAGCTGCCCAGCATCGGCACCCATTCACTTCGCTCCAGGCCCTGCTGTTTCATCAACACGGCCAGGCCCTGCCGCAAGGCACGCGCTTGCTTGCGTGCTTCCAGCACGGCCATCGCTTGTCGCTCTTCTGCGTTAAATGAACCCATTTATCTCTCCTTGACGTGACAACGTTCAACAGCCAACGGGGCCAGGCCGCTGCCTGACAGCAGTCCGAACCGGGTTGGGAACCGGCTTCAGGCTAGCCTTTCGCTAACGAGGCAGCGCATCGACGGTGCAATTTCGGACGGAATCACGCGACCCGCACTCAGAGGCGTGCGGTGGGCGTCGCGGCGCCGAGGACGGGCAGCATGCGGATGTAGAGCAGTTGGAAGACCAGTTCGACGCAGGTCTGGGCCACGATGACGGCCGGCAGGATGGGAACGGCGCCCGGCACGGCCAGCGCCAGCGGCAACACCACCAGCGAATTACGGGTCGCCGCACTGAATGCGACGGCGCGGCCCGCGGTCGGCGCCAGGCCCAGACAGCGGCCGGCACACCAGCCCAGCAGCGGCGCCGCCAACGCGAAGGCCAGGTACACCGGCAACACCTGCAGCACCGCCGCCGCCGCGGCGCCAAGTTGCGGCAGCATAGCCACCATCATCAGCCACAGCACCAGCGCCGTGGCGGGCACCGTCAGGCTGGTCAGGCCGCCGGCGACGTGCCGGCCTGCGCGCGACGATGCGGCCCAGTATTGCAGCAAAGCTGCCAGGGTCAGCGGCAGCAGGATCATGGTGCCGAACGCGTGCAGGAATGCGGTGGGCCGTACCAAGTCCGCTTCGGCCTGGCCTAGAAACAGCCGCAGGTATAACGGCAACAGCGCCATCTGCGCCAGCAGCAACAACGGGGTTGCCGCCAACAGCAGGCGCGCGTCGGCCCGGCCAAGGTGGGAAAAGGTCACAACGTAATCGATGCAGGGCGCCAGCAGCACCAGCAGCACGCCCAGGCGCAACAAGGGCACCTGCGGCAGCCAGTGCAGCAGGAACACCACCAGGAGCGGGATGCCGACGAAATTCACCGCCAGCAAGGCGGCCAGGAAACGCCCCTGTCGCAGCGCCCGCCCCAGCTGTCCCAGCGGAACTTGCAGGAAAGTGAGCGTCAGCATCAATGCCAGGCAAGGCTCGATCGCCTGCGCCCATGCCGCACTGTGCGGCAAACAGTAGGCCCCCAGTGCGCCCAACAGCATGGCGCCGAAGTAGCAGGCGATCTGGTGGCGCTCCAGCGCCGCGCGCAATACCTGGCAAGCCGACGCGGCGCTGTCCACCGCTTCAGTCCTTCATGCAGGCGCGCACTTCGTCCAGCGTGCGCACTTGCGCCACCTGCGACAGCGCACCGGACAAGGTGGCGCGGTGCTGGTCCAGGCTGCGCGCCGCGCAGCAATCGGACAACACGGTCACCCGCAGGTCGCGGTCATGCCCCTCGCGCGCAGTCAGGTCAATGGCGTGGCACGTCGAAACGCCGGCCAGCACCAGTTGCCTGATGTTCTTGGTGCGCAGCAGTGATTCGAGCGGCGTGCCGTAAAAGGCGCTGACGCGCGGCTTGACGATCACCAGCTCGTCCGGATGCACGTCGAGTTCCTGGTGGAAGGCGGTGCCCCATCCACCCAGCTGCAGCGCACCGATCTGGTCGGCCTTGCCGAACATCGACCACGAACCGAGCGTGGTGCTCGTGCCGGCTACCAGGGCAACCTTGACGTGGCCGATGTGAAAACCCTGCGCCCGCGCCCAATGCAGCGCTTCGTTGCTGCGCGCGATCACGCCGCACGCCATGACCATTGGCGCGCAGCCGGCCATCTTGCCGTCCGGGTGCACCAGGTCGTTAATGAAATCGACTGTCAGGAATAAGGGCTTGGAATCGTTCATGAGACTGTCCTTGGGCGAGAAATGTGGCTGCGATGCTAACGCTCGGGCGCCCCGCGGCAGAGGGACCGCCTCATTTCCCGGACCAATTCCGAGAGGCGGGGTGCAATCGTCCTAGAAATTGCCCTTGGGAAGTTATTAGTGCTGAGTAGCCACATACTGCGGACCGGATCGGCAAGGCCCTTGCCGAATAATTCGATCAGACCAGGAAACTGTTCCATGAACCATAAACTGAAAATTGCCGCCTTGCTGCCCCTGTGCGCCACCCTGCTCGCCTGCGGTGGCGGCGGCACTCATGCCGGCGCTAGCACGTCCAGCCTGACCCCGGCTCCCGCCTTCAAGCCGAGCGGTTCGCAACGCCTGGCCGACGGCATCTGGTTCGGCACCAATGCCGATGGCAAGCCGGCCTTTGCGCTGCTGCACGGCCAGAACAACGATGCCGAAACCGAGTTCTATTTCGCCGACGGCGTTGGCGAGGACAATTATCTTGGCACCTATAGCGGTTTCCTCAAGCTCAACGATGGCGACATCGGCGGCGCAAGCGTCGTCGCTCCGCTCCACTTCGTGCATGCCGTCATGAGCGGCCACGCCGACGCCGCGAACACCCTGTCCGCCACCTTCGACCTGGCGGACCGCTATGTCGCCGGCGCACCATACGGCAGTTATGCGATGACTTACAGTGCCGACAACAACCGTCCCGCCAGTCTCGCGGAGGTGCGAGGCAACTACTCGCCCACGGCGCGTACACTGCCCGGCTACCAAGGCTACGACACGGCCACCACACCGCGCCTGTCGATCGACGCCCAAGGCAAGGTGATCGGCAAGTTGTTGGGCTGCAACCTGGATGGCTACATCCGGGTGCTGGATCCGTCCAAGAACATCTACCGATTTTCGGTAACGGCCAAATCGGATACGCCCGGCATGGGCTGCGTGCAGGGCGACGCTTCCGAATCGCTCGACCTGAATGGCTTCGCCGCCCTGGTCACCCTGCCCCACGACAAGGTGCGCAGCCTGATCTTCGCCGCAAGCGGCGGCAGCAACCTGCGCATGTTGGCCGGTGCGGTGCCCAAGCAGTAAGCCATGCACCTGCTGCCCCGCCGCCTGGTTCTGCGCTGCGCCGCGTGCGCGACGCTGGCAGTCTCCACTGCCCTGATCGTGCACGCCGGCGTGCTGCAATGGGCCGGGCAGCTGAGCGGCGCCCTGGCCCAGGGCCACGTCTTCCCCGGCCCGCAGCAATACTCGGCTGGCATCATTGCCATGGCCTGGCTCACCGCGCTGGAACCGGTGATGGCGCTGATGGCCTTGAATTATGGCGCAGGCCACCGCCTGCCGGCGCGCCTCCTGCCGCGCGCCGGGCTTCTGGCCGTGGCCGTGCTCGCACTAAAAGGCGACTTGTTGCGCCAGGCCTGCATGACCAGCTTGGTCGCCAGCGCGGCCGGCCTGGCCGCGCCGTGGCGCTATGGCCTGTTATGCCAAGCCGATGTCTGGCTCGCCAACGGCGCGTTGGCATTGTGCGTGGCCTGGCTGGGCCCGCGCCGCGCTCCACCAAATGAACCCAACCTGGAGCATCGATGAATCCCATTCCCCTTTCGCGGCCAGCAATCGCCATCCTGCTATTGTTGCTGGCCTACCCGCAACTGAGCCAGACCATGTACGCGCCGGTGTTGCCCGACATTGCTGCCGCCTACGGCGTCAGTGCCGGCCAGGCGCAATGGACCATGAGCTTGTACTTCGCCGCCTTTGCCCTTGGCGTCCTGTTCTGGGGCCGCATTTCCGACCTGAAGGGACGCCGCCCCGCCCTGTTCGGCGGTTTGTGCTGCTACGTCGCCGCCGCCGCCCTGGCGCTGGTGGCGCGTAGCTTTACCGTCCTGTTGCTGGCGCGCGCCTGGCTGGCGTTCGGCATCAGCGTCGGCGCCGTCGTCATGCAAACCATGGTGCGCGACAGCTACCAGGGTCCTCAGCTGACCAAAATGTTTTCCGCCGTTGTCACGGTGCTGGCCTTCTCGCCGGCCATTGGCCCCGCCTTGGGCATGCTGGTGGCCAGCCATTACGGTTATCACGGCGTGTTCGCCTGCCTAGGGCTGCTGGCCGCGCTGGCACTGCTGTGCGCCGCCTTCATGCCGGAAACCCGGCCGCGGCATCAGCCGGCCCCGGTGCCCATGCTCCGCGTCGCGCGCCATATGCTGACCGACCGCCATATCTGGATCTCGGCCGCGCTGGTGGCCGGCTTCAACCTGATCCTGTTCGGCTATTACGTGCTGGCGCCGCACACGTTCGATGAATTGGGCATGCCGCACTGGCTGTCCGGCGCCAGCGGATTGTTGCTCGGCCTGGCGGCCGTCGGCGGCGCCCGCCTCAACAAGCTGGCGCTACGGCACTACCGGCCGCGCCAGCTGATCCGCCGCGCCTGCCACGCCGGGCTGGCGGCGGCCCTGCTGCAGTTGCTCGCCCTGGCCGCCGGCGCCCGTGCGCCGCTGCCGGCGGCGTGCGCCGTGCTGGCCACGCAGGTGGTCCTGATGCTGTGCTTCGCCTGCGCCATTCCCAGCATTTTCGCCGCCTCCCTGCAGCACTACCGCGCGGTGCAAGGCAGCGCCAGCGCCATGTACGGACTGACCTATTACCTGCTGATCGCCGCCGGCCTGGCCGCACTGGGCGCCCTGTACCACGCGCAAACACTGGCCCAGCCGGTGTTCATGCTGGTGGTCAGTGCCGTCCTGATGCCGGTGGCGCATTGCTGGGCACAGGACTGAAAGCCGCCACCGCATGGTCCTGGCCCGTGGGCGCGGCGGCGCGCCGCCCGCTCGGCAGGCCGGACCGGTCCTGCTTTTCGCTTCCCGCAAGCGCAACGCGCCTCATCGTGTGCATGATCCATGCCGGCGCCCGATGTCGGTCTCGCAGCCCGTTCGAGCCCTGGCACCAAGGAGAACGCATCATGCACACACAACAAAGAACCCTGCTCGACTATCTTCTCTTATTGGGCATCGGCACAATCTGGGGCGGACAATTCCTGTTCAATGCCTTCGCCGTCGAGAGTATTCCGCCCGCCACCACCGCGGCTCTGCGCGTGTTGATTGGCGCGGCGACGCTGACCATGCTGGCCGGCTTCACACGCCGACCTACGCGCCCGTTACCTGCAGCCGGCCGCAAGGCGCCACTTTCGCCCGCACTGCTGTATGCATTGATTGCTCTGTTCGAGGCAGTGCTCCCCTTTTTCCTGATCGTTTGGGGGCAGCAGCATGTCGACAGCGGTATCACGGCGGTGATGATGGGCAGCGTGCCGATCCTGACAATGCTCCTGTCTTTATGCATAAGCAAACACAGGCGCCCCGGCTGGCCGGCGATGCTCAGCGTTCTGCTCGGTTTCGCCGGCATTATCATCCTGGTAAGCCCTGCCACCAACCACGGCAGCGGCCACTTGGTCTATGAAGGCGCCATCTTCCTGGGCTGTGCCAGCTTCGCCTTAAGCCTCAATCTCTTGGAACACCTTCCGCATGACAACCCGATCCGCTCCGTACGGACCATCTTGTGGTATGCCGCCTTGCCGCTGGCGATAGCATCGTTGCTGATCGACCATCCCTGGCAACTGACATGGACGCCGGGCGCGCTGGGCGCCGTGGCCGTGCTGGGCACGGTCGAGTCCGGGCTGGCTTACCTGATGTACGCCGCACTGGTACAACGCCGCGGCCCGGTATTCACGTCGCTGTCCAATTTCATCGTTCCCGTGGTCGGCGTGCTGCTCGGCGTGGCGCTGCGCGGCGAGCACTTCGGCCTGCGCCAGGCGAGCGCGCTGGCGCTCACGATTGCCGCGCTGGCGGTCAACGGGATGCCATCCTGGCTTAGAAAAAAGGGGATCAACCATGTCTCACCGTAAACAATTCGTCCTGCTTCCGGGCTGGAGCAACCATGGCGACCGCATGTGGCGCGACTTGATCGAACACCTTACGCCACACTACGACGTGCACACCATCGTCGTGTCCAACCAGTCCAACGCGGCCGGCATGGCCAGGGAAGTGCTGCAGCTGGCACCGCCGGAATTCACTTTGCTCGGGCACTCCCTGGGCGGGCTGGTGGCCCAGCATCTGGCCCTGATGGCGCCGCAGCGCGTGCAGCGCATGGTCCTGGTGTGCACCTATCCGGGCAATGCCCCGGAGGCGCAGCGCGAGTTCTTCCGGCACGGCATGCTCACGCCCCTGCTCAACGGCACCATCGGCCAGCATTGGCCGCAGCTCAACCAGTCCTGCGTCGATCCGCGCCGCGCCGGGGAGCGCGACCTGCTTGACGCCCTGGCCGCCTGCCAGCAGTTGCCGCGCGCCGGCCTGGTCAACCAGACCCGGGTCCTGATCAACGCCTGGGATATTTCCGCGCGCCTGACTGCACTCAGCATGCCGACATTGATCCTGTACGGGCGGCAAGACCAGTTGTTCAGCATGGAGATGCAGCGGCTGATGCTCAGCAAGCTGCGCCGGGCCGAACTCAAAGTCATCGAGAATTGCGGGCATCTGCCTGCGCTTGAGCGGCCACAGGCGACGCGCGAGGCGATCCTCTCGTGGCTGGCGCAGTCCACGCCAGGCGAAGATCGGAGGAAGGACGGGCAGCCTGCCTGAGCGCGCCCCTTGCCACGCCGGCCGGCATGCGTCTGGCGTGCGGCCAGGCATGCTGCCGGACGGCACACCACCGTGGCCGCCGCAGCGCTGTCCCGCCGTTAGTGACGGTAGCGGCGCCGCCATTCGCGGTCTTGCCAGCGCTGCTGCTCCAGCCAGTCTTGCTGCTCGCGCTCCTTACGCGCATTCACTTCCGACCCGACGCACTGGGCATATGCGTCGGTGCCGGGACGGAAACCGTATTCACTGCAAACCCGGCGCGCATCCTCCTTCTCACTGCGCGCCATCCCCTTGGCGAGACCGTCAAGTTCGGCGCACGCCGTTGCCGCAAGCCCAAGCAGGCAGAGCAGCAACAGCTTGCATAGGCGGCGGAACCTGTCCATTTTTCCGCTGAATCATAACGCTCCTTTCCCCATAAACGTGGCGCCGTCCAGCGCGGGCGGCCAACCATGCAAGTTACCGGCGGAGTGAAGCACGTGTTCAAGGCCGGCCTGCGCACGCTCTGGACCGAGGCCGGTCCGCGGATGCGATTGCGCGGCGCGTACGGTGCCCTGTTGACCGCCGCCCAACTGGGCGCCAGCGAAACCGTGCCAAAAGTGTACCTGGTGTCGGCGCCGCCCCAGGGCGGCGACCTCTCCGCCCGCTATTTCAGGCCGCAGCAGGCGCACGCCGCGCTGGCGGTCTTCGGCGCCTGCTGCCTGGCGGCGGCCTGCCTGGTGTCCGGCACGGTGGCGCATGCGCTGGCCCTGCCGCGTGGCATGCCAGCCGGCGATCCCGGCCTGCAAGGCGTGCATATCGAGAACCCGGCCGGCATGCTGACCCAAGCGTCGCCGCGCCTCAAAGCATGCTACGGTGCCTGAGCCGGCGCTTGCGGCGGCCCAGGACGCCGTGACTCAATGGTGCCGCAGCAGCGGCGGCGCGGTCAGCGGCAGCGTCGCGCCATCGCCGGTCCAGGGCAGATGCTCGTCCGGCGCATGCAGGTAGCCCAGATGCATGCGCAACAGCGCGCTCTTGCTGACGTCGATGATATCGATCGCTTTCGCGCCATCGGTGAGCAGGCGCAACTGGGCATGGATCGCCTTGATACTGTCGGTTGCGGACGTCTTGATGCCTAGGGTCGTACCGACGCGCGCGGCATCGTCCACCTCAACGGCGCCCGATGAGAGCACCCCTTGGAAGCTGCCTTCGCCAATGCCGCGCAGGGCGCACTTGCCGTTGCCACTGCGCTCGCTGCAACAGGCCGGGGGCCACCTGGCGCAGATCTCGATTCAGGGCGTGCTGGGTGCTGGACGTACAAATAGCGGCAGGCGGCCCATGGGCCGCCTGTTGTCCCGCAATCGCCGCGCTCTGAATGCGCTGCCAGACGCGGCCCGAAGCGGTCTCCAGGCCGCATCGGCGGCATTCACGTCAGACGCGGATGGTCCCGCCCGCCGCCTTCGGCAAAGCGGCCGCCAGAAACTCGGCGCTCCCGGCAACCGGCGCAGCCGTCCTGCCGGCAACGCCGTCCTGCGCGAACGTGCTCATGGCCTGCTTGAGCAGGGCCAAGCCATCGGGCGCCTGCATGCGCGTGGCCGGCGGCTTGTTACCGGCTTGCCCGTCCGCGATGGTACTGGACTTGGTGTCGAACCACTGTACCTTGCCATCGGTTTGCTGCAGGCTGATCCCGTCCTCGCAACCGAGGCGTTTGGCCAACTCGGCCAAGGCCCCGGTCAGATTGTCGGCATGCGCGGCCAGCCAGGCCGGCCCAACCTGCAGCAGTGTCGCCTCGTGATGTACCGACACCTCGAACGTCAGGTCGTCCTTGGTGGTGGCTATGTAGTTGTCCACCTTGAACATCCGCGGCAGCTTGGCCAGATCGGTTTCGGCAATGCCGCTCAGGCCCAGGACGTTGCCTACACGTACCACGTGCTGCGCCCCGATCGCCACCGGCTCGTGCCGCATGCCGCCTTCACCGGCCGCCGACACCAGCTTGTGCGCGAGCGGGTCGAACATGTAGAAATCATCGCCGTAGCCGAGGTACTGCAGCTCGGCAGCTTGCGGCGCCGCGGTCATCGCGCGATGCTCGAAGTCATACCAGGCGCACGCGCCATCTGCCATGCGCACGCGGATCGCTTCGCCAAAGCTGAAGCCGTAGTGTTGTTCCCAGCTTTGCAAGCGCTCCCGGTCGCTGTTCGAAACCGTCTTGGCCGACTTGCCGCCGCCCAAATCGATCGTGCCGACCAGCGTCTCGCCATCGATCTCCAACGGCGTCAACACTCCCGGCAGCGCCAGGTCGGCCCCCAGCGTCAAACGGCCGTCTTCCATTGCCAGCACCAGCGTGCTGCCCACCATGGTCGCGGACTTGAGTTTGCCCAGCTGTCCGAACATGCGCCCGGCGGCCGGCGGCTGCTTGAGCGCGTCGAGCGAAGCGACCTGCTTCCGCGGCACGCTGCCCAGCACCTCGCCGCGCTCAGCATCGAACAGCCAGGCCATGCCGCCGAACGTGCCCAGGTAATTGAGGCCGCCACCGCCCGGGCGGCCGGCCACAATCCACTGTTCCGCCACCACGTCGTACCAGGCGCACAGCGCTTTGCCGGCGGTATCGGTCAGGCCGGAGACGGCCAGCACGGACGCGCGCCGCTCGGGCAGGCTCTTCAGCGAGTCCGGGCCATGCTGCCGGAAGAATGCCGCGCTCAACCCGACCAACGTGCCGTCCTGGTCCAGATGGGCCGCATCGTGCTGCCAGATCCTGCCCTCGCTATCGGTGCCGGCCAACGTCCAGGACTTGCCGTCGTAGTGGCCGGACACATCGTAGGACTTGCCTATCGGCAGGCCATAAATATCGAATTGTTCGGTTCCCCGGTACGCCTTGGCTTCCGCGACCAGCTCGGCCAGCAAGGCGCCTTGCTTGTGCTTGAGGTAGTACTCAGCGCCGAGTTTCTCCTGCCTGCGCCTGATGGCCTCCGCGCTGAATGCCACCAGCGTGCCGGATCCTTGCAGAAGCTCAGGCGCGCTCGCGAACTTCATCACCAGCCCGTCCTCGCGTTCGGAGATGATGCCGCTACCGACGATGTAACGACCGCTGCGCGGCTTGCCGTCGTTCCATTGCACGGTCAATCCGGTCAGATGCTGGTCCGCGGCCAGTTGCGCCAGATCCTGCATCAGTGTGGCCGCGTGCTCCTCGACCCAGGCGGCGTCCACCAGGCGATCGACGGCCGTCGCGGTCTGCTTGGCCAGATCCACCTCCATCAACTGACCGTCCGGTTGCTGCACGCGCAGATGCGTTTCCTGCGGCTTGTCCAGCCAGACCCAGGTCGAGCCCACCTTCACCCAGTTCGGCGCCTTCCATTCCACCACATTGCCGTCGCCGCGCAGTAGCCAGGTCGACGCTTTGCCGTCGTCTTCCTCGTAGAGCCAGACTTCGCTCTTGCCGTGCAGGTCCAGCGCCGCCTGGCTGCCGTTGCCGCGCACCAGGCAATGGCCTTCCCCATCGTCGGCAACCATGGCCTGGGTCTTGCCGTCGAAATGGCCGCTGATCACATGGCTGCGGAAAGGCATGCCTGCCACGTCGAAGCTGCTCCCTCCGATATCCCGCACCAGGTCGGCCAGCGTGGCGTTCGCGTGGTACTTGAAATACTCCTTGGTGAAGCCTTGCTTGTACGCAGCCGAGTCGAGCAAGCTCAAGCGCATCAAATTTCCATCCGGCTGCTGCACCCTCAGTTCCGTAGCCGCCGGCTTGTCCACCCAGATCCGGCTCGAACCCAGCGTCACCCAGTTGCGGGACCAGCCGCTTGGATCCTGGCCGTCCGTCTCCAACTGCCAGGTCGACGGATGATCGGCATCTTCCTCATAGAACCAGACCTCGCCTTTGCCTTGCACCTTGAACACCACGTGGCTGCCATTGCCGCTGACCAGCCAGTGGCCATCCTTATCCCGGCCGACCATGGTACGGGTCTTGGCATCGTAGTGGCCGCTGGCCAGGGTGTGGCCGTGGAAAGACAGGCCGGCCACGTCGAAACTCCCGCCGCCGGCAATCTTGACCAAGTCGGCCAGCGTGTCGTTCGGGTGCGTCGTGAAAAACTTCTCGCTGAACGCGCTCAGCCTGCCGGCGCCACCGAGATCCGGGTTGGCCCCCTCATACACATACACCTGTCCCTTCGGATCGACACGCGTCAGCACCCAGCTCTTGCCATCGTAGTGGCCAGAGACCACAAACGACGCATCGGCCGAGGCGACCAGCTGCTTCAGCGGAATGTCATACACATCGAACTCGGTCGCGTCGAAGTCCTCCGCATATTTCACCAGGTCGGCCAGACTCTTGACGTCCGGTTCCTGGAAGACCTCGGCGGTGAAGCCTGCAACCACCCCCTTGGCCGTATCCAGGCCGCCGTCGGCATTGGCATTGAACCTGTCGACAAATTCATCATGCGCTCCAATAATGTAGTTCTGACCCGCGGTATAGCGGAACGTCAGCACGCTGGACTTCTGGCCGGGCGGCTGCCAATTCAGCGTCAGGCCATTCAGATTCTTCTCCTTGGCCAGCTGCGCCAAATCGTGGAACAAGGTTGGGGCGTGTTCCTTCACCCACGCATCCTCGACCACATAGTCCACCAGCTCAATGGACTTCTTCGCAACATCCAGGCGATACACCCCCTCTCCGTTGCGCAACAGGACGTTGGTATTGAGATCGTCGAGCAGCACGACCTTCGGGTGGGTATCGGGGTGTTTCGACTCGTGGCCAGGCGCCCAGACCGGGGTCAGGATGATCGAGGTATATTTGTGGTCCCAGTACGTGCCATCGTAAAACTTGACATCGAACGTTTCATCTTTGCTCGCGCTTTGCAGCACCCACGTCGAGGGTGCTTTCGGATCCTGCTCGGACAACAGGACGCGGTCGCCGTTGGGGACCAGGCTGTAGTGTCCCCCGGCACCGGCAATGCGATACTCGATATTGCCATTATCGGCAGGGATAACCAGCTGCTTGGGTGCCTTGCCCAGGGTGACCTCGAGTTGCGTGAACTGCGGTTCGTATCCATAGCCGACAACGCCCACGCCCAGCGATCGGGTATCGAAGGTGATACGCTGGTCCTTCAAGTCCCCCGAAAGATGGTCGCCCTGATGATTAGGGCAATCCTCGCCACTATGGCCCGGATCATCTCGATGGGAATGTTTGGAGAAGTCATTGAGCGTTTCGCCGGCCGCCTTCAATCCGTCCAGAGCCGTGGTGAACCAGCCCACCCGCTTGCTCGTGACCGGAAGTACGAATATATCCGGGTTGTCGATGGTCGCTGTGTGGCCGACGCCAAACGCTTCGTGCACGTCGAATGATAATTTGGGATTACTCTGCAGCCCTGGCACCAATGCCCCCGGCTCGACTTGCTCGCCATAAATCACGTTGGCGCCGAAGCTGATCTTCGCATTCTCGCCGGACAAATCGATTTTGTCGATCACCACGCCATCGATCGGCAGCATGGCGGAATGGTCGCCGTTCCATTCATAGCCCCCTCTTTGGTAGCCTTTTTTCAACTCGTCGAAATAGACAATGGTTTGATCCTTTGTCGCGGCGGTTTCCAGGAAATTGTCGACCAGGGCGCTGATGCCGATGCCGACCCCTGCCAGCGGCACGGCCATGCCTCCCATTACGATGCCCGCCGTCTCACCGGCCACCATCGCCGCCACACCCACGCCCATGGAGACCGAATCGAGCGCCAGCGAGGTGCCTGCGCTGACGCGCTGCTCGTAGCTTTGCGCCTGCGCCAGCTCCGCAATATCCAGGGCCACACCGGTCGCGTCCAGCGCGGTCGACAGGCCTTCAAACGCCTTGCCCACTTTACCGCCGATCTTGAGCAGCCCTTCACTCAGCTTGGCAGTGGCCTCTTCCAGCTTGCCCGAGTCCTCCAGCAGTTTGCCCACCATTTCGGCCAACTTGCTCAGGTCCTTGCCCGAGCTCGCGCCAACATTGCTGACATTGGCCCACATGTGCGCCTCGATGGTTTGCGCCAGCGACCCGGCCAGCTCTTCCTGCTCGCCCCCTTCGACCTTCTCTTGACGGTGCCGCGCGTGCAGCAGATCGACGATGGTCTGTAAGGTAAACGCGGCATTCAACCCTTCCGAGCCGTCCACCCCGCCCTCGCCCTCATGGTGGGCCTGCGTGAGGTGGTCGTTTTTCATCTGGAAGTTGTCGCCCACCTTTTTCAGCAGATCCGACATGCGCTGCAGGCTGGAGCGCAGACGGGCCGCTTCTGCCGGATCGGGCAGGCTCACCTGCACTTTTTTGGTCTGATGACCCGCTGCTCCGGTATCGAGAAATTCCATCGTCGTACTGCCGTCGGTTTCTATGCGGAAGGTATTGAACAGCGGCTTGTACCGTGCTTCGGGCAGGGCGCACTGGACCATCCATTTGCGCATATTGTCCACCAGCGCGTCGCCGATGGTTTGCGCCTGCACGGCGGCATGCGCAGATTCCTGCGCGCTATCCAACACCATCGCCGCATCCTGCGGGATCGTGAAGATCTCTCCCAGCTTGGCAATGCGCTGCCCGCCTACACTGTCCTTTATCTCCATATTCAAGAGACTGGCGGCCATTGCCTCATCAATTTTGGCCGCCGCCAGCATAAGCTCCCCGTCCCGCATAGGGATCCTATATGCCTCCTGTCCCGTCGACAGCAGCATGGAGACGTCGTTAATCGCCTGTTCCGCGCTATCGAAGGAATAATTGCCGAAATTGGGGTCGAAGAATTGATAATGGCGTTGACCATGTTCGTCGATGCTGACGCCGAGCTCCATTGAGTGATTAGGGGATTCGATAAGAAAACTAGTCCGGCCCGTGGTGCTGGCGAGCTCCTTGACCACCTCGCGCACGGTGCGCATCTGAAGCCTGGCAAGAAGCCCCCACGCTACATCATCCGAACCATTCAGATGCGATAAGGCAGCTCGCGTGGCCGATTTATCGCTCGGATAGCGCGCATGCATGCCATCGAACATCTCAAGTCTGAAGCTGCGGAACAATCGGGCGGCAGCGTCCACGTCATTGTTCACCAATGCCGTGGCATAGAGGATGGAATACGCACGGCAATATCCTTCGTTACCGCCAAAGGCGTAGAAATGAGCCGTCTGATTGAAGGCGAATTCGCCCTTCTTCCGGTCGGGGATAAGACCGCCAAAGGCGCTCCGCCAGTGTGCGTCATTCGCCCCCATTGTCGCCCATGCATCCTGCACTTTCCTGCCCATAAGCCCGATAACGGTCCCGAAGTCTCGCGGGCGGTCAGCCAGACTGAGCCCAAGACGATACAAATCCCGACCTTGGAATGTGCGCCAGCTCGGATCGGACGGCGGCTTCGCCACGCCATCCCAGAAATCAATCAATGCGGTTGCGCTGGCGGCGGAATCAGCGCTTTGGAACTGTCTTTGCGCATCTTTGAAGAGCCGTCCCTGCGCATCACGGAAGCCGGAAACGCCCTCAACATTGTGGATTCCGTCGGCAAGCACCGCCACAGCTTTCAACTGGTCCGGATTGGCAGGGTCAATGGTGGAAAAGTTCTTGTTAAAGCAAGCGTATAGGTTGTCCAACGCCGTCTGGTACATTTGTATCGCTCTTTCGACTTGGCCCGGCGAATCCAGCAATTTTTTGGCCTTGTTGGCAACATCAAACGCTGCCCGGTACTTTTCTTCCAATTCAGATCCTGCTGCCTTATCCAGCCACTCCGACCGATCTGAATTGGTAATAGCCGGAAGATCTTTAGCATATTTTCCGATGAGCCGTTCGAATTCTTGGCGAGATCTGATGCCCGACTCGGCTTGTGCTGTGGATTCCAACGCGTGTGTCATTTGAACAATCTCCTGATAACAGTTTCGATATGAGGCAGTTTCACGCCGTAAGCGCGAATGCCGACTCAGTTACTGTTCAGCATACCGGTGGACCCGGGCGCAATCTGGATCGAGGAGATTTATCGGACGGATTTCGCGATGCGGGTCGCTGCGCCACGTGCGGGTGCGGCCTCGCAAGCTTCCGCCCTGTCCGCCACGGCGCTGTGCCGCGGCTTAGTGACGGTGGCGGTGCCGCCACTGGCGGTCTTGCCGGCGTTGCTGCTCCAGCCAGTCTTGCTGCTCCCGGTCCTTGCGCGCATTCACTTCCGAGCCAACACATTGTGCATACGCGTCGGTGCCGGGGCGGAATCCATAGTCGCCGCAAACCCGGCGCGCATCTTCCATCTCACTGCGCGCCATCCGCTCGGCCAAACCGTCAAGTTCGGCGCACGCCGTTGCGGCCAGACCGGCCAAGCAGACCAGCAACAGTTTGCATAGGCGGCGGGACCCGTTCATTTTCCACTGAACCATCACTCTCCTTTCCTCATCAATGTGGCGCCGCCCAAGGCGGCGGCAAACCATGCAAGTTACCGCTGGAGCGAACCACGATTGGCTCTGGCGGCAATTATCCGGACCGGTCCGAGCGCCGCCGTCGATCATGCCGCGCACTACGCAGCGCCGGTCTGCAACCGCCACAGCCGCGCATACAGGCCATCGCGCGCCAGCAGTTCCTCGTGGGTCCCATCCTCGGCCACGCGACCGTCGTCCATCACCAGGATGCGGTCGGCGTGGCGGATCGTGTTGAGCCGGTGCGCGATGCTGATCACGGTTCGGCCGGCCACGATATCGGGCAGGCGCTGCATGATGGCCGCTTCCGACTCGTAATCGAGGGCGCTGGTGGCCTCGTCGAGGATCAGGATGCGCGGATCGGTGATCAGGGCGCGTGCCAGCGCCACCCGCTGGCGCTGGCCGCCGGACAAGGCCGCGCCGCGTTCGCCCACTTCGCTGTCGTAGCCCTCGGCCAGCGCATCGGCGAAGGCATCGACCCCGGCCAGGCTGGCGGCGGCACGTACCTGTCCCTCGCTGGCGCCGGGACAGCACAGGCGGATGTTGTCGGCGATGGTGCCGGCCAGCAGCACACTGTCCTGCGGCACGATGCTCATCTGCCGGCGCAGTTCGACCGGGTCGGCCACTGCGATGTCGGCGCCGTCCAGCAGGATCTGGCCTTGCTGCGGGGTATACAGGCGCTGCAGCAGCCGCACCAGGGTCGACTTGCCCGAACCGGATGGCCCGGTCACGCCGACGAAGCTGCCGGGCGCGATGTCCAGCTGCAAACCTTTCAACACCTCGGCACTGTCCTCGCCATAGCGGAAGCGCACTTGGCGGAACGCCACCGCGCCGGCCAGCGCCGGCAAGGCGCCGGCGCCTTCGGCCGCCGCCTCGGCCGGTTCGTCGAGGATATCGCCGACCCGGCGCAGGGCGATCTGCGTGTGCTGGAAATCCTGCCAGACCTGAGCCAGGCGCAGGATCGGCTGCACCACATGGCCGGACCACATATTGAAGGCCACCAGCTCGCCCACGCTCATCTGCCCGGCCAGCACCGCATGCACGCCAAACCACAGCAGCAGTGCAGCGCCCAGCTTCTGCGCCAGGCCTATGCCCTGCCCGGCAATAATGCCCAGCGCCTTGCTGGCGAACTGGCTGCGCAGGTAGGCCGCCAAGCGCTGCTCCCACTGCGCCGCCAGCCGCTCCTCCACCGCATTGGACTTGATAGTCTCGATGCCGTTGACCGCTTCGACCAGGAATGCGTTGGCGTCGGCATTGCGCTCATAGGCCGCCAGCGCGCGCTGGCGCAGCAGCGGTCCGAATACCATCCACAAGACGAAACACAGCGCCAGCGAGAGCGCCAGCACGCCGGTCAGCACCGCCGAATAGCACAGCATGACAGCCAGGAACACCAGCACGAACAGCAAGTCCAGCACCAGCGTCAGTGCCGAGCCGGTGAGGAACTGGCGCACCGAATCCAGCTCGCGCACCCGCGCAATGATGGCGCCGGCCTGGCGTGCGCGGAAATAGCGCAGCGGCAGCGCCAGCAAGTGACCGAACACACGTCCTTCCAGTTCGGCCGTGATCTTGCTCGACAAGTTGCCGTACAGCCAGCTGCGCAGCCAGCCGTACAGCGGCTCGAAGAGCGCCAAGCCCAGCATGCCAATCAGCAGCACCTGCAAGCTGCCGGCGCTGCGGCTGACCAGTACCTTGTCGACCACGTTTTCGAAGAACAGCGGCGTCACCAGGGCGATCGCCTGCAGCGCCAGCGACACCGCCAGCACCCAGGCGAATTGGCGCCAGTGGCGCCGCAGCGCGGGCAAGAACCAGCGCAGGCCAAATGCCGGCGTGCGCGTTGGCGCGCGGCGCTCGCCCAGCAACAGCACAGTGCCTTCGCACCAGCCCTGCAGCTCGCCATGCGTGAGACGCAGTTCGGCCCCGGTAGCCGGCAGCCACAGCGTGGCGCCCGCGCTGTCGTTGGCCGCCAGCAGTACGAAGCCGTCCCCGGTCAGCAGCAAGGCCGGCGCCGGCAGCGTGGCCAGGTCGCCGGCGCGATAGCTGGCGACGCTGGCGCGCAGGCCAAGCCAGTGCGCCAGGCGGCACAGCTCGGCGGCGCTGGCGGCCTCGCCAGCCCGCCCCATTTGATGGGCCAGGCGCTGCGGCGCAACCGCCAGGTCGAAGCTGGCCGCGGCACGCGCCAGCGCCAGCAGGCCGGTGTCGGACGCGGCCGTGAATGCGGTGAGCCGGTCCATCTTAGCGCTCCCGCATGGCCGTGGCCTGGTAATCGCGGATCGGACTTAGCAAGTAATCGATCACGCGCCGGCGATCGGTCTTGATCTCGGCCACCACGCTCATGCCCGGCTGCAAGTCCACCTGCTGGCCGTCCACCAGCATGCTGCCGCGCGCCAAGTGCACGCGCGCCGGGAACACATAGCCCAGCCGTTCATCCTTCACCGCGTCGCGCGACACGAACGACAGCCGCGCCTGCACCGTGCCGTAACGGGTATAGGGGAAGGCGTCGACCTTGACATCCACCGGCTGGCCGGGCACCACGAAGCCGACATCCTTGTTCAGGATATTGACTTCGGCCTCCAGGCCGCTGGCATCCGGCACCACCACCATCAGCGTCTGGGCCGGCGTCACCACCCCGCCCACCGTGTGCACCGCCAATTGCTGCACCACGCCGTCGGCCGGGGCCCGCAGGCTCTGCAGGTCCTTGCGTTCGACCGCCTTGGCCAGCTGCTGTTCGATTTCGGCCACGGCATTGTCGGCCTGGGTCAGCTTGTCGCTGAACTCGCGCCGCATATCGGCCAGGTAAGTGCGCTTGCGGGCCAGCAGGTTGGCATGCTGGGCTTGCAGGACCTGCAACTGGGCCTGTTGTTGCGCCTGGCGTTCTTCGAGATCGAGCTGTTCGCGGCTCTTCTCAAGCAGGGCCACGTGCGACACCATGCCTTGCTGCTCCAGCGTGCGCAGGGCGCGCAGGCGGCTCGCCACGTTGCGATGCAGTTTGTCGAGCGCCTCCAGTTCACGCGCCGCCGCTTGCTGGCTGGCCTGGTTGACCGCGCATTCCGCCGCCAGGTCGGCCAGGCGCGCCGACAAGGCTTGCCACTCGCTGGCCAGGTGGGCGCGCGCCGCCGCCACCGGCGTGGGACCGATGCCGGCCGGCGGCGCAAACGCGGCCGGCGGATCGTCCGCCAGCAAGGCGCGGAAACGCGCCGCCTCCAACTGGTTGGCGACCAGTTGATCGCGCAAGCGCAGAGTGTCGGCGCCCGCCCCCAGCAGCTTGAGGTCGATCAGCGGCTGGCCGGCCGTCACGCGCTGGCCGTCGCGCACCAGGATCGCCATCACTTCGGCCTGTTCCAGCGGCTGGATCAGCTTGGAGCGCGAGGAAGCCACCACCCGGCCGCTCGCGCTGGCATGGATGTCCAGCCGGCCGAACACCGACCAGAGCAGCGCCAGCAGGAGCAGCAGCGCCAGCGCCAGCGCGCTGCGGCGCGCCCAGGGCGAGGCCGGTCGCTGCAGGATTTCCAGATAGGCGGGCAGGAATTCGTACGAGGTGTCGGGCCGGCGGTCCGGCTGGCCGCGCCGGCGCCAGGCGCCAAGCAAGGATTTAAATGGCATGGGACTGCTCCGATAAGAAATTTTGTTGTAAGCGCCACAGGCGGGCATAGCGGCCGTCCTCGGCCAGCAGCGCGGCGTGGCTGCCGCTTTCGACGATGCGGCCGCGCTCCAGCACCACGATGCGGTCGCAGCCGGCCACGGTGGACAGGCGGTGCGCCACGGTCAGCACGGTACGGCCCTGGGCGATGCGCGGCATGTGCTCGCGCAGCACTTGCTGCGCCTCCTCGTCCAGCGCACTGGTGGCTTCGTCGAATATCAGCACCGACGGATCGCTCAGCAGCGCGCGCGCGATCGCCAGCCGTTGCCGCTGGCCGCCCGACAGCGAACTGCCGCCCTCGGCCAGCACGGTGTCGTAGCCCAGCGGCAGCTTCAGGATGAAATCGTGCGCGCCGGCCAGGCGCGCGGCCGCCATCACCGCTTCCAGCGGCGCCGCCGGCTCGCGCAGCGCAATGTTGTCGCGCACCGAACGGTGGAACAGGAAGTTTTCCTGCAACACGACGCCTATGCGCCGCCGCAATGCACCCGCCTCCAGCGCGGCCAACGGCTGGCCATCGATGAACAGGGCACCGCCCTGCGGCAGGTAAAGTTTCTGGATCAATTTGGTCAGCGTCGATTTGCCGGAGCCGGAAGGGCCGACAATGCCGACGTGCTCGCCGGCCCGCACCGTCAGCGACAGCCCGTCCAGCGCCGGCGGCAAGTCCGGCCGGTAGCGGAATTCCACCGCATCGAGAGTAATGTCGCCGCGCAGGCGGCCCGGCAGGCATGCGCTGCCACCCTCCTGTTCGACTGGCAGGTTGAGCATATCGCGCAGGCGGTCGACCGCGACCCGCGTCTGCACGAACTGCTGCCACAATTCGACCAGGCGGGTCAGCGGCTGGCTGGCCTGGCCGGCCAGCATATTGAAAGCGATCAACTGGCCCACGCTCAGGCGCAGCTGCAGCACTTCGTGCGCCCCAACCCACAGGATCAGCACCGCCACGACTTTTTGCACCCACTGCACCGCCTGGTTGACCAGCACTTGCCGGCTCTGCACCGCGAAGCCGCTGGCGACCTGGTCGCGCGTGGTTTCTTCCCAGCGCCGGCGCAGGCGCGGCTCCAGCGCCAGGCCCTTGATGGTTTCCACCGCGCCCAGCGACTCGGCCAGCAGGGAGGCGCTGCGCGCGCCATGGTGGAACATGGTTTCGATACGCCCTTGCAGGCCGGGCGTGGCGCGCCAGGCCAGCAGCAGGTACAGCGGCAGCGAGGCGGCCAGCAGCGCCGTCAGCAGCGGTGACAAGCTGGCCATCACCCCCAGCAGCACCAGCGTGAAGACGGCATCGACGCACAAGCCCATCGCCGCCCCGGTCAGGAACTCGCGCACGGTATCGGCCTCGCGCACGCGCGCCACGATGGCGCCGGCCTGGCGGCTGCGGAAATAGGCCAGCGGCAGGCCCAGCAAGTGGCGTACTAGCTCGCCGCCCAGGCGCGCGTCGATGCGGGCCGCCGTGTGGCCCAGCAGGTATTCGCGCAAGCCCTTGAGCAGCACTTCGGCCAATGCCGCCAGCGCCAGGCCCAGCACCATCACGTCAAGCGTGGCCAGGGCCTGGTGCACCAGCACCTTGTCCAGCACCACCTGGAAACCCAGCGCGGGCAGCAAGGCCAGCAGTTGCAGCACAAAGGAAAACAGCAATAATTCGAGCAACAGGCTCCGGTGCGCGGCAAACGCCGGCACGAACCAGCGCAAGTCGAAACGCAGTGCCGGCCCGGCCAGTTGCAGGGCCTGGCCGCTCCAGTCCTCCTTCAGGTCGGCCAGCGCCAGCTGCATCGGCTGCGCCCGGTCCGGCACTTGCACCAGCGCGCGCGCCTCGTCCATGGCGGCCAGCACAGCGAAGCCGCCGCTGCGGCGCCGGTAAGCCAATGGCAGCTGGGCTGGCCGCAGCTTGCGCCAGCCCAGGCGGCCCAGGCGCAGCCGCACCCGGTGCCGGGTGCCGTATTCGGCCAGTGCCGCGCCCAGCGGCTGGCCGGGCTGCGGGTTCGGCGCCTGCGGTTCAATGCGCGCCAGCGCCAGCAGGCTGGCGGCGCAGGCCAGCGCCGAGCCGGTGTCGTCGGCGCTGTCGGTTGGATGGGATTGCATGGTAACTCCAGTGGGGCAACGCCGAAGCGTCGTCGGTTCGCATCAAAATGCGCAGCGCCGACGGCTTGGGCCAGTGCTGCGGTGATAGCTGGATGTTACCGATAGGAAATCATTTTGGCGCACCGGGAGCGAGATCTCGGACTGGATTACCAGAACCGGACCCCGGACTTATTTGCCGCGCGGATAGGCGCTGCCGTCGGTCAGCACCAGGGTGGCGTGTTGCGATGCCTCGACGCTCAGATGATCGCTGTCCATGGCGGCAAAAATCACGGCGACGCGCGGCCGCTTGGCCGGATTGGACAGGATCGGCCAGGCCGCCGCGAGCGCCAGCAGCAGCGGCTGTTCGAGCGCATCGAGGCGCGGCCGGGTCTCCTGCGCCAGATCGGGCACGGGACCGGCGGTAATGCATGGCAGCGAAGCAGTACAGGCGCGCTGTAGCATTTTGGCGGCGTCGATCTGGGCCCGGAAAAACAGCTCGCTCCAATCGCTGGGCAAGCCCAGCGCCGCGGCCTGCGCCGCGAAACGCTCGATAATGACGCGTTCGCGCGCGAGATCTTCGATGGCCCCGCCGTGGCGCCATTTGTAGCGCGCCACGTCCGGCATCAGCGCCAGGCGCTGCTCCATCAGCTTGCGCAATTGTTCGAGCAACGCATCTTCGTAGGGCGGTGCACCGGCAGATGCCGCCTGCTGCGCCTCTGCCAAGCCCACAGCGCTGGCGGAGCCCGCGCCGGTCAGCGGACCGTCCTCCCCCGCATTAGCCGCATAGGCTGCGCCGGCATACAGCATCGCCAGCCCGGAGGCCGTCAGTAAGGTAAATCGCTTCATGGCATTCCTTTCGTTTTTAATCGCTTGGTGGGGCGCTCCCCGGGCGCGCACGCTCAACGCCGGCGGCGCGACAGCGCGGCACGCAGCACGGTTATCGGGTCGGCCTGAGGCGACAGCCCGCCGACGCTGGCGCGCAAGGCAAGCTTGCCGTGCGCAACGCTGAACGCGTCGGCCGCCAGGAAGGATCCGGAACCGGCGCTGCGCATGATCACGATCAGGCTGTCCGCCTTGCCATCGAGCCTGTCCAGCATGATTTTTTCCACGCTGCCGTCGCGCGGCAAGACCAGACCGGCCTCGTAGAACACAGTGTCGTCGCCCGGCGCAGCGCCGGCGCTCGAATACAGGCGCACGCTGTAGCTGCCGATCGAGCGCGCTTCACAGTCGCCCTCCGCCACCACTGCCGTATACTGGCGCCCCACGGCTAGTTTTCGGACAACGCGCCCGGAATCGTCCGCGCGGCAGGCAGCGTTCGACAGGGCAAGGAGCCCGGCGAAAGCCAGCAGTTTGCAGGATCGCATAGGCCTCCTTGCTAAAAGCCACCCAGCATAGACGCCTTCCGCCCAAGACAGCGCGGATCGCTGCATTTCTCGGACCGAATCACTGCAGCACTGCCGACGGTCCGGTAAACCCGCGCGCCAGCACCGCGCCGCACTTGACGTTTTAGCATGCATGATCCACGACATCTCGATTCAGAGGATCATCCATGCCGGAACTGCTTATCTCCACTCCCGTCCAGCACGGCGACACCGCGCCCTGCCCCAGTGTCGCGAAAGCTGGCACAATAGCGGTTGGACACTGCTCCCGGGAAACCCTTATGTCAGACGACACGCCGCTGCTCGACCTCGACGAGCTGCAGGAACTCTACGATGCTGATGCTCTGCGCAACTTGCTGACGCAAGTGCGCCAGCACCTGTCGGCCGACCTTGCCATCATCCGCAGCGAGGCGGCCACTGGCCGCCACGAGGTTTGCCGCAGCGCCACCCATCGTCTGAAAAGCATGCTCATGTTCGTGACCGGCGAGCGCCTGCGCGCCGATTTTGAACACCTGGAAGAGGCCTTGCGTCAGAACGCGATCAACGTGGCGCCGGCGCTGGAGCAACTCCAGCAGCGCCTCGGCCAGTTCGACGCCGAACTGGCAACCGCCCTCGATCACCTGGCCTGACCATTCCTCCCCGCGAGCGCAGCCGCAACGCGGCGGCGTAATCTCGTCCGGTAATTGCAGCACACGCCTGTGGGCCATCTGACCCGCCGGGATAATTCTTCACGCCAATCCCGGCACCCTGATGATAACCACAGCCTGGCGCTGCTATCGATATGAACATGAAAACGCCCGAACATGCCGTCTACAACCCCGACATGCTGCTCGACACCGTCAAATTCTGGCTCGGTTTGCGCTACGACGCCGCCCTCGCCGACCGGTTGCAGGTCACTCGCACCACCATCAGCAAAATCCGCCACCGGCACTGCCCGGTATCCTCCGAGCTGCTGCTGCGCATCCATGAGATGACCGGACTGCCGCTCCGCGAGCTGCGCTTTCTCGGGGGGGATTTTCGTTGGCACACCGGAACTTCGACCTGGACCCTCCTCCCCAGCCAAGTGACATGCCAGCTGTCGGCGCCGCTGCGCGCCTGCGCGCACAGGGCACGCCAGGGCCGGCGCTTTTAAGCCAGCGCGGTAGTTTCCCGCCCCAACTAACCCCTGCGCGCGGGGCACGTGGGCGCCCCAGTGATACACCAGGGTGACCGTCTCAGCGCCCTTGGTGATACCGGGACTGGTCTGGCGGCCGGTCGACTCATAGCGTACACTCAGAGGAACCTTCTCCTGTTAGTACACCAGGGCCTCTTCCTGGACTTTGCTGCCGCAGCACGTGACCTGCCAGTTGTCCAATCCGATACGTCATTGCGCGCGCCGGGCCCGCCAGTGCCGGCGCTTTTAACGTCCCGCCCAAGCGCGCTCGGCTAGCCGACTTAGTCGTCAGTCATAAGTTATGGTGAATGTGGCCATGCTGCGAATAATACCGGGCGTAACTTTGCCCGTCGCCACATAACGCACACTGAGCGGGATCTGCACTGGCCCCTGTGGATAGTGCCAAGTGTTGGCGATTCGGCCAAGTGACCACTTGTTGCCAGGCCCGCCCAGACGCACCGGCTTGCCATCGCGCGCAATGCGCAGCTGCACACCTTTGACTTCGGAGCCGGCAGCCGGCGTTAGCAGATCGCCATCCTTTCCGTTTCCATTCGCGTCCGATAGGTAGATAGACGGTTCGGCTCCAGCGTAGCAAAGCAGCCGGACCTGGAATGGCGTTTCGCCAGCTTCGCTCCCGATGGTGCTCAGGTCCGACGCTCGCACCTCGTTCAGCCTAACCTCGCTCTGGGAAACTTGCGCTGTGCAGGTCGGACGAACAAACTTCACCTTGAATTGCCACGCTCCCGCATCGTGTTCCTTCCACATCCATTTGTCCGTGAACCGCATCACTTCGCTGGACACATCCCCCACCACCGAGGTCGCCCCAAGAGCCCATCGGGTCAGCTGAATCGAAAACGTCTTATCGAAATTCTTGCCCCCCTCATCTATGATGGTGCTCGTGTCGAACAGCAAGCCTTTGCGCTCCCGAACGATATTGCCCTCGCTGTCACGCAATATCATGCCAATGCCCGGGATTCCCGTCTTCCATGCCCAGCCCCCATCCGTTGATTCAAAAGGAATCTGATAATAGACTTGTACGCCCAGCGTGGTTTTATCACAGTGAAAGCTAAGCTTCATGGGGTAACTTGTCGAGCTACCAAATGAGTCGTCGTCAGTACCGAAAGCTGGCAACATCAGCTTATTGAGAGGCTGCATCGGGGGACTGATAAGCGTGCACGTCGCGTGCGCGGAAAAGCTGGCGACCACGAGGCCAAGACCAACGGCAAACCTGCGCCACATGGCAGGAAGTTTCACTAAAAACATTATGGTTCTCCTGAACTGATGATATGTCTGGGTGGATGAACGTCAGCGCGACACGCCGATGGGAAGTCAGGTAGTGGTGGGCAGCAGGCCCATTGCAAGTGCCTGCTTTACGTGCGCTGGCGCATAATCGGGCCAGACGAGAAACGCGGCCGCGATGCAGACAGATGGCGTTGAAATGGCTTCCACGCGACACCGGAAATTTCTTCATGGCGAACCCGATGCGGCATTTGAAGCAGATTCGGTCAGCGCGCCCGGCCCTGTCGGACCTTGCTTGACACTGGATTCATCCGCCGTCCGGTGCTGCGCCACACAGACTGCACTGCTACGGGAAAATGGGCTCGCCGCTCCCGCTTGCTGCTGCAAGTGATAGTCGAAGTCGCAACGCTGTGCTGCTCCATCACCCCAATCCGCGTAAAGGTGGCCTCTATCCTCGATTCCACGCACGTACAGCTGCCCCCCCTGTCCGACAACGCCAACCTCGACACCTTGAGCGTCGCGGACAGTCGAACCGAACGGCAATGGAGCACCATCGGCGCCGGTCAATGTGAGAAGCGCGGCACGTCCGGTCACGGTACCAAAGCGCACCATCACCACCGAATTGGCACGTGGCGCCACTTGTGCGCTGGTGCTCGTAAAGTCAACATTGCTTGCCGCGCCTTTGGGATCGATTTCGACATTGTTCATGCGATATGGCGTCATGTACGGCACCACCGCATAACCTCGTCCGTCGACCTTCACACCTGGCGCATTGAAGACGCTGGCCCCTTTGGCCGACTTCGCTTCCAATACGGCGACTGTATCGCCCAGATCGTTCGCCAGCGTCACGCCGCCAGGGTGCACCACCACGCCGCCGGATACTCCGCCCGACCATTGCGAATAGCCCTGGCTGCGGCTGCCGGTGGCACGCAGCGCTGCAAATTGCGTCCGGTAAGAGACATTGGCGCCGAAATCGGCATCCTGTCCGTGCCCAGCCCGCACGCCGTAACTGAGGGCATTGTCTTCACCATAGCTTCCGCTCAGCTCGGCAAGTTGGCTGGTGCCGCCGCGATCGTGGGTGGCGCTCAGCGACATCATCGGCGCCTGTGTGCCACGGCCGAACGGCACCGACAGGCGCAGGGCAATGCGATTATCCATCTGCCCGCTCAGCATGTCGCGCTGGCGGCCGGCTGAAATGTCGTAACTGACATTGGTGCCCAACGCGGTCAGAGAGTTGTTGTAGCGCAAAGTGAAATCGGTCCCCGCCCCTGGCCGGTTCCAATAGCGGCCAGCGACACCGGACAGCGACAGCACGCCGCCGCCTTCCCCGAACTCTTGACTCAGCATCAACTGCAATTGTTCACGTGGGCGATCGATGCTCAGCGATTCCCAGCCGCGAGCCTGGTAATCGCGCACCAGCGCCGTATCGCTCAAGTTCCAATAGCCGCGCGAGGAATAGCGCAGGGCCGCCAGGCTGAAGTTGGTACCGGTCGAGGCCATGCGCTTGCTGTAACGCAGACGCAGACTCTGCCCCGTGGCCGGCGCGGTATGCGCGAACTCCGCGCGCGCCTGGGTCAGGTCGGCGGACAAAGCGCCCAGCGAAGTATTGAAGGCGGCGCCCCCCGTCACAGCCCAATAGTGCTGGGTGGCGGTCACACCGCCATAGGCGGTTACCATATTGTTCAGGCCACGCTGCAAGGTACCCTGCAACAAGGCATCGCCATTGTTCAAGCGGCCATCCCGCAAGCGCCCAGCCGATACGCTGTAACGCATGGTGCCTGGCCGCAGCAGTTGCGCGACCGAGGCAAACGGCACCACCGAGCTATGCTGGCTGCCGTCTGCCTCCGTCACCGTCACCAGCAGATTGCCGCCATAACCGGTGGCGTACAGGTCACTGATCTTGAATGGGCCGGGGGCCACGGTGGTTTCCAGCAGCGTCATGCCGTTCTGGGTCACCGTGACGCGCGCATTCGTACGCGCCACCCCCTGGATCAGCGGTGCATAGCCGCGCAGCGAATCGGGCAGCATATTGTCGTCGGTCGCCACGGTCAGGCCTCGGATGCCAATGCTATCGAACACGGCGCCATCGGTGAAGGCGTCGCCCACGCGCAGCTGGCTCTGCAGCGACGGCAGATCACGCTGAACGTAAGTGGAGATATTGTCGAAACTGCGCCGCCCCTTGTTGTCGCGCATCATCGATGAGTTATGGCGCAGGTGCCAGTCGCCGATATTCAAGCCGGCGCGCAAGCCCAGGTAGTCGCTGGTGTCGCGGCCGCTGTGGAAGGTGTTGAAATCATATGCCAGCGTAGCCGACGTTACGCCGGCATCCCACAGCTCGGGGCTGACGTAACCGCGTGGCTGTTTCAGCAACGCCGCCTGCGGCAGGTTCAACTCCAGGCGCAGTTCGCCCGTGTCGAAGTGCTCGGTGGCAGCCGGGACGAGTCGGCCCAGCGCAGCGCACTGGCCCGCCTGCGCTTGCGCCAGCTCGGCGCGGCTCCTGCTGGACAGAATAGCGTAATCGAGACCAAGGCGGCCGATCAGCGCCTTGTCAAGACAAGCACTAGCATTCGCGACACCGGGGCTGGCAACAAAGCGTACTGAAGTGCGTCCGCGCCATTCGCCGTTGACGATAAGGTCAACCAGGTAATCTCCCGGGGTCACCGGGTTGCCGCGCGCAAAGCGCGACAGGTCGACGGCACCGCCGCCACCGCCCATCAGAAATTGCTCATTGAATTGCATCGACTCCGAACTGCTTTCGGCACTGGCTGGCAGGCACAGATGGACAGAAAAAACGCCCAGCATTGCCGCACAGATGCGGCGCAACACAAGACGGTCGCGTCCGCACCCGGAGGGTGGTTGGTGATAACTCATAGTGATGATTCGTTAAGTTAAGGGGGCGCGGAGCTGCCGCGCTACTGCAAGCGGGAAATGCTGTTCAGGGCGCGGCAACGTCGCCGTTAGAGCCGCCGCCGTAGTCGTTGAGGAAGGTGTACTTGACCTTGAGCGCACCGGCTGGCGCAGCGCTCAGGTGCCCGACCGGAAATTCCTGGGTCGCACCGGGCGCCACCATACCGCCCGCCTCGCTTTCATAGCTGGCATTGCCGGCGCTCGCAGTCAGCTTGCTGAACGTAACGTGGTAAGGAGTGGGATTGGTTGCGGTCAGGACGTAGTTCCCTGACTCGGCCTTTCTCCAGGCCCAGTGCACTTTGGCCGCGGCGTCACGCGGGTCTCCCGGCAGGCCCGCGGGACGGAAAAATACTTTGATACGGCTGCGAATAGCCAGCTGCAGCATATTCTGCGGACGTTCCCCTTTTTCGGCGCGCGGCGGCACTTCCAGAACGTTGAGCCAGAATAGGGATTCCTTATCCTTCGGCAGCGCGTCATGCGTGTACATCAGGCGCAGGTGCTGTCCCTTACGCGGATCTATGCGGGACAAGGGTGGCGTCAGAGCAAAAGGCACTTTGGCCGAGCCCGGCGTAGCGGAGGCATCGCCGTCGTCCAGCCACACTTGGGCCAGCACCGGAGTCTTGCCTTCATTACTCAGCTTAACCGTGACTTCGCGCTCGTCGGCCGGATAGATAACACGGGTGCCGGAAATGATAATGTTGGCGTTGGCCGTGCCGGCACTGATCACCATACCCACCGCCAGCAGCATCGAAAAGAAAGAAGGTCGTACTAACATATCGCGATTCCGATCTTGGTCAAATTGAAATACGTGCTGAAAAAGGCGCCGATGCCCAGCCAAGCCATCGACGCCCTGCTTACTTAATGCATCACAGGTACTGGATGGTGTAAGTCGCAGTGGAAGTCACGGCACCGGGGGTCGCCGCGCCCAGCGCAGCGTACTCGGCGAAGTACTTCAGTTCGGCCTTCTTGCCGGACACGGTAGCAGCGCTCGAACCTTGGTCCGCCGGGGTAACGGCAGCCAGATTCATGTCCTTACCGTCACTGTTCAGCAGCGCAATGCCGACGTTGGTAGCGGCGTCCTTACCCGTCAGGTTGTTTTTCAGCTTGCCGGAATTGGCATCCAGCGCACCAGGCACGAAGAGCGCGCTTACCTTGCCCGCTTGGTCGTCACACTCGGTCAGGCTCAGCGTGAATGGAACACGGCCGGCGCGCTGGCCTGCCGTAGCCAGCGACCCAGCGACAGCAGATGGCAGCGCTACAGTGAGATCGCCCTTACCAGTGTTGACCTTGCAAGATTGAGCCAGCACCTTGCCGGTGAAGGTGATGGTGCCATCCGCTGCGTGCGATACAGCCGGCACGATGGAAGCAGCGGCCAGCAGTGCGCCAACGATCAGGTTTGCTTTGGAGTGTTTCATGTAATGCCTTTCAAATGAAAGTAGATTTAAAAACCGGACCGGTTAGTCCGGCTGCGTGATGCGAGGTGCATCCTAGCGGCGCGTAGTCCGAGAGCGAAACTGCGACGCCACTTTCTAAGACGGGTTCACACCGGCGCGATGGCGACTAGGACCAGCTCACCTTCGCTCCGGAGCCCCCGTCTCAATTCGATTGCTTGCGTACCAGCTGCTGCAGCACAAGCGGCTTGCTGTCGGGTGTCGTCCACACCAGGTCCGGCCAGCGCAGCGCTTGCCCGTACAAATAACTGAACAAGGCCTGGCGCCGTTTGCGCGGCGCCGATTGTCCCAGCACGGCGGCGGCCAGCTTGTCCAGCATGCCGGCCGGCACCGAAGAATTGGCGATGTCGATCATGGCCCGCGCATGTTTGAACGGCAGCACGGCATCGCCTGCCACGGCCCCCGGGTAGCGCTGTAGCGCCCTCCCGTGTTCGACCATGGTGCGCACCGCCCCTGCCAGGCGGCTGACAATGATGAACACGGCGATCTGCTCCAACCGTCCCACTTGCCCAGCCCAGGCACTTTGCATGGCGTTCAACGTCTTGGTCGCATCGGTGGTTCCGCCCACTTCGGCCAGCACATCGAGCACGGTGCGCACCGTCGGCTTGCTGGCCAGCAGCTCGCAGTAGTGGCGCTCCACGCCAGGCAATGGCGACGTTGGCGCGGGGGGCGGCGCGGCGCGCATCGCCGGCAAGGCGCGGAAAATACTGTTCAGCGGCGCCGGATACTGCATGGCCAGCGCATGGGCCTCGGCATTAAGCCGGTTGGCCGATTCGTCGGCCATGGCCCGGGTGGCAAGGCGCAGCACCGCCCAGCGGTGCTGCGGCTGCAGGCCATCGGTCAGGTAATCCATCGCCTCGCGCCGCCCTTCGCTGAAGGCCTTGGCGAACAGGCGCGCACGGCCGCGCAGCTGATCGAACAGGTCGCGTCCCTCCAACAGACGCAGCACGGCGCACACTTCCTCCACTGACGCCTCTTCTTCGTCATGCAGGGCGTGCATGTCCACATCGAAGCGCTGCTCCAGCGCGAGCTGGGTCGCTTCCACCACTTCGCTGACCTGGAAGGTCAGTTCTTCCATGGCGTTGACCAGGCCTTGCTGCGAATACCCTCCCTGGCTCGGGCCATCCGCCTTTGCTTGCTCGCGCGGGACGTAGGTGGGGAACGCACCACGTGAAATCGCTTCTGCCATCGCTTAGCCTTTGTCTGAATGGGAGGCGCTTGGTACAGGCAAGGTAGCGTCCGCTGCCGCGTCGTGTCCCACGACGCGCGCCGTTAGAATGAACAGGCGCTCCAGCTCATCCTTCTTATCGCTGTCGGCCGAGAACAAGCGCCCCAGCAGTGGAATCTTGCTCAACACGGGAACGCGCTCCTGTCCGTTTTGCGTTTGTTCGCGGCGGTAGCCCCCGACCACCAGGGCCTGGCCCGGGTGCACCAGGGCTTGGGTGCTGATACTATTGCGCTCGGTCGTCGCACTGCTGCTACCGTCGCCTGCCGTGATCAGCCTGCCGTCCTCGATGTCCACCAGCAGATGGATGGTGGGGTCGGCTGCATCGGCAATCACGCGCGGGGTCACCTTCAGCAAGGTGCCGGCGGTCAAGCTCTTCAAGTCGGCAGTGCGCTCGCCCAGCAGCTTGACGTAAGCCGACTGGCTCATGTCCAGCACAGCATCGACATTGTCGAGCGTGAGCAGCGAGGGACGCGACACCACGCGCAGCGCGCCTTCCGATTCCAGTGCACGCATTTCCAGATTCAGCTTGCCGAGCGACCACAACACAAGATTGGCGCCACCTTGCTCAGCATCGCCGCCAGCGTGAGAAAACCGGCCCCCCATCTTTCCGCCCTGCAGCGACAGGCCGGCCGACCAATCGCGCAGCGTGCCGCGCTTGGCGTCGACGATGGTCACCAGGATTTCCACCTGCTCGACCGGCACATCCAGTGCCATGATCAAGTCCTGGTACATGGCGCGCCGTTCGGGCAGGTCGCGTACCAGCACGGCATTCAAGGGCGCATAAGCTTCGACGGTCGCAGGTACCGGCGCGGCCGGAGGCGCGCCTGGCGGCACCGGTTCGTTGCGTTGCGCCGCACGTGCCAGGGCGATCGGTCCCGGCCCGCCAAAGGGCTCGGGACGTCGCCCCGCCACCATCTGGCTGAGCAGCGTTGCCACACCCGGCTGAATCAAGAGCTGCTCGCGTACAGTGGTTTGATGATCGGCCGCAAGTGCGTATTTCAGGCGGAACAGCATGGGCTGCGGCGTCTCCTTGTTCTCGTCCTTATGCTCCAGAACGCTCTTTAGCAGGCGGACATAGTCTGGCGGACCGGCGACAATTACCGTGCTGTTGCTATCGTCACCACCTCCCCATCCGAACTTGGACTCAAACAGACCGAGGCCCTCCAAGGCCTGGCGCGCGCCCGCGCTATCAAGGCCGGCCAAACTGACACGCTCGGTCACCTGTGCATCCGCAGCCGACACATACAGCACTCCGTGATAGACGAACCACTGGAAGCGCTGCGCCGCCGCCAGGCGGTCCAGGTAGACGCTGGCCTGAGCCGCATGTGGATCGAACGGCACCGGCGCGCGGGTCAGGGCGCCATCCCGCAGACTCAGACGCAAGCCCATGGTGCGGGCAAACGCTTGCAGGCGCTCGCCCAGGGTCGATGCTTCGCCGCGATAGCTGTACAGCGTATCGTTCCAGGAAGCGGGCATGGCAGCGGAACAAGGCGTGACGGACACGCCCAGCGCCAGCAGCAGTGCCGCGCCTGCAGCCAATTGGCCCAACGGTCTCAGCATGCTCGCCCTCCTGCTGGGGCCGATGTGAGCAAAAGCAGCCAGGCGTCGATCTGGTTCAGCATCGCCTCGATTTCGTCCAGCAGGGAAGCCCTGTCCCGTGCCGGCAGGCGACGCACGAAGCGCAATGCGGCAGCCGCATGGCTATAGCTGAGGCTGGCAGCATGATGCGCGCTGGCCGGCAGCGCCATGGCACATAAACGCGCAAACAGCACATCGTCCAGTGGCTGCGCCAGCGCCAGTTCACCTGTTAGCCATGCGGAGTCCTCGTGCAGCGAAAGCTGCAGCGTGCGTCCCGGCAGCGCGATTTCAGCCGATCCGGTTTGCTCCAGACTGGCCAGGCTGGCGACAGCCGCGGCGTGCAGCGCCTCCATCTCCATGCCAGCCGTCACTGGCGTCGGCAGGCCATCCGTCATCGGATCTCCGTCATGATTTTCGAGAGCAAGCTATGGCGCCGTTGGGTGGCGACTTTGGCAGCCCACACTGCCATTTGCACTTCCTGAAAGGCCGCGACGTAAGCTTTCTGTTGCGCCGGATCGCTAGGACTGAGGTCGTTCATGGCTTTGTCAAAATTCTGCAGGGTGTTGCCGAAGCCGCTGACAAAACGGCTCAAGGGATTGTTGTAACTCATTGCGCTTCCTCCGAAATATCGCCCGCATGCCGGCCCAGTGCTGCCACGAGACTGCTCACGCTGGCGGAAAAATTGGCTGACAGTTCACTCCCGCCAGCGGTCAGTACGCATGTCCCAGACGCCACCGAGGCATCGGCCACGGACTGCCAGGCGTCACCGCTGCGCAGTTCCGCCGGCAAGCTGTCATAGTCTTGCGCATGCACTCGCAGCACCGCCTGGCTTGTGCCAGCTGCCGCACGCCATTCGCGCAACACAAGGCGCACACTGGACACCGCCGGCCAGCCTGGCGGCACTTCAAGCAACAGGCGCCGCAATGCCGTCCGCGCCAGTCGTGCCAGCATACGTCCCGCCTCCGTTTGCAACGCCGCACGCTGGCCCCGCAACTCTTCCAGCAAAGCATGCGCTTCGCGCCACACCATCTGGCTGGCTTCCTGCTTCAGCGCCAGGGCATCGTCGGCTGCCGCGGCGCGCACGGCATCCGCATCGTCGTAGGCCGCCGCGCGGATTGCCTCGGCTTCGACCTGCGCCGCGAGGCGCATTGCCTCGACCTCTTCCTGCCCTGCCGCACGCATGGATTGCAGCAGCTCCATGCCTTCCTGCCAGGTGGCGAGCTGCTCGCGCGGCAGGACCACGTCGTCCGGCGTGCGCGGCATACCGGGAGCAAGCCGCAAACGACGCACAACCGGCATCAGTAAAGCTGGATTCAACTCATCATTCATGCCTGCTTAGTGCGCTGGCCCGCGGTGCCGGTTCAGTATTTTTTTTGGCGAACCGTTCGCTGGCGGCGTGCCACTACAGCCCAAGCCCTAGGGGCGCTATGCCGAAAGGTCGCCAATGCCAGCCAACACCACACCATCCAGCCACCCTGCCCGCCGCGTCTCGTTGCGCAGCATGCCCGCCGCGCAAGCGCAGCTGGCACGCAGGCTGGCAAGCGGGTTGATCTGGAAGGCAACGCAAGGACCATGGCAATGTTTCGAGTTGCGTCGTTCCGCGTTGCCCGCGGCAGGCGCAGTTGAGGCAGGCTTTGCGCTACGCAATGCACACGGTGAATTGCAGATAGAGGAATTCACCCTGCTGCAGATTGCGAGCGGAATTGCGCTCGATCCCGCTTGGCCGGCTGCGGTAATGCATGACATGCTGCAGCTTGCCTGGGGCATGGTCGATGACGACCTGCGTCAAGCGCTCGGCGGCGACGCTACGTGCAGTACACAGCCCGTTGCCGCAGCATCCGACGACGTCCACTTGCTGCTTACCCTTTGCGGTAGCAATGGTTTTCGCCATAGCGCTGCGCTGCGCTGCCCGGCAGCCAGTGCGCTGCCATGGCTGCACTGCGACGGCTGGCAAGCCGGCGCACCGCCGGCTTGCCCCGCCGTCGATGCCCTGCCGTGCCACGGGCGGCTGTGGCTGGGCACCTCACACCTTACGGCACGCACGCTACGTACCCTGCGGCCCGGCGATGCCGTGCGCATTGCGATGCAGTACTACGGTTCAGACAACCGCGTGCGCATCAAGCTCGGCCGGCACGCGCTGATCGCTTACACGGCAAGCGACGGCACCCTCTACTTTGACTCTTGGAGAAGCGCAAGCATGGAACACGACAGCACGGAATGGGAAAGCGAAATCGATGGCGCCGACGCGCCGGTTGCTCTGGACGACTTACCGATCCGGGTCGACTTCGTCGCTGGACATGCGAACTTCACTGTCAACGAGCTGCGCAGCCTGGCGTCCGGCGCCGTCATCGAGTTGTCAATGCCGGCGCGCCCGGCAGTCGACATCGTCGCTAACGGCCGCCGCATCGGCTCCGGCGAACTGATCGAGGTTGACGGCACGCTCGCGGTCGAAATCATCAAGCTGGAAGGCGGCGCGTGAGCATTAGCAACGTCGACCCGATCGGCATCGCCCTCTTCCTGGCGGCGCTGTCGCTGCTTCCGCTATTGTTAATTTGCACCACCTGCTTTCTCAAGGTTTCAATGGTGCTGGTCATTGTGCGAAACGCCATCGGCGTGCAACAGGTGCCGCCCAGCATCGCCATCTATGGTGTGGCGCTGGCGATCAGCCTGATGGTGATGGCGCCGGTGTTTCATGACGCGGCGGCACGCTTGCCCGGGCAAGGCGGCACTGTGACTGAACGGACCGCGGGCCTGTCGCTTGGCGAGATGGCGCGCGCGGGCGAGCCGCTGCGCAGCTTCATGATCCAGCACACCGCCCCCGAAACGCGCAGCCATTTCCTGGCGTTGGCGCAGCGCCAGTGGCGCGGCACCACCCTGGCCAACGAGGCCAGCGACCGCGATTACGCCGTTGTGATTCCGGCATTCGTCATCTCGGAGCTGACAGTGGCTTTCCAGGTTGGTTTTGTGCTGTATGTGCCTTTTGTGGTGATCGACCTGCTGCTGTCGAATGTCCTGCTGGCGCTTGGCATGCAGATGGTGTCGCCGATGGTGGTGTCTTTGCCGCTGAAGATGCTGCTGTTCGTCATGGTCGACGGCTGGAGCAAGCTGGCGGAAGGATTGATGCTGTCTTACACATAGGAGAAAGGATATGGTCGAAACAATTGCGTTATTCCAGCGCGGCATGCTGCTCGTACTTTGGCTATCCGGACCGCCCCTGGCGGTGGCGGTACTGGTCGGTGTAGTGCTGTCGCTGGTGCAGACGCTGTTGTCGATTCAAGACCAGGCCTTGCCGTTTTCATTCAAATTGCTTGCCGTGGGTTTAACTCTGGCAATCAGCGGGCGCTGGATGGGACTCGAACTGTTCACGCTCACCAACCAGGCAATGCAGGCGGTGGCCAGCTTGGGCTACCACGGCTTGCCTGGCTCATAGGCGGCTCACATCGCCATTTCAACCACGCCGGCATACGCCGGCATTTAAAGGAGAACTTTATGCAACTACTCGGCGGTATCCTTGGCATTATCCCAAAAGTCATCGGCGGCGTGCTTGGCGGCGGCGCCTCGTCCGGTGCAAAAAACGCTCCTGCGCAGTCTGGCAACCCGCTTGCCAACGTCGCACACCAGGTGCTCAACGCGGTCGGTCTGAATCTTGGCAACTCGTTCTGATCAGACCGAAAGAGCGAACCGTGCATTCTTCGCCTTGCACTAACGAGGAAGCGGCATACTGTGCCGCCCCCCCCTTTAACAACAGGAGAATCAAATGCCTGACATTAGCGCCCCCGGCAGCAATCCTTTCGTGGATTACGAAAAGGATTTGACCAATAGCGAATCGATCAGCTCACAGATTCAAGCTTATCAATTGGCCCGGCAACAAATGCGGTACCAAACGGAAAACGCGCGTTTGAAGAACGGCCTCGAGCAGACTACCGCTGTCTACGGCTTTCTCACTTCAATCCGACTGTAGTTTCTAAATCAACCAAGGAAAGGAAAAGTATGGCTACTCCTATCGATACCCGGCCAGTCTATATTGACCGCAGCGTCCATATCAATGAAAACCCGGGTGGCGGCATGCCATTCGGCGGCGGCATGCCGTTCGGCGGCGGCCCCTTCGGCTTCGGCGGCCCCCAGTACAACATGGGTTACGGCATTGGCAATATGCTGCGCAATTTCGGTTCCATGTTCCAGGGCATGAGCGACGGCTTCCGCGGCGGCTTCCTGGGAGGCCTGGCCCAGTATGCCATGTGCGGTACCCAGCGCATGTTGCAAATGCCGTTCTAACATTTTTTGCCAGTGCGTTTGCGCCGACGCACTGGCTTTTTTTCAAGGATAAGCAATGTCCGAAGCAATCAAACTTGATATCACTCCGCGCTTGGCACAACAACGCGCATGCATCGCACGGCTCATGGACGACTATCCCTGCACCTTTGCCGCGCCGCAAGATGGCGGCCGCTGGAGCGAGTTCATTCAGCACGGCACCGTAGCGCAGGGCGCAGATCGCCATACCGCCGACAAAGCGTTAGGCATGCTGTCCAGTACCATCCGTACTGCCCAGCTCTCACTGAATGTACAAACCAGCCTGGTCGACATGCTGGCGCGCGCACGCGAACTGGAGATCGCCGATTTTCCCGCCGACCCGGCAGCGATGGCCCAGGCAGGACCGAACGCCGATCAGGAAGAGGCCACTGCATACGGCCAGGCGATCACCGTCTACAAGCAGTGCGTGCTGGAGGGCTTGATGGAACGCCAGGACCTGCTGCGCTTCCTGGCCGAGGCGTTCGACGAATTGCCGGCCACTACCCCGCTGAGCCGCGCATTGATCGAAACGGCCAAGATGCTGGTCATGATCGATCTGGAGGAACTGCTGCCGGAACAGGAGCTGCTGGAGGCGCCACGATGAGCGCGCCGGCCATGCTTGGGCGCGTGGCTGCGGCACGTGCCGCCACGCTTCGCGCGGCGGGCGCTGACAGCGCAGCCGCACGCGACGTCGATGTGTTTCGCCAAGCCTTGCAGGCCCCTCTGCCTGGGTCCGTGCTCAAGCCGGGCCGCACCGGCAGCGCATTGCAAGAGCTGACAGACGCATTGGGCCGGAACCGGCGTAGCCTGGCGCGACAGATCGAGCAGGTTCAAACCACACGCGACCCCGCCAGCATCGTGAAAATCACCAATGAACTGGTCGATCAAGGTGTACAGAACGACCTGATTGCCAAGGTGGTGGGCAAGACTGTGAGCGCGGTGGACCAGCTGACCAAATTGAGTTAGGCCGCCGATGTCCGCTCCCCTGCGCCGCTGGCGCGCGGCATTGCTATGCGCTTGCCTGATGCTGGCCGCATGCTCACACCCGCTCCAGCTGTACACCGGCCTGCCCGAAGGCGACGCCAACGAGATCGTCGCCGTCCTGCGCGACCATGGCATCAGCGCCGACAAAAGCAGTGCCAAGCAAGGTTTCGTCGTCAGTGTCGGCGAAGCCGAACTGGCCACGGCAGTCGCCCTGCTGCACGAGCGCGGCTTGCCGCGCGACAGCTTTGCCCGGATGGGCGAGGTGTTCAAGAAGGACGGCATGATCTCCACCCCGACCGAAGAGCGCGCGCGCTATCTGTCGGTGCTGGCGGCGGAGCTGGAAAATACCCTGTCGCAAATCGACGGTGTGGTGCTGGCCCGCGTCCACCCGGTGCTGCCTGAACGCATCGTGGCGGGAGAACCGGTGCTGCCGTCCTCATGCGCCGTGTTGATCAAATTCCGTCCGGGCTGGGATCCGGTCGCCTACGAGAGCCGCATCCGGCAACTGGTACTGGCCAGCATCCCCGGACTGGCGGACGCCCCGTCCCCAGCCCACAGCGTGTCAGTGGTATTTGTCGCGGCCGAACAGGCGACGCCGTCCCCCCCACCGCCGGACGATCACCGCTTCGCATGGCTGGGCGTTTGCGGTGCCGCGCTGCTGGCGCTCGGCAGCACGGCCGTCTGGGCCTGGCGCCGCCGGCAGGTCACGAACACGGTCGAGCATGATGACGACGGCCCGATGTGATTCCGAGGCGCTTGATGCCGCCTGGCGCACGCTGTGGTTCGCGCCCTGGCGTGGGGCCGATCCCAGCTGGCGCGAGCAGGCGACGGATGGCGCGCCCTGGATCGCCCTGGAACGCCAAGGCGGGGCCTCGGAACACCTGTCCTATCGGCTGTTTTGCCTGCACTATGATTTGCCGCTGCTGGCGCCGCCCGCCGCGCCCGCCCTGCGCTCCTTGCCTGCAGCCGCGTGGCAGGCTGCACAACTGCCGGCGGTGCAACTCTTCCTGGGCATGGCCGGGTGGGCTGGCACGCCCGGTTTTACACGGAGCGGCTTGACCGAGCCCCTGGCCCATGCCGGCAGTGCGCTGGAGTGGCGCACCGCATTGCGGCTGGCGCGCGTGCGGCCGCTGGCGCCGCTGGAACCGGATCTCGCGCCACCGGCTGACGCCGCGGCCCTGATGCACATTGGCGGGCAGCAGCTACAGCAGGCCTGCGAAGCCTTGGCGCCTGGCCTTTGGCAACGCCTGCGCCTGCGCCTGCCATGCGGCGTCAGCGCCGGCCAGACGCCGCGAGCGGCGCCGGCCGCGATCGACGTCGCCACCGCGCGCCATATCGTCCGCGCCTGGCATTGCGCAACGACTCTCCCTGTCACCGTTGAGGAACACAAGCTTGAAACAGAATAGATCATTCGTTTGGCGCACAGCGCTGCAAACGGACGCCGAAGCGATCGCTGCCATCTATAACGAAACCGTAAACGGCGGCGGACATTCGCCGACCTTGAACAAGAGCAATGCGGCCAACGTCGGCCATTTGTTGCGTGAATCGCGCCGCAACGGCTGGCTGAATTGGGTGATTGAGCACGATGGCCAGCCTGTCGCCTGGGCCTTGCTGCGCGCCATCGTCTGGGGCCGGGAAGTCTGCCACCGTACCGGCGACCTGTCGATCTATGTGCGGCACGACATGCAGGGACAATCCTTGCCGATGAAGATGATCGCCGAAGTCTACCGCGAAGCGCCGCGCCATGGCTACGAAGCCGTTTCTTGCTGGATCCTCGGCGGCAACCGCAAAAGCCTGATGGTCGCCCGCGCATTCCGCATGAGTTTATGGGGCTGCCTGCCGCGTGCAGCCTGCTATGGCGACCGCGTTGACGACGTGATGATCTATGGCGTACGCTTCGACGATCCAGAATGGCGTGCCTACATGGAACGGCGCATCGCGCGGGCCGAGCGGCGCGCAGGCGCCGTTTAACCCCACATGGCTGCCGCGCCGCTGCCGAACTTTCTGCTGCCGGTCAGCTGCCTGGCGCTGGCCATGCCGCGCATGCTGGGCTGCGCCCTGGTGCTGCCGGCGCTGGGACGGCAGCATATGGCCGGGCTCGAACGCAGCGCCTTCTGCCTGGCGCTCTCGCTGCCGCAGGCGCAACTGCTGTGGCCTTTGCTGCAGCATCAGCCGCTGACTTTTTTGCAGGGCGGCGCGCTGGCCCTGAAGGAAGTGCTACTGGGCGTGTTGCTAGGCTGCCTGCTCGCCGTACCGTTCTGGGCCATGCGCGCAGCCGGTACGCTGATCGACAACCAGCGCGGCACCAATGCGGCGCAACAGATCAACCCATCCCTGCAGGCCGATTCTTCGATCCTCGGCGAGCTGTGCGAACGGGCTTTGCTGGTCTATCTGATTGAAACAGGCCTGTTCCTGCGCCTGTTTGATGTGATGGCCGACAGTTACCAGCTGTGGCCGGCCCTCACGCTGGCGCCGCTGCATGCGCCGGCCGCGCATCAAGCAATGCTGGCGGCATTGACGCGCTTGATGGCCGACGCCATGTTGTACAGCGCACCGGTATTGCTGGTGACCATGCTGGCCGAATATGTGCTGGCGATCGGCAGCAGCGTGCTGCAGGGGCTGGATGTCTACCAGGTCGCCATGCCGGTCAAAGCCATGCTGGCGCTGTGGATGCTGATGATGTGCTTCCCGGCCCTGCTGCCCTTTATCGCCACCCACGCCGGCGAATGGTGGGGCGACGCCGTGCTGCAGGCCCTGCGCCCATGAGCGACAAAACCCACCCGCCCAGCGAACAGCGCAAGCGCCACGCACGCGAGCATGGCGAATTCGGCTTGAGCCAGGAACTGTCCAAGCTGCTGCTGTGGACCATCGGGACCGAGGCCGTGCTGGCCGCCGAGCCGGCATGGCGCACCCTGCTGCAGAACGATATGCTGCAGGCGCTGGCCGCCATTGCGCGCCCCGGCCGGGTGCCGCTCGACAGTGCCTGGTCCGCCTTCAGCGCCGCCGTACTGATCATGCTGTGCATGGCCGGCGTCGCGGCCCTAGTATCCGCGCTTTCCGTTCTATCGCAGACCGGTTTCAATATCGCACCCAAAGCGCTGGAGAAAGGCACGCAGCGCTTCGACATCGGCAGCAACCTGAAACAGCTGGTGGCGCCGAAGAAATTCCTGATGGCGCTGCTGGGGCCACTCAAGATGAGCGTGCTGCTCGCGACCGGCTACGGCTGCCTGCGCGACCAGTTGCCCGGCCTGGCCCAGTTGTACGTACTGACGCCGCAACAAGGCTGGCTGGCGGCAATGGCGGCCATGCGTACCGTCACTCACCATTGCCTGGGTGTGTTGCTGGTGCTGGTGCTGGCCGACCTGGCCCTGCAGCGTTATATGAACTACCGCAGCATGATGATGGATATCAGCGAGGTCAAGCGCGATCATAAAGAATCCGAGGGCGACCCGCATACCAAGGGCCAGCGCAAGGGGATTGCCAAACAGAACGTGATGGAAGAGCGGCGCAGCCCGCGCGCACCGGAGGCCGACGCCGTGGTGGTCAACCCCGAGCACATTGCGGTGGCGCTGGCCTACAGCGCCGAGCGCGACGGCTTGCCGCGCATCGTCGACAAGGGGCGCGACGGGGAAGCCGACCAGCTGCGCGCGCTGGCGCGCCAGCGACACGTCCCCATCATCAAATACCCCGGCTTGGCGCGCCAGCTGTACGCCACCGGCCGGGTGGGCAGCCACATTCCATCGCACACCTTGCGCGCTGTGGCCTTGCTGTACCGCGCCATCCAGGAACTGGAAGGCATGGCGGTCGACGAGCTGCACGAGATTGATGAGGAAATCGGCCACGCCATGCTGGCCGGCCCAGTGCCCCCGCCGCCTCAGTCCTCGTCCACGTAGCGGGCGGCAATGCCGCGGAACTGGTCCTGGATCGCCAAGAAGGCGTCCAGCACGTCAGGGTCGAAGTGCCTGCCACGTCCCTCGCTCATGATGGCGACCGACTGCTCGTGGGAGAAAGCTGGTTTGTAGACCCGCTTGCTGATCAGCGCGTCATAGACGTCCGCCACCGCCATCAGGCGCGCCGAGACCGGAATCGCGTCGCCGCGCAAGCCTTGCGGGTAGCCCGTGCCATCCCATTTCTCCTGGTGGCCGTACGCAATCTCGCGGGCAAACAGCAGAAAGCCGTTGCTGCTGCCGAGATACTCTTCCACCGCCTGCACGGCATCGCGGCCGTAATCGGTATGTTTCTTCATGATCTCGAATTCATCCTCGGTCAGCTTGCCGGGTTTGAGCAGGATCTGGTCCGGCACGCCCACCTTGCCGATGTCATGCAGCGGCGCCGACTTGTAAAGCAGCTCGATGTTTTCCGCCGTCAGCACGCGGCGGAATCGCGGGTGCTCGCGCAGCGCATTGGCCAGCGCCGCCACATAGTGCTGGGTGCGCCTAATATGGTTGCCTGTTTCGTTGTCGCGCGTCTCGGCCAGGCAGGCCATGGCGAAGATCACGCCGTCGCGCATCTTTTCCACCTCCTGCGTGCGCGCTGCCACCTGCTCTTCCAGCCAATCGTTGTGGCGCTGCAGGGTACGGCGCGCCTGGCGCACCATCAGCTCCTTGCCCACCCGCGCCAGCACGATGGCCGGAGAAATCGGCTTGGTGATGTAATCAACCGCGCCCGCCCGGATGCCACGTTGCTCTTCTTCCGCCTCGCTCTTGGCGGTCAGGAAAATCACCGGAATCTCGGCCGTCAGCGGATTGGCCTTGATGCGCGACAGGACGGCGTAGCCATCCATCTCGGGCATCATGACATCGAGCAGAATCAAGGCCGGCAGCGGCGGAATTTCCAGTGCACGCAAGCCACGCGCCCCGCTATTGGCCAGCGTGACACGATACTGGTCCTTGAGCAGGTTGTTCAGCAGCGACAAATTGCTGGTGTTGTCTTCAATTACCAGGATGGCGGGCTTCTCCGCCACGAGCGTCGGGTTGCGCATCTTCTTCTCCAGTTAAACGAAGGCAGGCTTGCCGGCGACTGTCGGCAGCACCCTTCAGGTAGCGAAGCCGGAGTAACTACATAATTGCAAGTACGTTAATCCCCATAAAGTTTCAGTATAGATTGTTAATTCGGGAAAAAACCATGCGTTGCAAAAAAAGATATATACGAAATGCTCTCCCGTTGTCGAACTGCCTTGAGACAGGCAGGCACTCACCGTCATGGACCGAGACCTTCCCCTGGCCGCCCCGGTGTGCCACAGCCTGCTGACCAGCCTAAGGCTGGGCCAGCCCAGTCATGACTGCTATCGATGTGGCGAGCTGATTTTGTCGGCCTTGAGCGGCGGCCGGCTATGTGTCGCATTTGCGGAAAAGAAGATGACCCTGGCCGACGCGCAGCGGCTGATGCAGCGCCAGTTCGAGGCGCCAGAGCGGCATGGCGAAGCCCAGCTGGTGCTGGACCGCCTTGGCCGGTTCGGTTTGATTGTGCGCCTCACCGCCGACGGGGGCAGCGATGAAGCGCGCCTGCGCGCCACCCTCCGGCCTGCTTTGCGCCTGTTGGCCGGGTGAGGGCTGCAGACGCCCGGCAGTCAGGCGGGGCAGTCTGTGCCCTGTTCGGGCAGTTCGGAACGGTCCTGGCCGACAACCCGCGCGTACGTTTCGCGCGTCATGACGTGACCAGGTTGCCACACCGCCAGTTCATCGCCCTCATCGGTGAGCGACGTGGTGCGGATTGGGTCGAGGTAAATAGTCAAGCGATTCGCCCTCCTTCAGGTTGAAACAGTGGTCGCCCAGTGCACGCACAGCAAGGCTGCGGCGAACAGGCAATCCATCAATAGCATGCCGGCCACCATGCGCCTGTCATGCTGGTTCTCGTTTGTTTTGCTCATAACATTCTCCTTTCGGGCCCGCCTTTGGCGCGCCGACCGAAGACTATATGCCGTGCCCGGCATTGCCTGGCGGCCCCGCAAGAATTCCCGGACCAATCCCGGACAGCAAAGCCGGTCTGCCCGCTTGACCTGCATAAATCGTTACCCATTGGTAATTCAGTCCGACATTTGGCAACGTCCAGCGCGTCGCACGGCCACAGGCATACGATGGTTGCGCTTCTACTTCAAAAGGAGGTCAATGTGTTTATCGGATTTATCCCATTCATTTTCTTATGCGCAGCAACCGTGCTGTCGCTGCGCCCGAACGCGCGCACTGTGGCGCAGTGCATGTGGCTGCTGTCGATCCTGATGATCGTCATCTGGGGCGTCTACCATGGCAGCCATCATATGCCGCTATTCCGCACGCTCAGCTCGTGGTAAGGAGCCATCATGAAACTGAACCGTTTAATTGACTCGCTGACCCTAATGGGCGTGTGCCTGGTGCTGCTCATCGCTTTTTACTTTCAACTTTTCATGGATGAACTGCCCTGCTCGCTTTGCAATCTGGAGCGCGCCGGCTTCCTGTTGTTTGGCGGCGGACTGCTGCTCAATGTCAGGCAGGAGGAAGCAAGCAATGCCAACTATGTCCTAGCCGCGCTCGGAGCCCTGGTCGGCAGCGTCATTTCCTTGATGCATATGTTCGTCAAAGTCCTGCCTGGCACGCCGCCGACCGGCACCACCTTCCTCGGCTTGCACATGTACACCGCCAGCTATCTCGCCCTGACCGCAGCCGTTCTGTATTGCGTTTGCATGCTGGCGCTCGCGCCCAGGCTGGGCAAGCGGACGGTGGCTTGCAGCGCATCCTGGACTCGCGTCGCGTCGACGCTGTTTGCGGTGCTGGTATTTGCCAACCTGGTATCCGCCTTCCTGGAGATTGGCTTTCATCCGTTCAAACCTGGCGGCCAGCAGCATTACCTGATGCTCTATGACGGCGATGTCATGAAGCCTTGACGAGGCCCACGGCCTCACTATCCGAAGCGCCAGCCACGCCTGGCGCTTCTTTTTTTAATCCAATGGAGTGTTCAATGACCGACCACAACAGCGCGGCCCCCAAAGGCCGCCGGCAATTTGTCAAAGGCATGGGCGCCGCCGTCGGCGTGGCCGCAGCCAGTCCCTTGCTGGGCTTTGCCGCACAAACGGCGCAGGCTAACGACGATGTCGCGCTCGCGGCCGGGCCACGCCCGCTTGTCGCCTATCCCCAGAAACGGCCCCTGCTGCGCGTCACCACCCGTCCGCCGCACCTGGAGACGCCGTTCGAAGTCTTCAATCATGGCCCGATCACGCCAAATGACGCCTTCTACGTGCGTTACCACCTGGCCAATATTCCGCTCGCGGTCGACCCGCAAACCTACCGCCTGCAGATCAAGGGCAAGGTGAAGACGCCGCTCAGCCTTTCGCTGAACCAGCTGAAAGACCTCGGTGCGCACGCGGAAGTGATCGCGGTCAACCAATGCTCCGGCAACGGCCGCGGCTATCTTTCGCCACGCGTGGCGGGCGCACAGCTCGGCAACGGCGCCATGGGCAACGCGCGCTGGGTCGGCATCCCGCTCAAGACCGTGCTGGAAAAGGCGGGCCTGCAAGGCCGCGCCCGGCAAGTGGTCTTTAACGGACTGGATCAGCCGGTCCTGCCAAGCACGCCGGACTTCAGAAAAGCGCTCGATATCGACGTGGCGCTGCAGGAGGACGTGATGCTGGCCTGGGGCATGAACGGGGAAGACTTGCCATTCCTGAACGGCTATCCGCTCAAACTGATCGTGCCAGGCTATTTCGGCACCTATTGGGTCAAGCACTTGTCCGATATCGAAGTCATCGATACCGCGTTCGGCGGTCACGATGCCGCCTTCATGACTGAAGCTTACCGCCTGCCCGACAATGACTGCCATTGCGTCACCCCGGGCGCTCCCGCCGGGCACACCAAGCCGATCGGCCGGCTGCCGGTGCGCAGCTTCATCACCAGCCTCGCTTCCGGCGCCGTGCTGCCAGCCGGACGCCCCGTGGAACTGAAAGGGATTGCCTTCGACGACGGCAGTGGGCTGAAGACAGTGGAAGTGTCGACCGACGGCGGGCGCAGCTGGCGGGCTGCAAGCCTCGGCCAGAACCTTGGCCGCTACTCCTTCCGCGAGTGGCGCTTGGCCGTCAGCTTCGGCGCCCTCAAGGGCCCTGCGGTACTGATGGTACGCGCCAGCAACCGGCGCGGCGAAGTACAGCCCATGCAGGTCGACTGGAATCCCGGCGGTTACCGCCGCCACGCGATCGAGTCCTACCATATCACTCTTGCCTGATGAGGAATTCAATGAAGTTCAGCCACGCTTTCGGTGCCCTGGCCCTGCTGGCCAGCACCACCTTCGCCATGGCCGCGCCGCACGCCATCACCTTGCCGCCTGAGACGGCCAAGCTGAAGCCATCGGCCTTGCCCGGCTATCAGATCGCGCTGCAAAAATGCGCCACCTGCCATTCCGCCGATTACATGGAATACCAGGCGCCGCATATGACGCTGGCGCAATGGACCAAGGAGGCGGCCAAGATGCGCGACCTGTTCGGCGCGCCGCTCAGCGAAGACGATGTGCGCCAGGTCGGCGCCTACCTCGCCGTGACGTACGGCAGCGCCAAGGAAAGCGAACTTCCGGCCGCACTGCGCAGCGCGGCGCCGGTCCGCCCCGGCACGCCGGACGCCGGTGCCGGTAATGCCAAGGCGCCGGACGTGAAAGCCCTGCTCGCGGCAAATGCCTGCCTTAGCTGCCACGCCATCGACGCCAAGGTCGTAGGCCCAGCCTACAAAGACATCGCCAGGAAATACCGCGGCGATGCTTCCGCCCTGGACAAGGCTAGCGCGAGCATTCAAGGCGGCAGTGCCGGAAAATGGGGCCCGGTCGCAATGCCGCCGTTCGGCCAGTTGAAACCAGAGGAAGCGCGCGCCCTGGCTGCTTTCGTACTAAAGCAATGAGGTAAAGCGGGAGGTGCCCGGCGTGCGCCGGGCAGTGCAGATGCCGCGGGCGACGCAGCCTAAAGGCTCGCGTCGAAGCCAGCCATCAATGCCGGTGCCCGGGACCTGGGCAGATAAACGAAATTCCGATTGAACGCCTGGCCGGCCAATTGCGCATCATCCATATCCCTGTTCCATTGCAGCGAATACAGCTGTCCGGCAATGTACGGATCGGCCACGGCGCACAGCATGCGGCGTAAATCGGAAATTGTGCACGTGCGCCACCAATCCGCGCCACGGCCATGCAAACGGAATGGCTCGTCATATGGCCAGGCGTTGGCGCGCCGCGCCATTTCGTGGCGCCCGAAACGGCATATGCCCAGGGCGAACATCGTCGCGACAGGCCCATAGCGAAGACGTTGCAGCGCTTTGCGATAAGCGTGTACACGGGCGCGCCGCACAGCTGGAGCCTCGTCATAAACCTTGAATATTTCCTGCATCAGCCTCGCGTTCTGAACCGCCGCGGCGGAAGACGGGCGCGCGAAACAGTGTTGGTAATGTTCCAGAAAAGCCGTCAGGCAGTGTTCGTATGCCGCCAAGCTGTCCCCGTCGCCGGGTGAATCGCGCAAGTTGGACAACAAGTTGTCCATCGACCTGCACAGGCGGTTCACGACCCGCCGCGCATCGGTGGTCTTATCGTCCAGCCAAGCCGCCGTGTTGCCGTCATCGGGCCAGTTCCATTCAAACAGCGCCCTGGCATCACGCCGGCCATGCTCGTAATGCTCGTGTGTCAAGATCGATTTCATGACACGCTTTTCCATACTGTTTTCGCCAACCGGCATTGATCCCTCGTTAGAATTGAATTAGGCCCGTTTGGGCAACGAGCCATCCTAAAAGACCCGCGCACGCAGGACGCACCCGGCTAACTAGAATCAGACCAATTCACGGAAGGTGTGACTGGAAACGCAAGGATACGGAAGGCCAACTAGGGTTTACAGTCGTGCGCCCTGCGAAGTCGCGATCGCTCGCCATTCGCCGTTCGTGACTCGGTAGAGGGTAATTGACCCGTTCTTCACATCACCCTTGTCATCAAACTCAGTGGTTCCTGTAATGCCCTTGTAATGAATTTTGCGCAGGGCCGGCAGAAACTTTACAGGATCCGTCGAGTTAGCCTGCTTCATGGCCTCGACCAGGATCATGACCGCATCGTAGCTGTAAGGCGCGTATGCCTGCATCTCGCCGTACTTCTCGGTAAATGCCGAATTGAGCGCCGCGTAACCAGGCATACTCTCTTTTGGCATACCAATCGAAGAGGCCATGTGCCCTTCCGCGTCGGGACCTGCAAGCTTTGTAAAAATGGATGATTGCATGCCATCCGCTCCAAGCAACTTCGCCTTAATTCCCAGTCTGGCCATTTGCTTTACCATGAGACCAGCCTGCGAATCCATACCGCCGTAGTAAATAAGATCCGGATTCAAACCCTTAATTTTCGTGAGAATTGCCGTAAAATCAGATGCCGTGTAGGTGGTGTACTCGCGACCGATGACCTTCCCCCCACGCTGCGCAAATACTTTGGCAAATCGGTCCGCCTGTCCTTGCCCCGCTGCCGTTCGATCATCGATCACGGCCACTTTTCTGGCGCCTAATTTATCGTAGGCGAAATTGCCGAGAACTGAGCCTTGCTGGTCGTCATTGGCGATATTTCGGAATGCCGTATTCAACCCTTGATGGGTATAAACAGGGCTGGTCGACCCTGGTGAGATTTGCGGAATACCTGCGGCAGCGTAAATCCTCGAGGCGGGAATGGTCGTTCCGGAGTTATAGTGACCGATTACAGCAACGACCTTCTGGTCCACCAACCGATTTGCCACTTGCGTGGCGACGCGCGGATCCGATTGATCGTCTTCCACGACCATTTCGAACCGAACCTTCTCGCCCCCAATCACAGGCTGTTGGGCGTTGATCCGGTCGAGTGCCAAGCGCGCACCTGACTGAATATCTTTTCCCAGGTGCGAAATTGGCCCAGTCATTGGCGCGGCAAGTCCGATCTTGAGCAGGACTTCGCCAGCTGTCGCCATTGCAGGGAGACCGCTCGCAAAAATCGCGGTGCAGATCATTGCTCGAATTACTTTCATATGTCAGTCCTACGGAAACTAAGTTGAGATCTAATCCCACAGCGAGGCAGCTCCGACTGTGGCCCGAGCGTGGCTGCGCGCGACGCATCGCCTTTGAGTGAAGAATGACAACTGGAGGGTTCGGGTAAATTAGTCCGACTATTTGACGTCGACCGCCGTGAATGAAATTAGCGGCGCGGCCAGGTTGTCATTATCTCGCCCCCGGTTCCCCGGCTGGTGGTGCCGGCCATGCCTTTGCCGGAGCCGACATCCACTGCAAATCCAGACCAATTCACGCTTGTTATTCGGCGTAGTCCGAAACTTGCCCCCGCCTAGCCCAGGGGGAGACCAGCACCGTTATGCTCCTGCCCTCAGAATTGATTGCATACGGTGTAGCCTTTGAAGGAGGAATTTCAGATCCGCCAATACGTCGAGGCGTTGGGCATCAGATACCGGATCGCCGGCCTCACGCTCGATGCGGATGGCGGCGCCGGCTTGCGACTGGGTGACGGCAGTGAAATCCATCTGCGGTTCAGGCGCGCCACCAACCGGCTCTACATCCATGCCGTGCTGGCGCCGCTGCCGGCAAGGCCCATACCCGGACTGGCCCTGAAGCTGTTGAAGATGAACTGTCTGGAAGCGGGCAGCGGCGGCGGCGTGCTGTCCGTCTCCGCATTTCAGCGCGCTTTCGTCTATCACGTGTCGCTGCCGGCCGCCTGCATCGACAGCGAGCGCCTTGGGCGCGAAATCGAAGCATTCCTGTCCAAACGCGCGCGCGCCGCGCAATGCCTGGACGCCTGAACGGAAACCAATATGTGGCCCTTTGGAACCAACCAAACCTCGGCGGCGGAGCATCTCGGCCATACCCATTGCACAGCCGGCGCCTACTCTGAACAAGAGCTCTCCAATCTCTTCGACAGCACTTTCATTCCCGCGTTGAGACTGATCCAGGACGCCGGCGCTAGCCAGTCCACCAGCCACGATACCGGCGGTCCCGGCTTACACAATGCCACGCCCACGCCCAGCGCCGACCCGTTGGGTGGCGCCAGCGGCAGCCAGCCGAAAGCAAAGAAGGAACGGCGCGGAGAACACGTCGTGTATCACGTCAACCCTGACAACTACCCGCAAGTGATGGAGGAATTCAGGGACCTCGTGCTGGAAGGCCTGAAGGAAGAAGGCAAGTCTAGCGAACAGATCGCAGCGTTACGCCGCCAGCACGACATGTGGACAGCCCTGCACGCCGAGGCGCGCAGCGGACAGCTAAGATCGAGAAAGGCACAAAAGCTGCTGTTGGGCTCGACCAAGCGCAATACCCGTTTTGTCAAGGAAGGCGAGCAATACACCGAACTGCCGGATCCCACACATCTTGGCGCGAAGGCTGCCGTAGTCGGCTATCTGCGCTTGTCGCAGCCCCGCCTCCCGCCGCCTGAGGCCAGCCAGCAATTGGCGACTGGTTATCCTTCGGTCTTGAACGAAGCGGGCGACTTTGCGGTGAATTTGGCGACGCAGACTGCGCAGTTCGCCCTCGACGAATTCCAGGCGGCGCGGGAAGCTGCCTTGTTCGGCAATTGCGAAGACCGCGACAATCGCGAGTCCTGCGTTGGCGTCTTCAGTAAAATGGAAAACCGTACGGTGAACGCCCGCGGCCAGAAGATCCGCGACGATGCGCTGAAAGGCGCCCTAAACCATACCAGCTGGCTCGGACAACTGTTCCAGACCCCGATGAATATCACCATCGTGCATCTGACGCGAAATGCAACCGCGATGGCGACGCAGATGCTGGGCAGCCAGAGCACGAAGATCAAGGGTTTCAGTGACTATCTTACGCAGAAAATGCCGCATCAGTTTCCCGCGCAGCCGGTGGGCAACGCGACTGAGCCGGCCGCCAGCACGACCGAGCCGGCTGGCAGCGCGACGACCACGGAGGGCGGTCCCGCCACCACACTGCTTGACAGCATGGTTACCTTGGCCGGGAGCGCGCTCACGGCTACGCGGACGACACTGTCGAATGGCGCCTCGGCGGCGGCCAATGGCGCCGGCTCGGTGCTGAACGGAATGGCCAACATGTTTACGCTGCCCGGCGCGGACGCCAGCACCTTGACCACGCGGCCGCCGTCGAACACGACGGCCAGCCCAGCCGCCGGTCCCTCGGATACGGTCTACCTGCGGCTGCTGTCGAGCATCCTCGACGGCTGGATCGACTATGGCAAGGCCAGGGCCCAACGCGACAAGCCGCTGGCGCTGTTGCAGGGCGTGTTCCAGCACCATGGCCGCAACCTGCCGAAAGCCTTTGAAACCGGCTTCAACGTGACCCTGCTGGAAGACGAGGGCTGGTTCGACGAAGCCGCCCTCCTCCACCACAAGCTGCAAAACCAGGCTGCGGACGACGCCGAAGACACCGTTCCGCCGTCCCTTGCCTACCTGCAGCAGCGCTTCCAGAATGCACTACGAGCGGAGTCGCAAAGCAAGCAAGCCCACGCCAATCTGATGCGCCCATCCGCCGCTGCCGCCGGCGCCCCGCAATTCGACGGTTTTTCGATCCGCAACGCTTTCAACCAGACCTTCGATGAGGTGCTGGCCATGCCTGACCTGTGGCGCGATCCAGTGCTTGCCAACGTCGGCATCGACAAGAAGCGCGAAATGCTGAAAGCCAGATTCGCCGAACTGGGGGAGAGTACACAGTACAAGATCGGCACTGCGCAGCAGTCGCTGGCCAGCACCCTCATCCGCATCGCCAAATACCGGGGGCAGCCTGTCCCTGCCGACTTTGAGAATGATGAAGCATTGCTGCTTGCCTTGAAGGAGGTGGAAGATGCCTGGGTGGCTGACCGCTCTACCTTCCCAATCCACCCGCGCCTGCTGTTCTCGATGCACTTGGCCAATGCCAGCGGAGTCGACATCATGAGCACCGCCCAGCGTTTCGAACAGTTCCGGTCGATCTTGCAACGCGGCTTCGAGGGAGCATCGCAGCATCCGCAGCGCGACTACAGGACCTTCGCCTGGATGGTCGATGTCGGCAAGAAATGGAATGATGGCCAAACTTGGTGGATGTTCCGCAACGACAGCATCAGGCGCCAGGCGCTCGCCGCCTGCTTCGAAGCCTTGCGCGCAGAAACCGGCCATCGCCGGCCACCGGAGGGGACGGGCCACGAACGGATCTGGCAGGTGGCCCAGTGGGCGAAGCAGAACAATTTGCTGGGCGAAGTGCTGCTGGGCGACACGACGAACGAAAAGCTGGCCGCCGCGCTGCAGTATGGCAGCGAGCGCCTGCAGGCCGCGATAGGGGGACCGCCTAAATTCGACCGGGAAACAGCAGCATTCGAAATCCTCAAACGCTATGGATTGAGCGATGAAGAGGCGTTACGCCTCGTGCCCGCTTTCATGGAGCGCCTCGGTGCGCCGGACTTCGTGGGAACTATGCTGCGGCTCAACCCGGGTCGCGTCATTAAACCGTACACGGAATTGTTGCACGCTGAACTGCTATTCAATGACGGCCTGCCGAACGATCCCCGGGTGCGCGCCGTGGCGCTCGAAAACCTACGGGTGCAGGGGGTCGTGCCGACCGAAGAGAAGGTGACGGCGGAAATCAATCGCATCGTGCCGGGCTTGAACACCGACCTCGAGAGCACACGTTCCCGGTCGCGGATGCTGGACAGAATCCTCGTCTTTATTCCCTTTGTCGGTAGTGTCCGCGAAGTCTATTCAGGCTGGGCGGACGGCGACCGCAGCCGGCTGGTGCTGGGCCTGCTGTCCGGCGCGATGGAAGGGGTCAACCTGCGCCAACTGAACATGATGCGGGTAGCAATGAATCAACGGCAGGGCCTGCAGGATTTCGTCAAGATCGCCAACAAGCTGGACCTGACATCCCCAGTGACGGTGAGCGACTTGCCGGCCGACCCGCTCGAAGTCGTCGGCGGCCCGCCCGCCGTCGCGGCCAGTGTTGCTGCCCGGGACGGCAATGTCCCGCCGGCTTTCCGCAGACTGGCGCAGCGGGTGCGCAACGGCGAACGCGGCATGCTTTGGCAAGGGCACGAGCTGGTGATGTTGACTAATGAAGAAGACCGCGTCGTGCCGGTCAGGAACATTGGCGGCGCCTACCAAGAGATCGACTGGCAAACCGGCCACGCGGTGGGCAACGGACGCATCATCCATTACGACTCCGCCACGCAAAAATTCCATTCCGACTTGCAGCTGAATGGCGGCGTGCGGCCGACCGTTGAGGTGCCGGTCGACTATCACGGCACCCCCATCGCGGAACGCCAAACGGTGGTCGATGTCATGCGCTCGCTTGCACCCGCCACCGATGCCAGCGTGCGCGATATCGACGCCATCTTGAATCGCCGCTTTACTTTCCAGGAACAGAACAATGCCCTGCGCGAATGGGCCAGCGAAGGGATCAACGGCATGCAGGGTTTGAAGAACTTCCTCAAGCGGATGTACGAGCGCAGCTACACCTTTCGACGCATGCTGAACTATTATGACGATACGGCTGGCGACAAGCGCTGGGATCTGCGTTTCGGCGTGCCTGGTCTGAACGGCAAAGTAGTCGAATCACCGGTCCAGTACCCGCGTACCTCCCATATAGAATTCCCACACGCCGGCGTGTACGACACCTTTACCTCAGTCGGCGGAACCGGCCTATTTACCAAGGAGAATATGGTCATTCATGAATTGATGCACGCCCTGACCGGATGGCGAGATCCGGGCCGCAATCAACCGCATCTCGGCGGCCCGAGCTGGGCAGCCGACAAGATGCTGCATGAGGCAGGTTTTACGGTTCGCAACCGCCTGCTCTACCTCAACCTGGCTGGCGGCGACAACGACGCGCGCCGTCCGCACCTGATCCAGGACATGAATGCCGAAAACATCATGCTCGACGAAGTCATGGACCGGTATCGGGCGCCGCCAATCGACGGCACGATGCTGGAAGACATACCGCTTTCCCAGCGCGTCACCGTCGAGCAATGGCGGCAGCTTGAGGACCAGCTGCAGAGGCCGCCGGACGTCACGGTCGACCAATGCTGGAGCAAACTGCAGGGACAGTTCGATTTCGGCTTGGACAACGTGGGCGACGTCTCGCCCCAGCTGAGGGAAGTGAAGCGTATCACCCAGCGCTTCCTGAAGAGCAAGACCTTCCGCAGCCTGGTCGAAACCATGCGGGTCCGGGCCGCTGGCGCCTGGAAATTCGAATTCGATCCGGCCGTCGCGCAAGAGGAACTCGGCAATGCCAAGTCCAGCACGGGCGCCAGCCCCATGCACGGCAAGATTTATCTGTACGATGCCCAGACCAGCTATCTCGCCGCCGACGGCTTGCATCCGACCGAGTATGCGCGCAAGGTCCTGCTCGGCTATATCAACGCCATGACCGACCTGTCGATGAAAGCCAAAAACCCGTTTCGCAATATGGGCGGGGCCGTGAAACTGGCCAACCGGATTCTGCACGAATCCGGTTTTCATTATCCCGAGCAATTGGTGGCGGCGCGCGCCGCGTCCGATGCTGATGCACAGCGACTATTGCTGGATTACATCACGGCCGCCCGCCGCAACGCCGCGCTGGAAAGCGCATATCTGCACAGGCCGAATTGATTTTGGGTAATTCCGTCTGAGAAAGCGCCCGGTTCAGTCTGCCATGCCCGGACTGGCCCTACCATTTTGCATCCCGTCCCCACGCACTGCATGCGCGCCAGAGCCGCTGCTCGCGCTCTTGCCGTGTGCCGGGCCGATTTGCTTGTGGAACCAGTCATGAACAAACTTAACAATCGCCCCACCACCGACGACAGCTGGGCCGAATTCACGGGCCTGCTGCTGTTGCTGCTGGCCGCCGCCTACTTTGCCGCTTGGTCCAGACTGGGACACATTTCCGGCGTGCTGCCGCGTTTCGATCTGCGCGTCGCCTATTGGCTCACACAGCACACGGCGCCATGGCTAACGCCATTGCTGCGCACGCTCAGCCATGTCAATAGTGGGCCCGCCATTGCCTTGCTGAGTCTGCCATTGGCCTTGCATTTCTTATTGAGGGGCAGGCGCGCCTGGCTGGCGGCCCTGCTGCTCGGCTTGGCACTGATCAAGCCTGCGGGTGGCGCTACCGCCATGACCATCCTGCTCATCGGCATTGGCGGTACTTACCTGGCCGGGCGCCGGCCCCCCAATTGGCAGCGCGCCGCCGTCGCCGGTTTTGCCTTGCTGCTGATCGCATTGGTCGCCGTGAGCCGGGTCTGCGTCGGCGCCCAATACCCAAGCGAAGTGCTGTCCGCACTCTGCGTCAGCGGCGCCTGGCTCGGCGTGTGCCTGGTGTCGGGCGCCTGTGCAATGCGCATGCGTCCGCAGGAACGGCCGACCCGAACCGTGGGTTTGCGCACTGCCGTGACCGGCAAGATGGGGCTGTCGCGTCTGTGCGCCCTGCTCAAGCTGGAGCTGCGTTGTCTCCCCACGCCGCGGCTGGTGCGCCGCTGGCTCGACCTGCTGAACGATTACCCGATGCGGGAATTTGCATTGACCAGCCCGCACCTGGTTCAAAAGCCGTTCCGGCCGTGGTTCAGCCGCCGGCTGGACCGCGCCGCCCGCCTTCAAGCGTTGGCCGGCCATTACCGTATCATCTGCAATCATGGCCTGGCGCCGCTGCTCATCAAGGCAGCCAGCAAGCCAGTCACGCTGGTGCGCTTTGTCGGCAAGGACGAGACGCCTTACGCCATCGAACTGTGCGCGGTGGCGGTGATGGAGCGAGAAGGCGAGCTGGCGCTGCGGCTGCGCAGCGCGCAGGGTCCGGTCTATACGGTCGCTTTTTCCTTCTTACGCGACAACGGCCAGACCTGCGTCGCCATCGGCTGCGCACAAGGCCCCGCCGCCGATGGTCTGGAACTGGTGCGCAGCGCCACCCGTAACCTGTACGGCCTGCGCCCGCGCGACCTGCTGCTGCGTCTGGTCCAACAATTCGGCCTGGTGCTGGAGTGCGAGCAGTTGCGCCTGGTCGGCAACGACAACCGCACTGTGGCGCGCGGCTCGGTGCGCCGCGGCAGGATTAAGGCCGATTACGACAGCATGTGGCGGGAGATGGGCGCCAGGGGGCGCGCCGATGGCGACTTTGAATTGCCCTGCCTGCCCCTGCCCGCACTGCACCTGGAAAGCGTCCCGTCCAAAAAACGCGCGGAAGCGCGGCGCCGCCACCAGTTGCTGCAAGCGCTCAATGACGCTGCGCTGGCACGCCTGTTTCCCGCCAACAAACGACTAAGCGCCGCATGAACGGCAAACCACTTTCCCGCGCCGCCATGGCCGCCGTACTGTTGCTGCTCGCCTTTCCCCAGTTGAGCGAAACGATCTATGCGCCGGTGTTGCCCAGGATCGCCGCCGCGTTCGCGGTGGCGCCGGGCATGGCGCAGTGGGCCGTCAGCATCGACTTCGCCGCTTTCGCTGTCGGCGTTCTCTTCTGGGGCCGCCTGTCCGACCTGCAGGGGCGGCGTCCGGCCTTGCTGGCCGGCTTGGCATGCTATGCGCTGGCCGCGCTGCTGGCCCTGGCGGCAGGCAGCTTCGGCACGCTGCTGCTGGCACGCGCACTGCAAAGCTTCGGTGCTGCCTGCGGCTCCATCGTGGTCCAGACCATGTTGCGCGACCGCTTCCAGGGCGCCCAGCTGGCGGCGGTGTTTTCCACCATCGTTGCAGTGCTGGCCCTGTCGCCGGCGGTCGGGCCGCCGCTGGGCGCCATGCTGGCGTCGCGTTACGGTGTTCACGGTGTGCTGGTCTGCCTGGCCGCGCTGTCGCTGGTCTTCCTGCTGTGCGGAGCCAGCCTGCCGGAAACCCGCCCCGCGCACGCCGCGGCGCCCGCGCCTTTGCTGCCTACCGCATGGCGCATGGCGTGCGACCGGCAGCTGTGGAGTGCAGCGTGGCTGGTGGCCGGCTTCAACCTGATCCTGTTCGGCTATTACACGATCGCACCGTTCACGCTGAACCAGCTCCAGATGCCGGACTGGATGTTCGGCGCCAGCGGCATCCTAATTGCTGTCGCCGGGGGCCTGGGCGCACGTCTCAATCGCCGCGGCTTGCTGCGGCACAGCCCGGCACATCTGACCGCACTGGCCGCCCTGGGCGCCCTGCTTTCGTCCGCGCTGCAATGGATGGCAATGACTGCGGCCGCTGGCCACCCGCTGGCGGCGGCGCTTGCCATGCTCGGCACGCAAATGCTGCTGGTGCTCGCATTTGCCTGCGCCATTCCGAACGTCCTGGCCTCGGCCCTGAGCCGCTATCGCGATGTGCAAGGCACGGCCGGTGCCCTATTCGGGCTGGCCTACTACCTGATGCTGTCGGCCGGCCTCGGCCTGCTGAGCGCACTGTACCGGCCTCAGCCCATGTTTCAACCCGTTTTCATGCTGCTTGTCAGTGCGGCCATCATGCCGTGCGCCGTCCTGGCGCGACGCCAGGCCGCGCTGGCACTGCGCACGGAGGCCAGTAGCTAAGGCAGGCATTTTTCCGCGTCCGCCACCCTCGCACCACAAGCCGGCAGCCAGACGACGCTCTTCTTCCATCATGCAGCAGGAGGTAATTTGAGTATTTGGCGTACCCTATTGATGGTCTGGCTGCTGGCCGCCCCGGCTGCGTTTGCCAGTACGCCCAAGGCCGGCGGCGACGGCGCCCGGCAAATCTGGCAGTTGCTCGATTACGTGGCGGTCGACTACGGTGGCGCCGTGGAGAATGGCGCACTTGCCAGCGCCAGCGAGTATGCCGAGATGGTCGATTTTGCGGCGCGCGCGCAACAGCAACTGCAGTCGCTGCCGCCTCATGCCGGCAAAGCCGCCATCGCAAGCGCCATCGGAAAGTTGCGCACGGCCATCGGCACCCGGGCCAGCGCAACCGACGTGGCGCGCCTGGCGCAGGAAGCCAACAGGCTGCTGCTGGCGGCCTATCCGTTTCCCATCGCGCCGCCACTACGGCCCAGCCTCGCACGCGGCGCCGAACTGTATGCCAGGCATTGCATCGCCTGTCACGGGGAACGCGGTGGCGGCGACGGGCCGCTGGCCGCCACGCTCAATCCCGCGCCAACGGCTTTGAACGATCCGGTGCGTGCGAAGCTGCGCAGCCTTGGCGCGCTCTACCAGATCGTGTCGCTCGGTGTACCCGGGACTGCCATGCCGGCGTTCAAGGAGCTGCCCGCCCAGGACCGCTGGGCACTGGCCTTCTTCGCCGGCACCTTGCCATATGACCAGGCCATGGCGCAGCGCGGCGAACAGCTGTGGCGCCAGGGCCGCCCCGTCACGCCACAGCGCGTTCCCGACCTCGCCACGCTCAGCCAGCTTAGCGAGTCGGCACTGGCCCAGGAGGTGGGCGACGCTGCCGCGCAGGCGCTCACCGCCTACCTGCGGCGCCAACCCGCCGCCATCCAATCCGGCCAGCCCGAGGGCTTGGCGCTGGCGCGCCAGCTGCTTGACGCAAGCCGGGCGGCCCTGCATGGCGGCGACCGCGCCGCTGCGTTACGGCTCGCCTTGTCGGCCTACCTGGACGGCGTAGAACCGGCCGAGCCGGTGCTTGCCGCACGCAGCAAGTCCCTGCTGGCAGCACTTGAGAGCGCAATGCTGGCTTACCGTTCCGCCCTCACTGCCGGCGATCTTGCCCAGGCCGATGCCAGCGCCGCCCAATTGTCCGAGCTAATCGATCAGGCCGAAGCTGCCAGCAGCGCCACGCGCGCCACCCCGCTGGCCACTTTCCTGGGCGCGCTCGCCATCCTGCTGCGCGAAGGCTTGGAAGCGCTGCTCATTGTGGTAGCCATGATTGCCTGCCTCAAGAAGGCTGGCCAGGAGCAAGCGCTGCCCTTCGTCCATGCGGGCTGGGCCAGCGCCCTGCTCGCCGGGCTGATCACCTGGGCGGTAGCCACCTGGCTGGTGGCATTCAGCGGCGCCAGCCGCGAGTTGACTGAGGGCCTGGGTTCGCTGCTGGCCGCCGCGGTCCTGCTCAGCGTAGGCATGTGGTTGCACCGCAAAAGCAGCGCCGGGCGCTGGCAGCATTTCATCGACACCACGCTGGCGGCCGCCCTGTCGCGCCGTTCAGCATGGGCCTTGTTCGGGCTGGCATTCCTGGCGGTTTACCGCGAAGTCTTCGAAACTGTGCTGTTCTACTCGGCCTTGCTGGCCGACGGCAACGGCACCGCGTTGCTGGCAGGGTTCGCCAGCGCTGCCGCGCTGCTGGCCGCAGCCAGCTTCGTGCTGCTGCGAACCAGCACCCGCCTGCCGATCCGCCAGTTCTTCGCCCTCACCTCGGTCGTGGTCGCCGTCCTGGCAGTGGTCCTGGCGGGCAAAGGCATCGCTGCACTCCAAGAAGCCGGCTGGGTCGGCGTGCGTCTGGTAGCCGGCCCGCGGCTGGAGATGCTGGGGCTCTACCCCACGTTGCAAACCATGCTCGCGCAAAGTGCGGTGGCGCTGGCGGCGCTGGCGGCCATCATGTTCAATCGCCGTCCGGCCAGCGAGCGCGGCACCGCAAGCAGTTAGTTGGTCCTGATTTTGATTACCGTCGCGCGCCAATTGCCAGTGGCTTTGCATACTGGAGTCCAGCCTCGTCGAGAGGCTGACGCAAGCATCCCAATCACATAGGAACCAACAATGAAATACAAGAAGTACACGTTGACCGCTTTGCTGCCGTTCTGCTTCGCCCTGTATGGCTGCGGTGGCGGCGGCCATGGCGGCGACGCTCCGCAGAAGAGTCCTACGCCCCAGACCAAACCGGTACAGCACGGCAGCAGCGCCGAAACGCAGACCGATCCTGCCGGAGAAGGCAGCAGCACCGAAACGCAAACCGACAAGGCCGACACCGTGGATGCGGGCACCATGACCGACGTCCCGCAGAATCCAATGCCTCCCGACATCGCCATGGATGGTTCGCAGGGCGTGGCAAACGGTATCTGGATCGGCAAGGCGGGCAACGGCCTGCCCGCCTTCGCGCTGGTGGCAAACGACACGCCCATCGCCAATGGGCCCGCCAATTTCTATTTCATTTACAGCTCAAGCGCCGAGCACAAGTACGACGTGCTGCGCGGCGGCAGCATGCGCATCAACAAGGGCGCCATCGCAGCCGACGTATATTCCAGGGGCGGCGCGCACTACAACGCGCTGCGCGGCAAGGTTGATCCCGCCAATACCCTGATGGGCGACCTGTACAACGATGCCGGCCAAGTGCTCAACAACTACAGTTTCAGCTACAGCGCGGACAACGCCATTGCCCCGCAACTCACGCCCCTGTACGGCAACTATCTTGGCGTGGCGGCCAAAGCAGGGGACCCTGTTCCCTCGGTCGTCATCAAGAAGTGGCCCGACCCGGCCACAGCCACCACGCAGGCCGCCATCGAAGGCAATATGCCTGGCTGTACCTTCCGCGGAAGCATCCGCGTCGGCACCGGCAAGACGGCTGTTTATGCGCTGGAAATGCACGCCGAAGGCCCACAGTGCAGCCTGCCGGACAGCACTGGCGGCAAGACACACCTGTACGGCATGGCAGCCCTGACAACCTTGCCCGGCGCTAAAGCGCCCAGCCTGGTCTTCGCCGCCTCTGCCGACCAGGTCAAGGAGGGCAAGTACGGCACCAGCCTGATCCCTCTGGCCAATCTGACCGGCACCCTGCAGAAGCAGTAAGCAAGGCCGCTCCAGAAAAAACCAGGGGCCTGCGCATCAGCGCAAGGGCTCCTGGTTTTTCAGCAGGGCGGCAGTTTCAAATGCTGCCAGCCTTGCCTGTCGGTCCAAACAACGCCGCCACCAGCGAATCGCGCCTCACCTTGCCCTGCTGCTCAGCAGCGACCCAACTGCGGCGACACTCGATCACGTCGACTTCTTCCTCCTCCTCGATTGCGATCCGCCAGGTACAGGCGATCGACCCTGGCCGCCGCGGGCCAGGCCGGATTTCGCCGACCGCGTGCAACACCTTCAAGTGAAAACGCAGCTTCGCTACCGGTACGTCGAAGATCCGTGCCATTTCCGCTGGCGTGGCGTCGCCGACCTCTTCCAGCAACATCAGCACGGCATCGCGAATGATTTCCGCGCGCTCGTCGCTCACCGTACGCGTGCTCCCTTTGGGTAACGTAAGTTTATATTTCAACATCTTATTAAGGCCAAGAATGGATGGTCGTCCGATTCTACTGACGTGCCGCCTAACCCCGGTCGTCAGCGCCCAATCTAGGACCAGGGAAGGTGGCCAAAGTAACTAAGTCCTATTTTCAGGACCGACTGCGCCTGGCGTTCATCGGTCCGATACCATGCAATTCGTCTATCTGGGCGCCTGTTTCGCCGCCCGTATTCCTGATTACAAAGAGAGAAAATCATGTTCAAAAATATGAGGCTGGCCCACAAGCTGGCGCTGGGGTTTGGCTTGACCATCGTGGTGGCGGTTGTCGTTGCCGGACAAGGGCTGCACAGCACCGGCAGGATGAACGACCTGCTCAAAGGCATCTACGAAAACAACCTGATGCCGATCAAGGATGTCGCCAATGCAAATATGCAAGCGATCTATCATCATAGAGCCCTGTACGAAGTGGTCACCGCCAGCGATGCGGCAGCCATTGCCACCACGCGCAGCAAACTCGACAAGCATGCCGGGCAAATGAACGGACTGCTCGACAAATACCGTAAGACTTTCCTGACCGATAAAGAAAAGGAATTGCTGCAGCAATTCGAAACCGCTTGGGACGCCTACCTGCAAGCGGCCGGCAAAGTCGAGCAGTTGGCCATCGCCGGCCAGCAATCGGACGCCCAGCAACAATTGAACGGCGCGGTCGCGTCCACCTTCCAGGTCGCGGATGACCTGCTCAGCGACCTGGTAAATATTAACGAAGAGCTGGGCCACGAGGCTTTCGAAAACAGCCAGGCCGTTGCATCCGCAGTCCACATCGAAAGCATTACCGTGCTGCTGCTCGGCGCCATCCTGGGCACGGGGTTGGGCTACTGGATCACGCGCTCGATCGCCAAACCCATGGGCGAAGCAGTGCAAGTGGCGCAAACGGTGGCCGCCGGCGACCTTACCAGCAACATCGAGGTGCGCAGTGCCGACGAAGCGGGCCAGCTGTTGCAAGCCCTGCGCCAGATGAACGGCTCCCTGACCAGCATGGTCGGCGATGTACTGGACGGCACCTCGCTGATCGCTTCCGCCTCCAAGCAGATTTCGGCCGGCAATGCCGACCTGTCCTCGCGTACCGAGCAGCAGGCAGCGGCCTTGGAACAGACTGCAGCCTCGATGCATGAATTGACCGACACAGTCAGGCAGAATGCCGCCGGCGCGCAGCAGGCCAGCCAGCTGGCCCACGATGCCTGCGAACTGGCGACCAGGGGCGGCACTGCGGTGACCCAAGTTGTGCAGACCATGGGCGAGATCCAGGCGTCCGCCAAACAGATCGTCGACATCATCGGCATCATCGAAGAGATTGCGTTCCAGACCAACATCCTGTCGCTGAACGCTGCCGTGGAGGCAGCGCGCGCAGGCAAACACGGCCAGGGCTTTTCCGTGGTTGCATCCGAGGTGCGCAGCCTGGCGCAGCGCTCGGCCGCTTCGTCCAAAGCCATCAAGACCCTGATCGAGGGATCTGTCGGCAAGATCAATGAGGGCACACGCCTGGTCGGCGAAGCTGGCGCAACGATGGAAGAAGTCGTGCGCAGCTCACAGCAGGTGGCACACATCATGGACAGTATCAGCGCGGCCAGCGGCGAACAGGCCGAAGGCATCGAACAAGTGCGCCAGGCCATTGCTCAAATGGACCAGGTGACGCAACAGAATGCAGCACTGGTGGAAGAAGCTGCCGCCACAGCCGAATCGATGGAAGAGCAAGCTGCCCGGCTGGCGGCCCTGGTCGCCGTGTTCAAGATCAAGCAGGAAAGCGCACCATTTGTTTCTGCTCCCAGGCCAAGGGACATCAATCCGGCATGGCGTCCGGCGTTGATGCGCCCACAGTCGACCTCAGCAGGTAATTGAAGAGCGGGCTGCCATGCGAATCTCCTATATCGAATACACCGCCGTCAAGGCCGAAAACAATGCCGCCGAAGTACGCACCGATGTCGATCTGGCGCTGCTGATGCTGGTTTCCCTGGTCAAAGCGCGCGACAATGAAACGGCCAGCCACCTGGTGCGTACGGCGCAGTACGTCCGGCTACTCGCGGAATATTTGCGCAATCATCCGCGCTTTGCCCAAACCCTGTGCGATGAAACCATCGAACTGCTGGTCAAGTCGGCGCCGCTGCACGACATCGGCAAGGTCGGCATTCCCGACCGCGTGCTGCTCAAACCAGGCCGCCTGACGCCCGATGAATTCGCGGTCATGCGCACCCATGCCAAGCTCGGCTACGACGTGCTGGCGCAAGCTGAAGCGCAGCTCGGCCATCCACTGCCCTGCCTCGCCTTCGCCAAAGAAATCGCCTTGTCGCACCATGAAAAATGGGATGGCAGCGGCTATCCGCAAGGCCTGGCAGGGGATGCGATTCCGATGTCGGCGCGCCTGATGGCCGTAGCCGACGTCTACGATGCGCTGACCAGCAGGCGCAGCTATAAACCGGCGATGTCGCATGAAGAAGCCTTACAGATCATGCGCCAGGGACGCGGTCGTCACTTCGATCCCGACGTGCTGGATGCGTTCCTAGTCCTGGAACAGCAGTTCGCGGCCATTGCGGCGCGCCATGGCGACACGGTCGGCGATCTGACCGCACTGGCCCAGCGGGTGCTGCACGGCTAACGCAGTCACGGCCAGCACCCGGCTGGCCCATGATTTCCTCTTCCCGCGCCCCCTCCTCTGGCGGCCTCCTGCTTGGGACCTTAACCGTCATTGGCGCTCCCTCAGCTCCCGGCCCAAAATGCGTACTGAGCAACTCCGCATCCATTCCAGCGCGACGTCGGTCGAACCGTTGATCCTGTAGCGCGCACTTCATTATGCGCCCAGCCCTTACTCATCCGGAAAATGTTCCGGCGCAGCGCAACTTTTGATCAATCCAGCACCGGCAGCCTTGGGAATTCCCAAGGCATGCCATTAACTCATTGGAATAAACAAAGTGAAGTTCTCAATCATTGTGCCCAATCCCGACATCGCGTCGAACCGGGCCAACAACATCGGCGAACGAAGTACGGCAAACGATAATTCAACGAATAGCGGCGGTAAAGTGCCTACCTTGCCACCGCCGTCGGGATGCAATGCGCCACACGAAGAGACGATGTTTTGGATCTATGCGAGTAAATTGGATCAGAAGGATCCAGGGATTCCCCGCTTCTGGATAACAGATCCTAAAGGACTGAAGAAGAAACTCGAAGAATTCCGAAGTTGGCAAACGCTTGGATCCGTTCATTCCAGTCGTGCGACGGTGCTGCAGGATTTTCCCGAAGTCTTTGCGCCATTCTTCAAACACGGCTTTGGCGAATTGATCCGACCGGACCTGCTGGACAGTCTGCTGACCCCTGGCGCCCCCATTCCCGAATCACTGATGCCTGTGCTGTTGCACGGTATTGCCGACATGCTCGGCAAAAGCATCCATGTGGCCGACGTCGGGCTGGCAAACGACCTTCCGCCGAAGGAAGGCATACTCAAGGATGTGCTCCGTGTCTACCAACAGGGGGAGGATGAGGAGGCCCGCTTCTGGGCCACTGACAACGGTCCCACTCCGCCCAATGTAAGTTCCGATCCGGACGGATCGAGCATTTTCAGGGCATTAATCGCCGATGCACAAGGCTTACGCGATGACAAAGTGCGTCAGGAAGATATCAATCGCTTCCGTCAAGATATTTATGAGCACTTTTGCCACAACCATGGGCCTTATCAGGAAGCTTTTGCCAAGGCCTATGGAGAGCAGAAAGAAGTCGATGACGAATACTCCAGCCGGCCACAGCCTGAACCGGGCCTGAAGCAAAAAGCGACTGCCGTGATATTTTCGGGCTTGGCATTAGGCGCCCAATTCGAGCCGGTGCTTCGGCTCAAAGCGCAACGCATGCTCGAAGGCCAGCAGGTTACAGGGCCACAAACCACGACGGTAGCGCAAGGAAGAACCGCCATCTTCGAGCAACGCCTGCAAGAGGCGCGAGCATACGAGCAACAACATCAGGAGCCGCAGCCAGCGGCACAGACTCCCAACGAGCAAAGCAAGGGCTGGCAGGAGGCCGCAACCGAGGTTGCGAAGACCGCCTTGGTGGCCGGGGCTACCATGGCCCTGACTGGCAATCCAGTTATCGCGGCAGGGGCCGCGGTTCTATCGCAGATCGGCACCGCTGGTACCGCACAACCGGTCGAAAACGTGGTTGACGCACAAACCGACGAGGCCGGCGATGATGACGTGACCATTGAAACCGAACATGAGCCTGGCGAAATGCAGGGCGAGCACACCGGCCCGAAGGCAACTTACTCAGACTATATCGATTTCAAGCACGCCATCATTGACAATGCTTCTGCGTCAGCACGGCAGCGCCGCGAACTTGCTCCTAGCGACGCGACCGCGCAAACCAACGAACTGTTCTCAGTGCCGCTGGAAACCGTCCATGCCAACGAAACGGTTTTCCGAAACGACTTTGAAGCCTATTCGCGGCTGAATGCACCAGCACCGCGCGACCCGGTGCAATTGCAACGCGACGCGCAAACGCTGCTCGATCAGCACATCGCCGACACCGAAGCTGAAGTCCAGCGACTTCATGTTCAACGAGGCAGTGGCGAGCTACCACCACCATTCCAGGGATCGAATGCCACCGATGCCAGCAGTCTTGCTGCTAAGCTCGATCGGCTGCTCGAACTGGAGGTCCTGAAGCTGCGCTACACCACAACCCCAAGCAACCACCACCATCGCCACCGCAATGCACGTCTGCATGTACTCACCCATCAGCAGACGCATGGCGCGGCGAAAGCACTTCTTCAGACATTGCAAGCGGACTGGAAGCTGAAGACCGCAGGGGACGACAGCTTCATTCTCAGCCTTCTCGGAAAAAGTCCCGCCCAGTGGTTCAGGGAACATAAGGATCAGCTGAACGGAAAGACATGTGCCCAGGCCAAGGCGGCCATGCTGGCCAGTTGTGCAGGAGAGCTGCCGGTGGGCGAGCAGGGCAAGCTTGCCTTTACCCTCGCCCTCATTGACCAGCTCGATCCTACGCTTCGCCAAGTCCCGGAATCCGTACTGGAACAGATGCAATGGGCCGATGACAGGCATTTGAACTATCGGGTCGGCTATGCAGCATTGAGCGCCGCAAACATCCCGATCAGGTCTGAAAAGGAAATGGACGCAGCGGCGCAGACCATCATTACCCAATTCATGAACGATGATCTGGGCGCGTTGGGGCAGCATCACATGGCAAGCGACTTCGCGCTCCTGACCGGGGCCTACGGTGCGGAGGGAAAATCCGACGACACCGTCCTTGCCGACATCATGAAAGACTTCGAGCAACGTCCCAATGCCGTCCGCGATCAGAAACTTGCACAGATCCGGGCAGCCCTGGTTGACCCGCCTCCATCCCTGGCTGAGATTGCAGCGGTGTTCGGTGAACAGTATATCTCGGGACGGCCCGAAAGTGTCACCACCGTCAAATACCCGGTACGGCCCGTCAGTTTCGACAACCGCGTCGTCCGTAATGAGACCCTGCTGGACGCATTCGCCCATGGCAACCATTACAGCCGCGGTTCCGACGGTAACTCATATCGACAGCGAACTTTCCTGATCGAAGTGCCTCATGGCGGACTCGCCGCTCAAGGCCAGGAAGTCACCATCGACGGCGAGCGCATTTTTGCAGAATACGATCAGCGCGCAAGGGATTATTTCAAGACAGTCGAACGTGGTGCGCATGCGCAATTGGACTTGTTGTTCGGGCTTCATCGCCAGCCAGAAGCAATTCTCAAGCCACAAGTACAGATGGGATCGCACACCGTCAAATCGCCGGATAACATCATGATCGTGATGTTGCGCTCAGATGGCGCGAACCAGCCTCAGCCTTACAGGCTTGCGTTCGATGCCGGAAGGCACGCCTCGCTCACCCCCATGGCCGCAAGCATCGAGGACATCGCTGATCATGATCTGAACACTGTCGAGGATCAAGCCATGTTCTACGTAAAAAATCATCCCGCGGAGTTCTTCGAACGAGCGCCGGATCAGATTCGCAGCGGCACTTTCGGTATCGAGCGGCGTTTCCCCGGTACGCCGCATGAAGTGCGCAGGGAAGTGTTCTCCCAGCTTGGCTGGACCCAGAAACTCGAGGCACACAAACTCAATGCTGAGCGCAGCTTGCACGCCAAGCCCTACGTCGAGGGCTTGCCACTATACGGCTGCGTCAACAGAGTCCGCGACGCCTTTACCGACCCGCGTGTTCAAAATGAGCCCTATGAGTATCCTGTTGGCGCCCGACCGCCACGAACGACACCATCCAGCAGCTATGTCAATCCCTTCCCGACCGACGAGTTCATAATCGGTCTGCAGTGCGGTGGCGCAGTTGTGAGTATGTTGGGTGGCAAGCGCACGCTCATGAATAAGGCGGCAAAGTGGGGCAAGGCTGTTGGAAACTTGCACGGCGTCAAGTTCAAGAGCCTGAAGAGACCCAGGAAGGTCTTCGTGGATGCGCTGATGAAGGGGAAGAACGAGTTCCGTGACCGGCTGCGGGCCCATGGCCTCAGCACGGCCGATTCGAACGATCTAAGCGCGAAGCTGAATAGCGTGGGCTATGGACATGCGTTCCAGCGATTCCGGGATGCGAAAGAACTTGAGGCGCTCGCAAAGCTGACAACCGATGGGTCACGTCTCCGGGACGGCGCTGACCTGCCGCACGGGATGCTGATTACGGGATCGGATGGCAAGCGCTACCTGAAGGCAAGCGGCGGCCAGGAAGGCGGTATATTCTTTGATCCAGACCGGCGTAAATTCATGCGCCAGATTGGCGCCGCCGATGCTCCTCGCTTCGCCGAAGTTGACTTGCACACGCTCACCCTCAGGCCCGGTTCGTCCGGCTATCGGCAGCGCGAGCCCGATGCCGTCGCCATCGACCGTTTGGGACAGGCCAAGACCAGCTACTATGGCGACGGCACCGACGTACGCGTTCTGGATGGACCGGGCTTGCGCCGCGCCCGCCCGAACGAGGGAGAGGCTTATCGCAACTCAGATACCGTCTTGAAACGCGACACGCGCCGCCACGCAGACGGCATCATTCGCTACGTTGAGGACGGCGCTCCAACGTCGGAGAAGACCCACTACCGCCTGACCCAGCCCGATGGCTCGGACGTTGTGACGCCACCGGCCGGCAGCATCCATTCGTATAAAGTTCCGATGCTGCGCGCCATAGGCCCCGAAGGAGATGTGCTGCCTTTCCGCTGGGAGCGCGTGGCGGCCTTTTCCATCGGATCGAAAGAGATTCTCGTTGTCAAAATTGATGGCGCACTTTACCACCTCAAAAACAAAGAAGGGCGTCTGCATGCAGTCCACGCAAGTCCGCACACGGTCCAGGCTTATAACGAAATTTCCTGCGCGCCGCGCATCGGCAATGCGAGAACCAAGCGTGCGCCTGGTCAACAATTGCGTAGGCTATGCGACGCTGGTGCATATGATAAAGCTCAACTGGTAGAGGAATTACAACGCCAGAAAGCGGCATCGACTGACGAAAAAGAAAGGACGGAGATACAGCGCAATATCAACCATCTCGAGCAACACCATATTCAGAGAGGTACCGATGCCGAATTTGCAGAGCTGGATCAGCTCGTGAAGGAAAGGTACAACTCGGTCAAGACTGGCATTAATTGCCAAGAAATATTCAACGTTGAGAATCCGTCCGAACTGGTTAAGGTTGGAAGAAACAAGGTCAAAGGAAGGAATGTGGCGGCGTTCACGATGAACGCATTCGATGGAGAGTCGACGCTCGACTCTGCCACGGTTCAAGGTGTGACCGCCCAGCCACGCATATTGATCAGCGGATCGTATGCATTCAAGGATCAACTTGATTTGCTGCCAGGAGCAGGAAACCACGCCGGTGCCGTGTCCAACCTGGGAGCAATGAACGCGGCTGGTCGACCCAGGGAAGGTCAACAGCCGATCGTCATTCCCCGCGACGGCGACACCGAATACAAGGCTCTACCCAACATTGAAGCAAACATGAGGAAATTCATGGACAGCGTTGCTTCACTTGATAGCGCCTCGGTCAACAATCCAGAGAAAAAGCTTCGCATGGATATCAAGTTTCATACCGGACTTCCACCTTGTCTCTCATGTAGTTTTGCCATGGATGAATACATGCATGGGCTGAAGGAAAAGGTCGCGAAATGGAATCTCGAGAACCTCGGGCCCGGTCGCAATGGGATCCAGATTGACGTCAGCTTCAAGTACGGATTTGATCCGACCAAGACTGAGTGATGGTGATGAAGCGCGTGGACCAGCAGCGCGCTTCGCCCGCCGGAACTGGCCCCAAATGGGGCTTGACTTCGGCGGGCAAGCTCGCGATAAAGAAAGAAAACTGAAGGTTTCGAATTCAGAGTGTATGGCGCAGACCGAGATTGAAGGCTCGGTCGCCACTGCCGTTGCCTGTGGCGTTGCCGACCGTGTAGCCTGCGCCGTTGCGATTCATCATATGGCCGTAGGCTGCATACACATCGGTGCGGCGCGACAGGTAATACCGGTAGCCAAGCGCCAGCTGCGTAGCATCCTGGCGGCCGATGGTGTTGTCGTGCTTTCGCAGCCAGGAAGCCATCCATATGCCTGCGCCCTGGGGAATGGACAGGCCCAGCATGATGCTGCGGCTGTCGTGGCTTGGCCCTGGCGGGACAGCATAGCCGAAGGAATTGGCACTGTCGCGCATCTGCGTGCTGTCCGGACCTTTGTCCCTGCCGACTGCAATATGGGTTTTCGCCACGCCAAAGTCATACACGGCAGCCAGCAGCGTGTTGCTGGCTGGCTCCTGGTCCGGCTCGGGCGCCGGGGCGGCCGGATTGCTGCGCCGATGGTGGCCCACGTGCACCGCCAGAGGCCCACTGGTATAGGAAAAAGCGCCACCGGCCGCGTGGCCGCCGCGCTGTTGGCCGCTTTTGTCACCGCTGGCATAAGCCAGTTCCACGTTCACCCCGTGCCATCTCGGCGAGGCGTACTTGACCGAACTTTCCATGGTACCGGCGAAGCCCATCAGGTTTTCGGTATCGCCCGCCATACCGGTGTCGAAAGGATCGGCGGCCGCCATGGCGAGGTACTGGGGCGTGAGCTGCAGCCCCAGCGTGACCGTGCCCAGCCGGCTTTCCAGGCCGACGTAAGCCTGGCGCCCAAACAGGCGGCCGCCCTGCCCCGCCTGGCCGGTATCGGCGCGAAAACCGCTTTCCAGCACAAAGACGGCGGCGCGGCCGCCGCCCAGATCTTCCCTGCCGCGCAGTCCAAAACGCGAGCCCGACTCGACGCCGCTGGTCAGCTTGGTAAGCGCCGCCTGTCCGCCGCTTTCATGCACCAGCGCCATGTCGATCACGCCATACAGTTCTACGCCCGTCCCGGCCGCCGCGGTCCCTGCCGATGCGCTGGCCGCCAGCGCTAGCATTACTTTCCTCATTGATTCGCTGCCTCATGAAATGGCCTGCGATGAGGCCGACGATCCGATGCTGCGCGAAGCGTCGCGCCGCTGCTGCAGCGCGCCGATTTCCCGGACCGAATGAAGCAGCGGCGGCGTTGCGTGCTTAGAACAGGACTCGCGCCAGGCCAGCTTTCTCGAACAGGTAATCGCGCGAAGCTTCCAGCTTGCGCGTCAACGAAGGCACATCGACGCCGACCAGCCGTCCCTGCCACTTGCGGATGCGGCCGGCCACCATCACGGTGTCGACGTTGCTGCGCTCCATCAAGGTCACCACCGCACCCGGCGCATGGTTGAGGGGGCTGACGTTCAAGGCTTCGCTGTCCAGCAGGATCAGGTCGGCCTGCTTACCAGGGCTCAGGCTGCCGGTTTGCGACGCCAGCCGGAGCGCCCGGGCGCCGCCAATGGTCGCCCACTGCAGCACTTCCCGTGCCGACACGGGAGCAAAGGTATGATCGCCTTCCAGTGCCAACTCGTTGACCAGGCCACGCTGCAGCGTCAGCGCGCATCGCATTTGCGTGAAGAAGTCGGCCGTCATGGTGCATTCCACATCCGAACTCAGGGATGGCATGATGCCTGCCGCCTGCGCGTGCAGCAGTGGCGGCGTGCCGTGGCGCATTGCCATTTCAATCGGCACCGCCAACGAGATGGCGGCACCGGCTTCGGCCACCGCTTTCCAGGCAGGCTGGTTGATACCGGTCATATGAATGATCAGGTTATCGTCCCGCAGCAGGCCGCGTGAAATCAGATCGTCCATCACAGCCTGCGATCCCATGCCGCCTACGCAGTGGAAGACTATCTGCAGGCCCAGTTCACGCGCGAGCTGCCAGGCGCGCTCCCATTCCGGCAGATAGACTTCGCCGCCCATCGCCAGCGTGACCTGGCTTTGCGTGCCGGCGAAGTATTCGCGCTGCAGGCGAAAAATGTCATGCGGGTACCTGCAAGCCAGGCCTTGCCCCTCAAAATACCCCAGGACAGCCCGCCGTCCGGCGTCGAGTAAAGCTGCTACGGCAGCGTCGGTATGTTCCGGCGAATGGTGGATCTGCGACACGTCGAGTACACTGGTGACCCCGGCATCGAGCTGGCTCAGCGAGCCATACAGCTCACTGATATACACATCTTCCGGGCGGTAGGCAGGCGCCAGCCGGCCCAGGATGCGCTCCATGTAGTTCGGGTATTCCGGCTGCGCCGGATCGCCGGACAGGATACCGTCGGCCAGGCTGCTGCGCAACGCCGTTTCAAACTGGTGGTGGTGGGTGTCGACGAAGCCCGGCACGACAATCTTGCCGCGTCCATCGATCGTTTGGACCGGGGCGCTGATACATTGCGCCAAACCGGATCCGATAGCGGCAATCGTGTCGCCGTCAATCAGGATGTCGGCACATGCGTAATCACCGATCTGGTTGTCCATGGTAAGGATGCAGGCGTCTTTGATCAAGACCTGGACGTGATCCTTGCCGCTGTCCTGCGGCATCGCTGCGGGCTGCGTTGGCGACCGCCCGGCTTCCGGCCGCGCGAGCAAGATGGCGCCGGTCGCAGTTCGGCCATCGGCTTTCGAATGATGCTGGCACATTGGGGAATTCCTTTCTGGGTTGCAGTGTTCAACCTATCCTAGGCTGCGCATGCCGGACGGTGCCTGAGCAAGCTACTTTCCCGGACCGATTTACGGACTGCGATGGAACTTTCCCGCTGCTTGATCCACTACTTGACCCGCTGTTTGCCGAGCTTGCGAACCAGCGAACGGCGGTGCATGCCCAGCTGGCGCGCCGCCTCCGAGATGTTGTAGCCTGTCTCGGCCAGGACCGCATGGATATACTCCCATTCCAGGGTCTTGACAGAAGTGGCACGGCTACTGGCCGCAATGTCCGTAGTGCCGGCCACGTGGCCAAGTGCCGCTTCGATCTCATCGGTGTTGGAAGGCTTGGACAGGTACTGGATCGCGCCCAGCTTGATCGCTTCCACCGCCGTATTGATGCTGGCAAAGCCAGTCAATACTACGATGCGCATGGCGGGATCACGCCGGTGCAGCAGCTGCACGCAGGACAAGCCTGTCGCGTGGCCTTTCAGCTTGAGGTCGACCACGGCATAGGCAGGCGCATGGCACGCCAGCCGGTCGCAGACCTCGTCCAGGCTTTGCGCCAGCAGCACCTGGTAGCCGCGGCGTTCGAACGAACGCGCCAGCGTGCGCGCAAATGCGGCATCGTCTTCCACCAAAAGCAGGATGCGCCCGGCATCAGTTGTCATGGAGCTCCTCCAGCGTAATCGCCGCCAAAGGCAGGCGCAGGCAGACTTTGGCCCCGCCCCGGCCCAGATTGGCGGCCGCCAGCGTTCCGCCTAGCCTGCGCGCCACGTTCATGGCCAGGAATAGTCCCAGTCCACCGCCCTCGCGCCCTTTGCTGGAGTGGTATGGTTTGCCGAACTGGGCCAGCATTGCGGCAGTGAATCCAGGCCCCGCGTCTGTCACCCGCACTGCCAGCATTTCGCCGTCGATGCTTGCTTCCATGCGCAGCCATTGCGGCGAGGCTTCGAAAGCATTGTCCAGGAGATTGCAGATGGTCTGTTTTATGATGGAATCGGAAACGATACGCACATCGCGCCCGATCCGGTTGTCGAACTCGAAGTCCGCTACCGTCCTGGCGATGCGCCATTCCGCTGCCAGGCCGGACAGGAAGGCATTGATGGTGGTGGGTCTCGACAGCTCGCCACGCGTCTGGCCTGCGCAAAGCAGGATGCTGCTGACCGTCGTCTTGCAGCGTCGAAGCTGCGCTTCCATCTCGCCGAGCTCTGCGCGCAATGCACGATTGCTGCTGAATTCCGGCATCCGGCGCCAGTCGCCCAGAATGACCGCCATGGTCGCCAGCGGAGTGCCCAGTTCGTGCGCCGCGCCGGATGCAAGCAATCCCAAACGGACGACATGCTCCTCTTCTACCGCCTGCTGGCGCAGGTCGGCCAGCTTGCCGGCAGTGCGGCGCAGGTTGCAAATGATGCGGCCAGTAAACATCACCAGCAGTCCTGCGATGAGCACGAAGCACAGCAACACGCCTTGAATGTACAAGCTGAAGATGCCGGAGCCAAGGTCCGCCGGCAGCTCCAGCGGCCGCGAAAAGACCGCCAGCGCGGCCAGGCAGGCGGTGCTGGCGCCGACGACCAGCCAGCTCGAACGCTGGTCGAGCAGCAGCACGCTGAGCATCACCTGCAGCAGATACAGGAAGGCAAACGGATTGGAGATGCCCCCGCTCAGGTGCAATTGCACCGTCAGGCAGGCGACGTCGGCCAACAGTGCCCACAGCAGCTCGCCGTTCGAAACCGCGGCTTCGCCCCGACAGCGCAGCACGCTGGCAATATTGAAGACGGCCAGGCATCCGAGCACACTCAGCATGGCAGGCAGCGGCAGCGGCACGCCGCAGCTTACGCTGCAAACCATGATCGCCGCCCCCTGCCCCAGCACAGCCAGCCAGCGCAGTGCAATCAACTGCCGCATGTTCTGCCGTCCGGAGGCGTGCAAGATGTTGCCGGCGACGGTGGATGCGGCACCGGCCGCGCCGTCCTCGCTCGCCAGGGAAGCCTTCATGGCGTATGGTGCATCATGCCATTGGTCATGCCTGGCATCATGTTGCTGTTCAGGTGATGCATGACCCAGAGCGAGCCACTGAGCATGATCGCCACCAGCACGAAGGTGAAGATGAGTGCCAGCAAGTTCCAGCCCCCTTCCGACCTGGCATTCATGTGCAGGAAGCACACCATGTGTACCACGATCTGTCCAACGGCCAGGCCAAGCAGGACATAGGCCGCCGTGCTGGAGTGGACGAACACATTGCCCATCACCAGCCAGAAGGAAACGGCGGTCATGATGGCAGCCAGTACGAAGCCGATGATGTATCCGCGCAGGCTGCCGTGCGCCGGATCGTGCTGCAGGTGTTCGCTCATGGCAGCACTCCCATCAGGTAGACAAAGGTGAACACGCCGACCCAGACCACATCGAGGAAGTGCCAGAACAGCGAAAGGCACATCAGGCGGCGCCGGTTCTCCGGCGACAGGCCATGCTTCTTCAGCTGGAACAGCAGCGTGACCAGCCACACGATGCCGAAGGCGACGTGCAGCCCATGGGTGCCGACCAGGGCAAAGAACGCGGTCAGGAAGCCGCTTTGCTGGGGCCCGGCGCCTTCCTGAACCAGGTGGATGAATTCAAACAGCTCGAAAAAGACGAAGGTTGCGCCAAGCACCCCGGTGATGGCCAGCCAGCCCATTACCTGCTTCAGCTTCTGCCTTTGCATCTCCAGCATGGCAAAGCCATAGGTGATCGATGACAGCAACAGCAGCGTGGTGTTGATGGCCACCAGCGGCAAGTCGAACAGTTCGGCCCCGGATGGCGCGTTCGCGTAGCTGCGTCCCAGCACCGCATACGCGGCGAACAGCACGGCGAAGATCAGGCAATCGCTCATCAGATATAGCCAGAAGCCCAGCATGGTCCCGTTCTGCGGATGATGATTGCGCACCAGGAAGCGCGCGCAAGGGTCGGCGGGCATCGCGCCCGCGACGATAGGATGATTGGTAGTCATAAGTTCAGGCGATTTTCAGGAGACGGGTACGCATTTCTTCCGTGTGCGCGACTTGATCCGCGGGAATGTAGTAGTCGCGCCGGTAGTTAAAGGTGTGGGCCACGATTGCCGCCAGCAGCACGGCAAAACACAGCCCGGCCGGCAGCCACATATGCCAGATCAGCGTGAAGCCGAGCGCGAAACTGAGCGCCGCCAGGATGAAGCCGGCGCGGGTATTCTTCGGCATATGGATCGCAGAAAATCCGGCCAGCGGACGCTGGAAGCCGTGCCTTTTCATATCAGTCCAGGCATCATTGTCGTGTACGCGCGGCGTGATGGCGAAGTTGTAATCCGGCGGCGGCGACGCGGTCGACCACTCCAGGGTACGGCCATCCCATGGATCGCCTGTGAGGTCGCGCAGCTGCTTGCGGCGCTTGAAGCTGACCGCAAACTGCACGGCCATCGCCGCAATGCCGACAGCGATCAGGACGGCGCCCACGGCAGCGACGATAAACCAGGGCTGCAGCGATGGATCGTCGAAGTGGCTCATGCGGCGCGTCACGCCCATCAGGCCCAGCACATACAGGGGCATGAAGGCCAGGTAGAAGCCGATCACCCAGCACCAGAACGAAACCTTGCCCCAGAAGGCGTCGAGCTGGTAGCCGAAGGCCTTTGGAAACCAGTAGTTGATGCCTGCGAACATGCCAAACAGGACGCCGCCGATGATCACATTGTGGAAGTGCGCGATCAGGAACAGCGAGTTGTGCAGCACGAAATCGGCCGGCGGAACCGCCAGCAGCACGCCGGTCATTCCGCCAATGACGAAAGTGATCATGAAGGCGACGGCCCACATCATCGGCAGCTCGAAGCGGATGCGGCCGCGATACATGGTGAACAGCCAGTTGAAGATCTTGGCGCCGGTCGGGATCGAAATGATCATCGTCGTAATGCCGAAGAAGGAATTGACGCTGGCGCCGGACCCCATGGTGAAGAAGTGGTGCAGCCACACCATGTAGGACAGGATCGTGATAACTACCGTCGCATACACCATCGATGTATAGCCGAACAGGCGCTTGCCGGAGAAGGTCGAGACGATTTCCGAGAAAATGCCGAAGCACGGCAGGATCAGGATGTAGACCTCGGGATGGCCCCAGATCCAGATCAGGTTCACGTACAGCATGGAATTGCCGCCAAGGTCATTGGTGAAGAAGTTGGTGCCGAACATACGGTCCAGGGTCAGCATGCCCAGCACGGCCGTCAGCACCGGGAAGGCGGCGACGATCAACACGTTGGTGCACAGCGCGGCCCAGGCAAAGACCGGCATCTTCATCAGCGTCATGCCGGGGGCGCGCAGCTTGACGATGGTGGCAATCAGGTTGATGCCCGACAGCAGCGTCCCGACGCCCGAGATCTGCAACGACCAGATGTAGTAGTCCACCCCGACATCGGGACTCGCCAGGATTCCGGACAAGGGCGGATAGGCCAGCCAGCCGGTGCGCGCGAACTCGCCCACGAACAGTGAAGTCATGGTCAGCATGCCGCCGAATGCAGTCATCCAGAACGAGAAGTTGTTCAGGAAGGGAAAGGCGACGTCGCGCGCACCGATCTGCATCGGCACCACGTAGTTCATCAGCCCCGTCACCAGCGGCATCGCGACGAAGAAGATCATGATCACGCCATGGGCCGTGAAAATCTGATCGTAGTGGTGCGGCGGAAGGTAGCCCAGGTTCTCGCCAAAGGCCATGGCTTGCTGCGCACGCATCATCAGCGCATCGGCAAAGCCGCGCAGCAGCATCACCAAGCCAAACACCATATACATGATGCCTACCTTTTTATGATCGACACTGGTGATCCAGTCGCGCCACAATGGCCCCCAAAGCCGGTAACGGGTCAGCAGGCCCAGGATGGCGGCGCCCGCGAGCGCCACCATGATGAAGGTACCCAGCAGAATCGGCTCGTGGATGGGAACCGCATCCCAGCCCAGCCTGCCAAATATCAATTGTTTCAGGTTAGCTTGTTCGTACATAGTCAGTTCTTTCTGGTTTCAGGGCTGGCGCACTCCACCCCGCTCGCGGCCTGGGTCAGGCGCTGCGCAGCGCGCTCCGCAGCCAGTTCGGCACTGCTGCGGTGGCGGGCGACCCGGGTCGCGTTTTCGGACATCATCTCGTTCATGCATACGGCGTTGCGGTCGACACAGCGGTTGACGATGGCGCTGTACAGGCCGTCCTCGACGGCGCCGTAATAGCGCACCTTGTCGCGCGTGCTGGGTTTTTCCAGCGCCGCATATGCGGCGCGGTCCAGCTGAACGGTACTGCGCTTGGCGCCTTGCACCCACTGCGCGAAGTCTTCGCCGCTCAAGCCATGGAACTTGAAGCGCATGCCCGAGAAACCGGCCCCGCTGTAATTGGAGGAAAAGCCGTCGTAGATGCCAGGCTTGTTGATCACGCCGTGCAGCTGGGTTTCCATGCCGGGCATGGCGTAGATCTGTCCGGCCAGGGCAGGAATGAAGAAGGAGTTCATCACGCTCGATGCGCTGATCTTGAAATTGATCGGCACGTCGACCGGAGCCGCCAGCTCGTTCACGGTCGCGATGCCTTGCTCCGGATAGATGAACAGCCATTTCCAGTCCAGCGCCACCACTTGCACCTCCAGCGGCTTGACCGTAGCCGGCAGCGGGCGACGCGCATCCAGGCGCTGCAGCGGGCGATAGGGGTCGAGCGTGTGGGTAGCGATCCAGGTCAGCAGCCCCAGTACGATAATGATCAGCAGCGGACCGCCCCAGATCAACAGTTCCAGGACCGTCGAGTGATCCCAGTCCGGCGCATAACTGGCTGCGCTATTGCCCTTGCGGTAGCGCCAGGCAAACAGAACGGTCAAGGCGATGACCGGGACAATAATCAACAACATCAGCAAGGTGGACACCGCGATCAGGTGGCTTTGCTGAGCAGCGATGTCGCCCGAAGGCTTCATCACCACCGTATTGCAAGCGCCAAGTGCAGCCAGTGGCACCATGAAGAGCCCGCGAAGGAATAAGGAACGTGGCATACGAATAAGTCCTGTGTTGAATGGATTCGTGCTGCCACTCTATTCCTGCCCTGCGGTCCTGCACATTGGACACTTTGTCCGCTTCGTCGCGCAAACCTCGGACCGGATGACTGCCGCCAGGGCGCACACCGGTTTTCAACCCGAATTATTGCGAATTGGAAACTCAAAGCCGGCTTTGCCCCGCGTAAACCGGACCGATTAACGGCTTTGGCTGCTTGGCGCCGCTTGTGCGGCATCGGTAGCGATGACGATACTCAGCTTGCTGGCATCAATGTGCTTGCGGAAGGCGGCATTGACCTGCCGCAGGGTGAGCGCATTGAGCTGCGCTTCCTGAGCCTTGTTCCAGGCGAAGCCGCGGGCCATCTGCATCAGGCGCAGCCATTCCCAGGCCAGGGCGTCATCCTCCGCCCGCTGCTGGGCGCGCAGCCGGAGCATGGCGGCCTTGGCACTTTCCAGTTCAGCCCGGGTAAAGCCCTGCTTGAGCGCCCGCTCCAGCTCCTGGCGGATGGCTGCCTCCAGCCTGGCCATGTTTTGCGGCGCCGCCACCGCTTCGACCGTGAAAATGCCGGCATCGTCCCGCTCGCCGGCCCGCAGTGCAGAGCCCCCCCAGTACGACAGGCCGTCCCGTTCCCGGATCCGGTCCATCAGGCGCGACTTCGCCGCGCCGCCAAACATGAAGTTCGCGGCCTGCAGCGCCAGATAATCCGGATCGTCCAGGTTCAAGGCGACGTTCATGCGGGCACCGTACATGGCGTTTTCCTTGTCCGCTGCGGCAAGCACTTTGCGGACAGCCGGGATGGCGGCGTACCGGTCGAGGACAGGGGCGTATTCCGAATTGCTGCGCCAGCCGGCCAGCTCCTCGCTGACGGCGCCGAGCAATGCCTCTTTGTCGAAGTCGCCCACCACCGCCAGTGCGCCATGCGAGGCGCCATAAAACGCGGCATGAAATGCCTTCAGGTCCTCCAGGCTCAGGACCCGTACTTCGGCGATCTGTTGCTCGAGCGTCAGCACAGCCCGCGGGTCGCCTTTGGGCCATTGATTGAAATGCAGCTCCAGTTCGCGCCGCACCATCGATGTCGGCTCACCGCGCTGCGATTCAAGGCTGAGCAGCCACTGCTGGCGCATCTGGTCGAATTCCATTTGAGAGAAGGCCGGCTCCTTCAGCACATGGGCCATCAGGCGCATGGCGGCCGGCAGATGCTGCCGCGTGGTTTCGAAATTGAATGGCGTGCCGGTGATCTTCAATGCCGCCATCTCATCGGCCAGCTGCGCCCTTGTGTATTTGCTGGTCCCGCGCATGAGCATGGCGTTCACCGCCGTCGCCACGGTCTGCTTGCCGAACAGCGTATTCTCGTTCCCCCAATGCAGCTGCAGCTCCACGGTCACGGTCTCGCCCCGGTTTTTCTTGGACAACAGCGCGAGCTTCAGTCCTCCGACTTGCGTCAGCTGCGTGCGCGCCAGGATGTTGTCGTGACTGGTGTCGAAGTACGCCCCGGCTTGTTTCCCTGCCTCGCCGCGGTAGGCTCGCAGCAATTCGGCGGCAGTCGGCGCCGTACCGATCAGCGCGCGCTGGGGCGCGTCATCCGGCAGGAAGGTGCCTACGGTGCGGTTATCGCGCCTGTAATAGCGTTCCGCCGCCTGCATGATTTGCTGCCCCGTCACCGAGGCAATAACCTCGCTTTGGCGGAACAGCAGACGCCAGTCGCCCAAGGCAATGGCTTCGCTTAACGCGATGCCCAACTGCTGCGGATTGCTCAGCGCCTTGTCAAGCGAATTGGCAAACTCGCGCCGTGCGCGCTCGACCTCTTCCGTCTCTGGTGGTGCGCTGGCAAACCCCTCCACTGCGGAGACCAGCGCATCGCGTACCGGCGCTACCTCCTGCCCCGACCTGACGACGGCGCCGAACATTTGCATGCCGGGAGCCATGCCCGCCTGGCTGATCGCAAAGACATGGGCCGCTTTGCCCGTTTCCACCAGCAGTTTGTGCAGGCGGCCATTCGGGGCGTCGCTGAGGATGGAACTGGAGAATGCCAGCGCTTCGGCATCGCCGTGCAGGCCGGATGGCACCTTGTAGCCGACCATGACGATCTGCTGGTCACCGCTGCGCCGCACGGCAAACTGGCGCTCGCCATCCTGGGCCGGCTCAACGGTCCAGAATTGCGGCAGCTCGCGCTTGGGCTTTGGGATGGCGCCGAACGCCTTGCCGATCCAGGCCAGGGTTTGCGCCGGATCGAACTTGCCGGCGACCAGCAGTACCGCATTATCGGGCTGGTAATAGGTGCGATAAAAGGCGCGCAGCCTGCCAATGTCCACATGCTCGATATCGCTGCGGTTGCCGATGGTGGCGCGTCCATAGCTGTGCCAGTCGTAGGCCACACTTTCCATGCGCTTGTGCAGCACCTCGTAGGGATTGTTTTCGCCGAGCTCATACTCGTTGCGGACCACCGTCATTTCCGCGTCCAGGTCCTTCTTCGCGATAAAGGCGTTGGTCATCCGGTCGGCTTCCATATCCAGCACCCATTTGAGGTTGTCGGGGCTGGCCTGGAACACCTGGTAGTAGTTGGTGCGGTCCTGCGAGGTGGTGCCGTTGAAATCCATGCCGCGTACCGTGAATTGGTGCATGAGGTCGCGATGCCGTGGCGAGCCCTTGAACATCAGGTGCTCGAGCAAATGCGCCATACCGCTTTCGCCATAGTTCTCGTGGCGCGAGCCCGCCAGATAGGTCATGTTCACGGTCGCCGTTGGTTTGCCCGCATCGGGAAACAGAAGCACTTTCAGGCCGTTTGCCATGCGATATTCTGTGATGCCAGCCAGCGACGGACCTTGCGTCATGCCCGGCGGGATCGCCTGCCCGAACGCAGGAGGGAGGATGCATACTCCAAGCAGCAGCGGAGCCAGGTACCGGGTTGCCATTGTGTTTTAGTCCTAGAGTGAAAACCGCATTGGAATAGAGGGCAGTCCGACAGTCGCCCCGCTGCGCAAATTCCCAGACCAAAGGAAGCCTGCCCAAGCTTCATTTGGTCCGAATTCCTGACGGGGCATCAAGGCGCAAGACTGTTGTCGGATAAGCTACGGTTCGACTCTCTCCCCTCCATCCGGTGTCTTATGCTCCCCACCCGCCCCTTGCGAGCAGTCCATACTGCCGTATGCAACTGGTTTCGCGCCAGCTTCGACTTCATGCGCGTTGCACGCGTCGTGCTGCTGATGGCCCCTACGCTGGCGTGCTTCCTGTCCACTGGCGACAGCAGTAGCCTGAAAGCTGGCTTCCTGGGTGTGCTCTTGCTGTCCGCGGCGGAAAAAACACAGCCTTCGCTGTTCCTGCTCTTACTGCACGCTGGAGCCATCCTCGGTTCCGTTGCGCTTTTCAGCCTGGCTTATCCATATGCCTGGCTGTTTGTGCCGCTGTGCGCCGCTTACGGCGCGGCAGCCGGATGGCTCGGCCGCTGGGGGCCAGCCTGGCAATCGCTTGGCAATTATGGATTCCTGGCGGCGCTATACCTGGGCTGCGAGCTCAACGCAGGCGGCGGCATTATGCTGGCGGGCTACCTGCATTTGCTGTCCTGGTCGGGACTAGCGCTGGTCCCCACAGCGCTGGTGCTGGTGTGGAAGCTGTCCGCCAGCGAAGCCGGTGCTGCAGCCGCCCTGCGCGTCTTCTGCCGTCGCCACAATATGCTGCCGGCGCGCGCATCTGACACCGAGCGGGCCCGCACCGCCAGCGATGCCGCCGTGGTGCGCTGCGCGGCCGTGCTGCTGGCCGCAGCCCTGGTGCGCTATCTGCACCTGCCGGCCGGGGAATGGCTGATCTGGTCGGCTGCCAGCGTCGTCACCGGTTCGATGCCCAGCGTGCGGCGCAAGGCTGGCGACCGTGCCGTGGGCGTGCTGTGGGGCGCCGGCGCCGGCATGACACTGTGCTGGGTGGCCTTGCAGGCGGCACCCGCCATGCTGCACACCGGTCACGCACTGCCAGCCGTATGCACCCTGGTGACCGCCATTTCCCTCGGTTGCTGCCAACGCTATCGCCTGGCGTTTGGACTGCGCAGCATGATGTGCGTGGTTCTGGCGGCGACGTCTGGTTATGGGGTTGGGGTGGCCGTGCTGCGCTCAGCCAATGTGCTGGTGGGCGGGATGATCGGTGCCGCGCTGACCCTGCTGTATGAACAGCGCGGTGCCCGCATCCCAAGGCTCTGAATCTAAGGCAGGTCAGGCTGTTCCGAGCGCCTGAATTGACGCTCCAGCTTACGGCGGTAGTTCCGGTCCGTCGCCAGGCGCGCCTTCAACTCACGGTCCTTTGCCGCATTGACGTTCATGCTGACGCAATCTGCGAATTCATCGGTACCTGTGCGATAACCATACTGCATGCAGGACGCCGCAGCGCGGCCGGCATAGTCGGTCTGCACCGGATAGCGGTGGTGGGCGCAAGCTGTCGCGCCCAGGCAGGTAGCGAAAGCCAGCAAAAGCGTACGCGCCAGGGGGCGCTTGCCGGAGTGGGAGTGTTGCATAGGTTTTCCTTGGAATCAGGGCGAATCGATTCGCCCCATGTCCGGACACTGTAGGGCCGTCGCCAAGACTGCCGGTGCGAAGCGCCAGATTTCAGACCAGTCCGCCGGAACCGGCGCGCGTAGGTTAATGGGTCCGAAAGTTCCGCTCCGGGCGCTGCGGTCCGTGCAATTGCAGCGATTATTTACTGGCGGCCTGGCCGCACGTTACCTTCGCATGCCAATTGATCGCGGCGCCCGCGCCGCCACGCCTATGTCCAAATACCGAACAGAAAATCCAGACTTCAATCCCAACCTGCTGCTCGACACCATGAAGGAATGGCTGGGAGTGCGCACCGACTGCCGCCTGGCACAGCGCCTGGCCGTTGGCGGGCCTTCGATTAGCAAGCTCCGCCACGGCAGGGTGCCGGTCTCCGCAGACCTTCTGGTGAGCATGCATGAGGAAACAGGCCTCAGTATCCGCGAGCTGCGCTTACTGGCCGGCGATCTTCGATGGCACACGGGAAAGTCCGCGCCAACGATGTTGCCGGCGCAAGTGCCACGGATGTTGTCCGATCATGCCCGTCTTTGCGCCGAAATGGCACGCGTCCGAAAGCGCGTTTCCAGCGGCGTCGCGCTGCGCATTGCCGCCGGCACACCAGGCATGCACGATGCCCTTTACGGGTAACCATACGCCGCTCAATCATTGTTCCCCCCGGCGTAGCCGATCCGCAGTTTCCCACCATCGTTAAAAGGAGTAAGTTAATGAAAGCGCAGAAATGGGAAGGAGTCTTCCCCGCAGTAACCACCAAATTCCACGCGAATGAGGAACTGGACCACGCGGCAATGGAACAGCACTTTGCCTTCATGATCGACAGCGGCTGCCACGGCCTGGTGACCTGCGGTTCCCTGGGCGAAGCGAGTACCCTGTCCTTCGAAGAGAAGCTGGCTGTCGCCAAGACCGCCGTTAAAGTAGCCGACGGCCGCGTGCCGGTGCTGGCCAACGTCAGCGAAACCCGTACCGCCAATGCCGAGCGCTACGTGCAGGAAGCGCGCGACCTGGGCGTGGACGGCTTCATGGTGATGCCCTCCGTGCTGTACGCCGCCGACGCTTTCGAAGCCAAGGCCAACCTGCGTACCATTGCCAAGGCTGCCAAGCTGCCGATCATGGTGTACAACAACCCGGTCACCTACAAGGTCGACCTGACCCCGGCCGACTTCAAGGAGCTTTCCGACTGCGAAGAACTGGCCGCCATCAAGGAATCGACCGACAATATCCGCCGCGTCACCGACCTGCGCAACGCAGTGGGCGAGCGCTACCAGATCTTCATGGGCGTGGACGACCTCTCCTTTGAAGGCCTTGCGGTGGGTGCAAACGGCCTGCTGGCCGGCCTGGTGGTGGCCTTCCCCCGAGAAACCGTGGCCCTGTACGAACTAATGAAGGCTGGCCGCTACGCCGAAGCGCTGAAGCTGTACCAGTGGTTCATGCCGCTGCTGCACCTCGATGTCTCTAGTAAGCTCGTGCAAAACCTGAAACTGGTCGAGGCACTGGTCGGTGTCGGAAATGAAAACGTACGCCGCCCACGCCAGCCGCTGCGCGGAGCGGAGCGAGAGTTTGTCATCACGCTTGTCGAACAAGCGCTCGAGACCAGGCCATCGCTCACTTCGCTTGCAATGCAGACCCAGCCTCCGCAAGCATGATGCTATGGGCCTGCTCAAAGTCGAATCCATCCAGGCAGCGCTGTATTGCTGAAGCGCGCTCCTCCCCATAGCGCGCCGCGAATTCGCCGCGCAGGCCGGCGAAGCGCTCAATCGCTTCGCCATCCATGGCAGCCAGCAGTTGGGCAAGCTCCTGTAAGGCGTCGTGCCAGGCTTGTGGATCGCGCAGCGTCTGCGCCTCTTCCGCGCGCTGCTCCGGCAAGGCGGCAGTAATGCCCTGGCACACGCGCAGCAATTCCTCCTCCAGCGCCGAGACGTCGCCCTGCACCTGCGCCCATTCCAGATGCTTTTGCGCCGTCACTTCGGCCATTCCCGCCAATACCTGCACCTGGCGTACGCCCAGGTTGCCCGCTACCCCGCGCAGCGTGTGGGCCAGGAGTTCCGCGCCAATGTAGTCGTGCTGCTGGAAGGCGGCGGCGATGCGCTGCGCCGTACCGCATTCGTCGCGGGCAAAACGCCGCAGCAGGTCAGCCAGCAGCCCGGCATTGTCGCCGGCCACGGCACGCGCCGCATCCAGGTCGATGCCTGGCAATTCGGCAGGCAGTTCGCCGCTGCCGTCCATATCTGCGCTGGCGGGGCCTTCGTCGCTCAGGTAGTCTCGCAGATACTCCCGCAGCAGACGGTATAGTTCGGCCGGCTGCAAAGGCTTGCCAAGGTGCTCGTCGAAGCCCTCTTCCAGGCAGCGTAAACGGTCCTCCTGCATGGCGTTGGCGCTCAAGGCGACCACCGGCAGGTCGTCAAACGCCTTGTCGTCGCGCACATGCCGGATGGCCGAACTGCCATCCATTTCCGGCATCTGCAAATCCATGAAGACCAGCTTGTAGTATGCCGGGCCCACCAGCCGCAGACGGTCCAGCGCAATCCGGCCGTTGACCGCAGCGTCCACTTCGATGCCGCAGCCTTGCAGCAGTTCGGTGACGATCTGCCGGTTGATGTCGTTGTCTTCCACCAGCAGCACCCGCACATCGCGCAAGTGCGGTGTGCTCATGATCGTGCGGCGCACATGGGTCCCGGGACCTTCGGCCGCGTGGGCCCGTTCGAATTCGAGTTCGAAGTAGAAGCGGCTGCCGACGCCGGCTTCGCTTTCGACGTCGATGGTTCCGCCCATTAGCATGATCAGGTCGCGCGAAATGCTCAAGCCCAAGCCCGTGCCGCCGAATTGGCGGCTGGTCGAACCGTCGGCCTGCGAGAACGGTTTGAACAGCCGGTCCAGCTGCTCGGCCGTCATGCCGATGCCCGTATCCTGCACGCTGAATTCGAGCCGCACCCGGTCGGAGCGTGCCGGCGTGGCGCGTACGGTCAAGGTCACGGCGCCGTCGGATGTGAACTTGATCGCGTTATTCAGCAGGTTGATCAACACTTGCCCAAGGCGCAGCGGGTCGCCCCGCAAGTGGCGCGGCATGTCCTCTGGAAACTCGAAGCGGTAGTCCAGCCCCTTTTCGGCGGCGAAAGGCGCAGTCAGGGACAACACCTGCTCCAGGGTTTCACCCAGCTCGAAGTCGGTATGCTCGATATCGAGCTTGCCCGCCTCGATCTTGGAAAAGTCCAGGATATCGTTGATCACTCCCAGCAGCGTCTTGCCGGCCAGGTGGATCTTCTGCACATAATCGCGCTGCCTTGCCGACAGATCGGTGGACAACGCCAGGTACGACAGGCCCAGCACGGCATTCATCGGTGTGCGGATTTCGTGGCTCATATTGGCCAGGAAGCGCGACTTGGCTTGCGTGGCCTCCTCGGCCTTATCGCGCGCCGCCTGGGCTTCTTCCTTCTGCTGGAGCACTTCGGCGGTGCGCGCCGCCACTTCGGCAGTGCGTTCCTCCACGACGCGCTCCAGTGCAGCGCGCTGCGCGGCCAGCTGCCGAATGCGCCAGCGATAGAGTCCATACAGTCCACCCAGGAAAATCAAGCCTATGATGCACAGCGCCCACCAGGTCTGGTACCACGCGGGCAGCACGTCCACCTCAATCTGCAGCGGCGCCTCGACCCAGTTGCCGTTGTGGTCCGATCCGCGCACCTGCAAGGTATATCGGCCCGGGGAGAGATTGGTGTATGAGGCGATGCGGCGCCCCGCATCAGTATTGACCCAGTCCTTATCGAAACCGACCAACCGATACGCGTAGCGATTCAGCTCGGGGGCGTGATAGTCCAGCGCCGCAAACTCGATCGCTATGCTGTTCGCGTCGGAGGCCACCGTCAGTGGAGGCCCTTTTCGCACATTCGAATACTGCAGCGGCAGCGGCTTTCCTCCGACCCGGATCGCGGTCGTAACTACCGGTGGCCGGCATTGGCGCGACTTAAAGCGCTCCGGCCAAATAATGCTGGCGCCACGGTCACCGCCGAACACCAGTTCACCTTCTCCAGTACGTGCACCGGCCTGCGCCCAGTAACTTGCAAGCGCCGCGCCTTCATTCTGCTTCAGCCTGTCGATTGCAAAAGTGGCGGGATCGATCCGGACAACGCCATCGTTCGTGCTGGCCCACATCATCCCTGCTGCATCGAGGCGCAGGTCGTTAATGTACCCGTTGAGCATGCCTTGGGCAGCCCCCAGCCAATGGAGCTGGGGCCGCCCGTCGGTGCCTCGCCTTTCCAGGATCTGCAACCCGCTGGCCGTACCGATCCATAGGCGGCCCTGTCGATCCGAGGCGAGCGTAGTCACATAATCGCTGACCAAGTGATGACCGTCGTCCGCCCCCGACCTGATCTGCTCCGACACGGTGCCGTTTGCCAGATCAACCCGGTTCAGGCCAGTACCTGTACCTACCCACACCGTTTCATTCGATTCCGGCAGCAAGACGCTGACGCGTGGCCCGCTCAGCCCCTTCACCGCCCGCATTCCTGTCGGCCGCGCAAGAGTTCCGCCCATGATGAACAGCCCTTCGCGAATGGTACCGATCAAGAACGTGTGTCCCGCCAACCCAAGTGTACTGACGCCTGAACGAATTTCAGGCTCTGGCAACCGAACTCTCGCCACCCGCCTCCCGTCCGGACTGGAACGGTACAGATCTCCGCCAGCGCTAATTCCTATATCGCCGTTCGCGTCCGCAGCCATGGAATAGATGAAGCCGCGACGAATCCTGCTGTGGCTTTCTTCAGAAGCCACGCCCAGCCGCCTCACGGATCCCTTGGAGGGATCGACGATGTCCACCCCTCCGTTACTGGCCCCCAGCCACAAAGTACCGTCGGGACGCGCAAGCACTGCAGGATAGCCGTCCTGCATTGGAATGCCTGCGGTTACCTCGCTGATGATCAGCGTTTGCACCGCCAGCCCACCTTCATAGCGGGCAATTCCATGATCGCTTCCTAGCCAGAAGGCACCACTTCTGTCATGTAGAAAGGCGTAGACCGAATTCGACGGCAGGCTATCCTCACGAAGCGGATCATGTTTCAGCGTGCGGTACCGCAGGGTCGTTCCGTCAACGGCCACAACACCGACGCCAGGCACACTCGCCCAAATCTCGCCCGCAAACGGTTCGCCGAAACAAAAGACGGGCCCCGGCATTGGCACTTGCCGCGCAGTTCCAGTAGCCGTATCCAAGACAAAGACGCCGTCGTCTGCAGCCACCATCCAAAGCTTGCCGTCGCTGGCCAAAAACATCGTAACGATGACCGGCGGCCTCCCTGAGCGAACCGGCAAAGGCACCTCGACGAATTGCTCCCTTCCGGCGGCTTTTCGAACCAAGCCACGTGGCGAACCAACCCAAAGCGTCCCCTTGGCATCGCGCTCAAGCGACAGAACCACCTCCAATGGCTCCTCATCACCTTTACCCGGCTTATAGGGACGATGGTGAGTTGTGGCGCCTGCGGTGGGCGTGGCGCCGGCCGGCAAATGGTCAAGGCCTTCGTCAGTGGCAAGCCACAAGCCGCCGGCGCCGTCATCAACCATCTGATGCAAAGTCGCCGACGACAAACCAGCATTCTTCGGGTTGAAGACAATAAAACGGTCCCGTTCGCGATCATAGCGGGCCAGTCCGCCGCTAGCTGTTCCAACCCATACGTTGCCCTCCCTATCGATCAAGATGCACTTGATATAGTTATCGGGGAGGGAGTAGGGGTCACCCGGAATCGATTGGTATTTGATGAACCGGTAGCCATCCCAGCGCGCTAAGCCACCCTGGGTTCCGATCCATAGAAATCCATCCCTGTCCTGTGCGAGGGCGACGACAGGGGCGTTGGCCAATCCGACCCGGACGGTTTGAAACGTCGGCGGTATCAGCGCTTCCCAACGCTTCGGAGCGCGCTCGGCGGTGGCTGCGCAAGATGCGGCCACGAACAGCAGGCCAAGTAAACCTGTGACGACGCGCAAAGCCGCAAACATTCGTTCAAAGTAGCAATTGTGAATGAACGCCATGGGCGGAACACTTCGCATGAAATGGTGGCCAGCACAAAGCCGCGTGCAAGAACTCTCCTCCGCGCCGCAGAGGATTACTTTCTATTTTACAACGCCAAGGCTATCACGTAACTTATTTCTAAAACAAGTGCCAAAGGGACTCGGCTAGGGGCCATCGACATTCTGCATGCACGCCTGGCTCCGTTCGGCGATGTTGACTACCCCGATATCGGACCAGGGGCGGCCCCTAGTGCAGAAACACCTGCTTTTCCAACGTCGCGGTCAAAATATCGTGGGCGCCGTCGAAATCAAACATGTCCAGGCAACGCTGCAGGTCAGCGGTTCTTTTCGTGCCATAGCGCGCTTGAAACTCACCACGCAGCGCAGCGAAACGTGCATTTGCTTCGCCATCCATGGCCGCCAGCAGTTGGGCCAGTTCCTGTAACGCCTCCTGCCACGCTAGCGGGGCACTCAATGCCGGCGCTTCTTCGAGCACCTGCTCCGGCAAGGCGGCTGCAATGCCTTGGCACACGCGCGCCATTTCCTCTGCCAGCGCCTCGACGTCGCGCTGCACCTGCGCCCATTCCACGTGGCTTTGCGCCGCCGCTTCGGCGGCTCCCGCCAGTTCCTGCACCTGGCGTGCGCCCAGATTGCCCGCCACGCCGCGCAGCGTATGCGCCATGAGTTCCGCGCTTGCGTAATCCTGCTGCTGGAACGCGGCCGCGATGCGCCGTGCCGTGCCATCTTCTTCCTGGGCAAAGCGGCGCAGCAGTTCGGCCAACAGACCGTCATTGTTGCCCGCCACCGTGCGTGCCACCGTCAGGTCGATGCCCGCTAGTTCGGCGGGCAGCTCCGCGCCCTCTTCCGCCCCCTCGTCTACCTGCGCCCCCTCACTGGCGGGAACGTCGTCGCTCAGCTTGTCTTTCAAATATTCGCGCAGCAGGCGATACAGTTCGGCCGGCTGCAACGGCTTGCCAAGGTGGTCGTCAAAGCCCTCTTGCAGGCAGCGCAAGCGGTCCTCCTGCATGGCGTTGGCGCTCAAGGCGATCACCGGCAAGTCGTCGAAAGCGCGGTCGTTGCGCACATGCCGGGTGGCCGAGCTGCCATCCATTTCCGGCATCTGCAGGTCCATGAAGACCAGGTCGTAATAGGCCGGGCCCACCAAACGCAAACGGTCCAGGGCGACACGGCCGTTTACGGCGGCGTCCACTTCGATGCCGCAGCCTTGCAGCAATTCGGTGACGATCTGCCGGTTGATGTCATTGTCTTCCACCAGCAGCGCGCGCGCGTCGCGGAAGTGCGGTGTGCTCATGATCGTACGGCGCACACTGGCGTCCAGGCTCACCGGCTGGTGCGCTCGCTCGAACTCGAGCGCGAAGTGGAAGCGGCTGCCAACCCCGGTTTCGCTCTCCACATCGATCGCGCCGCCCATCAGCGTCACCAGGTCGCGCGAAATGCTCAAGCCCAGCCCCGTTCCGCCGAATTGGCGGGTGGTCGAACCGTCCGCTTGCGAGAACGGCTTGAACAGCCGCTCCAGCTGCTCGGCCGTCATGCCGATGCCGGTGTCCCGCACGCTGAATTCAAGCCGCACCCGTTCGGCTGCCGCCGGCATGGCGCGCACCGTCAGCGTCACGGCGCCTTCGGCAGTGAACTTGATCGCATTATTCAGCAGGTTGATCAACACTTGCCCAAGGCGCAGCGGGTCGCCGCGCAGGTGGCACGGCACATCGTCGGCCAGCTCGAAGCGGTACTCCAGCCCTTTCTCGGCCGCGAAGGGCGCGGTCAGCGACGACACCTGTTCCAGCGCTTCATCCAGATCAAAATCGGTGCTTTCGATGTCGAGCTTGCCCGCTTCGATCTTGGAAAAGTCCAGGATGTCGTTAATCACGCCCAGCAGCGTTTTGCCGGCCAGGTGAATCTTCTGCACATAGTCGCGCTGCCTGGACGAAAGATTCGTGGCCAGCGCCAGGTACGACAGGCCCAGCACGGCATTCATCGGTGTGCGGATTTCGTGGCTCATATTGGCCAGGAAGCGCGACTTGGCTTGCGTGGCCTCCTCGGCCTTATCGCGCGCCGCCTGGGCTTCTTCCTTCTGCTGGAGCACTTCGGCGGTGCGCGCCGCCACTTCCGCCGTACGTTCCTCCACTACCCGCTCGAGGGCCGCGCGTTGCGCGGCGAGCTGCCGTATGCGCCAACGATATAGGGCATACACCCCGCCCAGGAAAACCACGGCAAACAAGAATTGCGCCCACCATGTCTGGTTCCACGCCGGCAAGACGTCGACGTCGATTTGCAGCGGCGTTTCGACCCAGTTGCCGTTATGGTCCGATCCGCGTACTTGCAAAGTATAACGACCAGGAGACAAGTTGGTGTATGACGCGACACGGCGGCCGGAATCGGTTTCAACCCAATCCTTATCGAAACCGACAAGCCGATACGCGTAGCGGTTCAGTTCAGGCACGTGATAGTCCAGAGCAGCAAACTCGATCTCAACGCTGTTAGCTTCCGGCGTGATCGTGAGCGGGAGCCGCTTTCGGTCTGCAGCGTGTTGCATCGGCAGTAGCTTCCCTCCGACTCGTATTGCGGTCGCGACCACTGATGGCCGGCATGGGCGTGCCTCGAATCGGCCTGGCCAGACAATCGTGGCGCCACCTTCGCCTCCGACTACAAACTCGCCAGCGGCCGTGAGTGTACTGGACGCCCAATAGTCGGGAAGCGCGACGCCTTCGCTTCGACGCAGTCTCTCAATGGCTAAATTGTCAGGATTGATACGAATAAGGCCATCTGAGGAGACGCCCCATATCATGCCCACCGCATCTACTTTCAGATCGCCAAATTGAGCATCGGGTAATCCTTCCGCGCGCCCCATCCGTCGCAACCGCGGCAGCCGTTCGGCAGTGCGGCCTTCAAGAATTTGCAACCCAGCAAGTGTGGAAATCCAAAGACGTCCTTGGCGGTCCGTGGCAAGCGCATGAACTCTGTCGTTGAGTAAATGCTGCTCGTCGGGGCCTGACCTAATCTGCTCCACTACCGTGCCATTGGTCGGATCAACCAAGTATAAGCCGGTACTTGTTCCCACCCAAAAAGTACCATTCGGCCCCTGTTCCAGTGCGCTTATCTGCATCCCGCTCAATTCTTTGATTGCTTCAACTTTCTCCGGTTTTGCCAAAGTGCCGCTGACCATGTACAGCCCATTGTCGAACGTACCCATCAAAAGTTTGCTGCCCGCGCGCGCAAAACGCGACATCCCACCCGTTGAGTTTAGCGTTGGCAAATGTACTCTTGTTACGGTCTGCCCATCGGCTGTAGCGCGGTAAAGACCTCGATTTGTGCATATTCCAACCTCACCAATTGCATCTACTGCAATGTCGAGGACTGCGGCTTCAGGAAGACGACGCTCCAGTTGATTGGGACTGGTTTCGAGGCGCATGATCGATCCGGTAGTGGGGTTGACGATATCCACGCCGCCGTTGGTCGCCCCCATCCAAACGGTACCATTAGGATGAGCGAAGACAGTGGAATACCCATCCTTCATCACGAGTCCGGGTTTCAATCCATTGAAGTCGAGAGACGTCGCCGCCAATCCGGGTTCAAACCTCGTGATACCACGTTGCGTCGCAAGCCAAAAAGCGCCGCTCCTGTCGCGTAAAAAGCCATCCACCATGTTTGAAGGCAGACCGTTGGCGCGCAGCGGGTCATATTTCAACGCGTCCCACTTTAATGTGGATGCGTTCACGACGATAATACCGTTCGCGAATGTATTGAACCAGATCTCACCGGGATGAGGCTCATTGATGCTGCGGGGGAAAGCCGTAACGGTGATGCTCCGAATAGTTTTTGTACTCGGATCAAGAACATGCATCAGGTTGTCTCTGGTACCGATCCAAATCTTCCCGTCGCTAGCGACAAAGACGGCTGATATGTTAGGGGGCGCGCCGTTGCTAGGGGGTAAAGGGACGTCTTCGAAGCGTGGACTGCCGGCATCTTTTCGCATCAGCCCCCGTGCAGTACCCATCCATAGTGTTCCGCTGGCCTCGCGTTGCAAAGAGGTAACTTTGATAGACGATATGTCACCATTGCTTGAAATACTACTTTCGCGATATCGGGTGACGGCGCCACTGCCTGGCACAGCATCCCTGGGAACGTGCACCAAACCGCCTAGCGACCCGACCCAAAGCCCCCCGGCGCCATCGCTAACGATGCCGGTTATTCGTCCAGGGAGCAAATCACCGCTGGCCCTGCTGAAAACGACAAAGCGATCACGTGCGCGGTCGAATCGAGCCAGATTCCCAGTAACTGTGCCTACCCATAAGCGGTCCGCGTCATCAAAAAACAACTTGACGACATAGTTATCGGGCTGCGCCACGCCATCGCCTGAACTTGGCTGGAAGATCTGGAAGCGGTAGCCATCCCAACGGGCTACGCCCCTTTCGGTCCCTGCCCAGATGAAACCATCGCGGTCTTGTGCCAATACCTTCACGCCGGCGCCTCCCACCTCGGCCGGCGTTGAGTATGTCTTAAATAACGGCGGCGTCATCGCGGGCCACCGCTGCGCCCCCAATTCTGTGTGAGCGGCGGAGCTTGGTCGCGATGCCAGCAAAAACAACGCCCCGACAATAAAGCGAAGGACGGCGATGAAGCGTAGCAGCTGGCGACGAGATTTAAATTCCATATGCGTAACACTTAGGTAAAACATGAATTGAGTATAAAGAGCTGCGTGCAAAAAATCTCCTGCCTATTGTTGAAATGCCTTGCAAATGAACAATATTCACCAATATAAAACATGCAATGAATTATTTGCAAGTTTTGGAACGCAATTGCCGGCCGATGAACTCAATTACCCGGAAGGGCCACTTCGGAATAGACGTTCAGTATGGTGCTGGGCGTCCCGGAGGTAATCGAAATGTTAAAAAAAAATGTAAATGGCCTACGTCTAGGCATCGAGTGCAACCTTGACCCCAACCAAGCCGCGGGGACAAGCAATCCTGTGCAAGCCCGATTTGATCGGTTGGGGCAAGAAACGCTCAAGATGGAGCATCGCACTGATTCGACCTGGCTCAGCGGCTTTAACAACATATATCTCAGTCGCGGCAACCTTTGCGATAGCAGTGGCAAGGACTTCAACGGCCACCACGTTGGCAGGAATACGATCATCTGTGGCGAGCCCAACAGTCGGGACCACGCGAAAATGTGCCAATTCGCGGATATATTGAACTCGCAGAATGTCGCCTACATCATCGACCTGCGGCAGCAGAATGAGACGGTGGGGGCTGACTACACGCCCTTTGAGCCAACGAAGTATACGACCGGAGAGCAGTCCGCCGCATTCCACTTGACAAGGCAGCAGGTTGGCATTCCCCACTATTCTGATTCGTCCGCAAAGATGGGGCTATTGAAAGCCTCATTCGGCGAAAGCCTGCAAGATATCAAGTATTTGAACTTTCCTATTCCCGATTTTAAGGCTCCTCAGTCTATCAACGACTTGCACAAGATCGCCAGTAAAATCTGCAAAGCGCGGGATGAGGTCGCTGACCAGGGTTCCGACAAAAAATTGCTCGTTCATTGCAGGGCTGGTGTGGGCCGTTCAGGCACGCTGACCGGAGCGGCAGATGTGCTGCAGCTCTACAAGGACAGGAAACTGACAGCAGACAATTGGGAGGATCAGGTCGACAACTGTATCTTGGACCTGCGCAGGCAGCGCAGCAATATGATGGTTCAAGACTTTAGTCAGTATGTCGCGCTACGCAATTACGCGGAAAGACTGGTTGCCGGCGCTTTCGATACTTCAATAAGGGGCGCAAGCATCGGTGACGATTCCAAGACACTTCCACAGGCTCAACTGCATCAGATTGGACGGCAATTTCAATTTACGGACGCAGGTGTCCCACCAAACGCTAGTCGTCCGACGCCACCGCCGAGGCCATCCAAGGGCCAAACAAGCAGTGCAGAGCAAGCAGTTTCGCAAAATCAGCCCACGGTCCTTGCTGCCCCACCACCAACTGGAGATCGTCGGCCGCCGCCACCGCCACCGCCCAAGCCAGGCCGTGTGAGCGCAGAATTTGCAAAGCAAACAGGTTCTCATGTTCAGCGCACTGGAGAGCCTGGTGCACCGCAACCCAAGGCATCCCCGGTCCAAACAGAGAATACAGAGCAAACAGGTTCATTTAAGTCGAACCGCCCCGTCTCACCACCCGCAGGGTCGCGGAGCCCTGTGCACACGCCGCAAGCGACGCGCACTTCCGTTACCAGCGCCGTGACGAAATCGAAAAAATCCCAGGTTAAAAATCAGGAACTGCAAGATGAACTTCAACGTTGGGTCGACACAGGGAAGGAGCTTGATGCGCAAATCGATAAACTGAAATCCCAACGACGCACTATTCGTTTCCAACTTCGAAAATTCCTCCGTGGTGGCAAAGGGAACGAAGAAATTAATCAGGCAATTCGGTCACTGACAGTTGCGCGCGATCGAGTTTACTCGCACAGGACCAGACTAGATATGCAAAATGCTGATATTTTGCTGGCAAAGAGAAGGGCTGAAGCTACTCTGCAGCAAGCCGGAAAAGGCCGGTAGTGTTGACCACCGACGGCATGACTCTGGCGCCATAAAGGTTCCAGCGATAGTCCGGGCGATTGGGCACGAAAGTGCCCAATCGCCCGGACAAAGGTGCAGTTGTCTGCGTTGTGGCATCTCACGCCCATGCATCGCAATCGGTGGTCGCGTTATTAAGCGATTGCGGGAAACGTACGCCACGAGCCCCCCTCAGCATCGCGCGCCACGAAGGTCTTTTCAGATCAAGACATGCTGGCCCCGGTTCTTCGAAAACACAGACTTAGTCATCGTCACATTCAAGGCGAACTTCGTCGCCTGCACGAAACATCCCCAACCAAACGCAACGATCCAACGCCCTCAATCGCCTTAACAAGTCTTTTCTGGCCCAGAAACGGACTTTCGAAAACAGATCGTTAGGTACGGCCGCCTTGCATCAGGTGACTTTGTGCAAATGGACGTTTGCAACATCGGGCCGGGCTCATTTATTCAACAGTCATGCGATGGACTTCGCTGCCCTTATTGGACTGAGAGAACGAAGCGGATGCTGAACGAGGTTTATTGGCTGGCCGGCATGGATGGCCCCTGCACCGGCGCTCCAGCCGTGCCAGCGACAGGCGGTATCATGCCGCCAGAGGAAATCACGCCCGGGGCATTCATCAGGTCAAGGCGCTTTTGCACGCCGCCTTCCATCAGGATCACGTGGCGCGGCTGCAAGTCCTCCACACTGACGCCTGGCGGCAGCATGGAGCCAACCGGAAGGACCTGGGCAGGCTGCCCATCGGCCGAAATGATCGCCACGCTGCCACGGCCGCGGGTATCGGCCACCACGCCGCGCAACTGGCAATTGCTGACGGCTGCCAGCGCGGTATTCCCGCCAAACAGCCCGCGTGCAGCGTCCATGTTCGCTTCCGGCACCTGCGCCACCGGCACCGCCGCGATCGGGCGCTGCTTCGGCTTGAATAGCTGCATGCCCCAGTAGGCCAGCGAGGCAGACAGCACCGCGACGGCGGCCACACTGCAGATCAAAGGCAAACGTTTCAATTCGATTCTCCAGGTTCAGCGCACGAGCTGATTGATTTCGATGATCGGCATCAGCACGGCCAAGACGATCAGCAGCACCACGCCCATCGCCAGGATCAGCATCGGTTCCAGCAGGCCGGCGATGGTCAGCGTGCGGCGCTCCAGGTCGGACTCCTGCGCGCTCGCGGCGCGGTCCAGCATGGCGGGCAGTTCGCCGGTGATTTCGCCGGCGCGGATCATGTGGATCAGCATCGGCGGGAAATGTTTTTGCGCCGACAGCGAACGCGCCAGGCTGGCGCCTTCGCGCACCGAGTCGCTGGCCTGCTCGACCAGGTCGCGCATGGCCACATTGGACAAGGTGTCGCGGCTGGTTTCCAGTGCGCGCAGGATAGGCACGCCCGAGCCGGTGGTGATCGCCAGCGTGCTGGCGAAGCGCGAGGTGTTCAGGCTGCGTTCGAACTTGCCGTACAGCGGCGCCGTCAGGAGCCAGGTGTGCCAGCGCAGCTTGATGTCGGGGTTTTGCAGCATGCGCCGCACCACGAAGCCGCCGGCCACCAGGAGGCCCAGCACGGCAAAGCCGTAACTGCGCACGAAATCGGAAATCGCCAGCATGATCACCGTCAGCAGCGGCAGCTTTTGCTTGGTGTTGGCGAACACCGACACGATCTGCGGCACCACATAGGTCAGCAGGAAGATCACGATCAGGAAAGCCACCACGGTCACGATGGCCGGGTAGGTAAAGGCCAGCTCGACCTTCTGCACCAGGGCGTTGCGGCGCTCGATGTAGTCGGCCAGGCGCGACAGCACGCGCGACAACTGGCCGATCTGCTCGCCCGAGGCGACCAGCGCGCGGTAGATTTCCTGGAAATCGCGCGGGTGGCGCGACAGGGCTTCCGACAGCGAGGAGCCGCCCATCACTTCCGAACGGATCGAGGCGACCAGGTCGCGCACGTATTGGCGCTCGGCCTGTTCCAGCAGGGCGGTGAAGGCTTGCTCGAGCGGCAGGCCGGCTTCCAGCAGGCTGGCAAGCTGGCGCGTGAACAGCGCCAGCTCGGTGGTGCTGAGCTTTTCGCCGAAGCCGCGGCGCGCGGTGGCGCCGCTGGCATCGACTTGCGCCGAGATGGCGTCGACCTTGATCGGCACCAGGCCTTGCGAACGCAGGTCGGCGCGCGCGGAACGGGCGCTGTCGGCATTGACCACGCCTTTCTTTGGGGCTATTTGGTGGCTTGGGAAATGGGGAGCAAAACCGTGTGCTGGCGAAACTAACTGCGGACAAGGGCACAATTAGGGAGTTGACATCAGACTTCAATGCAAAAGAGAATCAAAGGCGGGTGGACCTAGTTAGAAGCTATGGAATCGGTACAGTATCTAAAACAGAAAAAGCTCAACCCTCGCGGAATAGTGATGCTACAACGCATTCACAGCCATCCGCACCTCGCCCCCCGCAATTTCCTGGTGTAAGTGACCCAGCACGCCTGAAAAAGGAGATCGCCCGCTTGCAAAATAAGACAACATCCCTTTCCTATCGCTTTCGCGACACGTTTCTCGGCGGTATTGGAAATAGATCTACGAAACGTAAGCTGGACGCGTTGCTTGAGAAGCAAGGTGCAATTAACCGTGCGAGAACGGCTCGCGAAGCCGAGGCCGCAGATGTGAGTCTCCAACGAGTGAGAAGCGCTAGAATCGGCTGAACGCCTAATATCGGAACCAATCCATCGAAGAGTCCTAAAATGGCGTAAGGCTGAATCGGTATGCCGTGCGGCGCTCAACCGCAACAGCATATCCGAGCAAACGTTGACAAGGGCGCCGGACCGAAAGTCCAGCGCTCCCTGCCACTTAGCTAAACTTACTGCTGCTTGACCAGGGCACCGCTAGCGCCGACCAGAGGCATCGCAAAGCCTTGGCCTGAGATCATCCCAGCAGTCACATACGACGCGCCGAAAATCAGGCTCGGCGCGCGGTCGCCCGGGCGCAAGTTAACCAGCGCCGCCAGGCCATTCAGACTGCTGCGATCTCCCTGCGCCGGGCAAGCGGCGCCCTCGCCGTGCAGGTTGATGTTAAAGAGATTCTTGCCCGCACTGCTGGGAATGATCATGCCGCGGAAGGTGCAGCTTCCGATGGTTGCCCTGACCATCGCCATCGTAGCTCCCGCAGGGCCGCTGATGGTCAAAACTGGCCCTTCCCCCGCGGTGCCATAGCTGCCGTGCAGCAGATCCAATTGTTGCGCCTGATCGGAAGTGGCGCTGTAGTTGAATTGGTAGCTCGCCTGCTTCTCGCCCGCTTGACCGACCAGTTCGACAGTCAGGGAGTTTTGCGGATTGAAGCGCCCGCGCAAGATACCGCGCTGAGCTGCGCCCGACGCACCTTCCGGCGCGTACAGCTTGGCTTCCACGGCGCCGTCATTAAGGTTCATATAACCGGTGACCAAGTCTTCGCGCAGCGTTCCGGTGACCTCGGCATAACCGCCCGGCGCGCCGCCGCCCGCCGGTGCCGATGAGAGGAAGAATGGCGTGCTGGGCGTACCGTTTGCCACCAGGGCAAAGCTGGCACGACCATCCGCTGCGGCACCGATCCAGATGCCGTTGGCCAGATTTTGATCGCCGCTCCCCGGCTTCGATTCATCAGGCTTGGTTGGATCGGTTACGGTACCGCCGCCGGTGTCTGGCTTGGTTGGATCGGTTACAGTGCCGCCACCGGTGTCCGGCTTGGTTGGGTCGGTTACGGTGCCACCACCGCTATCCGGTTTGGTTGGCTCGGTTGTGGTGCCGTGCCCGGTGTCGGTACCTGGGTGTGTCACAGTTGCCGTACCAGTGGCCGCACCACCACCACCTCCGCCTCCGCAACCAAAGAGAGCAATGCAAAGCGGTGCGACCGAAGCCAGTCGTACGATCTGTTTGTTCATGATGCCTTTTCCATTTTGATAGTTGTAGGGAAGCGGGCCCTGTGCCCTGCTTGATTCGGAATCGAGTATGGCCCAGGCTCTATGGCAAGTTTCCAGCGGGTGATAAAAACAGGACCGTTTAACGTCCGTCTTTTCTAAATGGTCTGGCCGGTAAACAATGCGTTGTAACGAGGTTCATGTGGCTGCCACGCCGGCGGGAGTCCTCCCGCGCCCGGTCGCGCCTCCGCGGACGCGGTATTTAGTTTGCCGACAGAACTCACGCGCTGATCATTCATCAGGTCAAGGCGCTTCTGCACCCCGCCTTCCATCAGGATCACATGGCGCGGCTGCACTTCCTTCACGCTGACACCGGGCGACACCTCGGAACCGACCGGGAAGGCCGTGGCAGGCTGGCTGTCGGTCGAAATGATCGCCACGCTGCCACGGCCGCGGGTATCGGCCACCACGCCGCGCAACTGGTAATTGCTGACGGCTGCCAGCGCGGTATTCCCGCCAAACAGCCCACGCGCAGCGTCCATGTTCGCTTCCGGCGCCTGCGCCACCGGCACCGCCGCGATCGGGCGCTGCTTCGGCTTGAATAGCTGCATGCCCCAGTAGGCCAGCGAGGCAGACAGCAGCGCGACGGCGGCCACACTGCAGATCAAAGGCAAACGTTTCAATTCAATTCTCCAGGTTCAGCGCACGAGCTGATTGATTTCGATGATCGGCATCAGCACAGCCAGCACGATCAGCAGTACCACCACGCCCATTGCCAGGATCAGCATCGGTTCCAGCAGGCCGGCGATGGTCAGCGTGCGGCGCTCCAGGTCGGACTCCTGCGCGCTCGCGGCGCGGTCCAGCATGGCGGGCAGTTCGCCGGTGATTTCGCCGGTGATTTCGCCGGCGCGGATCATGTGGATCAGCATCGGCGGAAAGTGCTTTTGCGCCGACAGCGACCGGGCCAGGCTGGCGCCTTCGCGCACCGAATCGCTGGCCTGCTCGACCAGCTGGCGCATGGCCACGTTGGACAGCGTGTCGCGGCAGGATTCCAGTGCGCGCAGGATAGCCACGCCCGGCCTCCCACACGCGCACTTCCATGGCGTTCGCGCCGGTCTGCAGGTCCACCGCCGATTGCGCGCCGGACTGGCCGATCGCCGCCTGTCACAGCGCGTCCAGCTGCACCAGTTCGCGCGTGACAGCCGACTCGCTGCGCGACAACACACCGTCGCGGATGATGTAGCTCACTAACTGCAGCTGGGACGCTGCATTCTCCGACAACACGGTGCGGATGAAGACCAGGCGCGAATTATCGGCCAGGATGTTCTGGTGTTCGCGCAACAGCGGCTTGTCGGCAATCTGCTCCAGGTCGCTCTGCAGCTGGGCGAACGTGAGCTGGATGCCGCGCGTCTGCTCCATGTTTTGCGTGAGCTGCTCGCGCGAGCGCACGATGCCGTCGAGCCCGCGCCAGCCCATCACGGCGACGATCGCCAGCACGGTGATCGCGACCAGCAGTTCGACTAGGGTAAAGCCGCACGTATTCTTCATTCCTGCAGCACCAGTTGGACTAGCTTGACGATGCGCCGATCGGGTGCGCCCGCCTCGAACACGCTGACTTCGACCCGGCGCATGCGCGGGTTCGGCGAGATGATCACTTCTTCCTCGCAGATGAAATGCAGATCGGCCTGCGGGCATTCGTAGGACGTCTTGCCCGGCGCCGGCCAGCTCTTGGCAAGGCGCACCTGCACCAGCCGGTTCTCGGCCGACCAAGTGGCCATCATGGTGGTGCGCAGATTTTCGCTGTTCTGTGTCAGGCTGCCCATAGCACGCAGGGCTGCGCCCAGTGCGGTGCCGACAATCAGCAGCGCCACCAGCACTTCCAGCAGGGTGAAGCCTCGTTGCCGCATTATTGGTCCACAACGAAATGGCCGACGCCGTCGGCGCGGATGGAAGCGCGCAGGTCACCGCTAGCGATGGTCAGCACGAAGGGCCGGTCGACCGGCTCGCGGCCGAAGACAATGCGCAGGGTGCCGGACACATTGATCGGCGGGTCCGGCACCAGGGTCACGGGACCGAGCTCGAATGGGCGCTCGCGAAGCAGGTCATCCTGCGGCAGGGTCTCCCAGGTCCTGTCGTTGCGCACCAGGAAGCGGTAGCTGTCCGGTGCCGCCTCGAAGGCGATCGGCCGGTTGCGCACGATCGCCTCATCGCGCGCCCGCTGCAGCAGGAGCGCGATGCGCTGCGTTTCCTTCTGCATGGCCTGCGCCTGGGACGGCGCGACATTCATCACGGTCAGGCCGAGCGTGATGCCGATGATGACGAGCGCCACCAGCAACTCGATCAGCGTAAAGCCGCCTGAGCGTTCAGATTTCCCAGGAGCCGATATCAATATCATCGCCGGTGCCGCCTGGCAGGCCGTCGGCCCCATACGAGAACACATCGACTTCCCCCTTCACGCCCGGGGACAGGAACTGGTACGGATTGCCCCAGGGATCCTTCGGCATCTTCTCCAGGTACGGGGCCTTCCAGCCGTTGGCCACTGGGCCGGCGGTTGGCTTGGTCATCAAGGCTTGCAGGCCCTGTTCCGTGGTCGGATAGCGCCGGTTGTCCAGCTTGTACATCTTCAGCGCCTGCATGACGGTGGAGATTTCGACCTTGGCGGCGGCCGTCTTTGACTGGCCGACGCGATCGAGCACCTTAGGCAGCACTAGGGCCGCCAGCACGCCCATGATCACCACGACCACCATGATCTCGATCAATGTAAAACACCCGAATGGTGTTTTGTTCAAGTCCGCACAAATCAGCTTTCGTAAATCCGACGAAGTTTCGCAGTCTATCGGCTTCGCACACTTCGGAATAGGTGAACTGGTCCGAAAAAACCCACTCTGCTGCCTTTCTGTTCGCCGACACAGAAGGAAGACCAGAGTTCATGGCGAGCGAATTTGAACGGTGAAACGGTCTGACTTCCGCAGATCGACGCCCAAAGACCGGACGCCTCAAACAAAATGGCGCCCCAGCAAGAGTCATCACAAATCATACTTGCCTAAACCGAAACCACATCTTTAAACAAAGGACCTATTCTATGAATACTCAAGAATGGCAGGGTGTTTTCCCCGCAGTAACCACTAAATTCAATGCGGACGAAGAGCTCGACTACGCGGCGATGGAACGACACTTCTCGTACATGATCGATAATGGCTGTCATGGCCTCGTGACCTGCGGCTCCTTGGGCGAAGCGAGCACATTGTCCTTTGACGAAAAACTTGCCGTTGCACGGACTGCCGTCGCCGTCTCCAAAGGGCGCGTTCCCGTACTCGCCAATGTCAGCGAGACCCGTACTACCAACGCCGAACGCTACGCGCGTGAAGCACGCGACCTTGGCGTGGACGGTCTCATGGTGATGCCCTCCGTTCTGTATGCCGCCGACGCATTTGAAGCGAAGTCCAACCTCCGCACTATCGCCAAAGCTGCCAAACTTCCGATCATGGTCTACAACAATCCCGTTTCCTACAACGTTGACCTGACGCCGAGCGACTTTCTGGAGCTGTCCGACGTCGAGGAAATTGTCGCCATTAAAGAATCGAGCGACGATATCCGTCGCGTGCCGGATCTTCGCAGCACGGTGGGTACTCCCCTCTTAGAGGTGCTGACATGGCCAGGATTTTGGTTATCGAAGATTCGCCAGTAAACATGGAGGTGCTCACTGTCCTGCTTTCGAATGAAGGCCATGGACTGTTCCTCGCTGAACGCGCCCTTCCCGGAATCGAGATTGCCCGCCAGCAGCCGCTAGACCTGATACTCATGGCCATCAACATGCCAGGTGTCGACGGTATCGAAACAGCAAAGATGCTACGCGCACACCCAACAACGCGCGCCATTCCACTGATTGCCGTAACGGCCTTGGCCATGGCTGGCGACCGGGAACGCATTTTGGACGCCGGGTTCGATGACTACATTGCGAAGCCATTTGATCATGGCCAACTTCTGCAAAGGGTTGGGTATTTCACCGATCGCAGTTGACGGTGATCCTCACACCATCCTTGCGCTACGGGGTATCAATGCACTTGTCTCTTGATATGTATCTTGCCGTACAGACTAAGAGCGGACTGCGTGCTACAAGAAAATTAGTGAACCTGAATGGAGGTCATCATGAAGACGCTAATTATCCTATGCAGCGCTGTCATCAGCTTAAGTGGCTGTGTCGTTTCGCCACTTTACGGTGTCGAGGGACGGTACCACTCTCGAAGCTATGACCGGAGAGACGGCAACTACAATTACTATCACCACGGCTACCGTTATCGAGACAGCAGAGAGTATCAGGGAGATCCATACCGAAATTAAGTAGTTCCAAGATGCGCCACTCGATCCATCTCTACTACCGCTGAACGCTTAGCTGAAGAGGCATAAGCGCAACTTGGTATTTCAATTGCGCGAGAATGTGAAAGCAATGGGGACTGCATGCATACGATTACTCGCGTCGACCTGTCCGCCTCTCTCCAGTCCGCAACCGGCTTCACTTTTTCGAGGGATGCACAAAAATTCATCGAAAACCTTTTCGAAGAAATTGCACTCGCGCTCGAGCGGGGAGAAGAGGTCTCACTCCAAGGATTTGGCAAGTTTAGGATCCTCGCAAAAGCTGCGAGACCAGGCAGGAATCCGAGGACGATGGCGCCATGCACCGTGTGTGCCAGGCGGGTGGTGGTGTTTCATCCGGATTCCACGTTAATCAAGAATTGCCAACGCACTTGATTCGACTCGCGGAATTCGCCTCCAGGGAAATGGCGCCAGCCGGCTACTGTCAGTTGGACGCAATACCAAGATGCCGTACAATCGCTCGCTTTCCGACACCACGCAATGCAAAGATTGCCTGCTGAAATTTCAAACGCGGAACGGCGGCGCCATCTTCCCACTTGTGCACAGACGGGTCAGACGCGCCAATGAGTCGTCCCATTTCTGCGAGGGATAGTCCTAATCGACCGCGCACGGCGCATGGTAGCGAAAGCTTTGGCGGTGAAGCACTGCCGCGATGTTTTCTGCACTTCAGATGATTTGACAGCCGGTGGTCGCGGGGGCGTTTCTAGTGCCCTTTATCTTGCTTTTTAGCGCGCCAACTTCATCGCGCAGAAATCCCAGCTGGGCCTTGAATTGCCGCCCATCTCATTAATGATTCCTACTTTGCCTTCAATTCTTTGCAAGCAAGCAGGGAGATTGGGCCTTTAAAGCCTTAGAAATAGCGAAGCAAGACACTTCCATTGCATCAGCGTGAATTACCGCTTCCTGAGCGCGAACTATAGCTAAGTTGCCGCACGACAGCATTATCGGATTCTTGCGATTCTGACGCATATGGTAGTTCAGCATGTTGGTCTGAACAGTCATGCTTCCGGTGCTGATCCTGGGAACCACTCAGCACACGCGCAATTGTCTCGTCGCCGAATTTCTGATTGCGAAGATATGTTGACGCATAAGACAAGCCATGCGTACAGACCAAGTCAATGGCATGATCAATGACGGTTGTCTTCACTCGCTGTTGTCGGCGTTCCGTGGGAACTAACATGATCCAACTCCAATCTGATCCGACGGCACCAAGATAGCATATCCATAGTCCCCTTGCATGGTTGCCCTTTCGAATCGAACAAGGCCACCGGAAGACTTTGCATCTCGGCGTTCGGCACGGCCAGCCACTGACCAGGCACCGCGTCAGGCACCAGGCTACTCAGTATGTTCGCGGGACGCGAGCGGGTGTCGAGTGGCCAATCCTTTATCGATGCGGAGACCATCCAAGTCAACCACCTCGAAATCCCACCCCTGCCAGTGACAGATGTCGCCTGTTCGCGGAATAGTCCCGAGCAGAAGCATGATCATGCCACTGAGGGTGTTATACCGACTCTTTTCCTCTTCGGGCACGCTTTGAAGTGCCAGCCGGTCCTTCAGTTCGGGGACCGGAATCAATCCCTCTAGGAGCCAACTGCCATCCCTACGGACAACCGCCCAACTGTCTTCCGCGCACGGAGGTTTGAACTCGCCGGTAATGGCCTCCAAAACGTCTTGCAGCGTCACGATACCTTGCACTTCGCCATATTCATCCACAATGAACACGAGGTGGGTGCCAGTCTGCTTGAAGTGCTCCAGCAGCTCCATGCCCGTCAATGTTTCCGGAACGAAGACCGGCAACTGAAGATGGACTCCCAAGTCCAGTTGGGCACCTTGCCTTGCTTGGGTAAGCATTTGGCGCGCGCTGGCGATTCCAATTACCTGATGCCAGCCGCCCCTGAGTACCGGGAAGCGGGAATGTTCGCAATTGTCGAAGCGCGCCATATTGGTCACCAGCTCGTCATCAAGGTCAAAGTAGATGACATCATTGCGCGGTACCATAAAGGACGCCAACTGGCGATCCTCCAAACGAAAGACATTACGCACCATCTGGTGCTCCTGGACTTCGATAACACCGGATTCAAATCCTTCTTCGAGCATCATGTGCAGTTCCTCTTCCGTGATCGTCTGTGGACCAGCCTGTCGCACGCCCAAGCCTCGCAATATCAGCTGAGTGGATGCCGAAAGCAGTTTGACAAATGGCTTGACGATCCCTGCCAGAATCAGCATAGGACGTGCAACGACACGCGCTACCGGCTCTGGATTCAGTTGGCCCAGGCGCTTGGGAACTAGTTCGCCCAGCACGATCGAAAAATAGGTGATTGTGAGGACGACCAGAGCCGTTGACAGATTGTTGGACCAGGCAGAGGGGATGCCGAGAGACATCAACCATTCGCCAAACGGACGGGCAAGGGTCGCTTCGCCGACAATACCATTCAGGACACCTATCGACGTGATGCCTATCTGTACTGTGGACATGAATTTATTGGGATCAGCAAACCTGCCGAGGTATCAATTGTGATCCGGCTTGGCGGCAGAATTTTCAGTCCCCAATCTGCTCGGTCATTCTAACGCGCCTGACACATGATCCCTACTCCCTAGCCAGGCAATGTCTGGTGCCCCGTTTGCGTAGCTAGCGGTACATTGACCTTACCACTGCATTAACGATCACATTGACGAGATCGGAGGGACCTACGCCTCGCTCATCTTGTTAAAGAAAAGGCTTCCTAAAATGATGCTGTGCTGGCGTCGGAGAATTTCGCCCAGAGTGTCCGGTGATTCGGTCACTATCATTGCTGGGTTTCCCATCTATACTGATAAAGCAGAAATCATTTTCAATTCTTGGTCGATCGCACTTGACCAAGTCTTGCCGCCCGACGTTTGTGTGCTCGATTGGGCCATAAGTGCGGTAGGGAGCCAGAGATGCTGCACGAATTCCTGTCCAACAATCGCAGTGAACTCGTCGATCGCTGCAGAGCAAAGGTCGCCACACGTGAACATTCCGCGACAGCCGAGCAATTGCAAAATGGCGTCCCGATGTTTCTTGAACAGTTGATTTATACATTGAGGTCAGAGCAAGCAAGTAGCACGCTCCAGACTAAAACAATCTCGGTCAAGCTGGAACCCGCTCGCACTGAGGTTCAGGCATCGGCGACTCTGCACGGTCAGGACATGCTCGCACTGGGCTTTACGGTCGACGAAGTGGTTCACAACTATGGCGATCTGTGCCAAGCGATCACCGACTTGGCGGTCGAGCGCGACGCCCCGTTTGCCGTCGACGAATTCAGGACCTTGAATCGATGCCTCGACAATGCGATTGCCTATGCAGTCACTGCCTTTAGCCTGCAGCATGATTTCATTGAATCGGGCCGCCACAATGCCGAAGAAAACAAGCGGATGGGCTTCTTTGTCCACGAGCTACGCAACCTGCTTGGCACCGCCAAACTTGCCTATACGGCCTGCCGGACTGGCAACCTCAACCTGAATGGGGCAACTGGAGGAATTTTGGACCGCAGCCTGGACGGCTTAGACAGCCTGATTCAAACCACCGTTTCACTCGTGCGCAATGAGCACCTGGACGGAATGCGGGACATCTTTTCGGTTGCAGACTTTGCCGCAGAGATCGAAGCAGCATCAGTTTTGGCGGCAGTTGCGAAGCAGTGCCGGCTGACGATCATGCCAGTCGATCCGGAATTGGCGATAAAGGGCAATCGGTCGATGCTGTTGGCGGCCGTCGTGAACTTGTTGCAGAATGCCTTCAAGTTCACGCATCCGCACACCGAGGTCACGTTGACCTGCCATGCTGTCAATGACAATGTCCTAATTGAAGTATCCGACCATTGCGGCGGGCTAGGTGCCGAATTGGCCGAACGCATGTTCCAACCCTTTGAACAAGGCGGCGCCGATCGCTCGGGGCTCGGGTTAGGCCTGACGATCGCCAGGCAGTTCGTCGTGGCGAACGGTGGGCGCCTGAGCGTCCGCGATCTGCCCAATGTTGGCTGCGTGTTCACTGTCACACTGCCACGCCATACCATAACTGACAGCGTTAAGTAAGCGATGATCCAACTCGTGGACCCGGTTTCCCCTCGGACGTAAAACACTACATTCGCCTAGAAAATCCCCATGGCAGACACCGTGGCCAAACGGTGAATGATGTGCTCGCCACGAAGGCGCCATGACTCCGCTGACACACGCCAACACGCTCTATGTTCGTGCCACGGGATTCCAACTTCTAAGTTCCGCTTCGGGGCAACTGTCAGCTGAACGCGGTACTAAGGCGCTCGGCAATCGCTCGCTTTCCGACACAACGCAATGCAAAAATCGCCTGCTGATATTTCAGACGCGGAACGGCGCTCCGTGCACAGATGGAATCTGGCCTTGAAATCAGTTCTGATCATCGGACCGCTAGCGGGCGCCGCTATGTATTTCGCAACGGCGACCGGCTTTTCGTTCCCCCGTTTGCTGATGTCATCGGCGTTGTAGAAAGCTGCGTTTAAGAACACTCGCATAAAGCAGGTCGTTCTAAAAATCGACAGCCCTGGCGGAGCACCGGTCGAAGCAGAGCGGATTGTCAGCGCGTTCGTCACTTACAAACAGAAGTACCCAAACCAGTTACCGCGGTCATCGGGAATCTGGGCCCATCCGCAGCGTACATGGCGACCATGCACGCTGATCGTATTGTCGCGGGAAAGTACAGCCTGGTTGGCTCGATCGGTGCGATCCTCGCTCCATGGCAGCTTGATAAGGCGATCGCTCAACTGAAGGTATCGCACCGTGTCTATAGTTCGGGTCGCCTGAAGGCATTCTTGAATCCATTTACTCCGTTGACCAATGATTCGGACGCGAAGGCCACAGAGCTCGTAAACAAGGTCGGCGGCGCGTTTGTCCAGGATGTGCAGCAGCAAAGAGGGCGACATCTGAAGGCGGGGATAGACTTCGGTACCGGTGAAGTATGGAGCGGGATGGAAGCGAAGGCGCTTGGCCTCGTCGACGAGATCGGAACGATGGAGACGGTCGTTGGTGCACAGACAAACCTCAAGGAGTTCAACTTTGGCCCACGTGGTGAAGGGTTCGCTAGCCTCGGCAGCCGGTTCGTGGGAGCGATCTTTTCAGCCGTCAGCGACGCTCGAGTAGGCGCTGCCGCAGCCACAGAAGTCGTTGGCCCCAACGTTCTTGTGGCGCGACTTACGTGCAAGGAACTCATGGGCCTTGGAGGTACGGCCATGTTCGTGCCAATAGCCGGCGGATCCATGATTGGCCTGGCATATTGGCTGCAGGCTGGGAGGGCTGGCGTGCGCTTGTTCCCCAAGGATAAGGTAGTGTATGGTGGTCGACAAGTGCCGCGTACTGCGATTCACGAATGGGGCCCGAACAGGTGCTTCTTTGAGTACGATTTGTACACCACCCATTTCGGCTCGATCGTCAACGGCGAAGTGGAGAAGTTTTTGTTTGGTACCATTGACGACCAGGGGGCGAAAGCAGTCCGCGCGTTCGTGCGCGGGGATCACGCCGATGTACACGATTCGTTCCAGGAATTCTTTGAATACATGGCAGCGCAGAAGCTGCGCGCGCCCAAAGGCCTTGACTGGATCCGCTCATGCTACGGCTCTTTGGGCCAAGTCGACCTGATGGTCGAGATGCAGGCTTTGCGCCTGATGCATTGCACAATGTGAGTCGAGGGTGTGCGGGAGATCGTGTCGGCACATGACTCGGATGTGAAATTCATATTGACGGACCACCCCGTGACGGTCTACAACGCGGCGGTGGATCCCGCGTCTGAGCAGGGCACCTACCCACAAGATCCGCTGACAGCCGCCGTGGGCACCCAGACCGCGTTCGCGCTGCAAGCGTCTTGCCAGCACCGTCTGGACGCATCAATCACGCCCGACCATGATCCAATTTTGGCACAGCATTTGTGCCCACAAATTTGATCATGGACACAAATTTTCAACCAGTCATTCAGCGCGGGCCACGCGGCAAATATCGCCAGCACACCCTGGAGTTCAAGCGCGCACTCGTGGAGATGACCTTATAACCCGGCGTGTCGGTGCCGCGGCTGGCGCGTGAGCATGGCGTCAATGCGAACCAGGTGTTCACTTGGAGGAAGCTGTACGAAGCAGGCGCAGCTTGTAGCAGCTGCGCCTGCGCAGTCCAGCGAATTGCTGCCGGTGGTCGTAGCGACGCAGGAACGGGTGCCGGAATCGGAAGCTGCGACCGGAACAATCACTCTTGAAATTGGACGTGTGCGCTTGCGCATCGAAGGCCAATCCAACGCCGCCACACTGATACAAGTATTGAAGCGTGTGCTGCGATGATCGGCCTGCCAGCGGGTACGAAGGTCTGGCTCGCAGCAGGCGTCACCGACATGCGCAGCGGTTTCAACGGTTTGGCGGCGAAAATGCAAACGGCCCTGGAAGAAGACCCGTTCAGTGGCCACGTGTTTGTGTTCCGTGGCAGGCGCGGCGACTTGATCAAGCTGCTGTGGTGGACCGGCGACGGCTTATGCTTACTGGCGAAGCGTCTGGAGCGCGGTCGCTTCATCTGGCCGCAAGCGTGTTCCTCGACATTCAAATGCCTGACATGGACGGCTGTGAAACCGCGACTGCCATGCATGCCCTTCCTCAATGCGCAGAACTACCCATTGTTGCATGGACCGGTTGGGATGGCCCCGGTAGTCGAGAAGCCATGGCACACGCACGCATGGTATCCCGCCTGACGAAGCCCGTAGCACTGGAAGAGTTGCTAGCGATGTTGTCGCGCTTTGGCAGCAGAGACTCGCCCCGATAGAAATCGCATGCCGACACCTCCCGACGCACGTCTTTCGTCCGCAAACAGCGTTACGTCACGCCCCCTCTTCGCGCGATCGGTAACACCGGCAGGCCCGGAACACAGTGCTACCGCACTTCGCATTGACCAGGGCTGCGCCCTACAACCTGGTCACTGAACACGGGGAGGATCCCAAGCAGGCAATTCGATTCCGAGCGCATCGTCGATGCGTTCCTTCGCACGATGCAGGCCGAGCACACTCGCCGAGCGCATGGTCCAGGCAATCACTGTAACCTGGTATCGCGTCGGAATTGGATCACCGACTTTCCTGATGCTCAATCGGCAGTACCATTTTGCGCTAGGCTTGCCCAAAGTCGCCCTGACGGTCGAACAGTCAATTTCGTAACCACGATAGCGTTGCATATCCGGCTCCTTCGTGACGTCGCGCCCATTGCTGCGGGACTTCTGGCGCTCGTCGAACGCCACGCTCACACTATCGAGCACCTGCCCCCTGCGTCTCAGCGCAGCCGCCACGCGACTGCCACATGGGTTGAATGCATCCGTCACGGCACACGATGTACGTTAGGCCCGCGTACCTTGGAATCATTCCTTGTACGCTGGAGCACTGCGGGACCCATCTCACCAAGACATCGCCAGGCCGGCGCCAGCTGGCGTAAAAGATCGCATCAGCGTGTGGCCGCACCGGAGGGCGACCGGGACTTCGCAAGTGAGTGTTCCTGCATTTCAGCCTGCCTGCGTTCACGCGTACTGCGGACCTTTAGCCGTTTCTCCCACCAACCGTAGTCCGACAAGGTTTCCTTTGCCACGTCCACACACCGCTCGTAGTCGGTGGAGAGCCTGGTGCATGGCGGGACCGGTGGTTCAATGCCTTGGGCGATGCAATAGCGTACCGCATCCTCCAGGTCTCCTTCATTGAGCAATTCCCGGCACGCCGTTGAGTGTATCAATGCAAGATTCATATCACTACCCATAACTCGCCAATTGTCGGGCAAATCGCTGCAAGGGGCGCGGACCGGAGCGCTCCGCATCCACGCACCAGGTTTGCAGGACTGCCAGGAGTTCTTCCTGCGTTGCCGGCGAACGTTCCCATAACTTCTCCAGCGCCTGCCGCGCCACATGCATGGTATTGAGTCGTGTGCTGTGTACGATCACCTGTTCCAGCTCCACCTTCTGCGTTCTGGTGAGCCGACACGGTGCGCGCCGCAGCAGACGCTTCGTCTGGACCAACGCCGCGTGGGGGATCAACTGCGCCAGTCCCATGCGTTCAGCCCGAAACACGTCCAAAGTCAGGACTGTCAGCTCGCGCATCAATACCGCACGATTGCCCAGGACCAGCTTCAAGGTCACCCGAGTCGGCACGAACTGCCCCGCGCATCGCCTCAAGCGCTCTGGTGGCCGGCGCAGCGTTGCCAGGCGCAACCACCGCAACAGGCTGATATAGGCCCAGCCGATATCGAGTTCAAACCAGCGAACCGAGAATTTTGCAGACGTCGGAAACGTGTGATGGTTGTTATGCAGCTCTTCCCCGCCAATCAGCAGGCCAAACGGAACGATATTGGTGGCGGCTTCCTTGCAGTCGTAATTGCGGTAGCCGGCACAGTGCCCTAAGCCGTTGACAACCCCGGCGGCCAGGAACGGAATCCACATCATCTGGCAAGCCCACAGCGTCAGGCCTGGCGCCCCGAACAAGACCAGTTCGATCAGTAGCAGCAAGCCGACGCCTTGCCAGGTGTAGCGGCCATAGATCCGTCGTTCCAGCCAATCAGCCGGTCCCCCACCGCCGTAGCGATCCACCAGCGTGGGGTCACTTGTCGCGTCCCGGTACAGTTCTGCCCCGCGCCACAGAACTTGGTTGATCCCGACCACCACCGGGCTGTGCGGATCCTTCTCGGTTTCACAATGGGCGTGATGGCAGCGATGCACCGCCACCCACTCCCGCGTTACCATCCCTGTCGTCAGCCATAGCCAGAAGCGGAAACAATGGGCCACGAGCGGGCGTAAAGTCAGCGAGCGATGCGTCTGGCACCGGTGCAAATAGACCGTCACCGCGACGATCGTCACATGCGTCGTCACCAGCCCGATCAGCAGCAGCTGCCACCAGCTCAGCGCAAGCAATCCTTCGGCCATCCATTGCAGATACTGCTCCATACCGGAGCTCCTTCGCGACCACGGCCCTACAAGTTCGGATGTTCGGCGGCAAACGCGACCGCGTCACACAGTTGACCGTATCGATAGCCGCCGTAAAGGAAGTGGCCCTCGATAAAGTCAATACCATGCAGTCTCATCGTGCTTTCGTCTTCGTCAGTGGGTCGGTATGCGGCCACCCAGCTCGGTTGGAACGCCTCGTCGCGCAAGAAGCCTTCTTTGGCGTGTTCCGCGACCGCATAGCGCAAGGCATCCTGGAACACGACGTAACGGTGCTGCCGGAATGCGTACCTTTTCCCATCGAACGAGATCTCATATTGCGCAGCCAAGCTCTCATCGGACTGCTGGCGCGCATCTGTATTGTCCGCACTGTCCATAATCTTTCTCCCACGGCTATCCGTGCTCCCGTTCATTACCAGAATCTGACGCTGGGCCTTCGCCATCGCATCGGTATTGGCGTCTTCACAGGAGCTGAATGCGTCTTCCGGAAAAACAATCGATCGCGTCACCTTGTCCGGCCATTGCAGGCTCGTGCAATCCACCATCGGCGCCCTATGCTTGAGGATGGCGGTTGACGCGAACTTCAGCGAGCCGTCCTGGCACCTGAATTCGGCCCACCTCAGCAGGATTTTCCACCCCTGGAACCGGGAAGTTGAATGTTGGCGCATGGTACACTCCTTCGCTCGCGTTCAGGAACAGACTCCGGAAGGCGGTAGCAACGAGCGGGCCCACCTTTCCGGCGCGGCACACCGACAGCGTGCCAGGCGCAGGCATAACACCACTTCACGGCGTTGAGGGGCTTTGACGCGATTGCGCTGTCACGCTGCAATGCTGAGGAAGACCGGCACAAATTGGGAATGTTGGCTGGGTACCTGTTCCCCACTATACGCTCACAAGCGACGTTCACCTAATGATTTAGGCATCGCCCGCACCAATACACATTGCTTGCAATACTAGTCGACACTCTCATGCACCATCGGTGTGTCGACGGCGGAACATTACTGTCTCTCCACCGAGCAGTACCCGCAGCCCCCCTTACGATGTTGAATGCTTCATCGCTTCGGCCTCATGGGCAGCCGTACGTTCTTCGCGCGCGGCGATCGGGTCGCCGCCGTTATCGACCAGGCCGGCTGCGCGTTCGGCGTCGGCATGTGCGCCTTCCGCTTCGGCTCGCTCACCTGGGTTCTCGCTAGCGGGGGGGGCCAGCATGTCGTGCACCATGGCGCGCAGTTCTTCAACGTCTGGCTGCAAGCCGCGCCTTTCCCGTTGATGAATGTAGTGTTGAATTTCAGATTCCTGTTCGGCGCTCAAAGGTAGGCCGCGGAAGGAGAATTCCGGAACAGAGTCTTTCATGACGGATCTCCTTCTTGGTGACTCACACTGAGTGTACGCTTAAACGGGCGCAGGCGTCGGCCTCTTGGAGATAGTCGTCGATCCACTCCCGCCCCCATGCCTTGGCGAAGGACACCGCGTCCGCCGCCGCACTCGCCACCCAGAGGTCATGGAATGCATACTCATCCAATGCATGGCCACATTCCTGCATCGCCAGCATGAATTTGCCAGCATACCGCCCGAGTTACCATATACATCAGAAGTCGGGGACGCCAGCGAGACGCCTGTCCGACAGCTAAGTTACAGTTCGCGCCTAAAATTTAGGCATCTGCGTTGATGCGACGACCGCATGGCTGACTAAGAAATCAATGCCACACCATGCTTGCGAAACCAAACGTCATCCGTCGAGCTGACATTGCCGCCAGTATGATTGTAATTAATGGTCAGTTCTTCATGGATTTCGATGTCTCGGGCGGCAATGAAATGGAGCTGCTGCTCTTCAGCAAGCGCAACGTACCTCAGATTTGCGGGATTGGCGTGGTTGTACATGCTGCCCCAACCAAGGGCTAAGCAACCCGCGGGTTCCCCCTTTGTCAAATGTCCCCAATTGAACAACAAACGCTTTACCTCCTCGGGAAACTGAGCCCAGTACGGGGAAAGCAGCACAACAGGGCAAGCTTCCACGAGTTCACCAGTCGATATCCGCCGACTAGCGAACACGCCCCTGCCTTTTGAGGAGCCCGTGTCCTTGATGTAGCCGAGACAAGCCTTGATGTTCGTCATACCTACAGAACCTCCCGCTTTCCATGCATCGCGCGTGCAACGGCCAGGCTCCGCCGTAGAAAACATCACAATGTTCGGCGGTAATGCTGCAGCACCATGGCACGCCTATTATGGGCCTTTCGATCGACGGCGCGTTGTGCGCTTCTCTTGAAGAATCAGTTTCCTTCGCTGCACCACACGAATCTGACTGCAAAGTTGCTGCCAGAAAGTGGATTGTAATGTGTCATCGCGATGGTGAAACGCTTGTCTAACCGCTGCCGGCCGAATTCCCCTGCTTGGGCATCTCCACCTCCCGAAAGAATCGGGATGGTCCGGTTCAAGCGGTTTGCGCCCTACGATATCTGGCACAGAATGCCAGTGTGATGCGTGAATATCGATGACATGGGTGCGCGTGCGTACTGACGACTTCGACCATTCGGCGCATAGTGAATTCATTGCATCTGAGCGAAGTATTCGCCCTGTTGAATACACAGCCCGATTGGCTCTGCATATTCTTAGAAGGGAGTTTCGTATGGACGAATATTTGTCAGCGCAAGCTTGTGGCGACGCCGCATTGCACTGCAATGATAGGGACATGTCCGAACAGGTTCGTCTTGATGCTGCACTGGACGAAGCATTGTGTTGTACTTTCCCGGCGGGCGATCCCGTTGCTCTGGACTTCGCCATGACCTCGCATGTCTCAACGCGAGCCGAACTCATTAGGCGGGCATTCCCGCGGAGATCATCATGAACCCGGTCACATCATTCTTAGTCGGCGTCTGCCTGCTGGCGAGCACCGGCGCCCTTTACTGGGGGCGCCATACGTTGCCTTGCTCTTCTTCGCCCTCGGCGTTCTCATCGCACTATCGCTGAAGATGGCCAATGCGTGGGAAAAGTTTGTGATTTTGAGGCTGGGTAAGCTGCAGAGCGTCAAGGGGGCGGGCCTGTTTGCCGTCATTCCGATCATCGATAGCGTGGTTGCGATCATCGACGTGCGTATTCAGACCACTGCCTTTAACGCCGCCGAAGCGCTCACCCGAGACACCGTTCCCGTCAATGTCGACGCGATCATTTTCTGGCATGTAGACGACGCGGAAAAAGCGGCGTTGGCGATCACTCATTATCGGGAAGCAATCGATCGCGTCGCACAAACGTCGTTGCGCGAAATGATCGGTGCATCGATGCTGGCGTCACTGTTATCTGAACGCAAAGAGGCTGATGCGCTGCTAAAGGATGTCATTGCGCGGAAGACGGCGGCATGGGGTATATCGGTCAGTTCCGTCGAGATCCGCGACGTAGCAATTCCCGTCGCTTTGCAAGACGCAATGTCTCGTCAGGCACAGGCAGAGCGCGAAAAGCAGGCTCGTGTCATTCTCGGCTTTGCCGAAGTAGCGATTGCCGGCAAGTTTGTCGAGGCGGCAGAGATGTATGCAGGGCATCCTGCAGCATTGCAGCTGCGGGCGATGAATATCATCTTTGAGACAACAAAAGAGCGCGGCGCCACAGTCCTGATCCCCAGCACGATGATCGATAGCTTGAATCCGCCTGCAACCATGGAGCGGCCAGCAAGGTTTGAACGAAGGGCATCGGGTCCAGAGGTAGCTATGAGCAAAGTTGCGGCCTGATTTAATTCTATTGATCCCCAGGAACACTCAGTACAAGTTCCTGAAGGCGCATGACTCGGTGAATGGGCGCCAACTGCCCTCCGCCCCCAAAGTATCGCCCAAGGATCATTGCGCGGCGTGGCATCAGCAAGCCCACTTACCACGCACGTTGCTGCCGCCGCCAAGTAAGCGCCAATTCATTCGTCAGACCGAAACGAAGGGATGACGGCGTCATCTACCGCGCGCTGGAAGGCCTGCATCAAGCTCAATGTCAGGCCTGTTTGGACAATGTGGCCGCATGTGCCGTGTGCCGTCCACTTCGCAAGAGCAAGCGCCTCACACTGCTCCTTCGTGTGCACTACGGTTTAGCGAAGGCGCGCTCCTTTGGTCCCGCGCTTATACTTGAGGAAGCCTAAGTACCGTTCATCGGATCGGTGCAATCTATTCTGGTTGACGTGAGCAACCAGAAAATCCGGCTGTGGGTGTGCGCCGTGAGCACGCTGCTTCGCAGTAGTGGTCTGCCCCTCGCGTAGCTAACTTTAGGTCAACCAATTATCGAGGCCCGCGCGCCGAGAACCGCAACGTGCATAGCATTTGAAGACCATGACTATCGTGTCGCCGAATCGATCCATATATATGCTTAGGCGATGGGGTGTCCCCATGCTATCGTCAATGGCTGCCCTGACTATAGCGATTCCAGTCCGCAGCAGTGTAATCACTGAAGCGGAGGCTATATGAAAGATTTCACTCGCCCTGACCAAGGCATGGCCTTGGCCGTCGATACAGCGATCAAAATGGCGACATCTTCCGGATGCTTACTCACATGGCAATACCTGCAAATGCACTCAGTTCCAAATGGTGTGGCGACGCGGGTACTCTCCCAGAGTGGCCCACGGCGCACATCAACCACCAATGGCCGAGACATGTTACGGGAGCAAGGCCCAGCGAACGGCGAGAAAGTGCCGAACAGGCGACAAAACTGGCTGCGACAGGATTGCGAACCGTCCTAAAGTTCCGAGTACCAAGGACAAATATCACGCTTTCCGAAACGATCGATCAGGCTATCGAGATGGTGGGGGTTCACAATCGGTTCTACGCTGAAGCACTATTGCGCATCCATGCCGTCAAAACATCAGTCATCATGGGGGGGTGCTATTTGACGTGGCACGCCGACGGAGCATTGGCTCTCCAACCATTCCTCTAGCGCCGGCACGTGGCATTCGATTGCTGCACTCAGTCCGAAGCAAACTCCCCACAACGGGACGCGATAGTAACAGAAGCGCAACTCGTCAATCTCTGCCTTTTCGCGTGGCGTCCTGAACAAGGTGACGGTGGATTTCGGCCGTCAACGTTTCGATTCGCTCTGCCATCGCCCTGGTGATTTCTGTCAGCTCAGTGTTCTGACGGAGCAGCTCCAACGTTTGTGCGGAATGCTTGGTCGATGCGACGGCGATCGCCTCGCGGTGCTTGGCGTCGGCTTCAGAATGCGCCTTGTCCCGCGCCGCCTGGCGCGTTTGTGCTAACAAGATAAGCGGTGCAGCATAAGCCGCCTGCAAGCTAAATGCCAGATTCAATAGGATGAAAGGGTAGACGTCAAAATGAACCAGCCCAAAGACATTGGCTGCGATCCACGTGGCGACAATGATGGTTTGCAGGCCAAGAAAAAGTGAGGTGCCGAGGAAGCGCGCGAAGGTTTCCGCCTTCAGCCCGAACGCGTCACTCCCAAACGTCTTGGATAAGTGTTCGTGCTGGCGATGAAAACGCAAATGATCGACATGTGATTCACCTGTCGAAGACAAGTTTTCGGTTTGAGATGAGTTCATACAACCTCCCAACATGCCCGGAATGATTCGCCCACTATAGCTCAACTTGGGATCGCAATTCCCAACTCGCTACCGTGGTGGGCATCGACGATCACTGCGCCAACGCGCCAGCGAGTTAAGGCGTACACTGAATACGAGTCATGACGTAGAAGCGCGGCCAAGGACGTCACGCGCCAGGCTTTCCATCGCCAGTCGACCAGTGCACGCACGATGTCCTAATACGTTGACGGAGAACATCATGAACAGTACAAAGAAAGTCCAGGACCCAACGCCTCACAAAGCGTTCCCTGGCAAAACAGGCGACATCAACAAGCAGCAGCAGAAAGCAACCCAGAATGAAGTCGCAGGTCGACATAAAAATGACGGCATCATGGGGCATCGTGGCACACGCTGAGGAGGTCCATGGGAGACATCTTTTCCAGTCCGACGATCTCATTGACGTAACGCTTTTTCCCTCACTCCTGAGGCTGCTGTGCAGCTATGCGCCATCCTCAGCGAGTCGCTGCATGTTGACTGCCGGCAGTCTGGCTGCAAAAGTATTGAAGTCAATCTTACTTTTGCTTCGAAGTGGTGGAAGTCCTGCCTGAAAACAGTGAGGAATTCACGCTTCATTTTGGTTTCCCTAGTAGACGCCACATTCCTCGTGCCGTTCGCCTGCTCACCGAATTTGCTATCAGTGATGCTGGAACAAGGCATGATGGTCCCACCGAAGCCTACGCCGCCAATCGGTACGTAGCAATGGAGGTCAGACGCGCCAATGAGTAGTCCCATTTCTGCGTGGGATTGCCCTAAGCGACTCCCAATGGTCGCGAAGCCTTTGGCCGTGAAGCGCTGCCGCGCAGTTTTCTGTACAAGCAACTGGACGCTTGGTTCAACGCTTATCTCCGACTGGAACACTGAGATACAGCGGTACCAGCCACATCGTTCGGGAAGCGATCCATTGAAAATTCCACCAACCGCTTCATGGCGCTTTACCTCGCAGAAGCCTCGCACTGCCGATCCAGCGCCAAGGTCTCCGACGACGCTGATGGTGCGTTCGACGCGCAGCACGAGCTGCAGTTCATGGCGATGAAGCGCGAAGTGCTGCGAATCGGGGGCTACACTCAGGAATGTTTCATTTCTCATGCACCTGAACTGAGCGCGATGGTCTATGCCGTCATTGATCTGATCAATATGTATCGACCGAGGTTCAGTTAGCTTAGGTTGAGCATTTGGCGCTTCCTGCGTTTGAACTGGACAATGCCGGGTTACCCTGCGTACCGCGAACGGAGCTGTAGCACAGCGCCAACACTGCATATGAAGATCGCGAGCACGACTCGCATGGCGAACACGAGCGTGCTAAGGTGAGTACATCACCTGTTGTGGCATTGGCCAACCGAAGCCAAGCCTTTGAGTGAACATGGAGACAACCGTGCCATTTTATCATCCGGAACGCCGAACGGGCGTTCGCATGGCAAGCGTCGTGGACGCAGCGCTTGACTTGGCAGAAAAATTCGGGTGGCGCTATGCCATCGCCTATCTCATTGGCGAACGCGTTCCTTCGCAGATCATCCAGCGTCTCCTCTCTGGCGACGGAAAAGTCAGAAGTCACTCCCCCGTTCTTCACGATTCTCCGTCCTGGCGGGGTTCCAACGTGGACGGTCTGCACAGCCTGTTTGAATCGCTGCGGCAGCGCGAGGCGACGACCGCGTACTGCAACGCCGACATGGCTCGTGCCCCGCGCGCCGACGCATACTACGAACTCGACTAAGAATCTGACTTCTTCTTGCAGGCCTTGCACGATGTCGAAGGCCGACTGCTCGCGATTCCATCTCGCGAATCGTTCGCCATTGCCGTCCATAGCCCGCTTGCGCAACAATGCCAATCGTATTGTCCATCGCGCCGAAAGACAGGAAACCAATGGGTGTGCTAAGGACAACGAGTCGGCGGCGGGCTTCCCTATCGGGTACTTGAAACGATCGATCCGCACCAAGCTCTTTGGCAGCGTCTTTGCCTTTGTCCTTCTGTCGGCCATTGTTGTCGCCCTTCTCGCCGCCAACGTCGTGCGCACGAGCATGCAGCCGCAGATCGGCATGCAGCATGAATTACTAGTGCGCGGCGTAGCCGACGTGGTCTCGCCCGCAATCTCCGGAGACTCCGCCGCCCTGCGCCAACGCATCTTGATCGTTCCGTCGCTCACGAAGCACTTCTGGAACGTCGGTGTGATCGACCGACAAGCAAGGCAATGCGCTCACCAATGTCCGCGGCATAACCTCACGCAATGTGAACATTAGCTCCCGCGCGCATTCTAGCGTGCACCGGCCTCCAAACTGCCGGTTTTCTCGATACCGATCAAGACCAGCCCTGAACGACGCTTTTGAACTATTCGTCGACCAGGTTGGGCACCGGGTGTCCAGCGCGGTGCAGCGTCCGCCGCAACCCGATCGACCACTCCGGACACCGCCCTCTCAGCCTTCCTATCACTGGTGCGCGCGCACGATATCGCGGCAATCACGCAGTTCAGGAAAGTAAAGGAGAAGATGGGCGCCGCAATGTCCGTCGACACCGTTACGGCGATTCAGGAGGCATTAAACAAATTTGATTTTGATAAACCTTATGAGCTGCTGCAGGCATTCGGTGCAGACGCCAATTCATGACAGCGTGACCGATGCGCAAGCAAAGAGTGCATGGAGTTTAATATTTCGCAATCCATCGGTGGAAAAAACCACTAGCCTCAATCCATGGTTTACAAGAAGGCAGACCCTTTACCGCGTCGATCTCATTCCGGAACACACAATTGTTTCTATGGCGAGCCGCCGAGGGCGCTTGCTGGGCGGCGCGGTTGATCCCGTCCGTACAAATGATCCTGCCAATTGCGTGGGATGTGAGTACAGGAACGAATGCCATAAGCGCAAATGATCGAGCCTGTCAGAATTTTAGTGTGAAACCGGGGTCATGAAATAATACCGAAAGGGATTGTCCATGACCGACGTAATGACCACTAAAAAGCCAAAGACCAAGAAGCAGTACCCATTCCCCGTTGAACTGATCGACCAGTTGCTGGCCCAGGTCGAGAACAAGGACGCCGAGTCCATTCTGGGTGAATCGGGCCTTGCCGGCCAGCTGAAGAAAATGCTGGCCGAGCGCATGCTGACGGCTGAATTGACCCACCATCTCGCCACCGAAGGCGACGCCAAGAACCACCGAAACGGAAAAAGCCGCAAGACCGTGCTGGCACCGGGCGGCGAGCTGGAACTGGAGATCCCGCGTGACCGACTTTCCAGCTTTGAGCCTAAGCTGGTAGCCAAGCATCAACGCCGCATGCCGGGTTTTGACGACCATGTGATCGGCATGTATGCCCGAGGCATGACAGTGCGCGAAATCCAGGCACATTTACTGGAGCTGTACGGCACCGAAGTGTCGCCAGACCTGATCTCAACGATCACCGACGAGGTCATGGACGAAGTGACGCAGTGGCAGCAGCGTCCACTGGAAGCGATGTACCCAATCGTGTACTTCGATGCATTGCGCCTGAAGATCCGCGACGAAGGCACCGTCAAAAACAAGGCCGTGTACCTGGCGCTGGGCATTCGTGCCGACGGCCGCAAAGAAGTGCTGGGGCTGTGGATCGAGCAAACAGAGGGCGCCAAGTTCTGGCTGAAGGTCTTTAACGAGCTGCGCAACCGCGGCTTGGAAGACATTCTGATCGCCGTCGTTGATGGCCTTCGCGGCTTCCCTGAGGCGATTGAAGCGGTGTTCCCACAGGCGCATATCCAAACCTGCATCGTGCACCTGATTCGCAACTCGATGACGCTGGCCTCCTGGAAGGATCGTAAGGAGCTTGCGGCAGCGCTCAAGCCAATCTACCAGGCTTCTAACGCCGATGCGGCGGCAGCGGCGCTGGATGCCTTTGCGGCAGGCCCTTGGGGCCAACGCTTCCCGACAGTGGTAGCCATGTGGCGCCGGCAGTGGGAGCAGGTAATTCCGTTCTTTGCCTACCCACCGGAAGTACGCTCGATCATTTACACAACGAACGCCATTGAGAGCCTGCATATGCGCTTGCGGAAGATCGTCAAGAATCGCGGACACTTCCCGAGCGACGAGGCAGCGACGAAATTGCTCAACCTGGCCTTGCGCAATATCGAAAAAGATTGGAAGATGCCGCAGCGGACCTGGAAGATGGCCGCCAATCAGTTTGCCATCCTGTTTGGGGAACGTTTTACCAACGCGCTCAATTAACTAACAGCGACCCCGGCACACAAAATTCCTGACAGGTCCAAATGATCGCGCTCAAGGGAATTGCCACGACGCAAAAACACGAATGTATTTATCCTTAGTACGACCACTACCGAGTTTTTGATCTCGACCTAGTGGCAGCCCCAATTACAAACATCCCTGCGAAAAGCATTAGATAGGTTTCCGGCTCCAGAACTGCCGATATAGTGAACTGGGTTTCGGGTATGAACATCCAATCACGGCCTTCATAAAACTGCTGTGCGCGACCGATCATCGAAAAGAAACCGGCCGTGGTGTCCATTGAAATCTCATTCCAAGTCCAGTTCGGACCACCGTTGTCGTCCCAGTAGTCCACGTAATTTCCACGAAGCGTCAATACGCCCCCAGGAGTATATGAAAACTCCGAAACGCCGCAGGTCACAGTTGGAATCGAAACGCAACCTAGCGCGTCTCGTCCCTGTAGCACGAGGGACGTCAACTCATTCAATTCATCTGACCATCGGCATCGGAGTCAGTAGCTTCAAAAGAGCCGCTTACCGTGGCATCGATAAATCGGAGGGTTAGCGTGTCAAAGAAACCCGACCAGGAAAAGTCCCAGTGGGTAGGGGCCGCGCGAGCTGATGTGATCGAGGAAATCAAGAGACCGCAGAAAACGAGCGCTTTGAACATCGCAATCCTCCAAGTCGTGTGGTTCCTGGCTAGCCAAACTCGGATATCATCATACGCAAACTGCCCCCCGCAAGTGCACGGAACTGCGATGGTCCGTGAAGTAGTAGTATGGCTTCGCGTCGGACGCGCATCTATTGCGCGATTCTGACTCAAGGTATCTCAGGGCAGCTATGGCGAACCGCCAACAGTTTTCGGCCATGTGTAACCTGAAGCCAAGTTCACTGGGGGCGGACCGTATCCTGAGTCGGCGCGCGCCCGCGATTCATTAGCGCTAGTAGCTCTTCGGAATTGACCGGCTTAACGACGTGGTGGTCAAAACCAGCCGCCAGCGACGTGCGTTTATCTTCGGCCTGGCCGTAGCCTGACACCGCGATTAACTGCGCGTCGGCCACGGCAGGTGTTTGCCGCAGCCTGCTCGCCAATTCTCGGCCGTCCATATCAGGCAATCCTATGTCCAGCAAACAGACATTGGGCCCTTCATTTGTAGCGACCTGGAATGCCTCAGCGGCCGTATGCGCGAGCACGACGCGATGGCCGGCGGTTTCCAGCAACATGCCAAGCATCCTCGCCGCGTCCACATTATCATCGACGATCAAAACACGCAGACCGGCGGTCTCGCCGACTGCATGCTGACCATCGCCGCTGACCTCAAGGGCTTGCTCCACGTGCTGTTCGAGAATCGGCAGTTTCACGGTAAATCGACTGCCCTTACCTGGCCCCGCGCTCTCGGCACGAATCGTTCCACCGTGAGCGTGCAGCAGCCTGCGCACCAGCGCAAGCCCGACGCCTAGCCCGCCTTCCGACCGGTTAGAAGTCCGCGCTCCCTGGATAAAGAGTTCAAACACTCTTCCGACGAGCTCCGGCGCCATCCCAATGCCGTTATCCGTCACGACAAGCTCCACTTCACGGAGCACCACGGAGAGGCGAACAGCAATTCGCCCGCCCGGCGGCGTGTATTTCGCGGCGTTAGTCAGCAAGTTGGTAATGATCTGCACCAGCCGCTTTTGATCACCGCAAACCCAAACCTGCCTAGGCGTCGCAGTCGCGGAAAGAGAGTGCGACAGGCGCTCGAAAAGCGGCGTGACCTGCTCGATCGCTGCCGCCAACACGTCGTTCAGATCGACTGGCTCATGAACCATATTGATTTGCCCACGCGTAACGCGTGCGACATCAAGCAAATCGTCGAGCAGGATTGCAAGGTGAGCAGCTTGTCGTTCAACGACTGACGCCACCTCCCTGACGCGGACGGCATCCGAATCAGCACTCAGAAGGGTTCTTGCTGCCGCAGTGATCGGCGCCAGTGGATTGCGCAACTCATGCGCCAGCATCGCGAGAAACTCGTCTTTCGCGCGATTCATACTAGTCATCTCCGACAGCAAATCTTCGCGTTCGCGGTACGCCTGCTGAAGCAACATCCGCTCGGTGGCATCACGTGTAAAGCAACGCGTATAGCGTAGTTTGCCATCTACGAAATAGGCATTGGAATGGATCAGAACGTGCTTGGTCGCGCCACTTCTACAGAGCAGTTGAGCAGGTTGGTCGCAGATGGTTTCGCCGGCTTGGAGGCGCAATAGTATAGTCGCGATCAATTCCTGATCCACATGGAATTCGGCGATATGGTGGCCAACATATTCCTCCCACCGGTAGCCAAGCATGGCCAACTCAGCCTTATTGGCCCAAACGATCGTGCCATCACTTCCGACGCGGTGAAGGCCCTCGGCCGCATTATTGACGAAATCAGCCAGCTCCTGCTCGCGGTGCCGCAAGGTGTGCACAGCATCGAGGGCACGAGTCAGTTCGCTCTGCAGGATGCGATTGTCCTGTTCCAGCTCAAGCGTGCGAACATCGCCCGCTTCCTCCCGCCCATGCGCGTTCGAACGGGCATGATCATGGACCCTGCATACTTGCTGAAACTTAGTCAACAGCTCGCGCGACGTGAAGACACTCCAGGGATAGGCGCAAAAGAGCAGAAAGTCGAATCGCTTCTGCAATTCGTTCCACAGTTGTTCAAGTCGAATAGCTGCTTCATACAGTCCACGATCACATAGGATGGCGACCATTTCGCCAAAGGCATGGACCAAGCGTCCATTGTGACATGCATCGCGTACGATCGTACCGACACTCAGATTGAAAAGTTCGGGATCGGGCCAGTCATTCACCATGAATTGGTCGAGGACAAGTTCGGCCTCGAGTACAACTAGCTTGCCCATCGTCCAGGGTCCCTGGTTAGCGGAAGTTCCGAAACCAGCCAAGCTTCGGCGCAAGATGGCAATATGCTCCTTCGTCGCGATAACGATTGAGACGCCGCCGGAGCGTAATGGGACGTCCAGGAACTCCGCCACCTCTTCGAGCAATTGCTCGTCCTGATCATAAAACCGAACGACATGGCGTTCCTTGCGCTGCTCTTGTATGGGTGGATCAAGTTCCAACTTACCTCCTTCCAGCCCATGCGGCGCGTTAGTTTAGACACCGCCTCGAACTCTAAGCTTCTCAAACGACATCGGAGGCCAGTCTAGCACGGCACACCCTGCGTTCGATTGCCGCACGCGACTAAACAGCTAAATAGCGAACTGTAAGTGACAGATCGTTGCGGTATCGTACGCACCGCTGCTATTGAAGTTCGATAGTTGCCCGCGCCGGGGCATCACTAATAGCCGAAAACAACGCATCTGTGATACAGCCGCCAAGGCGCCCTCTTCATCGCGCGGCCCGAAGTTGAAATTCTTGAGCTTAGATCGTGTCCCGATATAGCTTTCAAAGGTGCCAATTTCATCGTCAGCTTGGCGATGGACGCGACATGTATCCGGTGTTCCGCAACAGCGAAAAGGCGCCTAGCAGCACCAATCCTGCGGCGAACAGGAAGGGATGTGCCGGCTCGGGCACCGCCGGCGGCAACTCGGGGCCAGATACCTGCATCACATTGACGATTGTGTCATCGGTGATCCGGTAATCGGGGACATTCGAACTACCAGCAGCTACAAACACGGAACGTGTAAGCCGGTAGTTAGTCATTGGGGAAAGGTCACAAACCGAGTCATCTGTTGCGCCTCCAGATAAAGAAACTGCGCCCACCTCACCACAGGAAACGATAAGCAGAGCCGCGATACACTTCGAAGTGAGCCTCATACGACCTCCTATCCTCACGAAATGAAAACACTACTCCAACTGCTAGTAACAACAATCGTCGGCTTTGCTTTGGGCTGTGCGCTCCTGCGTGATGACGACGAACTGATGCTGGTCGCCGGCGCGATGACCGCCTCAGCATTCTTTACTCTCTATCTGATTCTATTCGCCGCCCACTCCATCTTCAAACGCCGCCCACAAAGTGCTTCCTACGCCGACTACTGCGAGGAGTCGTTGCTTGGCTTCGACTCACGTGGCGAGTTAAAAATCGAAAGCAAATATCCGGTCTAAGCGATCTATTCGTCCTTCCCGAGTTTTGCTTTTGCCGCCTTTACCAACTCACGTAGCTTTCTCGCGACTACATCCGGACCGCTAGTTACCTGCCTGTTCGCATTCTCGAACAATGACTGTTCCGATCGCAACGGCTCGTTTGGCATCGAGTGAATGCCTTTCGCTTCAAACCGCTCAATGCGTTTGTCAAACTCAGCGCTTATACCGATCCCCTTTTGGGCAACATCATCTCGCACCTTCGGAACGTGACCTTGGTCGGTCGTCTCAGAAGGCGAACCGCCTGCAGCCTGGCGCGAACCGCTGTTACTCGTTCCGAATCTCGACTTGAATGCGTCAAAGTCCTTCTGTACGTTCCTTTCAATCTTGGGGTCTTGGGATATCGTCCGAAAACTGTCCTCAACATCCTGGAACGACCGGCGCGTGTCAAGGTAGTTGTCGCCTGAATCAAGCAGCAATTTGCTGAGTTTGAATCTCCTTCGCAGCGACGGAAACGACGAGATCCCGTTCGGGGTTCAACGTGACCGCGTCGCATGGCGTCCAGTTGCGGGTATGGCCCGACCAGCGAGCCGGGTGGCGAGCCTGGGCGGACAGATACAGGCGATGCCGCGCTGCCAGAATGGCAGTATCCAGTCCCGCATGTCGCTGCGCCGGACCAACATAGCGAATGCCACTATGCCGGTGGTCGAAGTTGTACCACTGCACAAAGCGGGCTGCCCAGTCTCGTGTGTCGGCCAGATCTGCGAAGCCACTGGAAGGGAATTCCGGACGGTACTTCGCGGTACGGAACAACGCTTCGGCGAAGGCGTTGTCGTCGCTCACACGTGGGCGCGAGTACGATGGCTTAATGCCCAGCCAATGCAGCATGGCCAGCACCGTGGTCGCCTTCAGCGTGGCGCCGTTATCGCCATGCAGCACCGGCTTGTTGTGGCGCATAGCGACACCCTCGACCAAAGCCGTGCGCCGCACCAGATGACTGGCGTGGTCGGCATCATCCTCGGCATGCACCTCCCAGCCGATGATCTTGCGGCTATAGAGATCCAAGATCAGGTAAAGGTAGAACCAGCGGCCCGCCACTACAGCCGGCAAGTAGGTCATGTCCCAGCACCACATCTGGCCGGGTGCAGTAGCGACATGGGTGGTCGGCGGCCGTTGTTGACGAGGTGCTTTGGCACGGCCGCGATGACGCACTTGGCCATGGGCACGCAAGATGCGGCTGAACGTCGATTCGCTGGCCAGATAGATGCCCTCATCGGCCAACATGGGAACAATGCGCGCCGGCGGCATGTCGGCAAAGCGTGGTTCATTCGCAGCTGCCAACACCGCCGCGCGCTCATCATCCGTCAGCGCATGCGATGGCATGGGGCGTACCGCCGTCGGGCGACGATCGCCGCTTACCAATCCACCGCTTGCCTGCCAGCGCTGCAGCGTGCGAGCGCTCAGCCCGACCGCCGCGCATGCCTCGCTCAAGCGGGCACCGGCTTGGCAAGCTTGTTGGATTTCCAGGGCCAGAGCCTGGCGATCTTCGAGGCCGATCATTCGTCCTCGGCCTTGTACTTGCTGAAGATCGCCTCGGCTTTTTTTGATAGCACCAGCAAGGCTGCAGTTTCGGCCAATGCCCTGTCCTTACGGCGCACCTCGCGCTCAAGCTCCTTGATGCGGCGCTTGTCCTGCTTGGCTTCCGCTGCGCTCAAACGTTTTTCTCCCGGCTGGCCCAGCGCATTGATCGCCTGCTCGCGCCATACCGCCAGCTCGTGCGGATATACGCCGTTGCTGCGGCACCAGGCACCCTTGCTGGCCTCGTCCATGGCAGATGTCGCCAGCACCGCTTCAAACCGCGCGGCGGGCGTCCATTCGCGGCGTTGCGCTGGATTCGCCAACGCCTCGCTGCGCCAGCGCTCCAAAGTCGATTCGCTCACGCCCACCGACAAGGCCGCATCCTTGATCGATGCACTTTCCGGTGGCAGCAATCGCGCCACCGCTTTGTCTTTGAATTCTTGTCCGTACCGTGCCACTTCTCACTCCTGTTATCGCCCCCATTTTCTCAGATCTATCGGAGCGACAACTATTTTGACACCGGGGGCTCATTTCCGAAACAGCTTCTCGAATAGCTGAATATTCTGGGGATCTTTAGCCAAGTCTTTACTTAACAACTCGCCGCGCTGATAAGCGTCCGATACTGGCTATCAACTACGGCCGCTCATGGCGCTTTCCTGTCGACGCATTACACCAATATCTGCATCAGGAGGCAAACGCGCATTTGAACTCCAGCGTGACCACCACTTCAAAATTGCCTGGCCCACGATTGCGGCGGAGCCTCCCTGACCTGACTCGTACGGTTAAGGTGGCGTAGTCCAGAGGCGCTCTGCAAGGTCGGATCCACGCAAGGAAACCTAGCGCATGAACACGCGTGGATCTTTGTGCCCCGTAATACGCATGACTTCCTCCGTACGAAATAACCAACTCCCCCGCCCGTCCTTCATCAGCACCCACCGGCAAGTAGCTTCGTGTCGCAGATCGTGCGCGGTCAAGTCATTGCACTCGGCGAACGCGAAGGCACGCCCCAGCGCGCGGCTTAACAGCGATGTCACGCGCGCCAATTCTTTGCTGTCTGCCCCATCAATCCACCAAGGGAAAATCGCCGCCTTGGCGCCGGCACCCTTGACTTCTTCGACGCGACGCTTCAGCAAGGCGTAAACATCAGGCAGCAGAGGGACATCACGCGCGGCACCAGTCTTGCTCCTGCGGATGTGCACGGTACGCATGTCCAGGCGTACATCCTGTACGCGCAAGGTGTACGCTTCGCGCAGACGCAAACCGGTGTTCACCAGTAAGAGGAAGAGGTCCATCAACGCAGCACCATCTGGCAGCTCAAGGGCGCGTTCGCGCCCCTCCCGCTTATCTCCGCGTAGCGCAGCGACAATACGCGCCTCTTCATCGGCCTCCAATCGCCGGTCGCGGCTCACGTCCTTCTTCGACGCGATGTTGTCGCGCGCTTCCAAGAGCAAGCCCTCATGCGCGTTATACGTCGAATAATTCTTCGGCAGCAGCCGCAATGGATTGGCAATGGGCTGTTCGCCGGCCTTGGCTTCTCGTTTTAAGAACCAGTCCAACAGGCGCGCAACAGCACCAACACGCTTACGGATCGTCCCAGGCGCCAGGTGATGCTCGAGTTTTAACGAACGCACCCAGTCTTCTGCCCACTCATATTTCAACACCCTGTCTGCCCGTTCGGCGCCGATTTGAAGCCGCAGCAAATCGAGAATGGCGCTATCCAACGCACTGACCGGAACCGCGGCCTGGTAATCTCGCATCAGTTTAGCCAACGTCTCGGAGCTGACGCGAACGCGCTGCGTCACCAAGTCGTGCGGCAAATGACCTTGCGCCAGCAACGCTTCCACCTGCTCGCCATAATTGCGCGCGTCCACTTCATTCGCAAAGGTTGAGTAGAAAATGCCTTTGGGCAGAGGCCGGTGCTTGATTCGCAGTTCGTACTTTTCGCCCCGTTTCCTGACCATCGCCATAGTTGCCTCCATGACATTGGGTGGCAAAGTGGCAGAAGACTGGCGTCGACGGCCAACTCGCGTAGACGGCCAACACAGGCCGTATCAGGGTGGTTTTGCCACCCAAATGAGGTGGCAGAGAACCATTATGAGGCATTTGGACGCAAAAAAGCCGGGAAGTTCCCGGCTGATTCGCAAGCTAAGTGCTTGATTTGTTTGGAGGCGAGGGCCGGAATCGAACCGGCGTACACGGCTTTGCAGGCCGCTGCATAACCACTTTGCTACCCCGCCGTAAGGCTGGAAGAAACAACCGGCGAGGCCTGGTTCTTTCTAAGAATTCTGGAGCGGGAAAAGAGTCTCGAACTCTCGACCTCAACCTTGGCAAGGTTGCGCTCTACCAACTGAGCTATTCCCGCATGGGTTTGAAAAACTTGGAGCGGGAGAAGAGTCTCGAACTCTCGACCTCAACCTTGGCAAGGTTGCGCTCTACCAACTGAGCTACTCCCGCATGGAGTTATTTCATTTTACTACTGCTGCTCCAGTGAACTGGAGCGGGAGAAGAGTCTCGAACTCTCGACCTCAACCTTGGCAAGGTTGCGCTCTACCAACTGAGCTACTCCCGCATTTCAGAGGAACCGCATTATCGCAGAAACATTCTCATATTTCCAGTGCGATTATTACTGCTTCGTTACCGCTTTGTTGCCGATGACTTTTTGGAGCGGGAGAAGAGTCTCGAACTCTCGACCTCAACCTTGGCAAGGTTGCGCTCTACCAACTGAGCTACTCCCGCTTCGCATCGCTGCGTCGTCATCAACAGCAGGCCAGCATTATAGATGATCCAATGACGCTGTCAAGGGGCAATATTGTTATTTACGATAAGTTGCCCGACCGTTCCTTGATCATGGGCCACGCCTTTTTCAGGTAATAGAACATGGACCATACGGTCAGCACGCTGGCCAGCCACAGCAGCAGGTCGCCCCAGAAGCGGGTATCGATCGCGCCCCACAGCACGTCGTAGTACAGCAGCATCGGGATGGCGCTCATTTGCGCCGCCGTCTTGATCTTGCCGATCGAACTGACCGCCACCGATTTGGAGGCGCCAATCTGCGCCATCCACTCGCGCAGCGCCGAAATCGTAATTTCGCGGCCAATGATGATGAACGCGACAATCGGGTGGCAGCGGCCGCCGTCCAGGTTAAGCAGCACCAGCAAGGCGCCCGCCACCATCAGCTTGTCGGCCACGGGGTCGAGGAAGGCGCCGAAGGCCGATGTCTGCTGCCAGCGGCGGGCCAGGAAGCCGTCGAACCAGTCGGTAACGGCGGCAACGATGAAAATCAGGGTGGCGGCCAGATTGCGTTCGTGCGGGCTAAGCCAGGTGACGGGGAGGTAGAACACGCCTACGACCAGGGGAATCAGCGCGACGCGCAACCAGGTCAGAAGGATCGGGATGTTGAAAGGCATATGCGGTGTATAGGAATTGTAATGACGCGCCGCTAGTGTATAACGACGGCGCGATCAAAGCCAATTTGACTGCGAAAACCGGTAAACCTGGGTACGACCCGGAGGGTCGGACCCTGTCTGCGCTGCGGTGAGGGGATGGGTCTAGGCCTTTGAATTTCTCAGAACGTCAAAGGCCCAGAACCAACCCCGCGACAGTCGATCAGACAGGGTTAGACCCATGCCGGATGGCCGTCCCGTCTGACCCTGGTTTACCGGTTTTCAGTGGAGCTGCCGGTAGATTTCTTCGGCCAGCGTGTCCGAGATACCCTCCACCGATTTCAAGTCCTCGATACTGGCGTTCATCACGCCTTTCAGCCCGCCAAAGCGGGACAGCAGCTTCTGGCGGCGCTTGGCGCCAATGCCTTCGATCTCCTCCAGGCGCGAGGTCTGGCGGGCCTTGGCTCGCTTGGCGCGCATGCCGGTGATGGCAAAACGGTGCGCTTCGTCGCGGATCATGGCCACCAGCATCAGGGCTGCGGACTCCTTGCCCAGTTCCTGCGGCTCGCGGCCATCGACGAAGACCAGTGTCTCCAGGCCGACGCGCCTGCCCTCGCCTTTCGCCACCCCGACGATCAGGCTGATGTCCAGTCCCAGCTCGACAAACACCTGGCGCGCCATTTCGACCTGCCCCTTGCCGCCGTCGATCAGCACCACGTCCGGCATGACGCCGTCGCCGCCCGCCACTTTTTCGTAGCGGCGCGTCAGCACCTGGCGCATGGCGGCGTAATCGTCGCCCGGCGTGATGTCGTTGATGTTGTAGCGGCGGTACTCGCCGTTCTGCATCTGGTGATGGTGGAACACCACGCAGGACGCTTGCGTCGCCTCGCCGGCCGTGTGCGAAATGTCGAAGCACTCCACGCGCAGGGTGTCGAGGTCTTCGTTTTCCAGCCCGAGCACTTCGGCCAGGGCGCGGGTGCGGGCCTGCTGCGAACCCTGCTCGGACAGCAGCCGGGCCAGCGATATCTCGGCGCCCTTCTGCGCCAGCTCCTGCCACTGGCGGCGCTGGCCTTGCGGCTGGAATACAAGGTGGATGCGGTGCCCGCACTGTTCCTGCAGCGCCAGGATCAGTTCCGGCTGGTCGAATTCGATATTCAGGATCAGGGTGCCGGGAATCGACTTCTCGGTGTAATGCTGCACCAGGAAAGCGGCCAGCACTTCCTGTTCGATCGGGCGTTCGGCCACGACCTCGGCATCCATCACGTGGGTCGGGAAGTATGCCCGGTCGCCCAGGTGGCGGCCGCCGCGCACCATCGCCAGGTTGACGCAGGCACGGCCGCCCTGCACCACCACGGCCAGGATATCCACGTCCTGGTCGCCGGTGGTTTCCATCGACTGCTGGTGCAACACCTTCGACAGCGACTGGATACGATTGCGCACCACGGCCGCCTGCTCGAATTTGAGATCGGTGGCGTAGGCGAGCATCTTCTGCTCCAGCTCCTCGAGCACTTCCGTCTGCCGGCCGCGCAGGAAGCGCGCGGCGTTGTTGACGTCATTGCGGTAATCCTCCACCGCGATCAAGCCCACGCAGGGTGCGCTGCAGCGCCCGATCTGGTGCAGCAGGCAGGGACGCGTACGGTTCATGTAAACGCTGTCCTCGCAGGTGCGCAACATGAAAACCTTTTGCAGGATCTGCATCGATTCCTTCACCGCCCACGAGGAAGGGAAAGGACCGAAATACTGGTGCTTGCGATCGACCGCGCCGCGGTAGTACACCATGCGCGGCACGTCGCCGCCGGTGATTTTCAGGTAGGGATAGCTCTTGTCGTCGCGGAACAGGATGTTGTAGCGCGGCTGCAAGGCCTTGATCAGGTTGTTTTCCAGGATCAGGGCCTCGGCTTCGCTGCGCGTCACCGTGGTTTCCAGGCGCGCGATACGCTCGACCATCAACGCTATGCGCGGGCTCGAAAGATTCTTCTGGAAATAGCTCGACACACGCTTTTTCAGGTCGCGCGCCTTGCCCACGTAGAGCACTTTGTCTTCGGCATCGAAGTAGCGGTACACGCCAGGCAGGTTTGGCAGCTTGGCAACGGTGGCCAGCACCTGTTCGCGCGGGTCTGGGGTTTCTTCAGTCATTCGCTCGTTCGACGATCGCATAGGCGACCGCGTAATCCTCTTCATCGCTCACGGAGATATGGGCGACCAGCGCATTCTGCAACATGAATTCGCCCAGCGCGCCGCTGCAGGCCATGTACGGCTTGCCTAAATCATCATTGAGCAGCTGCGCGGTATGCCAGGTCATCGGTGGGCGCAGGCCCAGGCCTAGGGCCTTCGAGAAAGCTTCCTTGGCTGCGAAGCGGGTCGCCGCATAGCGTACGCCGCGCAGCGGGCTGCGGGCGCAACGCTCCTGGTACACCGCGAATTCTTCAGGACCGAGGATCTTGCGCGCAAAGCGCTCGCCGCTGCGTTCCAGCGCGGCGGCAATGCGGGGAACTTTGCTGACGTCCGTCCCGATCCCGTAGATCATTTTGCGCCCAGGCGGGTCGACACCATGATGGCCTTCATTTCGCGCACGGCATTTTCCCAGCCGGCGAAGATCGAGTGCGCCACGATGGCGTGGCCGATATTCAGCTCCGCGATTTCCGGAATGGCGGCAATGGCCTGAACGTTGGTGTAATGCAGGCCATGGCCGGCATTGACCTTCAAGCCGTTCTGCACGCCCCAGCGCACGCCGTCCCTGACGCGCTGCAGTTCGTGCGCCTGCGCTTCGCCTTCAGCATCGGCATAGGCGCCGGTGTGCAGTTCGATCACCGGCGCGCCGACTGCGGCGGCAGCCTTGATCTGCTCTTCGTCGGCGTCGATGAACAGGGACACGCGAATGCCCTCCCCTTGCAGCTGTTTCACGGCAGCCTCCACTTCCTTGTGGAAGCGCACCACGTCCAGCCCGCCTTCGGTGGTGATTTCGGTGCGTTTTTCCGGCACCAGGCAGACGTCGGCCGGCTTGATGCGGCAGGCGAAGTCGATCATCTCCTGGGTCACGGCCGCTTCCAGGTTCATGCGCGTCACCAGTTGCGGCGCCAGCGCAATTACGTCGGCATCCTTGATGTGGCGGCGGTCTTCGCGCAGGTGCAGGGTAATGCAATCGGCGCCGGCCTGTTCGGCCAGCAGCGCCGCGCGGATCGGGTCCGGGTACACGGTGCCGCGCGCATTGCGCAGCGTGGCGACGTGGTCGATATTCACGCCAAGGTCGATGATGGTGCCGGATGGTGACAGGAAGCTCATGTTCTTTTCTTAGAGTTGCAGCAAATCGATCAATATCTGGCGCGTATTCAATGGCGCGCCGCCAAGGTGCCAGGACAACAGGTAGCGCATCAGCTGCTTGCTTTGCGCCTGCGTGGCCGGGTCGCTGTAATCTTCGCGCTCGATATCGAGCAGCGTCTTGCCTGCGACACGCGGGGCCGTGTCCTCATCGCGCTCCGGGCGCGGCCCGCGATCCGGGTCCACCACATAATGTACATCGGCCAGCACTTTCGTGCGCGAGGCGGTGCAGCGCGTCAGGTCGGCCGCCACGCCGGTCTCCTTCAGCAGCGCCATTTCGAACTTGCGCAGCACGATCGGCGCCGGTTCATTGTGGGCCAGCTGGTTCAGCGTGGAGACGTAATGGTCGAACAGCTTCGCATGCGCATCGTCGCGTGCGGTCAGCTTGACCAGCAGTTCATTCAGGTAGAAGCCGCACAGCAGCGCGGTCTTTTCAAGGGGCAGCATGCCGCCGACCCAGTCGGCATCGGTCAGCGTGCGCAATTCGTTCTTGCCGGTCCAGCCGGTGGTCAGGGGCTGGAAGGTTTGCAACACGCCGCGCAGCTGCGAATGCGGACGCTTGGCGCCCTTGGCGATCAATGCCACGCGCCCGTAGTCGCGCGTGAACAGCTCGACGATGAGCGAGGTTTCCTTGTACGGGTAGCTATGCAGCACAAAGGCCGGCTGTCCCGTCACGCGGGTGCCGACAGTGCGCTGCTGCCCTGGTGGGCGGCGCTTCTGCGCCGGCGGGGCTGGTACGGCCGCGCTCGTGTCCCGGCTGGGGTCAGACCCCAAATGGGACACGGGCTCGGCTGTCAGGACAGGCATTATTCGTAGCCGTATGCGCGCAGGCCAGCCTCGTTGTCGGCCCAGCCGGATTTCACTTTCACCCAGATCTCGAGGTAGACCGGGCCGCCAAACAGTTTTTCCATGTCCTGGCGGGCCTGGGTGCTGACTTCTTTCAGGCGCGCGCCCTTGTTACCGATGATCATGGATTTGTGGCTGTCGCGCTCGACCAGGATGGCGGCAAAGATGCGCCTCAAATTGCCTTCCTGCTCGAACTTCTCGATCAGCACCGTGCTGGTATAAGGCAGCTCGTCGCCCACAAAGCGGAACAGCTTCTCGCGCACGATTTCCGACGCCAGGAATTTCTCGCTGCGGTCGGTGATATCGTCCTCGCCGAAGATCGGCTCATTCTCCGGCAAGTGCTTCTTGATCTCGTTTTGCAGGCCATCCAGCTGGAAGCGCAGCTTGGCGCTCACCGGCACGATCGCCGTGAACTGGAATTTCTCGGCGATCTGCTGCGCGAATGGCATCAGTACCGCCTTGTCCTTTACGCGGTCCGACTTGTTGATCACCAGGATCACCGGCACATTCTTCGGCAGCAAGTCCATCACTTGCTGGTCGGCCTGGCCGAAGGTGCCCGCCTCCACGATGTACAGGATCAGGTCCGACGATTCCAGCGTATTCGTCACCGTCTTGTTCAGCGTCTTGTTCAGCGCATTCGAATGGCGGGTCTGGAAGCCGGGCGTATCGACGTAAATGAACTGCGCGTCGCTGACAGTCTGGATGCCGGTGATGCGGTGGCGCGTGGTCTGCGCCTTGCGCGAAGTGATGCTGACCTTGGCGCCGATCAGCGTATTCATGAGGGTCGACTTGCCAACGTTCGGGCGGCCGACAATGGCGATGTAACCGCAGCGGAAGCCGGCGGGAGTGGGTGCACTAGTCATGATGCAAACTCAATTCAGTTATTGTTTGGCGAGCTTCTTGTCCGCCGCCGTTTCGCCCTGGACCGTGGCGATGCCGGCCAGCTTGAGCTGGGCCGAGCGCTGGCGCGGCTTGCGGCCGGCCGATGGCGCTTTCTTCAGCGCTTCTTCGGCCACTTCCAGCGCCAGCTTGGCCGCAGCCTGCTCGCCGGCGCGGCGGCTGCCGCCCCGCCCGAACACCTGGATGCCCAGCTTGGGTACCAGGCACTCGATCTCGAACTCCTGGCTGTGCGCGGCGCCGTGGGTGGCGACCACGTTGTACAGCGGCAGCGAGATCTTCTTCGACTGCAGGAATTCCTGCAGCAGGGTCTTGGCATCCTTGCCCAGCGTCTGCGGGTCGACCGAATCGAGGATCGGGATGTAGAAGGCGCGGATCACCGCTGCGGCCTGGTCGAAACTGCCGTCCAGGTAGATGGCGCCCAGCAAGGCTTCCAGCGTATCGGCCAGGATCGACGGGCGCCGGAAACCGCCCGACTTCAGTTCGCCTTCGCCCAGGCGCAGGAACTGCGACAGTTCCAGCTTCTGGGCGATTTCGAACAGGGATTGCTGCTTGACCAGGTTGGCGCGCACGCGCGACAGGTCGCCCTCGTCGAGGGAGTTGAAACGTTCGTACAGGATGGAGGCGACTACGCAGTTCAGGATCGAGTCGCCGAGGAATTCCAGCCGTTCGTTATGCAAACTGCTGTGGCTACGGTGCGTCAGGGCCTGCTGGAGCAATCCAGCATCCTGGAACGTGTAGCCCAACCTGGTTTGCAATAACTGTAAATTCATCACTTATTATTCAACCTTCTTCTTTGCGCCAGCCTTTGCTGTCGTGCCCTCGTATTCCAGCAGGATGCTGGCCGGGCCAACCAGGGGAATCTTTTTCTCATACGCAAAGCTGATGTCGAAATCAGTGCCATTGCGCTCCAGCATCAAATCGTGGCCGGTAATCGACGTGATATAACCCGTTTCCGCACTCCTGGCGAAAGATCCCTGGATGGCCGAGACATTGTCGCCACCGTCCTTCTTGGCACGCTCGATCGCGTTCACGATGGCGCGGTACTCGATGTAGGTCGGCAGGATTTGCGCAGCAATCAGGCCGACGCCCGCAAGGATTGCAATACCAAAAATCAGGCCAATTAGGCTGATACCACGTTCATGCTGCTTGCGCATAAGTTCTACTCTCCTGTCTGCTTAGCGGATGCCGCCAAGACGATCGAAATTGAAATTACCCAGGTTCATCCAGACAAAGAAGGCTTTGCCCACGATATTTTTGTCCGGTACGAAACCCCAGATTCGGCTGTCGGCACTATTGTCCCGATTGTCGCCCATCATAAAGTAATTTCCTTCAGGAACTACACACGAAAACCCTTCGTAGTTGTAAGTGCAGGCCTCACGGTGCGGGAAATTGTCGTCCACCTGGCCGATCAGGACCGGTGGCGCCTTTTCGTTGTTCAGGATGCGGTGCTGTACGTTGCCGAGCTGTTCGGTAAATTGTTTCTGGTAAGTAAGAGTGCCTTCTTCCAGATAATCTTCCATCGGGGTATAGCCAACTGCCTGGCCATTCACCGTTAAGCGCTTGTTTTGATAAACAATTTTATCACCCGGCACACCAATCACCCGCTTGATGTAGTCCTGGCTCATATCCTTCGGATATTTGAACACCATCACATCGCCGCGCTGCGGATCGTTGACCTGCACCACCTTCCTGTTCAGGATAGGCAGGCGAATGCCATAGGTGTATTTGTTCACCAGGATCAGGTCGCCCACCAGAAGGGTCGGCACCATCGACGAGGATGGGATCTTGAACGGCTCCCACAGGAAAGAGCGCAGGAAGAACACCAGCGCGATCACCGGGAAGAAGCTGCCCGAATATTCGATCCAGGTCGGCTGGCGCAGGATGTCCGCTTCCAGCTTGGAGCGGGCATTGCCCTGCTCGTCCATGCGGATGCCGTTGGCAGCCGAGCGCGCCATGCGCTCGTCATATTCAACCAGCGCCTTGTTGGCGGCAGCGCGGCGCTGCCTGGAAAACACCACCAGGTCGAGGACCCAGATGATCCCCGTCACCACCATCAGGACGAACAGGATTAAAGCGAAATTGCCCAGGATGGATTGCAGTGTCATTTCTCTTCCACTTGAAGGATTGCCAGGAATGCCTCTTGCGGGATCTCCACGGAGCCCACTTGCTTCATGCGCTTCTTGCCTGCTTTCTGCTTCTCGAGCAGTTTCTTCTTACGGGTGATGTCGCCGCCGTAGCACTTGGCCAGCACGTTCTTGCGCATCGCCTTGACGTTTTCACGCGAGATGATGTTGGAGCCGATCGCTGCCTGGATCGCCACGTCGAACATCTGGCGCGGGATCAGTTCGCGCATCTTGGCCGCCACGGCGCGGCCGCGGTATGGCGCATTGGCGCGGTGCACGATGATGGCCAGCGCGTCGACCTTTTCGCTGTTGATCAGCATGTCGACCTTTACCACGTCGGCAGCACGGTTTTCCTTGAACTCGTAGTCCATCGACGCGTAGCCGCGCGAGGTGGACTTCAGCTTGTCGAAGAAGTCCAGCACGATTTCGGCCATCGGCATCTCGTACACCAGTTTCACTTGGCGGCCGTGGTAAGCCATGTCCATCTGGATGCCGCGCTTGGCGATGCACAGGGTGATCACGGAACCGACATACTCTTGCGGCATGTACAGGTTGACCGTCACGATCGGCTCGCGCACTTCGTTGATGTGGCTCGGGTCCGGCATGCGCGACGGGTTGTCGACGTGGATCACGGTGCCGTCGCGTTTCTCGACTTCATACACCACGGTCGGTGCGGTGGTGATCAGGTCCTGGTCGAATTCACGCTCCAGGCGCTCCTGCACGATTTCCATGTGCAGCAGGCCGAGGAAGCCGCAGCGGAAGCCGAAGCCCAGCGCCTGCGACACTTCAGGTTCGAACTGCAGCGCGGCATCGTTCAGTTTCAGCTTTTCCAGCGAGTCGCGCAGCGCATCGTACTGGTTGGCTTCCACCGGGAACAGGCCGGCGAACACCTGCGGCTGGACTTCCTTGAAGCCTGGCAGCGGGGCCGGAGCGCCGTTTTGTGCATGGGTGATGGTGTCGCCAACACGGGCGGCTTTCAGTTCCTTGATGCCGGCGATGACGAATCCCACCTGGCCTGCGGTCAGCTGGGACAGCGAGACGGAACGCGGCGAGAAGATACCGATGTCTTCCACCAGCTGCACCGAGTCGGTCGCCATCAGGCGGATCTTTTCTTTTGGACGCAGGGTGCCGTTCACCACGCGCACCAGCATCACCACGCCCACGTAGGCGTCGTACCAGGAGTCGATGATCAGGGCTTGCAGCGGCGCTTCCGGGTCGCCTTTTGGCGGCGGCACCTTGGCGATGATCGATTCCAGCACGTCTTCCACGCCCAGGCCGGTCTTGGCCGAGCATTGCACGGCGTCGCCGGCTTCAATGCCGATCACGTCTTCGATCTCGGCGATCGCGGTTGGCGGGTCGGCGTTCGGCAGGTCGATCTTGTTCAGTACCGGCACCACTTCCACGCCCAGGTCGAGCGCGGTGTAGCAGTTGGCCACGGTCTGCGCTTCCACGCCCTGCGACGCGTCCACCACCAGCAGCGCGCCTTCGCAGGCGGACAGGGAACGGCTCACTTCATAGGAGAAGTCGACGTGGCCCGGGGTGTCGATCAGGTTCAGGTTGTAGATTTCGCCGTTGCGCGCCTTGTACTTCAGGGCTGCGGTCTGGGCTTTGATGGTGATGCCGCGTTCACGTTCCAGGTCCATGGAGTCCAGGACCTGCGCTTCCATCTCGCGGTCGGACAGGCCGCCGCACAGCTGGATGATGCGATCCGCCAGCGTGGACTTGCCGTGGTCAATGTGGGCGATGATGGAAAAGTTGCGAATGTTGTTCATTAAAAATCGAAACGAGCTATAACAAAAAGGCGCTTGAGCGCCTTTTTATGGAATTCAATGCAAGGGTAACCCCCGGCATTTTACCGGATTTCAGAGGGGAAAGCCGGATTTCTAGAGGGAAGACTGTGAAATAGTGCCATTCCGGCAATCATTTCGACAACACGGCCCGTACTTTGGCCTCATCCAGGAAGTAATGGCACAGCTCTGGCTCAGCCAGATCGGCGAACAGCACCGGTACCAGCTCGTCGAAGCGCGCCACCAGGGCTTCGTCGGCATCAACGTCGATGACTTCGACAGTGAACGGCTTTTCCGGGGTTTGCAGGGCATTCAGGGCTGCCAGCATGTCTTCGCACAGGTGGCAGTAGGAACGGGAATAAAGGGTAAAGTGCGGAGTGGCGTGCATTCAGGGCTTGCGTGGGCTGGTCTGCGCCCCCTCGGGCGCGGGCTGCCATTGTAGCGCGCCGGGCGGGATGGTGATGATGATAGCCTGCGGCTGAACGGGCGCAGTCGCCACCGTTGCGACGGGTTCCTGTCTGGCGAACCGTCCCTGCGGCGGCACATAGTTCATGACGAACGTCATGACAGTAATCATGAGTGCTATCGATCCTAGCGTCGCGCCAACCGTCCATTTCACAACTGTCGCAACGGCACGCTCGAGGTCAGCTTTAGTTGCCATCTCCCTGTCGAGGCGCGCCAGGATGGCTTGAGAATCACGCTCCACGATGGTTACCCTTGTGCGAATAACTTCATCTTCGGCGTGCGCGTCGTAGTTGCCAAACTCATGCGGCATGGCGTCCTCCTGGCGCGCAGGGCGGAGAACCAAACGTAACGCCGCCGCGGGCTTGCCGCCTTGAGGGGCGACAAACGCGCGGCGGCGTCGGGTCGAGCGGTGCTTACTTGGAGGCGGGCGCCGGGCGCAGCGAGAAGTGCTGCGCCTGGTTGCCGCGGCGCACCAGCACGGCGGCGGCCCGCTTCGGATCGAGCTTGGCCACGGCAGCATTGAACTGCTTGGCGTCCACGATGTCCTGGTTGTTCAGCATCAGCAGGATATCGCCCTGGCGCAGGCCGGCAGCCTCGGCCGGACCGTCGGTATCCTCAACGATCACGCCTCCGGACACGCCCAGTTCACGCTTCTGCGCCGCAGTCAGGTCGCTGACTACGAAGCCCAGCGCATTGACCGCACTGGCTGGCGCCTCGTCCCTCTTCTCGCCCTTCTTGCCGCCCGAACGAGCAGCCACCTTGTTGTCCGGATCAGCCTCGCCCACCGTGACATGCACATCCACCGGAGCGCCCTTGCGCCACACGGTCAAAGTCGATTTGCTGCCTGGCGCAGTGCCCAGCACCATGCGGGTCAGGTCGGCAAAGCGGTCGATATCCTTGCCGTTGTACTTGATGACGACATCGCCCACGCGCAGGCCGCCCTTGTCGGCCGGGCTGCCCGGTTCGACCTGGGTCACCTCGGCGCCCTTGTTGTTCTTCAGGCCCAGCGACTCGGCGACGTCCTTGTTCAGCTCGCCAATCTGCACGCCCAGGCGACCGCGGGTCACCTTGCCGGATTTCTTCAATTGGTCGGCCACGCGCATCGCCTCGTCGATCGGGATCGCAAAGGAAATGCCGTTATAGCCACCGGACAGCGTCGCGATCTGCGAATTGATGCCGATTACTTCGCCCTTCAGGTTGATCAGCGGCCCACCCGAGTTGCCCGGGTTGACCGCCACGTCGCTCTGGATCAGCGGCAGCAGGTCGCCGGTATCGCGCGCCTTGGCCGAAATGATGCCGGAGGTGACAGTGTTCTCGAGATTGAATGGGGAACCGATCGCGATCACCCATTCGCCGACGCGGGACTTGTTCGGGTCGCCAATGGTCAGGTAGGGCAGCTTGCCGCCGCTATCGATCTTCAGCACGGCCACGTCGGCGCGCGCATCGGCGCCCAGCACCTTGGCCTTGAATTCCCGCTTGTCGGTCAGGGTGACGTACACCTCGTCGGCGCCATCGACTACGTGGGCATTGGTCAGCACATAGCCGTCAGCCGACACGACAAAGCCGGAGCCGATGCCGCGCTGGATCTCCTGGCCCGGGGTCGGCAGGTTACGGCGGCGCGGCGCCTGGCCGCGCGGCATTTGCCCGCCGAAGAAGCGGCGCAGGAATTCCTGCATTTCATCGGCCTGGCCAGCCGCGTCGACGTCGCGCTGGGTAATGCGTTCGGTAGTACGGATATTCACGACAGCCGGGCCGACTCGCTCAACGAGGTCGGCAAAGTCCGGCAAACCGGCCACGGCGGGAGCCGCCGCATAGGCGGGCGCGAAACCGGCAACGGCCGGCAGGCCGAGGGAGGCTGCACTGAGTACCAGCGCAGAAATCATGGTTTTTTTCATGGTTGCGTTCAGTGAAAGTCAATGAAGAACAAGCAATATAAATCAGCTTCGTGTTAAACGGGAGCCGGATATTGTGACGATATGTTGCGGGCAACCCCTCGCGGTTTCAAGAGGCCGCTTCGGCAGCTTCCGACCCTTGCCCCGCTCCCTCACCCTCGCCCGCCTGCTTGCTCTCGCCCGGCACGGCCTCCTGGCACGCCGGCTCGCCGGCCACCGCCTGCGTTCGCACCAGATGACTGTCGCGCTCCGCCTCGTCCAGCGCCGCCGCCAGCCGCGCCACGAAGCCTGCACTCGGCTCGATGTCGGCAACACTCAGGCGCAAGGCCTCCCCGATCACCGCATTGACCTGGGCGCCCACGGGCAGCTCATCCTCATCCGGCAGCAAAATCATTGCTCCTCCTCACCAACGCTTATCGACAGGCAAATCCAGTAAAGGCCGCAAGCGCCGTGCAATCGCTTCGCGGGCGCGAAAAATCCGGCTGCGCACGGTTCCCAGCGGACACTCCATGATTTGCGCAATTTCCTCATAACTCAAGCCCTCGATTTCCCTCAGCACGACGGCAGTTCGCAACTCCAGCGGCAAAGCCTCCATGGCCGCATCGATGGCCAGCATCACCTGCTTGCTGAGCAACATCGACTCCGGCGTCCCGATTTCCGGCACCGGCGCCGGAAGCTGGGACGGCGCCACGCCCTGCGGTGCGCTTCGCTGCCGCCGCCGCAGGATTGCATTGCGCGCCCCATTCAAGGCAATCCGGTACAGCCAGGTGTAGAACGCCGCCTCGCCCCGAAAGCGCGGCAAGGCGCGGTACGCCTTGAGGAAGGTCTCCTGCACCACATCCTCCGCCTCGGCCGGATCGCGCAGCAGCCGCAGGACCAGGCGCAGCAGGCGCCGCTGGTAGCGCGCCACCAGCTGGTCAAACGCGGCCCGCTCCCCTGCCCGGGCCCGCTCCACCAGCTCACGATCTGGGTCCACCTTCATAAGAGCAGTCCCGCGAAGATTGGTTCACATTTTTTGAAGCTGGGCCCGCACTGCCGCCTGCAGCCGGCGCCACTCGCCGCGCGCCACCGAATCCGGCAGCAAGGCCAGCCACAGGCGCAGCCCTCCTTCCAGCTCGAGGTGGAGCAGCAAGGCGGCCGGCCACGCGGTGCAACCATCGAGCAAGCGTGCCCGGCACTGCTTCCGGTATACCGTCAGCCGGATTTCTCCGACACCGGAAATATCAATGTGGCTGCAATTGACTTCGCGCCGCAGGCTTGCCAGGGCTGCCACCGCCAGCAAGGGCTGCCCGCCCCATGCCCCGACAGCCAGCACGGACGCAACAATCCCTGCCCGCAAAACGCGCAGGCATGGCGACGGACGAACAGCGACAGATGCCGCGATCGACATAGGAATAAATGAAGGGGGGTACAGCGGGAGCGCTCGCCCCGGTACTGAGACCGGGGCGAGGCTTGGAAGTTCCGTTTAGACTTTAGCGAACAGCAGGCTGCCGTTCGTTCCGCCGAAGCCGAAGGAGTTCTTCAGCGCATAGTTGATCGTGGCATCACGCGCGGTATTGGCGCAGAAGTCCAGATCGCATGCCGGATCCTGGTTGAACAGGTTGATGGTCGGTGGGATCACCTGGTTGTGGATTGCCAGTACGGTGAACACAGACTCCAGGCCGCCAGCGCCGCCCAGCAGGTGGCCGGTGGCCGACTTGGTGGAGCTGACAACCAGCTTCTTGGCGTGGTCGCCGAAGGTGCGCTTGACACCCTGGACTTCCGCCACGTCGCCCTGCGGCGTCGAGGTGCCGTGCGCGTTCACATAGTTCACCTGGTCAGGGTTGATGCCAGCGTTGCGCAGCGCGTTCTGCGCCGACTTGCTGCCACCAGCGCCATCTTCCAGCGGCGAGGTCATGTGATATGCATCGGCGCTCATGCCAAAGCCCAGCACTTCTGCATAGATCTTGGCGCCGCGCGCTTTCGCGTGTTCGTACTCTTCCAGGACCATGACGCCGGCGCCTTCGCCCAGCACGAAGCCGTCGCGGTCCATGTCCCATGGGCGGGACGCGGTGGCAGGATCATCGTTGCGTTGGGACAGCGCGCGAGCCGAAGCGAAACCGCCCAGGCCCAGCGGCGACACGGTCGATTCCGCGCCGCCGGCGATCATGACATCCGCATCGCCATATTCAATGGCACGGGCTGCCACGCCGATCGAATGCAGGCCGGTGGTGCAAGCCGTCACGATGGACAGGTTGGGACCGCGCATGCCGTACTTGATCGACAGGTTGCCGGAAATCATATTGATGATCGAGGCCGGCACGAAGAATGGGGAGATACGGCGCGGACCGCGCTTGTCGTAGTCTTCCTTCTGCGCTTCAATCATCGGCAGGCCGCCGATGCCGGATCCAATGATCACGCCGATGCGATCGGCATTTTCTTCGGTGACGGTGATGCCGGAATCCTGGATTGCCTGGATGCCAGCGGCCATGCCGAAGTGGATGAATTTATCCATGTGACGCGCTTCTTTGGCGTCGAGGTAGTCCTCGACGTTGAAGCCCTTCACTTCACCCGCGAAACGGGTGGAGAAGGCCGACGCGTCAAAACTAGTAATGTTTGCGATCCCGGACTTGCTCTCGGTGATTGCTTTCCACGCGTCGGCAACGCTGTTGCCGACGGGGGAAATAACACCGAGGCCGGTGACCACTACACGACGGTTTTTAGAACTCAAGCGAGTCTCCCGGAGTGGATCGGAGAGTCAGGGCTTTGATTAGGCCTTGACGTGTGCAGTTGCGTAGTCGATCGCTTGCTGCACGGTGGTGATCTTTTCAGCTTGTTCGTCTGGGATTTCCATTTCGAACTCGTCTTCCAGTGCCATTACCAGCTCAACGGTGTCGAGGGAATCGGCGCCCAGGTCGTCGACGAAAGAGGATTCGTTCTTGATGTCTGCTTCAGCGACGCCCAGTTGTTCAGCGACGATTTTCTTAACGCGTTGTTCGATATCCGACATGTTATGGCTCCAATATGTTGTTACGGAAAGCGCGCATTTTAGCAGGTTTGCGCGCCTATAAACTAATTTCGACGTTTGATTTGATCTACGTTGAAATCACTATTAAATGATGCGATCGTGCGGCATTATGCCGCATAACCGTATCAATTCATATACATACCACCGTTCACGTGGAGGGTGGTACCGGTAATATATGCGGCCGCTGGCGAGGCCAGGAAAGCGACGGCTGCCGCGATATCTTCCGGCTTGCCCAGGCGGCCCAGTGGAATCTGGGTGAGCAGGGCCGTATGCTGGTCTTCGCCCAGCGCCTTGGTCATATCGGTATCGATAAAGCCGGGGGCGACGCTGTTGACGGTAATGTTGCGGCTGCCGATTTCACGGGCCAGGGCGCGGGTCATGCCCTCGACGCCAGCCTTGGCGGCAGCGTAGTTCATCTGGCCAGGGTTGCCGGCCGATGCCACCACGGAGGTGATGTTAATGATACGCCCAGCCTTCGCTTTCATCATGCCGCGCAGGACAGCGCGCGACAGGCGGCCCACCGAAGTCAGGTTGGTGGCGATCACGTTGTCCCACTCCTCGTCCTTCATGCGCATGGCCAACTGGTCTTGCGTGATGCCCGCGTTGTTGACCAGGATGCCGACGGCGCCGTAGGTTTTCGAGATATCGTCGATGACGGCAGCGCACTGCTCGGCATTGGTGACGTTCAGCACCATGCCCTTGCCTGCTTCGGCGCCGATGTCGGCCAGGTAGGCCGAGATCGCTTCTGCGCCGGCCCCGGTGGTGGCGGTGCCGATCACCTTGGCGCCCTGGCGGGCCAGTTCTTGCGCGATTGCCTTGCCGATGCCGCGCGAGGCGCCGGTCACCAGTGCTACTTGATTAGCTAGAGTCATTGTCATCCTTGTTTATTTCAGGGTTTCCAGCATGCGCTCGAGGGTTGCCTGGTCGTAGATGGCCTCGCCAACCAGGACCGGATCGATACGCTTGGCCAGGCCCATCAGGACCTTGCCCGGACCGCATTCAACCACATTCGTGATGCCGTCCGCAGCAACTTTCTGCATGGTTTCCACCCAGCGCACCGGGGAAGCGGCCTGGCGCACCAGCGCGTCCTTGATCGAAGCCGGGTCGTTCAGCACGGCCACATCCACATTGTTGATCAGCGGGATTTGCGGCGCGTTGAAATGGATCGAAGCCATGTACTCGCGCAGGCGATCCGAAGCCGGCTTGAGCAGCGAGCTGTGGAACGGCGCGGAAACCGGCAGGCGCATGGCGCGCTTGGCGCCTTTCGCCTTGGCGATTTCACAGGCCTTGTCGACCGCGGCAGCGTGACCGGCGACCACGACTTGCGCTGGCGCATTGTAGTTAACCGCTTCCACCACTTCACCAGGAACGGCAGCCGCCGCTTCGGCGCAGGCTGCACGCACGTCTTCATCGGAAAGGCCCAGCATCACAGCCATGGTACCCTGCCCGACTGGCACGGCTTCCTGCATCGCTTGGGCGCGGAAGCGCACCAGCGGCACCGCATCCTTGAAGGAAATCACGCCTGCAGCAACCAGGGCCGAGTACTCGCCCAGCGAGTGGCCGGCAACCACGGTTGGCACCGGGCCGCCAGCGGCGATCCAGGCGCGGTAGGCTGCCACGGCAGCGGTCAGCATGACCGGCTGGGTATTGGTGGTCAGGTCGAGTTCTTCTTTCGGGCCTTCAGCAATCAGCTTGGCCAGGTCGAACTGCAATGCGTCGGAAGCTTCGGCAAGGGTCTGTGCGACCACTGGATTGCCGGCAAAACCTTCCATCATGCCCACGGCCTGGGAACCCTGGCCCGGGAATACGAACGCGAATTTATTCATCTTTCAACCTTTAGACTTCTTATTCTAAAAAGGACTGCATTTTATTACATTCGGGCCAGTACGGCACCCCACGTAAAGCCACCGCCTACACCTTCCATCATCACCACATCGCCCTTCTTGATGCGGCCATCGCGCACTGCGACGTCCAGCGCCAGCGGGATCGAAGCTGCGGAAGTATTGCCATGCTGGTCGACGGTCACCACCATCTTTTCCGGCTCCATGCCCAGCTTCCTGGCGGTGCCGTTCATGATGCGGATATTGGCCTGGTGCGGGATCAGCCAGTCAATCTGGCCGGAAGTCATGCCTGCCGCGTCCAGTGCCTCGTAGGCCACCTTCTCCAGCACCGACACCGCCAGCTTGAACACCGCCTGGCCATCCATGTACAGGAAAGCGCTGCCGTCGATCGCGCCGTTGGACAGGCTGCCCGGCACGCGCAGCACATCGGAATGGCGGCCGTCAGCATGCAGCTTGCACGCCAGGATGCCAGGCTCTTGCGACGCGCTCATGACAATGGCGCCAGCGCCATCGCCAAACAGCACGCAGGTGGTGCGATCTTCGAAATTCAGGATGCGAGAGAACACTTCCGCACCGATCACGAGCACATTCTTGTGCATGCCGGACTTGATGAAGCTGTCCGCCGTCGCCACCGCGTAAACGAAGCCGCTGCAGACGGCCTGCACGTCCACTGCCGCGCAGTTGTTGGTCATGCCCAGCTTCTTCTGCACGATGCAGGCCGTGCTCGGGAAGCTGCCGTAAAAGTCCGGCGTGGAACTGGCAACGATGATCAGGTCGATATCGTCCGGCTGCATGCCGGCCATTTCCAATGCCCGCTTGGCCGCGATCACACCCAGGTCGGACGAAGCCTGCTCAGGCTCCGCATAGTGGCGGGCGGAAATGCCGCTGCGCGACACAATCCACTCGTCCGAAGTCTCGATGCCCTTGGCAGCCAGCTGGGCTGCCAGTTCATGGTTGGTGACGCGTTTCTCAGGCAGGTAGCTGCCCGTGCCTACGATCTTGCTGTACAGGGTCATGCGTGTCTCTCGTTTGTGGTGTCGTCTCTTCCTGCGGCATCAGTTCGGCAATCATGGCCGACAGATGCTCTTGCAAATCATGATGCGCCGCCTCGTAAGCGCGGCGGATTGCCCATTCAAAGGCTTCCACGCCCGCCCCACCATGGCTCTTGAATACCAGGCCGCGCAGGCCCAGCAGGCCGGCGCCGTTAAAGCGGGCAGGATTCAGGCGTTGGGTGATCATGCGCAGCGCACCGCGCGCGATCAGCGCACCCAACATGGTGATCGGGTTACGCTTGAATTCTTCGGTCAGCACCACCTTGAACAAGCTGGCCAGGCCTTCGATGGCCTTCAGCGTCACATTGCCGACAAAACCGTCGCAAACGACGATGTCGGTGGTACCTTTGAAAATATCGTTCCCTTCCACGTTGCCGTAGAAGTTCAGGGCGCCGCGCTCGTGGTCGGCGCGCAGCAAGGCAGCGGTGGCTTTCACCACTTCATTGCCCTTGATGTCTTCCGTGCCCACGTTCAACAAGCCGATGGTCGGGCGTTCGATGCCCTCCATGGCCTGCACCAGCACATAACCCATGATAGCGAATTGGTGCAGGTGGTGCGGTTCGCAATCCACGTTGGCGCCCAGGTCCAGCATATAGGTTGGCTTGCCCAGCTTGTTGGGCATGATGGTGCAGATGGCCGGACGGTCGACGCCGGCCATGGTCTTCAGCACGTAGCGCGAGACAGCCATCAGGGCGCCGGTATTGCCAGCCGAAACACAGCCGGCAACGGCGCCGCTCTTGACCTGCTCAATGGCCACGCGCATCGACGAATCCTTCTTGCGGCGCAAAGCGACCTCGAGCGGGTCATCCATGGTGACCTGTTCGGAAGCGTGAAGGACGGTGAGGCGCGGCTCGGCCTCGGCGTGGTGCTTTTTCAGTTCAGCGCGAAGGACGTCTTCCAGGCCAACAAGGACCAGCTCGGCATTCGGTTCGTGCTTGAGGAAAGAGAGTGCTGCGGGGATCGTAACTGAGGGGCCGTGATCGCCACCCATGCAGTCGATAGAGATTTTAATTGTCATTGTATAACTCAAAGAAAAAGCGGCGCGACGTCAGAAAATCCTGCGTAGCACCGCTTTGTCTTGTCGCTGAAGCGAAACGTCGATTACTCGTCGTTCTTGGTCTTCAGCACTTTGCGACCACGATAGAAGCCGTTAGGCGAAATGTGGTGACGCAGGTGGGTTTCACCGGTGGTTGGCTCAACGGCCAGGTTCGGTGCTACCAGAAAATCGTGCGAACGGTGCATGCCGCGCTTCGACGGGGATTTCTTGTTCTGTTGAACAGCCATGATGACTCCTAATACTAAAGTTCTAAGATTTTAACACATCCGATGCGCAAAAACATGCGAATCGAGCTTTTACATCCATGCCAAACTCGATTACTGCACGCGTTTTGACACGTTCTTTGCTACTACAAACTGATTAATTCGTTTTCAGGCCTTTCAGGCCGGCGAAGGGCGACGCCTTCTCATTCTTCGCAGAGTCGACCAGCGAGGTATCAGGACACACTTCGTGCTTCGGCGACTGCGGCAAGGCAAGCAGGGCCTCATCTTCCACCAGGTCCATGAGATTCATGGAGCGCGCACCGACGATCACGTCAATGCTTTCATCATCAATGATTTCCTCGATCTCGTCCGCATCCTCGTCGTCCTTGCCGAGCATCAGGAGCGTCGACGAATCGATGTCGTAATCAAACGGGGTCAGGCAGCGCTGGCACACCAATTGCACTTTGCCGGCAACGGTCAGGCGCATCTGCGGGAAGCCCTGTTTGCTGGAACCACCCTCCACCTTCCAGGTCAACTCACCGGAAGTGTTAGCGCATTCCTTGCTAAGCCGGGTCATTTCAGCGACGGGCGTTACCCCTTCCTTGCTGCTGTTGGTCCGACAGAATTCAAAGGCGTCGATCTCAAAAGCATTCATTGGCTAAAATTTCCCTCGAAAACCTGCGATAATAACAGGATTTTCCACGCCGCGTCAAAGACTTGCGAGACTTTCGCTGTTTTTCTACGGCGCAGAGAGCATATAACATTTCCCTGATGAAAACAACCAACATCATTCTTGCTTCCAGTTCGGCCTATCGGCGGGAACTGCTGGCGCGGCTGCATTTGCCGTTCTCGGTCGATGTGCCGGATATCGACGAAAGCCCACTGCCGGGCGAAACTCCCTCTGCCACCGCCCTGCGCCTGGCCCGTGAAAAGGCTGCCGCAGTAGCTGCCCGCCACCCTGGCGCGCTGGTGATCGGCTCCGACCAGGTCGCCACTTTGGACGATGAGCAAATCGGCAAACCTGGCAATCATGCCAATGCCCTCGCCCAGCTGCAAAAAATGCGCGGGCGTGAAGTGGTGTTTCATACCGCGCTTTGCGTGTGGGATGGGCGCAACAATACGCACCAGCTTGAAGACATCCAGACCGTGGTCAAGTTCCGCGATTTGCCGGACGAGGAACTGGATGCCTACCTGCGCATCGAGCAGCCCTATGATTGTGCCGGAAGCGCGAAAAACGAGGCGCTGGGAATTGCGATCCTGGAGCGGATCGATTCCAGCGATCCGACGGCACTCACGGGCTTGCCGCTGATCGCCTTGACTGGCATGCTGCGCGCCGCGGGCGTCAGCTTTTTCCAAAACCGGTAGACCGGTGTCCGACCCACAGGGTCAGACACCAACGGCGCACCGGCCAACACAGTATGCAGACCGGTGTCTGACCCTGCGGGTCTGACACCGCATCACCGGTTTAAAAACATGAACGGCACCCTATACCTCATCCCCAACACCCTCGGCCCCACCGACTCCCTGGACCAGGTCATCCCCCAGCACGTGCAGCAACTGACCTCCCATCTCACCCACTTCGTCGCCGAAAACGCCAAAACCGCCCGCGCCTTCCTGAAGCAAGTCGGCACCGCCAAGCCCATCCAGGAAATCGCGATCAGCGAACTGAACATCAACACGCCGCAAACCGCACTGCAAGCCTTGCTCGAACCCCTGAAAGCTGGCCACGACGTCGGCCTGTTGTCCGAAGCCGGCGTCCCTGCAGTCGCCGACCCGGGCGCCGACCTGGTCCGCCTGGCCCACGCCAACAGCATCCCGGTCCGTCCGCTGGTCGGCCCCTCCTCCATCCTGATGTCCGTGATGGCCAGCGGCCTGAACGGACAAAGTTTCGCCTTCAACGGCTACCTGCCGACCGACGCTGCGCAACGTGCCAAGCGCCTGAAAGAACTGGAAACGCGCTCCCGCCAGGAAAAGCAAACGCAGCTCTTCATCGAAACACCCTACCGCAACGCAGCCATGCTGGAAGCACTGGTCAGCGCATGCACCGGCAGCACGCTGATCTGCGTGGCCACCGACATCAGCCTGCCAACGGAAACGATTCGCACCCGCACGGGCGCGCAATGGAAGGGCCTGCTCGACTCCGGCAAGGCGCCGGATTTCCACAAGAAGCCAACGGTGTTCCTGCTACTGGCCCAATAAGCTATTGAACCGAGTGGGCATACTCATTGACCCACTCAAACGCCTCGCGCTGCAGCGCATACAGCGCCGAAGGCGCCAGGTCCAGCTTGTGCAGGATGCCGGTCAGTTCCCGCCCCTCCTGCGCCCGCTCGATCAGCTCGATCAGGCGCAGCACATCGCCATAATCCCCCTCGCGATGCAACAGCGCATCGCGCACCTCGTCCAGCACATTGACGCTGTCGAGGATTTCGCCCATGCGCACCGAGAACAGCGCATCCATCAGCGACATGATGCCGACCGTAAAACCAATGTCAGCCGCCACCCGTTCCGACGGCCGCACATGCCCCATCACCAGCTCCATGGTCTTGCCGCGCGTGGTCGCCATTTGCAGCAAGGGCGAGTCGAATTCCGAGCCTTTCACATACAGCAGGATCTGCAGCCAGCGCTGCAACTGCCGGCGCCCCAGCACGATCAGGGCATGCCCGACGGAATTGATGCGGAAGCGCGCACCCACCGCCGGGGTATTCACCAGGCGCAACAGGTTCAGGGAAATCAGGGGGTCATGCTTGACGCTGCGCTCCACTTCGCGTTGGTCCGCATCCTGGTTCAGCAAATCGAGCAAGTGCATGATGGAGAGCTGAGATGGCGTAATCTTCTTCCCGCTCAGGATCACCGGCCGCGCGAAATAATAACCCTGGAAGTATTCAAAACCCAGGTCCATGCACTCGCGGAACTCCTCGACCGTCTCCACCTTCTCGGCCAACAGCTTCTGGTTGGGGTTGCGCAAGTTGCGCGCCAGGGCCGGCAGGCTGCCGCGCTCGATCTGCTTGATGTCGACCTTGATCACATCCATCAAGGGACGTAACGCCGTCACGGCATCACTCTCCCCCGCCACATCGTCGAGGGCGAACTTGTAGCCCGCCTGCTTCAGTTCCTGCACCCGCTTCAGCACGTCCGGCGTCGGCTCGACCGACTCCAGCACCTCGAGGATGACCTTGTCATTCGGCAGGAAGTGAATGAAATCGCTCATCAATCCCGTCGTGTCGACATTGACGAAAGCGAGCTGGTCGCCCACGACCTGCTCCATGCCCAGCTCGGAAGCATGGGCAATCACGGAGGCAGTGGCATGGGTTCCGTCCGTCACACGGGCTTCGTGGACTTCGGCATTTCGGTAGAGCAGCTCGTAGGCCACGAGCCGCTGGCTGCGGTTGAGGATGGGTTGCCGTGCCAAGAAGAACTGATTGGCATACGGCATTGGGATCTGCACTTCACTTTCAACCACGGCTGTCATGGGTTTCCCCATTGTTAAGACTCATGGTGTCAAGACTATACCCATTAGTGCAGTCCTGGCAACATTTTTATGTTGTGCGCTGCGGGACCTTCTTGCTTGTGGCCGCCTCGCCACTCTCCAGCGTGAACTGCGCACCGGCATCACGGCCCAAAACCTGCACCAGGTAGGGCATCACCTGGCGCAGCATCGGCTCCAGCGTGTACGGAGGATTCAGCAGGAACATGCCGCTCGTATGCAGCGCGATGCCGTCCGGGGTTGGCGTGCTGATGCACAGGGTCACGTTCAGCCAGCTCTTGGCCGGCAAGTGCTTCAGGCGCTCGGCGAAGTTGCGCGCCTCAATGCGCTGCAGCACCGGATACCAGACCGCATACGTGCCGGTCGGGAAGCGCTTCAGCGCATCGTTCAGCATGTCAGTGACCTTCTTGTAGTCCTGCTTGTCCTCATAGGGAGGATCGCACAGCACCATGCCGCGGCGCGATGGCGGCGGCAGCAACGCCTTCACGCCCAGGAAACCATCCGCCTTGTTGACGATCACACGCTTGCCGCGCGCAGCAGGCCGGCGGCCATTGGCCGCCTGGTGCTGCTCCAGCTTGTGGAAATTGTCGGCCAGGATCTTGGCGTCCGACGGGTGCAGCTCGAACAGGCGAAGGCGGTCTTCTTCGCGCGCCACGATTTCGGCGCAGTAAGGCGAACCAGGGTAGAAGCGCAGTTTGCCGCTTGGGTTCAGGTCCTTGATCAGTTGAACGTAGTCGGCCAGCGGTTCCGGCAGGTCATCACGATCCCACAATGAGCCGATGCCGGTCTCGAATTCAGCGGTCTTGGTGGCTTGCGCGCTATCCAGCGAATAAACGCCGGCGCCGGCATGCGTGTCGATATAGGTGTAAGGGACGTCCTTCTGGTTCAGGTATTCGAGGACCTGGACCAGGACAAAGTGCTTGAGGACGTCGGCGTGATTGCCGGCATGGAACGCGTGGCGGTAACTGAACATAGGAGAGGCGGGTCAATAAGATTTGCCGGCATTATCTCATGCGCATGATCGCCTGCGATACACTGGCCAAATGATCACCCTTCTTCCAGTGGCCAGCACCGACATCCCAGCCCTGTGGGAATTGCGCACCCGCGCGCTGCGCAGCCAATGCGCCGGCCACTACGATCCCCTCACATTGAGCACGTGGGCCGCAGCCCCGGCGCCCTCGACCTATCCCGCCTTGCTGGCCCAAGGCGGCGGCATCAAGGCCTATATCAACGGCGAACTAGCCGGATACGCCATCCTCGACCTGGAGAGCAATGAGGTGGATGCGGTCTTTGTCGAACCGCGATTTGGCGGCCAGGGCGTAGGCAAATGCCTGTTGAAAGCCCTGGAGCAGATGGCCGGCGAACCCGCCGCCCTGCACCTCTATGCTTCGCTGAACGCAGTCCCCTTCTACGAAGCGGCCGGCTATCGAGCAATGAAGAACACGCAGTACCAGCATCCCTCGGGAATCCTGCTGGACTGCGTGTTCATGACCCGCACTTAAGCGACTTTCTTCTTCTCGTCGAAGAACTGCTCGTCTTCGGTCGATCCATGCAGGGCCGTGGTGGAACTCTGGCCCTGCTGGATGGTTTGAGTCACGGCATCGAAGTAGCCCGTACCGACTTCGCGCTGGTGCTTGACCGCGGTGAATCCTTTGGCGGCCGCGGCGAATTCGGCTTCCTGCAGCTCCACGAAGGCGGACATCTGGCGGCGCGCATAGCCATGGGCCAGGTCGAACATGCCGTAGTTCAGGGAATGGAAGCCGGCCAGCGTGATGAACTGGAACTTGTAGCCCATCGCCCCCAGCTCTTTCTGGAATTTGGCAATGGTCGCGTCGTCGAGGTTTTTCTTCCAGTTGAAGGAAGGCGAGCAGTTATAGGCCAGCAGCTTGCCGGGGAATTTGGCATGCACGGCTTCGGCGAAGGCCTTGGCGAATGCCAGGTCAGGCTTGCCGGTTTCGCACCACACCAGGTCAGCGTAAGGAGCGTAGGCCAGCGCGCGGGAAACCGACTGCTCCAGGCCATTGCGCACCTTGTAGAAGCCTTCCACGGTGCGTTCGCCGGTGCAGAAAGGCTTGTCGTTGTGGTCCACGTCGGAGGTCAGCAAGTCCGCCGCTTCAGCGTCGGTACGGGCGATCACCAGGGTCGAGGTGCCCATGACGTCAGCCGCAAGGCGCGCAGCGGTCAGTTTTTCGACGGCTTCGCGGGTTGGCACCAGCACCTTGCCTCCCATGTGGCCGCACTTTTTCACCGAAGCCAATTGGTCTTCGAAGTGCACGCCCGAAGCGCCGGCTTCGATCATGGCCTTCATCAGTTCGAAGGCATTCAGCACGCCGCCGAAGCCGGCTTCCGCGTCCGCAACGATAGGCGCGAAGAAGTCGATATCGTCCTTGCCCTCAGACCACTGGATCTGGTCGGCGCGCTGGAAGGTATTGTTGATGCGGCGGACAACCATCGGCACCGAATTGGCAGGATACAGCGACTGGTCCGGATACATCTCGCCCGCCAGGTTGGCATCGCCAGCCACCTGCCAGCCTGACAGGTAGATCGCCTTCAGGCCGGCCTTCACCTGCTGCATGGCCTGGTTGCCGGTCAACGCGCCCAGCGCATTGACGAAGGGTTCGTTGTTCACCAGGTCCCACAGCTTTTCCGCGCCGCGCTTGGCCAGGGTGTGCTCGATGGCCAGCGAGCCGCGCAGGCGCACCACGTCTCCGGCGGTGTATGTGCGAGTGACTCCCTTCCAGCGTGGATTGGTATCCCAGTCGTGCTGCAGGGCAGCGATTTGTTCGGCGCGAGTAGCCATGATGATCTCCTACGAAAGCGTTAGAAAACGAAAACCGTTAGAGATATCTTAGGCGTGATTGTTCTGGTGCAACACGTCTTATATAAGACATATAAGCGCCTTTTATTCGCGCAAAATCAAACACTTGAGGCGCATGTTCCATGATGCGGAACGCCATTTCTCCTTTCGAGAGAAACAAGGTTTCTTGATTTGACGCACTTTCCATCGCATGAAATGATGATTTCACATGGTGGAAAGCGCACCAGTATCAGGCGAGCTTTTGCTTGGCCACCAGCACACCATCCGCATCCGCATAGATCCAGTCGCCGGGGCACACTGCGACGCCAGCAATCTGCACATTCACATCGCGCTTGCCGACGCCGTCACGCGCACTACGCTGGGGATGCGTCGCCAAGGCCATGATGCCGACGTCGCACTCCGCCAGCTCCGCGCTATCGCGCACGCAGCCATCGACAATCACGCCTGCCCAGCCGTTGTTCTGCGCCAGCAGGCCAAGCTGGCCGCCGACAAGCGCCCGGCGCAGGCTGCCGCCGCCATCGATTACCGGCACCCTGCCCCCGCCCTGGGTTTCGAGGGTCGCACGCACCAGCGCATTATCCTCATGCACTTTCAGCGTCGCAGCCGGCCCGGAAAACTGGGCTCGCTTGCCGAAGTGGCGGAAGAATGGAGACAGGACTTGCAGGCTGCCGTCGTCCAGCATCGCAGGATTGTCGTCACAAAGGTCTGTCGTGGCAAAACTCATGGCATTACTCGCGGTTATGGAAGATGACACGACTATATCAGGCTGCAACGTTGGCGGTGGCGCGGGTACGGCTGCCAACGCCGGTCGCGGTAGCGATGGCCAGCAGCAGGAAAAAGGCGATGCCGGCGAAGACGTACTGCGGCTTGCCTGCGTCCATCATCAGGCCGAATAGCAGAGGCCCGACCGACAGGCCGCTATCCAGGCCGGAATACACCACGCCGTACACGCGGCCCGTGGCATTCTTCGGCGCTGCGGCGCGGATCATCAAGTCGCGCGATGGTCCTGCAATGCCGGAGAAAAAGCCGACCAGCGCCATCAAGGCTACGGCACCCCAAGCGGGAACCACCGCCATGCCAAGCAGCAGGGCCAGGACGGCGGCCAGCGCGAAGGCGGCGGCAATGGTACGGTCGTGGTTCTTGCGCCCAGCACCGAGGAAGCCGCCCAGCATCATGCCAACCGCGGACGCCAGCATATAGGCCGTGAAGGCGCTGGTCGCCATCGCCAGCGACATGCCGTACAGCTTGACCAGTCCGGTCGAGGCGAAACTCTGGATGCCGCCCAACGCCAGCGCAGTCAGGAAGAAGAAGCCAAAGCACATCCACACCGAAGGCAGTCGCAGGAAATCAAACGAGCCGCCCTGCCGCGCGCCGGCGGCGTGATGAATGACAGGATCAGGGCGCAAGGCTGCGCGGTTCCACCACAGGATCGCCAGCACGATCGCGGGCAGCGCTGCAGCCGACAGCAAGGCGGTACGCCAATCCGTGGCACTGGCCACGCCAGTCAGGAACAGCGGCGCGGCAGCCCAGCCAATGCTGCCGCTGATGCCATGCACGGAAAAACCATGCGCCAGGCGGTCGCGCGACACGCGCTGGTTGAGGATCGTGTAGTCCGCCGGGTGGAAGATGCTGTTGCCCATGCCCGCCATCAGCGCGCCCGCCACCAGGCCGGCATAATTCTGGGCATTCGACAGCACCAGCGCCGATACCCCTAGCATCGCCATGCCTGAAAACAGCACGCGGCGCGCGCCGACCCGGTCCACCACAAAGCCGGCCAGGGCCTGGCCAATGCCCGACACCACAAAGAACACCGTCATCAGCAAGGCCAGCTCCGAGTAGCTCAGGCCGAAAGCCGTCTTCAGCCAGGGAAACAGGGCAGCCAGGATCAGGTGATAGAAATGCGAGACGCCATGCGCCAGCCCGACCAGGCCGATCACGCGGGCATCCGTGCGTAAGGTTTGCTTATCCATTCTGTGCCTCATTCGTATAAAGAATGGAAACATTTTAGAAAAACATCGCCCGTCTGTTTTGAGCTAGGATGACATCATTTATCGCAAAACCGCCATCCCATGCCGATCAAGATCGTCACCCATACCGGCCCGCACGAAAGCCGCCGTGAGCCGAGCGCCGTGCAGCCTGTCACCATGATCGCCCGCGACCTGGTCAGCGAACGGTCACTGCAGGCGCATACCCACGACTGCGCCCAACTGACCCTGGCGCTGGAGGGCGTCATCCGCGTGAATGCGATGGACAGCAGCTGGATCGTGCCGCCGCAGCGCGCCATCTGGACCGCCGCCAATGTCGAGCACTCGCTGAGCGTGATCGAAACCGCGCGCCTGCGCCCGGTCTACGTCGTGTCGTCTTACGACCCCTTCCCCGGTGAACCGTGCAAGGTGCTCGAAGTCTCGCCGCTGCTGCGCGAGCTGGTCGTGGCACTGGAGCTGGAAGATCCGGAGGTCCCGACCCACCGCTCCCAGCTGCTCTGCAAGCTGATCCTGGACGAATTGCCGCACCTGGCCACGCGTCCGATCCGCGTCCCCATGCCGCGCGACAAGCGACTGAAAAGCCTGTGCGATGCCCTGCTCGCCGATCCGGGCGCAACGCACACTCTGGAAGAATGGGCAAGCAAAGCTGGCGCATCGGAGCGCACGCTGGCGCGCCTGTTTGAAAAGGAACTGGGCATGAGTTTCGGCCAGTGGCGCCAGCAGGCCCGGCTCGCACATGCCGCGCCGATGATTTCCAGCGGCATGCCCTTGTCGCAGGTCGCCGATGCGCTGGGCTATTCAAGCCAGTCCGCCTTCACCGCCATGTTCCGCAAGACCTTCGGCTGCCCGCCTACCGAGTTTTTCAACACCCGCATCTGATAAAAATCAAACCTGCTGTCGATGGCCTCCCGGCCGCGCTTGCCTGCCCGCGTTTGCGCTGCCTACACTCACTTCGGAGACGCGGACTGGTGGCGCGACGCGGTCTCGGCGTCGAGCATCTCCCGCAGCCTCACGAACAAAGGCGCCGTAGCTGTGTGCTTGCGGCCGTACCCCAGGTTGAAGGCATAGTCGAAATCGGGCGGATTATCGCCCTGGTTGTGCTGGAGGATGGTTTCCAGCTTGTCGAAGGCTTTCACCGCCTGGGCTTCTGGCGTGGCGGCGGCTTCATACTCGTCCCACAGGGCAATGATTTCCGCGCGCAGTGGCGGGTCGAGGTCGCGCGTCAGGGTATGCAAGTCTTCGCGTTCCTGCGCTGACTTGCCGGGATGGGCGTGTTGGTGGATCGCAGGAATGTCGCCATGGATCGCTTCGCCGAGGTCGTGCACGATGCACAGCTTCAGCACGCGGGCGAGATCCAGCCCAGGCAGTTCGTCGGCGAACACCAGCGCCATCAGCGCCAGCCGCCAACTATGCTCGGCGGTGCTTTCCGGCCGTCCGGTCGAAGTGAAACCGCTGCGCAGGACGCTCTTCAGCCGTTCCGCTTCGCGCAGGAATTCCAGCCGGCCCGCCAACATTGACTCATTCATGGTGTGCTCCTGTCAGAGCCACGAGTTTACGCAATTTGGAGGTTGTATGTCACCAGGATTCAAGCTGCTAGATAAATGGTGGCAATGGCTGCTGGTCTATCCCGGACTGGCCATTGCCCTTATCCCTGTCGTCACCGATTATCTCAAGTCCAGTGAAGGCGACAAACAGTTCGCACTCTGGACCAGGAATATCAGCTGCGTCGAGGCGCCCTTCGCCGGCGTCGTGAACGAATTCAATGTGCAGACCTCGGCCACGATCTGCAAATCGGGCGATGTCCTGGTCCGGTTTATCGGCCCCGGCGACAAGCGGGCCTACCGCTGGGTGCCGGTGGAGCTATTCGGCCTGCGCAGCGCAGGCAGCTTCAGCCTGATCGGCAATGCAATGGCCCAGGCGCCACGGGCGCGCCAGCGTGAAGAGATCATCTGTCAATGGACGCTGCCCAACGGCTGGGTCATTCGCAGGGTGAAGATCAACGACAGCTGTTTTGAAGAACAGATATGGGGCGCCACGGGTGAAGTCAAGGGGCGGCGGTCAGTCGACTGCCGCGCCCCTTGCCGCTGAGCTCAAGCCTTGCGGAAGGCCAGCTCGTTGCCCTCGGCATCGATGCGGATCGTGTCTTTCGGCCCAAAGCGGCCTTCCAGGATCAGCTTCGACAACGGATTTTCGATCTGCTGCTGCACCGCGCGCTTCAGCGGACGCGCACCGTACACCGGGTCGTAGCCCGCCTCGGCGATCTTCTGCAGGGCCGCGTCGGTGACTTCCATCCCCATGTCCATGCGCTTCAGGCGCTGCTCCAGGATCTGCAGCTGGATGCGGGCAATCGAACCGATATGCTTGTCGTCCAGGCCGTGGAACACCACGATCTCGTCGATCCGGTTGATGAACTCCGGACGGAAGTGGCCACGCACCTCGGCCATCACCGCCAGCTTCACCACTGCCGGATCGGATTCGTCCAGCGACTGGATCTTCTGCGAGCCCAGGTTCGAGGTCATGATCACCACCGTGTTCTTGAAGTCCACGGTGCGGCCCTGCCCGTCCGTCATGCGGCCGTCATCCAGCACTTGCAGCAGCACGTTGAACACGTCCGGGTGCGCTTTCTCGATCTCGTCCAGCAGGATCACGCTGTAAGGCTTGCGGCGCACGGCTTCGGTCAGGTAGCCGCCCTCGTCGTAACCCACATAGCCTGGCGGCGCGCCGATCAGGCGGGCCACCGAATGCTTCTCCATGAATTCGCTCATGTCGATGCGGATCAGCGATTCCTCCGAATCGAACAGGAAGTTCGCCAGCGCCTTGGTCAGCTCGGTCTTGCCGACGCCGGTCGGGCCGAGGAACATGAAGGAGCCGTACGGACGGTTCGGGTCCGACAGGCCTGCACGCGAACGTCGGATGGCGTCGGCCACCGCGCTGATCGCTTCGTCCTGTCCCACCACGCGCTCGTGCAGCTTCTCTTCGATGTGCAGCAGCTTGTCGCGCTCGCCCTGCATCATGCGCGACACGGGAATGCCGGTCGCGCGCGATACCACCTCGGCGATTTCCTCCGCCCCGACCTGGGTGCGCAGCAGCTTCGGCTTGTCGCCCGCCTGCTCGGCGGCGCCGGCGGCTTCGGCCTGCTTCAGTTGCGACTCCAGCTCCGGCAGCTTGCCGTACTGGAGCTCGGACACGCGCTGCCAGTTGGAAGCGCGGGTCGCCTCTTCCATCTGCTGCTTGATGCGTTCGATTTCCTCCTTGATGTGGGTAGTGCCTTGCACATTGGCTTTTTCAGCCTTCAGCACTTCCTCGTAATCGTTGTATTCGCGCTGCAGCTTGGCGATTTCATCGTCCAGCAGTTGCAGGCGGGCGCGCGAGGCTTCGTCCTTTTCGCGCTTGACCGCTTCCTTCTCGATCTTGAGCTGGATCAGGCGGCGTTCGAGCTTGTCCATCACCTCCGGCTTGGAGTCGATCTCGATCTTGATCTTGGACGCGGCTTCGTCGATCAGATCGATCGCCTTGTCGGGCAGGAAGCGGTCGGTGATGTAGCGGTGCGACAGCTCCGCCGCCGCGATGATCGCCGGGTCGGTGATCTCCACCTTGTGGTGCAGCTCGTACTTGTCCTGCAAGCCGCGCAGGATGGCGATGGTGGCCTCCACGCTTGGCTCGTCGACCAGGATCTTCTGGAAGCGGCGCTCCAGCGCGGCATCCTTTTCGATGTATTTGCGGTATTCGTCAAGCGTGGTCGCACCGAGGCAATGCAATTCGCCGCGCGCCAGCGCAGGCTTCAGCATATTGCCGGCGTCCATGGCGCCTTCGGCCTTGCCGGCGCCGACCATGGTGTGCAGCTCGTCGATGAAGACGATGGTCTGGCCCTCGTCCTGCGCCAGCTCCTTCAGCACGGATTTCAGGCGCTCCTCGAACTCGCCGCGGTACTTGGCGCCGGCCAGCAGGGCCGCCATGTCGAGCGACAGCACGCGCTTGCCGCGCAGGGAGTCCGGCACCTCATTGTTGACGATGCGCTGGGCCAAGCCCTCCACGATGGCGGTCTTGCCCACGCCCGGTTCGCCGATCAGCACAGGATTGTTCTTGGTACGTCGCTGCAGTACCTGGATGGCGCGGCGGATCTCGTCGTCGCGGCCGATCACCGGGTCCAGCTTGCCCATGCGGGCACGCTCGGTCAGGTCGAGGGTGTATTTTTTCAGCGCTTCGCGCTGGCCTTCCGCTTCCTGCGAATCGACCTTGGCGCCGCCGCGCACGGCGTCGATGGCGGTTTCCAGGGCTTTGCGCTGCAGGCCGTTCTCACGTGCCAGCTTACCGGCGTCGCCCTTGTCTTCCGTGATCGCCAGCAGCACCATTTCGCTGGAGACGAACTGGTCGCCGCGCTTCTGCGTTTCGCGGTCGGCCTGGTTCAGCATGTTGACGAACTCGCGGCTGACCGTCACGTCGCCGCCGGACACCTTGGGCATGCGCTCCAGCGCATGCTTCAACGCCTGCGCCAGCCCGCCGACATTCACGCCGGCGCGCTGCAGCAGCGAGCGCGCGCCACCGTCTTCCTGGTTCAACAGGGCCAGCAGCAGGTGCGCGGGTTCAATGTATTGGTTGTCGTTGCCGACGGCCAGGCTCTGGGCATCGGCGAGTGCTTCTTGCAGTTTTGTTGTGAGTTTGTCTTGGCGCATTTCAAACGCTCCTGATGAATTGTCAAGGACAACATGAGGATGCGTTGTTACATTTCAAGACCACTTCTTTAACGCATCGTCGTCGCTCGTGCGTGCATCAACCCAGCGGGCGCCCTCGGGCGTCTGTTCCTTCTTCCAGAACGGCGCCTCGGTCTTGAGGTAATCGATAATAAATTCACAAGCCGAGAAGCCCTCGCCCCGGTGCGGTGAAGTGACCGCCACCAGAACGATCTGGTCCATGGGCTTGAGCGGCCCGACGCGATGAATGACCAGCGCACCATAGATCGGCCAGCGGGCCTTGGCCTGGTCGATAATGGCCTGGATCGACTGCTCGGTCATGCCCGGGTAATGCTCCAGCTCCATTTCGGCAACCGCGGCGTCCTCGTTCAGGTCGCGCACCGTGCCAACGAAACTGACTATAGCGCCAACCTTGGCGTTCCCGGCGCGCAGTTGCGCCACTTCATGCGACAGGTCGAAATCTTCTTCCTGGATCCTTACTTCGCTCATTTACCCTCCGCCCCGGTCTTGCGGAACAGCTGCTCGATGCGGCTGGCAGTACGTGCGTCCACCAGTGCGGGCATGGCACACAAGGCAAGGAACTGGGCGGCGTGGCTGGCCGGCTTCTGGCCGGACTTGAGGGAGGATTGCAACACTTCTACCTGCATTTTCAATCGGTCTTTCGCAAATTCGGCGCCGCTGTCGATGCCGGCCATGATTTCGAGGCGCAGCACTTCGGACAGCAAGCGTTGACGGTTGGTTTCCAGTTGGCCGGCGTAGTCGGAGCGCGCAGCAGCGCCCTCCCCGGCTGCTTTCAGCGCGGCGTCGAAGCGGGCGCGCAAGGTGCGCTCCTGCTCGGCCGGCAGGGCTGCCAGGGCTTGCCAACGATTGTTCCAGTCGGCGCAGTCGATTTCGCCGGCTCCGGCCAGCGCGCTTTCCAGTGCCTGTGCCAGGCGCAGCTTTTCACGCAGGGCGCTGGCTTGTGCCGCGCCGGCGCGCTTGCGGATGGCGTCAGCCTGCGCTTGCAAGGCGCCGACGGCGGCGCGGTAGCGCTGGTCGATCTTCTGCTCGCTGGCGCGCGGCACCACGCCGGAAGCATGCCATGCGGCGGCAGCATCTTTCAGGGCCTTGCCGATGGCCGCCAGGGCGGCCTTGTCGTCGCCTTCGAAGGCCGCCGACTCGAGGCCGGCGCAAATCGCTTCGCGCGCGTGCAAGTGGGCCTTGCGTTCGTGGTCCGCCGCGTGGGCGTGTTCCTTGCGCCTGGCGAAAATCTGGTCGCAGGCGGCACGGAATTTCTGCCACAAAGCCTGCTCGGTCTTGCGCTCCAGCGGCAAGGCGCGGGCATGGCCCTGCCAGGACTCCTGCAGGCGGCGCAAGGTGTCGATGGTGTGGCGGTCCAGCGGATTGAGCTTGCCCACCTCTTCGATCAATTGCTCGCGGCGCGCCACTTCGATCTTGCGCTGCGAATCGAGGGGCGCCATCAGCGCGTCCATCGCCTTGCTGAAGGCCGCGTCCAGCCGTTTCTTGTCCTTGCGGTCGATCGTACCCAGGCGGCTCCAGGCCTGGCGCAGGCGTTGCGTCGACGATGCCAGGGTGCGCCAGTCGTGCGTGTGCGGCAGGTTGCCGGAGGCCGATTCCTCGCGGTCGACCTGGGCGCCGCCCGCGGCCTCCAGTTGCGCGCTGTCCTTGGCGATCAGGGCATTTGCCTCGTCGACCAACTGTTGCGCTTTCGCTGCATTGGCGTGGCGCTCGTCGGCCAGGTGCTTGAAGTGGGCGGCGGCTGGAGCGTATGCGGCGGTGCAGGCGGCGTCGAATTTCTCCCACAAGGACTTGGGCGCGGCCCCGGAGACGCCGTCCAGCGCCTTCCAGCGTTCGCGCATGCTGCCGACCTTCTTGGCCAGCTCGCTCATCCCCAGGCCCTCGGCGGGCAGGCTTTCGACGGCGTGCACCAGCTCTTCACGCGAGACATTGCCGCCCCAGCGCGCCCAGTCGCCCAGGCGCTTGAAGTCGGCCCGCACATGGGCCAGGCGCTCGGCCTGGGCTGCCGACAGGCGGCCGGTCTTGCTTTCCTTCAGGGTTTTATCGTGCTCTGCGGCAATGTGGAGCTGGCCTTGCGCCAGTGCGGTTTCCATCGCTTCGACCAGGTCCATGAACTGGCGGTTGGCTTCCTGCTCGGCGGGCGATGGCTTGTGTTTTTCCTTTGGTGGGCGCGGCGGGCGGGCGGCCAGCGCATCGTGGCCGTCGGCGTGCGTGACGGCGTCGCCATGCGGCGGCGCCGGCGGCGCGCTGGCGCCAGGCGCCGGAGCGGCATCGTCCACTGCGCTTGCTGCGGCGCCCTTGGCGGGGACGCGTTCGGCCTCGGCGGCCTCGGCGGCCACTGCTGCCGCTGGCGCGGCGGCGGGCGGTGCGGCCGGCTGCTGCGCGGCGCGTTCCGCAGCCAGGGCAGCATCGAAATCGTTCAGCAGGTGGCGCGGCAGAGATCCGCGCTCGGGCGAGGCCAGGTGTGCCGCATGTTCGCTGGCCAGGCGCTCCAGTTCGACGGGATCGGGATGCTTGCGCAAGGCTGCCAGCGCATCAATCATCGCGCGCTGCAGGGAGACCTGTGCTTCGAGGCGTTCGCCCAGCGCATCGCGGATATGGGTAAATTCAGCCGCAGCGGACGGCGCGGCATCGACCACCTTCCATTGACGGTCCAGGTCAGCCACCAGATTGGGCGTCAACTTTTCATCAGCCAACAAGCGCTGCGCCAGAGCAATACAGGCCTGCGCCTGCTTCTGTTCGGCCTGCACATGGCGGATGGCGTCCAGGCGTCCTTGCACCAGCTTGGCCACCCGGCGGTCCGAGTTGCGCACCGCCTGCTGCACTTTCTCCAGCGCCGCCTGCGAGACGACGTGTTCGGCTGCCGCCAGCCGCACGTCGGCAAATTCACTGTTCAGGATGAGCTCGACCGCAGCAGCCTCGTCGCCCGCAAGGTTGCGGGCCAGCTCGGCTTGCGCCGCGCGGCGTTCTGCGGGAGTGCCGAGCGGCGCCTGCGACCCGCCCGGGCTCGGCTGGCCGGCAACGCTGGCCTGGCTGGCCTGCTGCTTGAAAAGGAACTCAAACATAGTTGTGCTATGAATGGATCAAAACCACCATCATAGCGCAGCGCCGCCCGGCAGGGGCGGCGAATGCAGGCATGGCGTGTTCAGGCCGTGTCCGCAGCGGCGCGATGGGCCAAACGCGTGCGCCGGTGGTAGCGCAGCTTCGGCACAGGAACCACGAGCTCGTCTTCGCTGCGCAGGGAGGCACGCACCTGCTTGGCTTCCAACAAGGCTTTCCTGTCTTTTTCGGCGGAGGCCGGCACGCGGCGCGCTTCCACCACTTGAGCATCATGGGCCAGGAATTTGTTCGCGATATCGAACCAGGCTTCGCCGCCAATGGTGGCGCGGGCAATCGCAAACAGTTCCTTTTCCTCTTTCTCCAGGCGCTGCAACAGCACCGTGCAGAAAGTCTCGATCGATTCGCAGATCTCCGTCACTTGCTGTTCGCTGTACTCCACCGCCGAGTCGAGTTCAGCCTGCAACCGCCGGATCACCGACAAGGCAGACTGGTTCAGCCGGCTCAGCTCGTCGAGCAGCTGGTTGGCCTGTTCCGTCGCATTTTGCAGGGCCGGAATCAGGTACAGCTCGATCTTGCGCCAATGGCAGGCCTGGTACAGGCGCTCCAGGGTTTCGCAAGCATATTCAAGCTGGGAGAGCGTCAGGCGCTGTTGCCGCAACAGCGTCGATTGCACGTATTTTTGAAACGACAGCAGGCTAAGGCGCACGTTAGCCTGTTCAACGGAAAGCGCAACTAATGTATATGTGGCCGTTAACATTCTTGCTCCCAAATATCGCTACGCGGAAACGGAAGTACAAGTGTAAATTAGCCCGACAGGTTCACTTTGACGTACATCAAGGTAACGCCATTCGCCCTCCACAATTTAGGAGGTTTTCAAATCCAGCGCAAGGCGAAGATCAACCATACCAGCTTCTCGCGACGCCGTCACTGTTCCGCCAAATCTTCGCATCAGTTGTTGCATTCCGATATTCTCCGACAGGGCTTCGCCCGTGATTTCGCGCGTTCCGCGGCTGCGGAAATAGTCAAACAATTTCTGGAACAGGATATTTCCCAATCCTTTGCCTTTCAGATCGGAACGCACGATGATCGCGAACTCCGCTTTCTGGTTGTCCGGGTCGGCTACCGCGCGCACCACGCCCAGCGTCTCCGGCTGGCCATCGGCGCCGGTGCGGGTGGCAATGAAGGCCATGGCGCGGTCGTAGTCGATCTGGGTCAGGCGCGCAAGCTGGGTCGGCGGCAATTCCTTCATCGCCGAGAAAAAGCGCAGGCGCACATCGTCGGGGTCGAGCTGGCTGAAAAAGCGCACGTGGGCCGGGGCATCTTCCGGCCGGATCGGGCGCAGCAACAGGGCGGCGCCCTGCCACTGGATTTCCTGCTCCAGCTCTTGCGGATAGGGGCGGATCGCCATGCTGCTTTCGGCGCGGCGCGGGCCCAGCGCGGCCCGTGCGGCATGCACCTGCAGCACGCCGTCCACCACGGTGACTGGGTCGATTTCCAGCGCGGCGATTTCGCCGATGTCGGCCACCAGTTCGGCCACATGCACCAGCGCGCTGCACAGGATTTCGCGTTCGTCGACCAGGGCGCGGCCGACGCCCGTACGCCGCAGCATGTCGCGCGCCAGCACGGTATTCAAGGGCGGCAGGCCGACGGCGCGGTCGTCCACCACGCGCCCGGCGCTGCCGCCCAGGCCAACGCTGATGGCGGGCCCGAAGACAGGGTCGACCTGCATGGCGATGCGCAGCTGCTGCACATTGCCGCCGGCCGGCTCGCTTGCCAGCGGCAGGCCGTAGGCCGCCAGAACGGCGGCCAGGTCGGCGCGCGCCAGCTCGGCCTGGCCGGCGGCGCGCGCCGCTTCCACCAGGTTGCGCGCCGCCTGCCGCTCCGGCACCGAATGCGCGGGCACCTGGGCCGGAACCTCGATCAGCAAGGCCTGGTTGCGCGAATACTGCACCACCTGGCTGTAGGCGCGCACGGCTTTTTCGGGCGTGTCGTAGGTCGGCAGGCCGGCATCGGCGAAGACCTGCCGCGCGCCGGCCACCGAGGCGCCGCCCAGCCAGCAGGAGAGCACGCTGCGGCCGCTCTGGCGCAGCAAGGGCGCCAAGGCCTGCGCCACGCCGGTGCTGGCTGCGGCCGACGATGGCGCGTGCACCACCAGCAATGCATCGGCGCCCGGGTCGGCCAGCAAGGCGCTGGCTACGGCGGCATGGCGTTCGGCACTGGCTTCGCCGCCGATGTCGATCGGGTTGGCCAGCAGCAGCCCGGGCGGCAGCTCGTTGCGCAGGCGCTTGCCGGTATCGGGCGAGAATTGCGCCAGCTTGCCGTGCACGTATTGCAGCGCGTCGGCGGCAAGCTTGCCGGTGCCGCTGCCGTTGCTCATGATGGCCAGGCGCGTGCCGCGCGTGGGCCTTGCGCGCGCCACCGTTTCGACCGCGTCGAACAGGTCGGCCGAGGAATACACGCGCAGCATGCCGGCGCGGCGGATCACGGCGTCGTACACCTTGTCGTCGCCGCTACGGCCGGCCTTCAGCACCACGACCGGCTTGCCGCGCGCCGCCAGCCTGGCGGCGGAAATGAATTTGCGGGCGCAGCTCACCGATTCGATGTGCATGATGATGGCGCTCGTGTCATCGTCCGCCGCCAGGTAGTCCAGCATGTCGCCCAGGTCGATATCGCCGCCCTCCACCACCGATACCACGCGCGAGAAGCCGATGCCGTGCAGCTGTGCCCAGTCCAGCACCGCCGTCATCACGGTCGCCGACTGGGAAATGAAGGCGGTCTTGCCCGGCTTGGCGCCGGCGTGGGCGGCACTGGCGTTCAGGCCTGCCAGCGGCGCGAGCAGGCCGATGCCGCCAGGGCCGAGGATGCGCAGCAGGTATGGGCGCGCCGCCCGCATGATCTGCTGGCCGATGGTAGCGCTGACCGGCGTCAGGATGATGGCGCCGCGCGTGCCGCGGGCGCCCAGGTCGGCGATCAGGGCCGGCACAGTTTCGGGCGGCGTGCAGATGATGGCCAGGTCCGGCGCGCGCGGCAGGGCCGACAGGCGCGGGTAGCATGGAATGCCGCGCAGCTGCTCGTATTTCGGATTGACGGGCCAGATCGCGCCGGCAAAGCCGCTTTCCGCCATGTTGTTCATCACCTGGGTACCCATGCGGTCGGGCCGCAGCGAGGCGCCGAAAATGGCCACCGAACCGGGGTCGAACAGGCTGTCCATATTCCTGATGCTCATGGCGGCTTTCCCTTACCAGCGTGAATAGTGGTCCTCGGTCACGCCTGCCAGTTGCGTGACGATGCGTTTCGGCCCTTCCGGCTCGCTGCGTACCCAGCCGCTGAAGTGGCCCACCGGCTGGATGTAGCGGCTGGCCGCTACCAGCAGGTTGCGGTCCTGGCGGCGCGCGCCGTCGGGGGTAAAGAACAGCTCCAGCTGGTCGTCTTCGGTGAAGATGTGCCAGCGCTGCATGGGGTCGTGCGGGTCGAAGATGAAATGCGCAGGAGCCAGCGGCACCACTTCGCCATCGATCCAGAGCGCATTTTCGTGGCCGCCGAAATAGCCCGATTGCAGGTTGAAGCCCATTTCCAGGTTGTGCCCGGAGGCCCAGCGCCACGAAGTTTCACGTGCCAGCAGGCCGTTCGAATAATCGAAGCTGGCCACGCCTCCATCGAGCTTGTATTCGTCGCGGAAGGTGCGTATTTCACCGTTCAAAGGCATGCCGGGCGACTTCTGCGTGCCGTGCAGCGCCCCGCCCGCCACCGGCCCTGTCGCCAGCAGCAGCGGCGCGATCGGCGGCCCGAATTCTGCGTCGATCTCCATGTAGGGGCAGCGCAAGGCCAACTGGAAGCGTTCGCCTTCCAGCGGTTCGATGCTGACCTGGGCGCTGCGCGTGCGGAACCAGCTTGCCGCGCCGGCGTGCTCGCCGACGCCGACCGACATCCGGCCCGGCAGGCCGTCTTGCGAGAAGTTGGCCATCATATCGTTGTCGTTGCGATCGAAGGCGTAGGCGAAGCAGGTGCTGGTCCAGCCCAGGTCGACGATGGCAACTGCCGCCATCACCTGCTCCGAAACCAGCGAGACGTAATGCCATTTCTTGTGATGGAAGCGGCGCCACAGTCTGCCGCGCGCATGCTCGCCAGCCAGCAAATGCCAGTCGAAAGATTGCGTCGCGCCGGAAAAGCGGCCCAGCAAGGGCTTGCCGTCGGTGCCCACCACGCGTTGCGGCGCCGGGGCGAGCTTCATTGTTCGACTCCCTGGCCGTCCAGCTCCGCCTGCAGCGTGGCGGCGAATCCGGGCGGCTCACTGGCCTGCACCTGCACCTGCGGGCAGCCATGCCAGTTGGCCAGGCGCTGCACCGCGCCGGCAACGTCGCGCACGAAGCGCTCGCTGACGCGGGCGTCCGGCTCCAGCACCAGGTTTTTCAGTTCGAACGTGCCGCCGCGGCGATGCGCCTTGGCGTCGATGCGGCCCACTAGTGCGCCGCGGCGCAGGATAGGCAGCGTGAAGTAGCCGTAGCGGCGCTTTTCGGCTGGCGTATAGCACTCAAGCCGGTAATCGAAGTCGAACAGGTCCAGGGCGCGGCGGCGGTCCCACACTACCGGGTCGAAAGGCGACAGGATGGTGGTGAGCGTCGGCGACAGGCTGCCTTCGGCTGCCGCTTGCGCCAGGTCCGCCAGGTCGTGGTGGATGTACACCGGGTCTTTCCAGCCGTCGACGCGGGCGCGCAGCAGCAAGCCTTCCTCGGCCAGCGCTTCGAGGTCCGGACGCGGCGGCTTGGTGCGGTAGTAATCGGCCACCCAGGCGCTGCGCGCAAGGCCCAGGGCGCGCACCGATTTCAGCGCCAGTTCGCGCCGGGTTTCATCCATGCCGGGCATGCGGCTGTCGTCCCAGTCCGGCAGCACGCGCTCGGCCAGGTCGTACACGCGCTGGAAATTCTGGCGCCGCGCGATCATCAGCTCGCCGGCGGTGAACAGCACTTCCAGCGAGCGCTTCTCCGGCTTCCATTCCCACCATCCGCCGGCCTTGCCGTCGGTACGCTCGAAATCGGCGGAGCGCACCGGCCCATTGCTGCGGATATGCTGCAGCACGCGCTCGACGTCGGCGCGCCGTTCCTTCATCCACTGCGCCGAATACTTCCATCCCATCGCGCCCGGATCGACCATGCGATGGCGCAGCAGGCGGTAATCTTCGATCGGCACGAAGCACGCCTCATGCGCCCAGTATTCGAACAGCGCCCCTTCGGCCAGGTGCTCTTCCAGCCAGGGCTGGGGATAGTCGCCCAGGCGGCTCCACAACACCAGGTAGGGGCTGCGCGCCACCACATGGATGGTGTCGATCTGCAGCACGCCCATGCTGCGGATCGCTTCCAGCACGTCGCCTTTCTGCGCCTTGCGCCGGCGCGGTTGCAGCAGGCCTTGCGCAGCCAGGTGCAAGGCACGTGCCGCGGCGAGGGAGAGATTCAGTTCGGTCAAGACTCGGTTCCCGTAGGGTGTGAACGCCTATTCTAATAGCGAATTGACAGTATTTCTTGGCATTTTGCGAATGATGGTGGCTGCCAGGCAGCATTGATCCGTTTTTTTGACCCCGCTGCCGGGGTTTGAGTGCAAAATAAGCCTGTGCCAACATCCACCGCCCGTCAGATTTTCCGCAAGCTGTATCGCATGATACTGCTGCCCTCTTTCACGCTGGTTTTGCTGGTTGTAATGTGGGCCGACGTGTTCTACCAGCTCAGGCAGGACGCTGAAAGCGCGCATTACGACGCCGTCCAGCACAGCCATTCGCTGGCGCGCACGCTGGCCGAGCACTCCGGCCATTTGCTGCGCCAGGCGGACCATGCCACCCAGCTTTTCAAGCTCAAGTTCGAAGAAACCAACGGCGCCCTGCGCCTGCCCGAATTCAGCAAACGCGGCGGCCTGCTGGACTCCGTCATGCCGGCCCGCCTCGAATTGCCGATCGCCCTGATCGACGCCAACGGCAAGCTGGTGGAGAGCATGCACGGCGTTTTCCCGGCCAATTCGGCCAACCTGGGATTCTTCAAGGCCCTTGCCACGACAGCCGGCGACGCAGCCCTGGTCACCAACCCGATGGTGGAACCGATCACCAGGAAGTGGCAAATCCAGATCGCACGCCGGCTGGACGACAAGGCCGGCAAGTTCGCCGGCGTGATCGTGCTGATGATCGACCCGGCCTATTTCGTCGAGGACTACGACCGCCTGCACGTGGACGAAGGCGGGCTGGTCATGCTGATCAGCCGCGACACCGCCCTGGCCACCGGCCGCGTCGACGAAAAGCTGTTCATCACCGACACCATCGACTACGTCGCGCCGTCCGACCCGGTCAACCTGCCGGAAGAACTGCTGCTCAAGACCCCTATCGACAAAACGGAGCGCATCTACGGCTTTCGCGACATGCCGCGCTACTCGCTCACCGCCGTGGTGGGCGACGCCAAAGAGCACGCGCTGGCCAAGTACTATAGCCAGCGGCGCCTGTACTTTGGCGTCACCGCCATCGTTTCGGTGGTGGTGCTGGTATTCAGCCTCCTGCTCACGCAGCAGGCGCAGCGCCTGCGCGAGAGCACCCGCGAAGCGACCTACGCGCGCGAAAAGCTGCACGCCGCCGTCGATGCCAGCCTTGACGCCCTGTTCCTGATCAAGGCCTGCCGCGCCGGCGGCAACGCCGGCGCGATTACCGATTTCATCCTGGTCGACGTGAACGAGCGCGGCGCCCGCATCCTCGGCCACGCCTCCGACGACGCGCTGGGCAAGCGCATGGGCGACATGCTTCCCCTCTGGCATAGCGAGGGCATGTTCGACAAATGCATGGGCGTGATGCGCACCGGCGAGCCGCTGGAAGAGGAATTCGAATCGGCTGTATTCGGCGAACCGCTCTGGCTGCGGCACCAGATCGTCGCCATCGAGGACGGCGTCGCCGTCACCGCGCGCAATATCACCGAGCGCAAACGTTCGGAAATGGCCGTGCGCCAGAACCAGGCCGAGCTGCAGGCCGTCAACGATGCCTCGCCGCTTGGCCTGGTACGCGCCGACAAGGACGGCAAATGCACCTACGTCAACCGGACATTCGAAGCAATCACCGGCATGCCGCGCGACGCGGCGCTGGGGGACGGCTGGTTCGACGCCGTCCATCCCAACGACCGCGACATGCTGCGCGCTTCGCTGCGCCACCTGAATACGACCCAGCAGGCCTTCCAGGAAACCCTGCGCTGCGTGCACCCGGACGGCAAGATAGTCTGGACCTCGATCAAGGTGGCCCCGATCGTGATCGACAATGCAATAGCCGGCTATGTCGGAACGCTGGACGACATCACGCTGGTGCGCAAGTCCGTCATGGCCCTGCGCGAAAGCGAGGCCCGCCTGCGCACCATCGCCGATACCCTGCCCGCCATGATCGCCTACGTCGACTTCGAAGAGATCTATCGCTTCCACAACCTCGCCTATGAGCGTGAATTCAGCAAGACCGGCCTGCAGGTCACGGGCCGCACGGTGCAGGAAACGGTCGGCGAGAAGCGCTATGCCTTGCTGCAACCCTACATCGCGCGTGTCTTGCGCGGCGAGACCCTGACCTTTGAGGAAGAAGACGATACCGGCGACCACCTGCGCACTTACGACGTGGTCTACATTCCGCAGCTGGACGAAGACGGCATCACCGTGATCGGCTTCCACGTGATGCGCCAGGACGTGACGGCGCAAAAGCGCGAGAAACAGCGCCTGCTCAAACTGTCGCAAGTCGATGCGCTGACCGGGCTCACCAACCGTGCCGGCTTCCTGCAAAAATTGAGCGAGACCATGGCGGCCTGCCGCGAGGGCGGAAGCCTGATGGCGGTGATGTACCTCGACATCGACCGTTTCAAGCCGGTCAACGATACCTACGGCCATGCGGTTGGCGACGCGCTGCTCAAGGCGTTTTCGGCGCGGCTGTCCAATACCGTTCGCGCCAGCGATACCGTGGCGCGCCTGGGCGGCGATGAGTTCACCATCATCATGGACCATATCTCCAGGACCGAGGACGCCGCCGTCACCGCGTCCAAGATCGTGCACGCCATGCAGCAACCTTTCGAGCTCGATGGCATCCTGGCCAATGTCTCGACCAGCATCGGCCTGACCTATTACCGCGATGAAGATCTCAGCCCCGCAGAATTGCTGAAACGCGCCGACCTGCTGCTGTATGAAGCCAAGCAGGCCGGCCGCAACACCTTCCGCAGCGGCGAGCCGTTGCCGGCAATGCGCTCTCCGAACGCGGCCTGACCGGGATCAAGACACCGGACAGCCGTTTGCGCTATATTTGCGCTTCCCACGCCCAGCTTTACATTTCATGCGCCTGCTGCACACTTCCGACTGGCACCTTGGCCAGTCGCTGCATAATTTTGACCGCCACTACGAGCACCAGCGCTTCCTGGACTGGCTGCTGGACACCATCGTGTCCGAACAAGTCGATGCCTTGCTGGTGGCCGGCGATATTTTCGACAACGCCAATCCGTCTGCGGCCTCGCAGCGCCAGCTTTACGGCTTCCTTCAGCAAGCCCGCGCCCGCGCGCCGCAGCTTGACATTGTCGTCATTGCAGGCAATCACGACTCTCCCGGCCGCCTTGAAGCTCCCGGCCCTTTGCTGGAGGTGCACGGCACCACCGTGGTCGGCTACCCGCACCGCGACGCGGACGGCAATATCGACATGGAACGCATGCTGGTGCCGCTGACAGGGAAAAACGGCGCCGTGGCGGCCTGGGTTCTGGCCGTTCCCTTCCTGCGCCATGGCGACGTGCCGCGCTTGCCGGCCGTGCAAGCCGCCACCGGAGAGGACGCCGCGCCGCAGCCCGATCCCTATCTTTCCGGCATCGCGGAACTGTACCGCCAGGCGCTGGAACTGGCCAGCGCCCGCGCCGCCGAAGGCCAGGCGATTGTCGCAATGGGCCACTGCCATATGGTCAACGGCACCATGTCGGCCGAATCCGAGCGCCGCATCGTCATTGGCGGCACGGAGATGCTCCCCACCGGCATCTTCCCGCCGCCGATTGCCTACGCGGCACTGGGTCACCTGCATCTTGCCCAGCAAGTCGGCCCGCATGCGCATATCCGCTACTGCGGCAGCCCGATTCCGCTGTCCTTTGCCGAAACGGGCTACCAGCACCAGGTCCTGCGTATCGACCTGGAAGGCGCCCAGGTGGCGGAAATAAGCGTCCTGCCGGTCCCGCGTGCCGTGCAGTTGCTGCGCGTGCCGGAAAAGCCGGCCACGCTGGAAGAGGTGAAAGCCGCACTGGCCGCCATCGACCTGCCGGAAGCGCCATTGGAACAGCAGCCGCTGCTCGAAGTACGCATCAAGCTCACCGCGCCGGAGCCCGGCCTGCGCGCCGCCGTCGAAGAAGCGCTGCAAGGCAAGCCTGTCCGCCTGGCGAAAATCGAGACTTCGAGCGCCGCCCGCGCTTCCTTTGAAGAAGCCGCCTTGTCGCTCGACCAGTTGGCTACCCTGCAGCCGGACGAGATCTTCAGGCGCCTCTACCAGCAACGCTATGGCGCCGAAGCGCCCGCCGAACAACTGGCAGCCTTTGCGGAACTGGTGCAGCCATGAGAGTCCTGCGCATCGCCGGCAAGAATCTTGCCTCGCTGGCCGACGAGTTCTGCGTCGACTTCACCGCCCAGCCGCTCTCCGACGCGGGCCTGTTCGCCATCAGCGGCCCGACCGGAGCCGGCAAGAGCACCCTGCTCGACGCCCTGTGCCTGGCGCTATACGACGACACCCCGCGCCTGCATAAGGCGGACGGCAAGACGCCCGACGTCGGCGACCCGGTGTCGTCGCAAGACCCGCGCACCTTGCTGCGCCGCGGCGCCGCCGAAGGCTGGGCCGAAGTCGACTTCGTCGGCAACGATGGCGCATCCTATCGCGCGCGCTGGAACGTCTGGCGCGCCCGCACCAAGGCCGCCGGCGCTTTGCAGCCAACGAGCATGACGCTGCACAAGCTGCCGGGACTGCAGCCGCTGGGCCACAAAAAGACCGAGGTCATGGCGGAAATCGTGCAGCGCATCGGCTTGAGCTTCGAGCAGTTCACGCGCGCCGTGCTGCTGGCGCAGAACGAGTTCTCGGCCTTTCTCAAGGCCCGGGACGACGAGCGCGGCGCCCTGCTGGAGACCCTGACCGGCAGCGGCATCTATAGCGAAATCTCAAAGCGTGCTTTTGAACGCTGGCGTGCCGAGGAACTGGCTTTGAAGGCCCTCAGCGCAGGACTGGCGAACCAGCAACCATTGTCGCCGGATCAACGCGCCGCAATCGTCACCCAGGCCGAAGCTGCCGAAACAGCGCTGCACGCCGCGGCCCGGCGCGTCGCAACGCTGGAAGCCGAACTGCGCTGGCACCAGCAAGCCGAACGCCTGGCCGCGGCGGCACAGCAGGCTCGCGAACAGCTCCAGCAACGACAGCAGGATTCCGACGCCGCAGCGCCGCGCCGCGCGATGCTGGCGCAACTGGATGCCGTGCAACCGGCGCGCGCACTGGACGATGAAGTGGTCCGCCTTGCAGCCGAACGCGCCGCCACTCAAGCGGCGATTTCCCTCGCAGAGCAGGAAGCCGAACGCACTCGCCTGGCACTGGAAGTGCTGGGCGGCGATGTCCATCAGGCCGGCGCCGCGCTGGCCGCGGCCGAAGGCGCGCAGCAGGACGCGGTGCCGCTGCTGGACCAGGCGAAAGTACTCGATGTGCGCCTGGAATCGTTGCAGTCGGCCGTCACCCAGGCTGCCAGCGCCCGCGACGCCTCAGCCCAGGCCGACGCCGCGGCACGCACCGCCCTGGCCGCACGCGAAGCGCAGCAACAGGCCCTCGCCGACGAGCAGCACGATTGCGAACAATGGCTGGCCGCGCACCAGCACTGGTCGGCGCTGGCCCGCGACTGGGCGCGCTGGGATGTGCTGTTTGCGCAGGCCGGCCAGCAAGCCGACCGCGCCGATAAACACTCGCAAGCGCTGGCCGCCGTGCAGCAAACCGCCGCCCGCCAGCGACAGGACGAACACCAGGCGCGCAACGGCTTCGCTGCCGCCACCGAGCGTTTGCGCCAGGCCGAATCGCAGCGCGAGCTGGCCACGAAAGCGCTGGCAGGCATCGATGCCGACAGTAACGCCCGGCAGCGCCAGCACCTCGACCGGCGCCGCATGCTGCTGGCCGAAGCAAACGCCGCCTGGCAAGAGCTGGCGCAGCTCGGCACCCGCCAGCAGGACCTGGCGACGCGCAGTGCTTTACTGCAGGCTGCCCGCGACAGTGCCGAAGCCGAAGCCGCCGCTGCCCGCCAAGCCAACGCCGCATTGTTCGCCGCCTCGGCGCAGGCCGAACGCTCGCTGAAACTGGCCGAAGCGGCCACCGGCGAAAGCGTCGAAAAGCTGCGTGCCACGCTGCAGGACGACTGCCCCTGCCCGGTTTGCGGCTCGCATCAGCATCCATACCGGAACGAGGATGGCCCGCTGCACGCCATGCTGGCGCAACTGCTGGCCGAAGTGCACGACTGCCGCGACAAGCTGCAGCGCAATGTCAAGCACGAGGCCGAGCAGCAGGCCCGCCTCCAGTCCAGCATTGAACAGTTGGCGGCTATCGGCGTCGAGCAGCACAGCATCGGCAACACGCTGGCCAACGTCCAGCCCCGCTGGCAAGCTGCGCGCGCCGCCCTGGCGGAACACGCCGGCCAAGCTGGCGGCGACGAGGACAATACCGGCTGGCTCGCCGCGCATGCGGAGGCGCTGCAATCGGCATTGCACGCCCTGGAAGGCCAGGAACAGTCCCACCGCCAGGCCGCCCGCGTCCGCGAGGTCGCGCAAACTGCCTGTGAACAGGCAAACGCCGATTGCAGTCGCCACCAGCAGGCCCTGTCCGCAGCCCAAGCCGCCCTGGCCCAGGCCGAAGCGCAGCACAAGGCCCTGGACCAGCAGCGTATCGACACCGCCCTGCAAATTGCCGACCTGCTCGACCAGCTTGACGCCCCGTTGGCACGCGACGGCTGGCAAGACGAATGGAAGGAAAGCCCGGCGCGCTTCCACGAGCAGCGCGCGCGCGAATGCAGGCAATGGCAGGCGCAACGCCAGTCCGCGGATGAGCGCAGCAGCGCAATTGCCGCCCTGTCCATCGAGGTGCAGTCCTTGCGCGCCGCCCAGGAACGCTGCGCTGCCGAAGCCCTCGCCACGCAGGCCGCTGCCGAAGCAGCGTGCGCCGCACGCGACGCCGCGGCCGCCGAACGCCAGGGGCTCTGGCAAGGCCGCCCAGTGCGCGAAGTGGAATCCGAATTGCGCGCGACAATCGACGCCGCCCGCACCGCCCTGCAAGCGCGCCAGGAATCGGCCCAGCAGGCCGCCCAGCAGCGTACCCGCGCCGACGAAATCCACGTGCAGGCCAGGCAACGCCTCACCGCACTGGACGCCGCCGCGGAAAATGCCGCCGCCCGCCTGCAAGCCTGGCTCACCGACAACCAGCCCCTGGGCATCGAAAGCCTGGAAGCACTGCGCGCCCTGCTCGCCCACTCCCAGCAGGCGATCCGCGACGAACGCATCTTCCTGCAGGCGATCGACCAGGCACTGGCATCCGCCAATGCAGTGCAAGCCGAACGCGAAGCGCAACACGCCGAACACCTGGCCGGCGCGCCCGAAGGCGAGCAACGCAGCGCTGCCGAACTGGAACAGGCCCTGGCGGCCCTGCAGGAACAGCGCAAGCGAGCGCACGACCATGCCGCCGCCCTCAAGCTGCAACTGGCGCAGGACGACGACCGCCGCCAAGCCGCAGAAGCCCTGCTGGCCGACATCGCGCGCCAGCAGGAAACGGAACGCCGCTGGGCGCAACTGAGTGAGCTGATCGGCTCGGCCGACGGCAAGAAGTTCCGCAACTACGCCCAGCAATTCACGCTGGACGTGTTGATCGGCTACGCCAACGCCCACCTGTCGCAACTGGCGCCGCGCTACCAGCTCGAACGCATCGACAACCCCGCCCAGCCTTCGCTTGGACTGCTGGTGCGCGACCTGCACATGGGCGATGAAAAACGCTCCGTGCACTCGCTCTCTGGCGGCGAATCGTTCCTGGTATCGCTGGCCATGGCGCTCGGCCTGGCTTCGCTCTCGTCCAACCGCGTGCGGGTGGAATCGCTGTTCATCGACGAAGGCTTCGGCAGCCTGGATGCGGAAACCCTGCGCGTCGCCATGGACGCGCTGGATGGTTTGCAATCGATGGGGAGAAAAGTGGGCGTGATCTCCCACGTGCAGGAAATGACCGAACGGATCTCTACCCGGATCGCGGTGCAGCCCGCAACCAGCGGCCGCAGCGCAGTCTCAGTCAGCTAAGCGCAAGGTGCGCTGGTCCTGCTTGACGCGCACCATTTCCCAACCGAGTTCGCGGCGGATCTGTTGCGGGTCGGGCAAGGGACGGCGTTCCTCCTGGCGCGACTGCAGCCAGTTGCGCACTGCTTCCTTGCTTGGTTGCCTGGACTTTTCCATCGTAAACCTCCATCGGCATGACGGTCACTCCTTCAACGCAAGAAGTGGCCGCCAGTTGACGGAAAGCGCCTGCCAATTTGTTATGATGTGTAAATGGGAATCGGCGCCATATCATCGTCGGGCAGCTACGCGCCGCAGGCAAGCGCACCTGCGCGCAGCGCTACGCGCAGCGAATCGACCCAGCAGCAATATTCCCCCGAAGACCAGGCAAAAATCGACCAGCTCAAGGCGAGCGACCTCAAGGTGCGCCAGCATGAGCAGGCCCACCTTGCCGCCGCCGGCAGCCTGGCCACCTCAGGCGCCACTTACACCTACCAACGCGGTCCGGACGGCGTGAATTATGCCGTGGGCGGCGAAGTCAATATCGACACCTCGCCCGGCCGCACGCCCGAAGAAACCATCGACAAGGCGCGCCAGGTGCAGGCGGCGGCGCTGGCACCGGCCGACCCGTCCGGCCAGGACCGCAGCGTGGCCGCGCGCGCCGGCCAGATGGCGCTGCAAGCCCAGGCCGAGCTTTCGGCGAAGCAACAAACAGTCCAGCATGCCTACGGTCTTTCCGAAAAGCAAGCAACGATTGATATCTTTGCCTGATAAAATCGTTCTTTTGCCCGGAGTCTAGGCCATGTTCCTGAAAGCCCCACGCACCCTCACTTTCAAATGCGCAAAATGCAGCAAAGCAGTTAAGGTTGCATTGCAGAAAACTTCTGCGTGCTCGCACATTACGCCGTACTATGGTGTCTGCACCTGCGGGGAAGTGAAACTGCACGCCACCGGCGCCCCGGAAGCGGTCAAGTCCTACCTGGAGTCAAACGGCTTGTGGACTCATCACCATTGATAATCCTCAAGAAATCCAGAAACTTGCCGTATCAGGGGTAGTACCCCTAAAAGGTTTCCTATCATGAACCCTCTCAACTCCATCGGCCCACGCCAGTACCAGAACACTTCCTTGTCCCCTGCCACTTCGCAGGCGGAAAGCAAGCCTTCGCGCGCCAATGCTGTGAGGGACGTGAATGCAGATAGCGCGGTTTCGCTGTCCAGCAACGCGGTCGACCTGCAAAAGCGCGTCGACCAGTTGGGCAACAGAACCGTCGACATGGCACAGAGCCTGATCGGCAGCTTTGCCAAAAATTTACTCGGCGACAATGCCAAGGGCGCCAAGATTTCCTTCGACTCCGTCGCGCTGGAATCGAATGCCAGTTTCGCTGCCGGCGCACTGCATGCCGAAGGTGCCGATGGCGTAGCCGATGCCCTTGGCTTCAGCCTGAACGAAAACTCCCACTTCCTCGGCAAAGGCACCATCACCACCGCCGACGGCCGCAAGCTGAGCTTTGAAGTGGAAATCCAGTACGAAGCCACGATGACCGCCGGCGCGGCATCCAACGTGCCATCGCGCCGCAAGGATCAAGCCGACCAGAACCCTGCCATGCCATTGCCGGAAGTAGAATTCCCGGACATCGACTTCCCTGGCAGCCTGGCCGACCTGTTCCGCCTGATGGACCGCAATATCAGCGCCACGCTCAAGCAGCAGAACGAACAAGGCCAGGAGAGCGACGCCGGCAACCTGACCATGCGCCTGCTCAAGCTGGTCGATGCGGAATCGCCACTGGATACCTACCTGCCAGCTAACGCCAGCGAAAAGGCCAAGGCTTACGGCCGGCTGCAATCCGAGCCGGGCCAGGCTGCGGAACTGGCGCATGCCGCCAACGCCGCCCGCCAGGCCGCGCGTAATGGCGAAATCGACCCGCCGAGCGACGACATCGATCCACCGGCGACCGACATTGACCCACCTGCGACCGACATTGACCCACCGGCAACCGATATCGATCCACCGGAAGCCGCCGCCGCCCCGATTGACCCGCCAGCGCCAGCCATCGCCCCGGCCCCTGAAGAACCGCCAGCAGCCTGAGCCCGCGTATAATGGCTGCCTCCTGAATTGAAATTCGGGGTCAGGTCTGGCAATCGGACAAAATGTCCGATTGCCAGACCTGACCCCGAATTTCATTAGAAAAGCCACTATGCAAGAAATCCACTGGACTGAACAAGGCGAGACGCGCTCTGCGCGCTGGCATTCCGAATCGGGCAATCCGCCGCCCAAGCGCGTGCAGGTCGCAGACGACACCATGAACGCCGACGTCGCCTATCGCCTCGCCTGCGAAGGCACCGCCCTGCTGTGGCGCGGCGATTTCCAGAACGCGCGCCAATTGCTGCAAGCGCTGGCCCGTCGCGCCGACCATAAGAAAGCCAAAGGCGGCAAGGGCCGCAAGGTCGCCCCCGCAAAAACACCGGCCAGCGCCACCGAGGCCTTCCACCTGCACCGCCAAGCCCAGTCGCAGCGCGCCCGCACGCTGGCCATGCTACTGGTCCCTTTCGAACCCGGCTACCGCATTCCCTTGCGCCGCGCACCTGACGTGGCGTTGGCCTGCAACGAGGCTTATGGCCGTGGCGAAGATGCCTTCGTGATTTCCCTGCGCGAGCTGCAAGGCCTTATCGGAGCCCACGAGTGGCGCAAGGCTGGCGTGCCGGTGGCTGCGCTGGGCGAACGTATCCACCCGCATTACGGCGTGTTTTCGCCTGTGCGCGGGGAGTATGTGCAGCTTGTGGCCGATGCTCCGCTGCCGAAAGGCGCTTTGGAGCTGGCTTTCGATATCGGCGCGGGTACCGGCGTGCTGTCCGCTGTGCTGGCCAAGCGCGGTGTGAAGCACGTGATCGCCACTGATATGGACAAGCGTGCCCTCAGTTGCGCCCGCGACAACCTTTCCCGCCTGATGCTGGACGACCAGGTCGAACTGCTGGAGGCAGATTTGTTCCCTCCCGGCCAGGCGCCGCTGGTGGTCTGTAATCCGCCTTGGGTGCCGGCCCGCCCTAACTCCTCGGTGGAGCATGCTGTCTACGATCCTGACAGCCGCATGCTGCGCGGCTTCCTGTCCGGCCTGAAGGCCCACCTGGCGCCAAACGGCGAAGGTTGGCTGATTCTGTCCGACCTGGCCGAGCACCTCGGCCTGCGTTCGCGCGCGGAACTGGAAGAATGGATCGCCGCTGCCGGCCTGATAGTGCTGGGCCGCCTCGACGCGCGCCCAGTCCATCCGAAAGCCAGCGACGCCAGCGACCCGCTCCATGCCGCCCGCTCGTCAGAGATTACTTCTCTCTGGCGCCTGGGAATCGCATAAATCGACCTTGCGGAACCGAAATGTGTGAGCTATAATGCTTGCCTCAGACGCGGGGTGGAGCAGTCTGGCAGCTCGTCGGGCTCATAACCCGAAGGTCACAGGTTCAAATCCTGTCCCCGCAACCAGATTCAAAAAGCCGTTGCCTTTGCAACGGCTTTTTTCATTTCCGGGTGCGCCAATGCAGATGTCAACGTGCTTACGCTGGATCCCAGTCCTCTTCTTGGCTGCCTGCGCCAGCCCTGGCAAGCAGGCCGACATTCTCGCCCAAAAGCTCAGCGCCGATATCCTGGCCGCCGACAGCGCCACGCTGACCCTGGAAAAATGGTGTGCCGACCATGCTATGGCGGCCGAACCGAAGATCGTGGCCCGCCTGGTGCGCGGCACGGATAAACCTGCGGCCGCAGAAACCATTGCCCGGCTGGGCGTAACGAGCGCCGAAATCAAATATCGCCGCGTACAGCTTTACTGTGGCGCACACCTGTTTTCCGAAGCGGATAACTGGTACGTTCCCAGCCGCCTGACGCCGGAGATGAATCGCCTGCTGGACGAAACCGACGCGCCGTTCGGCAAAGTGGTGCGGCCATTGGCTCCTTATCGCCGCACCTTCTCCAGCACCATGCTGCATTCGCCAACCGCGCTGTTTGAACATGCCGCGGTACTGTACTCCGCCTCCCGGCAGCCCATCGCCGAAGTGCGCGAAACCTACCAGCGCGGGGTTCTCGCATTTTTGTAGTCGAGCTGTCACAATTGCACGCGACAGAACCGCAAGGAGCAACGCGTGAACCAAAAAGACACTTCAAAAGACCTGCCAGCCAGCCCTGCGCGCCGCCGCATCTTCCAGGCAGCCGGCGCCGCCGGCCTTGCCGCCAGCCTGCCCGGCGTGACTGCAGCTCCGGCGGTGAAATCGACACAGCCAGCCAAGGCCATGTCGCTGGACGACAAGCTGCAGGCCAACGTCAAGAACGTGGTGGTGATCTACCTGGAGAACCGCAGTTTCAACAACCTGTTCGCCGATTTTCCCGGCCTTGCTTCGCCAATGTCGGCGCTGAAGCCAGCCGACTACCAGCAGCGCGACTACGATGGCAGCATCCTGCCGACACTCCCGAAAGTCTGGGGCGGCCTGGTGCCGGTACCGCAGGATATCGCCGGCAAGCGTTACGAACTCAAAGAGGACCAGCTGACCGGCCTGCCGAACGCACCATTCAAGCTGGTCGACGCCGAAGGCAAGCCGCTGCCGGAATCGGTCATCACGCGCGACCTGTGGCACCTGTTCTACCAAAACCAGATTCAGATCAACGGCGGCAAGAATGACGGCTTTGTCGCCTGGGGCAATACCGGCGGCATGGTCATGGGCTATTACAGTGAGACGGAAAAGAATCTCGGCCTGTGGCAAGTGGCGCGCCAATACACGCTGTGCGACAACTTCTTCATGGCGGCTTTCGGCGGCTCCTACCTGAACCACCAGTTCCTGGTCTCGGGCCGCTGCCCGGTGTACCCGAATGCAGCCAGCAGTCCGGCCAAGCGCAAGATCGCGGTGCTGTCCGATGGCCCGACCGGCCACACCCTGGCCCTTGATCCAAAGAGTCCGAAATCCGCACTGGAAGGCCGGCCGCATTACGTGAATGACGGCGCTATCACCCCGGATGGTTTCGCTGTCAACACCATGGCTCCGCCGTACCAGCCAAGCTTTGTTCGCCCCGCGCCCGGCGGCGATCCCCTGCACGCCAATCCGGAAGACCCGGCCTACCTGCCGCCGCAAACATACGACACCATCGGCGACCTGCTTTCGCGCAAGGGCGTGAGCTGGGCCTGGTACGGCGGCGCATTCCAGGCTGCGCTCGACCACAAGGGCGGCGGCACCAAGCCGAATTTCCAGTACCACCACCAGCCGTTCAATTACTTCGCCAGCTTCGCGCCTGGCAGCGCGCAACGCGCCGCCCACATCCGCGACGGCGGCCTGGGTGACAGCCCGATTTCGAACAAGTTCCTGGCCGATGTGGTGGCAGGCAAGCTGCCGGCGGTAAGCTTCTACAAGCCGCAGGGCAACCTGAACCTTCATGCCGGCTACTCGGATATCGAGTCCGGCGACCAGCACATCGTCAACGTGCTGGAGCACCTGAAGAAATCGCCGCAGTGGGAAAACATGGTGGTGGTGGTGACATTCGACGAAAACGGCGGCTGGTGGGACCACGTGGCGCCGCCGAAGGGCGACCGCTGGGGCCCGGGTTCGCGCATCCCGGCCATCATCGTGTCGCCGTTCGCCAAGAAGTCGACGGTGGACCACAGTTTCTACGACACCACGTCGATCCTGCGCTTCATCACCCGCCTGCATGGCCTGCCGTTGCTGGAAGGCCTGGCCGAGCGCAACAAGGCCTTCGCCGATCGCGGCGCCTTGCCGCCGGGTGACCTGACGGGAGCCCTCGCCTTCCGTTGACATGGTTGCCCGTGTTACAATTCGCCGGTTCTAAAAGGAAGCCCGACTGTTTCAGCCGGGCTTTTGTTTTCTGCGACGGATAATGAGAGATAAAAAAGACAACGCGACAATCGACCTGCCAGGCTTCGAGCCTGCCGAGCCGATGGCGCCGGAAGCCAAGCTTCCGCCGCCGCCGCGTGTGCGCCGCTCTCCGCGCAAACAGGAACAACTCGACTTGCTGGGCGAACTCGGGCCAACCGACGCCAGCGGCCTGCCAATCTGGCAGAATGATCCCAACCTGGACCTCACCGGCCTGCCGATTTGGCGGCGCGACTAAAAAATGACCTCTTTCGCTACCCTGCCACTGTCCGAAAAACTCCTTGCCAACCTGGACTCGCTGGGCTACCGCGAAATGACCGAGGTCCAGGCGCAAAGCCTTCCATCCATCATCGAGGGCCGCGACCTCATTGTACAAGCCAAGACCGGCAGCGGCAAAACCGCAGCTTTCGGCATCGGCATGCTATGCAACCTGAATACCGCCTGGTTTGCCGTTCAGGGACTGGTGCTCTGCCCCACCCGCGAACTAGCCGACCAGGTAGCCAATGAACTGCGCCGCCTGGCGCGCTGCGTGCCGAACGTGAAGGTGGTGGTACTGACCGGCGGCACGCCAATGCGCCCCCAAATCGCCTCGCTGGAATTCGGCGCCCACATCGTGGTCGGCACCCCGGGCCGCGTGCGCGACCACCTGTCGCGCGAATCGCTCGACCTGTCCAATGTGCGGATGCTGGTGCTGGATGAAGCCGACCGTATGACGGACATGGGCTTCTATGACGAAATCGCCGGCATCGTGCGCGCCTGCCCGAAACGCCGTCAGACCTTGCTGTTCTCGGCAACCTACCCGGACGACATCCGCCAGGCGACAGAAGCCTTCCTCTACGATCCGGTCGAAGTGACTGTGGAAGCACAGCACAGCGGCGGCCAGATCGAGCAGCGCTTCTACGAAATCGGCTTCGACGACCGCGACCAATCGGTCGGCAAACTGCTCAAGCACTACCAGCCGGCATCCGCCATCATCTTCTGCAACACCAAGGTGCACTGCAAGGAATTGCTGGATGAACTGCATGCAGAAGGCTTTTCAGCGCTGGCTTTGTACGGCGAACTGGAACAGCGCGAACGCGACGAAATCCTGGTGCTGTTCTCCAACCGCAGCTGCTCGATCCTGATCGCCACCGACGTCGCCGCGCGCGGCCTCGACATCGCCAATTTGGAAGCGGTCATCAACGCCGACGTATCGCGCGATACCGAAGTCCACATCCACCGCATCGGCCGCACCGGCCGCGGCGGCGAAAAAGGCTTGTCGCTGACACTGTGCGCGCCGAACGAGAAGAAGTGGGTCAAGCTGATTGAAGACTACCAGGGCGCGCCCGTCGAATGGCACGACATCAAGGAGCTGGCTGAAGACGAATTCGTGAACGCCGAACCGGCGCCGATGCTGACGCTCTGCATCGCAGGCGGCAAGAAGGAAAAGCTGCGTGCCGGCGACGTGCTGGGCGCGCTGTGCGGAGACGGCGGCCTGACCAAGGAACAAGTCGGCAAAATCAATGTCACCGAATTCCAGACTTATGTCGCGCTGGACCGCCGCATCGCCCACGACGCCTTCGCGCGACTGAAGGCCACCAGCACCATGCCGGGAGGCGACTTCGGCAGCTTCAAAGGCCGCAATTTCAAGATGCGATTTATCGAAGTTTAAGCACGGACCGAAACGCTGGCGGGGAATTGCGGCGCGCGGCGGACCATCGTCGCCTGCTCGAAAGCGTAGGCCATGCCGATCAATGCCGCCTCACTGAAGGCTGTGCCGACGAAAGACAAGCCGACTGGCAGGCCCCGCACGTAGCCCGCAGGCACGGTGATGTGCGGATATCCGGCCACCGCAGCTGGCGAAGAAAAACTCTTGCCGTAGTGGTCGCCGTTAATGAAGTCCGTCAGCCATGCAGTGCCGTCGGTCGGCGCAACCAGCGCATCCAGTTCGTGCGCTTTCAACACCAGGTCGATGCCCTCTTTTCGCGAATAACGGTGATTGTTGGCCAGCGCGTCCTGGTAGGCCTGGCTGTCGAGGCCCGGCTTGGCTTCCGCGCGCTCCAGGTACTCCTGGCCGAAGTATGGCATTTCAAGCTTGGCGTTCTGCTTGTTGAAAGCGATCAGGTCGGCCATGTTCCTGACCTTCGCATTTGGCGCGTAATCCCGCAAATAGGCCGCGAGGTCGACCTTGAATTCATGCAGCAGCACTTCGGTTTCGCTGTCGCCGTACTTCTCCGTGTTGGGCACCTGCACGTCGACCAGGATTGCACCTTGCGCCTTCAACGCTTCCAGCGCCTTTTCGATTTCAGCATCGACGCCATCGCTGCCGCCGAAGAAATTGCGGGCAACGCCGAGGCGCTTGCCGCGTAAGGCATCGCGCTTCAGGGCCGACGAATAATCGGCAGCCCTGCCGGCGCCATCCTGCGTGACCGGATCCTTTGGGTCGATGCCCGCCATCGCGGCCAGCATCAATGCGGCGTCCGAAACGCTGCGCGCCATCGGGCCCGCTGTGTCCTGGGAGTGCGCGATGGGAATGATGCCGCTGCGGCTCACCAGGCCAATTGTCGGCTTGATGCCGACCAGGCCGCAGATCGATGCGGGCGATACGATGGAGCCGTCGGTCTCTGTGCCTACGGCCAGCGTCGCCAGCCCGGCGGCAATCGCTGCGCCGGAACCGGAACTCGAGCCGCTGCAGTTGCGGTCCAGCGAATACGGATTGCGGGTCAGGCCGCCGCGCGCACTCCATCCGCTGACGGAGTGGCTGGAGCGCATATTTGCCCATTCGCTCAGGTTGGTCTTGCCGATGATGACCGCGCCCGCTTCGCGCAGACGCGCCGCCACGTGCGAGTCGCGTGCTGCCCGGACACCGGCAAGCGCCAGCGATCCGGCGGTAGTGCTCATGCGGTCTGCCGTCGCGATATTGTCTTTCAGGAGCACCGGAATGCCGTGCAGCGGACCGCGCACGCGCCGCTGATGGCGCTCACGATCCATTTCGCGCGCAATCTTCAACGCCTCAGGATTGATTTCGATGATGGAGTTAATGCGGGGGCCCGATTTGTCGATCGTATTGATCCGGGACAGGTATTGCGAAGTAAGCGCATGGGAGGTCAGCTTGTTGGCGGCCATCAGGCCTTGCTGATGCTGGACTCCGGCATCAAGCACGGACGGCACCGCCGCCTGCGCACGCGGCAAACCAGCTGCCCCGCCGGCAGCCAACCCCAACTTCACGAACCCCCTTCGATCCATCTGGTACGCCCTCAGTCAAGAAAAGCACAAACCAGTAGAATACCAGCATGTTGCAAGCAATTAATACTGTTAAAAAGTAAAAAAGCCCGCATCAGCGGGCTTTTTATTGCGCATTTGCAACAGTTTGCTGCAATTAGGCGCGCACGACCTTCTTGAACTCGTGGGTACGGGTGTCGATTTCGACGACGTCGTCCTGGGACACGAACAGCGGCACCTGGATCGAGAAGTTGCGGCCTTCGATGGCGTTTTCCAGCTTGGCTTCCTTCAGCACGTTACCGGAGGTGTTGCCTTTAACAGCTGGCTCCGAGTAAATGATCTGGCGAGCGATGGTGGTTGGCAGTTCCACGGAGATTGCCTTGCCGTCGTAGAAGACAGCTTCGCATTCCATACCGTCTTTCAGGTAGTTGACTGCTTCGCCCATGTTCTCTTCTTCGATTTCGTACTGGTTGTACTCTTCGTCCATGAACACGAACAGTGGATCAGCGAAGTACGAGTAGGTCACTGGCTTCTTGTCCAGAACGACCACGTCGAACTTGTCATCGCCGCGGAACACGTTTTCCAGCGGGGCGCCGGTCAGCAGGTTTTTCATCTTCCACTTGTAGGTGAAGCCAGTGCGCGACGAGCCGTTGACGTCGGAACGCAGAACGATGAATGGCTTGTCTTCAACCATGATGATGTTGCCGACACGAATCTCTTTTGCGAATTTCATAGCGAATATATACCGGTTAAGGGGAGTTGCAGTAACCGTGCATTATAGCACGGGGTTGTGATGTATTACCTGAGCGATGCACAAAAATTAGTCAAATTCGTGGCCAGATCGCCGTTTGCCAGGATTTTTTGTTGCCATTCCGACGACTTTGCCGAAATTTCAGGCATTGCCGCTGCGAGGGCTTTCCACAAGGTTGGCCAGTCGCCCTGAGCCGCGCCGTTCCAGCACAGCGAAAACTCGTCGAACGCACTGCCTGCCGAATAGCGCTGCAGGAAAGCGCGCAACTTCTTATGGTGCAGGTTTTCATCTTGCGCGTAAATATGCCAGATGAAGGATTTGCCAGCCCATTGCGCCCGCACCCAGGAATCCTCGCCACGCACGAAGTTCAAGTCGCAGGACCAGAGCAGCTTGTCGTAATCCTGTTGCGGCACAAACGGCAGCACGCGCACAGTCAGCGCGCCTTCACTGCGCACCGTACCCGGCACGGCTGGCTGGCCAAGGAAGTTTGCTACAGCTTCACTCGCCACGCCTTCCGGCACCAGGCAAGTCACTTGCTGCTCGCCGCCGCGCCACGCCGCGAACAGCTCCAAGACCGGCGCGTAGGGATAGCAGAACAGCGACACCTTCATTGCTGCCGCCTCGGCGCCCGTTACGCCTAGCGAGGACAAGAAAGCCGGTACGGCAGCGGGATCGGAGATATAGGCGCGGCGCTCGGCTTCAAGGTCTTTTTCGTACAAGAGCCCGCCTGTTTTTTCAGTAAAGCCCGGGAAGAAGAAATACTTGGTCAGCGGCAGGCGCGGATGCTTGGACGGCAGGCTATGGCAGCCTTCCACCCACTCTTCCGCGCTCAAGCCTTCAAGGTTCAGCCACACCGGGCGCTCCGGGCGCTGCGCCATCGCGGCAATATAGCCAGGCGGGATGTCACAGGCAAAGAATTCGATCACGATGTCCGCCACATCGTCCGACGCAAACTCACCCTCTTGCGTAGCCCAGTGACGCACGGCGATGCCGTCAATATGTTGCGACTCGGCGGTTACGTCGACTTGCGGACAGATGCGTTGGAACGAACGCAAGTCATCAACCCACAGCCGGACGGCGATGCCGTGCTCGCGCTGCAGTTGGCGCGCCAGGCGCCAGCAAATACCGATGTCGCCGAAGTTATCGACAACTTTGCAAAACAGATCGAGGGACAAGCTAGTTGACATAGGCCGGAAAACGAAAAAGCCGCACTAGGCGGCTTCATTCTAATCTGTGGCGTCCCCACGGGGATTCGAACCCCGGTACTCACCGTGAAAGGGTGATGTCCTAGGCCTCTAGACGATGGGGACCCTGGACTTGCACTACGCTTTGAATGACTTGGCGTCCCCACGGGGATTCGAACCCCGGTACTCACCGTGAAAGGGTGATGTCCTAGGCCTCTAGACGATGGGGACGTCGTAAAAGCGTGCGCGAATTATATCAGCGTGCAAGCCTCATTTCAAGGGCGCAACGGCGAAGTGTTCGATGCGATTGGTGTTCACGTAATGTGACTCCGCCGACATCATCCCCACCAGCACGAGAATCGCCAATGGCGGCAAGGTGATCGCGAAGATCAGCGCCAGCCTCTCCCACTTCATGTGCATGAAAACCGCGACGATAAAGCCGGCTTTCAGCGTCATCAAAATCAGGATCAGCGACCAGCGCAGCATGCCCTGCAAGTGGAAGAAGTCCACCAGGTAGGAGAAGAAACTCAATACGAACAGCAATATCCAGACTTTGACATACGTCCCAATCGGATGCTGTTGATGGGCGGCGGTAGCTTCGGACATGGCGGCCTCCTACCAGAGATAGAACAATGCAAAGATGAATACCCAGACAAGGTCGACAAAGTGCCAATACAGACCGGTGATCTCGACGATGTCATAACCCTTTTTCTCATAATGCCCATTCAGCACACGCCGCGCGATGATCGACAAATAGATCACGCCCGCCGAGACGTGCAGCCCGTGGAAGCCGGTAATCATGAAGAAACACGACCCGAATTGCGCCGCCCCCATCGGATTGCCCCATGGCCGCACACCTTCGTGAATCAGCTTGCTCCACTCGAAAGCCTGCATGCCCACGAACAGCAGGCCGAAGCCTGCAGTCACCAGCATCAGCGTTGCGGCCATTTTTCGGTTGCGCTGATAGCCATAGTTCACCGCCATCGCCATCGTGCCGCTACTGGTAATCAGCACGAAAGTCATGATCGCGATCAGGATCAGCGGGTAGCTGGTTCCGGCAATGGTGAGCGAAAATACTTCGCTGGGATTCGGCCACGCTGAAGTGGTGGCCATGCGCACTGACATATAGCCTGTGAGGAAGGTGCCGAAGATGAAGGTATCGCTAAGCAGGAAGATCCACATCATTGCCTTGCCCCATGGGACGCGGAACGCGACGCGGTCTCCCGCCCAGTCGGACACGAAGCCTTTCAAGTCATTGGTGCCGGTATCCATACCTCACCTCACTGGAATGCCTATCGTTGTGCAGAAGGCCCTGACCAGATCCGGCGTCACCAGGTACAGCAAGGCGAACACCGCCAGCCAGAGGACAAACAGGAAATGCCAGTACTGCGCGCACAGGCCGATCGCCTCTCCCGCCCTGCGCACTGCAAACGCCCCGGCAACCATGCCGCCCAGTACGTGCGCGGCATGCAGGCCGGTGATCAGGTAGAAGAAGCTGTTGGCCGGATTGGCCGCCACGCCATAGTCGGCGGCGGTCATCGCCTGCCAGGCATAGAGCTGGGAAAGCACGAACATTGCCGACAACACCAGCGCGCCAATCGAAGTGCTGCGCGCCGCTTCGCGCCGGCCGGCAGCGACATGCCGCCGCGCCAGCTCCCAGGCCAGGCTGCACGACACCAGCAATGCGGTGCTGGAATACAATTGCCACGGCACGTAGGCGATGGGACGCCAGTCTTCATAAGCGGCCCGCATCATGTAAGCCACGCCGAACAGGCCGAACAAAGTAGTGACCACTACCATGAAGACCCAAAGCCCGATGCGGCGCGCGCCATCCGGCCAGGCCGGGCCGCTGTCGTGAGCACCGTGCGGACCGCCCTCGCCTCCTGGTTGGCCAGGAATCCCGCCGCCTGCCCTCAACGTTGCATTGGCGCTCATTTCGGCACCTCCGCCGGGTCATGGTGCGGCGTCAGGTGCGCCTTCGGATGCGGCGGCGGAGCGTGCGGATCCGGACCGTACTCCGGACCAGCGTTCTGCGGAATGTAATCGCCGCCGGCACCGGGGCCGTCGACGCCATATTCGTAGGCGCCGCGATGTACGGACGGAAGCTCTGGCCCCCAATTTCCATGTTCCGGAGGAGTTTGCGGCGTATACCATTCGAGGCTGGCGGCGCGCCACGGGTTGCCACCTGCCACGGCGCCCTTGCGCGCGCTCCACGCCAGGTTGAACAGGAACAGCAACTGCGCCACGCCGACGATCAACGCCGCCACTGAAATAAAGGCGTTCAGCGTATGCGCGGACTCGGGGATGAAGGCGTAATTCTCATAGGCGTAATAACGGCGCGGCATGCCCAGGATGCCGAGATAGTGCATCGGGAAGAAGATCGCATAGGCGCCGATAAACGTAATCCAGAAATGCGCCTGGCCCAGCGTTTCGCTATACATGCGACCCGTCACTTTGGGGTACCAGTGATACAGGCCGCCGAACACCGCCAGCACCGGCGACACGCCCATCACCATATGGAAATGCGCCACCACGAAGTAGGTGTTCGACAGCGGAATGTCGACGCTGACGTTACCAAGGAACAGGCCAGTCAGCCCGCCGATCAGGAAGGTACTGATAAAGCCCAGGGCGAACAGCATCGGCACCGTCAAATGAATGTCGCCGCGCCACAGGGTCAGGGTCCAGTTATAGACCTTCAGCGCAGTCGGCACCGCGATGATCAGGGTCGTGGTCGCAAAGAAGAAACCAAACCACGGATGCATGCCGCTGACGTACATATGGTGCGCCCACACCACGAAGCTCAAGCCGCCGATGATGACGATGGCCCACACCATCATGCGGTAGCCGAAAATGCACTTGCGGGCATGCACGCTGATCAGGTCGGAAATCACGCCAAAGGCAGGCAAGGCCACGATGTACACCTCGGGGTGGCCAAAGAACCAGAACAGGTGCTGGAACAGCAGCGGACTGCCGCCCTTGTAATCGAGCTGTTGCCCCATCGAGACCAGGGCAGGCATGAAGAAGCTGGTGTGCAGCGTCTTATCGAACAGCATCATTACCGCGCTGACGAACAGCGCCGGGAATGCCAGCAACGCCAGGATGGTCGCCACGAATATGCCCCACACCGACAGAGGCATGCGCATCAGCGTCATGCCGCGCGTGCGTGCCTGCAGCACGGTGGTAACGTAATTCAGGCCGCCCATGGTGGCCGCGACGATAAAGATCGCCAGCGACACCAGCATCACGATGATGCCCCACTCCACGCCCGGCGTGCCCGGCAGGATCGCTTGCGGGGGATACAGCGTCCAGCCTGCGCCAGTCGGCCCACCGGGCACGAAGAAGCTCACGCACAGCACGACCACCGCCAGCAGGTAGAACCAGTACGACAGCATGTTCAGGAACGGGAACACCATGTCGCGCGCCCCGACCATCAGCGGAATGAGGTAATTGCCGAAGCCTCCGAGGAACAATGCCGTCAGCAGGTACACCACCATGATCATGCCGTGCATGGTAATGAACTGGTAATAGCTGTTCGGGTCGATGAACTTGAATTGGCCGGGGAAACCAAGCTGCAGCCGCATGAGGTCCGACAGGATCAGGCCAACAGTACCGATGAACAGCGCCGTCAGCGTGTACTGGATCGCGATCACCTTGTGATCCTGGCTCCAGACATACTTGGTCCAGAAGCTTTGCGGGGCGTGATGGCCTTCGTCGTCGTGGCCGTGCTCTTCACCATAAGACATGCGAGGTCTCCTCAGCGTACAGTCTTGATGTAGTCGATCATCGCCGCCATTTCTTCATCGCTTAGCTGGTTAGGTGGCATGATGTTCGGGAAGCCCTTGACCACTTTGGCCTTGGGGTCGTTGATGGATTGCTTCAGGTAGGCTTCATCCACTGCGACGGTAGTGCCGCCTTCCAGCGTCTCCTGCTTGCCAAACAACCCTTTCCAGGTCGGGCCGACGCTCGGCGCCCCGTCTACGCTGTGGCAGGCTACGCAGCCTTTCGATTGCGCGATCAGCCTGCCCTGCTTGCCCGGCTCCGCAGGGCCGCCGACACCGCCCACGGCGCCTTGGCCACTGAAGGTCGGCTGTTTCGCCAGCCAGGCATCGTAGACGGCCTGCTCCTCAACCACGACGGCGCTGCGCATATTCGAATGCCCAACACCGCAAAGCTGGGCGCACAGCACTTCGAAGCGCCCGGTTTGCGTTGGCGTCAGCCAGAAATGCGTCACCAGGCCTGGTACCATGTTCATGCGGGTGCGGAATTGCGGCACGTAGAAATCGTGCAGCACGTCCTGCGCACGCAGCATGACCTTGACCGGCTGGTTGAGCGGAATATGGATCTCGCTGCCGTCGACCAGCACATCATCCTGCCCGGCCGGATCTTCCGGGTTGATGCCGAAGGGATTGGTGGCATTGATGAAGCGCACGTCCGTCGCGCCGAGTTTATTGTCCTTGCCAGGCAGGCGGAAATGCCAGTCCCACTGCTTGCCCATCACTTCGAACACGCTGGCATTGGGCGGCGGCGAAATCAGTTTGGCATAGACGTTCAGGCCCGGCGCCAGCATCGCCACGATGCCGAGCGAGGTGGCGCCGATCAGCCACCACTCCAGCTTGCCGTTATGCGATTCCGCCGCGGCGCGATGGCCCTCGCGGTGGCGGAACTTGACCACGGCGTAGGCGACAAACAGGTGGATGATGATGAAGAGAGCGGCGCAGATCACGAGCGTGATCATCAAAGCATCGTCCATCGCCTGCCAGTTGGAGGCTATGGGAGTCAGCCACCATGGGCTGAGCCAGTGAAAAATAATCGCGCCAAGAACAATCAGGATAAGGGAGATTGCCAACGCCATAATGATAAGCCCGGTTAGTTATGGGGAAACTACACACGGCTACGCCCCGCTCACTGGCGGGGCGACCTTGCCAAGGCTTATTCACTCGCGTTTTTCTGGCCTCTCAAGCATGCGGTAAAACACGGCACAGCAGGCGCCGAACACGACATGGGCGCCAAAGGTTGTCCATCCTCGCAAATCGGCAAACCAGGTAAAGGCGCCTGACATGCCGTAGAAATTCAGTACATAAAGAAGTACGCCAAACGCGGCGCCGGTCAGCGCTACCAGGCCCATGCTCGAGTCGAGCTGGAACGGCGCGATGATGGCCGCCAGCATCATGGCGAAGGTAATGCCGAGGATATAGTGGACTGCCAGCGCCGCAATCACGACGGTCAGATCGTAGCCGGAAGTTTGCAGCACCTCCCAGCCCATGACCATCGCCGCTACCATCCGGGTTGTCAGCCATCGGTCACCGCCTTGCACGGTGGCCCATAACAACTCCATCAACATCAGGATACCGCCGGCTCCGAAACCGGCGATGGCTGCGGCGGTCCAGTCAGCCTGGCGCGCCACCCAGCGATGCGATTGCAACACGCGAAGTTCCATGACTTCCTCCTGTGCAGGGTCCGTAACTCATATTAGTACGCAAACCACGAAGATGCAAAGGAGTTAAGCTTGCACGCTTTTTAGGCTGTTTTGGATGGAAGTAAGAAGAAATGCTGGCGTCCCCACGGGGATTCGAACCCCGGTACTCACCGTGAAAGGGTGATGTCCTAGGCCTCTAGACGATGGGGACCTGTTGGACTATTGCTACGTTGTGCCTTGTTGGTGGAGGTAAGCGGGATCGAACCGCTGACCTCTTGCATGCCATGCAAGCGCTCTCCCAGCTGAGCTATACCCCCCTGGGCACAACATAATGCGAAAAGCTTGGCGTCCCCACGGGGATTCGAACCCCGGTACTCACCGTGAAAGGGTGATGTCCTAGGCCTCTAGACGATGGGGACCATATGGACTTTCCGTTACTACTATCAATCTCTGCCGCGTTGGTGGAGGTAAGCGGGATCGAACCGCTGACCTCTTGCATGCCATGCAAGCGCTCTCCCAGCTGAGCTATACCCCCATGCTGGCACAGATTGTTACTGCTCTTGGCGTCCCCACGGGGATTCGAACCCCGGTACTCACCGTGAAAGGGTGATGTCCTAGGCCTCTAGACGATGGGGACCCTGGACTGCCTTTACTACCGTTTTACTGCTTTTCCTTCGCTAAACTGGTGGAGGTAAGCGGGATCGAACCGCTGACCTCTTGCATGCCATGCAAGCGCTCTCCCAGCTGAGCTATACCCCCGTTTTCGAAGGAGACAGAAGTATAGCAGCCCTTCTTTAAATTGCAAATGCTAATTTGCAAGATTGTCGAAATTATTTACGCAAACTTGCTCAGGCGGGCCGCCACGGTGTCGCGTCCAAACAATTGCAGCACTGCATCGATAGCAGGCGTCTGCAATTGGCCGGCCACCATCAGGCGCAGCGGCATGGCCAGCTGAGGCATTTTCAGGCCGTGTGCAGCCAGCACTTCCTTGATCATGGCGGCGATGGCTTCCTTGGTCCACTCGACAGTGGCGATGCGGGCAGCGAAGTCGGCCACGGCAGGCTTGACGGCATCGGTGTAATGCTGGGTCATCAGGGCCGCATCAGGGTTTGGCGCGCGGTAGAACAGCATTGCAGCGTCGGCCAGTTCGACGATGGTGTTGGCGCGGTCCTTCAGCAGGCCGATCACGGTGGCCAGTTCAGGCGCGCCCTCGAAGACGGCGCCGGCAGCCAGCAGCGGCTTCTTGGCGAGCTCGGCCAGGCGGGCGTTGTCGGCTTGCTTGATCCAGTAGTTGTTGACCCAGGCCAGCTTGTCGAAGTCGAACTGCGCCGACGACGCGGTCAGGCTCTCCAGGTTGAACCATTCGGTGAACTGCTCCATCGAGAACAGCTCATCGTTGCCATGCGACCAGCCCAGGCGCGCCAGGTAGTTCAGCATGGCTTCCGGCAGGTAGCCCTTGTCGGCATAGTCGATCACGCTGACGGCGCCGTGGCGCTTGGACAGCTTGGACCCATCCGAGCCCAGGATCATCGGCAGGTGGCCGTACTCCGGCAGCTTGGCGCCGATGGCGCGCAGGATGTTGATCTGGCGCGGGGTGTTGTTCACGTGGTCGTCGCCGCGCAGCACGTGGGTGATCTGCATATCCCAGTCGTCCACCGCAACGCAGAAGTTGTAGGTTGGTGTGCCGTCCGGGCGGGCGATAACCAGGTCGTCCAGCTCCTTGTTGGAAATGGTGATCGGGCCCTTGACCACGTCAGTCCAGCTCACATCGCCATCCAGCGGATTCTTGAAACGCACCACAGGCTTGCGGTCAGCCGGCACCGGCGGCAGGGTCTTGCCCTCTTCCGGACGCCAGGTACCGTCGTAGCGCGGCTTTTCGCCGGCGGCAGTCGCCTTGTCGCGCATGGCCTGCACTTCTTCCGGCGACGAATAGCAATGATAGGCGGTACCGGCAGCCAGCATCTGCGCCACCACTTCGCGGTAACGGTCCATCCGCTTCATCTGGTAGAACGGGCCTTCGTCATGCTGCAGGCCGAGCCACTCCATGCCATCCAGGATCGCCTGCACCGCTTCCGGGGTCGAACGCTCCAGGTCGGTATCTTCGATACGCAGCACGAAAGTACCGCCGAAGTGGCGTGCGAAAGCCCAGGAATACAGCGCAGTGCGCGCGCCGCCAAGGTGCAGGAAACCGGTCGGGCTAGGTGCGAAACGGGTACGGACTTGAGTCATTTCGAGTGGAAAGCGAAAAATATAAAGGCGTAATTCTACCTGTAATGAAAGTCGGGGTCAGGTCTGGCAATCGGACAAAATGTCCGATTGCCAGACCTGACCCCGACTTTCAACAGTTACTTGACTGTGACGGTGATGCTCTTGGACAGGCCGGGGCCGTAGCTTTGATGGGCGCCGTTGGCGAATTGCATCGTCAGTTTGTAGGTGCCCGGCGGCAGCGTGACTTCGGTTTCGGTCTGGCCTTTGCCAAAGTGCAGGTGGGTTTCGTCGAAGGGGATCGATTCGCCAACCTTCATGCTGTCGCCATTGATCAGCAGGTGGTGGTGGCCGGTGTTGCTGTCCATGGTGCCGGCTGGCTTCACTTCCATGCCGGTGACCGCAAATTTGACCTTGAATGGGCTGCTGACAACCGCGCCGTTCTTGGGCTCGGTGAAATCCACCGATTGCGCTGCCACTGTGCCTGCAACCAGGGTCATTGCGAGGGCCGCCAGGATCTTCTGCATATCTGTCTCCTTATCTGAGAGGGGGTCCAACGTACTTGACGATCAAGCCTTTCGGCCCGACTGCCCATCCGGCGCCGGAAGCTGAAAAGCCAACGGCGTTCAGTTTCGTTTCCTTTTCGATAATTGTCCAGCTTTTGCCTCCGTCGCGGGTATAGCCCGAGCCGGCCAGGCCAACGGCCACGAAAGTGCTGCTTGTCCCGGGCACAGGCACCACTGCCGACATGAAGCCGGCAGGCAGGATTTGCGCTGGCGACCAGCCTGCCCCGCCATCGAGACTGATGGCACCATTCAGCGTTTCCAGCGATGGCTCCTTGTAGTCGCCTCCTGCAACGATGCCGCGCCCGTTGCCGGCAAACCCGACCGAGAAGGCGCCCTTGCTAGTCGCAGCAGCCGGAATCTGCAGCGTCGCGGCCTGCCAGCTTTGTCCTCGGTCGACCGAGCGGAACACCCGTGATTGGGCTCCCCCACCGGTGACAAACCACGCATCGGCCCTCCCGCCCACGCTCAGGCAGGTTCCACTGGCGGCGAACGCGCCCTCCTGCGGAAGCGCTGCCAGGCCGCCAGGGTCGCTCACTGGTTGCCAGCTTTCGCCGCCGTCGCTGGTCACGAGGATCTGGAAGACGCCGCGCACTGGATCGCCAAACACGATGCCGTTACGGGCATCCCAGAACGCCATGGCATCCCAGAAGCCTTCAGCATCCTTGTTCACGATCAGCAGTTGCCAGCTGGCGCCTCCGTCGCGTGTGCGATACATGCGTGAGGCCGCACCGGGGCCGGCGCCCAGCACGATGGCCGTGTTGGCGTCAAATGCTTCGATATCGCGGAAGTCGAAAGCTTCCGCGCCGGGCACCGCAAGTAGCGTCCAATGCTCGCCATCCACTGTACGAAGCACGGTACCCTTGGCGCCACTGGCCCACGCCACCTTATCGCTCAGGACGGACAGGCCGCGCAGCTCAGTGGTGGCTGCGTGCTGCTGCGGCACCCATGCTGCCGCACGAACTGGCGCAGGCGACTCGGCAACCGGTGGCAATGCCGAGCAACCGGCCAGTGCGGCAAGTACCGCGCAAGGGATGGCGCGCAGCATCAGTCGTGCTTGATGACGATGCTAGGGAACTTGCTGCTCATATCCTTGGCCTTTTCGGCCACCTTCACCGCTACCTTGCGTGCGATCGCCTTGTAGATTGCCGCTTCGGCGCCATCCGGCTCGGCAACCACAGTCGGTTTGCCCGAATCGGCCTGCTCGCGGATCGCCAGCTTCAAAGGCAGCGCGCCCAGGAAGTCCACGCCAAAGTCGACACACATCTTCTCGCCGCCACCATGGCCGAAGATTTCTTCCACATGGCCGCAGTTCGAGCAGATATGGGTGCTCATGTTCTCCACCACGCCCAGGATCGGGATGCCGACCTTCTCGAACATCTTCAGGCCCTTGCGCGCGTCCAGCAGCGCGATGTCCTGCGGCGTGGTGACGATCACGGCACCGGTCACCGGCACCTTCTGGGACAGGGTCAACTGGATGTCGCCAGTACCAGGCGGCATATCGACAATCAGGTAGTCCAGGTCGCGCCAGTTGGTCTGTTCCAGCAACTGCTGCAGGGCCTGGGTGACCATCGGACCGCGCCATACCATCGGCTCGTCAGGGTCAATCAGGAAACCGATCGAGGAAACCTGGATGCCATGGCCTTCCATCGGGTCCATGGTCTTGCCGTCGGAAGTGGTCGGACGGCCGGAAACGCCCAGCATCATCGGCTGCGACGGGCCGTAAATATCGGCATCCAGCACGCCGACGGACGCGCCTTCGGCAGCCAGCGCCAGCGCCAGGTTGACAGCGGTGGTCGATTTGCCGACGCCACCCTTGCCCGAAGCAACGGCGATGATATTCTTCACGTTCGGCATCAGCTTCAGGCCGCGCTGCACGCTGTGGGAAATGATCTTGCTGGCGATGTTCAGGTTCACTTTCGCGCCCAGCGGCTGCAAGGCAGCCAGCACATTGGCGCGGATCGATTCGATTTGCGACTTGGCCGGGTAGCCCAGTTCGATATCCAGATTGATTTCGCCGCCCTCGACCTTCAGGTTGCGGACCGATTTGGAGGAAACAAAGTCCTTGTTTGTATTAGGGTCAATTACTTTGGACAGTGCTGATTTGACGTCATCTACGGTGATACTCATGCAATTCTCCATTGGTGATGGCGCAGTCTAGCGCATCCGCTGGTAAAATGCTCTTTTTATCCACCTTACAAGCGCATCAATTATGACTCGCAAGCTGTTCGTCACCACTGCCCTGCCATACGCAAACGCTGCCTTCCACATCGGCCACATGATGGAGTACATCCAGGCCGACATCTGGGTCCGTTTCCAGCGAATGCAGGCCGAGGGCGACGGTTTGCGCGAAGTGCACTTCGTGGGCGCCGATGACACCCACGGCACCCCGATCATGATCGCCGCTGAAAAAGAAGGCATCACCCCGCAGGAATTCGTGGCCAAGATCGCCGCCGGCCGCCCGCAGTACCTGGACGGCTTCCATATCGCTTTCGATAACTGGTACTCCACCGATTCGCCGGAAAACGTGGAACTGTCCCAGGGCATCTACCGCAAGCTGCGCGACGCTGGCCTGATCCAGACCAAGACCGTTGACCGCTTTTTCGACCCGGTCAAGGGCATGTTCCTGGCCGACCGCAACATCAAGGGCGAGTGCCCGAAGTGCCACGCCAAGGACCAGTACGGCGACAACTGCGAAGTGTGCGGCGCTGCTTACCAGCCGACCGACCTGATCAACCCGTACTCGGTGTTTACCAACGCCACCCCGATCCTGAAGCCTTCGGAACAGTACTTCTTCAAGCTGTCCGACCCGCGCTGCTTCGAGTTCCTGCGCGACTGGCTGAACACCCCGGGCCGTTTGCAGCCTGAGATGGTGAACAAGGTCTCCGAATGGCTGGGCGAAGCCGGCGAAAAGCTGGCGGACTGGGATATCTCGCGCGATGCGCCCTACTTCGGCATCCCGATTCCTGACGCGCCGAACAAATACTTCTACGTCTGGCTGGATGCGCCGGTCGGCTACCTGGCTTCACTGAAGAACTACTGCGGCAAGAAAGGCATCGACTACGACGCGCTGCTGGCCGATCCGGGCACGGAACAGATCCACTTCATCGGCAAGGACATCGTGTCCTTCCACCTGCTGTTCTGGCCTGCGATGCTGCAATTCGCCAAGCACCCGACCATTGACCGCATGAAGGTTGCCGTGCACGGCCACCTGACCGTGAACAACGAAAAGATGTCCAAGTCGCGCGGCACCGGCATTTCGCCGCTGCGCTACCTGAACCTGGGCATGAATCCGGAATGGCTGCGCTACTACCTGGCCTACAAGCTGAACTCCCGCGTCGAAGACCTGGACTTCACCGGCGACGACTTCGTGGCGCGCGTGAACTCTGACCTGATCGGCAAGTTCGTCAACATCGCCTCCCGCTGCGCTGGCTTTATTGCCAAGAAGTTCGAAGGCAAGCTGGCTTCCGAACTGTCCGCATCCTCGCAGGAATGGATCAAGAAGGCTTTGGTTGCCGAAGACGGCGCCGAGCGCCAGGCCTCCATCGCCGCCAACTTTGAAGCACGCGAATTCGGCAAGGCCCTGCGTGAAATCATGGAAATCGCCGACGTGGCCAACCGTTTCGTCGACGAGAACAAGCCGTGGGTGCTGGCCAAGGACGACACCAAGCTGGCCGAACTGCACGACGTCTGCACCACCGCCCTGATCCTGTTCCGCCAGCTGACCATCCTGCTGTCGCCAGTGCTGCCGGGCGTTGCTAGCAACGTGCGCACCTTCCTGAACGATGCCGCTTACACCTGGGCCGATACCTCGGTGGCATCGGGCGCCGCATGGCAGCCGCTGCTGGGCCGCACCATCGGCGCCTACAGCCACCTGATGACCCGCGTGGACGCCAAGATGATCGAGGACCTGTTCGACGCGCCTGCACCGGCCGCGGCCGCTCCCGCAGCCGCCGCAGCCAAGCCTGAGAAAGCCGCCAAGTCCAAGGCTCCTGCTGCCCCTGCCGTCACCGAAACCGGCATCGAAGTCATCGCCCCTGAAATTTCGGTCGACGATTTCTTCAAGGTCGACCTGCGTATCGCCAAGATCGTCAACTGCGAACACGTGGAAGGTTCCGACAAGCTGCTGCGCCTGACGCTGGACGCGGGCGAAGGCCGCCACCGCAACGTCTTCTCCGGCATCAAGTCGATGTACCAGCCGGAAGACCTGGTCGGCAAGCTGACCGTCCTGGTTGCCAACCTGGCGCCACGCAAGATGAAGTTCGGCGTCTCGGAAGGCATGGTGATGGCAGCATCGGCGGTTGATGAAAAGTCCAATCCAGGCATCTACATCCTCAACCCATGGCCGGGCGCCACGCCGGGCATGCGCATCAGCTAAGCATGGACATAATCGTCCGCGAAGCAACTGCTGAAGATGCACCCCTGATCGCCGAGCTCACGCGCAAAGCGTGGGCCGGCAAGGTCAATGTCACCTCCAGCGGACACCGTGAAACCGCCGTCTACGTCGCCGACCACCTGCGCGACGGCGGCGGTTTTATTTTGCTCGACGGCGACACGCCGATCGGCTCCGTGCGCTGGCTGCCGCTCGATGCGGAGCCTGATGTGTGGGAAATCCTGCGCATGGGCGTGGTAGCCGACTACCGCGGCACCAACCTGTCGCAGCACCTGCTGGAAGCCGTGATCCATCACGCCCTGGCCGCCGGCATCGAAGAACTGCGCCTCGCCGTGCGCAGCGACCAGCCCAAGCTGATCGACTTCTACACTGCCTACGAATTCACCCTGGCCGAGGAACTCGAATACTCCCACGCCAACCCGCTGGAACCGGCCCCACTGGTCATGCGCCGCCTGCTACGCCACTGACAGCGCTATACTCTAATCATGGTTGGAGAAAGGCGAACGGGCGATCTAAGCACCTCTGCGTCCGCATTACTTTGCCTGGCAACTTTCCATCACCTCGTGAGGTAGGCTGCAATGTTGAATTATTTGGTGTTTGCAATCGGAGCCATTGGCGTTACGGTCGGAGTTTCCGTTTCAATCTGGTCGTTCCTGTACACGCGCCGCCAGTGCCCTCCCGCCCGCAGAGCCGGACGTGAGTAACAGGCCGGCCGGGTCAGAACTTGGCGTTCAGGGACAGCTTGTAGCTGTGCGGGGCGCCGGGCATGATGTTGTTGTCACCGTGCGCTGAAGCGTAGTACTTCTTGTCGAGCAGGTTCTCGACGTTCAGTTGCAGGCGGTAGTCGCTGCCGAAGCTGTAGAACAGCGCGCCATCCACACGCGTGTACGATGGCAGGATCACGGTATTGGCCGTCGAGGTGTAAATGCTGTCGCGATACACCACACCCAGCTTGGTGGCGGTCGAAGTCGACTGCTGGGCATAGCCCTGCTCCGCCGCCGCATGCACATCCACTTGCGGCAGTACTTGGGAGTCATCGGCAAAAGCGGAGCAGGCGGGGAATGCGGCGGCAACGGCCAGGGAGATCTGGGTGGGGCTGAAACGGGTCATGGCTTTCAACGCAAATGAGAATGAATCTCACTCTAGTTTTAAGCCGCCACTTTCCCGCTTAAGCTGGTTGACCTCCTCCCCCTCTCACTAACGTTCGCCGGCCATACGGCCGGGAAGGGGGGGATTCCTACGTCGCCTGAACGCAAAAGCACTCAGGTCGATTCGGCGGGTTCCTGCTTCATCGGGCGGCCTGACTGCTCCGCTCTCCACAGGCTAACAAGCGGAGTCCCCGCTCTAAAATATTGATCGCGCCAACCATATCGGCGTGATTTTCATAAGCACATGCGACACATTTAAATTTCGCTTGCGTTCGCCGGTTCTCTGGCGACACATGTCCGCAGCTCGGGCAAGTCTGGCTTGTATGCCGCGGCGGCACGACCTGCAATATGCCGCCCCGCCAGGCCAGCTTGTATTCCAGCTGTCGCCTGAATTCCCCCCATCCCTGGTCCAGGATGCGACGATTCAGGGCGCTTTTCTGAGCAACCATTCGTCCAGGCTGCTGCAATGTCCCTTTGGCCGAACGCACCATATTGCCAATCTGCAGATCCTCGATGCAGACGATCGCGTGGGTTTTGCTGATCGTCGTGGAGGCCTTGTGCAAGACGTCTTTACGAAGGTTGGCAATGCGGGCGTGGAGCTTCTGCACACCGGCTTTCGCCTTTTGCCAGTTGCTGCTGAATTTCACCTTGCGGCTCATGCGACGCTGGAGCAGAGACAGGCGTTTTAGATGCTTCCTGTAGCTATTGGCTGCCTCGACGAATTTCCCGTCGCTCGTGGCAGCGAGATGAACAATGCCGACGTCCACGCCGATGGCTGTTTTACCGGCAGGAAGACACTCTTCGACCTCACGCCGGGTCTGGATAGCGACAAACCATTTACCGGCTGCGCAGCAGACCGTGACATTGCGCACTTCCCCCAGGACTTGACGGCTGTTCCTGTAGCGCAGCCAGCCCAGCTTGGGCAGGAAGATGCGGCTATTGCCCTGATCGAGTTTGATCTGTTTCGGATCCGGGTAGCGGAATGCATCACCGCAGCCTTTGCGCTTGAAGCGGGGGCAGCCCGTGCGCTTGGCAAAGAAGTTTCGAAAGGCTGCGTCGAGATGTTTCAACGCATGCTGCAACGGGTGACATGGCGCATCCCGCAGCCATGGCGTTTCCTGGTCATGACGCCATGCCGTCAAATTTCTCGCCATGGCCACGTAACCGATATAGCCGTTGCCGGCCGCGTAATTCTCCTGTTGCAGTGCCAACGCCTTGTTGAAGACGTAGCGGCATGCGCCGGCGAAGCGGCGCAAGAGAGATAGTTGGCCACCGCTTGGCTTCAGCTCGAATTTGTAGGCTTGAAGACGCTCCATGGATTCAGTATATTTTGGTCTATGGCCATTTCAAGCGACCTCAGGCACGGTAGGCATTGCGTCTTCATGATGCATGTCCATTTGGTCTTTGTGACAAAATATCGCCGCGATGTCTTTACCAAGGATATCCTGGAAGACCTGCGGCCGATCTTCGCCAACGTCTGCGCAGACTTCGAGTCCGAGCTGGTGGAATTTGACGGCGAACACGATCATGTGCACCTGCTGGTGAACTACCCACCCAAAGTCGCCGTCTCGCATTTGGTCAACAGCCTGAAAGGCGTCTCGAGCAGGATGATCCGCAAAAAGCATTATCCAAGTATCCGCCAGAAGCTATGGGGCGGCACCTTGTGGTCACCATCCTATTTTGCTGGCAGTTGCGGTGGTGCGCCGATAGCGGTGATTCGCCAGTACGTCGAACAGCAAAAGACACCACACTAAGTGTGCAGGACGGCTTCGCCGTCCGCGCTCTTGACCCCGGCCTGAACGGCGGGCTTTGCCGCGCCCTGGATCAAGGAATTTCAGCTACGACGCCAGCCGTACCAGATGCCGGCCGCGACCGGTGCCCCGAGGGTGACGGCGGAGATGGCGTCCAGCCATCCATCCCCTACCAGCGCGGAAACCAGGCCGATGGTGGTCGAGACACCGAGCGCGATCGGGGCGCCCCAGAGTTTCCAGTTCATTTGCCGGCTCCTTCCAGCGCGACTGCCGGTACCTCCGCCATATCGGCGGGGGCCGCGTTGGCGCCCGCAACAACGCCGCGCTTGAGCCACAGGTAGAGGCCGCTGCCCAGCACGATGATCGTGGCGATGTCGAGCAAGGCCCACAGCAATTTCATGGCCTGGCCGCCGTAATCACCGAAGTGCAGCGGCTGCGAAATCAGTAGCGCGGTCAGGTACCACGGCAAGTCGCGGTTATCGGTGACCTGCGCCGTTTGCGCATCGACCAGCACCGGCTTGTACAGGCGCGACGTCAGCGCCTGGTCGCCGCGCATGAAGATGCAGTAGTGATGCGCGCTGGTAAATGGCGTCCCCGGGAAGGCGATAAAGCCGATCTTCATGCCCGGTTCGGCCGCCAGGGCGCGCTGCATGGAATCCTGCATCGACGCCAGCGTGGACGGCGGTGGCAGGTTCTTGTAGGGCGCCACCATTTCCGCCATTTCCGTGACCTGCCAGTACTTGAGCAGCAAGTCGGCCCAGGTATTGATCATGCCGGTCGCGCCCACCACCAGCGCCCAAACCAGCGTCACGATGCCCAGCAGGTTATGCATGTCCAGCCATTTCAGGCGCGGAGCACGGTCGCGCCGCACCGTGCCGAAATCGAGCTTGCGCATGAACGGCGCGTACAAGACCACGCCGGAAATGATTGCAACGACCAGCAGCAAGCCCATGAAACCGAGGAAGAGCTTGCCCCACAGGCCCGCATACAGGTCCACGTGCAGATGGAACATCACGCCCAGGAAGGTGTCCTCGAAATTGTGTTGCGCCAGGACTTTGGCCGTGCGCGCATCGACCGCGACCGGCTTGAAGTTCTCGTCGGTCGGATGGTCGCCCAAGGTCAGGTTCCAGATGTTCGGTTCATCGGCCTCTTGCGACATGTACATCATGATCTTGCCGGGGTACAGGGCCTTGCCTGCCGCGATGATGTCGTCGATGTTGGCTTTCGGGGTGTTTGCCGGCATTTCCGGCGCTTCCGTCTCGTAGCCCATCACATGGCCGATCTCGTGGTGATAAATCAGCGGCAGCCCGGTCAGGCAAAGCAGCAGCATGAAGACGGTGCAGACCAGGCTGCTCCATTTGTGGATCCACGCCCAGCGGCGGGTAATTTTCGGGCTCATCGGGGCAATTGTTAAACTATGCAAATGCGAACGATTCGCATTTCGTCTAAGATATTACATTCAGCAACTAATTTTGGCTAGTCTTCCATGTACAAACTCACTCCCCTCGCCTTCGCAGCCGCCATCCTGGCAAGCAGTCCAGCAACCGCCGAGGACATGCAGACCGTGGTCGTCAGCGCCTCCGCCGACGCCTCGGCCGAAGGCCTGCCCAAGGCGTATGCCGGCGGCCAGGTCGCTCGCGGCGGCCGCCTCGGCCTGCTGGGCAACATGGACATGATGGACACGCCGTTCAATACCACCAACTACACCCAGGCCCTGATCCAGGACCAGCAGGCACGGTCGGTGGCCGACGTGCTGCAGAACGATCCGTCCGTGCGGGTGGCGCGCGGCTTCGGCAATTACCAGGAGCTGTACGTGATCCGCGGCTTCGCCGTCAATTCTGACGACCTGGCATATAACGGCCTGTACGGCATGCTGCCGCGCCAGTTTGTCGCCTCCGAGTTGTTGGAGCGCGTGGAAGTCTTCCGTGGCGCGAACACTTTCATCAACGGCGCCCAACCGGGCGGCGGCGGCATCGGCGGCACCATCAACCTGCTGCCCAAGCGCGCCGGCAACCGCGACTTGACATCACTGACGATTGGCGCCGAGTCGGGAGGCCAGGGCTATGCAGCACTGGACCTGGGGCGCCGCTTCGGGCCCGAGCAGCGCACCGGCCTGCGCATCAATGCCGTACGCCGCGATGGCGGCACTGCGATCGACCGCGAGGGCCGCGAGCTGAGCGTGCTGTCAGCGGGCCTGGACTATCGTGGCAATGGCTATCGCCTGTCGGCAGACATCGGCCACCAATCGCACGAATTGACCGGGGCACGTCCAAGTGTGACCGTGGCGCCCGGCATTGCCCTGCCGGTCGCTCCCGATGCCTCGTCCAATTTTGCGCAAAACTGGACCACTTCGGAAGAGCGCGACACCTTCGGCACCCTGCGCGGCGAAATCGACCTGGCCAAAGACGCCGTGGCCTGGGCCGCCTTGGGTGTCCGCAGCGGCAAGGAATTCAATATCCTCGCTTCGCCGACAGTCAGCGCCAGCGACGGCAGCGCCACCATGTACCGTTTCGACAATGCCCGCAAAGACAGCGTGCGCACGGGCGAGGCCGGCCTGCGCGGCAAGCTGCAAACCGGCGCCATCAGCCACAGCCTGAGCGCGACTTTATCCGGCTATTGGCAGGAGTCGAAGAACGCTTACGCAATGAGCAACTTCTTCCCCGGGTTTGCGACCAATATTTACCGCCCGGTGGACGTGGCAGCGCCAGCCGCCAATTTCTTCACTGGCGGCAAAATGGATGAGCCGCTGGTCACCAGCAAGAGCATCCTGTCCAGCTACGCCCTTGCCGACACCATGTCGCTTGACCAGGGCCGATGGCTGCTGACCGCAGGTATCCGCCACCAGTCGATGAAGGTGTTTGGCTACGACTACAACACAGGCGCCGAAAATGCGGCCTACGACGCAAGCGCCGTCTCGCCGATGGCCGGCATTGTTTTCAAACCGGCCAAAGGGATGTCGCTCTACGCCAACTACATCGAAGGCTTGCAGCAGGGCCCGGTCGCCTCAGGCACCGACATCGATAATGTCGGCGAAACTTTCGCACCCTACACGTCGCGGCAGAAGGAACTGGGCGTGAAATTCGATACCGGTTCGCTGGGATTCAGCGCCGCGGTATTTTCCACCGGCATGCCGTCGGCTTATGTCGAAAACCGCCATTTCGGCGTTTTCGGTGAACAGCGCAATCGCGGCCTGGAATTATCGGTATTCGGCAATCCGATGCGCGGCGTGCGCCTGCTGGGCGGCCTGACCCTGCTGGATGCCGAACAGCGCCGCACCGCCGGCGCCGTTAACCAGGGCAAGGACGTCATTGGGGTACCGAAAACCCAGCTGAATATCGGCGGCGAATGGGATTTGAATGCAGTGCCTGGCCTGACATTCAATGCACGGGCGGTTTATACGTCCAAGCAATTTGCCGATGGCGCCAACCAGCAGCAATTACCGTCGTGGAACCGCATTGACCTGGGCCTGAATTACACAACCCGTATTGCCGACCGAGACGTGACCTTCCGTGTCCGCCTTGATAATGCCTTCGACCATCATTACTGGGCATCGGCGGGCGGTTATCCCGGCGCCGGCTACCTGGTTGCCGGCGCGCCGCGCACAGCAACCGTTTCGGCCAGCATCGATTTCTGATATACGCCAATTATTGGCTTGATTGCGCCAATAACTGGCCGCCCCCGACTTCCAGCGCTGCTATGGGCTTGGGCGGCTTGGGCGGCGGCTTCTGGCAGGCGGAAACGAGGAGTGCCGCGACCAGCGCGGCAGGAGCGAGGATACGCATGGCAACCTCCGGCGGAAAATTTGAAATTATCAGATTCAACGCCGGGCTGGCGCACGGCCGGAGGAAACAATAATCCCGCCGATAATCAGGATAAATGCGATGGCGTGATAAATTTTCGGCGCTTCCCCGAGAATCAAGGACGACAGCAATGCAGTAAATAATGGCGTCAGGTTGACAAAGAATGCCGCGACTGCCGGTCCAGCCTGTTGAACGCCGGCGCCCCAGCACCGAAAAGCGATAATCGCCGGCCCGATTGCGACATACAGCAGCGCGGCGAATAAAGGCCAGCTCCAGTGAATAACAGCCGCGGAAATGACAGCCTCGCCGGCGGCAAATAATCCAGACCAAGCCGCGCCAAATGCCACTTGCGCCAGCAGGAAACTCGCCCAATGCCCGCGAATATCAGCAGGTCCCGTAGTGCGGGTTAGCAGCCAGCTATATAAGGACCATGCAATCGTTGCCAGGATCATGAATATATCGCCGGCCACCAGGCGCAACTCCATTAAATGGGTCCATTCGCCGCGCGCCAATACCAATAACACCCCGGCAATGGACAACACAGCACCGGCGACCGGGCGCCGCGAGACGCCAGCACCGAAAAACAGCCAGCCGGTCAGCATCATCCAGACCGGCATGCCTGACGCCACCAGTGTCACATTGATTGGCGTGGAACTTTGCAGGGCGAGGTATTGAAGCGCGTTGTAGAGCCCGATGCCGAGCAAGCCCAGCCACGTGAAGCGCCGCCAGTTGGCCCAGAGGCCACTGCCGCGGCGGAAAATCGGCCCGGCGAATGGCAGCAGCAAGATAAACGCAATTGCCCAGCGCAGGAAGTTGAGCAGGATCGGCGGCACGTCGTGTGCCACCAGGCGCCCGACGATCGCATTCCCTGCCCAAAGCAGTGGCGGTATGGTCAGGAGTATCGCTGTGCGGGGTTTCATTGTGCCCGCAAGGATACGCTATTTCTGAACTAACCGCGCTTGGCCTTCTGTTTTGCCCCGCCACCCGCGCCCTCGTCGCTACCGGCCTTGGTGCGGGACTGCTCGTTCTTCGTGTTGCGCTTGGCGGTGTTCCTGTTGCCCGTCTGGTCGGACTCGACGTTCTGCACCGCTTGGCGGTTCTGTTTGCTGAGTTGTTTGCTCTGGGTCATGGCGGTCTCCTTTGCCGAATCGAGCCGTCACTGTCGCTTGCGCACAGTTGCAAGTCTGTGCGCTGGCAAACCGGCGCGTGGTTCCGCGCCCACGCCCGGGGAAGATTCACTTGTCGGCGGACTGGGCAGCAGTGACAATGGGGGCGCAGCACGAGGCCTAAACAACAATATTAAGAAGGTATCCATGAAACGACTGCTCCCAGCCATCACCCTCATCCTTCCCTTCGCCGCTTCGGCGCAAACCCAGGTCACGATCTACGGCGTGGTCGACGCCTTCGCCGGCCGCACCGCGACTGCCAGCGCGCCGCAGGCCGTGAACGCGGTCAACAGCGGCGGCATGATCACCTCCTATTACGGCTTTTCCGGCACGGAAGCGCTGGGCGGCGGCCTGAAAGCCCAGTTCCAGATCGAAGGCTTCTTCCGCGGCGATACAGGCGAGGCAGGCCGCTTCCCCGGCGAGGCAATATTTGCACGTAATGCCAACGTCGGCCTGGCCGGCGATTTTGGCCTGGTGCGCCTGGGGCGCATTGCCAACCCCCTGTTTGTCGCCGCCGGCCAGATCAACCCGTTCGGGCCCTCGACCCGCTTTTCGCCGCTGATCAACCAGATTTATACCGCGGTCGGCGGCAACGCGACCCTGGGCGATACCGGCTGGAGCAACTCGATCCAATATGCTTCCAACCCGGTATATGACACTACGTTCGTCGCCCAGTACTCGCTTGGCGAACAGCCCGGTGCCCATAACAACAACTGGGCGGCAGTCGCCAAACATGCCGGCAAGGAACTGGCTGTGACGGTGGGTGCAGTGAACGTGCGCTTTGGACCAGGCCTGAGCGCTGCAGTGCCGGAACAACGGACCTACCTGGCCGCGGCTTCCTATGACTTCAAGGCAATCAAGCTGTTCGCTTCCTATTCCGACCACCAGGCCAAGGTCAGCGAACGCGACGCCCATTCGGTGCACGCCGGCTTCACCATCCCAACCCATGGCGGCGCGGGACGCTGGATGGTGGCCTGGTCACGCCTGACGGAGAAAGCCAAAGTCGTGCCGGAATTCCACCGCGACACCGGCGCCGCCGGCTACGATTACAACGTTTCGCCGCGCACCGACCTGTATGCGGTGCTGATGTACGACAAGATTAGCAACGCTAGCAAGGGAAATACCTACGTAGCTGGCATCCGGCATCGTTTCTGACGAGAAAAGACGGTAAAATGTCCGTTGCTGAACCCAGTTATTTTCACAATATGAAATTCCTCAAGCAGAATCACAAATACGAGTCCGACCATACCTTGTTCATCAAGGACCTGAAGGCCAAGAACCCGCAAATGGAAGCTGGCCAGCAAGCCGGCCGCGCCATCCTGTGGGACAAGCCAATGACTTCGCTGGACGAACAGGCCCGTAACAAGGCTTCGACCGTCAAGCAACAGGCTTACGTGTACCAGAACAAGGTATAAGAGCCGGGACGGCACACAGCATGTCGCCAAAAGACGCGGTGGACGAACAGGCCGAACAGGCAGAACTGGCCGTCGCCGCGGATTTGCCGCCTGATGCAGGCGGACCAGGCAGCGGCGCGGACGACGCGCCACCCGACGCGAGCGCCCCGGCGGAAGCCGAAGGCGCCGCATTTGCACGCCTGTACGGCGAGCCGGTGCTCAAACTGCCGAACGACCTCTACATCCCGCCCGATGCGCTGGAAGTCATCCTCGAAGCGTTTGAAGGCCCGCTGGACTTGCTGCTGTACCTGATCCGCAAGCAGAACTTCAACATCCTCGACATCCCGATGGCCCAGGTAACGCTGCAATACCTGAGCTACGTGGAGGAAATCCGCAAGTCGAACCTGGAGCTGGCCGCCGAATACCTGCTGATGGCGGCCATGCTGATCGAGATCAAGTCGCGCATGCTGCTACCGCAGCGCCAGCACGACCTCGACGTGGAGGCGGAAGACCCGCGTGCGGAACTGGTGCGCCGCCTGCTCGAATACGAACAGATCAAGCTGGCCGCCTACGACCTGAACACCCTGCCCCAGGTCGGCCGCGACTTCGTGCGCACCCAGATCTTCATCGAACAAAGCCTGGTGCCCACCTGGCCGGAAGTGGCCGTGGTCGACTTGCAGGACGCCTGGCGCACGCTGATGAAGCGCGCCACGCTGAAGCAGCACCACAAGATCACCCGCGAAGAGCTATCGGTGCGCGAGCACATGACCTCCATCCTGCGCAAGCTCCAATCGAGCCGCTTCATCGAATTTACCGAGTTGTTCAACCCGGAATCGCCGCCGCCGGTGGTGGTGGTGAACTTCGTGGCGATGCTGGAGCTGGCCAAGGAAACCCTGATTGAAATTACCCAGGCGGAGCCGTTCGCACCGATTTACGTGCGCCTTGCTTATTCGCCTGCCTGAAAAAAACTATGAAAATCATCTCCAATATCGAAGAACTGCGCGACCAGCTGAGTGGCCAGTTACGTACCGCTTTCGTGCCAACCATGGGCAACCTGCATGAAGGCCACCTGTCGCTGATGCGCCTGGCGCGCAAGCACGGCGACCCGGTGGTGGCTTCCATTTTCGTGAACCGCCTGCAGTTCGGCCCGAACGAAGACTTCGACAAGTATCCGCGCACCTTCCAGGCCGACGTGGAAAAGCTGGAGAAGGAAGGCGTGTACGTGCTGTTCGCGCCAACCGAAAAGGATATGTATCCGGAACCGCAGGAGTACCGCGTACAGCCGCCAGACGGCCTGGGCAATACGCTGGAAGGCGAGTTCCGCCCGGGATTCTTCGGTGGCGTGTGCACCGTGGTGACCAAGCTGTTCTCCTGCGTGCAGCCAAAAGTGGCTGTGTTCGGCAAGAAGGACTACCAGCAACTCATGATCGTCCGTAACATGGCACGCCAGCTTGGCATGCCGACCGAGATCGTCGCTGCCGAGACCTACCGCGCCGACGACGGCCTGGCCCTGTCCTCGCGCAATATGTACCTGTCGGCCGACGAACGCGCCGAAGCGCCTGCGCTGTACCGCGCGCTGAACCAGGTGGCAGATGAAGTACGCGGCGGCCACCTCGACGTGTTCCAGCTGGAGCACAAGGCGATGGACGAACTGGCAGCGCGCGGCTGGAAGCCTGACTACATCTCGATCCGCAAGCGCAACGACTTGCAGCCGCCAAACGCCGGCGACCTGGCGCAAGGCGAAAAGCTGGTGGTGCTTGCCGCAGCCAAACTCGGCACCACCCGCCTGATCGACAACCTCGAAATCTGAACCGGCACCGCCGGTCAGCGCAAGGCTTCGGCGACCTGGTCGCCGAATTCCACTCCGCGCAACTGCGAAGCGAGCTGGACTGTGCGCAGCGCGCATAGTTCGGCCGCTGGCAAACCAGGCTGCTGCATGCAGCGTGCCTGATGCAGTGCTGCAAACTCATCAGCCTGGGCATTGCTGCCATGCGCCGACGCCAGCGCCGCCAGCAGCGCGATGCCGATTGCCAATTGCGCTTTAAGCGACAAGGTCCAGCAGTATCGGATGAAGAACATGGCGCCTCCTGTAAGCCAGCCTGTTCCCGATGCTACGCAGTCAATATTTCCGCTTAATGACTCCGAATGTTGATTTAACACAACTAAGTTTTTGCTAGCCGGGAACCGATCTTTCAGAAAATTCCCACAAAAGCTTTCTTTATTGTAGGATGCTCCACTTGTGAATTTTCACTTGCAGACCGAACCTTAGCAAATAGGAATATCAGGATGGAATTCCGTTTGGGCGCTAGCGCCATCACCAGGGCTGATAGCACCCAAGACAGAACCGGCAACGCATCCCTTTATTTCAAGGTGATGTGCGTGGCCATCCTGGTCATTGCTGCCGGAGTCGAGGCAAGGCGCTGGCTCAACGTACGCGTTGCCAACCCGGCCATGCTGGTCGCCCCGGCCCAACACGGCAAGGTCAGCTTCATTCCGCGCAGCGCCACCCTGCTGCCAACTCCGCCTAACGCTCCCATGGCGCATTCCAGTGCCATGACCCCCCTGCCCGGCGGCCGCATGGCCGCATTCTGGTGGGCCGGCAGCCGCGAAAGCGGGCCTGACGTGAAAGTCTATGCCTCGCACTGGAACGGCGAGACCTGGGCCCAGCCGTGGGAAGTGGCCAGCCGCGAGTCTCTGTCGGCCGCCCTGGGCTATGGCGTGCGCCGCGTTGGCAACCCGGTTGCCTGGGCCTCGCCCGAAGGGCACCTCAACCTGTTTGTAGTGGCCACGGGCCTAGGCGGATGGGCCGCATCGCGTGTAGTGCAGATGGTGTCCGATGACCAGGGCAAGAGCTTCACGGTCAAGCGCGTGCTGCCGATGTCGCCACTCTTCAACACCAGCATGCTGGTCCGCACCACTCCAGTCGGCCTGGCCGATGGCGGCTGGCTGCTGCCGGCCTATTTCGAAATGGGCATCAAATACCCGCTGATGCTGGCCTTCGACCAGAACGGCGACCCGCGCTGGATTTCGCGCATTGGCAGCCGCATCACGACGCTGCAGCCGACCATCGTGCCCTTCTCCCCGTCCGAGGTGCACGCCTGGATGCGCGATGCGAGCCGTGAACAGCGGGTCCAGCACGCGCGCAGCAACGACGGTGGCGTCAACTGGGACGACCTGCCGGCGCTCTCCCTGCCGAACCAGAGTACCTCCCTCAGCGCCCTGCGCCTCAGCAACGGCAGTATCGCCCTGCTGCATAACCATGTGCTGCCCGGCGGTTCCGACCGCAATGTGCTGCGCCTGTCGACCACCAATGACGGCCGCCATTGGACGCATGTGACCGATATCGCCCATGGCAGCGCTGGCGAGGAATTTTCCTACCCCGACCTGCATCAGGTCGGCGATGAACTGCATATCACTTACACCTCGCGCCGCGAAGCGATTGCCCATCATGTCATCGAGCTGGATTTCGACGGGGGTTCGGAGTGACCCTGCCTGACCTGCTGCTGCAAATCGCGTATGGCAAGCTGGCCTGGGGCGTCGTGCTGGCAACCCTGGTTGCCGCGCTGCTGCCAGCTTCCCGCCAACTGTCACGCCGCGCCACCGCCTTGTTGCTCGGCTCCATGGTTGTGCTGACGCTGCTGCCAGGGCAGTTCTCGCCCGCCTATTGGATTGCGCTGGCGCTGCAGTGGCCGAGCGGCTTGCTGGTTGGCCTTTGCCTGGCGCGCCTGGCCCAACCCTGGTGGCCGGGTTCCGCCAGGGCCGTCCTGCCGCCCACCCTCGCCAGCGCGATCGCGCTGCTTGGTACAATCCTCTATCTCGACGCGCTGGGACTGGTTTCGTTGGGCCTGTATTTCTGGGGTTTCGGCCCGCGCGGCGCGCCGCTGTTCGCGCTGGCTGCCATGGCGCTGTGCGTAGCCTGGATTATCCAGGGCCGCTCGCGCCCGCAAGCCTTTGCTACACTTGGCGCCCTCACGCTGTTCACTTTATTGCGCCTGCCCACGGGGAACCTGTGGGACGCACTGCTCGATCCCATGCTGTGGATCTGGGCCGTGCTGTCGCTGGCGATCGAGGCCTGGCGTAAACGGGAACGCAATCTTGCAACAAACAATATCAATCAAGGAGTAGTCAGTGGTAAATCGTAAGTGGTATTCGCATCCGGTCCTGGTGACCGGCATTGCCATCAATATCTTCGCGCTATTGCTGGCAGTGTCGGTAAGGGGTTCGAGCGAACAACTGATGCGTGTCCTGACCGAAGACGGCATCGTCGAATGGCTGCAGTTCCTGTGCTTCGCCATGACTGCGGGCCTGCTGGTATTTGCCGGCGTCGAACGCTGGAAACGCAGCGGCTTTGACCTGGCCACCCTCGGCATGCTTGGCCTGGGCCTGCTGGTGGCGGCCGCGGCAATGGAAGAGATCAGCTGGTTCCAGCGCATCCTGCACGTTCAGTCTTCCGAGTTCTTCGCCCACAACAACCGCCAGGGCGAAACCAACCTGCATAACCTGGCCATCGGCAAAAGCGGCAGCATCCACAAGACCATCATGCTGAAGATGATCCTGCTGGCCGGCCTGACCCATAACGTGATCCTGCCGCTGCTGGCACGCACCCGCCCTGCCGTGCGCAACTTCGTGGAAAAATTCGGCGTGTACCTGCCGCCGCTGCCGGTCTCCCTGGTTTACCTGGTGCTGGTGGCCCTGTCGCATGTGCTGATCGACCATCCGCGCAAGGGCGAACTGGGCGAACTGTTCGGCGCCGTGCACTACATGTCCACCATCTTTGCCGCCTACTTCCTCGGCTTCGGCTACAACCAGCCTGCAGTGTTCCAGCAGACCGCGGAAGCGCGCCTGGTGGACAAGCTGTTCAGCTGCGTGATGGTATTCCTGCTGCTGACCGCCTGGCTGCTCAGCGCCGGCGCCGGCGCCATGATGGGCTAAGAATATGAACCGGACTGCAGCCCGCCTCGCGCGCCTGACCCAATGGGCAGGTCCTTACGCCACCCTGGTGCAGATGGTGTTCGCCGGCCTGGTGATCCTGTCGCTGTCGCGCATTGGCCTGGTGGCCTGGCAGTGGGAGCGCGTCAGCGCCACCGGCATCCTGGGCGAAATCCTGGTGCAAGGCGTGCGCGCCGACCTGATCCTGCTCGGCTACCTGCTGGCGCTGCCAGTCGTGCTGGCGCCCTTCCTGGCCCAGCGCTATTCGGCGCGCGCGTGGCAGCTGTTCAGCGTCACCTGGGCCGGCCTGGCGCTGCTGTTCATCATCTTCATGGAACTGTCCACGCCGCAGTTCATCATGCAGTACGATTTCAGGCCCAACCGCCTGTTCATCGAATACCTGTCCTATCCAAAGGAAGTCGCCGCCACCCTGTGGAACGGCTTCCGCCTGGCGGTCATTCTTGGCATCGGCGGTACCGCCCTGCTGACCGTGCTGGTATTCCGCATGCTGAAGTCGGCTTCCGCCGGCACCGGAATGTGGTCGCCCAAGCTGGTGCTGCTGACCTGGCCGCTGCTGGTGCTGCTGGTGGGCTTCCAGATCCGCTCCACCACGGAGCACCGCCCCGCCAATCCGGCCACGTTCGCGCTGACCGGCGACGCCATGGTGAACTCGCTGATCATCAACTCGCCGTGGTCGGTGATCGATGCGATCACCTCGATGCGCAAGGAAGCCAACTCATCGGAAATCTACGGCAAATTCCCGCGCGAGAAGGTCTTCCCGATCGTGACGTCCGCACCATGGCTGCACGACTACCAGTTCACGCAGCCGGAGCTGCCCACCCTGCATGCGCAGCAAGCCGCCATCCAGCGCGCCAAGCCGCTCAACCTGGTGATCGTGCTGGAGGAAAGCCTGGGCGCCACCTTCGTGCAATCGCTGGGCGGCCTGCCCGTCACGCCGGAGTTGGAAAAACTGAAGAATGAAGGCTGGTGGTTCGAGCAGCTGTACGCCACCGGCACCCGTTCCGTGCGCGGCATCGAGGCGGTGGTCGCGGGCTATGCGCCGACGCCGGCGCGCAGCGTCGTCAAGCTCTCGCTGGCGCAGCAGAACTTCTATACCCTGGCGCTGGGCCTGGGCAAGCAGGGCTACCACACCGAATTCGTGTATGGCGGCGAAGCGCACTTCGACAATATGCGCAGCTTCTTCACCGGCAACGGCTTCCAGAACGTGGTGGACCGCAGCGAAATGCAGCCCAAGTTCGTCGGCAGCTGGGGCGCATCCGATGAAGACCTGTTCGACAAATCACTGGAGCGGCTCAAGCACCTGCACGCGCAGAACAAGCCGTTCTTCAGCCTGATCTTCAGCTCCTCCAACCACGAGCCATTTGAATTCCCGGATGGGAAGATCGAGCTGCACGACCCGGCCAAGCAAACCGTCAACAACGCCGTCAAATACGCCGACTACGCACTGGGCAAATTCATTGCGGAGGCGAAGAAGCAGGACTACTGGAAAGATACGGTGTTCCTGATCGTGGCCGACCATGACAACCGCGTGTACGGCAACAGCCTGATGCCGATCAAGAAGTTCCACATCCCGGGCCTGATCCTGGGCGCGGACGTGGCGCCAAAGCGCATCACCACCCTGGCCAGCCAGATCGACCTGGGCCCTACCCTGCTGTCGATGATCGGCGTCTCGAGCACCCACCCGATGATCGGGCGCGACTTCGTCAAGGACAGCACCACGCCGGGCCGCGCGATCATGCAGTTCGATAATTACTTCACCTGGCTCGAAGGCGATACCGCGACCATCCTGCGTCCGAGCCAGGAGCCGCTGATTGGCCGTTACGACTTTGCCAAAGGCGAGTTGCAGCTGAACGAGACCAGGCCGACGCAAGCCCAATTCGAGCAGGCAATGGCGCACGTGATCGCACCTTCGCTGCTCTACCGCGAACAGCGCTACCGCCTGGCCAAATAAGCACAAACAGGTAGCAAGCAAGACAACGAGGGGCAAGCAACAGCTTGCCCCTCGTTGCATGGATCGTATCGAGGGACGCGCCCGCCAGCGGGCGCCGGGATGATCAGGTGGTGACGTTCTGGGTCCAGGCCAGGGCCGACAGGTGGGCCTTGTTGACGTCTTCCGGCGACAGGGACAGCGAATCGGCCAGCGAGCTGACCAGGTTCGAATTCAGTTCGCAGGCCTCGGCCAACGCCAGGAACGGGCCGTATTTGCCGCCGCGCGTGAGCAGCGCCTTCACCACTTCGTCATTCAACTGGATCTCTTGCAGCACATCCTTCATCGGGATGCCCAGCAGGCGGTCCAGCAGCGAGAACATGCCGGCCACGAAGATATTCTCCGCATCGGCCTTGCCCAGCGCTTTCTGGCCCAGCAATTCAGCCAGGCGGCCGCGCACCACGGCAGTTTCCAGCAGCACCGGCGAGAAGCCGGAGGTGGAAGCGGTTGCCAGCAGCAGGGTCAGCCAGCGGTACATCGGCTGGTAGCCCAGCAGCTGGATGGCCTGTTTCAGCGACTGCACTTCACGCCCGGCGCCGAAGCCGGCCGAGTTGATGTACTTCAGCAGCTTGTACGACAGGGCAGCATCGCGCTTCAACACGCTTTCCAGCTGCGCCACGTCGGCATTGGCGTTCACCATCTGCATCAGCTGCAGGATAATGGTTTGCGAGGGATTCAGCCCCTGCCCTTCGCTGCCCGGACGCGGCGTCAGGTGCAGCTTGCCGACAAAGGCGTCCAGCCCGAGGGCGGCGCAGGCGTCGAAATCGGCCCAGGTGGTGACCGGACGGCCCACCATGCGGATACTGGATGTCTTCAGCAGCGAATAGGCGCGCGCCTGCGCGGCCACATCGGCCCCGGTAAAGCGTACTTCGACGTACGAACAAATGGTGCCCAGGCGGCTGCCCACGCGCGCCAGGTCGGCTTCGCGCAGCAGGATGCCGACGCCGCCGGCACGCAAGCCCTGCACCGCAGCCAGCGTGGTCGGATTGGCCAGTTCGGAAGTTTTCAGCGACAGCACGGTGTGCTCGGGCGGCAGGTCGAACATCGAATCGGTCGACAGCATGCCGGGCACAGCCTGCAGGAACAGGGTTTTCTGCTTGAGCAGCCAGCCGTGTTCAGGGTGGTTCACCTGGCTGGCGACGAAGCCGACCAGGCCTTCGAGCTCTTCCAGGGTGGGGACATGGGCAGCAGCTTCCTGCTGCCATGTAAGTTCGTAGCCGACCACGCGCTGCTCGGGATCGAGCAGGGGTTCACGAACCAGGAAATGTGTCTGATGCATACGTGGTCTTATGCTTGACTCAGGAGGGAACGGCGACGGCCAGGGCCGCCGCCGCGCATTACTTGTAAAGCTGCGATCAAGCGCCGAGCTTTTCGAAAATCTTGTTCAGCTTTTCATCCAGGGTGGCGGCGGTGAATGGCTTCACCACGTAGCCGTTGGCGCCTGCCTGCGCAGCCGCGATGATGTTTTCCTTTTTGGCTTCGGCGGTCACCATCAGCACCGGCAGCTTGGCCAATGCGGGGTCGGCACGGATGTTCTGCAGCATGGTCAGGCCATCCATGTTCGGCATATTCCAGTCGGACACCACGAAGTCGAATTGCTCCGCGCGCAGTTTAGCCAGCGCCATCACGCCGTCTTCTGCCTCGTCCACGTTGGCATAACCCAGTTCCTTCAAGAGATTTCGCACGATGCGACGCATCGTGGAGAAATCGTCAACAACCAAAAATTTCATCTTTGGATCAGCCATGAATTGCTCCGTTGTTTCTACTTACGCGGTTATTAATTAAAGTGGTGTACCCAGCAAGTTGTAGGATAGCATTTTCGTTGCTCCAAGGCGAACTAACTACCCCAAAACTGTCAATCACGTGTCAAACGCGCAATGCACGCGAGCCATGCTGCGCAAGATAACCCAATACCATGCCGGGCAGCGCCTGCAAGGCTCCAACTTCGTGCGTTGCACCAACGGCAATCGCTTCGCGCGGCATGCCGAACACCACGCAGCTAGCTTCGTCCTGCGCGAAATTATACGCTCCGGCGTTCTTCATCTCCAGCATGCCTGCCGCGCCGTCCTTGCCCATGCCCGTCAGGATCACGCCGACCGCGTTCTTGCCCGCATTCTGGGCCGCCGAGCGGAACAGTACGTCGACCGAAGGGCGATGGCGGTTGACCGGCTCACCCTGGTCCAGCCTGGTCATGTAATTGGCGCCGGAGCGGGTCAGCAGCAGGTGCGAGTGGCCGGGCGCGATGTAGGCATGGCCCGGCAGTACGCGCTCGTTGCCCTGCGCTTCCATCACGGAGATCTTGCACAGCGAATCGAGGCGCTTGGCAAACGATTTGGTGAAGCCTTCCGGCATGTGCTGGGTGATCAGGATGCCCGGGCAGTCCGACGGCATCTGCATCAGGAACTCGCGGATGGCTTCCGTGCCGCCGGTCGATGCGCCGACAATGATCAGTTTTTCCGAAGACATCAGTGGGTTCCGTAGTTGCGGCAGCGGCGTGCCGCCCTCGCCTGCCGTCCCGGCGGCCGGCAGGGTGCGGGCGCGTACCCGGGCCTTGGAGGCGGCGCGAATCTTCTCGGAGATCAGGTCGGCGTATTCGCGCATGCCGGACTGGATCGAGATCTTGGGCTTGGTGACGAAATCCACGGCGCCCAGTTCCAGCGCGCGCAAGGTGATTTCGGAGCCGCGTTCGGTCAGCGAGGAGACCATCACCACCGGCATCGGGCGCAGGCGCATCAGGCGCTCGAGGAAGTCGAGGCCGTCCATCTTCGGCATTTCGACGTCCAGCGTCAGCACGTCCGGGTTGGTCTGCTTGATCAGCTCGCGCGCCACCAGCGGATCGGGCGCCACGCCCACCACTTCCATGTCCGGCTGGCCCTTGATGATCTCGCTCATCACACTGCGGATCAGCGCCGAGTCGTCGCAAATCAGGACTTTGATCTTGTTCATTTTTATATCTCTCAGAACAGCTCGACCTCGCCCGCCACCGGTTTCGACTTGAGGCGGTTGGCGTAATCGTTCTCACGCTGCGCCAGGGTGTCGTTATGGGTTTGCATCAGTTTCTTGACCAGCACCTTGCCAGTCTTGGGGAAGAAGTACACCTTGCGCGGGTAGATGTCCAGCAGGTCCTCGGCCACGATGCGGATCTTCTCGTTCTTCAGGAAGTTCTGCACGAAGGCGGCATTGCGTTCGCCGACATTGATCGCGGTGAAGCCTTTCAGCACGGCGCCGCCGCCGAACACTTTGGCTTCCAGATTGTCGCGCCGGGCGCCGGACTTGAGCAAGTCGTTGATCAGCACTTCCATCGCATACGTGCCATAGCGGGCCGAGGCCGACACCGGGCTGCTCTGGTCGGCGCCGCCATCCGGCAGCATGAAGTGGTTCATGCCGCCCAGGCCCGTCAGGCGGTCGCGGATGCAGGCCGACACGCAGGAGCCGAGCACGGTCACGATCAGCATGTCCTTGTTGGTGTAGTAGTACTCGCCCGGCAGGATCTTGGCCGCGTCGCAGTCGAAGGTCCTGTCGTAATAGACATTGGTCGCGAATTGTTCTTTATCCATGTCATGCCCTCTTGCGCTCATCGAGCTCGTAGACAGTCTTGCCGCGCAACTTCAAAGCGTCCGACACGTAAAGGAAGTTCTCGGAGTGGCCGGCAAACAGCAGCGCATCCGGCTTCATCAAGGGAACAAAGCGCGACAGGATCTTGCGCTGGGTCGCCTTGTCGAAGTAAATCATCACGTTGCGGCAGAAAATCACGTCGAAACCGGGACGGATATCCCATTTTTCGTCCAGCAGGTTGACTTGCCGGTAGGTGATCAGCGAGCGCAGTTCCTGGCGCACGCGCGCCATGCCTTCGTTGGCGCCGCGCCCTTTCAGGAAAAAACGGCGCTGCTGCTCGGGCGACAGCTTGTCGATGCGTTCCATCGGATAGACGCCGTTGGCGGCCGTGGCCAGCACGTTGGTGTCGATATCGGTGGCCAGGATGTGCACCGGCGGCGTCAGCGTATTGAACGCTTCGCAGCAGGTGATGGCAATCGAATACGGTTCTTCGCCGGTGGAGCTGGCGGAGCACCAGATATTGATCGTCTCCCCGCGCTTGGCCTTCACGTGCTCGGCCAGCAGGGGGAAGTGGTGCGCTTCGCGGAAGAACGACGTCAGGTTGGTGGTCAGCGCATTGGTGAACGCTTCCCACTCGCCGTTGCCCAGGCGACCTGCTTCCAGGTCGTCTAGGTAGCGCACGAAACTGTTGATGCCGGTGGCGCGCAAGCGCCGCGCCAGGCGGCTGTACACCATCTCCTGCTTGGAGTCGGCCAGCGCAATGCCGGCCCGCTTGTAGATCATTGCGCGGACCCGTTCAAAATCCTTGCCGTTGAAATCAAACTCTTTCACGGTCTCTTTGGTCAGCGCCATTTTTGCTGTTCTCCGCGGTTACATGGACATTAAAACTCTTCCCAGTCGTCGCCGGATGGGGCGGCCGCAGCAAGTTTCTTCTTCGGCGCCTGCGCGGCCGGGGCGGCCGGCACGACCGCCGTGCTGCGTGGCGGCGCCGCCGGCTTGGCCTTGCGCGGCGCCGCGGCCGCGCGCTTGGCGAATTCGTCGCCTGCCAGCTTGAAGATCGACACCGCCTGCGCCAGGTTGTTGGCCTGGTCCTGCATCGATTCGGCGGCGGCGGCCGCTTCTTCCACCAGCGCGGCATTCTGCTGCGTCATTTCGTCCATCTGGCCGATGGCGGCATTGACTTCCTCGATGCCGTGGCTCTGCTCCAGGGTGGCGGCGGTGATCTCGCCCATGATGTCGGCCACCTGCTTGATCGAGGTCACGATCAGGCCCATGGTCTGGCCGGCTTCATCGACCAGGCGGCCGCCCGCGTCGACCTTGTCGACCGAGTCGTCGATCAGGGCCTTGATTTCCTTGGCTGCCGCGGCCGAGCGTTGCGCCAGGTTGCGCACTTCCGATGCCACCACGGCAAAGCCGCGGCCCTGTTCGCCGGCGCGCGCCGCTTCCACGGCGGCGTTCAGCGCCAGGATATTGGTCTGGAACGCAATGCCGTCGATCACGCCGATGATGTCCACGATCTTGGTCGACGATTGCTTGATCGAGCCCATGGTGTCGACCACCTGCGACACCACCTGGCCGCCCTTCTCCGCCACCGACGATGCCGACACCGCCAGCTGGTTGGCCTGGCGTGCATTGTCGGCGTTCTGCTTCACGGTGGAAGTCAGGTTTTCCATCGATGCCGCGGTTTCCTCCAGCGAGGAGGCCTGCGATTCGGTGCGGGCCGACAGGTCGGCATTGCCGGTCGCGATTTCCTGCGAGGCGGTTGTGATGGTTTCGGTCGAAGCGCGCACCTGGCCAACCGTCTTGGCCAGGCTTTCGTTCATGTCCTTCAGCGCCTGCAGCAGTTCCGAGGTTTCATCCTTGCCTTCCACCGTCACTTGCGAAGTCAGTTCGCCGGCGGCCACCTTCTGCGCCACTTCCACCGCGCCCGACAGCGGACGGGTAATGGACTTGGTAATCACCAGTGCGCACAGGATGCCCACGCCAACGGCCACCGCCGCCAGCACCACCATCCACATCGTCAGGTTGCGGTCGGCCTTGTTGGAGCTTTCCTTGAAGTCGGCAACCGCCGCCTGCTGCAGGTCCACCAGCTTGTTCAGCGAGGCCAGGGTCTGCTGCTGCAGCGGGTCGATGCGGCCGGCAATCACTTTCGCCGCGCCTTCGGCGTTGAAGGCCATGATCTGGCCCATGGCTTCCTTGAAGGCTGCGTCGACGTCGGTCTGCAAGGCGGAGATGTCGTTCACCACCTTCTTCTCGGCGTCGTTCAGGCCCAGGCTTTGCAGCTTGGTGCGCGCCGCATCGTAGCGGGCGCGGTTGGCCTTGACCTTCTCCTCTTCCTTCTGCATCAGGCTGACGTCCGACTGCAGGCCGATATTGCGCATGGCGATGCCGGTTTCCAGCATCGCGCTCTTCATCGACTGCGCCTGCGATTCCTTGGCGCCGGCCAGGTCCAGGCCCGTCATCAGGGCCGACTTGTTACGGTAGTTCAGCACATTGGTCAGCAGCACGGTGCCCACCAGGATCAGCAAAATGATCCCGAAACCGAAACCAAGCCGTGTCCCTATCTTGTATTCGCGCACATTCATTTTTCTCTCTCCCCTCGTGTCCTTTTGGATCTGTATTTTTATGCTTTACGCCGCGAGCTTTTCGCTCAAGCCCATTTCAGGGCTGGACATCAGGCGCTGGATGTCGACCAGGATCAGCATGCGCTCGTCGATAGTGCCCAGGCCGATCATGTATTCCGAGCTGAAGGCGGTGCCCATGTCCGGCGCAGGCTTGATCTGTTCTTCCGTCAGCGACGTCACGTCCGATACCGAATCGACCACCATGCCTACCACGCGGCCATTGATGTTCAGGATGATGACCACGGTGAACTGGTCGTACACAGGCTCGCCCAGCTTGAATTTGATGCGCATGTCCACCACCGGAATGATGATGCCGCGCAGGTTGATCACGCCCTTGATGAACTCGGGCGCATTGGCGATGCGGGTCACCGCTTCGTAGCCGCGGATCTCCTGCACTTTCAGGATATCGATGCCGTATTCTTCGGAGCCCAGCTTGAAAGCCAGGAACTCCTGGACGGCTGTACCGGCGCTTGCTGCGTCGTTCATGGTTCTTCCTTCACAAAGTTTGATTCGTCAACCAGCTGGCGCGACGAACGGACCAGCGCCGTCACGTCCAGGATCAGCGACACGCCTCCGTCGCCGAGGATGGTGGCACCGGAAATTCCGGTCACCTTGCGGTAATTCGATTCCAGGTTCTTGACCACGACCTGCTGCTGCCCCACCAGTTCGTCCACGAACAGGCAGGCTTTCTTGCCTTCGGTTTCCACGATCACCAGGATGCCCTGGGTCGGATCGGTAAAGCGCGGTGCAATGTCGAAAATCTGGTACAGCGGGATCAGGGGCAGGTATTCGCCGCGCACCTTGATGACGCGGCCCTTGCCGCTGATTTCCTTCACGTCTTCCGGCGCCGGCTGCAGCGATTCGAGCACGAAGCCGAGCGGCAGGATGTACACCTCGTCGCCTGTCTGGATCAGCATGCCGTCCAGGATGGCCAGCGTCAGCGGCAGGGAAATCGAGATGGTGGTGCCGAAGCCCTTGGCCGAGCGGATGTCGACGGTACCGCCCATGGCGGTGATATTGCGCTTGACCACGTCCATGCCGACGCCGCGGCCCGACACGTCGGTCACGGTTTCTGCGGTCGAGAAGCCCGGCGCGAAGATCAGCTGCCACACGTCGGCGTCGCTCATGTTATCGGACAGCGGCAAGCCGTTCTGGCGGGCTTTTGCCAGGATCTTATCGCGGTTCAAACCGCCGCCATCGTCCGACACTTCAATGATGATGCTGCCGCCCTGGTGCGAGGCGGACAGGAACAGGCGTCCCGTCTCGGACTTGCCGGCCGCCTTGCGCACGTCCGGCATTTCAATGCCGTGGTCGATCGAGTTGCGCACCAGGTGGGTCAGCGGGTCGACGATGCGTTCGATCAGGCCCTTGTCCAGTTCCGTGGCGGCGCCGCTGGTGACGAATTCCACTTTCTTGCCAAGCTTGGTGGCCAGGTCGCGCACCATGCGCGGGAAGCGCGAGAACACGAAGTCCATCGGCATCATGCGGATCGACATCACCGATTCCTGCAGGTCGCGCGTGTTGCGGGTGAGCTGGGAAATGCCGCTCATCAGTTTTTCATGCAGCACCGGATCCAGCGAGCCGGCGCGCTGCTCGATCATCGCTTGCGTGATCACCAGTTCGCCGACCAGGTTGATCAGCTGGTCGACCTTTTCCACCGACACGCGGATCGAGGACGATTCGCCGCCGGCCGGCGCGTGGGCCTGCTTTTCCGCTTCCTTACGGGCGGCTTTCTTTTCCTGTTCTTCGCTCGGCTTGGCCGCTTCGGCCGGGGCATCCTTGATGCCGGCCTGGGCGCGGATCACTTCCAGCGGCTGGAAGAAGCCATAGCCGCGCGCGTCGTCGGCGGCGCCGGAGGCGTTGGAGCGGATTTCATCGAGCGGCTGGAAGAAGCCATAGCCTTCGCCTTCGGCCGACGGCGCGGCGGCGCCTGCAGCCGGCAGCGGGTCGAAGAAACCGTAGCCCTGCTCCGCCTCCTTGCGTTCGCGTTCGGCCTGCTCGCGCGCCGACTGGGTCGGGCTCAGGGCCGGCAGCTCGCTGACCTTCATCTGGTCGGCATCGATCACGAAGGAGCAGATGGCGACAATATCGTCCAGCGATTCGTGGGTGGTGACGATCATGGCATGGCGCTCGGCATCGAGCGGCGTCAGCTCCACATGGCCCATCAGGCCAAGTTCGGCTGCCAGCGCCTCCACTTCCCGGTGCACCATCGGCGGCAGTTCAAGGCGGAAGCGCTTGCCGCCGCTATGGTCCACCGCCTGCGATTCCTGCGCATTGAAGGCCGGCGCCACCGGCGCCATCGCCTCGATGTGCACGTCCTGCGCCAGCTCCTGCAGCATCATGCGCACGTCGCCCACGGCTTCCTGGTCGACAGCCGTGCCGAGGCGGTGGCCGTCCAGCTGCATCTTCAGGATGTCCTTGGCGGCCAGGAAGGCGTCGACGTGGGTCGACGTCAAGGCCATCTCGCCCTTGCGGATGCGGTCCAGCAGCGTCTCCAGCACGTGCGTGACTTCGGTCATGTCGGTCACGCCGAACGTCGACGCGCCGCCCTTCACCGAGTGCGCGGTACGGAAAATCGCGTTCAAGTCCTCTTCGCTGGGCGACTCGACGTCCACGCCCAGCAGCAGACGCTCCATTTCAGCCAGCAGTTCTTCCGCTTCATCGAAGAAGACCTGGTAGAACTGGCTAATATCGATGGTCATGCCACACCCCTTAATTAGCCAATGACCTTCTTCACTACCTCAATCAAGCGTTGCGGGTCGAAAGGCTTGACCAGCCAGCCATTCGCGCCGGCGGCGCGGCCCTTGGCCTTCATTTCGTCGGACGATTCGGTGGTCAGCATCAGGATGGGAACCTTGGCATAGGACGGCTGCTCGCGCAGCAGCTTGATCAGTTGCAGGCCATCCATGCGCGGCATGTTCTGGTCGGTCAGCACCAGGTCCACGGTTTGCAGCTTGGCCTTTTCCAGGCCATCCTGTCCGTCGACTGCTTCCACCACCTGGTAGCCCGCTGCCTTCAGGCTGAATGCCACCATCTGGCGCAGCGAGGAGGAGTCGTCGACTGCAAGAATTGTTTTAGCCATCTTTTTTTCTCACTTGGTTAAATTTTTGTATTCGTATCTATATTCAGAACAGTTCGATGTCGCCGCTTTCCAGGTGCTTCTGGCTGACTGCCTTGCGCAGCACGCTGCGCAGCTCCAGGCTCTGGATCGCCAGCGCCATGCTGACCTTGCTAAGCAGGTCCACGATCTCGTCGCTGCCCGATTCCGGCACCACTTCGGCGCCGTGCGCACCCAGCGTTCCAAGGAATTCGCGCAAGCCGGTGACACGCTTCAGGGTGCGGTCGATCAGCTGGCTGGTCATGTCCTGGAACTGCATGCTGGTAATGGCTGCATTGACGTAGCCGCTTACCTGTTCGTTCATTTCCTTCAGGCGCGCCTTGTCTTCCGCCGAAGGATCGCCGCCTTGCAGCAGCAGCTCGATGGTCGTCTGCTGCGCGCTCACCGCCTCATGGATCGCCATGAAGTTGCGCGTCAGCTTGTCGATCGCCTCCTCCAGCAGCAGGTTGGTCTGCAGCAGGTCGGTCTCGACTTCGGTCAGGTGGCGCCGGCCATGGTCCGACACGCCGGACAGCAGCCGTTTCACATGCGAGCCAAGGATTTTCTTTCTTGTCATAAAGCCCCTATTTCTTCCCCGCCGGCGCTGCCGCTGCCGGTGCCGCTGCCGCCGCGGCTTGCGTAGCTTCGGTATCGAGGCCGACTTGCAATTTGCCGCCGTCACGCAGCACATTCTCCTCGGTCCTCTTGTTCATCACAATGATGCTGATGCGGCGATTGATCGGGTTGAAAGGATCGGCGCGGTCCAGGTGGGCGGCGCTGGCCAGCCCCACCACGCGCAGGATCTTATTGTCGGCCAGTCCGCCATGCAGCAGCGCGCGGCGCGAGGCATTGGCACGGTCGGCCGACAGTTCCCAGTTACTGTACCCCGTTTCGGTGAAATACGGCGTGGAGTCGGTGTGGCCGGACAGGCCGATCTTGTTCGGCACGTCGTTCAGGGCCGGCGCGATGGCTTCCAGGATCTCGCGCGCATACGGCTGCAAGTCGGCCTTGCCGGCATTGAACATGGGGCGGTTCTGCAAGTCGACGATCTGGATGCGCAAGCCTTCGCTGGTGAAGTCCAGCAACAGTTGCTCTTTGAACTTCTTGAGCTCGGCGTTGGTATCGATGGTCATTTCGATACGGGCACGCAAGGCCTGCAGGCGCGAACGCTCTTCCGCCTCGAGCGCCTTCTTGGCGGCATCCAGGTTGTAAGTCTTGCTCTGGGCCGGATCGTCGGTCATCTTGACCTGGCCGGTACGGCGCGACAGGTCCGAGCCGCCGCCCTGGATCACCGAGGAACTGTCGCCGCTGCCCGAGCCGCCCTGCATGGCGACCTTCAGCGGCGTCTTGAAGTATTCGGAAATACCGTTCAGGTCGCCCTTGGTCGTCGAGCCGAGCAGCCACATCAGCAGGAAGAACGCCATCATCGCCGTCACGAAGTCGGCGTAAGCGATCTTCCAGGCGCCGCCGTGGTGGCCGCCACCGCCTTTCTTGATCTTCTTGACGACAATGGGCCGCAGGCCTTCTTCAGCCATGGCAGGTCCTCGCTTCCATTACTTCGACTTCGATTTCTTGATATGTTCTTCCAGCTCGGAGAAGCTTGGGCGCTCGGTAGAGTACAGTACCTTGCGGCCAAATTCCACAGCCAGGGCCGGGGCATAACCATTCAGGCTGGCCAGCAGCGTGACCTTTACGCACTGGAACATCTTGGTCGACTCTTCCAGCTTCTGCTCCAGCAGGCTGGCCAGCGGGCCGACGAAACCGTAGGCCAGCAAGATACCGAGGAAAGTACCGACCAGCGCGTGCGCGATCAGCATGCCCAGTTCGGACGGCGGGATGCCCACCGATTCCATTGTGTGCACCACGCCCATCACCGCCGCCACGATACCGAATGCCGGCAGGCCGTCGCCCAGCTTGGCGATGCAATGGGCCGGCACATGGCCCTCCTGGTGGTGGGTGTCGATCTCGTTGTCCATCAGGTTCTCGATCTGGAAAGCATCCATATTCCCCGACACCATCAGGCGCAGATAGTCGGTCATGAACTCGATGATATGGTGGTCTTCCAGCACTGCCGGGTATTTGCTGAACAGCGGGCTGTCTTCCGGCTTGTCGATATCGCCTTCAATCGACATCAGGCCTTCCTTGCGCACCTTGGACAACACGTCGAACAGGAGCGACATCAGCTCCATGTACAAGTCCTTGGTATAGCGCGAACCCTTGAACAGCGTCGGCAGCGCGGCCAGCGTAGCCTTGATGGACTTGCCGTTATTGCCAACAAAGAAAGCGCCCGCAGCAGCGCCGCCAATCATCAGCAGTTCCAGAGGTTGGAACAGGGCCGCCAGATGGCCGCCGGACAGCGCGAAACCACCAAAAACGGAGCCAAGGACGATGAGGTAACCGACAATGACTAACAAGCGCGCGAACTCCCCGATAGCTAGTTAAAAGCAATAATATTCCACAGTGGAACTACAATAACGTGAAGACGCCTCTGCGGCAAGGAAAACTGCCTCTAAAATGCTCTTATATAAAGGAGCGGACCACCCTCTGTGGTGCGAATGGTCTTGATGCCGTTTGCAGCTGGAATTTCAAATTCATAACTGGCAAGCAAACTACCGGCCCGCATCTCCCGCTGGGCCTTGCGCCACAAGGCCGGCATGGCGGCCGGCGACAGGTAAGCGAACACCAGGTCGTATTTTGCAAAGTTTAACTGTTCATAGTCGCCACGCACGAAGCGCGCGCGGCTGCCGGACAACGCGGCCCGCAAACGCGACACCAGCCACGGCACCGGCGCCAGTTCAATTCCCACAACTTCCGATTCGGGCCGCGCAACGGCCAGGTGCAAGGCGAAGCCGCCGAGGCCGCTACCGATATCGATCATGCGCAGCACCCTGCCCTGCGGCAGCTCAGCCAGCACGGCGCGCCACACTGCCGGATTCGATGGATAGTAAGGGACCTGGGTGCGATAGGTGGACCAATACCAGCCCAGCAAGAGAAGAAAGGCAGCGGCAGCCAGCCAGGGCGGCAGCTGCAGCGCGAGCCCGGCCAGCAGGGCGACGGGAAATAGAAGCTGGATCGGCAGCCACCACCGCGCCAGGCCAAGCTTCCAGCTGATGCCGGCAGCCAGCAAACCTTGCAGCAGCGCGGCTTGCAGCAAGGTCAACCCATGGCCGAGCGCATCAAGGGCAACCGCCAGCGCGGCGCACGGCAGCAGCGCGCCGGCCTGGACCAGCAGCGCCTGGAAGGCTGGAACTCTAAAATTCATTGCAGGAGTATACCCGGGCCAGCATCGTTGGCACTGCAGTGCCTGACCCTGCGGGTCAGGCACTGGTTTACCGGTTTTGTGTGCGTATGCACCGAAACCTAAACCGGCAACCCGTTGTCAGACCCACGGGGTCTGACACCATCCCAATCAAGCAGCGACCGCTTCGGCAGCATCCTTGGCCTTGCGGGTCTTGCCGGCACGCGAAGGCATATGGCACAGGCCGCACTTGTAGTCGCGGTTCAGGTCCATGGCGTCGACTACGAACTTGCCTTTGCAGCAAGTGCAGGGCTTGAGCTGCAGCATATTGCTGCCTGCGAACTTGACCAGGGTCCAGGCGCGGGTCAGCGAGAGCAGCGGCTCTTCGCCGGCAGCCGGCGGCATCTGCTCCAGGTAGAGCTGGTAAGCCTTCATCACGGCATGGATGCCGGTGGCGCCCGCGTGCTCGACCAGGAAGTTATGGATGTTCATGAACAGCGACGAGTGGATGTTCGGCTGCCAGGTCAGGAACCAGTCGGTCGAGAAAGGCAGCATGCCCTTCGGCGGCGACACGCCCTTCAGCTCCTTGTACAGCTTGAGCAGGCGTTCGCGCGACAGCGACACTTCGGTTTCCAGCAGTTGCAGGCGGGCCCCCAGGTTGATCAGCTCGATGGCCAGCTGGATTTCCTGCGCTTCGGTCACCACACTCTTCTTGCTCATGGCGTCGCTCCTTAAGCGATTTCTTCAACAGCCTGGCCGGCCATCAGGATGGCGGCGTGGGACTGGGCCAGGGAACGGTCCTTGTTGTAGTTGGTCAGCATGCCGAGAATGGCGCTGTCGTCGAAGCGGAAGCGAGCCAGCATCATGTTGCCGCCAGCCAGCTTCAGGATCTGGGCATTGCTCATGCCTTCGATCAGGTCAGCGATGTCGGCGGAAATGCCCAGGCGGAAGATCGCGGTGACTTTGTCGGCGCGGATCATCTGCTGCGCCAGCATCAGGTAGCTCAGGTTCGCATCGCGGATTTCAGCCATCATGTCGTTTGCGGTCATGTCCATCTCCAGTCAGTTTCAGCTTGCAACGCAATTTTCGTTGCTGTTGAGATACATTCTGCTGGAGACGCGATAAAGCGCAAAGAGGCGGCACTCTGTATTTTGGGTCGGGAATAGACGAAGTCGCCCCGTAGGATTTTGTCCTACAGAGGGCTGCCCATAGAGGGACAACGCCAGTATTGGCGTGGGTTTGCGGGGCGTTCGGTCTCGCTCAAAACGCAGGAGCCGAAGGTAAAAATGCGATGTCGGCGTGGTGCTTTTTTGCGACATCTGAACTGGTAACGGCAGGGTTTTGGAGAACTTTAGGGTTCCGAGCAAAAAATTTTAAGATTTTTTCACTCATTCCAAAATGCCGAACAGCAAGCCTTTTACCGGGCTTCTATAAACGGTAACGGCAGGGGTTTGGGGAACTTTAGGTTTTTTTTGAAAAAAATTTTGAAAATTTTTTGGTTCCTTTGAAATCAATGGCTTAGCCAACCAAACCGGTTGGCGGCCGCCGCGTATCGGTGTCAGACCCTGCGGGTCTGACACCGGTTTACCGGTTTTGGCCAAGAAAAGGTTGCTACAATCTCACTTTGTTTAAGTCTCAAGGAAAATGCCCTCATGATTTCCCGTTCCGACTGCCTGGCGCGCGACGCCGCGGACACCCTGGCGCCCCTGCGCGAGCAGTTCGACCTGCCTGCCGGCGTGATCTACCTGGATGGCAACTCCCTGGGCGCGCGTCCCAAAGCCGCCCTCACCCGCGCCACCGAAGTGATCGCCAAGGAATGGGGCAAGGACCTGATCACCAGCTGGAACACCGCCGGCTGGTTCGACATGCCGAAGCGCTTGGGCGACAAGCTGGCCCCGCTGGTCGGCGCCAAGGCCGGTGAAGTGGTGGTTACCGACACCACCTCGATCAACCTGTTCAAAGCCCTGGCCGCCGCCCTGCACGCGCAGGCGCATACCGGCCGCAAGATCATCATCAGCGAGCGCTCGAATTTTCCGACCGATATCTATATGGCCCAGGGCCTGACGTCCTGGCTCGACCGCGGCTATGAAGTGCGCCTGGTCGACAGTCCGGACCAGCTTCCTGCCGCCATCACCGCCGACGTCGCCGTGGTCATGCTGACCCACGTGAACTACCGCACCGGCTACCAGCACGACATGGCCGCCACCAGCGCCCTCGCCCACCAGCATGGCGCAATGGTCGTGTGGGACCTGTGCCACTCAGTCGGCGCGGTACCGCTCGACCTGCACGCCGATGGCGCCGACTTCGCCGTCGGCTGCACTTATAAATACCTGAACGGCGGCCCGGGCTCGCCGGCCTTCATCTGGGTCCCCGAGTGCAACCAGGACAAATTCAGCCACCCGCTGTCCGGCTGGTGGGGCCACGCCAATCCGTTCGCCATGGCACCCGACTTCGCGCCGACCAAGGGCATTGGCCGCGCGCTGTGCGGCACCCAGCCGGTGACCTCGCTGGCCATGGTGGAATGCGGCCTGGACGTCTTCGCGCAAACCACCATGGATGCGGTGCGCGCCAAGTCGCTGGCCCTGACCGACCTGTTCATCGCCCTGGTGAAGCAGCGCTGCCCCAACCATCCACTGGGCCTGGTCACGCCGCGCGAGCATGTGCGGCGCGGCTCCCAGGTCAGCTTCACCCACCCGCACGGCTACGCGGTGATGCAGGCCCTGATCGCGCGCGGCGTGATCGGCGATTACCGCGAGCCGGAAATCATGCGCTTCGGCTTCACGCCGCTATACACCAGCTTTGCCGACGTGTGGGATGCTGTGGAAATCCTGAAGCAGATCCTGGACGATAAGGCCTACGACATCACTGTCGCCCGCGGCGCCGTCACCTGAGACACGACACAATATGACCGAAGAAAAGAAAGATGCCGCCTGGCACGGGGCGCAAATGGACTTCTCCAAGTCCATGAGCTATGGCGACTACCTGGGCCTGGAAAAGATCCTGAACGCGCAGCACCCGCTGTCGCCCAACCACAATGAGATGCTGTTCATCGTGCAGCACCAGACCAGCGAATTGTGGATGAAGCTGATGCTGCACGAGCTGCACGCCGTGGTCGACCATATACGCCGCGACGACCTGCCGCCGGCCTTCAAGATGCTGGCCCGCGTGGCGCGCATCATGGACCAGCTGGTGCACGCCTGGGACGTGCTGGCCACCATGACCCCGCCCGAATACACCGCGATTCGCCCTTACCTGGCCTCCTCGTCCGGCTTCCAGTCACACCAGTACCGCGAAATCGAATTCATCCTCGGCAACAAAAACGCGAACATGCTGGCGGTGCACCAGCAGGCGCCGGAAGCGCATGCCCTGCTCGACGCGGCGCTGCATGCGCCGTCGCTGTACGACGAAGCGATCCGCCTGCTGGCGCGCAATGGCCTGCAGATCGACGCCGGGCGGCTGGACGGCGACTGGACCCAGCCGACCGTGGCCAACGAGTCGGTACAGAAAGCCTGGCTCGAGGTATATCGCGACACCACACGATACTGGGCCCTGTACGAGCTGGCGGAAAAGCTGGTCGACATGGAGACCGCCTTCCGCTTCTGGCGCTTCCGCCATGTCACCACGGTCGAACGGGTGATCGGCTTCAAGACCGGCACGGGCGGCACGGCCGGCGTGTCCTATCTCAGGAAGATGCTCGATGTGGTACTGTTCCCGGAATTGTTCGCTTTAAGGACCGCTTTGTGAAACGCTTGCTCGCTGCCTTGCTGGCCGCGGCGTGTGCGCTGCCGGCAATGGCACGCGACGACCGCCCCGGTGTTTTCGATTACTACGTGATGTCGCTGTCCTGGTCGCCCGAGTATTGCGCCGGCCGTGGCGGCGGCGACCCGGTGCAGTGCGCCACCGGCCGCCAGCTCGGCTTTGTGCTGCACGGCCTGTGGCCGCAATTCGAGCGCGGCTATCCCGAAAGCTGCGGCCGCGTCAGGATTTCGAACAGCCTGCGCGAGCAATACGAGTCGCTCTACCCTTCGCCCAAACTGCTGTTCCATGAATGGAACAAACACGGTTCCTGCTCCGGCCTGCAACCCCAGGATTACCTGGCGTTGAGCGCCAGGCTGCGCGACAGCCTGAAGATCCCGGCCGATTTCGCGCGCCCGCAGCAGCCGGTGCGCGTCACGCCCGGCCAGTTCGAGGCCAAATTCCACCAGGCCAATCCATGGCTGGCCAAAGACGCCGTGCTGCCCGTCTGCGGCTCCGGCGGCCGTTTCCTGCGCGAAGCACGCGCATGTTTCAGCAAGGACGGCAAATCGCGCAGCTGCTCGCAAGAAGCGATCGCCTACTCGCAGAAGAGCTGCGGCCAATCCACTTTCCTGATGAAAAATGTGAAGTGATGGCGCTAAGCGTGCGCCGCCCAAGGCGCGCTTGCAGCGACAATAAGCGCGCTGTACTGCGCGCCTGCTTGCCATACCACGGGGGGAACCGTTATCGCGGGCTCGCGAACTTTGAGGAGCCACCGAATGGGAACTCATCTGAAAAAGGGGCTGGCGACGCTGGCCTTGATTGCCGCTTGCGGAGCAGCGCAAGCTGATCCACTTGTCTTCAACGCCTCACTCAGCGGCGCGGCGGAATCCCCGCCAAACGCATCGGCAGCCACGGGCGATGTGACCGTGCTGTTCGATATCGACAACCACTACATGACCATTGCAGCCAGCTTTACCGACCTGGAAGGCCTGAGCGGTGCTGCCCACATCCATTGCTGCACCGCCGTGGCCGGTGACGGCACCGCCGGTGTCGCCACCATGCTGCCGACCCTGACCGGCTTCCCTGAGAACGAAACCAGCGGCAGTTATGCCTCGTTCTTCAGCACGTCGCAGGAATCGTTCTGGAACCCGACCTTCCTGGCCAATAACGGCGGCACCACGGCCGGCGCCGAGGCCGCACTGCTGGCCGGGCTCAATGCCGGCGCCGCGTATTTCAACATCCACTCGAACGTCTACCCGAGCGGTGAAATCCGCGGCTTCCTGGCGGCGCCGATTCCCGAGCCGGCACAGATCCTCATGCTGCTGGCCGGCCTGCCCTTGCTGTTACTGCGCAAGCGGGAAAACTAGCGAGGAATCGGGTTGCGTGACGCCACGTTCAGCATGTTCCAGGAACGGATGACCGCAACCACGAAGCCCAGTTCCGCGATCTCTTCGTCGGAGAAATGCTCCTTGACACGGGCGAAAGCTGCGTCGTCGGGATCGCGGACTGGAATTGCATTGATCAACTCCGACCATTCCAGCGCAGCGCGTTCGCGCTCGCTGAAGAATGGCGCCTCGCGCCAGCCCGCCACCGCATTCACATGGCGCGGGTCGACGTCCATCTTCAGCAAGTCCTGGTAATGCATGTCGATGCAAAAGCCGCAGCCATTGATTTGCGATACGCGCAGCAGGACCAGGTCCACCAGCTTCTTGCCCAGCAGTTCACGGTTCAGGCCATTCGACAGCGCCAGCAGGTTCTGGAACGATTTCTGGGACAGTTGGAAGTAGTTGTAACGCAGGGTGCTCATGGAAAATCCTTTCGGTCTGATGGTAAAGGCCACGCTGTGCGGCCTTCTCAACCATTAGACGGAGCAGCCTGCCGGTTTGTGACAGCCCGGCTAAAAATTTTTTCCAGGCTGGGCGGGGAAGGTGCACACCCGGTCGCGGCCGGCCCGCTTGGCCGCATACAGGGCGGCATCGGCCCGCTGCAGGAGTTCGCCCAGCGTCTCACCCGGCTGGTGCGCGGCCACGCCGGCGCTGATGGAGAGTTCGATCCCCGACAGGGCGCCGTCGAAACGCTGGGCGCGCACTTCGCTGCGCACCCGCTCGGCAAACTGCAGGCTGTGTTCGAGGTCGAGCTTGGGCAGGAAGACGGCAAACTCGTCGCCGCCATTGCGTACCGCGATGTCGATGCGGCGCGTATGGCTGTTCAAGACTCCGCCGATGCGTTGCAGCACCACGTCGCCGGCCAGGTGGCCGAAATTGTCATTGATTTGCTTGAAACGGTCGATGTCGAACACCAGCAGGCCAACACGTTCGGCCGGATCGCGCTCGTGCTGCTGCAGCAGGCGGGCCGCGGCATCTTCCATGTAATGGCGCGTGTACAGGCCCGTCACGGCGTCGCGCACTGCCAGCTGGTAGTATTTGGAGCGGTCCTTTTCCAGCGCGCTATTGTCCAATTGGGCGAGCCGCAGGTCTTCATAGGCCGACAGCAGCTTCCGGTGCGCCTGCTCCAGCTCCTGCTGCTGGCGCGCCTCGGTGGTGACGTCCTCATAGATGGTGACGAAACCCATGACCCGCCCCTGTTCATCGCTCATGGGGCGGCCGGTCACTTGCAGGACCGTGCCATTGGCGCGCGTGCGCCGGAAACGGTGCGGCACGAACTGGCGCGCCAGGTTGATGCGCTCGCGCACCTGGGCCTCCGGATCGCCGGGCCCGAATTCCCCGCGCAGGGCGTTGAAGCGGAACAGATCCTCCAGCAGCACGCCAGGCTGCATCAGGCTATCGGGGAAATCCAGGCATTGGCAAAACGTCTCGTTCCAGAACCTGAACTGCAGGTCGCGGTCGATGATGGACATGCCAACCGGCAGGTACTGCATGGCGCGCAGCAGGTCCGCCTGCCCGATTTGCATGCCGCGCTCGCGGGTTTCGCTCAACATGTCAGGGCCTCCTCTGCTTGCGTGCCAGCCAACCTCAGTTAACGATGTGCGCCAGTTTATCGGGGTTGCGCACCACATAGATGCCGGTGATGCGCTGGCCGTCGGTGGCAAAGCCCTGCGCCGATTCCAGCTTGCCGTCCACGAAGCGCAGCAAGCCCGGCTCGCCGTTGACCATGGCAGCGCGGTATTCGATGGCGCCCAGCTTGTGCATGCCGGCGTACAGCGCAGCGATCTTGTCCGGATCGGTGATGACGATGCCGAAGGACTTGACCTTGCCGCCGCCATCGCCCACCAGTTCCAGGTCTTCCGCCAGCAGGGCGCGGACCGCCGCCTTGTCGCCGCTGGCCGAGGCCTCCACGAAACGCTGCAAGAGCTGGCGGTGGGTGTCGGCCGGGATATCAAAGCGCGACTGGCCTTGCTGCACACGGTCGCCGGCGCGGCTCACCATCTGGCGGCACGCCGCTTCCGACTTGCCAAGCTGCTCGGCCACCTCGTTGTAGTCGTAATCGAACACCTGGCGCAGCAGGAAGGCGGCGCGCTCCTCGGGACCTAGCCGCTGCAGCAGCCACATATAGGCCAGCGACAGGTCGCTGGCCCGCTCGGCCTGCGCCTCCGGCGTCTCCTCGTCGACTGCCACCAGCGGTTCCGGCAGCCACAGGCCCTCGTAGGCTTCGCGTTCGGCAATGGCGGCGCGCAGGCGGTCGATGGAAAGGCGGGTCACCACCGTCACCAGCCAGGCCTCGGCCGATTGCACGCCGCTGGTATCGGCGCCCTGCCAACGAATCCAGGCATCCTGCACCACGTCTTCTGCATCGGCGCGCACGCCCAGCATGCGATAGGCGATGGCAAACAACCGCGCACGGTGCGCGGCAAAGTCGATTGGATCATTCATGATGCAGGACTATAGCCGACCTTGTGCACTTTCAGCAGCACTTCGCGCAATTCGCGCACGCGCGGCGGCTTGCTCAGCACTTCATCGACGCTGGCCGGCTTGGCGTCCACGTCGCCCTCCGGAATCAGGCGCTGGCCCCAGCCGGTAACCAGGATCACCGGCGTGGCCGGCGACAGCTCCTTGATGCAGCCGGCCACCTTGCGGCCATCGACGTGCGGCATGCCAAGGTCGCTGAATACCGCGTCGAAAGGCTGGCTGGATTCCATCGAAGCGCGGAATTGCTCGATGCCGGCGGCGCCGCCATTGGCCGCCACCACCGTGTGGCCGTCGCGCTGCAGGATGGTGGTCATGGACGCCAGCACGGCCGGATCGTCGTCAATCACCAGCAGGCGCATGGGTTCGGCCACCGCCACCGTCGTGGCAGGCGCTTCCAGCGGCGGCATGGCGGGATGCGCCTGCGGCAGCGGGAAGGCCAGCGACACGGTGGTGCCCTGCCCGATCATCGATTCCACCTGCACCACCGCGCTGTGGCGTTCGGCCATCGAATTGACGGTGGCCAGCCCCAGGCCGCTGCCGCGCTCGCCCTTGGTGGTGAAGAACGGGTCCAGGCAGTGGCGGCGCGTCGACTCGTCCATGCCGACGCCGCTGTCCACCACGTCGACAATGGCATGCTCGCCGGTGCTGCGGGTGCGCAGGATCAGGGCGCCGCCTTCCGGCATCGCATCGACCGCATTGAACACCAGGTTGGTCAGGGCTTCACGGATTTCCGGCTCGGAGCCCATCACGGACGGCAGCCCCGGCGCCAGCTCCAGCTTCATATTGATCACCACGCCGCGCTGCTGCGGCATATCGCTCCAGCGCGCCCGCGTCAGGTCGGCCACCTGCTGCGCCAGCACGTTCAGGCTGACGCTGGTGAGCTCCATCTGCGGCTCGCGGCGGCGGTACAGCTCGCGCATGCGCGCCACCGTCGCCGCCACGTCGTCGATGGCGCGCGCTATCACCTGCAGGTTGCTGCGGCCGCTGGCGCTCAGGCCCGTTTCGGTTTCCAGCAGGGTTTCGGTGTACAGCGCTACCGGCGAGATGGCGTTGTTGATGTCGTGCGCGATGCCGCTCGCCATCTGGCCCAGGGCTCGCAAGCGCTCCTCGCGGGTGACCGACTGCTGCGTCGCATGCAGGGTGTGGTAAGCCTGCTGCAGCGCCCCATACAACTGCGCCTGGCGTGCCGCCAGCGCCGCGTGCTCGCTCAACTGGCGCAGGAATTCGCATTCGCCGCTGGAGAAGGCATTCGGAATGGTGCGCGCCACGGCCAGCACGCCGAAGACCACGCTCTCGGCCTGCAGCGGCGCCAGCACCAGGGAATTCAGGCCGCCGCGCGCCAGCCGGTGCGGGAACGGGAATTCGCTGCCGCTGATGTCCGGTTCGTACACCAGTTGCCCCTTCACGCAGCGCGACAGGCCATTGTTGTCGATCGAAACCTGGGCGCCTTCCTTCAGCGAGGCGTCGCCCGGCAGCATGGCATTGCCCAGGCCGACGCAGCTCGCTTCCAGCACGCCCTCCTGCAGCAGGAACACGCAGGCAAAGTCCACCGGCAACTGGTCTTCCAGGTTGCGCACCAGGACTTGGAGGATGCTGCGCAAGTCCTGCCGCTCGCCGATCGAGCGCGTCATCTGGTGCAACAGGCTGAGCCGGCCAAGCTGGGCCTGCACCTTCAACTCGGCGCCATGGCGCACCTCCATCTCGTCGTGCAGGGCGGCATTGACGGCAACCAGTTCGTCGCGCGAGACCGTGGTGGCGCGCAGGCGTTCGGTCATGGCATCGAAAGCACGCGCCAGGTCCCCCACTTCGTCAACGGCATTCATGTTCATGCGGAAGTCCAGCTTGCCCGAGCCCACCAGTTCGGCGCCACGCCGCAGCCGCTCCAGCGGATGGGCCACGCTGCGGATCGTCAAGGCCAGTGCGCCCAGCACGGTCAGCGCCAGCAGCAGGCCAAGCCCGGCCGCCACGGCGGAAGCATTCTGCTGCGCCTGCAGCACGCCCTGGCGGCTGCGGCGCGCCAGTTCTTCCGCATCCCGTATCATGTCCTGCGTGCGCGACATCAACTGGCCGAACAGCCGCGCTTCCAGCAGGTGCAGCACCTCCGCCCGTTCAGGGGTGGCGCGCAATTCCTGCCGCACCAGCAGCAGTTCGGAGAAATGCCGTGCCAGCAGGGGCAGGTTTTCCTGCAGGTCGTGCAGCAGCTGCGCCTCCTCCGCTTGCCGGAACAGTTCATCGCGCAGCAGCAGCCCTTGCAAGGAATCCTTGCGCAACTGCCACTGCACATGGGAGCGCCGCTCCTGGGTTTGCGCAAATTCGAGCGAAAGGTAGCGCAGCGCCACCACGCCGCTGACGATCTCCCCGGCACGCTCGTTGCGCTGCAGCTCCTGCCTGACCTGGCGCGTGGCGCCGATCATCAGCAGCACGGCCAGCGTCACGCCGGCCACGCACAGCCACTGGGCCCACTTCAGGCGAGTGATAATTTTCATGGTCGCTTAGTGGATGACGGTAACGGCAGTCGGCCGCACCTCGCCCAATCCTTCCAGGTACACGTTGTCGAGGAAATTCGGCACTTCGCGCGAGTTGGCCAGGCGGTTGCGGATGGCCCAGCGGGCGCGGTCCTCAAAGGCCAGCAAAAGCGACTGGTCCAGCTCCAGGCCGAAGTGGTAAGTCGGCCAGGCCGCCACCACTTCATCGCGATTCAGCTTGGCGGTTGCCGGCAGCAGGGGCTGCGCCTCCCGCGGCGACTTTTCGCACCAGGCCGAGCCCTGCTCGATGGCCTGCAACAGGCGCGGGACGACGTCCGCCCGCTCGCCGGTAAAGCGCTGCAGCGAAACCAGGTTGTAGATGCTCTCGTACGCCTGCTCGCCGGAAAAGCTCACCGCCGTATCGCCGAGCTGCTTGCGCATGGCCCCGAGGAAGGGTTCCCAGCCGGCCACCGCGTCGACATCGCCGCGCTGCAGCGCCTGGCCCAGTTCTTCCGGCTTGTAGTTGACCATGGTGACTTCGCTGCCATCCATGCGTTGCCAGTTCAGGAAAACGTCCAGCGTAAACTGGCCCGAGGTTCCCTGCGTGACGCCGATGCGCTTGCCCTTCAGGCTGGCCGGGGTCAGCACGCCGTGGTCGCGGCGGCCGATGATGCCGTGGTCCTTGCCGGTGCGGAAAAACGTCGCCAGCACCTTGACCGGCACACCGTCCATGGCGGCAAACACGATCGGGATATCGGCCACGGTGCCGACATCGGCCTTGCCGTCGACCACCGCCTGCATCGATGCCTTGCCGCTCGAATAAGGCAGCACCTTGACCTGCAAGCCCTGTTCGGTGAAATAGCCGCGTTGCTGGGCGGCCACCACGGCACAGGTGCCGACATATTCGGTGTTGGCCGCGATCACCAGCGACTGCGCCGGCCGCGCCGGCTGCCGCTGCTGCTGCCACAGCCAGGCCACGCCCAGCGCCAGCACGATGAACAACACGGCAAGGACCTGCATGGTTCGGCTACGCATGTTGCACCTGTTGGGTAGTTTCCGGCGCCAGCGGCAGTTCCACCCAGAAGGTGCTGCCCTGGCCCGGCTGGCTCTCGACGCCGATGGCGCCTTGCATGGCCTCGACCACGCGCCGGGTGAGCGCAAGGCCAAGGCCGCTGCCCTCCTCCTCCTCGTCGCGGCCGAGGCGGTGGAAAGGCTGGAAGATGTGCTGCACCTGCTCCGGCTCCAGGCCAGGGCCGGTGTCGCTGACGGAAATGCGCAGGCGGCTGCCTTCCGCTGCGGTGCAGGCCACGGCAACGCGGCCCTGGTCGTGGTTGTACTTGATGGCGTTGGACAGCAGGTTGATCAGCACCTGCACCAGGCGCGTGCGATCGGCGCGCAGGCGCTTCTCCGGCACTTCGCCGAAACCCAGGGTGATGTCGCGCTTGGCGGCCAGCGGCGTCACCATCATGCGGCATTCCTGCAGGACGGTCGGCAGGTCCACTGCTTCCATCGCCAGCGGCACCTTGCCCGCTTCGATGCGCGCCAGGTCGAGGATTTCGTTGACCAGCTTGAGCAGGTGCTGGCCGGACTGCACGATATTGCGCGCAAAGCGCTGCTTCTCTAGCTGGGTGGCCGGCAGCTTGTCGGCCGCCAGGATTTGCGCGAAGCCGAGGATGCCGTTGAGCGGGGTGCGCAGCTCGTGGCTCATGTTCGACAGGAAGCGCGACTTTTCAGCATTGGCATGCTCGGCGGCAGTGCGCGCCTGCTCCAGGCGGTGATTGGCTTCCGCCAGTTCCATCACGTTCTGGCGTAGCTGGCGTTCCAGCTCGGCGTTGGCCAGCCGCAGGGCGCGCGTGGCCTGGGCCCGCGCCAGCACCGGCAGCAAGGAAGACGCCTTGAAAGGCTTGACGATGTAATCGAGGGCGCCGCCCTGCATCGCGCGCACGGCGGTGGCAATGCTGCCCTCCCCGGTCATGATGATGCAGGCCAGGTCCGGGTCGTGCTGCAGGGCTTCCTTGACCAGGCCGATGCCGTCCATCCCCGGCATGTTCAGGTCCGACAGCATCAGATCGAAAGACTGGTTGCGCAAGAGCTCCAGCGCTGACTCGGCGCTGGAACAGCCTTCGGCATCAAACTGGTACTGGCGCAATACGTCGCACAACGCCACGGTGTGGACGCTCTGGTCGTCAACGATGAGAATGCGCTGCTTGCGAACTTCCGTCATGCAATCCTCGCGAAGGCGGGCTTGCTTTGATTATGCCGGTTGACAAGGAGGTAAAGTCTCACCAAATCTAACTAGCATATAAATCCTTGCGGCTTTGGCGCCACAGTTGGGCCAGCACCCACTGTGGCGCGCAAGAGGCACTTCTCCGCCAGCTTACTTCGACAGCAGCATTTCGTTCATGCGCTTGACGAAGGAGGCCGGGTCGGCCAGCGACCCGCCTTCGGCCAGCAAGGCTTGGTCGAACAGGATGTGGGCCCAGTCCTTGAACTTCTCGCCGCTTGCGTCTTCATACTTCAGGCGCGTCACCAGCGGGTGCTGCGGGTTGATTTCCAGGATAGGCTTGGATTCCGGCGCGGACTGGCCGGCTGCCTTCAGCATGCGCAGCAGGTTGCCCGACAGTTCGTGCTCGTCGGCCACCAGGCAGGCTGGCGAATCGGTCAGGCGGAAAGTGACGCGCACTTCCTTGGCCTTGTCGGCCAGCGCTTCCTTCATCTTGCCGACCAGTTCCTGGTACTGGGTTTCGGTCTCGGCGTGTTCCTTCTTCTCCGCCTCGTCTTCCAGCTTGCCCAGGTCCAGGCCGCCCTTGGCCACGGAATGCAGTTCCTTGCCTTCGAAGTCGTTCAGGAAGGACAGCATCCATTCGTCGACGCGGTCGGTCAGCAGCAGCACTTCAACACCCTTCTTGCGGAAGATTTCCAGGTGCGGCGAGTTCTTGGCGGCGGCGTAGCTGTCGGCGGTGACGTAGAAGATCTTGTCCTGGCCTTCTTTCATGCGGCCGACGTAGGCTTCCAGCGATACGTCCTGCACATCGCTGTCGTTGTGGGTCGAGGCAAAGCGCAGCAGCTTGGCCAGGCGTTCCTTGTTGGCGAAGTCTTCGCCGATACCCTCTTTCAGCACCTGGCCGAATTCGGTCCAGAAGGTGGTGTACTTGTCCTTCTTTTCCTGCTCGTCGGCGTTGGCCAGTTCTTCCAGCATGCCCAGCACGCGCTTGGTCGAGCCTTCGCGGATCGCTTTCACGTCGCGCGATTCCTGCAGGATTTCACGCGATACGTTCAGCGGCAGGTCGGCCGAGTCGATCACGCCTTTCACGAAGCGCAGGTAGGTCGGCATCAGCTGCTCGGCGTCGTCCATGATGAACACGCGCTTGACGTACAGCTTGATGCCGCCGCGCTTGTTGCGGTCCCACAGGTCGAAGGGAGCCTTGGCCGGGATGTACAGCAGCTGGGTGTATTCGCTGCGGCCTTCCACGCGGTTGTGGGTGTAGGCCAGCGGCGCGCCGAAGTCGTGCGACACGTGCTTGTAGAACTCTTCGTACTGTTCCTGCGTGATCTCGCTCTTGGAGCGGGCCCACAGGGCGCTGGCCTGGTTGATGGTTTCCAGCTCGTCCTTCAGCACGGTTTCCTTCTTCTCCTCGTCCCACTCTTCCTTCTGCATCTGGATCGGCAGCGAGATGTGGTCGGAGTACTTGCGGATGATGGACTTCAGTTTCCAGCTCGACAACAGTTCATCCTCGCCTTCGCGCAGGTGCAGGATGATGTCGGTGCCGCGGCCGGCCTTTTCGATCTGCTCGATCGAGTAATCGCCCTCGCCCGCCGATTCCCAGCGCACGCCTTCTTCCGCCGCCAGCCCGGCGCGGCGCGATTCGACGGTGATCTTGTCGGCCACGATGAAGCCGGAGTAGAAGCCGACGCCGAACTGGCCGATCAGGGCCGCGTCCTTCTGCTGGTCGCCGGACAGCTTGCCGAAGAATTCCTTGGTGCCCGACTTGGCGATGGTGCCGAGGTGGGAAATCGCCTCGTCGCGGCTCATGCCGATGCCGTTGTCGGAAATGGTGATGGTGCGCGCTGCCTTGTCGAAGCTGACGCGGATCTTCAGTTCGTGGTCGTTGCCGTACAGTGCGTCGTTGTTGATCGCTTCAAAACGCAGCTTGTCGGCCGCATCGGAGGCGTTCGATACCAGCTCGCGCAAGAAGATTTCCTTGTTCGAGTACAGCGAGTGGATCATCAGCTGCAGAAGCTGTTTGACTTCTGCCTGGAACCCCATGGTTTGCTTGTTTTCTGCCATTTTTACCTCAATAGTCTTATACGGAACTTCGGAATCGCCCACATGGGGCCGTTTGCGCCGATTTCAAGCCCCTGGCAACGTTTCAAAAATACAACCTTGTTGTGGACAACGACAAGTGGTTCTCTTAGCATGGTAACAACGACGCGCCGGAGACACCGTGATCAACGAAGGCCTGCTGCATGCGACCCTGCCGAAGGATACTTCGGACGCTTCCATGGTGCGTTGGATGCGCCTGGTATTGGCCGTGGCCTGCTTGTTTACCCTCGTGGTGGAACCGTCCGGCCGCGCCGACCCCTTGTCGCTGGGCGTCTTCCTGGCCTACCTGCTGCAAAGCGTAACCCTGCTCTTGCTGGCCAACCGCTCGATCCTGGTGCGCAGCAAGCTGGTGTACTGGCTTGACGTAGGCTGGTTCACGCTGATGGTCTACGTTACCGGCGGCGATGCCAGTTTTTACTTCCTGCTGTTTTTCTTCGCCATCCTGACCTCGGCCTTCAGCCACGGCTTCGAGGAAGGCGCCCGCATCACCATGGCCGCCTCGCTGGCCTTTGCGCTGACCTCCCTGTACACCCACAGCCAGGCCGAAATGGCGGTGGTGATGCTGCGCGCCACCTTCCTGCTGGCCCTGGGCTACATGATCGCGCACTGGGGCGGCATGGCCATGATCCAGCGCCAGCGCATGGCCTTGCTGCATGCGGTGAGCCAGATGTCCAATCCGCGCTTCGGGGTCGACCGCACCATCAGTTCCGTGCTGGAGCAGACGCGCCAGTTCTACGGCGCCCATAGCTGCATCCTGCTGATGCACGACAACGGCGCGGCAAGCTGGACCTTGCGCGCGGCCAGTTCGGCCAATGCCGGGCGTCCGATCCATGCCAGCAACCTGGCGCCGGACGCCGCTGCGCCGCTGCTGGTATGCGGTGAAGACGCCATCCTGCTGATGCGCCAGCCGCGCGGTCCCTGGCTGCGGCGCCGGCTGCAAATCAAGAGCTATGACAGCGCACACCAGCGCTGGGTGGAAGAAGACGCCGAGGCCGGCGAAACCCTGGCCGAATTGCTCGACGCGCTGTCGCTGATCGCGGTGCCGCTGCCGCTGCGGCGCGGTTCCGGGCGCCTGATCGTGGTGTCGCAGCGCCACCACTTCCACAAGTCGGACGCGCTGTTCCTGTTGCAGATCGCAGCCCAGGCCTTCCCCGTGATCGAGAATATCGAACTGCTGGACCGCATGGCATCGGAAGCGGTGTTGCGTGAGCGTGAGCGTATCGCCCGCGACTTGCATGACACCACGATCCAGCCTTATATCGGCCTGCGCCACGGCGTATCTGGCATCCGCCTGAAGGCCGACCCCGGCAATCCGCTGGTGCCCGACCTGGACAACCTGCTCGACGTCACTTCGCAAGTGGTGCGCGACTTGCGCAACTACGCCAAGAGCCTGCGCGGCGGGCTGGAAATGAAGGAACCGGAATTGCTCATTGCCCTGCGCCGCCAGGCCGCGCAGCTGCGCCAGTTCTACGACGTCCACATCAATGTCGACACCAAGGGTGAATTGCACATGAGCGACCGCCTGGCGGCCGAAGTGTTCCAGATCGTCAACGAGGGTATGAGCAATATCTGCAAGCATACGACGGCGCGCAACGGCTATATCGAACTGGCATGCACCGCTGGCCAGCTGACTGTGCGCATCGAGAATGAATGTTCGGGCCAGCCGGTGCTAGACTTTACACCGAGCTCAATCGCTGAACGCGCCGCCGCGCTGGGCGGCGAAGCGCGCGTGCAGCGCGGCCGCCAGAACAACACTGCGGTACAGATTGTGATTCCGGTGTGAGGTGAGTATGGGGCAAGCCGACAAACGAATCCGCATCATGCTGGTCGATGACCACAAGACCCTGCTATGGGGCCTGGGCAAGCTGATCGAAAGCGAAGCGCTGAACATGCTGGTGGTCGGCACCGCGCGCGACTGCGACAGCGCGCTGGCCATGGCGCCCGAAGTGCTGCCCGACGTGATCCTGCTGGACATCGACCTGGGCGGCACCTGTTCGCTGGACATCATGCCGCGCCTGCTGGCCGGCTGCAACGGCGCGCGCGTGCTGGTGCTGTCGGGCACGCGCGACCGCGAGTTGCTCGATCGCGCCGTGATGCTGGGCGCACGCGGCGTAGTCAGCAAGGACGAGCCGGCCGAGGTGGTCCTGAAAGCCATCGAGAAAGTCCACGGCGGCGAGCTGTGGCTCGATGGCATCATGCTCAGCCGCGTGTTCGAAGCCATGCGCAATCCGCAATCGACACGACGGCAAGATCCCGAACTGGACAAGATCGCCCAGCTCACTGCCAAGGAAAGACGCATTTGCAGCTTAATCGCAACAGGTGGTGGTGCGGTTAACAAGGCTTTGGCGCAACAGTTGTTTATTTCCGAGCACACTTTGCGCAACCATTTGACCGCCATCTACCACAAGCTGGGCGTGTCAAACCGCCTGGACCTTTACGTGTTTGCCACCAAGCACAGGCTCGACCAGGCCGACCTGTAGCGCCTCCTCGCCCCCCGCCCACTACCGGCAGGGGTGCCGAAAATATTTCCTCCAATATATCTTCGTTGAACCGGGACAAATGTCCCGATTCCTGCTGGAAAAAAAGGACTTCTGTCACGCATAGAAAAGGACAGATGTTTGATGGAAGTCAAAACGCATGCGCCTAAAGTGAACTCATCAGCACGGCAGACATGTCGGCTGAGACTAGAACCAGGCAAGGCCAACACAACCATGTCCGGAGTACAGAATGCGTAACCGACTCATGCCGCCACGAATCGCAAGCTTCATCGCCGAGGAAGACGGCCGGGCCTTTTACGAATATGTGCTTGTAGCCTCACTGACAGTTGTCGTCGGCATCATTGTGCTTCTAGCGCTTGGAAAAGGCAGGTGAAGCGGGCTTGTTCCGTGAAGCTGCAAACACTTTGGTGCAGTTATTAAACGTCCTGAAAGGAATCATCATGAAAGCCATCCAAAAATTCATCCGCGACGAACAAGGCGTGACCGCAATCGAATACGGCCTGATCGCTGCCCTGATCGCTGTCGTGATCATCGCTGCCGTCAAGCTGATCGGCACCCAGCTGGATAAGACCTTCGACAAGATCGGCACGGCGCTGACCACCGCCAACGGCTAAATCTTGCGCCTGCGTCCGGCCAGGCATTCCCCCGCCTCGCCG